>NZ_CP041610.2:4800000-9600000 GCF_007113425.2 Streptomyces sp. RLB3-17 | reverse complement strand
GCCCCGGTTCACGTGGCACCGGCGACCACGGACCGCGAGGTGGCGGAGCGGTGGTTCGAGCAGTACGAGGGCGCGGGCCTCGACGGGGTCATCGCCAAACCGCTCAACCTGCGCTACCGGCAGGACGAGCGGGCCATGTTCAAGATCAAGCACGAGCGCACCGCGGACGTCGTCGTCGCGGGGTACCGCCTCCACAAGAGCGGGCCCGTCGTCGGTTCCCTGCTGCTCGGTCTGTACGACGACGGGGGCACCCTCCAGCACGTGGGGGTGAGCGCCGCCTTCCCGATGAAACAGCGGGCACAGCTGGTGGAGGAGCTGGAGCCGCTGCGCATGGAGGACGTCGAGCGGCATCCCTGGGCGGCCTGGTCGCAGGAGTCGGCGCACGAGTCCGCGCGGCTGCCGGGCGCGCCCAGCCGGTGGTCGACGAAGAAGGACTTCTCCTGGGTGCCGCTACGGCCCGAGCGGGTGGCGGAGGTGGCGTACGACCACATGGAGAACGGCGTGCGATTCCGTCACACGGCCCGCTTCCGCCGCTGGCGCCCGGACCGGACCGCGGAGAGCTGCACGTACAGCCAGTTGGACGAGCCCGTCGGGTACGACCTCACGGAGATCCTCGGCCCGCAGAACTGACGCGGTCACCCGCACAACCGACCTGCGGCCCGATCGGTCCAACAAGTGGGCTGATCGGCCCTACTCGGCGCACACGAACAGAAGTGAGCGGGTATGGCCACCGATGAACCCATGAGCGCACAATCGATGGCACGGGACAGGGTGGCACGTTGAGCATGCGACAGATGGCGCGGACGCGGTGCGGCGCGATGACGGCGGCGCTGCTGACCGTCGCCGCGGCGGGCTCTCTGGTGACGGGCTGTTCCTCGGGCAGCAGCGCCACCGACGACGGACGCGCCCCGGCGCCGAGCCGCAGCCAAGGGCAGGAGACGGCGCCGACCCAGAGCCCCTCCAGTACCGCCGGTCCCGTACTCGCCGTGAAGATCGACAATGTGAGCGCGGCACGCCCTCAGACGGGTCTCGACGCGGCGGACGTCGTCTACGCGGAGCAGGTCGAGGGCGGTCTGAGCCGGCTGATGGCCATCTACGCGAGCAAGCTGCCCAGCGCCGTCGGGCCGGTGCGCAGTGCGCGCGAGTCGGACCTGGAGCTGCTGCGCCAGTTCGACAGGCCGACGCTCGCCTTCTCGGGTGCCCAGCACAAGTTGCTGCCGGTCATCGCCAAGGCACCCGTGCATGCGGTGTCGGCCGATGAGGGCTCCAGCGCGTATTACCGCAGTGCCTCCAAGGTGGCCCCCCACAACCTCTTCCTGCACCCGAAGCAGCTCATGCAGTCCGCGCCGGGGGCCGCCGCCCTCACCACCGGGTTCCACTTCGGTGCCGCCCCGGCGGGCGGCAGCCCGGAGACCTCGCGCACGGTGCGCTTCCCCGCGGCCAGCTTCACCTTCGCCTGGTCGGCGAGCAAGCACCGCTGGCTGGTGTCGATGGACGGGACACCGACGGTGACGACGGACGGGAAGCGGGTGTCGCCCGCGACCGTGGTCGTGCAGTACGTGAAGGTGCGCAACTCCAAGTACCACGACTTCCTCGGCAACAACACGCCGTACACGGAGACGGTGGGCTCGGGGACGGCGAAGGTGCTGCGCGACGGCAAGGTCTTCGACGTCGACTGGAAGCGCCCGACCGCCGGCGGCGGCACCGACTTCACGACCGCCGACGGCGCGCCGATGAACTTCGCGAAGGGGCAGGTGTGGGTGGTCTTCGCCAAGGCATGACGACGTAGCCATGGCGACGAAACCGTGACCGCGGCGGGCGACGGGACTTGTCGGGCTCGTCGAGCTTGTCGGGGTCGTCGGGGTTACCCGATGACCACCACCCGTGCCCACGCGGGCGGTGCGTCCGGTGCGTAGTCGGGATCGTCCTCGGCCCCCGACCCGGCTGCCGGCTCCCGGGGGAACAGACCCACCACCGTCCGGCACGGTGGCCGGTCCGGCCACGGGGTCTGCCCGTCCGTCAGGACCACGACGACGTCCGGTCGGGGCCGCGCCCGGAGCGCCTTGGCGAAGCCCGTGCGCAGGTCCGTACCCCCGCCACCCACCAGCGGTACTCCCTCGGCACGGCACAGCGCGTGCGCGATCGGGGCCGCCGCGTCGCAGGGCACCACGGTGACCAGGTCGCGGCGGCCGCCCACGGCACGGGAGATGGCGGTGACCTCGAGGAGCGCGCTGCCCAGTTCGGCGTCACTGACCGACCCGGAGGTGTCGATGACGACGCAGACCCGTGGCGGCCTGCGTCGCAGGCTCGGCAGCACGGCGCCTGGTACCCCGGCCGAGCGCCGCGACGGCCGGCCGTACGTGTAGTCCTCGCCCACGCCGGAGCTGGAGGCCGCCGAGCGGACCGCCGCGCCCAGCAACTCCCGCCAGGGCTGCGGCGGATGGAACGCTTCGTCCGCCCACCGCCGCCACCCGTTCGGGGTGTCTCCCGGACGGGCGGTGATGCCCTGCGCCACCCGGAACCGGACCGCGTCCCGTTCCTGCGGGCTGAGGCCGTGCGCGCCGTCCGGGCCGAGGTCCCACTCCCGTTCGAGTCCGTCGGCGCCGCTTCCGCAGTCCAGCCAGGCCAGGCTCTGGGTGAGCGCCCCGAGGCGGAACTGGCCCAGGTAGTCCTCCATGAGCTGTCCCTCGGGCAGCTTCAAGAACCGTGGCGTGACGGCGCCTTCGGGCCGGAGCAGGCCGTCGCCGAACGCGTCGTCGTTGATCTCGCAGTCCGCGGCGATGTTCATCCGCAGCCGTTCCCCCGGGCCGGTCAGTCCGCGCTCCCGCGCGACCCTGTCCCCGCGCCCGTGGTGGTCGCGCAGGAGGTGCGACACCTCGTGCACCCACACCCCGGCCAGTTCCTCCACCGGGGTCCGGTCCACGAACGTCGGCGAGGCGTAGCAGCGCCAGTGCCGGTCGACGGCCATCGTCGGCACGCGCCGCGACTCCACGGTGTGCAGGGCGAACAGCGCCGTGGCCAGGTAGGGCCGGACCCGGGCGGCGTGCAGCCGGGCGGCGAAGAGCTTGTCGAGGTCCAGTGTCCCCGGTGCGGGCGCGGTCATCGTCCGCCCTTCGCGGCGGCGGTCCGGACCGCCGCCCGGTCCGCCCGCCGGGACAGGGACACCGCGCCGGCAAGCCGCTCGATCGCTGCCGGAACGTCCCAGTCCTCCTGGCGCAGCGAGGCGAGGGTGGTCGCCGGAACGACCACCAGGTCCGGGGCTCCGGTCTCCAGCGCCCGCACCAGGAGCGCCCATGCAGCGTCCCAACGGGACCTCTCCGGACGCCCGCGGACCGCGGCCACCACACCGTCGAGCACGGCTTGGCGGAGGTCCCCCCGCTCGGGCAGGTCGGCACCCGCCGGGTCGGCGAGCAGCGTCTCGGGGTCCGGGAGGTCCATCCGGTCCAGGCTTGCCAGCAGTTCCAGCCCAGGACCGTCTCCCACCGTGCCCCTGACCAGCAGGGAAAGCACCTCCCGGGAGGAGCCGGCCGCGGTGGCGAAGGCGACGAGGCCCAGGGTCATCTCCCAGCTTCGGGGTGACGGCCAGGGGCCGCCCCGGCGCGTTTCGTTGCTGGGCAGCCGGTGCACGAGTCCGGGGCGGGCGGAGAGGAGCCCGCACACCGCGCGGCGGGCGAAGTCCACGGCCTCCGGCAAGCGCTCCGGGTCGAGCCGGGGCAGTGTCGCCCGCGGCCATGTCCCCCCGAGGCCGCGCACCACGACCTCGTGGTCGTGCGTCCACTGAAGATGCACGAACCGGTTGGCCAGCGGCGGGCTCAGCTCCCAGCCGTCGGCAGCCGAGGACCGCGGATTGGCGGCAGCCACGATCCGTACCTCGGGCGGCAGTTGGAGGGCGCCGATCCGCCGCTCCAGGACGAGGCGGAGCAGGGCGGCCTGGACGGCCGGTGGCGCGGTCGACAGCTCGTCCAGGAACAGCAGGCCGCGGCCGGCCCGTACCAGTCGCACCGCCCAGTCCGGCGGGGCCATCGGGACACCCTGCTGCGCGGGGTCGTCGCCGACGATGGGCAGTCCCGAGAAGTCGGACGGCTCGTGCACGCTGGCGATCACGGTGGTCAGCGGAAGGTCCAGCGCCGCGGCCAGCTGGGTCAGGGCCGCGGTCTTGCCGATCCCCGGCTCACCCCACAGGAGCACGGGCAGGTCGGCGGCCACGGCCAGCGTCAGTGCCTCCAGCTGGATGTCAGGGCGCGGTTCGGTGCCGGCGTCACGCAGCAGCGCCAGCAACGCGCCGGCTACGTCGATCTGGGAGGCGGTGGCCGGGTCGGCAGGAGTGTCGGTCGCAACGAACGGTATACATGTGGGCATATTTCATCACCTTTGGTTCGTGGTGGAACGAGTGGGTGGGTGCTTGGTGGGTGCTCAATGGGCGCTTGGTGGGCGCTTGGGCGGGGTGCTCGGTGGGTGTGCTTGGTGGGTGTGCTTGGTGGGTGTGCTTGGCGGCCAGGTGGGCGCAGGGCGACGGAAGTCCCCGGGTCAGCGAGCGGCCGTGTGGCGCGGGTGCGCTCGGTGCCAACGGGGGCGGTCGAGGCCTGGGAGCAGGCGGCCGGATCCGGGGCCGGGGCCGGTCATACCCGCTCTGAACAGGCCGTACGTGATCCGCCGTAGCGCGGCCGCTTCGAGCTCGTCCCGTAGTGGGCCGCTGCGCAGCACCGCGTCCGGACCCAGCAGGCCCTCGACGACGTCCAGCGCACCGGCGGTGTCGCCATGGATCAGGCGTTCGCGGACCCCGGTGAGGCAGTCCGGACGACGGTGCGCCTCGTCGATGGCCCGCAGGCAGGGAAGCGGCGTACCGGTCAGCGCGACCAGCAGTTCCTCCCGGCGGATCTCGGCCGGGTCGTGGTCCAGCGGCGCCAGTACCCCGTCGACCAGGCCGATACGGTGCTGGGCTCCCCGGCAGTCCACGAGGCGCGGCTGCCCGGCCCCGCCCGGTGTCCGGGAGGGACCGGCCGGGCCATGCTCCGGCGCCCGGCAGGAAGCGGTCGGCGAATGATCCGGTACCAGTGCCGAGGCGACCAGCGGATGCAGCCGATCGACCTCGATCGAACCGGTGCGGATCAGTTCCAGGTCGGGCAGCAGCCAGGTGGCCGCGTCGGGCAGGACGGGCAGCGCGGAGACACTGCCGTCCGTGGGCGCCGCCGCGATCCGCACACCCGGCGGCCCGACACCGTCCCTGTCCGCGACCACGTCCAGGACCAGCCGGTCCCGGGCCCCGAGCCGCACGGCGACGGTACCGGCCGTCCGCCCCTGGGCCCGGAGCAGAATCTCCGCCTCGGCCGCCCAGCGATCCACGGCACACCCGCGCTCCCGCGGCACGATTCCCGGCGGATCCGGGTTCTCGGGGCGACCGTCGGCGGGCACCAGGTCGGCCCCGGACCGCACGCGCAGCTCATCGGTCCTGCGCGCGTCCCAAAGATGGCGGTGCAGGTCGAGGCGGAAGCGGCGGCTGGGACGGGGGTGCGGATGCCGGCGGACACCGGCCTCGGAGTGGGATCGGTCGTGAGATCCGACGTGAGATCCGACGCGGGGTCCGACGTGCGGTGCGGCCCACACGGCGAGGCTGATCCGCTGACCGCCGTCCGCCCAGGCCGGTGGAGTCCGCACGACGAGGTGCACCGGACCTACGCCGTCACGCCCTTGGGTGTCGTACCGGGCCAGGGCGATGGTCAGCCCCGGGCGCAGCAACCCGTGCGGGGCGATCCTCGGCATGTGCCAGCGCAGCAGGTCGGGAGCCAGATGGCGGAGATCGGCCCGGACCCGAGCGGCGAGGTCGTGGCCGTAAGTACGCGCCACGGAACGCAGATTGAGATCGACATCGATGCCTGCGGCGGCGCATGCCCCCGCCCAGTCCCCGGCACGGCGGCGGGCGGTCGCAGTCTCGATCATGGCGGGCGGCACGGCGAACTCTCGCACGGGCAGCCAGAAGGAAAGGCGGGAATCCCCATTCGCGGTCTGAGTGAGCATCAGCACTCACCTTGCGCGGACGGGACCCCCATTCTGCCGACAGAGTGAGTCATCATCGCGGGGAGCCTAGCGCTCCTGACCGTGATCTGTCAGATGTTTTCCCCTGGCGTCGCCCGGTGAAGGACCGTCCGGCGTTGCGTGGTGGGGGGTTCCGTCGGGTAGCGCAGCCCCTCTGCGGCGTCCGAGACACGCTGGATGAGGTCGAAGAAGACGGTCTGCTCCTCGGCGGAGAGCGGGGCCAGGAAGACCTGGTTCATACGCGCCGTGCGCACGGTCAGCTTGCGGTGCGTACGCGTCCCCTCGTCGGTGAGGCGCAGCAGGAAGCGGCGGCCGTCCTGTGGATCGCGCACCTTGTCGAGCAGGCCCCGTCGACTGAGCCGGCTGATGACCTCGGCGATGGTCGACCGGTCCAGGCCCACCCGCTCCCCCACCGTGCGCTGATCCAGTCCCGGCTCCGCGATCAGCGCGTTCAGGACCGCGAACTGCGGTGAGGTGATCTCCTCGGAGACCATCGTGTTCCACAGCAGATAGTGGGCCTGCTGGAGTCGCCGGGCGAGGTGCCCGGGGTGGGTGGTGAGGTCCACCGCGGCCATGCGCGCTCCCCCTGGGTGAGTCCGTCATTTCGTTGGTGCACTGAACGATACCGCGCATCACCGGTATGCGTACCAGCACGCTCACGGCCGTACACCCAACGATTTCATGAAACTCTTGACGACACGGGCCGCTGGTGGCAGCGTGAGTGAAACCTCGCAGAAATAATCAGTGCCCTGAGTAATTGAGGGCCTGGACGCTTGGAAGAGATGGGGCTTCACGGATGGACAAGGTGGTCGCCACGGCCCTGGAGGCGGTGGCCGATGTGCCGGACGGCGCGACCCTGGCGGTCGGCGGTTTCGGGCTGAGCGGTGTGCCGAACGTGCTGATCGAGGCGCTGTACGAGCGCGGAGTCGGCGGTCTGGGCGTGGTGTCCAACAACTGCGGGGCGATGGAGTCCGGGCTCGCGGTGCTGCTGTCCGCCGGGCGGATCGCGCGGGTGACCGGCTCCTACATCGGGGCGAACAAGGAGTTCGCGCGGCAGTATCTGGCGGGCGAGCTGGAGGTGGAGATGATCCCCCAGGGCACGCTCGCGGAGCGGTTGCGTGCGGGTGGTGCGGGGATCCCCGCCTTCTACACCCCGGCCGGGGTGGGCACGCAGGTCGCGGACGGCGGGCTGCCCTGGCGCTACGACGGCTCCGGCGGGGTGGCGCTGGCCTCGCCGCCGAAGGAGGTGCGCGAGTTCGACGGCACCGAGTACGTGCTGGAGCGCGGCATCCGCACCGACTTCGCGCTGGTGAGGGCCGCGAAGGGCGACCGGCACGGCAACCTCGTCTTCAGCAGGTCCACCCGGAACTTCAACCCCCTCGCGGCGATGGCGGGCAGGGTGACGATCGCCGAGGTGGAGGAGCTGGTCGAGCCCGGCGGGATCGACCCGGACGCGGTGCATCTGCCGGGGATCTTCGTACAGCGGGTGGTGGCCCTCACTCCCGAGCAGGCCGCCGCGAAGATGATCGAGAAGCGGACGGTGAGCGGCTGATGGCCTGGAGTCGTGAGGAGATGGCGGCCCGTGCGGCACGCGAACTCCAGGACGGGCAGTACGTCAATCTCGGCATCGGGCTGCCGACGCTGATCCCCAACCACCTCCCGGCCGGCGTCGAGGTGATCCTGGAGTCCGAGAACGGGATCCTGGGCACCGGCCCCTACCCCACCGAGGACCAGGTCGACCCGGACCTCATCAACGCCGGCAAGGAGACCGTGACGGTCCTGCCGGGCGCCTCCTTCTTCGACTCGGCGCTGTCCTTCTCGATGATCCGGGGCGGCCACATCGACGTGGCCGTGCTCGGCGCGATGCAGGTCTCCGCGGGCGGCGACCTGGCGAACTGGGCCATCCCCGGGAAAATGATCACCGGGATCGGCGGGGCGATGGACCTCGTCCACGGCGCCCGCACCGTCATCGTCGTCATGACCCACACCGCCAAGGACGGCTCGGCGAAGATCCTTCAGGAGTGCGCGCTGCCGCTCACCGGCAAGGCGTGCGTCAACCGGATCATCACCGACCTCGGCGTCCTCGACGTCACCGACGACGGGCTGATGCTCATCGAGACCGCACCCGGCGTCACGGCCGGAGAGATCGTGGCCAAGACCGCCGCGAAGGTCCGTGTCGCAGCCGAACCCACCGAGGAGACCCAACCGTGAAGGACGTCTACATCGTCGATGCGGTCCGCACCCCCATCGGCAAGTACAACGGAGGCCTCGCGTCCGTCCGCCCGGACGACCTCGCCGCCCACGCCATCCGAGAACTCCTCGCCCGCACCCCGGACCTGGACCCCGCCCGGATCGAGGACGTCTACCTCGGCAACGCCAACGGCGCCGGCGAGGAGAACCGCAACGTCGCCCGCATGGCCGCCCTGCTCGCCGGGCTGCCCACCTCGGTGCCGGGCGTGAGCGTCAACCGGCTGTGCGCCTCCGGACTCGAAGCCGTCATCCAGGCCGCCCGCGCCATCGCCGTCGGCGACGCCCACATCGCCCTGGCCGGCGGCGTGGAGTCCATGACCCGCGCCCCCTACGTCCTGCCCAAGAACGACCGGCCCTTCCCCGCCGGACACACCCAGCTGTACTCCACCACCCTCGGCTGGCGCATGGTCAACCCGAGGATGGACCCCCAGTGGACCATCCCGCTCGGCGAGTCCGCCGAACTCATCGCCGACAAACACAAGATCAGCCGCGAGCAGCAGGACGAATACGCCCTCGCCAGCCACCGCAAAGCCGCGAAGGCCCAGGCCGGGAATCTGTTCGAGCCCGAACTCACCCCCGTGCCGATCCCCCAGCGCAAGGGCGACCCGGTCATCTTCGCCGCCGACGAATCCGTCCGCCCCGACACCTCCCCCACCGCCATGGCCAGGCTCAAACCGTCCTTCCGCACCGAGAACGGCACCGTCACCGCGGGCAACGCCTCCCCCCTCAACGACGGCGCCGCCGCCCTCCTCCTCACCGACGAGGAAGGACTGAAGGCCACCGGCCGCGAACCCCTCGCCCGCATCCGAGCCACCGGCGTCTCCGCGACCGACCCCCAGTACTTCGGACTCGCCCCCGTCGAAGCCGTCACCCGCGCCCTGGCCAAAGCCGGCAAGAACTTCGCCGATCTCGACGTGCTCGAACTGAACGAGGCCTTCGCCGCGCAGGTCCTCGGGTGTGTGGCCGAATGGCCCGAGTTCGACCCCCAGGTCCTCAACCCCCACGGCGGCGCGATCGCCCTCGGCCACCCCCTCGGCGCCTCCGGCGCCCGCCTCGCCGGCACCGTCGCCCACCAACTCGCCCGCAAGGGAACAGGAGTTGGTGTCGCCACCCTCTGCATCGGCGTCGGCCAGGGCCTCGCCCTCGTCCTCGAACGATAGGAAGTCGACCATGGCCCTCACCCAGTCGGACATCGACGTCGAGATCAAGGATCTCCAGGACGCGTACGACAAGGCGGTCGCCGGCGGAGCACCGGTTCGCCACCACCCGTCGCGCGACTACCCCCCGTACCGCAGCTCCCTGCTGCGCCACCCCAAGCAGCCGCTGGTCGCCGTCGACGGCGGTGACCCGGAGACGGTCGAGCTGTCGGGTCCGGTGTTCGGCGTCACCGACATCACCGAGCACGACAGCGACCTGACCATCCAGCACCGGGGCGAGCCGCTCGGCGAACGCATGACCGTCTCGGGCCGGCTGCTCGACCGCGACGGACGTCCCGTGCGCGGTCAGCTCATCGAGATCTGGCAGGCCAACGCCGCCGGTCGATACGCCCATCTGCGCGAGCAGCACCCGGCGCCGCTCGACCCCAACTTCACCGGTGTCGGGCGGACCCTGACGGATGATCAGGGCCGCTACAGGTTCACCACGATCAAGCCGGGCCCCTACCCGTGGGGAAACCACACGAACGCGTGGCGGCCCGCGCACATCCACTTCTCGGTCTTCGGTACGGCGTTCACCCAGCGGCTGATCACCCAGATGTACTTCCCGAGCGACCCGCTGTTCCGCTACGACCCGATCCTGCAGTCCGTGACGGACCGGGCGGCCCGCGACCGCCTGATCGCCACCTACCAGCACGATCTCTCCCGGCCCGAGTTCTCCATGGGCTACGAGTGGGACATCGTCCTCGACGGTCCCTCCGCCACCTGGATCGAGGAAGGCCGTTGAGCATGACCGAGCGGTTGCTCCCCACCCCGTCCCACACCATCGGCCCCTTCTACGGGCACGCGCTGCCCTTCCCCGACGGCGGTCAGGTCGCACCGCAGGGCCACCCCGAGGCGATCACCCTGCACGGGTACGTGCTCGACGGCGCCGGCGAGGTGATCCCGGACGCCCTCCTGGACTTCTGGCAGGCGGCGCCCGACGGCTCCCTCGAGGGTGCCCCCGGTTCCCTGCGCCGCGACCCGTCGACGGGCGGCTTCCTCGGCCGCAACGGCGTCGACTTCACGGGCTTCGGCCGGGTCGCCACGGACGCCGACGGTCGGTACGCGCTGCACACCCTGCCGCCGGGCAACGCCGGGCTTCCGTACATCAGCGTGTGTGTGTTCGCGCGCGGTCTGGTGCACCACCTCTTCACCCGCGCGTACCTCGCCGACGGCGCCGACCCGCTGCTCGACTCGCTCCCTGCCGACCGGCGCGCCACGCTGATCGCGGCCGAGGGCGCGAACCGGACGTACCGTTTCGACATCCGCCTTCAGGGCGAAGGCGAAACGGTCTTCCTGGAGTTCCAGTGACAGCTGCCGGCCCGGTCCGTTCCGAGTCCGATGCCGAGTCCGATGCCGGGCTGCTCGCCCCCGGGTGGGCGGGCTCCCCGGCGGCGTCCGCGACCTCGGACGGCGCGCTGCTGGCGGCGCTCCTCGACGCGGAGGCGGCCCTGACCCGCGCTCAGGCGGGACTCGGGCTCGCGCCGGACGCGGCGGCGTCGGCGGTGTCCGCCGTGGCGGCGGCGGACCTCGACGTCAGGTCGATCGCGCTGCGCGCCCGAGGAGGCGGCAATCCGGTGATTCCGCTGGTCGCGGATCTGACAGCGGCGGTCGGCAAGGAGTACGGGCCCTACGTCCACCGGGGCGCGACCAGCCAGGACATCCTGGACACGGCGCTGATGCTGGTCGCCCGTCGCACGCTGGACCTGGTCCTGGCGGATCTCGAGCGGACGGCGCGGGCCCTGGCCCGACTCACCGCCGCGCACCGGAACACGGTGATGCCGGGGCGGACCCTCACCCAGCACGCCGTACCGACGACCTTCGGGCTGAAGGCGGCGGGGTGGCGGTCGCTCGCGCTGGACGCGCGGGACCGGCTCTCGGTGATCCGGCTCCCGGCCCAACTGGGCGGTGCCGCCGGCACGTTGGCCGCCTTCGCGGCCTTCGGTGCCGAGGATCCGGGCGCGCTCGTGGCGGCGTACGCCGGTGAACTCGGGCTCGCGGAACCGGCGTTGCCCTGGCACACCCTGCGGACACCGATCGGCGACCTGGCCGGCGGCCTGGCCTTCACGGCCGGGGCCCTCGGGAAGATGGCGGCCGATGTGCTCACCCTCTCCCGCACGGAGATCGCCGAGGTCGCGGAGGGAAGCGGTGGCGGGTCGTCCGCGATGCCGCACAAGGCCAACCCGGTGACGGCCACCGTGATCGCCGCCTCCGCGCGCCGCGCGCCGGGGCTCGCCGCCACGCTCTACGGGTCGATGGTCGCCGAGGACGAGCGGCCGGCCGGTGCCTGGCACGCCGAGTGGGAGCCGTTGCGCGAGCTGCTGAGGCTGGTCGCGGGCATCGCCCGGAACGCCGCCGAGCTGGTCGAGGGGCTCCGGGTGAACGCGGACGCCATGCGCGATCACCTCGCCCTCACCCATGGGTTGATCGTCTCCGAGCGCCTGGCCGTCGAGCTCGCTCCGGTGCTCGGGCGGGCCCGCGCCAAGGAGCTGCTGACCCGGGCCGCCGAGCGGGCCGTCGCCGAGAGACGGCCCCTCGCGGACGTACTCGACGAGGAGCCGGAGCTCAAGGAGCTCGACCTCGTGGAACTCACCGACCCCACCCGCTACACGGGCTCCGCGGGAGCCCTCACCGACCGTGCTCTGGAGCGAACGTGACCCGCACCCTGCTCAACCACCGCGCCGAGGGCCCCGAGAGCGCTCCCCCCTTGCTCCTCGGGCCCTCGCTCGGCACCTCCCACGCCCTGTGGGACAAGGTCGCGCCCGAGCTGTCCGCCACCCACCGGGTGGTTCGCTGGGATCTGCCGGGACACGGAGGGTCGGCGCCGGACCTGATCGGACCGGGAGCCACCGTCGGCGACCTCGCCGCCCTGGTCCTCGGCCTCGCCGACTCGCTCGGCATCGAACGCTTCGCCTACGCGGGCGTCTCGCTCGGCGGCGCGGTCGGTCTGCACCTCGCCGTCCACCACCCGGAGCGTGTGACGTCCCTCGCCGTCATCTGCTCCTCGGCGCACTTCAACGGCTCCAAGCCGTGGGAGGAGCGTGCCGAGCTGGTACGCCGGGAGGGGCTGGCCGCGCTCGCCGAGAACGCGAACTCCCGTTGGTTCACGCCCGGTTTCACCGTGCCGCGGTTGATCGAGGACCACCGGAACGCGGACCCGGAGGCGTACGCCGCCTGCTGTGACGCGCTGGCCGCCTTCGACCTGCGCGACCGGCTCCCCGAGATCTCCGTGCCCACCCTGCTGATCGCGGGCCGCCAGGACCCGGCGACGCCGCCCGCCCATCTGCGGGAGATCGCCGACGCGGTGGCGAGCGCCACGCTCGTCGAGCTCCCGGGAGCCTCGCACCTGGCGCCCGCGCAGTGTCCGGCGGCGGTCCTGACGGCGTTGCGGGCCCACTTCGACGGGGGCGCCGAGCGGGGCATGGAGGTGCGGCGCGAGGTGCTGGGCGACGCCCATGTGGACCGGGCCCAGGCCCGGCAGACCCCCTTCACCGCCCGCTTCCAGGACTTCATCTCGCGCTACGCCTGGGGCGAGATCTGGACCGACCCGACGCTCTCACGTCGCGAACGCAGCATGATCACCCTGACCGCGCTGGCCGCACACGGTCACTACGACGAGCTGGCCATGCACGTCCGGGCGGCGCGCCGCAACGGGCTGACCCCGGAGGAGATCGGCGCCGTACTGCTGCAGACGGCCGTGTACTGCGGTGTCCCGGCGGCGAACTCGGCGTTCGCTACGGCTCAGCGGGTGCTCGCCGAGGAAGAAGGCGACGACGGCGCCACAGGGTGACCCTGCCCGTCCGCTCCGGACACCTCGTCCTCACGCACGGCCTGGCGGCTACCTCAGCCCTCGCCCTGTCGCCAGGACCTCCTCCGCCCTCGCCACCAGCCCGTCCGCCCCGCACGAGCGCGCCAGCGTCAGACCCTTACCGAGCTCCGAGACCGAGCGCGACGCGATGCCGTACTCGACGCGGGCCGCCGCGTGTTCGTACTGGCAGGGCGAGGCCTCCAGGTAGGTGACGGCCTGGGCGGCCAGGCGTACCGCACGCTGGCCCGATTCGAGGGCCGCCGCGCAGCGCAGTGCCTCACCGATCGCGGTGTCCGTGCCGAAGCGCTCGGCCTGGCGGCGGGCGTCGGAGGCCAGTGCGGCGGCGCGAGCCGGGTCGTCCGAGGCGAGCGCGCGGGCGAGGTCGAGCGCCCAGGGCGCCATCACCGTGTTGTGGTGGCCGCGCGCCGCGGCGGCCTTCTCGGCGGCCTCGAGTTCGTTGATGCCGTCCTTGACGCGGCCGACGGCGAGCAGCAGCCGTCCGCGTACGGAACGGGTGTCGGGCAGCACGATGGTGGACGGGTACGGCGGTGCGAAGCCGTACTGCTCGGCGATCGCCCAGGCCTCCTGGACGTCACCGCGGGCGAGCAGTGTGTCGACGAGGCCGCAGGTGGCGGACCAGTACAGGGGCAGCCCGCGTCCGACCCGCTCGGCGATGCGCAGCGACTCGCGCAGGGTGGTCTCGGCGTCCCGGAGCCGGCCCCGCCTGCGGTGGGCGAGACCGAGGAAGGCGTGCGCCAGGGCGAGGTGGCCGCCGCTCCATCCGGCGCTCGTGTAGGAGCGCAGCGCCTCGGAGAAGAGGCTCTCGGCCCGGTCGAGCCGGTCCGCGTAGGCGTACGAACTGCCCAGCATCATGAGGAGTTCGATGCCCCACTCGGTGTCGGTCCAGCCGAGTCCGGGCGCGAGGCGGCCGTTGACGAGGGCGCGGTCGCAGAGTTCCACGACCTCCTCCGCGCTCTCGCCGCGGGTCATCGCGTCGAAGCCGCGCAGTATCAGCAGGGCGCGCTCGGAGTTGTCGCGTCCGGTGCAGGTCTTGACGAGTTCGGCGAGGCTTCGGGAGCGTCCCGGAAGGTGGTCCTCGCCCGCATGGATGCCCTGCCACATGTAGTGGACGGCCTGAAGCCGCATCCGGGCGGGGCCCGCGTCGAGCCGGGCGGCCTCCGCGTCGACCGTGCGGACGGCCTCGTCCAGCTGGTCGTTGTGGACCAGGGCCTGGGAGAGGCGGAAGACGGCGTCCACGCGCAGATCGCCCTCGAGGCCGGACTGGTCGAGCGCGGTGCGCAGATGGCTGATCGTGGTGGCGGGAGCGGTCAGGAGGGTGGCGCAGCCCAGTTCGTAGAGCACGCGCGCATGAACCTCCGGAAGCGGGGGTTCCGCCAGGGCGCGCTCCAGGCAGCGCCTGGCCGCTTCGGGCGCGCCGACGGCGAGGTGTTCGCGGGCGGCCTCGCGCATCTGCTCGACGAGTTCGGGGTCGTCGTCCGGGTGCACTTCGAGGAGGTGGCGGGAGGCGGCAGCGGCTCCGCGGCCCGATTCGGTGACCGCCCAGGCGGCCTGACCGTGCATCGCGGTGCGCAGCGCGTCGGGGATCGAGCGGTAGACGGCGCTGGCGATGAGAGGGTGTACGAACTCCAGCTCACCGCTGGTCAGTTCACGGCTCGCGGGTTCGGTCGGGGTGAGGATGCGGGCCGCGCCGAGCAGTTCGGCGCAGCGCACGGCCTCGTCGCACTGCATCCCGGCGAGCTGGGCGGCGAGGTCGAGGGAGATCCCGGTGCCGAGGATCGCGGCCGCCCAGGCGAAGCGGGTGGCGTCGATGCCGAGTCCTTCGAGGCGGGCGACGAGTCCGCGACCGCGTGCCGAGCGGTTCAGGGCGCGCAGTTCGGCGGCCGAGGCCTCGACCGGTTCCAGCTCGCTGTCCTGCACCTTGGCGAGCAGTTCGACGGTCTCGTACGGGTTGCCGCCGGTGACCGCCCACACCTCGCGGCAGAACGGGGCGTCCGCGTGCTCCCCGAGCGTGGCGCGGGTCAGTCCGGCGGTGGCGTCGGGTGTCAGCGCGCTGAGCGTGAGGACCGGTCGGGCCGCGGCAGCGACGGCCTCCAGCTGGCGGGCCCGCTCACCGCTGACGTCACCCGGCCTGCGGGCGACCACGACGAGGACGGGCAGGTCGTCGAGGCGCTCGGCGAACGCGACCAGCCACTGCAGGGTCTCCTGGTCGGCCCAGTGCGCGTCGTCGAGGATCAGGACGAGGGGCCACTCGCGCTTGGCCAGCCGCCGCGCCGCCGCGACCAGTCCGTCGCACACGCCCTGCGGGTCGGCCTGGCGGTCGCCCGGTTCGGCGATGCCGAGCGCGGGTCCGGCGATGTCGTACCAGTCGCCCAGGTATTCGCGGGCCTCTTCGGGCATCAGCGAGACGATGGCGGGCTGGAGGAGTTGCCGTATGACGTTGAAGGGAACGGAGGTGACGGTCTCGCCGCCGCGGGCCGACCACACCGTGCAGCCGTGGGCCTCCGCGATCCGGCGCGCCTCGGCGAGCAGCGCGGTCTTGCCGATGCCCGCCTCGCCGCTGAACACCAGCAGACTGCCGGAGGACGAGGCGTCCGCGCGAAGGGCCTTGACGGCCTCCACCACGTCGGCGATCTCCGCCTCGCGCTCCCACAGGGAAGACGAGGCGGCCGGTCCCGGCCGTGCCTCCGTCATGCCGCTACCTCCCCAGGTCGCCCGTACGACGTACAGACATCGAGCCTAGCCGTCCGGAAGCCGATGTGGCGGCCCGTCGGCGCACCTGTTGCCGAGACGGGTGACGGGAGGTGTCCGCAGGCGACGCGACGGCGCGACGACCAGCCGTGGTGAAAGTTGTCGACAGTCAAAAGACGTCAACTACCCGGCGCTAAAGCCGGGCTTGCACAACGGGCATCACTGGCGGTGATGCTGCGTTTGCGTCCAGCCCCACTCCCGGTTTCCGGGGTGGGGCGGGGGCCGTTGACGGGGCCCCGCGTCGCCACAACTCCCACGCGCGGGCGCGGATGTTGCGGGAGCTGTTCCGGTCTGCGTGATCAACGAATCCGCAGTTCCGGCACGCGAACCAGGCCTGCGAGACCCGGTTCGCCCTGTCGATGTGGCCGCACTCGGCACAGGTGCGGGAGGTGTACGCCGGATCGACGTACACCACCGCCACCCCCGCCCGGCGGGCCTTGTATCCGACGAAGCTCCCCAGCTGGGCGAACGACCAGGAGGAGTGGGTGGCCCGTTGGGGCTTGCGAAGCCGTACCCGCTCGCGGATCCCTGTCAGGTCTTCCAGGGCGATTCCACGACCGGTGCGTTCAGCCTCGGCCACCACATGCTTCGCGATCTTGTGGTTGATATCCCGCGCCCGCCGCGCCTCCTTGCGCCGCCGTTTCCGCAGGCGGCGCTTGGCGGACGGGGTGTTCTTCTGCTGCAGCTTGGCCCGCAGGCCTCGCTCGCGCAGGCGGGTGCGGTTCAGCTCGCGTCCGGCCATGATCTCGCCGTCCGAGGTCGTGGCGATGTTCACGATCCCCAGGTCGATGCCGAGGAAGTCCACCGGATCGGTGTTGCGCGGCGCTTCGGGGACCTCGCAGGTGGCGTTCAAAAACCACATGCCGTCCCGCTCCAGCAGGTCCGACTCACCCTTGCGGTACCGGGCCAGCGTGGCCAGCTGCTCCACCGAGGCGGTGAACGCCACGTTCTTGACCCGGCCTCTGGTGGTCCAGATGGACACCGTCCGGTCCGGGATCTGCCAGGACAGCATGCGATCGTCGTAGGGCTGCGCGCCCCAGGGGCGGAAGACGATCGGCTTCTCGATGGCCCGGCGGTATCGGCGTGAGCCGGGCCTGCCGAGGTTCCCGGCCCTCAGGTTCGCCTTCAGTGTGGTGTAGGCGTCGCACGCTTTCTTGATCGAGTGCTGCGCGGCCTGCGCACCGAGACTCCAGCGGGATTTGACAGCCTCGTAGGTGTGCTTGCGCAAGGCGAAGTTCTTGAACTCTCCACGCTCGAATGCGATCTCACTCACCCAGGTGGCGGCCTCGTTACAGGCGTGAAGGGTCGCCTCAAGTGCCGCCGCCTGTTTCGGTGTCGGCTCCAGCTTGACCTGCACGACCAGCTTCACGATCACCGATCGTAGGCACCCGCGCGAGACGCCACCACACGTTCGAGTCCGTTCATCACATTGAGCGAACCTACCGGCCATACGTTCGCACCACCCGGCTCCGCCGAGAAGGCATCCGGCCGCTCCGCGGCCGAACAGACACAGTGATACTGCGGCGCTCCGCGCCGCAGCCACGGGGATGCGATTCCTCCCGGGCGTAAACGCCCGGGGTTCCTCGCAAGAATTCGCTGAAAATGGCGCTAATTTTCCAAGGAACAGCGAGGAGGAGGGACCCATGAGCGGCGCCCGCGTGCACGACTCCGTCCCGCACACCGCCCGTCCCCCGCGCCCGCGGCGTGGGGCCCTGCTGGCGGGCTCGGTCGGCAACTTCGTCGAGTGGTACGAGTTCGGGGTCTACGGCTACTTCGCGACCGTCATCGCGGCCCGGTTCTTCACCCCGGTGGGCGGCAGCGAGACCGAGGGGCTGGTGAGGACGTACGCGTCCTTCGCGCTGGCGTTCTTCTTCCGGCCGGTGGGCGCGGCGCTGTTCGGACGGCTCGGCGACCGGATCGGGCGCCGCCCGGTACTGATCCTGGTGATCGCGCTGATGACGGGCGCCACGACGCTCATCGGCGTGCTGCCGACCTACGCCACGGTCGGTGCCCTCGCGCCCTGGCTGCTGACCTGCCTCCGGGTGGTCCAAGGGCTGTCCGCGGGCGGGGAGTTCGGGGGCGCGGTCTCGGTCATGACGGAGTTCGCGCCGCCGGGCAGGCGGGGGCTGTACGGGTCGTGGCAGTCGTTCACGGTGGCTCTGGGGCTGCTCGGTGGTGCGGGTGTGGCGGCGCTGCTGGCGACGGTGCTGACCGAGGGGCAGTTGAGCGACTGGGGCTGGCGGGTGCCGTTCCTGCTGACGCTTCCGCTGGGGCTGGTCGCGCTGGGGCTGCGGCTACGGCTGGAGGAGACGCCGGCCTTCCGGCACGAGGGAAGACGGGAGCGCCCGCCCGGGCGCGAGGTCGCGCGGGCCGTCGTCCTCGGAGCGGGGCGCGTGATGGGCTGGTCGGCGGCCGGATACACCTTCCTGGTCGTGCTCCCCTCGTACCTCCAGAACACCCTCCACACCGGCTTCCGGCAGGCGCTGCTCGTCACGGTCGTCGCCAACCTGGGCTTCGCGGCCACGATCGTCCCGGCGGGTCTGCTCAGCGACCGGATCGGGCGGCGCCCCGTGCTGCTCACCGGCGCCGGCCTGGTCGTGGTCCTGTCCGTCCCGCTGCTCAACCTCCTTCAGGACACCGGGACTTCGAACGCCGTGAAGGGTCTCGCCGTGTGCGGGGCGGGTGCCGTCGTCGGGTTGATGGCCGGGCCGGGGCCCGCCATGCTCTCCGAGATGTTCCCCACGAGCGTCCGCCACACCGGCCTGGGACTCGCCTACGCCCTGTCCAATGCCGTGTTCTCGGGCTGCGCGGGCCTCATCATCACCGAGATGATGAAGCGGACCGGAAGCGTGGACATCCCCGCGTACTACGCGGCGGCGACGTGCGCCGTCAGTGCGCTCGCCCTGGCCACGCTCCCCGACAACCGAGGGAGTTGAGCACGTGCGGGTGATCGGCCTGATGTCCGGGACGTCGTACGACGCGATCGACGCGGCGGCGGCCGAACTGACCCTCGAAGGTGAGGACCTCACTCTGCGGCCGCTCGGGATGGTCGGTGAGGCGTACGACGGCGCACTGCGCGAGGCGCTCGCGGCGGCGCTGCCCCCGGCGGCCACCATGCTGGCCGAGGTGTGCCGCCTGGACACCCTGATCGGGCAGGCGTTCGCCGCGGCGGCGGTCCGGGCCGATCGTGAACTGTGCGGCGGTGGAGCGGAGTTGGTCGCCTCGCACGGGCAGACCGTCTACCACTGGGTCGAGGACGGGCGGGCGCACGGGACGCTCCAGCTCGGTCAGCCGGCCTGGATCGCCGAGGCGACCGGACTGCCGGTGGTCGCCGACTTCCGCCCCCGGGACATCGCCGCCGGCGGTCAGGGCGCGCCCCTGGTGAGCCTGGTCGACCTGCTGTGGCTGCGCGGCAGGGCGGGGACTCCGGTGGCGCTGAACCTCGGCGGTATCGCCAACCTCACCGCGCCGGACGGCACCGCCTTCGACTCCGGGCCCGGGTGCGCCCTCGTCGACGTGGCCGTGCGGGGGTTGACCGGGGGACGGCTGCACTACGACGTGGACGGCGCCCTCGCCGCCCGCGGCACCGTGCACGAACCGTTGCTGGACCGGCTGCTCGTGGAGCCGTACTACGCGCTGCCCGCGCCCAAGACCACCGGCAAGGAGCTCTTCCACCTCGGCCATCTGCGCGACGCGCTGACCGGGTTCGGCACGCTCACCGCCGAGGACGTCATCGCGACCCTCACCCGGCTCACCGCCCGTACGGTCGCCGACGCGGTGCGCTCGGTGGGTGCCACGGAGGTGATCGCGTCCGGTGGCGGCACCCGCAATCCGGCGCTGATGGCGATGCTGGGCGCGGAGTTGCCGGGAGTGCCCGTACGCACGTCCGACGCTCTGGGTCTGCCGGCGGCAGCCAAGGAGGCGTACGCCTTCGCCGTGCTGGGTTTCCTGACTCTGCACGGCCTCACGGGCACCGATCCGGTGAGCACCGGGGCCCGGCATCCGAGTGTGCTCGGCTCGATCACGCCGGGGCGCGGCGGGCTGCGGCTGCCGCCGCCGAGTGCGGGGGCGGCGCCGGTGCGACTGGTCCTGGCATGACACCCGCTGCTCGTGACAAGGCACCCGGCGGCGCTTCCGGGGCGTTCTTGAAACGAATCTTCCGGATCCCTCTCATCCGCCTTTCACCCACGGCTCATACGGTGGGTCCATGACGCAGGTGACTCCTCCCGGTTGGTATCCCGACCCGGGGCAGACAAGTGACAGTCCCGCCACCGAACGCTGGTGGGACGGCAAGACATGGACGGACCAGACCCGCCCCGTCGGGTCCGCCGCCGCATGGGGTCCCCCGACGCACCCGCCGGCCGCCGGACCCTATCCGGCGCTCGCTCCGGGCGCCCCGCGGCGCGGACTGCGTACCGGTATAGCCGTCGCCGCCGCGATCGCGGTCCTCGCGGGCATCGGGGGCGGGGTGTACGCCCTGACCAAGAGCGACGGCGACGGCGGGAACAGCGCCACTTCCCAGGCCCCCGGCGGGCAGAACGGCGGCCAGGGCGGATTCGGCGGCCAGGGCGGCGGCAACGGGGGCCTCGAGGGCGGACCGGGCGGCGGCTCCGGGGGCTCGGGCGGTTCCGGGGGCCAGACCCCGGCACCGGGACAGTCCGGGCAGCCGCAGCTCGAGGACGGCTACGCCACCGACCTGATCAGCGGCATCAGTGTGCCGGTGCCCGACAACTGGACCGGCGGGAGCACCACGACGGGTGCCGTGCTGTCGACCAAGGACACCTACAAGTGCCCCGGCGACACCTCGCAGGAGTGCCAGCGGGGCGGCGCGTACTCGGCGACCGCCGCAGCACAGAAGCTGAAGTCCACCACGGCGGAGGCGGCGGCCAAGGAGGACATCTCCAAGAACGCCACCGAGTCGTACGGCAAGGGCTACGGCACGATCACCTCGCACACGGAGCTCGCCTCCAAGGCGGTCACCGTGGCCGGCGAGAAGGGCTACCTCGTCCGCTGGAAGGTCGTCACCAGCAAGGGTGACGACGGTTACGTCGAGTCGCTCGTCTTCCCGTCCCCCGCCGACTCCAAGTCACTGATCGTCGTCCGCTTCGGCATCGACGTCAGCTCCAAGGCCCCCAAGGAGTCCGTGATCGACGACATCACCAAGGGCATCAAGGTGGCGTCGGGAGTGAGCGGCAACGGGCAGAACGTCTAGCTGCAGGTAGGTGCGCTGAGCTGCCTGTCTGACCTGGAGGGACGAAGCCGGAATCCCGCTGGAGGGTGACCGCGCATCTAGAGATAACTGGAGATAACTAGAGGCAACTCTAGGAAGCTCGACTAGATCATCTCCCATTCGTCTCCCATGGGAAACGTCGACGGCCCCCGCAGGTTCAGGCCTGCGGGGGCCGTCGACCATTCCTTACCGGCGGACCAGGGTGGGGGCTCCACCTGGGGGGTGGAATCGCGCCCCCACCCTGGCCATACCATCCAACGATCAGATCAGGCACATGACACGGGCACTTGCATCACTCGATCCAACGAGTTTGCGCTCAGATCAATCGGACACGAACAGAAGCCGCCCGCCCGCCGACAAGGGGGTGCTCACGGCGGACAGGCGGCCGCCTTTGATGCGAGCCAGGCCCGAGTTGGCGTGCGGCGGAGCCGAGGGCGGCTGTGACCTCAGCAGGGAGCCCGGCAGCACTTCACTGTTTCGCGAAGGCGAGACAAAGAGGCACCAACTTATCGAGCGCTAAGTAAGTTGGCGTCGAGAGAATCGCCTGTCAACGCCGCCAGACGGCCTTGCACGAGCTGCCCGACCGCCCGCCGGTCGGCTGTCGGCTGGCAGCGAGAGCTCAGACCCACGCGCTCACGAGGGTCACGTCCCTTGTGATGGTGTAGGCGATCAATCTTGCGTAGCGTTCGGGATGTTGGGGAGTGCATGGGTGGTGGGGTCGGCGTGTTCGGCGGCGTAGATGGCAGTCATGCTGGCTTCGGAGAGGTAGCGGCGGGGGAAGGCGATCCATTCGTCGTCTCGCTGAGCACGGCGGTGACCAGCCGTTCGAGGGCGGCCGGGTTGGGGAAGACCTGCACGACGTCGGTGCGGCGCTTGATCTCGCGGTTGATCCGTTCCAGGGGATTTGAGGACTGGATCGTGGGAGATGGGGAAGGCGGCGAAGGCGGTCAGGTCCTCCTTGGCGTCCAGGAGCATCTGCCTGACCTTGGGGAACTGCTGCCCGAGCATGTCGGCCACAGTGTCGAGTTGGTGGTGAACGGCTTCGGCGGTGGGCTGGATGAAGATGGTGCGGATGGTCGCCGCGACCATTTCCCCGGATCCCTTGGGGATCACGGAGAACACGTTCCTCAGGAAATGGACACGACAACGCTGCCAGGCGGCGCCGAGCATGACCTTGCGGATCGCGGCCACCAGGCCGCTGTGACTGTCGGAGATGGCCAGCCGGACCCCGCCGAGGCCGCGTTCGCGCAAGGAGCGCAGGAACTCGCTCCAGAACGCTTCGGTCTCGCTGTCGCCGACCATCACGCCCAGCACCTCACGGCCGCCGTCCTCGGTGATGCCGGTGGCGATGACCACGGCCTGGGAGACGATCCGGTGGTTCACGCGCACCTTGCAGTAGGTGGCGTCCAGGTAGAGGTAGGGGAAGCGGCTGTGGTCCAGGGGCCGGCCGCGGAAGATGGTGAGTTGTTCGTCCAGGTCACCGCAGATCCGTGAGACCTCGCTCTTGGAGATTCCGCTGTCCGCGCCGAGCGCTTTGACCAGGTCGTCGACCGAGCGGGTGGACACCCCGTGCACGTATGCCTCCATGATGACGGCGTAGAGCGCCTGGTCGATGCGGCGGCGGCGTTCCAGCAGGCAGGGGAAGAAGCTGCCGCTGCGCAACTTCGGTATCGCCAGGTCCAGATCGCCGGCCTGGGTGGCCAGGGTCTTCTCCCGGTGGCCGTTGCGGAAGGCGGTGCGGGCTTCGGTGTGCTCGTTCCACTGGGCGCTGATCCGGCCGCTGAGCTCGGCCTCGATCAGCTCTTGCAGCATGCGCTCGGCGACGTTGCGGACGAGCTCGATCCCGTCCGCCGTGCGTAGTGACTCCAGCAGGCGTTGTAGGTCAGACTGAGACAAGGCCATCGGGCACCTCTCGGGTTGAACTGGCCGTTCACCAGGGAGATTTGCGCGGTGGCCTGCCCTATGCGCAGGGAGCGGAGACCGTCACCGGATGCACGCCCCGGGCACCCGCCCGCGCACACCCGCACCGTGATCGCCTACACCATCACGCGGGACGCCATCCTCACGAGGAGTTCGCCTCGCGGTACATCTCCCACAGGCTCTGGGCCGTCGCGCACTGAGGACTCTCCACCGCACACACGTCGCATAGGCGGCGGTGGTCGATATACGCGCGGTGCGCCCGCTGCACCTTGGCGAACTGGCCGTTGCTGGCGACGCGCCGCATCTGACCGAAGGCGCTGCCCGCATCCTCGTACTCGTACCGACTGCTCACGGCTGCCTCCCCCCGTCCGGGGGGGCTGTGCCACTGCCTGCCTGCGTAGACGTCCTGGTCCGGGTAGGTCTGCGAGTGGTCCGGGGGCCAGGTGTAACGGCCCGGCTCATGGGGGTTCTTCTCCCAGCAATAGCCAGCTGCGCGTCCAGCCGAACGGCTCGCCTGTTCCTCGACTGCTGCGGTTTGGCCTGCGCGACGTTGGCTCATCGGTGCTCCCTCATCAGCCGGTACAGACCGCGGCCGACATCGCATCGCCCCGCCTCCGCCACGCAGTCCTTGCACGTCGAGCAGTGGGCGAACATGGCCCGCTGCGCTCTGTCCACGACACATTTCGGGCAGGCGCGGGGGAACCAGCGCTCGCCTACAAGGCTGTGAGAGTCGGCGTTCGGGGCCAGCTGCTCGCCGAGGTCGACCACGGTCTCGATCGTCAGGCGTTCGCCGCCCCAAACGCAGTCGCGGCCGGCGGCCTTAGCCTCCGCGAGGCCTGCGAGGGCTGGCAACGCCAGGACTTCGAGGACCTCTGGCGGGATTGCCAGTGGCGTTCTGCTCATGCTGCTGCTCCTCGCTGGAGTGCTTGGGCCAGTCGTATGGCTACGTCCGCGCGGACACGCCCGAGCTCGATGAGGGCCAGGGCGGGGGTCGCCGGATCGACTGCAAGGGACGGCAGCACGATGCCGGCCGTGTCGAGGGCCGCCCGGAGGGACTCCATGGCGGTGAACGGGTCGACGCTGACGGCGTCGCGTAGCTCGGGTGCTGGGGCCATGAGCAGGACGTTAGGAAGGGGTGGCCGTCAGGGCATAGGCGATGTTCTCGAATGTTCTCGATATATGGCCGGATGTTCTCGTGTGGTCTCGTGGAAGGGACGGCACCTTGTAGAAGGGGGCTCGTCGAATGGTGATGCTGGTGGCGACAACCCCGTACTGACGGAGGCGACATGGCGCGACGACTGCGACTCAACGGCACGGACAGCAAGAACGGCGGATGCCCGGCGATCCACGAGGACCTCGACTCCGGAGAGGTCATCGTTCAGGGAACACCGGTCACTGATCCTGCGGACCTCGGCCAGCTGCAGCACTTCGGGCCACACGATGCTGCGGTGGTGGTGCCGCGGGAACTGATCGTCAACCACGGCCCCAAGGAGATGGAGCGGGTGCCCAAGCTGATTGACCTCGAGGCGTTTGGCCGGCTCTTCGAGACGTTCGAGCACTCGGCGTGGCACCTGGAGACGCGCCGCGGATACGCCTCGGACCGCGAGGATCCGGCGTTCGAGGACTTCCTTCGGACGGGCACGGCTCCGAGCGATCTGGACAGCGAGTGGTGCGCGAACATCAGTCGGCAGACGTCCAGCGGTAAGTACGTCGGCCGTGTGCGCGTCGTCGACAACCCGCCCACAGAGGGTCAGCTGTTCCTGCTGGACTACTCCAGGTGCAACGCAGCCACGGGCGAGGACGTCCGTACCATCTGGCGCGAGGATGCGCAGCGCGCGCACCTGCCCGCAGAGGACTTCTGGATCTTCGACAGCCGTCTCGTGGCCGTGCTCCGCTTCGACGACGAGGACGCCTTCCACGACGTAGAGGTGATCACGGAGCCCGCCGAGGTCCTGCGATACTGCCAGGTCCGGGACGCGGCCGTGCATCACGCCGTCCCGTACGACGAGTTCGCGGCGCAGCTGCGCGCCGATCGATAGCGGGGAGCCGGTGAGCACAGACTTCCAGCAGGCCCGGGAAGCCCTCGGAGCGCGGCTCCGGGAACTACGGCTCGCGGCCCCTGAAGGTCGGCTCACCGGCACTCAGCTTGCTCAGCGGCTCGGCTGGCCGCACTCCAAGATCTACAAGCTGGAGAACGGTCAGCAGACCGCGACGACCGAGGACCTACGCGCCTGGGCTGGAGGCGTCAGCCACCCGGAGGCCTTCGAGGAACTAGACGCGCGCCTCAAGGGGTTCGAGTCCCACATCCGCTCCTGGCGGCGTCAACTCGCCGCCGGCCACAGGCCCGTACAGGACAGCTGGAACATCGAGGTGAACCGGTCGACGGTCATCCGCGCGTGGGAGGAGGCCGTCATCCCCGGCATGCTCCAGACCGCGGACTACGCGCGAGCCATGTTCCTGCGGTACGCAGACCTCTACGGGACGACGCGCGACACCGACGAAGCTGTCCGCGCTCGCATGCTGCGCCAGAAGTGGCTCTACGAGACGGGCCACCAGTTCCACGCGCTGGTGTGGGAGCCAGCCCTGCACGCACTGATCTGCTCCCCCTCGGTCCTCGCGAGCCAGCTCGATCGGCTCGCAGGAACGATCGGCATGGACACCGTGCAGCTCGGCGTTATCCCGCTCTCTGCCTCGCTCAAAATCCCCACGGCGAACGGCTTCTGGGTCCTGGACGAGCGGCTCGTCATCGCCGAGGACTGGCACGCGGAATTGTGGCTCGACGATGACGACAGCGTGGCCGCCTACCTGCGCGTCTGGAGCACGCTTAGGGAATCCGCCGTGTACGGGGCAGACGCGCAGACCGCCATCACCCGGGCCCAGCGATCCGTCCGTCCACGCTGACGCGAAACTCCTCGTTGTCAGTGGCGAACCGTACTCTTTTCTCATGACCACCGACCCCGCGAGCCCTGGTTCCGCACGGTCAGCTGCCGAGTGGAATGAGCTGATCCGCGCCCTGTGGGAACGCGCGGGCGGCACGCTCTCCCCGGAGGAGCGGGCGGAGTACGAGGCGTACGTCGTGGAGTGGGCGGCGGCGGTACGGGCGGAGGTGGCGCCGCCGGGGATCGTCGAGGCAGCGTAGGAGGTTTCACGGAGGTCCGTGAAAACCCAGGTCAATCACTTCGGCACCTCCCGACGTGATGTCACTGTCGTGGTGCCGCGAATGTGATCAGCTCACCGCGACGTAGGATTCCCCCTCGTGGGCGACGCACCTTCTGATGATCTAATCCCCCTTGAGCAGGCAGCCGTGGACGCGCATGCCCGGCTCCTCGAACTGCAGGAACGATACGGCAGCCCCGGCGCAGGCGACGGCTGGACCAAGGCGCAGCACGCCGAATACGACCAGCCGTGGCAGCCCTGGCGCGACGCGGCAGCCTCCTTCCACGCGAAGCTGCGAGACAAGGGCGGCGACCGGATCGGCGAAGTGATGCGAGTCAAGGCGGCGGTCCGGCACAAGAGCGACGTCGTTGAGGCAGCCTGACAGCCGAGCGCCCCGCCCGGGCGCTGTCCGGGCGGGGCTTCAGCTCTAGGGCCTGTGTGGAGTTGTGATCTCGTGGGCCCCCGGCCCGGGAGGGTCGGGGGCCTTGGGGTAAAACGGTGGGGTGTCTCGACCTCAACTTTCGGATGCCGAGTGGGAGTTCGTCTCCCCGTTTCTGCCGGTCGGTGAGTACGGGCCGTACCCGGAGAACCTGCGGGCGCACTTCGAGGGCGTCGTGTGGCGGTTCAGGAACGGGGCGAAATGGCGGGAGTTGCCCGAACGTTTTGGGCATTGGTCCACCGTTTACGGCCGGTTTCGGCAGTGGCGGGATGCTGGGGTGTTCACCGCGGTGTTCCAGGGTGCGATCGCCGAGGCGGCGAAGCGGGGCCTGGTGGACTTGTCGCTGGTCAGCGTGGACTCGACCACAGTCCGGGCCCATCATGATGCTGCCGGGATGATCGTGGAGCCCGAGACCCTGGACGCGTTGGAGAAGGCCGCCGCAGAAAAAGGGGCGCCGGCCAGGAACAAGACGGGCAACTGGACCCGGAGCGGGAAGAACGACGACGCGTGAGGCGTCGCCGCAAGGCCCGACTCGCCGCCGCTGACCTGGGACGTTCCCGCGGCGGACTGACCACCAAGACGCACCTTTCCTGTGTGCCGCAATGCCTGCCCCTCTCGCTGAAGATCACTGCGGGGCAAGCCGGGGACAGTCCGCAGTTCATCCCCGTCCTGAACATGATCCGCGTCCCCGGCCCGGTCGGCCGGCCCCGCACCCGGCCCGACGCAGTCGCGGGCGATAAGGCGTACTCGTCTCGCCAGAACCGGTCTCACCTGCGCAAGCGTGGGATCAAGGCGGTCATCCCCGAGAAGAAGGATCAGGCCGCCCACCGCAAGAACCGCGGCTCACGCGGCGGGCGGCCCGTCACCTGGGACAAGCAGTTGTACAAGCTCCGCAACAGCGTCGAACGCACCATCAACAAGATCAAGGACTGGCGCGGCCTCGCCGTCCGCTACGACAAAAAGCCTGAAAGCTACCAGGCCGGACTCGAATTATGTGCCGGCCTCCTCTGGATCCGACACCTCGGATCACAGCCTTGATCACAACTCCACACAGGCCCTAGTGCCAGCAAGGGCTGATTGAAGAGGCCATGCTACGAGGCGCCACTGACAACGCGGGGCGTCACGGGCCACCGATGCTTGGCACCCCGATCGTCGGGACAGGTGACCCCTTCCGCGTCACCACGTACTCCGCCCCGCACGACGGGCACCGGTACTCGAATCATCGTCGGGTGGTGGCCACGCGACCGGGCCCTTCTGCTCCCTATCCGTCATGCCTGCGAGGGTGGCCCAGCGGCAGCCGCGCGACAAGAACGCCTCAGCGCGTGGACAGACGGTACTCGTCAACGGAGTGGGGGCTCTGCAGCAGCGTCGTAGCGCTGGGCAAGCCGCGGAGAGCAGCCTGCATTCGGCGCCCCGCTTCATGCAGGGTGGGCTGGTGCCTGCCACCAGCGGATTCGACACCGGCGCGGCGACGCGCCAGCTGCCGCCGGGCACGGTCGGCGTTTGGGTACGGGCGGTGGGCCATGGTCCCCTCCTCGAGTCGAGCTCAGCATGGCAGGGCCGCCGGATACCCGGGGGGACCGTCACTCTTCCGTGTCAGGCCAGGACGCCAGGACCCGCGGCTCCTCCTCCTCGTCGACGAGGACGATGCGGGCCGCGTCGACGTTGCCGTGCTTACCGATCCACAGCGTGAACATGTCTTCCGCCGTGTCCCACTTCGCCCACCAGCCGTGCATCACCGGCCGGGCGCCCGTGAAAAGGGTGAGGTGATACCGCTGGTCGTCCATCACGCGAGCCTGATCCCGCGGCGTCGGCCCGGCTCCCGGACGATCGCGTTCTTCGTCTCCAGCTCCCCCAGTAGTGGACGCTCGCGCTGCTACGCATGCCGACCCGCTCCCCGATCTCCTGCACGGTGGGCGCTTCGCCGCGGTCGGTGATGGCCTCGCGGATGCAGCGGAGAATCCGCTCCTGAGTGTCGGTGAGGTGCTCGACGCGATGTCTAGCCATACAGCGATTAGATCGGGTGTTCGAATTATGGTGCAAGCTGGCAGCATGCAAGACCTCCCGCCCGACCTGCCCAGACTCCGCACCCTGGAGACCTGGCTCGCCCACACCCTCGACCGGGTACGGCAGCAGATCGCAGCAGCCGAGCAGCGGGAAGCCGAACGGCGACACGGCGAACAGGCCCGGCCACCCGAGCCTGACTGGCTCACCGAGCAGCGGCTCGGCGGACTGCAGGCCGTGTACGTGCACCTCGGCGGCTGCCGCATGGCAGGCAAGCGATCCAGGGGCGTGGCGCGCGACCAGGCACTGCGGGCACTCGCCGAAGGAGTCGACGCCTGCACCCACTGCCGGCCGGACAGCGAGCTCGGGTTCGTCGAAGGGTGACGTCAGGCGCTCGACTTCCGCCCCGCCGTCTCCTTGCTCGTCTTCTTCGCCGCGGCCTTCTTGGCGGGCTGCTTCTTCACAGTCTCCTTGGCCGCGGTCTTCTTCTTCGGCATCTCGTGGACGGTGGCGTCCTCGCCACGGCCGGTGCGCGCCTTGGCGACAGACTCCTGCAGGGCGGCCATCAGATCGACAACCTTGCCGACCGGGGCCTCTACTTCGGGTACCTTCTGCGGCTCCCCGTCCTCCCGCTTCGCCTTGATGAGCTCAGCGACCGCGTCCGTGTAGTGATCCTCAAAGTCGGGCCCTTCGAGGTCGTCGCGGGTCAGGCGGTCGATGAGATGCTCGGCCTGGCGATCTCCTCGTAGGTGAGTTCCACCGTGTCCGGCGCCAACTCGGCGGGGTCGCGGATCTCGTCGTCCCAGCGCATCGCATGCAGCACGATCACATCGTCGCGAACCCGCAGCAGGCCGAGGCGCTCGCGGCCGGACCAGGCGAACTTGGCGACCGCCACCTTCGACGACCGCTCGAGGGCCTGCGCCAGCAGCTTGTACGGCTTCGCCGCCACCTGCCCGTCTGGCTGCAAGTAGTACCCGTCCCCCACCCGGATCGGGTCGATGGCCTTGGCCGGCATGAACGCCACCAGCTCGATGGCCTTCGCCGTGGGCAGCGGCATCTGTCGCAGCTCCTCGTCGAGCACCGGGATGATCGTGTCCTTGGTCAGCTCGTAGCCCTTGCCGATCTCGCCCGCCGTGACCTCGCGGTCCTCGAGCTCGCAGTACTTCCAGACGCGGACGCGCGCCATGTCGTCGAGGTAGACGAGGTGGAAGCGGATCGAGTGATCCTCGGTCGCGCTGACGACGTGGATCGGGACGCTGACCAGGCCGAACGAGATGGCACCTGACCAGATGTTCGGGGCATAGCAGACCTCCGCGACAAGCCCCGAGAAGGCCAGGCTATGGCCGACCTTCCTTCATGGCACTCCGGTAAACGCTAGCTTTCTCATCCGGCACAAGACCATCTGCGAGGCAGCCATGTGGGAACACCTGATCGTCCACTACAACGTGAACAACGCAAAGCGGTGGGTTCTCCCCGACTCGGCGATCCCCATCCCAGACGATGCGGGCCTCAATGACGGATGCGCGATGCTCGGGCGGGATGGCTGGGAGCTCGTCTCCGCCACTTCGCAGTCGGTGACCATCTCCATGAACTACTTCGGCACGGAGTACTCACTCTTCTTCAAGCGTCCAGCCTCACTGGCCCACGGGTAGGGAGTCACGCCGGCCCGGCACAGCCGCATGGCCTCCCGTGGGGAGCCGGGAGGAGCGGCGGGCCCCACCGCTCGCAGCGATCGGCAGGACCCGAAAGGGGCTCCCACCTGGGGGTGGAGGACCCGCAGAAGCAACGATGCACCCGAACCAGCCACAGGCATAGAGTCGTGACCGGAAATAGTTGCGTCGCTCGAGCTGGCTCCATCGCGCACGGCCGCAACGTCTCCCAGGGGTGTGATTCGCGCACCTCCGAGGCCCGAACACCATTGGCGGCGAGCCGTTACGCAGCGAAGCGATACTGAGCGGCTGGCCCATTCCCGCCACTCACGCGTGACTGCCTTGCTTGCATGCCAGCATGAGTCAGTTGGGGGTAGCACTAGTCAGTGCAGGGTCCGCGCTCACCGGCGCGACCATCGGCGGCCTGTTCACCCTGCTCAAGGGACGACAAGAAGCGCGCGAGCGGCAAGCCGACAGGGAAGAACAGCGGCGGCAGCAACGGCTCGACAATCGCCGCACGGCCTACGTGGCATTCCTCAAAGCGTTGTCGGAGGCTGAGGACAAACTCCACCTCCTATACGAGTTCAAGGTGCCGGAAACACTGGAGAACTTTGAGGTTGTTGAGCGCCCCGTGATCACCGCGTTCAATCAGCTGTTCCAGGCAAAGCTTGAGGTGGAAATGGTCGGACCGGCTGTGATGGCAGCACAGGCAGAGCGTGTACTGGAAAGAGTGATGACGATCATCGAGGAGTACGAAGGGGCCTTCGAGCACAACAAGGACCGCCCCGACCCCTCGGAACTGATCGCTCTCGTCCCAGGGCAGGGGCGCCTCTCCAATCGTCTCAGCCTCGATTCACCGCGTGGTGATCGGTCTGTGGACAGAGGAATAGGAAGAGGTGCCCGCTGACCTGCGATGATGGGAGTTCCTACGCTTCCAGCACGTACGATCGGCAAGGCACCTCTGAAGTGAAAGTCTCCCACAGGCCCGCGGGGCTGTTCGCCGCGTTCGACGACCCCGACCTGATCGCGCATGCCGGGCTGGTTCCCACGATCCGGCTGGCCGAGCGGTGCGGTCTCCCCGCTCTGGTGGCCGCGAAGGTGAAGCTGACCGGCGCGGCAAACGGCGCCGGGACGGCCGCCGAGGCGAAGGCACTTTCGATCGTGGGCGGGATGGTGGCCGGGGCGGACAGCATCGATGACCTGGACGTTCTTCGCCACGGCGGCCTGCCGCGCCTGTTCGGCGGGGTGCGTGCCCCGTCGACGCTGGGCACGTTCCTGCGCGCGTTCACCTGGGGCCACGTGCGCCAACTGGAGTCCGCCACGCGGGCGTTCACCTGCAACCTCGCCGCGCACACCGGACTGGTCCCTACCGGGGACGAGGTGGTGTTCGTCGACATCGACTCCAAGGTCAAGCAGGTCTACGGCCCGGCCAAGCAGGGTGCCTCCTTCGGCTACACCAAACAGCGCGGCCTGCACTTCCAGATCGTCACGGTCAAGACGGGCACCTGCGCGCCGGTGATCGTGGCAACGAGACTGCGCAAGGGCTCCGCAGGCTCCGGCAAGGGAGCGGCGAGTCTGCTGCGCGAGGCCCTTTCCACCGTGCGGGCGATGGGCATCACCGCGCAGATCATCGTCCGCGCCGACTCCGCGTACTTCTCCCACAAGGTCGTCGACGTCTGCCGCAAGGCCGGCGCACGGTTCTCCCTCGCGGTCGCGGTCAGGAAGAAGATCCGTGAAGCGATCGCCGGCATCGCCGAGGACGCCTGGACGCCGATCAAGTACGCCGCCGTCTGGGAGGCCGAAGAGGAACGCTGGATCTCCGACGCCGAGATCGCCGAAGTCCCCTTCACCGCGTTCACCAGCAAGAAGAAGGCGTTCCACGCCACGGCCCGGCTGATCGTGCGCCGCGTCAGGCGCCTGAACCCCACAAGCGTGCCCGAGGGGCAGGCCGAGCTGTTCGGCGTCTGGCGCCACCATGTCATCTTCACCGACAGCCCGTTCGTCCTGGCCCAGGCCGAACCCATGCACCGCGAACACGCCCAGGTCGAGCAGGTCTTCGCCGACCTGGAGGACTCCGCGCTCGCCCACCTGCCCTCGGGGAAGTTCACCGCGAAACGCCGCCTGGCTCACTCTCGCAGCCACCGCCTACAACCTCACCCGGGCCGCCGGCCACCTCGCCTCGGTCTTCCACGCCAGAGCCCGTACCGGAACGATCCGCCGCCACCTGATCAACATCCCCGCCCGGATCGCCACCGGCGCCCGCCGCCTCACCCTCCACCTGCCCCAACTCTGGCGCTGGCAGCACGACTTCACCGACCTGTGGGCCGCGACCGGACAGCGCATGGTCACCTGACCCGCGCGACCGCCCTGTCCGCCCACGACCTGAAAGATCTTGGAGACCCCGCACCGGACGGCCACCCGGCGATCACCGCTGCCCGCATCCCGAAGAAACCCCCGGACCCCGCCCGACGCCCGTGATCAGAATTCGGGCGGTGGATCGAGGCTGAATATGGAGCAGCGACCGCTGCCTATGAGCCTGACAGCAAACCTGTTGTTCCTGACTCTGAGAGTCACACTGGCCAACGGACAGGAGATCAATAGCAACAAGGGCCGGCTCAGGCACGTTGCTAAGAAACACCAAGACCTACTGGAAGCCCGCGAGCGCATGAAGGTGTTTCAACGACTGATGCCTGAACGGGACACAGACCCGACAGAGTTCGAATGCATCCATAGAAATCCTTGGAGAATGGAAGAGCAGTAGGCGGAGTAGCTTGATCACTTCGACGTACCGACCGGTGACTTGACCTTCGCGGGTGAGTTCGGCTTGCTGTTCATCTCGCTGCTGCGTCTCACGAAGTGTGGTCGCGAACTGCTGTTGAGCGTGCTCGAATTGGCGCTGGTCGAGTTCGTGCTTCTTGCGGGTGTACCAGAGGCCGAACGCCGTGAAAATGCCAGCGCCGATGGCGACGAGCATGGTGCGGAAGCCGGTGACGATGATCCCGGCGCTGGAGACCAGCTCGCCTTTGTCGTCCTTGAGGTGGTGGCCTTCAATCCACCAGGGCCCCCAGATCAGGGCGGTGATGAAGAGGGCGGCGCCGAGGGTTCCACCGACCCAGACTTTGATCGGCACTTTTGTCTTGTCGTCGCTGCCGCTCATGGCGGCATGATGTCCGTGCACACCGGAAGGCATGCGCCGAATGACCGTTCTCGGAGGGAGAGTTGAGGTTCCATGTCGGGTGGAGAGGCGATGATCGCTGGCGCGGTGATCGTGCATGCAGGGCGCGTCTTGCTGATTCGCCGCAGCGCTCCGGCGGCCTCTCTGCTGTGGACGTTCCCGTCGGGCAAGGTCGAGCCGGGCGAGACCGCGGGCCAGGCGGCGGCGCGTGAGGCCCTGGAAGAGGCCGGCGTGGTCGTGGAGCCGGTCTCGCTGCTGGGTGAGCGGGTGCACCCGGTGACCGGCTGGCAGGTGGCGTACGTGGCGTGCCGACTGCTGTCAGGTACGGCCCACGCGGCGAGTCCGCGGGAGGTTGCGGAGGTTCGCTGGGTGCGCCTTGGGGAGATTCCGGAGCTCGTGCCGGGCGGGCTGTTCGCGCCGGTCCAGGCGTACCTGGATGAGCAGCTGGCCGAGTAGTCGCACATAGCGAAGGCCCCGACCGCTGATCAGGTTCGGGGCCTTCGTCTACTCAAGGGCGGGCAGGCACCTCGGCTGCCATCTCCGGGTCGCGCTTGCGGGCGATTTCGACCATCGCCTTGGTCAGCCCTTCGAGTTCCTCAGGCGTGACTCGCTCGATGAAGATCTTGGCGACTTCTTCCCCGTTGTCGTAGGGCATTTTGGCGTAGGTCCCGTCGGCCCGCTCGTAGTAGATGTCGTCGTCGATGATTGCGACACCGCATGCCCGTCCAACGGCCTGCCGCGCGTGACGTCACGCCGCGTTGCGCCGTTCGGTGAGCGGCAGGTCGATGAGCTCGCGCCCTGTCTAGACCGCCTGTCCGGCCGCGTCCACCGCGGCGTGTGGGTTTGCCGGCGGCATGCCGTGCCCCGTGTGCCGCTCTGGGGCCGAACTCACTCACGCGTCCCGTCCGGTTCGCGCTCTACGCATATGCCGCCGCTTTGCGGACTCTGGCCGTATGGGGGTCTTTGAGGACGATTTCGTGCAGCCTGGGCGTCTGCTCGACGAGTCGGACGAGGCGTACTGGGGGCGGGTGCAGCGGGCGTCGGACCGGGTGGAGGCGGTGACGGAGGGCGCGATCGCACCCGCGCCTCCGAATCCGCCGGTGTGCCCGGAGTGCGGCTTAGAGGCTGACCGCTTCCCGACGCTGTCGCAGGCGTGGGTGCTGTTGGAGCCGTTGGATCCGGTGAATGTTCTGCCGGCGCATTTCGTGCCGCCTCGCCAGCGGTGGCTGATCAACAGTGATGGCGTGGCCTGGAATCCGTGGAATGCGGAGCCGACGGAGGGCGCCCAGTGCCGTATCTCGCACACGGTGGCGTGCCCCGGTATCGAGCCGCCGGATCTGTGGCCGTGGCTGACGGCGATGCGGGAGGAGAACGCGCGGCGTGCTCAGCGGCTGTTCAATCCACCGCGGACACCGACGCTGGCGAAGGTGGAGATGCCGGACGTCGGGTAGCGGCGCAGATCCGCCGGGCCTGCACCGGGCGGTTCTAGGCGCAGCGAAGCGCCCCCGCAGCCTATGCGGCTGCGGGGGCGCAGGCGTCCGACCCTACCGAGGTGACTGCTGATGCGGGTCGGTCGGCATCCGGAGGATGACCTCGTGGTAGTCGCCTCGCGGGTCTTCTGCGAATGATCGGCTGACGTTGTGGCTGAGCTGTTCGAGGAAGACGTCGATCTCTTCCCACAGGTTGATCCAGTTGTCGTCGATTGGGTACTGCGCTTCGAGCCAGCTTTCGAGAGCGCGGTCGCAGCCGCCTTTGTGGGAGGCGAAGAGCGGGGATTGCTGTCGCAGATCACCCTTGCCGCCGGCTCGGATGCACCAGACGACGTTGCCTTCACCGACGACCTGCTTGCGGCAGGTGTCGCAGATGACGGCGGGGCAGTTCATCGCTTCGGGCTCGCCGCTGTAAGGGACGTATTCGATCAAGGGTTTCTCCGGTGCGGGACGGATCGGCCGGCTAGCCGAGGTAGTTGATCTGCAGCACGGTGATGGTCTTCAGCGTGTGCCCGACGAGGAGGACGGCGAACGCCTGCTCGGTGATGATCATCCGCATGACACCGTCGTCTTCGCCGTAGGGCTCGGTGGCGGCTATCGGATCATGGCAGGCGTCGGCTAACGCGAGGGTGAGGGTTTCGCCGGCGGCCGGGGGCATCGCCTCGTGGACGGCTTCGGCGGCGGGGTCGTACTTGAGCCGGTACATCTGTGCGGCGGCCCTCCTGCTCGCGTGCGGATATGGGTATCCCCTGGTCTGCACGCCCCCGAGCAGAGCTCAGAGTGTAGCCGGGCGGTGACGCCGTGTGCGCACGGTTCGGGTCAGGCTGCGCCGCGGGCGCGAATACGCGCAGCGTCGCCAAGGACGCGTTCAGTCGCGTCGATCCACTCGCCCGGAGACTCCTCGCCGCGGGCTTCGGCTGCCGCGATCTCTCGTCCGCGTTCGACGACGGCGAGAGTGTCCTTGGCGATCCGCTCCCACTTGGCGAACACGGCGAGCAGCTGGTGCGCCGGCGCCCGGTTGATCTCGCCTAGGAAGCGCTGGGCGAGGGCAGGATTGCCGAGGGCGTTGCGGATGGACTCGATGGTCCACGGCTCGCTGCTCATCGCTGCCTCCTGCTGAAAGTGGTACCGCATTTGCAGCGTAGCGTTTTCTCTACCCCATGGTGATATCACCATGGGGATTCCCGCCCGCTTGTCCCGGCCGGGGCGCCGTCATGCGTGGTCCGGCTGCGGCTCGAGGTTGCTGGCTTCCCAGGCGGCGCGAATCACGGCGCGGTAGCCGTCCTTGTCGAGTAGGGCCTCGAGGGCGTTGAGCATCGTGTAGGCGAGATCGAGTCGCACGTCTGACGCCGCCCCGAATCGTCGCTCGAACGCCCGCTCACGGCGGAGGCCGAGGAAGTCATACCTGGTGGGTTTCTCAATCTCCTGATAGATGGCTTCCACGGCGCACTGAAGGACCGGCTGGTACCTGTCGCCGATCAGATTCTCCAGGACGGCGAGGTGGGCGGCTGCGGCCCGAACATGGAGAGGCCAGTAGTCGCCACCACCGTGCGTGTGCTCGAGCACTTGCCGAGGCGGGGCAGGGCTTCGGCGTAGTTGGCGGGCGTCCGTTTCGTGATCACTTGAGCCCGAGCAGGGCGAGCGGGTGGTCCGCGTTGCGGGCGTTGTGTCGCAGCGCCGCGGCGATGCTGGTCGCGCCGGCCAGCCGTAGGGCGCCGATGGCGAGGTTGCGCCAGGTGGCCATCGCCCAGGGCGCGTTGCCGGTTCGCAGCTGTGAGGCGTCTTCGGCGAACGTGGTGTCTCTGACGTGGTGCAGGGCTTCGATCTGCCAGTGATCACGGATCAGGGTCGCCAGCTGGGCGGGGATGGCTTGCTCAGCGGTGAGGCTGGTGACGGCGTAGACGGTCTTGATGGTGGTCTTGCCGGTCTTGCGGTCGGTGCGGCGGCGTTTGATCTGGACGGCCTGCCGGGCTCCGGGGAAGAGCAGGCTGTTGACCGTGACCGCCTTGATCCGTCGGATCTCCGAGCGTCCGTGGCCGGTGCCCTTCACGCGGCCCTGCAGCGGGATCTCTGTCCACGGAAGGGATCTGAGCTGCTTGCGGAGCTTCTTCTGGTTGCCCTTGACGATCACGATGTAGTGGGCTTCGCGGCCCAGGAGATAGTCGGCGTGCTCGCATTGGGTGTGCATGGCGTCGCTGGTGACGACCACCCCGGCCAGGTCGGCCATGGCCTCCAGCAACGGCTGGAAGCAGGTGATTTCGTTCGTCTTTTCCTGCACGTCCAGCTGGGCCAGGACCAGGCCGGTGGTGTGGTCCAGGGCTGCGAGCAGGTGGATCCTGCGGCCGTTGGCCCTGGCCGCGCCGCGAAGGCTCTTGCCGTCGACCGCCAGGCCGCGCAGCCGGCCCCGGGTTCGGTGGCGGCGGTCGGCGAGCCAGCGGCCGACCGCCAGGTCCAATGCGTCGCCGTCGATCCGGGCCAGTAGTCGTCGGACCGTCGTTTCCGCAGGCAGGCACCGTTTGGGGAACAGGGGGTCGAATCGCACGCCGACGTGTTCCAGCACGTGGGGCGGAGCGTCGGTGATCCATTCGCCGACCGCCAGCAGCGACGTCGCCCCCGCCAGCACCGCGCAGGCGACCAGGGCAAGGACGCCGACCAGAGCGTGGCGCACTCCACGGGGATCACGCGGATCGGGCACCTGGGCGAGGCGGCCCAGCAGTCCGGGCACTTCTTCCGGCGCGGCCTCTGGATGCTCGCGGAGTTGGTCAAGGGCAGGCGGGATCAGCGATGATGCTTCGGCAGGCACGGTCTTCCAGGCAGGTCACGGGGCGTCGAGAACTCCATGATCTTGGAAGCCGTGCCTGTTCCGCTCTCCCTGACCGACCAACCTGGCGGACCGTCATGAACCGGACGCCCGGCGACTACGCCGAAGCCCTGGGAGGCGGGGTGGTGGCGTGAGGCAGGTGTGGCTCATGCGGATCTTGCTACCTGGCCGAGTGCGCAGCCTCGCGGAGGCGCGCGCATCGGCCTGGGTGAAGCATTGATCGCCAGGTGGACGGTGCCGTGCCCCTCGAAGCCTCGCGCCAGTTGGGCGGGCATGGACGAGATCGATATCGCCTTGTCGCGGCAATTGGACCGCCCGGGCGAGCTGAGCCCGCTGCTCACCTTGGGCGAGGCTCGGGCTGCCCGCTACGCATTGCACCTGTTCGGCCAGGGCGATGGCCCGGGATCTCAGGCCGCCCGGGACCTCGAGGTCCGCCTAGATGTTCTGTCCACGGAGGTTGGTGACAGGTTTCACGGTGGGGTGATCTTGAACGAGTGAGGGCCTTCCGGGTTCGGTGTGGATTGCGACGTCTACACCGACCGAAAGGCCCTCGTGCTCCACCGTAATGCACCCCTGACCGAGACCGGACGCCTGCGTCTGGCCCGCTGCGTCGTAGAGGACGGCTGGACGCTGCGCCGGGCCGCCGAACGCTTCCAGGTCTCACCCACGACGGCTCAGCGATGGGCCGGCCGCTACCGCGAACTCGGCGAGGCAGGCATGGCCGACCGGTCCTCGCGCCCACACCGCAGCCCGCGCCGGACCCCGACCCGCACCGAACGCCGGATCATCAAGGTCCGCGTGCTGCGCCGCTGGGGACCGGCCCGCATCGCCTACCTCCTGGGCCTGAACCCGGCCACCGTCCACCGCGTCCTGACCCGCTACCGCCTGGCCCGGCTCACGCACCTGGACCGGGCCACCGGCCGGGTGATCCGCCGCTACGAGCGCGACCGCCCGGGCGAGCTGGTGCACGTCGACATCAAGAAGCTCGGCAACATCCCCGACGGCGGCGGACACAAGACCCTCGGACGCCAGGCGGGCCGCAAGACCCGCTCCGGCGCCGGCTACAGCTACCTCCACAACGCCGTCGACGACCACTCCCGCCTCGCCTACAGCGAGATCCTCACCGACGAGAAGAAGGAGACCGCCGTCGCCTTCTGGACCCGCGCCCACGCCTTCTTCACCCAGGCCGGGATCACCGTCGAACGCGTCCTGACCGACAACGGCTCCTGCTACAAATCGCACCTCTGGCGCAACTCCCTTGCAGAGTCGGGGATTTCACACAAACGCACCCGCCCCTACCGGCCCCAGACCAACGGGAAAGTGGAGAGGTTCAACCGAACCCTCCTCGACGAATGGGCCTACGCACAGCCCTACCGGAGCGAAGCCGAGCGACGCGAGGCATACCCCGTCTGGCTCCACACCTACAATCACCACCGCGGACACACCGCGCTCAAGGGCCAACCACCCGCCAGCCGCGTCCCCAACCTCACAGGTCAGTACACCTAGAGCGGCGGCTGGAGGCAATGTTCCCGGGCGAGGAAATCTACTTCGCCGAGGAAATCTTCAGGGGGGTGCCGGGTGGGCCAATCAACGCCCCTGCCAGCTGACGGCGAGCGCCAGCTGCACCGCGTAGGCGGGTGCCGGCGCGAGGATCAGTCAGGCGAGGACAGCCCAGATCGCGGTCACGCCTGCTCCCCGTGGACAGCGCGTACACCTCGGCCCATTCGCTGTGGCAGAGGGCACAGCCGTCGGTGAGTTCGTCGTGGCCGTGCTCCCAGCGGGCGGCGATCTCGTTGAGGCGGTCGGTCAGGTCGTTCACGGCTGCTCCTCGGCGTCGGGGCGCGGTCCGCGCCAGCCGAGGTGGGCGTCGAGGTTCGCAACGCGCCCCATTTGGCCGTATTGCGGTGTCGGACGGTACGGCGCGGCGTTAGTCGTGCATGAGCAGGAGTCGCAGGTTGCGGGATCTGTCAGGGCCTCAGGCGTTCGACCAGCTGCGTTCGCAGTTGGCTCGTGCCGCTGCCGGGGTAGCCAGGGAGAAGGAGCCGCGGCAGAGGGCGATCGAGACGGCGCTTCGTCCAACGCGTGCGGAGCCGGATGACATCCACGGTGAGGCGGGCCAGCCAGGTTCGAGCTGAGGTCATCACTCGCCCGCCCTCTCGCCGTCGAATCAGCGCCGATCGTCGGCCTTGCAGTCGGCGACGGTCGGACCGCCGTCGGTTGGCTGGGGTTCGTCGGAGCCCCAGGCGTCGCCGCTGTCGAGGGGGCCGTGGGGGGTTACGGCCAGTTGGTCGGCACGCTGCCCGTTCTCGATGGCCCGGTCGGCGTACTGGGCGGCCATGCGGACCGCGCGGCCGGGGCTCTCGCTGGCGGCGACGAGGAGCTCCATCCGTTCCGGACGGCGAGCACCTTCGAGGCGATGAACGCGTCCACGGTGAGGCCCCTCGATTCGGGTACGTCGCTGTGCCACTCGCGGAGAGCATCGGTCACGGCCGCTGTGTACTGCTCTCGCAGCGCGCCCGGGTCGTTCGGGGGCGGCTGCAGGTGCTTGCGGTGGGCGTTCGGCCCGTGCGCCCCGACGAGGCAGTCTTCGCACGGCTCCCTCAGCTGCTGCGCCCACTTCTCGGCGAATCTCGCGCGCTACTCGGGCGTGCTCGCTTGGGTGAAGAGGATGGTGCCGCCGTCGACGGGCATCGTCCACGTGCCGTCGTCCTGCTGGGTCCAGCCGCCGGTCGCTTCGGTCGCTGCCTTGGCGTCGGCTGCCAGCTGCCTGCCGCACCGTGCGCCCTCGGGATCCGGCTTCTTCAAGGCGCCGATGCGGTCCAGCTCGCGGACGACGCTGGAGATCATGGCGTCGTGGAAGGCGCCGAGGGTGCAGGTGCCGCCGCAACCGCAGGACTTGCAGCAGGGGTGGGTCGGGCCGGCCACGGGGTGGCCCATGGTGTCCATCCACCAGCGGGCGGTGGCGTGTCCGAAGTGCTGGAGTTCCTCTTCGTCGTTCCAGACGACCATGTCCATGGGTAGGAGATCGATGAGGTCGTCCCGCTCTTCCTCGGTCACGCTGCCTCCTTGTGGTCGTGTTCGGTGCGGGCCCACGAGGGCGTGGGGCGGGTGTCGGGCGGGTCGGGTGGGTCAGGTGCGGGCGCGGAGCCTTCGGGCGGGCTGTTCGGCGTTCCGCGGGTCGTACGTCGTCGCAGGGGCCATGGCTGGTTGTGGTGGCAAAGGCTGATCGCGGAGAGGGAGATGACGAGGGCGATGAACGCCAGGACGCCGATCACGCTGCCTCCCGGTAGTCGCGTGCGTCTGCGCGCTTGGTCCAGGCCCGGGACGGCCATGTGCCGGCACGCCACACCCAATGGATGCCCAGCACCACGGCGGCCAGGGCGGCGGTCGCTGCGGCGGCGAGGATGACGATCCAGGCGACGATGGCCCAGCCGATGGACACGGCGGTGTCTATGGCCTCAGCGATCACGAGGTGGACTCCGGGGTGTGCTCGGCCTCGACGGCGTGCACGGTCGTCGCACGAACGAGCCGGTAGGCGCGTGACTGTGAATACGCCGACTTCGAGGCCACGGCCGTGGCGACCGCGGCCTGGAAGTCCCCGCGTCATCACCAAGGGCATCAAGGTGGCGTCCGGGGTGAGCGGCAACGGGCAGAACGTCTAGCCCGTAAATCCGTCCCCCGGACATGAATCGGCCGGGTAGGGTGCCCCTCCGCTCAAGAGGAACCCCACCCGGCCGGGGGTGCGCGCCGCCCCCGTCCCCACGGTGCGGCGCGTGCAGGCCGACGTCCGGTCATCCCGCGGACGGCGACCTGAGTCTCAGGTCAGGCCGAGGGCCGGAATCACGACGGCCTCGACGAATTGTGTGAGATACGCCGCGTCGGCGTTCCGCCCTTCCAGCACGGGACGAACCCGCACCACACCGAAGAGCTGCGCCGGGATGAACTCCAGCGCCGGGTGGTCCGCGGCGACCTCGCCGCGGGCGACCCCGCGGGCGAGGATCTCCTTGACCGCGCTGATCTCGGGCTCGACGAGCGCGTCGCGCAGCGCCTCCTGCAGTTCCTTGTCCTGGAACACGGCGTGGCCCAGTGCCTGGTGCAGCTGACTGTCGCGACCCGACCAGTTCCCCGCGGCCTGCGCCATCGCGCGCAGGTCCCCGGCGAGCGTGCCGGTGTCGATGCCCGAGAAGCGCGGACAGCTGTTGGCGCGCAGGGCGGCGGCCACGAACTGCGGCTTCGTCTTCCACTGGCGATAGAGCGTGGACTTGCTGCACCGGGTGCTCGCGGCCACGCCCTCCATGGTGAGCGAGTCATAGCCGCACTCGCGGATCTGCTCGAGCACGGCGTCGTAGAACTCCTGCTCACGCTCGGGCGTGATCTTGGAGCGGCGCGAGGCGACGACCGTCTCCGGTCCGTCCGCGGCCTGCGACGTCATGGCTCATCTCCTCGCTCGGGTGGGTGACTCGCCTGGTGTTCCGCTTCTCACAGTGTATATCGATACGCCACTGTACCGGTACGGGTCCGTATCGGTACAGTGGCGTATCGGTACACCTTCGTATCGGTACACTTCCGTATCGATGGGCCTTGGACAGGACCCACTCCGCTGTCGAGTGAATCTCGAGTGATCGAGTGGATTCTGTCCTGGGCTCACCGCGCACCACCCCGAGCAACATCGTCAGCAAAGGGGCCGGGGGATGGATTCCCGAACCGAGCCTGCGGAAGCAGAACCAGAGCCGGCCGCGGCGATACGGCGGCCGTCGCCGCCGAGCACCGCGGCACGGCCGCCTCTCGTGCGTGAGCTCCTGCTCGTCGTAGGGCTCTTCGTCGTCTACAAGGTCGGCAGGCAGCTGGCCGACGGCCACACCGCCGAGGCCTTCCGCAACGCGAACCGCGTGTGGGACTGGGAGCGGACGCTCCACCTGCCGGGCGAAGGCTCCGTACAGGGCGCGCTGCTGCACAGCGACACCGTGGTGCACCTCGCGAACACCTACTACGCGACCGTGCACTTCCCGGCCACCGTGGCCTTCCTGGTCTGGATGTACCTGCGGCGGCCGGTCCACTACGTGTGGGCCCGCCGGGTCCTGGCCGCGGTCACCGCCGCCGCCCTGGCGCTGCACCTCACCTTCCCGCTCGCCCCGCCCCGGCTGCTGGCCGCCGCCGGCCTGGTGGACACCGGACAGGTGTACGGACCCACCGTCTACGGGGCGCACCCGGCGACCGACGAGATGGCGAACCAGTTCGCGGCGATGCCCTCGCTGCACTTCGGCTGGGCCCTGATGGTGGCGATCGGCCTGATCGCCGCGACCCGCTCCCGCCTGCGCTGGCTGTGGCTGCTGCATCCGCTGCTCACCCTGGTGGTGATCGTCGGTACGGCGAACCACTACTGGCTCGACGCGATCGTGGCGACCGCCCTGCTCGGCATCGCGCTGGCCGTGATCCGTCAGCCGCGCGGGGCCGGGGCGACCGAGGCGCACGGCCTTGTCGCCGCCGACAAGACATCTGACGAAGCCGACGGAGCAGCCGGGAATTCCGGCGGGGCCGGCGGTGCTGGCGAAAAGGAATCCGTACCGGAGCTCGTGGGGGCAAGACGATGAACGCCACACTCGCCGCCGTGGTCCTCTCGCTCTTCTCGGCCGTGGCGTACGCCGCCGCGGCCGTGGCCCAGGAGCGGCTGGCCTCCCGGACGACCGACTCGGGCATGCTGCGGCTGCTGGGCAGCGGGGCCTGGTGGTGGACCGTCGTACTGAACGCCTCCGCCGCGCTGCTGCACGTCGCCGCGCTGAAGTACGGCACGCTCACGCTGGTACAGCCGCTCGGCGCGCTCACGCTGGTGGCCGCGGTGCCGCTCGGCGCACGGGTCGCCGGACGGCGGGTCAGCCCGGTCGAGTGGCGCGGTACCGCGCTCACCCTGATCGGACTGTCCGCGCTGCTGGTCACGGCGTCCGGGCCCGCGCCCGACGACGTGCTGAGCGTGCCGCAGGCGCTGGGCGTGGCCGCCACGACGGCCGCCCTGATCGGCATCCTGTCGCGGCCCGGCTCCCGGCCGGGGCTGCGGCACGCGACCGCCTCCGGGTTCGCCTCGGGTGTCGCCTCCGCTCTCACGCAGACGGTGACCGTGGCCGTGACGGACCGCTCCGGCCCGCTGCTCAGCGCCCAGGTGATCGTGGTGGCCCTGCTCGTCGCCGCCTTCGCCGCGGGCGGACTGCTCCTGTCGCAGACCGCCTACCGGGGTGGTCTCGGCGCCCCGCTCGCCGTCGTGACGCTCGCCAACCCGGTCGCCGCCGCGGCGATAGGCCTCTTCCTGCTCGGTGAGCAGTTGCAGGGCGGCCCGGCCGGTCTGCTGCTGGCGGCCATGGGCGCGGGCGTGGCGGCGTGGGGTGTGGTGACGCTGTCCCGCTCGGTGCCGGAGCCGGCGCTGCCCGGACCTCTGGTGGACGCCGGGGACGAGCACCCCGTCGCCGCGGTGCTGGCACTGGAGCCCGGATCGGCGGCGTACGAACCCTCGTTGCTGCCGAAGCAGCCCGGCTCGGGTCAGCTGACGCCCCTCTAGGGGCTCCCGCGGGGCTCCAGGAAGGCTCTCAAAGGAGCACGCACGACAAAGAGCTCCAGGAGCACGCACAACAAGAAGGGTGGCCGCGGAGAGTTCCGCGGCCACCCTTTTTGTTGTGCGCCGGTTCAGCCCAGCCCGCGGGCGTCCTGCTTGAGCGCCGTGTCGACGGTGAGCGCCGTCGCGACGACGAGGCTCAGCAGGGGCTCGGGAAGCTGGTAGTGGATCTGGAGGACGTAGTTGTCCGCCGTGGTGAACATCGTCTTGGCGAGGCCTTCCCAGGTCTTGGTGATCCGGGCGACCTCGTTGTCCGTGTGGTCGACGATGGCGAAGTTCCAGGCGCGCCAGTTCTCCGCCTTGATCGCGCCGACCTGCTGGCCGTTGACGTTGATCGCGAAGTTGATCTTCCCGATCATGTTCTGCTGCACGATCTCGCCGACGGGCTGCCCGTCCGGACGCTCCACGACCACCCGCGACTTGATGAACTTCGCGGGACGCGTGAGCCGCAGTACCGGCTGCCCGTAGGCGTCACGGATCTCCAGCTTGTGCGTCATGTACTGGTCGAGGCTGGAGACGAAGCGGATCGCCTTCTTCAGACCGCTCTGACCGACCTCGACGACCGCGCCGAGCTGGTTGCCCTGCTGGTCCATGACCTTGTACTCGTTGGTCAGCTCGATCAGCTTGGCCTTCTGGTTCACCACCAGGACCGGCTCGGTGAACAGGGTGCCACCGCCGGCACCACCACCCGCGACACCCGCCTGCTGCTGCACCTGCCGCTGCACCTGCTGCTGCACGCGAGGGTCGGGACCGGCCGCCGGCTGTCCGTACGGCTGCTGGGCCTGCTGCGGAACCGTCTGCCCCGCCGGGGCCGCCTGGTCCGCATTGGTGTGCTCGGTCCACTGCGAGCCGTCCCAGTAACGCAACGTCTGGGGCGCCCCGTGCGGATCCGGGTACCAACCTGCAGGAGTGTTCGAATGCGTGGTCACCGGGGCACACTACCGTGAGTTGGCCGGAAATTGACCAGAGCCGAGATATCCATCAGAAGGTGACGATCGCCGGGTCGCTCACACCCGCGTGACCGTTCTCGACATGTCCGGCGAACCGCCTCAGGAACCCCGCGTCCGCCGTGGACACGACGGTCAGGTCGTACCAGCGCCGGCTCGCCCGCAGGTCCACCGTGTGCCGTACGGTCGCGCCCGCCCGTACCTTGAACGAACTCGGCCGCCCTCCGTAGCCGTTGGTGAGCTTGAGCTCGACCGTGCCGGACCCCTTGTTGGTGAAGGTCAGCTCCACGTTCGCGCCGACGTGGCGCGCGGTGACCTCGGGTCCCGCGGTCTTGCCGGGGCCCTTGAAGACGCGCAGGAAGCCGTTGGGACCGTGCACCGTCAGGTCGTACGAGCCGCCGGAGTACGCCGAGTTCCAGGTGTCCGAGACGGTCTTGCCGGCCTCGGTCGTGTACGTCCAGGGGCCGTCGGTGCGGTTGCCCGAGGTGATGAAGAAGGCGGCACCGGCCTTGGCGCCCGAACCGAAGGTGAGCGTGAACTTCCCGGCCGCCGCGTCCGCCGAACCGTCCACGAGGGGCGCGTACTTGAGCGGGCGGGCCGGGCGCGAGCCGCGCTCCTGCCGGGGCAGCACGGGGTTCGCGGGCGGGGTCGGCACATAGTCGGGGTGCCGGTCGTGGTCCGGCGGCTGGTAGCCGTCGGTGTCCGGCAGCGCGACCGGCTTGGTGTCCTTGCGCGAGAAGTCGAAGGCGGCGGTGAGGTCACCGCTGATCGCACGCCGCCAGGGCGAGATGTTGGGCTCGTGCGCGCCGAAGCGGCGCTCCATGAACCGGATGATCGAGGTGTGGTCGAGGGTCTCGGAGCAGACGAAACCGCCCTTGCTCCAGGGCGAGACGACGAGCATCGGCACCCGCTGGCCGAGTCCGTACGGTCCGGCGGCACGGCCGGCGTCGCCCTTGTAGAGGTCCGGGCCGACGTCGACCGTGGACTTGCCCTGCGCGTCCGACTGGGGCGGGAACGGCGGCACGAGGTGGTCGAAGAAGCCGTCGTTCTCGTCGTAGGTGATGAACAGGGCCGTCTTCGCCCACACCTCGGGGTTGGAGGTCAGCGCGTCCAGGACCTGGGCGATGTACCAAGCACCGTAGTTCGCGGGCCAGTTGGGGTGCTCGGTGAAGGCCTCGGGCGCGACGATCCACGAGATCTTGGGCAGCTTCTTGCCCTTGACGTCGGCCTTCAGCTGGTCGAAGAAGCCCTCGCCCTTGCGGGCGTCGGTGCCGGTGCGGGCCTTGTCGTACAGCGGGTCGCCGGGCTTGGCGTTGCGGTACTGGTTGAAGTACAGCAGCGAGTTGTCGCCGTAGTTGCCCCGGTAGGCGTCCGGGATCCAGCCCCAGGAGCCGTTCGCGTCGAGGCCGTCACCGACGTCCTGGTAGATCTTCCAGGAGACCCCGGCGGCCTCCAGCCGCTCCGGGTACGTCGTCCAGTCGTAGCCCGCCTCGTCGTTGCCGAGGACCGGGCCGCCGCCCTTGCCGTCGTTGCCCGTGTAACCCGTCCACATGTAGTAGCGGTTCGGGTCGGTGGAGCCGATGAACGAACAGTGGTACGCGTCGCAGATGGTGAACGCGTCGGCGAGCGCGTAGTGGAACGGTATGTCCTCGCGCGTCAGGTACGCCATCGTCGTCGACGACTTGGCGGGCACCCACTTGTCGTACTTGCCCGCGTTGAACGCGGTGTGGCCGTCGCTCCAGCCGTGCGGGAGGTCCTGGATGAACTGCAGGCCCAGGTTGTCGGCGGCGGGCCGGAAGGGCAGCACCTCCTTGGTGCCGTCCGACTGGTGCCAGACCGACTTGCCGCTGGGCAGCGTGGACGGGCGGGGGTCACCGAAACCGCGGACGCCTCTGAGCGAGCCGAAGTAGTGGTCGAAGGACCGGTTCTCCTGCATCAGCACGACGATGTGCTCGACATCGTCGATCGTGCCGGACCCGTGGTGCGCGGGCAGGGCGGCGGCGCGCTCGATGCTGTTCGACAGCGCGGTGAACGCCGCGGTGCCACCGGCGAGTTGGAGGAAGCGGCGTCGGTTCACTTGAGGCATGACTGGGTGACCTCTTGTCCTGACGTGGTGCTGTGGATGGGACCTGCGCGGGGGGAGTGTTCCAAGAGGAACGAACGTCGGGGAAGACCCCGTGGCGCTGGTGTGACGCACAGGGGTCTGCGATGCGAACACCAGCGCGCGTGCTGTCCGCGCCGATGCGCGGTCTCAGGCGCCCTTGCGGAGCAGCGCGGCCCGGGTCACGGATTCAGGCACCCTTGCGGAGCAGTGCGGTGATCTCCAGGCCGGTTTCCCGGTCCAGCCTGCCCGGGCAGTCCACGCCCAGCGCGAGGGCCAGGTCGCGGCCGTGGAGGTCCACCGCGGACTCGACCAGCTCGGCGAAGGCGTCCATCGCCGACCGGCCCCGGCGCGCTCCGAGCATCGCCAGGCCCAGCGCGATCACGGCGGACGGCCACCACCAGACGGCGACCAGCAGGTACGGCAGGCTCCACGCGGTGAGGCGGACGGCGGCGTCGTAGGCCTCCCGCGCGGTGCGCAGTTCGGTGCGGGTGTCGGCGGGCAGGACGAGCCAGAGCCGGGACCAGGCCGAGTCGAGGTCGAGCCGGTAGGCCTGGTGGACGCGCAGGTCGAGGGCGCGGACGCGATCGCCGGTCCAGCAGGGGTGGGCGGGCTCGACCAGGGAGATCCGGTTGCGTACCGCGGCGAGTCGGGCGAGTTCGCGGACCGTGCCGGGGTCGAGGGGCGGCCCCTGCTCCACGGCTCGCGCGTCCACCCGCGCGTAGGCGTCCTCGGCCGCCCGCCACCTCCCTCGCCGACGCTCGGTCAGCCGTCCGCCGAGCGGCCGTACCGGTGGAGGCCAGTCCCCCGTCCAGAGCCGCTCCACCGACCCGCCGAGCGCCTGGGCGAGGAGGCCGAGTCCGGCCGAGGCGATCACCGTCGCGGCGGCCGCCAGCACCACACCGCCGGTCGACCGGCTCGCCGGATGCCCGGCCAGCTCGTCGAGCGCGCGGGTGACCCGGCCGACGTCGTACCAGTGCGCCTGGCCCAGCAGCCGCCCCGCCCCGGCGACCGCGAGGAACAGCAGCCCCGAGGGGACGAGGTGGGTGAGCCAGCGCGCGGCCAGGTTCTTGCCCAACTCCGCGAGCACGGCGTTCATGACAGCCTGCGGCGGCGCATCGGCTCGCCGTACAGACGGCAGGTCTCCGGCACCGGCTGGTTCCGGGCCGGGGCCCGGCGGTCGCAGCGGTCCCCCGGGCAGACGTACGCCTCCACCACCGGGTGCCCTTCCACGGCCGCCGGGAGCCCGCCGATGCCCGCGCCCCGGGTGAACGCGCGCAACCCGGCCGCCACCCCGCAGCGGCGCAGGAGTCGGTGGAGCGCGGCCTGCGGGCCGGCCGGGTCGCCGCTCCCCCGCAGCGCCTCGAGGATCTCCTCCAACTCCGGCCGGCGCTCGGCCGGTACCACGCCCCTGATCTCGTCCAGCCGGGCGCAGATGTCCGACCGCACCGCCCTGGACCCGCCGTCCCCGTCGCCGGTGCGGATTTCCGCCATCCTCGCAACCTCCTTACATGTCAACCGAGTTGAGAGGATACTGGGCGATCACCGACGGTCACGGGGGGTGATGCCGATGTTCTGGCGTCGACGCACGCGGGCACGGAGAGCGGAGCAGGACGGATCGGACGGACCGCGGTTCACGTTCCGGGCGATGCCGTCGGAGGCCGAGCTGCGCCGGGCGGCCGAGACGGGCTCCCCGCAGGCGCTGAACCAGTACGGCGTCAAGCTGCGGCTCGACGGGCGCCTCGAGGAGGCCGTGGAAGTACTCACCGAGGCGGCGGAACAAGGCAGCCAGGACGCCACCGCCAATCTCGCCCTGACCCTGCTCTCGCTGGGGCGCGACGACGAGGCCGCCGCATGGTTCGACCGGAACGGGCCGATGGGCGCGCTGATGGCCCGACGCATCCGCGAGAAGCGCGACGAGCGTGACACTCCGGGATCTCCTGGGCAGCACGGTTCCTGATGTCCGCCCCGTACGGCCTGTTCGGCACACCCGGGTACGAGCAGTTGCTCGCGGTGCTCGGCGCCGCCGAGGAGTCGCACACCCGGTACGAGCGCACCGGCCGGCTCCCTGACCTGGAACGGGCCCTGGTCCTCTTCGACGCCGTGCTCGACAGGACGCAGAACATCGACCTCCGCGGCGCCGCCATGAACGGGGTCGGCACGGTCCTGTGGTCCCGCTACGAACGGTTCGGCGAACCGGCCGACCTGGACGGGGCCATCACCCTGTTCCGCGAGGCCCTGGCCCCGTACGGGACGGAGGTCACCGCTGTCACGCCCTCCTATTGGACGAACCTCTCCGGCGCGCTGCGGCTGCGGTGGCTGCGTACGCGCGACGCCCGGGATCTGACCGCCTCCGTCGACGCGATCCGCACAGCCCTCGACTCGACGCCGCCCGGGGGCGCGCGACGCTCCAACCGTCTGGACAGTCTGGGCGACGCGCTGCTGAGCCTCTACCACGTGCACGGCGACTCCGCCGCGCTCGCGGAGGCCGTCGGAACCTTCCGGGCGGCCGTGGCCTGCGCCGAGCCGGGCACGGAGGAGCAGACATGGGCCCGCTCCAACCTCGCCGAGGCGCTGCGTCTGCATCACCACCAGTCCCCCGACGGCGCCCCGGAGGCGCTCGACGAGGCGGCTGTGCTGGCGCGCGCGGTCCTCGCCGCAGTCCCACGGCGCCATCGGCTGTATCCGCGGTTCCTGTCGAACCTCGCCTCGATCCTGGCCGAGCGCCATCAGGCCCGGGCGGACCCCGCCGACCTGCGCGAGGCCGCCCGGGCCGCCCGCCGGGCGGTCGACGCGACCCCGGCGGGGCATCCCAACCTGGTGCAGCGCAACGCGGTGCTGGCGAGCGTACGGCGGCTGGAACTGATCGGCGCGGCAGATGTCGCCGCGCCCGCACCCGGGGTTCTCGACGGTGGCGGCGGACGGCGTTCGACGCGCCGCGAACGGCGGGCCGTGCGCGCATGGGTCCGGGCGACCGCCGAGGCGTACGCCACCACTCCCGAAGGGCACGCGCTGCGCGGGCTCGCCCTGCTGAACCACGGTTCCGCCCTGGGCACGCGGGCGGTGACCGAGGGCGATCCGCACGCCCTCGCGGCGGCGATCGACCTGTATCGGAAGGCCGCGTCCGACCCGACCATGGACGTCAGCGTCCGGGTGGGCTGCGCGCACCTGTGGGCGCTGAGCGTCATCGGCGGCGGCGAGAGCCGCTCGCCCGACGACCACGCGGCGGCCATGGAGCCGTTCCGGCTCGCGGTCGAACTGCTGCCGCGTACGGCGTCGTACCGCATCGGACGCATGGACCGCGCACGCCAGTTGGGCAAGTTCGCGGGTCTCGCGCAGGACGCGGCGGCCTGCGCGCTGGAGCTGGCCGACCCCGAACTCGCGCTGCGGCTCCTGGAGCAGGGCCGCGGCGTGCTGCTCGCCCAAGCCCTCGACGCCCGCACGGACACCACGGACCTGCTGAGCCGTCTGCCGGACGAACTCGCCGCCGAATCCGCCCGGTTGATCCCCCAGCTGGACCGCCCCGAAGCCGCCGCCTTCATCGCGTCCGGGCCGGCCGGCGCCGGCCACTCGGGCCCTGGCACCCCGCTCGCGGGCGAGGACCGGCACGCCCTGGCCGAACGGTGGGACCGGCTCGTGGCGGCGATCCGACGCGAGCCGGGCTACGGAGACTTCCTGCGGCTCCCCCGCACCGCCGAGATGCTCGCCGGACTCGGTGACGAGGGCCCGGTGGTGATGGTCAACATCAGCCCGCTGCGCTGCGACGCGCTCGTCCTGCGCGAGGGACGCGTGCGGTGCGTACCGCTGACGGGGCTCAGTCACGCGGAGGTGGTCCGACGGGCCGACGCCTTCCTCGTCGCCGTCCGTACGGCGGGCGACGCCGGCCTGCCGTTGTCCCGCCAGCGCGACGCCCAGTCCGACATCCGGGAGACGCTCGCCTGGCTGTGGACGGCGGTGGCCGAACCGGTCCTGGACGCGCTCGATTTCCGCACCGACGGCCGGCCCGGCGGGGAGTCCCCGGGACGGATGTGGTGGATCCCCACCGGCCCCCTGACCGCCCTGCCCCTGCACGCGGCCGGGCGCCACGAGAACGACCGGGACAACCTGCTCGACCGTGCCGTCAGCTCGTACGCCCCGACCGTCAACAGCCTCGTGCACGCCCGGCGCCGCCAGACCGCAGGACCGGACCGGCGGCCGACCGTCCCCACGGCCCCGCTGGTGGTCGCCGTGCCGGCGCCGCCGGGCGCGGGGCTCGTGCCGCTGGAGGGCGCGCGGGCGGAGGCCGCCCTGCTGGCCGCGCGACCCGGCGCCCGTCTGCTCCTGGACGAGCAGGCGGTACGCCGGACCGTGCTCGACGCGCTCCCCCACCACCCCTGGGTGCACTTCGCCTGCCACGCCGTCGCCGCCGACGGCGGGGCCGCGACCGGGCAGGTCCTGCTGCACGACCACGACACGGCCCCGCTCACCCTCACCGACATCGCCCGGCTCCGGCTCCCGGCCGCGGAGCTGGCGTACCTCTCGGCGTGCGAGACCACCCGGGGCCGCGGCGAGTACGCCGACGAGGCGCTGCACATCACCGGCGCCTTCCACATGGCCGGCTTCACCCACGTCATCGGCACCCTCTGGGCCGTCGACGACGACACCTCCCGAGAACTGGCCGACCACTTCTACTCGGCCTTCGCGCCCCGACACCCCTTCCCCGGCCGGACGGCACACGCCCTGCACACCGCGGTACGCGCCCTCCGCGACGCCGACGAGGGCTACCGCCTGAACCCGAGCCTGTGGGCGCCGTACATCCATGTGGGGCCGTAGGCGTATCGGCCTGAAGCACGCGGGAGGATTCTCCGTGGCCGAAGGTGTAGCCGGGCTCCCCGAGCGATGTCGTACTCACACGCCCGCCCGGTACCGGAGGTCGGGCACCCGCCGCTCCTCCTGGTGCGTGCCGGGGCGCCCGGCGGCCGTCCATGCGGCGTACTCCTGGCGCACGTAGGGCCGACGGCCGGGGTCGAGCGTGATCGCGTCGGGGTGGTGCGGGCCGGCCACCAGGCCGGGATGGCGGCGGTCGTACAGCACGAGCTGTTCGGCGGTCTGTGCGGCGGCGCCGTCCGGGCCGGGGCCGGGGCCGTCCAGGGCCATCCGGTCCATGAGAGCAGCCCTGCGCAGCAGCCAGGCGCGTTCGGCGGCCGTCGCATCGACCGGCGGCCCGGTGACGGTCCGGACTCGGCGGCCGTCGCGTTCGGCTCCGAGGGCGAGCACTCGGTGCATCTCGCGGCGCAGGTCGGGGGCGTTCGCGTACGCCACGTGCGGAGGCGGCGCGTCGATGGCCTCGGCGGTATTCGGGGTGACCTTCATGCTCACACCTCCGCCGGTACACCTGGGCCGCAGCGTTTGCAGAGCACCGTGTCATGGTCGGGGTCGCCGTGGTCGAGGACCGACAGGTTCGCCGGGGAGGGCACGAGCACCTGCGCCGGGCCCGGGCAGCGGTCGATGGGGCACGGCTTGTGGGTAGCGAAGGCCCAGTCGGTAGAGGCATCGGGTGATCCGGGGCCGGTCATGCCGAGCACCTCAGACAGGCGCGGACCTCGCGGCCGTTGCCCGTCTGGTGGACCTCGGTGGACTGTGCGAGGTGCTGGACGATACCGGTGCCGCGCCGGTGTTCGTCCGGGGCGATGTCGGGGCGAAGGTGCTCCACGACCATTCCGGAGTCACTGACCACTATGTGCAAGGTGCCGCGCTCGAGGACGAGCAGCAGGGTCATGCGCTCGCGTCCGTACTGGGCGGCGTTGGCGGCGAGTTCGTCGACGATGAGAACGGCGGAGTCCCGTTCGCTCGCGGGAACACTCCAGGTCTCCAGCAGATCGGCCGCGAAGTGACGAACGGCGGAAACGTGCGCCTCCTGCGCGGGCAGGGTGAGCAGCGCCTGGTGACTGCAGTGCCGGGTGAGCAGCGAGCTCGGACGGGGGGAATCGGTGACAAACATGGTCATCTGGCTCTTCCGTGGATGTGCGGAGACCGGAAAATGGAGGACCGCCAAGGACTTCGGGGGGCGGTCGGTGGGCCGGATCCTGCAGGGGAGCGCTCATTCAGTTCCACGGGCGGCACATGCCGAACGGTTCGGGTTGTTCACGCCTTTTGCTCAATTTCTTGCGGCTCAGGTCAATGCCGTTGGCCGGGCCGAGCTCACTCGCCTCCGCAGGAGCTCGATGCCGAACCCGACGAGCAGGGCACCGGCAGCACCTCGGCCGTCGGGCGCGTCCCGAGTGGGTCCGGGGCGCCGCCTTCGGCTTCCTCCCGGCGGAAGTTGAGGTGAACGCCACAGGCCCCCGCACAACCGTGTCCACCCGCACACGCAGCCGGCGCGTCTTTCCTCCAGACGCGCCGTGAGGAGTCGGCCGGATACGCGGGGAGCCCGCCCGACGCATCGTCGGGCGGGCTCCCCACCCCTCACGCCTGCATCGTGACCAGCTTCTGACCGTTGCCTGCGACGATCTCAAAGTGCTCGATGGCTCCCGGAGACATGGCAACCGCCCCTGGGATCGTGGTGCCGGGAGGGTACTCGCCCGCCCGCCAGGTGGCGCCGTCCGCCCTGACCCCGCCAGGCCCGACCGCCTGCAGCCGGCAGGTGATTCCGGCAGGCGCTCCCCTGGCGGAGACCTGGAGGACACTGCCCCAGGCAGAGGGCGTGACCTTGACCGAGGCGGTGACGCCGGTGGCGGGATCGCTTCCCGAGAAGGTGCGCCAGGCGGTCGGCGCGGTCGGCCCGGGCTGCGTCGCCAGACTGCCCACCGATCCGGTGGTCGCCAGCCATGTGCCGCCGGCCGCTGCCGCGATGAACGTCAGGGAGGCGGCGGCACCGGCCAGTTGCAGACGCCAGGTCCTGCGGCGCCGGGCCGCGGCCTGCTGGAGCAGCCGCTCCAGCACACCCGCCTGCGGCACCGCGGACACGGTGGGCGGTACTGGCGCGGAGCCCTGAGTGCTCTCGGCCGCCCGCGCCACCAGCCGGTCGGCCAGGTCTTCGTCTGCCACCGGCGCGGTCCGGCCCGCGGCTTCGGCCGCGGTTACCGTCGCCAGCAGCGCGGGCAGTCCCGCCAGCTGGACGTGTTCCGCCTGGCACTCGGCGCATTCCGCGAGGTGGACGCGCACCTGTTCCATTTCCGCCGGGGGCAGCGTGCCCAGGACGTATCCCCCCAGCGCCTGCCGGAGGGCGTCGTGCTCCGCGCTCATGCTCATGGTCGCCACCTCCTGCATGCCACGGTCATGGCTCGATGCCCCGTTCCTGCAGCGCCAGCCGCAGGGCGTGCAGGGCGTAGTACGTCCGCGACTTCACGGTGCCCAGCGGGATGCCCAGCACCCGGGCGGCCTCCGCCATGGTCCGGCCCCGGTAGTAGGTCTCCAGCAGGATCGCGCGATGGTCCGGGGTGAGCGTCCGGATGGCATCGGCCACCGCCCAGCTCTGCAGTGCCTGCTCGATCTCGTCCTCGCCCGGCGCCTGCTCGGCGGCTCGCTCCAGCGCCTCGCCGCCGACCTCGGCCGGTCTGGCCCGCCGGGCCCGGTGGGCGTCGATGACCAGGTGCCGGGCCACCGTACACAGCCATGCCCGGGCCGGGCCGCGTGCCGGGTCGAACGCGGCGGGATGCTGCCACGCCCGCAGCAGCGTCTCCTGCACGACATCCTCCGCCCATTGCCAGTCTCCTGAGGTCAGTCGCAGCACGTAGTGGAACAGGGGTCCCGCGTGCTCCGCGTACAGAGTGCGCAGCAGTTCCTCGTCTGCGGTCGAAAGGGTCCCTTTACCAGAGACACGGTGCGCGGAGTCATCCGGATCGGTCTTTTGATCACGTTTTCGGGAACTCCAGGGCATAAGTCGATCATCGCGCATATGTATCGCTTTGTCGTGTAACGCACGGCGCGGCAATGGTGACGCTCCGCGAGCGGAGCACCCGGGGGGCGACCGTTCTACGGCGATCACCAAGAAGCGTCATAAAAAGTGCATATCTACCGAACCGAGCGCCCTCGCCGCCCGTGGAGCCATACAAGAGCCGACTTACGCGTCGCTCCTCCTCCATTCCCCACACGGCAAGGACGGATCAGAGGTGACCGAGAGACACGACGCGGCGCACTCGCCGAGGGCGCCGGCCGCACTCGCCCCGCGCACACCACGACAACGGTCCTACGGAGTGCTCGACGCGTACGACGCGCCGCTCGCGGCCCCGGATGCGGAACTGCCGCCTGCCCCCTGCGACTTCACGGCACGTAGGTGCGGATGCACAGCGCGGGGCATGCCGTGGCGACCGGCCGCCACAGGGGCAGCACCAGCGCTCACGGGTTCCGTCAGGGGCACGCGGCCGCGACACGGCATCCACCACACATCACGGCGGGTGCGTGGGCTCAGTCGGCACATACCCCATCCCTGCCTTGACCAGTGAGGAACGAACACCATGTACCTGAACCTTCGTACGCCAGGCCGGCGATCACGCGCCGCGGCCGGGTCGGCCGTCGCCGCCGCCGTCGCGTTGGGACTCCTCAGCTCATGCGGCCAGTCGTCGCATGCCTCGTCCACCGGAACCGGCGCCATCACACCCGGAGCAGGTCAGCACCAGACGGCCGGGATGCCCGGTGCCGCCGGACCGGGGAACACGGCGGGCTCCGCTCCCGGCACCTCGCCCATGCCCAGCATGAGCATGCCCATGGGCCCCCCGAGCACGGGCGCGAAGGCCGCGCCGGTGGCCGGTGACGCCGTGGCGATCAAGAACTTCGCGTTCGCCCCGGCCACGCTCAAGGTCAAGGTGGGCACGACGGTGACCTGGACCAATCAGGACACCGACGCCCACACGGTCACCAGCGCGGGATCGGGCGGCCCGTTGCATTCGGCAGCCCTGAACACCCACGCGACCTACAGCTACACGTTCACCAAGCCCGGCACCTACTCCTACCTCTGCACCATCCATCCGTTCATGACCGCCACCGTGGAGGTGACCCGATGACCGGCTACTACGACAATCATGACAGTGCATCGGCCGACGATGCCGAGCGGCCCGCCGCGGAGCACGGCATGTCCCGGCGCCAACTCATCCGCCACGCGGGGTGGTTCGGCGGCGCCGTGGTGCTGACCGTGGCCAGTGGAGAGGTGATCAGCCACATCGCCGACTCCCGGGAACCCGACTCCATGACCGCCGCCGGCGCCACCGCGGCGGCGAACAGCTCGCTGCGGTTCGTGCAGGTCTCCGACAGCCATATCGGGTTCCAGGGCCCGGCGAACACGGACGTGGTCGGCTCATTCACCGAAGCGATCAACCAGGTCAACTCTCTCGGATTCAGGCCTGACTTCGTCATGCACAGCGGCGACCTGACCCACCTGTCCACGGCCGGCCAGTTCGACCAGGTCAAGCAGATGCTGACCGGTATGCAGACAGACCGTGTCTTCACCGTACCGGGCGAGCACGACTCCATCGGCGACGCGGGCCGCGCCTACCGGAAGACCTTCGGCATGGGCACGCTCGGCGATGGCTGGTACAGCTTCGACACCCACGGCGTGCACTTCATCGCCCTGGTCAACACCCTGAGCCTGGAGAAGCTCGGCCATCTCGGCAACGACCAGATCGACTTCGTCCGCAAGGACATCGCGGGACTGTCGTCGGACACCCCCATCGTGGTCTTCAGCCACATCCCGCTGTTCGCCATGTACCCGAAGTGGGGCTGGAGCACCGATGACGCCCTCAAGGTCATCGCCCTCCTGCGCCGCTTCTCCTCCGTCACCTGTCTCAACGGGCACGTCCACCAGCTGTTCACCAAGACAGACGGCAACATCACCTTCCACTCCGCCACCACCACCGCCTACCCCCTGCCCAAACCGGGCCGCGCCCCCGCCCCCACTCCGCAGGTCGTCCCCGCCCGGCAGCTCAAGGACGCACTCGGCATCCGCACCGTCGGCTACCGCCAGGGCGACCGCGAGCTGGCCATCAAGGATCAGAGGCTGGCATGAACGCCCGAAGACTCCTCGCCCCCACCCTGCGATCGGCGAGCGCCGTCACCCTCGCCGCCGGCGGATACATACACGCCCAGCTCTACGTCGACGGGTACCGCTTCATCCACATCATCGGCCCTCTGTTCCTGCTCCAGGCGAGCGCCTCCTTCGCCCTCGCCGTCCTGCTGCTGATGGGCACACCACCCCTGCTCCTGAGGGCCGCCGCGGCCGGCGTCACGCTCGGCGCCCTCGCCGGTTTCACCGCCTCACGCACGGTCGGCGTCTTCGGATTCACCGAACACGGCCTGCAGCCCGCCCCACAGGCCCTCCTCAGCCTCCTCACCGAAACCGGCACACTGCTGCTCCTCTCGGTCTGGCAGGTGACCGTGACGAGACAACACCGCGCTGCCCGCACACCCGTCAGGACACCCGTCCGGGAGCGGGCCACCAACTGAACCACCACCTCAACCACCACGGCCAAGCCGCTCGGGATGGCCCAGAACCAAGGAGTATCCCCATGTACCTGGAACCGCGCCCAGGAACCGCCGGGCCGAGCCCGCACCTCCGCGCACTGAAGGACGCCGTGCGCGCCCTGCTCGGCCTGGACAACGACACCGCCGTCATCATCCGCCAACTCACCCGCAGCGAACCCGGCCACCCACCGCTGGAGACCGTCGTCGCCGTGGTGCCTATGGACGGCGAGGCCCACCGCTGGACACTCCACCGCCCCGCCGACCAGATCACCGAGAACGACCTGAGGGCCACCCTGCTCCCCCACCGACCGAGCTGACCCGAACAACCGATCCACGGAAGCCCGTCCGCCCGACAGAAGCCGCCTCGCCGAGCCACCGTCGTGGGATCTCCGTGTGCGGTGGGTGGCGACCCGACGGAAGGGCCTGCGACCGTGTGCCGTCCGCCCGCCGCCGATCGAGGTGTACGGGGCGTTCAGTGCGTGGTGTATCCGCCGTCGACGGGCAGCGCCACGCCGACGACGAAACTCGCGGCGGGGCTGCACAGCCACAGGACGGCCGCGGCGACCTCATCGGCCCGTCCCAGCCGTCCGATCGGCTGCTGCCTCATGATCTCCGCCATGGCCTCGGCCTGCCCTTCGAGCATGTCCGCGACCATGGAAGTGTCGATCACTCCCGGGCACACCGCGTTGATCCGGACGCCCTTGGAGGCATACTCGACGGCGGCGCTCCTGGTCAGGCCGATCACGCCGTGCTTGGAGGCGTGGTAGGCGGCCCGTTCGGGCAGGCCCACTCAGCTGTGATCAGCGCGAGGTACGGGTGCTGGTGCGCGGGCGGCCGTAATCGGCGTCGGTGACGTGCTCCAGCCAGTCGACCTCGTCGCCCTCCCACAGCGCGATGTGCTCCATGAAGTGGTCCGGGCTCGCGCCGTGCCAGTGCTCCTCGCCGGGCGGGCAGCCGATGGTGTCGCCCGGGTGGGCCTCGATGATCACGCCGTCCCGGGTGCCGATCAGGGCGACTCCGGACACGACGTGCAGGGTCTGGCCCAGGCCGTGGCTGTGCCAGGCGGTGCGGGCACCGGGGGCGAAGCGGACCAGGTTGGCCCGCGCCCGGGAGGGCTCCTCGCCCCGGTGGATCACGTCCGCCCAGGCGTCGCCGGTGAACCACCGGGCGGGCAGCTTCATGGTCGCGGGCTTCTTGAGGATCTCCATGGTGGTACGTACTCCTTGCGTCGGCCGCCGCAGGGCGGCCGTGAGTGGGTGATGAGAGTGAGGTCCGGCAGGTGGGGCGGGGTCAGGCCACGCGGAACACTTCCCGGGCCACGGTCAGGGCGGACATCGCCTTCGGCCAGCCGGCGTAGAACGCCATGTGGGTGATCGTCTCGATGAGCTCCGCCTCGGTGACGCCGTTCTGCCGGGCCAGGGGGAGGTGGAAGGTGAGCTGCTCGCTGCTGCCGCCGGCGATGAGGCCGGCCACGGTCACCAGGCTGCGGTCCCTCGGCGACAGCTCCGGGCTCTTCCAGGCCTGCCCGAACAGCACGTCCTCGCTGTAGCCGGCCAGCGCGGGCGCGATGTCCCCGAACAGCTCCCGCGGACCCGGCCGGGTCGTCTTCTCCGTCATCGTTCGTGTCCTTTCCACGTGTCCGCATGTCCACGTTTCCACGCGTCTCGGTGGCGTTCATCGGCCCGCCGAACGGCGGGGCGGCGCCGACACAGCCTGCGCCACAACCGATGGAACCGCAGGTCACACGCGCGGGGAAGAACTCGTTGATACGTGTACTGGCAGTACACCCCACCGCCGGAGACACCGCCGAGGAAGCCGACGTAGCCTCGAAGCCATGGACAACCGAAGCGAGGTACGCGAGTTCCTGACCAGCCGCCGTGCCAAGATCACGCCACAGCAGGCGGGGCTGCCCGTCTACACCGGCAACCGGCGCGTCAAGGGGCTGCGCAGGGAAGAAGTCGCGATGCTCGCCGGCGTCAGCGCCGAGTACTACGCCCGCCTGGAGCGCGGCAACCTCTCCGGCGTCTCGGAAACCGTCCTCGACTCGCTCGCCCGCGCCCTTCAACTCGACGAGGCCGAGCGCGCCCACCTCGACGACCTGGCCCGCACCGCCAACACCACCCGCCGCGCACCCCGCCGCCGGCCCTCGCAGCCCATCCGTCCCAGCCTTCAGCACCTGCTCGACGCGATGACCGAGGCACCGGCCTTCATCCGCAACGGCCGCCTCGACATCCTCGCCACCAACCGGCTCGGCCGCGCCCTGTACGACCCGGTGTTCGCCGACCCGGCCCGGCCCGTGAACCTCGCCCGGTACGAGTTCCTCAACGCCGGTGCGGCCGACTTCCTGCCCCATCTGGAGGCCCAGGCGGCCGGAGCGGTGGCGCTGCTGCGCACCGAGGCGGGACGCGACCCGTACAACCGGGACCTCACCGACCTCATCGGCGAACTCTCCACCCGCAGCGAGAAGTTCCGCACCCTGTGGGCCGCCCACGATGTGCGCCTGCACCAGACCGGCGTCAAGCACTTCCACCACCCCGCGGTCGGCGAACTCTCCCTCCCCTTCGAGGCCATGCCCATCCCGACCGACCCCGGCCTCACCCTCACCGCCCTCAGCGCCGAACCCGGCACCCCGTCCCACGACAGCCTCAAGCTCCTGGCCAGCTGGGCCGCCACCCTCGACCAGGACGGCCAAGCGGACACCGCGGCCGCCGGCGGCGCACAGAGCGCCTAGCGAGAGCCTTCCCACGCCGCCTTGCGGTTGCACGGCCCGAACGCGGGTGCCGAGTTCGAGATTCAGCCTCTTCACGGAAGCCCTTCCGCCTGGCAGAAGCCGCCTTGCCGAGCCACCGCGCACCTCACGACCCTGTTCCCAACCACGGCACGCGGGGCGACGGCGCCCCGCCGACAGGGACGGGACCCAGATGCCTCACATGACCGCCTTCGCCAGGAACCAGTGGTACGTCGCCGCCTACTCGCACGAGGTCGGGCGGGAGTTGCTCGGTCGGACGATCCTCGGTGAACCGCTCGTCTTCTACCGGACGCAGGACGACGGGACGGCCGTCGCGCTGGCGGACCGGTGTGTGCACCGCCGCTTCCCGCTCTCGGAGAGCCGGCTCGACGGCGACAGGATCGTGTGCGGCTACCACGGGTTCACGTACGACACGACCGGCAGCTGTGTGTACGTGCCGGGGCAGAAGCGCATACCGCGCACGGCCCGGGTCGCCTCGTACCCCGTCGTCGAGCAGGACTCGTTCGTCTGGGTCTGGATCGGCGACCCGGCGCTCGCCGACCCGGGGGACGTCCCGCGCGCCCGGCACATGGACTCGCCGGACTGGACCACCGTGTGCGGCATGGAGCCCATCGACGCCGACTACGGGCTGCTGGTCGACAATCTGCTCGACCTCTCGCACGAGACGTATCTGCACGGCGGCTACATCGGCACCCCCGAGGTCGCCGAGACGCCGATCACCACCGAGGTCGACGAGGGCGCGGGCATCGTACGGGTCAGCCGGCACATGGACGACGCCGAGTGTCCGCCGTTCTACGCCCGTTCGACCGGCATCGAGGGCCGGATCACCCGGTGGCAGGACATCGAGTACCACGCGCCGTGCCTGTATCTGCTGCACAGCCGGATCGCCCCGGTCGGGGTGCTGCCCGAGGCGGGCGGCAGCGACCCGAACGCCTTCCACACCGAGATCACCTACGCGATCACTCCGTCGAGCGACGGCCATGTCTACGACTTCTGGGCGGTCTCCCGGGACTTCGCGAGGGACGACGAGGAAGTCACCACGTTCCTGCGGGACTTCAACCACACGGTGGTGATGCAGGACGTCGACGCGCTCAACCTGCTGCAGAAGACCCTCGGCACCGAGCGGACGGGCTACCAGGAGCTGAGCATCAACATCGACACCGGCGGTCTCGCGGCCCGGCGCATCCTCGCCCGCCTGGTCGAGGAGGGCGACAAGCCGATGGAGAAGGTCCTGTGACCACGCCTCCCCGCCTCGCGACCCGCGAGATCTACCGCATCGACTGGATCCCGGGCACCGACGTGCTGCACGGCACCTGCCACTGCGGTGCCGAGCACAGCGCCCAGGACCCGATCGAGATGTGGGAGTGGATGCTCGGCCACCCCGAAGGACATCGGCCGCAGGAGTCACGGGGGCTTGGATCATGAGTTCCTACGACATCGAACTCGTCGTGGAGGAGCGGGAGTTTGTCGCCGATGGCGTGCTCTCCCTCAGCCTGCGCCACCCGCTCGGCGAGGAACTCCCCGCATGGGAGCCCGGCGCCCACGTCGACGTCGTGCTCGGGGCCGGCCTCGAGCGGCAGTACTCGCTGTGCGGGGATCCCGCGGACCGTCGGACGTGGCGGATCGCGGTGCTGCGGGAATCGGACGGGCGCGGCGGATCCTCGTATGTGCACGAGCAGTTGGGCGCGGGCGACAAGGTCCGGGTCCGCGGCCCGCGCAACCACTTCGCGCTCACGCCCGCCGCCCGCTACCGCTTCGTCGCGGGCGGCATCGGCATCACCCCGATCCTGCCGATGCTCGCCGCGGCGCAGGCGGCGGGCGCCGAGTGGACGCTGCTGTACGGCGGGCGGACGCGCGGCTCCATGGCGTTCACCGGGGAGTTGGAGCGGTACGGGGACCGGGTGACCGTCGCTCCGCAGGACGAGTGCGGACTGCTGGACCTCGACTCCGTCCTGACCGGGATCCCCGAGGGCACGCTCGTCTACTGCTGCGGTCCCGGCCCGCTGCTGGACGCCGTGGAGGCGCGCTGCCCCGCCGGGCTGCTGCGCGTCGAGCGTTTCCGGCCGAACGTTCAGGACACGGGCGGGGACGGCGAGTTCGAGGTGGAGCTCGCGCGCAGCGGGCGTACGCTGACCGTCCCCGCGGATGTCTCGGTGCTCGATGCCGTGCGCGGCGCGGGCGTCGAGGTTCTCTTCTCCTGCACCGAGGGCACCTGCGGGACCTGCGAGACGGATGTCCTCGAAGGGACCCCGGACCACCGGGACTCGGTGCTCACGGACGAGGAGCGGGAGGCGGGCGAGACCATGCTGATCTGTGTCTCCCGGTGTCTCGGGAAGCGGCTCGTGCTGGACTTGTGAGCCGCGGGGCCCTGGAGGCCCGTCTCGGCGCGGGCCCGTCTCGGCGCGGGCCCGACCCACTAACTGTCAACAATATTGTTGGCCAAAGCCATTGACCCCGCCGTACGAGGGCTCTACCTTCCCGCTGAGCACCCATTGCGGTGCGCGCACAGCCTGTCGCAACAATGTCGTCTGCACAGGAGGAGCCATGCGTCGTCTGCTCGCCGGTCTCGCGGTCGGATCCTTTCTGGTCGCCGCGTCGGCCTGCGGTTCGTCCGGCGGCGGTGGCGCCTCGGACAAGAACGCCTCGTCCGGCGGTACCACCACGGTCAAGGTCGGGGTCATCCCCATCGTCGATGTCGCGCCTCTCTACCTGGGCCAGCAGAAGGGCTTCTACGGCAAGCGCGGTCTGAAGCTGTCCATGACGACCGCGCAGGGCGGCGCGGCGATCGTGCCGGGAGTGGTCAGCGGCCAGTTCCAGTTCGGGTTCAGCAACATGACCTCGTTGATGATCGCCCAGAGCCAGAACGTGCCCGTGAAGGCCGTCGTCAACGGGGTCGCCTCGACGGGCGTGGCGGGCAAGGACTTCGGCGCCATCACCGTGAAGAAGGGCAGCCCGATCAAGTCCGCGAAGGAACTGGAGGGGAAGAAGGTCGCGGTCAACACGCTGAAGAACATCAACGAGACGGCGGTGCGCGAGTCGGTGCGCAAGGCGGGCGGTGACCCGTCCAAGGTGAAGTTCGTCGAGCTGGCCTTCGACCAGATGCCCGCCGCCCTCGACAGCGGCCGGATCGACGCCGCGATGGTGGTCGAGCCGGCGCTCGCCACCGTCAAGAGCCAGGGCGCCACGGAGATCGCCTCGTCCCTGGTCGACGTCGCCAAGGGCCTCACCGTGGCGATGTACTTCACCTCGACGCAGTACGAGCAGAAGAACCCCGACGTGGTGAGGAAGTTCCAGGAGGCGACCGCGGAGTCCCTCGCCTACGCCGACGCCCACCCGGACGAGGTCCGTCAGGCCGTCACCACGTACACGAAGATCCCGGCGGCGACACTGGCCCAGGTCACCCTTCCGAAGTGGCCGGCCGAGCCCAACCGCGCGTCGATCGAGGCGCTGGAGAAACTGGGCGCGCAGGACGGGCTGTTCAAGTCGACGCCCGACCTCGACAAGCTGCTGCCGTGAGGGGTGCGAACGCCGCTCTGGGCGCCGCCGGGCTCGCGGCCTTCCTCGCGCTGGGCGAGGCGGTGCCGCGGCTCGGTCTCGTCAAGGAGGCGTACTTACCGCCGACCAGCCGCATCGCCCACGCGCTCGGCCGGGAGGTCTCCGACCACGCCTTCTGGACGGCGCTCGGCGACACCCTGACCGGCTGGGCGCTGGGCCTGGCGATCGCGATCGGCGCGGGTGTCGTCGTGGGGCTGCTCCTCTCGGTCGTGCCGTATCTGCGCGAGGCCACCGCCTCGACGATCGAGTTCCTGCGCCCGATCCCCTCCGTCGCCCTGATCCCCCTCGCCGTCCTGCTCTACGGCACCGAACTGCGTTCCGTCCTCCTCCTCGTCGTGTACGCCTCGTTCTGGCAGGTCCTCGTCCAGGTCCTGTACGGCGTCCAGGACGTCGACCCGGTCGCCGAGGAGACGGCCCGCTCGTACGGCCTCGGCCCGTGGGCACGCGTCCGGCACGTCCTGTGGCCCACGGCCCTCCCGTACGTCATGACGGGCGTCCGGCTCGCCGCCGCGGTGGCCCTCATCCTCGCCGTGACCGCCGAACTCGTCATCGGAGCGCCGGGGTTGGGCGCGCGGATCGCGGTCGCCGAGTCCTCGCAGGCGGTCCCCGACATGTACGCGCTGGTGGTGGTCACCGGACTGCTCGGGCTGCTCATCAACGTGGGCGCCCGTACGGTGGAGCGCCGGGCGCTGGCCTGGCACCAGTCGGTGCGCGGGGAGGTGATGGTGTGAGGCCCTTCCTGCTGCGGCTGCTCTTCGTCTTCGCGTTGCCCGCGCTGCTCGTCGCGGTCTGGTGGCTGGCGTCCGACGGCAGTACGAACGTGTACTGGCCGCCGCTGCGCACGATCCTCAGGACCTTCCCGGACGTCTGGACGGGCGAGCGGCTGCGCTCCGACCTCGTGCCCAGCGTGCTGCGGCTGCTCGCCGGGTGCGCGGCGGCGGCCGTCGTGGGCGTGGCGCTGGGCACGGTCATCGGCTCGTACCGGCGGGTGCGGGCCGTGTGCGAGCCGGTCCTGGAGTTTCTGCGCGCGGTACCGCCTCCCGTCCTGGTCCCCGTCATCATGCTGTTCGCCGGCATCGGCGACACGATGAAGATCGCCGTGATCGCGAGCGGCTGTGTCTGGCCGATCCTGCTCAACACGGTCGAGGGTGTGCGGGCGGTCGACTCGGTGATGGCGGAGACGGCGCGTTCGTACGGCATCACGGGCGTGGCCCGGCTGCGCAGCGTGGTCCTGCGCGCGGCGAGCCCGCAGATCTTCGCGGGGCTGCGCCAGGCCCTGTCCATCGGGATCATCCTGATGGTCATCAGCGAGATGTTCGCGGCCAGCAACGGCCTCGGCTTCACCGTCGTCCAGTTCCAGCGGAGCTTCGCGATCCCCGACATGTGGACCGGAATCCTCGTTCTGGGCCTGCTCGGTTTCCTTCTCTCGGTCGTCTTCCAGCTGGTCGAGCGCCGGGTGCTCGGCTGGTACCACGGTCTGCGCGCGGTGTCCCGGCGGTCTCCGTGAAGCTCGCGAAAGGGCGGTCCATGCACGCGTCTCTTGTCGTATCCGGCCTGAACAAGGTCTACGAGGGTTCCGGCCGCCGGGTGGAGGCGGTACGGGACCTCACCTTCACCGTCGAGGCGGGCGAACTCGTCTGTCTGGTCGGTCCGTCGGGATGCGGCAAGACCACGCTCCTGAAGTGCATGGGCGGGCTGCTGACGCCGACGGCGGGCGAGGTACGGCTGAACGACCGCCCGGTGAGGCCGCCGGGCATGGCGTTCGTGTTCCAGGAGTACGGACGCAGTCTGTTCCCCTGGATGCGGGTGCGGGAGAACGTCGAACTACCGCTGAAACAGAAGCCGTTGAGCAAGGTACGGCGCCGTGAGCTGGTCACCGACGCGTTGGAGTCGGTCGGGCTCACGGATGCCGCCGGGGCCTATCCGTGGCAGCTGTCCGGCGGGATGCAGCAGCGCGTCGCGATCGCCCGCGCGCTCGCGTACGAGCCCGACGTCCTGCTGATGGACGAGCCGTTCGCGGCGGTCGACGCGCAGACCCGGGCCGATCTGGAGGACCTGGTGCGGGGTCTGTGGCGGGAACGCGGCATCACCATCCTGTTCGTCACGCACGACATCGACGAGGCCGTGTACCTCGGCGAACGGGTCCTGATCCTCTCCGCCTCACCCACCGTCGTACAGGAGCAGCTGAAGGTCGATCTCCCCGACGAGCGGGACCAGTTGCACACCCGGGTCGCCCCGCGCTTCGCCGAGCTGCGGACCCATGTGTACGAGCAGATCCAGGCGGCGAAGCGCGGGGGGACCGATACCGGTCCCCCCGAGAAGACGCTCACCTGAGTTACGCCTCCACCTCAGTTGAGCGAGGGTGCCCTGGGTGTAATGAGTCGACGCGGTCTCAGCCGCGCAGCCAGACCGCCGTGTCCTTCGGCAGTCGCCCCTGTGGGTCCAGGGGGCCGCTGCCGAGGAGGAGTCGGGAGTGGGCGGGGAGGTCGGCGGGGGCGTCGGCGAGGTTCACGACGCACAGCAGCCGTCCCTCCTGCCCGGGCCGGGCGAAGGCGAGTACCCCCTCGGGCGTGGGCAGCCAGGTGAGCGGGCCGTCGCCGAACTCCGGCCTGATCGTCAGGGCCGCGCGGTAGAGGGAGAGCATCGAGCCGGGGTCGGCGGCCTGGAGGTCGGCGGCGTACGCGGACCAGCCGCTCGGCTGCGGCAGCCAGGGCTCGCCGCCGAAGCCCGCGTACGGCGCGTCGGCCGTCCACGGGAGCGGGACGCGGCAGCCGTCCCGGCCCGGGTCGGTGCCGCCGGAGCGGAAGTGCATCGGATCCTGGATGCGGTCGCGGGGTATCTCGGCCTCGGGCAGGCCCAGCTCCTCGCCCTGGTAGAGGTAGACGGCACCGGGCAGGGCGAGGGAGAGCAGGGCCCCGGCGCGGGCCCGGCGGGTGCCCAGAGCGAGGTCGGTCGGGGTGCCGAAGGCCTTGGTGGCGAAGTCGAAGCCGCTGTCGGCGCGGCCGTAGCGGGTGACCGTGCGGGTCACGTCGTGGTTGCACAGCACCCAGGTGGCGGGCGCGCCGACCGGGGCGTGTTCGGCGAGGGTCTCGTCGATGGACGTCCGCAGGCGCCCTGCGTCCCAGGGGCAGGACAGGAAGGAGAAGTTGAAGGCGGTGTGCAGCTCGTCGGGGCGCAGATAGCGGGCGAAGCGCTCGGTGTCGGGGAGCCAGACCTCGCCGACGAAGATGCCGTCGTAGGCGTCGGCGACCGTCCGCCAGGAGCGGTAGATGTCGTGGAGCTCGTCACGGTCGACGTACGGATGCGGATCGCGGCCCTCGACGAAGTCGGGGAGGTCCGGGTCCTTGGCGAGCAGGGCGGCCGAGTCGATGCGGACGCCCGCCACCCCGCGCTCGAACCAGAACCGCAGGATCTCCTCGTGTTCCTGGCGTACGGCGGGGTGCGCCCAGTTGAGGTCGGGCTGCTCGGGAGTGAACAGGTGGAGGTACCAGGTGCCGTCGGGCAGCCGGGTCCAGACGGGCTCGGCGGATCCCGCGAACTGGGACGGCCAGTCGTTGGGCGGGAGTTCACCGTGTTCGCCGCGTCCGGGACGGAAGTGGAAGAGCTCGCGTTCGGGTCCTTGGGCCAGGGCGGCCCGGAACCAGGGGTGTTGGTCGGAGACGTGGTTGGGCACGATGTCGACGAGCGTGCGGATGCCCAGCTCCTTCGCCTCGGCGATGAGTTTCTCCGCCTCGGCGAGCGTCCCGAAGGCCGGGTCGATGACACGGTAGTCGGCGACGTCGTAGCCTCCGTCCTTCATCGGGGACAGGTACCAGGGGTTGAACCACAGCGCGTCCACGCCGAGTTCGGCGAGATACGGGAGTTTGGCGCGGACCCCCGCGAGGTCGCCGGTGCCGTCGCCGTCGCCGTCCGCGAAGCTGCGGACGTACACCTGGTAGATGACGGCGGAGCGCCACCAGTTCTGGGCATGGGTGGGCTGTCCCACGGTGCCTGCCTTTCTGTTGTGGGGTCGGTGTCAGCCCTTCGTGCTGCCCGCGCTGATCCCGGCGATGATGTGCCGCTGGAACACCAGGAACATCAGGACCATGGGGATGCTGGCGATCACCATCGCGGCGATGAGCACGGTCAGCTGGATGTTCTGCGACAGCTGGACGAGGGCCACGCTGATCGGCTGCTTGTCGGTGTCGGAGAAGACCATCAACGGCCAGAGGAAGTCCTGCCAGACGGCGACCAGGGCGAAGATCGACACGACGCCCAGGACGGGGCGGGACATGGGCAGCACGATGGACCAGAGGGTGCGCAGCCGTCCGGCGCCGTCGATCTCGGCGGCCTCCAGGACATCGCGCGGGATCTGGTCGAAGAAGCGCTTGAGGAGATAGAGGTTGAAGGCGTTGGCCACGGCGGGCAGCCAGATGCCGAGCGGGTCGTTGAGCAGGCTGGTGTGGATCAGCGGGAGGTCGGCGACGGTCAGGTACTTCGGTACGACCAGCGCCTGCGCCGGGACCATCAGGGTGGCGAGGATGCCGCCGAGGATCACCTTGCCGAACGCCGGCTTCAGCTTGGAGAGGGCGTACGCGGCTGCCGTGCAGAACACGAGCTGGAGCAGCCAGGCGCCGGCCGCCTGCACCACCGTGTTCCACAGGTGGGTGGGCAGGTCCATCAGGTCCCAGGCGTCGGTGTAGCCGCTGAGATGCCATGCCTGGGGCACGAGGGTCGGCGGGGTCCGCGTGACCTCGTCCGGGGACTTCATCGCGCCGGTGACCATCCAGTAGACCGGGAAGAGGAAGGCGAGCGCGAAGAGTAGGACGACGGCCGTGAAGACGGTCCAGTAGAGGGCCTTGCCGCGGGGGCGGGCGAGGGTGAGCGGGGAGACCAGGGTGCGGGTGCCGCTGCTCATGAGTACTCCTCCCCCGACGAGCGGGTCAGCCGCAGATAGACCGCGGAGAAGACGCCGAGCAGCACGAGGAGCATGACGCTCAGCGCGCAGGCGCCGCCGAAGTCGTTGTAGAGGAACGCGTACTTGTAGATGAGGTAGAGGACGGTGACCGTGGCGTTCTCGGGGCCGCCGCCGGTGATGACGAACGGCTCGGTGAAGACCTGCATCGTGGCGATGATCTGAAGCAGCATCAGCATGAGGACGATGAACCGGGTCTGCGGGATCGTCACGTGCCGGATGCGCTGGAGGATGTTCGCGCCGTCCAGTTCCGCCGCCTCGTACAGCTCCCCCGGGATGCCCTGGAGCGCGGCCAGGTAGATCAGGACCGTGCCGCCCATGTTGGCCCAGGTCGCCACGATGACCAGGGAGACGAGCGCGGTGTCGGTGCCGTTGGACCAGTTCGAGGTGGGCAGGTGCAGAAAGCGCAGTGCCTCGTTGGCGAGGCCCGCTCCGGGATCGTAGAACCACTTCCACAGCAGGGCGCTGACCACCGGCGGGATCATCACCGGCAGGTACACCACGACCCTGAAGAAGGCCTTCGCGTGGCGGAGTTCGTTGAGGACCAGGGCCATCACGAACGGGACGGCGAAGCCGATGAGCAGGGCGAGGAGCGTGAAGGTGAACGTGTTGCGCCAGGCCGCGGTGAACTCCGGGTCGTGGAAGACACGGGTGAAGTTGGCGGTTCCGACCCACTGGGGCGGTGAGCCCGGCGTGTACTTCTGGAAGGCGATCACGACCGCGCGGATCGCGGGGTACCAGGAGAACAGCGCGAAGCAGAGCAGGCCGCCGACGAGGAAGGCGTACGCGCGGGACTGGTCGGCCAGGCGCCGGCGCCATGGGCCCCCCGCCCGGCGCCCGGCCGACCGCGGCGCCTCCGGCGCGCCGACGGCGGCCGGAGGGAGCACCACGGGCTTCGATGCGGTCTTCATACGCCTGGTCAGCCCCGGGCCAGGATGGAGTCGATCTTCCCGGAGGCGTCCTTCAGGAGCTGGTCGATGTTCGCGTCCTTCTTGGTGAGGACCGCGGAGACGGCTCCGTCGAGGACCGAGTAGATCTGCTGGGCCTGGGGCGGCTCGATCTTCATCTGCAGGCTCTGGTTGCCGTCCAGGAAGGCCTGGTAGTTCTCCACGGGCACATTGGCGTTGGCCTTCTTGACCTGCTGGTCCTTCGCGTCTGCGGCGCCGGTGAAGAGCCGGGGCTCGGGGAGGCCGACGGGGGCGTTGTTCTGCTTGGCGCGGGCGTAGTCGCCGAGGAAGCCCGCTCCGGGGGTGAGGAACATGTGGTCGAGCCACTTCAGGCCGGCCTTGATCTGCTCGGGACTGTCCTTCTTGTTGAACATGTAGCCGTCGCCGCCGATGAGCGTGCCCTTGCCGCCGGGCATGGGCGCGAGGGCGAGGTCGTCGTAGTTGCCGCCCTTCTCCTTGACGAGGATCGGGATGTTGTCGGGCGCGGAGAGGTACATGCCGAGCTTGCCGGAGCCCATCAGCTGCTGGACGTCGTTGATGACGAGGAGCTGCTTGCTGCCCATGGAGTTGTCGCTCCAGCGCATGTCGTGCAGGTTCTGCAGGACGGCCTTGCCCTCCGGGGTGTCGACGCTGGCCTTCTTGCCGTCCGGCGTGACGACGTCGCCGCCCTGCGAGTACATCTCGGCGGTGAAGTGCCAACCGCCCTGGTTCTGGGCGCTGTAGTCGGCGTAGCCGACGGTGCCGCCGCCGAGCGCGGCTATCTTCTTGGCGTCCGCGCGCACTTCTTCCCAGGTCGCCGGGGGCTTGTCGGGGTCGAGACCGGCCTTCTGGAAGAGCTTGCGGTTGTAGATGAGTCCCATCGAGTAGCCGGTGCGCGGCACTCCGTAGATCTTGCCGTCGACGGTGTAGATGTCGCGCAGTTGCTGCTGGATGGTGCCGTAGCTCTTGAGGTCCTTGACGTACGACGTGATGTCGGCGGCCTGGTTGATGTCGACGACGTGCTTGGAATCGGTGAAGTACGTGTAGAAGACGTCCTCCATCTGGCCGCCGGCGAGCTTGGCGTCGAACGTCTTGGGGTCCTGGCAGGGGAACGCGTCGTGCGCGACGACGTCGATGTCCGGGTTCTGCTTCTCGAACGCCTTGATGTCGGCCTCGAAGAACGAGCGGTCGACCTTGGCGCTCTTCGGAGGCATGCAGTTGACCGTGATGCGGGTCTTGCCACCCGCGGAGCCGTCGCCGCTGCCACCGCAGGCGGTGGCGGTGAGCGCGAGGGCGGACGCCGTGAGTACGACGAAGGTACGGCGGAACCCGGTACTTCTCATCGGTGGACCCCTTTGGGCAGGAGCGAGGAAGGCCCACGGGGGCACGCCACCTTGATCTGGCGCACCGCCGTGTGCTGGCGCCGCACACTCAAGCACCGCCGACAAGGGTCCGCAAGATGTCGCGCAGAATCTGGAATTATTTGACAGCAGAATGGATCTCAGAGGCGGGGCGCTTGCGCGGTGGACCCCCGGACCACCAACTCCGGCTCGAACAAGAGCTCTTCGGCGGTCACGCTGCTCCCGCCGATCTGCGCGTTGAGCAGCTCGACGGCCGCCCGGCCCATCGCCTCGATGGGCTGGCGGACGGTGGTCAGGGGCGGCTCGGTGCAGTTCATCAGCGCGGAGTCGTCGTAGCCGACGACGGACACCTGCGAGGGCACGCCGAGTCCCTTGCGACGGGCGGCGCGCACGACACCGAGGGCGAGCGGGTCGCTGGCGCAGATGAAACCGGTGACCCCGCGGTCGATGAGCCGGGCGGCCGCCGCGTGGCCGCCCTCGATCGAGAACATGGCCCGCGCGATGTGCGCGTCGGGCAGCTCGGGCGCGAGCGCGCGGGCCGCCGCCAGCTTCCGCGCCGAGGGCATGTGGTCGGCGGGCCCGAGCACCAGACCGATGCGCTCGTGGCCGAGCGAGACGAGGTGGCGCCAGGCCTGTTCGACCGCCACGGCGTCGTCGCAGGAGACGCACGGGAAGCCGAGGTGCTCGATGGCCGCGTTGACCAGCACCACCGGGATGTTGCGGTCCGCGAGCTGCCGGTAGTGCTCGTGCGGGGCGTCGGCCTGCGCGTACAGTCCGCCCGCGAACACCACTCCGGAGACCTGCTGTTGGAGCAGCAGCTCCACATAGTCCGCCTCGGAGACGCCGCCCTTGGTCTGGGTGCAGAGCACCGGCGTCAGCCCGAGCTGGGCGAGCGCCCCGCCGATCACTTCGGCGAACGCCGGGAAGATCGGGTTCTGCAGCTCGGGCAGGACGAGCCCCACGAGCCGCGCTCGCTCACCGCGCAGCTGGGTGGGCCGCTCGTAGCCGAGCACGTCCAGCGCCGAGAGCACCGCCTGCCGGGTGGAGTCGGAGACACCGGGCTTCCCGTTGAGCACCCGGCTGACCGTGGCCTCGCTGACCCCGACCTTCTTCGCCACCTGAGCAAGTCGTCGCGTCATGAGCGCAAGAATAGCGCAAGAAATGCAAACTGCTTGCGTAACACTCACTTGGCCCAGTCGAACCTAGTGGGCCGCCCACAGGCCGCGGACATGGCCCAGGTGCCGGGTCATGACCCTCCGTACGGCCTCGGGGTCGCGGTCCACAAGGGCGTCGAGGAGTTCGAGGTGCTCCTCGGCGGAGTCCTGGAGGCGGCCCGCCTCGACCAGGGCGTGGAGGCCGTACAGGCGCGAGCGCTTGCGCAGGTCGCCGACGACCTCGACCAGGTGGGCGTTGCCCGCGAGGGCGAGCAGACCGAGGTGGAAGCGGATGTCCGCCTCGACGTAGGCGATGAGGTCACCGGCCGCCGCCGCGGTCACGATCTCCCGGGCGGCCGGGCGCAGCGCCTCCAGGGAGACCGGATCCGCGGTGGTGGCCAGCTGCACGGTGGTGGGGATCTCGATCAGCGAGCGGATGTGGGTGTACTCGTCGAGCTGCTTCTCGGAGACCGCGGTGACCCGGAAGCCCTTGTTGGGCACCGTGTCGACCAGGCCCTCCTTGGCGAGGTCGAGCATGGCCTCGCGCACCGGTGTCGCCGAGACGCCGAAGCGGGCGGCGAGCGTCGGCGCGGAGTACACCTCGCCGGCCCGCAGTTCGCCCGCGATCAGCGCGGCCCGCAGGGCGTCGGCGACGCGCTCGCGGTAGCTGCTCTTCTTGCCGCCGAGGACGGGCAGGGCGGTGGGAGCGGCGGAGGGTGCGCTGCTGCGCGTGGCGGGCATGGGTCGACTCCTCGTACGGCATGGCGGGTTTGTGCAATGTCACGTGACATCAGTATCTCTAGAGCACGAAGCCCGCCGGGAAGGGGTCGGTCGGGTCCAGGAGGTACTGGGCAGTGCCGGTGATCCAGGCGCGGCCGGTGAAACTGGGCAGCACCGCCGGGATTCCGGCGACCTCGGTCGTACCGAGCAGTCGTCCCGTGAACTGCGTCCCGATGAAGGACTCGTTCACGAACTCCGTGTGCAGGGGGAGTTCACCGCGGGCGTGCAGTTGCGCCATGCGCGCGCTGGTGCCCGTACCGCAGGGCGAGCGGTCGAACCAGCCGGGGTGGATCGCCATGGCGTGGCGCGAGTGACGGGCGGTGGCGCCGGGCGCGTACAGGTGGACGTGGTGGCAGCCGCGGATGGACGGGTCCTCGGGGTGGACCGGCTCGTCCTCGGCGTTGACGGCCGCCATCAGCGACAGTCCGGCGGCGAGGATCTCCTCCTTTCGCGACCGGTCGAAGGGCAGGCCGAACCGCTCCAGCGGCAGAATGGCGTAGAAGTTGCCGCCGTACGCGAGGTCGTACGTCACCGTCCGGCCGTCGGGCAGGGTGGCCTTGCGGTCGAGGCCCGCCGAGAAGGACGGCACGTTCTTGAGCGTGACCGCGCGGGCGGCGCCGTCCTCGACCGCGACCTCGGCGACGACGAGGCCGGCCGGGGTGTCGAGCCGGATCGTGGTGACGGGCTCGACGACCTCGACCATGCCCGTCTCCACCAGGACGGTCGCCACGCCGATGGTGCCGTGCCCGCACATCGGGAGGTAGCCCGACACCTCGATGTAGAGGACGCCGTAGTCGCAGTCCGGGCGGGTGGGCGGCTGGAGGATGGCGCCGCTCATCGCGGAGTGGCCGCGCGGCTCGTTCATCAGCAGCCGCTTGATGTCGTCGCGGTGCTCGCGGAAGTACAGCCGCCGCTCGTTCATGGTCGCGCCGGGGATGGTCCCGATGCCGCCGGTGATCACCCGGGTGGGCATGCCCTCGGTGTGCGAGTCGACGGCGTGCAGGACGAGTTTGCTGCGCATGGGATCTCCCTAACTCCTGCTGTTCGCTGGGAACTTGGCCCACTCGAGAGGCGCCGCTCAGGCGAGACCGGCGGCGAGGGCCTTCTCGGTGGCGGCGCGGACCGTGGCTTCCTGCTCGGGCAGCAGCGGGACGCGCGGTGGACGCACCCGCCCGCCGTGTCGGCCCACGATGTCCATGGACAGCTTGATGGCCTGGACGAACTCGACCCGGGAGTCCCAGCGCAGCAGCGGGTGCAGCCGGCGGTAGAGCAGCCGTGCCGTGTCGAGATCGCCCTCGACGGCCGCGTGGTACAGCTCGACGCTCGCGGCGGGCAGCGCGTTCGGGTAGCCGGCCACCCAGCCCTTGGCGCCCGCGACGGCCAGCTCCAGCAGGACGTCGTCGGCACCGATCAACAGGTCGAGTTCGGGGGCGAGTTCGGCGATCCGGTAGGCGCGGCGGACATCGCCGGAGAACTCCTTGACGCCGTGGATGTACCCCTCCGCGTGCAGCTTCGCGAGCAGTTCGGGCACCAGGTCGACCTTGGTGTCGATGGGGTTGTTGTACGCGACGACCGGGACGCCCACCTCGGCGACCGCCTCGTAGTGGGCGAGGACGGAACGCTCGTCGGCGCGGTAGGCGTTCGGCGGCAGCAGCATCACGGACCGGCAGCCGGCGTCGCGGGCCTGCTCGGCCCAGCGGCGGGCCTCGGCGGAGCCGTAGGCGGCGACGCCGGGCATCACGCGGGACCCGCCGATCGCCGACACCGCCGTCTCGACGACCTTCGCGCGCTCCTCGGGCGTGAGCACCTGGTACTCGCCGAGCGAGCCGTTCGGCACGACCCCGTCGCAGCCGTTCTCGACGAGCCAGGCGCAGTGCCGCGCATAGCGGTCGTAGTCGACGGAGAGGTCGTCGTTCAGCGGGAGCGCGGTGGCGACGAGGACGCCGCGCCAGGGACGGTTCTCGGTGGCGGTCATGAACGGTTCCCTCCGTGGTGTGTGACATTTCACTGACGATCGGTCGCGGTGGGGCGGGGCGGTACGAAGGTGGTCAGTCGTCCTCGGGATCCCCGGCCCTCGCCAGCACCCCGAGTGGCACCGGGCGTGCCAACAACCGCCGCGCGGGCGTCTGTTCGCATCCGGCGAGTCCGGCGACGGCGGGCTCGCACATCCGGCCCTGGCACCAGCCCATCCCCGCGCGGGTGAGCAGCTTCACGGTCCTTACGTCGCCCGCGCCGAGCTCGTCGACGGCGTTCCTGACCGCACCGGCGGTGACCTCCTCGCAGCGGCACACGACGGTGTCGTCGGTGACCTGCTCCGTCCAGTGCGCGGGCGGCGCGTAGACGGTGTCGAGCGCGGCGAAGAACTCCCGCGCTCTCCTGCGGGACCTGGCGGCGCGCGCCCACGTGCGCGGGTCGGGCCGCGTCCCCGTCAGCCGGGCCGCGGCCGAGCCTCCGGCGATGTGCCCCTCGGCGAGCGACAGTGCCGCGCCACCGATGCCGGTGGTCTCGCCCGCGGCCCATACGCCGGGCACGTCGGTGCGCTGCTCCTCGTCCACGGCGACGTTCAGGCCGTCGATGCGGCAGCCGAGCGACTCGGCGAGGTCGATGTGCGCCAGCATGCCGTGACCGACGGCGAGCGTGTCGCACGCGATGCGCCGCTCGGTGCCGGGCCCGATCCGTCCGTGGGTGTCGAGCGCGGCGACGGTCACGGCGTCGAGCCGCCGCTCGCCGTGCGCCGCGACGACGGTGTGCCGTGGGAGCAACCTGACGTGGTGTCGCAGGAGTTGGGCGCCGTACCGCACTCCTTCGGCGACCTTCCCGGGCTGTGCGGCCAGTGCCACGGCCCGCCGCAGGAACGCCCTCGGGTCGGCGGACTCGACGAGGGCGGCGACCTCGACCCCCGCCGCGGCGAGCCCGGTCGCCACGGGCAGCAGCAGGGGCCCGGTCCCCGCCACGACCGCCCGCTGTCCGGGGACGACGAGCCCGCCCTTCAGCATGGCCTGCGCACCACCGGCGGTGACGACCCCGGGGAGGGTCCAGCCCGGGAACGGCAGCACCTTCTCGTAGCCACCGGTGGCGAGAAGCACGGCGTCGGCGCGGACGGTGACGGGCTCCTCCTGGAGGGGGCCGAGCAGCGCGTGCACGACGAAGCCGGCCGAGCCGGGCCGGGCAGGGGGCGGCTCGGTGTCCGGCGGCGCTTCGGGGACGGCGGGCTCGAAGAGTTCCCCAGGTTCCACGGCTTCGACGCACCACACGTGATGGTCCGCCAGATGCCTGATCGTGCCCGCCTCGACCCGCGCGGCCAGCGCGTCCCCGAGGCGCCGCCAGGTCCGCCACCGGTGGTGCAGCGCCTCCGGGCGCCGGGCCCCGAGTCCCGCCGGGGGCCGGCGGTAGAACTGGCCGCCCGCTCCGGCCGCCGAGTCGATCAGCGTGACCCGGACACCGCGCGCCACGGCGGCCAGGGACGCGGCCAGCCCGGCCGGTCCCGCGCCGATCACCGCGAGATGCGGTCGCTCAGTCGCCATGGCCCGTCCCCTCCTGCGTACGGATCGTGTCGCCCGCTCGGACCGGCACCAGGCAGGCCCGCTGGTTGGGGCGGTCGTTGACGGTCACCAGGCAGTCGAAGCAGACGCCGATGCCGCAGAAGACTCCGCGCGGGCGTCCCGCGCCGCGGGTGGCACGCCAGGAGGTGACGCCCGCCGCCCACAGCGCGGCGGCGACGGTCTGCCCGGGCAGGGCCGTGATCTCGCGGCCGTCCAGGGTGACGGTGAACGCGGGGCCCGGCTCGGCCCCGACCAGCTCCAGGGGATTCACCCGGCCTCCTTCGGGAAGCGGTCGGGCCGGAACGGCCTGAGGTCCAGGTCGGGCGTCCCGCCCGCGACGGCCTGCGCGATCAGCCGCCCGGTGCCGGTGGCGAGGCCGATTCCCGCGCCCTCGTGCCCGCAGGCGTGGAAGAGCCCCGGCACCCGTGGATCGGGGCCGATCGCGGGCAGGTGGTCGGGCATGTACGGCCGGAAACCCAGGTACGTCCGCAGGGCCCGTACGTCGGCGAGGAACGGGAACAGCCTGGTCGCCCCGGCCGCCAGCGCCCGTACGGCCGGCAGCGAGAACGACCGGTCGAAGCCGACCCGTTCACGACTCGCGCCGATCAGGATCGGCCCGGCCGCGGTGCCCTCCACGACGGGTGAGGTCCCCAGCGCGGCCGAGTCGCTGGCCACGTCGGCGACGTAGTCCGCGGCGTACACCTTGTGCCGCACCCGGCGCGGCAGTGGTTCGGTCACCAGCACGAAGCCGCGTCGGGGCAGAACGGGCAGGAAGACCCCCGCGAGCGCGGCCACTTCGGCACCCCAGGTGCCGGCCGCGTTGACGACCACCGGGGCGTGGAGGTCACCACGGTCGGTCCGCACGCCGCGTACCGCCCCGTGCGCCGTGCGCAGCACCTCGGTCACGGTCCGCCCCGTCAGCAGCCGTGCCCCCGAGGCCCGTAGGAGATGCGCCGCGGCGAGTGCCGGCATCACCTGGGTGTCCTGGGGGTAGTGCACGGCGCCCGTGAGGCCGGGTGCCAAGTGGGGTTCCAGGGCGTGCAGTTGGTCGGCGGCGACCGGCACCGCCTCGACCCCGGCGGCTCGTTGTCCCGCCGCGAACGTCTCCAGCGCGGTGAGCCCCTCGGGCGTGGCGGCCACGACGACGCCCCCTTTGGCCTCGTACTCGAAGGCCTCGCCCAGCTCCTCCGCGAGGTCGGCCCACAGACGCCCCGACAGCAGGGCGAGGTCGAGTTCGGGCCCGGGTTCCTTGTCGGAGACGAGCAGATTGCCCTCACCGGCGCCAGTGGTCCCGCCGGCCACCGGGCCGCGGTCCACGAGAGCGACGTCGAGGCCCGCCCGGGCCGTGTACAGCGCGCAGGCCGCGCCGACCATTCCGGCTCCGACGACCACGACATCACAGGTCAGCCGCTCGCTCACGCCAGTACTATGTCACATGCTTCTCTGGTCGGGAAGCACTGCCGGAACAGTCCACGGCTGAGCGCGGCACCTCAAAATGAGAGTGAATACCTCAACATGAGAGTGCAAATGAGAGTGAATACCTCAAAATGTTAGTGACGCAGGTCACTCTCAGGAGGTGGGCACATGCTGCCACGGCGATTAGCGCTGGTCACAGCTCCGCGGGCGGATGAGGCGTTCGCGTCGTGGGTGGATCGGATGGCTCGCGCGAACCGATGTCCGTCGGCTGAGGTCGCCGACCTGATGGGGCTGCGCCTTCGGGGGGTGTATGCGAAGGCCCGGCCCCCTGTGTTCGGAGTGCAATGTGATGAGGCGGTCCGGCAAACCGTGTACGCAGCGACGGGTGTCCCTGGCGGCACGGTGGACAGGATGGACCTGTCGGTTTTCGAGGGTGGGCCGCTGAGCGTGGCGGCGGTGCTCTCCGCGGACAAGGCACACTGGCCGTCGGCAACCCGGGAGTGGGTGGAGGTGTACGGCAGCCGGGCCTGTCCGTGCTGTCTGCTGGCATCGGGTGGGGTGTGGCAGCTGTGGTGGAAGCTGTCGTGTGCGGCGGTGTGCCCCAAGCATCGGGTGACGCTGCTGGATCGGTGTCCAGCGTGCGGTTGGGTACTGAGATGGGGTGGGGACCGGCCTCGGGTCATGCCGGCACAGTGGGTCAGGTCGCCGACGTGCTGCGCGAATTCTGTTCGCGGGAAACCGTGCTCGCAGTGGCTGCCCGCGATTCGCGTGGGCCAGGCAGACAAGCGGACGGTCGCCGCGCAGCGGCGATGGCTGGACACCGCGTACAACCGGGCTTGCCCCTCGCTGGGAGGCGTGAACGTGTCGGCAGGAGAGTGGTTCGCGGCGTTCCGAGCATGTGTGATCTTGTTGCGGCTCGGGCTGCCCCAGATCCTAAAACGTCTACCGAACGTGCCTGACTGGTGCGGTCGCGCCCTTCTGGATGAACGCATCGAGCGCGATGTGTACCGGAACCAGTTTGGTTGGGGTCCCGCTTCGGCCGGAGCCGCGGCAGCGTTTCTCACGGTGGTGACCCCTCTTCTGGCTGCGGCTGACACGCGGAAGTTGACTCGGCGGTTGGCGCCGTTGGTGCGGACGGCGGTTGAAGAAGGCTGCTTGACGGCCCGGCCGTTGGCACGGCTCTCGGTGCCGGAGGTTTTCGCGGAGGCAGTGGCGGCGCAGGTGCCGGTGGGACGTTCGGCAAGGAGTCCGTGGGGAGGAAGTGTTCGCGGTGAGCAGTGATGCGGGAGCACCGGAGCCATCCGTTCGAGACATCGACCTAGTGCGGGTACGGTACGTCGATTCTGAGGGGGACGAGTATCTGGTGCGGCTGGAGGAAGCCGCTGACGTGCCGTTCGAGAACGGCAGGATGGCGCGGGCCATCCCCAGCCAGAGGGACCAAGGGCACATGCCGGGCCAGTACTGGGTGGCGAAGTGGGGTGACTTCGTCGACTACGAGAGCGTGCTGGAGTCGAAGTGGCTGACGCTGCTGGACTTCGACCCGCAAGTGACCGTATTCGTCACACAGCCCTTGGAGTTCGAAGCGATCGATGCCCGCGGGGCCTGGCAGCACACGCCGGACGTCTTCGTACGCCGCCGTGACGGCAGCGTGCTGCTGTTGGACGTCAAGAACCCCGAGATGCGTGACGATCCGAAGGTGCTGCTGCAGGAGGAGCGCACCCAACGTACGTGCGAGCGGCTGGGCTGGGACTACGCGATGGTTTCGGAGCCGAGCGGGCAGCGCTGGGTGAACGTCGATCTGCTGTCCAGTGCTCGGCGCCCGCTGCATCTCGGTGCGGATCTGGTGCCACGCCTGCTCGAACTGGCCCGTGACCCAGTGGAGATCGGGGAGCTCATGCGGTTCATGGAATACCCGGATCTGGCACGCGGGGTGCTGTATCACCTGATGTGGCATCAGCGGATCGTCACCGATCTGGACCGCCCGTTGCGGGAGACAACGCTGGTGAAGACTGCAGCGGAGGCACAGGCATGACGTCTGACGGCGCGGTGCGGCTGCAGCGTGGATCCAGATTGTGGCTGGACGACGAGGTGCACACGGTGACCGGGGTGACCGATGACGGTGTGCGACTGCGTTCGGAGAGCGGTTCTTGGACCGTGATCGGCGTGGGGCACCTTCTCGCAGATCCGACCTTCCGTCCCTACGAGGGCGACGCGAACCCGGCAGGCGAGGACGCTGAGCACGACGCCTCGACAACGAAGCTGTGGCTGGACGCCGCCGCCCTGTTCGACAAGCTGAGTGACAAGCAGTTGGGGGAACTGCAGCGCGCCCAGGAGCACCTCCTGGAAATGACGACCGGTTTTCGCAGTGGAGATCCGCAGGACGCGTCGCCCGGAGAACCCAGGCCGGAGTATGCCCCTGACGTGTCGCTGGCCCAGCGGGTGCAGAGCAAGGCGCGGGAGCTGGGCTACAGCGAGCAGCAGGTTTGGCGGCGTCTGCGGAAATGGCGGGACGAAGGTCCATGGGGCCTGGTGGACCGGCGCAGCCATCGGCCGTCGGATCCCCTGGCTGGGGCGGATCCACGGTTGATCGATGCGATCGTCACCCAGTACCAGGTGACCGAGGCGGACGACTCGACCGGCAGTCTGAACCGGCTGCGCCGGCGAGTGGAGCGCCGCCTGGTTGACGCCCACGGGCCGGGCACGGTGAAGATGCCGGTGCTCAAGACGTTCAACCGGTACGTCGCCGCGCTCCTGCCCGGCCGCTACACCACTGGACCGGCCACGACACGGCAGTCGGTGGCGAACCGGCCGGGCGGCCACTACCGTCCAATCACCGCCGGCCGTCCCGGCGAGCTGGTGATGATCGACACCAGCTGGCTGGACGTACGTGCCTACGATCCGGTCGAAGACGTCGTCTTTTCGGTGGATCTGACCATCGCGATCGATGTGTGTACCCGCAGTCTGCTGGGATGGCGTCTGGTGCCCAAGGGGACGAAGGGCGTGGATGCGGGGCTAGTGATCGCGGATGCGATGATGCCGGAGCCGATGCGTCCGGGCTGGCCCGAGTGCCTGCGGCACCGGATACTGCGTCTGCCGTGCGAGCCGTTGCTCGCGCAGGACGAGCGGTTCGCTGCCGCCGCGGCCCGCCCGGTGGTGTTTCCCGAGAGGATCGTGATCGACCACGGCAAGGCGTTCGCCTCTCAGGCGGTGAAGAACGTGTGCCGCCGCTACGGGATCACCATCCAGGACACCCGTAAGTACCGGCCCACCGACAAGCCTCAGGTCGAGTCCGCTTTCAAGACGATCAGAAGCCAGTTCTCCGAGCACATCGCCGGTTACAAGGGCAACCACGTGGTGCACCGCGGCCGGGATGTCGACGCGACCGCCCGGTGGACGATCGAAGACCTGGAGGAGTTCTTCGCGGAGTACGTCGTCGCGGTCTATCAGCGCCGACGGCACACAGGGCTGGTGCTGCCAGGGTTCCCGGAGATCAGCCTGTCGCCGAACGACGCCTACCGGCTGGCGGTGCACCGCTGCGGCTTCATCGCCGCCCCGCGCGATCCCAACCTGTTCCTGGAGCTGCTGCCGATCCACTGGTGCGGCATTCACGACCGCCGTATCCAGAAGGACTACCTGCACTACAGCGCGCCCATCACGGGCACCTACAACGGGTCCAAGTCCCCCTACGCGCACGCCGGGGGCGCTTGGCCTGTCCGATATGACCCACGAGACATGACACAGGTCTACCTCCATGACCCCTACACCGGAGACTGGCACACGCTACGCTGGACCCACGCGTTGACCGGGCTCGAGCCGTTCACGGACATCACCCTGCGCCAGGTCAAGCAGGAACTGCGTGAACGGGGCCGCGACCCACAGGACCAGGAAGCCGTCCTGGACGCGTTGTTGGATCTGCAGAACCGCACGGACGCCGCCGAGGCGTCCACCGCCCGCTCCCGCCGGGCCCGGGCCCGGGACGCCGAGCGAGCCAGGGCGGCGGCGCGGGACAAAGCTCGCACCGAACTGGTCGATTCCGCCGCCGATTTCCCGGTCAAGGATTCCCACCTGCGGGCCGTGCCGCCACTGCCCGCGGACGACGAGGAAGAGGTCACGATCGACTTCGACGCCCTGCCGTCGTACGAAGTGTGGGGCGGTCGTCCGGAGAAGGACGACGCACCGTGATGGCCCCGCGACCGGAGGAGTCCGAGAGCCTGCACCCTGGCCTGGCTGAACCGCGCACCAATGAGGACTGGTTCGACTACGTCTTCTATGAGCCGCCACCCCGCCCCCACCTCCCCCCGTACGACACCTACGTGGAGATGGACAAAGAGGATCCTGAACGGCGTCGTCTGGACCGAAGCCGCAACCGGTATCACAGCGCCTTGGTCCTGGCCTGGACCCCTGCCGTTCAGCACTTCGAATCGGAGATCACGGAACTACTCGATGCCAACGAAATGGCTCCGCCCGGCGCCCGGCTCGGACTGCTCATCGACGGTCCGCCCACGGTCGGCAAGTCCACTCTGGTCAAGATGATCGGCCGGAAGTTCGAACAGGGGCTTCGCAAGGACTTCCCCGAACGGTTTGCCCCAGAGCGGCTGGGGGTCTACGTCCCTGTCGTCTACATCTCCCTCACGGACCAGGTCACCCCCAAGCAGATCTCCCTCGCGATCGCCCGCTACCTGAGCGTCCCGACCAGCGGCACCAAGGACACCGTCGACGATCGTGTCCTGACCGCGCTCACGGCGTGCGGTACGCAATTGCTCATCTTCGACGACCTGCATTTCCTGGACTGCTCCCACAAGGACGGGCGGGCCTCCAATGACCACATCAAGTTCCTCGCCAACCACGCCCCCTGCACGATCATCGGCACCGGCGTCGACCTGGAGGAGAGCCCTCTGCTCAGCGAGGGAGGTCCTACCGGACCCGTCAAGCGGAACACCCGCGTCAAGTCTCCGCCGCGCAGCGGACCCAGGACCCAGACAGCCGGCCGGTTCAGCCGCCAGGAAGTCGCGCCCTTCACCCTGGACAGCAAGACCGAAATCCTGCAATGGGTCGGCGTCGTCAACTCCCTGGAGAACGCGCTGTGCTTGTACCGGCACGAAAAGAAGAGCCTGACCCGTCGGCACTGGCGCTATCTTTTCGATCGCACCAACGGCAGCATCGCCGGTCTCCACGCCCTCCTCCGCCGCAGTGCCGTACGCGCCGTCGCGCAGGGAACAGAGGCCGTCACGCGCGAGATCATGGACTCCATCGTCCTGTCGTACGCCCACGAACGCGCCTACGCCAATGTCGTCGAACTGCAGTCACGCCCGTCGGCAAAGAGCGGGAGCAAGCCCAACAAGAAGTCGTCGGCAGCAGACGGCAGTGCCTGAGAGGACCAGAGCGCCTTGTGGCGCCTGATACAGGCGCACTGGCATGCTCTGCTCGTGCCCACGTCGTTGCGTCGTCTCGCGCTGGTGCCGGAGCCGTACCCCGGTGAGTCCCTGCTCAGCTGGGTCGACGCGCTCGCCAGGCTCAACCGGATCAGCCGTCTGCAAGCCCTGCGTTACGCGACCTTCATCCGTCCCGGTTCCTCTGTGTACCGGCCCAGTGTGCGCTTCGTCGCCCATCTGCCGACAGAGGTGATGGCCCGTGTGGAGTTCACCACCGGATTGTCCGCCGGGCAGCTACGTCGGATAACCCTCATGCATTACGCCGATGGAGTTCTGCCGTCGGCGCCTTCTTCTACGCACCGACGGACCATCGCTATGTGGCTGCACCGCCTGCAGCTCGCGCAGCCCATCCGTTCGCGCGCGTGCCCGGCCTGTCTGCGGGAGAACGGCGGTCGCTGGCTGCTGCGTTGGCGTCTGATCTGGTCCGTCGCCTTTGTACGCCACCGCGTTTACCTGCTCAGTGCCTGCCGCGGCTGCGGCGGGGGTCTGCACCAGGTGCTTCCTGGTCCAGGAAGCTCTGTAGTGTGCGGCCAGACCGACTGGCACCGTCCGGGGTACGTCTGCCAGCGTTCCATCTGGCGCATGCGCCCTCCCTGGCTATCCGACGCGCACCTCCTTGAATGCCAGCGCCGTCTCGACGATCTCGTCGATCATCCCCACCGTCCGGGCAGTAAGGACATCCTGCGGACGCTGCACCTGGGCTGGAGGACATCAGTGGCGGTTACGACTTCGCCCCGTCGCTGCCGGACACCGATGCCGTGCTCTATCGCCGGTGGCACGGGCACGGCGGTGCGTTGTCGTATCTGGACGATCCCCTGCTCACTGCGGCCCTCATCAAGATCGCAACGGTGGGCGGTCTCGCCGCCTCTCAAGAGGTCTGCGCGCAGGTGGACATGGCCTCGTGGTCGACCGACGGCTTCCCTCGGACCACCGACGTATCGCCGGTCAACCGATTCGGTGGAACGTGCCGTGCCATCGCCTGTCTGGCCTGGGTACCACCCGGACAGGGCGTCGTGGTCCATACAGAGGACGGACCGTTGGTTCTGTGCCCCACGCACGTCGATCAGGCCACGTCGGCCAGTTACAGATCCGTGCCACCTCCCGTGGCCGAGACCTTCTCCCCACGGCATGCCGTGACTCGCTGAAGTCCAATCCAGGTCGAACTAGATTGCTGTTCCGCCGGCCAGGGGCACGGAGGTCGGGTCGTCCGACAGTAGGGTGCGCGCGGCGATACGTACGAGGGCGGAGAGCGCAGCAGGCGACCCGCGTTCCAGCGTCCACGCCAGCGGTGGATGGTAAGGCTGCCCTTGGCTCTCGTACACAGCGCGCACGACGTTGTTCTCCATCCTGTCGAGCATGCCGCCTATCGTCTTCCGTCTCGCAGCATCCTGAACGATCCCAGACATGTCTCGCAGCAGGCCGCGCGACTTGTCATTGTGTGAGGCGTCTGCGGGTGTGAGTAGTGCGGAGACACGTCGTTGGACGTGAACAGCCTCCTCGTCCTCTACAGGGATTGCCGGGATCTCCGGCACCCGGAACCCGCACACTTTGGCCCCCACGCGGCTCCTGCCGCGGCCGTGGCGCCCCAACGGCCGCGTGCAGTGCTCGCGTTGTCCGGGACCGGTCGCCTCATGACGCCAGTAGAGCCACAGATGGCAGCGCGGGCAGCGGTCCGCCAAGTACACCAGGTGATCCGCACACAGGAAGGTCCACTTCAACCGCCAGCTGAGCAACCACCGGCCGCCCGATGCCTGGAGGCACGACGGACATGCCGCCGAGTGGTCGCGCCGCAGCCACGGGTTACGCACGTGCCATCTCCGCTCCATGTCGGAGGTGAACTGGGGTAGTGCCGTGGGGGCGTAGAAAGCGAACAGTATCCGCTCTACCTGCGCTGGACGCAGCCCCGTCCGTCGGCACACTCCTCCCAGCTCTTCAGGACTCAGATGAATTTGCGATGTGCTGAATGTCGGCGAACCCGGCAATCCCAGTTCCTGCAGAGTCGCCGCACGCGACAGCCTCAAGGTCACCGCAAGCGTATCGACCCAGCTGAGGAACGACTCCCCGGCGAAGGGAGCGGGGACGACACCGAGCCGCCGGACTCGCTGCGGGTCAATCACGGTCCACCATGTCTCCGCTCGTCTTACCGGCCACGCTCTCCCCGATGGGGTACGCGGGGTTCTCACCCCGTCGTGGCAGCCACGCTGGTCGAAAGTCTGGGTGGCTGGCGTAGGGCAGCAGCAGGCACCGCACGGCGTACCTCAGCGCTTTCCCCTCGCTGGTTCGCGGATCGGTGTCCACGCAGGCGTCCAGGATCAGCCGCTGAGCCTCGATCCCCTGCCCTGGCAGTTCGTCGTTTCCCTCTTGGAGGCGCTGTTCTTCATCGCGGAGCCGGGCGTCGAGGAATCGGAGTCGTGGGTCGGTGCTCGTGATCGGCCCGGAGCGTTCCCGAGGACGCGCCCGGACGGTGAGCTGATCCGCATGGTGTGGACAGTGGGTGCCTCCGCCGGATGCGTCGTTCACCCTCGCACCGTGCCCTGCCGGAACCCAGGTCCCGCAGCCATCGTGGTGACAGTGCCCCCCGAAGCGGTTCGCGGGCAGTTGGAATTCGCCATGGGGTACCAGGCGTCGCAGCCGTGGAGGGCCCCAGTTCGGCCGTGCCTTCACCTGCTCTGCTGCCCCGGTTCCCCTGCTGTCCGCCGAGCCGAGCCCGGCCTCGGTTGCGATTTTCATGCCGGCGGCCACGATCAATGGCGGAGGCTGCCAGCGGAAGCCGTCGGGTGCATGATCGCTGTCCCATGCCTGGTGGACGACCTTGTCGGTGTGAGGAAGGCGCACCGGCCGCTCTGCATCCCACACATCCTGCATCGAGCGGTACAACACTCCGAAAAGCTCGTGAACTTGTGCCTGCGTCAGGTCTTCCGAACCCTCCAGAAGGCGGTCGATCCGCTGCTGGCAGTCGAGAAGCCGGAGGTCATGGACCGGCTTGGCAGGCATTCGGCGGATGTCACGGCGGCACGGCCTACTCGGCTTGTAACGTCCCCAGCCCGGAGCGGGGCCGGGACAGATCCAGGACTGCGGAGTCCCGGGCTGCGGGGGATGGAGTCCGGCGTCACAACCCCGGCATTCCGAGATCAGGTAACGCCGATGCTCCACGCATGCGAAGGACCAAACCAGCCGCCATTTCAGGAGCCATCGGGCGCCGTTCTCCCTCAGACATACCGGACAGGCGTTGGAACGCTGGCGCAACACCATCCGCTGCCAATATCTCCAACCGGCCAGGGCGTCCTGCCCTTCCGCGTCAGGTTGCGGCAGCGGATCCAGTACCCCTCCTGCGTAGCGGGCAAGCGTTATGCCCCGCACCTGCTCCTGCGTCAGCCCCGTGGTGAGCCGAACCGATCGGACAACGGCGTCGCTCACGTGGTAGCCGAAAGTGTCCGACGCCGAAGGGGCATTGATCATGCCCGTCATCCACAGTGCCATGGGCCGGGAAACCTGGTTGAGTCGCGCGAGCGCGTCCACCCAGCTCAGCAGCGACTCACCGGAATGTGGCTCGGGCACCAGTGCAAGCCTGCGCAAGGGGCTTCGAACGTTCATGATCTCCTTTCCCTGTTTCCCCAGCTTGCACAGCCACTCCCGGAAATCGGGGACTCCAACCGTTTGAGGCGAGTCGCCCATGGCACTGATCTTCGGCGCACGTTCCGCCAACTCATCGACGGCGTGATGCGCAATTGGCCACCGGCCTCCCGACACAGGGGTGTCGGGCGATATGTGCGCCATGTAAAGATCAGTGTCACGTGCATGAGTCTGGTGAGACCTGGGGGAAGAAATGGCGGACACGACCGCTCCGTTCGAGGCATCGGCGTCCGCGGCTGGCTACGTGTACCAGCTCCGCAAAGCCCTTCATTCCTGCGTCGAGCAGCACGGCCGCGGGCTCGACTGGTGCATCGCCGTCGAAGCCGGCGACGACGTCGAGGAAGTCGTCAAAGGAGGCAGGGTCCTGTACCAGCTCAAGCACCGGGCCGCTGGTGTCACCATGTCGGACTACAGCACGGACCTGTGGAAGACACTGCGGATTTGGGCGCATGGGATCACCAACAAGCAGCTGGACCTGGACGAGACGGACCTGTTCCTCCTGACCACCGCCGACCCGACTGCCGATTCCGCCGGCTATCTCCTGCAGCCTCTCGCCTCCGGTGTCAGGGACGAAAGCCGAGCGCTCAAGGCGCTGGAGGCTGCTCGGAAGGCTTCCACCAGCAAGGACAACAAGAAGGCGTACGAAGCCTTCGACAAGCTCTCAGCTGACGAGCGACGCGACATGCTCGCCCGAATACAGGTCATCGGCAACGCCCCCGATGTCGACGAGGTGGAGCACCTGCTGTTGGAGCGAGTGGTCTCCGCTGTGGGGCATGCGTACGCCAAGCCATTCCTGCAGCGTCTGGAGGGCTGGTTCTACCAGCGCACGATCCGGCAGCTGCGCACGGACGAGATGGATGCGATCACGGGCGACGAGTTCGACCAGGTCTTCACCGATCTACGCAATCAGTTCCGACCGGAGAACCTGCCCATCGACGAGGACATCGCCGTCCTCGAACCCGATCCGTCGGACTATGCGAACATGACTTTCGTCCGCCAGCTGGATCTACTCGACATCGGCAAGACCAGGGTCGGCATCGCGGTGCGCGATTACATCCGCGCCTTCACCCAACGCTCCCGGTGGTCGGACGACAATCTGTTGCTGCCCGGAGAGATCAGCAAGTACGAGCGTAGGCTCATCGAGGAATGGCAGGACCTCTTCGCGGAGATGGAAGACGATCTGGGGGCCGCGGCGACGGATGCGGAGAAGGTGGCGGCCGCTAAGGAGATCTATCGGTGGGCCACGCGTGAGGCACGGCCGCGCATCCGTATTGGATGCGACGAGCCGTTCGTCTCCAAGGGCTCCTTTCACATCCTCGCCAACGATCTGCAGGTGGGCTGGCACATAGATTTCATGACACGGCTCATGGCCGTCTTGGAGCCGGCGGGAGCAACCCAGGCGTGAACACGCTCACTCAATTCAGCCGGGAAGAACGCGCACTGTACAACCCGGCGTTCACCGCACTTGTCACCTGCCGCGCCGTGCAGGGCTACGAAGTCCAGTACAGCCGGCCATGTCCGATCTCAGTTGCCGTCTTGTCCGCCGTGATGGCGCTGCAGCCAGCCGTTCGCCGCACGCTGCCGAAAACTCTCAACAGCGGGCTGACTCGGTGGCTGGAGGAGAACAAGGGCGTCAAAGTGACCATGTCACAGAACGCTACCGCCCTGGCCGCCGTGGTCCGCCCCGGACTGCTCCTGGCCCTGCAGAGCGACACCCTGCACGTCGATGAGGAAGGGCAGCTCACCGTGGCGCCGGGAAGGCTCACGAAAACGATCAACGGCGCCACGGACGAGGTCCAGACCATCCAGAAGGCGGCCCACATGCTGGGGCGCTGGCTCCCCAGCACGGGCAGCCTCAGCACCGTCATGACACTGCTAGGAGTCCGGCCGTGACGTTCCAGATCAGCGCCATCTCGATCTACAACGAAGACGGCGGCATCCGCACTGTCCCGTTCAAGACCGGCAAGCTCAACATCATCACCGGTGACTCGCGGCGCGGGAAGAGCGCTCTGCTCAACATCGTTGACTACTGCCTGGCCAGCAAGGACTACGTCATCAAGGGCGCGGCCCTGCGCAACTTCGTCCAGGTCTTCGCCGTCACTTTGGTCAAGGATCAGCAGCAGCTTTTCGTCGCACGGCCGGTCCCGGCGGGCAAGGCTGCCACCGCGACCACGATGTGCGTCGTCTCCCAGGCCCTTGGCGCACCGCCGCCGCAGCGCTCAGAGCTGACCTTTTCCACCCCGCTCGACATCGCCAAGGATGTCCTGTCGGAGTTCGCCGGTATCGACCGGACTGTGCGGATCCCTGCCGTGCGCAGCACTACCCCCATCTCGCCGTCGGTGCGCCATGCGCTCTTCTTCTGTTTGCAAAAGCAGAACGAGGTCGCCAACCCTGACCTGCTGTTCCACTCGCAGGGCGAGGAGTTCCTGCCAGCGACGATCCGGGCGATGATCCCCTACTTCCTTGGTGCTGTCGATCCCGAGCAGTCGCTGATGGAAAACCGGCTGCGTCTGCTGCGTCAGGAACTCGCGCAGCTGGAGGCGGCGGTGGCCGCTGCCCGCAGCCTGTCGCTGGCGTCCGGGCAGGCAGTGGGCCTGGTGACCGAAGCAGTCGAGGCAGGCCTGCTGGAACCGCTGCCTCGGGAGGAAATGACGGCAGAGAGGGCATCGGAGCATCTGGCCCGTGCCATCGCCGAGGCCGCCCCCACGCAGACGCCTGATGCCGGAGACGATCCGGTCGCCGCCCTCGTAGAGCAGCGCCGAGACCTGCGCGAGCGGCACGGACGGGCCCGCGCCCGCATCGCCAACCTGAAGCGAGCCGCTCGGGAGAACAACGAATTTCTCGACCAGGCAGCAGAGCAGCATGCCCGCCTGTCCACGCTCAACCTCTTCACACCGGCCAACACGCCGGACGAGGAACCACGTTGCCCGGTGTGCGACAGCCAGCAGCCGCAGTTGAGCCAGATCGCAGAGGTCATCAACCGCGACCTCGGCCGCCTCGACGCCGACATGTCCGTCATCGGCAGCGACGTCCCCGAAATCAACGCCCTCATCGCAGCAGAAGAAGGCACGCTTCAGGAGATCCGTAGCGCCCTGGGCCGCAACCAGGACCAACTCGATACGCTGACTGCTGGCCAGCGCGCGGCGCAAGGACAGGCGGACGCCTCGCGACGTGCCGTGCTCGTTCAAGGCCGCATCAGTCTCTTCCTGGAGACGGCCGGGCGTCATGTCCAAGCCCCTCGAGTCGTTGACCGGCGCGAGGAAATCAGCGTGAAAATCGCGGAGTTGGAGGAGGCGATCGGCGCGGGAGCCCGTGATGACCGGCTCAACAGCTTCGTTTCCCGGATCAATACGAAGATCAAGGACCAGGCTGTCGCCCTGGATCTCGAACACAAGGAATCGCCCATCCGCCTTGACCCGCGGGGGCTGACCGTCGTCGCGGACACCACCCGCGGACCGGTCCGACTGGCCGACATGGGCGGCGGGGAGAACTGGCTCGGCTACCACGTCGCCACCTTGCTCAGCATGCACGAGTGGTTCTCCGAACAGCGCAATCCCGTGCCGCGCTTCCTCATCCTCGACCAGCCGTCTCAGGTCTACTTTCCCGAAGATGCCCCGGACGGCACCGCCTTGGCGGGACCCGACAGAACCGCCTTGCTCAACCTCTACAGGACCATCCAGAACACGATCGTAGCCCTCGACGGCGACTTCCAGGTGATCGTGATGGAGCACGCGGACCTGGACGACGAACCCTTCCGCAGCTCCGTGGAAGCCCGCTGGAGGCGCAGCAACAACCAGGCTCTCGTACCCCAGGACTGGATCACCGAAGAAATCGATGACCACTGACTAATCGGCACCCGCCGCAACAACATGCACGCTTGCTCCATTGAGTTGAGCGTCCAGTCGCGGCCCGCTCCATCGTCGCAGCAACCGCGGACCTGGCCACCGCGGCTTCGGAGATGGAGGCGAGAGCTGTGTCGCCACGGCAGGACGAAGGTTCTACGTTGTCAGGGGCGGGGACGGCCGCAGATGTTTCCCACGTGTACTTCTTGGGGCACAACTGAGGCTCCCCCCCTTTTCGCACGGACGTGGGACCCGTCCACGCACGCGCGAGTCCAGTCGAGCTTGCCGGCCGCGTGCAGCTCAGCGAGCAGGATCCGGTGCAACTGCTCAAAGACTCCAGCCTTCTGCCAGCGGTCCAGACGCCGCCAGAAGGTCTGCCCGGAGCCGAACCCCAGTTCCAACGGCAGGAGTTGCCAGGCGACGTCCTGGTGCAGGACGTAGAGAATGCCCTGCAGACACAGCCGGTCCGGCACCGGTCTCGGCCCCGGTGAACCTTCCGGCCACGGCGGCAGCAACGGTTCGATCAGCGCCCACAAGTCGTCATCCACGATCCACGGCCGAGTCGTCACACACCACAAACGGTCGGATCATTACGTCGGTCACGCCCGACCAGGGCACTTCGGCAAGATCCTGTTACGAGGTCTTCATACCTGCTCTTGGCTGGATTCACCGCTGAGCGTCACGGAGGGCATCCCTGTTTCAAGACTGCCAGCATCAATCGGAGACCTTGTCCGAAGTATCTCCAATTCCGGAACACGTATCGTCTTCACCGACATCACCGGGCCCATCGCCTCGCTGATCAGCGAGCGAGAACTGAGGGAACTCGAAGACACGTTCGCGATTGCGGAAAGCGAGCAGCGGAAGGCCGGCTCCTCATCCTTCATGCCGCACGACGAAGCGGTCCAGGAGAGGCCGATCGACGACGGGACCGGGGAAGACGGGGAACAGCATGCTCCTGGCTGAACTCCGCGTGCTGGTGTGTGGCGACCGGCAATGGGCCTGGCCCGCCACGGTCGCCGCGGTGTTGGACCGGCTCTCGGCGCGTCATGGTGATCGGCTCGTCGTGATCGAGGGTGCCGCGTCCGGTGCCGATCACGCAGCGCACCTCTGGTGCGAACGGAACGGACTCGGTGCGGACCGTCACCGTTGCCACCCGGTGGACTGGCAGACCGCGCGGCGTACGAGGCCGAAGACGTGGCGGCTGGCGGGGCCCAAGCGGAACACTCGGATGCTGCTACAGGAACGCGCTCAGGTGATCATCGCCTTTCTCGGCACCAGCCGGTCGCGATCGACACGCTGACCGAGCACACGACCCGGTTCGCCATGCTGCTGCAGCTGCTGCGACACCGAGGCCGTCAAGGACGTGATCGCTGGTGGCACCATCACTACGAGCTTCCCCGCAGCTCGCCCACGCAGGGCCTGCTGGACTTAACGCTGGCCAACTCATCAGGTCCGTCGAGGCGTTACCGGTTCCCTGACCTATCATGGCCGCATGAGTGAGCTGACCAGGATCTCCGCCCCTGACGGTGTCGTCCCCGCCAAGCAGTTCAGCCACGTGGTGGCGGCCACCGGCCGTTTCGTAGCCGTGGCTGGCCAGCTTGCCCTGGACGATACCGGGAAGCTAGTCGGCGATGGTGACCCCGAGGCGCAGGCCCGTCAGGTGTTCGAGAATCTGAGGCGCTGCCTAGCCGCCGCCGGGGCAACCTTCGACGACGTCGTTAAACTCACCTATTTCGTCACAGACATGGCCCACACGGTGGCCATCCGCGCCGCCCGCTCCGAGTTCATATCCGATCAGCGACCGGCGTCGACGGTGGTCCAGGTCGCCGCACTGGCTGGGCCGGAGTTCCTCATGGAGATCGACGCGTTCGCGGTGGTGAGCAAGTCAACTTAAGGCACTGGCTCGTCACAAGGCGTAAGCCAGGAGACATACTCGACCAGCTCATGCGGGACATCGAGCATGGAAGGATACGGAACCAACGGAGCCCCTTGGTCGCCGGTGTGATGAGTGAGATCACCAGACCAACGACGAGGGGCTCCGCCATGTCACCGCCCCGCTGACCAGCCCATTTCACCCCGGCAGCACAGGATGAAAGAGGCTCAGTGAGGGTGGTGAGGAAGTCGCTCGTCAATGTTGCGACGGATGGCGGCGTACGCTTCCCATGCCCATCAGCGGGAGTTTTCCTTACAGGGTGGGCCGATGCGATGCACATGGCGTCGGGACAGCGGGACTCACATTTCGTGCAGCAGGAAGTCGTACACCGCCTGGCGGCCTAGATCGCTGGTGGCGTGGGTCTGCACCGAGTGGGACGCCCCTGGGACGACCACGACCCGGCCGAGGGGCGCCATGGCCGCCTCCTGGTAGAGCCACTCCACTGGTGTGGACAGGTCTCGATCACCGCCCAGCAACAGGACTGGCACGTGGGGAAGTTTCCTGTGTTCCGGTGGAGAGGGCGGAACCTCTTCCTGAGGCCAGGACAGGCAGGCGAGCAAGCTGCCCAGCTCGGTGGCAGTCGCCGGGTCGTACGGCCAAGTCTGATCGCCCGTCAGCTGCTGACGCGCGCGCTCCAGCGCCTCCGTCCGGCCCTGGACCGGTGTGTCGGCGATGCCCCATGGAAAGTGGCCATCGGCGCACAGAGTGCTGACGTGCAGCCCTTGGCTGAGCTGGTCGGCAGGGACCGCGTCGAGCTGACGGGTCCTGTCGATGTAGCTCTGCAGCAGTTCGGGAGCACCGGCTGCGGCCTGGTGCAGGGCCTCGGGGATCCCGCCGTAGTCGGGATCCAGAAACTCATATGTGGTCAGCATGTCCAGCACGGCAGGGCCGTTGTGATACCTGCGCACTGTCTCGGCCAGGTCGGCAGTCGGATCGGTTGTGCATCCTGTGGCCTTGCAGCCCGCGGTCAGCACCCGGGCGCTGGCTGGCAGGGCAGCGAGGTCGAGCGGGTCGTAACCCTGCTGTGGCACCACCGAGTCCAGCACCAGCCTGGCCACATGTGACGGATGGGCGAGCGCGTACCGCTCGGCAACGAAGGTGCCATAGGAGACGCCGTCCAGGGTGAGGCGATGCACGCCCAGAGCACGCCGCAGCACATCGAGGTCGGCCACGGTGTCCGCCGTGCTGTAGAAGCGCCGGTTCGGGCCGAGGGCCGTCGCGCAATCGGTGACTGCCTGCGAAGTGGGCGCCGCCAGGTCCGAGGCGCCCATCTGCTCCTGCAGTTCTGGGCACTGGAGCGCACCTTCACCGGTGCCCCGCTGGTCGAACATCACCAGCCGGTACTGCTTGAAGAGCGGTGCGAGCTTGGTCACGACGTGGTTCACCAGTGCTACGCCCGGCTGCCCCGGCCCGCCGGTGAGGAAGACCAGATCGCCCTTAGGCGCGTCGGCGTTGTCCGACACCGCGACCTTCAGGTTCAGGCTGCCCGCGGTACCCCCACTGTGGTCGAGCGGTACGGCGAGGGTGGCGCAGGTGAACCCGTCCAGGCCAGGGCAGGATGCCTGCCCGTTCAACGCCCCGAGCGTGTCCGGGCCGGCCCATGCGGCCGAAGCCGCATGGGCCGGCCCGGCAGCCGCGGCGCCCGCGAACATCGCCAGGGCAGCAAGCAGGGCGCCGAAGCGGCTGTGTGTATTCGCCATGTTTCCTCCTTCGTCTCTTGCGATCACATCCGGGCCCTCACGGGACGGTGAGGGCAGGCGTCGGCCCAGCGAGTTCACGTTGGAATGTAGAGGCGTTCGCGCGCACCGCACCGGTCACGCGAGGGTTTGCCAGAGGCCGGAGGCGACACGGGCCTGGTAGCGGGCCCTGGCGGGAAGTGACGCACGGGTCTCGGCCAGCTTCGCGGCATTGTGCTCGACAGCCTGCAACCACGTCGGGTCGGCTTCGTCCACGTGGAAATCGGCGAGCCAGCCGGTGACGAACATCGCGACCGGCTCTATGGAAAGGATCAGCGCGAGCGAGCTGTCACCAGCGGCGATCAGGCTGATGGCATGCGCGACCGCCCGGGTGGACCGTGCGGTGGATGCCCACAGTCCGCCCATCGCCTCCGGAACCAGCAGCTGGTGGAAGCCGGTCGCCGCCACCGCGGCGAAGTCGTCTGCCGACAGTTCCCTGGCTCCGGAACGGGGATCCGAAGCCAGGCGGTGCGCCAGGATCTCGACGTTCTCGAGCACACCGTTGGTGGACAAAGTCATGAGGCATCCTCGGCCGGGACGAAAGGGAACCGCATCAGGCCAGGCACCAGTCCAGTACGGCCATCGCGCTCGCCAGCTTCATCTGCGCCTGCGACCACGCGATCGACCGCGGCCCGTCCAGTACGGCGCCAGTGACCTCTTCACCTCTGCGGGCCGGCAGATCGTGCATGAACACGGCCCCGGGCCACCTGGCCATGAGGCGCTCGTCGACGGCGAAGGGCTGGAAGACCGTGCGCCATTCCGGATCGCTCTTGGTGGTGCCGGTGGTCTGCCACTGGGTGGTGTAGACGACGTCCACGCCGTCGCGGATGTCATCGACGTCGTGCACCTCGACGACGTTCCCGCCCGCCTGCTCCGCCGTCTTCTGGGCACGCGCGAGGACCGTGGGATCCAGCCCGTAGCCGGTGGGCGTGGCCAGGGTCATGGAGGCTCCGGGTACCAGCGCCAGGCCGTACGCCAGGGCCGCAGCCGTGTTGTTGCCCTCCCCTACGTAGGCGAGATGGAGTCCCTGCAGCGATCCGAAGTGGCGGGCGAGCATGGAGATGTCGCTGATGCCCTGGGTGGGGTGTTCCTCGCGTGCCATCGCGTTGACGACCGGGATGGACGCCGACCGGGCGAACTCTCTCAGGTCGTCCTCGCCTACAGCACTCCGCACCACGAGGGCGTCCAGCATGCCGCCCAGAATGCGGCCGGTGTCCGACAGGAGCTCGCCCGTGGCCAATTGGAGGTCGTTCGGGCCGAAGGCGATAACCGTCGCGCCGAGACGTGCGGCGCCACTTGTGAACGCGGTGCGGGTGCGGGTCGAAGTGTGGGTGAACAGCGTGCCCACCACGCGGTCACGCAAGGGCCGCTCCTGGGGCCACCGGTCCTCGTACCAGGCGCACGAACGGCGGACCAGGCCGAGCAGTTCGTCCGTGCTCAAGTCGTACAGGGAGATGAGGCTGCGCGGAGAACGCGTTCTGCGGTCCGGCCACACCGGCATCGGTTCTGTCATGGTTCCGTCTTCACCTTTCTCGGTGTGCGTCATGTGCCCCACCGCGCTCACGCGTGGGCCCGGGCGGGGTCGCCCAGGAGGTCGACGACGGCCCCGAGGCCAGCCTCGGCTGCCTGGACCGCCACCTCCTGGCAGATCGCCACATCGAGAATCGCCATGCCGAAGGGATTGCTCACCACGAATCCGTCCCGTGGCCGGACCGCCTCGGCCCGGCCGAGCAGAACGTCCCCATACCGCCTGGCCAGGGCGCGTCCCTCGGCGGCCGCGGTTTCGGGGTCGGCCACCACGTCGCCCGCCTGCATCACCGCTCCGAGGATGCGGCGCGGGTTGTCGCGGACGAGGTCGACGTCGTCCACGTAGATCGCCTCCGCCTCGCGGAAGACGGCGGGGAGCACATCGTCGAGCGAGACATGTGCGACGAAGGCACCGGACGCGAGCCAGTGCGGCGGGATATACGGCTCCGATGAGACCGTCAGAGTGACGACCACGGGGGAGGTCTTCACGCAGGACTCCAGGTCCTGGTGCTCCGTCGCCTTCAGTTCCGGGCACTCGGTGCGCAGCTGCCGAGCGAGCGCCGCCGTCCGGTTCGGATCGATGTCGAACAGGTGTATCTCGCGGACCGCTGGAAAGTACTGGCGCAGGAGCCTCGCGTGCATGGCCGCGAGGGTTCCGCACCCGATGATGCTCACCGCGTCGAAGCGCGCCGGACCGAGGTGGCGCAGGGTCGACATGGTGTAGGCGGCGGTGCGCAGCGCGCTGACATGACCGGCTTCGACCAGGGTGACCGGGCGTGCGGTCTCCGGATCGAACAGCACGCTGAAGCCGCCCGCGCGCTCGATGCCCAGGGACGGGTTGGTGACCGAGGCGTTGATCAGCTTCATGCCGTAGGCCGTGCCCGGCCCGTGTCGCACCGCGCCGAGCATGGCGACCGAACGGGTATAGGCCCCGGCTGAGTTCTCCCACGCCATGTAGCCCTCGGCGGGCAGTTCGGAGTGCCCCTGGGTGTGCGCGCACACAGCGGACTCGACCACCGTGACAGGATCGATCTCGTCCAGGCAGCGCGTCACGGTGGCGCGGTCGAGGATCCTGATCTGGTCTGGCTTCACTTGAGCTGTTCCCCTCGCAGGTGTGGGACGGGCAGTGGTGCGCCGAAGGCATCCGGCTGTGGGAGGACCGCGTTCAGGAAGGTCAGGCGATCGGCGATCTCGTTGTCCAGCTGGCTCTTGGTCGACCCCACACCGTGGCCGGCGTGCTCCTCCACGCGCAGGAGCACCGGATGAGTCGAGGTCGAGGCGTACTGCAGATGGGCGACGAGCTTCGCCGGCTGGAACGTGGTCACCCGGGGGTCGTGCAGGCCCATGGTGACCAGCACCGGCGGATACGGCGCCGTCGTGACACGGCGGCACACGTCGGACACCAGGAGGGCCGCAAGGCCGTCGGGAGTAGTCACGGTTCCGTACTCGGGGATGTTCGGCGGCCCGTTCTCATGCATCTCGAGCCGCAGCGTGGTGGTGACCGGCACCCGCAGCACCACGGCGGCGAACCGGTCCGGGGAGCGCACCATGGCGCCCGCGGCGGTCAGCCCGCCGGCGCTCGTGCCCTCGGCGGCCAGCCGGTCGGCAGACGTCCAGCCCGCCTCGACGAGATGGTCGGCGCAGTCCAGGAAATCCGCAATGGTGCGCTTCTGCCCGGTTCCGTGACCGGCCCGCGCCCACCGCTCGCCCCCCTCTCCACCGCCGCGGACGTGGGCAACCGCCCACACCCGGCCCGCCGCGACCCACTCGACCACCGCCGGGTTGAACGCCGCCCGGAGTGTGATGCCGAAGAACCCGTAGGCGCTCAACAGAGCGGGTGCCGTGCCGTCCGGAAACTGGTCCACACGGTGGACCACGGTCATGGGTATCTCGACCCCGTCCGACGCGACGACCGTCACGGTGCTCGTCGTCACGTCCTGCCGTTCGACGCCGGAAGGCGGAACCCAACCCGTGTCCGTGCAGTCCGTCGATTCGGCGGTCACCCGTAGCAGACGCAATGACCTCGTCCACGACGAGAGACCGATCAGACATTCTCCGGTCGCGGGGTCGTGCGCCCATTCGGTGACGCTGCCGAGGTGCGGCAGGCTGACGGTTTCGCCGTCGCCAAGAGGGCGCCGCACCCGGACGACCGCGGAGGAGCCCTCTTCGAGACAGCGCAGCAGCAGTGCTCCATCCACCGCGCAGAAGTCCTCCACGACGGGACCCTTGTCGAAGACGACGGTGTGTGGTGCGTCGTCGTCAGTCAGGGAACGGGCGACGATGCGTCCCCGGCCGTCCTCGCCCGGATCCAGCACGTAGGCCTCGTCGCCTGCCACGTGCCAGGCGAGGGCCGCGTCGGACACCTGCTGCCACGGTCCCCCGGGCGCGTCCGCCGCACGCACGTGAACCGAGGATGTGCGCTCGCATCCGGAACGTATCCCCACCACGAGACGCTGGCCGTCGTCGGAGAACGTCACCACGGGGGTGTCGTCGGGACCGGTGGTGAGGTCGCCGATGTCGTCCAGCGGACGGGTGGTGGCCTTGCCGTCCGCGCTGTCGATCTCACACATCTCGGTCCGCATGTTCTGGTACTTCGCGGTGCCCGAGTCGGCGCTGAGACGCTGGTAGACGAATCGGCGTGAGTCCGGGTGCCAGGAGATGCCGGGATGGCGCAGCCTAGTCATCCGGCCAGGGGCGGCACCCGGCACGGACACGGGGAGCCACGTTCCTCGCACCACGTCGACGACGTACAGTGTGGAGAGTTCGGAGCCGTTGGCGGAGACGCCGTAAGCCACGAAACGACCGTCCGGGGACGCGCTGTACCAGTCGATCGAGACATGGTGGGCCCCGTCTTCGGCGTGCCGCACGGAGGGATCGACCACGACGCGCTCCTCACCGTCCGGGCGGACCCGGGCGACGAGCCGGTGTGTCGGTGCGTCCACGTCGCGCCGGAGCAGGAACACCTGCCCACCGCCGTACTGCACGTTGACGACGTGGGCATCCGCCGCGCTGAGACGAGCGCACAGTTCCCTGGCCTCCGCCTGCCCGGGCTGTGCCTTCAGGAAGTGCTCGAAGTGGCGGGACTGCTCCTCCAGCCAGGAGCCGAGTGCGTCGCCGTCCGTCTCCATCCACCGGTAGGGATCCACCACCGTGATCCCGTGATAGGTGTCGGTGACCGGATCCCGGCGCGCGGCCGACAGCCGGGGAATGTCGGGGCGAAGAAGACCAGTCACCGCTGCACCTCGACTCGGGCGCCGAGCCGCTCGCCAAGGGCGGCGGCGAGGGCCGGCAGATGTTCCGGAGCCCACATGCTGTAGTGATCCCCCGGCACGGTATCCACGGTCACGTCCAGGCCGGCGCGGAGCCAGGTCAGATGCGGGCTGCCGACGCCCTCCGGCTGCGTTGCCGCCTGGATGAGCCGTACAGGACCGTCGTACGGGCCACCGCGATAGCGCGCGATGGCGCGGAGGTTGGCGCCGTACAGCGCGCGCAGCTGCTCCCAGTTCTCGAACGAGATCTCCTCGGGAAGGACCCCCCGACGCCGGAGCTCGGTCAGGACCGACGCGGCATCCAGGAGCGAAGCGCCGACTTCCGGCTGCCCGGGCTGCCCTGTGAGGTCCCGTACGATCCCGGCCAGTACCTCACGGTCGGAGAGTTCCCTTCCAGCGGTCGCCGGATCGGGCAACTCCGCATCGATCAAGACCAGTTGGGCGACCTCGGCACCCTGGTCCGCAAGCTGGCGCGCCATCTCGAAGGCGACCAGTCCGCCCATGGACCAACCCCCCAGCAGATAGGGGCCTTCGGGCCGGATCGCCCGCACGGCGGCCAGATAGGTTCGCGCCATGTCCTCGATCGTCCGGAGCGGTTCCTCCCCGTGTCCCAGACCGACGGCCTCGATCCCGTGGAACGGTGTCGACTCGGGCAACAGGCGGGCGAGTTCGGCGTAACACATGGTGGTTCCGCCCACCGGGTGCACGCAGAAGAAGGGCGTGTCGATGCCGGACTCCTTGATCGTCACCACGGGGGAACGGTGCGTCCGCTCGCTGCCGCCGGTCTCGATCAGCGCGGCCAGCCCACTCGGTGTCGGTCGGGCGAAGAACGACGACAGCGACACCTCGATGCAGAACCGCCGCGAGAGTGCGGTCGTCAGCCGGATGGCAAGGAACGAGTTGCCACCGCACTGGAAGAAGTCGTCGTCCGCCGTGACATCGGTCCGGTCGAGCAAACCCGCGAACAGGGCGCCGATCTCGGCCTCCACACCCGGACGCAGGGACCTGCATGGCTTCGCCCCCGCCGCCGCGGGTGCCGCCTCGGCCGTGGCCAGCGCCTTTCGGTCGACCTTGCCATTGGAGGTCAGCGGCAGTGCGGACACGGTGTGGATCACCGTGGGGACCATGTAAGGCGGAAGAGCCGACTCAAGGCTGCGCCGTAGCGCCTCCACGTCGATCTCCTCTTGGGCCGGCACCACATGGGCGATCAGCGACTTGCCGCCGGCGCCTGCCGACCGCACGGACGCGACGGCGTCCCGGACCGACGGGTCCTTGTTGAGAGCCGCGTCGATCTCACCCAGTTCGATCCGGAACCCGTTGATCTTCACTTGGAAGTCGTCCCGACCGAGGAACTCGATCGTGCCGTCCGGCAGGACGCGGCCTTGGTCACCCGTCAGGTAGAGCCGCTCCCCAGTGGCGGAGTCACGCACGAACCGCTCGGCGGTGCGCTCGGGGTCCCGCCAGTACCCGCGGGCGAGCCCCACTCCGCCGATGGCGATCTCGCCGGTGGCCCAGTGCGGGCGCTGTGCCCTCAGGTGGTCCAGGACGTACATGCGCTGGTTGGTCATCGCCCGGCCGTAGGGGATGCTGCGCCACTCCGGGGACACCTCGCCCACCCGGTGCATCACCGACCAGATCGATGCCTCGGTGGCGCCTCCCATGCTGATGACGTCCGCGTCTGGCCAGATCCGCCGGATGCGGTCGGGCAGCGTCACCGGAATCCAGTCACCGCTCATCATCACGGCACGCAGCGGAATCCGTGCGGCGGCCGGCGCCAGCTCGGCATGGTCGACGAGGATCTCCATCAGGGCGGGCACGCTGTTCCAGACGGTGACGCCTTCGGACAGTGCCGTCTGCGCCCAGCGGGCAGGATCACGCGACGAGCGGCGGTCGGGCAGCACGAGGGCCGCACCGGCGGAGAGGACCCCGAAGACGTCGTACACCGAGAGGTCGAAGCTCAGGGAGGACACACCGAGAACCCGGTCCTCGGAGCCCAGCCCGATCAGATCCGACACGTCGCGCACGGTGTTGACGGCGCCCCGGTGATCGACCTCCACACCCTTCGGCAGGCCCGTGGATCCGGAGGTGAAGATCACGTAGGCCGTGTCCCGAGGGGTCTGCCGCGGCTCGACCGACGCCGCCACCGCGGTCGGTTCGACTCGGTCCACCAGCAGCTGTGTCACGCCGTCCCAGACGCTCTCCTCGACGCCAGCCCACGACTGGGTGAGGGCCACCTCCTTCGTCGCCTGGCTAAGCAGGTGGCGGATGCGCTCCGTGGGCAGTCCCGCGTCGATGGGAAGGTATGCGGCACCGGCTCGGAGGATGCCGAGCACCGCCGCGATCTGCTCCCACCCCTGGCGGGCGACGACGGGGACGAGGTCTCCCGGGCCGGCCCCGCGTCCGATCAGCCAGTTCGCGATCGTCTCGGCGCGTTCGGCCAGTTGGCCGTAGGTCAGCATGTTGGGACCGTCAACGAGGGCCGTGCGGTGGGGCGCTTCCGCGGCACGCGAGAAGAACGGGGTGTGGAGCAAACCGTTCGTGTCCAACGTGAGGCAGGACCGGGCCGCTTCGATCCGCGCGCTGCGCGGCAGGTCCGCAGACGCGGCGAGGGAAGTCTCCCACGACGTCTCCTCTGCCAGCGATTCGAGCAGGCGGGTGAACCCCTCGAACGCGGTCCCCGGGAACCCCTCGGGGAAGGCGGCGTCCACGGTGTCCCAGTTGGCGACGAGTGCCCCGCCGTACTCGTACACCTGGTGGTCCAGGTAAACCTGCGGAGTCTGCAGACCGCTGTCGATGACGCGTGCGTCGAAGGGCAGGTTGTCCAGGAAGGACGTGTCTACATCAAGCACACTCGCGAAGACGACCGGGAACACGGCGCGCTGGGACCAGCCCTGAACACGTGCGGCCTCGCGTGCCACGCGTACACCGTCCACATCACCGTGCTGCAGATCCTGCAGCAGGCGGGCCTGGACGGTACGGCAGCGCTCGGCGAAAGCCGCCGCGCCCCGGCAGTCCACCTCGAGCGGCAGCGTGCTGCTCAGGTTGCCGACCACGAGCTCGGCACCGGAGACCTCCGGGAGCCGCCAGGACGACAGGACGTTCAGGGTGAACCAGGGCGTCTTGGCCCAGTGCGCCAGAACCTCGGCGAATACGGTGAGCAGGGCGGCGCTGGGCGTCACCCCTGCCTTGGCCGCATGCCGCTTGAACGCGGCCCACTGTGCGGGCTCGAGCCTCGCCACACGGCGGGTGAAACGCCCCGCCCGTGCCGGTATCCGGTTGCTGACAGGTAGTTCGGGAGCCGACGGCAGCTCGCGCAGGCGCTCCTTCCAGTACTCCCAGGAAGCCCGCGCGGACCCCACGCGTCCTTCGAGCATCGCCGTGACGTAGTCGCGGTACGTGAGCTCGCCCTGCTCCGGGGCGGCGGCGGGGTCGCGGTACAGCGCCAGCCAGTCGTCGAGCAGGGCGTGCTCCGAATACCCGTCGGCTGCGAGCAGCCCGAGAGAGAGGTGTACGCGGTGCACCTCGTCGTCCAGCACATGGACCACGACCTCCAGCTGCGGGGCGCGCTCGGGCGACGGGCCCTCGGCGGCCATGCGCCGCGACACCGCCTCGGTGATCCGGTCGATCTCCTCGGCTCCGCGACCGCGCAGGTCCTCGACCGCCAGCGCGGTCCGCCCCGTGGGCAGCACCTTCTGTCGCCCGTCGTTCCCGATCACGAGGCGAAGGACGTCATGACGTTCGACGAGCCGCCGCAACGCCTCCTCGGCCCGGTCCAGATCGAGGCCGGCGCACTCGACCGCGAGGTAGATGTGAGCCCGCACCCCGCCCAGTTCGAACCCGTCGGTGCACCCCACCCAGTAGGCCTGCTGCAGGGGGGTCAGCTCGAACGCGTCGTTCCGTTCCGCCGTATTCCCGCGTGGCGTGTGCTCCTCGATCCGGACCGGCTCGGCCCGCGCGGCCTGCTCAACGAACTCGGCCAGCCGCCGCACCGTGGGGTGGCGGAACAGGTCGGCCAGTGACACCCGCACGCCGAGACGCCGTTGGACCGCCACGACCAGGCGGGCCGCCAGGACGGAGTGCCCGCCCAGCTCCATGAAAGTCCGTTCCGGAGGGACCCGGGAGAGGCCGAGGTTATCGGCCCAGAGTTCCGCGAGCACGGTTTCCAGTTCGGTCTCGGGCGTCTCGTCGGCGTCACCGCCCACGAGGTCCCGTTCGGTGACCGGCGGCAGGGCCTTGCGGTCGACCTTTCCGCTCGCGCCGACGGGAAGCGCGTCAAGGACCACATAGGCGGTGGGCCTCATGTGCTTTGGAAGACGGGCCTCGGTGTGGTCGCGCAGCGCGCCGAATTCCACCGCGCGGCCGTTGTGGAGCGAGGTGTACGCGGCCAGACGCCTGTCGGTGACGTCGCCGGCATGCGCGTACGCGACGACGACGCAGTCGTGGACATCCGGATGTTCGCGGACGATCCGCTCGATCTCGTCGACCTCAACCCTCAGCCCCCTGACCTTGACGGTCAGGTCGATACGGCCCAGGAACTCCAGCAAGCCGTCCGAACGCCAGCGGACCTTGTCCCCGGTGCGGTACATCGACGCCCCCGCCGTACTGGCGAAGGGGTCCGGCACGAACTTCGCGGCCGTCAGGTCCGGCCGCCCCAGATAGCCCCGCCCGACTCCGATACCGCCGATGTGCAGCTCGCCGGGCACACCCACCGGCATGACCTCGCCGTGCTCGTCGAGGACGTACGCCGAGGTGCCGGGGACGGGACGTCCTATCGGCACGATCGCGGGCAGGTCGGGAGACCACTTGCGGACGACGAGATGGCACTGGTCGTCGCTGCACTCCGTGGATCCGTACGTGTTGAGGATCGGCACGTCGGGGCAGATCTCGAACCAGAGCCGGACCAGGTCCTCGGGCAGGGCGTCCCCGGTCGGAACCATCCAGCGCAGGGCGGGCAGCGGCGCCTCCTCGGCACGGTCCGAGCCCGGCAGGACCGCGACCAGGGACCGCAGCATGGCCGGGACCAACTGGACGACGGTGATGCCGAGACGGTCCAGCGCGTCGACGAGGCCGAGTGGGTCCGTCGCCTCCTCGTCGTCGACGACCTGGACCCGGGCACCCCGCAGCAGCGGAGCGAGACACTGCCACACCACGATGTCGAAACAGGGCGGAGCGGTCTGTGCCACGACGTCGTCGCACCCGATGGCCAAGTCGTTGAGCTTGGCCTCTATGTGCGCGACCATGCCCTGGTTCTCGACCATGGCGCCCTTCGGCTTCCCCGTCGACCCCGAGGTGAACATGAGGTAGGCCAGCGCGTCGCGCGAGCAGCAGGGGCCGGCATGAGCGGCCGTCGGGGAGTCCGTCTCGTCGACGGCCGACGACCGGGCGTCCAACACGGCCGGTGAACCGTCGAGCCGGTTCAGAACGTCGTCGAGGACCGGGGCATGGCGGTCGCAGGAGATCACGGCCACGCATCCGGCCTCGCGCATCACCCGCGCGTGGTGCTCGCTCGGCCGAGCGGGATCGAGCAGCACGAAGGCGGCGCCCGCGCGCAGCACGCTCAGCATGGCGACGACGAAGTCGACACCTCTGTCGAGCAGGACGGCCACGGTACGGTCCCGTCCGGCGCCCGCGGCTCGCAGGGCCGTCGCGATCCGCATCGAACGCGCCTGCACCTGCGCGTAGTCCAGGGTTCCGGTGCGGTCCGTGACCGCCGGGCTGTGAGGTGTGCCGCGCACCTGCTGGTCGAACAGCCGCGTGAAGCACTCCTGCCGGGGCTCCGCTCCGCTGCCGAGGCTCCACGTGCGCAGCAGACGCCCGCGCTGGTCGCCGGTGAGCAGCGGGAGGCGGCCGGCGGCCAGACTCGGATCAGCGACGGCGGCCGTCAGCATCACCGTCAGCTCGTCCGCGAGTCCGTGAGCGGTGGCCGGCCCCAGGGCGTTCACCACCAGGTCGAGTCGGCACTCGATCGCAGCTCCGTCGGTGAGCACCTCCAGGACGGCCGAGGCGCGGTCGCCGTTCCCTCCGACGGGCCCGGAATCGCCGTCGCTGTTCCAGCGGAACGCGACCCGTACGCCGTCCGGCTGCTCCCGGTCCCCGGCGCTAGTCGTCGCTTCAGCGTCCACTGCGCGCACCAACTCCGCGAACGGGGCGTGCGGCGAGTACGTCGTGCACACGACACGCTCGTTCGTCCCGGTGGTCCCGTCCCGGGTTGTCACGTGCGTGAACACGTCGGGCGCCTCCAGATGGCGGGCGACGAGCGTCGCCCACGCGGCCTGCAGGACGGAACCGGGCCGCGTACCGAGCCGCAGAGCGGTCTCGGACAACGCCTGCACCGTCGACGGATCCAGGACGAAATGATGACGGTCGCGATCGGTACAACTGGTCATGCGTACTCCCCTGTCATCGGCCGGGCCTGCGGCCGTCCTCCCCGTGTGACCACCTGCGGTGTGTCCGCGCGCCTCTCCTGCACGGCAGGCAGCCGAGCGTCGGGCAGGGACGCGATCGACTGAAGGACCAACGACTGCCCGGTGTATGTGTCCGTCGCGGTGTGGGCCGCCCCGCTCGCCATACCTGTGAGTACGAGGACACTGCGGGCGCCGCAGTGTTCGGCCGCGAGAACATCGCTCGTGCTGTCTCCGACGACCACCAGCGATTGGGGTTCGACGCCGAGCCGACGAGCGGCCAGTTCGAGCATGAAGGGATCCGGCTTGCCGATCACGAGAGCCCTTGCACCGGTGGACCGTTCGAGCGCGGCCACCATGGCCCCGGCTCCGGGAGCGGTCTCCTCGTCAGAGGCCGGATAGGCGCTGTCGGCGTTGGTGGCGAGCAGTCGGGCTCCTTGCCGGACGGCGGTGTGGGCCGCCCGCAGCCGGCCGTACGACAGCTCGCGGTCGAGGCCCACGACGACGACGTCGGCCCGCGCGCCCGGCTTGGGTTCGACCACGTCCAGGCCGGGACAGGCCCGGCGCAGCTCCGCTGTGATCGCCTGCGGGCCGAGCACCATGGCCGCCTTCGGGGTATCCGGCTCCATGGCCACCCGGGCAGCGACGGCGAAGGCCGACGTGATCACCTCGTCCTCGCGTGCCGCGAAGCCCATCGAGGACAGTACGGCCGCCCGCTCCGCCCTGGTCAGGGTCGCGTCGTTCGTCACGAAGACGACGCGGTGGCCCTCGGCCCGCAGCCGCGCGACAGCCTCGACGGCCCCGTCGATCGGAACGGACTCGTAGTAGAGCGTGCCGTCCAGGTCCAGCACGAAGTCGGTCACTGGGCCAGCTCCGGCACAGAGCCGGCGGCCGAGAGCACCGCCGTGTCCTCCGGTGCCGCCGCCGACCGTGCGTGGCGGGCCCTGAGCTCCTGCTGGTTGTCGAGTGCCAGACGCACCACGGCAGGTCCCAGACGGCGCTGGATCGCCTCGGTCAGTTCCTCGCGTCCGCCCTGGAAACCGGGGTTGAGCTGGTCGAGGGACGACCACTGCGGGTCGATCCCGGCCGCGTGGAGCCGCTCTGCGACGGCTCTGTCCGAAAGCCCTGGGTCGAACGCGGTCAGGAGCGCCCCCGCGCCGGCGACGATCTCGGCGTGCTTCGGGTACGCGTACGTGTGCTCCCAGCCGAGACAGCCGAAGGCGATGCGTACGGTGCAGTCGGTGAAACCGTTCGAGACCCCGGGTGACAGGCAGACCCGCGCCGTGTTGAGGAAGTGCCTGGTCACGTCAGTGCTGTCGGTGATCTCCCGGCCGTCCGGGGTAAGCAGACCGGCCATGCCGTTACCACTCACCAGGACCGAGTGGGCCGCCTTCGGGTCATGGGCCACCGTCAGGAGCGGCTCGGCGGGAGTGAACCCCAGCGCCGACGCGACGTTCTCGTTGATCTCGTCGAGCAGGCGGGCGACCAGTTCTGCACGGGCCGCGCACTCAGCGATGTTCCCCTCGAGGTATTCCGCCGGAGCTCGCAGCGCCGCCAGGGCCATGGCCTTGGCGATGTGCGGGACGGTGATCGAGGTGGCCATCGTGTAGTAGTTCATGCGCTCGATCAGATACTGAGGACCGCACCCCCAGCCGATCCGGATGTTGGCCAGCCCATACGCCTTGGAACCGCCGTTGATGGTCACCACGCGCTGACTCATTTTCGGCATGCCGGCGAGATGGGCGGAGCTGCGCCCCGTGAATTCAGTGCCCCGGAATATGGCATCTTCGAGGACCACCAGATCGCGTTGCTCCACGAACTCCGCTATTTCAGCGAGCTCGCTTTCCTCATATACCGCACCGGTGTAACTCGGACTGAAGAGAATGAGCCCCTTCGGGCGGCGCACCTCTCCCGTATCAACGCGTCGGCGGTAGAACTCCTCCAGGTCCCCGCGGGTAAACTTGTAGTCGTTGGACCGCCGCGTCTCGACCGTTTCGAGATATACGGAACTGATGTCCGCCCACATGTTCACGGCCTGGTAGTAACCCTGCGGCACCAGGAATACATCGCCGGGATCGCCGACCGCGTGGAAGAAGGCGAGGAAGAGCCTGGTGTTGCCGCTGTCGATGCACAGGTTCGACGCGGCGTCGTCCGGGATGCCGGCAGCCCGGAAGGTGGCCGTCAGCTCCTCCTCGAAGGCGGGGAAACGCCGCAGGTAGAGGTAGTTGTCCAGCGATGACTCGGTCGTGTCGAGCAGGGCGCGGACACCAGCCGCCACCACGGAGTGGTGCGGCCTGCGCACTCCCTCCCCGTGAGCGAGCGAGATGACGTCGGGATTCATCCACCCGCCGCCGCCCTCCTGGTCGTCGGCGGCGCTGATGGCGTCCCGAGCTCGAATGAAGGAATTGATGGCACGGTGGGACCGGTCCTGCTTTGCCAGCAGGTGCTCTTTAGCAGACGTCGTCACTTGGATCGACTCCTTGGAAATTTGGTACGGAAAGTCGGTCTCGGATCTGTCGCCGCTCTTGACCCTACATGCGGCGCGGTTTTTCGTTCAAGCCTTGCAGAAGGCACTTCGATGCAAATATGGTGGGCGACGCTTTCCGTAGAAAGCGCGTACGTGTACCACGCACTCGAAGGGGAACGCGATGACTTCAGCACACAAATGGGAATGCTGGCGGTGTGGGGGCTTTTTCACCGCGGACGAGGTCCGCTACCTCTGTCCGGCATGCCCGAACGGATCGCCGGTCACCATGGTTCCCGACTACGACGCGGCAGGGCGCGGCCGACCGGTCGGCGAACTCGTCGGCGCCGAGTTCTCGATGTGGCGTTACAGGTTTCTCCTGCCCATACCGGATGGCCGACCGGTGCACCCGCTCGAGAGCGGTTACGGCGTCGGAGGCACTCCCCTGGTCGATGCCCCGCGACTCGCGGCGGAGTTCGGCGTGGGCCGGCTGTGGGTCAAGGACGAGGGGCGCAATCCCACCGCGTCGTTGAAGGACCGGGCCAGTGCGCTGGTGGTCGCGGCCGCCGCGCGCGCCGGCCAGGAGGTGGTGTGCACCGCGTCCTCGGGCAACGCCGCCGCCGCTCTCGCCGGCTGCTGCGCTGCGGCCGGTATGCGGTGCGTGGTGTTCGTCCCCGGTGACACGGCACCGGCCAAGATACGGCAGCTCCTTGCCTATGGCGCACAGGTCTTCGCCGTCCGGGACGGGTACGAGGCGGCCGTTCGGCTGAGCTACCAGGCAGCGGACCACTTCGGCTGGCTGTGCCGCAGCACGGCGTACAACCCGCTGACCGCCGAGGGAAAGAAGACGGCGGCGCTGGAGATCGTCGAACAGCTCGGGCTCCGCGCTCCGTCCGTGGTGCTCGTGCCCGCCGGGGACGGGAACATCCTCACCGGGCTGTACCGCGGATTCGTCGACGCGATGCGTCTGGGCTGGACCCGGGCCGTGCCCCGGTTGGTGGCTGTGCAGTCGGCGCAGTCGCCCGCCCTGCATCGAGCTTGGCGGCTCGGTCTCGACGACGTGGAGCCCCATGACGCCTCGAGCATCGCGGAGAGCATCAACGTCGCGGTGCCGCAGGACGGTTTCCGCGCGCTGCGCGTGCTTCGGGAGACCGGCGGAGACGTGCTCAGCGTGCCGGACAGCGCCCTCGGAACCGCCGTACGGCGACTCGCCCAGGGCTCGGGGGTCTTCGCAGAACCCTCGGCGGCCATCACCCTGGCAGGTCTCGGGGAGTTGCGGGAGCGCCGCGCGCTGACGGGCGACGACGAGGTCGTGCTCATCAGTACGGGCAGCGGACTGAAGCACGCCGCTCCCAGAGCAGCCGACGATCCGGAAGTGATCATGGTCGACGCGGACCTGGCGGCAGTCGAGAGAGCCATGCGGGTGACAGAGGCCGGACGCTGAGGTCCATTTCCGTGAGGCGGCGCACCGCAGGGCGGCGGTCATGCGACACCGACCGTGCTGGCGCGTGTGCCAGCCTCGGAGGAGAGAGAGGGAAAGAGGGGGTGCACCACTGACAGGTGAAACTCGCCGTCCAGGCTGAGCCCCGCCGCATTCGCGATCACCCGCATGGGGCCTTCCGGGTCAGGGCCCAGGGCGCTGAGAACGGCTGCGGCCCCGGGGAAGTCCGCGCTGGACCGATATCGGGTCGGGGTCACCACGCAGGTCATCCCCGCCCGCAGCGCCGCCTGCAGGCCGACGGCACTGTCCTCGATCACCAGGCAGCGGGAGGGATCGGACCCCACGAGCGCCGCGGCCTGCAGATAGACATCCGGGGCCGGCTTCTTGGCCCCGACGCTGTCTCCGGCCACGATGACGGTCACGACCGCCAGTTCGTCGCCGAGCGCATGCCGGACCACCGATCGGACTGAGCGCACCGATCCCGAGGAGGCGACCGCCAGTGCCCAGCCGGACTCGACGGCCTCCCGGGCGAGCCGGCGCACACCGACACGTACGTCCAGTTCTCCGCGCTCGACCATCCCCAGATAGATGTCCGTTTTGAGTGCGTGCCAGGTCCGGACGAGGGCCTGCCACGCACTGTCGCTGGAGGGAAGGTCGACGGCTGCCCGGAAGGCGGCGTCGTGCCGCAGACTGGCCAGACGTTCCTTCCCCCCGGAGATGGCCAGTTTCCTGGCGTAGTCCTCCGGCGTCCACTGCCAGGGAACATCCAGCCGGCGCCACATCTCGTTGAACGCCCGCAGATGGCCGGTCTGTTCGGCATCGACCAGGACACCGTCGCAGTCCAGGATCAATGCTCTTCGCACGACCGCCCCTTGCTGCCGAGTGCCTCGACGAAATCGGCGACAACCGCTTCCGCCTCTTTGGAGAACTGCTGCAGGAGATCAAGGGGCTCCGCGCCCGGCGTCGGCCCAGCCGTGCCCAGGGAACTACGGAAGGCGGCCTTCAGCGCACTGGAGACGTTGACCTTCGCGATGCCGCAGTCGACGGCCTGCCGCAGCGTCTTGTCGTCGAGCCCGCTGCCACCGTGCAGGACCAGGGGGAGCCCGGTGCGTTCCGCGAGTGCGGTGATCCCCTCGAAGTCCAGGGCCACGGGCGCAGCGGAAAGACCGTGCAGTGTGCCCGCCGACGGGCTGAAGCAGCAGACTCCTGTGCGTTCCAGGAAGTCCACCGAGCGGCTGACGTCGACCACTGCAGGCCGGCTGCAGGCGTCCCGCACGGATCCGATCGGATCAATCTCGCCCTCGATGTCGAAGCCATGGTCGGCTCCCCGCGCCACCAGCCGGCGCGTCAGCCGCACAGCGGTCTCGAAGTCCATGGACGACGCGTCGAACAGAGCGGAGTCCCACCCCGCCTCCATGCAGGAGGTGATGAGGTCGGGATCGGTGCAGTGGTCCAGGTGGAGCACCGCCCGGACATGCCGCTGTGCCACCAGGGCCGCGAAGAGCTGCCGCAGCCGGTGCGCCCCCCAAGCACGCAGGGTGCGCGTCGAAACCTGCACCACCACAGGCGACGAGAGCCGCTCGCCGGCAGCGAGAACAGCATCCATTCCCACAGCGTCGAAAACGTTGCAAGCCGGTACTGCGTAGCCGCCGAGTTTTGCCGAACGTAAAACGGAACCCAGCATCAATCTGGACATGCGACCCGAATCCCCCAAAAGCCGAAAGCGGGTACAGGGATATCCAGGGAAGTCGCACTCCAACGCGCGACACATCCCGGGCAATCCACCGATGGCAATTCCAGAGTTTGCACTGGAGGGTCATCGCAAATCCACTGACGAAGGATGTGACGATCATCACACTCACTACCGTATCCCTGGTACGGCAGTGATGCTAACTTGATCACTATAGGCGGCTGAACTGCGAGTTTCTGTACGATCCTTACGCCGCCACAGAGAGCTTCTTGATCGTTTTTGATATTCTTTTAATTACTCTTTGGTTCATCATGAGCCCGACATTTGCTATCGCGATGCCTTATATTAGCGTGCGCAAATCTCCAGATGGGGGAATCGGGTGAAGGCAGTCCTCCTCATCGAGAGCAACATGTCGGGCTACGGCCCTGAAGGTATACAGCTCACCGGGGAAAAAGGATGTCGAGCCCTTTTTGCCGCCCGTGACCCCAGGGAAATTGCAAAGTCTGATGACCTTGGGTCGGTGCTGGTCAGCTGAGTCCGAGGAGGGTCAGTGGCCGCTCGAAGGGACGGAGGGACATCTCGCGGAGTCCGGCGGCGATGTCGGTGTGGCCGGCAAGGCGGAGCTGGTTGATCGCGAAGCTGCGGAGAGGGGCCGAGTTCTCCGGTCCGTGTCCGGCGCGAACCTTGGAGGCGTCCTCGCGAAAGGCGGTGTGCCGCACGAAGTGGAGCCGGTTTTCGATCACCCACTGCGACCTCACGATCTGCGCGGTCCGCTCGGGGGAGGCCTGCCTGCTGGTCAGGTCGGTGATGACGTAGACAGTCTCGCGGGTGCGCTTGCCGGTTTTGGCCGACGTGCGGTGCCGCACGATCTTCGCGACCTGGGCGGCGTGCGGGAAGTCGACGCCGAGGTCGGTGACGGTCAAGGCCTGCACCACGCGCGTCCCCGGGCCTCTGTGTCCGGTGGACCGGCACGGCGGTTGCAGTTCCGAGGTCGTGCGACTGGTCGGGTTGTGACCGGTTGGGGCACATAGCAGAGCACGCACGGACTTCGTGATCATTGTGGTGTCTAAGCCAGATGATCACGAGGTGGCCCGTGCCTGCTGCTGCGGCTTCTCCCATCCCTGCCGTGCTGGTGAAGTTGGGTCCGCTGGATGCCGGCCGGATCGCCGACCTGCGCCCCTACTTCGACGCGGTGCCCAACCCGCGCTCCCGGCGGGGCCGATGGTACTCACTCACGGCGATCCTGCTGGTGTGCGCCTGCGCGGCCGTCTCGGGGGCGAGGAGCATCGATGAACTCGCCGAGTGGGGCCGGCGTGCCCCGACCGCACTCCTGACAGTGACCGGGATCCGCCGCCACCTGCTCAGATGGCGGCGCACTCCGGCGCCGGCCACGATCGGCCGTGTGCTGGGGGCTGTTGACGGTGACGCCCTTGACCGGACGGTGGACGCCCACCTGGCCGACCGCCACCGCGCCCTCGGCAAACCCGCCCGGGCGCCGTCACCCTCCGCGTCCGAGCGCTCGCGCGTGATTGCTGGCGACGGCAAAGCACTTAGGGGATCAGCCCGTCTCACCGCGAAGCGCCGGCATCTGCTCTCCCCGGTCACGCACGGCACCGTCGTGACCCTCGCCCACGTGGAGGTCGGCGCGAAGACGAACGAAGCCACACACTTCCGCCCGCTGCTGGCACCACGGGACCTGACCGGCACCGTCGTCGCCTTCGACGCCCTGCACTCGGTCAAGGCGAACATCTCCTGGCTAGTCGAGACCAAGAAGGCCCACTACATCGCCGTGATCAAAACCAACCGGCCCACCGCCCACACCCAACTCGCCGCTCTGCCCTGGCAGTCCATCGCAGTCCAGCACACCGCCTCCGGGACCGGACACGGACGCCGCGAGTCCCGCTCGATCAAGACCTGCGATATCGCCGACGAACTCGTCGGAATCGCCCTTCCCCACGCCCGCCTGGCCATCCGCGTCCAGATCCGCCGCAAGCAGACCGGCCGACGTGAGACCCGTGAGACCCGTGAGAATGTCTACGCCGTCACCAGCCTCGACGCCTACCAGGCCGGCCCCGCCGACCTGGCCGCCGCGGCCCGCGGGCACTGGACAGTGGAAAACTCCTCGCACCACATCAGGGACGTCACCTTCGCCGAGGACGCCTCCACCGTCCACACCGGGACCACACCACGGGCGATGGCGGCCCTCCGCAACCTCCCGTTGTTTCAGCATTACCCCCTGCGATCGCCCCAAATCAGTACTTGGCGCTTCTCCTTCAATAGAGATCGCCGGAAAGGCGCTCCGAATACTGTTGGCGGCACTTGGGGTCATACGGTCGCTTTTCGCGGAGCATTCATCTGGAACATATCTGCCGCGCTACGCCTGAATTACCCCGGAAATCTCCAAAACCTCATTTAGTATGCACTTGCTTGCCGGTGAACGGCTGGCCAGCCAGCAGGTCGGACTCGCGTCCGTCGGGACCGACCGGGATGTCGCCGATGACCGTCACCCGATGCAGCCTGCGCTGCACATCGAGGTGCTGAAAGTCGGTCGGCGCCAGGTGCGCGGTGGCGCGGTTGTCCCAAATGGCCACCGAGCCCGGCTCCCACCGGAATCGCACGATGTACTCCGGCCGAGTGATCTCGGCGTAGAGCAGGTCCAGGATCGCCTTCGATTCGCGCGTGGACATGTCCACGATGTGGCTGGTCAACCCTGGGTTGACGAACAGCCCCTTCTTGCCGGTAACCGGGTGCACGCGGACGACCGGGTGCACCGCGACCAGCCGGTTCTCATCGATCTGCTTGCCCTCCGTGGAGTAGCCGCCGCCTCCGCCGCCGTACCGGTGCTCGGCGCGCAACCCGTCCACGAACGTCTGCAACGCGGGTGATAGCCCCTCGTAGGCAGCCTGCAGGTTGGTCCACTGGGTGTCGCCGCCGATCTGGGGCACCACCTCGGCGCGCAGGATCGCGATGGCCGGCGGGTTCACCGCCGCGGTCACGTCGGTGTGCCAGCCGCTGAAGTAGCTGGACCTCCGGAGGACGGTCTTGTGGTAATCGATGCCGTACCGTTGCTTGTGCAGGCGCAGGTCGACGGTGAAGATCTCCGCATACCCTTCCGGCGGTGCCTCATCGAGCGGGTGTGCGTAGGTTAGCGCGCCGAACTGCCGCCCGAAGGCGATGTGCGAAGCGTGATCTAGATTCTGATCGCGGAAGAAGATGACCTTGTACTCGTGCAGCGCGTCGCGGATCCGCCCGAACACTTCCGGCGATAGCGGCTGCGAGATGTCGACACCGGAGATATCCGCGCCGGTATACCCCGCAACAGGCCGGACGGTGACGGTTTTAGCTTCGTTCAGCGCTGCCATGACATCCATTCCCGTGGTTAGTAAATGGTATTTGAACATAACATAGCGACCATTGTGTCCGCTAGCGTTCGCGTTGACTCGGCAAAGACGCATTCCTGGAATGGACCGCCGACCGTTGCCGTGAACGGCGGATCCAAGGCCTACGGCTTGGCTACTATCAGAATTGGCTGGGCGTGCGGACCGGGGGCGAGCCGACACTTCGCCCAGATATCGGAGAGATTATCTGCAGCGCCCGGACTGTGTTCGACCGGGTGGAGTTGACCACGAATCGTGCACAGCTCAATAGGATTTATGACGTCGGCGTTCCCTGTGAGACACTTGCAGCGTTATTGATCGCTGCGCCTGCAAGCTGGTGTGCATATCGGCCATCCGAAATACCGACGGAAGCAAAACGAAGCCTGGCGCTACCCCTGCATTACGGCTTCAGTCGCAGATGTCGTGATCAGTCATTGTCGGGACCCTGCGTGACTGGCCGAACTCGGCCATGGCGGCGACACATGGACCGTCGAGCGGAATGTCTTGCACATGAATAGGTTCGGTTGGTCATCCATTGGCTGCGACGGTAATCCGTGCCGTCCCGTCATCGACGTACATGGCCACTCTCCGCAGCTTCGCGATCAACCAGCTCCGCCTTGCCGGCCACACCGACATCGCCGCCGGACTCCGCGAGATGTCCCTCCGTCCCTTCGAGCGGCCACTGACCCTCCTCGGACTCAGCTGACCAGCACCGGCCCAAGCTCATCAGACTTTGCAATCGCCCTGCCTCCCCCCGGCCGGACTCTCAGAAAGCGCGGTAGGCATTAGCCGAGTGAACCGCCCGGCATGGAACACCAGTGGGCCTGTCTGTCCCCTTAGCGCACCGGCGGTCACCTCGGCGATCACCACGTCATGATCCCCCGCCGCATGGACCTGGGAGATCCGACAGTCCAGCCAAGCCAGCCCATCGTCCGCGAGGGGATGGCCGGAGTGGCTGAGCGTCCAATCCCGGCCGGAAAACCTGTCGGAGGCGCGTACCGAGAACGTGTGGCACAGCTCCGCCTGCCGCTCGCCGAGGATCGTCACAGCGAAGCTTCCCGAAGCTCGGATAGCGGGCCATGTGGTTGAGGTGTGCGCAGCGCACAGCGCGACCAACGGCGGGTCGAGCGACACGGAGGTGAAGGAGTTGACTGCAAGACCGACGGGACCTTTTGGGGTCTGCGCGGTTATCAGTGCCACTCCCGTGGCGAAATGACCCAGAATGTTTCGGAACGCGCGCTGCTCCAGCATCTGTCGTCCTTCCGTCCTGTTCTTCCTTCTGCATGCGGATGCGACCTGCTCTACAGCTCGCTGCGAGAGAGAGAGGCGAACTCGTGCCAGAGAGTGGACGTGACCCGGTTCTCGTAACGGGGGCCATCAGGCAGTAACGCACTAATCTCAGCCAGTTTTGCGGCATTGTGCTCGATGGCCCGTTCCGACAGCCAGGGACGGGCACCCAGGGCGATCGCCCACAGAGGAGTGATCGCAGCGCCGCGCAGAATCTTCGCTTCATAGGCGGAAGTACCTAGATGCAGGCGTCGCATACCGCTTCGGTAAGCGTGCTCGATGGGAGCGTAGTAGCCGAGCGTGAAGTATTCGGCGCCGTCACGGAGCCGGTCGTAGTCGAATCCGACGGCTCTGCCGTAGATCGTGTCGCCAGCTTCGTAGGCCAGGCAGAAACCGAGTGTCTCGTCACCGTCGGCGCACTCGTAGACGACACCAGTATTGCCGGTGGCCTCATTCTGTACCGTCAGCACATTGGTCATCGACTGCGGCGAGACGTCGAAACCGTATCGGTTCTGGGTCTTGCTGAGCAGGTCTCCGGCTACGGAGAGCAGCTCGCTCAGCGGGCGGCGCCGCACGGTGTAGCCAGTCCGGTCGAAGCGTCGACGGTCCCGCATGATCTGCCGGCGTCGGCCGGTGGCCGCGAGATAGTCCTCAAACGAGTGGCCGTGGAGGTCGATGGCGCAGTCACCGCGCAGCACCCTCGGAATGGTTTGCGCCCAGGGGCGCAGCAGTTCCACGTCCTCGTCGGAAAAGTAGAGCCACCACGAGACCCCGTCGGCGTCCTGGTCGGCCATGGCCTGCACATGGTCGACCAGCAGTCCTACAGCGATGCCACGGTGCTCCGGGGACAATGCGTCGTCATCCAGCAGGATGCGGCTCTGGTAGCCCCGAGTGCCGCCGACCAGCAGGACGTGGGTGTCCTCACTGACCGCATCGGGAAACATGGCGGCCACGTTGTAGTGCTTGTTGGCCGGACGGGGGGTCAGGAACGTGGGGAGAGCGGCGATGAGCCGGCCGCCATCCGAGACGGTGATGAACCGGCAGCGTTGCTCGGGGTTCATCTTCTCCTGGAAGCGCAGCCAACCCGTTCCCATGTAGAAGGACTTGTGGGCCGCCAGCGTGTCCCAGGCCTGCGTGTCAAGGGAATTCACGCTCTCGTACACATCAACGCGCATCGTCGTGTTTTCTCGCGAGAGGGGGGACTCGGCCGCGTCTGCGCCGCGGCCGAGTCCCCCCGGCAGGAATGTGTTAGGAGACAAGTCGGCCGCCCAGATGGTCCACAGTCTCGGCGAGGGTCGGCCGGATGAACGCCATGGCCCGCACATCCGTGTGCCACCAGCCGAAAGGCGAACTCTGCGAGTAGGTCAACCCGCCCAGCGCCCCGCTGATGTGCTGCAAGGTGTGCTCGGCCTGCTCACCCACGGCCAGCTTCGCCATGTTCGCCATTCGCACGAAGTCCTTGGAGGACGCACCTACCTCCGTTGTGCGGAGCACACCCTCGAAAGCCTGCTCCACCAGCCAGCCGGAGGCCTGCGCACGTGCCCACTCCACCGACGCGAGGCTGGACCGGGTGCCTCCCCGAGCCTGCACATGTTCCGTGGCCTCGGCCACGGCAGCCCGGACGATGCCCACGAACGGTGCGAGGCGAGACCCGATGGTCGGGCTGGACGACATCCGGTTGATCAGGTCCTGGCGCCCGGGCCACGCCACACGGTGCGCCAGCGCGTTGTCCAGCACGACTGCGTGGCTTCCCGAAGCCGTCATGCCGTGGCCGTCCCAGACGCGGTTGACGGTGACCCCGGGCAGCACCGTCCGATTCTGCAGGTCGAGCACGAACAGCTCCGGCCGGTCCTCTCCCTCCGGAATCGCGTTGGTCAGCATGAACGACACGTGGTCCCAGCCGCTTCCCGAAGATTTCACCCCGGAGATCGACCACTCTCCGTTGGAGTCCTGCTTCGCGGTACTGCGGATTACACCGTCCCGCTCGGAGAGCATGACGCCCCAGGCTCCGGTGCCGGACCCCAAGAGGCCGAGGAACTTCTGGCGTTGACGCAACCACGTCGCATCGACCTCCTCCTCGCGGAAGTCGGTGAGCCAGCCTGTGACAAACATCGCGACCGGCTCCATGGAAAGGATCAGCGCGAGCGAACTGTCGCCGGCGGCGAGGGAACTGATGGCCTCGGCCACGGCTCGCGTCGACAGGGCGGTGGATGACCACAGTCCGCCCATCGACTCCGGGACCAATAGCTGATGGAAGCCGGTCTCGGCCACTGCGGCGAAGTCGTCGGTCGACAGCTCCCTGGCCCCGGACCGCTGGCGACGCTGAGACGCGAAACGTTGCGCGAGACTCTCGACGTCGTGGAGAACACCACGGACGGACAAACTCATAAGACCTCCTCGGCCGAGGATTTGAGGAACGGGATTTCAGGCTGCCGCTGTGCCACCAGGGCCGCGGAGAGCTGCCGCAGCCGGTACGGCCCCCAAGCACGCAGGGTGCGCGTCGAAACCTGCACCACCACGGGCGACGAGAGCCGCTCGCCGGCAGCGAGAACAGCATCCATTCTCACGGCATCGAAAACATTGCAAGCCGGTACTGCGTAGCCGCCGAGTTCAGCCGAACGTAAAACGGAACCCAGCATCAATCTGGACATGCGACCCGAATCCCCCAAAAGCCGAAAGCGGGTACAGGGATATCCAGGGAAGTCGCACCCAAACGTGCGACACATCCCAGGCAGTCCACTGATAGCAATTCCAGAGTTTGCACTGGAGGGTCATCGCAAATCCACTGACAGAGGGTGTGATGATCATCACACTCACTATCGTATCCCTGGTACGACAGTGATGCTAACTTGATCGCCACAGGCGGCTGAACTGCGAGGTTCCGTGTGTCATCTGCGCCACCCATGGTGGCTTCTTGATCGTTTTTGACATTCTTTTAATTGCCCTTTGGTTTATCACAAGCCCAGCATTTGCTATCGCGATGATTAATATTCGCGTGCGCAAATCTCCAGATGGGGGAAATCGGATGAAGACAGTCTTCTTCATCGAGAGCAACATGACGGGCTATGGTCCTGAAGGTGTACGACTCACCAGAGAAAAGGGATATCGAGCCCATTTTGTCGCCCGTGACCCATCGGAGTACGAAAAGGTGCATCCGAATCCGGTCACTCTGGCTGATTCCCACAGCGTGGTCGACACATACGACCTGGTGAAACTCATGCACTTCTTCGCCGACCAGGCGCCGGACGCCGTCATCGCGTTCGACGACTACAGGCTGGTGCAGGCCGCCGTGATCGCGGAGCGGCTCGGCCTTCCGCACGCCTCGGCGGACGGCTTGCTGAACTGCCACTTCAAGGACCGCACGCGCAGTCTCACCAAGGGGATCGGGTACTCGGTGGCAGCCGTGCGTGTGCCCCTGGGCGATCCGGTGGAGACCTCGGGCGTCGGCTACCCGTGCGTGGTGAAGCCCGTGGATGACAGCGGAAGCACCGGTGTCCGGGTTTGCTGGAACGACGAGGAGTACCTCGCGGCACTGCACAGGGTGACCGCACATCCGGTCAACCTCCGCAGCTACCGGTGCGCTCCGTACGCCCTGGTCGAGGAGTTCGTCGACGGTCCGGAGTTCACGGCCGAGCTCATCTGGGACGACGGTGCCGACGGCTGGCGGCTGCTCGGCTTCACCAAGAAGCTGATGGCAGAGCTGCCTTTCCGGGTCGAACTCGGGGCGATGTTCCCGTACCACTTCGACTCGGTGGCGGACGACGAGCGCATCGCGCGCGTCGTAGTCCAGTGGCTCGACGCGGTGGGGCACCGACATGGCGCGGCACACGTGGAGTTCAAGCTCGTCGATGGTGTTCCGGCGCTGATCGAGATCAATCCACGCCTGGGCGGTGACCAGATCCGGGAGCTGATGCGACTCACCATCGGCCAGGACTCGATCGACCTGTACACGCGCCTCTACCTCGGGCTCTCGCCGGCAGCGGCGTCTCCCGACGCGCGGGGTGGATACGCCACGAGTCTCTATCTGACGCCCCGGCGCACCGGGTTGGTCACCTCCGTGACACCGCCGCCCGTACTTCCTGCCGGAATCATCCGCAGCACGTTCGCCTCGGAGCCCGTGCAGATGAATGGGGTCGCCGACAATGACGACCGCCTCGGATACGCCATCTCCTGGGCCGATGAATTCGGCACCTCAATGGCAATCGCCGAGGAATATCTTGCCTCCATCGATGTCCGGTACGCGCAGTAGAAGGTGAATGTACGCGCTCTGGTGCATCGCACGGCAAGGAATCACCTGGGGAGGATTCTTGTTGCACGACTCCATTGTGGACTGTATCGGCTGTACCCCGATGGTCCATCTGAGCCGCCTCTTTCCGACGGGGCCTCAGGTATATGCCAAGCTTGAGTTGCTCAATCCGGCCGGGAGCGTCAAGGACCGGACTGCCCGGTACATCATCGAGACGGGCCTGCGGGAAGGGGTTCTCTATCCCGGTGCGCATGTCGTGGAGAGCACCTCGGGGAATTTTGGCGTCGCCCTCTCCATGATGTCCCGGATATATGGTCTGCGACTCACACTGGTGGTCGACCCACACATCACAAAAAGTAATTATGCGATTCTCAAGAGTTATGGCGCCCAGGTCGAGATGGTGGAAGACCCGACGACCGAGGGCGGATACCTCCCGGCCCGTATCGCTCGGGTGAAGGAGATCCTGGCCCGCGACTCCGCCGCGGTGTGGATCAACCAGTACGCCAACGCCCTGGGTCCTGAGGCTCATTACCGGGGAACCGCGGAAGAGATCTCCAGGGACCTGCGGGGGCCGCTCGACTATCTCGTCGTGGCGGTGAGTACCACGGGCACCCTGAACGGGCTCGCGCGTCGGTTGAAGGAGCGTGACAAGCGCCTCGAGGTGATCGCCGTGGACGCGGTCGGATCGGTGGTTTTCGGCAATCCTCCAGGACCCCGACGGCTGCCCGGAATCGGCTCCAGCAGGGTGCCGGAACTGCTCGACAGGAACCTGATTGACCGGGTGGTGGAGGTGACCGACGACGAGTCGATCACGGCCTGTCATGAAATCCTGGACAGGGAGGCAATTTTCGCCGGCGCGTCTTCCGGGTCGGTCATCGCGGCCATCAAGAAAATTCTCCCCGAAATACCCGCCTCATCCTCGGTCGTCACCCTCTTCCCCGACCGGGGAGACCGGTACATCGATGTGGTGTACGGGGCCGAAGCGCCGTCCTCCGTGATGGATTCCGTCGCCACACCTGCCCACGGCGCGGCTCCGTTGATCGGTGCGAGGGCGGGCTCATGAGCGGCGCCGGCCTCAAGGCGCGGACCGGCGCCCCCGCCCCGGGCTGCGTCGTGCTCATCGGCGCCAGTCCGTTCGGTAGCCGGGCCATCACCCGGCTCGGCATGTCGTACGTCCTGGTGTGCGACCCCGACGAGGATCCGACCCCCGCGGCCGACGGCGCCGCGGCCGTACACCGGGTCGCGTACCGGACCGATCCCGGCGCAGTGCGTGCGCTGCCCAGGCCGGCCGGCGTCCGGGCAGTCGTGTCCTTCACCGAACTCGGCCTGCTTCCCGCCGCCGGACTCGCCGAGTTGTGGTCGGTCAGCGGGGTCCCCGTCTCCGCCGTCCGCGGCTCACGGGACAAACTGCAGATGCGAAGACTACTGGCCCAATCCGGGCACCCCCTGCCATGCGGGCGCCTGCAGCATGTGAGCGACGTCGACTCCAAGGCGTACCCGGTGATCGTCAAGCCCGTCTCCGGCGTCGCGGGCCTGGGGGTCCACCTGGTGACCAACGCCCGCGACCTGCGAGTGGCACTGCTGGCCACCAATGAGCCCCTGATGTGGGAACGGTATGCCGTGGGCCAGGAGCTTTCGGTCGAGACCATCAGCCAGGGCGGACGTCACCGGGTGCTCGGCATCACCCGAAAAGTGACCACTGGGGCACCCCACTTCGTGGAACACGCCCATCTCACGCCTGCCGCTCTCACCTCGGACGAGGAACGCGCGATCGCGGAGACGGTGATCGACTGCCTGGACGCCGTCGGACTCACCGTCGGACCAGCTCATACGGAAGTCGTGCTGGGTACGGACGGCGTCACGGTCGTCGAGACACACACTCGCCCGGGGGGAGGCAGGATCCCCCTGATCACCGAGTTGGTGACCGGACTCGACCAGTACGAACTCGCGGTCCGGGCCGTCTGCGGCCTTTCACTGCCCGAGGTGGTCTCTCCCTCGAAGTCGGCTGGTGTCCGCTTCTTCTCCGGAGAGCCTGGCGTGGTCACGACGGTCACCGGCCTGGACGACGCCCGGCGGCTCCAAGGCGTGGTCGAGGTCGGCCTGGAACTCGCCCGCGGCGAGGCGATCCGCGCCTGGGAGAACAACCTGGACCGCGCCGGGTTCGTGGTCTGCGAGGGCCGTAGCCACGGCGAGGTCGAAGAGCGCCTGGACCGTGCCGTCTCGGCCATCCGTCTCGTCACGCGGTGACAACCCGCACTGAACAGTCAAGAGCCATCACATTTCTGGCCTTTCGTTAGGAGCGCCCGTGAAGGACACCCACCTACTGGTCATCGGTGCCGGCAACGTCGGCACGCACACACTGGATCTGCTGGCACGTCGGCCCGATGCGCCGCGCATTACGCTCGCCGGACGGGACGAGGAGCTCTTGGTCCGGCAGGTGAACCTGTCCCGCATGGTCGCCGCACAGCTGGGTCACACGCCTCGGCTCGATCACGTCGTCATGGACGTCGACGACATCGACCGGACCGCCGCGACCCTCGCCGAGCTGAGCCCCGACATCGTGTTCAGCACGGTCAGCCTGCAGGCGTGGTGGGTGATCAACGAGCTTCCAAAGGACCTGCTGACCCGGCTCGACGAGGCGGAGATCGGACCCTGGCTGCCGATGCAGCTCACTCTGATCCACAAGGTGATGCAGGCGGTGAAGGCGAGCGGCATCGACACGCAGGTCGTCAACGCCGCACTGCCCGACGCCACCCACACCATCCTCGACAAGGTGGGTCTGGCTCCCACGATCGGCATCGGCAACGTCGCCAACATCGTGCCGACGCTCCGCCACGCCGCGGCCGACCAGCTGGGCAAGCGCCCGGACCAGGTCGACCTGCGGGTGGTGATGGAGGCGTTCGTAAGCCACCGGGTGCCGCGAACCGGCGACGCCGGGGACGCACCGTATCGCATCAGCGTGCTGGAGAACGGCAGTGACGTCACGGAACGGGTGGACGTAGACAGCCTGTTGCAGGCGGTTGCGACCCGGTACCGGCGTCTGGGCGGTGTGCGCGGTGCGGTCCTGACCGCCGCGTCGGCGGTGACGGTGATCGAGGCACTGACCTCCACGGAACCCCGCCTGGTCCACGCCCCCGGCCCCGACGCGCTCATCGGCGGCTATCCGGTGGCCGTGTCGGCCAAGGGCCTGGACATCCAACTGCCCGACGGCCTCTCGCTAACGCAAGCGCTCGACATCAACAAGAAGGCGCTGTGGCACGACGGCATCGCCGAGATCCGTGACGACGGCAGCGTCCGCTACAGCGACCCGCACATGGACATCGTGAAGAGCATGATCGGCTACGACGTCCGGGAGATGAAGCTCGCGGACTCCGAGGCCTGCGCACGTGAACTCGCCGCGAAGTACAGCGAGTTCAAGAAAAGCCTGGGGTCATGAAGAAGATCCTCGTTCTGGGGGGCTCGGTATTCCTGGGGCGGGCCGTCGCGACGGCGGCCCTGCGCCGGGGCCATGAGGTCACCACGTTCAACCGGGGTCTGTCGGGCTCCGACGTCGAGGGCGTCGAGGTGACCCGGGGAGACCGTGACAACGAAGGCGATCTCGAACGCCTCGTCGCTGGCCGGCACTGGGACGCGGTGATCGACACCTGCGGATTCGTGCCCCGTTCCGTCTCCGCGGGTGCCCGGGTGCTGTCCTCACACGCGGATCACTACGTGTTCGTGTCATCGGTCAGTGCCTTCCAGGACTGGCCCGCCCGCCCCATTGACGAAGCGTCACCGCGCTGGGAGTGCCCCTCGGACGCGGACGAGTCGAGCGGCACGTACGGTCCCCTCAAGGCAGGCTGCGAACGCGCCGTGCGCGAGCACTTCGACGGCACGGTGAGCATTGTCAGCCCGGGCATCATCGTGGGCCCCGGCGAGAACGTGGGCCGTCTGCCCTGGTGGCTGCGCCGTGTCGCGGCCGGCGGGGCACTCGCGCCGCACCCGGGAGACCGGGAGATCCAACTCCTGGACGTCCGGGACCTCGCCGAGTTCATCCTTGCCCGGGTCGAGCGGCCGTCGGAGTGTGGCCTGCTGGTGACCGCGCCCGCTGGCCAGGCCACGTTCGCGGAGTGGCTCGCGCTGTGCGCGAAGGCGACCGGTGCAGACCCGGCTCTCGTGTGGATGGACGAGGAGTTTCTGCTGGAGCAACAGGTGACTCCGTGGTCCGAACTGCCGTTGTGGGCACCCTTGCGAGCCGACTGGCGGCACGCGTGGTCCGTGTCGAGCGACGCGGCGGTCGCGATGGGACTGACCTGTCGTCCGCTGGCGGACACGGTCGTCGACACGTGGGAGTGGCTGCGCGGCACGCCCGGGTTCCAGGGGAAACCGAAGATCGGCATGGACTCCGAGAAGGAACGCTGGCTCCTCGCCGCATGGCGTGGAAAAGGATCAGGAAGCGAGGAAGCGGCACGGTGAGCATCGACCTGCTCTACATCGAGGTCAACCTGACCGGATACGGCACCCACGGGATCCAACGGGCTCAGGCACAGGGACTGACGACCGCCCTGGTCTGCCGGGACCCCCGGGAGTACGCACGTCTCGATCCGGACCCGGCCGAACTGGTGGACCGGTTGGAGCGCGTGGATACCTACGACACCCCCCAGCTCATGAGGGCGTGCCTCGGCCTGGAGCCGCGCGCGGTGATCGCGTACGACGACTACCGCCTGTTCCAGGCCGCCGTCGTCGCGAACGGCCTGGGTCTTCCGGGACCCGATCCAGCGGGCATCCTCGCCTGTCGGTACAAGGATCTCACCCGCAAGGCTACGGCCGGTATCGGTCGTGACGTCAGGCATGTCGTGGTCCCCGTTGACGGGACGGTGACCAGCTCTCCGCTGGGCTACCCCTGCGTTGTCAAACCGGTCGACGACGGCGCCAGTGCCGGAGTGCGTGTCTGCCGCTCCGACGAGAACTTCCAGGCAGCGGTGGGCGGAGCGATCGACCACAGCACACACGGCCGTGGCTACCGCTGCCTCGACGCCGTACTGGTCGAGGAGTACGTGGAAGGGCCGGAGTACAGCGCCGAACTCCTCTGGGACAACCAGGCGGGGAGCTGGCGGCTCCTGGGCTTCGCCGAGACGGTGCTGAGCCGACCGCCGAAGTGCAAGGAACTCGCGCACGTCTTCCCCGCCCGCCTGGACCCCGAGACGGAGCAGGTCGCCGAGAAGACCGTCCTGAAGTGGCTGGAGAGCACGGGGCACCGCGGCACGGCGGCACACGTCGAATTCAAGATCGATCACGAGGGACGCCCCGCCCTCATGGAGATCAACCCCAGGCTCGGCGGCGGCGACATCCGTCTCCTCATCGAAGCGAGCACGGGCCTCGACGTGGTGGACCTCTACCAGCAGCTGTGGCTCGGACGCCCGGTGGCGCTGCCCGACCGCCCCTGGGACGGAGTCGCCCACTCCGTGATTCGTTACCTGACCCCGCCCGGGGACGGTGTGGTGCGGCACATCGGCAGACCGGAGACCCTGGACGACGCCGTCATCGCCCACGAGATCCAGGACATCGGTCCCGACGGAGTGACCGCGACCGACACCTCACGCCTCGGCTGGGTCGTCACCCTGCACGAGGACGCCGAGCGGGCCGTCGCCGCGGCGGACGGGTTCCACACTTCGCTGGTCTTCGAGTGACACACATCCATTCCCATCCCGACCTTCTGGGGAGGTGCCCGCTGGTGCGCCCGACAGATGCAACGAACGCACATCGGTTCGATCGAGTGGGCGAGGCCCAACGGACATGCCGGACGACCTGGGACACGGTGACCGACGACAGCACTCCTGGATGGCCCCGATGAGCCGGGCGGTCCACGCGGCCGTGATCGGCGCGGGGCTGGGCGGGATGCTGACCGCCTTCTGTCTGGCTCGGCGAGGTGTCCGGGTGACCGTCTTCGAACGGGACGACTCGGCGGTGCCCGATACCCCGGCCGCGGCGGGGAACTGGTCGCGTACCGGCGTGCCGCACCTGCACCAGACGCATGGCTTCCTCGGCGCCTTCCACTCGACGCTGCGAGACGAACTTCCCGACCTGCTGGAGCAGTTGCTCGCCTACGGTGTCGAAGTCCGCGACTTCGGGAAGATCGCTGCGGACCACGGCTTCAGTCCCGAAGCCGGCGCCGACGTCGCGGTGCTGCTGGCTCGGCGCAGCACGGTCGAGCAGGTGCTGCGCCGGGCGATGACGAAGGAAAACGGAATCACGCTGCGCGTCGGCACCGGCGTGGACGAGATCCTCGTCGGGCGAGGAAGAGTCCGGGGTGTGCGCACCTCGGGACACGAACTCGACGCCGACATCGTGATCGACGCATCCGGCCGGCGCGCGGCACCCTGGGCCTCCTGGTACGACGCCGTGGGCGACAACCGCGGTGAGCTGGCCTACATCACGCGCATGTACCGGCTCGCCGACGGAGCCGAGCCCGGGCCGCTTTCCCGGGTGAGTGGTGCCGGCGTCATCGGCGACGGCTACCACACGGTGATCAATGTCCACGACAACCGTACGTTCTCCGCGGTCCTGGCCTGCTCACCGCATGATCGCGAGCTGCTGCGCGCACGGGACGCCCGGGTCTTCGAACCGCTCATGGAGTGGATACCGAAGACCGGTCCCTGGGTCGAGGAAGGCAGGGCCGTGCCCCTCTCTCCGCCGCGGGTCATGTCGAACATGCGCAACACCGCGCGGCGGATCTCCGGCAAGGCTCCGCAGGGCTTCTTCGCCGTGGGGGACGCACTCGTCACCACGGATCCGAGCCGCGGTTTCGGTGCCTCCATGGCCGCCGTCGGCTCGGTGCGGCTGGCCGAGGCGATCGCCGGCGACCACCGCGACATCGACGCGGCCCGCGAGGCCTATCTCGCGCGGCTCACTCCTTGGGCGCTTGACTGGTACGAGGACACAGTGGCGCACACCGCCACCCGGGCGAAGCGGTGGTCCGCGCTGCTGGACGGGGAACGTGTCCCCGTCACCATCCCCGTCCCCGAGCCGGTGCCCGCCTTCGTCACCTTTCAGCTGCCGTCCGCCGATGAGGAGGAGTGGTGGCACAAGCGGCGCTACAGCCAGCTGCTGGAAACGCCCGGCTCACTGACGCGGCGATGGGGCGGGAACAGGACAGAAGCCAGGCCGGAAGGGCTCCAGGTCTACATGACGGACGTACCGACCCGGGCGGAAGTCGTCGACCGCATGGAGGAGTTGACGGCAGCACACGGTACGCCGTCCGGGCCGCCACCGTACGCCGTCAAGGGCAGGCAGGGAGATCCCCGGTGACGCTGGGGCACGTGCGGTCGGTCAACGTCAGCCGCGCCAAGGCGGCGACGTTCAAGGGGCCGCGGTCGACGACCGGCATCGACAAGCGTTCCGTGCTCTCCACCGTCGCGGTGACGCGCAACGGGTTGCACGGCGACGAACAGGCGGACCTGCTGCACCATGGCGGGCACGACCAGGCGGTGTACGCCTACGCCGCGGAGGACCACGACTGGTGGGCGGCCGAGCTGGGCTGCCTGCGCCCCGACGGCGCATTCGGCGAGAACCTCACGACGGTCGGCTTCGACGTCAACGCCGCCGTGATCGGTGAGTGCTGGCGTATCGGTGACACCTTGCTTCAGGTCACGTCCCCGCGCATCCCCTGCCGCATGTTCGCCGGCTGGATGGGTGAGGACCACTGGATGAAGCGGTTCGCGCACGCGGCGCGGCCCGGAGCCTACCTACGCGTCGTCGAAGAAGGATCGATCTCGGCGAACGACGGGATCCATCTGGTCGACCGGGCCGCCGAGAGTTTGACGCTGGCCGAGGCGATCAATGCCTACTACGGCGACTGGGAACTTCTGCCCCGGCTCCTCGCCGCTCCCGCGCTCGCCACGCGCTGGCGTGAGATGGCCTTGGAACGCCAACGGTCCGGCAAGCTGCAGCGGCTTCCCGACCGGAAACCGGACGACGAGCACCAGTAACTTTCCATGCCGTGTGCGAGGAAGCGTAATGCGTGTACTGATGATCGGGCTCAACAGTGGCTATCGCCGACTGGTCGACAACAACTCAGACCTCGAACTCTATGTCATAGAAGAAAAGGAGATCATCGAGGCCAATGCCGCCGCCTTCGCGGCTCCGTGGATAAAAGAGGTGCGAGCCGGCGGATATCAGCAGTGCGATGAGGCCACGCAGACGGCACGCAAGTGGCACAGGGACGTCGGGTTCGATGCGGTGGTACCGGGCATGGAATACGCCGTACCCACGGCATTCGGGCTGGCCCGGGAGTGGGGACTCGGTGAGCCAGGTGCCGTCGCCACCGATGTCTGCACCAACAAACTGCTGCTCCGGCGACTCGCGCATACAGCGGACATCCCGCAGCCCAGATTCGCCGAGGCCACCTGCGCGGACGATGCGAAGAGTTTCTTCAAGGGCCGGCCGATCGTTCTGAAGCCCTCCAACCGTCGCGCCTCGGTGGGGGTGATACGGGTCGACAGGACGGAAGACATCGAGTCCGCCTGGCAGGAGACGACGCTCGCCGGAGAAGGATCCCGCACGGTCGGCAGGGACCTCTCCTGGAGGTTTCAGTGCGAGGAGTACATCGACGGCCCGGAGATCTCCGTGGAAAGCGTCGTCTTCGAGCGTGAGGTCCTTTTCGACAACATCACGGCGAAGCAGACTGTGGGCGGGCGCTACTTCACCGAGGTCGGACACGTCGCCCCGGCCCGGGTGGACGACCAGGAGCGCCGCCTGATCCTTGCGCGGGTGCACCGACTGCTGACCGCCATGGACGCGGTTTCCGGCGTCTTCCATTCGGAGTGGCGTGTCAACCGAGGCGTCCCGCACCTGGTCGAGTGCGCGGCCCGGCCTCCGGGAGACCTCATCCCCGAACTGATCAGACGGAGCCAGGGGGTTGACCTCTACGGCGCCTTCGTCGGGGTCCTCGCCGGCCGCCGCCCGAATCTCCGCCCCGTGCCGGCGTCGGTGGCATCAGTGCAGTTCTTCCGCCCGCCGGCCGGGAGATTCGTGCGGCTGCGGGGGGAGGACGCGCTGGCTGCCTCCCCGTGGGTCTTCGACCATGAGGTGAATCTCCGCGTGGGGCAGGAGACCCCCAGCTTCGCCAATTCCTGGCAACGGGCCGGTTATTACGCGCTGGAGTGCCCGGACCACGCTGCCCTGGAACGAGAGATGCGCGCGCTTGAATGGCATCTGGAGTTCATCGTCGAATAGCGCGGAATCGGAATCAGTGAACCTTTTCATTGTGCACCGACTAGTGAAGGGAGAGCCCGGCATGGGAAGTTCAGTCCGGAAACGGACCGACGGGGGCGAGACGATTCCTCGCGCCAGCCGACCTCAACAGATACTGCTGTTCGCGCTCCTCATCAACGCGACCGGCAGTGGCCTGTATGTGGCCAGCGCGCCGGTATACCTCACCCGCGAGGCGGGATTGAGCGACTATCAGGCCGGCCTGGGTTTCACCATCGGCTCCGGAATAGCGTTGGCACTGATGGCCCACTTCGGATACATCTGCGACCGCGTCGGCGCCAAGCGGACGTTCGTCCTCTCGTGCCTCTTCTACGCCGTCGCCATGGTGGCGTTCGCCAACATCCACGGAATGCTGGAATTCACGCTGGTCGCGACGGCCACCGGGATCACCTCAGGCACCAGTTCAGTAGCCCGGCCAGCGCTCGTGCGCCAAATGTCGGAAGGCAACCTCCGGTGGTTCGGCTTGCGCAACCGCGTCGTGAATAATTTCGGTATGGGGTTGGGAGCCATCGGTGCAATCGCAGCGCTGAAGGTAGGTAGCCTATTCGCCTTCCAGGTGATCTACCTGGCGAACGCGGCCTCTTTCGTCATATGCGCTGCGATCGTCATGTTGGCAGTCAAGGCGGCAAACACGATGGTCGTTGCCCGACCGGTGTCCCGCAAGTGGGTGGCAATCCGAGACCGACAATTCATCCGCGGCACAGTACTAAACGGCATCATCGCCCTGCAGTATCCGCTCTTGACCTTCGCAATGCCACTTTGGGCAATCAACACCATCGGTGCGCCGATGTGGGTCTCATCCGGCTACGTCTTGCTGAATACGGCCTGCATCGTTGTGATCCAGAGCAGGCTCAGCCGGAGCATCGGTTCTCTCCTCTCGGCCGGGAAGGCGATGCGCCGAAGCGGCCTGATCTTTACCGTCAACGTGATCCTGGTGGGGATGGCGCCACTGCTGCCATCCGTGGTAGCAGCAGTAATCCTTGTCCTGGCGGTCATTGTGCACAGTATTGGCGAGTCCCTCCACGCCGGTGCATCGCAAGAGGTCTACTACGGCATGGCGACAAACGAATCGCAGGCCGAGTACGCAGGCGTGTTCTGGATCGGACAGGGTCTAGCGCTCACGATCGGGCCGACCTTGCTCGCGTTCACGTGCCTCGGGATGGGGACTCCCGGATGGCTGCTCCTGGCAGCCGTCTTCCTCCTCACCGGGATCCTGTCTCCCCGAATCCTCATGGCAGGCGCCGGCAGGCCCGTCGAGGCAGACGACTCGGGCAACTCCGCCGGGGAACCTGCAGCTGACACCTCCGTAACCACCAAAGCCAAGACTCTATTCGACACCGCACCGGAAGGGATAAATCCATGACCTCTCGTCAACTCCCCCTGCTCATTGGGGTTGATCGATATGTCCTACGGGCGTGCGGAAAGCGCGGTATCCCCGCCGTTCTCGTGTACGGCTCGAAATGGCGTGACATCGGACTCCCGGATCTCCCGGACTGTGTCACACCTGTCTTCGCGGAGGACGAGTGCAGTCCAGAGGCGGTGCTGTCGGCGCTTACTCGTGCGGGACTCGCCGGAAAACGATTTTCATCCGTGACAACTACGAATGAATTTGCCATTGTCAACGCCGCTCTTCTCGCCCAAGCGCTGGGCTGTGCGGGTCTCCCGCCAGCCGTGGCGGTCCGGTTCCGTGACAAGTTCATCCAGAAGCACATCGTGCGCACACACGGCATTCCCACCGCTCGATCCGTGATCATTGAGGACGTCCAGGATGACGCCGGCATCGAGCTTTCATTCGATGCCGGCGTCATAAAACCGGTAACCGGTGCCGCGACGCGGCAGGCCGCTACCGTGCGCAGCACAGAGGATCTACGTGAAGCTGTCCGCCGTTTCCGGTCCGAGGGCGGCCCGGCTCGCACCTTTGTGTTGGAGGAGTTCCAACAGGGGGACGAATGGTTGGTCGACGGCGTTCTGCACGACGGCGAGATCCTCTTCTCCTCCGTCGCCGAGTACACCCAGCCCTGTCTGACGACTGTCGAGTCGCAAGCGCCGCTGCAGATACGCCGGTTCGACCCCACTACCGAAGCATGGACGTATCGCCTGGCGGAACCCGTTGTCCGTGCGGCATTGAAGGCGCTCGGCTTGACCGACGGCGTCTTCCACATGGAGCTGTTCCATCAGGATGGCGAAGTCGTCTTCAGCGAGTGCGCTGCGCGGAGAGGCGGCGCACTCGTGCACGAGGAGATCGAGTGCAAGTTCGGCGTAGACCTTGGCGAGGCCGCACTGTCGCTGGCGATAGGTGAGCAGCCGGACGCGGCAGTCAGGCAACGCCCGGGATTCGTGGGCACCACGTTCATCACCTCACCGCCGGGCATTCTGTTCGACGCGCCGTCGTACGAGGAGGTCATGAGCCTTCCCGACATCGAGTACGTCATGCTCGCCCATTCGGTGGGTGCTTCCCTGCCCTCCTCGATCTCCGACACGACCAAGCGTGTTGGTCAGGTCATGATCAGGACGGAGACACTCGATCAGTTCTACAAACGTTCGGAAGAGGTCCTGGCCTGGTTCGCCGACCACATCACGGTCGTACCGGCCGGCTTGAAGATCAGAGAGCTGAGGGCAATGCAGCCCGCTCTTGGACATGACACCAGACTCCTCGCGAGCTACCGGAGAGAGGACAGGTAGTGACGGCGGAGCCCTTCCGGCTGCCACCCGTCATGCAGCAGAGGAGCGTGGGCTCGCATTTTCGACGATGGGTGCAGCTCTCGGCTCAGCCAAGATTTTCGGACGCTGTTGGTGATCTTCGCGCGGTGGGGTGAGACTCGTCGTCGTTGTCCCTGTTGATCTCGTTGTGGTGGTCCGCTGAGGGGAGCGGGGAGGACCGAGCGGTCGGAGGGGTGACCGCGGTGGCAGTGGGTTCGGGCACGGGGCGGGGGATTCCGCCGTTGACGGTGCGGATGGCCAGGGCGAGCAACCCGCGGTGCACCACGGCGATGTGGATGCGGGACCGGCTGGACGAGTTGTTCACGGACGACGACTTCGCCGACTGGTATCCGGCAGACGGGCGCCGGGGCCTGTCGCCGGCCCCGCTGGCCATGGTGTGGGTCCTGCAGTATGCGGAGAACCTGACCGACCGCCAGGCCGCCGAAGCGGTGCGCTGCAGGCTGGACTGGAAGTACTGCCTGGTGCGCCACGAGGCGCCGCTATTCCGGGCGGGGACGGAAGGACCCCGCCGCTGGCCTGTCGCAGCAGGTCAGTGAAGCTGAGGGCAGCCTGATCGCGGAGACGCGCGGGAGGGCGGTAAGCAGCCCTGACAACGACGGGACGTATCGGCACTGCCAGACGGTACGGGCCCGGCAAGCGAGACGAGAAGCCGTACGAGAGGAACCAGTGCCTGAAGCCTCGTAACACTTCCACCGGCTCGAATCTGGCAGATCTGGGCCGGGTGCAGTACACGCGACCGCATAAGGCAGGTGGTTGCGACTCCGTGGCTGGTGAAGTGCGCTGGTCCGGAGGCCATGTTGAAGGTCTGCGGCGTAGGCATGGCGATGCTGCCGGGGTACAGCTGGGCGGCTCACTCGACAACCGAATAGCGGTGAACGTGGGAAGCGGTCCGATGCCGCCCCAGGTCCGGCGGCCAGCCGGGCGGAGGGCAGGTCCGTCGTCGATTGATGGCACCGGGTCGTGGCGGAGTCCTCGTAGTAGTCCGAGCACGCGAGAGGCGCGTACATGGCGAAGGAGGACAGCAAGTCGGCAGTGGAAGGACTGGAAGACCAGGAGATAGTCGCCGGTGAACACCGACGAGCTGGAGTACGTCCTGATGAGGGCGGAACGCCGGGTACTGGAGATCCAGACGAAGCTGCACCGGTGGGGCCGCGAGGATCCTCATCGCAGGTTCAGTGATCTGTTCAACCTCGTTGCCGACCCCGCGTTCCTGTTGGTCGCGTGGGTTCGAGTGCGGGGCAACAAGGGAGCCCGCACGGCCGGAGTGGACGGCGAGACCGCCTACTACGTGGAGACCGTGCGGGGCGTCGAGAACTTCCTCGACGGGCTGCGGACCTCGATCAAAGACCGCAGTTTCTGCCCGCTCCCGGTCCGGGAACGGATGATCCCCAAGGCGGGCGGCAAGAAGCGCCGCCTGGGGATCGCGACCGTGACCGACCGGGTGGTGCAGGCGGCCCTTAAGCTGGTGTTGGAGCCGATCTTCGAGGCGGATTTCCTCCCGTGTTCCTACGGGTTCCGTCCGAACCACCGGGCTCATGACGCGGTGGCCGAGGTCCGCCACTTCACCTCCCACTCCTATGAGTGGATCGTGGAAGGCGACATCAAAGCCTGCTTCGACGAGATCTCGCACGCCGCCCTGATGGACCGGGTGCGTGCTCGCGTCGGGGATAAACGCGTCCTGGTCCTGGTGAAGACGTTCCTGAAGTCCGGGATCCTCGGTGAGGATCGGGCGTTCAGGGAGACCAGCGCCGGAACCCCGCAAGGATCAATCCTCTCCCCGTTGCTCAGCAACGTGGCCCTCTCCGTTCTGGACGAGCACTTCGCCCAGGGGCCGGGAGGTCCGGCGAGCACCTTCAACGACCGGCGCAAGCGCCGCCGTCGCGGACTGCCGAACTACCGGTTGATCCGTTACGCGGACGACTGGTGCCTGGTGGTGTCGGGCACCAGGGCCGATGCGGAGGCGCTCAAGGAAGAGGCGGCCGAAGTCCTCTCCACGATGGGCTTGCGCCTGTCGCCGGAAAAGACACTGGTCACCCACATCGACGAGGGCCTCGACTTCCTCGGCTGGCGCATCCAGCGCCACCGCAAACGAGTACTACGTCTACACCTACCCGTCCCGCAAGGCCCTGGCGGCCGTGATGGCCAAGGTCAAGACGCAGTGCCGCAAGACAGGCACCGACCTGCCGTTCGACGCCCTGCTCATCTGTCTCAACCGGATGCTGCGGGGCTGGTGCGCCTACTTCCGGCCGGGAGTGTCCAGTGCCACTTTCCAGTACCTGAGCTCCTATGTCTGGGGCCGGGTGATCCACTGGTTGCGGCGCAAGCACCCCCGGATGAACTGGAAGGATCTCCGTCGTTGCTTCTGCGGCGGCGACTGGTGGCCGGCCAGCGAGGAACGGGAACTGTTCAGCCCTGGGAGAGTGCGCACGACGCGCTACCGCTACCGGGGCTCAGTCATCCCCTCGCCATGGCCGACCGTGGGATGAGGGCAACACTCGTGGAATCCATGGGGCTTGTGGAGCGCCCGTTGCGTTGAGAGGCGCACGGCGGGTGCGGGAAGCGGTCCGGAGAGACGGCCCAGTCGAGAGGCTGGGACCGCGCTCCGGGCCGACTTCACGGCCTTGCCCTGGATGATCCCGGCTTCGACCACTCCGTCCTCTGCGAGTTCCACGACCGGATGGCCCCGGACGACCGCGCGGACCGATTGCTCGCCTTGATGGTCGACCGCTTGGCCACGGCGGGCCTGGTCAAGCGGCATGGGCGGATGCGGGTGATGCGGATCTCTTCGGCGGTTTGATGGAACTCCTCCAGCTGTGCGGAGAGCTCCGCGATCCGCTCCTTGGCTGCCTCGGTCTGCGCGGCGATCTGCTGTTCCCGTTCCTCCAGCCGTGCCAGCAACGCACCGAGGGTGAGCTGGTCGCCGGTCATGCGGTGTGCCAGGACGGCGCGGTTGCCCCGGTCAGCCGACGCAGTATCACCGCGGTCATCGCCCAGTACACCCGCGATTCGGAGGTGCGGGGCTGGTGCTCGTAGTCGCGCACCAACCGGCGGTGCAGTATCAAGATCCCGTAGGCGCGCTCCACGATCCACCGCTTGGGGATCGGAACGAACCCGGTCTGCGCGGGGTTGCGCTCCACGATCTCCAACTTGATGCCCACCTTCTGCCCGTGCGCGACGACGGCGTTCTTGAAGCCCCGGTCGACCAGGGCTTTCTCGACGGTGTCGGTTTCGGCGGCGACCTTGTCCAGCAGCGTGATGCCGACGGTGTTCTCATGCGCCGACGCGGCCACCACGACCACCGCGATCACCAGACCCAGGACGTCAACGGCCAGGCCGCGCTTGCGGCCCGAGACTTTTTTGGCCGCATCACGCCCCGTCGAGTGTGCGGGCACCCCGGCCGCGGCGTGCACGCTCTGGGTGTCGAGCACCACCAGGCTCGGGTCCGCCTTGCGGCGCGCCTTCTCCCGCACCTGTCAGCGCAGCAGGTCGTGGATGGTCTGGTCGGTGCCGTCGTCGCGCCAGGTGTAGAAGTAGTACCTCACCGCGCCGGACGGCGGGAAGTCGTGCGGGAGCAGGTCCCACTGGCAGCCGGTGCGGCCCTGGTAGAGCAGCGCGTTGACGATCTCCCGCATCGTGTACCGGCCCTGATGGCCGCTGACCGAGGGATGCGCGGCCTTCCATGCGGTGATCACCGGTTCCACCAGCGCCCACTGCTCGTCGGACAGGTCGGTCTTGTAGGGCTTGCGCTCGCTCACGGCGACCAGCCCAGCACGCTCATTGCCGCCGACCGGCCGAAATGCCGTCCTGCCACGTTCAGGCGACGACAAAATTACATATGTAGTCACATACTGCCCTTTCAGCCCGCGACCGTGCGCAGCGCGGACGACCTGCGCGAGGCTGTGCTCCGTTTCCGGTCGCAGGGCGGCTCGGCGCGTACATTCGCGGTGGAGGAGTTCCAGCAGGGGGACGAGTGGTTGGTCGACGGCGTGGTACACCACGGAGAGGTCCTCTTCTCGTCCGTCGCCGGGCATGTCCTGGCCTCACTCCACGGAGTCGGCGGGTGCCCTGGCATCCGTTGTGTCCAGGGCCGGCCGAGTCCTGCGGGTGTCGACGGCACGGGCGACCGCCGGCTGGAGGAACGCGAGGGCCAGGCAGACGCCTGCCATGGTGGCCCACAGGGCGGTGACACCGGCTCGCTGAAGGAGTTCGGTGCCGGCGATCGGCGCGACGACCGCCGCAACGCCCCAGCTGAGGCCGTAGACCGCCATGTAGCGGCCGGAATGGTGCTCGGGGGCCAGCTCCGCCACGATGGCGTAGGCGCGTCCGACGAGCACGAGGTCACCGGCGCTCCACACGATCGTCGAGACGACATAGGCCGGCAGACCGTGCGCACAGGCGTATCCGATCAGGCCGAGGGTCATGAGGCCGTATCCCAGGGCGAACGCCACTGACATCGGCAGCATGGCCACTCTGGCCGCGCGGACCAGCGGCTGACCGGCCACCAGGGTGACCGCCGACGCGGTGGAGAGGAGTCCGGCGTCGGTTGCCTGCAGGCCGCGGTCCACCAGGGCCAGCGGGAGCAGCATCATCACCTGCAGACAGACGACGGCCATGAGTGTTCCGCAGCCGAGCATGAGCAGCAGAGCGGGGTCACGCCAGGGAGAGAGGCGCCGCTGCGGCCCCTGCGCCGTCCGAGCCGGCGTCGGCCGGTTGGCCGGCAGCATCAGATGTACGACCGCTGCGCAGATCGAACAGGTCAGTGCGTCCACGACGAACATCCAACGGAGGTCCCATCGCCCCAGCGCCGCGGCGAGCAGCCCGGCCGCCATGCCGGCGGCGGCGAGGGCGGCGTTCAGCAGGCTGTAGGCCCGCACGCGTTCGTCGGATGCCACAAGGTCTGCGATCATCGCCTGACTCGGGGGCTCGTACAGCTCGAATGCCAGTCCCAGCAGAATGGCGAACACCATGACGACGACCAGGCTGTCGGCCCCTGCGATCCCCAGCTGTGCCAGGGCACACGCGGTCAGTCCCACAACGATGGTCCGGCGCTGCCCCAGGCGGTCTGCGAGGCGTCCGCCGACAAGCCGGGAGGGAATGGTGGCCAGGCCGAACGCCGCGGAGATGACGCCCGCGGTGGTGGCGTTCACTCCGAAGCGGGTCGTGATCAGGACGGTGAGGAAGCTCAGGGAGAAGGCTCCCAGCCGGTTGACCGCGCGTGCGGCGACGAGGAGGCGCACCTCGCGGGGCAGCGGCTGTCGGGTCTGCCAGATCGGCATACGAATCCCGTCTGTGACTGGTGAATAAGATAATGCAAGTGACGAGAAACTAGAACTCAAGAGGTGACTGGTCAAGTGATGTTCGACAGTCACGTGGCGACGCTGCTCAGTGTGACAGTGTCGCTCGTGAACGATTTGACGGACGGATCCCGCGGGGGCAAGCCGTATGTCGCGCCCGGGGACGAGCAGCTGATTTCCGCGGTCGCCCGGGTGCTGCCGTCCGTCTCGGATCCGCAGGAGATCGACCATGTGCAGGCCCTCAGCCTGGCGACCGCGGCCCAGCAGATGCGGCTCGTGTTCGTGGCGGTGGACGACGAGCGCCTCGACGACGCAGCCGAGGCCGTGAACGCACTGCTGCGCACCACGGGCACCCGCCCGCAGCTGGACCGTGTTCCAGGAGAACCGTGGCAGGTGCATTTCCACGGTTACGACGACTCCGACGCGGTGGGATGGAGCGCAGGGTGTGCCGCCGCTCTGGCCCTGGCCATCGGCAGTGATCTCGCCGGCCGCCTCGGGGTATGCGGTGCGCCGCGGTGCGACCGGGTATACGTCGACGGATCGCGGAACTCCGCACGCCAGTTCTGCTCCCTGGCATGTCAGAACCGCGTCAAGGCCGCGGCGTACCGTGCGCGCGGATCTCATTGACGACGGACGTCCGCCATCCCACCCAGGGGTCAGGACTGGCGTCCTCACCCCATTCCAAGTGCTGCCCCAAACACATTTCGCGCATTCGTTGTCGGCGTCTGCCGTGCCACCAGACCCGTGATGCCCACGTACGGCTCGCTACTCGACATCCCGGGGGCTCCACCCCCTCGTCAGCCATGCCCGAAAGGTAGCCACCTCATGACCACATCCACTTCCGCCACCCTTGACACACAGACCCTCCGGCAGGCTTACGGCCAGTTCCCCACCGGAGTCGTGGCGATTGCTGCACAAGTGGATGGTGAACCTCTCAGGCTCGCAGCGAGCACATTCGTGCCGGTGTCCCTCGATCCTCCGCTGGTCGCCTTCTGTATCCAGAACACGTCAGCGACCTGGCCTCGGCTCGCCGGTGCGGCCCGCCTCGGCGTCAGCGTGCTGGGAGCAGATCACAGTGGTGCCGCCCGTTCCCTGGGCAGCAAGGACAGCGACCGATTCGTCGGCCTTACGACCAAGACGACCTGCGAAGGCGCTCTGTTCATCGACGGCGCCACCGCCTGGCTGGACACCTGACAAGACACGGTGCCGGCCGGAGACCATGCGATCGTAATCCTGCGAGTGCACGGACTGACCGTCCGTCCGCAAGTGAGCCCGATCGGCTTCCATGCCAGCGCCTTCTGGAATTTGGTCGCAACACCCTGCTGAGCCGACTGTGAGTTCTTGGCTAAGAAGTACTGGATCCAGCACGTGGGGCTCGACTAGCGTCACGCCAGGACGCAGACGTCTCGTGTTCCCCCGCAGGTCAGGCCTCACTTTCTTCGATTTCATGGCGCAGGTCGTCCAAAGTGCGGCCGTCGGCCAGCCGCCAGGTGGTCCGGCCGTTCGCCTGGCTCTGCGTCACGGCGAACGCAGCCATCGACAGCGAGCGGAACCGGGGGGAGAGCCGGCCTTCCACCGACAGCGTGCCGTCCGCGTAGAGGGTCCCCGTCGCGGAACGGTTCGCGCGCGGCTGATGAAGGTGCGGGCGGGTTCCCGGCGCCAGGAGTCCACACGCAGCAGGGGCGCGAGGGGCTGGTGGGATCGGGCGCTTCCGCCGGCGTCACGGCAGAAGCACTGCCGACGTGCAGGGTCAACTCGACGGTGCCCTCCGCTCCGACCTCGGCCAGTTCGGAGAGCAGATCGCTCGGAAGGTGGAGTACGACGGTGGGCGTGGGGCCTCCACGACGGTGGGCATGGGGCCTCCGGTGGACCATGAACCGATCATCTGTACCCGATACACCTCGACCGCCCGCTAGCAGCACTACGAACTCCGGGAAAGACCTGTCTCGGCCGCCCGCCGGGCCACAGAATGTGTCGGTGATCGACGCGCGTTTCTTCAACGATGAGCCCTTTGTCAGCGAGGCCGAAGCTCCCGATCTGCTCGGGCACCAGCAATACGCGCAGCACGCGGTAAACCTGCTGGAGCGAGTGCGGGCCCAGACGGAGAGCGGGGTGCTGGCTTTGATCGGCCCGTGGGGGTCGGGAAAGTCGACGGTCCTGGGCTACCACCTGGTCAAGGAGCTGAATCCCGACGCCCTCGCCATCGGCAGTCGATCCTTGAACTAGTCCTGGCCGTCCAGCGGATGCCCGCTAGCCAAAACCGGACGCTGCCGGAGTTCTGCCGCCTCGCAGAAGACAGCAGCCATCGCGTTCGTGCTTGGGTCCCCGTAGCCCTGGGACGTTTCCACGCCACGGAGTCTGGCGATCTCGCCACCGCGGCTGTGTTCGACCGACTCCAAATGGACCCGGCCCGATAGGTCCGCGAACAGCTGAATATCGCACGGCAGACGGTCACGTCGCCTGCTTGGCCGGAAGGTGCCGCGTGGTGGCCTTGGCGGGGCAGGGACAGCACGACCGTCCCGGCCCCGCCAGTGGCTGGGGCCCCGGCATCGGTGATCGCTTGCTGCGGACGTTCGGGGCAAGACACCAGGGACGCAACCGGCGCGAGGATTTGTGCCGCTATCTCAACCATCGCCTGTTGCTGCAGCTGTAGCTTGTGCTGCGTTCCCTGATCGGACGCGCTGTGCTCGAGGTATGGGAAGAGGCGTTCTCTTCGCTGTGTGCGACTGCCGCCGACGACGAGCCACCCTTGTTCCAGCGCCCTCGACCAAATTCCGCAGAGGGTTACCCTGGGCAGGCCGGGTTAATGCCCCCCGCCGAAGGAGTGGCGTGGGCCGTCGTCTCAACCGAGCGAACCCGCTCGCCTTGCGCCTCTAAAGGCCATCAACGCACTGTGCTGCCTGGCGTCCATCGCAGCTCCCCGGAGTCCGGACACACGTTCCAGGACGCAAGGAGGCCTGCCCTCGCCAGCTGGTCGAGTACGTCCGGCAGAGCAAACGGATCCAGACCGCAGTCGCGAGCCATCCGGTCCACCTCAGTGAGCCCTCTACCGGCCCCGGGGGGCGTGTACGCCGCGAGGCATACGGCGGCCAGTTGCGGGAGCGGTCCGCCTGCGGCGACGCGGGCAGTTCGAGCCGCACGCAGGGCCCAGTCGGCGGCCCGCCTGCGGTCGGGGCGGGCCGGGGACTGCGTGAGCAGCGCGGCGTCGAACAGCCGGGCAGCTACTGTCGCGGTGTCGACCTCCGGCGTTTCCGGGATTCTGCTCAGCCACCGCGCCCGCTCCAGCTCCTGCCACGGCTCTGAGTAGTGGCCCAGACGAAGTCCGCGCAGGATCCCTGTCGGAAGTTGAACGTTCGCTGCGGCGTCCATCCGCAAGGCGCACTGCAACGCGAGGAGCCGGGCGGCCGCTCCCGTGTCGGCCGGCAAGGCGGCGGCGAGATAACTGAGCATCTCCCGCACCCGGGTCTGTTCGCCGGGCCCACGAGGCTGCCGTCCGCGTCCACGGCGCAAAGCTGCGGATGGCCACGGCGCAGCCGCCGACAGGATCGTGTCGGGTACGACGGCGGACTGATCCGTGGCCGCGGCGCAGGCGGTGCAGGAATCGGCGAGCCGCCAGACCCGCCCTCCTCGTTCACGGGCCAGGAGCAGCCGGATAGGGCCGGCACAGCCACGGTGGCGGGGATGCCAGCAGCAGCCGCGTTCGTGGCACTGGCACGTGCGCATGTGCACCGGGAGCACATCGCCGCGAGCGTGCCGGGCAAGGTGAGCCAAGGCCGCCGAGCGTGCGGACGCAGCGGCAAGGGGGCTGCCGTTCTGGGGACAGTGCTGGCATACGAGTACCTGCCCACCCGCCTGCGGACGCAGTTCCACGATCCAGGTGCGCCGCACCGCGGGACACCTTGTGCGCAGCCTCATCGGGCCCTTGCTCCTCCCATCGTGTGTTTTCGCGCCGACGCCCTCCAAAGGGTGGGGCGACAGCACACGGTAGTGCAGACATCTGCCCTTCCGCTCTCACCCCCACCTGCAGAAATAGGGCAGAGGTCCGCACTGACAGGGCAGGGGTCTGCACCGTCGGATGGTGGGGTGACGATCTTGCCGCCCGACCCGGACCTTGACGCGCTGCGCCTGGAGCTCGCGCGCCTGCGGGCGGCACGGGGGTGGACCTACGACGAACTCGCCGCCCGCACCGGCCTGGCGAGACGCACACTCATCGAGATCGAGCAGGGCCGCACGGTCGGGACCCTGAAGACCTGGCACGCTCTCGCCCATGCGCTGGACACCCCACTCGACGTGCTCTTCGCCAACCTGTGCCGCGGACATGAGCCGCCCGGGCAGACCAACGACTGACCCCCGCCGGAGCGCTCTTCGTTGACCACCCGAAACGGGGACCACGATGCGAACGCGTGAGCGCCTGCCCGTACGCCAGTCGCACTCGATGCGGCCGACCGAGGGACATCACGGCGCCGACGCACCGGGTTCGGCGTGTTGGCTGACAGGTTCGCCCGCATGCGCTCCACACCCCCACCCCCCGGACGCCGCTGGGACGGCAGCCTCACCACCGTCCATCCACGGCGCTCCCTGCGCGTCGCCCCTGATGGCGTCAGCCGGCTGCTGCGCTGCGGCCAGACCGGCCAATGCCCCGACTGCGGCAACCGGATCGAGTGGTACCACCGGACCAACCGTCAGCCCGTCCGCCTTCACCCCCACGAGCTGCCGACCGCGCGCGTGCCCGCCGCCTGTCGCTGGCACGTCAGCTCCGGCGTCGCCTATCCGGCAGGCGACGGCACGAGCTGGTGCCGCCTGCCGCACGCGGTGGTGTGCCCTGCCCGCGACGCCTCACCAGTAATGCCCGAGCTGGTCGCGCTCCGCCGCGCCCTGGCCCTCAACACCCGCCGTCTGCTCGACACCGGCGCCTTCACCCCGCCCGGTGCGCCCTCCGCTGCCGATGCAGGGGCTTCGACCGTCTGCCGCCCTGCCCGCCCCGTCGTGCAGCTCCTCTACATCCGCTACCTCGCCGCCCGTCCCGTCGATGAGATCCAGTGCGTCGCTCAGGCCCGACGGCGCCATCGCTGCAGCAATCCGTTGCTCACTCCCGATGCCCCTAGCGGCACCTGGGCCCTGCTGCCCGCCACTCGGGCGCACGGCCAACTCGCCCTGCCCACGGAGGTCATGGCCGTGTACGACCTTTCCGGCCTGCCGTACGCGGAGCAGTTGCGCTGGCGAGCCCAGCGCTGCCCGCAGCACGCTGTCGCGCCTTCGGCTGCGGACATGACGGTCCCCGACTGGGAATCCTTCGACCCCCTCGTTCACCAGGCACACATCCACACCCGGCTGCCGACACGCGTCCGGCGCCCGGGTCCTACCGCTCGATCCCGCAAAAGGCCCTGGAGATGACAGCGCACCACGCGATCGAGATCGTCCTGACGCGACCCGCCACCGTGGAAGAACTCCCCCGTGCCCACAGCGCCGCGCGGCTGGCCGCCAACACCGACCGCACCCGGTTGCTGGCACTGCAACGGGCCAAGAGTCCAGGCCGTGCACTGCGGGCACTTCGCCGCCAGCTTGACGCGCTGTTGCCCATCGACGTCCTGACCAGCCACTACCCGGACCAGTACGGTCAGGTCCTGCTGAACCTCACCCTCAGCAACACGGCCCGCACCGCCATCCGCCGGGCCGCAGCCACCCGAGGCCAACGCCCCCAGGACTTCCTCAGCCACAGCGTGGCCGCGGCCGTCGCCCGTCACGAACAACAACGCCGTCGACACCTGACGGCCCAACTCGAAGGACTGCTCGTTCACCACTCCCCTGAAGAAGTGCTGACGTGCGCGGCCGACGCCCTTCTCGGCCATCGCCACCACCGCGTACCGACGAAGCGATAGCCCTCCGCAGAGGCTCCCCCGCGGAGCCACCGCGAACGCCAAGCCACTCATCAACCCTTCTGCGGAGCCCTTGTTGCCCACTCCAACTGATGAACAGGTCGAGGCCGCCGACATTTTCCACGCAGGGCACCATCTCGTCCTGCAAGCTGGCGCCGGCACCGGCAAGACCACGACCCTCGTCCAGCTGGCCGAAGGAACCAAGCGGCGCGGCCGCTACCTCGCCTTCAACAAGGACATCGCCTCCGACGCTTCTACCCGATTCCCGCGTGCCGTGCTGTGCAAGACCGCCCACGCGACGGCATACGCCGCTCTCGGCCACCGCTACGTCCGCCGCCTGAACAGCCCACGCCAACCCGGCTGGAAAATCGGCCAGGCCCTCGGCATCACCCGGTCCATTCGTATCGACGACCGCGAAGTCGGGCACAGGACGCTGTCCAACACGGCGCTGCGCACGGTCTCCCGCTTCTGTCACTCCGCCGACCGCACCCTGGCCCGACACCACGTACCACCCCTACGCGGCCTGGGAACGCGGACCCAGCATGCCCAACTTGCGGAGGAGATCTTGCCGTTCGCCGCCAAGGCATGGGCCGACCTGCACAACCCCGATGACGGCATCGTCCGCTTCGAGCACGACCACTATCTGAAGATGTGGGCCCTGACAAAACCGAGGATCGACGCGGACTTCCTCTTCCTCGACGAAGCCCAGGACACAAACCCGGTCCTGGAGCAGGTCTTCGCCTCACAGCGCGACCATGCCCAACTCGTCATGGTCGGCGACTCCGCCCAGGCCATCTACGGCTGGCGCGGTGCCCGCGACGTGATGACCGGTTTCGACGCCACGCACCTCACGCTGACCCAGTCGTTCCGCTTCGGCCCTCTCCTCGCCGAGCAGGCCAACCGTTGGCTCGAACTCGCTGATGCCCCCATTCGCCTGACTGGCAGCCAGACCATCCCCACCAAAGTTGGCGACATCGCCCACCCTGACGCGGTCCTCTGTCGTACGAACATCGGCGCCATGACCGAGGTCATGAACCTGCTCGCCGGAGGTAACCGCGTCGCTCTGACCCGCGGAGGACACACATTGCAGGCGCTGGCGCTCGCAGCCCGCCACCTCAAGGAAGGCCGCCGTACCAGCCACCCAGAACTGGTCTTGTTCTCTTCGTGGGGCGAACTGCAGGACTACGCCGCTTACGATCCCGCTGGTGGTGACCTCCAGCCCTTCGTCGACCTTGTCGACACTCACGGGCCCGACGCCATCCTCTCCGCGGTCGACGAGCTCACCGACGAAGAGCACGCCGACGTCACCGTCTCCACGGCCCACAAGGCCAAAGGCCGCGAATGGTCCGCTGTCAAAATCGCCGACGACTTTCCCCCGCCCAAGGACACCGAGCAACACGACGCCCAGGGCCGCCCGATCCCGGAACCGGTCAATGACACCGACGCCCGCCTGGCCTACGTCGCCGTCACCCGCGCCCGTCACCAGCTCGACCTCGGCGGCCTGTCGTGGATCGACACGTACCCCGTCCCACTGGCTATGGCATGACCCTCGGTTGGCATGGTGCACGTGCGATGGCGCTCGGTGCAGGCGCCCCAACTTCCCAAGGATTGCGGCCCAGCGTTCTGGCTCGATGAATTCGGCCCGCTCCCCGAACACTTTGCGACGTCGCTCGTAGTTGATCGGGGAGCCTTCGTGATCGAGGACGTCCGCCAGCAGGATGACGGCGCGCAAGATTTCGACGCCGGCCTCGTGTGTGTGAAGTGTCCCCAGCGTGCGGGACAAGGTCTTCACTGGAATGCTGTTGCCTAGGAGGTTCAGCACCTGGGGCAGGTTGATCCATGCTCCGACCTGCAGCGGACTCACCGCGAGGGCCTGTTGGTCTGTGCTCCAGCGCAGGTTCCCACAACTGGTGCGCGGCATCATCCGCAAGGTCCAGGTGTCCCACAAACTTACCGGTGTCTTCTGCGCCCGAGCTCTCGGCAGTTGTAGTCCCCTGGCCGACGGCTGGGGGCGTCCCGTAGTGGTTCGGTAGTACAGTCGCACAGCCCGCCGTCCTTGGCTTCGGTGCACGGCTCCCAGAACGATGGCAACAAGGTCGGGCGAGACCTCCGAACTCCACTTCTCGATGTCGCAGTGTGCAACGCCCCTTCCTTTCGCTTCCAGCCGACCGGTGCGCCACGCAATGCGATCGCACAACCACGTGATCGCCACCTGCAGCAAGAGACGCGAGAAGCACTGCGCCCCCCCGGGGCGCCAGCCGGAGGCTCCACGCAAAGATCACTGCCGCGCCTCTCGATAAGCGCAGGTCAGCGCCACTCTCATTTCCAATGTCCCAAAATCGCACTAGTACGATGTTCCTCGAACTGATAGTGCGCAGGTCAGAGGCCTTGTCAACTCTCATTTTCAGCGGCGGCCCTCAACGGCGCGCGCCGGATGCGGGAGTTCACCGGGTGGCCGGCCCGCACCACCTCCCGCTCGCGTTCACACCCGGCTCCCGGACGCCGTGTCGGCGGACAGCCGCTGGGCCGCGTAGATCGGGAGCACGGAGAGCAGGACGAGCACCGCCGCCACGACGTTCACGACCGGTGCCTGCTGGGGCCGCGTCATGTTGTTGAAGATCCAGATCGGCAGGGTCTCGATGCCGGGCCCGGCCGTGAACGTCGTCACCACGATCTCGTCGAAGGAGAGCGCGAAGGCGAGCAGTCCGCCCGCCAGCAGGGCCGAGCGCACCAGCGGGAAGGTGACGTCGACGAAGGCCCGGAAGGTGTCCGCGCCCAGATCCATCGCCGCTTCCTCGTACGAGCCCGAGGTACGACGAAGCCTCGCGACGACGTTGTTGAAGACGACCACGATGCAGAAGGTGGCGTGACCGACGATCACGGTGAACAGACCGAGACCGACGCCGAGTGGCTCGAGTACCGTACTGAACGCCGAGTTGAGCGCGATGCCCGTGACGATGCCGGGCAGCGCGATCGGCAGGACGACCACGAACGAGATGGCGTCGCGGCCGAAGAACCGGTGCCGGGCCACGGCGAAGGCGATCAGCGTGCCCAGCACCAGGGCGATGGCCGTGGCGCCGAGGCCCGCCTTCACCGAGACCCAGAGCGCCGCGCGGGCACCCTCGTTCTCCCAGGCGACCGACCACCAGCGGAAGGTGAGTCCGGACGGCGGCCAGCTCGCGCTGCGGTCCGGGTTGAAGGAGTTGACCAGGACCAGCGCGAGCGGGACGTAGATGAACGCGAAGCCGACCCCGGCGGCGACGCGGAGCGCGATGCGCGCGGAACGGGAGAGTTGCACGGCGGGCTCCTCAGAGACTGCTCAAGGCGCCCGTGCGGCGCATCGCGAGCAGGTAGAGCACGATGACGACGACGGGGACCGTGCCGAGCGCGGCGGCCATGGGCAGGTTCAGTTCGATGTTGGAGTAGACGAGGTTGCCGATCAGCTGGGTCTTGCCGCCGACGATCTGCACGGTGATGTAGTCCCCGAGGCTGAGCGAGAAGGTGAAGACCGAGCCGGCCGCCACGGACGGCAGCACCATCGGGACCACGACCGAGCGGAAGGTGCGTCCGGCGCGGGCGCCCAGGTCCGCCGAGGCGTCGAGCAGGTTGGCGGGCAGCTGCTCCAGTGCCGTGTGGATCGGCAGGATCATGTACGGCAGCCAGAGGTAGGTCAGCGCGATGACCGCCGCGAACAGTCCGAACCCCGGCCCGCTGAGCCCGAAGGGCTTCAACGTCCAGTCGGCGAAGCCTCCCTGGGAGAGGATCAGCCGCCAGGCGTACACCTTGACGAGGTAACTCGCCCACAGCGGCGTGAGAATGGCGACCACGAGCAACGGCCGCCACTTGGGCTTGGCGACGCGGGCCGTGTAGAAGGCGACCGGGAAGGCGATCACCGCGGACAGAGCGGTGACGGCGAGCGCCACACCGATGCTGCGCAGGATCACCTGGCGGAAGACAGGCGTCGTGAACAGGGCATGGAAGTTGTCGGTCGACCAGACCTTCACGACCTCGGAGGTGAAGGAGTTGGTCGTCCAGAACGCCGAGACGAACAGCACGGCCAGCGAGCCGAGGTAGAGCACGGCCAGCCACAGCAGCGGCGCGGTGAGCAGCAGGGACAGCCTGAGCCGCGGCCGGCGGTGCAGGGTCCCGGCGAGCCGCCGGACGGGGGACCGTCCGGCGGCCTGCGCGGTGGAGGTCATGGTTGTCTCTCAGCCCTTGATCTCGGTCCAGGCCTGGACCCACTTCGCGTACGGCACGCACTTCACGTCGGTGCGGCCGTCCAGGCACTGCTCGATGGGCGTGTTCCAGAAGGCGATGTTCTTCCAGTAGCTCTCGTCGGCGGCGTGGAAGGTGTCGCAGAAGGACTTGTCGCTGGTCTCGGTGCACGCCTTGGAGTTGGCCGGGGCCTCACCGAAGTACTCTGCGACCTGGGCGTTCACCTTCGGCGAGATGATCCAGTCCATCCATTTGTAGGCGCAGTTGGGGTGCTTGGCCTTGGCGGAGATCATCCAGGTGTCCGACCAGCCCGTGGAGCCTTCCTTGGGCACGAAGGCCTTCACCTTGGCGCCCTCGTCCTGCGCGAGGTTGGCGATGACCTGCCAGGTGGTGCCGACCACGGAGTCACCACTCTTGAAGGCGGAGATCTCCTTGAGGTAGTCGCTCCAGTACTCCCCCACGTTCCCGCTCTGCTTCTTCAGCAGCGCGACGGCCGCGTCGAACTGCTTCTGGTCCAGCGCGTAGGGGTTCTTGATCTTCAACTCCGGCTTGGTCGCCTTCAGATACAGCGCCGCGTCGGCGATGTAGATCGGCGAGTCGTACGCCGTCACGTGCCCCTTGTGCTTCGGGGCGTCGTCGAAGACCGCGGACCAGGAGGTGGGGGCGGGCGTGACCTTCTGCGTGTTGTACATCAGCAGGTTGGCGCCGCGGCCGTGCGGGATGCCGTACATCTTGCCGTCGACGGAGTTCCAGGCACCGTTCTTCAGGCCGCTGAAGACGTCCTTGTAGTTCGGCACGAGGCTGGTGTTGACCGGGGCCGCGTCGCCGGAGGCTATGAGGCGCAGGGACGCGTCGCCGGACGCGGAGACGGCGTCGTACTGGCCGGTCTTCATCAGCTTGACCATCTCGTCGGAGCTGGCGGCGACCTTGGAGTTGACCTGACAGCCGGTCTGCATCTCGAAGTCGCTCACCCAGTCGACCTTGGGGTCGTTGGAGCCGTCCTCGACATACCCGGCCCAGGCGACCAGGTTGACCTGTCCCTCGGTCTTGCCCAGCTTCGACTGCGCCTTGAGGTCGGGGGGGTTGAGGCCGGTGGCCGAGGAGGCGCCCGAGTCGGACGACCCGCAGGCGGTCGCGGCGAGGAGCACCGCGACGGCGGTGAACGAGAGAAGAGAGGTGCGGAGGGTTCGGTTGGGGCGCACGACGTACTCCATACGTGATGGGGGACTGAGCGTGGGGGTCGTCAGCGGGGGGCGGGGACCTTGAAGCTGTGACGGTGGTGCCACCGGAGCCGGACCCGGGTGCCGCGATAGGCGGCGACGTCCTCGGAGGAGGTCTCCAGGTTCTGCTGGAGCGCGGTCAGCCGTCCGCCCGCGTCGAGGTCCACCAGGAAACGGGTGGCGTCGCCGAGATAGACGACCTCGACGACGGTTCCCGTGGCGGTCGAGTGCTCCGGCTCGTCGGCCTCGGCGGACTCCTTGAGGACCCGGATCTTCTCGGGCCTGATGCTGTAGGTGCCCGAGGCGCCCACCACCTGCTGCGCGGAGTCGCCTTCGAGCAGGTTGGAGGTGCCGACGAAGCCCGCGACGAAGGGGGTGGCGGGGCGTTCGTAGATCTCGGCCGGCGTGCCGACCTGCTCGATACGGCCCTGGTTGAAGACGGCGATGCGGTCGCTCATCGTCAGGGCCTCCTCCTGGTCGTGGGTGACGAAGACGAAGGTGATGCCGACCTCGCGCTGGATCGCCTTGAGTTCGACCTGCATCTGCTCGCGCAGCTTGAGGTCGAGGGCGCCGAGCGGCTCGTCGAGGAGCAGCACCCGGGGGCGCCCGACGAGGGCGCGGGCGAGTGCGACGCGCTGACGCTGACCGCCGGAGAGCTGGGAGGGGCGGCGGGCCCCGAAGCCTTCGAGGCGTACGTCCGCGAGCGCTTCGCGGGCCTGTTGGAGCCGCTCGGCCTTGGGCACCTTGCGGACCTTGAGGCCGTACGCGACGTTCTGCTCGACGGTCATGTGCGGGAACAGCGCGTAGTCCTGGAAGACGGTGTGCACGTCCCGCTCGAAGGGGGCCAGCCCGGTGACCTCCTGGCCCGCCAGTTCGATCCGGCCCGCGGTCGGGCTCTCGAAGCCGGCGATCATCCGCAGGACGGTCGTCTTGCCCGAGCCGGACGGGCCGAGCATCGAGAAGAACTCACCGTCGGCGATGTCCAAGTCCACTCCGGCCACGGCGGTCGTCTCACCGAACGCCTTCCGCAGGCCCTGGAGCCGGATCGCTGTTGCCTCCATGGGCGGGAACCTTTCTGGTGCACTGGCGCGTTGACCGGAAAGATATGAAGTCATAGTTCAAAGCTCAAGACCCCCTTAGAGTAAAGGTTGAGTCAACGCACAAGGTGGTGGCCGTGAAGCAGTACGTGAACAACAGCGCCGAGGGTGCCCGTAGAGCCGTCTTCGCCCCCGTGGACAACCGCGCCCGGGTGGACGCGGTCATCCGCAGGCTCAGCGACGCCATCGAGCTCGGCCTGCTCGCCGACGGGGAGCAGCTGCCCGGCGAGATGGAGCTGGCCGGCCAGCTCGGCGTGTCCACGGTCACCCTGCGCGAGGCGCTGATGGCGCTGCGCCAGCAAGGGCTGGTCACCACCCGCAGGGGGCGCGGCGGCGGCAGCTTCGTCTCCCTCCCCGAGGTCCCCGGCGAGGAGCGGCTCAGGGTGCGGCTGGCCGGCTGGAGCACGGAGGAGCTGCGCGATCTGGGCGACCACTGGGCCGCCCTGTCGGGCGCGGCCGCCCAGCTGGCAGCGGAGCGCACGGAGCCGGGCGACCTGCAGCAATTGCGGCGCACACTGGATGAGTTGGCGTCCGCCGAGGACGCCGCGGCGTGCAGCCGGGTCTACGGCCGGTTTCATGTCGAGCTCGCCGCGGCGGCCCAGTCCGCCCGGCTGACCCGCGAGCAGGTCGCGCTCCAGACGGAAGTGGGGGCACTGTTGTGTCTCGTGCTCGGGGACGACGCATATCGTGAAGAAGTCGCAGACCGTCACCGCTCCGTAATCTCGGCCGTGCAAGATGGGGCCCACGCATCGGCCAGAGCGCTGGCCGAGCGGTGCGTCCAGGCCTCGACGGCACGGCTCATCGCCCTCCGCCTCGCGATGCCGCGCGCCGCGTCCGGTCCCCGTCCGCTGGAGGGCACCCATGAGCAGGAGCCCCGGTCCGGCCGGCGCCACGGCGACGCTTGACGCGACACCGGAGGCGGCCGTCGCCGCCCAGGTCCGCTCCACCCTCGAGGCCGTGTTCGAGGCGGTGGCCGAGACACGCGCCGACACCGCGGCCCGGCTCACCGGGGTCGCCGCGCAGGGCCGTCGCCCCGCGACCGTCGACCTGGCCGCGCTGCGCCCGGGGATTCATCTCCGGCTCGCCCGGCAGGAGTTGGTGTCGGGCGTCGGGTTCGTCGCCGCGCCGGGACTGCTGAGCGACGTACCGGCGTGGCTGGAGTGGTGGCAGACCGGCTCCGACGGAGACGTACGGCCGCTGCTGCTCGACCTCGACCCCGCGCACTCCGCGTACTCCGACTACACGCACTGGGACTGGTTCGCCCTCCCCCGTGACACCGGGCAGCGGGCGGTCGCCGGCCCCTATGTGGACTACCTCTGCTCCGACGAGTACAGCCTGACGCTGTCCGCACCCGTGCAGGTGGAGGGCCGGTTCGTGGGGGTCGCCGCGGCCGACGTGTATCTGCGGCACTTCGAGGCCGCGGTCGTGCCGCTGCTCCAACAACTGCCCGGGGCCGCCCATCTGGTGAACGCGCGCGGTCGGGTGGCCGCGTCCGCCGATCCGGCACATCTGGCCGGATCGCTCACCAAGGGCCCGGACTTCGGGGCCGTACTGGCAGGGGCGCGGACCGCGCGCCACGACGGGATGCGGCTGATCCCGTGCGACGGAGTGCCCCTTGTGCTCGTTGTACTGGACCCCTGAGCGGGCCCACACCCCGGACCGCCGAGCGGGCTCACACCACGCGCAGCTCCGCCGCGCCGTTGCGTGTCCTGCGCGGTCCGGCCGTCATGTGCCGCGCCTCGCGCAGGACCAGGGTCATCCGCGTGTATCCCATGTCCTGAAGGGTCTTGGGGGTCTCGCCGACGATCCGGCAGTCCGTGCGGCCCCAGCGGGGATCGGGGTGCACCAGCGGCCGTACGGCGCCGTCGTGCTCGACGGCGTCCGGGCCGACGGCGCGGATCCAGTGCGGCAGGCCCTGCCGGTAGGCGGCCTCCATGATCGGGTCCTGGGCGATGTCCCGGCGGATCGACTGGAGTCCGCGGTCCTGGCCGTGGCGCTCCACCGCCGCGGCGAAGTGGGCCAGCATCGGCAGGCACCAGCTCGACTCGTGCTCGCCGAGGACCGTGGCCGCGTCCGGGTGAAACAGGACGAACCGGAGGAAGTTGTCACCCGGCATGGCGGTCGGATGGGGGCCCACGCCGCCGAAAAGTGTCTCGAACGCGGTGTTGGACAACACGACGTCCCAGCGGTGGTCGAAGACGACGGACGGGAACGCCACGGCCTCCAGGAGAGCGGCGTAGTCCTGGAGATACGCCTGAGCCTCGAGACTCTCGGGGACAGGTCGCGGTTGGGACCGCTGCCATCCTGCCTGGTACGCCATCGGGAGGTCACCCCTCTTGCCTCTGCGGCCTTCACGCGGCGCCCCGATCCTGCTGCCCGGAGCTCAACCATGTCAACTATCGTGGCATTTAGCGCTTGTTGACGGCTGATTCGCGCCACAGTTGTGGCGACCGCTGGATGTGAGTTCGAGCGAACGGCTAGTCTCCCGTTGGTCCCTGACCCTTGTGAGAGACACCCGAGAGACCTGAGCGAGACTGAGAGAGACGTAGGAGATCAGTCGGTGACGGATGGCTTCGAAGTTCCGGGCGCCACGGCGACGGTTCTGCTGCCGGCCGTCGTGGCCCGGGTCACCGCACTCGCCGACCGGCTCGATGTGCAGCACTCCGAGGTTTTCGACGTCCAGCGCCTGTCGGCCGAGTCCGGCGTGCCCCAACCCGTGGTGCGGGCCCTGCTGGGCGGTCGCCGCGCCGGGGAACCCGATCTCCAGGCCCGCTTCCTCCAGCGCCTGGACCTGTTGCGCCGCACCCGGCTCAAGCCCAATGGGCGCAAATACACTCAACAGGAGATAGCCGACGGCGCCGGAATGTCGCGTCAACAGGCGGGCGCCCTCATCAACGGCGACCGGCGCCCCACCATGGAGCACTGCGACGCCATCCAGCGCTTCTTCCGGGTGCACGCGGGGTTCCTGACGGCCGAGGACTCCGAGGCGCTCGTGGGCGCCCTGCAGCGCTCGGAGCAGGAGCTGCTGCAACAGCTCGCCGACCGCGAGCGCGAGGCGGCCGCGGCCGCCGACGACCCGCTGGAGCGGCTGCTCCAGGACCACGGCGTCCGTGGGATCGCCTGGCGGGCCGCGCAGTTGCCCACCGACCAGCACCGCGACAAGGTCGCCGAATGGCTGGACATGCTCTTGGAGAGCGTCAAGCGGCCCGAGTCGTGATCCGGGGGAGAACTGTGGGCATCGGAAGGGACATGCGCCGCCTGTGCGGCGAGTTGGTCGCGGAGCTCTCGCTCCCGGCACCGGCGGAACCCGGCGACCTGTACGCCGCCCTGTGCGACGCCATGAGCAGACGCCGCGGACGTCCCGTCCAGTTCCGTACGGCCGCGTTCCCGCCCGGCACCGCCAGCGGGCTGTGGCTCGACATGGCCGACCAGGACCTCGTCGTCATCGAGGAACGCACCGCCCCCGACCACCAGTTGGTGATCCTCGGCCACGAACTGTGGCACATGAAGGCCGGGCACTGCAGTCACCACGTCGAGGGCGCCGCCGTCGCGGCCCGCTTACTCAGCGACACCGCCGATCTGCAGGCGACCGTCCTGAGGGTCGCCGCGCGCACCCGCTTCGACCTCGCGGACGAGAAGGAGGCCGAGAGCTTCGGTCTGCTGCTCGCCAGCAAGTGCCGTACCTGGCTGGCCGGTTCGCCACTGCGCGGGCCGGTGAGCCGGGACGGTCTGGCCGGCCGCATCGAGGCGTCCCTGGGGTACCGCGGACCGCAGGGCTGAGGCGCCTTCCCGGACATGGACGGATCCAGCTACTACGTCCCGGCCGTCGCCATGGGCGCCGCCCTCGCCGTCAAGGCACCCACCCTGATCCGCGGCTGGCGCGACCCGCTGCTGCGGTCGGTGGGCATCCTGCTGGCGCTCGCCTGCCTGGTCTTCCTCTTCGCGGCCCCGCCGACCATCGCCGAGGTCAATGACCTCACCGGTGTCCCCAACGTCTCGGCGCCCCTGGTCTACTGCCTGCTGAGCGTCTTCAGCGCGTCCTGTCTGGTGCTGATCATCCACTGGCGCGGCGGACCCCCCGAGGTCACCCGCCGGCTCTCCCGCCGCTGGATCACCGGGTACGGCGTGGTCAGCGTGGCGCTGGTCGTGCTCTACCTGCTCGGGGACTGCCCCGAGGAACGCCTGCGCGACCTCGACACCTACTACGCGAACACCCCGTTCATCCGCGAGATGATCGTCCTCTACCTCCTGGCGCTGACCGTCGCGGGCGTCGCGATGAACGTCATGTGCTGGCGCTGGGCCCTTCAGGTGGACGGCTGGCTGCGCGCCGGGCTGCTGACGATCGCGGTCGGCTTCCTCTTCAACGTCCCCTACTCGGCGACCAAGTTCATCGCCGTCGTGGCCCGCTGGAACGGCGCGAACCTGGACGGTCTGAGCACCGACGTGGCCCCTGTGCTGGCCTCCGTCGGAGCCCAGGTCAGCGCGGTCGGCTTCCTGCTCCCGCTGGCCTGCCAGCGCATCGGGGACAGCTGGACCACCTGGTCGACGTACCGCCGGCTCGGGCCGCTGTGGCGCGAGCTGAGGACGGTCTCGGCGCACGCGGACCACGCGGTGCGGATCTCCTGGTGGTCCTCCGCCGAACTCCAGGTCACCCAGCGGGAGTCCGACATCCACGACGGCATGCTCAGCCTGTACCCCTACTTCGACTCCGCGGTACGCTCCCTCGCCTACGACGCGGCCGTGACGGCGGGCTCCGAGCCCGCCCAGGCTCAGGCCGAGGCCGACGCGGCGATGGTGACGGCGGCGGTGCGGGCCAGGGCCGCCGACCCGAAGGGCAGGGTCATCAGCGCGGCGGAGGCCGCCACCACCCCCGCCGCTTCCGCCGAGGGTCCCCGCGACCTCGTACGGATGTCGATGGCCCTGCGTCAGTCACCCGTCGTCGCGGCCGTCCGAGGACGGGCCGCGACCAGGTCAGAGAGCGACTTCCATGAGCAATCCCGCTAGCGCGGCAGCAGGCGACAGAGGTACGGCCCCCCGTCGGGCCGTCGTCATCGGCGCGGGGACGGCCGGTCTGCTGGCCGCCGCCGCCCTGGAACCGTACGCCGAGGTCACCGTCGTCGAGCGCGACGTCCTGCCGGACGGGCCCGCGCCGCGCAAGGGCCTCCCGCAGGCCCGGCACGCCCATCTGCTGTTGTCCGGTGGCGCCCGCGCGATGGAGGAGCTGCTGCCGGGGGTGACCGCCGCCTGGCTCGCCGCGGGCGCCCGCCGGATCCCGCTGCCCACCGGATTCGTCTCCCTGACGGCGCAGGGCTGGCTGCGGCGCTGGCCCGAGATGGAGTTCATGATCTCGTGCAGCCGTGATCTGCTCGACTCGGTACTGCGCGACCGGGTCGCCGCGATGGACCGGGTGACCGTCGTGGACGGCACGGAGCTGCTCGGTCTGGAGGGTGACGCCTCCCGGGTGACGGGCGTGCGCGTACGGATGCGCGACGGCGGGCAACGGGTGCTGCCGGCCGACCTGGTGGTGGACGCCTCGGGGCGCGGCTCACGCTCCACCCTCTGGCTCGACGCGCTGGGTGTCGCACCGGCGCGGCTGGACGAGGTCGACTCCGGACTCACCTACGCCAGCCGGATCTTCCGGGCACCGGCGGGCACCGAGGACTACCCCGTGGTCGGTGTGCAGCCCGACCCGGCTCAGCCCGTGCCGGGCCGCTCCGCGACGATCGTGCCCGTCGAGGGCGGACGCTGGCTGGTGACGCTGTCGGGCACCCGCGACGGACAGCCGACGGACTCCGTCGAGGAGTTCGAGCCGTTCGCGCGCGGCCTGCGGCACCCCGTGGTGGGCGAGCTGATCGCGCACGCGCAGCCGCTGACGGACGTCGCCGTCAGCCGCAGCACGATCAACCGGCGGCGCTTCTTCGAGAAGGTCAAGGGCTGGCCGGAGGGGTTCGTCGCGCTCGGCGACGCCGTCGCCACGTACAACCCGGTCTACGGGCACGGCATGACGGTGGCCGCACAGGGCGCGCTGGCGCTGCGCGGCCGGCTCGCCGAGCACGGGATCGCGGCTCCGGGGCTCGCGCGGCGGGTGCAGCGGGCGGTGGCCCTTCCGGTGACGATCGCCTGGGAGCTGGCCACGGGCACGGACATCCGCTACCCGGGCGCGATCGGCGAGCAGCCCGGGGCCACGCGGAAGTTGCTGGGGCGCTATGTGGAACGGCTCCTGCGGACGGCGGCGGGACGCCCCCTGGTCGCCCAGGCGTTCCTGGCCGTGCTCACCCTCTCCGCGCCCCTGTCCGCGCTGGTCAGACCGGAGGTCGCCATCGCCGTACTGCGCGGCCCGCGCCGCCCTCCTCTGACCGACCCGCCCCTCACGGCCGAGGAGTGGGAAACGGTGCTGAGCGTCCCGGAGCCGTCGGGAACGCCGGCGGTGGGCTGAGCGGAGGGCAGGCGTCCAGCGGCGCCGGGCACCTTCGGCGGTGGGGCCCGGCTCGGCGGCGGGCGGCCGGCGGCCGCCGCGTCGGCAACGGGTGTCAGGTCGCGCTGCGTTCGCTCGCCTCGCGCAGGTCGCGCTCCACCGCCCGGTTGTGGGCGGTGTCGGGCCGGCCGGCCGTCGTGCCGGGGCGACCCGCGCGCAGCAGTTCGCGCCAGTGCTCGCGGCTCCAGTCGGCCGGGCTGGTGGTGCTGGTGAACTCCTCGACAAGGTCGAGGAAACGGGCCGGGTCACTGTGGAAGGGGAAGTGGCCCGCGCCCTCGAAGATCTCCAGCCGGCTGCCCGGCATGGCCTGGTGCGCGCCGTACGCGTGCCGCACCGGCACCACGCTGTCCCGGTCGCCCCAGAGCAGCATCGTGGGCATGCCCTCGGTCAGATAGCAGCGGTCGAGCATGGTCACCGCCTGCCCGCGCCAGTCGACGACCGCCCGCAGGGTGCGGATGAACGCGCTGCGGGAGGTCGCGTCGGGCAGCGCGTCGACGAGGTTGAGCAACTCCGGCGCGTCCTGGCCCAGATCGGTGTCCAGGAGCCTCATCAGCCGCAGGAAGATGCCGACTTGGAGCCGCATGCCGGGCAGCCGGAGCGCGGAGAGCATGAGGTGGGCGCCCGGCAGCGAGACGGCCCGCAGTACGGGGTTGACCTCGCCGCCGACACCGCCCGCGCTGACCAGGATCAGCCGTTCGGTGCGCTCCGGGAACTGGTAGGCGAACTGCATGGCGACACCGCCGCCGAGCGAGTGCCCGACCAGGGTGGCGGACTCGATGTCGAGCGTGGTGAGCAGATCACGGACCCCGTTGGCGTACGCGGCCACCGAGTAGTCGGCGCGCGGCTTGTCGGAGGAGCCGTGGCCGAGCAGGTCGGGCGCGATCACCGTGTGGGAGCGCGCGAGGTCGGGGATCAGGTCCGCCCAGGTCGCCGAGGAGTCGCCGATGCCGTGGATCAGGACGAGCGCGGGGCCCTCACCGGCCACGCGGTAGGCACGACGGTAGCCGTGCACGACGCGGTGCTGCAGACGCAGCTCCGCGTCGTGCACGGAACGCAGCCGCGGGTTGCGCCGCGGACGCCGAGGCGGTACGTCGACCACGGGCTCACCTCCTGTTACGGGCCGCCGTGGAGGCGGCTTCCCCGCTGCCGGGAAGGCGCTTCCCGGCTCTTCTCACCACCCTAGGGCCCCTGTCCCACAAGGGATTTCGGTGATGTTTCGCCTCCGCTAAGCGGGCGAACCCGCACGCATCGAAACCGCATTGTCAGTGGCGGTTGGCAAGCTGGAGGCACGTACCGCCATGTACCGCTTCGACCAGCCGACCCGGGGAGAGCCGTCCGATGCCGACCGCCGTACTGACCGACCACGAACGCGCCGCCGTGCAGGCCTATCTGCGTCTCCTTCAGACCGTACGAGCGGCGTTCGACGGTCCGCCGGACGGACGTCGACCACCCGTGGTGCCGCCCGCCGCGCTCGCCGAGGCGGAGCAGGCGCTGGCGGCGGCCGGACTCGCGGGCAACGAGGAGGAGTTCTTCCGGCTGCTGCACAGCTGGTGCCCGGAGCCCGGAGGCCACCTTGGCTAGGCGTCGGCCCCGGTGTGCGGGACGGTGACGGCCGTGGCCAGCAGGCCCCGGCGCACGGTCCAGCGCCCTTCGAAGGCCTGTATGCGTCGCCCGTTCACCAGCGGTCCCGGCACGAGGAGTTCGGCGCGCAGGCCGCCGGAGCGTGCGGGGCCGTCGTCCGCGACGAGCTCGATGTCCGCCTCGAAGAAGTCCAGCCACTTTCCGGTGAGGGGGTACCACGCCTTGTAGACGGACTCCTTGGCGCTGAACAGCAGCCGGTCCCAGTGCACGGAGGCGTCCCGCCGCGCCAGCTCGCGCAGCCGGTCGTTCTCCCTGGGCAGGGCCACGGAACCGATGACGTCGTCGGGGAGTTCCTCGTGGGGTTCGGCGTCGATGCCCAGCGAGGCCAGGTCGGTGGCGCGGACGAGGGAGGCCGCGCAGTAGCCCTCGCAGTGCGTCATGCTGCCGATCAGCCCGGCGGGCCAGACGGGCGCCCCGTGTTCGCCGCGCAGGACGGCCTGCGCGGGCACGCCGAGCTTCTCCATGGCCTGGCGGGCGCAGGCGCGCACGGCGGCGAACTCACGGCGCCGCTTCTCCACGGACCGCGCCACGAGCTGCTGCTCCCCGGGGTACAGCGGTGCGCCCCAGTCCTGGTCGTCACCGTGTGTCTCCACGGTCACGACCGATTCCGGGAGCAGCTCCTCGATCACCGGTTCCGACCTCCATCGGCAGTACGTGGCGCAGGGTGTCCGGCGGGCCGGGGCGGGGCCGCCACTCCCGGGGGTATCCCACCGAGACCTCTTCGAAGCGGACGCCCTCGTGGTGGGTGGTCCGCGGGATGTGCAGATGACCGTAGACCATGACCTGGGCGCGGAAGCGGCGGTGCCAGTCGGCGGTCAGCCGGGTGCCGCACCACATGGCGAACTCGGGGTAGCGCAGGATGTCGGTCGGGTGACGGTCCAGCGGGTAGTGGTTGACCAGGACGGTGGGCAGGTCCTCGGGCAGCTCGGCGAGCCGGCGCTCGGTGTCGGCGACCCGGGCCCGGCACCAGGCCTCGCGGCTCGGGTAGGGGTCGGGGTGCAGGACGTGCTCGTCGGTGCAGATCACCCCGGTCCCCTCGGCGTACGCCATGCCCTCGTCCTTGGTCGCGCAGCCCGGCGGCAGGAACGAGTAGTCGTAGAGCAGGAAGAGCGGTACGACGACCGCGGGGCCGCCCGGCCCGTCCCAGACGGGGTAGGGGTCTTCGGGGGTCGTGACACCCAACTCCCGGCACATGGCGACGAGATGCTCGTAGCGGGCGACACCGCGCAGCTGCACGGTGTCCTTGGGGTGGGTCCACAGCTCGTGGTTGCCGGGCACCCAGACGACCTTGCGGAAGCGCCCGCTGAGGGTTTCGAGGGCCCAGTGGATGTCGGCCACGGTCTCCGAGACGTCACCGGCCACGAGGAGCCAGTCGTCGTCGGTGTGCGGGCGCATCTTCTCGACCAGGGCGCGGTTCTCCGCGTACCCGATGTGCAGGTCGCTGATGGCCAGCAGGTTTCCGTGTCCGCCGGCCGTCGACCGCACCCTTGCCACCTCCGAGAAAAGGACTGGAAACACAAGAACACATTCGCCCCCGCGGGACAAGGACGGCCCGCGCGCCGGGCCTCGCGCCCCGGCGCGTCGGGCCTGATTCCGGGGTCGCGGGAAATCCGTAACACGCCCGTAGCGTCACACCGGGCTCGCGCCCCTTATGATCGCCCCAACACAACCGCCACGAACCCTTCTCGGCGTATGGCGGTTTGCTGTTCCTCCCTCTCCCCTGGCCGGGCACGGCCTGCTCCGCCGTGCCCGGAACCCTGAAAGGCGGCCTGCATGGGTTCTCGCGTACGCGTCTGGCTCAACCGCACGTACGCGGAGAACGTGTTCTTCATGGACCAGCTGCGAAGTAATCCGCAGCTCCGCCCGGTCGAGATCCACGCCACCCACGGCGATCCCGACTCCCCCGTGCTCGCCGCCGCCGACACCGCCGCCATGGAGCCCGAGGGCCTCTCCCCCGCCGCCTACGTCGAGTACGCCCTCGACCAGTGCGCGCGCCACTCCATCGACGTGTTCGTGCCGGTCCTGCACCAGGCGGCGATCGTGGCGCACCGCGCCGAGTTCGCGGCGCTCGGCACGGCCCTGCTGGCGCCGCCCTCCGAGGCCGTGGCCGTCTTCCTGGACAAGGCCACCGCGTATCAGGCCGTGCAGGCGGTGGGCGTGCCGGTGCCGCCGTGGTGGCGGGTCCGCACCGAGGAGGAGCTCGTCGCAGCGGTCGAGACCCTGGAGGCCGAGGGTCACAAGGCCTGCTTCAAGCCGGCCGCGGGGGCGGGCGGAGTGGGCTTCCGCGTCATCACACGCACCCCCTTCTCACTCGCGCACCTCAATGGGTTTCCGAGCCCGTACGTGCCGCTCGACCTGGTCGTGGAGGCACTGCGGTCGGCGGAGGAGCCCGTCGACTGGCTGGTCATGCCGCTCCTGGGGCAGCCGGAGGTGTCCGTCGACTGCCTCACGGCGCCGGACGGCCGGGTCCGGATGGCGGTGGGCCGCACGAAGAACGGACGGCGTCGCGGTTTCACGCTGCACCCTTCGTTCATCGAGCCCGCGCGGCTGCTCGCGGAGGCGTTCGGACTGCACTATCTGACGAACATTCAGTTCCGGATGCTCGGTGACGACCCGGTTCTCATGGACGTCAACACCCGCCCGGCGGGCGGTCTGCACCAGCTCTCCCAGTGCGGCATCAACGCCCCTTGGGCCGCGGTGCGGTTGGCGCTCGGCGAGGAGCCGGGCGAGATGGTGCCGCCACTGCTCGGGCAGGACTACACCGTGCTCGCGGGCCCCCGTCCGGTGCGTCCGGTCTCGCTGCCGCAGCAGCGCACCGACGCGCCCGCGCCCACCCTGCCCGCCGTGCCCGCCCCGGCCCACGCCACGGAGGCCGCTCCGGCACCGGAGCCCGCACCCGCCCATGCGTCCAAGGCCTCCAACGCGACCACGGCGGCCATCGCCCCCGCCTGAGCCTCACGCCCCCTGCCCCACCCCTCCCCCCTCGCATCTCACCTTCACCACCCACTCACCGGTCTGGACCAATTCCGCGCAACGCCTTGACAGCGGGATTGGTCCATACCAACTTGGTTGCGCACCTCTCAGCACTCCCGAAGCACTCCCGAACACCCCCATGCCTCAAGGGAGATCGCGTGCGCATCAACCTCAGAACAGACCTCAGGCGCTCCAGACATCGTGTCCTCGCGCTGCTCGGCACCGCCGCCCTGGCGCTGGCCGGGGCGGTCGCGCTGCCCACCACGGCCCAGGCGGCCAACATCCTGTCCAACCCCGGCTTCGAGTCGGGCAGCCTCTCCCCCTGGTCGTGCACCGGGAACCTCGGCTCGGTCGTCTCCAGCCCCGTGCACGGCGGCTCCAAGGCCCTGGCCGGTGCGGTGAGTTCGAGTGACAACGCCCAGTGCAGCCAGACCGTCTCGGTCCAGCCGAACACCACGTACAGCCTCTCGGGCTGGGTGCGCGGCAGTTACGTCTACCTGGGCGTGGACGGCGGTGCCTCGACGTGGACGACCTCCCCGTCGGCGTACAGCCAGCTCAGCGTCTCCTTCACGACCGGCGCCTCGCAGACCAGCGCCAAGATCTACGTCCACGGCTGGTACGCGCAGGGCACGTACTACGCCGACGACATCAGCCTGGACGGTCCGGGCGGTGGCGGCGGCTCCGACACCCAGGCGCCGACCGCGCCGACGAACCTGACCTCCACCGGCAAGACCTCCTCCAGCGTGTCCCTGTCGTGGGGCGCGTCGAGCGACAACGTGGGCGTCACCGCGTACGACATCTACAGCGGCTCGAACCAGGTGCTGAGCGTGTCGGGAACGAGCGCGACGGTCAGCGGTCTCGCGTCGAGCACCGCCTACACGTTCACGGTGAAGGCGCGGGACGCGGCCGGGAACACCTCCGGGGCCTCCAACTCCGTGTCCGTGACCACGGACGCGGGCGGTGGCGGCGGCACCGGCTTCAAGCAGGCGGCACCGTACCTCTACCTCGGCTGGGGCGACCCGCCGAGCGCGACCTCGGTGATGAGCTCGACCGGCGTCAAGTGGTTCACGATGGCGTTCATGCTGGACTCGGGCGGCTGCAACCCCGCCTGGGACGGCAGCAGGGCGCTCACCGGCGGCACCGACCAGACCGTCATCAACCAGATCCGCTCCGCCGGCGGTGACGTCGTCCCGTCGTTCGGCGGCTGGCAGGGCAGCAAGCTCGGGGCCAACTGCTCCTCGGCGAGCGCGCTCGCCGGTGCGCTCCAGAAGGTCATCGACGCCTACGGGCTCAAGGCGATCGACATGGACATCGAGAACACGGACGAGTTCGAGAACGAGGCCGTCCAGGCGAAGATCCTGACCGCGCTGAAGACCGTCAAGGCCAACAACCCGGGCCTGAAGACGATCGTCACCTTCGGCACCTCGACGACCGGACCGACCTACTACGGCAACCGGCTCATCGAGCAGGCGCAGTCGCTGAACGCGGGCATCGACGTCTTCACGATCATGCCGTTCGACTTCGGCGGCGGCTCCGACATGTACGGCAACACCGTCAACGCCGCCGAGGGGCTGAAGGCCAAGCTGAAGTCCACCTTCGGCTGGGACGACGCCACGGCCTACTCCCACATCGGCATCTCCGGCATGAACGGTCTGTCCGACCAGCAGGAGAACACCACCCCGGCGATCTGGACCCAGATCCGCGACTGGGCGAACTCGCACCACATCGCCCGTCTCGCCTACTGGGCGGTCAACCGTGACCGTCCCTGCCCCGGCGGCGGCGTGGTGAGCAACTGCTCCGGCATCAGCCAGAACAACTGGCAGTTCACCTCCATCACGGCCGGGTTCACCGGCTGACGCTCCCGGCGTGGGGGTATCCGGCCGTCAGGCGGTCGGGTACCCCCACGTGTCGCTCCAGCCGCCGGGAGGCGCAGCGGCACGTACGGCAGGCCGCCGGGCGCCCTCGGGGCTCCGGGGTGACGGCACCCCGTCGAGGGTTCGCCGCGGCGGGCGCACCGCCTCCGCCATCAGCCTCCCCGGCGCTTCAGTCCCTTGCCGATCGCGGACGTACGCGGGTCTCGCACCGTGACACCTCTTTCTCGCTGGTCCCCGCGCCAGAAGGGGGAAGGGCGAACTCCAGGCGTCACGCAAAAGGAGCGCCGTGGTCACGGCGGGCGGAAACCCCGCCGTGACCAGGCCTTTTACCGTTTCCCTAGTACTTCATGGGAACTGGGGTCACGCCTTCGCCACCGCCAGCCGCAGCGTCCGCACCTCGAAGGGGCGCAGTGCGACCGCGACCGCGTTCCCGTCCGTGTCCACCGTCGTCAGCGGGCGCTCCAGGAGGTCGGTCACCTGGGCCCCCGCCAGCGGGAAGCCGGTGCGCAGGGTGCCGGTGCCGCGACCTCCGCGGGACTCGTAGAGGCGTACGACGACATCGCCCGAGGCGTCGTCGGCGAGCTTGACCGCCTCGATGGTCACGCCCTCGCCGTCCACGGAGACGACGGGCTCGGCCGGACCGGCCGAATCCGCCACCCGCAGCGGCAGGTTGAGCGCGTACCCCTCCGCGATCGCGTCCTCGATGCTCGCGCCCGGCAGCAGCGCGTAGGTGAAGCGGTGCTTGCCCTGGTCGGCCTCGGGGTCCGGCACGCGCGGGGCGCGCACGAGGGACAGGCGTACGGTCGTGGTCGTACCGCCGTCCTCGCGGACCGTGCGGGAGACGTCGTGGCCGTACGTCGAGTCGTTGATGACCGCGACACCGTAGCCGGGCTCGGCGATGTGCACCCAGCGGTGGCCGTAGACCTCGAAGCGGGCCGACTCCCAGCTGGTGTTGGTGTGCGTGGGCCGCTGGACATGGCCGAACTGGATCTCCGCGGAGGAGTGCGGGGCCCGGATGTCCACCGGGAAGGCCGCCTTGAGGATCTTCTCCGCCTCGTGCCAGTCGATCTCGGTCTCGACGTCGATCCGGCGGCTGCCGGCCCGCACGGTGATCGTCTGGACGATCCGGGAGCCCTTGCCGAAGGCGCGCTCCACCTTCAGCGCGCCGAGCAGCGGGCCGTCCTCGACAACCGTGACGGACTCGGCGTCGAGCAGGTCCGTGTAGCGGTTCTTGTAGTGCTTGTCGATGTCCCAGGCGTCCCAGTAGTTCGGGAGGTCGCTGTGCAGACGGAGCAGGTTGCCCTTGTCGGCCAGGACCTCACGGTCGGCCGTCAGGTCGCGTACGGAGGCCAGCGTGCCGTCCTCGGCCAGCTCGACGCGGACCAGGCCGTTGTCGAGGACGCGGCCGTCGACGCTCACCGGCTGCGGGGGCTCACCCGCGTCGAGCAACGCGCTGCCGTTCGCGGGGACTTCGGCGTACATCGGGATGCCGACGGAGGTGCGGACCACCTCGGCGCGGTCGACCGGGCTGGTGTTGAACACCCGGGTCTCGCCCGTGCCCAGCGCGGCCACGGCCTCGGCCGTGATCGCCTCGACCTCTTTCGCCACCCGCGCGTACTCCGCCTCGGCCTCCCGGTGCACCCAGGCGATGGACGAGCCGGGCAGGATGTCGTGGAACTGGTGGAGCAGGACCGTCTTCCAGAGCCGGTCGAGCTTCTCGTACGGGTAGGAGTAGCCCGGCGCGTTCAGTGCGGCGGTGGTCGCCCACAACTCGGCCTCGCGCATGCGGTGTTCACTGCGCCGGTTGCCCTGCTTGGTGCGGGCCTGGGAGGTGTAGGTGGCGCGGTGCAGCTCCAAGTACAGCTCACCGGACCAGACCTGGTCCCCCGGGATCTCCTCGCGGGCGGTGGCGAAGAAGGCGTCAGGGTGCTCGACCCGGACCTTCGCCGAGCCCTCCAGGCTCGCCAGCCGCCGGGCGCGCTCCATCATCTCGCGGGTGGGGCCGCCACCGCCGTCACCGTGGCCGAAGGGGGCCAGGGACGTCGTACCGCGGCCCTTGTCCTGGTAGTTGCGGACGGCGTGCGCCATCTCCTTGCCGGAGAACTCGACGTTGTAGGTGTCGACGGGCGGGAAGTGGGAGAAGATGCGGGTGCCGTCGAGGCCTTCCCACCAGAAGCTGTGGTGGGGCAGCTTGTTGGTCTGGTTCCAGGACAGCTTCTGGGTCAGGAACCAGTCGTTGCCTGCGAGCTTGGCGAGCTGCGGGTAGGCCGCGTTGTAGCCGAAGGAGTCCGGCAGCCAGACGCCCTTGGTCTCGATGCCGAAGTGCTCGATGAAGAACCGCTTGCCGTGGATGAGCTGGCGGGCCAGCGCCTCACCGCCGGGCAGGTTGCCGTCGGCCTCCACCCACATGCCGCCGACCGGCGCCCAGTTCCCGTCGGCGACGGCCTTCTTGATGCGCGCCCACACGTGCGGGTAGTTGTCGCGCACCCACTCGTACTGCTGGGCCTGCGAGCAGGCGAAGACCAACTCCTCGTACTCCTCGGCGAGCGCGGTGACGTTCGAGAAGGTGCGGGAGGTCTTGCGCTTGGTCTCGCGGATCGGCCACAGCCAGGCGGAGTCGATGTGCGCGTGCCCGGCCGCGGAGAGGGTGTGGGCGCTGGCGTGCGCGGGCTTGGCCAGGGTGGGGGCCAGCACCGCGCGGGCGGCGGCGGCGGTCCCGGAGATGTCGTCCAGGTCGAGGGCGTCCATCGCCTGGTCCAGCGCGATCATGATCTCGTGGCGGCGCGGGTCGAGCTCGCCCAGCTCCAGCATGAGTTCGCGCAGCACCTGGACGTCGAGGTCGAGGTGCCAGACGTTCTCGTCGAGGATGGCGATGTCGGCGCGCTTGAAGGTGTAGAGCGGCTTGTCACCGGCCGTGAGGCGGTCGCCGAGCGGGGTCGGGCCGGCGAAGTCGTTCGCCAGGATGTCGGGGTTGGAGGCCGCCTCGACCAGGTAGTGGATCTCCTCGCCGCCCGTGGCCGGGTGGGCGATCGGCACGTACTGGTTCTGCGGGTTGACCGCCTTCAGCGGGACCCCGTCCGGGAGGTGGACGAGTGCCTCGGCCTGGTTGCCGGGCCAGTCGCCCACGAAGCCGAGGTCGAAGACGGCCTCGACGCGCTTGCCCGTCCAGTCGGCGGGAACCGAGCCGCGCATCCGGAACCAGGTGGTGCCCCACGGCGGCCCCCAGGGGGTGTCCATCGCGAAGGGCTTGTACGGCGCCGCGGCAGCCTCCTCGAAGGGGACCGGCTCGCCGGGCGCCTGCCAGGCCTCGACCTCGAAGGGCACCGAGGCGGCGTAGATCGCGGGCTTGATGCGCTGGTCGTGGACGCGTGCGACGCGCTCCTCGATCCGGCGGCGTTCGTCGTGCATGTGGGGTCTCCAGGAGCCAAGAAGCCAAGAAAGGGGGAAAGCGCTTACTTAAGGTACGCCAGGCCGGGATGGACCGACGTGTACCCCTCGACCAGACGGCGGGCCACGTTCACGGAGTCGACGAGCGGGTGCAGGGCGAAGGCCTTGACGGCGGTCGTGCGCGAGCCGGACTCGGCGGCGGACAGGACCTCGCGCTCCACCGCCTTGACCGCGCACACCAGTCCGCTGGCGTGGTCGGGCAGCGGGTCGACGGCGACCGGGTGGGCGCCGTTGGCGTCGACGAGGCAGGGCACCTCGATGACGGCCTCCGTGTCGAGCACGCCCAGCGTGCCGCGGTTGCGGACGTTCAGGATGAGCGTGGTGCGCTCGTCGCGGGCGATGGCCCGCATCAGGGCCAGCGCCACCTTCTCGTAGCCGCCGGAGAGGTCGTCGGCGTCGCGTTCGCCCGCGCCCGCCGCGTCCCTGTTCTCCGCCATGTAGGTGGCCTCGCGCTCGGCCCGCGTACGGTCCCAGGCACTCAGCGCGGCGGTGTCCGGGCGCCTCATCTCGGCGTAGAACTGTTCCTGCTGGTCGCGCAAGAACGCGCCGCGGGTCTTCTCCGCCTGCTGGTAGGCCCGGACGGCCTCCCGGTTGAAGTAGTAGTAGTGCAGGTACTCGTTCGGGACGGCGCCCAGGGACTGCAGCCACTCGACGCCGAAGAGCTTGCCCTCCTCGAAGGAGCCGAGCAGCTCGGGGTCGGCGAGCAGCCGCGGCAGCTCGTCGCGGCCCGCGACGCGCAGCCCGCGCACCCAGCCGAGGTGGTTGAGGCCGACGTAGTCGATCCAGGCCTCGCGGGGGTTGGCGCCCAGGACGGTGGCGATGCGGCGGCCGAGGCCGACCGGCGAGTCGCAGATGCCGATGACGCGGTCGCCGAGGTGACGGGACATGGCCTCGGTGACCAGTCCGGCCGGGTTGGTGAAGTTGATGACCCAGGCGTCGGGGGCGAGCCGGGCGACCCGCTGCGCGATGTCCACGGCCACGGGGACCGTGCGCAGGCCGTACGCGATGCCGCCGGCGCCGACCGTCTCCTGGCCGAGGACGCCCTCCGCGAGTGCCACCCGCTCGTCGTCGGCTCGTCCCTCCAGGCCGCCGACGCGGATCGCGGAGAAGATGAAGTCGGCGCCGCGCAGGGCGTCGTCGAGGTCGGTGGTGAAGGACACCTCGGGGGCGTCCGGCAGGTCCTTCGCCTGCTCGGCCAGCACCCGGGCGACGGCCGTGAGCCGTCCGGCGTCCACGTCGTGCAGCACGACATGGGTGACGCGGCCCTCGGCGCGGTCCCCGAGGAGTGCCCCGTACACGAGCGGCACCCGGAATCCGCCGCCACCCAGAATCGTCAGCTTCACGCCGTTTCCGCCTTTCCTGTCACGACCACTTGCACGCCCGCCTCTTCCAACGACGACCGCGTCGCCGGGTCCAGCGGGCCGTTCGTCACCACCACGTCCAGCTCCTCGGGGCCGCAGACCCGCGCCATCCCCGTACCCGGGAACTTCGCGCGGTCGGCGAGCAGGACGACCTTGTCGCCCGCCTCGATCATGGCCCGCTTGACCGGCACCTCGACGACGGTGGTGTCCATCACCTGCCCGCCGGGCCGTACCCCGCTGGTACCGAGGAACAGCCAGTCGGCGTGCAGTTGTCGCAGGTTGTCCTCGGTGAGGAAGCCGACCAGGGAGCGGTACTCACGGCGGACCATTCCGCCGAGCAGCACCAGCTCTATGTCCTCGTCGTCCACCAGCTCCTCGTAGACCACCAGGTTGCTGGTGATCACGGTGATCCGGCGGCCGTGCAGCTGCCGGGCCAGCCGGTAGGCGGTGGTGCCGATGTCCAGCAGGACGGACTGGCCGTCCTGGACCATCGAGGCGGCGCGCTCCGCGATGGCGTCCTTCTCGGCCACACGGACCTCGGCGACCTCGGCGAAGGGCTGGTCGCCCTCCTCCACGACCGCCCCGCCGTGCACCCGCGTGAGCAGGCCTTCCTCCTCCAGTTTCAGCAGGTCACGGCGGACCGTGGCGGGGCTCACGCCCAGCTGTTCGGAGAGATCGGTCACGGCTGCGGGCCCGCCGGAGCGCAGGGCCCGCAGGATGAGTTGATGTCGTCGCTCTGCCAGCACCCTATGAACAGTACTCGTCATTCCCAATCATTTCTATGCTCAGTTCTGCTCGACTCTTGCCAAATTGGCCAGAGGCGCGCACGATCCTGTGCACCGCTTGCAGAGTTTTGACGAGAGGATGTGCTCGTGGGTGACGAACGGCCCGATGTGATGCTGACCGGGCTGCTCTTCTACGACCTCGTTCTCACCGGACTGGGGAAGCCGCCGACGGCCGGCGAGGAGATCTGGACCGAGGGAATGGGCGTGAGCCCCGGCGGCATCGCCAACCTGGCGGTCGCGGCCTCCCGGTTCGGCCTGCGCACCTCCCTGGCCACGGTCTTCGGTGACGACTACTACGGCGCGTACTGCCGTGAGGTCCTCGCCGACCAGGAGGGCATCGACCTCTCCCTGTCCCGCACCGCGGACGGCTGGCACACTCCCGTCACCGTCTCGCTGGCCCACGGCAACGACCGGGCCCTGGTCACCCACGGCCAGGAACCGCCGTACTCGCAGGACGAGCTGATGGGCGACCCGCCCGAGGCGCGCACCGCCCTCGTGCACATCGAGGCCGAACCGCGCGCCTGGCTCGCCAAGGCCGCCGCGGCCGGCACCCAGATCTACGCGGACGTCGGCTGGGACCCCACACAACAGTGGTCCCGGGACCTCCTCGACCAGCTCTCCCTGTGTCACGCCTTCCTCCCGAACGAGACGGAGGCGATGGCGTACACGCGCACCGAGAGCGCGGTCGCGGCCCTGGGCACGCTGACCGAGCTGGTGCCGGTCGCCGTGGTCACCCGGGGCGGCGACGGCGCGGTCGCGGTGGACCAGACGACGGGCGAGTACGCGGAGGTGCCGGCCCTCCCCGTCGACGTCCTGGACGCGACGGGTGCCGGAGACGTCTTCGGCGCGAGCTTCGTCGCCGCCTCGCTCGGCGGCTGGCCGCTGGAGGAACGGCTGCGCTTCGCGGTGCTGGCCGCGGGCCTGTCCGTGCAGCGGCACGGCGGTGCGCTGGCCGCGCCCGGCTGGTACGGCGTCCACCGCTGGTGGCAGACGCTCGAAGACCGTGAACTGCGGCGTGCGTACGGCTTCCTGGCCGACCGCGTCCCGGCGGACCCGGGCCCGCCCGTCCGTCCCGCCCCCGTGACCCCGCCCGACGCCACGCGTCGGCCGGGCACACCCCGATGACCCCACGCGCAACCCCCCGCATGACACGCACAACACGCATGACCCCACGCATCACAACGCGAAACACCCCATGCACGACCCCCTGCAAGACCCCACGTAAGACCCCTCGTACGCGAAGACCGAAAAGATCCGAAAGGCGGTGGGAGCTGTGCGGCTCTCACGAAGGGGCCTGCTGCGCGCCGGCCTGGCCGGTACGGCCGCCACGGCGCTGGGCGGCCTGGCGACCGGCTGCGGCGTTCCGACCGGCTCGACCGGACGCAACATGGTCCTGTGGTACTGGAGCGGCGGGCTGAGCCCGAAAGTCGTCCAGGACGCCAAGGCCCGCTACGACAGCGCGGTGAATCTGCAGGCCATCCAGATCGGCGGCTACTACCGCTCGAAGCTGATGACCACGATGACCGGACGCGCCCACATTCCGGACATAGCCGGGCTCAAGGGCGAGGACATGGCCTCGTATCTGCCCAACTCCGACCAGTTCGTGGACCTGCGCACGCTCGGTGCCGAGAAACTGAAGGACCGGTACCTGCCCTGGAAGTGGGATCAGGGCATCGCCCCGGACGGTTCGATGGTGGGCTTCCCGATCGACTGCGGTCCGGTCGCGCACTACTACCAGCCCGCCGTCTTCGAGAAGGCCGGACTGGCCTACGAGCCCGCGGACGTCTCCAGGGAGCTGGCCACCTGGGACCAGTTCTTCGCGGCCGGCGAGCAGCTGAAGAAGCGCCTCCCCGGCACGTTCATCCTGACCGACGCGCTCAGTGTCTTCGGCATCTCGGTCAACCAGACGACGAAGCGGTTCGTCGACAAGGACCGGCACTTCATCGGCGACCAGGAGCACGTACGCACCGCCTGGGACCGTTCCGTCGAGGCCACCCGCCGCGGACTGGTCTCGAAGATCATCAACGGTACGGCCGACAACACCTCGGCCACCGAGCGGGGCCTGCTGCCCAGCCAGCTGAACGCCTCCTGGGCGGCCGGCGACATCAAGCTCAACGTACCCAAGACCAAGGGCAAGTGGCGGGTGGCCGCGTGTCCGGGCGGGCCCTCGAACATCGGCGGCTCGTTCCTCGCGATCACCAAGGCGTGCCGAGAGCCCGAGAAGGCCTTCGAGATGATCACCTGGATGCTCGACGCGAGCAACCAGGCCCAGGGCTTCGTCGACTCGGTGCTCTTCCCCTCGACCCCCGCGTCCTACGCGATGAAGAAGCTGCGCGAACCCGACGCCTTCTTCGGCGACCAGGTCACCATGGACGTCTTCGGTCCGGCGGCGCAGAACATCCCGGTCGCCTTCAACAGCCCGTACGACGTCGCACTGAGCACCCCGATCAACGACGAGCTGCGGAACTTCTCCGTCCTCGGCAAGGACCCGGACAAGGCCTGGAGGGACGCCATGAGCAAGTGCCGGCGCATCGCGGACCACCTGGGGGTGAGTTACTGATGGCTACCGCACCCGTGGTCGACACGCCCCCCGCGGCCCTCGCCGAGACCCCCGTCACCCACCCCAAGAAGGGCATCCTCAGCTACTGGCGGCTGTACGCCGCGATCTCCCCCTTCTATCTGTTGTTCCTCGCCTTCGGTCTGATCCCGGTCGGCTTCTCGCTCTATCTGTCGTTCCACCGCTGGGACGGCCTCGGCTCGATGGAGTTCGCGGGGCTCTCGCAGTACCGCTATCTGCTGTCGGACACCCAGTTCTGGACCTCGATCGGTAACACGATCATCATCTGGGCGCTGGCCACCTTCCCGATGATCTTCCTGGCGATGGTCACGGCCGTGATGCTCAACTCGGCCGTCCGCTTCAAGAACCTCTACCGGTTCGCCTACTTCCTGCCGAACGTCACCTCGATCGTCGCGGTCGCGATCATCTTCGGCTCGGTCTTCTCCACCAACTTCGGCCTGGCGAACGCCTTGCTCCAGGCGGTCGGCCTCGACCAGGTGGCCTGGCTGAACACACCGTGGGGCATCAAGGTCGCCATCGCCGTGCTGATGACCTGGCAGTGGACCGGCTACAACGCGATCATCTTCCTCGCGGGGCTCCAAACGATCCCGGGCGAGCTGTACGAGGCGGCGCGGATGGACGGCGCCGGGCCCGTCCAGACCTTCTTCCGGATCACGCTGCCGCTGATGCGTCCGGTGCTGCTGTTCGTGCTCATCATCTCGACGGTCACGGGCCTGCAGACGTTCTCCGAACCGCAGGTGCTGCTGCAGACCACGGACAACAACTCGTCGTTCGCGGGCGGCCCCGGCCACTCGGGCCAGACGATGGTCCTCTACTTCTTCCAGCAGACCTTCGACAACAACGACTTCGGTTACGGCGCCGCCGTGGCCTGGGGCATCTTCCTCGTCGTCATCATCTTCTCGATCATCAACTGGCGCCTGGTGCAGCGCCGGGGCGAAGACTAGGGAGGCCCCACCATGGCAATCCTCAAGGGTTCATCGGCCTCCATGAAGGGGGCGGGGCACACGTCGACCATCAAGGGGTCACGGCGCCGGGGCATATCCCTCCACCTCTCCCTGATCATCGGTCTGCTGCTCTCGGTCTTCCCGTTCTACTGGGCCGTGATCATGTCGACGCACTCGTCGACGGAGATCTTCTCCTACCCGCCGAAGCTGCTGCCCGGCTCGCACTTCCTCGAGAACGTCCGCAACCTCTTCGACAACGTCGACTTCTTCGGGTCGATGTTCAACTCGCTGCTGGTCGCGTGCTCGGTGACCGTCCTGGTCCTGTTCTTCGACTCGCTGGCCGCGTTCGTGTTCGCCAAGTTCCAGTTCCCGGGCCGCCGGGTGCTGTTCGCGCTGATGATGGTCATCTTCATGGTCCCGGCGCAGCTCCAGGCGATCCCCCAGTTCGTGATCATGGCGAAGCTGGGCTGGATCGGCTCGATGACCGCGCTGATCGTCCCGGCGGCGGCCAACGCGTTCGGCATCTTCTGGATGCGCCAGTACATGAAGAGCGCGATCCACGACGAGCTGATCGACGCCTCCAAGCTGGACGGGGCGGGCTTCCTGCGCCAGTACTGGCACGTGGCGCTCCCGGTGGTCCGGCCGGGCCTCGCCTTCCTCGGCATCTTCACCTTCATGGGCCAGTGGAACGACTACGCCTGGCCGCTGATCGCCCTCACCAACCCGGACAACGTGACCCTCCAGGTCGCGCTCTCCCAGCTGAACGGTGTCCACGGCACCACCGACTACGGAATGGTCATGACCGGCGCGCTTCTCGCCCTCGTCCCCCTGCTGATCGTCTTCGCGATCGGCGCCAAGCAGATCATCGCGGACCTCGGCAAGGGAGCCATCCGCTGATGACGGACCCGCTGCTCGCGCTCCGCCCCTGGGAAGCACCTGAGGTGACCTCCTGGGGGCGGTTGCCCATGAACGCCGTCGACCGCCGGGCCGGTGCCCTCTCCCTGGACGGCTCCTGGCGCTTCCAACTGCTGCCCACACCCACCTCGGCCCCCGGTCTCGCCTGGTCCTCGCTCCAGGTGCCCGGCTCCTGGACCACCCAGGACACCGACGACCTGCCGCAGTACACCAACTTCACGATGCCCTGGGGCGAGTTCCCGCCCACCTCGCCGGACGCGAATCCGACGGGCGTCTACGAGCGTGAGGTGGACGTCCCCGCCGAGTGGGCCGGCCGCCGGATCGTGCTCCAGGTCGGCGCCGCCGAGAGCGTGCTGCTGGTCCATGTGGACGGGCGGCCCGTCGGCGTGTCCAAGGACTCGCACCTCGCGGCCGAGTTCGACCTCTCCGACGTCGTTCGCCCTGGAGAGCGCTCCTCGCTGCGGCTCACCGTCGTCAAGTGGTCGGACGCCTCGCACCTCGAGGACCAGGACCAGTGGTGGCACGCCGGGATCACCCGCTCGGTGCTGCTGTACGCGACCGATCCGCTGTGGCTGGCCGACGTGACCGTACGGACGCGGTGCGACGGCGGCCTGCGGGTCGACTGCCACGTGCGGGACGCCGGGGGCGCGCTGCCGGAGGGCTGGTACGTCACCGGGGAGCTGGACGGCCAGCTGCTCACCCAGGACGCCGAGTACGAGCGGTTCAAGGAGGAGGACGGCCGGGTCTCCGACTTCCTCGGCGAAGCCCGTCTCACCACGGTCGTCGCGGGAGTCCGCACCTGGACCGCGGAGACGCCCGAACTGTACGACCTGACCGTACGGCTGCACCGCGCCGACGGCTCGGTCGCCGACACCTCGCACCACCGCGTGGGCTTCCGCGAGGTCGAGATCCGCGGCCGGGACCTGCTCCTCAACGGCGAGCGGGTCTACATCCGGGGCGTCAACCGGCACGACTTCCACCCGCTGACGGGCCGGACGGTGTCGTACGACGACATGCGCGCCGATCTGGTGACGCTGAAGCGCTTCGGGTTCAACGCGATCCGTGCCGCCCACTACCCGAACGACCCGACCCTGCTCGACCTCGCGGACGAGCTGGGCTTCTACGTCGTGGACGAGGCGAACATCGAGGCGCACGACCACGCGCACGAGATCGCCGACGATCCCCGCTACCTCGGCGCCTTCGTGGACCGCGTCTCCCGTATGGTCCTGCGCGACAAGAACCACCCCTCGGTGATCATCTGGTCGCTGGGCAACGAGTCCGACTACGGCGCCAACCACGACGCCGCCGCGGGCTGGCTGCGCCGCCACGACCCGAGCCGGCCCCTCCAGTACGAGGGCGCGGCGAAGCTGGGCTGGGCCGACCCGAAGGTCGCCTCCGACATCGCCTGCCCCATGTACGCGCCGCTCGAGGACTGTGTCGCGCACGCCCTCTCCGGGGAGCAGACCAAGCCGCTCATCCAGTGCGAGTACTCGCACGCCATGGGCAACAGCAACGGCACGCTGGCCGACCACTGGGCCGCCATCGAGTCAACCCCAGGGCTTCAGGGCGGTTTCATCTGGGAGTTCTGGGACCACGGCATTCTTCAACGCGTGAACGACGGAAGACCGGCCGGGCGCGGTGGCGTCGGGCTGTATGACAACGGTGTCGCCGCGCCGGGCCACCGCTGGGCCTACGGCGGCGACTTCGGCGAGACGATCCACGACGGCGCCTTCGTCGCCGACGGGGTCGTCTTCCCCGACCGCACGCCCAAGCCGGTGATGTACGAGCACCGGGAGATCGCGGCGCCGGTGCGCCTCGCGTACGTCGGGGGCGAGCTGCGGCTCACCAACCACCAGCACTTCCGGGGCCTTGAGTGGCTGACCGCCGAGTGGGAGCTGTCCCTCGCGGAGGGCGGCACGCTGACGGCCGCGGCCGAGCTGCCCGACGTACGGGCGGGCGAATCGGTGGCTGTGCCGATGCCGTTCACGCTGCCGGAGGACGGCGGCGAGGCCTGGCTGACGCTGCGGGTGACCACGGCGGACGAGGAGGCGTGGGCACCGCGCGGCACGGAGGTGTGTGTGCCGCAGGTGCGACTCAGGGCGGCCACCCCCGTGAGCTCCGCCGTACTGCCGGACTCCGCCGTCGAGGTCGACGAGGACGGGCTGCTCGTCCATCCGCTGCTCACCGCGGCCCCCGTGCTGTCTCTGTGGCGGACACCGACCGACAACGACGAGCTCGGCGGCATGGCGGTGCGCTGGCGGGCCTGGGGGCTCGACGCACCGGAACGCAAGCTCGTCGACGTGCGCCGCGAGGACGGAAGCGTCACCGTGGTCGCCGAGTACGCGACCCTGGCGGGCGCCGTACGTCACGAGCAGGTGTTCACCCGGGTCGAGGGCGGGGTGCGGATCGAGGAGACGGCGCAGTTGCCGGCCGCGCTCGACGACGTACCGCGGGTGGGCTCGGTCTTCGAGACGGTCGCCGGGCTCGATGTCCTGGAGTGGTACGGGCAGGGCCCCTGGGAGTCCTACCCGGACCGGAGCACAGGCGCGCCGGTGGGCCACCACTCCCTCCCCGTGGACGAGTTGTTCACCCCCTATCTGCGTCCGCAGGAGAGCGGCGGGCGGCACGGTGTACGCCGCTTCACGCTCTCGGCGCCGGACGCCACGGGCTGCGCGGTCGCGCTCGACGAACCGCGCCAGGTGACCGTGACCCGCTACCGGGCCGCGGATCTGGCGGCCGCCACCCATCACGACGAGCTGGTGCCGCGGCCCGGCTGCGTGGTGCACCTCGACGCCGCGCACCGGGGGGTGGGCACGGCCTCGTGCGGACCCGACACCTCGCCCGGCCATCTCGTCCCGGCCGGCTCCCACCGCTGGTCCTGGACGCTGCGCGTGCTCTGACCCGCGCGCGGCGCGCCGCCCGTCCCACCGGCTCGACCCGTTCGACGTGACTCGACGCCCGACCTGACTCGCACTCCTCACTGACCTTTCGCACCTTCATGGAGCAGACGTGTGTACTTCGCATGACCAGGCGACGGAGGCCGAGCAGGCCGGCGCCGGCAGACGCAACTTCCTGCGGGCCACGGCCCTGATCGGCGCGGCGGCCACCACCTCGGTGGCCCTGCCCGCGGTGACGGCACAGGCGGCGACGCGTGAGGCGAACTGGCGGCCGGACGCCGACAGCCGCCGCTTCACGCTCGCCGTCATGCCCGACACGCAGTACCTCTTCGACGGGCCGAGCATCAACCCGGCGCCGATCGAGGCCTCGCTGCGCTATCTCCTGGAGCACGGGAAGGACGAGAACATCGTCTTCCTCTCGCACCTGGGCGACATCACGGAGAACGGCGGCCAGGCCGAATTCGCGGCCGCGGGCAAGGCGTTCGAGCTGCTCGACCGGCGTGGCGTCGGCTACAGCGTGCTCGCGGGCAACCACGACATCAGGTCGTCCACGAACGACCAGCGGGGCGCGACCCCCTACCTGGACGTCTTCGGCCCGCAGCGCTTCCGGGGCGGGCGCACCTTCGGCGGCGCCTCGCCGGACGGCTACAACACCTTCCACCTGTTCCGGGCGGCGGGCATGGAGTGGCTCGTCCTCGCCCTGGACTGGCGGCTGTCGGCGCAGGGCTACGCGTGGGCGAAGGACGTCATCGCCCAGCACCCCAAGACGCCGGTCATCCTCACCACGCACGAGCTGGTCGTGGACGACGACACCCTGTCCTCGTACGGGCAGCAGCTCTGGGACCAGCTGATCCACGACCACGACCAGATCTTCCTGACCCTGAACGGGCACTACTGGCCCGCCGCCCGCGCCACCCGCACCAACGCGGCCGGGCACGACGTCCACCTCCACCTGACGAACTATCAGAACCGTTACTACGGCGGGGCGGCGATGATCCGTCTCTACCGCTTCGACCTCGACCGCAACACCATCGACGTCGAGACCATCTCGCCGTGGATCCTGGGCCGCGCGGCCAAGGGGCTCAACGAGCTGGAGCGGCAGGAGATCGAACTCAGTGGTGACGCCGACCGGTTCTCGGTCGCCGTCGACTTCGAGTCCCGCTTCGCGGGCTTCGCGCCGGTGCCCGCCCGCTCGGCGCGGCCGGTGTCCGAGATGCTGGTCCGGGGCACGCTCGCCTACTGGCGCTTCGACGGGCACGCGGACGGTACGGCGGCCGAGGGCACGGTGCGCGACCAGTCCGGGCACGGCAACGACGTGACCGTGGTCAAGGTCGGCGACAGCGCCCTCACCTGGTCCTCCGCCCACCACCCCGACCAGCCGGGTCACGGCAGCCTCTTCTTCCAGGGCGGCAAGCCCCCGCTGAAGGGCGCGTATCTGCGCACGGTCGACGGGGCGCCCCTCAACTCGGCCACCTTCAAGCGCGGTTACACCATCGAGGCCTTCTACCAGCTCCCCGCCGACTGGGACGCCTCGCACAACGCCTGGGCCTCGCTGATCAGCCGTACCGGCACGGGCGGTGGCGCGGGCAAGACCGCCGACGACCCGGACGAGCCGCTCGCCACCCTCTCCCTCTCCGACGGGCCCGGCCCGCAGTGGGCCGTCCGGCCGCTCAACCAGCAGGGCATCGTCACCAACTGGGGCGACGAGACGGCCCGCGAGCAGTGGTGGCACGTCGCCGTCGTCAACGACGGCTCGCACACCACGATGTACGTCCAGGGCTGCCCGGTCGCCCGCAACCCGCACACCGTCGCGGCCGGTCTCACCTCGCTCGGGCTGCCCTGGCTGCTCGGCGGCTACGAGTACGCGGGCAAGATCGACCAGATCCTGCACGGACGGCTCGGCGACGTACGGATCGTCGAGCGGGCGCTTTCCGTCTCGCAGTTCATGAACCACTGAGCCGTCCCGGCCACCGGTGACCCCGAAGACCTTCTGACTCCCCGAGGGAGAAGTTCCGCATGTCCGAGCAGCAACTGCCCGCCTGGGCCGATCCATCCGTCTCCCCCGCCGCGCTGGACCCGCAGGGCGTGTCACGACGCGGGCTGCTGCGCAGCGCCGGCCTGTTCGGGGCTGCCTTCGCGGTGGGCTCGCTCGCCACCCCCGCGGCGGCCGACTCCCGGCGCCTCGGCGGCGACGACCCGCGCCTCGCCTATCTCGTCGGCGACCACCACATCCACTCCGTGTACAGCCACGACGCGAAGTACACGTTCTCCCAGCTCGCCCAGGCGAGCGCCAGGTACGGCCTGGACTGGATGGTCTTCAACGAGCACTCCAACTTCGGGCACGCCAACTACGGCGCCCAGTTGGAGCACCAGGAGATCCTGAAGGCGCGCGCCGAGAACCCGCGTCAGCTGATCTTCCAGGGTCTGGAGTGGTACATACCGGGCGCCGAGCACGCCACGGTCTTCGCGGCGCCCGGCCGGCACGAGGTGGATCTGCTCACCAAGTTCGAACTCGCCTACGACGGCAAGCTGCTGGGCTACACGGCGGGCTCGCCCACCAGCCCCGACACGGCCCGCAACGAGGCCCACGCGGTCAAGGCCATCAAGTGGCTCGCGGAGCAGCGCCGCACCGGTTACGTCGACGACGTGCTCGTCCTCGCCAACCACCCCACGCGCCTGGGCATCGACTCCCCGCACGAGATACGGGGCTGGCGGGACGCGGCGCCCGAGATCATGATCGGCATGGAGGGCGCGCCCGGCGCCCAGGGCGGCGGCATCCCCGGCTGGGTCGGCTCGGGCCAGCAGCGCGGCGAGTACACCAACAAGCCGTCCGAGAACTCCTTCGCCGGGTACCCGGAGAACGCCTACGTGCTGTACGGCGGCTTCGACTGGATGACGGCGACCGTCGGCGGCATGTGGGACGCGATGCTCGCCGAGGGCAGGCTGTTCACCATCACCACCAACTCCGACGTGCACCGCGTCGTCTTCGACACCTGGAAGAACGGCGACTGGGCGCCCGGGCAGAACTTCGACAACACCGGGCACGTTCCCGACCCGGTGAACACCGACTCCCAGCAGCCGGGCGGCGACTTCTGGCCCGGCCAGTTCAGCCGCACCCACGTGGGCGTGACCCGCTACGGCTACCGCGCCGTGATGGCGGGACTCCGCGCGGGCCGCGTCTGGCTCGACCACGGGCACCTGCTCGACGGGCTCGACGTCCGGGTGAAGCGGGACTGCGACCACGGTCCGGGTGTCACCATGGGTGGCCGGATCCGCGTCCGCAAGGGCGAGAAGCTCACCCTGTCGGTCACCGTGACGACCGCCTCGCGCGCCAACCCCCACGGAATCCTGCCGGAGTTGGCGCACGTCGACGTGATCCGTGGCGCGGTGCGCGGACCTGCCGCCGACCGCGACGACTGGCGCGCACCCGACACCAAGGTCGTCCGCACCGTGGACGTGAGCGGCCGCAAGGGCACGTACACCCTGCGCATCCCGCTGGTCGCCGGCGACGAGTCCTTCTACGTCCGGCTGCGCGGCAGTGACGGCAACCGCAACGGCACGGGCTACCTGGGCGCCTCGATCGACCCGCACGGCCCGATTCCGCACGTGCCCGGAAACGGTGACCCGTGGGTCGACACGTGGTTCTACGCGAACCCCGTGTTCGTCGACGTGGTCGGCGGCCGGTAGCGAGAACAGCCGCCTGACGTGGACCGTCAGACGTAGAAGCGCGACAGGCTCTGGAGGACGGCGGCGGGCTTCCCGCCGCCGTCGATCTCTATCGTCCCGTCGACGGCGATCTGCACCCCGCCCGGCACGTCCTCGACCGAGGCGAGCCTCGCGACCAGCCGGATGCGCGAGCCGACCTTCACCGGGGCGGGGAAACGCACCTTGTTCAGACCGTAGTTGACCTTCGTCGACACGCCCTCGACCTCCAGCAGCCCCGTGAAGAGCGGGATGAAGAGGGAAAGCGTCAGATAGCCGTGCGCGATGGGCGCGCCGAAGGGGCCCTCGGCCGCCCGCTGCGGGTCGACGTGGATCCACTGGTGGTCGCCGGTGGCGTCGGCGAAGGTGTTGATCCGCTCCTGGGTGACCTCGATCCACTCGCTGGTGCCGAGGTCGCCGCCGGCGAGCTTCTTGAGTTCGTCGAGACCGTTCACGGTGATGCTCATGTGCGCTTCCTTGCTGATGAGTCGGTGGTGCCGTACCGCGTACGGACACGGGCCTTGAGGAGCTTTCCGGAGGCGGTGCGCGGGAGCTCGTCCACGACGACCACCGACTTCGGGATCTTGTACTTGGCGAGGTGTCCGGCGAGCGAGGCGAGCACCTCGTCCGGGTCGAGCTGGACGCCCTCGCGGGGGACGACGACCGCGCGCGGCACCTCGCCCCACTTGTCGTCGGCGACACCGATGACGGCGCACTCGACGATGCCGGGGTGGCCGAGCAGCAGGTCCTCGATCTCGGCGGGGTAGATGTTCTCGCCGCCCGAGATGATCATGTCCTTGATGCGGTCGACGATGAAGACATAGCCGTCCTCGTCGACCCGGGCGGCGTCCCCGCTGCGGAACCAGCCGTCGGCGAACACCGCGGCCGTCTCGTCGGGCAGCCCCCAGTAGCCGGGCATGACGTGCGGCCCGCGGACGACCACCTCGCCCGTCTCCCCGATGTCGACCGGCGTGAAGTCGGGCCGTACGACCCGCACATCGCTGAAGAAGTGCGGCACGCCCGCCGAGCCCGCCTTGCCGACCGCGTGTTCCGCGTCCAGGAAGAGGGTGCCGGGCGACGCCTCGGTCATGCCGTAGCCCTGCAGGAAGGTGAGCCCGCGCTCCTGGTAGGCGGCGATGAGCGGGGTCGGTACGGGTGAGCCGCCGCAGGTGAGGATGCGCAGCGAGGACAGGTCGGCGTCGGCCCACCGGGGATGCCGGGCCACCTGGTCGAACATGGTCGGCACCCCGAACATGAAGGTGATCCGGTGCCGTTCGATCAGGTCGAGGGTGGCCGCCGGGTCGAAGGACTCGACCAGGACACAGGTGCCGCCCTTGAGCAGCACCGGCAGGGTCAGCATGTTCAGCCCGGCCGTGTGGAACAACGGGGCGGAGACCAGGGCGCGTTCGTCGGCGGTCAGGTCGTGGTCGACGAGGACGTTGACCGCGTTCCAGGTCAGATTGCCGTGGGTGAGCATCGCGCCCTTGGGGCGGCCCGTCGTGCCCGAGGTGTACATGATGATGCACATGTCCTCGGCGGTGACGGGCTGGTCGATCGGTTCCTCGGCGGCCTGGTCGATCAACTCCTCGTACCGGGAGCCGACTTCGACGAACGTCCGGACGTGCGCGTTGCCCGGCAGCCCCGCGACGAGTCCGGCCAGCGAGGGCGCGTACACGAGGACCTTGGCGCCCGAGTCGCCGAGCTGGTAGGCGATCTCGGGTCCGGCGAGGCGGGGGTTGAGCGGCACGAAGACCGCGCCGAGCGTGCCCGCCGCGAAGAGGGTTTCGAGGTAGGAGGGGTGGTTGGGGCCGAGATAGGCGATGCGGTCGCCGCGGCGCAGGCCGAGCGCGCGCAGGGCGTGGGCGAGGCGGGTGGTGCGGGCGTACAGCTCGGCATAGCTGACGGTGGTGTCGCCGTGGATCAGGGCGGTGCGGTGCGGGGTCTTGCGGGCCCGGCGTGCGGGCCACGACCCCAGTCCCTCATTGCGCATCTGTGGCCCCTTACGGTGTCAGCCCGAGCAGTCGGGCGGCGTTCTCCTTGAGGATCTTCGGCTTGACCTCGTCCTTGATCGTCAGCTTGTCGAAGTCGGCGAGCCAGCGGTCGGGGGTGAGGACGGGGTAGTCGGAGCCGAAGAGCACCTTGTCCTTGAGCAGTGTGTTGGCGTACTGCACGAGCTGTGGCGGGAAGTACTTGGGCGACCAGCCGGACAGGTCGATGTGCACACCCGGCTTGTGGGTGGCGACGGCCAGCGCCTCGTCCTGCCAGGGGAAGGAGGGGTGCGCCAGGATGATCTTGAGGTGCGGGAAGTCGGCGGCCACGTCGTCCACGTGCAGGGGGTTGGAGTACTTCAGCCGGATGCCGCCGCCTCCCGGAACCCCGGCCCCGATCCCCGTCTGCCCGGTGTGGAAGAGGGCGATGGTCCCGGTCTCCTCGATCACCTCGTACAGGTCGTACGCCACCGACCTGTCGTTGGGGAAGAAGCCCTGGATGCTGGGGTGGAACTTGAAGCCCTTGACCCCGTACTCCTCGACGAGCCGGCGGGCCTGCTTGACGCCCGCCCTGCCGCGGAAGGGGTCGATGGAGGCGAAGGGGATCAGCACGTCCGCGTTCGCGGCGGCGGCCTCGGCGACCTCCTCGTTCGGGACGGGCGCGGTGCCGGTGGCGGACTCGGCGTCCACCGTGAAGATCACGGCGGCCATCCTCCGCTCGCGGTAGTAGGCGGCCGTCTCCTCCAGGGTGGGCTTCCGCTTGCCCTCGACCTTGAAGTAGGCGCTGGAGGCTTCGTGCAGATCGTCGTCGAGCGAGGAGTGGCCCTTCGAGGACACCTCCGCGTGGGTGTGGACGTCGATCGCGACGAGTTCGTTCAGGTCCATCACGCCTCCGGAAGCTTCGGCGCGGGGATCCCGACGGTCTGCGGCTCGGCGCCGACCGACGTGGCCCAGGCGTCGGCCAGGGTGTCGGGGGTCCAGCCGCCGTCCGCGTACGCCGCCCTGACCTCCTGCGGGTGCGACCAGAGTGCCACCTTGTCACCGCCGATGCCGATGGCCTGGCCGGTGACCCCGCGAGCGGCGTCGGAGGCGAGGAACGGGACGAGGGCGGCGCAGTCCTCGGGGGTGCCGAAGCCCTCGCCCTTGCGGAGGAAGTCGGGCAGCGGCTCGCCGTTCCTCATCGCCTCGACGTACGGGGCGAACGCGGGGATGGTCTCGGTCATCGCGGTGGCGGCGACCGGCACGATCGCGTTGACGGTGATGCCCGCGCGGCCCAGCTCCATCGACCAGGTACGGGCCATGGCGGCGATGCCCGCCTTCGCGGCGGCGTAGTTCGTCTGGCCGAAGTTCCCGCGCTGCCCGGCCGGCGAGCCGACCAGGATCAGCGAGCCGCCCTCGCCCTGCTCGCGCATGCGCACGGCGGCGGCGCGGGCGCAGGTGAAGGTGCCCTTCAGATGCGTGGTGATCACCGCGTCGAAGTCCTCGTCGGTCATCTTCCACAGCACCTTGTCACGCAGGATGCCCGCGTTGGTGACCAGGATGTCGAGCCGTCCGAACTCCTGCACCGCGCGGGCGACGAGCCGGTCGGCCGCCTCTGTGGTGCCGACCGGGACCACCTCGGCCACGGCCTTGCCACCCGCGGCGGTGATGGACTTCACGGCCTGCTCGGCCACGGCCTCGTCGACGTCGTTGACGACCACGCAGGCGCCGACTGCCGCCAGGGCGTGCGCGTAGGCCAGGCCGAGGCCACGTCCGCTGCCGGTGACGACGGCCACCTTGCCGGTGAGATCGATGCTGGGCACGAGGGGGTCCCTTCGACGCTGAGGGTCCAGAGCGCGGCGTGCGATGCCGAGCTGCGGCTACGGGATCGAAGCTAAGGACAATAATTGTTGACGTCAATAGTTGTTGGCGACTCATCCGTGCGGCATGCTGTGCGGAGTACGGCGCGATGCTGTACGCAGTACGGCATGCCGTACCCGGCACGAATGAACCGCCCCGCCCGGGGCCCGGCCCAGGGAGCCCGTCATCACAGGCCAGCAGCACGCCACCAGCCCGGCCACCGGCCCCGTCCCCATCGACGCCCAGGAGCCGTGGATGCGCGGACTGCACGCCGACACCGGCTATCTGCTCTACCGGCTGGGCCTTCGCTCGGGGCAGTTGTTCAACACCTTCCTCCAGGAGTCGGGACTACGGCTGCGCCACTACGCCCTGCTGCGCTTCCTGGCCACCTCCGAGGGCGCGCTGCAACGGGAGCTGAGCGCGCGGCTCGGCTACGACCCGAGCGCGATCGTCGGACTCGTCGACGACCTGGAGAAGCTCGGCTTCGCCGAGCGCCGCCCGTCGCCGGACGACCGCCGCAGCCGGATCGTCGTGCTCACGGACGACGGCCGGGCGTTCCTGCGCGACACGGACGAGGCGGGCCTGCGCGTCACGAACGACCTGCTCCAGCCGCTCGCCCCCGCCGAGCGGGACACCCTGCACACGCTCCTGCAACGGGTCGCGGAAGCCGAACTGGACTCATGACCGCACTGTCCGCGCCCGACCGTCTGCTCGCCGTGCTCGCCGCCTTCGACCACCAGCACCCGGCACTCTCCCTGACGGGAATCAGCCGCCGGTCCGGGCTGACCCTCACCACCGCGCACCGGCTGGTCGGCGCCCTCACCGCCTGGGGCGCGCTGGAGCGGGACGCGGACGGCGTCTACCACGTGGGCCTGCGCCTCTGGGAGATCGCGGCCCTGGCACCCCGTGGCCTCGCCCTCCGCCAGATCGCGCTGCCGTACCTGGAGGACCTGTACGAGGCCACGCACGAGAACGTGCAGATGGCGGTCCGCGACGGCGCCGAGGTCGTCTACATCGAGTGGATCTCCGGACGCTCCGCGGTCGGTGTACGCATCCAGGTGGGCGCCCGCTGGCCACTGCACGCGACGGGCGTGGGCCTCGCACTGCTGGCGCACGGCGACTCGGCGTTCCAAGAGGCCTACTGCTCAGGTCCGTTGGCCGCGTTCACCCCGCACACCCTCACCGACGGGGCCCGCCTGCGCCGCGCGCTCGCCGAGGTCCGCCGCACCGGCGTGGCGGTGAGCAGCCGTCAGGTCACCGACGACGCCCTGTCGGTCGCCGCTCCGGTGCGCGGCGCGGGCGGCGCGGTGGTCGCGGCGGTCTCCGTCGTGGTCCCCGAACACGACGCCCAGGTACCGGCGTTGATCCCGGCGGTACGGCTGGCGGCGCGGGGTATCTCCCGCGCCCTGGGGTGGCAACCGCAGACCCGGCCCGAGCCGGGCACCTGAGGCTCCCTGGAGCCGCGATGCGCGGTTCACGTCGGCCGAACGTACGAGCCACGCCTCCTGGCCCCTGTCCGCGGCACTCGCCGTTCCCTCGCACGGCGCTTCACCCATTTCCGTGCGCCGTTCCTTCAGGACGATTCTCAGGTCCTCCTCACGCAAATCTCAGGCGGCGGCCCCGGGTTTCAAAGAATCGCCCCAGGAAGGCGGCGCAGGATGCACCAGCAGTCGTGGTGGTCATCCAGGAAAGGCGTGCCGTGGGCTTCGCGAAGAATTCGAACCGGTCCGAGCGGCGGACGGCGAACCGGTCCGAGCGGCAGGCCTGGTCGCGGCGCGGGGTGCTGGCCGCCCTCGGTGCCGTGCCGGCCGTGGGCGTCCTCGCGGGCTGCGGCGGCTCGGCGGACGCCTCGCAGGGAACGGACGCCAAGTCGGGCTCGACGGCGGGCGCGAGCGCGAAAGCCGAGGTCAAGACCCCGACCGTGACCGTCACCCCGGCCGACGGCACGAAGAAGGCCGGCTTCACGAGCCCGGTCGAGGTCACCGTCAGCGACGGCACGCTCGCGAGCGTCGAGGTCAGCGGAAACGACGGCTCCACCCTGACCGGATCCTTCAATGACGCCCGTACGAAATGGACGTCCACGAAAAACCCATACTCGGGCACCAAATACACGGTCACGGCCACGCCGAAGGGCGCCGCCGCGCAGAGCGCGAGCTTCGTCACGAAGCAGCCCTCGGAAACGTTCGTGGGTTATTTCACGCCCGAGGCGAATTCGACCTCCGGTGTCGGCATGCCCGTGTCGATCAACTTCACCGAGGCCGTGAAGGACCGGGCCGCCGTGGAAAAGGCGATCACGGTGACGGCGGAGCCCGCGGTCGAGGTGGTCGGCCACTGGTTCAGCGACACTCGCCTCGACTTCCGGCCCGAGGAGTACTGGGCCGCGGGCACGAAGATCACGCTGAGCCTGCGTCTGAAGGACGTCGAGGGCACGACCGGCGTCTACGGCACCCAGTCCAAGGACGTCACCTTCCACATCGGCCGCCGTCAGATCAGCACGGTCGACCTGGCGAAGAAGACCATGACCGTCGAGCGCGACGGCTCCACCCTCGCCGGCTACCCGGTGAGCGGTGGCGACGCCGACCACACCACCTGGTCCGGGATCATGGTGATCAGCGAGCGGTTCAAGCAGACCCGGATGGAGTCCTCGACCGTGGGGCTCGGCGACGAGTACGACATCTCGGACGTCCCCCACGCCCAGCGTCTGACCACCTCCGGCACCTTCATCCACGGCAACTACTGGGCCTCGACCTCGGTCTTCGGCTCCACCAACACCAGCCACGGATGTATCGGCCTGCACGACGCCAAGGGCGCGAACGACAGCTCCGTGCCGGGCTACACGTTCTACGCCAGTTCGATGCTCGGGGATGTCGTCGTCGTCAAGAACTCGGGCGAGAAGACCGTCGAGGCGTCCAACGGCCTCAACGGCTGGAACCTGTCCTGGTCGGACTGGAGGGCGGGCAGCGCCCTCTAGGCGAGGCCCCGTGCATCCCACTCTTCATTGCATGAACTCCCGCACAGGGAAAGGAGTTTCTCGGCTTTACCTCTTGACGGTCGGAGTAGCAGAGAGCACATTGGCCGCGCACCTTGCTTGAGAGCGCTCTCAGCAGCACCCGCGCACCCCCACTCCGTACCGAAGAGGCATCCATGAGTGAACCCTCCGGCACACCTGTCAGACGCGGCCCCCTGCGGCGCGTCATTCTGGCCGCGGTCGGCACACTGACCCTGGCCGTGGCCGCGGTCCTCCCCGCGAACGCGTCCGCGCCCACTCCCCCGGCCGGCTGGTCCCAGGTCTTCGTCGACGACTTCAACGGGGCGGCCGGCTCCGGCGTCAACACCTCCAACTGGCAGTACGACACCGGCACCAGTTACCCGGGCGGCGCCGCCAACTGGGGCACCGGCGAGGTCGAGACGATGACCTCCAGCACCAACAACGTGGCGCTCGACGGCAACGGCAACCTGCTGATCACCCCGCGCCGGGACGCCTCCGGCAACTGGACCTCGGGCCGTATCGAGACCACCCGCACCGACTTCCAGCCACCCGCGGGCGGCAAACTCCGCGTCGAGGCGCGCCTGCAGATGCCGAACGTGACCGGCGCCGCCGCCAAGGGCTACTGGCCGGCCTTCTGGACACTCGGCGCGCCCTACCGCGGCAACTACCAGAACTGGCCGAGCGTCGGCGAGCTGGACATCATGGAGAACGTCCAGGGCCTCAACACCGAGTGGGCCACCATGCACTGCGGCACCAACCCGGGCGGCCCGTGCAACGAGACCAGCGGCATCGGCGGCAACACCCCGTGCGCCGGCACCACGTGTCAGGCCGGCTTCCACACGTACGCCATGGAGTGGGACCGCTCGACGAGCCCCGAGGAGATCCGCTTCTACCTCGACGGCGTCAACTTCCACACGGTCAAGGCGAACCAGGTCGACGCGACCACCTGGGCGAACGCCACCAACCACGGCTACTTCGTCATCCTGAACGTGGCGATGGGCGGCGGTTTCCCCGACGCGTTCGGCGGCGGTCCGGACAGCGGCACCGAGCCCGGCCACCCGCTGGTCGTGGACTACGTCCAGGTGCTGCAGGCCAGTGGGAGCGGTACCACACCGCCTCCGACCGGCAACCGTGACGCCTACGGCGCCATCCAGGCCGAGTCGTACGACAGCCAGTCGGGCACCAGCACCGAGACCACCACGGACACCGGCGGCGGCCAGGACATCGGCTCGCTCGCGGGCGGCGACTGGGCGCTCTACAAGGGCGTCAACTTCGGCTCCACGGCGGCCACGCAGTTCTACGGGCGGGTCGCGAGCGGTGCGGCGAGCGGGGTCAGCGGTCTGGTCGAGGTGCGCCTCGACAGCCGTACGAGCACCCCCATCGGCAGTTTCGCGGTGGGCAACACCGGCGGCTGGCAGAGCTGGCGGACGGTCCCGGCCAACATCACCGGCGTCACCGGCACCCACGACGTCTATCTGACCTTCACCAGCGGCCAGCCGGCCGACTTCGTGAACGTCAACTGGTTCGACTTCGGCCACTGACGAGGAGGTTCCTCGACGAGCGGCACGAACGGTGAAGGGGCGGGCCCGCGGGCCCGCCCCTTTTCTTCCGTACGGTCCCAGCTCTCCTCCGGTACGGACTCAGCGAAGCTCCGCCCGGAAGACCACGGGACTCGTGCCCGTGTGCTGGTGGAAGAACTTGGAGAAGTTCGCCGAGTCGGGGAAGCCCACGGCGACACCGATGCGACCGATGGGCATCTCCGTGTGGGCCAGCAGCCGCTTGGCCTCCAGGACCACCCGCTTGTCGATGAATCCCTTCGGGGTCTCACCGGTGGCCGCGCGCACCGCGCGGACCAGGGTGCGGCGGGAGTAGCCGAGCGCGTCGGCGTACGCGCTGACGCTGTGGTTGGTGGCGAAGTCCTTCTCGACCGCGTCCCGGAAGCGCGTGAAGGTGGTGTCGGTCTGCTCGCGGGCCGCTTCGGCGGAGCTGGCCGCGAGATGGGCGAGGCGCAGCAGGAACGCGGTGAGGGAGTGCCGCAGCACCGAGGTGTGCAGGCTGAGCGGCAGCGTGGTGGTGTCGACGTACTCGCGCTCCAGCTGGGTGAGCGAGTGCTCCAGGGCGGCCAGCTGGGCGGCGCCGGGGCGCAGCAGCGGGGGCTGGTCGTAGCGGTAGAGACCGGTCGCCTCGACGGTCGCGCGCGGCAGGAACCCGGGCTGCATGATCAGGACGGTGCCGCGGTAGCGGTCGGTGCGGGAGAAGCGGTGCACCTGACCGGGGCGGATCCACAGGATGTCGCCCGGGGACGCCTCGTATTCGGCGAAGTCGATCATGTGTCTGACCGGGCCTTCGTGGAAGAGCATCACGACGTGGAAGTCGATGCGGTGCACGCGGTCCAGCGGGGCGTCCACGTGCCAGACGCGTCCGGTCCCCATCGCGCCGACCTGCATGCCGACGCCGGACAGGCTCAGATCGACCGGGAAGGGGAAGGTCCTGATCCCGTCCCCGGTCCCGCCTTCGCCCCCGGCACCGCCTTGGGTGGTTCTGTCTGTCATGTCCCTCTCGCGTCGACTCGCTCCAGCACTCCGTGTCCCATTTTCACCGAAGGCTGACACACGGGCACCTTCCCCGGCAAAAGTCAGACTTTTAGTTTTGAAGGCGTTCCACCAGCGATTCCCGATCCAGTGAGGACTTCTTGAAGATGAGTACGCAGAGCCCCGACGGCTTCGAATGGACCGAGCTGGACCGCCGGGCGGTCGACACCGCCCGCATCCTGGCCGCTGACGCCGTTCAGAAGGTCGGAAACGGCCACCCGGGCACGGCGATGAGCCTGGCCCCGGCCGCGTACACGATCTTTCAGAAGGTGATGCGACACGACCCCGCGGACCCGGAGTGGACCAGCCGCGACCGGTTCGTCCTGTCCCCCGGTCACACCTCTCTGACCCTTTACACGCAGCTCTTCCTCTCCGGCTACGAACTGGGTCTTGACGACCTGAAGGCGTTCCGCACGCACGGTTCGAAGACGCCGGGTCACCCCGAGTACGGGCACACCGCGGGCGTGGAGACCACCACCGGACCGCTCGGGCAGGGTGTCGCGAACGCGGTGGGCATGGCGATGGCCGCCCGCTACGAGCGTGGTCTGTTCGACCCCGAGACGCCGGAGGGCGAGTCGCCCTTCGACCACACCATCTGGGGCATCGTCTCGGACGGCGACCTGGAGGAGGGCATCTCCGCCGAGGCCTCCTCCCTCGCGGGCCACCAGAAGCTGGGCAACCTGGTCTTCGTCTACGACGACAACCACATCTCCATCGAGGGCGACACCGCCACCGCCTTCTCCGAGGACGTGCTGAAGCGCTACGAGGCCTACGGCTGGCACGTGCAGCGCATCGAGCCCTCGGCCGACGGCGACATCGACGTCCGCGCGCTGTACACGGCGCTGAAGGCGGCGCAGGCCGAGACCGGACGGCCCTCGATCATCGCGATGCGCACCATCATCGCCTGGCCCGCGCCCAACGCCCGGAACACCGAGGCCTCCCACGGCTCCGCGCTCGGCGCGGACGAGGTCGCCGCCACCAAGCGTCTGCTGGGCTTCGACGCGGAGAAGTCCTTCGAGGTCGCGGGCGAGGTCCTCGCCCACGCGCGCCAAGCCCTGGACCGCGGTGCCGAGGCACACGCCGCCTGGGACAAGCGGATCGCCGAGTGGCGCACCGCGCAGCCCGAGCGGGCCAGGCTGTTCGACCGGATCGTCGCCGGCCAGCTTCCCGAGGGCTGGCAGGACAAGCTCCCGGCGTTCGAGGCGGGCACGTCCGTCGCCACCCGCGCCGCCTCCGGCAAGGTCCTCCAGGCGCTCGGCTCGGTGATCCCCGAGCTGTGGGGCGGCTCGGCCGACCTGGCCGGCTCGAACAACACCACCATCGACAAGACGTCCTCCTTCCTGCCGAAGGGCAACCCGCTGCCGGAGGCCGATCCGTACGGCCGTACCGTCCACTTCGGCATCCGCGAGCACTCCATGGCCGCGGAGATGAACGGCATCGCGCTGCACGGCAACACCCGCATCTACGGCGGCACCTTCCTGGTGTTCTCCGACTACATGCGCAACGCCGTACGTCTGTCCGCGCTGATGCAGCTCCCCGTCACCTACGTGTGGACGCACGACTCCATCGGCCTGGGCGAGGACGGCCCCACCCACCAGCCGGTCGAACACCTCGCCTCGCTGCGCGCCATCCCGGGCCTGAACATCGTCCGCCCGGCCGACGCCAACGAGACCGCGATCGCCTGGGCCGAGATCCTCAAGCGGCACGCCACCCACCCCGCCCCGCACGGCCTGGCCCTGACCCGCCAGGGCGTTCCCACCTACGACGCCAACTCCGAGGCCGCCAAGGGCGGTTACGTGCTGCGTGACTCCTCCACCGGAACGCCCGAGCTGGTCCTGATCGCCACTGGCTCCGAGGTGCACCTCGCCGTCGAGGCGCGTGAGCTGCTGGAGGCCGAGGGGATCGGCACCCGGGTCGTGTCGATGCCGTCCGTGGAGTGGTTCGAGGAGCAGCCGCGCGAGTACCGCGATCGTGTGCTGCCCCCGTCCGTGAAGGCCCGCGTGGCGGTCGAGGCGGGCATCGGCCTGACCTGGTACCGCTACGTGGGTGACCACGGACGCATTGTCTCGCTGGAGCACTTCGGTGCCTCCGCCGACGCCAACACCCTGTTCGCCGAGTTCGGTTTCACCGCCGAGAACGTCGCCGCCGCCGCCCGGGAATCCCTCGCCGCCGCCCGCGGTTGATCCGATCGCACGAAGGAAGATGATCACTGTGACCGAAGCAACCGCGACCGCGGTAACCCTGAAGCGCCTCTCCGACGAAGGCGTCTCCATCTGGCTGGACGACCTCTCCCGCAAGCGCATCGCCTCCGGCAACCTCGCCGAACTCGTCGAGACCAGGCACGTGGTGGGCGTCACCACCAACCCTTCCATCTTCCAGGCCGCCATCGGCTCCGGTGAGGGGTACGAGGAGCAGCTCGGCGACCTGGCCGAGCGGGGCGTGACGGTCGACGAGGCCGTCCGGATGATGACGACGGCCGACGTCCGCGCCGCCGCCGACATCCTGCGCCCGGTGTACGACGCGACCGCCGGCCGTGACGGCCGGGTCTCCATCGAGGTCGACCCGCGCCTCGCCCACAACACCGGGGCGACCGTCGCCGAGGCCAAGCAGCTCTCCTGGCTCGTCGACCGCCCGAACGTGATGATCAAGATCCCGGCGACGAAGGCCGGCCTCCCGGCGATCACCGAGGTCATCGGCCTCGGCATCAGCGTCAACGTCACGCTGATCTTCTCCCTGGAGCGCTACCGCGCGGTGATGGACGCCTACCTGGCGGGGCTGGAGAAGGCCAAGACGGCGGGCATCGACCTCGCCACCATCCACTCCGTCGCCTCCTTCTTCGTCTCCCGCGTCGACAGCGAGATCGACAAGCGGCTGACGAAGGTCGGGACCGACGAGGCCCTCGCCCTCAAGGGCAGGGCGGCGCTCGCCAACGCGCGGCTCGCCTACGAGGCGTACGAAGAGGTGTTCGCCTCCGCCCGCTGGACCGCGCTCGCCCCGGCCGGTGCCAACAAGCAGCGCCCGCTGTGGGCCTCGACGGGCGTCAAGGACCCCTCGTACAAGGACACGCTGTACGTCGACGAGCTGGTCGCGCCGGGCACGGTCAACACCATGCCGGAGGCGACGCTCAACGCCACGGCCGACCACGGTGACATCCACGGCGACGCGGTGACCGGCGGCTACGCCCAGGCGCGCGCCGACCTTGCCGCCGTGGAAGGTCTCGGGATCTCCTACGACGAGGTGGTCGACCAGCTGGAGGACGAGGGCGTCTCGAAGTTCGAGGCGGCCTGGGAGGATCTGCTCGACGCGGTCGCGACCTCGCTGAGCGGCAAGGGAGTTGAGGGGGAATGACCAAGCGTGAAGCGATTCCCGACGGTACCCCGCAGGATGCGGCCACCACGCCGGAGGGACCTGGTGACACGACCATGGAACCGGTCGGTGTGAAGGCTGTCGATGTGAAGGCTGTCGATGTGAAGGCCGAGGCCAAGAGCAACGGCCCCGTTCCGGTGGCGGAATGGGAGAACCCGCTGCGTGACCCCCGTGACCGCCGCCTCCCCCGTATCGCGGGCCCCTCGGGCCTCGTCATCTTCGGTGTCACCGGCGACCTGTCCCGCAAGAAGCTGATGCCGGCCGTCTACGACCTCGCCAACCGCGGTCTGCTGCCGCCGGGCTTCTCGCTCGTCGGGTTCGCCCGCCGCGACTGGGAGGACGAGGACTTCGCGCAGATCGTGCACGACTCGGTGAAGGAACACGCGCGCACCCCCTTCCGGGAGGAGGTCTGGCAGCAACTCGCCGAGGGCATGCGGTTCATCCCGGGCACCTTCGACGACGACACGGCGTTCAAGCAGCTGCGCTCCGCCATCGAGGAGCTGGACGCGGCCCGGGGCACCAGCGGCAACTACGCGTTCTACCTCTCCGTGCCGCCGAAGTTCTTCCCGAAGGTCGTCCAGCAGCTCAAGAAGCACGGGCTCGCGAGCCCGCCGGAGGGTTCCTGGCGGCGCGCGGTCATCGAGAAGCCGTTCGGCCACGACCTCGAGAGCGCGCGCGAGCTGAACGCGCTCGTGCACGACGTGTTCGACCCGGAGCAGGTCTTCCGCATCGACCACTACCTCGGCAAGGAGACCGTCCAGAACATCCTGGCGCTCCGCTTCGCCAACCAGATGTACGAGCCGATCTGGAACCGGTCGTACGTCGACCACGTGCAGATCACCATGGCCGAGGACATCGGCATCGGCGGCCGGGCCGGATACTACGACGGCATCGGTTCGGCCCGTGACGTGATCCAGAACCACCTGCTCCAGCTGATGGCGCTGACCGCCATGGAGGAGCCGATCGCCTTCGACGCCGAGTCGCTGCTGACCGAGAAGCTCAAGGTCCTCAAGTCGGTGAAGCTGCCGGAGAACCTGGGCGAGCACACCGTGCGCGGCCAGTACGCGGCGGCCTGGCAGGGCGGGGAGAAGGTACGCGGCTATCTGCAGGAGGAGGGCATCGACCCCAAGTCGACGACCGACACCTACGCGGCCGTCAAACTGGAGGTCGACAACCGCCGCTGGGCGGGCGTCCCCTTCTACCTGCGCACCGGCAAGCGCCTCGGCCGACGGGTGACGGAGATCGCGGTCGTCTTCCAGCGCGCCCCGCACTCACCGTTCGACTCGACCGCCACCGAGGAGCTCGGCCAGAACGCGATCGTCATCCGCGTCCAGCCCGACGAGGGCATGACGGTGCGCTTCGGATCGAAGGTCCCGGGTACGTCGATGGAGATCCGGGACGTCACGATGGACTTCGCCTACGGCGAGTCGTTCACCGAGTCCAGCCCGGAGGCGTACGAACGGCTGATTCTGGATGTCCTGCTCGGCGATGCCAATCTCTTCCCCCGTCACCAGGAGGTGGAAGAGTCCTGGAAGGTCCTCGACCCGATCGAGGAGTACTGGGAGACCCATGGCAAGCCCGCGCAGTACCCCTCGGGCAGCTGGGGTCCGAAGGAAGCCGACGAGATGCTCGCACGAGACGGACGGAGCTGGCGCAGGCCATGAAGATCGACCTGACCGACACCACGGCAAGCAAGATCAACAAGGCGCTCGTGCAGGGGCGCCGCGCCATCGGCACCCCCGCCGTGGGCATGGTCCTGACGATGGTCATCGTCACCGACGAGGAGAACGCGTACGACGCGATCAAGGCCGCCGAGGAGGCCTCGCGCGAGCACCCCTCGCGCACCCTGGTCGTCATCAAGCGGCACGCCCGCACCCCGCGCGACCGCACCAACTCGCGCCTCGACGCCGAGGTCCGGGTGGGCGCCGACTCCGGTGCCGGTGAGACCGTCGTGCTGCGGACCTACGGCGAGGTGTCCGACCACGCCGACTCCGTGGTCCTGCCGCTGCTGCTGCCGGACGCGCCCGTCGTCGTCTGGTGGCCGGTGGACGCCCCCGAGGTGCCCGCCAAGGACCCGCTGGGCGCCCTCGCGCAGCGCAGGATCACCGACATGTACGCCGTCGAGGCGCCGCTCACGGCCCTGGAGGCCCGCGTCAACTCGTACGCGCCGGGCGACACCGACCTGGCGTGGACCCGGCTGACGCCCTGGCGCTCGATGCTGGCCGCCGCGCTCGACCAGGCCCGTGCGAAGGTGATCTCGGCCGCCGTCGAGAGCGAGGCCGACAACCCGAGCGCCGAGCTGCTCGCCCGCTGGCTGGGCGCCCGGCTCGACGTGCCGGTCGAGCGGGTCGTCACCGCCGGTCCGGTGGTGACCGCGGTGCGGCTCGGCACGAAGGACGGCGAGATCGTGATCGACCGGCCCGAGGGACCGCTGGCCACGCTGTCGCTGCCCGGGCAGCCCTCCCGCACCCTCGCGCTGAAGGTGCGCAGCACTTCCGAGCTGATCGCCGAGGAGCTGCGCCGCCTCGACGCGGACGAGATGTACGCCGTCGCCCTGCGGGGCGAGAACGGCACCAAGGAGACCCCCCGTCATGTCTGACTCCCCCAAGCTCACGCGGCGTCCGGAGTGGGTGGCCCTGGAGGACCACCGCGCGGACGGTCTGCTCCACCCGCGGCTGCGTGAGCTGTTCGCCGCCGATCCCGCCCGCGCGGAGCGCTATGTCGTGCGGGTCGGCGATCTGCGGATCGACTACTCCAAGCACCTGATCACGGACGAGACCCTCGCCCTCCTCCAGGAACTGGCCACCGCCACGGACGTGTTCGGACTGCGGGACGCGATGTTCCGCGGCGAGAGGATCAACGTCACCGAGGACAGGGCGGTGCTGCACACCGCCTTGCGGGCCCCGCGGAACGCGGTGATCGAGGTCGCCGGCGAGAACGTCGTCCCCGGCGTGCACGCCGTGCTCGACAAGATGGCCGACTTCGCCGAGCGGGTCCGCTCCGGCGAGTGGACCGGCCACACCGGCAAGCGCATCAAGAACGTCGTCAACATCGGTATCGGCGGCTCCGATCTCGGTCCGGCGATGGCGTACGAGGCGCTGCGGGCCTTCACCGACCGCTCGCTGACCGTGCGGTTCGTGTCGAACGTGGACGGCGCCGACCTGCACGAGGCCGTCCGCGACCTGGACCCGGCCGAGACGCTGTTCATCATCGCCTCGAAGACGTTCACCACGATCGAGACCATCACCAACGCCACCTCGGCGCGAACCTGGCTGCTCGGCGCGCTGGGGGGTGACGAGAAGGCGGTCGCCAAGCACTTCGTGGCGCTGTCGACGAACGCCGGGAAGGTGTCGGACTTCGGTATCGACACGGCCAACATGTTCGGGTTCTGGGACTGGGTCGGCGGACGCTACTCGTTCGACTCGGCGATCGGCCTGTCGTTGATGATCGCGATCGGTCCGGACCGGTTCCGGGAGCTGCTCGACGGGTTCAGGCTCGTCGACGAGCACTTCCGTACAGCTCCCGCCGAGGCCAACGCGCCTTTGCTGCTCGGCCTGCTGGGGGTCTGGTACGGCAACTTCTTCGACGCCCAGTCGCACGCCGTACTGCCGTACTCGCACTACCTGTCCAAGTTCACCGCCTACCTGCAGCAGTTGGACATGGAGTCCAACGGCAAGTCGGTGGACCGCGACGGCCACCCGGTGGAGTGGCAGACCGGTCCGGTGGTGTGGGGCACGCCCGGCACGAACGGGCAGCACGCCTACTACCAGCTCATCCACCAGGGCACGAAGCTGATCCCGGCCGACTTCATCGGCTTCGCCAACCCGGTGGACGAGCTGGAGCCCGAACTCGCGGCCCAGCACGACCTGTTGATGGCGAACTTCTTCGCGCAGACCCAGGCCCTCGCCTTCGGCAAGACGCCCGACGAGGTGCGCGCCGAGGGCGTGCCCGAGGAACTGGTCCCGCACAAGACGTTCACCGGCAACCACCCGACGACGACGATCCTCGCGAGCGAGCTGACACCGTCGGTCCTCGGCCAGCTCATCGCCCTCTACGAGCACAAGGTGTTCGTCCAGGGCGCGATCTGGAACATCGACTCCTTCGACCAGTGGGGCGTCGAGCTCGGCAAGGTTCTCGCCAAGCGCGTCGAACCCGCGCTCACCGAAGGCGCCGACGTGCCCGGCCTCGACCCCTCCACCGCCGCCCTCGTGGCCGCGTACCGCACCCTCCGAAAGAAGTGACTGTCATGCAGCTCGGACTCATCGGCCTCGGCAAGATGGGCGGCAACATGCGCGAGCGGATCCGCCGCGCGGGCCACACCGTCGTCGGCTACGACCGCAACCCCGAGGTCTCGGACGTGAGCAGCCTCACCGAACTCGTGAGCGCGCTCGAAGGCCCGCGCGTGGTGTGGGTGATGGTCCCCGCAGGCGCCGCCACACAGTCCACCATCGACCAGCTCGGCGAGCTCCTGGAGCCCGGTGACACCGTCGTCGACGGCGGCAACTCCCGCTGGACGGACGACGAGAAGCACGCGGAGGAGCTGGCCGCCAAGGGCATCGGGTTCGTCGACGCGGGCGTCTCCGGCGGCGTCTGGGGCCTCAAGAACGGCTACGCGCTGATGGTCGGCGGCGACGCCGAGAACATCGCCAAGGTGCAGCCGATCTTCGACGCCCTCAAGCCCGAGGGCGACGCCGGCTTCGTGCACGCCGGCAAGGTCGGCGCGGGCCACTTCTCCAAGATGGTCCACAACGGCATCGAGTACGCCATGATGCAGGCCTACGCCGAGGGCTGGGAGCTCCTGGAGAAGGTCCACTCCGTCACCGACGTGCGCGAGGTCTTCCGCTCCTGGCAGGAAGGCACCGTCATCCGCTCCTGGCTGCTCGACCTCGCCGTCAACGCGCTGGACGACGACGAGCACCTGGAGAAGCTGCGCGGCTACGCGGACGACTCCGGCGAGGGCCGCTGGACCGTCGAGGCGGCCATCGACAACGCCGTCCCGCTGCCCGCCATCACCGCCTCCCTCTTCGCCCGGTTCGCCTCCCGCCAGGACGATTCCCCGCAGATGAAGATGATCGCGGCGCTGCGCAACCAGTTCGGCGGCCACGCCGTCGAGTCGGCGAAGTAACGACCATGGGCGACCTCCTGCTGGTCCGCCACGGTGAGACCGAGTGGAGCGTGTCGGGTCAGCACACCAGCTGGACCGACCTGCCCCTCACCCAGCACGGCGAGGAACAGGCCAAGTCCCTCGCCCCGCTGCTCGCCGGCCGGACCTTCGCCCTGGCCCTGACCAGCCCGCTCGGCCGCGCGGTGCGCACGGCGGAACTCGCGGGCGTGTACGGGCCCGTGGCCGATGCCGATCTGCACGAGTGGGACTACGGCGCGTACGAGGGCATCACGACCGTCGAGATACACCGCACCCGGCCCGACTGGTTCCTGTGGAACGACGGCGTGCCGCCCGGCCCCGACGGCCATCCCGGCGAGTCACCGGCGGAGGTGGGAGAGCGCGCCGACCGCGTGCTGTCCCGCGTCGGGCCGGCGCTCGCCGACGGCGACGTGATCCTCGTGGCACACGCCCACTTCCTGCGCGTGCTGACGGCCCGTCGGCTGGGGCTGTCCCCCGCGGATGGGCGGCTGTTCCAGCTCGCGACGGGCACCGTCAGCCGGCTGTCCACCGAGCACGGGCATCCTGTGATCGCCGAGTGGAACGCCACCGGAACTTCTGCGGCGGTTCGCTAGTTTCTACATTGCTGTAGAAATCGAAAGGTCACGGCCCGCCCTCCGGGGCGGGCCGGTCCTCTCCCAACGTATGGAGCTCTCATGGCCCTGTGGGACCGCATCAAGGAGTCCGCGTCGACGATGCAGACCCAGCTCGTGGCGAAGAAGAACGACCTGAAGAGCGGTGCCTTCCGCGACGCGAGCATGGCGATGTGCGCGCTCGTCGCCGCGGCGGACGGGACGGTCGATCCCTCCGAGCGCCAGCGCGTCGCACAACTCATCGCCACGAACGAGGTGTTGCAGAACTTCGACGCCGACGACCTGCGCCGCCGCTTCGACGACAACCTGAACAAGCTGACCGCCGACTTCGCCTTCGGCAAGGTCAGCGTCCTCCAGGAGATCGCCAAGGCGAAGAAGAAGCCGGCCGAGGCGCGCGCCGTCATCCAGATCGGCATCGTCATCGGCGGCGCCGACGGCGACTTCGACAAGACCGAGCAGGCCGTCGTGCGCGAGGCGTGCTTCACGCTCGACCTGCCGCCGCACGAGTTCGACCTGTAGTTCCCCACCGGCCCCGGCCGTGCCACCTCGACGGCCGGGACACGTGAGGTGGCTCAGGCGCCGCGCGTGGCGCGCCTGCGCCACTTCACGTACTCCGCCTCCGGGTCGCCGGTGCGGGACCAGGGCATCCGGCTGGCGCGCACCCCCAGGGTCTTGAAGAGCGGGGCCGCGAGGTCCGGCAGGCCCGCGTAGCTGGCGGCGTGCGCCAGGTAGTTGAGGTCGCGCACCTCCTCCGGCGCGGGCTGGCCGTCCGGGCGCGCGGCGATCCAGCGCTGCCAGGTACGCCGTACGTCGTCGACGGCTCCCTCGTTGTTCCAGTGCCCGTCGAGGTCGACGGACACGTCCGGCCGCCCGTTCGCCCCCTCCTGGAGAGAGCGGTACTCCTCCACGCGGGCGAACTGCACCAGGACCGGCAGCGCGCAGCCCGGCGGGGCGACGGCCGCCGCGTCGCGGGCGAAGTCGTACATCAGGCCGTGGGTGCCGTGCCAGCGCGCCGAGTAGTAGCGCAGCACATGGAGGTGCCCCTCGATCGTGTAGGGGTCGCGGGCGTGCAACTCGTCCCACCAGCGGCCGAGTTCCTGGCGGCGTACCCCGGCGGCGTAGAGCCGGGCGACGGAGATGAGGCAGATCCAGGGCGTGGGGTCCTCGGGGTAGGCCTCGGCGCCCTGCAGACAGGCCATCACCGCCCGGTCGACGCGCCGCTGTTCGACGGGTACGCGCCCGCCCGCGGCGGTGGCGAGGGTGAAGGCCCTGGCCACCTCGGTCGCGGCCCGCAGTACCAGGGCGTCGGGGCTGCGCGGCTCCTCGGCGAGCCAGGACTCGACCGACGAGTTGCCCGCGCACGCGGGCGCGAGCAACCGGATCCGGTGGGCGCGCACGGACCACGCGGGGCCGGTCACCCGCAGCAGATCCCGCAGACCCTGCCAGCGCCCGTTGGCGATGTCCTTGCGTGCGGTGCTGAGGGGTGCGTCCCCGTAGTCGGGGTCGAAGTCGGGGGTGAAGCGGTCTCCCGGCATGGGCTCCCTCTCAGAACGTGAAGCACTGAAACCGGCCTCAGAGCCGGAGGCCGATTGCTCCACGTCCTGGGCAGCAGACTGGGGGCGATACCGTGCTGCCGCTGTCATCGGCCGACGGTCGCTCCGCAGAGGTGTTCCGCGGGTGGTGTGATGATAGCGGTGGGCATTGATGTTTCAATGTCAACTGACGGGTAATATGGCTCCGCCTGGGGCTCGGGCTGGCGGCGTCGTGACGCGAGTGGCGCCGTGCCGCGGTCGAGGGGTCAGCTCCCCGGTCGGCGCGGCAGGTGCTGCGCGGCCAGCCGCACAGGGGCGTTCTGCGCTCCGTAGCCCCGGTAACCGCCGTCACGCTGGACGAGTTCGAAGAAGACACGGCCGACCGTCTCCGTGTAGCAGTGGCGGAACTCACCCTGCGCGTCACGGTCGTAGAGGATGCCGAGTTCGCGGTACGTCTCCGGCTCGCCGTCGGCGAACTCATACCGTGCGGCGAGGTCGTCGTAGTAGTTCGCGGGCATCGCCAGCAGTCGGCCGCCGGCCTCGCGGAAGCGGCGGGCCGCGGCGACCACGTCGTCCGTGGCGAGGGCGATGTGCTGGGCGCGGGCGCCCTCGTCGGTGGGGGCGGGCCCGACGCCGAGGGCGATACGGACGCTGCCGTCGGCGTTGGTGACCGCGCGGCTGCGGTGCAGTCCGTACGGGTCGGCGACATCGACGCTGTCCTGTGCGCTCAGCCCGAGCACACTGCGGTGGAAGAGGGCCGCCTCGTCGAACTGGTGCCAGGGCTGGGTGAGGGCCAGGTGGTCGATGCGGGCCACGTGCTGCGGGAGTCGTTCGTGCGGGACCGGCACGAAGTCGCCCGTCCACCCCGCGGGTTCGGGGTGCCCGGAGCGATCCGTGACACAGAAGAAGAGTTCGGTGCCGTCGGGGGCGGCCACCGCGTCCAGCGGTGCGTCCTCGGGGGCGCGGCGGCGGGGCAGGACCGGGGCGAGGAGGGATTCGGCGCGCCGGGCCGCGGCGGCCGGGTCCGGGGACTCCAGGCCGACGGCGGCGAGGGAGGTGCCGTCGCGCCGGGCGGCCGGTCCGGTGTTCACGAGGACACGGGCCTCGCCCTGCTGCCAGAGGTCGACGGGCTTGCTGCTGTGCCTGGCCCTGCGGGTGAAGCCGAGGGCGCCGAGGAGCGCGGTGACGGGTTCGACGTCGGGGGTGACGAGCTCGGCGAAGGCGACACCGGTCGGCACCACGGGCGCGGGCGGGGCCGCGAGTCCCGTCGCCTCCTGGAGGACGAGGAGGGAGCGACGCGCGTCCACGGCGGTCGGCCCGGCCTCGGCCTGCCGGAAGACGTCGTTGAAGACCTCGAGGGAGAGCGGTCCGCGGTATCCGGCCCGCAGGACGTGTCCGAGGAACCCCGCGATGTCGAAGCCGCCCTGGCCCGGGAAGCAACGGTAGTGGCGGCTCCACTGCAGGACGTCCATCGCCATCAGGGGGGCGTCGGCCAGTTGCAGGAAGAAGATCTTCTCGCCGGGGATGTCCTCGATGCCCTTGGGGTCGCCGCCGCGGGCGAGGATGTGGAAGCTGTCCAGGCAGGTGCCGAGGGCGGGGTGGTCCGCGGCTTCGACGATGTTCCAGGCGTGGTCGTACGTACTCACGTGGCGGCCCCACGCGAGCGCCTCGTAGGCGACGCGCACACCGAAGTCCTGCGCGAGGTCCGCGAGCCGGCGCAGCTGGTCGGCCGCGAGCGCGTCGTCGTCCACGGCGAGCGGGGAGACGCTGGAACAGACCAGGACCGTGTCGGTGCCGAGGCGGCGCATGAGCTCGAACTTGTGCCGGGCGCGGCGCAGATTGCGGGCGAACTCCTCTTCGGGGACCGCTTCGATGTCCCGCATCGGCTGGTACAGGTCGATGCTCAGACCGAGGTCCGCGGTGCGGGCCCGGATCTCCTCGGGGGTGAGGGGGCTCGCGAGCAGATCGTTCTCGAAGATCTCCACCCCGTCGAACCCCGCCCGCCCCGCGGCCGTGAGCTTCTCGGTCAGGGACCCACTGAGCGAGACAGTGGCAATGGACGTACGCACGTCGATACTCCTTAGCTGTCGCTGCACATCAGCTGTCGCTGCACATCGAGGCGCGGCCACGAGAGCCGTCGGCTCGGACGAGCCCCGCAAGGGGCGCGGGGCCGTGACATCTGCGGCTCCGCCGCGTGGGCGCGCCCCGCACCCGCCCCGCAGGGGGCGCGGGGAACTGCGCGACCAGCCCCCACGCCCCCGCACCCCGCCACACAATCCGAGCCGCCCCACCCATCAGGCGCCCTCAGCCACCGACACCCGCACCCGATACACCCGCCAGCTCAGCAATGTCCGCCAGCATCCGCACGGCATCCGGCTCCCGCCCCGTGAACAGCCGAAACGCGTCCACCGCCTGGAACACGGCCATGCCCCCGCCGTCCAGCGTCGCGCACCCCACCGCCCGGGCCGTGCGCAGCAACTCGGTCTCCAGCGGCCGGTACACCACCTCGGCGACCCACAGTCCGGGATGCAGCAGCTCGGCCGGGAACGGCAGCCCGGGATGGGCCGCCATCCCGGTGGGCGTCGCGTGCACCACCCCGTCGGCACGGGCGAGCAGCCCCCCGAGCGCATCCGGCGTCGCGGCCGCCACCCGCCCCGCGCCGAAGTGCCGGTTCAGCCCGGCGGCAAGATCCGCCGCCCGGTCCGGCATCGCGTCCACGACGGTGACGTGCCCCGCGCCCAGCGTCAGCACGGCGTGGGCGACCGCCGCACCCGCCCCGCCGGCACCCAGCTGCACGACCCGCTCCAGCGGGACGTCGGGCAGCCCGCGCGCGAAGGACGCCGCGAACCCGGTGACATCGGTGTTGTGCCCGATCGCGCGACCGCCCTCGAAGACGACGGTGTTGACCGCGCCGAGGGCCGCCGCCTGCGGAGCGAGCTCGTCGAGGTGGTCGATGACCAGCTGCTTGCAGGGGTGCGTGATGTTCAGCCCGTCGAAGCCGAGGTCCCGCGCGGCCCGTACGAGATCGCCCACCGCCTCCGGCCCGACGCCGAGCACGTCGATGTCGATCAGCCGGTACACATAGCGCAGTCCCTGCCGGTCGGCCTCCCGCTCGTGCAGCGCGGGGCTGAGCGAGGGGCCGATGCCGGAACCGATGAGGCCGACGAGATACGTGTCCATGGTCACGGCGGACCTCCTGAGCGCTCACTAATGTACGAACTAGTACGTTAGCTATATCAGCATCCCGAGCTCGCGGGAAGGCCCGCCCCGGAACTCGGGACCACGGCGGCAGACCCTGCTTCTACAATCGCGGGCACTGACCCCCTCGCCCGAAGGAAGCCGATGACCAGCGTCGAAGAACCTGCACGGCCCGTCGGGCGCATCCGCGACGCCGCCCGGACCAAGGCCGAGATTCTCGACGTGGCGACCCAGGAGTTCTCGCGCGCCGGCTTCGCCGGTGCCCGCGTCGACGAGATCGCCGCCCGCACCCGCACCACCAAGCGGATGATCTATTACTACTTCGGTGGCAAGGAGCAGCTGTTCACGGCCGTCCTGGAGCGCGCGTACTCCGTGATCCGGATGGCCGAACAGGAGCTGGACGTCGAGCACCTGGACCCGGTCGCGGCCATCCGCAGGCTCGCCGAGCTGACCTTCGACCACCATGAGGCGCATCCGGACTTCATCCGGCTGGTCAGCATCGAGAACATCCACGAGGCGGAGCACATAGTCGCGTCCGAGGAACTCGGGAAGATCGGTTCACCCGCGCTGGAGGTGATCCGCCGCATCCTGGAGACCGGCCGGAAGTCGGGGCTGTTCACGGCCGACGTCGACGCCGTGGACCTGCACGCGATGATCAGCTCGTTCTGCTTCTTCCGGGTCTCCAACCGGCATACCTTCGGCGCCCTCTTCGGCCGTGACCTGGTGGCCCCCGACCAGCGGGAGCACTACCGGACCATGCTCGGCGACATGGTCATCGCCTATCTGACGGCGGACCGCACGGAGGACTGAGAACGGCAGGACCGTCACCCCCTCCCGTCCCCCGCTCCGGGCCCCGCTCGGGGGTCAGGGCGGGGCACGGCCGGGAGAGATCCTTCAGTACGACCTCTTGACACCCGGGAAACGTGGGCGCAACATCCGTAGCCATCCGCTACTAACTATCCAGTGGGTTAATTAGCCGGACGCGCAACGTTGAGCAGACCTCCCACCGTCGAGCAGACTCGTCGCATCCGGCACGGCCGACCCGTACACCCCCAGGGCCCCGGCACCTCACCCCTCCGCCACTCCCGTCCCCGGAGTTCCCTCGAAGGAGCACGCCGTGTCTGTCCCCGCCGTCCCGCTCGACGCGCCACCCGGCCAGCCCCGGAAGGCCGCCATGGCCGCCTGGATCGGCAGCGCCCTGGAGTACTACGACTTCTTCATCTACGGCAGCGCCGCGGCACTGATCTTCCCGAAGGTCTTCTTCGACGAGTCGGACCCGGCCACCGCGACCCTCCTCTCGCTGGCCACGTTCGGCGTCGCGTACGCGGCCCGCCCGGTCGGCGCGCTCTTCCTCGGCCACTTCGGCGACCGGGTCGGCCGCAAGAAGATCATGGTCTTCACGCTGATCCTGATGGGCCTGTCGACGTTCCTCATCGGCTGTCTGCCCACCCGCGCCCAGGTCGGCGGCCTCGCCCCGGTCCTCCTGGTGCTCTGCCGCGTCCTCCAGGGCATCTCCGCGGCCGGTGAGCAGGCGAGCGCCAACTCCATGACGCTGGAACACGCGCCGCCCCACCGCCGGGGCTTCTTCACCAGCTTCACCCTCAGCGGCACCCAGGGCGGCCAGCTCCTGGCGACCCTGGTGTTCCTGCCGGTCGCCGCGCTGCCCGAGGACCAACTGCTCTCCTGGGGCTGGCGCGTGCCGTTCTGGGCGAGCGTCGCGGTCGCCGTGGTCGGCTATGTCATCCGCCGCACCCTCCAGGAGACGCCGGCCTTCACCCAGCAGGCCGCGAGCGAGGGCGTTCCCAAACAGCCGCTCCTCGTGCTCCTCCGCGAGCACTGGGCGGACGTCCTGCGGGTCGTCGCGGGCGCCCTGATCGCCTCGGTCAGCACGATCTTCACGGTCTGGGCGCTGGCGTACGGCACGAGCGACTCGGTCGGGCTGTCGCGCACGCAGATGCTGTGGGTGGGCGCGCTCGCCAACATCGTCGCCCTCGGCGCGATCCCCGTCTGGGCCACGCTCTCCGACCGCATCGGCCGCCGTCCGGTCTTCCTGATCGGCGCCGCGGGCAGCGCCGTGCTGATGTTCGCCTACCTGTGGGCCATCTCGACCGGCTCGTACCCCCTCGTCCTCCTCTTCGGCATCCTCGCCTTCGGCGTCGTGTACAGCGCGGCCAACGGTGTCTGGCCGTCCTTCTACGGCGAGATGTTCTCCACCCGCGTCCGGCTCTCCGGTATGGCGATCGGCACGCAGATCGGCTTCGCCGTCGCCGGGTTCGCGGTCACCTTCGCCGCGCAGATCGCGGGCCCGGGCGGCGACGACTGGTCGTCCGTGGCGCTGTTCACCGCGGCGCTGTGCGTCCCGCCGGTGCTCGCCGCGCTCACCGCCCGCGAGACGCACACGGTGCCGACGGAGGAGCTGGGCGAGCGGGCGTCCCAGGACGCCGCGAAGCGCGAGGCCGTGACCGCCTGACCGCCCGACGGGGGGGCACGGTTGACAGCTGACGTTTTCGGCATGAACATCGCCCGGGGCAAGCGGAAAGAAACAGCGCGGTTACACAGAGCCACTCCGCGCACCCCGGCCGGGTTCAGGGGCGGCCGGTGTGCGCGGAGATCCTGTCGCCCCTCGGCTCGTCGTCCGGGCCCCGTCCAGGAAGGGACCGAGTTCGTGGGCCACGGCGGTCAGGGCCCGTACGTCCCGTTCGGTCCTGGCGATGAGGAGCGCCCCCTCCAGGGCGCTGATCATGACCGTGGCCAGCGGTTCGGCGCGTTCCGCAGGTACGCCCATGTCCGTCAGGGCCTCGGCCACCGGACGGTTCCAGCGGGCGAACGCGGCGGCGGCAGCGGTCCTGGTGGACTCGGTGGACTCCGCGCAGTCCACGGTCGCCGCCGCGACGGGGCAGCCGGAGGCGAATCCGGCCTCCTGGAACTCGTCGGTCCACTGCCGCACCATCGCCGCGAACAGACCGCTCGGCGTCGGTTCGTCCAGCGCCGCGAGGAAGCGGGCGACGCGCTTGCCCGCGTAGCCGCCCGCCCAGTCCACGGCCTCGTTGACCAACTGCTCCTTGCCGCCCGGGAAGTAGTGCTGGAGCGATCCGCGCGGCGCCCCCGCATGCGCGGCGACCTCGCGCATCCCCGTCGCGGTGACCCCGTCGCGCCGGATGAGCTGTGCCGCGCTGAACACCATCCGTTCGCGCGGCCCCCGCTCGGAAACCGCCATCATCGACCTCCCACCAGGACTGACGTAGGCACACTACCCACTATGACCGCTGTCATAGAGCTGGCTATCATGACAGCGGTCATAGGCGGCGACGGCGGCCCGACGGGGGTGCCGGCAGAGACGGTGGTGCGTCGTGTACGTGGGATTCATCGGCCTCGGTGTCATGGGACAGCCCATGGCGCTCAACCTCGCGAGGGCGGGCACCCCGCTGGTCGTCTGGAACCGCACCGCCGCGAGGACCGAGCCGTTGCGGACCGCGGGAGCCGAGGTGGCCACGGACCCGGCCGAGGTCTTCGCGCGCTGCCGCGTCGTCCTCCTGATGCCGGCGGACGGCTCCGTGACGGACGCCGTCCTGGGCCGCGGCACCCCGCAGTTCGCCGCGCGCGTCGAGGGGCGCACCGTCGTCCCCATGGGCACGACGTCGCCCGAGTACTCACGCGGCCTGGAGGCCGAGGTGCGCGCGGCGGGCGGCCGGTACGTCGAGGTCCCGGTCTCCGGGTCGCGGGTCCCGGCGGAGGCCGGGCGGCTGGTGGCGATGCTCGCCGGGGATCCCGCGGCCGTCGAGGAGGTACGGCCGCTGCTCGGCCCGATGTGTCACGAGAGCTTCGACTGCGGGCCGGTGCCCAACGCCCTGTTGATGAAGTTGTCCGTGAACCTGTTCCTGATCACCTTGGTGACCGGCCTCAGCGAGGCGTTCCACTTCGCCGAACGGCAGGGCCTGGACCGCAAGCTCTTCCTGGACGTGCTGGACGCCGGTCCGATGGCCAGCGGCGTCTCCCGGATGAAGGCCCCGAAGCTGCGGGAGCGCGACTTCGCCGTGCAGGCCGCGGCCCGTGACGTCCTGATGAACAACGAGCTGATCGCCGGGGCCGCGCGCCGAGCGGGGCTGGCCTCACCCCTGCTCGACGTCTGCCACGCCCTCTTCGACGAGACGGTGGCACAGGGCCACGGCGGGTCCGACATGGTGGCCGTGCTCCGCGCGATCGAGGCCCGCAGCGACGAGGGAGCGGGCTCAGCGTCCGCGGGGCACGCCGTACGCGCGCTCCACGTGGAGCCGTAGGACGAGCCGGCCGTCGCTGACCATCGCGGCCCGGTATTCGTCCCAGTCGGGGTGCTCGCCCCGCACGGCCCGGTAGAGCCGCACCAGTTCCTCGACCGTCTCGTCGTGGGGGTCCCGGGCGACGGGAGTGAGCTCGGCGGTGCCCTCGGCGACCGTGTACGCCCAACGGTCCTCGGCCGTGACGTGATAGGAGGCCCGCGGGTCCCGGCGCAGATTGCGGGTCTTGGCGCGGTCGTCCGTGACCGAGACCCGGACGACCCGCTCGTCGGGATCGTAGGCGTGGTTCACGTTGGACAGCTGGGGCCGGCCGCCCTTCTTGAGGGTGACCAGCACTCCGCCGTCGTACTCGGAGAGCAGCTTGAGCAGTGTGTCCTGCGTCGCGTCCTGAGTCATATTTCGCTCAACCCCGGGGAACGCATGGCCATTCCCGTCACGTAGACACCGTCTACCAGATTGGTAGACAGCGTCTACGGGGACTGGTAGACAGTGTCTATGAGTGAAGCGGACACGGGGCTGCGGGCCCGGTTGATCGAGGTGGGCGTGGACCTGGTGTCCACGGAGGGCGCGCAGGTTCTGACCCTGCGGGAGATCGCCCGTCGCGCGGGCGTCTCGCACGGTGCCCCGCGCCGCTACTTCCCGACCCATCTGGAGCTGCTCTCCGCCATCGCGCGCCGGGGCTTCGCCGACCTGGGGGCCCGGGCGACGGAGGCGCTGGGCGACCCAGCGGCGAGTCCCCGTGACCGGCTCACGACGCTGGGGAGGGTCTATCTCGACTTCGCCTTCACTCAGCCCGGAATGTACGAGCTGATGTTCCGCCATGATCTCTTGGAGAGCGGGAAACTGGGGCTCCGGGAGACCAGTCTGCCGCTGTTCGGTGTCCTGGTGGACCTGGTCGGCCGGGCACGCCCCGAGGCCGACACCGCGCTCGTCGCGGGCGCCCTCTGGGCGAACCTGCACGGGATCGCCCAGCTGTGGGGCTGGGGCAGCCTCCAACTCGCCACGGGAGCCACCGACTTCATACCCCTGCTGGATGCCGCGCTGGACGCGCACCTCGGGCCGGAGGAGCGGTGAACCCCTCGGCGCGGCGCCGTCTCACGCTGGCCAACAGCGTCGTCGGGGCCGTCGTCGTCGCACTGGACGGAACCGTCCTCACCGTCGCTCAGCCCACGCTGCGGCGCGACCTGGACGCCTCGTTCGCACAGGTGCAGTGGACCAGCACCGGCTATCTCATCGCGGTGGCCAGTCTGTTGGTGTTCGCGGGGCGACTCGGCGACCGGTACGGCCACCAACAGGTCTTCGCCGTGGGGATGGTGGGCTTCGGGGCGGCGTCGGCGGGGATCGGTCTGGCGCCCGACATCGGCTGGGTGATCGGACTGCGGGTCGCCCAGGGGATCTTCGGCGCGCTGTCGCAGCCCGCCACGCTCGGGATGCTGCGCGCGGCCTACCCGCCCGACCGGCTCGGCATGCCCATCGCGCTGCGCACCAGCGCCATCGGTCTCGCGGCGGCCGGGGGTCCCCTCATCGGCGGGGCGCTGGTCACCCAGTTGGGCTGGCGGCCCGTTTTCTTCCTGAACGTCGTACCCGCGCTCCTCATGGCCGCCCTGGCCCTGACCGTCACGGACGCGCCCCGGGCCAGAGGCTCGGCGGCCGGACTGGACCTGCCCGGCGCGGCGCTGCTCGCGGTGGCCCTGGTCGCCCTGGTGCGCACGCTCGTCGTGCTGCCGGCGACCGGCTTGACCACGGCGACCGTGCTCGGGCCGGTCGTTGCGACGGCCGCGGCAGCCGCGTTCGTACGGCACGAACGGCGCGCGGCGAGCCCGCTGGTGCCGCACGGGCTGCTCGGCTCCCCCACGGTCGGCGCGGCGCTCGGCACCCTCGTGTGCGCCTCCGCGGCGCTGTTCGGCACGCTCTTCGTCAGCACCTACTACCTTCAGGACGTGCTCGGCCTCGACCCGCTCCAGAGCAGTCTGCGCGCGCTCCCGCTGGCCGTGATGATGGTGCTGGGCGCGCCGGTCTCCGCCGTACTGCTGCGCCGCCACGGCCCGCGCCGCACGACCGGGACCGCGATGCTGCTGCTCCTCCTCGGCGTCCTGCTGCTGTCCCGGCTCGACCGCGCCTCGACGGACCCGGCGATCGGCGCCGGATTCCTGCTCCTGGGCGCGGGGTTCGTCGCGGTGATGGTGAGCGCGACTGCCGTCGTCGTGCGCTGCGCGTCCGCCGGGTCGGCCGGCGTGGCGGGCGGGCTTCAGCAGACCGCGATGAACATCGGACCGACGGTGGGGGTGGCCGTGGCGACCACACTGGTCGGCCTGGCCGGCGTCGCCATGGGACCCGCGCTGACCGTCCTCGCGGCCCTCACGGCGATCGGCGCGCTGTCGGCGTTGCGGCTCCCGGGCCGCGGCGACGCGCCGGTCGCCGAGCGGCGACCCGCCGGTCACTCACCCGGCGACGCCGCTCGCGAAGTCCATACGAGACGATGAGGACGAGCGAGACGATGAGGACGAGCGAGACGATGAGGACGAGCGAGTCCGAGAGCCGCAGTCCGGAGGAGAACCATGGGACATCTGCGACAAGAGATCGAGCCGCGCGAGGCCGGCCTTGATCCGAAGGCGCTGGCCCGTCTGGACCAGCACTTCTCCCACCTGGTCGACGACCTCCGGCTGCCCGGCTACCTCGTGTCCGTGTCCCGGCACGGCCGGGTGGCGCACCTCACCACGTACGGCCATCGCGACGTCGAGGCCCGACTCCCCGTCGAGACCGACACCTTGTGGCGGATCTACTCGATGACGAAGCCGGTCACCTCGGTCGCCGCGCTGATGCTCCTGGAGGAGGGACGCCTCCGGCTCGACGACCCCGTGGCGCGTTTCCTGCCCGCCTTCGCCGACCCCCGGGTGTACGTCAGCGGGTCGGGCGCCGACATGGAGACCCGCCCGGCCGGGCAACCTCTCCTGATCCGGCACCTGTTGACCCACACCTCGGGTCTGACCTTCGGCTTCTACCACTCCCACCCCGTCGACGCGCTCTACCGCGACGCCGGTCTGGAGTCGTCGGTGGCGCCGGGCGCGGACCTGGCCGGGACCTGCGACGTGTACGCGGGCCTGCCCCTGCAGTTCGAGCCGGGCACCGAGTGGAACTACTCCGTCTCCACCAATGTGCTCGGCCGCCTGATCGAAGTGGTGTCGGGGCAGGATCTCGACGTGTTCCTCGCCGAGCGGATCTTCGGGCCGCTGGGGATGACGGACGCCGGGTTCTGCGTCACCGACGAGCAGGCCGGGCGGCTCGCCGAGCTCTACGGCGAGGACGCCGAGGGCCGCATCACCCCGATCGCCGGGCTCCCTCTGCACGGCCGCCCGCGCTTCCTCTCCGGCAGCGGCGGCATGGTGGCCTCCGCGTACGACTACCACCGCTTCATGGAGATGCTCCGCCGTCGCGGCGAACTCGACGGGGTCCGGCTGCTGAAGCCGGAGACCGTGGACACGATGGCCGCCAACCACCTCCCGGGCGGCGTCGACCGCCGCACCTTCGGCAGCGCGCTGCATCGCGAACCCGGCAACGCGGGACTCGGCTTCGGACTCGGGGTCTCCGTCGTGGTGGACCCCGAGATCACCCGGTCGCCGTCCAGCGAGGGCGCGTTCGGCTGGAGCGGGGTCGCCAGTACGACCTTCTGGGTCGACCCGCGCCACGACCTGACCGTGCAGTTCTACACCCAGGTCCGCCCGACCTCCTCGCACTCGATCTATCCCGAGCTCAAGCGGCTCGTTCACGAGGCGGTGCTCGGCTGAGCCCGGCTACCCCGCGCGCAGGGTGAAGGGCACTCCCTCCCCGGCGAGTTCGGCCAGCCACTCCTCGGAGCGCTCGGCCGTCTCCGCGGCGCGGACGAGGCCCGGCGGGAGCGAACCGTCCAGGATGTGGCGGACCCCGAGGGCGAGCGTGCGGGAGACACAGCGGGCCATGGCGCTCTCCTCGGCGGTGCCCACGAGGTCGAGGAGGTAGCGCCCCGACCAGGTCGCGCCGGAGCCGCCGCGCACGTCGAGGGAGACGGCGAGGACGACCCGGTCACGGTCCGCGTCGGTGGTCGGATAGGTCCTGGCCAACTCCTGGGCGAGGGCGGTGATCCGCCGGTCGTCGCCCGCCTTCAACTCCTCGAAGACCGTGTCCCAGGCCCGCAGCCAGCCGTCGAGGCGCAGGGTGCCGCGCACGAAGGTCTCCGGCTTCCAGGTGCCGGGAAGCCCGTACTGCTCGACGAAGGGCACGCTGTCGCGGTTGGGGTAGACCTCGAAGGCCTCGCCGTCGATCAGGTGCGGGCGGGTGGCCTCCCAGGGGCGGTCGGCGGTGGTCTCGATGCCGTCCTCGACGTATCGGGCGGGCGAGCGGAGAGCGTTGAGCACGCCCGCGGGTGCCCAGCTGAAGCGGTACTTGAAGTCGTTGGGCACGGCGGGGATGCCGCCGCAGTACGAGGTGAGGCGGTACGAGGCGGCCGAGTCGGCGCCGATCTCAGCCTCGGCCCGGGCGATCAGACTGTGCGCGAAGAGGTGGTCGATGCCCGGGTCGAGCCCGCACTCGGTCAGCACCACCACTCCCGCCGCCTCGGCCGCGGGCACCTGGTCGAGGACCGCGTCCGACACATAGCTGGAGCAGGCGAAGTGGGCGCCGCGCTCGACGCAGACGGCGAGCAGCGGGGCGTGTTCGGGCGCGGGCAGCATGGAGACGACGACGTCTCCGGGGGCGAGCTCGGCGACGAGCGCCTCCCGTGTGTACGCACGGGGCTCCGCACGCCCGGTCAGGCCCAGCGCCTCCAGGCTGCGGGCGGCACGCTCCTCGGTGCGGTGCCACAGGCGTACGCGGTCGGCGGCGTCGCAGGTCGCGGCGAGACCGCTGCCGGTGGACAGGCCCGCGCCGATCCAGTGGACGGTGCCGCTCGCGGCCGTCACCTCAGACATCACGCGACTCCCCTTCCTCTGCCTTCTCGGCTTGCTCTGCCTTCTCGGCTTCCTCAGCCACCCCGGCATCCGCGGCATCCTCGGCTTCCTCGGCTTCGAGGGCGCGGCACGCCTCGTGGAAACGGTCCAGGCAGCGCCCCCACGGTCCGCCGACCCCGAACTCCAGCAGCTGGGGCAGCAGCGCCGCCGAGAAGTCGACGCTCGCCTCCAGCGGCAGCAGCGACGGCAGGTTGTCGATGGCGATCAGGTCGAGGGCGGGTCGCTCGCGGATGCGGCGGGCGGGGTGCGTCCAGTCCGTCGTGGTGTCGTAGATCGGCAGCACGTTCAGGGGGGAGCCGACGTCGCAGGTGACGTCGCACAGGGTGCGCAGCCTGCGGCCGGGCTCGTCGAGGTCCTCGTCCGTGAGGAAGGGCGGGATCGGCCGGGTGGTGAGCACGGTGTTGACCATCAACTCGTGTGCCAGCAGCGCCCGTCGGTCCAGCTCACGGGTCTCGGCGAGGTCCCAGCTGGTGGGCTCGACCCCGGCCACGCCCAGCGCCACCCGGGCGCCCCGGCCGCTGCGGCCGAGCGCGCCGATGACGAGGGCTCGCAACTCGCCCTTCTCTGAGGCGAGTTCGGCGTCCAGGTCCTCCTTCGAGGTGGGCCGCAACGGGGCCTTGAGGCTGCCCCGGTGGTGCAGCACCGCCAGGGCGGCGCCCAGGTATCCGGCCCAGTAGCCGAACGCGGCGAGCCTGCGCCCGTCGTCGTGCACCAGGTACTCGATGTCCAGCAGGGCCCCGCCCCCGGCGAGGAACCTGCGGAGCAGCGCCGCCGCCCCCGGCTGCCGTTTGTAGGCGTGCCCGAAGAAGACATGGCGATGTGTCAGCGCGGGCGGTCCGTCGGGGAGTTCCTTCAGTCCGACGACGACCGCTTCGGGCGGCGCCGACACCCAGGAGCCTGCCTTCGCGACCCGGCAGCCGGCCTCCTCGTAGGCCTCGATGGGGAAGACCCGCTGCGGCGACTCCTCGACCGTGAGCGTCACGCCGCTCTCGACGAGCCGTCGGGCGTCCGCGGGCACGATCGGGGTACGCCGTTCGGTCGTACGGATCTCGTGGCGCAGCCACAAGTGGAGCTCGGTCATACGAGGTTGACCTCCGGGCGCGGGGCGTCGGCGGTGAAGCGTTCGACGCTCAGGGGGCTGATGTCGACGAAGGGTACGCGGCCCAGGTACAGATCACGGATCACCTCGCCGACCGCCGGTCCCTGGAGGAAGCCGTGCCCCGAGAACCCCGTCGCGTACAGGAAGCGTGCGCACGAACGCGCCTCGCCGATCAGGGCGTTGTGGTCCGGAGTGATCTCGTACAGGCCCGCCCAGCCGCCCGTCCGGCGCAGGTCGAGCAGGGCCGGGGCGCGGCGCTCCATCGCCTCGGACAGGCGGGGGATCCAGCGGTCGTGGGGAGTGGTGGCGAAACCGGGGACCTCGTCGGGGTCGGACATGCCGAGGAGGAGGCCGGGGCCCTCGGTGTGGAAGTAGAGGCTGGTGGTGAAGTCGATGGTCATGGGGAGGTCGGGCGGCAGGCCCGGGACGGCTTCGGTGACGGCGATCTGGCGGCGCAGCGGTTCCACCGGCAGGTCCACGCCCACCATCGCGCCGACCGCCCGCGACCAGGCACCGGCCGCGCAGACGACCGTGTCGGTGGCGATCCGCCCCTGGCTGGTGACGACCGCGGTGATCTCGTCGCCGCGGGTCTCGATACCGGTGACCTCGCGGTGGCGCAACACGGTCGCGCCGTACCGGCGGGCCCCGGCCGCGTAGCCCTGCACGACGGACTCGGGCGTGCAGTGCCCGTCGTCCGGGGAGAAGGCCGCCGCCAGCAACCCGTCGGTGCTGATCAGCGGGGACAGCCGCTGGGCCTCGGCCGGGTCGATCAGACGGCTGGGCACCCCTAGCGCGTTCTGCCGCCGTACGCCGTCCTCGAAGGCGGCGACCTCCTCGGGCGTGGAGAGCAGGAACAGATAGCCGACCCGGCGCAGCCCGATGTCCTGGCCCGGTTCCTCACCGAAACGGGCGAACGCCTCCAGACTCCGGGCACCCAGCTGGATGTTCAGCTCGTCGGAGAACTGCGCCCGGACCCCGCCCGCGGCCCGCGAGGTGGACCCGGAGGCGAGTTCGTCGCGCTCGACGAGCACCACGTCCGGTACACCGGCCCGGGCCAGGTGGTAGGCGATGCTCGTGCCCATCACCCCGCCGCCGATGACGACGACCCGCGCGCTCCCGGTCATCGGCGCGCCTCCCGGGCACGAGCGGCCTCGATCACGGCCCAGGCCGCGGCGGCGTCCTGGATGCCGAGCCCGACGCTGTTGTAGAAGACGATGTCGTCGGGGTGGGTGCGGGCCGGGTGCCTGCCGGTGAGGACGCCGCCGAGCGGGATCAGGTCGGCGCGGGTGAGTACTCCCTCTCTCAGCGCGTCCACGATCGGTCCCGCGTGCTCCGCCGCCGTCTCCGGGTCGTCGACCACGACCGCCGCCGCCCGCCGTACGACGTCCATGTCGACCTCGCGGCGGGTGGGCTCGAAGGAGCCGACGCTGACGACCGCGCACCCGGGCGCCAGCCACGCGCCCTGTACGACGGGTGTGCTGCTGAGCGTGCAGGCGGCGACCATGGGCAGGCCCGCGACGGCTTCCTCCGCCGTGTCGACGGCCCTGGTCGCGACCCCGAGTTCCGTCGCGAGGCGCCGCGCCGCCCGCGCCCGTCGGGCCGGGTTCGGGCTCCACACCCGTACGGACCTGAGGTCCCGCACCCGGGCGACGGCCCGCGCGTGGGCGAGGGCCTGGGTGCCGGAGCCGAGGAGGCCCAGCTCCGCGCTGTCGGCGGTGGCCAGCGCGTCGAGGGCGACGGCGCTCGCCGCGGCGGTGCGCAGGGTCGTGACCGCCGTACCGTCCATGACGGCGGCGAGTTGCCCGGTCACCGGATCGAGCGCGTTGATCACGGCGTGCACGGTCGGCAGCCCGGCCGCCGTGTTGGCCGGGTTGACACTGCCGAACTTGGCGACGGCCCCGGTGTCGGCGGACAGCCGGGCGAGGTAGGCGAAGACGACGCTGTCGTCGAATCGGCTGGGGTGCATGATCTTGCCGGGGAGCTCGGCGGTGCCGTCACCGAGCGCGGTGAACGCCGCGCGCTGCGAGGCGATCGCCGCATCGGTGTCCAACAGCTCCGTCACCCGGTCCCGGGAGAGGTACAGGACGTCGTCGGTCATTCCTTGTACCTTTCCCCGCGCGCACCTCTCTCACCACAGCCGACGCCTCCGGGTGACGCCCTCGGGCGCCCGCGCTCAGGAGGAGTGGGAGACCACCACGTCCAGGTGGGGCAGGAAGTGGTCGAGGCGCTCCCGCTTGGTGCGCAGATAGGTGATGTTCTGCGGGCACGGCGGTATGAGCAGCGGGACCTGCTCGGCGACCTTGATGCCGTTGCGCTGGAGCGACTCCCGCTTGCGCGGGTTGTTCGAGAGCAGGCGTACGGAGCGGACGCCGAGGTCGTGCAGGATGTCCGCCGCGACGCGGTAGTCACGGGCGTCCACCGGGAGGCCGAGGGCGACGTTCGCCTCGACGGTGTCGAGACCCTCCGACTGGAGCTTCATCGCCTGCAGCTTCGCGAGCAGGCCGATGCCGCGGCCCTCGTGGCCGCGGAGGTAGACGAGGACGCCACGGCCCTCCGCGACGATGGCGCGCAGCGCGGCGGCGAGCTGGTCACCGCACTCGCAGTGGGTGGAGCCGAAGGCGTCCCCGGTGAGGCACTCCGAATGGAGCCGGGTGAGGACGCCCTCCTTCGTGGCGCCTTCCCCGCTCTTGCTGAGGTCGCCGACCTCCCCGTAAACCAGGGCCACTTGCTCCTCTCCGCGATCGTGGTCCAGGAAGCCGACCGCCTGGAAGTCGCCGTACACGGTGGGCAAAGGGGCATTCACGACTCGTTCGACACCTGTGAGGCGTGCGGTCCCGGCGAGTACTCCAAAGTTATCTGTCATGATCTGGTTCCTAAGCAGAGTCGAAAGCAGCGTCGAAAGGCCGTGAAACATGAGTGGTTCGGGAACGCGCTCGGCGGTATCCGGTCTGTTGCCCACGGACACCACGGAGGATGTACGCGAGCGGGGGGCCGGTGTCGCCCGTGAGGTCGCCGTGCTTCCCGTCGGGAGTTTCGAACAGCACGGTGCCTACCTTCCGTTGGCGACGGACACCCTGGTCGCGTGCGCCGTCGCGGAACGGATCGCCGCCGCTCATCCGGTCCATCTCCTTCCTCCGGTGACGATCTCCTGCTCGCACGAGCACGCGGCCTGGCCGGGTACCGTCAGCATTTCCGCCGTCACGCTGCACGCGGTGGTGCGGGACATAGCCGCATCGCTGCGCCACTCCGGCGTCGACACCCTGGTGCTGGTCAACGGGCACGGCGGGAATTACGTGCTGGGCAATGTGGTTCAGGAATCCGTCGGCACCGGTACGCGTATGGCGCTTTTCCCGGCCATGGAGGACTGGGAGGCCGCGCTGGAACGGGCAGGTGTGGAGACCTCGTTGCTCACCGATATGCATGCCGGTGAAATCGAGACCTCCATTCTTCTGCACACGCATCCTGAATTGGTCCGGCCCGGTTACGAGACCTCCGATTTCGTCGCGGACGACCGGCGTCATCTGCTCACCCTCGGAATGGCCGGCTATACCGAGTCCGGCGTCATCGGCCGTCCCTCGAAGGCGTCCGCCGAGAAGGGGAAGGAGCTCCTGGCGGGGCTGACCGAGGCCTTCGGGGCGTACTTCTCCTTGGTGACGGCGAAGACGCTGCCCACTGCCTCCGACGCGGCCCCGGCCAAGGGGACTTCCGGAGCGTGAACTTCGGCGGTCTCTGACACTCGGCATTGATCGTGCCCTCCTGCGTTCTCCTGCCGGGGGCGCCGCAGCGCCGCGAACCACCGGACGACCAGGACCGCGACGCCGGGCAGGGCGGCGGCGAAGCTGAGCACTCCGTAGATCACCGCGACGCTCAGGCCCATGCCGGCGCCCAGCCCGGCGGCGCCGAAGGCCCAGGCCATGACGCCCTCCCTGGGGCCCCAGCCGCCGATGTTCAGCGGCAGGCCCATGGCGAGCAGGGCCAGCAGGGCGAGCGGCAGCAGTACGGCGGCGGAGGCGTGGGATCCGGCGACGCGGGCGGCGAGCAGGAACATCGCCAGATGTCCCGCCAGCACCACGACCGACGAGATGAGCACGCCCGGCCAGTTGCCGCGGGCGAGCAGCGCGCCACGCGCCTCGGTGAGGGCGGCGCGGACGGCTCGGTGGCGCCGGGACGGGCCGGACTGGGCGCTGCCCCTGCGGACCGCGGCCGCCGTGACGACTCCGCACACCGAGACGATCGCCAGGATCAGGGCGAGTTGGCGGGCGTCCGCGAGGACCGGTGACGGGAAGGTGAGCAGGACCACCGCGCCGACGGCCACCAGGACCGCCTGGCCCGCGGTCCGTTCGAGCACCACGGCGCGTACGCCGCGGCCGACGTCCCCGGTGCTCTGGCCGTGTCGTACGGCACGGTGCACATCGCCGAGGACACCGCCGGGCAGCGCCGCGTTCAGGAACAGCGCGCGGTAGTAGTCCGCGACGGCGCCGCCCAGCGGCAGCCGGATCCGCAGTCCGCGTGCCACCAGGCACCAGCGCCAGGCGCTGAACACGGTGGTCAGCAGGCCGAGCCCCAGCCCTGCCAGCAGGGTCGGGCCGTCGACCCGTCGCAGGCCGTCCAGGAAGACACCGGTACCGAGCCGCCAGAGCAGCACACCGAGGATGAGGACGCCGGCGACGGAACCGATGTGCGTGCGCAGGGAGCCCCCCTTGCGGCGGGCGGGGGGCGGGTCGGCCTCCTGGAGGGCCGGCGCCACGTTCGACTCACTCTCGGAGCGCGGCTCACCCGCCTCGCGCTCGGCGTGCGGCTCACCCGCCTCGCCGCCGGTCGGTGCCGTGTCCGCCGGACTCACGTCGCCGCGCACCCGAACCAGGTCCGCGTCGGCGTGGACCCGGACCGCGGTCGCCGCGCCGCGCGGGCGGGAGGTGCCCGCGTCCACGCCGACCGCTTCCGCCGTCCCCGCCCCGGCGCTCACGCCGCACCGCCGGTCGGCCGCGGCAGCGCCAGTACGTCGCTGTGGTGGACCCGTACGCGCAGCTCACCCGCGGCACAGGCGGCGAGGCGGGACTTCAGATACGACTCTGCACGGGCGGCCAGCGCGGGCCGCTCCTCGACGGCCGCGCCGACCCAGCCGCGTAGCCACTCCGCCGTGAGGTCGGCCTCGTCGGCGCCGAGCCGCCAGGGGCTCGGATGCACCCGTACCGTCGCGCCGTGCCGGTCGAAGGCCTCGCAGGCCGCCGTGATCGCCTCGGGGCCGAGCAGTTCCCCGCGCCGCTGGTGGGCGTTGAACGCCTCGGCGAACTCGGCGTCCAGCGGATCGGCCGGTGTGAACTCGACGCGCCCCACGACGGAGAGCGTGAGGAGGGCCGGCACCCCGGCGCCCGCGCAGGCCGCCGCGAGCCGGTCGATCTCCTCACGGGTCAGCACGTCGAGCAGGGCGGACGCCGTCACCAGTGACGCCCCGGCCAGCGCGTCCGCGGTCAGCCGGCCGATGTCACCGCGCTGGGTGGTGACCGTGACCCGGCTGCCGTCGGCGGCCGCGTGCGGTGCGCCCACGGTCGCGAAGTGCAGCAGATAGGGGTCCCGGTCGTGCAGGATCCAGTGCTGGGCGCCGTCGAGCCGGGGGGCGAGCCAGCGGCCCATGGAGCCGGTGCCGCAGCCGAGGTCGTGGACCACCAGATCGCCGGCGCGGCCCGGCCGGTTCGCCAGCCGGATGCGCAGCGGGTCGAGCAGTTCGGGCGCCCGTGCGGCGGCGTCCGCCGGCTCCCGCAGCTGGAGCCACTGAGGGGCGTAGCGGGGCACGTCGTCGTCGGGCGCGCTCACGCGCTGCCCCGGAACCCCGGACACACCACCCTGCACGCCCACCTCCGACACGCCCTGTTCCGGAACTCCCGACGGAGTCGCAGTCATACTCATGCCGCCCTCCGAGGCTGCTGCGGAAGACGTCCCAGCACACCGGCCAGGCTGCGGGCGGTGGTCGCCCAGCCGTCCAGTGCGGCCCGGCGACTGCGCGCGGCGGCCTTGAGCCGGCGGCGCACATCGGCCTCGCCGAACCAGCCGCGCAGTTCCGCGGCGAGCGCCGCCGGGTTCTCCGGGGGTACGAGGATGCCGGGGACCCCGCCGTCGGGCGCGCGCCCGACCGCCTCGGGGAGACCGCCCACGTCGGTCGCCAGCACCGGGATCCCGCGCGCGAGCGCCTCGGTGACGGCCATGCCGTACGTCTCGGCGTAGGAGGTGAGGACCATGAGGTCGGCCGCCGCGTAGCTCGCGTCGAGTTCCGCGCCCGCCTGCGGTCCCGCGAGGTGCAGCCGGTCGCCGAGCCCGTACTTCTCGATCAGGCCGCGCAGCTGGGCGACGTACGTCGGGTCCTGGGTGAGTCCGCCGACGCAGACGCAGCTCCAGGGCAGGTCGGTGACGGTGGCGAGGGCCTCGATCAGCCGGTGCTGGCCCTTGCGCGGGGTGACCGCGGCGACGCACAGCAGCCGGGAGACGCCGTCGGTGCCGGAGGCGAGGGGCGCGATGTCGGCGCCCGGGGCGGCGACATGGACCCGTTCCGGGGCGAGCCCGTGGTGGGCGACGAGCCGGCGGACGGCCCAGTCGCTGGTGGCGACGACGGCGGACACGGCCCGCAGCGTCGCCCGTTCCTTCGCGTCCAGCTCGGCGGCCACGGCGGGCGCGAGCCCGGTCTCGTCGCCGAGCGGCAGGTGCACCAGGACGGCGAGACGCAGCCGTTCGGCCTCGGGGGCGATGATCTCGGGGACGCCGCAGGCGACGAGCCCGTCGAGGAGGACGACCGAGTCGTCCGGGAACTCACTGAGCGTGCGGGCCAGCTCCGTACGGGCGGAGGCCGACGGCCGGGGCCAGTCGCCCGCGACGGCGTGCTTGTGGACCTGCCAGCCGAAGCCGGGCAGGTCGAGGCAGAGTCGCCGGTCGTAGGCGTTGCCGCCGCTGGGCGCGGACGCGTCGTCGACACCGCCCGGCATCACGAAGTGCACGGAGCGCAGGGACATGGGGATGATCTCGGCGTTCTTGAGAGCCGTGTGCTGCACGGGCACGTAGTTCAGGGAAGCCTGGTCGCCGTTCGCGGCCGCCGGGCCGGTCTTCGCGGCCGCCTGGCCGGTCTTCGGGGACACCGGACCGGACTTGGGGGACGCCTGGTCCATGGTCGTGTCGGTCACAGCGCACGCTCGTAACTCGCCCAGGCGATGTGCGACTCGTGCAGGGTGACCGTGATGCCCGCGAGGCCTTGGGCGCCCTCGCCGAGGGCCCCGGCGTGCACACGCTCGGCGAGGCGGTCGGCGATGACCTTGGCCAGGAACTCCGTCGAGGTGTTGGTGTTCTTGAAGTCCGGTTCGTTGTCGAGGTTGCGGTAGTTCAGCGCGCTCACGACGGCGCCGAGTTCCTGCGTGGCCAGACCGATGTCGACGACGATGTTGTCGTCGTCCAGCTCGGCCCGGCGAAACGTGGCGTCCACCAGGAACGTCGCCCCGTGCAGGCGCTGCGCGGGCCCGAAGACCTCGCCACGGAAGCTGTGGGCGATCATCAGGTGATCGCGGACGGTGATGCTGAACAACGGACGACCCTCCAGGTGCGGCACGTCTGATCCCCTGCCGGGACCATGCCGTGTAGTACGGCTGCCCCGTTCTCCTTGTTCAGCTGCCTGTTCCCCTTTCTTTGCGGTTTTTGGAGGTCAGGCAGGTTGTTCAGTGCTCAAACGCCTTCGTAGACGACGCGATGGCACAGGCCGGGTATCGATCCGGAGGCCAACTTCGGCATCACGTGGGGCAGTTCGTCGAAGCCGCACTCACCAGTGACGAGCGCGTCGAAGCGGGGCTCGGCGAGCAGTTCCAGGGCGAGTGCCAGCCGATCGGCGTACGTCCGACTGGCCCGCCGCGCCGGGGAAACGGAACCCACCTGGCTGCTGCGCACGACCAGGCGCCGGGAGTGGAAGGCCTCGCCCAGCGGAAGGCTGACCCGCCGGTCGCCGTACCAGCTCATCTCCAGGACGGTGCCCTCCTGGGCGAGCAGCTCCAGCGACCGGGTGAGCCCGGCCTCGGTGGCGCTGGCGTGCACGACGAGGTCGCACTCGCCGGCGGCGTCCGCGGGGAGCGCGAAGTCGACGCCCAGGGCGCGGGCGATGTCGGCGCGCGCGGGGTCGGCGTCGACGAGCTGGACGCGTACGCCCGGGAAGCGGGCGAGGAGCGCGGCGACGGAGCAGCCGACCATGCCGCCGCCCACCACGGCGATCCGGTCGCCGACCAGCGGTGCCGCGTCCCACAGGGCGTTGACCGCGGTCTCCACGGTCCCGGCGAGCACGGCGCGCGGGGCGGGGACGGAGTCCGGTACGACGGTCACGGCGTTCAGCGGCACGACGTAGCGCGTCTGGTGCGGATACAGGCAGAAGACGGTCCGACCGCGCAGACCCGCCGGGCCTTCTTCCACCTGGCCGACGCTCAAATAGCCATACTTGACCGGTGCGGGAAAATCCCCGTCCTGGAACGGTGCACGCATCGAAGCATGCTGACTTTCCGGAACGCCGCCGCGGAAGACGAGGGTCTCGGTGCCCCGGCTCACTCCCGAGTAGAGCGTGCGCACCAGCACCTCCCCCTCGCCGGGGGCCGGCAGGGCGACCTCGCGTATCTCGGCGTGGCCGGGCGAGCTCAGCCAGAAGGCACGAGCTGTGAGTTCCATGAGCGTCCCCCTGAACGATTCAGCAGATCTTCACGTACGGAGCGGTGACAAGCCGCGCACTGTACGCGGCGTTGATCGACTCTGTCATACGGCCGGAGGATGTGCGGTGGCCCTGAACAACACGTACGACGCGAGGCTCTTGGCGCAGGAGACCACGGTGGGAGCGGGTCTGCAGCTCCTGGTGCTGGCTCTGCTGGGCACGGCGATCGGGATGGGGCCCGCGGGCTGGCTGACCGGTCTGGCCTTCGCGCTCGCCACCTGGGCGGTACTGACCCGTGCCCTGCGTCGCTCACGGCCCCGTTCCTTCGGACCGGCCAATCGGGTGACGCTCGGCCGGGCCATCCTGGTCGGCGGGGTCACCGCCCTGGTCGCGGACTCCTTCGAGAGCTCGCCCCCGGTCAGCCTGCTCGTCGGTCTCACGGCGGTCGCCCTGATCCTCGACGGGGTGGACGGCAAGGTCGCCCGTCACACCGGCACCTCGACGGCGCTGGGCGCCCGCTTCGACATGGAGGTGGACGCGTTCCTCATCCTGGTGCTGAGCGTGTACGTCTCGATGTCGCTCGGCCCGTGGGTGCTGCTGATCGGCACCATGCGGTACGCGTTCGTTGCGGCGGCCCGGGTGCTGCCCTGGCTGAACGCGGCCCTGCCGCACAGCATGGCGCGCAAGACCGTGGCGGCCCTCCAGGGGATCGTGCTGCTCGTCGCGGGCGCCGGGATCATGCCCCTGGAGGGCAACGCCGCCGCGGTGCTCCTCGCGCTCGCCTCGCTCATCTGGTCGTTCGGCCGCGACATCACCTGGCTGTACCGCCACCGCCACCCGGTCGAGGAGCGGGCGCAGACACAGGAGCGGGCGCAGGAGACCGAGCGGGTGCTGGAGCAGGAACGGGTGCTGGAGCAGGAGCAGCAGGTGCGGGACGGCGTCCGCGAGCTCGTCGAAGCGTGAGGCCGCGGCGGTGGGCGGAGCGTCACCGAGGGCGGAACCGGTCGACAACGATTCGGCAACCGCACGCTCTACCGCGTCGCAGGGTTCGGACATGTGAAAGACCAACTCGTCGTCAAGGGCGCCCGCCGGCACAACCTGCGTGACATCTCCGTGGAGTTGCCCAGGAATGCGCTCATCGTTTTCACCGGAGTATCGGGCTCGGGTAAATCCAGCCCGGCTTTCGACACGATGTTCACCGAGGGCCGACGGCGTTGCGTCGAATCGCTTTCCATCTGCGCCCGACAGTTGCATGCGCACGTGTTCAAGCAGTTGCGGGCCGACGGGTTCAGCCGGGTGCGGGTCGACGGGGAGGTTCAGCCGCTCACCGGGCCGCCGCCGCTGGACAGGCGCGGGAAGCACTCGATCGACGTGGTCGTGGACCGGCTCGCGGTGAAGGCGAGTGCGTGACAGCGGCTGACCGAGTCCGTAGCGACCGCGCTCGGGCTCGCCGGAGGCGTCGTCCGCGTCGACTTCGTGGACATCGGCCTTGAGGCGCTGGAACCGCGGCTGTTCTCCTTCGACGGGCCGTGGGGTGCCTGCCCGAGTGCACCGGCCTGGGCTCACGGAGGGAGGTCGACCCCGAACTCGTCGTACCGGACGAGGAGAAGGCGCTGTCCGAGGGCGCCGTCGCGCCGTGGACGAACACCAGCGGCGCCGAGTACTTCACCCGGCTGCTCGAAGCGGTGGCCGCGGCGGCCGGGTTCAGCACCGCCGCCCCCTGACGTCAACTGCCCGCCACCGCGAAGAAGGTGGTGCCGCACGGGTTCCGCGAGCAGATCCACATCACCTGTCAACGAGGTGCCCTGCCCGGCCTGCGGCGGCGCCCGGCTGGGAGCGGCGAGTCGCCGACGCCGTCGTCGCGGAGATCGGCGAGCGACCGCGGTTCCTTCTCGACGTCGGCCTGGACCATCTCCCACTGAACCGGCCCGCCGCCAGTCTGTCCGGCGGCGAGGCGCAGCGGATCGGGCCGGCCACCCGGATCGGCGCCGGTCCGGTCGGCGTGCTGTACGTGCTGGACGAACCGAGCATCGGGCCGCACCAGCGCGACAACCGACGGCTCGCCGAGACACTGCCGCGGCTGCGGGACCGTGGCAACACCGTGATCGTCGTCGAGCACGACGAGGAGACCGTGAAGGCGCGCGGTGTCGGTCTCCTTCCCGCCCGGGCGGTTCGTCGCCGTCACGGGTGTGTCCGGCTCGCGGCGCGATCAGCGGCGTCGAGGAGACCGACAAGGTGGTCCGGATCGACCGGTCCCCGATCGGCCGCAGCCCCCGGTCGGACCCGGCGACGTACACAGGAGTGACCTCTACGTGCCGTGTGAGGTGTGTCACGGAGCGCAGTACAACCGGGAGACCCGGGACGTACACTTCAAGGGCAGGTCCATCACCGACGTACTGGGCATGACCATCGAGGACAGCCTGGATTTCTTCGCGGAACACGCGATCATCTCCCGACACCTCAGGACGCTCCATGACGTGGGCCTGGGCCATGTGAAACGCTCTACGTCCTCGACGAGCCGACCACCGGCCTGCGTGTCGAGGACGTCCGCCAACTGATGGCCGTGCTCCACCGACTCGTCGACCAAGGCAACACGGTCGTGGTCATCGAGCACGACCTCGACGTGATCAAGACCGCCTACTGGATCGTCGACATGGGTCCCGAAGGCGGCCACCGCGGCGGCACAGTGATCGCCGAGGGCACCCCCGAACAGGTGGCGGCCCAGCCTCGGTCCTACACCGGGCAGTTCCTCCGACCGCTTCTGGAGAGGAGTTGAGCGCCATGGAAACGGACACTCAGGCATGGGAACTGGAGTCGCCCAATCCCGCCGCGTATGCGGACGAGGACGACGACGCGCCCACCCCCCGGCTCACCTCCGGCGGCGCCACGATCGATCAGGTGCGCGACTACCTCAAGCAGATCGCCCGGGTCTCCCTCCTCGACGCCGAGAAGGAGGTGGAGCTGGCGAAGCGGATCGAGGCGGGTCTGTTCGCCGAGCGAAGACTGACGGAGGAGCCGCACATCAGCCCGGATTTCCAACGCGAACTGGAGATTCTCGCCGCGGACGGGCATGTGGCGAAGTCTCATCTCGTCGAGGCGAACCTGCGCCTGGTGGTCTCCATCGCCAAGCGGTACAGCAGGCGGGGAATGCTGTTCCTGGATCTGATCCAGGAGGGGAACACGGGACTGATCCGCGCGGTGGAGAAATTCGACTACACCAAAGGGTTCAAGTTCTCGACCTATGCGACCTGGTGGATCCGGCAGGCGATTTCACGCGCCCTGGCCGACCAGAGCCGGACGATCCGCATCCCCGTCCACATGGTCGAGGTCATCAATCGCATGGCCAAGGTCCGCCGCGAAATACTCCAGGACACCGGGGCCGAACCCACACCGGAACAACTCGCGGACAAGCTGGACGTCCCCGTCGAGAAGATCACCGAGATAGAGGGCTACAGCAAGCAGCCGGTCTCACTCCACACCCCGCTCGGCGAGGACGGCGGCACGGAACTCGGTGACATCCTGGAGGACAGCGAGACCATCTCCCCCGCGGACATGGTCACCTTCCTCCTCCTCAAGGACGCCATCCAGGCCGTCCTCGCGAACATGACCGCACGCGAGGCGGGGATCATCTCCCTGCGCTACGGCCTCATCGACGGGCAGGCCCGGACCCTGGAGGAGATCGGGCAGGTGTACGGGGTGACACGTGAGCGCATCCGTCAGATCGAGTCCAAGACGATGTCCAAACTGCGCCACCCCTCCCGCTCCCAGGCCCTACGGGACTACCTCGACGTCAGCTGATCCCCCCTCACGCCTGCGGCGGGTTCCGCAGGGTCGAATCTCGCCGGAGGCGGAGAGAGAAGGGCCGGTCGGAGGCACGTCGGCCGGGGGCACGGAGAGACGGCCGGCTCAGGAGGGGTTTCCTCCCGGGCCGACCCATCGGCGGTGTGTCAGGCGGGCGGGCATCCGAACCAGTTCAGCTTGCCGTCGCCGGAGGTGTAGCCCATGCAGCTGATGGTTCTGTGGTGCAGGGTCTCGGTCCGGTCGACCCCTGCGTCCAGAGTGTCCCTCTTGTAGTAGGTCCGTACGAGGGTGTCGATCTCGATGGTGTACCAGCGTCTCTTGTTGTTCGGGACGCTGCAGTGGTGGCCGGTCAGGTTGCGGCTGGGCCCGCCGCTGCTCCACATGTCCTGTTCGGCGCGGTCGCAGTGCGCGCGACCGGAGGCGGCGGCGGTGCCGACGCCGGTGCCGAGCAGGGCCGACGCGCCCGTGACCACCGCCGCGGTAACGCCGAGCAGGCGCTTCAGAGTGAGGTTCATCGATTGCTCCTCCTGCCAGATGTGGTGACGGCTCGGAGTCGCCATGTCACCCCGGTGTGATGATCGCATTTATCCGGTATGTCCTGCCTGCCGGCCGGAGGCGCAGTACCTCGACCCGGTGACGTCGGTGCTGCCAATGCAGCAGGCCGCGGTCACACCCCGAGGCTCACCCCCGGAGCCCTCCCATGAACGGCCAAGTCTCGTCATGAGAGTTCACTTGCATGAAGAGAGCACACCCTCTAACTTCATGAGAGTCGACTCTCACCACGCGATGACAAGGACCTCACCATGCCCACCCCCACCTCCACCCCCGCCTCCCGCACCGTCGAGCTGACCGGCGGACTGTCCGTCACTGTCGAGGAGTACGGCGAGAACACCGAGGGATCCGGCGTGCTGATGCTGCACGGCGGTGCCGGCCCGCGCACGGTGGCCGGTATCTCGTCCGCACTGTCCGAGCACGTGTACGTCGTCACGCCGACCCACCCCGGCTTCGACGGCACCCCCCGCCCGGAGCGGTTCGACACCGTCGCCGACCTGGCCGTCGCGTACCTGGATCTGCTCGACACCCTGGACCTGAAGGGCGTCATGGTGGTCGGCAACTCCATCGGCGGCTGGATCGCCGCCGAGATGGCCCTGCGCGACAACCACGGCCGGATCGGCGCGCTGACCCTGCTGAACGCGGTCGGCATCCACGCCCACATGAAGGAGAACCGGGTCGTCGACCCGCGCGCCCTGGCCCCGGCCGAGGTGAGTCGGTTGTCCTTCGCCAACGCGCGGTTCCGCCCCGACTTCGCCTCGTTCAGCGATGCGCAGCGGGCCGCGGCGGTCGCCAACCAGAAGACCCTCGCCGTGTACGGGGGCGAGGGGTTCACGTACGACCCGAAGCTGCGCGGCCGACTGCACCGGGTGACCGTGCCGGTGCTGGTCGTCTGGGGCGAGGAGGACGGCATAGCGCCCCTGAAGTACGGGCGCGGCTACGCCGACTCGTTCCCCGACGGGCACTTCGCCCCGATCCCCGACGCCGGGCACTTCCCGCAGATCGAGCAGATGGGACGCACCCTCGGAGCCATCGGCGACTTCGTCAGCACGATCGTCAAGCCCGACGCTTCGGCCTGACCGTCTCGTACCCCGGCCCGTCTCGTCCCGGCCCGTCCCGCCCCCTGCCTGCCTGCCGCACGCCGGAGCCCCAAGCCCGGCGCGCGGCAGGCACGGCTTCGCAGCGGTCGCCCACTGAGTTCCGCGGCGTCAGAAACGGCGTTCGCCCTGTCCCTATGCCGCACCGCTGATGCCGGCGGCGATGAAGCGCCGGTGGAGCGGGCTGAAGCCCGTCTCGGGTGTACCGGTGATGCCGGCCTTCTGGATCGCGGGTGCGAGCCGTTCGGTGAAGAAGGTCTCGAACGCCTGCTGGGATTCCCACACATCGGTCACGTGGAACCCCTGGGCGTCGAACCAGGCCACGTGCACCTGGCCACCGGCCGCCGGGACCTCCTCCCAACCCACCACATCCCGCACCATGTCGTACTGCTCCGGCGTGACCCCAGCCCAATGCATCGACATCACCACAGCCATGTCCAGCCCCCCTTGCCGCTCGTAGTGCCCAACGCGGGTACCAGTACGGAAATCGTTCCATCCCACGGGCCTTGCCGGACAGAGCGTGTGGAGGCGTACCGGCGCCTGTGGAAAGCCTCGTACGCTCGCCGAGCAGTCCCCTCCACGCGGGCTCGCCCGAAGGTGTCCCGTGCCGCGATGAGTTCTGGTCGGCGCGCGAGTCTGTTCTGGTGAGCGTCGTGGGACGTCGTGCGACGCCGCCCCGCACCAGACATCACGGAGGACATCATGACGACCACGCCGAGTGACCCGACCGCCGCACTGCCCGGCCGTCCACCCGTCGTCGACCTGGCCACCTGGCAGGCTGTCCGTGACGCGCTCCTGATCCGCGAGAAGGCCCACACCCGCGAGGGCGACGCCCTCGCCGCGGCCCGCCGCCGGCTGCCGATGGCGGAGCTCGACGGGACGGTCGAGGTCGTCGGACCCGACGGCCCGGTCCCGTTCCTGGACCTGTTCCAGGGCCGCGACGAGCTCGTGGTCTACCAGCACATGTGGTACGACGGCGCGCCGCACCAGGGGCAGTGCGAGGGCTGCACCACCACGGCCTGGCATGTGAAGGACGCCGTCTATCTCAACGCCCGCGGCGTCTCGTTCGCCGTCCTGACCTCGGGCCCGTGGGACGAGGTGGCCTCCTACGTCGAGTTCATGGGCTACACCCAGCCCTGGTACTCGGTGCGCGGTGTGGACGCGCCGATCGGCGGCGGAATGGGGCACATCGCCTGTTTCCTCCGCGACGGCGACCGCGTGTTCCTCACCTACTCCACGACGGGTCGTGGCAACGAGCCGGTCAACGGGTCCCTCGCGCTGCTCGACATGACGCCCTACGGCCGCGGCGAGGCATGGGAGGACAACCCCGAGGGCCGGCCCGTGATCGTCGACGTCCGCGAGGGGCACCCGTCCCAGGGCCGCCAGGCCTGCTGGTACTGGCGCTCGGACGCGGACGGGAACGCCACCTGGGGACCGACCAGCCGGCCCGTGCCGCAGTGGACCCGCCCCGGCGCGACCCCCGTGGAGACCCTCGGCCGGCATGGCCACCACCACTGACGCGCCTTCGCCGGCGGCGTCGGCAAGAGGAGGAAGCCGGGTCCATGTGTCGTCCGAGTGCCGGTACCGCTATCTGCGTCGCCACTCCTCGGCCAGCAGTTCGTACGAGCGCACCCGGTCCGCATGGCCGTGGGTGATGGTCGTGATCAGCAACTCGTCGGCCCCGGTGGCCTCCTGGAGCTGTTCCAACTGGTCGGCGACGTGTCCCGGGGAGCCCACGAACCGGGTATCGACGCGATCCGCGACCAGCGCCCGGTCCGGGTCGCTCCACACGTGGGCGCGGGCCTCCTTCGGCGTAGGGAACTCGATGGCGCCCTCGGCGGTACGGATGCTGCGGACCCAGAGGCCGTATCCGGTGGCGAGTTCGCGCGCGGTCCCGTCGTCCTCGGCGACGACCACGTCCGCGGACACGCTGACGTACGGCTTGTCGAGGACGTCGGACGGCTGGAAGGCGGCGCGGTAGCCCTCCGCCGCCTCCAGCACCGTGGCCGGACTGACGTGGTAGTTCGCCGCGAACCGCAGCCCGTTGCGGCCGGCGACCGTGGCGCTCTCCCCGCCGCTGCTGCCCAGGATCCACACCTGCACGTCCGCACCCTCGCCCGGGACGACATGTGCCTCGACGCCGTCCGCCGACCGGTACGTCCCCGCGAGCAGGGCGAGGATGTCGTCGATCTGCTCGCCGTAGTCCTGCGACCGGGCGTGCGGCTGTTGGAGCAGCGTGCGCTGAAGGGCGACGCGGGGTGAGCCGAGCAGGTACTCGAAGGAGAACCGGGGTGGGATGCGGAGACCGTTCGGGGCGCGGCCGTCGACCACGGGGGTCGCGGTCGGCAGCGGGGCGGTGGGCCCTCCCGGCGGGCGCCCGCCGGAGCGGCCGAGGCCCAGGTCGAGACGGCCGGGGTGCAGGGCGTCGATCAGGCCGAACTCCTCGACCGTGGAGAGCGCGGTGCGGTGCCCGAGCTGTACGGCGCCCGAGCCGAGCCGGATCGTGGAGGTGGCGGAGGCGGTCAGGGCGAGGACCACCGCGGGTGAGGTGCCGGCGACTCCCGGGTTGAGGTGGTGCTCGGCGAACCAGTAGCGGGCGTACCCGAACCGCTCCGCCTGCCGGGCCAGGTCGATGGAGTTGCGCAGGGCCTCGGTCGCGGTGGAGCCGGAGGAGATCGGGACGAGGTCGAGGACGCCGAGGGGGATGTCGGACATGGGGCGGGCCTCCTCAGCGGTCGGCGGGGACGGACGCGGGGGCGGAGGCGGACACCGGCTCAGGCACCGGCCCGGACGCCGGCTCCGCCTCGGCCTCGGGCGTCGCGAGCACCGGCCCCCACGCGAACGGCGGGTCGGGGATCTCGCGGCGCAGTACCGGAGCGACCTCCGACTGGAAGCGCTCGAGGGAGTCGCGGTGCTGGGCGCCGCCGAGACCGCTCGCGTCCGCGTGCAGATGCAGCACCGTGTGTCCGAACCGCTCGTGGTAGCGGTGCACCTTGTCGATGATCTGCTGGGGACTGCCGATGAGAGCCGAGCTGCGCTCGACGAAGTCCTCCAGCGTCGGGAAGACCGGCTCCAGGCCCAGGCTCTTCTGGAAGGCCAGGTTTCCCTCGAACACCGGGCGGTACGCGGCCAGCGCCTCCTGCGACGTACGGGCCGCGTAGAGACCCGCCGTGCCCGCGCCCACCGCGATGTCGGCCGGGTCGTGGCCGTAGTGCTCCCAGCGCTCGCGGTAGTAGCGGATCAACTCGGCGTAGGGCTCGATGGGGTTGGTGACGTTGGCGGAGAAGAGCGGGTCGCCGTAGCGGGCGGCCAGGTCGACCGACTCCTTGCTGGTCGCGCTGCCGTGCCAGACCCGGATCGGCTGCTGGTACGGCCGGGGCCACACCTCCGCGTCCTTGAGTTGCGGGCGGAAGCGGGTCCCGGCGGTCACCTTGTCCTGGCGCCAGATCTTGCGGAACACCTCGTAGCTCTCGGCGTTGCGGTCCCACTGGTCTTCGGGGGTGACGTCGAAGAGGTCGCGCTGGGCGGCGCCGTTGCCCTTGCCGATGATCAGGTCCAGGCGACCGTCGGAGAGGTGGTCGAGGGTCGCGTAGTCCTCGTACGCGCGTACCGGGTCGAGCAGGCTGAGCGTCGTCACGGCCGTGAACAGGCGGATGCGCCTGGTGAGCGCGGCGACGTGGCTGAGCACGACGGGCGGCGAGGACGAGATGAACGGTCGCTCGTGCCGCTCCCCCACGCCGAAGCCGTCGAAGCCCAACTCCTCGGCGAGCAGGGCGTTGTCGAGGACCTCGCGGAACCGGTCGTGCGTGGACTTCCGCACGCCGGTGATCGGGTCCGGCCGGTGCACGATCAGGGTGATGGCCAGGAATTTCATGACGCCGCACGCTCGTCGCGCACGTGGTCCGGGTGGGCGAGGCCGAGGTGGTCGCGCAGGGTCGTGCCCTCGTACTCGGTGCGGTACACGCCGCGCTCCTGGAGCAGCGGGACCACGGTGTCGGCGAAGGTGTCGAGGCCGCCGGGGGTGATGTGCGGGACGAGGATGAAGCCGTCACTGGCGTCGGCCTGTACGAAGGAGTCGATGGTCTCGGCGACGGTGGCCGGGGAGCCGACGAAGGCCTGCCGGTTGCCGGTCTCGATGACCAGATCGCGGATGGACCACTTGTTGGCGGCCGCGAGTTCCCGCCACTCGCGGGCGGTGGCGAGCGGGTCGCGGTACATCCGGACCTGGGCGCGGCCCCGGGCGATGGTGTGTTCGCCGAGGTCCGGGTCGATGTCGGGCAGGGGTCCTTCCGGGTCGTACGCGGACAGGTCGCGGTTCCAGACGAACTCCAGGTGCTTGATCGCGGTGGCGCCGCTGACCTGCTGGCGGCGCACCTCGCGGGAGATCTCCTCCGCCTCGGCGTCCGTGTCGCCGAGGACGAAGGTCGCGGCGGGCAGGATCAGCAACTGGTCGCGCTCACGGCCGTAGCGGGCGAGGCGTCCCTTGACGTCCGTGTAGAACGCCTGGCCCTCCTTGAGGGTGGCGTACCGGCTGAAGATCGCGTCGGCGCTGGAGGCGGCGAACTCGCGCCCCTCGTCGGAGTCGCCCGCCTGGAAGATCACCGGGCGTCCCTGCGGGCTGCGTGGGACGTTGAACTGCCCCTGGATGTCGAAGTGTTGGCCTTGGTGCACAAAGGCTCCGGCCTTCGCGTCGCGCAGGAAGGTGCCGGTCTGCCGGTCGGCGAGGATCTCGTCCCCGTGCCAGGAGTCGAAGAGCTCGTTCGCCGTGGTCAGGAACTCCTTGGCCCGGGAGTAGCGCTCCTCCTGCGGGAGGAAGCCGCCGCGGCGGAAGTTCTCGCCGGTGAAGGCGTCCCAGGAGGTGACCACGTTCCAGGCCGCGCGGCCGTCGGAGAGGTGGTCGAGGCTGGCGAACTGGCGGGCCACCTCGTAGGGCTCGTTGAAGGTGGAGTTGATGGTGCCGGTCAGGCCGAGGTGTTCGGTGACGGCGGCGAGCGCGGTGAGGATAGTGAAGGTGTCGGGGCGGCCGACGACGTCCAAGTCGTAGACCTTCCCGCCCTGTTCGCGCAGTCGCAGCCCTTCGGCGAGGAACAGGAAGTCGAACTTGGCGCGCTCGGCGGTGCGCGCGAAGTGGGCGAAGGAGCTGAACTCGATGTGGCTGCCGGCCTCGGGGTCGCTCCACACGGTGGTGTTGTTGACGCCGGGGAAGTGCGCCGCGAGGTGGACCTGCTTGCGGGGCTTGTCCTGTGACGTGCTGCTCATGGGTGGGTCCCTCCGGCTCAGGCGGTGGCGGCGTAGCGGTTGGCGGGGCGGGAGAGGCCGAGCAGCCCGCGCAGGGTGTCGGACTCGTACGACTGCCGGAAGACGCCCCGGCGCTGGAGTTCGGGCACGAGGCCCCGGGTGACGGCGGGGAGGTCGTGGCCGAGGACGGCGGGACGCAGTCGGAAGCCGGACAGTCCTGCCTCCCCCAACTCCTGGAGCAGATCCGCCAGTTGGGCGGGCGTGCCGGTGAAGATCCGGGCATGGCTGGTGTACGGGTATCCGGCCAGGGCGTCGAGTCGCTCGCGGCGGGCCGCTGCGGCGGCCGGGTCGTCGTCCAGGAACACCACGAGGTCGCCGAAGAGGTGCAGGGGTTCGTCGGCGCGGCCGGCCGCCGTCCGCTCGGCGCGGATCTCCGCGACGATGGCGCGGGCCTGGCCGGCGTCGTGCGGGGTGACGTAACCGATGTCGGCGGCCCGGGCCACCAGTCGGTAGGGGACGGTCGCGTGGGCCAGGGCGCTGACGATCGGCTGGCCCTGCGGCGGGCGGGGGGTGATCGAGGGGCCCTTGACGCTGAAGTGCTTGCCCTCGAAGTCGATGTAGTGCAGTTTGTCGCGGTCGACGAAGCGTCCGGTGGTGACGTCCCGGATCTCCGCGTCGTCCTCCCAGCTGTCCCAGAGCCGGCGCACCGCTTCGACGTAGTCCGCGGCCTCGTCGAAGAGGTCGGTCGTCAGCTCGCGCAGGGCCGGGCTGTCCAGGTCCTCGATGCGCAGCGGCGGGAGCGTACGGCGGCCGAAGTGCGCGGCTTCGTGCGCGCGGGCCGACACCTGCACCCGTACGCCCGCACGGCCCGTGCTGACGTAGTCGAGGGTGGCGATCGCCTTGGAGATGTGGAAGGGCTCGGTGTGGGTGACGACGGCGGTCGGGACCAGTCCTATGTGGCTGGTCAGCGGGGCGACGCGGGCGGCGATCAGGACGGCGTCCAGGCGCCCGCGGACCTGGTCGGTGCGGCTGTCGGGTTCGGTGAGGTGGGAGGACTGGAGTCCGAGGGCGTCCTCGATGGTCACGAAGTCGAGGAGACCGCGCTCGGCCTCGGTGACCAGGTCCGTCCAGTACCCGGCGGTGAGCAGCTCACGGGGGCGGGCCACCGGCTCGCGCCAGGCGGCGGGGTGCCAGCCGGCGCCGTCGAGTGCGACGGCGAGGTGCAGGTGGGGGGACGAGGGGGAGGAATCGGGCAGCGGAGATGATGCGGACACGGAGGGGGTGCCTTCCTGGTCGACCGTACGAGAGCGCGGCCCTCTGCGCGGAGGGCGCGGCGGCGGGGTGACAGGTCAGGGACGACAGAGCGCGCCGGCCACGCGCTGGAGATCGATGTGCGGCCGGGAGTACAGGTGCACACGGCGGCGCGGGACGAGCGCCACGACGCGGAGAGCGGACCCGACTCGCACGTCCGTCACCTCCGCCTTTGTGTCCCGGCGGGCCCGTGGCCGCGCCGACATCGTGAATCCCTTCAACACAACGGTCCGCCTACGCCGTCTGTTCCTGCTGGGCGCCCGGAGTTCGGACGAGGAGGAAGTCCGAGCGGCGGCGCAGGGTGAAGCCGATCGACTCGTAGAGCCGGATCGCGCCGGTGTTGGTCGCGGAGGCATGCAGGAAGGGCGTGTCTCCGCGCTCCCTGATGCCGGCCGCGATCGCGCGGACCAGTCGCGTGGCCAGGCCCTTGCCGCGGTGGTCCGGGGCGGTGCAGACCGCGCTGATCTCCGTCCAGCCGGGCGGTCGCAGCCGTTCGCCGGCCAGGGCGATGAGCCGGCCGCGGTGGCGGATGCCGAGGTAGGTGCCGAGTTCGACCGTGCGGGGCAGGAAGGGCCCCGGCTCGGTCAGGGCGATCAGGTCCAGGATCTCGGGGACGTCGTCGGGCCCGAGCCGGACCGCTTCGGGGGCGGGCTCGGCGCGCAGCGCGGTGTCGACCAGTTGTACGCCCTGACCGTGCTGGACCGTTTCCCAGCCCTGGGGCGCCGACTTCGCCCCGGTCACGGGGGTGACGGTGCCGGGGCCGACGAGCGCGGCGAGGTCGTCCCAGGCGCGTGGGTCGGCCGGGTCGGCGAGGGCGGTGAACGGGGAGACGTCCAGGGGATAGCGGGCGGCACGTCCTACGCGCTCGGCGAGGTGGGCGTGCGGGCCGGTCAGCGCGGCCCAGGCGGCGTTGTCCAGGATGTGGGGCGTCGCCGGGCTCTGCTGCGGGGTCGGTCGGGCAACGGTGGACATGGTGGTGTCGGAACCTCCAGGAAGCGGTTCGGATGTCCAGGGAACGGATCCGGTCCTCAGGGACAGGAAACGGATCCGGTCCTCAGAGAGCGGTCAGGAGTTGCTGAGCGGCAGCCCGGGCGGATTGATCCGCGAGGTGCTGACGGCCTCGTTGGAGAGGTTCCAGGCGGCGAGCCACTTGGCGTACTGACCGTCCTTGATGAGGTGGTTGATCGCGTCGGCGACCGGCTTGGCCAGCCCGCTGTCCTTCTTCGCGGTGGCCGCGATCAGGCCCTGGAGGGTCGCGCCCGCGCCGGAGAACTTGCCCGCGTTGCGGGTCGGGTCGGGCGTCTTCGCCGTCTGGGTGATGTGGTACGAGATACCGGGGTTGGGCCCGAAGTAGGCGTCGATCTTCCCGCTGGACAGCGCCAGATAGACGCTGTTGTTGTCCTGGAAGTACTTGACGGTGAGCTTCTTGCCCTCCTTCGCGAGCTTCGCCTTCCACTCCAGGAGGATCTTCTCCTGGTTGGTTCCGGCGCCCACGGAGACGGTCCTGCCGGCCAGGTTCTCGTAGTCGCCTGCGAAGTTCCAGGTGCTCTTCTTCGGCACCTCGAAGGCGAGGTTGTCCTGCCGGTAGGAGGCGAACTCGTACTTCTTCTTGCGTTCCTCGGTGTCGGTGACGTTCGAGAAGGCGACGTCGACCTTGCCGCTGTCGATGCCGACGAACAGGTTCTCCCAGGTCGAGTTCTTCACCTCCGCCTTCAGTCCGAGGACCGCGGCGACCAGTCGGCCGAGGTCGGGTTCGGCACCGGTGAGGGTCTTCTGGTCCTGGCCGACGTACGCCAGCGGCGGGAACCCGGCGGGCAGCGCGCCGACGCCGACGACCAGCTTGCCGCTCTTGGCGACGGACTTGGGCAGCTCGGCGCTGATGGACTTGACCTCGGACACCTTCAGGTCGGTCTGCCGCGCGGCGCCGTTGGAGAGCGCGCCCACGGTGACGGTGCCGGCGGCAGCGCTGTCGGAGGTGGTGGCCGCGTCGCTCTCGCCCCCGCAGGCGGCGAGAGCGGCGGCGAGGGCGGCGACGGCGGTGGAGGCGGTGAGGCCACGGAGGAGTCTGCCGCGGAGGGTGACGGTGTGCATGGCTGTCCTTGTCCGATGCTCGTGAGTGAACCGTGTGGTGGGGAAGGCGCGGTGGGGGAAGGCGTGATGGGTGAAGGTGCGGTGGATGAAGGTGCGGTGGATGAAGGTGCGGTGAGGGCGAGGAGTTCAGAGGACCTTGCTCAGGAAGTCCCTGGTCCGCTCGTGCGTCGGGTGGTCCAACACCTCGGTGGGCGAGCCCTGTTCGACGACGCGGCCCTCGTCGAGGAAGACGATCCGGTCGGCCACCTCGCGGGCGAAGCCGATCTCGTGGGTCACGATGATGAGCGTGGTGCCGCTGGTGGCCAGGTCCTTGATGACGGCGAGTACCTCGCCGACCAGCTCGGGGTCGAGGGCGGAGGTCGGCTCGTCGAAGAGGATGACTCCGGGCCGCAGCGCGAGGGCGCGGGCGATGGCGACCCGCTGCTGCTGGCCGCCCGACAACTGCCGTGGATAGGCGTCGGCCTTGTCGGCCAGACCCACGCGGTCGAGGAGGGTGCGCGCGAGTTCCCTGGCCTCGGGCCGCTTCAGCCGTCGGGTCGCCACCGGCGCGGCCGCCACGTTGTCCAGCACCGTCAGATGCGGGAACAGGTTGAAGTTCTGGAAGACGAACCCGATCCGGCCGCGCTGGGCCAGGATCGCCCGCTCGGTCAGCTCCTTGAGCCTCCCCCGGCCTTCGGCCGGGGGGACCCCCGTCTCGCTGCGCTCGCCGTGTCGGCGTACGCCGATCAGCTCGCCGTTCAGGCTGACATGGCCGATCTCGGGCTTCTCCAGGTGGTTGATCACCCTGAGGAGGGTGGACTTGCCGGAGCCGGACGGGCCGAGGATCACGGTGACCTCTCCGGGCCGCACGGTCAACTCCACTCCGTTCAACACGCGTTGGGCGCCATACCACTTGTGCACATCGCGCACCTCGACGGCGGCCGGTCGGATCGCGAGCGTCTCGCCGGTCATATCGCCGCCTCCTTACGGGCCCGGGCCCGCAGGTCACGCAGACCGGTGCGGACCTTCTGCAACGGGGTCGGCGGGAGGGAACGCAGCGCGCCCCGCGAGTAGTACCGCTCGACATAGAACTGGACGACGGACACGACGCTCGTGAGGATCAGGTACCAGGCGGTGGCGACCAGCAGCAACGGCACGATGTCGCCGGGGTAGGTGGAGCCCATGCTCTGCACCGAGCCAAAGAGGTCGAGCAGCGAGACGTAGAAGACCAGCGAGGTGCCCTTGATCAGGCCGATCAGCTGGTTGACGTAGTTCGGGGTGATGGAGCGCAGTGCCTGCGGGAAGACGATCCTCGTGAACTGGTAGCCCTTGGGCAGACCGAGTGCGGAGGCCGCCTCGTGCTGGCCCTGGTCGACGGAGAGGATGCCGCCGCGGACCACCTCCGCCGCGTACGCCGCCTCGTTGAGGCTCAGTCCGACGACCGCGACGACCAAGTCGGTGGCAAGCCGGGACTCGTCGAAGGTGAGGAACGCGGGGCCGAAGGGGACGCCGAGGCTCAGCGTCTTGTAGAGCGCGCTGAAGTTGTAGAGGAAGAGCAGGACGACGATGAGCGGCACCGAGCGGAACAGCCAGATGTAGACCCAGCTCACCGCGCGCAGCACAGGGCTTTCGGAGAGTCGGGCCAGGGCGAGCAGGATGCCGCCGAGCAGGCCCAACACGGCGCTGTAGAGCGTCACTTCGAGGGTGATGAGCAGGCCGTCGAGGATCGTGGGACGCAGGAACCAGTACTGGAACCGGTCCCACTGGAAGAAGGGGTTGGTCGCCAGCCCGTGGACGATCTGGGCGACCACGACGAGCACGATCGCCGAGGCGATCCAGCGGCCGGGGTGGCGCAGGGGCAGCACGCGCTGTGCCGCGGCCGGGCGGGGCTCCGTCGTGCTCAACGGCACGGCGGAGCCCAGGGATTCACTCATGGAGGGCTCCAACGAATGCGGACACACCGCCGCGGCCCGTACGACGGCGGTGCGCGCGGGGACAGACGGATGTCAGGGAGTACGGAGGGAGGAGAGGCTCACCGACAGCACGCCGACAGGACGGCGGGCGAAGGAGGTCGAGCCGTGCGGACGTTCAACGCCGCGAAAGGCGGAAGCGGTCAGCCCTGACAGAGACAGCGGGCGCCGCGGGAGCTACAACACAGCGCGGCGGCGGAGCAGCCGTGGCGCCGCGAAGCGGTCGTCCCGTCAGCTGCGTACATCGCGTTCACCGTCACCATTCCGCCCCGTTGGGCCTCGAACGCACCGGGATCGATCCGGTCCGATGCGGCGTAAGTTAGGCATGGCCCCAAACGAATGTCAACGCGCACCGGCCGGAATGACCACGTGGTGAGACCGCGCATATGCCTTCTTGACGGCTCCGCGGACCGCACCGAGACTGACGGGGACGGTCACGATTGTCAGCGCCCGTCGTGCGGGTTCTCCCGTTCGACGCGGTTATCGGCCCCGGCCCGCTGACAGGCAACCCTTCCACCGCGACGGGGTGCCCCGGGTGACGACCGGGTCCCGCCGGTGCGGCGGGGCAAGCGTGGTCTCGCCTCTCGCGAGCCCCGGACACGGGAGCGATGGGAATGGCCAGGAGGAGCACGAACGGTCTGACCAGGCGCCTGCACATCGATCTGCAGCGGGTCTCCAGCGCGTACTAGTCCAGGCGGTCCGTCCGTCCTGGTCCACGCGGTCCGTCCAGCGCGTACTGGTCCCTGCGGTCCGTCCCGCGCGTACTGGTCCACACGGTCCGTCCGGTCGGGCACGTCCCACGATCCGGACCGGCCCGTACGTCAGCGCAGTCACTCCGTTCCGCCACCGCCGCCCAACGGGCCGCGGGGGCTTCGACGTTCCCTGGAGAGTCATGCCCAAGACAGTGTCGCTCGCCGCCCCTCGCCCCCACCGCATCCGCAGCCGCATCGGCGTCGGCCTGGCCGGCGGTTTCTACCCGGCGCCGCACCGTTATCAGCTGTACCTCGCCGAGGGCTGTCCGCGTTCGCTGCGCATCTCGGTCACCCTGGAGCTGCTCGGACTCCACGACTCGGTCGCCACCACGCTGCTGACGCTTCCCGCCGAGACACCCGACGCGTTCGCCGCACTGCGCGGCGCGTACGAGGCCACCTGGCACCACTACGACGGTCCGCTCACCGCGCCCGCGCTGTGCGACCGTTGGAGCGGACGGATCGTCAGCAACCACACGCCGGACATCCTGCGTGACCTCGCCGGACTGCCGGTCTGCCAGGGCGACGCCCGCCTCCCCCGGCTGAACCCACCGGCCCTCACCGCGGACATCGACGCCTTGCGCGAACTCCTCGACCGGGACGTCACCCCCACCGCGCCGCCGCTCGCGCGCACGACGGCACTCCAGTCACTGGACCGGCAACTCGCCTCGCACGTCCACGCGTTGGGCGACGAGCTGACGGCCGCGGACGTCGACCTCTGGGTGGCCCTGACCCGACTCGGCCCGACGGAGTCCCTCTCGCCGTACGGCCGGCTCCGCGACTACGTACGTCGGCTCGACGCCCACCCGGCCTTCCACGGCAAGGTGCGCTGAGCGCGTACGCCAAGGTCGCCGGGGCCGGTAGGGCCGTAGGGCCCGGGCCCCGGCGCCGGGTCGGCTCAGCCCTTGGCGCGGGAGAAGACGAGCGTGCCGGTGACGGTCGTCAGGCCGCGGATCATGCCCATCTGGTTCCAGCCCATGTCGAACTGGTCGCGGTCCACGGTGAACTCCGCGGTGAGCGTGACGGTGTCGGCGCTCGCCCCGGTCACCCGACCCGTGACGGGCTGCGGCCGGCTGATGCCGCGCACGGTCAGCTGCCCGTTGATCTCCACGGTGTCGTCCTGACCGAGGACGGCGTCACGGACGGCGAAGGTGATCGTGGGGTGGCGGTCGGCGTCGAAGAGGTCGGCGGAGCGGAGGTGCTTGTCCCGCTTGGCGTTCTTCGTGTCCAGGGACGCGACATCCAGGGTGATGGTGCCGCGGGCGGTCCCGTCGGGCTGGACCTCGCCCTCTCCGGCGACTCCGCTGAAGGTGCCCTTCACGGTGACCATGCCCCACATCGTCTTGTGCTTGATGGCGACGCTGGTACGGGCGGGGTCGAGCTGCCACAGGCCGGTTTCGACGGCGACGGTCATGAGAGTTCTCCAGACGGTTACAGGCAGTGCGCAGGGGTGCGCGACACACGGGGCGCGCGGCACACGGGGACTGTGGGGACAATGCGGTCATCCAAATTTGGATGACTCCACGCTAGCCGGTTCTTCAAATTTGGACAACCGGTAGACTGTGACACTATGGCCGACCCTTCCGCCCCCGCTGACCTGCCCGAACGCGAGCCGTCGGGCGACGGTGAGCTGCTGCCCGCCCCGCTGCGGGCCTGGATGCGTCTCCTGGCGGCGGCCGGGGCGATCGAGCAGCAACTGCGCTCCCGCGTCAAGGACACCCTCGACGTCTCGCACGACGAGTTCCTGGTGCTCTGCCTGCTGGCCGACCAGCCCGGTTCCGGCCTGCGGATGACCCAGATCGCGGAACTGCTGGGGCGCCCCAAGACGCGGCTGACCTATCAGGTGGCGTGTCTGCAACACGCGGGACTGATCACACGGCGCTCGGCGTGCGGCGACCGGCGCGGTATCGAGGTGGTCCTCACGGACAAGGCGCGTCGGCTGCTGCGCGAGTCCACGGGCCCGCTGGCCGACGCCGTCTCGCAGGCCATCGCACAGACGGCCTGCGCGCAGCGGTACGAGGCACTGCACGACCTGTTGCCACCCTCGCCGCATCCCGGTGCGGACTCCAGGGAGGTCGAGGGGGGCGATACGGCCCCCGAGGGGCCGGGGAAGTAACCCCTCAGGGGATGGACCGGCGGATCAGAACCCGGGGAAGACGCGTCGCAGGTCGTCCAGGGTGAGGGTGTCACCCTTGAGGGTCACCTCGGCCGGGGTGTGGGCGGCGGCATGGCGGCCGGTGACGAGCCGCAGCCACCACTCGGCCGGTGCGCTCAGGACGGCGTCGGGCTCGGCCGGCTCGTCGGTGAGCGCGACCGCGTCGACCAGGTCGAGCCCGAACGCGCGCCGGGGAGCGGTGGTGTGGACAGCGAGGCGAACCTGCCGCCCGCCGAGGGCCTCGACCTTTCCGAGGAAGCCGATGAGCAGTCCGGACTGGTCGAGGAGCGGCTCGACCGCGGCGGGCGCCAGAACCGCCGTACGGTCGAAGGCCACCTCCACGTCCCAGGTGTGGTGGGTGAACTCGCCGAGCCGCAGACCCGCCACCGTCGCGACGTCCACGGGCGCGGGCAGGAAGCCGAGGTCGACCCGGAGTTCGGCACGGGCCCGCGGGTCGAGAGCCTCGTACCCGCGCACCAGCGCCTCGTTGGCGGTCACAAAGCCCTCGGCGCGCTCGACCGGGGACATCGCGTCCCAGCGCGACCACACCGACTTGTTGAAGTCGCCGTCCTTGGGCCCGGTGCCGTTCAGCGCACCCTCCAGAGAGGCGAGGCCGATCTCCGCGCCGCTGCCCAGGTGGCTGAGGACCTGGGACACGTCCCACTCCGACGCCCCGGACGGCCGGGTGAGGTCGGCGGTGGCGAGCCCGTGCACCACGGCGGTCAGGTAGTCGTGTCCGCCGCGCAGGGCGTCGATGGTCTGGTCGGCACGGTCGTTCATGTCTCAACTCCGTTGGGGTGAAGGCGGTTTGTGTCGGTACGGAGGGTTCAATGGTTCACACCGCGGTCTGGAAGGACCGCTTGGAGAAGCCCATCATGAAACCCTCGACGGTGGTGCGCACCGCCCGGTCGGCCCTCGGGGCGGCGCCCAGCGTGACGAACAGCGGGATGTAGTGGTCGACCGTCGGATGGGGTACGGCATTCCTGGCGCGCTGGTCCGGAAGGCCGCGAGTTCGTCGACGTCGCCGCGGGCGAGCGCGTCGGCGACCCAGGTGTCGAAGTCCGAGGACCAGCGCGGCACTTCGCCCTTCGTCAGCATCTCGCGGGTGAGGTGGGGCAGCCCGTGCGTCATGAACCCCGAGCCGATCACGAGGACGCCCTCCTCCCGCAACGGGCCGAGCCGGGCGCCGAGTTCGAGGAGCCGGCCGGGGTCGTGGGTGGGCAGGCTGAGCTGGAGCACCGGGATGTCACCCAAGGGGTACATGGCCATCAGCGGCACCCAGGCTCCGTGGTCGAGGCCGCGGGAGGGGTGCTGGTACAGCGACTCGCCGTCCGGCATGGCCCCGGCCACGCGGTGCGCGAGGGAGTTCGCGTCGGGGGTGTCGTACGTCATCGTGTAATAGCGCGGGTGGAAGCCGCCGAAGTCGTAGACGAGCGGGGTGTGCGCCGCCGGGGCGGACAGGCACAGCGGTGCCGCCTCCCAGTGTGCGGAGACGATCAGGACGCTCTTGGGCTTCGGCAGGGACTGGGCCCACTCGAACAGTTCCCGCAGCCATGGTCCGTCGTCGAACAGCGGGGGCGCGCCGTGGCTCAGGTACAGCGCGGGAAGCGGTCCGTCCTCGGGCGTCCACGCACGCTGGGACCGGGCTCGCGGCAGCGCGTCGATCAGGAACCGGTCGTACGCTCCGGCGGGCACCTCGGGGTCAAGGAGGGAATTCATGCCGGTCCTTACGTGGGTGAGGGCGCTCCGGCTTGCGGGTCGAGGGCTATTAACTTGAACATTCAACTTTGACCCTAGGTCATCCCACTTGAGACGTCAACCAAACGGCCGCGGACGGTGACGCCGGAGGTCCGAAGAAGGGCGCCGTACGCGATCGGACGTGGTCCGATCTCCGTATGCGGGATCGGACGCCGGTTGGACGCGGTGGCCGACGGGCTTCACTAGGGTCGGCCGGAGTCCACGGTCTGGTGCAGCTCAGCGGTGGACCGTCCGGAGTTCGGGCTGCCCGCCGAAGGAGTCCACCGCGTGTCGCACCCTCCCTCCGTTCCCTCGCCCCACGACCGGATCACCGGCCCCCACCCCGCCCGGCACACCGCGTTGCTCCTGCTGCGCGGGTACGCCGACGAGGACGCGCGGACCGTCGCCTCGGCCCTGGACACCCTGGACGAGTCCGCCCTCGACGACACGTACACCTATCTCTGTGCCGTCATGGACGTCACCCTGCGCCTCACCCTGACCGCCCAGCCCGCGGCCCGTGACGTGGGCCGGGCCGCCGAACATGCGGCCACGGCGGCTCCCCCGCACTACGAGTTCGCCTTCGGGCAGGCGGTCCGGGCCTGGGCAGCGGGCGACACGGAGACCCTGACCCGCGCCGCCGACGCGGACCTCCCGGGGGCCGTGCATCTGCTGGCCGTGTTGACTTCTCCCCCTCCTGAAGGAGGGGGATTCTTACGGCTCGCGCCGTGAGGGTTTCTGCTTCGTTGCCGACTGCCTGTCCGGAGTACTCCGTTGAGGTCTTACGCCAGCTCCACAGACTGTCACCGCCAGCCCGGCGGCCAGAAGGTTGTGCGCCGCGTTCACGTCGCGGTCGTGGGTCATGCCGCAGTCGCACGTCCAGGTGCGGACGTTCAGCGGCATCCTGTCCTGCAGGGTGCCGCAGGCGGAGCACAGCTTGGAGGAGGGGAACCACCGGTCCACGGCGATCACCTCGCGCCCGTACCACTGGGCTTTGTATTCCAGCATGCTCCGGAACTCGCTCCAAGCCGCGTCGCTGATGGCGCGGGCGAGCCGGTGGTTTTTGACCATGTTGCGCACGGTCAGGTCCTCGATCACGATCGTTTGGTTTTCACGAACGAGCCGAGTGGTGATCTTGTGCAGCGTGTCGCGGCGCCGGTCAGCGATCCGCGCGTGGATCTTCGCGACCTTCAGCCGGGCCCTGGCCCGGTTCGCCGAGCCCTTCTCCTTCTTCGCCAGACGACGCTGCTCCCTGGCCAGAGCGGCACGGTCCCGGCGCTCGTGCCGGGGGTTGGCGATCTTCTCCCCGGTCGAGAGGGTCAGAAGATGGTCCAGCCCGGCGTCGATGCCGACCGCGTTCCCGTTCTCGGGGAGCGGCTTGACGCCGGGGTCGTCGCACAGCAGGGAGACGAACCAGCGCCCCGCCGCATCCTGGGACACGGTCACCGTGGACGGGTTCACACCCTCGGGGAGCGGCCTGGACCACTCTATGCGCAAAGGCTCGCTCATCTTCGCGAGCCGCAGCTCACCGTCCCGGAAACGGAACGCGCTGGTGGTGTACTCGGCGGACTTCCTGGACTTCTTCCGCGACTTGAAACGCGGGTACTTCGCCCGCTTGCCGAAGAAATGGGTGAACGCCGTCTGCAAATGCCGCAGAGCCTGCTGGAGAGGGACCGAGGACACCTCGTTCAGGTAGGCCAGCTCCTCGGTCTTCTTCCACGCCGTCAGCATCGCCCATGTCTGGTGGTAGTTGACCCGCTCCTGACGCGTCCACGCCTCGGTGCGGGCGGCGAGCGCCATGTTGTAGACCTTCCGCACGCACCCGAACGTGCGCGACAGCTCGGCTGCCTGCGCATCCGTCGGATAGAAGCGGTACCGATACGCCCGCTTCACGTGAGTGGTCACAGCTCACAAACTATCGCATCGACTTGTGACTATCTGCGGGTAGTTGGCCGCGAACGACGATCCGCCCTGGCGGCGAATCGTCTTTCCCTGCCCTGCTCCGCAGGAGTCCGTTTCCTCTCCACCCTGAAGGTCGGAGTATCCACGGAGGGATCAGATGACCGTGACCCAGGGCGTCTCCGTGCTCGACCACGACGGCCTGAACGCCCTGCCCAACTGCCTCCCGGAAGACCCGCGCTGATCGCGACCACCGCCTGATCGGCGCCCCTCGGTCGGCGCCACCCGAACCACACGGTCCGTCCAATGGCGGCCGGCCGTTCAACGGCAACCGTCCGATCATCGGTGACCGCCCCCGTGACGCCGCGCCGACTCGTTCTCCTGGGCCATGCGGCGCAGCGCCATCAGCGCGGGTTCGAGCAGGACCGTGAGCAGCAGCGCGCGCTCGGCCAGTTCCAGCGGGTCGTCGATTCCGTCGAGCTGGTCGAGGTCGAGCGCCGCGGTGCGTTCGGCCAGCCGGGCGTAGGGCACGAGCGCGCCCTGGTCGAGCGGCACGCCCAGGCCGCGCAGCGAGCCCAGGGTCTCGGCCAGAGTCGCCCGCGCGGGCGCCGACTTGTGGACATCCCAGCCCAACTCCCCTACGAGCGAGTCGACTTCGGCCCGATCAGCGGAGTCCTCCGCGGAATCCTCGACGGGCCCGATCGAACCGAGGGTGAGACCGAGCAGGCGATGGGTGTCGCCGGTGTGCTCCGCCAGGGCCCCCAGGACCTCCCGGGCGGTGCTCACGGACAGCCCCCGGCCGCCGGTCAGCGCGCGGATCAGGCGCAGCCTGCGCAGATGGTTCCCGTCGTACTCGGCCTGGGTCGCCGACAGTTGCCGGCCCGCCGGGAGCAGCCCCTCGCGGAGGTAGTACTTGATCGTCGTGACGGAGACGCCACTGAGGCGGCTCAGCTCGGACATACGCATTGGGTCGGCTCCGCTCTGGTCATTGGATATCTCTACTGTCTAACATGGATAGCAGGGGTATCCAATGAGCGCTCCCCGGATCTCCGTCCGTCGAGCGCTTCCCTGGGCCCTCCGTCCGTCGTCCTGCCTCTCCCGTCGTCCTGCCTCTGTGGAAGAAGGCGCCACCATGCCCACGCTCCCCTGGACCACCGTCAACGTGCCCGCACCGGACTCCCGGGCGTTCGTCATGGCCTCACGCTTCGAGGTCCGTTCCTTCCGTGACGTCCCGCGCTTCTTCCTGCGGTCCCTGGCCGCGTGGAAGCAGGTGAAGGGCGCGGCCGGCGCGTACGGCGCCACGCTCGTCGCCCAGCCGCTCAAGCGCACCTTCTGGACGCTGTCGGCCTGGGAGGACAAGCGGGCCCTCTACACCTACGCGAAGACCGAACCGCACCGCTCGATCATGACCGGGCTGCGGTCCACGACGAGCGGCTCGGTCTTCACGTTCTGGGAGATTCCGGCCTCGGAACTCCCCCTCGGCTGGGCGGACGCCCGGCGACGGCTCGCCGAGCAGGAGCGCGCCGACGCCACCGGCGAGCGCGGACCTTCCGGCACCGGACCCGGCCCCGCCTGACACTCTCCCGCCGCGCCCCTTCCCGCCCCTCTCCCGGACCAACTCTTCATCGCCCAAGGAGACATACCGTCATGACGCTGTCCGAGCGAAGCCCGGCCCTGGACGACCCTTCGGTCGACCCGGCGCGCGGGCGACGAAGGGTGCCGCTGTGGCTCGCGATCGTCGCGTGCAGCGTGCCCATGTTCATGGTCGCGCTGGACAACCTCGTCGTCTCCACGGCGCTGCGCACCCTGGCCGTGGACCTGGAGGCGTCCACCCAGCAGCTCCAGTGGTTCGTCAACGCGTACGTGCTCAGCTTCGCCTGTCTGCTGATGACGGGTGCCGCCCTGGGCGACCGGTTCGGGCGCCGGCGGGTGTTCGTGATCGGCATCGTCGTCTTCACCCTGGCCTCCGCCGGCTGCGGACTGGCCGACAGCAGCGCGCAGTTGATCGGCTGTCGCGCGGTCCAGGGCTTCGGCGCCGCTGCCGTGATGCCGCTGTCGCTGACCCTGCTCTCCCAGGCCGTGCCGGAGCGGCTGCGCGGCCTCGCCCTCGGTCTGTGGTCGGGTATCAGCGGGCTGGCGGTGGCGATGGGCCCGGTGGTCGGCGGCGCGGTGGTCGACGGGCTGGACTGGCGGTGGATCTTCTGGATCAACGTGCCGGTGGGCGTCGTGGCCGTACCGCTCATCCTGCTCACCCTGCGCGAGAGCGCGCTTCCGGGCGTCCGCCTCGACCTGGTCGGGATGGTGCTGGCCGCCGCCGGACTGTGCGCCGTGGTGTGGGGCATCGTGCACGGCGACACGGACGGCTGGACCTCGGCGAAGGTGCTGGGGGCGTTCCTGGGGGGCGCGGTGCTGCTCGCCGTCTTCGTGGCCTGGGAGGCGCGGGTTCCCGCGCCGATGCTGCCCCTCTCCTTCTACCGGGTACGTGCCTTCACCCTGACCAACGTCGTCTCCGCGGCGATGTACTTCGGCGTCTTCGGTTCGCTGTTCCTGCTCGCCCAGTACCTCCAGATCGTGCCGCAGCGCACACCGTTCGAGGCCGGCGTGCGCACCCTGGCCTGGACCCTGATGCCCATGTTCGTCGCCCCCGTCGCCGGACTGCTCTCCGACCGGGTGGGCGGCGGCAGGCTGATGGCCCTCGGGCTCTTCCTGCAGGGCGTGGGTCTCGGCTGGATCAACGTGGTCGCGGACATCGACACCCCGTACTCCTCCCTCGTCGCCCCGATGATCGTCGCCGGTGTCGGTATGGGCCTCGTGTTCGCCCCGACGGCCGCGGTCGTCCTCGGCTCGGTCAGCAAGGAGCACGCCGGCAAGGCCTCCGGCGCCAACACCACCGTCCGCGAGATCGGCGGCGCCCTCGGTATCGCGGTCCTCAGCTCGGTCTTCGTCGCCCACGGCGGCATGGGCACGCCCCGGCGGTTCATCGACGGTCTGCACCCGGCGGTGTGGGTCGGCGTCGCGGTCGTCCTCGTGGGCGCGGTGTGCGCGCTGGGCATCCCGCGCGGCGCGCGACCGGAGGGGGCCGGCGCGTGACCGCCGGTCCGCGCGGCGCCGCGCAAGAGGCGCGGTGCCCCCGTGGCGTTCCGTGCGCGGCGCGTCGCTGACCGCCGCGCCGCCGCAGCCTCCATCCTGGCCTGGTGCGGGCGCCCGTACCCGCCCACGCAGGTCCCGCGCCGCACCCACCCACGGAGAGCCATGGCCGCCGACAGCACGCCCCCCGCCGACGACACCCGCGTCCGGGCCCGCGCCGCCGCGCTCCTGCGCCGGCCGAAGCTGTGGCTGGTGCCGACCGTGCTGTGCGGGCTGCTGGCGTTCCTGCTGTCACTGCTCTACATGGGCGGCATCGTGAACCCGAACGGGGAGCTGCGCCACCTGCCCATCGGCATCGTCGACGCCGACCAGGGCAGACCGCTGCCCGGGCAGACCACGAACCTCGGCACACAGGTCACCCGCTCCCTCACCGCCGACACCTCCGGCAAGGCCGACTGGCAGCCCCTCACCGGCGCCCAGGCCCAGGACAGGCTGGCCTCCGGCAAGATCTACGGCGCCCTGGTCGTCCCCGCCGACTTCACGACCACCGCCGCCGCCCTCACCACCGCGAACGCCACCACCCGGCCCACCCTGACCGTGCTCACCAACCCCGGCATGGGCAGTCTCGGCTCCTCCCTCGCGAGCCGGATCACCCAACAGGCCGCGCAGCAGGCCTCCCTGGCCATCGGCATGCAGCTGATGGACTCCCCCGCCACCGCGGGCGCCGACGCCACCACCCGTCTCGTGCTGGCCGACCCCGTCGCCGTCGCCACCCAGGTCGGCCACCCGATCGGCGACCACAGCGGTCTGGGACTGAGCGCGTTCTACTACACCCTGCTCCTCGTCCTCGCCGGCTTCCTCGGCGGCAACGTCATCAGCAACGGCGTCGACACCGCCCTCGGCTACGCCGACAACGAGATCGGCCCCTGGCACGCCCGCCGTCCCACCGTGCCCATCAGCCGCACCCAGACGCTGCTGCTGAAGATGGCCATGACCGCGGGGATCACCGTTCTGACCACCACGCTGGTCATGATCGCCACCGTCGGGATCCTCGGCATGGACGCCTCGCACCTGCCCCTGCTGTGGATCTACTCCTACTGCGCGTCACTGGCCGTCGGCCTGGGTGTGCAGGCCATCAACGCCGCCTTCGGGGGCATCGGCCAGCTCGTCTCCATGTTCGTGTTCATCGTTCTGGGCCTGCCCTCCTCCGGTTCCACCGTCCCCCTCGAAGCCGTCCCGGGCTTCTACCGTTTCCTGAGCCTCTTCGAACCCATGCGCCAACTCAGCGTCGGCGTCCGCGCCATCCTCTTCTTCGACGCTCGCGCCGACGCCGGCCTCACCCGCTCCTGGATCATGATCGCCGTCGGCGCCGCCCTCGCCCTCCTCTTCGGCCTCGCCATGACCCGCTACTACGACCGCAAGGGCCTGGACCGCCTCACGCCTCAACCCTCCCGACTTGTCGCGCAGAAGACGTAACGCGGGACGGGAGGTCACACCGTGGGGGCGGATCCTCGTCAAGGCGCGGTCGTGGCGCTGGAGTCCCGCAGTCGCCGGACGGTTCCACCGACCTTCGCGCGCAGCGGTTCGAGGACCTTCGGCTCCGCGCTGATCGCCCAGCGCGGGCCGACGAGATAGGTGCCCCCGTAGATCGCGGCGCTGTCCAGCCAGGTCACCTTGTGGCGCTCTTCGGGGAACGTCGTGATGAGGTAGTCGCCGGTCTCGGTGTGGCAGGCACCCTCGCGGAGTTCCTTCGCCTCGATGCGGATCGTGACCTTGCATCCGGTGAGATTCGCGATCACCTCGACGTCCGCGGGCGCCACCACCTCGACGGCGGCGGTCTTCTTCGACGCCTTGCGCTCGGCCGCCGCCTCCTCCCCTCCGGCGTCGCAGCCCACGGCCAGGGGAAGCAGGGCCAGACTCCCGGCGACCGCGGCCCGGTGTGCGAGACGGGCGGGGGAAGGCGTTCGGCCGAGGCGTCCTTGCCGTCGCTGCTGGGGCACGTCGTCTCTTTCCTTCGCCGGTGCGGTTCGCGCGTACTCGACAAGGGATACGAAGGGACGCCGGGCCCTGTTCACGACGGGCCGCCGGGCCCTGTTCACGACGGGCCGCCAGGACGCGTGCGCCGGAGGCGCCTCCTTCACCAGGCCAATGCATCGTCGTCTCGTCCGCGGATCCCGTACGAGCGGGATCAGTCGCGGCAGATCTCACCCCGCTGCCGGCGCGGGCAGGGCGTGATCGGTGCCAGCCACAGCGCGACGACGGCATCGGTCAGGCCGAGTGCGGTGTCGTGCCAACTGGACCGTGGCGTGGGGGTGTTGTCGGCGAGGGCGCGCTCGCGCTCGGCGCACATGTGCACCATCAGCTCCCGCGCCATGTCACTGCGCTCGGCGTGCACCTCGACCGGCAGGTCGGAAAGGCACCGGTGCAGCCGTTCGAGGACCATCCGCATCGACGGGGAGCTGAGGGTCTCGTCGATCACGATCCGGCGCAGCGCCGGATCGGTCATCACCTGCGCGGTGAAGCGGGCGTACCAGGAGGGCCGGCCGAGCTCGGCCAGATGTTCGGTGAGGGGGCGCACCAGGCAGGCCACCCAGTCGCGGATGTCGGCGCTCTCCTCGTCGAGCTCGGCGAGCAGCCGCAGGCGCACCTGCTCGATCCGTACGAAGTGCTTGCGCACGATCGCCCGCACCAGGTCGGCCTTGGTGCCGAAGTGATAGCCGACCGCGGCGTTGTTGCCCTGCCCCGCGGCCTCGCTGACCTGGCGGTTGGAGACCGCGTACACCCCTTGCTCGGCGTACAGCCGCTCCGCCGCGCTCAGGATCGACTCCCGCGTCGCACTGACCTGTTCGGCCCGTACGGTTCTGGCCGCCATGGCCGGTCACCACCTCACCGGGACTTCGCGCAGCCCTCCGACGACCAGTCCCTCGAGCCGTCGCAGCTCCTCGACCGGAACGGCCAGGCCGAGCGAGGGAAGCCTACGCAGCAGTACGTCGAGGACGGCTCCCAACTCGGTTCGGGCGAGCGTCTGTCCCAGGCAGGAGTGCGGGCCGACACCGAACGCCAGATGGGTGTTCGGGGTGCGGTCGAGGATCATCTCCCCGGCGTCCTCGAAGGCGGTCTCGTCCCGGTTCGCGGCGGCCATGCTGCACAGCACGGTGGTGCCCTTGGGCAGTACCGTGTCGCCGACCTCGGTCTCCTCGCCGATGTAACGCGGCATGCCGAGTCCCGGGTTGGCGTCCATGCGCAGCACCTCCTCGACCGCGGGCCGCACCAACAAGGGGTCCGCGAGCAGCCGCTCCCAGTGCCGCCGGTCGGCCAGCAGCATGGCGACCATCTTCCCGATCATGTTCGCCGTGGTCTCGTGCCCGGCGACCAGCAGGCCCTGGCCGGTGTACACCAACTCCTGCTCGGTGAGCCGGTATCCGGTCGGGTCGGTGGCCGTGAGGAGGTCGCTGAGCAGGTCGTCCCCCGGGTGCGCCCGCTTGGCGGCGACATGGGAGGTCATGTAGGCGACGAACTCGGCCTGTGCCGCGTCGATTTCCGCCTGTCCGTACTTGGTGAGGTTGAGCAGGGTGTCCGACCAGTAGGAGAACCGGTCCCGATCCTCGTCGGGGACGCCGAGCAGATCGCAGATCACCCACACCGGCAGCGGAAAGGCCAAGTGGGCCTTCAGGTCGGCGGGTTGGCCGTGCTCCGCCATGGTGTCGAGGAGCCGGTCGGCCATCGCCTCCATCCCCGGGCGCAGCGCGGCCACGCGCTTGGCGGTGAACCACTTGCTCACCATCCGCCGCCAGCGCCGGTGGGCCTCGCCGGTCTGCGGCATGGCGTTGGACATCTCGTCGTTGAAGGCCCCGCCCGATGGGGTGGCGGAGATCCGGGCGGCGTCGTCGGCGTTCAGCAGGCGGCTGAAGCGGGGATCGGACAGCACCTGTCTGACGTCCGCGTAGCGGGTGAGCAGGGATGCCTCGTCGCCGCTGGGCAGGGTCACGCGCGCCACCGGACACCGCCGTCGCAGTCTCGCCCATTCCTCGGGGGGTCCCAGCGGCGTCGCGCCGGGGATCGGGTAGGTCAACGTCGGCTCGTCGTCATGTACGTCCATCGCGGTCTCCTCCGATTCAGCGGTCCCCTCCGATTCAGCCGTCTCCACACGAGGAGGCAACTCCCTCCAGTAATCTAAGTCAAGCAGCTGCTTTAAAATCTGGCCATCGCAGCACCCAGACGGAGGCTCCGCCATGTCCGAGGCCCTTGCTCACCCGTCCGGCTCCGGGACGAGCGGTCCGCCACGGCCGGACACCGTCGTGGCGGTGCTGGCCTTCGCCGGGATCGTCGTCTCGCTGATGCAGACCCTGGTGATCCCCCTGGTCCCGGAGCTTCCCGGATACCTGGGCGCCTCGGCCTCGGACACCACGTGGGCGATCACCGCCACCCTGCTCGCGGGCGCCGTCGCGACCCCGGTGGTGGGGCGTCTCGGTGACATGTACGGCAAGCGGCGGATGCTCCTGGCGAGCCTCGCCATGCTGGTGGCCGGATCCGCCGTGTGCGCGCTCAGCGACAGCCTCGTCCCGATGGTCGTCGGACGGACCCTGCAGGGCCTGTCGGCCGGTGTGATCGCGCTCGGGATCAGCATCATGCGCGACGAACTGCCGCCCGAGCGGCTCGGCGGGGCGACCGCGATGATGAGCGCCTCGCTGGGCATCGGTGCCGCGCTCGGTCTGCCCGCGGCCGCGTTCCTCGCCGACCACGCGGACTGGCACCTGCTGTTCTGGACCGCGGCGGGCTTCGGCGTGGTGGCGGCCGTGCTCGTCGTGACGCTCGTACCGGAGTCGTCCGTGCGCACCGGCGGACGCTTCGACCTGGTGGGCGCGGCCGGGCTGTCGGCCGCGCTGCTGTGTCTGCTGCTGGCGATCTCCAAGGGGGCCGACTGGGGCTGGGCGAGCGCCACGACCCTCGCCCTGTTCACGGTGGCCGTCGCCGTGCTGCTGGTGTGGGGCCGCTGGGAACTGCGTGCGGGACAGCCGCTGGTGGACCTGCGGACCACCGCACGGCGTCAGGTGCTGTTCACCAATCTCGCCTCCGCCGTGTTCGGCTTCTCGATGTTCGCGATGGCCCTGGTGCTGCCGCAGCTCCTGCAACTGCCGAAGGCCACCGGCTACGGCCTCGGGCAGTCGATGATGGTCGTCGGCCTGGTCATGGCGCCCAACGGCCTGGTGATGATGGCCACGGCACCGCTGTCCGCGCGGATCTCCAAGATCAAGGGGCCCAAGGTCACGCTGATGCTCGGGGCCCTCGTGGTCGCCGCCGGCTACGGCCTCGGCGTCACGATGATGTCCGCCATCTGGCAGCTCGTCCTCGTCTCCAGCGTCATCGGGGCCGGCGTCGGACTCGCCTACGGCGCGATGCCCTCGCTCGTCATGGGAGCCGTGCCCGTTTCCGAGACCGCCGCGGCCAACAGCCTCAACACACTCATGCGGTCCATCGGCACGTCGGTCTCCAGCGCGGTCGCGGGTGTCACCCTGGCCCAGATGACCACCACGTTCGGCTCCGTGGCCCTGCCCTCCGAGAACGCCTTCCGGGTGGTCATGGCCATCGGTTCGGGCGCCGCCCTGGTCGCCTTCGGCTTCGCCGCCTGCCTGCCCCGCCGAAGCCCGCTCGCCGGCACCCCGTCGACGCCGGTGGCCGGGGAGCCGTCCACGCCCGCGGACCCTTCCGAGGGCAGTTCCGCGGGCACTTCGACGGGTACCTCGGCGGATACTTCGGCGGGTACGACCGTGGAGACGAGGCCGTAGGCCGTAGGCCGACCGGGCCCGCGTGGCGACGCGCGGGCCCTCCCGCGGGCGGTGCTCAGAACGACGGTTCGCCGTGGACGATCTCCTTGGCATCGGCGTCCGTCGCCCACGCCCACGCCCGTATCGCCTCGTGCCAGCTGGTGCCCATGGCGATGGCCTGCCGCCAGGGACGCATGGCCTTCGGCGGCATCCCGACCGCGAGGGCTCCCGCCAGCCGGTCACCGGTGCGGTAGATGGCCAGGAACCGACGCTCGCTCATCTCGCCCTCCACCACGACGATCTCGTCGTGCCCGCGCAGATGGCCGAACGCCTGCACCTTCATGTCGTACTGGTCCGACCAGAAGTACGGGATCGGGGCGAAGGGCCTGCGGGCCTCGGGGTGGAGCAGGTTGTAGGCGGCGGTGACGCCCTGCTCGGCGGCATTGGTCCGGTGCTCGATCCGCATCGACGTACCGAACAGCGGGTTGTACCAACGGGCGACGTCCCCCGCCCCGTACACCCCCGGCCCGGCCGCGCAGTACTGGTCGCACACCAGGCCGTCGGCCACCTTGAGGCCGCTGCCCTCGAGCCACCCGGTGTTCGGCACACACCCGATCGTGACCAACACCTCGTCGGCGTCCACGAGTTCACCGCCCGCGAGCCGCACCCCGTCCTCCGTCACCTCGGTGACGGTCACACCGGTCCGCAGATCGACGCCGTGTTCCAGGTGGGCCGCCGAGAACACCCGCCCGACCTCCTCGCCCACCGCGTGCGCCAGCGGAACCGGGGCCGGTTCGAGGAGCGTGACCTCCGTGCCCATGCGGCGCGCCACGGCGGCGGCCTCCGCGCCGAGGAACCCGGCACCGACGATCACGAGTCGCCGCCCGTGCCCCAGCCGTTCCCGCAGGGTGAGCGCGTCGTCCACCGTGCGCAGTACGTGCGCGCCCTCGCCGGGGAGCCTGCGCGGGCGCACCCCGGTGGCCACGATCAGACCGTCGTACGACAGTCGCGTGCCGTCGGCCAACAGGACCGTACGAGCCGCCGCGTCAAGAGCCGTCGCGGCGACCCCCAGCCGCAGATCGAGACCGAGCCCGTCCAACTCCGCCTGCGCGCGCAGCGCCAGCCGCTCGGGCTCCCACCGCGCGCCGAGGACCTGCTTCGACAGCGGCGGCCGGTCGTACGGCGTGCGCGTCTCCGCACCGACCAGGGTCAGCGTGCCGTCGTACCCCTCCCCGCGCAGGGTCTCCACCGCAGCGAGCCCGGCGGCCGAGGCGCCGACGACCAGAATCCGCCTCGCCCGTCCATCAGCCGGATCACCACGCCCTTGTGTGTCGGCCATGTCACTCCTCGGTCGTGGGTCCGACCTCAACCGCAGGCCGGAACAAGGTGGTCGAAGACCCGGTTGTGGACCTGGTTGAGCCCAGGCAACCGAACCGGGCTGACGCCCTCCGGCCTTTTGCCTGACTTCAAGCTGACGTGATCGAGGTCACACGGCCGCGGTTCCTCACAGGGTGGCGCGGCCCAACCAGTAGCCGAAGCCCCGGCGGGTGTGGATGAGGGCCGGTTCCTCCTGGTTCACCTTGCGTCGAAGGCGGGACACGAGCTTCTCGATCGCGTTCTCGGCACGGACCTCACCCCAGACGTGCCGGCTGATCTGGTTCTTCGAGAACACCTGTTCCGCGTTGACCAGCAGATGCCGCAGCAGCCGGTATTCGGCGGGGGTCAGATCGAGCGCCCGCTGTCCGCGCCGCGCCTGGCAGGTCGCGTCGTCGAGAACCAGGTCGCCGTAGTGCGGCGAGCCGTCCCCGCGCCCCGCGCCCCTGCCACGGAGCAGTACCTGCGCCCGGGCCAGCACCTCGGCGATCCGGAAGGGCTTGGTGACGTAGTCCACCTCGCCCAGGCCCAGATCGGGGACGAGACTGCCCAGGGAGTCGCACTCGGTCAGGAGCAGCACGGGCGGTCGCCCGCTGGGCGCGAGCCGGTGTCTGCGGGGGACGCCGCCCAGGTCGGTCATCATCGCGTCGAGGACCACCAGGTCGAAGTGGTGCTCGGCGAGCCGGGCCGTCAACTCGGCGCCGTCGGCCGCGATTTTGACGTGATAGCCCGCCAGTTCCAGTGTGGTCGAGAGCAGTTCGGTGATTTCGGGGCCGTCGGCGACCACGAGGACATGCTGACCCTGCCCACGCACCGGCGACCGCCGCTCACTCACGTATCCGTACATGGAAAGACCATTCGTGTAGGGCCGGACTTCACGCGGGAGCGGCACCGAGCGACGAGAGGGGTGCGGTCGGAGGTCTCCGCCGGGTCCGCCGTGCGGCAGAGGCGGTGCTTCGGACGCGTACGAGTGAGGGAAACGGTGCACTCACGGGGACTCCTCCGCGGGTCTCCGAAGGGACGTCCGCCACCGTGGAGTGCGCTGCGGCGCTTCTGAGCGGGCTCCAGGGGCGGCACTTCTGCGTGGTCGGGCCGGGGGTGGTGCGGGTCGTCGCGGGCGGGGGGTGCGGTCGCCGTGGGCGGTTCGGCGGGGTGCGCGGGTCGTTGTCGAACGGTGCGACGGGCTGTGCGGGTTGCCGCTCAGCGGGCCGACTGCGCGGGGCGTCGAGCGGTCGAAGCGGGCGGGGCGCTGCCGGGCGGTCGTCGGAGGCGGGGTGTCGTGGGCTGGGCCGCTGGTCGCGTCGGGGGCGGTGCGGTCGCGCTGGGGTCGTGCTGAGGTCGCGCTCGGGAACCGCCGAGCGGGCCGTTGGATCAGGCCGGGCGGGCAGCCCCGGCCGGCTCCCGGGGGGTCTCCTCGTCCTCGATGGCATAGGAGAGGAAGTCGTCCACCATCCGGTGGAACAGGGTGGCGAGCTGCTCCAACTCCTGCGGTGACCAGTCCGCCAGAGCCATCTGCATACCCCGCGTGCTCGCCTCGCGGACGCGGTGGACCGCCTCCTCGCCTGCCGGGGTGATCTGAATGCGCTGCGCACGACGGTCGTCGGGGTCCGGAACCCGGGTCACGAGACCGGCCTTCTCCAGCTGCTGCACCTGCCGGGTGATGTGGGACGCCTCCACGGCCAGCCGGGCTGCCAGCTCGCCGGGGCGCAGGGGCTCGGAGTCGGCGATCTGCCGCAGCAGCGCCGTCGCGGCACGGTCCAGCGCCACTCCGGCCAGCGCCATCAGCCGATCGTGCTGGCGGATCCCTCTGGCCAGGTAGGTGATGCGGCTCAGGGCGCGCTCGATCTCCAGCATGGCGGTCGAGACGGGAACGTCTGCGGGCGGCGGTGTGGGCATGGGGCCAGTCTAGCATCTGATTGCCTGAGTCAAGTAACTTAGCGAACCATTTGCTTGACTCAAGTACTTCACATATGCTTGCCTGACTCAAGTAAGCCAGTGGCACACACAGACCGGGGCCCCCTCCAGCGGAGGCGGCCCCGCCGCGCCGAACCCGTGGGGACGGGGAACGGCGCAGTCCCGGGCCCGGCGGCCGGTTCACTCCCCCGTCCGCCGCCGGGCCCGAGGGCACCGAACCGCGTCACTGTCCGCCGTCCGACGACGGCCCCCTGATCCGATCGGGTCGCGAACCGCGCGCACCGGTCACGGCTCGTCCGAACCAGAAGCAAGCAACCGTCGCAGCGTCTTCAGAAAGCGAATCCCTCCATGGCCACCATGAAGTCCGTACAAACCGGCCCCGTGAACGCCATCGACATCGTCGAGGTCGAGCGCCCGGTACCCGGTCCCAAGGACGTCCTCATGCGCGTCCGCGCCTGTGGCATCTGTGGAACCGACACCTTCTTCCTGCACATCGGCGGCGCGCCCTTCGGCCCCGACGGCTCCATGGTCTCCATCCCCCTGGGTCACGAACCCGCGGGTGAGATCGTCGAGGTCGGCGCCGAGGTCGAGGACCTGAAGGCGGGCGACCGCGTGGTGGTCAACCCCCAGGCCGCCCCCTCCGGCATCATCGGCTGCGGCGGCAGGTTCGGCGCCCTCGCCGAGTACCTCCTCATCGAGAACGCCGAGATCGGCAAGAGCGTCGCCGTCTTCCCCGGGACCGTTCCCTTCGACGTCGCGGCCCTCAACGAGCCCATGGCCGTCGCCCGCCACTGCGTCAACCGGTCCGGGGCCGAACCGGCCGACAAGGTCGTCATCTTCGGTGCCGGGCCGATCGGTCTCGGCGCGGCGATCTGGCTGAAGCTACGGGGCGTCCAGCACGTCACGGTCGCCGACGTCATCCCCGAGCGCCTGGAGACGGCGCTCGCGGTGGGTGCCGACGCCGTCATCAACTCCGCCGAGGAGAACGTGACCGAGCGGCTGACCGAACTGCACGGCCAGGCCGCGAACGCGCTCGGGCAGCCCCGTCCCGACACCGACATCTACATCGACGCGGCCGGGGTCGCCGCCGTCATCAACACCACGGTCGAGTCGGCGAAGTGGGGAGCCAAGCTGGTCATGGTGGCCGTGCAGAAGAAGTCCGACGCGGTCGATCTCGGCGGGATGCTCCGCAGTGAGCTGACGCTCATCGCCTCGCAGGGCTACCCCACCGAGATCTTCGAGGTCACCCCCGAACTCGTCGAGCACCACGAACGCTTCGCCCAGCTCATCAGCCACCGCGTTCCCTTCGGTGACGCCAAGCACGCCTTCGAGCTCGCGCTGACGCCGGGTGCGGCGGAGAAGGTCGTCGTGACCTTCGACGACGAGCGGTAGTCCCGGGGAGCTTGTCGGGTGGGACGGGCTACTTCCGGCTCCTTCCGATCGACGCGGGACTCAGCAGGAGGTTGGGGTCGGTGGACGTGGTGTAGGCGGCGCTGAGCACGTAGAGCGTGCCGTGGCGCAGCGCGACGGAGGTCGGGTTCTGCAGGCCGTCGGCGGCGGTGAGTACGGTCGACGAGGTGCCGTCACGGCGGATGCGGACGACCGTGTTCGGGCCGTTGAGCGCGGCCAGGATCTCGTCGCCGCGGCCGGTGAAGGCGAAGTCGTCGATGCCGGTGAGATCCGTCGCCCGGATCCGGACGGGTCCGGGCCCGCCGCCCGGGCCGAACGGGACGCGCAGCACGGTGCCGCGGTCGAGGTTGGTCGCCCACAGCGCGTTGTCGTGGATCTTCAGACCGTTGACGCCGAGGAAGCCGGCCGCGGCGAGTTCGGGGGCGGCGGACCAGATGGCCGGTTCACTGCCGGTCGAGCCCTTCGTGGGGACGGTGTAGATCTTCCCCAGTACGGAGTCGGCGACGTAGAGCCTGCCGCGGTGTTCGTCCAGCACCAGTCCGTTGGGCAGGCCGTCCGCGGGGAGGGCGGCGATGCGCTGCGGGGTGCCGCCCGGGCGCAGTCGCCACAGACCGGTCAGGTCCGAAGTGCCGGTGGCGTAGAGGAAGTACAGCGTTCCGTCGTGGGCCCGTGCGATGCCGGTGGTCAGGGCGAAGCCGAGGACCGGGGTGTGCACTCCGCCGTCGGCGGGGGCCGGCAGGGTGGCCAGCACGCGGGTCGTGCCCGCCGTGCTGACGGCGGCCACCTGACGGGCGGCAGCGAAGGTGACGTCGGCCGTGCCGTCGGGCTCCAGCGCGATGTTCTCGGGCATCTGCCCCCGTGCCAGGTCGAAGTGCGCGGCTATACGGGGCTTCGCGAGCGGCCCGGTGGAGGCCCCCGCGGGGGACGCGGTGAGGGCGGTCACGGCGGTCATCCCGGCGGCCGCGACCATGGAGGCGAGTGCGGTGAGTTTCCGTGCGGTCAGTTTCTTTCTCATGCTTCTTTCGCTGCTTCCTTCGCGATGGTTTTCGGGCGCACGGCGGACGGACCGGCCGCCGCCGTGCTGTGGGTGAGGAGGGTCATGGCGGCCCGGGACGGCGAGTCGGCCTCGGTGGTCGCGACGACGACGTACTGCCCCTGTTCGGTGTGCAGCGTCTGCTGGGTGACGTCCATGGCGCCGACCAGCGGATGCCGCATCGCGTAGACCGCGACGTCGCTGGTCTTGACCCGGTGGTCGGCCCACATCGCCGCGAACTCGTGGCTGTTGAGGGTCAGTTCACCGACGAGCGAGGCGAGTGCCGGGTCGTCGGGGTACTGCCCGGACGCCAGGCGCAACGTGCCCACGACGGCTCTGGCCTTGGTCGGCCAGTCCGCGTACAGATCGCGGGTGTGGGCGTCGAGGAACACCAGCCGGGCCATGTTGGGACGCTCACCCGGCCGGTCCGGGCCGTCCGGGTCGAGGTGTCCGGCGTACAGCGCGTGCCCGGCACGGTTCCACGCCAGTACGTCGCTGTACCGGCCCGTCACCACCACGGGCACCTCCGAGAGCACGCCCAGGAGTTGGGCGACCGCGGGTGAGACCCGTTCCGGCGCCGGGCGGCGCGTCCGGGGCCGGCGCCGGGCAGCGGCGGACAGCTCCCGCAGGTGCCGTCGTTCGGCCTCGCTCAGCCGCAGCGCCTGGGCGATCGCGTCCAGGACGTCCGGGGAGGCCTGGGACTGCCCCTGCTCCAGCCGCGCGTAGTACGACTCGCTCACCCCGGCGAGCCGGGCCAGTTCCTCGCGCCGCAGTCCCGGCACGCGACGGCGTTCGCCGTACGTCACCACGCCGAGGTCCTCGGGCCGCAGCTGCGAGCGGCGCGCCCGCAGGAACTCACCCAGCTGTCGTTTTCCGTCCATGCGCCGAGTATTGGGCTCCCCCGCGAGGGCCAACCACACCCTGATCGGGATACCCGAGGGCTCAGCGCTCCGTGAAGGTCACCTCGGCCGTGGCGTGCGCGGGATCCCGGTGGGTGGCGACCGAGAGGTCGGCGCGGTCGTCGCGGGGCGTACCGCGGGCCAGCAGGTGTTCGCCGGCGAAGACGGGGCTGCGCAGCCGGTAGGACAGGGAAAGGACCTGTCGGGAGGGGGCGTCGCGGCGGACCAGTTCCAGCATCAGGAGGGCCAGGAGCGGGCCGTGCACGACGAGCCCGGGGTAGCCCTCGACGTCTCGGGCGTACGGCGTGTCGTAGTGGATGCGGTGGGCGTTCGCGGTGAGCGCGCTGAACCGGAACAGCAGGGGTGGGTCGGGGTGCAGGGGAAGGTGCCAGTGGCCGTCCGGCCGGGCCGTCGCCGAGGGGTCGAGCGCCGCCCGGGTGTGGGGGGTCGAGGTGCGGCCGGAACGGTAGACGATGTCCTGTTCCTCGACGAGACAGGTACGGCCGCGCTGGCGGAGTTCGTGGCGCTGGGTCACGAAGAGGATTTCGCCGCTCCTGCCCCGCTTGGTGGTCACGGCCCCCAGGCTGCTGACGCGCTCGGCGCGCTCGCCGAGGCGCAGCGGCTCGTCGACCGTGCACCGTCCTCCGGCGACCATCCGCTGCCGGTCGGGGACCGGCGGGAGGAAGTGCCCGTGCCGGGGATGGCCGTCGGCTCCGAGGTCGCGCTGGGCCGGCCAGCGCAGGAAGTAGAGCCAGTGCCACAGCGGCGGCAGGGGATCGCCGGTGGTGGCGACTGGTGCGGGCTCGTCCAGGAGGGCCGACAGCGCGGCGACGGGGGCGGCGTGCAGGTCGTCCACGTCGGTCACCGCCTCGGGGGCCCACGACTCCACGTAGGACCGGAGCGGGCCTGGGGTGCGCTGCATTCCTCCATCATGTGCGCTGATGAGCGAAGTTGGACAATCGAAGGGTTCTGCCGACCTCGATGACGGTCACGAGCGCCTTGAGCCGCTTGACGTCCATCGCTGCCTCCTGTGCGTCCGTGTCCTCGCGCGCGTTCGCGTCTTCGGTGGCGCCCACATGCGTATTCGCATCGGCATCGGCATCGGTATCCGAATTCGTATCCGTATCCGGAATGGGGCCATCACGGCTTGCTATTTCACCGAGGTCTCCATGAGCGACGATGATGGCATCACGGCCGCGTCGCCGCGGTCTCCCGGCCAGCCTCTGGAGGTCGCCCCATGACCGAGCTCTCCGAAGCGCTTCCACTCTCCGGCATCACCGTCGTCAGCGTCGAGCAGGCGGTGGCGGCGCCCTACGCCACCCGTCAGCTGGCCGACCTCGGCGCCCGGGTGATCAAGGTGGAGCGCCCGGGAGGCGGCGACTTCGCCCGTCGCTACGACACCACCGTGCACGGCGAGTCCAGCTACTTCGTATGGCTCAACCGCTCCAAGGAGTCCCTGACCCTGGACCTGAAGTCGGCCCGGGGCCGGGACGTCCTGGAGCGACTGCTCGCCGGTGCCGACGTCTTCGTACAGAACCTGGCGCCGGGCGCGGCCACCCGGCTCGGGTTGGACGCCCCGGCGTTGCGGGAGCGGTACCCGTCTCTGATCCCGTGCACCATCTCCGGATACGGGACCAGCGGGCCCTGGGCCGATCGCAAGGCGTACGACCTGCTCGTGCAGTGCCAGACCGGGCTGGTCTCCCTGACGGGGAACGAGCACGGGTCCGCCCGGACCGGGGTGTCGATCGCCGACATCGCGGCCGGGATGTACGCCTACTCGGGCGTCCTCACCGCCCTGTTCACGCGCGCCACCACGGGAGTCGCCCGCGCGGTGGAGGTCTCGCTGTTCGAGGCGCTGGCGGAGTGGATGGGGCAGCCGGCGTACTACACGCGCCACGGCGGCACCCAGCCGCCACGGATCGGCACCCAGCACGCCACCATCGCCCCGTACGGCGCCTACCCCGCGGCCGACGGCAAGGACGTGCTCTTCTCGATCCAGAACGAGCGCGAATGGGCCGCGCTGTGCGAGCGGTTCCTGGGACGCCCCGACCTCGTCGACGACCCGCGTTTCGCCACCGGCTCGGACCGTGTGTCCCACCGGGAGGAGCTGAACGCGATCGTGGCCGCGCGGTTCCGCGCGCTGGACGGTCAGGAGGCGATGAAGCTGCTGGACGCGATGGGGATCGCCAACTCCGGTGTGAACACGGTCGAGGAGTTCCTCACCCACCCCGTACTCGAGGAGCGCCACCGCTGGCAGGACGTCCGACTGCCCGGGGGCGCGGGGCCCGTGCCCGCGCTGCTGCCGCCCGTCGACCTGTCCGGGGTCACTCCCCGTATGGACGCCGTGCCCGCCGTCGGCGAGCACACCGACACGATCCTGGCGGCGCTGGGACACAGCGCGGCCGACATCGCCGCACTCCGGGCCGACGGCGTCGTCTGAATCCCGGGCCCTGCGCTTCCTCTCCCCTTCCGCGCCCGTCCCCCAAGGAGCGGCACAGCATGAGCACTCTCGACGTCCTGTCCGAGGACGAGCGGCTCGTCGTCGCCGCCGTGCGCGAGTTCGTCGACAAGGACGTCAAGCCGGTCGTCCGGGAACTCGAACACGCCAACACCTATCCCGAAGCCCTGATCGAGCGGATGAAGAAGCTCGGGATCTTCGGGCTCGCCGTCCCCGAGGAGTACGGCGGCACACCGGTCTCGACCTCCTGTTATGTGCTCGTCACGGAGGAGCTCGCCCGCGGCTGGATGAGCCTGGCGGGAGCGATGGGCGGCCACACCGTGGTGGCCAAGCTGCTGCTGCGCTTCGGCACCGAGGAGCAGAAGCGCCGCTGGCTGCCGCGGCTGGCCACCGGCGAGGTCCGGGCGACGATGGCTCTGACCGAGCCCGGCGGCGGGTCCGACCTCCAGGCGATGCGGACTCTCGCCCGCAGGACCGCGGACGGCTATGTGGTCAACGGCTCGAAGACATGGATCACCAACTCGCGGCGGTCCGGGCTGATCGCCCTGCTGTGCAAGACCGATCCGGACGCCACCCCCGCCCACCGGGGCATCTCCGTCCTCCTCGTCGAGCACGGCCCCGGGCTCACCGTCTCCCGCGATCTTCCGAAGCTCGGCTACAAGGGCGTCGAGAGCTGCGAGTTGTCCTTCGAGGACCACCACGCGCCGGCCGACGCCGTCCTGGGCGGAGTCGAGGGCCAGGGGTTCGCCCAGATGATGAAGGGGCTGGAGACCGGGCGGCTCCAGGTCGCCGCCCGCGCCCTCGGCGTCGGCCGGGCGGCCCTGGAGGACTCTCTCGCGTACGCACAGGAACGGGAGTCCTTCGGCAAGCCCATCTGGCGGCACCAGTCGATCGGCAACTACCTCGCGGACATGGCCACGTCCCTCTCCGCCGCGCGCCACCTCACCCTGTACGCCGCACGCGAGGCCGACGCCGGCCGGCGCGTGGACATGGAGGCGGGCATGGCCAAGCTGTTCGCCTCCGAGACCGCCATGCAGATCGCCCTCAACGCCGTGCGCATCCACGGGGGTTACGGCTACTCGACCGAGTTCGACGTCGAGCGCTACTTCCGGGACGCCCCGCTGATGATCGTCGGCGAGGGCACCAACGAGATCCAGCGGAACGTGATCGTGCGCCAGCTCGTCGAGCGGGGTGGGCTGGACGCGTGAGCCGGTCCCGCCCCGCTCGTCGGCCGGTCGGGGCAGACCCCGCCCCGCCGCCTCCAGCGCCACCAGGTCACCTACGGTGCCGGCGCCGTGGGCGGGCCACTACTCGATGCCGTCGAGGAAGGCGAGCACGCGTCGGGTGAGCAGGGTGGCGGCGTGCTCGTCGTACGACGGCAGGCTGTTGTCGGCGAACAGGTGCTGCTTGCCGGGGTAGAGGAAGAGCTCGGCGGCGTCGGGGGCCGATTCGACGAGGGCGCGGGCCGCGTCGAGGTCGCCCTCGTCGACGAAGTACTCGTCCGCCTCCATGCCGTGGATCTGGACCGGGACCTGCCGCGGCCAGTCGCCGCCGAACTCCGAGGCCGGGACGCAGGAGTGGAACAGCAGCGCGCCCTTCGCGCCGGTGCGGGTCTGGGCGAGGTACTGCGCCGGCAGGACGCCCAGCGAGAAACCGGCGTACACCAGCTCGGCGGGCAGCTCGGCCGCGGCGGCCCGGCCGCGCTCGACAAGGGTGCCGAACCCGATGCCCTGGGCGTGCGCGGCGCCCTCTTCCAGGTTCTCGAAGACCCGCCCTTCGTACAGATCCGGCACGTGGACGGCGTGTCCGGCGCCCCGGAGAGACTCGGCGAACGCGTGCACGCCGGGCGTGAGTCCCTGCGCGTGGTGGAACAGCAGTACTTCAGCCATGTCGGCCCCCTCCGTCGGCGCGCAGCCCAGGTGACTCCGCGGGACCGAGTATGGACCGGGGCACTGACATCGCCCGGCGGTCGCCCGCGCACCCACGCCGAACACCTCGTCCGGTGGGCGGGTGTGGTGTTCGGCGGGCGCCTGGAGTTGGCCATTCCGCATTCCGTCCATCGGATGCACGGCACGACGGTGGAGTGCTTCTTCGCCGAAGTACACGCCCCCTGAGCGCACTTGTCCCTGTTGATCCACAACGGGTTGGGTAAGCACCATGCTGCTGACCGGCAGCTGACGCGGGGAGAGGTGGTGGTGATGTCAGCTGCTGTGGTCTGTGGGATCGGCACGTGCCTGCCGGAGCGGGTCGTCAGCAATGACGACCTGGCGGCCCGGCTGGACACCTCGGACGCCTGGATCCGTTCCCGTACCGGCATCGCACGGCGCCGGATCGTGGAGCCGGGCACCAGTACCGGTGATCTCGCGGTGTCCGCGGGACGGGCCGCGCTGGACTCCGCGGGGCACGGCGCCGACTTCGTCCTGCTGGCGACGACGACCCGGGACCGTCCGTGCCCGGCGACGGCGCCCGAGGTGGCGCATCGCCTGGGGCTCGGCGAGGTACCGGCGATGGACGTCTCGGCGGTCTGCTCGGGATTCGTGTACGCGGTCACGGTGGCGAGATCCCTGGTGGCGTCCGGGACCTGTGCCCGCCCGCTCGTGATCGGCGCCGAGGTGTACACGTCGATCATCGACCCGCTCGACCGGGACACCGCGGTGATCTTCGGCGACGGGGCCGGAGCGGTCGTGCTGCGCGAGGGCGGGGCCACGGAGTCGGGAGCGCTGCGCGCCGTCGACCTCGGCAGTGACGGCTCGGGCGGCGAACTGATCACGGTGGCCGCGGGCGGCTCCCGCCGACGGCGAACTCCCGCGCTCGCAACGGTACTTCCGGATGCAGGGCCGGACGGTGTACCGGCACGCGGTGCACCGGATGACCGCCTCCTCGCGGCTCGTGCTGGAGCGGGCCGGCTGGTCGCCGATGCCGGTGCGTGCCTTCGTCGGCCATCAGGCCAATCAGCGGATCCTCGACGCCGTGGGCGACCGGCTCGGCATCGGCGCCCCGCACCGCTTCGGGAACATCGCGGAGGTCGGCAACACCGCCGCCGCCTCCATCCCCCTCGCCCTCGCGGACACCGCCGCACGTGGCCCCGTACGGCCCGGCGAGCGGAGCCTGCTCACCGCCTTCGGCGGGGGCCTGACCTGGGGTTCCATCGCCCTGTCATGGCCGGCCGCGGTGCCGGTCCACCGGCCCCTCCCGGCCCCCGCCGCGCGCCGGCCGGCCATGGCACCGGCGTCGGCGCCGGTACCCTGTCAGAACGGACCGCAGCCGTGACACCCGTATGCCACTCAGTGGATCAGTCGGATCACTCGAGTGGATCGGTCGGATCGGATGAGTAGTCGTACTCATGCCCGCTCGCGCACGCAGCCGCCATCGTGATGTCCACGCCCCTCCGGCACCCACGCGGAGCGGGGGACCGCGTCACCGGCTTCGTCCGACGGAGGACATCATGAACATCTCGCGCCGCACCCGTACCGCGCTCACCCGGGCCACGGACAACTGGCTCTCCCGTGTCTACCTGGCCGCCGTCACCGCCGCGACCGGCTACGTCCTCTTCGACGCCCTCTTCGTCGACCACCCCGACGCCTCCATGGCCGCCGTGGTGCCCTGGCTGTTGACCGCCCCGCTGAGCCTGCTGTACACCCTCCTGCCCGACGGCACCCTCTCCGGCACGAGCACCGGCGCCCTCACCGCCCTCTACCTCGCGGGGATCGCCTTCGCCGCCCTCGCGAACGCCGCCTTCATGGGCCACGTCGTCCACAGGCTCCGCCGGCCGTTCCCCGGTACCGCACCCAGCGCCTGAACGTCCCGCCTACTTGACCCCGCCCGCATCCAGCAGCGCCGTCACCGTCGTCGTGGTCAGCCCTTCCAGCGTCTCGATCCCGGCACCGGCCCGGGCGCTCGCGCCGTCGAAGACCAGCATCAACTGCCGGGCGAGCAGCTCGGGATCACGCGCACCACCCAGCTCGGCCTGCGCACGGAACACCTCTTTCATGCGCCCCTTCGCACCGCCCGCGACCACCGACGCCGGGTGTCCGGGGTCCTTGAGTTCGACGAGCGCGGCGAGGAACGGGCAGCCGCGGTACTCGGGCCGCACCGAGGCCGCCTCCATCCGCTCGAAGATGCCCAGGATGCGCTCGCGCGGTGTCCCGGCATCCTCCGGATCCGGCGCGAGCTGCTTCTCGTACAGCGGAATCCGCCGTTCCAGGCTTGCCGCGAGGACGTCGTCCTTGCTCTCGAAGAGCTGGTACATCGACCGCTTCGAGACACCGGCCGACCGGCACAGCGCCTCGATGCCGACGGATACGCCCTCGCGGTAGACGAGGTCGGCCGCCGCGTCCAGCAACCGGTCCCTCGTGGACGCCTTGTCTGTAGTGGCCATAAGGGCAGGTTACCGCGCGGGACGAGACAAGGAAACCGATCGGTCTCCCCGGGCCGCGTGGGCGCAATCACACGTGACACAGCGACTGAACAAGCGCTTGGATAGTGACGATCGGACCGTGTGTCCCACCCCGCCGTGCCGCGCTGGAGGCCCCGTTGCTGTTCACATCCGTCGACGATGTCTCCGCGCGTCTCGCCGAGACCGGCTATCTGGCCTCGCCCGCGGTCGCGACCACGGTCTTCCTGGCCGACCGCCTGGGCAAGCCGCTGCTGGTGGAGGGCCCCGCCGGGGTCGGCAAGACCGAACTCGCCAAGGCCGTCGCCCAGGTGGCCGGGGCGCGACTGGTCCGGCTTCAGTGCTACGAGGGCGTCGACGAGTCCCGGGCGCTGTACGAGTGGAACCACGCCAAGCAGCTGCTGCGCATCAGCGCCGGCCGCGACGAGACGTGGGACGAGGCGCGCACGGACATCTTCAGCGAGGAGTTCCTGCTGGCGCGCCCCCTGTTGACCGCCATCCGCGGCGACGATCCCAAGGTGCTGCTGATCGACGAGACCGACAAGGCCGACGTCGAGGTGGAGGGGCTGCTGCTGGAAGTGCTCAGCGACTTCCAGGTCACCGTCCCGGAGCTCGGCACGATCACCGCGACCAGCCGGCCCTTCGTGGTCCTCACCTCGAACGCGAGCCGTGAGCTGTCGGAGGCGCTGCGCCGCCGTTGCCTCTTCCTCCACATCGGCTTCCCGGAGGAGGAGTTGGAGCGTCGCATCGTACGGCTGAAGGTGCCGGGCCTGGACGCGGCGCTGACGGAGTCGGTGGTGCGGGTGGTCGGCGCACTGCGCGAGATGGACCTGCGGAAGGTCCCCTCGGTCGCCGAGACGATCGACTGGGCGCGCACCCTGCTCGCGCTGGGCGCCGACACCCTCGACGGGACCGTCGTACGTGACAGTCTCGGCGTGCTCCTCAAGCACCAGGACGACATCCTCAAGGCGGCCGCCAAGCTCGACCTGGACGCCATGTGAACGCGCCGACGGGCGTCGCCGAGCGGCTGACGGGGCTGGTCGGCGCGTTGCGCGCGCACGGCGTGCGGATCGGCACCGGCGAGACGGTGGACGCCGCGCAGGCGGTGGCGGCGCTCGGTCTGACCGACCGGGAACTGCTGCGTGAGGGCCTCGCCGCCACCCTGCTGCACAGCACGGGGCAGCGCCGGGTGTTCGACCCCGTCTTCGACCTGTACTTCCCGCGTCTCGTCGGGGCGCCGATGTCCGAGGGGCGGGAGAGCGACGCTCCCGCCGCCGACCGGGAGGAGCTGCGCGAACGGCTCGCGGCCGCGCTCGCCGCGGGCGACCGGGAGCTGCTGGAGCGGCTCGCGATCGAGGCGGTGGACGGCTTCGGGGGCTATGGTTCGTCGCCGGGGTCGGACGGCTGGTCGTCGTACCAGACGCTCGACCGACTCCGGCCGCAGACGCTGATGGCGCGCGTGCGTGACAGCGTCCGGGCGCGGCAGGAGGGTGCGGCGAGGTTCGCCGACCGGCTGCTGGAGGACGAGATCCGGCGGCGTATCGAGGTGTTCCGCGCGCTGGTCGCCACGGAGGCGCGGCGCCGGGTCGCCGAGCGGCGCGGCCGGGACGAGTTGGCGCGGCGGGCGGTGGCCCCGACCGCCGACCGGGTCGACTTCCTGTTCGCGGGGCGGGACCGGCTCGCCGAGCTGCGCAGGACGGTGCAGCCGCTGGCGCGCAAGCTGGCCACCCGGCTCGCCGCACGTCGCCGCCGGGCCGCGCGCGGCACCATCGACCTGCGGCGGACCCTGCGCGGTTCACTGTCCACCGGCGGGGTGCCGATGAAGCCGGTGCTGCGCAGGCGCCGCCCCGTCCGGCCCGAACTGGTGCTGCTGTGCGATGTGTCGGGCTCGGTGGCGGGCTTCTCGGACTTCACGATGCTGTTGGTGCAGGCGCTGCACGACCAGTTCAGCAAGGTGCGGGTGTTCGCCTTCGTCAACCGGATCGACGAGGTGACCGGCCTGCTCGTGCACGGCACGGCCGATCCGGAGGGGCTGGGCGCCCGGATCCGCTCCGAGGCGACGCTGACGGGCTGGCACGGCAGCAGCGACTACGGCGTCGCGTTCGGCGAGTTCGCCGAGCGGTACGTCGACGCGGTGGGACCGCGCACGACCGTCTTCGTCCTCGGCGACGCCCGGACGAACATGGGCGACCCGAATCTGCCGGCCGTCCGGCGGTTCTCCGAACGGGCCCGCCGCGTCTACTGGTTGAACCCCGAGCCGCTCTCCCAGTGGGGTACGGGCGACTCGGCGGCGCCGGAGTACGCCGAGCTCGTCGAGATGCACGAGTGCCGCAACGTACTGCAGCTCAGTGGGCTGATCGGCCGACTGCTGCCGGTCTGACCGCCGGGGGACGGAGAACGGGACCGGCCGCCCCGTCTCCCTGCCTCCGTTACGCGACCAGCTGCGGGTACATCACGCCCAGGTCCTCGGCCAGCTGGGCCTTGACCTGCCGGGTGAGGTCGTCCGCCAGCACCTCGAAGGCGCCGGACTCGATGCCGTCGAGGGCCTGTGCCGCGACGCCCTCGGGCGAGGACTTCGGCGCGTCCACGTGCGAGGCCATGTCGGTGTCGACGTAGCCGACATGGAGTCCCGTGACGTCGATGCCGCGCGGCTTCAGGTCGAGGCGCAGGGAGTTGGTCTGCGACCAGAAGGCCGCCTTGGAGGCGCTGTAGGAGCCAAGGAGCCCCACCCACGACAGCACCGAGTGGACGTTGAGGATGTGGCCGCCGCCGTTGCGCTCGATGATCGGCACGAAGGCGCGCGTGACGAGGAGAGGGCCGAAGAAGTTCGTCTCGAACTCGCGTCGGACGTCCTCGACGGGCGAGTCCAGGAAGTTCGCGTTCACGGACGCGCCCGCGTTGTTGATCAGGACGGTGACGTCCTGCGCGCGCTCGGCGGCCGCGGCGACGGACGCGGGGTCGCTCACTTCCAGCGCCAGCGGCACCGCGTCGGGGTGTGTGACGGTCCGCGGGTCGCGTGCGGTGGCGTACACCTTCGACGCGCCGCGCTCGTAGAGGGCCTGCACGAGCGCGCGGCCGATGCCGCGGCTGCCGCCGGTGACCAGGACGACCGAACCTTCGATGGATGTCATGAGAACTCCCGAAGCCAGGAGGAAACCGATCGGTTTCCCGTTACCGGAAGAGTAAACCGATCGGTTTCCAAGGGCAAGGCGGGAGGCGAGGAGCGAGGCAAAGAGGGGGCAAGGAGCGGCAAGGAGCGCGCACGAAAACGGCTCGCCCCGATGGACGGGGCGAGCCGTTGACCGTGTCCGGATCAGGACGTGACGCCCGCCGTCTCCGCGACAGCCTCGTCCGCCGCGGCCCCGTCGGTGGCGGCGGCCTTCTTCTCGACCGTGTACTCCTGGGCCGCACCCCTGGTCAGACCGACCAGCGCCACGGCCACGATCAGCACGAACGCGACCCCGGCGATCGCGAAGCTCAGCGTGAACTGGCTCTCGGCGGGCAGCGCGGGCGCGCCGGCCGGCAGGTGCTGGATGGTCTTGGACGCCAGCAGCGAGGTGATCACGGCGCTGGCGATCGCGCTGCCGACGGATCGGGAGATGGAGTTGAGGCCGTTGGCGATGCCGGTCTGGTGGTGCGGCACGCTCGCCACGATGAGCGCGGGCATGGCCGCGTAGCCGAAGCTGATCGCGACACCGATCAGCAGGCCCGCCAGGATGATCGACGCGGAGGTGTCGTGCGCCAGGGTGAGCCACGCGAAGCCGGCGACTCCGAAGACCGCGCCCACGGTGAGGGTGAACCGCGCCCCGATCCGCCCGACGAGGATCCCGCCGAACTGTGCGGCGAGCAGCGAGATCAGCGTGGTCGGCAGCAGGTACTCGACCGAGGCGCGCAGCACCGAGGCGCCGAATCCGTACCCGGTGAGTTCCTTCGGCATCTGCGCCAGGTACGCGACGCCGATGAACTGGGAGAACATCGCGAAGCCGAGGAAGAGGCCGGCGAGGTTCGTGAAGAGCACCGGGCGGTGGGCGAACATCCCCATGTCCACCATCGGCGCGCGGACCTTGCGCTCGACCAGGACCCAGACGCCCGCCATGACGACCGCGGCGACGAACAGGCCGATGGTGCGGGCGGAGGACCAGCCCCACTCGTGTCCCTGCGAGATCGGCAGCAGGAGCAGGACGAGCAGCGCGGCGAGCGTTCCCGCGCCGAGCCAGTCGGTACGGCCGCCGGTCGTCGAGCGCGAGGAGGGGACGCGCAGGACGACGCCGACCAGGGCGAGGGCTGCGAGCCCCACGGCGAGCCAGAACACCCGGTGATAGTCGGGGTCCGAGCCCCGCGTGAGCAGTCCGGCCGCCACCAGGGCGAGTCCGCTGCCGACCGCGAGCGTGCCGCTCACCAGCGCCATCGCGCCGTGCAGCTTCGCCGGGGGTATCTCCTCGCGCAGGACCGAGAGGGCGAGCGGGAAGATCGCGGTGGCCGCGCCCTGGAGCACCCGGCCGACGATCAGCCACAGCAGTGAGGTGGTGGTCGCTGCCAGCACCGAACCGGCGATCATCAGCAGCAGAACCCCGATCAGCGTGGGCTTCTTGCCGTGCATGTCGCCGAACCGGCCGAGCAGCGGGGTGAAGACCGCGGCGGACAGCAGGGTCGCGGTGGTGACCCAGCTGACGTTCGCGGTGGTGGTGCCGAGGTCGCTCTGGATGATGCTCAGGATCGGTACGACGAGGGTCTGCATCATCGAGACGATCATGGCCGCGAGGCCGAGGACCAGGACGAGTGAGAGGTCGCCGGTGGGGCGCTTGGGCGCCACGCGATCTGTGGGTGTCACGGTGTTCTTCCGTTTGGTCAGGACGTCGAGCAATCACGGAGAGTGATGCCGCGAAACTTGAGGACCGCAAAGCTGTAGAGCCTGGAAGTTTGAGGTCCTCAAGTAACTCGATAGAGGTAAGCATCGAAGGTTGAGGTAGTCAAGTTTCGGGTTACGCTGGATCCATGTCCGCGACATCTGGAACGAACCGCTCCACCGAGGCGTCCGACACCGGACCCCTCACCGTCTCCAACGTCATGCTTCTCGACACCCTGTGGGCGTCGATGGTCAGCCTCTACGCGGATCTCACCACCGCCGCCGCCGCGCACGGCCTCACCTACAGCCAGGCCAAGGCGCTCAACGTGCTGCGCCAGGGCCCGGCTCCGATGCGGGCCCTGGCGGGCACACTGCGCTGCGACGCCTCGAACATGACCGGGATCATCGACCGGCTGGAGGCCCGCGGCCTCGTCTACCGCGAGCCCAGCCCCACCGACCGGCGGGTCAAGAACGTCGTCCTCTCGGAGGACGGGGCCGCCGCCGTGTCGAGCATCCGCGACGGCATGCACGGCACCCACCAGGCCCTCGACTCCCTCAGCGACGCCGAGCGGTCCACCCTCGAAGGCCTGCTCTCGCGCCTGTTCGTCGCCGGGGACGACCGGGCTTCCTGACCCCCGAAGACCCCCGAACAGGACGCCCCGGCCCAGCAGCCCCTGCGCCTGCCCAGCTCCCCCTAGGGAGGGACCCAGGGATTTACCCGAAGAGCCGGGGTGCGGCGCGGCCCTGACCTCGCAGGTGATCGGCCGGGGCGGCAGGCGAAGCCCCGGGCAGACAAAGGGGGTGGTCGCGGTGGGCAGTGCCGATGTGATCGCCGATGTGTCCGACATCCTGGTGCACGTCCTAACCACCGCGGTACGCGATACGAGGTCGCCGAGGACCCCAGCGCACGCAACCGCCCGTCCCGCCACAGCGTGGTCCTGCGGAGCAGGGTGGTCCGTCCCAGCCCCGGATTCTCCTACGACGAACAGCGCACCGCCGCGCCCGGAGGCCGCGTCACGGAGCGACCGGGCCACCGAATACCCAGACACTCACCCTTCCGCTTCAGCCGAGCGGTCGCGGCACACCTCTCGGCCGCGGCGCGGATTGTACGTGCCTCGCGTCCCCGGGCCAGGAAATTTCTGGCCTGTTTTTTACCATGCGGTGGGTGTGAGAACGGCCGTCAGGCCCGCGACCTCCGCGTCTTCATTCGGCTGATCAACCGAACAGTACGCCGTAACCAATCGTGTCCGAATTTGAAACGACGAGTTCACAAGCTCGCAAGTTTCTCCTGTGTCCATAGCGGAGAACCCGCAGATCACAGGGGTTGAAAAGGTTTCCTCCCTTTCTGCGAGACGGGCCAAGAGGTGCGCGTGATGGACGAACTGCGTGTGCTGTCGATCTATGAAGGATTCTTCTCGGGCGGGGCCCGGATCGTGCACAGTGATGTGGTGCTGGGGCTCCATGAGGGTGGCCAGCGCCATGCGGTGCTGAGCGTGAATGGCGAAATGTATCGGGAGGAGACCCGGCAGCGGATGGAGGACGACGTCTGCTACCGGTCACTGACCGCGGCGGGCGTGCCGGTCACCTCGCTGGGCCGCACCCCCGGGACACCCGGCGGCCCCGAGACCTTCACCGGACCGGAGTTGGCCGCCACCACCCGGGCGGTGGCCGCCGCGGACGTCATCCTGTCCCTCAAGGAGCAGCCGCTCGGCCTGCTCAACCAGGCCGGTCTGCCCCGGCGGCCCGTCGTGGTCTGTCTGCACCGCTCCGACCCCGAGAACCAGGGGGCGGCCCTGGACGAGCTGCGGACGGCGGTCGCCGACGGCCGGATCGCCGCCGGGATCTGTTGCGCCGAGTCGACGCGCGCCGCGTACGCCGCGGCCGGGATCCCGGCCGGCCTGCTGCACGTCATCCCGAACGGCGTGGATCTGCTGCGATTCCGCCCCGACCCGTTCAGACGCGCTCTGCTGCGGACGTCGCTGGGCATCCCAGAGCGCGCGCCCGTGATCGTCTTCGCGGCACGCTACGCCACGATGAAGAACGTTCCGCTGTTCCTCCGGGCCGCCCGGGCCTGGCTGCGCCGACAGCCCGACGGCCACGTCCTGATGTGCGGCGCGGGCATGACGCGGGCCAACGACTGCCTGCGTGAGGACATCGCCACCGCGTTCGGCGAGGACGCCCCGCTCGCCGACCGCCTCTCACTGCTCGGTGTACGGCATGACATGGAGACCGTCTACGCGGCCGCCGACGTGGTGTCGCTGACCTCCGCCAGCGGCGAGGCGGCACCGCTGTGCCTGATCGAGGGCATGATGTGCGGGGCCGTCCCGGTCGCCACCGATGTCGGCGACAGCGCCTCGATCGTCACCGGGCACGGCTTCCTCACCCCGCCCGACCCCGAAGCGATCGCCCTGGCCTGGTCCGAGGCGGTGGCGCGGGGCGCCGAGTTCGCGCCGGCCCTGGCGCTCAGCCGCGAACGGTTCAGCCGCACCCGGATGATCGCCGCGTACGCCGCGCTCATCGAACAGGTGCGCAGCAGGTCGGGCCGGGTGCCTCTCCCGGAACCCTTCTGAGCTACCCCGGCGGGAAGGGGCGCCCCCGTGGCGCCCCGGGACCCGCGTACGCCCCGCGGGTCCGCGGGTCCGCGGGTCAGGCCTCCTTCTCGCCCAGTTTCTCGACGTACTCCTGCGCCTTGTCCACACCGGTCTCGATCTTGTCGGTGTATTTGCCGTCCGTCTTGTCGTCGACGATGTCGCCGGCCTTCTCCAGTCCGTCGGAGATCGTGTCGCCGTGGGCCTCGGCGAGTTCCTCGGCCTTGTCCTTGAGGTTCTTCAGGTTGTCGAACACGCGTGACTCCTTCTCCGGCGGCACTGTCTGATCAGGGTCACGATTCCACCCGGCCCTCGGCGGCCAACAGGCCCACGGTGCGGCGCCCTTGGGCAACGGGAGCGAACGGCGCGGACCGCTCCGGCCCGCCCCAGCCCGACGCGCCCCCGTGCGCGGGTGCACCGGTTCCCGGGTGCGCGCCGCACAGCACCTCATTCGTGGCAGGTTCTGGACAAGAATTGGCTAAGCCCCGGGACGCTCACCCGTCCCTCGTGGTCCTGTCTGTCCCAACGCTGTGTCAACGCCGTTCGGGAGGACCACGTGCCAATACCCACCCGCAAGAGACGATGGCTCACGATCTGTGCCGTCACCGCGTCAGCCGCGCTCGTCGCCCTGCCCGCCGGCGCCGCGCCCGGCCCGGGCGGGGGCCGTCCCTTCGGGGCCCGCGCGCTCGCCCAACTCGCCGCAGGCCGCCTGCAGTCGACGGGTGGCATCACCCCGAAGGTGACCGCGCAGGACTCCGACGGCGGCAACGAGTCCGGCGAGATAGCCGAGGGGGCCGACCAGTACGCCGAGGCCCGCACCTCACCGGGCGTCGTCGCGCCGGGGGCCTACGGCGCCGCCTGGAGCAGCCTGAACAAACTGCCTTCCACCGGCGGGAGTTGGCGCAACGTCACCGACCTGCCGTACAACTCGGACGACCCGCGCTACCGCGACTTCGACTCCAACTCCAGCGGCGGTTCGGGCAACGTCACCGGCCGCCTCGCGGCGATGGCCGCCGACGACGGCGGGTACGTCTACGCGGGCAGCGCGGGCGGCGGCGTATGGCGCTCCCGGTCCGGCGGCGGACACTGGGAGCCCATCAGCGACCGGCTGCCCTCGCAGTCCACCGGCGCGCTGGCCCTGGACGGGTCCGGGCGCCTGTGGCTGGGCACCGGTGAGGCGAACACCAACGCGGACGCGTACCTCGGCAGCGGGGTGTATGTGCTGACCGACGCACACCACGGCACGTTCTCCGCGCGCAGCCGGGTCGGCGGCGACGAGCTGGAGAGCACCACCATCCACCAGCTGCGCTTCGGCGGCGGAAAGGTGTGGGCGGCGACCAGCGCGGGCGTGTGGAGCCACTCCACCAAGACACTCGGCGGCGCCTGGAAGCTGGAGTTCGCCCCCAACCCCGCCTACCTCCCCGGTGGTTCACTGGCGAAGGACCCTTCCGCCCCGTACAAGAACCTCGCCAACGACATCGCGATCGACCCGAAGGACCCCTCCAAGGTGGTTCTCGCGGTCGGGTGGCGCAGCGGTGACGACTACAACGGCTTCTACACCCAGGTGCGGGGCGCCTGGACACGGATCACCAGCGGTCTGGGCGACCTGCCGTCCGACGCGGACAACGTCGGCAACGTCACCTTCGCCCGGTCCGCCGACGGCTCGCGCTACTACGCCATCGACCAGTCGCCGAAACAGCTGAACACCAACCCGGACAGCGGCCTCGAGGGAATCTACGTCGCCAAGTCCGGCTCTCCCTTCGGCCCTTGGACGAAGATCGGCGACTACAAGCAGCTCGCCGCCGACGGCTCGGCCCTCACCTCCAGCGGCTACATGCCCGGCGTACAGGCCTGGTACAACCAGTTCCTGACCGTCGACCCGGCGAACGCGCAGCATGTGTACGCCGGTCTGGAGGAGGTCTACGAGACCAGGGACGGCGGCGGCACCTGGTCCACCGTCGGCCCGTACTGGAACTTCGGTTTCCCCTGCTGGAGCATCGACCCCGCCAAGCAGACCGGCGACTGCAACGCGACGACCCACTCCGACCAGCACGGGGTCGCCATCGGCCGCTACCACGGCAGGAGTTACGTCTACGTCGGCAACGACGGCGGAGCCTACCGCCGGCCGCTCGACGGCTCCCAGGACTCCTCCGGCCACGCCACCGACTGGACGTCCCTGAACGACGGCACGATCGACACGCTCCAGTACTACTCGGTGGGCATCGGCAAGGACCTCGCCCACGGCGGCGTCTCGGTCACCGGTGGCCTGCAGGACAACGGCCAGTCCATCCTGCGCAGCAACGACAAGGTGATGGGCTCCAACTTCGGCGGCGACGGCGGCGACACGCTCACCGACCCGGCCAACGGCTGCGACATCGCCGAGGAGTACGTCTACCTCGCCGTCCAGATCACCCAGAACTGCGCCGTCAACGACGGTTCCTGGGTCAAGGACGCGAGCAAGGTCACCTCGTACAACGTCGCCCCGGCCGACAACGCCACCAGCGAGGCCCGCTTCATCGCCCCGCTCGCCGCCGACATGAAGAACAGCTCGACCTGGATCGCGGGCGGCCGGCACGTGTGGGTGCAGACGCACGGCTACGCCATCCGCAGCGGCTCCGAGTGGACCAGCCTGTACGACCTCGGCGCGGGCCGCACCGCGACCGCCGTCGCCGCGTCGGGCGGCAAGGTGTACGCGGCCTGGTGCGGCCCCTGCAACAACCAGGGCTTCGCGCGCGGAATCTCCGTCGGCAACGAGGACGGCACGGGCTGGCACGACGTGACCCTGCCGGTGGACGCGAACGTGCCCAACCGCTACCTCAGCGGCTTCGCCGTCGACCCGAAGAACGCCGACCATGTGTACCTGGAGGTCAACGGCTTCTCCCGGCACTGGACCGAGGGACCCGGCGCGGGCGTGGGCCATGTCTTCGAGTCCAAGGACGGCGGCACCACCTGGACCGACATCTCCGCGAACCTGCCCGACGTACCGACCGACTCCGCGGTCGTCACGGCCAATGGGGGCCTCGCCGTCGCCACCGACCTCGGTGTGGTCTACCGCGCCCCGGGCCGTACGACATGGCAGCGCGTCGGCCGACTCCCCGCGGTCGCTGTGCTCCAGCTGAAGCTGAGCCCGGACGGCGGCACGCTGTACGCGGCCACGCACGGCCGCGGCATCTACACGATCAAGGTGCGCGACTGCGGCTGACCCGTACGCACGCAGGAGGGGTGAACTCGCCGCCATAAGCGGCCGGTTCACCCCTCCTTCGCGTACGGGACCACACTCACCCGGAGCGTGAACGCGGTGCGAGCCGCGCCCGCCACGTCCGGAGCCTTCGCCGTCACCGTGATCCCGGCCGCCCCGCCCCGTACGCTCGCGCAGCGCAAGGTGGCACGGCCGGTCCCGTCGGCGTCGACGCGCCATCCGGAGACCAGCACCACCGCGGGTGCCGCACTCCGGACGGCCGTCCAGCGCCGGTCGTCCGCACGCGGCCGCAGGGTGACCGAGACCACCGCCCCGGTCCGCACGCACAACCGCCGTTCGACCGCGTCCCCGGGCGAGACGGTGACCTCCACCCGCCCGGCGAAGCAACTGGCCACCGGGGCGGCGGATCCGGGGCCCGACGCGGACGGTGCCCCTCGCCCCGGCTCCGCCGTCCCACCCGTGGAAGCACTCGCGGAGGCACTGGTGGAAGCACTCGCGGAGGCACTGGTGGAGGCACTCGTGGACGCACTCGTGGGTCCGGACGAGGGTCCCCGGCCTGCGCCTCCCGATCCGCCGCACGCCGCGAGCAGCACCACTCCGGCAACCGCCGTCCAACCGGCCCACCACCGCATCGCGCGCCTCCGCCCGTCGGCCCGTCCGCCCGTATCCCGACGAGCACCAGCATGCCCGCCTCCCGGGGAACCGTGCGGCGTAAGCGCCGAACGGACGTGCTCGTGTCCGCGTCAGTCGCCGCGCACGGCGGCGAACACACCGCCGTCCACGAGGATGTCGATGCCGTTCAGGAAGCCGGCCTCGTCCGACAGCATGAAGGCGACGACGCTGGCGACATCCTCGGAGCTGCCCGTCCGGCCCAGCGGGGTCGCGTCGATGAGCCGCTGCATGGAGGCGTGGGTCGACGCCTCCTGCCGGCCCTGCGGGGTGTCGATGATGCCCGGCGAGAGGGAGCACGCCCGGGCTCCCACCGGTCCGAGGCGTACGGCCTCCTTCCGCGCGAAGCGGTGCACGCCGTGCTTGGCCCACGGGTACGCCATGGCGGTGTTCTCGATGGTCGGCCCGAGGGCGTCGTGGATCTTGTCGAGGAAGTCCGGGTCGAGCGGGTCGTCCAGGATCGCGGCGACGGCCGGATCGGGGTCGATGCGCGCGAGGAGCGGGGACATCGAGGCGAAGTAGACCATCGCCGTGCCGGCGGTGGCGAGCGGGCGGAGCGTCTCGGCGAGCAGCGCGGTCCCGACGAGGTCGACCTCGAAGATGCGCCGCCAGTCCGCCATGGTGGGCGAGATGCCGGCAGCGTGCGCGACGGCCCGGAGCGTGCCCAGCTCCGCGACCCGCTCGGCGAGGCGGGCCATGCCCTCGCGGTCGGTGACGTCGAGGGCGAACGGTTCGGCGAAGGCCCTGAGGCCCGAGTCGGAGAAGTCCTTCGCGACCGCGGTCACCGCCGCTTCGTCGCGGTCGACGAGCAGCAGCACGTCCACCATGTCGGCGAGCCGTCGGGCGCACGCCTCCCCCATCCCGCGTCCGGCGCCGGTCGCGATACCTACGGTGGTCATGGGTCACTCCTCACTGGAAACTGGCATGTGTCCCGTGGCGGGCTCGGCCTGGTGGGCCCAGCTCCGCTCCAGGGACGGCTGGGCGCTCCTGGTGACCAGCTCGACCCGGAACCCCGTCGTACTGCGCAGGAACGAGAAGAACGGCGTGCCGTCGGGACCCTTGCGGATCGCCTCGATCACGTAGCCGTGGCTCTCGAGCTCCGCGGTGTCGGCCGCGACGTCGTCGGACCAGTAGCCGAAGTGATGGATGCCGGAGCCGGGCGTCGGTTCCCAGAAGGTCCCGGGGACCCGCCGGACGATCTCCAGCCGGGGCGACGACTTCGAGTACACACAGCTGAAGTCGATGACCGTGGCACCGGTCGGCAGCTCGACCTCCACCGAGCCGCCCATCGCCTCGCTCCACTCGAATCCGAACAGGGACGACACCTGCCGCAGGGTCGCCTCGAAGTCCTCGGCGACGATCCCCACATGGAACTGGTCTTCGGGCCTCAACATGCGATGGTCACTCCCGTGTCTCCTCAGAGGTGCGTTCCCTCGGTCGTGAAGGCCGGGAAACCAGCTGGTCAGAGGTGCTACGACAGTCATGGAAGCGGACCGGTCCGACGTCTTTCGGACAGTTCCCTGACGGAATCCGGACGTGACTCACGTCACGCGGCGCCGAGCCGATAGCCGAAGCCCCGGTGGGTGTGGATGAGTGCGGGATCCTCCTGGTCCACCTTGTGGCGGAGCCGCGAGACGAGCTTCTCGATCGCGGGGTTGGCCCGGTACTCCCCCCAGACGTACCGGCTGATCTGCTCCTTCGACAGGACGTGTTCCGCGTTGGCCATCAGATGACTCAGGAGCCGGTACTCGGCGGGCGTGAGGCCGAGCGGCCTGGTCCCGCGCCGCGCCTGGCAGGTGGCGTCGTCGAGGACCAGGTCGCCGTAACGCGGCACCCCCTCCTGCCGCTCGGGGTTCCGGGCACGCAGCAGGGCCTGGGCCCTGGCCAGGACCTCGGTGATCCGTACCGGCTTGGTGACGTAGTCCTCGGCCCCGACGCCGAGTTCGGGGGCGAGCGTGGGGAGCCAGTCGCACGTCGTCAGGAAGAGCAGCGGGGGGCGGTCCGCCGGAGCCCTGCGGCGCCCCCGGGCGTGGCGGGCCATGTCGGGCAGGGTCGCGTCCCAGACCACCAGGTCGTAACGGTGTTCCGAGATGCGCACCAAGCCCTCGGCGCCGGTGCCCGCCGTCTCCACCCGGTAGCTCGCCAGCTTCAGCGCGGTGGCGAGGTTCTCGGTGTCGTCGGGATCGCCTGCGACGACAAGGACGTGCCGCCCGTCACGCTGCGACGACGGTGTCTCGCTGAGAGTTCCATACATGACAAGACCATTCGTATAGGGCTCGCGCTCACGATCACCCTAACAGAATGTTTGCCTAACTCAAGCAATCTATGCACGGAACTGGTGCTTGAGGAACGAGCCGGACCACGACATCAGGTCGGACGGCACGTAGTAACCGGCCTCGTCGTTGATGGCGTCCCAGTTCTTGGCGATGTCCTCGATGGTGGCCGGACCGCCCAGCCCACCGTCCCGACCGTCCCCCTGACCACCCTGGTGCAGATAGCCCTCGGTCGAGGCGATGAAGAGCCGTGCGAAACGGTCGGCACCGGCCGTGTAGATCTCCCCGCTCACCGGGCAGCTCTCATGGGCGAGGAACGCCACGATGGGCGACACGGCCTCCGACGGCATGGACGGCATGGACGGCCCGTCGGCGGCGACCCGGCCCTCGGCGACCGGCGCGTCACCCCCGGCCATCCGGGTCTGCGCCGCCGGCGCGATCAGGTTGACCTTGATCCCGTGCGGCTCGCCGGCCAGCTTCGCGCTGCGGGCCAGCCCGACCACCCCGGCCTTCGCCGCCGCGTACGACAGGTTGTTGTCGAGGCCGAACAGTCCGCTCGAGGTCGTCAGTACGACTCGGCCGTAGCGCTGCTCGACGAAGTGCGGCCAGGCGGCCCGCATGGTGTTGAACGAGCCGATGAGGTGAACGGCGAGATGGCGCTCGAGGTTCTCCAGGTCGACCTCCGGCAGGCCGCCCCACCTGATGATCCCGGCGTTGTTGACCAGGATGTCGATGCGACCGTAGCGGTCGACGGCGGCGTCGACGATCGCCTGGCCGCCCGCCTGCGTGGACACGTCGCTGATGTCGGCCACCGCGTCGCCGCCGGCCGCGACGATCTCCTCGACGACCGACTGCGCGGGCCCCTTGTCGACACCCTCCCCCTCCATCGACCCCCCGAGGTCGTTGACGACGACTTTCGCGCCCCGCTCCGCCAGCAGGCGGGCATGGGCCCGGCCGATGCCGCGCCCCGCGCCGGTGACGACCGCGACGCGTCCTTCGAAGCTGAACTCGCTCATGGGTGACTCCTGTCGTACTGCGTTGTCGCTGCGGGTCTCGACTGCCCGCATACTTTAGATCGACCGGTCGTTACACACAATGATCCGTCGGGACCGCTCCCGCCCCCGAAGCCGCTCACCAGGCGGTCCAGCCGCCGTCCACCGTGAGCGTGGTCCCCGTGACGAAACGGGAGGCGTCCGAGGCGAGGAACACCGCCGCGCCGCCGAGCTCCTCGGCGCTGCCCACCCGGCCCATGGGAGTGCCGCGCACGATCCGTTCACCCCAGCGGCTGTCCAGGAGCCCGGAGCTGAGGTCGGTGTGGAAGTAGCCCGGCGCGAGGGCGTTGACGCGCACCCCGCGGTCGGCCCATTCGACGGCCAGCGCCTTGGTGAGCGCCTCGACCCCGCCCTTGCTCGCGGCGTAGGCGGCGATCCGCTCGAAGCCGGTACTCGCGTGCACCGAGGAGACGTTGACGATCGAGCCGGAGCGCTGCTCCAGCATCACCTTGCCCGCCTCGCGGCAGCAGTAGAAGGTGCCCTGGAGGTTGACGTCCAGCACCTGGCGCCAGTCCTCGTCGGTGGTCCGCTCGCTGCGGGTGAAGTGGGGGCTGATTCCGGCGCAGTTGATCACCGCGTCCAGCCGGCCCGACCAGGCGTGGATCCGTTCCACCATGGTGCGGACGGCGGCGGAGTCGTCGACGGATCCGGGCAGCACCAGCACCTTGCCGCCGTGCTCGGCCCGTTCGGCCTCCAGCCGCTCCAGGTCGGACGCCGTCCGTGCCGTCACGGCCACGCTCGCACCGGCCTGGGACAGGGCGACGGCGATCGCGCGGCCGAGCCCCTTTCCGGCCCCCGTCACCCACGCGGTCCGCCCGTCCAGACGCAGCTCGCCGTTCACGTCGGTGTGCACGTCGGTGTGTGCCTCGGTCATCGCTCGCCTCCCGCCGCGAGGTCGCGCAGGGTCCGCTTGAGGACCTTGCCCGAGGGCGTACGGGGCAGCTCGTCGACGATGTCGAAACGGGCCGGCACCTTGAACTTGGCCAGGCGCGCCCGGCAGAACTCCCGCAGTTCCTCGGTCCCGGCGCTCGCTCCCGGCCGGAACACCACGAACGCCCTCGGGACCTCGCCCCAGCGGGGGTGCGACAGACCGACGACGGCGGCCTCCAGCACGGCGGGGTGCTCGTACAGGACCCGTTCGACCTCGGGGGTGGCGATGTTCTCGCCACCGGAGACGATCATGTCCTTCTTCCGGTCGTCGATGAACAGGAAGCCGTCCTCGTCGACGTGCCCGATGTCGCCCGTGTGGAACCAGCCGTCGCGCAGGGCCGCGGCCGTGGCCTTCTCGTCGCGCCAGTACCCCGCGAAGACCTTCGGGCCGCGCAGCGTGATCTCGCCGAGTTCGCCCGCCGGAACCTCCTTGCCGGTGTCGTCGACGATCCTGACGCGGGTGTGCGGCACGGGCCGCCCGACCGAGCCCAGTTTGGCCAGCGCGTGCTCGCGGTCGAGGAACGTGTCGCCCGAGACCGTCTCGGTCAGACCGTAGGCATCGGCGAACCAGGCGTTCGGGAACGCGGTCATGATCCGTCGCAGCACGGGCTCCGGGGTCTTCTCCCCGCCGCCCAGGACGAAGCGGACCGAGGTCGTGTCGTACGACTCGCGGTCCGGGACCTCCAGGACCGCGTTGACCATGGCGGGCGCCAGCCACACGTTGGTGACACGGTGCTCCTGGATCGCACGGAGCACGCCGGGCGCGTCGAACCTGCGCTGGAGGACGACGCCGCCGCCCGCGTACAGGGTCGCGAGGGCGGGCATGTCCAGGCCGCCGACGTGGTAGAGCGGGCCGCAGACCAGCGTGGTGTCCGCCGCGGTCAGACCGAAGTGGACGATGTGGGCCAGGTTCTTGGCCTGCAGGTTTCCGTACGTGACGCACACACCCTTGGGGCGCGACGTGGTGCCGGAGGTGTACATCAGCCGCTGGAGGTCGTCGAGCCCGACGTCCACGGGCTCCACGCGGGCACCCGGGTGCCGGGCGAGCAGGTCCTCGTAGCCGGTCCACGCATCCGTGGCGGTACGTCCATCCGCACTGGTCCACGGCGCCGTGGAGCTGTCGTCCTCGACCAGGATCCGGTGTTCCAGGTCCGTCAGACAGCCGGCGCTCCGCTCCACCGCGGGGGCGAACTCCGGCTCGGTGACGATCGCCTTGGCCTGGGCATGGCCCAGGATGTACTGCCACTCCTCCTCCGACAGTCGGTAGTTCAAGGGGAGGAAGACCGCGCCCAGGCGGTTGGCCGCGTAGACCAGTTCCAGGAACTCCGGCCGGTTGTAGAGCAGCAGGCCGACGACGTCGCCGCGCCCGATGCCCAGTTCGGCCAGCCCGGCGGCCAGCCGATTGACCCGCTCATGGAATTGACGCACCGTCAGACGCCGTTCGTCCTGCGCGACGACAACGGCGTCGGGCCGCTGGGCCAGGTGGTAATCGAGGATGCTCGCGAAATTGTGCACGGGACTCTCTCGCTGGGTCGTGTTCGACGTCGAACGCTGCCTGCCGCGGCTCACGCGGTCACTGTGCGGTGTGCGATATGCGATGTGGGTTGTGCGATCCGGTTGCGGGATGCGGACTGTGCGATGCGGGGTGCGCGATCCGGGGTGCGCGGAATTCTCGTTCCACCCGGAGGGAAAGCGGGCGCAGCCGGAATCCGACCGGTCGGTTGCCCACCCTCAAGATTTAGTGTACCCATTGGTCTATAAAACTTGTGTGCCGCACTTTACGACGGCGCGTGCGCCTCGACAACCACCCGCGCGCTCGCGATGTCGCTTCCGCCAGACGAGGAGTGCCTCTGTGCCACGCATCCGAATCGACGTCGAGGGCCCCGTCGTCACGGTCCGCCTCGACAACCCGCCGCTGAACGCCTTCGACTCGGCCCTGCGGGCGGAGCTCTCCGCCTGTGCGCGCGAGCTGGCCGACGCCCGGGACGTACGGGCCGTGGTGCTCCACGGGGGCGAGCGGCTCTTCGCCGCCGGGGCGGACATCAAGGCCTTGGCCGCGATGGGGCCCGAGGAGGTGCGGGGCTGGAACCGCGCGTTGCAGCGGACCTTCGACGAGGTGGCCCGGCTGCCGATGCCGGTCGTCGCGGCGCTCACCGGGTACGCGCTCGGCGGCGGTATGGAACTGGCCCTCGCGGCCGACTACCGGGTGGCCGCCGACAACGCCGTCCTCGGCCAGCCGGAGGTGCAGCTCGGCATCATGCCGGGGTCGGGCGGCACCCAGCGGCTGACCCGGCTGATCGGGCCGTCGCGGGCGAAGAACCTGCTGATGACCGGCCGCCGGGTGGCCGCCGACGAGGCGCTGCGCCTGGGGCTCGTGGACGAGGTCGTCCCCGCCGGGTCGGCGCTCGACGCCGCCCTGAGCTACGCCCGTCGGCTCGCCGAGGGACCGGCCGCGGCCCTGGAGGCGATCAAGGAGTCGGTGGACCACGGCGCCGACATCGGCCTCTCCGCCGGACTCGCCCTGGAGCGGTCCCTGTTCACGGGCGTTTTCGGCACGACGGACGCCACGACCGGCATCCGCTCCTTCCTCGAACACGGCCCCGGACAAGCACGGTTCGGGAGCGCCCCGTAGGGGTGCGGGGCTGTGACATATGCGGCTCCGCCGCGTGGGCGCGACCAGCCACAACGGCGCAGCAGCCAAGTACGACGAACACGGCGCACGGCGAACAAGGAGAGGGGTGGAGGACATGCAGGCACTGCGCTGGCACGGCGCACGGGACCTACGCCTGGAGGAGGTCCCCGAGCCACCCGAGCCAGGTCCCCACGAGGCAGTCGTGGACGTGGCCTGGTGCGGAGTCTGCGGGACCGACCTGCACGAGTTCCTGGAAGGCCCGCACATGATCCGCGAGAGCCCGCATCCCCTCACCGGCGCCCGGCCACCCCTCGCCCTGGGCCATGAACTGAGCGGCACGGTGGTCGCGTTGGGCGCGGAGGTGCCCGGCATCGGGATCGGCGACCGGGTGACCGCCGACCCCTGCTGGCGCTGCGGCGTCTGCTACTGGTGCACGCGCGGCGAGTACCACCTGTGCCCGAAGGGCGGCTCGGTGGGCCTCGCCTCGCCGGGCGCCTTCGCCGAGCGCGTCACCGTCCCGCTCGCCGGGCTGACGCGTCTACCGGACAACGTGAGCGACGAGATGGCGGCGGTGGCCGAGCCCCTGGCGGTCGGTCTGCACGCGGTCACCCGGGCCGGGGTGCGGCCGGGCGACAACGTCCTGGTCGTGGGCGGCGGCCCCATCGGCTTCGCCGTGGTCCTCGCCGCGCGTCTGGCGGGGGCGGCCGGGCTCTACGTCAGCGAGCCGCTCCAGGAACGCCGGGAGAGGCTCCTCGAACTCGGCGTCACCGAGGCCTTCGACCCGAGCGCGAGCGACGTACGCCGCGAGGTGTTCCTGCGGACCGGACGCATCGGACCGGACGCCGTCATCGACGCGACCGGGGTGGCGCGGCTCGCGGCGCAGGCCGTCGCGAGCGTGCGGCGCGGCGGCCGGGTGGTGCTCGCGGGTGTCGGCCACGGCAACGTCGAGTTCGACATGGGACAGCTCGTCTTCTACGAGCGTGCCGTGCTCGGCACGCTCGGCTACACCTTCGACATCCCCCGCGTGATCGATCTGATGAGTACCGGGCGTCTGGACGCCTCGGCCCTGATCACCGGGCGTTTTCCGCTGTCGGGAGGAGCCGGGGTCTTCGAGGACCTGGCCGCCGACCGCGCCCGGCACCTCAAGGTGCTGCTGACCCCGAAGGGACTGTGAGATGGATTTCGACCTGCCTGAGGAGACTCGGGCCCTGCAGGACATGGTCCGCGAGTTCGCAGCCAAGGAGATCACCCCGCACGCGGCCGAGTGGTCGGAGAACGAGCACTTCCCGACCCAGGTCTTCACCAAGCTGGGCGAACTCGGCCTGATGGGCATGCTCGTGCCCGAGGAGTACGACGGAGCCGGCTCCGACACGGTCTCCTACGTGGCGGTGATGGAGGAACTCGGCGCCGCCGACCAGTCGGTCGCCTCCTCCTGGAACGCGCACTCCACCATCGCCTCGCTGCCGCTCCTGGCCTACGGCACCGAGGAGCAGAAGCGGCGCTGGCTGGCGCCGCTGGCCAGGGGCGAGGCGATAGGGGCCTTCGGACTGACCGAGCCGGACGCCGGTTCCGACGCGGCCGGTATCGCCACCACCGCGCGGCGGGCGGACGGCGGCTGGGTGATCAACGGCACCAAGATGTTCATCACCAACGCGGGCACCGACATCAGCCAGGGCGTCACGCTGCTGGCCGTGACGGGCCGGGACGACGACGGGCGCAAGCGGTACGCGACCTTCTACGTCCCCACCGGCACGCCCGGCTACGCCTGCGGCCACAAGCTGAAGAAGCTCGGCTGGCACGCCATGGACACCCGGGAGCTGGTCTTCACCGACTGCTGGATCCCGGACGACCATCTGATCGGCGAGGAGGGCGGCGGGCTGCGCCAGTTCCTGTCCGTGCTGGACAAGGGCCGGATCAGCGTCGCCGCGCTCGGTCTCTCCCTCACCAAGGCGGCGCTGGCGCTGGCCGTCAAACACGCCACGGAGCGCCACCAGTTCGGCCGCCCGCTCTCGGACTTCCAGGCCATCGCGCACAAGATCGCCGACATCGGCACCGAGTTCGAGGCCGCCCGTTGGATGGTCTACCGCGCCGCCTGGCTCGCCGACCAGGGCCGCCCGCACAGCACGGAAGCCGCCATGGCGAAGCTGTACGCCTCCGAGGTCGCCAACCGCGCGGCCTCCGCGTCGGTGCAGATCCACGGCGGCTACGGCTACGTACGGGAGTCGGAGATCTCCCGGTTCTACGCCGACGCGAAGATCCTGGAGATCGGCGAGGGCACGAACGAGATCCAGCGCAACGTCATCGCCAGAGCGCTGGTGAAGCAGGCGTGAGCCGGCCATGAGGAACGGTCGGGTCCCGCGGTGTGCCGGAGCGCACCGCGGGTCCGGGTCAGCCGCCGACGGCGGCCGGCGTCCACTCCGCCTCGGGGTCGAGCGGCAGGTCGGGACGGTCGCGCTTGAACGCGGCGGCCCGCTCCTCCACATCCGGCAGCGCGTTGTCGGACGCGCCGAAGCCGCGGAACAGGGTCGCGCAGTACTCGCGCGACAGGAACGCGGCGTCCCACTGCCCCTCGGGGCGCACCCATTGGTAGGTGTGGTTGTGCAGGTTGAGGAACTGCAGGGTCGCCAGGCGCGGTTGGAGCGCACGGAAGATGCCCTGATCGACAGCTTCCGCGAGCAGGCCGGAGACCAGGTACTCGAAGTCGGAGCGCTGGCCCAGCAGAGTCTCCAGCTCGTCGCCGCTGAGACTGCGGTAGTCGTGTTCGTAGACCCAGATGTGGTCGAGCCTGCGGAAGATGATCGTCAGCAGCGACTCGGACAGCAGCCGCAGTCGCAGCAGGGGATCCTCGTCGAGTTCCGCGATCTGCCGCGCACGCGACAGCAGCGGCCGCATCACCCGCGACTGGATCTCGATGAGCAGGTTCTCCTTGGAGACGATGTAGTAGTACAGCGCCCCCTTGGCGAGCCCGACCGCGCGGCCCAGGTCGTTGATGGAGGTCGCCGCGTATCCCTGTTCGGCGAACAGGGAGGCCGCGACGTCGATGATCTTCTGGCGTCTGACTTCGAAGCCCGGCCCATGACCCGGTGGTCGTGGCATTGATTCACTCCCCGCCTGATGTGACGGCGTGTCTCGACCGAGACCGACCCGGCGTCCGCTCCAGACGGCCGTCGGCGCACCTGGGGGGAAGCGGACTCCGGGGACGCCGCTCCAGTTTGCTAGACCAAACGGTACATTAAAAGACGGCCCCGGGCGGCGCGCAAGCGCGCCGTCTGCGCGAGCATTGCGAGGACGCGCATGACTGAGGCACCGCAGTTCACCGACGCAGGCGTCGGCACCGGTTCCGCGACCGCGGAGCAGCTCCTGGAAATGTACCGTCGGATGCGCCGGATCCGACGGTTCGAGGAGCGGGCCTCCGACCTGTACAAGGCGACGGAGATCCCCGGCTTCCTGCATCTGTCGATCGGGCAGGAGGCCAGTGCGGTCGGCGCCTGCTGGCCGCTCGGCGCACGCGACGGCATCACCTCCACCCACCGTGGCCACGGCCACGTCCTGGCCAAGGGGCTGGACTCCGCGTCGATGATGGCCGAGCTGATGGGCAAGGACGCCGGGACCTGCCGCGGCCGGGGCGGTTCGATGCACATCGCGGACCCGGGCCTCGGCATCTACGGCGCCAACGGCATCGTCGGCGCCGGACTGCCGATCGCCACCGGGGTGGCGACCGCGGCCAAGCTGCGCGCCGCCGGTGACGTGGTGGTGGCGTTCTTCGGCGACGGGGCGGTGGCCCAGGGCATGTTCCACGAGGCCGTCAACCTGGCCGCCGTATGGGACCTGCCGGTCGTCTTCCTCTGCGAGAACAACCACTACTCCGAGTTCTCGCCCGCCGCCGACCAGCACCGCGCCCCGCTCTCCGCCCGCGCCGCCGGGTACGGCATCGCGTACGAGCACGTGGACGGCAACGACGTCGTCGCGGTGGCGCACACCATGACCGAGGTCGTACGGCGGCTGCGCGAGGGCGGCGGTCCGGTCCTGGTGGAGGCGGAGACGTACCGCTGGCACGGCCACTACGAGGGCGACCCCGAGCGCTACCGCTCCCCCGAGGAGGTAGCCGCCGCCAAGGAACGCGACCCGCTGCTGGTGGCCCGCAAGCGCCTGGAGACGGCCGGCGTGGCGACCGCGCTGGCCGACGCCGTCGACGAGGAGATCGACAAGGAGATCGAGGCGGCCGTGGAGTGGGCACGCGGTCTGCCGGAGCCCGCCCCGGAGACCCTGTACGACTTCGTGTCGGCCCCGCGCCCTGCCCTGCCCGAGCCTGCCCCGCTCCCGGCCGAGGCCGAGATCTTCCGCTCCATGGACGCCGTACGCCTCGCCCTGGAACACGAACTCGCCGCGGATCCAACGGTGTTCGTCGCCGGGATCGACGTCGGCGCGGGCGGCAACGTCTTCGGCCTCACCCGGGGCCTGGCCGGGGCCTTCCCCGGGCGGGTCCGCGACACCCCGATCAGCGAGAGCGCCATCCTGGGTACGGCGGTGGGTGCGGCCATGGCCGGCATGAAGCCGGTCGTGGAGATCATGTACATGGACTTCATCGGCGTGTGCCTGGACATGCTGCTCAACCAGGCCGCCAAGCTGCGCTTCATGACCGGCGGCCGGGCCTCCATGCCGCTCGTGGTGCGCACCCAGTTCGGTGCCGGACGCTCCTCCGGCAGCCAGCACTCGCAGAGCCTGGAGGCCATCCTCGCCCACATACCGGGGCTGACCGTGGTGATGCCCTCCAACCCGGCGGACACCTACGGCCTGCTGCGGGCCGCCATCCAGGACCCCAACCCGGTGGTCTTCGTCGAGAACCGCCTGCAGTACGGCCTCAAGGGCCCCCGGCCGCCGGCGGAGCACCTGATCCCCCTGGGCAGGGCCAAGGTGGTCCGGGAGGGCACCGACATCACCCTCGTCTCCTGGTCGCGGATGGTCCAGGACTGCCTGGCCGCCGCGGAGCTGCTCGCCGCCGAGGGCATCGGCGTCGAGGTCGTCGACCTGCGGACGATCGCCCCACTGGACCGGGAGACCGTCCTCGCCTCCCTCGCGAAGACCAACCGCCTGGTCATCGCGCACGAGGCGGTACGGGACTTCGGCGTCGGCGCCGAGCTGGCCGCCCTCGCCGTCGACGAGGGTTTCTGGCACCTGGACGCGCCGGTCACCCGGGTCGCGCCGCCCTCCGTACCGGCGCCGTACGCGCCCTCTCTGGAGCGGACCTGGCTTCCCTCACGGGACACGATCGCGGAGACGCTGCGCAGGATCGCCGCGGTCTGAAACACGGCTACGACGGGAAGGGCCCCCAGGATTCTGGGGGCCCTTCCCGTCGTAGCAGCCGTCAGACGGTCGCGACCGGTGTCAGCGGACTGCCCTGCGTCCCCGGCAGGTTCAGCGGGGGCGCCGTGAGCAGGAACCGGCTGCGGTCGTGCTCCCGCAGCCAGGCCGCCAGCTCGTGCAGGTACCACAGCTCACCGAGCGGGACACCGAGCTTGAAGAGGCAGAGGTGGTGGATCGGCAGGAGCGTGTGCGGGCCCTGGGCCTGTGTGACGCCCACGCCCTCGACCGCGTAGTTGTCGGAGATCAGCGCCGAGATCTGCGACTCGGCGATCCAGTCGAGCAGGTCCTGGTCGTCCGCGTCGAGGTAGGCGGCCGTCTGATGGATCGCCACCGGGTCCGGGTTCTTCTCCCAGGCGAGGATCTGGGTGGCGAAGCCGGTGTGGAGCAGGAGCATGTCACCGGGCTCCACCACCACGTTGTCCGCGGCCATGATGTCCTGGAGCTGCCTGAAGCCGACGGGCTGGTAGCCGGTGCCGAGGTGGTGGGCGATGTCGATGAGGACACCCCGCCCCTGGACCCCGTGCTCCGCCATCTTCTCCAGACCGAGGTGGCGGGCGAAGCTGAGGCTCCCGCTGCCGTCCCCCTTGGCGTCCTCCTGCGGTCCGACCAGGTGGTCGCCCGCCCGGTAGCCGTTGTAGTAGACCGGCTCGGCGACCCCGTCACCGTCCGCGTCGAACTCGGCGCCCTGGTGGGCGAGCGAGTCCCACTGGGTCGAGTACTGGAGCCACAGGGTCACCACGTCGTCGGACCACACATCGATCAGCGAAGGGTCGATCTGCTCACGCGCGACGACGTTGTAGAAGACGTCCTGCTTGTGCTCGAGGTCCTCGGTCGGCCGCAGGATCGGCGGGTACCGCCGCTGGTTCATCGCGGAACCGCCCGGATAGTCGAGAGGCAGACTCAGACTGAAGCTGATCCCGTGCTCGACCTCACGCACCCCTTCGAGGACCTTCTGCGGGGTGAGCAGGTTGATGCGACCCAGCTCGTCGTCCTCACCCCAGTCGCCCCACGTCGAACCCGGCGGACGCTGCTTCCAACGCTTCGTCATGATCACGCCTCCTTCGGCACAGTCCCCGTTGACAGCCGTCCGCATGCTATTTGTGATTGTACCGAGCGGTCAACAAATCTGACGCACTCCACTCCCATTCCCCGGGAATCGGCAATAGACTGTCTGGTCGAAACATCAAACCCTGGAGAGAAGAATGAGCGAATCCACAGAGGCGTGGGTCGTGGCGGGTGTGCGTGCGGTGATCCGCACGCACACCCAGGCCCAGGACGCGGGCCGCACGGACGACGTCGTCGCGCTGTACACGCCCGACGCGGTGCTGGAGCTGCCGGGAATGGACCCCATCGAGGGGCACGACGCGCTCCGGGACGCCTTCAAGTCGTGGGCGCCGACGCAGCCGCAGCTGCATCTGGTGACCAACACCGTCGTCACCTCACGGACGGAGGACGAGGCGACCGCGGCGAGCGACGTGGCCTTCCTCCAGCGGGGTGAGTCCGGCTGGGCGGTGCAGCTGGTCGGGCACTACGAGGACACGCTGCACCGGCGCGACGGCGCATGGCGGTTGCACCGCAGGAGCACCACCTTCCAGTAGTTCTTTCAGCAGTCGACCCACTCACCTTTTGGAGCTTGGAGCGAGATGAGCGCATCGACCGGGGCTTCGGTGGCGGCGAACGTGCACGCCGCCATCGCCGCCTACGCACAGGCGCTGGACGCCGGACGCGTCGACGACCTGACCGACCTGTTCTGGCCCGACGGCGTCGCCGAGATCGCCGGCGTCGGCACCTACGAGGGACAGGAGGCCATACGCGAGGGGTACGCCGCCTTCGCGCCGACCCGGCCCCAACTCCACCTGACGGCCAACACGGTCGTCACTTCCTGGACCGAGGACGAGGCGACCGCGGTGAGCAACCTGGCGTTCTTCCAGCGCGGCGATGCGGGCTGGGCGGTTCAGCTCGTGGGGCGCTACGACGACACCCTGAGCCGGCGTGACGGCGCCTGGCGGTTCCAGCGGAGGGTGACGACGTTCGTGTCGTAGGCCGCAGGGGACAGAGGGCTGGCGGGGACGGTGGGCCGTGAGCCGTCGCAGGGCCCACCTCCTGCCTCAGGAACCCCGCTCGCCCGGGCCGTGTGGAGACGACCGATCGCCTCCACACGGCCCGGGCCTTCGTACGCCTACGCCTCTTTCGTGGCCTTGGAGAAGACGAACGTCGCGTACTCGTCCCGCTGGATGGCGGCGATCATCTCCTGGAGCGCCCACCGCCCCGTCGGGTTCAGCAGCTGCCGCACCGGCTTGCCGGGGATGTTGGCCCCGTAGAAGTAACTGCTCTTCAGGAACGAGGACAGGTCCCCGCTGCTGTTCATCTTGTCCGTCCACTCGTCCTCGGCGGCGGCGGTCACCTCGATCACGTCATGGCCGCGTTCCCGCGTGTGGACGAGCGCGTCGACGACGAAGTCCACCTGGTCGCCCGAGTAGCGCGGGTTGTTGCCGAGCGCGCCGTGCGGGCCGCCGGGGAAGAAGAAGTTCGGGAAGCCGGCGGCCGCGACCCCGAGGTAGGTGCGCGGGCCGTCCTCCCAGTACTCCTCCAGCGCGAGCCCCCCTCGGCCGCGCACCCCCAGCCGGTTGAGCGCGCCGGTCCCGAAGTCGTAACCGGTCGCCCAGATGATGATGTCGATCTCCTGCGCGCCTTCCGCCGTCTCGACGCCGGTCTCGGTGATGCGGGTGACGGGCGTCTCGTTGAGGTCGACGAGGAAGACGTTCGGCTTGTTGTACGTCTCGTAGTAGCCGGTCCCGAACGGGGGCCGCCGACCGCCGTAACCGTGCCCCTTGGGGATCAGCTTCTCCGCCGTCCCGGGATCCTTGACGATGCCGCGGATCTTCCCGGCGAGGAACTCGCACCACTCCGCGTTCACGGTGGGGTTGGTCGTCATGTCCATGTAGTGCTCGGACAGCTTGGTGAAGCCGGGGCCGCTCCACCGCTCCTCGTAGAACTCCTGCCGCTGCTCGGGGGAGTCGTCGAGGCCCGACCGCATGGTGATCTGATGGAGGAACCCGCTCGGCGAGGTGTTCAGCGTCTCGCGGATGGACTCGAAGTTCGCCTTCAGTTCCGCCTGTTCCTCGGGCGCGATCGGGGCGTTGTTGAGCGGGGTGAGCCAGTCGGCCACCTTCTGGTACACCGTCAGGGAGGCCACCTCGTCCGCGATCGCGGGGACGATCTGCACACCGCTGGACCCGGTGCCGATCAGGGCCACGCGCTTGCCGGAGAAGTCGACGGGCGTCTTCGGCCACAGACCGGTGTGGTGCTGCTCGCCCCGGAAGTCGCCGCGCCCCGGAATGTCCGGGATGAACGGCACGGAGAGGATGCCGGTCGCCGCGACGACGAAGCGCGCCCGGTGCTCGGCGCCGTCGGAGGTCCGCACGGTCCACGTCCCGGACGGCTCGTCGTAGACGGTCGCGGTCACCTTGGCGCCGAACACGATGTCGCGCCGCAGGTCGAAACGGTCGACCACGTAGTTGAAGTAGCGCTCGATCTCCGGCTGGCCGGCGAACCGCTCCGACCACTCCCACTCCTCCCACAGCTCCTTCGAGAACAGGTAGCCGTAGGTGTAGCTCTCGGAGTCGAAGCGGGCCTCGGGGTAGCGGTTCCAGTACCAGGTGCCGCCCACACCGGTGCCCGCCTCGACCAGCTTCGCCGAGAAACCGGCCTCGCGGGCCCGATACAGCTGGTAGATGCCCGTGACACCGGCTCCCACGACCAGCACGTCGACTCGGTCCTGGTCCACCGCACTCGACGCCTTCGTCGATTCGCTCATCTGCCCTCCAACGTGACAGGGGCCGCGACTCCCCACGCGAGCCTCATTGATATTTCGACCGGTCGATCGAATATTCAGCCCGAGCGTAGATGAGGGGAAGGGTTCGACTCAATGGCGGTGACGCGGGAAGAGTGCAGGTCCTTGAATGACGGGACGCGGTGGACCGCTCAGGGGTTGTCAGCAGCCAGGTTGTTCGGGAGCATTGATTGTACCGACCGTTTGATCTAACTTTCGCTGCAACGAACGTGAGCGCATGCACCGGGAGTCGCACATGAGGGCCATGGATGCCGAGGAACCCATCGCCGCCGAGGCCGGCGGGGCCGACGGGGTGGAGTCCGCTCCGGGCTCTGTGGGGGGCGGGGGCGAGGGTGGGGGGCGGGGTGGTCGGTCTGGGGCGGGGTCCGGGGCCGATCCGCAGATCGGAGCCGATCCGCGGGCCGGGACCGATCTGCGGGCCGCGGGGCTCAAGGCCATGCGCGAGGCGCTGCCCGGCGTGTTCCCCGAGGGCGACGACCTCGACCTGCGTGACGGTCGGCTCGGAGAGGAGCTGGTCGAGATCGGCCTGACCAGTGTCTGGGGCGCGCTGTGGGCCCGCGAGGGACTCAGCCGCCGGGACCGCAGCCTGGTCACGCTGGGCATCCTGATCGCCCTCGGGGCCGAGACCGAGTTGCGGACCCATGTCCGGATCGCACGCACCAACGGACTGACCGAGGACGAGATCGCCGAGGTCATCTACCACGCCACCGGTTACGCGGGCTTCCCCGCCGCGACGGCGGCCCGCAACGCGGCCCGCGAGGCACTGGCCGACTGACCGACTCCGGGCCCGCCGTCACGGCGGCGGGCGATCACGCCGGGGACGGAGTCCCACTCCGACCTCCAGCAGACCGGCGAGGACGTTTCTCTCCTCTCCAGGGCTACAGGGTGCGGAGTCCGCCTCCCCACTCCCGTGCCTTCGCGGCCGGGCCGCGAAGGCACGCCAGGAGACGGGGCTCCGCTCCGACTCCCAATGCCCCGGGAATGGAGTTCTTCTCCCCGCCGCAGGCCGCCGGGAGGACAGAGCCTCTCCCACACACGCCTACTCCCACCCCCTGCCCACCAAGAACGAAGCCCTCCCCCCCCCGCCCTCAAAAGATCCCGGCACCTGAGACCACGCACCCAAGGAGCACCCCATGCCACTGCCACTGTCGCTGGAAGGAAAGGTCGCCGTCGTCACCGGCGGCGCCCGTGGAATAGGACAGGCGATCGCGACCGTACTCGCGGCCCAGGGCGCCGCGGTCGCGGTGTGGGACCTCAACCTGGAGGCCGCGGAGAAGACCGTCGCCACGATCCACGAGGCGGGCGGCACCGCGATCGCGGTGGGCGGCGACGCCGCCGACGCCAGCGCCGTGGCCGCGGCGGCCGCCCGGACCCGCCACGAACTCGGCCCCGTCACCGTCCTCGTCAACAACGCCGGAATCAGCGTCTACGAGTCGTTCACTGACATCACCGAGGACTCGTGGGACCGCATGATCAGGATCAACCTCAAGGGCCCGTTCCTGGTCACCAGGGAGCTGGTGCCGGACATGCTCGCGGCGAGATGGGGCCGGATCGTCAACATCTCCTCGTCGGCGGCCCAGAGCGGAGCACCGGCCGTGGGCCACTACGCGGCGTCCAAGGGCGGTGTCATCGGCCTGACCAAGGCGCTGGCGTTCGAGTACATCGACAAGGGCATCACCGTGAACCACGTCCCGCCCGGGTTCATCGACACCCCGTTGGTGCGGGAGTCCGACGTCGACGTCGAGGCGGTCGCGGCCATGATGCCCATGAAGCGGGCCGGCCGGCCGGAGGACGTGGCCTACGCGGTCGCCTACCTCGCCTCCGAGGAGGCCGGTTACGTGACCGGCCAGACGCTCAGCACCAACGGCGGCCGCTACATGGCCTGACCCCGGGCCCGCGTGCCCGACACCCGCCGAGGCGCACACGACCACGTCCTCGCAGCGATTCTCACGGGTCGCCGATTGAGCCATTGATTGTACCGACCGTTAGGTCTATTTTTCCTCACAGGGACACCGCACCCGCGCCGCAACGGAGCCGCACATGAAGATCGAGGACGACGCCAGGGAGACCGTAGCCTCCGGGGTGCACGGATGACGGCCCCGGACCGCGTGCTGGTGGTGGGCGCGTCCGCCGCCGGGCTCTCCACGGTGGAGGCACTGCGCCGCAAGGGATACGAGGGCGGGATCACGGTCCTCGGAGCCGAACCGCACGCGCCGTACGACCGGCCCCCGCTGTCCAAGCAGGTGCTCTCCGGCGCGTGGGAGCCAGGCCGCTCCGCGCTGCGCACGCAGGAGGCGCTGTCGACGCTGGACGCCGAGTTCGTCCTCGGGGACGCGGCGGTCGCCCTGGACACGGCGACGCGGACCGTACGGGCGCGGTCCGGGCGCGAACTGCGGGCGGACGCGATCGTGATCGCGACGGGGGTACGGCCACGGGTGCTCCCCGGCCAGGAAGGCCTGACCGGCGTACACGTGCTGCGCACGCTCGACGACGCGCTGGCCCTGCGGAAGGATCTGCTGGACTCCGCACGGTTGGTGGTCGTCGGCGAGGGTGTCCTCGGCGCCGAGATCGCCGCCACCGCACGGACGTTGGGCCTGGACGTCACCATGGCGGGCCCACTGCCGGCGCCGCTGGCCCTGCAGGTGGGCCCGCTGGTGTCCGGGCTGCTGGCGGAACTGCACGACGAGCGCGGGGTGCGCCTGCGGCTCGGCACCGGTGTCACGGGGCTGGCCGGGGAGCACGGGCGGGTCACCGGAGTGCTTCTGGGCACGGGCGAGGTCCTGCCGGCCGACACCGTGGTGGTCGCGATCGGCGCGACCCCCGCGACGGAGTGGCTGGCGGACAGCGGACTGCGCCTCGACAACGGGGTGGTCTGCGATTCCCGGTGCCGCGCGGCGGAGGGTGTCTACGCGGTCGGCGACGTGGCCCGGTGGCATCACGAGCGACTCGGCCGCCTGGTCCGCCTGGAGAACCGGACGAACGCCACGGAGCAGGCCGCGGCGGTCGTAGGGGTGATCCTCGGGGAGGACCGTCCGTACCAGCCGGTGCCGTACTTCTGGACCGACCAGTTCGACGCCAAGCTCCAGGTGCACGGCCTGCTGCCGGCCGACGCCGAAGTGGACGTCGTCGAGGGCGATGTGACGGCCCGGCGCTTCGTCGCCCGGTACCGCAGCGACGGCGTGGTCACCGGTGTCCTCGGCTGGAACATGCCCAAGCAGGCCCGCCTGCGCCGCCAAGAGATCGTCGACGCGCTGAACGCGCCGACGCCCACCCACTAGAACGATCAGGAGAGACCCTTGACGCTCCCCCTCCTGAGGGAGGGGATTCTTACGGCTCGCGCCGTGAGATTTCCTGTTTCATCACCGACTGCCCGCCCGGAGAACTCCGTTGAGGTCTTACACCAGTTCCGCAGGCTGCGACCGCCCGTCCGGCGGCCAGAAGGTTCTTCGCAGCGTTCACGTCCCGGTCGTGGGTCGCGCCGCAGCCGCACGTCCACGTGCGGACGTTCAGCGGCATCTTGTCCTGCAAGGTGCCACAGGCGGAGCACAGCTTGGACGAGGGGAACCACCGGTCCACGGCGATCACCTCGCGCCCGTACCACTGGGCCTTGTACTCCAGCATGCTCCGGAACTCACGCCACGCCGCGTCCGAGATGACCCGGGCCAGTCTCCGGTTCTTGACCATGTTGCGGACGGACAAATCCTCGATCACGAGCGTTTGGTTCTCACGCACGAGACGAGTAGTGATCTGGTGCAGGCTGTCACGACGCCGGTCAGCGATCCGGGCATGGATACGGGCGACCTTGCGCCGGGCCTTGACGCCGTTCGCCGAACCCTTCTCCTTCTTCGCCAGCCGGCGCTGCGCCTTCGCCAGCACGGCCCGGTCGCGGCGTTCATGGCGGGGGTTGGCGATCTTCTCCCCGGTCGAGAGGGCCAGGAGGTGATCCAGCCCGGCGTCAATACCGACCGCCGCGTCCGTGGCAGGCAGATGTGTGATGCCGGGGTCGTCGCACAGCATCGAGACGAACCAGCGCCCCGCCGCATCCTGGGACACGGTCACCGTGGACGGGCTCACGCCCTCGGGGAGCGGCCTGGACCACACGATGCGCAGAGGCTCGCTCATCTTCGCGAGCCGCAGCTCACCGTCCCGGAAACGGAACGCGCTGGTGGTGTACTCGGCGGACTTCCTGGACTTCTTCCGCGACTTGAAACGCGGGTACTTGGCCCGTTTGCCGAAGAAGTTGGCGAACGCCGTCTGAAGGTGCCGCAGCGCCTGCTGGAGCGGCACCGAGGAGACCTCGTTGAGGTAGGCCAGTTCCTCGGTTCTCTTCCACGCCGTCAGCATGGCCGAGGTCTGGTTGTAGTTGACCCGTTCCTGCCGCGTCCATGCCTCGGTACGGGCGGCGAGCGCCATGTTGTAGACCTTCCGCACGCACCCGAACGTGCGCGACAGCTCCGCCGCCTGCGCATCCGTCGGATAGAAGCGGTACTTGAACGCCCGCTTCTCGCAACTGGCCATATCTCACAAACTATCAAATCAGCTTGTGCCCGCCTGCCGGTTGCTGGCAGTGACCGACCATCCGACCTTGCGGCGGATCACCTGTCCCTGCCCTGCTCCGCAGGAGTCCGCTTCCCCTCCGCCCTCAAGGGCGGAGCATCCACGGAGGAATCCCGATGAAGGTAGTCGTCGACGAAGAGAAGTGCGTCGCCGCCGGGCAGTGCGTCGCCGCCGCCATGGACGTCTTCGGCCAGCGCGACGAGGACGGCATCGTCGTACTGCTGAACGAGAACCCGTCACCGGAACTGGCCGATGACGTACGCAACGCGGCGGCCGTCTGCCCCGCGCTGGCGATCCACATCGAGGACTGACGACGTTCCCCACTCCCCCGGCTCGACCTCACCCACCAGGACCAGGCACGACAGCTCCAGACCGAGCCGCCCCCGTGTCTAGCCTCTCCGTACAGTGTCGCGATCTTGGTTCGCCGACGCCGTACGGAATCAGGGGACCGACGAACAGGGGAGGACCATGCAGGGAAGAACACGCCTCAGACATGGGAGGAGTTGGGCCACGGCGGGCGGGGCGGCGGTTCTGGTGCTGCTGACGGCGACCGGCGCGCATGCCGAGGGGAGAGGCGACGCCCGGGTCGTGAAGACCGTCGTCAACGGCGGCAAGAACGTCATCGTGGGCACGTCGAAGACTTCAACACGTCCAACGGCCGCGGATTCGTCGACTGGACCGGGTCTCATGCGTGAAGAAGAGTTCCACCACGTCGGTGTGCACAGCCACGATGACCGTCGATCCAGCCTGGATCCCGGACACCAGTGACACCGATGGAAACACGATCGCCGGCGTCTGGCAGGTCGACGCCACCGTCAAGGCCAACGACGGCGACTACTGGATCTCCGACCGCATCGCCGAGTACAAGGTGAAGCGCGCCTCGAAGCTGACCACCGACGCGTCGCCCGAACCGGTCGCCAAGGGCACCGAGCTCACCGTCACCGGCAAGCTGTCCCGTGCCAACTGGGAGGACCTCACCTACCACGGTTTCACCGGGCAGCAGGTCAAGCTCCAGTTCAAGAAGGCCGGGGCCGCCCACTACAGCACGGTCAAAACCGTGAAGTCGGGCACCCACGGGAACCTCAGCACCAAGGTGACCGCCACCGCGGCGGCCAGTTGGCGCTGGTACTTCCCTGGCACGACGACGACCGCGAGGATCGTCTCGGCCGGGGACGCGGTGGCACTGAAGAAGTGACGTCGACGGGCTGAATGCCTCGCTCAGGGCGGCGGCCCGAGTCGCCGCCCTGAGCCGGGGTCAAGAGGTGACGGCCGTACGACCTGTGCCGTGGCGGTCGCCGTCAGGAGCCAGGGCTCCCAGCCGCCGCTCGACGTGGCGCTCATCGGACGCGCTCCGCGATCCTGGTGGCCCGGCCGAGCAGCCATTCCAGCGGGCCGCGCGCGAAGTGGCGGGACCAGAGGGTCGCGAACACGGTCACGGCCACGAGGAAGCCGAGCAGCACGTGCAGCGGGAAACCTGGCAGTTCCTCCATGCCCAGGGCGCGGATGGCGACGATGTGGAAGACGTACGCGGTCAGGGACATCGTGCCCACCGCGATGACCGGAGCGGCCAGTCGGCGAAAACCCGGGAGCGTGTCGGTGGCGGCGAGGCAGGCGGCCAGGACCACGATGGCCACGCCGGTGTTGGCCACGACCGACAGGGTCGTCTCGCTGTGCGGCGAGGCCGCCAGCAGCCAGGCCGGGGTGGTGCCGGTCGGGTAGCCCGCGGTGTCGGACCACCAGGCCGACATGACCGAACCTCCCTCGCCCCAGCCGGAGGCGCGCAGTGCGGAGGCGACGCCGGGGACGAGGTGCAGGGCCAGGTAGGAGCCGCCGTGGCCGACGACGGCCAGCGAGACACCGGTGACCGCGAGGCGTGCGCGGACGACGGTGGAGGCCAGGTCCAGCCGGGCCACGGCCATGCCGGCGACGACGAACGGGATCCAGGCCAGGGCCGGGTAACCGCCGGTGAAGAGCAGCGAGACGATGCCGTCCGCGTCGGTGGGCCAGGCCCAGATCCCGCCCGGACCACCGCCGTCGCCGCCCTGGTTGAGGGCCTGCTGCACCACGTACAGGATCTGAGGCAGGATCAGCGCACCGCTCACGGCGATGACCGCCAGCGGTCGGGCGCCGAGCCGGTACAGCGGCAGGACCAGCAGGAAGTACAGGCCGTAGAAGGCGAGGATCACCTCGACCGGGGTGCCGGTCAGGGTGAGCGCGGTGCCCAGGACCAGCAGGATGAGGGCTCGGATCACCACCTTGGCGACCGCCTGTCGGCCCGCCCGGCCGGTCTTGGGGGTACGACGGCCGGTGATCAGCACGATCGAGAAGCCGGCCAGGAAGGCGAAGAGCGCGGAAGCCCGGCCGTGAGCCAGTTCCATGAAGAAGCCGGTCGATCCACCCTCGGAGGGATCGGGGCCGACGTGGGCCGCGTACATCCCGAAGACCGCGAGCCCCCGGGCGAGGTCCACTCCGATCAGGCGCCCCACCGAGGGCCGGGTGTCGGGGAGTTGCGTGGTTGCGTACGCCTCCGGTCGGGGCGGGGCCACGAGCGTCGTGTCGTGTGCGTTCTGCGTCATGGATCACAGGCTCGGAAGAATCGACGATCGCGCAGTATCCGGCAGACGTCCGCTTCACACCCCCCGGACGACTGGAACCGACCCGCCGGGTGACCGGGCCGTTCCGCCGGAGCGCCGCACCGGGCTTTTCCCGTTCTACGGTCACAGTGACGACAATCGACATCGAGGACATCGATGACATCGAGGACGAGGCGGAACGTACGTGATCCGGGTAGTGGTGGTGGACGACGAGGCCCTGGTGCGGTCCGGCTTCGAGCTCATCCTCGGCGCGGCCGACGACATCGAGGTCGTGGCGACCACGACGGGCGCGGAGGCGGTGGACGCGGTACGGCGGGAGGGACCGGACGTCGTACTGCTGGACATCCGGATGCCGGACGTCGACGGTCTGACCGTACTGCGGCACCTGCGGGCGCTGCCGGACGCGCCCGTGGTGGCGATGCTGACGACGTTCGACGCCGACGAGTACATCCTCACCGCGCTGCGCTCGGGGGCGGCCGGCTTTCTGCTCAAGGACACCGAGCCGGACCAACTCGCACAACTGGTACGGACCTTGTGCGCGGGTGGTGTCGTGATGTCACCGAAGGCGTCCCGTGCCGTGTGGCAGAGCCACCCGGGCGCGACCGCCGCGGACGACGAGGAGGCCGCCCGTGTCGGACGGCTCACCGAGCGGGAGCGTGAAGTGCTGGTGCTCATCGCGGAGGGGCTGTCCAACGCCGACATCGGCAGCCGCGTCCACCTCAGCGCGGGCACCGTCAAGGACCATGTCAGCGCGATCCTGACCAAGCTGCGCGTGAACAGCCGGGTGCGGGCCGCGCTGCTCGCCCAGCGGGCGGGCCTGCTGGACGGGCGGAACCGGTCGGAGGACCGGCGATGAACGGGGGCAGGCCGTGGTGGGCGCGGATCCCGGATCCGGTCGTCGACGCCGTGGTCGTCGCCGTGGCCGCCGTGGACGTCCTGATCAACCTGGGGGACTCGAGTCGCCTCGCGACGGCGGCGACAGCCGTCGCCTGTGCCGCGCTCGCCCTGCGTCGCCGTTTTCCGCTCACGGTGTTCCTGCTCACGCTCCCGGCCAGCCTGATGGTGGACATCGTCTTCGCCTCGCTCGCCGCGCTGTTCACCCTCGCCGAGCGCTCCCGCGACCGTCGGCTCCTGGTCGCCAGCGCCTTTCTGTTCGCCGCCGCCTCAGCCGTGCCCTGGCCCCTGGGCAACGTCGGCTCACACGACCGCGCCTGGACGCTGATCTACTTCTTCTACACCCTGGCCACGGCCGCCGCCCCCGTGCTGCTCGGCCAACTAGTCCAGGCCCGGCGGGACTTGGCCCACCGGCTCACGGAGATCGAGACGGCCCGCGAACACGAGCGGCTGCTGCACTCCCAGGCCGTCCTGGCCCGGGAACGTGCGCAGCTGGCCCGCGAGATGCACGACGTCGTCTCCCACCAGGTGAGCCTGATCGCCGTACAGGCGGGTGCCCTTCAGGTCGCCGCCAAGGATCCGCACTTCAAGGAGGGCGCCCGCACCATCCGTTCGCTGAGCGTCGACACGCTCGACGAACTGCGTCACATGGTCGCGCTGTTGCGGGCGTCCGGGGGCCGCGTCGGCGAACTCACCCCGCAGCCCACACTCGCCGACCTGCACAAGCTCGTGTCGACCAGCGGCATCGAGGCGACCCTGACGGGCGAACTCCCCTCCGCCATCGCCACCCCCGCGCAACGCGCCCTCTACCGCACCGTGCAGGAATCCCTGACCAACGTACGCAAACACGCGCCCGGCGCGGCCGCCACCGTCCACCTGTGGCACTCCGACGACCGCTTCGGCGTCACGGTGACCAACAACGCCCCCACCCGTCCCTCCCTGCCCCTGCCCGGCTCCCAGCAGGGCCTCGTCGGACTCCGTGAGCGCGCCGAACTCCTGGGCGGGGCCTTCGAGTCCGGGCCCACCCCCGACGGCGGCTACCGCGTGACGCTCCGCATCCCGACGGACGCGGACTGAGCCGCGACGCCGTGGCCCGTACGAACGTCATCCCGTCGCCGGGACGGTACGGAGGGGCCAATCGGGGGACGTGCCCAGGTGGACCGCGTGGGATTCGCGATCCACCGGAAGAGGGCGCCTACTCTCCGAAACGATCAAGGAGGTGGCATGCGGAAGAAGATCCGCGGGGGGATCGTCACGTCGGTGTGTATCGGAATCGGCCTCGCCATGGCCGCCGCCTGCGACTCCTCGGAACCGGCGCCTGCCCCGTCGACATCCCCCGCAGTCACTCCGTCCTGGTCACCGAGTCCCTCTCCCACAGTTCCGGTTCCTTCCCCTTCCCCGGACACCACCAGCCCGACGGTCCCGCCACCACCGCCGCCGCCCACGGACACCGGTGACACCACCGTCGAACCACCCCCTGCACCGCCGTCCGCAACACCGCCCGACACCACCCCGCACGCCGACGAACCGCCGGCTCCTCCCAGCACGTGAGCGAGCATCTCGAGCACAACCACCGTGCGGGTAGTTCCACACCGATGACGGACCTGGGCGACCGTAAGAGCACGACAGCCGTCTTGAAGAGCGTGGTAGCTCAAGCTTCCTTCGTCGCGGCGCTCATGTTCTACCTCGGCGCGATGTACACCACCAGTTTCTACGGCTACTTCAACCTCACTCTGAACACGCTCAACTTCGGCTTCAGCGGCTTGGTTCTACAGAGCCTGCACCTGCTGAGACGCGAAGTCCTGGTGGTCGCCGTGATCGTTCTGGTGGCGGCGGGCGTCCCATGGCCCCGCGTAGGCTCACGATTCGCTGAGCAAGGAGACAGCGACGGCAGCTCACCTCTTCGCACGGCGGCGGCACGTCTCCACTTGATGGTGGTCGGCGTCGGGCTGGTGCTGCTCATGATCTCGCCGGCCATCGCACCGTACGGCTGGGTCGCCCCGCTCACCGTCGCGGCCGGTCTCCTCCTCGGCCAGTGCCGGCACACGACAAGCGACCGTCGAGCCGGTCTCCGGCACAAGGCGCTCCCGTTCTTCGCGGCGGCGGTCTTCCTGTTCTGGGCACTGACCCAGATCACCTGGCAACTCGGTGAGCGGGACGCCAAGGAGCGCGCTCGCGATGTGACGCGCTGGACCGGGGTGCTGATTCTCAGCACCCACCGGTTGGCCCTGCCCCAGGACTCCCTGGTCACGGAAGACCTGGGAGCGCCCTTCCACCCTCGCTACCGCTACACGGGTCTGCGGCTGCTCCTGGAACGCGATGGGCGGTACTACGTGGTTTCCCGTGACTGGAAGCCACGAAGGGATCCCCTCTACGTGATCCGGGAGAGCGACGACATCTGGGTTGCCCTGACGTCTGGCACCCAGCCGCGCGGCACATAGCCACGCGGGGAATCCATTCCTCGTCGCCGCCTGCCTCCGAGTGGTGTGCCGTCAGCCCTGGCGGGCCTTGAAACGCGGGTTCTTCTTGTTGACGACGAAGACCACGCCCCGTCGACGGACCACCTGAGCCCCCGGCTTGGACTTCATGGAACGCAAGGACTTGCGCACCTTCATGGATCTGTCCTCCTCGTGCTGTGAACTGTCAGGCCCGCCGTCAGTGCCGCGGCGCGGCCGTACGGCCGTAACGACGCTCGAAGCGCTCCACGCGGCCTGCGGTGTCCAGGACCCGCGAGGTCCCGGTGTAGAACGGATGACTCGCCGACGAGATCTCGACATCGATCAGCGGGTAGGTGCCCCCGTCCTCCCACTCGATCGTCTTCGAAGAGTGCGCGGTCGAACGGGTCAGAAACGCGATGTCCGCGGCCCGGTCACGGAAGACGACGGGGCGGGATTCGGGGTGGATGCGGGGCTTCATGAGGTTGCCTCCCTAGTGACGGTCGACGGTTCCGTGACCGTCGACGGTCTTGTGACGGTCGACGGTCCTGTGACGGCCCGCCCGGTGGCGCCGGGCTCGGCTCAGCGCTCCTCCCGGAACGGGACGTGCTCACCGACCACCGGGTCGTACTTGCGCAGGACGAGCCGGTCGGGGTCGTTTCCGCGGTTCTTCCGCGTCACGTAGGTGACGCCGGTCCCGGCTGTCGACCTCAGCGTGACGACGGGTCGCGCGCTGTTGCGTGCCATGAGGTACTCCTTCCGCCCACATCACGCGATCTTGACTCGCGCATGTCAGCTACGTGTGCTGTAACAGCGGACCTGGTCGGCGCATTCCCGGGGGCTGGAGCAGGGGGCCAGAGGCAGGTAGGGGGTGACAGGGAGTGGCATGGGGGCGGCAGTGAGGCTTGCGGCGAAATGAAACAAGCCCCGCCTCCGGAATACAGGAGGCGGGGCTGTGGAGCGCCGGGCAGGCCTTGCACCTGCATCTCCCCGCAGGAAGCGGGGCGTCTTTCCTTGGACCACCAACGCGAGGCCGACCACCGAAGTCTCCCGGCGGGCCGCTCAAGATCAATCATAGCGCAGCCGGAGCGGTGCATGACACCGCCAGGGTTGCCGCGTACCCAGGTAGGCCCAGCAGTCATCGGCACCGGTCACCGCCGCGCGCCCGCCGGTCGGAGGATGACGGACCCGCGATACGCCGACTGTTCCTCCCGGCCGAGTGCGCGTGTCGGCCGGAGCCGTCCACGCACGGGAGGAAGCCGAGGCGGCCGTCTCCGCGCACCGGGCGCCCGTCCGAAGACACACATGCGCCGCGCGCGCCGCTACGCGCCCTTGCGCTCCTCCGGTGCGTCGCCAGAAGGTACCTGTTCCGAGGACCGAAACCGCACGGCGGGACGAACGGGGAGCGGTGTGAGTGAGCAGCCCGAGGCCGAGGCCAGTCTCAACGAGTTGAGGGACGGCCTCAAGGAGATACGCGAGGCGCAGCAGCGCCGCGAGGGCGACCTGAAGACCCTGCACGACCGGTTCGGCACGCTGTCGGGGGGCGTGGAGGCCCTGCGCGGCAGAGCCAACGAACTCGCCCTTCAGGTCGAATCGGTGAACTCCGCCACCGAAGAGCTACGGGAGGGGCTGTCCCTGACCCGGTCCGAGCTCGGCCAGGTCAAGGCCGAACTCACGGACTTCCGGTCCCAGTACGAACGCGACCAGGCCGTCCTTGCCGCGCAGTTCGAGCTCGACCGGATCACCGAGGACTGGCAGCGCAGGTTCGGCAACCGGGAAAAGGTGCGCTCCCTCGCTCGTGGCCTGGTCAAACAGCTGACCCCGCAGCTCGTGAGGAGCGGGGCGCTGAGAACCGACAACCTCCGGCTCTTCGTGGAGGAACACCTCGTCCACGACCCCGACTTCTGGCTCGCCCACGCAACCCTGGCGGTCGCCGCCCGCCTGGACGGGGACGACGAGATCCGGCTCACCGCGATGGGGCAGGCGCAGGGGCTCGATCTCGGCAAGGCCAACCTGTTCTTCTCGCTCGCCGCGGCCAGGGCGGGCGAGCACGAACGGGCGGGGAACTGGATGGACGGCTACCTTCAGCACGCCGTCGACCCGGACCGGCTCGGCAGGGACTTCCTCGTGGTCCTCGACGCCGTCGCCAGCCGCGAACTCGGCGACCTCGCACACAGCTACGCCCGGCAGGTGATGGTGCGCTGGGGCACCGAGGCGGCGGCGGGAGGGACGGCGGCCAGGGCGAGTGTCCGACGGTGGACACCCCAGCTGCGCAAACTCCTCACCTCACCCGGCGACCGGTTCGAGTCCCTGGGCCAGGCGTACAACGGGGACTGGCCGGCGCTCCTCGAACACTGGCGGCTGGCCACCGTCACCACAGGCACCCTCGCCCACCTCCGCAAGGAGTTCCCACCCGCGGACCGCACGTCGTCCTCCCCCGGACGTGTCCGCTACGCCGAGACGGCCATCGACCGCCTCATCGGCCACCTCGAACCCGATGAGGCTGCCCTGCACACCAAGAAGGAGGCGCTGCGCCGGTTCATCGAGCACCGGGGCAACGAGAAGGCGGCACAGGAGGAGCACGAGCTGCGTCAAGAGGCGGACGCCGAGGTCATGGACTTCACCACGCTCCTCGACAACGCCGTTTTCAAGCCGAGTCAGATCGCCCTCGGAGACGACGCGCGCCGCCTCGCGCTCATGCAGATGCTGCCCAACCTGTGCACCGCCGCCGGGGAACTGGTGGCGGCCTCGGTGAGCCACCGGCCTCAGAACATCCGTATCGCGATCGAGGGTTGGCACACACGGCTGCCGACCGACCCCGCCGCGTCGATCGACGGGAAAGCCCTGGCCGACGAGCTGGAGACCGTACTCCTCGAACGCACGGAGGCCGAGGCCGCGGCTGTCGACCGCAACCTGCCGCGGCGCGTGGGGGGCACCGCCGGTGGCCTGTCGGCCCTCGTCCTGGCCCCCTTCCTCCTCGGCGGCTTCTTCCTGGCTCTCGTGTTGCTGGTGGGCGCCTTCGCCGGGGTGTGGGGGCTGCTGGACGTGACGCGCGTACCGGCCGAGCGCGGCAGGATCCGCGAGGCCGGCGTGGTGCGGCGGCGAAGTGCGCAGCGCCGGTTGCAGGATGTGCTGAGCCGGCGCATCGAGTTCTTCGCCGAATGGAACGAGCATGTCGCGCGGCTGCCCGAGCTGTGCGCCTGGGACCCGACGGGCAAGTGACGCCATCATGGAATCAGGACGTGTCCTCGACCGGCGCTACAGGCTGGAGTCGCCCCTGGGCCGCGGCGCCCAGGGCTCCGTCTGGCTCGGACTCGACCTCCGACTGAACCGGCCGGTCGCGGTGAAGGTGGCCACACTGCACCGTCACCCCGGACAGGGCGAGCACTCCGAGGAACTGGACCGGCGCGTCGAGCGATTCCGCAAGGAGGCTCAGGCGATGGCGCGCATCCGTAACCGGCCCCATGTCGCCGTCATCTACGACCACGGCGAGGACGGCGACATCCTGTACTCCGTCATGGAGTACATCGAGGGCAGACCGCTCTCCGCCCACACCGGGCAGGGCCGGCACCTCACCCTGGAACAGACCGTGCGCTGGACGAGGCACATCTGCGACGGCCTCGCCGACGCCCACGAGGCGGGCGTGGTGCACAGGGACGTCAAACCCGGCAACATCGTCATCGACACCACCGGATCCGCCAAGGTCGTCGACTTCGGCCTCGCCCGCTTCATCGACGCGTCCTCTTCGCACGGTCCAGGGTGGGGCACCGTTCACTACGCCTCCCCCGAACGGCTCCGTGAGGAGTCCGGCAGCGCTCTCAGCGACCTCTACTCACTCGGCTGCGTCGTGTACGAGATGCTCACCGGCTGGTCTCCCTTCGGCCACATCTCGGATCCCTACGCCGTCATGTGGCACCACGTGGAGACAACACCCGCCCCGCCGGGCGCGCTGCGTCCCGGCATCCCCAGGCCTCTCGACTCCCTCGTGCTGAGACTGCTGGAGAAGTCACCCGGGAACCGGCCGCCCGACGCCCGAGCCGTGGCCCGCGCGGTCCAGCAGATCGAGTACGTCTCGGACGACTCCGCGGACCCACACGTCGACACGCGCCACATCGCCGAGATCCAGAACCTGGAACGGTTCATCCAGCTGCACGCCGACGGCCCCCGGGCCATGGACACGGACGTCCTCGACGCACGCGCCCGGCACGCCAGGCTCACCGGCGAGTCGGGCGACTCCCGGGGCGCCGCCGCGCTCTGCCAGCGCCTGGGGCAGGACTGCGCGCGCCTGCTTGGCCCCGATCACCACCGTGTCTTCGAGGCATACCGGGAGGCGTCGCGCTGGAAGGAGAGCACCGGCTGAAGCTTCGTATCTCCCTTGGTATGTCCCTTCCTACGTCCTGCTGGTGTCGAAGGGCTACAGGTCAGGGGGCTACGGGCTTAGGGGCTAGGGACCTAGTCTCCTGAGTCAGGAATCCTGTTCAGATAGCTGGCGAGGCGTTCGAGGATCTCGTCTGCGGTCTTCGTCCAGACGTAGGGCTTCGGGTCGGTGTTCCATGCGGCGATCCAGTTGCGGATGTCCTTCTCCAGGGCCTGGACGGACCTGTGGACGCCTCGCCGTATCTGTTTGTTGGTCAGTTCGGCGAACCATCGCTCGACGAGGTTCAGCCAGGACGAGCCGGTCGGTGTGAAGTGCAGGTGGAAGCGGGGGTGGGACAGCAGCCACTTCTTGATGGCAGGAGTCTTGTGGGTGGCGTAGTTGTCGCAGATGAGGTGGACATCCAGGCCGTCAGGTACCTCTTTGTCGAGCTTGATCAGGAACTTCTTGAACTCCTCGGCCCGATGCCTGCGGTGCAGAGAGCCGATCACTTTGCCGGTCGCGACCTCAAGGGCTGCGAACAAGGTGGTGGTGCCGGCGCGCACATAGTCGTGAGTCGCCCTTTCGGGAACCCCCGGCATCATCGGCAGCACCGGCTGGGACCGGTCCAGGGCCTGGATCTGCGACTTCTCGTCGACACAGAACACCAATGCCCGCTCGGGCGGGTCCAGGTAGAGGCCGACGACATCGTGGACCTTGTCGACGAAGTACGGATCGGTCGACAGCTTGAAGGTCTCCGATCGGTGCGGCTGCAGGCCGAAGGCCCGCCAGATCCGTGACACCGACGACTGTGAGAGGCCCATCTCTTTCGCCATCGACCGCGTCGACCAGTGCGTCGCGTTCTTCGGAGTGGATTCCAGTGTCCTGGCGACCACCGCGGCGACCTGTTCGTCCGTCACCGTCCTGGGGCCACCGGAACGTGGCATGTCGCCTAGACCGGCGATCCGGTACTGCACGAACCGGGCCCGCCAGCGACCCACCGCATGAGGTGTGGAGCCGAGTTCAGCAGCCACGTCCTTGTTGGACGCACCCTCGGCGCAGGCCAGGATGATCCGACACCGCAATGCCCACGCCTGCGGCGTGGAATGTCGCCGCACCCACCCCTCGAGTGCGGCCCGTTCCTCGTCCGACAGCGTCAACTCGGCCTTCGGCCGCCCCATCCGTGCCATAGAGCAAGCCTATACATCTGAACAGAATTCCAGACTCAGAAGACTAGGGCGTGTATCGAAAGTGCCTGGTGAGGATGGAGGAGAGCCCATTTGTGATCCAGAATGATTGGATGGTCACGCTTGAGACTCCCCGTTTGATCCTGCGTCGCTGGCGCGAGGAAGACGTTGCGCCCATGGCTGCCGTCAATGCCGACCCCGCGGTCATGCGGTGGATCCGTGACGGCAGCGTCCTTGACGAACAGCAGACTCGTCGCCGGGTCCAGGCATGGGAGAGCGAGTGGGAGTCACAGGGCTTCGGCCTGTTCGCCGTGGAGATCCGGTCCACTGGCGAGCTGGCCGGATTCACCGGCCTTTCGGTGCCCAACTTCTTGCCGGAGGTACTGCCGGCGGTTGAGGTCGGCTGGCGGCTGGGACGTTCCCACTGGGGGCAGGGCTTGGCCACCGAGGCCGCTGCGGCCGCTGTACGGTTCGGGTTCGAAGAGCGAGGGCTGGAGCGGATCGTCAGCATCACTCAAGTGGGCAACGACGCCTCCGAACGAATCATGACCAAACTGGGGATGCATCCGGTCCGTGAGACGGTCAATCCCACCGGGGGTCGGCGAGTACGGGTGTTCGGCTTGTCGTCGGACCAGTACGTCACAACCACTCGTTGATGGCGGCAACGAGGACTGTGGCCTCGTAGCGGACCGCAAGTTTGTCGTACCTTGTGGCCACGGCCCGGTGCCTCTTGAGGCGATTGATACCGCACTCGACCGCGTGCCGAGCCTTGTAGTCCTGCGGGTCGAACTTCGGCGGCCGGCCGCCGCGCGAACCGCGCTTCTTACGGTTGCGGGCCTGGTCGGCCTTGTCCGGGATGGTGCAGAGGATCCCGCGCCGCCGCAGGTAAGCGCGGTTCTTCCGGGAGGCGTACGCCTTGTCGGCGCGCACCCGACCTGGCCGGGTACGCGGCCTGCCCGGCCCGAGACGCGGGACACGGATCTTGTTCAGGACAGGCTCGAACTGCGGGGAATCCCCGCGCTGTCCGGCCGTGATCACGATGGACATGGGCTTCTGGCCCTGTTCGACGGCCAGGTGCAGCTTGGTGGTCAGGCCACCGCGCGAGCGCCCGAGCCCGTGGTCGTCCGGCTCGACGGCGACGCCTCCGGGCGGCTCCTTCTGCAGCTCCCCCTTTTCCTCGCCCCGGCGGCGTGCTGGTGGGCCCGGCACACCGTGGAGTCGACGTTGATGTCCCAGGTGATCAGCTCTTTCGCGTCGGCCCGGGCCTGCAGCGCGGTGAGGATCCGATGCCAGGTGCCGTCCCGCTGCCACCGGCGGAACAGGTCGTACGCCCGGCCCCACGGCCCGTACTCGGCTGGCAGGTCCCGCCAGGGGATGCCGGTGCGGACCCGAAACCGTATGCCGTCGATCAGCCGCCGCCTGGCCCACGTCGGCGGCCGTCCGGGCTTCTTGCCCTTCGGCAACAGCGGTTCCAGCACCGCCCATTGCGCATCCGTCAGATCTCCACGTGTCACGAACCAAGATCATCTCACGTTCAAGATCCACTTTCAATACACGCCCTAGGGGCTAGGGGTACGGGCTACCAGGTGACCGGCAGCGCGGCGACGCCGTACGCCATCGCGTCTTCCTTGAAGTCGATCTCCTCCAGCGTGGTGGCCAGTCGCAGCGTGGGCACGCGCCGGTAGAGCGTGCCGTAGACGACCTGGAGTTCCACGCGGGCGAGTTGCTGGCCCAGGCACTGGTGGACGCCGAAGGCGAACGCGTTGTGCTGGCGGGCGTCGCGGAGCAGGTCGAGGCGGTCGGGCTCCGGGAAGGCCTGCGGGTCCCAGTTGGCGGCGGGGAGGGAGACGATGATCCCGTCCCCGCCGCGGATGACCTCGCCGCCGATCTCGATGTCCTCCAGGGCGATCCGGCGCTGCCCGGTGTGGGCGATGGTCAGATAGCGCAGCAGTTCCTCGACCGCTCCGGCCACGACCTTGGGATCGTCCGTCTCGCGCAGCAGGGCGAGCTGCTCCGGGTGCTCCAGCAGCGCGAGGGTGCCCAGCGCGATCATGTTCGCGCTGGTCTCGTGCCCGGCGATGAGCAGGATGACGGCCATGAGGGACGCCTCCCCCATGGTCAGTTCACCGGCCTTGACCAGGGCCGCCAGGTCGGACAGCGTGTCCTCGGCGGGGTTGTCCGTCTTGGCGTGGATCTGCCGGGCCAGGTACGCGCCGAGCGCGACGCTCGACTCACGGTCCTGCTCGGCCGATGACGTCTGGCTGACCGCGACGGTGGCGTGGTGCTGGAAGAACTCGTGGTCCTCGTAAGGGACTCCGAGCAGTTCGCAGATCATCAACGTGGGAATGGGCAGACCCAGCGCCTGGACCAGGTCGGCCGGCTTCGGCCCGGCCAGCATCGCGTCGATGTGCTCGTCGGTGACCTTCTGGATGGCGGGGCGCAGGGCCGCCATCCGCTTGGCGGTGAAGGAGGAGGTCAGCATCCGGCGGAGCCGGGTGTGGACGGGGGCGTCCGTGTTGAAGAGCGTGTCGGGGTGGTGGTGCGCGTTCTCCGCCATGGCCTTCTTCGGGAACGGAAAGCCGGGCCGCTTGTCGTCGACGCTGACGCGGGGGTCGCCGAGGACGGCCCGCAGGTCCTCGTGGCGGGTGATGAGCCAGGGGGTGCTGCCGTCCCAGATCCGTACCTTGCTGATCGGCTTCCCCTCGCGGATCTCCGCGAGGACCGGCGGCGGCGCGAACGGGCAGGCGGCCGCCCTGGGCGGTACGAACTCGGGGATCTCTGCGGCGGCGCCGCTCGCGGTTCCGGTCAGTGTCTCAGCCATGTCACTCCTCGGTGGGGGGCTCCCCCGGAACGGGGAGCGGTGTCTCAGAGGGGCTCTGGGGCCTATGACATCGGAGCGGACTGACGGCTAGGGGCCACTTCACTGACGGGAACCTGACGTGACTCGGATCACGTGTACGCGCCCCACACCTCGGCGCCGGCAGGCCATGACGCGGCATGGCGTGGCATGCCGCGGTGTGACGCGGCATGGCGTGGCGGCGAACGGACCTCAGTCCTGCGCGGTGGGACGCACCACGATGTCACCCACGTCGACACCGTCCGGCTGCTCGACGGCGAAGGCGACGGCGCGGGCCACCGCGGCCGGCGGGATCGCGATGCTGTCCATCTTTTCGACGATCCGGGCCTTCACCTCGGAGTCCATCCGGTCGGCGAAGTCCGTACGGACGAACCCCGGCGAGACGACGGTGACGCGCAGGCCCTCGCCGGCCTCCTGGCGCAGGCCCTCGGAGAGGGTACGGACGGCGTTCTTCGTGGCGGCGTACACCGACTGGAGCGGAGTGACGCGCAGTCCGGCGGTGGACACGATGTTGACGAAGTGCCCGAAGCCCTGCTCCCGGAAGACCGGCAGAGCTTCGGCGATCCCGTACAGCACGCCTTTGAGGTTGACGTCGATCATCTCCTCCCAGTCCTCGACGCGGAGGTCGTCCAGGGGGGAGATCAGACCGACTCCGGCGTTGCTGACGAGGACGTCGAGCTTGCCGTACCGCTCGCGGGCCAGCCGTACGAGGCCGGACAGATCCGCGCGCCGCGTCACGTCCGTACGGACCCAGGCGGCTTCACCGCCCGCCTTCTCGATCCGGGCGGCCAGGGCCTCGAGACGCTCCGCACGGCGCGCCCCGAGGACGACCCGGGCGCCGCGCTCGGCGAGCAGGAGCGCGGTCGCCTCACCGATGCCGCTGCCGGCACCCGTGATCGCCACTACCTTGCCTTCGATTCCCGACATGATCGACAGTCCTATCGCAGGAGGAACGAGGGCATGTCACACCCATGCCCTACAGTGAAAGCGGAGGCGCCGCCACTTCATCCACCATAAGTGGAGACTCCTCCACTTAGCAACGGGAGAGCGAGGAGCGACGCCGATGGCGCGCGAGACAGGACGTCCACTGAGGGCTGACGCACAGCGCAACCGGGAGAAGATCCTGGCCGCCGCGGTACGCGTGTTCACCGAGGAGGGGCTGGACGCGCACTTCGAGCGCGTCGCCAAGGAAGCGGGCGTGGGCACCGGCACCCTCTACCGCAACTTCCCGACCCGGGAGGCCCTGATCGAGGCCGCGTACCGCAACGAGGTGGCCCGGCTGTGCGAGGCCGTCCCCGGACTCCTGGCGACCATGCCGCCCCACGAGGCCCTACGCGCCTGGACGCGTCGCTTCATCGACTACGCCACCGCCAAACTCGGCATGGCCGACGCCCTACGAGCCGTCGTCGCCTCGGGAACCAACCCCTACGCCGAGAGCCACGAGCTGATTCAGGCCGCCCTCACCTCCCTCATGAACGCCGCCACCGCCGCCGGCACGATCCGCACCGACATCAGCCCGACCGACATGTTCGCCGCCCTCGCCGGCATCGCCCTCACCTCGGCCGGCCCCGACCAACGCGAACAGGCGGAACGCCTCCTCGACCTCACCCTGGACGGCCTGCGCCCGACGCCGCCGCGGGCGCCCGACAACTGACGCCGAGAATCCGGCCGCATGGCAGGCAAGCCCGGAGACGTTCAGGAACGCGCTGACGCAGGCGTTTCCCGATGTCTTCCTGGAGACGCCCAGTTGCCGAACCCGAGTGACGCGCCCCGCACCACATCTCAGCGGTACTGCTCAACCACCTCGCCGCGCGCCTATGCCGTGCGCCGCAGCGTCGCCGAGAGGTGGTGCTGCAAAGGCTGCCCCATCGCCGCGAGCTCGTGGACGAACGTGAGCGTGTCGTCGTCGGTCAGGACATAGGTCCGGCGGGTTGCGGTGACCTCCTTGGCCGTGGGTGTGAGGGCCACCTCGTGGGTGGAGAGGTCGACCGTGTCGTCGGCCGCCCGGCCGACAGCGATCTCGGCGATGCCGGTGGGCTGGGTGATCAGTGCCTCCACCCGGCCGTCGGGCTGGAGCCGCCACCAGCCGCTCTCCCGAGCCGACGGGCGCAGCGGTGCGCCGTCGACGTCCAGCAACCAGGCCCGGGCCTCGTACCGGAGGAAGGGACGGCCGTCGTGGCTGAAGGTGACCTCCTGCGCGTACGCGAACTCCGCGGCGAGCGTGGGATACCCGCCGTGACCCCGCCCGTGCCAGGTTCCCAGGAATCCGATCACCGGTGTGAGAAGCGCGTGCGGGGTGGGCGCTTCATCCGATCGGCGGACGTCGGGGTACGGATACTCCGGTGCGGGGTCGAACACGGTGTGCGCTCCTGGGATCGGGTCCGGTGCCGGGCCGAAGCCTAGGCCGTCGATGTCGCTCCCCGCGGCGACGGCGCGAAGGACTGTCCGCCGACCCGTCACTGCCGGCAGTCCCGGGGGCACGCGATCTCGTCCACGGACGCGGTGGACAGCACGGTCACCGCGTACAGGGACGACGCCCAACCAGCCTTGGCTGTACGTACGTTCACGCAGCGACTCAGCTCCAGGCGGCGCGGCGCGCGGCGGACCACGTACGCCAGACATCTCGACCTCCGCCGTTACGACCGTGCCCGAACTCACCGTCCGACGTCGAACCGCGCCCTCCCCGCGGCAAGACCACGGTCGTGTGTCCGGGCTCAGCCCGTGCTGGTGGACTTCGTGCCGGACGGGGTGATGGCGTACCACGTCTTGTTCTTGGCCTGGCCGTTCGTCTGTCCGGCCTGTGTGTCACCCACGTATCGGTACAGGGGCCAGCCGCCGAGGGTGAGCTGTTTCATGCCGTTCCGGTGGACCGTGCCGAGCAGGCTCTTCTCGACCCCCATGGTCTGTACGGAGTCCTGCACAATGACGGGGATCCACGTCTTCGTGCACTCGCCGGCGCACGTCCACTTGGACGGATTCGCCTCGTCCTTGTCGTAGCGGTAGAGGGTCATCCCCTTGTCGTCGGTCACCACGTTGCCGATGCCGCCCACCGTCTTGGCCATCACCATGGTGGTTGTCGCCGGGTGGCCGCCGGCGGCCGGTGCGGACGGCGTGGATTCCGAGGCGGTCGGAGCAGAGGTCGCGGACTCCGAGGCGGCCGTGGCGACCGGAACGGCGTTGCCGGGGCTCGTACCCGTGGAGGCCTTGTCCATCGAGTTGCCGCACGCCGCCAGAAGGAACGCCGAGGCGAGCCCTGCGGCCGAGAGGAGGACGATGCGTCGCTGGATCACGGAGTTTCCCTTCGGCGGTCGTTCTACTTACTCCCTTAGTACGTGGGGTAACTCCCGCCCGCTCAGCCACCGGTGGCACATGGCGAAGCCTTGACCGTCTGCGACGGAGAACTCAGGAAGTTCAGTTGGCGGCCGGCCGACGCCGGTCGGGCAGGCGATCAGAGGCCTGCCCGTGTTCCGGTACGGCGCCGAGCTGTTCCGGCGTGAGCTCGCGGAAGGCCGCCTCGCTGATCACTGTCCGGGCGCGGCGGCCAGGGAGGCCCACAGTCACCGTGTACCCGACCAGGACGGGGGCGGCGTTCACGACTTCGTCTGTCGGTCCATGTTTCGCAGAGCTCTGCGCAGAGCGGCCACTTCTTCCTGCGACATGTTCTCCACGAAGTGGCGCAGCGCGGTCGAGCGGTCCTTGCTCTCCCCCAGGCCGTCCTCCATGAGTGCGGCGGCGTAGGCCTCACGGCTGCGGACCGGCGCGTACAGCCAGGCGCGACCCTGCATGCCCCGCAGCAGCCAGCCCTTCGTGTACAGGATGTTGGTGACGGTCATCACCGTGGTGTACGCGATGGGGCGGGTCTTGTTGATGTCGTCGACGACCTCGCGCACGGTCGCCGGACGGTCCCACGTCCAGAGGCGATCCATGATCTCCGCCTCGAGATCCCCCAGCCGCCGCATGGCCCGGCTCCCTCACACCACCGAATACGTAGGGCCATAGTAGACGGCTGACGTGACGCATTTCCGTGGGCGGCGTGCTCAGCGGCCCTTGACGGCATGCAGCAATGTGACGCCGAGCCATGGGCCGCCGTACCAGTACCCGGGGCCGAGTCCGCGCAGTGTGCCTTGGCCGATGTGCGCGGCGTACTTCCTGGCCATGGGCCAGAAGTCGGCGACGATCAACCGCCCGCCCGGGCGCAGCACCCGCATGGCCTCGTCCACCGCGCGGTATCGCGCCTCGGACGAGGGGATGTTGTGGATCGCCAGCGCGCTCGTCACGACGTCGAAGGAGCCATCGGCGAACGGCAACGCGGTCATGTCGGCGGTACGTACTTCCACCCGGTCGGCGACCCCTGCCGCGGCGGCGTTGGCGAGCGTGACTTCGGGCCGGTTGCCGCTCTGGTCCTTCCCGGACCACAGGTCCACGCCCACGGCGTGTCCCGTCGGCAGCCGCCTGGCGGCCTCGATCAGCACCGCACCGCGACCGCACCCCAGGTCCAGCAGTTGCTCGTCACCCTTCAAGCCGGCCTGGTCCAGCTCCCGCCTCCAGATGCGCAGCTTGCCGTGCAGTGTGGTGTGCAGGTAGATGCCGGTGCTGGCCAGCAGTACCGTCCCCGCGGTCACCGTCGCGCTCCGTCCCGACCGCCACCGGCCGGCGGCCAGGCAGCAGGCCGCGCCGACGGCGCCGAGTGTCGCGGGGAACGCTGGAGCGTCTACGCCGTACCGCGGCTGTTGAAAGCGCGGCCGTGGGGAGTCATCCCGGTTCTTGGACATACGCGCAGTGTCACAAGCTCAACTGCCGGGCGGCTTGTAGAAATGTTCCCCCGTGGCCGACGTGCCACCGGCCTCGCGCCTGCCGGGTGCAGACGGTCGGCTGCCGACGGTCGGGTACGGATCGTCGGGTCAGGGCATCGTCGGGTCAGGACTCGGACAGGTACTCGGGGGCGGCCCACGCCACGTCGTCGACCGCAAGCCACGGCGCGACCGCGACGGCTGTGGGCGTCACACCGGCGAAGGCCATGACGTCCCTATGGAGGTGGGACTGGTCGACGTAGCCGATCTCCGCCGCCACCCGTGCGGCGCTGTGACCCGCGGCCAGCCGGTGGGCCGCGTGGTCGAAACGGACAAGCTGAGCGGCGCGCTTGGGGTGGAGACCGATCTGGGCTCGGAACCGGGACCACAGTCGCTTACGGCTCCAGCCGACCTCGGCTGCCAGCCGCTCGACCCGAACCCCTCCCAGGTTCGTCACCATCTGCCGCCACACGAAGGCGACCTCAGGATCGATCGCTCGGCCTGCCTCGTGACGTCGAACGAACGCCGCCTCGGCGATCGCGAACCGGTCGTCCCATGACCTGGCAGCGTGCAGTTGCTCTTGGGTTCGCGCGGCATCGCGGCCCCAGAGGTCGTCGAGGGAGACCATCGTCCCGCCCAACTCCGAAGAGGCGCCCAGCACGGCGTGCGCGACCACCGGCGACAGCCGCACCTGCAGGCACTCGATGTCACGGCCGCGTCCTCGAAGGCCGCTGGGCACGAGCCCGACGACGACACTGCCGTTCTGCTGCCGGCCGTCGATGTCGTCGACGGTGAACGGCTCGTCGCCGAGGCTGAGGGCCACCGTGACAGCCGGGTACGGGATGACGCTCAGGTCGAAGAACTCCGTGGTACGAGCGCGGAATCCGGCCATGCTGACCCCTGGCAGCAGCCCGGGACGGGACGGGGTGGCGATGTCCCACACCGCCGCAGCGTCATGTGCCGAGTCGGCGGATCGCATGTCGCCAAGCTACGCGACATTCGTCCAAGACGGGATGTCGCGGACGCGACGACACTGACGGCTTCCGCAAGCACCGCGGACCAGAAGGGACCGCCCGTGATGCGCTCACCGATTGACCCGCTCAACCCGTTCAAACCGTTCGACCGGTTCGACCCGTTCACGTCGGCCGTCGAACTCGCCGCAGCCATACGCCGAAAGGAGGTGAGCCCGGTCGAGGTGGCCGACTGCTGTCTCGAGCGGATGGACCAACTCGACCCCCGGCTGAACGCCTTCTGCCACCGGGCCGACGACGACGTCCGCAAAGCCGCGTCCGCCGCGGCTGATGCGGTGGCGCGGACCCCGTCGGCCGATGACCTTCCGCCGTTCCACGGCGTCCCGCTGCCGATCAAGGACCTGCTCGACGTGGCCGGATGGCCCACCACTCATGGGTCCGCCGCCGCCAGGCGGGCGCCGGCCGCGGCATCGGACCCGGTCGTGCAACGGTTCGTGGACGCGGGGTTCATCCTGCTCGGCAAGACCACCACCTCCGAGTTCGGTGCCCTGCCCTTCACCGAGAACGAGGCCCTGGGCATCTCGCGCAACCCGTGGGACCCGGATCGCGCGCCGGCGGATCGTCGAGCGGAGCGGGCGCCGCCGTCGCCGCCGGGATGGCACCGATCGCGCACGCCGAAGACGGCGGCGGGTCGATCCGCATCCCCGCGTCGTGCAACGGCCTCGTAGGGCTCAAACCCACCCGCGGCCTCGTCACCAACGCGACCGTCAGCGTGGAAGGTCTCGGCACCAGCGGCGTGCTGACCCGCACGGTGGCGGACACGGCCGCAGCCCTCGATGTACTTGCGCGGCATGATCCGGCCGCGTGGTGGTCACCCCCGACCCCGCACAGGTCCTTCGCCACCGCGATGCGGACGGACCTGCCGACCGGGCTGCGGATCGGTGTGCTCACGGACTCCCCGATCGACGGAATCCATGTGCACCCGGCGTGTACTGAAGCAGTCACCGTCACTCTTCGGGCGCTCGATGCGGCCGGTCACGACATCGTCGACACTCGCCTTCCGCTCCCCCCGACCGACGAGTTGGTGGCGGCGTTCACGACCATCTGGAACGTCGGCGGCAGCGGGATCGTGCTCGCGGACCCGGACCGTGTCGAGCCGCACAATCGTGCCCTGCGTGACGCGGCACGAGCGATCGATTCGTGGTCCTACGCGGAAGGAGTGAGGAAGACCCAACAGTTGTCGCGGCGCATCGTCGAGGGCTTCCTCGCCGGCTTCGACCTCCTGGTCACGCCCACGATGGCGTGCCTCCCGCCGCTCACCGGTGCCTGGCGGGCAGGCTCCGCCGACGATCCCCTGATGCCACTGCTGAACAGCTACCCGATGGGCGTGTTCACGTCGGTGTTCAACGTGACTGGCCAACCGGCGATCTCGATCCCCATCCACCACGACGACGCCACCGGCTTGCCCGTCGGCGTCCAGATCGTCGCCGCACCGTGGCGCGAAGACCTCCTGCTCCAGGTGTCTCGCACCCTCGAGCTCGCGCATCCCTGGGCCGATCGCCGCCCGCCCGTCAGTTGAGCAGGGAGGCCGTCAGTCCATCGGGGACCGGCCGAGCGTCTGCTCCCGCTCGTGCAGGGCCTGGAGCCGGTACTCCCTCGGGGAGAGCCCGTACGCGGTGCGAAAGGCGCGGGTGAACTCGGAGGCGCGGGGAAAGCCCCAGCGGGCGGCGACGGCGTGGATCGGCGTGGTGCGCAGCGAGGAGTCGGCCAGGTCGCGGCGGGCGTTCTCCAGCCGCCGCCCGCGGATCCAGGCCCCGACCGTTTCGCCCTGCGACTGCTGCTGAAAGATCCGGTACAGGTAGCTGCGGGAGATGTGGTGCGCGGCGGCGATCGCGGGCGGCGTCAGCTCCGGGTCGTGGAGATTCTGCCGGATGAACGCCTGGATGCGTTGTGCTGTGACCCGCTGGTGGGTCTCCTCCGGAAGGGCGGCCTCCGCGTCCAGTACCTGGGCGAACCAGGCCGACACCAGGTCGAGTACGACCGTACCCAGGCGTGGCGCGTCGGAGGGCTGAAGGGCTTCGGCCTGCCGGTCCAGGCCGACGAGGAATTCCGTCAGCAGAGCGCCGGTACCCTCCCGCCCCGACAGCCCCCGGCCCAGCAATTCCCGGACCCGGTGCGGCGGCAGGGGCAGCAACGCCTTGGGGAAGTCCACGCCGACCCCCTTGACGGCTCGGCGATCCCGGTCGTCCGCCGGTCGGAGGTCGTACGGCCGCGAGCCGTCGACCATGTGCAGGTCACGTGGGCCGAACGTGTCGGTCCGTCCGGCGTGCTCGAGAGCCAGGTCTCCATCGAGCAGCAGCGTGAGGTGGTACAACTCGGGGTCGGACCGGCGCACCATTTTTCCGCTCCGCCGGTAGCGGGTCGGCAGGAACGACGACGGCCATACGGTCACCGGCCCCAGCTCCATCAGCCGGTACTCCGCCCAGTAGTCGGCGGTGTGGGCACTGATCAGGTCGCTCGAGCGCGTCCGGCCGACCAGTTCCCGCCAGTACTCGAATCTGTCCTCCGCAGGCACGTCCTCGCTGCGGAACACGGTCCCGATCATTCCGTCCCATCTCCCCTGGCCCCAGGGCCATGGCCGCCCGTGCCGACAGCTGAGCTACTTGGCTGCGCGCATCAGCAGATGGCCATGGCGGAACTGGCGTTCCTCCTCGCGCGGCGCACGCAGCATCCGGCCGACCTCGACGAACCCGGCCTCGCCGGCCAGCCCCGCGAGGTCGTCGATCGGCCATCGGTACGCCCTCACCACTTTGTGGTCGAACGCCGTGACCGGATCACCCTCCGATTCGAAGAAGGCGAGCGAGAGGTGGCCGTCGGGCGCGAGTATCCGCCGGAACTCGGCGAAGTACGAGGGCAGCTCCCGCGGTGGGGTGTGGATGACCGAGTAGTAGGACACGATGCCGTTCAGCTCGCCGTCGGCCAGGTCCAGGGCGTCCATGGAGCCGACCTCGAACCGCAGGTCCGGGTATGCCTCGCGGGCGAGACCGATCATCACCGGCGACAGGTCGACGCCGAAGACGTCCAGTCCCAGGTCCCGCAGGTGCGCGGTGATACGTCCCGGGCCGCATCCCAGCTCCGCGACGGGCCCGGCGCCGGTGGTCCGTACGAGGTCGGCGAACGCGGCGAGCATCGCGCGATCCAGCGGAAGAGCGTCGAGATCATTACGGAAGAGTTCGGCGTAACGGACTGCGACGGCGTCGTAGGCGTCCGCTGTCGCACCGAGATGCGAGGAGGGTTCAGCCACAGAGGAGGGTTCAGTCACAAGCGAGGACACTAGCTCGTCGCGCGGGGCCGTCTCCTCGTGGGCAGACAGGAGTTGGTAGAAGCGCTGTTCCATGCGATGGGGGCACGTGCGGGTCATCGGGTGCGGTGGTGGCGGAGGGCCGGCAGGGCCAGGAGGATGCCCAGGACGAGCGCGGCGGAGACGACGCGCAGGATGCCGCCGAAGCCGAGGGCGGTCAGAGCTCCGGTGAGCTGCGGGCCCAGGCTGGCGCCGATGAACATGCTGCATCCGTAGAGGGCGACGGCCGCGCCGCGGGCGTGCGGGGCGGTGGCGTTGATGGTCTCGACGACGGCGGGTGCCGCTGCCGCGACGGCTGCCACGAACAGGAGTAGCGCGAGGGCCAGCGGCACGGTGTGACCGCCGAGGAAGGAACCGGCCGCGACGGTGAGGGCGGCCAGCGCGAACGCGAGGACCGCGCGCAGGGGTGCGGCCAGGCGCTGGAGCAGGCGGGCGAGTACGGGGATGGCGACGAGGGCGGGCAGCGCGCTGGCCCGGAGGGCGAGGATCGCGGAGGAGTTCCCGGCGATGCCGGACGGTCCGGCGATGGCCACCGCCGTGTAGATGGCGACGAAGGAGGACATCAGGACCACGGTCGACAGGTAGAGGGCGACCATGCGCGGCCGGCCCAGTAGTCGGGGCATCGCCGCGAACGCCTGGCTCAGCCCGCCGCCGGTGCCGTGGCGGAGGGTGGGCCGCAGGACGCGGCGCACCGGGATCAGGCTCAGGGCCATGAGGGCGGCGCTGAGCCAGAAGGCCGCGCGCCAGCCGAGCCCGGCCGCGACGGCCTGGGCGCCGATCTGCAGGAGCACGGCGGCAGCGAACATGCCGCTGGTGATGCAGGTCAGGGCGGTGCCGCGGCGTTGTGGCGCGATGTGGTGGACGACGTAGGAGAGCGCGGAGGGCGCGAAGGTCGCGGCGGTGAGTCCCTGCAGGCCGCGGAGGGCGATGGCCGTGGGGAGGTCGGGGGCGGCGCTGACCGCCAGGGTGGCTGCCGTGGCGGCCACCAGCCCGGTGGTGATCACGGCGCGCGAGCCGTAGCGGTCGGACAGCGGACCGGCGAGCAGAAATCCGGCGGCGTAGGCGAAACCGAACGCCGTCGCCGTCCAGGTGACCTGCTCCGGTGCTGTGCCGAGCGAGGTGGCCATGGGGTGCAGCAGGGCCAGGACGGTGTACATCTGGCCGACCATCAGGACGCCGAGTGCGGTCAGCAGGGCGATGGTCGGGGCGGCGGGCGCCCAGGAGGACGGCTGGTCAGGGGTGCTGGGCGCGGTTGCTGCGGCGGGCCCGGGGGACGTGGTGGTAGTGGGATGGGGGGACGTGGCGGGAGTGGGGTGGGACATGGGAACTCCAGAAGGGGGCGTCTGGTCGCCGCCCCGCGGGTTTGCGCGCGGCACGATCGGCCGATGGCACCACCGGGATCGGGTGGGTGCCCCCGGCCGTGGGAGGAACGGCCGGGGGACGATGGAGGGAAGGGGCGGGTGGTGGGGAGATGCTCAGGCGGCCGGGGTGTTCAGCACGTACTCGCGCGAGGCGTGCACCTCGCTGCGCAGGGCGGCCAGGTTGACGTCGAGGACCTGTCCGTCCCACTTGCGGGGCTCGCCGTTGATGAGGACGGCGGTGATGTTGCGGGCGTCGGAGCCCAGCACGAGGGTGCCGATGGGGTCGTTGAGGGGCATGTTGTTGAGGTCCTCGGCCTGGACGACCAGCAGGTCGGCCTTCTTGCCCGGGGTGAGTGAACCGGTGACGCCGGCCAGGCCGTTGGTGCGGGCGCCCTGGAGGGTGGCGAAGTCGAGGACGTCGTGGGTGGTGATGCGCGAGGGCTGCTGGTCGGTGCCGTGGACGGCGTTGACCGCGCGCATCCGCTGGATGGCGTGCAGGGCCCGCATCTGCGTGAACATGTCGCTGGCGAGGGCGACTTCGACGTCGATGCTCAGGCCCGGGCGGATGCCGACGGACAGGGCCTCGTCAATGGCGGGGATCGCCGTCTCGAGGCCGATCTGTGCGTCGGACGTGGGGGCAAGGGCGACCGTGGTGCCGGTCTCCCCCATCGCCTTCCACGCCTCGGCGGTCAGTCCGGTGGAGTGGATGAGGGTGACGTCGGGGCCGAGAACGCCGTCCTTGGCCCAGCGCAGGACCGCTTCGGAGGAGGACGTGCCGAAGACGGCGTCCACGCTCACTCCGATACCCAAGTCCTTTGCCACCCGAGCGAGTTCGGGACCGTAGGCGAGTGCCGGTCCGGCGATCTCGTCGGTGGCCAGGGTCGCCAGGCGCAGCGTGAGCAACTGGTCGTCGCTGCTGAAGTACTGGTCCTTGATACGGGTCAGGTCGCCGGGCCACTGCCGGTCCCACTCACCGAAGTGCGGGCCCATGGAGGCGTGCACGCCTCGGATTCCGGTGTCGCGGAGGGCCCCGATCGCGGCGTCGGAGTGCTCGCGGGTGCGGGAGTTGTGGGAGAAGTCGAGCATGGTCGTGATGCCGCTGTCGATCGCGGTCAGGGCGGCCAGCCGGGTGCCGATGTACATGTCCTCGGGCCGGTAGACCGTGACGTAGCCGGCCAGGGTGGCCATGACGTAGCCGCCGAGGTCGTCGACGTCGGGCATGATCCGGCGCAGCTGGGCCTCCCAGGCGTGCCGGTGGGTGTCGACGAAGCCGGGGGTGAGGATCGTGCCCGTGGCGTCGACGACCACCGCACCGTCAGCGGTCAGGTTCGCCCCGATCGCGGCGATGGCGTCACCCTCGACGAGGAGGTCGCCGCGGTCGATGACGCCGAGGTCGGGGTCCATGGTGACGATGGTCGCGCCGGTGAACAGGATGCGCCGCCGGTCGGCGGGCCGACGCCGGAGCTCTTCGAGTACGGCGGCGCTGGTGGTGTCGTTGACGTTCATGAGGGGCCTTCTTTCGGTACGACGGAGAGGGCGGGGGATGAGCGGTGGGAGCGGGGAAGGTCAGCCGAGCTTCATGACGTAGCCCGCGTGGTGGAGTTCGTCGCCCTGGAACTCTCCGTAGGCCCAGAAGCCGAGGTCGTCCAGGTAGTCGATGCGGTCGCCGTCGATCCAGTACCGGCCCTGGTAGGCGTGCGGGCGGCCGCCCCGGGTCTCGTCGTAGCGGCCGTCGGCGGTGAGCTCCTGGTGCAGGAAGTCGTGTCTGTCGATCCAGACGCCGACGCGCGGGCTGCCGGTCAGGTCAGCGGAGGCCGGGACGCCCGCCTCGGGGGCGGTGGCCCGGCCGGGGGCGTCGGTGCCGGCCCACAGGACGGGCCGGCCGGCCGCGACGAGTGCGCGGACCTGCTCCGGCCGCGTCATGAGTGTGGCCATCGCGCTCGGCACGTCGGCGGCGAGTTCGTCGGGCACCACCAGGAAGTCGGAGGTGTTGCCCGGGGTCAGCGTCGCGACGTACTCCGACCGGTGGCTGCGGCCGCCGGCCAGCGCGACGGTGTCCACGACCGCGGGGGCGATGGTCATGCCGGTGCAGTCGACGACGATGGCGTTGTCGTCCCCCGCCGCGGTGACGATGGCGGGGCCGACCCCCACCACCAGGGAACCGACGAACAGCAGGTCGGCGCCGGTCATGGTCCCGATCAGCGGGTCCGTCGTCAGGATGCGGGCGTTGGTGAAGAGGACGGGACGCCCTTCGTCGTTCGAGAGGATCTCGTCGAGGGCGTCGGGGTTCCAGCTCACCGTGTCGGGGTCGGGGTCGGGGTCAGGGGCAGTGCCGGTGCCGGTGTCGATCTCGGTCTCAGTGCCGGTGTCGGTGCCGGTGTCGGTGATGCTCATTGCGTGCTCCTCGGTGGAGTCGGCTCATCGGTCCGCCCGATGCGCGAAGCGAGCGCCGGTGCAGGTCCGAGGCGGATGTCCGGCAGCTACCGCGGCTGCCTGACCACCAGGTTCGTCGCGTGAGCGAGTCGGAACCAGGCCGCCGTGTCCCCAGGTGTCGGGCACCCACCCTCCGTCCCGCCGTGTGCGACGGAGGGGGCATGCGACGGTCTCGGACGGCACACGCCGCTGCCGCCCCGCACGAAGGACTCGGCCGCCAGCGATACTGGGTGCGCGGCACCCAGGAAGCCCTCACCTGGGGAGACGGCGGCCTGGTTGTCACCGGCCGCCGGGCGGACCGTAGAGCCATGACCAGCAACGACACGCCCCGCGACCCACACCCGTACGTCGGGATGTGGGTGACCGCGGACGGCTTCATCCGCCAGGAACTGCTGCCGAACGGCCGCTACGACGAGGCTCGCGGCAACCGCCGGAGCGCCTACACCGGCAGCTACACCGTCACCGGCAACCACCTCGACTACGTCGACGACACCGGCTTCACCGCGACCGGCGACGTCCGCGATGGCGTTCTCTTCCACGAGCACCTGGTGCTCTACCGCGAGTCTCGGCCATGACCATGTCCACCAGCCGGAGCCGGTCCTGCGGACCCAGCACCACGGGCACTTCATCGACGTCGCCTCGATCGGCGCCCACCAGGGGTGTGACCGCGTCCGAACTCGCCGAGTCCCTCTCCGAACCCGAGGGCCGCGAGAGGATGCGTATCTACCGGAGCGTCGCCAACCCGGCCTCGTCCGTCGCGGCGGCGATCGCGTGCGCCATGGACCAGCCTGCCAATGTCGATGTCGATGTCGATGTCGATGTCGATGTCGGCGAGATCATCGTCCGTCCCACGGCCGGTCGGACCTGAGCCTTTCGGTTGTCCCGTCCCCTCCGAGCGGTGGGGACGGGACGGTGTCGTCGGCTCACGCGGGCATCGAGGCCGCGTTGTGCCCGGGCGCCGGACGGTCGGTCCGGGAACGGAGTTCCGCGAAGGCAGCCGCGGTGGCAGAGGCGGGCTCGGCCTGGTAGACGACCAGTTGCTGATGCGGAGCACCGTTGACCGTGGGAGGACTTTACAGAGCACGGCGACGCCCGGGCGACAGGTTCCGTACGGCCATCCGTCAGGTTCTCTCGTTCGACCGAGTCCAGGCCGCGCCCAGCATGTTCTCTGCCCGCGTCCCGTAGGTAGACCCGCATGGCGGAAACCCTGTTTGAAAGTGGGCTGTCCGGGGAGCCGTCCGGTGTGCTTCAGACCGGAGGCACGCCCGTGGGAGCAGCTTTGGCTGCTCCCCAGTGCGCTGCGGTCGACCGGCTCCCACGGTGAGTGATGCCACTGATCAGGGAGGCACGTACCCATGACGTACCAACGCACGCAGAGCCCGGGAAGCACCCGACCCTACGACGACGCGCCGGACACCGACGCCGCGTTCCGCCGTATCGCCGCCCTGCGGGACGGCCCGGAGAGGTCCGCGCTGCGGCAGGAGGTGGTGTGCGCCTGGATGCCGATGGCCGTACGGCTGGCCCGGCGCTTCCGCCATCAAGGTGAGACCTTCGAAGACCTCAAGCAGGTCGCCTAACTGGGCCTGGTCAAGGCGGTGTCCCGCTTCGACCCGAGTCTCGGTACCGCCTTCCAGGGCTTTGCCATACCGACGATCCTCGGCGAGGTGAAGCGGCACTTCCGTGACGAACTCTGGGTCGTGCATGTGCCGCGGCGCGTACAGGAGCTGCGCGGCCAGGTCCGCTCGCCGACCATGAGCTGTGCTCTTCGCTGGGCGGAGGTACACCCGCGGTCCACGAGATCGCCGCACACACCGGTCTGACCGAGGCAGAGGTACGGCTGGGCCAGGAGGGGCCGGAGCCCTTCACCGCCCGGTCCTTGGACGCCGTGCCCGGCCGCTCCGAGGGTCACCCTCTGGCCGACACCCTCGGTGGCATGGAGCCCGGCTTCGACCGGGTCGTGGACCGTGAGGCGCTCCGACCCCTGCTACGGGCGCTGCCCGAACGCGAGCGGCAGATCCTGTACATGAGGTTCTTCTGCGAGATGACACAGGCTCGCATCGGCCTACAGCTCGGTGTCTCTCAGATGCACGTCTCTCGTCTGATCACCCGCACCTGTGCACGTCTGCGCGACCAGGTGACGGCCGACGTCCACAATCCCAGGGGGCATCGTGACGACGTCGCGGCTGCACGGGCGACAATCGGGCTGACGGGGCCCCACGAGGCCACTGTTGCCGTCGGTTGACTCCGAGGGCACTCCTATTCCGCGAGAGGCACGCTGCGATGAGCGAGCAGGACAACCAGGCCACACACCATCCCGCAGTGGTCGCGCACCACCAGAGCCGTGCCGAGGACGTCCAACTGCGTATCGCCGATGCCATCACCAAGTTCGCCGGTTCCATGCCGTTCGTCTATGCCCACGCGGTCGCTTTCGCGTTGTGGATGCTGTTCTTCGAGGCCAACCCCTGGCCCACGTTGACGCTCGTGGTGTCACTGGAGGCGATCTTCCTGTCGGCGTTCGTCATGATCGGCCAGAACCGGCAGGCTGCCTTCCAGCAGATCAAGGCAGATCACGATTTCGTCGAGCAGGAGTTGGAGCTCAAGACCAACACCGAGCTGACCCGTGCGATCCATGCCATGACCACGGAACTCCACAGCCGTTTGATCGAGGACCTCGCGGAACAGTAGCGGGGCCGGGTGCTCAGGCGCCCAGGCCGTGGAGGGGTTCGGAGTCGTCGATGAAGGCCCGGGCCACGTCGGACAGGCGCCGGTTGTGGGAACGGGCATGGCCGCGCAGGGCGGTGAAGGCCTGTTCCATGTCGATGCTCTGGCGTTCGGAGAGTTTTCCCTTGGCCTGTTCGATCAGTACGCGGCTGTTCAGCGCAGTCTGCAGCTCTTCGTTGAGGACGGTGCTGCGCCGGCTGGCACGTTGTTGCAGCAGGCTGATGGTGGCGACGTCGGCCAGGGCCTGGGCGAGCGGCGTGGCGGCCAGGTCGAAGGGGCCAGGGGTCGCACGGAAGAGGTTCAGGGCACCGACGGTCTCGTCCCGCAGGCGCATGGGCAGGGCCTGGACGGCCCCGAACCCGCTGCGGTGGGCCGCCGTGCACCGCCGACGAACGCGTCCGCGAGTGAGATGTCGACCTTGAGTTGGTGGATTGTGCGTCCTGGTCGGCGAGCCCCGCAGGGCGCCCGTGCCGACCGTTGCCCGGGACGGGCAAGGCCCTGGTCTCCAGCCGCCGGGGAAGGCACCCGGTTCAGACCGCCGGCCCGGCGGTCTGGGTGTCCAGCGCGGCGCAGAGCCAGTCGTGCGCGGCGCCGGCGGTCGGTTCCGACGGACTGGACAACTCGGCCGTGAGTTCCCAGTAGCGGTCGATACGGGGATCAGCGGCCAGCACCCGGCTGAGTCCCCGGCGGAAGGCAGGAGTGTCCCGCGTGCCGCGTGAGCGGGCATAGGCGGAGACGAAGCAGTCGAGTGCCTCACCCTCGTGCGGTGGCCGCTGTGCCCGCAGTTGCGGTGATGCCAGCGCGTACGCCTCGACAAGACCGTCGTAGAGCACGGCCGGGCGGCCCCCGTCGGGCCCGTGTGCCGCGGGCTGGCCGTGACCGGTGCCGGGGCAGGGGGCGGAGACGAGGGCGTGCAGCCGGGTGAAGGCCAGCACCTGGGACGGCGTCGGGCCTTCGGGGAGCTGGGGAACTGCGTGTTCGACGATGGCGGAGACCAGCCGGGCCGGGAGCCGCGGCGGCAGCCAGCGTCGCCAGAAGCGTGCCAGCGCGGCCGTGCTGGGCGGGACGGACACGGCGCCGATCAGCCGCAGCCGCTCGGCGCGTTCCTCGGGGGCACAGTCCTGGAGTAGTTGGAGGGCCGCCTCCTGCCAGCGCAGGGCGGCCAGCCGCGAGCCGATCTGCCGCAGCTGCCCCGCGACGACGTCCTCCAGGGTGTCCTCCTGATCGAGGACCCGGCCTACTTCGGGGACCGGCAGGTCGAGGGTGCGCAGGGAGCGGATCAGGTGGAGCCGGTCGAGTGCCTCGGGGCCGTACCTGCGGTGGCCGCCTGCGCTGCGGGCGGCTTCGGGCAGCAGACCACGGTCCGAGTAGAAGCGGACGGTCTTGACGGTGACGCCCGCGTGCTCGGCGAGCTCTCCGATGCTCCATGTGCTTTCAGGGCCCACGACTTGAACCTCCCTCAGGGGGAGTTCCTACCGTACCGACGAGCGCGGACGGCCGGTACGGACGGCCCCGCGACCACGGCGTGCGAGGAGACATCGATGACGGCATTCATCCTGGTGGCGGGCGCCCACACCGGCAGCTGGATATGGCAGGCGGTGGCCGATCGGCTGCGGGAGTCGGGGGCACCGGCGTATCCGGTGACGCTCACCGGCATGGGTGACCGCGGCCATGCGGCGGGACCTGACACGGACCTGGAGACGCACATCCACGACCTGCTGCGGGTGATCGACCGGACGGACGCGGCAGAGGTGGTGTTGGTCGGTCACTGCTACGGCATCTACCCGGTGCTCGGCGCAGCCGACCGGCGCCCGGAACGGATCGCCCGGATCGTCCACCTGGATGCCGGCATGGCTCAGGACGGCGATCAGGCCCTCACCCTGGTGCCCGACCAGGCGGTCCGCGACCGGCTGCTGCACCGCGCCGGGCCGGCCGATGACGACTGGCGGATTCCCCCGCCGACGCTTGGGGAGTGGCAGCGCTGGGGCAGCGTCGCCGGCCTCTCGCCCGCCGTGCTGGCTCGGCTGGCGACACGCGCCGTACCGCAGCCGGTGGGCACGCTCACCCAGCCGCTCCGCCTGTCGAAAGCGGTCTCCGAGCTGCCGAGGACCGGCGTCCTGTGCACCGCCAACGGTTCGAGCATCGCCATGGTCGAGGCCCTGGTGGGACTGGGGGACCCGCGCTTCCAGGTGCTCACCGACCCCCGGGTGAGCTTCTTCGAACTCGACACCGGGCACTGGCCGATGCTCTCCCGCCCCGACGAGGTGGCCGAGACACTGATGCGGGCCGCCGCGGGAGAAGGGCACCGGGTGGCCGCGAAGGTGAACGAACAGCCGGCTCACCTTCGCCCCTTCGTGATGGAGGTACCGGAGCGGCCTCGCGAGCGGGTGGGACGGGTCGATCTCCACCTCCCCGACGACCTCGCTGAAGCCGACCACCCGCGGCCGGCGGTGGTGTTCGTGCACGGTGGCCCGGTCCACCCCGACGTGCGGCCGACTCCGCGGGACTGGCCGGGCTTCGTCGGCTACGGCCAGTACGTGGCGGGTTTGGGGGCCGTCGGCGTGACGCTCGACCATCGACTGCACGATCTCGCCGACTACGGTCGGGCCGCCGAGGACATAGCCGAAGCGGTCGACCTCGTACGGGCCGATCCGCGCGTCGACGGGGATCGCGTGGCGCTGTGGTGCTTCTCCAGTGGCGGGCTGTTGTCGGCGGACTGGCTCGCGGCGCCTCCGCCGTGGTTGCGGTGCGTCGCGGCGAGCTATCCGATACTCGCACCGCTGCCGAACTGGGGCCTCGTCGATTCCCGGTTCCGCCCGGCGGACGCGGTGCGTACCGCGGGACGGTTGCCGATCGTGCTGACCCGGGTGGAGCTGGAGCGCGCGGAGATCGCGGTGACGGTCGAGGAATTCCTGGCCGCCGCCGAGAAGTGCGACGCCAATGTCGAGGTGATCGACGTTCCGCTCGGCCACCACGGTTTCGAGACCATCGACCGTACCGAGCAGGCGCGCGACGCCGTGGAGCGCGCGGTGCGCTCCGTGCTGGGGCACCTGCGGCGCTGAGAAACCCCTCGACGAGCCGACCGAGGCACTGCCGGGACCACCTGGGCGCACCCTTGCCGGGGTGCCCCTCCATGACCTCACCGTGGAGCACGAAACACGGATGGTGCCGACCGAGAGTCGGCCAGCACCATCCGTGTGTGTAAACGTTGATAGCACTCAGCGCATTGAGCTTGGACGCCGGTCGACATCCCTCACAGGGGTGGTGCTCTCTGGTTCCGGCCTTGTCGAGGGCCAGGGTCAAGGGCCCTGTTGATTCCGGAGCACGAATCCCTCCCTCTTCGGGACGCTTTTCACCGAAGGGCTTCACAGGGCCCAGTGGCGGAAGGCTTCGATCCATTCGGCGCCCTCGGGCGGAGGGTCGGGCAGCGGGAGGTCTCGCAGGAGGCGGGGATACGCAGCAGAAGGCGGCGGCAGCTCCAGTTCGCGTAGTACAGGTGGGCGTCGTAAAGCTGCTCGACGAGCTTGGTGGGATCGCCGTGGAAGTCACCCCCAGTGATATTCGTTGACGAAGCTGGTGGAGGTGATCCGGGCCCGCGTAGCCAGCGCTCTCACCTGGGCGATCTCGGCCTCGGTCAGCGGGCGGTCGACGGCCAGGAACTCGTAGTACTGGTACTCGCTCACGGCGCGGCAGCCTACCGGCGCGACGGGAGCACGCTTGTCTTCGGCTTCGCTGCCGGAATGATCACGGCTTGGCGGATGGCCTCGCTTGAGGCAACCATGACACGAGCCCCACAGGCGGAGTCCATCAAGGCAGCCGGTATCCCTGTCATGCGGTCACTCTGCCGTCGACCTCGCCCTTGAGCGCCGGGAGCGCCAAGTCCTCAGCGGCGCCGCCTGCCGCCCCGTCTGCCGTTCTCTCGGTGGCCGCGCTGCTGAACAAGGCCGACGTGGGCCTTGTGCTCCCGGGGCAGACGCTCGGCGAGGGCCTGAAGGTCCGCGAGGCCCTCCCGGTCCGGGTGACCGGAGGCCAGAGCCGCCCGGAGGGCCTCTTCGGCCTCGCGACCTTGTTGGCGTAGTACTTCCCTCACCCCGTCGGCGCCGGTCGCCTCACAGAGCTGCAACAGGCTCTCAGCGACCATGAGCAGGCTTTCCGGCTCCGTGAGGTCCTCGGGGGTGAGAATCTCCCGGCGTGCCAGGAGGCTCAGCGCGGTGGGAGCCAGCCAGGAATCCGAACGCAGGCTTCGCAGCAGGAGCTCCCCGTCGTCGAGCGATGAGACGAGGACGTCCAGCATGGCCTCGGCCCGGGTACGGAACGGCATGGTCCGCACCGCGTGGACGAGCTGCTCCAGCGCCGCGGACCGGTCGCCGTGGACGGCGATCCACGCGGCGAGCTCCGCCCGGGCGGACTCTGGATCGTAGTGATCGGCGAGGACGCCCAGCAAACCGGCCGGCGAGGCCTGGGCAAGCTCGCCGATCAGGGGTGCATCCCGGCCTTCGGCCAGCAGCCGACGGCGCACGGAGTCCGTTCCGAGGTCAGTGAGACGGATCAACTCGACCGGGCCCGAGCTCAGTTCGGACTTCAGTTTCCGGGCCCGCTGGGTGTCCTCGTCATCCAGCTGAGCGTCCCTCAACAGGGCGTCACCCGACAGGGTCTCGTCCGGCAGGGCGTCGTTCAGCAGCCCGGCAAGTCCGGTCGGCATCCCTGGCAGTATGCCGGACGGCGTCTCGAGGTCGTCATCGCCCTCGGTCGGTATTCCGGCCCACCCCTCGAGGTCGTTCTCGCTCATCGCCAGATCCGCAAAGACGGGGTCAGCCATCCCTTGGTGGCACTCGATCGCCCCCAGGTCCTCCAAAACACCCAGCACGGTGCGTAGATCGTCATCGGCCTGTTCGAACCCGATGGAGTCCGTGGCGAAGCCCTCGAGCGGGGAACCCGAGCGGTAGGCGAGGTGGACGCTGTCCCGCAGCCCGGGCCAGGGCATGGGGTACGGCAGGCTGTAGAGGGTCGCCAGTACGTCGGGCAGGACGACGTCGCACATGTCGTACTCGACGAACAGCACGGATTCTCCGTGCCTGCCGCCGCGCCCGCGCCGCACTGGGCTGGGCAGCTCGCGGAACGCGTCGAACGCGCGCCGCCACAGTGCAAGCGGGTCGTTCAGTACAGGCTCAGCCTTGGCCACCGCGTACAGCCTCCCCTTGGCGACTCGTATCAGCCTGGCTGTCTTCGCCCACTCCACAAGGAGGTTGAGGCGCGGCAGGTCCGCGGACGAGCGGACCGCGTCCGTGTCATCTCCGGTGTTCAGCCGCTCTACGAGTTCCCGGGCATCCGACAGACGCAGCCTTCCGGAACCGGTGAGCGTTCTGCGGTCGCGCCCGGCCCACTCGGCCAGCTCGCGCAGCTGCCGCAGGACCGGTGACCGGCCGGCCTGCTCCCGCAGGACATCGTCGCCCGGGAGCGCGACCGGGAGCTGAGGCTCGGACCGTACCGGCCCGGAACTCCGCCTGTGCCGCTCGACGATGGTCTGAAGCACCTCCGGGTCGTAGGGCACCTCGCCGCCCTGTGCACGCCCCACGAAGTCCTGCAACGCCTGCTCGTCGTGGACGTCGACGCCCTGCTCCGCGGCGGTGGTGATCCAGAACTTCGCCAGGCCCCAGAGGCTGCGGTCGGCCATCGCCGCCGCGTAGCGGGGCGCCGCCGCGTCGACGGCCTCCAGCACCTCGGGCAGGGACGCCCCTCGGGGATCGGCAAGATGGACGTCGTCCAGATACCGCAGCAGGCACCGCAAAGTGCCTGGCGCATCGACGGGCTCCTCGTCGGGAAGTACGGTCACCGTCCACGGAACCCAGTCGAGCAGGAACTCCTCGATGTGCGGCTGGTCCCACAGTCCCAGCCTGCCGTCCGGCGTACCGAGATGGCGGTAGTCCAGCGCGGCTTCGACGACGAACGGATCGGCGTCGATCCCGTTCTCCCGGGCCCACTGTTCGAACCGGTGGACAAGAAGACCACGAACCGCCTGGTACTCGTTCTCCTCCGCGGGATTGAAGATCATCCGCATGGTTCCCGCTCTTGTCTTTCGCAGGGCTCTGTCTCGTTGCCCACGCTACCGGCCGCGACGAACAAGCCGGTCCCAGAACCGACAGGACGCCGAGAAGAGGTACGCCACGCTGCCGCGGGTGCTCACCGCACACGCGCACCGGCTCTCCTTGCCGTCCCCCGTCAGGCGCACCGCACCTGATGCGTCGCGGTGCGAGCGGAACAACCGTCGAAGGCAGGGTGGGCGCCACCCTGGAGGAAAGAGGGCGGCACCCTGGAGGAAGAGAAGGTGTGAAGGCGGGCGAGGAGGCGTGATGCGGACCAGCGACGAGATCTATCACCGGGTCCGCTGGGACCCGCGGTTCGACCCGGGCCGGTTCGTGCTGGGGATCAGCCAGCGCGGGGATGCCCTCAAACGCATCCCGCTGTCTTCCTTCGTGCCCGGGGGCGACATCCCGTGGCACCGGGTGGTGTTCATCGAGGCGGACGGCGAGGTGGTCTGGGACCGGGCCACGGGTGTGGACCGCATCGACGCGTCGGGCGCCGGCCGGGTGCGGGACCCGCAAGCGGACCTGGGCTTCGACACGAGCTCCGGTAGGCACGAGCCCGCCGACGTCCTCGACGTGTCGCCGACGGCCCGCACTGCGGTGGCCTGGATCCCGCCTGCGGAGCTGTGGTCGCCGATCCAGGACATCCGCCGGGACTACGATCCGCAGATCCACCGCTGGCCGCCGCACGTCAATGTGCTCTTCGGCTTCGTGCCGGAGTCCGACTTCGAGCGGGCGGCCCCGCTGCTCGCCGCGGCGACGGCCGAGACGCCGGTCTTCACCGCCCGACTGGACGGGGTGCGCACCTTCCGGCACAGGGCGTACTTCACCGTGTGGCTCGACCCGACGGCGGCCGGCAAGGCGCCGTGGGCGGATCTGCACCGCGTACTGCGGCAGCGGTTCCCGCTCTGTCGTGGGCCCTCCAAGAACTTCACCCCACATCTGTCCCTGGGCCGGACCCGGGATCCGCGGCGCGTCACCGCCGACTGCGCCACCCGGTTCGACGCCATGACGGCGACCGTCTGGGACCTCGTCCTGCTCTCACGCAGGGGCGACGGGCCGATGCGGCCACGGGCCACGGTCGCCCTGCGCACGGGAGAGGTCCGCCGGCTGCCCGAGCCCGGCCCCGAAGCGCCGGGCCCGGAAGACACGGCCTGGCTCTCCGAGATCACCGACAGGTGAGGCACATAGCCAGGTGAGACAAAGTCTCGACGACGGCCGAACGCGGGCTCAGTCAAGCCTGCGCGTCCTGTACGCCGAGAACGGCCGTGAAGGCGTGGAGGCAGCCGCCACCCCGGAATCGGCGGCGGTGTCCACCCGGACGGGCGTGGGGACCCCGGGCGGGTCGGCGACGGCACTCTCGCTCAGCAGGGACAGCGGCCCTCGTGGGCTGGCCTCTACGACCAGCACGCGGCGCCCTGCGGGTGGCGCACCGTGGGTGTCCGCGGCGAGGCCGGCTTCGCCGTGGCGTCCCAGGCTGCCGGGTGCGGTGCCGCGGCGGTCGCGTGGCTCGGCCGCCGCAGGGGCTGCGGCGGCTGCCGGTGGGGCCGCCGTGTCCTGGACGGCGGGGTGCACGGTCGGCAGGTACAGGGTGAAACAGCTGCCCTCGTCTTGGTGCTCTGGGCGTGGATGGAGCCGCCGAGCAGGTAGGCGATCTCGCGGCAGATGGACAGGCCCAGGCCGGTTCCTCCGTACGTGCGGCTGATGGTGCCATCGGCCTGCTGGAAGGCACCGAAGATGTTCTCCAGGTGCTGGTCCGAGATGCCGATGCCGGTGTCGCGGCCCCGGAAGGACGGGGCGGGGCTGCCGCGGCGGACGGAATCGGGCAGGTCGGCGGCGGCCCTGTCGACGGGTTCGATCCGCAGCTCGACATGGCCTGCCTCGGTGAACATCACCGCGTCGGAGAGCAGGTTGCGGAGCACCTGGCGCAGCCGGGACTCGTCGGTGACCAGTTCGGACGGGACCCCAGGGGCCCTGACGACCCGGACCTCCAGTCCTTCGTGGGAGCTCAGGGGGCGGAAGGCGGCCTCCAGGCAGTCCAGCAGCTGACGCAGCCGGAGGCGCTCGGGGCTTGTACCTGGAGGCACGGGCGTGCTCCCGGGCCCGGGCCTCGAGCTCCCTTCCGCGCTTGCTCGATCTCCAGGTTCTTCGTGTCGATATCGCGGTTCTGGCTGGCCAGCAGCGCCATGACGGGCAGCACGACCAGGCTGACAGGGGCCGCACCCCCCAGACCGGAGGAGACGGTGACGTAATCGGCTGGGACGTCGTCCACCGCAATGGTGCGTCGGCTGCGGGCGGCCCGGCCCAGCGGCCGGGCTCTCGGAGGGCGCACTGCGGGGCCGACGCCTCGCCCTCCTGGAGCACGCGGCGGCGTACAACCTGCGCATCGTCATGACCTTGAACCAGAAGGTCGAGAAGGCCCCCGATGCCACCACCTTCGCGGAGAACCTGCCGGAGACGGCCGCGGAGCTGTACGTCACCGACGCCGCCGACGACGACCTGGCCAAGGCGGACCGGCTGCCGAGGTCCTCGATCGACGCGGAGTTCTACGGACTGATGGCCGACCGCCGCGTCGCCCGGACCGGGTCTGGTCGGCATGGCTATGGGGCGACCGCCTCGTGGCCGAACGACGCGAAGCGCTTCGGCAGTTCGCCAACGGAATCTCCGCCACGGGCCAGCGCGTACACAGGGCCTTCCTCGCCTCCGGGCGGGTCCTCGGGGAAGGCGTCGACCTCACCGGCGAGCGCGGAATGGAGGCCATCTGCTTCGCCGACACCCGCGGCTCCCAGGTCGAGATCGTGCAGAACATCGGCCGGGCGCTCCGCCTGAACCGGGCGCCCCCGTCATGACCGGCTTCGGGCGGCGAGAGCGGATCGACTACGCGCCATCCGTCGGTCGAGCAGGGCCTCGGCGACGAGCTCAACGGTGCGTGGCCTTCACCACAGTTTGCTCATTTAAGGACGGATAACCTCATATAAAGAGTTTTATAGCTAGCTGCACTCCCTCGGCATCCAGCTCCAGGGATTCAACGACCAGTGACATGGGAGAAGCGTTTGATCACGGCACGTAAAGGACGCACCGGGCTGGTGGCCGCGGTCGGTGTACTCGGCGGTGTGCTCTCACTCACGGCCCTCGGCGGCACCAGCAACGCTGCTACCGGCGGTAACGACGCCGGGAATCACCCGAAACCGCAGGCGCGGGCGGATCAGACGGCCACCCAAGAGGCTTCCGACGCCCGAATAAAGATCACGCCCAAGCAAGGTGCCTACGACGTCGGGATCAACGACTCCACCAAGGTCACCGTCAGCAACGGCAAGCTCACCAAGGTGACCATGACCGCCGTCGCGACCGGTGCCGAGGTTCCGGGCACCCTGTCCGCCGATGGCACGTCCTGGAAGCCGAACGGCCGACTGGAGCGGGCCACCAGGTATCAGGTCGCCGCGGAGGCCAAGGACGCCAAGGGCCGCTCCGTCACCGGGACCGCCACGATCACCACGGTCTCCCCGGCGAATAACTTCATCGGGCACCTCTCCCCCGAGGACGGCTCGACCGTCGGCGTGGGCATGCCGGTGACGGTCAACTTCGACAAGGCGATCAGCAACAAGGCCGCCATGGAGTCGAAGATCCAGGTCAGCTCCAGCAGCGGCCAGCAGGTCGTCGGCCACTGGTTCAACAACGACCGCCTGGACTTCCGCCCCAACAACTACTGGAAGCCCGGCTCCACCGTCACCGTCACGCTCAATCTCCACGGCATCCAGAAGACGGTCACGTTCAAGATCGGCCGGAGCCAGATCAGCACGGTCGACGCCAAGACGAAGCAGATGACCGTCGTACGGGACGGCAAGGCGATCAAGACCATCCCGATCTCGTCCGGCAGCACCGAGCACCCTACTTACAACGGTCAGATGGTCATCTCCGAGAAGTTCAGGCAGACCCACATGAACGGTGCGACCGTCGGCCTCACGAAGAAGGACGGCAAGCCCTCCTACGACATCGAGGCCGTACCGCACGCCATGCGCCTGACCGCCTCGGGCACCTTCATCCACGGCAACTACTGGGGTGCCGACGCGGTCTTCGGCAAGGTCAACACCAGCCACGGGTGCGTGGGCCTGAAGGACGTCAAGGGCGGCGGCGATGGCAGGCAGCCCGCCGCGTGGTTCTTCGACAACTCGATGATCGGTGACGTCGTGATCGTCAAGAACTCCGAAGACAAGACCATGTTGGCCCCCGACAACGGCCTCAGCGACTGGAACATGCCGTGGAGCGAGTGGGTCGCGGGCAGCGCGACCGGCTGACGCCACGTCACTCCCCAAGCATCTGAGCCTGAATCCCTTCCGCCGGGCGGCGGGCGACACGGTGTCGCCCGCCGCCCGGCGGCGTCAGGACGCTCGAGCAGCCTTGCCGCGTGTGGGACCGCGGTTGCGTCACGTCGCCCAACAGACGACCGATGTCGGCGGACCGGTGGGCTGTTCGACACCAGTGCTGTGCGCCCATCGCCCGCCGGTCCCGCTTGGTACTGGGCCGGAAGAAGTGATCGCGAGCAGCGGAAGCGGACTTGTTCCCGGCTCGGTGCCGAGAACCCATTCCTGGGCAACACGGGTATCCACGTCGTGCTCACCGGGGTCCGCATGCCGCGGATGAACTCCCTGACGGAGCGTTGGGTGCAGACCTGCCGCCACGAACTCCTGGACCGCACGTTGATCTGGAACGAGCGGCACCTGAGCCACGCGCCGCGCGAGTTCGAGCGGCATCACCATGCGCACCGGCCCCACCAAGCGATGCGCCAGGCGGCGCCCCTGCGCGCGGTCCCCGAAGCGATCACCGATCCCGAACGAGTGACCCGTCTCAACATACGCCGGAACGACCGGATCGGTGGAGTGATCCACGAGTATCGGCATACGGCCTGACCTGGTCGGATGAGGTATTCGGCAGGCGCAGACCTGGCCGCCGCCGTCCGCCAGGCGAAAGCCGCGGACAAGGCGGAGATCTACCGTCGGCTCGGGCTCGCCCTCACTTACGACTCCGGGAAACAGAAAGTGCTGGTCGAGATGAATCTCAACCAGCACTATGCGACAACCCGTGGGCTACCAGTCAGTGTCCGAGGGGGGACTTGAACCCCCACGCCCGATAAAGGGCACTAGCACCTCAAGCTAGCGCGTCTGCCATTCCGCCACCCGGACCAGGTGTCTGCCGCCTGGCCGGGGGTGTTCCCCGCGGCGACATGGACAACAATACCAAGGTTTCGGAGTGCCTTTCACCTGCATATCGGGGTCCTGGGAGTGGCTGCACGGGGCCGAAGGAGGGGGCGCCCGGCCGATCACAAAAGGTGACGCGAAGATCACCCAGGGTCCATGTGGGAGGGCCGAAGAGCCCCCGGACCCGCACGGTCACTCCCCGATCCGACGCTCCTCCACCACCAGGATCCGCAGAGCCCGCACGAGCGCTGCCGCCGTCTCCTCGTCCAGCGGGTCGAGGAAGCGCCGCTCCATCGCGAGGCGCGCGCGCTCGGCCCGGTCGAGGCAGTCCCGGCCCTCGGGCGTCAGCTCGACGATGTTCTTGCGTCGGTCCGCAGGACTGCGGCGCCGCTCGACCAGCCCTTGGTCCTCCAGGCCGTCGACGAGCGCGACCATCGTGGTGCGGTCGACGCCGAGCCGGCCGGCCACCTCGACCTGCGACAACGGGTACTCGGCGGCGAGCACCGCCAGCACCGCGAGCTCGTGGCCGTCGATCCCGAGGGGTGCCAACGCCGCCGCGGACGCCCGCGCCAGCCGCTGCTGGGCGTGCTTGAGCAGATAGCCGAGCCGGGACTCAAGGGGCACGGGAGGAACATGACGCGCGGGAGGTACGGGAGGTACGGGAGGGCGCTCACCGGTCATGCGGGAACTGTACCCAAGACTGATTGTCAGCTCAGCTGATGATTGTCTAAGCTGAGCGATATGAGCGATCAGCGCGTGCGCTTCGGTATCAAGACCACCCCCATGCACGTCCCCTACGACGACATCCGCCGCGTCTGGCAGGAGGCCGACGCCCTGCCCGAGATCGAGGACGCCTGGCTCTGGGACCATCTGCTTCCGCTCCGCGGCCCCAAGAACGGCCAGGTCCATGAGGGTTGGACGCTGCTCAGCGCCTTGGCCGCGCAGACCGAGCGGCTGCGGCTCGGGCTCCTCGTCACCAGCAACCGCATCCGCCCGCCGGCCGTCCTCGGGAAGATGGCCTCGACCGTGGACGTGATCTCCGGCGGTCGGCTGGTCATGGGCATCGGTGTCGGCGGCACCCACCAGCCGCCCGGCACGGGCGGGATCGCCGGCGAGAATCCGGCCATCGCCGAGTACGAGGCGTACGGGCTCTCCCTCGTCCCGCCGGGCGAGGGGGTCGCCCGGCTCGGCGAGACGGTCGAGGTCCTGCGCCGGATGTGGACGCAGGACGAACCCTTCGACTTCGAGGGGCGTTACTACCGGTTGCGGGGCACGCGGAACGAGCCCAAGCCGGTGCAGCGGCCCGGGCCGCCCCTGCTGATCGGCGGCTGGGGGACCCGGCTGCTGCGGCTCGTCGCCGAGCAGGCAGACATCTGGAACATCCCCGGACCGCCGCACAACGACGTCGAGTTCGTCGCCGCGCGCGGTCGGGTGCTGGACGCGCACTGCGCGGACATCGGACGGGATCCGCGTGAGATCACGCGCTCCGTACAGATCGTCGTCTCGTACGACGATCCCGCCGCCACCCGCGCCACCGTCGCCGACCTCATCGGCATCGGCGTGAACCATGTCGTGCTCGGTCTGCCCCAGCCCTATCCCCCAGGTGTCGCCCGCTGGCTGGTGGACGAGATCATCGCGGGAGTCCGCAGGGGTCCGAGAGAGCAGGCGGCGCCCTGAGGCGGGTACCGCCCGCCCTCACCTCACGGAACGAGCTGGTACTCGGGGAAGTTGCCCGGGAGCCGCTCCCCCGCCGGTCCCTGTGTGACGGCGCGCACGAGCAGCTCGCCGCCGACGAAGGCGCCGCGCCAGGACGCGCCGAGGCCGCCGAAGAGCTCGTCGCGGTCGCCGCGGGAGCGGGGCTTGCCGCGGCCGACCTTGAACGCGCGGATCTGCGGGGCCAGTCGGGCGTACGTCGCCTCGTCGTCCGTGGACAGCGTGGCGACGAGCGCGCCGTTCGACGCGTTCATCGCGGCGAGCAGCTCCGCCTCGGTGTCGACCAGGACGATGGTGTCGACCGGGCCGAAGGGCTCCGCGTGGTGCAGCGGTGAGGACGGCGGCGGGTTCAGGAGCGTGACCGGTTGGACGTACGCCGCCGTGTCCTGGCCGGGCAGGAAGCGTGCGTCGGTCAGCTTGCCGCGGTGCAGCGGGACGGCGCCGCGGTCGATGGCCTCCGCCACCTGGTCGTGCAGTTCCTTCGCCTTGGCCGCGTTGATGACGGGCCCGAAGTCCAGCGCGGGGTAGGGGTTTTCGGGATGCTCGACGGCCAGTGGGTGACCGACCCGCAGGGTGCGGACGGCGGGGAGATAGGCGGCGAGGAACTCGTCGAACAGCGAGCGCTGGACGACGAAGCGCGGGTAGGCGGTGCAGCGCTGCTTGCCGTAGTCGAAGAGCTTGGGGATGACGGCCGTCAGTGCGTCCCAGTCCGTGTGGTTCCAGATGCCCCAGGTGTTGAGTCCCTCCTGTTCGAGTACATGCCGCTTGCCGAGGTCGGCGACGGCGGTGGCCACCGCGGCGCCCGTGTCACGGCCGCCGACGAAGGAGACACAGCCGATCTCGGGCGCGCGGACCAGCGCCTCCGACAGCTCGCCTCCGCTGCCGCTGACGAGGGTGACGGGGATCCCTTCGCGTGCGGCGAGCGCGCCGGCCAGGGTGAGGCAGGCGACGCCGCCGTCGGTCGGGGTCTTGGCGATGACCGCGTTCCCTGCCAATGCCTGTACCAGCATTGCGTGAACGAGCACGCTCATCGGGTAGTTCCAGCTCGCGATGTTGGACACCGGCCCGTCGAGCGGAGCCCGGCCGTCGACCATGGGCTCGATGCCGTCGACGTACCAGCGCACGCCGTCGATCGCCCGGTCCACGTCGGCCTGCGCGAGTCGCCAGGGCTTGCCGATCTCCCAGACGAGGAGGAGGGCGAGCAGCTCGCGGTGCTCGGTCAGGGCGTCGAGGGTGGCCGCGACGCGCGCACGTCGTTCGGCGAGCGGGACATGGCGCCAGGCCCGGTGCTGGTCGAGTGAGGCCCGTACGGCCTGGTGGGCGGTTGTGGCGTTCAGACGGGGCGGGCCCGCGATGGGGCTTCCGTCGACCGGACTGGTGGCGGGCAGTGCCCGGCCGTCCGCCCGCCAGGCGGCGTCCCAGAGATTGAGGACGCGGTCCTCCTGGAACGCCTCGGGGGCGACGGCGAGGCAGCGCTGCCAGGCGTCGGCCCAGGACGTACCGGACTTCAGGACAAGGGGGTTGTTGAGGGTGGATGCCATTCGGATGTCTCCGCTCTCGGTGCACAGTCGGGGGCGGGAGGTGCCTGGCTCCTGCCGAGCTGCATGGTCCACGGGCCCGGACGAGGGGTGGTCGCATCCGTGCGGAGGAGGACGGTGGTCGCGTCCGCACGGAGGGAAGGGTTCGTACGCGCAGGGTGGTCGCGTACGTACGGAGGAAGGTACTGAGGAGGCTCCGCTCGTGACAGTCACCTCACATCAACTATGAGTGACGTCTCATCTCACCCCTGTGCGGCGACACGCTCCGATTCCAATCGGGTCAGCACCAGCCGGGCCGTCTCGGTCGGCGTGCCGCCCACTCGTACTCCGGCCGCCTCGAGGGCCTCCTTCTTGGCCTGCGCGGTGCCGGCCGAGCCGGAGACGATCGCGCCCGCGTGGCCCATCGTCCTGCCCTCGGGCGCGGTGAAGCCGGCGATGTAGGCGACGACGGGCTTGGTGACGTGGTCGCGGACGTACGCGGCGGCCCGCTCCTCGGCGTCGCCGCCGATCTCGCCGATGAGGACGACGAGTTCGGTGTCGGGGTCGTCCTGGAAGGCGGCCAGGCAGTCGATGTGGGTGGTGCCGACCACGGGGTCGCCGCCGATGCCCACGCACGTCGAGAAGCCGATGTCGCGGAGTTCGTACATGAGTTGGTACGTCAGCGTGCCCGACTTGGACACCAGACCGATGCGCCCGGGCTTGGTGATGTCGGCGGGGATGATGCCCGCGTTCGACTGCCCCGGAGTGATCAGGCCCGGGCAGTTGGGGCCGATGACGCGGGTGCCCTTCGTGGCGGCGTACGCGTGGAAGGCGACGGAGTCGTGGACGGGGATGCCCTCGGTGATGACGACGGCGAGCCCGATGCCCGCGTCGGCGGCTTCGGTCACGGCGGCCTTGGCGAACGCGGGCGGCACGAACACGACGGTGACGTCGGCGCCGGTCGCCGCCATCGCCTCGCGCACCGAGCCGAAGACGGGTACCGCCCGGTCGTCGAAGTCGACGGTCCGGCCCGCCTTGCGCGGGTTGACCCCGCCGACGACGTCCGTGCCGGCGGCGAGCATCCGCCGGGTGTGCTTCATGCCCTCGCCGCCGGTCATGCCCTGGACGAGAACCTTGCTCTCCTTGGTGAGAAAGACGGCCATGTCCTGTTCCTCCTTCAACTGGCGGTGGCGAGTCGGGCCGCGCGGTGTGCGGCGTCGTCCATGGTGGTGGCCTGCTGGACCAGGGGGTGCGCGCGGTCGTCGAGGATGGCGCGGCCACGGACGGCGTTGTTGCCGTCGAGGCGGACCACGAGGGGTTTGGTCAGCCGCACGGTCTCCAGCGCCCGCACGATGCCGTCGGCGACCGCGTCGCAGGCCGTGATGCCGCCGAAGACGTTGACGAAGACCGATTTCACGGCCGGGTCGGAGAGGATCACGGAGAGGCCGTCGGCCATGATCTGGGCGGAGGCCCCGCCGCCGATGTCGAGGAAGTTCGCGGGGCGGGCGCCGCAGCCCGCGACCACGTCGAGCGTCGACATGACGAGGCCCGCGCCGTTGCCGATGATGCCGACCTCGCCGTCCAGTTTGACGTAGTTGAGACCCTTGGCGGCGGCCACCGCCTCCAGGGGGTCGTCGTGCGTGGCCTCCTGCTCACCCCAACGTGTCTGGCGGAAGCGGGCGTTGTCGTCGAGGGTGACCTTGCCGTCCAGGGCGAGGATCTGCCCCCGGGCGGTGCGTACGAGGGGGTTCACCTCGACGAGCACGGCGTCCTCGCGGCTCAGCACCCCCCAGAGGCGTACGAGAACGTCGACGGTCTCCGGGGGCAGCCCCGCGGCCTCGGCGATCTCGGTCGCCTTCGCCGAGGTGACGCCCACGGCCGGGTCGACGGGAACACGCGCCACCGCCTCCGGGCGGCTCGCGGCCACCTCCTCGATGTCCATGCCGCCCTCGGCCGACGCGATCGCGAGGAAGCGTCCGGCGGCGCGGTCGAGGACGTAGCCGACGTAGAACTCGCTCTCGATGTCGACCGGTTGGGCCAGCATCACCTTGCCGACCGTGTGGCCCTTGATGTCCATGCCGAGAATCCGACGTGCCGTGAGCTCGGCGGCGGCCGGGTCGGCGGCGAGTACGACGCCGCCCGCCTTGCCGCGTCCACCGGTCTTCACCTGGGCTTTCACGACGACGCGGCCGCCGAGTCGGCGGGCGATCGCGCGTGCTTCCTTGGGCGAGTCCGTGACCTCGGCCCTCGGCACCAAGATGCCGTGTTCCTCGAAGAGTTCCCTTGCCTGGTGTTCGTACAGGTCCATCACCGGCTCCTGACTGCTGTGTCTGTCCGGGGAGCGACTCCCAGACCCCCGGAAAATGCCGCACGCCCCCTGGACACCACCCACCGGATGCGGGATAACAAGCTTCATACAGTATTCGTCGACTGTATGCAATGTACCGCGAGAGCGTTCCAACCCCCTACGAAGGGACAGGACTTCGCCATGCCCGACGACATCAGCCAGGACTTCATCTCCGGTGGGCATCTGGTCGCCAAGGCACTCAAAGCAGAAGGTGTGGAGGTCATCTACACCCTGTGCGGCGGCCACATCATCGACATCTACGACGGCTGCGTCGACGAAGGCATAGAGGTCGTCGACGTCCGTCACGAGCAGGTCGCCGCCCACGCCGCCGACGGCTACGCACGCATCACCGGCAAGCCCGGATGCGCCGTCGTCACGGCGGGTCCCGGTACGACCGACGCCGTGACCGGCGTCGCCAACGCCTTCCGCGCCGAGTCCCCGATGCTGCTCATCGGCGGCCAGGGAGCGCACACCCAGCACAAGATGGGGTCCCTGCAGGACCTGCCGCACGTCGACATGATGACGCCGATCACCAAGTTCGCGGCGACGGTGCCGGACACGGCGCGCGCCGCCGACATGGTGTCGATGGCGTTCCGGGAGTGCTTCCACGGCGCGCCCGGCCCCTCCTTCCTGGAGATCCCGCGCGATGTCCTTGACGCCAGGGTGCCGGTGGAGAAGGCCCGGATCCCGGCCGCCGGCCACTACCGGGCCTCGACCCGCTCGGCCGGTGACCCCGAGGCGATCGAGAGGCTCGCCGACCTCCTCGTCCACGCCGAGAAGCCGGCGATCCTGCTGGGCAGCCAGGTGTGGACGACGCGCGGCACCGCGTCCGCCATCGAGCTCGTCCGCACCCTCAACATCCCGGCGTACATGAACGGCGCGGGGCGCGGCACGCTGCCGCCCGGGGACCCGCACCACTTCCAGCTCTCGCGCCGGTACGCCTTCTCCAACGCCGATGTCATCGTCATCGTGGGTACGCCCTTCGACTTCCGCATGGGCTACGGCAAGCGGCTCTCCCCGGACGCGACCGTCGTGCAGATCGACCTCGACTACCGGACCGTCGGCAAGAACCGGGACATCGACCTCGGCATCGTCGGCGACGCGGGTCTGATCCTGAAGTCGGTCACCGAGGCAGCCTCAGGGCGCCTCAACGGCGGCGCGTCGAAGCGCAAGGAGTGGCTGGACGAGCTGCGGGCGGCCGAGCAGACGGCCATCGAGAAGCGGCTGCCCAGCCTGAAGTCGGACGCCTCGCCGATCCACCCGTACCGCCTGGTCAGCGAGATCAACGACTTCCTCACCGAGGACTCGATCTACATCGGGGACGGCGGCGACATCGTCACCTTCTCCGGGCAGGTCGTCCAGCCCAAGTCACCCGGGCACTGGATGGACCCGGGCCCGCTCGGGACGCTCGGCGTCGGCGTCCCGTTCGTGCTCGCGGCCAAGCAGGCACGGCCCGACAAGGAGGTCGTCGCCCTCTTCGGGGACGGCGCCTTCTCCCTCACCGGCTGGGACTTCGAGACCCTCGTCCGCTACGACCTCCCCTTCGTCGGCATCGTCGGCAACAACTCCTCCATGAACCAGATCCGTTACGGCCAGGCCCAGAAGTACGGCCTGGAGCGCGAACGGGTCGGCAACACCCTCGGCGACGTCCACTACGACAAGTTCGCGCAGATGCTGGGCGGTTACGGCGAGGAGGTCCGCGACCCCGCCGACATCGGCCCGGCGCTCCGGCGTGCCCGGGAGTCGGGCAAGCCTTCGCTGATCAACGTCTGGGTCGACCCGGACGCGTACGCCCCCGGAACCATGAACCAGACGATGTACAAGTGAGGTGCCCGCGATGACCCCGATCACCCCGATCACAGGAACGTCGACCAAGGCTCTCGAAGGCGTCCGTGTCCTCGACATGACGCACGTCCAGTCGGGTCCGTCCGCCACGCAGCTGCTGGCCTGGCTGGGCGCGGACGTCGTCAAGCTGGAGGCGCCGACCGGTGACATCACCCGCAAGCAACTGCGCGACCTCCCCGACGTCGACTCCCTCTACTTCACGATGCTCAACTGCAACAAGCGGAGCATCACCCTCAACACCAAGACCGAGCGCGGCAAAGAGATCCTCACCGAACTGATCCGGCGCTCCGACGTCATGGTCGAGAACTTCGGACCGGGCGCGGTCGACCGCATGGGCTTCACCTGGGACCGCATCCAGGAGATCAATCCGCGGATCGTCTATGCCTCCATCAAGGGGTTCGGGGACGGCCCGTACACCAACTTCAAGGCGTACGAGGTCGTCGCGCAGGCCATGGGCGGGTCGATGTCGACCACCGGTTTCGAGGACGGGCCGCCGCTGGCGACGGGGGCCCAGATCGGTGACTCGGGCACGGGCGTGCACGCCGTGGCGGGGATTCTCGCGGCGCTGTACCAGCGGGAGAACACCGGGCGCGGGCAGCGGGTCAACGTGGCCATGCAGCATGCCGTGCTCAACCTCTGCCGGGTGAAGTTGCGCGATCAGCAGCGACTGACACATGGCCCGCTCGCTGAATATCCCAACGACGACTTCGGCGTCGAGGTTCCCCGCTCCGGCAACGCGTCCGGCGGCGGCCAGCCTGGCTGGGCGGTCAAGTGCGCTCCGGGCGGCCCCAACGACTACGTGTACGTCATCGTGCAGCCCGTGGGCTGGAAGCCGATCACCGAGCTCATCGGGCGGCCGGAGCTGGCGGACGACCCCGAGTGGGCGACCCCGGAGGCCCGGCTGCCGCAGCTCACCAAGATGTTCCAGCTCATCGAGGAGTGGTCGGCCACGCTTCCCAAGTGGGAGGTGCTGGAGAAGCTCAACGCCCACAACATCCCGTGCGGCCCGATCCTGTCGACCAAGGAGATCATCGAGGACGAGTCGCTGGTCGCCAACGAGATGGTCGTGTCGGTGCCGCACCCCGAGCGGGGTGAGTTCGTGACCGTGGGCAGCCCACTGAAGCTCTCCGACTCCCCTGTTGACGTGACCAGTTCGCCGCTGCTCGGCGAGCACAACGAAGAGGTCTACATCGGCGAGCTCGGCCTCGGCGACGAGGAACTTCGCCTGCTCAAGTCGAACGGAGTGATCTGAGTGATGGCCGAAGACCGGATTCTCCGGGTGCGCACGCTCCTCGACGCCGTGCGGGCCGAAGGGCGGAGCGCGCTCACCGCGCCCGAGGGAAAGGTGATCGCCGACGCGTACGCGATCGCCGTCCCCGGCGAGGAGCTGGCGACGGACGTCGACGAGGCGGTGGCGTACGCGGCGCGCTTCGGCGGACCCGTCGTGATGAAGATCGTCTCGCCGGACATCCTGCACAAGACCGACGCCGGCGGCGTGATCGTGGGTGTGGAGGGCGCGGCGGACGTACGCGCCGCCTTCCACAGGATCGTCGAGAACGCGCGGGCGTACGACCCTGAGGCCCGTATCGAGGGCGTCCAGGTCCAAGAGCTGCTCCCCCAAGGGCAGGAGGTCATCGTCGGGGCGGTGACCGACCCGACCTTCGGGAAGGTCGTCGCCTTCGGGCTCGGTGGGGTGCTGGTGGAGGTCCTGAAGGACGTCACCTTCCGGCTCGCCCCCGTGGACGCCGACGAGGCGCTGTCGATGCTGGACTCGATCAGGGCGGCCGAGATCCTGCGCGGGGTGCGTGGCGCGCCGCCGGTGGACCGGTGGGCGATCGCCGAGCAGATCCGCCGGGTCTCCGAACTCGTCGCGGACTTCCCCGAGATCGCCGAGGTGGACCTCAACCCGGTGATCGCCACTCCGGAGGGCGCGGTCGCCGCGGACATCCGCGTGATCCTCGCGGACTCGGTCCCCAAGGAACGGCGCAAGTACACACGCGAGGAGATCCTCACGTCGATGCGGCGACTGATGGAGCCCTCGTCCGTGGCCGTGATCGGTGCCTCCAACGAGCAGGGCAAGATCGGCAATTCGATCATGCGCAACCTCGTCGACGGGGGCTTCTCCGGCGAGATCCACCCGGTGAACCCCAAGGCCGATGACATTCAGGGCCGCAAGGCGTACAAGAGTGTCACCGACGTTCCCGGTGAGGTGGATGTGGCGGTCTTCGCGATCCCCGCCAAGTTCGTGGCCTCGGCCCTGGAGGAGGTGGGACGCAAGGGGATCCCCAACGCCGTACTGATCCCCTCCGGGTTCGCGGAGACCGGCGAGCACGAGCTCCAGGACGAGATCGTGGCCATCGCCGAGCGGTACGGGATCCGGCTGCTCGGGCCGAACATCTACGGCTACTACTCGACCTGGCAGGACCTGTGTGCCACGTTCTGCACACCGTACGACGTGAAGGGCGGCGTCGCGCTCACCTCGCAGTCCGGTGGCATAGGAATGGCCATCCTGGGCTTCGCGCGCACTACGAAGACGGGTGTTTCCGCGATCGTCGGGCTCGGCAACAAGTCGGACCTCGACGAGGACGACCTGCTCACCTGGTTCGGCGAGGACCCGCACACCGAATGCATCGCGATGCACCTGGAGGACCTGAAGGACGGCCGCGCCTTCGTGGCGGCGGCGCGCGCGACGGTCCCGAAGAAGCCGGTCGTCGTCCTGAAGGCGGGGCGTACGGCCGCCGGGGCGAAGGCCGCCGGCTCGCACACCGGCGCGCTCGCGGGCGACGACGCCGTGTACGAGGACATCCTGAAGCAGGCCGGCGTCATCCGGGCTCCCGGGCTGAACGAAATGCTGGAGTACGCGCGCGCGTTGCCCGTACTTCCCACCCCCAAGGGCGGCAACGTCGTCATCATCACGGGTGCGGGCGGCAGCGGTGTGCTCCTGTCCGACGCGGTGACGGACAACGGCCTGTCCCTGATGGAGATCCCGCCGGACCTGGACGCGTCCTTCAGGGCCTTCATCCCGCCCTTCGGGGCCGCGGGCAACCCGGTGGACATCACCGGGGGCGAGCCGCCGTCGACGTACGAGGCGACGATCCGGCTGGGCCTGGAGGACTCTCGCATCCACGCGCTCGTCCTCGGCTACTGGCACACCATCGTGACCCCGCCCATGGTCTTCGCCGAGCTCACCGCGCGCGTGGTGGCCGAATTCCGTGAGCGCGGCATCGAGAAGCCCGTGGTGGCGTCGCTCGCGGGTGACGTCGAGGTCGAAGAGGCCTGCCAGTACCTGTACGAGCGGGGGGTCGTGGCGTACCCGTACACGACGGAGAAGCCGGTGGCCGTGCTCGGCGCGAAGTATCGCTGGGCGCGGGCGGCGGGCCTGTTGGGGGGCGGTTCATGAGGTGAACCAGGGCGGGGGCGGCCGACGGTGCGCGTCGGCCGCCCCCAGGACCCGTGCGCACACGAAAGGCATTTGGACAGGGGGCGCTGGCCAGATCTTTCGACGCGAGGGGTGCTGAACCGACATGACAACCACCGACCTATCGACATCCGTCCCCTACAGGGAGGTGACGGATCGCAACGGCCGCCTGTACCGCATCGGTGAGACCGATCGGGACATCATGGGGCGACCACGCTGGACCATGGTGCTCTTCCCCTGGATGGGGATGCTGGGCATCAGCTCCTCGGAGTACGCGTTCACCTCCGCCGAGGACACCCTGCACGACGCCCATCTCTGGGGCAGTGGGCACATCTTCTGGCTGATGGGCGTCTGGATATTCTTCCAGGCCGCCGTCGCCTTCCCGGCCGGGCAACTGCGGGAGAGCGGACGGCTGCCCGCGCGGTACGCCATGATGCTCGGCGCTCTGGGCACGGTCCTGGGGTACCTGTCGCTCGCGTTCGCGCCGCATGTCACCGTCGCGTACATCGGCTTCGGCATGTTCAGCGGTATCGGCGCCGGCCTGGTCTACGCGACCTGCGTGAACATGGTCGGCAAGTGGTATCCGGAGCGCAAGGGCGGCAAGACGGGCCTGGTCAACGGCGGTTTCGCCTATGGCTCGGTGCCCTTCGTCTTCCTGTTCACCTCGTACATGGACCTCGGCAACTACCAGGGAGTCCTGGTGACGGTGGGCCTGGTCTGCTGTGCCGTGGTCGCCTTCGCGGGCTGGTTCTTCAAGGACCCGCCCAAGGGGTGGTGGCCGCCGCACGTGGACCCGCTGAAGGTGTCCGACGACCCGAGGATCCGCCGGGCGCTGGAGAAGAACCCGCCGGCGGTGAAGCAGTACACCCCCAAGGAGGCCGCCCGTACGCCCGTTCTCTGGATGATGTGGTTCTGTCTGCTGTGCACCGCCGGGATCAACATCTTCGGCATCGCCTTCCAGGTACCGTTCGGCAAGGACATGGGGTTCGCGGGCGGGATCGTGGCCACCGCGATGTCCCTGAAGGCGATCGTCAACGGCACGGGTCGCGGCGTGATCGGCTGGATCTCCGACCGCTTCGGACGCCGCAACACACTGATCATCGTCTGTCTGGTGCTGGGCTCCGCCCAGTTCGGGGTGCTGGTCTCCGGCCAGATGGGCAGCATGCCGTTCTTCCTGTTCTGCTCCATGGTCTCCGGCTTCGGCGGCGGGGCGATCTTCCCGCTGTTCGCGGCCATGACGGCGGACTACTTCGGCGAGAACAACAACGCGTCCAACTACGGAATGGTCTACAGCTCGAAGCTGATCTCGGGCCTGGTGGGCTCGGGCATGGGCGCGGTCGTCGTCGGCGCGTGGGACTACCACGGGGCCTTCGTGCTCGCGGGCTCCATCGGCCTCGCCTCCGCCGTGCTGGCGCTGTTCCTCAAATCACCGGGCCGGCCGAAGGCCCGGAGCATCGTCCCCAATCCGCAACCGCTCGGCGAGGAGATGGCGTGACATGACGACAGAACCCATCGCCACCCAGGGCGCGTCGGCCGCCGCCGGCGCCTCGAACCGCTCGTACCGCGAAGTCACCGACGCCCGGGGCCGTGTCTACCGGGTCGGTGAGACGGACCGCGACATCCTCGGCCACTCCCGCAAGTTCATGGTGTATCTGCCGTGGATCGCCATGATGGCCATCAGCGTCTTCGAATACGCGTACGGCTCGGCCGAGGACACCCTGTCCCACGCCCACGGCTGGACGCAGAGCAACACCTTCTGGATATTGAGCGTCTGGGTCTTCTTCCAGGCCGGCATAGCCTTCCCGGCGGGCTGGCTGCGGGAACGGGGCATCCTCACCGCCCGCAGGGCCATGTACATCGGCGCGGTCATGTGTGTGATCGGCTTCCTGGCCCTCTCGCACCTGAGCAACGTGCTGCTGGCCATCCTGGGCTTCGGCGTCATCGGCGGCCTCGGCTCCGGCCTGGTGTACGCGACCTGCATCAACATGGTCGGCAAGTGGTTCCCCGAGCGCCGGGGCGCGCGGACCGGATTCGTCAACGGCGGATTCGCGTACGGATCCCTGCCGTTCATCTTCATCTTCAACTACGCGTTCGACACCGGGAACTACCACCGCGTCCTGGACCTCATCGGCTGTTACGTGATGATCGTCGTGCTGTCCTGCGCGTTCTTCTTCAAGGACCCGCCGAAGAACTGGTGGCCCTCGGACATCGACCCGCTGACGTACGGCGGCAACAGCAAGACCTCCGCCGCCCTCGCCAAGAACCCTCCCGCGGTGAAGCAGTACACGCCCAAGGAGGCCATCAGGACGGGTGTGCTGCCCCTGATGTGGATCACGCTGGTCATGACCGCGGGCGTGTCGATCTTCGGGATCTCCTTCCAGGTCGACTTCGCCAAGGAGGTGGGCTTCGGACCGCTGGTGGCGGCGTCCTCCATGGGCATCATGGCCGTGATCAACGGCATCGGGCGGGCCGTGGTGGGCTGGCTGTCCGACACCTGGGGCCGCAAGCTGACCCTGGTGTTCGTCATCGTCGTGCTGGGGCTCGCGCAGTTCGGGGTGATCTGGGCCGGAGACATCAAGAGCGAGTGGCTGTTCCTGTTCTTCGCCTTCCTCTCCGGGTTCGGCGGCGGCGCGTTCTACCCGATGTTCGCGGCCCTGACCCCGGACTACTTCGGCGAGAACTACAACGCCACCAACTACGGCCTGGTGTACAGCGGCAAGCTGATCAGCGGCCTGTTCGGCGGCGGTCTCGGCTCGATGGTGGTCGCGGCCTGGGGCTACAACGGCGCGTACGCGCTGGCCGGTGGTATCTCGATGCTGGCGGCGGCGATCGCGTTGCTGCTGAAGCAGCCGGGACGCGACAGCGAGGTACGCACTCCCCAGCCGCAGCCCGCGAGCTGAGAGGTCTCCTGGTCAACGGGTTGAGAGATTCTCCTACCGGCACAGAGCACCGATCGGGCGGCCCTCCCCACGTGGCGCGTTGTGGGGAGGGCCGCCCGGTGCACTGCCGCGAAGCTAGTGACGCCGCTTGCGGAGGGCCGCGAGGTTGTCGTAGCCGATCTTCGCGTGCGTGAGTGACTGCCCGGGATCCGTGGCGCTCGGGGCGTTGTCCTGCTCGACCATCGGGTTGTGGTAGTTCCGGTCACCGACGCGCGAGAAGAACGTGGTGTAGTCGATGACGCCGGTGCCGAAGGGCACCATGTCGTAGCCCATGCCGTTCGTCGTGTTGACGACGCCGTCCTTGGCGTGGAAGAGCGGGTAACGCTTGTTGTTGCGGACGACGAGCCCGGCGGGATCGAACACCTTCTCCTGGGTGGAGCCGTCGTGGGCCGTGTACGTGTGGAACTTGTACTGGGCCACGTGCGCCCAGAAGATGTCCATCTCCAGCCAGACCACCTTCGGGTCGGTGATCTTCAGGAAGTACTCCAGCTTGCGGATGCCGGAGCTGCGGGTCGGGTGGCCCTGGGCGTCCAGCGGGCCGCCGTCGAGCAGGAAGCCGTACGCCGCGTCGTGGTTGTGGGTGTACAGCTTGAGGCCCTCGCGGCGGGCGATCTCGCCGAGCGCGTTCCACTTGTCGGCGGCCACGTCCCAGTCGGCGCGGTAGGCGCTGCCGGTGGGGTCGCCACCGGTGCCCATGTGCGCCATGCCGAGGATGTTGGCGATCTCCAGGTGCTTCTTGAAGGTGTCCAGGTCGGCCGTGGTGAGGGGCCAGGACGGGGGTATGAAGCCGTGGTTGCCCTGCGCCCGCAGCCCGTACTCGTCGAGCCAGGAACGCAGCAGCCTGGCGCCCTGCACGGACTCCAGGCTCGCGCCGCCGGGAGCGTTGGCGTGCTGGCCGTATCCGGCGAACTCCACCTGCCGGTAGCCGAAGCGCGAGAGCTGCTTGAAGACCTCGCGGAATCCGGCGGGCAGGTCGGTGGCGAGCGGGTCGCGGCCCGTGGCGTCCCGGACGGTGTAGAGGATGATGCCGCGCTTGTTCGCGGGGACGAGGACGTCACCGCCGTGGCCATGCTCCTGGTCGTGGCCTCTGTCCCGGTCCTGGGCCAGGGCGGGCGAGGCACCGAGGACGGGTGCCGCGATCGCCGCGGTCGCGACGGCGGTGCAGGTGCTCAGAAAACGGCGGCGGTTGAGGCCGAGAGCGCGGCGCAGGGCTTCGCCGGTCGCGGGCTCGTCGTGGAAGGCGGTCACGGTTTCTCTCTTTCGGGTCGGTGTACGGCTTTGACGGGTGCCGTTGGGTCTGCTGCTCGTGCGCAGGTCAGAGGCGCGCGAAGCGCTCACCGGACGCGTTGTCAGTGGCGCGTGTTTCACTTTCCGTAGTTGCTCGTCACGCTTCGTCAGGTCTCGTCAGGTGAGGCCGGCCAGGTCGAGCAGCAGGGATTTCACTTCGGTGGCCGCGATGCGGCCGGGAGCGGTGTGGGGGGTGGAGCAGATGAGGAGCGGACCTTCGTCTTCGCTCGTGGGAAGGCGGCCGTGGCTGCCGCGAATAGGTGAGGGGTCCAGCGGCACGACCGCCATGCGATAGCGCAGTCCGAGCTTCTTGCGGGCCAGTGCCGTGGCCGCCTTCACCTTGACGTAGGGGTCTAGGGGATCCATGAAGAGTTCGACCGGGTCGTAGCCGGGTTTGCGGTGGATCTCGACGAGCTGCGCGAAGTCGGGCGCGCGGGCGTCGTCGAGCCAGTAGTAGTACGTGAACCAGGCGTCCGGCTCCGCGACGGCGACGAGTTCGCCGGAGCGCGGATGGTCGAGGTGGTGGGTCTTCTTGCCCTCGTCGTCGAGGAGCCGCTCGATGCCGGGCAGGTCGGCGAGGGCTGCCTTGGTGGCCTCCAGGTCCTCGGGGCGGCGCACGTAGACATGGGCGATCTGGTGGTCGGCGACCGCGAAGGCTCGGGAGGTCATCGGGTCGAGGTACTCCATGCCGTCCTGCGTGTGCACTTCGAGGAGTCCGGCGCGGCGCAGGGCGCGGTTGATGTCGACGGGGCGGTCCACGCGCGTGATGCCGTACTCGGAGAGCGCGACGACGGTGCGGCCTTCCGCCTTCGCGTCGTCGAGGAGGGGAGCCATGGCCGCGTCGAGGTCCGCGGCCGCCTGGAGGGAGCGCGGGTCGTCGGGGCCGAAGCGCTGGAGGTCGTAGTCGAGATGAGGGAGGTAGCAGAGGGTCAGGTCCGGTCGGCGGGTGCGGTTGATGTGGCGGGTCGCGTCGATGATCCAGCGGCTGGAGACGAGGTCGGCGCCGGGACCCCAGAAGTGGAACAGGGGGAACGTGCCGAATTTCTCGGTGAGTTCGTCGTGCAGGGCCGGGGGCCGGGTGTAGCAGTCGGGTTCCTTGCGGCCGTCGGCGTAGTAGACGGGACGGGGAGTGACGGTGATGTCGGTGTCGGCGCCCATGGCGTACCACCAGCAGATATTGGCGACCGTGTAGCCGGGATGCGCGCGCCGGGCGGCGTCCCACAGCTTGTCGCCGGAGACCAGGCCGTTGTGCTGCCGCCACAGCAGTACGTCGCCGAGCTCGCGGAAGTACCAGCCGTTGCCGACGATGCCGTGCTCTGAAGGGTGGGTGCCGGTGAGGAAGGTGGACTGGGCGGCGCAGGTGACGGCGGGCAGGACGGTGCCGAGCGGGGCGCGGAAACCCGACTGGCCGAGGGCCTTGAGGTGGGGCATGTGGTCGAGGAGACGGGGGGTGAGGCCGACGACGTCCAGGACGAGGAGAGGAGTGGGGCCGGCCGGCTCCTGTGGTGGTGGGGTCACGGCAGCTCCTTGAGGCCGAGGTCTGTCAACAGGTCCCGCGCGAGGGTGAGTTCGGCGGCGATGCCGTCGACGAGCTGGGCGCGGGCTCGGGGGCGCAGCTCCGGCGGGAGGGCCTGCCAGGTGTAGGTCTCGACCTCCAGGTGGTGGGTGAGGGGGTGTGGGCCGCCGACGAGGCGGGTCAGTGCGGCCCGCAGGACGGGGAGTGTCGAGGTGAGGGGTGCGGCGGGGGCCGCGTGCAGCGGGACGTGGAAGTGGGCGCGCCACGGGGAGGCGTCGGGCAGGGCGTCGCCGGCGAGGGCCTCGCCGAGGTCGTCGGTGCCGCGCAGGCCCGCGGCGGTGAGGGTGCGGGTCTGGTGCAGGAAGCGGGGTTCGTCGAAGGCGGCGAGGGCCGCGCGGACTTCGGGGAGATGGGGGTGTTCGGCGTGCAGGGCGGCCGAGAGCTGGGATTTGACGATGGGGACGCGGGCCTGTGCGAGCGCGTCCAGGGCGGTGTGGGGGTCTTCGAAGGAGGTGGCGAGATGGCAGGTGTCGACGCAGATGCCGATGCGGTCGTGACCGATCGCGGTGAGCAGGACGAGGGCGTCACGGGTGGTCTCGACGGTGCAGCCGGGTTCCGGTTCCAGGCCGATGCGCAGGGAGCGGCCAGTGAGTTCGTCGAGGGCGTCGAGGCGTTCGGCGAGCGTGGTCAGCGCGGTGTGCGCTGCCGTCGCCCGCTCCTGGTCGTAGGCGGTGCGCCAGGCGAGGGGCAGGGTGGAGATGCTGCCTTCGGTGACGTCGTCGGGCAGGAGCTGGGCGAGGACTCGGGCCAGGTCGGTGGTGTGGGCGAGGCGTTCGGGATCGGCCCAGTCCGGCTGGTACACACGGTACTTGACCTCTTCGGCGCCGAAGCCTTCGTAGGGGAAGCCGTTGAGGGTGACGACTTCGAGGCCGCGGTGTTCGAGTTCGGTGCGCAGGCCGCGCAGCGCGGAGGGGTCGGTGACGAGGGCGTGAGCGGCGTCCCTGGCCAGCCACAGGCCGATGCCGAGCCGGTCGCGGCCGAGACGGCGGCGGACGGGTTCGCAGTGGTCGCGGAGTTGGGCGAGGACGCCGTCGAGGGTCTCGGCAGGGTGGACGTTGGTGCAGTAGGCGAGGTGGACGGTGGAGCCGTCGGGATGGCGGTAGCGCATCACTCACTCCCCGCCGCGCAGGATGGAGTTGCCTTCGTGGGTGACGTCGGGGGTGGTGACGTCGAGGCTCAGCCGGCCGCTGAGGCCGTAGAAGGCGACGGGGTTGCGCCACAGCACACGGTCGACGTCGTCCGCGGTGAACCCGGAGGCCAGCAGGGCATCGGCGACGCGGCGGGTCTTGAGGGGGTCGCTTCTGCCCCAGTCCGCGGCCGAGTTGACGAGCACCCGCTCCGGTCCGTACTCCGCCAGGACGGCGACCATGCGTTCCTCGTCCATCTTGGTGTCGGGATAGACGGAGAAGCCCAGCCAGCAGCCGCTGTCCTTGGCCTCCTTGACGGTGTTCTCGTTGAGGTGGTCGACCAGGACGCGGTCCGGGGACAGGGCGGACTCCCGGACGACGTCGAGGGTGCGGCGCAGGCCGGCCTGCTTGTCGCGGTGCGGGGTGTGGACGAGCGCGGGGAGCTCGTGGTCGGCCGCGAGTTGCAGCTGGGCGGCGAGGGCGGTGTCCTCGGCGGGGGTCATCGAGTCGTAGCCGATCTCGCCCACGGCCACGACCTGGTCCTTGACGAGATAGCGGGGCAGTTCGTCGAGGACGGGGGCGCAGCGGGGGTCGTTCGCCTCCTTGGGATTGAGGGCGAGCGCGCAGTGGTGGGCGATGCCGTACTGGGCGGCGCGGAAGGGTTCCCAGCCGAGGAGGGAGTCGAAGTAGTCGAGGAAGGAGGCGACCGAGGTGCGGGGCTGGCCGAGCCAGAAGGAGGGCTCGACGAGGGCGCGGACACCCGCGGTGTGCATGGCCTCGTAGTCGTCGGTGGTCCGTGACGTCATGTGGATGTGGGGGTCGAAGATGCGCATCAGGACTCCTTGCCGGATGTGCGGGAGGGACCGCACGGGCCTGCGGGGGCGGCGGTGGGCTCGGTCAGGGCCAGGACGCGGTGCAGGTCCTCGGGGACGGGACGGTCCGCGGCGGTGCGTTCCCGCGCGTAGTCGCCGAGCATCCGGGCGAGTTCGACGTCCGCGTGGGCGCGCGGCGCCAGGTCGGCCACGACGTCCACGGGTACGCCGGTGAACAGGCATTTGAGGACGGCGTGCCGCCAGGTGTGGGCGTCCAGGTGGCGGGCGGCGTACGGGCCGAGGGCGGCGGCGACGAGTCGGGTGTCGTTGGTGCGCAGGGCGTCCTCGACGAGGGGCAGCGCGCCGGGGCCGGGCACGAGGTGGGGCAGCGCGTGCAGGACGGCCCGGCGTTCGGCGGCCGTGCCCTGCCGGTAGACGCGGGCGAGTGCGTCCGGGTCGGCGCGGGCGGCGTGCAGGAGGAGCACGCGGGCGGCGTCGGCGTGCTCGGGGCCGCAGCGGCGGCCCGCCTCGGCGATGCGCAACTCCCAGACGGAGATGGGTCCGTGGGTGCCGGGGTGGTCGGCGGCCTCGTCGAGGGCCTGGTCCAGCCAGGCGCGGGCGGGCGGGGCGAGGGAGGTGTTCAGGCGGGCGTGCAGGGCGGCGAGGGCGGGTTCGGCCGGGTGGCTCGCCGTGCTGCCGTGGGGTGCGTGCGGGTGGTGGTTCACGGGGTGCTCCCTTCGGCGCCTGCGGGGATCGCCCGGGCCGCGCGGTGGAGGAACGGGAGGGACTGTGCGGCGAAGTGGGGACCCGCGTGGGAGTGGCGGGGCAGTTCGACGACGGTCAGCGCCTGGTATCCGGTGGCGGCCAGGGCTTCGAGTACGGGCGGGAAGTCGATCTCCCCGTCCCCGAACGGGAGGTGTTCGTGGTGGCCTCGGCGCATGTCCTCGATCTGGACGTGCCGCAGCCAGGGGGCGGCGGCACGGACGCAGTCGGCGGGTGACAGGGGTTCCAGACACTGGCAGTGGCCGATGTCGAGGGTGAGGCCGAGGGCGGGCGGGTCGCCGAGGATGCGGCGCAGGTGGTGGAAGTCGGCGAGGGTGGCGAGGAGATGACCTGGTTCGGGTTCGACGGCGAGCGGGACGCCGGCGTGGGTGGCCGCGTCCAGCACGGGGGTGAGCGTCTCGGCGAGGCGCTTCCAGGCGGAGTCCTCGGCGGGGTCGGCCGTGGCGGCGGGATGGGCCGGGTCGGCTGGGTCGGCCAGGTGGGTCGGGTCGGCCGGGAGTACGCCGCTGAAGCAGTGGACGGCGTGGGCGCCGAGGTCGGCGGCGATGCGGACGGCGCGGATGAGGAGGTCGACGCGGCGGGCCCGGTCGGCCGGGTCCGGGTCGAGGAGCGAGGGGCCGTGCTTGCGGCGCGGGTCGAGCACATAGCGGGCGCCGGTCTCGACGGTGACGCCGAGTCCGAGGGTGTCCAGCCTGCGGGCCACCTTCCGGGTGCGGGCGGCGACGTCCGGGGCCAGCGGGTCCAGGTGCATGTGGTCGAGGGTCAGGCCGACGCCGTCGTAGCCGAGGTCCGCGAGGAGGGCGAGGGCGTCGTCGAGGCGGAGGTCGGCGAGACCGTTGGTGCCGTAGCCGAAGCGGAGGGGGTGGGCGTTCGTGCCCTGGGGCCGGGGGTTCGTGCGGTGGGGTGACGGGGTCATGTGACGCTCACCTTTCTCGCGAATCTGCGGGCCGCCGGGGCGAGGGCGGCCGTGAGAAGGGCGGAGGCGAGGGCGCCGGAGCGGGCCGCGAGGGCGGCCTGGAGGGGGATCATCGCGCGGATTCCGCCGCCGACGGCTCGCTGGGTGAGCGGGGGTGAGGGGTTGAGGGCGGCGTGGAGGAGGGGGCGGCCCGAGGTGGCGACGAAGGCGGCGGCGAGGACGGTGCGCAGGGTGTCCGCGGCGGGGTGCCGGGAAGGGGCCGCGGCGGGGTATCGGGAGGGGGCCGTGCCCGGGGCCTGCGGGGTCCTCGTCAATGTCCAGGCGAGCGTGCCCGTCGTGGCGAGCGCGACCAGCGGTGCGAGCGGCGAACCGCCCCGGGTCTCGCCGCGGGACACCGTGGTCACCGCGAGGGTGTGGGTGGCCAGGGTCAGGGCGGAGGGCAGGGCGGGGCGGGCGCTGCCGCCGGTGGCCGTCGCGCCGAGGAGCAGGTCCAGGCCCCGTGCGGTGGCCATCGCCGCCGGCCCGGCGGGGGTTCGCTTGAGCGCGAGGTCGTACGCCCAGACGGTGGCCGCGAGGGGGGCCGCGACGGCGAGGGCCGGGCGTCCGGCGCGTGCTGCCAGGGCCAGGCCCGCCGCCGTGAGGGCGCCTGCGGCGACGAGGGCCGCGGGCGGGCGGATGCGTCCGGAGGGCAGTGGGCGGTGTGGGCGTTCGAGGGCGTCCTCGGCCTGGTCGGCCCAGTCGTTGAGGGCCATGCCCGCCTCGTACAGACAGAGGGAGGAGGCGATGGCGAGCAGGGTGCGGGGGTTGGGGCGGTTGCCGGTGGTGGCGGCACCGGCGAGGGCGTCGCCCGGGACGGTGAACAGGGCGGGCAGACGGAGGAGTTCGGCCCAGGCCCCGGCCCTGGCCCCGGCCCCCGCCCCGTCGCCGGCCCCGGCCCCGGCCCCGGCCCCGGATGCTGTACCCGCTCGCGGGCTCTGGCTCGGGCCCTGGCTCAGGCCCTGCGGCGGGCTCGTCGTGGTCGTCTGGTCCGGCCCGGGCGGGCGCGGCGTCATCGGGTCTCCCCGGGGAGTGCGCGGAGCCGCCCCGCGAGCCCCGCCAGGGCCGCGTACTGCTCACCCAGCGCCGCGGGCCCGTCGCCCATCGGGTCCTTGAAGTAGAAGCCGAGTTCGCTCAGGGGGCCCGAGAGACCGGCCTCGTGCGCGCGGGACACCAGGCGCGCGAGGTCGAGGACCAAGGGCGCCGCCAGTGCGGAGTCGCAGCCCTGCCAGGTGGTCTGCAGGATCATCCGGGTACCGAGGAAGCCGTCGAAGGCGATGTGGTCCCAGGCGGTCTTCCAGTCGCCGAGGGCCGGTACGTCGTCGATGTGGACCTCGCCCTGCGGGGCCCCGCCCAGGGTGTCCGCGAGGACCCGTTCCTTGCCGGCGTTCTTGGCCGCGGCGGCGGCCGGGTCGGCGAGGGAGGCACCGTCGCCGCCGCCGAGCAGGTTGGTGCCGGACCAGGCGCGGACCTCCAGTGCACGCTGCGCGAACATCGGGCCGAGCACCGACCGCAGCAGGGTCTGGCCCGTCTTGCCGTCGCGGCCCGCGTACGGGAGGCGGCCGGCGCGTACCGCCGAGGCCAGCGCCGGGTGGTGCAGACCGGTGGACGGGGTGAAGTTCACGTAGGGGCAGCCGGCCGCCAGCGCCGCCGCCGCGTAGAGCGAGCTCGGGGGCAGGGCGGAGCCCACGGGCGCGGGTTCGGTGGAGGCCACGTTCAGCACGACCGCCCGGGTCAGACCCCGTCGTCGTACGAAATCGCGCAGATCGGTCGCGAAGGCGTCCACGAGCTCGGACTCGTCCCGTGTGTCGCCGGGGACGGGGCCGCCGGGGCGGATCTCCGCGTCGGCGGCAGCCAGTTCGGCCGCGATCGCCGAGGGGAGGCCGGGTGGGAGCACACCACCGGCGGCCAGGGCCTCGGCCCGTTTCGGCAGTGGGCAGTCCACGGTGTCGTGGCCGCCGAAGACGAGGGAGGACAGCGTGGGCAGGCCGCACTCGGCGAAGAGGGATGTCTCGGTGACCACGCCCGTCGGGGGGTGCAGGCCGGCGGTGAGGGCCGCGCAGCCCGCGATGACGGTGGTGGCGACGGAGCCGCGGGCTCCGATCAGCCACACCCCCACCCGAGGTTCGGAAAGGGACGCGGGCATGGGGGACATGGGCAGCCTCCTTGTCGTACGTCAGCCACACAGGGGAGAGGAGAAAGAAGCGAGGTGGGCGAGACGGCGGGCGGGGGTCCGGCGTCCCCCGCCCGCCGCCGGTCAGTCGCCCTTCGTGGGCAGTTCCTTGATCCGGACGTCGCGGAAGGACACCTGGTCGTCGGCTCCGTGGTTCTGGAGGCCGATGTGTCCGTCGCGCAGGCTTCGTACCGGATCGGTGTTGGTGAAATCGTTGATCTTCACGCCGTTGAGCCAGACGCGGAGGCGCTCACCCTCCACGCGGATCTCGTACGTGTTCCACTCCCCCGGCGGGTTCAGCGCGCGGTCGCGCTTCTTCAGGTCGGCGGACTGGAAGCTGTACACGGCCCCGGTGGTGCGGTCGGGGGCGTCGGTCGCGTCGATCTGGATCTCGTAGCCGTTGTTGACGGCCGACCAGGGGTCGTCGGACTCCGGGAACCCGACGAACACCCCGGAGTTGTCGTCCCCGGCCACCCGCCAGTCCAGCTTCAGCGAGTACGAGCCGAACCCGGAACCGGCGTACCAGAGCATCCCCAGGCCGTCGTGCGACGTCAGCGTGCCGTCGTCGCTCAGCGAGAACGAACCCGGGCCCGCCTGTTTCCACGCCGCCAGCGACTCGGCCGTGCCGTCGAAGAGCGGCCGGTAGCCGTTCTCCGGGCGGCAGTCGGCCTGGGCGGCGCCGATGGCGTACCGGATGCCACCCAGCAGGTGCTGCCGGAAGGCGGGTTCGGCGTAGGACTCCTTGGTATGGCCGCCCCCGGTGTAGAAGGCGCGGCCGCCCCGGTACTCCTGGCACCAGGCGATCGGATGGTCGCCGCTCATCGTGCCGCCGGTGTACGAGGACTCGTCGAGCGAGGCGAGGACGTGAGCCCGGTCGCGCGGATTCGAGCGGTAGTTGTACCACTCGTCCGTGCGCTCCCAGGATCTCGGGAGCCCCGAGGTCGCCGGGTGGGAGCGGTCCTCGACGGTGACCGTCGCGGGCTGGATCGCGGGGTGCGACTGGAAGTACGCGCCCGCGAGGCCGCCGTAGAAGGCCCAGTCGTACTCGGTGTCGGCGGCCGCGTGGATGCCCACATAGCCGCCGCCCCGCTTGATGTACCGCTCGAAGGCGGCCTGTTGGGTGGTGTCGAGGACGTCACCGGTCGTCGAGAGGAAGACGACGGCGTCGTACCGCGCCAGGTTGCGTGCGGTGAAGGCGCCTGCGTCCTCCGTGGCGTCGACCGCGAAGCCGCCCGTGGCCCCGAGCTCCCGTACGGCCGCGATCCCCTCGGGGATCGAGTCGTGCCGGAAGCCCGCGGTCTTGGAGAAGACCAGCACCCGGCTCCTGTCGGGGCCGTCCACGCCCTTGGACGCCGCCGGTCCCAACACGCAGCCGAGGAGCAGGGCGGCAGCGGCACCCACGGTCAGCATGCGTATGGATGTGCGCATGACCGTCACCCCCCGTCAGCTCGTCGTGAAGGTGAAGTCGTCCACGTCGTAGAGCGCTCCGGTGCCGGTTCCCTTGAAGACGAGGTAGAGCGTGGTGGTGCCGCGCGGGGCGTTCGCGAGATCGGCGCTCACGTCCTGGAAGGTGTCCCAGCCACCCGTCACCGGTACGGTCGCCCGGCCCAGCGTGCGGCCGGTCGGGGAGCCCGCTCGGATCTCGAGGGTACCGCCCGCGCCGGCGGAGGACACACGAGCCGTGATCTTCTGGGCGTCGCTCAGGGAGTAGGGCGTGAAGGAGATCCAGTCGCCGTTGTCGATGTCGCCGACGGTCTTGCCGCCGTGCGCGGTGGTCTTCGACTGGACGGTGATGCCGGAGGCCTTGCCGTAGTGCTCGGCCTGGCGGTGCTTGGGCTGGAGCACGTTCTGGTCGTGGGTGGTCAGCGGGGCCTGGCCGCCGCCTCCGCCGTCGGTGTACTCGGCGTCGAGGACTCCGAAGATGTTGGCGTCCTGGTCGTGGCCGCCGTCGGCACTGGTCTGGAGGGTGCCGAAGCAGCCGTTGGCCGAGGTGAGCGGGTGGCCATGGCTGTCGTGGCCGAGGATGAAGGTGACCTTCACCTTGGCGCAGTCGATGGCTCGGCCGTCCTCGGGGTCGGTGACCTTCACCTTGAAGGGCACGGGGTCGCCGAAGCTGAAGAGCTGACCGTCACGCGGTTGTTCGATCACGACCTTGGGCGCGGTGTTGCCGACCACGATCTGCACGCTCGCGCTGCCGGTGCGGCCGGTCGCGTCCTTGGCGGTCACCGTCGCCGTGTAGGTGCCGTTCGTCTTGTACTTGTGGGAGGGATTCGCCGCCGTCGACGTACCGCCGTCGCCGAAGTCCCAGCTGTAGGTGAGGGCGTCACCGTCCGCGTCGGACGAACCGGCCGAGGAGAAGCTCACCTTGAGCGCGGCCTGCCCCGAGGTGCGGTCGGCCGCGGCCTGCGCGACGGGCGAGTGGCCGTCGGTGGCGTTCTCGATGCGATAGAGGCCCGAGTTCTCGTCGCCGCCGAACCAGGCGGTGCCGTAGTCGAGGACGTACAGGGCGCCGTCCGGTCCGAACGCCATGTCCATCACCTGCGTGCCGGCCCACGGGACGGAGTTGATGGACTGCACCGTGCCGGCGGAGTCGCTCGCGATCCGCTTGATCCAGCGGCGGCCGAACTCTCCTGCGAAGAAGTTCCCGTCGTACGCCTGCGGGAACTTCACGGGCGAGTCGAGCGAGGCGTCGTAGTGGTAGACCGGGCCGCCCATCGGGGACTCCGAGCCGCTGCCGAACTCCGGCACGGAGGCGCCGTCGTAGGGGATCCAGGCGGGCTGGGCCGGGGGCAGGTCCGTCAGTCCCGTGTTGTGCGGGGAGGTGTTCTTCGGGGCGTTGCAGTCGAAGGCGGCGCCGGAGGTCTTCGTCGCGAAGTCGTAGTCCACGTAGGCGTCGTTCTTGCCCGTGCAGTACGGCCACCCGAAGTTGCCGGGGCCGGTGACGCGGGCGAACTCGACCTGGCCGCCGGGGCCACGTGCCGGGTCGGCCGCGCCGGCGTCGGGGCCGTAGTCACCGACGTAGACGATGCCCGTCGCCTTGTCGACGCTGAAGCGGAACGGGTTGCGGAAGCCCATCGCGTAGATCTCGGGTCGCGTCTTGTCCGTGCCGGGCGGGAAGAGGTTGCCGTCGGGGATGGAGTACGAGCCGTCGGCGTTCACCTTGATGCGCAGGATCTTGCCGCGCAGGTCGTTGGTGTTGCCGGCCGAGCGCTGGGCGTCGAAGACCGGGTTGCGGTCGGGGCGCTCGTCGATGGGCGTGAAGCCGTCGGACTGGAAGGGGTTGGAGTCGTCCCCGGTCGACAGGTACAGGTTTCCCGCCGCGTCGAAGTCGATGTCGCCGCCGACGTGGCAGCAGATGCCGCGGGTGGCCTGGACGTCGAGGACCTTCTTCTCGCTGGCGGTGTCGAGGGTGCCGTCCGTCTTGAGGACGAAGCGGGACAGACGGTTGACGCCGTCGAAGGGCGCGAAGTCGGCCGCCGTGCCCGTCTCGGGGGCGTCGCCCGCCGGGGTGTTCAGGGGCGGCGCGTAGTAGAGGTAGATGAAGCGGTTGTCGGCGAAGCCCGGGTCTATGCCGACGCCTTGCAGGCCTTCCTCGTCGTGCGTGTAGACGTCGAGCTTGCCCGCGATCTTTGTGTTTCCGGCCGCGTCGGTGAGGCGGAGTTCGCCGTCGCGCGAGGTGTGCAGGACCGAGCGGTCGGGGAGCACGGCGAGCGACATGGGCTCGCCGACCTCGGGCTCGCCCTTGGCGAGGGTGACCTGCTGGAAGTCCTCCGCCGCTGCCGTGTTCCCCGGGTCGGCGACGGCTGCGCCGGCCGGGGGTGCGGTGAGGGTGAGCGAGGCGGCCGCGAGCAACGCGCCGCTCAGCAGGGCGAGCGCTCGGCGGAATGCGGGGCGTCGTCTGTGGGTCTCGGTTCTGTCGGTGCGGGTGGCGCGGTCTTTCCCGTGCACGAATGCCTCCAGAAAGGGGCTGGTTGTACGAGCGGGTGCTTGCGCCGGGGTGCGCCGTCACCCCGGAGACACAGGAGAAGTCAGTCGTTGCCGCCGAACGCCGCGTCGAAGGATGCCGACGGCGGCTCGAAGTCGTACGCCTTGAGACGGGTCAGGGCCTCGGGTGCGCCCTGGAGCCGGTCCATGCCGGCGTCCTCCCACTCGACCGAGACGGGGCCCGTGTAGTCGATGGAGCGGAGCATGCGGAAGACGTCCTCCCAGGGGACGTCGCCATGCCCGGCCGACACGAAGTCCCAGCCGCGCCGGGGATCGCCCCAGGGCAGGTGCGAGCCGAGGCGGCCGTTGCGGCCGTCGAGCCGCTTGCGGGCTTCCTTGCAGTCGACGTGGTAGATGCGGTCGCGGAAGTCGTAGAGGAAGCCGACCGGGTCCAGGTCCTGCCAGACGAAGTGCGAGGGGTCGAAGTTCAGTCCGAACGCCGGACGGTGGTCGACCGCCTTGAGCGCGAGCTGCGTTGTCCAGTAGTCGTAGGCGATCTCGCTCGGGTGGACCTCGTGCGCGAACCGCACGCCCTGCTCGTCGAAGACGTCCAGGATGGGGTTCCAGCGCGTCGCGAAGTCCTCGTAGCCGCGGGCGATCATCGACTCGGGGGCGGGCGGGAACATCGCGACCAGGTGCCAGATCGCCGAGCCGGTGAAGCCGACGACGGTGTCGACGCCGAAGGCCGCCGCGGCACGCGCGGTGTCGGCGATCTCGGCGGCGGCCCGCTGCCGTACGCCCTCGGGTTCGCCGTCGCCCCAGATCCGAGCGGGCAGGATCGCCCGGTGCCGCTCGTCGATGATGGCGTCACAGACGGCCTGGCCGACCAGGTGGTTGGAGATCGCCCAGCACTTGAGGCCGTACTTGTCGAGGAGCGCGTGCCGGGAGTCGATGTACGAAGGGTCCGCGAGCGCCTTGTCGACCTCGAAGTGGTCGCCCCAGCAGGCGAGTTCGAGGCCGTCGTAGCCGAAGTCACGGGCGAGGCGGCAGACCTCTTCGAGGGGCAGGTCGGCCCACTGGCCGGTGAAGAGTGTGAAGGTGCGCGGCATGTCCGGGGCCTCCTCAGACCGCGATGGGTGTGTAGACGGAGTTCTTCTCGGCGCTCTCCTCCACCGCCGCGAGGACGCGCTGCACCCGCAGCCCGTCGGCGAAGGACGGTTCGGGGCGCCGGCCGACGGCGATGGCCCGCACCAGATCGCGGGCCTGGTGAGTGAAGGTGTGCTCGTAGCCGAGGCCGTGGCCCGGCGGCCACCAGGCCTCCAGGTAGGGGTGGTCGGGCTCGGTGACGAGGATCCGGCGGAAGCCCGCGTGCGTGCCGGGTTCGGTGTGATCGTGGTACGAGAGCTCGTTGAGCCGTTCCAAGTCGAAGGCGAGCGAGCCGCGCTCGCCGTTGAGTTCGATGCGCAGGGAGTTCTTGCGTCCGGTCGCGAAGCGGGACGCCTCGAAGGAGGCGAGGGCGCCGGAGGCGAAGCGGCCGGTGAAGAGGGCGGCGTCGTCGACGGTGACGGTGCCGACGCCCCCCGCCCGCGGGTCGGTCGCCGATACGGCGGTCAGTCCGCTCGACTCTCCGCCGGGCAGCGGGCGCTCCCGTACGAACGTCTCGGTGAGCGCGGAGACCCCGACGACCGGCTCACCCGCCAGGTACTGGGCGAGGTCGACGATGTGGGCCCCGAGGTCGCCGAGCGCGCCCGATCCCGCGAGCTCCTTGCGCAGCCGCCAGGTGAGCGGGAACTGCGGGTCCACCAGCCAGTCCTGAAGGTACGTCACCCGTACGTGCCGCAGGGCTCCGAGCCGGCCCTCGGCGACCATCTTCCGGGCGAGTGAAGTCGCGGGCATTCGACGGTAGTTGAAGCCGACCATGGACACCTGACCGCGGGCGAAGGCTGCCTCGGCGGCCTCCGTCATCGCCTCCGCCTCCTCAACCGTGTTCGCGAGGGGCTTCTCGCACAGTACGTGTTTGCCGGCGGCCAGGGCGGCGAGGGCGATCTCGGCATGGCTGTCGCCGGGGGTACAAATGTCGACGAGGTCGACGTCGTCCCGGGCGATCAGGGCCCGCCAGTCGGTCTCGGCCGCCGCCCAGCCGTGCTGGTCGGCCATGGCCCGCACCGCGCTCGCGTCCCGGCCGCAGACGGCGGCGAGGACCGGGCTGCGCGGCAGGTCGAAGACGCGGCCCACGGTGCGCCAGCCCTGGGAGTGGGCGGCGCCCATGAAGGCGTATCCGACCATGCCCACCCCGAGCGTCGGCTTGCCCGCCTTCGCCCCGGCCGCCTCGGCCCCGGGCCCGGAAGCGAGCCCCGCCTCCACCCCGGCTGCCTCACCCTGGTGCGGCTGTCCCATACGGATGTCCTCCTCGTCGTCGTGACGCTGTGGGGGGTGTGAGCGGGGCGGATCACCTGAAGCCGGTGGCCATGTACTGGCCGACGTTGTCCTTGTCGACGACGGCCGAGTAGAGCGTGAGCGAGACCGGGATCTCGAACTCGGCGAGCCCGCCGATGCCCTTGCCCTGGCCGAGCGCGCGAGCGAGGTCGATCGCGGAGGCCGCCATGGTCGGCGGGTAGAGGACGGTGGCCTTCAGGACGCTGTTGTCGGCCTGGATGGCCTGGAAGGCGGAGAGCGCGCCCGCGCCGCCGACCATCAGGAAGTCCTCGCGCCCGGCCTGCTTGATGGCGCGCAGCGCGCCCACGCCCTGGTCGTCGTCGTGGTTCCACAGCGCGTCGAACTTCGGCTGGGCCTGGAGCAGTTGGGCCATCTTGGCCTGTCCGGACTCGACGGTGAAGTCGGCGGCCTGGCGGGCGACCTTCTTGATGTTGGGGTAGTTCTTCAGGGCCGCGTCGAAGCCCTGGGTGCGCTGCTTGGTGAGTTCCAGGTTGTCGAGCCCGGCGAGTTCGATGACCTTGGCGTCCTGCTTGTCCTTCAGCTTCTCGCCGATGTAGTGGCCGGCGCTGAGGCCCATGCCGTAGTTGTCACCGCCGATCCAACAACGGTATGCCTGCGGGGTGTTGAAGATCCGGTCGAGGTTGACGACCGGGATGCCCGCACGCATCGCCTTCAGGCCGACCTGGGTGAGCGCCTTGCCGTCGGCGGGCAGCACCACCAGGACGTCGACCTTCTTGTTGATCAGTGTCTCGATCTGGCCGATCTGCGCGGCCGTGTCGTTGGAGCCCTCGGTGATCTCCAGCGTCACGTCCGAGTACTTCTTGGCCCGGCTCTTGGCGTTGTCGTTGATCGCGTTGAGCCAGCCGTGGTCGGCCTGCGGACCCGCGAAGCCGATGGTGATGTGCTTGCCGGGCTTGTCGTCGGCGGCCGGTTGGCTGTTCGCGGCCGTCTTCTCGCTCTTGGTGTCGTTGCTGGTGCAGCCGACCAGGAGGGCGCCGGCCGAGGCCGCGGCGGTCCCGAAGAGGAGCCCTCTGCGGCTCGTGAAGCTGGTGGAGCTCGTGGATTCTGGCATGGCGGCGGGCCCTTCCCGTGTCAGGTGCTGCTTGCTCCCGTGTCAGGTGCTGCTTGCTGCCGTACGCCGCTGGACCAGGACCGCCGCGACGATGATCGCGCCCTTGGCGATCTGCTGGACGTCGCTCTGCAGGTTGTTCAGCGCGAAGATGTTGGTGATCGTGGTGAAGATCAGGACACCGAGCACCGAGCCGGTGATGGTGCCGCGGCCCCCGCTGAGCAGGGTCCCGCCGATGATCGCGGCGGCGATGGCGTCGAGTTCGTACAGGTTGCCGTTGGTGTTCTGGCCGGAGCCGGACAGGATGATCAGCAGGAAGGCGGCGATGCCGCAGCACAGTCCGGAGAGCAGGTAGAGGTAGAGCCGCTGGCGCCGTACGTCGATGCCGGCCAGCCGGGCCGCCTCCGCGTTGCCGCCGACGGCGACCGTGCGGCGGCCGAAGGTGGTGCGGTTGAGAATCAGCCAGCCGATAATCGTGACGACGGCGAAGACCAGGACCAGCGGGGGGATGCCGAGGACGTACGAGTCGCGTTCGCCGAGCTTCAGGATCCCGTCGATGGTGACGATCTGGGTCTTGCCGTCGGTGATCTGGAGGGCGAGGCCGCGGGCCGAGGCGAGCATGGCGAGCGTCGCGATGAACGGGACCATTCCGCCGTACGCGATGAGCAGGCCGTTGACCAGGCCGCAGCCCACGCCGACGAGCACCGCGGTGAAGAGGATGCCCGCGAAGCCGTACTCCTGGGTGGCGACCGTCGTGGCCCACACCGAGGACAGCGCGACGATCGCGCCGACGGACAGGTCGATGCCGCCGGAGGTGATGACGAAGGTCATGCCGACGGTGACGACGCCGATCACCGAGGCCTGGGTGAGGACGAGTTGGAGGTTTCGGGTGTCGAGGAACTCGTCGGGCTTGGTGATACCGCCGATGACGATCAGGGCGACGAGTACGCCGAGCAGCGAGAGGGTGCGGACGTCGGCGCGGGCGGCTAGAGCACGCAATGGGCCGCCCCGGGACACCGCGCGATCGGACTTCCGTGCGGCCGTTGATCCTGGCGGGTGCAGTTTGCTGAGCACGGGCAACTCCCGTCGTAAATGCCGCTAGATTGGCAAGTGCCTTCAGGCAACGGTCAGGGCTTGACCGTCATGAGGCCGGTCAACGGCCGATTGAGAAGCCACTTCCTTCGGGAAACGGCGGAGTCACGACAAGGTCGAGTACGCGAAACTCGTCCAGTTCCCGCGAAGGGCCGGAGTGGATCACCCGGCCCTCGCGGAGAATCATCACCCGGTCAGCCAGCCCCAGAACTTCGGGAATCTCGCTGGAGACCAGAAGTACGGCGAGGCCTTCGTCGGCGAGGCGGCGGATGACCGCGTACAGCTCGGCGCGGGCACCGACGTCGACACCGCGGGTGGGTTCGTCGAGGAGCAGGACGCGGCAGCCGCGCAGCAGCCAGCGGGCCAGGACGGCCTTTTGCTGGTTGCCGCCGGACAGCGTCCGGATCGGGACGGACGGGTTGTCCGGGCGCAGCGACAGCTCGCGTGTCGCGGCGCGGGCGGCGCCCCGCTCGGCGCTCCGGTCGATCCAACCCCCGTGCGAGAAGCGGGACATGGAGGAAACCGACACATTGCGGGTGACGGACTCCAGCATCAGCAGGCCCTGCGCCTTGCGCTCCTCGGGGGCGAGTCCGAGTCCGGCGCGGACGGCGGCGCGTACGCTGCCGGTCCGCAACGCCCGGCCGTCGACACTGACTTGACCGGCTGTCGGCTTGCGGGCCCCGTAGATCGTCTCCAGGATCTCGGAGCGCCCGGAGCCGACGAGACCGGCCAGGCCGACGATCTCGCCGGGGCGCAGTTCGAGGTCGAGGGGCTCGAACTCGCCTGCCCGTGCGAGTCCTTGGACTCTGAGCACCGGCTCGGACGCAGGCGGTCTCGTGGGCCGTTGCGGGAAGACGTACTCGACGTTGCGGCCCGTCATCAGCGCCACCACCTCGCGGGTCGGGGTGGACTTCGCGGGCAGTCCGCCCGCCACCGCGCGGCCGTCCTTCAGTACGGTCACCCGGTCGCCGATGCGGCGGATCTCCTCCAGCCGGTGCGAGATGTAGACGACGGCGACGCCGTCCGCGGTGAGGTCGCCGACGATACGGAAGAGGTTGTCGACCTCGTCGGGGTCGAGGGCGGCGGACGGTTCGTCCATGACGATGAGGCGTACGTCGTGGGAGAGTGCCCGCGCCATGGAGACGATCTGCTGCTGGGCGGCCGACAGCTCACCGACGAGGCGCGCCGGATCGATCTCCGGATGGCCGAGTCGGCGTAGCAGCTGCGCCGTTGACGCCTTGGCCGCCTTGCCCCGTACGACGAAACCGGCGGCGGTGGGTTCATGGCCGAGGTGGACGTTCTCGGCCACCGACAGGCCCTCCACCAGGTCCAGTTCCTGGTAGATGGTGGCGATGCCGAGGCGCATGGCGGCGATCGGGGAGCGGAGCGTGACGGGTTCGCCACGCCAGCCGATGGTGCCGCCGTCGGGCTGGTGGGCGCCGGCCAGGACCTTGATGAGGGTGGACTTTCCGGCCCCGTTCTGGCCGAGCAGGCAGTGGACCTCGCCGGCCTGGACGTCGAGGTCGACGCCGTCGAGGGCCCGGACTCCGGGGAACGACTTGGTGATGCCGGACATGGTGAGCAGCGGTGGTTCTGGTGCCATGACGGTTCCCCTTGGCGGGCGTTCGGGCCGGTTTCAGGGCGGTGCGCTCGCGGAGCGGGCGTTTTCGGGCAGGGCAGAGCAGGGCGCTGTACAGGTGGGGTGCTTGGGTGATGTGACCTTTGGTGCGGCTCTGGAAGGAGTGCTTCGTGCGGCTCTGGAAGGAGTCTTCGTGCGGCTCTGGCAGGGTTACGCGGGCGAGAACAGGTGGTCGCTGATGAGCCGGGCCGCGCCGATGACTCCGGCGGTCGGCCCCAACTCCCCGAGCACGATGGGTAGGTTGCCGGTCGCCAGCGGCAGCGACTGGCGGTATACCTGGGTGCGGATCGCGGCGAGCAGCGTGTGGCCGAGGCCGGTGACGCCGCCGCCGATCACCACCAGGCCGGGGTTGAAGAACGAGACGAGGCCGGCGATGACCTGCCCGGTGCGGTTGCCGCCCTCGCGGATCAGTCCGAGAGCGGTGGCGTCGCCCGCCGCGGCCGCGGCGGCGACGTCGACGGCGCTCAGCGTGCCCGCCGCCTCCAGCCGCGCGGCGAGCTCCGCCGAAAGCCCCTGCTGGGCGGCCTCCGTGGCGTCCCGGGCGAGCGCGGCCCCACTGAAGTGGGCCTCCAGGCAGCCCCGGTTGCCGCAGGCGCACGGACGCCCGTCGGGTACGGCCTGGATGTGCCCGATGTCGCCGGCGCTGCCCGTCGTACCGCGGTAGACCTCACCGCCTACGACGATGCCGCAGCCGATGCCGGTGCCGATCTTGACGCAGAGGAAGTCGCCCACGGAGCGTGCGACTCCCGCGTGCTGCTCCCCCATCGCCATCAGGTTCACGTCGTTGTCGACCATGACGGGGCAGCCCAGGTCCTGACTGAGCGCCTCGCGGACCGGGAAGCCGTCCCAGCCGGGCATGATCGGCGGTGCGACCGGAACGCCCTCGGGGAAGCGGACCGGACCCGGGACGCCGATCCCGGCGCCGTCGAATTCCTCCGCGAGCCCAGATGACCTCAACTTGGCGGCCAAGGACAGGACTTGCTCGAAGACGGCGACCGGTCCCTCGCGGACGTCCATGGGCTGGTTGATGTGCCCCAGGACCTCCAGTTCCGCGTTGGTGACGGCCACGTCGATCGAGGTGGCCCCGATGTCGACGCCGAGGAAGCGCAGCGCCGGGGCGAGCCGGATGTTGTGGGAGCGGCGGCCGCCGCGGGATGCGGCGAGGCCGTCGGCGACCACGAGCCCGGTCTCCAGGAGCCGTTCCACCTCGACGGCCAGTTTCGACCGGGAGAGGTCGATCTGATCGCCGAGCTGGGCACGGGAGTTGGGCCCGCCGTCGCGCAGCAGGCGCAACAGGCGCGCCTGGTGCGCGTTCGCGGGTCGTGCCGTCATGCGTCTCACGAGCCCCTCCCCGCCTCAATCGGCCAGTGTCCAACGGGTTTTGGCCACAACACCGTGGCTTGCTTTCGATGGGAACGTAGCAGCGGCTGCCGGGAGTGGGAAGAAGTTGCGCAGAGATTGCCGTCAACTTTCTCCACTGAGTGGACAAAGCGAGGTCCGGGAGCGGCGGCTAGGACGCCGCATACGATCTCCCTACGGATCGTGTCAGGGGGACGCACATGAGCACGGCAGCGGACGGACCACATCGGCCGGCAGCCGACGAACCACATCAACAGGCCGCGGACGGAACACATCCCGTGCCGGCGGCGGAGCCGGGACGCAGAGTCAGCACCCTGGAACTCTTCTTCGACCTGGTCTTCGTCTTCACGCTCACCCAGCTCACCGTGATGCTGACCGCCGACCTGTCGTTCGCCACGGCGGGGCGCGTCGCACTGATCTTCGTCGTGCTGTTCTGGATGTACGGCGCCTACGCGTACCTCACCAACCAGGTGCCGCCCGACCGCCCCTCACGCCGCATCCTGCTGATGCTGGGCATGGCGTCCTTCCTGGTCTGCGCGCTGGCCATCCCGCGCGCCTTCGACGACGGCGGGGTCGTCTTCGGCCTCGGCTTCCTGGCCGTCGTCCTTGTGCACAGCACGCTCTACACGCGCAGCCACGGCCGGGACGTCATCTGGTACGCGGTGCCGAACTCCCTCGCCGCACTGTCGGTGACGGCCGCGGGACTCTTCGACGGACTCGCCGCGGACGGGCTGTGGCTGCTCGCGCTGGTGCTGCAGTTCGTCACGCCGTTCCTGGCCGAGCACGGTCCGCGCCGCCGGGACGGACGCGAAGCAGCCTTTCTGCGCGCCCAGTTGGGCGGCCTCGACCCGGCGCACTTCGTGGAACGGCACGGGCTGTTGCTGATCGTCGCGTTCGGCGAGTCCGTCATCGCGATCGGCATCGGCATCGGCGATCTGCCGTTCACCGCCAATGTGTTCGGCGGAGCCTTCCTGGCCCTCGCGCTGGCGAGCGCGCTGTGGTGGACGTACTTCGTGCGCGACGAGGACCGCGCGGAGGCCGTGTTCGCCGTGACCCCGCAGGACCGCCGCTGGCGGCTCGCGATGAACGCGTACTACTACGCTTTCCTGCCCATGCTGCTCGGCATCGCCTATCTCGCGGCGGGCGTGAAGAAGTCGCTGGGGCACCTCACGGAGCAACTGCACACCGGTCCCGCCGTCGCGGTCGCGGGCGGGGTGGCGCTGTTCCTCGCCGGGGACGTGGCGTTCCGTGCGGTGCTGCGACTGACACCGCTGGCCTACCGGGCCACGACCGTACCGATCGCGCTGGCAACCGCTCCGCTCGGCACCCACCTGTCGGCACTCGCCCAACTCATCGCCCTGGTCGCCGTGTTGGTGACCATGCTGACGATCGAGGCGCGTTGGGCCGAGCGGGATCCGGCCAGGTGACTCCACGGCTACTGTGTGCCTGCGGACAGGAGTGGTCGTCACGTCCGCGTGGTCGTCAAGTGCTGGGGGGAGCGCATGGTGCCGGAGGCGTCGCGTGAGAAGTTCCCGGACCCCGGCTATGCCTTGGGCATCGCCAACGGGTCCTACGAGTGGTACCGGGCCGCCGCAATCAAGGCCCGTAGGTACTTCCGGCTGACGGAGGTCCTGCAGTTGATCCTGTCCGCGGCCATTCCGGTGTCGGCGGTCATCGTGCCGGGGACCGCACGGCTACCCGCGGTGCTGGGCGGCCTGGTCGTGGTCATCACCGGCCTGCGCTCCACGTTCCACTGGCAGGACGACTACCTGCGCTTCAGCCAGGCGCGCGAGGCCGTCGAGGCGGAGCGTCGGCTGTATCTGACCGGCGCCAGGCCGTACGACGACGCGAGCACGCGGGACAAGAACCTCGCCTCCAGTGTGTCGCGGATCGAACAGCGGGAAATGGGCACCTGGGTTCAGCTCGCGAGCCCGCGCAACGAGTCCACGGGGAAGTGAAGAGCGGTCATGGTCGCGGCACGGCGGATTCCCACCTATTTCAGCCACAGCTATCGGCGGGAAGACCGCGATGTGAACGAGTTCTTCTGGCGCGCCTTCGATGCGCACGGATTCGGATTCACGGTCGACCCGAAGTCCGCAGGGGCGCTGTCGACCTGTCATCTGGAAATGATGATGCGGCGCAGCGCGTGCTTCGTCGGCGTGGTCACCCTGCGCCGGGATCAGCCCGCCTACAAGTGTTCGCCGTTCATCGTCTACGAGTACGGGCTCGCGGCCCGAGTGCTGGCGGCACGGGCGATCAAACCCCTGCTGGTGTTCGTCGAGAAGGGTGTCCCCGGGTATCACTTCCCCAACGTCCAGGAACGCTTCGTCTTCGACCGGGACGAGCTGGACACGTACGACGGCTTCGAGCAGCCGATCCGGCAGCTCACGCTCAAGGCGCGGGGTTACTCCTCCGCCGGCGACCAACTGGTCGGCGAGGTGGGGCTCGCGGTACCCGACACCCCTGCCTACCGGGCGGCGAAACCCCTGATCGCGCAGACCCTGACGAAGTTCGGGTACGCCGTCAAGGGGGTGAACGTCGAATTCACGGATCCGGCGGAGATCCCCCTCCAGCTCGACCCGCTCGACTTCGTCGTCATCGACATTGGTGACCAGGAGCCTCTTGACCGGCTCTTCCACCTGCTCCTCGGCCGGTCCATCCCGACCCTGAACGTGATCCACCACGATCCCGCGAACGGTCCGCGGCCCCCGGGTCCCGGACCTGGTCGCGGGTGAGACCCTGCGGCACGCCACGTTCGAGCAGGATCCCGTGCTGTGGTGGAACAACCCCGGTGAGTTCGCCGCCCGACTGGAGCAGCAACTGGAGCGGTTCGACCTCCCCCGCCAACAGTTCCGCAACCTCGACGAGGGGATCGGCTACATCCGCAGCACCGGCCGCGCCGACGGCAAGATCTTCCTCAGCACGGCGGGACCGGACGACGCGCTGTCACGCGAGGTCGGTCGTGCCCTCAAGCTCCAGAACTTCACCTTCTTCCACTACGTGTACAACAACACGATCCCGCGCGGGTCGAAATGGCAGGACCGGCTGGAGCAGCAGCTCTCGGCGAGCCAGGTGTTCGTCCCGCTGGTGAGCCACGCCTATTGGCGCAGTGAGTGGTGCAGACGCGAGTTGGCGACCGCACGCCGGCTCAGCGACGAGGGGCGGCTGACCATCATTCCCTACTTCCTCGACGGCAGTTCGGAGGACCTGATCCCCGAGCAGGGGGCCGACATCTCCGACCTGACCGAGGCCGAGCGAGTCGCCCTCATCGTCCAGGACATGGACGGCTTCTTCACCGGTCAGATCACATCCGACTACTCCGGAACCTGAGGCATGGCAGAGAACAACTGGACGCCCACACCCCTCGACACCAGCGGGATCGAACTCGACGCGGGTCTGCTGGCGCTCGTCGAGGCGCTGGCGGAGAACGCACACGCCCACTGGGCCCGGCGCCGGTTCGCGGAGGGCTGGCGGCGCGGTGCGGAACGAAGCGACATCGCCCTGACACACCCCCTGCTCGTCCCCTACCCGGAGCTGCCGGAGCCGGAGAAGGAGTACGACCGGGAGCTCGCCGTGGAGACCATCAAGGTCGTCCTCAGCCTCGGTTACCGCATCCGGCCCCGGCATAGCCGGCCGCCCCGCACCGCGCACCGTGACGACAGCCGACCGCGGCCGGTCCGAACCGGTGGTCAGGACCTCTCGCGCTCGTGGTACGTCTTGCGCGTGTGCTCCGTGTGGGCGCGCATGACCTGGGTGGCGCGGGGTTCGTCGCGGGCGGCGATGGCCGCGATGAGGTCGCGGTGCTCGATCCAGGACTGGTGGCCGCGCTGCCGGGCGACCGGGGTGTAGTACCAGCGGACCCGGCGGTCGACCTGGGCGGCCAGCTCGGCGAGGACCGCGTTGCCTGCGAGTTCCATGACCTTCGCGTGGAAGTGGGCGTTCATCGCGACCGCGCCGTCCACGTCGTCGGCGGCGACCGCGCGCTCACCCTCGGCGCACAGCTCCTCGAGCGCGGTGATGCCGGCGGTGCCCGCGTTGGCGGCGGCGAGCCGGGCGGCCTCGGCCTCCAGCAGCGTACGGACCGTGAGGAGCTGGTCGGCCTCCTCCTCGGTCGGTTCGTGCACGAAGGCGCCCTGGGCGGGCCGAAGATCGACCCACCCCTCCGTGTTCAGCCGCTGGAGCGCCTCGCGGACCGGCTGCCGGGAGACGCCGAGATGCCCGGCGAGCTCGCTCTCGACCAGGTGCTGGCCCGGCTGGAGGGCGCGGGTCGTGATGAGTTCGAGGAGCGCCTCGTAGACACGGTCGCGCAGCGGGCCTGGCCGTTCGAGCTTGGGCACCGCCCCCGGCGGCAGTCCTGTCGACAACATCGGGGTCCCCTCCTGCCGAGCCATCCCGTCACCGTCACCGTCGTCGGAAAGCAGATGCCAGTCACCGGAAAGCAGGTGTCAACAGACAGTATCGATTGTCTTTCGTCTACAGTCTACGGCGCACCATGGCCAGGCCCGGGGAGAGTCGGACGCGTCACACCCGGTCGTCCGCGCACGTCAGGGGCAGCGGACGACCTGTCCCGCGTACGAGAGGTTGCCGCCGAAGCCGAAGAGGAGCACCGGGTCGCCGGTGCTGATCTCGCCGCGTTCGACGAGCTTGGAGAAGGCGAGCGGGATGCTGGCGGCGGAGGTGTTCCCGGAGTCGACGACATCGCGCGCGACGACGGCGTTCACGGCGCCGATCTTCGCGGCGAGGGGTTCGATGATGCGCAGGTTCGCCTGGTGCAGGACGACCGCGGCGAGCTCCTCGGGCGAGAGCCCGGCCCGCTCGCAGGCCTGCCGGGCGATCGCAGGGAGCCGTGTCGTGGCCCAGCGGTAGACGCTCTGCCCCTCCTGCGCGAACCGCGGGGGCGTGCCCTCGATGCGTACGGCGTGCCCCATCTCGGGCACCGATCCCCACAGCACCGGCCCGATGCCGGGCTCCGTGCCGGGAGCGGCGGCCTCGACCACCGCGGCCCCCGCCCCGTCCCCGACGAGAACGCAGGTCGTACGGTCGCTCCAGTCCGTGACCTCGGACATCTTGTCCGCGCCGATGACGAGGGCGCGGGTCGCCGCCCCCGCGCGCACGGCGTGGTCGGCGGTGGCGAGCGCGTGCGTGAAGCCCGCGCAGACCACGTTGACGTCCATCGCGGCCGGGGAGGGCACGCCGAGGCGGGCGGCGACCCGGGCGGCCATGTTCGGGGAGCGGTCGATCGCCGTGGAGGTGGCGACCAGCACCAGGTCGATGTCGCCCGCGGTCAGACCGGCCGCCGCGAGCGCCTTGGCCGCGGCGTGCGCGGCCAGCTCGTCGACGGGCTCGTCGGGACCGGCGATGTGGCGCGTGCGGATGCCCACCCGGCTCGTGATCCACTCGTCACTGGTGTCGACCAGGCCCGCCAGGTCCTCGTTGGTGAGCACCTTGGCGGGCTGGTAGTGGCCGACGGCCGCGATGCGTGAGCCGTTCATTGGGGGGTCTCCCTCATTGCCTTGGGTAGGGGGATCCTCCAGTCTGATCAGTGACTCGCGGGTACGACGGCAGGTGTTGCCACAGGAAAGCGGCGTCAGGCTTGTCGGCTTCTGTCAGACCTTCGGACGTCCTGGCAACGTCCGCACGCACGCCCGGCCTCGCGGTCCGTACACCGGGCGTTACCCCGTGAACAGCTGCTTGGCCTTCAGGACGAGCTCGTACAGGCCGTAGCAGAGCGGCGCCCCCACCCACAGCCAGGCGAAGGCGATCAGTGGACGGCGGTCAGGCGGACTGCTGGGGCTGGACGGAGTCGTCATCGGCGGCCTCCCTCGGGGCGGGGATGTGGTGGCGGGCATGGACGGGTCGCACCAGCTCATTGGCGACGAACCCGACGACCAGCAGCCCGATCATGATCAGGAACGAGGTGTCGTAGAGCTGCGCACCGTGCTTGCCCGCCTCCTTCTGGCGGTCCGCGATCCAGTTGACGATCAGCGGCCCGAGGACGCCGGCCGTGGACCAGGCGGTGAGCAGCCGGCCGTGGATGGCGCCGACCTGGTAGGTGCCGAAAAGGTCCTTCAGGTAGGCGGGAATCGTCGCGAAGCCGCCGCCGTAGAAGGAGAGGATCACCAGGGCGCAGACGATGAACAGGGGCTTGGAGGAGTCCCCGAACTGCGAGATCAGCAGATACATGATCGCGCCCACGCCGAGGTAGAGGCGGTAGATGTTCTTGCGGCCGATCAGGTCGGACGTGGAGGACCAGCCGATCCGGCCCGCCATGTTCGCGGCCGAGAGCAGCGCCACGAAGCCCGCGGCGGCGGAGACCGACACCGGGGTCGAGGTGTTCGCGAAGAAGTCCGTGATCATCGGGGCGGCCTTCTCCAGGATGCCGATGCCCGCGGTCACGTTCATGCAGAGCACGACCCACAGGCACCAGAACTGCGGGGTGCGCACGGCGCTGTTCGCGGACACCTGCACCCCGTCGAGCGGGGCGGGTCCGGCCTTGACCGGCGGTTTGTCGCCGCGCGGCACCCGCACCAGCAGGACGCCGAGCGTCATGAAGACGGCGTACGACAGCCCGTGCACGAGGAAGGCGAGCGCGATGCCGGAGGAGTCGGAACCGAAGGACTTCAGCATCTGCGCGGACCACGGCGAGGCGATGAGCGCACCGCCGCCGAAGCCCATGATCGCGATGCCGGTGGCCATGCCGGGCCGATCCGGGAACCACTTGATCAGGGTCGACACGGGTGAGATGTAGCCGATGCCGAGGCCGATCCCGCCGACGAAGCCGTAGCCGAACACGATCAGCCAGTACTGCTCGGTGGCGGCGCCGAGCGAGGCGATCAGGAAGCCGGTGGAGAAGCAGACCAGGGCGACGGTCATCGCCCAGCGCGGTCCGTTGCGCTCGACGAGGGTGCCGCCGAACGCGGCGGACAGTCCGAGCATGACGATGCCGAGCTGGAAGGGCAGCGCGCTCTGGGTCCCGCTGAGGCCGAGCGCGGATTCGAGCGGCGGCTTGAAGACGCTCCAGGCGTACGCCTGGCCGATGGAGAGGTGGACGGACAGTGCGGCGGGCGGGACGAGCCAGCGGCTCCAGCCGGGTGGCGCGACAGGGGGACTCATGATCCCGGACGATAGGAAGCGGTTGCCCGGTTGTGAAGCCGTTCGACGCCAACTCGTCGACGGTATGCGGTGAGCGGTATCCATCGCGCGACGAACGGTCGGGCGGCCCTCACGATGGTCCGTCGAGGTGCTGCGCGAAGCCTTGCCGCCCCAAGTTCCATACTGTAGACAATATTTCGTCGACAGAGTTCGGCAGTTCCTCGGTACCCTCGACCGAACGGAGCGAGCCACAGTGAAAGTCGCCGTTCTCGGCGCCGGTGCGATCGGCGCCTACGTCGGCGCCGCGCTGCACCGCGCCGGCGCCGATGTGCACCTCATCGCCCGTGGACCGCATCTCGCGGCCATGAGGCAGCACGGAGTCCAAGTCCTCAGCCCGCGTGGCGACTTCACCGCGCGCGCCCATGCCACCGACGACCCGGCCGAGGTCGGCCCGGTCGACTACGTCCTGCTCGGCCTGAAGGCCAACTCGTACGCGGCGTGCGGGCCGCTGATCGAGCCTTTGCTGCACGACACCACGGCGGTGATCGCCGCCCAGAACGGCATCCCCTGGTGGTACTTCCACCGGCACGGCGGCCCGCACGACGGCCACCGCGTGGAGAGCGTGGACCCGAACGGCGTGGTCAGTGCGGTGCTCGCGCCCGAACGGGCCATCGGGTGTGTCGTGTACGCCGCGACCGAGCTGGAAGGACCGGGCGTCGTACGGCACTTGGAAGGCACCCGGTTCTCCGTCGGCGAGCCCGACCGCACCCTCTCCGGGCGGTGCGCGGCGTTCAGCGAGGCCATGACGGCCGGCGGTCTCAAGTGCCCGGTCGAACGGGATCTGCGCAACGACATCTGGCTCAAGCTGCTCGGCAACATCTCCTTCAACCCGATCAGCGCGCTGGCCCGCGCGACGATGCGGCAGATGTGCCTGCACGGCGGCACCCGCAAGGTCATCGAGATCATGATGACCGAGACGCTCGCGGTCGCCGAGGCGCTCGGCTGCGAGGTGGGCGTCTCCATCGAACGGCGGCTGGCCGGCGCCGAGCGCGTCGGCGACCACCGCACGTCCACTCTCCAGGACCTGGAGCGCGGCAAGCCGCTCGAACTGGACGTACTGCTGGCGGCGGTCGTCGAGCTGGCGGACATCACCGGCGTCGAGGTGCCCACCCTGCGCACCGTCCACGCCATCTCGGACCTGCTCGCGCTGAGGAGCGCCGCATGAGGAAACGTGAATCGAAGATCTACGCCCGGCTCACGCACCCCCTGGTCCGTGACGCGCGCGACGAGCCCTTCCGGCGGGCCGGCTGGGACGAGGCCCTGACCCGGGCGGCGGCGGGACTGAGCGCCGCCCGCGGCGCCTTCGGCCTGTTCTCCTGCGCCCGCGCGACCAACGAGATGAACTACGTGGCCCAGAAGTTCGCCCGGGTCGTGATGGGCACGAACAACGTCGACTCCTGCAACCGCACCTGCCACGCCCCGAGCGTCGCGGGCCTGAGCGCCGCCTTCGGTTCCGGCGGCGGCACCTCCTCGTACGCGGAGGTCGAGGAGACCGACCTCATCGTGATGTGGGGCTCCAACGCCCGCTTCGCACACCCGATCTTCTTCCAGCACGTGCTGAAGGGGATCAGGAACGGCGCCCGGATGTACGCGGTCGACCCGCGCCGTACGTCCACGGCCGAGTGGGCGGAGAGCTGGCTCGGTCTGAACGTCGGCACCGACATCCCGATGGCGCACGCGATCGGCCGTGAGATCATCCACGCGGGCCTCGCCAACCACGCCTTCATCGAGCGGGCGACCAGCGGCTTCGAGGAGTACAAGGCGCTCGTCGAGCCCTGGACGCTGTCGCTCGCCGAGAAGGTGACGGGCGTACCGGCGGCGGCGATACGGCAGTTGGCGCACGCGTACGCCCGCGCGGAGCGCGCCCAGCTGTGCTGGACCCTGGGCATCACCGAGCACCACAACGGCACCGACAACGTCCGCGCGCTGATCAACCTGTCCCTGCTGACGGGGCACGTGGGCCGCCACGGCTCCGGGCTCCAGCCCCTGCGCGGGCAGAACAACGTGCAGGGCGGCGGCGACATGGGCGCCATCCCCAACCGCCTCCCCGGCTTCCAGGACATCCTCGACCCCGAGGCGCGGCTGAAGTTCGAGTCCGCCTGGGGCACCGTCATCCAGCCGCACTACGGGCTGAACCTGACGGAGATGTTCGAGGCCATGGAGGAGGGCACGCTCAAGGCCGTCTACTGCATCGGTGAGAACCCGGCGCAGTCGGAGGCCGACAGCGAACAGGCGGTACGGCGGCTAGGTGCCCTCGACTTCCTCGTCGTGCAGGACATCTTCCTCACGAAGACGGCCCAGTTGGCGGACGTCGTGCTGCCCGCGACCGCCGGGTGGGCGGAGACGGAGGGCACCACCACCAACAGCGAGCGGCGGGTGCAGCGGGTGCGCGCGGCGGTGACGCCGCCGGGTGAGGCACGCGAGGACATCGACATCCTCTGCGCCCTCGCCGCGCGCCTCGGGCACGACTGGAAGTACGCCGACGCCGAGGCCGTCTGGAACGAGCTGCGGTCGGTGTCGCCGGACCACTACGGGATGACGTACGAACGTCTGGCGGAGCACCAGGGCATCCAGTGGCCCTGCCCCGACATCGGACGGCTCGAACCCACCTATCTGCACGGCCGGTTGTGGGCCTCGGACCCCGCCGAGCGCGGCCGGCTCGCGCCGTTCGGGATCGTCCAGCACGACCCGCCCGTGGATCTGACGGACGAGGAGTATCCGATCCGGCTCACCACCGGGCGGCGGCTCGACTCGTACAACACCGGGGTGCAGAGCGGCGGTTTCGCCTCGCCGCTGCGGCGCGGCGAGTACGTCGAGCTCTGTCCGGAGGACGCCGAGCACTACGGGGTCGTGGTGGGCGAGGAGGTCCAGGTCTCCTCGCGCCGGGGATCCGTCGTGGCACCGGTGTGGATCGACACCGCGCTGCGGCCCGGCCTCGCGTTCATGACCATGCACTTTCCCGACGAGGTGGACACCAACCAGCTGACGATCGAGGCGAACTGCCCGATCGCGGGGACGGCGGAGTTCAAGGCGTCGGCCATCCGGATCGAGAAGCTGCCGGTCGCGACTCAAGTGAGGTGATGTGGTGGATCTGCACTTCGGTGACAGCAAGCCGACGGACGAGGAGCGGGCGGCGATCGACGGGCTGCTCGGCCCTCCGGAGTCCTCGTGGGAGGGCGCCGCGCGCGATGAGATGAGGGCCGCCGACCTCAGGTGGGCGCGCGGCGGCCGGGAGGCGCGCGAACGCCGCGACCTGCTGTTGCCGGGGCTGCACGCCGTCAACGACCGGATCGGCTGGATCAGCGAGGGCGCGCTCGACTACCTGTGCCGTCGGCTGACCGTGCCGCCGGCGGAGGCGTACGGGGTCGCGACCTTCTACGCGATGTTCTCGGTGAAGCCGCGCCCCGCGACCGTGCTGCACGTGTGTACGGACCTCGCGTGCGCGGCGGCGGGCGCGGCGGAGCTGTGCGCCGGGGTCGAGGCCCGCCTCGGGCCCGGCAGCGGCGTCGGCGTCGAGCGCGGCCCCTGCCTGGGGTTGTGCGAGCGCGCTCCGGCGGTCCTCGCGGTCAGGGCGGGCGATCCGGTGCGTACGGCCGTGTCGGCGCCCACCACCGTCGCGCGGGCCGCGGAGGCGGCGAGCGCCCCCGGCTCGGCGCCCGAGGAGCCGCCCGCGGCCTTCGCGGTGCCCCAGGCGGGCGATCCCTCCCTCGTGCTGCTGAGCCGTGTCGGTGTGGTCGACCCCGCCTCGCTCGACGACTACCGGGCGCACGGCGGGTACGCCGCGCTGCGGCGGGCCTTCGCACTCGGGCCGGCCGGGGTCATCCGCGAGGTCACCGACGCGGGCCTGGTCGGGCGTGGCGGCGCCGCCTTCCCCACCGGCCGCAAATGGCAGGCCACGGCGTCCCAGCCCGACCGTCCGCACTACCTGGTGTGCAACGCCGACGAGTCCGAGCCGGGCACCTTCAAGGACCGGGTCGTCATGGAGGGCGACCCGTACGCCCTCGTCGAGGCGATGACCATCGCGGCGTACGCCGTCGGGGCGCACAAGGGTTACCTCTATCTGCGCGGCGAGTACCCGCGCGCCCTGCGCCGCATGGAGCACGCCATCGGGCAGGCACGCGCGCGTGGCCTGCTCGGCGAGGACGTCCTCGGCCAGGGGTACGCCTTCGACATCGAGATCCGGCGGGGCGCGGGCGCGTACATCTGCGGCGAGGAGACCGCCCTGTTCAACTCGATCGAGGGGTACAGAGGAGAGCCGCGTTCCAAACCGCCCTTCCCTGTGGAGAAGGGTTTGTTCGGCAAACCCACTGCCGAGAACAACGTCGAGACCCTGGTGAACGTCCTGCCGATCCTGACGAGGGGGGCCGAGGCGTACGCGGCGATCGGCACGCCGGGCTCCACCGGCCCGAAGCTGTACTGCGTGTCGGGCAGCGTGGACCGGCCCGGAATCTACGAACTGCCGTTCGGGGCGACGCTGGGCGAGCTGCTGGAGTCGGCGGGCGTGCGCGAGGGGCTGCGCGCGGTGCTGCTCGGCGGCGCGGCGGGCGGCTTCGTACGGCCCGACGAACTCGACATCCCGCTCACCTTCGAGGGCACCCGGGCGGCGGGCACGACCCTCGGCTCGGGTGTGGTCATGGCCTTCGACGACACGGTCCCGCTCCCCCGCCTCCTGCTGCGCATCGCCGAGTTCTTCCGCGACGAGTCGTGCGGGCAGTGCGTGCCGTGCCGGGTCGGGACCGTACGGCAGGAGGAGGCGCTGCACCGGATCGCCGAGCGCAGGGGAGCCGCGGCGGCCGATGACATCGCCCTGCTCAGAGAGGTGGGCCGCGCGATGCGGGACGCCTCGATCTGCGGTCTCGGGCAGACCGCGTGGAACGCCGTGGAATCCGCGATCGACCGCTTGGGGGCCTACGAATGACCGCGATACCGCTGGGAGTGCCGCGTCGGCTCGTCGAGTTCACCCTCGACGGGCAGGAGGTCAGGGTTCCGGAGGGCTCGACGATCCTCGACGCCTGCCGGGCGGCGGGCAAGGAGGTCCCCACCCTCTGCCAGGGCGACACGCTCACCCCCAAGAACGCCTGCCGGGTCTGTGTCGTCGAGCTCGAGGGCGCCCGGACCCTCGTCCCGGCCTGCTCGCGCAAGGCGGAGGCGGGCATGGAGGTACGGACGGACACCGAGCGCGCACGCCACAGCCGCAAGGTCGTCATCGAGCTCCTCGCCTCCTCGGTCGACTTGTCGACCACTCCGGAGGTGGCCGGGTGGATCAAGGAGTACGAGGCGAAACCGGACCGCTTCGGCCCCGACGCGGCGCGTCTCGACGAGGAGCCCAAGATCGACAACGGCCTCTATGTCCGCGACTACGACAAGTGCATCCTCTGCTACAAGTGCGTCGACGCCTGTGGCGACCAGTGGCAGAACACCTTCGCGATCTCGGTCTCCGGGCGCGGATTCGACGCCCGGATCGCCGTCGAGCACGATGCCCCGCTGACCGACTCGGCGTGCGTGTACTGCGGCAACTGCATCGAGGTGTGCCCGACGGGGGCACTGTCGTTCAGGTCGGAGTTCGACATGCGGGCGGCGGGTACATGGGACGAGTCGGCGCAGACCGAGACGACGACGGTGTGCGCGTACTGCGGTGTGGGCTGCAACCTCACCCTGCACGTGCAGGACAATGAGATCGTGAAGGTCACCTCCCCGCACGACAACCCGGTGACCCACGGCAATCTCTGCATCAAGGGCCGCTTCGGCTACCAGCACGTACAGAACCGGGACTGATCAGGACATGGGACGAGTCACGGAACGACGCAAGGTGATCCGCATCCGGGACGGGGCTGTCTCCACCCGCCCCGACACGCTCGTCGCCGAGGAGCCACTGGAGATCCGACTCAACGGGAAACCGCTCGCGATCACCATGCGCACCCCGGGCGACGACTTCGCGCTCGCGGCGGGCTTCCTCGTCAGCGAGGGGGTCTTCGGCCGGGCCGACGAGGTGCAGAACATCGTCTACTGCGCGGGCGCGACGGTCGACGGGTCCAACACGTACAACGTCGTGGACGTCCGGACCGCGCCGGGCGTCGTGCTGCCCGACATCACGCTGGAGCGCAACGTCTACACGACCTCGTCCTGCGGCCTGTGCGGCAAGGCGAGCCTGGACGCGGTCCGTACGACGGCCCGCTGGGCCATCGACGACGGCGGCGACGCTCCCCCGGTCCGGCTGGAGCCCGCTCTCCTCGCCGGCCTCCCCGACCGGCTGCGCGAGGCCCAGCGGGTCTTCGACCGGACCGGGGGTCTGCACGCCGCGGCCCTGTTCACGGAGGACGGGGAGATGCTCGACGTACGGGAGGACGTGGGCCGGCACAACGCGGTCGACAAGCTGGTCGGGCGCGCCCTGCAACGCGGCGACCTGCCGCTCTCCCGCACGATCCTGCTGGTGTCGGGCCGGGCCTCCTTCGAGCTGGCGCAGAAGGCGGTCATGGCGGGCGTCCCCGTACTGGCGGCGGTCTCGGCACCGTCCTCGCTGGCGGTGGACCTGGCCGCCGAGACCGGGCTGACCCTGGTGGGCTTCCTGCGCGGCCCCTCCATGAACGTGTACGCGGGCGAGCACCGCATCGCCCTGCGGGCCGCGGCCGCCCAGGGCTGACCGGCTCCCCGCGGCACGGCGGCGGGGCCCCGACCGGCGGGGAGCGCCCCCTGCGCCGTAGGGGCCCCGCCTCAGCCCGCCGCGACCGGGCTCACGGCTCCTCGGCCCGCGCCGGGTCGGCGAGGGGGGCGAGCCGGGCGAAGGCGGTGATCAGGGGCGAGCGCCGGCTCGCCTCCCAGGCGAGCAGCACCTCGTCGCGCTCCGCGTCCGGCACCGGTACGTAGGTGATGTCCGGGCGCGAGTACTGCTCGGCGACGGACTCCGGTACGAGCGTGATACCGGCCCCGCTCGCCACGGACTCGAACTTCTCTTCGATGGTGCGGATCGGCAGCTCGCCGGGACGCGGGTCGGCGTACCTCAGGCGCGGTTCGTCCGCCAGGTCGGCCAGGGCGAGTTCCGGTTTGCCCGCGAGCCGGTGGTCGGCGGGGAGCATCGCCACGCGCGCCTCACTGAACAACGGCAGCAGCGTGAGGCCCTGCTCGCGGATCGGGCGGCGTACATAGGCGAGGTCGACGGTACCGTCGAGGATCAGTCGCTCCTGGTCGTCCCATTCGACGCGGCGGGCGAGCGCCTCGACATCCGGGTGGGCGGCTCCGAAGGCGCGCAGGGCGCGGGTCACGACGACGCCGGCCCGGAAGCCGACGACCAGCCGGCGCGGTCCGCCGGCGGCCCGTCGCACCCGGAGCCTGGTGGCGTCCGCGATGGCGAGCAACTGCCTTGAGTCGTCGAGGAGTTGATGCCCGGCCGCCGTCAGGGTCACCCCATGGCTGTCGCGTTCGAAAAGCGGTGCGCCCAAGTCCTTCTCCAGGGCGCGGATCTGACGGCTCAGGACCGGCTGAGCGATGTGCAGTCGCTCCGCCGCGCGGCCGAAGTGGAGCAGCTCGGCGACCGCCACGAAGTAGCGGATCTTCCGCAGGTCGAGGTCCATGGCCGCCCCTTCCGTCGTCGCGGTGGCGATGCCTTCAGGGTATCGCCACCGGCGAAGGAGGTCCTGGACGGCGGTCAGGTACGGCGCACCAGGAAGGGCGGTTCCATCGCGCCCACCACGGGCACCGCGGGCCGGCGTCCGATGCCGGGCAGGACCGTGGCGGCCGGCCCGTACGGGGCGAGGGAGTCCCTCACCCACGCCCGAGGATGTGGCGCAGGCGTACCTCTGCCTGATGCGCGGCCGGTTCGGCACCGGTTCGACCGTCGCCCTGGACGGCGGCACGGTGCTGGTGCGACCGCGCGCGTTCCCCTGCCTCGCGCCGCCGCGGCATTCCCTGCCCGACTCCGCGCCTCAGCCCGCGCTGAAGTGCACCTGCGCGGTGGTCACGACCGTGCCCAGGCGGGGGAAGTCCAGGCGGACCGACGCCTCGTGTTCGGGCGCGGTGAGGGCCGCCATCGCGTCCTCGGCGAACACGAGGTCGTAGCCGAGGTCGCCGGCGGCGCGGGCGGTGGACTCGACACCGAGGTTGGTGGCGATCCCGCCGAACACCAGGGTGGAGATGCCGCGCTCCCGCAGCCGCTCGTCGAGACCGCTGCCCTGGAACCCGCCGATGGTCCGCTTCACGACCTCGAGGTCACCCTCCACCGCGAGCCCGGCGACGAGTCCGCTGCCGGGCGGCTGTTCGGGCAGCCCGGGCCGCTCGCCCCGGACGAGCACGACGAGCGCGCCCGCCTTGCGGAAGGTGGCCGCCAGCTCCTCGGCGGCGACGAGGACTTCGGTGCCCTTGCGGGGTTCCACGGGCAGTCCGACGATGCGCTCCATCAGATCCACGAGCACCAGGGCGGTGCGCGCGGGGTCGAGGGCGAGCCGGGGTTCGGTTTCGGGTGCGGTCATGACGGAACGTTAGCCTTCATCAGCCGTCCGTACCGGAAATCCGGATCAACAAGCCCATGAACTGCTTCCGCTCGGCCTCCGAGAGCGGCGAGAGGAGCGCGTCGTTGGCCTCGCGCGCCGCCCGCTCGCAGCGCGCGAGCAGGCGTGCGCCCTCCTCCGTGAGGGACACCGCGTTCTTGCGCCGGTCCCTGGGGTCGGGTTCACGCAGGACCAGGCCCGCGCCCTGGAGGTCGTTGAGAACACCGACCAGGTCCTTGGGGTCGAGCTGGATGCTGCGGCCCAGTTCGGCCTGGGCGACGGGGCCGAGATCGGAGACGGCGGAGAGCACCACGTGATCCCACATCTTCAGACCCTCGGCCGCCAGCGCCTCGGCGACGAGGGCACGGCCGCGGGCGGCGGTGCGGCCGAGGAGCCAGCTGGGGAGGGAGCGGATGGCGGACAGGGGCGCGGAGGCGGACATGGGGCCAGCCTAACGAATAGCCGTTGGTCTTCCCAATGAATGCGGTATACCGTTGGGGATCCCAACGACCTGAGGGCTCACCCTCTCCCCCTGGAGGTGCGATGCGTCGCGTCCGCTACGAGCACACCGGCGGCCCCCTGTTCCTGGAGGACGTCCCCGTACCCGCCGCCGGGCCCGGCGAACTGCTGGTGCGCACCGAGGCGATCGGCGTCACCCTCCCCATCGTCCGCAAGGTCACCGAGGCCGCGGAGCCGATCCCGCTGGGCGGCGAGATCGCGGGCGAGGTCGTCGCCGTCGGCGCGGGCGTCACCCGCTTCGCGGCGGGCGACCGCGTCACCGGACTCTGCTTCGGACACGGGTACGCCGACTACGTCCTGCTCAACGAGACCATGACCTCCTCCGTCCCGGTGGGTGCGAGCGCGGTCGACGCCGTCGCCCTCGTCCGCAGCGGACTGGTCGCGTTCGGCGCCCTGGAGGCGGCGCGCCCCGCACCCGGCGAGGCGGCGCTGATCACCGGCGCGGCGAGCGGCGTCGGCCATCTCGCCGTCCAACTCGCCCGGCTGCGGGGCGCGTCGCGTGTCGTCGGGGCCGTGTCCGCGCTCGCCCTCGGCAAGGCGGAGTTCGTCCGGGGGCTCGGCGCGGACGAGGTGATCGCGTACGACTCCGAGGACTGGGGCGAGCCCGTCGACTACGTTCTCGACGCGGTCGGCGGCGACCTGCTCACCCCGGCCGTCGCCGCCCTCGCCCCGGGCGGGCGGCTCGTCGCGTACAGCTCGGGCGGCGGGAGCGTGCGGGCGTACGACCTGCTGGTGGGCGCCAAGTCCGTGATCGGCTTCCAGATGGCCCGGATCGCCCGGAACGAGCCGGGGCGGTACGAGCGGTGGCGCGAGGAACTGTGGCGACTGTTCGCGGAGGGAGCCCTGCGGTCCGCCGTGCACGGGGAGTTCGCCCTGGAGGACGCGGCGAAGGCGCACGCGGCGATCGAGTCACGGAGCAACCTGGGGAAGGTGGTGCTGCGCCCCTGACAGACGCGTTCAAATTTGGCGTGAACACGACCGGCGCTCGCTTCTTGTGGGGCCGCTGAGAGCCCAAGTAGCGTCTGTGGCACACACATTGGACGTCCGATGTCGGATGTCGGATGTCTGGATCCCCCTGGTTGCCCAGCCACACGAAGGGCAGGTCGCACCATGTCGGCACGTCTGCGCGCACGTCTCAGATCGACCCTGACCGCCGTCCTCACGGCCGCCGCACTGTGCGTGCTCGCGCTGCCGAGCCCCGCGAGGGCCTCCGCGACCGACGCGTCCGGTGCGTCCGGTGCGTCCGGTGGGTCCGGTGCGTCGTTCGAACAACAGGTGCTCTTCAGGGCTTCCCAGGATCCCGGCTACGCCTGCTTCCGCATCCCGGCCGTCGTGCGGAGCACCCACGGCACCCTGCTGGCGTTCGCCGAGGGTCGCGTGCACGACTGCGGCGACGCGGGTGACATCGACATCGTCGTCAAGCGGTCGACCGACGGCGGCCGGACCTGGGGACCCCTCCAGGTCGTCAACGAGGGGGCGGGCGACACCCACGGCAACCCCGCCCCGATCGTGGACCGCGAGACCGGTCGCATCGTGCTGGCGGAGACGTACAACACGGGCCGCACGGACGGGCGCGGCTGCGACGTCCCCTGCGACCGCACCCCGCATCTCCAGTACAGCGACGACGACGGCCTCAGCTGGTCCGCACCGCGCGACCTGAGCGCCGAGATCCTCCCGCCGAACTGGAACTCCTGGTACGCGACCGGCCCTGTGCACGGCATCCAGCTGACCCGTGGCAGGCACGCCGGGCGGCTCGTCTTCGGCGTCAACACCGAGACCTGGAACGGAAGTCGGGTCACCGCCAACAACGCCGCCCTCATCACCAGCGACGACGGCGGCGACCACTGGCGGATCGGCGCGAGCGACTCCTGGCCGATCGCGGAGGACGGCACCTTCCGTCAGAAGCCGTCCGAGCTGACGCTCACGGAACGCGCCGACGGGTCCGTCCTCGTCAGCGGGCGCGAGCAGGACGGCACCGACCTCGGCCACCGCACCCAGACCGTCAGCCGCGACGGCGGCGACAGCTTCACGGCGCCCTTCCGCGACCTCCCCGGCCTCTACGCGCCCCAGGTCCAGGGCTCCGTACTCCGCCTCGGCGACCGCGTCCTGCTGGCTTGCCCCGGCGACCCCGACCGCCGCAGGACCATGATGATCCGCTCCTCGTACGACGGCGGGCGTACCTGGGACAGCGTGGACCGCGGCACGGTCGTGACCACCGACTGGTCGGGCTACTCCGACCTGGTGGGGATCGGCGGCGGCGCCGTGGGGCTGCTGTACGAGGGCGGCGCGGTCGACGCACGCGACGAGGTCCGCTTCGCCCGCTTCACCGAGGACTGGCTCACCCCGCGCCGCGGCCCCGACCCGACGACCGACGACCTCGCCCGGCACGCCGAACCGGCCGCGGTCCTCGGCGGCGCCCGGGAGACGGCGGGCGTGCGCGGCGGCGCGCTGGAGTTCGACGGCGCCGACGACGCCGTACGCCTGCCGTATCAGGACCGACTCCCGCTCGGGACGAAGGACTTCACCGCGTCGCTGTGGTTCCGTTACACGGCCACCGGCGGGGAGCAGCCGCTGCTGTGGATGGGCGGGATCGGGACGACGCAGCCGCAGGTGTGGATGCGCGCCGAGCCCGCGTCCCACCGGATCACCGCGCTGATCACCACCAGGAGCGGAGCCGCGGCCCCGACCTCCGCCTCCGTGCGCACCGCGAGCGCCTACAACGACGGCCAGTGGCATCATCTGGCCCTGCGCCGGGGCGGCGGACTGCTCACGCTCTCCGTCGACGGTACGGCGGTCGTCGCCGCGGACGTGCCCGGATCGGTCAGCCGCAACTCGCCGTTCGGGGTCCATGTCGGGCAACGGATGGACAGCCGGGCGTACTTCACGGGAGCCATCGACGAAGTACGCGTCCACGACCGCGCGTTGAGCGACGACGAACTGTCCGCGCCGCCCTCCCGGGAAGTGACCCGGGACACCGTCCTGCATCTGCCCATGGACCAGGTGCGCGGCGGCCACTAACGTCCCGTCCGTGCCCGACGACGCACGAGCACGACGACGGCGGACCGGGGCCGGCCTCGGTGTCCTGCTCGCCCTGGTCTGCGCGGCCGTGCTGCTCACCGCCCTCCCCGACCACGACCGGGAGGGCGGCGGCGCGTGCACGGCCCGCACGCCGCGGTCCTGGAGCGCGGACGCTCGGCTCACGGGCGAGTTCGCGCGGTACGGGGACGACGCGAGCCGTGTCGACGACTGGACCGGCGGCGACGGTACGCACTCGGTGCGGCTGCCGGACGGGCGGGTGCTGTGGCTGTTCTCGGACACGTATCTGGGCCAGGTGCACGCGCCTCCGAACCCGGTCGGCGAGTCGTACGCGTGGCGCGACACGAGTGCGCCCCTGGTGCGGAACTCGGCCGTGGTGATGGCGAAGGACGGGCGGCTGGAGACGACACTGCCGACGCCGGTGTTCCCCGACCCCGGGCCGGGGCGGTGGCGGTGGCCGGTCGCGGCCCGTGTCGAACCGCGCTCCCCCGGTTCCTCCGAGCAGGTCGTCCGCGTCCTGCTGTGGACGCGTACCGCCGGCCAGGCTCCCTGGATCTACGGCGTGCCCACGTCCACCGAGATCGCCACGCTCTCGCTGCCCGACCTGCGGCTGGAAGGCATCACCACGGCCTTGGACCAGAGTTCCGTGACCGATCCCTCCAGGCGGGTGCTGTTCGGCACCTCGACGGTCGACGCGGGCGCGTGGACGTACGTCTTCGGCGGCGACGACGGCCAGGCCGCCTCGCGTCCCGCCTCGCAGGCGTACGTGGCGCGGGTGCCGCGCGGCCGGCTCGGGCAGCCGGGGGCCTGGGAGTACTGGGACGGCAGCGGATGGGCGGTGCGGGCACGACCGGGGCCGGTGCTCGGGGACGAGCGGCGCACGGGGGTCGGCAGCGCTTTCACGGTGGTGCGGGACGGCGGGACGTACGTCCTGTTCACGATGGCGGCGGGCACCGCGGGCCTGACGACGATCACCTCGTACTGGGCGTGCGCGCCGACCGGCCCCTGGCACGGGCCCACCCGGAGCTTCAGTCCGGCCCTGCCGCAGGGGCAGGTGGCCGCGTACAACCCGCAGGTGCACGCGGCGCTGAGCGACGGCGACCGGCTCGTCCTGAGCTATGACGTGAACTGGCTGGACGCCACGGGCGGTGTCTCGGCGCAGGCGAACCTCAGTCGGAACGTGGCGCTGTACCGACCGCGATTCGTGACGCTGCGACTGGGGGAACCGGGGCCGTAGCCGCCTCGGGGTCGTGGGCGCGGCGCTTGGCGATCACCGCGCACACCATCAGCTGCATCTGGTGGAAGAGCATCAGCGGCAACACGGCGAGCGAGGCGTGCGCGCCGAACAGCACGCTGGCCATGGGGAGTCCCGAGGCGAGGGACTTCTTCGACCCGGCGAACTGGATCGCGATGCGGTCCTCGCGGTGGAAGCCCAGCGCCTTCGCGCCGTACCAGGTGAGCGTCAGCATCACCGCGAGCAGCACGCCCTCGACCGCGAGCAGGCCCGCCAGTCGCACCGCGCTCACCTGGTGCCATATGCCCTGCACCATGCCCTCGCTGAACGCGGTGTAGACGACGAGCAGGATCGAGCCGCGGTCGACGTAGCCGAGGACCTTCTTGTGGCGCGTGATGAATCCGCCGATCCAACGGCGCAGCACCTGCCCGACGAGGAACGGCACCAGCAGTTGGAGCACGATCTTGACCAGCGAGTCCGCGGAGAAACCGCCGCCGCTGCCGCCCAGCAGTGCCGCGGCGAGCAGCGGGGTGACGACGATGCCCGCGAGGGAGGAGAAGGAGCCGGCGCAGATCGCGGCGGGCACGTTGCCGCGGGCCATGGAGGTGAAGGCGATCGACGACTGGATGGTCGAGGGGACGAGTGTGAGGAAGAGCAGACCGGTGTAGAGGTCGTGGGTCAGGAGCACCGGTTCCAGGCCGCGGGCGGCCAGGCCGAGCAGCGGGAAGACGACGAAGGTGCAGGCCAGGACGGTGACATGGAGCCGCCAGTGCTTGAGGCCCTCGACCGCCTCACGGGTGGAGAGCCGGGCCCCGTAGAGGAAGAAGAGGAAGGCGATGGCGGCCGTGGACGCGCCCGACGCGACGTCGGCGCCCGTGCCCCGTGCCGGGAGCAGGGCCGCGAGGCCCACTGTCCCGAGCAACAGCAGGATGTACGGGTCGATCGGCATCCAACTCGGCCACTGCAGGCGTTTCACGGTGCTCCACTGCTCAGACGTCGTACGGGGCGGCCCGGGCAAGGGTGGTCCCGGGGCGGGTCGTGCCCTCTCCATCGTCCTCTTCCGGCCCGCGATCGGGAATCCGTCATACCGTTCTGACTGTCATCGCGAATCGCGATAACGTGGGAGGTGTGTACGACCCCTCCCAACTGCGTACCTTCCTGGCGGTGGCCCAGACCCTGAGCTTCACGCAGGCCGCACGACGGCTCGGGCTGCGCCAGTCCACCGTCAGCCAGCACGTGCGCCGCCTGGAGGACGCGGTGGGACGGCAGCTGTTCTCACGGGACACGCACTCCGTGGAGCTCACCGAGGACGGCGAGGCGATGCTCGGCTTCGCGCGCCGCATCCTGGCGGTGCACGAGCAGGCGACCGCCTTCTTCACGGGCACCCGCCTGCGCGGCCGGCTGCGCTTCGGCGCCTCCGAGGACTTCGTACTGACCCGGCTCCCGGAGATCCTGGAGGGCTTCCGGTACGACCATCCGGAGGTGGACCTGGAGCTGACGGTCGAGCTGTCCGGCACGCTGCACGAACAGCTCACGGCGGGCAGGCTGGACCTGGTGCTGGCGAAGCGGCGGCCCGAGGATCCGCGCGGCGAGCTGGTCTGGCACGACCGCCTGGTGTGGATCGGCGCGGAACGCCTGCGGCTCGACCCCGACCGCCCGGTCCCCCTGATCGTCTATCCGCCCCCGGGCATCACCCGCGCCCTCGCCTTCGAAGCCCTGGAGCGCCAGGGCCGCGCGTGGCGCATCGCCTGCACCAGCGGCAGCCTGAACGCCCTCGTCGCGGCGGCCCGCGCGGGCCTCGGCGTGATGGCCCACTCGCGCGGACTGATCCCTCCCGGCCTCGTCCGCGTCCCGGACCGCGCGGGCCTGCCGGAACTGGGCGAGGTCGACTTCGTCCTGGTGCACGGACAGCGGCGTACGTCCGCACAGGGCGCGGCGGACGCCCTCGCGGCCGCGATCCTGGGCGGCGGGGACCGGCTGCTCAGGGGCGGCGGGGCTAGCGGGCCGGTCTCGCGTACGTGAGTTGCTTGATGCGGCGCAGGAACGGGGTCGTCTCGATGTGCTGGACCCCTTCGAGGGTGCCGAGGCGGCCGCTCAGGTAGGCGTAGAGGCCCGCCGTGTCACGGGCGACGGCGGTGACGACGATGTTGGAGGGGCCGGCCGTCGCCGCGGCGAAGGCGACCTCGTCGTGAGTGGCGAGGGCCTCTCCGACGGAGTGCAGGGCCGCCGGGGCCGCGGTGATCCACAGGACGGCGGCGCAGGCGAAGCCGAGGGTCTCGGAGTGGTACTCGACGTCGACGTACACGGCGCCGGAGGCGAGCAGGGCGGCGAGGCGGCGCTTGACGACGGACTCGGAACGGCCGGTGGCGCGCTGGAGTTCCGGATAGGTGGCGCGTCCGTCGCGTTCGAGCGCGGCGACCAGCGGCTCGTCCTCGGGGTCGATCCGGGCCGGCCGCGAGGGGTCGGGAAGTCGCGGCCGCAGCGCGGCGATCTGCTCGTCCGTCAGCGCGACGAACCTGCTGACCCAGCCCGTCGGTCCGCCGAAGAAGCGGTTCAGGATCTGGTGGGCGCGGATCTCCATGATGCTCGGGGTGCGCGGCAACTTTCCGAGCAACAGGTCGTCGTGGTCACCGGGGCTGCGCGGCCGGGTCATGCAGACCACCTCGGTGCCGCCCGAGGCCAGTCCGATCCACGCGGTGTCCGGCCGCTTGGCCAGCGCCTCCGCGATCGTCTCCGCGCTGTCGGGCGCGCAGCGCAGCCGTAGCATCCACTGGCTCTGGCCGAGCCGTTCGGCGTCGCGCACCGCGACCACCCGCAGGCCGCCCTCGGCGGAGAGCCTGCGGAAGCGGCGCGCGATCGTCTGGTCGGAGACACCCAGCACCGCCGCGATCCGGCTGAAAGGCGCGCGGGCGTCCAGTTCCAGCGCGGCCAGCAGTTGCAGATCGAGCGTGTCGAAGGTGTGGGATTCCATCTCCATGGGGGCCGTCCTTGTCGGATTCCGGCGATCTGGTGCCCGAGGCCGCCGCGATCACCCATCGGGAGCTCATCGTACGGAGGCTTGCGCATCCGCGGCACGGGGTTCTGGAGGAGTTGAGGACATGCGTAATTGGGGGCCGCTCACGGCGGTGTGCCTGGGGACGTTCATGTTGTTGCTGGACGTGACGATCGCGGTCGTCGCGCTGCCGGACATGGCACGGGCGCTGCACGCGTCGCTGAGTGATCTGCAGTGGGTGATCGACGGGTACGCGCTCGCGCTCGCCGCGCTGCTGCTGGGAGTGGGGGCCGCCGCCGACATTCTGGGACGGCGCCGGGTGCACGTGGCGGGCGTGGTGCTGTTCGCGGTGGCGTCGCTGCTGTGCGGGCTCGCGTCCGGGCCCGGGATGCTGGTGGCCGCGCGTGGGCTGCAGGGGGTGGGCGCGGCGGCGATGTTCGCGACGACCCTGCCGCTGCTCGGCTCGGTCTACCAGGGGCGGCAGCGGTCGACGGCGCTCGGGGTGTGGGGCGCGGTCAGCGGCGGCGCCGCGGCGGTCGGGCCGGTGCTCGGCGGCCTGCTCACCGAGGGGCCGGGCTGGCGGTGGATCTTCTTCGTGAACCTGCCGGTGAGCGTGGCGTCGGTGTGGCTGACGCTGCGGGTGGTGCCGGAGTCGCGCGGACCGCGGGGGATGCGCATCGACTGGGCGGGCACGGTCGCCTTCGCCTGCTTCGCGGGGGCGACGACGTACGGGGTGGTGCGGGCCGGGGCGGACGGCTGGACGTCGGGGGCGGTGACGGGATCGTTCGGGACGGCGGCGCTGGCGCTGGTCGCGTTCGTCCTCGTCGAGCGGCGGGTCGCCCACCCGCTCCTGGACCTGTCGCTGCTGCGCAAGCCCGCGTTCGTGGGCGTGATGGCGGGCGCGCTCGCCTTCAACGGGGTGGCATTCGGTGTGATCCCGTACCTGTCCATCTGGATGCAGACCGTGCTGGGCATGAGCCCGGTGCGCGGCGGCCTCACCCTGCTCCCGCTGACCGGCGCGACGATGGTGGTCGCGATCCTCGCGGGGAAGCTGCTCCACGGGGTTCCGGTGCGGCTGACGATAGGCGGCGGGCTGCTCCTGGTCGGCTCGGGCGCGTTCTGCCAGGCCGTGCTGGACGCGGGTACGAGCTGGACGGTGCTGGTGCCGGGCCTCGTCCTGGTCGGCGTCGGCACGGGCCTGGTGTCCCCCGCCATCGCGGGCGCCGCGCTCGCCGCCGTACCGCCGGAGCGGGCGGGCATGGCGGGCGGCGCGGTGAACACGGTCCGCCAGCTGGGGTACGCGCTCGGGGTCGCCGTCTTCGGCACGGTGCTGACCTCCCGCATGCAGGACACGCTCTCGCACGACGCGGCCCACACCCTGGCCGGCGGCGGCGCCGGGGCACTGCGCGGCTCGCTCTCCGAACACGCCCTGCGGGCCGCGTTCGCCTCGGGGCTCGACTCGGCGTCGGTGGCGGCGGGCGTGACGGGGATGGTCGCCGGTGCGCTGGTACTGGTGTTGGTGCGGACGCCACGCGCTGTGACGGACACGGCCGAGGCACCGGCGAAGCGGGCGACGGCGTCCCGCGCATGACACCGGTGAGGGCCCGGTCATGACACCGGCGGAGCCGGTTCCGGAGCCACCGGGACCGGCTCCGGCGGTAGCCGCACAGCACGGAATCGGAGATCCCGTGTCCGGTATTCGGCGCCCCGCACCCCGTAGGAGGGTCGTACAGATTCCGTGGAGATTACGGGACCGAAACCTACGGAACCGTAAGGGATTCTGTCCGGCCCTTCCCCATGTGCGGGCATTTTCTCGGCTGACCAGTGCGTATGCCGCACCCACCCTCGGCCGACCCCTGTTCCGGCACCCCTCCCGCCCGACGGCGTGGTGGGGTAGCTTTCACGGCGCTGTGCGGAGCGCCACTAGGAGCGGGATTGCGCGAGTTCACCAACCCTCCGTTGGCGTCGGCGCCGCCGGTGGGCGGCCTGGCCGACGTCGTCTTCGACCATGCCCAGGAGGACCCGCTGCGGGCCGCGTTCGGCCGCAAGGACGAGAACGAACAGTGGCGCGATGTGACGGCCGCCGAGTTCCGTGACGAGGTCCTCGCGCTTGCCAAGGGACTGCTCGCCCAGGGAATCCGATTCGGCGACCGGGTCGCGATCATGTCCCGTACCCGCTACGAATGGACACTCTTCGACTACGCGTTGTGGACCATCGGCGCCCAGGTCGTCCCCATGTACTCGACGTCCTCGGCCGAGCAGGTCTTCTGGATGCTGCACGACGCGCAGGTGTCGGCCGCGGTGGTCGAGCACGAGGACCACGCTATGACCATCGCCACAGTGATCGACCGGCTGCCCCAGCTGCACAAGCTCTGGCAACTGGACTCGGGCGCGGTGCAGGAGCTCTTTGAGGCCGGTGCGAGCATCGACGACGAGGTGGTGCACCGGCACCGGCGCGCCGTCACCCCCGAGTCGATCGCGACGATCATCTACACCTCGGGCACCACGGGCCGCCCCAAGGGCTGCGTCATCTCGCACGCCAACTTCATGGCCGAGGCGAGCACGGTCATCGGGCTCATGGAACCGATCTTCACCTCCAAGCGCGACAACCAGGCGTCCACACTCCTGTTCCTGCCGCTCGCGCATGTCTTCGGGCGGATGGTCCAGGTCGCGGGAGTCCTCGGGAAGGTCAAGCTGGGCCATCAGCCTCAGATGCATGCCGCCGTGCTGCTGCCCGACCTGGCCGCGTTCCAGCCGACGTTCATCCTGGCGGTGCCGTACATCTTCGAGAAGGTCTTCAACGCGGCCCGCCGCAAGGCCGAGAAGGACGGAAAGTCCGGAGCCTTCGAGAAGGCCGTGGAGGTCGCGGTCCGCTACGCGGACGCGATCGAGGCGAAGGCGTGGGGGATCGGCGCCGGGCCGTCGGCGAGCCTGCGGATGCAGCACCAGTTCTTCGACAAGGTCGTCTACACCAAGATGCGCGCCGCCATGGGCGGCCGGGTCAGACACGCGGTGTCGGGCGGCTCCGCTATGGACCGTCGGCTCGGGCTGTTCTTCGCCGGCGCGGGCATCCAGATCTACGAGGGATACGGGCTCACCGAGACCACCGCCGCCGCGGTCGTCACCCCGCCCGAGCGGACCCGGTACGGGACGGTCGGCCAGGCCATTCCGGGCACGACCGTGCACATCGCGGACGACGGCGAGATCTGGCTGCACGGCGACAACATCTTCCAGGGCTATCTGAACGACCCCAAGGCCACCGACGCCACCCTGCACGACGGCTGGCTGGCCACCGGCGACCTCGGCGCCCTCGATGAGGACGGCTTTCTCACCATCACCGGGCGCAAGAAGGAGATCCTGGTGACCTCCGGCGGCAAGAGCGTCTCGCCGGGCGTCCTGGAGGAGCGCGTGCGTGACCATCCGCTGGTCGCGCAGTGCATCGTGGTCGGCAACGACCGGCCGTACATCGCGGCGCTCGTCACCCTCGACTCCGAGGCCGTCGAACACTGGCTGCAGATGCGGGGCAAGACGCGGCTGTCCCCGTCCGACCTGGTGCGCGACCCGGACCTGGAGACCGAGGTGCGGCGGGCGGTGGTCGCCGCGAACACCCTGGTCTCGCAGGCCGAGTCGATCCGTACGTTCCGGATACTGGCCAACCAGTTCACCGAGGAGCACGGGCTGCTGACGCCGTCGCTTAAGTTGAAGCGGAAGGCGATCGAGAACGCGTACGCGACGGAGGTGGAGGCGTTGTACCGGGCCTGAGCCCGCTGCGACGCCTCCGTCCGGCCAGTTGATGCTCACCTCGACTAGTTGATGCTCACCTTGAAGATCTTGTCCGAGCCGTCCGCCGCTCCTCCGTTGTTGTCGCAGTTGGTGGTGGAGAGCCAGAGCTGGTCGGCGCCGGGCACCTTGGTGACCGTACGCAGGCGGCCGTAGGTGCCGACGTAGTACGCCGTCGGCGTGCCGACGTTCTCCGTGTCGCCGGTGATGGGGATGCGCCACAGCCGTTCGCCGCGCAGGGACGCCATGTAGACGACGTTGCGGACGATCGCGATGCCGCTGGGTGACGCCTCGGAGACGTTCCAGGTCGCCTTCGGGTTGGTCATCCCGGAGACGCTGCAGCTGCCCTCACAGGTCGGCCAGCCGTAGTTGGCACCCGGTTTGATGAGATTGAGTTCGTCCTTGGAGCTGTTGCCGAACTCCGCCTCCCACAGGCGGCCGTTGCGGTCGAAGGCGAGGCCCTGCGGGTTGCGGTGCCCGTAGCTGTAGACGTAGTTGCCGAACGGGTTGCCGGGGGCGGCCTTGCCATCCGTCGTCATCCGCAGGATCTTGCCGTTCAACGACGTCTTGTCCTGGGCCAGGTCGGGTGTCTGGGCCTCGCCGGTGGAGACGTACAGATAGCCGTCGGGGCCGAAGGCGAGGCGTCCGCCGTTGTGGTAGCGGTTCTTCTTGATGCCCTGGAGGAGGATCGTGTAGTCGGTGAGGGAGCTGCCGTCGTAGGTCATGCGGACGACGCGGTTGCCCTCGGAGGCCGTGTGCATGAAGTACACGTAGTGGTTGGTGGCCCACTTCGGGTCGACGGCCACGCCCAGCAGTCCGCCCTCGCCGTTCGTGGTGACGGCGTTCGGCACGGTGCCGACCTGGGTCCTCGTGCCGTCCTTGGTGACCTTCCAGACCCGGAAGTCGTCCCGCTCGGTGACCAGCGCCGTCTGCCCGTCGGGCATCCAGTACGTGCCCCAGGGGATCGTCCAGCCGCTGGAGACGGTCCCGATGGACGAGGGGACCCCGCCGTCGGTGGCACAGGCCTTGGTCGTGAAGGTGACCGTGTTGCTCTGCGGCGACACGTTGCCGGCCGCGTCGCGCGCCACCACGTTCAGCGTGTACGGGCTGTTGCAGGCGAGCCCGGTGAGCGTGGTCGACGTACCGGTGACGCTCTTGTAGACCGTCGTGTCGCTGCGTACGTCGTAGCCGACGACCGCCTTGTCGTCGGTCGAGGCGCCCCAGCTCAGGTCGGCGCTGGTGGCCGTGACGTTCGAGGAGGTGAGGGTGCCGGGTTTGCCTGGCGGGGTGGTGTCGGAGCTGGGCCGAGTCGTGCAGTCGACGACCGGGCTGGCCTGGGAGGCGTTGCCGGCGGCGTCGCGGGCGATGACGGTGAGGTTGTAGGTGGTGTTCGGACTCAGGCCGGTGAGCACCTTGGAGGTCGCGTCACCGGCCGCCTCGCCGAGCTTGTTGCCGTGCTCGTAGAGGTCGTACGCGGCCACGCCGACGTTGTCCGTGGAGGCACCCCAGGAAAGGGTGAGGCCGTCCTCGCCGATGGCCGAGCAGCTCGGCTGGCCCGGCCGCGAGGGTGCCTGGGTGTCGGCGGCGGTACCGACGCTGACGCGGTCGAGGTTGGGGCCGCCGTTCGCCGTGGTGGCGGTCGCGCGGATCTTGTTGGAACCCGCGTCGAGCGGGACGTTCACACTCTTCGTCGCCCAGGTGTTCCAGTCGGTGGTGGCCGGGAAGGAGACACCGGAGGCGACGACCGTACCGTTGACGGAGAGGTCCATCGGGCGGTCGACGGTCGTGCCGTTGGCGTAGCGCAGGGCCAGCGAGGAGGTGCCGGCCGTGGCCGCGCTCACCGTGAACTCCACGTAGGAGCCGGTGATGTTGGTGTAGTCGACGAAGCCGGTGCCCGTGTAGCCGGTGTGGTTGGTGGCGACGGCGCCCTGCGAGATCGTGGCGTCCTCGGCCTGGTAGTCGGTGGCCGCCTGCGCCGCCGTGCCGGTCAGTGCGACGAGCGGCACGGCCAGGACGAGCGAGAGGCACCAGGGCAGCGTTCTGTTGAGTTTCATGGGTTCGTCCCCTCAGCCCGTGTACTGGGCGAAGACCTTGAGGTAGTCGTACGGCTGCTGCGACACGCCGCTGCAGGAGTCACCGTCGGAGCCGGAGCCGCAGGCCCGGTCGCGGTTCACGGACCAGTAGGTGAGGCGCCCGATGTGGTGCTGCTGGGCGTAGGCGAGCATGGTCTTGAAGTCGGCGACGCGGACCAGTTCACCGGAGTCGTCGGTCTTGCCGTTCATGGACGACAGGCCGATGTGCGCGTACGCCGTCGCGTCGCTGTATCCATAAGCCGACTTGACCCGTGCCTTGAGGCCCTCCATGGCCTGGGTGGTGAGCGTGCCCATGTTCGTGGTGCCGCCGCCGAAGTCGAACGGCATGATGCACCAGATGTCGTTCGCGAGGCCCGAGGCGGCGCCGCGCTTGATCATGTCGACGCCGGTGGAGTCCGGGCCGCTGGTCGTCGTGCCGAAGGTGATGATCGTCTTGAGCCCGGGGTGGCCGGCCTTCACGATCTTCAGCGCGTCGATCACCCGTTGTCTGACGGTGGCGTTGCTCCACTCGGTGTTCTCGATGTCGATGTCGATGACCTTGAGGCCGTAGGCGTTGACGACCTTCTGGTAGGCGCCCGCGAGCGCCGAGGCGCTGGAGCACTTCTCGCCGAGTTTGGCGCCGCTCCAGCCGCCGACGGAGACGACGACGTCACCGCCGGCCGCGCGGATCGCGTTGATCTTCGACTGGTCGTTGCCACCGGTCAGCGGGCGCGAGCCGTCCCACTTCGGGTTGCAGGAGCCGTCGGAGAGGACGAACGCGAGCGTGAACCACTTCACCCCGGTGGCCGACATGACCGAGGTCGGGTTCTGCGGGCTGCCCCAGCCGAGGTACTCGTAGGGTGCCACCGCCATGCCGGGTGAGGCCGCGGCGGTCTTCAGGGCGGCGCTCACCGGTTTCACCCGGATCAGGCGCGTCTCCCCGGGGCGCAGGGTCGCGCTGTACGAGTCGGCGATCGTGCCCTTGTGGGAGCCCGACCACAGGTCCGTGACGTCACCGGAGCCGGTGAAGCCGACCTGCGACCAGTTCACACCGACCGTGGTGTTGCCGGACGTGCCGGTGTTGAAAAGGGCGACGACGTACTCACCGTCGCTCTCCTTCTTGCTCCAGACCTGCTTGACGCCGCTGTTCACGATCCGTTTCGCGGCGACGCCGTCCTGGTCGACACCGATGAGCCGGTCGTTCGTGAGCATCGGTTTGTCGACGGAGTCGAGGTTCGTCAGGTCCGTGCCGAGGAGCAGGGGCGCGCCCGCCATCGCCCACAGGGTGAAGTGCGAGCGGCGCTGGTCGGCGGTGAGGCCCGCCTGGTCGCCGTTGCCGATCTCCAGCGAGTCCAGGTCGTTCCAGCCCCCCGGGCCCGCGTACTGCTGCCAGTTGGCCGCCGAGGTGAAGCGGGCGGAGACGTGCGACCAGTCGGTCAGCGGATAGCCGCTGCCGTTCGCGCCCGAGCCGCAGTAGCACTCGACGTCGCCCTGGGTGCGCCAGCTGTTCGCCAGTGACTTCCAGGTGGAGGCGCCCGCGATCGGCAGGTTGTTGGAGAGGGCGAAGGTGATGGGCCGGCCGGTGGCGCGCAGCGCCTTGTCCCAGGCCTGGACGTCGGGGATGTCGGCGCTGCCCACCCCGTCGATCTTCAGGTAGTCGACTCCCCAGGAGGCGAACTGCTTGGCCCACGAGTTCACGAACTCCTGGGCGCCCGGCTTCCCGTAATCGATGTAGTACATGTTCTTGCAGTTGTAGTTCTTCTCGGTCTTCGAGGTGTCCGCGATGTCGGCCGCGTGGTATGAGGTCCCCTCGATCGGTGTGTTCCTGGTGACGGCGTTCTTGGCGATGCCCGGCGTCACGTAGAAGCCGAACTTGAGCCCCTTGGAGTGGATGTAGTCGGCCAGCGCCTTGATCCCGGCGGGGAATTTGGCGGTGTCGACGGTCCAGCGTCCGTAGGAGTCGACGACGAATCCGTTCGCGTCGCACTTCTGCCAGAAGTCGTCGAGGTTGATGTACACGAAGCCGTGGTCCTTGAGCCCGCTCGCGACGAGCGCGTCGGCCTGCGCCTTGATCTTCGCCTCGGTCGGCCAGCGGCGCACGAAGCTCCAGCTGCTCCAGCCCATGGCGGGGCGCAGGGCCTGGCCGTTGTCCGAGTACGTGTTGACGGTGGCCGCCGGGGTGGCGTACGACGTGCCGATCCAGGCCTCGTCGATCCGCAGCCGCTTGTAGCGGGTGGTGTCGGTGGACGCGGCCCAGGTGGTGTCCACTTCGAGGCGTACGTATCGGGCGTTGGCGGCGGTCAGGTCGATTCCCTGGATGCCCCGCCGACCGGCGAGCTGACCGGTCTTGACCGCGCTGCCCCAGGTGGACCCGTCGTTGCTGAGAAACACCTTGTAGTCCTTGATACGTGCGGACTGCTCGGTGTCGGAGCGCGCGTAGGCGACGGAGTCCTCGCGCTGGTTGAGGCCGATGTACTGGACCTTCCTCGCGCTGCCGAGGTCGAAGGTGAGGTTGACGGGCAGCGTCTTGTTGCTGTCCCAGTAGGTGAGGTAGTCGCCGTCGCCCGCGGCCGCCGCGCCGTGACCGCTCGCCGAGGCGCTCGCGGACATCGTGACGCCGGACGCGATGCCCTGGCGGCCGGCCGTGGTGACCTTGAAGACGGTGTCGTAGGGGTCCCAGTTCGCCAGGCCGGTCAGGGTGAGCACGCCGCCCGACTGGGACCACGAAACAGCCGCTCCTGTACGGAGGTTGGTGACGGAGGCGATGCGGTAGCCGTTGTCGCGGATGCGCAGGGTGCTGGTGCTGGGCGGGGTCAGTACGTGGATGTACTGCAGGTCGGGGTCGGTCTTGCTGACCGTGGTGACACCGTGGGCTCCGTCGTTCCAGAAGCCGGGCTTGAGGCCGCCGTACATGTAGCCGCCGCCCTCGGTGCCGTGCAGGGACTGCCAGATGGGGCCGAGATAGGAGTTGGCGAAGTTGTTGAAGGCCTCCTGGTTCGTCGGGAACTTGCCGTTGACCTGCGCGGTCTCGGCCATCAGGGCCTTCACGGAGGAACCCGCGTTGGTGATCAGCCGACCGAGGGTGAGCATCTTGTCGACGGAGGGGTTGGAGCCGTCGTACCACCACGCTCCGCTCGACGGCAGCTTGAAGTCGGCTTCGGTGAGGCGGGGCTGGGCCGTGTAGACGGCCTGGGGGTAGTCGTAGGACGGGGTCATGCCCGTCTTCTGCTCATTGCTGATCATGTCCATGATCGGCGTGTCTTCGTTGTTGTTGCTGAGCGTGTAGTTCGGACGCTTCTGCTGGATCTGCGCGTAGAGGTCGTGGCTCTCCCAGTACGCGTTGTCGTTGTCGATCCAGAAGCCGCCGAGGTCCGGATAGCGGTCCATGACCTCGAAGAAGTTGTCGTAGCTGAAGCGGCCGAAGCCGTCACGGGTGGTGAGGTCGACGTCCGTGCCCTTGTAGGCGGAGTACGCGGCCGAGTCGAGCCACTCGTGGCCGCCCTCGTTGTGCCACTGGGGGTCGTCGGTCATGTAGAGGATGACCTTGAGGCCCTTGGCCTTGGCGGCGGTGATGAGTTCGCCGAGGAAGTCCCGCTTGGTGGAGCAGCTGCCGGGGATCTTCGAGGGCCAGGGGCGGGCGTAACCGAGGCGGCTGTGGAAGGTGGCGAGGACGAGGTACTGGGTGTGCAGTTTCTGGGCCTCGTTCACCCAGTAGTCCGGAGTCCAGCCACCGTTGGTGACGTCGTTCTCCCAGGCGGTGCAACTGGTGTGGGCGGGGGCGGTGCGTTCGCCCCAGTGCAGGAAGAGTCCGCCGACGGAGCCGCGCAGGAAGGCCTGACGGGGGTTTTCGAGGTCGAGCGGTTTCCCACCTGTGTGCGGCCGCTGCACGGCCGTGGTCGCCATCGCCGTGCTCTTGGCCGGCATAGCGCAGTTCTCACTGGAGCCGCCGGCGGAAACCCTCAACGCGCCGCCCGAGGTGTTGTGACTGTCCGTCAGGCAGTAGCCGGTGACGTTCTGGAAGCCCATGTCATGGGGAGAGTTGCTCCCCCGCTGGGCCGTGAACCGGGTGAACCTGATCCCGTTCGCGGCGTTCGCGATGACGGCCGGACGTCCGTCGTCGGCCGCGTACTTCACCGAGCTGTCCGTGAAGGTGATGTTGTCGGCGTTGTGGACGTACCAGCCGTAGGCGGGCCGCGTGCCGATGGCCTTCGGGTTGTAGTCGCCCGGGTCGTTGCTCGGCACGGCGGTGGACATGGTGCCGTTGCCGCCGGGGACGGTGATGTCGACGTTGGTGAAGGTGACCCCGTTGATCCGGTGGCCGCTCTCGCCCCACAGCGTCGGGCTGAAGGACGGACTCACCCCGGTCGCCGTGATGTTGTCGTACGTGACGTCGCTGATCGAGCCGACGCCGGGACTGTTGCCGCAGCGCTTCCGGGTACCGATCTTCTGCATGATCGGCGAGTGGACGCCGGTCATGGTGATGTCGCGGTAGTGGACGTCGAAGATCTTCGCGCCGTCCATGGAGACCATGCCGAGCCCTGACTTGTTGGAGCCCTCGATGCGGATCTTGGCGAACTGGTAGTCGGAGAAGTCTCCGCAGGTCTCGGACCCGAACATCAGGGCGTTGCAGCACACCGCCGACAGATACGAATCACTCACCCGGACATGGCCGTTGGGGAGCTTGGCGCCGAGCGCGTAGTCGCTCTTGAAGACGAGGGCGTCGTCGTTGGCCTTGATGTTCGCGTTCGTGACCGTGACGTTGGTCGTACTGATGATGTTCCAGCCGTCGCGGTCGCTCGCGGTGTCGATGGTCAGGTGGTCCGAGGTGACGTTCGTACAGCCGTTGATGAGGGCCGCGAAGTGGCCGCCGCGCCGCAGGGTGAGGCCGTCGCCGAGGCGCAGGCCGTCACAGCGGGTCAGCGAGAGGATCTTGTCGGCCTCGCCGGACTTGGGGTTGCCGGTGATGAGGTTGCCGAGGCCGTCGATGACGCCCTCACCGACGAAGCCGATGTGTGTCAGCCGGTCGCCGTAGATCATCGCGTTGTGGAAGTGGCTGTGCCCGTAGTCCTGGTAGGCGTCGTTGGGGTTGGCCTCGGGCGGGTCGTAGGTGTCCGCGCTGGAGCCCTGGATCGTCGCGCCCTTGTCCACTTGAAGAGTGACCTCGCTCTTCATGTGGATGGTGTTCTTGGACTTGTACTGGCCGGCGGGGAAGCGGACGGTGCCGCCGCCCGCCGCGTTGGCGGCGGTGATGGCCTTGTTGATGGCGGGGGTGTCGTTGGTGGAGCCGTCGCCCTTGGCTCCGTAGTCGTGGACGTCGAAGACGGCGGCGTGGGGCGCGGTGGTGGACATGGGCGCCGTGGTGGACGTGGGTGGGGTGGCGGTTCGGGGGGCCGCGAGGGCCTCGGGGTGGGTCAGGCCGAGTACGACGGCGAAGGCGAAGAAGACGCTCGCCGCCCAACTCCGTTTTCTCATGGGGGGTTTCATGGAACGGCTCCTCATACCAGTTGGTAGCCGCGCAGGTTGGTCAGCAGCAGGTAGCAGTCCTGCAGGGACCCGGAGGTGTCGCCGAGGGACCGGTAGATGCCCCACTTGGGGCGCACCCGGTCGGCGAGGAGGGTGTCGACGCCCGTCCTGGACTTGTCGATGATCGTGGTCGAGCCGCTCTTGAGGATCCAGCGGACCGAGCCCGACGTGCCGTCACCGACCTTGATCTGGAAATCGACGTCCGTCCACTTGTCGTGCAGCGGATCCAGGTCCGTGCGGCCGATGAGGATGTCGTCGATGGCGAGCTTCAGTTCGATGGTCTGCACGCCGTTCACCCGGCGCAGTGACTGCACGACGATCGGCGAGGTGCCGGTGCCCGGCTGCTTCATCTGCATGATGTGCGTGAAGGTCGTGGTCGCCTTCAGCGAGCTCGGGATGTACATCGAGTACGTGAGCCGCCAGGTCTGCCCGGCGGTCCACTTGAGATAGCTGCCGGCGCTCGTACGCAGCCCGGTGACCTCCTGGCGCTGACGGTCGGTGGAGGTGTCGCGGTCGACGGTGTGCATGTTGAAGCGCCAGTTGTCGCCGGTGGCGAAGATGTGCGGCCGGCCCGCGGGGTGCGAGTCGGCGCGGTCGTCCTCGATCGTCTCGAAGGCGCCGAGCTTGTCGCCGCTCGCCGACGGCGACCACTTCAGCTGCCAGGAGGCGGCGTGGGCGGCGGTGGCCGTCGCCGGGATGCCGACCGCGGCTCCGCCGGCGCCGCCGAGCGCCGCGCCGAGCAGGGTCCTTCTGGTGGTGCTCATGGCTGACTCACCTCGTCCTGAGTGGGTGGGCTGTGAGCTGTTCGTTCATGATCAGAAAGGCGCCGAGGCCGTGGAAGTCGTTCGTGGCACGGTCGCGGGCGATGTAGTACGCGTAGTCGCCGACATTGGTGCCGATGGAGATGTCGGTGAGGTTGGTGCGGCCGTCGGAGCCGACCGACATCCTGGCGAGGACGCCCTGGTAACCGCGTTGCGCCACGGACGCGTAGTGCGGGTCGAGGTAGCCCTGCTGGGCGCCGCGCGAGAGGGCGTAGGTGAACATGCTGGAGCAGGACGTCTCGGTCCAGTTGTCGCCGCGGGCACCCTTGTCGATCACCTGGAACCAGCGGCCGGTGGCCGGGTCCTGGTACTTCTCCAGCCCGGCGGCCAACCTCCTGAAGATGCCTACGAGTTGGGGCCGTCTGGGGTGGTTGACCGGGATCGCGTCGAGCACGTTGACGATCGCCATCGCGTACCAGCCGACCGCCCGGCACCAGTGCTCCGGGGCGAGGCCGGTCGCCGGGTCGGCCCAGCTCGCCGTCTTCGACTCGTCGTAGGCGTGCTTCAACAGGCCGCTCGCCACCTGGAGGTGGTTGCCGTAGACGTAGAGCTGCTTGGCGGCCTCGTCGTTCGCGTAGGTCGCGTCCCCGAACTCCTTGCCGTACTCGACGAGGAACGGGTTCACCATGTAGACGCCGTCCGACCAGAGCTGGTGGGCCCGGCTGCTGGTGTCGGCGTGCCAGAAGCCTCCGTCGGAGGTGCGCGGATAGGTGTTGAGACGGTTCCGGATCTTCAGGGCCGCCTTGCGGTAGCGGTCCTGGCCCGTCTCGTGGTGCAGGATCGTCAGGAGCCGGCCCGCCTGCATGCTGTCGAGACTGTTGAAGCTCTGGCCGATCGAACCGTCGCTCGACACGAAGCGGTCGACATAGCTCTTGATGTAGGTGAGATAGCGGGCGTCGTGCGTGCGCTGGTACGTGAGGTACTGGCCGTAGAGGTACAGCCCGACCGGGTACGACCAGCCGCCGATCGTGCTCGGGGTGTAGCGGGCCATGGTCGAGTCGATCAGGGCGACGGACCAGTCCTGGGCGGCGGCGGGCCTCCCCACAGGCCCTCGGGGTAAAGGTGTCGGGGGCGCGGTGGCGGCCACCGTGGTCAGGCCGGCGGTGGTGAGCACGCCCGCCATCAGCGCTGCCCGCAGTCGTCGTCTCATGTTCCTCCCTCTCGGTAGGCGTAGGCGGAGTTCCTGAGCGGGGCCTCGTCGACGAGCGCGCGGACGAGGTGGTGGTCGGGTGCGTGGCGGCAGGCCGGGTCGGTGCGGGAGGCGTCGCCGGTGAGCGCGTACGCCTGGCAGCGGCAGCCGCCGAAGTCGGTCGTGCGCAGGGCGCAGCCGCGACAGGGGTCCGGCATCCACGCCTCGCCCCGGTAGGCGTTGAAGGCCTTCGACTCGCGCCAGATCCAGTCGAGCCGGTGTGCGCGCACGTTCGGCGCGTCGAGTGCGGGGAGTGTCGCGGCGGAGGGGCACGGGAGCGCGGTGCCGTCCGGGGCCACGGTGAGGGAGACGGCGCCCCAGCCGCCCATGCAGGGTTTCGCGGTGGCGTCGAGCAGGTCCGGGGCGACCCAGACCAACTCCAGGGAACCGGCGAGTTGTTCGCGTCGGCGGCGCACGGTGACGCGAGCCTGTTCGACCTGGTCCCGGGTCGGCAGCAGGGCGGCGCGGTTGCGGGCGGCCCAGCCGTAGTACTGCGTGTGGGCGAGCTCGATGCGGTCGGCGCCCCAGGTGAGGGCGAGCGTGATCAGGTCGTCGACGGCATCGATGTTGGCCCGGTGCAGCACGACGTTCAGACCGAGTGGCAGCCCTGTCGCCCGCACCAACCGTGCGGCGCGCTCCTTGGCGGTGAACGCGCGGGCTCCCGCGATGCGTTCGGCGGCCTGCGCATCGGTGTGCTGTACGGAGAGCTGGACACTGCGCAGTCCCGCGTCCAGCAGCTCCGCGAGCCGTCGCTCGTGCAGGGCCACACCGCTGGTGACGAGCTGGGTGTAGAGGCCCGCGGTGTCGGCGGCGGCGACGATCCGGGCGAGATCGCGCCTGAGGAGGGGCTCGCCGCCGGACAGGTGGGTCTGGACAACGCCCAGGTCAGCGGCTTGATGAAAGACGTCGGCCCACTGTTCGGCGGTCAGCTCTCTTGACCGACTGATCAGTTCGACGGGGTTGGAGCAATACGCGCAGCGCAGCGGGCAGCCGTGGGTGAGTTCGGCCAGCAGGGCCCAAGGGGGATCGACGGTCGAGGTCATCGCAGCCAGCCTTCCTCGTGCAACGCCGAGAGGAATCGGGGTACTTCGTCGGCGACCGGCGCGCCGGGGAACCGTTCGGCGAGCGCGGCGACGATCTCGGGCACCTCGCGCCTGCCGTCACAGAGCCGGACGACGCTCCCGGCGTGGCCGCGCAGGACGACGACGCGTTCGGGCATGAGCAGCAAGTCGGTGTCGCGGACGGGATCATGACGGAGCATCACGGTGTGGGCCAGGACGGGGCGCCAGGTCATGGCGGGCCCCCTGCGGGGCCGGGAACCACCGGGGTGCCCGTCTGCGCGGGTGCGCCGGGGTGGCGGCCCGGGATCTTCGTCGGCATCGACCCACCCGAGGTCCGCGCCTGCGCCGCCGCGCCCGAAGCCCAGGAAGCCACGTCGCCGCCGACCGCGTCCCGCGCGGCGCGGGGACATCCCTGCGCGGGCTCGCGCCCACGCGGAGTCGCCACCGAATCCGACAGACCCGGCGAGGCGCCTCCGGTCGAGACATCCCCTGACGCCGACTCGGACACGAGGGGCGAGGCATCTCCCGGCAGATGCTCGGACACACGGGGTGAGGCATCTCCGGGCACACCCTCAGACACCAAGGACAAGACATCCCCTGGTACGCGCTCACGCCCGAAGCCCGAGACATCCCCCGGCACATGCCCAGACACACGGGGTGAAGCACCTCTGGGCACACCCTCAGACACCAAGGACAAGACATCCCCCGGTACGCGCTCAGACCCGAGGCCCGAGACATCCCCCGGCGCACCCTCGGGCACGAAGGGCAGGACATCTCCCGGCACACGCCCGGACGCGAGGCCGGAGACATCCCCCGGCGCATCCTCAGCCGCGAGGGGCAACGCATCCCCCGCCACCCCGCCCAAGGCACCCGGCAGTTGATCCGAACCTCTCCCCGACCCACCCCGACGGCCGCGACCCGACGCGCGCGGCGGGGTGCCCGGTGCGGCGGCTGGGTCGCCCCGCGGGGTACCCCCCGACACCCGGTCCGACGTGCCCGTCGGACCGGAGTCGCTCGCCCGGTCCACCGCGTCCAGGAGCGCCCACAGCACCTCGCACTTGAACGTCAGCGCCGCCACGGCCCGTTCCTGCTGCTCACGGGTGCGCGCCCAGCCCTGGACCAGGGCGAGCGCCTCCTCGCTGTCACGTCCGCCCTGCCCGATGCGGGTACGGAAATACGCCAGCCCCGCTGCCTCGATCCAGGGGTAGTACCGCTCGAACGCGGCGATCCGCGTGCGCATCAGCCCCGGTGCGGACAGCTCCGTGAGGGAGGCGGCGACCGCGTCGAGCACGGGGCGCAGGCGGCAGAAATTGACGTAGCCCTCGACCGCGAGCCGGACGCCGGGCAGCACCCGGGCGGTGTCCCACAGCGCCGGCCGTTCGAGGCCGGCGGCCTCGCCCAGCCGCAGCCAGCGTTCGATGCCGCCCTGTCCGACGGCCGTACCGTCGTGGTCCTGGATCCTGCGGACCCACACCCGTCGCAGTGCGGGATCGTCGAACTTGGCCAGGATCAGGGCGTCCTTGACGGGGATGTGGCGTTGGTAGTGGAAGCGGTTGATGATCCAGCGGCGCAGCTCGGCCGGGGTCAACTCGCCCTGGTGCATACGGACGTTGAAGGGATGACGGTCGTGGTAGCGGTCCTCGGCGACGGCGCGCAGCCGCTCGGTGAACTCGGCGGTTCCCCAAGGGGCCGCGGCACCGTCGTCGCGCACCGGTGTCGCGGTCATGGTTCGACAACCGTGGGGCTAGGCCGTACGTGCCAGGTGTGGCCCGGCGGTTGCCCGTTCGGTAACCGGGCCCAGGCGGTCACCGAGGGCGTAGGCCGTGACCTCCAGGGCGGTCTCGACGACCAGATACCCGGGGGTCTCCCAGACGCTTTCCTCCGATGTTTCCCGGATGACCTGCTCCGCGCGGCGGCCTTCGAGGGCGCTCTTGTTCATGTGCGCGTACCTGCTTTCCTGATGGGTGGGGGGTGTGGGGCCCAGACAGGTGCTGGTGTTCACATGCGTGCACCGAGTTCATGAACCCGTTCGGTGACGCCCTACAGAGTGGTCGGATGACGGAACTCGGTCAATGGTCCGGACCGATAAGGTCGGATCCATTTCCGGCCAATCTCCGACCCTCACCAGGAATCCACAGCTAATCCGCCGGTCAGGAATGCATGACGGCCGGTGATCGTTGACCATGGGAGTACCACCCGACGACTTAAGGATCGAGAGCTCGTGAGCAAGGTCCCCCCGATCATCCTGAACAACGGCGTCGAGATGCCGCAGCTGGGCTTCGGTGTCTGGCAGGTCCCGGACGACGAGGCGGAGCAGGCCGTCGCCACGGCGCTGGAGTCCGGATACCGCAGCATCGACACCGCGGCGATCTACGGCAACGAGGAGGGCACGGGCAAGGCCATCGCCACCTCCGGCATCCCCCGCGAGGAACTCTTCGTCACCACCAAGCTCTGGAACAGCGACCAGGGGTACGACTCGACGCTCCGCGCGTTCGACACGTCCCTGGAGAAGCTCGGCCTGGACTACCTCGACCTGTATCTGATCCACTGGCCGCTGCCGTCCCGGGGCAAGTACATCGACACGTACAAGGCCTTCGAGAAGCTCTACACGGACGGCCGGATCAAGGCCATCGGTGTCTCCAACTTCTACCCGGAGTACCTGGAGCAGCTGATCGAGGCGACGTCCGTCATCCCGGCCGTCAACCAGATCGAGCTGCACCCGCACCTCCAGCAGCACGCCACCCGCGAGTACCACGCGCAGCAGGGCATCGCCACCGAGGCCTGGTCCCCGCTCGGCTCGGGCAAGGGCCTGTTGGAGGTCCCGGCGATCGTCGCGATCGCCCAGAAGCACAACCGCACTCCGGCCCAGATCGTGCTGCGCTGGCACATCCAGCTGGGCAACGTCGTGATCCCCAAGTCCGTGACCCCGTCCCGGATCAAGGAGAACATCGACGTCTTCGACTTCTCGCTGGACACCGAGGACATCGCGGCGATCAGCGCGCTGAACGAGGACCGTCGCCTGGGTCCCGACCCGGCCACGTTCGACATGGGCTGAGCCCGGCCCTCATCGGCTGACCTGCCCCGGCCCGGACGCGCACCGCGTGTCCGGGCCGGCGGCGTCTCTCTCCCCACACACATCGACTTCCCCCACCCGCGTCGACACGCATCGACACGCCCCCACGCCGATTTCAACCCCTGGACCGGACCAACTCCGCCGGAGGGCTTGACGCGGTCATGCAAGAGGGCCACCTTGTAGCGCAACCCGGTAAGGAAACTTTCCTAACAGAAGGGTCCCCCACAGTGCGCTCTCGAACACTGACCCTCGCGGCCGTCGCCGGTGCCGCGCTCCTCGCCACCGCGGCACTCCCGGCCAGCGCGTCGGGCTCCGTCACCCCCCGTTCCGCCCAGGAGGGTTCGGTCAGCGCGGCCGACCTGCTCGCCAAGGTGACGTCCTGTTCGCAGATTTCGAACGGCAAGTACAAGACCGACGACGAGACCTCGGCCACCATCCCCGTGTGCGGCAAGAACGGCGCGGTGTTCTGGAAGGCCGACATGGACATCGACTGCGACGGTCAGGTCACCGGCAAGTGCAACGGCAACGCCGACCCCTGGTTCCAGGACGACACGGCGTTCCACCAGTCCGACGGGAAGCCGCTGCGCGCCGAGTCACTGCCGTATGTCGTCGTGCCCAGCACCAGCAGCATCTGGAAGTACACGAGCTACGGCATCAAGGGCGGCGGTGTCGTCGCCGTGATCTACAACAACAAGGTCGAGTACGCGGTGGTCGGCGACACCGGGCCCACGAAGATCATCGGCGAGGCGTCGTACGCCACGGCGAAGGCCCTCGGCATCGACCCCGACCCCGCCACGGGCGGGGCCGACTCCGGCGTGACCTACATCCTGTTCAAGAACTCCCAAGTGTCGCCGATCGAGAGTCACAGTGCGGCGGTGTCGCTCGGGGACTCGTTGGCGAAGCAGTTCCTCCAGAACAACTGAGGCTTCCGCAACGACCGAGGTTGACGCGACAACCCAGGCGCCCGCGGGTCCGACGTCAGTTGGGCTGGCCGATCGGACGTACCACCACGGTGTTCACATCGACGCCCGAAGGCTGCCCGATCGCCCAGACGATCGACTCGGCGAGCTGGTCCGCCGTCAGCAGATGACCGGGTGGCAGACTCCCGTAGCTGTCCCAGAACGGGGTCTCCACCCGGCCCGGCGAGATCAGGGTCACGCCGACACCGAACTCGGTCACCTCACGGCGGGCGTTCTCGGCGAGCCCGGTCACGGCCCACTTGGTGGCCCCGTAGATGTTGCCGGGGGTGTGGACGTGGCCCGCCACACTTCCGACCAGCACGATCCGGCCCCGCGTCTCCTTCAGGGCGTCGATGGAAGCCCTGATCAGCAGCGCGGGACCGAGCACATTGGTCAGCACCATCTCGGACCAGCCGGCCGGGTCACCGCCGGCGACGGTGTCGTGCGTGGCGAATCCCGCGTTGGCGACCACAGTGTCGAGGCGGCCGAACTCCTTGAGCGTCAGCTCGACCGCGGCGCGCACCTGGTCGTACTCGGCCGCGTTCCCGACGACCGTCAACAAGCCCTGGGGACGTCCGAGTTCCTCGGCGAAGGCGCGCAGCCGATCCTCGCCGCGGCCGGTGACCGTGACCCGGTGGCCGGCGTCGAGCAGTCGCCGCGCGACCGCGGCACCGATACCGCTTCCACCACCGGTGATGAGTGCGACAGGTGAGTCGGTCATGGATACCCCCGTATGTGTACGACAACGAGCGGGAGTACATCACTTGAAGCGCCCTCGAAGTCAAGGCCGGGGCCGCCGACCTCCCTCAACACGTCCGCCGGTAGGGCACGTCGGGCAGATGTCTGCGCCACTCGGCCCGGGTCGCCCCGCCCCCCGCCCGGGCGCACACCTCGCCCGCCGCACGTTCCGGCATCAACTGCTCTGAGCGCAGCGGCAGATGGGGTGTCGCGACGTACAACTCCTTGGCGCCCGGGGCGAATCCGATCGCGAGGACCGGCCCGTCGCCGGTCGGCAGGGTCGCGCCCTCCAGTCGCGGGGACGCCGTCTCCCACACGCGGACCGAGCCGTCGGCCCGGCTCGCGGCCAGCAGCGAGCCGTCGGCCGAGAAGGCCAGGGCGGGCCGCTCGACGGTGGAGTCGGCGGCTGCCAGGACGGCGATCCGGTGCTGCCCGCCCGCGTCCCACAGAGTGAGGCGCCCTTGGGTGTCGGCGGCGGCCAAGTAGCGTCCGTCCGGGCTGAAGACCGCGGTCGGCAGGAGATCCTCGCCCTGGAGTCCCTGTCTGCGACCGCCCGTCGCGACGTCGATCAGGACTCCTTCGGCGGTCACGACCGTACGCCCGGCCGGGTCGATCGCGGCGGGTCCCTCGCTCCGTCTTCCGACGACGTGGGAGACGGGGTGCGCGCCCTGACGGGTGACGAGGATCCCGTCGCGGGTGCTGACGGCGGTGTGCACCGTGCCGTCCGCCGCGACGGCACGCACCGCGGGCCGCACGGCGGGTTCGGCCGGCTGCCCGTAGGCGTCGAACGCGGCGTCGGTTCGCGCCCTGTTCCGCCACCCCGTGCCGATGAGCCCGTGCAGCGAGAGGGTGTGCACGACTCCCGCCCGGGAACCTTCGCGGTAGCGCAACACGCCCTCGCGCGGGTCGAGCCGGATGTCGGTGACGGCGGGTGTCTCGACGGGGAACGTGATGAGCGGTCGGCGCGGTCCGCCGTCCGTCGGGGCCGGACTGTCCGTACGCCACAGGGCGAGGCCGGCCGAACCCCAGGTGAGGACGTAGGCGCCGGTAGGGTCGAACTCCACCGAGTTGACGTCCTCGCCGGGCATCGGCAGCAGGGGACGTCCACGGTCGGCGTGGAAGTCCCAGGTGACGACGCCGTCAGCGGTTCCCGCGGCCAGCGCGCGGTTGTCGGGGGTGAAGACCGGCTCGTCCGAGCGGCACAGGAGCCGCTGCGTCCGCGCGGGCGGCTCGGTCGCGACCCGGCGCCGCTCGACGACGTCCCAGACGCGCAGTCGTTCACCGTCGTGGGTGCACCAGGCGAGAAAGCGGTCGTTCGGGCTCAGAACCGGCAGCGGACCGTCCCGGTCGCCCCCTGGATATCGGAAGAGGACCCGCTCCCGTCGTACGTCCCACACCTCGACCGTGGCCCCTTCGTCTCCGGCCCCCCGTCCCTCGCGCCGTACGACGAAGGTGCGTCCGCTCGGCCCGAACGCCCCGCCGGTGTCGGTCCAGGATCCCGGGGCGACGCGGTGGCTCTCCCCGTTCGTCAGGTTCCTGACCGTCGCGCCGTCCCGGCCGCGGTACGCGATCCAGCGGGCGTCGGCGCTGACGTCGACGATCCCCTCCGAAAGACCGGGCAGCGCGACCTCGCGCAGGTGCCGCTGACGGCGTACGTCCCACTGAACGACCTTGTCCCGTACGACCGTTGTCAGGATCCGGCCGTCCGCGCCGAGCCAGTGCGGCGCGTCGGGGGCGCCGAGCTGTGCGGGCTCGGTGAAGGCGGCCTGGTCGCTCTGGGCGGCGGCCGTCCGGACCGCCTCGCGGGTCTCGGGCAGGTCCGCGGTGCGCCAGGCCGCGAGCGCGAGACGCATCGCCGTGCGCGGATCCGTCGGCCGGAGCGTGTCCGCGAAGGCGGCGACCCGCCGGGCCCGCGCCTCGTCCCGCTGCCGTGCGCTGACCCCGCTCTGCCGCCAGGCGGTCGCACCCGCGACGACGGCGAGACAGAGCAGCACGGCGAGGGACACCGTCAGACTCCGCAGACGGCGGGCCGCGCGGGCGGCGGTACGACGACCCGCCTCGTACGCCGTCACGCTCGCGGCCAGGAAGTCCCGCTCCAGTCGGCTCAACTCGCCCAGCCTGGAGCCGAATTCCTCGGGCGCCGCCGTCAGTCGCACCCCCCGGTAGAGGGCTCCGGCGTCCCGGTCCAACTGCTGCCAGGTGCGCGCCGCCTCGGTGAGCCTGCGATGCAGCCGCAGCCGTTCGCGGTCCTCGTCCACCCAGCCGCGCAGCCGGGGCCAGGCACTGATCAGGGCCTCGTGCGCGAGGTCGACGGTGTCGCCGTCGACCGTCAACAGGCGTGCCCGCACCAGCTGTTCGAGCACCCGCGCGGTGGTGTCGGCATCCCCCAGCTCGTCGCGCAGGACGGGCCGCCGGGTGTCCTCGGCCCCGTCACCGGGGTTCACCAGCCGCAGCAGCAGCGCCCGTACCGCGGCCGCCTCTACGGGGGTGCAGCGCGCGTACACCTCTTCCGCGGTGTGCGCGACGGCGCCCTGGACGCCGCCGATCGCCTCGTACGTGGCCAGGGAGAGGGTGCGGGCGCTGCGGCGACGCCAGAGCTCGCGCAGCGCGTGGGCCATCAGGGGCAGACCGCCCGGCTCGTCGGCCACGTCCGCCACGATGCGTGCGGTGAGGGCGCGTTCGACGACGACCCGTCGCGCGACGGCCGGCCGGACGACCGCCTCGCGCAGCCGCTGCGGGGTCATCGGCCCGACGAGCAGGGTGGAGTCCCGCAGCGCCTCGGCGAGCGGACCGTGTTCGGCGCACCGTCCGTAGAAGTCGGCGCGGACCCCGAGGATCACGCGCAGTCCGCTGTCCGGATCCAGCGCCGTGAGCAACCGTTCGATGAACAGGGCCCGTTCACCGGGATCGGCGCAGAGCGCGAAGAGCTCCTCGAACTGGTCGATGACGAGCAGGGTGTCGCCGGGCGCGTCGTGCGGGACGAACAGCGCGCCGTGGGTGCGGGCCGGGTGGGCGCCGGGGGTGAGGATGCGGATGGCGGCGGGGGCCGGAGGGTGAGTGGCGGACAGCGGGACGGCGGGCGGAGCGGGCTCGGTGGCCGTGGTCCCGAATTCGGCGGCGGGGGACCTGCGTTGTCCGGGAAGCGCCGCGCGCGTCCGCGCCGCGGCGGTCGGCTCCGCCTCCCTCGTACCGGCCGATGTACGCAGCGCCGGTATCAGCCCCGCCCGTAAGAGGGACGACTTGCCGCTGCCCGAGGCACCGACGACGGCCGACACCCGCCTGCGGCCGACGAGTCGCAGCAGTTCGGCGATCAGGTCGTCGCGGCCGTGGAAGCGGTCCCGGTCGGCGGGCTCGAAGCGGGCGAGTCCGGGGTACGGGCCCTCGGCGTCGTCCGGTGCGGGGGTGCCCGCCTCCTCCGCGAGCGCCGCGCGCCAGCGCCGTTCCCACACGGAGATGTCCCCTCCGCACGCGCTGACGTACGCCAGGAGCACCGGCAGTGTGGGCAGTCTCTCGCCCGCCGCCGCCGCGGACAGCGTGGGTCCCGAGTAGCCCGCCCGGCGGGCCATCGCGCGGTAGGTCGGGGCGCCCGCCTCGTCGCGGAGCCCCCGCAGCCCGAAGGCGAACCGCGCCACCGCGCCCTGCGCCGGATCCAGCGGCTTCTCTCGGCGTCCCACCGGTGACTCCCCCCGTCCGCGGCGGCCCGATCCGTCGGCACCGCTCCCCATCTGCATTGATAGGTGCCCCGCGACGGGGCTGCCCATCAATCGTCCGGCGGCTGGACTCGACGGTGCACGTCCTCGGGGCCCCGTCGGAGGGGACCGCGAGGCATCGACCACGCGCCGGAGTCAGCCATCGCCACCACACACACTTCCAGACCGCCGCTCGCCCCCGCACGGTTGCCGACGCCCGCCCCGCACACCCCACCGACGGTGTACGCCCCCGCCCTGCTCTCGCTCGCCCTCGGACTGTGGGGCATTCGGCGCGGCGGCACCCTGTGGCGGGACGAGGCGGTGACCTACGACATGGCGCGGCGGTCCCTGCCCGACCTGTGGTCGACACTCGCCGACGCCGACGCCGTACACGGTCTGTACTACCTGCTCATGCACCTGTTGTTCGAGGTCACCCGCGGGCTCGACCCGCTCCTGGTGCTCCGGCTCCCGTCGGTCCTCGCCACCGCCGCGGCGACCGGAACGCTGGCCCTCCTCGGACACCGGCTGGCCGGACCCCGCGCAGGTCTTCTCGCGGGATCCGTCTTCGCACTGCTGCCGCAGGTCCAGCGCTACGCGCAGGAGGGCCGGTCGTACGCGATCGTGTGCGCGCTGGTCGTCTGGGCGACGTATCTGCTGGTGCGGGCGGTGGCGAGCCCGGACGGCCGCACCTGGGTCGCCTACGCCGCGGTGCTGGTGGCGGCCGGGCTGCTGCACGAGTTCGCCGTACTGGCGCTCACCGCGCACGCGGTCGCCGTGCCGCGCGCCGCCCGCCGGGCCTGGGCCGGGGCGGCGGCGGTGGTCCTCGTCACGGTGGCGCCGCTCGCCGTGCTGAGTACGCGGCAGTCGGATCAGGTGTCGTGGATCGGCAGACCGGGCGCCGGAGCACTCGTGGGGTTCGCGGGAACGGCCGTCCTCGCCCTGGCCTGCGCGGCGATGGGCCGGAAGCCCACTTCGCGCGTACTCCGGGGCGTCCGGCTGCCCGTCCTCGCGCTCGGGCTCCTCGTCCTGCCCGCCCTGCTGCTCCTGCTGGTCTCGCTGGTCACACCCCTGTATGTGGACCGCTATGTCCTCTACGGCCAGAGCGGCACCGCCCTGTTGACCGGCGCGGCGCTGGCCCGACTCACCCGGGCCCGGCGGACCCGCGCGGCGGCGCTGGCATGCGCGGGCGCCGCCGTTCTCGCGCTGCTCCCCGTCACCCTGCAGCTGCGTACACCGCAGAGCCGGGTCGACGACGTGGGCGCGATCGCCCGGGCCGTCGCCGAGGCCGGTGCGCCGGGTGACGGGGTCCTCTACCTGCCGGCGCGGCGCCGGGTGTGGTCCCTGCCCGACCCCGGCGCCCTGCGCGGGCTGCGGGACCTGGCCCTCGACCGCGCACCGGCCGCCTCGCACACCCTGTACGGCACCGAGGTTCCGGCGCCGGTCGTCCGCGCCCGCATGATCACGGCGAGCCGTATCGTCGCCGTGAGCGATCCCGCGGGGCAGCCGCTCGACGCGACCCCGGGGGAGATCGTCAAACGGCGGGTCCTGGCCACGTACTTCGAGAAGTGCGGCACACGCCGGGTCCAGGGCGCCCGGGTCACCGTGTACGCGCGCCCGGGCACGTGCTGACCGGCCGGAACCACTCCGGATGCGGACCGGCCGGAACTACTCCGGCTTCACCGCGACGTGCACGGTGTGCGCCGTCAGCAGGAAGACGTCCGGTCGGTGGTACACGCTCGCCTTGTCGTCCGGGTCGAGGAGACGGTTGAGGGTGGCGAGGTCGTCCGCGTCGAGGCCGGGGGCGAGGAAGTCGCGGCGGTGGGTGAGGGAGGTGACGACGAAGGCGCGCGTCTCGTCCGAGACCGGGGCGGGGTGGTCGACGAGGAAGGTGCGGGTCGCCGTGTGGCGCAGGCCGACGGCGGTCATCAGGGCGGCCCAGTCCTCCGTCTCTCGCACCGCTCCGGGCAGCTCGTCCCGCATCCGGCCGAACCATTCGTCGTGGACCGCGTCGACACGGGACTGAAGGCCGGGGCGGCCGATGCCGATCTCGCGCGGGAAGTAGCGCATGGGCAGGCCGCCTTCCATGAGGGCGAGGGTGCCGCCGGGCGCGAGAGCGCGCGCGAAACCGGCGAGCGCGGCGCGCTGGTCGCCCACGTGATGCAGGGACCTGCTCGCCCACAGCAGGTCCGCCGGGTACTCCAAGTCACCCAGTCCGCCGCCGAGTTCGGCCCGCAAGGTGCTGAAGCGGTCGCCGACGCCGAGCCGGTCGGCACGGGCGCGGGCCCGCTCCAGCAGGGGTTCCACCTCGTCCACGGCCACGACCCGCGCCGCGGGGAAGGTGTCCGCGAGGAGACAGGAGATGACACCGGGGCCACTGCCCGCGTCCACGATCAGCCCGGTCTCGGACCGCTGGTCCCGCAGCCAGCCCGCCGCCTCGGTGTAGAGCGGGCTGAACAGCTCCGCCTCCTGCTCCAGCATGGGGATCATCTCGGCGAAGTCCATGTGGGTGTGGTCATGAGCGTGCTGGGCATTCTCGTGGTCGTGGTGGTCGTGTGCCATGGTGGTCCGCCTCTCGTCCGGGTGCGTACACAGCGTGCTCCTCGGCTCCCGGAAACGGCCAACGATGTTGCGCGAACAGCAAAAACCGCGGTCGGAAAATCTGATGCGTCCGAGGCGGTCCGTCCCCGAGCATGGCCCCATGGACGACGAGATGGTGGCGCGGTTCCTCGAGGACGGGTTCGTGAAGATCGAGGGCGCCTTCCCGCCGCGCGTCGCCGAGAGCTGCGCCCGGCTGCTGTGGAAGGAGACGGGGTACGACCCGGACGACCCCGGCACCTGGAAGGACCCCGTGCACTGGGTGAGCAGCATGGCGCAGGGCCCGTTCGCCGCCGCGGCCAACTCCCCCGCTCTGCACCAGGCCTTCGATCTGCTGGTCGGCGAGAGACGCTGGGAGCCGCGCTACGCGCTGGGCAGTTTCCCGCTGCGGTTCCCGCACACGGAGGAGCCGGACGACGCGGGCTGGCACATCGAAGGCAGTTACCTCCCCGACGGTGAGGCGCTCTACCACTCCAATCTCCGCTCGCGAGGCCGGGCCCTGCTGATGCTCTTCCTGTTCAGCGAGGTGACCGGGGCCGACGCCCCGACCCGTATCAGGGTGGGCTCGCACCTCGACGTGCCGCCGGTCCTGGAGCCGTACGGCGAGGCGGGGGCCTCGTTCCTCGAACTCGGTCCGAAGGTGGCCGAGGCCTCCGCGCACCGCCCGCTCGCCTTCGCCACCGGCCGCCCCGGCGACGTATTCCTCTGCCACCCGTTCCTGGTGCACGCGGCCCAGCCGCATCACGGCACGCGCCCGCGTTTCATGGCGCAGCCGCCGCTGTATCCGGCGGTGCCCTACGAGCTGGAGCGGGCGGACGGCGACTACTCGGCGGTGGAGTTCGCGATCCGCCGGGGGCTGGCCCAGGAGGCCTGACCCCCGACGGATCACCAGGTCGGACGTCCTACAGCGGCGGATACGCGTTCGTCATCAGCTGCTGGAACTGCGCCGAGAACCAGTGCCCCGACAGCGGGGCGTTCGGCAGCGCGCCGGACATGCTGTTGTTGTTCCGGGGGTTGCCCGTGTAGGTCGGGTCGCACATCCGGTCGAAGCCCTTGCCCTCGTCGTTGGCGATGGCGGAGCTGGAGCCGTCGGACTCACCCGGGGGCTTCATCCACACATAGGCGTCGATCCCGGTGGCCGGGGAGGCCTGCGGGCGCTCGCCGAGACCGGCACCGGCCTGGTTGCACCAGTTCCCGACGTGGATACGGCGGTCGTAGCGCCCGCCGTCGACGTAGGTGTCGACGCTGGTCGTCGCGCCGGGGCCGGTGGGCCGTGCGGTGCCGCCCCAGCCGTTCCTGGAGGTGTCGATCAGCATGCCGATGCCGGAGTTGAAGCCGACCGACACGAGCTGGTTGCGGAAGGCCTGGGCGAAGGACAGCTCGTCGACATAGCGGTTCCAGTCGACCCACTTGGACTGGCGGACGGAGGTGCCGTTCACCGTGTCGTTGATGGTGAAGTTGTTCTCCTTCAGGGCGCTGTAGTTCGCCGTGTTGGTGATGAACCCGGCGACGTCGTCGACCGTGGCGCCCTCGCTGGTGGCCGCCTGCTTGAACAGGGTCGCGGACGGGGCGAAGTTGTCGTCCCAGCCGATCCAGCCGTGGTGGCCGGCGTCCAGGTAGTTGTAGACGTTCGGGATCGCGCCGAGATTAGCGAGCGCGTAGCCCACGCCCTTCACGTAGTTGCCGTTGGCAAGCATGGTGTCGCACTGCGGGGTGGCGGTGGCCCGGCTGCCGGTGTTGGTGACGAGGTTCGGCAGCGAGTCGATCTCGATGGTCGTGACGATCCGCAGCGAGGCGTACTTGCTGTCCGCGAGGATCGCCGCGATCGGGTCGATGAACTGCGTCTTGTACTTGTCGATCTCCGTCGGGCCGAGCTCTCCGTTGGAGGCGAGGGCCGCGCAGTCACGTCCGGGCAGATCGTAGACGACCAGCTGGACGACCTCTTCGCCGCTGCCCTTCTGCGCGAGCGCCGCGTCGAGGTGGGCGCGCAGACCCATGCTGCCGCTCGCCCCGTTGATCGCGGCGATCCGGTCGAGCCAGACACCGGTGGGCTGGTTGGAGATCCGGCTGCCGCCGGTCTCCGCCGCCGCCTTCGCGGACCACTCCGGGTTCACGTAGACCTTGGCTCCGGCGTACGGGTTGTCGACTCTCCCGGAGGGGTCACTGCCTCCTCCCCCGCCTCCGCCACCACTTCCGTCGTCGACGTTGCAGGTCATCCCGTCAAGGGTGAAGGAGGTGGGCAGCGCGTTGGTGCCGCTGTAGGAGGCGTTGAAGCCGAAGCTGACCGAACCGCCGGTCGCCAGCGTCCCGTTGTAGGTCTCGTTGGCCGCGGTGACGGCGGTGCCGCTCTGGCTGATCTTCGCGTTCCAGCCCGAGGTCACCTTCTGGTTTCCGGCGTACGCCCACTTCACCGCCCAGGAGGTCTTGGCGGCGCTGTTGTTGGTGACCGTGACGGCCGCGGTGAAGCCGGTGTCCCACTGGTTCTGCACCTTGTAGTCGACGGTGCAGGGGATGGCGGCGATCCCGGCGGGGTCCGCGGGAACGGCCGCCACGGCGGTTCCCGAGGCGCCGGCGAGCAGGACGAGCGCCCCTAAGAGCGCGGATTTGGTACGACTCATGAGTGCGGGTTCCCATCTCTTCTTGTGCGGGTGTCCGTTGACTTCTTGCGCGGGTGTGCGTCGGGTTCCGGCGCGGGTGTGCGTCTGATTCCTGCGCCGGTCATCCGTTGAGGGCGCGCACCGGTCATCCGTTGAGGGCGCGCAGATGATCACGCAGCCCGACTCCGTACGACGTGGGAGTGCCGTCGTAGTCGGAGATCAGGGAGGGACCGGAGGAGCAGTCCCAGGTGTTCCAGGTCCAGCCGAGGTAGGAGAGCCCCCGGTCGTCGAACCACTTCATCGCCGTGTCGACGAAGCCGTGGGAGCAGGTGTTCTCACCGATCTCCCCCGCCACGAGCGGGACTTGGGCGGCCACCGGGGCGAGCGTCGAGTTCCAGCAGCTCTCACTGGCGCACGTGTTGAAGTTGTAGGTGTGGAAGGCGGCGACGAGGTTGCCCGTGGGATCGCTCGGCTTGTACGTCAGCCACTGGCTCAGGTCGTTGGAGTACGCGAGCCCGCCGGCCAGGATCAGGTTCCTGGCGCCGGTGCCGCGCACCGCGTCGACCAGGTCCTGCATCCCGGCGACCTCGTAGCCGATGCCCGGGCAGCTGCCGCCGTCCTTCCAGCAGGCCCACGCCTGGGCGGTGGTGGAGGTCGCGCGGTCCGGGTAGGGCTCGTTGAACAGGTCGAAGGCGACGGCCTGGTCGTCCTTGAACGTGCCGGCGACCGAGGACCAGAACGCCGGGCTGTACTGCGCGTCCGGCATCGGCTTCTGGCAGGTGGCGTGCACGTCCGAGCAGCCCGCCGAGTTCCCGGTGTACTGCCCGTGGTTCCAATGCAGTTCGACGAGCGGGGTCATCCCGTGCGCCTCGACCTTGGCGACCAGGTCCTTGACGGCGGAGATGTAGTTGGCGCCCGCGTACTCCGGTTTGATGTTGGACAGGCCGAGCCAGCACTCCTCGTTGAGCGGAATGCGGACCGTGTTGGCCTTCCAGTCGGCGATCGCCTTGACCGAGGCGTCGTCGACGGGCCCGTCGAAGATGCCGTATCCCTGGACGCACATGAACTCGCCGCCGGAGCGGTTGACGCCGAGCAGCCGCCGTGTCGTGCCGCCGGCGTCGACGAGCTTGTTCCCGGAGACGTGCAGCTCGGGTGCCGTACCGGTCGTGGGCGGCGGATCCGTCGGGGTCGGCGACGGCTCCGTGTCCACGTTGCACGTGGTCCCGTTGAGCTTGAACGTCGTGGGTACGGCGTTGCTCCCCGACCACGAGGCGAGGAACCCGGCGCTGACACTGGCCCCTGAGCCCAGCGCACCGTTCCAGCTCTCGTTGGCCGCGGTGACCGTCGTGGCGGACTGGGACCACTTGGCGTTCCAGCCCTGACCGACCTTCTGACCGTTCGCGAAGTCGAAGGTGAGACTCCAACCGCTGAGCGCGGCCCTGTTGTTGGTGATCTTCACGGCGCCCTGGAAGCCGGTGTCCCACTGGCTCGTGACGGAGTAGTCCACCGTGCACGCGGGGGTGGCTCCTGAAGCCGTGACGACCGGCGCGATCGCGGTGCCCACGAGGGCGACCGCGGCGCCGACCACTAAAAGTCCTGAACGCGGAGGGTGTCGCATGAGCGACTCCTTGCAGCTCGGGCGCGTCGTGACGGACGCGTCGACTGATGGAACCGCTCCCACTGGTGCGGATGAAGTTAGCGCCAAGTGTCGGTAAAGGACAGAGGCGTCGCACTGTTGATCAATCGAACAATTTCGACTCTTCAAGCACCTTGACCCCTTCGACCCCCCTCTCCAATATGGGAGCGCTCCCACTGGTTCAAGGCTTGTTGCTGCTCCGCCCCCCACTTCTCCGAGCCGCAAGGAGGAACCAGGACATGCACCCAAGTTCCAGAAGCAGACGCCGGAGTACCCGGCGGCTGTGGACCGCCGTGGTGGCGGCCCTCGCGCTTCCGTTCACCATGCTCGCGAATAGCTCAACTCCCGCTCAAGCAGCGGGAGTTCAGTGCAGCGTCGACTACAAGACCAATGACTGGGGCTCGGGCTTCACCGCGGATCTCACGCTCACCAACCGGGGCACGGACCCGATCAACGGCTGGACCCTGACGTACGACTACACGGGCAACCAGACGCTGACCAGCGGCTGGAACGGGACCTGGTCGCAGTCCGGCAGGACGGTCACCGCGAAGAACGCCTCCTGGAACGGGACGATCGCCGCCGGGGCAGCGGTCTCCACCGGCGCGCAGTTCACCTACAGCGGCACCAACACGGCGCCCGCCTCCTTCGCGATCAACGGCACCACCTGCACCGGCGCCCACCAGCCGCCGGTCACCGTGCTGACCAGCCCGGCCGCGGGCGCGGTCTACACACAGGGCGACGCGATACCGCTGGCCGCGACCGCGGCGGCCGCCGACAACGCGACGATCGCCAAGGTCGAGTTCTACGACGACACGACCCTGCTGGGCACGGACACCAGCTCCCCCTACACGCTGTCCACCTCCAGCTTGACCGTGGGCAGTCATTCACTGGTGGCCAAGGCCTACGACAGCCTGGGCGCCTCCGCGGCGTCCACACCGGTCGGCATCACGGTCGCCTCGGGTCCCGCCGTGGTGGCCTCGCCGACGCAACTCGGCGTCCAGCAGAGCAAATCGGGAACGTTCGCCGTACAACTTTCGAAACAGCCGGCCGCCAGCGTGACGGTGACGACCGCCCGTACGGACGGCAATACCGGACTGTCCGTCACCGGCGGCGCCTCGCTCACCTTCACCCCGGCCAACTGGAACACGGCACAGAACGTGACCGTCACCGCCGACGCCTCCGGGACCGGCGCCGCGACCTTCACGGCCTCGGCGACCGGGTACGCCAAGGCGACGGTCACGGTGACGGAGTTGGCCGCGTCGAAGGCCTACGACGCACGTTTCCTGGACCTCTACGGCAGGATCACCAACCCGGCGAACGGCTACTTCTCGCCCGAGGGCATCCCCTACCACTCGGTGGAGACGCTGATCGTCGAGGCGCCGGACCAGGGTCATGAGACGACGTCGGAGGCGTACAGCTATCTGATCTGGCTGCAGGCGATGTACGGGAAGGTCACCGGCGACTGGTCCAAGTTCAACGCCGCGTGGACGACCATGGAGACGTACATGATCCCCACCCACGCCGACCAGCCGACGAACTCCTTCTACAACGCCTCTAAGCCCGCGACCTACGCGCCGGAACTCGACACCCCGAACGAGTACCCGGCCAAGCTCGACACGGGCGTCTCCGTCGGCCCGGACCCGATCGCGGCCGAGCTGAAGAGCGCGTACGGCACGGACGACGTGTACGGCATGCACTGGCTCCAGGACGTCGACAACGTCTACGGCTACGGCAACGAGCCCGGCAAGTGCGAGGCCGGACCGACCGCGACCGGACCGTCGTACATCAACACCTTCCAGCGCGGCGCGCAGGAGTCGGTGTGGGAGACCGTGCCGCAGCCGACCTGCGACGCCTTCAAGTACGGCTCCACCAACGGCTACCTGGACCTCTTCACCGGGGACTCCTCGTACGCCAAGCAGTGGAAGTACACCGACGCGCCGGACGCCGACGCGCGGGCCGTGCAGGCCGCGTACTGGGCCGACGTGTGGGCCAAGGCGCAGGGCAAGGGCGGCGACGTGTCCGCGACCGTCGGCAAGGCGGCGAAGATGGGCGACTATCTGCGCTACGCCATGTACGACAAGTACTTCAAGAAGATCGGCAACTGTGTCGGCCCGTCGACCTGCGCGGCCGGCACCGGAAAGGACGCCTCGCACTATCTGCTCTCCTGGTACTACGCCTGGGGCGGTGCGACCGACACCTCGGCGGGCTGGGCCTGGCGCATCGGCTCCAGCCATGTCCACGGCGGCTACCAGAACCCGCTGGCCGCGTACGCGCTCAGCTCGTACGCCGATCTGAAGCCCAAGTCGTCGACAGGGACGGCCGATTGGAGCACCTCCCTCACCCGGCAGCTGGAGTTCTACCGCTGGCTTCAGTCCAACGAGGGCGCCATCGCGGGCGGCGCGACCAACAGCTGGGCGGGCCGTTACGCGACCCCGCCGGCCGGGACGCCGACCTTCTACGGCATGTACTACGACCAGCAGCCGGTGTACCACGACCCGCCGTCCAACCAGTGGTTCGGCTTCCAGGCCTGGTCCATGGAGCGGGTCGCCGAGTACTACCAGCAGACGGGGAACGCGAGCGCGAAGGCGGTCCTCGACAAGTGGGTCTCCTGGGCGCTGTCCAAGACCACGATCAACCCGGACGGCACCTATCAGATCCCCTCCACGCTCCAGTGGTCCGGCGCGCCCGACACCTGGAACGCTTCAAGTCCCGGCCCCAACACCGGACTTCACGTGACCGTCGCCGACTACACCAACGACGTCGGTGTGGCCGCCGCGTACGCCAAGACCCTGTCGTACTACGCCGCCAAGTCCGGCAACGCCCAGGCGAAGACGACGGCGAAGGCACTCCTCGACGGCATGTGGAGCAACTACCAGGACAGCCTGGGCATCGCCGTCCCGGAGACCCGCGCCGACTACAACCGCTTCGACGACACGGTCTACGTCCCGAGCGGCTGGAGCGGCAAGATGCCGAACGGCGACACGATCAACTCCACCTCGACCTTCACCTCGCTCAGGTCCTTCTACAAGAACGACCCGAACTGGTCGAAGATCGAGGCCTATCTGGCGGGCGGAGCCGCGCCCTCCTTCACGTACCACCGGTTCTGGGCCCAGGCGGACATCGCCCTGGCCATGGGCTCGTACGCGGAGCTTCTCGAATAGTCCCCGCCGGGCGCTCCGCGGGTTGGGCGGTACTTGAGCTGCGGGCCGTCCGTGGCTGGTCGCGCAGTTCCCCGCGCCCCCAGGGGCGCGGACCAGCACCGTGCCTCCAAGAGCGCCCGAAGCTCCGCGTGCGCGGTCTCGTCACCTGACGACGAGGCCACCTGGCCGGGCGGCCCCCACCCGCACTGGGGGCCGCCCGGTCGTCATGCCCTCCCTCAGAGAGGACCCCACCGTGCGAAGAACCCGTATCCTCACGGCCGTACTGGCACTGGCCGCCGGCCTGCTGGCGGGCAGTCCGTCCGCCCTCGCCTCGAGCCCCCCGACCACGACGCTCGCCGCCGACACGTACACCTGGAAGAACGCCCGGATCGACGGCGGCGGCTTCGTCCCCGGCATCGTGTTCAACCGCTCCGAGAAGAACCTCGCCTACGCCCGCACGGACATCGGCGGCGCCTACCGCTGGCAGGAGTCGACGAGGACCTGGATCCCGCTCACGGACTCGATCGGCTGGGACCGGTGGGGCCACACCGGGGTGGTCAGCCTCGCGTCCGACTCCGTCGACCCGAACAAGGTGTACGCGGCGGTCGGCACCTACACGAACAGCTGGGACCCCGGCAACGGTGCCGTGCTGCGCTCCGCCGACCGGGGCGCGAGCTGGCAGAGGACGGACCTGCCCTTCAAGCTGGGCGGGAACATGCCTGGCCGGGGCATGGGCGAGCGCCTCGCGATCGACCCCCACAAGGACAGCGTGCTGTACCTCGGCGCGCCGAGCGGCAAGGGTCTGTGGCGGTCGACGGACTCGGGTGTCACGTGGTCGCAGGTGACCAATTTCCCGAACGTCGGCACCTACGTGCAGGACGCGACCGACACGAGCGGCTACACCAGTGACAACCAGGGCATCGTGTGGGTGACCTTCGACGAGTCCACGGGCACCCCGGGAAGCGCCACGCAGACGATCTACGTCGGGGTCGCCGACCAGGACAACGCGGTCTACCGCTCGACGGACGGCGGCGCGACCTGGTCCCGGCTCGCCGGGCAGCCCACCGGCCAGCTGGCCCACAAGGGCGTCCTCGACGCCACGAACGGCTACCTCTACCTCGCCTACAGCGACAAGGGCGGCCCGTACGACGGCGGCAAGGGCCGGCTGTGGCGGTACGCGACCAGGACCGGGACCTGGACGAACATCAGCCCGGTCGCGGAGGCCGACACCTACTACGGATTCAGCGGACTGACCGTCGACCGGCAGCATCCGGGCACGGTGATGACCACGGCGTACAGCTCGTGGTGGCCGGACACCCAGATCTTCCGATCCACCGACAGCGGCGGCACCTGGACGAAGGCCTGGGACTACACCTCGTACCCGAACCGCTCGAACCGCTACACGATGGACGTGTCGTCCGTGCCCTGGCTGACGTTCCACGCGAACCCGTCACCTCCCGAGCAGTCGCCCAAACTCGGCTGGATGACCGAGGGGTTGGAGATCGACCCGTTCAACTCAGCCCGGATGATGTACGGAACGGGCGCGACGATCTACGGCACCGAGAACCTCACGAACTGGGACAGCGACAGCCAGTTCACGATTCGGCCCATGGTCCAGGGCCTGGAGGAGACGGCCGTGAACGACCTGGCCTCTCCCCCCTCCGGGGCCACCCTCCTCAGCGCCCTCGGTGACATCGGCGGCTTCCGGCACACGGACCTCACCAAGGTGCCGTCGATGATGTACACCTCGCCGAACTTCACCACGACGACGAGCCTCGACTACGCCGAGACCGACCCGAACACGGTGGTGCGCGTCGGCAACCTCGACTCGGGCCCGCACATCGCCTTCTCCACCGACAACGGCGCCAACTGGTTCGCGGGCACCGACCCTTCGGGCGTCAGCGGCGGCGGCACGGTCGCCGCGGCGTCCGACGGCAGCCGTTTCGTGTGGAGCCCGGTGGGCGCGGGGGTGCAGTACACGGCCGGCTTCGGTACGTCGTGGTCGGCGTCCGGCGGCATCCCGTCCGGCGCGATCGTGGAGTCGGACCGGGTCGACCCGATGACCTTCTACGGGTTCAAGTCCGGCAAGTTCTACGTCAGTTCGGACGGCGGCGCCACCTTCACCGCCTCCGCCGCCACCGGCCTGCCGAGCGGTGACAGCGTGCGCTTCAAGGCGCTGCCCGGTGCGAAGGGCGACGTGTGGCTGGCGGGCGGCGCGAGCGACGGCGCGTACGGGCTGTGGCACTCCGCGGACGGCGGCGCGAGCTTCACCAAGCTGTCGAACGTCGACCAGGCCGACACCATCGGCTTCGGCAAGGCGGCGACCGGCGCCTCGTACCAGACGCTCTACACCAGCGCGAAGATCGGCGGGGTGCGTGGCATCTTCCGCTCGACGGACAAGGGCGCGAGCTGGACCCGCATCAACGACGACGCCCACCAGTGGGGTTGGACCGGCGGCGCGATCACGGGAGACCCGCGGATCTACGGACGCGTGTACATCGCGACCAACGGGCGCGGAATCATCTACGGCGACGGCTCGGACACCGGTGGCGGGGGTGGCGGTACGGATCCGACGCCCCCGCCGACGGGCGCCTGCGCGGTGACGTACAAGATCACCAACCAGTGGTCGGGTGGCTTCCAGGCCGACGTGGCGCTCACCAACACCGGCACCACCGCCTGGAGCGGCTGGTCCCTCTCCTGGGCCTTCGCGGACGGACAGAAGATCGCCCAGGCCTGGAACGCCGACGCCGCCCAGTCGGGCACCACGGTCACGGCGAAGAACCTGACCTGGAACGCGAACGTGGCGGCGGGTTCGTCGGTGAGCTTCGGCTTCACGGGGAGTTGGACGGGGTCGAACACCACACCCACGTCCTTCAAGCTGGGGGATCAGACCTGCACGGTGAGCTGAGCGAGTAGGGGCGCGCGCCACACCCGGCGCGCGCCCCTACTGCTTACGGCGTGTAGACCGTCGGCCGGGGTGCCGTCGTCATCCCGTCGCCGATGAAGAAGCTCGGGTGCGGGGGCTGGTTGTAGGCGGTGTTCTGCCAGGCCAGGGCCGTGCGGTACTGGGTGTCGTGGAGGAGGGTGGTGATCCTGGTGGTCGTCTCGTAGGGGGTGGAGTAGATCCTGAGGGCCGTGTTGTCGGTCGTCGGCCAGACGACCTCCTCGCGCCAGTCTCCGAGGATGTCGCCTGACAGTGACGGAGTCGCCTTGGTGCCGTTGTTGGAGTGGACTCCCGAGCCGGTCAGCAGGCGGGTGTCGGACGAGGTGCCGTACTTGTCGATGTGGGTGTCGTCGAGGAGTTCACGGACGGGGTCGCCGTCCCACCAGGACAGGAAGTTGATGCTGCCCGGCTTGCGGGTCGCCACCACCGTTCCCTGCGGGTTGCGGACGCCGTCGGCGTGCGAGGACCAGGACTCGGCGCCCGCGCTGCCCGCCCAGACGTCATCGGAGACGCCTCGGCCGTTGTCGCCGTTGGCCGCCGTGGACCAGAGGATCGTGCCCGTCCTGGCGTCCGCCATCCAGGACGCCGGTTTCGAGGAGTCCTCGTCGACCTTGAACTCCTCCAGGCCGGGGCGGGAAGGGTCGAGGTCGCCGACGTGCATGGCGTCCCCGTGCCCGTTCTTGGTGGTCCACAGGCCGTTGCCGTTGTCGTCCACGGCCATCGAGCCGTACACGATCTCGTCCTTGCCGTCCCCGTCGACGTCCGCGACCGACAACTGGTGGTTGCCCTGGCCGTCGTAGCCCTTGCCGCTGTTGGTCGAGGAGTTGGTGTCGAAGGTCCAGCGTCGGGTGAAGGCGCCGCCCCGCCAGTCTCAGGCGGCGATGACGGTACGGGTGTAGTAGCCGCGCGCCATGACGAGGGAGGGCCGGGAGCCGTCCAAGTAGGCCGTTCCCGCGAGGAATCGGTCGACGCGGTTGCCGTACGAGTCACCCCAGGAGGAGACCGTGCCGCGCGCCGGGACATAGTCGACGGTGCCCATGGCGGCGCCCGTCTGCCCGTTGAACATGGTCAGGTACTCGGGCCCGGACAGTACGTATCCGCTGGAGTTCCGGTAGTCGGCGGAGGAACTGCCGATCACCGTGCCCCGGCCGTCCGTCGTCCCGTCCGCCGTCTTCATGGCGACCTCGGCCTTGCCGTCGCCGTCGTAGTCGTACACCTGGAACTGTGTGTAGTGCGCGCCCGAGCGGATGTTCCTGCCCAGGTCGATGCGCCACAGGCGGGTGCCGTCGAGCTTGATGCCGTCGATGACGGTGTTGCCGGTGTAGCCGGACTGGGAGTTGTCCTTGGCGTTGGTGGGCTGCCACTTGAGGACGAAGTCGAGCTGGCCGTCCCCGTCGAGGTCGCCGACGGAGACGTCGTTGGCCTCGTAGGTGTAGGCGACCCCGTCGGGAGTGGTGCCGCCCGCGGGCGGGGTGATGGGCACGTCCTTGTATCCGGTGCGGAACTGGACGGCGTGGACGGAGTCGGCCTGCTCGACGCCGTTCACGATCGCGCGCACCGTGTAGTCGGCCTGGGCGGGCGCGCCCGAGTGGAAGTAGTTCGTGGAGCCGGTGATCGGCGTCGAGTTGACCAACGTACCGGCCTGGTAGACGTTGAACGACACGTCGTTCGGGTCGGTGCCGAGCCAGCGCCAGCTGACCAGGTTGCCGCTGTCGGTGTGGACACTGACGACGCCCCGGTCGAGGGCCTCCACCTGGCGGGCGGTGGCCGCCTGCGCGGTGCCGGTGCCGAGGGCGGTGAGCCCGGCGGCGATCAGGGCGGCCGTGGTCACCAGGGCCGAGCCGATGGCGCGTCTGCGGTGCTGCCTGTGCGAGTGCTGCACGATGGTTACCTCCTGGGAGGACAGACTGCTTCTGTCCCCTCAGTCGCCGCGGCGGGCAGCGGAGTTGCCGCCCTCGGACACCTGCGTGCAAGCGCTCTCTACGCGTACAGGCGGACCAGTGCCGCCACCGTGCGCGCGATGCGCTCCCGCAGTTCGGCGGGCTCCAGCACCTCGATCGCCGCGCCCAGTCCGAGGAATGCGTCGTGAGCCTGGTCGATGGACTCGATGGGGACGGTGACGCGCGTCCAACCGTCCTGATCCACACGGCCGTCGACCTCGGCGGCCCGGGCCGCCGGGCCGGTGAGAACGGTTCCCGGCGCGATCCGGATCACGGCCTCGGCGCGGTGCAGCCGGTCGTGGAACTCCTGTTGGTACGCCGTCCAGTACGCGGCCAGGTCGAACGTCTCCGGGCGGCTGAACTCCTCTTCCATCGCGGTGAGTTCGAGAATCTGGTCGACGCGGAACGTACGAGGACCGGGGCCCGCGACGACGTACCAGCGGCCCGCCTTCAGGACCAGGCCGTACGGTTCCAGGCGGCGCCGCACATCCGTGGGCTCGCGCCAGCGGCGGTACAGGACGTGCAGCACCCGTGCGTTCCAGACGGCGTCGGCGACGGCGGGGAGGTACGGGGTGTCGTCGGCGTCCGCGTACCAGCCGGGGGCGTCCAGGTGGAAGCGGCCGCTGATCCGGTCGGCGTGCGTGCGCAGCTCGCGCGGGAGGGCGGCGCGCACCTTCAGCTGGGCGGCGGCCAGGACCGGACCGAGGCCCATTTCGGCGGCGGGGCCGGGGACGCCGGCGAGGAAGAGGGCCTCGGCCTCCCCCTCCGTGAGGCCGGTGAGACGGGTGCGGTAGCCGTCGAGGAGGCGGTAGCCGCCGGCGTGCCCCGCGTCGCCGTACAGCGGGACGCCCGCCGCGCTCAGTGCCTCGACGTCCCGGTAGACCGTGCGCACCGAGACGTCGAGCTCCTCGGCGAGGTCTGCGGCGGTCATCCGGCCGCGGGTCTGGAGCAGCAGGAGGATCGAGACGAGTCGGCTGGACTTCACTGACACAGGATGTCAGTGAAGTCCGCCTAGCGTGCGCGTCATGGCTTCCACGACCTCGCCGAACTCCTCGGGCTTCAGGGAGAAACTGCTGACCGTGCCGCCGCCCATCGAGGTGGCGGGACGACGGATCAAGCGCTACCACGTCACCGCGGGCCCGGCCGGTATCGCACCCGACGTCGAGGCGGCGGCGTACGCGATGCTGCCGAAACTGCTGCCGGAGCCCGACGGCACACCGCCCGCGACCTTCGTCGTACTGCACCGGGGCGGCGACGACGGCGCCTACCTCAACGCGTACAGCTGGGTGTGGGACAACGTCCTGCACTTCCGCGGCGCGTCGGCGGGCCAGCCGGTCCTGGGCTGCCCCGACCGGGACCCCACGCACTTCATCACACCCGACCTCCCCTGGATCGGCTGCGTCTGGGAGCTGCCGCCGATCCTGCACGAACGCGACGCCTGGGTACGGCACATGCTCGCGCCCGACGCCCCCGACCTCGACGCCTACCTCGCCGACTCCCTCCCCGAGGGCACGACTGGAGACCGCTCATGAGCAGCCCGCACGACTTCGACTTCTTCCACGGCGAGTGGGACGTCCACCACCGGCGTCTGAGCGACTTCCTCGACCCCGACAGCGGCTGGGAGGAGTTCGAGGCCACGAACCGCTGCTGGAGCCTGTTCGACGGCGCCGCGAACATCGACGAGATGACGGTGCCCGGTGAGGGCTGGCAGGGGCTCACCCTGCGGCTCTTCGACCCGGCGGCGCGGGTGTGGTCGCTGAACTGGTCGTCGAGCCGCAGCGGGAAGCTGTTTCCGCCGGTGGTGGGGCGGTTCGGGCCCGACGGGCGCGGCGAGTTCCACGGCGACGACACGCACGACGGGAAGGACGTGCGGGTGCGGTTCGTCTGGTCGGGGATCTCCCCGACCACGGCCCGCTGGGAGCAGGCCTTCTCCGTGGACGGGGAGAAGACATGGGTGACCAACTGGGTCATGGAGTTCGCGCGGCGGGGATCTTCCTGAACGCGCGGAGAGCGAACTGCGGGTCGGGGCGCGGGACTTCCTGATCGGGCAGCGCTTCGAGCAGCGTGACGAAACGCTCGGCCAGCGGGTCGTCCGGGGGGATCCGGGTGAACCAGCCGCGGCGCAGGTCCGCCACCGTGCTGCGCGGGCTGCGGCCCTGGCCGTGGCCCCGGAAACGAGCCCCACCGGTCGGGGCCAGGCCGTGCTCGACGGCGTACGCCTCCACGTCCTCGGGGCGGTCCTGGGCTGGGCGGCGCGGGCGGGAGGCGAGTACGGCGTCGATGTCGCTGCCCACGTCGTGCGCGGCGGCCTTGTCGACGGTGGTGACGTACACCCCGCCCGGGCGCAGGACCCGCGCGCACTCGGCGACGATGGCGCGGACGTCCTCGGCGCCGTCGACCAGATGGAGCAGCCAGACGCTGGTGACGGCGTCGAACGAGGCGTCGGGGAAGGGCAGTCGGCGGCTGTCGGCGCGGACCACCGCGCCCGGGAGCCGTGCCGCCGCCATCCGGGCCATGCCCTGCGCGGCGTCCGCGCCCGTCACCCGGAGTGTCGGGCGGGCGGCGGCGAGGCGGCGCGTGACGATTCCGGTGCCGCACGCGACGTCGAGCAGGGCCTGAACGTCGTCGGGGACGAGGCCGAGTACGGCGTCCGCGGCGGCGGCCGCTCTGGGCTCACCGCCCCTGCTGGCGTCGTACGCGTCGGCTTCCTTGTCGTAGTCCAGCATGCGGATCAGTGTGCGCCATGTCCCGGAGCCAGTGCCTCCACCCTGCGGGCGAGGTTGAGGTCGAGCTCGGTGACGGCGCCGCCGACGCTGTGGGTGTTCACGGTGAGGGAGATCGTGTTGTAGCCGAGGGTGAGGTCGGAGTGGTGGTCGAGCTCCTCCTGTACCTGGGCGATGTGTACGACCATCGCGGTCGCGGCGAAGTGGGAGGGGAGGTGGTAGGAGCGGGCGAGGTGGTCGCCGTCCAGCGACCAGCCGGGCAGCTCCGCGAGCTGATCCTCGATCTCCTTCTGCGACAGGGGTTCGACGGGCATGGCCTCGCTCCGTTCTTCTGTGCGGTGGGGTGCGGTGGGGACTGTTCCTCAGCCTGCCACAGTCCCCCGAACAGGGCTCTCCGGCGCACCCGTCTTCGACTGCGGGTGTGTGGGGCCCGGTCGCGCGGTTCCCCGCGCCCCTGGAAACCCGGACCGTCCGGCGTTCGAGGGCCCGGCCCACGTCGGGAGCGTTCCTCGGTTACGGTCGGCGTATGTCCATCGTCGCCGCAGGTCCGACCAGGCCCTCAACCACCCCTGCCGGCAAAGGCGTCGGTCCGCTGCTGCGCGGCTGGCGGGAGCAGCGCCGGGTCAGCCAGCTGGAACTGGCGCTGCGGGCCGACTCCTCGGCCCGCCACATCAGCTTCATCGAGACCGGCCGCTCCCGACCGAGCGAGGAGATGGTGCTGCGGCTGGCCGAGCACCTCGACGTCCCCGTACGGGAACGCAACGCGCTGCTGCTCGCCGCCGGCTACGCGCCCCACTACCCGGAGACCCCCCTCGACGACCCCTCGATGGACGCCCTGCGCCAGGGCATGGAGCGGCTGATCCAGGGCTACGAGCCCTACCCGGCGCTGGTGGTCGACGCCACGTACACCGTGCTCGCCGCCAACCGTGGCATCGCCATGCTTCTGGAGGGCGTCTCCGAGTCGCTGCTCGCGCCGCCGCTGAACGCGATGCGGCTGACCCTCCACCCGGAGGGCCTGGCGCCGCGGATCCGCAACCACCGCGAGTGGCGCGACCACCTGCTCGCGCAGATGGAACGGCAGATCGCCCTGGACCGCTCCGAGCCCCTGCGCGCGCTCCACGAGGAGGTGGCGGCCTACCCGGTACCGGAGCAGGAACGGGGAGGGGATGGGGAAGGGGAACTGGACGGTGGCGTCGAGCCCGTTCCCTATTTCGCGCTCCCCCTGCAGATCGAGCACGGCGGGCGCGTGCTGTCCTTCATCTCCTCCATCTCCACTTTCAACACCCCGATGGACGTGACCGTCGCCGAGCTGGCCATCGAGACGTTTCTGCCCGCGGATCCGGCGACGGTCAAATACCTTCAGTCACTGGTGTCTTGACGGAGCGTCGCCGATCCGTTTGAGTGGTGGCTTCGGCGCTTGGGGAGGGCGTGGCGTGAGTGAGCGGCGGGCTGCGCCCACCGTGGGGCAAGTGGTGCTCGGGCGGCGGCTGCAGGAATTGCGGGAGGCCACCGGGCTGAAGCGGGAAGAAGCCGCGCGTGTCCTGCGTGTCGCCCCGGCGACGGTGCGGCGGATGGAGATGGCCGAGGTCGCCCTCAAGATCCCATACCTCCAGGTGCTGCTGACGACGTACGGCGTGGCCGACGACGAGGTGGCCGCCTTCGTCGCGCTGGCCGAGGAGGCGAACCAGCCGGGCTGGTGGCAGCGGTTCCACGATGTGCTGCCGGACTGGTTCAGCATGCACGTCAGCCTGGAGGGCGCCGCCCGTCTGATCCGCTCGTACGAGCCGCACTTCGTGCCCGGGCTGCTGCAGACCGAGGAGTACGCGCGCGCCGTGCTGGAGGCGGGAACGGTGGGCCAGACGGGTCCCGAGGCCATCGAGCGGCATGTGACGTTGCGCATGACGCGGCAGCAGCTGCTGCTGGGGCGCGAGCACCGGCCCCACCTCTGGGTGATCATGGACGAGACCGCGCTGCGGCGTCCGGTGAGCATCCGTGGCGAGGTCATGCGGGACCAGATCGACCGGCTGCTGCGGGAGATGGAGAGCGACGACATCTCCGTCCAGGTCGCCGAGTACGCGAGCGGCCCGCATCCGGGGACGTACACCTCCTTCGCGCTGTTCCGCTTCGCGGAGCCGGAACTGCCCGACATGGTCTACAGCGAGTACCTGACCGGTGCCATCTACCTCGACTCGCGCGCCGAGGTGGCCATGCATCTGGAAGTGCTGGACCACATGTCCGCCCACGCCGCCTCCGTGCCCCGCACCAAGGAGATCCTGCGGGAGATCCGGGACTCCTACTGAGAGGTTCCGGGAGAGGCGTTCTTGGTGAGGAGTTCCCAGGGAGGGGCTCGCCGAGAGCCCCTCACCGGGAGGCTCCTTACGCCGCGCCGCCCCTCGTCTCCCTCTCGTCGTCCACGATCTCGGCGTCCACCACGCCCTCCTCCTCCGCCGCCGTGGTGTGCTGGGCGGCCGGCTCCTCCCGGGGCGTCTGCTGGGCCTGGGCGTACATGGCCTGGCCCATCTTCTGGCTCACCGAGGCCAGATTCTCGACGCCGCCGCGCAGGGCGGTGGTGTCGGTGGCGGAGTCCTCCAGGAGGCGCTTGAGGTCGGCGACGGCGGACTCGACCTCGGGTTTCGTCTCGGAGGCGATGCGTTCGTCGTTCTCCCGGAGGAACTTCTCGGTCTGGTAGACGAGTTGTTCGGCCTGGTTGCGGGTCTCGGCGGCCTCGCGGCGCGCGCGGTCCTCCTCGGCGTACTGCTCGGCCTCGCGCATCATGCGGTCGATGTCGTTCTTGGGGAGCGCGGAGCCGCCTGTGACGGTCATCTTCTGTTCGCGCCCGGTGGCGAGGTCCTTCGCGGAGACGTGCATGATCCCGTTGGCGTCGATGTCGAAGGCGACCTCGATCTGCGGGACTCCGCGGGGTGCGGGCGGCAGCCCGGTGAGGTCGAAGACGCCGAGCTTCTTGTTGTACGCGGCGATCTCGCGTTCGCCCTGGTAGACCTGGATACCGACCGAGGGCTGGTTGTCCACGGCCGTGGTGAAGATCTCCGAACGGCGGGTCGGGATCGTGGTGTTGCGCTCGATGAGCCTGGTCATGATGCCGCCCTTGGTCTCGATGCCGAGGGACAGCGGGGTGACGTCGAGGAGCAGGACGTCCTTCACGTCCCCCCTGATGACTCCCGCCTGGAGGGCCGCGCCGAGCGCCACGACCTCGTCCGGGTTGACGCCCTTGTGCGGGTCCTTGCCGGTGAGTTCCCTGACCAGGTCCGTGACGGCGGGCATCCGGGTCGAGCCGCCGACCAGGATGACGTGGTCGACCGCGGCGATCTTGACGCCCGCGTCCTTGACCGCCTGGTGGAAGGGGGTCTTGCAGCGGTCGAGCAGATCGGCGGTCAGCTCCTGGAACTGGGCGCGGGTCAGTTTCGCCTCGAGGTGCAGGGGGCCGTCGGCAGTGGCGGTGATGTAGGGCAGGTTGACGCTGGTCTCGGAGGAGCTGGACAGTTCGATCTTGGCTTTCTCGGCGCCCTCGCGCAGCCGTTGCATCGCCATCTTGTCGTGGCCGAGATCGATGCCGTACGAGGCCTTGAAGCGCTGTGCGAGGTGTTCGACGATCCGCTGGTCCCAGTCGTCGCCGCCGAGTCGGGTGTCGCCGTTGGTGGCCTTGACCTCGATGACGCCGTCGCCGATCTCCAGGAGCGAGACGTCGAAGGTGCCGCCGCCCAGGTCGAAGACGAGGACGGTCTGCTCCTCGCCCCGGTCGAGGCCGTAGGCGAGGGCGGCGGCCGTCGGCTCGTTGATGATCCGCAGCACCTTCAGGCCCGCGATCTCGCCCGCTTCCTTGGTGGCCTGGCGCTGGGCGTCGTCGAAGTACGCGGGCACGGTGATCACGGCGTCCGTGACGTCCTCGCCGAGGTAGGCCTCCGCGTCCCGCTTCAGCTTCTGCAGAACGCGCGCCGACAGTTCCTGGGCGCGGTAGCGGGTGCCGTCGACGGAGCCCTTCTCCGGGAAGCGCCAGCTCGCGTCGCCCATGTGGCGCTTGACCGAGCGCGCGGTGCGCTCCACGTTCGTCACCGCCTGCCGTTTGGCGACCTCGCCGACGAGCACCTCGCCGTTCTTGGCGAAGGCCACCACGGAGGGGGTGGTGCGCGCACCCTCCGCGTTGGTCACGACGGTGGGGTCGCCGCCTTCCAGGAGGGCCACCACCGAGTTCGTCGTACCGAGGTCGATCCCGACCGCACGTGCCATGTCCGTCCCCTTCCGCCAGGGCGCTGCCCACCTTCAAGCACAAAACTTGAGTGCGTTCTTGTCAATGGGGCGGACATGACAGCGCCGCGGGCCCTGCGCGGGGACCGCGGCGCCGTACTGCTCCCGGACGTCAGGCCAGCTTGGCCGTCAGGGTGATCGTCGTGCCGGTCAGCGCCGCGCTGACCGGGCAGTTCTTCTTCGCGTCCTCGGCCGCCGCGACGAAGCCGTCGTTGTCGAGGCCCGGCACCGTGCCCTCCACGGTCAGGTGGATGCCGGTGATGCCCTCGCCGGGCTGGAAGGTGACGTCGGCGTTGGTGACGAGCTTGGTGGGCGGGGTGCCCGCGCCCGCGAGGGCGTGCGACAGCGCCATGGAGAAGCAGCTGGAGTGGGCGGCGGCGATCAGCTCCTCGGGGCTGGTCCTGCCGTTGGCGTCCTGCGCCCGCGACGCCCACGTCACCGGCTGCTGGCCGATGCCGGAGGAGTCGAAGGTGACGACGCCGCTGCCCTCGAGCAGGTTGCCTTCCCACACGGTGTGCGCGGTGCGCGTGGTTGCCACGATGATTCCCTTCGATGGGGTCCCGTTTTCGGGGTCCGTGCGCACCATCCGATCACACCTGCGCGCGACTCACCCAGAATGACGGCTCACCGAGACCGCGAAGACGGTTCAGCGCACCCGGAAGACGGGTCCCCGCGCCGTGAACGGGAGCCGCGCGCCCTGCGGAATCAGATACGCGTGCTCGCGCCGCACCCGCAGCACGTCGCACCAGCCGTCCGTGATGACCAGCAGCGGCGCGCCCGGCGGGAAGTCGTCCGCGCGGTGCAGCAGATCGATGCCGGGCTGCAGCACCGTACCGCCGCGCCCGTGCACCCGTACGCGACCGGCGATCTCGGTGACCGGAAGATAGCCCGCGTCGTGCGGCGCCGCGTCGCAGAACACCACCCGCGCGGCCGGTACGTCCCGGGCCTCGGCGTACGAGGCGATGGCGCCCAGCGCCTTGCCGAGCAGCGTGCGGTCCATGGAGCCGGAGGTGTCGAGGACGACGCCGAAGGTGCAGCGGGCGATCTCCTCGGGCGGGAAGTACCGTCCCGCGCGCGGGATGTCGGGGGTGGACGCCTGACGGCGCGAGGGGCGCGCGTACGTCCGTACCGGCTCGGGGCGGGGCACGAACTCGTCGAACCAGCGGGCCAGCCGGGCGTCCCAGGGCAGCGGCGGATGGTCGAGCGCGCGGATCTCCTCGACCAGGCCGCCCGGCAGATAGCCCCGCTCCAGCTGCTGGTGCAGGTCGAAGCCGTGGCTCAGCCCTCGCCGGTAGAGCTCGTCCAGGTCCACGTAGTCGCGCGGGGAGCCGAGCGGGGCGCCGAGGATGTCACCCGCCCCCTTGCCGCGCAGCGTGGACAGCCGGCGCATCCGGCGCAGGTCCTTCGCGATCCGGTCGTACACCTCCTCCGCCGAGAGGTCCTTCAACTCCGCGTCGTACAGGAGTCCTTCGGGCATCGTGCCGACCTGCATCTCGCACAGCCAGCCGTTGATGACGTAGTCGGCGGCGATGTTGAAGAGGTACGGGTCGCGGGCGCCGCAGCGGTCGCCGTGCCGCAGGGCGGCGTGCAGCATCTCGTGGGCGAGGACGAACCGCCATTCCTCGTCCTCCAGTTGACGCAGCGGGTTGATGTAGATCTCCCCCGCCTCCGCGTTCACGGCGGCGACGGAGATGTCGTGGGCGCGGGCCAGTTCGGCGTCGGCGACCAGGGTGATGCCGGCGGCGATGCCACCGAGCAGCGGGTAGGAGGAGATGAACCAGCTCAGCGCCCGCTCCCAGGGCTGCAGCTGGGTGGGCCCGCCGCGCATCGAGCCGCGACGGCCGCCGGCCACGTCCATCGCCGTGGCCACGGTGCGGGTCAGGGCGTGCGCGAACTCGAGCTGCCAGTCCGGGGCCCGGCCGCCCTTCCAGGTGTCCCACGGCACCAGCAGCTGGTCCGGCTCGCCGCCGGCCGTACCGCAGCGCTCGTACGGGGCCGGAGTGCCCTCGCGCCGCCAGCGTGCGGCGAGTTGCTCCTCGTCGCCGTCGGGGTAGGTGGGCGGCAGGTCCTCGGGGGTGAGGCCGATGGGGAAGCCGAGCAGGAAGCGGTTGACGACCGCACAGCGGGCGGCGAGGGCGTGGCGGTCGGGCTGCTCGCGCGTCTTCGGCGCCGCCGGGACATGGCCGAAGCCCAGGTGGATGACGGCGTGCGCGACCGCCCAGGCCCACTCGACGGGCTCGGCGCGGCGGGTGGGGTGGACGTGCAGTACGCCGTTGGAGTCGACGCGGACGAGACCGTCGCGGGGCGAGTCGGGGCAGTCCTCCTGGCGGCAGGTGCTGAAGCCGATGGCGGCGAGCGCCCGGTTGGCCCGCACCAGCCGCATCCCCTCCGCGAAGGCCTCCGCCGCCAGGTCCTTCTTCGGCTGTCCCTTGCTGCGGCGCGTCGGCGTACGGCTCACTGCCGCGCCTCCACCAGCCGGGGCATGTCGCGGGCCGCCTCGACCAGGAACCAGGCGGGCAGGAGGGGGTTGCCGTCGGTGTCCGGGGCGATGACGCTCTGCGCGACCTCCACGGAGATCTCGGCGAGCTGCACGAGCAGCGACTTGGCGCGGTACGCGGTCTGCTGTCCGCTCGCGGAGAGGTGCTCCTTGCTGGCGGGCAGCTCCTTGACGAGCCGGCCGCGGAAGGACTCGGCGAGGTAGTAGAGCAGGTCGCGGTCCTCGGGGCGGTGCGGCCAGCGGGCGTCGCCCTTGACGATCGCCTCGATGCCGAACCGGCTGCGCACGATCTTCACATAGCCGCAGAAGGCGACCGCGTGCGCGGGCGTCAGGGTGCCGTGCGCGATCACCTTCAGGGTCGGCTCGTCGAGGGCCGGCCCGAAGGAGTGCAGCGCGTCGGAGAGCATGTGCCAGGAGCGGGGCGTGGAGAACGGCTCCTCGGTCTTCGGCGGCTTGGACCACAGGTGGTCGGGCCGGTCGGTGAGGTGGTCCACGACCCAGGGGTGGATGCCGTTGCCGGCGGCCCAGCCGAGCCAGTCCTTGGAGGAGGCCTCCAGGTGCACGTGCGTGAGGCGGTTGATCAGCGCGGAGGCGATCGGGCGGGCCAGCGCGTTGTCGGTGGCGCGGTTGCCCGCGCCGATCACGATCGAGCCCTTGGGCAGCTCGTAGTTGCCGATGCGGCGGTCCAGGATCAGCGAGTAGAACGCCTTCTGCACATCCGGCGTCGCCGCGTTCAGCTCGTCCAGGAAGAGGCAGTACGGCTCGTCCCGGGCGATCGCCTCCGGCGGGCAGAACACCGAGCGCCCGTCGCGGATCTGCGGGACGCCGATCAGGTCCTCGGGTGCGAGCTGGGTGCCGAGCAGGCTGACGCACTCCAGTCCCAGCGACTCGGCGAACTCCCTCACCAGGGAGGACTTTCCGATGCCGGGGGCGCCCCAGAGGAAGACCGGCCGCACGGTCGCGAGACCGAGCAGCAGTTCCGGTATACGGGCGGGGGTGACGGTCACGACTGCCTGCACGCAGCATCCTCGGGGATCGGGAAGTGCCCCGCGGGTGCGCGGTGCTCCTTGCGAACAGTGTGTGCGCGGGGCTCGCCGACCGCAGCCCATTTTCCGCCGGACCGACCGCAGCCAATTTTCCGCCGGACCGACCGCGGCCCGTCCGCCACCACCGACCGCAGTCCGTTTCCCGCCGCCCGGGCCCGGCCCTGGCCGTGGCTCAGGCGGCGCGCTCGTCCGCGGGGGCCGCCAGCGGCACTTGGGGGCCGTCGCACTCGCGCAGCCAGCGTCGCAGTACGCGGTGCACCTGCTCGGCGCCCACGAGATCCGCGTCGTCCTCGACCGGCGCGGACAGGGCCACCGGTGACAGCAGGAAGGGGCGTGCCTGGGCCCCGCCGAGTCCGCCGTGCGAGCCGATCTGCTCCTCGAAGGCGAGGACCTCGCCCTCCTTCGGATCGTACGAGGAGTTGACCATGATGTCGGCGACGTGCGGGAAGGAGTGCGTACGTCGTACGGCGTCGGCGGCGCCGGGGCCGAAGTCGGCGAGCGGACCCGGGCGCGCGTCGTCGAGCTTGTCGACCGGCACCTCCGCGCCGTTCGCGCCCAGCACGAGCCCGCCGTACTCCTCGCTGCGGACCAGCACGAATCCGACGCCGGGGTGGTTGGCGAGGGTGGACAGCAGCGCGGGGTGGCGGCGGTCGATCTCCTCCCGGCTCATCCGGTGCGGCACGTCGGGGAAGGAGACCAGGCCGAGGTTGCCGGAGGCCAGCACGATGGGCTCGGAGCGGCGCGAGGGACGGTGCCGCTCGCCGCGCTCCTCGACGGGTCTGCGCAGCGCGGCCCGCACCGCCGCCCGCGCCTCGGTGCCGCTGTGGGTCCGCTGTGCCTTGCGCGGCACGGGCAGGCCGCACCCGGCCCGGACCAGGTTGCCGAGGCTGAGGCCGTAGCGGGTCAGGAAGGTCTCGCCGGGGCTCTGGCCGTGGTCCGACAGCACCACGATCCGGTAGGGCCGCGGAGCGTGTTCGGCGACCTTGGCCACCAGGGCGAGGGACCGGTCGAGGCGCTCCAGGACCTTCTCGGCGTCCCGGCTGCGCGGCCCGGAGTGGTGGGCCACCTCGTCGTACGCCACCAGGTCCGCGTAGACCGCGTTGCGCCCGGCGAGCATGTCGCCGATCACCGCGGCGACGACGACGTCCCGCTCGACGACGGTCGCGAAGGCGCGCACGAAGGGGTACAGCCCGCCGCGCTTGACCCGGGGCCGCCGCTTCTTCATCCGGGCCCCCGTGGACTGGCCCATCTCGCGCAGCACCTCGGCGACGAAGGACATGGCCGTACGGACGGCGTTGGCGGGGTCGATGAAGTAGGCGAAGTAGCCGGCGCGGGAACGGTTCTCCCGGCCCCTTCGCGCGGCCATGGACAGCACCAGGGCCAGCTGGTCGGCGCCGCCGCTGAAGAGGTTGCCGCGGCTGGCGCCGTCGACGGTGAGCAGGCCTCCGTCGCCGGTGTACTCGATGGCCCGGCGTTGGAGTTCGGCGGCGCTGGAGGGCCGGTTGCACACCATGACCTCGTGCGTGTCCTTCTCGTACCAGCGGAAGGCCGGCACGTCGTGGTTGCTGCCGTGCAGGATGCCGAGCTGGCTGGCGCCGGTCTGGCTGGACCAGTCGGTGCGCCACGGGGTGAGCCGGTGGGTGGGGCAGCCGCCCGCCCCGGAGCCGTCGAGCCACTGCGCGACGGTGGGCATCAGCCCCTTGCCGACCGCTTCCCGCAGCACGTCGTGGCCGACGCCGTCGAGCTGGAGGAAGACGGCGCCGGGGGTCGAGGGCCAGGCCCGCCCGTCGCCGCGCCTGCGGCGACGGTCGGCGAGCCGGTAGAGCCTGCGCCGGTAGGCGTCGTCGTCACGGACGGCGAGGGCGCCTCCGGTGGCCGAGGCGACCGCGGACATCACGGCGGCGACGACCACGGCGGTCTCGGGCGCGGCCTCGCCCTGCCCGGAGGGGTTGATGCGCAGGGCTATGAGCAGCAAGGACCCGTTCAGGAAGAAGACGAGCAGACCGAGCACGAGGGCGGGCACCAGGAGCAGTGCCCGTACGAGCAGGGGCCACACGAGCGAGGAGAGCAGACCGAAGACGGCCGCGCCGACCCCGGCCGTGACGGCGATCCGGGTGGCGCTGTCGCCGTTGCTGGACTCCAGCTGGAAGTCGGGCAGCACACCGGCGAGGACGAGCATGGTGACCGTGGACACGGCCCACACCGCGATGCTCCGCCACACTCCGCTGAGAAGCCGCCGCCAACGCCCTCCGCCCACGCCCTGCCCACCTCACGTCCCGGCCCGCCCGGTGTGCGAGGCCTGCTCCCACCCTGTCACAACGGTCGAGCGGCCTCCGGTGTCCCCCTCAGCGGCCGTCGTAGCCCGCGGTCGGCATCGACAGGCGGCGGTGGACCCGGGCCTTCATCTGGGCGTCGTACGACGGTTCCGCGCACCCGACCGTCTCGATCCGTACGCCGCGGCGGGCGCACTCGGCGGTGAACTCGTCCACGGAGGCGAGGGCGCGCTCCAGGACGCGGTGGCTCGGCGCGACGAACAGGTCCACGAGGCCCGCCTCGACGTCCGCCCACAGGGTGCGGTGGTCGGGGCGCAGACCGCGGACGAGGAGCTCGCGGGTGACGACGTATCCGCGCTCGGCGGCCCAGCGGGCGCACATCGCGTACTGGCTGCGGGAGTCCACGAGGAAGGGGTCCGCGTCGAGCTCCTCCAGGGGCGTCAGGCTCGCGATGGCCGTGACGCGGACCAAGGTCGGCACTGCGGAGGCGCTGCGCGCGTGTCCCATGGCGTCCCCCCTCACCTCCGGGTTTCGCCGCCGACCCTACTCCTGCACGTAGGCTCGGGGGGAGTCGCACGGAGGAGGCAAAGAAGTGCCGGTGGAGATCACCTGGTGGGGGCACGCCACTTGCACGCTGGAGGACTCCGGCACACGCGTCCTCACCGATCCGCTCTTCGCGCGCCGGCTCGCGCACCTGCGGCGCAGGCGCGGGGCGCCGCCCCCTCCCGAGGCGGCGGTCGCGGACGTGGCGCTGGTCTCGCATCTGCACGCCGACCACCTCCATCTGCCCTCGTTGCAGCGGCTCGCGCCGGGCACCCTGGTACTGGTGCCGAAGGGCGCGCCGCGCGCGGTGCCCGCGCTGCGCAGGCTGGACCATCTGCGGTTCGTCGAGGTGGCACCCGGGGACCTGACCGAGGTCGGTGACCTGGTGGTACGTACGGTGTCGGCGCGGCACGACGGGCGGCGGCTGCCGGTCGGACCGCACCGCTCCCCCGCGCTGGGCTTTGTGGTGGAGGGCGAGGCGCGGACGTATTTCGCCGGGGACACCGGGCTGTTCGAGTCGATGGCCGAGGAGGTCGGGCCGGTCGACGTGGCGCTGCTGCCGGTCGGCGGGTGGGGCCCGTTCCTCGGGGAGGGACACCTGGACGCGGGGCGGGCCGCCGAGGCGCTGGCCCGGCTGATGCCGAGGAGCGCGGTGCCGGTGCACTACGGCACGTACTGGCCCATCGGCATGGACAGCGTGCGCCCCCATGAATTCCATGCGCCGGGTGATGAGTTCGTGCGCCTGGCTGGGGAGCGTGCGCCCGAGGTGGCGGTGCACCGGCTCGAACACGGCGAGAGCGTGCGCCCGGAGGTCGCGCGGTGACGCCCCTGACCGCCATGGGCACGGCCCCCGCCATATTCCTGTCCGTCAAGAGCACCGCCCCCGCCCTGTTCCTGTCCGCCACGGGCGCGGCCGTGTCACCGGAGAGCACGCAGCAGGCGATCGGCTATCCGTCGCTGTTCGTGCTGGTGCTGATCGGCGCGCTGGTCCCGGTGGTGCCGACGGGTGCGCTGGTCAGTTCGGCGGCCGTGGTGGCCTTTCACGAGACCGCGCCGTTCGCCCTGCTGCTGGTCTTCGTGGTGGGCTCGCTCGCGGCGTTCCTCGGTGACGTGGCGCTCTACTGGCTCGGCCGGCGCGGCATGGGATCCAAGAACGGCTCGCGCTGGCTGGAGGCGATCCGGGTGCGCGCCCCGGAGGACCGCCTCAGCCAGGCCCAGGAGAAACTGGACGACCACGGCGTCGCCGTCCTCGTCCTGTCCCGCCTCGTCCCGGCGGGCCGCATACCGGTGATGCTCGCCTGCCTGCTGGCGAAGATGCCCCTGCGCACCTTCGCCCGCGGCGACATCCCCGCCTGCCTCGCCTGGGCGGCCACCTACCAGGTCATCGGCATCCTCGGCGGCTCCCTCTTCGACGAGCCGTGGGAGGGCGTGGTGGCGGCGGTCGTACTCACACTGGCGATCAGTGCGGCGCCGGGGGTGTGGCGGAGGGTCCGCAGAACCGCGCCGCGATAGAAGCAGCGCCCCCGGAAGGGGCGCGGGGAACTGCGCGAGCAACCACGGCCCACCCGCAGGCACCCCACCACCGCCATCACCCCAGGACCCGAGAACCCCCCACCGCCAGATCCCACAGATTCCCCCGCTCCAGCCCCACCCGCTCCCAGGCCGCCTTCACCCGGGTCAACGGCTCCAGCACGGGCTCCGCGGACAGTACGAACGTCCCCCAGTGCATCGGCGCCATCCGCCGAGCCCCCAGGTCGACAGCCGCCCGAACAGCCTCTTCCGGGTCGCAGTGGACGTCACTCAACCACCACCGGGGGTCGTACGCCCCGATGGGGAGCAGGGCCAGGTCTATCCCCGGGTACCGCTGCCCGATGGCCGCGAACCAGTGCCCGTACCCCGTGTCCCCCGCGAAGTAGACCCGCTGTCCTTCGGGCGCCGTCAGCACCCAGCCGCCCCACAGCGTGCGGCAGGTGTCGGTGAGGCCGCGCTTGGACCAGTGGTGCGCGGGGACGAAGTCGAAGCGCACGCCGTCGAGTTCGACCGCCTCCCACCAGTCCAGCTCGGTGACCCGGGTGAACCGGCGGCGCCGGAACCAGCTCCCGAGTCCGGCCGGCACGAACACCGGTGTGTCGCGCGGAAGTCGGCGCAGTGTCGGCGCGTCCAGGTGGTCGTAGTGGTTGTGGCTGATGACGACCGCGTCGACGCGCGGCAGCGCGCTCCAGGCCACGCCGACCGGGGTGATCCGGGCCGGGGTGCCGAGGATCTTGCGGGACCAGACCGGGTCGGTCAGGACGGTGAGCCCGCCTATGCGGATCACCCAACTCGCGTGCCCCGCCCAGGAGACGGCGACGGTACGGGTGCCCACCCTCGGCAGCGGCCCCGGTTCGAAGGGCAGCAGTGGAATGTCGGCGAGCGCCGCGGGCCCCGGGCGCAGCGCCCCCTCACGGGCGAACCGCGCGAAGGCCCGCAGTCCCGGCAGCGGCGCGGTCAGCCGGTCGACGAACGACCGCGGCCACACACGGCGCTCACCGAGCGGACGGGGTTCGGCGAGAGGTGGGGGCTCGACGAGCGGACGGAGTGGAACGGCCGGTGAGGAACGCCCCACCGTCGGGGCCATGGAGGACACCGGCTCCTCGGCGTCCCGCGTGTCCGTGGACACGGACGTGCTCGTGGACATGGACGTGCTCGTGGATATGGACGTGCTCGGGGACGTACTCGTGCTCGTGGTCGACTGGGACTGCTGCGTCATCGAGGAGGCTCCCATCGCTGAGCGTCGTCACGGAGATCGTCGAACGCCGACCCCAGGAGGGTCAACGCGCGTTGCACCTGTGGCAGTTCCAACGGTGAGGGTGAACTGAGGCATTCCGCCCGCTCCTCGTCGGTGGCGCCGAGCAGCGGTCCGGTCTCCAACCGCACGCGCAGCGCCTCGAGGTCGTCCCCGAAGCGGTGGCCGCCCGGCGCGGGCATGCCGAGCCGGGCGGTGAGGAAGTCCTCCAGTTCCTGTGCGTCCCCGACGCCGAGGGCGGTCAGCGCGGAGCTCAACGGGCCGAGATCCACGTACAGATGTCGGCCGGCCCGCGGCGGCCGTGCGAGGGCCCCCGACCCGATCACCGCGCGGTGCGCGGCGAGAGCCACGCGCGCGTGCAGGCGTACGGCGGCGGTCAGCCGCTCGGTGACCGCGTCCGGCTCGCCGAGCGCGTACGCGGCCGCTGCCGCGACCGGTTCGGCGACCCGGGCACCGAGCACGGTGAGCACGTCGAGGACGCGGGCGCGCAGCCGAAGGCCCTCGTCGGTGTCCGGGAAACGGGCGACGGCGGCCGGCCAGCCCTGCGGCAGGAAGGCGCCCGCGAGGTCCGTCAGCACGGTGACCTCGCCGGGGAGCATCTCGGCGGGGCTGAGCAGCACGGTGTCGTGCGGCCGGTGCAGGGTGTCGCGCCAGGTCTCGTCGCTGACCACGTGCAGTCCCTCGCCCACCGCGGCCTCCACGGTCTCGTGCACCACCTCGGGCGGTGCGACGGTGGCGGTGGGGTCGTCGGCGACGGAGAGCACGAGCAGGCGCGGGTCGCCGCCCTCGGCGCGGACCCGGCGGACGGTCTCCAGGAGTGCGTACGGATCCGGCAGGCCGCCGCACTCCGCGGGCGTCGCCGCGTGGAACACGGACCGGCCCAGGAGGCGGACCTGCGGTGCCCACCAGGCGGCGCACGGGCGCGGCACCAGGACGTCGCCGCCGAGTGCGCCGGTCAGCGCGAGGAGCAGCGCGGGGGCGCCGGGGGCGGCGACCACCCGGTCGCGGTCGGCGGCCAGGCCCCGCCGGGTCCAGTAGCCGCAGGCGGCGTCGAGAAGCGCGGGGCCGCCGCCGGAGGGCTCGGCGTGGGCGTGGCCCGCCGCGTCGGCGAGCACGGCGCGCAGCTCGGCCAGTACCGGCAGGCCCTGATCGGGAAGGGGCGGCCCGTAGCGGAGGGGACCGTGTCCTTCCGGAACCGTCCGCCGCATACGTGCCTCCGTGCAGTCCGTGGTGCCGTGCCCTGTCGTTACCCAGGCTCCCGCCCGCCATGGGCGCCCGGCCGGGTTGCGCCCGTCACAGCGTCAGCGGTGGGAGGAGCCCTTCTGGCGCAGCCGGTGGACGGCCGCGCCCAGCGCGCCCACGATCAGGACGCCGCCGGTGATCAGGGCCGGGACGGAATCGGTGAAGGTGCCGCCCTCGCCGCCCTGCACTCCGTACTGGGCACCGGCGGGGCGCTCCTCGGTGTCGTGCCCCGTGCCGGTGTCACGCCCGGTGCCGGTGTCACGCCCGGTGCCGGTGTCGTGAGCCGCACCGGTCTCGCGCCCGGCGCCCGTGTCATGAGCCGCGCCGGTGTCGTGCGTCGCGCCGGTGTCGCGACCCGTACCCGTGTCACGGCCCGTACTCGTGTCGCGACCCGTACCGGTGTCACGGCCCGTACTCGTGTCGCGACCCGTACCGGTGTCACGGCCCGTACCGGTGTCGTGCGTGGCACCCGTGTCGTGCGTCGCACCGGTGTCATGACCCGCGCCCGTGTCACGCCCCGTACCGGTGTCATGCGTCGCACCCGTGTCACGAGGCGCACCGGTCTCGCGTCCCGTAGCCGTGTCACGCCCGGCGCTTGTGCCCGTGCCCGTACCCGTACCGGTGCCGATGCCCGTACCAGTGCTGACGCCCGTGCCGGTGCCGGCGCCGCGGGACACGGTGTACGAGGCGTTCCACGGCCGCTCCTGGCCACCCGGCGCGACGGGACACACGCCGTTCACACCCCATTGGGCGTCACGGTCCCCGGCGACGGAATCGCTGTCGAACTGCTCGCCGGCCCCGGATGCCACTCCGAACCCACCGACCCCTCCGGATCCAGCGTCGGAAGTCCCACCCGCCGGGATACGGGCCGTCCCGTGGTACGAGGTGGCGCCGCCCGTCTTCTCGGCGCCGCCGGTGACCCGGTGCAGTTGGGCCTTGCCTCCCTCGAAGCCCTGGGAGTGCGCGTCGATGGACTCGGGCGCGGTGCCGCCGATCGCGTCGCAGGTGACGGAGATGGAGAGGAGACCACCGGGGCCCACGGAACGGGGATCGACCTCCGCGCCCGGATCCGCGGACGCGGCCGTGGCGGCCGCCCCCAGGGCGGCACAGGCCAGGGCGGTGGCGGACAGGACACGGACGGTACGGCACATGGGACGGGCTCCTTCGGACAGACACTGTCTGAAGGGGGCACGGCCGTCGCGCCCCCACCCCATCACAGCCCGCCCGGGCGCGGGGCGCGCGCGGCCGGACACCATTCGCGCGACACGGACGGCCGAGCGGGTGACAGCGGCGGCTCGGCCGAGCGGGTCAGTCCGACAGGGAGACGAGCTCCCGTTCCAGGCCGCGTCCGCGTTTGTCCACGACGGCCGAGGCCACGTCGGACAGTTTGCGCTGGGTCGCCTGCGAGACGCGGCGCAGTACGCCGAAGGCCGCGTCCGCGTCGCAGCCCAGTACGTGCATGACGATCCCGCACGCCTGGTCGACGACGGGCCGGGTGCGCAGCGCGGCGCCGAGCTGGTCGAGCTCGGTGAGCGCGGCCCGGTACGAGCGGTCACGGACCAGGCAGGTGACGGCGAGGTCGCCGAGCGCGCGGGCGGGTCCGTGCGGGGCGTCCTCCAGGGCGCCGGGCCGGAAACTGTAGAGGCTGAGGGTCACGGTCAGCCCGGAACGCCGGAAGGGAATCGTGACGCTGGAGCGGACACCCGAGTCGAGGGCCAGCGCGCGGTACGCCGGCCAGCGCTCCTCGCGCAGCAGGTCCGCCGAGTCGACGGGCTCACCGCGTTCCAGCGCGGCGGGGATCGGACCGTCTCCGGAGCGGAGTTGGACCGAGACGAGTGCGGCGAGGTCGGGGTGGGTGACCGCGACGGGGCGTTCCGGGCCGCCCTCGGAGACCATGCAGCTGGCACCGCAGCAGTCGGTGGTGCAGCGGGCGGCCTGCTCGGCGAGCTCCGACAGCCGCCTCCCCGGAAGCGTGGATTCCGGCGAGCGCGTTCCAAGGTCGCCGAGTTGACCGCCTCGGCCACCTCGACCGTCTTGACCGCCTCGGCCACCTCGACCGCCTCGACCGTCTTGACCGCCTTCACCGCCTTCACCGCTTCGACCGCGCCGATCGCTTTGGCGGTATTGCTCAAGTCGCCCCGCATCCAGCATGGTTCACCCCCTCCTCCCTCCGCGCCTTCCCGCTCACCTGCGCGGAAAACAGGCCGGGCGGTTTACACCTCCGCCACACCCGGAACCAATCCTTCGGGTTACGTTCATCGGATGGCGCAGACGGACGAATTCGGTGAAGAACTCGCGGATTTCGTGCGCCGCGTGGCGGAGCTCAAGGCGGCTCGATCGGTACCGGCCGACGACCTGCCGACGGTGCTCGACGCGGCGATCTTCGAACTCGACCACGTGGCGGGCCAGTTGTGGCCCCGGTACGAGAGTCTGTCCTCGACGGGCCCGTCCGGCGTCGCCTCGGTCGACCGCCAGGAGCAACAGCTCCTCAAGGCGCTCTTCCAGCGGGTGCCGGTGCCTGTCGCGCTGGTGGACCGCGAGACGGTGGTGCGCAGGCTGAACTTCGCGGCGTCCTCGTTCACCGGCGTACGGGCCGGCTACGCCACGGGCCGGCCGCTCACCGGTTTCCTCGCGCACGCCGACCGTGCCGCGTTCCGCTCGCAGGCGGCGGCGGTGGCACGCGGCGAGGGCGACCGCAGTCTCACCGTGCACCTCCAGCAGCAGCCCGCGGTGCCGGTACGGGCGACGCTCACCGCGCTGCGGCCCAGCGGCGAACCCCGCACCGCCGTCCTCGTCGTCCTGCAGCCCGCGGACAGCCGTGTGCCGTCCCCCGAGCGCGTGCCGGGCCCGGAACCGACCCTGACCGAGACGACCCGGCACGCGGCGCTGATGGACCTGGTGGACGCCGTGACCACGGCGCTGCTCAGCGGTCCGGTCGGCGATCCGGCCGGGGTACTGGAGCGGGCGGCCGGGGTGCTGCACGGGCGGTTCGCCGACTGGGTGGTGGCCGACGTGGCGGGAGCGGCGCGGCTGTCCCGTACGACGGTGCTGGCCCCCTCCGACAGCGTGGCGGGGGCCCGGGACGTGGCCGCACAGGATCCCGTCGCGTGTCCGCTCGTCGTCGAGGCGGCCCGTGGCGGATCCACGGCGCTGCCGGTGCGCCCCGAGGATCCGGACGCCTTCGGCCGTGACACCTCGGGCGCCCCGATCCTCGTACGCGCGAACGTGACGTCGCTGCTGTGCGTGCCCCTGACCACCGCGCCCGGCCCCGTACAAGGCGTGCTGACCCTGTTCCGCAGCGGCGCCCGCCGGGCGTTCTCGATGGCGGAGGCCCAGGCGATGGACATGATGTCCCGCCACCTGGCCCTGGCGATGGGCGCGCCCCGGTAGGGCTACGCCGCGTCGCGCATCACCTGGTCGCGCAGCCGGTGGCAGCACCGGCTGATCAGCCGCGACACGTGCATCTGCGAGATCCCGAGTTCGTCGGCGATCCGGCTCTGCGTCATGTCGCCGAAGAACCGCATGTAGAGGATGGTGCGTTCACGCTCGGGCAGGGCCTGCAACCGGGGCTTCACGGCCTCGCGGTCGATGACGATGTCGAGCGCGGGGTCGGCCGAGCCGAGGGCGTCGCTGAGCGAGTAGCCGTCGTCGCTGCCGGAGACCTGGGCGTCCAGGGAGAGCGCGGTGAAGCTCTCCAGGGCCTCCAGGCCGGCCCGGACGTCCTCCTCGCTCATCCCGGCGTGCTCGGCGATCTCGGCGACGGTGGGCCTGCGGCCCGAGATGGTCCCCGACAGTTCCTGGACGGCGAACCGCACACGGTTGCGCAGGTCCTGGACGCGGCGCGGCACGTGCAGGGTCCACATGTGGTCGCGGAAGTGCCGTTTGATCTCGCCGGTGACGGTCGGCACGGCGTAGCTCTCGAAGGCGTTGCCGAGCTCGGGGTCGTACCGGTCGACGGCCTTGACCAGGCCGAGCGCCGCGACCTGGCGCAGGTCCTCCAGGCTCTCACCGCGGTTGCGGAACCGGCCCGCGAGCCGGTTGGCCATCGGCAGCCAGGCCTCGACGATCTGCTCGCGGAGCGTGTCGTGCTGCCGGCCCGGAGGGAGCGAGGCGAGCCTGCGGAATGCCTCCGTGGTGTCGGGGGCGTCGTCGTGCGGATGGCGTTTCGCGCTCACTTGGTTTCGCATGGTGCGTCGCAACTCCCTTGCAGGTGCCTTGGGTTGGACGGTCACCGTGGGAGCGCACGGGTGCGTCGAACGGCACACCCGTGGCGAGGTTCTCCCCGCTCCCACGGACGTGCCTCCTGTCCGAAGCACTTGAATTCCGCCTGCCCCGGCCTGTGCGAGGCAAACACCGAGGCAAACACCGGCGCCTGTCGGCGCCTTGGGCTCAGGGAAGGGCGAGCAGGGACTCGATCGCGGCGCGCAGCTCCTCGTCCTGGAGGAAGGCCTCGTAGTTCCGTTCCTGTGCCAGGCGGCCGTCGAAGCCCCGTACCGTCCGCAGTGCGGCGCGTGTCGCGGGGGTGAGGGTGCCGATCCGGGCCAGGGCTCGCAGCGCCTCTCCGAAGAGCCGATAGTCGTCGCCGCCGTCGGCGATCGGCAGGACGAACTCCGCCAGGACGGAGATGCTCGGTTCGGGCTCGCCCGTGCCCGACCAGAGGGCGAGCGCGGCCTCGATCCGGTGAAGGCCGCCGGTGTTCTCCATGATGTGCCGCACCCGGTCGGCGTACGGCGCGGCCGCGGGACCGAACTCGGTCAGCAGATGGACGGGCCCGTGGTAGGGACCCTCCTCGGTCAGCACCGCGTCGCCGATGAGGCGCAGCGCCGCCCTACGGTCTCCGCCCATCCGTGAGGCGGCCCACGCCGCGTTCCACTGGTACCCCGGCCAGTTGAGCGGCTTACAGGCGCGCAGGGCGGGCTCCGCGGACGCGGCGCCCGGCCCCATCGCCGCCAGCACCTCGACGATCGAGAGCGAGCCCGTGGCGTCGTCCAGCAGTGCCACGACCTCCGGCAGCGCGGGCAGCGCGTCCGGCCCCCACGCCTTGAGGACCTTCAGGAAGGCGCCGGTCAGCGGGCCGTGGCCGCCGTTGTGCGCTGCGTGGTGCCGCATCACCTCCCGCAGGTCGGGCAGCAGGACGTCGGCATGCGCCCGCAGCGGGACCAGCACGGCGTCGACGTCCGGAGGTCGTGGGTCGCTGACGCAGTAGCCACGTCCGTAGTGCTCCCGATAGGGCTCGTAGAGCCGCTCGACGAGTCCCGACAGCGCGCGCGGGTCGCCGATCCGGGTGAGCGCCCATCGCGCGTAGTCACCGACGGTCCCCTCCAGGCAGGGGTCCTTGCCCGGGTCGTCGAGCAGCGTGGCGAGCGGGTCGGCGTACCGGGCCGACCGCCGGTCGAGCACCGCCAGGAGGTGTGCCGCCCGCAGGCGCACGGGGTCGGCCGGGTCGTCCAGCAGTCGGCCCGCCACCGGCAGCAGCGCGGGCGCCGCGGACGGCCTGAGCACCAGCAGCCGCCATGCCTCGTCCAGCACCGCCCCGGACAGTTCGGTGTCCCCGGTGCGGGCCGCCGCGTCGGCCAGCCGGACCACGAAGGAGGCGGCCGTCCGGGCGTCGTGGTCGAACAGCTCGGCGGCCCAGGTGACGACCGCTTCACGGCTCCAGGGTTCCTCGACGCCCACCACGTACCAGATCTCCTCGAACCTGGGCCGTACGGCGAGGTCGGAGAGTGTCTCCATCAGCAGGTCGATCCACCGGACCGGCTCCTGCGGGTCGAGCCGTTCCCAGGCGATCACGGCCGCGACCTTCATGACGGGCTCGCCGTCACGCAGGACGCCGTCGAGGACCGCCCGCACCTCCTCGACCGACCGGGCATCCGCTTGTGCCGCCTCGGCGGCCACCCAACCCAGCCTCAGCAGCACCGGCAGACGCACCGCCGGGTCCGTCTCGGCCCGCCACCGCTCCAGGAGCGGTACGACACCGTCCGCGAGGGGAATGGCCTCCCGCCGCACATCGGGGTCCGGGTCCGCGAGCAGTGCCAGGACCGCGCCCCGGTGGCGTCTCCACGCCGCGGGCCACCCCGCGTCCACCAGGTCCGGCCGGGCCGTCCTGGTCGCGTGCGCGAAAGCCACCAGCAGTCCTACGAGGTCGACTCGCGCGCCTGCCTCCGGGTCGCGGCGAGCGCCACCACGAAGGGCAGGGCCGCGGTCGCCGCGGAGGGCACCCGGCCGTTGCCCGCGATCAGGCAGGAGTACAGCGGGTAGCAGTACTCCTCCGTCGCGGCCCCGCCCGCGAGCGCCAGCCGCCGCAGCGCGCGGGGCACCTCCTCGACCGGGTGCCGGGGCAGCGCCGACTCGAGCCGGTCCCACGGCACCGCGTCCAGCGCCTCGAGCGACATCCCCGTCACATCCACCCCCATGACCTCGGAGAACCGGTTCTCCGGCCGTCATCATGCCGCCCTGCGGTGGAGCTCGTCGTGCCGTTTTCCCACGGACGTGTCGACCCCGGGTCCATGGGTAGGCGATCACCATCCCCGATCCCCTGGAGGGAGTCATGCAACGAGGCAGCGACCGGTTGAGCGCCCACCGGGACGACGAGATGAAACACGAGTTGCAGGGCCTGCTCAGGTCGGGTCACCCCACCCGGACCGAGGAGTGGCACGACCCGGAGCCGACTGCCGACGACGACCCGGAGATCGCGCGCGGCCCCGTGACACCGAACCGCGCGCCCGAGTCCATCGAGACGGTGCGCCTGGAACTGGCCCGGTTCCTGACCCGTACCGCCTTCCCCGCGGGCCCCCGCGACCTGGCCGACACCCTGCGCGACAAACACGCGCCCGACCCCCTGGTCGAGGCCGTGGAGCGGCGCCCCCGCAAGGCGCGCTACGCCACGGTGCACGAGCTGGCCGAATCGGTCGTACGCGCCCGGCGCACGCGGTGAACGGCGCCCCGGCGCTGTGCACCACCGCTCGGGGGCCGGGATGAGGAAACGGAGGAATCATGCGTATCGCGTTCCTGATGGCGCCCGAGGGCGTCGAGCAGGTCGAGCTGACCGATCCCTGGCAGGCGGTACTGGACGCGGGTGGCGAGCCGGTCCTCGTGTCCACGAAGCCCGGCCGGATCCAGGCCTTCCATCACCTCGACAAGGCGGACACCTTCCCTGTCGACGAAGTGGTCGCCGACGGGTCGGCCGAGTCCTTCGACGGGCTCGTGCTGCCGGGCGGTGTGGCCAACCCGGACACGCTGCGCCTCGACGAACGCGCCGTGGCGGTCGTCCGCGCGTTCTTCGAGCGCGGCCTTCCGGTCGCCGCGATCTGTCACGCCCCCTGGACGCTCGTCGAGGCGGACGTGGTCTCGGGCCGGGTCCTCACGTCCTGGCCGAGTCTGCGCACCGACATCCGCAACGCGGGCGGCACCTGGGTCGACCGGCAGGTACAGGTGTGCGAGCAGGGGCCCAACACCCTGATCACCAGCCGCAAGCCGGGTGACCTCAAGGCGTTCGACGAGGCGTTCCTGGAAGTGTTCGCGCGGCAGGCCGCCTGACGGAGTGTCCGCCCCTGCGGAATCCGGCACCATCCGGCGCGCCTCGGTTCACCGGCGCCGGCGGGGACCGAGGGCGACGGGTGCGGGTGGCAGCGACGGGTGTGGGTGGCAACGGGTGTGCGGGCCGGGCGAGTTCGACCCGACGTCGTCACTCGTGCCCTCCCTGACGCCCCGAACCGTCATGTCGCGCCGACTCGTCGTTCAGCACTCCGCCGCGAGGCCCCGCTCCCGGGCCCCGTCGCGGGTACGGCCCGAGGCGACGGGACGGCGCGGATGGCGGCGCAGGTACTCGCCCTCCAGCTGCGCCATGCGCAAGTTGTGGGTCCGCAGGGCTTCGTTCGAACCGTGCAGCAGTGTGTCGTGGCGGGTGCGGTGGATCGTCTCCAGCTCTTTCATCAGCTGCTGGTCGTCCAGCCGGTCCGGGTCGACTCCGGTCATGGTGGTACCCCGCTCGTCGTGTCCTGCGGCGCGGTCCGGGTGGCCGCCGGGCAGGCGCTGCCGTGCGCGGCGCCCGAACGGCGTCCGGGAGGGAGCCGTGGATCTAGCCGTCCTCCCTCCACTCTACGAACTTCCGGGCCGCCGGTCCTCCGGGAAGCACCGGCGACCGGGACCGGGACCGGGTCCTGGCGGGCCCGAGTCGTACCGGCCCCGAGTCCTACCGGGCCCGCTCGACGCGCCGCTCGTCCCACACCGGCTCCGCCGTCTCCCGGATCCTGCCGTCCGAGCCGAAGACCAGATAGCGGTCGAAGGAGCGGGCGAACCAGCGGTCGTGGGTGACCGCGAGCACCGTCCCCTCGTACGCCTCCAGGCCCTCCTGGAGTGCCTCGGCCGACTCCAGGTCGAGGTTGTCGGTGGGCTCGTCCAGCAGCAGGGCCGTGGAACCCTCCAGCTCCAGCAGCAGGATCTGGAAGCGTGCCTGCTGGCCGCCGGAGAGCCTCTCGAAGCGCTGCTCGGCCTGGGCGGTCAGCTCGTAGCGGCGCAGCCGGGACATGGCGGCGCCCCGGTCCTGGGAGTGCTCGCTCCACAGGATGTCGAGAAGGGTGCGGCCCTGGAGCTCCGGGTGGGCGTGCGTCTGGGCGAAGTGTCCGGGCACGACGCGCGCGCCGAGCTTCCACTCACCCGTGTGCGCGACGGTGTCACCGGCGAGCAGGCGCAGGAAGTGCGACTTGCCGGAGCCGTTGGAGCCGAGCACGGCGACCCGCTCGCCGTAGAAGACCTCCAGGTCGAACGGGTGCATCAGCCCGGTGAGCTCAAGTCCCTTGCAGGTGATGGCCCGTACGCCGGTACGCCCGCCGTGCAGACGCATCTTGATGTCCTGCTCGCGCGGCGGCTCCGGCGGCGGGCCGGCCTCCTCGAACTTCCGCAGCCGGGTCTGCGCCGCCGCGTACCGGGACGCCAACTCATGGCTGATGGAGGCCGCCTGCCGCAGATTCAGCACGAGCTTCTTCAGCTGGGCGTGCTTCTCGTCCCAGCGCCTGCGCAGTTCCTCGAAGCGGGCGAACCGCTCCTGTCGCGCCTCGTGGTACGTCGCGAAGCCACCGCCGTGCACCCATGCGTCGGCGCCGGTGGGGCTGGGCTCGACGCTGACGATCTTCTCGGCGGCGCGGGACAGCAGCTCCCGGTCGTGGGAGACGAAGAGAACGGTCTTGCGGGTCTCCTTGAGCCGCTCCTCCAGCCAGCGCTTGCCCGGGACGTCGAGGTAGTTGTCCGGCTCGTCGAGGAGCAGTACCTCGTCGGTGCCGCGCAGCAGGGCCTCCAGCACCAGCCGCTTCTGCTCTCCTCCGGAGAGGGTGCGCACCAGGCGCCACTGCGCCTTCTCGTACGGGACGCCGAGCGCGGCCATCGTGCACATGTCCCAGAGCGTCTCGGACTCGTAGCCGCGTACCTCGGCCCAGTCGGAGAGTGCCTGCGCGTAGCGGAGCTGGGCGGCCTCGTCGTCCACGGTCATCATGGCGTGCTCGGCCGCGTCGACGGCCCTGGCGGCCTCCTGTATGCGGGGCGACGCCACGGAGACGAGCAGCTCCCGCACGGTCGTCTCGTCTCTCACGGACCCCACGAACTGACGCATCACGCCCAGGCCGCCGGTCACGGTGACGGTGCCCCCGTGCGGCTTCAGCTCCCCGGAGATCAGCCGCAGCAGCGTGGTCTTGCCGGCTCCGTTGGGGCCCACCAGCGCGACGACGGCCCCTTCGCCCACCCGAAACGACACATCGCCGAGCAGCGCCCTCCCGTCGGGAAGGTAGTACTCAAGATGTGCGGCTTCGAGATGTCCCATGGGGAGGCATTCTCCGGCCCCCCGGCCCACGGAGCAAACGCATAACCCCACCGAGCCCCCGCACCCCGGCTCCCCTCGCCCCCGCCGCCCCTACCCGTCCCATCCCCAGGGGCTCCGCCCCTTCGACCCCACCAAGGGGCTGCGCCCCCTGGCCCCCCATCGGCCTGAACGGCCTCGTCCTCAATCGCCGGACGGGCTGAAGATGCGGGGCGAAGCCCCCGCCTCAGGGGCGCGGGGAACTGCGCGACCGGCCCCCACCCACCCGCGGCCGACGAACCCGCCGGGGGGGCTGGGGGCGGAGCCCCCGGGGTTCGGGATGGGACGGGTAGGGGCGGCGGGGGCGAGGAAAGGGCGGTTCGGCGGGTACGGGGAGTTCATGACCGTCACCCCGGACATCGACCTCACCACCGGCCCCCCGAACCACCGCACCCTCCGCAACCACTTCCTCACAGCCGACTCCCGCCTCTTCGAAGCCATCGCATCCCGCCACTGGCCGGGCTGCGACCCCCTCCTGCCCAAACTGAGCCGCAGCGCGAACCACGGCCTGCTGTGGTTCGCCACAGCGGCGGCACTCACGGCGACCCGCACCCCCCACGCCCGCCGAGCCGCCGCGACCGGCCTCGCCTCCCTCACCCTCGCCTCCGCCACGATCAACACCGTGGGCAAGCGCTCGGTACGCCGCCCCCGCCCTCCCCTCGCCCCGGTCCCCCTGGCCCGCAGGCTGAAGCGACAGCCGATCACCACCTCGTTCCCCTCGGGCCACTCCGCGTCGGCCGCCGCCTTCGCCACGGGAGTGGCACTGGAGTCGCACGGCTGGGGCGCCGCGGTGGTACCGCTCGCCACCGCCGTGGCCCTGTCCCGCGTCTACACCGGCGCCCACTTCCCGAGCGACGTCCTCGCGGGCGCGGCGCTGGGCACGGCGGTGGCGTACGCCGTACGAGGCCTTCTCGCACGCCACCACCGACCGTGACCCGTCCGGACACCTCTCCCCGGTCAACACCCGTGCCTCACCACGCGACTTGTCCATATAGCAAGACGCTGGTCTCAGCATGCGACATGCGGGCGTACGGTGATGCGCAACCGACGAGACGACGCGAAGGGGAAACGGTCATGTCGAAGTCGCAGGAGACCGCTGTCTACACACACGGCCACCACGAGTCCGTACTGCGCTCGCACACCTGGCGCACGGCCGCCAACTCGGCCGCCTACCTGCTCGACTCGCTGAAGCCCCACATGCAGATCCTGGACATCGGCTGCGGCCCGGGCACCATCACCGCAGACCTGGCGGAACTGGTCCCCGAAGGCCACGTCACCGCCGTCGACCACGCCCCGGGAATCCTGGACCAGGCCCGCGCCGTGGCCGCCGAACGCGGCCTGGACAACGTCGATTTCCGGGTCGCGGACGTGCACGCCCTGGACTTCCCGGACAACACCTTCTGCGTGGTCCACGCCCATCAGGTGCTCCAGCACGTGGGCGACCCGGTGCAGGCGCTGCGCGAGATGTACCGGGTCACCAAGCCGGGCGGTTTCATCGCCGCCCGCGACGCGGACTACTCGGCGATGGCCTGGTACCCCGAGGTGCCGGGCCTGACCGACTGGCTGGACCTGTACCTGCGCGTGGCCCGAGCCAACGGCGGCGAACCGGCGGCCGGCCGCCGTCTCAAGTCGTGGGCACTGACGGCCGGGATCAAGGACATCACGGCGACGTCGGACACCTGGACCTTCGCCACCGAGGACGAGCGGGAGTGGTGGGGCGGGCTGTGGGCCGATCGCACGCAGGCCTCGGCGTACGCGGAGCGCGCCACGGAGGGCGGACACGCGACCACCGCGCAGCTCCGGGCCGTTTCCGAGGCGTGGCGGGAGTGGGCGCGGCAGGAGGACGGCTGGTTCTCCGTCCTGCACGGAGAGATCCTCTGCCGTAAGGAAGCGTGATCCGCCCGCGGTTGTCTGCGGCGCCGGATCCAGTGGGTACGGCTCAGCGCACGATCGCCGTCTCCACCAGCAGCCGCGCCGCCGCCGCGATCGACTCCGCGTCGATGCCCGCGGCGTGCAGTTGCTCGGCGGGGGTCGCCGAACCCGGCATCGTCCGGACGGCGAGGCGGACCAGGCGCGGCACCGGACGGCCGTCGAGGAAGGCGTCGAGGACCGCGTCCCCGATGCCGCCCTCCTCGCGGTGGTCCTCGACGGTGACGAGGCAGCCGGTCTGTTCGGCGGCCTCGCGCAGGGTGTCGCGGTCGACGGGCTTGACCGAGTAGAGGTCGATGACCCTGACCTGGATGCCCTCGCGGTCGAGCGACTCGGCGGCGGCCAGCGCCTCGTGCAGGGTGACGCCCGCGGCGACGAGCGTCAGCCGGTCCTCGTCGCTGGCGCGCAGTACCTTGCTGCCGCCGACGGGGAACTCCTCGGTGGGGCTGTAGATCACCGGGGTGTCCCCGCGTGAGGTGCGCAGATAGCGGATGCCCTCGAGGTCCGCCATCGTGGCGACGAGCTTGGCCGTCTGGTTGGCGTCGCACGGGTAGAGCACGGTCGTGCCGTACAGCGCCCGGAACATCGCCAGATCCTCCAGGGCCATCTGCGAGGGGCCGTCCTGGCCGATCGAGACGCCCGCGTGCGAGCCGACGAGGTTGATGCCGGAGCCGCTGATCGCCGCCATCCGGATGAAGTCGTGGGCCCGGGTGAGGAACGCCGCGAACGTGGTGGCGTACGGCACCCAGTCGCGCGCGGCCATACCGACGGCGGCCGCGACGAGTTGCTGCTCGGCGATGTAGCACTCGAAGAAGCGGTCGGGGTGCTCCTTGGCGAAGAGCTCGGTGCGGGTGGAGTCGCTCACCTCGCCGTCCAGGGCGACGACGTCACCACGGGCGGTGCCGAGCGCGGCGAGCGCCTGTCCGTAGGCGTCGCGGGTGGCGGCCTGGCCCCCGGTGTCGTAGCGGGGCAGTTCGAGGTGGCTGGAGCGAACGGCGTGCAACACCCTTGCCGGGGGCGGCTGTTGGACCTCCACGTGCAGGTTGCGCACTCCGCCGAGTTCGGCGATCGCCTCCTCGGCGTCCGGCAGCGGTTTGCCGTGCAGGCCCTCACGGTCCTGGACGGACTCGACACCCTTGCCCTTGAGCGTGCGGGCGATGATCACGGTGGGCTGTCCCGCGGTGGACTCGGCCTCGGCGTACGCGCGGTCGATGGCGTCGACGTCGTGTCCGTCGATCTCCACGGTGTGCCAGCCGAAGGCCTGGAACCGGCGCGCGTACGCGTCGAGGTCGTGGCCGTGCCGGGTCGGGCCGCGCTGGCCCAGCCGGTTGACGTCGATGATCGCGACGAGGTTGTCGAGGTGCTCGTATCCGGCGTGCTCGGCGCCCTCCCAGACGGATCCCTCGGCGAGTTCGCTGTCGCCGCACAGCACCCACACCCGGTAGCCGGTGCGGTCGAGCCGTTTGCCGGCCAGTGCGACGCCGACCCCCACTGGCAGCCCCTGGCCGAGCGAGCCGGTGGCGGTCTCGACCCACGGAAGCCGCCGGGGTGTCGGATGCCCTTCGAGGCGGCTGCCGAGCCTGCGGAAGGTGAGCAGTTCGGCCTCGCTGATGGCCCCGGCCGCCCTGTACGCGGCGTACAGGAGCGGTGAGGCATGCCCCTTGGAGAGGATGAAACGGTCATTGCCGTGATGCTGGGGGCGCTCGAAGTCGTAGCGCAGGTGCTTGGCCAGCAGGACCGCCATCAGGTCGGCCGCCGACATCGAGGACGTGGGGTGCCCGGATCCCGCGGCGGCGGCAGCGCGCACGCTGTCGACACGCAACTGCTGTGCGAGTTGCCTGAGTTGACGGATGTCCATGGGGTTCACGGTGGTGTTCATGAGTCTCCTTCCGGACGGCTCGCGAAGTCGCCGGGGGAACCGGCCGCCCGTGCCGGTTCCGGCGAGGCGGTGTCCAGCGCCGCGGGTGACGGCCCCGGCGGGGGGCCGGACAGCGGGATGGCGGCGGCGTCGCCGCACGCATACGCTTCAGGACGGCCCGGCACCTGCACATACGGGTCGGGAACGGGCAGCAGCTTGTTCACGCCGCCGACGGCCAGCACAAAACGATCGTACGTCAGCGTGGTGACACGGCGTGGCTCCAGGATTCCGGCGGCGTCCCGGGGCAGCAGGGGCGGATACAGAAAGTAGTCGGTCGGGTGGAGCAGGGTGATGCCGGCCTTGCGCCGGGTCGGCCGCTCCGGCGTGCGGGCGGTTCGGTACCCGGCGAAGCCGGCACCGGCGATCACGCTGCGGGGTCGACTCACGGTTTCGCCTCCGGCGATGTCGCTCGTGCCTCGTACGGGGCTTTCCGCGTCCCCGTGGTCGGCGCGCCCCAAACCCGGCGGCTCCGGTGTTTCCTCCCCACCCCCCGGGGTCACTCCGCCCTCCGCAAGAGACGTCCGAATCGATCTCGCCCTCCGGCGTGCCCAACTAAGCTCGTCCGCATGGAGATTCTGGGAGCCACGTTGCGGATCTGCGTCGACGACCTGGAGGCTTCGGTCCCCTTCTACGAAAGACTTGCGGGTGGGCGGGCCCTGCGGTTCGAGCGCGGCGGCGTGTCGGTGGCGGCGGTGGGCTGTTTCCTGCTCATGAGTGGACCCGAGGCCGATCTGGAGGTCCTGCGGAAGGTCTCCGCGACCATCGCGGTCAAGGACGTCGAGGACGCGCATCGGGTGCTCAGTGAGCTGGGCGCGCGAATTCTGGCGGGCCCGGTGGGGACGCCGGCCGGGCGCAACCTGATCGCCATGCATCCGGACGGTGCGGTGTACGAGTACGTGGACCGCGGGTCCCCGACACCCTGACCTCCCTCGGGGCCTCGCCCCGGACCCCGGCGTGTTCCTCGACTGCGGGTGCGTGGCTAGTCGGCGGGCGGCCGCATGCGGAAGTCGTAGTGGGGTGGGAGTGGCTCGTCCGTCAGACGGGTCCACAGGGCGGTGATGGTCTCCGCCCCCTCCCGCAGGTCGGCGACCTCGAACGCCTCTTCGAAGACGGCTCGCGCCCCGTCCCGGTCCCCCTCCGCGAGGAGCAGCTCCACCTCGAGCAGACGGAACCGGCCGCGCGCCCGCGTGGCGGGGCGCAATCGGTCCCAGACCCGCCGCGCCTCCCCGGTACGCCGCACCGCGAGCAGCGCCCCCACCGCCTCCCGCCCGAGCGCGGCCGTGGCCGCGGTCCAGGCCGGACCGTCGTCACGCCGCTCCTGGCACAGGTCGTCGAAGGCCTCGGCGTACCGGTCGGCGGCCCGTTCCCGGTTGCCGGCCTCCTGGTCGGCGACGGCCAGACACCGCAGCAACGGCCAGAGCGACGGGGCGAGTTCGAGCGCCCGCTCCCAGCTGCGCACGGCCTGCGCCCGGTCCCCCGCATGCCACTGCGCGACGCCGAGGTGGTACTCGGTGAGCGGTTTGGCGGGCGCGGTCTCCAGCATGTCCCGCCAGTGCGGAGCGACCAGGCTCTCACCGGGTGGCCCGACCCGCCGCGGCTCCGGGAAGGCGCCGGTCCGCAGGAGTTCCACCCAGGGTGCCTGCGGCTCCCGCAGCGTGGACTCCTCGAACGGCGTCCCGGGCAGCTTGTGGGAGGCGCGCAGCACTTCGAGCGCACCCCAGCCGGACCCGACGGCCAGCACCTCACCGGGCTCGGTGTCGGCGTACGGCAGCCACGCCTCGTACGCCGCGTCGACGTCCCCGCGGGGCAGGACCTCCGACAGCCGGCGTTCCGTCTCCGCGCGCGCGAGCGCCCAGTCCGCCCCGTGCACCGCTCCCGCGTCCGTCGCGAGCGGCCCGTACGCCTCCAGCCAGGACACCTCGCTCTCCGCCTCCAGCCGGACATGCTCCAGCTGGGTACGGGCGAGCCCGGCCTGGATCTCGCAGTAGCCGCCGGTGCCGGGTTCGGTGAGCCATTCCTGCCAGCGCCGTCCGCCCGGACCGACCCCCCAGACGAACAGCTTGCGCCCGCGCAGCACGTCGGTGGAGGTCTGCACGAGCCCGTCGCCCTTGTCGTCGAGCGCGGCGATCCAGCGGCGCTGCCCGTCGGGCACCTCGTAGAAGTAGTCGGCGGGGAAGACGCTGCACGGCGGATACGTGCGGTCCACCCCCTCGTACTCCGGTACCGGCACCCTGCGCAGCCGCCGCTCGTACCCGAAGTGCCAGGCCTCGTCCGCGGGGGCCAGCACCCGGCGTTCCTCGGGGACGGCGATGTTGGACCACCAGTACAGGGGCGCGGGCCTCTGGTGCGGATTGCGGACGCGGACGCCGACATGGAGGAAGTCGGAACCGTCCGGGAGCCACAGGTCGACCTGGAAGGGCATGCCGCGCAGCCGCTCCCACTCCCACAGGCGGAGCATCTCGCCGCCGTCGGGGGCGGGGACACGGGCGGCGTGCACGGGGGCGCAGGACAGGGTGGTGTGGCCGGTCGCGCCGATGTTCCACTCGATGCCGCCGGAGAACCAGGCTCCGTTGAGGGCGAAGCAGGCGGGCTGCACCACCGGGTTGCGGTAGAGGAGTTCGCGCTGCGAGGGCTTGTGGAACAGCGAGACCACCCGGCCGCCGTAGCCCGGCAGCACCACCGCCCGCAGCCGGTCGTTCTCGATCACGATCGTGTCGATCCCGCGCGGCTCGCGCCGTCTGTCGTATCCGTCCCGGACGCGCTCGGGCAGGACGCTCCGCAGCGGCTCGTAGCGGATCTGCCGGAGCATGTCGCGCGGAAGGTCGGCGCCCTCGCGGTCGTCGATGCGGTGTGTCTCGTCGAGCGGCCGCAGGGGTGGCAGCGGGTTGTCCGGGCCCAACTCCGCGACCGGCAGGGTCAGTACGTCACGTCGGATCGTCGTCACGATGACCATGGAACAGCGACATCGACCACCTGACCAGGGTGTCCGCTCGTCAGGATTCCGCAAAGGCGACGACGACCACACCGGTGGACAGCGCGCCCGCCGTGTCTGCCGACAGCAGGGAACAAGTGACGAGTCGGTGACCCCGTCGGCCGCCCCCCGATCAGGCCGTGCGCCGCCGCGGTTCGGACTGCCCGGTGCCGCTCTCGGTGAGAGCCGTGCGCGCGGCCCGCAGCAGCTCTTCGGAGATCGGGTTCCCCCGGGTGGCGCGGGCGAGGACGAGGGCACCGACCATGGTGCAGAACTGGACCATGCCGTCGTCGTCGCCGGTGGCCGGCCGGGCGGCGCGGTTGCGCACCCCGTTGATGTGGACGTCGTGGGCGCGGGCGGCCTGGCCGGGCTCGTGTCCCAGGTCGGCGGCGAATCCGGAGACGGGCAGCCCTCCCCGGGGTGATCGCGGTGCCAGACCGAGAGGTAGTCCTCGATCAGCGTCCGGCGGGCGGCCTCGCGCCCCCTGCCTGCTCCTCGGGCGCCACCGCCGAGTGTGCCGCCTGATGTGCGTGGCCGCCCGCAGGGACTTCTACCTGGGCTGAGCCGCCTGCCGGCGAAGGCCGGCCCCGGGGCGACCGCGGTCGCGGGGCCGCCCGGGCCCTCTCGGCCGTGTCCACCCGCCGAGAACACCGCGCACGTCGTTCAGCTGTCGACCTCGGGCGACAGCTTCATGCGGCTCGTCCTCACCGCCGGGCAGCCGCCCCCCAAGAGGCCCTCGTGGAAGGGAGGTTCAGGTCGAAGAGAGGTTCAGCTCGGCGGGAGCATCTCCGAGGTGATCGCCCATCGCTCGTGGTCGCGCCACGCCCCGTCGATGTAGATGAAGTCCGGCGAGAACCCCTCGAGCCGGAATCCGCAGCGCCGGGCGAGGGCGATCGAGGCCGCGTTCCGGGGCTGGACGTTGATCTCCAGCCGATGCAGCCCCATCGCCCCGAAGGCGTACCCGACCACGAGCCCGAGTCCCTCGGCCATCAGCCCGCGCCCCGTGGCGTGTGCGAAGGCGCCGTAGCCCAGCGCCCCGCACAGGAAGCCGCCCTCGACGATGTTGTTGATGTTGATGAAGCCGGCGATGGCCCCGTTGTCCCGTTCGCAGACCAGGAACCCGGCCTTCGTACGGTCCTCGATGAGCCGCCCGGCGTAGGCGGCGTAGGCGTCGACGCTACGGGGCGGGAAGAGCCAGGGCTGGTGCAGCGCCTTGCTCTCCCGGGCCCGTGCGGTGAACTCGGCACCGTCCTCGTAGGTGAAGTGCCGGATGCCCACGCGGGGGCCCTCGGCAAGATAGGCGGAGGCGTTCTCAGGCATCCCGACACAGTACGCGACGGCGGCCCGCACACCAGGTCCTAGATGAGCGCCGGCTCCTCCAGCGTCAGGGTCCCCGCGTCCGCGTCGAGTTCGGCCCGTACCCCGAAGGGAATCGTCAACGCACCCTCGCCGTGCCCGAATCCGAACTCCTCGACGACCGGCACCCCGAGGCCGCCGAGCCGGTCGGTGAGCAGCGTCCGCACGTGCTCGTACGGCGAGCAGCGCGCCCAGGAGCCGAGCAGGATCCCGGTGACCCCGTCCAGCCAGCCGGCCCGCAGGAGTTGGGTGAGCGCTCGGTCCAGGCGGTACGTCTCCTCGCCCACGTCCTCCAGGCAGAGCAGGCCGCCGCGCGCGGAGGTCCGGGCGTGCGGGGTGCCCAGGTCGGCGGCGAGCATGCTCAGGCATCCTCCGAGCAGGACACCCGAGGCGCGGCCGGGCACGAGCGGTGCCGCGTCCCCGCCGGACCCGATCACCCGTACCGTCTCCGGTTCGAAGAGCGTCGCCCGCAGATGCTCCTGTGCCCGGGTGTTCTTGATGAAGTCGACGGCGGCGACCATCGGCCCGTGCAGCGTCGCCAGCCCCGCCCGGTCGGCGAACGCCTCGTGCAGTGCCGTGATGTCGCTGAAGCCGAGGAGCACCTTGGGCCCGGCGGCCCGTATCGCGTCCCAGTCGAGGAGGTCGACCATGCGCTGGACGCCGTAGCCGCCGCGGGCGCAGAGCACCGCGGCCACGTCCGGGTCGCACCAGGCGGCCTGGAAGTCGGCGGCCCGGTCGGCGTCGGTGCCCGCGAGGTAGGTGAACTCGGGGTGCCGGTCCAGGACATGTGGTGCCACGACGGGGTCGAGGTCCCAGCCGCGCAGGATGTCGAGGCCCGCGGCCAGCCGCTCCTCGACCACGGGCCCGCTGGGAGCGACGACGGCGACGCGGGCCCCGGGGGCGAGACGGGCGGGACGGGTCAGGGCTTTCACTGGGTGGACTCCACGATCGGTGGGACGGATCCCGTCGGCGCCGCGACGGGCTCTTCCTGGGCGGTGAGGTGCAGGGTGGGGATGCCGGGCGGACGCAGGCCGAAGACCTGGGCGTACAGGGAGAGCTCGGCCTCCAGGGCCCGCACCATGGTGTCGGCCCGCCGGAACCCGTGCCCCTCTCCCTCGAAGGTGAGGTAGGCGTGCGGTACGCGTCGCCCGGTCGACCGGGCCAGCCTGGCCAGGAACCGTTCGCACTGCGCGGGCGGACAGATGACGTCGTCCAGGCCCTGGAGGAGGAGGAAGGGCGCGGCGATGCGGTCGGCGCGCTCGGTGGGCGAGCGCTCCACGTAGCGGCCCGGCACCTCGGCGATCGGGCCGATCAGCGTCTCCAGGTACTGCGACTCGAAGTCGTGGGTCTCCCCCGAGCCCCATTCGCCGAGGTCGAGGACCGGATACAGGATCGTGCCGCAGGCGTAGACGTCGGTGCTGGTCAGGGAGGCGGCGGTGGTCCAGCCGCCCGCGCTGCCGCCGCGGATGGCGAGCCGGTGCCGGTCGGCGGTGCCCTCCTCGGCGAGGGCGAGCGCGACGGCCGCGCAGTCCTCGACGTCGACGACGCCCCACTGCTCGCGCAGCCGGTTGCGGTACTCCCGCCCGTGTCCCGCCGATCCCCCGTAGTTGACCTCGGCGACGCCGATGCCGCGCGAGGTGAAGTAGGCGATCTCCAGGTCGAGGACGAGGGGCGCGCGGCCGGTGGGTCCGCCGTGCGCCCACACGACGTAGGGCGGCAGTTCGTCGCCGGGTGCCACGTGGTCGGGGTGGTGCGGCGGGTAGATGTGGGCGTGGACCTCGCGCCCGGCGGGGCCGGTGAAGGTGCGGATCTGCGGCTCCGGGTAGTGCGCGGGGTCCACCGGGTCGGCGTGGCCGGCGCCGATCACCCGGGCGCGGCCGGTGCGGGCGTCCAGTTCGACGACCTCGTACGCGCTGCGGGGGCTGGCGGCGACGCCCACGATCCGGCTGCCGTGGACCGCAAGTGTCGGGGTGAACTCGGTCCAGGGGCCGGCCGCGTCGACGACCTCGCCGGTCTCCGGGTCAAGTATCCCGAGCGCGGTGGCGCCCCGGCCGTGCACGACGGCGACGAGCCCGCTCTCCAGCGGCGCGAACCAGCGGTACCCGATCTTCCACAGCGGCCCGCCGAACTCCTCCTCCCGGAGGCAGACCGGCGTGTCCTCCCCGAGCCGGTAGAGGTTCCACCAGCCGGTGCGGTCACTGGCGTACAGGAGGGTGCCGTCGGGGGTCCAGTCCGCCTGGGCGATCGACTCCTCCGGTCCGCCCGCTACGGGCCGCGCGCCGCGCAGGGTGCCGTGCTCGGTGACGTCGGCGAGGATCAGTTCGGTGCCGTCCCAGGGCATGCGCGGGTGGTCCCAGGCGAGCCAGGCCGCCTGCGCGCCGTCGGGCGAGAGGCGGGGTCCGGTGACGAACCGGTGGCTGCCGTCGGTGAGTTCGCGCACCGCGTCGCGGTCCTGCACCGCCGACCCGTCGAGCGGCACCGCGGCCACGACCCGTCGTACGTCGGTGGGTCCGTCCCCGGTGAACTCCTCCAGCACACACCACACTTCGCCCAGCTCGGGGCGCAACCGCGGGTCCACCCAGCGCAGTCCGCCGCCCACCGGGGACACGGGGGTCAACGGGCGGGGCCGCGCGTCCGGGGCGTCGGGCTCGTAGGCGTAGAGCCGCTGGTCGGCGAAGTTCACGAACACCACGAACGGCCCCTCGGGACGCATCTCGCCGGCCCAGGGCTGTCCGCCGTACTCGATGACCCGGCTGCGCACGTTCCAGGGGTCCGGCAGCACCGGCTCCTGCGTGCCGTCGACCCGTCGGCGTACGAGCGTGCGCCGCCCACCCTCCGTGGGCCGGGGCTCGGTCCACCACGCCTCGTCGCCGACGAAGCCGACGAACTCGGGATGCCCGTCGTGCGCGGCGGCGAGCGCCGCGTCGATGGGCGAGGGCCACGATCCGTACGCCAGGTTCTGCATCCTGTCCTCTCTAGGCCGTGCGCAGGAAGCGGTCGAGGACGCGGACGCCGAAGTGCAGCGCCTCGACGGGAACGCGTTCGTCGACTCCGTGGAAGAGGGCCTGGTAGTCGAAGCCCTCGGGGAGCTTGAGCGGGGCGAAGCCGTAGCCGGTGATGCCGAGGCGCGAGAACTGCTTGGCGTCCGTACCGCCCGACATGCAGTACGGCACCACGTGCCCCTCCGGCGCGAACTCCTCGACGGCGGCACGCATCTTGGCGTACGTCGGCGAGTCCACCGGCGACTGGAGGGCCACCTCGCGGTGGTGGAACTCCCACTCCACGTCCGGTCCGGTGAGCCGGTCGAGGGTCGTGCGGAACTCCTCCTCGCCGCCCGGCAGATAGCGGCCGTCCACGTGGGCGACGGCCTCCCCCGGAATCACGTTGATCTTGTAACCGGCGCTGAGCATGGTCGGGTTGGCGCTGTTGCGGACGGTCGCCTCGACGAGCGCGGCGGCGGGCCCGAGCTTGTCGAGGAGCCCGTCGACGTCGTCCAGGTCCGCGTCGACTCCGTACAGCGTGGCGAGTTCGGTCAGGGCGGCGCGGACGGTCGGGGTGAGTCTGAGGGGCCACTCGTACGCGCCGATCCGGGCGATCGCCTCGGCCAGCCGGGTCACCGCGTTCGCCCGGTTCACCTTGGAGCCGTGGCCCGCCCGCCCGCGCGCGGTGAGCTTGAGCCAGCCGGTGCCGCGCTCCCCCGCCGCGATCGGGTACAGCTCCCGGCCCGCGCCGTCGTGGAAGGTGAACGCCCCGGACTCGCTGACGCCTTCGGTACAGCCCTCGAACAGTTCCGGATGCCGGTCGGCGAGGAACCCGGAGCCGTCCTGCGCGCTCGCCTCCTCGTCGGCCGTGAACGCGATCACCAGATCGCGCCGGGGCCTGACGCCGAGGCGCGCCCACAGGCGTACGACCGCAAGGATCATCGCGTCCATGTTCTTCATGTCTACCGCGCCGCGGCCCCACACAACCCCGTCGCGGATCTCCCCGGAGAACGGGTGCACGCTCCAGTCGTCGGCCTGCGCGGGCACCACGTCGAGGTGACCGTGGACGAGCAGCGCGTCGGCGGACGGGTCGGTGCCTTCGAGACGGGCGACGACGTTCGTACGGCCCTCGGTGCGCTCCAGCAGCGTGGGTTCGAGGCCCGCTTCGGCGAGGCGCGCGGCGGCGTACTCGGCGGCGGGGCGCTCCTGGCAGTCGCCGCCGCCCCGGTTGGTGGTGTCGAAGCGGATGAGATCGGAGGTGAACCGTACGACCTCGTCCAACGCCCGCTCGTCCACGGCCCGTTCGTCCACGGCCCGTTCACCCGTGGCCCGTTCACCCGTGGCCCGTTCGTCCACGGCCCACTCGTTCATCGCTCTCTGCTCAGCCATACTGCTCCTCCACCGCGGCCGAGACGATCGTGGTGACCGCCTTGAAGGTGCGAATCCCCTCGTACATGGTGTCGCTGGTGTACACCACCTTGCGCTCCCCGACGCGCCGCACGCCCGGCACGACGGTCGCCGCCATCGACAGGTGCTCGGCGTCGAATTCGAGCGCCACCGTGAACGGGCCACCCACCAGCGGTTCCTGACGTACCGCCAGGGCTGCCGCCGCCTTGGCCGCGGCCCGGATGTCGGCGGCGGTCCTGGCCGGTGTGCGGCAGACCGCCGTGTACCGCGACACATGGTCCTTGACGGCGACCTTGAGTGCCTCCGGTGCGTAGCTGAGCGCGTCCTCGCAGGTCAGGTCGTCTCCGGTGACGAGCACGACGGGCACCCCGTACTCGGCGACGACGTGGGAGTTGAGCAGTCCCTCGCTGGCCCGTACGTCGTTCACCCACACGCCGGTGATCGAGTTGGGGAGGTAGGTGTGAGCGAGGACGCCCTCCGTGCCGGCGCCGGTGTGGTAGCCGACGAACGCGATCCCGTCGACGTCTCCGTGCTGGACGCCCTCCACCATGGACAGCGTCTTGTGACGTCCGGTGATCATCTCGGCCCGGTCGTCGAGCTGCTCCAGCAACAGATTGCGCATGGACCAGTGGGCCTCGTTGATCAGTACCTCGTCGGCGCCGCCGTCGAAGAAGCCGAGGACGGCGGCGTTGACGTCCGAGGTGAACATCGGCCGGCAGCGCTCCCACTGCGGGGTCCCCGGCAACACGTCGGCGGGCCAGGTCACCCCGGTGGCGCCCTCCATGTCGGCGCTGATGAGGATCTTCACGACACACCCTTCCGGCACAGGTCAGCGGCTGTCTCCCTGTCGTGTCACGTTACGTGGCGCCGCACGGCCGGGCCAGGAGGCCCTCCACGGACGTCACCACGCCGACCGGACCCGAGCGCCCCGACCGGTCCCCTCAGGGTTTCACGGCGACGGCGTCCGCGCCGGGCCGGGCCCGCCACTGGGCGCGGGATACGTCGCCCTCGCCTCCGAGGTCGGCGTCGGTGGTGGGGTGGGTCAGGGCGAGACAGCCGCCGGAGGGGAGCGCGGCCATGATCCGGCGCACGGTGTCGTGTGCGCCGTCGGTGTCCAGGACGAAGTCGAGGATGCCCAGCGTCATGACGGCGACGGGGCCGTCCCAGGTCGAGGGTTCCCACGGCGCCGTGCGGCTCTCCCGACGGGCCTCCGCTCTCCCCCACGGCTCCCCCTCCCGGCACTCCGGCAACGGCTCAGAGGGCTGGGGCCTGCCCGGATCAGTCCTCGTAAACGGTCAGTACGACGCCGTCGAGTTCGATGCGGCGCGGGGTGCCGCCCTCGCCCCGGACGAGGGCGTCCAGGCAGCGCCGGAAGAGCTTCAGCTCCTCCTCGTCGAGGACGGCCGCGGCGAGGTCGAGGAGTTCGGTGAGTGCGCCCTCGGTCAGTATGTCGGGCAGCTCACCGGAGAGGAGGACGACGGACTCTCCCGTACTGCCCCGCACCACTGCTGTGGTGGGTCCTCCGTGCACGAACAGCACATGTCCCCCTGGGTGACACAGGGGTCGTGCGGCTCACGTGCCCCGAGCAGAATGAGAGACTAGCTGCGGATCTTGGGGGTTTCGGCCGTTCTGGATTCTTTTACCGGGAACCCCGGGATGCGGAACCGGAGCACTCGGACGGGCGTCTTCGCCGTACGGCCCTTGACCGGGCCAAAGCCTCCAGGGCGCCTCCGACGGGGCAACCGTACGGACCGAACCGAGGTCAACGTCCCCTTGACGCGGGGCTCCGACATCCGACGCAGACCCCCGCAGCACCACCGCCACCCAGGTCCACCCGCCCCTACGACGCCGCTCCGCCCCCCATCACCCGAATGCACGCCACCCTCGTAGACGCGGACGCACACCCCTCCGGAGACGACCGCCACCCGGGCAGGGCCGGCCACTGTCCGCCGACCGGGCAGCCCTCCGACACCGAGGGCCCCGTACCCGCGGACGCCTGGCAGCGCACCACCCGCCCCGCGCGGCCCGCCCCGGCAGGGGCTAGGTCCTAGCCGCGTCGCGCGTCGCGGCCCAGCAAGGACTCGACCAGGGCGGCGACATGGCGGCGGTCGTCGGCCGAGAGTTGCTGGACGCTGGCGATGAGCAGGTCGACCTCGGGGTCGGCCGGCGCGCCGGGCGCGCCTACGGCGGGCGGGGCGTCAGCCGCGTAGACATGAATGCCGCACGCCTCCGCGGCGGCCCGCCGCACGGTGTCCAACGACAGTCCAAGCCCCTTGGACAGCCCTTCCAGCGTGCTGGGCTGGGGCATGCGCACCACCCGCTCGGCCGTGGCCAAGTGATGGACGGTGGAGCGCGGAATGCCGCCCCGACGTGCCACATCGCCGTAGGACCAGCCTTCGCGGTCGAGGCGATCTCTGATGATCTGCTGCAGTGCGTTGGCCACCGATGGTCACTTCCTGCTCGCCGCCGGGCGGAACTCTTCCAAGCGGGATCGATTCTACGGGGGGCTTCGCTCCGGCCCCAGAAGTCTTTTCCCGAACCGCTTGCGCGGCGAGCTCCGGGGCTACTACTGTCCAATCTCGTTGGACAGCACGTCCGACCAGATTGGACAGAGTTTGGGGGGAACCAGCCTCCGTCCGATCGGAAATGCCCATCCCTGAGGGGGAATTGATCATGATGGACAACCGTGAACTCGACACCGAGACCGCTGAGCTGCTGCCGGGCCGCGAGGCCCTCGGTCGGCTGAAGTTCAGCTTCGGCAAGACCGTCAACGTGACCAAGCACGTCGCGAACATCGACGCCTCGAACCAGTCGGCCGCGCTGAACGACCACTCCAGCTGGACGGACGCGTCCTCGGGCGCCTCGCAGGCCATCAACGTCCACCAGTAATCGGCACCGGAGGCTCGCCCGCCTCCACATCACCGGATGCTCGCCCGCATCCGCCTCTGTGCCATCACCACACCCGCATCAACGAACCACGTCCCGAAAGGACATCCCATGAGCATGGACATGAACGAGCTGCAGTCCGAGTCCGCCGAGCTGCTCCCCGGCCGCGAGGCCCTGGGCCGCCTGAAGTTCAGCTTCGGCCGCACCACCAACGTGACCAAGCACGTCGCCAACATCAGCGCCCACAACGAGTCGGCCGCCCTGAACGACCACTCCAGCTGGTCGGTGGCGGAGTCGAGCGCCAACCAGGCGATCAACGTCACGCAGTAACACCCGCCACGCGCAACGGCTGTTCGGCGGACCGCGCCCGGGGGCGGGCGCGGTCCGCCCTTGGGGGGGAAGGACCAGAAATGACGGCACTGGGGGACGGGCCCGCGTTGCTGTACGACACCGGGTCGCCGGTGCCGGGGCCGGGGGGAATCCCGGTCACCTACGAGCAGTTCGCCACGGGAAGCCTGCCGGTTGTCGGCGCCGGCGTCGAGGCGCTGCCGGTGCCTCGACTGAGCTCCGGGCTCAAACTGCACGGGGAGTACCAGGGTTCGGGCTTCACCGAGCCGAAGTACATCGCGCGCCGCGGAGACGGCCAGGTCGTGCAGCTGTCACGGCTGCTGTACCTGGTCGCCTCCGCGATCGACGGCGTGAACGACATCGAGACCATCTCGCACCGGGTCAGCGCCCGCTACGGCCGCGAGCTCAGCGCCGACAACGTGCGTTTCCTGGTCGAGGAGAAACTCGACCCGCTCGGCGTCACCGTGCCGGAGGGCAAGGAGGAGGACGAGGTCTCGGCGCCACGCTCGGACCTGCTCCTCGCCCTCAAGGGGCACCGGATCATCTTCAACGAGCGCAGGTCGGGCCGGATCGCCCGCTCGCTGGCCTGGCTGCACCGCCCCACGGTTGTCGTGCTGATGCTGGCGGCGGCCGTGGCCATGGACGTGTGGCTGTTCGGCTTCTTCGGCGCGGTGGAACCCGTGCTCCAGGTCCTCGACCAGCCGGTCCTGATGCTCGTCGTGTTCGCGCTCACCGTGGCCTCGCTGGTCTTCCACGAGTTCGGCCACGCCTCGGCGTGCAGATACGGGGGCGCACGGCCGGGGTGCATCGGCTGCGGGCTCTTCCTCATCTGGCCGTCCATGTACACCGACGTGACGGACATCTACCGGATCGGCCGGGCCGGACGGCTCCGTACCGACCTGGGCGGGGTGTACTTCAACGTCGTCTTCATGCTCGGGATGGCGGGCGCGTACTTCGCCACCGGCCAGCAGTTCTTCCTGGCCACGGTCTATCTCGGGCACTTCGAGATCCTGGAGCAGCTGATGCCGGCCGTCCGGCTGGACGGCTACTACATCCTGGGCGACCTCGCCGGCGTCCCGGACCTCTACGGCAAGATCAAACCGATTCTGCTCAGCACGGTGCCGGGCCGACGCGGCAAGGCGGCGCGCGCCGAGGTCGTCGGGCTCAAGAAGTCGTCCCGGACCATCATCACCACCTGGGTCCTCACCATGGTGCCGCTGCTGATCGGCGAGCTCGGGTACGCGCTGTGGAACCTGCCGCGGATCGTCGCGACCATGGTCCGCTCGCTCACCGACCAGGTCGTGGGTACCGGGGACGCCTTCGCGGGCGGTCAGATCGCCGCGGCGCTGATGGGCGTGATCGGCTGCTTCATGCTGCTGTGCCCGATGGCCGGCGTGGTCTATCTGTCGCTCAAGATGGGCGGCCGGGTCTTCCGGGCCGCGAAGCGGTCGACGGCGGACAAGCCCCGGCTGCGGGTGGCACTGTGCGCGCTGGCACTGCTGGGCCTCGGCTCGCTGAGCTACGCATGGGTGTCCGGTGTGACACCCGAGCCGCTGCCGAAGCGTCCGCCGATCGCGCCGATCCTCCAGCCCGGCGTGTCCACGGCCGAGCCGCCCGCCCGGCCCGCCACCGCGCCCCGGCCGCGCACGTCACCGTCCGACACCTCGGCGGCCCTGCCGTCCGGCGCCGCGTCCTCCGGCTCCACGGCCGCCACCGCGCCGAGCGCGTCGGCCTCGCCCAGCGCGGACGCCTCCGCCTCCACGTCACCCGGCGCCTCCCCGTCCACGAAGCCGACCACACCGGCCGGCGGTCCGGGCGCGACGCGTTCCGTCTCGGCCGGTCCGCCCGCGGGTCCGTCCGAGCCGCCCGGCCCGTCGCCGTCCGTCTCGTCGTCCGCACCGGCGCCCTCGACGGATCCACCGACGCCGACCGAATCCGTCAGCGCGACCGGCGCACCGAGCCCGGCCACCCCGTGACCGCCCTCGGCGATCACCAGCCCGGTGGCCGTCGTCCCGCCGAACCACGACCGCAGGAGACCCATGTGAGTACCCATCCCAACACGCACCGCAAGCCTCGCCCAGCCGGCCGGGGTCTCTCCCAACGAGCCATGCGCATAGGCCTGTTCGCGGCCGGCGCGGCCGGTATCGCCGCCGCGGTCCCGGCCCAGGCCGCCACCGCGGCGGCGGGCTCGGTCGCCCGCCACGCCGTCGCGGAGGACCACACCTTCAGTCACGCCGACCGGGCGCATCCGACCCAGGTCAAGGACTCCTTCACCGTGCGGCAGCTCGGCACGGCGAAGGCGGTGGGTGTACGCAACCAGGCAGGCGCGGTCTCCGTCGGCTGCTCGGTCGACGCGCACTGCCGGTCGGTCGCGCTGTCCTTCCAGATCGTCACGCTGGCGGGGCAGAACACCCACCTGAACGCGGTGAACCTCAGCAACGCGACCAACGAGCACTGCGACGGCTGCCAAACCCTCGCCGGCGCCTACCAGTTCGTGGTGTCCACCGCCCGTCCGTTCACCCTGGACGCCACCGCGCAGCGCAAGCTCGCCGACATCCATCGCAGGCTGGACGACCTGACCCGGTCCAAGATCCCGGCGGCCGACCTCAAGACACAGGCCGACTCGCTGGCCGCGGAGGTCACCGCCGTCCTGCACGACGCGGTGGCAGGCGCGCCGAAGGCCCCGGACGCGCCCGCCGTCGCGGTCCACCGTCACCTGGACGGCTGGCCCGGCCACTGACCCAACAGCCACCGTGAAGGGGTACGGCGTCACCGACCGGCAGGTGACGCCGTACCCGTGCGTGCGGCTCAGCCGACCGTGCGCCCTGCCACCAGCCACTTCGACGGCAACTCGATCCGCGCGCCCTCGGGCGTGAACTCGGTGGTCACGAGGGGGAGTTCACCGCTCGCGAGGACGGTGAGGCCCGCCGCGCGAAGGTAGTCGGGGACCGCGTCGTCGGACACCTCGCCGGGCGCGATGCCGTGCCGGAAGATGGGGGCCAGCTTGGGCGGCGGCCCGTCGGAGCTCCGGGCCAGGCCCATCAGGACCGGCCGGGCGGCTTCGGAGAGTTCGACGAGAAAGGCCCGGCCGCGCTCCCCCACCAGGGTGGCGAGGGCGTCCACCAGCGGCTGGCGGTCGTCCGGCTCGCACTGGTGGAGCACGCCCCGCATATAGACGTTGGCGTCGCCCAGCTCCGCGTGCAGGGTCTGCGCCTCGGTCTTCTCGGCCGCGTCGAGCAGCCGGTACGTCGCCTGGCCCGCCGGATCGGCGAGGCGGGCGTGCTCGAGAGCGGCGGCCGAGAGGTCGGCGCCGACCACATGCCGGAAGCGGTCGGCCAGGAAGCGGGTCTGGGTGCCGTTGCCGCAGCCCACGTCCACGACCGGCAGATCGTGAGCCGACAGGTACGGCTCGAAGAGGGCGAGGTGGACGCCCGCGGTCAATACAGGATCCGCGTCCCAGAAGACGGCTCCCTGCTCGTCGGGGGCCTCGCCCCAGAAGCCCTCCCAGGCCTCCCTGTACCGATGTGTCACGCTCATGCCCGCTCCCCAGGTCGCCACCGCGGCCCGCCGTGAATGGCGGGCGGGATCGGTCTATCGCGCCGGGCGTGCGTCGACAAGCGTACGGCGCATTCCTGCACGGTTCGTTCGATCCGTGTACGCCGGTACGCGCCCCCCGGGTCAGCGCTTCGGCAGGGTCAGTTCGAACCACACTGTCTTGCCGGCGCTGGTGCGGCTCGTGCCCCACTCGCGGGCCAGCGTGCTGACGATACGCAGACCTCGGCCGAACTCGTCGCCGGGGCTCGCGCTGAGCAGCGTCGGCAGGGTGTGGTCGTCGTCGGCCACCTCGCACAGCAGGGTGTCGCCGCGCACGAGCCGCAGGTCGATCCGGCGGCTGTGCGCGTGCCGTACGGCGTTGGTCACCAGTTCGCTGACCATCGACTCGGCCGGGTCGGCCAGCCGGGCCAAGCCCCAGTCGTGGAGCTTTTCGCGGACCACGGTGCGGGCCCGGCCGGCCTCGACCGGGTCGAGCGAGAGCCGCCACTCGGCGACGTCCTCGGGTTCGATGCCGTTGAGCCGGGCCATCAGCAGCGCCACGTCGTCCTTGCGTCCGCCACGGGTGTTGAGGGCGCGGATGATCGTGTCGCAGGCGTCGTCCATGGACGCGGCCGGGTGGGCGGCGGACTCACAGAGCGTGGCGAGGCCGACGCCGATGTCCTCGCCGCGCACCTCGACCAGGCCGTCGGTGCACATCACGAGCCGGTCGCCGGGCGCCACCGGCACACGTACCGCCTCGAAGGGCACACCGCCGACCCCGATGGGCGCGCCGGTCGGCAGGTCGAGGAGTTCGCTGCGGCCGCCCTCGGCACGGACCAGGACCGGTGGGATGTGGCCCGCGTTGGCGATCTGCAGCTCGCCGGCGATGGGGTCGTAGACCGCGTACAGACAGGTCGCGAGGTAGTGCTCGCCGAGCCGCTGGGCCAGATCGTCGAGGTTGCGCAGGAGTTGGGCGGGCGGCAGGTCGAGCGCCGCCATGGTCTGCACCGCCGTACGCAACTGGCCCATCATCGCGGCCGAGTTGAGGCCGTGGCCCATCACGTCGCCGACGACGAGGGCGGTGCGGGAGCCGGGCAGTTTCACGGAGTCGAACCAGTCGCCCCCGACGCGTCCCAGCAGGGTGCCGGGCAGATAGCGGGTGGCGATGTCGCAGCCGGCCATGCGGGGCGCGATGTGCGGCAGCATGCTGTCCTGGAGGGTCTCGGCGACGCTCTCCTGGTAGGTGTACATGCGCGCGTTGTCGAGGACGAGGCCCGCGCGGGCCGCGAGTTCGGCGCCGGTGACCCGGTCCATGTCGTTGAACTCGACGCGCTCCGGGTGACGCAGCAGGATCATGAACCCGAGGACCACGTTACGGGCCTTCAGGGGCACGACCAGCATGGAGCGGTTGGTGATCAGCGGCCTGATGTCACGCTTCTCGAACTGCGCCGCGATCATGTGCCCCATCTGCTCGCTGATGCGCGGCACGAGGACGGGTTCACCGGTGGTCATGCACTGGAAGAACGGTGTGTGCGCGGGGAACGGCATGGCCTCGCCGACCGGCACGACGTCGTCCCAGCGGCCCGGCTCGTCGGTGTGTTCGACGGCGACGCGGTGCCACATGGTGGTCGTGTCGGGCACACCGTCGGGGAAGCCCTCACCGGCGACGACCTGTTCGCGCAGATAGGTGCCCGCCACGTCCGTGAAGCGCGGCACCACGGCCCGGCTGACCTCGAGGATCGTCTGCGCGAGGTCGAGCGAGGTACCTATGCGCCCGCTGACCTCGTTGAGGAACTCCAGGCGTTCGCGGACGGCGACGTACTCGAGGTCCTCGCCCTCCTCGTCCTGGAGCTCCTTCGGCAGAAGCTCGCCGGTGGCGACCGCGCGGGCCGCCCACTCACGGCGCGCCTTGCGTTCGGCGCGCCGGGGCACACCCCAGTCGGGAGTCACCGGCACTCGGTCGTTCTGGCTGAACTCCAGGACGGGGTAGCCCAGTTCGAGGACCTGGGCGACGATGCGGGCGCCCTCGCCCACGCTCATGCTGGGCAGGATCTCGGGCAGTCTGCGGGCCAGTTCCTCGGCGCCGGGGAAGTCGGTGTGCAGCGCGAAGCCGGGCGCGATGCGCTCGATGGCCACCTCTTCGTCCTCGTGGCGCAGCGCGTCCGCGTCGGCGGCGAGCACGAGCAGCCGCTCCGGCCCGGGGCCGACCAGCGGGTACGCCCACCACAGGACGTCCACGCGGTCCCGCTCGGGCACGGTGAGCCGGGCGCGTCCGGCGGCCGGGTAGGAGAACCGTCCGCCGAGGGAGGACTCCAGGCCGGGGCCGAGTCCGTCGTACGCCGCGTACGCCCCGTAGGGCGCGATCTCGTCCTCTTCGGGGAGCGCGCCGGAGACGGGGAGCAGGTCGACGGCGGGGCGACCCACCGCGTCCTCCTTGGGCACGCCGAACTGGCGGCGGGCGCCGGTGCTCCAGTGCGACACCAGTCCGTCGCGGTCGACGACCACCACGGCCAGCGGGATGCGGCCGGCCTCGGTGTGCTCCACCGTGCCGTCCCCAGCTCCGCGGCTGTGAGGCACGCCCGCTTCGGTGCCACTCGCGGTGCCACTTTCGGTGCCACTTGCTGTGCCGCTGTCCATGGCCGAGGCCCTTCCTCCCCACGGCTCCGCAAGATCTGTGCCGCCTTCACTACCGTACGGCTGCGGCCCGTCGCGATGTGTGGCAATACGGGAATTGACCTTTCCAGGGGGCGGCTCCGGCGCACCGCCCGCCTCCGCGAAGGGGCCCGCGGCGGCCGCTCAGTCCTCGTGGCCGAGCTGCAGATCCCGCTCCGTGCGCCCCCCACCGGCCACTTGCAGCACGGTGGCCACCGGCGGGTAGCCCGCCGCGATGACGGTGTACTCGCCGGAGGACAGGTCGACGAACCGGAACGCCCCGTCCGCACCGGTGGTGAGCGTGTCCACCACGTTCCCCGCGGCGTCCAGGAGCGTCACCCGCGCGTCCTCGACGGGCCGGCCGCCGCCCGCCCGCACGGTGCCGCGCAGCACGGCGCCGCCCGCGAGTTCGACGTCCTGGCGGGTCTCGCGCGAGGCCTGCACGCTGACGGGGAGGGCGGCCGGGCGGAACGCGGGCGCGCTGGCGGCGAGGGTGTACTCGCCCGCCACCAGCTCCGTGATGACATAGCCGCCCTCGCGTCCGCTGCGGGTGGTGGCCACGACCTCCCCGTGGACGTTGGTGAGCGTGACGGTGGCGTCGCGCACGGGACTGCCGTCCGCGGTGAGCACGCTCCCGGCGAGGCGTCCCGCGCCGCCGAGGACGACGTCCAGTTCCACGGGGCGCTCGCCGATGGTCACCGAGACGGCTTGCGGCTGGTGGCCGCCGGCCGCGGCGATCAGGACGTACGACCCCGATCCGGGCGTGGACAGCGCGTACCGGCCGTCCTCGCCGCTGGCGCCCCGCCCGATCTGCTGTCCGGCGATGTCGATGAGGGTGAGCGCGGCGCGCGGCACGACGGTCCCGTCGGGGTGCTGCACGGTGCCGCAGACGGGGATCCCGGCGGCGTAGGACGAACGGGCCTGCGGGATCGGGGCGTTCACCCGTGCGGCGTCCGGGTCGGCGATGGGGGCGTTGTGGGACACCAGCGGTTTCTCCTTGAGGAAGCAGGCGATGAGCAGGCCCAGGGCGAGCACCGGGACGAGATAGAGGAAGATCCGGGGCATGGCGTCCGCGTAGGCGCGGACGTAGTCGTCGCGCAGGGCCCCGGGCAGGGAGTGCACGAGCTGCGGGGTGATGGACTGGGGGTCGGGCAGGCCGGTGCGCGGGGGCAGGCGGTCGGCGAGCGCGTCCGAGAGCCGATGGGCGAACAGCGTGCCGAAGATGGCGGCGCCGACGCTGCCGCCGATCTGCCGGAAGTAGTTGTTGGCGCTGGTCGCGGTGCCGAGGTCGGCGGGGCGCACGGAGTTCTGCACGGCGAGGACGAGGACCGGCATCACCATGCCGATGCCGACGCCGAGGACGGCCATCCAGACGCTGTACTGCAGTCGGGGCGTGTCGACTTCGAGGCGGGACAGCAGCCACATGCCGAGGACCGACAGGGCGCTGCCGAGGACCGGATAGATCTTGTAGCGGCCGGTGCGGCTGATGAGCTGTCCGCAGACGACGGAGGCGCCGACGATGCCACCCATCATGGGGAGCATCAGGAGTCCGGACTCGGTGGCGCTGGCCCCGTCGACCATCTGCAGGAAGGTCGGCAGATAACTGGCCGCTCCGAAGAGGGCGACCCCGACGACGAGCCCCACCAGGGCGGTGATGTTGAAGACGCCGTCCTTGAACAGCCTCGGCGGGATGAGGGGTTCGGTGGCGAAACGCTCGGCGACGAAGAAGAGGACGGTCGCGACGAGCGCGCCCGCGCCGAGCCCCATGATGACCCGTGAGCCCCAGGCGTACTCGGTTCCGCCCCAACTGGTCAGCAGGACCAGGCAGGTCGACGCGGCGGCCAGCAGCAGCACACCGAGTACGTCGACGCGTCCGCGCGCGGGGGGCCTGGGCAGCTTCAGCACGACGGTGACGACGGCCAGGGTGAGCAGGCCGAAGGGCACGTTGATGTAGAAGCACCAGCGCCAGGAGAGGTGGTCGGTGAAATAGCCGCCCAGGAGGGGTCCGGCGACCGAGGCGAGACCGAAGGCGGCGCCGATCAGGCCCATGAAGCGGCCGCGCTCGCGAGGCGGCACGATGTCCGCGATGATCGCCTGCACGCCGATCATGAGGCCGCCCGCGCCGATGCCCTGGATCGCGCGGAAGGCGATCAGCTGGTCCATGCTCTGGGCGCGTCCCGAGCACGCCGAACCGGCCACGAAGACGACGATCGCGAACTGGAAGACGCCCTTGCGGCCGAAGAGGTCGCCGAGCTTGCCGTAGACGGGGAGTCCGACGGTGGAGGTCAGCAGGTAGGCGGTGATCGCCCAGGACATCCGGTCCAGGCCGTGCAGCTCACCGACGATCTTCGGGAGCGCGGTGGCCACGATCATCTGGTCGAGGGCGGCGAGCAGCAGCGCGAGCATGAGCCCGAAGAAGACCAGTCGCACCTGGTGCGGGCTCAGGCGGGCGGTCCCGGGGACCGGTGGAGGGGAGTGCCGCGGAGGCGCGGCAGCCGGCTCGTCCTTCACCAGAGTGATCCCGCCCACGTACCGCTCCCCTCGTCGCGCCCACCGCACAATTCCCGCTTATCGCGACAACTGTGAGCAAGCGCGACGAGTTACGGCGTACTGCCGCGTCGCGAGGCGATCCACTCGAACCGGTGAGGGTGACAACGCACCCCGGAGAGTTGCCTCTTGGGCCGTGCGGCCGTCAAAGAGGCGTAGATCCCGGCTACTTCTGTGTCTCGGTGGCGAGCTTGTCGAGCACCAGGTCGTAGATCCTGCCGAGGCCCTTGGGCGCGAAGGTCTTCTCGAAGAAGCCGCCGATGCCGCCCGCGCCGTCCCAGACGGTGGTGACGACGACACGGGACTTGCCCTCGCCCGCCGGGGTGACCCGCCAGGTGGTGACCATGGAGGAGTTGCGGTCCTTCTCGACGAGCTCGCCGTCGGTGGGCTCGGTGACCTCGAGCAGGCAGTCGCGCACCCGCTTGCTGGTGGCCTGGAGCTTCCAGTGGACGAGGGTGCCCTCGCCGTCGCCGCCCTCGCGCACCTCGTACTCGCTGAAGTGCTCGGGCAGCAGCTTCGCGCGCGTGCCGCTGTAGTCGGCCAGGGCGTCGAACACCGCCTCCGCGTCCGCCGCGATGACCCGCTCCGTCGTGGCCTCGACCTGCGCCATTGCACTTCCTCCAGCACTTGGTGACTCGGGGTGTGCGGCAAGCCAACCACCCGGCGGCCCGACCCCCCAAATCGGGGCCCCGAAATTGCGGTCGCACGATCAAGGGAACATGTGTTCTATTCTGTGGCCAGTGCTATCGAGGAGGCGTCATGCGCTGGGACAACCTCACAGCGGACCCCGCCGGGGACCGTGCCCGGAACGCCGCGCTGTTCGGCGCGGACGCGGTGACCACCCGTACGTTCGACACCCCGGAGTTCCGTGGCGTCACCTTCCACGAGATCCGGGCCCGCTCGATCGTGAACCGGGTACCGGGGGCCTCGCGCATGCCCTTCGAATGGACGGTCAACCCCTATCGGGGCTGCACACACGCGTGTGTGTACTTCACTGCCTGACCCTATTGAGCCCGGGAGGGCCGATGCTCAGCACTCCGAACGCGGACAACGCCTGGAAAGGCATGACGAGGTCCTTCCCGACCCCGGAGGCGCCAGGCCAGTATGCCGCCCCGAGCAAGGCGGAGAGGACGGCTTACGCCGTGCTGCTGCATGGACCGGCTACGCGCTCAGGCGGCGCCGACGCAAGTCAGTGGCTGCTGCTGCGCGACCGCACAGCGAAGCGCCTGTAACCGACGCACCAGTAGCAGCCACACTTCAGGAACGCGTCAGTCGCCCAGGACGCCGTCGACGTAGTCCTGCACCGGCCCGTACAGGCCGCGCGGAACCAGCCTGCGGACAATCGCCCTGCGAGACCCAGACGACCCCTCGGGCTGCTCCGCCCGCGGGGTCAGCCCATCCCCTGGAGCGGCTCGATCCGTACCGATCGCGGATCGAACGGCGCCCTGCCCGGACGGCCGGGCAGGAGCGTTACCGTGGCCAGCGTCCCGACCACCGCGCGCTGCCGGTCCAGCGTCAGATCCTTCCAGGCCTCGGCGGGATCTTCGGCGGTCACGATGTCCACCAGGATGCGCGTCCGCCGCGGGTGCGCCATCTGCGCCTCGACGTCAGCCAGCCGGGCCTTGATCCTGCGGGTAGCGGCCTTGAATTCGGCGGCGTCCGCATCATCGTCATCCGCGAACTCGTCGGTCAGGGACCTGATTCGGGACCGCAAGGCAACGGCCTTCGCCCGCAGCTCCTCCATCCCCGGTGCGGTCTCGTCGACGAGGAGATCGACGGCGTCGGGGCGCGACACGCGCCGGATCACGTACTCCTCGACGGTGAGGTCGATCGGTTGCGTACCGCGCGCCAGGTGCTTCGTCTTCCGGCACCGGTACAGCGGCGCCGTGAGCCCCCGCGTGCCTTTCGGGCCGCCCCGCGACCCGGACGTCACGGTCGTCCCGTCGTCGCAGACACCGCACCGGGCGATCCCCGACAGCAGCCACCGCCGGCCCGGTCCCGGGCTCGTCGCCCGGCTCTCGTCCTCAAGAAGGTGCTTCGCCGCCCGCCATGTGGCCTCGTCCACGATGACCGGCCACTTACCCGGGTACAGCTCGCCACGGTACTGACGCAGCCCTGCGTAGCGCTCGTTCAGGAGTACGCCGCGGATGGCGTTGTATGACCAGGGTTTGCCGTTGCGGTTGAGGACGCCCCGCTCGTTGAGGTCGGCGGCCATGCCGGAGAGGGTCGCTCCGGCGAGCAGCGCGTGAAAGCAGTCCTTGACCTCGGCGGCCTCGTCTTCGACGAGCATCGCGCCGTCTGCGGTGTAACCGAAGCAGCGCGGCCCGGTCGGCGGCAGGCCGCGCTCGACGCGCTGGCGCATCTCCCGCTGCTCCCGCTCCGACATCTGCTCGACCTCGAACGTGTCGACCTCGCCGAGGAGGCCGGCGAGGAGGCGGCCAGCGGCCGTCGTGAGGTCCAACTCGGGGCCCTTGACGCACAGCACGGACACCTCGTGCTTGCGGAGGATCTCGATTCCCTCGGCCCGTTCGCGCCGGTTCCGCCAGAGCCGGCCGAGCATGTAGACGATGATGACGTCGACTTCGCCGCGCTGTACGGCAGCCATGAGGAGCTCGTACTGGGGGCGGTGCTTGCCGTGGGTGGCCGACTTGTCGTTGTCCCGGAAGCGGCGCCCCTGGAGGGGGATTCCGCGCCGTTCGGCCAACTCTGCGGTGTCCTCGCCTTGACGGATGACACCGTCTTTGTCGCCGGCATCCGCCTTGCTGATGCGCTCGTATGACGCACCCTTACACAACGGGGTCATACGTTGAAGCGCGGGTGCAAATACCCTCTGAACTGCGTGTTCCTTGATCACGACCTGGTGCCTCGACGTGCACCAACGAGGGAGACAGAACGGTCGTCTCGTCGTCCTCGGCAGCGGAGGCCCGGAGACTGCGGAGATCGCGCACGAAACCCTCATCAGGGAGTGGGGCCGCCTGTCGGCGTGGGTGGAGGAAGACACCGTATTCCAGCAGTGGCTGGCAGTGATGGAGGAGCGCGCGCGAGACAAAGACCTGCTGTCCGCTACCCGGGTGGCGGAGGCGCAGAGGTGGCTGGGCGAGCGGAGAAATGACATCCCCCAGGGCGTTGCCGACTTCATTGAGCACAGCAGCACAGTGATCCTGAAACAGCAGCAGACCCAGGAGATGCTCACTGCCCGGGACAGCACTGCAGGTGAACGCGCTGATCTGCACGAGGCAGTCGGCTCCGGGCTGGTCATCCGACGCCGCCAGCTGCGAACGACGCCTCCAGGCCGTCTTCGCGCATCAGGCGCATGGTACGGACCAGTTTGCTAGAACAGTCGCGAGTCGATGGAGGTTTCGACGGCGCTGGTGATCTCTGTCGGTACAGGGACGCCGAGTTGGATGGCGGTTGGAGTGTAGAGGTCGGCGGTGATTTCGGGTGTGGTCAGTGACACGAGCAGGCCGTAGGTCGCGGGGCGCCCGACTCGGTCGGCACTGTTGTTGTACTTCCACCAGCCGCCGGCGGGGTAGACGGCGAGCACGCCGCAGTCGGCGAGTTCCCGGGCAGTTCCTCGCCAGATGTCAGCGGGCAGGCAGCCGCGCACGCGGTTGGTCGGGCCGACGAGCCAGTTAGGGTCGCTGTCGAAGGGCCGGATGGCCGTTCGGGCGTCATCTTCGGCTTGCGCGGCTTGTGCGATGCGGCCTTCGAATTGCCGGGTGGTCTCGTAGGGGCCCTTGAGCGCGAAGCGGAGCCGGTGGGAGGCGTAGGTGTGTTGTCCGAGCATGCCTCGGCGGCCCGGGTTGGGCTCGATGAAGTAGGAGAGGGTCACCCGCAGGTTGACTTCGGCGGCGTCGAGATCCAGGAGCTGTTCGCGGGGCCAGGGCAGTTCGTGCAGTTTGAGTTCGCCGAGGCGGATGTCGCGCCGTTCTCGGACGAAGGGGACGAGAGATCAACACCGTTGCGTTTGGCCCGTGAGCTGTACGTCAAGCCCTGCTGAACAGCGCAACGGGACCACCTGATAGATCAACGATCGGCGAAGAAAGTCGATCAAGGTCAGGGGTCCCGCTGCAGGAGAAGTCTGTCATTGAGGTCTTCTCGGTAACTTCTCGTGACGGTTCGTGAGTTTCGTCAGGTGGTGCGTCCGTGTTCGATCTGGAGCAGGACGAGGGCGGCTCGGGCGATCCGGGTGATGGCGGCGGGGTCGAGGCGTAGTCGCGTGGCGTCCGGTTCGTGATCATCCGAGGCCGAGGAGTGCGAGGGTCGCGGGCGTTGCGGCGGAGGCCGGCCGCGATGTTCTTCACTCCGGCCATGCGGAGGGCTCCGATGGCGAGGTTGCGCCAGGTAGCCATGACGCGGGGCGCGTTGCCGGTCCGCAGCTGGGAGGCGTCCTCGGCAAAGGTGGTGTCGCGGACATGGTGCAGGGCCTCGATCTTCCAGTAGTTGCGGACGAGTTCGGAGAGCTGGGCCGCGGTGGCCTGCTCGGCGGTCAGGCTGGTGACGGCGTAGACCGTCTTGACGGTGGTCTTGCCGGTCTTGCGGTCGGTGCGCCGGCGCTTGATCTGGACGGCCTGGCGGGCTCCGGGGAAGAGGAGGCTGTTCACGGTGGCGGCCTTGATCCGGCGGATCTCCGCGCGGCCGTGGCCGATGCCCCGGGTGCGTCCCTGCAGCGGGATGTCCTTCCAGGGAAGAGACCCCAGCTGTCTGCGCAGCTTCTTCTGATTGCCCTTGACGATCACGATGTAGTGGGCGCCCCTCCCGAGGAGGTAGTCGGCATGCTCGCGCTGGGTGTGCATCGCGTCGCTGGTGACCACGGCGCCGGCCAGGTCGGCGACGGTGTCCAGCAGCGGCTGGAAGCACGTGATCTCGTTGGTCTTCTCGCCGACATCCAGCTGGGCCAGGACCAGGCCGGTGGCGTGCTCCAGTGCGGCGAGCAGGTGGATCTTGCGGCCCTTCGCCTTGGCCGCGCCGCGCAGGCTCTTGCCGTCCACCGCGAGTCCGCGCAGCCCGGTCGCCTTCGGGCGGCGGTCGGCGAGCCAGCTCCCGACAGCCAGGTCCAGCGCGTCGCCGTCGATGCGGGCCAGCAGTCGGCGGACCGTGGTCTCAGCGGGCAGGACCCGCCCGGGCAGAAGCGGATAGGAGTCAGCACCGACCTGTTCCAGCACATACCCAGGGGCATCGGCGATCCATTCGCCGACCGCCAGCAGCGAGGTCGCTCCGGCCAGCACCGTGCACGCGGTGAGAGCGAGCACGACGGCCAGGCGGTGGCGCACCCCGCGCGGGTCACGCGGGTCCGGCACCCCGGCCAGCCGCTCCACCAGGCCCGGGACCTCCTCGGGTCCGACCTGCGGACTCTCACGCAGTTGGTCAAGGGCAGGCAGGATCAGAGATGATGCGTCGGCAGGCACGGTCTTCCACTTGGATCACGGGAGGTAGGACTCCATGATCTTGGGAGCCCGTGCCTGTCAACTCCCGGATGACCGCCAAGCCGGCGGATTGTCACGAACCGGATGCCCGTGAGCAACGCTGCAGCCTGCCGTGAGCCCTGCTAGGGCAATCGCCTGAGCCACAACACGGCAAGGCTGTAGGCGAGGGCCGACACAGCAAGTCCCGTGAGGACCGTAGCGGTGTACGCCCAGTCGGGCAGCGTCTGAGTGAAGAACCCGAACGTGACGTCGCGAGTGATGAGGAATGCTGCGACGGCGGCGAACATCGCACCCGCTGACTGCTGGGTCCACCGTCCCGGCTTCGACGCGACGCGGCCATCCGGGCGAGGGACAAGAGGTTCTGTCACTCGTCACTTGTACCGGTCCCGATGCGACTCATCAATGGCAGCCGGTCCAAGCCCGCACGCGGCAGGGCTTCGGCGTCGTCACACGATCACGAACCGGACATGCTGCGACTACGCCGAAGCCTTGGCTGTCGGGGTCAGCGGCCACGCGCCGGTACCACTCACGGCCCAAGGCGATCACACCAGCGCGGAAGTCCATGAAACTGTCGTCGGAGCACCCGCCTCCGATGAGGTAAGCAGCCGCCCACACATCCCAGCGATACAGGGCGTCGTGCAGCTCATCGAAGCGTTCTGAATACTCCAGAATCTCCTGCCGCGGTCTATCCGCGAGCTGCTTGACGAGAACCTCGTCAAATGGCTCGCCCGTTGCGGCGGCCCCGGCTTGCGCGGCTTCGATGACGTGCCAGAACGTGTCGATCTCCATGACCGCGCACTCTGCCACGACCCTATGACAATGGATCCTGGCCACCCTGCCGGCACCCGACCTGGGCATTCACGGAACTGCGGCCAGAACCATTTTCAGTGGCACTCAACACGCGGCACGCACCGGCGGGTCTTCTGCCTCTGCGGCCGGCGCAGGCCTGCGCTCCACCGCGGTCGAAGTGCGTTGGGCGAGCTGGACATGACGAAGCCGCCCGCCGGGTTCCCCCGTGGCGGGCGGCTCATGCCTGAGCCTGGATCCACCGGCTTGATGTCTGTGGACAGTTTCTCGGGGAACGAAGAAGTGCCTTGTGACCTGCGATGATGGGGTTTCTCTAGGACCACATCAGGCGCGATCAGCAAGGCACTTCCGAGATGCAATCTTCCCATGCCGCAGCGGCGGTCTCATCCGCGTTCGACGACCCGAACCTAATCGCGTACGGCGGCCTGGAGCCGGTGGTGCGGTTGGCCGAGCGGTGCGGTCTGCCCGCACTGGTCGGGGAGTACATCCGTCTGCCGGCCTCGAAGGACGGCACCGGTGCCTTCCCCGCGGCGAAAGTGATGTCGCTGGTGGGCGGCATGGTCGCGGGCGCCGACAGCATCGATGACATGCACCGGCTACGGCACGGCGCGATGGGCCGCCTGTTCTCCGGTGTGCGGGCCCCGTCCACGCTGGGGTCGTTTCTGCGTTCCTTCACGCACGGGCATGTGAAGCAATTGCACGCCGTGGCCCGCCGGTTCCTTCCCGAACTGGCCCGTCACGCCCCGCTGCTGCCCGGCGCGGACCAGGTCGCCTACGTGGACATCGATGACACCATCCGCCGCACCTACGGCTACGCCAAGCAGGGCACCGGTTACGGATACAGCAAGGTCAAGGGCCTGAACGCGCTGCTCGGCATCGTCTCCACACCCCTGGCCGCCCCGGTGATCGCCGCCACGAGGCTGCGCAAGGGACCATCGAACTCCGCGCGCGGGGCGGCAGCGTTCGTCGCCGAGACCATCCGCACCGCCCGCGCCTGCGGCGCGAATGGCCTGCTGGTGATGCGCGCGGACTCGGCGTTCTACGGCGCCGATGTCGTCAACTCCTGCCGGGCGCTGGGCGCGCGGTTCTCCATCACCGTGCGGATGAACGCTTCCGTCAAGGCCGCCATCGCCCGCATCGATGAGGACGCCTGGATGCCGATCAAGTACCCCAAGGCGGTCTGGGACGAGGAGGGCCAGTGCTGGATCTCCGACGCCGAGATAGCCGAGACCGGCTACACCGCCTTCACTTCCAAGCCGAAGAAGCAGCAGGTCACCGCCCGTCTGATCGTGCGCCGCGTCAAACGCCTGAGCACTGGCACCGTCCCCGCCGGACAGGGCACGCTGTTTGACACCTGGCGCTACCACGCCGCGTTCACCGACTCCCCGCTCTCCTTGAACGATGCCGAGCGTGATCACCGACGGCACGCTGTCGTCGAGCAGGTGATCGCGGATGTCAAGAACAGCGCCTTCGCCCACGCACCCTCCGGGCATTTCCAGGCCAATGCCGCGTGGCTCGCCCTGGCCGCCCTGGCGCACAACCTGACCCGCGCCGCTGGCGCACTGGCCGGCACGTTCCATGCCAGAGCGACCACCGCCACCATCCGTGACCACCTGATCAACGTGCCCGCCCGCCTGGCCCGCTCCGCCCGCCGCCTCACCCTGCACCTGCCCGAACGCTGGCCCTGGAGCACGGACTTCACCCAGCTCTTCAGCATCGTGCACGCGCCACCAGCCCCCTGACACTCCCCGACCGACCTGCCCGAAAGGGCCCGAGAACTGCGGAAAAGTGGAAAGGCTGGGCAGACCAGCGGCCGCCCCACGCCCGAATCCGCAACTCAGCCCCGACACGCCCTGCACGACCCCGAACCGATCACACCACAATCAAGCCGGTGGATCCGGGCTGAGTGCTCAGAGGCCGGAGTCGACGTCGGGTCTACTGCGAACCCAAATCGAAGGAACCGGAGCCTGCGCACCTGAACGAGACTTCTTGCTCGCGCCCTACCACCTGGGCAGCGCGACAGAACTGCGCGGGCACATCGCGCCGCCTAACCGCCCGGCCCGGAGAAGGTCCCGGCGGTCTCAAGCATCACGCTTACATGCTGACGCACAACCATGGCCTGCAGTTCAAGAATTCTCAAGCTCTTGCGCTGCTCTGGTTAAGATGGCAGATCCGCAACCGTGTAGCCGGTTAGCCCGAGCCCGCTGACTACAGGAAGGATTTTTGCGAGATACCACTCAAAGTCGACGTAGTCGCCAGCATCCTCGCGATAGACAGTGTCCACCCTCGGGTCCAGCATGAGCTTTTGCCCGCCAGACAACACAAGGAAAGAGCCTCCGATTCCCGTGGCACCCCAGGTGAGGATCATTGCACAAGCCCCATGAGCCTCTCGAGCTCGATCCATCTCTTCAATAACAGCAGGGGCAGCGTCGAGAGGCTTGGTATCCCAATCAGTCATATCCGACTCCACAAGGTAGTTGATATGACCGCCGTCATCCAATCGCCAACCGCTACGCGTCAGCGATCCAACGAGTTCCGGGATCGACAGTTCATTGTTAAACTCGAGTTTAATACTTACATACCTACTCACGAGCACCGCTCCTCACTAGAACATCGAAGGGGCGCCAGTAGCACCCCTTCGATCTACATTCTACCTAAACTTCCGAGTCATCCCCGAGGAACAACTCCCCACTCAAACCCTTTCTTCTGGAAATAATCCTGCATATTCTGCGGGACCGGGTTCTCGGATATCACCCGGAAGTCTGCGCCATTTTCTGTCGCAATCTTCCGAGATTCACCGAGTTTCGATTTAAATACGAGCATCTCATCGGGGTCACGATTGAGACGGTCCCAGTATTCCCCACTCTTTGCTTCATACCACACCTCCCGAGAAGACCCCTCAGGGGTGTAGCGCCCATCGAACTGTCTTTTACCAACCTTGAACCCCGGCTTCCCATCCGGTCCCAGTTTTCCACCAAACCGCTCCATTAGAGAGATCTCGTAGGAGTCACCGCTCAGTTGTTGCAGACGACCTTTAGATAGCCCAGGACGACCACCAAGCGGACCGTCAGGGCCAATTGGAACAATCCCAATCGATCCGTTTTCACACGGATACCCGGGATTGCAAACTGGGCCATCGATGATCTGCCTGATCAGCGCCATCCAGCCGAGCTCGGGTTGCGGGCCATACCACCCTGTGTCGGGGAAGTGAAGTTTACTTCCCCGGTTTTCTTTTTCGTCTCCAGGACCTGTAACTGGTTTGCAGATTTCGGTGAGTCCCATTCCGCTGCACGAGTAGCGGGGACCGCTGTCCGTGTTCCCGGAACTGTCCGTACTGGCAGTTCCTCCAGCGTTGTAGGTCTGTCCGCTGTCGGCGTATCGCCTGTTCGCTGACTTCCTCTTCTTTCCGGGTGTGTGGCCCGGTGTGGTGTTCTCGTAGTCAGGGCCGGGTCGGGTCGGGCAGTCGATGTCGGCGCACATTCCGGTCGGGTCAGCGTTGGTGACCGGGCTATTGCTGGCGTAGGAGTATCCGTTGAGTGACTGCGGTGCGGCCGTGGCAAGTACCGGGTCAACGCTGACGAATTGTCCGAGCGACGGATCGTACTCGCGCGCTCCTACCTGTGTGAGGCCGGTCGAGTCGTCCGCTGGTTTGTTCAGGAATGCCTTGTCGTCGGGCCACGATGTGGCCTTCGTACCTCGGAGGGCACCGAACGGGGTGCTATAGCGCTTCGTGACCGTGTAGGTGCTGGCGTCCAGGGCAATGCTGGAGGTGCCATGGTGGTCCGTGGCCAGGAAGTTGAGTTTCGTGCCTGAGACACCGGAGGTGGCAGTGCGGACGGCGATGGTCTGGCCGTTGGCCGCGTAGTAGCGGGTGCCTGACAGGGTCTTCGTCGTTCCCTTGACTGTCAGCCGCGCCTCGGTGCCGCCGCCGAGGTAGAGGATCGTGTCCCCGTCGCCCTTGGCCCGGCGGATCAGCAGTTCGCCGCCCGCGTCGTAGAGGTAGCTGGTCTCCTTCGTGCTCTCGGTGAGCCCCGCCAGCTTGCCTTCGGTGTTCCAGGCCAGGGTCTGCTGGGCCGTGGGGCCCGGGCGGGATGTGGTGTTGCCCGTGCTGTCGTAGACGTAACTGCCGGTCGTGGCGCCCGTCGTCTTGTCCAGCGTGTGGGGCTTGTTGTCCGTGGTGTCGTCGTACTTGTACGTGGTGGTCTTGTCACCCGATGTCGCGTGCTGCGTTTCCGTCTGGCGCTGACCACCTGCGTTGTACGTGTAGGACGTCCAGTACGGAGCCGCGCCGTCGATATTGGACATCGCGCGGCCCGTCGCGGCACAGTCCGCGGTCTTCGGCGTCCAGGCCTCGGTCATACGGCTGTAGCCGTCGTAGGCGAAGCACTGGTAGTCGGCCTTGGCGCTGCCGCCCAGGGTGGTGGTGTCGAAGATGGATGTGACGTTGCCCGCGTCGTCCTGCTTGAAGTTCAGGTCCTGGACCGGGTAGCTGTGAACGTCGTCCGTCACCTGGGCCCGGGTGAGACGCCGGGTGCCTTCTTCGTAGAGCCAGATGAGATAGGCCTTCTTCGCCGAATCACCCCCGTCCATGCCCAGGGCGAGCTTGGCCAGGTCGCCCTGCGGAGAGAACCCGGCGCCCTGGAGATAGCCCGTCGTCCCTCTTGAGGTGACCTGCTGGCCAGTGGAGTTGTAGCCGTACTTGACCGTCTCCGCCGTGAGGCCGGCCACCGCCGGTGCGGCGGACTGATCCACGGTTCCGTCCAGGTTGTAACTGGTGGTGAACGACAGCGCCTTCGGCACGCCTGCGGTCACCAGCGGATCGGTCTCAGGCAGGAGTAGCTGGCTTCCCGTGACCTGGTAGAGGTTGTCGTACGACGTGACCTTCTGGGTGTACGCCTTGCCGGCGACCCCACCGTCATAGCGCGTGGCCGTGTCCTGCTGTCCCTTGGCCACGGCGTCGAAGCCCCACGCCGCGAGCTTGTTGGCATCCGTCTTGTCGGTCTGCCACATGCCGGTCCTGCGGCCGAGATCGTCGTACTCGTACAGCAGTGTGTTGTTCGACTTGTTGGCGTTGACGGTCTTCGTGACCTGGTCGAGGACGTTGTACTCGGTCGCCGCCCTGCCCTTGTCCGGATCGACAGCCGCGGTCTGGCGTCCGAACAGGTCGTACTCGTACGACCACTTCGACTGATCGGGGCCGGTGATCGTTTCCTGCTGGCCGCCTGGCCGGTAGGTGTAGCCGGTCGTGGTGTAAGCAGTACCGGTCGGCTTGGGACCCGGGTACTCGCGGCGTTCCGTGGTCTGGCCCAGGGCGTTGGCGACCACCGCCGTAGCCTGACCGCCTGCGGGAGCTGTCGTGGACACCGTGTCACCGGTGTACGTGGTCTCGGTGGTCCATCGGGCCACACCGTGGACCTTGGTCACCGCCTTGTTCGCACGCTCCGCGCCGTCGTAGGTCGTGTCCGTCTGGATCGGGGCCTGACCCTCGGAGGTCTCGACCGGCGTGGACGCCGGCGTCGAGGTGCTGTCCCAGATGTCGGACTGCTGGGTGATGGCCAGCCCTCGCGAGTCGTACAGGCCCAGGGAGATGAGCCGACCACCCTGCGGGGTCGGGGACTGGGTCTGCCGGGTACGCAGGAGCGAGTCGTAGAAGGTGTAGCTCGTGTTGTAGCCGGAACCGTCGCCCTTGAGGGCGCTGGTGGACACCCAGGACATGGCGGAGCTTGTGATCTTGTAGTCGTAGACGTAGTTCGGTGTCTTCTTCAGGACCGTGAGGCGGTTGGGCAGCCACACCTTGGTGACACGCCCGAGGCTGTCGTACTCGGATTCCGTGACCTTGTTGTTGGGGTCGTTGACCTTCACCGTCGCACCGGTCGCGAAGTCCACCGCGGTGGTGGTCGTGTACCCCTTGAAGTTGCTGGCGCTGTTGGAGGTCAGCGGTCCGCCGCCGGTCGGAACGTAGGTGGTGTCGGCGACGAGCTTGTCATTGGTGTCTTTGACCACACGCAGGCGGCCCAGGCCGTCGTAGGTGCTGGTAGCGGTCTTCTGCCAGGTCGGAGCGTCGTCGCTGCCGTAGCCCTTGGCCCGGCCCGTCCAGACCACATCGCCCTTGGTCGGCTTCTGGCTCGCGGACCAGACGGTGGCCGCGGTGTCGTCGTAGATCGTCGCCGTGTCGGAGATGACATTGCCCGGACGCGACGAGTCCGCGGGCAGGTCGAGCGCCGAGTCGGCGGTGGCACAGGTCTTGGCGACGGTACGGGTGCGCGAGACAAGGGAGTTGAGACCCTTGTCGTCGTTTCGGGCGTACCAGGTGCGGGTGCACTTCTCGTCGTCTTTGACCGCGTCGTCACCCTGGTCTTCGACGGTGTCGGCCATGCCGTAGTCGTCGTAGGTGGTCTTCACCGTGCGCACCCGGTCGTACGGGGTGAGCTTGCTGGTGATGTATGTACGGGCGTGAGTGGCCCCCGTGCGCACGTAGTACGCCTCGGTGTCCGCGTACGACTTGTGTTGGGTCGCCGTCCGCTTCGACCAGGGGTCGCTGATCGTGCCCGAGACCTCGGTGTCACCGTCGTAGGTGGCCGATTCGCGGGTGAATCCCGCGTACTCGTCCGAGTCGGTGATCTCCGCGGCTTTGATGCCGGAGACCTTCACCGGCTTACGGGCATCCGCGTCCGGGGTCTTCCCGTCCGGGCCCAGGACACGGTCACCGTTCATGCCCCGCATGTACACGGTGACGGTCTTGCTCTGCGTGCGCCCGGGATTGCCCGTGAGGTGGGTGACCTTCCCGTAGCCGCGCCAGATGGACCAGGTGCGCTCCTTGGTGGGAGTCATCGGGTCGTCGTTGTAGTGCCAGGCACCGCCACCGGAGTACTGGTAGGTGTGCTGCACGTTCTCCGATCCGCCGTAGGTATCGGTGGAGGTAACCGAGGTGACCGGATATTTCTGGAACCAGTCGAGGATCGGGTCCTTCTCCCCGTTGGGGGACCAGTAGACGGGGTAACAGCGCTTGGTGTTCGCGTCGACCTTGGGCATGCTCTGGCCCGCGACGCAGTCGGCGTCCGCGTAGGTGACGATGGTCTTCGCCCCGGTCTCGGACGTGACGGTCTTCAGGCGCGGCCTGTTGAGCGGCAGGATGTCGTCGGCGGCGCCGTCGACGCGGTTGGGCCGCATCTCGTGCGTGAACCTGACGGGGTCCAGGGAGAGGTCCGTCCCCCGCTTGCCGGTGTGCTTGATCTCGTCCAGCCACAGGGACTGGTCGGTCGAGTCACCCGTGTCACCGGGATCCAGGTACAGCTGCTTGAGCGCCCAGACGTCCACGGCTTCGAAGCCGGGAGTCGATGCCGCCGCGTTCCACGCGGAGGTGGTGATGGTGGTCAGGCGCTTGCGTGTGAAGAACGACGGACCGACGTTGCCGGTGCACTTGTCGCCGTCCTTGCAGATGGTGTCGAACGGTACGTCGGGCCAGTTGTCCCGGGTGTCCTTCGTCAGCGAGTCGCAGCCGGTCCCGGAGGCCAGGCAACGCTCGGAGTAGGAGAACACGACCTTGTCTGACGCGGCGGGCGAGCCGGAGAACAGCGCGCCGGCGCGCTGGCCGTAACGGATCTCCTTCAGGTAGCCCCCGCGGATGTAATCGGTGCCGGTGTTGTCGTCGCCGAGCTTGTCGTAGTTGTTGTGCTCGGCCGTGTACCAGTACGACATCGCGTTGCCGTGGGTGTCCTCGACATAGTCGAGGTTCCAGCGCCAGGCCTGTTTCTTGTCCCGGCCGGAGAAGCTGGTCCCGTCGGAGTATCCGGGCTCGCCCGCGTCGTCCCCGAACACTGGCACGGTCCACACCGACTCGGTGCGGTCGTCGGCCCCCGCGCCATCGAGCTTGTTCAGACCGAAGACGTACTTCGTGCCGTCGCCTGTGACGACCGTCCAGTACTCACCGTTGTCGTCGCCGTTGTCCGCGCTGGTCGAGTGGGTGACCGTGGAGGCGTCGTCGTTCTTCAGCCGCCACTTGCCCGTGGTGTCGTCCTTGACCAGCTCGGTGGCCTTGCCGTTCAGCACCAGCGAGGCGTTGTCGTACTTCCAGCACAGGTCGTACTTCTCGCTCTGCCCGTCGTCGTCGCACGAGCCGTACTTGCGCTCGATGAAGGACGAGGTCAGGTCGAAACCCTCACCGATCTGGCTGCCCTGGTTGTTGGTGTTCGCGGTACGCCCGTCGACACTGCCGGAGTCGTACGAGATGGACAGGGCGGGCTCGGAACCCGCTGCGGCGGGCGGCACTCGCAGCGGGTACGACCATGTGAACGTGCCCGACGAACCCCCTGCCTCCCAGGTGGACGAAGCGGACAGCGGGGTCGCCTTGTAGTCACCGCTGCCGGACTTGGCGCCGGTACCGGCCGCGAGTGCCAACATCATCGGCGCGCCGTTGGACGCAAGACTCAGCGGTGCCGAGATGCGGTCGTTCGCACGGTCGTTGCTGGAGTCGAGGCCGGTACGCTTGCGGCACTTGGCCTTGGACGGATCATCCGCGGCGCAGTCCGGCAGCCGGGAGAGCTGCAGGCGCCCGGCCCAGTCGCCACCGTAGGCCGAGGCGAAGGCCGAATAGTCCAGACCGAGGCGGGCCTTCCCGCCGCCCTTGGGCCCGGTGACCTTCAGGACCACGCCCTTGACACCGAGCGACTGCGCCGCCTTCTGGTCCAGCACCTGCACCGTCAGAGACGCGGCTGTTTTGCCCATGGCAGGCCTGGCCACCGTGACGGGCAGGGCACCCGGGCTCGCCTTGACCGTGCCCCTCGACGGAACCTTCAGCGACGTCCTGCCCGATGTGGGCCAAGTGGTCCGCTGCTGCTGGTCAAGGCGCGCTCGCGCTGCCGCGGCCTGATCCGCTGCGGCGGATTTCTTCACCGTGTCGGCGGCCTTCTTGTTCACCTCGGCGGTGAACGGGCTGACCTTGGCGGCGCGTGGCGCCTTCAGTCCGGGGTCGCCCAGGGGATCGGCCTCCGCGGCGAAGGCGACGGGAGTGAGAAGGCCGGGAACCAAGGCCAGTCCAGTGAGCGCGGCTATGCGGCGGGACCAGCGTCTTCTTGTTCCGCCACCGCGGGCCGGTCCAGGCCGTGGTATGCCGAAGGGGTTCATGTGACTTCTTCCTGCACACGGGCAGCCTTGAGCCCGGCGCGTGCCATTGGGTTGGGTGAGAGAAAGAAGAAAAGGAGCACCGCACGTGCCACCACTGCCGGGCGGCCGCGCTCACGGCGCAGGCCGCCCGACGGTGGACGACGACTTGGGCTCAGATGTTGTCTGGGGTGGCCAGGACCTGCGAGCGGATCTGGTCGGCAGTCAGGGCTCCGGTCCAGACCCTCAGGGAATCCAGGGCTCCAGGCAGGTAGTAGTCCGTGGATCCGGCTGCGGCGCCGCGACCTGCAGACAGCGCTCCGGTGCCCTGCTGGAGCGCGGAGAACCCGGACCTGTCCTCACCCGGCTGCTCGCCCCCGCCCACGTATAGGTGCAGTCGCCCCATCCGCTCCTCGGTCCTGGACGGATCGCCCGGATCGGTCCACTGCCACCCCTCCTGCGCGTCGAAGACACCGGTGACGTCAACCCCTGTGTCCGTTTCGGCGACATCACCGGCGGCCACCTCCGCGCTCTGGGTGACCTTGCCATCCGTTCCGACGGCGGTGCGGGTGAATTTCCACTGGTAGACGCCGGTCTCGGGCTTGACCACCCACAGTGCCCACGAGGACTCACCGCCGATCGCCTGTCCCGCCACCTGGGCCTGATAGCCCACCGGCTTGGACGCCAGCTGCGACGAGTTCAGCCTCACGTGCGCCGACACGGTGAACGAGCCGGTCTCGTCAGTCACCGGGCCGGTCGCCGAGGCGTAACCCGACGTTCCGTCCAGGACAAGGGAGTTGTTCTCCTCGTCGAGCACGGCACCCGTCGGTGACAGCGACAGCGCCGGTGCGGGGTAGGGCGACAGCTCCTTGACTTGGTTACCTGTCGAGGAGGTGGCGTCCCAGTGCGCCACGAGTTCGTTGGCTGCAACGCCGTCCTGAAGGAGTTGCGCCTCCGCGGCGATCTGCTTGGGCTTCAGGGCGTCCTGCCACACGGAGACCTCGTCGACGCGCCCGCGGAAGTTCTCCCCGTAGGCGCCGCCGACCAGGGAGCGGCCGAACTGCAGACCGGCCGAGGACGTCCACGGCTGATATGCGGAGGACAGCGAGTTCAACACCACCGGCTTGCCCTGCGGCCGACCGTTGACGAAGAGCTGGATGGTGTCGTTCGTCTTGTCCGTGTCCTTTCCTGTGTCGAATACGGCTGCCAGGTGTGTCCACGCATTCAGCGGCGCAGGCCCGGCGTCAGCGATCGACCGCAGGTAGACCGGGTTGTCCTTGACGTCCGCGGCGGTGCGGTTGAAAACCCACTTCTTATAGCTCGTGGAGTAGTAGAGCGTGAACGCCGACGCGTTCGTGCCTGGCGCCGACAGAACCACGTGGTTCTGCGAGGCGTCCGTCAGGTAGACCCAGGCCGAGACTGTGAAGGAGTCCTTGGTATTCACGGCCGGGACTGCGGTGGCGGCGTATCCCGAGCGCAGTGCGTCGTCCGAACCGTCATTGAGCCACAGTGAGTAGTCGGCGTCGCCGCGGCGCGCCAAGGTGGACCAGCCCGCGCCCGCGGTCTGCAGCGTGGCGTCGTGCCGGGTTCCCTCGGTGGCGGTGTCCTTCGCCACCGTCACCCCGGAGCCGGGCGCCCCGTCATCGAAGTGCCAGCGGCCGACCGCGCCTGCGGCTGGAGCCACCTTGAAGATGAACTCCGCGGGCGTACCCCACCGGTCGTGGACGTCCTTGGCCCGTACCGAGAGAACCTGGGTGCCGGAAAGCGGAGGTGTCACATCCGTGACGTCGGCCTTGAGGCCGCCAGTTACCTGCCGGGCCGGCGTGGACAGCAACTTCCACTCATAGGCTTTGACGTCGGTATGCCCGGCGGCGTCGATGTCGGCGGCGTTGGGCTGGAAGGTGAAGGAACCGGGCACACCCGGGCCTCCCTTGCCGTCGCAGAGCGTGCCGCACTCGGTGTAGGGGGAAACGGCAGTGACACGGGGCATCTTCGGTGCCAGCGAGTCGATCTTGAAGTAGCACCAGGAGCTGTACGAGGACCAGAGGTCGCCGCTCTTGCCGTCGTAGGACCAGTGCGACTGCGTCCGCGCCCTATAGCGATACAGGCCCCCATCAGCACGGTCGTTGGTGCGCAGCTTCTCCAGGGTCTCGTCGGGGTGCCAACCGGGGTTCGGCATGTAACCGGTCCACGCCTCGTGCCAGGGCGAGTCGTCACCGCGCTCGATGACGTACTCGGCCTGAAGGGAGCCCTCCTCGCTGCCCTTGTGGGACTCCACCAGGGTCTGCACCCGGGCCTGCACCATCGGATCCTTGCGCGTCACGATGAGCGGATCGGTGGATTTCTTGCAGTAAGCGGTGGTGCCATTGCCCGGAATGAGACCGACGTCCGTGGGCACGCCAGGCTTGTAGGCGAACGTGACCTGCAGCTCGGCGCTGTCGTCGAACCGCTTCCAAGCCCGCGGATCGCCCTCGTCCTTGGCCCGCAGCATCAGCGTCAACCGGCTGATCTTGCCATCCGCGAACGAGCGGACCGTATTCTTCAGATTCTCGTCCGGCTCATCGGGGTTGTCATTGAACTCGATCCACGCATCCGGCTGGTCCGGGCTGCACAGGGAGCCTCGTCCCGCCGAGACGTAGCGGTCACCCATCAGGTCGAGTTGCTTGGGTCCCGGCCACCGGGTGCCCTCGGAAATGTTGTCCGTGCGCACCAGCTCGGTCCAGTGCGGATCGCAGTTGAACGACCATGTCTCACGGGCACGGAACGTCGCGTCCAGCACGTACTTCCCGGCCAGCTTGGTGGGCGCGAACTCGAAGTACATGCGGTCTACGTAGCCACTGCCGCAGGAGTACCCGTCCGCGGTGCCACACTTGCCGACACCCTTGTCCCCGTCGAACATCCAGAACTTGTCGCCGTCGGAGGAAAGCTTCGTGCGCTCCGAGACACCCAGGCCGACGGAGGGGTCGATGTAAACCGGGTAGACCGTGTCCGCGCCGCGCAGCAATGCCAAGTCCGGGTGCACAGCTACGGTGCCGTCGTCCACCTTGACCGGTAGCACGGCACTGGCGTCGCCGTCACCGGGCTGCAAAGGGTCGTCCTGCGGTCCCCCGTTCGCGGGTACGTCCGCAGCGGACCTCAGGAGCTGGGTCTGCGACCCGGTTTCGGTGCCGCCGGCGGAATCCCACATCTGCCCGGCGGGCCCACGGAAAACCGCGTTGCCGTCCTCGTCGAGGGCCCTGAGACCGCCACCGGCGCCGGGCACCACGGTCAGACCGTCCCCCGAGGCCGCGAGCCTGACCTGATCCAGCGCGGGGTTCTGAGCGGCCTCGGACGTCTTGACGACGAGCACCTCGCGGTAGCCCTCAGCCGTGGCCGTCAGTTGAAGATCCACCCCGGCCAACACCTCGGCATAGGTGGCCGTTGCACCATCCAGCGTCGGTTCGGGCAGCGGACCGGCCCACCCCAAGGTGATCGACCGGCCGTCCTTGGCCAGGTCGAGCATGTCCGAACCCGGACCGCCGCCGGAGAAGGAAAGGTCAACGACCGCTCCCCTGGGGGCGATACGACCGTCGGCCCTACGCTCCAGCGTGGGATCCACGGCACTCCAGGACCCGTCGCTCTTCTTGACCCGCTGCGGTGTGGTCGCCTGCCTCAGCGTGAACGATCCGTCTGGATTGGCGCTGGTGGTCGAGTACTCGGTGCGGTCCGCCGTCACTTCTACGGGTTCACCGGAAGCCTGCGCCCGGGCCAGCGCGGTCGACTCGCCCACCACCCCCGGCGCTGCGTCCACGGCAGCCGCCGAGGCGGCTGTCCCAACCGGGAGTACGGGCAGCGCCGTCAGCACCAACGACGCGGCCACGCCCCCGAACAGCAGGCCGGACAGTCTTCGCGACCTCCACATGGGCTCCACGACGCCCCACCCCGTTTTCACTGCATTCACTCCACTCACATGATTCTCACAGTAAGCGGAAAGTAAAGACGTCATTACTTAAGCGCGTCAACGTTCATTACGCACATCAGCTCCCTTTACGCCCCGATCCATCCAGTTTTGACCCGGCGGGCGCGCAGCACTTGTCTCATTGAGTGCGCGTCATGTCTGAAAACGACTCGTGTCACAAGGGAGTTGAGCCCCGACGGCCAAACCGTCACCCAGGCGTTCACACAGGCAGCCCGCAGATTCCGGCGGACGGCACCCACCCCCTGGCCAAACAGTGAGGTTAGGCTAACCTACCTTGGAACTTGTCTGGCGGGCCCTACTAGTGTTCCGAGTCGGGAATTCCATTCAGATGTATAGGCTTGCTCTATGGCACGGACGGGGCGGCCGAAGGCCGAATTGACACTGTCGGACGAGGAACGAGCCGCACTCGAGGAGTGGGTGCGGCGTCGTTCCACGCCGCAGGCGTGGGCCTTGCGGTGCCGGATCATCCTGGCCTGCGCAACTGGCGCGTCGAACAAGGATGTTGCGGAGCAACTGGGTTCGACACCTCATGCGGTGGGCCGCTGGCGGGCCCGGTTCGTGCGGTACCGGATAGCCGGTCTGGGTGACATGCCACGTCCGGGCGGCCCCAGGACCGTGACGGACGAACAGGTCGCCGCGGTGGTCACCAAGACGCTGGAATCCACTCCGAAGAACGCGACGCACTGGTCGACGCGGTCGATGGCCAAGGAGATGGGCCTCTCGCAGTCGTCGGTGTCACGGATCTGGCGGGCGTTCGGCCTGCAGCCGCACCGGTCGGAGACCTTCAAGCTGTCGACCGATCCGTACTTCGTCGACAAGATCCACGATGTCGTCGGCCTCTACCTGGACCCGCCCGAGCGGGCCCTGGTGTTCTGCGTCGACGAGAAGTCGCAGATCCAGGCGCTGGACCGGTCCCAGCCCGTGCTGCCGATGATGCCCGGCGTTCCCGAGCGGGCGACCCACGACTACATCCGAGCCGGCACCACCCCCCTGTTCGCCGCGCTCGAGGTCGCCACCGGCAAAGTGATCGGCTCCCTGCACCGCAGACATCGAGCTGAGGAGTTCAAGAAGTTCCTGATCAAGCTCGACAAAGAGGTGCCTGACACGCTGGATGTTCACCTCATCTGCGACAACTACGCCACCCACAAAACCCCGGCCATCAAGAAGTGGCTGCTGGCCCACCCCCGGTTCCACCTGCACTTCACACCCACGGGGTCGTCCTGGCTCAACCTGGTGGAACGGTGGTTCGCCGAGCTGACCAACAAGCAGATACGGCGAGGCGTCCACCGATCCGTCCAGGCCCTGGAGAAGGACATACGCAACTGGATCGCCGCATGGAACACCGACCCGAAGCCCTACGTCTGGACCAAGACCGCAGACGAGATCCTCGAACGCCTCGCCAGCTATCTGAACAGAATTCCCGACTCAGAACACTAGCGGTGGTTTGTTGACGGCGGGTTCTTGCGGGAGTAAGCCGTGAGGTGAAGGCGTCAACTACGGCCTGGGGAGCCCGAGATGACGAAGCGACTGCCGTGTCCACCCGCACCCGGTCCACTGGAAGCGTACGCCGCTCGCTTCGATGATCTCTTCGGGACGCTGGCCCAGCGACGTGGGTTTCGTGAGTACCTGGCCGGGCTGCTGCTGCCCCGTGATCGGAACAAGACGCTGACTTGCCTGGCCGGCGCCGAGCCGGTTGCCGGTGCCCAGCACGCAGCGGTGCAGCGGCTGCAGTTCTTCCTGTCCGAGTCGGCCTGGGACCAGGAAACAGTCAACGCCCGCCGCCTGGAACTGCTGCTCGCCGACCCGGCCACCGCCCCGCACCCAGGCGGGGTGCTGGTCATCGACGACTCCGGTGACCGCAAGGACGGGACGGCGACCGCGCATGTGGGCAAGCAGTATCTCGGCTCGGTGGGGAAGATCGACCGTGGTGTGGTCACGGTGACCACGTGCTGGGCGGACGAGCGCGTCTACTACCCGGTGCACTCCTGCCCCTATACCCCGGCCCATCACTTCCCCCGCGGCAAGAACGATCCCGGCTTCCGCACCAAACTGCAGATCGCGGCCGACCTGGCCGCCCAGGCCAAGGCGGCCGGGCTGGTCTTCCGCGCGGTGGCCGCCGACTGCGCCTACGGCGACCAGGACAGCTTCCGCTCGAGCCTGCACGACACCGGCCTGCCGTTCGTGATGGCCCTCAAGCCCCGGCACGGCACCTGGGCCTACGGCCCCGACGTCCACACTCCCGTCGACGCCGCCCTCCGCCTGTCCTGGCGGGACCCCGAACACCCCGGGGACTGAACGCGCATCGAGCGCACCTTCCGCGACGGGCACACCACCACCTGGTGGGCCGCCGAGGCCCGGCTGGGCTGGTGGGGCCCGGACGGGAACGTCCGCCTGGTGGTGGCCACCGCCGACCCGGCCACCCTGCCGGCGAAGGCGACCTGGTACCTGGCCACCGACCTGCCCCGCCCGGGCTCCCCACGCGTCGCCGAATCGCCCTACCCGCCCGCCGCCCTCGCCGAGATCGTGCGGATCTACGGGCTGCGGCACTGGGTCGAACAGAGCTACAAGCAGGTCAAGGACGAACTTGGCTGGGCCGACTTCCAGGTCCGCTCCGATGCCGCCATCCGGCGCCACCAGACCCTCGTGAACTGCGCTTTCAGCTTCTGCTGGAACACCTGGTTCGCTCCGCCACCGCCCGTTCAAGCAGGTCCGCCAGCCGGGCCTGACGCACTGCCAGGCCCGTTAGAGAGGGGGAGAACCGATGTCCGCAGCTACCCCCTGCCGGAGCCCGCCCCCTCCATTCCCCTCGTCCTCGCCTGGCACGCCGATCTGCATGTCGACGGCACCCTGGCGCAACTCGTCGACCGTCGTGCGGGACTCACCGAGCACGCGCAGGCAGACACCGTGCCGACACTGTCCCTGGCACTGCGCATGGTGGCCACCCACGACCTGATCACCGTCGCCCCGGCGCTGCTCGGCACGCACGGACTCCCCACGGGCCTACGCGCCACGATCGCGATGCTGCCCACCGCTGGCTCCGCGACCTGATCACCACCAGACCTCGTCCAGGTGCCACTTGTCCCCAGGCCGAGGCCGCCGGCGGCGCAGCGCGCTCGCGTACCGCTGCCCGAACTTGCCGCACCAGCGGCGCACCGTCTCGTAGGAGACGGTCACGCCCCGCTCGAGCATCAGCTCCTCGACCGCGCGGAACGACAGCGGGAAGCGGTGATACAGCCACACACAGTGGGAGATGACCTCGACCGGGTACCGGTGCCCCTCGTACGACAGCGACGCGCTCCCCACGGACGACCCTTCCCCGGCTGATCAACCAGAAGATCATCCCACCGGCCAGCCAACGTGACAGTGCCCCGCGGCGAGCTGGACTGGTCACGGTGTGCGATCGACTCCGTCAGCGTCCGGGCCCTCAAAGGGGGCAGCTGACGGGACCGAATCCGACCGACCGCGGCAAGAAGGGATCGAAAATCCATCTCATCGTCGACCGTCGCGGTCTGCCCCTGTCGGTCGGCATCTCCGCCGCCAACCGCCACGACAGCCAGGCCCTCATCCCGCTGGTCCGTGGCATTCCGCCCATCCGCTCCCGTCGCGGCCCGCGACGCCGGCGCCCCAGCAAGCTGCACGGTGACAAGGGCTACGACTACCGGTACATGCGGCGATGGCTCGCTTCCCGCGGCATCCGGCACCGTCTCGCCCGCAAGGGCATCGAGTCATCCCGACACCTGGGCCGGCACCGCTGGGTCGTGGAACGGACCGTGTCCTGGCTGTCCGGCTGCCGCCGCCTCCACCGCCGCTACGAACGCAAGCCGGAACACTTCCTCGCCTTCACCGCCATATCAGCGACCCTCATATGCCACCGCAGACTGACCAAGTGAAGTGGCGTCTTAGGGCGGGCGTCTCGCCGGTGGCGAGGGTGGCCAGGGCCTGGGGGATGTTGATGCCGGTGGCCCGCTCGACGAGGAGTGGTATGAGGTCCCCCGCCGGCCGACCGTTGACCTCGATCACGCGGGGACCGCTCGCCGTCAGCCGCAGCTCGACGTGAAGCACCCCCAGCCCAGGCCCAGAGCCCGGACCGCGGCGGCCACGACCCCTTCAACAGGCCGCTCGACCTACTCGGCATCGCCTGACCTGCACGATCACCCGCAAACAGGACTTTGAAACGACCCTGCCTCAGGCCTCCCGCTTCGGACACGAGAAGATACCGAGGGAGAAGCAGTACCTGTGTGTACTGCTTCGCGCGCAAGACCCACAGCTATCTGGACCTCGACACGGGACTCGACTTCGACTCCCAGATCGTGGTGAAGGTCAACGCGCCGGAACTGCTGCGCCGCCAGCTCGGCTCGCGCCGCTGGCAGGGCGAGCACATCGCGATGGGCACGAACGTCGACTGCTACCAACGGGCCGAGGGCCGCTACCGGCTGATGCCCGGCATCATCGCGGCCCTGCGCGACCACGCGAACCCCTTCTCGATCCTGACGAAGGGCACGCTGATCCTGCGCGACCTCGACCTGCTGAAGCAGGCCTCCGAGGTCACCGACGTCGGGATCTCGGTCTCCGTGGGATTCACCGACTCCCAGCTGTGGCGCACCGTCGAGCCGGGCACCCCGGCCCCGGAACGCCGCCTGGACGTCGTGCGCACCCTCACGGACCACGGCATCGGCTGCGGGGTCCTGATGGCCCCCGTGATCCCCTTCCTGGGCGACAGCCCGGCCCAACTGCGGGCCACCGTAAGGGCGATAGCCGCCTCCGGGGCCACCTCGGTGACCCCGCTCGTCCTGCATCTGCGGCCCGGCGCCCGGGAGTGGTTCATGGCCTGGCTGGAGCACTACCACCCGTATCTCGTACGGCGTTACGAGCGGCTGTACGCGGAGGGCGCGTACGCCCCGAAGTGGTACCAGCGCCGGATCACCCGTCAGGTCCACGAGCTGGGCCAGGAGTACGGCATCGGTCCCACGCGCGCGGGGATGCCCCGCAGGATCGCCGCGCCCGCGGAGCCCGCCGAGCCCGTGGCGCCCGCCACGCCGGAGCCGACCCAGCTCACCCTGCTCTGACCACGGCGAACGGCCGTTGCCCGGACCGTCCCTGACGGCATCCGAGCGGATCACACGGCTCAATCGGGTCAAGACTTTCCAGAACGAGTTCTTCCGGGGCCCCTTTCCGGGACGATGCGGCGAAGGCCGTGGCGTGCACGGCTCAAAATCCTCCGTCCTTGGGAGGCTCTGTGAAGAAACGCGCAGCTGCTCTGTGCGGGGCGGCGGCCGTGCTGGCCGGGATGATCACGTCGATCCCCGCCGACGCGAGCGCCGGTTCCGCGACCGCACCGCGCACCACCCTCACCACCGCGAAACCCACCTGGAAGAAGTGCGGGACCAGCAGGTATCCGACGCTCCAATGCGCGTCCCTGAAAGTGCCGTTGGACCACTCCAAGCCCCACGGCCGGCAGATCACCCTCGCCCTCTCACGCGTCGCGCACACCGCGAAGACGTACCAGGGGCCGCTGCTGGTGAACCCGGGCGGTCCCGGCGGCAGCGGGCTCTCGCTGGCCGGATTCGTCGCCTCCTCGCTGCCGAAGGCAGTGGCGGCGCAGTACGACGTCATCGGCTTCGACCCGCGCGGCGTCGGCGCCAGCAGGCCCGCCCTGGACTGCAGGCCCGGGTCGTTCAACCCGGTGCGCCCGGACTCCGTGCCCAGTACCCCCGCGATCGAGAAGGCCAACCTCGACCGCGCCAAGGCCTTCGCCAAGGCGTGCGGCAAGAAGTACGCCGACCTGCTGCCGTACATCGACACGGTGAGCGCGGTCCGGGACATGGACTCGATCCGCGCCGCGCTCGGCGCCAAGAAGATCAACTACTTCGGTTACTCGTACGGCACCTACCTCGGTGCCGTGTACGCGAAGCTCTACCCGCAGCGCGTACGCCGTCTGGTGCTCGACTCCATCGTCGACCCCAGCGGTGTCTGGTACGAGGACAACATCGGCCAGGACTACGCCTTCAACGACCGCCACCAGGCGTTCATGGCCTGGGTCGCCAAGCACGACGCGACCTACAAGCTCGGCACGGACCCGGCCGGGGTCGAGGCCAAGTGGTACGCCATGCGGGGGGCACTCGCCAAGAACCCCGCGGGCAAGAAGGTGGGCGCCTCCGAACTGGAGGACACCTTCATTCCGGGCGGCTACTACAACGGCTACTGGCCCTCCCTCGCCAAGGCGTTCGCGGCCTACGTGAACGACAAGAACACGGCCCCGCTCGTCGCGGCCTACGAGAACCTCGGCGCCGTCAACGCCTCCGGCGACAACGGCTACAGCATCTACACCGCGGTGCAGTGCCGTGACGCGTCCTGGCCGCGCGACTGGAACCAGTGGCGCAAGGACAACTGGGCGGTGTACGGCAAGGCGCCGTTCATGGCCTGGAACAACGCCTGGTACAACGCGCCGTGCGCGTTCTGGCCGACGAAGACGCTGCGGCCGGTGAACATCGCCAACAAGGCGCTGCCGCCGACGCTGCTCTTCCAGGCCACGAACGACGCGGCCACCCCCTACCAGGGCGGCGTGACGGTCCACCACGCACTGCGCGGCTCCAGCCTGGTGGTCGAACAGGGTGGCGGGAACCACGGCATCACGCTGAGCGGGAACGCCTGCCTGGACAAGTACCTGGCGACGTACCTCACCAACGGCAAGGTGCCGCACGGCAGCGGTGTGGCCGACGCGGTGTGCAAGAAGCTGCCGGATCCGGAACCGCAGAGCACGAAGGCGGCGCTGTCCACCGCCTCGGACGGTGCGTCCTCGGCAGGCGCGACGCTGCACGGACTGCTCGGCCACCGCGGCTGAGCCCGCCCTGACGGCCCGTCGGGGGCGTTGTCGGACCCATGGTCCACCATGGACGCATGAGTGAGCTGACCCGCATTCCCGCCCCCGACGGGGTCGCCCCCGCCGCCGCGTACTCGCATGTCGTCCTCGGTACGGGCCGCTTCGTCGCGGTCTCGGGGCAGCTCGCCCTGGACGAGGACGGCAAGCTCGTCGGCGCGGGTGACGCGGCGGCGCAGGCCCGCCAGGTGTTCGAGAACCTGCGCCGCTGCCTGGCCGCCGCCGGGGCGACCTTCGACGACGTCGTCAAACTCACCTTCTTCGTCACGGACATGGCCCACATGCCGGCCGTCCGCGCGGCCCGCGACGCCCACATACCCGCGGACCGTCTCCCGGCCGCGTCGGCGGTCCAGGTCGCCGCGCTGGTCCGCCCCGAGTTCCTGATGGAGATCGAGGCGTACGCGGTGGTGGGCGAGTGAAGGCACTCCCGGTCCGGATCCGGGAGATGGTCCTCTCGGACTGCGAGCGGGTGGCCGAGATCCGCGTCCGCGGCTGGCAGCGCGCGTACCGGGGGCTGATGCCCGAGGCGTACCTCGACGCGCTCAGCGTGGCCGAGGACGCGGCCCGGCGGCGCGAGCGTTTCGGGCGGGGCGGCGGCGCGATCGTGAACCTGGTCGCCGAGCGGAACGGCGAGGTGGTCGGCTGGGCCTGCCACGGCCCGTACCGGGACGACGAAGCCCGCGGCGACGGCGTCGGGGCGGCCGAGTTGTACGCGATCTACGTCGATCCCGAGCGGGTCGGGACCGGGGTGGGCCGCGCGCTTCTCACGGAATCGATCGCCCGCTGCACCGCCGTGGGGCACGAGCGCCTGCTGCTGTGGGTGCTCGAGGGAAACACCAGGGCTCGCCGGTTCTACGCACAGGCCGGGTTCGGTCCCGACGGTGGCGAGGAGCCCTTCGACGTGGACGGTGTCGCGGTGCCCGAGGTCCGGTACGCCCGCACCCTCACGCGCCCGGGTGCCGGCACCGGGGCGCGCCCGTAGCGCGGGAACATCTTTGCGGTGACGACCCGTTCCCGTGCGGACGTCACGCACTACGCTCGAAGGGCCGGGTCCGGGACGCGACGACACGGTGAGCACGGTCGACGAGGCGCTGCGGGAGGCGGCCCGTCGGCCGCCCGCCGTGTCACCCGGGCAGTCGGGCCAGCGCGTGCACCGCCGCCTCGGCGAGTGCCGGATGGGCGAGCGCCTCGTTCAGGACGGGTCTCGCGCGTACGTCCCCCAGCGCCCCGAGCCCCTCCACACAGGCCAGGGCGACGCCGCGGTAGGGGTCGTGGGGGCGCAGCCTGCGCCCCAGGGTGGTGATCAGCGCCGGTACGGCCTCGGGGGCGCGCAGCTCGACCAGGAGCCGTACGGGATGCAGCGCGTAGGCGACGCGCAGTTCGTTGGTGGCGAGCGCGGCCGCCGCGCGGGCCGTGCGCGGATCGCCGAGGCGGGCGAGCGCGTGCGCCGCGGACGCGCAGCGCTGTGGGTCGCGGTGGTTCAGCAGCAGGACGAGCGCCTCGAAGGCCCGCCGGTCCCCGGCGAGTCCGAGCCGGAAGGCGACCAACTCCCGGGCCCACAAGGGCTGTCCGGGCGCGGTCAGCGCGTCGGCCAGCACATTCGGATCCTCGGTCGCCACGAGTTGCTCGTACGCCGGCGAAGCCCCCGCCTCGTTTCGTAGACGCTCCGTGAGTGATCGCAACTCTTCGTCCATGAAGCCGAGCCTAGGCGTGGCCCCCGTCGCTCCGGGACCTACATCACAAACTCGGGGGCTGGCGCGCTCGTTACCGGCGGGTTAAGCTCAGACGAGCGAGTTACCCACTCGCGCCTTGCTTGCGGTGGCCTGGTGACGCAGCCATCGTGAGAGCAGTCGGTTCGGTACCTCAGGTACCTCAGTACGACACGGCTCCGGGACAGGGCCGGTCGGCTTCACCGTTCCCTGGGTGCGCCCTCGCGGGCACCCCCCTCTGGACGGCACCGGGCGTGTGCGCTTGTCAGCCCGGCAACACCCGCACTCTCCGCACTCCGTGCGCCTCCTGGGCGTACCTGCGTGCGCTCCTCAGTCGTCACCCTCTTCCTGGAGTCCCGCGATGGCAACTCCCCTGTCCGACACCCCTCTGTCCCCCATCAAGACCGTTGCCGTCGTCGGCCTCGGCACGATGGGCACCGGCATCGCCGAGGTCCTCGTCCGGGCCGGCCGCGACGTCATCGGCATCGACATCAGCGAGGCCGCGGCCGCCCAGGCCGTCGCCGCCCTCGAAGCCTCCACCGCCCGCGCCGTGCGACGCGAGCGTCTCAGCGAGCAGGAGCGCGCCGACGCCCTGCCCCGCTTCCGCACCTTCACCGATCTCGCGGCCGCCGCCGACGCCGATCTGGTCATCGAGGTGACCCCGGAGTCGTACGACATCAAGCAGCAGGTCTTCCGGGCGCTGGACGGCATCGTGCGTCCGGACACCATCCTGGCCACCGGCACCAACGCCCTCTCGGTGACGCGCCTGGCCGCCGACTCGGCCCGCCCCGAGCGCGTCCTCGGCCTGCACTTCTTCAACCCGGCCCCCGCGATGAAGCTGGTCGAGGTCGTCTCCTCGGTGCTCACCGCGCCCACGGCCGTCTCCGCGGTCACCAACCTCGCGCTCGACCTCGGCAAGGAGCCCGTCGCGGTCGGCGACCGCCCCGGCTTCGTGGCCGACGGGCTGCTGTTCGGCTACCTCAACCAGGCCGCCGCGATGTACGAGGCCAAATACGCCTCCCGCGAGGACATCGACGCCGCGATGAAGCTCGGCTGCGGGCTGCCCATGGGCCCGCTCGCGCTGCTCGACCTGATCGGCGTCGACACCGCCCGGACGGTCCTGGAGGCCATGTACGCCGAGTCCCGCGACCGGCTGCACGCCCCCGCGCCCATCCTCAAGCAGCTCAGCGAGGCGGGTCTGACCGGCCGCAAGTCGGGGCGCGGCTTCTACTCCTACGAGGCGCCCGGCAGCGCGACGGTCGTGCGGGACGCGCTGACCCCCCTCTCCGGCGGCCCCGAGGTCCCCGGCCGCACGGTCCGCTCGGTCGGCGTCGCGGGCTCGGGGACCATGGCCTCCGGCATCGCCGAGGTCTTCGCGAAGGCCGGGTACGAGGTCGTCCTCGCGGCCCGCACCGAGGAGAAGGCACAGGCCGCGAAGGCCCGCATCGGCAAGTCCCTGGCCCGCTCGGTCGACAAGGGCCGGATGACCGCCGAGGCCGCCGCGAGCACCCTGGACCTGATCGTCCCGGCGGGCTCGTACGACGCCTTCGCCGACGTCGATCTGGCCCTGGAGGCGGTGGCCGAGGACCTGGAGGTCAAGCAGCAGCTGTTCGGGGTGTTCGACAAGGTCTGCAAGCCCGGCGCGATCCTCGCCACGACCACGTCCTCGCTGCCCGTCGTCGCCTGCGCCCGTGCCACCTCACGCCCCCAGGACGTGATCGGGATGCACTTCTTCAACCCGGCGCCGGCGATGAAGCTGGTCGAGGTGGTCCGGACCGTCCTGACCACGGACGACGTGCACGCCACGGTCCGCGAGCTGTGCGGGAAGATCCGCAAGCACCCGGTGGACTGCGGGGACCGGGCCGGTTTCATCGTGAACGCGCTGCTCTTCCCGTACCTGAACAACGCGATCAAGATGGTCCAGGAGCACTACGCCACCCTCGACGACATCGACGCCGCGATGAAGCTGGGCGGCGGCTACCCGATGGGGCCGTTCGAACTCCTCGACGTCGTCGGTCTGGACGTCTCACTCGCCATCGAGAAGGTACTGCACCGCGAGTTCCGCGACCCGGGTCTCGCCCCCGCGCCGCTCCTGGAGCACCTGGTGGCCGCGGGCTGCCTCGGCCGCAAGACGGGCCGCGGCTTCCGCGAATATGCCCGCCGCTGAGCGTCCCGGCGACCGGCTGCCCGACACCGCCCGCTGGGGCGGACTGCTCGGCCCGGCCGGCAGCCCCCCGCCCGTCGAGGGCGGGGGGTTCCCCGGACATGCGCGTTCCCCTGCGCACATGCAGTACGTTCGGGTCATGTCCCAGCCCGCCAAGTCCTCACGTACACCAGCCACGCCCGACGCTCCGGAGAGCGCCGCGGGCAGTCGCGCCGCCGCCCAACGGCTCAAGATGCGCCGAGAACTGGCGGCCGCGGCCATGGAGCTGTTCGCGACCAAGGGGTACGAGGCGACCACCGTCGACGAGATCGCGGCCCGGGCCGGGGTGGCCCGCCGCACGTTCTTCCGCCACTTCCGCTCCAAGGAAGAGGCGATCTTCCCCGATCACGACGACACCCTGATCCGCGCGGAGGCGGTCCTCAACGCGGCTCCGGCGCACGAGCACCCGCTCGACACGGTGTGCCGCGGCATCAAGGAAGTCATGACGATGTACGCGGCCCAGCCCGAGATCTCCGTCTCGCGCTACAAGCTGACCCGCGAGGTACCCACGCTCCGGGAGGCCGAGATCGCCTCCGTGGCCCGCTACGAGCGGCTCTTCACCCGCTATCTCCTGGGCCACTTCGACGAGCACGCGCACGACGACGACGCCAACGACGATCCGCTGCTCGCGGAGGTCGCCGCGTCCGCCGTGGTCACGGCCCACAACCATGTTCTGCGGCGCTGGCTGCGGGCCGGGGGACAAGGTGACGTCGAGGCGCAGCTGGACCACGCCTTCTCCATCGTCCGCAAGACCTTCGGGACGGGGATCGGGGCCGGGCGGGAGACCACGCCCCGTACGGCGCCGGCGTCCGCCTTCACCGAGGGTGACGTCCTGGTGACCGTGGCCCGGGTCGACGCGCCGTTGGACCAGGTCATGCGGACCATCGAGCAGGCGCTGCGGGAGCGGTCGTAGAGCGCGGGGCGCAGGCACCTGTCGGCGCCGGGGGCGCGGTCCCGCCCCGACTCACACGCGCCCGGGAGAGGGGCCGAGTCCCCTCCTGACGGCTCGGCCGGGGGCGAATCCGGGGGTCAGGGAGTCGTCCGGCTTTCCCGTCAGGAGTCCCGTCACCAGGCGTCCCGTCGCCGGGGCCAGCATCAGCCCCAGCACGTTGTGGCCGGCCGCCAGGACCACCCCCGGGCGCCCGGGGAGCGGGCCGATCAGGGGGGGGAGGCCGTCCGTGGTCATGGGGCGCGGGCCCATCCACTCCTGCTCCCTGTGCTCCCAGTCCGCCCCCCCCCCCGGCGGATAGGGGCGGGCCGCCGCCACGATCGCGTCCACGCGGGACTGGCGGAAGCGGTCGGGGTCGCGGTCGCACTCCATCGTGCCGGCGACCCTCACCTTCCCCCGGGCCCTCGACTCCGCCCGACCGGAAGGCACCCCCGCGCCCATCGGCGCGAAAGATCGAGGAACTGTCCACCCGCGACGTCCGCGACCCGCGCACGGCGATGGCCCTGTACCCGGCCTGCCTGGCGGACGCATTCTGACGCCGACCCGGCACGCCACCGCCCCCGCGGGACGGACGCGGCCCGCATCGCGGGTATCCCCCGGGGACCCCGGCGCCGCGGCATCCCCGGGGCCCCCGGCGCCGTGGCGTCGCCGCCGAGGGCCGGGGCAAGCGGTCCGGAGTCGGCGCCGATGGGCGGACGGGCGCCGCGAGCCCTGGGCCGAAAAGTGCCGCCTCCAGGCAGGCATGCCCCCCTGGTTCCGTCGCCCGCAGCCCCGGCTCCGCCGCCGAGCGCCCCCGTCATCGACCGCCCGGCGCTCCCGACGCCCGGCGCTCCCCGGGACGCCTCGCCGGCCCTCCGCAGCACCGCCCCACCCCGGCCCCACCCCCGCACGCACCCCCGCACGGGAACCCTCACGCCGTGCCACCGACACCAGGTGTTCTCCGAAGCGGCCCGCCGCCCCGCCCCTCCGGCCCCTGCACCGGCCCCTCCGCACCGCCCCTGACCAGTGCGTTTTGATCGATCATCGGTCGATCTGATCGATCATCGCTCACGTGTTACGTAAAGATTTCACCTGAGCGAAACTCATGGCACTCCGTGCCTTGCACGGTGACACGGCGTGCCATACGTTGATGTTGTCCGGGCGGCCGGCGTGCAGAGACCTTTCGTACGCCGGCTGTCCCCGCAAGCCAATGGCGAGCGCGCCCGGACGCCTGCGTCACAGGCAACCTTTTGCGCCAACCCGGCGCTGCCACCGCACCACCACCTTCGCCGAACCGACGGCACACCCCTCACTTCCAGCAGCAGCACCGACGTAACCCTCAAGTGTCTTCCCTCAAGACGCTCATCGCCGGAGGCAACACCGTGAAGGACATCCTGGACGCGATTCAGTCGCAGACGGCCACGTCTGCCGACTTCGCCGCTCTTCCGCTCCCCGAGTCGTACCGCGCGATCACCGTGCACAAGGACGAGACGGAGATGTTCGCGGGGCTCACCACCCGCGACAAGGACCCCCGCAAGTCGATCCACCTGGACGACGTGCCGGTGCCGGAGCTCGGCCCGGGCGAGGCCCTGGTGGCCGTGATGGCCTCCTCCGTCAACTACAACTCGGTCTGGACCTCGATCTTCGAGCCGATGGCGACCTTCGGCTTCCTGGAGCGCTACGGCAGGCTCAGCGAGCTCACCAAGCGCCACGACCTGCCGTACCACATCATCGGTTCCGACCTCGCGGGCGTCGTCCTGCGCACCGGCCCCGGCGTCAACGCCTGGAAGCCCGGTGACGAGGTCGTCGCCCACTGTCTGTCCGTCGAGCTGGAGTCCAGCGACGGGCACAACGACACGATGCTCGACCCCGAGCAGCGCATCTGGGGCTTCGAGACCAACTTCGGCGGCCTCGCCGAGATAGCCCTCGTCAAGTCCAACCAGCTGATGCCCAAGCCCGACCACCTGTCGTGGGAGGAGGCCGCCGCTCCCGGGCTCGTGAACTCCACCGCGTACCGGCAGCTCGTGTCGAGGAACGGCGCCGGCATGAAGCAGGGCGACAACGTCCTCATCTGGGGCGCGAGCGGCGGCCTCGGCTCGTACGCCACGCAGTTCGCGCTCGCCGGTGGCGCCAACCCCATCTGCGTCGTCAGCAGCGACCAGAAGGCGGACATCTGCCGGGCGATGGGCGCCGAGGCGATCATCGACCGCAACGCCGAGGGCTTCAAGTTCTGGAAGGACGAGCACAACCAGGACCCGAAGGAGTGGAAGCGGTTCGGGAAGCGCATCCGTGAGCTGACGGGCGGCGAGGACGTCGACATCGTCTTCGAGCACCCGGGCCGCGAGACCTTCGGCGCCTCCGTCTACGTCACCCGCAAGGGCGGCACCATCGTCACCTGCGCCTCGACCTCGGGCTACAACCACGAGTACGACAACCGCTACCTGTGGATGTCCCTGAAGCGCATCATCGGCTCGCACTTCGCCAACTACCGCGAGGCCTGGGAGGCCAACCGGCTGGTCGCCAAGGGCAAGATCCACCCGACGCTCTCCAAGGTGTACTCCCTGGAGGAGACCGGGCAGGCCGCGTACGACGTCCACCGCAACCTCCACCAGGGCAAGGTCGGCGTGCTCGCGCTGGCGCCCCGCGAGGGCCTGGGCGTGCGCGACGAGGAGAAGCGCGCCCAGCACATCGACGCCATCAACCGCTTCCGGAACGTCTGAGGTCCCCAGATGACTGAGCGTCAGAACGCCGCTGGACGGCGGGAGAAGGACCGGCCGTGGCTCATGCGGACCTACGCCGGTCACTCCACCGCCGAGGCGTCCAACGAGTTGTACCGGCGCAACCTCGCCAAGGGGCAGACGGGTCTCTCCGTGGCCTTCGACCTGCCCACGCAGACCGGGTACGACCCCGACCACATCCTCGCCCGCGGCGAGGTCGGCCGGGTCGGGGTGCCGGTCTCGCACCTCGGTGACATGCGCCGGCTGTTCCAGGACATCCCCCTGGAGCAGATGAACACCTCGATGACCATCAACGCCACCGCCATGTGGCTGCTGGCGCTCTACCAGGTCGTCGCCGAGGAGCAGGGCGCCGACATCACCAAGCTGCAGGGGACGACGCAGAACGACATCGTCAAGGAGTACCTGTCGCGGGGTACGCATGTCTTTCCGCCGGTGCCCTCACTCCGGCTGACGACGGACATGATCGCGTACACGGTCTCCCACATGCCCAAGTGGAACCCGATCAACATCTGCTCGTACCACCTCCAGGAGGCGGGCGCGACCCCCGTCCAGGAGATCGCGTACGCGATGTCGACGGCCATCGCCGTGCTGGACGCCGTCCGCGACTCGGGGCAGGTGCCCGCCGAGAAGTTCGGTGACGTCGTCGCCCGTATCTCCTTCTTCGTGAACGCGGGTGTCCGGTTCATCGAGGAGATGTGCAAGATGCGGGCGTTCGGGCGGATCTGGGACCAGGTCACGCGCGAGCGGTACGGCATCCAGGACGCCAAGCAGCGGCGTTTCCGCTACGGCGTCCAGGTCAACTCGCTGGGTCTGACCGAGGCGCAGCCGGAGAACAACGTCCAGCGGATCGTCCTCGAGATGCTGGCCGTGACGCTCTCGAAGGACGCACGCGCGCGTGCCGTGCAGCTGCCCGCCTGGAACGAGGCGCTGGGGCTGCCCCGGCCCTGGGACCAGCAGTGGTCGCTGCGCATCCAGCAGGTGCTGGCGCACGAGAGCGACCTGCTGGAGTACGAGGACATCTTCGAGGGCTCGCACGTCATCGAGGCGAAGGTCGCGGCCCTCGTCGAGGAGTCACTCGCCGAGATGGACCGGATCGACGAGATGGGCGGGGCGATGGCCGCCGTCGAGTCGGGCTACCTGAAGTCCCAGCTCGTCTCCTCGCACGCCGAGCGCCGGGCCCGGATCGAGGGCGGCACCGAGAAGATCGTCGGCGTCAACATCTACGAGTCGACCGAGCCGAACCCGCTCACCGCCGACCTGGACGCGGCGATCCAGACCGTCGACCCGGCCGTCGAGGCCCGGGTGGTCGCCGCGCTGCAGAACTGGCGCGACACGCGCTACCAGCCGCCGTTCAACCACCCGCGCCCCTGCAAGGCGCTGGAGCGGCTGAAGGAAGCTGCCAAGGGCACCGACAACCTCATGGAGGCCACCCTCGAGTGCGCCCGCGCCGGGGTCACGACCGGCGAGTGGTCCGAGGCCCTGCGCGAGGTGTTCGGCGAGTTCCGCGCCCCGACCGGCGTCTCGTCCGCGCCCGTCGCGGTGACCGCCGAGGAGGGCACCGCGCTGGCGCTGGTGCGCCGCAAGGTCGAGGAGACCGCCCGCGAACTCGGCGTCGGCAAGCTCCGCTTCCTGGTGGGCAAGCCGGGCCTGGACGGGCACTCCAACGGCGCCGAGCAGATCGCCGTGCGCGCCCGCGACGCCGGGTTCGAGGTGGTCTACCAGGGCATACGGCTCACGCCCGAACAGATCGTGGACGCGGCCGTCGCCGAGGACGTGCACGGCGTCGGCCTGTCCATCCTGTCCGGCTCGCACGCCCAGTTGGTGCCCGACGTGCTGGAGCGACTGCGCGAGGCCGGCGCGGCCGACATCCCGGTGATCGCCGGCGGGATCATCCCGAACGCCGACGCCGAACTGCTGCGCGCCGCGGGAGTCGCCGCGGTTTTCACACCGAAGGACTTCGACATCACCGGAATCATCGGCCGTATCGTCGACGAGATCCGGAAAGCGAACAAGCTCGACCCCCTGGAGGTCCCCGCATGACCACGCCCGTCAACCGCCTTCGCCCGCGGCGTTCCTGCCTGGCGGTGCCCGGCTCGAACCCCCGCTTCCTGGAGAAGGCCCAGGGCCTCCCCGCGGACCAGGTCTTCCTGGACCTGGAGGACGCCTGCGCCCCGCTCGCCAAGCCCGAGGCGCGGCACACCATCGTGAAGTTCCTGAACGAGGGCGACTGGACCGGCAAGACGCGGGTCGTACGGGTGAACGACTGGACGACGCACTGGACGTACCGCGATGTCGTCACGGTCGTCGAGGGCGCGGGCCAGAACCTCGACTGCATCATGCTGCCGAAGGTCCAGGACGCCCAGCAGGTCGTCGCGCTCGACCTGCTGCTCACGCAGATCGAGAAGACGATGGGCTTCGAGGTCGGCAAGATCGGCATCGAGGCCCAGATCGAGAACGCGAAGGGGCTCGTCAACGTCGACGAGATCGCGGCCGCCTCACCGCGTGTAGAGACCATCATCTTCGGCCCCGCCGACTTCATGGCCTCCATCAACATGAAGTCGCTGGTCGTGGGCGAGCAGCCGCCGGGCTACCCGGCGGACGCGTACCACTACATCCTGATGCGCATCCTCATGGCCGCCCGTACGCACGACCTCCAGGCGATCGACGGCCCCTACCTCCAGATCCGCAACCAGGAGGGCTACCGCGAGGTCGCCCGGCGCGCCGCCGCCCTGGGCTTCGACGGCAAGTGGGTGCTGCACCCGGACCAGGTCGCCGCGGCCAACGAGATCTTCTCGCCCTCCCAGGAGGACTTCGACCACGCCGAGCTCATCCTCGACGCGTACGAGTACTACACGTCCGAGGCGGGCGGCAAGAAGGGCTCCGCGATGCTCGGCGACGAGATGATCGACGAGGCCAGCCGCAAGATGGCCCTGGTCATCTCGGGCAAGGGCCGGGCGGCCGGCATGCAGCGCACGTCCAAGTTCGAAGCCCCGGAGGCCTGAGCACCATGCAGTTCGGACGCACGTACGAGGAGTTCGAGGTCGGCGCGGTCTACAAGCACTGGCCCGGGAAAACGGTCACGGAGTACGACGACCACCTCTTCTGTCTCCTGACCATGAACCACCACCCCCTCCACATGGACACGAACTATGCGGAGCGGACGACGGACTTCGGCAGGAACGTCGTCGTGGGCAACTACATCTACTCGCTGCTGCTCGGCATGTCCGTCCCGGACGTCTCCGGGAAGGCGATCGCCAACCTGGAGATCGAGTCGCTGAAGCACGTGGCGCCGACCTTCCACGGCGACACGATCTACGGCGAGACCACGGTCCTCGACAAGACGCCCTCGAAGTCGAAGAGCGATCGCGGCATCGTCCACGTCGAGACCAAGGGCTACAAGCAGGACGGCACGCTGGTGTGCGTGTTCCGCCGCAAGGTCATGGTGCCGACCGAGACGTACATCAAGGAGCGCGGGGGCGAGCAGCCCGGCCGTCCGGAACTCAAGCAGCAGGAGAAGTAGCCATGGCGCGACTCGCCCAGACCGCCGGTCTCACCGACGTCCAGCAGGAGATCCTCTCCACCGTCCGCGACTTCGTGGACAAGGAGATCATCCCGGTCGCGACCGAGCTGGAGCACCGCGACGAGTACCCCCAGCAGATCGTCGACGGCCTCAAGGAATTGGGCCTGTTCGGTCTGATGATCCCCGAGGAGTACGGGGGCCTGGGCGAGTCCCTCCTCACCTACGCGCTCTGCGTCGAGGAGATCGCCCGTGGCTGGATGTCGGTCTCCGGCATCATCAACACGCACTTCATCGTGGCGTACATGCTCAAGCAGCACGGCACGCAGGAGCAGAAGGACCACTTCCTGCCCCGGATGGCCCTGGGCGAGGTGCGCGGCGCGTTCTCGATGTCGGAGCCGGCTCTCGGCTCGGACGTCTCCGCCATCACCTCGAAGGCGGTCAGGGACGGCGACGAGTACGTCCTGAACGGCCAGAAGATGTGGCTGACGAACGGCGGCTCGTCGAACCTGGTGGCCGTGCTCGTACGAAGTGACGAAGGGCACCCGGAGGGCACCGCGCCCCACAAGTCGATGACGACCTTCCTGGTCGAGAAGGAGCCCGGCTTCGGAGAGGTCCGTCCCGGCCTCACCATTCCCGGGAAGATCGACAAGATGGGCTACAAGGGCGTCGACACGACCGAGCTCATCATGGACGGACTGCGCGTTCCGGCCAATCGGGTACTCGGCGGCACCACTGGCCGAGGGTTTTACCAAATGATGGACGGAGTCGAGGTCGGCCGCGTCAACGTGGCGGCACGTGGTTGCGGTGTCGCACAGCGTGCGTTCGAGCTGGGTGTCTCCTATGCCCAGCAGCGTCACACTTTCGGCAAGCCGATCGCGCAGCACCAGGCCATCCAGTTCAAGCTGGCCGAGATGGCCACCAAGGTCGAAGCGGCCCATGCAATGATGGTGAACGCGGCCCGTAAAAAGGACTCCGGGGAACGAAACGACCTCGAGGCAGGGATGGCGAAGTACCTCGCCTCCGAATACTGCAAGGAAGTGGTCGAGGACGCCTTCCGGATCCACGGCGGCTACGGTTTCTCCAAGGAGTACGAGATCGAGCGTCTCTACCGCGAGGCGCCGATGCTGCTGATCGGCGAAGGTACCGCCGAAATCCAGAAAATGATCATTGGACGCCGACTGCTCGAAGAGTATCGACTCCAGGGTTAAGCAGGGTTGGATGTACCGGTTCGGGGTGTTTTCTTCGAGAAGAAGATCACACCCCGTCAACACTCTTCGGCCGCCGACTCGGCTTCCTGGCTTGCCCAGTTGCGGCCCGCTCCCGGTACGATCCCGGGAAAGCCGCCGTCCCCCGTTCCAGCGCGGCATCATCCGCTACGAAGGTCATCCATGCCCCACAGCCAAACCTCTGCACCTCGCGGCCGGGTCCGCCTCGCGCGCGGAGCATCGCCGTGGCTTCTCCCGACCGTTGCCACCGCAGTACTCAGTCTGGCCAAGGCACGCCGCTCCGGCGCCGCCAAGGCCGTGGCCGTACCCGCCACCGCGCTCGCGGCGGGCATGCTGTGGTTCTTCCGCGACCCCGAGCGCGAGATCGCCCCGGGTCGGGTCATCTCGCCCGCCGACGGTGTGGTGCAGAGCATCATGCCGTGGAAGGACGGACGCACCCGCGTCGCGATCTTCATGAGCCCTCTGAACGTCCATGTCAACCGCGCGCCGCTCTCCGGCACGGTGACCTCGGTCGAGCACATCCCCGGTGGGTTCGTTCCGGCGTTCAACAAGGAGAGCGAGAACAACGAACGCGTCGTCTGGCATTTCGACACCGAACTCGGTGACATCGAGATGATCCAGATCGCCGGCGCGGTCGCCCGCCGTATCGTTCCTTATATCCCGCAGGGTACGAAGGTCGAGCAGGGCGACCGGATCGGTCTCATCCGCTTCGGCTCGCGCGTCGACATCTACCTCCCCGAGGGTGTCGAGGTCGATGTGGAAGTCGGTCAGAAGACCGTGGCTGGGGTGACTCGAATTGACCGTGATTGATCCTGAGACTCAGGCCGGCTGGGTGCCGGAGGCCGACGAGGTGGACGACGAGGAGGAGATGCCCCTCTCTCTCCGCCTCTCAATAGCGGACACCCTCACCCTCGGCAACGCCACGTGCGGCTTCATGGCGGTGTACTTCACCACCACGGGCATTCTGATCCCGCACCTCACCGGCAGCCAGGAGTCGGGCATGGCGCGCCACAGCGCCGCCACGGCCGTCATCCTGATGCTCTGCGCCGCGGTCTTCGACCTCTTCGACGGCCTCGTCGCCCGCAAGCTGCGCTCCTCCCCCATGGGCGCGGAACTGGACAACCTGTCGGACCTGATCAGCTTCGGTCTGGCGCCCGCGTACTTCGTCCTCGTCTACGGCATGGTCGCGGACGACGCGCACCAGAGAGTGGCGGCGCTCGGCGCGATCGTGGTGTTGCTCGCGGTCGTCCTCCGCCTCGCCCGCTTCTCCTGCGTCACGGTGAAGGACGGCACGTTCCAGGGCATGCCGTCGCCGTTCGGAGCACTGACGGTGGTCTCGATCGTGCTCCTGGAGCTGCCCTTCGCGGCGACGCTGATGGCGATCCTCGGCACGGCGTGGCTGATGGTGAGCCGGGTGGAGTACCCGAAGCCGCGCGGCCGCCTCGCGGTGGCGATGCTCTCCTGGATCGTCCTGTCCATGGGTCTGCTGGCGGCGTGGGCCTTCGACGCACCCAGCGGTCAGCTCCTGCTCCAGACCGGCTGTGCGCTGCAGCTCGTCATGGGCGCGGTGATTCCGCTGTTCGCGACGGCTCGGCGGGTGAACAACTTCCGCGACAACCGGCGTGAGGCACGGGCGGCGCAGCTGCCGTAGCTTTTCCTCGTACACGACGAAGGGGCCCGAACCGGACAACCGGTTCGGGCCCCTTCGTCGTACCTCTTCGTGCCTCGTACCTCGTCGTCCCCCTGGACGGGTCAGGTCAGGAAGTCGCGGGCGATGTGCTGGGCCACCGTCTCCAGGATCGGCCCCGCGTCGGAGATGCATCGCGCGATGTCGGGCTCGACCTCCGTGAGGGGGTACGCGCGCCGGATGCCGGCCCTGCCGAGCGCCTCCGGGCGCAGTGCCAGGCGCCCGCACACCGCGACGACCTCCTTGCCCGCGGCACGGGCGGCCGCGGCCACCCCCGCCGGAGCCTTGCCGTGGAGGGTCTGTTCGTCGAGGGACCCCTCACCGGTGATCACCAGAGTGGCCCTCTCCAGCGCGGGCGCGAAGCCGAGGACGTCGAGCATCACCTCGATACCGGGACGGAACCGGGCGCCCAGGACCAGCGCACCGTAGCCGATGCCACCCGCGGCTCCCGCCCCCGGCGCCGCGGCGTACTCCGCGGCCCTGGACCCGATCGACTTCTCCAGAACCGCGGCGAAGTGTCCGAGGGCCGCGTCCAGGATCTCCACGTCGTCGGGGCTCGCCCCCTTCTGGGGGCCGTACACGGCGGGCGCGCCCTTCGGCCCGGTGAGCGGGTTGTCCACGTCGCTGGCGAGGACGAAGTCCACGGAGGACAGGCGGGGGTCCAGGCCGGACAGGTCCGCGGTCGCCACGTCACTGAGCGCCGCACCGCCGGGAGCCACCGGCTCCCCCTCCGCGTCCACGAACCGCGCCCCGAGCGCGGACAGCATCCCCGCCCCGCCGTCCGTCGTCGCGCTCCCGCCCACGCCGAACACGATGGTGCGGGCCCCGGCGTCCAGCGCGGCCCGCAGCAGCTCCCCGGACCCGTACGTGGACGACGTCAGCGGCGCGAACACCCCGGCGGGCAGCCGCTGCAATCCGCTCGCCTCCGCCATCTCCACCACCGCGGTGTCGCCGCGCAGCGCGAAGGCGGCGGTGAGCTCGTCACCCAGCGGGCCGGCGACCCGCACCTCCCGCCGCTCGAACCCGGCCGCGACCGCCGCGTCCACGGTCCCGTCGCCGCCGTCGGCCACGGGCAGCGCCTCGACCTCGACACCCGGCACGACGCGGCGCAGCCCGGCCATGACGCGCTCCGCGACCTGCACGGCGGTCAGCGACCCCTTGAACTTGTCCGCGGCGATCAGCACCCGCGGAACACGCCCGGTGCCCGCACGTGTCGTCTTCACAGCAGAGTCCGCCACCTTGCATTCCCCTTGCTTTCCGGCCTCGCACACGTCAAGGCAGTCGCGCCGCTGCGACCTTAACCGGAGGACGCCCCCGCCGTCATGCCCCGACCGGCCCGTGGAACACCGCACGCTCATGCCCGGAATTGGGTAAACCGGAGCTATGACCCCTGTGGGCACCGAACTCGCGGACCGCGTTCTCGGCGGCTGGCTGGGCCGGATCGCGGGCAACATGCTCGGCAAGCCGGTCGAGCAGGGCGACCACTGGACGCGGGACCGTATCGACCGCTATCTGCGACAGGCCGCCGCCCTGCCGCTCACCGACTATCTTCCCGAGCCCGCCACCGACGGTGACGCCGGCGAGTTCGAGCTGCGGCCCGAGTGGCGGCAATGCGTGCGCGGCCGTATCCACGGCAGCTGCCGTGACGACGACGTCGACTACGCGATCCTGGGCCTGCACCTGCTGGAGACACACGGTTTCGGTTTCAGCACCGAGCAGGTCGGCGACCTGTGGCTGCTGCGGCTGCCGTATCTGCAGACGTTCACGGCGGAGCGGGCCGCGTACCGCAACCTCGCCAACGGCATCAAACCGCCGCTGACGGCGACGTACGACAACCCCTACCAGGAGTGGATCGGCGCCCTGATCCGCGCCGATGTCCACGGCTGGACCAACCCGGGTGCGCCGCGCCGGGCGGCCTCCCTCGCCCGTCGGGACGCCGTGCTGTCCCATACCGGCAACGGCGTGTACGGGGCGATGTGGGCGGCGGCGCTCGTCTCGGCCGCGTTCACCGCGCCCACGGTCCGCCACGCACTGGACACGGCGCTGACCGTCATCCCCGCGAGCAGCCGCCTCGCCCGCACCGTACGCCGGGTGCTCACGCTTCACGAGACCCGGATGACCTGGGAGGACACGCTCACGACGGTGTCCGAGGAGACCGCGGGGCTCGGCTGGATCCACACGATCCCGAACGCCGCCGTCCTCACGGCCGGGCTGCTCTACGGCGACGGCGACTTCACCCGGACCATCACGCTCACCGTCCGCGGCGGCCTGGACACCGACTCGAACGGCGCGACGGCGGGCTCGGTGGCCGGGGTCCTGTGCGGGGCCGAGGCCATTCCCGCGCAGTGGAAGGACCCGCTGGAGGACACCGTACGCAGCGCGGTGTTCGGCTTCGACGGCGTACGGATCAGTGAGCTGGCCGCGCGGACGCTCGCGCTGATGGTGACGGAGGCGGAGACGAACACGGAGACGGAGGCCGAAGCCGAGGCCGAGGGGCCGTCCGGCGCCGGTCCCGACATCCAGGGCCTGTCCTAGCCGACGGGTGCCGGGGCCGTCTCGAACACGTCCGAGGAGGGGCCGCGCAGGCTCGTTACGCTTCGAGGATGACCACTCCAGACTTCGCCACGTACATCGCGGGCCTCCCCCGTGTCCTGGCCGGTGCGGCCGCGCTCTTCCGCGACGGTGACGGCCGGGTGCTGCTCGTCGAGCCGAACTACCGTGAGGGCTGGGCCCTTCCGGGTGGCACCGTCGAGTCGGACGACGGGGAGACTCCGCGCCAGGGCGCGCGCCGCGAGACCGCCGAGGAGATCGGGCTCGACATCGAACTCGGTCCGCTGCTCGCGGTCGACTGGGTGCACGGGACGGCGCGACCCCCGCTGGTCGCCTACCTGTACGACGGCGGAGTCCTCGGCGAGCGGGAGCTCAAGGCGATCCGGCTGCAGGAGGAGGAACTGCTGTCGTGGCGGCTGGTGCCGCGGGAGGAGCTGGCCGAGTATCTGCCGGGCGCACTCGGCCGCCGGGTCCTCGCCGCGATGGACGTGCTGACGGAGGGCGGCGGAACCGCGGAGCTGGAGAACGGCCACCGGGTGGGCTAGTCGCCCTTTGGCTACGGCGGATTCCTCAACTTCACTACCTTCACGGGGCATTGATCGGCACAATGCCCGTGTGCCGCACTACGACTACATGGAGTTCGCCCTCGACGACGGGGCCCACGTCCGGCTCGAACTCGCGGCCGCGGGGGAGGCGTCGGCGGCCCCGGCCGCCGACGCCGATCTGCCGGGCGGCATTTCCGGGGTGGTCCCGGTCGGGCGTGGCGCGCGGGTCGCGTCGCTGGCGACGGACGGTCTACGCAGTGTGCTGAGCCCGCTGGGGCCCGTACTGCAGCAGGTGCACGACGCGATCCGCGGGATACCCGACCCGCCGCACGAGATCTCCGTCGACTTCGGCATCCAGATCGGACAGGACCTGAAGATCGGCATCGTCGGGGCCAACGGCCAGGCCAGCATGACCATTTCGGCGACCTGGCAGCTGCCCCGCCGGACGGAGCCGTGACCTGGTTCGGATCGCCGGACGACCCGTCGTCCGGCGACGCCCGCGGCGCGCTGGTGCGCGTCCTGTCCAGCGATCGCGGCCGGACCGCCGGGGCGGGTGTGTACCTCTCCGGCCGCAGGCTGCTGACCTGCGCGCATGTCATCAACCTGGCGCTCGGGCTGCGCAGCCTCAGCCCGCACAACCCGGGGGAGGTCACCCTCGACGTGTCCTTCCCGGTGCTGTCCGCCGCGGATCTGCACCAGGCCCGGCTGGTCGCCTGGATACCGCCGCGGTCCCCGCAGTACGGCCCGGTCGCCGACGGCTCCCTGGAGTGGGACGGCGATCTGGCCGTCCTCGAACTCGACGAGGCGCCTCCCCCGCCCGTGAGCCCGCTGCGCTGGCTGGAGATGGAGCGCGGCCAGCAGGTACGGGCCTGGTACGGCGGCGGGCAGCCGTTCTCGTACGCCGACGCGCGGGTGGGGGCGTACGACGGCCGGATCTGTTATCTCGACGGACAGTTGTCCGGCGCGGCCGTCGACGAGGGCTACAGCGGCGGGCCCCTCTGGTCGGTGACCGACCGGGCGGCCGTCGGCCTGGTCGTGGGGCGGATCACCGCGCCCGACGGGGCGTTCTCGGCCCAGCACACGCTGCGGCGCAGCTGGGGGCTCGGCTGGCAGTCGGTCCTGCGGGAGCTGGCCCGGGTGGGGGCGGCACCCGAGCATGTGAACGGCGGCCGGGAGCGGTCGGCCGCGACCCTCGCCGAGGCCGAGTCGGTGCGCGACATGATGGTCGGCCCGCTGCACAGCCTGCTGGGCGACCCGCGGGCGCGCGCCGACCACGCCACCGTGCTCGCCGCCCAGCTCACGCTGCGGGCCCCGGGCGACGGGAGCGCGCCGACCGTGGAGGAGCTCGCCCATCTGCTCAGCGGCACCGAGCGGGCGCTGCCCACGCTCGCCGAGTCGCTCGCGCCCAAGGTGGCGGACGATCCGCGCGGCCGGGCCGAGCTCGACCGGCTGCTCGCGCTGGGCCGGCTGACGGAGGCCGCGCGGCTGCTGTCGGTGGCCGAACACCGGGCGCTGGTGGTCAAGTTGGAGCATCTCACCGAGCACGATCCGGGCCTGTTGCCGCGGGCCGCGACCGCCGCGCTGCCGTATGTGGACCTGCCGCGCTCGCTGCAGGGGGCACGCCTGGCACCGTCGGCCGTGCCCGCGGTCGTCCACGAACTGGAGGGCTGGTACGGGGACGGGTCGCCCGTGCCCGACGAGTCGCCCCGGCTGCCCGCGCTGCTGCGGGTCGTCGAGTACGTGGCGGCGGAGACGTCCGGCGATCTGGCCCGGCAGGCGCTGCGGGAGTGGAGCGCCCGGGTCGCCGCCCGCCTGGGCATTCACCCCTCGGCGCTGCAGGAGCGGCGCGGTGACGCGGACCGCTGGTCCCGGCGGTCCGCGCCGGCCGGTGTACGGGTCCTGGTGGAGCTGGACCGGTACGCCAAGGACCCGGCGGACCACTACCGCTGCTCGGTGTGGCGGCTGCGCCCCGACGGCACCCCGGCGCGCGCCGCCTCGGAGTCCGACCGGCCGCGCACCGGACGGGAGATCGCCCGGCTGATCCGGGAGGTGGCCTGGGGCGCGGAGGGCGCCGGGGACGGGGTCGCGCTGGTCGCCGTGTCGGTGCCGCCGGACGCGCTGGAGCTCGCGCTCGACGAGTGGGACGGGGCGGGCGCCGAGGAGTACATCTCCGCGCGGCTCGGTGAGGACTTCCACCTCGTGCTGCGCTGCCCGAAGATCCGGCGGCGCTCGCGCACCGGACCCGCCGATCTCAAGCGTCGCTGGAACTCCCGTCACCAGAGCGACACCCTCCTCGCGGACCACAGGATCGGCGGCAGGGCGGGACTCATCGGGCTGCTGAAGACAACCCATCGGGACACCGCGCGCGTCCTTGTGCACGGAAGCACCGAGCACCGCGGCGAGTTGCTGCCCGTGTGCCTGGTGATGGGGGTGCCGGTCGTGCTCTGGGACCGGGCCGCTCCCGGTCCGGACGACTGCGCCCCGCTCGACGCCCTGGCACCGCACGGTCCCGTGGACGGACTCCCGGAGCGCGTACGGCACTTCAGGGTCCGCGCCTACGCGGACCGGGTGGTGCCCGCGCGTCCCGCCCTGGTGTGGGAGGACATCGAGCTGCCGCTGCCCGACGAACTCCAGCTCGCCGACCCCTCGGAAGGAACGGAGCGGACAGGATGACCCAGCAGACACCGGACGGGTGGCGGCTGTTCCGCGGTGACCGCGTGGCCCGTGAGGTGGAGTTCCCCGAGGCGCCGCCCTGGCGGCAGTTCGGCGACGGGCCGGGCGGCCGCCCGCGGCACCGTCCGTATCTGATCGGGCGCACGGAGGCGGACGTGGTCAGCGCCGCCCTCCATCTGCGTCGCCCGCTGCTCGTCACCGGGCACCCCGGTACCGGCAAGTCCTCGCTGGCGCACGCCATCGCGCACGAGCTGTCCCTCGGACCGGTGCTCCAGTGGCCCGTCAACAGCCGCTCGGTCCTCAAGGACGCCCTGTACGGCTACGACGCGATCGGCAGGCTGCGCGAGACGCATCTGCGCCAGGAGCGCGGGGACCCCGAGCCCGACATCGGCACCTATGTGCGGCTCGGGCCGCTCGGTACCGCCCTGGTGCCGCGCGACCGGCCGCGGCTGCTGCTCGTGGACGAGCTCGACAAGGGTGACGTCGACCTCCCGAACGATCTGCTGACCGTGTTCGAGGAGGGCGAGTTCGAGATACCCGAGCTGTCCCGGCTGCCGGAGACCCAGTCCGAGGTGCCGGTGCTGACCCATGGCTCGGGCGGCGAGCGGGTCACCGTGACGCGCGGGGTGGTGCGCTGCCGGGAGTTCCCGGTCGTGGTGATCACCAGCAACGGCGAACGGGACTTCCCGCCCGCCTTCATGCGCCGCTGCGTACGGCTCGATCTGCCGGACCCGGACGAGGCCCGGCTGCGGGACATCGTCGCCGCGCATCTCGGTGAGGACGCGCTGTCCGACGTGGACGACCTGCTGCACGCCTTCCTCAACCGCCGGGCACCGGGCGAACTCGCCACCGACCAGCTGCTCAACGCCGTGTTCCTGCGCAAGGGCGGAGTCGATCTGGACGCCGAAGGGCTGCTGGACGCCGTACTCCACCGCCTGGGCGGGATGGTCTAGCGTGCGCGGGGGCGACGGGGGCGACGGGAGGAACCCGCGTGACGCCGGTGGCGGGTCCGGCGGCTCGCACGTCACGGGTGCCCCGCCGATCCTGCCCCCGTTGAGCAAACTCGGCCGGCTGGCCGGTCACGAGCTGTCGATCCATGAACTGCTCGACACCCTGTGGCTGGCGACGCGGCTTCCCCCGGGAGCCACGGCGCCGCTCGCGAGCGCGCTGACCGCGGACGCCGTGCCGCCACCGGGCGCCGGCGCGGGAGACGCCGAGCGCTCCACGGCCGGCCCCGCCCCGGCCGAGCTCGACTCCCCCGCGCCCGCCGCACCGACCCAACCACCGCCTCCCGCCCAGCTGTTGGGCGCGCTGCACGCGGCGGCGGCGGCGCGCAGCGCACCCGAGTTCGCGGACCTCGCCGCGCCGGGGCTGCGTGGCGCGCCCGGCGAGGGCGCGCTGCCCGTACGGGTCCCCGAGGAGAAGGCGCTCGGGTCGGACGAACTGCGCCTCAGCCGTGCGCTACGGCTGCTGAAACAGCCCCAGCCGGGGCCGTTGAAGCGGGAGTTCGACGAGGAGGCGACGGCGGCGGCCATGGCCGAGACGGGACTGCCTGATGTGGTGACCCGCCCCGCCCGGCAGCGCTGGCTCGACCTCACCCTCCTCATCGACGACGGCATCTCGATGCTGCTGTGGCGGCGGCTGGCGATGGAACTGCGCGCCCTGCTGGAACGCCTCGGCGCCTTCCGCGACATCCGTGTGCACGGCCTGGACACCCGGTCGGCGGGGGCGCCGCTGCTGCGCTCCCGCCCCTTCGACCCGCACGCCCCGCTGCTCTCCCCCGCGTCGGTCGCCGACCCCTCGGGCGGCACCCTGGTGCTGGTGATCAGCGACGGCGTCGGCGCCTGCTGGCGGGACGGGCGACTGCACGCGGCGCTGGAACGCTGGGCGCACCAGGGGCCGACGGCGATCATGCACGCGCTGCCGTCCCACATGTGGGACGGGTCGGGCATCCGCTCGGAGCCGTGGCTGGTGACGACCCGGCGGCGCGGCGCGGCGAACGACACCTGGGAGGTCGCCGACCCGCTGCTGCCGCCGGGGCTCGGTGACGAGTTCCCCGGGGTCCCCGTCCCCGTACTGGAGCCGTATCCCCCGGCGGTCGCCGCGTGGGCGCGGCTGGTGGCCTCACCGGGCGGCAGCGCGGAGCTGCCCCTGCTGGCGCCGCTGCAGGCGAAGGCGCCACGGGCCGGGGCCGACACCCGGGGCGGTGGCGCGGCGGACGCCGTGCTCAGGTTCCGGGACGCCGCGTCCCCGGGGGCCTACCGGCTGGCCGCTCATCTCGCGGCGGTGTCCCCGCTCACGGTGCCCGTGATGCGGCTGGTGCAGGCGGCCGTGCCGTGGCGGGCCGACACCGCGCATCTGGCCGAGGTGTTCCTGGGCGGTCTGATGCGTCAGGTGGAGCCGGTCGACGAGCGGCTGCCGCCCCAGCACCGCCGGTTCGGTTTCGCCGGGGAGGCCCAGGAGATCCTGCTCGACACCGCGTCCCCGATCGATCTGCTGCGCACCACCCGGGCGGTCACCGCGCGGCTGCGCACCCTGGTGGGCCGCTCCCCCGACTTCCCCGCCTGGCTCGCCCATCCCTCCGGGACGGGTGAACTCCTGCCCGGGACCCGGCCGTTCGCCTGGCTGGAGGACCGTCTCCTCACCCACCTGGGTGCGAAACCGATGGCGGCGACGCCGCCGCGCACCACCGAGTACGAGGAGGTGCGGCTGCCGTCGGGCCTGGAGGCGGCCCCGTCGTGGCTGCCGCTCCGGTTGCAGGACCTGCACACCCTGGGCCCGTACTCGCTGCTGCAACGCGACGGCACGGGCGGCAAGCCCACCGCGTACATCGGGGAGGACGAGGAAGGGCAGCGGGTGCTGCTGCGGGTGTCGCACTCCTTCGACTCTCCCGTGGCACGGGAGTTGCTCGACGTGGAACGCCGGGCGCTGCGCCGTATGGACGGGATGTACGCGCCCGCCGTGGTGCGCAGTGACCTGGAGGGCCCCACGCCGTGGCTGGCGCTGCGTCTGGACACGCTGAGCGGTGGTCCGCCCGCGCCCACGTTGCGTGCCGTGCTCGACGCGGCCGGGGCGCTGCCCGGGACCCCGCTGTTCACCTGGCTGGGCTGGAACCTGGCGCGGGCGCTGACCCGCTGCCACCACAAGGGCATCGTGCACGGCGCGCTGACCCCGGGCACCGTGCTGGTCACCGAGTCGACGCTACACCTCATCGGCTGGACGTCGGCGCGCATCGACGGCGCGTGGAGCGCGTCGACGCCGTCCACGCCGGCCAACTCCCCTTACCGGGCACCCGAGGTGACGTACTGGGGCGAGTCCCGGATCACGGCGGGTGACGTGTACGCCCTCGGTTCCATCCTGTTGCAGGCCGCGACCGGCCGGCCGTGGCGCTGGTACGAGAACGACACGCTGCGCAGGAGTCCGCAGCTCGCGCAACTCGACGAGACCATCGCGGAGTTGCTGCTGCGTTGTGTCGAACCCGAACCCGCGGGGCGACCGACGGCCCGCGAGGTGGCCGACGCCTTCGGGGCGCTGCTGCCGGGCGGGGTGGAGTGGGAGGACGTGGAGGGCGGCACGGGCGGGGCCGACGACGGCCCCGCCGTCGAGCCGGAGACGGCGAGCGACGAGGAGGACGACCACGAGCAGTGGATGCGCACCATCCGCACCCCCTTGCCCGAGCCCCTGCGGATCGCGCTCGTGGGCGTCAAGGACGGGGTCGGCTGCACCACGACCACGATGGTGCTGGGGGCCGTACTGGCCGACCAGCGGCAGGAGCGGGTGCTCGCCATCGACGCCGACCGGCACACGGGCAGCCAGGTCCGGATCGGCGGGCGGGTCTTCCGCAACACCCTGGCCAGTCTGTCGGACCTGGCCGAGTCGCTGCACGAGGTGCGGCACTTCGAGGATCTCCAGCTGTTTCTGTCGCCGCACCGCTCGGGGCTCCAGGTTCTCGCCAACGACTCCGTCTCGCGCATCGCGTCGGTCGGCCAGTTCACGGACTACGACTTCCACCGGGTGACCCGCACGACCCGGGACTACTTCGACCTCACCCTGGTCGACTCGGACAAGTTCATGCCCACGGTGCTCAGGGCGGCCGACCGCGTGGTCATCGTCTCGCGGGCCGACCCCGCCGGTCTGACCCAGGCACAGCAGGCCATGGACCGTCTTGTCACGCTCGACCTGCCGGACCTGGTCCGCGAGGCCGTCGTCGTCCTCAACCACAGCCGCCCCGCGGCCGGCTGGACGCTCGACGCCGCCAGTATCCGCGGCCTGAGCTCCCGCTGCCGCGGCGTCGTGATGGTCCCTCGTGACGGCCACCTCACCATGGGCAGCACGGTCGAACTCTCCTGGCTGACTCCCGAGGCCTACAAGGCGTACCTGCGCCTCGCCGCCCTCCTGTTGGGCCCCCGCCCGATCTTCCCTTGACCCGGTCGACCCCCACGCACACCCACACGAATTCCGTTCGCAAGGGCGATCACCGGGCCCGTGCCCGACAAAGTGTCAGGCCGGTTGCAGCCGTTGTCCCCGGCCGTGGTGCGTTCGATGTACCAACGCCGATTGCCCGTCCTGCCGAAAAAGCCGCGGCACTTCACGATCAAGCGGCCTGCTCGTCCGCGGTGCCGTCGGGTGCCGCCAGCCAGGGCATCCGGCGGACGAGGCTGTCGCGCAGCTCGGTGAGGATCGCGATTCGCTCCTCCAGCTGAGCCACCCGCTGTACGCCGACGCCGTAGCCGTCGGCGCACAGCGGTGAGTAGGAGAGCACCTCGGGCAGCTCGGCGTCGAGGTAGGCCAGGAGGGACTTCACATCCTCCACGGTGAGCCCGCAGGACAGGAGCTCACGGATGTTCCGGACCCTGCGTACCGCACCGGGCTCATACAGGCGATAGCCCGCCGACGTACGGTCGGACTCCAGCAGGCCCTGCTCCTCGTAGTAACGCAGGGCACGGGTCGTGGTCCCGGCCCGCGCGGCCAGTTCACCGATCAGCATCGCTGCCACCTCCGAGTCCGACCATAGAGCTTCACCCGTACGTCAAGGTCAACTCCCGAGCCGGACCACCGTCTTCCCGGTGTACGCGCCGTTCACGAGATCGAGGAGAGCCTGCGGTGCGTTGGCCAGCCCATCGATCACCGTCTCGTCATGGACGATCGCGCCCTCGCGCAGCCACGTACGGAATTGCGCGCCGAACTCCGGCGCACGCTCAAGGTGATCGCCCACGGTGAAGCCGCGGAGGGTGAGCCGCTTGACGAGGACACTGAGCAGGTCGCCGGGACTGGCTTCGCTCCGTCGGCCGAGGGCTCCGCACACAGCGACGCGGCCATGCGGATTCATGACCTCTATCGCGGCGCGCAGCTGTTCACCACCCACGTTGTCGAAGTAGACGTCGATGCCTTCGGGTGCGGCCTCGCGCAGCCGGTCGACGATCGGTCCGTCGTGACGGTCGAAGGCCGCGTCGAACCCGAGACTCCCGGTCAGATGGGCGACCTTGCCCCGCGATCCCGCGCTGCCGATCACCCGGGCCGCTCCCTTGAGCCGGGCGATCTGGCCGGCCATGCTCCCGGTCGCCCCCGCCGCACTGGAGACGAAGACGGTGTCGCCGGGCCGTAGTTCCGCCGCGTCCATGAGCCCGACGTAGGCGACCAGTCCGAAGCTCAGGTAGGTGGAGGGCGTCGGGTAGGCGTCCCGGTCGACGCGACGGAACAGCCCGGCCCGCGCCACGGCGTACTCGCGCCAGCCAAGCCTGTGCATCACCAGGTCGCCCTCGTCAAGTGACGGATCCGCAGAGGCGATTACTTCGCCGATGGCATCGCCGTGCATCACCTCGCCGACCTCATAGCGGGGCATCGGCAGGCCGGGCCGGCCCGCGATCAGCATGAGCATGCCGGGATCAAGCGACATGAACAGGTTGCGGACCAGTACCTGCCCCGGTGCGGGATCGGGAACGGCGACCTCGGTGATCTCGAAGTCCCCGGGAGCGGGCAGGCCCTCAGGCCGTGCGAACAGCCGGGCTTCCAGCCCGGTACGGGAGATGCCGGAGCGGCTGGAGAACGTTGTGCTCTTCGAAGATGTGTCCATGCCGACGACGCTAGGGATTGACCCATGCGTCAAGGTCAAGCCGTCCGACCGGTGGCGACCTCGAAACGTACCTGAAGGCCGAGCGGGTGTTGGCCGATCACGCGCGGGGTCCCCCTGGACACGGGCCGGTGCGCGCGAGGGCGCCCCGGGCCTGTCCGGTTCGCGGCGAGTTGTCTTGCTCGTGCAGTGGGCCGTTGCTAAGCCTTGGGCACTCAACTCTATGGAGGACGCCGTGCATCAAGAGCCCCCTCTTCCCGTTCCTCCGCGTTCACGTGTCCGGGGATTCATCTGCGCCGTCGCGGCCATCGCCCTCGTGACGGTCACCGCCGCGGCAAGTCCCCCCGCCGTGGACACCCGGACGGCGGCGGACCCGGCAGCCATGGTCCGCGAGTGGAACGCCATCGCCACCGACACGATCAAGACCAGCCTCGGCCCACGTCCCTCCGGGCAGGCGGCGATCTGGGAGGGGTTCGTCTCCGTCGCCGTGTACAACGCCGTGGTGGGGATCGAAGGCCGCTACGCCCTGTACGAATGGCGCGAGCGCGGTCCGGCCAAGGCATCCTCCGCGGCGGCCGCCGCCACTGCGGCCCACGACATGCTGCTCACCTACTTCCCCGCCTTCAAGGGGCGGCTCGACACCGCCTACGCGGACTCGCTCGCCGCTCTTCCGGCCGGTCAGGCCAGAGACCGGGGCGTCGACTACGGAAAGCGCGCCGCCGCCCGCATCATCGAACTCCGTGAAGGGGACGGAAGGTTCGCGGACGTTCCCTTCACCGCTTCCCCAGCACCGGGGGTCTGGCGGCCCACCCCGCCCGCGTTCCAGCCCTTCATCGACACCTGGCTCGCCAGGCTCCGCCCCCTCCTGCTCGCCTCCCCGCAGCAGTTCCGCCCCGACGGACCACCCGCCCTCTCCTCATCCCGCTACGCCGAGGATGTCCAGGAGGTGAAGGCCATGGGCGCGAAGACCGGCTCGGGCAGGAGCGCGCAGCAGACCGAGACCGCCCTCTTCTTCAGCGGCAACCTGGTCGAACAGGTCCAGACAGCCGTACGAGACCACGCCGCTCGGCACCGGCTCGGCATCGCCGAGACGGCCCGGCTGTTCGCCGCGGTGAACGCGTCGGCGACCGATGCCGTCGTCACGGCGTGGGACGCCAAGCTCCACTACGGCACCTGGCGGCCGATCACCGCCATCCGCCTCGCCGACACCGACGGCAACCCCGCGACGACGGCTGACCCGGCCTGGGAGCCGCTGCTCCTCACCCCACCGCACCCGGACTACGTCGCCGGCCACACGACCGTCGCCGCTGCCGTGGCACGCGCCTTGACCGGCGTCCTCGGCACTTCCCGCATCGACCTCTACGTCCCCTCCGACGTCACCGGCACCACGCGGTTCTACGGGTCCGCCGACGTCCTCAACCGGGACGTCGTCGACGCCCGTGTGTGGGGCGGCGTCCACTCCCGCACGGCGGACGTGGACGGCTGCCGGGCCGGCACCCACGTGGCCGCCTGGGCGCTGGACCACTACTTCCAGCCGGTCGCCAAGGACGGCTCCCAGCCGTCCCTGCCGACACGAACGGCTGGGCAGGACAGGCTCGCCGAGCCCAAGTGCGGCGACGACAGCGACTGAACCACAGAGCCGAAAACGACCCGGCATCGTGCCGGGCTTCCGATCCTGCCTCGAACACTGGAGCAGCGCCCCGGCAGCTCAGCGGGGGCAGCCACTCCAGGGAGAAGGCTGTGAACGCGCCTCGATGACCCACATCAAGCCTCGTTCACAGCCTTTTCGGCGCAGGTGGATGTTCCGCCTCGTCAGTACCAGCTCTACGGCGTCCCGCCGCTGGGCTCCGGTCAGGGCGAGGGCTTCCTCGGCCGCCGGAAGCTGGGCGCGGACCTGTCCTGACGGGAAGGTCAAGCCGTGCTCACAAACCATTCATCCCCAGGCTCAGACTCACCTGCCACGAAGCAACGCTCGCGACAGGTTCAGTCCGGCTCGGTCAGGCCTCAGCGCTGCTGCTGTGGCTAAGGTCCGTCCTGCGTGTCCACAGGGACAGATCGCTGCTCGTCGCGATGGCAAGGGTCTGTCCGGAGGGCGAGAATCCGAAGGCTCGAAGCTCGGAGTAGTAGGAGTGGAAGATGTGCCACCATCGCTCTCCGTGTGGACCCGAGTGGGGCATTCCGCCGTCATGGGAGAGCAGGACACGCTCATTGGGCCAGGCCGGGGAGACGACCTCCAGTGTCCAACTGTCCGCGGTGGTGGTGTGCAGTCCACCCCCGAAGAGCCCGGCGATACGCACCCGGCTACCGGCGACCGGCCCCAACCCAGGGCACGACAGATCGGCGACCGCGTCGGGAGTGCTGTCCTCGGGATCCGGGTCGCGGTCCCGGGCGATCTTCTCCCCCGTGACCGCGTCGAAGAGTCCGTGACCATCGCGCGAGACGACCATCACCAGGTCGTGGCCGCTGGTGGGGTGCGACGCGAAGCCGATCCCGAGAAGTCCGCCGACGGGGACGCCGTACTCGTACTCGAAGACGGGCTGCCAGGGTTCGGGCGCGGGTACCACGGGGGCCGCGAGGAATCGGTCCCGCAGAGCCTGTTTGTAGGCGGAGAGCTCCGGTACAGGCCCTGGTTGTTCCGTCGGCGCTGCCTTCTCGGTCCACTTCGTCATCTCCCCATGATCCACGCGTCGGTCCCGTGCCGTGCATCTGGCCGTCCTGTACCGCTTGGCCGAACGGGAATTGCGCTCTGGAAACAGCCGACGACGTCCGCGCGCGCAAGAGACCTGTCCGCACCGGCGATTGGACCGGCGGGTTCACGAAGGAGGGACTGCGCGCAACACCTGGTTACTGCGAGGCAGCTTTGAGCTGAGCGGTGATTTTGGCCAGAGCCTTTTCGGCGGGGTGCTGCTTGATGAGCCCCTCACGACCTGCGGCGCGGAGCTCCACCACCGCCACACCTTCGGGGCCTGCGGCCACAACAGCGGTCACGACGGTGGGGTTCAGGCCCCCAATCCCTACACCGACCATCGCTCGTACGGCGATGCCCCCGTTGTCTCGGGCTTCCACGCCCAGCGGATTCCCTAGGTCGGCCAGAGTCGTGTGGACCAGCTGGAAGACTGCCGTCACCGTTCCGGACAACTCGACAAGAGTGGTACTGACGTCCTTCTTTGTCCATCTGAAGCCTCGAGCGGCTCCACGAGCACCGCCCCGTGCCCCTGCTCTGCCCAAACCGTGCGTTCCGGTGGCCGCCCCTCCGGCGGCAGCTCCTATCGAGCCGCCCTTCGCACCGAGTTGCATCAGTGCGGCGAGCAGGAGCTCGTTCTCGCCGGCCTCATCGAACATGCCCGCCTCCTCAGCACCAACAAGACATGGCTCTACAACCAAAGTCACCCAGTCTTACCACTGGCCGGCAGCCTCCTCTAGATCGGCTGTCGTATGTGGCTTCTCCGTGCGGTCCATGCATTCGTTGTCGGCGCGCGGCCTCGCCCCGGAGGCCGGCGAGGACCACGAACGGGTGGCGAGCCTGTCCGGAGGGCCAACGCACTTTGGTGCCACCCCTCCGTAGCTCAGCCGGTGTGCCGGTCGGTGGAGAGTAGCCACTGCCAGCGTTGACGTTCCGTGACGAGGGTGGCGGCCACGAGGAGAGACACGAGGACTGCCGCACAGATGGGCCATGCCAACCATGCGGCGATCGCGGCAGCAGTGAGCTGGAGCAGGACGAGCAGGATCGTGACCGTACCCGAGACTGGGATGATCACCTGCGCCTTGTCTCCCGGAGTGGAGAAGACGGTCGGGAGGCCGATCAGTACCACCACCGCCAAGACGGCAAGCAGCCATGAGTACTTGGACAAGGCCCAGGGAGTGGCCACCCAGGCGACGAGTTCCGCGGCGAAGCGCAGGACGGATGCGATGCGGTCGTCCGGTCTCTCCATGTTCGCCCCCGCGCAAGCTGTGTCGATCACCAGCGGGAGATCTTACGACCACGGATGGAGCTGTGAACGCGGCGCGTCCTGCCCGACGGGGATTGCCTCGGCACCGTAGACCGCCAATGGCCACCCTTGGTGAATCAGGCGTCTGAAGAAGGCGGCCGTGAGACCGGCAACTCGCACGGTGCTGCGGACGGCGTGCTGCGGCCGGCGTGCTCCGCCGCAGCGAGCAACAGTCGAAAATCGGTGGCCATCTGAGCCGGCCGATCCGACGCTGTACGCCATGGAAGAACCGCACCGCGGGATCCGCGCACTCCACACGGCATCCACGATCACCGTCTACCAGGCGTACGCCCCTGAAATCGGAGTGACCGCCGTCCGCGACGGCCGCTTTCCCTCCACGTGGCTGCGGGATCGCATGACGTGGATCAAACCCAGCTTCCTGTGGATGATGTACCGCTCCAACTGGGGCACCAGTGCTGGTCAGGAGACCGTTCTTGCCGTCGAGATCACTCGCGCCGGCTTCGACTGGGCGCTGCGCCACGCCTGCCTGTCGAGCTACGTTCGCGGCCTTCATCCGGATCGCGGCACCTGGCAGCGTGAACTCAAGCGCGCACCGGCCCGTGTCCAGTGGGACCCCGAACGCGATCTGCACCTGCGTCCCCTGCCGTACCGCTCGCTACAACTGGGGCTCTCGGGTGAGGCATCGTCGCGTTACGCGGACGACTGGATCGTGTCCATCAGTGACGTGACTCCGCTCACCAACGAAATCCACGCACTCGTCAGGGACGGCGAACTGGACTCAGCGACCCAACTGCTCCCCCAGGAGCAGGGATACCCCGCCGGTGAAGAACTACTGGCCCACCTGCGTCCCTGACCGGCAGTCCGGGCACAACCGCCGGCATCACCCATGGGCCAGATGGCAGCACAGGTCTGTGAACGCTGCTTGGTGATCCACGTCAAGCCTCGCTCACAGCCTTTTCAGCAAGGGAATACGGACCCTGTGCGCAGGAGATCCGTGGTGCCTGACAAAGTTGAATTCTGTGCTGTCGGCCATCCGTCCTGCCCGACGCTGTGGGCGACATGTGTTCGGGGACCTTCTGGTCGGCAGGCACTCAGGCGTCAGCGCGTATGCGGATGTTCCGCCCCGTCAGTACCAGCGGACGTGGGCGGCCGCGGCCTGGCCTGTACGGGCGGCGTGGCGGAGCACACGCAGCGGGCCGTCGAGGAGCTCGCCGGCGTGGTGGTCAGGATCGTCGCCCAAGCCGGTCATCCACGCGTGGATCCGCTCTACGGCGTCCCGCCGCTGGGCTCCGGTCAGGGCGAGGGCTTCCTCGGCCGCCGGAAGCTGGGCGCGGACCTGTTCGGCGTCGAGGAGGAAGTCCCCGAACCAGCCCGGCAGCCGCAGCACCGCGTCGGGACCGAGCGCGTAGGCCAAGGCCGAGAACGGGCTGGCCTTGCGGGCCACGGCCACGAACAGGCCCTCCTCACCATCGGACGGAAACTGGTCCATAACGGCGTCACGCAGGGCCTCCACGTGCTCGGCGTCGTCACGGCAGGCGTCGAGGAATGCGCTCAGCCGGAAGGCGTCCTCGTCAGCGCTCCAACTGCCAGGAGAGGTTGCCGACGCGCTGAACATGGACTCCTGCGCCTTGCCCCGCCACCAATCCAGCCCGCCGGACACGTCCCGGGGCACCGACACCGGTACCGGCGACAAGTCCTGAACCGCAGCGCGCAGCAGGTCCCACACCTTCTCGTCAGGCATCACGCCGACGACCCACACACCCGTGACGCTCAACCCTGCCTCCCACTGCTACTCCAACCCCAACAACCTGATCATGCACGACTCTGCGTGCCTCTACTTCGCCGGGTTGTGAACGCCGCTTGGTGACCCACGTCAAGCCTCGCTCGCAGCCTTTTCAGCGTGAGTTGCCAGTGCCACGGCCGTCCTCTTCGGGCGAGAGGGCTTGCGCCGTCAGGCGAGGGGGCTTGCGTCATCGCCAACTTGTCCGTTGCCTCAGGCGCTGGGGCGATGCCGGTCGGGCACGACGCCCCCAGTACGTCTCGGTCGGCGGCGCGCGATCCGGCTCGGCGGTCGATCGGGATACCTCCCCGGGAGGCGGTCGTCGGATTGCGGTGGGGCCGTACTCCCCTTAATTTCAGGTCGTCGGGTATGCCGATAAAGCGGCATAAAATCATTATGTCCGCTTCCCTGTGGTGACATCGAATGGAGCATTCATGTCGGTGATGACCGGTACTCAACCCCTACAGCAGTTCGGCCAGCAGATGGGCGGCTCGCAGCAGATCGCCCAGGTGGTCCAGCAAGCGATCCAGCAGGCGTGTCAGCAGGCAAGCCAGCAGGTCGCGCAGCAACTGCAGCAGACGTTCCAGCAGATCCAGCAGATCCAGCAGCAGCTCCAGCAGCAGGGATTGGCCCAGCAGGCGCACCCGTACCTGGCTCTCGCGCTGCACCGCTCGCTGCACACAGGCATTCAGCACGCCGTGGAACAGTCCGTGCAGCAGGCGCTGCCGACCGCGATCGTGGCGCTGCTCCAGCAGAGCCAGCACGGCCAGCAGAGCCAGCAGGGCCAGCAGGGCCAGCAGCAGTGGGGTGGTGGGTTCGGCCAGCAGTCGTTCGGTCAGCCGTTCCAGCAGTACCAGCAGCCTGGCTTCGGCTTCGGCCAGATGGGTCAGCCGTACGGTATCGGCTGACCCTTGGGCGGCCTGATGCGGTGTGCCCGGAGCAGTCTCCGGGCACACCGCATCACCGTGGAAGCGCGAGATCGTGGAAGCGCGAGCCGCCCCGCCGCCGGATCAGGAGCACAACGACGACGTAGGCGTGGTGAAGGTGGACGTGATGGTCAAGGAAAGGCCCGGAAACGGCAGCGAGAGCGGGGCCGAGGGTGCGGGGGTGGGCGGGCCCGGACCCGAGGCTAGGCAAGCGGGGCCGAGCAAGAAGGGCGCGCAGTCACCGCTCCCGGTGCAGCCGCGCCGGGAGCGGTACATGGTGACACCGCTGCCGCAGCATCTGCTCCCACCGGGAGTGCCCGAACTCGGCATGGACGCAATGTGTGACCGACTGGACCGGATGCCCGAGGTCAAAGTGGTCCGCAGACTCCGGCCGTCGGAGAAGACCCAATCGGGCGAACTGCCCCTCTCCTGCCCAGAAATCGCTGTCGTCGAGGCAGCCGAGGCTCAAGTACCGGCGATGCGGTCGCTGCACGTGCACATCGAACCGGACCTGCCGCTCTCCGGAACCGGCCCCGTCGCCGGGCCGACCACGGGGGTCCTGCCGCTCCGTGATCCGGGGCTGGTCGCACCGCTGGAAGAACCGGTGGCGATCTCGCTGCGCATCTGCGGGCCGGAGGGCGAACCGCTGGCCGGCGCCGGGGTGTTCCTGATCGGGGCGTCATGGCCGGGCCAGGGCCTCACCGGAGCCGACGGGACGACCACCGTCATCATGGCCACGGAGACCCCGCAGTCCATTCAGAGCCTGTACGTCCGGCCCGCTGGCGGTTATGCGGACCGCTGGATCCATCGCCCGGAACTGTCGGTGACCCGGGAGAACCTGGTCACCCTCACACCGCTGGCCAAGGTTTACCCCGGGCTGGAAGAGAGACAGCAGTACGGCTGGGGTCAGCAGGCCATGCGGCTGGACCGGCTGCCTCCCACATTCCGTGCCTTCGGGATCAAGATCGCGGTCATCGGTTCGGGTGTCGCCGCCGAGCACCCCGATCTCAAACAACGGGTGCACTCCGGGACCGATCTCGTACGCGGCACGGAAGAGGGCTGGGCCCACGACACGGTGGGTACCGGTACCCACGCAGCGGGCGTCATCGCCGGGGCGGACACCGGCACGGGCGTCATCGGCATCGCGGTCGACGCGGAGATCGATGTCTGTCAGGTCGTGCCCGACGGCTGCTTCAGCGACGTGATCGCCGCTCTGGACTACTGCATCGAACACGAGGTCGACATCGCCCATATCGCGGTGGCGACCCCGTACTCGTCGGCGCTGGTCTCACGCAAACTTGCCGATGCCAACGCGGCGGGTATCGCCTGTGTCGCCCCGGCGGGCGACACGGCTGGACCGGTCGCCTTCCCGGGCTCGTTGCCCACCGTGTTCACCGTGGGCGCCCTGGGAGTCTTCGGGTCCTATCCACCGGACACATCCCAAGCCACCCATTCGGGCCCGCAGCTGACACCGGAAGGGCTGTTCGCCGCGCCGTTCAGCTGCTACGGCCCCGGGGTCGACGCGGCTGCCCCCGGCGTGGCAGTTCTGTCGTGCTCGCCGCTCGGCGGATACACGGCTCTCGACGGCACCGGCACGGCGTCGGCCCACGTCGCCGGTCTTGCCGCCCTCGTTCTCGCCCACCACGAGGACTTCCACGGCCAACTGCTGCCGCGCGGACCTGGCCGGGTGCAGCACCTGTTCGACATCATCGCCGGCAGCTGCCGCCCGCTGGCTGCGCCTGGCACGGTGGAGGCGGCTCGCGTCGGACGTGGCCTCCCCGACGCTCTCGTCGCCCTCGGCCTGGCCCTCGGAGTGCAACTCTCTCCGGCCTTGTCCCCGTACGCCTCGTCCATGGCCGGTTAGGCCCACGCCCACAACAGCAAGCGCGAGCAACGGCGCCCGCCTTGAGGGGACGGGCGCCGTAGCGTTTGCCACGCGTCCCATAAGGCAGCTTGATGACCCACGTTATTCGGTCCCGCTTCCACCCGGCGGGGAAAAGGCCGTCCCGGACGGCGGGCAGGCCGCTCTGCGACGAGTACGCCTGGTGGGCGGTGATCGTGGACTCCGCGTCCCCCGCCTCAGCGAGTGTGAGGCCAGGTAGGGGCCCGATTGAACCGGACCCAGTTCGTCGCGACAGCCAGGGGGCAAGGGCCGTGTGCGCGGGACATGTCCCTTGGACGGCCGGCACAGCCGACGTGCGAGGGGCACGCCCCGATATCCACTCGCTCTGACCAGGCAGGCGTCCTACGCTCGGCCCATGGGCAGCCCTCTCGTAGCCATCCTCAGTGGCGCAGGTATTTCCACCGATTCCGGGATCCCCGACTATCGCGGGCCGAACGGGCTGTGGCGGCGCAATCCCGAGGCCGAGAAGCTCGTCACGTACGAGTACTACATGGGCGATCCGGAGATCCGGCGGCGGTCCTGGCAGATGCGACGCGAGAACCGCGCCCTCCAGGCCGAGCCGAACGCCGCGCACCGGGCCGTGGCCGACCTGGAGCGAACCGGCGTGCCTGTACGGGTGATCACCCAGAACGTGGACGGACTGCACCAGCTCGCCGGCATGCCCGCACGCAAGATCCTCGAGCTGCACGGGACCGCGCGGAGTTTCGTCTGCACCAAGTGCCACAAGCGGGGCCCGATGGAGGACGCGATCGCCCGCGTCCAGGCCGGCGAGGACGATCCGCTGTGCCTGGAGTGCGGCGGCATCCTCAAGTCGGCGACCGTGATGTTCGGCGAGCGGCTCGACCCTGCGGTCCTCGGCGAGGCGGTCGCCATCACCAAGGCGTGCCAGGTGTTCATCGCCGTCGGGAGCAGTCTGCAGGTGCAGCCCGCCGCCGGGCTCGCCGGTGTCGCCGCCGATCACGGAGCCCGGCTGGTCATCGTCAACGCCGAGCCGACGCCGTACGACGACCGGGCCGACGAGGTCGTACGGGAGCCGATCGGGATCGCCCTGCCGAAGCTGCTGCGCACCCTGGGCGAAGAGAGCTAGAGGCACAGAGCGCTGGAGAAGTGGGCTAGAAGAGTGCCGTGCCGCTCTCGAAGTCCAGCAGGCGCTGCTTGCGGTCCAGGCCGCCGCCGTATCCGGTGAGGCTTCCGTTCGCGCCGACCACGCGGTGGCAGGGCACGATGATGCCGATGGGGTTCTTGCCGTTGGCGAGGCCGACCGCGCGGGAGGCGCCCGCGTTGCCCAGGGCTTCGGCCAGTTCGCCGTACGAGCGGGTCTCGCCGTAGGGGATCCGGCGCAGCTGATCCCAGACGCTGCGCTGGAAGGGGGTCCCGGACATCCGCAGTTCGAGGGTGAACTCCTTCAACTCGCCCTCGAAATAGGCCTTCAGCTGGTCGGTGACCTCGCCGAAGGGCGTGTCGTCGCGTTCACCGAAGGTCTCCTCCGGCGGGCGGTGGCGTTGGCCGACCATGTAGAGGCCGCACAGGACGCCGTCGTCGGCGACGAGGGTGAGGGGGCCGTACGGGCTGTCGATGACCGTGTGCTGTTTCACAGTTCGTACCTTCGAGTCGTTTGAAGCCATCTGCATGTGCTTGAAGTCGCTTATACGGGCAGGAAGTTGATCGGGTGGCTGTCCGTCGCCCACAGGTACTGGACCGCGTACGCCCGCCACGGGCGCCACGCCGCCGCGCGCGCCGTCAGGGCGGCGGGGGTCGACGGCAGGCCCAGCTCCTGGGCCGCGCGCCGGATTCCGAGGTCGGTGGGGAGGAAGGCGTCGGGGTCGCCGAGGGCGCGCATGCCGATGACGTCGACCGTCCAGGGGCCGAAGCCGGGGAGGGCGAGAAGGCGGGCGCGGGCCTCGGCCCAGTCGCTCTCCACTCCCAAGTGGAGGGAACCGTCGGCGAGTTGGCGTACGAGCGTGGTGAAGGTGGTGCGGCGGGTGCTCGGCATCGCGAGCGACGACGGGTCCAGGGCCGCGAGCGCCTGAGGCGAGGGGAAGAGGTGGGTGAGGCCTCCCTCGGGGTCCTCGACGGGTTCGCCGTGCGCGGTGACCAGGCGGGACGCGTGGGTACGGGCGGCGGCGGTGGAGACCTGCTGGCCCAGGACGGCCCGTACGGCGAACTCGGCCTCGTCGACCGTGCGCGGCACCCGGCGGCCGGGAGCCTTCGCCACCAGGGGCGCCAGCACCGGATCCGTCCGCAGTTGGTCGTCGACGGCGACCGGGTCGGCGTCCAGGTCGAGCATGCGACGGCAGCGGCTGATCGCGACCGGCAGGTCGCGCAGGTCGCTGAGGGTGAGGCGGCAGGCGATGTGGTCGACGTGCGGGGTGAGCCCGACGATCCCGTGGCCGTAGGGCAGGCGCAGGGTGCGCCGGTAGGCGCCGTCGCGCCACTCCTCGACACCGGGTACGGCGGTCGCCGCGAGGTGGCCGAAGAGGTTGTCGGGGTTGAGCGGGGCGCGGAAGGGGAGCCGCAGGCTCAGGACGCCCGGTGTCGCCGGGGCGCGTTTCTTCGGCACCCGGTCGCGCAGCTCGCTCGGGGCGAGGGCGAAGACCTCGCGCACGGTGTCGTTGAAGGTGCGGATGGAGGAGAACCCGGCCGCGAAGGCGATCTCCGCCATCGGGAGCGTGGTGGTCTCGATGAGCAGCCGGGCGGTCTGGGCACGCTGCGCCCGGGCGAGCGCGAGCGGTCCCGCGCCCAGCTCGGCCAGCAGCTGCCGTTCGACCTGGCGGATGCTGTAGCCGAGCCGGCCGGCCAGACCCGGAACGCCCTCGCGGTCCACGACCCCGTCGCCGATCAGGCGCATCGCGCGGGCGACGAGGTCGGCTCGCTGGTTCCACTCGGGCGAGCCGGGGCTGGTGTCCGGACGGCAGCGCTTGCAGGCCCGGAACCCGGCCTGCTGACAGGCCGCCGCGCTCGGGTAGAACGTCATGTTCTCGGGTTTCGGCGGCACCACGGGGCAGCTCGGCCGGCAGTAGATTCGCGTGGTCAGGACCGCTGTGAAGAACCATCCGTCGAAGCGCGCGTCCTTCGACTGGACGGCGCGCACACAGCGCTCCATGTCGGTGTGCATCCCATTCCGCATGCCTCAAGCATCGGGTACCGGCGAGGCCGGGGCTGGCGAGAATCCGACATCAACCTCACTGCGCCCGAGGTCGGCCTTCGTCCGGCCGACGCCATGCGGACTCCCGCAGCAGCCGCAGCCCGTTCAGCCCGACCAGCACCGTGGAGCCCTCGTGGCCCGCGACGCCGAGCGGCAGCGGGAGGTGTCCGAGCAGGTCCCACAGGACGAGGACCGTGATGAACGTACCCGCGACCAGGAGGTTCTGGACCACCAGGCGGCGGGCCGCGCGGGACAGTCGTACGACCGCGGGGATCGCCGCCAGCTCGTCGCGGACGACGACGGCGTCCGCCGTCTCCAGCGCGAGGTCGGAACCCGCCCGGCCCATGGCGACCCCCGCATGGGCGGCGGCCAGGGCGGGCGCGTCGTTGACGCCGTCGCCGACGAACAGGACCTTGCGGCCGGCGCGTTGAAGCTCCCGTACGGCCGTGACCTTGTCCTCGGGCAGCAGGGAGGCGCGTACGTCCGTGATGCCGGTGGCGGTGGCCACCTGGGCGGCGGCGCGCGGGTTGTCGCCGGTGAGGAGCACGGGTGAGATGCCCGTCAGGGCGGTGAGTCCCGCGGCCGTCTCGGCGGCGTCGGCGCGCGGGCGGTCGGCCAGGACGAGCGTGCCGACGAGGGCGCCGTCGCGTTCCACGCGGACGACCGTGCCGCCTTCGACGTCGGTGTCCCTATCCATACGCGTGCCCGTGCCCGTGCCCGCATCCGCATCCGCGTCCGTATCCGCTTCCGCGTCCAGGCCCGAGTCGGGGCGGCCGACCGTGACGAACCGGCCGTCGACCGTGGCGGTGACGCCGTGTCCCGGCTTCGCCGTGAAGTCGCGGGCGGGAGCGAGGCGTAGGTCACGGGCGCGGGCGGCGGCGACGATCGCGCGGGCGAGCGGGTGTTCGCTGGGGTGCTCGGCGGCGGCCGCCAGCGCCAGCAGGGCAGCCTCGTCCAGCCCCGATCCGGTCGCCGGGTGTACGGCCGTCACCTCGGGCGCGCCCCCCGTCAGCGTCCCGGTCTTGTCGAGTGCGGCCGTGTCGATCTCGCCGAGGCGTTCCATGGCGAGCGCGGACTTGACCAGAACGCCGTGCCGGCCGGCGGTGGCGATGGCGGAGAGCAGTGGGGGCATGGTCGCGAGGACGACCGCGCACGGCGAGGCGACGATCATGAAGGTCATCGCCCGCAGCAGCGCGCCGGTGAGGTCCGCGCCGAAGGCGAGCGGCACGGCGAAGACGGTGAGCGTGGCGGCCACCACGCCCACCGCGTAGCGCTGTTCGATCTTCTCGATGAACAACTGCGTCGGCGCCTTGGTGCGCGAGGCCTCCTCCACGAGGGTGACGATCCGGGCGATCACGGAGTCGGCGGGGTCGCGCTCGACACGGACGCGCAGGGCTCCGGTGCCGTTGAGGGTGCCCGCGAAGACCTCGTCGCCCGGGGTCTTCAGGACCGGCAGCGGCTCGCCGGTGATGGTCGCCTGGTCGGCCTCGCTCGTACCGTCGAGGACCCGTCCGTCGGCTCCGATCCGCTCCCCCGGCCGGATCAACAGTTCGTCACCGACGGAGAGCCGGTTCACCGGGACGGACTCCTCACCGTCGGCGGTCACCCGGGTCGCCGTCGCGGGCGCGAGGTCGAGCAGACCGCGTACGGAGTCGGCGGTGCGGGCGGTGGCCAGGGCCTCCAGGGCGCCGGAGGTGGCGAAGATGACGATCAGCAGGGCGCCGTCCAGGACCTGTCCGATCGCGGCCGCGCCGAGGGCCGCGACGATCATCAGCAGGTCGACGTCGAGGGTCTTCCCGCGCAGCGCCCGCAGCCCCTCCAGCGCCGGTTCCCAGCCACCGGCGAGGTAGGCGATCGCGTAGAGCGGCCCGTACGTCCAGCCGGGCGCGTCGGCGAAGTGCAACGGGAGCGCCGACAGGAAGGCGGCGGTCGCGAGGAGCGCCCAGCGGGCCTCCGGCAGTGCGAGGAAGCGGGTGCGGCGGCGCGGGACCGTGCGGGCGGACGCGTCGAGGGTGAGGACGGGCGGCGAGTCAAGAGTGGAGGACACCCCGGCACCATACAGGAACACATGAAGACTCATTCATACCTTCATGTGCGATGAGTAAGATACGCCCATGGGTCATGGAGCCGTCACCACCGCGCAGGACGCCGCCGCTCGGAACGTCACCACGCGCGTGCGACTGGACGCGGCCAATGTCGCGAAGGTGGCCACCACGCTCCAGGCCCTGTCCACCCCCTCACGGCTGCTGATCCTCGCGCGGCTGCGCGAAGGGCCGCTTCCGGCGACGGAGCTGGCCGCCGAGGTGGGCATGGAGCAGTCCGCCTGCTCGCACCAGCTGCGGCTGCTGCGCAATCTGGGCCTGGTCGTCGGCGAGCGCCGCGGCCGGTCGGTGGTCTACGCGCTGCACGACCACCATGTCGCCGAGCTCCTCGACCAGGCCGTCTACCACGTGGAGCATCTGCGGCTCGGTCTCAGCGACGCGTCCGAGTAGCGCGGACGGTCTGCCACAGGGCGCCGGTGGCCGCCCCGATCGGTGACGGCCGGTCCTCTTCCTCGACGGCGCGCAGGTAGACAGGGGGCGTCACGGCCCCGCCCCGGCAACCCGACCCGGAAGGGTCAGTGGGTCTCCTCGCCCTGGGCGATCTCCACCTCGTGGTGGAAGGTGAGGACGCCGGTCGCCGCCGCGGAGGCCGAGACGGTCGCGCAGGCGACGAGGAGGAGGGCGATCCAGGAGGCGGCGCGAGGGCGACGCCCGGGAGCCGCGAGAAGGGCCGCGACCCGCTGGGGTACGGGCCCGGTGGTCGCGGCGGCGGCGAAGTCGGGGCGGGTGGAGCGGGCGGCCGTGGTGGCGAGGGCGGCGCGGGCGATGGCGCGCGCGGTCAGCCGCCGGTCCCCCACCGCCGTGGCGGCGGCCTCGTCCGCGGCGCGCTCGGCGGCGAGCGCGATGCTGTCGCGGACCGCGCGCAGCCCGGGATGGCAGTGCGCGGCGAACTCGGCCGCGACGAGGAAGCGGTGGTGGTTGCCCGCGTTGTGGGCCCGCTCGTGGGCGAAGAGCACTTCGCGCTCTTCGGGACAGAGGCTGCGGAGCATCCCGGTGGTCACGACGATGCGGTGCGGACGGCCCGGCAGCGCGTACGCGTCCGGGTGGGGTGATTCGATCACGCACAGGTCGCCCGCGGCGGGTCGGCGGTCGGCCTGGCTGCGGGCGGTGCGGAAGGCGCGCAACTGGCGCAGGGCGGACCGTACGAGGGTCGCGGCGCCGACGGTCAGGAGGCCGGTGGCCGCCGCCGCCAGCGGCAGGACGATCAGGTTCGACGGGGTGCGCAGGGGGTGGACGAGGTCACCCAGGCCCGCCAGGACCGGCAGCTTGAGCAGGCCGGTGAGGAGCAGCGCGCCGAGCGCGGCCACGGAGGCGCCGGCCAGCACGAGGACCGTGAGGGTCAGTGCCCACAGGGCGGCGACCGGCGCGAGACGGTCGAGGCAGCGGCGGGCCAGCCTCGGCAGCGCGAAAGGCAGCAGAAGCGGGACGAGCAGCGGAATGATCAGCAGTGTGGTCATTACCCACCCGATTCTAGCTGCTCACCCGATTCCAGAAGATCACGCAGGAGGCGCTCGTCGTCGGGGCTGAGCTGGGCGACGAACCGGGCCAGCGCCGTCTCCCGGTCCTCGTCCCGGTCGAGCTCGGTGTGCATGCGGCGGGCGGTGAGGCCGTGCGGGTCCTGGACGGGGAAGTAGGCGAAGCCGCGCCCCTGCCGCTCCCGGCCGACGAACCCCTTCTCGTGCAGCCTCGACAGGATCGTCGTCACCGTCGTACGGGCCAGCCCCGAGCCGAGCTCCGTCTGGACGCGGCCCGGAGTCAACGGGGCGCCGGCGGCCCAGAGGGCGGCCATGACAGAGGCCTCGAGCTCACCCGCCGGTCGGCGTTCGTCCTTCGCGCTGGTCATGGGAACGATCCTCACCCCGGTATCGTCTACAGTTCAGTAGACCGTCTACAGCATTGTAGTCACTCGGGTGCCGTCACGACTGCGCCCGCCCGTCCAGTATGAGAGGGCTCCCGGCGATGGCCGCACCTTTGTTCGCAGCGTCACAGCTCGGATCACAGCTCGGGTCGGAGCTGGCGGTGAACATCCTCAGTGCCCAGTCCCTGCTCGCCGCCTTCGGTGTGCTGGGTGTCGGCGTGGTGATGTTCGCGGAGACAGGGCTGCTGATCGGCTTCTTCCTGCCCGGTGACTCGCTGCTGTTCACGGCGGGCCTGCTATGCACGGGGTCGGGCCACGGCGGACTGAAGCTCTCCCTGGGACCGCTCCTGGTCTGCGCCGCCGTGGGCGCGCTGGCCGGCTCCCAGTGCGGCTATCTCATCGGACGCAAGGCGGGCGGCGCGTTGCTCGCCCGCAGCGGCTCGCCCCGGTTGCACGAGGGGGCCAAGCGCGCCGAGGAGCTGCTGGAGCGGTACGGCCACGCGAAGGCGATCGTGCTGGCCCGCTTCGTCCCGGTCGTGCGCACGGTGCTGAACCCGATGGCGGGCGCCCTCCAGGTCCCCGCCCGCACGTTCACCGTGTGGCAGGTCGTCGGCGGTCTCGTCTGGAGCATCGGCCTCACCCTCGCGGGCTACGCACTGGGCTCGTCGATTCCGAACGTGGACCGCTATCTGCTCCCGATCATCGCCGTGATCGTCATCGTGTCGCTGATCCCGCTGGCCGCCGAGTTCCGCCGCTCCCGCAAGGCCGCGGCCACGACAGTGGAGAAGGGTGCCGAGGGATGATCCTCGCGTTCAACGGGTCGTCGATCGACGGCTCCACCTACACCTACGTGGTGAATCTCGCCCATGACGCCCCGTCCTGGCTGGACAGTCTGGTGTCCGCCTGGTCGACGTACGGGCTGGCGCTGTTCGCCGTTCTCATGCTCGTGGGCTGGTGGCAGGCCCGTCGCAGCAGCGCCCAGGCGGCGATGGTCGCGCTCGCGGTGCCGGTGATCGTCGTCGTGGCGTTCGGGGTGAACTCCCTGTTCAAGATGGTCGTCCGCGAGGACCGCCCCTGTCAGAGCCTGCATGTGAAGACGCTGGAGGCGTGTCCCGCGCCGGGCGACTGGTCCTTCCCCAGCAATCACACGGTCATCGCCGCCGCGGCCGCCGTGGCCCTGCTCTACGTCTCCCGTCGCCTGGGCACCATCGCCCTGCTGGGCGCCTGTCTGATGGCCGTCTCCCGGGTCTGGGTCGGCGCGCACTATCCGCACGACGTGATCGCGGGTGTCCTGGTCGGCACGCTGATCGCGATGCTGCTGACGACTCTCCTGCGCAGACTCTCCGACCCGCTCGCGGGCCGGCTGACGGACTCGCGGCTGCTGCGGCCGTTGCTGGTCGCGGCGTAGGCCCACGGCTACGGCTACGGGGAACTGGCAAGCGCGCTTCCGGAGCGGCTGAAGGAGGACCATGCGGCACACGATCCTGGTCGTCGAGGACGATCACGCCCTGCGTGACGTCCTGCTGCGCGGGCTGCGCGACGAGGGCTTCGACACCGTGCCCGCCCCGGACGGGGCGACCGCGCTGCGGCTGGCCGGGGACGACGTCGACGCGGCCGTGCTGGACGTCGGGCTGCCCGACGCGGACGGGCGGGACGTGTGCCAGGCGATCAGAGCCAACGGCTTCCTCTCGCCCGTCATCTTCCTGACCGCCCATCACCACCTCACGGACCGGCTGGCGGGCTTCTCGGCCGGCGGCGACGACTATCTGCCCAAGCCGTTCCACCTGACGGAGCTGGCCGCCCGGCTGCGGGCGGCGCTCAAGCGCAGCGGACCGCTCCCGGCCACCACGGCCGGGGACCTGGTCCTGGACCCGGTCGGGCACAGCCTCAGCGTCGACGGCACCCGGGTCGGCCTCACCCCGACGGAGTTCCGGCTGCTGGCGGCGCTGATATCCGGGTCCGGGGACATCGTCCGCAGGCGGGAGCTGATCAGGGCCGGCTGGCCGGAAGGCGCCCAGGTCAGCGACAACACGCTGGACCAGTATCTGACCCGGCTGCGCCGCAAGCTCCGGGACGGCGGCAGCGCGCTGACCATCACCACGGCGCGCGGCATCGGCCACCGGCTGTCATGAGGGCGTTCGCCTCCCGCTGGTGGCCGCGCACGCTGCGGGGCCGGCTCTCCCTTGTCGCGCTCACCACGGCGACGATCCTGATGGTGATCCTCACGGTCGCGTTCAACACGGTCGTGCGCCGTCACCTTCAGCACCAGGCGGACGACGAGCTGCGCACCCGGGCCGCCGCCGTCGCCGCGACCGTCGTCACCGACGGCTCCCGGGTGCGGGTTCTGGAGACCCCGGGCGAGGAGCTCCTCGACACGAACGTGTGGATCTACTCGGGCGGCCGACTGCTCGAGAAGCCCTCGTCCGCCACCGCCACCAGCCCGCTGACCCGCGCCGCCGGCCGGCTCGTGGCGCGCGGCGCCCGGACGTGCGTCACCGTGCACAGTCACGACGAGGTACGGCTGTGCTCGCGCCCGGTGCCCGGTGGCAAGGGCGCCGCCTCCGTCGTCACCGCACTGGATCTCTCCCCGTACCGCGGCTCGGCCGACACCATGCTCTTCGCGTCCCTCGCCCTCGACGCCGCGATGCTCGCCTGCACCTACGCGCTGACGCGGCTGGCGGTGGGCCGCGCCCTGCGTCCCGTGCGTTCGATGACCGAGCACGCCACCCAGTGGAGCGCGATAGCCTCCCAGGAGCGCTTCGGCGCCGTGACCCGTCCCACCGAACTCGCCCAGCTGGGCGGTTCGCTGGACGCCCTCCTCGACCGGATCCGCGCGCTGCTGCGGCACGAGCAGCAGCTCACCCAGGAGCTGTCGCACGAGCTGCGCAACCCGCTCGCCCGGATCATCGCCGAACTCGACTGGTGGGGAGCCCGCCCCCGCTCCGACGCGGACACCAAGGCCACCCACGCGGCGATCGCCGACGCGGCCCAGTCCATGCGCACGATCTGCGACACCCTGCTCGACGAGGCCCGCGACAGCGCCGCCACCGCGCCCGGTACGGCCGACGTGCTGCCGGTGCTGCACCGCCTGGTGGACCGCCTCGGCCCCACGAAGGTGGGCGTGGAGGTCGTCGTCACCGCCTGCGAGCCGCGGTTGTCGGCCGGGGTGCCGGACGCCCTTCTGGAGCGCATCGTCAGCCCGCTGCTCGACAACGCCCTGCGGCACGCGCGCACCCGGGTCGAGATCCTGGCCCGCGCCCGGCCCGGCAGCGTACGTGTCGAAGTCGAGGACGACGGTCCCGGCGTACCGGCGTCGTTCGCGGCGCAGCTCTTCCAGCCCGGCCGGCGCGCCGACCCCGAGGACGGACACGGCGGAGCGGGCCTCGGGCTGCCGCTGGCGCGGCGCCTGGCCCGCTCCGCCGGCGGGGAGGTGGACCACGACGGGCGGCACACCTCCGGCGCGACGTTCGTGGTCACGCTTCCCGCGGGTTGAGCACGTCAAGTCTCAGTCATGAGGCCCGACCGTGCCCGCGGGGCCCTCAACACATCCTGACTACCGGGTGGCGGGAGCCGCAGGGGCGACGGGGACCAGCAGCGTGAACGTCGTCGGGTCGCCGCCCGCCAGGAAGAGTCTGCCGCCGAGCGACACGGCCAGGTCGCGGGCGAGGGCGAGACCGATGCCCGTACCGCCGTTGCGACCGCTGGTCCGTCCGCGCGCGAACAGTCCTTCCGGATCGACGGTGACCGTTCCCTCGTCGGCGACGTCGAAGGCGAGGGCGTCGTCGAGGTCGCGGACCGTGACGCGGACGCTGCCCCGGCCGTGCGTACGGGCGTTGTCCAGGAGGACGCCGAGGATCTCGGCGACGGGCCCGCCGGGCACCAGGACGTCGGCCGGGATGTCCTGGACGCCGCAGTCCAGGCGCCTGCCGTCCTGGGCGAAGAGACCGTGCCACCGGGCGTCGGTCTCCGCCAGGAGGTGGACCACCGACCGGTCGGGCACGACGGTGCCCGGCGGGCCGGACGAGCCGGCGAGCCGCAGCACTTCCTCCACCGTGTCGTGCAGCCGCCGGGTGGCGTCCAGCGCCTCCTCCAGTGCGGGGCGCAGCCGGGCGTCGTCCTGCGCGAGCCCCGCCTCCAGGGTGAGCTGCAGCCCGGTCAGCGGGGTGCGCAGCTGGTGGGAGGCGTTGGCGGTGAAGTCCTTCTCGTGGCGCAGGAGTTCGGCGAGGCTGTGCAGCATGTCGTTGTGCGTGCGGGCGACCTGGTCGATCTCGGCGATGGTGCTGGGCGCGGCCCGTGCGGTCAGGTCGCCCTCGGTGACGGCGCGGCAGTGCCGGGAGAGGTCCTCCAGCGGTGCGGCGAGCGCCCGTGCCTGACGCCGGGCGACGAGGACGGCGACGGCGAGCGCGAACACGGCCGCGCCGAGCAGGACCGCCCAGTCCACCAGGACACGGTTCCTGACGGCCGACACGGCGGAGGAGGCCCGTACGACACCGATGACCTGCTCGGCGTGCGAGACGGGCACGGCGACCACGAGCTCACCCCCGCTCTGGGTCCGCGCGATGACACCACGGAACGCACGGCGGACCGCCGCGTCCCCGCTGCGGGGCCCGGTGCCCGTGTGCAGCCGGGGTTTCGGGTCGTACAGGCCGAGGCGTTCACCCGGTCCCGGCGGGGGCAGTTCGGCGGGGTCGCCGGTCGCGTAGTCGGTGTTCACGCGTACGGCGGCGGCCAGGGCGGCCCGTTCGAGGGAGTCCCGCTGGTCGGCGTAGAGGGTGGCCCGGACGGCGAGGGCGAGCGGGATCGCGAGGAGGACGAGCGCGACCAGCACCGCGGTGACGGCCACCCGCACGACACGCTGTCTCATGCCCCCCATGATGCGGGGCGGCCTCCGGATCAGGCGGGGCGGCCACGCGCTTTTGCCGTCGTCTAACCCTCGCCGTGCGGGGCGTTAACCGGGCGGCTCCTAGCGTCGGTGCCATGACCGTCCGGTCGGATCCGCACCGGTGCGGCAGGGGTTTCCAGGAGGGCAGTGGCCATGGCACGCGTACGTACCGTCCGTAGTCTCGGGGTCGTGGGGCTCGTACTCGCCGCGGCGGTGACCGCCGGGTGCTCCGGTTCGAGTTCCGGGCCCCCCGCCGCCTCGCACGCCTCCTCCGGATCGGGCTCCACCTCCACCTCCACCACCACGGGCGGTGCGAGCGCCGCCCCGGCGCCCACCGAGTCCAATCCGCCCGGTGACATCCCCGACAACCAGGCGTACGTCGCCTTCCGGCCGGCGGGCGGCGGGTTCACGGTGAAGGTGCCCGAGGGCTGGGCCCGTACCGGCCAGGGCGGTACGACCGTCTTCACGGACAAGCTGAACCGCGTCGAGATCGCCACCGCGTCCGCCTCCTCGGCGCCCACGGTCGCCTCGGTCGGCTCCGAGGTCGTGTCCCGACTGCGCGGCCAGGTACCGAAGTTCGACGGACCCAAGGTGTCGCAGGTGAACCGGCACGCCGGAAGCGCGGTGCTGCTGAAGTACCAGGGCGACTCCGCGGCGGACCCGGTCACCGGCAAGGTCGTGCGCGACGCCTTCGAGCGGTACGCGTTCTACCGGCAGGGCCACGAGGTGGACCTCACCCTGTCCGGGCCCGTGAACGCCGACAACGTGGACCCGTGGCGCATCGTCACCGACTCCTTCTCGTGGAAGTGACCGTGAGCGCCATACCGACCCGGCCGGGGACCGCACCCGTCCGCACCCACGAGGCATCCCACGACGACGCCCTGACCGCCCGGGAGCTGTACCGCTTCTTCCGGGCCGGCGAGGAGGAGACGCTCGCGCTGCGCGGGGTGTCCCTGCGGGTGCGGCGCGGCGAGACGGTCGCCGTCGTCGGGCCTTCCGGCGCGGGCAAGTCCACGCTGCTGTCCTGCCTGGCCGGTCTGGACGAGCCCTCCGGCGGCGAGGTGCGGGTGGACGGCGTCCGCATCAGCCACCGGCCGGAGACCGAGCGCGCCCGGCTGCGGGCCCAGCACATCGGCGTACTCCTGCAGACCCGCAACCTCGTCGCCCACCTGAGCGTGCGCGACAACGTCCGGCTGGCACACAGCGCCGTAGGCGGTCGTCCCGCCGTGTCCGCACGGGAGTTGCTGGACGAGGTGGGGCTCGCGGGGCGGGCGCACGCGCTGCCCCGTCAGCTGTCCGGCGGTGAGCTGGCCCGGGCCGGGCTGGCCGTCGCCCTCGCCAACTCCCCCGCCGTGCTGCTGGCGGACGAACCGACCGGCGAGCTCGACGGGGGCACGGAGCGACTGATCCTCCAGATGCTGCGCGACCGCGCCGCGCTGGGCTGCGCGGTGCTGATCGTCACGCACAGCGCGGAGGCCGTACGCGTCGCCGACCGGGTGATCGCATTGGACGACGGGAGGGCCCATGATGTCTCCGGATGAGCCGGAAGCCGCCCCGGACGACGCGCTCGTCGTCTGCAGGGACGCCGCTCTCACCTTCGGGCGGGGCGCGAACGCGGTCGTGGCGGTGCACGGCGCGCACCTGCGGGTGCGGGCCGGGGACCGGCTCGCGATCGTCGGCCCCTCCGGGTCGGGCAAGTCCTCGCTGCTGCATCTGCTGGCCGGACTCGAACAGCCCACCAGCGGCACCGTCACGCGGCCCGCCCTGACCGGTTCCCAGGACATCGGCACCGGCACGAAGCCCGACGATCGTCGGTCGGCTCCCGAGTCCGACATCAGGCGTGACATCGGACTGGTCTTCCAAGGGGACAGCCTGATCCCCGCCCTCGACGTCGTCGAGAACACCGCGCTGCCGCTGGTGCTGGCCGGGGTGCCGGACGCCGACGCACGGCGAACGGCCCTCGCGGCCCTTGCCCAGGTCGGCGCCGAAGACCTGGCCGAGCGGCTGCCGGAGGAGATCTCCGGCGGCCAGGCCCAGCGCGTCGCCGCCGCCCGCGTCCTGGCCCAGGCCCCACGGCTGATCCTCGCCGACGAACCGACCGGACGGCTCGACCACACCACCGGCGGCCACGTCCTGGACGCCCTGCTCAGGGCGGCCGACCACACGGGCGCGGCCCTCGTCGTCACCACGCACGACCCGGCGGTCGCCGCACGGCTCAGCACCCGGCTGGCCATGCGCGACGGCCGGTTGCTCACGGCGGAGACCACCGGGGACCCGCAGGACACCACGGAGGAAGCGTCATGATCACCGCCTGGGCGGGCGGTCTCGCCCGTCACCGCACCGGCCGGCTGCTGGCCGCCCTGGCCGGCATCGCCCTGGCCGTGGCCCTGATCGCCTCGCTCGGTTCCTTCCTCACCGCGTCGAAGGCGACGATGACGCAGCGCGCCGTGCGCTCGGTCGCCGTGGACTGGCAGGTCGAGGTCCAGCCGGGCGCCGACCCCGCCGCGGCCCTGTCGCTGGTGCGGAAGACGCCCGGCATCAAGACGGCTCTGCCGGTCGGCTTCGCGCACAGCGGCGCGTTCGTGGCGACCGTGCGGGGCAGCACGCAGACGACCGGCCCCGGCATGGTCCTCGGCCTCCCCGACGGCTACCAGCAGGCCTTCCCCGGTGAGATCCGCCCGCTCACCGGCCGCACCAGCGGCGTCCTGCTGGCCCAGCAGACCGCCTCCAACCTGCACGTCGCCCCCGGCGACACCGTCGGCATCCGGCTCCCCGGCACCGCGGTGCGCCAGGTCCGGGTGGACGGCGTGGTCGACCTCCCGCAGGCCGACTCCCTCTTCCAGCGGGTCGGCGCCCCCAGCCAGACCCAGCCCACCGCGCCCCCGGACAACGTCGTCCTGCTCCCCTCCGCCGTCTTCGCCTCCCTCACCGCGCCCGCCCCCGCCACCACCCAGATCCACGCGGCCCGTGACGCGAAGCTTCTCTCCGATCCCGCCGCCGCCTTCACCTCCGTGACCCGCGCCGCCCACAACCTGGAGGCCCGCGCCTCGGGCGGTGTGATCGTCGGCGACAACCTCGGTGCCGCCCTCGACTCCGCACGCCAGGACGCGCTGTACGCGCAGATCCTCTTCCTCTTCCTCGGCGTGCCGGGCGCGATCCTCGCCGCCGCGCTGACCGCCGCGGTCGCCGCGGCCGGGGGCGAACGCCGCCGCCAGGAGCAGGGCCTGCTGCGCCTGCGCGGGATGCGTCCTCGCCGGATCGCCTCCCTCTCCGGCCTCGAAGCCGCCCTGGTGGCCGTCACCGGCGGCGCGGCCGGGCTCGGCATCGCCGCGCTGACGGGCCGTGTCGCCTTCGGATCGGCCTCGTTCGGGACGACGGCGGGCGCGTGGATGCTCTGGTACGCCCTCGCCTTCGTGCTCGGCGCCGCCGTGGCCTCGGGCGCGGTCCTTCTCCCCGCGCTGCGTGATCTGCGCACGGTGACGGTCGCCGACACCCGCAGGCAGGAGCGGCGCCCTGGTTCGGTGTGGTGGATGCGGTACGGCCTCGACCTCGTCCTGCTGATCGGCTCCTGGCTGATCTTCCGCGCCTCCTCCGGCAACCAGTACGCCCTGGTGCTCGCCCCGGAGGGCGTGCCGAGCATCTCCGTGTCGTACTGGGCGTTCCTCGGCCCGGCGCTGCTGTGGATCGGCGCCGCCCTGCTGCTGTGGCGGCTCACGCTCCTCGCGCTGACCTACGGCCGTCCCGTACTGACCCGGCTGGCGCGGCCGCTCGCCTCGAACCTGGCGGGGACCACGGCCGCCGTCCTCTCCCGACGTCGCCGTCCACTGGCCCGCTCGGTGGTGCTGCTGGCGCTCGCGGTGTCGTTCGCGATCTCCACGGCGACCTTCAACTCGACGTACAAACAGCAGGCCGAGGTCGACGCGCGGCTCACCAACGGCGCCGACGTCACGGTCACCGAACCGCCCGGCGCGCGGATCCCGCCGAGCGGGGCCGACGCGCTGAAGATCTCCGGCGTACGTCGGGTCGAGCCGCTCCAGCACCGGTTCGCGTACGTCGGCTCCGACCTCCAGGACCTCTACGGGGTGCGCCCCGACTCGATCGCCTCGGCCACCTCCCTCCAGGACGCGTACTTCTCCGGCGGCGGCGTCCGCACGCTCATGAACCGGCTCGCTCAGCGGCCGGACGGGCTGCTGGTCAGCGCGGAGACCGTCAACGACTTCCAGCTCTCGCCCGGCGACACGGTCAACCTGCGGATCCAGGACGCCCGGACCAAGGCGCTGCGCACGGTGCCCTTCCACTACGTGGGCGTCGCCAAGGAGTTCCCGACCGCGCCGAAGGACAGCTTCTTCGTCGCCAACGCCTCGTACGTGGCGAAGGCGACCGGCAGCGACGCGGTGGGCGCGTTCCTGCTGGACACCGGTGGTACGCACCAGAAGCAGGTCGCGGCGCGGCTGCGTCACCAGCTGGGCACCAGTGCCACCGTCACCGACCTCACCCAGACCCGTGGCACCGTCGGCACCAGCCTGACCTCCGTGGACCTGGCCGGGCTCACCCGGCTCGAGCTGGCCTTCGCGGTGCTGCTCGCGGCCGGGGCGGGCGGGCTGGTCCTGGCGCTCGGGCTCGCCGAACGCCGCCGGACCTTCGCCATCGCGACCGTGCTGGGCGCCGGGCCCCGGCAGCTGCGGGGCATGGTCCTCACCGAGGCGATCCTGCTGATCGTGGGGGGCCTCGCGGGCGGCGCGCTGATCGGCTGGGCACTGTCGGAGATGCTGGTCAAGGTCCTGACCGGTGTCTTCGACCCACCGCCGGCCAGTCTCGCCGTCCCCGGCGGCTATCTGGCGCTGACCGCCTGCGCCGCGACGGCGGCCGTCCTGATCGCGGCCCTCAACGGAGTACGCCGCGCGGCCGGACGCCCCGCCGTCGAGGAACTCCGCGATCTGTGACCGCCACTTCTAGCCGCAGGTCGGCCTCCGGCCCCGCCGATCCCGCCCCCTGTCCCACGCCCGCCTCCGGCCCCGCACGCGCCGCCGGCCCTACGCTGCCCTTCATGCGAACGCCCGCCCCCGCACCGGACCGCCGTCGCCTCGGCCGGCCGCGTGTCCTCGTCGTCGAGGACGACGACACGATCGGCCGTCATCTGGAGTCGGGCCTGCGCAGCAACGACTACGCGCCGACGTGGAGCCGGACCGGCGCGGGCGCCCTCGCGGAGTCCGCGCGGTCGTCGTACGACGTGCTGTTGCTGGATCTGGGGCTGCCGGACATGGACGGTCTCGACGTGGCCCGCACGCTGCGCGCCCGCTTTCCCGAACTGCTCATCGTGATCCTCACCGCCCGCACCGACGACATCGACGTCATCGCGGGGCTCGACGCCGGAGCCGACGACTACCTGGTGAAGCCGTTCAGCCTGACCGTGCTGCTCGCCCGGCTCCGGGCCCATCTGCGCCGCCGGGCCATCGCCGACCCGCCGCAGGAGCCGATCCGGCTCGGCGACCTGGTCGTCGACATCACGGCACGCCGCTGCACGCTGCACGAGGACGAGATCCCGCTGCGGCCCAAGGAGTTCGAACTGCTCGCCGTGCTGGCCCGGAACGTGGGCGCGGCCGTCTCGCGCGAGACGCTGATGGCCGAGGTGTGGGACGAGAACTGGTTCGGCTCGACGAAGACGCTCGACGTCACGATGGCGGGACTGCGCCGCCGGCTGACGGACACGGCGTCCCGTCCGTCCCGGACACCGCGCATCACGACCCTGCGGGGGCACGGTTACCGGCTCGAGCCGCCCTGAGGTGCCACGGCGTTCGGCGAGCGCCGACCGCGGGGCGGCGCCGAAGGCCCGGAGGGATTTCGCGGCGGGCTCAGAGGACCTTGCGGCGGGCCAGTACGGCCAGGGCCAGCAGCCCGGGGATCAGGGGCAGCCACACCGTCAGCAGCCGGTAGCCGAGGACCACCGACGCCGCCGCGCTGCCCGGGACTCCGGCCAGCGTGAGGGCCACGGCGAGCGCCGCGTCCAGGGAACCGATCCCACCGGGCGTGGGCAGGAGTACGGCGGCGCTGCTCGCGGCGAGGTAGGCCAGCGCCACCTGGGCCGGGGGCAGCGGCAGTTCGAGGGCCTGGGCCACGGCGACGACCACGGTGGCGTGCAGCGCGGCGAAGGCCAGCGAACCGCCCCACAGCGCGGCCGCGCGCGCCGGGACCTCGTGCACGGCCCGGACGTCGGCCAGCACGGCCCGCAGCGCGCGCCGCAACGGCCCGCGCAGCAGTACGGCGGCGGTGACCACCACGGCGAGCGCGATCGCGACCACCGTCGCCGAGATGTGCGGCAGACGGAGCAGACCGGGGCAGGTCAGCGCGAGCACGGCGATCAGGAAGCCGCGCGAGACGGCCCCGGCGGTGGCCTTCACACCGAGCGCGGTCGCCGACCGGACGACCGGCAGACCGCACCGGGTCAGGAAGCGGAGGTTGACCGCGCCCGCGCCGAGGCCCGCGGGCAGCACATGGTTGGCGGCGGAGGCCGCGAACTGGACGGCCACCAGCTGCCCGGCGGGCAACGGCCGGGTCACCGCCCCTTGTTGGGCGAGCGCCGAGCACACCCAGGTCGCCACGGTGGCGACGGCCGCCACGAGCAGCCAGCCGCGGTCGGCGACGGCCAGCCGACCGGCGCCGGTCGCGATCACCGGCCAGTGGCGCAGGCCCAGACAGACCGCGCCCACCACCACGGCGAGGGTCACCGCGGCATGCAGGGAGACTCGCCTCCGCACGGATGTCACGGATGTCACGGATGTCACGGTTGTCACGGCTGTCGTCGGGGTGCCGGGCGGAAGGAGGGTCATGTGGCCCCGCCTCTCTGGACGGCAGGGGCGACGTACACCATCAGATGACCGACGCGGTGCGTTTCCCACGTGCGGGCGTACGCGGGTGGCTTCTCGCCCGGTGCGATGAGCACGCCGACCGGGATCCGCTGTCCGGCCCGCACTATGGCGCCGGCGGTGGTGTTGGCGTTGTGGCCGTCGGTGTCGACGGAGGAGCAGCCGGCGTAGAAGGCGATCGGGACGCCCTCGTAGCCGGTCAGCATGCAGGGCGGTTTCACCCCCAGCCGGTGCAGCTCCGTCGCGGTGTCGGCCCAGTCCTGGTGGGAGACCGTGGTGCCGTGCACGGTGCGCTCCAGCACCACGAACTGCACCGCGAGATGCCCGGCCAGGCCGAGCGTCACCAGGGTGACGGCCACCGGTCGCCAGGCGCCGCGGGACGCGGTCAGCAGGTGGATCAGGCCGTCGGCGGCCGGGATGGCCAACAGGATGTACACGGGCAGCAGGAAGCGCGGTGCCGCGTATCCGATCATGAAGAGGTACGGGAAGGCCGCCGTCACGGCGCAGGCCAGGAGCAGCAGGCTGTTCACCCCGCGCCGGGCCTTGACGGCGATCACCGCTCCGAGAACGGCCACGACGGGCAGCGCGAACCACCACAGCATCACAGGTGGGGCGGGCATGGCCCCGGCGCAGGGGCGGCACAGGACGCGCCCGCCGAGGCTGCGCATCTGGTCGCCGACGGCGACGTTCCAGCCCAGGCCGCCCTGGATCTTGGAACCGTCGGACAGCCGCTGGGCGAGGCCGCCGTAACTGACGTACGCCTCGACGACCCACTCGCCCGCACCGGCGACCAGGCCCGCGACGAGCGCCACCAGCAGCCTCGGGCGCCACCAGCGGCGTACGCACACGACGAGGAAGAGCAGCGGCAGGGTCACGTAGACCGCGTCGGTGGGCCGCATCCACGCCATCAGCGCGGCGCTCAGGCCCACGCCCCACAGCGCCGCCCGGTCGAAGCGGTCGGCCTGGGCGCGCAGGAAGCATCCGGCGCAGGCCAGGGCGCCGATCGCGACCCAGTAGTTGGGCATGGCCTGCGGGCCGTAGAAGAGGGTCACCCAGAGCGTGGCGAACAGGGCGCCCGCCACCGCCAGTACCCGCATGGGGAACAGTCCGCGCCAGACGCGCAGCGCCACGAACAGGCCGAGTCCGGAGAGCACCGCGAGATAGACGCGCAGCAGGGCGGTGGACGAGGACCAGGACGCGATCGGTGCCACCAGCAGGGGCACTCCGCGGGCGCGCGGGGCGCTGAAGAAGGCGGCGGGGGCGTGTGAGCCGACCTGGCTGACGTAGACGGTCTCGTCCCAGCCGAGCCCCATGCCGGGCCGTACGAGGAGCAGTTGGGCCAGGGTGAAGGCGCCCGCGACCAGGGCCAGCCACTGCTGACCGTGCGGACGTCTGGAGATGCGCCCCGTCGAGGGCGGGTTGTGGCGATCGGCGCCGACGAACGGAGGGTTCACAGTCTTGGCCATCATCCACCCTTCGCCCTACATTCTGTAGGGTCCTTCACCCTACAAGACGTAGGGTGAAGGAGGAAGTTGCGCAAAACACGGTCAAATTACCGTGGATCGAGCGGGGACGCAGTCGGGGCGCGCAATCTCGTACCGCCCCAGGGCGCACTCGTACGCCCTCACCACCCCCCGCACCCCTACACGCTGTAAGGTGACGGACATGGCTCGCACAGGCCCCCATGGCAGAGCGGAACGACGCAGCGCCGGTGAGCTGGAGAGCGAGGTCCTCGCCACCCTCTGGGCCACCGACGAGGCCCTCACCCCCGCCGACATCCAGGGCGAGATCGGCGGCAACCTCGCCTACAACACCGTGCACACCATCCTCAAACGCCTGTACGACAAGGGTCTGGTCCTGCGCGACGTCGACGGCCGGCGCGGCGCGTACCGGCCCGCGAAGAACGCCGCCGAACTGACCGCCGAGGCCATGCACGAGGCGCTCGACCGGGGACCCGACCCGATCGCGGCCCTCCAGCAGTTCGTCACCGGCCTGAGCCCCCAGGAGGAAGAGGCCCTACGGGTTCTCCTCGGGGGGAGCGGGATGTGAGGATCGATGTCTACATCCCCCTTGTCCTGCCACTGCTGCTGACGGCGATCGCACCGCAAGTGGGCCTCAGGGTCTCCCCCGCGCTGGCCGCCCGGGTCCTCACCATCGCCGCCGTACTGGCCGCCACCGCCTCCACCTGGGCGCTGCTCCTGCTCGCCACCACCCTGGTCAACGAGGCGCCGCACGTGGCCACGGAGGCCGGCGAGGACGGGCGGCGGCTGCCCGAACCGGTCCCGGTGGCGATCGCCGTCGTCGCGATCATGCTCCTGTGGCTGATCGGCTTCCGGCTCGTTCGCGCCCTGCGCGCCCACTACGCGACCCGCCGCGTCCTCGAGCTGCTGTGCGAGGGACACCCGCCCGACAGTGAACTCATCGTCGCCGCCTCCTCGACGCCCCGGGCCTTCGCGATCCCCGGCTCGCCGGGCCGGATCCTGGTCACGGCGGCCATGTTGAGCGCACTGGAACCGGCGGAGCGGCGCGTACTGCTGGCCCACGAGCGCGCCCATCTCGCCCACCGCCACTCGGTGCTGTCGACCGCGGTGACCCTGGCCGCCGCCGCCAACCCGGTGCTCGCACCCGTGCGTACCACCGTCGCCTTCCTGGTGGAGCGCTGGGCCGACGAGGAGGCCGCGCGGCGCGTCGGGGACCGCCGTACCACCGCCCGTGCCCTCGCCCGGGCCGCCCTTGTCGCCCAACGCGCCCGGCCGGGCTGCGCCCTGAGCTTCTCCGAACACGCGGTCACCCGCCGGATCGCCGCCCTGCAGACGGCCCCGCCGCCGAACCTGTGGTCCATCGGCGTGGCCGTCCTCGCCCTCGGCGCCCTGCCCGCTTTCGGCGCGCTGGACGCCACCGGCGATCTGCTGCGCATGCTCGGCGAGAGCCTGCCGGGGTAGGGGCTGTGGGGGCCTGCCTTTCGGATCGGGCCCGGCTCGCCGGTCTCAGGTGGCGAGCGTCCTGCGCTCCCGCAGGTGGGCGTAGCCCATGAGACCGACGAGCACCGCGAACAGCACGGCCGACGAACCCGCCGTACCGAGGTCGAGCCCGCCCTTGGCGGTCGGCTTGGTGAGGAAGTCGCCCGCGGTCGCGCCGAGCGGACGGGTGAGGACGAAGGCGATCCAGAACAGCACCACGTTCGGCACCGCGGGGACGCGCATCAGCGCGACGAGGACCGCGAGCAGCCCGGTGACGAGCAGCGCGCCGCCCGCGTAACCGAGCCCGGAGCTGTCCGACAGGAAGTCGCCCATCGAGGTGCCGAGGGTGTTCGACACGAGGATCGCCGACCAGAAGAGGACCTCGGCCCGGAAGGTCACGATGTCGCGGATGACGAAGGTCATCCCGGTGAACTTCCAGACGGTGAAGATCACGACCAGCAGCGAGATCAGGATCGCGGCGCCCGCGGGGTACCCGAGTCCCAGGCCCTGCGGACCCCAACCCAGCGAGGTGGCCCCGTCGGAGAGGTACTTGGAGCTGGCGTCACGGTTCATGAAGTCGGACATCGTGGTGCCCGCCATGCTGGTGGAAAGGATCACCGTCCAGTAGAAGAAGGGGTTGTACCGGCGCGACCTGAGCTGCACGACCAGCGTGACCACGAAGATCAGGAACAGCAGGATCGTGGTGAGGAAGTAGCCCAGTTTGAGGGTCTGCGCGAAGAGGTCGCCCGCGGTCTCGCCGAGTGTCGTCGCGGCGATCTTCATGATCCAGAAGGCCAGGGTCACCTCTGGCAGCTTCTTCATCACGGAGGCGCCGGGGTCGGCGACTCGGTGGTCGGAGACGAGTTCCGTCTTGTCCAACGTTCACTCCTGGGGGGTGCATCGACGTCCCCCCAGGGCCACGGCCGAAGGAGGGCGCGTGTCCATTGGCTCAGTGTTGCGCATGCCTGCGCGCCACGCCGATCAACGTGGCGGTCGCAGCCTGAACGCATCCTGAACGCGCGATCATGCTTTCGGGAGGTCGTCCCGCACAGGCACCCTTCTCGGGCTCCTGGATGATCCGCTACGGCTCAGTGCGCCGGCCGGGTGAGGAGCGCCAGGGCGCGGACGTGGGCGACCTGGGCGGTGGCGGGCAGACGGGTGAGGAGTGCGCGGGCCCTGCGGGCGTACTCGTCGGCCATCGCGTGCGCGGTGTCCAGGGCTCCGGTCCGCTCCAGCACGGCGCGGATCCGGCACAGGGCGAGCTCCGGTTCGGTCTCGTCCAGCAGGGCATGGCGCAGCGCCGCGCGGCCCTTGGGGTCCGCGCGGCGGTGGGCGATCAGCACGGGCAGGGTGGGGCGGCGGTTACGGACGTCGCTGTCGGAGGGCTTGCCCACGGTGCGTGCGGCGATCGGGTCGTACGGCAGCACGTCGTCGCGGATCTGGAAGCAGATCCCGAGGTGGTCGCCGAAGTCGCCGAGCAGTTCCGTCGTCGGGGCGTCACCGCCGCCGAGAATGGCGCCCACGCGGCAGGCGGCCGCCAGCAGCACGGCGGTCTTCGCCCGGGCCATCGCCACGTACGCGCCCACGCCCAGTTCCAGGTCGCCGCGCATCGCCAGTTCGTCGAAGGCGCCCCGGCAGATCGCCACCCCGGCCTCGGCCTGCACGGCCATGGCGCGTTCGACACGGTCGGCGGGCACCCCCAGGCGACGGCACTCGGAGAGCGCCGCGAACCAGGAGAAGAACAGGGCGTTGCCCGCGACGACGGCCTGGGCGGGTCCGAACTCCGTGTGGACGGCCGCGCGGCCGCGCCGCTGGGTGTCGCGGTCGATGATGTCGTCGTGCAGGAGGCTGCCGACGTGCGCCCCCTCGACACCGACCGCGGCGGGCAGTACCGCGCCCAGTTCCCCACCCACCGCGAGCGCCGCGTGCAGCACCAGCGAGGGCCGCAGGAGCTTGCCCGGCGGAATCATCGCGTACCGGTGCACGGCATCCAGCCCCACCGAACTCCCCGGCCACCGCCGGACAAACTCCGCCTCCAGAAGCTCCGCGAACTCGACGCGGCGCGAGGGGGGATCGGGTGGGGTGTCCTCGTTGGGCTGTGCGGTCATGGAGGCTCCCCCGTCACCCGCTTGCGTGAGCGTGGCGATGCACCCACCCCAACAGACCCGCCACCCCACCGGAACGGCTCACGCGCGCCCCGTGGTGGCACGCCCTCGCCCCGCTGCCGGAGCTCGTGCTCCCACACCACCCGATCAGACGGTTTCACCGCACGGACGCGACCACAGCCAGAGATAGTCGACCGGTCGTACAATTGCGTCATGGGACGAACCAGCGACGCCAGGGAAAAGATCCTCAGCGCCGCGCAGTCGCTCATCGAGCTGCGCGGTTACTCGGCGCTGGGGGTGGCCGAGATCTGCAAGGCGGCCGGCGTGCCCAAGGGCAGCTTCTACTACTTCTTCGAGTCCAAGGAAGCCCTCGCCCTGGCCGTGCTCGACGAACACTGGGACGCCCAGAAGAGCGCCTGGGCACGCGTCCTGAACAGCGACGAGGAACCCCTGCGGCGGCTGTACCGGCTGTTCGAGGAGACGGAGGCCGGCCAGCGCGCCGGCCAGCAGAGCTGCGGCACCGTGTCCGGCTGCCTGTTCGGGAACCTCAGTCTGGAGATGAGCAACCACACCGAGCCCATCCGCACCCGCCTCCAGGAGATCTTCGACGCGCAGGTCGAGATGGTCGAGTCGGTCATCACCGAGGCTCGTGCGCGCGAGGAGGTCACCACCCCCGACACTCGGGAAGCGGCACGGGCGGTGGTCGCTCAGCTGGAGGGCCAGGTGCTGTTCGCCAAGCTCTACAACAACACCCGTCGGCTCAGCCCCCTGTGGGCGAACTGCCTGGCCCTGCTCGGTGCCCGCGCCCCGCAGGAGGCCGTGGCGGGCGCCTGACGCCCACCACGACACCGTTCAGAGGGCTCAGAGGGCTCAGAGGATTTCAGAGGGCGTTGACGTCGACGACCGCCGCAGCGAATGCCTCGGGTGCTTCCTGCGGCACGTTGTGACCGATGCCCTTCAGCGTCCGGTGGTCGTACGCGCCCGTGAAGTGATCGCGATAAGAGGCACCGTTTCCCGGCGGCGTGAAGGGATCCAGTTCGCCGTCGAGGGTGATCGTCGGCTGCGAGATGGCGGGACTCTGGGCAAGTCGCTTTTCCAGGCGATCGAATCGCGGGTCGCCCTTGGCCAGACTCAGTCGCCACCGGTAGTTGTGGATCACGATGGGAACCCAGTCCGGATTGTCGAAGGCGGTCGCGGTCCGGTCGAATGTGGCGTCACTGAAGTGCCATGTCGGGGAGACGTTCCTCCAGATGAGTTTCGCGAAATCGTGCTTGTACTGTGCGAGGCCGAGCCGTCCCCTTTCTGTGGCGAAATAGTATTGATACCACCACGCCCATTCGGCCTTTGGTGGCAACGGCGCCTTTTGGCTTTCACGGTTGGTGATGAGATAACCGCTCACGGAGACCAGGGCCTTGCAGCGCTCCGGCCAGAGCACCGCGATGATGTCGGCCGTCCGCGCTCCCCAGTCGAACCCGGCGAGGATCGCCTTCTCGATCTTCAGCGCGTCCATGAGCGCGATGATGTCGAGCGCGATCACAGACTGCTGGGCGTTGCGGAACGTCTTGTCCGACCGGAACCGTGTGGTGCCGTGACCGCGCAGGTACGGCACGATCACCCGGTAGCCCGCCGCGGCGAGCCTGGGAGCCACATCGACATAGCTGTGAATGTCGTAGGGCCAGCCGTGCAGCAGGACGACCGCGGGGCCGTGCGCGGGGCCGGCCTCCGCGTATCCCATGTTCAGCTCACCGGCACGGATCTGCTTCAGCGGGCCGAAAGAGGTGTGCGTTCCGGGGCCGGACGCGCCGGGCGACGGAGAAGCCGAGGCGGAGGCCGATATCACCGGGAGCGTCGGCAGCGAGGCACCGGCTGTTCCGATGCCGAGAATCCGGGAAAACGTGCGCCTGTCTATGACATTCACCTCTCTTGACCGATGCGTGGAGAGTGGGGGAATCGACAAGGTCGACACGTCATGGATGACTTCGTGAATGACGTCATGAATTAAGTCATGAATGACGTGATGTATGACGTCAGGTGCCGTCGCCGCCTCGCCAGATGTTGTCGAAGGCCGCGTCTTCGATGCTTCGCCGTTGCCGTACCGCCTCCAGTTCCGTCACCGCGCCGTTGACGGCGGCCAGTACGGCAAGGACCGAGTCGTCGACGAGACCCGCGGCCTCCTCGGTCGGCTCGTCGTGGATGCCCACGGCGGCCGCGAGGACGGTGAGGATGGGCTCGCCCGAGGTCCAGCGTTCGTCCGCGTGGCTGCGGTCCGGGGAGTCGGCCGCTTCCGTACGGCCGCCACCGAAGGGAATCCAGCGGTGGCGTGGCCGGGCGAGCCGTCCCTCCGCCTCCAGGTCCGCGCGATAGGCCGCGGACAGCCCACGGCCGCGGCGCCACAGCCAGTCGTCCACGGACTCGTACGGTCTCTGCCGGACCAGCGACGCCACGGCCCCGTCCAACAGACGGTCACCCATGGTCCACTGCGCGCCGGGCACGATGCGGTCGTCCTCCAGCGTGATGGCCTGGGCCTCGATGAGGTCGACCAGTTCGGCTCCCGCGAGGGCCAGCGACAGGTCGCCCTGCTCGACGGGCCGGCTGGACGGGACGTCCATGGCGATCATCAACAGGTCCCGCGGTGTGGTCATGACGGACTCCACGTCTGAGTCATCGGTGGCTGCCCGCGTCCGCGGCGGATTCCGTCGGTGCGGGCTGTCGTACCGGGGCGGTGGCTCGCACTACCACCATGTGGTGCGGGAAGCCGATGCGCAGCACGGCGGCGGCCACGGCCGCCACGAGAACCACGGAAGCGGCCAGGACCAGGGCCTGCTGATAGCCGTGGTGAAGCAGGGGCGCGACCACCAGCGGGCCGAGGATCTGGCCGACGGAGTATCCGGCGGTCAGGAGCGCGACGGAGCGGGGGAACTCCAGGTGGGCCCCGGTGGCGAGCGCGAGGGTGCTGACCCCGATGAATGTCGCGCCGAACAGCACCGCGGAGACCAGGGCGGCCGGTGCTCCGCCGATCAGCGCGGGCAGGGCGATGCCCACCGCCTGGACGACGAGCGCGGCGAGCAGCAGGTCGGGGCGGGACCAACGGCGCCCGAGCCGGGCCCACAGCGCGGAGGAGGGCACGGCGGCCAGACCGACCAGCACCCAGGCGCCGCCGCCGAGCGGTCCCGGGGAGCTCTGCTCGATCGCGGCGACCAGGAACGTGCCCGCGATGATGTAGCCGACGCCTTCCAGCGTGTAGGAGGCGAACAGAGCGGTGAACCAGCGGTGCGTGCGCGGCGCGTGGCTGGAATCCGCGGCGGCGGCAGTGACTGTGGTGGCCTCATGGGCCCGGTCGGCATTGGCCTGGATGGCCTGCGTGGCCTGCGTTGTCGTGGGACGCGCTTCGGGGCGGAGGTTCCACGAGGCGACGGCGAGCACCGCGGCGAGTGCGGCCGAGGCCCACCAGGCGGCCCGCCAGTCGGCGACGGGGCGCAGTACCAGGACGAGCAGACCCGACAGGGCGATGCCGGCGCCGACCCCACCGAACGCCCATCCGGGCAGATGAGCCGGGTACTCCCGAAGGTGGCTGAGGAGCGAGCTGACCGCGATGACGAAGATCAGAGCGCTGGCAACCCCGGCCAGCAGCCGCAGCGCGAACCACACGGCGGTGTCGTGGGTGGCGGGCATCGCGGCCAGGGTGCCGGTCAGCACGACGAGGGAGATGCGCAGCAGGGCCCGCGAGCGGACCAGCGCGGGGGCCAGGATGCCGACGAGCGCGCCGAGGAGATAGCCGATGTAGTTGGCGGTGGCCAGGTTCGCGCCGGCACCCGCGGACAGCCCCGCCCCGGCGTGCATCAGCGGGAGGATCGGGGTGTAGACGAACCGGCCGACCCCCATGCCCGCGGCGAGTGCCGCGGCGGCCTGGGCCACGTGGCGCCAGGGCGAGTGCAGCGCGCCGGCACTTCCGGCAGGGGAAGCGCGCAGGGGTCGTACGCTCATGACGAAGTCCACGTCGCACCGGTCCCCGCCGTCAGCGCGCGGCGTCGGTCCGGCCCGGGTCGTTGGGGTGGGACTCGAGCGCGGTGACGGTGAGGCTCATCCACGGGCGCAGCGGCAGCGTGCCGAGCACCTTCTCGTGGAGTTCGTCCTCGTCACCGGCACACCAGATGCCGATGCTGCGCAGCTCGCCGACCGGGCGCCACAGCCGTGCCAGGTTGCCGGTGGCGGCCAGTTCCCGGGCGCGGACGGCCTCGGCGGCGCGCCGCCGGTCGACCTCGTCCTGAGTGGTGCCCTCGGGGATCGTGGTGGTGATCTCGACCAGGAACTCTCGCATGGTCCTGCTCCGCTCGATGGGACGTCCGGCAGGCACCGGAACGCCGCGTGGGGTGATGGTGGCCGCCCGGAGGACCGCTGAGGTCGTCCGCCGTCAGGTGTCCCGCCGGGCCGCCCTCGGTCGGGCTTCCCTGGGCTCCATCGTCCGCCCGCCACCGGGGCGATGCCACGACAGGCTTTCTCCCTGCTGAGAGGCACGGCCTCGCACCGACGTAGCATGACCAGCGTGGAGTTGCGCCAACTGCGGTATTTCGTCGCTGTCGCCGAGGAGCTGAACTTCGGCCGGGCCGCCGAGCGCCTGCTGATCGCGGGCCCCTCTCTGTCGCAACAGATCAAGGCGCTCGAACGCGACCTGGGCGTGCGGTTGTTCGATCGCGATCGTCGCTCGGTGTCCCTCACCGCGGCCGGTTCGGCCCTGCTCCCCCACACCCGCGCCCTGCTCGAGCGGGCCGACGACCTCCAGCGGCGGGCCGGTCGGCTGTCCGGATCGGAACCGGTACGACTCGGCTACGTCAACTGGCTCCCGTCGGACCTCACCGCCCGCACCGCCACCGTGGCCCAACTCCACCTCGACGCATGGGTGGCGCCCTCGCACACCCAGGCCGCCCGGGTCGCCGCGGGCGGTCTGGACCTCGCGGTGTGCTGGGTGCGGACCGAGGACCTGGAAGAACGCGGCCTGCGCGCCCGGCTCATCGGCGCCGACCGGCTCTACGCCGTCGCCGGCGGTGCCGACACGAGCGACGTGGCCGCCCGGGACACCGCCGTCCTCCTCGACGACGACACCACCTCCTGGTCGTCCTGGAACGTCTACGCCGAAGAGCTGGCCCAGGACACCGGCGCCCGCGCGGTACGCATCTCCAACGGCGGCATCACCGGACCGGCGTTCTTCGATCACGTCCGTCGCTGCAGTCGCCCGGTGGTCAACTCCCCCAAGGGTCAGACCACCCCGCTGCCGCCGGATCTGGTCCAGCGCCCGGTCACCGCACCGGAGATCTACTGGACCTGGTCGCTGGTCTGGCGCGAGAACGAGGACCGCCCGGCCGTCCTCGCCGTCGTCGACGCCCTCTGCGACGGCGTGGGCGACCTCGGCGTCCGCGCCCCGGGCGCCTGGCTGCCGGACGGGGATCCGTACCGGTAGGGGCACCGGCCCACTGACCTGGACTGGGAGGCTGCGCCTACCAGCAGGGAGGAAATCGGTCCTGGCCAGGACTCTGTTGACCTTTGACTTCTCCACTCCATCCCGCCTAGCTTCCAGATAGTCGACCGGTCGGCTAGTGATTGAGATCGGCGACCAGTCAAGAAGCCCCCGCTTCATCGCGGAATCACGGAACCCGGAGAAGATCAGCATGAGCTCTCAGAACCAGAAGGTCGCCGTCGTCACCGGAGCCTCGCAGGGCCTCGGCGCGGGCATTGCCGAGGCCTACCGCAAGCTCGGGTACGCCGTCGTCGCCACCTCGCGCACGATCGCCCCCGCCGACGACGCGGGCGTCGTGACCGTCCAGGGTGACATCGCCGACCCCGCCACCGCCGAACGCGTCATCGCCACCGCGGTCGAGCGGTTCGGCCGTGTGGACACCCTGGTCAACAACGCGGGCATCTTCCTCGCCAAGCCCTTCCACGAGTACACCCAGGACGACTACGCCGCGGCGACCGGCGTGAACCTCACCGGCTTCTTCCGCATCACCCAACTGGCCGTGGAGCACATGCTCGCCCAGGGCGGCGGCCACATCGTCAACATCACCACCAGTCTGGTCGACAACGCCGACTCCAACGTGCCCTCCGTACTCGCCTCGTTGACCAAGGGCGGTCTCCAGTCCGCCACCAAGTCCCTCGCCATCGAGTACGCCACGCGCGGCATCCGCGCCAACGCCGTTTCGCCGGGCACCATAAAGACCCCGATGCACGCCGAGGAGACCCACGAGGCCCTCGCCGGACTGCACCCGGTCGGCCGGATGGGCGAGACGAGCGACATCGTCGACGCCGTGATCTACCTGGAGAACGCCCCGTTCGTCACCGGCGAGATCCTCCACGTCGACGGCGGCATGAGCGCCGGTCACTGACGGAACACGACAAGGGGAGAATCCTGATGAACAGCACGACGGACAGCGACACGGAAGCGATCCTGCGCGGCGTCCTCGACCAGTGGAAGGCCGCCGTCGACGGGCACGAGCCGGAGGAGGTCGCCGCCCGGTTCACCGAGGACGCGATCTTCCAGGGGCTGCACCCCTACAGCGTCGGAAGGCCGGGCGTCGCGGCCTACTACGCCTCCCAGCCCGTCGGCATGGCCGCCGCGTACCGGATTCTCGAGACCAGACGCCTCACCGACGACCTCGCACTCGGCTATCTGAGCGTCGACTTCTCCTTCACCGACCGCCCCACCCTCAACGTCAAACTCGGCGTACTGGTGCGACGCGTGGGGGAAGCCTGGTACATCAGCCACTACCAGGTGTCACGGCTCGAGTAGTCCAGCTCCCTCACAGGGACTTCACCTACAGGGACTTCACCCAGGCCGCGGTGTCGCCGGGGCGGCCGAAGCGAAGGGTGTCGAGGGGAGCGAAGCGCGGGTCGCCGGTGCGGCGGGTGATCTCGCGGCGCCGGTTCGCGTGCTGGGACCAGGCCCACCAGAGGGGGTGTTCCCGGCTCAGCCAGCCGGTCCAGGTCTCCCTGTTGCCACCGAACAGCGGCTCGCGTGTGACGGTGCGGCGGACGGAACGGCGCAGGACGCGGGGCAGGACGACCCGTTTGGGATAGTCCAGCCATATCACCGTGTCGGCCCGGTCCCACATCAGGTCACGGACCTCGGGATAGCCGAGGGAGTCGATGACCCAGCGGGGTTCGGCGGTGATCCGCAGTACGTCCTCGCGCAGCTTCTCGTTCACGGCCCACCCGGCGCCGGTGAAGTACAGCGCGTCCATCTCGTGGTACGGCAGGCCGAGGCGACCGCTCAGGCCCCGGGCGAGCGTGGACTTGCCCGCACCGGTACTGCCCACCACCAAGATCCGCCGCATCCCCGCACCCTAACCGAGCCGGTACCGTCTCCACCGCGATCCGGACGGCGGCGGTCGACGGCGAGGTGGAACGTCGATCTGCGGTGATCGAGAAGGGGTGTTGCCGACCCGCTCGGAGCCGGATTGGCAGCCCCCTTCTCACGCCTGACAACCAATCAGAACGTGCGTCAGGCAACGAGGCACGACTTGATCGTGTCGGTGTCCGGCGGCATGTCCAAGTCCGGGTCGATCGCCCCGCCCCCCTCGGGCACCCGGAGCCGCTGGAGCGCGCGGTGACCTCAAGGCACCCGTAGGCGGTCATCAATCGGTGAATCCATCCTCACAGCTCGACCACAAATTACATACATCCCTCTCTTCATACCGGCCCCGATGGTCTAGATTGACCATGCTTCAGCTGTTCGGACACGAGGCGACCAATAATGATCTATAGGTCCGGCGCTACGGGAAGACGACAGTCTCGTCCCCGGCGCCAGACGTGGGGGTGATCAATTCTTGGAGCCCGACCGGGGCCTTGGGTGCAGGGAGCGCCAGAGGTTTCGACGGGTGCCACGCCTCGAGAGGCCGGCAGGACATACAAGTCCGCTGCCGGCAGGGTGGGTTGTTCACGTAACTCCTGAATAACCGGGATGTCATGCTCAGGGCAAGACTTCCGGTGCGGAGGAACGGTGCGTCGCGATGCAGGGGGCGGGGGCCTCCTGCGGGGAGCAACAGTGCTAGGCGAACACGTCGAACCACTGGGGACCTGGGGGGTTCTGTGCGGCAAGGGGGACTAGTCGGCCTGTTTCCGTCGGCGCGCGAGCGTCTGGCGAACGACGCAATCAGACAGCCCACGATCGAATGGGAGCAGCGGTACCGCCGTGCCGTGATCACCAGCGATACCGTGGCCACCGCCTTCGTGGTGGCGGCGATCGGCAACTTCTTCGGGGCCCGGGACGCGGCCAACTGGCACGAGAAGTGGGGGATTCTCGCCTTCGGCACCGAACTGCTGGTGCTGGGGACGCTTGCGCTGAGCCGGTCATGGGCTCCGGCCGTGCTCGGCCAGGGCGCCGAGGAATTCCGCCGGCTCGGACGCTCACTGTTCACGGCGACCGTCGTACTGGCACTCGGCGGGATCGCCCTCACCTCGCGCAACATCAAGCTCTGGATCTTCGTCGCGATCCCCGCGATCGCGCTCGTCACCATGCCCGCGCGGTATCTGCTGCGCCTCTGGCTGCACAAACAGCGGAAGGAAGGGCGCTGCCTGAGACCGGTGCTCGCTGCCGGAAGCCCGGCCACCGTGTGCGACCTGATCACCCGGACCCGCAAGTTCCCGCACATCGGCTGGCGAGTGGAGGCGGTGTGCACGACGGACGGCCGCGGGCTCGACGGTGACGAACTGGACGGAGTGCCCGTCGTCGGCCGACTGACGGACGTCGCCAAGCACGTCCGCCACGACGGCTTCCGTGTCGTCGCGGTCACACCGGACCCGCACTGGTCACCGGACCGGCTGCAGCGGCTGGCCTGGAACCTCGAAGGCAGCGACGCGGAGATGGTCGTGGCCCCCGTACTGATGGAGGTGGCCGGCCCGCGGCTGCACATCGACGCGGTGCTCGGGATCCCGCTGCTGCGGGTCAGCATGCCGACCTTCACCGGGGGCCGCCGGGCGATCAAAGGGGTCGTCGACCGGATGGGCGCGGCGATCCTGCTGATGCTGTTCGCGCCGCTGATGGTGTTCGTCGGGCTGCTCGTGCTGGTGGACAGTCGGGGTGGGGCGTTCTACCGCCAGCGCAGGGTCGGCAAGGACGGCCGCGAGTTCACCATTCTCAAGTTCCGCACCATGGTCGCCGGGGCTGACGGGGCACGTGCCGAGCTGGCCGACCGCAACGAGGGCGCCGGCCTGCTGTTCAAGCTCCGCCGGGATCCACGGGTGACCCGGGTGGGAGCGGTGCTGCGCCGGTACTCGATCGACGAGCTCCCGCAGCTCTTCAACGTGCTCACCGGATCGATGTCGCTCGTCGGTCCGCGGCCTCCGTTGCCGGAGGAGTCCGCCGCGTACGACCCGGACATCCGGCGGCGACTGCTGGTCAAGCCCGGACTCACCGGCCTGTGGCAGATCAGCGGACGCAGTGACCTGTCGTGGGAGGAGGCGGTTCGGCTGGACCTGCGGTACGTGGAGGACTGGTCGCTCGCCCTGGACACAGTGATCTTGTGGAAGACGCTGCGTGCGGTGCTCTATGGGCAGGGGGCCTACTGATGCGCGGGGGACTGCGGCGGGGCGGTCCCGCCGGCGCTCGGACCGCAGGCCGTGAAGGCCTGCCTGGGGGGAGGAACGGGTCATGAGAGTCAGCGTTTTCGGGCTCGGCTACGTGGGCTGCGTGTCGGCCGCGTGCCTGGCCAGCATGGGTCACGAGGTCATCGGGGTGGACGTGAACCAGGTGAAGGTCGACCTGGTCAACGACGGCAAGGCCCCGGTGGTGGAGGAACGTATCGGCGAGCTCATCGCCGAGGTCGTGCGGACCGGAGCGTTGCGCGCCACCGGTGACGTCCGCGAGGCGATCATGGACAGCGAGGTGTCGCTGGTCTGCGTGGGCACGCCGTCGGAGCCCAACGGCAGCCTGTGCACCACGTACTTGGAGCGGGTCACCGAGCAGATCGGCGCCGCGCTGGCCGAGCGGGGTGGGCGGCACACCGTCGTGTTCCGCAGCACCATGCTCCCGGGCACCTGTCTGAACCTGCTGGTACCGATTCTGGAGAAGTACGTCGGCGGCACGGCCGGGGTGGACATCGGGGTCGCGGTCAACCCGGAGTTCCTGCGCGAGGGCACGAGCGTGCAGGACTTCTTCGACCCGCCCAAGACCGTCATCGGCGAGCTCGACCCGGCAAGCGGCGATGCGGTGACGGCGCTGTACGACGGCTTGCCCGGCGAGGTGTTCCGGGTGCCGATCCCCACGGCCGAGGCGATCAAATACGCGGACAACGCGTTCCACGGCCTCAAGATCGGCTTCGCGAACGAGCTGGGCGCGGTGTGCCAGGCGCTCGGCGTGGACTCGCACCAGGTGATGGACGTGTTCCTGGCCGACCGCAAGCTGAACATCAGCCCCGCCTACCTGCGGCCCGGCTTCGCCTTCGGCGGCTCCTGCCTGCCCAAGGACCTGCGCAGCCTGGTCCACGCGGCACAGCGGGCCGACGTCTCGGTGCCCATCCTCGCCCACGTGCTGCCCTCCAACTCCGATCATCTGCAGCGCGCGGTGGAGCTGGTCGAGCGCACCGGCAAGCGCCGGGTGGGCCTGTTCGGGCTGTCCTTCAAACCCGGCACCGACGACCTCCGCGAGAGCCCGCTCGTCGAGCTGGCGGAGAGGCTCTTCGGCAAGGGTTACGACCTGCGGATCTACGACGCCAACGTGAGCCTCTCCCGGCTGCTCGGCGCGAACCGCGAGTACATCGAGACCCGGCTGCCGCACCTCGCGCAGCTGCTCGCGGATTCCGTCGACGAGGTGCTCGGGCACGCCGAGGTGCTCCTGGTCGGGACCAGGGATCCGGCCGTGCTGTCGTCGCTGCCCCAAGGCGGCGACGGCCCGGTGATTGTCGACCTCATCCACCTTCCCGATGCCGAAGCGCGCCGGGCCGAACCGGGGTACGTGGGCCTTGCTTGGTGATTCGACCAGTGGCGACCGGCCGGACCGGCGCGCGCTGATCCTGGTGGAGAACCTGTCGGTGCCGTTCGACCGGCGGGTGTGGCAGGAGTGCACGACACTGCGCGACGCGGGCTGGAAAGTGCACGTCATCTGTCCGCAGGGGAGCAAGCGGGACACGGAGCCGGAGGCGGAGATCGACGGGGTGCGGATCCACCGCTACCCGTTGCGCGCGGCCACCGGAGGACCGGCCGGCTACCTGCGGGAGTACGGATCGGCGTTGTGGCACACGGTCCGGCTGGCCCGGAAGGTCGGCCCGGTCGACGTGGTCCACGCCTGCAACCCGCCCGACCTGTTGTTCCTGCCGGCACGATGGATGAAGCGGCGCGGAGCGCGGTTCGTCTTCGACCAGCACGACCTGGTGCCCGAGCTGTACCTCTCCCGGTTCGACCGCGGCGAGGATCTGCTCTACCGCGCCGTGTGCGCGCTGGAACGGCTGACCTACCGGGCCGCGGACGTCGTGCTCGCCACGAACGAGAGCTACCGGGACGTCGCGGTACGCCGTGGCGGCCGGCGGCCGGAGGACGTCTTCGTGGTACGCAGCGCGCCCGACATCGACCGGTTCCACCCCGTACCGCCCGAGCCGGAGCTGAAGCGCGGCAAGCCTCATCTGCTCTGCTACCTCGGCGTCATGGGCCCGCAGGACGGCGTCGACTACGCCTTGCGTGCCCTCGCGAAGCTGCGCGACGAACTCGGGCGCACCGACTGGCACGCGGTGTTCGTCGGCGCCGGCGACACCTTCGACGCGATGGTGGAGCTGTCCCGGCGGCTCGGGCTCTCGGAGCAGGTGCAGTTCACCGGGCGCATTCCGGACGACGACCTGGTGCGCTACCTGTCCACCGCGGACGTGTGCCTCTCCCCCGACCCGCACAACCCGCTCAACGATGTGTCGACCATGAACAAGGTCCTGGAGTACATGGTGATGGGCCGGCCGATCGTCTCGTTCGACCTCCGGGAGGCGCGAGTCTCCGCCAGCGACGCCGCCGTCTACGCGCCCGCCAACGACGAGGCCCAGTTCGCCAAGCTCATCGCGCTGTTGCTGGACGATCCGGAGAAGCGGGCCCGGATGGGCAAGATCGGCCAGGAGCGGATCAGCGGGTCGCTCTCCTGGCGGAACTCCCAGCGATCGCTGCTCGCCGCCTACGCCGCCGCCTGCCGCGACCAGACTCCGGCGTCGGCGGGCGACCCGGACCGTGCACAGGGTGGAGGCCGCACCGTTGAACGATGACACGATACGCCTGGTCACGATCGGGCGGATCATCCGTCGGCGCTGGCGGCTTCTCACCATCCTCGCCGTGGTGGGTGCGCTCGTCGGCTACGGCGCCTCTTTGCTGTTCCCGCCGCGCTACACGACGTCGGCATCGGTACTGCTGCCGGGGGCGTGGGAGGAGCGCGAGCTGCTGACTCAGCAGGAAGTCGCGACCAGTTCGGTGGTGGTCGACCGCGCGGCCGCCACGCTCAACTGGCCCGGGGTCAGCGGCAACAAGCTGCGGGATCAGGTGAGCGCCACGGCCGCCAACGGGAACATCATCAAGATCTCGGGCACGGCCGACACCCCGAAACGCGCACAGCAACTCTCCGACCAGGTGGCCCAGCAGTTCGTCACCTTCGCCGCGCGGGTCGTGGACGACAACACCGACCCCGAAGCGACGGCGCAGCTCGAGGCACTGCGGCAGATGGTGGTGCAGACCAACCGCCGCATCACCGACCTGGCCGACGCGGCCGATCCGGGGCGGACCGTGGAGAGCGTGCAGTCCCGCACCGAACTCGAGAAGCTGCGCACCACGCTGCAGGAGGCCATCACCAAGCTGGACCAGGCCGACCCGGCCGCCAAAAAGGCCAACATGGTCGTCATGGGGCCGGCGGCCCGGCCGGCCGGCGAGACACCGCCGACGAGGATGCAGCTCATCGTCGCCGGAGCGCTGCTGTTCTTCCTGCTCGCGGTCATCGGCCATCTCACCGCCGCACGGATGAGCCGCCGACTGCGCACCCAACCGGAGATCATCGCAGCGCTGGGCTCGACGCTGCTGGGCACCGTCGACGTACCTGGTCAACGGTCCACGCACCGGCCGGGAGGCCGTGGCCCGCGGGCCCGGATCCGCCGCCTGCTGGGCGTCGACATCCGGTGGGACCTGCCCACCCCGCAGACGTCCGGCGACGAGGCCGGCCGGCAGATCCGCTACCTGCGGGTGTGCGCCCGCCTCCGGGACCAACTGCCGACCCCCCGGCGGCTGCTGGTCGTCGTCCCGGACGGCGACGAGATCGCCCGCCTGGCCGCCGGGCAGCTCGTCGCCGAGGCCGAGAACGACCCGCTGCTGCGGGTGGTGGGGGTCTCGGTGTCCCAGCCACTGGTGCCGGACCGCGACAACGAGTCCGGTGCCCTGGTCGTGCTCAGCGCGGGCGTCTGGACCGCAGCTGAGCTCGCCGGCATCGCCGAGGCGTGTGCGGACGCCAAGCACGAGGTCGTCGGCATCGTCCTCGCCGGCACGGTCCGGGTCCGTTCGACGCGGTCTGCCGGCCGTGCTCGGGATGCCGCCACGCCGGTGCTCGCGGTGGGCGACAACGCGAAGGGAAGTTCAGGGTGACGACGAGTACGACTGCGGAGTCGTCGGCCGCCGCTCCGCTGCTGGACCTGCAGGCGCTGGTGGTGGCGGTGCGGAGGCGGCGCCGCCTCTGGTGCTCCGCGGCGCTGCTGGGGCTGCTCGTCGGCGCGGCGGTGTCGGTCCTGATGCCACCGCCGCCGACCGCGGTGACCAAGGTGCTGGTCGCGCATCAGGAGGACCAGCCGAACGACCCCGGAACGCTGATCCGCACCGACGTCGGACTGCTGCAGACCACGCGGATCGCCGGCAAAGCCCTGCAGTCCCTCGGGTCCCCGGAAAAACCGGAGGACTTCATGAAGAACTACGGGGCTGTCGGTCTGACCAACAACCTGCTGCAGATCACTGTGACGGCTGACAGCGACGCGGAGGCGGTGGCCCGCGCCAAGGCGCTGGCCGACGCGTTCGTCGCGGACCATGTGCGGCGGATAAAGGACGCCGCCAACTCCGAGGCCAAGGCCCTGCTCGACCAGCGTGACCGGATGCAGGGCGAACTCGCCCAGGTCAACAAGGCGATCGGGGACGGATCGTCGCAGGGCGGGCCGAAGGCGTCGGCGAACCTGGAGTCGCTCTTCGCCAGCCGGGCCGAACTCACCTCGCGGATCACCGATTTCAGTCAGCGCGCCGCGGAGGCGCGCATCGGCACGCCCAAGCTCATCGCCGGCACGCAGGTCGTGGACACCCCGCGCGCGGTGCGGAACTCCCTGCCCAGGGCCGTTGCCACCAACGCCGCGATCGGGCTCGTCCTCGGGCTCGTCCTCGGGCTCGCGGTGGCCGCGGTCGGCACGGTGGTGGCGGACCGCCCCGTGCTGCGCCGGGACATCGCGGCGAACCTCGGCGCCTCGGTCATCGCGGAGCTGCCCCGCCGGTCGGCCAGGCTGTGGCGGCGCCGACGGGTCCGGGCGGCACGCGAACGGCTCACCACGTCCCTGGCCCGCACCGTGCGCGGCTCCGCGGACCCGGTCTCGCTGCTGGAACTGGGCTGTGCGCGCAGCGCGAGCGTGATCGCCCTGGACGTGGCCAGGGCACTGGCGGCGGACGGGCCGGTGGTCGTCATCGACGGTCTGCCCGGCCCGCAGCTCGCCAAGCACCGCCCGAAGCCGGGAGACCCGACCGTGGTCAGCGGCGAGCGTGCCGCGGACGTGTCGCCTCAGGAGCGCCGGCTCGGCGTCGGCTCGGTGGCGCCCGGCACGGCGTGGACCGACCTCCAGTACCTCGGCACGCGGACCGTGCTCGTCGTGCGGGCCGGGCACGGCAGCGCCGCATGGCTGCACACCGTGGCGCGGCAGCTCGCGGACCAGCGCATTCCGGTGATCGGTGTGGTGCTGATCGACCCCGATCCGCGTGACCGGACCGACGGCACGCTGTGGGACGGGCTGGCCAACGCGCTGCGCGGCCGGACCGAGCGGCCGACCTGGCAGAACGCGACCGGCCGGCGGCTCACCGAACGCCAGCCGATACGGGCCGCACGGATCCCGGACAACGACCAGGAGGTGCGGTAGGACGTGTGTGGCATCGCAGGCACTTACCGATGGCCGGACGGAAAGGCAGTGACCGACCGGCTCACCGACACCCTCGCCCACCGCGGCCCGGACGGCTCGGGCCGCTACGGCCACCCCCTGGGCGACGGCGAGGTGCAGCTCGGGCACCGCAGGCTGGCCATCGTCGACCTGTCGGAGACCGGCGCCCAGCCGATGGTCTCGGACGGCCTCGCCCTGACGTACAACGGCGAGCTGTACAACGCGCCCGAACTCCGGGCGGAGTTGGAGGCCACCGGGGTGCGCTTCCGCGGCACCTCCGACACCGAGGTGGTCCTGGAGGCCTGGCGGCGCTGGGGCACCGACTGCCTGCCCAGGCTGCGCGGCATGTTCGCGTTCGGCATCTTCGACGAGCGCACCGGTGACCTGGTGCTCGTCCGCGACCAGCTCGGCATCAAGCCGCTGTTCCTGCTCCGGCGCGGCGAGGGCCTGATGTTCGCCTCCGAGCTCAAGGCGCTCGCCGCCGTGACCGGCAAGTCACTGGAGGTGGATCAGGCGGCGCTCGTGGCGTCCCTCCTCTACTACTGGGTGCCGGACTCGCGCTGCGCGTTCCGCGAGGCGGAGAAGCTGCCGCCGGGGAGCTGGCTGCGCTGCCGGCCCGACGGCCGGGTGGAGCGCGGCAGCTTCTGGAACCTGAAGGACGTCGCCGCCGAGGGCCGGGACCGCGCCCTGGCCGGTGAACAGCCGGACCTCGCCGCCATCGTCGAGGAGTCGACCCGCCGCCACCTGATCTCCGACGTACCCGTGGCGACCTTCCTCTCCGGCGGCCTCGACTCCAGCTATCTGACCGCGCTGGCGGCCCGCCACCAGCCCGGGATTTCCGCCTACACCATCGGATTCCGCGCCGAGGACGCCAAGTTCGAGGCGATGCCCGACGACCTGCGCTACGCCCGGCAGGTCGCCGAACGGTACGGCGTCGACCTGCACGAGATCGAGATCGCCCCCAACGTGCTCGACCTGCTGCCCCAGATGACGTACAGCCTGGACGAGCCGATCGGCGACCCCGCCGCGATCAACACGTACCTGATCTGCATGGCCGCCCGGGAGGCCGGGGTCAAGGTGATGCTCTCGGGGATGGGTGCCGACGAGCTGTTCGCGGGGTACCGCAAGCACTTTGCCAACCTGCTCGCGCTGCGCTACCAGCGCGTCCCGCGACCCCTGCGGCGCGGGGTGTCCGGGGTCGTGGACCGGCTGCCGGTCGCCTCGGCCCGCCGCGGTTACCGGTCGGTGCGTTTCGCGAAGCGGTTCCTCTCCTTCGCCGATCTGCCCGAGGAGACCGCGTTCCGGCGCAGCTACACCATGTACGACCAGGACGAGTTGCTCGCCCTGCTCAACCCGGATCTGGCCGGGACGGTCGACGACGTGGTCACCGAACACACGGACGTCTACCAGGACAACGACCTCGACGACTTCGTCAACCGCATGTGCCTGACCGATGCCCGCATGTTCCTGCCGGGCCTGAACCTCGCCTACACGGACCGGTCGAGCATGGCCGCCTCCACCGAGGTCCGGGTGCCGTACGTCGACATCGAGGTGGTCAAGGCGGCGTTCGCCGTGCCCGGGAATCGCAAGATCGTCGGGCGACAGGGCAAGGCCGTCCTCAAGGAGGCGGCCACCTCGGTCCTGCCCCGGGAGATCGTGTACCGGCCCAAGGGCCTGTTCAGCGCCCCGCTGCGCGCCTGGATGAGCCGGGACCTGGCACCGCTGGTGCGCGAGGTGGTCAACGACGGCGAGCTCGTCCGGTCCGGGCTGCTGCGCCGCGACGCGCTGGCCCGGATGGTCGCCGAGGACGCCGCCGGACAGACGGACTACTCCAAGCATCTGTGGCACGTACTGACCCTCGAGTACTGGTATCGCGACGCGACCTCTGGCTCCGCCCAGAGCACTCGGTCGACGGCTTAGGAATCAGGAGTTCTGGTGAAGCAGGTTGTACAGAACTACAAGAGCGGCGAGCTGGCGGTGCTCGACGTGCCGGTGCCGGGGTGCAAGCCGGGCGGTGTGCTGGTCCGCAGCGCCTACTCGCTGATATCCACCGGAACCGAGCTCATGAAGGTGTCCGAGGCCGGCATGTCGATGCTGGGCAAGGCCCGCTCCCGGCCGGACCAGGTGGCCAAGGTCATGCAGAGCGTGGCCACCAACGGGGTGCCCGCCACCTACCGCAAGGTGATGGGCAAGCTGGACTCCTACACGCCGCTGGGCTACTCACTGTGCGGGGTGGTCGAGCAGGTCGGCACCGGGATCGACGATGTGAAGGTCGGCGACCTCGTGGCCTGCGCCGGCAATGAGCACGCGCTGCACGCCGAGCTGAACTGGGTGCCGAAGAACCTCTACACCCCGGTGCCGGACGGCCTCGCGCCGCGCCACGCGGCCTTCGGTACCGTCGGGTCGATCGCGATGCAGGGCGTTCGCCAGGGCGAGCCGCAGCTCGGCGAGGTGGCGCTGGTCATCGGCCTCGGGCTGATCGGGCAGCTGGTGGTACAGCTGCTCGCCGCCGCGGGAGTCCGCGTGGTCGGAGCGGACCCCGACCCGGTGCGCTGCGAACTCGCCGAGCGCCTGGGCGCCGCGGCCTGCGGCGATCCCGCGTCCGCGGCCGTGGAAGCCGCCGTCGCCGAACTCACCGACGGTCACGGCGTGGACCAGGTGTACCTGGCCGCCGGCGGCGGCAGCAACCAGCCCGTCGAGCTGGCCGCCCGGCTCTGCCGGGACCGCGGCCGGGTCGTCGACATCGGCAAGTGCCGCCTGGACCTGCCGTGGAACGCGTACTACGAGAAGGAGCTCGACGTCCGCTTCTCGCGCTCGTACGGCCCCGGGCGCTACGACCCGGAGTACGAGCTCGAGGGGCGGGACTACCCGATCGGTTACGTGCGCTGGACCGAGCGCCGCAACCTGGCGTGCTTCCTCGACCTCGTGGCCCGCGGCAGCGTCGACGTGGAGCCCCTGGTCTCCCACATCGCCGACTTCGATGACGCCGTCGAGACGTACCAGCGCCTGAAGGACGGCGAGCTCAAGGCCGTGGCCGTGCTGTTCCGCTACCCCGAGCAGAAGGAGGAAGCGGGGGAAGCGCAGGCCCCGGCCGTTGCCGTGCCCGCGGTGAAGCGACCCACCGGCGGAGCGTCCACCCCGGCCCGGTCCGCCAAGACGCCGGTGCGCCTCGCGTTCGTCGGCGCGGGAAACTACGCGACGTCGATGCTGCTGCCGCACCTGGCACAGCGCGACGGCGTCGAGCTGTCCACGGTCGTCACCACGACGGCGCTGTCCGCGGCCAACGCGCAACGGAAGTTCGGCTTCGCCGAGGCGACCACCGATCTCGACTCCGTGCTCGGCGACAAGTCCATCGACGCGGTGTTCGTCGTCACCCGGCACAGCTCGCACGCCGAACTGACCCGGAAGGCGCTGCTGGCCGGCAAGACGGTGTTCGTGGAGAAGCCGTTGGCGCTCACCGAGGACGAGCTGGCCGGCGTGCTCGCGGCGGTGGAGGAGTCCGGCAACGACCGGCTGCAGGTGGGCTTCAACCGCCGGTTCGCGCCGCTGCTGCAGGAGGCCAGGAAGCGGTTCGGCGCCCGGACCGGACCGGCGAGCCTCCGCTACCTGGTCAACGCGGGCCGGCTTGGACAGGGCAGCTGGTACCTCCAACAGGGCACCGAGGGCTCGCGGTTCGCCGGCGAGGGCGGGCACTTCGTCGACACGGCGAGCTGGCTGCTCGAGGCCGACCCGGTCTCGGTGTACGCGGTCGCCACGTCCGGCAACGAGGACCTGCAGGTCGTGCTGCGCTACCCGGACGGGTCCACCGCCACCATCAGTTACGTCACCACCGGTGCGGCCGGCTTCCCCAAGGAGACGCTGGATCTCATCGCGGACGGCAAGGTGCTGCGGCTCGACGACTTCGTCCGTGCCTCGGTGTTCGTAGACGGAGGGGTCGGCCGTAAGCGGTGGGTCAGTTCGCGGCTGCCCAAGGCCCGGGACAAGGGCCAGTCCGCCGAGCTGGCCGCGTTCATCAAGGCCGTGCGGACCGGTGGGCCGATGCCGGTGCCGCTGGAGTCGCTGGTCGCCACCACGTCGGCCACCCTCGCCGTGCAGGCCGGCCTGGTCGGCGGCGCGCCGGTGACACTGGCGAGGGCGCGATGACCATGACCGCGGGCTGGTACCTGCGGCGGCTGTCCCGGATGGGACCGCGGGAGGTCGGCGGCCGGGCGGGCGACGCGGTGCGCAGGCGGCGGTGGCGGTCGGCGCGGCCCGACTGCCCGAGCGTGACCGGCGCCCGGTTCACCGCGGTGCTGCCCGCCGGGACGCTCGCCGCCATACCTCCGGACGCCGCGAAACGTCTCATCGCCGAGGCGGACCGGCTGATGTACGGGCACGTCGAGTATTTCGGGGTGGTCCGCGACGACCTGACCGACCCGGACTGGTGGTACGACCCGAAGACGGGGCGCCGGGCTCCCTGGGGCTACGCCTTCGACGTGCCGTACCGGAACGAGGACGCGGTCGGGGACATCAAGCAGATCTGGGAGCTGTCCCGGCATCAGTACCTCACCGTGCTCGCCGCCGCCTACGCGATCACCGGGAACGAGCGGTACGCCGAGCGAGTGGCCGAGCACCTGCGGTCGTGGTGGGCGGCCAACCCACCGCTGCGCGGCGTGCACTGGATCAGCGGCATCGAGCTGGGCATCCGGCTGCTGTCCTGGGTGTGGATCCGCAGGCTGCTCGACGGCTGGCCGGGCGCGGCCGAGCTGTTCGAGGGCAACCCGGTGGCGCTGAACCAGATCTGGCACCACCAGCGCTGGCTGGCCGCCTTCCCCAGCCGGGGGTCCTCGGCGAACAACCACGTCGTCGCCGAGGCCGCCGGGCAGTTCGCCGCAGCCTGCGCGTTCGGATGGTTCCCCTCCTCGGAGCGTTGGCGAGCCGACGCGCTGAGGTCGCTGGAGCGGCAGCTGCACGGCAACACCTTCGACTCCGGCCTCAACCGCGAGCTGGCCACCGAGTATCACGGACTCGTGCTGGAGCTCGGCCTGGCCGCGGTGGCCGAGGCGGATGCCGCAGGCAGGCCGGTGCCCGCGTCGATCCGGCTGGTGCTGCTGCGGATGACCGACGCGCTCGCGGCCGTCGTGGACGGCCGGCTGCGGCCGCCGCGCCAGGGGGACGCGGACGACGGGCACGGTCTGATCGTGGACGGCGCGGGCACCGACCGCTGGGCCTCGCTGCTGGCCACCGGGGACGCCGTGTTCGGCCGGCTCGCCTGGTGGCCGGCGGTGACCGGCTCCGATGTGCGCACCCCGCTGCTGGCCGCGCTCATCCGGCCGTACACGAAGAACGGAACGGCGCCGGCCGTGACCCGCCCGGCAAGCCGACCGGCCCATTTCGCCGACGCGGGCATGACCATCCTGCGCGGTCCGGCGGAGATCTGGTGCCGCTGCGACGGTGGTCCGCACGGGTTCCTGTCCATCGCCGCGCATGCCCACGCGGACGCGCTGTCCGTGGAGGTCCGGCACGACGGGGTCGACGTGCTCGCCGACCCGGGGACGTTCTGCTACCACGGCCAGCCCGAGTGGCGGCAGTACTTCCGGTCGACCCTCGGCCACAACACCCTGCAACTGGACGGCGGTGACCAGTCCGTCTCCGGCGGCCCGTTCCTGTGGACCCGGCATGCCCGCACCCGCGTCCTGGCCGCGGACACAGCCGGCGAGGGCGTGGCTCGCTGGTGTGCCGAGCACGACGGGTACCAGGGCTCCGTGCACCGCCGCCAGGTGGAGCTGACGGCCGCGAGCCAGGAGCTGAGAGTGGTCGACGAGGTGCGCGGCCCGCGGCGGACCGTGCGGCTGGCGTTCCACCTCGGCCCGGCGATCGCCGCGGACCTGGCGGGCAACCGGGCCGTGCTCACCTGGACCCGGGACGGCGAGGACCGCTCCGCGGTGCTCGACCTGCCCGGGCAGCTGAGCTGGCGGGCGCATCGCGGCGAGAGCGACCCGCCGCTGGGCTGGTACTCCGTCGGCTTCGGGCGCAAGGAACCCACCACAACCCTGGTCGGCACCGGCTTCGCCGACGGCGCGGAGGGCTTCACCACCGTGCTCAGGTTCCGCGGCTAGGGGGGCGCGTGGGGATCAAGAGGCGGCACTGGGCGTTGGCGGCGGCACCGCTGGCGCTGGCCCTGCTGGCGACGACCGGCTGTGAGAGCACGCCGCGCGCCCGGGCAAAGCCGGCCGCTGCGCCGTCCACGCCCGTGGCCGGGGTGTGCGCCAAGCCCGCGGCCGGACCGGCGAAGGCACCGGCGGGCGCGGTGAGCGTCGACCCCGCGGTGGTCGGTGACCTGGCGGCGAAGACCAAGAACAGCCCCCCGAACACCACGTTCTGGCTTCGGCCGGGCAAGCACCGGCTCGATCCGGACCGCTACGCCCAGGTCATCCCCAAGAAGGGGGACAGCTACCTCGGTGCGCCGGGCGCGGTGCTCGACGGCCGGAAGAAGAACCAGTACGCGTTCGGCGGCACCGCCGGCGACGTCACCATCCGTTACCTGACCGTGCAGGGTTTCGTCGCGCCGCGCGACGAGGGCGTGGTCAACCATGACTCGGCCGACGGGTGGGTGATCGAGCACACGACGATCCAGAACAACTCCGGCGCCGGGCTGATGGCCGGTGCCCGCCAGCGGGTCCGCGCCAGTTGCCTGCGCGACAACGGCCAGTACGGCATGAACGCGTACAAGGCCACCGGCCGTATCAGCGGCCTGGTGGTCGAGGGCAACGAGATCGTGGGCAACAACACCGGCGACTGGGAACGGCGGCAAGAGGGCTGCGGCTGCACCGGAGGCATCAAGTTCTGGGCCGTCAACGGCGCCGACGTCCGCGGCAACTGGGTGCACGACAACCGCGGAGCCGGGTTGTGGGCGGACACCAACAACAACGACTTCCGCATCGAGGACAACGTGCTCGAGGCCAACGACGGTGCCGCGCTGATCTACGAGACCAGCTACAACGCGGTCATCCGGGGAAACACGATCCGGCGGAACAACTGGGTCGAGGGCCGCAGGTACGCCGACCGCGGCGACAGCTTCCCGTTCGCGACCATCTACCTGTCCGAATCCGGCGGCGAACCACGGATCCGAGCCCGCACGGACAAGATCGAGATCTATCGGAACGTGCTGGAGAACAACTGGTCCGGGATCACGCTGTGGGAAAACGCCGACCGGTTCTGCAACAGCCCGGCCAACACCTCGTCCGGTGACTGCACGTTGCTGGTGAAGAACACCCACCGCTGCGCGCAGCCGGCGATCGCCACCGCGCCGCTCTACGCCGACTGCCGGTGGAAGACCCAGCGGGTGGACATCCACGGCAACCGCTTCGTGCTGGACAAGTCCGTCGTCGACTGCACGGTGAAGTGCGACCGCATGGCGGTGCTCGCCAACTACGGCACCTATCCGGACTGGTCGCCGTACCAGGGCGAGCGGGTGGCCGAGGCCATCACCGGCAAGCAGCACAACCGCTGGCACGACAACGTCTACGTCGGACCATGGAAATTCGTCGCCCACGACCCGAGCCGAATCCTCGACTTCGAACAGTGGCAGGGCACGCCGTACCAGCAGGACGCGGGCAGCACCTTCCGCGCACAGGACGGTGGTTGAGATGGGCGCGGACCACACGCCGAAGATCGTCGGGACAGTCTGGGGGCTGCTGGTCCTCAACACGCTCGGCTCCGCCGGGGCGAAGACCATCATCCCGCTGCCCCGCTCCCTCATCCAGATGGTCACCATGGGCGCGCTGGTCGCCGCGTTCGCGCTGGCGCTCGCGGTCAATCTCCGGCTGCGCATCCGAGCCAGCTCCTTCGTGTTCCTGCTCACCCTGCTGCTGGTGGAGAGCGTGATCTCCAGCGCGAACCTGGAGTCCGGGTTCGGCGCGCTGTTCCGCTGCTTCCGGCTGGCTCTGTTCGTCGGCACGCTGTGGCTGCTCAGCCGCTGGTGGAACGGCGGCCTGACGTTCGTCCGGTACCACATCCGGATGTACTTCGCGGTGCTCGGATCGGTGGCCACCGGCCTGGTCGTCTCACCGGGCGCGGCCCTGCCCGACCTCTACGGCGGACGCCTGGTCGGCGCGTTGTGGCCGCTCACCCCGCCGCAGATCGGGCAGTACGCAGCGGTGATCATCGGGCTCACCGTGCTGCTCGTCCTGGGCCGCCGGACCGACAGGGCCAGCGCCGTGGTGGTCATCGTGCCGTCCTTCGTGCTGCTCGCGCTGACCCATACCCGGACGGCCACGCTCGGCCTGTTCATCGGGCTGGCATTGGCGATCGGCTCGCTCATCCTGACCAGCGCCGCGGCCCGCCGGTTCTTCACCTGGGCGGTGCTGTGCGCCGTGGTGGCCGCGGTGGGGTTCGCCTCCGCGCTGCAGGCGTGGTTCCTGCGCGGACAGAGCAAGGAGAACTTCTCCAACCTCACCGGTCGGGCCAAGGTCTGGGACGCCCTGCTGGCTGCGCCCCGGTCGACCTCGGAGCAGTTGTTCGGCGTGGGCCTGGGCGACAAGTCGTTCGGCGGGCTGCCGATCGACAACAGCTGGCTGGCCGTCTACAACGAGCAGGGGCTGATCGGCGTCACCCTCGTCGCGGCGGTCATCATCGTGTTGGGCGGCGTCGCGTTGCTGCGGCCACCGTCGCTGCAGAGGGCCTGCGCGATCTTCCTGATCAGCTACTGCGCGATCGCGTCGTACACCGAGGCCGGTCTTGGCGACGCCTCCCCGTATCTGCTGCATCTGGCCCTGGCCGCCTCGCTGTTGGCTGCGCCCGCCCCGGCCGCGGCCGCTCCTCTCTCGACGCCCGAAGTCCCTCGACGACACATCCCGCGCTGGGCCCAGAGATCGGAGGTGACCTGAGCATGCACGGCGTTCACGTCCTAGTAGTGCACAACCGCTACGCCTCGGCGCAGCCGAGCGGGGAGAACAAGGTCGTCGACCAGGAGGTGGAGCTGCTGCGGGCGGCCGGCCACCGGGTCGAGGTGTTCGAGCGGCGCAGCGACGACATCGCCGCCCGCTCCCTCCTGGGCAAGGTCGCGGTGCCGCTCCTTGTGCCGTGGAACCCGGCGGTGCGCGCGGAGCTCGCCGCCCGGCTGCGCACCGAGCGGCCGGACGTGGTGCACGTCCACAACGTCTTCCCGCTCCTGTCGCCGGCGGTGCTGGCCGCCTGCGCCGACGCCGGCGTGCCCGCCGTCGCCACGCTGCACAACTACACACAGATCTGCCCGCCCGGCACGCTGCAGCGGGACGGCCGGCCGTGCACCGAGTGCGTCGGGTCCGCGCCGCTGCCCGCCGTCCGGCACGGCTGCTACCGCAGCTCCCGCCTTGCGACGGTGCCGCTCGCGGTCAGCATGTCGGTCAACCGTCGGCGGTGGTGGTCCGGCGTGGAGCGGTTCTTCTGCATCTCCGCGGCGCAGCGCGACGTCCTGGTGCGGGCCGGCATGCCGGCCGAGCGACTGGCGGTGAAGCACAACTTCGTGCCCGAACCGGGCGCCCACCGAGCGGGCGCCGGCGAGCATCTGCTCTATCTCGGCCGGCTCGCGGAGGCCAAGGGCGTGCGGCTTCTCATGGCCGCGTGGGACGAGATCGCCGCCGGCGGCGGTGTGGGCGTCCCGCTCGTGATCGCCGGTACGGGGCCGCTGGAACCGGAGGTGACCGCCTGGGCGGCGGGCCGGGACGACGTCCGGTACGTCGGCCTCTATGACACGGCGGAGTGCCGACAGGCCATCGCGCGGTCGGTCGCCGTGGTGGCTCCCTCGACGTGGCTGGAGGCGTTCGGCCTGGTGGTCGTGGAGGCGATGGCGGCGGGGGTCCCGGTCGTCGCCGCCGGCCACGGCGCCTTCGTCGAACTCGTCGAGGACGGGGTGACCGGGCTGCTGCACCGGCCGGGCGAGTCCGCGTCGCTCGCGTCCCGCATACGCCGGATCGCGTCCGAACAGGACCGGAACCGGGAGATGGGCCAGGCGGCCCGACGCCGTTACGAGCAGGGGTTCAGCCCGGCCGTCGGCCTTGAGCGCCTGGTGGAGGGGTACCGCACCGCGATCGCGGGTCGGTCCGGCGGCGGGGACAGCCCGTCGTCGATGGGGAACGGAAACGCTGGCTCGCGGTGGGGGACCCGCGCGAGCAGGGATGGGGGCAGTAGATGACACGATGCCGACTCTGCGGCTCGGCGACGCTCACGAGCGTCGTCGATCTGGGGGCGACCCCGCCGTGCGAGAGCTTTCTCGCCGCGGACCGACTGGACCAGCCGGAGCCGACGTACCCACTGCACCTGCGAGTGTGCACCGACTGCTGGCTCGCGCAGATCCCTCCGCTGATCACGCCGGAGGAGACGTTCAGCGAGTACGCGTACTTCTCCTCCTTCTCGACCTCCTGGGTGGAGCACGCGCGCACGTTCGTCGCCGACGCCGTACAGCGGGTGGGGCTCGGCTCCGACGCCTTCGTGGTCGAGGTCGCGAGCAACGACGGGTACCTGCTGAGGCACGTGGTGGACCGCGGGATCCGCTGCCTCGGCATCGAGCCCTCGGTGAACGTCGGCGCAGCGGCTCGGGACGCGGGTGTGCCCACGCTCACGGAGTTCCTGTCCCCGGACACCGGCTCGGCCGTCCGCGCCGAGCACGGCCCGGCGGACCTGGTCGTGGCCAACAACGTGTACGCGCACATCCCCGACGTGGTCGGGTTCACCCGAGGGCTGCGCGCCCTGGTCGCCGACGACGGCTGGGTCTCCATCGAGGTGCAGCACCTGCTGACCCTGATCGAGGAGAACCAGTACGACACGATCTACCACGAGCACTTCCAGTACTACACGGTCGCGTCTGCGACCCGGGCGCTGGCGAGCGGCGGACTCGCGCTCGTGGACGTCGAGCTGCTGCCCACGCACGGCGGCTCCATCCGGCTGTGGGCCCGGCCGGCCGAGGTGGCCGGCGAGCCGACCCGGCAGGTGGCCGACGTGCTGGACCGGGAGAAGGCCGCCGGGCTGCAGGAGCTGTCCGGGTACACCGAGTTCTCCGCCCGGGTGGCCAAGGTGCGCCGGGACCTGCTGCGGTTCCTCATCGAGGCGGCCGAACGCGGCGAGACGGTCGTCGGCTACGGCGCCCCGGGCAAGGGCAACACCCTGCTCAACCACTGCGGCATCCGGCCCGACCTGCTCCCCTACACGGTCGACCGCAACCCCTACAAGCACGGCAGGTTCACCCCGGGCACCCGCATCCCGATCCTGCCGCCCGAGCAGATAGCCGCCGACAGACCCGACTACGTCCTCGTCCTGCCGTGGAACCTGCGGGCCGAGCTGGTCGAGCAGCTGTCCTTCGTCCACGACTGGGGCGGCCGACTGGTCTTCCCCATCCCGGAACTGAGCATTGTCGAGGTCAAGGCGTGAAGGTCGTACTGTTCTGCGGCGGTTATGGGCTGCGTATGCGCAGCGGAGCTTCCGACGACGTGCCCAAGCCGATGGCGATGGTCGGCCCGCGCCCGCTGATCTGGCACGTCATGCGCTACTACGCGCACTTCGGGCACACGGAGTTCATCCTGTGCCTCGGGTACGGGGCCCACCACATCAAGGACTTCTTCCTCAACTACGAGGAGACGACGTCCAACGACTTCGTGCTGCGGGGCGGGCGGACCGAGCTGCTGTCCACCGACATCGCCAACTGGACGATCACGTTCGCGCAGACCGGCATCGAGTCACCGATCGGGGAGCGGCTGCGCCGGGTGCGCCACCACCTGGACGGTGACGAGATGTTCCTCGCCAACTACGCCGACGTGCTCACCGACGCCCCGCTGCCGGAGATGATCGACCGGTTCGCCCGGCGCGACGCCGGAGCGTCGATGATGGTGGTGCCGCCGCAGTCCTCGTTCCACTGCGTGGAACTGGGCGAGGACGGCCTGGTGGGAGGCATCACCGCGGTGAGTGACATGCCGCTGTGGGAGAACGGCGGCTACTTCGTGCTCCGCCAGGAGGTCTTCGACCACATCCCGGAGAACGGGGACCTGGTCGCCGACGGCTGCGCCCAACTGGCCAAGCGCGGACGGCTGGTGGCGCACCAGCACCGTGGCTTCTGGAAGCCGACCGACACCGTGAAGGAGCGGGCCGCGCTCGACGACGCCTACGCCCGGGGCGACCGCCCGTGGGCCGTGTGGGATCACGACGGTGCGGGGACGGGCGCGACCGGAAGCCGGGCCGGCGCCGCGGCGAGGACCTCGTGATCCGGCTCGGAGCCGGGCGGCTGGACCGGATCGTCGCGGTGGGCGCGCACTGCGACGACATCGCCATCGGCGCCGGCGGCACACTGCTGACGCTGTGCCACGCACGGCCGGGTGTCCGCATCGACGTACTGGTGCTCTCCGGCGGTGGCAGCGAGCGGGAGCAGGAGGAGCAGGCCGCGCTCACCGCCTTCTGCCCGGGCGCCGACCTGCGGCTGACCGTGCACAAGCTGCCGGACGGCCGGCTGCCCGCGCACTGGGACGAGGCCAAGGCCGCCGTCGAGGAGCTGCGCGCGGGGACGGAGCCGGATCTCGTCCTCGCCCCGCGCACCGATGACGCGCACCAGGATCACCGCGGTCTGGCGAAACTGATGACGACCGCGTTCCGCGACCACCTGGTGCTCGGCTACGAGATCGTCAAGTGGGACGGCGATCTCGGCCGTCCGGCGGCGTACCAGCCGCTGTCGCCGGAGATCGCCGAACAAAAGGTGCGGCTGCTGCAGGAGCACTACCCCTCGCAGCGGCACCGGCCCTGGTACGACCGGGAGGCCTTCCTCGGGCTGGCCCGGATCCGCGGTATCGAAAGCCACGCGCGCTACGCCGAGGCGTTCGCCGTCACCAAACTCACTCTCGACCTGGGGGAATGAACCTTGCGCGTACTGCTGACCGGGCACCAGGGCTATCTGGGCACCGTCATGGCCCCGGTCCTCACGGCCGCCGGGCACGAGGTCGTCGGTCTTGACGCCGGCCTGTTCGCCGACTGCGTCCTCGGCCCGACGCCCGCGGACCCGCCAGGGGTGCGAGTGGACCTGCGCGACGTCACGGCCGAGCACGTGGCCGGGGTGGACGCCGTGATCCACCTGGCCGCGCTGTCCAACGACCCGCTGGGATCACTGGCGCCGGAGCTCACCTACGACATCAACCACCACGCGTCCGTACGGCTGGCCCGGCTGGCCCGCGACGCCGGGGTGCGGCGCTTCCTGTACGCGTCGACGTGTTCGGTCTACGGCGCCGCCGGCGGGGACGAGCTGGTGGCCGAGGACGCCCCGCTGCGGCCGGTGACGCCGTACGCGGAGTCCAAGGTGCGGGTGGAGGACGACCTGCACGCGCTGGCCGACGACGACTTCAGCCCGGTGTTCATGCGCAACGCCACCGCCTTCGGCTTCTCGCCCCGGCTGCGCGCCGACATCGTGCTGAACAACCTGGTGGGGCACGCCCTGTTGTCCGGCGAAGTCCTTGTGCTCTCCGACGGCACCCCCTGGCGGCCGCTGGTGCACGCCGCCGACATCGCACGGGCCTTCACGGCCGCGCTGGTCGCGCCGCGGGAGTCGGTGCACGACCTGGCGTTCAACATCGGCAGCGAGATCAACAACGTCACGGTCGCCGAGATCGCCGAGCAGGTCGCCGAGGCGGTGTCCGGCGCGAAGGTGGTGATCACCGGGGAGAACGGCGCCGATCCGCGGTCGTACCGGGTGGACTTCTCCCGGTTCCGCACCGCGATACCCGGCTTCGACTGCGAGTGGACGGTGAAGCAGGGCGCGCTCGAACTCGCCGACGCCTACCGCGAACACGGGCTGACCCGGGAGGACTTCGAGCGGCGCTTCACCCGCCTTGCCGTGCTGCGCGCGGCGACCGAAGCCGGCACCGTCGACGACACCCTGCGGTGGCGCCGATGACCACGGCCGGCCAGGAGATGCACACGCTGGTGGAGCGGTTGTACCCGCTGTGCCGGAGCATCACCGGCGACGGGGTGCGCGCCACCCTGGAGATCGTCGGCGAGTACCTCCCGCTGCGGACGCACGAGGTGCCGACCGGGACTCAGGTCCTCGACTGGACGGTGCCGCAGGAGTGGAACATCCGGGACGCGTACGTCGCCGACCCCGCCGGCAACCGGGTCGTCGACTTCGCCGCGTCCAGCCTGCACGTGCTCGGCTACAGCGTGCCGGTGTCGGCGACCATGCCACTGGCCGAGCTGCGCGGACACCTGCACACCCTGCCGGACCACCCGTCCTGGGTGCCGTACCGCACCAGCTACTACCAGCCGGAATGGGGGTTCTGCCTGGCCCAGGAGACCTTGGACGCGCTGCCGGACGGCGAGTACGAGGTGCGCATCGACTCCACACTCGCCGATGGCCACCTCACCTACGCCGAGCACGTGGTCCCCGGGCAGGTCACCGACGAGGTGATCGTCTCCTGCCACGTCTGCCACCCGTCGCTGGCCAACGACAACCTGGCAGGCATCGCGGTGGCCACCTTCCTGGCCCGAGCGCTGGCGGAGCAGAAGCCGTACTACACCTACCGGTTCCTGTTCGCCCCCGGCACCATCGGGGCGATCACCTGGCTGGCCCGCAACGCGGAGCGGATCGAACGGGTCAAGCACGGGCTGGTGCTGGCCTGCGCCGGCGACTCGGGCCGGCTGACGTACAAGCAGAGCAGACGCGGTGACGCGGAGATCGACCGGGTGATGCGTCATGTGCTGGCCGCCTCCGAACGCCCGCACCACGTCGCCGAGTTCACTCCGTACGGCTACGACGAGCGGCAGTTCTGCTCGCCCGGGTTCGATCTCGGCGTGGGCTCGCTCAGCCGGACCCCGTACGCCGGCTACCCCGAGTACCACACCTCGGCGGACAACCTGGACTTCGTCTCCCCGGAGGCGATGGCGGACACGCTCGCCGTCTGCCGCGAGGCGTTCGCCGTCCTCGACCGCAACCGGCGGTACGTCAACCTCAGCCCCTACGGCGAACCACAGCTGGGCCGACGTGGGTTGTACGACTCGCTCGGCGGCCGCAGCGACGCGAAGCAGGCCCAGATGGCCATGCTCTGGGTGCTCAGCCTCTCCGACGGCGAGCACAGTCTGCTGGACGTCGCCGAGCGGTCCGGGCTGCCGTTCGACACCGTCGCCGCCGCGGCCGACGCCCTGTGCGGCGCCGAACTGATCAAGGCATGACGCCGATGACCACCGAGGGGGAGAAGACGACGGCACCGGCGGCCCCGGCCGGACCCGGACCCGTACCCGGACCCGCCAGGCAAACCGCCAAGCGGGCCATGGTCGGCCGGCTGTCCTGGGGACTGGCCGACCAGGCGGCCTCCAGCGTGAGCAACTTCGCGGTGGGCATCTACGTGGCCCGCTCGCTGGGGGTGACCGCGTTCGGTGTGTTCAGCCTCGCCTGGGTGACGTACGGCGTGGTGCTCAACGTCTCCCGCGGGCTGGCCACCGATCCGCTCGTGGTGCGCTTCAGCGGCGTGCCGGGCGCCTCCTGGCGCGGGGCGGTGAGCCGGTCGACAGGTACCGCACTCGTTGTCGGTGCCGCCCTCGGCGCGGTGTGTCTGATGGCCGGGCTCGGCCTCGGCGGCCGCGTGGGGCCCGCGTTCGCCGCCCTTGGTGTCATGATGCCGGGGCTGCTGCTCCAGGACGCCTGGCGGTTCTCGTTCTTCGCCGCCGGCGCCGGGCGGAAGGCGTTCGTCAACGACGTCGTGTGGGGTGTCGCACTCGTCCCGGCCATGGTGGTGGCGGCCCGTGCGGGCAGCGTGGCCGCCTTCGTGCTCGCCTGGGGCGCGTCCGCCACGGTGGCGGCGGGGTACGGCTACCTCCAGTCGGGCATCCGGCCCCGGATGACCGAGGCACGCGGGTGGCTTCGCGAGCAGCGCGATCTCGGTTACCGGTACCTGGTCGAGAACGTCAGCCTCAGTGGCGCGAGCCAGCTGCGGGCGTACGGGCTCGGCGCGATCGTCGGGGTCGGCGCGGTGGGTGCGGTGCGGGGCGCCGAGCTCCTGCTCGGCCCGTTCCTGGCGGTGCTCATGGGGCTTTCGCTGGTCACCGTCCCGGAGGCGGCACGGGTGCTGCGGCAGGCCCCGCATCAACTGGGCAGGTTCTGCCTCCTCCTTGGCGGGGGGCAGGCCGCCGGCGCGCTGCTCTGGGGCGCGGCGCTGCTGCTGATGCCCGGCCGGTTCGGCGAGCTGGTGCTCGGCGGCGTCTGGCACTCCGCCTCGGAGCTCATCGTGCCGATCACCCTCGGCGTCGCGGGCGCGGGCCTCGGCACCGGCGCGGCGGCCGGGCTGCGCGCACTCGGCGCGGCCCGGCGCAGCCTGCGCTGCCAGCTGTTCGCCTCCGCCTGCTATGTCAGCGGCGGGCTCGGCGGGGCGGCCGCGGCCGGCACGGTCGGCTCGGCCTGGGGCGTCGCCGCCGCGACCATCAGCGGCTCGGCCGTGTGGTGGCTGCAACTGCGGTCCGCCCTGCGCGAGCGCCACCGCGATCCCATTCCCGAAGTGAGGACCTCATGACGGACCGACCCAGGCTGAGCATCGGCCTGCCCGTGTACAACGGCGAGGAGTACCTGGCCGAGTCGCTCGACGCCCTGCTCGGCCAGACCTACGAGGACTTCGAGCTGGTCATCTCCGACAACGCCTCGACCGACGGGACCCAGGAGATCTGCCGCAAGTACGCCGCGCGGGACTCGCGCATCCGGTATCTCCGGCTGCCCCGGAACATCGGCGCCACTCCGAACCACAACCATGTGTTCACCGAGTCCCGCGGCGAGTTGTTCAAGTGGGCCTCGCACGACGACCTGTACGGCCGGGACCTGCTGCGGCGCTGCGTTCAGGCGCTGGACGAGCGGCCCGACATGATCCTCGCGCACACCGGCCAGGCGGTCATCGACGGCGACGGCCAGGTGAAGGTCCCCTACGAGTACACGCTCGCCACCGACTCCCCGCACGCGCCGGAGCGCTTCCGCAGTCTGTTGTTCGAGCCGGGTGGCGACGACTTCTACGGGGTGATGCGGGCCGACATGCTGCGCCGGGTGAAGCCGCTCGACAGCTACCACCACGCGGACCGCACGTTCGTCGCCGAGATCACCCTGCACGGGCCCTTCCACCAGGTGCCGGAGCTGCTGTACTTCCGCCGCGACCATCCCACGCGCGCCGAGCGGGCGAACCCTTCCAAGCGCTCCCGGTGCGTCAACCTGGACCCGCGCCGGGCGGGCCCGCTGCACCCGACGCCCCGGCTGCTCGCCGAGTACATGTGGGGCTTCGTCGCGGCGATCCGGCGGGCGCCGTTGTCCCCGGCCGACCGGCGCGCGTGCTACCGCCATCTGGTCGCGTGGATGGCCAGCCGGGTCCGGCCGGGCGCCGGTGAGCGCGTCGAGGACCGCGCCCCGGTCGACCCGGCCCTGCTCACCGTCTCCGTCGACGCCCTTGTCGCCGGCCGTGAGGGGAGGCAGGCATGACGCCCGCGAACCGGACTCCGGTGCGCGTCGGGGTGTTCGGCCTGCTCGGTTCCGGCAACCTCGGCAACGACGGGTCGCTCGAGGCCGTGCTCGGGTACCTCCGCGCCGAACACCCGGAGGCGGTCGTGGACGCGCTGTGCGGCGGACCCGAGGCCGTGACGACCCGGTTCGGGATCCCCGCGACGCGGCTGCACTGGTACAGCGGGGAGTACCGGACCGCGTCGCGTGCGGGCGCGATCGCGGCGAAGGGTCTGGGCAAACTCGTCGACGTCTTCCGCACGGCTGCCTGGGTGCGCCGGCACGACGTGGTGATCGTGCCGGGCATGGGCGTCCTGGAGGCCACGCTGCCGCTGCGGCCGTGGGGTTTCCCGTACTCGCTGTTCCTGCTCTGCGCGAGTGGCCGGCTGCTGCGCACCCGGGTGGCGCTGGTCAGCGTCGGCGCCGCGACGATCGGCAACCGGCCGACCCGGGCCCTGGTGCGCTGGTCGGGGCGGCTGGCCGCGTACCGCTCGTACCGGGACGCGCAGTCCCGCGACGCCATGCGGGCGATGGGCGTGGACACCGCGCGCGACGAGGTCTACCCGGACCTCGCGTTCGCCCTGCCGACGCCGCGGGCGAGCGGACCCGACAAGCTCTCAGTCCCGTCGTCCCCGCCGGGCCCGGTCTGCGTCGGCGTCATGGACTTCCACGGCGGCAACGACGATCGCGCCCGGGCCGAGGAGATATACCGGCGTTATCTCGACGGGACGATCCGGTTCGTCCGCACGCTGGCCGAGGAGGGCAGGCCGGTCCGGCTGCTCACCGGCGACCAGTGCGATGCGACGGTGGTCGCCGCGATCCTCGACGCGGTGGACTCGCCGCTGGTCACCGCTGCCGAACCGTCCTCACTGGCCGACCTGATGAAGGAGATGGCGGCTGCCGACACCGTGGTGGCGATCCGGTACCACAACCTGATCTGCGCGCTGAAGACCGGTACGCCGGTGCTCGCTCTCTGCTACGCGGCGAAGAGCGACTCGCTCATGGCGGAGATGGGCCTCGGCGCGTACCGCCACCCGGCGCGCGAGGTCGACGCCGACCGGCTGCTCGAGCAGTTCCGTGCGCTGGAGAAGCGTTCGGCCGAGCTGCGACAGACCCTCACCGAGCGGAACCTGGCCGCCGCCCGGCGACTCGAGCACCAGTTCAACTCCTTGACCACGACCCTGTTCCCGGCGACCGACCACGCCCCCACCTCGCGGAAGGCTCCATGAAAGCGACCGAAGTCCCGGAGATCACCGGCGCGTACCTCTTCGAGCCGACGCCGTACGCCGACGAACGCGGCTTCTTCTGCCGCACCTTCGACGCCGACGTGGTCCGCTCGGTGGGCCTCGACCCGGACGCCTTCGTCCAGGACAGCCTGTCCCGCTCGGTCCGGGGCGTGCTGCGCGGCCTGCACCTGCGCTCCGGCGCAGGCGAGGCCAAGCTGGTGCGGTGCTCGTACGGGAGGATCTTCGACGTCGTCGTGGACCTGCGGCCGGACTCGCCGACGTACCGGAACCGGGCCTTCTTCGAGCTGTCCGGCGAGACACAGGTGACCTTGTACATCCCGGCGGGGTGCGCGCACGGCTTCCAGGCGCTGACCGAGACCGCCGACACCTCGTACCGGATCGACCGCCCGCACGATCCGGCCGAGGACGTGACGATCGCCTTCGACGACCCCGAGCTCGCCATCCCCTGGCCGCTGCCGGTCGCATCGATGTCCCAGCGGGACCGGGAGGCGCCGAGCCTCGCCGAGGCCCTCAAGCACCAAGAAGGTTGAGGTCCGCGTGCACACCGAAGACACCGAAGAGTTCCTCCTGCCCCGCTCGCGGCTGGCCAACGAGCGACTGCACGCCCTGATCCCCGGGGGCGCGCACACCTACGCCAAGGGCGACGACCAGTACCCCGAGAACCTGGCCCCGGTCATCAGCCACGGCCGCGGTGCCCACGTGTGGGACATCGACGGCAACCGCTACATCGAGTACGGCTCCGGCCTGCGGTCGGTCAGCCTCGGCCACGCCCACCCACGCGTGGTCGAGGCGGTGCGGCGGGAACTCGACCGCGGCAGCAACTTCGTCCGGCCGTCCATCCTGGAGGTCGAAGCCGCGCAACGCTTCCTGGCCACGGTGCCGACCGCCGAGATGGTGAAGTTCGCGAAGAACGGCTCCGACGCCACCACCGCCGCGGTGCGCCTCGCCCGCGCCGCCACCGGGCGCCCGCGGGTGGCCCTCTGCGCCGACCATCCGTTCTTCTCCGTCGACGACTGGTTCATCGGCACCACGCCGATGTCCGCCGGCATTCCGGCGGCGACCAACGAGCTCACCGTGGCGTTCCCCTACGGGGACCTGGCCGCCACGGAGGAGATGCTCACCCGGTACCAGGACGAGGTCGCCTGCCTGATCCTGGAACCCGCCACCCACACCGAGCCGCCGCCCGGGTACCTCGCCGGGCTGCGCGAGCTGGCCGACCGGCACGGTTGCGTACTGATCTTCGACGAGATGATCACCGGCTTCCGCTGGTCCGAGGCGGGCGCCCAGGGCCTCTACGGCGTCGTCCCCGACCTCTCCACGTTCGGCAAGGCGCTGGGCAACGGATTCGCCGTCTCCGCGCTGGCCGGGCGCCGCGATCTGATGGAGCGGGGCGGGCTGCGTCACTCCGACGACCGGGTGTTCCTGCTGTCCACCACGCACGGTGCGGAAACACACTCCCTGGCAGCCGCGATGGCCGTGCAGACCACCTACGTCGAAGAGGGCGTCACCGCAAGGCTGCACGCCCTCGGCGAGCGGTTGGCCGCCGGTGTCCGCGAGGCCGCGGCCGGCATGGGCGTCGGCGACCACGTCGTCGTCCGGGGCCGGGCCAGCAACCTGGTCTTCGCCACCCTCGACGAGAACCTGCAGCCGTCGCAGGAGTACCGCACCCTGTTCCTGCGCCGACTCCTCGCGGGCGGGGTGCTGGCCCCGTCGTTCGTGGTGAGCAGCGCGCTCGACGACGCCGACATCGATCACACCGTCGACGTGGTGGCCCAGGCATGTGCGGTGTACCGGAAGGCACTGGACGCCGGGGACCCCACCCCCTGGCTGGCCGGACGACCCGTGAAGCCCGTATTCCGCCGCTTGGCGTGACGTGACGTGACGTCAGCGACGCTCCCGCTGACCGGCGTCGGCCATCCGGTCGACCGGCCGGTCAGCCATCCGGTCGACCAGCCACGCGGTCGCCGGTATCACCGCCAGCGCGGTGCACCAGCCGCCTAGGACGTCGGTCGGGTAGTGCGCGCCCAGGGCGACCTGCGCCCAGCCCATGGCGGCGCCGGCGACCAGCGCCGCGGCGAGCACCAGTAGCGTGCCGGCCGTCCTGCCGAGGCCGAGTCGGCCGGTCGCCGGCAGCGCCACCACGAGAGCGAGCGCGGTGAGGAAGGCGGTGTGCCCGCTCGGGTAGGACAGGTTCCCGTCGTGGATGGTGCGTCCCACCAGGGACTTGAGCAGCGTCGCCGTCCCCACGGTCATGCCGACGCCGGCAACGAGGAGCACCGCCGCGCGAGGACGCCGCAGCAGCAGACAGCCCGTCACGAGGGCGACGACCAGCGTCGCCGCTCCCACGGGCTCCCCCAAGAAGTCCAGGGCCAGGGCGACGTGCCGCCATGGCGGCCCCACACCGTCCAGCGCCGCCGAGATCCGCGCGTCCACCCTGCCGGGCTTGCTGTCGTCGGCATACAGGACCCCGAGCACGACGACCACCAGCGCGGCGAGGGCCGCGACCGGCCCGAGCCACCCGCGCAGCGACGGGGGCAGCACAGCGGGCGCCGACCGGCCGGTCACACGCCCACCGCGTCCGGTCGACCTGCGGTGCTCCGCCGTGATCGGTGGATGGTGTTCCGGACCCCGGTGACCGTAGGTCCGGGCACGCCGCGGCCCATGTGTCCCGTCAGTACCTCGGCTCCCGCGGGCCGGCTCTTGACCTGCCCCGAGGGCCCGCCGATCCGGCGTTTCGCACCACGGGTCAACTGTCCGCCCACCTGGTGGTCCGGGCCCGCGCCGCGGCCTCCTGCTTGGTGGCGGTCGAGCCGAACACCCCGCTCATGACCGAGACGGGGAAAAGCCCGCACATCGTCGCAGACCAACCTGCCCCCTGTCGTCCACTTGCCACCCTAACCAACGATGGGGGCGCGGCAGACCGCCGTCGGAAAGTCCGTGTGTCAGCACTCCGCGAATTTTGCTTCTGGATCGCCTTTCCTGCGGGGCCTCGAGCACGTCGGGTAGACGGGCCGCGACCGCCGTCAGCGGACCTGCGCGGTGAACGCCTCGTACGCCGGCTCGTCGAAGAGGACGAACGTGACCTCCTCGACGGCCGTCCGCGTGGCCCGTACGGTCTCCACCGCGATCCGGGCGGCGTCGTCCATCGGCCACCCGTAGATACCGGCGGAGACGGCCGGGAAGGCGACCGTGCGGGCGCCGAGTTCGTCGGCCACCTTCAGCGACTCCCGGTAGCAGGAGGCGAGGAGTGCCGAGCGATCCTCCTCACGGCTGAAGACCGGGCCGACCGTGTGGATCACCCACCGCGCGTCAAGCTCGCCCGCGGTGGTGGCGACCGCCTGGCCCGTGGGCAGGCCCTTGCCGTACTGCGAGGCGCGGAGCCTGCGGCAGTCGGCGAGGATGGCGGGGCCGCCACGTCGGTGGATGGCCCCGTCCACGCCTCCCCCGCCGAGCAGCGACGAGTTCGCCGCGTTGACGATCGCGTCGGCGCTCTGACGGGTGATGTCTCCCTGGACCAGGGTGATGGCGGTCATGACGGCCTCGGCCTCCTCGTATGCGGACTTCGATCCTCGCCGCATTGCGCTCCGGCCGCCACGCGATAACCGACTGTCAGACGACCACTCCGTCGATCTCGAAGGTCTGCACGGACGCGGCGGAGAAGGCCGCCGTCAGCGTCTTGCCGCTCAGATAGGTGTCCGAGTGGGCGGTGTAGAGGTCGCCGCTGCCGGAGGTGACGGTGTTCCAGCGTCGTACGAGTCCGCCGCTGCCCCCGGTGACCTGGCTGAACTTGGACAGGTCGAAGGTGAGGTTCTGCGCGGCGCCGGAGTTGACGGCGACGATGACCAGGCGCTTCGCGCTCGCGTCGTACGCCGCTGCCGCGTATCCGACACCGGTGTCGATGATGGTCATGCCGGGGCGGATGTGCCGGCTGAACTGGGCCATCACGTAGTACTTGGTCTGGACGGTCGTCGGCTGGAGGGTGCTCTGGTCGTAGGCGATCATCGCCCAGCCGGTGCTGGGGTCCATCACCTGCCAGTACACCCACGCGGTCGGGTGCAGCCAGCGGAAGTCCAGGCAGAGGTTGCTCGCCAGGGTGAGGCCGGTGGCGTCGGAGTCCCCGGTCTCGGAGTTCCACAGTCGCTTGCCCGCCGTGGTGACGACGTCGGTGTAGAGGAGGTCACGGCGACCGCCGGAGCCCTGGTACCCGTGCACGTTGACCCGGTTGACCTGGGCTTTCGTGGTCGAGCTGAAGGAGTTCCAGGTCGTGCGGGCCAGGTCGTAGTTCGTCTCGTCGGACGCGGAGACCAGGGTGCCGGTCAGACCGCGCTTGTCGAGTTCGCTGCGCAGATACGGGAGGACGGCCGCCTGGACGGTGGCGTCCATGTGGCAGCCCTCCTGGGTGCCCGTCGCCGTCCACCAGCTGGAGGAGGGCTCGTTGAACGCGTCGACGGAGCTGAAGTTCACACCCCAGTTGTTCTTCGCGTAGAGCGCCACCGCGGCCAGATGGGAGGCGTGCTGACGGTAGTTCCAGGACTGGAGGTTGTTGCCGCCGTCGGACGCGCCGGACGGGTTGTGGTTGAGGCACATCCACCACATCGGCGAGTTGGCGAACAGCTCGCTGACGGCGCCGCGTTGGGTCGCCTTGACCAGGGCCGCCCGCTGGTTGGCGTCGGCCGTCCAGTCCCAGGCGGAGGAGGTGGGATCCTCGTTGTTCCAGTCCTGCCAGTACCCCTCGATCTGCTTGAACGCGGGGATGTTGGCGGAGGCGACCATGCTCGCGCCGCTCACGGTGTTCCCGCTGCACGCGCCCAGGTTGTAGCGGGCGATGTTGAGGCCGAGGCCCGGCAGCGTCTTGCCGCCGTACGCCACGGACTTGGTGGTGAAGAAGATGTCGGCGAAGTCGTCCCGGGCGCCGAACGCATTGGCCCACCAGGCGAGGGAGGTGCCCCAGCCCTCCCAACTGCCGTACTTCGTACCCGGGTTGACCCCGATGGTCGCGTCGGCCCGAGCGGTGCCCGTGGCCAGCGCACTACCGAGCAGCGCACCACCCGCCGCGGCCAGCACCGATCTGCGCTTGATCATGTGGAAGTCTCCTGTCACGGTCATGCCACGGCCCCATCGCATGATCGGGCCGGGGCGGGACGTTGTCGAGACGCGTGACAGCGCTTTCTTCCTGTGAAACGAGGCACGGATGTGACGGCTAGCGCCGCCTCTGGTCAGGACTGGTGGTCGCCCCTGGTCAGGACCGGCGGCATCCTCCGGTCAGGAGTGACGCAGGCGCCGCCACACGGCCTTCGCCGCGTTGTGCCCCGACATGCCGTGCACACCGGGGCCCGGCGGGGTGGCCGAGGAACAGATGAAGACGGCCGGGTGCGGTGTGCTGTACGGGAACAGGGAGAGCTTGGGACGCAGCAGGAGCTGGAGTCCGGCGGCGGCGCCGCAGCCGATGTCGCCGCCCACGTAGTTGGCGTTGCGCGCGGCGAGTTCGGGCGGGCCCGCGGTGGCGCGGGCCAGTACGCGGTCGCGGAAGCCGGGTGCGAACCGCTCCAACTGCCGCTCGATCGCGTCCGTGAGGTCACCCGTCCAGCCGTTCGGAACGTGTCCGTACGCCCAGAAGACCTGCTTGCCCTCCGGGGCCCGGGAGGGATCGACGACGCTGGGCTGCACCGTGATCAGGAAGGGGACGTCCGGCGCCCGGCCCTCGCGCGAGGCGGCGCGCAGGGCGGTGGCGATCTCGGCGCGGCTCGCGCCCACCTGCACCGTCCCGGCGATGCGTGCCTCCTCGGCCGTCCAGGGGACGGGGCCGTCCAGGGCGTAGTCGATCTTGAAGACGGACGCCCCGTAGCGATAGTCCTCGTAGTACCGCCCGAAGCCCGCGATGCGGGACAGCGCGGCGGGTGAGGTGTCGAAGACGTAGGCACGGGCGGGCGGCAGGTCGTCGAGACGCTTGACCTCGTAGTCGGTGTGGACGGTGCCGCCGAGGTCCTTGAGGTACGCGGTGAGCGCGTCGGAGATGGACTGGGAGCCGCCGCGCGCGACGGGCCAGCCGCGGGCGTGCGCGGCCAGCGCGAAGACCAGGCCGACGGCGCCGGTGGCGATGCCGTCGAGCGGGGCCATGACGTGTGCGACGAGACCGGCGAACAGCGCCTGGGCCCGCTCGTCACGGAAGCGCCGCATGAGCCAGGTCGAGGGCGGCAGTCCGGCCAGGCCGAATCGGGCGAGCGTCACCGGGTCGCGGGGCAGGGCGGTCAGTGGCAGGGACATGAAGTCGTGGGCCAACGTGTCCCACGTGGGGAGGAAGGGGGCGACCAGTCTGCGGTACGCACCGGCGTCGCGCGGGCCGAACGAGGCCGCCGTCTCGGCCACGGAGCGGGCGAGCACCGCCGCGGTGCCGTCGGGGAACGGGTGCGCCATCGGGAGCTTCGCGTGCAGCCACTCCAGGCCGTACCGCTCCAGGGGCATCGCTCGGAAGGCGGGTGAGTTGATGCCGAGGGGGTGGGCCGCGGAACAGGGGTCGTGCCGGAAGCCGGGGAGTGTCAGCTCTTCGGTGCGGGCGCCGCCGCCCACGGTGTCCCGTGCCTCGAACACGGCCACGGAGAAGCCGCGGCGGGCCAGCTCCACGGCAGCCGTCAGTCCGTTCGGCCCCGCACCCACCACGACCGCATCGAGCATCGATGGCACCTTCGGACTCCTTTGTCAGCCGACGGCCACTGGACATCAGGATATGCCGGGGGACTGACAGCCTTGATGGCGCGGGGGGTTGGGAGACGGGGAGTCGTCCGGCAGACGGGGGGTCTGGGGCCGCCGGGTCAGGGGCCGCCTGGATCGAGCGCCCGCCGGACCTCGGGTCGCCGGGGTCCACGACCCGCCGGGGGCCGAAAAGTCATCCGCAAGATCTACGACATCGCCGACGGCCCGCACCGCGTCATCGGCCCGATCGACGCCCACGGTGTCAACCCGGTCGGCGAGTCGTAAGGACCAGAAACGCAGATCAGGGACACGGCCGCGATCGTCACCGGAGGCACCTCGGGCGTCGGAGCCGTTCCCACTCGCCGTCCGGGGCACGTGTGCGGTGCCGGACGGGCGCAGCGCAACCCCTCGGCCTTCGCCACCGCTCTCAGCCCCAGGGGCCGCGGCCGGCTGTCGCCGCCGCCATGCCCTCGGCGCGTCGGTGGGGTCAGAGGCCGGCGGTCAGCAAGCCCCGTACCCGTCGGGCCGTGGTCTCGTCGCGGGCCGCCGTGAAGGGGAGGGTGTTGCCTCCCGTGATGCGGAAGGGTTCGCCCGTGAGGGTCAGGTGGACGCCGCCCGCCTCCTCGACGAGGAGCAGGCCCGCCGCGTGGTCCCAGGCCGCCTCCCAGGAGAAAGCCGTCCCGTCCAGCTCACCGCGGGCGACGGCCAGATACTCCAGCCCCGCCGAACCGCAGGGACGCGGCCGCACGCCCTCGGTGCGCAGGCCGAGGAGAGCGCGCTTCTGCTCGTCGGTGGTGTAGTCGGGATGGGAGGTGGCTATCTCGAGGTCACGGCCGGGCGTGGGCGCACCCGGGCGCAGCAGCTCGCCGTCGAGGCGGGCACCCCGGCCGCGCACGGCGACGGCGAGCTGGTCGCGGGCCGGGGCATAGGTCCAGGACGCCTGGACGACCCCGCCCACGGCGAGCGCGACGAGCGTGCAGAAACCGGTGTCGCCGTGGACGAACTGGCGGGTGCCGTCGACCGGGTCGACGATCCAGACCGGGGCCTGCCCCTGGATCGCCTGGTACGTCGCCGGATTGGCGTGGACCGCCTCCTCGCCGACCACGACCGAGCCGGGCAGCAGCTTGGCGAGCGCCTCGGTGAGGTACTCCTCGGCCTTGCGGTCGGCGTCCGTGACCAGGTCGTGCGGGCCGCTCTTCTCGTCGATCTCGTCCGCGGTCAGCTGCCTGAAGCGCGGCATGATCTCGGCGGCAGCCGCCTGCCGGATCGCTTCTTCGACGTCGGACGTGCGGTGCGCGAGAAACTCGTCGATGGTTTCGATGTCTTCGATCATGGCTCCATGACAACACGCGCCACTGACAATCCCCACCCCTCCGGTGCACTCCGGGTGGAATCGCCGTGAATTCCCGGAGTTGCTGATCAGCGACCCACCGCGTACCCCTGCATCCCTCGCGGGTTCGCCGCCGCCGACAGCACACCCGTCCCCGGATCCCGGGCGACCGCGCACAGCCGGCCCTCGGACCATGCCTCCGCGACCTGGACGTCATGGCCGCGACGGCGCAGCTCCTCGACGACCGCCCCGTCCGTGCGGGACTCGACGGTGAGGCTGCCGGGGCGCATGCCGCGCGGGTGGAACGAGCTCGGGAAACTGTCGTTGTGCCAGTTCGGGGCGTCGATCGCGCCCTGGAGGTCGAGTCCGCCGCGTACCTCGCCGCGCAGCGCCACGGCCAGGAAGAAGTGGGTCTGCCACTGGTCCTGCTGGTCGCCGCCCGGGGTTCCGAACGCCATGACCGGCACTCCGTCGCGCAGCGCCAGCGAGGGTGTCAGCGTCGTACGGGGGCGGCGGCCCGGCGTGAGGGAGTTGGGCAGCCCCTCGTCCAGCCAGGCCATCTGGAGCCGGGTGCCGAGCGGGAAGCCCAGCTCGGGGACGACAGGGTTGGACTGAAGCCAGCCGCCGCTGGGGGTGGCGGCGACCATGTTGCCCCAGCGGTCGACGACGTCGAGGTGGCAGGTGTCGCCCCGGGTGCCGCCGTCCCGGGCCACCTCGGGTTCCCCGGCGGCCCTGGCCACGGTGGGTTCACCCGCGCCCGGCAGCGCCAGCGCGTCGAAGCCCGGCTCCCCGTCGGCGACCTCGCGCGCGTGGCCACTGATCATCGGGGTGCGCCCGCCGGGACTGCCGGGGCGCAGCTCGCTGGCGGCCTTGTGGCCGATGAGGGCGCGTCGCTCGGCGTTGTACTCGGGCGACAACAGCTCGTCGAGGGGCACCTCGGCCGCGTCCCCGTACCAGGCCTCCCGGTCGGCCATGGCGAGCTTGCAGCCCTCGACGAGCAGGTGGACGTACTCCGCGGAGCCGTACCGCGGCAGCTGGGGCGGGAGCAGGGCGAGCTGCTGCAGGAGGACCGGGCCCTGGCTCCAGGGGCCCGCCTTGCACAGGGTCCAGCCGCGCCAGTCGTACGTCGCGGGCGCCTCGTAGCTCGCGGACCAGGAGGCGAGGTCGGTGGCTGTCAGGGTGCCGGTGTGGCGGTGTCCGCTGGTGTCCATGGTGGGCCGCCGGGCCTGTCGTACCAGGGCCTCGGCGATGAAGCCCGAGCGCCAGACGCGGCGCGCGGCCTCGATCTGCGCCACGCGGCCGGTCTCCCCGGAGACCTCGGCGAGCAGTCGGCGCCAGGTCGCGGCGAGGGCGGGATTGCGGAACAGTTCGCGGGGACGCGGCGCCTTCCCGCCGGGCAGGTAGACCTCTGCCGACGAGGTCCACTCCGTCTCGAAGAGCGCGCGCACCGACTCCACGGTCTCGCCGACCCGCTCCACGGGCGGGTGCCCGTCCTCCGCGTATCCGATGGCGTACTTCATGACATCGGCGAGGGACCTCGTGCCGTGGTCGCGCAGGAGCAGCATCCACGCGTCGAAGGCGCCGGGCACGGCGGCCGCGAGCGGCCCGGTGCCGGGTACGAGATCCAAACCGAGTCTCCTGTAGTGGGCGATCGTCGCCCCGGCCGGCGCGACGCCCTGTCCGCACAGCACACGCACCTCGCCGCCCGCCGGGGCGAGGATGATCGGGACCTCGCCGGCGGGTCCGTTGAGGTGCGGCTCGACCACGTGCAGCACGAAGCCCGCGGCGACGGCGGCGTCGTACGCGTTGCCGCCGTCCTCCAGGACGGCCATCGCCGACTGCGAGGCGAGCCAGTGCGTGGAGGACACCATGCCGAAGGTCCCCTGAAGCGTGGGTCGAGTAGTGAAGGACATCTCTCACCTCGGTGTCTGCGCGCGTCGGCCGGTGCCGATCAGTCCTCCGGACGCGTTGTGGGAGGAATCCGGGGAGTTCCGGCTCGGCTCCGGTCGCCCTGACCAGGGAGCAGACTACCGATCGGACGCGCTCTCACTTCGGCGCCCATCGGCCGACGACCGTCGCCCACCGGTGCGGCGGTGAAACGGCTGGGAGCCGCCGGAGGCTTCGATGTGGTTCCTGACATCCGTCCGCGCGTCGAGGCGCCGTCCGGGACGGCACCTCGACGCGGTTCTCGGCGGGCGGAGACGCTCGGTCAGACGACCGGCAGCTTGCCCTTGTCGGTCAAAACCGTGCCGAGGTAGGTCGCCGTCCTGCCCTTGACCCAGTACACCTTGACGCGGACCTTGTGGCCCTTGGCGATCCGGGGCGAGATCTCGCAGTCCTTGACGGAACTGGTCTCGCAGGTGTTCCGCCGCTTGCCCGTGGTCGCGTCATAGGTGACCGCCCGGATCGAGTGCCCGTCCTTGGCCGAGTCGATCACGTCGGTGAACTGAGGTCCCCCGGAGGAGTTCCGCGGCTCGAACACCACGGTCGCGACGGACTTGCCGTTCTTCTTGAACGAGCCGACGTAGTTGCCGCCGGCGAAGGACGTTCCCGTGCCCAGTGCCAGTGCCAGCCCGGTGGCGGTGACGGCTGTGCCGACGCGGGCCATGATGTGCCGATTCATTACTCTCCCGTTGACGTGCTGTGCCGCTGAGTACGCGGCTCGCGGTCTGTAGCTCATACCTCTTTGTGAGTCAGAAGTTCAACTTGAGCCACGTCGGCACCGGGAGACGGACCGTCGGGACTGTTCATGCGCCGCCTGATCCCTGACCCCTTGCGGCACTGCCCGATGCCGACGTGCGCCGCGGGACCGTGGCGTCCGGCAACAAGAAGCGACACCCCGCTCGACGAGCGCCACGCACCCCTCAGTTCGCACTCCCCCGCGCCGTCACCAAGCCCGACTCGTAGGCGAACACCACCAGTTGGGCCCGGTCGCGGGCGCCCAGCTTCGTCATCGCCCGGCTGATGTGGGTCTTGGCGGTGAACGGGCTGATGACCATGTGCGCGGCGATCTCCTCGTTGGTCAGACCGCGCGCGGCCAGTGCCGTGACCTCGCGTTCGCGGCGGGTGAGGCACTCCAGGCCGGGCGCGGTGGCCCGGTCCGGGGGCCGGGCGACGAACTCGCCGATCAGGGTGCGGGTCACGGACGGGGACAGCAGTGCCTCCCCCCGCGCGACGACCTCGATGGCCTGAAGCAGGTCGGCGGGCTCGGTGTCCTTGAGCAGGAAGCCGCTGGCCCCGGCCCGCAACGCCTCGAAGACGTACTCGTCCAGGCCGTAGTTGGTGAGCATGACGACGCGTACGGCGGACAGCTCCGGGTCGGCGGCGATACGGCGGGTGGCCTCGATGCCCGACATCACCGGCATCTGCACGTCGACGAGGGCGATGTCCGGCAAGGAAGCGCGCACCAGCGCGAGGCCCTGCTTGCCATCGGCGGCCTCGCCCACGACCTCGATGCCGTCCTCGGCGTCGAGCAGGGCGCGGAAGCCGGCGCGCATCAGCGCCTGGTCGTCGACGAGCGCGACCCTGATCACGGCACCTCCTCCGGTAACCCCAGCGGCAGTTCGGCGCGCACCGAGAAGCCGCCCTCCGTGCGCGGTGCGGCGTGCAGGGTGCCGCCGAGGGCCGTGACGCGTTCGCGCATGCCGGTGAGGCCGATGCCGGGGGTGGGCGGACGGGACGGGTCGGCGCCGCCGTCGTCGTCGACGGATATCGTCAGGTCGTCGGTGCTGTAGTCGAGTTGGACGGCCACCTTGGCGGGGCCCGCGTGGCGCGCGGCGTTCGTCAGGGCCTCCTGGACGATGCGGTAGGCGGCACGGTCCACCGTCGCCGTGAGCGGACGCTCCTCGCCGCACACCGTCAGCTCCACGGCGAGACCGGCCGCGCGGGCCCGCTCCACGAGCAGCGCGGGAGTGCCGGTCGGCTCGTCGGTGCGCAACACCTCCAGCGTGGCCCGCAGTTCGCGCATGGCCTCGCCGCCCGCTTCCTGGATGGCGAGCAGCGCGGGCGGGACCTCCTCACCGCGTTTGCGGGCGAGGTGGACGGCGACGCCCGCCTGGAGCTTGACGATCGAGATGCTGTGCGTGAGCGAGTCGTGCAACTCGCGGGCGATCCGCAGCCGTTCCTCGCCCGCCCGGCGCAGGGCCGCCTCCTCACGGGTGCGTTCGGCTTCCATCGCGCGCTGTTCCGTCTGGCGCAGATACGCCTGCCAGTTGCGGTCGGCGAGGCCTGTCACCAGGGCGCACAGGAACCAGCCGGCGAGCAGGAGAGAGCGCTCGGCGCCTGCGCGTGCCGTGAGGTCCGTGGTGACGAATGCCGCCAGGAACAGGGCACTCGCGAGCGCCGCCACTCCTCGGTGACCCGCTCGGGCCGCCGTGTGGACGGCGCCCAGTACAGGGAGGGCGGCGAGGGTGCCGGGGTGGGCGTGCAGGACGTACGCCGTCGTGGTGACCGTACTGACCGCGAGTACCCGGCGCGGGGCGCGGCGGTAGGCCGCGAGGGCGAGGGAGCCCACGGTGATCAGCGCGTAGTCGGCGGGGGTCGCGCCGTCGTCGACCGCGGCGGCGGTCATGACGAGGGCACCGACCACGACCGCGAGGGCCGCGTCGGTCAGGTGCCTGCGCGTGCCCTGGTCCAACGCCATGTCCCGCACGATAGACGGCCGTTCGGACAGTGGCGTCAGACCTGTGGAGGGGGCCCGGCGTACTCCGGCTGGAGTAGATCACGGCGCGCGCTGGGCGGGTGGGGGTGGCTCGGGATGCCTTCGGGTGGACGACGACCGGGGACGGCTCCCTGAAGGAGGGTGGCGACGGCGGCCGAACCGGCGGCCCCGCCCTCATTCCCTACCAGGAGGCATCCCATGTCCAGTCCCTTCCGTTACACCACCCCGTCTCCGCCCAAGTCCGCCACCGGCCGTGTCGCGGGCGTCTACGCCCAGCTCGCCGACGACTTCGGCATCGAGCGCGCGGTGACCTTCGTCGTGCTCTCGCCCGCTCCCGGTCTCATGGCCTCGGCCTGGGCGTTGATGCGCGAGTCGCTGATCGCGGGCGAGGGCAGCCGGACGGGGAAGGAACTCGCGGCGCTCGGGGTGTCCGTCGCCAACCGGTGCCCGTTCTGCGTGGACGCGCACACGATGTTGCTGCACGCGACCGGGGACCACCGGCTCGCGGAGACGGTGGCGCGCGGGGACACCCCCGCCGACGAGGAGCACGCGCGTGTGCTGGCATGGGGCGGGGCGACCCGGACCCCGGGGGCGCCCGAGTTGGCGCCGTACCCCTTCCCCGTCGCGCACGCCCCCGCCTACATCGGCACCGCCCTGTCCTTCCACTTCATCAACCGCGTGGTGTCGGCGCTGCTCACCGAGAGTCTGCTGCCCGGCAACGCGCAACGGTTCCGGGCGGTGCGGAGTCTGGCCGGGCGGTCCGTCGCCCGGACGGTGCGCCGGCGAGCCGTGCCGGGTGCGGGCCTGGAACTCCTCGACGACTCCGGGCCCGGTCCGGACTGGGCGCGCGGGACCACGGTCGGGCCGGCCTACGCCGCACTGCGGGCCGCCGCCACCGAGGGGGAGGGTCTTCTCGACGAGGCCGACCGGATCCTCGTACGGGAGACGCTCCGGGACTGGGACGGCTCGCACCCGCCGCTCGCGTGGGACGCGCTGCCCGACCGTTCGCGGCCCGGGGCGCGGCTCGCGCTGCTGGCCGCGCTGGCCCCGTACCGGATCACGGACGAGGACGTGACGGCCTGGCGTAAACCCATCCATACCGACCACTGTCTGGTGCATCTGGTGGCGTACGGCGCGTTCGCCGCCGTCGACCGGATCGAGAGCGCGCTTCCCGTCCGCACGGCCGAGGAGACCTCATGACACAGATCGCCAACTCCGCTCAGGCGCGGGCCTGGAACGGCAGCCTCGGCCATCACTGGGCGGGCCACCACGAGCGCTATGACACGCTCGTGTCGGGCCTGAACACCGCGCTCTTCGACGCGGCGGCGATCGCTTCGGGCGACCGCGTCCTGGACGTCGGGTGCGGGGCCGGTGCGACGACCCGGATCGCGGGCCGGCTGGCGGCGCACGGGCACGCCGTCGGGGTCGACATCTCGGCACCCCTGCTCGACCGGGCCCGGGCGACGACCGCCGCGGAGGGGGTCACCAACGTCGCGTACGAGCTCGCCGACGCCCAGATCCATCCCTTCCCGCCCGCCGGATACGACGTCCTGATCAGCCGGGGCGGGGTGATGTTCTTCGCGGACCACGCGGCGGCGTTCCGGAACCTGGCGCGCTCGCTGCGGCCGGGCGGGCGGCTCGCGTTCGTCTGTCCGCGGCCCGCCGGTCCCGAGGTGGAGGAGTCACGCGCCCTGAGCCTTTTCGGAGAACTCCTGGACGAACCGGACGCCGCGACGGTCGCCGTCCAGGCCGCCATGGCCTCCCTGTCCGACCCGGAGCACATCCGCGAGGTTCTGCGCGGGTGGGACGACGTGACGGTGACTCCGGTCGCGACGGAGACGATCTGGGGGCGCGACGCCGCGGACGCGGTCGGCTTCATCCTCTCCCGCACGCCCGGACGGGCGGTCGACGCCGACACGCGCGAGGCCCTGCGGGACACCTTGCGCCCTTATGAGACGGATCGCGGTGTTCGACTCCGGGCGGCGGTGTGGCTGGTGACGGCGAAGTGGCGGACGGACGATTCCCAGTGAGTCACTGTCACCGCACAGGCACGGAGTGAGTTGGCACTTCCGCCCCACAGGGAGTCATGTGACACTGGCGTTCCGTCCGCAGTGTGGACCACCTCCGCACCGTCCCCCACGAGAAGTGCGCCGTGCATTCTCTTCCTCTGCCACTCGCCCTCACCGCGCGCCTGCTGCCGGTCGCGGTCCTCGCCTGCACGGGCTGGGTCATGTCGTCCGGCACGTCGACGACGACTCCGGCCGCCACCGACCACAAGTCGCCCCAGACGGCGCAGTCCCCCTCGGGCCCCGCGGCGACGGCGGTCGCGAAGACGTACACCGCGGCCCCCGCGCCCTGCACCGGCGTGACGGAGAAGACGATCAAGGTTCTTGTCCCGGGCGCCAAGACGGCCGGCCAGGAGATTCCGTCGACCGACAAGTCGGTGCGCCGCACCTGTTCCTGGAACGCGCTCAAGGGCTTCGACTACCACTGGCTGGACGTCTCGTACGAGATCAAGGATTCGGACGAAGCGGCGCAGAAGTCCTATACGGGGCGCGTATCGGACAAGAGTGGCGGTGGGGCGGTTCCCGGCCTCGGCGACTCGGCCTACTCGGTCGTGAACCTCACCACCACGGACAAGCAGCAGACCCGTGAGGGAGTGGTGATCGTCCGCGCGTCCAACGCGCTGGTGGTCGTCACGTACAACGGCAGCAACTTCGAGACGAAGAAGGCGCCCAGCACGGACGAGATCAACAAGGGGGCCATCAAGGCCGCCAAGGACGTGGTGGCGACGCTGGAGAACGGCCAGAAGGGCTGACCGTTCTCCAACCGCCGCACTGATCCGACAGCTGTTGTCCCTCAGCCGTTCTCCGACGGCTGTTCTCTCTCAGCCGTTCTCCGACGGCTGTTCTCCCTCACGCGTCAGACGGCGGTCTTCTCCTTGCCCCGCAGCAGCATCAGCGCCAGGTACAGCACCATCGACGTACCGAGTCCGACCGCCCAGCCGTAGTCGGCCAGGGACTTCAGCGCCGGGATGGGCCGTCCGTCGATGAGCGGATGGAAGTCGGCGCCGCCGACGGCCAGGACGCCTCCGGTGAGGAAGGCGACGACGGCCCGCCAGTTCCAGCCGCCGTCGTACCAGTAGCGGCCGCCCGTGCGGTACAGGTCGGCGAGATCGAGCTTGGTGCGGCGCAGGATCCAGTAGTCGGCGATGAGGATGCCGGCGACGGTGCCGAGCAGACCGCCGACGAGGCCGAGCCAGGTGAAGATGTAGCCCTGCGGGTCGGAGTACAGCTTCCAGGGGAAGATCAGCACGCCGAGGACACAGGTGGCGAGTGCGCCGGTACGGAAGTTGATCTTCCGCGGTGCGAGGTTGGAGAAGTCGAAGGCCGGCGAGACCAGGTTGGCCGCGATGTTCACGGACAGGGTCGCGACCAGCACGGTGACCAGCGCGTAGAGGAGGCCGAAGACGTTGTCGGTCTTGGCTGCCAGCTGGACCGGGTCCCAGATGGCCTCGCCGTACACGGCCTGCGAGCCCGAGGTGACCATGACGGACAGGAAGGCGAAGAGCGTCATCGTGGTCGGCAGACCGAGCGCCTGACCCCAGGTCTGCGCCTTCTGGCTCTTGCCGTACCGGGTGAAGTCGGGAATGTTCAGCGACAGCGTGGACCAGAAGCCGATCATGCCCATGAGCGAGGGCCAGAAGAGCTTCCAGAAGTCGCCGCCCCAGCCGAGCTTGGAGGGCTGGTCGAGCAGCGGGCCGAAGCCGCCCGCCTTGCTGCTCATCCACCACAGCATCACACCGGCGCCCAGCAGCACGAAGGGCGCCGCCCAGTTCTCGAAGCGGCGGATCGTCTCCATGCCCCGGTAGATGATGGCGACCTGGAGCACCCAGAAGATCGCGAACGACAGCCACATGGTCCACGCGTAGCCGCCGACCTTCGAGGCGTTGGCCCAGCTGTCGCCGAAGAGCTTCCCGGCGAGGAAGTAGATCGCCTCGCCGCCGATCCAGGTCTGGATGCCGAACCAGCCGCAGGCCACCAACGCCCGTACGACAGCCGGCAGGTTGGCGCCGCGGACACCGAAGGAGGCGCGGGCGAAGACGGGGAAGGGTATGCCGTACTTGGGTCCCGCGTGCCCGGTGAGCAGCATCGGAACCAGCACGATCAGGTTGGCCAGCGCGATGGTGAACACGGCCTGCTTCCAGTCCATGCCGACGGCTATCAGGCCGGAAGCAAGGGTCCAGGAAGCGGTGTTGTGGGCCATGCCGACCCACAGTGCCGAGAAGTTGTACGTGGTCCAGGTGCGCTTCTCGACCGGGACCGGCAGCAGGTCCTCGTTGGCGTAGGGGCCGCTGGGCGCGGGCGCGTCGGGCGCGATCTCCACCCGGCCGTCGGGGAGCGTGACTTGAGCGACGGGCGGGCCCTCGCTGGGGACGGTCTCGGTCATGGGCAGGCCAATCAAATGAGGAGTGACGGGAGAGGCCGTGCGGGTGACGCCGTGGGGGGTTGTGCGGGTGTGGTGGTGCGGTGATCCCCTTCCCGGACGGAGGGAAGGGGACGTATGGGGAGGGGGAGCGGTGACCGGAGTACGGCCGGTGGTGCGGTGGGCGGCCGGAGGCCGGCCGCCCGGAGCGGAGTTGTCAGCCGTTGACGGCCGGGATGACCTTCGACCCGTACGCGTCGATCACGGCCTCCTGCGCGTCGTGCATGTCGTACACCGCGAACTGGTCCACGCCCAGCGCGCGCAGCGCCTTCAGCTTCTCGATGTGCTGCTCGGCCGTGCCGATCAGACAGAACCGGTCGACGATCTCGTCCGGCACGAACTTGGTGTCGGGGTTGTCGCTGCGCCCGTGGTGGGAGTAGTCGTAGCCCTCGCGGGCCTTGATGTAGTCGGTGAGTTCCTCGGGTACGGCGGCGGAGTGCTCGCCGTACTTGGAGACCAGGTCGGCCACGTGGTTGCCGACCATGCCGCCGAACCAGCGGCACTGCTCACGCGCGTGGGCGAGGGCCTCCGGCGAGTCGTCCTCGGTGATGTACGCGGGCGCGGCCACGCAGATCTTCACCTCGGAGGGGTCGCGCCCGGCCTCGACGGCCGCGTCCTTCACGGCCTTGACCATGTACTCGGTGAGATAGAGGTCGGCGAGCTGGAGGATGAACCCGTCGGCCTCCTCGCCGGTCATCTTCAGGGCCTTGGGACCGTACGCGGCCATCCAGACCGGGAGTTCGGCACCCGGCTTGACCCAGGGGAACTTGACGACGGTGCCGCCGAGGTCGGCCTCCTCGCCGCGGCCGAGGGCACGGATGACCTTCATCGCGCCGCTGATGCGGGCGAGTGTGTTGGGCTTGCGCCCGGCGACGCGCATCGCCGAGTCACCGCGCCCGATGCCGCACACCGTGCGGTTGCCGTACATGTCGTTGAGCGTCGCGAAGGTGGAGGCGGTGACCTCCCAGGTGCGGGTGCCCGGGTTGGTGACCATCGGGCCGACCGTCAACTTCTCGGTGTTCGCGAGGATCTGACTGTAGATCACGAAGGGTTCCTGCCACAGCACGGCCGAGTCGAAGGTCCAGCCGTACGTGAAGCCGTTGCCCTCGGCGCGCTTCATCAGGTCGATGACGCGGGAGGCCGGGGGGTCGGTCTGCAGGACGAGTCCGAAGTCCATGGCGCCACTCCTAGTCGCTCAGAGAAGGTACTGACAGGTGGAGCGGGGGGTGTAGACGCCGTGACCCGCGCGTCCGGTGAACTCCCGCTCGGTGATGACCGGTTCGCCGCGCGAGAGCACGGTCTCGACCTGCCCGGTGACGCGCTTGCCCTCGTACGCCGAGTAGTCGACGTTCATGTGGTGGGTCTCGACCGACATGACCTGCTCGGCGTGCGGGTCGTAGATGACGATGTCGGCGTCGGCACCCGGTGCGATGGTGCCCTTCTTCGGGTACAGGCCGAACATCCGGGCCGGCGTGGCGCAGGCGATCTCGATCCAGCGGCGGCGCGAGATGTGCCCGTCGACGACGGCCTGGTGGAGCAGGTCCATGCGGTTCTCGACGCCCGGGAGGCCGTTGGGGATCTTCGAGAAGTCGCCCCGGCCCAGCTCCTTCTGGCCCACGAAGCAGAAGGGGCAGTGGTCGGTCGACACGACCTGGAGGTCGTTGGTGCGCAGGCCCCGCCACAGGGCGGCCTGGTGCTCCTTGGGCCGAAGGGGCGTGCTGCACACGTACTTCGAGCCCTCGAAGTCCGGTTCCGCGAGGTTGTCGGTCGACAGGAACAGGTACTGCGGGCAGGTCTCGCCGAAGACGTTCAGCCCCTCGTCGCGCGCCCGCGCGATCTCGGCGACCGCCTCCTGCGCCGAGACGTGCACGACGTACAGCGGAGCGCCCGCGACCTGGGCGAGCTTGATGGCCCGGTGGGTGGCCTCGGCCTCCAGGAGCGCCTTGCGCACCTCGCCGTGGAAGCGCGGGTCGGTCTCGCCGCGCGCCAGCGCCTGTTCCACGAGGACGTCGATCGCGATGCCGTTCTCCGCGTGCATCATGATCAGGCCGCCGTTCTCGGCGGAGCGCTGCATGGCGCGCAGGATCTGACCGTCGTCGCTGTAGAAGACGCCGGGGTAGGCCATGAACTGCTTGAAGGAGGTGACGCCCTCCTGGACCAGCAGGTCCATCTCCTTGAGCGTCTCCTGGTTGACGTCGGAGACGATCATGTGGAAGGCGTAGTCGATGGCGCAGTTGCCGTCGGCCTTGGCGTTCCAGGCGTCGAGGCCCTCGCGCAGTGAGCGGCCGACGCTCTGCACCGCGAAGTCGACGATGGTGGTGGTGCCGCCCCAGGCCGCGGCCCGGGTGCCCGTCTCGAAGGTGTCCGAGGCGAAGGTGCCGCCGAAGGGCAGCTCCATGTGGGTGTGGGCGTCGACGCCGCCCGGGATGACGTACTTGCCGGTGGCGTCGATGGTCTTCTCGGCCGTCCACGACTCGGCCGCCGGGGTGCCGGTCGCGGCGAGGGCGACGACCCGGCCGTCCTCGATCAGGACGTCGGCGTGGATCTCGTCGGACGCGGTGATGACGAGGCCATTACGGATGACGGTACGGCTGCTCATGCTCCCTCTCTCCTGCCGTTCGCTGAATGCGGTGCGCTGAAAACTGCGGGTCACTCGTGGCTGGTCGCGCCCACGCGGCCAAGCCGCGCAATGCCACAGCCCCGCGCCCCGTCGGGGGCGCGGGAAGCCCGGCGGACTCCAGGGCCCCGCCGGGCTACGGCGCGGTCAGCGGCTCGTACGCGTCGGGCCGGCGGTCCCGGTAGAACTGCCAGCGGTCGCGCACCTCGCGCAGCTTGGCCATGTCGAGGTCGCGGACGACGAGTTCGGTCTCCTTGTCGCTGGCCACCTCCCCGACGAACTGGGCCTCCGGGTCGACGAAGTACGACGTTCCGTAGAAGTCGTTGTCGCCCAACTCCTCCACGCCCACGCGGTTGATGGCGCCCACGAAGTACTCGTTGGCGACGGCCGCCGCCGGCTGCTCCAGCTGCCAGATGTAGGAGGACAGTCCGCGCGAGGTGGCCGACGGGTTGAACACGATCTCGGCGCCCGCGAGGCCCAGCGCACGCCAGCCCTCCGGGAAGTGCCGGTCGTAGCAGATGTAGACGCCGATCCTGCCCACCGCGGTGTCGAAGACCGGCCAGCCGGCGTTGCCGGGACGGAAGTAGAACTTCTCCCAGAAGCCCTCGACCTGCGGGATGTGGTGCTTGCGGTACTTGCCGAGGTACGAGCCGTCCGCGTCGATCACGGCGGCCGTGTTGTACAGGACGCCGGGCTGCTCCTCCTCGTACATCGGCAGCACGAGCACGATGCCCAGTTCCTTGGCCAGCGCCTGGAAGCGCCGGACGATCGGGCCTTCGGGGATCTGCTCGGCGTACTCGTAGAACGCCTTGTCCTGGACCTGGCAGAAGTAGGGCCCGTAGAAGAGCTCCTGGAAGCACAGCACCTGTGCGCCCTGTGCGGCGGCGTCGCGGGCCGCCTGCTCGTGGACCTGGATCATCGACTCCTTGTCGCCGGTCCAGGCAGTCTGGAAGACGGCGGCGCGGATCACTCTGCTCATCGGGACCTCCGGTCGCTCGGTGTGCGAGGAGCCTAGGAAGCCCTGAGGGATGGTTTGAGTTGCACCGTGTCACGTCTGAGGCGCTGTGCCGTTCCACGGTGTCACCCCCGCGTTGTCCCATGTTTCACCTGAGCCGTCCGGTGTTTCACCGTTGTTGCGCGTCGTGTGCGAGCAGTGCGATGTGTACGGAGGCGGCCTGCTCGAAGTCGTCGAGGTCGACGCCGAGCCGGGCCTCGATGGCCTCCAGCCGGCGGTAGAGCGCGGGCCTGCTGACGTGGTGGAGCTGTGCGGTCCGGGACTTGTTGCGGCCGGTCGCGAGGTAGGTCCGCAGCACGGGCAGCAGCTCCGACTCGGCATCGGCCCCGCACAGCAGCCCGTCCAACTCCCGTTCGGCGAAGGACTGGACGTTCGGATCGTCGCGCAACAGCCGTATCAGCCCCCGCAGATGGACGTCACGCAGCCGGACGAGCACCGGCTGGTCCTGGTCGGCGGGTGCGTCGGCGGCGGCCTCGGCGACGTGCAGGGCCTCACGCAGGCCGCCGGGGACGTCGTCCCAGGCGGTACGGGGCGAGGCCGCCGCCACGGTCGTACGGGCGCCGGTCTCATGGCGCAGCCGCAGCGCGAAGTGGGCGGCCAGCGCCTCCGCGTCCTGGTCGCGGGCGAGGCTGAGCAGCACGGCGGTGGCCCCGTCGGCGAGCTCGGCGACCAGTCCGGGGAGCCCCAACAGACGCAGCACTCGGTCGATCTGGCCCGGGTCGCCGTCCCGTACCACCAGCGGCACGAAGGCCCGCCGGTTGACGGGCAGCCCGGCCGCCCTGGCCCGCGGGAGCAGCTGCCGCGCCGGTACGACCCCGCTCACCAGGTCGGTCAGCAGGCCCTGCGCGGACTCCTCCTCCCAGGTGTGCACGGAGCCACCCAGCATCCGGTGCAGGACCAGGGCCTCGGCGGCACGGTCGGCGAGCAGCCGCCCGGTGGCGGCGTCGCCCCGGTAGCCGCACAGCACGATGCGGCCCCATCTCTCGCCGCGCCCGCCCAGCTCGGCGCGGATCCAGCCGTCGCCCTCGCTGCCGCCCGCCTGCCGGGCGATGCGCTCCCAGTCGCGCAGCACGTCGTCCACCGCGGACCGCTCCCCCGCCGTGGCGAGGACGCGGTGGGCGAGGTTGGTGACGACGACCGGGCACGCGGCGTGCACGGCGATCTCGTCGAGCATCCGCTGCAGGGGCGCGCCCGTGGTGATGAGCCCGGTGAGCGCGGTCCGTACGGCCTCCGAGAGACTCACCGCCGCGAACTTGCTGCGCACGAGCCGGGACTGGACCTCCTCCGTCAGCTCGGCGAACGGGAAGGGCCGGTGGAGGACCACCATGGGCAGCCCGCAGCGCTCGGCGGCCCGGCGCATCACGTCCGGCGGGGTCGGGAAGGCCCGGCCGAGCCCGAGGACCACGGCCGCGGCCTCCGCACGGTGCAGCGAACGGATGTACTCGGCCTGCGCGTCCGGGTCGCCGGCGAGCAGGACCCCGGTGGTGAGCACCATCTCCCCGCCGCTGAGCATCACACCCACGTCGGCGGCCTCGGCGACGTGCACCCAGCGCACGGACCGGTCGAGGTGGCCCGCACCGGCCACCACCTCGGGCTCTCCGGCGAGCACCCGGTCCAGGGCGAGGACCTGGCGTACCGACAGGGCGGGTTCCAAGGCGGTGGCGGTGGTCATGGCACGTTCCCTTGCTCAGAACTTCTTACTGGATACACCTCAGCGCGTGCTCGAGAATCGCCGCGCCCTCCTCCGCCTCAGCGACGGTGAGGGAGAGCGGCGGTGCGATGCGCAGCACGCTGGTGTTGTGACCGCCGCCCTTGCCGATCAACAGGCCGTCCTGGCGGGCCGCTTCGAGCACGGCCGCGGCACCTTCGGGGTACGCCTCGTCGGTGCCGGGCTTGACCAGCTCGACGCCGATCATCAACCCGCGCCCGCGCACCTCCCGTACGTAGTCGAGCGGCACGGAGATCGCCCGCAGCCGCTCGCCGAGGAGACCGCCGACGCGCCGGGCGTTGCCCTGGAGGTCGTGTTCGAGGAGGTACGTGAGGTTCGCCAGGCCCGCCGCCATCGTGATCGGCGAGCCGCCGAAGGTCGAGATGGAGTTGGAGTCGAGGCAGTTCATGATCTCGGCGCGCGCGACGACGCCGCCGATGGACATGCCGTTGCCGATGCCCTTGGCGAAGGTGAGCATGTCCGGCGGGCCTGCGGCGGCGTGCGCCTGCCAGCCCCAGAAGTGCTCGCCGGTGCGGCCCCAGCCGGTCTGCACCTCGTCGGCGATCCAGAGGATGCCGTGCTGGTCCAGGACCTCGCGGAAGGCCGCGTACAGGCCGTCGGGCGGCGCGGTGAAGCCGCCGACGCCCTGGATGGGTTCGGCGATGAGGGCGGCGGGCGGGCGGACGTGACCGAGCAGGTCCTTCAGGTCGTCGACGCAGGCCGCGATGAACTCCGCGTCGCCGAGATCGGCGTACGGGCCGCGGGTGCGGACGCCGCCGTGGACGTACAGCGTCTGGAGGGGCGAGAGGGAGGTCGGTGACCAGCCCTTGTTGCCGGTGATGCCGACCGCGCTGAAGGAGCGGCCGTGGTAGCTGTTGCGCATCGCCAGGATCTGGTTGCTCTGCCGGTGGGCGGTGGCGAGCAGCAGGGCCGTGTCGTTGGCCTCGGTGCCGGAGGTGGTGAAGAAGACGCGGGCGTCGGGGATGCCGGACAGCTGGGCGATCCGCTCGGCGAGGTCGACCATCGGCCGGTTGAGGTAGAGCGTGGAGGTGTGGATGATCCGTCCGGCCTGCTCGCTGACGGCCTTCGTCACCTCGGGCAGGGCGTGCGCGGTCATCGTCGTCAGGATGCCGCCGAAGAAGTCGAGGTACTTGTTGCCCTGGGCGTCCCAGACGTGGCGGCCCTCGCCGTGGGTGATCTCGATCGGGTCCTCGTAGTAGAGGGCCAGCCAGTCGGGCAGGACGGCCTTGTGGCGCGCGTACAGGTCGCTCACGGCTGCACCAGCCCCTCGTAGGCGTCGGGCCGCCGGTCGCGGTAGAACGCCCACTGCTGCCGGACCTCCTCGATCAGGTCGAAGTCGAGGTCGCGGACGATCAGCTCCTCGGTCTTGTCGCTGGCCGTCTCCCCCACGAACTGTCCACGCGGGTCGACGAAGTACGAGGTCCCGTAGAAGTCGTTGTCGCCGTACTCCTCCTGCCCGACCCGGTTGATCGCGGCGATGAAGTACTCGTTGGCGACGGCCGCGGCGGGCTGCTCCAGCTGCCAGAGGTAGGCGGAGAGGCCGCGGGAGGTGGCGGAGGGGTTGTAGACGAGCTGGGCGCCGTTCAGGCCGAGCTGCCGCCAGCCCTCGGGGAAGTGCCGGTCGTAGCAGATGTAGACGCCGATCCTGCCCACCGCGGTGTCGAAGACCGGCCAGCCCAGGTTGCCCGGTTTGAAGTAGTACTTCTCCCAGAAGCCCTTCACCTGCGGGATGTGGTGCTTGCGGTACTTGCCGAGGTAGGTGCCGTCGGCGTCGATCACGGCCGCGGTGTTGAAGTAGAAGCCCGACTGCTCGACCTCGAACACGGGCACGACGATGACCATGCCGGTCTCGCGTGCGAGCTCCCGCATACGAGTGACGGTGGGCCCGTCGGGCACCGGCTCCGCCCAGCGGTAGTGCTCGGGCTCCTGGACCTGGCAGAAGTAGGGGGCGTTGAAGACTTCCTGGAACCCGATCACCTTCGCGCCCTGCCGGGCCGCCTCGCGGGCGTGCTCCTCGTGCTTGGCGACCATGGATGCGGTGTCGCCGGTCCAGGTGGCCTGGACCAGAGCGGCGCGTACGACGTTGGCCATGAGCTGCTCCTTCGACGAGACGTCAGAGAGCCTCTACGCCCGTAGACAAAGGCGGTGGAGGCTCGAAAGTAAGCCCAGCGGACAGCCTTGCCAAGACCATCGCCGTTAACCCGCTGAGTCGATCACGTTTCGCACCCCTGTGGGTGAGCGGTCGATCCGGTGGGCGACGGCCCGACGGACCCTCGACGGGCTCAGGAATGCCTTCCCTGATGGCTCAGGCGGTGAAACCGGCCACCCGCAGCGCGTGCACCAGGTCCCAGTGGCGCTCCTCCGAGACACCCTTGGCGGCCGCCAGCAGCAGCGGCACGAGGCGTCCCGGGTCCGCCTCCGCGCTGCGGGCCGCCTCCTCCGGGGTGCGGACGCGGACGTACGCGTCGAGCAGCGCCCGGATCTCGCGCTGGCGCCCCTCGTCGGCCAGGCTCAGCACGGCGGTCCCGATCTCGGGAGCGGGGCGGGCGACGCCCTGGCGGAGCATCTGCCGGCCGTCGGCGCTGCGGCCCGCCGCGACGAGCGCGTCCGCGGCACCGACCAGCCGGTCCGCGGGAAGCGAGGCGGCCTCCCACAGCAGGGTGGCCCAGTCCGCGTCGAGGCCCGCCCGGTGCAGTTCGGCGGCGAGCAGCGGGAAGCGGGCGGCGGGCCAGTAGGCGGCCTCCACGAGCACGGCGTGTGCCTCGCCGCTGCGGCCCTCGCGGCGCAGCCGCGTCAGGGTCTGGACGGTCTCGGCGGTGGCGCGCCGCGCGTCCTCGTCCAACGCCTCGGTGCGCGGCTGCGCGGGCGCCTCGGCGGCACCCGCGAAACGGGCTCCACGGGGGCTACGGCCACTCGGCGCGGCCGGGGCGGACCCGGGCGGCGCCGCCGTCTCCGGGACGGCCACAGGGGCCGCCTCGGCCTCCATCATCCCGGCGAAGCGGGCGCTGCCGCGGGGGCGCCGCTTGGAGCGCTGCTTGGGGACGGGGGCGGCGCTCGGAGTGGGGGCGGGACCCGGGCTGGGGGCGGGACCCGGGCTGGGGGCGGGACCCGGGCTGGGGGTGATGCCGGCACTGGCACTGGCACTGGCACTGGCACTGGCACTGGGAGTAATACCGGTACCGGTGCTCCTACCGACCTGGTCGTACGGGCCGATACGGGCGGCCGCCGAGTCGCTTCGGGCGGAACGGGCGGCCGCCGGGTCGTACGGCCCGGAACCGGGGGCCGCCGGGTCGCTCGACGCCATGGGACCGGGGGCGGGGAGGGGGCCGGGCCCGGAGTGGTCGGTCGCCTCCGGGTCCGCGAAGCGCGGGCGCGGGCCGGACCGCTCCGGGATGTCGAAGCGGTGCGGGGCCGCCGTCCCCGGCGCGGTGGGCCGGGTCTCGAGCGCGCGCCGGTCGTCCGGCTCGGCGACCCGGACGACGCCCCCGCCCGCGTCCCCCGAAAAGTCGAACGCGCCCGATACGTGGGTACGCAGGGCGCGGCGGTCCAGGTTCTCCATCCGGTGGCGGAGTTCGACACATCGGGCGGTGGCCCGTTCGTGGTCGTCGTGGGCCCAGGCGAGGTCGAGCCGGACGGTGTCGACCTCCTCCCGGGTGGTGGCCGCGTGCAGCTGCCGGTTCAGTTCGGTCTGGCGCTCCGCGGCGTAGCGCTGTTCGCGGAGCATGACGTCGAGACGGTCGCCGAGGGCGTCCCGGCCGCCGGGCCGGCCGTCGTAGGCGGTGAGCGAGGCGCTGTGCAGGGCACGGGCGCGCTGGGCCTCCTGGGCCGCGATCTGGGGGCCCTGCTCCGCGGCGAGGTCCTGGAGGAGCGCCTCCACGACGTCCCACGGAGGCACTTCCCAGCCGTCCAGGCAGGCCCGCATGCCGTCGGGGTCGCGCTGCCAGAACACTGCGCACCAGCCGCCGTCCTGATCGAGCCGTTTCATCAGCCCGCTCAGGTAACTCGCGAACTCCCGTACTTGCCCCGGGAGTTGTTCCACAGCCATCACACAACTCCCCGCCCGACTGGAGTACTCCGGTCCGGTAGAAAACACCCTTCGTGTTACGGAACGGCTACAGGGAGTTTTCGGACTGGACGCAGAGTCCTGTGATCAATGTCGTCCATGGACAGTCCGAGCACCCGCGCCAGCGCCGCCACGGTGAAGAAGGCGGGGGTGGGGGCCCGTCCCGTCTCGATCTTGCGCAGGGTCTCGGCCGAGATCCCGGCGGTCGCGGCGACCTCCACCATGCTGCGACCACCGCGGGCCTCGCGCAGCAACTGCCCGAGACGCTCACCGCGTTCGCGCTCTTCGGGGGTCAGGGGGGGTACGCACCATGACCCCATTCTAATACCGGTATAGTAATTGGCATGGTGGAACTCAAGACGGACACGTCGATCGACGAGATGTACGAAGCGGGGCAGGTCGTGGGCCGGGCGCTCACGGCGGTGCGCAAGGTGGCGGACGTGGGCGTCTCGTTGCTGGAGCTGGACGAGGTCGCCCACCAGGTGCTGCGCGACGCGGGAGCCGGCTCCCCCTTCCTCGGCTACCGGCCCTCGTTCGCGCCCACCCCCTTCCCCGCGGTCATCTGCGCCTCGGTGAACGACGCGATCGTGCACGGCATCCCGACCGGTTACCGGTTGCGGGACGGCGATCTGGTCTCCATCGACTTCGGGGCCGAACTGGGCGGCTGGGTCGGCGACTCGGCGATCAGCTTCATCGTGGGCGAGCCGCGCGTGGCCGACGTGCGGCTCGTGGAGACCGCCGAGCGGGCCCTCGCGGCGGGCATCGAGGCGGCGGTCGTCGGCAATCGGATCGGGGACATCGCGCACGCCGTGGGCACGGTGTGCCGCGCGGCGGGGTACGGCATCCCGGACGGCTTCGGAGGTCACGGCGTCGGCCGCCGCATGCACGAGGACCCGTCCGTCCCGAACGAGGGCCGCCCCGGCCGCGGCCTCCCCCTCCGCCACGGCATGGTGCTCGCGATCGAGCCCATGCTCATCGGCGGCGGCACCGACGGCTTCCACGCGGCCCCCGACGGCTGGACGCTGCGCACCGACGACGGCTCCCGCGCGGCCCACACGGAACACACGGTGGCCATCACCCGGACGGGCCCACGCATCCTCACTGCACGCTGATCGCCACAGGCGCACCGACGTCGACGAGCGCGAGGCCGCCGCTCGCTACGACGCCGGTCGCACCACCATCGCCGAGCCGCCACCGCGCCGTACCTTCTCGGCGGCCGCCAGCCACCGGCCGTCGGGGAGGCGTTGGACGCCCGTCGCGGCGCCGATCTCGGGGTTGAGCTTGAAGGAGTGGCCGAGGGCTTCGAGCCGGGTCCGCAGGTCACTGTCGTACAGGCCGGGTTCGAGTTCGGTCTGGGCCGCGTTGCGCTGACTGGCGCGCGGGGCGGCGATGGCGTCCACCAGCGGCAGCCCCCGGTCCAGGAACTCCGTCAGGGTCTGCAGGACGGTGGTGATGATGGTCGCGCCGCCGGGCGAACCGAGCGCCACCACGGGCTGGTTGTGCCGGTCCAGGACGATCGTCGGGGAGATCGACGAGCGCGGGCGCTTGCCGGGGCCGGGCAGGTTCGGGTCGTGGACGGCCGGGTTGGCCGGGGTGAAGGAGAAGTCCGTCAGCTCGTTGTTGAGGAGGAATCCGCGCCCCGGGACCGTGATCCCGCTGCCGCCGGTCTGCTCGATGGTGAGGGTGTAGGAGACGACGTTGCCCCACTTGTCGGCCACCGTGAGGTGGGTGGTGTTCTCGCCCTCATACGTCGTCGGGGCGGCCGTGCCGCCGGTGGAGCAGGCCGCCGGACGGCGCGGGTCGCCCGGTGCGAGCGGGCTCGTCAGGACCGCGTCGTCCTTGATCAGGCAGGCGCGCGAGTCGGCGTACTTCTGCGAGAGGAGTTCCTTCGTGGGGACGTCCTCGAAGGCGGGGTCGCCCACCCAGCGCCCCCGGTCCGCGAACGCGATCCGGCTGGCCTCGATGTAGTGGTGCAGGTACTGGACGTCGCTCGCCTTCGAAAGGTCCGTCTTCTCAAGGATGTTGAGGGCCTCGCCGACCGTGGTGCCGCCGGAGGAGGACGGGGCGATCGAGTAGACCTTCCGGCCGCGGTACGACGTCTCCGTCGGCGCCTGCCGCTTCGCCCGGTAGGCCGCCAGGTCCTTCGACGACAGCTTGCCCGGGCGGGCGTCGTAGCCCGAAGCCGGGTCCACCGGGGGCTTGTTCACGGTGGCGACGATGTCCTCGCCGAGGTCGCCGTGGTAGATCGCGCCGACGCCCTTCTTGCCCAACTCCTCATAGGTCTTGGCGAGATCGGGGTTGGTGAAGATCGATCCGACCACGGGGAGCGAGCCGCCGGGCAGGAACAGCTTCGCGGTGTCGGGGAAGTTCTTGAAGCGCGCCTGGTTGGACTCGGTCTGCGAGCGGAAGGTCGCGTCGACCGTGAACCCGTCGCGTGCGATCCGCTCCGCGGGCTTCAGCACGCTCCCGAGCCGCTTGCTGCCCCAGCTGTCCAATGCCGTCTGCCAGGTCGCCGGCGTGCCCGGCGTGCCCACGCTCAGCCCGCTGGTGACGGCGTCCGCGAAGGCGAGCGGCCGGCCGTTCTCCAGGAAGAGCCCCGAGTCGGCGGTCAGCGGCGCGGTCTCACGGCCGTCGATCGTATGCACCGTACGGGACTTGGCGTCGTAGTAGACGAAGTAGCCGCCCCCGCCGACGCCGGAGGAGTACGGCTCGGTGACGCCCAGGGCCGCCGCGGTGGCGACCGCCGCGTCCACCGCGTTGCCGCCCTTCTTCAGGACCTCGATGCCGGCGGCGGAGGCGTCGGCATCGACGCTGGCCACGGCACCGCCGTAGCCGACGGCGACCGGCACCTTCGCCGGGGTGGCACGGGAGGAAGCCGTCCCGGCGCTGGGTGGCGCCGCCGCGCCGACCGACACCACCGCGGCCGAAACCGCCAAGACCGCCAGATTCCGCGCAACAGGGCGACGCATCCGTACCTCCAGTCAACAGCCGTCCGCGCAGCGTAACTTCAGCGCACCCCTCCCGTCAGGACCCCCTCGAACACCGGTCCGCACTGCCGATACCATGCGCGCCCATGAATGACGACGTGCGCAACATCGTTCTCGGCGTGGTCGCCGCCGCCATCAGCGCCGCGCTCGGCTGGCTCGCCCGCACCTACCTCTGGAAGCGCAGACTCCGGCGCAAGCAGGCGTTCTTCGGGCTGCCCGACAACTCCGAGTCGCTCCTGGTGGTGAACCGCGAGGCGGGCGGCCCGGAGCTCACCGTGATGCGCTTCGACGTGTTCGCGCTGCTCGAACTCGCCGCGCTGATCAAGGACTGCGGCGCGCACGCCCAGGTCGTCGCGCACGACGCCGCGCAGCAGGGGTTCGGTGAGCGGACCGAGTTCTGCGTGGGCGGGCCGTCGTCCAACCGGCGGATGGCCGCGCACCTGCACTCCCTGCTGCCGGGCATCGAGGTGAACACCGACGCCGAACCGGGCCCGGACCGCGGCGCCTTCCAGATCGGCAGCGAGCGCTACCGCCTGGAGTCGGGGAAGGGCGAGTACGTGATCCTCGCCCGGCTGATCGCCGGACAGGAGCGCGGGACGCGGCCCGTCTTCCTCTTCTGCGGGCAGCGCGCGATCACCAACCAGGCGGCGACGCGCTATCTCGCCCGCAACCACGAACGGCTGGCACGCAAACACGGCGGCAACTCCTTCGTCCTGCTGCTGAAGGTGGTGAACTCGCACGCGTACGGGCCCGATGTCGTCGAGCTCGTCGCGGATGTGACCCGGGCCGCCCAGACCCCGCTGCCCACACCTGCGCCGGCTCGCAACTCCCACCGCGCCTCGTAGATTTCACCTCGCCTCATAGATTTCACGGCCCTCGAACAATCTTTACCCGTGCGTAACTTACCGACGGGTTACTTCCGGTAAGGCAGCGAGGTTACCGTCGGGTCACATTCTACTGACACGAGTGAGGAGTGGCCCGTGGGACACCATTGTCATGCCCTGCGCACGTCCGCCGTCGGTGCCGTATCCGCAGCCCTGATCGCCGGTACCGCCCTCGGGCTCGCCCCCACCGCCCAGGCGGCCTCAGCCGCCGTCCGCTTCGTCGACATCGCCGGAGACGGCGGCACGGTCCTCAAGGCCAACGTCGTCACCCCCGCGGGCGCCGACGGCAGCCGCAGGTACCCGCTCCTCGTCATGCCGACGAGCTGGGGCCTGCCCCAGGTCGAGTACCTCGCACAGGCCCAGAAGCTCGCCGACTCCGGCTACGTGGTGCTCACGTACAACGTGCGCGGCTTCTGGCAGTCCGGCGGCGAGATAGAAGTGGCGGGACCGCCCGACGTGGCCGACGCCTCCAAGGTGATCGACTGGGCGCTGGCGAACACCCCGGCCGACGCCCAGAAGGTCGGCATGGCGGGCGTCTCCTACGGCGCCGGGATCAGCCTGCTCGCCGCCGCGCACGACAAGAGGATCAAGGCGGTCTCCGCCATGAGCGGCTGGGCCGACCTCATCGACTCGATCTACTCGGGCCGCACCCAGCACTCGCAGGCCACCGCCCTGCTCGGCGTCGCGGGGACCATCACCGGGCGCCCGAGCGCCGAACTCCAGCAGACGCTCAAGGACTTCTTCGCCTCGAACCTGTCGAAGGAGCAGGAGATGATCGCCTGGGGGAAGAAACGTTCCCCCGAGACCTATGTCGACCAGCTCAACAAGAACGGCGCGGCCGTCTTCATGGCCAACGGCTGGGGCGACACGATCTTCCCGCCCAACCAGTACGCCAGGTTCTACGAGGAGTTGACCGGCCCCAAGCGCCTGGAGTTCCGCCCCGGCGACCACGCCACCGCCGAGGTGACCGGTCTGTTCGGGCTCCCCAACGACGTGTGGACGGACACCGGCCGCTGGTTCGACCACTACCTCAGGGGCGTCGACAACGGCATCGACCGTGAGCAGCCCGTCCAGCTCAAGCCCCGCACCACCGGCGCCTACGAGGGCTACCCGGACTGGAAGTCGGTCGGCGCGACCAGCGAGAAGATCGCCCTCGCGGGCACCACCACGATCCACACCAACGTCGACTCGGGCGCGGACGGCGGGATCATCTTCCTCTCCAGCATCCTCGACCAGATCGCCCAGGTGCCCCCTATGGCGTCGATCCCGCTGCTGCCGCGCCGCTGGGCGGCCGTCTGGCAGTCGGAGAGGTACGCGAGCGTCCAGCGCGTGCGCGGGACCACCACGCTGCACACCACGCTCACTCCGACCGACGAGAGCGGCACCCTCGTCGCCTACCTCTACGACGTGGGCCCGCTCGGCCTCGGCAAGCTGGTCAGCAACGCGCCGTACACCTTCCACGGGCAGACGCCCGGAAAGCCGTTCGGCGTCGACCTGGAGCTGTACTCCACGGCCTACGACGTCCCGGCAGGGCATCGGCTCGCCCTGGTCGTCGACACGGTCGACCCGCTCTACATCGAGCACAACCCGTCCGGCGCGCAGCTGACCTTCTCCTCACCGGCGAACGACCCGTCCTACGTGTCCGTTCCCCTGCGCGAGCAGTGATCTCCGGCTGCTGGCGCCGGCCGGGTCTGGCCCTGTCAGCTGCTGCTCCCCCTACAGTCGCGGGGCTGTGGGGGGACCCCCACCCGGCAGCAGCGTCCCTGGTTCGGCCGGTGCCACGTGCACGGCCTCGGTCTTGGGACTGCGCTGCTCCCGCCGGGACACCCACTGGGCGAACCAGGAGAGCAGCATGCACATCCCGATGTAGATCGGCGAGATCACCATCACCACGGGGATGAACGGCAAATCGTAGTCGAGGTTCGAGGCGATCAGTTTCCCGGCGTGCAGAAACTCCTCGTAGGTGATGAGATAGCCGAGCGAGGTGTCCTTCAGGGCCACCACGAGTTGGCTGATGATGGCGGGCAGCATGGCCCGCACGGCCTGCGGGACGAGGACGTACGTCATGACCTGGGTCTTGCGCATGCCGAGCGCGAACGCGGCCTCCCGCTGGCCGCGTTCGACGGAGTTGACGCCGGAGCGGAAGACCTCGGCGAGCACCGAGCCGTTGTAGAGGGTCAGCCCCGCGACCAGCGCGGGCAGCGGCTGCACCTTCAGTGCCACGAAGATGAAGAAGATCATCACCAGTACGGGCATGGCGCGGAAGAACTCGACGACCAGCGTGGAGACCCAGCGCACCGGACGGTGGTCGGACAGGCGCCCCGTCGCGAGCACGGTGCCCAGCGCCAGCGAGAGCACCGCGGCCATCGCGAAGGCCTTCAGCGTGTTGCCCAGTCCCCGCAGCAGCAGTTCCTGGATGCCCTTGTACTCGAACGGCATCCACTTCGTGTAGGTGAACTGGTCGGTGTCGAAGAGGAGATAGAGGATCCAGCCGACCAGGGCGAGGATCAGGGCGGTGGACACGGCCGCGTAGAGCCGGTGTCGTTGGCGGGTCCTGGGTCCGGGAACGTCGTACAGGGCGGTGGATTCGGGGGCGGTGGTGGTCATCGGGCGACTCCCCAGCGCTGTTCGAGGTAGTTGAAGATCGCGCTGATGGTGAGGGTGATGATCAGATAGCCGACGGCGATCCAGACGAAGGTCCAGACGATGTTGTAGCCGAGCTCGCTCAGTGTCTTGTAGGTCCCGAGCAGTTCGTTGACGCTGAACGCCCCGGCGATCGCCGAGTTCTTGGCGAGGGCGATGAGTGTGGAGCCGATGGGCGGGATCACGGACCGGAACGCCTGTGGCAGGACGACCACGGACAGCGTCTGGCTGAAGGTCATGCCGAGGCTGCGGGCCGCCTCTCCCTGTCCCTTGGGCACGGTGTTGATGCCCGAGCGCAGCGCCTCGCAGATGAACGCGGAGGTGTAGCAGCCGAGCGCCAGGACCGCGAACACCTTGAAGGGCAGCACGAGTCCGAACCGGGGCAGCCCGAGCAGCACGGCGAAGAACAGCAGGGTGAGCGGGGTGTTGCGCAGTACGGTCACCCACACCGTGCCGAAGGCCCGCAGGGAGCCGACCGGCGCGACCCGGAACGACGCCATCAGGAAGCCGAGCACGAGGGCCAGCACGCTCGCGTAGACGGTGAGTTCGACCGTGCCGAGGAATCCCTGGGCGAAGGTGTGGAAGTTGTCGATCAGTACGTTCACATCGGCCTCGCTCAGCTCGCCGGGTAGCGGTCGATGGCGGGCGGGGTGGGTGCCGGCACTCCGGAGAGCCCGAGCGTCGCCTCGTACGCCCTCTTCCAGTCGCCGTTCTTCTCACGGGCCTCCAGAGCGTCGTCGAGCGCGAACCGCAGCGCGTTGTCGTCGCGCGGCACGCCGATGCCGTACGGCTCCTTCGAGAACGGCTTGCCGACGACCTTGAGTTCGTCGGGCACTTTCGCCGCGTAGCCGATCAGGATCGCGTCGTCGGTGGTGACGGCGTCGACCTGGTAGGTGAGCAGGTTGTCGACGCAGACCGAGTAGGTGTCGTAGGCGACGAGCGTCGCCCTCGGGTAGTCGGTCTGGATGCGCTGGTACGGCGTCGAGCCGGCCGCCGAGCAGACGCGTTTGCCGGCGAGGTCCTGGGGGCCGTGGATGTCGTTCTCGTTCTTGCGTACGAGCAGCGACTGACCGGCCATGTAGTAGGGGCCCGCGAAGCCGACGAGTTTCTTGCGTTTGTCGTTGATGGTGTAGGTGCCGACGTAGAAGTCGATCTGCCCGTTCTGCAGGGCGGTTTCGCGGTTGGCCGAGGCGATCGTCTTGAAGCGGACGGTGCTCGGGTCGAAGCCGAGCGAGGCCGACATCATCCTGGCGATCTCGATGTCGAAGCCGGAGTAGGTGCCGCTCGCCGGGTCCTTCTCGCCCAGGTACGGCTGGTCCTCCTTGACGCCGATGTTGAGGTACCCGCGCTTTCTGGCCCTCTCCCAGGTGGGCGAGGAAGGGAGCTCGAATCCCTCCGCCACCTGGTAGTGGGGCAGTTTGCCGGCGGCCGGTCCCTTGGTGGGCGGACTGCCCTCCTTGCCGCAGGCGGCGGTCAGCAGCGCGATGCACACGAGGGCGGCCACGGCGAGGCGCGTACGTGTCGTACGGATCATGGTCGTACTCCCCCGCCTAGTGCTTGAGGATCTTGGAGAGGAAGTCCTTGGCGCGGTCGCTGCGCGGGTTGGTGAAGAACTCCTCGGGGGTGCGGTCCTCGACGACGCGGCCGTCGGCCATGAACACGACGCGGTTGGCGGCGGAGCGCGCGAAGCCCATCTCGTGGGTGACGACGACCATGGTCATGCCGTCGCGCGCGAGCTGCCGCATGACTTCGAGGACCTCGTTGATCATCTCGGGGTCGAGTGCCGAGGTCGGCTCGTCGAACAGCAGGGCCTTGGGGTCCATGGCGAGGGCGCGGGCGATGGCCACGCGCTGCTGCTGGCCGCCGGAGAGCTGCGCCGGGTACTTCGGGGCCTGGGAGGCGAGGCCCACGCGGTCCAGGAGCTCGAGGGAGCGCCGGTCGGCCTCCTCCTTCTTGCGGCCACGGACCTTGATCTGGGCCAGGGAGACGTTCTGCAGGATCGTCTTGTGGGCGAAGAGGTTGAAGGACTGGAAGACCATCCCGACCTCGGCGCGGAGCCTGGCGAGCGCCTTGCCCTCGTCCGGCAGCGGCCGGCCTTCGAGCCTGATGGCGCCGGACTCGATGGTCTCCAGCCGGTTGATCGCCCTGCACAGGGTTGACTTGCCCGACCCCGAGGGGCCGATGACCACGACCACCTCCCCCTTGCCGACGGTGAGGTTGATGTCCTGGAGGACATGCAACTCGCCGAAGTGTTTGTTCACGCCCTGCAGTTCGATCAGAGGATCGACAGCCATGCCCGGCCCTACCCACTCTCAGCTGTGTCGCAGAAGCCGCAAACTATCCGGGCAGGGTGACCCCCCATACGCGACACGCACTTTTCGGGCATTAGCCGTATTTATGAAATTTCTGGTTTACGCCGTCACGGCGGGACGGGCTACCCCTCCGCCACCTCGGCGTACAGCTGGGAGAGTTCGGGGGCGCCGCTGGACGCCCAGGTGTGGCCGGAGGCGACGACATCGATCTCCCGGCCGGAGGCCAGCCGCACCGCCGGGTGGCCGTTGGGCCAGACCTCCCAGCGGGCGCCGGGCACCGTGCGCACGATGACCGAGCCGAGATAGAGCCCCGCGTCGTTGCCGAGCCATGGCAGGCTCTCCTCGTCGTCGCGCCAGCGCGGCAGCAGCTGGTCCAGCGCTTCCAACGAGGCGACGGAGTCGTCGAGTTCGACGCCCGCCTGATGGGCCTGCGAACGCAGCAGCTCGCACTCGGAGAGGAGTTCGGCGACGCCCTCGGAGTCGTGATCACCGTCGGAGAACACCGCGACGCCGAAGGCGGGACCGTGCTTCTTGCGCCAGGTGCCCAGGAAAGGGATGTTCATACGCCCAGCGTGACATTCGCACTCCGGGTCGCACCACAGGCGCGCCCCGGGGGCACTCACACGTCGAGGTCCACCACCACGGGCGCGTGGTCCGACGCGCCCTTGCCCTTGCGCTCCTCGCGGTCCACATAGGAGTCGGTGACCGCCTTGGCGAACGGCTCGTTGCCGTAGACCAGGTCGATGCGCATGCCGCGGTTCTTGGGGAAGCCGAGCTGGCGGTAGTCCCAGTACGTGAACGGGTGGTCGTACTTCAGGGGCCGCGGGACCACGTCCGACAGGCCCGACTCGCGCAGCGCGGCGAGGGCGGCCCGCTCGGCCGGGGTGACGTGGGTGGCCCCCTCGAAGAGGGAGATGTCCCAGACGTCGTCGTCCGTCGGCGCCACGTTGTAGTCACCCAGCACGGCGAAGGGGCGGCTGCCCGCCGCGTCGCCCGCGACCGCGGCCTTGAGGGCCTCGAACCACTGGATCTTGTAGGCGTAGTGGGGGTGGTCCACCTCGCGTCCGTTCGGCACATACACCGACCAGACGCGGAGCGGGCCGCAGGTCGCGGAGACGGCCCGGGGCTCCTCCACGCCCTCGTAACCGGGGTCGCCGGGCAGCCCCTTGACCACGTCCTCCAGGCCGACGCGGGAGAGCACCGCCACGCCGTTCCACCGCCCGGTCGCGTGGACCGCCGCCTCGTATCCCAGCTCGCGCAGCTCGTCAACGGGGAACTGCTCGGCGGCAACCTTGGCCTCCTGGAGGCACAGCACGTCCGTGCCGCTGCTCTCCAGCCAGGCCAGCAGCCTCGGGAGGCGAGCGGTGATCGAGTTCACGTTCCAGGTCGCGATGCGCATGCCTCACAACCTACCGGGCGGGTACGACAACGGGTCGCCGTGCCCGCCCGACGCCCCCGCCCTCGGGGGCTCAGACCTCCGCCGACGCCCCCGGCGCGAGCCGCAGGTGCTCGGAGCCGCCCAAGGAGCCGATCTGGTGGTCGTAGATCGGGCGCGCGAGGTCCGTCAGGAGCGCGTCATGGATGTCGTACGCGCGCTGCGGCTTCACCTCGCGGACGTAGTCGATGACCTCGGCGATCTTGTTCCACGGGGCCATGACCGGGAGCATCAGCGTCTCGACCGGCTGCTCGGGCACGGTGAGGGCGTCGCCCGGGTGGAAGACGCGACCACCGTCGATGAGATAGCCGACGTTCGTGATGCGCGGGATGTCCGGGTGGATCACGGCGTGCAGTTCACCGTGCACCTGGACGTCGAAGCCCGCGGCGGTGAACGTGTCGCCGTGACCGACGGTGTGCACACGGCCCGGGAAGGCCGCGGAGATCTTCTCCGCGACCGACTTCAGGGTCCAGATCTCGGCCGCCGGGTTGGACTCCAGGCCGGCCCGCAGCCGGTCCTCGTTGAAGTGGTCGAGGTGCTCGTGCGTGACCAGGATCGCTTCCGCGCCGACGGCCGCGTCCTCCTCGGTGAAGGTCCCCGGGTCGATGACGAGCACACGCCCGTCCTTCTCGAGACGGATGCAGGCATGCGACTTCTTCGTGAGCTTCATGGATCCATCCTCCCCCTCCCGGTGCCAGGGAGGGCTGCCGAGACAGGTGCTCCCACTACCAGGCTCAAGATCACTCCTGGGGGGTGGTCTCCTCCCGGATGACCTGCTGCGCCACCTTGAAGGCGCTGTTGGCGGCCGGGACACCGCAGTAGACGGCCGCCTGGAGGAGCACCTCCTTGATCTCGTCCGGGGTGAGGCCGTTACGGAGGGCGGCGCGGGTGTGGAAGGCCAGCTCGTCGAGGTGACCGCCCGCCACCAGCGCGGTGAGCGTGACACAGCTGCGCGAACGCCGGTCGAGGCCCGGCCGGTCCCAGATCTCGCCCCACGCGTAGCGCGTGATGAACTCCTGGAAGTCCCCGGAGAACTCGTCCGCCGAGGCCAGCGCCCGGTCCACATGCGCGTCGCCCAGCACCTCGCGGCGCACCTTGATCCCGGCGTCGTAAGGGTCAGGCCTGCCCAGGACCGCGGGCTGGACGACGGCCGGGGCGATCTCGGCGACGGGGCCGACCGGCGGGGGTGCCGCGAGCACCGGCTTGACCGGGGCCGCCGGGATGGCCATCTGGCCCGTGGCCGAGTCGTAGGCGGGCTGCCAGGCGGTGGAGAAGTGCCGTACCAACAGGTCGGTGACCGCTGCCGGCTGCTCCACGGGGACCAGGTGCGAGGCACCGGGTACGACGGCGAGGCGGGCGTCCGGTATCCCGGCGACCAGCGTGCGGGCCTCGGCGGGTCCGGTGACCTGGTCGTCGGAGCCGACGAGGACGAGGGTGGGGACGCCGATGCGGCCCAGTTCGGCGCGTACGTCGAACGCGGCGAGCGCCTCGCAGGCGGCGATGTAGCAGCCGGGGTCGGTGGTGCGCACCATCTGCACGGCCCACTCGGTGATCGCGGGCTGCGCGGCGGCGAAGCCGGTCGTGAACCAGCGCTCGGGCGAGGATCGCGCGATCGGGTCGAGCCCGTTGCTGCGCACGATCACCCCGCGCTGCCGGAACTCGTCGGCCGAACCGAAGCGGGGCGAGGCGGCGATCACGGCGAGCGAGGCGATCCGCTCCGGGTGACGCAGGGCCAGCTCGATGCCGATGGCCCCGCCGAACGCGCAGCCCGCGTAACCGAAGCGCTGCACGCCGAGCCCGTCGAGGGTGGCGAGCAGCCGCCCCGCGAGTTCGGTGACGGAACCCGCCGGGTAGGCGGGGGCGCCGCCGTGGCCCGGCAGGTCGAACCGGAAGATCCGCCAGTTCTTGGACAGCTCCGGTATCTGCCGGTCCCACATGTGCCATGTGGTACCCAGTGAGGGACCGAGGATCAGGACAGGGGCGTCTTCTGGCCCGTCAAAGCGGTATTGCAGGGTGTTCATCGGTGTCTCACTCACCCGCCTGACCCTTTCATCTGTCACGAGATGTCACATCGCCGGGGTGGACCTAGCGGGCCTTGCCCCGCCCCGGCAGTGCCGGACCTGCCGACGAGAGCCCAGGTATACGTTCTCCGGCATGTACTCGTGGCCGTGTCGACAGTGGGCCCTCCGGGCGCGTGCCCCCCCTTCAATCGCTACGAACAACGCTTTCCTCTTTGATCACGGCCTCCAAGCGGTTCGGGTTGCAGCATCGAGTGTGGCGGCACCGACGAGGATCGGTATGACGCACCTGGAAACCTTCCCGAATCTCGCCCACCAGCAGCTTGAACGCCACACGGTGAACAAGATCTGTCTTCCCCTGGTAGGAGACTTGGCCGTAGCCGGACGCCCGGTTACAGCTGCCGGTCCACAACCAGCAGCCGGACTCCGCATCCACCTCAATCTTCCTGGCCATACGGCTCGGCAAGTCGCTCGGCCGGTAGACCGCATGGCTCACTCTTGCCCCTCCGCCGCACCCCCGTGCAGGCCATCCCAAGTGGTGGCGGCTCCGCGAAGATCCTCCACGTCCGGCTTCACGTACCACTTCTTGGTGGTCTTCACATTCGTATGTCCGGCCCATCGCGCGAGGATGTGGTCCGGGACACCGTTGTTGGCCAGGAAGGTGAAGCACGACGAGCGTGCGTCGTAGAGCCTGACGCGACGGAGCCCGAGAAGCTCCATAAGCCGGTACGCGCGTCGTCGAAGTTGCTTGATCGTGAAGGCGTCGCCCGCCTCGTGCGCCAGCACGTAGCCCGACACCGTGTACGCCTCCCCCAGAGCGAGCCTCTCCTCGGCTTGGAGAGCCCGGAATGCCTTGAGGGCTCCCAGCACCAGCGCCGGCAGCGGCAGATCCCGCTCACCCGCAAGAGACTTGGTGTCCTTCTCCACCACGTACCGGTTGCCCATCATTGTGCGCGTGTTGGCAATGACGATCGTGGCCTTCTCCAAGTCAACGTCTTCCCACCGGAGGCCGCAGACTTCAGCTGGACGAAGCCCCATCAGCGAAAGAAGAAGCGCACCATAGAGACGGTCACCCCTAATTCCATTTATGAATTTCTGAACCTCCTGGACGTTCCAGGGCGGCACCTCCTCTTTAGTCTTCCGCTCTTCCTTTCGCGCTCTCCGGGGAATGGTCACGTACGCAGCGACGTTGACGTACACCAATCGCCGGGTAACGGCTCTCCCTAGCGCCTCCTTCAGCCGAGCGAGGCTCATATCCACACTCGTGACGCTGAGTGGCGTCCCGGCCCTTTTACCACGCACGCGGCCATGCGCCAGCGCCCAGTCCCTCCACTCTTCCACGTGCTCTTCAGTAAGGTCCTGGAGACGGATACTACCGAGCCTCCCCCGAACTTGGTCCAGGGTAATCCCGTAGTTGTAGATGGTGGTTTCTTCGAGGTCCTCCGCTTTCATGGCCATCCATCGGTCAAGCCACTCATTCACGGTGATCTTGCTGGGCGGAACAAGCGACCCATCATGCCGCCGATTAGTTATGTTCGCGTACTCAGCCCTAGCTTCCTTCAACGAGTCGAAGGTGCGCCTCAACTGCTTACACTTCCCAGTTTCGGGGTCGATTCCTGCGTCGACAACAAACCGGTATCGAACCTTCCCTTTCGAGTTCGGCGGAAGCTTTTTTATTGGTTCGGACAGGAAACTCACTCTCCTTGAGGGTGTGGAAACTGCACAGGAGCAGAGGAGCCGCTGCGCTTCAGCGAAGGGCGTCGTGGGCATCAGGGCTGCAGCAGGTGGTGCCCCTTCTCTTCCTCCCCGGTGGGTTTGGGGAGCGCTGCCCTCTGTGTCCGCTACGGCTCCACCGCCAAGTACAGCCAAATGCGGACCTGCTCAATGGTCGCGACGATCGCCGGTTTGGCCAACCGGCAATCTTGGTCTATGTTGCGTGCGCTCCGAAAAGAGGCTCTCCCCGACTGCCAGCCTCGACGCCGATCGATCCGCCCCCGTATGTGGATTCGGTATGAGCGGTCCACCGGTATATCGCACGAAGAGTAAGCGGACAGGGACGGTCGGCCGGACTGGTCGGAGGGCGCGCATCGGCGGAAAGACTCCTCATCGGATCACCCGGCGGGTCGCTTACCGACCTCGCACTTCCGGGGTGTTGTACGTTGACATACGCCCGGAGAGGGTTCCAGTCTTTCGAGGGCCTTTCTCGTCTGCCATGGGCGAAATGCCGAGTCGGCCTGACGACACCGAAAGAATTCGCCCTATCGGCCAACATCGTCCGGGCCGCCGCTCGCTCTCCGCTAGGCACCCGCCGACGCGCCGTCGCCCCCGGAAGTCAGGGGCTCGCCGGCCTGCCTGGCGGTCAGCACGAAGCCCAATGGACCGCACAACACCCCGGTGAGGTCATGCTCCTATGCGGTCCACGCGTTCAGGCCGCCAAGCGCCAAGGAGAAGACAGCGGATCGGAGAGCGGCATTCGGCAGGTGGGACTCCTTGGGGCGGATCGGCTGGCCTCGATCGTTCGGGCCTCAGCGGGAGGCAGGTTCTCCGCGTGGTCGTCCACGAACACGCACTCCGGGCCCGTCAGCCCCAAGGCATCGAGGGCTCGCTGGTAGATGAGCGGTGAGGGCTTCCGAACGCCTTCCAGCTCGGAGAGGATCACCGCGTCGAAGAAGTCGGTCCACATGCCCTTGGGTCGTTCTGGGCTTCAGTAGCCAGCTCTGGCCGCCAGGTCCGAAGCGATCCGAGCACAACGCCCGGCGTACGCCTGAAGGTGGCGCTCCTGGAACCCGGCCGCGTCCCAGTCCTCCACCTGCACTTCTCCGCCCGGCCAGACGTAGGCCCAAGCGGCAGATCTGCAAGTCAAATCGATGCGCTGCAGGTCGTACCGATCATCTTCGAAGGCATCGAGGACTCGCCACTCCCGTTCGTTCATCCCCGTCAACAACAGGCCGCGCGCTTCGGAGCCGGGAGCGGAGACGAGACCGGGATATACGCGGCCTTCGAGAGCCGCTGCGCGCCAACCCAGCGTAGTGGTGGGCTGGCGCTCGGGGACGCGTCCGATGAGGCCACCTAGCACCGCCTCGAACTGGAGAGTTCCGTATACGAACGGTGCCGTCGGCCGGTCAGCAAGTCGGTTCGGCAGAGGAGCTTGTAAGCCCGTCGAGCGGTCCGCCGGGTTCGGGTCCCGCATGTGCGCCTCCGTTGATTCAGGCCGGGGTTGGGTCGAGCAGCTCAGGCCGGGGTTGGGTCGAGCAGCAGAGACTCCAGGATGGCGGCAGTAGCGACGGGGTCCGTGGTGTGGTGAACCGTTCGGATGCCCAAAGTTTCGGCCGGCGGCAGGTTCTCTGCATGGTCGTCCACGAATGCGCATCCCGGGCCGATCAGCCCCAAGGCATCGAGAGCTCGCTCGTAGATGGCTGGGGACGGCTTCCGCACGCCCTCCAGCTCCGAGAGGATCACCGCGACGAAGAAGTCGGTCCACATGCCCTTGTCGGCGTACGGGTTGTAGGGCTCGATCCCGAAGCTGTTGCTGAGCATGGCGACCTTGATTCCCGCTGCCCGGGCGCGCTTCGCCACGGCGACGATCTGCGGCTCGGGGTGAAGGTTGGCGAGCGCGCGCTGCATCAAGTTGGTGGGGTCGATGCCGAGGATGCCGCCGATGACACGGTTCCAGTCCTCCTGCGTCGCCTTCCCCACCTCCAGCGCTGCGTAGATCGCGACGCCTTCGGGGTTCTCGTTGAGGGCAGCGAAGTATTCTCCGGGCTTCAGGCCCTCTGACCTCTCGAACGCCTGCCCATTCAGCCTCATGCGGGTGGTGAGTACGCCGCCGAAGTCGAGAATCAGGCCACGGCGTCTGGTTGGCAAGACAGCCTCCCCGTATACGTACAAGCGTGAGCATCTGGTAGTTGGCCTGGTCCGTGGGCTACATGATCCCCTTCCAGCGCCACGGTGGCGCCCCGGACCGGTCGCGCAAGCAGTCAATGCGATACTGCGCCTCACGCCGCCACTCCGGACTGGAGGCAGCGTGCTGCGCGGCGTAGGTCGCCATCCGCAACTCACGTGCTCCAGATAGGAGTCCATACCCTTCCCACTCGGTGACGTCAGTGCCGTAGGTCTCGCAGAACTCGGCGTACTCCTGGGCAGACACCGCGCCGGTCGTGGTGAGCTTCACCGCGGTCGACACGAGATCCCACTCCGGCGGGCCGAACGAAGCGCGCTCGAAGTCCATCAACAACGGGCCAGCCGCCGTGCGCGCCACATTGCCGACCCACGCATCCCCGTGGACTACGCACTCCGGCAGGCCCTTCGGTCTCGTAGCCCACTGGTTCTTGAGGTCTTTGAGCCGGCCGTGCAGCCACTGCCGGTCATCGTCGGAGATTGTGCTTGCTGCTTCGATGCGCTCGACCACCCGGACGAAGGGGTCCAGCTCGCCGAGCGGCAGGTCCGGCTTCGGCAGGGCGTGCAGTTGCTTGAGGAGCGTGACGACGTCGGCGACGGTCCCGATTTCGTGAGGTGGCAGTTCTTGCCAGAATGTCACCGGGTGTCCGTTGACAGTTACCGGCTGCCGCAGGTCAAGGGCGCGGACGGCGGGCACGCCCTGGGTCGCCAGCCAGCGGGCGACCTGAACCTCACGCGTTGCAGCGGCAGATTGGCCGGGCTGAGTGATGCGCACCACAATCCCCCCAGGCAGACGCCATATGGCGTTCTCGGCAAGCCGTATCGGTTCGGCGTCCGTCGCGTCGAGGCCGGCGGCGAGGCACGCCGCCTGTAGTACTGCTGGGGTGGGCGTTGGTGAAGTGGTCACGCTCGCACCGTAGCCGCGATGCGCTCACGCAGGTCACTGGCCTCGGAGAGCTTCCGGTACCGGCCAGCGAACCGGGCGAGTTCCCGCAGGTCGTCGGCGGCCCGGCACGAGGTCAGCTTGCCGGCGTCGTCCAGCGCTCGATGGCCCAGCACGACCGCGTGCCGCGGATCGTCGCCCTTGGCCATGACCAGGGAAGCGAGCTTCGTCTCAGAGATGGCACGTGAGCGGGCGAAGGCGCTGCCGTGGCCTTTCACTGCGATCTCGAAGCGGCGGCCCGCTTGCCCCGGGTCCTCGTCCGCGTGGACCGCGAGATCGAACAGCGCGTGTGCGGTGTCGCCGTGGTGCTGGGCATAGTCGTAGTACGCCATCCACGGTGGATCCTGTGCCGGGTCGGACTGTTCGAAGGCGGCGTCGGCTTCTCCGACCGCGCGCAGAGTGTTGCCCACGTCGCGCATCTTGGCGAAGGCGCGGGCACGTGCGGTGTGCAGCATGGCGCGCTCGGTCGCAGTGAGGCGGTCGGAGCGCACCAGGCCCTTCTCCGCGTGGGTGAGGCCGGTGTCCGGGTCTCCGACCCAGATCTCCTGCCGGGCCATGAACGAGTACGTCTTGGCGCGCAGGTGCCACTCCCCGGCTTCTTCCGCGCACTCGGCGGCTAGCCGAAAGCTGACCCGGGCGTCGTCGTGGGCGTATGCGTCGAACTGAGAGGCGCCGACAACGATCCCTAACCGGGCTACAGATGCTAGGAGTTCAGGCCGGAGCGGCTCGGGGCAATGGACCGACAGCAGGGAGGCTCCCCACATGATGGCGCCGCGGGCGAGTTCTCGTACCGCGCCGCCGCCTCCGTGCTCGTTGTCCTGGCGGTGGATGACATCAGCAAGCGACTTCAGCTGCCCGATCTCGCGCGGGCGGATCTGTGTCGGGGTCTCCCGAGGGGCTGCTGGGGCGACGAGGTGGACAAGGTCTATGGGGGCGATGGCGGCAAGGCCACTCGTGGCGAGGAAGGCGCGACGGTCCACAGAGGCAGGGCTCCCGCTTGGAGGTGTTGTACTACCTCTGCCCAGGATGCGGCCTTCATGGACCTGAACCGACGCCTCCGCCCTACCGCGGGGTGCACTTTCCGTTTCGGGGCGGGGTTTTTCCGTTTGGCCAAACACCATTCCCCACGCCCTGGTGAAGACGCCGCCGGTCTGCAAGACCTCGTCCAGGCGCTCGGCCAAGTCCTTCGAGCAGGTAGCAGTCCCCTTCTCGATCTTCTCAATGAGTGAGCCGCTGACCTGCACTCTCGCGGCCAAGTCGGCATGCGTGAGAGGGCCGCGCTTCTTGCGCCAGGTCCGCAGTTCATAGCCAAACCAGTCGCGCGGAGACGCATCCGGAGTCAACTGCTTCTCGGGTCTTGGCATGGGCTGTTCCTCGCTCGCGAAACGGAAGATCGAGGTTTCCGAATCAAGATCTGCACGCGGTCCTATCGGCCTGGCTCAATGGTTGCTCACGGCCGCCACCCCAGTACACACCGCATCCGGCGCCGGTTGGAGAGATTTCGTCGAACGAGGGACTCCCCATGAAGGCAGACTTGATGGAGGCTCAACAGCCCATCACGGAGGGCACAAGCTCAACGGTCCGGACGCGCTCCGGCGCATGCGAAATCGACATCGCTCTGACAGCCGCAGCCGTCTCGGGCGTGCGTGACCTCGTCAGGGCGTGCCTACGTCTGTGGGGCCTGACCGAACTCGACTGGCGGGTCACTCTCACCGTGTCCGAACTACTGACGAACGCCTTCCAGCACGCCCGCAAGGAGCACGAGTCCTCGGTTCCAGTGAAGGTCGTTCTCACCCGAACCCCTGACGGTGTCTTCCTGTGCGTCAGTGACCCGCACCCCCGGCTCCCGGCCCCCGTCTCGGCTGGCGACAACGACGAAGGCGGTCGCGGCCTGGTGCTGATCAAAAAGCTCAGCGACAGATACGGCTGCTCGTCCACTGCGCACGGCAAGGACGTTTGGGCCACGATCCTGCACTCCGCGTAGCCACACCTGCCCGTCTCACACGAGCCGCGAAAGGACCACCACCATGTGCCGGCACTCGCCGCCGTTCTCCAGGGCCGACGCAACCGACCCGAAGGCCGACGGGATTTCATCGACGGCGACGATGCGTTCGGAGAGCCCGGATGAGGCTTCGGTCCGGGGCCCAGCCCCCGTGCGGAACCTCTCCGGGGAGGGGAACGTTAGCGAGGACGCCCGTGACTCCGGATCTACCCTCCTCCGTATCTCCGCGGGCAGGCCGTGATGAATGCCCGCGGGAACGCCACCGTCGAGGAGTTACGACAAGCCTGTCTACGAGCGCTCCGACGCGTCACGCCAGTAGGTCGCAAGCATCTCGCTCGGCCAGGCCGGCTGACGGACGGTGCCTCGGGGCCCCATCTCCTGAAAGTAGGGGGCCAGGTCCACAACCGGTGTCCCGTCGACCGCGTCGAGATCCGTCACCAGGAGGTCGCGGCCTTCCACGCCCAGCAGCCTTGGGTAGCTGATGGCCAGTTGGTTGGGGCGCCGGTGGTTCCGGTGGACGAATGTTCCGGTCGCTGGCCACTGCGGGTTCCCCCGGGGGCGGCGGGCGTGGAGCTGGACATCCTCGGGCTGCGCCAAGTGAAAGCGCCACGTCACCGTCAAGTGGGAGAACTCTTCGATCCCCTGAAGGGTCTCGAGGGGGTACCCCTGGTTGAGTCGGATCACCGACTGGACCCCGCCCTGGTAGTCGTCCTGAACGCGGGTGTGGCCGCCGACGACCGATGCGATCGATTCGACCTCGTACGTCGTCACCGGTACTGGTTCCTCTCCCTTGGAGATGCGGATCCACGAGCTGCTGTGGGGCACCACGAGCCCGTGTCGCGATCAGCCTATGGCCCGCAGCATGCTCCGTGCCCGGTGGTCCAGTTCGGTGACATGGCGGCCCCCACGTTGCCGGACGGGCGAGAGGTCGCTCTGGAGGCGGACGATGACGTCGCGGGCGCGGCCAGACTGGACGCCAGTCATGGCGTCGAGTGCTTGGTTCCAGGTGGCGCATGCCTCGTCGAGGCGGCCTTGCTGGACCTGGACGGCGCCGAGGTAGCCGAGTGTGACGCTGTGGGTTCGGGCGTACTGCTGGCGTCGGCGGGTGGCAACGCTGCGCTTGAAGTGGATCTCCGCGTCGAGCGGCTGGCCCATGTCGCGCAGAGCACAGGCAGTTTCGTGGGCGAGGGACGCTTCCTGGAAGAAGCCGACGCGGGCCGGCGCCTCGACTGTGTCGGCGCGGGCAAGGTCCCGCTCTGCGCGGCTGATGGCCGCGAGAGTGCCGGCCCGGTCGCCGTCGGCCGCGAGTGCGCGTGCATGGACGATCGCCAGCAGTGCCTTCTCACGATTGCTGGCCTGGCCGTAGCGGTCGCGGGACATCGAGGCGTCGGCCAGGGCGAGCGCCCTACGCGGATGCCCGAGGTCCACGGCCTGGTGGGCGAGGGCGCGCAGGACATGGCCGCCGAGCGGTCCGTCTCCGGCTTCCGCCGCGATCCGGGCGGCGATGGTGAGGTAGCGCTGGGCGGTGCGGTGCTCACTGGCATCGAAGGCCATCCAGCCGGCGAGATAGGTCATCTCTGCCACGACCGAGTACGTGTCGCGACGGAGCTGATCCGTGCGGAATCGACCGCCGAGCAGCGGCACCGCTTCGTCGAGCAGGTGGCTGGCAAGGGCCTTGCGGCCGGAGGCGCCGCCTCGCTGCTGGTCACGCGCGGAGTAGTAGACCGTGAGGTCGCGGACGTCGTCGATGTCCACCTGGGTCACCGAGCGCGGGGATACCGGTCGACGGTTCGCCGCTGCGGCAGGGGCGGCTGCCCACCACGAGGCGGTAGGCAGGGCGAGGCCAGCCGCGGAGTAGGCGGCGGTGGCCAGCAGCTTGCGTCGGTGCATGTCGAGATCGTCGCTTCCCAGCTCGGCCAATGCGGTCAGAGGGTCGACGCTCCAGTCGGAACCGCTGTCGGTCGTGCCTGTCGGCTCTTCTTCCAGCCCGAGGTCGGCCAAGGTGAGGCGGCGGCCGAGTCTGCGGGACAGCGTCTCGCGCAGGATATGCGGCGCTCTGCCACTCGGCTTCGTGCCCAGGACCCACATGGAAATGTGCGAGCGGGAGATCGCCTCCAGCTCACGCACGCCGCTCTCCGCGGCCACCCGGGCAACGGCAGCGGCTGCTTGCGGCTGGGACCAGCCTGCTTCGCGCAGGAGTGCGGCGAGGGCGACGTTTCGTTCACGGGCCATGGACTGCCCCTCGGTTCCGAAATGATCTTTGGCGCCTTTGGCGGCCTTCCGGTCCGCACAGGCATACCCCTCAGACGGGATTCACGGTTCGCTCAACGTAGCGGACAGATCACTCACTTCGCACGCCAGCCGTCGGTGCCAACGGGCGATCTCGGCTCACTTTGGCTTGATCCGAACAGGAGTTGTGTCATGCGTCTTTCGCTGGTCCCTCGCGGAGGAGACATCCAGGGCGGGAGCGGAGGGCGAGGGTCCGTCACCGTGGAGCGGGCGCCGCAGCGTGATCACGTGGTGGCCGCGTCGGAGACGGTGACGCTCGTGCTGGGCGATGATTCGCCGCTGCCCGAGAGCGCTTCTGATGTGGAGGACCTCGTTCGCCGTCTGCGCGGTCACGTTGCCAGTTGGGAGCACGGACCGCTTCGGGCACCCCTGTGTTGCTGCGCGCGCAGAGGCTCTGCTCGGACAGCGTCCCGGAGGGCTACATGCCCAGCCGGGTGTACCTGGTCCAGCTCGCCGAAGCGACCCAGGAACTCGTCGCGTATGTGGAGCGCGTCGGCCCCGGGGCGATGCTCCCGAGGCGCAGGCGGCGTTGGCGGAAGCCGAGGATCAACGTGCTGCGTGGGGCAGTCTTCGCTGTTGCCCTCGCCTGCTTGGTCTGGGCCGCTTCGGTGCCGCGGACATGACGGCGACCGGAGCCGTCGTCATCGGGCTGATCCTCGTGCCAATGGCCTGGCTTGTTCTGCGCGGCGAGCGCGCAACCGGCCCTGCTGCGCCCGGCGAGGAGTCCCCGCCGCCTCAGATCGCAGCTTCCCCGCCCCGGTGACACCGGTGCCACTCGTTCCTACTTTCCCGGCCGCTGCGGCGGTCCCGAAGCCATCCCCGGATCCGCGGGGCCTACGGAGATCCACACGATGAAGCGCCTTCCGCGTATCGAGCAGTACGGCCTGATCGGCGACATGCAGACCAGTGCCCACGTCTGCGACGACGGTTCGATCGACTGGCTGTGCCTGCCCCGATTCGACTCGCCGGCCGTCTTCGCCAGCCTGCTCGGCACGCAGAAACACGGCACCTGGCGGATCGCTCCGGCCGCTCCCGCTGGCCGTTCCAGCTCCGAAGCAGTCGCCGAGCGCCGGTACCGCGGTGACTCGCTCGTCCTTGAATCGGTATGGCGCACCCAGGCCGGGTCGGTCCGCGTCCTGGACTTCATGCCACCGCGCGACGGGGCACCTCAGGTGATCCGGATCGTCGAGGGCCTGACCGGTGAGGTCTCCATGGTCTCGGCCATGCGTCCGCGGCCGGGGTACGGCGGCGTCAGCCCGTGGATTCACGAGGTCGGTGGGCGCATGGTCGCGGAGGCCGGCGCGGACGCTCTGTGGCTCGACACCTGCGTCCAGCAGGTGGAGAAGGACGGCGTCATCGTCAGTGCCTTCTCCGTCGCCGCCCGGCAGAGCGTGGCGTTCGTCCTCAGTTGGTGCCCGTCCCACGCGACGGCGCCCGACGTTCCCGACCCGGAGGCCGCGCTCAGCGAGACGCTCACCTTCTGGCAGGACTGGACACGGGAGTGCACCTACGAGGGGCCCTATCGCGAACCCGTGGTCCGTTCATCGATCGCGCTGAAGGCGATGACCTACGGGCCGAGCGGTGGGATCGTCGCGGCGCCGACCACGTCGCTGCCCGAGGAGATCGGCGGAAACCGGAACTGGGACTATCGCTTCACCTGGTTACGGGACGCCTCCACGACGCTGGCCACACTGCTGGGAACCGGATACCGGCAAGAGGCGCAGGCATGGCGGCGATGGCTCCTGCGAGCCGTGGCCGGCGACCCGGAGAACCTGCAGATCATGTACGGGATCACCGGGGAGCGTGACCTGCGGGAGCGGGTGTTGCCCTGGCTGCCCGGGTACGAGGGATCAGCGCCGGTGCGGGTCGGCAATGGGGCAGAGGACCAGCTGCAGCTCGACGTGTACGGCGAGGTGATCGAGACCCTGTACCTCGCGCACGAGAGCGGTGTGGCCCACTGTGCCGACACCGCCGTGCTGCACCAGCGACTCGTCGAGCACCTGGCACAGCGCTGGCAGGATCCCGACGAGGGGATCTGGGAGATTCGCGGGGCACGCCGGCACTTCGTGCACTCGAAGGTGATGGCCTGGGTGGCGATCGACCGCACCATCCGCTTGGTGGAGGCCGGCTCCCTCCACATGGACCTGGACTACTTGGTCGAACTGCGGGCGAAGATCCACCACGAGGTCTGCACCAAGGGCTTTGACCCGGTGCGCAACACCTTCACCCAGTCCTACGGCTCGCAGGAGCTGGATGCCGCCACGCTGCTGATCCCCCGCGTCGGCTTCCTGCCGCCGGACGATCCGAGCGTCGTCGGCACCGTGGACGCGGTACCTCGTGAACTCTCCACCCCGGACGGGCTCGTACGCCGGTACCCGACCATCGGCGACCACGCCGGGGTGGACGGCCTGACCGGAGACGAGGGCACATTCGTCCTCTGCTCCTTCTGGCTCGTCGACGCCCTGGCCCTGACCGGCCGACTGGACGAGGCCCACGCCCTATTCGAACGCCTCCTCGCGCTGCGCAACGACCTCGGGCTCCTGGCCGAGGAGTACGACCCCGTCCAGCAGCGCCAGCTCGGCAACTTCCCGCGGGCGTTCAGCCACATGGGCCTGATCCAGAGCGCCCGGCTCCTTCAGCTCCTGGCGACGCAGTCCTCCCACCACCGCGGCGCAGTCGCGGTTCCGACGCCCCGCTCGACCTCACGCAGCACACGCCAGACCTGCGCAGACCTGACGCCGCAGCACGCTTAGCCACCCCCACCCTGACGAGGATTCCCATGCCTGACAGCGCCTTCCCGGCACGGCCGGCCGCTACCGGCCACCGCAGACGGCGGCCTCCGATCGACGCGTTCACGCTGCACCGTGTCCGCCGCGCCGTGGCACTGCCCCTGGTGCTCCTTGCCGCGCTCCTCGGTGCCGCCTTCCCCCTCTGGTCGGTGTCCGCGGTAGGCCCCGGCTGGCTCCTGGTCGGCCTGGTCTGCGGACTGGCTGGGGTCGCCACGGTGGCGGCTCGCGGAGCGCGAACGGCCGCAGGGGCCATGCAGACAGCCGCGGAGGAGGCCCGGGCAGCGGCACTGACCGCGGTCGCGGGGGCAGCGGCAGCCGTCGAGAAGTCGGTGCAGTGGTCGGCGGACGAGCTGTGCCGCGGGGGACGCCCGCCGCTGCCGGACATGCAGGCGCCACCATCGGCCAGTCCGAACGCCGAGATCAACAAGGCGTTGAGTGCAGTCCAGGCGCAGGCCATCGCGTCGCTGATACGTGTGCACGACGAGTCCCAGTCCGTCGTCCTCCTAGAAGTGCTGCGCCGTCTGGCCATGCGCGAGCACGCCCTGGTCGGCAAGGCGCTTCAGGCACTGAGCCAGCTGGAGATGCTGACCGACGACCCGGAGCTGCTGGCCAAGATCTTCGAGATCGATCACCTCGTGACGCGGATGCGTCGCCAGGTCGAGAGCACGGCGGTGCTGGGCGGGCAGTCCCTGCGCAGCGTGCGCCGGCCTGTTCCCGTCGCGACGGCGCTGCGCGGCGCGGTCTCCGAGGTCGTGCAGTATCCGCGTGTGGCCGTCGCGGCCGGGTCTGTGGGCGCCGAGCTGGGTCTTCCCGGACATGTGGGTCCGGACCTGACGCACCTGCTGGCCGAGCTGATTGAGAACGCCTGCGAGTGCTCCGATCCGGCGACGAAGGTGATGGTGCGTGCGCAGCGGGTGGCGAACGGGCTGGCGGTCGAGGTCGAGGACCGGGCCATCCCCATGCATCCGCAGACGCGGGCACAGATGAACCACCTACTCAAAGCCCCCGACGAGGTCGATGTCAGCGGCCAAGTCCGAGCCGGCCAGCTCGGCTTGCTGGTCGCCGCGAAGATCGCCCAGTCCCACGGGCTGTCCGTTCTCCTACAGGAGAACGTGACAGGAGGCACCACCGCCCTGGTGGTTATTCCGGCACGGCTCCTCGTAGCGATTCCCTCCGTCGACGATGCGAGCGCGCTGCCAAAGGAAGCCCGCCCCTCCGCGCCGCAGCCGCGGCAGGTTGCCGCGACTCCAGCCATCCCGACGGCAGGCCAGGTCACACGCCCCGGCACCGCAGGGGCACCGGGAGCCGCAGAGGCAGGTCACTCTGCTGATGCGCCCGCTCTTCCCACGCGTAGACGTCAGGTCGGCTCGTTCCATCCACCACGCCAGCGGGAGCAAGCCCCCGTGACCGCGGCGACGCCAGGGCTCGCAGCCGCCTTCCGCAACGGCATCCAGGCCGGCGGGGCCGCCGGTTCTCCCACCGCTTCGACAGAGCAGCCCAGGCCCTGAACCTCGCCCGTCCTTCCACGTTCCCGGCGGCCCGTTACATCCGCTGGCCCTTCCCCCTTCTGGAGCGATCCCTATGAGCACCCACCCCGCGATGAACAACGTGACCGGCGACGCGCCCGCATCCGAAACAACGGCAAGCGGACAGCGGGACAACATGGCCTGGCTGCTGCGTCAGTTCGCCTCCGATGTCCCGGGCGTCACCCACGCCGTGCTGCTGTCGCGGGACGGGCTGCGGCTGCTGGACAGCGACGTCGACAAGGACTGGGCGGACGAACTGTCGGCCGCGCTCAGCGGAGTTGCCTCCCTCGCGGCGAACATCACCGGCCCCAGCCACAAGAAGAGGCCGGCCAGGCAGGTCGTCATCGAGCGAGACGACTGCCTGTTCTTCGTCCAGAGCGCCGGTCACAGCACGGCCTTCGAAAACCACCCCGGCAACGAACGCGGTGTGGTGGACACGGTCCTCGCCGTCATCGCCACCACGGACGCCGACGCGGGCACCGTCGGGTACGAGACGGGGCGCCTCGTGCAGAAGTTCGCCCCCTACATGCAGATCCCCGTCCGCGTCGGCACGGGTGCTGAGGTCCGGTGACCACACACGGCCGCGCTGCCGAGGATTCGACGTTCGTGCGGACCTACACCCTGACGCGCGGACGCACCAAGCCGCGGCACCTGCTCGGCCTGGAAACCGTGCTGGACGCCGGGCCTGGGCGCCCCGGCCCGGGCCAGGCCGAGGAATGCGAAGACATCCTCACCCTGTGCCGAGAGCGCCGACGTTCGGTGACCGAGCTGGCGGGCCGACTCGGCCGCCCTGTCACTGCCGTCAAGATCCTCGTCTCGGACCTCCTAGACGCCGACGCCCTGGTCGTCCCCGTCACCTCCCCCTATGCCGCAGCCGACACGGACGCGGATGCAGGTCCCTCCCCACAACTGCTGGCGGCCCTCTCAGCGGGCCTGAAAAGGAAGTGGCCCGATGCCCTCGCCTACCCCCAGGCCGGATGACCCGGCCGTGGTGCTGCGGACTCCAGCGCACCCACATGCCGGTGCACCTACCGTGCTGAAGATCGTGATCGCCGGGGGCTTCGGCGCGGGCAAGACCACCGCCGTGGGCGCCGTCAGCGAGATCACGCCGCTGAGCACGGAGGAGTACCTGACCGAAGCGAGCGCGGACGTGGACAGCCTGGAAGGCGTCGAGGCCAAGCAGACCACCACGGTCGCCTTCGACTTCGGTCGCCTCAGCCTGCCCGACGCGCCCGTACCCCTGGAACTGTTCCTGTTCGGCACGCCCGGCCAGGACCGGTTCGTCGACCTCTGGTACGACCTCTCCCGCGGAGCCGTCGGCGCGGTCGTCCTGGTCGACACCCGCCGCCTGGAAAGCAGCTTCACCCCCGTCAGCTTCTTCGAAGACATCGGCCTGCCCTTCGTCGTCGCCGTGAACCAGTTCGACGGAGCACACCGCTACCACCCCGAACAGATCCGTACCGCCCTCGAACTACCCGCCTCTGTACCGGTGGTCACCTGCGACGCCCGCGACCCGAACCACATCGCCGGCGTCCTGCTGACCCTCGTCGGCCACGCCGTGAGAAACGCAGCGGCAGGCCCCGTCCGCCCCACACCTACTACCACCCTCCAGGACGCCTGATGACATACCAGCCCACCAACCCCTACCTCGGACCGCAGACCCCGCCCACGCAGGCACTACCGCGCCGCAACATGCGGGACCTCGCCCTTGGGCCGTCCGTCCCGGCCGCCGCCGTCACCGGCCCGCAGGCCCAGCAAACGACCGAACTGGCGCGGCGGTACGAGCTGATCGAGCGCCTGGGCATGCCTACCGCTGCCAGCGACGACTTCGACGAGATGGCCCGCGACATGGCCACGCAGGCCGGGTTCCTGTACGGGTTCGTCAATCTGTTCCTGGAGGAGCAGACCTTCGTCGGACTGCACCAGCCGTCGGCGGACAGCGGGTACGTCATCGTCGGCCGCACCATGAGCCGCGACCACGGCTGGTGCCCGGAGGTCATGGCCCGAAAGAAGGCCCTCCCACTGCACGACGTGCACGCCAGCCCTCGCTTCAGCAGCAACCACGTGGTCGACGCGGTCGGGATCCGCTCCTACTTCGGCGCCCCGCTCATCCACGAGAGCGGCACCGTGCTGGGCACGGTGTGCGTCATCGACCCCGAGAAGCGCCCCCTGAGCGAGGCGCGACGCCTCAGAGACATCGTCATCAACGCTGGCACCCAGGTGATGGACCACATCGCCCGCGCCCCCATCCGCTAGGCCGTTCCACACCCCCCACCCGGGAGCCGTAGGCGATCCCCGGCCGCTCCACGTCGCGACCTTCACCCAGGGAGAGGGAGACCATGTCCGCCACACCCACCACACCGCCACCGGCGCTGCGCCCCTACCTCACCGCCCGCCACGAACTGCTGTGGGACGAGGCCGACGCCTTCGCGGCCGAGCACGTCGCGCCGCGCGCCGCGCGTATGGAGGCCGCTCCGGGCAGGGTAGAGCGCAAGGTCGCCGACCTGATGGCCGCACGGGGCTGGTTCGCCGTCACCGTCCCGTCCGCCTTCGGCGGGCTGAGTGCCGGACACGTGGCCAAGACCATCCTGGTCCACCGCATCGCCTGCGTCTCGGCAGCTGCCGCGGCCATCCTGCAGGCCACCTTGATCCCCGTCGGCGCCCTGCTGCACTTCGCCACCTACGAACAGAAGGGCCGCTGGCTGCCCCGAGTCGCGGACGGTTCCCTGCTGTTGTCGATCGCCGTGACCGAACCGCAGGCCGGCGGACACATCGGCGGCATCGAAACCACCGCCGAACGCGCCGGCAGCGAGTGGGTGATCACCGGCAGCAAGATCCATATCGGCAACAGCCACCTCGCGGGAGCCCACCTCGTCGTAGCCCGAACCGCCGAGGCAGGCGTGAGCGCCTCCCAGGCACTGACCGCGTTCATGGTCGAAGCCAACCGCCCCGGGCTCGCCGTCTCCGACCACCGCCCGGGTCTCGGTCTGCACGGCTTCTCCGCCGGCCGCCTCGATCTCGACCACGTCCGCGTCCCCGAAGACCACGTGGTCGGAGAGATCGGCCGAGGGCTGAGCGTGGCCCAGAGCAGCAGCATCCTGTACGGCCGTCCCAATCTGGCCGCCGTCAGCCTCGGCATTCACGAAGCGATCGTGGCCACCACCGCTGCTCGTCTCAAGACCCGTCCCCGCTACCGGGGCACCCTGTCCGACCTGCCCGTACTGCGGGACCGCATCGGCGGCATGGAGGCCCGCCTGTGCGCCAGCCGGATACTCGCCTACCAGTCCGTGCACCTCCTCGACCAGGGCCTGCCCTGCGACGCCGACCTGATCAACGCCAAGTACCTCGGCCACCAGTGGGCCGTGCAGTCCGCCCAGGACGCCATGGAACTGCACGGCGCCCACGCCCTCGACCGCGACTACGTCCTCCAACGCCTGTGGCGCGACATCCAGCACACCTACCCGCCCGCCGGAACCGGCGAGGTCCAGCGCATACGCCTGGCCGACGCCGCCTTCGACGAGGACCACATCCAGTGGTCCGAGCGCCTCGCCGCCGAAGCTGCCTGGGCACGCCCCGGCCCGACCGCCGCATGAGCCCCCGTGCGCGGCACCCCGTGAATCCAGACCGCCGCGCACGGGCCCGTGCCGCCGGGCCCCGTCCCCCGCGGGGACCGGTGGCACCCATCCCGGTGACCGTCCATTCCAGCCGAGAAAGAGACATCGTGACCCCGCCCGTGACGACCAGCGCACCGATCACCCCCCTGACACCGACCCTGCAGCGCGTCGCCCAACACCTCGCGAACGGCCTTACACCCCAAGAGATCGCCACAAAGACAGGACTGTCGGCGGTCACCGTCCGCCAGTACATCCGCGACATCCGCGAGAGCCTCCACTGCCCGCCCCGCTGCAAGCCCCCGGTGATCGTGCACCGACTGTTCACCACCCAGCGGGTGGCCCCTCCCACGACCGACAGGCCGACGCCGGAGATCAGCTCGAAGCAGCTGCTGCTGCTTCGAGCCGTCGCTGAGCACAGCGATACCCGCGACATCGCCGTCGCCGCCAAGATCGCCCCGGCCGACCTGCGCGCCGCGCTCGACCAGCTCCTCGCCGACACGGGCGCACAGGACACCACCGAACTGGTGGTCCTGGCGCACAGCTGGCAGCTACTGCCGGCCGAGCAAGCCGCCCACGCGACGCGAAGCGGGGCAACCCAGTGACCCGCCCCACGACCCCCACGGCCAGCGAGGACCACTCCGCCCCCGTCCCGTTCACGCAGGCGCCGCCGGCCGCCATCTACGAGATGCGCATGCTGAGCACCGCGGCCGAGCGCGAGGAAGCCGCCGCCCTCGTCCAGGACCGCCAGCGCTGGCTCACCCTGCACGGCCTGCCCGTACCCGCCCGAGCCGACATCCCCGCGCAGTTCCGCGAGGCGCAGACCATGCCCGCCGGGCTGTTCGAGGACGGGAGGCTGCTGGCCTGCATGATCCCCGAGCACGACCCCGACCTCGGATGGGCCAGGGTCCGTCCCTCTTCCTCCAAAGCGTCCACACCCTGCCCGGCCAGTCCGACGACATCACCCGCCTGATCACCCTGTGGCGTCCGACTTCGCCGCCCGAGTCGACCTCCACGTCGTACGGGCCGAGACCCTGGCCCGCCACGCCCTCGAAGCCGAACCCCTCGCTGCCCTTCTGCGTCGGCTCACGGACACCGGCTGGGACGTGTGCGGATCCGGCCCCGGACGCGACGGCGATCGAGTCGCCCGCCTCAAACTCCCCGCCGAGCACCGCCCCGGGCTCCGCGCGCTGATCAGCTGCCAGGTCCACGCGCCTCAGCCGGCCCCGGATGATCGGAGCAACGCGTGACAACCGACGAACCGCAGCGGCCCGACCTCGCCCGCGAGCTGATCGCCCGCGCCACGGAATCGGCCGCGCACCGGGCCAAACGCGTGCGCGACCAGCTCGACGCCGTCCAACTCGGACAGGGCCGGCACACCGACCACGCCAACACCAAGGTGCTGCGCCGCATCCTGGCCGACCACGACTGGCCCGGGCACCGCCTCGTCGGCCCCGACGCGGCCCGTGCCGCGTGGAGCATCGCCCTGCACAGCGACGACGAACCCGACTTCCAGCGCGCCGCCACCACCCTGCTGGGACGTGCGGTCCAGGCCGGCGACGCGCTGGTCCAGCACTGGGCGCACCTTCACGACCGCGCCCTCATCACCAGCGGGCGCGACCAGGAGTACGGCACCCAGCTCCTGCTGCGCGCCGACGGCATCGAACTGTGCCCGCTGCGCGCGCCGGAGTCAGTCGACGCACGCAGGGCCACCGTGGGTCTGCCGCCGATCGCTGTCGCTCTGAAGGCGGTGCGCCGCCGGTACACCGCGCATAACTCTGCCGATGAAGCCCCGACCGTCGTCCTCGCGGGGGCCGCGTGAAGCAGCGGAACCCCAGGTTCTCCACCAGTCGGCCTCCCGGCCGCAACTCCGCTCCACGAAAGGATCGTTGACAGATGAAGCTCACCACCGCCGTCCTCGCTGCCGGTGCTGCCGTCTCCCTCACCACCGCAGTGGTCGGAGCCGTCCGGCTCAGGCAGGACGCGCGGCACCAGACCGAGCGCAACGAGGCGGTCGTCGCCCGCAACCAGCTCGACTGGCTGGCGCAGATGTCCACCAACGCCGACCTCGCCAAGCTCTGGGCGCCCGAGGACATGGACGTCGAGGAGTACATGCAGCTGCTCCATGCCAACCAGCAGATCTGCACCCTCAGCCTGCGCGACCGCCTGGGCTTCGTCCGCGACGGACAACTGCCCTTCTACGCCTCGACGCTCATGAACAGCGACGTCTGCCAGCGCTACTGGGCCCGTTTCGGAGACCTCCGCACCCAGGAGGCCGAGGGCGACGAACGCGCCGAGCACTTCACCAAGGTCCTGAACCAGGCCGCGAAGGCCCACCAGGAAGCGCAGCCCGTAGCAGCCTGACGGCACGGGTCCCATCGACTCCCAGACCGCCTGGACCAGGCGACGCCTTCGCCCGCCACCGTCTGGCACCAAGCTCCGGGCCCCGACCGGGTCCCGGGATCCCGCACCACCCATCGCCACAAGGAGGCAAGCATGACCGCCGTGCAGACGGAGAGGCCGACCGCCCCCGTGCAGTCGGACCTGGCAACCACCGACGAGACCGACCCGTTCGGGCTCGACATCACCTTCATCGAGGGCACGCCGGCGACCGAGACGGTCCTGATGTGCAGCACGGGCGACACCTGCGGCAGCTCCTGCCCCAGCGCCTGCACCACCTCGTAAGCCGGACCACCCCGGCAACGCGGGCCGGACGGGGCTCTCCCCGTCCGGCCCGCCCCGCCCGCCACGCAGAAGATGAGGAGAGCCCTGATGACACGGCACCGGCCCAGCCTGTACGAGGCCGCAGGGCAGGCCATGCTGCGCGCCGCGGTACACACGACCGAGCCCGCCATGCCGCCCTGGCCGACGACCACGGCGCCCGTGGAAGAGTGGCGCGCGTGGCTGAGCACAGTGTGGTCCGACACCGGCTTCCGCCGGACCGTGTCGCAGGCGAGCCCTCACCTGGCGGACCAGGTGCAGGCCATCATCGACGGCCGCACACCGAAGGTGCGCCGGATGCGCCGGGCGGCGCTGGCCACCGCCCGCTACGCGATCCGCTACGCCCGCCGCTCCACCCCCTACGGCCTGTTCGCCGGCGTCGCCCCGCTCGGCTTCGCCCAGGTGACGTCCGTCCGCATCGGCGACGAGCACCAGGCCGTGGCCCGCCCCGAGCCGGTCGGACTCGAGGAGATGCTCAGCGCCTGGGAAAGCGACGCTGCGCGCATGGCCGACGCCGAGGTCTGCGTCAACACCCTGATCTGTCAGCGCGACCAGCACATCCACGTGCCCTCCGAGGGCGACGCCGAGTTCCGCCTCGCCCTCAGCCCCGCGCTGCGTCTCGTACTCGACGTGGCCCGATCGCCGATCGGGTACCGCCAGTTGTCCGACAAGCTGGCCGCGGAGTTCCCCGCCGTGAGCGGCACCGCGCGCGACCGGCTGCTCGATGAACTGCTGCGGGTGCGGCTGCTGCGCTCCTCGCTGCGCGCGCCCGCCACCGTCGCCGACCCCACCGACGTCTTACCTCCCGCGGCGCGCGCTCAGGCAGCCGGCCTGCGGACCGCGTGCGACCTGCGGCTGGACGCCGACGTGCGGCTGCCCGAGCAGGTGCTGACCGAAGTGGAGACCGCGGCGACCGTCCTGGCCCGCCTGGTCACCCATCCGACCGGGACACCGACCTGGCGGCGGTGGATCGAGCAGTTCTCCGAGCGCTACGGCGAGAACACCGCGGTGCCGGTGGACGTGGCTACCGATCCCGACCGGGGCGTGGGCTTCCCTGCAGGGTTCGTCACGGCGAGCGAACCGCCCCGGCCGATGTCCCGGCGTGACCGCCTGCTGCTGGAGCTGGCCGGAACCGCCGCCGCCGAAGGCAGCCGCACCGTCGCGGTGACTGGGGCGATGATCGAGGAACTGGAAGCAGCAGCCGGCGACAAGCCCCACGGCCTGGCGCCTCACCTCGAACTGGCAGCACAGGTCCACGCCACCTCTGTTCCGGCCCTGGACCGGGGCGACTTCCGGCTGCGCGTGCTCACTGTCTCCCGCTCGGCCGGCTCGATGACCGGACGGTTCTGGCACCTCTTCCCCGGCACCAAGGAGGCGTACGCGAACCTGCCCACCGTCGATCCGGAGGCGGAACTCGCGCAGCTCTCCTTCCATGCCGGACGCGTGCCGGCCGACCTGCTCACCCGCGCGCCCCAGGCCCTGCCCCGGATCGTCAGCGTCGGCGAATTCCGCCGCCCCGAACCGCACGTCCTCTTCCCCCGCGACCTGTCGGTCACCGTCGCCGACGGCCGCCCCCAGCTGGTGGAGTCCGCGACGGGCAAGCCGCTGGAGCTGCTGGCCCCCACCGCCATCAACTTCCTGTGGAACAACTACACCCCGCCGATGGCCCGCTTCCTCGGCGAGATCAGCCGGGCCGCGTCCCCGCAGGTGACCTGGTTCGACTGGGGCGCCGCCTGGACCCTGCCCTTCACCCCGGCCCTCACCTACCGGCGCACCATCCTCACCGCCGCCCGGTGGAAGATCCGCAGCCGCACGCTGCCCGCCCGCACCGCCCCATTCCAGCAGTGGGCGGACCAACTCCACGCCTGGCGTGCCCGGTTCCGGGTGCCGGAGCGGGTCCTGCTCGCCGAGGACGACCAGCAGCTGCCCCTCGACCTCACCCGCGACGTCGACCTGGACCTCCTGCGAGCGCACCTGGACGCCAGCCCCTTCGGCATCGCCACCCTGCACGACGCGCCCCCGCCGGACGCCGACGGGTGGATCGGCGGCCGGGCCCACAGCATCGTCGTTCCCCTGGCCAGACGCTCATGACCACGACGACCGTGCCCCGTACGCAGGACCTGTCCGAGGGCGCCCTGGGGATGGCCCTGCTCGACATCGAGCGCCGGGACCTGTCCACCGCCCGCCGCCACCTCGCCCAGGCCACCGTCCGAGGGGTGAGCACCGGCAGTAACGCCAGCCTCTTCCACGGCGCACCCGCCCTGGAGTTCGTCCTGGCCCGCGCCCACGGGGCCGGCGACGACGTCCGCGCGGCCGTCGACCGCGTCGTGGACGCCCGGCTCGCCGCCGCCCACCGCCGTCAGGCGGCCGGCGCACTGCCCCACCTCGCCGAATGGGACCTCATCCGCGGCCTGACCGGACTCGCCGCCCTGCTGCTGTCCCGCCGCCCGATCGCGCCCCGGCTGCCCGACGTGCTCGCCTGCCTCGTCGCGCTCGCCCACCCCGCCCGTGGTGAAGGCCGGATGCTGCCCGGGTGGTGGTCGGCGGTTGGCCCGGACGGGAAGGAGATGGCCGGCGGGCACGGCAACAACGGCATGGCCCACGGCATCGCGGGGCCCCTGGCCGTGCTCTCCCTCGCCCTGCGCGCCGGAGTCAGCGTCCCCGGCCAGGAGGAAGCCGTCGGCACATTCGCGACCTGGCTCGACCGGCACGGCGCCCACTACTGGTCCACTGCAGCACACCTGGACGCCGACCAGCCACCCGAGGCGGAACCGGCCCGCCAGTCCTGGTGCTACGGCCAGCCCGGCATCGCCCGCGCCCAGCAGCTCGCCGCGCTAGCCCTCGGCGACCCCGCACGGCGCCGAGCGGCCGAGGACACCGTCGAGACCATCCTGACCGACCCGCTGCGGCTCGCCCGCATCACCGACTCGACTCTCTGCCACGGCTGGGCCGGGCTGTTGACCCTCACCCGCGCGGTCGCCGCCGACAGTCCCGCACCCGCACGCTTCACCCCGATCATCCAGGACCTGTACCGACGGCTGGCCGCCGACTGGGAGCACCTGCCCAAACCCGGATTCATGGAAGGCCGCGCCGGAGCCCAACTCGCCCTGAACGCCACCGACACCACCGGCTGGACCCGCGTTCTCCTGCTCGCCTGACCTTCTTCTCCCCGCCGCCTCGCAAGGAGTTTTCTGCCCATGACCTTCGACGATGAGAACCTGCCGATCCCTCCGGACATGTCCTGGTGGCACGCCTCCGTGGCCTTCCCCGACCCGCACACGGACGCCGCCCGGGCCCTGGCGACCGCGCTGGCCGGGCGCCGCTTCCACTTCCTGCGCAAGGACGCCGGCGTGCGCCTGCGCACCGAACAGCCCGCCACCGGCCTGCTGGACCAGCTCGTCGCCGACCGCGTGATCACCGGCTGGACGGGCGGGATCTACGAGCCGGAGACCCATGCCTTCGGCGGCCCCGAGGGCATGGAGGTCGCGCACGACGTGTTCTGCGCCGACAGCCCGGCCGCGCTCGCCGAGACCGGCATCCCCGGCGCCCGCGAGCGCAGCGTGATGCTGCTGTCCGCCATGATCCGCGAGGCCGGGCTGGACCCGTTCGAAGCCGGAGACGTGTACGCCCGGTGGGCCGCCCTGCGGCCCACCGTCACCCCGCCCCAGGGGACTGCGCTGGAGCAAGCCGTCTCTGCGATGCGGCGGCTGATGAACACGGACGCCGCCCGGCGCCCCGACGCGGAGGCGGGCTGGGGCGAGCGCGTCGCCGCGTTCGAGGACGCCGGCCGCCGCCTGCGCCGGCTCGTCGCCGACGGCCGACTGATACGCGGAATCCGGGGCGTCATCGCCCATCACGCGATCTTCGCGTTCAACCGCGCGGGCGTGCCTGCCGACGCGCAGGCCGCCACCGCGTGGCTCGGCCGTCACGTCGCCTTCTCCGCCGGAGAAGGAGCTGACGTGTGTACCCGCAAGTCCGTACCCGCGGACCCTAGCCTCCCTCGAATGGAGACCACCGTGACACCCGTGACCGACCCCAACCAGCTGCGCGAAGCCCTCGCCCAGCGGCTCGTCGACAGCGGCCACCTGCGCAGCCAGGCGGCCATCGACGCCTTCCGCACCACCGACCGGCACGCCTTCCTGCCCGGCGTCGACTTGGAGAGCGCGTACAAGGAGGACGCGGTCCCGATCAAGCACGACGAGCACGGGGAGATGATCTCCTGCATCTCCGCGCCGTCCATCGTCGCCACCCAGCTCGAACAGCTCGGCGCCCAGCCCGGCCACAAGGTCCTGGAAGCCGGCGCCGCAACCGGCTACAACGCCGCCCTCCTCGGCAAGATCGTCTCCCCCGGCGGGCAGGTGTGGACCCTCGACGTCGACCAGGACCTCGTCGCCGGCGCGAGCCAGCACCTCGCCGAGGCCGGCGTCGACAACGCCACCGCGGTGATGGCCGACGGCGCGGCCGGGCTGCCCGAGCACGCCCCCTACGACCGGATCATCTTCACCGTCGGCGCCGGCGACGTCCCCGTGAAGATCCTCGACCAGCTCGCCCCCGGCGGACGCCTGGTCCTGCCGATGCGCATCCGCGGCAGCATCTCCCGGAGCTTCGCCTTCGAACGCGACGGCGACACGTGGAAGACCGTCTCCTGCGAGATGGCCACCTTCATCCCGCTGCGCAAGGGCGTCTGCGACGACGTGTACACCCTCGTGCCGATGGCCGGCGAGGGCAACGTGCGCCTGGAGACGTTCAGCGAGCAGGACGTCGACCGCGACGCGCTGCGTACCGTCCTCGACCAGCAGCAGACCAAGCTCTACACCGGGGTGAAGTTCCGGCAGGGCTCGGCGTGGGAGTGGCTGTACCTGTACCTGGCCTGCGTGCTGCCCAACGGCCTGTCCCGGCTGCCGGGCCAGCGCCCCGGGTTCACTCCGCACTTCGGGTGGGGGTCCATGGCCGCCCCCGACGGCGGGTCGCTCTCGTACCTGACCATCCGCGAAGGCGAGGACGAGAAGGGCCGGTACTGGGAGGTCGGCGTGATCGGCCACGGCGAGGGCGGCGCCGACCTCGCCGAGCGCGTCGTGAGCGAGATCCGCGCCTGGGACGCGACCGGCGGCAACGACGCCCCCGAACCGGGCTTCCGGATGGCCGTCGCGGACTCGCGTGACCGGCTGACGGCAGACGACCCGCGCTTCGTCGTCGACAAGCCCTACAGCCGTCTCGTCGTCGACTGGGCGCGCAAGGGCTGAGCCGATGATCCCCGCGATAGCCAGCCGCATCCCCCTGGTCCGCCGCACCAAAGCGCCCGCGCTCCCCTTGGAGGAGCGCATCAACCATCTCACCGGGCTGACCGTCGCGCCCGCAGGTGCGGGCCACCATGACCTGGTGGCCCGCACCTGCGGGGTCCTCAACTACGCCGCGCTCATCGCCTCCGACGTCGGCCTGCCCGACCTGGCCGAGGATCTGTGCTGGCGGCAGCACCAGGTCTTCGCCAACGCCGGACGCCTCAGCGGACGGGTCGCCGTCATGTCGCTGATGCCGCTCGTCAACCTCTCCCGGTTGCAGACTCGCGCCGGCCACGGCGAACTCGCCTACGGCTTGTTGTACTGCCTCAACGACGCTGCCCGACACCGGAACAAGACTGACATCGACGGCCGCACCGTCGACCTGTCTGCTCTGACCGGCACGGACGAGGACCACCGCACGGTGTGCCAGGAGCTGTACGTCACCCTGCTCGTGGACGGCGCCCGCGCCCTCGCCCAGATCGGGCGGTGGACCGAGGCCGCCGACGCCATGGCCCAGCACCGCGGCATCGGCAACCGGCTCCTCGACGGCCGCCAGATCAAGATCATGGCCATGATGGAGCAGGGCCTGGACCAGCAGGCCCGCGACCTGATCGGCACCACCCAGCCCGCCGAGCCTTGGGAGAGAGGCATCGCCCTCCTCCTGCACGCCCACTGCCGACCCGCAGACGCCCCCGTCCTTGAACCCGACCTTGACCGCACCCTTGATGCAGCCGTCCAGCTCCTTGCCCACCCCGATCCGCCGACCGCCGCCTTCCAGACCCGGACGGGCCTGTCAGCCCTGGAACTGGACCGCACCGGACGCCATGCCGCCCGCGTACTCGACTCCCTCGTCAGCGTCGCCCGACTCGACGCCTACGCCGCACGAGACGCACTGCACCACCCCGTCGCCGCGTCCGCCCTGGACGACCGGGCGACAGACGCGCTTAACGCGGTGATCGCCACGGCCGGACTGGGATCCGGCGTCCTGTCCGCCCACCACTAGGAGGCTCTGACGGGCGCGGTCGGCCACGCCGAGACAGAACTGGAAAGGCTGCTGCAGGCCGAACCAGATCCCAGCTAAGAGGGGACGACCCGGGATGCCCCGCCGTACTGCCCACGCTGTTTGGCGGTGTCGGCGTTTCGGCCATTTCCTGCCCGCAGCCGCTCCAAGCCAGACCAGGGATCCCGCGCCCGCGGGGTTCCCTGACGCAGGAAATAGCGGGCTCCCCAGCACGACCGAATGACGTGTGTTCGATATCGCAGCCGTGTCGTTAGACCTCACGACTCTGCCGCAGCGACCGTCCTAGGGGGAACGATGACCTCGGCCATTACACAGGACCAGCCGCCACAACCGCCCAAGGGGACCGCGCCGGACAACGAACCGCAGGAGGCCGGTGTTCGAGAAGAGGAATACCTCTACCGCGACGAGTCACGGCTCCAGGCCGGCTCCCTGCTGACCTCCCGCACCATGGCGCGGCGCCTTCCCTCACTCGTGCGGCGCTCGGTGCAGATGGCCTGGCGCGTGGACCGCGGCGCGACCATCGGCCTGCTGGTGTGCCAGATCGGGACCGGCGTCCTCGCGGCCCTCGGCCTCCTGGCCGTCACGGGCACGATCACCGCGCTGATCTCCTCGGGCGACATCACCGAGCGGCTGTGGGACGCCGCCCCGCAGCTGGCCGTGATCGCCGCCGCCGCCGGCCTGCGCGCCCTGCTGGGCATCATCGTCGTCTGGCTGACCGGCCGTCTGCGCCCGGTGCTCGGCCGGGCAGCGGAGCTGACGATGATCGAGGCCGCGCTCGGCGCGGAATTGGCCGCCAACAACAAGCCCGGCTACAACGACGCCTACGACATCGCCGACCGCGGCGCCCAGGTCACCCCCGACCTCGTCGAAGAAGCGCAGGACGTCCTCGCGGCCACCGCCACGCTCGCGGCCGGCGCCACCGTCCTGACCGTCCTGCACCCCCTGCTCCTTCCCCTGCTCTTCCTCGCCTGCCTGCCGCAGGCCGCCGCCTACGTCCGCTCCGCCCGCGTGCTCTACCTCGCCGGGCTGGAGACCTCCGGGCGCCGCCGGATGCTGGGCAAGCTGCGCTGGCACATGGCCTATCAGGAGTCCAGTGAGGAGATGCGCGCCTGCCTGGCCGGCCCCTTCCTGATCGGCCGGTACCGGCGGCTGGCCGCCTCGGTCAACGCGGCCGAACGAAAAGCCGTGAACACCGGTGCCTGGATGGGACTGGCCGGAGCCGTGGCCGGCGGGATCGCCTCGACCGCGGTGTGGGCGGCGCTGCTGTGGCTCCTGGCCTCCGGGCGGATGAGCCTGGCGGCCGGCGGCGGCGCCGTCTTCGCTCTCCAGACCGCCACCGGCTCGGTGCGCGGCATCATCAACGGCGGGGCCCACCTGGTGCGCACCGGCTGGTACGTGCAGGACTGGCAGAACTTCCTCGACAACGCCCACGGCCAGGCCATGACCGACTCCCGCGGCACCGCGCCCGTGGCCGTGCCCCTGGAGCGTTTCGAGGTCCGCGACGTCACCTACCGCTACGACGGCGCCCCGAAGGACAGCCTGAGCAACGTCTCCCTGCACGTGCGGCGCGGGGAGATCGTGGCGCTGGTCGGGGAGAACGGCTCCGGCAAGACAACCCTCTCGCGCCTGCTGTGCGGGCTGCTGCTGCCCACCGAGGGCGACGTGGCCTGGGACCACGCCTCCACCGCGGACCTGGACCCGTGGGGGTCGTGGGAGCACGTCGCGCTGGTGCCGCAGAAGTTCACGTACCTGCCGCTGACGATGCGTGACAACATCACGTTCGGGCAGGGCGACACCAGTGACGCGGCTCTGCTCGCCGCATGCGAGGCGTCCGGCGCCGCGGAGATGCTGCCGGGCCTCCGCTCCGGCCTGAATACCCTCCTGACCAGTGAGTGGTTCGGCGGGCAGCAGCTCTCCGGCGGGCAGTGGCAGCGCCTGGTCCTCACTCGCGCGTTCCACCGGCAGGCGGCGCTGCTGGTGATGGATGAACCCACGGCCGCCCTCGACGCCCGTGCGGAGCACCGGATCTTCGCCGGCCTGCGGGAACTGGCCAAGGACCGCGCCATCCTGCTGATCACGCACCGGCTCACCAACGTGGCTGTCGCCGACCGGATCGTGGTCCTGGATGAAGGGCGGATCGTTCAGGAGGGCACCTACGCCCAACTCACCCAGGAGCCCGGTCTGTTCCGGACCCTGTGGGAGCTGCAGCGCCGGATGAGCGGCGTTGCCTCCTGATCACCGCTCGCCGGTCCGCGCTGCGCACTCGCCCGTCCACCGTCGCGAAAGGCAGAGATACGTGACCTCTCCCGTCTCCCCTTCGGATCACGTCACACCGCGTACGGCTCTGCCCGCAGCGCAGTACGCCGCATCCCGGCATGCGGCGTGGCTCGGCGCCGCCGCGATCATCACCGACGAGGTCGGCCGGGTCCTGCTGGTGCACCCCACCTACCGCAAGGACGACTCGTGGCTGCTGCCCGGAGGCGTCGTCGAACCCGGCGAACACCCGCACATCACCTGCCGGCGCGAGATCACCGAGGAACTGGGCCTGGATCTGCCCCTGTCGGCCGTGCTCGCCGTCCACTCCTTCTCCCCGCACCACCCCGACCTCCAACCCGGCACGCCCTGCCCCGGAGAGGTCCGGTTCGTCTTCGACGGGGGAACCCTCACCCCCGACCAGGCGGAGGCGATCCGCCTGCCGCACGAGGAGCTGTCCGAGTACGCCTTCCTGGAGAGCCGGGACGCGGTGCAGCGGCTGCGCCCCGTGGACGGGCAGATCATGCTCGCCGCCTACCGTGCCCGGCTCGGGAACACCGCCACCGCTCACCTCGCCGACGGCCGGCACATCCTCGACGTCCCGGCGCTGGACCGCCACGACGTGCACGTCCGCTACCGGCCCTTGTGGGACAGCCCTCTCAACCGCGGCCCCGTCCCCGGGCAGCTGCCCGTGCAGCAAGCCTGGGCGTGGTGCTTCGTCCCCGACGGCCGGGTCGTCCTCGTGGCCGACCCCGGCCCGCGGGGCGCGCTGCCGATGCTGCCCGGCGGCACCGTGGAGAGCACCGACGCGACGCCCGAGGACACCCTGCACCGCGAAGCCGCCGAGGAAGCCCAGCTCACCCTGGCCGATCCGGTGCGACTGGGCTGGGTGCTGGACGAGACCGGCGAGGTCTACGGCGGCGTGGGGCCCAACGCCCGGCTGCGCCTGGCCGCCCGGGTCACCGCCATCGGGCCGGCGGCCGTCGACCCCGCCACCGGCCACCCCTTCGCCCGCCTGCTCACCACCCCCACCCAGGCAGCCGCCCTGCTGGGCTGGGGCCCGCCCGGCGCGCGGCAAGCCCAGCTCGCAGGGGAAACAGCACAGGATCGGTGGGGCCTGCCCCCTCGCGCAGTGATGACCACCGGCTCCGTCCTGGGCGTCCTCGCCGTGCTGGCCATCGCCTACGCACCCAACCTCGCGGCCTTCATCGCCGCCTGGCTGCTGGCCGGCGTGGCCATGGCCGCCACCTTCTACCAGCCCGCCTTCGCCGCCCTCACCCGCTGGTGGGGCGGTGACCGCGTCCGCGCCCTCACCATCGTCACGCTCGCCGGCGGCCTGGCCTCCACCGTCTTCGCCCCGCTGACCGCCACACTCGCCGAGCACCTGAGCTGGCGCAGCACCTACGCCGTACTCGCGCTGCTCCTGGCCCTCGTGACCATCCCCGCCCACGCCTTCGCGCTCCGGGCACCCTGGCCGCCCGCACCGGCGCCACCCTCCCAACAGGACACCTCCAGCGGGTCGGTGACCCGCAGCCGACCATTCCTGATGCTCGCCACCGCGCTCACGCTGAACAGCTTCGCCATGTACGCGGTCGTCATCGCTCTCGTGCCCTTGCTGATCGCACGTGGCGCGAGTCCCACGGCCGCCGCCTGGGCCCTCGGCCTGGGCGGCGCAGGACAGACCCTCGGCCGCACCCTGTACGCGACGCTCGCCAGCCGCACCGGCGTCACCACCCGCACCGCCGCCCTGATCACACTCGGCGGGACCACGACCGCCGCGTTCGCGATGGTCTCCGGCCCCTTCCCCTTGCTCGTGGGGATCGCGATCGCAGCCGGCATGGTGCGCGGCAACCTCACCCTGCTCCAGGCCACCGCTGTCTCCGACCGTTGGGGAACGACCCACTACGGGCGCCTCTCCGGGCTGCTGGCCGCGCCTGCCACCATCGCGTCTGCCCTGGCGCCGTTCGCGGGAGCCGCGCTGGCAGGGCCACTCGGCGGCTATCCCGGTCTGTTCATCGCGCTTGCGTTGGCCTCCGCCGCAGCAGCCCTCTTCGCGGTTGGAGGGACCCCGAGCCGTCGACAGCACCACACCGACGGGACGTCTCCGAGCCCGTAACGGACGGTGGGCTGCACCGTTCCTGGTACAGCCCACCCACCTCATCTACGGCTACCGTTCCTCGCCGTCGCCGAACTTTCCCGGATCCTTCGCGCGATCCACAGCCTGTGCACAAGCCGCCGCGAAGGCCGCCGTCACGGCTCCTTCGACCGTGCCCTCGCCCGAACGTCGATCACTCCCCCCACCCGGCGAAGGGTGCCCCAGCGGACCACCTGGTCGGGGTAGAGGTCCGTCTCGAACTCCCAGACATCCACCGACCAGGGATCGAGTCGAGTAGCGGGCTCACGTGCCCCACTGGGGAGGAAGGCGGCGTGGGCATGGTGGACGACGCGGCGGTTGGGAAGGCGGTCGCGGACGGCGCCCGGGCCACCATGCCCTTCCCGCTCCCACTTCCACCGCTCCCACTCCTCCACCTCGGCCAACTGCCCGGGCCGTTCGGAGCGCCAGCGCTCCATGAGGAAGTCGGCGTGCCCACGATCGCGGAAGGGGACGAGGTACTCGCCGATGCGAGCGACGTACACCAAACCCCCGGCGGAAGCCTGCGCCGCACCGGTGGCCTCCTCTCCTCCGTCAGCGGCCATGGGCCACAGCAGACCGCCGACCTTGGCGGCCGTGTCCCTTAGCACGCGACCGGTCAGGTGCTGGTAACGGCGACGCATCCGAGCGGAGTTGCCGGGCTCCCAGCCCATGATCCGGTCCACCACGGCGTCGGGGACACCGAGGATGAGCAGGACGGTCGCGGCGGTGTGGCGAGCGTCGTGGAGGCGGCCCGTCGCGGACGGCGGCAGCCTTCAGCAGGTCCTTCCACCGGTGGTAGTCGGTGTTCGGGTTCAGCGGCTCGCCGGTCGGCGAGGTGAACACGTACCCCTTCTCCACCCACAGGTCACGGGCAAGGGCTCGCTCGCGAGCCTGCTTCTCCTTGTGCAGCCGGAGCAGCTTCACGAGTTCCTCTGGGACACCGATCGGGCGCTTGCCCGCCTTGGACTTCGTTCCCTTGGTCTCCTTGCGGGTGTTGATCTTCTGCGGGCAGTACCCGGGCTTACGGCCGCACCGGTTGCCGCAGCCGTGCTTGTAGCGGGGCCTCAGGCGGCTCTGCCGTACGCGGATCACACCGGCATCGAAGTGGACGCCACGATGCCCAGTGTCCTGCCTGGTCAGGCACCCCATTCGGGCCCATGGATTCTCGGACTGGGCGTCTGCGGATGATGAATGGCTCGGCGGCGTGTGCTGTCTCGACCCGTCCACGCACGTCCGCGTACGTCCAGACCCGCCAACTGCAGACAACTCTGACGGCCGACAGCAGTGTCGCATCCGAAGGAGGCACACGAGCTCTGCAAGCCGACTCTGTGAGCCCCCGAATGGTCGCTACGGACCGCCGCGGTATGGCCTCACCCGGCTGACGACAGGCCCCGCTTCGCATCGGAGGCGATGTGACGGCGGGTCACCTTGGCGATTTCGTCCCAGAACGGCTTGGCGGTGAGGTAGGTGCCGAGCGCGGCAAGTACGCCGAGGGAGACGTCGACGCTGAGCCGTCCCTGCCTGGCCCAGTAGACGTCCTGCAGGTCCAGCAGCAGGGCGAACTCGTCGGTGATCAGGGCGGTTCCGGCGCCGTAGGCGGCGGCGACCGCGGGATGGCCAACAGCGCGTTCGTCACCGCGTACGGCGATCAGCCCGATGCCCGCGAGGGTGGCGATGCCGAAGTTGTAGTGATGCAGGTGCTCCCCGCCGGCCGAGATGTTGCCGGGCCGAACAACAAACCCACTCCACTCTCAAGCGGCTCAGAGGGCGGCTTCATCAGGGCCGGCAGGACGGCCGGACGCTGAGCAGCTCGGTCCGCAGCACGGGCATGCCGTCGACAGGCGCCGGGTCCTGCGAAGTTGGCTCGATACCGCCAGCAGCGATCTTGTCGAGCGTCTTCAGGCCGGCGGCACCGACAGTGCCGAACACCGTGTAGTTGGGTCGCAGCGCGGAGTTGCCGTAGACGACGAAGAACTGCGAACCGTTCGTGTTCGGCCCGGCGTTGGCCATCGCCAGCAAACCGCGCCCGTAAAGGCGACGGACGCCGGTCGGATCGCTCGGTGCCGGCGGCAGGTCCACCGGCAGCTCGTCCTTGTACTCGTACCCCGGCCCACCCTCCCCAGTGCCGGTCGGGTCGCCACACTGCAGGACCTTCAGCGTCGGATACGCCGTCAGCCGATGGCACACCGTACGGTCGTAGAACCGGTGCCGCGCCAGGTGCACGAAGCTCTGGACCGTGCACGGCGCCATCGCCCGGTCCAGACTCAGCGGGAGCGGGCCCTGGCTGGTCCGGACAGCCATACCGACCGTGCCGTGACTGGGGGTGTGCCGCGGGTCGGGCGGCAGGGGAACCCGCCGCGACGCCGGCTCGTCCGGGGTCTGGGTGTACTGGCAAGGACCGTGCGTGGTTCGCGGCGGGGCATCGTAAGCGGAGGCGGTGGTGCTGCCCCCGGACACGACCAGCGCTGCTGCCGCCAATGCGGTCATGAGAGCTCGGCTCATCCTGCACACCCTCCAAAAGATCGCCAGATTTCGGAGCGGTCGCAGCCTAAAGCGCGGCCCGGCGGGCGAGAACCCGCCCGCAAGCCAAATCCACCTCCCAGCCTTCGGCCCGCGGCCGCAGGCCACTTCGTTCGGATGCAGCACAGCGTCGGCTGGCCGATCAGGGCGTCCACCCGGTGCACGACGGATGCTCCCCGAACCCGGTCGAGCGGCCTCCCCAGTCCACGCAGAGGCCCCCACCGAACGCTGCCGTGCGCATGAGGTGATCTCACCGGGGTGCCGCTGTCGAGACTGACGGTGCCGCTGCAGTCATCTCGGGTCACTCCGGGGGAAGGCGTCGCCGGTCGGCCAGCGTTCCGGCAGACCGAGAGCAGTGTGGACGGAGCGATTCGCAGGGTGGCGCTCGACCTGGATCCCAGCCAGTTGCGCGGTTGCCCAGGTAGGGAAGATGGGGGCAGGAAGCGAGGCGGGATCCGGTCTTTGCCAGAGAACGGGAGTGTTTTTCGTCCAGGTCCAGGGTGCTGGGTTGTTCACGACGAGCACGCCGCTGACACGGCTGTAGGCATGGTCGTAGGTGGCAGTCCAGTAGCCATCGGGCTTTCGGCTGAAGGTCGATCCGCTGTCGTAGGCGTACTCGACCGTACTCCCGTACAGCGCTCTCTCGATGTCCTCATCTTCGGGGAAGTCGGCTGCATGGCCTACCGCCACGATGAATGGCAGTTCCAGGTCACCTTACTTCCCACCCTTGTGCGTGACGGCGTCGAGCACTCGCTCCGATCCGTCCTCGACCGCCCACGCCGAGGGGTAGACGCCGATTGTCCTGCTGGATGGATTGCCACGTTTGCCTGGGCTGCGGGGGATCGCTTGAAACGTGAGGCACCAGCCAGCCTCTTGCCAAGTGTGACTGGGAAGCGGCACCTTGTGCTCATGGTCGGCGATGACCTTGTCGGGGTTTAAGCTTGCAAGCCATCGCGTGAGCCCGGACTTCAGCCGTCTCTGCGGCGGCGTTGCCGTACCGACGCTGTGGAGTTCGCACGATACGAAGAAGTTCGGACTCGGCAAGCGATCGATGGCATCGCTCAACTGCGGTGGGAGCGAGTAAGACCCAGCGTCGCGCTTCTGAGCCTTCCAGATCGCCTCGACGACGAACTGCTCGTTGCCGCGCGTAACCAGGAAGTCGGGCTTAGAGGTCGTCTCAAGTGGCTCGATCACTAGGCTGTCCGTCGTGATGGCGTGGGTAGGACGTCTGGTTCCGGACGGGTTGTGGGAGTTGTTTCAGCGGGTGGTCCCGGCTGCTCCGGTGCGTCCGCAGGGCGGTGGTCGACGGCGGTACGGTGATCGCGAAGTGCTGGCGGCGATCCTGTTCGTGGCCACGACGGGCTGTACCTGGCGGCAACTGCCGCCGTTCTTCGGTCCGTCCGGACCGACCGCGCACCGCCGGTTCACCGAGTGGAGCCGGGCCAGGGTGTGGAGCAAGCTCCACCGCCTGGTCCTGGACCAACTGGGCGCCCGCGGCGAGTTGGACTGGTCGCGGTGTGCGATCGACTCGGTGAACATGCGGGCCCTTAAAGGGGGGGACCTGACAGGTCCGAATCCCGTAGATCGCGGCAAGAAGGGATCAAAGATCCACTTGATCACCGAGCGGTCCGGTCTGCCCATCTCGATCGGAATCTCCGCCGCCAACACCCATGACAGCCAGGGTCTCGAACCCCTCGTACGCGGTATCCCGCCGATCCGCTCCCGCCGCGGACCGCGTCGACGACGCCCCGCCAAACTCCATGGCGATAAGGGCTACGACTACGACCACGTGCGGCAATGGCTGCGCTCTCGGAACATCACCCCGCGCATCGCCCGCAAGGGCATCGAGTCCTCCCAGCGCCTGGGCCGCCACCGCTGGACCGTGGAGAGGACGGTGGCCTGGCTTGCCGGGTGCCGCCGTCTGCACCGGCGCTACGAGCGCAAGGCCGAACACTTCCTCGCCTTCGCCGGCATCGCCGCCACCCTCATCTGCTACCGGCGTCTGGGTGGGTGAGCCGGTTCATGCGACTCCGAGGAACCCCGGATCGGCACCGTCGAGCTGAAGGAACGTGTTGCGGCTCAGGCTCAGGAGTTCCGCCATGGGCACTGCACGACGGCTGGCCGCCAGCAGATCCTGGCGGGCCTCGGCCGACCACAACGGAGGGAAGAACGACAGTCCCTGACGGGCATTGAGCAGAGAGACTTCGTCGCGCCAGCCGTCCCACCGCAGGCCCTCATAGAACTCCTGGAGCCCTCCCGAGAGAATCCAGGACAGCCATGCCGAGTGGCCGGCGCCCAGGGCCTCCCAGCCGAGAGCATCGGGGGCGAAGTAGAGGATCTCGCCCGGCTCGCCGGGCCGACCGGCCTGACGTGGGTTGCCCCCGTTGAGGGTGAAGACCCCGCCTAGCACATCGTGTGCGACCACGAGTCCTGCACCCGACGGCCATGCGGGATCGAACGTCGCGGGCATGGCGTTGATCTCGGCCAGGCCGGGCAGTCCTTCGGTGTCGGCACCACTCGGGCTTCCGAAAATCCGCAACCATCCGCTGTCCACGAGCAGTCCGCCGCAGTTCAGCACGATGCCGCCCAAATGTGATCGGGCGGAGACCTGTAGTTGCAGCAGGCAGGCGCGACCTTTCTCGGGATCGCCGGGCACCACCTCAACTGGTACGCCGGTGCCGGACAGCTCCTGGAGGAGGAGCGGCCAGGCTGGATCGTCGACGTTGATCAGCTCATTGACCTTGCGCATCCCCGCATCGTCGCACCAGCACCCAATGGCTCAGTCCGCCGGGTCGCCCGCGCCTCGATCCACCAATCGAGATGACCTCTTATAGCCACCTGTTCCCGTTTGCCGCTCAACCTCAACGCTGCAACCGGAACCGAGCAACATCTGGTGCAGGTACAACTCCCAGAGCGCAGAGTAGACATTCGCGTCGGAGTTTCGGTCCCGCAGCCGGCTGAGCAGGCCGGGTTGAGCCTGGTCAGGGAAGCGCGACCACCATTCGTTGATCACATCCCGAACCTGGTCCCAGAACGGACCGGCGACCCTCTCTCGAAGAACTCGGCCTGTGGCTCGGCCGCCCGCTTCGGCGCCGCATCCGTCCGATTCAGGCTCGCGTATACACCCATGACAGGCGATCGTAGGTCGCTCTGCGGGCCATTCTCATTCCATTTCCTCTGCGTCCCGACGACCGCAGGGCTCAACCGAGTCAGCCGTTCTCACCCCTTCCGGGCCCCTGTTGGGCCGATCGGCGAGCGCCGTGTCAGCGGCACCCGCCGACGGCAGGCGGCGGCCGTCCCCGACACCAGCAGGTGCGGCTGTCCCGACGCGGCACAGAGGGGGGGAGAGTTCCTCTGCGATGTCTTCAGACAAGGTCCTTGCGGCCGGCCTCTACCGTCTGGTCTGCGGGGCTTCCTGGCCGGGCATTTGGTGCGCCAGGACGGGTAGCGCGCATCAGCTCGAGTGCCGTCAGTGGTACGAGGGTGAGTGCGGCAGCCACCGTGCCGACCAGCGGTGGCCCTGCCTGCCGCGAATGTTGCACGCTCGAGCTACTGCATGCTGGCTGAACGCACGAATCTGATCCATTTCGGGCCCTTACCCGTGTGACTGTGGGCGTGTTGGCCGCGGTGGTTGCGGTGCAAGCTGGTCGGGAGGGGCCGCCCGGAACGCTGCACGCCCCGGACAATCCGAGATGAGTCCAGGCAGCGACTTCTGGATGAGCCCGCAGTCCTTGGCCTTCTCAGGCCGCACTCTCCGGGTTCGCCGATCCGGCTGCGTGACGGTGTTCGGCGTTGATGCGCTGTGCTTCTTCGAGCTGGTCTTCGAGGATGACGATGCGGCAGGCGGCCTCGATGGGGGTCCCCTGGTCGACGAGTTCGCGGGCGCGAGCGGCAATGCGCAGCTGGTAGCGGGAGTAGCGGCGGTGTCCCCCCGCGGAGCGCAGTGGGGTGATGAGGCGGGCTTCGCCGATGGCACGGAGGAAGCCCTGGGTGGTGCCGAGCAGCTCGGCGGCCCGGCCCATCGTGTAGGCGGGGTAGTCGTCGTCATCGAGCCGGCCGAACGAATCGTCTGCTGTCATCGCACCTCTCTGTGGAACGCCTGGAGGGGCCCTGGCGCTATTGGCGCCAGGGCCCCGAAGGAACTGCTACACCATCTGCCGGCCCTGATACTGCGCCGGCCTTCTGTGTCCGCACCAGCTCACGGGGGATGAGGGCTTGTGCGGGGATCGCGGTTGCTCGACCGGAGACCACCTCACTATCGATGTCCTGCGGTACCCGGGCTCCACATGTACGCCCGGGCGATCCTGATGGCGCTCGGCCCCTCCGTTCTTTCCCTCTTGGATCAACTAACTGCTGGTACCGCTCTACTGCGCACTGCTGGTGATGCGACCTGCTCGGTGACCTGTGACAGCGTCAATCTTCGGCAGCCAGCCCCGTCACCCGTCCTGCGACTACTGCTCTGGCTTAGAACCCCACTGCCGAACTTCCCGGTGCGCGCGCCCGCAGCCGACGCCTTCACCGAGGAACCACTTACTGACTTCACTGCTGAGTACTGCGAACTGCTCTAACGGGTAATGCACTTGCTTCAACTGCGGTCCTGCTCACGGCGACCCCTGATCGCTGCGGGCCACCCGGTCCGGTCGTCAGCCCCGTCGCCGTCCTGCAACAACCCTGGCTTCGGAACTCCACCACCGCACCGTCCTACACATTCCAACTGCATGTACTGCTGCCCGGCAGTTCGTGTCTGCCAGGCCCTGCTGATCTCGGCTACGAGAGAAACCATAGCCAGGCGATCTCCCAATGTCTACTCCAGCCAGCATAGATTTTCGTGGGTCCGGCTGGGAGGTAGTCGTCCTCGGCGGTGACGGAGGCTGAACCCGTCACTGCCAGGGTGAGCGGGCGACAGGCCCGGGGCATGCGCAGCGGGCAGAAAAGTGCCGTCGCGCGATCAAAGACCCTGGGGACCCTAACGAAGAGCGTCAACGCCACAACCACCCGCTCACCTGCTGGCCGGGGAGGATTTCGATAGGCGGGCCTGCACGTGTCGCACGGACAGGGCGTGCGACTGCGGAGTCCGGGGCGGGCATTGGCGTCTATTCAGGGACTTTGTGGCGCAATGGCATCTGCCCGGCACCGGGTCCTGTCGCCGCCCCTCGCCCACTCGGCAGGAGCCCTGAGCGTTGGCCGGCAGTAGGGAGCGAGGAGTCACCGTGACCGTATGCGGGCCTGACGAAGAAGGCAGGCCGACCGCTCGTCTTCCCGACAGCAGGGGTGGCCGGGGCAGGGCGATGACTTTGGCAGGGACGCTGGCGGCGGCGGAGGCCGCGGCGCCGGTGGAGTCCCTTGACGTGGTCGCTCGGATGCTCAAGGAGCACCTCGGGGCCGCTTCGGTGTCGTTTCTGATCACCGACTTCACCGGCGGCTCCGTCGTACGACTGGGGGCGGCGGGCAGCGTCGAGACCGACGAGCCCGCGCGGCGCATCACGTTGCGGGGAACCCTCTACGACGACGTGATCCGCACCCAGCGGCCGAGCGTGGAGGACATAGGCGAGGGCGGTCTGGTGCGGCTCATCGCCCCGGTGACCAACCGTGGGGACGCCATCGGGCTCCTGGAACTGTTCTTGCCCGCGGCACCGGACGCGGAGGTGATGCAAGAGGTCAGCGAGACCGCGCACGCCCTGGCGTACATCGTCATCGCGAACCGGTCCTTCACCGACGTGTACCAGTGGGGCCGCCGCACCGCCCCGCTGAGCCTGGCCGCGGAGATCCAGCATCGGCTGCTCCCGGCGTCGCTGGCGTGCGAGGCGGCACAGTTCGCGGTGGCCGGGGCGCTGGAGCCGGCCGAACACGTCGGGGGTGACACCTTCGACTACGTGGTCGACCGGGACACCGTCCAGCTCTCCGTCACCGATGCCATGGGCCACGATGTCGATGCCGCGCTGCTTGCAACTCTCCTGGTGGGTGCCCTGCGCCGGGCACGGCGGGCCGGTGCCGACCTCGCCGAACAGGGCCATCAGGCCGATCAGGCCGTGCACGAGCACGGCCGCCAGGGCTACGTCACCGGGCAGCTCCTGCGAATCAGCCTGCGCGACGGCACCACCGAGTTCATCAACGCCGGGCACCCCTGGCCGCTGAGGATGCGGGACGGACAGGCGCAGGAGATCACTCCGAAGGTCGACATGCCGTTCGGCTTCCACGCACCGCACAGCTACCGGGTCCAGTCGTTGGACCTGCGGCCGGGCGACCGGCTGGTGATGCTGACCGACGGCATGCTGGAGCGCAACGCCCACACCCTTGATCTGCCGGACCTGGTCGTCCGCACTCGCGCGCTGCATCCCCGCGAGGCCGCCCGCGCCCTCATCGCCGCGGTCGTCGAGGCCAACCACGGTCACCTGCAGGACGACGCGACCGTCATGTGCCTGGACTGGCAAGGCATCGGCCACTCCCATCGGGACGCCGACACCGGCGCCAACCTCGCCGATGCCTCCGCCCCCTCACCTCCGGAGGAGACTAACTGCGGACAATGACCCGAGACCGCTCCGTTCCCCCGCTTCAGCCGGGCCCGTGTGGGCAGGAGAAGCGGAGGAGCGGACGGCTCCCGCGTGCAGTGTGATGCCTCGACTGCCGTCCGACCCGTCGCGCCCTGGCACGCGGCAACGTGCGTGCCCGGCGGCGCGGGCCATACATTGTCGCGGTCAGTAGGCGGCGAGGGAGATGGCGATGTAGTGCGTCGTGAAGGCTGCCACAGTCAGGGCGTGGAACACCTCGTGGAAGCCGAACCACCGCGGCGAGGGGTCGGGGCGCTGCAGACCGTAGACGAACGCACCCGCACTGTAGAGAAGACCGCCGGCCACCACCAGGGCGAGTACGGCCATTCCGCCGGTATGCAGGAAGTCGGGCAGGTAGCGCACCGGTGCCCATCCCAGTGCCAGGTAGCACGGGGTGTACAGCCAGCGCGGAGCTCCCACCCACAGCACCCGGAACGCGATGCCGGCCAACGCGCCCGCCCACACAATCCACAGCAGCACGGACCGCTGGCCCGGCGGGAGGAGGACCACGGCCAGGGGCGTGCAGGTGCCGGCGATGATCAGGAAGATGTTGGCATGGTCGAGACGTCGCAGAAAAGCCTCGCCGAGCGGCCCCCAAGTACCGCGGTGGTAGATGGCGCTCGTTGCAAACAGCAGCCAGGCGGTGACCGAGTACACGGCGCAGGCCAGGGCCGCCTGCGGGGTGCGAGCCAGGCAGATGAGCACGATGCCTGCGATCAGTGCGGCGGGGACCATCCCGGCATGCAGCCAGCCACGCAACCTCGGCTTGATCGGTTCGGCCAGGTCGGCCGCCCGCTCCACCAGAGCGGCAACCGGGTGAGCTTCCTTTTCTGCTTCGTCGGCTTGTGATCCGGCGGGCGGCCCGTCTTCACCGCGTTCTCCACCCCTTGAGGCGGCGTGAATGTACTCGGCTTCAGCGGCGTCGCGGGACACAGCTTCTCGCCCTCCCTCTCCCTCGGACTCCTGAACGTCACCGGTGATCATGGGGTCATGCTAGGAGACGACACCCCGACGGGATTCTAGGAGCCCGGTTGCGGAGCACCACGCCCACGTCGCCGGCGTGGTGCTCCGCAACCGTTTGAACGCCGACCTCGTTGATCCTGGCGTCAATTGGGCCCGCCACAGCCGAGTAGATCGGCTGGTCATGGGAACGATCAGGACTTCCGAACGGGCATTGGGCCCGCCTACGCGCAAGGATCGCCGATGCTTCCTGAGGTCCGCCCCACGTATCCGCCCCCCTCGCACACCAGGTGGAACACCAATTGGGCCTGGCTCCGCATCTCGAAGCGGGCCATCTCGATGTGGAGCGCGTCGCCGGCATCGCAGTCGTCGCAGCCGCCCACTCCGACGGCTATGCGGCCACCGGCCATCTCCTCGGGCTGCTGGCCGCACTCCCTGCCCCCACCAAGGCAGGAGAACGCTTCTGGGCGGAGCTGTGGAGGACCTCGGGCACCGCATACCTGCTACCCGCCAACATCAAGGCCCTGGTGCTGCGTTCCCTGACAGGAGAGGGAACCGCCCTGGCCCGACAGATCCTCTCGGCCGTCGACCAGATGACCCCGCCCCAGCGCGTCGCAGCCGGAGAGGTGATCGGTCAAGCCCTCGCCGAGTCCGACCACTTTCCCGACCTCAAGACACAGGTCATCGGAGAACTGTGGCTGCGAGATCTCGAGCTCACCGCCTGGCGAGTCCTGCACGCAGACCGCAGGTCGGACGACCCCGCTGCGCGGAAAGCCTTCCTCGACGCCTGGACGAGCGCCTGAGGGGTTGTCCGCGATGCGTTCACGACACGACGCGGACGCTCCGTTCCATGCTCGTGTGCGGTGCTGATAGCTCTGTGGTGCGGCGGGCGGCGGGCCGACGCGTCAGCGCTCGCTGGCGTGAGGGGTGAAGAGTTCCAGCAGTCCCCGGACGGGCACGTGCGCCTCTGCGGGGTGGCGGAGGGTGCCGTCCGGGCAGAGGATGTAGCGCGTGCGCCGTCCGTTGCGCTCGCGGCGCATGTAGCTGGCCTGTTCGAGGTCCTTGACGATGCTTTGAGCGGTGCATTCGGTGATGTGGCAGGCCGCGGCGATGTCCCGAAGGCGGCTGGCAGGGTCTCGGGCGATGACGATCAGCACGCGGGCGTGGTTGGTGAGGAAGCTCCACTTCCCGGCCTGCTCGTTCAGGATCGCCCGTTCTTCGATGCTGACCAGTTTGACCGCAGGGAGTTTGGTGGCCATCACCATCAGCGGCAGGCCCCGCGATGTCGACCACGAGATGTGCTTGCGGTCGCTGATCCCTTTCCCGGCGCTCGATGCCACTTTGGCTGACTGCGAGTCGATTATCGTGGCGACCGCATTAGTCCTTCGTCCATATCCCGGCCGAACCTCCCGGTCAGCGCGGCCCGGACCGGGCCGACCACACCGGCAGCCGCCCAGCGGGCCATGAACCCCGGACCGTCCGCCACCGGCGCGCCTCCGGCCTGATTGGCGGCAGCGCCGGGGGTTCGGCTGAGCGTGTTTGATCGCCTCGCGCGCGCCACCGGGGTCACCCTGGTCTTCGGCGCCACGACCGTGAACGGCCTCCGCGCGCGCTGTCGCCACCGGTCAAGGGCAGGGTGGCCGGTAAATATAATCTGCCTTATGTCGAAGCCTGACGAGCTGCTCGTTGACGTCGCGGCCCTGGTGGAGTCCGGGCAGAGTAACCAGATGTCCCTGACCGTGGTCACCGGTGGTGCTGTCATCACCGGTCGGCTGGCTCCCGAAGCCGTGTGGAGGCAGAGGGTGTCGGATGTGCTGACGGATTCCGCCCGCTTGGGAGAGTTCTCCGCCGTCTTCGACACCCCCGCGAAGAAGAACGGGCCGCCCACGCATCTGCACTTCCATGTCGCCCGGATCCTGCAGGGCACGGTGGGGATCCCGGAGACAGGCGGGATGTACCGTGTGGCGATCGACGACGTCAGCGCCTGGACCATGGGCGACTTCAGCTATTCCGACCACTGAGCAGCCACTGCGGCGGGAATCCGTCGCAAGCAGGGTGGGCCCGGCCGGCGCGCGCCGGCCGGGCCCACCCTGCTGTTCAGGCGTCGGCTCGTTGCCTGTCCCGTCGGTCAGACGGACACGGGAGTACCGAGCATCGCGGCAGCATGCTGGAGCGAGCTGAGGATGCGTACGGGTGCGGCCGTGGGGAGGGTGCGGCAGGTGAAGCCGAGCTGAGTCATGGCCCGGAGGACTTCGGCGGCGCTGAAGTCACGGCGGTCCTGGCGGGTGATGACCTGGCCGACTTGCTTGACGGGGTAGTGGCGGCGACCGATGATCACCGATTCACCGGAGCCCGGCTCGGGCTTGATGCCCTTCATCGATTCCAGCACGCCGCTCTTGGTGAGCTCGAAGGGGAAGCGGGCGATGACGCAGCGCATGTGGCCTCACAGAGAGAAGGGGAGAACGGTCCGGCCAGGGTGAGGGAGTTCAGCGGGAGAGGGCGAGGGTGCCCAGGGCGCTGCCTTGCCCGTCGACCACCGGCAGGGCACCGAGCCGGCGGGAGCGCATCGCGTGCTCGGCTTCGGCCATCGTGGTCACGGGTGAGGTGAACGACCTGTGGTCGCCGAGGATGTCGCGCAGGCGGACGCGGTCCGTGTAGGCGGAGCTGGCGCGGACGGCGGTGAGTTCGGTCTGGGTGACTAGTCCGGTGCACTGGCCGTCCTGGTCGCAGACGACCAGCCGGCGCGTGCGGGCGGCGGCCATGACGGCCAGCGCCACCTCGACGCTCATGTCGTCACAGACCTGCGGTCCGGCCGTGTCCATGACCTCAACCGCCGTCCCGTGCACGGGGTTGGCGATCGCCGGGCGGGGCTGCATCTGAACCAGCGTCAAAAGGTGCCTCCTGCAGAGATGGGTCAGCTTCCTGATCACGAAGGTTCTAGGCTGCCGCATCGAAGACGGACTGGCGTACGGGCGCGCGCCGGGTCGTAGACGAGGGGCGGCGCCGGCCTCGGGAGGTGGCGCTGCGCTGGGGGCGTTCGGCCACCGGTGCGGTGATGACGACCGGGATGCCGGAGGGGGCCTGGGCGCCGGTGATCCGGCTCAGGGCCTCGTCGCCCGAGTGGATCTGGGTGGTCTGCGGCCGGATCCCGGCGTCCGACATGAGGCGGACCATGTCGCGGCGCTGGTTCGGTGTGACGAGGGTGACGACGCTGCCGGACTCGCCGGCGCGGGCGGTACGTCCGCCGCGGTGGAGGTAGTCCTTGTGGTCGGTCGGCGGGTCCACGTTGACGACGAGGTCGAGGTTGTCGACGTGGATGCCGCGCGCCGCGACGTTGGTCGCTACCAGCACGCTGACGTGCCCCGTCTTGAACTGCGCCAGCGTGCGCGTGCGCTGCGGCTGCGACTTGCCACCGTGCAGCGCGGCGGCCCGTACCCCGCTGTTGAGCAGGTCCTGGGTCAGCCGGTCGACGGCGTGCTTGGTGTCCAGGAACATGATCACCCGACCGTCGCGAGCGGCGATCTCGGTCGTGGCGGCGTGCTTGTCAGCGCCGTGGACGTGCAGGACGTGGTGCTGCATCGTCGTGACCGCACCGGCCGACGGGTCGACCGAATGCACGACCGGGTCGGTCAGATAGCGGCGCACCAACAGGTCGACGTTACGGTCCAAGGTGGCGGAGAACAGCATCCGCTGCCCCTCCGGACGCACCTGGTCGAGCAGCGCGGTGACCTGCGGCATGAACCCCATGTCGGCCATCTGGTCGGCCTCGTCCAGCACCGTGATCCCCACCTGGTTCAGCCGGCAGTCACCACGGTCGATGAGGTCCTTGAGCCGGCCCGGGGTCGCGACGACGACCTCGGCCCCGCCTCGCAGCGCGCCGGCCTGCTTGCCGATCGAGATCCCGCCCACCACCGTGGCCAGCCGCAGCCTGACGGAGCGGGCGTACGGAGTGAGCGCATCGGTCACCTGCTGCGCCAGCTCACGCGTCGGTACGAGGATCAGCCCCAGCGGCTGGCGCGGCTCAGCACGCTGCCCGGCGGTACGGGCGAGCAGGGCAAGGCCGAAGGCCAGGGTCTTGCCGGAACCGGTGCGCCCGCGGCCCAGGACGTCACGGCCCGCCAGGGAGTTCGGCAGCGTCGCGCCCTGGATCGGGAACGGCGCGCTCACGCCCTGCCTGCCGAGTTCGGCCAGTAGCTGCTCGGGCATGGCGAGATCGGCGAAGCCCTCCACGGCGGGCAGCGCGGGGGTGATCGTCGTGGGGAGCGCGAACTCCCCCTGCACCGCGGCGGGCCGACGGCCGTAACCGCCGGAACGGGCCGGGCCGCCGGAACGGCGCGGTGCCGGCGAGCCGAAGCGGCTGCTGACCTTTCCGGCGGCGGTACTGCCATTACGGGTGCGGGCGGAGCGGTCGTTCGTACGTGTGCGGTTCATGCGGAACCTTCCTCGATGTGGCACATATCAAGGAATTCCCGCAAGCGATGAGCAGCACGGAATTACAAGTATGGACCGATGTCAAAGCAAATCCGGCCGACGGGAATCCGCGCGGGCGGAGATACTGAAATAGGTGACGCAGTGGGGACGTCAAATCCGGGCGTCGACTGCGGTGCAGCTCTTCAGGATGCGCCTGCATCCCCGAAGGAGGAGTAGCGTGTGGTGAGACTGCGGATTTCTCCGAGCCGTCCCGCGAGTGAAACCGCTGCGGGAAATGGGTGCAGCTGGGGCCCGCACCCCGAAGGATGCGGGCCCCAGCTACAAAGTGTGCGTCAGCGTCAGGCCGGAACGATGTTCTCGGCCGTCGGGCCCTTCTGGCCCTGCGCGATGTCGAAGTTCACCTTCTGGCCTTCGAGCAGCTCACGGAAGCCCTGGGCGGCGATGTTCGAGTAGTGGGCGAACACGTCAGCGCCGCCACCGTCCTGCTCGATGAAGCCGAAGCCCTTTTCCGCGTTGAACCACTTCACGGTACCAGCAGCCATGTCATATCTCCTTTGGGGCAGTGCACCGGAATCCGCACTGTGCGGACGCCGTGTCGCCGCGATGATTACCCCGCCCGGAAAATGACCGGAAATACAAAAGCGCCCTCCCCGGCAAGAGCCAGGTCGGAGCACTTGAAGTTTCGGGAACCACAACTGCAACTGAGATGGACAGTAGCACGCCGCAATGGCCCGCGTCGGTTAAGTAATTCCACTCCGCTCGTCGCGGCAAAAACTCTCACTGCATCGTCCGTCAAACCCTCATGGCATGGTCCGTCAAACTCTCACCTCAAGAGCACAGATATTGACTCACTCGCAGTGCAACGTTCCAAAAAAAGGAGCGGAGTCGTCAGCCGCTACCGTGGCCGCCAGGGCGCTATGACGTGTGCGGCCGCCCGAAAGATCGCCTTCAACGCACGCGGCGGACGATCAGCCGCATGCCCTCCGGCCAGCCGTCGCGGGTGTTCAGGTAGGTCAACTCCGCGATCTGGCAGCCCGCTTGGAGGTCGCCGTCCTGCTTCAGCGAGGTCTCCCAGGCGCTTTCGGGAAGCCTCGCGATCGCCGACTCGTCCTCGGGCGTGATCTTCCAGCCGACCGTGTAACGGACCGTGCGCCGCCTCGTGTTTCACCTGGGAGCGCGCCGAGGACGTCACACGCGCCGTGCTGAGGGCCCTGGGCCACCAGCTCACCGGCGACGAACGCGTCGACCTCGCCGCCCGCCTGCCCACTGAGGCCGCCCTCGCCTTCACCAGCCAGATCCCCGACCCTCAACCGCTCACCGGCTTCGTCAAGGACCTCGCCACCTGCACAGGTACCACTCCCGCAGTGGCCCGCTGGGACACCGGAGCCGTCCTCGCCGTCATCTGCCACCTTGTCGGAACCGCCCTCCTGGACCGCATCCTCAACCAGCTCTGTTCGGCCGCGCCGAACTCGTCCCGGCCGCCTGACAGCTTCGGACAGGACCGGGCATCGCGCGCACGGTCATCTCCGTGAACCGTTCGCACAGGGGCATCTGTGATGACTGAGGGCGCGGTAGGAACGGGAAGAGGCTCCGCTGACGTCATCACCGGAGCCCTGCCGTCGGGCTGCTGTTGCCTGCCCGGCCAATGCCGTCATGCAGCTGACGGCCGCGTGAAGGCGCCGGGGCATCCTGACCCCCTCACCTTCCCTCCCCCGATGACGCCAGCCAGCACAAGAGCGCAGCGGATCAGGGGTTGAAACGGCCTGCCGTCGAGGCCGAGCTGAGTACCGGACCGGAAGACGGAGTGGCTGGTCCACAGCGCGTCAGGCTGCGGCCGTCGGGTTCGCTGATGCGGCGGCGCGGCGGTGTTCGGCGTTGATGCGCTGTGCTTCTTCGAGCTGGTCTTCGAGGATGATGATGCGGCAGGCCGCCTCGATGGGGGTCCCCTGGTCGACGAGCTCCCGCGCGCGAGAGGCAATGCGCAGCTGGTAGCGGGAGTAGCGGCGGTGTCCGCCCTCGGAGCGCAGCGGGGTGATGAGGCGGGCTTCGCCGATGGCGCGCAGGAAGCCCTGGGTGGTGCCGAGCAACTCGGCGGCCCGGCCCATCGTGTAGGCGGGGTAGTCGTCGTCATCGAGACGGCCGAACGAATCGTCTGCTGTCATTGCACCTCTCTATGGAGCGCGTCGAGGGGCCCTGGTGCCGTACGGCACCAGGGCCCCGAAGGAACTTCTACACCATCTACCGGCCCTGATACTGCGCCGGCCTTCTGTGTCCGCACGCCCGCCCGGGAGAGGACGGGGAATGCGAGGATCGCGAATGCGTGACCGGAGACCACCTCACTATCGATGTCCTGCGGTACCCGGGTTCAAGACTTCCGCCCGGGCGATCCTGATGGCGCTCGGCCCCTCCGTTCTATCCCTCTGGGATCAATCACTTACCAAACGGGAACTGCGTACTGCTGGTGATGCGAACCGCGCAGTGGCCTGTCACAGCGCCACTCTTCGGCAGCCAGCCCCGTCGCCCGTCCTGCGACTACTGTGCTGTGGCTTGGAACCCCACTGCCGAACCTCCCGGCGCGCGCGCCCGCAGCCGACGCCTTCACCGAGGTACTGCTCACTGACTTCACTGCTGGGTACCACGAACTGCCCTTACAGGTACTGCCACCGCGTCAAACGCGGTCCTGCTCACGGCGGCCCCTGATCACTGCGGGCCACCCGGTCCGGTCGTCAGTCCCGTCGCCGTCCTGCAACAACCCTGGCTTCGAAACTCCACCACCGCACCGTCCTGCGCACTGCAACTACATACTGCTACCTGGCAGTTCGTGTCTGCCGGGCCCTGCTGTCTTCCTGGCTACGAGAGAAACCATAACCAAGCCACCACCCAATGTCTACTCTGGCCACCATAGATTTCCGCATGGCCCGTGAGAAGGTAATCGAGCTCGAACGACACGGCCGCTCCCCCGGCGCCGCCGAGGCGCAACCCAGGGAGCAGTGCCAGCCGCGCCGAGTTCAGGTCGCTACCCTCACCAGCCGCCGTACCCCATGGACGCGAGGCGGGACGGGCTGCCGCGCGCCGCCCACTGCGCCGGACGCCAATCCGGCCCGGCAGGATCTACGGCGACGTCACCGTCCCATCCCGACAGCGGAGAGAGAGTTCCGTGGCCAGCGAACCGAGTCCCCAGATGTCAGCTGAGCTTTCGAGGCGGGCGGGCCACTATGCCGTTGCCGTCGCCGAGTGCCTCCTGGAAACGGATCTGCCGGTGACCGGCATTCAGAGTTGCGGTCCCTGGCGCGACACGGACGGCGCGTACCTCGATGTCGAGGCCGCCATCTCGTTCACGCAGGCATTCCAGGATCAGCATGGCGGGGGCGACTGCGGGCTCCACTGGGCGGCCACGTCCGGCTGGTGTCTCTACACCGCAGACAAGGAAGACCGGTACCTGTCCGGTGTCCGCTGGCCCGGGTCCGGCCTGCTTCCCGAGCCCCGGCTCATCGCGGCCTTCGTCGACGCTTTCCGTCTCGACCCGGCCAAATCCGGCAGCAGCGAACAGCCGTCCTACCGTCAGGAGGGCCAGGACTTCCCCATGCTGCTGGACAGCCTGGCCCCCTACCTTCCCGGCCAGCCCTGCCTGTTCGAGGAACCCCAGATCCGTTTCGCCGACCTGCACAGACGCGCCTACGAGAACCGCGTGCGGCGGGCACTGGTCTCCCGCGCCGCCGACCCCCTGACCCACCTGTACCTCCGCCAGGGTGAGCTCACAGCCCTGTTGCACCTGCTCGAGTACGCCGAAAGCAGCAACCCCAGCGCCCTCAACAGGCTGCTGGCGGCCGACCTCGGCGCCCGCGCGGGCCGGCCCCCCGAAGCCGCGGAGACACACAAGGGTGCCCTCCAGGAAGCGAACCACCGCCGACAAACGCCTTGACAGAGGCGGAGCGCAGCGGCAGAACGTGCCGCCCTGCCGCTCACTGCGCCGCCCCGGCAGCTTCCCGCTCCACGCAATCCCGCTCAGCGTGACGGCGCGGGCGGAGCGGGGTCAGGTGCCAGGTCCGCGAGGCCCCGCCCCGCGGGCGCTCGGGGAAACACGCCGGGGTGGGAGTTCATTCCAGACGGCCCAACGACCAGACGGACCAACCGGTTTACGGCCGGGCAGCCCAACGGTGTCGCACCTCGCTGAGGGAGGACGCTGGCCGAGGTCGTCGCAGCGGACCAGAAACGGTGTCCAAGAGGGCGGACGAATCGTTTTGACGAACGTGACGGATGATCATTGGACGACCTCCAGCCCCGGCGCACAGGCAGGCAGCGGCAAACGCAGAGCCGACGCCCGTCTTCCTGAACAAACGCGCCGAAGGCACCCCTCGCACGCCCGTGGCCAGACCCCAGCAGAAGCCCCGGACCAGGGCACACCCGTATACACACAGCTCGCCGCGGAATGGGCCGCACGCGGCGCCACCGTCCCCTGCCGCCCCGACCCGCTGTGGCAGCGTCTGGCTTCTCCCGAACACCTCAGACACGAGACAGAAAGCACCTTGCGCCAGCTTCACCTGGAAGGGAACACCCACCCCGCTGACCGCACACCCCAACTAGCTCAACTGGAGGCACCCCGCAGTGCGGGACGATGAGCTTCTACGCGTGGCACGCTGCCCCGCGCCAGCCCCATCCTCGCGGTACGCCGCTCTCCACACGGATCAGGGCCGCACAGCCGCTGCGCGGCCCTGATCCGTGCATCTCAGATCCCGCCGACGCGCCGGAGAAGTCCAGGCGTCCGTTGTTCGGGTCGGGCGGTACGGCCGCATGGGGCAGCCGTGCACGCCGAGCGCGGGCGGGGGGTGGGGAAGGTCAGGCCAGGTTGACGTTCTCGGCCTGCGGGCCCTTCTGGCCCTGGGTGACGTCGAACGTCACGATGTGGCCCTCCTGAAGCTCACGGAAGCCCGAGGAGTTGATCGCGGAATAGTGGGCGAAGACATCCGGGCCGCCGCCGTCCTGGGCGATGAAGCCGAAGCCCTTCTCGGCGTTGAACCACTTCACAGTTCCCGTAGCCATGTCTCATGCCTTCCAGTCGATGAACGCCTCCCACTCCATGTGGAAGGCGGAGGTGATCGCCCTGGTTCCTGCGGCACAGCACAGCAAAACGCCCACACCAAAGGCGTGGACAAAGGGCACTTCCGAACCACGACAGCTGACGCAGACGCTACACGCCCACACCCCCGTCACCAGAGGAACCGAGCCCGCGGCACGCCTCAGACACGCGCGGATGCGCGGCCCGGGACACCGGCGGGCACGCCCACCTCAGGCCGCGGGGGGCGCGGGTGTTCTCATGGCGGCATCCGGGCACTACGCGGCATGCCGGTCGCTTACGGCTCCGGGAGCCTCTTCACCAGGGCTGCCGTCAGGTGCCGCGGATGAACCCCCAACCGACGGGGCCTCGGTGAGGCGGTCGACGCTGTCGGCGGGCCGCCTGGCGGAAGACGCCGATGCTCGCCGATCAACGTCCGAGAGTGTCAGGCAGCGCGCACCCGGCGTAAGACCTGGCCACGGCCACGGCCGCTTCGCCGGACAGGTCGTTGGTGGCAGCGATGACGGCATCCAGCAGGGCAGTTCGTCGTCGCTGCCGGCGCGGGCGCAGCCCCGCTCCACGCGCCGACCGCCGCGGCCGCGCCGTGATGCACCGGCTGGTCGGGTAGCCAGTGGATCACCTCGGCAGACTCTCCGGTAACGTCAGAATATGAGTCATCCGCATCCCGAACTGCAAGCCGCCCCTCCCCTGCCTGAAGGAGGGCTGAGGGTCGTCGCCCTGGGCGGTCTGGGTGAGATCGGCCGCAACATGACCGTCTTCGAGCATGTCGGCAAGCTGCTCGTCGTCGATTGCGGCGTGCTGTTCCCCGAAGAGACCCAGCCCGGCGTGGACGTGATCCTGCCGGACTTCACCTCGCTCCGTGATCGCCTGGACGACATCGTGGCCGTGGTGCTCACCCACGGCCACGAGGACCACATCGGTGGCGTGCCGTATCTGCTGCGCGAGCGCTCCGACATCCCTGTCGTGGGCTCGAAGCTGACCTTGGCGTTCCTGGAGGCCAAGCTCAAAGAGCACGGCATCAGGCCGCGCACGGTCCGGGTCCGCGAAGGCGACCGGCGCGGCTTCGGACCCTTCGACTGCGAGTTCGTCGCGGTCAACCACTCCATCCCGGACAGTCTCGCCGTCGCGATCCGCACCGGTGCCGGGATGGTGCTGCACACGGGTGACTTCAAGATGGACCAGTTCCCGCTGGACGACCGCATCACCGACCTGCGCGCCTTCGCCCGCCTCGGCGAGGAAGGCGTCGACCTCTTCCTCACCGACTCCACCAACGCCGAGGTCCCTGGCTTCACCACCTCCGAGCGCGAACTGAACCCGGCGATCGAGCAGGTGATGCGCACCGCCCCGCGCCGGGTGATCGTCTCCAGTTTCGCCAGCCATGTGCACCGCATCCAGCAAGTCCTGGACGCCGCGCACCAGCACGGCCGCAAGGTCGCCTTCGTAGGCCGCTCCATGGTCCGCAACATGGGCATCGCCCGCGACCTCGGTTACCTGAAGGTGCCCAGCGGCCTCGTCGTGAGTACCAAGGAATTGGAGAAGCTCCCCGACCACAAGATCACCCTGGTGTGCACCGGATCCCAGGGCGAGCCGATGGCGGCTCTGTCCCGGATGGCCAACCGCGACCACGTGATCCGCATCGGCGAGGGCGACACCGTCCTGCTCGCCAGCTCGCTGATCCCCGGCAACGAGAACGCCATCTACCGGGTGATCAACGGGCTGACCCGGTGGGGCGCCCATGTCGTCCACAAGGGCAACGCCAAGGTGCACGTCTCCGGGCACGCCAGCGCCGGTGAACTCGTGTACTGCTACAACATCGTCAAGCCCCGCAATGTCATGCCCGTGCACGGCGAATGGCGCCACCTGCGGGCCAACGCCGACCTGGCCATCCGTACGGGGGTCGATCCCGAGCGGGTGGTCATCGCCGAGGACGGCGTGGTCGTCGACCTCGTGGACGGGCGTGCGTCGATCACCGGCAAGGTGCCCGCGGGCAACGTCTACGTGGACGGCATGGAGGTCGGCGGCGCCACCGAGGCGTCCCTGAAGGACCGCGTCACCCTCGCGCAGGAAGGCGTGGTCACCGTGGTGGCGATCGTCGACGCCGACACGGGCGCCCTCGCCGAGACACCCGACTTCCTGGCCCGCGGGTTCGTCCACGACGACACCACCTTCGAACCGGTCATCCCCGTCATCGAAAAGACTCTGGCGACCGCAGCCCAGGAAGGCGTCGGCGACGCACACCAGCTGGAACAGCTCATCGCCCGTGCCGTGGCGAACTGGGCCTTCCGGACCCACCGCCGCAGGCCCCTCATCATCCCCATCATCATCGACGCCTGACCAGCGGACGCCCGTCCCCACTCCTGCCCTGCCGGCAGCAGGGACGGTTCCCCGCCGGCGTCCACACCTACGCAGAGCGGCGTTCCAGACACCGACCTCGGGCACCGACCGCGCGACAGAAAGGAAAACGGATAAGCGCACTCGGCCCGCACCTGCTCCTCGCGGCGTTCGTCGTGCCAGATCACGTCCACCAGATGCGAGACGAGCTTGACCAGGTCGGCCTTCGTACACTCGTGCCACCCGGTCAGGTCCCGCAGCTCGCTGCGATACCGTTTCACGGCGCGTGAGGCGAAGTCATAAATCCCCAGCTCGGATGCGTCCACGCCCACCCAGCGGGGGTAGGACGGTCCTCCGCGGCCGCGGCGCCGTTGCCGTGCGCTGGTCGGGATGGGCGGAGTGGGCAAGTCCCAGCTCGCCGCCGACTACGCGCGCACCGCTCTGGCCGAGCGGGCCGTGGACGTGGTGGTGTGGGTGACCGCCACCGGCCGGGCGGCGGTCATCGGCCGCCTCGCCCAGGCCGCTCGATGCGCTGGGCCAGCAGGCTCAGGGTGATGTGGGTGGCCTGCGCCACGGTGTCCTCATCGCCCTCGCCGTTCCCGTCGGGCAGGCTGAGGCGCGCGCGGGTGCGGAACAGCTCGCGGTTGCCCAGGCTGGACAATCGTTCCCGTAGGGCCGGGTCGGCTATGACAACTGGACGCCCGAACCGCTGTGGAGGAGGTGGAGAACGGGGTAGTCGACGGCAGCTTTCCCTGGGCCTGCCGTGGCGAAGCCGAGCCGGTGCAGGAGAATTCCGAGCCAGCCTCGTGAGGCGGATCATGATCTATTCGCCGGTCCCGGCGGCTGGAGCCACGCCCTCATCGTCCCTGAGGCCCGGGACACCGGTCTGGAGTGGGACAGCTGGGCCTGCAAAACCAGGGCTCGAGTCATTCAGCAGACGATCCAGACCGATGTCGCCCGCTATCCCGTATGGATTTGCTCCGGTTGGATTCCCGGGCTGACCGCCTTTCCGCCGCGCCAGGCGTGGTCGATGGCGGACAAGCGTCTTGGCCTGGTCGACCAGCCGCTCGTCTGCCAGGCAGTCTCCGATCTCGCTCGCCGGGCGCCACCGTTCCCGACCTCCTGGCCCACTTCAGCAGATCCCGATATCCAGTCGCGCTGGCCGGGAACTCACTGGTGGCCAGCACCGCCCCCGTCAAGGAGAGCACCGAAGCCACATGGGCATCACGGTGCGTGTCCACTCCTAACACCACTTCCCCCGCAGGGCGGCGACGGCGGGGCTTCGGAACAGAAGACGGCGCACTGGGTCCGACTGAAGTGGACATGCCTGATCCCTTCCGGTCCGATGACGTGTCGCGTTGCCGGTACCGGGCCACGTCAGACGGTCAGAATCGTGAGGACGCCACAACGAACGGCAGGCCCCTGACTTGTTGAATCGGGCCCAGACGCGCGGTCTGACGCGTGAGCTGCTGCAGATCTGCTCGTCAACAAAAACGCGGAACTACGGACCGCGCATCAGCGGATCAAGCTGCTGAAGCAGGAGAACGAGGTCCTGTGCCGGACCGCGACTACCTGTCGCAAGCGCATCTGCCAGGAAAAGCTCTACCCGCTCGTGAGGGAGCCGGCCGTGGACGGGGTTCCCGTCACGATCACGTGCCGGGAACCCCAGCACGCCAGACGGCCCTAGGGCCTGTTGTGAAAGTGGATCTTGCTTGTGGTTGATCACGCGCCATCCGGGTGTGATGGGTGAGCAGTCGTGGGCCCGGACCAGAGCCACTCATTGACGGCCGCGACCAACATGGTCGCTTCGTAGCGGACCGCGAGTTTCATATCGGGTGGCCACAGCACAGTGGCGTTGGAGGCGGTTGATGCCGCACTCGACCGCGTGGCGCTCGCGGTAGTCGGTCTTGTCGAAGCCCGGTGGCCGACCGCCGCGGGAGCCGAGCTTCTTGCGGTTGCGGATCTGGTCCTTCTTCTGCGGGACCGTGCAGCGGATGAGGAGCGGGTGGCGTGCACGGGGCGGGCGGAGGCTGTCACCGGCCTCGCCCGCGATGCTCTCCGGCGGATGTCAGGTGTCACTCGGCGGTTGTCGGAACTCGGTTAAAGAGCCGTCCGGCCAGGTCCGCCCCGATGATGGCGCCGTTGGCGTCGCGGGTGAGGAAGCCACGCTGGCCGATCAGGCCGCCGCCGGTGACGATGTACTCGTCCCCGTTTCCGGGCAGCAGGCCGAGCCCGACCGGCGGCATGTCCGGCGGCAGTTCCGTCTCGGACGCTGCGCGGATCTCCGGCTTGATCCGGCATTCGACCGTCATCGTGTCACCGTCGGTGTCGATGATCAGTGTCATGAATTCGTTCTCGTAGTGCCCGGCGATCTCTTGGGCGCGCTCGGGGTCGTACGGGAGCGGCTCGAGGTCGCGCTCGACCACGCCGAGGTAGTGCTCGAGCGCCCAGCGGACTACGGCCTGGTTGAACTCCAGACCACTGTCGGGCCCGGCGTTGGACACAGCCACGATGGCGAAGTCCCGCTCCGGAACCAGCAGCAGGTCGGCGAACTGGCCATTGGCCGATCCGCCGTGCCCGGCGGTGCGCACACCGTCCACGTCGCGCAGGAACCAGGCGATGCCGACGGCGTCACCGAGCGTGGAGCCGTGCAGCTCGGCCGTCGGCTCCTGCATCCGACGCGCCAGGTCACCGCCGCCGAGGTGGAACCGGGCCCAGCGGAGCTGGTCGGACACCGAGGACGCCAGGCCGCCGCCCGGGTTGTTGCCGCGCGTGTCCTTCCATGTCCTCGCGACCTTGAGCGTCCCCTCGCTGAGGTTGTGGCCCACGGCGAACCGGCGGGTGATGGCCTGTCCTGCGGTGAAGACGCTGTTGGTCAGGCCGGCCTGCTCCAGGACGAGTGAGGCGACGGCGGCCTCGTAGGTCTGGCCGGTGACGTGCTCGATGACCCGGCCGAGCAGGTTGTAGCCGAGCTGGCTGTAGGAGGCACGCCCGCCGACCGGACCGATCAGTGCCACCTCGGCCATCTTGGCCACCTCGCCGGCCAGCGCGTCGTCTCCGTCTCCGCTGTCGAAGACCATCCGGGTGTCCAGCCCGGCGGTGTGGTTGAGCAGGTTCAGGATGGTGATCCGCGCTGCCGCGTCCTCGTCGGGGAGCCGGAGTTCGGGGACGTAACGGCGTACCGGCGCGTCCAGATCAACCCGGCCGGTCTCGACCAGGCGCATGATCGCGGTCGCCGTGTAGGTCTTGGTGACCGAGCCCAGCACGAACAGCGTGTCCCGGTCGACGGGCAGCGGGTTGTCGATGCTCGTCACGCCGTGACAGGCGAACAGCTCCCGTCCCTCCACCCACACCCCCACCGCGACACCCGGGATGTCGAACTCCTTGGCCTTCGCCTCGATGAACTCCGCCAGCGCATCGCGTGACATCTCAATTCCCTCTCGCTCAGATTCGTCGCACGACGACGAGGTGTCCAACGGGCACCGCGGCGACTTGCACGATGTTCAAGTGAACGCTAACGACAACTTGAACACAGTGCAAGAGCCTTCTTGAACGACGTGCAAGTCGACGGCTATCGTGACTCCATGCCCCGCGACACGCTGACCCGCGAACAGATCGTCACCGCCGCTATCGCCCTGCTGGACGCCGACGGTCTGGAGGGCCTGAACATGCGGGCGCTGGGCAAGCGGCTGGGCTCGGCGGCCACCGCGGTCTACTGGCATGTGGGCAGCAAGGACAACCTCATCGTCCTCGCCGGCGACCAGGTGTGGCACGAGATCACGCTGCCCGACCCGGACCTGGTCGACTGGCGCACGGCCGCCACTGCCATGGCCACCGACCTGTACGCGATGCTCACCCGCCACCCGTGGCTGCTGCAGGCATTCGGCTCCTTCCTGATGTCCGGCTCCGGCAAGGCCCGCCACGACGACCACCTCCTCGCCATCTATGAGGCCGCCGGATTCACCGGCGCCGCGGTCGACCAGGCTGCGGCCGCCGTCTTCACCTTCGTGCTCGGCAATGCCCTCGGCCCAGCCGCGGCCGCCTCACTCACCCGCAAACTTGGCCGCGATGGCAGTGACGGCGAGCAGATCATCCGCGACACCATGACCGAAGCCCGCCAGATCGCCGCACAGTTCCCCCGACTGCACGCCCGCTTGGACACCCACGGCGCCGACTACGGCGCCGCGCCCGACAACACTTTCCAGTTCGGCCTCCAGGCCGTCCTCGACGGGCTGGAAGCGCGACTCGGCGCGATTTGAGCAGTTAACCGGTACACCCGACTCGCTCAACGGCATCGGAACGGTGCACCTGTTCAAGTCGCTGACCGATTCGAAGCCGTCGTGCCAGTCGTAGGCGTGATGGTCACAGCCATTCGTTGATGGCCGCGACCAGCACCGTCGCTTCGTAGCGGACCGCGAGTTTCTCGTATCTCGTGGCCACGGCCCGGTGGCGCTTGAGCCGGTTGATCCCGCACTCCACCGCGTGGCGCTCCTTGTAGTCGTCCTTGTCGAACTTGGGCGGGCGGCCGCCGCGCGTCCCGAGTTTCTTGCGGTTGCGGACCTGGTCGGCCTTCTCCGGGATCGTGCAGCCGATCCCACGTCTGCGAAGGTAGGCCCGGTTCGCGCGGGAGCCGTACGCCTTGTCCGCGCGGACCCTGTCCGGCTTGGTCCGTGGGCGGCCCGGGCCGATGCGGGGCACCCGGATGCCCTCCAGGACCGGCAGGAACTGCGGGCTGTCGTGCCGCTGCCCGGCGGTGATCAGCAGCGACATCGGCTTTTGGCCCTGCTCCACGGCCAGGTGCAGCTTGGTGGTCAGCCCGCCGCGCGACCGCCCGAGGCCGTGGTCGTCGGGCTCGGTGAAGACTCCTCCGGGAGGCTCCTTCTGCAGTGCCCCTTTTTACGCGCGCCGGCAGCGTGCTGGTGAGCCCGGGCGACCGTGGAGTCCACGCTTACATCCCACGTGATCAAGCCCTTCACATCGGCCTCGGCCTGCAACTGCACGAAGATCCGCTTCCAGCTACCGTCCCGTTGCCAGCGTCGGAACAAGTCGTAGACCCGGTCCCAGGGCCCGTACCGCTCGGGCACGTCCCGCCACGGCGCACCAGTCCGGGTCCGCCACCTTATGCCGTCGATCAACTGCCTACGCGTCCACGTCGGTGGCCGGCCCGGCTTCTTGCCATGCGGCAGCAACGGCTTCAGCCGTGCCCACTGGCCGTTCGTCAGATCACCACGCCCCACGGACAGTGATCATCCACGATGGTGATCCACTTTCACAACACGCCCTAATACCGCTGGCTCGACCGGCCGGTGACCGATGCCGTACTAAAGGAGGCTTACCGCGCGAACGTGTTGTTCGACGCCCATCGTGAGGATCCGGAGTTCCGCTACCGCTTCCTGGCCGATGAAGCCCGCGACGCGAGGTCGGTCATGGCCACCGGACCGCGTGGCGGATCTGCCGGGACAACCGCTGGTGGAGCGTGTTCGGGAAAAGACGCGGCAGGACCAAAAAGGCCGGTCCGCCGGTACACGACGACATGGTCCGCCGTGACTTCACCGCAGATGGCCCGAACCGCCTGTGGCTCGCCGACATCACCGAACACGCCACCGGGAAAGGGAAGTTGTATCTCTATGCGATCAAGGACGTCTTCCGCAGGAGGATCGTCGGTTACTACATCGACGCGCGGATGAAGTCCGGCCTCGCCGTGACGGCCCTGGACAACGCCGTTGCCCGACGTGAGAAGGTCGCCGGGTGCATTCTGCATACCGATCGCGGGCCGCCCAGTTCCGGCCACGGACCTTCGTCCGGATGCTCGACGGCCACGGGATGGCCGGATCGACAGGAAGGGTCGGAGAGACAGGCGACAGCGCGGCCATGAAACACGCCGTGCGCGAGGAGGAGATCCCCAGCAACGTCGCCCGTAGCGTCCACACCGGAACTGATGCAGCCCTCTCATGGACAGTCTCCTAGCAGCGCGCCTCGTCAGCCACCGGCCGCCATCAGCTCAGCACCGGCCGCTGCTGAGCTGATGGCCCTGGGTGTCTTGTCTGCCCGCTCACATCGGCTTCGCTGCTGTGAAGTTCTAGGCGACGTCCGGGGTTCAAGAGTCCCGGTCACCGGTAGGGCTTATCTCCTTGGACTTGGTCGCTGCCCAGCTTGCGAGGAGCTTGAGCCGGTCCTCGTCAGGGGTGCCTGGCTCGGCCGTGTAGATGGTCAGCGAGTGGACCTCGCGTGGAGAAATGGGCAGGTCCAGAGGCTGGTAGACGAGTTCGAGAGGCCCGGCGTCAGGGTGCTGGAACTGTTTGACCCCACCGTGGTGGATGCGCACGTCGTGGTCGGCCCAAAGAGTGCGGAACTCGGCGCTCATCGTGCACAGTTCACCGATCAGTTCGCGCAGCGCTTTGTCGTGCGGGTAGCGCCCCGCCTCGGCACGCAGCAGGGCGACGGTGGCGCCAAGGGCGCCGTCCCAGTCGGCGACGAAGTCGGGTGCCCCGCGGTCGAGGAACCAGTACCGGGCGAAGTTCGGCCGGCCTCGAGCATCGGTGGTCTCGCTGTCGAACAGTGGCGCGAACAGGGCGCGGGCCAGTGCGTTGGCGGCGACGATGTCGAGGCGGCCGTTGGTGACGAGGGCCGCGGACAGTGTCATGGAGTCGAGCAGCCACTGGACGCGGGGCGGCACGTCGACGGCCTTGCGGCGGCGGGGGGTGCGGCTGGACGGCTGGGCTGCCCGGGCCAGGTCGAACAGGTAGGTGCGTTCGTCGTCGTCCAGCTGCAGCGCACCGGCGACCGCGTCGAGGACGTCTTCGGACACTCCGTTGATGTGGCCCTTCTCCAGACGCGTGTACCACTCGGTGCTCACGCCGGCGAGGACGGCGACCTCCTCGCGCCGCAGCCCCGGAACCCGGCGTCGGCCGCCGGTGGGCAGCCCGACCTGCTCCGGGGTGATCTTCGCGCGCCGGGTGGCGAGGAAGTCACGGATGTCGGCGCGGCGGTCGGGGAGGCGTTCCATGCCCTCAACGCTACGGCGCGAGCCGCTGAGGGAGGGGGTTGAGCTTGTCCCCCCTATAAACCCGGCCTCCCGCGCCTGCGGCAGGAGCGGTTTCGTGGGATGCGCCCCCCGATTTCGACCCGCTGCGGAGATGAAGCATGACGACGCGAGGCGACACCCTCCACGCCCCCGACGCCCTGCAGGGCACTGGCCCTGGGCAGCCGCCCGCCCGGCTTCCGCTCGTCGTCCACGTCCTGGCACTGGGCACGTTCTTGATGGGCACGACCGAGTTCGTGGTGGCGGGCCTGTTGCCGGAGATTGCCGGTGACGTGCAGGTCAGCGTGGCCCAGGCCGGTCTGTTGATCACTGTCTTCGCGGTTGGGATGATCGTCGGTGCGCCGCTGATGGCGATGCTGACGTTGCGGCTTCCCCGGAGGCTGACGCTGATCCTGGCGCTGGGGGTCTTCGCGGCCGGGCGCGTCATCGTCGCCGTCGGCTCCAGCTTCTCGCTGTTGCTGGCCGCGCGGTTCCTGACCGCGTTGGCGACCAGCGCGTTTTGGGCGGTGGCCAACGTGGTAGCCGCCCGTGCTGCAGGCCCCGTCTCGAGTTCGCGCGCCCTGGGCGTCGTGGGCGCCGGCGCGATGCTCGCCAATGCCGTCGGCGTGCCGCTGGGTGCTTTCGCCGGACAGGTCATGGGCTGGCGGGGCCCGTTCTGGGCGCTCGCGGCCCTGGGGGCGGCCGCCATGGTGCTCATCGCCCGCCACGTCGCGCCCGACGAAGTGAGTCACGCGGCGGTGTCGATCCGCTCCGAGCTGTCCGCTCTGAGCTCGGGCCGGATGTGGCTGGTCCTCGTGGCCTGCGCGACCACGACGGGCGGCGTGCTGGCGACGTACTCCTACATTTCGCCGCTGCTGACCGACCGGGCGGGGCTGGCCTCCGGCCTTGTGCCGCTGGTCCTGGTCGGATTCGGCGTCGGTGCCCTGGCGGGCTTTCTCGTGGGCGGCCGCCTGGGAGACCATCGTCCGCACACGACGACCATCGCTGCCGCTGCGACAACCCCGATCCTGCTCCTGGCGCTGTGCCTGCTGTCCCGGTCCGCCGCGCCCACGATCGTACTGGTCGCCCTGCTGGGGCTGTTCGGACTCGGGGCCAACCCGGTACTGATCTCCCTCGGCGTCCGCTTCGCAGGCCGGGCCCCCACTCTGGACTCCGCCCTCACCGTCTCGGCATTCAATCTCGGCACGGCCGTCGGCTCCTGGTTCGCGGGCCTCGCTCTGGAGTCACCCCTGCGAGCCACCGGTCCCTCCGCCGTCGGCGCCGCCATCGGGGCTCTCACGCTGATCCCCACGATCGCCATCGCACTCACCCAGCGCCGTCGCTCGGCGGTGGTGATGCCGGACCCGGGATCGGACACTTCGGCCCTTTGAGCGGGCTCGACCGCATGAGCTCTCCAAAACGAGGAAGCCGCGGCAGCGCCGTGCCTTCCTGAACACGAACCGGTGCCTTCGGGTGCCCGCACGATGAAAGCAAGGAGATCCACGATGCGTGGAGTAGTGATGTACACCGCCGGCGACGTCCGTGTGGAGGAGCGCGAGGATCCGAAGATCATCGAGCCCACCGACGCGATCGTGAAGCTGACCGCGACGTGCATCTGCGGCTCGGACCTGTGGCCGTACCGCGGTATCGAACCCGTCGACCACACGCTCATGGGCCACGAGTACGTGGGCGTGGTTGAGGAGGTAGGCGCGGAGGTGAAGACCGTCAAGCCCGGGGACTTCGTGGTCGGGTCGTTCGTCATCTCCGACAACACCTGCGAGATCTGTCAGGCCGGGTTCCAGTCCAAGTGTGTGCACGCCGAGTTCGTCCACGCGGGCATCGGCACCCAGGCCGAGAAGGCCCGCATCCCGCTGGCCGACGGCACCCTGGTGGCCACGCCCGGGCAACCCGACCCGGAGCTGATCCCCGCCCTGCTGGCCGCCTCCGACGTGCTGGGCACCGGCTGGTATGCGGCCGTCGCCGCCGAGGCCGGGCCCGGCAAGACCGTCGCGGTCGTCGGCGACGGCGCGGTCGGCCTGATGGCAGTCCTGGCCGCCAAACAGCTCGGCGCGGAGCGGATCATCGCCATGTCCCGCCACCCGGAGCGGCAGAAGCTGGCCCGCTACTACGGCGCGACCGACATCGTGGAGGAGCGCGGCGAGGAAGGCATCGCCAAGATCAGGGAACTCACCGGCGGCCTCGGCGCCCACTCGGTCGTCGAGGCGGTCGGCACGCAGGAATCGTTCATGCAGGCCGTCGGCGCCACCCGCGGCGGCGGCCACCTGGGCTACGTGGGCGTCAACTACGACGTCCAGATTCCCGGCATCCAACTGTTCTTCGCCGGTATCCACACCCTCGGTGGCCCCGCCCCCGTGCGCCGCTTCCTCCCTGAGCTGATCCAGCTCATCTGGGACAAGAAGATCGACCCCGGCAAGGTCTTCGACCTCACCCTCCCCCTGGAGCAGGCTCCGGAGGGCTACAAGGCGATGGACGAGCGTCGCGCGACGAAGGTCCTGCTTACCCTCTGAGTATCGGGCCGACAGCCCCGCTCTCGCCCTCCCACCACCTCACGGACGGAGAACCCGACCACATGGTCCTGATCTTGGTGACGGGAGCCTCCAGCGGGCTCGGCTATACGACGGCGACCGCGCTGGCCGAGGAGGGGCACGACGTGGTCGTCCACGCCCGCACCCCGGCACGCGTCACCGCGCCGGCGGGAGGGGGTCGGTGGGCGGGCGTGGTGACCGGGGATCTGGCCGAGACCGGCGAGGTCCCCGGCCTCGTTCGTCAGACCGCCGCGTTCGGCCGCTTCGACACGGTCATCCACAACGCCGGCACCATGCACACCCCCGAAGCGGCCACCGTCAACGTGATCGCGCCCTACCTACTGACGGCCCTGATGGACAAGCCGTCCCGACTCATCTACCTGAGCAGCTCCATGCATCGGGGCGGTTCCACCAGCCTTGCGCGGTTGGCGGACGGCACGGCCTCCTACAGCGACAGCAAGCTGTGGGTGACCACCTTGGCCATGGCTGTCGCCGACCGGTGGGAGAAGACGGCCGCCCAGGCCGTCGATCCGGGTTGGGTGCCCACCCGGATGGGCGGCCCCGGCGCGACCGACGACCTCGCCGCCGGCCACCAGACCCAGGTCTGGCTGGCCACCCACGACGACATCACGCCGCCCACCGGCGGCTACTGGTACCACCAGCGCGCCCAGGACCCGCACCCCGCCGCGCGCGAGCCCAAGTTCCAGGACCGGCTCCTGCACGCCCTGGAAGAGCGCACAGGGGTTCGGCTCGACTGACCGCCGACCGGGGGTCAGTGCCCCTTTCCGGTTTCGGTTGAGGTGGGGCCCAGGCTGGCGCGGCGCATGGCCTGATACAGGGCGGCGTCCTCCGGCGGGTCTGGCAGCGGGCCACGGGCGGGCGCTTTGAAGGACTGGATCATCCACGCGACCGGGCGGCGCCAGGCATCGGGCGCGTCCTCACCGGTAGCGCTCAGGACGCCGGCGTTGGCCATCAGCAGCAGGACCAGGTCCCGGCTGGTGAAGTCCTCACGCAGGTCTCCGCTGTCCTTGGCGCGGGCGATGAGCTCCAGGAAGCCCTGGTACGCCTCGGCGCGACACGCCTCCAGGGGCTCGGCCCCGGGCAGACTCATGGGCGGCGCGGTTCATCTCGACGACGTCGTCGACGGTGGGATTGGCACCGAGGGCGGCGAAGCGTTCCGGGAGGCTGTCGCGGACGCGCGCGTCCTTCACGCGGTCGGCCGCGGCCAGAGCCGCCGGCAGCTCGTCGAGGGTCAGTTCGGTGCAGTAGGCGGGGCTGTTCGGCTGCTGGCGCCAGGAGTCGGCCAGTGTGCCGGCGTCGTAGGGGTCGAAGCCGGTGTCGTTCACCAGGCTCATGGCGACCTTCCGCGCCTCCTCGGCGTCGCCGGCGACGGGGATGGCGAGGCGGCCGGGTGTTCCGGCCGGGACGCTCTTGGTCCGCTGGGTTTCGGCCAGCGCGGCGTTCCACGCCTTGGCCACGGGGCGGCCGAGCAGTTCGGCGGTGTACACGCTCTCCACCTGGCCGTTGTCCACCGCCTCGATCGGTTCGCTAAGCATGCCGGGGTAGTAGTTCGAGGTGTCGATGACCACCGTCTCGTCGGGCACCGACGCGAACAGGTCCGCCAGCTGGCCCGCCACCCCGAAGGGGATGGCCAGGACGATGACGTCCCGGCCCTGGACGGCGTCGGCGAGGTCCGCCGCGCGGGCCCCGGACTCCAGCACCTCCGCCCGGACGGCCTCGGGGCCGCGGGCGTCGGCCACCTGGACGTCGTGACCCGCCGTGCTGAGCTTGGAGGCAAGGTTCCCGCCGATGACACCGGCTCCTATGACAGTAATTTTCATGATTTGTTCCTTCGGAGGTTGTGCCGCTCCTGAGGGCAGCGCGATGTGATGGCCGGGTGGTGGTGCCGCCTGGCGTTGCGCGAGTTGGGGCGGGGTGCCTGGCGGTTTACGCCTGGGTGTCCCTCTGGCGGTAGCCGCTTGCGATGAGCGTGCGGAGCCGGTCGAGCGGCTCCTCCTCGGTGCCAGTGCCCTTGATCCAGGCAACGGAACAGGCTGCGAGGAACAGGTCGTGCCCCCGCACCGACGCGCGCACGCGACCCGCGAGCTGCGCGGCTCGCACGTACTGATCAGTGGCGGAGATGAGGATGTCGCAGGGAATCGTGAGCGGGTTGTCCGGCTCCTGCGCCCGGGCCGCGGCCATGAGCGGGTCCGGCAGCCCGCTGAAGGCGCTGAAGTACTCCTCCATCGCGCGCAGCCACTGCTCCAGCGCCTCGGCCGGGTCACCGAGTTGCTCGATGTCCGCCTGGCGGGCCACCAGCTCCTCGGAGCGCGTCTGCAGCACAGCCGCCAGCAGCGCCTCCCGGGTGGGGAAGTGCCGGTACAGGGTGCCAGGCCCGACGCCCGCCTCCCTGGCCACCGCCTCAAGAGAGGTGCCGACCCCGTGCTGCAGGAAGTGACGCTGCGCGGTCTCCAGGAGGGCAACGCGGTTGCGCTGGACGTCCGCTCGGGGCCTGCGTCCCCGCAGTTCACCGGCGCTCATGCGCCCTCCTGCCTGCCGTAATCCTGCGGCCGCATCAAAACGGATGCTGCCTCCGTATTCATTCGAGAGTAAAACGGAGGCGGCATCCGGTCAAATCGGCGGTCCGACCACGGAGCCCGGACAGCGCAGGGAGCCGACATGTCTGGCCGCAGAGCGCAGGGCAAATGCGGGCTGCACCATTCCAGGGTTCCCTTGCCCAACCCCTCCCGGGCCGAGCCCGGCCCTCTCCCCCGGTCCAGGACGTCAGGGGGTGAGCTGCTGGTGTCCGATGACGGAGAGCAGTTCGAGTTTGCTGTCGCTCTCCGTGCCGGGGCGAGTGGTCAGCACCACCAGGGTCTGGGCGCGGTTCTCGGTGAACAGGACCTGGGCGTCGACGTCGATGCGGCCGAGTTCAGGATGGAGGATGGTCTTGCAGTCGTCGTAGCGTTGCGCGACCTCCTGAAGTTCCCACATGCGGACGAACTCGGGGCTGTGTTCCTGGAGTTCGGCGAGGATCCGGGCGGCTCGGGGGGTGTCGCTGCCGGCCGTCAGCGCGGCCCGCAGGCGCGCTGCCTGGGCACGGCCGTGGCGTTCGTGGGTCTCCTCGGGAACCATCAGACGCTCGGCCGGGTCCATGAACCAGCGGTAGTAGCCGCTGCGGGCCAGACCGGTGTGGCGGGTCTGGTCGCCGAGCAGCGCGACGGCCACGGGGTTCATGGCGAGGGTGTCGAACAGGTCGGTCTGCACCATGGCCGGGGAGTCGTCCAGACGGTCCAGGACCCGCATCAGCGTCGGGCTGACATGCTCGGAGCGGTGGAAGCGGGCCGGGGCGTTGTGGCCGATGAGCACGAAGAGATGGTCGCGCTCGTCCAGGGACAGCCGCAGCGCCCGGGCAAGAGCCGCGGTGATCTGGACGGAGGGCTGCGGAGCACGCTGCTGTTCCAGCCGGGCGTAGTAGTCGGTGGACATGCCGGCGAGCTGCGCGACCTCCTCGCGGCGCAGCCCCTGCGTACGCCTGCGCGGCCCCTCGACCAGCCCGACGTCGCGGGGGCGCAACATCTCACGCCGGTAACGCAGGAATTCCGCCAGTTCCTTCTTGTCCATGCCGTCCATCCTCGCCGCATCCCGCCCGGCTATCCAGAGACCGCCGATCCATGGCTGAGCTCTCCTCTTCTGCCCGCGCGAAGCGGCGCGTACGGCCGACGCCGAGGGCGCTCGCGGCGAGACGACCCGATGATCACCTGGCCTGTCTGACCCGCTGGGAAATTCGCCGGCTGTCGGCGGTGCGGCGCAGGCCGTCGGCCTGGAAGACGGCCCGCCGCGACGGCCCCCGTCGAGGACACCCAACGCTTTGGACCCAACACTTTGACCGGCCCCGGGCCCCGGGCCTCGTCGCCCGGCCCGGCCGACACGACGATGTCCGTCGTGTCAGACAGGCGCCCGCATGCCCCTCGGCGCTCAGGACAGAGCCGGTCGCCTCCAGAGCGACGACTGGGGCGAAGCCGAAGGCGCTTCCTTACCGTTCCGCGTCTTCGGTGAGGACCTCCCCGAGGCGGGTCCAGCTCGCGTTCGTCCATGATGTGGCCCACCAAGACCTGCCCGCGTGCTGTTGTTCCGCGTCTGTCGCTGCAGGTCCGTCAGCTGCCGGTCATCATGGCGAGGACGTCGTCGTAGGAGCCGGTGGCCACCGCGTCGCGGATGAACCTGGCGCGCTCGACGACGATCTCCTTCGCGTCGGGCTTCTCACGCAGCAGGTCGAGGGTCTCGGTGAGGAAGTCGTCCAACGGCATGGACTGGTCGCTGTCCTGCTGGCCCAGCAGCGTCGTGCGCACGCCCGGCGGGACCACCTCGATCACCTGGACGCCGGCGTCAGCACCGGCGAGCTGGATGCGCAGGCTCTCGGAGAAGGAGTGCAGCGCGGCCTTGGTCGCGCTGTAGGTCGGGGTGATCGGGAACGGTACGAACGCCAGCGCGGAGGTGACATTCATGACGACCGCGTCGTCCTTGCCCACCAGCAGCGGCAGGAAGGCATACGTCATCCGGATCGTGCCGAGCAGATTGGTCGCGACGTGATCCTCAGCGACCTGGAGTCCGGCCGGGTCGAGGAGGTTCTCCAGCAGCATGATGCCGGCGTTATTGACCAGGACGTTCAGCCCCGGGTGGCTCGCCGCCACGGTCTCACGGGCCCGGGCAATCGAGTCGGGGTCCGCGACATCGAGGACGAGCGCGTCGATGCCCGGGTGCTCGGCCGTGATCTCGTCGAGGAGTTCCTTGCGCCGGCCGGCGACGATCACTTTGTTGCCGGCCTCGTGCAGGCGCAGGGCCAGGCCGAGGCCGATGCCCGAGGTGCCGCCGGTGATCAGGATCGTGTTGCCGGTCATCTTCATGGGGGTCTCGCTCCTTCGTAGCGGTGGGGCGGTGAGCGCCCGCAGCCTCGACCGTAGGGGCGCCCGCGCAGGGCCGGGAGAGGAGGGTTTATCCATGGATCGGCGGTCTCTGCCTCGTGAAGCGGCCCCGCGCAGCGGATCCGGTGTCGTGGGCGGTGGAGGTGGCGGCTCGGTGGTGACGTCGATGGCGAGGCGGTCGGCGTCGGCTGACGACGGCGAGGGCGGTGACTGAACCGCCCAGCGCCTCCATGGTGGCTGTCAGCTGGGAGACCGCGTTGCCTGCCGCGAGACTTCGAGCCGGATGGTCACCGAGTAGGAGACGCTGGGCGTGCTTACGGGAAGGGTCCTCATCTGTCCCGGTGCACGGCGGCCTGGAGGATGCCGCCGGCGGGTGACGTACATGCCGTCGAGGGGTGACTGCACTGACGGGCACGGCTACTTGCCGGCGCCGACCTTGGCGGTGTCCAACTCGTCCTGCGGCGGCGTGGTGGTGCGGGAGTGCAGGACCTTGCGGGCCTGTTCGATGTCGAAGTCGTTCTCCCAACCTGCGGCTGGGCAGCCGGGACACCCCGGCGGCCGTCCCGGCCCCGAGCCGGTCACAGTTGGGCCTGCCGCGCGCTGACGGAGCGCGCCACAGCCGCACGCATCCCTCGACTGCCGCCCCAGCAGCCTCACCTATCGGTCCGTGGCTCCTTTCTGGTTCAGGGCCCGGGTCCCTCTCCCCCTGCGGTTGGACTTGCTGCGGTTGACGTTCGTCGAGCTGCACCAGATGTCCGTCGCGCACTCGGAGCAGACCGCTGTGACGTCCTACCTGGCCCGTAATCGGGACAACATCACCGAGTACCGGAAGGTCGTCGCTGCCACCTTGGCCGACGAGGTAACCAAGGCCCGTACCCGCGGCGCACTGGCGGTGATGTCCGCCAGGGACGTTCAGCGGGCCCGTACGGATCCGGAGGCGGTGGCCGCCGAGCAGCAGCTTGACGTCACCGTCCTCCAGCAGGTGCTCGCGAAGGAACTGGACACGGTCCTGGCGGCCTGCACCGACAACCGCCACGGTCCGCATGGCCCGCCGGGAGCGCCGTGCCCGGCCTCGTTCATGCTGTGCCTGGGCTGTGAGTGCGCCCGCGCCTTGCCGCACCACATCCCCGTCCAGGTACTGGTTCACAACCGGCTGGCCGAGCGGCGCGGGCAGATGGATCCGCTGCAGTGGGCCGAGCGGTTCGCCGCTCCCCACGCGCAGCTCGCCGACCTGCTCGATCAGCAGGACGAGGCAGCCGTCGCGGACGCCCGGCGGGGCGCTACGGATGCGGAGCGTTCCCTGGCCGAACGGTTTTTGAACCGGGAGCTCGACCTGCGATGACCAAACTCGCGCGGCAACCGACAGTGGACGAGATCCCGCCCGGGACGCAGTGGCCCGACCCGGACACCCCGGTGCTGCTGAACCGTGACCTGCGACCGGAGACCGACCTCTCCCAGCTGTCGAAGTTCCGTCACGACCGGTGGGACCTCAACCCTGCGGTCTTTGCGGACCACTCCAGCTCCTACGCGCCCTCAACTTCGCCGTGGTCCCAGCCCCGTTGAGGCTGGCGGCGAAGCACAACATCTGGCAGCTGCTCAACCACACCAAGCCGCCCGCGATGCGCGGCGCGGGGCGAGTATGCGCCTTCCTGAGGCACCGCCCTGGGTACTCAGCAGGCGTGCCAGCTGCGGTGCCTCGCTCGGCGTGGGCCGCCAGGATGTCCTCGGCGAAGTTCTCGGCAAACCGCAGCCAACGTAGTCAGCGCCGCGGGCAGGCCCGCACGACCAGCTCCGTCGCCAAGGATCTGGCGGCGTTCGTGGAGTGGGTCAACACCGAGTGCCAACACCGCGGACGCACCGACCTCATCCCCGACGACGGGCGCGGCCACCTCACGACAAGCCGCTTCCGGCGCACCCTCGCCTGGTTCATCCGGCGCCGACCGCGGGGCCTGATCGCGGCCTCGATTCAGTACGCCCATCTCCACACCCGCATGCTGCAAGGCTACGCAAAGGCACCTACGAGTCGGGTTTCCCCGACGAATACGCCTTCGAGGACTGGCTCTACCGCCTGGAGAACCTGGCGGAAGACGAACAGGCACTCTCCCAGGGAGAGCATGTCAGCGGTCCCGCCGCCGACGCCTACCGCTACCGGGTCACCGCAGCCGGCCGGGAGTTCGCCGGCCGCGTCCTGACCAGCGATCGTCAGGCCCGCGACCTGCTGGGCAACCAACTCCTGCAGATCCATCACGGCATGGGGATGACGTGTGTCCTCAACCCGCAGACCGCGGCCTGCCAACTCCGTGGAGCGGTCGACGACCCAACGGTCACCCCGGACACGGACGACTGCCGCCCCCAGTGCGTCAACCTGGCCCGGACCGACCGCGACATCGCACACGTCGAACAGCAAGCGCGTCACCTCGCCGAGATCGTGGCCGATCCCCTCGCCCCGCTGATTCGTCACGCCCGTGAACAGCATGAACTGACCCGCCTCAAGCAGATCATCGAGGCGCACGAGAAGGGACGAGGGCAGCAATGACCACGTTCTCGATCGACGACGAGACCGATCCGGTCCGGAGAGCGATCGTTGCCGCCATGAACCGGCTGTTCACCGGGAAGGTCCAACGATCCAGCGGGCGGCTCAACGTCTGCCAACTCGCCATCGAAGCCGACGTCAAGCGATGGCACCTGACCCATCAACACCTCGATCTCAAAGAGCGCTTCCAGGCCCACGTCGCCCAGACAGAATCGCAGAGGGCGACACACCTTCAGGACGCGGACGCCCTCACCGAGCTCCAGCAGAAACACGCCGAGCTCCAGGCACACTGCAGATTCCTCGAAGCCCGGCTCCACACCTACGCGACGGCCCTCAACCTGCTCTCCCTGGAGAATGCCGCGCTCTGCGGACAAGACGCGGAAGCGACCAAGGTCCGCACCCTGCCTCGCCCCTCACCCCACCTGCCGTGATTGGAGGTGATCGCGACGGCCTCAACGATCCCGGCTCGGACCGTCTCGAAACCGTGCCCCACGCCGCTGTCACGCTCCCATGCCTCTGTCAGCCGACCTGGAGGGTGGCGGGAGTGCCACAGCCACCTCCGCCCTGCTCAGCTTCGGCATTCGTGCCGGTCACAGGCGTGGTCTTGGGTGGTGTGGGAGGGGCTTCGGGAGCAAGTCGGCTCCCGCATGGCTCCCGAGCGGGGATACGCGTGGCTCATCACTCGTTCGAGTCTGAGATCCCACAAGCCACTTCGTCTCAGTGCCCGGCGGCGTAGCTTCGGATGGTTGGCTCGGGCCCCGGTCCCTGGTGAGGGCTTTCGCAGCCCATCCATTCGTGCACCTCACCAGGGATCGAGGGCGTCATGCCCAACCCTCCGCCAACATCACTGCTCGATACCCAAAGTCATGGACTCAGCGTCCTTGCCACACTGCACGGCGAGATTGATCTGCTGACGGCGCCGGTGCTCAGTGCCCTGTTGACGCCACTGACCGTGTGCGCTCGGCCGGATGTGCTGGTCGACCTCCGGCAGGTCGCCTTCATCGACGGAACGGGCATCGCGGTCCTCGCGGTCGCTCGCGATGCCGCTACCGCGCACGACGGGCGCCTTCGTTTGATCTGTACGCACCCCATCACGCTGTGGATCTTGCTTCATCCTGGGCTGGGATTCGGCTTCGATGTCCTCGAGGGCCTCCCTGCAGCAGCTTGATCAGGCAGGGAGGGAGTGTCGCGGGAAGAGGTCCGGCCAGGAGGGGCCTTCGGGGCTCTCGGCGGTGGCCATCAGGCGCGTGGCCTCGGCTTTGGCTGTGTGGGGCGGGATGACCAGGAGGTCCCATCTGCCCCTGCCGGGTGCGAGCAGGCAGAGGGTGTCCGGGGTGTGCAGACCGGCGGCCCGGTGCAGCTGGATCACGTGATTGGCGATGAGGATCCGGCCGGGGAAGGCGGACCACATGGCGGCGTTCACGGTCACGTGGGCGATCTGTGGCCAGCTGTGCGGCAACGCGCGGATCAAGCGCGGCAGTTCAGCGGTCAGGTCGTCGGATCGGGGCCACCAGGCGCCGTCGATGTGCCGTGGACCGTTTCCTGACGGTGCCAGGCGCAGACGGAGCGGGCGAAGAGATCTCAAGGGCCGAGGTGTCATGGCCATGGGTGCAGGTCCTCCAGTACGGGAAAGCGGTGTCTGGTCTGTAAGGGGGCGAGTGCCCTGGGAGCCGGATGGAGCGGCGTACCGGTCGGGGTGGAAGCCGACCGGTACGCCGATGCCCTTGCAGCAGGCGAGAGGTGGCCCTGGTCGAGGTGCGGCCAGGGCCGAGGGTGCGGGGTCAGACCTGTTGTGGGACCGGGCCGGGCCTGTAGTTCGGTCCGGGATCGTGCCCCGGCTTGGTGAGGCCCGCCGGGTCCGGAGGCGTGGGTAGGAACGGTGCCGGCACCGCCGTGGCGGCTGCGGATTCCCTGCTGAGGAAGGCACCCAGTTCGCCGATGGTGCTCATCAGCGGGGCGGGGAAGACGACGGTGGTGTTCTTGTCGACGCCGATCTCCACGAGGCTTTGCAGGTTGCGGAGTTGGAGTGCCAGGGGGTGCGCCATCATCGTGTCCGAGGCGTCTCCGAGTGCCGCGGCGGCGAGCGATTCGCCTTCCGCGTTGATGATCTTCGCCCTCTTCTCCCGCTCCGCCTCGGCCTGCCGGGCCATCGCGCGCTTCATGCTGTCGGGCAGCTGGATGTCCTTGAGTTCGACCAGGGTGACCTCCACGCCCCACTCGGCGGTGGCGACGTCGAGGATCGCGCGGATGTCGAGGTTGATGCGGTCGGTCTCCGACAGGGTCTCGTCCAGCGTGTGGCGGCCGACGACCTTGCGCAGGGTGGTCTGGGCGATCTGGTTGGTCGCGGCGTGGACGTTCTCGATGGCGACGACCGACTTCACGGCGTCCACGACGCGGAAGTACGCGACGGCCGAGACGTCGACGCTGACGTTGTCGCGGGTGATGATGCCCTGCGACTGGATCGGCATCGTGACGATGCGCAGCGACACCCGGTGCAGGACGTCGACTATCGGAACGATGGTGCGCAGCCCGGGAGTTCGCGTTCCGGCCAGGCGTCCGAGCCGGAAGAGGACCCCTTCCTCGTACTGCTTGACGATCTTGAGGGCCATCGCGAGCCCCAGTAGGGCGAGCAGGCCGATGACGACGATGAGGATGATCAGGAGCTGCATGTGCGCCTCTATTCGGCGGGGGTCCGTGCGGTCAACTGCACACCCCAGGAGGGAAGTGCCTCGGGTCAGCGCTGTCCGTGTGCCCGGCGGATGCGGCGCCGTGGGCGCAGGCGCCCACGGCCCCCGTCCCGGTGATCGCGGCGCTCGGGAGCGGAGGACGGCCGGGGCGGGGCCGGGAGCGGTCGTGCGGTGCTGCCGCGAGCGCCTCGGCCGCCGGGCTGAGAGTGGCTGTAGTGGAGCAGTGCGATCCTGTCGGCACGCTGGGCGTTGAGCCGCTGGATCACGTACGCCGCTCCAACGATCAGGATCAGCAGGCCGCCGACGGTCAGGGACGTGTCCATGACGATCACACCCCCGCTTTCGGACGGCCGGCCAGGGCCACGGCGGCCGCGTGGGTCGAGGACGCGCCGCCCTCGTACTCCCACGCCTCCTCGGGGTTCTGTACCCGGCCGGCGGACGAGTCGCCGTGGCGGGCTTCTTCCACGGCCATCAGCGCGCTCGCGGTCAGCGGCGCCCCCGTGGGGTCGCTGGCGGCGGCCATCAGCCGGGCGGCGACGGCAGGGCGGGTCTCAGGTGGGATCACCAGGAGGTCCCAGCGTCCGACGCTGTAGGAGAGCAGCAGGACCTTGTGCGGGTCGAGCTCCGGGGTGAACCAGCCGACCTTCACCACGTGCCCGTGGACGGGCACCTTGCGCGGGATCACAGGCCAGTGGGCGGGATTGACGGCGATGCGGGTGATGCGCCCCCAGTGCGGGTCCAGCACGTCGGTCAGATCGGGCAGTTCACGCAGCAGGTCGCGGGAGCGGGGCCACCACGCGCCGTCCAGCAGGCCACGGGGGGTGCCCGGGGCTTTCAGCGAGAGGCGGGCGGCCGGTACGGCGGGGTCCGTGGGCGGCGGTGGGAGCAGGCTGATGGTCGCGGACATGGCGCGAACCCGTCTCCAGGCAGCTGTCCGAGGGCAGTTGGCTGGTGTATTTGCTCACCGAGAACGACTAGGGCGCGATGGCCGGTGTGCGACATGCTCTCGGTATCTCCAGGTTACTCCCCGGTCAGGCGCAACGGACCGTGCGAAGCAGCCGAGTTCGCATGCCTCCGCTCCTGGGGTGCGTGTCACGACTCGTCCCTGGCGTCACATGACCGGAAGCACGGGGGCATCGCGCTCCTTTGGTGGGAGGCTGGCCGCACGGGAGTTCCGGCCCGGGACGATCGGGCCGGACGGCCGCCGCTCCCCTGGGCGACGGCCGTGGGCGCGAGGATGCGAGGCCCCCCTCACCGCGTCCTCACGCGGTCCTCCACGGCAGCGGGGACCCAGGAAGATCCCGCTGCGGTCCCTGCGGGGAGGACGGAGGCTGGAGCCGTGTCGTCGGCGATACGGCTCCGGCCGGGCTTCGACGGTGTGCGCCGGCTCATGGGCTGGGAGCCTGGGGACCGGTGGATGGCGGTGATGCATACATCACCGTCCGGCCCATTTGCCCCTCGGGCAGCGTAGGGCGGGAGCCGTGAGCTGTGAAGGGCACACGACCGGCGCACTCGGGGCTCCCGCATCTGCAGCCGACTACCAGCAGAGGTTCCCAAGAGGCTTCTGGCGGCCTGGGCCCCGACCGTGGGCTCACTCGCCGCTGCCGTGGGCCTTGGCGTATCGCGCCGTGACGGTCCTGATCAACAACGCCGGCATATCCACCGGCGGCAACCTGCTCACCGGCGACCCGGACAACATCCGCCGGGACATGGACACCAACTTCTACGGCACCCTCTCGGTGGTCCGGGCCTTCGCACCCCAGATCGCGGCGGGCGGCGGCGGTGCCATCCTGAACATCCTGTCCGCCCTGTCCTGGTTCAGCTTCCCGGACGTCGGCGCCTACTGCGCCGCCAAGTCCGCCCAGTGGTCGCTCACCAACTCCCTGCGCGTCCAGCTCGCCGACCAGGGCATTCGGGTGGCCGGACTACACGTCGGCGGCATGGACACCGACATGTCCCGGGATCTCGACGGGCCCAAGACCACCCCCGCCGACGTCGCCCGGCTCGCCGCCGACGGCCTTGCCGAGGGCGCCTACGAGATCGTCGTGGACGACGTCAGCCGTCAGGTGCTGTCCGGTCTGTCCGGAGGCGTCGCCGCGCTGTACCCGCAGCTGCCCTGACCGACAGTCGTCCGGCACGTCGATGAGTGAGACCACCGCCCCCTCCACAACGGCGCAACTCACCACCTCAACTCCCCGATCGGCCTCGACCTCGGCGCCCACACCCCCGAGGAAACAGCCGTCTCCATCACCGCGGAGATCATCGCCCACAGCCACCGGGCCCCCGGCCTGCCCCTGTCCCACGGCACCGGCCCCATCCACCGCTCCGGCCCTGCGAGCCCAGCGCCTTCAAAGACAGCTCGAACCGCAGCGTGACCCGCTGTCCGAGCCCTGGTGAACACCGCTCCGCCCCTTCTCCGCAGTCCCCTTCCCCGACCTTCGTCAGGAGCAGCCATGCACGGCACCATCACGGTCATCGACAAGGGCCCGGTCCGCATTCACAGCTACACCGCGCCCGAGGACGGCCTGAACGTCAACACCCAGCTGATCGAGACGCCGTCGCGGATCATCGCCGTCGACGCCCAGTTCGCCCTCGCTTACGCCGACGAGGTCGTCGCCTACGCCAAGCAGCTCGGCAAGCCGATCGACCGCCTCGTCATCAGCCACGCGCACCCCGACCACTACCAGGGCGCGGCCCGCTTCGGCGCCCCCGTGCACGCCCTGCCAGAGACCACCGCGGAGATCGTCGCCATGGGCGACAAGACCGACCTGCCCACCGGCGCCCCGATCCCGCTCGCCCACATGACCCCGACTGTGGAGATCACCCCCGGCACCGAAGTCATCGACGGAATCCCCTTCGAGTTCGAGAAGGTCACCGGCGGCGAGATCCACACCACCCTCGTGATCAAGCTGCCCGAGCAGGGCGTCCTGGTCGCCCAGGACGTCGTCTACCACCGCACCCACCTGTGGTTCCTGGACAAGGACTTCGACGGCTGGCAGACCAACATCGACCGCTTCGCAGCCGAGACCGAGTGCGACACCATCCTCCCCGGCCACGGCGAACCGACCACCCCTGCCATCTGGGCCGAGCTCACCGACTACGTCAACGCCGGCCGCGAACTGCTCGGAGACGACGGCGACGCCTACAAGAAGGCCATCACCGCGCGCTATCCCACCTACAAGGGTGCCGCGCTCATCGACGTCGCCAACGCCTACACGTTCGGCCCCCAGCACTGAATCCAAGACGTTCGCAGAGGTCAAGGCACGACTCTGGTGAGACGGGCGAGTCTCGCACAGATAGTTCCTCCCCTGGCTGCCGGGGGAGGAAGGGGCCGTGAGCTGCGGCGGGTGCTACATCAGGAGGGCCGCTTGAACCCACGGCCGCCGGACTATGAGTCCTCGGGGTGCCAGGGGCACGGCCTCGTAGTGGGCGGCGACGGCGGCGAACAGCGGCAGGTACAGTGCGATGGCCTTCTCCCCGCCGGGGAGGGCGCCATGCAACTTCTTGCTCAGCGGCTGCCAACCGGTTCCGTTCGCTCGGTCGAGGCGCACGGTGAAGCGGTGCCGGACTGTGTAGTCGAGCACCTCGCCAAGCTGCTCCTCCCAGCTCGCGGCCGTGTCGCTGCCCTTGGCCTCCTCGATACGGGCGCGGAAGAAGGCGTGCAGGGCGTCCCGGTCGGTCTCGTTGATCCGGCCGGGGTCCTTGAGCAGCAGCTGACGGGCGGTTCGGGTACCGTCCGGGAGATCCAGACGGACGTCCCGGACCAGCTGGACGGCGACGTAAGGGCGGCTTCCGCATCAATCCCATCGCGGGTGAAGACGTCGCGGCCATCCTCGCTGATGCCGTCAACACCGACGACCGGGTCATTGAACTCGGCGGCCCGAGGTGCTCACGCACGAACAGATCGCAGGAGCGGCTTTCCGCGCCCTGAGCACGCCCGCCCGGATCACTCACCTCCCGCGATCGGCGCTCAGGATCTGCTTGATTCTGTTGCGCCGGCTGACAGCGACGGCGAGGAACCACGATGACCGCTCCCACGGAGGGGTCATCGTGGTTGGTTCCTCGCCGTCGAAGCCGGTCTTGCGCGACAGGCACTACCCACACGTCAGCGTGGGCAGCCCCCAGTCACCATGATCGCTGCCGTTGCCGTCGCCGCCGTCGCCGACCTTGAGGTCGATCACCTGGGCGCCACTGACGTCCACGTCGATCGGCACGACAACTTGTTTGCCGTGGATCGTCGGCGTGGTCACCAATGTCTTGCCGTCGGCCGTCACGGAGAACGTCACTGTTCCCGCGCCGCTGGTCTCGTCGTCCACACCGACCTCGGCCGTCAACCGCGAGCAGTTCCCTGCGAGATAGAGCTCGATGTCGCTGTCCGCGTTGGTGCCCAGGCCCTTGGCGTAGCTCGCACCGGCGATGCTGATCGGACGGCCGTCGCCGGCTGCCTGCTCGCCGACGCTGGTGTCACGCTCGACCGGACCCCACCCGTTGGTGGACGAGAAGAACGGCAGGTCGCTCACTGCGTTCTTCCCGGCCGGTGGAGCAGGCGGTATCGCGCCGACGATGCGCTCGTCCGTGCCAGTGGCCTGCCGTCCGTTCTGCAGGTAGTGGACTGTCCCGGTGAGTGCCGAGGCGGACGGCAGCTTCCCCGTCTGCGGTTGGACCTTCCAGGTGAAGGTGGCCGACTGGCCGGGTTGCAGGCGCTCGACCGACGCGGGGCTCGCGGCGCTCACGTCCCAGCCGTCGGGCGCGGAGAGCGAGGCCGTCAGCCGGGCGGCGGACGGTTTGTCCTTCGGCACCCGCACCGTCGCCGAGGCCGCGAAAGTCCGTCCCGACTGGGCGGTGTCGGGCACGTCCAGGGTGACGTCCGCCCCCGGCCGCTTCGGCATCGCGTACGTGTGGGCGTCGTAGCGGGGGCTGTCGTTCTGCGCGACGTGCAGGGACGAGGCGTAGCTGCCGTAGTTGGTGAGCGACACCTTGCCGAGGCCGCCGGTGCTGCCGTCCAGGTTCCATACGGCAATGGCGATGCTGTTGCGGCCGTTCGGGTTCAGGATCCCGTTCGGCACCGGGAACGTGTGCTGCGGCCCGAGGTAGTTGACGTAGTTGCCGACCTGCCAGCCGTTCACGAAGATCGTGGCCCGGTACTTGCGTGACGGGTCGTCGGTGAACGTCAGCCCGAGCGACGTGTCCTGGCCGTGCGGCAGGTCCAGGGCGACGTCGGAGCGGTACCAGGAGACCCCGGGACGGGTGTCGGTCGTCGGAAGGGACGTCTTCTTCCACTTGCCGTCCGGGTAACCGGGCAGGGACCAGCCGGCCCGCTCGCCGTACAGACCGCCCGTCGAGAGCGGCCCGCGCACCGTGTCCTGCAGGTCCTCGCCGCCGCGTACGCCCTGCAGCCGCCAGGTGACGGCGGTCAGCGGTGCCCCAACGACGGAGGCGCTCGTCAGTCCTCGGGCTGTCTTGTTGCCGTTGGTCGAGTTGTAGTCCTCCTCGTGACCCATGTTCACGGTGAGCACGGAAATGACGTTGTCAACCTTGGACTTGAGCACACCGGCCGGGAAAGTGAAGTCGGCGCTGCCGGTGGTCGAGCTGCCCAGGAAGGTGCCGTTGAGCCAGGCGGAGAACGCCTGCGCCCCTCCGCCGGAGTCCGAGACCAGGCGGACGCCGGTCTCCTTGCCGGTGGCGTGGAAGCGGCCGCGATACCACGTGTTGCCGGTGTGGAAGCCGTAGTCGTCCGCGTAGAGCACCGGCGGCGCGTTGACGCCGGAGACGCTGTTGGTGGTCGTCTTGTCGGCCACCTGCCAGCTGGTGTCGTCGAAACCGGGGGCCGCTTCGGGCGACTCCTCGCTGTGCTTCCAGTTGGTGAGTGCCGGCAGGTGTACCGGGGCTGCCGTCGGGATCTTCCCGGTGAGGCTCCCCGTGCCGCCGGCCCCGGTGTCGACGATCCGGCCGTTCCAGGTGATGTGGTCGGCGGAGGTGAACACCTCGATGTTCTTGTCGTCGGCGTTGTCGCCGGTGAGTGCCAGGGTGCGGCCGCCATGCAGGCTGGTCGCCGTCCGCAGCAGGTGGCTGCCGCGCACGAGGACAGGGCCGGCCGCTGTGTCCTGACGCCAGAAGGTCTTGGCCGTGGCCTTGTCGCCGACGAGCAGTTCGAGGAGGCGCTGTCCGCCGCCGGTGATGCTGACGCGGATCAGGTCCTTGTGCGTGTAGTTCAGCCGAAGGTCGCCGGTGGTCGCGTCCCAGGTTGTCGTGACCGGGCCGCCGCTGGAGGTCACCGTCGGCTTGGAGGCGTAGCGCAGCACGGTCTCGCCGTCGCTGCCCGCATCGCCGTAGAGCACGGCGACGTCCCGGTCACCGATGGTCGCGCTGGTCATGATCTCCGAGGTCGAGTACTGCAACTGCGAGTCGCCGAGCCGGTAGTTGGCCACGATCACGTGTGAGTCGCGTCCGTCGAGCGTGATCGCGGTGCCCGGCTGCTGGGGCACGACCGGGTAGGTCGGCTCCGCGGCGGCGGTACCCGTCGGCACGTCGATGGCGTCGATGGCCACGTAGTCATCGGTGGAGCCCGAGCTGTGACTGCCGTCGACGACGATCTTCAGGGTGTGCGCTCCGTCCGGCAGGCCGGTCTTCTGGAAGACCACTGCCTGGTTCTCGCTGCCGGAGTCGTCGACCGTCGCGACCTTGGTGCCGTCGAGGTAGACGTCGGCATTGCCGTGGTTGTTGGTCTTCGAGCCGATCCAGCGGATCGCGGTGCCGTCGAAGGGTATGGTGACCGAGTCACCGGCCTTGTTGGAGAAGGACTCGGTGTGCTTGTAGTCGCCGCCGGTGTAGCTCTGGTCGGCCACGTGCGACCACGAACCGGTGTACTGCAGCGCGGAGTCGGGGTCGTCCCAGGTGTAGGTGGTGTCGGCGGAGGGCTGGGCGTTGAAGTCCACCGCGATGTGGGTCTTGTCGACCGCGGTGGACGTGGAGTTGCCGTGCCGCAGGACGTGGAACTGCGTCTTTGTGTCGGGGTTCATCCGGGCGGTGTCGACGACCACGGAGTCGTCGGGCGGTGTGGCCCTGATCGTCTCGGTCTTGGTCAGCGGTGCGACCGACTGTGTGAAGTACCCGATCAGCTTGTCCTCGTCGTACTTCGGGTCGAGCTGGCGGTTCTCGCGGATCGCGGCGCCGTAGTCGTAGGACGTGTAATTCTGCGGCATGCCCAGCCAGCCCCAGTTGGTGCCGCCGTAGGTCATGTAGAAGCTCTGCGCGGTGGCGCCGACGGCTATGTTCTGCTTGTAGAACACGTTGGCGAACTGGTCGTTGATCAGCTGGGCGCACTTGTCGTAGCCCGGCCCGCCCCAGGGGTCGAAGGCGCCGCCCTGGAACTCCGGCGAGTACAGCGGCCTGCCGGCGGGGTGGTCGTAGCTGATGTCTGGAACGCCGTTCCACTTCGAGGGGTTCGAGCAGTCGAAGCCCTGCGGGTAGGAGTCGGGGCCGTCGACGTCCAGGGCGCCGGTACCGGAGTTGAAGGTGCCGTTGTTGTTGCCGGTCAGCGGCACGGTGATACCGTCGGCACGGGCCTTGTCCTCCAGGTGCTTCATGTAGGAGTGGCCGGCGGCCGAGCCGTTGTAGTACTCGTTCTCGACCTGGTAGGCGATGACGGAGCCGGTCCCGTTGGTCAGTTGGTGGCGGGCGATGATCCGGTCGATCTGGGTCAGCCATTCGTCCGCATACTTCAGGAACCGCGGATCGTCACTGCGGTTGTTCCCCGCCTTGGTGGTCAGCCAGCCGGGCAGGCCCCCGCTGTCGACCTCCGCGTTGATGTACGGCGCCGGGCGGGCGATGACGTAGAGCCCGGCCTCCTCGGCCATGTCGAGCAGCTTGTCGACGTCACGCACCCCGCTGAAGTCGTACACACCCGGCTTCGGCGAGTGGTATCCCCAGTCGAAGTACAGCGACGTGGAGTTGAAGCCTGCGGCCTTCATCTTCTGGAAGATGTCGCGCCACAGGTCCGGGCTCGGGAGCCGGAAGTAGTGGAACTCGCCGGACCACAGGTAGGTCCGCTTGCCGTCGACGAGGAACGAGTAGCCGTCGATACTCACCGTGTGCGCCCGCGGACTGACGGCGGGCGCGGCGGCGGGCGCCTGCGCGCCGACGTCCCGCGCCGCCGCGGCGGGCGCGCTCATGCCCGCGGCCAGGGCGATGGTCGCGGCGGTTGCGAGAACCGCCCTCCACCGTCTCCCCCGACCGGGCCTCATAACTTCTGAACTGATCCGATTACCCCGCACTGCGGCCCTCCATACGGCCCGAACGATCAGCACCAAACAGACTCAGGCAAAGTCGAACAGTAGGGCCGCACAAGGCTCAACACAATGGGGCGGGAAAGGACAGATGAGAAATGCGGGGCTGCAAATCCCTTGTACGCAGGGCTGGTTGCCCGGCTTGCGCGCAGCCACGGCCGAGCGCCGTTTCAAATACCGCCTTCGACAAAGCGTTTTCGGCCAGAGGATCCATAAGTACGAACGGGGCACGGCCGGTTGTGTACGCGTGCGCCGGGATGAGTCGGTACGAGCCAGGCCGAAGATCAGCAGGATCAGACCGGCCGTGGCAACGACCTCGCCCAGCAGCAGGTGCTGGAGACCGCGCGTGTCACCACCGAGAACAACGTCAAGCGGTCCTGCCCCTCGTCGGCGGCGTGGTCGGGTTGGCGCTGGTGGCCCTCATCTTCATGCGCGGACGATCAGCCGAGTGACCAACAGGACGCAGGTGGTGGTGATCGGCGGCGGCCAGGCCGGGCTCGCCGCCGACCCACCTGCGCCGCCTCGGCCTCGACTTCGTCATCCTCGACGCCCAGACCGAACCCGGCGGGCCTGGCAGTACACCTGGGACTCACTGCACCTGTTCTCCCCGGCCGCCTACTCCTCGCTGCCCGGGTGGTTCATGCTCTCCGCGCTTCCGCAGACGAAGGTGGTGTCCTGCAGGAGTTCCGGCGTGATGCGCCCGCCCGTCAGGTGCTCGGCGAGGGCGAATGCTGCTTCCGTGGCCAGGGGTTCTGCGGTGTCGGAGGTCTCGTCCCAGAACTGGAAGCCGCTGTGGTGCATGGCGTCCAGGAGTTCGTCAGGGGTTGTTCGCCACCGATGGTCGGGGAGCCCGGGCTCGAACGTCAGACTCCGCTGTGTCCTCGGCCCAGAGGAAGGAATCTAGGCCGTTGATGTTGACGAAGTGCGAGACCCAGCGTGTTCCCGCCGATGTCGAGAGGGCTTTCTCCTCGGTGACGCCGAGATAGCCGTTGGGCTCGATCAGCAGGGTCCGGTCGCCGACGGTGGTCATGGCGATGAACTGCCGAGCGCTGTCCGAACGACCGAGGACGGTCGAAGGCCACGTCTACTATCGCCGCCGTGCCGGTCTGGGAGGGCTCGGTCTGACCTCCGCGGCGGGCAAGTAGGTCTGAAGGTGGCAGGTTGTGCACCAGCGTGAAGCAATACGCTTCCGCGAGGGCAGGGAAGCGCTCATCGAGCCACACGTCCAAGGTTCGCGCCAAGGTCGACCGGGCCTTCGACCGTACGACCATCACGACACTGCGCGGGCGCGGCTACCGCCTGGAGACCTCCCCGTGACGCCCGGCCGACTGTCGGCGCGCTTCCGCCGCCTGCCGGTCGTCGCACGCCTGATGCTGACCGTCGCCCTCACCATGGCGCTCGTCCTCGCGGGCGCCGCGGGCCTGGTCTACTGGCGGGTCGAAGCCGCCCTGGACAGTCAGCTGGACGAGGACCTGACCGCGTACCAGCAGAGCCTGGACCGGGCCGTACGAACCGGTCAGCAGCTGCCACCCGGCGCGAACGGCAGTCTCCACCAGGTCCTCGACACGGACGGCCGGGTGCTGCGCTCCAGCGACACCGTCCGCGATCGGCCCCTGCTCACGCCCGCTGAACGTGAGGCCGCCGCGCGCGGCGCCACCGTCCACCGCGACATCGGCGCCCTGCTGCCCATCACCACCGGCACCCTGCGCCTGCGGGCCGACCGCGTCACCGCAGACGGACACCCGCGCATCGTGATCGCCGCCGCCCAGCGCGGCCACCGCGACGAGGCACTGCGCGAACTCCTCGCCCAGCTCGCCCTCGCCTCCGGCCTTACGCTGCTGGCCGCCTCGTACGTCGGCTACCGCACCGCCCGCGCCGCCCTGCGCCCCGTCGAGCGCTACCGCGTCGGCGCCGCCGCCCTCGCCGACGGCACCGACGACGAACAGGACCTGCGCCTGGAAGTGCCCGCCGACCGCGACGACGAGATCACCCGCCTCGGGCACACCCTCAACCGCATGCTCGACCGGCTGGCCGCCTCCGCCACCCGCGAACACCAGTTCATCGCCGACGCCAGCCACGAACTGCGCACCCCGCTCACCCTGATGCGCGCCGAACTAGACGTCGCTCTGCACCGGCCGCGCACCGCCGAGGAACTCACCGACACCCTGCGCGCCGTCGACACCGAGGCACGCCGCCTGGTCACCCCGGCCAACGCCCTCCTCGACCTCGAACAGCTCGCCAGCGGCGAACACATCCAGCGCACCCCGACCGCCCCCGACCGCCCTCGGCCGCCTCCTCGACGACGCCTGCGCCCCTACCGGGCAGCCGCCGAACGCGACGGCCGCACCCTCACCGTCGAACACGACCACGCCACCGTGCACATCGACCCCCGTTGGCTCGAACCGGTCATCGGCACCCTCCTGGACAACGCTCTCCGCCACGGCGCCGACACGATCCGGCTGCATGCCCAGACCCACGGCGGCCGCCTGCGCCTGTCCGTCACCGACGAAGGCCCCGGCTTCCCACCCGATTTCCTGCCGCACGCCTTCGACCGTTTCAGCCGCGCCGAGGCCAGCCGCACCACTCCCGGCACCGGCCTGGGCCTGGCCCTCGTCGCCGCGGTCGCCGCCTCGCACAACGGCACCGCCCACGCCGCGAACACCCCGCCGGGGGCCGCAGCACTCTCGACATCGCCTGCTGAGGGCCTGTCGGCGACCATTCGGGCTTTGTCATTCGTCAACCACCTATCCCTGTAAGGGCGTTCTCGTGTGATGCTCGCGAAGAGACCGAGGTGAACGCCACAGAAGTGTTCCGGGTTCCACGGCCCGCATGGCATCCGATGCCCGCGACGGAGTCCCGCGCGTCGTCACGGCTGCCTCCAACGCATCAACAACCAGGCCAGTGCACATATGTTCGACCATGGACAGTCCACAACACGGCGCGAGTGAATGGCGATGACGGTCGCCAGATACATGCAGCCCTCATCACGTGCGGGACTGCCCACAGTGCCCGGCAGGACCGGGCCGCTGCGCTGCCGGCGCCACACTGCGCCGGGCCTGCCCGGCGGCACACAAGAAGAAGCGGTGAATGGCCACCGCTGTCACGGGGGCTTGGCTGCTGACGACGAGATAGTGCGCAAAGCGGTGCGACGGCAGGAGACGGCCAGAAGCTGCCGTGCGGCCAGTCGCAGGGCCATCTCGCAGCCGATCCCGCTGCCCGCTCCGGTGACAACTCCCCGTCGGTGGTCCAGGTCCATGCCCACTCCCAAACTAGTTCTTGATTGAACTATCCATTATTGCTACGGTGACATCACCACGGCAAGGGAACCCCCTTCCATGCACGGGTTACGTATTGATCAATCCAGAAAAGGTGTGAGGTCATGGATCTCGAACTCGACAACAAGGTCGTCGTCGTCACCGGTGCCAGCAGGGGCATCGGCCTGGCTGTCGCCCGCGCCTTCGCTCACGAGGGCGCTCACGTGGTCGCAGGCGCACGCAACCCGGGCAAGGAGCTCGCCGAGCTGAGCGAGCGGCACGGTCTCGTCTCGCTGCCGGTGGACCTGAGCACGGCCGAGGGCACCGCCGCCCTCATCGACACGGCGGTCACCCACTTCGGCAGCGTCGACGTACTCGTCAACAACGTCGGCTCGGTCGCTCCGCGCCTGGGCGGGTTCTCGTCCGTCAGCGACGACGACTGGACGCAGACCTTCAACACCAACCTGTTCAGCGCCGTGCGGGCCAGCCGGGCAGCCCTCCCCCACCTCCTGGAGAGCCGCGGAGCAATCATCAACATCGGCTCCGTGAACGCGATCCTGCCCGACCCGAGCATCGTCGACTACGCGGCATCCAAGGCCGCCCTGGCCAGCTTCGCCAAGTCGCTCTCCAAGGAGGTCGGCCCCCAGGGCGTCCGCGTCAACACCATCAGCCCGGGACCGGTCGAGACCGACATCTGGCTGGCCGACGGCGGCATGGCCGACACCGTCGCCAATGCCATGGGTGTCGGACGTGCCGCGGCACGCGAGGCCATCGTCGCGGGCCTCGGCGGCCTGGCCACCGGCCGCTTCACCCGCCCCGACGAGGTCGCCGACCTCGCCCTGCTGCTGGCCAGCCACCGCACCGGCAACGTCACCGGCGCCGACTTCACCATCGACGGCGGACTCATCAAGACTCTGTGACACCCGCCCGGAGCCACCCGCGCCCCCCGCGCGTCGCGGGGGCGCGGAACGGACACACGCCCGCTCCGCGCCCTGCTCGATGCAGTCGATCGACTCATGCGCTCCAGGTGACTGTCTTGCCAAGGTCTACGGCATGACCCACATCTTCGGCTACCGCTCGCCTCTTGGCGCCGTCCAGGCCGGTCGGTACGCAACGGACGTGCGAGGAGGGGTCCTGGCCCGCCCGGGCCACCGGATCCTCGAGGAGCACCCCGCGGACACGCCGCCGCAGCCGCGGCGGCATCCGGCTTGACCAACCGCGGGCAACCGCCCGAACCCCGCGCCCGCAGACCGGTGCGCCCCTTCACCGTTCACCCCGGATCCAAGGAGACAGCCATGTCCGAGTCCGCCCCCTCCACCCCCGCTCCCCGCCGGGTCGCCGAGTCGATGTACGAGGCTCTCCTGCACTCCGACCGGGAGGCCCTCGCGGCCATCACCTCCCCCGAGATCCGGATACATGTCACGAACGACCTCGCCTACGGCGGCGAGTACGCGGGCCTGCCGGGCTTCGCCGCGCTGTTCAAGAACACCTTCGATCTGATCGACAGCCGCATCGAGATCGAGCGGTTCTTCGACGCGGGGGCCGACACGGTGGTGGCCGTGGGACGCACCCGCGGGACCGGCCGCGCCACCGGGACGCCCTTCGACTCGGCCCTCGTGCATGTCCTGACGATCAAAGACGGCCTCCTGGTGGGCTTCGACGCGTTCGTCGAGGACCAGCCGATCACCGCCGCGATCAGCGCCGCGGCCGCTCAGAACTGAGCGGGCGCAGCACTCGGGCACACCTCGGCTCCGCGCTCCGGTCCGGCCGTCGCGGCTGCTGGCCTGGGACGCGGTCGTCCCCTCGGTGATCGACCTCCCCGATACTGGAATAAACATTCCAAAAATGTTACGTTCGTTTCATGGCACGCCCTCGGAAGTTCGACACAGACCAGGTACTGGAGCGGGCCATGGACCTCTTCTGGCGTCAGGGCTACAACGCGACATCACTGCCGCAACTGACGATGGAACTGGGCATCGGCAGCGGCAGTCTGTACGGCGCGTTCGGCTCCAAGGAGGGCCTGTACGCCCAGGCCCTGAAACGCTATTGCGACAACCAGGCCGCCTCGCTCGTGGAGCGACTCGATTCCGCCTCCGACATCCGTGCGGCACTTCGGGAGACGCTGCTCGCCATGGCCGAAGCGGACCTCGCGGACCCCGAGCGCGGCTGCCTGCTGGTCAACGCGGCTACGGAGCGCGCGGCGCACGAGGCCACAGTCGAACGTGTGAAGTCGACCATGGCCACCGTCGAGTCCGCGCTGACCGGAGCGTTGCAGCGCGCCCAGGTTCGGGGTGAGCTGGCCGCCGAGAAGCGTCCGGCCGAGCTGGCTCGCTTTCTGACGACGTTCATCCAGGGCATGCGTGTGATGGGCAAGGCCCACGCGGACCGGGAGTTCCTCGAGGGCGCTGTGTCCGGCGCCCTGAAGGTGCTGGACTGAGGCCGCACGGAGGGATATGCCGCAGCGGTGTCGACGGGAACGTGAAGAACCTGACCGTCGACGCTCGGCGCCAGCAGGTCATGTCCGGCCGGTCGGCGTCTCGGCCTCCGACGGACGCGCCACCTCAGCCAGCGCATCCCGCGGCGAGGCACGTGAGGAGATGCCGAGCTTGGGGAAGCCCCCTCACCCGGAGTACAACGGTGCCCACGCTGCACGTCGTCGTGCAGTCAGCTGTCACGCGCGAATCACAGACCCCGTGGACACCCTCCCAGCACAGGATCCCGAACCTGGACATACATGTCCGCATAGGACTGGATGGACGGCCCTGGACGGCTTCTACGACATGTGCCATGTGGTACCCAGTGAGGGACCGAAGATCAGGACAGGGGCGTCTTCTGGCCCGTCAAAGCGGTATTGCAGGGTGTTCATCGGTGTCTCACTCACCCGCCTGACCCTTTCATCTGTCACGACAGCCCCTATGAGCGGGGTCCTGACTGTAGCTGTTTGACCAGGTGGAAGACCGCCCGGGCCGCCTCACGGCTTCCCAGTTCCTGGCCCGATTGCGTATCTCCCAGCACCACCTCCCCCGCAGGGCGACGACGACGGGTCTGCGGAGCAGGCGGCGTACTGGACAGGGTCGAACTGGACATGCCTGTTCCCCTTTCCGGTCCGACGGCGTGTCGCGTTGCCGGCACCGGGCCGCGTCGGGCGGTCAGAATCGTGAGGACGCCACAACGAACTGCCGCCGCACGCTCAATCAGCCTTAACACCGAGGAACATCCGTTCAAATGTGACAGCCGGGCACAGCCAGCTCCGCGCCAGCTGGTACCCATCTGCCGGTGTGCCGTCACCGCCGCGCCACCAGCCGGTCGCTCAGCGCCGCTTCCCGGTCTCGGGGGAGCTAACTCCGTGGCTGGCGCGGCGCATGGCCTCGTACAGTGCGGCGTCCTCCGGCGGGTCCGGTAGCGGGCCGCGGGCAGGGGCCTGGAAGGACTGGATCATCCACGCCACGAGGCGACGCCAGGCGTCCGGGGCGGCGTCGCCGGTGGCGCTGAGGACGCCGGCGTTGGCCATCAGCAGCAGGACTAGATCCCGGCTGGTGAAGTCCTCGCGCAGCTGCCCGCTGTCCTTGGCGCGGCCGATGAGTTCGAGGAAGCCCTGGTACGCCTGGGCGCGGAGTGCTTCCAGTGCCTGGGCGCCGGGGAAGCTCATGGTCAGGATGTCGGCGAAGCCGCGGTCGGCGGCCTGCATCGCACAGACTTCCTCGATGTAGCCGGTGAAGCCGTTCCACGGGTCCGGGTCGGCCAGGGCCTCGGCGGTCGCCTGCGCGTATGCCTCCATGCGGTCCGCAAAGACGGCGACGACCAGCTCCTCCTTGTTGGGAAAGTGGCGGAAGAGGGTGGCGATCCCCACCCCCGTCTCCCGTGCGACCGAGGCCATCGACGCGTTCAGTCCGTCGCGACCGAACACTGTGCGCGCGGCGGCGATGATCCGCCCCCGGTTGCGCTCCGCGTCGCTGCGCTTTGACGGGGCTGCGGAGTCGGCCGTGCTGCCGGTGCCGTTGGCGTGCTGGTCTCGGGGGTTCATGCCGATCAGGCTAGCAAACCGGAAAGCCCTATCCGATTTCTGTGTTACGCTCGATCGTGAACCGGATAGGGCTTTCCGGATTGAAAACGGATAGCCCTATCCATCTTTACCTCTATGAAAGGCCCCTCATGCCCACCATCGCCATCGTCGGCGCCGGCCCCCAGCTCGGTCTCGCCATTGCGCGCACGTTCGGCACCCACGGCTACGGCGTCGCGCTGATCGCCCGTAACCGCGCCAAGCTCGAGAACCTGGCCGGTGAACTGACCGCCGAAGGCATCACCGCCGCCGCGTTCCCCGCCGACGTCCTCGACCGCGACGCGCTCACCCAGGCCCTCAGGGACGCCGCCGCGCACTTCGGCGGCATCGACGTCCTCGAGTACTCCCCGGTCGGCGGCTTCGACTCGACCGTCCTGACCGCCCCGAGCGCGACCGAACCCTCGCATGTGCAGCACGAGATGGAGTTCCAGCTCTACGGCGCGATCGCCGCCAGCCAGGCGGTACTGCCCGCCATGCGCGAGGCCGGCGCGGGCACCCTGTTGTTCACCACCGGCGCAGGCTCCATCGACCCCGTGCCGCAAGTCGCCAACGTCAACGCCGCTGCCGCGGCCCTGCGCAACTGGGCGATCAACCTGCACAAGGAACTGGAGGGCACCGGCGTCCAGGCCGCCCACGTCGGCATCGACGTGTCGATCGGCATGTCGGTCGTCCCTGGGTTCCCCACGGCCAAGCCCGAGGAGATCTCGCCCGTCTACTGGGATCTGCACACCACCCGCCGCGACCAGGCCGAGCTCGTCTTCAGCCACTGACACCCCACCGCCACCCGGCCGCGTGCCTCTCGAACCCTGATCGTGCCGCGGCGTGCTCCGTCGCGGCACGATCACTGGGGCGGGCGCCTGGTCTTCGGCGCGTTCGCAGCGCGTGCAGCCAGAGGTCAGGACATGCCGGGCCGGCTGCGGCGGACCATCGCGCGATACAGCGTGGTCGGCGGGGGTGCGTCGGGTAGCGGGGGGGCGGGGCGCCGGGGGCGGCGTAGGAGCGGAGCATGTGCGCGACGAGGCGGCGCCAGGTGTCGGGGGCGGCGTCGCCGGTGGCATTGACGACGCCGGCGTTGGCCATGAGCAGAACGACGAGGTCCTGACTGGTGAAGTCGTCGCGTAGGTGGCCGGTGCCCTTGGCCCGGTCGATGGGTTCGAGAAATCCGTTGTACGCCCCGGTGCGCCGGGTCTCCAGGGCTTTGGCGGCGGCCCCGCCCACGTCGCGACCGAACGCTCCGGGCGCCGCTCGTCGGAACCATCTGGAACGGGAGATCGCCTTGCAGGCCGCCGCGATGAGGGAGCAGATCGCGCAGCCGACCGCACGGCTGGACGAGCTCGGCCGGCCCGCCGAAGAGGTCCGGATCACCCGCAAGAGGCTGCTGCAGTTGCCCGGTCCGCAGCCGCCCGCGCCACAACCCCTATGAGCGGGGTGCTGGCCGTAGCTGTTTGACCAGGTGGAAGACCTCGCGGGCCGCATAGCGTTTGAGGCAACGGACGATTTCGCGCCGGGTCTTGCCCTCCTTGATCCGGCGCTCGTAGTAGTCCTGAGTGCGCGGGTCGACCCGCAGGCGGGTGAACACGATGCGGTGGAGCGCGGCGTTGGCCTGCCGGTCGCCACCACGGTTGAGGCGACGGAACTGCCGGCGTCCCGAGGAACGCTCGACAGGGCTGACACCGCACAGCGCGGCGAACGACGCCTCACTGTCCAGCCGTTCCGGGTTGTCCCCCACCGTGATCAGCAACGTGACCGCCGTGTCCGGACCGATCCCCACCACCTCAAGCAGTTGCGGGGCATGACATTTCACGAGCCGGGCCAGACGAGCGTCCACGTCCCGGATCTGCTCGGAGAGCTGGCCGATCGGCCCGTGACCGCAACAGGTGCGGGATCTGCCGGCGCCCCGCCAGCGGCTACGACCAGGGGCGAGGGCGTCGGCGCTGGCGGTGCCTGGACGCGGGCACGATGAAAGTGTTCCTGGAAGCCGATGCTGTCCGGGTGCGCTGCCGCGAGCACGGGGTGGTGGCCGCCGCGGTGCCCTGGGCCAGACACGGCGCCGGGCACACGCTGGTCTTCTACCAGCAAGTGGCCTGGATGGCCGCCGAGTGCTCGAAGTCGGCGGTCGCGCAGCTGATGCGCACCTCGTGGCGGACGGTCGGGGCGATCGTGGAGCGGTTCGTGGCCGACCGGGACGCCGGGCTGGACCGGCTGGCGGGCCTGCGCCGGATCGGCATTGATGAGATCAGCTACCGCAGGGGGCAGCGGTACATGACGGTGGTGGTCGACCACGACACGCGGCGGGTGGTGTGGATGGCCGACGGTCACGGCAAGCAGGTGCTGCAAGGCTTCTTCGACGCCCTCGGGCCCGAGCGGGCCGCGAAGCTCACCCACATCTCGGCCGACGGGGCGGAGTGGATCGCCGAGACCGTCGCCGCCAGCGCCCCGCACGCGCTGCGGGCAATGGACCCGTTCCACGTGGTGGCCTGGGCCACCGAGGCGCTGGATGCCGAGCGGCGTGGAACCGCGCCCGCCGCCAAGCCGCCGACCCCGAGCTGGCACGGAAGCTGAAGCACTCCCGGCACGCGCTGTGGAAGAACCCCGAGGACCTCACCGAACGCCAGCAGGCCAAACTTGCCTGGATCGCCTCCACCGATCCGCGCCTGCACCGCGCCTACCTGCTCAAGGAGGGCCTGTGCACGGTCTTCGCCATCGCCGCCGAGCAGGGCCCCAAAGCGGCGATAGAGGCCCTGGACCGCTGGCTGTCGTGGGCCAGCCGCTGCCGCGTCGAGTCCTTCACCGCCCGCCCGCCGCATACGCCGCCACCGCGACGCGATCGTCAACGCCATCATCGAGCGTCTGTCGAACGGACTGATCGAGTCCACCAACACCAAGACCCGCCTGATCATCCGCCGAGGCTTCGGCTTCCGCACCGCCGACACCATCATCGCCCTCGTCATGCTCACCCTCGCAGGCGACCGCCCCACCCTTCCCGGACGCCAACTCGCCTCAGACTGACCCACACATCAAGCAGAAGAGCCTCAAAAGAGGACCCCGGCGGCGTCGAGGTCGACGGGCACACCGGGGTCACTCCTGATTGGCATCTGGAACCTACCTCGAACACAACACCGAAGGCACACAGTGTCGCGCTGTTGTGATCATCACCTCTCGACACGGCACGCCGGACCTCCTCTTAAGAAACCGAGGAAGGACCCCCAGGCAAAGTGCAACTGGTCAGAGCACACATCACCAACTACCGGTCCGTCGAGGACTCCGACATATTCGACGTCGAGAGGGACGTCACCTGCCTCGTCGGCCAGAACGAGTCGGGCAAAACGACCCTTCTCCAGGCGCTCTTCCGGGTCAACCCCGTGGAGCCCACCACCTTCGACGAGGTGGTCGACTTCCCCGCCCGCAAGATCCGCGACCGCAAGCAGCTCCGGCCGGCAAGAAGATCCCCGTGGTCCAGGCGACCTTGCGCCAGGAAATCAACTCCGACATGACGGCCTCCTCGGACACCACAATGTCGAGGTCGATGATCGGTTTGGCGGCGCACCCGGGCACGGCCGTACTGCCGACATGCTCGATGGACACAGCCAGATCCGCGACGTGAGGTTCCAATCGCTGCCGCAGTTCCTCGAACCGCTCGGACCATCGGGGGGCGTAGTCACTGACCACGATCATGCCAGTCATGTCGGCAGTCTCGCAGGATCGCCGGGACCCCCGGACCACGGTCCGTGCGTCCTTCTGCAACCAAAGGGTCTGCTGCGGCCGTGTCCTGTGGCTGTGGTGCGATGCTGGGCACTTTAGGGCTCGATGACGAGGCGTTCGATGAGGCCGTCGCTGAGTGTGAACTGGTAGCGCAGATCGATGGTGCCGCCGGGGAAGTTGCCCTCGAGGTGGTGGGTGGCGATGTAGCGGGTGGCGTCGGTCTGCTGGGCGTGGGTGAGGTGGATGGTGTAGGTGAATTCGGTGGCGGAGCGGTTGAGCCACGCCTCGATCGCCTCGGTACCCGCGTGGGTGTTGCCGTCGTCGATCACCGTGGCTTGGTCGGTGAACGCCGTGATTGCGGTGGCGGTGTCGTGGGTGCGGTGCGCGTTCAGGTAGCGGGTGATGACCTCGGGCAGGGTGTCCTGGTTGCTGGTGCGGGGCTGGTTGTCGTGCATGACGCTCCTTGGGGTGGTGGCGGGTTCAGACGGTGGGGGTGGTGCCGCCGTCGATGACGTGTTCGGCGCCGACGATGGCCGAGGCGCGGTCAGAGACGAGGAAGGCGACGAGTTCGGCGACTTCCTCGGGCCGGTTGGGACGGCCCAGCGGGATGCCGCCCAGCGAATCCATGAGCCGGCCCAGCGCCGCTTCCTGGGTGATGTCCGCGTCGTGGGCGATCCGGGTGACGAGGTTGTCGGCGGCCGAGGTCTGCACGAAGCCGGGCGAGACGGTGTTGACACGGACACCGTGCGGGGCGACCTCGTTGGCCAGGCCCTTGCTGTAGGTGGTCAGGGCGGCCTTGGCGGCGGCGTAGGCCAGGGTGCCGTTCCACAGCGGCATGCGGCGCTGGATCGAGGTGACGTGCACGACCGCCCCCTTGCCCGTGGTGATCATGTGAGGGAGGAGTGCCCGGTCCAGGCGGACGGCGGCCAGCAGGTTGGTGTTCAGCTCCCTGGCCCAGTCGTCCTCGCCGAACGCCGCGAACCCTCCGGCCGGTGCCTCGGACCCGCCGAGGGTGTTGACCAGGATGTCGACGCCTCCCACGCGGGCGTCCACCTCGGAGGCTACGCGGGCTGCGCCCTGGGCGGTGGACAGGTCGGCGGTGATGAACGTCTTCTCCTCAACGTCGTCGGGGCGGCTGCGGGCGGTCACCAGTACGGTTGCGCCGGCCTGGGCGAGACGTCGGGCGATGGCGGCTCCGGTGCCCTTGGTGCCGCCGGTGACCAGAGCGCGTCGGCCTTCGAGGGACTCGCTGAGGGGTGTGGTCACGGTGTGCTCCGTTCTCGGGTGCGGGCGCGGAAGGCACCGCTCCCTTCATTACTGCTAAAATGGAAGCTACTAACTTCGACTTTAGCAGCAACTGAGAGGATGGTCGCCGTGGCAAGCCGGATCAGGCTGGAGGACCGGGAGTGCCCGCTGTCCACGACGGTGGAACACGTAGGCGAGTGGTGGACGCTGCTGATCCTCCATGACGCCTTCGACGGCTACACCCGCTTCGACCAGTTCCAGGAGAGCCTGGGCATCTCCTCCAGCATGCTCACCACGCGGCTGAAAACCCTCGTCGCGGACGGGCTGCTGGAGCGCCGGCCCTACCAGACCAACCCCGTACGCCACGAGTACGTCCTCACCGAACTCGGGCGCTCCCTGCGACCGGTGATCGTCGCCCTGGCTGCGTGGGGCAACTCCCGCCTCACACCGGCCGAACGCAGCATGATCCTCGTCGACGCACACAGCGGCGAGGAAGTCGAGCCCGTCGTCGTCGACGCCAAGACCGGCCGCCGACTCGACAACAGCGACACGTACATCTTCACGGCCGGACCCGCGGCCAGTGACGCCATGCGCAACCGCTACACGACACGGCCGGCCATCCCCGCAAGAGGCGTAAGGCTGCCCCGGACAAGCACCGAACGACCTTGAACAGGGCCGGACCAGCGGCTCGCCCCGCCGGGCAGGGCCGGCAGGTTGGCGCGGATCAGGGTGAGGGTGTCGGCGGCGGTGAGCTGTTCGCGCCGCCCCAGCAGGCCCAGGTGTGTCACGGCGAGGGCTCAGCAGGTTGCCACCCAGCGGCGCCCGGGGCGTGCGCCTGCGGCCAGGGCGAGCAACAGACCGTGCAGGTGGGTGAGCTCGGTCAGGGCGCGTGGGCGGTTGGCTGCTTGCCGTGGTGATCTGCGGTCGGCCTGACCGATGAAGCGTGCGACCGCAGGCGGGGACAGGGAGCCTTCCCTCGGCGCAGTCAGGAGGGGATCCGTACTCCCCGCCCAGCATCACCAGGAGGGCGGCCCTGTGGATCGATGGAGCCATGGCCGTCGACGAGATTGATCTTGCGGTGCCGGGGCAGGGCTGGACCGGCCCCGCCGTGGTCAGGATGTTTCGGGTACGGCGCGCGTCAGGGGATCGAGGTCTCCGTACAGGGCGGCGTGCAGCGCGGCGGCCAGGTCACGGGCCCGCTGCTCGCTCTCCACGTCGTACAGCACGAAGTAGACCGGGCCGGCCGAGGAGTCGGCGCGGATCTGCTAAGAGCGGATGAGCCGGATGACGGCCGCGCGGATCGCGTCGTACGTGCTGTCGACGATGGTGTGGCCCGGTCCTGCGGCGAGTGCGTCGGCCTTCACCGTCCATCGCTGGCCCTGCTCCTCGACGGCGACGAACACCTGGTGCTGCTGCTTGGCCCGCCGGTAGGCGGCGTTGAAGGCGTCGACGTCGGTGGTGTCCGGGACCAGGCCGGGCGGACACGGTGTGGGCAGCGGCTGCATGAGGATCATCGTGCCAGGACCAGGAAGTACGCGGGATACCCGATGCCGGAACGGTCGCCCGCTCCGACGCGGGTGTTCGGTCAGTCGGGTGGGGGCGGGGCCGTGGCGGTACCCGTGAGGGTGTCGAGTCGGGCGGCGAGGTCGGGGTGGGTGGTGGTCAGGTGGGGGCGGGTGGCGTTGAGGGGGTGGATGAGGTCGGCGGGGTCGTTGTGGGCCAGGGCCGCGTGGAGTTGGTCGAGCAGGTGGCGGGCGGCGGTGGGGAGGTCGGTGAGAGCGGTGATCTGGCCGGCGATGCGGCGCAGGTCGGCGGCGTTGCGGCGGGCCCATTCGGCTTGGGTGCGGTCGGCGGCGCGGCGCTCGCGGGTGGCCTGGACGCGTTGTTCGCCGGTGGTTCCGGCGGGGCCGGGCCGGCCTCGCAGATAGCGGCGTTCGGCGGCCTGGCGGCTGGCGACGCCGAGGGGGTGGGCGAGGTCGGCCCAGCTGGCTCCCGCGTGCCGGGCCGTTTCGATCAGGCCGGTCTCCCATCCGGCGAGCTGCTCGCGGACCTGCCGCAGCAACAGCAGGGAGGCCAGGGCCTGCTCCGCGCCGGGGCTGGCGGCAGGGGTGTCGGAGGTCTCCTGCCGGGCGGCGTGCAGGGCGTCGTCTATGGCGTGCAGGGCCGCCGCGGCGGCGAGGAACGAGGCCGGGCTTCGGCCGTCGGCGCTGGACGGGGCCGACTGGTCGGCTGCTGTCACGGGCACCCCCTCGGGCTTGTCATCGACTGGACGACACCGTGCTTGTCATCCATTGGATGACATGTTACAACGGTTTCAGTGAAGCGCATTGGCAGCAACTGCCCGAACTTGCAGGAGGTGTTTTCACGATGTTGATGCGCACTGACTCCTTCGGTGAGCTGGACCGGCTGGCTCAGCAGCTGATGGGCCCGGGCACCTGGTCGCGGCCGTCCCCGATGCCGATGGACGCCTACCGCGAGGGCGACCGGTACGTGGTGGCCTTCGACATCCCTGGCGTCAGCGCGGACGCGATCGACATCGACGTCGAGCGGAACATGCTGACCGTCAAGGCCGAGCGCCGGCCCGTGGCGAAGGCCGACGACGTGCAGATGGAACTGTCGGAGCGGCCGCTGGGTGTCTTCTCCCGCCAGATCGTGCTGGCCGACACGCTGGACACCGAGCACATCGAGGCGGACTACGACGCCGGCGTGCTCACCCTGCGGATCCCGATCGCGGAACGGGCCAAGCCCCGCAAGATCGCCATCGGCGGCGGATCCGGCCGCAGGGAGATCTCCGGCTGACCCAAGGGCGACAAGGGCCGAACAGCGGCGGAGGACGGGTCACTGGTCTCCCCCCTCTCCCGTCCTCCGCACCCCATCGACCGGAAGAAGGTGGCGGCGGTGACCCTGCGACGCGAAGCGTTCCTCGACCGGGTGAAGGAACGCGGTAAGTACGACAGCCTGCAGGAAGCACAACGCGCGGCCCGTGTGGTGCTCGCCCTGCTGGGGGCGCACCTGGTCGGCGAGGTACGCGCCCAGCTCGCGGCGCGCCTGCCCGAAGACTTCGCCCTGATCCTCCTCAACCCGCTGCAGAGCGCCGAGCCGTTGCCACCGGAGCGGTTCGTTCGGGCGACGGCGGCCTGGATCGAGGGGGCCACCGAGCAGACCGCGGCCTGGGACGTCAGCGCCGTCCTCTCCACCGCCGCCGACGCGGCCGGTGACGACCTGCTGGGGCAGATCCTGCTCCAGCTCCCCGCGGGCTACGACCTCCTCTTCGGACACCCCCAGCCCGCCTGATCACCCACCCACTCACCCGGTTACCACCATCCCGGCGGCAGAAAGGCAACCACAGCAAGTGTTCCCCGACCCGCGCGACCCGCTGCAGCCTGTGCCCGCGATGTCGTACGAGCAGATGCTGGAGAAGGTCCGCTACGAAGGCGCCTACCCCACCCGCGAGCGGGCCGAGGAGGCCATCCGTCTGGTCGTCGCGGGATTGGGGCGCCAGCTGACGGGCGACGAGCGCGTCGAGCTCGCCGCCCGTCTCCCCATCGAAGCCGCACGCCTCCTCGCCGCTCAGATCCCCGACACCCAGCCCCTGACCGGCTGGGCCTTCGTCAAGGACCTCGCCGCCCGCGCCGAAGCCTCATTGGCCACCACCCGCTGGGACACCGGAGCCGTCTTCGCCGCCGTCGCCGCCCTGGCCGGCCCCGACCTCCTCACGCGCATCCTGCGCCAGCTCCCTTCCGGGTTCGCGCTGCTGTTCGGCCGCGCCGAACTCAACCCTGCCGCCTGAGCGCGCCGTGTCCGTCCGGCGCGGGCGCGTTGGTCACGGTGACGCGTACACGGGTTGCAAAGACCCCACGGGACTCGTGCCGCGGGCGCCGGGCCGCAGATACCCGTTCCCCCTTCCTGGCCGTCGATCGAAGCCCTGGTCCGCCCGGGACCAAGGCTTCGTGCTGCCCCCCGCGCGCTGGGAGACGGCGGGGCGGGGCGGGTGTGGACGTGACGGGCTGCGGGCCCGGCGGCAGCCCAGGAGCGCGGCGCCCGCACCGCGCGGTCAGCGACCAGGCCAGGGATGACGGCGGACAAGGATCGCACTCCTCATCCGGCCGGCCCGGTACGAGACGGCCATCCGTCTCCCACCGCAGACCGAGTTCGGTGAAGGTTGGCCTTCAACACACTGGACTTGACAGGGAACGCACCTGGTCCAACGACACCACCCTCGCGATCCACGAATCACAGACCCTGCGCATCGAGCGCGGCCACGAAGCCCACCCACGCGAGACCTCGTCCTCCCCGGGTGCCGGACGGCCGACGACGGGCCGGCGGCTCTTCGTCCTGCGCGGCCTGTTGCCTGACGACGCCGACCACCGCCTGCCGCCCCCGGCGCCGCAGACTCCGGGAACCGAGGGCGGGCAGTGAGATCGGTGCGACCCTGTGCTCGGGTCCGACCTCGGTGCTGACCGGGTTGCGCTCCATCCGGCTCGGCAGGTCGGTGAGGAAGACGCCGAAGTCTCGGTCGCCCATCCTTCAGACGGGTGCCGACGATTTCGACCACGTGGGCCACGTCGACCTGCTCGTCCGCCACCAGGCGCGCCGTCACGGTGTCCGCCTGCCGGCGGATGCCCCTGGCGATGCGGGGCACAGATCCTCCGGCAGGCGGGGGCGAGGTCCCGGGCCGTTTCGGAGGGCAGGCCCGGGTCGGCGACCAGGACGAGCCGCAGGTTTCCTGCCGTTCGTGTCCGCGTCGGGCTGCCTCATACACCCTCGTCCTGCCGCCGGGTGGGCCTCGGTGATGTCGCGCCTCCCCCAGGCTGTTGCCACCACAGGGAGGGATCCGCCCGTCCACCCGTTCGGCAGCACGACGCGCCTGCGGGCCGGGGAACCCCTACTAGCATGCTGACTGTGCGACCCATTCTCCCGAAGATCGAGGGCGGCCGGGTACAAGGCCTCCTGCAGCTCATCGAGGACGGCATCCACCTCGTCGTCGCGGCGCTCCTCGTACTGCTCGCGGGGCTCCTGACCGTCGGGGTCGTCCACGACGTCATCAGGTCGATCCAGGGTCCGTACCGCGAGGAGACGGTCGTTCTCTCCGCCCTGGACAACGGCCTTGTGCTGTTCATCGTGGCCGAGCTGCTCCACACCGTCCGCCTCACCATCAGGAACCAGACCCTCGACGCGGAGCCGTTCCTCGTCGTCGGCTTGATTGCCGGCATCCGCAAGGTGCTCATCGTGACGGCCGAGGCGGAGAAGTCCTTCCGGTGGAACGTCGAGGGGATCGAACTGCTCATCCTGGCGGGGCTGATCCTCGTGATGGCGACAGCTGCGTACGTGTGGCGGCGCTCGACGCGGCCGGGAGACTACTTCCCGCTCCAGGAGGCGCGGCGCTCCCCGTCGCCGTCACCCGCCCCGGTGCGCGGGTCCTGATCCGTACCTTCCCCCGCCACGGCCGCCCGCACCCGCTGCTCCTCGCGAGCAGAGCCGACGTCCCGTTCCAGAGGTGTGCGGCTCACGGCCGTCGCGAGGTCCTCCAAGGCCCGCTTCTGCAGTTCCGCCCCGCGCCGCACCACCGGGCTCCGGTTCTCGGCGGTGGCGCCCTCCCACGCGTGGAGCGCCTCCTCCACGCGCCCCCAGTCCGGATTCCTGTGCTCGCGCACGTCGACTGCCGCCTGCGCGGTGTCCGCCTCCAGTGCCTCGGCGAGCCGCTCCGCCTCGGGGACGAAACGGCTTTCGTCCCGCGGGACGTGGCTCTCCATGAGCATCGCCGCCCGGCCGAACCCTTTGAGCGCCTCCTGCGCCTCCTCCGCCTCGCGCGACGTCAGACCCCTGGGGCGGACCGGTTCCTGCTTTGCCCGGTCGTAGGTCTCCTGCCAGGCGGCACGTGCCTCCCTGCTCGCCAGCAGTGCCCTGCGCATCTCGGCGCGATGCTCCCGGGTCGGTTCGGCGTAGCTGCGGAGCACCGCGGCCGCGTAGCGGCCGCTGGCGGCGAGCCAGTCCGCAAGCCGACCCGGCAGCCGGGGCGTCTCCCATGCCGGGAACACCACGTACGCCAGCATGGCCAGGGCCCCGCCGAGCAAGGTGAGCACCACCCGTTCCGGGACAGTCTGCTCCCACGCCTGGCCGCCCATGCCGAGCAGGAAAACGACGTACGCGGCAGTGAAGCACTGGGAGTAAGCGTAGCCGGTACGGATCAGCGTGTACGACAGGCCCGCCGAGACCACCGCCAGCGCGCCGAACACATGGGCGTCCGGGCCCAGGGCCCGCACCATCCCGGTGGCGAGCGCGACCCCCGCCAGGGTCCCGGCGAGACGGGCCACCGCACGCGCGTACGTCCGGTGGAAGTCCGGCCGCATCACCATCACCGAGGCGATGGGCGCCCAGTAGCCGTGGCCCAGGGGTAGCCGCGCGGCGATCAGATAGCCGAGCGTGGCCACCGCCGCCAGGCGGACGGCGTGCCGGAACACGGGCGAGTCCCCACGGAGCTCACGGCGGACCGCCCGGACGACGACCGGGACCAGCCGGAACATGGTCGGGCGCACCAGGAACTGAGCGCCCGCGGGGCCGGGCGGCGTGGGCGTCCTCCCGCGCGCGCCGCCGCTCCCGGCGATCTCCAACGCCTCACCGAGCAGTTCGACGAGCCGCTCGGCGGCCCGCCGCGCGGGCCCCTCCAGCACCTCGTACTCCTCGTCGACGCGCAGGACGTCCGCGCTCCTAGGTGGCACCTCGGCGGGAGTGCCGCGGCGGATCGAACGGGCGGCCGCATCCAGGACGTCGGCGGCCGCGTCGAGCAACTCCCGCGCGCGGTCCCGCCCGGGCCCCTCCGCCGGGGCGCCGACGTCCGGGTCGGCGAGCGCGGCGACGACCGGCCGAATGCGCTCGGCGAGGCCCCGGGGACCGTGGAGGACGGGGGGACGGGTGCGGGCCTGTGATGGCGTCACGGCGGCCGCGTCCCGGGCCGTCATCAACGGCTCCGGGTCGAACAGGGCGGTCGGGTCGTGCCGCAGCCGGCGGGCGTAGTCCGCCACGGCGGCCAGGGCGTCGGCGAGCGCGTCACGATGCGCCCCCCAACGGCGGATCGGGAACAGCAAGATCAGCACGGCCTGCGCCACGCCCCCGAGCGCGATGACCCCGGCGTGCTCCAGGGCTCGCCCGACGCTCGTGGGCATGGTGACGGTCACCAGCATGCTGCCGACCGTCGTCGCTGCGACGATCCCAGCGGTCGATCCGACGGCCCACGCCATCCCCGCAGCAAAGGCCCATACGGCCAGCAGCGGGAGGAACGTCACGAGTCGCCCCGCCGCCAGGTAGCCCACGAAGGTGCTGAGCGCCAGACCCGCGCCCGCGCCGAGCGCGATCACCTTGCGTGGACGCCAGGTGCGCTGGAAGGTGGCCCCACCCGCGGAGTAGGCACCGAGGGCGGCGGACGCGGCATACGCAGGAGAGACCAACCACAGCGCCGACCCGATGACGATCGCCAGCCCAGCAGCCGTGCGCAGCGCGAGCAAGGGCTCCAGCCGCGTCTCCTCGATCGTGAGCCCGGATCGCACGACCTCCCCGAAGGCCCGCAGCCACGTCACGGGTGCGAGCCTAGCCGGAGCGCCCTGCCGGGTCGCGTCGGCCGCGCGACCCCGGGCCGACCTGCACCCACAAACCGGCACCCTCGCGTACAGGGCAATCGATGACCACACCCCCAGCGCCGACTGTTCACCGCCAGCGGCCGCGGCTCGACGTCGTCCTCGTGGCCGATACGGGATGGCCGACGGAGGTCGCGAAGCGACTGAAGAAGGGTGACGGACCTGCCGTACCGGGACATTACCCGCCCCGTCATCGCCATGATCGACCCGCCGGAGCACATCGCGCTGCTGTCGCTGCCCATGCTCAGCCTGATGCGCGTCGCCCACCGCCTGAGGGGAGCGGCCCTCGGCGTGATCGGAGCGCTGATCCCGGAGTCCGGCCACGCCCCGCCACCCGGAAGGATCCAGTACACCAGCGAGGCACAGCACTTCGTCCTGCCCGCGTCCGCGGGCGGTTGCGGCTGCTAGGCGGGATGGTCCGCGTCAACCAGCCCTGGCTGCTGATCACCGGCCTCTCCCGAGCGCTCGCTGGCGTGTTCGCCACCGCGGCGTTCGGCCTCATCCGCAGCGACATCTGGCAGGTCACCCTTTACACGGGGCCGCTCCGCGACGCGGTGTTCACCCTGCTGTCGATCCGCACGCCCGTCCGACTACCCGGGCAGTCGGACGCCTGAGCCTGGCAGGGTAATACAGGGAGGCTAATTGGTCCCGACAGGCGCATGCGTTCCCGCACGGCGTCCGCCAGGCTGGCTGGGAAGCCCAGGGGCCGGGAGCGACCCGGCGCCCGCAGCCGGAGGTTCCGTCATGACCGTGATGTCCATCGCCAGGTTCGAAAGGTTCTTCCGCGCGGCCGCGGGGCTGGACGTCGACAAGAACGATCTCAAGCGCTACAGCGACTTCGTCGACGCCAAGCTCTACGATCTGCTGACCGTCGCCCAGGCCACTGCCAAGGCCAACGGGCGCGACATCATGCGGACCTGTGACCTACCGATCACGAAAGGCCTGCAGGAGAGCATTCACCACTTCCGGAAGATCGACCAGGAAGTAGAACTCAAGCCGATCCTGGAACAGCTCGCCACCCACCCCGCTCTGGACCGCACGCCCGACGAGGAGACCGAGGCGGCCTATCCGGACATCATCGGCGGACTCAGCCTGGCCCTTGCCCAGAGCTTCAAGATCCTCCACCCCGACCTGAAGAACCCCCAGACCCAGCACTGGGACGAGGCCCGAGCCGTCTTCGACCTCCTGCTGTGAGTGGCGACCGGACCAGGCGGTGCAGGCCACGGCCACACAGCGTCAGCGCACTCTGCTTCCTCGGCTGCCGCAACGATCCTGCTGGCCCGCCGCAGGGCCTCGTCCACGTCCAGGGTGCTGCCGAGAGCGGTCGTGACCTCCGCCAGCAGCGCCAGGCGGCCCAGAGCCCGCTGCAGCGCCGCGTCCACGTCGAACTCGTCCTGCGGTGGAGCGCAACGCCCGACGCGCACTGGGCAAACAGCCCTCGGGGCGGCGGACGCACCTGGTCGGTGAGCTGGCCGAGACCGCGGCGGGCACCCGCCGGCTGCTGGATCAGACCGCTGTGCGGCTTGCGGGGATCCGCACGATCCCCGACCGGCTTGTGTCGTTAGCCGAGCCCGATGCCCGACCGATCCGCAAGGGCAAGCCTCAGCACCCCAGGCTGATCGGCCCACATCTCGGGTGTCGGAGAGCTCAGATTGTGGCGGCTCGACCTCGCAGGGATCATCGAAGGCATGGACAGGAACATGTCCGTCGGGTCCGGGGAGCAGCTGCTGGAGGAACTGGTCAGAGCAGCCCAGCTGGCATCACCTGCGGAACTGCCCGTGGTCCTGAATCGGTATGCCGGGGCCATGGGTCTGGGCAGGGCCGTTATCTATCTGGTCGACATCCAGCAAAGACTGCTGGTGCCGTTCGTCGAAGGCGAGCCGGAACTGGAGCTCGACACTTCGCTGGCCGGATGGGCCTACCGCACCGACTCTCTCCGAGTGGAAGAAGGCCCCTCCGGGGGGCTGAACGTATGGCTGCCCCTGGCCGACGGAGCGGAGCGGCTGGGCGTCGTGGAGCTGAACATGACCACCCTGGACGGGCTCAAGCTACGGCGCTGTCGAACGACGGCGCTGCTCCTCGCACTGATCATCACATCCAAGCGCACCTACAGCGACACCATCGCGCAGCGCATGCGTACCAGGCCGATGCACCTGCCCACGGAGATGGTGAGGGCTTTTCTCCCTCCCCGGTCGATCGGCACCGGGCGGGTCGTTTCGACGGCGGTTCTGGAGCCTGCGTACGAACTGGGCGGCGATGCTTTCGACCATGCGTTCACCGAGGACGTTCTGCACGCCACAATCCTTGACGGCATGGGGCACAACCTGGCGTCCGGACTTGCCACCTCTGTCGCCATGGCAGGCTGCCGTAACGCCCGGCGCAGCGGGGCAGACCTGAACGAACTCGTGGGCACCGTGGACGAGGCGCTGGCGAAGTGGCTTCCGGAGCAGTTCTGCACGGGCGTCTTCACCCAGTTGCACATGCCCACCGGTGTGCTGCGCTGGTGCAACTGCGGCCACCCGCCTCCGTTGCTCATCCGTCGCCACCGCCTGCTCCATAAAGCCTTGGAGCGGCCACCTGAGCCTCCTTTGGGTCTGCCCGCCGGTCTCGCCGGGACCGCCCGTCAGGTGCAGGACGTCAGCCTCGAACCCGGTGACCGAATACTGCTCTACTCAGACGGCGTCGTGGAGTCACGCGACGAGGCAGGCGAAGAGTTCGGCCTGGAGCGCTTCACCGACTACATCATCCGGTCGACCGCAGCCGGGCAGAGCGCCCCGGAAGTGCTGCGCCTGCTCATCCATGCCATCCTCGAGCATCGGCACAACAAACTCAGCGACGACGCCACGATCTTGATGTTCGAGTGGCAGCCCCCTGGTCCGTGACCGCAAGAGCCGGAGAGCGCAGCCGTGGCGCCGGTACTCCGAGGACGCAGACGCTGACGTCGGTGGATGCCGAGCGTAGCTCAGTCTCCGAGAAGCGGCGGGTATGGCTCCGCACATCTGCAGCGCCATACCCGCGCAGGCAGGGACCTCAGGCGACGGGCTGCAGGTCCTTGGCCGCAGCGGCGCCCTGTTTATCGGCGGATGCTGCCGGAGGCTTGGATTCTGTGGTGGCCAGCCGCAGATACACCGCCTCGTAGCCGGACGCCTTGGCGTCCGGCTGGAACCGGTCCACGACGCTCTTGCGGCATTGCGCCGGGTTGAGATCCCCCACGGCCTCCAGTGCCTCCGGCAGTCAGCAAGCGATATCCGACGGCCCAGGACGCCGAGCGTTACGCACGGGCATTCGACCGCGAGGACCAGGGGGACATGGGCCGGCGAGCACCGCTGGGCCTGCTCCCCCTTCGGCTGCTGCGCGCCTGGCGTCTGCGGCGCCGAAAGGAAGCCGGTGGGGAGCCGCGCGCTGCATCTCCGCCGCCGTGAGGGGTTGTGATATGGGACGTCGTTCATGAGCCGCCCCGGGTGTCGAGCCGCGCCGGCCCGGCCGCGGTGCCGGACGTGTGTCCGGAACCGCGGCGTTCGCGTCTCAGCCGCTGCTCTCGGTGCTTTCGCTCGTCTCGCTGATCTCGATGTGCCGGGGCTTTGCGACCTCGGCCTTGGGGACGGTGATGGTGAGCACTCCGTCCGACATCTGCGCATTGATCTTTTCGGTGTCGACCTCTCCGGGCAGCCGCAGCCGGTACTCGAAGGCTCCGGTGCGGCGGGTGCTCCGGCGCAGGACGCCTTTGCGTTCCTTCTCCTTGATCTCTCCGGTGACCACCAGCTCCTGGCCGCTAGCTTCGACGTTGATGTCCTTGCTCTTGACGCCGGGGAGTTCGATCTCGACGTGGAAGACGTCGTCGGACTCCGTGACATCCGCCAGGGGTGTCCACGCGATTGCGGGCGCAGCGCCTCCCACCGTGGATTCGATCAGTCCGCTCATCTCGCTGAGCAGTTGGTCGAACTCCGTCAGCGGATTGCGTGCCCAGCCAAGGGGCCTGTCCTGCATTGCGCCACCACGGTGGCGCAGGACGGGCGTGGTCATTCCCATCGCCTCCTTCTCCTTCTCGTAATCTCGTCGCCCGCTGGGTGTCATGCGAGCCAAGCGGACTCCTTCGGACGGGTGTGCGGGGAGCTGTCGGTGCCGCCGGGCGCCGCCGTGTGGCCCAGGTAGCGGTGCACGAAGTGGATGCTCATCGCGCCTTCGCCGACCGCGGAGGCCACGCGCTTCACTGAGCCGCTGCGGACGTCGCCGGCGGCGAAGACGCCAGGCAGGCTGGTCTCCAACGTCAGGCAGTCGCGGCCCTGGCTCTGCCACAGTTCGGGAACGGAGCACGCCTGCGCCTCCGCGCCGGTGAGCACGTAGCCGCGCGCGTCGAGGGCGAGCGCGCCGGACAGCCACTCGGTGTGAGGGTCGGCGCCGGTGAAGACGAACAGGGCCCGCACCGCGAGGTGGCGGTGCTCGCCCGTACGGTGGTCGACCACGGTGACCGCCTCCAGCGCCTTGTCGCCGAGTGCCTCGGTCATCTCGGTGTGCAGCAGCACGCGCACCCGCGGGTGGCGCTCGATCTGATCGATCAGATAGCGGGACATGTGCGCCTCGAGGCTCGGCCCACGGACGAGCAGATACACCTGTGGTGCGTACCCGGCCAGGAAGAGCACGGCCTGGCCCGCGGAGTTGCCGCCGCCGACCACCGCCACCGGGTCGGTACGGCACTGCTGGGCCTCGTAGACGGTCGCCGAGTAATGGACGCTCGCGCCCTCCAACGGCTCGATGCCGGGCACATGGAGGCGGCGGTAGCGCGCGCCGGTGGCCAGGACGACGGTACGGGCGGTGATCTCGCTGCCGTCGGCGAACCCAACGGCGTAGTGGCCGTCCCGCCGTTCGAGCCGGGCCGCCTCCGCCGGGACGCTGATCCGGGCGCCGAACTTGCCCGCCTGGAGCACAGCGCGCTCGGTGAGTTCGGCGCCGGAGATGCCGGAGGGGAAGCCGAAGCAGTTGTCGATGCGGGACGACGTCCCGGCCTGGCCGCCGGTGGCCAGCGCCTCGACCACGGTCGTGCCGAGGCCCTCCGAGGCGGCGTTCACCGCGGCGGCGAGACCGGCCGGACCGGAGCCGATGATGAGGAGATCGCCGCGGCCGTTGCCCGATTCCAGGGGCGGCAGGCCGATGAACCGGGCCAGTTCGGCGTTGCTCGGATTGCGCAGCAGGGTCGTGTCCCGCCAGATCACCAGCGGCGTCTGCTCCGGACCGACCGCGAAGCGGCGCAGCAGCGCCTCGGCCTCCTCGTCCGTCTCCAGATCGATCCAGCGGTGCGGCAGCCGGTTGCGGGCGGCGAACTCGCGCAGCCGCCGGGTGTCGGGCGAGTAGCGCGAGCCGATGATGCGGAAACCGGCGCCCTGCCCGACGAGCAGGGCACGGCGGCCCAGGCAGGCGCGCAGCACCACATCACCAAGGATGGAGTCCCGGGTCACCAGGTCACGCAGCTGATCCATGGACAGGGCGAGGATCTCGCCGGGGTCCCTGACCACGGCGGTGTAGAAGGCCACCTGTCCGTTCAGGAGGCCGAGTTCGCCGATGAAGCGGCCAGGGCCGTGCACACGCAGCAGGCGTTCGTCGGGTGTGCTGTAGCCCTCGACGATGGCGACCGAGCCACTGAGGACGACGTAGAACGCCTCGCACCGCTCCCCCTCCCGGATCAGCACGTCACCGGCGTCAACCGCGCGCCTCCGGCCATGCTGCGCCAGGCGGGCCATCTGGTCGTCCGACAGGCGGGGATAGGCGCCGTAGATGTCGGGGGTCTCGAAGGGGACGCTCTCCTCCGCCTCGTCCGGCACCGGCGCTGCGCCCGGCCGCGTCTCGTCGCCGGACATCACACGAACGCCTCGTGGACGAAGCACCACCGCCAGTCCTCGCCGGGCTCCAGCGACGCCACGATCGGATGGCCGTCGGCGGCGGCGTGACGGCGGGCGTGCCGGTTCGGCGAGGAATCGCAGCAGCCGACGTGGCCGCAGGTCAGGCAGAGCCTGAGGTGGACCCAGGGGGAACGCGTGGCCAGGCATTCCTCGCACCCCGGGGCGCGCGGGGTGACGGGGCGTACGAGGGCGAGGTGGGGGTCGGTTCGTACCGTCATGGCCGATCACCCTTTCCCGGCCGGTTCGCGGCCCGCGATCGACTGCTCCACCCACCGCCGCAGGGCAGGGGCAGGTGCGGCACCCGCCTGCCGGGCGATGGTCTGTCCTTTGTCGAGGACCAGAAGCGTCGGTACCGCCTGGACCTCGAACCGCCGCGCCAGGCGCGGGTTCTTGTCGATGTCGACCTTGACCAGCTTGATCGTTCCCGCGAGATCGGCGGCGACCTCCTCCAGCGCGGGGCTCACCATGCGGCAGGGGCCGCACCAGGTGGCCCACAGGTCGACGACGACGGGCACGGTGGCCTGCTCGACGACCTCGGTGAAGTCGTCGTCGCCCGCGTCGGCCATCCATGGCAGAGGCTGCTTGCAGTTGCCGCACCTGGGGCGGCCCTCGGCGGCAACCGGTACCCGGTTGGTGCGCCCGCAGTTCGGACAACTGACGGTTGTCGCCTGCATCGTGCTCATGCCGCCCTCGCTCCCTTCACGTCCTCGGGCTGGTCGTAGGTGACCACCAGCTCTGCGTGCTCGGCGTCGACGCGCACCGTCGCGCCGTCCTGGACGTCGCCGCGCAGCAGGGCGCGCCCGACCAGCGTCTCGACCTCGTGGGAGATGTAACGCCGCAGCGGCCGGGCCCCGTAGACCGGGTCGTAGCCGTGGTGGGCGATCACTTCCCGGGCGGAGTCGGTGAGTTCGACGGTGATGCGGCGTTCGGCGAGCCGCTGCCGCAGCTCGTCGAACTGCAGCTCCACGATCCGCTCGATCTGCCGCTCACCGAGCGGCTTGAACAGCACGATGTCGTCGACGCGGTTGAGGAACTCCGGGCGGAAGTGCCCGCGCAGCTCGCCCATCACCAGGGCGCGGGCGTCCGGCTTGATCTCACCCTCGGCAGTGGCGCCGTCGAGGAGGTGCTCGGAGCCGATGTTGGACGTCATGATGATCACGGTGTTCCGGAAGTCGACGGTGCGGCCCTGAGCATCGGTGATACGGCCGTCATCGAGGATCTGCAGCAGGGTGTTGAAGACATCGGTGTGCGCCTTCTCGATCTCGTCGAACAGCACAACCGAGTACGGCTTGCGGCGTACGGCCTCGGTGAGCTGGCCGCCTTCCTCGTAGCCGACGTAGCCGGGCGGTGCGCCCATGAGCCGGCTGACGGTGTGCCGCTCCTGGTACTCGCTCATGTCGAGGCGGACCATGTTCTCCTCGGAGTCGAACAGGGTCTGGGCGAGGGTCTTGGCCAGCTCGGTCTTCCCGACGCCGGTGGGGCCGAGGAAGATGAACGAGCCGATGGGGCGGCGAGGGTCGCGGATGCCGGAGCGGGCGCGGATGATGGCGTCGGTGACGAGCTTGACGGCCTCGTCCTGGCCGATGACGCGCTCGCGCAGGATCTCGTCGAGGCGCAGCAGTTTCTCGCGTTCGCCCTCCTGGAGGCGGGCGACTGGGATGCCGGTCCAGGCGGCGACGATCTCGGCGATCTCCTCCTCGGTGACGACCTCGCGCAGCAGCCGGTTCTGCCCTTGTTTGGCGGCCAGTTGCTCCTCCTCTGCGGCGAGTCGGCGCTCCAGGTCCTGGAGGCGGCCGTAGCGGAGCTCGGCGGCGCGGTTGAGGTCGTAGGCGCGTTCGGCCTCCTCCGCCTCGTGGCGGACCTGCTCCAGTTCCTGGCGCAGGTCCTGCACGCGGCGGATCGCCTGCCGTTCGGCCTCCCACTGGGCGTGTTTGGCGTCGGCCTCGCCGCGCAGGTCGGCCAGTTCCCTGCGCAGCTCCTCCAGGCGGGCTTCGCTGGCGGGGTCGGTCTCCTTGGAGAGGGCCGCCTCCTCGATCTCCAGGCGGGTGACGCGGCGGGTGAGCTCGTCGAGTTCGGCGGGCATCGAGTCGATCTCGGTACGCAGCCGGGCGCACGCCTCGTCGACGAGGTCGATGGCCTTGTCGGGCAGGAATCGATCGGTGATGTAGCGGTGGCTGAGGGTGGCCGCGGAGACCAGCGCGGTGTCCTGGATCTTCACGCCGTGGAAGACCTCCAGGCGTTCGCGCAGTCCGCGCAGGATGGAGATGGTGTCCTCCACGCTCGGCTCGTCGACCAGGACCTGCTGGAAGCGGCGTTCGAGGGCGGCGTCCTTCTCGATGTGCTTGCGGTACTCGTCGAGGGTGGTGGCGCCGATCATGTGGAGTTCGCCGCGGGCGAGCATCGGCTTGAGCATGTTGCCCGCGTCCATGGCCCCTTCGGCGGCGCCCGCGCCGACGACCGTGTGCAGTTCGTCGACGAAGAGCAGGATGCGCCCCTGGGCGGCCTTCACCTCAGACAGCACGGCCTTGAGGCGTTCCTCGAACTCACCGCGGTACTTGGCGCCGGCGACCAGGGAGCCCATGTCGAGGGCGAACACGGTCTTGTCGCGCAGTCCTTCGGGCACGTCGCCGCGGACGATGCGCTGGGCGAGACCCTCGACGATGGCGGTCTTGCCGACGCCGGGGTCGCCGATGAGGACCGGGTTGTTCTTGGACTTGCGGCTGAGGATCTGGGTGACGCGGCGGATCTCGGCGTCCCGGCCGATGACCGGGTCGAGCCTGCCGTCCCTGGCCTCGGCGACGAGATCGCGGCCGTACTTCTCCAGCGCCTCGTAGGCCACTTCGGGGTTGGCGGAGGTGACGCGCTGGTTGCCGCGGACCTGGGTGAGCGCGCTCAGGAACGAGTCCGTGGTGATGCCGGCCTGTTTGAGCAGTCGCCCGGCGGCGGTTGAAGAGCCCTCCTCGGCCAGGGCGAGCAGGAGGTGCTCCACGGACACGTACTCGTCCTTGAGGCGTTTGGCCTCCCGTTCGGCGGCATCGAGCAGGCGGGCGAGGCGCTGAGTGACGAAGACCTGGCCGGGTGCCGCGCCGGGGCCGGTGACCTTCGGGCGGCGGGAGAGTTCCTCGCGCACGGCCGCGCGCAGTTCCTTCGGCTCGGTGCCCGCCTGTTGCAGCAACCGCGGGATCAGACCGTCCTCCTGATCGAGAAGTGCGAGCAGCAGGTGTTCCCCGTCGACCTCGGTCTGGCCCATGCGGACGGCCGCGGTCTGGGCCTCCTGGAGGGCTTCCTGGGACTTCTGGGTGAGACGGTTCATGTCCATGGGTGTGTTTCACTCCTCGTGCCGCGGCCGCGCAGGGCGGCTTCGAGCAGGCTGATGCGGTCGAGCAGGTCGAGCACCAGGCCGATGGATGCGTAGTTGAGGCAGAGTCCGGAGCGCAGCCGCTGGATGCGGGCGAGGACCGCCGGGGCCGTGGGGTCGAACACCAGGTGCCCCGCGTCGTCGCGTTCGGCGTCGACCAGGCCGAGGGCGACGAACCGGCCGATCAGATCGGGGGGGAGGCCCGAGCGACGGGCCACGGCGTCCAGGGAGAGCCTGGGGGCGGGCACGAGCGCGTACCGGACAGCCGTCGAGGCGGTGACGTCGGCGCCCGTTCGTACCGGACGGGCGCCCACGCCGGCCCGGCCGATGCCTGCCGCTCCCGCGGGTCGGTCGTTCATCGCGTCCTCCTGGGGTCGAACGAGGAGGTGGCGGCGAGCTCCTCGAACAGTTCGCGCTCCCGGTCGCCGAGGGTGGGCGGCACCATGATGCGGAGTTCGGCGTACAGGTCGCCGTTCGCGCCGCGCGGGTTCGGCATGCCCTCTCCGCGCAGCCGCAGCCGCCGGCCGCTGGACGAGCCCGCGGGCACCGTGACCTTGGCCGTGCCACCGCCGGGGGTGGGCACCGGCACGGTCGCACCCAGGGCCGCCTCCCAGGGGGCGACCGGGACCTGGACGTGCACGTCGCGGCCGTCCAGCCGGAACCGGGGGTGGGGCTGGATACGCACCCGCAGGTACAGGTCGCCCGCGGGGGCGTCACCACTGCCCCGGCCGCCCTCGCCCGCCAGCCGGATGCGCTGCCCGTCGGTGACGCCCGGCGGCACGTCGACCTCGTACCGCCGCGGCTGCCCGGTGGGACCGGCGAGCGTGACGGTGCGGCGGCCGCCTCGGTACGCCTCCTCGACGGTGAGCGGCAGTTCGGCCTCCTGGTCCGCTCCGGGGACGCCGCCTCGGGCGGCGCCGGCTCCGAACATGGAGCCGAGCAGGTCCTCGATGTCGATGCCTTCCGCTCCGAAGTCGTCGCCGAAGCCGGTGGCGTACCGGACGCGAGGACCGCCCGCGCCTGCGGCCCTCCGACCGCGGAAGCCGCCTGTCCCCGCCGCGACCCGTTCGTCGAAGTCCTCGGGGATCTTGCGGAAATTCTCGCCGAAGCGGTCGTAGCGGGCCCGGGTCTTGGGATCGGACAGGACGCTGTATGCCTCGTTGAGGTCCTTGAAGCGTTCCTCCGCCCCGGGGTCCTTGTTGACGTCGGGGTGGTACCTGCGGGCGAGTTTGCGATATGCCTGCTGGATCTCGTCCTGGCTCGCGCTCCGCGACACGCCCAGCACCTCGTAGTAGTCCCGTGCCATGACCGGTCACTCCCGCTTCGCGACGGTCACCGCGGCCGGCCTGAGCTGCCGCTCGCCGTCCCCGTAGCCGGGGCGCAGCACCTCGACGACGGTGCCCGGTGCCGCGTCGGGGTCCTGGACGACGCCGATCACCTCGTGCCGGGCCGGGTCGAAGGCGACGCCGGTCTCCGCCCGCCGCGGGTAGCCGAGCCGTTCGAGGACGTTCACCGCCTGGTCGCGGACCGCCCGGATGCCCTCCACGATCGCGCCCGGATCGGCGCCGGCGTGGGTCAGGGCGAGTTCGAGGTTGTCGAGGACGGGCAGGAAGGCGGCCGCCGTGCGGGAACGCTCGACCGCCCGTTCGCGCTCCAGTTCCCTGGCGTGACGCTTGCGAAGGTTGTCGAGGTCGGCGAGTGCGCGCCGCCAGCGGTCCTCCAGTTCCTGGATCGCGGTCGTGTACTCGTCCTCGGCAGGCGCGGGGCCGGCGGCGTCGGGTCCCGGTTCGCCGTTCGCCGCTTCCGGCCGGGGCGGCGGGCCCGGTTGCGGCAAGTCCCCGCGAGGAGGGCGTACGGCGCCTTCCGGTACCGGTTCGACCGGATCCGACGCGGCCCGGTCGGGTTCCTGGGGGTGGCTGGGCATGGCGCGCCTCAGCTCTTGTCGAACTCGGCGTCGATCACGTCTTCGTCGGCGCCGGCCCCGCCCTGCCCGGAGCCGTCCGGCCCGGTGGTGCCCGACGGACCACTCGCCGCCGCGGCTTCGGCCTGGTGGGCGGCAAGCCCGGCGTAGACCTGCTGGAGTTCGGAGGTCAGGGGCCGCACGCGCTCCACGCCCGCCTCTTCCTTGACCGCCGTCCGGGCGTCGGACACGAGCATCTCGGCGCGTGCCTTCTCGTGCGCGGGCGCTGCGTCACCCAGTTCGGCGAGACGCTTCTCGACCTGGTACGCGACGGCGTCGAGCTCGTTGCGGGCGTCGACGGCCTCGCGGAGTGCCTGGTCCTGGCCCCGGTTGCGCTCGGCCTCCTGGACCATGCGTTCGACCTCACTGCGGTCCAGGTTGGAGCTCTCGCTGATGGTGATGCCCTGTTCCTTGCCGGTGTCCCGGTCGCGGGCCCTGACGTCGAGGATGCCGTTGGCGTCGATGTCGAAGGTGACCTCGATCTGTGGTTCGCCCCGCGGCGCCGGCCGGATGTCGGTGAGCTGGAACCGGCCGAGCACCCGGTTGTCAGCGGCCCGCTCGCGCTCGCCCTGGAGGACCACCACATCGACGGCCGGCTGGTTGTCCTCGGCGGTGGAGAAGGTCTCGCTGCGGCGCACCGGGATGGTGGTGTTCCGCTCGATGATCTTCGTCATCACTCCGCCGCGCGTCTCGACACCCAGCGACAGGGGCGTGACATCGAGCAGCAGCACGTCCTTGACCTCGCCCTTGAGCACCCCGGCCTGGATCGCGGCGCCCAGGGCCACGACCTCATCGGGGTTGACGCTCATGTTGGGTTCCTTGCCACCGGTCAGCCGGCGCACAAGGGCCTGGACCGCCGGGATACGTGTGGAGCCGCCTACGAGGATGACCTCGTCGATGTCGCTCTCGCCGACCTTGGCGTCGGCGATTGCCTGCTGGACCGGTCCCAGGCAACGCTCCACCAGGTCGCTGGTGATCTGCTCGAACGTGGACCGCATGATCGAGTCGGTGAGGTGCTTGGGGCCCGAGGCGTCGGCGGTGATGAACGGCAGGCTGACCTGCGTCTGTGTCACCGAGCTGAGTTCGGTCTTGGCCTTCTCCGCCGCCTCGAACAGTCGTTGCAGCGCCTGCGGGTCCTTGCGCAGGTCGATGCCGTTCTCCTTCTGGAAGTCGTCCGCGAGGTAATCCACCAGACGCCGGTCGAAGTCGTCGCCGCCCAGGTGGCTGTCGCCGGCGGTGGAGCGCACCTCCACCACGCCGTCGCCGACGTCGAGGATGCTCACGTCGAAGGTGCCGCCGCCCAGGTCGAAGACGAGGACGGTCTCGTGCTGCTTCTTGTCCATGCCGTACGCGAGGGCGGCCGCCGTCGGCTCGTTGATGATCCGCAGCACCTCCAGTCCCGCGATCCGTCCGGCGTCCTTGGTGGCGGTGCGCTGAGCGTCGTTGAAGTAGGCGGGCACCGTGATGACCGCCTCCGTGACCCGCTCCCCCAGCTGCTTGGAGGCGTCGTCGGCGAGTTTGCGCAGCACCTGTGCACTGATCTCCTCAGGCGCATAGAGCTTGTCGCGCACCTTGAAGCGGGCCGCCCCGCCGTCGCCCTCCACGACGTCGTACGCCACCGCCCTGGCCTCGTCGGATATCTCGTCGAAGTGCCGGCCGATGAACCGCTTGGCCGAGTAGATGGTGCCCTTGGGATTGAGGATCGCCTGGCGCCGGGCCAGCTGGCCCACCAGGCGCTCGCCGGTGTCGGTGAAGGCCACCACGGACGGTGTCGTGCGGTTGCCCTCGTTGTTGGGCACGACGGACGGTTCGCCGCCCTCCCACACGGCGATCACCGAGTTGGTGGTGCCCAGGTCGATGCCCACTGCCTTGGCCATGAGGAACTCCTCCCGGTGCGGCGGTATGCGCCGACTCTCCGGATCACGTTCGTTCAGGTACGACTGGGACCTCCGCCGGTGGTCTGCAGCCCGCCGATCAGCCGTACAGCCTCGTCGGCGACCTCCTCGTCCACCACGACCTCGTACCGGCTCGGCTGCATCGAGCGGAGCGAGGCGAAATCCCGGCGACCGCCTTGCAGGGCGTGCAGCAGCATGCCGAACAGCGCGCCGACGATCGCTCCGAAGATCAGCCCGTACAGGGCGAGGAGCAGGACGGAGACGACGGGGTCAAGCCAGTTCACAAGGCCGAAGAGCCAGCCGATCAGGACACCGGGGAGCACACCTCTCGCCGCTCCATGAAGGGCGGCCCTGCCGTAGTCCATCCGGCCGATCACCTGCTCGACCAGGCGCACGTCCCGGCCGATGATCGCCACCCTCTCCACGGGAAACCCGTGGTCAGCGAGGTGGTCAACGGCGCGTTCGGCTTCCCGGCACGTCTTGTACGAGGCAACCGGCCTGCGATGCTGCTCGGTCATCGCCCAGCCCTTCCTGCCGGTGCGCACGGAGGGTTTCGAACACTTCCCAGGGTTGCGGGCCGAGTGGCTCCACGCCTGCGCCTGGCGAGTCAGAAAAGCACGGCTTCCGTCGCCCCACGAGTACTAGAGGAAGAGTCCGAACACCTCGGATGAGCCGGCCCGAGAGCGGGTACCCGGAACACCGCTCGCCTCTCTGAAGGCTCGGGGAGAACGCAGTGATCCCATGGCCGGCAGCCGGGCGCACAACCTGTACCGCCGCCGCTCCGACCGAGAGGGCAGCCTTCCGCGGGGCAGCGCCGGGGCGGCACCCCACGGCCGCGCGGAGAGGGCCGCCCACCCGTTCCAACCCCAGCCGCCCATGCCCTCCACGAACTGATGGTGCTCTCCCGCGCCCTGTTCGGCACCCGGGACAAAGGCGAGATCCTGCGCCTGGCCATGGACCACGTAGCCGCCGCAGGGCCATACAGCGCCAAGGCCGGATACCTCAGGGTGGACGGCGACCTGGTCCCCAGCCCGAGGGACGGGCAGATCCATGCCTTGGCCGTGGACCGGAGGGTGCGGGAGCTGACCGGGCAAGACGGCCCTGTGACCGTACCCGGTCGGCCCTGGGGCTGGGCCCTGGGGCTGGGCCCTGGGGCTGCGCGGACTTGAGGGACTCCACGGCTACCTCGTGGTGACGTCCCGCTCCCGGCCCACCGAGGCCGAGCGCTCCCTGCTCGCCACGCTCGTCCGACACACCGCTGCTGCTCTGTCAGTCGCCTTCACACACCGCCGCCAACGCGAGGACGCGCTGGAGCTGCACCGGCTGAGGGAGGAACGCACAGCCCTCCAGCGGCAGCTGATCTCCGTCGTGGCTGAGCTGGGGTACCAGCGGGCTGTTCACGCGCTCATGGCCGACGTCGCTGCCTCGAGGGAATGTCCCGGCGCCCAGGCGGGAAGGGTCTGGCCGCCCAGGCTGTAGCCGAAGAGGAACACCAGCACGGGCACGCTCCAGTGGAGGCGCAGGGGCACCCCAAGGACTCGCCCGATCTGCGGCGCGTTGTTCATCGCTGTCTCCTGCACGACTGAGCGTGCGTCCGTCCACGCGTGCCGGTGGGCCACGGCGGCGTGCGCGCGACCGGACCTGCGCGGTGTCTCCTCACATACAGTCTTGCTCCGTGGAGCCGCGTAACCGAGGACGGGGTAATCGAGGGCATAGACGAGATTTCTACCGAGTAGGGCCGGACGGCGACGGCCGTCGCCCAGGTTCAGGCGTCCGCCGCGATCCTGACGAGGAGCCCCGCCGCATCGCCCAGCACTGCCCGTCGCGGAAGTGCCCGCGAAACGGCGGCCCAGGACACGATCGCCAACGGGTTGGCCGCCGTCGCGCAACGCGCACCCGGCCGGGCGGCGCGGCATGCTGGAAGTGACGCCGGCCAGCGCCAGGCTGCTCTGCGCGCGGAGGGAAGGCGAGGCGATGAACAGGTATCCCGGGCGGTGGCCCGCTGAGCAGCGCGCGGTGATCGCGGTGCGGGTGTCCGGGGTCCGGCGAGCAGGACCATGCTGCACCGGCCGGTGCGGACAAGGCGCCCGCGTCGCCGGCCCGTGGAACCGCCCTGGCGAGGAGGTCAACGGCCAACGCGTGGCTTAGCCCCGCCCCGCTCGGGAGCCGGGCTGATGCGTCAGCCACATTCCGTGCATTCCAAGGCGGTGAGGTGCGCCATGGCAACGTTGGAGATCCACGGCCTGCACTGTTCGGTCCAGACCGACACCGGTCCGCGCGAGATCCTGCGCGGGGTCGACCTGACCGTGCAGCAAGGTGACACTCACGCGATCATGGGGCCGAACGGATCCGGCAAGACGACCCTTGCATACGCCCTCGCCGGCCACCCCAAGTACAAGGTCACTTCCGGCACGGTCACCCTGGACGGGGAGGACGTGCTGGCGATGAAGGTCGACGAGAGAGCCCGCGCCGGGATGTTCCTCGCCATGCAGTACCCCGTTGAGGTCCCCGGGGTCTCCGTGTCCAATTTCCTGCGCTCCGCCGCCACCGCCGTCCGCGGCGAGGCCCCTCGCTTGCGCATCTGGTTGAAAGAGGTCCGCGAGGCGATGGAGAGGCTCCACATCGACCCGTCCTTCGCCGAGCGCAACGTCAACGAGGGCTTCTCCGGCGGGGAGAAGAAGCGCCACGAGATCCTCCAGCTGGAGTTGCTCAATCCGCGCATCGCGATCCTTGATGAGACCGACTCCGGGCTGGACATCGACGCCCTGCGCATCGTGTCCGAAGGCGTCAACCGGGTCCGCGCCACCGGGCAGACCGCCACACTGCTGATCACCCACTACACGCGCATCCTGCGCTACGTCCACCCCGACCACGTCCACGTCTTCGCCGCGGGCCGGATCATCGAATCCGGCGGCCCAGAGCTCGCGGACAAACTGGAGGAGGAGGGATACAAGGCATACGTCAAGGGCGTCGGCGACGGCTGACCGTCCCACCTCGTGCAGGCCGGACGTCGGCTGCGTCAAGGAGGTCGTTCGGGTACCGGGAACGGGGACGCCAAGCCCTGCCGCGCCGGTCACCACGGGACCGTCGACTCACCAGTGGCGCGTGCCGACAGAGGGGCGGGCAGTTTGCGGTGGTCCAGCTGCGGTCCAACATCGCGGTCGTAAGTACGGCGCCGTCGCGGCACGGGTGTTGAGGTCGTATCCCGCGCCTGTGGAAGTGATGACGCCGAGCTGTCGACATGAAGTCCATTGGTCTGGCCGGGTGGGCGCCCATAACCGACCGGCGGGGGGGTGACCGGCGCAGTTTCTGCCCGTCAGGGTGGTCAACCTCCTCGACATGTCCCGCCTCCAGACCGGCACCGGCACCCCGCTGATCCGCGAAGTGGACCTTGATGAGGTGGCCCCCATGGCCCTCGGCGGCATACCGGACCCGGAGACGACCGTCGTCCTGGACATTTCCGAGACCCTGCCCATGGTCGCTGTCGGCAAGGGCCTGCTTGAGCGGTCGGTCGCCGACGTTGTCGAGAACGCGGTGAAGCACAGCTCCAACGACGAGCCGGTCCTGGTGTCGGCGAGCGCCATCGCCGACCGGGTGGAGGTCCGCGTCGTGGACCGCGGGCCGGGCGTCCCGGACGAGGACAAGGGCCGCATCTTCGAGCCCTTCCAGCGCTACGGCGACGCCCCTCGCCCCAATGAGGTGGGTCTCGGCCTCGCGGTCCGAGGCTTCGCCGAGACCATGGGCGGCACGCTCAACGCCGAGGACACGCCCGGCGGCGGCCTGACGATGGTACTCACGCTGCCGTCGGCCAACGGCCGCGCGTCGACGGTTCAGTGGGACCTGCCGACGACGGCGACTTCATAGCCGAGGCGGCAGCGGGTCGGCGCAGGCGATGCGCTGACCGGGACAGGCCACCACGGCAGTGGACGTCTGCCTGGCCATGCGCCCCTGGTGGGTGATCGTCTCGCCGACTGAACGCAGCAGCCCGCCGATCAGCGCGGCGAGTCGTCGGCGCGCCGTTCCGCCACCGCGCAGCGCCGAGCTCACTCAGCGGGCCGGCAACAGCATCTGGGTTCTCCTGCCCTGGTACGCACAGTGCCTCTACGACTGGTAGTCCATCAACAACCGCCGCATCGAACACTGCTGCGCGCGTACGACCGGCCTCCCGAGGCGGATGAGCAGCGTTCGGGGGCGAAAGAGTCACGACCCTCATGACTGCTCCTGCGCACCGCTCACTCAGCGGCTTTCATTCATGGCCGGATCTCTTCAGGAATGGTCTGTCTCCTCAGGGACGGGAATAGCCTGCCGCCGACAGGTGGAAGAGTCGATCTTCGGTGCCAGACGCCAGAGCCATCGTGCCGTGGCCTCGGCGTCGTCCCGCACGGAGACAGCGATCAGGCTGAAAGGAGCCGTGGGCCACAGTTCGATGCACACCACGGGCCTGCCGGGCCGCACCGCCACGAAATCCTTTCCGCCGTGGTGGCCCCGCGTGCCGATGCACAGCGCACCGGGAATCCAGACGCCGCGCTGAGCGACTCCGCGCAGGGCGCGCCACCAGTCGGGTTCCACCGTCACCCGGCACACCGCCGCCAATAGCACGCGCACTGTGCCGCGGCCTGCGGCCGCCTTCTCCCACCACGACAGACGTACGACGAGGTCGTCACCCTTGACGAGGATCCGCGCCATCATTATTCCCTCTCCTCCATGCTCCCTCCGGCCTCACCGCGAGGCCATAAGCGGGGACGTCCTGCCGGCACCAGATGGGAGGCACCCCAAATGCGGTCGGCGCCCCACGGCATTTTGTCGGTGACGGAGAAGGCCGAGTGACGGCAGCGGAAAGCGGGGTCGGCGAGGAAGCCGGCGCGGTGGTGTCGGCTGCGGCCACGAGAGGGTTGGCGGTCATGGCCTCGCGCACTGGGACGCCCCGCAGGAGTACTTGGAGCGTGCCCTGCCCTCTCCGCAGTCGCTGAGGCGATCACGAACCAACCGAAGAGTACGAGCCGGATGCCGCTGAACACGGCCCCGAGGAAGACCACGTACAGGCCCAGCACGCCAGACCACAGCGCAAGAGCCCCGCACGCCGCTGACGTCACCGGGCGCAGCCGACGTCCAGCACTTCGATCACGTCACCGTGGCTGGTGTAGACAACCCAGCACCATTCACCGAATACTGCGGCCAGCTCCGGGGCCTGTGGCTTCGGGGCCCGGGCCACAGCAGTGATGAGCGTGATGATCTCCTCATGCACATCGTCCGGGACGCCGAACAGCACGTTGGCAGCCTGTTGGATCATTTCGACTTTCATTTCGCACCCCGCGGACCGCAGGAGCAGCAAGGCAGGGCAGCTGTGTACTCCGCCCGTGCCTGTGGACGACTACGACCAGAGTCCGTCATCGGTACCAAGCGCCGCAAGGTGTTGGGGTCCCCGTAGTACTCACTGCGAAAACAACGGATATCGCTGACCAGCAGGGATGCGGCTTGGATCACTGATCAGCCTTCGTGGCTGGTGCTCTCGCGGTGCTTGCGTAGGTCTCGGTACAGCGCGGAGCGGCTGACGCCGAGCTTCTGCGGCGACCTGTTCGGGGATCGCGCCGCCTTTGATCCGCTGGGCGGCTCCGGCGCGGGTGGACCCTCGTGTGGGGGGGGCAGTCCGCTCAGGTCAGGACGACGCAACTCCCGCTGATCCAGCTCGGTCAGCGTCCACGGGGAGAGCTCGCACGGCTTCCAGCGCAGGTCCGGCTTCTCCAGCGAGGGTACCCGGACGCCCCAGCCCAGTCAGCCGGGCAATACGGTTGCTCCGCACATCGAGCCGGCGCAGTCTGGGCAGTTCGGCAAAGCGTGGCTGCGTCTGCACCGTGCACCCCGGCATGACCGCCCAGCTCGTGGTCCAGGCCGCCGCCGTCCAGAGGCCGACCACCGCGGCGCCCGCCCACCGGCACAGCGACTCCTCGGGCCCCACCAAGGCGACTGCCCCGCACACCCCCGCCCGGGGCACCACGTCCGCGCACCCGCACGACACCGCATCGGCGGCCGCCGTACCGGCCGCGTCCAGCAGCCCGCCCTCCACCGCTCAGACCACGACGCCCACAGTCCAGGCGCAGGTCCCGACAGCCGCCGACAACGCCACCTCCGCCCGGCCGCTCGACCCGCTGCTCGTCCAGGCAGGCGTCGTCGCAGGGGTCGCCGTACTGTGCCTGCTGCTCGTCGGCTCCCGCTCCGCGGCCGCGTCCTGAGCTCCCCCAACGGCTGACGGCGAGGCGGACAGGAACTGAGCACGGCGTCAGGTGCGGCTCTTCCAGTTGCCGGTCGGCGTTGTCGGCACAAGAGGCGGCTGCGCCGACCTCGCTCCCGGGCCAGGAGGTGGCACACCCTAGTGCTGGCTGTTGGTGAACCCGATGACGACGGCGCCCCACCAGCAGACCTGAGAGACCAGGGCCGTAGCGGCTCCCCAGATCAGGGTCCGTCTCGCCAGAGGTGCCGCCTCGTCATGCATGCGCTTGTTGAGAAGGCCGGCCTGCAGTCCGTTGAGAGTGAGGATCAGGACAAGGGCCAGCTTGGTGCGGGTGAGGGCGGAGGCGAAGTCGGGATGGAGCATTGCCCCGCTGACGATCAGGCCGACGAGTCCGGACCAGATCGGGACGTGCAGACGAGTGGTGCTGTCGAGGGTCTCGCGCAGGGTGCAGCGCGGTCCAGGGCTTCGATCACGGTCACTGTGGTGCCGAGGTGGGCGAAGAGCTGGGCCTGCTCCAGGCCGACGGCGTTGCCGCCGACCACGAGCAGCGACCTGGGCAGGGCGCCGAGTTCCATGGCGGTGGTCGAGGTCAGATACCCGGCTTCCGCCAAGCCGTCGACGGGCGGCGCCCACGGGGCGGAGCCGGTGGCGATCAGGTAGTGGGCGGCCTCAATCCGCCTGATGCCGGTGTCGTTCAGCGCCACCTCCAGCACCGGATCGTCGGTGTTCCCGGTGAAGGCGGCGGTGCCGTGCACGATCTCCCAGCCGTAGTGGGCCGCCAGGTCGAGGTACTTCTCGGCATGTAGCCGGGTTACCAGGGCGTCCTTACCGCCGATCAACTCCGCGAAGTCCAGCGGCAGATGAGCCGGTGCCAGGCCCGGGAACCGTCCTGCGGTGGCTGCGGAGTGCCGGGCGTCGGCCGCCGCCAGCAGGGCCTTCGACGGCACACACCCGACATTGACGCAGGTGCCGCCAACGGCGCCGCGCTCCACCATCACCACCCGCCTGCCCTGGCCAGTGGCCGCGATCGCGGCGGCGAAGGCCGCCGAACCGGAGCCGACGACCGCCAGGTCGAAGCCGGGTCCCCTCGTGATCATCGCGCTGCCTCCTGGCGTCGGCCTCGACCGCAGAAGCCAGCTATACGGGTTGCCGAATAAGTCAGTGGCTTCATACTATTCGAGTAGGCGAATAGTTCCAGGGTGAGGAGGAGCCCCGTGCCCCAAGCTCGTGCCGTACTCGAGACCGCGGCGGTCCCGTGCACCCACCTGGACGCCACCGCCCGGTTTTTCCGTGCTCTGAGCGACCCCACCCGGCTCAAGCTGCTGGAGTTCATCCTGTCGGGCGAGCGCACCTCGGCCGAGTGCGTCGAGCACGCCGGAATCTCCCAGCCCCGGGTGTCGGTCCACCTGTCCTGCCTGGTCGACTGCGGCTACGTCACCTCCCGCCGCGACGGCCGCAAGCTGCGCTACTCCGTCGGCGACCCACGCGTGGCCGACCTGGTCGTCCTGGCCCGCTCCCTGGCTGCGGACAACGCCGCCGCCCTGGACTGTTGTCCCCGGATCCCCGAGAGCCGGGGCTGACCCTCACGGAACGCCCGCCCATGATCGCCACCCGCCGGCCACATCTCCGCCCCCATCAGCGCTCCGGCAACGGCACGGCTGTCGCCGGGATCTGCGCCGTCCTGTTGATGCTCGTGTGCTGCGCCGGACCCGTCCTGCTCGCCGCGGGCGTGCTGGGTGCGCTCGGCGCCTGGCTGTCCAGCCCTTGGGTGATCGCCACCGCCGTCATCCTGCTCGTCGTCGCTGTCGCCGCCGTCGTACGCCGCCGCCGCGCGGACCGCGCCACCTGCTGCCCGCGCACCGGCAACCCCACCGACCGGATACGCCCGCTCCACCCCACAGGCAAGGATGACCCGTACCGCCACTGACACCCACCCTGCGGGCGGGCCTCGCAGCGGCGCCCCTGCCCTGATCATCCGATGCCCCGACGTCCGATGCCGGTGAAGCAGCCTCCCGGCAGGTGTCCCCGCCGGGCGGTTGGTCACACCCGTTCGTCGGCATCCCAGCGGCCGGAACCTGCATTTCCGGCGACCGCGAGTTCGTAGTCGCCGATGAGGTCCCCGAGCAGGCTGACTGACACTCCGGGAAAGGGCCTGGGCCTGGCCCTCGTGGCCGCGGTCGCCGCGTAGCGTGGACGGAGAAGGAGATGAGGATCATGTCCGGACAGGTATTGACCGAGGTCAGCGCCATCGTCACACCCGAGCGCGAAGCCGACCTTGTCGCCGCCTACCGTGAGCTCGTCGCCCACACCCTGCCCGATGGGCTGATGCGCACTGAACTGCTGGGCGGGCAGGACGGACGCTGGCGCATCCAGACGCTGTGGCGGGACCGCGCCGCCCTCGACGTCGTGCGCGCGGCTCCGCAGGGATCGGCAGCGACCCGGCTCTTCCGTGGAGTCGGCGCCGAACCCGCCCTCGCCCTGTTCGACGTCAAGGCCCGCCGCATCGCGCAGACCCAACCGATCTGACACTCACACTGTCCAGTTGGGGCCGGTGTCCACATCGGCATGGGCGGTCAGCGAGCACCTGAGTCCCTGCGTATGAGGCCCCATGCCGGTCCGATCGCGAGCAGGACGGCGAGTGCCGCGTAGCCGGAGGTGAGGGTGGTGAGCGTGGCGACCGCCGCGACCAGCAACGGGCCGCCCGCATCGCCGAGTTCACGGCCGAGTTCGGCGGCGCCCATGGTCTGGCCGAGCCGTTCGGTGGGTGTGGAGGCGGCCAGGGCGGCGAAGCCGAGGGGGGTGATCAGGCCGGTTCCGACGCCGATCAGGGCAGCGCCGGACAGCACGCCGAGCAGGCCCGGCAGCATCGCGCAGGCCAGACCGGCGGCGGTGATCAGCAGCCCTGCGGTGATGCCCCCGCGCGCGGTGAGACGGCCGCCGTCCAGGGCGCGGCCGGCCCGGGGCTGGACGATCGCGGCGCAGGCGGCGAGCACCGACACCGCGACCCCGGTGGCGACCGTGCCCAGTCCGGCCGCCCGTCCGGAGACGGGCAGAAAGCCCACGCCGACCGACAGAGCGGCGGTCGCCGCGGCCAGCGCCGCGGTCGGGCGGAGGAAGTCGGGATGGGTCAGCCGCCGGGCCAGGTCGAGGACCGTCTGCCGGGCCTTGGGCAGCGGGGGTACGACGGGGACGGCGAGCGCGGCCCACAACGCCACCGCCGCGCCGAGCACCGCCAGCACCGTGAACAGCAGCCGCAGCCCCCCGGCCCACACCAGCACCCCACCGAGCAGCGGGCCGAGGGTGTAGCCGACGGACTTGTAGAAACCGTAACTGCCGAAGGCCCGGCCGCGCCCCGCCGCCGGGTTGAGCCGGGCGACCAGCGCGGAGGCCGAGGGGGAGAAGGCAGAGGCGGCGGCGCCCTGGCCGAGAACGCGCCGCCCACAGCCAGCCGGGGCTGTCCGCCAGCGCGTATACGGCGGAGGCGGCGGCGAAGGCGACAAGCCCTCCCAGCAGCACCGGGCGGGCGCCGACGCGGTCGGCGAGCGTGCCGAAGACCGGCTTGAGCAGCACCTCGGCCCCGTCGTACAGAGCGAGCAGGCCACCCAGCACCATCAGCGAAGTGACCGCGTCGTCGGAGAAACCCCCGAGGTTGGCGGCAATGCCGTGGGCGCCGAAGGCGGTGGTGAATCCGGCGGCGTACAGCGGCCACATCTGCCGGGCGGGCGCGGCCCGTACCGTCTCGCGCTGCTTCATCAACTCTGCTCCGGAGTCTCGTGCCCGAACCGCACTCGCCGGCGCCGCTCGTCCTGTCCGACCGGCCGGGGGACCACATCGAGCTCAGGGCCTGCCTGTCCCACTGGGATCCAGAGCCCGGACACCCGGTTGAGAACGAGGTCGTGGTCGAACTCGGTGTGGAGTTCCTGGAACTGAAGGAGCTTCCGCCGGAAGACGGCGCGATCCGGCTTCCACCTCGGCAGGATCCGCGCCGGCCGAGTGCAACTCCTGCTCCAGGGTCTCCCCATTCTGCGGGGCCTTCTTGGGCATGCCTACTCCTCAATCCTCCGCGTCGCCGGCGCAGTCGTGGTAGAGCTGTTCAGCCAGAGGAATGTTGTCGCGGCGCGCCAAGGGAACGGGCTTCGCGCCCTGGGCACTTCGGTCATCGAGATCGGCACGGACCGGACCATCGGCGCCGACACCATCCGTGTCACGGGGCATCAGCGCCTTCCGCGACACCGAGCGCCTCTTCCCGCTGTTCGGCCCGCCCCGCCCAAGTGCCCGTGTGGAGCACACGGGAGCGGTTCACCTGCCGGCGCTCTCGGCAAGTGTGTGCGCGACGAGTGCGTTGGCGTGGCCGTGCCCGAGGCCGTGCTCGGTCTTGAGCCAGGAGACGAGTTCCATGTGCTTGGTCAGCGGTGAGGCGCGGATCAGGTCCTTCCACTCCGCTATCGGACGGCCGTAGTTCTTCTCGATCGATGGGAAGTAGCTGGCGGGGCCCTTCACCGGTGCGGTCATGTCGGTCGCGTCCATTCCCTCAGTCGGTCAGTCGGTCAGTCGGTCAGTCGGTCAGTCGGTCAGTCGGTCAGTCGAACGACGTTGTGTCGCGGTCAGTGGTCACGGCCATCACGCGAAGTCTGCGAGGTACGCCCGCCCGCTGTCGGTCATGACCGTCGGAGGCAGAAGAAGTGATCGACCGAGAGAAGTGATCTGAGTCACCCTGCCCTGAGGTCGAAGGCCCTGAGCCTCCGCTGGTCGCGGTAGCGGAGCTGACGGTCACAGGCCACGGTGAACGGGGCGCGGTCGTGCGCCTCGGGCGCGTCGTCGGGACGGTCGCAGAGCAGTTGGCCGGTCACGCCGAAGTGCAGCATGAGGGTAAGGCCGACGGTACTCATCGCCGGATCGACGTCCAGCCGGGCGCGGATCCGTTCCGCCAGTCCTTCGTCGTATGCCATACGCCATCACAGACCTCGGGTCGTCAGGGGCGAGGGAATCGGGTCATCGCCGGGCCCGCAGCCTGCGTTCGAGGTCGCGCAGGTCCTTGCCGAGGGAGGAGCGGACCTTCCTCGCCATGAGGGGCGCGGCCAACCGGTAGTACCGGCTGGAATCGCCCTGTACGCGGATGTGCGCGAGCGTGCCTTTCGGATGGGGGCCGAAGGTGTAGGTGACGTGCATCGGCATCGGTCCGGCGACGGACACCATGTCCAGCAGCCGCCCTGGTTCGTGGGCGGCGACGCGGAGCACGTAGTCGATGCGCTTGCCGAGGAAATACGCCGTCCGGGTCACCTCCGCCCCGACGCCGAACCCGCCGCCGTCGGCCTCCCGGGTCAGGGCCGCCTCGCGGATGCCCTGGGTCCACTCGGCATCGTGGCGCCAGTCCATGGCGTAGGCCGCAACCTGGCCCGGCGGGAGCGGGATCAGCCTCTCGGCCGTCACGTCGATCGACATGACCCGCCCCGCTCAGAGGGTGAAGAAGGGCTGCGCCGTGCCCGTCTCGGCGTACTGCTTGAGCCGGGTCATCAGCCGGCTCCAAGTGTCGTCCGTGTGCGGGAGGTCGGGGTCGTCGGCGGCGAAGCCGGCGTGCCGGAAGTCCACCCGGGTGCCGGTCCCGTCGGGGGTGTCGGTCAGCTGCCAGGTGATGACGGTGCCGGACCAGTGGGGCGGGAAGGCGCCGATCGCCGTCCACACGATCTCCTCCTTGTCCGCGCGGTCCCGGCGGAGCCGGAAGGGCTCGGGGATCTCCGGGAAGTCGAAGAGGAGGACCTCGCCCTCGCGGTTCACGCCGGTGGTCCACCAGCCGGTGAGGCCGTCGTGGGTGTTCAGCGCCTCGTACACCTTGGTGCGGTCGGCGTCGATGTCGGTCCGGAGGGTGATCTCGGACATTGTGCTGCTCCTTGCGTGTGCGGGAAGAACCGGGCGGGGGGCGAACGGGGCGGGGGCTCAGAGGGTGAAGTACGGGACCGGGGTGCCGGTCTCCACGTACTCCTTCAGGCGGGCGAACATGCCCGCCCAGCCCATCGTGACCTCGCGGAACATGTCGTCGATCTCGGCGAACCCGATGTGGTCGAACCGGACCACCGTGCCGCCCTCGGGATGGGCCTCCAGGGCGTAGACGATCTCAGTGTCGATCCACTGCGGCGGTCCCGCGACCACGGTCTGCGCCAGGCGCTTGCCCGCCGCGGCCTCGTCGATGCGGAAGTCCCAGGTCATCGGTGCGCCGGGGAACGACAGCCGGTGCAGGGCGCCGACGCCCTCGCCGATCTCGGCTCCGGTGGTGAACCAGCCGGCGACGCCTTCGAGGGTCGAGACAGCGCGGTACACGGTCTCCGGGTCGGTGGCGATACGGATCTGCAGGGCGATGTCAGCCATGGGGGCGTCCCTCTCGTGGGGGATTCGGCGGACACGCCGAACCCTTCCCTTTAGTTCACACTAAAATGACACTGGGCGAGTTGGCAAATTGCAGTTAGCGCTAAAATGAGAGGTATGGATGCGGTACGGGCGGTCGCCGAGCCCAGGCGGCGCGAGATTCTGCGGCTGGTCTGGGACTCGGAGCTGTCGGCGGGTGAGATCGCCGACCGGTTCGACGTCACCTTCGGCGCGGTCTCCCAGCACCTCAAGGTGCTCAGGGACTCCGGCCTGGTTACGCTGCGCCAGGACGGCAAGAAACGGTTCTACCGAGCGGACCGCGAGGGCATGGGCCCCCTGGCCGACTACCTGCAGTCCATGTGGGCCACCAAGCTCGACACCCTCGCCGAACTGGCCGAGGCCGCCGAGCGGGCGGAGGGAACGGACGCATGAGCGTGAGCGGCGAAGTGAGCGGCGACGGCGTGGTCACGGTCGAGCGGCACATCGCCGCCCGCCCCGAGATCGTGTTCTCCTTCTTCACCGACCGGGACAAGTGGCTGTCCTGGATGGGCCGGGAGGGTGGGTTCGTGTTCGCCCCCGGCGGCGCGTACCGGACCCACGTCACCGGCGAGAACGTGGCCGAAGGCCGGTTTGTCGAGGTGGACCCGCCCAAGCGACTGGTGTTCACCTGGGGCTGGGCCGAGGGCGGAATGCCCGTACCACCCGGCTCGACCACCGTGGAGATCACCCTGCAACCCACCTCGGACGGCACTCTGCTGCGCCTGGTCCACCGCGGCCTGCCCTCGCCCGAGGCGTGCGCCGCCCACGAGGAAGGCTGGAAGCACTACGTGCAGCGCCTCGCCGTACGAGCCGAAGGCCGCGACCCGGGCCCCGACCACTGGATGTGACCTGCCTGCGCGCGGCAGCCGGTGATCTACACGCGTGTACGTGCGCACCCGAGGGTGCGCGAACGGACTCCACCAAGGAACTTGTCGCCGATGACCAGGGCTGACGGCGGGGGCGGTGGGCGCGGGGCTTGGTCTCACAACTGCCCCTATGACGGGGGGCGTGGCTGTGTGGGTCTGACCAGGTAAAAGACCTCCCGGCGGCGTAGCGGGACCCGCACTGCCACTACGGCGAGGACACCGGGATTCGCGCGCCCCCGCGACACCGGCGACCCCATCGACGCCTCCGACTGGCTCTCGAAGGATCCGCGGCCAGAATACAGGTCCACGTGGAACGTGGACGGCTGGGAGATTCCCGGCGGCGTGGTAACGGCGAGGGTGATGTTGGACTCTGCCCTTCAGCGCCTTGGAGAACGCGCCGACGCCCTCCCGGCGGGAGCCGACATTGCGGCGGGACGAGTCGACATCACCCGCGCAGAACGAGAGCGGTGGCTCACAGCCCGGGAAGAGTGCAGGCGACTGGCCGCCGCACTGGCGACCCACCCATGGCTGCCCTCGACCCACGACCCGTTCAGTGCCCGCAGGGCTGTCTTCGCCGCCGCGCGCAAAGCTCAAGCCGTGGAACCCGCCAACGCGACGTATCAGCCCAAAAAGAGCTCGCCTTGACCAGGCTTCTCGGCATAGGGGAACACCCTCTTCTTGGTGACACGGCGCGGCTCTGTGGCGACGACCTTGTCGTCCCGCATTTTCTCGATGAGCGAGATGACCTGCCAGGGACGGTAGACCGTCTCGAGCAGCGTGTACTGCTGAAGGTCCTCGACCATCCGCCCACCGGGCCTGCCGACGATGAACTGGCCTGCCGACGATGAACTCCAAGAGCATTCGGTGCAGTGGATCCGTGTTGGGCTCAAACTCCAGGTCCAGGGCCTGTTGTTGCACGTCCTTGGGATCCCGGTACTGGACACCTGGACGTGCTGAGCCAGCAGGTAGCGGGACAGGCCCGCTCCGAAGGTGCCGGTGCCCTCCACACCGGCCCGGCGCACCGCCCCCAGCTTGCGGGCCCAGACGAGCAGCCGCCGGTAGCCGGCCGCCGCGCGGTCTGGACCGACGACGACGGTCGGCGCCACTACGTCGGAGACAGCCCCGACGTGTATCTCACACTGGCCCGTCAGCGCGCGGCGGGAACGGCATGAGCACTACGTCTACGGCTAGCACGCGCGGCGACCGGCAGCGATCCAGATCCTCGGCTCCGCGCCGAGGACTCGACACCGGATGGACTCCGCTCCGATGAGAAAGCCGGCTGGCTATTCCCACCGACCACGCGACGACCCGCCGGCCGACCGCCGAGTCGGCAGCCGGTGGCGCTGGCGGGTGAGTTCGTGCTCCTAGTGCCTCCGATGCCGCAGCCCGGCACCGACGTTGACGAGCACAGCAACGACACGCTGGCGTTGTTCGTGGCGCGGGCGCGCTTTGTCCTGTGTGACGACAACCGCGCCGAGGTCATCGCGTTGTGTCAGCGGCTGGACGGGATCCCGCTGGCGATCGAGGTTGTTCCGAGATCGAAGCGTGTCCGGGTGGTCACCGCCCAGCACCCGCTGGAAATCGGTGTGGGTCTGCTCGAACAGTGAGATCGCGCGGCCCAGGTCCCCCGCCGACTGGTAGGCACGGCGAGGTTGTTCCGCGACGACAGCGTGTCGCGATGGTCGCCGCGGCAGTATGCGGGCGGTACCGCCACGCATGGCGTGATGACGCTGAGGTTGTTCGACGAATCCGTGTCGGCAACCCGACCCGAGCCGCAGCGATGACTTTCGCGGTGAGCTCGCCTCTGTATAGGTATGAGCTCATCGCGCCAGTCACAGACCACGGCGGTGGTCACCGGAGCCGGCCGCGGCTTCGGATCGGCGATCGCCGCCGCACTGATCGACCAAGGTCACCAGGTCGTCGGTGTTGCGCGCACCGCCAACGACCTGGCGGACGTGCACCGACGATTGGGTGCGGCGTTCGTCCCGGTTGTCGCCGACGCGACCGACGCGGAGACCGCCCGCACCCTGATCGAGCAACACCAACCGACGTTGCTCGTGCTCAACGCGGGCGCGACACCCGCCGTCGGCCCAGTACAGGAACAGTCGTGGGAATCGTTCAGCCGCAACTGGCAGGTCGACACCCAACACGTTTTCCATTGGATCCGCGCGGCACTGCGCCACCCGCTGACGCCAGGCAGCCTGGTGGTGGCGATATCCAGCGGGGCTGCCCTGCGCGGCTCACCGCTCAGCGGCGGATACTCGGGCGCAAAGGCGATGATCCGATTTCTCGCCGGATACGCCGCCGATGAATCCCGCCGCGCCCAGCTCGGCATCGGCTTCGCCACCGTGCTGCCGCAACTGACGCCTGCCACCGAACTCGGCGCCGCCGGGGTCGCCGCATACGCCCAGCGGCAGGGAATCGACACCAACACATTCACGGCGGCACTGCAACCGCTTCTCACGCCGGCCATCGTCGGCGCCGAGATCGCGCGGCTGTGCCAGGACATCGGCGACCAGGATGAGCACCGAGTTTACGAGCTCACCGGCCGCGGACTTCACGCGCTGGCGTGAACAACCAGAAAGAGAAGGTTATGTTGCTGGAAAACAAGAATGTAGTCGTCTACGGCGCGGGTGGCGCGGTCGGCAGCTCGGTGGCCCGCGGTTTCTCTGACGAAGGCGCGAGAGTGTTCCTGACCGGGCGCAATCTCGACGTCATCGACACGGTCGCGAAGGAGATCGCCGACGCGGGTGGAGCGGTCGAGACCGCTGTCGTGGACGCCGGGGACGAGAAAGCCGTGACCGAGCACCTGGACGCGGTCATCGCCGACGCGGGCAGCATCGACGTGTCGTTCAACGCGATCGGAATCTCGCCGGTGGGGTTGCAGGGCATCCCGCTCACCGAACTGCCGGTCGAGAATTTCCTGCGCCCGATCACCACGTATGCCCAGGCTCATTTCATCACCGCGAAATCCGCCGCACGGCACATGATCGCCCGGCGGTCGGGCGTGATCATGATGCACACACCCGAACCGGCCCGCCTGCCCCTGCCCCTGGTGGGCGGCATGAGCGTCGGCTGGGCGGCGATGGAAGGTCTCAACCGGGCACTGTCGGCCGAATGGGCCCAGCATGGTGTTCGCGCGATCTGCCTGCGCACCACGGGCATGGTGGAGACACCGGTCATCGACGTCGTGTACGGGCTGCACGCCGACGCGCTGGGCATCACGAAGGAACAGTTCACCGCGGTAGCGGGTGGGATGAGCCACCGCAAGCGCCCGACCACGCTGGCCGAACTCACGCAGGCGGCGGTGTTCCTCGCCTCCGACCGGGCATCCGCGATGACCGGCACCGTCGCCAACCTGACCGGCGGAGTCATCGTCGACTGACTCCGACTCGCCCCGACCACCGTTTCGGCGGCCGGGGCATCCGGAACAGAGGAGCAAGAGCAATGAACGATCTACTCGCGAGCGCCGTCGCCGCGCACGGTGGCTTGGACCGGTGGAACCGGATCCACACGATCGATGTCGACGCCGCCATCACCGGGGCCTTCTGGCAGATCAAGGGACAAGGCGACGCACTGACGAACGTCCGCATCGAGGTGGACACCACGCGGGAACGGCTGACCATGGACTTCGTCGGCCAGGACCGACGGTCGGTCTTCGAACCCGACCGGGTCGTCCTGCAACGACCGGTCGGCACGGTGGTCGAGGCACGCGACAATCCGGAGCGGTCGTTCGACGGTCACCAGTTCGAGACGCCATGGGACGACCTGCATCTCGCGTACTTCACCGGGGAAGCACTGTGGACGTACCTGAACACGCCGTTCCTGTTCACCTGGGCGGGGTTCGTCTGCGAGGAGATCGCCCCGATCGAGGCCGACGGTGAACAGTGGCGGCGGCTGAAAGTGACCTTCCCCGACCACATCAAGAGCCACACCCGCACGCAGGTGTTCTGCTTCGGCCCGGACGGGTTGCTGCGCCGCCACGACTTCACCATCGACATCGTCGGCCGGACGGTCGAGGCGCAGCTTTACGCCGCCGACTACCGCGACGTCGACGGCATCGTCATCCCCGCCACGCGACGGGCCTACGCCCCAATGGGCGACGACCAGATCGTCTTCGTCGCCATCGACATGGCCGACATCGCCGTCGGTTGACCAGGCCCCAGCCGTCACACCGGCGAAGTGGGAGGCCGCCCGCCTGCGGCTGCTGACAAAGGAAAAGAAACTGACCCGCGCCCGGGACGCGATGGCCGCGGACCGCAGGCGGATGCCATGGCTGATCAGTACGGCCGCCGAACTCTGCGGCGCCCGCGGTCGTTCATCGCACGAACAGCACGAATAGGGAGAACCATGCACATCGGAGTTATCGGCGCCACTGGCACCATCGGCAGCCGAATCGTCGCAGAGGCACTCGACCGCGGCCACCAGGTTACGGCGTTCAGCCGCGACGTCTCGAATGTTCGGGACGGTCGTGACAACATCGCGTGGAAAGACGTCGATGTCACCAATGCCGACGGCATCGCCGCGGTCCTACCCGGCCTCGACGTCCTGATCAGTGGATTCGGACCCGGCAATACCGCCAACGATCCCGCTGACGCCGTGACGCGCGCTATCGGGGACCCCGGGATCTACGCACGGGCGGCCACCGCGTTGCTGACCGCGCTGGCGAGCCATGCCAGAGTCCGGCTCATCGTCATCGGCGGCGCCGCCACCCTCGAGGTCAAGCCCGGACTGGCGTTCGCCGACTCCGACGAGCTTCTCCATGCCGCGATCGACAGCTTGGGCCTGCCCAGAGAATATGCAGCGGCGATGCGCGGCCACCGCGACGCGCTGAACATCTATCGCACCTCCAACCGGCTCTGGACTTACTTCTGTCCGGCCGTGGAAATCGCCCCCGGCGAACGCACCGGCCGTTTCCGCATCGGCGGCGACCAACCCGTCATAAACGCCGAGGGCCGCAGTCGTATATCCGCCGAGGACGCGGCCGTCGCCCTTCTCGACGAAGTGGAGCTTCCGCGTTTCGTACAGCGCCGCTTCACCGTCGGCTATTGACCGCGGCACCGATAGCCGACCTGGAAAACACCTGACCACGAACGGATCTGAGGCATCATGACCTCGCTCGACCGAAGCAACGCTGCCGGAGACGACACCACGGTCTCCGGCGACGTTCACCCGCCGGCGAGCCTTCTCGCTGCTCGCCGTGGCATACCTGATGACGGCCGTCGTCGACATGGCTGACATCGCCGTTCGTTGATCCGAATTCCATCTCACAAGGGACATCACGATGAACTACAGCTACCGGGCCCCGGTCGTCACGCCGGCGGAATGGGAAGCCGCCCGCCTGCGCCTGTTGGCGAAGGAGCAGGAGCTGACCCGCGCCCGGGAGGCGATGGCCGCTCAGCGCAGGCGGATGCCGTGGCTGAAGGTGGACCACGACTACGCCTTCGACGGTCCGAACGGCGCCGCCCGGCTGCTCGACCTGTTCGAGGGCCGTCGTCAACTGCTGCTCTACCGCGCCTTCTTCGAGCCAGGCGTGGGCGGCTGGCCCGACCACGCCTGCGTCGGCTGCTCGCTGATGGCCGACCAGGTCGCCCATCTCGCGCATCTGAACGCCCGCGACACCACCCTCGCGTTCGCCTCACGCGCACCGCAACCCGACATCGAGCGGACGAAAGCGCGCATGGGCTGGGCCATACCGTGGTACACGATCACCGACAGCTTCGACACCGACTTCGGCGTGGCCCAGTGGTACGGCACCAACGCATTCATCCGGGACGGCGACAACGTCTACCGCACGTACTTCATCAACGACCGCGAGCACGAGCCGATGGGAGCAACGCTGGGTTCCCTCGACTTCACCGCACTCGGACGCCAAGAGGACTGGGAGGACTCCCCCGACGGATACCCCCAGGTGCCGCGATATTCGTGGCTGAAGCGACACGACGAATACGGCCCGACCGGGCGAGCCGCGCACCCCGCCACCACAGAATCGGCGGATCATGCACACCATGACTGAAGCCAAGGCCGGCGACAAGGATTTCGGAAGGCTGAGCGAACCGTTCCGGCGTGAACTGCTCGCCTACTGCTACCGCATGCTCGGCTCGGTCGACGAGGCCGAAGAGGTGGTGCAAGACGTCTACCTCGACGCCTGGCGTGCCTACGACGCGTTCGAGGGACGGTCGTCGCTGCGTACCTGGCTGTACCGTATCGCGACCCGAGCGTGCTTCAAGGCGCTGGAAAAAAGTAGACGCAGGCCACTGCCCGCGGATCTCGGCGCCCCCCAGACAGACCTGGATGCGGCGCTCGGCGCACCAGCTCGGGAGGTACCGTGGCTCCAGCCGATACCCGACTTCCTGTTCACCACCGCACCGGTCGATCCGGCGACGGTCGTGGTGGAACGACAGACTATGCGGCTCGCGCTGGTGGGAGCGCTCCAGCAGCTGCCGCCGCGACAACGAGCCGTGCTGATTCTCCGCGACGTGCTGCAATGGCGTACCGCCGAGGTGGCGCAGTTGCTGGAGATGACGACAGCGGCCGTCAACAGCGCGCTCCAGCGCGCCCGAGCCCAGGTTCCGCTCAGCCAAGACAACCTGACCGAACCCGCCGAGCCACGACAGCGGGCCCTGCTCGACCGATACGTCACCGCCTTCGAAACCGCGGACGTCGATCAGCTCGTCGCGGTATTGACCGAGGACGCCAGATGGGAAATGCCGCCGATCGCGACCTGGTTCGAAGGCCGCGACACCATCCTCGCCTTCCTGTCCAAACAGATGCGAGTGATCGGACCGGCCGCGCTGGTCCCCACCTCCGCCAACGGACAACCCGCCTTCGCGGTGTACGCCCGCGGCCGCGACGGCGCACACCGCCCACATGCGCTGCACATACTGACACCCACAACCGAGGGCGTCTGCCGGATCGTCGCGTTCCACGGCTCAGGGCTGTTTCCACTGTTCGGGCTCTGACACGGCCAACGGCATGTCCGAACCAGAAAACATCACCCAGCACAACGAGGAGCTTCACGCACAGCTGCGACTGTTCTGCCACCTCATGCTCGGTTCGGCCGACGCCGCCGACCGCGTCATGCGGCAGATCTACCATCGCGCACTCGATCACCAAGACGATCAACAGCATCGGCAATCAGAACGCGCCCGACTGTTCAGTATCGCCGCCGACCTCTGCGGGGCCCGCGGTCGTTCACCGCACGAATAAGCTACGCGACGAACCCCAACGCCTGCATCTGGGCACCTTCACCGGCCCCGCCGGATCCTTCCCCAGCGCACCGAGCTGACCCCGGCCGTCAAGAAGACCCTCGCCGCACTCGACCTGCCCGAACCACGCTGGATGGACGGCCCTGGACGGCTTCTACGACATGTGCCAGGTGGTGCCGAGCGAGGGTCCGAGGATGAGGACCGGGGCGTCTTCCGGGCCGTCGAAGCGGTACTGGAGGGCAGGGGTCTTCGTCTCACTCACCGCACCACGCTAACTTCCGCGGCTGTGGGCGCGGACACGGGCCCCGGGTGTCCACCGCGCCCACACCGGTCCGTCACATGTTCACGTACATGGTCAGCCTGCCTGTGGTGCCTGTCCGGGATGCCGCGTGACTCGCTCGGCGCGGGCCTGCGGATCAGAGCTCGCCCGGTGCGCCGAGGCCGGTCAGGGCCCCGACCGGGTCGAGGTCGGGGGTGCCCCGGGGCCACCAGTCCTCGTGGCCCGGTTCCGATTCGTAGGCGTACCAGAGGCCGTCGTGGCCCAGGCGGAGCTGGGCGTGGCCGCGGGGGTGGGTGAGGTGGTTGCGCCAGGGGCGGAAGGCGGGGAGGTCGGCGGCGAGCAGGAGGGGGCGGGCGCGATCGAAACGGCCCGCGGGCGGGTCCCAGGGCTCTTCGAGGACCGTGAGCCCTACGAGGCCGCCCTGCCGCCAGGCGGCGACCGCGCGCGCCAGGTCGGCGGGGGTACGGCCGGCGGCGGAGGCCAGCGAGGCGTACAGGGCGCGGGTCGCTGCGGTGAGGCCGGAACCGGGGCGGGCGGCGGCGAGCCGTACCGCGTCCTGCCACAGCGTCAGCTCCGCGACCGGGTCGCGGCCCGTGGTGAGCAGCGCGTGCGCGCGGGCGGCCGCGTCCGTGGCGAGCTGGTCCAGCGCGAACGGGTCGGGGCCGCCCGGCGCGCCCGGGTAGGTCGGCGGCTGCTCGGGGTGCGCGGGGGCGGGCAGCGGCGCCGGGAGGGGCGGCAGCGCCCGACGCGCGAGGGCGTCACGGGCCCGTACGCCGGGCAGTGGCGCCGACTGCTGTTCCTGGGCGGCGCGGGCCGCGCGGGTGGCGTTGCGGCGGGACAGCGCGTCCAGCAGCTCGCGCTCGCCCCTGCCGCGCAGCAGAAGCAGCACGAAGGGGTCCTCGTCGAGCAGCCGTGCCGTCTGGTAGCAGAGGGCGGCGGCGTGTTTGCAGGGGTGGCCGTGGTCGGGGCAGCTGCACTGGGGTACGAGGTCGCCTGGGCCGGGAAGCAGGTCGGCTCCGCAGTCCGCGAGCGACTTGGGCATCTCCTTGTCGAGGAGCGCCGCGATGTGCCCGGGGCGCTCGGCCGCCGCGTCGAGGAAACGGTCCCAGTCGCCGTCGTCCAGCGTCCGCAGTCGGACCTGGACGCGGTACGGCCGCGGGCGGCTCCCGTGGACATAGGCCAGCACGAGTCCCGGTGTGACGGTGATGGCGTCGACGTGCCCCTGGTCGGCGTACGCCCGTCCGCGCGCCAGCCGCGCCGCGTCCAGGGCCCCCTCTTCGAGGGCGCGCACCCAGGCGTTGCCCCACCAGGTCTCCGCGAAGGTGTCCGCGTGCGACGTGCGGGCGGGGAGCGCTTCGAACGTGCGGCGCAGCTCGCCGTCGCGGCGCGGGGATGCCATGGAGCGCGGCACGGCGACGGCCGACGGGAACGTGCTCGCCTCGCTGAGCCGGGGCTGCGTCGGGTGCGCCGGGTGCGCTGGGTGTGCCGACCTGTGGTGCCCCTTCTCGGCGTCGGCTTCGGTGTCGGTCTTGGTGTCGCTGTTGGCGTCGGGGGCGGTCTCGGTTTTGGTGTCGATATCGGTGTTGGTGTCGACGTCGGTGTTGGTCTTGACGTCGGTCTTGGTGTCCGTGTCGGGGTGCGCCGGACGTCCGGTGGCGGTTGTCTCGCGGGGCGCTTCGGCGCCGGGCAGCTCGAATGCCTCCGCGAGCACCTCTCGTACGTCCCGGACCCGGCCTCCCCGGTCCTGGTCCCGTCGGTCGCGCCGGGCCCGCGCACCGGCCGCCGCACGGTCTGCCGACCGGTGCGCGCTTCCGGCTCCCTTGGTCTCCGCCGCCGTCCGCGCCTGTCGGGCCTCCGTGCGCGCCGCGCGCAGTGCCTCGCGGGCGATGTCACCAGGACGCGTGCCGGCCGGGGGCACGTCGGCGGACGGGGCGTCCGCCGTCTCCGCACGGGCGGAAGGCCGTACCGGACCGGGTCCGGCGCCTGAGGCGGTCTCCGGATCCGGAACGGTGTCGGCACCCGAACCCGGGTCCGGATGCGGAGTGCTCCCCCTCGTGGCGGCCCGGCGCAGGGCCTCCCTGGCCGCGTCGCCCGGTCGGGCCGCCGGGGAGGTCACCCCGTCGGACCGCGAACCCGGCTCCCCCGCCGCCGCGCCCAGGGTGTCGCGCTCCCGCGCGGCCCGCAGCGCGCGACGCGCCACGTCGGCGGGGCGCGGCCCGGCAGCCGGGCGTGACGGTTCGGCGGCCTGCGCGTCCGCGTCCCCGTTCACCGGCCGCGTCTCTTCCTGCGGACCGTTCACGACGACCTCCGCAGTGACACCAGGTCCGACAGCTCGAGGTCGGTCAGTTCGGTCAGGGAGGCCTCGCCGGAGCCCAGGATGGCGTCGGCGAGCGCCCGCTTCGCTTCGAGCATCTCGGCGATGCGGTCCTCGACCGTGCCCTCGGTGATGAGGCGGTGGACCTGGACGGGCTGGGTCTGACCGATGCGGTAGGCGCGGTCGGTGGCCTGTTCCTCGACGGCCGGGTTCCACCAGCGGTCGAAGTGGACGACGTGGCCCGCCCGGGTGAGGTTCAGGCCGGTGCCCGCGGCCTTGAGGGACAGCACCAGGATCGGGGTGGCCCCGCTCTGGAAGCGGTCCACCATGTGCTCGCGTTCGGCGACCGGCGTGCCGCCGTGCAGGAGCTCCACCGGGACGGCGCGCGCGGCCAGGTGGGCGGTGATCAGTCGGGCCATCCCCACGTACTGGGTGAAGACCAGAGCCGAGCCGTCCTCGGCGAGCAGTGTGTCCAGCAGTTCGTCGAGCAGGGCGAGCTTGCCGGAGCGGGCGGAGGGTCCGAGGGCGACCGCCCGGGCGTCCTCCTTCAGGAACAGCGCCGGGTGGTTGCAGATCTGCTTGAGGGAGGTGAGGAGCTTCAGGACCAGCCCGCGACGGGCGATGCCCTCGGTCGTCTCGATGGCGAGCATCGACTCGCGGACCACGGCCTCGTAGAGGGAGGCCTGCTCGCGGGTCAGGGGGACCGGGTGGTCCGTCTCCGTCTTGGGCGGGAGTTCGGGGACGATCCCGGGGTCGGACTTCTTGCGACGGAGCAGGAAGGGGCGGATCAGCCGGGCCAGGCGGGCGATCGCCTCCTCGTCCTCGCCGTTCTCCACGGCGCGCGCGTGTCGGGCGCGGAAGGACTTGAGAGGTCCGAGCAGGCCGGGCGTCGTCCAGTCCAGCAGGGCCCACAGCTCGGAGAGGTTGTTCTCCACGGGCGTGCCGGTGAGGGCCACGCGCGCGGGGGACGGGATGGTCCGCAGGGCCTTCGCCGTCGCCGAGTAGGGATTCTTGACGTGCTGGGCCTCGTCGGCGACGACCATGCCCCACGTCTGCTGGGCGAGCCGGGGCGCGGCCGAGCGCATCGTGCCGTAGGTGGTGAGGACGAAACCGCCGTCGAGGTCCTCCAGGGTGCGGTCGGGGCCGTGGAAGCGGCGGACGGGGACGCCGGGCGCGAAACGGTTGATCTCCCGCTGCCAGTTGCCCATGAGCGATGCCGGGCAGACGACCAGGGTGGGTTCGCCGCGGTCCCGGCGCAGGTGCAGGGCGATGACGGTGATGGTCTTGCCGAGGCCCATGTCGTCGGCGAGGCAGCCGCCGAGGCCGAGGGAGGTCATGAGGTCGAGCCAGGCGAGGCCCCGCAACTGGTAGTCCCGCAGCCGGGCCTGGAGGCCCGGGGGCGGCTCCACGGGGGTGATGCCGGCCGTCAGACGGTCGCGCAGCGTGGCGAGGGCGCCGACCGGCACCGCCTCGACCGTCTCGCCGTCGACCTCCGCGGTGCCGGTGAGCGCCACGGACAGGGCGTCGACCGGGTCGAGCAGGCCCAGCTCCCGCTTGCGGGCCTTGCGGACGAGGGCGGGGTCGACGAGGACCCACTGGTCGCGCAGCCGGACGACCGGGCGGTGGGCCTCGGCGAGGGCGTCCATCTCGGCCTCGGTGAGCGGGTCGCCGCCGAGGGCCAGCTGCCAGCGGAACTGGAGCAGTTCCTCGCTCTCGAAGAATCCGGTGCCGTCCGTGGCCGAGCCGGGCGCGGGGCGCACCACCGCGGCGGCGCTGAGGTCGTGGGCGAGGTCGCGGGGCCAGTGGACGGCGACACCGGCCGCGCCGAGTCGGTTCGCGGCGATGCCGAGCAGGTCGGAGAGCTCCTCTTCGGAGAGTGCGAGGACGTCGGGCACGTCCTGTTCGGACAGGCGGTCCAGGGGCGGCCAGACGCGGGCGGCGCGGCGCACGGCCAGCGCCGCGTCCACGCGCGCGCGGGGGCCGAAGGCCGTGTCGGCGTCGCCCGCCCACAGGGCCGCGGCGTCGACGACGAGGGTGGGGTCGGCGAGGCTGTGCACCTGGACGACGGCGGCGCCCGCGCGGTGCGCGCCCTCGCCGTCGTCGAAGAGCTGGTACGCCGACAGGTCCAGGCGGAGCGAGATCCGTACGCCCGCGTCCATGCCCGCGGCGACCTCGGCGGCCCAGTCGTGGGCTCCGGGCAGCCGCTGCGGCTCTCCGGCCGCGAAGGGTTTCCCTGAGGTGTGGGGAGCGGCGGGGGTGCGCGGCAGGGTGTCGGCGACCGCGTCCAGGAAGGAGCGCATCAGCGCTTCCGGGTCGGGCAGCCGGAGGGGGCCCTTGCCGGGCAGCGGGACGGCATGCCCTTCGTAGGGCAGAGCGGCGGCCACGGCCCGCAGGTGGGCGATGTCGTCCGGGTCCAGTGGGCCCGCGCGCCAGGCGTCGTGGCCCTCGGGGGTGAGCCCGGGCAGCATCCGGCCCCGCGCGACGAGCCGCAGCGCGTGCAGCGCGGCCGCGCCCCAGCAGGTCGTGGCCGGATGCGCGGCGCGGTCGTGGCGGGCCCCGGCGAGCAGGGGGAGGGCCTCGGCGATCGGCAGGGTCAGGGCGGGGACGGTGCCGCGGCGGGCTCCCGAGCCGTGCGGTCGTACCACCGTCAGCTCGGTCGGCTCGGCGGGCGACGTGTTCTCGGCGGGCGACCCGCTCCCGGCGCCGTCGCCGGAGGGCAGCGGCCCGCCGTCCGGGTCCCAGAAGGCGACGCGCCCCTGGCGGGGCACGGGTGCGGGCAGGAAGACGGCGGCAAGCCGCACCGGCACAGCCGTATCGGTCTTCACGGCCTCGTCGCCCATACGTCCGGTCACCTCCCGCCCCTCGGTCGAATCAGTTGTCTTCGACTCTACGGGCGGGCTCTGACAACCGGTCCCGACGGTGGCCCCGGCGCGGGGCCGGGGCGGCTCAGGGGATCGTGCGGGAGACGACGTAGACCACGGCGCGCCCGGGCTTGGGCCAGTTCACGACGATGTCCTGGGTGGGCGCCGGGTCCTTCTGTTCGTGCGTGAGGCCCCACCACGAGCCGGGGCCCGTGAACTTCCAGCCGACGACCTTCTGGTCGCGGGTGCCGATGGCGATGTTGTTCTTGCGCAGTGTGTCCCGGCTGGTGCCGACCTCCGCGAGGAACTGCTCCAGCCCCGCGCCGTTCGTGGCGAACTGCACGTAGAGACGGCTGGTCTTCCAGTTGTTCGTCTCGTAGGAGGCGACGGCGACGCCGTTCATCGGGATGGGCACCTGGTAGAGGCGGCGCTGGACGCGCGAGGGCCAGCCCACGGTGAGGCCGGTCGCCGAGTAGTTCTCCTCCTTCTGCTTGCCGCTGTCGCGGCTCTGGTTGGCGGAGATCACCAGGTAGCCGGCCGGGACGCCGATGAGCAGCACGATGATCAGCAGCGTCAGGGCACGGCGGCGGAACTTGTGGCGCGGGTCCTCCGGCGGGCGCCGGGGCTCGTCCGGAGGCGAGGCCTGGCGCGGCAGCGAGGCCGTCACAGCGTCCCCTGGGTCGTACGGCGGGACTCGGAGTAGCGCTCGTACCGCTCGTAGCGCTCCACACGGCGGCGCTTGGCGCGACGGAAGCGGCGGGCGACGAGACGCGCGAGGTCGGCGGCGCCGACCATGCCGGCCTCGGGGCCGAGCTGGGCGCGGGCGATACGGGCCTCGGGACGGTAGCCGCGGCCGGTCAGGTGGCGGCGGAAGGCGTCGCGCGCGGGGCCGATGAGGAGGTCGTCGGCCGCGCTGACGCCGCCGCCGATGACGAAGCAGGAGGGGTCCAGGGCCGCCGCCAGGTTGGCGATGCCGACGCCGAGCCACTGACCGATGTCCTGGAGCAGCTCGATGCACATGGCGTCGCCCTCGCGGGCGAGCTCGGTGATCATCGGGCCGGTGATGTCGCCGATGTTGCCCTTGACGTGCTCGATGATCCCGTACGCGACCGGGGAGTCCGCGGCGGCGAGTTCGCGGGCCTCGCGGACCAGCGCGTTGCCCGAGCTGTACTGCTCCCAGCAGCCGCGGTTGCCGCACGGGCAGCGGTGGCCGCCGGGGACCACCTGCATGTGGCCGAACTCGCCCGCGACGCCGAACTTGCCGCGCTTGACCTGGCCGTCCTCCAGCAGCGCGCCGCCGATGCCGGTGCCGAGCGTGATCATGACGAGGTTGTCCTCGCCACGCCCCGCGCCGAACCGCCACTCCGCCCAGGCGGCGGCATTGGCGTCGTTGTCGACCAGGACCGGGACGGCGAGCCGCCCGGCGAGGCGGTCGCGCAGCGGCTCGTTGCGCCAGGACAGGTGGGGGGCGAACAGGACGCGGTTGCGCTCGGCGTCGACCCAGCCGGCCGCACCGATGCCCACGGCGTGCACGTCATGCCGGTCCGAGAGGTCCAGGACCAGCTCCACGATGGTGTCCTCGACGACCTTGGGGCTCTTGGACTTGTCCGGCGTCTCGGCGCGGAGCTTCTCCAGGATGTTGCCGTCGGCGTCGACGACGCCCGCCATCACCTTCGTACCGCCGATGTCGATACCGACGGTGGGGACGCGGGGAGCCGTCAGATGGGAACGGCGTTCACGCGTCCCTACGGTCCGCAGGACGGTGGCCCGCGCGGAGCCGCGGTGTGCGAGGTCGCGGTAGGTGCTCATCGGGCCGATTCTGCCTCACCGCGCCAGGGGGGCGCATGGCGGAGTCCCCCCTGAGCTCTCCAGGGCGCCCCGCCGGAGCGCCCTGGAGAGCCTTGGGCCGTGTGTGAGCGGAGAGCCGTATGTGACTGGACGCACAGTTCCCCGCGCCCCTCAGGACGCGCTTCGCTCCAGCTCGTGTCGGAGGTCGTCCAGCTCGCTGCCGCCCGCCATCTGGCGGGTCAGCTCGTCGAGGCTGATCTCGTCGCGGGTGTGGCTGCCGAACATGGCGCCGCGCTTCAGGAGGACGAAACGGTCGCCCACCAGGTACGCGTGGTGCGGGTTGTGAGTGATGAGGACCACGCCGAGGCCGGCGTCCCGCGCGGCGGCCACGTACTTGAGGACCACGCCGGACTGCTTCACACCGAGCGCGGCGGTGGGCTCGTCGAGGACGAGGACCTTGGCGCCGAAGTGGACGGCGCGGGCGATCGCCACGCACTGACGCTCACCGCCGGAGAGGGTGCCGATGGGCTGGTCGACGTCACGCAGGTCGATGCCCATGCGCAGCAGCTCCGCGTGGGTGGTCCTGCGCATGCGGTCGACGTCCATGCGCCTGAAGGGGCCCGTGCCCCTCGACAGCTCGGAACCGAGGAAGAAGTTCCGCCACACCGGCATCAGCGGGACCACGGCGAGGTCCTGGTAGACGGTGGCGATGCCCCGGTCCAGGGCCTCGCGCGGGGAGGTGAGGCGGGTCTCCTCGCCCTCGATGCTCAAGGTGCCCGCGTCGTGCTGGTGCAGGCCCGCGATGATCTTGATCAGCGTGGACTTGCCCGCGCCGTTGTCGCCGAGCACGCAGGAGATCTCCCCCGCGTGCACCTCCAGCGAGACGCCTTCGAGGGCACGGATGTTGCCGTAGTACTTGCTGACGTCGTCGAGTTCGACGAGCGCCGTGCGTTCCGTGGCGGCCGAGCCGGTCGTCTTTCCCGCGTCCGTCGTCATGCCGTCGCCGTTCGTCGTCATGCCGTCGCCTCCGCGCGCTTGCGGACCCAGTGGTTGAGCAGGGTCGCCAGGAGCAGCATCACTCCCAGGAAGAACTTGAACCAGTCCGGGTTCCACTCGGCGAACACGATGCCCTTGCTCACCATGCCGAAGATCAGCGCGCCGACCGCCGCGCCGACCGCGGAGCCGTAGCCGCCGGTGATCAGACAGCCGCCGATGACGGCCGCGATGATGTAGATCAGCTCGTTGCCGACGCCCTCGCCGGACTGCACGACGTCGAACGAGAACAGCAGGTGCTGCCCGGAGATCCAGGCGCCGAAGGCGACACCCATGTAGAGGCCGATCTTCGTCTTGTTGACCGGGACGCCGACCGCGCGGGCCGCGTCCTCGCCACCGCCGACGGCGTAGATCCAGTTGCCGAAGCGGGTGCGCAGCAGGATCCAGGTGGCGACGACGACCAGGGCCAGCCACCACAGGATGGTGATCTTGAAGTCGACGCCGCCGATGGTGAACGTCGAGGCGAAGACGTCCCTGGCCGAGGAGAAGCCCTGCATGTCGGAGATCGACTTCGTGGAGACCGTGCCACTGATCAGCTTGGTGAAGCCGAGGTTCATGCCGGTCAGCATCAGGAAGGTGCCGAGCGTGATGATGAAACTCGGCGGGTCCGTGCGGGTCAGCATGACGCCGTTGAAGACGCCGATCGCCAGCGTGACGACCAGCGAGACGAGGACGCCGACCCAGACGTTCGCGGTCATCTGGTAGCTGAACATCGAGGAGATCAGCGCGGAGCTGGTCACCATGACGCCCGCGGAGAGGTCGAACTCGCCGCCGATCATCAGCAGCGCGACCGGCACGGCCATGATGCCGATCGTCGAGGCGGCGTACAGCACCGTGCTGAGGCTCGCGGCCCGTACGAAGCTGTCGGCGAAGATCGCGAAGAAGAGGAAGACCGCGATCGCGCCGACCACGGAGCCGAGCTCGGGCCGTCCCATGAGTCTGCGCAGGGGCGAGGTCTTCAGGAGGCGCTCGTCGACCTTGGTGTCGGGCGACGGCGCGGGTGCAGGCGCAGTGGCGCTCATCGGGTCCCCCGCTTGGTGTACTCCTCGAGCGCGGCGGCCTGATCCTTGGTGATGATCTGCGGGCCGGTGAGGACCGGCTTGCCGCCGCCGAGGACATCGGCGTTGTACTTGTAGAGCCACAGCAGGTCCACGGCCTCGTACCCCTGGAGGTAGGGCTGCTGGTCGACGGCGAAGCCGAGGGTGCCGTCCTTGAGCTCCGAGGCCACCTTCGCGTTCAGGTCGAAGGTGTCGATCTCGGCCTTGCTGCCCGCGTCGGCCTTCGCCTTCACCGCGGTGTCCGCGTACGGGGCGCCGAGCGTGACGACCGTGTCGATGGACTTGTCGGCCTGCAGCTTGGCGCCGACGGAGGACTGCACGTCGGGCATGCTGGTGCCCTGGACGTAGAGGTTCTGCACGGTGCCGTGGAAGGTGTTCTTCACACCCGCACAGCGCTGCTCGTGGCCGACGTTGCCCTGCTCGTGCAGGATGCACAGGGCCTTCTTGCGGCCCCGCTTGTTCAGCTCCTCGCCGACCGCTTCACCGGCGATCGTCTCGTCCTGCCCGATGTGGGCGAGCGCGCCGAACGCCTTGGACTGCTCGGAGCCGGAGTTCACCGTGATCACGGGGATGCCGGCCTTCTCGGCGCGCGCGACGGCGGCCTTCATCGCGTCCGGCTTGGCCAGCGTGACGATGATGCCGTCGACCTGCTTGTCCACGGCGGCGTCGACGAGCTGCGCCTGCTGCTGCGCCTCGGCGTTGTGCGAGTACAGGAAGTTGATGTTGTCCTTGACCGCTGCCTGCTTGGCGCCGTTCTGCACGATGTCCCAGAACGTGTCGCCATCGCCCGAATGGGTGATCATCGCGAAGGTCCACCTGGGCGTGTTCACCGCGGCCCTGCCCTGGGCCGACGCCGCCTTACGGGCATCCTCGGCCCGCTTCCCGCCGGTGCTGCTGCATCCCGCGAGGGACACCCCCAGCGCCCCTGCGAGCGCGATGCTTACCCAGGTCCGAGTCCGTGCCACGAGGCCGTGCCCTTCTTGCTGTGTTCTTTGGTGCGCCGGGGCCCGCGAAGCGGCCCGGCGGGCCGTTCCGCAGGCCCCGGGGGCCGACATCTCGCCGGCCCCAAACGCCCAAGTATCGAACACTGGGATCGTGCACCCCATCAGCGGGTCCCGCGCGCGGTGTACTTCTCGAGGGTCGAGGCGTCCTTCTCGGTGATGATGGCCGGGCCGGTCAGGACCGTCTTGCCGCCGCCGAGGATGTCGCCGTTGGTCTTGTAGAGCCACAGCATGTCGATGGCCTCGTACCCCTGGAGGTAGGGCTGCTGGTCGACCGCGAAGCCGACCTCCTTGGCCTGGAGGCGCTTGACCACCTCGGCGTTCAGGTCGAAGGTGTCTATCTCCGCCTTGCTGCCCGCGTCGGCCTTGGCCTTCACCGCGACGGCGGCGATCGGGGCGCCCAGGGTGACGACGGCGTCGATACCCTTCGTGGCCTGGAGCTTCGCCTCGACGGAGGACTGCGTGGCGGGAGCGTTGGTGCCGTCGACGTTGAGGTTCTCGAGCGTGCCCTTGAAGGTCTTCTTCACGCCCGCGCAGCGCTGCTCCAGCGAGACGTTGCCCTGCTCGTGGATGACGCAGACGGCCTTCTTCAGGCCCCGGTTGTTCAGCTCCTCGCCGACGGCCTCACCGGCGACCGACTCGTCCTGGCCGAAGTGCGCGAGCGCCCCGAACTGCTTGGAGAACTCGGCACCGGAGTTGATCGTGACGACCGGGATGCCCGCCTGCTCGGCCTTGGCGAGGACGTCCTTCATGGCATCGGGCTTGGCCAGGGTGACGACGATCCCGTCGACCTTCTTGTCGATGGCGGCCTGAACGAGCTGGGCCTGCCCGCCCGCTTCCTTGTCGTTCGAGTACAGGAAGTCGACGTTGTCCTTGCTCGCCGCCTGCTTGGCGCCGCTCTGCACGATGTCCCAGAAGGTGTCACCCTCGCCGGAGTGCGTCACCATCGCGATCTTCAGACGGGGCGTACTCGCGGCCTTGCCGCCGCTCCCGCCGGCGCTCGCCTTGTTCTCGGAGTCCTTGCCACCGGAGTTGCTGCAGCCGGCCGCGAGCGCGATCACGGCGATCACCGCCGCTGCCGTTCGGGCTGTACGCATGGTCGGAACACCCTCTTTTCCGCCGCACCTTTGCGGCTGAGGGGAGTTCTAGCTTTGCGCCCGCACACCAGTCAATGGACTTTTTAGAACATTCTTACGATTCAAATTCGGCCTCGCCGAAGCCGATTCACCGCCCCTTCACGGCAGCTTCACGGCCGTATTCACGACCGCTTCACGGCCGTACGAGGAGCTGGAATTCGAAGGAGTAGCGCGAGGCGCGGTACATGTGGCTGCCGAACTCGACCGCGCGCCCGGTGTCGTCGAAGGTGGTGCGCTGCATGGTGAGCAGCGGTGCCCCCTCGGGCTCGCCGAGCCGCTCCCCCTCCTCCGCGGTGGCCGCGCGGGCGCCGACGGACTGGCGGGCGCTGTGCAGCGTGATGCCCGCGGCCCGCATCAGCCGGTACAGCCCGGTGGCCTCCATCTGCTCGCTGTCCAGCTCCAGCAGCTCCGGGGGCAGATAGTTGCAGAGGTACGCCATCGGCTCCCCGTGGGCGAGCCGCAGCCGCTCCACCCGGTGCACATCACTGCCCTCGGCCACGCCCAGAGCGGCCGCGACCTCGGCGGACGCCGGTACGACGGTGTTGACGAGCACCCGGGTCGCGGGACGCTGCCCGGCCGCCTCCAGGTCGTCGTACAGACTGCTGAGCTCCAGGGGCCGCTTGACCTGGCTGTGCACGACCTGGGTGCCGACACCGCGGCGGCGCACCAGCAGACCCTTGTCGACGAGGGACTGGATGGCCTGGCGGACCGTGGGTCGGGACAGCCCGAGGCGCCCCGCGAGCTCGATCTCGTTGCCGAGAAGGCTGCCCGGGGTCAGGGTCCCGTGCTCGATCGCCGCCTCCAGCTGTTGGGAGAGCTGGAAGTACAGCGGGACCGGACTGCTGCGGTCGACGCTGAGCTGGAGCGACACGGTCGGATCCTCTTCTGGTTTCGGCACGGGCCGAGCGTAGCTCCGGGAGATGTTGACGGGAAGTTGTGTAGTTCGATTGTCCGGACAAAGCATTGACAGCGTGCCTGGCGGGCCCTCACTTTGTTCCCATGCGCATCGGACTTATCGGAACGGGTCGAATCGGCACATTTCACGCGACCGTTCTCAACCGCCACCGCGAGGTCGGCTCCCTCATCGTCACGGATGCGGACACGGTGAGGGCACATGCGGTCGCGGACCGGTTGGGCGCCACGGCGGCACCCAGCGTGGACGAGATCTTCACCTGGGGCGTGGACGCCGTGGTGATCACGGCGGCCACCTCGGCGCACGGCGAACTGATCGGTAGGGCAGCGCGCATGGGGCTCCCGGTGTTCTGCGAGAAGCCCATCGCCGTCGATCTGCCGGGCACGCTGTCCGCGCTCGCCGAGGTCGACGCGGCCGGCACGGTCCTGCAGCTGGGTTTCCAGCGCCGCTTCGACACGGGCTACGCGACCGCGCGCGAGGCGGTGCGCTCGGGGCGGCTCGGACGGCTGCACACCATCCGCGCGATGACCTCCGACCAGTCGCCGCCCCCGGCCGCGTACCTCCCGATCTCCGGCGGCATCTACCGCGACTGCCTCGTCCACGACTTCGACATGCTGCGCTGGATCACCGGCCGCGAGGTCGTCGAGGTGTACGCGATGGGCTCCGATGCCGGGCCCTCGATGTTCCGTGAGGCGCACGACATCGACACGGCCGCCGCCGTCCTCACCCTGGACGACGGCACGCTCGCCACGGCGACCGCGACCCGGCTGAACGGCGCGGGCTACGACGTCCGCATGGAGCTGGCCGGCGAGCTGGACCAGATCGGCGTCGGCCTGGACGACCGTACGCCCATCGCCTCCACCGAACCGGCCGGACCGCCGGCCGCCGACAAGCCGTGGACCGGTTTCCTGGAGCGCTTCGGCCCTGCCTACGAGGCCGAGCTCGCCGCCTTCGTCGACGTCGTGCGCGGCGAACGCGCCAACCCCTGCGACGGGCAGGAGGCCCTGCACGCCCTGCGCATCGCCGAGGCCTGCGAGCTGTCGCGGCTGGAGAGACGCCCGGTGTATCTGGCGGAGATCCCCGGCAGACGGGACTGAGCGAACACGTCCGTGCCGCTCCCCACCCGAAGCCGCACCACCGTCACCCCTCCACTCACTCCCCCACGCACCACCACTCACCAGCGCACCGGCAGGCTGCGCAGACCGCGCATCAGCATGCCCGGGAGCCAGTCACCAGGGGGCCCGTCCAGCGCGAGATCCGGGCATCTCTCCAGCAGGGAGCGCAGCGCGACCCGGGTTTCGAGACGGGCCAGCGGCGCACCCAGGCAGTAGTGGATGCCGTGCCCGAAGGAGAGATGGCCCTGCGGGGCGCGGTGGATGTCGAAGCGGTCCGGATCCGGGCAGCGCGCCGCGTCACGGTTCGCGGCGTCGAGCCCGATCATCACCGGGTCACCCGCCGCGATGGCCCTGCCACCGATCTCCAACGGCTCCGCCGCATAGCGGTACGTCGCCGTCTCGACCGGTCCCTCGAAGCGCAGCACCTCCTCCACCGCGCCGTCGAGGAGCGTCATGTCGGCCCGCAGCGCGGCGAGCTGGTCGGGGTGGGTGAGCAGGGCGTGCACACCGTTCGTGATCAGGTTGACCGTGGTCTCGTGGCCCGCGACCAGCAGGATGAACGCCATCCCGCGCAACTCGTCACGGGAGAGCCGGTCGCCGTCCTCGGCCCGGGTGCGGATGAGGTCGCTGAGCAGGTCGTCGCCGGGTGCCGTGCACCGCTTGTCCTCGATCAGCTCATCGAGATAGGCGGCCAGCTGCCGGACGGCGGCCAGCTCGGAGTCTCCATCGGTCGGCGTCACGATCTCGTTCGACATCGCGCGGAACGCCACCCGGTCGATGTCCGGGACGCCGAGCAACTCGCAGATGACGGTGATCGGCAGCGGATAGGCGAACGAGTCGACGAGGTCGGCTCCCCCCTTCGGCAGCATCTCGTCCAGCAGTTCGTCGGTGATCTGCTGGACGCGCGGGCGCAGCGCCTCCACCCGCCGCATGGTGAACGCGCCCGTGACGAGGGAGCGCAGCCGGGTGTGCTCCGGCGGGTCGGCGATCAGCACATACCGGCCCATCAGCTCTTCTTCGAGCGAACTCGACCCGCCTCTCCTCGTGTCCTTGGAGAGCCTCGGGTCGGCCAGAGCGGCCCGCGCCTCCTCGTACCCGACGACGAGCCAGCCCTCGTACGCGCCCGGCTGCGGTGTCCGCACCCAGTGGACGGGGCCGCGCTCGCGCAGCGCCGCGTACACCGGATACGGGTCCCTCGTGAACCCCGCGCCGTACTCCCCCAGATCGATCATGGTCCCCCTCCCGTTGTCCTTCCAACGCGCGGGCCCCACGCTCAGTGCCCGTCGTCTCCCTCCAGAAGTCCCGCGTCGTACGTCAACAGGGCGATCTGCACACGGTTGTTGAGGCCGAGTTTGGCGAGGATCCGTGAGACATGGGTCTTGACGGTGGCGACGCTCATGTACAGCTCGGCGGCGATCTCGGCGTTGGAGGAGCCCCGGCCGACGGCCACGGCGACCTCGCGTTCACGGTCGTTGAGCGCGCCGATCCGGTCCCGGGCGCCGGTGCGCCGCCCGCCCGGCGCCCCACCGGCCGCGTGCTCCATCAACTGGCGGGTGACGGCGGGCGAGAGCACGGGATCACCGGCCGCGACCCGGCGTACCGCGTCGAGGATCTGCACAGGCGGCGTGTCCTTGAGGACGAACCCGGCGGCACCCGCGCGCAGCGCCCGCAGCACCTGGTCGTCGGCGTGAAACGTGGTGAGGACCACGACCTGCGGCGCGTCCTCGCGGCCCCGCAGCCGTTCGGTGGCCGTGAGTCCGTCGATCACCGGCATCCGGATGTCCATCAGGACGACGTCCGGGCGGGTGCGGTCGACGAGCGCCTCGACCTCGCCGCCGTCCGCGGCCTCGCCGACGATCTCGATGTCGTCGGCGCCGCCCATCATGAAGGACAGGCCGGCCCTGACCAGCGGATCGTCGTCGACGAGAAGCAGCCGGATCGCATTCATGGTGCCTACCGTAGGTGCCCGCCGGGGCATTACCCACGCCTCGACCGCGACGAACGACTACCGTCGGCCGCCAGGACAGTCTCGACGGGGTCTCTCCCGGGAGTGAGGAGTTCAGTGCGCTATCGGCTCTTGGGCAGGACCGGCCTGCGCGTCTCGGAACTGTTCCTCGGTGCCATGACGTTCGGGGAGCAGGGCGGGGTGGGAGCGCCGAAGGAGGAGTGCGCGCGGATCCTCGACACGTACGCGGAGGCGGGCGGCAACGTGGTGGACACGGCCGTCAACTACCGCGGCGGCGCCAGCGAGGAGATCGTGGGGGAGTTGCTCAGAGGCCGACGCGACCGTTTCGTCCTCTCCACCAAGTACACCGTCTCCCGTGACGGCACCGACCCGAACGCCGCCGGGAACCACCGCAAGAACCTCGCCCTCTCCCTCGAGACGAGCCTGCGGCGCCTCGACACGGACTACATCGACGTCTACTGGGTGCACATCTGGGACCGGAACACACCGGTCGAGGAGACCATGCGCGCCCTGGACGACGCCGTACGGTCCGGCAAGGTCCTGTACGTGGGTATCTCGGACGCGCCCGCCTGGGTGGTCTCGCGGGCCAACACCCTTGCCGAGTGGCGAGGTTGGTCCCCCTTCGCCGCGCTCCAGGTGCCCTACAGCCTGCTCAGCCGCGACGCGGAGCGCGAGCTCCTCCCCATGGCGGAGACCCTCGGCATGTCGGTGGCCGCGTGGAGTCCGCTGCACAACGGCGTCCTGTCGGGCAAGTACACACGTCCGGGCGGTGTGGCCCCCGGCACGGCGACCCGCCTCTCCCCCGAGGCGATCGGGGAACTCGAACGGACGGTGGCCGAAGCGGTCCGGTCGGCGGCCGACGAACTCGGCGCCTCCCCGGCCCAGGTGGCCATCGCCTGGACCATGGCCCACTCCCCCACCGTCCACCCCATCATCGGCGCCCGCCACGTCACCCAGCTCACCGACAACCTGGGCGCGAGCGAACTCACCCTCCCCGACCACATACTGACCGGCCTGGAGGAGGCCACCGCCTTCCGCACAGGCTTCCCGACAGACTTCATCAACGAAACAGCAAGCTGGGTATACGGCACCGCAGGCCACCGAGTGATCCCCCGCATCCCCTGACACACCCGCACCCACCACCGCACCCGCAGCCGCAATGCGACGCGAGGGGCCGTGGCGGTGCGTCGCAAGCCCGTCGCTCACGCCCGGATCGAGCAGCGGCTCCCTTGCCCGGCCCCCGTCTGATCCAGCGGCGACGGGCTCGACGCACCGCCACGGCCCCGCCCCACCACGCAACCGCGGGCGCACCTCACGCACCGCAGGCGCACCTCACGCACCGCAGGCGCACCTCACGCACCGCGGGCGGACCTCACGCTCACCCACCCCATGGCAGCCACGCCCGCACCAAGAAGCCCCCACCCCCGTCGGACCCGTGCTCCAGACGCCCCCCGGCGAGAGTGGCCCGCTCGGTCAGTCCGATCAGCCCCTGCCCGGAACCCGGCACATGCGGTACCTCCCCCGGAGGAGCGGGGTTGCGCACGGACACACTCACACCGTCACCCGGGGCCCCCGAGACACCCACCGTGACCTCGGCTCCCGGAGCATGCTTACGGGCGTTCGTCAGCCCTTCCTGGGCGATGCGGTACACGGTCCGCCCGACGGACGCGGGCACAGCCGCGGCGTCGGCGACCCGCAGATCGAGAGCCACCTTCATCCCCGCCTCACGCGACTCGGAGACCAGCGCGTCCAACGCGCCGAGCGTCGGCTGCGGCCGCCCCGCGTCGTCGGAGTCACCCGCCCGCAGCACCCCGATGATCTCCCGCAGATCCTGCAGGGCCTCGTGCGCGCTCTCCCGGATCACCCCGGCGGCCCGCGCGACCTCCTCGCGAGGCGCGTCCGGACGGAACTCCAACGCCCCCGCATGCACGCTCAACAACGTCAGGCGGTGCGCGAGCACATCGTGCATCTCGCGCGCGATCGCCTCGCGCGCCAGCCGCTGCGCCTGCTCGGCCCGCAGCGCGGCCTCCGTCTCGGCCCGCCGTGCCCGGTCCCGCAGACTCAGCATGAGCTGCCGCTTGGACCGTACGAACATGCCCCAGCCGACGACCGCCAGGGTCAGCAGCGCGGTGACGGCGATGGCGGCGGCGTAGGACAGATCGGGATCGGGCCGCAGCCAGAAGTAGACCGGAAGCAGGGCGAGCTGGACACCGGCGACCCAGCCCACGTACTTGAGTGGCCGGTGCACGGCGAGCGTGAAGAGGGCGACCAGTCCTGCGCCGCCCGCGGTGTTCGAGAGCAGTCCGACGGGGATCATCGCCGCGGCCAGCCCCAGCGGCCACCGGCGGCGCGACCACACGGCGAGGCAGGCGAGTCCGCCGATCCACTGGTCGACGACGGCGAGGGCGTGCGGGGTGTCCGGGTCGCGGGTCAGCGTGTGCGCGGCCATCGCTCCGATGACGACGGCCAGCACGAAGCAGCCGAAGTCGACCACCCAGTCACGCGCGGTACGCCGGGGGCGCCCGCCCCGACCCGTCCGCTCGGGGTCGAGTTCCGCGACCACGGCCGACGGCAGCAGCCAGCGCCGCCCGGGCAGAACGGGTGCCGCCGGCACCGGATTGTCACCACTCACGGTCGACAAATCTACGGGCCGGCCCCGCGGGCGCCTCCCCCCGCGGCAGTGATCGTCGACCAAAGTAGCGGCGCCGCATACTTTCGTCCGGACGTACCTCGCCCCGCGGCCCATGACGTGGGGGGAACCGCGGGGCGAGGATCTTCCAGAAAGCGGTCAAACCAGTAGTACGCGCAGCCCTCGGCTCAGCAGCCGAAGTTGATCAGCTTGAACGTGACGTAGTGGTCCGAGGTGTAGTAGTCCTCCTGCGTCTTCTTGCCGGTCACGATGCGCTTGGCGCCACGCGTCGAGGAGCCCGGCGTGATGACGGTGTACTCGTGGTAGTACCCGGTGGACTGGGAGGGCAGGACACCCTCCCGGTTCTGGAAGACGGCCCCGTCCTGCGAGTACGGGAAGGGACCGCCGGACGCGATCAGGTCCAGCGTGTCGTACGCCTGCGACGGCAGGCTGCTGTAGCAGATGCTGCCCACGGCGGTGGCCGCCGCGTTGGCGGGGACCACGGCGGTGCCGCCGATGAGCAGCGCGGACATGAAGGCGACCAGGGCGCCGATACGAGTGATTCGTGGGGGGAATCTCATGACTCTAGGATGACGCGCGTAGACCATGGCATGTCAATGTCAAGGCGGAGGATTTCTCCCGCCAAGTCCGATGAATTTTCCGGGAGTTAACGAAGCCCGACACGACGCCCTGCGCGGTCAGCTGCTCGCGGGGCCTTCGGCGGTAGTGTGCCGAGGGACGGTGCGGTGTGCGCACGACGCCATCCACGGTGAGGGGCGATGATCGTTTCGGTGGTGTCGATGCCGGAGGGCGTCGTCGCTCGCACCGGTCTGGCACAGGCCCGGGAGCGCCTCGCGGCGACCTCCGGCTTCGTGATCGTGGACATCGATCTGGGAGACGAACCCCCGCCCGACGAGGAGCCGCTCTCCCGTCGGCTCGGACTGCACGACACGGCCGGCGAGTGGCTCGGCAGAGCGGACGAACACGTCCGGGCCGAGTACCACGACGGCACTGCCATCGGCGTCGTCCCGGTGGTCAGCGGAAACGAGGTCACCCATATCCATGTCCTCGCCGACCAGCGCCGCTTCATCACGGTGCACCACGGGCCCGTCGAGCTGATCGAGACCTTCCTCGACCAGCTGCCGCAGGACCTGCCTCCCGACACGGTGACGACGCTGTTCCTGTTTCTCCAAGGGGTCCTGGAGACCTTCCGCCGGGCCGTCACGCAGGCCCATCTGGAGGTCGAGGACCTGGAGGAGGCGATGTTCGAGCGGCGGCAGCCGGAACACGTCCAACAGCTGGCCCAGCTGCGACGGCGCGCGGCCCATCTGCATCGCGCGTTCCTGCCGTACGCCGCGGTCGCCCAGGAGATCCTGGTGCGCCGCAGGATGACGGATCACCACCTCTCGCAGGAGCGGCAGGCGATGAACCGGCTGCACGAGCACACCGTGCAGCTGGTCCTCGTGGAGATCGAGGCGCTGCGGGACGCGGCCCGGCGGGCCGCGACCAGCTACGCGTCACTCGTCGCCGATCAGCAGAACGTCGTGATCAACAGACTCACGATCGTCTCGATGATCTTCTTGCCGCTGTCGTTCCTGACCGGCTTCTTCGGCATGAACTTCGCCTACCTCACCAACCGGCTGATGAGCGAGGACTCCTTCCTGGAGTTCGGCGTGGGTCTGCAGGTGGGTGCCGTGGTCGTCGCCCTCTACTACGTGCTGTACCGCACGCACTGGCGCCAGCTGCGCGACAGCCGTACCCGCGACGCCGCCGACGACCAGTCCTGATCGCGGCCCGCCGGAGCCCAGCGCGGCGGCGCGGCCTCAGCCGCCGAGCTCCTGATACCTGGCCGTCAGGGCCGTGGCGCCCTCCTCCGTGAGGGAGCCGAACAGACGCAGGCGGGAGATGCCGCCGTCGGGGAAGATGTCCACGCGCGCGTGGGTCCCGATCACGGGCGCGGCGAGGACGAAGCGGTGGTTGGTGTCGGGCTGGAGGCGGGTACGGGGGAGGATCTCCGTCCAGTCGCCGTCGTCGCCGTCCTTCACCGACACCGACGCCCAGCCGGCACTGTTGCCCTTCAAGTACGCCGTGTCGATCTCCAGGGCGCGGATCTCGGACTGGGCGACCAACTGGTAGCGGATCCAGTCGTTGCCCTGGTCGCGGCGGCGGCGGGTCTCCCAGCCGTCGTCCATCTTGCGGGAGCGTCCCGGCTGGATGGTGTTCGTGGCGGGCGAGTAGAAGAGGTTGGAGGCGTCCTCGACCCGGCCGCCGTTCTCCAGGGCGAGAACGTCGAAGGTGCCGAGCGCGGAGAGCCACTGAGGGTCGGCCACGACCTCGCCGTGGACGCGCAGTCGGGCGATGCCGCCGTCGGGGTGCTGGTTGACGCGGAGGTGGGTGAAGCGCTGCTCGACGGAGACGGCGAAGCCGTTGGCGGCGTGGCCGCCGACCGCCGTGCGCGGTACGAGCGTCGTCCACTTCACGTCGTCCCCGAGGAGTTCCTCCGGTGACGGGGAGCCGGGCACCGAGGCGCCCTCGACCGAGACCGCCTGGGGGTAGTTGCCGCGGAAGTGGGCCGTGTCGACCACCACCCCGCGCACGACACCGGGTGCGCCGAGCCTGACGAGCGCCCAGTCGTGGTCCTCGGCCGTCGGCCACGGGTGCTCGGCCGAGGCGCCGCGGCGCCGCCGCGTCTCCCAGCCGTCCATGACCTTGCCCTTGTGCCCGAAGTGCTCGGGGTCGAACTCGGCCCGCCCGGGCAGCAGGAGGTTCTCGCGCTGGGCGAAGAACTCGTCGTTGGCGGCGATGACCCCGGCGCCCAGCTGCCGGTCGGCGAGGTTGGCGTACTGGGTGAAGGGGAAGTCGGCGGTGCGGTGGTCCGCGTACGGGTCGCCGCCTCCGTAGGGGTTCGCGTCGCCGGTGAAGTGAGGAATCGCCGTCACGTTGATCAGGTCTGCCTTTCGAGATCGGCCGCTACGGGTGCGGGTGCGGGTGCGTTCGAGGACTACGGGGTGCGCGTCAGGAGTTCGCCGCCGGGGGCGCCGAACTCGCCGTCGGACACGATGCGCTCGCCTCGCAGCCAGGTGGACTTCACGACCCCGCTGAGCGTTCGGCCGGCGTAGGCCGTGACCCGGTTGCGGTGCTGCAGCGCGGCGGGATCCACGGTGAAGGTCTCGTCGGGGGCGAGGACGGCGAAGTCGGCGTCATGGCCCACCGCGATGGCTCCCTTGCGGGAGTCGAGGCCGACCAGTCGGGCGGTGCGCGTGGACATCCAGCGGACCACGTCCTCCAGGCTGTGACCGCGCCTGCGGGCCTCCGTCCAGACCGCCGACAGGCTCAGCTGGAGCCCGGAGATACCGCCCCAGGCGGTCGCGAAGTCGTCCGTCTTCAGGTCGGCCGTGGACGGCGAGTGGTCGGTGACGACGCAGTCGATCGTGCCGTCGGCCAGCGCCTGCCACAGCAGGTCCTGGTTGGCGGCCTCGCGGATGGGCGGGCAGCACTTGAACTCGCTCGCCCCGTCCGGGACCTCCTCCGCCGTCAGGGTCAGGTAGTGGGGGCAGGTCTCCACCGTGATCCGCACGCCCGCACGCTTGGCGTCGGCGATCAGGGGCAGCGCGTCGGAGGACGACAGGTGCAGCACGTGCACACGCGCGTGGAGGCGTTCGGCCTGCGCGATGAGGTTGCCGATGGCGGTGTCCTCGGCGTCGCGCGGGCGCGAGGCCAGGAAGTCGGCGTACTTCCGGCCGCCCTTCTGAGGGGCGGCGGCGAGGTGGTGCGGATCCTCGGCGTGCACGATGAGCAGGCCGTCGAACGCGGCGATCTCGGCCAGGGACCGGGCCAGTTGTTCCTGGTCCAGCTCGGGGAACTCGTCCACGCCGGACGGCGACAGGAAGGCCTTGAAGCCGAAGACTCCCGCGTCGTGCAGCGGGCGCAGGTGCTTGACGTTGTCGGGGAGGGCACCGCCCCAGAAGCCGACGTCGATGTGCGCCTTGGAGCGGGCGACGTCCTGTTTCGTACGGAGGTGCTCGACCGTGGTCGTCGGCGGGAGGGAGTTGAGCGGCATGTCGACCAGGGTGGTGATGCCGCCGGCCGCGGCGGCGCGCGTCGCGGTCCAGAAGCCCTCCCACTCCGTGCGGCCGGGGTCGTTGACGTGCACGTGGGTGTCGACCAGGCCCGGCAGGAGGACGTCGTCGCCGAAGTCCTCCAGGCGGGCGCCGGGCGGCACCTCGGCGTCGTACGCGAGCACCGCCGTGATCCTGCCCGCGGCGACCGCGACCGTGGCGGCGCGCGTCCCTTCGGGAGTGATGACGCGCGTCGAGCGCAGCATCAGTTCGACCCATCCGACGTCGGACACCCGGACCCCTCTCTCTGCCGCTGTCGACTCCCGCTGCCGCAGTTAACTTCCACGTAACGGAATTCAACGTTCTGTTGAAGGAGTCTTCACTCAAGCCCTCGCGTCGTCAAGGGCTCACCCCTCCACCCTGCCCCCGAACGCACCCCTCTGGATATTTCCACAGAATGGAATTAGAATTCCGCAGAGCAGAACGTAGCTACGTACCACCAAGGAGTCAACCCAGTCCCGGGTAGGCTGCATCACTGCCTGTCAGCCTTGAAAGGACCGCGCCGTGCCTGCGTCCAGCGCCAGCACCACCGACGACGCCAAGTCATCCGCCCCTAGCGGTGGTGTCCAGTCCCTCGAGCGCGCCTTCGACCTGCTCGAGCGCATGGCCGACGCCGGCGGGGAGGTCGGCCTGAGCGAGCTCTCCGTGAGCAGCGGGCTGCCGCTGCCCACCATCCACCGCCTCATGCGCACGCTCGTGGCCTGCGGTTACGTACGCCAGCAGGCGAACCGCCGCTACGCGCTCGGCCCCCGCCTGATCCGCCTGGGCGAGTCCGCCTCCCGGCTGCTCGGCACCTGGGCGCGCCCCTATCTCGCCCGTCTGGTCGAGGAGACCGGCGAGACCGCGAACATGGCACTGCTCGACGGGGACGAGATCGTGTACGTGGCCCAGGTGCCCTCCAAGCACTCGATGCGCATGTTCACCGAGGTGGGGCGCCGGGTGCTGCCGCACTCCACGGGCGTGGGCAAGGCCCTGCTCGCGAACACCCCGGCGGACGAGGTGCGCGCGCTGCTCGCCCGGACCGGCATGCCCGCCGCGACGGAGAAGACGATCACCACCCCGGACGGCTTCCTCACCGCGCTGGAGGAGGTGCGCCGGCTCGGTTACGCGGTGGACGACAACGAGCAGGAGATCGGCGTGCGCTGCCTCGCCGTCTCGGTCCCCGACTCCCCCACGGCCGCCGCCATCTCGATCTCCGGTCCCGCGGGCCGGGTCACGGACGTCGCCACGGAGAAGATCGTGCCCGTGCTCCAGCAGGTCGCGGCGGAGCTGTCGGAGGCGCTGGCCAGCTCGGGCCCGGGGGCCTGACCGAGCACCCCCGGGGTCACCCGGCGGCGAAGTCCCGCGCCGTGGCCCGGCGCAGGGCCCGGTCGGGACGGGCACGGACCACCCTGCGGACGACGGTGACCTCGGACGGCGTACCGCCGAAGGCCTCCTCGAAGGCGCGGTCGAGCCGGGCGGCGGCCTCGCGGGCGCAGCGGGCGGCCCAGGCGCTGTCGGGGTTGCGGGCGTGGAGGACCTCACCCTCGGGCGGTTCCCACGCGAGTACGGCCACGAGCACGCGGCCGCTGGAGCGGGCGGCGCGGGCGGCGGTCCGCAGCGCGGCGAGGCTGGCGAGCGAGCCGCTGACGCCGACGACGACCTGTCCGGCGGCGGCCATCAGGACTCACCCCGGCGTGGCCGCGGCAGCCCGAGCCCCCCACCGGTACGGGCGGCGAAGCGCCCCGCGGCCAGCCTGCGCACCCACTCCCGCACCGGCACCCCCGGCATCCGCGCCTCCTGGCGCCGCTGCATCTCCCGCTCCGCACGATCGCTGAGGCAGTGGTCGCCTCCGTTGCCGCACGTACTCCCCTTCTCGCGGACGTTTCCGGCGTCGATCGACATCGCTCCGCTCCCCTTCCCAGGCCAATGCGGTGGGACGATTTCCCCTGGTCCCCGAAGTCTGTACGCTGATTGGCCTGCCCCACAGGGCCAATGCAAGGGAGTTGGCATGGTGAACGGACCGGTGGTTCACGGAATGGACAGGACGCTGGGAAGCCGGCAGCTCGCCGCGCTGCTGTCCGCCGCGCCCCACGCCGACGGCCGCCCCGGATATCGCGCGCTGGCCGACGGCGTGCGCAGGCTGCTCCTCGACGGCCGGATCGCGTTGCACGTCCGGCTGCCCGCCGAGCGCGAGCTGGCCTCCGCGCTCACGGTCAGCCGGGCCACGGTGACGGCGGCGTACGACCTGCTGCGCGAGGACGGGTTCGCGCGGAGCCGACGGGGCGCGGGGACCTGGACGGAGCTGCCCGCCGGCCACCGCCCGGCCAATGTGGCCTCCTTCCCGGCCGACGACGGGGTGATCGACCTGGCCATCGCGGCGCCCGGCGCGCCCGAGGCGGAGCTCGCCGCGGCCTTCGCGGAGGCGGGCGTCCTGCTGGCCCGGCGGGCCTCGACACCCGGCTATCACCCCTACGGAATCCCGGAGTTGAGGGCCGCCGTCGCCGAGCGGTTCACCCGGCGCGGGCTGCCGACACTGCCGGACCAGATCCTCATCACGAACGGCGCGCAGCAGGCCCTCTCGCTGACGCTCGGGCTGCTCGGGCGGCCCGGTGACCGGATCCTGGTCGAGAACCCCTCGTATCCGAACGCGCTCGACGCGATGCGCCGCGTCGGACTGCGCACCACTCCCGTGCCCGTCACGGCGGAGGGCTGGGACCCGGGGCTGATCGACTGCGCGCTGCGGCAGGCGGCGCCCCGGCTCGCGTATCTGATCCCCGACTTCCACAATCCGACGGGTCATCTGATGCCGCTCGAACAGCGCCTGGCGGTACTGGAGTCGGCGCGCGCGACCGGCACCTGGCTGGTGATCGACGAGACGATGACGGACATCGCGCTGGATGTGCCCGGGGCCGCGCCGTTCGCCTCGCTCGCACCCCGCGGAATGAGCGAACAGGTCGTGACGGTGGGGTCGTTGAGCAAGACGCACTGGGGCGGGCTGCGCCTCGGCTGGGTGCGGGCGGGATCCCGGCTGATCACGGAGCTGGCGACCGCGCGGGTGCCCACGGACATGGGCGGTTCGGTCCTGGACCAGCTGGTCGCGCTCGGACTGCTGGCCCGCACGGACGAGGTGCTGCGCGAGCGGCTGCCGCGGCTGCGCGTCCAGCGGGACGCGCTCGCCGACTCACTGGCCCGTCATCTCCCCGACTGGCGCTGGCAGTTGCCGCCCGGCGGACTGACGCTGTGGATCGACCTGGGCCGCCCGATCGCCTCGTCGCTGGCCCGCGCGGCCCTGGCCCAGGGTCTGCGCATCGAAGGCGGTTCCCGCTTCGGCGCCGACCCGGGCACCCATGAGCACCGGCTGCGTTTCCCCTACACCCTGCCGTCCGACGTGCTCGACGAGGCGGTACGTCGGCTCACGACCGCCCTGGACAGCGGGCTCACCGCGGCCGGAGCGGAGGCGGGCCGCCCGCACTGGGTGGCGTGAGAGGTACTCCGGGAACGCACCCGGAGAAGGACCCCCGCCCCCTCAAGGGCGCCGGGGCGGTTCCCCGAACAGCTCCACCGCGCTGCGTACGCCCGCGAGGCCGGTCGACAGCGCGCTGACCGAGCCGATCGCGCCCGCGATCAGCAGCAGGGAGCGGCGCAGCCGGGGTATCTCGGGCATGCCGCTGAGGGCCATCGCCGCGAGCGCGGCGAGCTCGTCCTCGGCGATGCCCCGGTCGGGGAACTCGGCCGGATGTGTGGCGAGTTCACGGCGCAGCCGGGAGACGGCGGTCCGCAGTTCCGCCACCCTCGGATCCTCGTCGCTGCCGGTCACTGGCCTCTGTCCCAAGCTCCGCAACACAGCTCGCCCCCTCGCACGTCCTTGTGCGCACGCCCTCGCCGGTCTCTCCCGCACCCCATGGCGATGGTCGGGCGCCGGGGGACGCGGGCCAGTAAACGCCACCCGATGCGGTGGCGCCACCGCGCAGACCGAAATTCAGCCCCGCGAGACCGTGCCCTCGGCGCCGGGTCAGGTATGCAGGAGGTATGACGCACAGGGGAGACGGCGTATGACGCACGAAGAAGACCAGGTGGCCGGGCTGCTCCTCGCGGCGGGCGGGGGGCGACGGCTCGGCGGGCGGCCCAAGGCGCTGCTCGAACATCGGGGGCGCCCCCTCGTGGAGTACGCGGTGGGGGTGCTGCGCGCGGCCGGATGCACGCGCGTCCACGTGGTGCTGGGGGCGCGGGCCGACGCCGTACGGGAGCGGGCGCGGCTCGACGGGTGTGTGCTCGTGGACAACCCGGAGTGGGAGAACGGCATGGGTTCGTCGCTACGGGCCGGGCTCGGCTCGCTCGCCGGCACGGGCGCGCGGGCGGCACTGGTCTCGCTGGTCGACCAGCCCGGCATCGGGCCGCGGGCGGTCGCCCGGGTGCTCGCCGCCCACCAGGACGACACCTCGCTGGTTTCCGCGACGTACGACGGTGTGCGCGGCCATCCCGTCCTCTTCGGCGCCGCCCACTGGGCCGGTGTCGCGGCGAGTGCCACCGGTGACCGGGGGGCACGCGCCTATCTGAAGGAGCACGAGTCCGCGATCACGCTCGTCGAGTGCGGTGACGTGGCGGAGCCGTACGACATCGACACGGAGGACGATCTGGGACACCTTGAGTGAACGGCGTGGCACTGAGCGCCACGGTGCCTCGACCTGGAGAATCTCGACATCAACAAACCATTGAACTTCCACCATGAGGAAACTACTATCCACTGTTCAGAAGCGCCGGGCTGCTCTCCCGGCGCCGATCGCCGTACCCGGGTCGCCTGGCACCCGGTGCCACGCTCGCTGAAGGAAGTGACAGCTCATGTCCGCACCAGCGCCGTCCCCGCTGGCCATCGTCGACGCCGAGCCCCTGCCCCGGCAGGAAGAGGTCCTCACCGACGCGGCCCTCGCCTTCGTGGCCGAGCTGCACCGGTTGTTCACGCCCCGGCGTGACGAGCTCCTCGCCCGCCGCGCGGAGCGCCGCGCCGAGATCGCCCGCACCTCCACGCTCGACTTCCTCCCCCAGACCGCCGCCATCCGCGCGGACGACTCCTGGAAGGTGGCCCCCGCTCCGGCCGCCCTGAACGACCGCCGTGTCGAGATCACCGGCCCCACCGACCGCAAGATGACCATCAACGCCCTCAACTCGGGCGCGAAGGTCTGGCTCGCGGACTTCGAGGACGCCTCGGCGCCCACCTGGGAGAACGTGGTCACCGGTCAGCTCAACCTGATCGACGCGTACACCCGCAGCATCGACTTCACGGACCCGAGGTCCGGCAAGACGTACGCCCTGAAGGCGAACGACGAACTCGCGACGGTCGTCATGCGGCCACGCGGCTGGCACCTGAACGAGCGTCACCTCGTCGACGCGGACGGCACCCCCGTCCCCGGCGCGCTCGTCGACTTCGGCCTGTACTTCTTCCACAACGCGCAGCGGCTGCTCGACCTCGGCAAGGGCCCGTACTTCTACCTCCCGAAGACGGAGTCGCACCTGGAGGCCCGTCTCTGGAACGACGTCTTCGTCTTCGCGCAGGACTACGTCGGCATCCCGCAGGGCACCGTCCGCGCGACCGTCCTGATCGAGACGATCACGGCGGCGTACGAGATGGAGGAGATCCTCTACGAACTCCGCGACCACGCCTCCGGGTTGAACGCGGGTCGCTGGGACTACCTCTTCTCCATCGTCAAGAACTTCCGTGACGGCGGCCAGAAGTTCGTGCTGCCGGACCGCAACGCCGTGACGATGACGGCCCCCTTCATGCGCGCCTACACCGAACTCCTCGTCCGCACCTGCCACAAGCGCGGCGCGCACGCGATCGGCGGCATGGCGGCGTTCATCCCCTCCCGGCGCGACGAAGAGGTCAACAAGGTCGCCTTCGAGAAGGTCAAGGCCGACAAGGACCGCGAGGCGGGCGACGGCTTCGACGGCTCGTGGGTGGCCCACCCGGACCTGGTCCCGATCGCGATGGCGTCCTTCGACGCCGTCCTCGGCGAGAAGCCGAACCAGAAGGACCGGCTGCGCGAGGACGTGTCGGTCGCCGCCGGGGACCTGATCGCCGTCGACTCCCTCGACGCCAGGCCGACGTACGACGGTCTGGTCAACGCCGTCCAGGTCGGAATCCGTTACATCGAGGCCTGGCTGCGCGGGCTCGGCGCGGTCGCCATCTTCAACCTCATGGAGGACGCGGCCACCGCCGAGATCTCCCGCTCGCAGATCTGGCAGTGGATCAACGCGGGAGTCGAGTTCGAGCACGCGGGGCACATCGTGAAGGCCACCCCGGAGCTGGCCCGCGAGGTCGCCGCCGAGGAACTGGCGAACATCCGCGCCGAGATCGGCGAGGAGGCCTTCGCGGCCGGCCACTGGCAGCAGGCCCACGACCTGCTCCTGGAGGTCGCGCTGGACGAGAACTACGCCGACTTCCTGACGCTGCCGGCGTACGAGCAGCTCAAGGGCTGACCTCCGAGGCGGCTCACTTGTCCGAGTGGCCCAGGGACCTTCCCGGGGCCACTCGGTCGCGTACGAGCTTCTTGACGGCCGTCGGTTCCGGGAAGCCCTGCTCGCGCCGGTCCCAGACCACCTCGTCGTTCACGCGGACGACGAACACGCCGCCGGTGCCGGGCTTCAGGGACAGCTCGGTGAGTTCCGTCTCGAAGGTGGTGAGCAGCTCCTGGGCCAGCCAGGCCGCGCGGGGCAGCCAGCGGCACTGGGTGCAGTATTCGATCTGGACGCGCTGGACGTCTGTCATCCGAGGTGCACCGACCAATCCTGTTGCGCCGCCGGTTTGCCGTGCAGGTCGGGGACCCGCTTGAGCCAGTTCGGACGGCCCTGCTGGGTTTTCGTCGCGCGGTCCGCGTCCTCGGCGGCGAGCTGTTCACGGCTCGGGAAGTCCGTGGGGAGCCAGTCCGCCGAGGCCTTCACGCGGGCGAGGAGATAGCGGACGTACGCCTCCCGCGCCTCGTCCGGGGTGGCGAAACCGGGTTCTTCCGCGAGCCAGGCGTCCGGCACCGCGGCGGTGACCTCGCGCAGCAGCTCCTCCGTCACTTTGGGCGCGAGCTCGGCGTCGGCGGCGCGGGTGTCCGGGGCGTAGCCGCCGAGGGCGTGGCGGCGGAAGTCGTACGCCTTCTCCGGGGCCGAGGCGTCCCAGCGGTGGTGGAAGACGAGGGCGGCGCCGTGGTCGATCAGCCACAGCCGCGGGGGTGCGATGCCGAACGTCGGCCAGACCATCAGGTTCGAGCTGTGCACCGTGCGGTCCACGTTGACCGTGAGGGCGTCCAGCCAGATCACCTTGCCCGCCTCCAGCGGGTCGACGGGGAACGTCCTGGCCGTCTCCGGGGTGAAGTCCTTCGCACCCGGCAGATAGTCCATGCCGAGGTTGAGCCCTGCGCTGACGCGCAGCAGGTCCTGGACCTCCTGGTGCGGTTCGTGCTCGGCGACGGCCGGATCGAAGTGGACGAGGACCAGCTCGGGGAAGCGCAGCCCGAGGGCGCGCGCCAGCTCACCGACGATCACCTCGGCGACCAGCGCCTTGCGTCCCTGCGCGGAGCCCGTGAACTTCACGACGTACGTCCCCAGGTCGTCGGCCTCGACGACGCCGGGTACGGAGCCACCGGACCGCAGGGGTGCGATATAGCGGGTCGCAGTGACCTCGTTCAGCATTTTCTCAGGCCATACATTTTCTCGACCTTACAATCCATGACCAACCTCAGACATATGCAACCAAGGTAATCGACGTGCGCCCCTTGCCTCCATCATGATCATGCCCTGTACGACTTCGAAGAACACGGCTCCTCTTCTTCAGGAAAGAAGGAGGAGCTGTGTTCCCCTCGCCGCGGAATGTCCCGTCCGGCCTCAGAGCGGGTTGGAGGGCACGGAATCCTGCGGCGTGCGGGCCGGCGGGCCGATCCGCGGGTCGGTGGGGCGAGGCACGTAGACGGGGGAGTCCGACTGGTAGAAGAGATCGATGTCGGCTTCCTCGCCGCCGACGATCAGCGTGTCCCACGCGCCGCTTTCCTGGAGCGTGCGGAGCGTGGCCGGGTCCAGCGTCAAGAGGTGGTTGCGCAGTTCCTCGTCGGTGGGCATACCGGGGAGACGGGTTGCGAGGCGCTCGCGTATCGCGGTCATGCGCTCCAGCAGGGCGTCGAGGGACGCGTGCTCGGGTTCGGAGCCGTCGCCGGGTTCCGGTTCCATGCTGCGGGCGATGATGTCCTTGATGGCCCGGGTGACGCCCTGTTCGTCTGTGGTGACCATGGCGTTCCAGGCCCGGCTCTTGTGCCGGTACTGCAGCATGGACATGGCCGCCTCGTGCCGGATGAAGTCGGCGTCGCGCAGCGGCTTTCCCTGCCATGTGCGGCTGAGGGAGCGAGCGAGCGAAGTGGCGGAGGCGAGACCGCTGTTGAGGCCGCGACCCGGCCAGAAGTGGATGGCGTTGGCCGCGTCGCCCAGCAGGAGGCCGTACGTGCCGGGGCCCGTCGCGGTCGGGCGGCTCAGCTGCGCCGTGAACCGCGGGCGCTGCACCATGTCCAGGCGGAACGACGTGATCGCGGTGAGGTCGTTCTCCGGCACGCCGAACAGCTTCAGTCCCTCCCGGATCCGCTTCCACAAGGGCGAACTGCGCAGCAGGGCGGGCAGGAAGAGGGTTCCGTGCGTGGGACAGCGGAACTCGTGGTCCTCTTCGCGGCTCATGACGCAGGGGCGAGCGGCGATGCACTCCTCGAAGACCTGACGGACCGGGTCGATGCCGATCACGTTTCGGGCCTCCTCGCGGGTGAGCCGCATGTTCAAGAAGCCCTCGCCGCGCAGCGAGTTGAGAAGGAACCTGTTCTGCGACACGGTCAGCAGGACGCTCATCTGGTCCGAGAGCGGGGACTTCACCCGAAGCCCCAGCACCACGTCCTGCAGGTGGTCGCCGTCGAGGGAGTAGATCGAGGCGTCGGCCGCGCCGAAGCGGTCGGCGTAGTGCTCCCGCGTGCGGGATCGTCCGCCTTCGCAGATCGCCAGGACGTGTTCCTGCGCGAGCCGACCCTGATGCTCCGAGGGGTCGAACCGCTCCGGCACCAGCCGGATCGCGGCGTTCTTGTTCGCCAACTCCAGCAGACAGTCCTCGATGTAGGCGATCCGGATGTTGCGGGGAGGCAGGCCGTCCACGGAGTCCGGTCCGACGGGCCACATTTCCGAATAGTCGCCCACGTCGCCGAACAGCGCCGACTGGATGTCCTCGGGCAGCGCGAGGTACTGCCGGCTCTGGACGGTCACGACCTGTTGGCGACGGACGTTTCCCTGGGTCTCGTCCTTCCAGACGACGGTGGAGCCGTTCTTGGTCCACCGCCCTTCGTAGACCGTGATCGAGACCCGCCCGCGCAGCATGTTCTCCAGCGTCAGCGCGAAAGCGAGGCCCACCGGGCCTCCGCCGGTGACGGTGACCCTGAGCACGCCAGGGTCCACGGAGGCGCTCACCCGGGGTGCGTCGAGGTGGGAGAGATCCATCATCGTCTCGATGGCGTCCTCCGACTCGAAGAGGAAGGTCTCCTCACCTATTCGGATGCGGTCGCCGGAGCGCAGTGCATGCCGGGTGATGCGCTGGTCGTTGACGAAGGTGCCGTTCCGGCTGTTGCGGTCGTAGAGCACGAAGCCGGCATCCTCCTCGAGGATTTCGGCGTGCAGACGGGAGGCGTTGGCGCTGACGATCACGACGTCGTTGTCGCTCTTGCGACCGAACGTCAGTGGAGCAGCGCTCAGGACCACGCTTTGACCAGTGAAGGGGCCCGTTTGCCCCAGGATGACCGATGGCACTCATACTCCTTATGAACGACATCCAACTGCGAAAGAGAGGCCGCGCGACGCGGCTGACCCGACACGAGACCGGAGCCTTCACTCAAACGTGAACGTGACCTGGTTTAGTTCGATTCTTGCGACAAATTCGTTCCGCGCCGCGTCGGGGGGCCGCGATCCGGACACCTCGCCGCGCCGCGGGAGAACTCCGGACACCTCGCCCCGCCACAGGAGAACTCCGGGCACGGGACGGCCCGGACCGAGGGCCGCCCCGCTCCGCAACGCGGTCCGGGCCGTCGGTCGGTGCCCGGACGACCTGTCTCAGCCCGTTCCGGCCTCGCAAGTCAGCGACAGAGGCACCATGTTGGACTTGCCCTGCACGGGTGCCTTGAGCTCCACGCCGATTTCGCTCTCGAGCTTTCCGGCCTCCGCCCACGTGCTCAGGCTCACCGTGTCCTGCTTGCTGAGTCCGCCGTCATCCGAGAACACCAGCGTCCTCCAGTGCGGATCGGTCACCGAGCCGTCCTTGGACACCCACCGGTAGGAGAATTGGGCCGGGAGCCGGTCCACCGAGAACGTCGCCGTAAAGGTGGGCGCCTGCTCGCTCGGCGGCGGGCACGGTCCCGAGTACGTCGTGTGCGAACCCGTCACCGTCACCCGCACCCCCAGGGTGGCGGAGGCGCCTTGGCCGTCGCCCTGGGTGCTGGCGGCGGTGGCGTTCCCGGCGTTCTTCGAGGCCGAGCCCGCCCCTGCGGTGGTGTTGCCGGCGTTCTGCCGATCCCCGCTTCCGTTTCCGTCGTTCATGAGCGCGTAGCCCACCCCGGCCAGCGCCAGCACGCACAGGGACACGCCCGCGGCGACGAGCGCGATGCTGCGCCGGCTGCGCCGCGCGTCAACCGGGGGGACGGGGGAGGCGGGTGTGCCGGCGGCGCGCGGATCCAGCACTGCTGGATCCGCGACCGCGGGCTGTGCCCCAGGATCCGCGTCCGCCGACCGCGCCAGGGAATGCGTGATCGTGGGCTGCGCCGAAGGATCCGCGACCGCGGCCTGCGCCAGGGGCTCGGCGACCGTGGGCCGCGTCACGGGATCCGCGTCCGCCGCCCGCACCGAAGGTTCCGCGACCGTGGGCTGCGCCGAAGGTTCCGCGACCGTCGCCTGCGCCGAGGGATCAGCGACCGTGGGCTGGTCCAAGGAATGCGTGACCGTGGGCTGTTCCCCAGGATCCGCGGGAGACGTCCGTGTCGTGGGCTGTGTCGAAACGGTCGGGGAGTCGGAGGACGGCGGCACGATTCCCGCGTCGGGGATGCCGCCCTGGCCGATGAGCCGCAGGTCCGCTGCCGCCTGCTCGGCGGTGAGGCGTTCGTCCGGATCCTTGCGCAGCAGTCCCTCGATGACCGGAGTGAGGGCGCCGGCCCGGCGGACTTGCGGCAACTCCGCGTCCACGATGGCCCGCAGGGTGCTGAGCGGGGTGTTCTGACGGAAGGGGGAGCGCGCCTCGACGGCCGCGTACAGCAGCACGCCGAGCGACCACAGGTCCGACGCGGGCCCGGACCGCTGGCCCAACGCCCGCTCCGGAGACAGGAACTCGGGCGATCCGACGACTTCACCGGTCATGGTGAGCGCGGAGTCGCCCTCGATCATGGCGATGCCGAAATCGGTGAGCACCACCCGGCCGTCCCTGGCTATCAGCACGTTGGCCGGTTTCACGTCTCGGTGCAGCACACCGGTCTCGTGGGCGGCGTGGAGCGCGGCGAGCACCTCGAGGCCGATGGACGCGGCACGTTGCGGGGAGAGTCGGCCCTCGGTCTTGAGCAGGTCGGCCAGCGACTGACCGCGGACCAACTCCATGACGATCCACGGGCGGCCCTCCTCCATGGCCACGTCGTAGACGGTCACCACGTTCGGATGCGCCACCCGGGCCGCGGCCCACGCCTCACGCTCCAGCCGCGTGTACATCCGCTCGATGTCGGGCGCCGCCAGTCCGGCAGGCGCCCGGACCTCCTTGATGGCGACCTCGCGGTGCAGCACCTTGTCGTAGGCGCGCCACACGGTGCCCATGCCGCCCGCGCCGAGGGGTGACAGCAGACTGTAGCGGCCGGCGACCACACGCTCGCTGCCCGACTCTTGGGACACGGCGTCCTCATTGGCCATCGGAGCGATTCTCCCTTTCCCTACCCAAGCCGCTCGTCAGAGCGCGGACATCGCACGTGGACCATGCACCTGGCCTGTCCGGAAAGCAGGGCACGGACGGAGTGACCCCACAGCGGAGGAACCCGTGACAACCCAACGGACCAATCCGACGGTGATCGTACCGTCGTTCACCGGACGCGGGCGCCGACGTGTGCGCGGCACCGCCCAGGTCGAATCGCTCCATCATCACGTTCACCTGACGTCGCCTTTTGTTCACCTCGCCAGGTCGGCGGGTCGGTGGTGGAGGTCCGCCCGGATCCAGGGGCCGGCACGGGAGTTGAGCTGCTCGGCCGCCAGGTGGGGAGCGTGAGGAGGAACCCGGTACTAGGCGCGGGCCAGCGGGTTCGGCAGCGGGAGGTAGCGGGCGTCCGCGCCGTCCGCGCCCGTCCAGCGAAGCAGCAGGTTCGTCTTGCCGGGAAGCGTGGGGGCGGCGAGCAACTCCGCGATCTCGTGCGCGATCCCGGGCAGGCCGTGGTGGGCCAGCTCGGTCCGTACGGCGGCCCACGGGTCCCAGCCCGGGTGGCCCTCCGCGAGCAGGGCGGCGAATTCTGACACGTTGTTGACGATCAGACAGTAGACGAGCCGCTCCCATCCGGCGGCCCGGTCCACGTCCGTGAGCAGCTTCACGCCCTCCGCGTCGCGGAACAGCGCCTGCACGGGGATGCCGTCGGCGTCCACGGCCACCACCGTGTTCTGCAGATGCGCCTCCAGGACGACTCCGTGCCGCGCGAACGCGTCCAGGGCCGGGGGGACGACCTGGCGCAGATACGCCGTCCACCAGGCGGACGGGTCGGCGAGACCGTCGAGGGGGCTGCCCTCGAAGCCCTCGACAAGGGCGGCGGCGAGGAGCGGGGTCGCGCCGGGGACGACGTGCTCGCGCAGCCCGTCACGGACGAGGACCGCGAGTTCCTCGAAGGCGAAGTCGGCGGTGCGGTAGCCGCGGTCGCTCAGCCAGGCGGCGCCGGTCCTCGTACCCGTGCTCGTCCCCGTGGTCGTGGTCGCGAACGCGGCGGCTGTCGCCTCGTCCGTACGGCGCAGTTTCAGCAGGTCGTGGCGCCACAGCCGACGGATGTCGTTGGTGATGCGCACGTCGAGGCTGAACTTGACGAAGACGTCCTCCTCGGGGGCGTAGAGCGTGCGGATCGCGGCCGTCGGCCACAGCGGACGCGCGGTGCGGCCCAGGCGGATCAGCCGGCCGTCCGCGAAGGCGGCCCGGATCTCCGGGCGGGCGCCGACCAGGTCGAGCTGCCAGGGATGGGCCGGAAGCAGCCGGTAGCCATCCGGGGACGGCCCGAAGTCGTCCAGCGTCGAGGTGTCGCCCTCCTCGACGACCGCGTCCTCCCGCACGCCGAGCAGCTCCAGCGGGAAGCGGGCGTACGCCTCGGGCGCGTACGGCAGCCAGCCGGCAACGGGACCGCCGCCCCGGGCCTTGGGCGCCGGGTGGTACGGATGCCCGGTGATCAGGGACTGCTCGGAGCGGATGTACGGGTCCGCGGGCGGCGTCGCGTCCAGGCGGGCGGCGAGCAGCGCGGCCACCGCGTCCCGGCTGTCGATCATCTCGGCGGGCAGCTCGGGGTTGGACAGACCGGTGAATCCGCGCAGTTCCTCGGCGGTGAGTTTGACCAGTTCGGCGTGGGTGAGCCGGTGCCAGGCCCCGTCGGCGTACACCTCGGGCGCCATGGGCCTGCGCGTCCCCCGCACCCGCAGCAGCCGCCCGCCGGAGCGGAGCCGGAACACACCGGAGCCCTCGGCGGGCTCTCCCACCTCCCGCAGCAGACAATTGAGCAGCGGAGCGGCGGCGTACTCGTCGGCGGCCTCTTCTATGTCGTCCCTGAGGTACCTGGGGGGCATGGAGTCCACGCGATCCATTCATTCCATACGGTGCACTGGTGATCAGTATGTCTGTCGGCGCGGGCGACCGCGACGCGCAGTCCCCGTACCCAAGGAGCCCGACCGTGCACCGTCCCCCCACGCCCGACGCCGAGGCAGCGCTCGCCGACGAGCTGAGCGCCGTACGCCCCGCCCTCGCGGCGTCGTACGCGGCCGGGCTCCCCGGTGCCCGGGCGGCCGTGCTGAGCCGTCTGTGGCGTGCGCTGGCGTATGAGCCGATGCCGTGGATCGCGCGCCGCGAACCGGGGGCCGACGGGCTCACGCTCCACCTCGCCGACGGCCGCCGGCTGCACGGCCCGCGCCCGGATCCGTACGCGACCACCTCGTACGTCACCGAGGTCCGGCTGGACGACACGGTGTACGAGCGTCCGGCGCGGCTCATGACGGCCCTCGGCATACCGCACGCGACCGCCTTCGCCGTCGAGCTCGACGACAGCGTCGCCTCGATGGCCCTGTCGCGCGCGAACCAGCCCGCTGTCGACCATGAGCCCCTCACCAGCGGGGAGTGGGAGCAGCGGGTGGTCGACGGTCATCCGTACCACCCCAACTGCCGTTCCCGGCCCGGGTTCTCGGTGGCCGAGCAGCTCGCCTACGGGCCGGAGCACCGGCCGGTCGTGGAACTCGGCCTGGTGGGCGCGGACGACTGCCTGGTCCGGGGTGAGTGGCCCAAGTGGCTGCGGGACGAGGACCGTTTCCTGATCCCCGTCCACCCCTGGCAGCTGGCGCACGTACTGCGCACCACGCCCCAGGAGGCAGTCCCCGCACACCCGTTGATGTCGCTGCGCACCCTCGCCCTGCCCGACGGACCGCACGTCAAGACCGCGCTGAGCGCCCGGCTGACCTCCTCCGTGCGGGACATCTCGGTCTACTCGATCGAGACGTCGGCGACGGTGTCGGCGTTCGCGGAGGACATGGCGGCCCGTACGGACGGCCTGCTGCACGTCACCCGCACCCTGGGCGCCCTCACGACCCACTCCCCCGACCTGGCGGCGGTGCTGCGCGAGTCCCCGGACGTGTACGCGCACCCGGGCGAGCGCGTTCTGCCCGTGGCCGCCCTCGCCACCACCGAGCTGCCCCGATCGGCCGCCTGGCTGACCGACTTCACCCGCCTCGCGCTCACCGTCTGCATGCGGCTGCTCGACCTGGGGGTGGCCCTGGAGGCGCACGGGCAGAACCTCCTGGTCGTACTGGACGCCACCGGCGCACCGGTCCGGCTCGTCTACCGCGATCTGGCCGACATCCGCGTGAGCCCGGCCCGGCTGGCCCGGCACGGCATCCCGGTTCCGGCGCTCTCCGGACGGATCGTCACGGACGACGTGACCACCCTGCGCCGCAAGATGTTCGGCTCGCTGATCGGCGGCACGCTGGGGGCGACGGCCGGTTCGTCGGCCGTACTGCGGGAGGTCCTGGAGACCGTCGTACGGGATCTGCCGCGCACCCCGGACCTGGCGGTCCTGCTCGACGAGCCGCTGCCGACCAAGGCGTTGAGCCTGATGCGGCTGTCTCCGCAGACTCCGGGGGACATCTGGGCGCAGCTTCCCAACCCGTTCGCCACCCAATAGTTCGTAGATCGTTTTGAAGCCCGGCACCTTTGCTCCATAGGATCCTGCGATGATCACAAGACAACGGCTGGCGGCAGGAGTCTGCGCCCTGCTCGCCGCCCTGACGGCCGGGATCGCCTTCCCGACCGGAGCGGTCGCCGACGAAACGGCGGAGCAGGCCGCTCCCAAGGTCGAACTCGTGCTGGACGTCAGCGGTTCGATGCGGGCGCGCGACATAGACGGCGGGTCGCGCATGTCCGCGGCGAAGCAGGCGTTCAACGAGGTGCTCGACGCGACACCCGAGGAGGTCCAGCTCGGCATACGGACCCTCGGCGCCAACTACCGCGGCAACGACCGCAAGACGGGCTGCAAGGACACCGCCCAGCTGTACCCGGTGGGCACGCTGAACCGAACGGAGGCGAAGACCGCCGTCGCGACGCTCACGCCCACCGGCTGGACGCCGATCGGTCCCGCGCTGCTCAAGGCGGCCGGCGACCTCGACGGCGGCAACGGCACCCGGCGGATCGTGCTGATCAGCGACGGCGAGGACACCTGCCAGCCGCTCGACCCGTGCGAGGTGGCCCGCGAGATCGCCGCCAAGGGCATCGGGCTCACCATCGACACCCTCGGGCTCGTGCCCGACGCCAAGACCCGTGACCAGCTCAGCTGCATCGCGGACGCGACCGGGGGCACGTACACCTCGGTCCAGCACAAGGAAGAACTCACGGACCGTGTCGGTCAGTTGGTAAAGCGCGCCGCCGACCCGGTGGTGACGCCGGTCGCCGTGGAGGGCGCCACCGCCTGCACGAGTGCCCCGACGCTGAAGTCCGGGCTGTACACGGACCGCGAGGAGTTCGGGCAGCACCGCTACTACCGCGTGGACGTCAAGCCCGGCCAGGAGCTGCGCGCCTCGGTGAGCGTCGCGGCCGACCGCGAGGTCAACCCGGACTACGGGGTGTTGCTGCGCGCCGTCACCGTGCACGGACGTGAGATCGTGCGCGGCGAGGCGGCGGGCAACGGCCGTACCGACGTCATCTCGACCGGTCTGCGCTATCCCAAGGCCAAGAGCGACGACGAGAACGCCCCCGCCGAGACCGTGTGTCTTCAGGTGTCCAACTCCTTCTCGGCGGCGAGCGGCGTGAAGACCACGCCGGGCATGCCGGTGGAACTGACGGTCGACGTCGTGGACGGGCCGGACCAGGCGAGCGACGTGGCCTCCTTCGGCCTCGGCCGCGGCTGGTGGCTGCTCGGCGCCCTCGTGCTCACCGGCTTCCTCGCGGGTGTGCTGTGGGGCTGGGTCTCGCGCCTGCGGATCGCGGTCTGGAGGACCAACTGATGCGTGTCAGAAGAGTGTTGAGCACCGCCCTGCTGCTGCTCGGGATCGCCGCGGTGCCCGCCGCGGCCGACTCCTCGCCCTCCGCGAGCCCCTCGGGCGACAGCGCCGCGCCGACCCAGGCCGGCACGTCGTTCCGTACGGCGACCGAGATCGAGCAGGGCCGGCAGGCCACCGCCAGCGGGTCCACGGGCGACTACCTGTACTGGTCGTTCCCCGCGGACTCCGGGCAGCGGCCCACCGTGAAGGCGACGGTGAAGCTCCCGGAGGCCTCCACGCGGCACGCCGGCCAGACCTGGCAGCTCGACGTCTACGACGGGCTGCGACGCCGCCAGGCCTGCCAGTACGGGGCACAGACACGGACGGCGGCACAGGACGCAGCCACCGTGGAACTGGCCTGCACCCTGCGCACGGTCCGATCCTGGTCGGAGACCTGGGCCAACGACCCGCTGCCGGGCACGTACTACGTCCGGCTGACCGTCACGGGGCTGCAGGCCTCCGACCTGGGTCTGCCGGTCGCGGCCGAGGTCAAGGTCGACTCCAAGGACGTCGGCGGGTCGGCGGCGGTGGACGGTTCGCTGGCGAAGCCGCTGGTGCCGGGCATCGCGACGAGCGCCGGGAAGTCCGACTCCGGCTCCGGTTCGTCGACGGCCGCGCTGTCGTCCATCGAGCCCGCCGACGGCTGGGCCTCCGGCTGGTGGTCCGACCGCTGGGTGTGGACCGCGATCGGCGGCATCCTCGCGGCGCTCGCGGGTATCGGCGGGTACGCGTTGACCCGGGGGTCGGGACGGCCTTCCCGGGTGCCGCCGGGTGCGTAGGCACTCGTAGGCGTCATGACGGCTACGTGACGGCGAAGGCCCGCCGTGCCCCCTCGGCACGGCGGGCCTCGTCCCCCGCCCGGGTTCCGGTCCGGTGAGGTGCTGGGTGGTGCGTTGCGAGGTGTGCGTCGCGAGTCGTGCGTTACCAGCAGGCCGGGAGCGTGTTGGTCTCGCTGCCGATGGCGGTGTCCTTCATCCAGCCGTACTCCCCGTTGTCGGCCTCGGTCCACTCCCAGCGGTAGGGATGCGGGCCGCCCACGTACTCGTCCGGGTTGCCGCCGTCGTAACGGCACTGGAACCAGCTCGGGTTGGAGTACATGTAGCCGACGATGCGGCTGGAGTCCGGGTAGAACCGGGCCAGGTCCTTGTAGCCGTAGACCGGGGCGCCGGAACGGTTGTTGCACCACCAGTGGCTCCCGCTGTACCAACAGCCGCTCGCGGCGGACGCGGAAGGTGCGGCGGTGGTGCCGAGACCGACGGCGAGCGCCGCGGCGCCGAACAGCACCGCCAGAGGCTTCTTGATACGCATGCGAGTCACCCTGTGGCCGCCGCCCCGCCGCCCGCAATGTTTTCGAACGCGCTGGAAGTGTCTGGCGCGAGCGGCGCGCGACGGCTACGGGGACCGTACCGGCGTCACTCCCCGCGCAGCACCTTGGCCAGAGTGCTCTGCCCCGTGACCTCGATCCGTCCCGCGCGCACCGCGTCCAGCACGGTCGAGGTCCCGCGGCTCACATCGGCGCAGGTTCCGGTGTCCAGGGTCAACCGGGCGTCCGGCTCCTCAGGGGCGGGCCCGTCGCCGTACACGGGCCCCTCCTCGGCGCCCAGCCACACATGGAACTCCCCCTCCTCCAGGCGGACTTCGACCAACCCTTCAGCGCCCTCCCCCGCCAGGCCCCGCAGCAGCGGCAGCGCGAACCAGTGCGCCCGTACGGCGTCCGTGGCCCCGCGCTCACCCAGCGAGGGCGCGCCCCACTCGCCGAGCGCCTGCAGCACGGGCAGCAACTCCCGTCCCCGGCCGGTGAGTTCGTAAACGTATGCGGCGCCCGGCGGCGGCAGTCGGCGCCGGGTCGTCAGTCCGTCGCGCTCCATGTCCTTGAGCCGGGAGGCGAGAACGTCCGTGCTCACGCCCGGCAGATCCGCGTGCAGATCGGTGTAGCGGCGCGGGCCGCCGAGCAGCTCGCGGACGATCAGGAGGGTCCAGCGGTCACCGACGGCGTCGAGCGCGCGGGCCGCGGAACAGTACTGGTCGTAGCTTCGGCGAGGTGACATGCGACGCAGTCTAGACATGTTGTTGGACTTTCCAAGCACTCACTTGGTAAAACCAAGCAACACCACGAACCGGAGGACACAGCGCATGGAGTTCCGGCAGTCGAGCAAGCTCAGCGAGGTCTGTTACGAGATCCGCGGCCCGGTGATCGAGCAGGCCGACGCACTGGAGGCGGCAGGCCACAGCGTGCTGCGCCTCAACACCGGCAACCCCGCGCTCTTCGGTTTCGAGGCGCCGGAGGAGATCCTCCAGGACATGATCCGGATGCTGCCGCAGGCGCACGGCTACACCGAATCGCGCGGCATCCTCTCCGCCCGCCGCGCGGTCGCCCAGCGCTACCAGGAACGGGGCCTCGATGTCGGCGTGGACGACGTCTTCCTCGGCAACGGCGTCTCCGAACTGGTCTCCATGGCGGTCCAGGCGCTGGTGGAGGACGGCGACGAAGTCCTCATCCCCGCCCCTGACTTCCCCCTCTGGACGGCCGTCACGACCCTCGCGGGCGGCAAGGCCGTCCACTACCTCTGCGACGAACAGTCGGACTGGTACCCGGACCTGGCCGACATGGAGTCGAAGATCACCGACCGCACCCGCGCGGTCGTCATCATCAACCCCAACAACCCGACCGGCGCGGTCTACCCCCAGGAGATCATCGAGGGCATCCTCGACCTCGCCCGCCGGCACGGCCTGATGGTCTTCGCGGACGAGATCTACGACCAGATCCTGTACGACGACGCGGTCCACCACTCGGCCGCGGCGCTCGCCCCCGACCTGGTGGTCCTCACCTTCTGCGGCCTGTCCAAGACGTACCGGGTGGCGGGCTTCCGCTCGGGCTGGCTGGTGGTGACGGGCCCCAAGCAGCACGCCCGCAACTACCTGGAGGGCCTGACCATGCTGGCCTCCATGCGGCTGTGCCCCAACGCGCCCGCCCAGTACGCCATCCAGGCCGCGCTCGGCGGCCGCCAGTCCATCCACGAACTGACCGCGCCCGGCGGCCGCCTCCACGAACAGCGCAACCGCGTCTGGGAGAAGCTCAACGAGATCCCGGGCGTCTCCTGCGTCAAGCCCAAGGGCGCCCTGTATGCCTTCCCCCGCATCGACCCCGAGGTCCACAAGATCCACGACGACGAGAAGTTCGTCCTGGACCTCCTCCTCCGCGAGAAGATCCAGGTCGTCCAGGGCACCGGCTTCAACTGGCCCCGCCCCGACCACTTCCGCATCCTCACCCTCCCGCACGCCGACGACCTGGACGCGGCGATCAGCCGGATCGGGCGGTTCCTGGGCGGGTATCGACAGTAGGGCCGCCGTATGGCGCACTCCGGCCTGCGGACCCCCGGGGGCGATGACACCGTACGGAAGGAATGACAGGACCGGAGAAGGGTGTCGGCCATGGGTGACCTGATCCTCGTGCGGCACGGCGAGACCGAGTGGTCCCTGTCCGGGCGGCACACCGGATCGACCGACATCCCGCTGACGGAGAACGGTCGCGAGCAGGCCAAGCGGCTGGCCCCGCTCGTCGCCTCGCACCACATCGCGGCGGCGTTCGTGAGCCCGATGCAACGGGCGCGGGAGACGGCGCGGCTGGCCGGGGTCCAGGGGGCGCGGGTGGACGCGGACCTGTGCGAGTGGGACTACGGCGGGTACGAAGGGGTCACGACTGTGGAGATCCACCGGACCCGGCCCGACTGGTTCCTGTTCGACGACGGGGTCGCGCCGGGGCCGCCGGAGCATCCCGGGGAAAGCCCGGAGCAGGTCGGGGCGCGGGCGGAGCGGATGCTCGCCAAGGTCGACGCGGCGCTCGCCGAGGCGGAGGGCAGCGTCGTCCTCATCTCCCACGGGCACTTTCTGCGGGTGCTGACCGCGCGGCGGCTGGGGCTGCGGGCTTCGGACGGCGCGTTGTTCCAGCTCGCCACCGGGACGGTGAGCCGGCTGAGCACCGAGCATCGGCGGCATGTCGTGGCCGGCTGGAATGTCAGACCCCCGTCGTAGTCTTCGAGTGTCTTCGAGTGTCTTCGAGTGGGTTCCAGTGGACCGGGGACGGGGTCGGCCCAGGGGGCGTCGTGCTTCGGCTGCGGGCCGGTGGGGGCCGTTCGCGCGGTTCCCCGCGCCCTGACGGGGCGCTGCGGCCGATGCAGGGAAAGGGGTGCCGTCATGACACGACCGCCGACCGTCGCGCAGCGCCGTGTCATCGATGCGGCGGACCCGGTGACCGGGCGGCTGAAGGGGACGGAAGCGCAGCTCGCCGCGCTGGTGAAGCGGGGGCTCGCCTTCCGGCATCCGCGGCCGCCGCACGACCATTTTCTGACGCCCGCCGGGCACCGGATACGGGAGGCGCCGGAGCCGACGGCGGCTCCTGAGCCTCCCGCCGCCCCCGCCGACTCGGGCGTGTTCACCGCGCGCATCGGCGGCGAGGAGAGCGCCGTTGACGGCCCCTCCCGCACACGCGAGGTGCACAGTGCCTGGCAGGGGCTGCTGGAGCTGCGGCGGATGACCCATCGGGACGGGGCGGTGGACCGCCCCTGCGGATGGGAACGTACGCATCTGGTGCAGGCCGCCGCACTCGCTCTGGAGGCCGCCGGGCACCGCCCCGCGGCAGCGGAAGGCCCCGGCTATCGGGTGCGGGCGACTCCGCAGCCGGAGGCCGTCGCCGTGCGCGAGCCGGACGCCGAGGCGCTGCGGGCCTGCGCGGCCACGCTGGAGAAGGCGGGCTGGCAGGTCGGCGAGCACACGGAGCCGCGTACGGGAGCGCGGTACGTGCTGGCCTCACCCCGGCGGGCGTGAGGTCCCTCGACGCCCTGCCACCCCTCAGTAGAGTGGCGCCCGTTCCAGCTGTCGTACACACGATCGAAGAAGGGAATGTCGTGGCTGAGCCGTTTTCCGTGCCCGTGACCGTCCGCGGGTACGAGACCGACATCCAGGGTCATCTGAACCAGAGCGTGTATCTGCAGTACGCCGAACACGCCCGCTGGTGCTTACTCGACGCGGCCGGGATAGGCCAGACCGATCTGATGTCCAAGGGTGTGGGACCGGTGACCCTGGAGACGACGATCCGCTATCTGCGGGAGTTGCGTGCGGGGGACCGGACCGAGGTGACCTGCGCGTTCGCCTGGGGTGAGGGCAAGACCTACCGGATCGGGCAGACGATACGGAAGGCGGACGGCACGGTGGCCGCCGAGTTCACCGCGGTGGGTGGGCTGCTGGACCTCAAGGAGCGCACGTTGGTCGCGGACCCCCGCGTGTACTTCCGCGCGCTGGCCGCGGATCCGAGCGTCTTCGGCCTCTGAGCCCACCCCGCGTGGCGTGGTCTACGCGTCCAGCAACTCCGGGCTGTGCTGGGCGTCGTAGGCCGCGCGCGACTCGGCGATCGTGACGCGGTGCCGCTCCGCCCAGTCCGTGAGGGACAGCAGGGTGGCGTGCAACTCATCGGCCACCGGCGTGAGTTCGTACTCGACCTTGGGCGGGACCATCGGGTGGACGGTACGGGTGAGGAGTCCGTCGCGCTCCAGATTGCGCAGCGTCAGGGTGAGCATGCGGCGGCTGATCCCCTCGATGCTGCGCTCCAGTTCGGTGAAGCGGATCGGGCCGTGTGCGGCGGCCACGATGATCTGCACGCTCCATTTCCCGGCGACCCTGTCAAGAACCTCGCGGACCGGGCACGCCTGCGCGTGCACGACCTGCGGGGTAACACCGGTGTTCCCTTGGGACATTGAGGTGCCTCCTTATGCCGATCTCCATGGTCACTCACGATGAACCCCGTTACAAGTCGTGCACCTATGGAAGCGCGGCACACACGTGGTCGCATACCTGGAGGTCGTCGTCATGCCGTTCCGGACCGAGTCACCGTCCGCACCGCCGGTCCCCCGACCGTACTCCCGCTGGGCCTCGCTCGTCGTTCTGTGCGCGGGCACCCTGATGACGATCCTGGACGGGAACATCGTCACGGTCGCGATGCCCGCGATCCAGAGTGATCTGGGGTTCTCGGGGCCGGGGCTCGCCTGGGTGGTGAACGCGTATCTGATCCCGTTCGGGGGGCTGTTGCTGCTCGTGGGCCGGCTCGGGGACCTCGTGGGGCGCAGGCGGATGTTCGCCGCCGGGCTCGTGGTGTTCACGGCGGCGTCCGTGCTGTGCGGGGTCGCCACCGGCCGGGGCCTGCTGGTCGCGGCCCGAGCGCTGCAGGGTGTCGGCGGGGCGATGACCTCGGCCGTCGTCCTCGGCATGCTGGTCGCACTCTTCCCCGAACCGCGTGAACAGGCCCGCGCCATCGCGGTGTTCAGCGCGGTCGGCGCGGCGGGCGGGGCGCTCGGCACCTTCCTCGGCGGGGCGCTGACCCAGACGGTCGGCTGGCACTGGATCTTTCTGATCAACCTGCCGATCGGAGTGGTCGCGTGGCTCGCCGCGATCCGGATCCTCGCCCCGGACCGGGGAGTCGGGCTCGGCAAGGGCGCAGACTATCCGGGCGCGGCGCTGGTCACGGGCGCGCTGATGCTGACGGTGTACACGATCGTCGGCGCGGGCGACCGGGATCCGGGGACCACGCTCGCACTGGCCGTGGTCTCACTCGGCCTCTACGTCGGCTTCTTCCTGCGTCAGGCGCGGGCCGCCCGTCCGCTGCTGCGGCTGCGACTCTTCCGCTCCCGCGCCCTGAGCGGCGCCAACGGGGTGCAGATCCTGATGGTCGCGGGGATGTTCGGCTTTCAGTACATCGGTGCGCTCTACCTGCAACGCGTTCTCGGGTACAGCGAGTTGGCCACCGGCACCGCGTTCCTCCCCGCGCCGATCGCGATCGGGGTGCTGATGCTGACCCTGTCCGCGCGGACGATCGCCCGGTTCGGTCCGTACCGGGTGCTGCTCGCCGGGCTCGTCCTGATCACCGGAGGCATGGCCCTGCTGAGCCGGGCCCCGGCCGGCGGCTCGTACGCCGCCGACGTACTGCCGGCGATGCTGCTGCTCGCCGCCGGTTTCGCGGCCGCGATGCCCGCGGTGACGGGCCTTGCCATGACGGGCGCCCGGGAGGAGGACGCGGGACTGGCCTCCGGGCTCTTCAACACCACGCAGGTGGTGGGCGGTTCGCTGGGGCTGGCCGTGCTGACGACGCTGGCGGCGAGTCGTACGGAGCGCCTGGCCGGTGGGGGCGAGGGAGCCGTGGCGGCCCTGGCGGACGGTTACCGGCTGGCGTTCACGGTGGCCACGGGGATCGCGCTGGCGGCCCTGGTCCTGGCGGCGGCGATCCTGCGGCCGGGGCGGGGACATGCCCCGCATGTCTCCCCCACCCGGCCCGAGCGATGGACGACGCGCCTTTCCCCTCGTAACCGGTCCTGACCAGGGCTGCACGCTCAGCTCCTGCCCCAGGGGCACCCGGCAGCCATGTAAGGAGCGCCAACTCGGCCTCGCCAGGCGGGTGTACGCCGTTCGAAATCTCTGGTAGGAAACTTTCCTAACAGTACGTGGACGCAACACTCCCCTCATCGGAGGTACCGTGCACACCCCCCACATAGATCCCCCGCTCCACACCTCACGGCGCACACTGCTCACCCTGATCGGAGCCTCGCTCGTGGCAGGCCCCCTCCTCGCGACCCAGTCCCAGGCCGCCGCCTCCGGCGGCCTGGACGACCCGGCGAAGAAGGAGATCGCCATGAAGCTGGTCTCCAGCGCGGAGAACTCCTCGCTGGACTGGAAAGCGCAGTACAAGTACATCGAGGACATCGGTGACGGGCGCGGCTACACGGCCGGCATCATCGGCTTCTGTTCGGGCACCGGCGACATGCTGGACCTGGTCGAGCTGTACACCCAGCGCAAGCCCGGCAACGTCCTCGCCAAGTACCTGCCCGCCCTGCGCAAGGTGAACGGCAGCGACTCCCACCAGGGCCTGGACCCCGGCTTCCCCGCCGACTGGCGCAAGGCCGCCCAGGACACCGCGTTCCAGCAGGCCCAGAACGACGAGCGGGACCGGGTCTACTTCAACCCCGCCGTCGCCCAGGGCAAGACCGACGGCATCGGCGTCCTCGGCCAGTTCACCTACTACGACGCCATCGTGATGCACGGCGACGGCGGCGACAGCACCAGCTTCAGCAACATCCGCAGGCGTGCCCTGGCCAAGGCCAAGCCGCCGGCCCAGGGCGGCGACGAGGTGACGTATCTGAACGCCTTCCTCGACGCGCGCGTCTGGGCGATGAAGCAGGAGGAGGCCCACTCCGACACCACCCGCGTCGACACCGAACAGCGGGTGTTCCTGCAGAAGCGGAACCTGAACCTCGATCCGCCACTGAACTGGAAGGTGTACGGGGACAGCTACCACATCGGCTGAGACCGAGACCCGGCCCCGGGGCGGGGTGCGGATCACCCGGCCCCCGGGGCATGGATCCTGACCCGGACCGCTAGGCGCCCACCACCGCGGGGCCGGGACCGGTGCGTCGGTCCACGATCTCCTCGCCCGGCTCCATCGGGGCCGTGACCTCGTCGTCGTCCCGGTGTCGGCCCAGGTGGTTGAAGACGAGGTTGAGCAGGACGGCCGCCACGCACCCCGTGGAGATCCCCGAGTCCAGGACGATCCGCGCGGTCTGGGGGAACGCGTGGTAGAAGTGCGGCGCGGTGATCGGGATGATCCCGACGGCCAGCGACACGGCGACGATCAGGACGTTGTTGTCCTTCTCCAGGCCGGCCCTGACCAGGGTCTGGATGCCGCTGGCCGCGACCGAGCCGAACAGGACGACGCCCGCCCCGCCGAGGACCGGGCGCGGTACGACGGCGATCAGCGACGCGGCCATCGGGCACAGGCCCATCAGCACCAGGAATCCACCGCCGGTGGCGACGACGTACCGGCTGCGGATCCGTGTCATCGCGACCAGCCCGATGTTCTGCGCGAAGGCACTGCACATGAAGCCGTTGAAGAGCGGGCTGAGGGCCGAGCCGAGGGTGTCCGCGCGCAGGCCCGCCGCGATGGTCCGCTCGTCGGCCGGACGCTCGACGATCTCGCCCAACGCCAGCATGTCCGCGGTCGATTCGGTCATCGAGACCACCATGACCACGCACAGCGAGAGGATCGCGGCGAGCTGGAACTGCGGGGCGCCGAAGTGGAACGGGGTCGGGAAGCCGACCACGGCCGCGTCGGTCACCGGACCGAAGTCCGTGACGCCGAACGGGATCGCCACCAGCGTGCCGATGACCAGGCCGAGCAGCACGGCGATCTGCTTGACGAAACCGCGGGTGAAGCGGCGCAGCAGCAGCACGAGCACGAGCGTGGCCGCCGCGAGGCCCAGGTAGGTCGGCGAACCGTAGTCGTGCGCCGCGGGATCGGGTCCCTGCGCCCAGCCGAAGGCGACCGGCAGCAGCGAGACACCTATGAGGGTGATGACGGTGCCGGTGACGACGGGCGGGAAGAAGCGGACGGCCTTGCTGAAGAAGGGGGCCGCCACGAAGCCCAGGACGCCCGCGACCATCACCGCGCCGAAGATGATCGGCAGGGCGTCGGACCTGTCCTTGGTGGAGGCGACGACGGCGGTCATGGGGGCGACGCCCGCGAAGGTGACGCCGTTGACGAACGGCAGCCGCGCTCCGATCTTCCAGAAGCCGAGGGTCTGGAGGAAGGTGGCGAGGCCCGCGGTGAACAGGCAGGCGCCGGTGAGGAACGTCAGCTCGGTGGGGGACAGACCGACGGCGGCGCCGACGATCAGGGGTGGGGCGACGACTCCCGCGTACATGGCGGCCACGTGTTGCAGACCCGTGGTGGCCATCTTGAGTGCGGGCAGTTTCTCGTCGACGGGGTGGGCGGTCACGGCGGCTCCTCCGGGCGGGTAACACGTCGGCTCTGACGTGGGTTTCAGGAGGTGGTGCGCGGTCGTGCGGGACCGGGGGACGGAACGCCCCAAGAGGGGCGAGGGTGACCGTTCCGGGGCGCGCACGTCCATGCACGCCCCGGAGACGGCCGCCATGGACCCCGCTCGGGTCCACGGCTACCGGCCGAGGGCCGTCCCCCTCAGCCGGAGATCAAGTGCCGGACGGGTCCAAGTGCCCTTACGGCCCAAGGAGATCGCGTACGGCGATCAGGCCTCCGCGGCGATCCGCGCGAGGCGCTGCGCCTCCTCCCGCGTGGCGCGGGCGATGGCGTCCTCGTCGACGTGCAGGAGCCGGCCGTTCTCCACCACCGGCTCGCCGCCCACGAGCGAGAGCGTGACCGGGGCCGCCGCGCCGAAGACCAGCGCGGTCACCGGGTCGGCGATCGAGGCGTGCGCGAGGGTGTCCAGCTTCCACAGCACGAGGTCGGCGAGCTTGCCCGGCTCCAGGGAACCGATCTCCGCCGCCCTGCCCAGGACCTGGGCGCCGCCGTAGGTGCCAAGGCGCAGCGCCTGACGGGCGTTCAGGGCGGCTTCCCGGTGGGCGCCAAGGCGGTTGATGAGGAGGGCGTTGCGCAGTTCGGTGTGGAGTTCGCCGGACTCGTTCGAGGCGGTGCCGTCGACGCCGAGGCCGACCGGGACGCCGGCCGCGAGCATGTCCGGAACGCGGGCGATGCCGGCCGCGAGACGGGCGTTGGACGAGGGACAGTGGGCGACACCGGTCTTCGTACGAGCGAAGGCGGCGATGTCGGAGTCGTTCATGTGGACGCAGTGCGCCATCCACACGTCCTCGCCGAGCCAGCCGGTGGACTCGAAGTACTCGGTCGGGCCCATGCCGAACAGCTCCTTGCAGAACTGCTCCTCCTCCACGGTCTCCGAGCCGTGCGTGTGCAGTCGTACGCCCTTGCGGCGGGCCAACTCGGCGCCCTGACACATGAGTTCGGTGGAGACGGAGAAGGGCGAGCAGGGCGCGACGGCCACCTGGGTCATGGCGCCGAAGGAGGGGTCGTGGTGCTCGTCGACGGTCGCCTCGGTGGCGGCGAGGGCACCTTCGAGGGTCTCGACGGCGAAGTCCGGCGGCAGCCCGCCGTCCTTCTCGCTGCGGTCCATGGAGCCGCGGGCGAGGGTGAAGCGGACGCCCATCTGGCGGGCGGCCCGGATGATGGCGCCGGACAGGTCGCCGGAGCCCCGCGGGAAGACGTAGTGGTGGTCCATGGCGGTGGTGACACCGCCGCGGGCCATCATGGCGAGGGAGCCCTGCGCGGCGGCGGACACCATCCGCTCGTCGATGCGCGCCCAGGTCGGGTAAAGCGCGACGAGCCAGTTGAAGAGGTTGTGGTCGGTGGCCAGGCCGCGGGTGATCCACTGGTAGAAGTGGTGGTGGGTGTTGACCAGGCCGGGGGTCACGAGGTGGCCCGTGGCGTCGATACGGCGTACGACGTTCTCCAGGCCCTCCGGGGCCCTGCCCGCGCCGAGCGACTCGATGCGGTTGTCCGCGACGACGACATGGCCCGAGGCGTACTCGGTGTCGCCCGCGTCCACCGTCGCGATCGCACAGTTCTCGATGACGATACGCCGGACTTCTGCCGATGCTGCCATGGTGCGTCCTTCTTCGTTTCGAGGGGTGGGCACGGCAGGACCCTAGGAGGTTTGAGTGCCGCGGCTGTCGACGCCACGGGTGCCGAAGGAGGGGCCTTCGCCAGACCTCGGAGGTTGGCTCAGAGGTTGACTCAGAGGTTGGTGAGGTCCACCGGGATGTGCGGCTCGCAGCCCTCGCGCAGGATGGTGGCCTCGATCAGTCCGTAGGGCCGGTCGGCCGCGAAGTACACCTCGTTGTCGTTCTCGAGCCCGAACGGCTTGAGGTCAACGAGGAAATGGTGCTTGTTGGGAAGGGAGAAACGGACCTCGTCGATCTCGCTGCGGTTCTCGATGATCCGCGAGCCCATCTGATAGAGGGTCTGCTGCAGCGACAGAGAGTAGGTCTCCGCGAAGGCCTGGAGCATGTGCTTCCTGACCTGGTCGTAGGACTTCTCCCAGTTGGGCATCTTCTGCTCGTCGCCGGTCCAGTTGAAGCGCCAGCGGCCGGAGACCTGGGTGGCCAGGATGCGGTCGTACGCCTCGGGGAGCGTCGTGTACTTGTCCTTGACGTAGCCCCAGAACTCGGAGTTCGTCGAGTTCATCACGACGAGGTCCTTCAGCCCCGAGATGACCTCCCACGACGAGCCGTCATAGGTGATCTGGGTGACCCGGGTCTCCTGGCCCTTGCGCACGAAGGAGTGCTTGACGTCGTCGGCGCCGATGAACCTGGAGTTGGCGTCGGAGGTCTCGATGCGCTCCCAGGCGTACTCCTCGATGCGGATGCGCGCCGTCTTGATCGGCTCCTGCGAGGTCACGAAGTGCCGGGCGAGGTGGATGCCGAACTGTTCGGCGGACTCGATGCCGTACTCCTTGGCGAAGGCGTACACCGTGTTCTTGGTGGTGTCCGTCGGCAGGACGTTCGCGTTGGAGCCCGAGTAGTGGACCTCTTCCATGTCGCCGCTCAGCGCCACGGACACGTTCAGGTCCTTGATGTGGTGCGTCGCCCCGTCGCGGGTGATCTTCACGACGCGGTTCTCGGCCTTGCCGTACTGGTTCTGCCCCAGCATCACAGGGCGACCGCGGTGGGAATTGTCGGTCATTTCTGCTAGCTCCCTCGGTAAACGGAGTAGCCGAACGGGTTGAGCAGCAGCGGTACGTGGTAGTGCTCGCCCGGCCTGACGGCGAAGGTGATCGTCACCTCGGGGAAGAACACTCCGCTCGCACCGCTGTCCCGATTCGCGGGGGCGTCCTGCTGCGCATCGGCTTGCTTCTTCTCGAAGTACGCCTCGACCTCGAAGTCGAGCCGTACGTGGGTCGTCCCCTCCGGCAGCGCCGGGAGGTCCTTGCACCGCCCGTCCGCGTCGGTCGCGGAGCCGCCGAGCTCCCGCCAGTCCGCCGTGCGGCCGCCGCGGGCCGCGAGCCGGACGGCGACGCCCTCGGCGGGGCGTCCGACGCTGGTGTCCAGGATGTGCGTGGACACGGATGCGGTGGTGTCGGTGCTCATACGTTCTCCTCCTCCACGAGACGGGCCAGCCGGATGCGGTTGATCTTGCCCAGTTCGGAGCGGACGATCTCGCGCTCCTGCTCGGGCGAGTTGCCGATCCGTTCCTTGACCGCGTCGCGCATCTGCTCGCCGGTCCGGCCGGTGGCGCAGATCAGGAAGACATGGCCGAACCTCTCCTGGTACGCCAGGTTCAGTTCGAGCATCTCCTCCTTGAGCTCCGCGGAGGCGCCGGCCATGCCGCGCTGCTCCCGGGAGGAGGTGGGGTCCCCGGGCTTCGGCCGCCCGATCGGCGGGTGCCCCGCCATCGCCTCCGCCAGGTCCTCGGCGGTCAGCTCGGCCATGGCGGCGTCGCTCGCGGCGAAGAGGTCGTCGGGGGTGGTGTACGGGCGGTGGGCGAGCAGGGTGCGCACCCAGGCCGTCGACGCGCACGCCTCGCGGAGGGCGGCGTGGGCCGCGTGCTCCTCCAGGGCGTTGAACCGGGCGAGGCCGCCGGGTGTCGTACTCGAAGTCACGGGAAGCCTCCGTGGCCTTGTGCTGGACGGGCTGCGGCTAGCTAACGCCCTCGGAAACACCACGTCAACACTTTGTTGAAAAATCGAGGTAACAACCGACGCCCCGCGCGAGGCGACAACCGCCGCCCGGCGCTCAGGCCTCCTTCTCGCGGTTCAGGTAGTTGTAGACGGTGAAGCGGCTGACGCCCAGCGCGCTCGCCACCGTCTCCACGCCGTGCCGCACCGAGAAGGCTCCGCGGGCCTCGAGCGCCCGTACGACCTCCTGCTTGGACTTGCGGTCGAGGTCGGCCAGCGGCTTGCCCTGCTTGCGCTCCAGGGCGACCAGGATGTGATCGAGCGAGTCGGCGAGCTGCGGCAGCCGTACGGCAACCACGTCCACACCCTCCCAGGAGAGCACGACGTCATCGGGGCCGGCCCGGTCGGGCGCCACCATCTCGCCCCCCATGGCGTCGACCAGCGGCTTGACCGCCGCGACGAAGGGGTCGTCTCCGATACCGGTCACTTATCGCCCTCCCCGACCGCGTTCACCTGCAGCGAGACCCTGGTGGCGCCGGCCGCCAGAGCCCGGCGCAGCAGCGCGTCGACCGCGGTGAGCACCGCGTCCGCTTCCCCCTCGGCGGTGTTGCCGAACGGGCCGACGTCCACGGCGTCCAGTTCGGCCGCCTCGATGACCTCGCGGGCGACCAGCGCGTGCGGGGGCGCCTCGTCGAGGTCGAAGGGCTCGGTCGTGAACTCCACTCTCAATCGCACGCGCTCAACCTACTGCGCGGTGCCGATTTTCCGGCAGCCCCCTCTTGACAAGCCTCGACGCCCGGCGGCAGTCTTCCATTAAGCAGAAACCAACTTCCGTAATACGGAATTCAATGACGTCTCGACACTCGCCGGCGAACGTCTCGACACCGAGGCGAAGGTCTCGACACGGAAGGGAGCGCCGAGCCACATGCCGGGTTCCGAATGGGGCACAGCCACCGAGCAACGCTTCAACGTCAACCTGTCGATCCTCTTCACCGAACTCCCGCTCCTGGAGCGCCCCGCGGCCGCCGCCGCGGCGGGCTTCACCGCGGTCGAGCTGTGGTGGCCCTGGGTCGACTCCCCCACCCCGGAGCGGTCCGAACTCGACGCCTTGAAGAAGGCGATCGAGGACGGGGGCGTCCAGCTGACGGGGCTGAACTTCTACGCCGGACAGCTGCCCGGCCCCGACCGGGGCGCGCTGTCGATCCCCGGCACCGAGTCGGAGCGGTTCCGCGCCAACATCGACGTGGCGGCCGACTTCGCGCGGTCGCTGGGCTGCAAGGCCCTCAACGCGCTGTACGGCAACCGTGTCGAGGGCGTGGAGGCGGCCGCGCAGGACGCGCTCGCGCTGGAGAACCTGGTCCTCGCGGCGCGGGCCGCCGACCGGATCGGCGCGATCCTCCTGATCGAGACCCTCAACCAGCCCGAGTCGCCGCTCTATCCCCTGGTGAGCGCCCCGGCGGGAGTCGCCGTCGTCGACCGGGTCAACGAGGCGACCGGCCTCGGCAACGCCAGGTTCCTCATGGACCTGTACCACCTGTCCATGAACGGCGAGGACCTGCCGTCGGTGATCGAGCGGTACGCCGCGAAGACCGGCCACGTGCAGATCGCCGACAACCCCGGGCGCGGCGCCCCGGGCACCGGGACCCTGCCCCTGGAGGACCTGCTCGGCCGGCTGAGGAAGGCCGGCTACGAGGGCTGGGTCGGCCTGGAGTACAAGCCGGGCGACCGTCCGAGCGCGGCGGCCTTCGACTGGCTGCCGGCCGAGGCCCGAGCCGCCCGCTGAGCGGCAACTCATCGACGTATCACAGCAGTCAGAGAGGCACCCTCATGAGCAGCACTCTTGCAGATTCTTCCCATCCGAACCGCCCGGCCCGTCCGGCGGTCGCCTGGATCGGTCTCGGCATCATGGGCTCCCCCATGTCGGAGAACCTGATCAAGGCCGGGTACGACGTCACCGGGTTCACGCTGGAGCGGGACAAGCTGGAGCGCCTCGCCGCCGCGGGCGGTACGGCCGCCGGTTCGATCGCCGAGGCCGTTCGGGACGCCGACGTGGTGATCACGATGGTGCCTGCCTCCCCGCAGGTCGAGGCCATCGCGTACGGCCCCGACGGCATCCTGGAGAACGCGAGGTCCGGCGCGCTGCTGATCGACATGTCGTCGATCACCCCGCAGACCTCCATCGACCTCGCGAAGGCGGCCGCCGCGAAGGGGATCCGGGTTCTGGACGCTCCCGTGTCCGGCGGCGAGGCCGGGGCGATCGAGGCCGTGCTGTCGATCATGGTCGGCGGCGAGCAGGCCGACTTCGACGAGGCCGAGCCGCTCTTCGAGGCGCTCGGCAAGACCATCGTGCTCTGCGGTCCGCACGGCTCCGGCCAGACCGTGAAGGCCGCGAACCAGCTGATCGTCGCCGTGAACATCCAGGCGTGCGCCGAGGCCGTGGTCTTCCTGGAGAAGTCCGGCGTGGACCTGAAGGCCGCGCTCGACGTCCTGGGCGGCGGGCTCGCCGGCTCCACCGTACTGACGCGGAAGAAGGACAACTTCCTGAACCGCGACTTCAAGCCGGGCTTCCGCATCGACCTGCACCACAAGGACATGGGCATCGTCACGGACGCCGCCCGCACGGTCGGCGCCGCGCTGCCGGTGGGTGCCGTGGTCGCCCAGCTCGTCGCCTCCCTGCGCGCCCAGGGCGACGGCGGCCTCGACCACTCGGCCCTCCTCCGCTCCGTGGAACGCCTCTCGGGCGCACAACTCTGACGAGCCCGCCCCGGCACGAGGGGCACAACCCCGACACGGCGGTCGAGGCCCGTGCGTCGGGCGCGACCGGCGCATCGGGCGCGGCCCGACACGACAGGCGCAGCCCCGGCACACCGGACGCGGCCTGACGGCGTCGGACGCAGACCGGGCACACAGACCGGGTACGGCCCCGGCACCTCGGGCGCAGCCGCGCGGCGTCGGGCGCAAACACGCCCCACCGGGCACGGCCCCGATATCCCGGGCACAGCCCGACACGACGGGCACAGCCCCGGCACACCGGACGCGGCCCAACACGACGGGCACAGCCCCGGTGCACCGGACGCGGCCCGACGGCGCCGGACGCAGCCCCGGTGCATAGACCGAGCGCGTCCCCGGCACCTCGGGCGCAGCCCGACACGATGGGCGCGGCCCGGACGCAGCGGGCGCAGCCCTTACGTCGGGCGCGGCCCGAAGCCTCGGCGCGGCCCGCTGTGCCGGGCGCAGCCCCCGATGTGTCCGGCGCAGCCCCGACGGCCTCGGGGTGGTTCTGAGACTTCCGGGTGGTGTCGTCGCTGACACCTGTCCTGTCGCGCCCAAGCGGTGGCGCCACCCGGAACCCAACCCACTTCAACAAACTGTTGACGTTCGGAACGCCCCAAACCTAGGCTCCACAAAGCGGAAGTCGGTTTCCGCTGCCCCTCGCATGGAAGGTCCACGATGTCGAAGCGTGTGCTTACGACCGAGTCCGGTGCTCCGGTCGCCGACAACCAGAACTCAGCCACCGCCGGCGCAGGCGGCCCGCTCCTCCTCCAGGACCAGCACCTTCTGGAGAAGCTCGCCCGGTTCAACCGCGAGCGCATCCCGGAGCGCGTGGTGCACGCCCGCGGCTCCGGCGCGTACGGCCACTTCGAGGTCACGGACGACGTCACCGGCTTCACCCACGCCGACTTCCTGAACACGGTCGGCAAACGCACCGAGGTCTTCCTGCGCTTCTCCACCGTCGCCGACAACCTGGGCGGCGCGGACGCGGTCCGCGACCCGCGCGGCTTCGCGGTCAAGTTCTACACGGAGGAGGGGAATTACGACCTCGTCGGGAACAACACCCCGGTCTTCTTCATCAAGGACCCGCTCAAGTTCCCCGACTTCATCCACTCCCAGAAGCGCGACCCGTTCACGGGCAAGCAGGAGCCGGACAACGTCTGGGACTTCTGGGCGCACGCCCCCGAGGCCACGCACCAGGTGACCTGGCTGATGGGCGACCGCGGCATCCCCGCCTCGTACCGGCACATGAACGGCTACGGCTCGCACACCTACCAGTGGACGAACGCCGAGGGTGAGGCCTTCTTCGTCAAGTACCACTTCAAGACGAACCAGGGCGTCCGCAGCCTCTCCACCGAGCAGGCGCAGGAGATCGCGGGCAAGGACCCGAACTCCCACCAGACGGACCTCCTGCAGGCCATCGAGCGGGGCGTACGCCCGTCCTGGACCCTCCACGTCCAGATCATGCCCGCGGCCGAGGCGGCGGACTACCGCTTCAATCCCTTCGACCTCACCAAGGTGTGGCCGCACCAGGACTTCCCGCTCCAGCGCGTGGGCCGACTGGTCCTGGACCGCAACCCCGACAACGTCTTCGCCGAGGTCGAGCAGGCCGCGTTCTCCCCGAACAACTTCGTTCCGGGCATCGGCCCCTCCCCCGACAAGATGCTCCAGGGCCGGCTGTTCGCCTACGCGGACGCCCACCGCTACCGCCTCGGCGTCAACCACACCCAGCTCGCGGTGAACGCGCCGAAGGCCACGACCGCGGACAACTACGGCCGCGACGGCTTCATGGCATCCAACGCGCAGGGCCGCGCCGCCAAGAACTACGAGCCGAACTCCTACGGCGGCCCCGCCGAGACCGGCCGCCCGCTGTCGGCCCCGCTGGCCGTCACCGGCTGGACCGGCGCCCACGAGGCTCCCCTGCACACCAAGGACGACGACTTCTTCCAGGCCGGTGAGCTCTACCGCTTGATGTCGGCCGAGGAGCGGTCCCGGCTGATCGCCAACATCGCCTGCGGCCTCGCGCAGGTCTCCCGCGACGACGTCGTCGAGAAGAACCTCGCCCACTTCCACGCCGCCGACCCGGAGTACGGCCGGCGCGTGGCGGAAGCGGTCCACGCCCTGCGCGAGGACTGACCCCTGACCGCGTCACCGGGCCAGACGGGAGGTCGGCCCGGTGACGCGCGGCCCGCGAGGACCCGAGCGACCCGGATGAGGGGTGGTCGCCGGTGGCACGCGGGCACGACGAGGACCGCGGCGGATGTGAGCCAGTGCGGTGGTGAAGGTCCCGGGACCCCCTTCTCGACCTGAGGGAAGGCCGGCCCCGGTTCCGTCGCGGCCGCCGCGGTCCCCGTCACACACCGAGCGAGGCGCCGGGTACGGACTCCGTACCCGGCGCCTCGGCGTGCTTCCCGGGGGGCTCCCTGGGTGCTCGGGGGGTGCTCCCGGGGTGCGGAGTCGGCCGGAGCACAGCAGCCTGAAAGCATGGACTATCCCAGCATCGTCGTGCACGCCCCGGCACTGGACGGCTCGCGACGGGTCACCACGGGGGACGAGACGCTCGGTGTCGCCTACCACCTCGACGACGTCATCGAGATCCTGCGGCGGGCCGAGGTCGACCTGGACGAGATCGAGGTCGACAAGACCGACATCATCGACTGGCAGGGCGGCGGCCCCGACCACTGGCCGGGATTCGAGGAGCTCGAGCTCCCGGAGGACTGACAACATGCCCCGGACACGTACTCCAGTGGACGTACGCCGGCTACGCAACCCTCAAATCAAGCTCTGAACACGACTCCAGGGGCTTCAACTCACCCCGGTGATGGGCACATTCTCGGCACACGAGGCCCGCCGGCACGGGGGCGGCGGGCCTCGCGACGGGGGTACGGGGGAACACGGGGGAACAACACGAGGGGCGGCTCACCCAAACGGTGAACCGCCCCTGGTACGTGCGCGACCGGTGCGCGAGGAACGCGTACGTCAGACCTTCAGCGTCCTGATGGACGTGGGCGCGTGGCCCGGCTCGGTCGCGATCTCCTCGAACTCCACGACGTTTCCGATGTCGTTCGTCGTGGACATCGAGATGTTGGTGACGCGCTCCAGGATCGCCTCGACGACGACCGGCACCCGGTACTCGGCGGCGAGCTTCTTGGCCTGCTCGAAGGCCGCGCCCAGCTCGGCCGGGTCGGTGACGCGGATCGCCTTGCAGCCGAGACCCTCGACGACCTTGACGTGGTCGACGCCGTAGACGCCGAGCTCGGGCGAGTTGATGTTCTCGAACTCCAGCTTGACCTGGAAGTCGATGTCGAAGGCCCGCTGCGCCTGGCGGATCAGGCCCAGGTAGGCGTTGTTGACCAGGACGTGGACGTACGGGATCCGGTGCTGGGCGCCGACGGCCAGTTCCTCGATCATGAACTGGAAGTCGTAGTCGCCGGAGAGGGCGACGACGGAGGCCTCCGGGTCGGCCTTGGCGACGCCCAGCGCGGCCGGGACCGTCCAGCCGAGCGGTCCCGCCTGGCCGCAGTTGATCCAGTGCCGGGGCCGGTAGACGTGCAGCATCTGGGCGCCGGCGATCTGCGAGAGGCCGATGGTGGAGACGTACCGGGTCTCCGGGCCGAAGGCCTTGTTCATCTCCTCGTAGACGCGCTGCGGCTTGATCGGGATGTCGTCGAAGTGCGTACGGCGCTGGAGCGTCGCCCTGCGCTCCTGGGCGGCGGCGGCCCACGCGGAGCGGTCCGGCAGCCGGCCCTCGGCCTTGAGTTCCTTCGCCACCTGGACGAACAGTTCGAGCGCGGCCCTCGCGTCGGAGGCGATGCCGTAGTCCGGGGCGAAGATCTTGCCGATCTGGGTGGGCTCGATGTCGACGTGGACGAAGGTGCGGCCCGCGGTGTAGACGTCCAGCTTGCCGGTGTGGCGGTTGGCCCAGCGGTTGCCGATGCCCAGGACGAAGTCGGACTCCAGGAAGGTCGCGTTGCCGTAGCGGTGCGAGGTCTGCAGGCCCACCATGCCGGCGTTCAGCTCGTGGTCGTCGGGCAGGACGCCCCAGCCCATCAGGGTAGGGACGACCGGGATGCCCGTCAACTCGGCGAATTCCACGAGGAGTTCGCAGGCGTCGGCGTTGATGACACCGCCGCCGGCGACGATCAGGGGCCGCTCGGACTCGTTCAGCAGCCCGATCGCCTTCTCGATCTGGGCGCGGGTGGCGGCGGGCTTGTACGCCTGGAGCGGCTCGTACGTCTCCGGGTCGAACTCGATCTCGGTGAGCTGGACGTCGATGGGCAGGTCGATGAGGACCGGGCCCGGACGGCCGGAGCGCATGAGATGGAAGGCCTGCTGGAAGACGCCGGGAACCTGGGCCGCCTCCAGCACGGTGACCGCCATCTTGGTCACCGGCTTCGCGATCGAGGCGATGTCGACGGCCTGGAAGTCCTCTTTGTGGATCACGGCGGTCGGCGCCTGGCCCGTGATGCACAGGATCGGGATCGAGTCACCGATGGCGGAGTAGAGGCCGGTGATCATGTCGGTGCCCGCGGGTCCCGACGTACCGATGCAGACGCCGATGTTGCCCGGGTGGGTGCGGGTGTAGCCCTCCGCCATGTGCGAGGCGCCCTCGACATGGCGGGCGAGGGTGTGGCCGATCCCCCCGGCGGCCTTGAGGGCCGCGTAGAAGGGGTTGATCGCCGCGCCCGGGACGCCGAACGCGTCGCTGACGCCCTCGCGCTTGAGGATCTCGACTGCCGCACGGGCAGCGGTCATACGAGCCATGGAGTACTCCTGCTTCGGCTGTCGGATTCGCGCTCCCGTCGCGCCCCTCGGAGAGCTGGTGATTCCTGGTGATTCCGCAGTACGGTGATTCCACATTGCGGAAATTAACTTCTACTATCTGGAAATAATGTAGGTGGCGTGCCGAAGAGCGTCAAGGGTGCGCGCCCGGCTGGATCCGCAGGAGGGAAGGGCGGGGGCTGTCGGGGCGTTTCGCTGCCGCGGGCCCCCCGCCTGGAGGACGATGGACACGCTGTCCCGACGTGACGTCCTGGAGTGGGCCATGGCCGAGAGCGTGCCGGTGCGGTGTCCGGCCTGCCGTCGCGAGCATCTCTTTGCCGCGCCGTCGTACCCGTGCGTGTGCGGCGCCCCCGTCACGCCTCCGCTCGACCGCCTCGCCGATCCCGCGCCGGTCACCCACCGCACCTGGGACGAGGACTGGGTCACGGTCCCCTGCGACACCTGCGGGCGCGCGGACCAGTGGCCCCATCCGGAACTGGGCTGCCCCTGCGGGGTCATGCTGCGGATTCCGGTACGAGGGGTACGGCGCCCCCTGCGCACGGAGGTCGTGCCGGGCCTCGGCGCCCCCGCGGACCTGGAGACGGAACCGGAACCGGAGGCGGCACCGCACACCCCCGAGCCACCGCCCCCCGGTACGGCAGCCACGACGCCGGGAAGCCCCCTCATCCCCGACCACCTGCCGCTGCCCCGCACCACCCCGACACCCCGCCCGGTGTTCCAGCCGGTGACCATCCGCACCGCCCGGGACGCGGTCACGGCGGCCGCGCTGTATCTGCGGTGGCTCGGCTACCGCGACATCCGCAGGGCGGATCAGCGCCCGCCCTCGGGCATCGGACTCGCCGCCCGCGGCATGCTGGCACAGGTGGACCCCACCGTCCGTCCGGCCACACTGCGCGACGTGGAGTGCCTGTGGCTGACGGCCATGTCGGAGTCCACGGGATGCGTCTACTTCTCCCTGGCCGGGTACGCGGACGACGCCCGCGGCCGCGCCGACGCCCTCGGGATCCCCCTCTTCGTGCTCGACCTCACGGGCACCCCCCAGCCGGTGAACACCCACGCCGACGAACTCCTCGCCACCGGGGCCTGAACCCCGGCAGCGGGGAGCGCTCTATTCGGCGTAGGTCTGCCGCAGTTCGATCTTGCGGACCTTCCCCGACACCGTCATCGGGAAGGACTCCAGGACCTGCAGGCGGCTGGGGATCTTGTAGTGGGACAACCGGCCCTCGCAGAAGGCGCGCAGTTCCTCCAGCGTCAGGGGGTCGGCCGGGTCCAGCGGGATGACGCAGGCGAGCACCTCCTCGCCGTAGCGCTCGTGGGGCACCCCGACCACCTGGACGTCGGCGATCTTCGGATGGGCGTAGAGGAACTCCTCGATCTCCCGCGGGTAGATGTTCTCGCCGCCGCGGATGATCATGTCCTTGATGCGGCCGACGATCTCGACGTACCCGTCCTCACGCATCACGGCGAGGTCACCCGTGTGCATCCAGCGCCCCGCGTCGACGGCCTCGGCGGTCTTCTCGGGCTCGTTCCAGTAGCCGAGCATCACGCTGTAGCCGCGGGTGCACAGCTCTCCGGCGGTGCCGCGGGGCTGCGTCACCCCCTCCGCCGGGTCGACGACCTTCACCTCCAGGTGCGGGAGCACCCGGCCGACGGTGCCGGTGCGGTGCTCCAGGTCGTCGTCCCTGCGGGTCTGCAGGGACACGGGCGAGGTCTCGGTCATGCCGTAGCAGATGGAGACCTCCGCCATGTGCATCTCGGCGACCACCCGCTTCATCACCTCGACCGGGCACGGCGAGCCCGCCATGATGCCGGTGCGCAGCGAGGACAGGTCGTACGTCGCGAAGCCGGGGAGGTTCAACTCCGCGATGAACATGGTCGGTACGCCGTACAGCGAGGTGCAGCGCTCGTCCTGGACCGCGCGGAGTGTCGCGGCCGGATCGAAGGAGGGCGCGGGGATGACCATGCAGGCGCCGTGCGAGGTCGCGGCGAGATTGCCCATCACCATGCCGAAGCAGTGGTAGAAGGGCACGGGGATGCAGATCCGGTCCTGCTCGCTGTAGGCGATCGACTCGCCCACGAAATAGCCGTTGTTGAGGATGTTGTGGTGGGAGAGGGTCGCCCCCTTGGGGAAGCCCGTCGTGCCCGAGGTGTACTGGATGTTGATGGGGTCGTCGCAGGACAGCTCGCCCTTACGGACCCGGAAGTCCTCGTACAGATCGGGGGTCCCACGCCCGATCAGGGCGTCCCAGCTGGGGTCGCCGATGTAGACGGTCTCCCGCAACTGCGGGCATCTGCCGCGCACTTGCTCGACCATCGCCCGGTAGTCGCTGGTCTTGTGGCTGAGGGAGGCGAAGAGCAACGAGATGCCGGCCTGCTGGAGGACGTACTCGACCTCGTGGGTGCGGTAGGCCGGGTTGATGTTCACCATGACCGCGCCGACGCGGGCGGTGGCGTACTGGACGAGCACCCACTCCGGGCAGTTGACCGCCCAGATGCCCACCCGGTCGCCCCTGGCGATGCCGGTGGCCAGCAGCGCGTACGCCAACTCGTCGACGTCCGCGGAGAACCGGGCGTACGTCCAGCGTCGCCCGGACGGCACGTCGACGAGCGCCTCCCGGTCCGGCCAGGCCGCGACCGCCCGGTCCAGGTTGGCCCCGATCGTGTCGCCGAGCAGGGTCGTCGCGCTGGTCCCGTGCGCGTAGGAGAGTGTGCTCACCGGAAGTCCTCCTCGCGGTACTCGGCGTCCGAGCCGGCGGCCGTGGCCTCGCGCAGCTCGATCCGGCGGATCTTGCCGGAGATGGTCTTGGGGAGTGTGCCGAACTCCAGGCGGCGGATGCGCTTGTACGGCGCGAGGACCGTCCGCGAGTGTTCGAAGAGCACCTTCGCCAGGTCGGGGCCCGGTGCGTGGCCGGTGGCGAGGACGATGTACGCCTTCGGGACGGCGAGCCGCAGTTCGTCGGGGGCCGGGACGACGGCCGCCTCCGCCACCGCCTCGTGCTCCAGCAGGGCGCTCTCCAGCTCGAAGGGCGAGATCTTGTAGTCGGAGGCCTTGAACACGTCGTCGGCGCGGCCGACGTAGGTGATGTATCCGTCCTCGTCCCGGGCGCCGATGTCACCGGTGCGGTAGTAGCCGCCCGCCATCGCCTCCGCCGTACGGTCGGCGTCGCCGTGGTAGCCGGTCATCACGCCCACCGGCCGCGCCGACAGATCGAGCGCGATCTCCCCCTCCACCGCCCCGGGCGCACCCGTGACCGGGTCGAGGAGTTCGACGCGGAAGCCGGGACTCGGCCGTCCCATGGAGCCCGTCTTGAGCTGCTGCCCGGGGCTGTTGGAGACCTGGACGGCCGTCTCGGTCTGCCCGAAGCCGTCCCGGATGGTGACGCCCCAGGCGCGCCGCACCTGCTCGATGACCTCCGGGTTCAGCGGCTCACCGGCGGCGACGGCCTCGCGTGGCGGGGTGCGCAGCTGCGTCAGGTCGGCCTGGATGAGCATCCGCCAGACCGTGGGCGGGGCGCAGAAGGTGGTGACGCCCGCCCGGTCCATCTCCGCCATCAGCCGGCCCGGGTCGAAACGCGTGTAGTTGTGGATGAAGACGGTCGCCTCCGCGTTCCAGGGCGCGAAGAGGTTGGACCAGGCGTGCTTGGCCCAGCCGGGCGAGGAGATGTTCAGATGCACGTCGCCGGGCTTGAGCCCGATCCAGTACATCGTCGACAGATGGCCGATCGGGTAGGAGGCGTGGGTGTGTTCGACGAGCTTGGGGCGGGCGGTGGTGCCGGAGGTGAAGTACAGCATCAGGGGGTCGTCCGAGTGGGTGACGCCCTCGGGCTCGAAGCTCGCGTCGGCGGCGTACGCCTCCTCGTACGACTGCCAGCCGGGCCGCGCTCCCCCCACCGTGATCCGGGTCTGGCGACCGGGCACCTCGTCGAACTTCTCGGCGTCCTCGGCGCGCACGATCACATGCCGGACGCGGCCGCGCTCGACCCGGTCGCGCAGGTCGGCGGGGCCGAGCAGAGTGGTCGCGGGGATGACGACCGCGCGCAGTTTCATCGCGGCGAGGGCCGTCTCCCACAGCTCGACCTGGTTGCCGAGCATGACCAGCACACGGTCCTCGGCGCGTACGCCCTGCGCGCGCAGCCAGTTGGCCACCCGGTTCGAACGCTCGGAGAGGGCGGCGAAGGAGAACTCGGCGCGCTCGCCGTCCTCCTCGACGATGTGCAGGGCGGTGCGGTCGTTGCCCCGTGCGATGACGTCGAACCAGTCGAGCGCCCAGTTGAAGGACTCCGGGCGGGGCCAGTCGAAGCCCTCGTACGCCGTGGTGTAGTCCGCACGGTGCTCCAGCAGGAAGTCCCGCGCGGCGCGGAACTCGTCCGTCGCACCGTTCGTCACCGTCATGTGTCCTCCTCGTTGCCGCACAGCCGCCTTCGACAAAGGCCCTAGCATCGTGTATTCCGTGATGGAGGTCTCACCACCCCCGAACGGGGGTACGCCGCGACGAAGGGGCGAACACGTGGCAGCAGACTCGGCCGAGGCGGTGGAGATGCGTGGTGCGTTGGTACGACTGCGGCGCGCCACAGGGTTGCCGGTCGCCTTCGGCGGCCTCGTCGAACCAGGTCGCGCCCAGGTACGTATCAGCGAACTCAGCGGTACGGCGACGCCCGCGCTCAGCGCCCTCGCCGTGTCCTCGGGCAACGGCCTGGGCGGCAAGGCGGTCGCGCTGGCCCGGCCCTGCGCGGTGACGGACTACTCCGCCTCCCGGCAGATCAGCCACGAGTACGACGTGGCGGTCGCCACGGAGGGCCTGTGCTCCGTGATCGCCGTACCCGTCGTCGTACGCCGCCGGGTGCGCGGGGTGTTGTACGGCGCCCTGCGCACGGCCCAGCCCCTGGGTGATCGCACGCTCGGCGCGGCGGTGGCGGCGGCCCGGGACGTGGAGCAGGCGCTGGTCGTACGGGACGAGGCGCAGGGGCTGCTGGCCGTCGCCCGGGAGCCCGAACCGGTGGTCGGGAGCCCCGCGTGGGAAGAGGTCCGCGAGGCGCACGGGGCGCTGCGGGCACTGGCGCCGCGCATCGTCGACCCGGCGCTGCGGGCCGAACTGCTGGAGGTGTGCGGGCGGCTGGCGGGTGCGGCGGCGTCCGACACCCGGACGCCTCGCGTCGACCTCGCCCCGCGCGAGGTGGACGTTCTCGCCTGCGTCGCGGCGGGAGCCACCAACGGGGTTGCCGCCGAGCGGTTGGGGCTGCGGCCGGAGACGGTCAAGGGGTATCTGCGCTCGGCCATGCGAAAGCTCGGCGCGCACACCCGGTGGGAGGCGGTGGTCGCCGCGCGCCGGGTTGGGTTGTTGCCGTAGCTTTCCGGTTGCCCCGGCTTTGGTCGCTCCGTGGCCTCTTCCCCGTCGCTCCGAGGCCTCTTCCCCGTCGCTCGGCGACGGTTTCCGACCCACCCGCCCCTTATGCCCGCTCCGCGACCCCCGTCACCAGCCGCTCCGCGGCCTCCTCCTGGCGTTCTCCATTCAGACGGCGACGCACTGAAATACGTTATGCCAACACTCTTGTTATTTCCCTCACCACCCGGAGACTCCGAAATTCAAAGAGTCGTTGCCTAATATTGGCTCGGACACGACATGCGAGGGGAGCGGTGACCGTGCGAGGGGACTTCAAGGAGCCTGCGAGACCCCGCCCCGACCTGGTCATCGGACGGGAGGAGCTCTTCGCGAGCGCGCGCGAGCAGCTCTCCGACGGAGGCAGCGTGCTCGTGCACGGCCCCGCGGGAATAGGAAAGTCCACCGTTCTGCGCGCGCTGGCCGCGGAATGCGCCGAATCGGCACGCACCGTCTTGCGCTGCTCGGCGACCGAGTCCGAATCCCATCTGCCCTTCCTCGCCCTGGCCGACCTCCTCGGCCTGGTGGTGGACCAGGTCTCCGACCGGCTGCCCGCCCCGCAGCGCACCGCCCTCGAATCGGCCCTCACCGGCCGCGGAGAATCGACCCTGCAACGCGACGGCCTCGCCCTGCGCCTCGCGGTCCTCTCCGTGCTGCGCGCGCTGGCCGCCCAGGGCCCGGTCCTGATCGTCGCCGACGACCTCCAGTGGCTGGATCCGGCCAGCGCCGAACTGCTCGGCTTCGCCGCCCGCAGGCTCGGCGAGATGCCCGTACGGATGCTGTCCGCGGTGCGCACCGACACCGAGCCACGGGACCAACAGCACGACCGCCATCTACGCGCGTCCCCGCCGGACACCCTGGCCGTGCGGCTCAACCCGCTCTCCCGCGCGCAGGTCGCCGAACTCCTCGGCCACCGCGGCTACACCGGGCTGCCCCGCACGACCGTCCGCGACATCCACCGCACCAGCGGCGGCAACCCGCTCTTCGCGCTGGAACTCGGCCGCGCGCTCGCCGAGAATCCCGCCCGGCCGAGCCCCGGCGAACCCCTGCCCGTGCCGACCTCGTTGCGCGCGCTCGTCCTCAGTCGTCTGGAGATGCTCTCGGCCGAGGCCCGCCGCACCCTGCTCGTCGCGAGCGCGGGCGCCCGCCCCACGCTGACGCTGCTGCACGCGGCCGGGCGCGAGAACGCCGAGGCCGAGACCGCGCACGCCGCATCCCTCGGACTGCTGGCTACCGAGCGCGAGACACCGGGCATCCGGTTCGCGCACCCGATGATCTCGGCCGCCCTGTACGCGGAGGCGAGTGCCCAGGAACGCCGCGCCGCCCATGCCGCGCTCTCCACGGCCGCCTCCGACCCCATCGAACGGGCCCGGCACCTCGCCCTGGCCACCACCGGTACCGATCCGCAGGTCGCCGCCCGGCTCGGGGAGGCGGCGGCCGTGGCCAGGGACCGGGGCGCGCCCTCGGTCGCGGCCGGGCTCGGGCTGCTCGCGGCCCGGCACACTCCCCCGGAGACCGTTCCCGGCCCGGACGAGCGGCGGTTGCAGGCCGCCGAGGACGCGCTGACCGCCGGGGAGTCGGACCTCGCACGGGACATCGCCCGCGACGCGCTCCGCCGGGTCACGGCGCCTGCGGATCGCGTCCGCGCCTGGATGGTCGTCATCGACGCGGCGGGGCAGGCCATGGCCGAGGTCGACGCGGTCTTCCCGCAGGCCCTCGCCGACGCGGGCGAGGATCCCCGGCTGCTCGCGCTCGTGCGCTACCAACTCGCCTGGCGGGCCCTGCTGGTGGAGGGCGAGATGGCCAAGGGCCGCGAGGAGGCCGCGATCGCCGCCCAGCTCGCCGCCCGCGCCGGGGACCGGCCCACCGAACTCCTCGCGCTCGGCTTCCAGGCCCAGATGGAGACCCTGATGGGCCACCCGGGCGCACCCGCCACCATCCAGCGGGCGATGCGCGAGCCGCAGGACCCCCGGGTGGCGTGCGACCACAACGGCGCCGGCGCCGCCCGCTTCCGCTGGCTGATCATGGGCGACCAGCTCGCCGAGGCCCGCACCACGATCACCGCCCTGCTGCGCGAGGTGCGGCGGCGCGGGATGGTCGAGAGCGAGGTGCACTTCCTGCGCGGGCTCGCCGAGACCGAGCTGCGCTCCGGGCACTGCGGGCGGGCGCTCGACCTGGCCCGGGAGAGCCTGCGGCTGGCCCGCGACACGGGAATCGGCGAGGCGGCCACCGCCATGTTCACCTCGCTCGCCGAGGCCGCGGGCGGCGACGTCGACCGGGCGCTGGCGCTGGCCCGGGAGGCCGTGGACCGCGCCGAGGAGGACGGCGACCTGGTCTACCTCTCGCGAGCCCTGGGCGCCCTCGGGCACGCCCAGTTGGTGGCCGGGGACTCGCTCGCGGTCGTGCAGTCGCTGCGGCGGGTACGGGAGCTGGAGGATCGGCTCGGGGTCACGGACCCGGCCCGGGGACGCTGGCACGGCGACCTCGCCGAGGCGCTGGTGCGGATCGGTGAGCCGGTCGAGGCGCAGGACGTCATCGACGCCACGCGGGCGCAGGCGCTGCGGCTCGGGCGGGAGAGCGTGCTCGCCGTACTCGACCGGGCGGAGGCGCTGGTGCGGGCCGCGCGCGGTGAACAGGGGCCCGCGGTACGCCAGCTGACGGCCGCTCAGGACCGGCTGGGCAAGCTGGGCTACGGCTTGGAGGAGGCCCGGGCGGCGTACGCCCTCGCCGGGCTGCGCACCCACCGGCCGGGGCCGACCTCCTACGACGAGGCGACGCGGCTGTTCCGCCGCTGCCGGGCGCTGCCGTGGCTGCGGCAGGTGGAGTCCGCGAGTGCGGCCGGGCCGGCGGCGGCCTCGGCCACGACGCCGCTCGCTCCCGCCGCGCTCGACAGCCTCGCCGCGACGGAGCGTCAGGTCGCGGCGCTGGTCATGGAGGGCGCCACCAACCGGGAGATAGCCGCGCGGCTGTTCATCAGCGTGAAGACCGTCGAGGCGACGCTGACGCGGGTGTATCGGAAGCTGGGGATTCGGTCGCGGGTGGACATCGTACGGCTGGCTGCGGGGCGCCGGAGCGGGTGAATTTTCCCCGCGCCCCTTCAGGGGCGCGGGGAACTGCGCGAGCGACCCCCACCGGCCCGCAGCCGCAGGACAACGGGCTCGGATCCAGGGCGCAGCCCCGGTCTTGAGAGCGCGGGGAACTGCGCCGGAAACCCCCAACGGCCCACAGCCGAAGGATCGGTGGCTAAACCCCGTGTCTCTCGAGCAAGGGTTTTCCCTCCCGCAACTCGCCTAGGGGGTTCCCCTCTTGGATGCGGAACCTTCCGCCTTCTAGCGTGAGCGTCGTGCCGCTCGCTCGGGCACACGGCGTCAGCCCACAGACGCCGTGCCTCACCCCCCACACCCGCGCGTCCCCCCACCGGCAACTTCTGAGGAGATCCATGTTCGGGCTCAACCGTGCCAAGAAGACCGCCGCTCTCTGCGTGGCCACCGCTGCCGCCGCCGCGACCGCTCTCCTCGGCGCACCCGGCGCCGTCGCCGCCCCCCAGCCGATCGTCGGCGGCACGACGACGACCACCACCGCGTACCCGTTCATGATGCAGATCACGGACGCCTCGCAGAACCAGTTCTGCGGTGGCACCCTGGTCGCGGCGAACAAGGTCGTCACCGCCGCCCACTGCATGGTCGGCGAGACCACGAGCAGCGTCCGCGTCGTCGGCGGCAGAACGTACCTCAACGGCACCAACGGCACCGTCAGCAAGGTCAGCAAGATCTGGATCAACCCCGCCTACACCGACGCCACCAACGGCGACGACGTAGCCGTACTGACCCTGTCGACGTCGATGTCGTACACCCCGGCGTCGTACGTCGCCTCCACGGACACCGGCGTGTACGCCACCGGCGCCACCGCCCGCATCATCGGCTGGGGCACCACCTCGGAGAGCGGCAGCTCCTCCAACCAACTGCGCACCGCGACCGTCCCGATCGTGTCCAACTCCAGCTGCGCCGGCTCCTACGGCTCCGAATTCGTGGCCAGCGACATGGTCTGCGCCGGTTACACCAACGGCGGTACCGACACCTGCCAGGGCGACAGCGGCGGCCCGCTGCTCATCGGCGGCGTCCTCGCGGGCATCACCTCCTGGGGCAACGGCTGCGCCGAGGCCGGCTTCCCGGGCGTCTACACCCGTCTGACGACCTTCTCGAGCCTGGTGAAGACGCAGATCAACTCGTAGCCATGAGTCGCCGGTGACTGTTCGTCAGTCACCGGCGGCCGACGGGCTCCCCAGACTCCTGAGCACCCCTCAGGTGAAAGCCAGGGGGCGTTGCGGGCCTCCACGAGCGGCCCGCAACGCCCCCTATCCATTTCCCCCTGTTCCTCCCCGTTGCCCCCCTCCGCTTGTCGGCTCTCCCCCTCTACTTGTCGGCGGTCAGCTTCCCCGCACTGCCCCAGCTGTCCGCCGGCACCTCGTGGATCCAGACGTGCACGCTCTCGGCGGGGATCCTGTACGCGTCGACGAAGGCGTCGGTGACGCGTTTGACGAGGTCCCGCTTGAGCTCGACGTCGCGCGGACCCTGCTGGATGGTGACGATGGGCATGGCTGAACTCCCTCTCCTGGGGCGGCTCCGGCCGCTTTCCGGGTACGGGTTCAGTTCATCGCGCGGGGGCTCGTCGACCAAGAAGCGGACGGCGACCGCAGCGATCAGTTCTCGTGATCGCCGCAGGCCGCGAGCAAGGCGTCCAGGTGAGGCGTGGGCGTCGCGCCGTGCACGGCGAGTCCCGTGGTGAGCGCGAGTCCCGGTGCCCGGAAGGGGACGAAGGCGACCCGGGGGCTGTGCAGGACGCGGGCGTGCGAGGCGTAGACGACCGTCCACAGCGGCCGGGTCCCGATGCTGGCGAGGGTGTCCTGGAGGGAGCCGCTCACCGGTCCGGGCAGTGGTTCGAAGCCGGCGTCGTGACAGGCCCCGACGACCAGGTCGACCAGGGTGGGATTGGTCCGGCGCGCGGTGATGCTCAACGGGAGTGCGGCGAGTTCGGCGAGGTCGATCCCCTCGCGGGCGGCCAGGGGGTGCCCGGCGGGCAGCGCGGCCACCAGTGGATCGGGCCACAGCGGCAGCACACGTACGCCCGCCAGGGGCTCCGCGCCCCGTACGAACGCGGCGTCGAGGCGACCGTCCACGACCCGCGCGAGCCGCTCCCGCGCGGGAAGCGAGACCAGCTCGACCTGGACCGCGGGCTTCCGCTCGGCGAGGCCCGCGAGCACCCGGTCCAGGTGAGCGCCGAGTCCGGTACTGGTGCCCAGACGCAGCACCTCGGCCGGGGCGACCGCAGCGCGGGCCCGGTCCACGGCGGCGAGCACCGTCCGCGCCTCGGGCAGCAGCCGCTCCCCCGCCCCCGTCAGCCGTACGTGCCGCGGTGAACGGTCGAACAGTTCGGCGCCCAGCTCCCGCTCCAGCCGCCGTATCTGCTGGCTGACGGCCGACTGCACGATGTGCAGACGCTCCGCCGCCCGCCCGAAGTGCAGCTCCTCGGCGACCGTGACGAAGTAGACGAGTTGCCGCAGTTCCATGTCCGGGACTGTAGGGCCCCTGTTTGAATGGCGGCCGTTGGGGGTGATGGACATGGTGTCCACGGACCGGTTCCTGGCGTTCGCGGCGATGTCGCTGCTGGTGATCGTGATTCCCGGGCCGAGTGTGCTGTTCGTGATCGGGCGGGCGCTCGCGCACGGGCGGCGCACGGCGGTGATGACCGCGCTGGGCAATGTCGTCGGCTCGTATCTGCTGGTGGCCGCGGTCGCCTTCGGGATCGGCTCGCTGGTGGAGCGCTCGCTGACCGTCTTCCTGGTGGTGAAGCTGGCGGGTGCCGCGTATCTGGTCCTGCTGGGGGTGCGGGCGTTCCGGCACCGCAAGGAGATGAAGGCCTCGGCGTTGCGACAGGAGCCCGCGGCCGCGGCGCGCGGCGATCTGCGGACCGTCCTGGACGGCGCCCTCGTCGGCCTCACCAACCCCAAGGGCCTGGTCTTCTTCGCGGCGGTGCTGCCGCAGTTCGTGGACCACTCGGCGGGGCGGGTGCCCGTGCAGATGCTGGTGCTCGGTCTGATCCCGATCTCCATCGGGCTGGTCACCGACACCCTGTGGGGGCTCACGGCGTCGGCGGCCCGCTCCTGGTTCGCCGGCTCGGACCGTCGACTGTCGCTGATCGGGGGCGCGGGCGGCTGCACCCTGATCGGGCTCGGGGTGACGGTGGCGGTGACGGGGCGCGCGGACTGAGTACCCCGGACGGTCGTACGGGCGCTGTGCGACTTCAGTGACGTGCGTGGTTCGGGTGACGTACGTGCATCGGGCTACGTACGTGGCTCGCATGATGTACGCGACTTAAGTGATGTACGTGGCTCGGGTGACGTACGTGACTCGGGTGACGTACGTGGCTTACGCGGCCACGGTCCCGAAGCGGATGTCGTACGACGCCGACGCGCCGGCCAGAGTCCGGAGCAGCCCCTCGGCCTCCGCCACCACCTCCTCCCGCTGGACCTTCGTGAGCCGGCCGAACGGTTCGATGGTGAGCACGTCCCCCTCCTGTCGCCACAAGCCCGCGAGGAAGCCGTCGACGAGCAGCGTGCAGTACGCCTGGTTGCCCGCCCAGGTACGCCCTTTGAGACCGTCTGGCACCACCCGGGAGCGGTCGGCGTGCGAGAGGAGCAGGTTGTCGAACTCGGGGAGGAAACGGGGCGGGGCCGGGGTGTCGGCATCGGGGCGGGGCGCGTCGGGGAGGTCGAAGAGTTCGACGCCGTTCTCGTCACGGAAGGTGAGCAGTCGCGGGCGGAGGCGTTCGAAGGCCTCGCGCAGCCGGGTCAGTCCCGCCCAGGTCTGCATGTCCTTCACGGAGGCGGGTCCGAACGCGGCGAGGTAGCGCAGGACGGCCGCGTCGGGGCCCGGGGACGGCTCGGTGGGACGGCCCAGCCAGTGTTCGGCGGTGGTCAGCGCGACCTGGCCGCTGCGGCCCCACAGCCCGCGCGGGGTGACCTGGACGAGCGGCAGTCGGCAGCGGGCGGCGACCGAGAGCGCGAAGGGGTCGGCGTCCGGCCAGTGGACGAGCAGTTCCTCACGCAGCTGTTTCATCGTGCGCGGCTCGGCCTCCACCAGCTCCCGAGCGATCACGGCGAGCCGGTCCAGGTCGACACCCGCGAGCCCCTTGCGGAAGTTGTTCAGCTCCCGGTCGCGGGCCCCCTGCACGAGCGGTCGCAGGGTGAGGGCGTCGTCGGCGGTGTGGGTGTGGATGGTGGAGCGCAGGGTCACGATGCGGACGACGGCACGGTCCTCCATGGCCGTCGACAACTCCTCGGGCCGGAACCCTTCGAGTCGGGCGGCGAGGGCGTAGTACGGCGGCTTCACGTTCTGCGCCTGAAGACCCACGAGGTGCCGGACGGCGTCCGTGACGCCACGACCGGCGGAGCGGCGCAGGAGGAACTGGCGGGCGAGGGTCGCGCGGTTGAGGGCGCGGGGTTCGAGTAGGGGTGCGGGGTGGGCGCCGACGCCGCGCCCCCTGTTCCCACCCCCGCCAACCTTCCTACTCCCGTCCACGCCGCTCGTCTTCGCCTTCGCGTTCGCCTTCGTCGTCATGGGGTGCACGCTAACGGGACTTGCGGACACCTTCTGTCCGCAAGCCGTGGGGCCCTCCACGGGCACGCCCGCCCGCACGGCACGCCCACTGCCCGCCCGTGACATTTGACCCGTATATCCTTCTCCGTGATCACAGCGACGTACCAGCGACTTGGGAGGCAGCCGCAATGTCCGAGCGACGCCCCCGTCCGACCGCCAAGAACGGCAGAAAGCCCGTCTGGCGACGCGCCCTGAACCCGCCGGCCGCGACCGGCGTGACGCCCCCGGCGCCGCGCGCCGACCCTCCGGAGCCGGAACCCGCCGCCGCCGACAGCGTCGTACAGGCGGCCCTGTACCGCGACGGCGTACGGGTCTCGACCCCCGCCTCCCTCGCCGACACCTTCCGAGAGCTGCGCGACCAGCCCTCCGGCATGGCATGGATCGGCCTCGCCCGCCCCACGGAGGCCGAACTCCTCTCCCTGGCCGCCGAGTTCGACCTGCATCCGCTCGCCGTCGAGGACGCGATGGAGGCACACCAGCGACCGAAGCTGGAGCGCTACGGCGACACACTCTTCGTCGTCCTGAGCGCGGCCCGCTATCTGGACGCGGCCGAGGAGGTCTACTTCGGCGAACTGCACGTCTTCGTGGGCCCCGACTTCGTGATCACCGTCCGGCACGGTGCGGCGCCGGACCTGTCGGCGGTGCGCCGCCGCATGGAGGACACCCCGGAGCTGCTGAAACTCGGTCCCGAGGCCGTCCTCTACGCGATCCTCGACTCCGTGGTCGACGGCTACGTCCCCGTCGTCGCCGGCGTCCAGAACGACATCGACGAGATCGAGACCGAGGTCTTCCGTGGCGACCCCGAGGTGTCCCGCCGCATCTACGAACTCTCCCGCGAAATGGTCGAGTTCCAGCGCGCCACCCGCCCGCTGGTCGGCATGCTGCACGGCCTGATGGCGGGTTTCGCCAAGTACGGCACCGAGGAGGAACTCCAGCGCTACCTCCGCGACGTCGCCGACCACGTCACCCACACCAGCGAACGCGTCGACGGCTTCCGCCAGGCCCTCACCGACATCCTCACCGTCAACGCCACCCTCGTCACCCAACAACAGAACGCCGAGATGCGCGCACTGGCGGAGGCGGGCTTCGAACAGAACGAGGAGATCAAGAAGATCTCGTCCTGGGCGGCCATCCTGTTCGCCCCGACCCTGGTCGGCACGATCTACGGCATGAACTTCGACAGCATGCCGGAATTGCACTGGGCGCTCGGATACCCCTTCGCGATCATCCTGATGGCGGTCGTATGCACCAGTCTGTACGTCATCTTCAAGCGGAAAGACTGGCTCTGAGCAATCGCCGCGAGAGGCGCCGCCGCGAGGAGGCGCGGCGTTATGGAGAGCGGACATCTACGCGGCCGTGACAACCGCGGCAGGTTGGCCGAGCAAGGCGTCGATGGCCCCACGCCCCTTGCCGCCGGTCTCGGGCATGAAGTGGGCGTAGTAGTCCCGTGCTCCGGCACACGTAGGCCTCGGTCATCCTCGAAGCGGGCGAGTCCGTCGTCACCCTGGGCCGTCGGCTCGGCCACTCGAGCCCGACCATCACCCACGTTCTTGGTCACGGCGCCGATGCCGTGACCGCGACGGTCGGGCAGATGTCGATGACTGGACCGCAGGGGCAGACAGGAAGTGGAGTTTCAGTACTTCTTGCTGTCGTGCATCACCCGTCGGCGAGACGTTGGATGGTGGCGCTCAGCCAGGCCTGGAGATCAGCGGGGTCGCCGAGTTCGGAACGCAGGACCCGGCGGCGGGTCGAGACGCCGAGCACGAAGGCGTCGATCGCTGCGGCTCGGCTGCGGGCGTCCGCGTCGTCCAGGCCGCTGTCGCGCAGGTAGCGGTGGAGCGGCTCCAGCGAGTTCGTGTCGAGGAAGGCGGCCAGCGTCTCCGCCGCTTCCGGGCGTTCGCCGGACGCGCGTTGCAGCACGAGCAGCGGATCCTCCCCGGGTGCACCGAACCAGCGCTGGACGATGCTCGCCGCGAGGCGCGAACCCAGCGCGGAGCGGTCGCCGTCGAAGGAGTCGGAGACCGGGATCTCCACCCGGGTGGCCGCCAGGAAAAGGCCGTCCTTGCCGCCGAAATAGCGCGTGATGAGGTTGGGTGACACGCCGGCCGCGTCGGCCACGCCTTTGACCGTGATCGCCGCGTACCCGTGCTGGGCGAACTGGCGTTGTGCGTGTTCCAGGATCCGCTGCCTGGTGGCGGCCGCATTGCGCAAAGTCATGTGTACGAGCATACACATGATGTGTACGCTGATACACATGAGCGACGAGATACGGGAACGACTCCAGCGGACGCGGCGTGTCACGACCCCGTGGAGTGACGACAGGACGCGCGGCATCAGCGGCAGCCACCTCGACGAACTGCTCGAACGCTGGGCGAACGAGTATGACTGGGGCGTGCACGAGCGCCGCATCAACGCGTTCCCCTGGGTGACGGTGCGGGCGGGCGACACCGACCTGCGGGTGATCCACCAGCGGTCCGCGGATCCCGGCGCCCCGGTTGTCGTGCTGCTGCACGGCTGGCCGGACTCGGTGTTGCGGTTCGAGCGCGTCCTGCCTCTGCTCGCGGACATGCACGTGGTGGTTCCCGCGCTGCCGGGCTTCCCGTTCGCGGCCCCGCTCACCGTTCCTGGTATGTCGGTCAACCGGATCGCCGGGATCGTCGCGGACGCTCTCGAGGAGCTCGGCCACTCGCGGTACACGGTGTCCGGCGGCGACGTGGGTGGCACCGTCGCGGAAATCCTCGCAGCCCACCACCCGGACCGGGTGGCTGCCCTGCACCTCACGAACACCGCCCCACAGCGTGCGCTCACGGCAGACCCGGCGAAGCTCGCGCCCGACGCGGCGGCCCACCTCCGCCGGTCTGCGCAGTGGTTCCGGACCGAGGGCGGATACATCGCGGAGCAGTCGACGCGGCCGAACACGCTCGCCGTCGCGCTCGGCGACTCACCCGCCGGCCTCGCGGCGTGGATCATCGAGAAACTGGAGTCCTGGTCCGACGAGTCGGCCTTCACTCCGGACGAGCTTCTCACCTGGGTCACCGCCTACTGGGTCACCGGCACGATCGGCACCTCTTTCACCACCTATGTCGAACCGGCCGCCCTCCCTGACCGGATCGACACGCCGACCGTGCTCTCCGTGTTCCCGCGCGACATCAAACCGGAGCCGCGAAGCTACGCCGAGGTGTTCCTGAACATTTGCGACTATGTGGAACACCCTGCCGGCGGCCACTTCGCAGCCTGGGAACAGCCCGAGGCCTACGCCGACGACGTACACCGCGCGGTCAAGCTGGGGGGCTGAAGCGGAGCTTGCGGATAATCCACCACTGCAACGCCGTGCGCCCGAAACAGCCCATGCCGTTGCAGCCAAATCCGTGAACGTTCGTGGTCACGGCACTAGCGGACGACCTTGACGGTCACTGGCGTGGAGATGCGGTCCGTCTTCGCGTGCTGGTGGTGCTTGTCGGTCGAGTACAGCACTGAACGAAACTGCAACTCGCCCGTGTGCGTGACCTTGACGTTGGCGCGCGCATCGCCGTCGAAGCTTCGCGTGACGGCGTGCCAGTGGCCCCAGTGGCCGGGTTTGCCGGACCGCTCCTGTATGACGAGCGTGGTGTATCGCTGGGCGTCGTCGTCACCCTGGCCGTGCACCTTCACCACGTGGCCAACATGCGCGGTGTGGGGGGTGGCCTGAATCGAGATGTCGCTCTTCGCGAACGCCGGGGATACCGCCAGTGCCGCTGAGGTCACACCCAGCGCGCCGACTACCGCGAGCCGCTTCATACCAATCCTCATGCTCAGGTCTCCTTGGATTTCTTCGTTCCCTTGGCACCAACTAAGTTTCTTAGCTGCCTAATTGGCGCGGTTTCACCGAAGAAGAGCAGTCTGCGCGCCAAGAAGTTGGCCCCCGGTTGTCACTACCTCGTAACTGGTGGCGGGTGGGCCTGACGAGGGAGGGATGGTGTCCCGTCTCCAAGGATCTGGTCTCCGTCCCAGGTGATCTGGTCCGATTCGCCTGCGGTCTCAGGTGACCTGGGTGTCCCTTGGCGGCGAACCTCGAGTGGGGCCTCCGAAAGCTGAGCAACGTGAAAGTCTGCCAGCCTCCTAGATTGATGCCAGAACACGGTCGAGCGCCGCCCGGCCCGCGGGTCCCCATGCCGGCTTGCCGCCCGGCAGACCCCGCTCCCCGGCCCGGCCCATGAGGATGAGGAAAAGGCTCTTCGCGGCAGCCAACCCTCGTGCGCGCCGGATCATCGCCTCGTCCACGTATGCGTACGCGTCGAAGAACCGTGCAGCCGCCCCCGCGGGAAGGAGCACCCAGGCGGCGGCGAGATCGACCGCCGGATCGCCGGCGCACATGTCACCGAAGTCGATCACGCCCGAGAGTGCGCCATCCGAGACGACGACATTCGCCGGATGAAGGTCGCCGTGCAGCCACACCGGCCGGTCCTCCCAATCGGGAGCCGCAACGGCCTCCTCCCAGACGTCCCGGACATCCCGGAGGTCAGCGGCAACGCCTCCGGAGGCGACTTCCTCGAGCCCCCTTTCGAAGCCGTCCGAGAGCGTTTTGAGGGGAACGCCGCGATCCTGACTGACCGGTGCATGTGCGGGCGCCCTCACATGGAGTGCCTCGAGGAAGCCCGCCAAAGTGTCGGCCGCGCTGTCGTTGCTGATTGGGGCACGGTCGGCTGGTTCGCCGGGAACCCATGTCGCGATGGTCCACGGCCGCGGGAAGCGTGCGGACGGTTCACCGATCCGCAGGGGGGTCGGGACCGGAAGTGGTAGACGCGGGGCCAGGGCGGGCAGCCACCGGTGCTCTTTGCGCAGGAGGGACGGGGCACGCTCCGTGCGCGGCATGCGCACCGCCAACTCGTCCCCGAGACGCCACAGTTGGTTGTCCCAACCGCCGACCACCTCACACAGGTCCAGTCCTGCAAGGTCCGGATGCTGCTCATGCACCAGAGAGCGCACCAAGTTCTCATTGATCTCGAAACTGCCCATGATCTCACTCAACCATCGATGGCACGGGGCCGGCTGCCGATGACACGGGAACGGGCCGGTGTCCGGATGGTGGGTGTGGGTGTGGGTGTGGTCCGAGGGACCGATGCATGGCAACGGGCGCGCGGCGATGGTCAAGCCGCCCTTCGGCGGCTCCAGCGTAGGCATGAGCCTGGTCCGCGAACGGGCAGAACTTCGGCAGCATGGATGGAGTTCATGGTGACTCCAGCTGTTCATGTATGGATGGGCCGGCACCGGCGAGTCGCCGACGCCTGCGAGCCGCAGCGGGATGTGCCTCACCGCCCGCGGGTGGCTCCCGCCTCCGAGGTGCTTCAGGCCGTGTCCTTCCAGACACCCGGCCAGGAAAGCCTGGTTGACGCTGCAGACCAGTTCCGGAGTCTTGGCCGTCATGGGGCGGAAGGGACAGTTGCGCATCCGCACCAAGGCGGGCGCGGCGCACTCCGACCCGAAACCGAAGTCCTCGAACATACGGCGGCGCAAGGCGTCGCCGAGGGCGGCCGCGGTGGTCAGTGAGCTGTGATCCAGAACCACCCGGTCAGTACACCGACCCTTTTCGGCTGAACTTCATCATTCATGCCGGTTTCATGCGAGTTACATCCTCTCCATCCATACGAGTAACGACGCTCGACGGATTGACTGGTGCGGCGTTCGCCCACCCCGAGATGACCGCCCGGCCCAGGAGCGGCCCTCGGGGCTCGCCTCGCCCTCGCGTAATGACTTCACCAAGCTTGCTTGAAATGGCGCTTCAGGGGTTGTTAGGCAAGCCTTGTCTAACCTTTACTCACTCCGCGTCCCCGCACGTCAGACCGGAGTCCCCATGTCCAGCGCGAACATCACCCTGCTCGGCGCCATCGCCGGCTTCACCATCTACCTCGGCCTCCCGATCGGCCGACTTCGCTCACCCACCCCCCGTCTCAAGGCGGGCCTGAACGCCGTGGCCATCGGCATCCTCGTCTTTCTCGTGTGGGACGTGCTGACCCACGCGTGGGAGCCGGTCGACGCGGCGCTCAGCAATCACGAGTGGGGAACGGTCGCTTCCGGGGGCGGCACCCTGGCCGTGGGCCTGACGATCGGTCTGGCCGGTCTTGTGCATTACGACAGCTGGATCAGCCGCCGCCGGGCGTCCGCCGACCGCCCGTCGGGCCCCGGCGCCGCCGCCACCGCCGAGCTGGCCCCGAAGGTCCGCAGCCAGGCAGGGTCCCTGGCGCTGATGATCGCCACCGGTATCGGCCTGCACAACTTCGCCGAGGGCCTGGCCATCGGAAACTCCGCCGCTCAGGGCGAACTCTCCCTCGCCGTCCTGCTCATCATCGGTTTCGGCCTGCACAACGCCACCGAGGGCTTCGGCATCGTCGCCCCACTGGCAGCGGAAGGCGAACGCCCGTCCTGGCTCACCCTCCTGTGGCTCGGCCTGATCGGCGGCGGCCCCACCTTCCTGGGCACGCTCGTCGGCCAGCACCTGGTCAACGACACCCTGTCGATCGCTTTCCTGGGTCTCGCCGCCGGTTCGATCCTCTACGTGGTCATCGAACTGCTGGCCGTCGCCCGCCGGACCGGGCTGAAGACACTCACCACCTGGTGCATCCTGCTCGGCCTCCTCCTCGGCTTCGCCACGGACGCCGTCGTCACGGCGGCCGGAGCCTGACCGGTCCGGCGACGCGAGCCGACAGCCGGCCTTGCCGCACTCGGGCAGCGGATGTACGACGACTTCGCCGAGGCCTTCGACGGCGTCACCGTCTGCGTCATGAGCCGCCCCGATGTCCGCCGCTTCCCGGGGCCGACTCGCTAGTTGGAGGCCACTGGGCCAGCGCGGCTTTCGGTGCGGCGGTGCACGGGGGCCGTCGCCCGGCGTCGCTGCTGTGACTGTCTTCCGGCGTGATGCCCGCGTCGGCGGCCGGGGAGGTGTGGGTGCGCCGTCTGCGCCGGAGCGGGATCGAGTGTGTGGGCGCGCGGCAGGTCTCGCGGCGCATGCGGTGGCGTACGACGGCGGTGATGGCGGCGCACTCACGGAGAAGGGGGACCGGGCCAGGTGCCGCCGCTCCTGGTCTTGGTAGGAGCGTGGTGTGAGTCCGGTATGACGACGGCACCGGCGCGGTAGGCACGACCGGCCCAAGGACCAGGCGGCGCAGGCCGCCTCGGCGGGCCGGTGTCCGGTTGCCGTGAGCAAAGGGAGCGACGGGCAGGCTGCCGGAGCTCGTCATGGGAGGGCTGTCCTCCTCGTGGCAGCGGGACGTGCCCGCACTGTGGTGGTCGTTCTGTTGGGCTCCTTCTACAGGTCTCGCGCTATTCCTCGTTGTGCGGCCGCTCTTACCGATGGTGACCGGCGCGTTGGTCACGGTGACCGCGGCGGGCGTATGCTGTGCGCGGTTTGAACAGGCACCTCGTTCGGTGAGGCGTCTTCACGGACACAGGCCACTGACCCGACGACGTCGAGAGACGCCCAGGTTCAGGACACCTCTCCCCGGCCTAAGGGGTGAGGCCAAGTGGCTTCCCGCCCAGAAGGTGGGATTACGCCGTGGAGTGCCAAAGCTCTGACGAGTTGGGGTGTACCAGGAGCATCGCGCCCTGGTCGCTCCTTGCCGAGTCGTTGTGACGCCTTGGGTGTCCCGGCCGGAGGGAGGCGAGTGATGGACAGTAGTCCCGGCCATAGTCGGCCCTCTTCCGCGTTGTCCTCGTTCTTGCCGTCCTGCCGCGACACGAGGCAGCCGATCGCTCCCTGACCGCCGTCCGGCACCGCCGTCGGCCGCCGGCTCACGCCTGCCCGCTCCCGAGCACGCTCGCGTGATTTCCCTGGCCAGGGGCGCCTGTGCTGTCTGGTGCCGCCCGGCGCCCCGCCGTCTCGTCGGGGCAAGGAGGTGTTCACCTTGGCCACCAACACTCTGCTCATGTCCACCAGCGCCCGCCTGCGCGGCCGCCGCGTCCAGCTGGAACGCCGCGCCACCGCTTCCAAGGCGGTGCGCGCGTCCCTGGTCTCGCTGGCCGGGCTGATCGGTGGACCGGTCACCAACCAGGCCGGCGAGGAGGTCGGCCGGGTCGTCGATGTCGTCGCCCGGCTCTACGGCGCCGAGCCCTACCCGCCGGTGACCGGCCTGGTCGTACGGGTCGGCCGCCGGCACGCCTTCCTGCCCGCCGACACCGTCGAGAAGGTGCACTCCGGGCGGGTCGCGCTGCGCACCGCGCGCCTGGACCTGCGCGAGTACGAGCGCCGCCCCGGCGAGGTGCTGCTCGCCCGCGACGTACTCGACCACCAACTCGTCGACGTCGATGGAGTGCAGGTCACCCGCGCCGCCGACCTCTATCTGGCCCCGCTCGCCGACCGGGTGGTGCTGGTCGGGGTGGACGTGTCGCTGCCGACCCTGCTGCGCCGGCTCGGTCCGCGCCGCTGGCAGTCCCGGCCGACCCCGGAGCGGGTGCTGGACTGGCAGGCCATGGCGCCGTTCGCCGAGCACGCCACCGACGGACCCGCCCAGGTCCAACTGCGCGCCTCCCGGGGCGCGTTGCACCGGCTGCGCCCCGCGGACCTGGCAGACCTGCTTGAAGACCTGGGCCGGGCCGAGCGGCAGCAGTTGCTCCACATGCTGGAACCCGCCGCCGCGGCGGACGCGCTGGAGGAGATGGAACCGGCCGAGCTGGAGAACCTGCTGCGCGAGGCCGAACCGGAGCATGCCGCCCGGCTGGTGGAGGAGATGGAGCCGGACGAGGCCGTGGACGCGCTGCGCGATCTGCACGAGGACGAGCGGGAGCGCCTGCTGGAGCGTATGCCCGCCGCTGAGGCCGGGCACCTGCGCCGCCTGTTGGCCTACCCCGAGGACACGGCCGGCGGTGCGATGACCACGCTGCTGGTCACCGCCCGTCGCGAGCAGAGCGTCGCCGAGGTGCGCGCGGTACTGGCCGCGCAGGCCGAGCACCGTACGGAGATCGATGCGATCGCCGTGCTGGACGACGACGGCCGCCTGGTCGCCGACGTCGCCCTGTTCGATCTGGCGGTGGCCGAGGACGCCACCAAGGTGGCCGATCTGACCGGCTGGCTGGCCCAGTTCGGGCCGTCGGCGACCGTCCACCCGGACACCCGCCTGACGGAGGCGGCCGAGCAGTTGGTCGCCGCCCGCGTCTCCTCCCTCCTCGTCGTCGACGACGAGGACCGCCCGTTGGGCCGCATCCTCGCCGACGACGTCCTGGACACGCTGCTGCCCGAGAGCGGGCGCCTGCACTTTCGGAGGTTCCTGCAGTGACCCCCGAGCTGGACACCACTCCGGCCCAGTCCGCCGTCCCCGTCACGCGGCGACGCGGCCTGGGACGCCTCGCGGTGATCGCCGCGGTCGCCGGGCCCGGCCTGGTCGCCGCGAACGCGGGCAACGACGCCGCCGGCATCGCCACCTACGCCTCCGCCGGGTCCCAATTCACCTACGGCACGCTGTTCTTCATGGTGCTCGTCACCATCGCGCTGGTCATGGTTCAGGAGATGGCCGTACGCCTCGGCGCACACACCGGAAAGGGACTCGGCGCCCTGATCCGCGAGCAGTTCAGCCTGCGGCTGACCGCGCTTGCCGTGTTCTGCCTGTTGCTGGCCAACACCGGCCTGGTGGTCTCGGAGTTCGCGGGCATCGGCGCCGCCTTCGAGCTGCTCGGCGTGCCGAAGTGGGCGGTTGTCCCGCCGGCCGCGATCCTGCTGTGGTCACTCGTCCTGTTCGGCTCCTACCGGTGGGCCGAACGCATCTTCCTGCTCATGTCGCTGGCGTTCTTCGCCTACCCCGTCGCGATGATCCTCGGCCACCCGCACTGGGGCGAGGTCGGCAAGCACCTGATCGTTCCGCACGTGGAGCCCAGCAAGGACTTCATCCTGCTCGCGGTCGCCCTGATCGGCACCACGGTCAGCCCGTACATGCAGTTCTACGCCGCTGCAGGCGTCGTCGACCGCGGCGCCAAGCCTGAGGACTACCGGCTGATCAAACTGGACGCGGTGCTGGGCGCGGTGTTCGCCTGCATCATCAGTCTGACCATCATCATCGCCACCGCCGCAGTCATCGGCGGCACCGGCCCGCTCAACTCCGCCGCCCAAGCCGCCGAAGCCCTCAAACCGGTCGCCGGACAGAACGCCGAACTCCTCTTCGCCTTCGGCCTGATCGGCGCGTCCGCCCTCGCGGGCGCGGTCGTCCCGCTGTCCGCCAGCTACGCCATCGGCGAGGCCGCCGGCGTGGAACGCTCCGTCTCTCGCAGCTTCCGCGACGCGCCCCTGTTCCTGGGCCTGTTCACCGCCCAGATCGTGCTCGGCGCGGTCGTCGCGATGACCCCGGTCGACGTCATCCAGCTGCTCATCGGCACGCAGGTCCTCCAGGGCCTGATCAGCCCCATCGTCCTGGTCTACCTGCTGGTCCTCACCAACCGCCGCTCCCTGCTCGGCCCCGCGGCCAACAGCCCGCGCTACCGCGTCGCCGCGACCACCGTCGTCGTCGGTGTCGCGGGCATGTCCACCATCCTGCTCGTGCAAACCGTCCTGGGCTGGTTCGGCCTCGGCTGACCCCAACCCAGAGGAAGGCCCCGCAAAGAAACGCGGCGTCGTGGCCCACGCCGTAACCCTCGGCCGGCTGCGAGATGCGATACGTCCTCACGCCGGCGACGGTGAACCTTCAACCCGACTCGAAGGTCAAGCGTTGAGCCCCATCACGGCAGCAGGGTTGAAGCTGGAACCCGCTGGCATTGCCGCGATCCGACTGTGCCTCTTCTCATGATCTGCGAGTGGGAACCGGTGTCACAGCCGCCCTATACGCTGCGAGCGATCTACGACCAGCGGACCGGAAGGCACGATGACGCGCACCTCCAGACCAACAACCGAAGCGATACTCGCCGTGCTTCCGGAACTCGCTCCCCACGCGCGCGACGCGGTCGTACTCCATCCCGAGCGGGCGGAGCCGGACTGCCGGAACAGTTCGATCGGCGGACCACTGCTGTGGCCGAGTGACGAACCGTGGCCCGAGTGTTCCTTGCCCGACGAGAACAGCCCTGTCGGCGTTCCCGCCACGGCCATGGTGCCGGTCGCACAGATCTTCCGGCGTGACGCGCCGGGACCCTGGTGGCCCGCCGGCATCGACCTCTTGCAGATCCTTTGGTGCCCCAACGAACACTGGGATCCTCCGGCCCAGCAGGCCGACATCAGCCCTGTGCTCGAGGTGCGATGGCGTCGGGCCGCGGACGTGATCAGCCAATTGACGACCCCGCCGTCGCCCTCGCGGTATGACGAGGACGGATACCTGCCCCAGGCGTGCGCCATCACCGCTGAGCACGTGACCGACTTCCCTTTCCGTGAGGAGCTGCCTGCAGAACTCCGTCCGCGGCTGGAGCAACTGGTCCGCGAGACCGGCGACGGCGGTGACGTCATCACCCGCCTCGCCGGCTGGAAACTCGGCGGCTGGCCGACCTGGCACCTGACGCAACCCACAGTCTTTCCCTGCGATGCCTGTGGCACGGCCATGACACTCCTGTTCACCGTGGCCAGCGACGACGAGACAGGGGTTGTCGTCGGCCGGTGGGGAGACCTGCGCATCTTCACCTGCCCCGCCGACCACCGTCACGCCTTCCAGGTGGACCTGCACTGACCTGGGACTCATCTCCCGCACCACGACCCATAGGACGGGCTCCAGGCCGACCTCCTGGCTGCGCGCGGCCTTGTGGACCAGATCCAGCTCGAACTGACCCGATACCTGTTCTGGCAGGCCCTGGCTTTGAACTCCGGCAGGCCAGGTGGGTCATGAGGGCAGTGTGGTTCTCGTCTGCGCCACCGCGGCTGGGTGCCGCGTGTGGTGCCGGTGGCCGCTGTCCGGGCTGCTTTCCATGCGCTCCGGCCGTTGTCCACCTTGCGACTCACCGGGCGGAACGGCCGCTGGACTCTGCGGATGGGGGCCATCTGCGGCGCGCCGCACTAGCCGGGGTTCGGTTCGTAGGAGCTGATGACGTACAGGGCTTCGTCGTCGATGGCGTTCTTGTCCCAGTCCAGAGAGATCCGCACCGGGCGCCCGTCGGCCGCGTAGTCCGCCTCCGCTGTGTCCGCGTCTTCGCTGCGGGCCTTGTCCAACCTCCTCAACAGCCCGCCGATGGTGGGCACTTCACCCGGCAGCTCCTGCACCTGCCGCCGACTGTCCGCGTCGACCCCGACCGCCTCCGTCACTCTGCCGTCCCGGACCTTCACCCGGAAGGTCCCCGCCAGGACCTGGGTGGTCGACGTCAGCGTGTAGGCGTACGAGGCGGGCTCTTCCCAGGTGGTCTTCGGCTCATGCGCCTCGACGGATCCTGAGGACGTCGAGGAACCGCAGGCGGTGGCGGCGCACAGCACCCCGACCAGCACGACGGTAGGCACGTAGCGAGGACGGGAACGTCCGGCGGTCATGGTGACTCCTCGGTGTCGGTCACCACTGTGACGCCGGTCGGCACAAGAGCGTTCACGGCAGCGTGTGGGGCGTTGCCCTCGGCCGTGTCACTGGCGGCCTCTGAAGCATCCGTCTCGGTCACGGAGGCTGAGGGCGTGGAGGCGGTTGCGCCGGGCGTCACGCCCTCGGTCGGGCTCACCACTGGCAGGGCGGTACGCGCCCAGCCCTCGCGACTTCGTCGCCGAGCACGTGCAGCGCCACGAAGAGACCGGCGACGTGAACCCAGGCCCCATCGAGGGCCGGCCGACGATCGTCCTCACCACCAGAGGTCGCGGGAGGGGATAGCTGCGCAAAGCTCTCTGGTCCGCGTCGAACGCGGTGGCGTCTGCGCGGTCGCGGCCCCCAAGGCCGGCACCCCGCAGCATCCCCCCTGATATCGCGACCTGATCCCGCTGATCCCGCTGGAGCCCGCCCGCCAGGACCGTAAGTAAGGTCGCACCATGGAATTCCGCAAGCTCGGCCGCAGCGGTCTGACGATCAGTGAGATCGCGTACGGCAACTGGCTCACCCACGGTTCCCAGGTCGAGGAGGACGCGGCGCTCGCCTGTGTGCGCGCCGCTCTCGACGCGGGGATCACCACCTTCGACACCGCCGACGTCTATGCGCAGACCCGGGCCGAGTCCGTTCTCGGCCGGGCGCTGAAGGACGAGCGACGGGAGGGCCTGGAGATCTTCACCAAGGTCTTCTTCCCGACGGGCCCGGGCCCCAACGACCGGGGCCTGGGCCGCAAACACATCATGGAGTCCATCGACAACTCGTTGCGGCGGCTGCAGACCGACTACGTCGACCTGTACCAGGCGCACCGCTACGACCCGTCAGTGCCGCTGGAGGAAACCATGGAGGCGTTCGCCGACGTGGTCCACTCCGGCAAGGCCCACTACATCGGCGTGTCCGAGTGGACCGCCGACCAGATCCGCAGCGCCCACGCGCTCGCCCGGGAGCTGCGCATCCCGCTGGTCTCCAGCCAGCCGCAGTACTCGATGCTGTGGCGGGTGATCGAGGACGAGGTCGTGCCGACCTGCGAGGAACTCGGCCTCGGGCAGATCGTCTGGTCCCCCATCGCCCAGGGTGTCCTCACCGGCAAGTACGCGCCGGGCGCCCCGCTGCCGGCCGGCAGCCGCGCCACCGACGAGAAGGGCGGCGCGACCTTCGTCGGCCGCTTCCTGCGGGACGACGTTCTGGAACGGGTCCAGCAGCTGAAGCCGCTCGCCGAGCAGGCCGGGCTGTCCCTGGCCCAGCTGGCCGTGGCCTGGGTTCTGCAGAACTCCAACGTCTCCGCCGCCATCATCGGCGCCTCCCGGCCCGAACAGGTCACCGAGAACGTCAAGGCGGCGGGGGTCAAGCTGGAGGCCGACCTCATGCAGGCCATCGACACGGTCCTCGACCCGGTGGTGGTGCGCGACGCCGCCTAGGCGGGCCGCGTCTGACGCAGTTCGGACCCTGTCCCTCGAAGGGGGTCGCTCCAGTTGGAGAGGCCCCCTTCGCATTCTGCGGTCAGGCACGGTCAAGGCAGTCGGACCACCTGGCCATCGCGGGCGCTGGACCGCGCGGCGTCCAGGACGGTGGCGGTGGCCACCGCGTCCCAGGGGTCGACGGGAACGGGCCCCTCGCCGCGGACCGCGGCGGCGAAGGCGGTGTAGAACAGGTCCCACCGGCCACGGGCCGAGGCGACGGGCTCGACGGTGTCTCCGCGCCGCACCTGGCCCCAGAGGTGTTCGGGCTCGGTACCCCAGCCGTCGCCCTCGGATTGCGGGGTCGCACCGCGCATCAGCGCGCGGTCCTGACTGTCCCGGTGGTCGACGACGAAGGTGCCCGTGGTCCCGGTGACACGCAGACTGGGTCCCGGAGCGCCCTGCCGCCAACTGCCCCACAGGTGCGACTGCACTCCGTTGCGGTGGGTCAGGGCCACAAAGACGTCGTCGTCGAGTCCGTCCTCGTCGTCGCGGTGGTGCATCTCGGCGTACACCCGCTCCACCGGGCCGGACAGCACCAGTGCCTGGTCGACCAGGTGACTGCCGAAGTCGACGAGGGTTCCACCGCCCGCGGCAGGAGCACCCGCCTCGGGCCGGAAGACCTCGAACCGGGATTCGTAGCGGAGCACGGTGCCGATTTCGCCGCTGTCCAGCAGCGTCCGCAGCGTGAGGAAGTCGGAGTCCCACCGGCGGTTCTGGTACACCGTCAGCGGACGGCCGTGCTTCTCCGCGAGTTCGACGGCCGCACGGGCCGAGGCCGCGTCGAGTGCGAACGGCTTGTCGCAGACGACGGCCAGGCCCAGTTCCAGCGCCTGCCGCACCAAAGGGATGTGCGTGGCGGCGGGCGTGGAGACGGCGACCGCCTCGGCGCCGGCACGGACCAGGTCCTCCAGCGAGTCGAAGGCCGGCCGGCTCACGTCCTGGGCGACCTGGGCCCGGCGCTCGGGCGAAGTGGTGACCACCCCCAGGAACTCGTATTCCGGGGCGGCGGCGAGCAGCGGGGCGTGGAAGACGCGGCCGCCGAAGCCATAGCCGATCAGTCCGATGCGTACGGGGGTGTCCAAGGTGACTCCTCTGTCTTCTTTCTGTCTTCGCCACGGCGACCCGGGCGGAGTGATCAGCGCGCCGCCCTCTTCGTGCGCCGTCCTCCTCGTCGATCGCCCCGGAGATGACGATGCCGTCCACGCCCTGGTCCAGGAGCGAGTCCACGGCCCCGGTGATGCCCGCCCTCTCGCCCTCCATGGAGTTGACCACTCGGCGTGCGTCGCCGGCGTCCCGCACAGCACGCTCGACACCCATGAGCAGCAAGGCCGGACCGTACGAAGCCATGCCGAGCGTCACCACACCGACGGACTGGTGCCATGGTGTCTCCCGATCTTCGGCAGCCGAATCCCCGTCCCAGTCCCGCACATGACTGCACTGTCATGACTGCACCGCTATGACTGCGCAGTCATATCAACGCAACGGAGCGGGACGCGTCAAGACTTCGCGCCACATCTCTGTCATCCGGTCTCACCGGAGAAGCCGCGCTCGCGTGCGCCCTACCAGGAGCAGGAAGACGACGGACCGCGCTTGCCGGGGTCCTGACGCCGTCCGTTCGGCAGGTCGGCCGCGCGGTCGGCTGGGCGACGACCATGGCAATGGCACCGGCAGCATCTTCCCTGCGGGCAACTCCGGCTGCGAAAAAGGCGGTTGCCCCACCGGTTCCGATCATGGACGGTCTCGGCCCGTGACAACGAACAGCGGCCAAGTGCGCCCCGCTCCCGGTCGGGCCCACCCGTCGGTCCGTCCGCTCGCCCTGGTCACCGGGGTGGGGCGCACCGTCGGTGTCGGTGCGGGTATCGCTCGCCGGTTGTCAGCCTCCGGCTGGGACATCAACGTGATCCTGCGCGACTGCCGCCTCAAAGGCGAAGGCGTCCACCACGTCATCCACGGCGCCCGCCTGCACAATCTCGCCCTCGCCGGGTAGGGCGACGACTGCGCTCAGGCAGACCCGCCGATCATGTCGCCGACGGCGGCGGTGTGTGCCGCGGCCACTTCACGCCGGCGTGTTCTGCCGCGGCGGCCCGGAACGCCTCCATCAGCGCTGACCCCGGATACGTCCCGAACAGTTCATATTTCCAACGGTAGTGGCACGACCAGTAGCTCACCACGCGTCGCTCCGTGCGTGCGAAGAAGTCTGGATTGCGCTCGATGAACTCGCCATAGAGCCTGCGGTCAGCCGACCCCGGGGCAACGAGGCCGGGAACACCCAGGCCGATCGCGTCAAGGATCTCCAGCACGTACTCGCCGGCCAACCGCACCACAAAGGGGACCACCCATGGCTCGCTCGACGCCATGATCTTTTCGAGGTGGCGCTGGCGGACCCTCCCATCACCGTGCCGTGAGTACAGGCAATGCAAGATCACCTGCTGGGTTTCGGTCAGTGGCCGCTCCGAGCCGCCGGTCTCCGGCTCCTCGTTGTGGATCCGGTAGGGGATGGCGACGGTCTCGCCCTGCACCTCAACAACCTCGAATGGCTCCGCTGGCGGGAACCTGGCATCCGGCATGACCGCCAAGACGCTCTGCACGGCACCGGCAAGACGTGCCGGAAAGGCTGCCACAAGGACATGCGTGACGTTCGACGGATCCCGAGGCAGCTGCATGACACGAGGGTAGGCGGATCTGCGGCTGCCCCGGGTGGTCAGCTGAGACGCGGATGGTCGGCCGAGAGCTGAGCGGGACCGACGGCGCACGGTACGGCAGCAGGGCCCGGACCGCGCGTCGCGGTCCGGGCCCTGCCCCGTGCGGTGCCGCCCTACGGCGGCGGTGCGTCAGCTCTGTGCGGTGTCGTCGCCCGCCTGCCCGGCGCCCTCAGCTGCGCCTACCTTCTCGCGCATCTTGCGCACCAGCTCCGCCTTCTGGTCGGCCGCACCCTGGCGGTCGAGGTTGCGGTACGGACCGTTGTTCTGCCGTTCGGCGCGGGACAGCTTCTTGCGCTGGCCGCCGCCCATGCCCACGGGGTTGTTGATGTTCTTGCTCACGGTCACGGGTTCTCCCGGTGATGATTTGAAGTGATCTACGGATTCATCGGTGGAGGACGGGCGGCGACGTCGAAGGACGTCAACAGGGGCCCATCACGCTCTCACTCGTAAATCGGCGTCTGGAAGAACATGGCAATGACGTTACCCGCTTCCGTCGGCCCCGCACGCCAATCCCAGCACCGCCAGCACCCGCCGGTGGTCGCCGCCCGCCCGGGCAAGTCCAGATGGGCGTTACTGGGCCGCCGCGGGCGTTGTCAGTGGTCGCGAGCACACTGACGGCATGAGAGATCATCTCACTTGCCCCCGCCGTTACGGGACAACCTTTGGGCAGGGAGTCACAGAAACTCTAATTCCCTGCCCGAAATCGGGCAGGGAAGGCAACAACTAATCGCCCGCCATCGCACATCACACATCACACATCAAGATGACGAGCGCGGCGGGTCCGCGAGGTCGGCGTGGGGCCGGTGGATCTCAGCGTTGGCCGCGCACGGCTACCGCGTGGTGGCACCCGACCAGCGTTCTCAGAGCTTCCCGCCGATCTCGCATGCCCGGCACGGCGGCCGGCCGCAGGTGCACTGCGTGATGGCGTCGAGGACGTCACGATCGTGGTAGAGGCACTCGTCCTTGCAGGTGTGGCGCGGGATGAATCCCGCCGGGATCTCACCAGGCCACGGCTCGTGACCGTCCCGGCAGCGGGCGAACCGCTCGGGGTCGGTGGAATGCAGGTCGTGCATGCTCGACCGCGCCTCGTCCTCCAGTTCTCGCACTCGCTGCACCAGGCTCTTCAGCTCGGCGGCGATGCTGGAGTACCGGTCGGCGCCGGTCCTTACGTGTGCGGCCCGCAATGCCATCGCCGCGTTGCCCAAAAACCGGCCGGCATCCTGAAGATCGGTCACGTGATGCAACTGAATGCCGTTCACGCCCCGGACCCACACGGCGTCCATGCTGCTCACTGATCCACCTTCCCGACGTTCGCCTTGAATATCTTGCGAAACAGTATGCGCGGCGCTCGCGCCTACGCATAGAAAATTCTGCCTATTTAGCAAGCTAAGGGTCTCGACCGCGCCCCGCCAGCAGATTCGGGGTGAATCGGATCACAGGGGTATGGGCTCACAACAGGCACGACACAGCCGAAGGTCCATTGCCCACTCATGTGGTGGATCTTCGGCTATGTCGTCCAATTGATCTTCTACTGATTCCTTGTCCGCCGTCTGTTATTGAGCGGGAATTATCAGGTTGCCTCGGTAAGGCGCCGTCCAGAGGTGTCGACTCACTCGGGGGCAACCGTGCCGTTCCGGCTCGATACGCGTTATCCGGCGACCGTGTAGGAGCGCGCTCCCGTCCCGGCGAGCCCACCGCCGTCGACGATCAGGTACTCCGGGCGAATGGGGCGCCCGTCGAACCAGCATTCCAGGATCTCCCGGGTACCGGCGGCGTAGCGGGCCTGTGCCGAGAGGGTCGAGCCGGACACGTGCGGCGTCATCGCCTCGTAGGGCATGGTGCGCCAGGGATGGTCGGGCGGTGGCGGCTGCGGATACCAGACGTCACCGGCGTAACCGGCCAGTTGGCCACTGTTGAGGGCCCGCACCACGGCATCCCGGTTGACGATGAGCGCACGTGCGGTGTTGACGATGTACGAACCGCGCTTCATGGCCCCGATCAGGTCGTCGTCGAAGAGGTTCTGCGTCTGCGGATGCAGCGGGGTGTGGATCGACAGCACGTCGACCGAGGAGGCCAGTGAACGAGCGTCGGGATGCCAGGTCAGCCCCAGTTCCCCTTCGACCTCCTTGGGCAGCCGGTGCGCGTCGCAGTAGTGCAGTGTGACGTCGAACGGCTTGAGGCGGCGCAGTACCGCCTGGCCGATACGGCCGGAGCCGAGGACGCCGACGTCCATGCCTTCGAGGTCGTAGGCGCGCGAGACGCTGTCGGCGATGTTCCAGCCCTTCTTGGCGGTCACCCAGTCGTGGGCCGGCATGTAGTTGTGCACCAGAGTGAGGATCTGCATGACGGCGTGCTCGGACACGCTGATGCTGTTGCTGTAGGTCACCTCCGCCACCGTCATGCCGTGGGTGATGGCGCTCGGCAGGTCGACGTGGTCCGACCCGATCCCGGCCGTGATCGCGAGTTTGAGCCGGGGAGCGGAAGCGATCCGCTCGGGGGTGAGATAGGCGGGCCAGAAGGGCTGCGAGATCACCACGTCCGCGTCGGGCAACTCGCGGTCCAGGGCGGAGTCCGGCCCTTCCTTGTCGCTGGTGACGACATAGGCGTTGCCCCGGTCCTCCAGGAACCGGCGTAGTCCGAGCTCTCCCGAGACGCAGCCGAGGAGCTGCCCCGGGGTGAAATCTATGGCTTGTGGGGTCGGCGTGGTCTGACCGCCCGGATATCCGGTGATGGCCGGAATCTCGTCGCGGGCGTAGTCGGGAGGATAACCGCCCACGGGGTCGGGATAGAGCACCGCAAGGATCTTTGCCATGGCCGTCCTCCATCGGTGGGGCCGCCGCTCCGGCGAACCGGTCGGGTACCGATGATCTTGAATTTTAGTTGAGCGCGCGTCGACGCTGCAATCCCCACGGATATCATGGTGGTGGGCCAGTGGATAACGATGCGGATATTCGGTGAGGTCTGCGGCAGGAGTTCGGGCGACAGTGCGCACCGATACGTGTTCTGTACGGAGACTGATCCGTGTTCTCTACGGAGACTTCTGATGCGGGCGAACGAATCCGTGCCCGAGAGTAAATCCCGAGACCCTGGCGGCGGTCGCGCTCGGCGGTGTTCTGGGCGGGTCGGCCCGCCACGTACTGGGACTGACGTTTCCCACACCTCGGGGGACGTCTCCGTTGACGCGTTCAACGTCTTCGGCAGCCTGTTCGCCGGCCTGGCCGCCATCGGTCTGGGCCTGGCGATCGGCAGGATGGCCTTGGCCCGGCGGGTGCGGCCTCGGCGCACGGCACGGGCTGCCGGAGCAGGCCGTGCCCATTGCCGGCGTCGGATTCTGGGACGCCTACAACAACGTTCTCCACCTTCAGTTACGAGTTGGTCCATGTGCGCGAGAAGGGACGGATCAGAAAGTCCCTGATGTACGGCGCTTCGAGCCCTCGCGGTGGGTCTGTTGTGTGGCAACGGCGGGGCCCGCCATCGGATCGTTCCGAGAAAGGGCAGGCCCAGCCGCCCGGGACTTGACACGTGGATTTACGAGACGTCTCCTTGAAGGTAGGAAAAACGCTGTGGCGTGCGCCCATTTGGGCACGCCGTACACGATCGGGTTGGCCAGCGTCCACCGGCATCCGGAGGCTGCTGATGGCAACCTATGAATATCTATGCAGCCGCTGTGGGCCCTTCGATGTGAAGTTGGAAATCGGGACGGCGCCCAAGGCTTACGGCTGCCCTGTTTGCGCAGGCGCTGCGAGACGTGTGTATTCCTCGCCCGGTCTCTCGCTGACCCCGAACGCGGTCGCCGCCCTCCATGTCCGGGAGGAGCAGGCGCGTGAGGCCCCGGCAGTAGTCTCCCAAGTGCCGCCACGCAGAAGGGTGCCACGGCACCCGCACCCCGCACTCCCGCGGCTGCCGCGTCTCTGAGGGCGGTGATCGACAAGGCAGAACGTCTCATGCGGGTTTCGACATCGGAACACGACGTCGTTCCCGTAGAGGTGCGCGGAATGCGGAATCACGCGACGCGAGCCGTGAGCCGAGCCTTATGCCGGGCAGCTCATCGGCGTCGGGGCGCCACGCGATGACGCTCCCCCACGCGGACTTGGGAGGTGTGTCCCCGTGGGCAACGTGGGACTGCTCTTTGTCGGTGCTGTGCTGTTCCTGAACGGGCTGTTGCTGCTGGGGAGGGTCGACGCCAAGTCCGCAGCGGTCTTCAACCTCTTCGTGGGCGGACTGCAGGTTCTGACGCCGACCTACCTCATCTTCACGGCCGGCGATGACCACCTGAAGATTCTGGCGGCATCCGGAATCTATCTTTTCGGATTCACCTACCTCTATGTAGGTATCGTCCTGCTCGCCGGAATCGACAACATCTGTGTCGGCTATTACTCCCTCTTCGTGGCGATCGTGGCCCTTGGATATTCGTTCGTCAATTTCCACCTCTTCAAGGATTACCCGTTCGGAGTCATCTGGCTCTACTGGGCCTTCCTGTGGTTCCTGTTCTTCCTGCTGCTCGGCCTCAAGAAGAAGAGATTGTCCGACTACGTGGGCTGGGTGACGGCGATCGAGGGCTGGGTCACGGGTGTCATTCCCGCGGCGCTGCTGCTTTCCGGTTACTGGAAGCACACCACGGAGATCGCCATCGCCCTCGGAGCCTTCGGCGTCGTCGTGTTCGCGGCGCTGTGGCCGCTCACCAGGAAAACGCGGCAGTCGGCCCCGACGGAATCGGCCGGAAGTACAGGCACAACGTCCTGACCGGATCAAAATTGAGAGGCTGTCATGCCCGAAGTCGTATTCAGTGTGGACCAGAGCAAGTCGATGCGTGACCAGGACGTTCCCGGACACAACAGGTGGCACCCGGACGTCCCCACCGTCGCCATGGTGCGGCCCGGAGCGGAGTTCCGCCTGGAGTGCCGCGACTGGACCGACTGCCAGGTCGGCAACAACGAATCCGCCAACGACGTCCGCGACATCGACCTGACCATTCCCCACATGCTCAGCGGCCCGATAGGCGTGGAGGGCGCCGAACCAGGTGACCTGCTCGTCGTGGACCTTCTCGATCTGGGCCCCGTTCCGCAGCAGACCGGAGACGCGGCAGGCCAGGGATGGGGCTATACCGGCGTCTTCGCCAAGGCCAATGGCGGCGGTTTCCTGACCGACTATTTCCCGGACGCCTACAAGGCGATCTGGGACTTCCACGGACAGCAGGCGGCCTCCCGCCACCTGCCCGGGATCCGCTTCACCGGAATCACCCACCCCGGGCTGTTCGGGACCGCTCCTTCCGCCGAGATGCTCGCCCGCTGGAACACCCGCGAGCAGGCGCTGATCGACACCGACCCGAACCGGGTCCCGCCGCTCGCCGTACCGCCGGACAGCACCAACGCGCTCGCGGGCACGGCCACCGGGGATCTCGCCCGGCGCATCACCGAGGAAGGCGCACGCACGGTGCCAGCTCGCGAGAACGGAGGCAACCAGGACATCAAGAACTTCACTCGGGGTTCGAGGGTCTTCTTCCCCGTGCACGTCAAGGACGCCAAGCTCTCCGGAGGCGACCTGCACTTCAGCCAGGGCGACGGAGAGATCACCTTCTGCGGCGCCATCGAGATGGGCGGCTTCATCGACTTCCACGTCGACCTGATCAAGGGCGGCATGGAGACGTACGGCATCTCCACCAACCCCGTGTTCATTCCCGGCAACGTCGAGCCGAGGTACACAGAGTTCCTCACCTTCATCGGGATCTCCGTCGACCACGACACGGACACGAACTACTACCTGGACGCGACGCTGGCCTACCGCCGGGCCTGCCTCAACGCCGTCGAGTACTTCAAGAAGTTCGGCTACAGCGGAGAGCAGGCCTACCTGCTGCTCGGCTCCTCCCCCATCGAGGGACGCATCAGCGGCATCGTCGACATCCCCAACGCCTGCTGCTCGCTGTACGTACCCACCGCCATGTTCGACTTCGACGTCCGGCCGACCGCCGCCGGCCCGATGAAGGCCGACCGCGGTCAGTGCGCGTTGGCCACAGCCTGAACCGGACAACGAGGGGGCCCGCCGTCACTCAATAGCGACGGGCCCACCCCCAGCCGGTGGATCAAGGTGCGGGATACACGAAAGCATCTCTGCCGATCGACACATCAGGGGCGTCACCGAAACCTTCGGTGACGCCCCTTGGTCCGCCCGTCAGAGCACGCGGCTGGGTGGTCCTGGAACTCGGTGGCCGGTCGGGGAGTCCGCGCCGCCCGCGACGCGACGCTCCGGGCAGCATGTTCGCCGGCTCGATCCCGTACGCGCCCGTCCACGCTGTGGACCACCGCGTCGGGTGCCTTGTCGTGCCGTGGCACCTCGGTGATCTGCCCCGTCCTGCCCGCCAGCGGCCGAGGGCAGCCCCGATGCGGTTTCGCCCGCAGCCTTGGACGCGCCGCTGACCAGGCATCCTCCTGCCCATCAGCGTCGCGTTATGGGTCGGGGGCTTCCCGTCAAGCATCCGTCAGTGAGGGGCCCCGTACCCGATGGGGCGGGCATAGCTTCATCGAAGCGCCCGGCCGATCCGACCGGGCGGCGCACGTCGCTTTCTTCGAGGAGCCACACCATGTCTCCAGTCGAGCATTCCGAAGACCCGGAGCCTTCCGAACGTTTCCCGGCCGGACTTCTCTTCGTTCCTGTCCGGTCGGGGCCCGCGGGCTGCACGGCCCGGTTCTTCCGCACCCCCCTGGGCGGCCGTACGGCCGTCGGCTTCACCTCGGCGGCCAGGCTCACCGCCACGCTCGGCACGGACCAGGCCTGCATACGGCTCTGCGAACCCGCGCTGCGCGCCCTCGCCGCGCCCCTGGGCGTCACCACCCTCACCATCGACCCGCAGCTCTCCGCACCTGCGGCCGACCGCACCGCGGCCACGGCCCGAGAACGCGAGAACTCCTGGCGCCGCTGGCATCCCCAGCACGTCGGCGCCCTGCGGGTGACCGGCGCCGCCGCCGTCGTCGCATGCCTGAACCTGCTGATCGGCTGAGGAGACGCCCGCCATGACCGTTTCTCTTTCCTCGTCCCTGCCGTCGGTCCCCCAGGAACTGTCCCGGATCCTCGGCGACGCCGAAGGCCTCTCCGTCTGGCCCCGCTCCGCCCGCCCCGAACCCCACGGAGACGTCTCCGTCGGCGGTGTCTCCCTCACCGAGGCCGCCGACCGCTTCGGCACCCCCCTCTACCTCCTCGACGAACAGGAAGTCCGCGAGCGCTGCCGCGCCTACCGCACCGCGTTCCCCGACGCCGACATCCTCTACGCCGCCAAAGCATTCCTGTGCCGGGCCATGGCCCACTGGATCCAGGAAGAAGGCCTCGGCCTCGACGTCTGCTCCGCCGGAGAACTCGCACTCGCCGTCACCACCGGCTTCCCACCCGAGAAAATCGTGCTCCACGGCAACGCCAAAAGCCCCGAAGACCTCAGCACCGCCCTGCGCCTCGGCGTCGGCCGCATCGTCGTGGACAGCACCTCCGAGATCACCCGCCTCGCCGCCCTCACACCCCCCGGCACCCGCCAGCCCGTCATGGTCCGCGTGACACCCGGCATCGCCGCCGGCGGACACACCAAAATACGCACCGGCACCGACGACCAGAAGTTCGGCCTCTCCCTCACCGACGGCTCCGCACAACACGCCGTCACCCGCATACTCGACCAGCCACACCTCGAACTCGTCGGCCTGCACTGCCACATCGGCTCCCAGGTCACCACCCTCAAGCCCTACGTCGCCGCGGTCCGACGCATGGTCGGGCTGATGGCCCGCATCCGCGACCAGCACGGCATCACCCTCCCCCAGCTGAACATCGGCGGCGGCCACGCCATCGCCTACCGCCCCGGCGAGGAGAGCCTCAACGTGGGTGTGCTGGCCGGCCGGGTCCGCGCCGAACTCGAAGACGGATGCGCGCGCACCGGCCTGCCCGTACCCCGGCTCACCCTGGAGCCGGGGCGGGCGATCGTCGGACCCGCGGGCGTCGCCGTGTACCGGGTCCTCGCGGTCAAGCGGACAGCGGGGCGTACGTTCGTCGCGGTCGACGGCGGTATGAGCGACAACCCCAGGCCCGCGCTGTACGGGGTGCGGTACGCGCCCCGGCTCATCGGCCGCCCCTCCTCCACGCCGCCCCGCCTCGCCACCGTCGTCGGCCGCCACTGCGAAGCCGGCGACATCCTCGCGGACGAGGTGGCGCTGCCCGGCGACGTACGCCCCGGTGACCTCCTCGCCGTCCCGGCGGCCGGCGCGTACCACCTGTCCATGGCGTCCGGTTACAACCTCGTGGGCCGCCCGCCGGTGGTCGCGGTCTCCAACGGCATCGCGCGTGTGCTCGTACGCCGTGAGTCGCTGGACGACATGAGCCGCCGGGACATCGGACTGTAGCGCCGCGTCCCTTCCCTGGACCTCCGCCGAACTCCCCCTCGGCGGAGGGCTGCCCGCTGTGCACCACGGGCAGTCCGAAAGATCACTGAACACCCCCCTATCCGCATCCCTCTCTGTGTGAGGACGAGGTCTCGATGACCGTCGAAAACACCGTCGGCCTGATCGTGGCCGTCTCCCTGCTCGCCTACCTGATCGTCGCCCTGATCAAGCCGGAGAAGTTCTGATGTCCGCTCCCGTCGAGACCCGGCCCGCGCCCGTACCGGACTCCCCTCCGCCCGGCCCGGGGCAGGTGCGCCGGATCGGCGCCGGAATGCTCGATCCGACGCAGCTGTGGCGCGCGCTTCCCCAGGCGCTGCGCAAGCTGAATCCGGTCACCCTGTTCCGTAACCCGGTCATGTTCGTGACCGAGGTCGGTGCCGCGCTGACCACGGGTATCGCGGTGGTCCACCCCAGCCTCTTCGGGTGGCTGATCACCGGCTGGCTGTGGCTGACGGTGGTCTTCGCCAACCTCGCCGAGGCCGTGGCCGAGAGCCGCGGCAAGGCACAGGCCGACTCGCTGCGCAGGACCCGGCAGCAGACCACCGCCTGGCGGCTCGCGGGCTGGGAGCCCGGGGCGACTCAGGACGCCTACCTCGAAGAGGCCGTCGCCGCCTCCGAATTGAGGCGCGGCGACATCGTGTCCGTACCGGCCGGGGAGCTGATCCCCGGCGACGGCGACGTCATCCAGGGCGCGGCGAGCGTCGACGAGTCGGCGATCACCGGTGAGTCCGCGCCGGTCATCCGCGAGTCGGGCGGCGACCGCAGCGCGGTCACCGGTGGCACTCGGGTGCTCTCCGACCACCTCGTCGTCCGGATCACCCAGGAGCCCGGGGAGAGCTTCCTGGACCGGATGATCGCCCTGGTCGAGGGCGCCAACCGGCAGAAGACCCCCAACGAGCTGGCGCTGAACCTGCTGCTGGTCATGCTGACCTTCGTCTTCCTGGTCGCGGTCGTGACCCTGCAGCCGATGGCGATCTTCTCCAAGGACGCGATGGCCGCCGCGCACGACACCGCGGCGCTGACCGCGAACGGTGTCACCGCCATCGTGCTGGTCTCGCTGCTCGTCTGTCTGATCCCGACCACGATCGGCGCACTGCTCTCGGCGATCGGCATCGCGGGCATGGACCGGCTGGTGCAGCGCAACGTCCTGGCCATGTCCGGCAGGGCGGTCGAGGCGGCCGGTGACGTCAACACCCTGCTGCTCGACAAGACCGGCACGATCACCTTCGGCAACCGGCGGGCGAGCGCGTTCCTCCCGGTCGGGGCGGTCCCCATGGAGCGGCTGGCGCAGGCCGCGCTCCTTTCCAGCCTGGCCGACGAGACGCCCGAGGGTCGTACCATCGTCGAGTTCGCCTACGAGAAGCACGAGTTGACCGAGCGGGTCGCGAACGGCGCCGAGTGGGTGCCGTTCACCGCCGCCACCCGTATGTCGGGAGTCGACCTTCCCAGCGGCCGGCGGCTGCGCAAGGGCGCGGCGGCATCGGTCACGGTGTGGGTGCGTGAGCAGGGCGGCGAGGTTCCGCTCGCGCTGGAGGCGACCGTCCAGCAGGTCTCCGCGTCGGGCGGCACGCCGCTGGCCGTGGCGCAGTCAACGAGCGACGGCGGGGCCGAAGTACTCGGTGTCGTCCACCTCAAGGACGTCGTCAAGCCGGGTCTGCGCGAACGCTTCGACGAGCTGCGCCGGATGGGCATCCGTACGGTGATGATCACCGGTGACAACCCGGTGACCGCCAAGGCGATCGCCGAGGAGGCGGGCGTCGACGACTTCCTGGCCGAGGCCACGCCCGAGGACAAGCTGGAGCTGATCAAGCGGGAGCAGGCCGGCGGTCACCTCATCGCGATGACGGGCGACGGCACGAACGACGCACCGGCGCTCGCGCAGGCGGACGTGGGCGTCGCGATGAACACGGGTACGTCGGCCGCCAAGGAGGCCGGCAACATGGTCGACCTCGACTCCGACCCCACGAAGATCATCGAGATCGTCGAGATCGGCAAGCAGCTCCTCATCACCCGAGGCGCGCTCACCACCTTCTCGATCGCCAACGACATCGCCAAGTACTTCGCGATCCTGCCCGCGATGTTCGCCGCGGTGTACCCGGGGCTCGACCGGCTCAACATCATGGCCCTGCACTCGCCGCTGTCCGCGATCCTCTCCGCGGTCGTCTTCAACGCGGTGGTCATCGTGGCGCTGATCCCGCTCGCCCTGCGCGGTGTCCGCTACCGGCCTTCCTCAGCCTCTGCCCTGCTCACCCGCAACCTGTGGATCTACGGACTCGGCGGCGTGGTCGCCCCGTTCCTGGCCATCAAGTTCATCGACTTCGCCCTCGTCCAGTTCATCCCGGGGATCTGACCATGACACGCATCCCGCACTGGCCCGCCCAGCACGTCGCAGCGCTCCGGGTGGTCCTCGTCCTGACGCTCCTGACCGGCCTGGCCTATCCGCTGGCCATGGTGGCGGCGGCCCAAGTCCCCGGACTCGACGGCAGGTCGGAGATCACCGGCGCCGACGGCAGACCGGCCGGGTCCTCGCTCATCGGCCAGTCCTTCACCGACGCCAAGGGCAACCCGGTCAAGAGGTACTTCCAGTCCCGGCCCTCCAACGCCGGTACGGGATACGACGCCACGGCGTCGGGGGCCGGCAACCAGGGCCCCGAGTCCGTCGTCGACACCACGGACAAGCCGAGCCTGCTCACCCTGGTGTGCGGGCGCAGCAAGGCGGTCGGCGACCTCGAAGGCGTCGACGGTTCGCGTCCGTACTGCACGGACGACGGCGTCGGCGCGGTCCTCGGCGTCTTCCACGAGGGTGGCACGAGCGGCCGTATCACCAAGGTGGTCAGCCTCGACCAGGCCTGCCCAGCACGGCCGTTCGTCGCCACGTACAAGGGAGTTCGTGTCTCGTGCGCGAAGCCCGGCGCGGACTACAGCCACGCCGTGACCGTCCCCGTGCGTGGTGACGCCCCGGCGAACCCGGTCGTCCCCGCCGACGCGGTCACCGCGAGCGGCAGTGGTCTCGACCCGCACATCAGCCCGGCGTACGCGAATCTCCAGGCGCCGCGCGTCGCGCATGAGCGGGGCGCGAGCGTGGCCGACGTACGGGGGCTGATCGCGAAGTACACCACCGGGCGTGCGCTCGGTGTGCTCGGTGAGCCGGGCGTCAATGTCGTCGAGCTGAACATCGCGCTCGACCGTAAGTACCCGACGACCGCGACATCCGCGTCGTCTCCGAAGCAGGGAGCCTGATCATGGCGGCCTGGATCCAGGCATCGATCATTCTCGCCGTGGTCGTGGGACTGCACGTCCCGCTCGGCGACCACATGGCCCGCGCGCTCGACGGGGGAAAGCACTGGTGGGGAGAGAAGACCCTCTATCGCGTCTGCGGCATCGACCCGGACAAGGAGCAGACCTGGCGGCACTACCTCACCGCGCTGCTCGCCTTCTCCGTCATGAGCATCGCGGCACTCTTCGCCCTGTTCACCCTGCAGGGCAAGCTGCCCTGGTCGACCGGGCACGAGGGCATGCCGTGGCGGCTCGCGCTGCACACCGCCGTCTCCTTCACGACCAACACCAGCTGGCAGAACTACGCCGGTGAGTCCACCACCGGACATCTCGCCGTGATGGCGGGCCTGGGCGTCCAGGCGTTCGCGTCGGCGGCGGTCGGCATCTGCGTGGCTCTCGCGCTGGTCCGGGGCCTGGTCCGGCGGTCCACGGACGACCTCGGCAACTTCTGGGTCGACCTGCTGCGTACGATCTTCCGGATCCTGGTCCCGATGGCCGTCCTCGGCGGCCTGATCCTGATGGCGGGCGGTGTCATCCAGAGCCTCGGCGGCGGACACACCTTCACCACGGTCGCGGGCGGCAAGCAGACGATTCTCGACGGGCCGGTGGGCTCCTGGGAGCCGATCAAGCTGTTCACCGGTGACGGCGGTGGCGTCTTCAACGCCAACAGCGCCCACCCCTTCGAGAACCCGAGCGCCTGGACCAACGCCTTCGAGATCGTGCTGATGCTGCTCATCCCGACGGCCTGCGTCCGTATGTTCGGCCGGATGATCGGCAGCCTGAAGCAGAGCTGGACCCTGCTCACGGTCGTCGGCATCCTCTTCGGCCTGCTCCTCGCCGCGGGCACACTCGCGCAGAGCGCCCACACCGGCACGGTCACCCAGGCGGTCGGCGGACCGTACGAGGGCACCGAGACCCGCTTCGGGATCCCCGGCTCGACACTCTTCGGCGTGGGGGCCACGGGTTCCGCGGACGGCGCGGCCAACTCCTCGTACGACAGTTTCTCCAGCCTCGGCGGCGGTGTGCTGCTGTCCGCGATGATGCTCGGCGAGATCGCCCCCGGCGGCACCGGCAGCGGGCTCTACGGCCTGATCATGGTGGTCCTGGTGGCCGTCTTCATCGGCGGTCTGATGGTCGGCCGCACGCCCGAGTACCTGCGCAAGCGGATCGGGTACGGGGAGATGCGGTGGGTGGTCGTGTACGCGCTGATCCCGCCGACCGTGATCCTCGCGTGCACGGGTGTCGCGCTCGCCTTCGACGACGGCCAGACCTCCATGGGGAACCCTGGGGCACACGGCCTGACCGAACTCATCTACGCGTACACCAGCAATACCAACAGCAACGGCAGCGCGATGGCCGGCTTCAACGGCGCCACCGACTTCCACAACCTGCTGATGGTGTTCGCGATGCTGGCAGGGCGGTATCTCCCGATCGTCTGCGTCCTGGCCCTGGCCGGTCGCCTCGCCAAGCAGCAGCCCGGCGTCGTCACGGTCGGCACGCTGCGCGCCCAGGGCGTCAACTTCGTCGTCCTGGCCACCGCCGCGGCCGTCGTCCTGGCACTGCTCAACTTCCTTCCGGCGCTGTCCCTCGGGACCATCGCCGACGGCCTGCTGTAGCGGCCCGGCGCGGCGGGGCACCCTCGGCTCCGCTCGCGCACTGCTGCCCGTGCGGGCGGTGTGCCGCGGCACACCGCCCGCACGGGCAGCCTCACGCCCGGCAAGGACGCCGGCGTGATCCTGCTGCGCGCCGACGACATCACCGTGGTCCCGGTCACCGATCCGGCCGGCACGATCGTCGCGGCCGGTCACGCCTGGTCGACACGGTTCTCGTCGCGGGCCGACCGCGTGACCGCACGAGCCGCAGGCCGCGCTCCGCGCGGTTCGCCTCATGTCATCCGACGAGGAAGGAGGTTGGCCCGTGAAGTTGGTGACATTCAACGACGTCATCGCCCGGGACCTGCAAGAACAGGGCACCCCACGGCGCGCGAAATGGTCACGGCCTGCCTGCCGGCAGACGCCCATCAGGACCTGCGTGCCGCGATCGTAACGGCCCTGGCCTGACCTGAGACGTCGGCTTCACCCGCACCCGCAGATGACGCGCGGCGAGTACAGCAGCGACAAAACGTCCCAGGTCCCAGGTGCTGGTCGCGGCGAGCGAGGCCGTGGCCACGCGCAGGAGGCGCAGCCGCGCGGGCAGGAAGGCCCAGTAGCGGCGGCGCCGAGCGGCCCACGCGGCCACGGCCTCGCGACGGGGGCGACGGCCCCCGGGGGCCCGGCCGCGACCCCCCTCCGGGTCGCGGACCTGGCTCCCCCCAGGCGGGACGACCGGTCCGTGTTCTCACCGTGGCTGCGGCTGCGGCTGCGGCTGCGGCTGCGTGACAGTCCCGGTCCCCGCCTCAGGACTGCGCCTCGTACCGGCCGTGACAGTCACGAGCCCTCCGACGTCACGCCGCGGACGGTCGACCGTGTCCCCGTGTCGGTCAGTCTGGAACCGGTTTCGGCCGCCGACGTCGTCCGTTGATGGTCTCCTGACGCTTTCTCGGGTGACCTTGGCGGGGCCTTGATGTCGCCCTCCGACCGGGCGTAAGAGAGGCGCAAATTCCATGCTCGGCCGTGCGGTTCGAAGGCGTGGCCGGGCTAGATTTCCCCTCGGCCGCCGGAGAGGCCTCGGACGTCGGTGACTGACGGCTTCACCCCGGAAGCACCCTCGGCCGCCTTCCTCACCCGAAGGCATCCGAATGGCCTCCCGGCGGCCGAGCACGCGGCGGCGTTCTCGTCGTCATCGCGCCACCGACGCCCGTGCGCAGCTCCGCGGTGCCGTGACCCCGGCACCGCGGAGCCCGGCGGCCACCACACGCTCTGTCAGCCCGACCGGTCGCCGACGTGCCTCCGTGCGCGTGGGTCCGGCTCCTCACCGAGGCACGAAGGTCCCCATGTTCTCCGCCGCTCCTCAGCAAGCCCCGCCGTCCCGCCCTCGGCGCACCCCCCGGCCCGGACCGGACGGAGGGGCGAAGCGCCGGGCACCGAGCGGGCTGTTCGAGCCGGCGCAGCTCGTGCAGTCGTTCCCCGAGGCGCTGCGCAAACTGCACCCGCGGGTCCTGGTCAAGAACCCCGTGCTGTTCGTCGTCTCCGTCGGAGCCGTCCTCACCACCCTGTCCGCGGTCCTCCACCCCGCCGTCTTCACCTGGGTGATCAGCGCCTGGCTGTGGCTGACGGTGATCTTCGCCAACCTCGCGGAGGCCGTCGCCGAGGGCCGCGGCAAAGCACAGGCCGAGTCGCTGCGCAGAGCCCGTACGGACACGGTCGCGCTCCGCCTGCGCCACTGGAACTACGGCATCGACCCGCGGCACGCCGAGACGGAGGCCGTGGCCGCCACCGACCTCAAACCGCTCGACGTCGTCCTGGTCGAGGCGGGCGAGCTGATACCGGCGGACGGCGATGTCATCGACGGTGTCGCGGCCGTCGACGAATCCGCCGTCACAGGGGAATCCGCACCCGTCATCCGCGAATCGGGCGGCGACCGCAGCGGCGTCACCGGCGGCACGACCGTCCTCTCCGACCGCATCGTCGTCCGTGTCAGCGCCCGCCCGGGCCACTCCTTCCTCGACCGGATGATCGCTCTGGTCGAGGGGGCCTCGCGCCAGAAGACCCCGAACGAGATCGCGCTGAACATCCTGCTCGCCGCGCTCACGATCATCTTCCTCCTGGTCGTCGTCACCCTCCAGCCGATGGCCGAGTACGCCGACGCCGCCCAGTCCACCACCGTCCTCGTCGCCCTCCTCGTCACCCTCATCCCCACGACGATCGGCGCGCTGTTGTCCGCGATCGGCATCGCGGGCATGGACCGCCTCGTCCAGCGCAACGTCCTCGCCATGTCCGGCCGCGCGGTCGAGGCCGCCGGCGACGTGGGCACCTTGCTCCTCGACAAGACCGGCACCATCACCCTCGGCAACCGCGAGGCCGCCGCGTTCGTGCCGCTGCCCGGCATCACGGAAGGCCAACTCGCCGACGCCGCCCAGCTGTCGTCCTTGGCCGACGAGACACCGGAGGGCCGCTCCGTCGTCGTACTGGCGAAGGAGCGGTACGGGCTACGGGCGCCCGCCGAGGGCGAGTTGAGCCATGTTCGGTGGGTGAGGTTCACCGCCCAGACGCGGATGAGCGGCGTCGATCTGCGCTGGGACAACGGTGCGGTGTGCGCGATCCGCAAGGGCGCCGCCCAGGAGGTCATCGAGTGGGTTCAGATGTACGGCGGCCATGTCCCGTCCGAGGCACGGTCGTTGACGGTCTCCGTGGCCGGATCGGGCGGCACTCCGCTCCTGGTGGCCGTGCACGACTGGGACGGGCCGCGGGTACTGGGCCTGATCCATTTGAAGGACGTCGTCAAGGACGGCATCCGCGAGCGCTTCGCCGAGCTGCGCCGCATGGGCATCCGCACGGTGATGATCACCGGCGACAACCCGCTCACCGCCCGTGCCATCGCCGAAGAGGCGGGTGTGGACGACTACTTGGCCGAGGCGACCCCCGAGGACAAGCTCGCGCTGATCAAACGGGAGCAGGAGGGCGGCAAGCTCGTCGCCATGACCGGGGACGGCACGAACGACGCGCCGGCGTTGGCACAGGCCGACGTCGGCGTGGCCATGAACACCGGCACCGCGGCCGCCAAGGAGGCCGGGAACATGGTCGACCTGGACTCCAATCCGACGAAGCTCATCGAGATCGTCGAGATCGGGAAACAACTGCTGATCACGCGGGGCGCGCTGACGACGTTCTCCATCACCAACGACGTGGCGAAGTACTTCGCGATCATCCCGGCGATGTTCGCGGGCGCCTACCCGGGCCTGAAGTCGCTCAACATCATGGGCCTGCACAGCCCCACCTCCGCGATCACCTCGGCAATCATCTTCAACGCGCTCATCATCGTCGCGCTGATTCCGCTCGCGCTGCGGGGCGTGCGCTACACGCCGTCGTCGGCACACGACCTGCTGCGGCGCAACCTCATGCTGTACGGCCTCGGCGGGCTCGTCCTGCCCTTCGTCGGCATCAAACTGATCGACCTGGTGATCTCCGCGGTGCCCGGGCTGGGATGAGGACGCTCCGGCCGGCCGGGCGGAGTCCGTCAGGGAAGCGTCCGTGCACGTCAGGGGCGCGTATGGGAAGGGGAGTTGCGCTTGTCCGGGGCGTGCGGGACGGCTTCCATGGGTCCTGTGAACAGCGCATGGCTTCTCTTCGACCGGCCGCCGAGTCCCGGCGCGACCCGTCGTGCGCCTCGCTGCCCGGAAACGCCCGCGTCCGCTCTCCGCTGACGTCGACGCGTCGTCCGTGGCCCTCGGGGCGCCGTGATTCGTTCCGGCGCCCCGTCCTTCGTATCCGCACCTGTCCGGCGTCCCCGCGCCGGGGCCGCCGACGTGCCCGCAACCCCGGATGGACCATGTCTGACCAAGACCTCTCCCCTCTTCCCGGCCGCACCGTCCTCGTCACGGGGGCCACCACCGGCATCGGCCTGGAGACCGCCCGGCAGCTCGCCGCACGCGGTGCCACCGTGCTGCTGCACGGCCGCACCGCCGAGGAGGCGCGTGCCGCCGCCGACCGTCTGATCGCCACGGCAGGCATCGACGCCGCCCGACTCCACCCTGTAGCGGCCGACTTCACACACCTCGACGAGGTCGAGTCCCTGGCGAACCAGGTCGTCGCCCAGCACCCGCATCTCGACGTGCTCGTCAACAACGCGGGCATCGCGGCGCCCGAGCGGCACACCGTCACCACGGACGGCAACGAGATCGCCTTCCAGGTCAACTTCCTCGCCCACTACCTCCTGACCCGCCTGCTGGAGCCGGCGCTCACCAGCGACCCCGGCGGCCGAGTCGTCAACGTCTCGTCGTCCCTGCACCGCACCGCGAACATCCAGTGGAACGACCCCCAGCGCGCCCGCCGCTACTCCCGGCTCGCCGCCTACGCCCAGTCACAGCTCGCGCTCACCGTCTTCGCCGCCGACCCGCGCGTCACCGCGGTCTCCGTCCACCCCGGCGTCTGCGACACGGCGCTGATGCCGCTGTACGCCCACGAAGGCATCACGCCCGCCGAAAGCGCCACGCACGTGGCCCGGCTCTGCGACCCGGCCGTCGAGATCGTCAACGGCGCCTACTACGACCGCGCCGAGCGCGTCGCACCGGCCCCGGTCGCCACCGAGGACCGCACGATCAAGCGCCTCAACAGGCTCGCCGACCTGCTCGTCGGCCGCACCACCTGAACTTCCCTTCCACACCACGGAGTTGATGTCCATGTCGAAGCGCACCCGCAAGAAGAGGGCCCGCCGCAAGAACAAGGCGAACCACGGCCGCAAGGCCGGTCAGCGTTGAGCCCCAGGGGCGACCCAGGACACACCGGGGTCGCCCCGTACCCCGTGAAAGGCAACCCGTGATCCAGCTCCTCCCCCACCAAATCCCCGCCCTCTCCCGGTGGTTCCCCGCCGCGGCGCCCGGTCCCGCCGCCCTCGCCGAGCACGCCCTGGCCACCGGGACCGGGCAATGGTGGGCCGACCGGGCGGTACACCCGCGCACCGTCGCCGTACGCTGCGCCGACCACGCGCTGCTGCGTGGTGACCCGGACGCCCTCACCGCCGGCGACCTCACGCCGCTGGCCGACTGCTGGATCGACGCGCACGACCGCTTTCTGCCCGTCCTCGCCACGACCTTCGACCGGGTCACCCCGTGGGAGCGCATGGTGTACGTACAGCGCACGCCACCCTCCTCGACACCCCGTCTCCCGTGGGGCGTGACGGTGCGGCGGCTGACACCCGAGCACGCCCCGGCCCTCGCCGGACTCGGCACCGACGCGGCCTGGATCCACGGCACATGGGGCGGACCGACCGCTCTCGCGGCCTCCGGTCTCGGCTGGGTCGCCCTCCACAAGGACCGCGTCCTCGCCGTCGCCTGTGCCTACCTCCTGAGCAGCACACACGAGGACATCGCCTGCCTCACGGTCCCCGAGCACCGACGCGAGCACCTCGCCCTCGCCTGCGTCACCGCCCTGTGCACGGACATCGCGGCCCGCGGCCACACCGCGAGCTGGTCCTGCTCCCGCGACAACCGCCCCAGCCGCCTGCTCGCCTGGACCGCCGGTTTCCGACTGGAGCGCGAGTACGTGCACTACGTGACCGGAAGTCCCGCGCGACACGACCACCTCACCGCGTAGCCGCCGCCTCGCCGGTACGTCAGGATCACGCCGGGCGGGCGGCGTCGAGCGCCGGCGGGGGGCTCACAGGTGGATGGGCAGGTGGCGGGGTCCGCGGAGCATGGCGTTCTGCCGGTAGGGGGGCGGGTCTTGGACCAGGCGGGCCGTGCCGAGGTGGGGAAGCAGCGCACCGAGCGCGGTCTCGGCTTCGATACGGGCGAGTGGTGCGCCGTAGCAGAGATGGATCCCGCTGCCGAAGCCGAAGTGCTCGTTGTCCGGGCGGGTGGGGTCGAACCGGTCGGGCTCGTGGAACCGCTTGGGGTCGCGGCTGCCCGAGGCCAGCGCCAGGATGACGGACGTGCCCTCGGGGATCGTGGTGCCGGCGACGTCGATGTCGGCGAGAGGGATCCTCTCGCGCATGTGGACCGGGGGTTCGTAGCGCAGCAGCTCCTCCACCGCGCGCGGCAGCAGGCCGGGTTCGCGGCGCAGCCGGTCCAGCTCGTCGGGCCGGCGCAGCAGGGTGAGGACGCCGTTGGTGATCAGGTTGACCGTGGTCTCGTGTCCGGCGATGAACAACAGGATGGTGGTTTCCGCCAGTTCCTCGACGGTGAGCCGCAGGGCGGGGTCCGGTTCGTTGATGAAGTCGGAGAGCATGTCGCCGGTGGGACGGCCGCGGCGTTGTTCGGCGAGGTCGACCAGGTACCGGCCCATCTCCTGCCGGGCCTGCAGGCCCGCCTTGTCCCGTTCGGTGGTGTCCTCTTCGGGCCCGATGTCGGCGGACGCGACGATCACGTCGGTCCATCCCTGGAACAGTGCCTCGTCCTCGCGCGGGACGCCCATCAGCCGGCAGATGACGGTGATGGGCAGGGGGTAGGCGAAGTCGTCGACGACGTCGATCTGCTCGCGGTCCCGGAGCGCCTCGATCAGTTCGCCGGTGATGTGGGCGATCTCGCCGCGCATGGCGTCGACCCGGCGGGGGCTGTGCGGCGGCCCGAACGGCCGCATGGTCAGGGTGCGCAGTCTGTGGTGCTCGGGGTCGTCGAGCCGCAGGAACGGCGGCCGCCTCGTCTCCTCGGACGACGACGAGTCGGTGCGGCTGCGCGGTTCGGCACTCATCCGCGGGTCGTGGAGCAGAGCGGCGATTTCGTGGTAGGTGCCGATCAGACAGCTGCCGTCGGCCTGCCGCACCACGGGACCGGCCTCGCGGAGTTCCGCGTACAGCGGGTAGGGGTCGGGGCGGTTCGCGTAGTCGGAGATCCGTGCCAGCAAGGTCTCGGAGGCCATGGTGGCTCCTCGTCGTTGGGCGGGACGTGGGTCAGCGCGTGGGCTGCACCACTGTCAGTCGTCGATCGGGCAGGTGACCGGTGAGCGCCACGGTGGGGCCGTGCGACAGCCCGCTCGGATCGGGCACGTCGGACGGAATCGTGACGTCGGCCGCGATCGCGCGGTCCGCCGCGCCGGGCGGGGGCGGGAACGGAGCTGCCGTCTCGATCAGGTGCTTGTAGTAGTCGAGCGACTTGGCCATGTCGACGGTGACCGCGGCGGTGACCCGTCCCTGGAAGCCGTAGACCACCGCCAGACGGCGCGCCTCCAGAGAGCCCTGGGCGATGACCACGTGGTCGGAGTAGGTGGGCACGCCCACCGACTTGATGTTGAGCCCGAACTGGGTCGACCAGAACGTCGGGACGGCGAGGTGCGGGCGCCGCAGGGGCCCGGGGCTGACCATGTTGTGGGCAGCCACCTCGGCCTGTTCGACCGCGTTGCCCCAGTGCTCCAGGGAGAGCATCTGGTACCCGAACAGCGGGTGCGGGAACCGGGAGACGTCACCGGCGACGAAGACGTCGTCGGTCACTATCCCGTACATGTTGAAGGCCCGGCACCCGGCGTCGCAGGCGATCCCGCGCGGACCCGCCGCCAGCCCGGACTCCGCCAGCCACTCGACGTTGCGGACCGCCCCCAACGCCACCACGCACACATCCGCCTCGACACGACTGCCGTCGGACAGGTCCGCGCCGGTGAACCGGCCGTTCCCGTCCCCGCGCAGCGCGGTGACCGTCACCCCGGTGCGCAGGTCCACGCCGTGGTTGCGGTGCATGGCCGCCGCGAGTTTCGCCAGGGTGCCGCCGAGCGCGCCCACCAGGGGTGCGGGGCCGCGTTCTGCGACCGTGACCTCGATACCCCGCTCCCGGCAGGCGGAGGCGATCTCCGAACCGGTGAAACCGGCACCGATCACCAGCACCCGCTCCGGCCCGGCGGCCAGCCGCTCGGCCAGCTTCCCGGCCTCGTCACTGGTGCGCAGGGTGAACACGCCGTCCAGGGAGGCCTCGTCCGGGTTGGGCCAGGGGCGCGCCCGGGTCCCGGTGGCGATCAGCAGCCGGTCGTACGGCAGCGAATCGCCGTCGGCCAGCATCACCCGTTTCTCCAAGGGGTCCACGCCGGTGGCGGCCACTCCCAGTCGCCAGTCGGCGTCCGGGTCCCGGCGCATCGGCAGCGCCGTGGTGTCCGCCGGCGCCTTGCCGAGCAGCACCTGCTTGGACAGCGGTGGCCGGTCGTAGGGCGCACAGGGCTCGTCCCCCACCACGGTCAGTGAGCCGGTGAAACCCTCCTCGCGCAGCGTCTCCGCGGCCCTGAGCCCTGCCAGCGACGCGCCGACGATCACGATGCGGCCGTCGCTCAGATCACCGGGCACCGGCGCTCACCCCTTCACCGAGGATGATGGCCTGGACCGGGCACGCCGCCGCGGCCTGGCGCACGTGCTCGACCTGGTCGTCCGGGACGGCCGTGGCGTACAGCAATCCCTCCTCGCCGTGCAGCTCGAACACCTCCGGCGCGAGGAACACGCACTGCGCATAGCCCTGGCAGCGCGTGAGATCCACAACGGTCTGCATCCTCACCACCTCCTCCGTGGCCTCACCCCCTCATCCAGCATGGGGGGAGATCCGGAAGCCCGCACGGCCACCGCTCGCCGCCGTGGCGCCGCCGCGGCTTCCGCCCTACCCGGGCAGTTCGAGCGAGATGTGCGGGGACAGGGCGCGCAGGAAGTCGGACGCGTCGAAGATCTCACCGGCGGAGGCGACACCGACCGCACGGGTCCGGCCGGTGAGGATGCGGTGGACCGCCTCCACCGCGAGCGGCGCGCTGACGGCGTAGATGTCCCGGCCGCGTGCCACGGCGCGCCGTTCGGTGCCACCGGAGCGTACGACGACGTCGACGACGAAGGTCTGGTCGGACCGCCCGTCCTCGTCGGCCGCGGTCGGCGCCGGTGTGTCCGCGGCAAAGAGGTCCCTGGCCGCTTCGGTCGTCATGTGGGTGCGCACCTCGGGGATGGAGAGGTGGCTGGGGATGGTGACCACGTCGGCCATCGTGAACTCCGCGACGACCTCCCTGGTGCCCATGGGGTCGGGGAAGCGCCACTTCAGGAGCGTCGGCTTGTCGTCGTGGTACTCCAACCGCCCCTCCGTGTGGCGGACGCGCCGGCCGCCTCGCCGCTCCTGGGAGACCGTGCCCGCGGTGCGTGTCCCGGAGGTGGGGTGCCAACTGCTCAGTCCGTACGCGATGTTCGCTTCGTCGGCCGCCGTCCAGTCCCCCATCGCGGCGGTGGCCAGCAGGTCGCCGAGGCCGCCGTAGAAGGCCATCGCGGGGACGATCACCGCTCCCGCCGCGCGGGCGCGGTCCGCGAAGTCCGTGAACGTGTCGAGGTTGGCCTCGATCTCGGCCGCCACATCGACGTACGGGATCCCGGCGCGCAGTGCCGCCTCGATCACGGGAGCCGCGGTCACGGCGAAGGGCCCGGCACAGTTGATCACGGCGTCCGCACCGTCCAGGGCGCGGTCGAGCGAGGCAGGGTCGTCGACGGACGCCGGCCGGACCTCGAGTCCGGGGACGGATGCCGCCAGCGCCCGCAGCTTGCCGGCGTCGCGGCCGGAGAGCACCGGCACGAACCCGCGCTCCCGCAGATGTGCCACCACAAAGCGTCCGGTGTGTCCGTACGCGCCGAACACCGTCACCGTCTGTCCCGATCCCATGGGTTCTCCCCCGTGCTCGAATGATCCGCTGAGAACATCCTGGCGAGGACGGGCACCTCGTCGTGAGTGTCCGGAACGACGTCCCCCGTACAATTCCGGACATGGTTACCGTCGCGCTGGCCGTCACCCAGGGGATGCTGCACTTCGAACTGTCCATGGCGTACGAGGTGTTCGGCGCCGCTCCGGTCGACGTGACCGTCCCCTGGTACGACGTCGAGGTCTGCGGGTCGGACGCCGTACGGCTCGGCCGGTTCCGGCTGGAGCCCGACCAGGGGCTGGACCGGCTCCGGCATGCCGACACCGTGATCGTCCCCGGCTGGGCGGACGCCGACGAGGACCCGCCCGCCGATCTCGTCGGCGCGGTGCGTGCGGCCCACGAGGCGGGGGCGCGCGTGGCCTCCCTGTGCACGGGCGCGTTCGTGCTGGCCGCCGCCGGACTGCTGGACGGAAGGCGCGCGACCACCCATTGGGCGCACACCGGGGCCCTGGCCGCCCGCTACCCGCGGGTGGAGGTCGATCCGGACGTGCTCTACGTGGACAACGGCAGCGTGCTCACCTCCGCCGGCAAGGCCGCCGCGATGGACCTGTGCCTGCACCTCGTCCGTCTCGACCACGGCTCGTCCGTCGCCAACGCCGTCGCCCGCCGCCTGGTCGTGCCGCCGCACCGAGCCGGCGGCCAGGCCCAGTTCGTCGCCGCCCCGGTGCCCACCCGGGACGACCACCCGCTCGCCGCGCTGCTCCCCTGGGTCATCGAACGCCTCGACCGTCCCCTCACCGTGGAGGACCTGGCGCGCCAGGCCCGGATGAGTTCGCGCCAGCTGGGCCGCCACTTCAGGGCGGTGACGGGCACCACTCCGCTGCAATGGCTGCTGACACAACGGATCCGCCGCGCGCAGGAGTTGCTGGAGACCACCGACGACGTCGTCGACGCCATCGCGACAGCCACCGGCATGGGCACCGCCACAACGCTGCGGCGACACTTCAACCGGACGGTCGGCGTGCCTCCGGACACCTACCGCCGAACCTTCCGCTCACGGCCCCGCACCGACTCGCACGACGACCGGCAACGCCAGCGCCGACGCTGACGGTGTCCCAGCCGGCCTACTCGGCCCGGGATCCCGCGGAGCGGCTGCGCAGGACCGCGAACACGGCTGCGGCCAGTCCCAGTACACCCACGGCCAACCCGCCGACGCCGAGCCCGCGAGCCGTCGAATCGCCGCTCGACGCGGTCGACTTGGAACTTCCTGAGGTCTTCGAGGTCGCCGCCGAGGCGGTCGGGGCGCCGCTGTCCCCGTCCTGCGCGCTCTTGGCCGTGAGCTTGAGGACCGGCGCCGGGTTCTCCGGCTCCTGGCCGCCGGAAGCCTCCTCGATCCAGCGAACGGTCTTGCCGTCGGAGTACGTCTGCAGGGTCTTGAAGGTCAACTGGTCGGTGTCGTCGGGCAGCTGGCCGAAGGCGACGTTGAAGTCCTCGTACTGCCCGACCCCGATCTTGCCGCCGGTCCAGGTGATCTCGGAGACGGCGTCGGTGATGGTGCCGTCATCGGTCTTGACGGGCGTCTTGAGCTTCGTGTCCGTCACCTTGGCGGTCCAGCCGTCCTGCGGGGTGACGAGCACGCCGAGGACGGGGTGGTCGGTGGGCAGGAAGACCTGGACCTTGGTGGTGCCGGCCGTGTTCTCCTCGTTGGGGACACGGAAAGTGAGGACACCGTCGGTGGCGCCCTTGGCGTAGCTCTCGGGGTGGACGGTGACGTGCGCGGAGGCGACGCCCGCGGCGGTCAGGACCCCGGTGGCGGCGAGAGCGGTGACGAGGCCGGCGCGGCGCAGGGGGGTGCGTGTCGTGGACATGAGCGAGGGGATCTCCGTACTGAGGGAGGGATGTCGAGGGTCGGACGGCGTACGACATCCCCCTCGGCGGCCCGCGCCGGTGTACGGCGTGCCGCAGCCTCAACCGCCGCGGTGACCATGCCCCATGGGCAGCCCGGCGCGCCGGTTCCGGCGTACTCGATATTCCCCGGAACCCTCCAGCCACCTGCCACCAGGCAGCCAGCCCCGGCACGAACACGACCGCCCGCCGCAGCAGCGACCACAGCGCGGCCTCGCCGCGCCGCAGCCACCAGGTCAGCACCAGGGCCGCCACGACATGGACGGCGGTGGCGTGCGGTGTCAGCGCATGGGAGTGGGGGTGCGTATGGGACATGCGCAGCCCGTGCATGGCCATCACGGCGTGCGGCCGACCGGCGTCGAACGCCAGGTGCAGGCCTCCCTGGGCCGCGACCGTCGCAGCGCCGATGGCGACCAGCGAACGCTCCCGCCCGCCCAGCAGACAGCCGACCACGAAGACCGGCAGAGCGCCGAGGACCTGCACCCGCACGGGGGGCGCCGCGCCCATGGCCAGCGCATGTCCCCCGGCGGCGAGCAGCACACACAGCACGGCGAACACGGCCGCGCGCAGACTCCGCACCGCCAGGGACACGTTCACGTCACCCGATGCCGCCGGGCAGCCGGAGAATCTCTCCCCTTCACCGCGCATCCGCACCACCGCCACGTCCTACCTGGTCAGACTGCTCCCCTTTACGAGTCGGACGCGGACCCCGTTCAGTTCCCGGGCGATCAGAACGCGGCCCGGAGCCGTCCGGCGGGCTGTGACGCGCGGTAACACATTCTGTGACGTAGGGTCAATCCCTGGGGTGGAATTCCTGGGGTGGAGTCCCTGGGGGATTCTTCGAGGAGGGGGCGAATTGGGGCTGGAGCCGGTGCGGTTCTCGGTTCTGGGGCACGTCCGTGCCTGGCGGGCGGGAACGGAACTGGACCTGGGGCGCCCTCAGGAGAGGGCACTGCTGGCGCTGCTGCTGGTGCGGGCCGACCAACCGGTCGGCATGGGCGAGATCGTGAGCGCGCTGTGGGGGCACCGCCCGCCGCACAGCGCCGTCAACGTGGTGCACCGTCTCGTCGGTGCGCTGCGCCGGCTGCTGGAGCCCGGACTGCCCGCACGGGCGACGGGCCGCTGGCTGGTGCGGGACGCGGGCGGCTACCGGCTGCTCACCGACAGCGGCTCCCTGGACCTCCTGCGCTTCCGTGAACTGCGGGACCAGGCCCGGCGGGCCGCCGCGGAGGGGGTGCCCGCACGCGGCGCGGAGCTGTTCGCCGAGGCGCTGTCCCTGTGGCAGGGGCCGGTCGCCACCGGGATCGGCGCGGAGGTACGGGCGCACGCGGCGTTCGGCCTGCTCAGCCACGAGTACGTCACCGCCGTACGGGAGGCGGCCGACGCGGCGCTGCTCGCTGGTCTGCCCGGCACGGTCCTGCCCGCATTGCGGAGGGCCGCCGCCGAGCATCCCTTGGACGAACCCCTGCTGTCCCGGCTGATTCTCGCGCTGGCCGCCGACACTCGTCGTGCCGAGGCGCTGAGCACCTACCGGGAGGCCTGTGCCCGGCTCGCCGGTGAGCTGGGCATCGACGCGGGTCCTCAGCTGCGCGAAGCCCACCGGACGGTGCTGCTGAACGACCCCGGCACGGCGGCGGCGGACGTGTCCCGGACGGACCTGGCCGAGACGGGCGCGGTCACCTCCGAGGCCGATGAAACGGGCCCGGGTTCCGCCGGTCCACGGACACCCCCGGTGCCGGCCCCCGCCCAACTCCCCCACGACCTGCCGACGTTCACCGGTCGGGAACCCGAACTGGACGAGACACTGGGGCCGCTCACCGGTGAGAGGGCGCTCGCGGAGACGGTGGTGATCAGCGCCATCGGCGGCATGGCCGGAATCGGGAAGACCACGCTGGCCGTGCACTGGGCCCATCAGGTCGCCGACCAGTTCCCCGACGGGCAGCTCTACGTCAATCTGCGGGGGTTCGACCCGTCGGGCACCGTCATGAACCCGGCCGAGGCCGTGCGCGGGTTCCTGGACACGCTGGGCGTGCCGCCCGAGCGCGTCCCGCACGGCGTGGACGCCCAAGCCGCGCTCTACCGCAGCCTGTTGGCCGGGCGCCGCTTCCTCGTCCTGCTGGACAACGCCCGCGACACCGACCAGGTGAAACCGCTGCTCCCCGGGGCCCCCGGGTGTCTCACCATCGTCACCAGCCGCAACCAGCTGTCCGGGCTGGTGGCCGCGCACGGAGCCCGCTCACTGACCCTGCGTCCCTTCGACGCCGACCAGGCCCGCGCCTTCCTCGCCCGGCGGCTGGGCGCCGCGCGCATCGACGCCGAGCCCTGGGCCGTGGCCGAGATCACCGCTCTGTGCGCCGGACTGCCGCTCGCCCTGGCCTGCGTCGCCGCCCGCGCGGCCACCCACCCCGACTTCACGCTGTCGGCGATCGCCGCCGAACTGCGCGCGGCACACGGCAGTCTGGAGGCCTTCGCCCACCCCGACACCTCGGCGGACGTCGGCGCGGTCTTCTCCTGGTCCCTGGCCGCCGTCTCTGCCCCGGCCGCCCGGCTCTTCCGGCTGCTCGCCCTGCATCCCGGCCCCGACCTCTCCGTACCGGCCGCGGCCGCCCTCGCCGGACGTCCGGTGCGCGAAACCCGGCGGCTGCTGAGCGAACTGACCGGCGTCCACCTCCTCGACGAACACGCTCCCGGCCGGTACGCCTTCCACGACCTGCTGCGTGCCCACGCCACCGAACTCGTCCGCACCCAGGACTCCGAGGAGGACCGCGGCGCGGCCGTGCGGCGGCTGTTCGAGCACTGTCTGCACACCGCCCGCGCGGCCGGTCTGCTGCTCGCCCCGCACGAGGACCCGATGCCGCTGGAGCCGCCCGCTCCCGAGAGCGTCCCCGAGCCGCTCGTCGACGACACCGCCGCGCTGGCCTGGCTCACGGCCGAACACGCGGGGCTGCTCGCCGTCGTCGACGCGGCCGCGGGCTCCGGTCACGACCGGCTCGCCTGTCTGCTCGCCTGGTCCCTCGAGCCCTTCTTCGACCGGCGCGGAGCCTGGCACGACTGGGCGGTCGTCGAGCAGACCGCGCTCGATGCCGCCGAGCGGCTCGGGGACCCGGCGATGAAGGCCCGCGGACTGCGGGCGCTGGCCCGCGCGGAGGGCAGGCTGGGCCTGCACGACCGCTCGCGCCCGCGTCTCGAACGCGCTCTGGAGCTCTTCACCGGGCTGGGAGACGCGGTCGGACGGGCCGACACCCACCGAAGTCTGGGCTGGGAGAGCGAACAGCGGGGCGACCTGCCCGGTGCCCTGCGCCACAACCAGCTGGCCCTGGAGCTGTTCCGGAGCGCCGGCCTGCGAGCAGCACAGGCCAGCGTCCTCAACTCCGTGGGCTGGTACCACGCCCTGCTCGGCGAGCACCGGCAGGCGCTGAGCCACTGTTTCGAGGCCCTGACCATGCTCCAGGACCTGGGGGACCGCTACGGCCAGGCGGGCACCTGGGACAGCATCGCCTACGCCTACCAGCACCTGGGCCGCCATCCGCACGCCCTGCTCGCCTACCGCAACGCGCTCTCCCTCTACCGGGAGCTCGGGGTGCCGTATCCGGAGGCCGAGACCCTCACCCGCCTCGGCGACACCCATTTCGCGATGGGCAACCACACGAGCGCCCGCGACTCCTGGCGAGCGGCCCTCGTCCTGCTCACCGCACTCGGCCACCCCGACGCCGAACAGGTCCGCGCCCGACTGCGTGAACGCGCCGAGCGACGCGGCTCCGCATGAACGCGCGCGAACGCCCGGATCGCGCGGACGTCCGGACCGCGGAGACGTCCGGACCGCGCGGACGCCGGCGATCCACAAGGGCGAGCATGGACGTCGAGAATTTCCTCAGTCAGGGCCCTGGGCCCGACATCTCACCTCGGGAGTCCTCATGATCGACTCGGTGACGTCACGCGACACCGCACCGGTCCGTCGTCTCTTCCGGCTGCCGGACACGACCGACGACGCGTTCCTGCACCTGGGACTGCACGTCCAGGGCTCCGTCTCGGTGACACGGGGCGGCACCCAGGTGTTCCTGGCCCCCGGTGACCTGGTGTTCCACGATCCGGCCCGGCGTGACCACCTGCGTTTCAGCGGCCCTTGCCGACTGACGGTCTTCCGGGTGCCCCGCGGTCACCTGGGGGTGTCGCCCTCGGACCTGCACCGGGTCATGGGCCGGCGCGTGCGGGGCGACGAGGGTGTCGGCGCGCTGGTGTCCCACTTCCTCTCGGCGCTCGCCGCCGAGACGGACTTCCGCGGGTCGAGGACGGGCCACCGGCTCGCCCGCTCCGCCGTCGACCTCGTCGCCGTGCTCGTCATGCAACTCCTCGGGGAGGAAACCCCCGACGCGTCGGACGTCGGTACCGAGACGGTGTCGCGGATCCAGGCCTTCATCGAAGAGCATCTGACGGATCCGGATCTGTCACCGGAGTCGATCGCGCTCGCCCACCACATCTCCGTCCGCTACCTGCACAAACTCTTCCAGCAGGAGGGCACCACGGTGGGCCAGTGGATACGGCGGCGCAGGCTGGACGCGTGCCGGCGCGAGCTGAGCCGGAGCGCGAACCGCAGGCCGAGCGTGGCCGCCGTGGCGCGGCGCTGGGGGTTCAGCAGCCCGTCGCACTTCAGCCGCACCTTCCGGGACGCCTACGGCATGTCCCCCAGCGAATGGCAGAGTTCGACGAGGTGATGCGGTTCGAGGTGCTGGGTCCGTTGCGGGTTCGGCGGGCCGAGCGGGAACTCGATCTGGGGTTCCCGCAGCAACGCGCTCTCCTGGGGCTGCTCATGGTGCGGGCGGGGCGGCCGGTGCAGGTGAGCGAGATCGTGGATGTGCTGTGGGCGAGCCGTCCGCCGGCCAGCGCCCCGAACGTGGTGCGCCGGTACGTCGGTGCGCTGCGGCGGCTGCTCGAACCGGGGCTGCCGCCCCGGGCGTCCGGCCGTCGTCTGCCGCGCCGCACCGGTGCCTACCTCCTGGACGCGGAGCCGGACGAGATCGATCTGCTGCGGTTCCGCGAGCTCACCCTGCGGGGCAAGCGGGCGGTCGCCACCGGTCGGCCCGAGGTGGCGGTACGGCAGTTCGTCGGGGCCCTCGGCGAGTGGCGCGGGCCGGTGGCGATGGGGCTCCCCGCGTCGGCTCGCGAGCACGCCCTGTTCCGCGCCGTGGAGCACGAACTCGTGCTCACCACCCGGATGGCGGCCGACGCGGCCCTGCTGTGCGGCACGGCGGGCCTCGTGCTGCCGAGCCTGCGCCGGGCCATCGACCTCGAGCCCCTGGACGAGTCCCTGCACGCCCGGCTCGTGATGGTGCTGGCGTCCTGCGGACTGCAGGCCGAGGCGCTGACGGCGTACGAGGAGGTACGGCGCCGACTGGCCGCGGAGTTGCGGGTCGCCCCGGGCGCCGAGCTGAGCCAGGCCCACACCCGGGTCCTCCGTCAGGAGGTGCGCGCGTCGGCGCCCCCGGTGCACCGACCGGCCGGGACGGCGCTGTCCGAACCGGTGAAACTCCTCGCCAGACCCGCCCAGTTGCCGCCCGGCCTGACGGTCTTCGCCGGTCGGAGCGAGGAACTCGCGGAGCTGACCGCCCTCGCCGGGGCGGCGGCGTCCTCCGGGGCGCCCGGGACGATCCTGGTCAGCGGAATGGCGGGCGTCGGGAAGACCGCGTCGGTCGTGCACTGGGCCCATGAGGTCGCGCATCGGTTCCCGGACGGTCAGCTCTACGTCGAGCTGCGCGGCCACGATGCGGCCGCCGGGCCCACGCCGGAACCCGTGGAGGCGCTGCGCGGGTTGGTGGTGGCACTCGGAGCGCCGCCCCGGCACCTCCCGGACGACCTGGCCGCGCTCAGGGACCTCTACCGCGAGCTGCTGGCGGACCGCCGGGTCCTCGTCGTGCTCGACGACGCCGCCCGCACCGAGCACGTACGTCCGCTGCTGCCCACCGCCCCGGGCTGTCTGGCCGTGGTCACCAGCCGTGACCGGCTGCCCGGTCTGATCGCCTCCGGGGCCCGGCCGCTGTGTCTGGAACTGCCGTCCGCCGCCGAGGCCCGCGCCGCGCTGGCCCTGCGCGTCGGCCGACGGCGGTCGGCCGCCGAGCCCGGGGCGACCGAGGAGATCATCGACCGCTGCGGCCGGCTGCCGCTGGCCCTGGCCATCGTGGCCGCGCGCGCCGTCAGCCGCCCCGACTTCCCGCTGGCCGCCCTCGCCGCCGAACTCCGCGCCGCGCACGGGAGCCTCGACGCCTTCGCGGGCGTCGACGGGACGGCCGACGCCCGCGCCGCGTTCGCCGCGTCCCACCGGTCGCTGCCACCCCCCGACGCCCGGCTCTTCCGCCTCGTGGCGCTGCACCCCGGCCCCGGCATCACGGCGGACACCGCCGCCCGCCTCGCCGGTCTGTCGCCCGGCGAGGCCCGGCCGATCCTCGGTCGTCTCGCCGACGCCCATCTCGTGCGCGAGGACGCGCCGGGCCGCTACACCGCGCACACTCTGCTGCGCGCGTTCGCCGCCGAGCTCGCGGAGGCCGCCGAGGCCGCCGCGACGGAGTCCCTGTCACTCCCGCGTCACTCTTTTTGAACTCGCCCCGACCTACTCTCCGAGCGGAGTGGACGACCGTCCCACGAAGCGTCGTCGCTCCTCTCGACAGTTCGGCAGGGCTCGGAGGCAACGGCGGATGACGTCCAGTTTCAGCACCATTCGGACCGGCCGCGGTGAGACGGACGAGGCGGGTGAGACCGGTAGGTGCCGCATGCCCATGGGCCTCGACATCGTCGTCTCGGGCGCGGCGCCCGCGGAGCTGCCCGGGGCGGGCCGGCCCTACCCGGCCCGGCGGGCACACCGGTTGGTCGCCCGGGACAGCGGCGAGTACCTCTTCGTAGGTATGAGGGGCGCGGCGGGCGTACGAGGTGCGGCGGGCTTGCGAGGCGGGAGCGACGTACGAGGCGGACGCGAGGCACGCGGCGGGAGCGGCGCGCTGGGTCCGCGGCGGCCCGAGGACGTCTTCCTCGGGCCGGGAGACATCTGCTTCTACGACGCCAACGGTCCGGCGACGCTCGACTTCCCCGAGCGTTTCCGCATGAAGGTGTTCCTCGTGCCGTACGAGTCGCTCGGGCTCGACGCGGCCGATGTGGCCCGGCTCGCGGGGACGCCGGTACCCCGTGTGTCCCGGCTGGGCAGCCTGCTGTCGCCGTTCCTGTCGGAACTCGCCGACACGGCCTCCTCGTCCCGGCCGCCGGTCGGCGAGCTGCTCGCCTGGAACGCCGTGAACGTGCTGGCCACCCTCGCCACCGAGCGGCTGGGCCGGGACGCCACCGCGACGCCCGACGCCCGGACACCGCTGAGGGCCCGGATCCTGGAGTTCATCGACCTGCATCTGACCGACGAGGACCTGTCCCCCGAGACGATCGCCGGGGCCCATCACATCTCGGCGCGCTATCTGCACCGGCTCTTCCAGGACGAGGGCACCACGGTCGGCCGGTGGATCCAGCGGCGCCGGCTCGAGGAGTGCCGCCGGGACCTGATGATCCGGGCCAGGGGCGGTCGGACCATCGCGGCGGTGGCCAACCGCTGGGGGTTCATGAGCGCCACCCACTTCAGCCGGGTCTTCCGGGCCGCGTACGGCATGTCGCCCAGCGAATGGCGGGACACCGTCGGCCGCGCCACGCCCACCGCTGAGACCGTCGACGCGTTGGGCGCTGTGAGTTCAACGGCCGTGCGCTGACGGACCACTCACGCCCGCACCGCGCCTCTAGCGTGACTGCGAGGCCGGAGCATCGCCCGGCCTCGCACCCAGGAACGACGCTTCAGGAGATTCCCATGTCCGACGCCGTAGAGCCGGTCAAGCCCGTACTGGAACCGGCCGCCGCCGCTTTCGCGGAGGCCACCGCCAATCCGCCGTACCTGTTCGACCTCGCCCCTGCGGAGGGTCGCAAGGCCGTCGACGAGGTGCAGTCCGGCGAGATCGAGATGCCGAACATCGACGAGGAGTGGGTCACCGTCTCGGGCGGTCCGACGGGCAGCGTCCGGGCCCGGATCGTCAAGCCCGCCGGTGTCACCGGCACCCTCCCGGTGATCCTCTACATCCACGGCGCGGGCTGGGTGTTCGGCAACGCCCACACCCACGACCGCCTGGTCCGCGAACTGGCCGTGGGCGCCGAGGCCGCGGTGGTCTTCCCCGAGTACGACCTCTCGCCCGAGGCCCGCTACCCGGTCGCCATCGAGCAGAACTACACGGTCGCCCAGTGGGTCGTGCAGCAGGGCGCGTCCAAGGGCCTGGACGGCAGCCGCCTCGCGGTGGCCGGCGACTCCGTCGGCGGCAACATGACCGCCGCGCTGACCCTGATGGCCAAGGAGCGCGGCGATGTCCCGCTGCTCCAGCAGGTCCTGTTCTACCCGGTCACCGACGCGAACTTCGACACCGGCTCCTACCACCAGTTCGCGGAGGGCTACTTCCTGCGCCGCGACGGCATGCAGTGGTTCTGGGACCAGTACACGACCGACGAGGCCGACCGCGCCCAGATCACCGCCTCCCCGCTGCGCGCCACCACCGAGCAGCTCACCGGCCTGCCCCCGGCCCTGGTCATCACCGGCGAGGCCGACGTCCTGCGCGACGAGGGCGAGGCCTACGCGGGCAAGCTGCGTACGGCCGGAGTGCCCGTCACCGCCGTGCGCTTCCAGGGCATCATCCACGACTTCGTGATGCTCAACGCCCTGCGCGGCACCCACGCCGCCGAGGCCGCGCTGACGATGGCCACCCGCACGCTGCACACCGCGCTGCACGCGGGCTGACCGGGTCCACCAGACCGACAAGGAGAAACAGTCATGTCCGGGAACACCACTCCCACCGCCCTGCTCGTGCACGGTGCCTTCGCCGACGCCGCCAGCTGGTCCGGCGTCATCGCGGAACTGCAGAACCACGGCATTCCCGTCGTCGCGCCGCCGAACCCGCTGCGCTCTCTCGCCTCCGACGCCGCGTACATCGCCTCGGTGGCCGCGCAGATCGACGGCCCCGTCGTGCTGGTCGGCCACTCCTACGGCGGCGCGGTCATCACCGTCGCGGGCACCGCGGAGAACGTGGTCGGCCTGGTCTTCGTCGCGGCGTACGTCCTCGAGGAGGGCGAGAGCCTGGGCGAGTTGCAGGGCCGCTTCCCCGACTCGCCGCTGGGCAGCAGCCTGAAGCAGGCCACGTATCCGGTCGAGGGCGGTGACCCGGCCGTCGAGGTCACCATCGTCCCCGAGGCGTTCCCGGCCGTCTTCGCCGCGGACGTCCCCGCCGACGTCACCAAGGTGCTGGCGGTCGCCCAGCGTCCGCTCGCCGCCGGGGCGTTCACGGAGACGGCCACCGCCGCCGCGTGGAAGACCAGGCCGTCCTGGGCCCTGGTCGCCGCCGCGGACCAGGCGATCAACCCCGAGGTCGAGCGCTTCGGCGCGAAGCGTGCGGGAGCGACGATCCTGGAGGTCGAGGGCGCCTCGCACGCCGTCGCGGTGTCCCGGCCGAAGGTGGTCGCCGAGCTGATCCGCGACGCGGTCCGCGCGACCGGCTGAACGACCGGCCGAGCGAGCCGACGGCGGCCGGGTGGAGGTACTCCTCCGTGGTCACGGGAGCGCGGGCGGGAGGGGGAGCCGGATCGTGAACGTCGTCGAACCGGGGCGGCTGGTCACCTCGATGGTGCCGCCGTGTGCCCGGACCAGTGAGCGGGCGACCGCGAGGCCCAGCCCGCTGCCGCCGCGGTCGCGGCTGCGGGCCTTGTCGACGCGGTAGAACCGGTCGAAGACCCGTTCCTGGTCGGCGGCCGGTATCCCGGGCCCGGAGTCGCAGACCCGCACGACCGCCGTGCCGGACGAGCCGACGCGCACCGCCTGCCCCGCCCCCGTGGCCGACACCTCCAGGCGCACCTTCGTCCCCGCCGGGGTGTGCATGGCGGCGTTGGTGAGCAGGTTGTCGAGGACCTGCCGGATCCGCAGGGGGTCCAGGCGCAGGCGCACCGGGTCCGGACCGGCCGTCACGGACAGCACGTGCTCCCCTCGTCCGGCGCGGAAGGCGTCCGCGGCCTCCCGCGCCAGCTCCGTCAGGTCCGCGTCCTCCAGCCGCAGCGGTGTCTCCACCTCGGCGGCGTCCAGGCGGGCGAGGAGGAGCAGGTCGTCGAGGAGTACGCCCATCCTGGCGGCCTCGGCGCGCAGCCGGGCCAGGTGCTTCTCGCGTTCCCCGGGCTCGTTGGCGGCGGCGTACTGGAAGAGGTCCGCGTAGCCGCGTACCGACATCAGGGGCGTACGCAGCTCGTGCGAGGCGTCCGCGACGAACCGGCGCAGTCGCTGCTCGGCCTCGGTACGGACGGCGAGCGCGTCGTCGATGTGCTCCAGCATGGTGTTGAACGCCGTGCGCAGTTCCTCGACCTCGGGTCCACCGCGCCCGCCCCCGGCCCGCACCTCCAGCCCCGCCGAGCCGGTGAGGTTGTGCGAGGTGATGCCGCGGGCGGTGTGGGCCATGTCGCTGAAGGGCTTCAGCCCGCGCCGCAGTACCGTCCGGCCGATCACGACGAGCCCGAGCAGGGCGAGCGCGAAGGTGACGACCTGGACCGTGATCAGCTGCCGCACGGTGGCCTGCATGTCCTGCATGGGCGCCGCGGTGACGAGGACGACGCCGGGTTCGACCTCGCAGGCACGCAGCTTGTACGTGCCCTCCCCCGCGATGTGCGCGGTGCGCAGCAGGTGCGCGTCACCTCCGTCCGGCAACGCCTGGGCGACGGCGGTGAGTTCGGCGGTGTCGGCGGGGACGTCGGCGGGCTTGCGCAGGACCGCCGTACGGCCCCGGACGTCGTACACGGCGGTGAACCAGCCGTAGTAGGGGCGCCGCTGGACGATGCCGTGCGCCTGGGCGTCCTTGGACTGGGTGACCTGGACGAGCTTCATCTGCTCGCCGAGCTGACGCTCCAGGTACTCCTTCATGTACGTCGTCAGGGCCGTGCCGACGACGGCGAACACGACGAGGGACAGCACGCCGATGCCGAGGGCCAGCCGGGTGCCCAGGCGTGTGCGGCGGTAGGCGCCCCGCAGACGGCGCAACGCGCCGCCGGTCCCGGGGCCGCTCACTCGGCGACCTGCCGCACCACGTACCCGACGCCGCGCACGGTGTGGATGAGCGACTCGCCGCTGTCGGTCGCATTGTTGCCGTCGAGCTTGCGGCGCAGTCGGCTGACGACGAGTTCCACCACGTTGGAGCGGCCACCGAAGCCGTACTCCCACACGTGGTCGAGGATCTGGGCCTTGGTGAGGACGGTCGGCGACTTGCGCATGAGGTAGCGCAGGACCTCGTACTCGGTCGGGGTGAGGGTGAGCAGCCGGTCGGCGCGCCGCACCTCACGGGTGTCCTCGTCCATCGTCAGGTCGGCGACCTGGAGCACGGAGCGCTGGAAGCCGGGGCCCGCGGCGCGGCGCAGGACGGTCCGCAGCCGCGCCATGAGCTCTTCCACGGCGAACGGCTTGACGAGGTAGTCGTCGCCGCCTCGGGTGAGGCCCGCGACCCGGTCCGCGACGCCGTCGCGGGCGGTGAGGAAGACGACGGGCACCATCGTCCCGGACTGCCGCAGCCGGTCGAGGACGGCGAATCCGTCGAGGCCGGGCAGCATCAGGTCGAGCACCACGATGTCGGGGTGGAACTCGGCGGCCCGGCGCAGCGCGTCCTCACCGGAGTACGCGGTCATCGCCTCCCAGCCCTCGTAGCGGGCGACCGTCGCGACGAGGTCGGCGATGGGAGGGTCGTCGTCCACGACCAGGAGGCGCACTTTTTCCACCCGCTCATAGTGCGTGACGTGGCCGCCGACGCCATAGCCGCCGGCGTCTCTGATCCACATCGATAAACACTTGAAAGTTGAGCGACAGGAAAACGACAGCTCCCACCGGGCAGGCTCGGTGTCCCCACACCCGAACGAGGAGCTGCTCTCCGTGACCACTGTCGAACGTGTCCAGCCGCCCCCGACGGCGATACGCCCGAAGGTGGTGGCCCGCACCGGGCTGTACGCCCTGCTGGCCGCGAACGCGGCCGTCGTGACCGTGTTCTTCCTCCAGGCCGGGCCCGGCCCGGACACCCTGATCATGCTCGGCCGGCTGGCGGGCCTGTACGGGGCGCTCCTGATGGCCTTCCAACTGCTGCTGGTCGCCCGCCTGCCGTGGCTCGACCACCGGATCGGCATGGACCGGCTGACCTCCTGGCACCGCTGGGTCGGTTTCGGCCTGCTGTGGACGCTGCTGTCGCACGCGCTGTTCATCACCCTCGGCTATGCGGGTGCGGCGTCGGCGTCCTTCTGGGACGAGCTGGTGGAGCTGGCCACGACGACCGAGGGTGTGCTGCGGGCGATCGTCGCGCTGGCCCTGATCCTCGTGATCGGCGGGGTGTCGGCCCGCTTCGCGCGGCGCCGGCTGGCCTACGAGACCTGGCACTTCATCCACCTCTACACGTATGTCGCGGTGGTGCTGGCCTTCACGCACCAGGTCGCGGTGGGCACCACCTTCACCACCTCGTCCGCGGCCACCGCCTACTGGTGGGGCCTGTGGGGTGTGGCGCTCGGTTCGGTGTTCCTGGGCCGGGTGGTCCTGCCGGTGTGGCGGAACCTGCGCCACCGGCTACGGGTCTCGGCCGTCGTCCCCGAGTCCGACAACGTCGTCTCGATCTACGTCACCGGGCGCGACCTCGACCTGTTGCCCGCGCGGGCGGGGCAGTTCTTCCTGTGGCGGTTCTTGACCAAGGACCGCTGGTGGCAGGCGAACCCGTTCTCCCTGTCGGCCGCCCCGGACGGCAACCGGCTGCGGCTGACCGCGAAGACGGCCGGCGAGGGCACCGCGGCCCTGCGGCATCTGAAGGTGGGCACGCGGGTCTTCGCCGAGGGCCCCTACGGCGCCTTCACCACTCTGCACCGCACCCGCTCGGAGACCCTGCTCGTCGCGGGCGGCGTGGGCATCACCCCGATCCGGGCCCTGCTGGAGGACCTCCACGACCATGTCGTGCTCATCTACCGGGTGGCCACGGACCGGGACGCGGTGCTCCTCGACGAGCTGCGGGAGCTCGCGCAGGCCAAGGGCGCCGAGCTGCACGTGGTGACCGGACCGGCCACACCGGACAAGCTGGCGCCGCGCGAGCTCGCGCGGCTCGTGCCGGACGTCGCCGAACGGGACGTCTTCGTGTGCGGGCCGCCCGCCATGACGCGCGCGGTGCTGCGCACCCTGCGCGACCTGGGTGTGCCCAAGCCGCAGATCCACTTCGAGCGTTTCAGCCTGGCGGGATGAGAGGGACACCGTGAAACGAGCACTGCCTGTAGTGGCCCTGTCCATCGCCGGTCTGATCCCGCTGTGGCGCTACGCACCGTCGAGCGGTACGACGACGACCACCGAGGTCGCCGCGCCCGCCTCGACTCCGTCTTCATCGTCATCATCGTCGTCTTCGTCGTCTTCGTCTTCGTCGTCGTCTTCGTCTTCGTCGTCGTCTTCGTCGTCGTCTTCGTCTTCGTCTTCGTCGTCCGCGTCGTCCTCGGCCGCGGCCTCCCGAGTCGTCCAGGGCTCCACCGTCAACACCTCCAAGGGCGCCGTGCAGGTGGAGGTGACCTTCGAGGGCGACAGGATCAGTTCGGTACGGATGCTCCAGCAGCCGAACCACCCGCAGACCACGGCGGCCGTACCGAAGCTGATCCAGGAGACGCTCCAGGCACAGAGCGCCGACATCGACGCGGTGTCCGGCGCCACGATCACCAGCGACGGATACGTCACGTCGCTGCAGGCCGCCCTCGACGCGAAGGGATAGCGGGATGCGGCGCGTCGAACAGGTCATGGGGTTCCCGGTCTCGCTGCGGATCGACGACGAGAGCGCGTCCGAGGAGACCGCGGACCCCGTGTTCGCCTGGCTGCGCGAGGTCGACGCCCGCTTCAGCCCGTTCCGTGCGGACAGCGAGGTGTCCCGGCTCGACCGGGGTGAGCTCACCCCCCACGAGCTCAGCCCGGACCTGACCGAGGTCCTCGACCTGTGCGAGGAGTACCGGGTCGCGACCGGCGGCGCGTTCGACGTGCGGCTGCCGGGCCGCGGCCTGGACCCCTGCGCGATGGTGAAGGGCTGGTCGGTGCAGCGGGCCGCCAACCTCCTCAGCGGTCCGGGGACTTCCCGGTTCTGCCTGAACGCCGGTGGTGACGTGGTGGCCGCGGGCGGTCCCTGGCGGGTGGGCGTACGCCATCCCGAGCGGGCCGACCAACTGTGCACGGTGCTGGAGATCACCGACGGCGCGGTGGCGACCTCCGCGCGCTACGAACGCGGGGACCACATCCTCGACGGGCGCACCGGCCGCCCTGCCACCGGGCTGCTCAGCGTCACCGTCGTGGCGCCGTCCCTGACCGAGGCGGACGCGACGGCGACGGCGGCGTTCGCGATGGGCGCGGAGGGCGTGGAGTGGGCCGCGTCGCGCGAGGGGTGCGAGGTGTTCGCGGTCGACGCCGAACGCAGGGTCCTGCGTACGGCGGGGCTCCCTGTGGCCGGATGACCACCCCTGGGACTTCCGCGCCAAGATCGAGCCGAACGTCACCGACCTGGCCGACTCGCAGTTCGGGGTGAGGGGCGGACTCGCCGGGACCGGGACCGTCTCCCTCGAACTTCGCCGACACGGCCTCCGGTGTCTCGTTCGAGTCGTACAGCGGCGCCGGCCGCCACCTCCGGCACTACGACCGCCTGCTCCACACCCGGCCCGCCGACACGACGCTCGCCAGGGCGGACGCGACGTTCTACGCCGAGTGACCCGCCCCGCCACCTTTGGATCCAGCCACGGCCCGGCCGCTCCCGCGGCCGGGCCGTGCTGTTGAAATGAGCCAACTTACCGACGAGTACGAATCGTGGCCATTCACCCTCAAGTGCCGAAATCCCACCCTTCCACCCAACGTGAATTTTGATTATGAAGAGGGGAACTAATAAAAGTTTCAATTTACAGCGGGGGAAACAGTTCGTTTCCGCAAGATCGAAGTGGACCCCCTGTTCGACACTGCGTCAGCAGGCATTGCCGCAGGCCGAATCGGGGGCGCGGAGCCGACCGACCAGCGGTCACCGACCCCCTCAACTCCTCGGAACAAGGCCTCTGTTGCCAGCTCGCATCTGGCTCGGCGGCGGCTGTGTCGACCGTGTTACGTCCGGTAATGGCAGCCTCCTTGAGAGTTTGACTTTCACGGGGATGCGCAATAAGCATGAGCGTGCTTCACATCAGCTGACGGCTTGTTGTGAAGCGCAAGCGCTCTCCGCTCTCCCCCACCAATCCTCACCCTCGTGCGATTTGGAGCGTTCGCGTGCCTGTGTCGAAGTTCGATACTTCCGGCCTGTTTGCCGTAGAGGACATCGTCATCGCCCTGAACCCGTTCGCCGTCCCCTCGGCTCGGGTCACGGCGGCCGCCGTACGGGCGGGCGGTCTCGGGGTGCTCGACCTCACCGCGGGTGGGCGCCGGGCGGCGGCGGAACTCGCGTCGGCCGAGGAATGGTCGGCCGCCGGTTTCGGCGTACGGCTCCGCGACAACGATGCCTTTCCCGCGCGGGACCTCCCCGCCTGTGTCCACACCGTCCTGCTGACCGCCGACGCCTCCTGCACGCCCGCGGACTTCCCCAGCCACCGCGTACTCGTCGAGGTGACCGGCCGCGCCCAGGCGTTACGGGCCGCCGCGGCCGGGGCACACGGGCTGATCGCCCGGGGCCATGAGGCGGGCGGTCCCGTGGGTGAACTGAGCACCTTCGTACTGCTCCAACAGCTCCTCGACGACGACGAGTTGGACCTTCCGGTCTGGGCCTGCGGCGGCGCGGGCCCGCACACCGCGGCGGCCGTCGTCGCGGGCGGTGGCGCCGGTGTCGTCCTGGACACCCAGCTCGCCCTGCTCGCCGAGGCCGAGGCCGAACTGCCCGCCGGGACCTCCGCGCTGCTCGCCGGGCTCGACGGCTCCGAGACCACCGTGCAGGACGGCCGCCGAGTCGTACGGCGCCGGGGTGCCCAGGCGGGCACGCCCGCCCCCGAGGTCGGTCAGGACGGCTTTCTCGCCGCCCGCTTCCAGGAGCGCTGGGGCACCGTCCACGCGGCGGTGCGGGGCGTACGGGACGCCGTCCTCGACGCGTTGAAGAGCGCGGGTCCCGGTCTCGACCCGGCGAAGAACGCGGGTGTCTCGCTCGGCCCCGACGGCTCGGGCACCCGCCCCTTCGGGAGCGAACTGCCCGTCGCCCAGGGGCCGATGACCCGGGTGAGCGACCAGGCCGCGTTCGCCGCCGAGGTGAGCGGCCACGGCGGGCTGCCCTTCATCGCGCTCGCGCTGTCCGGCGCCGACCAGACCCGCGCCGTACTGGAGCAGACCAGGGAGGCGCTCGGCGACGCGCCCTGGGGCGTCGGCGTCCTCGGCTTCGCCGCCGAGGAGATCAAGGCCGCCCAGCTGGAGGTCGTACGGGAGATCCGCCCGTCCCACGCGATCATCGCGGGCGGGCGTCCCGCGCAGGCCGCCGCGCTGGAGGAGGTGGGCATCTCCACCTTCCTGCACGTGCCGTCGCCGGGGCTGCTGAAGCAGTTCCTGGAAGCGGGCGCGCGCAAGTTCGTCTTCGAGGGCGCCGAGTGCGGCGGCCATGTCGGGCCGCGCAACAGCTTCCCGCTGTGGGAGGCGCAGCTCGGCGTGCTCGACGACTTCCTGGCGGGCGCGAAGAACGGCACCGCCACCGAACTCCAGCTGTTCTTCGCGGGCGGGGTGCACGACGAGCGCTCCGCCGCCATGGTCACCGCGCTCGCCGCGCCGCTGAGCGCGCGGGGTGCCGCCGTGGGCGTGCTGATGGGCACGGCGTACCTGTTCACCGAGGAGGCCGTGAGCGCGGGCGCGGTGCTGCCCCTGTTCCAGCGGCAGGTGATCGACGCCGAGCGCACCGACCTCCTGGAGACCGCTCCCGGACACGCCACCCGCTGTGTCCACAGCGCGTTCACCGACGAGTTCGCGGCGGTCAAGGAGGACCTGGCCGCCCGCGGGACACCCGGCCGCGAGGCCTGGGAGCAGTTGGAGCGGCTCAACGTGGGGCGGCTGCGGCTGGCCAGCAAGGGCATCGAACGGGTCGACGGCGGGCTGAGCGCGGTCGGCGAGGACAGACAGCTCGCCGAGGGCATGTTCATGGCCGGCGAGGTCGCCGTGCTGCGCTCCGCCGTCACCACCGTCGCCGAGCTGCACGCCTCGGTCACCAGCGGCGCGGCCGGCTTCCTCGCGGCGCGGCGGGAGGCCCTCGGCATCGGGGAACCCGCCGCCGAACCCTCCCCCGAACCGCTGGACATCGCGATCGTCGGCATGGCCTGCATGTTCCCCGGCGCCCCCGACCTCGCCACCTTCTGGGCGAACGTGCTGGCGGGCGAGGACGCCGTCACCGAGGTGCCCGCGACCCGCTGGGACGCCGAGCTCTACCACGACCCGCGGGGCGCCGGGGAGAAGACCCCGTCCCGCTGGGGCGGCTTCCTGCCCGAGATCCCCTTCGAGCCGCTGCGGTACGGCATCCCGCCCGCCTCGCTGCCCGCCATCGAGCCGGTGCAGCTGCTCGCCCTGGAGGCGGCGCGCCGCGCCCTGGAGGACTCCGGCTACGGCAGCCGGTCCTTCGACCGGACCCGCGCGTCGGTCGTGTTCGGCGCGGAGGCGGGCAGCGACCTGTCCAACGCGATGACCCTGCGCTCCGTCCTGCCCGCCTACCTGGGCAGCCTGCCGCCCGCGCTGGACGAACAACTGCCCAAGCTCACCGAGGACTCCTTCCCCGGCATCCTCGCCAACGTCATCGCGGGCCGGATCGCCAACCGCCTCGACCTCGGCGGCGCCAACTACACCGTGGACGCCGCCTGCGCCTCCTCCCTCACCGCCGTCGACGTGGCGTGCAAGGAGCTGGCGAGCGGGACGAGCGACCTGGTGCTGTGCGGCGGCGCCGACCTGCACAACGGCATCAACGACTACCTGCTCTTCGCCTCCGCGCACGCCCTCTCGCCCTCCGGCCGCTCCGCGCCCTTCGACAGCGCGGCCGACGGCATCGCGCTCGGCGAGGGCGTCGGCTGTGTCGTCCTCAAGCGGCTCGCGGACGCCGAGCGGGACGGCGACCGGGTGTACGCGGTGATCAAGGGCGTCGGCAGCGCCAGTGACGGCCGGGCGCTCGGGCTGACCGCGCCCCGGCCCGAGGGCCAGTACAACGCGCTGACCCGGGCCTACCGCAACGCCGGCATCTCGCCCGCCGAGGTCGGGCTCGTCGAGGCGCACGGCACCGGCACCGTCGTCGGTGACCGCACCGAACTCGGCTCTCTCACCCGGGTGTTCGAGGAGGCCGGGGCTCCGCCCGGCGCGTGCGCGCTCGGCTCGGTCAAGTCGCAGATCGGGCACACCAAGTGCGCGGCCGGACTCGCCGGACTGATCAAGACCTCGCTCGCCCTGCACACCGGTGTCAAGCCGCCGACCCTGCACCTCACCGAGCCGAACCCGGCCTGGGACGCGCAGAGCAGCCCGTTCGCCTTCCACACCGAGGCCCGCCCCTGGTCCGCCGCCCCGGCCGAACGGGTGGCCGGCGTCAGCGCCTTCGGTTTCGGCGGCACCAACTTCCACGTCGTCCTGCGGGCCCACGGGGACGGGCCGCCGCCGGTCACCTCGGCCCAGCACTGGCCCGCCGAGCTCTTCACGTTCCGGGGCGCGGACCGGGCGGCGGCGGTACGGGCCGCCTGCGAACTGCTCGCCCTCGTGGAGGCGGATCCCGGCGCCTACGAGCCGTGGCGGCTGCGGGACTTCGCGCTCGCGGCGTCCCGGCGCGCGGAGGCCGCCACCACCCGGAGCACGACGGGCACGGCGAGCACCGCGAGCACCCGTGGCGCGCGGACCTGGATCGCTTTCGTCGCCGGGTCCACCGAGGAGCTGACGGCGCTGCTGCGTCGCGCGATCGCCGGTGAACACGCCCCGAAGGAAGGCCTGTTCGCCGCCGACGAGGACGAGACGGGTGACGTGGCACTGCTCTTTCCCGGGCAGGGCAGCCAGCGCCCCGGGATGTTCGCCGAACTCTTCGTCGCCTTCCCCGAACTCCAGCGCCACCTGCGGCTCGACGAGACGACGGCCCGGGTTCTGTTCCCGCCGACCGCCTTCGACGAGACGGGCCGCAAGGAGCAGCAGGAGCGCATCACCGACACCACCGTCGCGCAGCCCGCGCTCGGTCTGACCGGGCTCGCCGCGTTCCAGCTCCTGACCAGGGCGGGAGTGCGTCCGGCGATGGCCGCGGGCCACAGCTACGGAGAACTGGCCGCGCTGGCCGCGGCGGGCGCCCTCACCCCGGACGCGCTGCTGCGCATCAGCCGCGAACGCGCCGCCGCCATCCTGCGCGCCACCGGCGAGGGCGACCCCGGCACCATGGCCGCCGTCGCCGCGGGCGAACCGGAGGTCGCGGCGGCCCTCACCGCCGCCGGCCTGGCCGACTCGGTGGTGACGGCCAACCGCAACTCGCCCCGTCAGACGGTCATTTCGGGTCCCACCGAGGACGTCCTCAGCGCCGTCGAGCGACTGCGCGCGCAGGGGCTCGGCGCCAAGCGCATCCCGGTCGCCTGCGCGTTCCACAGCCCGCTGGTCGCGGCGGCCGGCGAGACCTTCGCCGCGGTGCTCGCCGAAGTCCCCCTCGCCCCCACCGACTTCCCGGTCTGGTCGAACCGTACGGCCACCCGCTACCCGCGGGGCCCCGAGGAGATCCGGGCCGAACTCGCCGCGCAGATCGGCTCCCCGGTCCGGTTCGCCGACCAGATCGAGGCGATGTACGAGGCCGGGGCCCGCGTCTTCGTCGAGGCCGGACCCGGCTCGGTGCTGACCCGGCTGGTGGGTGCGGTCCTCGGCGACCGGCCGCACCGCACGGTCGCCCTGGAGGAGGGCCGACGTGCCGGTCTCGCCGGGTTCCTCGCCGCGCTCGCCCAACTGGCCGTCGCCGGTGCGGACATCAGGACCGCGTGGCTCTTCCAGGGCCGGGACGCGGTCCCCGCCGACGCCCGCGCCCCACGTCCCAGGCGCGCCGCGTGGACGGTCGACGGCCATCTGATCCGTACGGCGGACGGCGTGATCCCCGCCGCCGCACTCCACCCCGCCGAGCGTGTCCCGGAGGCCCTCGTGACCCACAGCAGCCCGGTCGGACCGGTGGCGGCGGCCACCGGGTCCGAGGCCCTGATCAGCGAGTTCCTGCGCACGAGCCGGGAGATGATCGCGGCGCAGCGGGATGTGATGCTGGGGTACCTGGGAGCGGATCCGGGGATACGTCCCGCGGCCCCCGCCCCGATCACGTACACCGACGCTCCGGTCACGGTGACCGCGCTGCCCGCCGACACCTCGGTGACGGTGACCGCACTGCCCGCCGCCGCGCCGGTCGCGGTGGCCGCACCGGCCGGCGGCTCGGTGCTGTCGGTCGTGCTCGAGGTGATCGGCGAGCGCACCGGCTACCCGGTCGACATGATCGAACCGGACCTCGACCTAGAAGCCGACCTCAGCGTCGACTCCATCAAGAGAGCCGAGATAGCCGGCGAACTCGCCACCCGCCTCGGCCTCACCACGACCGGCGACACCGACCTCGAAGAACTGACCAAGGCCCGTACCGCCGCCGCGATCACCGCGCTGATCGAGCGGGTGACCGGCTCGAAAGACACCCCGGCGCCCGTTTCCGCACCCGCCGCAGGGCCCGCCCCGACCGCCGAATCCGTCCTCGCCGTCGTCCTCGACGTGATCGGCGAACGTACCGGCTACCCGGTCGACATGATCGAACCGGACCTCGACCTAGAAGCCGACCTCAGCGTCGACTCCATCAAGAGAGCCGAGATAGCCGGCGAACTCGCCACCCGCCTCGGCCTCACCACGACCGGCGACACCGATGTCGAAGAACTGACCAAGGCCCGTACCGCCGCGAGCATCGCCGCCCTGGTGGCGGGCGCCCGGGGTGAGGCGGCCGAACCCGCGGGCCCGGAAGCCGGGCCGGCCGCCCCCGAACCCGTCGTCGTGGCGCCCAAGCGTCTCGTGATGCGGGAGTTCGACCTCGCCCCCGCCGATCCGGCGCCCTCCAGTGACCTGCTGATCGGTCGCAGTTTCCTGCTGCTCGGCTCCGGACCGGTCGCCGAGGCGCTGACCGCCCGCCTGACCGTGCACGGCGCCCATGCGGTGACCGCCGAAGAACCCCCGGCCGAGGGAGAGTTCGACGGGCTCGTGCACCTCGTCGCGCCGGACGCCCCGCCCGTCCTGCCGGACGTCTTCCCCGCCTACCAGCGGGTGCTGGCGGGCAACCCGCGCTGGGTGCTGGCCGCGGGCGCCTCCGCCGGGCTGCGCGGCTTCTTCCGCTCCCTCGCGCGGGAGTATCCCGACACGGTCGCCCGGGTCGTCGAGCACGCGCCCGGCACCGCGCCCGAGGACATCGCCGCGGAGCTGGTCGCCGAACTCACCGCGCCCGACCACGAGCCGGTCGTCCTGCGCTCCCCCGGCACACGGCGCGGACTGCGCATGGCCGAGGAGGGGCTCGGTCTGCTCGGCAGCACGGGCGCGGGGCCGGCCGGGGACGGTGCCGCCGAGGCCGCCGCGCTCGGCCTGGACGCCGACTCGGTCGTCCTGCTGGTGGGCGGCGCCCGGGGGATCACCGCACGGTTCGCCGCGACCCTGGCCGCCGCGAGCCGCTGCCGGATCGAACTGTTCGGCCGCACGGCCCTGCCCGAGGGCGCGGAGGACCCCGCGCTCGCCGCCGCGGGCACCGCCGGTGAACTGCGGAGCGCGCTCATCGCGGGCGGGCTGCGCGTCCCCGCCGAGATCGAGCGGGCGATCGGCCGGATCCAGGCCGAACGCGAGGTGCGCGCCACCCTGCGCACACTCGCCGCGCTCGGCTCCGAGGTCCGCTACCGCACCGTGGACGCGCTGGACGGCGACGCCGTGCGCCGGGCGGTGAAGGAGATCCACGCCGAGCACGGGGGGATCGACGGCGTCGTGTACGCGGCGGGCGTGATCGAGGACAAGCTGATCGCCGAGAAGAGACCGCGGTCCTACGATCGGGTGTTCCGTACGAAGGTCGACGGGGCGCGCGAACTACTGTCCGCGCTGGGCGAGTTGCCGGACGGGGAAGGCCCCCGGTTCGCCGTGCTGTTCGGCAGCATCGCCGCGGCCCTAGGCAACCGCGGACAGTCCGACTACGCCGCCGCCAACGACGCCCTGGAGACCCTCGGCGCCCGCTGGGCGGGCTCCGGTACCGGCCGCCGCGGACTGACCGTCCACTGGGGTCCGTGGGCGCCGACCGGCGACGGCAACCACGGCATGGTCACCCCCGAGCTGATGCGGCACTACGCGGGCCGCGGTATCCAGCTCATCGACCCCGACGAGGGCACCATGAGCCTGCTGCGCGAGCTGGCCTGGGGACCCGAGGGCGACACCGCCGTCGTCTACACCGCGTCGGGCTGGTGACCGAGGTGACCGGCCCCCGCGCCGAACCCATCGCCATCGTCGGCATGTCGGTGCTCTTCCCGGGCGCCCCCGACCTCGCCACGTACTGGCACAACCTGGTCTCCGGTGTCGACGCCATCACCGAGGTGCCGCCCGGCCGCTGGGACGCCGAGGAGTACTACGCGCCCGGCGGCGAGGCCCGCGCCGACCGGGTCTACTGCCGGCGCGGCGGTTTCGTGGACGAGCTGGCCGAGGTGGACGTCACCGAGTTCGGGATCATGCCGGCCGCGGTCCCGGCCACCGAGCCCGACCAGCTGATCGCGCTGCGGGTGGCCGCGGCGGCCCTCGCCGACGCGGGCGGCCAGGGCCGGCTGCCCGCCGACCGGCACCGGGTCGGTGTGGTACTCGGCCGGGGCGGCTATCTCACCCCCGGCCTGGTCCGGCTCGACCAGCGGGTGCGGACCGCGAGCCAGCTCGTGCGCACCCTGGGCGAGCTGCTGCCGGACCTCGGCGCCGACCGACTGGAGGCGGTGCGGCAGGCGTTCACCGACCGGCTCGGACCCGAGGCACCGGAGTCCTCGATCGGTCTCGTGCCCAACCTCGCCGCGTCCCGGCTGGCGGGCCGGCTCGACCTGCGCGGGCCCGCCTACACCGTGGACGCCGCCTGCGCCTCCTCGCTCATCGCCGTCGACCACGCCGTGCGCGAACTCGGCAGCGGACGCTGTGACGTGATGCTGGCGGGCGGGGTGCACCACTGCCACGACATCACCTTCTGGAGCGTGTTCAGCCAACTCGGCGCGCTCTCGCCGAGCGAGCGCATCCGGCCGTTCGACCGGGGCGCGGACGGCGTACTGATCGGTGAGGGCACCGGCGTCGTCGTCCTCAAGCGGCTCGCCGACGCCGAGCGGGACGGCGACCGGATCTACGCCGCGATCACCGGCACCGGCGTCGCCTCCGACGGACGTACGACCAGTCTGATGGCGCCCGACTCCGGCGGCCAGGTCCGCGCGGTCCGCCAGGCCTGGGAAGCCGCCGGGCTCGACCCGTCCGCCCCCGGCTCGATCGGCCTCCTGGAGGCACACGGCACCGCCACCCCGGCGGGCGACGGCACCGAACTCACCACGCTCGCCGAGGTGTTCGGCCCACCGTCGACAGACGCCTCCGTTGACGCGCCGGACGCCGTCATCGGCTCGGTGAAGTCGATGATCGGCCACACCATGCCCGCGGCGGGCGTCGCCGGGCTGATCAAGGCCGCACTCGCCGTCCACCACCAGGTGCTCCCGCCGACCCTGCACTGCGACGACCCGCATCCGGCGCTCGCCCGCACCCGGTTCACCCCCATCGGCACCGCCCTGCCCTGGCGGACCGACGACCGGCAGCCGGTGCGCCGGGCCGCCGTCAACGCCTTCGGGTTCGGCGGCATCAACGCGCACGTCGTGCTCGAAGAGGTCGCGGTCGCGCGGCGGCCGGCCGAGGTGTACGAGCCGGAGCCGGTGCTGCGGCTGACCGCGCCGACGCCTGAAGCGATGGCCGCGCTCCTCGACCGCTCCGACTCCGCGATCATCACCGCCGGTCTCGACGAACGCGCCCCCGCCACCGATCCGGTGCGGATCGCCGTCGTCGGGCCGACGGCCAAGCGCCTCGCGCTGGCCCGCAAGGCGGTCGCCAAGGGGAAGGGGTGGCGTGGCCGGGGCGACGTGTGGTTCGTGCCGCGCCCTCTGCTGGGCCCCGGCGGTGGCAGGCTCGCGTTCGTCTTCCCCGGCCTCGAGGCCGAGTTCGCGCCCAACTCCGAGGACGTCGCTCGGCACTTCGGGCTGCCCTGGTCGCGCGCCGTCACCGACGCCACCGTGGGTGACGTGGGCCGGCAGGGCACCGGCGTCTTCGAGCTCGGCCGGCTCCTCGACACCGCGCTGCGCCGCCTGGGCGTCGTCCCGGACGCGCTCGCCGGGCACAGCCTCGGCGAGTGGACCGCGATGGCCGCCGCCGGAATCCACCCTCCGGAGGAGGTCGACGCCTTCCTCGCCGACTTCGACCCCGACGCGCTGAGCGTCCCCGGGCTGGCCTTCGCCGCGATCGGCGCCCCCTCCGAGGTGGTGCTGAGCGAGCTGGACGGCCGCGGTGACGTGGTCCTCTCCCACGACAACGCGCCCAACCAGTCGATGATCTGCGGCCCCGAGCCCGCCGTCGCCGCACTGGTCGAGGTGTTCAGGGCCCGGGCGGTGATCTCACAGATCCTGCCGTTCCGCTCCGGCTTCCACACACCGATGCTGGAGCCCTACCTCGACCCGATCAGGAAGGCCGCCGAGGCCTACACCCTGCACCCGGCCGCGCTGCCCGTGTGGTCCGCGACGACCGTCGCCCCCTACCCGGACGAACCGGCCGCGATCCGCGAGCTGTTCATCCGCCACCTGTTGGAGCCGGTCCGCTTCCGGCCCCTGGTGGAGACGATGTACGCGGCGGGCTTCCGGGCGTTCGTCCAGCTCGGCGCGGGACAGCTCGGCTCGCTCATCGACGACACCCTGCACGGCCGCGACCACCTCGTGGTCCCCGCGCACTCCCCGCACCGCCCGGGCCTGCCCCAACTCCACCGTGTGGCGAGCGCGTTGTGGGCGGACGGGGCCACGCCGGACCTCGTCCCGCTGCTGGGCGGCGCCTCGACCGTCACACCGGCCCGTACGGTCCGCCGTCCGAGCCGTCCCGTGCGGCTGGACCTCGGCGGCGCGAACGTCTCCCTGGACCCGGAGACCCGCGAGCGGCTGAGCGCCGCGCTGGCCCGGCCGCGGCACACCGCGCCCCAGGAGGCCGACGCCCTGGCGGCACAGGGCCCGCTGGGCGCGGAGTTGTCGGCACTGCTGCGGGACGCGACGGCGCTCGCCTCGGACGTGGTGACGGCGGGGCGACGCGGACGCGGGGCCCCGCCCCTCCCCCGTACGGGCGCCGGGCGCCCGCCCCACCCCCGTACGGGCGGCACGCCTGCGAAGAACGGCGCCGACCTTCGTACGGCCGAGCCCACCACACCCGAACCCCAGCCCCAGCCCCTCGAAGCAACCCTCCACGTCTCCGTCGACACCATGCCGTACCTCCTGGACCACTGCTTCTTCCGGCAGCCCGCCCAGGCCGATCCCGCCGACCGCTGGCCCGTGGTCCCGGGCACGACCGTGATCGCCCATCTCATGGAGTTCGCCGAGCGGGCCGCGCCCGGCCGGCGCGCGGTGGCCGTCCACGACGTACGGCTGCACCAGTGGATCACCGCCACTCCGGCCGTCGACATCCCCGTACGGATCGTCCCCGAGGGTCCGGACAGAGTCACCGCCTCACTCGGCCCGTACGCCCGCGCCGTGGTCGAACTCGCCCAGGATCGGCCCCGGTTCACACCTCCGGAGCCCTGGACCTTTCCCGCCGAGCGGGAGGAGAAGCCCGAGCTGACCGCGGCGGAGCTGTACTCACGCCGCTGGATGTTCCACGGCCCGCGCTTCCAGGGCCTGGCCGAACTGACCGCGGTCGGCGACCGGCACGTACGCGGGGTGCTCGTCACCCCGCCCGCTCCGGGCGCCCTGCTGGACAACGTGGGGCAGCTCCTCGGCTACTGGATCATGGCCCGGCAGCCGGTGCGGACGACGGTGTTCCCGGTCGGCATGAAGGAGATCCGCTTCCACGGCCCGCACCCCGCTCCCGGCGAGCGCCTGGAGTGCCTGATCCGGATCACCTCCGTCACCGACGCCACCCTCGAGGCGGACATGCAGCTGGTCCATCGGGGGCGGGTGTGGGCGGAGTTCAGCGGCTGGCAGGACCGCCGGTTCGACAGCAATCCGCGCATCCGCAAGGTGGACCGGGAGCCCGAGCGGTACACGCTGTCCCGGATGCAGCCCGGCGGCTGGGCGCTGGTCCACGAGGAGTGGCCCGATCTGGCCACCCGCGAGCTGATCATGCGCAACATCCTGGCGGGCGAGGAACGCGAACGGTACGCGGTGCACGCCCCACGCGGCCGGCGGCAGTGGCTGCTCGGCCGGATCGCCGCCAAGGACGCCGTACGGAACGTGATGTGGGACGCCGGGGCGGGCCCCGTCTACCCGGCCGAGGTCAGGGTCGGCAACGATCCGGCCGGCCGCCCCTTCGTGACCGGCGGCTACGGCAGGACCCTGCCCGAACTGCACGTCTCCATCGCCCACCGCGGCGAGACGGCCGTGGCGATGGCCAGGGCCGAGGGACCCTGCGGCATCGACATCGAGGAAGTCACCGACCGCCCCGAGGGCACCCTCGCCGTGGCCCTCACCACCGCCGAACGCGAGCTGCTCACGTCGCTCGTCCATGGCCCGGGGGGAGCCCCCGAACGGCTCTGGTTCACCCGTTTCTGGGCCGCCAAGGAGGCCGTCGCGAAGGCGCGCGGCACCGGACTGGGCGGCGAGCCGAAGCGGTTCGAGATCACCTCGGTCGACGGCGACCGGCTGACCGTCCGCACCGCGGGCGAGGAGTACCGCGTGCGGCACTGTGCGCTGACCACCCCCCGGCCGTCCGCGGGGCCCGACAAGGAGTACGTCGTGGCCTGGACGGCAGTCAACGATCAGGAGAACGAAGATGACCACTGAACTCGACCGTCCCGTGGGCCAGTCGGACAGGGGACAGGCCTCGGCGCCCGACGCGGCGACCGCGCTCGCCGACATCTCGGCCATCCTGCGCACCGTGCTGGAGGAGTACGGGCTCGACGACTCCGAGATCACCCTCGACACCTCCTTCCACGACGACCTGGAGCTGGAGAGCATCGACCTCGTCACCCTCTCCGCCCAACTGCGCGAGTTCTACGGCGAGCGGGTCAACTTCGCCGCGTTCATCGCCGACCGCGGGCTGGAGGAGATCATCGCGCTCACCGTCGGCGACCTCGTCGGCTATGTCGTGGACTCACTGGCCGTCGCGGAGGTGGGCTGACATGGCGACGATGCGGGTGAACGGCATCGACGTGCACGTCCAGCGGCTGGGCCACGAGAGCGGCTCCCCGCGCCCCGTCGTGGTCCTCATCCACGGCCTGCTCATCGACAGCCTCGCCAGCTACTACTTCAGCCTCGCGCCGCGGCTCGCCGAGGAGGGCCTGGACGTCGTCATGTACGACCTGCGCGGGCACGGCAAGACCTCCCGGCCGCCGACCGGCTACCGGATGGAGGACTTCGTCGACGACCTCGACGGACTGCTGGACGCGCTGGTGATCGACCGCCCGGTGCACCTCGTCGGCAACTCCTTCGGCGGCGCCGTCGCGTACGCCATGGCCGCCGCCCGCCCCGAGCGGGTCGCGAGCGTGATCGCCATCGAGGCGGAACCGCCGGCCCGGGCGTGGGCACGGAACATGTACGAGGGCCTGGTCGGCGAACAGGGCGGACTGGTGGTCCAGCAGGTCACCCAGTGGCTGCGGGAGAACCCGGGCGAGCGCAACGCCCGGCCCTTCCGGGCGGCGGGCCGGGTGCTCGACGAGACCGCGCTCGCCCAGGAGATCCCGCTCAGCGCTCTCCTCGACGAGGACCTGTCCGCGATCCGCTGCCCGGTCTTCGCCATCTTCGGCGGCGCGTCCAAGCTGTCGGCGCAGACCGGGATGCTGGAGGCCGCGCTCCCCCACTGCCGTACGGTCGTCCTGCCGGACCTCGGCCACTCGGTGCTGGTCGAGGCCACCCAACAGACGTACGCCCTCGTACGCGACTGGCTGCTGCTCGGCCAGGAGGCGCACGCGCTGCGGGAGGCCCGCTAGATGGGCCGCTTCCTGTTCGTGGTGCCGCCACTGGTCGGGCACGTCAACCCGGCCGTGGGCACCGCGGCGGCACTCGCGGGGCGCGGGCACGAGGTTGCGTGGGCGGGCCACCCGGAACTCGTCCGCGCTCTCGTCGGATCCGACGCCGTCGTCTTCCCCTGCGCCCTCCCCGAGGACGGTCTCTCCCGGCCCGCCGACCTGAAGGGACCGGCCGCGTTCCAGTTCCTCTGGGAGAGCTTCCTCGTCCCGCTGGCGGACGCGATGGCGCCCGGGGTGCGAGCGGCGATCGAGGCGTACGACCCCGATGTCGTCGTCTGCGACCAGCAGGCGGTGGCCGGTGCGCTGGTCGCCGAGTCCCTCGGGCGCGTCTGGGTGACCTCGGCCACCACCTCCGCCGAACTCGTCGACCCGCTGGCCGGTATGCCGAAGGTCGCGGCGTGGCTGGACGGGCTGCTGGCCCGGTTGCGCAACCGGATCTGCGACGGGGCCGGCTCGGCGGACCCCCGCTTCTCCCCGCACGGCGTCCTGGCGTACACCACCCGTGCGCTGCTCGGCCCGGCCGAACTGCCCGACCGGGTCTGGCTGGTGGGCCCGTCCGTCGCCGACCGCCCCGCGAGCGGCGACGACTTCCCCTGGGACTGGCTGGACGCGTCGCCGCTGCCCACCGTCCTGGTCAGCCTCGGCACGGCCAACAACGACGCCGGGGCCCGTTTCCTGAACGCGGCCGCGCAGGCGCTCGGCGGACTCGCGGGCCGAGTGCGCGCGGTGCTCGTCGACCCCGGCGGCCTCGTCCAGGGCCCGGTCCCGGACAACATCCTCCTGCGTCCCCACGTGCCCCAACTCGCCCTCCTCCCCCGGCTCGACGCGGTCGTCTGCCACGCCGGGCACAACACCGTGTGCGAGGCGCTGTGGCACGGTGTCCCGCTCGTCGTGGCGCCGATCCGCGACGACCAGCCGATCGTCGCCGGGCAGGTCGTGGACGCGGGCGCCGGGATACGGCTGCGGTTCGGTCGCGCCGACGCGGCCAGGATCCGCGCGGCGGTCGAGACGGTCCTCGACCCGGCCGGGGGCCACCGGAAGGCGGCCGAGGCCGTCGGGGAGTCCTTCCGCGCCGCGGGCGGCAGCGCCTCCGCCGCCGACCGCCTCGCGGCACTGCCGGCCGGGTCGGCCGTGACACGCGCACGAGGCGGCGCATGACCGACAACGGCACGACCGAGCACCGGCCGCCGACCGACGGCCGTCGTCCCGACCCGGCCCAGGGCACCGCCCACGTCCAGGATCACGGCCCGACGGCGCCCAAGACGCCGGGTCCGGCCCCGCGGGCGCGCCACCTGGCACCGAGCGCGGACACGCCCTCCGCCGAGCGGGCGGACATGCCCACCCCGCAACGGCGACCCGGCACCCCGACCGACACCACACCAAAACCCGAACCGGCCGCGCCGCCGCCGCCCACCGGCTCGCTCGCCGCCCTCCTCGGCTACGCCCGGCCCCACTGGCGCGTGCTGCTCCTCTCCCTCGTCCTCACTCTGCTGGCCAGCGTGTCGGGGCTGGTGCAGCCGAAGTTCGCGCAGGCGATCCTGGACCGGCTGGACGGCGGCGGCAGCGTGGTCGCGCCGGTCGCGCTGCTCGCCGTGTTCCTGGTCGCGGGCGCCCTGCTCACCGGTCTCAACGCCTGGCTCCAGCAACGGACTTCGGAGCGGGTGGTGCGGGAGGTGCGGCGCGGTCTCGTGCACCGTCTGATCCGGCTGCGGGTCGCCGAGCTGGACCGGCGGGCCCCCGGCGACCTGATCGCCCGCGTCACCTCCGACAGCACCCTGCTCAAGAGCGCCGCCACCGAGGGCCTGATCATGACGGTCAACGGCGTCCTGACCTTCGCCGGGGCCCTGTTCATGATGGCGACGCTCGACGCGCGTCTGCTCGGCGTCACGCTGCTCGTGCTGACGACGGTCGGTGTCGTGATCACCGTCATCCTGCCCCGGATCAAGGCGGCCGTGGCCCGCTCCCAGGCGTCCGTCGGAGCGGTCGGCGCCGTCCTCGACCGCACCCTCGGCGCGGCCCGCACGGTCAAGGCCAACGGTGCCGAGGGCCGCGAGACGCGCACCGCCGAGGACGCGGTCGACGAGGCGTACGCCGCCGGGCTGGTCGGCGCCCGCTACAGCGCCCTCGTCACCATGGTCGGCGGCGCCGCCATCCAGACCGCGTTCCTGGTGGTGCTCGGCGTGGGCGGCACCTTCGTCGCCCACCACTCGATGTCGGTCTCCGAGCTGATCGCCTTCCTCCTGTACGTCTTCTTCCTGGCGAGCCCGGTGTCGCAGTTGGTCGGTGGCGCGGCCCAACTCCAGCAGGGGCTGGGCGCGGTGGGCAGGATCCAGGAGGCGGGCGCGCTGCCGGTCGAGGACGACATCGACGCGACCGGGCCCGCGCACACCCCCGCCCACGCCGCGCCACCGGCCGTCGAACTGACCGGGGTCGAGTTCACCTACCCCGGCCGCGCCCCGGCCCTGCGCGGCGTGAGCTTCACCGTCCCCGGCGGCACCCGGACCGCGCTGGTCGGCCTGTCGGGCGCGGGCAAGACCACCCTCTTCTCCCTCCTCCAGCGCTTCTACGAGCCGACCGCGGGCACGATCAGGATCGGCGACCAGGACATCGCGGCCCTGCCGCGCGCCGAGATCCGGCGCCGGATCGCCTACGTCGAGCAGGACTCCCCCGTGATGGCGGGCACCCTCCGCGAGAACCTCCTGTACGCGGCACCCTCGGCCACCCGGGAGCAGCTGGCCGAGGCCCTGGCCGTCACCCGCCTCGACGGTCTCCTCGCCCGGCTTCCCCAGGGCCTGGACACGCCCGTGGGCCCGCGCGGCGTCACCCTGTCCGGCGGCGAACGCCAGCGCCTCGCCATCGCCCGCGCCCTGCTGCGCCGCCCCCAGGTGCTTCTCCTCGACGAGGCGACGGCCCAGCTCGACGCCCGCAACGAACAGGCCCTGGGCGAACTCGTCGCCCGCACGGCGGGCCGCTGCACGGTCCTGCTGATCGCCCACCGGCTGTCCACGGTCACCGACGCCGACCAGATCGTGGTCCTGGAACACGGCGACGTCCGCGCCGTGGGCACCCACCACTCCCTGGTCGACGACGACGACCTCTACCGCGAACTGGCCGCCACCCAACTCCTGGCCGCCGAAGGGGCGGAGCACCGGGTCAGCGCAGCGTCAACCGGTACGTCAGCGGTGAGCGCCCCGTGATCAGCACCCGTACCCCGTCCGGGGTCAGGGAGCCGTTCAGCCAGGCGTAGCGTTCGCCCGGGTCGACCACCGCGGGCCGGCGGCCGCCCTTGCCGTTGCCGGGGCCGAAGGTGATGTGGTCGGTGCCGACGGTGTAGGTGGCCTCGCCGGAGACGAGCTGGAAGGTGTCCGGGGAGCCGGGGACGGGTTCGAGGCCGTCCCCGGTCAGGGTGCCGCCGGGGCGGAAGCAGAGTTCGAGGGCGAGCGGGCTCGCGCAGCCCTCACCCGAGAGGTCGAAGGAGATGTCCCAGCCTCCGCCGCCGACCTCATGGACCAGGACTTCGGTGCGGAGTGTGCGGTACTCCTTCGGGCGGTGCGGGAAGTCCATCGCGGACCAGAAGCGGCTGTCGTCGGTGAGGGGGTAGGCGCCGTCGGGACGGCGGTGCTCGGGGGGCAGCGGGTGGTGGAAGGCGCCGCGGACCTCGGCGTGCAGCCGCCAGCCGTCGTCCGTGCGTTCCAGTCCCTCCGCCCGGAAGTGGCCGAGCGCGAAGAACCGCGGGGCCAGTCGGAGCGAGTCGAGGATCGCCGCGCCCTTGCGCATCTTGAAGAAGGTCGGGTTGGTGGACAGGCCGGACGAGATGGCGTGCAGTTCCGGGAAGTCGGTTCCGCCGAAGATGCTCGCCGTGTGCGTGCCGCGGCGGACCCGGACGAGGCGGCAGCTGTCGTCGTGGTGCTCGAAGTCGTTGGGCAGGGAGGTCACTTCGGGCAGGGGGGCGGCCAGCTCCGGCCGGTCCAGGACCTGGGCGAGGCGCTCGCCGATGGGGGTCTCGCCGAAGGTCTGGTCGGTGCCGCGCTCCTGGAGCAGCGCGGCCACCGCCGCGAAGCGTCCGTCTCCGTCGCGCAGCGCCATCTCCCGGTACTGGAGCCAGAGCTCGGGCAGGTGCTGGACCCTCGTCTGGTCCTGGCGGCGTGAATGGACCGTCTCCACCTCGCCGTTGGGCTCGATGACGTACAGGTTGGCGGCCAGGTTGTCGCGTACGTTCGTGTAGAGGTCCGTACGTCCGTAGTGGCGGGCCAGCACGAGCAGCGCCGGATTGGTCACCGCGGCCGAGTAGATGGGGCTGCGTTCGCTGTACTCGCCGCCGGGCAGCTGGTCGATGCCCTCGGCGAGCCAGGTCTCGATGCGCTCGGGGTAGGCGGGGTCGGGCCAGCGGGCGTGGATGCGGGCGAGGGCCGCGCAGACCAGCCAGCGGTGGTTGGCGGTGTGGACGCCACCGGTGGCGAGGGAGGGGCCCGCCAGGCGCAGGATCCGCTCGATCGTCGCCCGCAGTCCGGTGGTCGGCTCGTGGGCGTCCTCCTCCAGCAGGTGGTGGATCAGGCTGAGGTCGACGATCGAGAAGGCGGTGTCCGCCGGGTTGCCGTCCGCCCCGTGCTCCCACAGCCCGTTGTCGTACTGCTCCTCGGCGAGCGCGTCGGCGAGTTCGGCGGCGGGGCCCAGGAGCGCGGCGGAGTGGTGGTATGCCGAGCCCTCGTGCACGTACACCGAGACGAGGGTGCGCAGCGAACGGGTGGCCGCGCGGGCCTCGCCGCCGTCACGGAGTTCGACGAGGTCGGCGCCGTACCCGTCGAGGACGGCCTCGGCGCTGGTCTCGGCGGTCGCGGTGAGCAACTCGACGAACGCGGTGTCGAGGGGGACACCGGTGTCGGCGAGCGCGGCGAGGAAGGTCTTGCGGGCTGTCACTGGGGCTCCTGGGAGGGGTCGCGCTGGTCTTCCACGTCGCTGTGGTCGAGGTAGGTGTCTTTTACGTCCGTGTGGTCTCTTACGTCTGTGCGGTCCCGCGAGTCGATCGCGGTGAGCGCGATTGCCAGTGACCCTCCCTTTCAGAAAGCGCTTGCACCAGGAACGACCCTAGGTAATGCGCGAATGTCACTACAAGACCCCTACACGGATCGGCAGGACGGATCCCCAGGACGGACGGAGACCGTATGACCCCCGCTTCCCCACGCCGCCGCGCCGCCGTGGTGGGCCTCGGCGCCCGCGCCCAGCTCTACACCGAGGCGCTGACCGGCCCGCACGCCGACCGTGTCGACCTCGTCGGCCTCTGCGACGCGAACGCCCACCGCATGGCGGTGCACAACGAGTGGACCGCGGCGGCCCACCCCGGCCGGGCGCCCGTACCGGCGTACGCGGCCGAGGACTTCGACCTGATGCTGCGCCGCGAGCGCGTGGACCTGGTCGTGGTGTGCACCGTGGACCGCACCCACGACGCGTACATCGTGCGCGCCCTGGAGGCGGGCTGCGACGTGGTGACCGAGAAGCCGATGACCACCGACGCCGACCGCGCCCGCCGCATCCTGGACGCCCGGCGCCGCACCGGCCGTGAGGTCCGCGTCGCCTTCAACTACCGCTACAACCCGGTGCATTCGGCCGTACGGGAGATCCTCGCGTCCGGCGGGATCGGCGAGGTCGGCTCGGTGCACTTCGAGTGGCTGCTCGACCTGCGGCACGGCGCCGACTACTTCCACCGCTGGCACCGCGAGAAGGCGAACTCCGGCGGCCTGATGGTCCACAAGTCGACCCACCACTTCGACCTGGTCAACTGGTGGCTGGGCACCCGCCCCGAGACCGTCTACGCGCAGGGCGACCTCTTCTTCTACGGCGACACGGCGGGCGGGCGCCGCGGACTCGCCCGCCCGTACACCCGGGCCCACGGTTCCCCGGCGGCGCGGGACGACCCCTTCGCCGTACATCTGGCGGACTCACCGGCACTGCGCGCGCTGTATCTCGACGCCGAGCACGAGGACGGCTACCACCGGGACCAGAACGTGTTCGGGCCCGGCGTGACCATCGAGGACGACATGGCGGTCCTGGTCCGGTACGCGTCCGGCGCCACCCTCACCTACCACCTGACCGCGTACGCGCCCTGGGAGGGCTACCGGGTCTGCTTCAACGGCAGCGAGGGGCGGCTCGAACTCCTCGTGGAGGAGTCCACGTGGTCGCGGCCCCCGGTGCGGACGCGGACCTCGGGCCCGGTGATGCACGGCGCGGCGGTCGGTGACGAGGCCGGGCGCACGGAGTTGCTGCTGCGCCGCTTCTGGGAGCCGCCGCAGGAGGTGAAGGTGCCGACGGGCGAGGGAGGCCACGGCGGCGGGGATGTCCGCATGCTGGCCGATCTGTTCGGGGAGCGGACGGACGGGGCCGATCCGCTCGGGCGGGCGGCGGACGCGGTGGACGGAGCGCGGTCGCTGGTGACGGGCCTGGCCGCGAACCGGTCGTTCGAGAGCGGGCTGCCGGTACGGGCACAGGCGCTTCTGGACGTCTGAGCAGGGGTTTCTTCGGAATCCGAACGCTTCGGGCACCCCTATGCATGTGGTGTATACACCAGCTGTACAGTCTCCGCATGCCTTCGCTGACCATGAAGATGAAAAGACCGGGGACCTGGTTGCGTTCGACGGCCGCCTTTCTGGCGGCCGTTTCGCTTGCCCTGCCGCTGACGGGGTGCACGACCGTCCACACCACCGCGCCGGCCGCCGCCCGCACGCAGGCCGCCGCCGGCGCCCCGGCGAAGTTCGGGACCGTGGACTGCCGCCGGGCCAAGTGCATCGCGCTCACCTTCGACGCCGGGCCGAGCGAGAACTCGGCCAGGCTTCTCGACATCCTCAAGGAGAAGCAGGTCCCGGCGACCTTCTTCCTGCTCGGCAAGCGGCACATCGAGAAGTACCCGGAGCTCGTCACGCGGATGGCCGCCGAGGGACACGAGGTCGCCAGTCACACCTGGGACCACAAGATCCTGACGGAGATCAAGCCCGCTGAGATCCGCGAGGAGCTGGAGAAGCCCGACGACGCGATAGAGAAGCTCACCGGGAAGCGGCCGACGCTCATGCGCCCGCCGCAGGGGCGGACCAACGACACCGTGCACAAGATCAGCCGCGAGCTCGGCCTCTCGGAGGTCCTGTGGAGCGTGACCGCCAAGGACTACAAGACGTTCGACCCCAAGGTCATACAGCAGCGCGTCCTGAAGCAGTCGAGCCGGGACGGGATCATCCTGCTGCACGACCTCTACCCGGGCACCGTGCCCGCGGTGCCCGGGATCATCGACGCGCTCAAGGAGCGGGGGTACGTGTTCGTGACCGTGCCGCAGCTGCTGGCGCCGGGGAAGGCGAAGCCCGGTACCGTCTACCGCCCCTGACGGCCGCGCGTCAGCCCAGCCGCACCGGCAGCACCCGGTAGCCGTGGCCGATGAAGGACTCGGCGAGGCGGGCCGGGCCATGGGTGTCGTCGAGGCTCAGGTCGGGGAAGCGGGCGAAGAGCGCGGGGAGCGCGAGGGACGCCTCCAGGCGGGCCAGCGGGGCGCCGATGCAGTAGTGGACGCCGTGGCCGAAGGCGAGGTGCTCCTTGTCCGCGCGGCTGAGGTCGAAGCGGCCCGCGCTCTCGCCGTGCCGCAGGGGGTCGCGGCCGGCCGCCGCGTACGTCGCCAGGATCGCGTCGCCCCGCGCGATCAGCGTGCCGTCGGGGAGCTTGATGTCCTCGACGGCGTACCGCAGCGGGAGGTTGGCGATGGAGGGCGCCCAGCGGAGGGTCTCCTCGATCACCTCGCTCCAGGGGATCTCGCCGCTGTGCACCCGGAGCAGCTGCTCGGGGTGGGTCAGCAGGGCGTGGACCGCGTTGCCGATCAGGTTGACCGTGGTCTCGTGTCCCGCTCCGATGACGAGGAGGAGGGTGTCGATCAGTTCGCTCTCGGCGAGCTGCGAACCCTCCTCGTCCCGGGCCGTGATCAGGGCGGTCGTCAGGTCGTCGCCCGGCCGCTCACGCTTGGCGGCGACCAGTCCGGCGAGCAGTTCGTGGATCTCCCGGTAGGTGGCCATGGCCTGTTCGGGGGTGATGGTGGTGTCCATGTTGGCCTCGATGAGACGCGCGGTGTCGGCGCGCCGGTCCTCGGGCAGGCCGAACAGCTCGCAGATCACCTGCATCGGAAGCGGGTGCGCGTAGGCGGACCGGAGGTCGACCCGCCCGTCGGGGGCCTCGGCCATCCGGTCGAGCAGCGTGGCGGCGAGTTCCTCGATGCGGGGCTTGAGCGCGTCCGTACGGCGTTTGGTGAACGCGGGCGAGACGAGTTTGCGCAGCCTGCGGTGGTCGGCGCCGTACGCGGTGAACATGTTGGTCACGCCGACCCAGAGGGTGATCCAGCTCTCGCGGTACTCGCCACTGATCCAGGCGGGCCAGTGCTGGTTGGGGTCCTTGGACACCCGGTCGTCGGCCAGGAGCCGCTTGAGGATCTCGTACTGGGTGGGCGCCCAGGCCCTTATCCCGCCCGGTAGTTCGATGAGGGCCGCGGCACCGCGTTCGCGCAGCAGATCCGCCTCGCCGTGGAGGTCGGCGCCGGCGGGGTCGATGACGTAGGGCTGGTCCGGCACGTGGACTCCTGCTCTCTGGACCGGTCGGTCACGGGGGTGGAGGGCAAACGGGGAGCACTCCCCGGATAGCCTGGTGCCTGACGGACGGTGTGTCAACAGCGCGGGGACGAGCGGGAGTTGCCCGCGGCCGGGCCGAAAACGACGGGCGGGTGGTCGGGCGGCGCGGTTAGCATCGCGTGCTGTCGGCCTCGTGCCGTGGGGCGGGGTTTTGGTGAGGGAAGCGGGGGCGTATGGGCGGGGAGTCGCTGACGGCGGCGGTGCGCAGTGGCGACGTGAAGGCGGTGACGGCACTCCTGGACGCCGGCGGCGATCCCGACGCCGTCGACGACCGGGGCACGCCCGCGCTCCGCCTGGCGGTGGACGGCTTCGACCTGGCCACCGTCGAGGTCCTGATGCGCTCCGCCCGGCTGGACCGGGTCACGGACGGCCAGACCCCGCTGCTGCGGGCGGTCGACCGCGGCGCCTCCGACATCGTGAACGCGCTCATCAACCAAGGCGCGCAGCTGTGGCACAAGGACCGTGAAGGACGTGACGCCCTCGCGCTGGCCCGGTCCTGGCACGGGACGGGTGCCGTGGCCGAGCTGCGCCGCAGGAGCGGTTCGGCGGGAACGGTGCGGCGGGAGACGGTTCGTGACGAGCACGGGGTGAGCGTCGAGGAGCTGACGCTGGGGGGCCTGACGGTCCGTACCGGGCACAGCGCGATCCTGACGGCGCTGGAGCCCCGGTACGGGATCAGGACCCCGTTCGCCGAGCTGCTGTCGAGGGCGCTGGCCGAACCGGACGTCGACCACGAGATCTGGTGGGTGACGACGGATGTCCTGCAGCAGCGCCGCGATCGAGCCACGTGGGACATGTCCGCCGCACTGCGGGACCGGCCGGACCCGCGGGAGCGGTACTTCGGCGCGGAAGTGCTCCGGCTGTTCAACCTCTTCGACTACAGCGACGAGGCGCCGTTCGACGCCCCGCTGGTCGATCTCTTCCTGCCGTGGGCCGCGCGCGAACCGGATCCGCGCGTGCTGCGGCCCCTGACCGCGGGACTGTCCGGCGCCCAGGATCCCCGTGCCGAGCGACCCCTGCACGACCTCGCCCGGCACGCCGACAGCGAGGTCCGTGGGTGGGCGGTCTTCGGCCTGCGGTACGGAGTCGACGCCGGGCGCCGTGACGCCCTGGCCACGGTCCTCGCGTGCACCCGGGACGAGGTGGCCGAGGTCCGCCGGGGGGCCTGCGCCGCGCTGGTCTCCGCGCCCGCGGATTCCGAGGTCTCGGACGCGCTCGCGGCGTGCCTCACCGACGAGACGGAGGACGTACGGGTCACCGCGGCCGTGCAGTTGGCCCTGCGGGACGATCCCCGCGGGGACGAGATCCTGGCCGCCCTCGACGCCGGCGATGTGGAGGGGCCGTACTTCGGGCAGCTCTACGACGTGGGGCGGCACCGCCGGAAGACGGGCGCGGCCGCGCCGCGCTGACCCGCGGGTCGTGGGTGGGTCGGGGCCGTGCCGGTACGTCGAGCCCGTCGCCGCCGGATCAGACGTGGGCCGGGCAAGCGAGCCGCTGCTCGATCCGGACGTAAGCGACGGGCTTGCGACGTACCGGCACGGCCCCTTCCGTACGTGTGCGGGTGGCGGTCGTGGGGGGGGTGGCCGTTCGGGCCGCCTACGATCGGGCCGTGGTCCTCTTCCAGCTGGAACGTGTGTCCCCCTCTCCCGTCGAAGAGAGTTGGCGTCGCCTCACCGACTGGCCCCGGCACGCCGCCGTCGTCCCGCTGACCCGGGTCACCGTGCGCACGCCGCCACCGACCGGCGAGGGCACGGTGTTCGTCGCGCGGTCGGGGGTGGGCCCGTTGGCCTTCGACGACCCGATGGAGGTCGTCACCTGGCGGCCACCCCGGGACGGGGGCGCGGGAAGGTGCCGGCTGGTCAAGCGCGGCACGTTCGTCACGGGGTGGGCCGAGATCGAGGTCCGTCCGGTGGCGGGCGGGGGCTCGCGGGTGCTCTGGCGGGAGGATCTGAACGTACGGTGGCTGCCGCGGTTCCTCGACCGGCCCCTGGGGTGGGCGGGGCGGTGGATGTTCGGGCGAGCGGTGGGAGGGCTGCTGCGGCCGGAATCATGACGCTCCGTGCGCACGGCGGGTCGCGCGCCCATGTGCGAAACGGGAAAATTGTAGTCTTTAAATCATGAATACACGGCTGGCTCTGCTCAGCGCGGTGGACCCTGGTGTCACGGAGAGTGAGATCTTCCGGCTGGCGCTCCAGCACGCGGTGGGGGAGCTGGGTGCCCTGGGAGGAATGATCCATCTGCGGGGCCCCATGTCCGCGCTGCGCCTGGTGTCGGCGGCCGGCCTGCCCGCGATCCTCACCCGGCCCTGGGAGATCATCGACCAGGAAGGCGCGCTGGCCCCGGCCCGGGCCCTGCACCAGGGCCGGGGTGTGTGGATCGCGCCGGGCTCCGGCGAACAGCCCGGATCCGGTGCGGTCTCCTGGCCCGGGACCGGGCTGGCGGCCGTTCCGGTGTTCAGCGGCGACCGCGGCATCGGCGCGCTCACCGTGGTGATGGGCGCCCAGGGGGAGCCGGCCGTCGAGCAGTGGGGTTTCCTGCAGGCCGTGATCGCCTGGACCGAGGAGCGCATGCAGCAGGCACCGCCGCCCACTCGGCCGCCCCGGGCGGAACTGAGCGGTGACCGGCTGCGGCAGGCCCTGGAGGAGGTCCGGGTCGGCTCGTGGGACTGGAACATCGAGACCGGCGAGCTGGTCTGGGACGAGGCCGCCCTTGAGCTCTACGGCACCAGGCCCGCCGAGTTCACCGGCCGGATCGAGAACTGGATGAGGATCGTCCACCCCGACGACCTGGCGCCGACCCTGGGGGCGGCGGAGAAGGCGCTCCGGGACCATACGGTGTTCGAGGCCGAGTACCGGGTGCGCCGCCTGGACGGCACCTACGGATGGACCCAGGCCCGCGCCCGGGCGACCTACAACGCTCAGGGCGAACCCGTACGGATGATCGGGGTGGGATGGGAGAGCAACGAGTCCCGCTCCGCCCGCGACGCGCTCAGCCGGGCTCTGCACCACATGAGTGACGGCTTCCTCGCGGTTGACGACCGCTGGCGGATCACCTTCCTGAACCTGGCGGCCGAGCGCATGCTGGGCTCCTCCGAGGAGGAGCTGTTCGGCCGCGTCCTGTGGGAGCTTCCCTCCGTCCAGCAGGTCCCCGATCTGGAGAAGCGCTGCCGGGAGGCCGCCGCAGCGCAGCAGCCCGCCGGCTTCGACATGGACACTCCGAACACCGGGCGCCGCCTCCACCTGCGGCTGGTCCCGGGACCCGACGGCCTCACCCTCTACTTCACCGACGTGACCGAGATCCGGCGGCACGAGGACGAACGGTCCGCCGCCGAGCAGGCCGCCGCCGAGCGCGCCGCCCGGATCGCCGAGCTGACCGCGTCCCTCGCCAAGGCGACGACCTCCCGGGACGTGGTGGACGCCGTCGCACGGCGCGTGCTGCCGCCGTTCGGCGCCACCGGCCTCGTGGTGCAGGCCATCGAGGACGACCGGGTGTACAACGTCGGGGCCGTCGGCTACCCGCCCGCCTTCCTCGACACGATCAACGGTCGTGCCCGGGTGGCCCGCGACCCGGTCTGGGAGCCGATCCTGAGCGGCGCGCCGCTGTTCCTCTCCACGCGCGCCGAGTACACGGCCCGCTACCCCGAACTCGCCGCCCGACCGCCCAAGGCGGGCAAACAGGCCTGGGCGTTCATGCCGCTGACCGCGTCCGGGCACACGTTCGGGGTGTGCGTGGTCTCCTTCGACCGGCCCCGCCGTCTCAGCGACGAGGAGCGCACCCTGCTGACCACGATCAGCGCCCTCGTCGCACAGGCCCTGGAACGGGCCCGGCTCTACGACGCCGAGCACACCCGTTCCCAGGAACTCCAGCGCAGTCTGCTCCCCAGCGGCCTGCCCGAACTGCCCGCGTGCACCGCTGCCGCCCGCTATCTCCCCGCCGGACAGGGCATGGACGTCGGCGGCGACTGGTACGACATCATCCCTCTCTCCGGCGGCCGGGTCGCCCTGGTCGTCGGTGACGTGATGGGCCACGGGCTGCCCGAGGCGGCCACCATGGGGCGGCTGCGCACAGCGGTGCACACCCTGGCCGACCTCGAACTTCCCCCCGACGAGATCATGAGCCATCTCAACGACATCGTCGGCGGCATGGCGGAGGAGTCCTACGCCACCTGCCTGTACGCGCTGTACGACTCCACCACCCAGATCTGCTCCGTCGCCCGCGCCGGACATCCCCCGCCCGCCGTGGTCCACCCCGACGGCAGTGTGTACTTCCCCGAGCTCGCCCCCGATCCGCCGCTCGGCGCGGCGGAGCCCCCCTTCGAGACCTTCGAGATGATGGTGCCGGACGGGAGCCTGCTCGTCCTCTACACCGACGGCCTGGTCGAGTCGGCCACCCGTGAGATCGACGACGGCATGGCCGAACTCGCCCGGCTGCTGCGGGCCGCGCACGAGGGTCCCGGTGAGGTGGCCGCCGACCTGGAGCGCCTCTGCGACACCGTCACCGCAGGACTGCTCCCCGCCGAGCACTCCACCGCCGACGACGCGGCCCTCCTCATCGCCCGCCTCCACGCGCTGACCGACGACGACATGGCTTCCTGGCTGCTCCCCGAGGACCCGCGAGCGGCCGGGCAGGCCCGCTGCCACATCCGCGAGCAGCTTCACACCTGGGGCCTGGACGACCTGACGCCGACGACGGAACTCCTCGCCAGCGAGCTGGTCGGCAACGTCGTGCGCCACGCGAAGGGACCCGTGCGGCTACGCCTCCTGCACGGCCCCGAGCTGGTCTGCGAGGTCTTCGACGGGAGTCTGACCATGCCGCGCATCCGCCGGGCGTCGGAGACCGACGAAGGCGGACGCGGACTGCAACTCGTCACCGCGCTCTCCCGGCGCTGGGGCACCCGCTACACGGCGACCGGAAAGTGCATCTGGACCGAGCAGCCACTGCTCGGCCCGGAGAGCCCGACAGGCCTGCCCACCGACGTCCTGGACCTTCCGTTCCTGGACACCGAGGAGTTCGCCCGAGACCTCGACGAGCTCACCTCCGGGGACCAGGAACTGCCGGGCCCTGCCCCCCAGTAGCCGACCGGCGGCCGCATCACCCCCGCGCTCCCCCCGACACCGGCCCGGCTCAGGCCACCGACCCGATCCGCCGCACCGGAACCGACGTCGCGTCGTGGTGGATCGGCGTGTGCGCCCCGGTGAGCGACACCCCGCTCCCCCCGCGCCGGTCGGCCACGATCTCCGAGACGATGGACAGGGCCGTCTCCTCCGGGGTGCGGGCGCCCAGGTCGAGGCCGATGGGGGACCTGAGACGCGCCAACTCCAGCTCGGTGACGCCGACTTCGCGCAGCCGGTCGTTGCGGTCCAGGTGCGTGCGCCGGGAGCCCATCGCGCCGACGTACGCGACCGGAAGCCGCAGCGCGAGCCGCAGCAGCGGTACGTCGAACTTGGCGTCGTGGGTGAGGACGCACAGGACGGTCCGGGCGTCCACCTCCGTGCGCTCCAGGTACGTGTGGGGCCACTCGACGACGATCTCGTCGGCGTCGGGGAAGCGGGTGGCGGTCGCGAAGACCGGGCGGGCGTCGCACACCGTGACGCGGTATCCGAGGAACTTGCCCATGCGGACCAGCGCCGACGCGAAGTCGATCGCGCCGAACACGATCATGCGCGGAGGCGGCACGGACGACTCGACGAGAACCGTGAGCGGTGCTCCGCAACGCGAGCCCTGCTCTCCGATCTCCAGGGTGCCGGTGCGGCCCGCGTCCAGGAAGGCGCCCGCCTCGCCGACCACCGTGCGGTCCAGCTCGGGATGGGCGCCGAAGCCGCCCTCGTACGAGCCGTCGGGGCGGACGAGCAGCGCCCGGCCCCGCAGTTCGGCGGGACCGTCGACGATCCGCGCGACGGCCGCCGCCTCCCCCCTCGCGGCGGCGGCCAGCGCGGCGCCGAGCACCGGCCGGGCGGGGTCGGCCGCCCGGACCGGCGTGACGAGGATGTCGATGATGCCGCCGCAGGTCAGACCGACGGCGAAGGCGTCCTCGTCGCTGTATCCGAAGCGCTCCAGGACACTCTCGCCGTCCTCGAGCGCCCGCTGGCACAGTTCGTAGACCGCGCCCTCCACGCACCCGCCGGAGACCGAGCCGATCGCCGTGCCGTCGGAGTCGACGGCGAGTGCCGCGCCGGGCCGGCGGGGCGCGCTGCCGCTGACGGCCACCACGGTGGCCACGGCGAAGTCGCGTCCCTGCTCGACCCACCGGTGCAGCTCTTCGGCGATGTCCAGCATGTCTCTGTCTCCTTAACAGGGGGTGCGTGGAGGGTCGTCGACCGGAAGGGGTGTGTCAGTGCACGCCCATCCAGCTCTCGATCGGATTCAGGGCGAAGAAGACGAGGAAGATCGCCGCCAGGCCCCACATGAACGCCCCGATCTCCCGGGCCTTGCCCTGGGCGATCTTGATGGCGACGTACGACAGCACTCCGGCCGCGACGCCCGCGGTGATGGAGTACGTGAACGGCATGACGACGACGGTCAGGAAGACCGGGATAGCGGTGGCTCGGTCGGCCCAGTCCACATGGCGGGCGTTCATCATCATCATGGCGCCGATGACGACCAGTGCCGCCGCCGCGACCTCGCCGGGGACGATCGCCGTCAGCGGGGTGAAGAAAAGACACGCCGCGAAGAACAGGCCGGTGACGACGGAGGAGAGGCCCGTACGGGCACCCTCGCCGACCCCGGTCGCCGATTCGACGAAGACCGTCTGGCCCGACGCGCCCGCGACCCCGCCGACCGCTCCGCCCGCGCCGTCGATGAACAGCGCCTTGGACAGGCCCGGCATCCGGCCCTGCGCGTCGGCGAGCCCCGCCTCCGTGCCGACGCCGATGATGGTGGCCATCGCGTCGAAGAACCCGGCGAGGACGAGCGTGAAGACGATCATGCCGACCGTCATCACTCCGACGTCGCCCCAGCCGCCGAACTCGACCTTGCCGAAGAGTGAGAAGTCCGGCATCGAGACCGCGCTGCCGTGCAGTTCGGGGGCACCGCTCGCCCACTGCTTGGGGGCGATGACGCCGAGGGCGTTGAGGACCACGGCGAGTACGGTGCCGCCGACGATGCCGATCAGGATCGCACCGGGGACGCCGCGCGCCTGGAGCATGAAGATGGCGAGCAGCGTGGCGGCGAAGAGCAGGACCGGCCAGCCGGCGAGTTCACCGGCCGGGCCGAGGGTGACCGGGGTGGACTTCCCCTGGTGCACGAAACCGGCCTTGTAGAAGCCGATCAGCGCGACGAACAGGCCGATGCCCATGGTGATGGCGTGCTTCAGCGCCAGCGGGATCGCGTTCATGATCATCTCGCGCAGGCCGGTGACGACCAGGAGCATGATGACCACTCCGTAGATCACACACATGCCCATGGCCTGTGGCCAGGTCATCTGCGGGGCGACCTGCGAGGAGAGCACCCCGGAGACGGAGAGTCCGGCGGCGAGGGCCAGGGGCACCTTGCCGAAGAAGCCCATCAGGAGCGTGCTGAAGGCCGCCGCGAACGCGGTCGCGGTGATCAGCGCGTTCTGGCCGAGCGTGTGCCCCGCCGCGTCCTTGCCGGACAGGATCAGAGGGTTGAGCAGGAGGATGTACGCCATCGCCATGAAGGTGGTGACGCCGCCGCGCACCTCACGCGCGACCGTGGATCCCCGCTGGGATATGTGGAAGTAACGGTCGAGCCAGGACCGCCCGGCCGGGACGCGGGTACCCGCACCCGCGTCGTCGGCGACGGTCCTGGGCTCCACTGACTGCTGGGTCATGGTGCCATCTCCCAAGGTTCACAGGGGCACCCGCGCCGGCGACCACGGTGGTCGCTGCGGGATTTGGGATGTGCACGACCCGGGGGACGGCCCGAGACGAACAGAGGGTTACTTGCCGGTCAGATGCTCGGGACGTACCGGCGTCCTGTTGAGCTCCAGACCCGTCGCGTTCCGGATCGCCGCGAGGACGGCCGGGGTGGACGACAGGGTCGGGGCCTCGCCGATGCCACGGAGCCCGTACGGGGCGTGGTCGTCGGCGAGTTCGAGCACGTCGACCGGGATGGTCGGCGTGTCGAGAATCGTGGGGATCAGATAGTCCGTGAAGGAGGGATTGCGCACCTTCGCGGTCTTGGGGTCGACGATGATCTCCTCCATGACCGCGATGCCCAGGCCCTGGGTGGTGCCACCCTGGATCTGGCCGACGACGGACAGCGGGTTGAGCGCCTTGCCGACGTCCTGGGCGCAGGCCAGCTCGATGACCTTGACCAGCCCGAGTTCGGTGTCGACCTCGACCACCGCGCGGTGCGCGGCGAACGTGTACTGGACGTGGCCGAAGCCCTGTCCGGTACGGAGGTCGAAGGCCTCGGTCGGGCGGTGCCGCCACTCGGCCTCGATCTCGACGGACTCGTCGCCGAGCACGTCCACCAGGTCGGAGAGGACCTCGCCGCCGTCGGTGACGACCTTGCCGCCCTCCAGGAGCAGCTCCGCGGTCGCCCAAGCGGGGTGGTACGTACCGAACTTGCGGCGGCCCAGCTCCAGGACCTTCTCGCGGACGAGCTCGCAGGAGTTCTTGACGGCGCCACCGGTGACGTACGTCTGCCGGGACGCGGACGTCGAACCGGCGCTGCCCACCTGGGTGTCGGCCGGCTGGATGGTCACCCGGGCGACGCCCAGCTCGGTGCGGGCGATCTGCGCGTGGACGGTGACACCGCCCTGGCCGACCTCGGCCATCGCGGTGTGCACGGTCGCGACCGGCTCGCCGCCGACGACCTCCATGCGGACCTTGGCCGTCGAGTAGTCGTCGAAGCCTTCGGAGAAGCCGACGTTCTTGATGCCGACCGCGTAGCCGACACCGCGTACGACGCCCTCGCCGTGCGTGGTGTTGGAGAGACCGCCCGGCAGCTGCCGTACGTCGGCCGCCTCGCCGGCGGCGAGCCACTGCTGCTCCGGCGGCAGCGGCATCGCCTTGACCCGGCGTAGGAGTTCGGCGACCGGGGCCGGCGAGTCGACGACCTGCCCGGTCGGCATGACGGTCCCCTGCTCCATCGCGTTGAGCTGACGGAAGGCCACCCGGTCCATGCCCACCTTGTCGGCGAGCTTGTCCATCTGGGCCTCGTAGGCGAAGCAGGCCTGGACCGCGCCGAAGCCGCGCATCGCGCCGCAGGGCGGGTTGTTGGTGTAGAGGGCGATGGCCTCGATGTCGACGTCGTCGACGACGTACGGGCCCGCGCCCAGCGAGGAGGCGTTGCCGACGACCGCGGGGGAGGCGGAGGCGTAGGCGCCGCCGTCCAGGACGATCCGGGCCTTCAGGTGGGTGAGCTTGCCGTCCTTGGTCGCCCCGTGCTCGTAGTAGAGCTTCGCGGGGTGGCGGTGGACGTGCCCGAAGAAGGACTCGAAACGGTTGTAGACGATCTTGACGGGCTTGCCGGTGCGCAGGGCGAGCAGACAGGCGTGGATCTGCATCGACAGGTCCTCGCGTCCGCCGAACGCGCCGCCGACGCCCGAGAGCGTCATCCGGACCTTGTCCTCGGGCAGGCCCAGGACGGGCGCGATCTGGCGCAGGTCGGAGTGCAGCCACTGGGTGGCGATGTAGAGGTCGACGCCACCGTCCTCGGCGGGCACGGCGAGACCGGACTCGGGGCCCAGGAACGCCTGGTCCTGCATGCCGAAGGTGTACTCGCCCTTGACGACGAAGTCGGCCTTCTTGGCGGCCTCTTCGACGTTGCCGCGGACGATCGGCTGGCGGTGCACGATGTTGGGGTGCGGGACGTGGCCGATGTGGTGGTCGTCGCGGTTCTCGTGGATGAGGATCGCGTCCGGCGCGGTCGCGGACGCCTCGTCCGTGATGACCGGCAGCTCGCGGTACTCCACCTTGATCTTGGCGGCGGCGCGGCGCGCGGTCTCCGGGTGGTCGGCGGCGACGATCGCGACCGGCTCACCGTGGTGGCGGACCTTGCCGTGCGCGAGAACCGGGGTGTCCTGGATCTCCAGGCCGTAGTTCTTCACCTCGGTCGGCAGGTCGTCGTACGTCATGACGGCGTAGACACCGGGCGTCGCGAGGGCCTCACCGGTGTCGATGGAGACGATCTCGGCGTGGGCGACCGTGGAGCGCAGGATCTGGCCCCAGAGCATGTCCTCGTGCCACATGTCGGACGAGTACGCGAACTCGCCGGTGACCTTGAGGATGCCGTCCGGGCGCAGTGTCGACTCGCCGATGCCGCCCCTGGTCCCGGAGCCCTGCGTGAGGTTGGTGGGTGTACCCGTGGTTCCCATGGTCAGACCGCCTCGGACTGCCGGGCGGCCGCGAGGCGGACCGCGTCCATGATCTTCTCGTAGCCGGTGCACCGGCACAGGTTGCCGGAGAGCGCCTCGCGGATGTCCGCGTCGGTCGGCGTGGGGTTGCGCTCCAGCATCTCGTCGGCGGCGACCAGCAGACCCGGGGTGCAGAAGCCGCACTGGACGGCGCCAGCGTCGATGAACGCCTGCTGGATCGGGGAGAGTTGTCCGCCCTCGCCGGTGTGGGAGTCCTGGGGCTTCGACTCCCAGCGCCTGGCCTCGTCCAGCGAGGTGCCGCAGGAGCCGGTGGCGCAACCGCCGTGCTCCGCGCGCTGCTTGGCGAACTCCGCGAGGCCCTCGACGGTGACGACCTCGCGGCCCTCGACCTGGCCGGCCGCGACCAGACACGAACACACCGGCACGCCGTCCAGGCGGACCGTGCAGGAACCGCACTCGCCCTGCTCGCAGGCGTTCTTGGAGCCGGGCAGGCCCAGGCGCTCGCGCAGCACGTACAGCAGGGACTCGCCCTCCCACACGTCGTCGGCCTCCTGGGGACGGCCGTTGACCGTGAAATTGACACGCATTACGCGACTCCCTCCGTGTGAGCGGCGGTGCCGCGGTACGACTCCCAGGTCCAGGTCAGGGTGCGGCGGGCCATGATGCCGACCGCGTGGCGGCGGTAGCTCGCGGTGCCCCGGACGTCGTCGATCGGGTTGCAGGCGGCGGAGCAGAGGTCCGCGAACTGCTTGGCGACCGACGGGGTGATGATCTTTCCGTTGTCCCAGAAGCCGCCCTCGTCGAGCGCGGCGTTCAGGAACTCCTCGGCGGCCTTCGCCCGGACGGGGGTCGGCGCGGCGGAGCCGATGCCGGTGCGGACCGTACGCGTCTCGGGGTGCAGGGCCAGGCCGAAGGCGCAGACCGCGATCACCATGGCGTTGCGGGTGCCGACCTTGGAGTACTGCTGGGGGCCGTCGGCCTTCTTGATGTGGACGGCGCGGATCAGCTCGTCGGGCGCGAGCGCGTTGCGCTTCACGCCGGTGTAGAACGCGTCGATCGGGATCAGACGCGATCCCCGTACGGACTCGGCCTCGACCTCGGCGCCGGCCGCGAGGAGGGCGGGGTGGGCGTCGCCGGCCGGGGAGGCGGTGCCGAGGTTGCCGCCGACGCCGCCGCGGTTGCGGATCTGGGGAGAGGCCACGGTGTGGGAGGCCAGGGCCAGGCCGGGAAGCTCGCCGCGCAGGTTCTCCATGATCCGGGTGTACGGGACGGAGGCGCCCAGGCGCACGCTCTCCGCGCCGACCTCCCACTCGCTCAGCTCGCCGACGCGGTTCAGGTCGAGGAGGTACTCGGGCCGGCGGTGATCGAAGTTGATCTCGACCATCACATCGGTGCCACCCGCAATCGGCACAGCGGTGGGGTGCTCGGCCTTCGCGGCGAGCGCCTCCTCCCAGCTGGCGGGGCGAAGGAAGTCCATGAGTGGCTCTCTTCTTCGTATCGTGGGTCGTTCTGATCAAGCCAGATCGTGTGCGGCGGCCCGGGCTCGTTCATGAGTTGTTCACGTGGAGTGAGGTCAGTACACCGCGCTGTCCTCCACCGGGGTCAGTCACCGAAACCATGAAGGAGTTGGCTGGCCAGGGCGGTCATCTTGTAGATTCGTATGAACGGAGGTCATCAGTAACCTCCTCGTTTTCCTATGGAAACGACAGGAAACATCCAGCACACGCTGGGACCAGGGAGTACGGCTCGCGGACCCGCTCGCCCATTGCTCACCTTCAGATCCATCGTAGATTTCGAGACAAGAACGGCGGCGACGAGAATGCGGCTGCGCGCACTGCTGGACACCGACGCGCTGGGCCTGCGGCTGCTCGGCGGCGAGGACGAGCTGGACCGCACCGTACGCGGTGTGATGACCACGGACCTCAAGGACCCCAGCCGCTACCTCTCCGGCGGCGAGCTGGTCCTCACCGGGCTCGCCTGGCGGCACGACGCCGCGGACTCCGAGCCCTTCGTACGGATCCTGGCGGCGGCCGGGGTCGCGGCCCTCGCCGCCGGCGAGGCGGAGCTCGGCGACGTCCCGGAGGACCTCGTCCTGGCCTGCGTCCGGCACCGGCTGCCGCTGTTCGCCGTGCACGAGTCGGTGGCGTTCGCGACGATCACCGAGCATGTCGTACGACAGGTCTCGGGCGAGCGCGCCGGGGACCTCGCGGCCGTGGTGGACCGGCACCGGCGGATGATGACGTCCGGCCCGGCGGGCGGCGGCCCCGACGTGGTCCTCGACCTGCTCGGCACCGACCTGGACCTGCGGGCCTGGGTGCTCTCCCCCACCGGACGCCCCATCGCCGGTTCGAAGCTCGCCGGGGCCGCGCCGCCCGCCGACGTGTCCGCGAAGCTGGCCGCGGAGCACCTCGCGGCGGCGCGCACCGGGCGGCGCGGACCGCACCGGGTGCTCGTGGGCACGACGACCTACTCCCTCTTCCCGATCCGCTCCTCCGGGCGCTCCGCGGCCGCCTCCCGCGATGTGCGCGAGACGGTGCTCTCCGACTGGCTGCTCGCGGTCGAGGCGGACGCCGGGGACTGGCCCGCGGAGCGGCTCGACCTGCTCCAGGGCGTCACCCAGCTGATCGCGGTCGAGCGGGACCGGCGGGACGCGGCGCGCACGGTACGGCGCCGGCTCGCGCAGGAGGTCCTCGAACTGGTGCAGACGGGGGCGGCCCCCGCGGAGATCGCGGCCCGGCTGCGCGTCGCCGCGCCGGTGCTGCTGCCCGGGCTCGGCGCCGCACCGCACTGGCAGGTGGTGGTGGCCCGCGTGGAGTGGGACGGCGGCGAGATCGAGGGCGGGCCGGCCGCCCAGTCGCTCCTGGAGGAGATCCTCGTCGACCCGCTGACCAGCGGTCCCGAGCACTCCGACCGGATCGCCGTCGCCCATACGGGTGAGGAGGCGATCGCGCTCGTCCCTCTTCCGGCGGTCTCCTCGGAGCACGACGGGTCCGAGTCGGGCATCCTCGCGGACGCCCTTCTGGAGACCGTACGCGACCCGCTGTCGGCCGGCCTGAACGACGACGGGCGGCTCACGCTCGGCGTCAGCGCCGCCGTGCACTCGGCCGAGGGGCTGCGTGGCGCCCTGGAGGAGGCCCGGCACGCGCGCCGGGTCGCCGCCGCCCGCCCCGGCCGGGTCTGCGCGGCCGGGCACCAGGAGCTGGCCTCGCACGTCCTCCTGCTGCCCTTCGTGCCGGACGACGTACGCCGCGCCTTCACCGCGCGCCTGCTCGACCCGCTCCGGGACTACGACCGCCGCCACCGCGCCGAACTCATCCCCACCCTGGAGGCGTTCCTCGACTGCGACGGCTCCTGGACGCGCTGCGCCACGCGGCTCCACCTGCACGTCAACACACTGCGCTACCGGGTGGGCCGCATCGAACAGTTGACGGGCCGGGACCTCTCCCGCCTCGAGGACAAGCTCGACTTCTTCCTCGCGTTGCGCATGAGCTGAGGTCACGGGTCCGTGCGGCGCGTGTCAGCAAGTGCCGCACCAGTCCCACGACTTTGTGAAATCCTTCACCCACCCCCTTGGCCGGGTGCCGCGATCCGTGCTGAGATGCCACCACTCAACAGCTCAATGGCGTGCTCGGGGAGGGCAACGTGGCGCATACCGCCATGTCTGGTTCCGGAACGAACGCAGGGGACGATCCACTCCAGACCGCGGTATGGCGGCTGCGCTCGCGCGCCTGCTGGGTCGACGCGGCCGCACTGCTCCAGCCCGGGACGGCGGGTCCCGCACTGCAGAGAGCCTCGCTCCTCGTGGAGCGGTGCCTGTACACCGAGCAGGGCTGGGCCGAGGCGGAGGACGCGCTGCGGACGGCGGAGGCGGTGGCCCAGAGCGACGACGAGCGCGGGGCGGCGGCCTGTGAGCGCGGGCAGCTCGCGTACGCGGCCACGCTGCTCGGGGTGCGCGACCGGGCGGACGAGGCGCGGGCCGCGCTCGGGCGGGCCGCCGCGCTGATCGCCCCGGGGGCGCCGGGGCGGGCGCTGCTGGACTTCCGGCGCGGGCTGCTCGCCGAGAACCTCGCGCAGTCGCCGCAGGCCGCGCGGGCCGCGTACCGGCGTGCCCACGCGGGCGCCGTCGCCCAGGCCGACCCGCTCCTGCTCTCCTTCACCTGGCGGCACCTTGCCGGACTCGCCCTGCGGGACGGGGAGTTGGCCGAGGCGCGGCACGGGTTCGCCGAATCCCTGCGGATCCGGGAGGAGTTGGGGTACTTGGTGGGCACGGCTCCGGCATTGGCCTCGCTCGCGGATGCCGAGACCGAGCCGGAGGCGACTCGGTTGCGGGCGGAGGCGGGACGGTTGTTCCGGTTGCTCGGGGGTGTGCCGACGTGGCTGGCACGGCAACTCACTCCGCCTGCCGCGACGGCTTGAGGTTGCGGGGAGACCGCGGATTCGTCGTGGCTGGCCGCGTTCGCCGGACCGGGTCAGTTGCTCTGGACGTGCGCCAGGAGGTCGCGGGCGAAGTTCCCCACCGCGGTGCGCAGTTCGGGGTCGTGGGCGACGTAGACCACGACCCCGACGAGGACGATCAGGACCAGGAGGCCGCGCAGGCCGCCGCCCCGGGCGCCGGTGTGCGGCACGGGGCGGTGCGTGTGGGGCGCCCCGGTGTGACGGGCGTGGGCCCGGGCCATGTCGTGCGCCGCACGGTGGTGGCGTACGTGGTTCTGGTGGATCTGCTGGGCCTGCTGCGCTTGCTGCATCGCCTGCCAGGACGGGTCGGGCATCGTCTTCTCCCCCGGTTTCTGCTGGTACCGGGGGACACGCGTGCGGGGCCGTCCGGGTTCCCGGCGGCGCGTCCTGTTGCTCGGCGCCCACGGAGCCGTGACGTCCGCCAGGGGAAGGCGACGTACCGGACCTAGTTGTCGGCGAAGTGCTCTCGTACGAGGGACTGGACGGCCGGGAGGTCCTGGGCCGTCAGGGCGTCCAGGAGGGCGAGGTGCTCGGCGGCGTCGGCCATGAGGTCCGCGCGGCCACGCGGGACGGGGCCGCCGACGAGGGGCCACTGGGCGCGGCGGTGCAGGTCGTCGGCGATCTGCACGAGCTGGTCGTTGCCGGCGAGGGCGAGCATCGCGTGATGGAAGGCGCGGTCGCACTCGGCGTAGGTGGCACGGCACCCTGCGGACGCGGCACGCGCCGCCGCCTCGGCGAGCGGGCGCAGTTCGGCCCAGCGCGCGGCGGGCACCGTGCGGGCGAGGCGCAGCACCACCGGGACTTCGAGGAGGGCGCGTATCTCGGCGAGTTCGGCCAGCTCACGCGTCCCGCGCCGGACGACCCGGAAGCCCCGGTTCGGTACGACCTCGACGGCGCCTTCGAGGGCGAGCTGCTGCATCGCCTCACGTACCGGTGTGGCGGACACCCCGAAGCGTTCGCCGAGCACGGGCGCCGAGTACACCTGGCCGGGGGCGAGCTCGCCCGCGACGAGGGCGGTGCGCAGGGCGTCGAGGATCTGCCCGCGGACCGAGGCCCGCTGGACCACGGGGCGCGCCGTCTCCACGGGGCGCGCGGCCTCGACAGGACGCGCGGCCTCGACAGGGCGCGCGGTCTCCACGCGGGGGTGCGGGATGGGCGGCTCGCTGTGGGTGTGCTCGCCACGGGCCCCGGAGGCGGACCGGGACTCGTCCGAGGCCACGCCCCGCTCCCGCTCGACGTCCGCCGCCCGCGCCTGTGCGGGCACCCGGACGGACGCCGTACGGATGTCCGGGGCCGCCGACCCGGTGGAACCGCGCGCGCTCAGCGAACCGGCCTGCTCCACGGGGTCCTCCTCCGGGCTTGGTGGTACTTGGGGGTCATTGCGGCGGTTGTTACCCGTCCGTCAAGCACCATAGGCGCACATGGCCCCAGTTCAAACATCCGATATTGAGGGTAAGGTAAGCCTAACCTGTTAACGATCGTGAAGCGGGGTACCCGTATGTCCGCTCCCGCCCTGGCCACAGGCGCCCTGGGCCTCACCGACGCCCACCCCGCCCGCTCGGCCGTCACGGACGCGTACATCCGGCTGACCGAGGTCTTTCCGGGGCTGAGCGTGCGGGAACTGGGACACGGGGAAGCGGCTCCGGAGGGCGACGGCTGGGTCGGCGCCGCCGGGCTCGCGGCGGGCGGGGCGGACCTCGACACCTTCCTCGCCTGGGACGAGGCGCAGGTCATCAGGGACTACGGACAGCGGGCACGCCCGGACGTGGTGGCGAGCTTCGGACTGCACCGGTACGCCTGGCCGGCCTGTCTGCTGATCACCGTGCCGTGGTTCCTGCTGCGCCGGGTGCCCCGCCTCCCTGTGGAGCGCGTCACATTCCAGCGCACGCTCGGCCGGATGGCGGTCCGGGTCGAGGAATTCGCCTGCCTGCCCGGCGACCCGGCGGCCCGGCTGCCCGGCGCCCGGGTCGTCCCGGACGAGGAGGCGCTGCGGGCCGAGGTGCGGGCGGCGGCGGCCGAACACCTGGAGCCGGTCCTCGGCGGCTTCGGCCCGCGCACGCGGCGCCGCGGCCGGGCCCTGTGGGGCATGGCGACCGACGAGGTCGTCGAGGGTCTCTGGTACGTCGCCGAACTGCTCGGCGAGGAGCGGCGCGCGCGGCGCGAGCTGGAGCTGCTGCTGCCGGGGGCCACCCTGCCGTACGTCGGTTCCGCCGCGTTCCGTGAGCTGAGCGGCCCGAACGGGGAGTCCCTGCCCACCCGCGACCGGGCGAGCTGCTGCTTCTTCTACACCCTGCGTCCCGAGGACACCTGCGTCACCTGCCCGCGCACCTGCGACACGGACCGCATCGCCAAGTTGACGGCCACCGCGACGGATTGAGCGCCGACCCCGCCGTACGGACGGGCCTCCCGAGTGCTCTAAGATCAACTCCGACTGAGACTCCCGACGGGTGCCCGACAGATGACAGGCACTTCACAACTTCCTCACTTGTCGCAGGAACTTTCCGTAGAACCATCCGTACGGGTAATCTTATTCGCACTCAGCTCCCGTCCCTCGTGCGGCAGTTCGAGCAGAATGTCGCCCTGCGCATCCCCTTGCACTCTCTTGGCGGCCTCTTGCCCCGAAACCCCCTGAGGGTCGACGGGCGTGGGCCAATATGGCGGGCGTTACGCCCTATCCCAATGCAAGGGACCCCAGATGAGATTGACCGACATATCGCTGAACTGGCTGCTTCCGGGCGCCGTTTTGCTCCTGGGACTGCTGGCGGCGGTGGCGGTGCTCGCGCGCAGCAAGCGGTCCGGGGAGAACGCGAGCAGCAACAACGACGACTCGTGGGAGCGCAGCGAGGAGCGTCGCAGGCGTAAGGAAGCCGTCTACGGCACGGCCTCCTATGTGCTGCTCTTCTGCTGTGCCGCGGTCGCCGCGGCACTCTCCTTCCACGGCCTCGTCGGCTTCGGCCAGCAGAACCTCGGACTCACGGACGGCTGGGAGTACCTCGTCCCGTTCGGTCTGGACGGCGCGGCCATGTTCTGCTCCGTCCTCGCCGTGCGCGAGGCCAGCCACGGTGACGCGGCGCTCGGCTCCCGGATACTCGTGTGGACCTTCGCCGGTGCCGCCGCCTGGTTCAACTGGGTGCACGCTCCGCGGGGTGTGGACCACTCGGGCGCTCCCCAGTTCTTCGCGGGCATGTCCCTGTCGGCCGCCGTGCTGTTCGACCGGGCGCTGAAGCAGACCCGCCGTGCCGCGCTCCGTGAGCAGGGCCTGGTCCCGCGTCCGCTGCCGCAGATCCGTATCGTCCGCTGGCTGCGCGCGCCCCGTGAGACGTACAGCGCCTGGTCGCTGATGCTCCTGGAGAACGTCCGCACGCTGGACGAGGCGGTCGAAGAAGTCCGCGAGGACAAGCGCCAGAAGGAGCAGAACCGTCTGCGTCGGCGGAACGAGGAGCGGGTCGAGCGGGCGCACCTCAAGGCGCTCAGCCGCGGTCACCGGGGTCTGCCCGGCCGTGGTGGCGGTGGTGGTGGCCGGCAGCAGCTGGAGACGACCGTGGAGCGCGCTCCCGCGCAGGCCACCGCGGAGCCTGCCATAGCGCCGGAGCTGCCCGTACGCTCACGGCCTTCCCTTCAGCCCGTCCGCAAGAGTGGTGACCCGATCACCGTCGATCTCACCGCGGAGGACGACACCATGGCCCTGCCGCGACTCGACTCCCTGGAGCGCAAGCTCAAGGACCTGGAGCAGCAGTTCGGCTGAGACACCGGGGTGGTCCGGCCGTTGAACGGCCGGACCCCGGACAGGAATTACGGCGGCGCGGTGACTACACCGCGCCGCCGTCCAGTTCGAACCAGACCGACTTGCCCACGCCGTGGGGGCGTACCCCCCAGGCGTCCGCGAGCGACTGGACCAGGACGAGGCCTCTGCCGTGCGTACCGTCGTCGGCGATCGGTACCCGCAGTCTGGGCCTGCGTCCCACGAAGTCCCTTACCTCCACGTGGAGTCCGCGGGGTCCGACGGTGGCCGTCAGGACCGCGTCATGGTCGGTGTGGATGAGGGCGTTGGTGACGAGTTCGCTGGTCAGCAACTCGGCTATCTCGGACTTCTCCGGCTTCCCCCAGTGCCGTAAGAGTTCCCTCAGCGCCCTGCGGGCCTCTGGCACCGCCCGTAGGTCGGCCCTGGCCAGCCGCCGCCTGAGCTGCGCGGCGGCCGGTTCCCTCGTACCGTCGGTCGCTTCTTCCTCCACTGCCTGTGCCGAGGAGGCCCCGATGGCCACGGGACCGCCTCCTCGTACCTGCCTCTTCATGACCCCCGCCTGCATGCCGATGTCGGGTTCCCCTCCTGATCGAACATGTTCACGGGAATCCATGCCCCATCGGGGACGCGGCAGTCATGTCGAATGGTCAACCACCGGCCAATCCCGAGCGGAAGCACGGCGTCGCGCCGAGGCGGTGGCTCGTGGGGCGCCTCCGCCCGTACGTCAGGGCTCTCCGGGGCCGGCCCGCGCGACGGCGATCCGCCCCGTGGAAAGCCCTGCTTGCCCTGTTCAACGCCTGTTGAGGCGCACGGTTCGGCCCCGGCGCACGGCGGCGACGCACCCGGCGGACCCGCACCACCCGGCGCCTCCCTCTCCCGGGCGACGTGTTGACCACGGGCGCTCGGCCCATCTACCGACTCTCGGCTGCGGGTATGGCCGTACTCGACGGGGAGTCGGCCCGGCGGCCCGGGCTCGGTGGTGGTGTCGCCGCTCCGCTCACGGAGCTCGGTGGCGGGCCGAGGGAACGGTCAAGGACGCGGCACGTTGCGCAGGTTGGAGCGGGCCATCTGCACCATCCGGCCGACACCCCCGTCCAGAACCATCTTCGACGCCGAAAGGGCGAACCCGGTCACCATCTCAGCGCTGATCTTCGGCGGGATGGACAGGGCGTTGGGATCGGTGACGACGTCGACGAGGGCGGGGCCCTTGTGCTTGAAGGCGGCCTTCAAGGCGCCGGTGAGGTCCTTGGGCTTCTCGACGCGCACGCCGTACGCCCCGCACGCACGCGCGACGGCCCCGAAGTCGGGGTTCTTGTTCGTGGTCCCGTACGAGGGCAGACCTGCGACCAGCATCTCCAACTCGACCATGCTCAGGGCGGAGTTGTTGAAGAGGACGACCTTCACCGGCAGGTCGTACTGGACGAGGGTGAGGAAGTCGCCCATCAGCATGGCGAACCCGCCGTCTCCGGACATCGAGACGACCTGCCGGCCCCGGTCGGTGAACTGGGCGCCGATCGCCATCGGCAGCGCGTTCGCCATCGAACCGTGCGAGAACGAACCGATGACCCGGCGGCGGCCGTTGGGCGAGATGTAGCGGGCCGCCCACACGTTGCACATCCCGGTGTCGACCGTGAACACCGCGTCCTCGTCGGCGAGTTCGTCGAGGACGGAGGCCACGTACTCCGGGTGGATCGGCACGTGCTTCTCGACCTTGCGCGTGTACGCCTTGACGACACCCTCGAGCGCGTCCGCGTGCTTCTTCAGCATCTTGTCGAGGAAACGACGGTTCCCCTTGGGCTTCACCCGGGGCGTCAGACAGCGCAGGGTCTCCTTCACATCGCCCCACACCGCCAGATCCAGCTTGGAGCGGCGGCCCAGGCGCTCGGGCCGGACGTCGACCTGGGCGATCTTGACGTCGTCCGGGAGGAAGGCGTTGTAAGGGAAGTCGGTGCCGAGCAGGATCAGCAGGTCGCACTCGTGGGTGGCCTCGTAGGCGGCGCCGTAGCCGAGCAAACCGCTCATACCGACGTCGTACGGGTTGTCGTACTGGATCCACTCCTTGCCGCGCAGCGCGTGTCCGACCGGGGACTTGATCTTCTCCGCGAACTCCATGACCTCGGCGTGCGCGCCCGCCGTGCCGCTGCCGCAGAAGAGCGTGATTCTGTCGGCCTCGTCGATCATCGCGACGAGCTTGTCGATCTCGGTGTCGCCGGGGCGGACCGTGGGCCGGGAGGTGACGAGGGCGGTCTCCAGGGCCTTGTCCGGGGCGGGCTCGGAGGCGATGTCACCGGGGAGGGAGACGACGCTGACACCCGACTGGCCCACCGCGTGCTGGATGGCGGTCTGCAGCAGCCGCGGCATCTGCTTCGGGTTGGAGATCATCTCGTTGTAGTGACTGCACTCGCGGAAGAGCTGGTCCGGGTGGGTCTCCTGGAAGTAGCCGAGGCCGATCTCACTGGAGGGGATGTGCGAGGCGAGGGCGAGAACGGGAGCCATGGAGCGGTGGGCGTCGTACAGACCGTTGATGAGGTGGAGGTTGCCGGGGCCGCAGGAGCCGGCGCAGGCGGCGAGCTTGCCGGTGATCTGGGCCTCGGCGCCCGCGGCGAAGGCAGCCGTCTCCTCGTGCCGGACGTGGATCCAGTCGATCGCCGCGTTGCGCCGGATCGCGTCCACCACCGGGTTGAGGCTGTCGCCGACGACGCCGTACAGGCGCTTGACGCCCGCACGGACGAGGATGTCGACGAACTGCTCGGCGACGTTCTGCTTGGCCATGCTGCACGCACCTCTTTGTGATCCATGGATCCCGCGGGTCCCTGTTCGTCCGTCGGGTCCATGAATTCACACGGTGCGCCGTTACGCCTCCCAAACGGCCGCGACGGTCCGGTCGTCGGCGTATCCCTTGACCCGCACCTGGGTGTCGGCGAGGAACGCGGCGAGGCCGGGCGGCTCGGCCGCCGACCACCGTTCCGTCAGGTGCTCGCACAATTGCGGCTCCCCGCGCAGGGGCTCCGCGAGGCCGCCGGTGCACAGCAGCAGCGTGTCACCCGGTCGGGCGACGGAGGCGCGGAAACGGAAGGGCTCGCGGGGCGGTTCGGGGGCCGGTTCGTACGGACTCGGGGGCGTGGTGATGCCCAGGTCCATGGTGAGCCGGTCGCCCTCGGGGGTCTCGTGCGGCAGCGATCCGAAGCCGACCACGGCCTCACCGGTGGTCTCGGCGACCCGCGGCTCGATGTCCTGCCACTCGCCGTCCCGCAGCCGGAACAGGCCGCCGTCGCCGACCCCGAAGAAGACGCGTGTACGGCACTCGGGGTCCCCGGTGAGCAGCAGGCAGCGCAGCCCGGCGGTGTACTCCTCGGGTTCGATGCCCTGTTCGGCGGCGCTCGCGCGCAGCTTGCCGAGACTGCGGTCGGTGAGCCGGTGCAGGCCCGACTTCAGGTCGCCGCGACGGGCCGCCCTGATGTCCTCGGCCAGCCGCGCGTGGCTGCGGCCCACGGCGCGCCCGATCCACCGGCATGCCTCGGCCGCCGCCCGGTGCGCGCCGGGCGTCGCCCGGGCGCCGGTCGCCATCGCCACCAGCACCAGCGCGTGCTCGCCCGCTCCGAAGCGGGCGGTGAGCAGGGAGTCCCTGCGCGGCTCGCCCCTGAAGCGGGCGGAGTCGCCGCGCACGGAGGCCGCGCGCAGGGTGCTCGCCCCGTAGCGCGCCCCGTCCAGGACGGTGTCGGCGACCAGGTCGTCGAGGTCGTCCGGATCGGCGGGCGGGAGGGCGGTGGGCTCGGCGTCGTAGGTGGGCGGGCCCGAACCGACGTGGTCGACGGGGGGTGGCTGGTGGGGGACGGTGAGGACCGGCTCGGGGAGGGCGTCCTCGGAGGCGGCCGCGCCGGGCGGGGCGGGATGCGGCGGCGCGGTGGGGCGCGGTGGCACCGCCGCGCCGGGCGGCTCCTTGGGCGTACGGCCACGGAGCGACTCGGCGTGGAACCCGGGCGGCGTCGGTCCCGGCGGAAAGGTCGCGGGGGTCGGCGGTTCGGCGGGCGGGGGTCCCCAAGGCGGCAAGGGCTCTTCGCCACCCCCCGAGGAGCGAGGATCCGCACCACCCCGAGAGAAACCGGTCGCCTCCCTGCTCCACCAAGGGCCGGGCTCCGCATCGGCCGACGAGAGGCCGGGATCCTCCCCGCTCCCCGAGGGGCCCGGGCACCCGCTACTCCACGAAAGGCCCGGGTCCCCGCCGCCCCGGGAGATGCCGGATCCCTCCCCATCCCCCGGGCCGTCCCCCGGGAGGCCAAGGTCCCCGCCGCTCCGCGAGGAGCCGCGGCCTCCGCCGCTCCACAAGGGACCGGGATCCTCCCCGCTCCCCGAGGGACCGAGACCCTCCCCACTCCCCGGGCGACCGACACCCTCCCCGCTCCCCGAAGGGACGGCGTCCTCGATCTCCGAGGGGTCCGGGGCGGCATCGGCGCTCGTCGAGGGGGGCAGGTCCTCGGCGGGCCCTGTCGGGTCGAGGAAGCGGTCCGGTGGGTCGGACCGGGGCTCGCGGTCCCAGCGGGCGGGGCGCCGGCCCGGTGCCTCGCCGCGCGGGGTGGCGCCGCCGCCCCGTTGCTCGGGGACGACGGGAGGCCCGTCCGGCTCGGGTGGCGCGGACCCCGATCCCACCGTCCCCGCGGCCGACGCGAAGCGGTCGTCGAGGGAATCGGCCGCGGGTGTGGGCCCCGTGTCCCCGGTGGCGTCGTACAGCTGCCCCCACCAGTCGTCCTCGTGACCGGTAGGCCTCTCCCCCTGCTGGCTCATGCCCCTAATTGTCCACCGCGAGAGCCGGATGAAAACGGGGCATCCGGAAAAACCGGCCACGGGACTGGTAGTCGAACGGCATATCGGGTGATGTGTCGAACGGCCGTATGGGTGGAGAGGGTTGACGAATCGTCGGACGCCGCGTCGACATGGACGCCGCGTCGAAGCCGCCGGACGATCCCACCCCCCACGGGAGAACCGCCCGGCGGCGCCCTGAGTGTGACCTGCTTCCCTGAGGTTCTTCTGTGACGCGCGCTGCCGCGCTCCCCAAGGAGCCACTCCCAAGATCACGCCGCCCGGTCCGCACAGGCCGGTCTGGCCCAAGCCGGGCATTAAGGGCGGCTGTTGCTGCCGCGGTGCCGTGAGCTTGGCAGAGTTACGGGTGCTGCGGCGATGATGTGCCGAGGCGGGTTTGCGCCGTGGCTGATTTCCGCCAGGTCACGGCCGGAACGGGATTTGGGGAGGGCATCGCCGCATGCTGGGAGCGATAGGTCTGGACGAGACGCACGAGTCGGCGTACCGCGCACTGGTGTCCGTGGGCGCCGCCGACGTGCCCGACCTCGCGCGGCGGCTCACGCTCGGCGAGCACGACACCGAGCGCGCCCTGCGCCGACTGGAGCGGCACGGTCTCGCGGCCCAGTCCTCGGGCCGCCCGGGACGCTGGGTCGCGGCGCCGCCCGGCGTCGCCCTCGGCGCACTGCTCACCCAGCAGCGGCACGAGCTGGAGAAGGCGGAACTGGCGGCCGCCCTGCTCGCCGAGGAGTACCGCGCCCAGGCCACCGAACCCGCCGTGCACGACCTGGTGGAGGTGGTGATCGGAGCGGCGGCGGTCACCCAGCGGTTCCTCCAGCTCCAGCTCGGCGCGGCCACGGAGGTGTGCGCGCTGGTCACCGGGAACCCGATGGTGGTCTCCGGGATGGACAACGACGCGGAGGAACAGGCCGCGGGACGGGGCGTCGGTTACCGCGTGGTGCTCGAACGCGCCGTACTCGACCAGCCCACCGGCCTCACCGAACTGTCCGCCGCGCTCAGCCGCGACGAGCAGGTACGGGTCGTGGACAAGGTGCCGACCAAGCTGGTGATCGCCGATCGGTCGCTCGCGATGGTGCCGCTCACCTCGCACACCGCGGAGCCCGCCGCCCTCGTCGTGCACGCCAGCGGGCTCCTGGAGCTGCTGTCGGGCCTGTTCGAGTCGGTGTGGCGGGACGCGCTGCCGCTGCGGCTCGGCAGCCGGGGTGTCATGGAGCAGGAGCCGGACGGCCCCGACGTCACCGACCTGGAGATCCTCTCCCTGCTGCTGGCCGGGCTGACCGACGCGAGCGTCGCGAAACAGCTCGATCTGGGCCTCAGGACCGTACAGCGCCGGGTGAAGCGGCTGATGGAGCTGGCGGGCGTCACGACCCGGCTCCAGCTGGGCTGGCACGCCTACGAGAAGGGCTGGGTGGCCCGCGACTGACCTGCGCTTTCGCGCCCGCTCAGTCACCCTGGGCAGATGGGAGCGTGGGAACTCCTGCTGGTCGGCGTGGTGATCGCGCTCGGCCTGTGCGGAGTACTGGTGCCCGGTGTGCCGGGGTCGTGGCTCGTCTGGGCCGCGGTCCTGTGGTGGGCCCTGACCGACCCGCGGGCCCTCACCTGGGGCGTACTGGTGGGCGCGACCGTGGTCCTGGTGCTGGCCCAGGCGATCCGCTGGGGGCTGTCGCCCCGACGGCTCCGGGAGGCCGGGGCCACTCCCCGCATGGGCGTGTACGCCGGGGTCGGGACACTGCTGGGTTTCATTCTGCTGCCGGTGGTCGGCGCGGTCGCGGGCTTCCTCGGCGGGATCTATCTCTACGAGCGGCCACGGCTGGGCGGGCACGGCCCGGCGAAGGCGGCGGTGGGGACGGTCATGCGGTCGGGCGGCTGGCACGTCCTGACGGAGCTGTTCGCCTGCCTGCTGGTCACGGCCGCCTGGCTGGCCACGGCGATCTGGGGCTGACCCACGCTCGTCAGCGCGGGCAACACATCGGATCTCTCCCTTCATATTGACGGGCTGCAGCCACTTCTCTACGTTGCATCGCGGGATAGCTCCGATGAATCGATCGAATCGCCTGAAGTGCAGTCGCTAGAGCCGCCTGGAGGCACCCGCATGCCCAGCCCGTCCAGACGTACCGTCCTCGCCACCGGATCCGCCCTCGGCGGCACTCTGCTCGCCGGAGGCCTGCCCGCCCAGGCACGGGCGGCCGATCACGCGGACACCTCCGACCCCTGGCACACCGTCCTCGACGACGCCGATCTGGTCTGGCAGCGGATGCCGAAGACCTGGTACGAGGGCCCCTACCTCGGCAACGGCTTCCTCGGCTCCGGGATCTACGCCGAACCGGGCGCGGAGACCGGTTCCTTCTCGGCCGTGCGCTTCAACGTCCAGCACTCGCAGGTGCAGGACCACCGCCCCGAGTTCGGCTCCCTCTTCGGCCTCGCCCGCCTGCCCATCGGCTGGTTCACGCTGGAGCCGGTCGGCGCGATCACGGGCCTGGACTGGCGGCTCGGCCTGCGCGACGCCGAACTGACCGGCACACTCACCACGGACAAGGGCACGCTCACGCTCCGCGCTCTGGTGCACAACTCCCGCTCGGTCCTCGCCGTCGAGGTGACCCCCAGCGAGGGCGAGCGCGACTTCCGCTGGGTCTTCCACCCGGCGGACGCGATCAGCCCGCGCGCCGACTTCAAGCCCCTCCCGGACGGCTACCAGGGCAACCCGCCCGCCGAGGTCGCCACGCACGACGGCGTCTCCACCGCCGTACAGCCCCTGCTGTCGGGTGGACAGCATGTGACGGCGTGGCGGGAGCGGACGCGGGGCAGGACACGATGCCTGTACGTGCATGTCGCGCACTCGTATCCCAAGTCCACGGCGCTGGGCCGGGCGCTCGCCACCGTGCGCGGGGCGTCGGCGCTGCCCTACGACCTGCTGGCCGGAACCCACCGTGCCTGGTGGCACGCCTACTACCGCAAGAGCTTCCTCTCCCTCCCCGACGCGCGCATCCAGCGCTTCTACTGGATCCAGCTCTACAAGGCGGCGTCGGCGGCCCGGCGGGACGCGCCCGTGATGGCGACCAGCGGCCCCTGGCTGGAGTCCACGCCCTGGCCCAACACCTGGTGGAACCTCAACGTCCAGCTGGAGTACTGGCTGATCCACGGCTCGAACCATCTCGAACTCGACGCCGTGACGCGGGCGTTGAGCGAGTTCCGGGGCAATCTCTCGAAGGAGGTGTCGGACCGGTACCGCGCCGACTCGCTCGGCATCCCGCGCACCACGGACCCGCAGCTCGTCAACGGCGCGGCGGGCACCCTCACCGGCTACGGCGTTGGCATCCCCGGCCAGGACCCGCCCACTCCCGAGGTCGGCAACCTCACCTGGGCCCTGCACAACGTGTGGCTCAGCTACCGCCACACCATGGACGAGTCGATCCTGCGGGACGTCCTCTTCCCCCTGCTGCGCAAGGCGGTCAACTACTACCTGCACTTCCTGGAGCCGGGCACGGACAGGAAGTTGCACCTGCCCGCCACCTTCTCCCCCGAGTACGGCGGCAACTCGCGCGACTGCAACTACGACCTGATGCTGCTGACCTGGGGGTGCCGAACCCTGCTGGAGTCGGCCGAACTCCTCGGCCTCGACGACGAGTTGGCACCACGCTGGCGCGAGGTGCTGGCCAAGCGGGTGGCGTACCCGACCGACGCCAACGGCTTCATGATCGGCGCGGACATCCCCTTCGCGAAGTCGCACCGGCACTACTCGCATCTGCTCGCGGTGTACCCGCTGTACGAGCTGACCGGCCGCACCCCCGACGAACGGGCCCTGATCGAGAAGTCGTTGGCGCACTGGGTGGGCTTCGAGGGCGCCCTTCAGGGCTACACCTTCACGGGCGCCGCCTCGATGTCCGCGCTGCTCGGCAAGGGCGAGGACGCTCTCAAGTACCTCGGCCAGCTCATGACCCGCTTCATCCAGCCCAACACCATGTACAAGGAGTCGGGCCCGGTCATCGAGACCCCGCTGTCGGCCGCCCAGTCCCTGCACGACATGGTCTGCCAGTCCTGGGGCGGCGTCGTCCGGGTCTTCCCTGCCCTGCCCGCCGACTGGGCGGACCTGACGGTCCACGACTTCCGCACCCAGGGCGCCTTTCTGCTCAGCGCGGTACGGAAGGGCGGTGTGACCCGCTGGGTCCGGCTGGTCAGCGAGGCGGGCGCGCCCTGCGTCGTACGGCACGGCATCGCGGGCGCGATCGACGTGCGGGACGGGCGGGGACGGCAGCTGCGGTACGAGACGGTGGGCGACGGGACGATCCACGTCACCCTGCGCCGCGGCGAGTCGGCGCTGATCACCGCGAAGGGCGACCGCCCGGACCTGACCGTCACACCGGTACGGCCGAACGCGGACGCTCCCCGGTGGGGGCTGCCCGCCTAGAGAAGGAGCGTGTCAAGGTCGATGTCGTCGGCCAGCGCCCGCATCCCCGTGTCGTTGAAGTGGAGGTGGTCGCCGGGGTCGTAGGCGGGGAGGATGCGGTGCGGGTCGGACGGGTCGCGCACGGCGGCGTCGAAGTCCACGACCGCGTCGAAGAGATCGGCGTTGCGGATGAAGGCGTTGACCGTCAGCCGGATCGCCTCACGGCGCTCCGTATAGGCGCTGTACCCGCCGTACGGGGTGATCGTGGCGCCGACGACCCGGATCCCGCGGGCGTGGGCGCGCTCCACGATCCGGCGGTACGCGTCCTCGATGGCGAGGGGATCGGTCTGCTCGGGCGTGCCCTTGATGTCGTTGATGCCCTCCAGCACGATCACCGCGCGCACCCCGGCGCGGGAGAGCGCGTCGGCGTCGAGACGGGTCAGGGCGCTCGGGCCACCGTTCTCCAGCAGGAGGCGGTTACCGGAGATCCCCGCGTTGAGGACACCGAGCCGGCGGTACGCGGGCAGCGTGCGGAGACGGGCCGCGAGCAGGTCGGGCCAGCGGCGGTTGGCACTGTACGTCGAGCCGGTGCCGTCGGTGAGGGAGTCCCCGAGCGCGACCACGCTGCCCGCGGCGGGAGCGTCGAGTACGTCGACGCCGGTCACGTAGTACCAGTTGTCGAGGGTGACGGTGTACGCGGTGCCGGGCTCGTCGGCGGTCCGGTCCCCCTCGCGGGCCAGGAAGTTGGCCTGGAATGCGGAACGGTGGTAGGTCGCCGGGCCGGAGTCGGCGGGGGTGTGGACCGAGATCAGGAGGTTGGCGTCGGCGGGGACCGGGAGGTCGACGGGGTCGCTGACCATGTCCTGCCCCACGGGGACCGTCACGGACCGGCGGCCGGCGAACGTGGCGACGCGCAGCGATCCCGGGGCGGCGTTCGGGCTCATGGGCCTGCCCCACTCCTGCAACGCGACCGTGACGGCGTCGAGTTGGAGCGGCGCGTTGCCGAGCCGGTTGGAGACGCGGACGCGGGCGGCGCTGCCGCCGACGCTGGTGTGTACGACGTTGCGGATCGAGGCGCCGGGCAGGGCGGGGGCGGTTCCGGAGGGGGCGGTCTCCCAGGTGCCGGTCCAGCGGGCCTGGTCGTCGTCGTGGGCGGTGAGAGAGGTGGACCCCGCATTGGCGCTCGCGGCCGGCGGGACGAGCGCCAGAACGGTCACCAGGGCGGTGAAGAGATCGCGAGCCTTGATCACGCGGGTCATGCGGTATCGCTTCCCTGCCCGCCAGGCTGGTCAACGGAAGGTCACACCGTTGGCCGTGCGCACTCACCCACACCACTGATTCGTAGGACCTATCGTTCGATCGTCCCGAACAGAGCGACGTCCGAACCTCTTTGGGGCGGGAGACCTAGGACCAGGACCCGATGCGGTCCGTGCACGGGCGTGTTTGGCTGCGTCCATGACCGAATTCAGCGAGGCGGAACGTGCCTACCTCACCACGCAGCGACTGGGTCGCCTGGCCACCGTCGACGCCCACGGGCAGCCGCAGGCGAACCCCGTCGGCTTCTTCCCGCAGGACGACGGGACGATCCTGATCGGCGGTTACGCGATGGGCACCACGAAGAAGTGGCGCAACCTGCAGAAGAACCCGAAGGCGGCGCTCGTCGTCGACGACATCGTCAGCCACCGGCCGTGGAAGGTGCGCGGCATCGACATCCGGGGCGAGGCCGAACTCCTCACCGGCCCGCACGACTTGGGTCCGCACTTCAGCGAGGAACTGATCCGAGTCCATCCCCGGCGCATCCACAGCTGGGGCCTGGAGGACTGACCGGAGTCCTCGACGGCGCTTGATGGGCACGGCGAGCAGGTTCGCCACCGAACCGCCCATCACCCATTCACCGACCATGACCGCCACGGAACCCACCGTCCTGGCCACGCGTCGCCGATCGCGGTACCGACGTACATGACCCGGGGCGAGGAGCGCGTGGAACCGCGCCTGCTCCCGGCACCGCGGCACTGACGTTCCCGACGGCCCCCCCAGGGGTCTCACTCCAACTCCCCGGCCGCCCTGAGGTGTTGAACGGCGTACGAGCGCCACGGGCGCCACGCGTCCGGCACGTCCACGCCCGGCGGCACCACGTCGGGGTCGCCGAGCGCGCGCGTACGGATTTCGGCGGCGGTACGGCCGTCCAGCCCCGGCAACGCCAGCAGCGCCTCCTGCGCCTCGTCGCGCTCCGCGCCCGCGTCCAGCCGCAGGGTGCCGTCGGCGAGGGCGGTGGTGAGCGCGCCGAGGGGGCCGTCCGGCTCGGCCTCCGCGAGGACGGCCGGCTCCGGGAACACATGGGTGAGCGTGCCGCTCGGGGCGTCCAGCGCCTTCCCGTACCGCCGCACCAGCCGCTCGGCCTCCGCCCGCCCCACCAGTGCGCGCACGGCCAGCTCGTCCGGATCGGCGGCACCCGGCGAGCGCAGGCCGGGGCGCGCGGCGACCAGCGGGGCCAGCCGGGGATCGGCGCCCAGCCGCTCGTCGACGGCGTACGGATCGGCGTCGAGGTCGAACAGCCGGCGCAGGCGCTGGACGGCGGTGGTGAGGTCGCGCAGGTCGGTGAGGTGGAGCCGGGCGTCGAGCCAGCCGCGTGAGCGTTCGTCCACCGCGACGATTCCGGTGCCGTACGGGAGGCGGAGGATGCGGCGGTACGTACGGCGGCCGGGGGTGCCGTCGATGTCCTCGACCCCCGGGACCGCCTCGTGGGCGAGCAGGTCGAAGACGGCGGCGGACTGGTACGGGCCCCGGTGGGCGAGGCGCAGGGGGATCCCGGCGGTGGGGGTGACGGTGCGCCGGGTTCCGGTCCCGCCCCGGGGTGCGGCGGCCGCGCGCAGTTCGCTCGGCGTCGAGGCGTACACCGCGCGGATCGTGTCGTTGAACTGGCGGACGCTGGCGAACCCGGCCGCGAACGCGATCTCCGTGATCGGCAGGCCGGTGGTCTGGAGCAGGACGCGGGCGGTGTGGGCGCGCTGGGCGCGGGCGAGGGCGACGGGGCCCGCGCCGACCTCGGCGGTGAGCTGCCGCTGCACCTGGCGGGCGCTGTATCCGAGCCGGACGGCGAGCCCTCCGACGCCCTCGCGGTCGACCACGCCATCCCCGATGAGGCGCATGGCGCGCCCTACGACGTCGGCCCGCACGTTCCACTCCGCGGAGCCGGGCACGGCGTCCGGGCGGCATCTGCGGCAGGCTCGGAAGCCCGAGCTCTGCGCCGCGGCGGCCGTCGTGTAGTACCGCACGTTCTGCCGCTTCGGCGTCACCGCCGGGCAGCTGGGCCGGCAGTAGATCCCGGTCGTCTCCACCGCGAAGAAGAACTCCCCGTCAAACCGGGCGTCCCTGCTCCGCACCGCCTCGTACCTGGTCTCCGCGTCAATCACACCCACCAGTCTGCGCCGCCCCCGCTCCATCGACTGGCGGCTTTCAGACACAACACTCAAACCACAACCTGATCCCGCCCCCGCCGCCCCTACCCGTCCCATCCCCAGGGGCTCCGCCCCTTCCACCCCACTGGGGGCTCCGCCCCCAGACCCCCGGTGGGTTCGTCGGCTGCGGGCCTGTGGGGGCCGATCGCGCAGTTCCCCGCGCCCCTGGGCCACGGGGCTGCGCCCCGGCCCCCCATCGCCCTGAACGGCCTCGTCCTCAAACGCCGGACAGGCTGAAGACGCGGGGCGAAGCCCCCGCCTCAGGGGCGCGAGGAACTGCGCGCCCAGCCCCCACCGGGCCCGCAGCCAAAAAACTTCGGGCGGGCGGGGAATGCGGGGCGAAGCCCCCGCCTCAGGGGCGCGGGGAACTGCGCGCCCAGCCGCCGGGCCGGCAGCCGAAGAACACACCCAGGGGGGCCTCGGGCGCAGCCCTGGGACGCCGTTCCGCGTGGGCTCAGTGCCAACGACCCCGTTTGGCGTCCATCGCCGCCCTCCCCTCCGCCCCCTTCCGCTTCCAGTCCCGTCGAATCTCCGCCCTCACCCGCGCATCCGTCTTCGCGACGATCCGCTGGTTCTCCCGCAGCAGCTTGCGATAGCTGGCGAGACGGCGTTCGGGAAGGACGCCGGAGTCGACGGCGGCGAGCACCGCGCAGCCGGGCTCCGCTTCGTGCGCGCAGTCGTGGAAGCGACAGTCGGCGGCCAGTCCCTCGATCTCGGAGAAGACCTGCCCGACGCCGGTCTCGGCGTCCCAGAGGCCGACCCCGCGCAGTCCGGGCGTGTCGATGAGGACACCCCCGCCGGGGAGGGCGAGCAGGTTGCGGGTCGTCGTGGTGTGGCGGCCCTTGCCGTCCACGTCACGCGCGGCCCGTACGTCCATCACGTCCTCGCCGATCAGGGCGTTGGCGAGGGTCGACTTGCCCGCGCCGGACTGTCCGAGGAGGACGGACGTGCCGCCCGACAGCACCGCCGCGAGTACGTCAAGACCCTCGCCGGCGCTGGAGCTGACCGGCAGCACAGGGACACCGGGCGCCGTCTTCTCGACGTCCTGGACGAGGTGTCCGAGCGTCGCCGCGTCGGGCACGAGGTCGGCCTTGGTGAGGACGACCAGGGGCTGCGCACCGGACTCCCAGGCCAGCGCGAGGAATCGTTCGACGCGGCCGAGGTCGAGTTCCAGGGCGAGGGACACGGCGACGACGGCGTAGTCGACGTTGGCCGCGAGGATCTGCCCCTCGGAGCGCTTGGAGGAGGTGGAGCGCACGAAGGCGGTACGGCGCGGCAGATACGTACGCACGTAGCGCGGGTTGCCGGCGGGTTCGACGGCGACCCAGTCCCCGGTGCACACGACCCGCATCGGATCGTTCGGCGTCACGAACGCGGTGTCCGCGCGCAGCACCCCGTCGGTGGCGACCACGTCGCACTGACCACGGTCGACCCGGATCACCCGTCCGGCCAGCAGCCCTTCGGTGGCGTAGGGGGTGAACTCGTCCGCCCAGACGTCGTCCCAGCCGTAGGGAACGAGCGCGGCGAACGGTGAAGAGGGGAAAGCGAGAAAAGCGGAAGTCAAGGGAGACCCTTCACAAGGGCGGCCCCGGCACGCGCGCTCGGGCGCGGAGAGAAGAGGAAGGTCAGCCGGCGGCCACGGAGGTGGACTTGATGAACTTCTGGATGCGGGCAGCGCCCATCTCGAAGACAGCCATCGGTCACACCTCCCGGACATGCACCAGACGTGCACGAGTCACCCGCGGCAACCCTCGGTCACCGCTCGAACAGCCACGACCATAGAGGCACACGGACCCGCGACGCCATCGAATTACGGCGCACCCGACAGCGTTCCCGGGCCGGGCTGCCCGGTGATCCGTGGCAGTGCCTGCTCGGCCCAGATCACCTTGCCCTGGGGGGTGTACCGGGTACCCCAGCGCTCGGCCATCTGCGACACCAGGAACAGGCCCCGGCCGCCCTCGTCCATGGTCGCCGCGTACCGCAGATGCGGCGAGGTGCTGCTGCTGTCGGACACCTCGCAGATGAGGGTACGGTCGCGGATCAGCCGTACGTGGATCGGCTCGGAGCCGTAGCGCATGGCGTTGGTGATGAGCTCGCTCAGGACGAGTTCCGAGCTGAAGCCGAGCTCGGACAGGCCCCACTCGTCGAGCTTCTGGGACACGGTCTCGCGCATCCCGGCGACGGCCGCCGGGTCGAGCGGCACGTCCCAGTCGGCGATCCGGTCGGACGCCAGCCCCCGGGTGCGGGCGATGAGCAGGGCGACGTCGTCCTTGGGGCGGCCGGGCAGCAGTTCGTCCAGCACGGCCTGGCAGCTCTCCTCGGGCGAACGGTCGGGGTGCCCCGCCAGTGCGTCGCGCAGCAGTTCCATGCCCACGTCCAGGTCGCGTCTGCGGTCCTCGATGAGGCCGTCGGTGTACAGGACGAGCTGGGCGCCCTCCGCGATGTCCAGTTCGGCGGTCTGGAACGGCAGGCCGCCCAGGCCGAGGGGAGGCCCGGTCGGCACGTCCACGAAGGTGACGGTTCCGTCGGGGTGGACGAGCGCGGGCGCCAGGTGTCCCGCACGTGCCATGACGCAGCGGCGCGTCACGGGGTCGTAGATCGCGTACAGGCAGGTGGCGCCCACGACGCCCGCGGCACCGTCCGTGTCCTGCTCGTCCTGGTCGATGCGGGCGACCAGGTCGTCGAGATGGCTCAGCAGCTCGTCGGGGGGCAGATCGAGGGTGGAGAAGTTGTGCACCGCGGTCCGCAGCCGCCCCATCGTGGCGGCGGCGTGCAGGCCGTGGCCGACCACGTCGCCGACGGCCAGCGCCACCCGGCTCCCCGGCAGGGGAATCACGTCGAACCAGTCCCCGCTCACGCCCGACTGGGCGGGCAGGTAGCGGTAGCCGACGTCGAGGGCGCTCTGCTCGGGCAGGGCCCGCGGCAGCAGGCTGCGCTGGAGGGTGACCGCCAGCGCGTGCTCGCGGGTGTAGCGGCGGGCGTTGTCGATGCTGACCGCGGCCCGGGCCACCAGTTCCTCCGCCAGCGACAGCTCCTCGTCGTCGAAGGGCTCGTGCTGCTTGGCGCGCCAGAAGTTGGCCACGCCCAGCACGACACCGCCGGCCTGGATCGGGGCGGCGATGAGGGAGTGGATGCCGTAGTCGATGATCTCCTTGGTGCGCTCCGGATCCTGCGCGTGCCAGCCCGTGGCGGTCGACAGGTCGGTCACCAGTTCGGAGCGGCCGCTGCCGTAGCCGCGCGCCTGAGGCGTGGAGGGCACGAAGTCGATCAGCCGGCCCCTTTCGTAGAGCGGATGGTCGTTCCGGACGCCGCACACGGCGATGCGTCGCAGGTCCGTCGCCGTGGTGGCCGGCTCCTCGCCGTGCAGCACGGCGTCGGCCAGGTCGACGGTGACGAAGTCGGCGAAGCGGGGGACGGCGACCCGCGCCAGCTCGTCGGCGGTGCGCCGCACGTCCAGGGTGGTGCCGACGCCGAGTCCGGCGTCGTACAGCAGCTTCAGCCGCTCCCGTGCGACCTCCGCCCTGCCGGTGACCGCCTGGAGCTCGGTGGAGTCGCGCAGCGTCACCACCGTTCCCTCGATGCCTCCGTCGCGCCCCGTGGGCCGCTGGTTGACCGCCAGCAGCCGCTCCCCGGCGAAGTGCACCTCGTCGGTGGCCTCGCGCCCGGAGACGAGCAGCTCCACCATCTCGGGTTCGAGGTTCGACAGCTGTGACACGAGTCGCCCCTCGGCGTCGGGGGGCAGCTCCAGCAGCCGTCTGGCCTCGTCGTTCACCAGCAGCAGCCGCCCGTCGCCGGCGACGATGAGCACTCCTTCGCGTACGGAGTGCAGCACCGTGTCGTGGTGGTCGTACATGCGGGTCATCTCGTCCGGGGCCAGGCTGTGGGTCTGCCGTCGCAGCCGCCTGCCCACCAGTGCCGTCACCCCGGTGGACACCACGAGTGCCCCGGCCCCGGCACCCACGATGATTGTCAGTTGCCGGTCCACCTGACTGGTCACGTTCTTGACCTTCAGACCGGCCGACACCAGGCCCACCACCTTGTCCGTGCCGTCCTTGATGGGAACGGTGGCCTGGACCTCGTGGCCGAGCGGGCCGTGCACGCTTTCCGTGTAGACCTTCCCCGCCAGCGACGGCCCGATGGTGCCCACGAATCTCTTGCCGATCAGGCTCGGTATGGGGTGGGTGTAGCGGATGCCCTTGGTGTTCATGACCACGATGAAGTCGACCCCGGCGGCCTTGCGGGCCGCCTCGGTGGCCGGCTGGAGGATCTTGCTCGGGTCGGGGGTCCGCAGCGCCGCCACGACCCCGGGAGCATGCGCGAAGGTCTCCGCCGTGGCCACGGAACGGCGCTTGGCCTCGGCGGTGGTGTCCCGCTCCGACTGCAGGGCAAGGGCGAACACACCGCAGGCCACGAGCAGCACGACCAGCGCCACCTGAAGAACGAACACCTGCCCGGCTACGCTTCGCGGGCTCCTGCTGACCAGCGGCCTGAGTGAAAAGCGTCGAAAACCGGCGAAACGATTCGCCATGTGACCTTTCTAGCACTGGTGATCCCGAGCGGCCATGGCCCACCCGTGGCCCTTGATCGCCCGGGGACGCGCCCGACGGCCGGAGGCGACCGCACGAGCGCGTATCTCCACGCAGACCCGCGGCCTCCTCGGGCTCGTCGTCATGGAGGCCGCTCAATCAGTGCTTCGGCTCACAGGACGATCAGGACGATGGTGATGAGCACGGCGATGACCGAGAAGCCGACTCCCATCACGCAGCCCGGGTTGTTCGTCAGGTCGGAGAGCCGGGACGTGAGGGTGGGGGGTCTCGGCGGGACGGAGGAGGGTTCCGGGGCCGTCGTGGGGTCCGGGACGGTGTAGGGCGCCTGGGAGGCGGAGGGCGGCTGCGGGGCAGCGGGCGACGGCTGGGCGGAGGGGGCTCGCTCGCCCCGGCTGAGCACGTCGCGCAGGATCTGCTGCCACAGGACCGGCGGCAGGTCGGGGACCTGGCCGTTCGCCGGGGCGATGATGCTCTGGCGGAGCCAGTTGCCCCCGGTGGGGTGGCTGTCCCGGGTCATGCGGTGAAGCAGCTCGCGTAGATCGCGCAGATAGCGCTCTTCCCGGGCCAGCGGGGCGACGGCCCAGGTGAAGAGGTCGGCGGCCCGGGTGACCATGGCCGTCCTGGACACGGGTTCCGGGCCCTGTCCGTACGGCGTGAAGTACAGGCCGTTGTGGAGCACCTCCGCGCACAGGTCGTGCCGCATCTCCGGTCGGCGCTCCTGGAGGCGGTGCTCGTTCCCCAGCTCGTCGAGTAGGAGTTCCACGGACTCCGGCGGCAGGTCGGCGGAGCACAGCTCGCCCAGGAGCAACTCGTCGGGCAGGGTGCGCAGACGCGCCGCCAGGAGACTGCGTTGCATGTGGTTCCCGCGCCGATGGTCAAGGAGGTCCTGGTGCAGCCCGTACGCCTCGTGGGCGGGAGTCCGGCCCGGCGCCTGGACCGGCGCCCGCAGCGGGCGCGGAGGGGCCATGGGGGGAGAATCCTCGGGTGCCGGGGCCGCGTAGGTGTCCGGATACGGGTCGGCGTACGAGTCCGGATGCGGGTCCGCGTACACATCCAGGCGCGGGTCCGCGTACACATCCGGGCGCGGGTCGAGGTGCGGGGCGGGGTACGGGTACGGCTTCGGGAGCCGCGGCGGGGGCGTCGTCTCGGCCCGTTCCCGGTCCTCGCCCCTCTCGCCCCCCTCGTCCCCCTCCCCGACCGGGCCCGGTTCCGCGGAGCGGGGCGCGGGCGCGTCGGTGCGCGTGCCGGTCCGGCGGTCGGTGCTGAGGATCTCGTGCAGCAGGACGCGCCGCCGCGCCCACTCCAGCCCCGCGCCGCCGGCGAGCTCATCGACCAGCTGGGGCACCCCGGCGGGGGCGTCGGGATGCGCGCGGAGGCGGTCGAGGAGGTGGTCCACCAGTCGGGCGGCCGCCTTGTGCTCGAACCGGGGGGTGACCCGACGGCCCGTGACCCGGGCCAGTGGGCCGGCCCCGCCCGCGTCCGGCTCCCAGTGCGGGACGCACGTCAGACGCAGCTGATGGGTGTCCACCGTGTCGTGGGTCGCGAACGTCCACTCCTGCCCCAGCCAGCGCCCGAAGAGCAGGAACAGCCCCAGATACGCCACCGGCACGGTGTCCTGCTCCGGCCAGCCGGGCTGCCCCTTCTCCTCCGCGAGCAGCGACACCCGCTGCGCCGGATCGCGCAGCCACTCCGCGGCGACCAGGATCAGCGCGTGCTTGACCGCCGGCAGCAGCTCCAGCATGGCCGGGAGCCGCTTGCGCGCCATCGCGTCGAGCTGGGCGCACTCGATCACGCGCAGGCGTCCGGAGGCCTTCTCGGCGGACTCCCGGCCGCCCCAGCCGCCGTAGGAGAGGCCGAGGCACTGGCGGATCTTCAGAGTTCCGGGGTCACCGATCAGGACATGGCTGATCGTGCTGGGCCGGCCGCCGCGGTCGGTGGTGGGCCAGCGCTGGACGAGCATGACGTCGCCGTCGCGGGACAGGGTGCGTACGACGCTCTGCCGTGCGGCGGCCGTACCGGACACCCACAGCAGCGGGCCCAGTTCCCTGCCCAGTTCCTCGGCGCGTTCGGCCGGACAGGAGTGGGCGACGGCCTTCATGCCGGTGCCCTGGCGGCCCTGGTTGCCGTCCCAACGGAAGACGACCTGGTGCACCGAGCCCCCGGTGCCGCCACCGCCCGGCCCGTGCGCGCCGGCCTGCTCCCCGTGGGCGGCCGGACTCCTCCGCTCCCGGAAGTCGCTCACTCGATCCTGGAAGTCGCTCACTTCGCCTCACCTCGCGCGGATCCCGCGGCTCCCACCGCTCCCCCGGTTCGTCCGGCCCTCGCCGACGGCACAGCCTCGAACGCGGGCACCTCTCCCACGGCGAACGCCTCGGCGCCGCCCGGCACTTCGACCATCCCGTGCAGCGCCAGCAGCGCCAGCAGCGGCTCCAGCACCCGCCGGGGCCCCGCCCCCGCCGGATAGCGGCCCTGTTCCTCCTGGCCGCCGGTGGCCGACGCGACATGCAGGGTGCACCGGCGGATCGCGTCGAAGGGGCGCAGCCAGGCCGGGCCGGCGTGCTGTCGCAGCAGCCCGTAGACGTCCCGGCTCTCCTCACGCGTCCGTTCGGGGTCGAGCGAGGTGGCCGGTGCCCGGCCCAGCCACCGGTCGACGGGCGGCTGGAACCGCAGGAGGTCCGCCTTGCCGAGCACCATCGCGGCGGCCACGTCCAGATACGGTCCGTTCTTCGGCAGCCGGTCGAGGACGGTGCCGAAGGCGAGGTCGCCGTCCCGGTTCACCTCGACACCCCAGCGTTCCCTGGCGTGGTCCAGATGGGGCAGCGGAAGGGCCAGCGCCGGGTCGACGACGAAGATCAGCGCGTCGATCCCGAGCAGGAAGCGCAGCGCGGCATCGGTCCGTACGAGGTCCTCGCCGCCGAGGTCGAAGAAGGCGACCGGACGTACCTGCCCGTGGGCGTCGGTGATGAGGAGGGACTCCACGAAGCGCGCGAAGCCGTCCAGGCCGAGGGCACCGGTGTGGTCGAGGACCTTGCCGTTGCGCAGCGGCTGCACCCGTTCCCGTACGAACCGTGCGTGCTGCTCCGGGTTGACGGACTGCCACTTCAGGCCGAACGGCTCCAGGCCGCCGTCGGTGATCTCCGCGATCATCTGGGTCAGCAGGTGGCTCTTGCCGGTGGACGACTGGCCGACCATAGCGACGGTCAGGGGGCGGCCGTAGGTGAGGTAGGGCACCGGGATGAAGTGCTCGGGGAAGTCCCGGTCCGCGGTGCACTTCTGGACGGCACCGCGCATGACGTCCTGGCGGCGCAGGGCGTTGCCGATCGTCGAGACGTCCAGCGGCTTGTACTGCATCCTGCTGTCGGTGACGAAGAGCTGGGCGAGGTCGAGCTGGATGTGCTCCAGGCAGTACGGGCACAGCACCTGGCCGTCGCTGCTGCGCCCGGCCGGTGTCCCGGCCCCTTGGTGGGGGACGGGCGCCTGCCGCTTGAGGCGCAGCGCCTGCTCGAACGCCTCCCGGTGCGCGCGGGTCTCGTCGGCGGGCACGGCGAGCGTGACGCGCCGGGCGGCTCCCGGCGCCAGAGGGTCGAGCAGTTGGGCGGGGGTCGGCCGGTCGGCGGCCAGCGGGGCGAAGGCGCCCCGCAACGTCTCGGCGAGCACCCGGTGTTCGCCGAGGTCGGTGGGTGCCCGGTCACCGGGGCCGGGCCGGCCGGTCACCAGCTGGTAGAGCACCTGGGCGGCGCTCCACACCGCGTCCCGGGGGTCGACGAGCCCCTCGCCCCGGCGCTGTTCGGGCGAGCAGTAGGGCGCCCGGCCCCACCGGGTCCTCGGCCGTCCGGTACGGGCCGCCCCCTCCAGTCCCCAGAGCTGGACCGAGGCGCCGTCCCAGAGCACGGTGGCGGGCGAGATGCCCCGCAGCACCAGCTCCTGGCTGTCCAGCAGGCACAGGGCGAGCATCAGGTCGCGGGTGAGGACCCGTTGGTCGGTCGCGGACATCACATGGGTACGCGCGAGGGCGGCGCCGCGCGGCGCGGCGTACAGCAGGAACGGCTCGGCCGCGTCCAGTTCGTAGCCGACGATCCTCGGGAAGAGCGCCGTGTACTCCGTGTCGTCGAGGGCCCGGTGCAGGTGCAGGGCGGTGCCCGCCTCCGCGTCGAGCAGGGCGCGCGCGGCCGGGTTGGCCGCGTCGGCGGCGTTCAGGCGGACCTGGACGCACTGCTGCCCCTCGTCGTCGAGCAGTCCGTTGCGGATCAGCTGGGGCAGCAGCGGATCGCGGCGGGACTCGGGGCCGAAGCGGACGGGGGCGACCCGGCGCCGGCCCGAGGGGACGGTGAACGCGAGCGTCTTCCAGCGCGGACCGTCCGGCTCCGTCAGGTGGGGATGCGAGGTGCTGGTCACCAGCGGTCGCCGTCCTCTCGGTCGTACGGGTGCGCCGGGCCGGGATACGGGATGCGGGTCACCAGCTGTCGCCGTCCTCACGGTCGTGCGCGTCCGCGCGGTCGTACGGGTCGAACCCGTCGGCCGGGGAGTTCTGGCGGGAGCGGACGGTGTCCACCACGCCCATCCGCAGCGGGGTGAGCCGGACCAGGCCGGCGTAGCGTCCCGAGGAGGTCCACAGCGTCTGCTCCGGCGGTACGCAGCCGGTGGTCCGCCAGGTCTTCTCGACCTCGTCGCGCACGGCCTCCGGCGCGAACCTGATCCACACCGCGGCCGCCGGGTCCCGGCTGAGCAGCGTTCCCTGCTCGGGTGAGGAGAGCTGGACCACGGCCTGCCGGTCCGCCTCCGTGCCCACCAGGTCGGCCACCCGGCGCGGGTCGGTGCCCAGCAGGTTCGCCGAGCCGGCCCGGGTGCGGTGGTCGGCGGCGAACGGGGGCGGGGCCAGTACTCCGTTGTGCTGGAGGTGGCGGCGGGCCGTGGAGAGCAGGTCGCGGACCCGTTCCTCGGTGCGCCGGACGGCGAGGGCGCCGGCCTGGCCGCGCTCGACGGCACCCCAGTAGGGCTCCATCGCCACCATGGCGGCGTCCGTCAGGTCACCGGCCAGGACGGCGACCAGCTCCGGTCCGCCCTCGCCGCTCTCGCGGTCCAGCCAGCGCGGAACTCCCGCGGTACGGTCCGCCCACGGGTCGGCGGGCCCCGCGGACTCCGCGAACCCACCCCGCGCGCCGGGCTGACCGGGCTCGCCGGGCTCGCTCCAGGAAGCCCCGTCCTGCCAGGCGTACGCGCTCGCCCAGTCGCTGTCCCCGTCGTCGGGCACCGCGAACGCGTCCGTCTCCAGGACCGAGGTACTGGTCAGCCAGTCGTCCGCGTCGAGCGGCTCGGGGCCGGGCGCGCCGGTGACCGTGGGCCGCTCGGGTTCGGGCACCGCCTCGGCCACCGCGGCGGCGGCCGTCGCCCGCAGCATGCCGGCGACGGACCGGGCGGCGTCGGCGCAGTGCAGGCGCTCCTCGACGGCCCAGTGTTCACGGACCGCCTCGGCCAGCAGCGCGTCGAGCCCGGCCAGGGCCTCGCGCAGCGCGGTGGTGGCGTGGAAGGCCGCCCAGGAGTCGATCGCGGCGCGCCACAGCCGGCGCGCCGTCTCCACCGCGACACCGAGGCCCGCCAGGAGACCGAGCGCGCTCAGCCAGAGCGGGGGCTCGACCGCGTACGCCACCACCACACCCGCCGCGGCGCCACCGAGTGCCGCGGCCCGGGGACCCCAGCCCCAGCGGCCCGGGCGTCCCGCGCCCCGCAGCCTGGACGCGCCGAGCAGCGCCACCGCGAGGAAGACCAGCGGGACGGCGATCGCCAGCGCCGCCAGAGGCCCCCGCCACAGGCCCCCGAGCAGCCCCGCCACGGCCGCCGCGGGCAGCGCGCCGTGCCCCGTGGCCACGGGGCCGTTCCCCACGACGGGCCGCCGGGACAACGCTTCGGTGGAGTGGTCGGCGAGTTTGCGCACCAGTGCCGAACCCGGTACGGGCTCGACCCGCCCGGCCAGCCCAGTGAAGCGCTGGGCCACGGACCGCAGGGCGAGCCCCTGTCCCAGCAGCTTTCCGGCGAACTCCCGCAGTCCCTCGCCGATCCGCTCCCCCATGCCCTCGGCCGAGGGCACCCGCAGCCCGAGGGCCCCGAGCCGGGCCGCCGTCTCGGCGGCGGACGGCGCCGTACCGGAGCCACCGCCGCGCAGGGCCGTGCCGACGAGGTCCCGGTACTCGCCGAGCGCCTGGTGCGCCTGGTCGAGGTCCGCCTCGAACGCCTGCCTGCGGGAGGCCCACAACAGCCCGGGCAGGGAGCGCAGTCCGGCCAGCGCGTCCTCGGCGTAGTCGAGGGCCTGTGCGCCGGCGGCGTACGTGCTGTCCGCCACGCCGCCCGGCTCCCGGTGCCGTTGGTCGCGGCCGCCCCGGCCCGCCACCAGACTCCGCAGCGGCTCCGGCAGATCGGCGCCGGAGGAGGCGGTCGCCAGCAGGTCGGGGGCGAGTTCGGTGTCCTCGCCCGCGAACCTGACGAGCGCGTCGCGCCAGGCCCGGTCGCGCACCTCAAGGGGCAGGTCCTGTTCCAACAGCCGCACGCCGGGCGCGGCGACGGCGTCGGGCAGCGCCCCGAGGCCGTCGAGGACCTTCAGGTAGACGTCCGGGACCGACAGCACGTCCACCAGGACGGCGAGCGCCTCCGGGGCGTCGGGCTCGGGCTGTTCCAGCGCCGTGCGCGCGGAGCGCAGATCGCCCGCCCACAGCAGGGCGGTGCCCGAGGCCCGCAGCACCGCGGGCCGCACGAGGCGCCGGTCGGGCTGGAAGGCCTCGTCCTCACCCGCGTACGAACCGGGTGCGCTGCCCACCAGCAGGACCAGGATCCTGACCTCGCCCACGGCCCGGTAGGCGGTGAGCAGTTCGTACTGCCGCTGGTGGTCGGTCAGCCCGGCCGGGGTGTCGATCACCAGGAACAGCGGATCGTCGGGTTCGGGCAGCCCGGCGCGGCCCAACTGCCGGGCGACACTGGCCCGCACGGTCTTGGCGGTGTCGAGTTCCGCCGCGCCGCTGCGCAGGTCCAGCCGGATGACGGTGCCGAGGTCTTCGGACGTCTTCACTCCGGGTCACCGTCCCAGGGGTTGCGGCGGGAGCGTTCGCGCTCACCGTCGTCGCCGTACGGGCCGGGGTCACCGGGCTCGTCCCAGGGCACCGAGGGCCGGTCGGCGCCGCCGGAGCGCCCGTTGACGCGGTCACCCCGATCACCGCGGTCGGCGCGGTCACCCCGATCACCGCGGTCGGCGTCGTACCCGTCGTCGTAGTCGTCCACGGACGCGCGGCGCGGACGTTCCTCCGCGCCGCTCGGGTACTTGTCGAAGGAGGCGCGCGGTGCGGTGCCCCAGTCGTCTTCGTCGGGCACGGCACGCCGGGGTTCGGGGACCTCCTTGCGGACGTGCGGCGTGGGAGTTCCGCCGCGTACGTGCTCCAGCAGCGTGCGCAGCGTCGGCTGGACGGCGCGCTGGTCCCCGAACTCGGTGTCCAGCGCGGCGGGCAGTGTCTTGGCCCAGAACTCCCACAGCGGGCGCACCCATCCCTCGACCCGCTCGCCGCCGCGCTCCCGGCGGTCGGCCAGCAGTTCCAGTTGCCGCGGGGCGGTCTTCTCGACGAGTTCGACGAAGAGCGGATGCGGTTCGCTCGCGCTCCTGGCGAGACCGAGCGGCTGCGCCCCCATCAGTTCACGGCAGTAGTCCTCCACGGTCCGTTCGTCGTCGAGGACGGTCCAGCGTTCGTACGACCGCAGCAGCTCCGCCCAGCTCGACACCCCGCCGGGGAAGTCCCCCAGCCGCAGCCGGACGCCGGGCACATGGGCGCCCTTCTCGGGGAACAGCCGCAGCCTCAGCCGCTCCGGCGACGCCGGGTCGCCGTCCACCACGTCGACCTGGCCGTTCCACATGCAGCACAGCAGCCGGTGCAGGATGACGCGGCGGTCCTCCTCGCTGCTGACCATCCAGCTGTCCCGGTAGCCGAGCCGCTGCCGCCAGCGCAGTACGTCCTGGGCCTGCTCGGAGTCCTTCGCCCTGGCCCACTGGCGGAGCACCTTGCGGGCCTCGGGGACCTGGGTGAGGCTCATCTCGCTGCGGAAGAGGACCACGGTGACGGAGTCGCTCTCCACTCCCCGGTACTCCACGGAGTTCTTGGCGTCGGACGGCAGCCGCAGCGCCTTGCCGAGGTACTCCTGCACCTCCTCCACGGCCTGCACCCGCGGGTGGGTGACCAGGACCCGCAGCGGTCCGGTGCCCTCCGGGGTGAAGCCCACCGGCAGCAGCCCGGTCAGCTTGCGGCCGAACAGGTCGAGCGCCTCCTTGCTGACCTGGTCGGCGGCGTCCGCGTCGCCCGCCGCGGCGGCCAGCAGGGTGCCCATGGCGGGCAGCAGCGGGCGTTCCTCCAGGTGTTCGCCGCTCTCCGCGAACAGCCGGGTGATGCGGCCCTCCAGCTGTGCCTTGACGACCGCGACCGCGTTGTCCGGATTGCGGCGGCTGAGGGTGTGGACCTCGCGCCAGGTGTCCCCGTCGATCATCCTGAGCAGGAGCGCGGCCTCGTCGTCGTTCTCGCGCATTCCCTCCCGCCGGATCAGCCGGGTGACCACGTCCTCGTAGAAGTGGTTGAGGGTGCGCTGCGGCGGCAGCAGATACGAGATCCCGGTGCGGTCCTCGTACAGTTCGAGGCCCTTCTGCGCGGAGACCTTGCGTTCCTGGTCGGAGTGTTTGCGGAAGGCGTTGACCAGGCGTCCGAGGTCGGCCCCGGCGGTGGCCGCCGGGGGCTGCCACTGCTGCTGCTGTTCCCGCCAGGCCTCGTGCCACACGGTCCGGCTGCGCCACTGGTACCAGAGGTCCTGCTCCTGGAGCGCGGCCTGCACGTCGTCGTCGCCCCAGCGGGCCGGTGACATACCGGCCAGCCTGCCCTTGATCCTGGGGGTCTTGGGCGGCTGATCGGTCACGCCCGGCGGGCGCTGCGGGGCGCGGGAGCGGCTGTCGAGCATGCCGAGGAAGCCGAGCCGGGCGATCGGTTCGTCGCTGTCCTGGACGCCTCTGACGATGCGTTCGGCGAGGAAGGGGTCCACACTCTGGAGGAGTTTGTCGATGGCGGGTCGCGGGGCGAACCGGTCGGCCATCGAGGCGGCCTGGCGGTCGGCGATGGACTGGAGGTCGGACAGCAGCCGCTGCATGTCCGTGAGCCGTTCGCCGAGCGCCTGCTCGATGGCCTTGCCGCCGCGCGGCAGCGGATCGGGTTCCGGGACGGCCAACTGGGCGCGTTCCCACAGCTCTTCGAGGTGGGAGTCGGCGAACAGCTGCCTGATCAGCGGCACCGCGTTGTCGCGCAGCGCGGTACGGGGCCGCTCCACGAGGTCGGTGACCGCCTCCCGCAGCAGGCGGCCCGCCACCAGGTCGGCCAGTTGGTCCATGGGGGCGGTCATGGAGGCCACCAGGCTGGTGGAGACGCCCTGTCGGCCGATGCCGGTGGGGGACACGGCGCTGCGGTGCACGCCCCGGTTGATGAAGCTCGCGGCGAAGGTCTGGAAGTCGTCGTCGGTCGCCGTCGCCCGGCCCCTGGGACGGCTGTCGCCCAGTTCGGTGCCGATCAGCGACATCACCAGGGAGACGATGGAGCGGCGCAGGTCGTCCTGGCGGATGCCGGCGGTCGGGCTGAACAGGAAGGCCGTGGGCAGGATGCCGGTGCGCAGGCGGATCGGTGTCGTGCCCGGGTAGCGGATGCCGAGCCCGGAGTCGAGGTCGAGGTCAAGGTCGCCGATCTCCGTTCCCTCGCTCGGCGCGTTCTGCGCGTCGACCAGCCGGAACAGGTCGACCAGCGCGCGGGCCGCGTTGAGCTCCGCCTCCCGTCCGCCGCCGCCCGCCGAGGAGAACGAGGACGGCATCACGACCAGCGGGTAGATCTTCACGCCGTCGAAGCGGCGCAGCTGGAAGGCGTGGTTGATCAGGTGCAGATAGTCCAGGAAGATCCCGGCGCCGGTGCCTCCGGCCACCGAGAAGGCGACGAACACGTCGCAGCCGTTGACCTTGCCGCCGCCGAGCTCGGCCAGTTCACCGGCCGACTTGGCGATCGCGTCGATCGCCTGGAGCAGCGGCTCGAGGACCGGGGCGAGGCTGTGCCGGAGGGTGGCGAACAGGGCGGCGCGTCCGACGGTGGGCAGTTGGCCCGCGCCGTTGTGCAGCGGGGTGACCTTCGGTTCGTCGATGCGCGGCGGCAGCCAGTCGGCGACCTCGTCGCGCAGGCTCGCCCGGAGCATCTTGGTCAGTTCGGGTGACGCGTCGAAGTTCGGCAGCAGGTTGTGGGTGGCCCGGGAGGTACGGGAGTACGCGGCCCGCAACGAGGGGTCCACGTTGAACTGGGGCAGCCGCTGGAGGTCGGACTCGCTGTAGTCCGCGTAGACGAACTGGAGGCAGTCGGGCAGCTGGTAGGGGGCGTGTCCGCTGAGGTGGCTGAGCGCGACGCCGTCCGGTCCGCACAGCTCGGCGCGCAGTTTGCGTTCGAGTTCGGCGCCGACCAGGCCACCGGTGCCGCCCAGGCCGACGAAGAGCATCGGCTGGAAGATCTTCATGGGTTTCCTCCCCGCTTGCGGCCGTCGCGGCGGCCGGTTCGTGCTCGGTACGTCCGTGGAGTGCGCGCGGCACGGCGGCCGGGCCGCGGTGCGGTGCGCGGGGCGGCCCGGTGACGCGTCGGGCCGCCCGAGGCGTCACAGATACGACCCGTACGAGCTCCCGCTCTCGCCGGTACCGGTCGCGGAGGTGGTGGAGCCCGCGGTCGTCCGGGCGGAGGGCCGCGGTCGGCGGACCTTCGAGGCGCGGGTGTCCTCGCCGAGGGCCAGGCTCAGCGTGTCGGTCAGCTGGACCTGGCCGCGGGCGGGCAGCGGGGTCCGGCCGCCGCCGCGCTTGCGCAGCACCGCTCCGCCCTCGGGGCTGCGCTGGACGGCGTACGGGCCGTGGGCGCGCCGTTCGATGCGCGGGCTGCGGTGGGGTTCGACGACGGCGAACTCGTACCACTGCTTGTGTCCGTGTCCTGCGAGGTGCTCGCCGAGGACGTCGCCCTCCGCGGAGACCAGCCGCAGCACCAGGCCGAACGGGTCCCTGCGGGTGCGTCGTTGGCGCAGCCAGGCGAGGACCGCCACGGTGGCCAGCGCGATCAGTGCGGCGGCGGACACGAACGCCCACCAGTACTTCGCCCAGACGCCCGGTTCGGGTGTCACCCGGACCGAGAGCGGGGTGCGCACCAGGGTCCGGTCGTGGTCGGTGGTGTCCACGACGGTGACCGTGCCGCCGAGTTGCAGTCCGCCGTCGCCGAGGCGGTCGCCGAAGACGTCGCGGGGGGCGACCTCGACCGTGATCTTCCGGGTGCCGGACTCGCCGGGCTTCACCTGGATCTCGGCCGGGGTGAGCGTGAGCAGCCCGGACTTGAGGTCGGCGACGGACAGCCGCAGGGTGTGCGGGGTGTCGCTGGTGTTGTGGACGGCCAGCGTGCCGGTGACCGTGGAGCCGGGGTGGGTGTTCGCGGTGGGCAGTTCGAGCGCGGTGGTGACGGGCAGTGCGCCCGGTGCGATCTGGCCGCCCTCGCTGCGGGTGTCGGCGCTCAGCCCCGAGGCCGTCAGCGTGCCGCTCACCTTCAGTGCCCCGTCGGCGCTCTTGGGGATCTCGACGGAACCGGTGAAGGAGCCGTCGCTCGCCTTGGAGTCGGGCCCCTCGCCGTCGTCGGTGAGGCGCAGCGCCAGCGGGTCGAAGCCGTCGCCGGTCAGTTCACTGCGGACGCGCAGCCCCTCGTAGTCGCGCGCGTCCTTGATCTCGTAGCCCTCGCGGGTCTGCAGGCGCATGGTCACCGTGACCTTTTCGCCGGCCTGCGGGGACGGCGGGTCCATGGTGATGGCGCCGCGCAACTCGCCCTGCCACAGCACGCTGACGGCGACGGGCAGGGAGCGGTGGCCCTCCGGCGCCTCGGCCTTCACGCGCCAGGTGCCCGGCACCGGGTCGACGATCTTCAGTGCCTCGACCGTGCCGCTGCCGCCCGCCAGTTCGAAACCCGACTTGCGGTACGTCCCCGTGGTGGGGACCTGGTGGCCGTTGGGGTCGAGGTAGGTGATCTTCACCTGGGGGTCGCCCTTGTCGACGACGATGCTGCCCACGGTCGCCAGCGGCGAGATGCCGATCTCCAGGGTGGCGGGCGGCCGCTTGCTGGGGCCCTGTTCGTGGCGCAGGCAGTGGGCGGCGGCGAAGATCTTCTCCAGCACGGGGCCGACGTCCTTGGCCCCGGAGACCTTGCCCGCGCTCGGGCGGGCGGAGGGCAGTTCGACGCAGCCCTTCTGGTATCCGCCGGCGGCGATCCGGTCGAGTTGCGCCTTGTCCGGGTCGGGTCCGAAGCCGAGCGGCCAGATCTGTACGTGCTGGGCGGCGGCGTTCTCGAGCTCCTGTGTCAGCTGCTGTTCGCCCTCGTCCTTGCGGTGCGCGGGGTCGCCGTACTTGGGGCTGTCCTGGACGTCCAGCTTTCCGTCGGTGAGCAGGAACAGCACGCGGGGCTGGGAGGGGTCGGTGCCGGTGGTGAGGTCGTGGGCTCCCTGGCGTATCGCGCTCGGGAAGTCGGTGCCGGTGCCCTCGTTCTTCGTGCGGCCGCGCAGCTTGTCGACGCAGGTGCCGACCGTCTCGCGGCCCGCCGCGTCCAGCGTGGTGCGCGGGCAGACCGGGTCCACCGCGCGCTGGGAGTCGGACTCGGCGGCGGCGAAACCGAAGACGGTGGCGTGGGAGGACGAGGAGACGTCGCCGAGCGCGATGCGTGCGGCGGCGGCCTTCTCGGCCTTCATGTCCTCGGGTGCGAGGCTGGCGGACTCGTCCACGGCGATGGAGTAGTTGACCGCCGGGAAGGCGGGTTCGGAATCCGCCGCCGGCACCGGATCATGGCCGGCGGGTGCCAGCAGGGACACGAGCACCGCCATGCCGCCGAGCGCGCCGACCGCTCGGCGGCGCACCCGGCCCCTTCCTGTCTGCCGTCTTCCCGTGATGCTTTCCACGGCCGTCCCCCTGGTTCCTTGGTTCGTCTCTGTGTCGTGTACGTGCTGTGCCGCGTGTCAGCGGGCGGTCAGGCTCCAGGCCAGGGCCAGCGCCGTGGAAGGTGCGAGCGAGCCCACTCCCCAGCGGATGGCCCGGTACTTGGCGGACAGGATCGAGCTGACGTCCACGGCTTGGACGAGCAGCCATCCGGCGGTGTCGCGTCCGGCCTCGGTGACGTCGGCGGACAGCCCCGCGAGGTCGCGGGGGGCCAGCAGGTCGCCGAAGTACGTCACCCCGTCCCGGCCGCGGACCGTGCGGGTGCGCGGCATGAGCGCGCCGACCAGCGCGGTCACCGCGACCACCCAGAGAACGCTCGCGAGGATCAGCGTCACGTCGGCGAGCCCGCGCCAGTCGGGCGGGCCGTGCCGTCCGATCAGGAACGCGGGCAGCGCCAGCGTTCCCGAGAGCAGTACGGCCGCCTTCGCGTCGGCCCGGCCGAGGTCCTCCCTGACCGTGCTCAGCAGCCTTTCGGCGATGCGTTCTCCCCGGTCGGACCCGTGCGGACCCCCGTCCGGCACGGGCCCGACCGGGTCGGGGGAGGTGCGCGCCGGGCCGTCGCCGGTCACCGGTCCTCCTCCGCCCAGGACCATCCGTCGTCCCGGGAGCGTGTGCGGCGGCGCGGCGGTTCGGGTTCGGCGTCCTGGGGGTCGCCCTGGTAGGGCTCTCTCGCGCGTGGTCCCCGGTCCGCCCGGGAGGGCGGTTCGTCCGCCACCCAGTCCGGGGTGAACGGCTCGTCGGCGGCCGGCGCCAGCTGTGGGGTCTCGCGGCGGGCGGGCAGCGAGCCGATGGGTCCCTGGAGGGGGTGGCGGCCCTGGTTGAGGAGGTTGAGGGCCTGTGTCTCCATGTCGTTGGACTGGATCTGGCCGCTGGCGACCATGGCGAAGAGCCGGTCGACCCGTTCCTTCTCGTCCTGCCGGCCCTCCTGGCGGATCTTCTCCAGGAAGTCCTTGGCCGCCTCGGGCTCGGCCGCCAGCATGTAGCTGAGCTGTTCCAGCTCGCCGCCCTGCAGCATCTTGCGGAACGCTGCCTGGTGCACCCGGGTCACCTCGGCCGAGGCGTGCGCGTCCCGGATGCCGTCCATGTGCTCGATGGTCCGGTCGTCCACCCGCAGGCGGACGTACAGCCGTACCCGCATTCCGAGTTCGGTGCCCAGGTCGGCCCAGCGTCCGCCGGCGCACTCCAGGGTGATGGCGCGGTCGGCCTGTTCGGCCTGGGTCACCCGGTAGGCCGAGGACACCTCGCGCAGCCGCTCCAGCACCGGGGCGGTGAGCCGCTGGGCGACGTCGGTGACGACCTCGGTGGCGGTCAGATGGGGATCGGTCACCGTCCAGTGGATGTCCACCTCGGCCTTGAAGAAGGTGGTGCCACCGGCGGCCGGCAACTCCATCTGAAGCGTCGTCACATAGGTGCCGAGCGCGATCTCGCAGACGGTGTACGGACGGGCCAGCGCCCGCTTGTCGACGTGCCGGACACCGGAGACGGTGACCACGCTGTAGCCGCCGTTGCGGTAGAACAGCACCGAGGCCTTCTGGGCGCTCACCTGCGGGGATCCGCCCGTCGGCGCGTACTCCCGCAGGAAGGGGCCCGCGGGTCCCGCGGCCGCCTTCCGCGCCCTCAGCCGCTCCCTCGCCTTCGCCCGCGCGTCCTGGTCCTCAGCCATGACTGTCCTCCTCGCCCGTCCTCTCCTTCGGCGGGACGGCGAGCCACCACAGGGTGCGCGCCTGCGCGTCGGGGAGCGGATCCTCCGGATCGTTCATCATTCGGCGCAGCAGCCAGTCCAGCCGCCGCCGGTCGTTCTCCTCGGTCGCCAGCGCGGGCAGCAGCGCGGCCAGCCCCGGCCGGGTCCCCTCGGTGCCGTCCCCGCGCACCGCCGAACGCAGCAGGGACTCCAGCGCGTCCAGAGCCACGTCCTTCGAGCGCGCCGTGTTCAGCGCGCTCCACATCAAGTCGGCCATGGGGAGCACGAGTTCGGGACGGGAGACGGCGAGGGCGAGCGGCAGTGGCCAGTCGGCGCGGTCGGCCAGCGGGGAGTCGGGCTCGTCGGACAGCACCTCGTCCACCGAGGTCACGGCGAGCCGGACAGTGGTCACCAGACCGAGGTCCTGGTACTCCGCGCGCTTGTGGTGGGTCCAGTCGGCCATCCGCCGCAGCACCTTGGCACCGTCCGGGAGCGCCAGCAGCCGTACGGCGTTGAAGGAGGCGACCGCAAGCTGCTCCCCGTCGTCGCGGACCCCGATCCGGGCCAGGGCGTCCAGGGCGTCCTCCGTCGTGTCCGCCGCGTTCCCGTAACCCAGTGCCATCGCCGCGGTCCAGCGCAGCGCCTTCGTCCCGTACCTGCTCCAGTCGTCGACCAGCTTGCGCACCGCCTTGCGGTGCGAGGCGTGACCGGCCGCCTGGTCGAGGGTGGTGGCCGCGAAGATCCTCCGACGGGGTGTGGCCGCCTCGGCGAGCGGCCGGATCAGCTCCGCGTATCCGTGGTCGAAGTCCCGCGCGCACAGCTCCCCGGCGGCCACCGCGGCGCGCATCCACACCTGGGGGCGTGGATCGTCGGCGAGCAGCCGCAGCCAGCGCACGATCGGTGCCCGGACGGGGAAGTGCCGGTCCCAGATCTCGGTGAGCACCGCGGAGGGCAGGGCGGATCCCCGGTACCAGATCAGCCGGGCCGGAACCTCGGTCCCGGCCACCTCGAGCCGGCCGTCGGTCAGTTCGGCGCGCGAGAGAGCGAGATCGGCTTCCGGGTCGTCGCAGAACAGCGGGCGGGCCGGGGTGTGGTCCGGATCGCACTGTACGGACAGTTCCCAGGTCAGCAGGTGGGCGGCGGCGGCCACGGCGCTGTGCGAGGCGCCGCCCAGTACGGCGAGAGCGATACGGAACGCCACCGGGTGGAACAGGGCCGCCGTACCGGGCCGGCCCGCGCCGCCCTCAGGCTCGGCGGGAGGCGCCGTCAGCGCCCGGTCCACTCCGGCGAACCACTCCTGGGCCTGGTCGGCGGCGAGGCTCCGGCAACCGGCCAGCAGTTCGTCCCGCGGGACCTCCCCCAGTTGGTGTGCGGCCAGCAGCGAGGCGAGCAACTCGGCCTCGGCGGGGCGCAGGTCCTTCAGTCCGACCGCGTCCTTGACGTCCCGGCGGACCGCCAGTTCCTCCGCCCCGGCGAGCAGGTCCTCCAGCCGGACCTCACCGTCCGGGGCGGCGGCGACATGCTCCTCCAGCCGCTCCCGTAACCGGGTGGTGAGCAGTTCCTGGGTGGGTGCGGGAGGGCAGAGTCTGCCGTACCGCCCGGCCAGCAGCGGGTTGGCCGCCGACCCGACCGTGACGACGACCACCGCGTACGACTCGCACCGGGCCAGCGCCGCGGCGAGCCCGTCGAGGTCCATCTCGTCCGGGGGCAGCGCACCGGGCCCGGTGAGGGAGAGCTCCAGCAGGTAACCGGTGCCGCGCCGCGCCTCCTCGCCCTCGACGGCCAGCGAGCCCGCCAACTTCCGCACCCCACCGTCCGGATCGACCCGGCGCACCCGGGATCCGGCCCCGGGCTCCGTGCCCGTGGCGTCCGCCGCGGGGCCGGTGACCTCGTCGAGGAGCGAGAGCGCGGTGCTGGTGCGTCCGGTGCCGGGGGCGGCGCCGAGCACCAGCAGCCGACGGGCGCCGAGGGCGTTGCGCAGCTGTACGTACCCCTGCGGTTCCACATGGACGCGGCGGAGCCTGCGCAGTTCCTCGTCGGGCACGGGTCCGCTGCGCATCCCCGCACCGGAGTGACGGGCGTCCATCCGCAGGTGGATGTCGCCGATGTGCGCGCTCTGGAAGTACGAGCGGTCGAAGCTGTTCAGGTCCCGGCCGGTGTCGAACAGCATCCGGGTGGCGCGGCGGGCCCGCGAGGCGGCGGCGAGGTCGGTGGTCCCGTCCTCGCCCTGCTCCTCGGCGAGCGGGTCGCGGGTGTGTTCCTTGAACCGCCCCGCGGCGCGCTCGCGTTCCTCCTCCTGCTTCTTCCCCTGGTCCTTCTTGACGTCGCCCTCGTCCGGGGCGTCGTTCCCCGCGGCACCCTCGTCGCCTTCGGCCTTGCCCTCGTCGGCACGGGGCGGGTCGTTCCTGGCCTTCCCGTCGGCCTCGGGCGAACGGGCGTCGGCCCCCTTGCGGGGTGCGGGCTCGGCGCCGCCGCCCGCCTGCTGATCGTCGGTCACCGCGATCAGCCCTTCCGTCGGCCGGCGTCGCCGGTGATGCGCCCGATGTGCACGGGCTGCTGGTAGACGTTGTCGCTGTGCTGCGACATGTCGCCGTGGACGGTGTAGTGGGCGCGAGGAGCGTCGGCGCGGTCCTCTCCGTCGACGCGACGGGCGTCATCGACACCACGGGTGTCATCGACACCACTGGCGTCACTGACATCACGGGTGCCACTGACATCACGGGTGCCACTGACATCACGGATATCGCGGGCGTCATCGACGTCATCGGCACGGTCGGCGTCAGGTGCTGCCGGTGCGGCGGTGGGGATCTCGGGAGCGGGCCGGCCGGGAAGGTGGAACCAGGCGGTGACCTCGCCCTCCTTGAGCTCCAGGCGGGCCGAGGAGTAGTGCGCGGGCTCGATGAACTTGCCGCCGCTGCTGACCACGTCCTCGTAGAGCGACTGGGAGGCCACCAGCACGAGGTCGGCCCGCTCGGCGTCCAGCAACCGTCGGGCGAGCGGCGAGTCGGCCAGCCGGCAGGCGAGGTCGACCGCGCGCCCGCTGATGCCCCGGCCGTCGTGCCGGACAGGCCCGACGTGCATGCCCACCCGAAGCCCGAGGGGAACACTCAGGCCGCGGTTCTCGTCCCGCAGATTCTCGTGCACCTCGACCATCCACAGGCCGAGCAGGCGGGTCACCGCGATCCGGCCGGCCACCGACAGCAGCACACCGTCGCCGCGGTCCTCCATGTGTACGGCGTCCCGCGCCACCTTGGCGTGGGTGAAGGCCGCCTCCAGCACCCGGTAGATCCGCTCGCGCATGCGCTGCTTGTCGACGTCGTCGTACTCCCCGGAACGCCGGGCGTCGACGCTGATCACCAACTCGTAGCGTGCTTCGGCGAGATCCATCGCGTCGTGGTCCACCCCGTGCCCCCTTGTTCTCTCCACTTGCCGTCCCCCTCAGCGTCGGGCCCGGGGACGAAGGCCGTCTGTAGCCGTTTACACACGACGAGGCGTGGGTTACGGCAAGGTGTGGGTCTACTCCTGATGACCGTCCGCGAGGAGTGCGAGCAGTTCGGGGTCGAGGATCTCCACCATCCGGTTGCCGGTACGCACGACGTGCTGGGTGCGCAGCAGCTTCAGTGCCTTGGCGACGGCTTCCCGGGTGGCTCCGATGGTGGCGGCCAGTTCGTCCTGGGCCAGTTGGACGACGGTGCCGGTGTGCGTGGCGCCGCCCGGTACGGCCGGGTTGTAGGGGCCGGAGGGCTCGGCTCTCGACAGTTCGGTGAGCCGGCCGGCCAGCCGTTGCAGCACGGTGAGCGAGGCGAGCGCGGACCGCTCCTGGTCGGCGCTGCGCAGCCGGAAGGTGAGCTGGCGTATCACCAGACCGCTGACGCGGGGATGCAGGGCGAGGAACCGGCGGAACGCGTCCCCGGATATGACCTGGGTCTCGGTCGGACCCAGCGCGCGCACGGTGGCGCTGCGGGGATGCGGGTCCAGGGCGGCCATCTCGCCGAGCAGTTCACCGGGACCCCGCAGACCGAGTATCAGCCGTGTGGCACCCCGGTCCGTCGCCACGGAAACGGTCACCCAGCCCCGAATGATGATCAGGACGTGACTGGACCGGTCACCCTCCGTCAGAAGGTGGGCATCGGCCGCGTAATGCTTCCGGCTGCCGAGAGCCATCACGCTCTCGCGCTCCTGAGGGGTCAGAGCGCGCGCGAAAGCCAGCTCATTGCCGAGCAGCCCCATGGCCACGCCCCCCGCCGCAATCATGCCGCCTGACTTTTCAGAGGCGTTGATGGTGGCAGAGCGAAGCATTGAGACGAGTGAATTACGCCAGATCGGCAGTACTGGTCGGTAAGTGGCGAAGTGCCAGGTGGGTCGCCCGGGGAGGGCGTCCCCTCAAGGCCCCCACCACCGGTGACCGCGGCCGGACCGTCCGACTCCGCTCCCGCCCCACCGACGACCTTGAGGTCAGGACCAGCGCCGAACGGCCGGCCCCGTCGACACGGGAAACGGCCAGGGTGGCGGACTTGGCGAAAAATCAGGTTTCCGCCGCCGGAGGGGTGGTGAGGAGGTGGCGACGGGGTGAGGGGACGGTGTCCGGTTCTTCGCGCGTCACACCGGCTCTTCGCGCGTCACCCCGGCCCTTCGCGCGTCACACCGCTCGGCCGGATGCTCAGCCGACGGCCTGGCAACTGGCCTTGTTGAGGGTGAAGTTGCGCGCGGCCGAGTTGGAGCCGGTCCAGGAACCGAGGAAGCCGAAGGTGAACGTGCCGTTCGCGGCGACGGTCTTGTTGTAGTCGGCGGCGGTGGCCGTGACGTGGGAGTCGTCCTGGGTGAAAGTGCCGTCCCACATCTGGCCCACGCGCTGGCCGTCCTTGAAGGTCCAGCCGAGGCTCCAGGTGGCGAGGGCCTTGGTGGAGGTGACGGTGACGGTGGCCTGGAAGCCGTCCGGCCACTCGCTCACGATCTCGTACTTGACCCGGCAGTCCGGCGCGGCGCTCTTCGTGGAACCCTTCGCCCCGCCCTGCTTCCCGGCGGGCGACGAGGACTCGCCCTGGGCCTCCTGATCGGAGTTGCCCGCCGGACGCGAGGTCGAGTCCGCCACCGCGGGCGAGCCCGCCGTCCCCGTCCCCGATCCCGACCCCGACTTCGTCTTCGAGCCCGAGGGGAAGGTGGGGCCCGGGTCCGCCACGGACTGCCCGTCCGTCGACTCGCCCTGCGCGGCGTTCGCGTCGTCGCCCTTCGAGCCGCCGAAGGGCATCAGCGAGACCGTGAGCGCCAGTGCGGACACGAGGACGGCCGTCACCAGGATCCCGGTCCGGCCGATCCGGGGCCGGACCGGCTTGCCCTCGTTCAGCCCCGTGTCCACGGCCGCGTCCGTGCGTCCGCCGATCATGCCGGCCTCGGCGGCCCGGCGCCGCCGTTCGAGATACGCGAGGCCGCCCCAGCCGATCACACCGCTGGAGAGCGCCGCGGGCAGCCCGCCGCCGTGCAGCCGCAGACAGGCGGCGGCCTCCGCGCACTCGACGCAGCGCGCCATGTGCCGGGAGAGGTCCTCGGGCGTCTCGGCGCTGGGTGAGCGGGTGACCGCGTCGAGGAGCCGCGCATAGCTGCGGCAGTGGGCGTCCATCGGCGTGTCGAGGTGGTTGCGGTGGCAGCGGTCCCGGAACAGCGCCCGCACCTGGGCGAGTTCGGAGGACGCGGCCGCCGGATCGAGACCGAGCCGCCGGGCCACCGCGGACATCGGCAGCGACTCGACCTCGGCCAGCCACAGCAGAACGGCGTCCGGCTCCTGCATGTCCCTGAGGCCGCGCAGCGCGAGCGGGCGGTGCAGCGGCGGTCCGACGTAGCGGGCGGCCTTGTCCGAGTGGAGCCACAGGCGCAGGTCGGGGTCGAGCCGATGGCCGAGCCCGCTCGTCTCCCAGGCGGCGGCCACGGTACGGACCGAGGCCAGCAGCAGCGGAATGCGGGGCAGCCTGAGCGCCCGGCGTCCGGTACCGGTACTCTTCGATGCCGCGGTGGCGGCGCGCAGTTCGTCGATGCCGTGCGTAAACGCCTCGGTCGCCAGCTGCGTGGCCGAGGCCGAACCGGACGTGCACAGATCGGCGTACGACAGGACCGCGTCCCAGCACTCCGAGAGCAGCGCGGCCTCGGCGGCGTTCTGGGGGGTCGGCAGGTCGGGCATGGGGGGCTCCTGCATCAACTGCTTCCAGGTGCAACGTCTAGAAACGTCTGAACGTGATCGTCAACTCACCCTCTGTACAAGGGAGTTGAGGCCGTCTCAACGACGGGGCCCGAGCCTTTCACGCTTTCCACACAACTGACAAGCGAGGTATTCAATTAGCGTGGCAAGCGGTTGCGGCGCCATACGTCCGAGCGCGCGCAGCCTCCCTCCCGCCGTATGGAAGGTGATACGGAAGGGAGGCCGATACGTCTCGATCGCCGTCGACTTTTGAGAGGTTCTACGGAATCTTCGGTCCGGCCGCTTCCGCCACCGCGGGTTCCCGCGCCGGGAGGCTGTCCATGAAGGAGCTCACCGAGAAGACCGCGTGGCCGGGTCCGGGCGGCCCGTATCCGGGCGGCGAGGACAGCCCGAAGTCCTCCATGGTCGAACGGTAGGCCTCCAGCAGCCGGATGTGGTACTCCAGCGGCGCGCCCTGGGGGTTGGCCTTGCCGAGCGGGGTCGTGGGCTCCGGGCACCAGGTGGTGAAGCGGGGCGTGATGCCGTGCGACATGAAGAAGCGCAGCCCCTCGGTGGTGGAGGCGATGGCCTCGTCGACGGTCGTGAAGCCGAACGGTTCCGCCATCTCCACGCCGGCCACGAAGTTGGGGATCACGTTGCGCGCGCCGAAGACCTCCGCGGAGTCGAGGATGCGCTTGTGCCACTCGTCGCGGCCGACGTATCGCTCCTTGCCCGGGCAGTACAGCTCGAACAGCCGGCGGTCCCACACCTCGTAGTTGGGGTGGTAGATCTGCACGCCGTAGTCCTTGAACCGCTGCACGTCGTCGCGCGGCAACGCCTGCGCGACGACCTTGCCGATCCAACGTCCCGGGAAGCGCTCCTCGATGGCCTTGGCGTAGTGGCCGTAGAAGTCGGCCTCGTCGCGCCCCTGCAGCTTCGACGTGATCGCGCCGCCGGTGAGGGTGTACGCGGTGGAGGCCTTCGCGGTGTCGTACCGGTCGATGATCTCCAGGGCTTCGAGGACCTCCTCGACGTCCTTCACCCCGGTGTACGGGCGCCCCGCCGCCTTGTGCTGGCGCCAGTTGTGGTTGATGTCGCAGTACTGGCACTCCTCCTTGGCACCGAAGTACTGGCAGACCCGGAAGACGGTGAGGTAGATCAGATAACCCCACTGGATGGTGGGGGCGACCTCCATCACGGACTTCCCGTTGGAGAGCGTGTGCCGGTAGTACTCGGGCATCGGCGGCACGCCGACGTCGGCGATGCGCTTCCCGTCGAGGTAGAGCCCGAGCATGCCTTCGTCGTCCGCGGCGACGCGATAGGGCGAGGCGGGATTGACCCGCACGGACACCACGGTCCGCCGCAGGTCGTACGGCCCACCCGTGAGGATGATCTCCTCGGGCGGGCGGCGCAGCGCGGCCTCGCCGAGCTCGGGCAGGGTGCCGTGGTCGAAGGAGAAGATGAAGTACGACTTCGGCTTGACGTCACCGTCCTCGTTGTCGGAGAGCGCCGACTCGTCGAAGGCCACACCTCCGCGGAGCAGGTCCTCCTTGAAGACGGCCTCCCGCGGTACGTGCGGGAACCGCTCCATCAGATCCTCGACCAACGCGGTGCGGCTGCCGACCATCCCGTTCTCCTCGCTCCCGACCCGTTCCCGACTCGTTCAAGTCTCCGTGCTCGACTCCTCACGGTATGCCCCTGCCTGTGCGTCAGCCGTGCCGGGTCCCCTCGCGGCGCGCGATGCGCACGTCCGACGGCGGCGCCGGGTCGGGTTCGGGCGCGCCCAGATGGCCGCGAGCGGCGCGGCCCCGCCCCAGACTCCGAGGACCACGTCCGCAACGCCCGTACGGACCTTCACTTCCCGGAGCAGGAGCAGGGCCGCCGCGACGAGTTCCCCACGGGTGCCCCGGAACGGGCCCCGAGCGCAACCCAGCTGCGGGTGCGCCCCAGAACCCCAAGACCCACCCTGATCCACAGCCCCGAACAGGCCCCCAAGGGCCAAGCCCCGAACACGGCCCCAGAACGGCACCCCAAACACGGACCGCCGCCCGAGCCCCGGGAAGCCCTGGGTGGGGGCCGGGGGCACAGCCCCGAGCGCGGGTCCGGGGCACAGCCCCGAGCGCGGGTCTCAGGGGCGCAGCCCCAGGCAAGAGGCCGGGGGCACAGCCCCGAGAGCGGCTGCAGGGCGCAGCCCCAAGTGGGGGTCCCCCGGGGCGAGCCCCGGGCGCGGGACCCGGGGCGCAGCCCCGAATGGGGGTCCCAGGGGCAAGCCCCAAGCCGGGGTCCCGGGGCACAGCCCCAGGCAGGCGGCCGGGGAGCAGCCCCGAGCGTGGGCCCGGAACGGAGCCCCGAGCAGGGGTGCCAGGGGCGCAGCCCCGAGCGCGGGCCCGGAACGGAGCCCCGGGCAGGGGTGCCAGGGGCGCAGCCCCAGGCAGGCGGCCGGGGGCACAGCGCCGAGAGCGGCTGCGGGGCAGAGCCCCAAGCCGGGGTCCTGGGACACAGCCCCAGGTGGGGGCCGGGGGGCGCAGCCCCCGGGGATGGGATGGGTAGGGGCGGCGGGGGCGAGGAAAGTCCGGGCGCCGCGTCACGCCCCCCGTTCCAACACCCCCACATCCACCCCGAACTCCACCCCCTCCCCCGCAACGACCCGTTCCGCCTCGGAGAGAACCGTCAGGCCCAGACGGGTGAGTTCGTTGCCCTGGGAGCCGGCGAGGTGGGGGGTGACGAAGGCGTTGGGGAGGTCGTAGAGGGGCGAGTCGGCCGGCAGCGGCTCGGGGTCGGTCACGTCGAGGATCGCGCTCAACCGCCCGACCCGCAGCGCGTCGATCAGCGCGTCGTGGTCGACGAGCGACCCCCGCGCGGTGTTGATGAGGACCGACCCGGCCGGCATCAGGCCGAGTTCACGGCGACCGATCAGGTGCCGAGTCTCGGGGGTCTGGGGGGCGTGGACGGTGACGATGTCGCTGGTGGCGAGCAGGTCGTCGAGCGGGAGGAGAGGAACCCCCAGTTCGGCCGCCCCGCCCTCGTCGACGTACGGGTCGGTGAGGCTCACCCTCAGATCGAAGGGCCGCAGCAGTTCGATCACACGGCGGCCGATACGGGACGCTCCGACGACACCCACACGGCGCCCGTAGTTGCCGATGCCGGGAACGAGGGCCCACCCGGGCACGGAGCGCCGCGCGCGCAGCCGGTCGCGCTGGGCGAAGAGGTCCTTGCCGGCGAGAAGGATCATGGCGAGGGTGTATTCGGCGACGGGCAGCGCGTTGGCGACGGCGGCCGAGGACACCACGAGTCCGCGGTCCCAGACCGCCGGTGTGGTGAAGCCCTTCACCGAGCCCGCGGAGTGCAGCACGGCACGCAGCTTCGGCGCCGCGTCCAGCGTGGCCGCATCCAGCCGCGGGCAGCCCCAGCCGGTGATCAGGATCTCGGTCCCGCCGAGCGCCTCGCGCACACGAGGCTCCGAGAAGTCCTCGGCCACCAGCGCGGGGTCGATGTCCACGACCTCGCGCAGTCGGGTCATGACCTCGGCCGGAAAGATCTGCGGCACGTTCTCGGCGGACATGGCGAACATCGCCACGGGACGCTCGGGCAAGGAGTCAACCCTCCGGCTCGGTGACTGACGAAACAGGGCGACTACGGGAGAGGGCGGCTAGGCAAGAGGGCGACTACGGGACAGCGCCACACAGCAAGCGCTCTCTACCACCTCTACCGTAACCGCGGTCCGCCACGCGCGACAGGGGACAGGCCCGGGACACCGGACCGGCCGACCCCGAGGTAGTTTCCAGCAGTGGCCACCGCACGGCCGCGCACGGCGACTTCCCGGGGAGGCACGACAGGGATGACAGAAACCCTGACCAACTGGGCCGGCAACATCACGTACACCGCCAAGGAACTGCACCGCCCGCACACGCACGACGCCCTCGCGGCGCTCGTCGCGCAGAGCGCACGCGTCCGCGTCCTCGGCAGCGGGCACTCGTTCAACAAGATCGCCGAGCCCGGCGACGACGGCGTACTGGTCTCGCTCACCGCGCTGCCCCCGACCGTGGACGTCGACTCGACCGCCCGTACGGTACGGGTCGCGGGCGGCGTCCGGTACGCCGAACTGGCCCGCCGGGTGCACGAGCACGGGTTCGCCCTGCACAACATGGCCTCCCTCCCGCACATCTCCGTGGCGGGCTCGGTGGCGACCGGCACCCACGGCTCGGGCGTCACCAACGGCTCCCTCGCCTCCGCCGTGCGCGAGGTCGAGATCGTCACGGCGGACGGCTCGACGGTCACGATCGGCCGCGAGGACGCACGCTTCGACGGCGCCGTGACCTCCCTCGGCGCACTCGGTGTCGTCACCACCCTCACCCTCGACCTGGAACCGGACTTCGAGGTGAGCCAGCACGTCTTCACCGAACTTCCCCTCGCCGGGCTCGACTTCGAGACGGTGGCGGCGACGGCGTACAGCGTGAGTCTCTTCACCGACTGGGGGCGCCCGGGCTTCCGGCAGGTGTGGCTCAAGCGCCGTACCGACCAGCCGCTGCCCGACTTCCCCTGGGCCGCGCCCGCCACCGAGGCGATGCACCCCGTGCCGGGCATGCCCGCCGAGAACTGCACCCAGCAGTTCGCGGTGCCCGGACCGTGGCACGAGCGGCTGCCGCACTTCCGGGCGGAGTTCACCCCGAGCAGCGGGGCCGAGCTGCAGTCCGAGTACCTGCTGCCGCGCCCGCACGCGCTCGCGGCGCTGGGCGCCCTCGACGCGATCCGCGAGCACATCGCGCCGCTGCTCCAGATCTGCGAGGTGCGCACCGTGGCCGCCGACCGGCAGTGGCTGAGCCCCGCCTACGGCCGGGACACCGTGGCCCTGCACTTCACCTGGGTCGAGGACACGGCGGCCGTCCTGCCGGTGGTGCGTCGGGTCGAGGAGGCGCTGGAGCCGTTCGATCCCCGGCCGCACTGGGGCAAGGTGTTCACCACGCCCGGGGAGGTGCTGCGCGGGCGCTACCCGCGACTGGACGACTTCAGGGCCCTGGCCGAAACCATGGACCCGGCGGGCAAGTTCACCAACCCCTTCGTGCGGGACTTTGTTCACCCCCTTTCCTAACCCCTTGTCGAACCTCCTCGCCAGGCCATAGCCTTGCGCCGCGCCGGGACCGTCGAGCCCCGCTGTGCGGTACGGAGGACCGAGGTGGCAAAGCAGGCGAAGCGGACATCACGCGACATCCGCACCGCGAACCGCTACGAGGTGCTGCGTCAGATCATCGCCGCGTCCCCCACCTCACGACAGGAGTTGGCGGCGGCCACCGGGCTGAGCCTGGCCACGGTCGCCACGCTCGTCGGTGAACTGCTCGACCTCGGCATGCTGACCGAGGTCGGGTTCGAGGACTCCGCGGGGGGCCGCCCCCGCGGACTCGTGGCCGTCAACGCGTCGGGGGGCGCGTTGATCGGCGTCGACATCGCGGAGACGTACGTCCGCGTGGAGCTGTTCGACCTCGCGCTGAACGTGCTCGCCCGCGCCGCCGAGGACATGCGCCCCGGTGAGAGCCGCCCGGAGCAGGTCGTCGGGCATGTCGCCGCGGCCGTCGGCTCGGTGGTCGCGCAGGCCGGGGTCGAGGGCGCGCGCGTCCTGGGCGTCGGGGTCAGCGTGCCGGGCCAGGTGGACCGCGACACCGGCATCTCCGAGTACGCGCCGAACTGGGACTGGCACGACGTGCCGCTGCTCGACCTGCTGGCCGAGCACATCGCCTACCCCCTCCACCTCGACAACCCGCTGCGCGCCTGCGCGGTCGCCGAGCTGTGGTTCGGCGCGGCCCGCGGTCGCGGGGACGCCGTCGTCGTCAACCTGGGCACGGGGGTCGGTGCCGGCCTCGCGCTCGGCGGCGGGCTGCACCGCGGGGTGAGCAACAGCGCGGGCGAGTGGGGCCATACGACGCTGGTCCTCGACGGGCGGCCGTGCCACTGCGGCAACCACGGCTGCGTGGAGACGTACGTCGGGGCGCCCGGAATCATGCGGAACCTGCGGGAGTCGAGCCCGCAGAGCCCGCTGCTGCACCCCGACGACCAGACCGCCACCATCGACGCCCTGTCCCGCGGGGTCGCCGCCGGCGACCCGGTGGCGCTCCAGGTCGTCCGGGACACCGCCCGCTATCTCGGCGCGAGCATCGCGGACCTGATCAACCTCCTCAACCCCGAAGTCGTCGTGCTCAGCAGCTGGGTGGCCGCCGCACTCGGCGAACCGCTGCTGCGCGAGGTGCGCGAGGCCGTCGCCCGGCACGCGCTGCGGCGACCGCTGGCCGCCACCGAGATCGTCCTCTCCCCCATCCCCACCGACCCGGTCTGCCTGGGCGCCGCGACCTTCGCCCTGGAGGGCGCCCTGAACGCGGTGGGCCAGAAGCCCGTCGGCGGCAGGGCCGTCCCGCGCCGCACCGCTCTCTAGGAGGCCGTGGGCCGCCGGGCCGGCGGTCCGCCAACTCGCCCTGCCGACACGCCTGTTCGATCCACCGAACCGAAGACAACGCTTCGAACAGACTTCGTCCAACCCCTTGCCGAAGCCTTAACAGAAGGTTAGCGTCCCGCACCGCACAGCGATTTCGAGCCGCAGCCGTACAAGAGACAAGGACGTCACCATGTCGGCAATGAGCAGCAACTGGGACCGTCGATCCGTCCTGCGGGCCGCAGCGGGGCTGGCCGCGCTGGGGCCGCTGGCCGCGTGCGGAAGCAACAACGGGCGTTCCGGGGGCGGGAGTTCGGGCAAGTCCATCAAGCAGTACTTCCACGCGTACGGGGAGGCCGGCGTCGAGGACGCCCTCAAGCGGTACGCGAAGGCCTACGACAAGGCCGCGGTGAACACGCAGTGGATCACCAGCGCGGACTACGAGAGCAAGCTCTTCTCCGCACTGCTCACCGACAACGCCCCCGACGTGTTCGAGTTCCACCCGCAGATCCAGCTCATCAAGAGCGGTCAGGTGGCGGACCTGAGCGACATCATCGATCCGGTCAAGTCCGACTTCAACCCGGCCGACATCGCCTCGCACACGGTGGACGGGAAGATATACGGCGTCCGGATGATCGACGACCCGCAGTTCTTCTTCTACCGCAAGTCCGTGCTGGAGAAGGCGAAGATCCAGCCGCCGACCACCCTCGACGAGTTGATCGAGGCCGCGGCGAAGCTCACGACCGGCAAGGTCAAGGGCCTGTTCATCGGCAACGACCTGCACGCCGTCATCAACCCGCTGATCTGGTCGTCCGGCGCCGACACCCTCGACGCGAAGAACCAGATCGCGTACCACACGGAGGGCGTCAAGGAGGGCATCAAGAAGATGCGCCAGCTGTTCACCAGCGGCCACCTTCTCCTCGACGCCCCGACCGACTACTGGGACCCCTCCGCCATCGTGCAGGGTCTGACCCCCATCCAGTTCTGCGGTATGTGGGCCATGCCGGTCATGCAGAAGGCGCTCGGCGACGACCTCGGGATCTTCCCCTTCCCGAAGGTCACCGACTCCGGCAAGCAGTCGGTCGTCAACGGCGGCTGGTCGATGTTCGTCAACGCCAAGGGCAAGAACGCCGACCTGGCCAAGGAGTACGTGAAGTGGCTGTGGATCGACCAGAAGAAGTACCAGGAGGACTTCGCGCTGTCGTACGGCTTCCACATCCCGCCGCGCGCCTCGATCGCCGCGTCCGCCACCAAGCTCAAGACGGGCCTGCCCGCCGAGGGCGTCAAGCTCTTCAACGACTTCGGACACTTCGACAACATCGGCTGGACCCAGGCCATGATCACCGCGCTGGAGGACGTCTTCGCCAACTGCGTCCGCAAGAACGGTGACCCGGAGGCCGAGCTCTCCAAGGCCGACACCACCGTCAACCGCGAGCTCAAGAAGCTCTTCGGATAGGCCGGGACGGAGACAGACGGACGGGTAGCGACATGTCGACCACCACCACGCGCGGTGTCGCGCGCCCCGCCTCGGCCAAGGCCTCACCGGCCAGGCCGCGGCGGGGGCTGCGGGGCAGCAGCACCTTCAACTTCTGGCTCTTCACGAGCCCTTTCCTCATCGGCCTGACGGTCTTCGTCTATGTGCCGATCGGCTGGAGCCTCTGGCTGAGCTTCTTCGAGGCGCGCTTCACAGTGACGCCGAGCAAGTTCGTCGGCTTCGACAACTACTGGCAGATGCTGCAGGACAGCAAATTCATCGGTTCGCTCGTCACCTTCACCGTGTTCGCCGCCTTCATCGTGCCCACCACCTGGGCGCTGTCGCTGGGCCTCGCCCTGCTGGTGAACCGGCTGCGTTTCATGAAGGCGTTCTTCCGGTCCGTCTTCTTCCTGCCGACCGCGTGCAGTTATGTCGCCGCCGCGCTGATCTGGAAGATGTCGATCTTCAGCGGGGTCCGCTTCGGCCTGATGAACACGATCCTCGGCTGGTTCGGCGTCGAGAACATCGCCTGGCTCGCCAACCCCGATCCGCCCTGGTACTGGCTGGTCATCGTGACGCTGCGGCTGTGGCTGCAGGCCGGCTTCTACATGATCCTGTTCCTCGCGGCGCTGCAGAACATCCCGCCCGAGCTGTACGAGGCCGCCGCCATCGACGGTGCCAAGCCCGGCTGGCAGACCTTCCGTCACATCACTCTGCCGCAGCTGCGGGCCACCTCGACCGCGGTGATCCTGCTGCTGGTCATCGCCGCCTACCAGGCCTTCGACGAGTTCTACAACCTGCTGGCGAAGACGACCTGGGGCCGGCCGCCGCTCGTCGAGCTGTACAACACCGCGCTCGGCGAGAGCCAGGACTACGGCGAGGGCAGCGCGGGCGCGGTGATCCTCACCCTGCTGATCCTCATCGTGACACTGGCGCAGGGCAGGTTCCTGGGCTTCGGAAGGGGTGACGACAAGTGACCGCCACCGTGCCTCCAGTCACTCCGGTCGACAAGCCACGCCGTGTCAAGCGCGGCAGCGTCATCGGCAACACCGGCCTGTACGTCTCCATCGGCGTCGCCGCCCTGCTCTTCCTCGTCCCCTTCTATCTGATCGCCCGCAACGCGCTGTCGACGGACCCCGAAATCACCGGCGAGAACTGGAAGTTCTTCCCCACGAACCCCCAGTGGAGCAACTTCACCGAGCTGTTCCACGACACGACGGTCGACTTCGGCCGCTCCCTGCTGAACTCAGCGGTCGTCGCCGTCCTGATCACGGTGGGCACCCTGCTGGTCTGCTCGCTCGCCGGCTACGGCCTGGCCCGCATCCCGTACAAGCACGCCAACAAGATCTTCTACATGGTCCTGGGGACCCTGATGGTGCCGCCCGCCGTCACCTTCGTGCCGAGCTTCGTGCTGGTCTCCTCGCTGGGCTGGGTGGACAGTTACCGGGGTCTCGTCATTCCGGTGCTCTTCAGTGGTTTCGCCTGCTTCCTCTTCCGGCAGTACTTCCTGGGGTTCCCCAAGGAGCTGGAGGAGGCGGCGCGCGTGGACGGGCTCGGCTACTGGGGCGCGTACTGGCGCATCGTCGTACCGAACTCCCTGAACTTCTTCGCCGCGATCGCGACCATCACCTTCATCAGCGGCTGGAACGCCTTCCTGTGGCCGCTGGTCATCGGCCAGGACCCGAGCGCCTGGACGGTGCAGATCGCGCTCTCCTCGTACATGACCAACCAGACCGTCAACTACCACCTGATCTTCATGGCCACCGCCATTTCCATCCTGCCCCTGGTGTTCGTGTTCCTCTTCCTCCAGCGCTGGCTGGTGCAGGGGGTCGCGCAGACGGGCATCAAGGGCTGATCGACAAGCTCGACGGGCACCAAGGGACGATCTAGGAGACCGATGTCTTTCCGCACGACTTCCGCCATTGACTACGTCGAGGACGTCTCGCCGGGCAGTGGGGCGCTCCCGCCACGCGCCCGGTACGCGTCCTCGGACGCGCGGTCCTTGTCACTGAACGGCAGTTGGCGCTTCCGTCTGTCCCCCACCGCCGACGCCGAGGACGACTCGTTCGCGGCGCAGGGGTTCGACGCCGGGGGCTGGGCCGAGGTGTCCGTCCCCGGCCACTGGGTCCTCCAGGGGCACGGCTCACCGATCTACACCAACCACCTCTACCCGTTCCCGGTCGACCCGCCGCGCGTGCCGACCAAGAACCCGACCGGCGATCATCTGCACACCTTCGACCTGCCGTCCGACTGGCCCTCGGACGGCGGGGCGGTGCTGCGCTTCGACGGGGTCGAGTCCTGTGCCCGGGTCTGGCTGAACGGCACGGACATCGGGGAGTTCAAGGGGTCGCGGCTGCCGCACGAGTTCGCGGTCGGCCATCTGCTCAAGCCGGGTGGCAATGTGCTGGCGGTCCGTGTCCACCAGTGGTCGGCGGGCTCGTACCTGGAGGACCAGGACCAGTGGTGGCTGCCGGGCATCTTCCGGGACGTCACGCTCCTGCACCGCCCGGCGGGCGGCGTCCTCGACTTCTTCGTGCACGCCTCCTACGACCATGTCGAAGGTCTCGGGACCCTGCGCGTCGACTCCGATGTCGACGGCCGGGTCACCGTGCCCGGCCTCGACATCGATGTCGCGACCGGCGAGTCGGTCACCGTACCGGTGCGGCCGTGGACGGCCGAGACACCCCGGCTGTACGACGGTGTGCTCGCGACCGAGGGCGAGCGCGTCCCGCTGCGCGTCGGCTTCCGCACGGTCGTCCTGGAGGACGGCCTGATCAAGGTCAACGGCACACCGCTCCTCTTCAAGGGTGTCAACCGGCACGAGTGGCACCCGGAACGGGGCCGCGCCCTCGACCTGGAGACCATGCGCGAGGACGTGCTGCTGATGAAACGGCACAACATCAACGCGGTGCGCACCTCGCACTACCCGCCGCACCCCGCCTTCCTCGACCTGTGCGACGAGTACGGCCTGTGGGTCGTCGACGAGTGCGACCTCGAGACGCACGGCTTCACCGAGCAGGCCTGGCGCGACAACCCCGTCGACGACGACCGCTGGACCCCGGCCCTGCTCGACCGCGCGGCCCGCATGGTCGAGCGCGACAAGAACCACCCCTCCGTCGTCATCTGGTCCCTCGGCAACGAGGCCGGCACCGGGCGCGGGCTGACCGCGATGGCCGAGTGGATCCGCGGCCGGGACGGCTCACGCCTCATCCACTACGAGGGTGACATCGACTGCCGTGACACGGACGTCTACTCGCGGATGTACGCCGACCACGCCGAGGTCGACAGGATAGGCCGCGGCCTCGACGGCGGCACCCACAGGCGTCGCGGACTCCCCTTCATCCTCTGCGAGTACGGGCACGCGATGGGCAACGGTCCCGGCGGGATCGCGGACTACCAGCACCTGTTCGAGTCGTACGACCGCATCCAGGGCGGCTTCATCTGGGAGTGGATCGACCACGGCATCAAGGACGAGCGGTTCGGGTTCGCGTACGGCGGCGACTTCGGCGAGGAGCTGCACGACGGGAACTTCGTCTGCGACGGGCTGCTCTTCCCCGACCGGACCCCGTCCCCGGGTCTCGTCGAGTACAAGAAGGTGATCGAGCCGGTCCGGATCGTCGGCGACAGGGCGGACGGGACCGTACGGGTCACCAACGCGTACGACTTCGCGGATCTCTCCGCGCTCACCTTCGAATGGTCCTACCAGGTCGACGGCGAGACCGTCGAGTCGGGCGTCCTGCCGGTGCCGGAGCTCGCGCCGGGCGAGTCCGCGGACGTGAAGCTGCCGGACCCGCCGGCCGACCCACGGGGCGGGGAGACCCAGTGGACGGTACGGGCGACGCTCGCGGCCGACACCGCGTGGGGGCCGAGGGACCACCTGGTGGCCTGGGCCCAGTTCCCCCTCTCGCCACGGCCGTTGACCGTCGTGGCGCGGAGCGACGGACCGGTCCTCGGCAAGGGGCAGATCACCCTGGGCCCGGCGGCCTTCGACGCCCGTACCGGCGCGCTGCGCTCGATCGGCGGGATCGACGTCAGGGGACTGCGACTCGACGTGTGGCGTGCGCCGACCGACAACGACAACGGGGCGGCCTGGCAGCCGGATCTGCGCTACGGCCCGCTCTGGCGCGAGCTCGGCCTGCACCGGATGCAACACCGGTTGAACTCGGTGGAGTTGGGCGACGACGCGCTGACCGTACGGACCCGGGTGGCGCCCGCCGCCCGCGAGGTGGCCCTGCGCACGGTCTACCGGTGGACGTCCGACGGAACACGGCTGCGGCTGACCGTGTCCGTGGCGCCCGAGGGCGACTGGAGGCTGCCGCTGCCCCGGCTCGGGATCCGGCTGGGACTCGCGGGCTCGGTAGACGGGGCGAGGTGGTTCGGCGGCGGTCCCGGCGAGGCCTACCCGGACACCAAGTCGGCCTCCATGGTGGGGCGTTGGGAGTCGACCATCGACGCACTCCAGACGCCGTACGTCCGTCCGCAGGAGAACGGCGCTCGGGCCGACGTCCGCTGGGTGGAGATCGGTGGGCTTCGGGTCGAGGGCGAGCCGGAGTTCTGGTTCACCGCGCGCCGCTGGACGTCGGAGCAGCTCGACGCGGCCGAGCATCCGACCGATCTGAAGGCCGGTGACACGGTCTGGGTCAATCTCGACCACGGCCAGCAGGGCATCGGCTCGCAGTCGTGCGGGCCGGGCGCGCTTCCGCAGTACCAACTGCGGCCCGCGCCCGCCGAATTCACGTTCCTCTTCTCGGAGATCCATGGCTGACACCCTCACGAGGACCGCGGCCGGTCGGCTCTTCAGCCGACCGGCCGCGGTCGCGTCGTGTATCGGATTCGTCCTCATCGGCATGCTGCAAGCGCTCTACGGCCCCGCGGTCCCGGGCCTGCGCGCGCAGTACGGCCTCTCCCCCTCGGCGGCGGGCCTCGGCCTGAGCCTGCACTTCACCGGTGGTGTCGTGGGCGTCCTCGCCTTCAACGCCATCCATTCCAGGATCTCCAACAGGGCGCTCCTGGCGGCAAGTTACGCGCTGATGGCGGCGGGCGGCGCGGGCTTCGCGCTCGCCGCGAACTGGCCGCTCGCACTCGCCGCCGCCTTCCTCGGCGGCCTCGGCTTCGGCGGGATCGACTACGGCCTCAACCAGCTGTTCGCGGTCGGCTTCGGCGACCGTTCGACGGCCATGCTGAACGTCCTCAACGCGCACTTCGGCATCGGCGCGGTCCTCGGCCCGGCGCTGGTCGCGTGGCTGGGGCCCGGCGACTACCCGTACGCCTTCGGTGCGTGCGCGGTGCTCGCGGGGGCGCTGATCCTGTGCACGGGAGGGGTCCGCAGCCAGGCGCCGCCCGTCTCCCCGGCCGAGCGGCCCGCCGCTTCCGGTGGCCTGCTCTCCCGCGTCCTGGTGGGCTTCCTGCTCCTCTACATCCTGAACGTCGGTGTCGAGGCGGGCGTCGGCGGCTGGGAACCCACCCACCTGGAGACCGTCGGTTACAGCGCGACGGTCGCCGCCTCCGCCACCTCCGTCTACTGGCTGATGATGACCGCGGGCCGCTTCCTCGTCGTCCCGGTCGCCCTGCGGTACGCGCCCGAGCGCATCCTCGCGGTCTGCGCGGCCGGGATGACCGCGTGCCTGCTGCTGGCGCTGATCCCCGGGGCGGCGCCGGTGGCGTACGCCGGTGTGGGTCTGTTCATCGCGCCCGTCTTCCCGACCGGGCTGCCGTGGCTCAACAGGGCCCTCCCGCAGGCGAAGAGGGCCGGGGCCTGGGTGATCGCGGCGTCCATGATCGGCGGGGTGGCGGCTCCTCCGCTGCTCGGCGTGGGCATCGAGGCGTCGGGGATCCACGCCGTCCCCTGGCTGCTGACCGCCCTGTCCGCGGCCTCGCTCGTGGCCACCCTGTGGCTGATCGCACTGACCCGGAAGGCGTCCGCATGAGCGGCAGCATCCAGGTCCGGGGGCTGTCCCGGACCTTTCACACCACCGTGCGCCGCCCGGGCTTCTCGGGCGCGCTCAAGTCCCTCGTCAAGCCCGAGCGGGTCGCGAAGGAGGCCGTCTGCGACGTCACCTTCGAGGTGGCGCCCGGCGAACTGCTCGCGCTGCTCGGCCCGAACGGCGCCGGCAAGTCCACCACCATCAAGATGCTCACCGGCATCCTCACCCCGACCTCCGGCGAGGCGCGCGTCGCGGGCGTCGTCCCGTACCGGGAGCGCGAGCGCAACGCACGCAACATCGGGGCGGTGTTCGGACAGCGCACCCAGCTGTGGTGGGACCTGCCGGTGCGAGAGTCCTTCGCGATCCTGCGGGACATCTACGGGGTGCCGGAGCGTGAACACCGCGTCCGCCTCGGCGAGTTCGACGAGCTGCTCGCCCTCTCCTCCTTCTGGGACACCCGCGTGCGCCATCTCTCCCTCGGCCAGCGGGTGCGCTGCGACCTCGCCGCCGCGCTGCTGCACGACCCGCCCGTGGTGTTCCTCGACGAACCCACCATCGGCATGGACGTGGTGGTCAAGGAACAGGTACGCGGCTTCCTCAAGCACCAGGTGGAGGAGCGCGGCCGGACCGTGCTGCTGACCACGCACGACATGACGGAGGTCGAGCGGCTCGCCGAGCGGGTCGTGCTCATCAACCACGGGCGGCTCGTCCTCGACGGCACCCTGGACGAGATCAGGCGCAGGTTCGGCTCGACCTGGCAGGTGCGGGCCACGCTCGCCGATCCACAGGCGGCGATCGCCCCACCGCCGGGCATCGCACTGCTGCGCCGCGAGGGCCCCCAGGTGGTGTTCGGACCGGACGGGCCCGGCGCCCCGACGGTCCACCAGGCGCTCAAGCAGGTCGTCGAGCGGTACGAGGTGACCGACCTCGCGATCGACGAGGCGGACCTGGAGGACGTGATGCGGGCGGCGTACGTCCAGGCGGAGGCCGCGTGAGCGCGACCGTCCCCGGCGGCTGGCGGGCCGCCCGGGTCACCCCGCTCGGCGAGCTGCACACCCCGCCCCGGATGACCGCCGCGCTGCTGCGCCTCGTCGTGCAGGTGGTGCTGGTGGCCTCGCTGTGGCGCGGCCTGTACGCGACGACCGGCACCACCGCGGGCCTCACCCGCGACCAGGCCGTCACCTACGCCGTGCTCGCGGTACTGGCCACCCGGATCAGGGCGTTGGACCAGTACTCGGGCCGGGACACCGTCCAGCAGCACATGCACTTCGGCACCATCGTGTACTGGTATCTGCGCCCGCTGCCCCCGCAGCGCTACTACGCGTTGCGGGCGCTCGGCGAGCAACTCTACGGATTCCTCTGGGCGTCGACCGGATACGCGGTGTGTCTGGCCGTCGGGTTCGTCCAGCCGCCCGGGTCGGCCGCCGTGGCGGCGGTGTTCGGGCTGAGCGTGCTGCTCGGCCAGTGGGTCCTGTACTACGTGATGCTGGTGATCGACCAGCTGTGCTTCTGGACGCTCCGCAACGGCGCCGCGATCCTGATCCTGGTCTTCGCGCAGAACCTGCTGTCCGGGGTGTACGCGCCGCTGTGGTTCTTCCCCGACTGGTTCATCACGCTCAGCCGCTTCCTCCCTTTCCAGGCGACGCTGAGTGTGCCGCTGTCGCTGTACGTCGGCCGGATCCCGGTGTCGCAGGCGGCGCCCCAACTCGCCCTGCAGGCCGCGTGGGTGGTGGCCCTCGCCCTGTTCACCCGGCTGCTGTGGCGCCGGGCCGCCCGGCGCGTGATCTCGCAGGGAGGCTGAGCATGACGGACAGACCGAACAGGACGTACGGGCCGAACACGACGGACAAGCTCAGCACATCACTGAAATCCCTGCGGATCGTGTGGCGCATCACGCGTCTCAACTTCCGCGCGCAGCTGGAGTACCGCTCCGAGTTCCTGCTGATGATCGCGATCGGCGCGATCTGGCAGGTGTCGGTGATCGTGTTCGCGACGGTGCTGCTCACCCGGTTCGCCGGGATGGGCGGCTGGGCGAGCCAGGACGTGCTGCTGATCGCGGCGACGCGGATGCTGGCGCACGGTCTGTTCGTGCTCTTCCTGGGCCGGGTGCACGGACTGGCCCGGCACATCCAGGAGGGTGTGATCGACACGTATCTGGTCCGCCCGATGCCGGTCCACCGGCAGCTCCAGCTCTCCGTCTTCCCCACGAACGCGATCGGCGACCTGACGGTGGCGACCGGGCTGATGGTGGGCGCGCTGACCCGCAGCCAGCTGGACTGGAACGCGGCCCGGATCTCGTACCTCGTCGTCTGTGTGCTGGGCGGGATGCTCCTGGAGGCGGCCCTGTTCACGGCGGTGGCCTGCGCCTCGCTGCGTTTCCCGGCCGCCGACTACTGGGGGCGCTGGCTGGAGGAGCTGCTCGGCACGTTCGGCAGCTATCCGCTCAACGTGCTGCCGCGCGCGGTCGGCGGTTTCCTCACCTTCGGGCTGCCGCTGGCCTTCGTCGCCTACTTCCCGGCCGCCGTGCTGACCGGACACGGCGGCGACTCGGGGGTGCCGTACTGGCTGGCGGCGGCCTCACCGCTGGTGGGGCTGCTCGCCTATCTGGGCGCGCGGCTGCTGTGGCGCTGGAGCCTCGGCCACTACTCCGGGGTCAACGGCTGACGACCGGTGCGCCGGCGCCATCTGTACGGGGCCGGCGCACCGGGGTGAGCAGCGCCAGTACGGCGACGAGCACGCAGCAGGCGCCCGCGACCACGCCCACCGCCGCCGTGCCGTGGCGCCCCGCGGCCCAGGTGAGGACGGCCGCGCCGGCCGGGGCCGCCGAGTAGTGCAACGTCCAGAACGCCGAGGTGACCCGTCCGAGCAGATGCTCCGGAGTCACCTCCTGCCGCAGCGACATGGAGCACGTGCCCGCCACGCTCCCGAAGCCCAGGAAGACCGCGGTCAGGGCGGCGACGGCCGGCACGCTGCGGGCCCAGCCCAGCCCCGCCAGCGCGCATCCGCACACCGCCACCGAACCGATCCAGGTCGGGCCGAAGCCCAGGCGTCGGCGCACCCGGGCCACCAGGAGCGCCCCGGCGATCGTGCCGAGCGCGCCGACCGCGAACACGGTGCCGACCGCGGCGTCGTCGCGGCCGAGATCGTGCTTGAGGTGGTAGATCAGCAGGTCGTTCAGGCCGAGTGTCAGGAAACTGAAGAAGGACAGCAGGACGGTCAGCACGCGCAGCACCGGATGCCGGACCAGGAAGGACACCCCGGCGAGCAGATCCGTCCACAGCCGCCGGACCACTCCCGTTCCGGCCACGGGTCCCGGTGCGGGGCGTGTGGTGCCCTTGAACCGTACGAAGCCGACGCAGGCTGCCGACACGCCGAAGCTCGCCGCGTCCACGCCGACGGCGGCGGCCGGCCCGAGCCACGCCGCCACCAGCCCCGCGCACACCGGACCGGCCACCCCGGCCGCCGCCGCGGTCGCGTTCAGCCTGCCGTTGGCCTCCGTGATCCGCTCGACGCCGACGAGGTTGCGGATGACGGTGACGTAGGCGACGGAGAACAGCATGCCGACGGCCTCGCACAGCGGCAGGACCACGTAGAGCAGCCAGATCCGCGGTCCGAAGACCCAGACCAGCGGAATCACCGCGTACAGCGCCATACGGACCAGATCGCAGGTCACCAGCAGCTTCCTACGGTCCACCCGGTCGACGACGACCCCGGCGAAGACCCCGGCCACGACCGAGGCCGCCCCGCCGACGGCCGTCAACAGGCCCATCCGCGCGACGGATCCGGTCGCGTGCAGCACGAGCAGCGGCAGGGCGATCAGTGCGAAGGAGTCCCCGAGGACCGAAAGGGTCTGAGCGACCCAGAAGACACCGAAGTCACGGTCCCGCCGCAACGGTTGTGGGGTGCCTTCGTCAACAGTGCCTTCTGCCGCCCGCTCCGAAGGCCTGGGCTCTCTCCCACGCCGCGCCCTGTACGCCACCGTGTCGGCCCCCGTCACCCCGATCCACTCGTCGACCAGCCTAGACGGGACGGGTGCACGGATGCACACGTGACTGAATCTGCACAGCGAATGCGCAACTGCGGCACGGGTGGGTTCTATTGGTACGGAGTTGTCCTGGTCGGAGCCGCCGTGGCAATAGCTGTCGGATTCCTGTGCCGGGCTACATGTAGAGAAGCTGCCCTGAATTCGTGTGCATGCGTGCATGGATGAGTAGCCAAGTGTTCCAACTGCCGTGCTGGGAGCGGCGAACGACTGGATGCCGGGCACCCTCCGTGATTTGATCCTTCGCGCCGACGGCATCGCGCCAAGACGTCCGGAAACGGATGGCGCGCGCCTGCGGTCGCGGCCCACCGGCTATCCCCAGCCTGGCCGCTCCCCCCTTGTGGAACATCCATACGAAGGGCAGTTTCATCATGAACTCCGCTCCCCAGGTTCAGACCCTCGAAATCTCTGACGCCGAGCTCGACACCGTCTCCGGCGGTCTGAGCCCGCAGGTCGGCATGGCCGCCGGCCCCACGGCGATCAGTAGCTCGGACCTCGTGGGTCAGTTCGGCGCGGTCAAGGACGAGGTCCTGGACACCGTCGGCCAGTACCACCAGGTCGGCCTGACCGTCTCCTTCTGATCGTCCGATCGCGGGACTTCCTCATCGCGGGATCGCTGACACCAGCAGCCTGACCGCCGATCGGCGTCCACAGCGACAAGCCCCCTGCCCGCGGGTCCGCGCCGGTAGGGGGCTTGATCGTCGGGGGCTGCTGCTTCTTTCCCTGGGTCTTGTCGGGGATCTTGGTGAGCTGGGCTTTCCCGAGCGACGTACGTCCGGTTGCCACCCGGCGGCAAGGTCTCGCTCGAAGCGTTGGCTGCGCTGGTGGCAGGCGCTGCGCCGTCTTGGTACGAGCGATATCACTCGGCTGCGGTCGTGGTGCTCGCTGTACTCCACTGCTGTACAGCGGTCACGGGATCAGGAAAGCCGCCCGGCCTCGTAAAGCGCGTCGAAGGCCATCTCGTCGACGGCCGAGACTCGGTCCCGATCGGCGTAGCGGAACCACGCCTTCTCGGCGATCTCCCTCGACGGGGTCAGCTCACCGCGGTGATCGGCGGTGTAACAGATCATTCGGAAAGGGCCGTGATCCGGATGGCCCTCGCCGATCTCGAACGTGCCGAAGTGCACCATGGAACCGGGGTCGATCGCCGCCTGCAGTTCCTCGTCGATCTCCCGCACCAGGGTCTCGCCGTCGGACTCGCCCGGCTCACGATGACCGCCCGGGAAGTAGAAGCGATCTCTGCCGTGACTACGCGTCACCAACACCCGGTCGTCCCGAACCAGGATCCACGCCACCTTCTCCGGCACACCGCTGCCATTCGCCATGCCTCGGGACCGTATCGGAGGGCATCGTTTGCGTCAGCACCGTCCGCACACTGAGCTTGGGAAGCTGAGGTGTTCCGGGACGGGTTGCCCGGTCGACCTGCGGTGGCGTGGTGCCGGCGTCCAGCTGACCGCCGACTTGGTGCCCGGTGTTCCCCGTGATTCCCCGCAACGATCTGGCACGGGTCTGGCACGGTATCCAACTCTGTGGCCGCGGTACGGCGTCATGCTTGATGATCGAGCCCCATGGATGCTGTCGTTCAGCGGGTGCGCACGTCGTGGACGAAGAAGTCGCGCGGCGGCTCTGAAGCTGCCCGGAGGAACGCTGCCCCAACGGTCTTCTTGCTGCCTCCGGGCTTGAGTTCTGCCCTCCATGAGGTCGCTATGGGAGAGGCCGATTCCTTCGAGCCTCGTATGCAGGTGCGGGATCTGTCGGCGCCCGGCATGATCCTCCGCGAAGTCGACGGCTTGCTGCGCGTGGATCCGCCAGAGGTGACCATGTTTGGCATGCCTCGACGCAATCGACGCCCGCCCGCCGTTCGCCTGGCTCCCGGCCAGTGGCTGCAATGGCAGATCAACCACCGGTTCGTCGGCAGTTGTGACGGGGCCTGGTCCTATCAACTGGAGACATTCAACATCCTTTATGGCCCCGCAGCGCCCGATGTGTTCCTGAGCGTGCCGACACGCCGTGTGGACGAGCGGGGGCCTCTGCGCTGAACTCCGGGGCCCTGAAACTCTCGGTGCCTCACGGATGGCCCGGGTGAGCGTTGAGCTGTCTCCTGATGGCGGGAGCTTCTGACCGGTGGCTCAATGCAGATCGGCCGGCGACGGCCATACCGGCCGCTTCGAGGCTCTGAGGGCGCTGTCGGTCTGGCTTGGTTGTTGGGGTTGCGGCACTGCGCTGCTGTGCCCGCTCCTTCACAGATCCACATGAAACTGTGTCTCCGCAGCCCCGTGACGCAGGACGACATGCGCCGGCCTGAACGGAAGTCCACGCAGTATCGGTTCCATGACCTTGAAGAGGACTCCGGCGTCAGGCCCGTACGCGTACACCATGGCCTCGCCGCCACCGAACTCGTTCCCCTCCACCTCCCCAACTCCCGCTTCCCCGACCGCGACCGCCATAGCGCGTTCCGCGCGGAAGATCACTGCGCGCTCAGCACGCTCGCCGAACTCTTCGCCACTCAGCCGGAAGCGAGCGATGACAACCTGCTCGGGGGCACTCGTTACGGGGAGGTCGAAGATCGCGTCCATGCGCGACACGATCTCACCGCGGTCTGACATCGGAAGACCATCGACCCTGGCCGCTTCACACACGCGACCTCTGCTTTGTAAGGGCAGCCGTGGTCGGCGGCGGAGTCGCCCAGGTCACCCTGGCTGCAGCAGTAGCCCAGCTGAACGGGGCATCGCAACTGCGGCGAACCGTCGTTGACTGTGGTTGCCCGCACGATGTGGCACGGCTGTGGCACGTTCCGAACGACGGAGCGCCTAGAAAGGGCGCTCTGTGGCTGCGTCCCGTCCCCCTCTTGGCCTGTGGCTCTTCCTCAGCTGAGCTGCTTGCCGGTGGAACTTCGACACGGATTCGACACGCAGTGTCCTGGCGGATCTGTACGGTGCGAACGACACACACGCTAGGGGCGAACTGTTGGGGGCGGGCATGACGGCGTATCTGACTGAGGCTGATCCACGATGGGCTAAGCACTCTGGTGAAGCGGGGCACTATGGAGCCTCGGAATGGGGTCCGGAGGACTTGGAGCGCGCCGCGATGTTCTTGGCCGAACTCGCGCCGCAGGCCCGGCGGGTGTTCCAGCACCTGCTGCGCAACCCTGGCCGGAGGATCCACTGCACGGAGTTGGTGGATAAGGCCCTGGGCGGGCCGAACGAGAGTGATCCGGCGCGGCGCGTGGCAGGGGTGCTGTCCGGGATGAGCAAGGGACACAGCAACAGTGAGCGGCGGCTTCCGTTCTACTGGTGGGAGGCTCCTGAGGGGAGCGCGGGTGCAACGTACGCAGTCCGCCCCTCGGTGGCAGCGGTGTTCCTGGCCACTCAGTTCGACGCCGCGTGATCTGCACAACCCCAACTGATCATTGGCGGCCGCCACCTGCGGCTGGCTAACCGATCAACGCTCTGACCTGCTGCTGAGCTATCGGCAGTGGTCGACGTTGGTCACCATCGAGCGCCCTCCCACGGCCCCGGTACGGCCCGGGAGGGCGCTCGGGCGTTGGGGGAGAGAGACAGCCGCCTTGTAAGTTCGATCACTCTGTGCCATAGCCTCCTGGAACGCGGTTCTGGGTTTGCCATTCGTTCCGACCGTGGTCGTCCCTGTCCGCCACTGTTCGGCGCCGTTGATGTCAGCCGGTGATGTCAGGCGGACAGCCTTAGTGGGTGCGATCCCGCCCCGCGTTGGCTCTGGCTCACCTGGCTGGCTAGGTTTTGGCACGACCATCGATCGTGGCGAGTGGAGAACACAGGTGCAGATCGCAGGCGTTGAGGTGTATGTCAATCACCCAGTGCTCCACCTGGGCGCGACTGACTGGGTTCCGACCTCCCTCGACCTGGGAGACGCGGATGCGGCAAGCTGCGACACCCATGTCGCAGTCCGCGTACGGCCTCAGCTGGATCTCATCCGAGTGCGCGTCTTCCGGAACTCCGACGATCCCGCGGGGGCCGATCCGAGATTTATGACCGTGTTTGACGGCCAACTCCTCCTGCCGGATGGGCGCCTGGCTGTCGGCGACGTCGAGGGGCTCACCCGCTTCGTACGCCTGGTGGGGGACCGGGGAGCCTGGAACGTCCGTGTGGCGGTGGACAACCCGGGCTGGGAGGCTCGTGCCATCGATGTGACTATTGGCTGGCCCGGCACGTAGCTCGATCAGCGGCCTGCGGCTCACCACCTACCCCGGAGTGCACAACACTGCGGCGGCCGCGAGCACAGCAGAGACCGCTGTGGACCTCAGCTTGGGAAGCTGCGTCCCTTTGAGGCCTGGTAGGGCGCTGACCTGAATGAACGGTTGGTGGCCGGCCTCGTCGGCTCGGCGGCTTTCACCGTGGTTCCCCCGCTGTTCCCCACTCGATCTGGTGCGCATGCGGTGCGGCTCAAGCTCGGGGAGTCAGGACCCCGAGTAGAGGGTGCCGATTCCGTAGGGTGTGCCGCTGTCAGGATGCTCTTCTGGCAGCGGAGCGCGAGCGAACTGGGCGCTGCGCTCGTCGCACGCGCCGAACACGTGGAAGTTCCGGCGAGCTTGGCGCAGACTGAGGCCGCGATTGGGGCCGCCGTGCACCTCGCTCGCGTCGTGCTCGTCCTGGCCGTCGTCCTCCCAGCGGCAGACGGTGCAGATCTCGAAGACTCCACGCTCGGCCAGGGTGATGAAGCCGCAACAGGGACAGCGGTACGGCCCGCACTCGGCGCTTCCGCGAACCACCATGAAGGTCACGTCTGCATCCTGATCTGCTGACACCGCGCGTTCAAGGGCTTTTGACTCCGGTGTGCTCGCTTTCCAAGCGTGTTGGTGGGGCGGTGGGCTGTGTGCAAAGGCGTTCACCTGCGTTCATGGGCGAGTGAACACCGTGACGTCTTCTGCTGATGGACCCGCCTGAACGACGGTGAACGTCGCTGAATGATAGGGAAACTGAGACGGCCTGGCACGAGGCCAGACCGTCCCCATCTGGTGCAACCTTCTGATCCATAGCTCTACAGAGGTCGGTCATTGAAGGTCATACGGGCTACCGCGATGGCTATGAGGGCCACCGTTGGGCGCTGCTGGTTGCTGGGTTGCTGTATTTCGCTGCTGTACGCGCCCACCTCACCGCGCTAGTTCTTCCCAAGGGTCGTAGCGCTCCAGCATCGCCGGCTCCAGCAGCCCCAGCTGCCTCGCCGCCCGGCGTCGCTCCCGGACCTCTGCGGTCGAGCGCGGTCGGTAGCCGGGGCCGCCACAACCGCACGAGTGGAAGGTGAGGCCGGCACGCAGCGTGGCCTCAAGTGCCTCCCAAGCGCTCTTGTCTCGGTCGTGTCCCAGGACGTGGTGTAGGGGATCAAGCGCTACGCGTTCCGGTTCGAGACCCGTGGCGATCTCTGCGGAGACTGCAGCCCACGAAGCGTCCCGGTAAGGCGAGTTGGACATCCGATCGGGCATCGTCGGCGCCCCTGGCCTGCGGATTCCGGTGTCTTGATCCCCTACACCACGTGGCGGGACGCCATCCTTGTCTCTACGGCGAGGGACAGCAAGGTCGAACCCGGCATTGATCATCGGCGTACGGCAGCGCGGGCACGGATGCGCCCGCGGCGGCAGCGGGCTCTGCTTGAACGACGACCGGCACGCAAGACACACGAAGTGCGGTTTGTAGGGGGTCGCGTATCGGCACATGCGGACAGGGCAGAGAGAGTGCCTGGACGGGACCACTGCTTTAGGAGAGAGGCGGGGGAATCGTGCCGCTGCGCTGGGGCTTCAATACCTGGTCAGGCTGCCGGAAACTCGACCGCGAGACAACCCCGTTGACCGTGGCTGACCCCCGCATCTGGCACGGCAGTGGCACGTGATTGAGGCGCGGCGGCGCGGGTTGTACTTCAACGTAGCTGGCAGGGCCGCACGTAGGCCTAGCCAATAGGTGCCTGGATCGCCGCCACAACGTTGACCGCTGTTGGAAAAGTGAAGATGCCCCCGCGCCGATCCGCACGCACACGGCGATTTCGGCGGCCGCGACTCAACAGCGGGGGCGAGACCAGTCGATCGGCGGTTCTCATCGTCGTGAGTGGGGCCATCAGGCTCTATCCTGTGCTGCGCTGCCTCCTCCATACATGCGAAGAGACGGCAGTCATGGCCGTTCGAGAAACAGTTGTCAGTCGGCGGGTGCCGACGCGGCAAAAAAGCTACCTAGACATCAGTGGCGTCTCGAAAAAAGGCTTGCCATGAATTCTTGAGAGTTCCATAAAGTCGCGCAGATCCAACTTCTGAAACTTCGATTGAGAAACTATTCCACCGAGGCGCCCGATATGGGCGGAATTCGAGTTGGATTTTCCCTGGGGGGGTATCGGCGTCAATCAGAATTACAGCCGCCTGTGGCAAAGTTGCGGATGTCTTGATGTGTAGATTTCGCTTGCCGTTTTCAGAGAGCGTAAGTTTCAGCTCTCCAAGAGCGCTCAGCCCGTGATTCACATGGTGTCGAATTGCATCTGCCGACATCTCCAGGTCTTTACTCAACGCTTCTGGCAAAACGCTAGTAGGGCCGATCATGGCAATCTCTACAACTACGCCCCTCTCAGCCAACTCCGCGAACACCCGAGGAATCCCCTCAAGAGTCCCCTGCGCCATCCAGTAGCAAGCAATTTGCACAGAGCTCCTGGCTTGTCTCAGGTAGTCGGCGAGGCTGGATGGAGTTCGATAGCGAGGCCACTCATCACGACCCACGTAGAAATTAGAAACTCCTTCTGAAAACATTCGCAAGCTAAAACGCTGCGCTTGCCTCAAGGCGAGTTGACGGCGCACTCGTGATGTAATCCGAACTCGCGTTCGAGCCACAATGAATCCGAGGACACTCAGAACAGCGGCGGATACGATCCCGATCACTAGCTCGTTGAGCATCCGAGGTCAGTCCCCCATTTAGCGTTTTGGTTTCTAAAAGTGACTAGTGATCAACTCAACTGCTTCGCGTACGGACCAAGGAGAAGACAGCTCGATTACATTCTCTGCGTCGGTAACGAATTCGTCAACCAGGCTATTTTCGTAACACTCTACAGTTCGGTAGAAAATCAATGCTTCATATGATGTCGTGCGCTTTTCGGTGACTCTCTCCAGAAAGTCATGATCGGGCAAGCGGAGCTTTACTATGTGTGGTGTAAAAATCTCCAGCTGGCGCATTAGTGCATCTCGATAGCGAGCCACCGTTTCATCTGAACCACGGGCCATGGCGAATGCAATGTTCCCGATGTGCCAACTTTCGATGACTGGCAGACGCTTTTCTCGATTAATTTTCGCGTCACGCTCAAGTTCAATTTGCATGACCTGAGTATCAAATGATTCAACCGGTACGGTAACTCCGTAATCAACAGCCGCACGCAATGTAGTGCCTATCTGCGGGAAGAAGGCGAATTTGCCACTGGGCAGTGCGGACCCTAGCGTAGTCTTCCCCGCCCCATGGACCCCTAGCAGAACCACCACGCGCATATCTCGCTCCTCAAAGCCCTTCTAGGTAATTCTTCACGGATTCAACAGAAGGGTTCGATGTGAGGTCGAAGGAGTTATCCTCGCGCACTATGCACGGCTGCAATTTCCCAATCGGCGTAATGCGGAGAGCGAAGATCCCCTCCTTGCATATTTCCTTCACTTGGCACGTGTGGCAAGCCAAGAATTTCTGCTGTGCGCCTATTTCAAGATGCTTAACCTCAATCTCACCACCGCCCTCAAGCTTCATTACTTTGACGGGGAGAGAGTATGGGTCTATTTCCTCTGTAACGCTTTCAACCGGCAATGTGGCCAATTTTTCCAGAAGTTGAGATATTGGCATCCCGTCCCGGGAAGACAGTGATGGAATTCTGTTCAGTACGTTCACGCGGACTGACCGCTCGCGCGCGAATGCCAATATGTCATGCAATGTGCCCATGTCTTGGAAGACGTGATTAATCTTTCCAAGAATCCCGAGAGATGCCGTGCGATCTATCCCGGAGACGACACGGCTCATTAGACTTGCTGGGCCCACGTTTTCTCTAAAGAACTCTGGGTTTAGGCTAAATAGGGAAACGTTGACCCTATTGATTCCGGCCTCTTTATATGCCTCGCCCAGACTTGCCAGTCGGCTGCCGTTCGTCACCATGGACAGATCAAGCGCAGGGTCGATCTGCCGAAGCCCGCTGAGTATCTCTGGTAGATCTTGTCGGAGAGTTGGCTCTCCTCCCACGATTTTGAACTTGCGAACCCCTGTCTCGTAAAGGATTCGAGAAAATGAGACGATTTGCGCTGGCGTCAGCATAGGTCCTGGGCTCGTGCGTTGCATGCCCTCCTCATGGCACCAAACGCAATGCATGTTGCATGTCTTGCTATGATTTACAACTATTCGAAGGTAAGGATGAAGATTCGATTTCATGCCTTCGGCCTCGCAAAGTCGGGCTCTTCGAACCAGAGTTGTGACAGCTCTCTGTCTAGTGTGAGAGTGATGGCCTTCCTTATGTACGGAATCGTCTCATGGGGCAGGGAGCGGACATTAAACCAGCGCACATCGTCACATTTATTGGGCTCATTGTTGGTTATGTTGCCCCTCCATGATCGTCCGGTAAGGAAGAACTCAATCCTCTCCTCATCCGACAAGCGATGCATGACCCCAACCAGGCTCAAGTCCGAAGGGGATATAGACACATCAATCTCTTCTGCTGCTTCGCGGCAGGTGGCTTCTATTATGTCTTCCTGGCCCTTGAGGTGGCCGGCGACAACACCGTAGAGGCCGTCGCAATAGCCGGTATTGTATCGACGCGTGAGAAGTATCTGATCATTAGAGAAAAGGAGGAGATGCACTGCGACTGGGAAACGCATGTGCTGCCCGCCCATGGGACCTCCCCGGCTGGACAAAGGGAAATCACCCCTCGGTCACGTTACTCAGCGGTGACTCGTTCCAGGTTCTTGGGTGCTCCGTGCTCCGTAGCGGAGTCTAGGCGCTAGCGATGAGCCTTGCCATATGTCGGTTCGGCTGGGGTAATCCGTAACCGCCAGCTGTCCCAGTCAGGGCGTAGCTCTTCTACGACGGCAAGCGGCTGCATGCTGTGCGCGCGGCACGGACGCCGGCCGGGCTGGAGCGGGACGGAGGCAGGAGCGCAGGCCCGGGCGGGGGCCGTGCCGCGCGCGGGGAGCGGAGCGAGCCGCACTTGCTTGAAGTCGTATGCACAGGCTGAGAGTTCAATGTCTCGCCGGTCTGCCAGGGGCAGGAAGATCGTCGGTCGGGCCGTCCAATTGATGTCTGTGTTGTCCAGGTTGATGGTGACCGTGCAGGGCTCCGAACATAGGAGAGCTCTCCTCGTCTCGATGCGGCCCTCGTACAGCCACTCCCAGGCTTCGTCGGAGGCTCTGGAGTCCAGTGCTGGTGTGATGGTGCGCAGTGCGATCGCTGTCCAGCGGTCTGCCTGTCCGGCCGAGTGGGCATCGAAAGAGCCGCGGAGCGTCGGGTGCCGCGTCTCGGTGAGGTCTTCGGTCCAGCATTCGCACCAGAAGCCGCGGGTGTATCCGTTCACGAGGTCGCTCCCGGCGGCTAGGCCACGAGGACGTAGCGCGTGTTCTCGTCGTGCAGGGTGAGTTGGTAGGCCGTGTCCATGGTCAGGTAGGGCGATGGCTCGTTCGTGTTCCGTCTCGTCCCTCAGCCAGTAGCGGCGCGGCTGGGCGTGTGCCATGTCGAGTTGGTCCGTGACGTTCCTCGTGCGCTCGCGAAGCCACCACCGATGTCCTGGCCATAGGTCAAGTGCGTCGGCGCTCGACATCAGGTCGGTCACCTTCCCGCGGACCATTGCAGTGAGGCACCGCACCAGGTGCCCGATTTCCAGGCGTGGTGGCAGGGGGGGCGACGTCGGCTGGAACCGTCACCACGGTTCCAGCTGACTGCCCTCATCGTCCTCGTCGGGTCAGTGGTCCGCGCAGCACGGTGTCGGGTCCGGGACCTCGAACGGGACCAGTGTCCCGCCCACGGCCGGCATCGCGGCCAGGGTCAGTCGCCCTTCGCGCCACTCCGGTCGTACGTGATCGCGGGTGACGATCCGCTGGTCCGGGTCGGGGCCGTCGGGCGCCCCGAGGACGACGATCCGCTCGACCGCGGAGACGGTCAGCAGCCGGGCGACGGTCACCGTGCCCGTGAGCGCGTCGACCCCGGCGTACCGGACGGCACGGCCACCGGTGCGCGCGAGGTGCTCCGCGGCGGCGTGCGCGGCGCCGGCGGCCAGCTCGTCCGGACCGTGCCGCTCGGCGCCCAGAGCTGCGCCGAACTCCCGTTCCGTGAGCGCCCGCCAGGCCGCGCGGGCCACCCGCTCCGAGGGCGTGGAGAAGGACAGCGCAGTGTGCCGCCGCCCCTCCCGCACATGGTGCGTACAGCCCACCACCCCGTCGTCCAGGCCGAGTTCGGCAGCGAGGTCGAGGAGGAGATGGTCGGCCGCCCGCAGGGTTCCGGACAGACCGGTGTCGACCCCGACGACGTACCGTTCGGTCACGACGGCAGGACCCACACCGGGTTGGAGTAGAACCACAGGTCCTTCCACGGGTCCGCGTCGCCGACGACGTCCACGGCCGGGCCCGCCGGGTCGACCGCAGCGCCCATCAGACCGGTCGCGGAACGGTTGCCGTCGGTGCCGCGCAGCCGGACGTACACCGGGCGGTCGACCGCGCCGAGGGAGTACGACAGACGCACCACGCCCGTGGACTTGTTCACCTCGTACGACCGGACGACCTTCGCGGTCGGCGCGGTGAAGGTGTCCCTGTCCGCGACGGCGCCCGTGACATCGCCCTGGATGACGTCCACGCGGGCCAACTTCGGCACGAATCCCGCCCAGTTGGGACCGTCGGCGAGCGCGATGTCGACCGTCAGCGTGACGTTCTGCCCCTTCTTGACGTGCAGCGCGCCGCCCAGGGTCGCCCAGCGACTGCCGCCCGCCACCCGCGCGTCGAGGCCGCTGATGAGCTGCCCGTGGTCGACCCACACGCGCCCGGCCCGGATGCCGTCCATGACGGCGGCGTACGAGAAGCCGTCGGCACCGACGTGGGTACGGCTGTACTGGCCGGGCCAGTAGTCGCCCTGGGTGAGGTCAATCTTGCCGCCGTAGACCGGGTCGGTGTGCCTGCCGTTGGCGGTGAAGTCGCTGTCCGGGCCGCCGCGGACGGCGGTGTCCGTGTACACCTGGTGGGAGTCGGAGTTGGCGGTGATCCACCAGGGCTTGCCCTCGGCGAGGAGGCTGTCCCACAGGCCGCCGACCGTGGCGGTCATCCAGTCGAAGCCGCCCCAGGTGCGGTAGCTCTCCAACGGGTAGCCGGCGAAGGAGTCGGCGCTCGGGTTGTTGTCGTAGATGCCCCGGGCGCGCCCCATGCCCAGCGGCGTGGCGATGCCCCCCGCCTGGTGGCCCGGCGCGCCCTCGAAGCCGACGGCGATCTGACGGCCCGAGCCGGTCGCGTCGCGCCAGCCGCGGATCTCGTGCGGCGAGTCGACACCGCGCCGCGCCGGGTGGTTGGCGAGCATCAGCGCGTCCTTGACCTTGCGCCGCTGCACCTGCTCCGCGAGGAAGTTGAGGCCCGCGACGGCGAGCGCCTCGTTGGCGGGCGAGGACCCGCTGGTACCCGTCACGCTGCCGTCGTAGGACGTCTCGAACGCCTTGAGGACGCTGACCTCGTTGTTGCCGGGGTGAACGAACACGGTGCCGTGCTCGGCGCCGGGTATGTTCCACTCGAGCCCCTGGAAGACGAGCGTGTCCTCGTACTTCTCCCGGGCCTCCTTGATGTCCGGGTTGACCTTGTCGACACCGATCTTGGCGTGCGTCTCGCTGCCGTGGTCGGTGATGACCATCCAGTCCAGACCGTGCCGGGCGCCCTGCCGGACCTGGTCGCCGACGCGGTACTTGCCGTCACTGCTGTACTGGGTGTGGATGTGGTGGTCACCGGACAGCCAGAGGAACCCGTTCCGTCTGCGACCGCTCGTGGCGCTGGAGGCGTACGCCGGTGCCGCCGCCCCCTGCGCGAGGACGCCACCGGCGGCCAGTCCCGCGCCGAGCAGCCCCGCGCGGCGCAGCAGCGAGCGGCGCGACTGCTGCTCGGGGGTCAAGGCCTCGTCGGGCACGGAGGGGTCGAACGCGGCGGGCAGCGACTCACTCTCGTGGTCGTGCCCGTGGCTGTGGTCGTGCTGGTGACCGTGGTGGTGATGCCCGTGCCCCATGCCTGCCTCCTGAGTCGTGCGCCGCGAGTGCGAGAGCGCGCCACGAGGAGATTCGATGCGGAACGTGAACGCCGGACGGCGGGCGCGTGATCGGCGGGCGAGGGGGCGAGTCGACTCGCCCCGCCCACCTCAACTACCCACCCAGGCCCACCAGTAGCTCCGCCCACACGACCTTGTGCGCCATCCCGATCCGGGGCTCCACACCCCACCGCTCGGCCAGCGCCGCGACGAGCACCAGCCCGCGTCCGCCTTCGCCGTCCGGCTCCCGCAGCACCGGCAGCCGCTCGGTCCGCCCGTCGGCGACCTCCACGCGTACGACGCCGTCGCGCAGCACCAGCCGTACGCGGAAGCTGCGCCCGCGCACGCTCCCGTGCCGTACGGCGTTGGCGGCCAGCTCGGCCACGACCAGGCTCACGTCCTCGCTGGCCTCACTGTCGTACGCGAATCCCCACACGTCCATCCGGTTCGCGACCAGCCGCCGCGCGAGCCGGGCGCCTCGCGGCGTGCTGCTGAAGAGTTGCGTGAACGTACGTACGGTGACCGGTTCCTGGGCCCGGATGTCTCCTTGCATGGCCCAACGGTCCCGGGTGTCATGGGCGTCGACCAGCGACGCCACTCGTACGCCGGGTTCTGTAGGAGTTCACGCTATGGACAGTACGAGTCACCGTCCGTGACCATACCCGTCATGACCAACAGCACCACGAACGAGCCCGAACCGTCGGACAGTCTGAAGACGTTCGGCCTGGTCCACAAGGCCTGCCGCAAGCGGGCGGGGCTGACGCAGGAGGAGTTCGCTCCCCTCGTGGGGTACCAGCCGTCCACGGTCGCGTCGATCGAACAGGGGCGACGGTTGCCGCCGCGGGCGTATGTGGAGAGGGCGGAGGAGGTGTTGGATGCGTTCGGTGTGCTTCGGGCAGCGGCGAAGTATGCGACGCGGCAGCCGGGTTTGGCGTCCTGGTTCCGTAAGTGGGCAGACCTGGAGGAGCAAGCGGTCACTCTGCACACGTACGAATGCCGCGTCGTTCCGGGCCTGTTGCAGACCGATGCGTACGCCCGGGCGGTGATCTGGAGCGTGCCGCCGCTGCCCACCGAGGAACAGGTCGAGCAACGTGTGGCCGCGCGGCTGGCCCGTCAGGAGTTACTCAGCGCGCGCAGCGAGCCCCCGACTGCGTTCAGCTTCATCATCGAGCAGGCTGTGCTGGAACGCCGCACTGGCGGGGACGACGTCACGCGGGGGCTGATCGACCATCTGCTGGAGGTGAACAACCACCACTGGAACGTCGAGTTGCAGCTGATGCCCCGCCAGCAGACTATGCACGCGGGGCTCGACGGCCCTGTACAGCTGCTGGAGACGCCGGAGAACGAGTGGTTCGCTTACTCGGAGGGCCAGCAGACCGGGGTTCTCATCTCCGACCGGAAAGACATCAGCTTGATCCAGCAGCGGTATGCCAAGATGCGCTCACAGGCTCTCACCCCAGAAGACACAGCGAGCCTGCTCCGGGAGATGCGAGGAGCGCTATGAGCACCACCGAACTGGCCTGGTTCAAGAGCACGTACAGCGGCAGCGAGGGTGACGACTGCGTCGAAGTGGCCCTCTCCTGGCGCAAGTCGACCTACAGCAGCGGCAGCCAGGGCGACTGCGTCGAGGTCGCCACCTGCCCCACCACCATCCACATCCGCGACTCCAAGCACACCCCCGGCCCTCAACTCGTCCTCTCCCCCACCACCTGGACCGAGTTCGTGGAGTTCGCCGCGCGCGAGGGCGTGGACCGGTCCCGCTGAATCCACAGCACGGCGCCCGCCAGCAACGCGGTGCCGCCCAGTAGCCACGGCAGTGGCCCCGCCGGAAGCACCCCGACGACCAGACCACTGAGCGCCGCCACGAGTTGGAGGGCCAGGGACTGGACGGACAACGCGGTGGCGCGCCCGGCGCTGGGGACTCGGCGGTGCAGGAGCTCGTTCTCGCTGGGCGCCGCCGCCCCGATGCCGAGGTAGACGAGGGCGTAACCGCCGGCGGCTAGGACCGTGGCGAACGGTGCCGTGGACACCGCCGTGGCGCCGAGAAGCAGCAGCCCGCTCGCCCCGGCGCCGAGGCTCACCATGACGGCGCGCTGCCCGCTGCCCGCGAGCCGGGCCGTGAGCGGAGCGAGGTGGCTGCCGACGCCGGAACTGACGAAGCCGAGGCAGGCGATGACGGCGTAGAGGACGGCGCCGGACTCCGAGGCGCCGGTGAGGGCGGCGGCGCGGCCGGGGGTGAGGAGTTCGAGCGCGGCCAGGGCGCAACCCACGGCCCCGGCACTGAGGAACACGCGCCGGACGAGCGCGTCCCGTGCGCCCAGCCGCAGTCCGCCCACGACGGTGGCCGGGATGCCCTGAAGGACGTCGCGGAGGGTGGTCTTCGCGCGGGGCGGCTCACGCAGGGCGGTCAGGACGTACAGCACGAAGGCGATGTCGACCACGGCGCCGAGGAGCAGCGGAACGGAGAGGGGCAGTACGAGCCCGGAGGTCGCCCCCGAAAGACCCGCCCCGAGGTCGGGGCCGAGTCCGAGGAGCCAGGGCAGGGCGCCGCCGAGGAGCGTGCCCGTGGCGAGCGCGGCGGAGGTCGCGGAGCCGCCGCGGGCGAGTCCCGTACGGAGTTCGGCGTCGGGGCCGGCATGGGCGTGGACGGTGTCGACGTACCAGGCTTCGGCGGGGCCGCTGGACAGGGCGCGGGCCGTGCCCATGAGGACCATGCCGAGGGTGAGGACCCAGGCGGTGGTGCCCAGCGCCTGGAGGGTCAGAGCGGTCAGGTTCAGCAGCCCGGCGGCGGCCAGGACGGCACGGCGGCCGAGTACGTCGGAGAGTCCTCCGGTGGGCAGTTCGAGCGCGGCGGCGGTGAGGGAGTGGGCGGCGAAGAAGCCCGCGATGGCGGCCATGGTCATGCCCCGCTCCGTGAAGAGCAGGATGAGGGGAGCGGTGGTCAGCCCCGCGGGCAGCCAGAAGAGGGCGCAGGCCGTGACGTAGCGGCGGCGGGCGGTGTGTAAGTCCAGCGACGTGGTCATGACCCGGAACCACCCTCGGTCCCCGAGCCCGCCGTACCCGGCTCCTCTCTTCCCGGCTCCTCTCGTCCCGGCTCACCTCGTCCCGGCTCCGCGTCCGGCTCGCGCGGCGCGAGCGGCAGCCCCGCGGCGACGAACACGACCCGCTCGGCCCGCGGATCCTCCGCGTCGCGCGCGGCCAGTTCCTCCAGCTTCCGGTCGATCACCTCCCAGAGTTCGGAGAGCGACTCGGGCGTCAGACGGGGCATCAGGTCGGTGATCCCGGACGGCTCGACCCACTCCTGGCCCAACCGCCCTTCGGCGACGTCCGCTTCGTACCGTACGAGCGACGCCTCCAGGTGCTCGATCTGGCGCCTGCGCGACAGGCTCACGAAGTCGCGGCTGGCCGGGGAGTCCTCCATGGCCTTGTTGCTCCAGGAGGTCACGGAGTGCACCGCCTGCCAGCGGCGCTCCCGCCCGTCCCGGTGAGCGGCCTCGGCGACGAACGCGTACTTCGCCAGGACGCGCAGGTGATAGCTGGTGGAGGCGGACGACTCCCCGGTCCTGACCGCGAGTTCACTCGCGGTGGCCGGTCCGTCCTGTCGCAACATCCCGAGCAGTTGGATACGCAGGGGGTGAGTGAGTGCCTTCAGGGCCCCGGCGTCCCGCTCGGGATCGAGTACGCGTTTGTGCTCGTCGCTGACCATGCCGGGAGCCTAGAGCGCACCGGACACTTTCCAAAAGTATTTTTGCAGAATTTATTTGGCGATCTGGCGATCAGGTGTTGGCGCCGCGTGCCGCCACCCGCCAGCGGTCCAGTTCCACGCCCTGGCGGGCGATCACCAGCTCGTCCGCGAGGTTCACGGGCTGGCAGACGTGGTTGGGGACGACGGCGAGTACCGCGCCGAGGCGGGGGGCGGGTGCGCCTTCCGGGAGGTGGACCACCGCGTGGTGCTCCCAGAGGGCGGTGATCGTGGCCTCGGGGTACTGGGGGAGGTAGCCGTGGCCGGTCACCCACGCGGAGCGGTCCGCGCCGAGGACCTTGCTGCCCGCGTCGAGGACGAAGCGGTCCGGGGCGGGGACACTGATGACCGTCGAGGCGGCCGCGAGGGCCAGGTCGTCGACACCGCAGCAGCCCATGGCCAGTTGCTGGGCGTCGTTGAAGACGTAGACGCCGGGACGGAGTTCGTCCACCGGGCCGGGGCGCCAGCGACCCGCCGTCGGAGTCGATCCGCCGCTCAACACCCGGGGTTCCAGGCCCAGTTCGCGCAGGGCCTCCGCCGCCTCGGACAGGGCCCGTTCCTCGTCGCGGGCCGCCCGCTCCCGGGCCTCGGGGTCATGGCCGTATCCGTGTCCGGGAAAGGTGAACGCACCGAGCACGCCCAGCCCGGCGTCCGACGCGGCGCGGGCCACCCGACCCGCGTCCGCGGCCGGCACCCCGGTCCGCGCCGTCCCGCAGTCCACCTCGACCAGGACCTCCACCGCGCGGTCACTCCCCCGCACCGCGTCCCCCAGCCGCCGCGCCGCCTCCACCGAGTCGACGCCGACCCGCAGCGCGACCACGTCGGCCAGTCGGCGCAGGCGGCGCGCCCTGCTCTCGTCCGGCCAGAGCGGATACGCGATGAACAGGTCGTCCACGCCCGCCGCCGCGAACGCCTCCGCCTCGCTCAGGGTCGCCACCGACAGTCCACGCGCACCCGCCCGGAGCTGCCGCCCCGCGATCTCCGCGCACTTGTGGCTCTTGGCGTGCGGACGGAGAGCGAAGCCGCCGGTCCTGGCGGCCTCGGCCATGCGGGCGATGTTGCGGTCCAGTACGTCGGCGTCCACGACCAGCGCGGGCGTGACGAGCCCTTCGGGCAGTTGCTCAAGCATCACTACGTCCTCCCCGGACCACTACGTACTCCCCGCGTCACTACGTCCTCCCCCGTCCGCTACAGCCTCTCACTCCCCGCATGCCTGTGTATATTAGGTCTCCGCCTAGGGGTCCTAGGCAATCAGGCGAGGCACATCAGACAAGCGAGTGCTCCAGAGGTGGTCCCCATGGCCCGTGCCGGGCTCACGGCCGACCGAGTCGTCGAGGCCGCAGCCGATCTCGCCGACGAGGTCGGGTTCGAGAACGTCACCCTGTCCGCGTTGGCGCGCCGGTTCGGGGTGAAGGACGCGAGCCTGTACTCGCACGTCAAGAACCTGCGGGATCTGCGGACACGGGTCGCGCTGCTGGCCGCGGGCGAGATGATCGACGGGATCGCCACGGCGGTCGCGGGGCGGGCCGGCAAGGACGCCCTCGTGGCCTTCGCGGGCGCCTACCGGACGTACGCGCTCGCGCACCCCGGCCGCTACGCCGCCACGCACACCCCGGTCGACCCCGCCGTCGGCGCCGCGTCCGACGCGTTCCGGCGTACCGCGGAGATCACCTACGGCATGCTCCACGCGTACGGCCTGTCCGAGCCGGACCTCACCGACGCCGTACGGCTCTTGCGCAGCACCTTCCACGGTTTCTGCGCTCTGGAGGCGATCGGCGGCTTTCACGCCGCCAGGGACGTGCAGACCTCGTGGGAGCGGGCCCTCGACGGCCTGCACACGGCCCTGGAGCACTGGCCACGGAGCAGCGAGCGGAAGGAAGAGGATCATGCGTGACAGGCAGTACGACGGGCACTACGACGTGCGGGGCAGCGGGCCCCTGCTGCTGATCATTCCCGGCGGGGCCGGTCACCCCATGGGGCTGGAGGGCGCCGTCGCACGCCTTTCCGAGCGGTTCACCGTGGTGACATACGACCCGCTCGGGCTGTCCCGCGGCCCGCTCGACGGGCCGGTCGGGGACCAGCGGGTGGAGGTGTGGAGCGACCGCGCCCACCGGCTGCTCGGTTCCCTCCTCCCGGACGGCGAGTCCGCCCGCGTCTTCGGGAGCAGCTCCGGCGGGATCGTCGCCCTGGACCTGCTGGCCCGGTACCCGCAGCGGCTGCGGCGCGTGGTCGCGCACGAGCCGCCGAGCATCGGAGTGCTGCCGGACGCTGTCCGGCAGCACGCGATGATCACGGAGGTGTACGAGATCCACCGCACGGAGGGGGTGGCGGCGGCGACGGCCCGGCTCAGCGCCGGTCTGGAGGGCCGAAGTTGGGAGCCCGGTCCGCACCCCGCGTCGACTGCCGCCGACGGCGGCGAGAACACGCGGAGCACGCCGGACTCCCAGGGGGCGCAGAACACGCCCATGGACATCTTCCTCAGCCACGTCCTACGCCCCTTCACCTCCCATGCCCTGGACCTGGACGCCCTGAAGGGTCTGTCCTCCCGGCTCACGCTCGGTGCCGGACGCGACTCGCGGGGCCAACTCCCCTTCCGCACGGCCTCGTTGCTCGCCGAACTCAGCGGCAGCGACTTCGTCGAGTTCCCCGGAGGCCACCTCGGTGTCCTCCAGCACCCGGTCGCCTTCGCGGACCGGCTGGCCGAGGCGCTCTGAGTCGCCCGGCAGAGGGAGGGATCAACCAGGCGCCGCGAAGAGCTGTATCGAGTACTTTCCGCTGACGGCAACGCCGGTGTCCGTGAACGAGCAGTTGAGGATGTTGCCCTTGTGGCCTGCGCTGTTCATCCAGCCGTCGACGGCCTGCTTGGCGCTGGTGTCTCCCCAGGACATGTTCTCCGCTGACGGCCCCGCGTTGTAGCCGGCTTCCTTGATGCGCGTTTGGGGCGTGGAGCCGTCGGAGCCCGTGTGGTTCGTCAGGTTGTGCTTGGCGGCGTCATCCGCGAAGACCTTGGCGGCGTGGGTCAGCTGCGCGTTCTCGTGGAGCGCGGGGCAGTTGACCTTGGCGCGTTCGGCGTTGACCAGTTGCAGAATCTCGCCGGGCGAGGTCTGCAGGGCGCGTGGCACGGATGCGGGCACGGTGGCCGTCGCCGCGGCGCCTGCGGCGGCCGCTCCGGAGAGCACCAGCAGAGGGGCCGCACACGCGGCAACGCAGACACGACGTATTCGATTGCTCTTGGTTCGCACGGGATTCCCTTTCGTCAGGGGCGGTCGGCAGCTCCCCGACATCGCGTGCGACGCGACGCGAGGAACGTGACGGCACCCTCCCCGCCCTTGGCCGTCACCAGCCCGCGGCCTCTTTCGCCGCTCGGGTGAGGGGCATGACAACGCCTCCTCGTACAAATCCACCGTAAGCCCGACCACGCGCGCTCACGACTCGGGCGGCCCGGGGGCGGCGCCCCGGGATAAACACGCCATCGGAGCCGGTCTGTTGAGAAATCGCGTCATCATCGGCGTCCGTGGCCGCATCGACGTCTCCGTCCGCCCCGGAGTCCGCGTCCGCGCCGACCTCCGAGGCTCCCGCCGACCCGCTCGGCGCGGCTCAGCCGAAGGCAGCCGCACTGTCGGGCACCGAGGTGGACGGCTGCCGGATCACCGCGTTCCCCGCGAAGCCCGACGGGGGCGCCACCGCCCTAGGAGGTCCGGTCCTGCGTGCTGAGGGCCTGTACCTCGTCGTACGTCGGCGCGGTGCCCCGCGGCGGGCGGCCGGAGCGGATGTCGGCCATCGCGTCCAGCGCCGCGCCCAGGGCCCGCCGGTAGAGGTACGAGCCCAGGCTGATCCTGCGTACGCCGAGGTCGGCGAGGTGGGAGACGGGCGGGCCGGCGGGTGAGTAGAGGATGTTCAGTGGCACGTCGAGGGTCTTGAGCAGGGTGGTGACGCGGGCCGGGTCGGTCAGTCCGGGAACGAACACACCGTCGGCGCCCGCCTGTTGGTAGGCGTCGAGACGGCGGACGGTCTCCCGCTCGTCCACACCGTCGCCGAGCCAGTGGGTGTCGGTGCGGGCGTTGACGAAGAGGTCCGGTACGGCCGCCTTGACCGCCGCGATCTTCGCCGCGTGCAGGTCGGCGGGGCCGAGGCCGTCCTCCAGGTTGATGCCCACCGCCCCGGCGGCGGCCAGCTCGCTCGCCAGCTCCGCCACCTCGGACGGGTCCTGGGCGAAGCCGTCCTCGGCGTCGACGGACAGCAGGTACGGGCCGGCGCCGAGCTGCCGCGCGAGCCGCACGGTCAGGTCCCGGGTCGCCGCCGCCCCGTCCGGCAGTCCGGCCGCCGCGGCGACACCGAGACTCGTCGTACCGATCGCCGCGAAGCCCTGAGCGGCAAGGAGCGCGGCCGAGGCGTGGTCCCAGGCGTTGGGCAGCAGGAGGGGCGCGTCGGCGTGGTGGAGCGCGGCGAAGGGAGTCATGTCGGCCTTCCGGTGCGGGGGCTGCGGGCGATCACGTCAGCTTGCCGACAGCATCGGCGTAGTACGTCGATCCCTCGAGGTGCTCGGCCAGTTGACGGAAGCTCCACCCCTCTCCCGGGGAGTCGTCGAGCTGGTCCTCGGTCAGCGTGTCCAGCCGGTTCGCCCAGATACGGGCGAGGCGGGTGAGCCGACTGCGCGCCTCGTCCAGGTCCTCGCGGGTGAAGGGCGCGAGGTCCGCCCGCGACGTGCTCGCCGACGCGTGCCAGTGGTCGGGCAGTGGCTCCTCGCCCACGAGCCGAGCCTCCAGCTCGGCCAAGTGGTCGAGGAGATGGTCGGCGACCCGGCGGATCGCCTTGTGCGGGGTGTGGACACGGTCGTCGGCGTGGGTGGGCCTGCCGTCCCAGGCCGTCCAGGTCGCCGCCAGATCGAGGACGTGGTCCACCATGGCGACGACGCCTTCGGCCGGTTTCCGGGGTGAGGAGTAGTCCATACCGCGAACGCTAGACGCGCGATCCTTCGGCGCCCGCCGAACCGTGTCCGCCGTCGCGCCCCGGGAAGCGCGGCAACCTTTCGCCCCGCGGTGGCGACCACCCGACATGACCAACGCAAGACCCACCACATCGCACCGCCGCCGCCACGTGGCCCGTAAGCCCCTGGCGGCCGGACTCGGGGCCGTCGGTGTCCTGGCCGGTGCCTGGTACGCGACCGCCACGCCGACGACGACCACGACGGCCGCCGCCCCGCAGCTCGCGGCCGTCACGAACACCACGGTGAACCTGGCCGCCAAGTTCCCGTACCTGTCCGCGGGCTACAACAACACCCGCGAGTGGACGCGCACCGCGACCGCCGTCGCCCCGAACGGCACCCTCCGCGTGGCCTGGCCCGCGTCCGACGGCGTCCACGTCACCCCGCTGACGGCGGCCGGGAGACGCTCCGGTACGGACACGGTCGTCAAGGGAGCCAAGGAGGTCGGCGGCCTGGTCGCGCACAACGACGGCTTCGCGCTGCTGACCCGCGTCTCCGACACCAACAAGTGGAAGGAGACGGCGGCGGCCCTCATCCGCTACAAGAACGGCACTCAGGCCTTCCGTACGAAGCTCACGGGGACCGCCTCGCACGACACGGCTCCGCTGCTGGACGGCCAACTCACCTGGAACGGAACCAAGTACGGCACGTACTTCGTCGTGCACGGCGCGGGCGGCTTCGCGGACGGCCACTTCGGCGACAAGCTGAGCTATGTGAGCGCCAAGGGCGCGAAGCTGACGGGCGGCTGGAGCTGGGGCTGCAGCCACAACGAGGGCATCGCGCTGCACGCGGAGACGACGGGCGCGTTCACCTCCCTGTGCTTCGACGACTGGCGCTCGGGCCTGTTCGTCTCGACGGGCATCGGCGCCCCCGACAACGCGCCCGCCGTGCAGCGCGAGCAGTGCTGGGCGGGCTACTGCGGCGGCACGTTCGCGGGCCGCACCGGCGACCTGGTGAAGTCCTCGACGGGCCGGTACGCCACCGCCTTCGCCTCCCGGGGCGCCGCCTCCGCGGCCAAGAACCCGGACGACGCGAGCGGGCGCGGCTGGACGGTGAAGCCGAAGACGTCGACCCACCAGGTGGCGGTCGCCTTCCTCAAGAACCGCAACACCCCGGCGGGCAAGCCGGTCTACCTCACCAGCGCCGCCGGCACCGAGAACGTCGACGTCCACATAGCCCCGTACGGCAAGGACCGGCTCCTCGTCTCCTGGGAGTCCCTCAGGAACGCCAAGTGCTCGTCCGGCACCTGCACGGGCACCTTCACCGGTACCCACCTGCGCCTGATCGACTGGAACGGCGCCCTCAAGACGCCGGACAAGGTCGTCCAGGCGCGGATCTCCGGTGATGTCGCGACCCTCAAGGACGGCTCCCTGACCTGGGCGTACGCCCCCGTCACCCCGTCCTACGCGAGCGCCCTCACCGGGGCTTCACCGACCACGACGACGCTGAAGGTCGCCCGTCTGAAGCCCTGAACCGGAAGCACGTCGAGGGGCCCGAGGGCCAGCTCACGCGGACGTCGTACTCCCCCTGCCCCTCCTCCCCCTCCACCTTCACGGACACCGACTCCGTGAGGGGCAGGGGGTCCGGCTCGCCGGTGAGCCGGGCGAGGGCGACGAAGAGGGTGGCGCCGGGTCCCGTGACACCGGCGGAGTCCAACAGGTTGTGTGCGGGGAGGAGTTCGGCGTGCACTCCGTCGTCTTCCGGCCATCCCGTGACGCGTACCGGCGTCCCCTGGGCCGCTCCCGCCACCAGGTGGGCCCGCACCTCCACCGCTCCCCGCGCGACGACCAGGTTCACGACCCGCGCTCCCCCACCCGCCGTGTGCCGGGACGCCACCCAGCCGTCCCCGGCGCCCAGCGGCTCGATGTCCGTCCGGCTCGGATCGTCACCGACGATCACGCTGTTGTCGTACGACGTCGAGGGCGCGGTCGCGGTCGAGTACCCGAGCCGCGTGTAGTAGGGGTCGTAGCGGACGTCCTCGCTGCCGTGGTTGTGCAGACGGACCAGCCCGTCCGAAGTCGTGGTCTGGAGCAGCCAGTTGGGTGGTCCGACGGGGGTGACGGCGTCGGCGCGGTCCGTCGGGCCCGGCTCCTCCCGCGCCGTCCACACCTCGTGGTCCGGTGGGAGGAGCAGGCCGACGAAGGCCTTGCTCGCCCAGTACGGTGAGGCCGGGCCCGAATAGCCCTGAAGGACCGTCTCGTCGGGGCCGTGCCAGCCGAGGGTGAGCAGGCCCCGCTCGTCGACCGCGCCCCGGTCGAGGAAATGGCGCAGGGCGCCGGACGCCAGGCGCCGGGTCTCGCCCGGCGACAGCGGCGTACGGCCGGTGAGGGCGCCGAGCCACAGCGGGGCGGTCGTCGCGAAGCGGTAGGTGAGGGAGCGGCCCTGGCGCATCGGGGCGCCGTCGCCGCCGAACAGCCGGGCGTAGTCGGTGAGATGGCGGGAGAGCCGGCCGCCGTACAGGTCGAGGAGCCGGGTGTCGTCCGCGAGCCAGGCGTGCAGCACCGGGTACAGGTGCATCGCCCAGCCGTTGTAGTAGTCGAAGGCGCGGCCGGGGCCGTCGGTGTACCAGCCGTCGCCGACGTACCACTCCTCGATCCGCTCCAGGCCCCGCTCGATCGCGGCCCGCGACGCCTCGGGCTCGTGGCCGACCTCGGCCAGGAAGCCGCCGACCGTCACCGGGAACAACTCCCAGTTGCAGGCCCAGGGTTCGGCCGTGAGCGCGTCGCCGAGCCAGGCCGCGGCCCGCTGCCGCACACCGTCGTCCAGGCGGTCCCACAGCAGCGGCCGGGTGAGCCGCAGCGCGAGGGCGATCGAGGCGGCCTCGACGAGGGGCTGGCTGCGGTCCTCGACGCGCGGCCAGACCCCGGCCGTACCGGCGGCGAGTCCGTCGGCGTACCGCTCCAGGGCCTTCTCGTCGCGCCGGAAGGCGGCCAGGAGCAGGGTGCGGGCGTAGCCCTCCAGACCGTCGGAGAGCCGGCCCGACCAGCTCGTGTGCGCACCGGGGAGGTGGTAGAGGGCGCCGTTCCCGGTCGCGTACGGGGCGACCGCGGCGAGCAGGGAGTCGGCCGCCGCCTCCCAGTGGGCGCGGGTGTAGCCGGTGTACGGGCTGAGGGTGCGGTCCTCGTCGGGCATCAGTGGCGCTCCGTGGTTCGGCGGCTCGGTCGGGTGGTACCTGGGGCGCCCCGGTTCCGGACGGGACGCCCCAGGAGTTCATCCCACCCTCACCAGGCGCTCGGGCACCAGATGCTGGGCGAGGAGTTCGTCGCGGACGAGGCCCGCGTAGACCGTGGCGCCGTGCACGGAGGTGTGCGTGTTGTCCCGCTTCTCGTTGTAGAGGTAGATCGCCTTGGAGCCCTCGACGCCCAGCGACTCGACCAGGGCCTTGGTCTTGGCCGTCAGGTCGATGAGGGGCACGTGCTCGGCGGCGGCGACCGAGCGGATGACGGCCGGGTGGTTCACACCTAGGCCGTTGACCAGCAGCGCGGTGTCGTTGTTCAGCGTGCCGTCCGCGTTGAACCAGCGGCGGACGATGGGGGTGACCAGGACCGGATCACCGCCCCGCGCGCGGACCCCGGCGACCAGGGTCTCCAGGTTCGCGCGGTACGTCGGCTCGTCGGTCGTCTTGTCGTTGTGCGCGAGCTGGATGAGGACCAGGTCGTGGCGGCGGATGAGCGGCTGGACGATCGGGAAGAGCGCGGGGTTCTCGAGGTAGGTGACCGTGCTCTCCCCGGAGTCCGCGTAGTTGGCGACCGAGACGCCCTTGCGGAGGTACTGGGGCAGCTGCTGGCCCCAGCCGGTGTAGGGGTCGCCGGGCTGGTCGCAGACGGTGGAGTCGCCGACCAGGAAGATCTGACGGGTGTGGGGGACGGCCGGGGTCACCCGGATGTCGGCCAGCGCGGGCGCGGAGCCGCCGAGGACCAGGTCCAGGCCGGGGGTGCCGTCGGGGCCGGTCGGCTCGCCCTCGGGGGTGCGGACGTTCACCGTGAAGCTGCGGGTCACGGGCTTTCCGGCCGCCGTGGCGGTCTCGGGCAGCAGCGCGCGGCGCGTCTCACCGCCGACGCTCGTGCTCGCCGCGGCCTCCCCGCCGAGCCGTACGCGCACGTCGTACGTGCCCGGCGCGACGTCGAAGTGGCAGGCGGTCGCGGTGCAGTTCTCCAGGCCGAGGGCGCGGGGCCCTCCATGTGCTTGGGCGGGCGTGGCCGTCAGCGCGGTGGCTGCGGCCAGCACGACCGCCGCGGCGGCGATGAAACGTCTCATTGCGGCTCCTCCAACAGGACGACAAGACCTGGCGGCAGGACCGTACCGCTCTCCGCAAGCGCTTTCTAGTGCGCGGCGCGTTTTCACATGATTGCCAACTCCCAGGAAGCGAAAGCCCTTTCGCGAAATCGATTCAACTGTCAGTCTTCCGGACACCCGCACACCCCCACCTCCGAAGGAGGCACCCCCATGTCCGGATCCACCGACAGATCCCTCGGACGCCGCACCTTCGTCCTCGGTACGACCGCGGCGGCCGTGAGCGCGACGGCCCTCACCCCGACGGCCGCCGCCGCGAGCTTCGGCTACACGGACGACGGTTCGAACTACGTCGTCGACACCGGCGCGAACCTGGTCTTCAAGGTCAGCAAGACCAACGGCGACCTGACCTCGCTCGTCCACCGCGGCACCGAGTACCAGGGCTACGGCGGCAAGAACTCGCACGTGGAGTCCGGCCTCGGCACCTCCACCGTGACCATCGCGCAGTCCGGTTCGACGATCCTCGTCTCCGTCGCGTACGGCACGCTCAAGCACTACTACGCGGCTCGCAGCGGCGAGAACAACGTCTATCTGTGGACCAACAAGGCCGACACGTCGGTCAGCGCCACCCGGTACATCGTGCGCGTCAAGGCGGGCCTGTTCCTCAACGACGAGCCGGACTCCTACACGTACGCGCCCACCACCATCGAATCCGCGGACGTGTTCGCGAAGTCCGACGGCCAGACCCGCTCCAAGCACTACTCGAAGCTCCGGGTCATCGACTACGACTACATGGGCTGGACCACCGGAAGCGTCGGCCTGTGGATCGTGCGCAGCAACCACGAGAAGGCCTCCGGCGGCCCGTTCTACCGCTCCCTGCTGCGCCACCAGAGCGCGGACGGCGGCGGGCTGTACGAGATCCTGTACTACGGCGAGAACCAGACGGAGTCGGAGCGCTTCGGCCTCCAGGGTCCGTACGTCATCGCCTTCACGGACGGCGGCGCGCCCTCCTCCTCGCTGTACGCGGGAAACCTCACCACCTCCTGGGCGGACTCGCTCGGGATCTCCGGGTACACGGCCGCGAGCGGCCGGGGCCGGGTCGCGGGCGTGGGCATCTCGGGGCGCGACACGGCGTACGCGTACACGGTCGGGCTCGCCAACTCGGCCGCGCAGTACTGGGGTTCGGCGCGGGCCTCGGACGGCTACTTCTCGATCGCGGGCGTGCTGCCGGGGTCGTACACCCTGACGGTCTTCAAGGGCGAACTCGCCGTGTACAGCACGTCGGTGACGGTCACGGCGGGCGGGACCACGACGCTGAACAGCATCGCGATCCCCTCCTCCAACGACCCGTCCAACGCGAGCGCGATCTGGCGGATCGGCACCTGGGACGGCACGCCGAGCGGGTTCAAGAACGCGGACCTGATGACGTACGCGCATCCGTCGGACGTCCGGGCCGCGTCCTGGACCGGCAACGTGGTCGTCGGCAGCGGCACCGAGACCTCGGCGTTCCCCTGCTATCTGTGGAAGGACGTCAACAGCGGCATCATCGTGTACTTCAAGCTGACCGCCGCCCAGGCCGCCGCCGCGCACACCCTGCGCATCGGCGTGACCACGGCCTACGCGAACGGCCGCCCGCAGATCGTGGTCAACGACGCCTGGACCTCGGCCGTCCCCTCACCGCCCACCCAGCCGAGCACCCGGTCGCTGACCGTGGGCTCCTACCGGGGCAACAACTACACGTTCACCTACAGCGTTCCCGCGTCCGCCTGGCTGACGGACACCGGTGCGTACAACACGCTGAAGATCTACGTGGCGAGCGGCTCGGGGTCGACGTCCTTCCTCAGCGCGGGTACCTCCATCGACGCCGTGGATCTACTGACCTGATGTCATGTTTTGCGCGTCCACTGCTGGTTGGCCCCTCCGTTGCAGGTGTACGTGATGATCGCGGCGGAGTTGGCGGTGGACGCGCCGGACACGTCCAGGCACTTGCCGCTCGCCCGGGCCTTGACGAGCACATAGCTGCCGGACGTGGTCAGGCTCCACTGCTGGGCGGTGGCGCCGGTGCAGTTCTCCTGGGTGACACTGGCGGAGTTCTCCTGGAGGCACAGGGAGCTGCCCCGGCCCATGAGTGCGTAGTAACCGGTGCCCAGGTCCTTGAACCACCACTTCTGATTGGTGCCGCTGTTGCAGGTGTACTGGCTGATCGCGACGCCCTGCCACAGCGACTGGCTGGGAACGTCCGCGCACTTGCCGCTGCCCCGCCCGACGAGCGTGTTGTAGGTGGTGCTCGTCCCGGCGATCGTGCCGGCCGTGGTGTCGAGCGAGACCTCCGGGTACCAGGACATGGACATCGAGGTGGAGGTCGGGAAGGTCAACGGCAGCCAGACGTAACGCGAGTCGTTGACGGTGCCGCCGAAGGAGTTGCCCCACCGGTCGCCCATGTACAGGTACGAGGTGCCCGAAGTTCCCTGGACCGGCAGGACGTACGCGGTCTGCGAGTTGTACGTCGTCGAGTCGCCGACGTTGGTCATCGCGGTCCAGGGGCCGGCGATGCTGGTCGCGGTGGCGTACTGCTGCTGGTTGGCGTTCCAGCCCGTGGCAGCCGAGGTCAGCATGAAGTAGACGCCGCCCCGCTTGAACAGCGCCGGTGCCTCGCGGTGGCCGCCCACCCACGGGTTGGCGACCAGGCTGTCGATGCCCGTGTAGTCGGCGGTGAGCTTGTAGATCTGCAGGTCGTAGTTCTCGCGGGCCGCCGACACCATGTAGCCGGTGCCGTCCGTGTCGACGAAGGTCGTGATGTCACGGGACATGTACTGGCCGAGCGGCTGGAAGCTGCCCTGGTAGGTGTAGTTCCCGTCGACCGTGTCCGAGACGGCGACGGCGGCGCGCGCCTCGCTGTAGTCGACGCCGTTCTCCTTGTGCATCCACATCACGAACTTGCCGGTGGACGCGTTGTAGATGACCTTCGGCCGCTCGATGTAGGCGGTGCCCAGCTCGGAGGCGCTGGACTGGGTCAGTACGTGATTGCGGAACTCCCAGTTCTTCAGGTCGGTGGAGCGGTAGGCGTCCACGTACCTGAAGGTGTTGTCGGCGTTGCGGTCCTCGCCGAACCAGTAGTAGTAGCTGCCGACCTTGATCACCCCGCCGCCGTGCGCGTGCACGGCGTTGCCCGAAGTGTCGGTGAACTGCGTGCCGTTGGTGATGGTCTGGGCCGCCGCCTGGGCCGGTCCGGCGGTCACCAGTGCCGCGGCGAACACACAGCACAGGGCGACAAGGATTGCGTACACACGTCTCATCTGACGCCTCTCGGAGGGGGTTCGAGATTTCGTACGGCATCTGTCATTACGAACGCCGAAAAGGTAAGGGTGTGTTACGGGAAGGTCAACGGGTCGCGCGTGACAAAGATGGACGCGAGATTTCTGTTATCGCCGACGTCCGCGTACGTCTCCGATGACGTGCGCAGCCATACCCACAAGACAGCAGCCGCCGTTGGCGCCCTCGTGACCGTCGCCTTCCTGGTCACCGCGCCTCCCTCTTTCGGCTCCGTTCGCGCGGCGGCCTCGGAGGCCGGCGGCCGTGACGCCACCGCCGACGTCCTCGCGGACCGGGACGTCACGCTCACCGGCGACACAGTGGTCACCGTGCCGTCCGGCACGACGACGTACGACGGGGTGTTCCGCGGCCGGGGCACCCTCACCGTGCGCGGCGGCGGCACGCTGATCCTCGCCAAGGACAGCGACTTCACGCTCCCGGCGGCCCGGCAGCGGCAGAAGGTGACCACCCAGGGCGGCAACCACCCGTATACCACCGTGAGCGACCCCGACCCGCCCGCGATCACCGTCGAGCGGGGCGCAACCCTCCAGTACGGCACCGGCGGCGGCACCGGTCTGATCGGCCACTTCCCCTACAGCACGCCCGGATACCAGCTGAACCAGCTCAACGTGCGCGTCGACGGCACCCTGCGCCTCTCCCTCACCCGCACCTTCAACATCGGCACCATCAGCGGATCAGGCCTGGTCACCCAGCCGCGCGACATGTGGGGCACCCTGGACCTGGCGGGCACCCACCCCTTCTCCGGAGTGATCGACAACGGCACCGGCATGGCGGTGGGCCGCCCCGAGTACCCGGTGGCGCTGCCGAACGCCCGCGCCATTCTCAACCAGGGCTCCTGGATCATCGACACCCCGCTGTACCAGACGATCACCCTGCGCCAGAACTTCTACCAGCGCGCGTACGGCAGCGACGTCAACGTCCACTCGCGGCCCGGCAGCAAGGTCGTGCTCACCGGCCAGTACGGCTACAGCGACCAGGGCGGCGACACCGACCCGTCGTTGAGCGACCCGGGCATCAACTGGCGCCCCATCGCTCATCAGTTGAACAAGCGCGGCACCAACATCGAGGGTGCGGACGTCCAGTGGGGCGACGGGACCACCCACAAGATCTTCATGCCGGGGACGAAGGACACCGTCTACGTCAACCTGCACATGGCGAGCGGCGTCCGGTCCCGGCTGACCTTCGCCTACGACGGTCCCGTCACCCTGGGCGCGCCCATCGGCGGCGGCCGGTACCACGACACACTCGCCGCGCCCGGCGCCGGGGACGTCGTGATCAAGGGGACACCCGGCAACGACGTCACCTTCGCGGCGGAGCAGTACTACGACGGGTCGACGACCATCGAGAAGGGCGCCGTGCTGCGGCTGGGCTCGGGCGCGCGGGGCGGTGACGGCTCGCTGATGACCGGCACCGAGCGCAGACGGATCGTCGACGACGGCACGCTGATCGTCCGCAACACCACAACTCCGGTGTCGCTGGCCCGTGTCGACGGCGTCGGCGGGCTCACCCAGTCGGGCGCCGCGACGACGACCCTGACGGGCGGCGAGGTGTCGTACACGGGCCCGACGACGGTCACCAAGGGCACACTCGCCCTGACCTCCAGCGCCACGCTCGCGCACAGCAAGGCGATTCGGCTCACCTCGGCCGGTGCTCGGCTGGACGTGCGGACGACCGGACTTCGGGTGTCCACGTCCCTCAGCGGCAAAGGCACGGTACGGGGCGCTGTCGTCAACGACGGCGAGGTCGCGGGCGCCCTCACGGTGACCGGCGACTACACGCAGGGCGCGAAGGGCACGCTGGTCCTGCGCGACAAGCCCCTGAAGGTGACGGGCGCGGTCCGGCTGGCCGGGGACCTCGATCTGTCGGCCGCCGGGACCGGCCCCGCCCGCGAGATCAGGGTGCTCGACCACACCGGCCGGGCGAGGACGACCGGCGCCTTCTCCGGCCTGCGCGAGGGCGCCACGGTCGCGCTCGCCGACACCACGTACCGGATCAGCTATCGCGGGGGCGACGGCAACGACGTCACCCTGAAGGCCGTACCGAAGCACCGGACCGCGGCCCCGTCCCCCGCCACGTCCGGCGCCGCGTCCGTGAAGAACTCCAGCGCCGTCGGCGACAGCGAGGACGCGAACTCGTGGTGGCCGCTGCTGCTCGCGCCGCTGCTGGCCGCGCTCGCGGTGCCGGTGGTCCGGCGGAGCCGGTCACGGCGACGCGGTGGACGGCGGCACGCCGCCTCCCGGTGAGTCATGGGTGGACGAGTGGGTCATGGGTGGTCGAGTGAGTCATGGGTGGACGAGTTGTGGGTCATGGGTGGACGACGGTCACCCCGCGTTCCGCGAGCTTCGTCATGACGGGATCGGGATCTCCTTGGTACTCGCGGTACCACATGCGATAGGGCATGGTGACGTGCTTCAGGGACGGCAGGTCGAGCAGGGGGCGGCAGTCCTCCAAGTCGCGGCAGTGGCCCAGATTGATCTCCGTGAGTGCGGACAGTCCCGTCAGCGCGCCGAGGTCCCGCAGCTCGGACAGGCCCCTGATGTCGAGTTCGCGAAGGCTCGTGTGGCCGGCCAGGCGGGACACGTCCTTCCAGGCCAGGCCGGACAGGCAGAGCGTCTCGATTCCCCCGGCGGGTATGTCCTGCGCCAGGGGGCAGCTGATCAGACTCAGACTCCGCAGGTCGGGGCACTCCTCCAGGGCACGCAGCGAGTCCAGGACGCGGTTGCGGGAGAAGACCGCCTCGCGCAGCCGGGAGCCGGCCAGGCCGTCGGCGTCCGTGAGCAGGGGGCAGTCCAGGACGGTCAGCTTGCTCAGCGCGGGCAGGCCGGCGAGACCGTCGAGGTCGGTCAGGGACGGACAGTCGTGGATCCAGAGGCTGCTCAGCGCCGTCAGACCGGAGAGTTCTCCGAAGGTGCGCAGGTTGCGGCAACCGGTGACCGACAGATCAGCCAGTCGGTCGTGACCCACGAGGCCGAGTGGGGACAGGTCGCGGAGCTGGTCCAGCCCGACCATGGAGAGCCCTTCCAGCAACGGGAGGACGCCGAGCGCGGAGAAGTCCCGCAGGGACGGGCAGTCGAGGACGCCGACCGATTTCAGGAGGCGCAGTGACGCGATGTCCCGCAGGGAGGTGAGCCGATCGCTCCCCCGGAGGTACAGGCGGGTGAGGTTCGTCAGTGTCGACAGTCCGCTCAGGTCGGCCAGTTCAGGGCACCCATGGATGCCGATCCTGGTCAGCCGGGGATGGACCCCGAATCCGTCGACGCTCTTCAGGCGGGGACATTCGTCGAGGGTCAGCTCGGTCAGGTCGGACAGCGCGTCGATGCCCCGCAGGTCGCGGAGTTGGCCGCAGCTGCGCAGGTCGAGGTGGGTGACGGCGGGGACGTCGCGCAGGCCGCTCAGGTCGCGGATGCCGGTCCAGCCGAGGTCGAGGTGGGTGAGCCGGCGCAGGCCGGACAGCTGACCCGCGTCCTTGAAGGCCCGGCAGCCGCGCAGCGTCAGGGTCTCCAGGGCGGGGAAGGCCGCTCCGAAGCCGTGGGTGGCACGCACCTTGGTCATGCTCAGGTCCAGCTCGCGCAGTCTGCCCAGGGTCAGCAGCGGGGTCGTGTCCGCGACGGCCCGGCAGCGGTGCAGATTGAGCCGGGTCAGCTCGGTGAGGCCGCCGAGAGGCCTGAGGTCCTCGATGCCCGCGCACCCGTTGAGATCGAGATCCCTCAGTTCGCCGAGCGCGCCGACCTCGGTGAGGTCCGTGATCTCCTTGAGGCGGTCGAGGTGGAGGCCGCGGAGCATGGTGAGGTGCCGCAGTCCGCGGAGCGAGGCCGTGCGCCGCAGCCGCAGCTCGGTGCGGCCCTCGCGACGGAAGGCCGGGGCGAGCAGGGCCTCGCAGAAGCCGTCGGGGTCGGCGGCCGTCGGCCACAGTCGTAAGAGCAGCTCCGAGGAGTAGTCGGCGATCCGGGCGAAGCGGACGGCCAGGTCGAGCGCCTCCCCGGCGTCGGCGCGCGTGACGAGTTCCCTGACGGCCTTGCGGGCCCGGGCCGGTTTGGCACTCTCCAAGAGGGCGCGCAGCGAGTCGAGTTGGGATGCGGCGCCGTTGCCGTGGTCCGAAGTCATGAACGGGACTGTAGGGGCAGGGTCCGACAACGACGGCGCCCCCTTCTTCAACGGCCGGTCGGTGCCGGTGGGAAGCCCAGGAGCGGGGCGAGTTCACGTGCCTCGGCCGCCCAGCCGGCGAGGAAGGCGAAGCCCAACCCCCGCTCCCGGTAACGCCGTTCGACAGGCGCCTCCCCTCTGCCGCCGTAGGCGGACTGCCGCGCCTCGTCGGCGCGGGCGAGCATCAGGGGCGCGAGCCAGTCGTACTTCAGCGCCGAGGCGCACATGCCCAGGCGTACGAGGCGTTCGTCGCCGCGCCAGCCGCTTCCGCGCCGTGGACAGCATCCGCGCCGTGGGGGGCGTCCGCGCCGTGCGTGAGCGCCGCGCCGTGCGCGGCGCCCAGGCGCCGTGCGTGCTCGGCATGGCGGGCGATCGACCACGTCCTGCCGGACTCCCCCCGGTGTCCTTGCCCCGGGTGAGCGCCTTCAGGACGAGGGAACGATCACCGACCGTGACACGCCACACGCCACCGGTGACACCGTTCTTGAGGTTGTGGACGAGGGCTTCGAAAACGGCCCGGTCCGCCCGGGCTCCGAGGATCTCCCGCACCTCGGCGCGGAGGATGTCACCCCCTTCGGCGTCGAGTTGATCGACTTCTCGCATGCCCCAGGCCAGGGCCTCTTCTACTCACCAGATGGACATAACGGGTCGCGGCCGTCCCCATCGACTAGCGTCGTGACATGACCAGCGACACCTCCCGCAGCGCTTCCTCCCCCTCCCTCGCCGACGCCCTCGCCTCCGGAACGGTCGTCCTGGACGGCGGCATGTCCAACCAGCTGGAGTCGGCCGGGCACGACCTGAGCGACGAGCTGTGGTCGGCGCGGCTGCTCGCCGAACGGCCCGAGGCGATCACCGAGGCGCACCTCGCGTACTTCGAGGCGGGCGCGGACGTGGCGATCACCTCCAGCTACCAGGCCACCTTCGAGGGCTTCGCGAAGCGCGGCATCCCGCACGGGCGGGCGGCCGAACTCCTCGGCCTCAGCGTGGAGCTGGCGCGGGAGGCGGCCCGTCGCGCGCACGCGAAGGGTGCGACCCGGCCGCTGTGGGTGGCCGCTTCGGTCGGCCCGTACGGGGCGATGCTCGCGGACGGTTCGGAGTACCGGGGGCGGTACGGGCTGAGCGTCGCCGAGCTGGAGCGGTTCCACCGCCCCCGCCTGGAGGTACTGGCCGCCGCCGCGCCCGACGTACTGGCCCTGGAGACCGTGCCGGACGCCGACGAGGCCGAAGCGCTGCTGCGGGCGGTACGCGGTCTTGGCGTACCGGCGTGGCTGTCGTACACCGTCGCCGGGGACCGTACGCGGGCCGGGCAGCCCCTGGAGGAGGCCTTCGCCCCGGCCGCCGACGCGGACGAGATCATCGCGGTCGGCGTGAACTGCTGCGCCCCCGAGGACGTGGACGGCGCGGTGGAGACGGCGGCGCGGGTGACCGGAAAGCCGGTGGTGGTGTACCCGAACAGCGGCGAGGTGTGGGACGCCGAGGCGCGGGCCTGGAACGGGCTGTCGACCTTCACGGCCGAGCAGGTGACCGGCTGGCGGCGGGGCGGGGCACGGCTGATCGGGGGGTGCTGCCGGGTGGGACCGGGGGCGATCGCGGGGATCACCCGGGCGCTGGCGCCGGTGCGGTGATCGGGTGCTGACGCCCGTGCAGTAACTCGCGTGAAGCACGCGCTCAACGAGGGCTTCACGGACGGGTGATGGAGTCCCCGTACTCGTCAGCCGATCATGGAGGCCCTCTTGAGCGAGCCCACCACCGAGCAACTGGACGCCTACGTACGGACCCGCCTCGCACTCGCGGGGTTCGACCTCTCCCTGCTGCCCGAGGTGTTCGACGCGGCGACGGGCGTGCCCACACGGGACCAGGTGCTGGCCAACCTGCGGTCGTTCGTGGCCTCCACCCCCGGCGCGATATCCGGCTGGGCGCCGCCCGCCGAGGCCCCCGCGTACGCGCAGCAGGCCTCGCCGCCCCTCATCTACCCCTCCATCACGGAGGCCTGGACGGGGAAGGCGGACGCCCGATGAGCAGAGCCCTCAACCGCCGGGTGTTCCTGGCGAGTTCGACAGCCGTGGCGAGCGGGGTCGCCTTGCGGACGGCCACCGCGGCGCAGGCCTCCACCACTCCCCGTGTGCCCGACATCCACGTACGCGCGGCTGCCCTCGACGACCCCACCGAGGCCACACTCACCGAGGCCGTCGTGCTCATGCGGCGCGGGAAGCTGACCTCCACGACCCTCACCGAGGCGTACCTCGACCGGATCGAGCGGTACGACGGGACGTATCAGGCGTACGCGGAGGTGACCGCGGACGCGGCGCTCGCGGCGGCGCGCAAGGCGGACCGGGGGCAGGGCGCCAGGGGCGTACTGCGCGGGATCCCGCTCTGCGTCAAGGACAACTACTTCACCCGGGGCGTGCCGACGCGCTGCAACTCCTCCATCTTCGTGGACTTCGTGCCGGACGAGGACGCGACGGCCGTGGCCCGGCTGAAGGCGGCCAGCGCGATCGTGCTCGGCAAGGGGCAGATGGGGCCGCTGGCCACCACCCGGGCGACGAAGCCGAACGGGACGGTGACCACGGTCAACGCCTGGACGCCCGGGGATCCGGGCGTCGACCCGGGTGGCTCCTCGACCGGACCGGCCTGTTCGGTCGCCGGGCGCATGGCGGCGTCCTCGATCGGCACCCAGACCGGCGGCTCCATCGTGCTGCCCTCCAACCAGCAGAACCTGACCGGGCTGAAGCCGACCATGGGCCGGGTGTCCATCCACGGCGTCATCCCGCTGTCCTTCACCCGCGACCACTCGGGTCCGCTCGCCCGCGACGCCATGGACGCGGCGCTCATGCTCCAGGTCATGGCCGGTCCCGACGCGAAGGACCCGCGCACGCTGGGACTCCCGGCCGTGCCCGATCTCGTACGGGCCGCCACGCCCGTTCTCTCGCGCGGCGGGCGGTTCGGATGCGCCGGGCCACCCGGATCGGGGTGCCGTCGGACTTCCTGGCCGCGCAGAAGGAGCTGCGCACCGCCCTCCTGGACCAGCTGGACGCGATTCCCGGTGTCACCCTCGTCGACATCGCCTATCCCGCCGACTGGACCCTGCTGACCGGCACCTTCAACGCGGCCCGGCTCGCCGAGCGCACCGAGCCGTTCCGGCACTGGCTGCGCGAGGACCCGGCCAAGTTCGGTGTGTCACTGCTCAGTTGGCTCCAGGGGCTGATGCTCTCGGGCGACGAGTGGATCACGGCCCAGCGCGCCAAGAACCATCTGCTGCGGGAGGTCCTGGACGGGCTCATGAACCGCTGCGACGTGCTTCTGCAGACCGGGCCCGTCCCCTTCGACATCCTCGGGCTGCCCGAGATCGCCTTCCCCATCGGTTTCGACGCGGGCGGGGTGCCGGTGGGGGCGATCCTCGGCGGGCAGCCCTACGAGGAGGACCGGCTGCTGGAGGTCGCCGCCGCGTATCAGGCGGTCACCGACTGGCACACGCGGCGACCCGCCGACCCGGTCCCGGCCGCCGCGCGCCTCAGGGCAGCGATCGCCCGCCCCCGGCTCTCGGCGGACGAGGTGGCCACGAGCTCGGCCTGACGGCCATGACCCGGCGGGGTCGGCGCGGGCGCGTCGACGGGGTGGACTCCGGGGAGCTGAGCGGGGCACCGGGCCGCCCCGACTCGGCGTCCCACAGCGCCAGTTCACGGTCGCGCGGTCCGAGTACGGTGTGCGGTGCGCCCGCACCGAAGATCCGCACCGGGTGCGAGGCGTCCCAGGCCTGCCAGCCCGGGTCGCCCTCGACCGCGAACCGCACCCACGCCGAGTGCATCGCGTCGGCGAGTTCCTGCGGGGCGCCCGGGCCCGCGAGCTGCGCCGCCTGGGGCACCTCCACGGTGTCGAAGACGAAGCCGAGCTCCAGGGCGTGGCAGGCGCCGAGACCCGGCACGTTGGAGGGCCAGGCGAACTCGTAGACGTACGCGGGTGTCCGCGGCGGACGGGCATCGGCGAGCCGGTGCAGCGGCACCCGCAGCAGATGGTCGGTGACCATCTGCCCGACGAGGTCCGCGGTGCCCGCCCCCGGATGGATCGCGCGATAGCCGCGGGGCACCTCGTGGCCGCAGCGGCAGCGGGCCATGGCACCGGCCAGGGCGACGGGACCGAGCCGGTCGACGCGCTCCAGCAGACCTCCCGGGGCCAGCCACAGCCGGTACTCCTCGCTGGTCCAGCCCAGCAGCAGTTCGACGTCGGGCGCGCCGCCCGCGAGGAGTGCCTCCATCGGGTGGCGCGGGACGAGGTCGCCGTCGACGACGATCCCGAAGGCGGGCCCGCCGAGGACCGGGCTGCCGAGCCTGGCCACGTCGGCCTGGGTGCGCAGCAGCAGGGCGCGGTCCACGGCGGCGAACGCCCGCGCCGTCGCCGGGACCTTCAGCCGGGTGGCCATCCTGCGCACCATGCGCCGTACCTTGTCGCGCTCGCTCGCCTCCGGCGGTCCGCTCTGCAGGACGGCCCGCCGGAACAGCCCCTGGGCGCGCGGGCTTGCCAGCAGCGCCCCGATGCTGATGGCCCCTGCCGACTCGCCGAACACGGTCACCCGGTCCGGGTCGCCGCCGAACCGCGCGATCGACTCCCGCACCCACTCCAGCGCGGCGAGCTGGTCGCGCAGCCCGGCGTTGGGCGGCGCGTCCGGGAAGAGGCCGTAACCCTCCACACCCAGCCGGTAGTTGATCGAGACGAGGACGACACCGTCGCGTGCGAAGGCCTGGCCGTCGTAGACGGGCACGGCCGACGAGCCGCGGGTCAGGGCGCCGCCGTGGATCCACACCATGACGGGCAGCCGGGCCCCGGGGCCGGGCTCCGGGGTCCAGACGTTCAGGTTGAGGCAGTCGTCACCGGGCACCACGGGGTCGGCGAGGAGCCGTGCGAACGCCTCGGAGTACGGGGGCTTGGGCGGCGTCGGCCCGAACTCCCCGGCGTCACGCACACCGTCCCAGGGCTCGGGCGGGACGGGTGGCCGGAAGCGGCGGGCGCCGAACGGCGGGGCCGCGTAGGGGATGCCGCGGAAGACGGCGATCCCGTGCTCGTACCGGCCGCGCACCGCTCCGTAGGGAGTGGTGACCACCGGGTCGTGCGTCCCTGAAGCCGAGTCCACCGCGTCCACCGCCATCCGCCCACCAGCTCCTCACCCGGCGCGTCGTGTCCTTGCGCAGCAGAGCATCACACCGCCTCCAGTGAGCGCGACTCCCCATGAAGTGGATCGCGACACATCGAGATCCACTTCTGAACGGACCCTAGTGCCCGCCGTGCCCGGACCCGGGCACCGTCACCGGCTCCCCCCGGAAACAGCCGAGGGAGTACGGATACTCTCCGTTGAGGTGATAGTGGTACATGACGACCTTCTTGCCGTCCCACATGATCGCGTGCGTGTGACCGTGACAGACGTCCAGATCCCTGTTCCTGACGATCCTTCCGTCCTCGCCGCGCGGCCCGAAGATCCCGAAGCCGTCGATGGCGTATCCCACGAGCGGTGAGTGCCGGGAACGGGAACGGGTGCTCGCGGACCCTCTCGAAGGCTTGCTGCCGAAGCAGGTCTGCGAAGGACCGTGGTAGTGGTACTGCGTGTCGTACGGATGGCCCCAGCAGCGGTCCAGCGGCAGGGCCGCGTTGGGGTCGACCGGTCGGTCCTCCGCGTCGGTGGCCACCTCCAGGTGGAAGGTCCCGCCCGCCAGAGCCATCCCGGTCGTCAGCTGGTCGATGCACGTGGGCTGCGCCCGGACAGACGGATCGCGCGGAACGGTGACGTCGAGGTTCCACGGCTCGATGGGGATCGCGGCGGCGTTGGGGTACCCGTGCGCGGGAATCTCCGCGTAGTACTTGTAGGCGCGGGTGCCCTTCCGGACGGGAAAGCGCCCGGTGGAATGGTCCGGGAGCCCGTTGCCCCTGAAGCGCCTCTTGGTCGCGGTCGTCGTCACCTTCAGGTACTTATGCCAGTGCATGGTCCCCGACACGAACGGGCGCTTGAGTACGTCGATCACACCGTGCGCGTCGATCCACGGGCGGTCGGGCCGGGTGAGGGTCCCCCCTTTGCAGGCGAAGAGGGTGTCGCGCGCGGGTGAGGCGATCGACGTGCCGGTAGGGGGTGTGTGCAGGTGGGTGATGAGGGTGCCGTCTCCCCCGCCTCGTACGTCCTCGGCCGCCCGCGCGGGATGGGGGGCTCCCACCGCCACGGACCCGAAGTCGGCCGGGGCCGTCGATGGACCCAGCAGCGCACAGGCGGCACCGGCCGCCACGGCAACGGATCTGAGTACGCCGTACATCAACGCTCCCCATTTCGACCAGGAACAGACGCGCGGCGAGCCGGCGAATCCGGCCCGGTTCCCGCCGCCCGCATCACCACACCACGCTCGGCTGCCGATGCCCTGCCGACGCGTACGCGCGTTCGGGTGAGGCCGCGTCCGGAGCGGGTCGCGCCGCCGCCCGCCCGTCTCACAAAGTGGCTTCGGGCGCTCTCCACGTTCAGGCGCTCGACGAAACTCACCCCGGCGTACCGGAGTTGCGGTCGCGGCTGTGGTGGGCGCAGGCGCGGTCCCTGTGGTGAGAGCACCGCCCGCGCCTGCGGGGGATGTCGTACCGGGCACGAATTGGTTGCGGCCCGGGCTCCCCGCGGTGGCCCGTGGTGGCACTGCGGCAGCATGACAGCCCATGAACCGAGACCGCTACGTCGACTTCCTGCGCGCGTGGGCGATCGGCCTGGTGGTGCTCGGCCACTGGCTGATCACCGCCCTCGTCCGGGAGCCCGGCGGGGAGATCCGCGCGCCGGAGCTGCTGGCGACCGTGCCCTGGACCCAGTGGCTGACGCTGGGGTTCCAGATCATGCCGCTGTTCTTCCTCGCCGGGGGCCATGCGGCGGGCGGCAGTTGGGCGCGGGCCCGGGCGGCGGGCGGTACGGCCGCCGGATGGGTCGGAGCGCGGGCGCTGCGGCTGCTGCTTCCGGCCGCCGTGTACAGCGGACTTGTGCTGTCCGCCGTAGGGATCTGCTCGGCGGTCGGCGTGGACCCGAACACCCTTGAACTGGTGGGCTGGGCGATGGCGATGCAGTTCTGGTTCCTTCCGGTGTATCTGCTCCTCAGCGCTCTGACCCCGCCGCTGCACGCGGCCCACCGACGCTGGGGGCTCCTCGTCCCGGTGGCGATGGGCGCGGTCGCCCTCGTGGCCGACACCCTGGTGGTGACGGTGCACACGCCCTACGTCGGACTGCTCGACTACGTGCTCGTCTGGGGCGTGGCCTACCAACTGGGTTTCTGCTGGCGGGACGGCCTGCTGACGGAGCGTCGGCCGCTCCCGGCCGCGCTGGCGGCGGGCGGCGCACTGGCCTTCGCCGCGCTGATCACCCTCGGGCCGTTCCCGGTCAGTCTGATCCTGGTGACCGGGCAGACCCCCAGCAACACCGATCCACCGTCGGCGGCGATGCTGGCGTGGGCGGTGGCCCAGGTCGGCCTGTGCCTGCTGGCCGCGCCTGCGGTGCGACGGCTGCTGGACCGCGAGCGGGTGTGGCGGGCGGTGCGCCCCGTGGGCGGCGCCAGCATGACGCTGTATCTGTGGCACATGCTGCCTGTGCTGATCGTCGCCGCCGCGTTCTATCTGACCGGCCTCGCGCCCGAACCCACCCTCGGGTCCGCGGCCTGGTGGGGACTCCGGCTGCCGTGGCTCCTCGTGCTCGGCGTCGTCCTGACCGGTGTCGTGCGGGCACTGCGTCCCCTGGAGCGCGGGCTGAGCCTCCTCTACGAACGGACGCGCCCGGACCCCGGTTTCTCCCGCTCCTCCCGCTCCTCCGGCTCCTGGCTGCCCTGGCTCGGTCTGGCGGCGAGCGTCACCGCCCTGACCCGCTTCGCCACCCGGGGCTTCGCCCCCGACGGCCGGTTCCCCGTCCTGCCCGCGCTGGGCCTGCTGTTGGGCACGACACTGTTGACGGCACGTCGCCGGACGACGGTCGACCGGGACACCGGGGAGCCCAAGGAGGCTTTGCGGGAAGCCGCCTGACGTTACGTCGGCCTCTGTCGGCGGGACTGGCGGTCGGCAGATTTCAGGACTTTCCCCGTGTCGTCCATGGCTTCGTGGAAGGCTGATCCGTTCCGGTCAGAGCCGTCCGAGGAGCTCTCTTTGGTGCGCATCGCGAAGGAAGACGCCGAGATCATCCGACGGGACTGCGGTCCCGGGGTCGTCGAGGAACTCACCGACTGGGCGCGGGAGGAGGGGCTGACGGCCCTGTATGTGCGGCGACCCCTGTGGAGTGTGCCCGGCAGGAGCTACACGGGCGCCTCGCTCCTCGCGGTGGAATGCGCGCCTCCGGCCCGGATGCTCATCGTCAAGGTCCTCCCCGCCGGAGCGTCCGCCCGCGAACCCGAGGCGCTGAGCGCGGCGCTGGACGCGGCCCCGGACTTCGCCCGGCGTCACCTGGTGGGACAGCCGTTCCCCGCCCGGGACCTTCCCGACGGTCGGACCCTCATGTTCCAGGAAGCGGCGGGCGACAGCCTGCGGGACAGCGCGCCGTTGGGTTCGCTCGACGGCCAGGAGACCGACCGGGTGCTCGCGGAGGTCGTGCGCGGGCTGCTGACCGAGTGGAACGGTCCCGCCGAGGAGCGCGCACAGGCCGCCGTCCCGGAGCCGGTGACCGCCTCGGAGTTCCTGCGCGCCGAACTGGGCGACGCCTGGGAGGGCGGTGGTTCGGTCCGGGCCTGGGGTCGCGGACTGGGCGTCCTGGAACCCTCTCCGCCCTGGGTCTACAGCGACGGACTGCGTCTGCCCAACCCCTACTTGATGGTGACCGGCGGCTCCGCAGCGCTGCCCGACCCCTCCGTACGCGTGCTGCGCGGCCGGGCCCACGGCGATCTGCACCTGGACAACATCATCGTGTCCCGCTGGGAGAAGGAGGTCCGCGCGGACGAGTACCGCCTGATCGATCTGTGCACCTTCCGCGACCGGGCCGCGCTCGGCCGCGATCTCGCGACCCTGCTGCTGTCCGCCCTGGTCCCCCACATCCGGCACCCCCTGCCGCCGGACCAGCGCCACGCCCTGCTCCGGTTCGTGGTCGACCCGGCCGCCACGCACCGCGCCGAGATCGTGCCGAAGGCGGCGGCGCGGGTGGCCGCCGTCCGGGACACGGCGCTGCGGATCATGCGCGAGCGGCACTGGAGCGAGTCCTGGGAACTGCAGTTCCTGCTCTCGCTCCAGGCCCAGGCGCTGCTGTTCACCTCGTACACCGACCTCGGCGACACCGGTCGTACGTGGTGCGCGCGGCTCGCCGCGCACGCGGCCGGAGAACTGCTGGGGCGCACCGGCTCGGGCAGGACGGCGGATCTGTCGTCCGAGCGGCCCGCCAGGGATTCGTTCGAGATGCCCGGACTGACCGGGCCGCGCGCGCCGGCGGCCCCCGCCTTCGTACCGGACCAGGCGCCCCGCCGGAAGCTGTGGAGTGCGGAATCGGGGGTGCGGGACAAGGAGGCCGTGGTCGGGTTCGGACCGGACCACACGGTCGTGGTCGTCGACGGGCGCGGAGGCGTCACGCGGTGGACCGTCTCGGGTGAGGAACTGCCCGGCGTCGGGGGCCGGTCACCGGCGCTGCGGCTCGGGCACCAGGCCCTGGTGGCCTCCCTGACCCACAGCGTCGTCGCCGCTCGTCCGGAGGAACTGGACATCACACACTTCCCCAGGGACGGCGGTGTGCGGCGCGCGGCCCCGGTCCGACTCGGTACCGATCACTTCCTGGTGACCAGCGGCGGCGACGTCCTGGCGACACACGACAGGAATCGGCTGACGGTACGGAGGTTCGACGACGGGACGCCGATCGAGTCCGTCGTGTGCCCGCCGGCCCTGGCGGCGAGCGCTGTCAGCACCGACGGTTCCGTGATCGCCATGGCGAGTTCGAGGCGGGTCCACATTCACCGGAGGGGCGGCGAGCCACTGCTGAAGGAGACCGTCAACAGCCTGCCTTACGCCAGGCACAGGTTCCTGCGCGCGCTGCTGCCCGACCCCGGGTGCTGGCTGGCGGTCTCCCCGTCCGGCGGCCACGTGGGGTGCGTGACCTTCGAGGAGGTCGTGGTGTGGAGCGTCGACGACGACAAGGAGGTCTACCGCAGACCGCTGGGAGACCGGGAGAGCCTCGAAGGAGGCGGCGCGGCGCAGATGCGTCTGGTGTGCACGGACACGGGCACCCTGCTCTGGCTCAAGCGCGGCCGGCTCGTGTGCCCCACCGTCGGACCGGCCGGGACCCAGCTTCAACAGTCGGGGTACTACAACGACTTCGCCGCCACCCGTGACGGACGGCGGATCGCGACACTCGACACCACGGGCCGGCTCGACGTGTGGGAGACGTGACGCCGACCGGGGCACCGAGACGTGCGGGAACGGCCCCCGAAGGGGACACCCGGGACGTGCCGGAACGGCCTCCGACGGGGGCGCGCGGTGGCACACGTCCTCCCCAGCACGCGCCCCTGGTGAAACGCACTCCGATTGCCGGATCGGAAGTGCCGAGCGTGCCCACACGCCGCCTTTCAGCTGGCTAGCGTGACCGTCACATTGTGTGTCCGGGCGGGCCGACTTGGCCTGCCCGGACGCATGTCACCAGCACACGAACCGGGACGCGACCGGTCCCGGCCGGTCCACCGGTCCGTCGCTCCACAGAGGGACAACTGTGAATCTCGACAAGCAACAACGGGACGCCACCGATCCGCCACCCGCTCCACGCCGTCAGCGGGGCATTCCGCGGTGGGTCGAACTGCTCGTCCTCGCCGCGACGGCCGTGGGTGGCTTCTTCGGCGGGCAGGTGGTCGTGATCAACAAGGATTCCGGGGGCGACGCGAAGCCGTCGGCGGAGGCCACCGTGACCGCGACCGTGACAGCCACTTCGACCGTCACGGCGAGCCCCTCCGACACCACTCTCTCCGGGGGCGAGCCACCCACCGACGACCCGAGCGCCCCCTCCGGGAGCCCCGCCCCGGGCCGACGGACCTTTCTCGCGGACCTGGGCGTGGTGGACGGCGGGGGCGAGGCGAACGCCTCCCCCGCCACGCTGCTCGGTCACAGCTATCCGAAGGCCGTCCGGCTCAACTGCGACGCGAACGGCCAGAGCGCCGTGTACAACGTCAGCGGCTACAAGACCCTCCAGGCCTCGGTGGGCATCGCCTCCGATTCGTACAACGCGATCGGGTCGGTCGGCTCCGTCTCCGTGACCAGCGCCTCGGGGAACCAGATCGGTCGCCCCGTGGAGACCCGTTCCAGCTCCGTCGCGAAGCTCTCGGTCGACATCTCCGGGCAGGACCAGGTGAAGATCACCTGCGTCATGACGAAGACCGGCTCGGAGGGCAAGTCCTACTTCACCACGGCGCTGGGCGACGCCGTCCTGATCGCCTGACCGTGCCCGGTCTCATGGTCGGCCCGATCCGGCGCATGTTCGGCATTTCGAGAGTTTCAGCCCGCGAGGAGTCCCGAGGACTTCCGTCAACCCTTCCCTCTTCACGCCGTATTGAGGCGGGCTTAGTGTAGAAAGCGGTTGCTACGCGGTCGCGATGCCGGTCGCGCGAGCAGTGCTGTTCGAAACTTTCGACGGGCCCTCGGGCGGGCCGGGGAGGCGGGCTCTCATGGTGCGTACGGGAAGCGTGGCCGGGCCGACGCTGGCGGTCGTCGCCCGTGCGGCGGGGGTCTCGGTGCCGACGGCGTCGAAGGTGGTCAACGGCCGGGAGGACGTGGCACCGGAGACCCGCCGCCGGGTCACCGAGGCGCTCGACCGGCTCGGCTACGTCCGCAGACCCCGCTTCGAGGTGGCGAAGCCGCCGGGGCTGGTCGACCTCGTGGTGCACTCGCTGGAGAGCTCCTGGTCGGGCGCGGTGCTGCACGGGGTGGAGGGCGCGGCGCACGACGCGGGCCTGGAGGTGGTCGTCTCGGCCGGCCTGACCCGGACCGGGGGCGAACGCCCGCAGCGCGACTGGCTGGACAAGCTCACCACGCGGGGCTCGGCGGGCGTGCTGTTCAACCTGGCCGAGCTCACCCCGTCCCAGTACGCCTGGCTGGAGCAGCACCGCATCCCGTTCGTGATGATCGACCCGGTGCTCGAACCGCCGCCCGGTGTGGTGTCGGTGGGCGCGGCCAACTGGCAGGGCGGGGTGCTGGCGACGGAACATCTCCTCTCCCTCGGCCATGAACGCATCGGCGTCATCGGCGGCTTCCGCCGCAGGATGTGGGGCGGCGCCCGGGTCGCCGGCTACCGCTCGGCCCTCGCCTCGGCCGGGATCGGGCACCGCCCCGAGTACGTCCGTTACGGCGGCTTCAGCGAGACCGGCGCCCACCGCCGCATGCGGGAACTCCTCGACCTCCCCGAGCCGCCCACCGCCGTCTTCGTCTGTTCCGACCGGATGGCCCTCGGTGCCTACCAGGCCCTGTCCGAACGGGAGTTGAGAGTCCCGGACGACTTCAGTGTGGTCGGCTTCGACGATCTTCCCGAGTCGCGCTGGGCCACTCCGGCCCTCACCACCGTGCGTCAGCCGCTTTCCGAGATGGCCGCGACGGCACTGCGCCTGCTCGTGCGGATGATGGCGGGCGAGCAACCCGAGGGCACGCGTACGGAGTTGTCGACGCGTCTGGTGGAACGGGCGAGTACGGGGCCGGTACCGAGCCGCTGGAGAGCGGCCGAATCGCTCAGCGGGCGGCCGCCCAGGTGATGCCGCCGAGCAGATGCGCACGGAAGTCGGGGTCCTCGTACGCCTCCGCGGCGTGCCCGAGAGCGGTGTAGAAGACCCGGCCCGCGCCCTGTTGCCGGCACCAGACGAGGGGATGGTCCCGGCCCATGCCGCCGCCCTCGTACGAGGATTCGTCGGCGGAGGCGAGGACGCGGACCGCACCTCGCGGATTGGCGCGGAAGTCGTACCACTCGTCGGTGAACTCCCAGACGGTCGGCAGGTGTTCGGTCGCGGGATGCCCGCGGTCCTCGACGACGGCCTTGCCCGGCTGGTACTCCGGGTGCCGGTCGAAGCGCGCGCCGAGGAGTTCGCCGTAGTACGGCCAGTCGTACTCGGTGCAGGCGGCGGCGTGCACTCCGACGAACCCGCCGCCGCCCTCGACGTACGCCGCGAGCCGGGTCCGTCCGGGCGCGGTCAGCACGTCCCCGCTGGTGGAGAGGAAGACGACCGCCGCGTACGGGTCGAGGGGCGTCTCGAACGCGGCCGGGTCCTCGGTGGCGTCGACGTCGAAGCCGTGGGTCGCGCCGAGCGAGCGTACGGCGGCGACGGCGGCCGGGATGGAGTCGTGCCGGTAGTCGGTGGTGCGGGTGTAGACGAGAACGCGGGTGGTCATGGGCGCGAGCCTATGCCCGGGGATCGCCTTCGGCTGTCGGATGTCCCGTCCCCCGTCGACGGCAGGTCACCCCGCTCCACGGGTGTCGTGGCTGTTCAAGCCGGAGGCAGGACGGCGGCGAGTTCGGTGTCGCTCGGGCGGTGGGCGGAGTGGAGGGCGGAGTGGAGGGCAGAGCGCAGGACGGCCTGCGTCACCTTCGTCGAGTCACCGCTCACCTTCAGCACATGAACCTTTTCGACGAGCGCGTACTCGTGCCGGCCCCCACCGGCGCGGTACCACGCGTCGCCGTCCCGCTCACACACCGTCCGCTCGCCCGCCATGCCGCCGACCGGCTGCTTCGGGCAGGACCGCGCCGTCATCGTGCCCCGTTCCGTCCACTCCGGACCCGGCCCCCGCCTTCTTCGAACCGCACCCCGTGAGCAGTACGGGAACCAGCAGCACCGCCGGGAGCAACAGCACGCGCACAGGTCGGATCATGGCGCCCATCCTGCCGCGCAGGTGTTCCACAGGTGTGCCTCGGTGCGGATACACGTCAGTTCACGGCGATGAAGACGCCCACCGTGAGGAAGGCCGCTGCAGCGAACGCCATGACGACCACCGGTCCCGTCGTGTGCCGCCACATCCGCACCCGGGCCCGTTGTGGGTTGTGCGGCGGATAGATCACGGGCACGGTCAGTCCGGTGGCGAGCCCCATTCCGGATCCGCGCATACGGGGCTTGAACTCCACTCGGTGGCCCCGTTGGTCCAGGAACTCGATGACCGGCACCCATTCCCGCCCGTCCTCACTGCGGACGCGGACGTTGTCCACCACCACGCCGTGGGTGTGGAGCCCGTGACGGCGCAACCGGCGCATCTGGACGCCTTCCGAGAGCGTGCAGCCGAGGAGGAACACGCCGACTCCCCCGCACAGGACGCCCCCGAGTGTGCCTGACATGCCTTCGCCTTCCCTCCACACCGGTGACCCGTACTTGATCTGTCCCGGCCACTGGAGACGTGCTCCTCCGTGAGTTCGGGTCCCGTCGTTCCGCCCGCCGAGGGACTCCGTCCGATTCGTTCAAGACCCGCTTCCCGCGCTCTTCCTACGGTGTCCCCATGACTCCACGATTCGCCGTGATCGGCGTGGTCGCCTCCGACATGGCCGCCACGCTCGCCTTCTACCGCCGCCTCGGGCTCGTCTTCCCCGAGGGCGCCGAGGACCAGCCGCACGTCGAGGCCGAACTGCCCGGCGGGTCCCGGCTGGCGATCGACACCGAGGAGACGGTCCGTTCGTTTCACGCGGGGTGGCGGCCGCCGGCCGACGGGGGCGGCCGGATGTCGCTCGCCTTCGGCTGCGACGGCCCGGCGGAGGTCGACTCCGTCTACGAGGACCTGGTGGGCGCCGGGTACCACGGCGAGCTCAAGCCGTGGGACGCCTTCTGGGGGATGCGGTACGCGGTCGTGCACGACCCGGACGGCAATGGCGTCGACCTGTTCGCGACGCTACCCGCGCCCGAGTAGTTCCCCCAGCGGCATGCCCGCCAACTCCCGTACGTCCCGGGCCAGATGGGCCTGATCGGCGAAGCCGGAGCGGGCCGCCGTCTCCGCGAAGGGGACCCCGGTACGGGCGAGGGCGAGCGCCCGTTGCAGGCGCAGGACGCGGGCGAGGGTCTTGGGCCCGTAGCCGAAGGCGGTCAGTGAGCGGCGGTGCAACTGGCGTGCGCTCAGACCGAGTCGGTCGGCCGTCGCCGCGATCGACCGGCCCGCGTCCAGGGCCGTCACGACCTCCCGCAGCAGCGGGTCGGGGGGATCGGTGGCTGCCGCCCGGTCCAGTGTCACCTGCTCCAGCGCGGTCACCGGGTCGGCGGCAGCGGCGACCCGCGCGGTGCGGCGCCGGACCTCCGAGGCCGGCCACAGGTCCGCCAGGTCGACCCGCAGGTCGCGCAGTTCGTGGGCGGGTACACCGAGGAACGTCGGCCCCGTGCCGGGGTAGAAGCGGACGCCCGCCCAGTGCCCGGCCGCGCCCTCGGGAACGTACGCCCGGGTGTCGGGCCCGGCGACGAGCAGTCGCCCCTCGTGCCAGAGCAGGTCCATACAGCCGTCGGGAAGCACGGACCCCACCGTGGAATCGGACGTGCCACGGGACCACACGACGGCGCCCGTCAGCCGGGAAGGCCGCTCCACGTACATGTACGTCACGCTACGCCGCCCGCGTCCGATGCTCCTGCGGGCTCACCCCGTACACCCGTTTGAAGGCGCTGGACAGGGCGAACGCGCTGCCGTAGCCGACGTGGCGGGCGATCGCCTCGAGGGTGTCGTCCGTTTCGCGCAGCCGGTCGGCGGCCAGGGCGAGGCGCCAGCCGGTGAGGTACGTCATCGGGGGCTCGCCCACGAGTTCGCTGAAGCGGCGGGCCAGCGCGGCGCGGGACACCCCGGCCTTCGCGGCGAGCGTCGCCACCGTCCAGGGGTGTGCCGGGTCGTCCTGGACGAGCCGCAGCACCCGGCCGACGACGGGGTCCGCGAGCGCCCGGTACCAGGCGGGGGCGGCGGCCTCCGGACGGGAGAACCAGGCGCGCAGCGCGGCGATCATGAGGAGGTCGAGGAGCCGGTCCAGGACCACCTCCTGGCCGGGCTCGTCACGGACGATCTCCTCGGTGAGGATCGCGGTGAGCGGGCAGTCCCACACGTCCTGGGTCAGGGAGAGCAGCGGCGGCAGGGCGTCGAGCAGCCTGCCGTTGATCTCGCCCCGCATCATGTACGTCCCGATCAGCAAAACTGTGGAGCCGTCGAGCCGGTCGCCCCAGGTGCGGACGTCCAGGTCCCACTGGCCCTTCAGGGACCGCCCGTCGGGGTAGGTGCACTCGCCGCCCGGCAGGATCACCGCCTGCGGCGGGGTCCCCGGGTCGTCCGCGCAGGTGTACGGGTCGGGGCCGCGGGCGATCGCGAGGTCACCTGCCCGCAGGAACACGCGTTCCCCCGCGTCCGGCACGACCCAGGCCCCGCCGCGCACCACGAGCATGATCGTGAGGGGGGCGCGGTCCTCGACGCGTACGCACCAGGGCGGGTCGAAGCACGCACGGATCATGAAGGCGCCGCGTGCCCTGGGGCCCTCCAGCAGGCCGGCGAGTGCGTCCATGGCGTCAGCGTAGACGTCTGAGAGGAAGGGACGTAGACGTCCGCTTATGGGAATGAGTCCCTCGGCGATGGGAGCCCTGCGCGGGCGGCGCTTCACTGTCGGTATGACGCGGAACAGGGCAGGCGAAGAGCACGTAGGGGACATGACGGTGCTGGTGACGGGCGCCACGGGGCGTACCGGACGGCGGGTGGCCGAGGCCGCGCGGGCGGCGGGGCTGAGGGTGCGGGCGGCGTCCCGAGCGGCGGGGTTCGACTGGACGGACCGGTCGACGTGGGCGGACACCCTGCGGGGTGCCGACGCGGCGTATCTCGTCCACCCCACGGACGTCGGCTCGCCCGACGCGGCCGAGGTGGTCGGGGGTCTGGCACGGGAGGCGGTCGGGCTCGGGGTGCGGCGGCTGGTGCTGCTGTCCTCGCGGGGTGAGGAGCGGGCGCGGCCGGCCGAGGAGGCGCTGAGGGCGTCGGGCGCCGACTGGACGGTCGTACGGGCCGCGTGGTTCGCGCAGAACTTCAGCGAGGGGCCGCTGGTGGAGGGGCTGCTCCGCGGGGAACTGGTGTTTCCCGCCGGTGAGGTGCGGGAGCCGTTCGTCGATGTGCGGGACATCGCGGACGTCGTGGTGGCCGTGTTCACGGGGGGCGACCGGTATGTCGGGCAGGAGCTCGCCGTCTCCGGGCCCCGGCTGCTGAGTTTCCGGGAGGCGGTGGGAGAGATCGCGGCGGCGACGGGGCGTGAGCTGACGTATCTCCCGGTGACGGCGCGCCAGTACGGCGATCAGCTGGCCGGGTTCGGGGTGCCGGCGGAGGAGGTCGAGTTCCTCGTCGAGCTCTTCGAGAGCCTGCTCGACGGGCGCAACTCCTACCTTTCGGAGGGTGTGCGGGAGGTTCTGGGGCGGGAGCCGCGCGACTTCACCGCGTTCGCTCGGGAGGCGGCGGTGGGGGGTGCGTGGAAGGGGTAGGTCCGCCCCTCCCCAATCTGGGGGCTCCGCCCCCAGACCCCCGGGGTGCGTTCTTCGGGTGTGGGTGGTGGGGGTCGAGCGCGCGGTTCCCCGCGCCCCTGAGGGGCGCGTCCTACTCCCCCGCGCAGTCGTCGTCGTTGCTCTTGCGGGGGTGGTGGGAGCTCTTGACGTGGGTGCGGAGGCGGGAGGTCACGTCCTCCGGGGGGAGGAAGCGGGACCAGCGTTCCGGGAACTCGGAGGGCATGTCCGGGTCGTCGGGGTCGGGGTCGGCGGCGCGGTGGGCGGCGGCGCGGGCGACGTACTCGGCGGCCTGCTCCTGACGCAGACGCTCGTTCGCGGCGCGGGCCGCGGCCGTGGCGGCGGCCGGCCAGACCCGGTCGATGGCCGCGTTGACGGCGGCGCCGACGAGGACGGCGAACGCGGACACACCGATCCACAGGAGGACGGCTACGGGGGCGGCGAGTGAGCCGTAGATCGTCGGGCCCTCGACCGTGCTGGTCAGGTAGATACGGAGCAGGAAGCTGCCGAAGACCCACATGGCGAGGGCGACCAGGGCGCCGGGCACGTCCTCCACCCAGGGTGAGCGGACGGGCACCGACACGTGGTACAGCGTGGTCAGGAAGACGACCGAGAGCACGATGACGACAGGCCAGTACAGGACCTGCACGAGCGTCGCCGACCACGGCACGATCTGCACCACCGCGTCCGGGCCCGCGACCATCAGCGGCAGCGCGATCGAGCCGATCAGCAGCGCCACGATGAACAGCAGGAACGACATCACGCGCGTCGCCACGATCCCCCGGGTGCCGTCGAGGCCGTACATCACGGTGATGGTGTCGACGAAGACGTTCACCGCGCGCGAGCCCGACCACAGGGCGAAGAGGAAACCGAGGGAGATGATGTCGGGCCTGCCGCCCTTCATCACGTCGTGAAGGATCGGTTCGGCGATCTGATGGACGCCCTTGTCCGTGAGGACCGTGCGGGAGGCCTCCAGGATGTTGGACTCCAGGCTCGCGATCGAGTGCGCGCCGGTCCAGTCGTCCACGTACCCGAGCAGTCCGATGAGGCTCAGCAGCAGGGGCGGCACGGACAGGAGTGTGAAGAAGGCGGCCTCGGCCGCCAGCCCCAGGATCCGGTACTCCATGCAGGAGTTGACGGTGTCCTTGAGCAGCAGCCAGGCGGTCCTGCGCTTCGACACGTTCCTGTACAGCGCGCGAGCGCGGTGAAAGCGGCCCACGGGAGACCGTTCAGGTGTTTCTTTTGCCTGGTGCACGTCCTTACCGTATCCGTATGGCAGCCAGCACCCACACCGTGACCAACCAGGCTCCGCCCCTGGTCGGATATGACGTCTTCGCCGCCGACCGGGCCCTCGTGGAGGCGGTCGAGCGACACCTTGATCCAGGACTTCTCGACGAGGCACACGAGGAGCTGTCGCTGCTCGGGCGTACGACGGGCTCCGCGCAGGTGCAGGAGTGGGGGGTGCTCGCCAACGAGAACCCGCCGAAGCTGCGCACCCACGACCGCTACGGCAACCGCGTCGACGAGGTCGACTTCCATCCCGCCTGGCACCGACTGCTCGGCAAGGGCGTCTCGGCGGGGCTGACGGCGGCCTGGAGCCGTCCCGGCGGTCACCTCAGGCGCGCGGCCGGCTTCGTCGTGTGGTCGCAGGCCGAGGCGGGCCACGGCTGCCCGCTCTCGATGACCCACGCGGCGGTGCCCGCCCTGCGCACCGACCCGGCACTCGCCGCCCTCTGGGAACCGCTGCTCACGTCCACCGTCTACGACCAGGGGCTGCGGCCCGCCTCCCAGAAGGCCGGTGTGCTCTTCGGGATGGGCATGACGGAGAAGCAGGGCGGCAGTGACGTACGGGCGAACAGGACCGAGGCGCGGCCGCTCGCCGAGGACGGGACCTACGAGCTGACCGGGCACAAGTGGTTCTGTTCGGCGCCGATGTCGGACGGGTTCCTGGTGCTGGCGCAGGCGCCTGGCGGGCTCACCTGTTTTCTGGTGCCGAGGGTGCTGGAGGACGGGACCCGCAACGTGTTCCGCATCCAGCGGCTCAAGGACAAGCTCGGCAACAAGTCGAACGCGTCGAGCGAGGTCGAGTTCGACGGGACCTGGGCGCGCCGGGTCGGGGACGAGGGGCGCGGGGTGCGCACCATCATCGAGATGGTCGCCGTGACCCGGCTGGACTGTGTGCTCGGCGCCGCCGCCGTCATGCGGCAGGCCGTGGCGCAGGCCGTGCACCACTGCACCTACCGGGAGGCCTTCGGCGGCAAGCTGATCGACAAGCCGCTGATGCGCAACGTGCTGGCGGACCTCGCGCTGGAGTCGGAGGCGGCGGCGACGCTGGCGATGCGTCTGGCGGCGGCGTACGACGACGGTGGCGAGGACGAGCGGGCCTTCCTGCGGCTCGCGGTCCCGGCCGCCAAGTACTGGGTGACCAAGCGCTGCACCCCGGTGGCGGTGGAGGCGCTGGAGTGCCTGGGCGGCAACGGGTACGTCGAGGAGTCCGGCATGCCGAGGCTGCTGCGCGAGTCGCCGCTCAACTCCATCTGGGAGGGAGCGGGCAATGTGCAGGCCCTCGACCTGCTGCGCGCGATCCAGCGGGAGCCGCAGGCGCTGAACGCGTTCCTGCAGGAGGTGGGCCGGGCCCGAGGCGCCGACCACCGGCTCGACGGCGCGATCAAGAACCTGCTGGGCGAACTCGCCGACCTGGACGGCATCGAGGGCCGCGGGCGCAGGCTCGCGGAGCGTGTCGCACTGGTGCTGCAGGGGTCACTGCTCGTGCGGTACGCGCCCCCGGAGGTCGCCGACGCGTTCTGCGCCTCACGGCTGGGCGGTGACTGGGGCTCGGCCTTCGGCACCCTGCCGCACAGTCTCGATCTGGCCACGGTGGTGGAACGGGCCCGACCGGTTTCCTGAACTGCTTCCCGAGCTGATTCCTGAGCTGTTTCCTGAGCCGGGCTCCGCACCGGGCGCGGGGGTGGTGCTGCGCCGACACGGCACCACCCCCGCTCTCTGGCCCCGTTGTGAGGAGCGCGAACGCCGCACAGGCGGCGTTGCTCAAGTTTCCGACCCCGTACGGCTGTTCGCCAGGGTTGCAGGGGGTTGCAAGTTTTCCGGCCTGTGTGGCCGGACTGTGTCCCTCCGTCGGCGCCGAGCGGCACTATGAGAACAGCAGTCAGTACGGGCCCGGGCGCCCGTGGCCGAAAAGGGGCCGGGCAGTGTGGGCCTCACATGCCCCGAACCCGTCGGTCCGTCCGTCCAGGGAGGATGGGGAGGATCCCGTGGCGCACTCTCCGATCGACGTGACGCGGCTCGCCGCCCTGGACGCCGCCCAGGCGGCCCGTGTGCTGCGCGAGGTGCGCGACGCCACCCTCTCCGGACAGCCCGCCCGCCTCGCGCCACGCCCGGTGATCGAGCAGTCCTGGGAGCGCATGCTGCGCGGCGGAGTCGACCCCGACCACGACTTCCGGGCCGGGCTGCTGGTCCGTGACGAGGTCGAGCGGCGGCGCCAGACCTCGCAGCTGCGGCATGTCCTGCCGGTGCTCCGCGAGGGCCTGCTCTCGGTCGCGGACGTCGCGCACCACATCATGGTGGTCGCGGACGCGGAGGGCCGGGTGCTGTGGCGGGAGGGCAGCGCGTCCGTGCTGCGCAAGGCCGACGGGTTCGGATTCGAACTCGGGGCGGACTGGCGCGAGGGCGTGGTCGGTACGAACGGTGTGGGCACCCCGCTGGTCGCCCGGCGCCCCGTCCAGGTCTTCTCCGCCGAGCACTTCGTGCGCACCCACCACTCGTGGACCTGCACCGGCGCCCCGATCACCGACCCGCGCGACGGCAGTCTGATCGGCGTCGTGGACGTGAGCGGGCCGCTGGACACCCTGCACCCGGCGACGCTCGCCCTGGTCGGCTCGGTGGCCAAACTCGCCGAGGCGCGCCTGCGCGAGCTGCACCTGACCTCGCTGGAGGGGCTGCGCGCGGTGGCGGCGCCGGTGCTCGCCCGGCTCGGCGGGCGCGCCCTCGCCGTGGACCAGGACGGCTGGACGGCCGCGGTCACCGGGATGCCGTACACCGGACGGCTCGCGCTTCCCAAGGCGCTCGCCCCCGGGCGGAGTTGGCTGCCGACGCTCGGGCTGTGCGTGGTGGAACCGCTGCCCGGAGGCTGGCTGCTGCGGGCCGCCGACGAGCCGGGGCCCCGGCGGGCCGCGCGGATCGTCCTGGACCTGGCGCACCCGCGGCGCTCCTCGGTGACCGTCTCGTCCGAAGCGGGCTCCTGGTGCCACGAACTGAGCCCCCGCCACGCCGAGTTGCTGTATCTGCTGGCCGTCCGACCCGCCGGGCGCAGTGCCTCCGGGCTCGCCGACGACCTGTTCGACGACCCCGGTCGTACGGTGACGGTACGGGCCGAGATGTCGCGCGTACGGCGGTATCTCGGGGCTTTTCTGGAACACCGGCCGTATCGTTTCTGCGAGGCCGCGGAGGTCGAGTTGGTGCTCCCGGAGGACCCCCGGGACCTGCTCCCCCACTCGACGGCGCCGGCGGTGCGCAGGGCGCGTAAACCCGGGCCCCCTTGTACCGCACCGGGGCCCGACGCGTCACCCGACCGGCCGAATATGCCCCCTGCGGGAAGCAAGGAGCGTATTTCGGGACCGTCTTCCGGGGTCCTTGACCAGGCACGTGGCTCTCTGACGTAGCATCCCTCCACAGGCCACCCCACCCGTCTCTCCGTCAACGTATCGATCATGAGGGGCAGTTGGCCTTCCTCGGGAGGACGCATGAAGCACCGCGGCAGACACCGTCGTAGGCGAAGGGGACAGGCGCTGCGCGCCACTCTGGCCGGAACCGCCCTCGCGCTCACCGCGGCCGCCACGCTGATCAGCACCTCCCAGGCCACGGGCAGCAACAGTCCGGGCGCGCTGACCCCGCTCACCTCGGTCGCCGAGACCAGCAGGCTCCAACTGCACGAGAACCTGGTCGCCGGGGACACTCTCAGCACGCTCAGCCGGAACATGGGCGGGAACGTCGGAGTCTCCGGCGTGCTGGCGAGCGCCGACCACACGATGCGCGGCGAGGCCGACTGCTCCGGGACCGAGCGGGCCGCGCTGCCCCTCGAACCGGTCGCCACCCGCGCGTACTGCTGGGCCTCGGACGACGCGCGGAGCCGGCAGTGGGCGCCCGCCTCCGTCACCACCTCCGGTGACGCCGAACAGGACGGCCGGTGGGGCGACCGGCGGGTCATCCTGGCGGGCTGGAACCACGACGACCGGGCCGCGGGCGCCTCCGCCACGGACCGGGGTCTGGCCCGGGTCGCCTTCATCGACGCGAGCGACCCGGCGGCGCTCAGGTACCGCTGGGTGCTGCTGGTCGCGCCGCGCGACGGCGGCAAGGACTTCGGCGCGGTCCGCTCCCGGCTGGGCGGCATGGTCTGGTACCAGGGCAAGCTGATCGTCACCGCGCAGAACGGCGCGGGGCGGGACGACTCCCTGCTCGTCTTCGACCTGCAGCACCTCCTGAAGGCGGGCGTGGACAGCGGGGCGATCGGCAAGGTGCGCGGCGGCTACTCCGCGCACGGCTACCAGTACCTGCTGCCGGCCGTCGGCTCGTACAGCCCGGCGGGCGGCACGTGCGGCTCGGGCGAGGCCCGGGCGAACCCCTGTTTCGGTTCCCTGTCGCTGGACCGCACCTCGACGCCGGACAGCCTGGTCGCCACCGAGGCGGCGCCGGCCGACGGCACGGAGCGGACCCGGATCTGGCGGTACTCGTACAGCACCGGCGCCGGCCGGGCGGGGTTGCTGGGCAGTGACTCCCTGGGGCGGGTCGACGCACGCGAGGCCTACACGACCAAGGCCGCCGGGCTCTCGGGTGTCCTCTCCTATACGCCGGCCGGGGCGCGCAAGGCCGACTGGTACGTCGGCCACACGCCCGCCAGCGGTGGGCGGCACGGCACGCTGTGGCGCCAGAGCGGACACACCGCCGAGGCGGTGCAGTGCACCGGGGACCAGTCCTACGCCTGCTGGGGCCAGCACGCCGCCTCCCTGTCCTACTGGCAGGAGACCGGCGAACTGTGGACCCTCACCGGCGCCGCCCCGGACACGACACCGGAGCGCGTCCTGTACGCGGTCCCCTTGACCGCGGTGAACAAGTCCCTGGGCTAGGCACCCCGGGGGTTCTTCGCCCCCGCCGCCCCTACCCGTCCCATCCCTGGGGGCTCCGCCCCCAGACCCTCCGGGCGTGTTCTTCGGCCGCGGGCCGGTGGGGGCCGTTCGCGCAGTTCCTCGCGCCCCTGAAGACCCCCTGCGGGGGTCCAGGGGGCGCAGCGCCCCTGGCGGGGTCTGGGGCGGAGCCCCAGAAGGATGGGACGGGTAGGGGCGGCGGGGGCGAAAACATCTGGCCCGCTTTGGAGCGCGGCGCAGCCGCGTGGTTCCCTGGCCCCCATGAGCAACGTCACTGTGACCACCTGGTCCCTGGAGCAGACCGCGGCAAGCGACCTGCTCCCCGCGATCACGCCCGACGGCGACGTCCGGATCGTGCGCTCCGAAGTCCCCTCACCCGAGTTCAACCGCTTCCTGTACGCCTCCGTGGGCGGGGACATCCGCTGGACCGACCGCCTGAGCTGGACGTACGCGCAGTGGCAGGAGGTCCTGGACCGCCCCGCCGTGGAGACCTGGGTCGCCTACGACCGGGGAACGCCCGCGGGCTATGTCGAGCTGGACCCGCAGGACGACGGCGTCGTCGAGGTCATGTACTTCGGACTGATCCCCGCCTTCCGGGGCCGCCGGATCGGCGGGCACCTGCTCTCGTACGGGGTGGCGCGAGCCTGGGACCTGGCGGAGCGCTGGCCGGGGCGGCCCGAGACGAAGCGCGTCTGGCTGCATACATGCAGCAAGGACGGGGAGCACGCGATGGACAACTACCTGCGCCGCGGCTTCAAGCTCTTCGACACCAAGGTGGAGGAGGAGCCGGAGATCGCCACCCCCGGGCCCTGGCCGGGCGCAAGCGCGGGCTGACCTGCCGCGGGCCGTCCCTCGGCCCGCCATCGGGCGGTCACCGGGCCACCGGATCGTCCATTTCTGCCCAGCCGTGTGACCGACGACACCTTTGTCTCGCCATTCGGGACAAGGGTGTCCACATGATGGATGACGGTGGACTGGCCCGAGATCCCCGTGACACGCTTCCGTCATGTCTGGAACTGGAATTGCCTTGGTGAGTCGGCGGCACGTCGACCTCGGCCGCATGTCCAGCGCCATCTGTCCGGCGAGCTGACAGCCCCGGCCCAGCCGACATTCTCCCTTTTGCCTCCCTCTGCGCAATGACGCGCGCGTACTTTCCGTATGCGCCCATATGCGCAGTTGAGAGCCGCTCTCCTTCCTGTCCCGCAGTCCCGAAGGACGTATCAACCATGGCCGCCACCCCGCAGAATCCCGCCGCCGCGCCCCGCCGCAAGGTGAGTCGTCACCGCGGCGAGGGTCAGTGGGCCGTGGGTCACTTCACCCCGCTCAACGGAAACGAACAGTTCAAGAAGGACGACGACGGTCTCAATGTGCGGACACGCATTGAGACGATCTACTCGAAGCGCGGCTTCGACTCGATCGACCCCAACGACCTTCGTGGACGTATGCGCTGGTGGGGGCTGTACACCCAGCGCAAGCCCGGGATCGACGGCGGCAAGACCGCGATCCTGGAGCCGGAGGAGCTGGACGACAAGTACTTCATGCTGCGCGTCCGCATCGACGGCGGCCGGCTGACCACCGACCAGCTGCGCGTCATCGGCGAGATCTCGCAGGAGTTCGCGCGCGGCACCGCCGACCTCACCGACCGCCAGAACGTGCAGTACCACTGGATCCGCATCGAGGACGTCCCCGAGATCTGGAACCGGCTCGAAGCCGTCGGGCTGTCCACCACCGAGGCCTGCGGTGACACGCCCCGCGTCATCCTCGGCTCGCCCGTCGCCGGCATCGCCGAGGACGAGATCATCGACGGCACCCCGGCCATCGACGAGATCCACCGCCGGATCATCGGCAACAAGGACTTCTCGAACCTGCCCCGCAAGTTCAAGTCCGCGATCTCCGGCTCGCCGCTGCTCGACGTGGCGCACGAGATCAACGACGTCGCCTTCGTCGGCGTGAACCACCCGGAGCACGGCCCCGGCTTCGACCTCTGGGTCGGCGGCGGCCTCTCCACCAACCCGAAGATCGGCCAGCGCCTCGGGGCCTGGGTCCCGCTGGACGAGGTCCCTGACGTCTACGAGGGCGTCATCTCGATCTTCCGCGACTACGGCTACCGGCGCCTGCGCACCCGCGCCCGTCTGAAGTTCCTGGTCGCCGACTGGGGCGTGGAGAAGTTCCGTCAGATCCTGGAGGACGAGTACCTCGAGCGGAAGCTCCTCGACGGCCCGGCCCCCGACCAGCCGGTCGCCCGCTGGCGCGACCACGTCGGTGTGCACCGCCAGCAGGACGGCCGCTTCTACGTCGGCTTCGCGCCGCGCGTCGGCCGCGTGGACGGCACCACCCTCACGAAGATCGCCGAGCTGGCCGCGGCACACGGCTCGGGCCGGCTGCGCACCACCGTCGAGCAGAAGATGATCGTGCTCGACGTGACGGAGGACCAGATCGACTCGCTGGTGGAGGGCCTCGAAGCCCTCGACCTGACCGTCAGGCCCTCCACCTTCCGGCGCGGCACGATGGCCTGCACCGGCATCGAGTACTGCAAGCTCGCGATCGTCGAGACCAAGGCGCGCGGTGCTTCCCTGATCGACGAACTCGAGCGCCGCATCCCCGAGTTCGAAGAGCCCATCACCATCAACATCAACGGCTGCCCGAACGCCTGCGCCCGTATCCAGGTCGCGGACATCGGTCTCAAGGGCCAGCTGGTCCTGAACGACCAGGGCGAGCAGGTCGAGGGCTTCCAGGTGCACCTGGGCGGCGCGCTCGGCCTGGAGGCCGGCTTCGGCCGCAAGGTCCGTGGCCTGAAGGTCACCTCGGACGAGCTTCCCGACTACATCGAGCGGGTCCTCAAGCGCTTCCAGGCGGAGCGCGAGGACGACGAGCGCTTCGCCACCTGGGCCGCCCGTGCCAGCGAGGAGTCGCTGTCGTGAGCGAGCGAGCGGCTCCCTTCTACTGCCCCTACTGCGGCGACGAAGACCTCCGTCCGAGCGAACAGGGCCACGGCGCGTGGGAATGCGCGGCGTGCAACCGAGCCTTCCAGTTGAAGTTCCTCGGACTGCTCGCCCGTGGGGTTCAGCGCAACGAAGGTGGAGGGGACGAGATATGACGACGATTCAGGAAGACCGGGAAGATCAGGAAGATCGGGAAGGCCGGGAAGGCCGTACGGCCGAGGACCTGAAGCGCCTCGCCGAGCAGGCGGGGCGCGACCTCGAGGACGCCTCGGCCCTGGAGATCCTCCAGTGGGCCGTCGAGACCTTCGGCAAGACGTTCTGCGTGACCTCCTCCATGGAGGACGCGGTCGTCGCCCACCTCGCCTCCCGCGCCCAGCCGGGCGACAGCCAAGTAGACGTGGTCTTCCTCGACACCGGCTACCACTTCCCCGAGACCATCGGCACCCGTGACGCGGTCGAGGCCGTGATGGACGTCAACGTCATCACCCTCACCCCGCGCCAGACCGTCGCCGAGCAGGACGCCGAGTACGGCCCCAAGCTGCACGACCGCGACCCCGACCTGTGCTGCGCCCTGCGCAAGGTCAAGCCCCTGGAAGAGGGCCTGACCAGGTACGACGCCTGGGCGACCGGACTGCGCCGCGACGAGTCCCCGACCCGGGCGAACACCCCGGTCGTCGGCTGGGACGAGAAGCGGCAGAAGGTCAAGATCTCGCCGATCGCCCGCTGGACGCAGGACGACGTGGACGCGTACGTCGCCGAGCACGGCGTCCTCACCAACCCGCTGCTGATGGACGGCTACGCCTCCGTCGGCTGCGCGCCCTGCACCCGCCGTGTGCTGGAGGGCGAGGACGCCCGCGCCGGCCGCTGGGCGGGACGGTCCAAGACCGAGTGCGGGCTGCACGGATGACCACGACCACCCAGATCTCCCAGGAGCAGCAAGTGACGACCGGAGCCACCATCTGGCTCACGGGTCTGCCGAGCGCCGGCAAGACCACCATCGCGTACGAGCTGGCCGGCCGGCTGCGCGACGAGGGCCACCGTGTCGAGGTGCTCGACGGCGACGAGATCCGCGAGTTCCTCTCGTCGGGCCTCGGTTTCTCGCGCGAGGACCGCGACACGAACGTGCAGCGGATCGGTTTCCTCGCCGAGCTGCTCTCCCGCAACGGCGTCAAGGCGCTCGTCCCGGTGATCGCGCCGTACGCCGACAGCCGCGAGGCGGTCCGCAAGCGTCACCGGACCGGCGGCACCCCGTACCTGGAGGTGCACGTGGCGACGCCGGTCGAGGTCTGCTCCGTGCGCGATGTGAAGGGGCTGTACGCCAAGCAGGCCGCGGGGGAGATCTCGGGGCTGACCGGCGTCGACGACCCGTACGAGGAGCCCGCGTCGCCCGATCTGCGCATCGAGTCGCACACCCAGTCCGTGCAGGAGTCCGCGGCCGCGCTCCATGCGCTGCTCACCGAAAGGGGTCTCGCATGACGACCGTCGCCAGTGTCTCCGAGGAGACGGACAGCAGCCCGTACGCGCTCTCGCACCTGGACGCCCTGGAGTCCGAGGCCGTCCACATCTTCCGTGAGGTCGCGGGCGAGTTCGAACGGCCGGTGATCCTCTTCTCCGGCGGCAAGGACTCCATCGTCATGCTGCACCTCGCCCTGAAGGCCTTCGCCCCCGCCGCGATCCCCTTCACCCTGCTGCACGTCGACACCGGACACAACTTCCCCGAAGTCCTCGAATACCGCGACCGCACGGTCGACAAGCACGGACTGCGGCTGCACATCGCCTCCGTGCAGGACTACATCGACCGCGGAGTCCTGCGCGAGCGCCCCGACGGCACCCGCAACCCCCTGCAGACCGTGCCCCTCACCGAGAAGATCCAGTCCGAACGCTTCGACGCCGTCTTCGGCGGCGGACGCCGCGACGAGGAGAAGGCCCGCGCGAAAGAACGCGTCTTCTCCCTGCGTGACGAGTTCTCCCAGTGGGACCCCCGACGCCAGCGCCCCGAACTGTGGCAGCTCTACAACGGCCGCCACGCACCCGGCGAACACGTCCGCGTCTTCCCCCTCTCCAACTGGACCGAACTGGACGTCTGGCAGTACATCGCTCGCGAAGGCATCGAACTGCCCGACATCTACTTCGCGCACGAGCGCGAGGTCTTCCAGCGGTCGAACATGTGGCTGACCGCCGGTGAGTGGGGCGGACCCAAGGACGGCGAGACGGTCGAGAAGCGGCTCGTCCGCTACCGGACCGTCGGCGACATGTCCTGCACCGGCGCCGTCGACTCCGACGCGACCACGCTGGACGCCGTGATCGCCGAGATCGCCGCCTCCCGGCTCACCGAGCGGGGCGCCACCCGCGCCGACGACAAGATGTCCGAGGCCGCGATGGAAGACCGCAAGCGCGAGGGGTACTTCTAGACATGACCAGCACCACCGAACCCACCGAGCCGCTGTCGGTCGAGCAGTTGTCGGCGACCACGCTCCTGCGCTTCGCGACCGCCGGCTCCGTCGACGACGGCAAGTCCACGCTGGTCGGACGACTGCTGCACGACTCCAAGTCGGTCCTGACGGACCAGTTGGAGGCCGTGGAGCGCGTCTCGGCGAGCCGGGGCCAGGACGCCCCCGACCTCGCCCTCCTCACCGACGGCCTGCGCGCCGAGCGCGAGCAGGGCATCACCATCGACGTCGCCTACCGCTACTTCGCGACGGCGCGCCGCCGGTTCATCCTCGCCGACACCCCCGGGCATGTGCAGTACACCCGGAACATGGTCACCGGCGCCTCGACCGCCGACCTGGCCGTCGTCCTCGTCGACGCCCGCAACGGCGTCATCGAGCAGACCCGCCGGCACGCGGCCGTCGCCGCGCTGCTGCGCGTCCCGCACGTGGTCCTCGCCGTCAACAAGATGGACCTCGTCGAGTACAAGGAGTCCGTCTTCGCCGCGATCGCCGAGGAGTTCACGGCGTACGCCTCCGAGCTGGGCGTTCCCGAGATCACCGCGATCCCGATCTCGGCGCTCGCCGGTGACAACGTGGTGGACGCCTCCGCGAACATGGACTGGTACGGCGGCCCGACGGTCCTGGAGCACCTGGAGACGGTCCCGGTCAGCCACGACCTGGGGCACTGCCACGCCCGTCTGCCCGTGCAGTACGTGATCCGCCCGCAGACCGCCGAGCACCCCGACTACCGGGGGTACGCCGGTCAGATCGCCGCCGGTAGCTTCCGGGTCGGCGAGAGTGTGACCGTGCTGCCCTCCGGGCGCACCACGAAGGTCGCCGGGATCGATCTGCTGGGCAAGCAGGTCGACGTGGCGTGGACCCCGCAGTCGGTGACCCTCCTGCTGGAGGACGACATCGACGTCTCGCGCGGTGACCTGATCGTGCCGAGCAAGGACGCGCCCCCGACCACGCAGGACGTCGAGGCGACCGTCTGCCACGTGGCCGACCAGCCGCTCACCGTCGGCCACCGGGTGCTGCTCAAGCACGGCACCCGCACGGTGAAGGCGATCGTCAAGGACATCCCGTCCCGGCTGACGCTCGACGACCTGTCGCTGCACCCGCACCCGGGTCAGCTGGTCGCCAACGACATCGGCCGCGTCAAGATCCGTGCCGCCGAGCCCCTTCCGCTCGACTCGTACGCCGACTCCCGGCGCACCGGCGCGTTCATCCTGATCGACCCGGCGGACGGCACCACGCTGACCGCGGGCATGGTCGGCGAGTCGTTCGCCGCGCCGCAGCCGGTCAAGGACGAGGGCGACGACGACGGGTGGGACTTCTGACATGACGTCCACCGACTTCTACTCCACGTTCGCCAAGGAGGGCGGCCGCGTCGGCAGCGGCGCCCTCGGCAGCGGGCAGGGCGGAGTGGCGCGATGTGCGGAATGACGTACGCGCACTGCCTGCGCGCCCCGTCCCCCCACCCGACGTCCCGGATGCGACGACGAAGACCTGCCGACCTCCCGGCCACGACCTGAAAACGTGACCGCCGGGCCAACGAGAGGAACCCCTCCCGTGCCTGCCATCCGCTCGAACCTTGTACGCCGTGGCATAGCCACCGCCGTCGCACTCCCCCTGCTCGCGCTCGCCGCCTGCAGCTACGGCTCCCAGTCGAAGAGCGACTCCTCCTCCAAGGAGAAGGTCGCCGCCGGATCCTCGAAGATCGACGGCCTCGACACCGTGAAGATCGGCTACTTCGGCAACCTCACGCACGCGACCGCGCTGGTCGGCCGCCAGGAAGGCCTCTTCCAGAAGGCGCTGGGCGGCACGAAGGCGGAGTACTCCACCTTCAACGCGGGCCCCTCCGAGATCGAGGCGCTGAACTCGGGCTCGATCGACATCGGCTGGATCGGCCCCTCGCCCGCGATCAACGGCTTCACCAAGTCCCAGGGCAAGAGCCTGCGCATCATCGGCGGTTCGGCGTCCGGCGGTGTGAAGCTCGTGGTGGACCCGAAGAAGATCAAGTCCCTGAAGGACGTCAAGGGCAAGAAGATCGCGACCCCGCAGCTCGGCAACACGCAGGACGTGGCGTTCCTCAACTGGATCGCGGACCAGGGCTGGAAGGTCGACGCGCAGAGCGGCAAGGGCGACGTCTCGGTCGTCCGTACGGACAACAAGATCACCCCGGACGCCTACAAGTCCGGCTCCATCGACGGCGCCTGGGTGCCGGAGCCGACCGCGTCCAAGCTGGTCGCCGAGGGCGGCAAGGTACTGCTCGACGAGGCCTCCCTGTGGCCCGACAAGAAGTTCGTGATCACGAACATCATCGTGTCGCAGAAGTTCCTCAAGGAGCACCCGAAGGTCGTCGAGGCCGTGCTGAAGGGCTCGGTCGACACCAACAAGTGGATCAGCGCCAACCCCGACCAGGCGAAGGCCGCGGCCAACGCCCAGCTGAAGGTCGACTCCGGCAAGGAGCTCCCGGCGAAGGTGCTCGACCCGGCCTGGAAGTCCATCCAGATCACCAATGACCCGCTGGCCTCCACCCTCAACACCGAGGCGGAGCACGCGGTCAAGGCGGGCCTGCTGAAGAAGCCCGACCTGAACGGGATCTACGACCTCACGCTCCTGAACAAGGTCCTGGGGGCCGCGGGCGAGAGCACGGTCGACGACGCCGGTCTCGGCGTCAAGTAAGGACCCACACCGATGAGTTCCCAGGAGGTGACGACCATGGCCACGACCCTCGCCAAGGCCGCCGACGGCGCCGAAGTGGTGGAGCACGCCGCCCGGATCGAGCATGTCTCGAAGTCCTTCACCGGACCGACGGGGCCCCAGCTCGTCCTCGACGACATCACCCTCGATGTCGCGCCGGGCGAGTTCGTCACCCTCCTGGGGGCCTCGGGGTGTGGAAAGTCGACGCTGCTCAACCTGGTCGCGGGCCTCGACGCCCCGACCGCGGGCAACATCACGACCAACGGGCGTCCGGCCCTGATGTTCCAGGAGCACGCCCTCTTCCCGTGGCTGACCGCGGGCAAGAACATCGAGCTCGCGCTGCGGCTGCGCGGCGTCGCGAAGTCCGAGCGCCGCGACCGGGCGGAGGAACTGCTCGAACTCGTCCGACTGAAGGGCGCGTACGGGAAGCGGGTGCACGAGCTGTCCGGCGGTATGCGCCAGCGCGTCGCGATGGCCCGCGCGCTCGCCCAGGACAGCCAGATCCTGCTGATGGACGAGCCGTTCGCGGCGCTGGACGCCATCACACGGGACGTCCTGCACGACGAACTGACCCGGATCTGGCGCGAGACCCAGCTGTCCGTCCTCTTCGTCACCCACAACGTGCGTGAGGCGGTGCGGCTGGCCGAGCGGGTCGTCCTGCTGTCCTCGCGCCCCGGCCGGGTGGCCCATGAGTGGCGGGTCGACATCCCGCAGCCGCGTCGTATCGAGGACGCGGCCGTGGCGGAGCTGTCCGTCGAGATCACCGAACAACTGCGTGGGGAGATCCGCCGCCATGGCCAGCACTGAGACGAAGGCCGACGCGGCCGGCCGGCCCGTCAAGGACAGCCCCGGCAACGACATGGCGGGCCTGGAAGCGGGCCTCGACGCCCTGGAGACGACCGCGCACACGGGCAGGCCGGCCTTCCGCCAGACCTTCGTCGAGAAGATACTGCCGCCGCTCGTCGCCATCGCCCTGGTGCTGGTGGTGTGGCAGGCGCTGATCTCGTTCAAGGTCGTCACCGACCCGAGCAAGCTGCCCTCACCGTCCGACGTCTGGGGCGAGGTCAAGGACGCCTGGCTGCAGGGCACGCTGCTCGGCTACATCTGGACGAGTGTCTCGCGCGGTCTGCTCGGGTTCCTCTTCGCCCTGGCGATCGGCACCCCGCTGGGTCTGCTGGTGGCCCGGGTGAAGTTCGTCCGCGCCGCGATCGGCCCCATCCTCTCCGGGCTCCAGTCGCTGCCCTCCGTGGCCTGGGTGCCGCCGGCCGTCATCTGGCTGGGCCTGAACAACTCGATGATGTTCGCGGTGATCCTGCTCGGCGCCGTCCCCTCCATCGCCAACGGCCTGGTGTCGGGCGTGGACCAGGTGTCGCCGCTGTTCCTGCGGGCGGGCCGCACGATGGGCGCGACGGGCCTGCGCGGGACCTGGCACATCGTGATGCCGGCCGCGCTGCCCGGCTATCTGGCCGGTCTGAAGCAGGGCTGGGCGTTCTCCTGGCGCTCCCTGATGGCGGCGGAGATCATCGCCTCCTCCCCCGACCTGGGCATCGGCCTCGGTCAGCTGCTGGAGAACGGGCGCACCGCCAGTTCCATGTCGATGGTCTTCCTCGCCATCTTCCTCATCCTGTTCGTCGGTATCGCCATCGACCTGCTGATCTTCAGCCCGCTGGAGCGGTGGGTGCTGCGCAGCCGCGGTCTCCTGGTGAAGAGCTGAGCCCGTCATGACGAGTCGTCCGGTCCTCCTGGTCATCGCCCACGGCAGCCGCGATCCGCGTCATGCCGCGACGGTGCACGCCCTTGTGCGGCGTGTGCGGGCCCGGCGTCCGGGCCTGCGCGTGGAGACCGGCTTCCTCGACTTCAACATCCCCTCGGTGCCGGGGGTGCTGGAGTCCCTGGCGGCGGAGGGCGTACGTGATGTGGTCGCCCTCCCTCTCCTGCTCACCCGCGCCTTCCACGCGAAGGCGGACATCCCGGCGGTCCTGCGGGAGGCCCCGGCGCGCCTGCGCATCCGTCAGGCGGAGGTGCTCGGCCCCTCCCCCCTGCTGACGGCGGCGCTCGAACGCCGGCTGTACGAGGCGGGGCTGACCCCCGCCGACAAGTCCTCGACGGGGGTCGTGCTGGCCTCCGCGGGGTCCACCGACCCGGAGGCGATCGCGGTGATCGCAGAAATCGCGCGGGAGTGGCGGCACACCGGTTGGTGCGCCGTGCGGCCCGCGTTCGCCTCCGCATCCCTTCCGCGCACCGAGGACGCGGTGCGCGGACTGCGCGCCCTCGGCTGCGAGCGTGTCGCCGTCGCCCCCTACGTCCTCGCCCCCGGCTTCCTCCCGGACCGCATCGCCCGGGGCGCCGCCGAGGCGGACGTACTGGCCGACGTGCTGGGCCCGGCACCGGAGGTGGCACGGGTCCTGCTGGAGCGGTACGACGAGGCACGCGTCCCGGTGCCGGCGGCGCTCGGCGCCTGAACGGTCACGCCCTGGTGGTGGCCGTCACGGTGGCCGCCGGTCCCGTGCCCGCCGCCGTCACCGTCGCGATCGTGACGGTGTACGAGGTGCCGGGGCTGAGGCCTCCGATCACTCGGAACATGCCCTTCGCGGAGGGCTGACCGACCAGCACGTCCCGGCCCGTGACGTCGATCGGGGCGCGGCCGTCGGAGACGGTGACGCGGTAGCCGACGACCTTGGCGTCGCCGGTCGCCGTCGGCGGGGTCCAGGCCACGGTGGCGGCGGTGGACGCCGTACGCAGCTTGGGGCCGGTCGGTGCGCCCGGCAGCGCGGTCACGGCGGTCGGGGTCAGCGGAAGCGAGGCGAGCGACGGGGCACTGGTGCCGTGGGCGTTGCTCGCGGTGACGGTGACCGTGAGCGGGCCGGCCGACGCGGGCAGTCCGCCGATCCGTACGACCGCCGTGCGCTTGAACTCGGCCGCATCGACGGCCTGTTCGCCCACCTGGCGTCCGGACGCGTCGTACGCCCGCGCCGTGTAGCCGGTCACCGGTGAACCGCCGTCCACGAAGCTCGGGTTGAAGGTGACGTACAGGGCGTCGACTCCCGCCGCGCTCGTACCGACGCGGGAGGGTGCCTCCGGGGTGGAGACGGCGCCGACGCGGCGGTTCAGCAGTCCGCGGTGGGCGGGTTCGAGTCCCGCGTTGCCGAGGATCTCCGGCGGTACGTCGGACGGGGCCGTCATGATCTTGTTTCCGCTCGTCACCAGGCCCTTGTTGTCGCCGTCGGCGGTTCCCTCCTCCCACCAGTTGTCCTTGACGAGGGTCGGGTCGTTGTTGCCGAGCGTGTCGCGGTAGTCGGTGTGGCGGGAGGCGACGTTGGCGTACGAGGCGTTGTAGAGGACGTTGCCCTCGACCGTCTCGTAGGTGCAGCCGTTGTCGGTGTAGACGTTCTTGCCGAGGCCCCACTGGTCGTGGATGACGTTGCCGGTGACCTTCTCGCCGTCGGCCAGGGAGGTGCCCGTCAGTCCCTGGGTGTAGATGCCGCCGCCGTCGTCGAGCATCTGCATGTAGTCGAAGATCAGGTTGTCGCGGACCGTGTTGTCGTGGCTGGGGTTGGGGGTCGCCGGGTCGCCGATCTTGTCGGGCCAGCCGCCCCAGCCGAGGGAGACGGCGCTGTAGCCGACGTGGTCGATCTGGTTGTGGGCGATCGTGGTGTTCTGGGTCCAGCCGTTGAGGATCGCCACGCCGCCGTGGTACTCGCGGGGCAGTCCATAGAGGTGATTGTCCGTCACCTGGACTCCGGAGGCCGGGGTTTGCCCGTCCACCGAGCCGATCTCCAGTCCGTTGCCGGAGATGTCGGTGAAGACGCTGGCGCCGACCGTGGAGTCCTTCGAGCCGGTGCCCAGGTCGAGGCCGGAGGCGCCGAGATGGGCGAAGACGTCGTCGCTGAACGCGATGCGCTGCCCGTACGCGAAGGAGACGTTGCCCGGCATCTTGGTCCAGGACGCGAACGGGCAGGTGCCGCCCTCGACGTACTGGCACAGGCCCTGGGTCGCCCAGCCCTTCTCGCCGGTGATGGTGTAGCCCGCCTGGATCTCGGAGAAGCCCTCCGGTCCCGAGGGGGTGAGCCAGGTGGCGTAGCTGAACTGCAAGCCGCGGAAGGCGAGGTCGTGGACGGGCGCGGCGGCCGTGCCCCGTCCGTCGATCAGCTTCTCGGCCTGTGCCGCCTCGACGTCGGCGCGCGCGAGGTTCTCGCCCTTGCGGGGCAGGTAGTAGACCCGGTGCGCGGTGCGGTCGAGGTACCACTCGCCGGGCTGGTCCAGGAGTTCGTAGGCGTTCTCGACGTAGGTCGCCCTGCCGCCGTTGGTGAGGTGGCCGGGCCCGACCATGCTGACCGTGCGGCCGGGGATGTCCGGGAACTCGACCCGCTTGTTGGAGTTGTCCCAGCACGGCTGGACCATCGTGATCGTGGCGGCCTCGGCGGCGGCGATGCGGCAGCGCGGCTCGGTCCACTGGCCCAGGCCGTTGCGCTCGACGTTCCACAGGGACTCGCCGCTGGTGTAGACGAACTCGGCGTCGGAGGGGTGCTTCCAGTGCGCGAGGGTGTCGGAGGACGCCGTGTATCCGGTGGCGGTCTGGGTGAGGGTCACCGGCACGGCCCCGCGGGCGCGCTGGGCGCGCACCCCGTCGACGTACAACTGCCGCGTGTCGGTGAGGCCTTGGGGAGCGGGCGCGGACCACAGGCCCGGCCTCCCGGCGACCGGGCGCCAGCCCTGGACCTGTCGGCCACCGCTGACGACGGTGTTCCCGGTGCCCTGCCAGATCACCTGGTGGCCACCGGTGCCGGAGTCCCGGGCGTCGAGGGTGAGGGGCGCGATCTGCCGGTACGTACCCGAGGCGAGGTGGACCGTCAGGTCGCCCTTCATCCCCGTGACGCGCTCGCGGACGAGGTCGCGGGCGCGTTCCAGGGTGCGTACGGGGTGGCGGGCGGTGCCGTTCGCGTGGTCGTTCCCGCTCGGGGAGACGTAGAGGTCGGAGGTCGCGGGCTGGGCGGAGGACACGGCACCCGGAATTCCTAGGGCCAGGACCGTGGAGATCAGGGTGACTAGGGCGGCTCTTCGGCGCATGGGCATGTTCCCCTCCCGTGGGATCAGCCTGTACCCAACGCCGAGAAAGGTAGGATCTATTGCGGGTCACCGTCAATGAATGCGGCAGAGAACGGCCCAACTCCCTTCTACTGGACACCCATTCATCCGAGCAGCGTTCATATTCCAGATCCCTGTTCAGTCGAAGGACAGTCCTCCCGTCCTCGTCCGCTTGAGCTCGAAGAAGTCCGGGTGGGCGGCGAGGACACGGAAACTGTCGAAGAGCTCCGCCGCGCGCTCGCCCCGCGGAACGGCCCGCAGGACGGGGCCGAACCACACCGTTCCGTCGACGTGGAGGGTGGGGGTCCCCACATAGCCGTCCGAACCGGGCTCCCGGCCTGCCTCGTGACTGCGGCGTACCGCCTCGTCGTACGCGGAGTCGTGGGCCGCGGCGGCCAACTCGGCCGGGAGACCAAGCTCGGCGAGGGAGTCGGCGACCACGGCGTCGAAGTCCTCGACCCCTCGGTCGTGGATGCGGGTGCCGAAGGCGGTGTAGAGGTCGCGCAGCACCTTCTCGCCGTGCTGTTCGGCGGCGGCCACCGCGACCCGTACGGGGCCGACGGACTTTTCCACCAACTCCCGGTACCAGTGAGGGAGTTCATTGCCCAGGTTGTGCAGGTGGAGGCTCATCACGCGGAAGCGGAGGTCGAGCGGGCGGGCACGCTCGACCTCCAGCATCCAGCGTGAGGTGATCCAGGCGAAGGGGCAGGTCGGGTCGAAGTAGAAGTCGACGCGGGTGGGTGAGTCGTCCGTCCTCGGGTTCGTCATACCGACGAGGCTAGCCACTCAGTGGCACAGGAACACGGCCCAATTCCGCTCTCAATCACTGGTCCATTGCCGTGCGGGCCAGATGCGGGTTGCGGCCGCTGTGGGCGAGGGCACGCTCGAAGACGGGCGCGTCGTCGGACACCGGCACCGGGTCGGCGAAGCCGTCGTACTGGCGGTAGAGGTCGGCGTGCGTGTCGACGACGTCCAGAACGAACCGGGCCGCGCCGTCCGAGATCCGGAACTCCTGGCCGGTGGCCGTCGCGACGTCCCAGCCGTGCACGGCCATCTCCTTGACGATCATCGAGGCGATGTCGGCGGCGGACATCTTCGCCATCCCGAGGTCGACCTCGCCCTCCCACACCGCGGGGTCGTCCCAGGCGGCCACGGCGCGGTCGAGCTGCTCGGCGTACGCCCGCGCCCAGCCGGGATCCGCCGTGAAGTCCCGGCCGGTCAGCTCCTCGGAGAGCTGCTCGCGCAGCGCACGGTGCTCCAGGCCGTGCGAGGTGTAGAGGACCCAGTGGTTCACCAGGGTGCGCAGGTCCCAGTCCGGGCAGTGCGTGGGACCGGGCTCCGCCAGCCGCGCCGTCGTGACACCGCCGGCCACCCGGGCGGCCTCGGCGGCGCATTCCACCATGTACGGGTGCACGTTCTTGTACGGATTGCTCATGCGCTCCACGCTAGGGACGCGGCGCGCGCTCCTCTTGAACAAACGCGACAGCCTCGTCGGCCAGGCGTACGAGCTCCGCGACCGGCAGTGACCCCGCCGCCCTGCGCTCGCGCGCGAAGGTGTTCGCGAGCCGCTGGAGCAGCTCGTTGAGCGGGGTCGGCACACCGTGCAGCCGGCCGAGGAGGACGATCTCGCCGTTGAGGTCGGCCTCGATGGTGCCATCGACCGCTCCCGCTCCGATGATGATTTGACCTGCTCCTCGGGCTAAAGCCCAAGGATTCCGGCCTTCCGGTCCGGTGCCGTGCCACATAGCGGCACGGCACCGGACCGGATTCCGTGGCTTCCTGCTTCTTCGCGCTGCGCCGGAACCTTAGGTTCTGGTCTTACCTGCGCTCAACAGGCTGTCACCGCCAGTCCGGCGGCCTGTTTGACGTTCTTGGCGGCGTTGTGGTCCCGGTCGTGCCGGGCACCGCAGTACGTGCAGGTCCACTCCCGTACGTGCAGAGGTTTGGGCCCGTCCTTGATGCCGCAGACCGAGCACACCTGACTGGTCGGCTCGAACCGGCCGACCTTCACAAACGCGCGCCCGTACCGCTGCGCCTTGTACTCCAGCATCGCCAGGAAAGACGCCCATCCGGCGTCATGGACGGACTTGCCGAGCCGGCTGCGCGCGAGCCCCTTGACCGCCAGGTCCTCCACCGCGACCGCTTGGTTCTCGCGGATCAACTGGGTGGAGAGCTGGTGGTGGAACTCCCGGCGGGCATCGACCACCTGCGCATGCGCGCGGGCGACTCGGAGGCGGGCCTTCTCCCGGTTCCTGCTGCCCTTCTGCTTGCGGGACAGCTCTTTCTGGGTCTTCTTCAACTTCTTCTCCGCCCGCCGCAGAAATCGCGGGCTGTCGATCTTCGTCCCGTCGGACAAGACCGCAAAATGGGTCAGTCCCAGGTCGATCCCGACACTCGGCAGGTCATAGGCCCCGGGCATCCGCGCCAGATCTGCATTCGGGTCGGTCTCCACCACAAAGGAGGCGAAGAACCGCCCAGCCGCATCGCGGATCACCGTCACGCTCGAAGGAACGGACGGCAGAGTGCGGGACCACTTCACCCGCACCTCGCCGATCTTCGGCAGGAGCAGCCGCCCCGCCTCGGTGATCTTCCAGCGGGCATTGGCAGTGAACCGGATCGTCTGTCGGGCATCGCGCTTCGACTTGAAACGCGGCGCCCCCACCCGCGCCCCCTGCCGCGCGCCTTTGAGGGAGGAGAAGAAGTTGGTGTAAGCACGCTCGACATCCCGCAATGCCTGCTGCAACACCACCGCCGACACCTCGGACAGCCAAGCCCGCTCCGGCATGGTCTTCGCCCGGGTGATCAGCGCCTTCGACAGTTCAGCCGCACCCGGGTACGCGGCGCCCTCCCTCCGGGCCCGCTCACGGGCGGCGACCGCGTCGTTGTACACCACCCGCGCACACCCGAACGCCCGCGCCAGCGCAACGCGCTGGCGCGGACCCGGGTCGAGACGGAAGGCATACCGCAGCTGCATGATCCGGACGCTAACACCCACCACCGACACTCAGTACCCGATCGGTCGAATCCGGATCTGCCGCAACGATTCGGTAGCCTGGACGGAGCGCTCCCCCAACTCCGCCGGGACACTTCCGCGGCGCTCCGCACCGCAATCACGTGATCCGCTTCACCACCCGCCTCAAGACCGGTGCGCTGCGGATGAATCCAGGTAACGCCTGAAACGAGCCCGCACAGTCGCGTGTACCCTCCATGAAATGGTTCCGGGAAGATCTGCCACCGACTCCGCAGCAGGCTTCTCGCCGGACTTTGCACTCGGCGGGGAGCCGGTGCGGCGGCTCGGCTACGGCACCGCCCAGTTGACCGGTCCCGGCTACTGGGGGCCGCGCGGGGACGCCCGGGACGCGGTGGCCGTGCTGCGGCGGGCCGTCGGGCGCGGGGTCACCCTCGTCGACACCGCCGACAACTACGGTCCCTCGATCGCCGAGGAGCTGGTAGCCGAGGCCCTGTACCCGTACGCCGAGGGCCTGTTGATCGCGACCAAGGGCGGTGTCGTGCGCACCGGCGACCGCGCCTGGCACGTCGACGGGCGGCCGGAGCGGTTGCGGGCGATGTGTGAGGCGAGCCTGCGGCGGCTGCGACTCGAGGCGATCGATCTCTACCAGTTGCACCGGCTCGACCCGGCCGTGCCGATGGCCGACCAGCTGGGCGCGCTCGACGAGTTGCGCGCGGAGGGCAAGATCCGGCACATCGGGCTCGACTCCGTCACCGCCGAACAGCTCGAAGAGGCGATGGAGTTGACCGACATCGCCTCGGTCCAGAACCGCTTCAACCTGCTCGACCGCGACTCGGAGCCGCTGCTGAAGCTGTGCGAGGCGCGCGGCATCGCCTTCCTGCCCTGGTTCCCGCTGGGCAACGGCTCCCTCACCGCCGACCCGGCGTGCGCCCGGATCGCCGCCGCGCACGGGGCGACAGTGGGGCAGATCGCCCTGGCCTGGCTGCTGCACCGCTCCCCGGTGCTGTGCCCGACCCCGGGCACGGGATCCCTCGCCCATCTGGAGGAGAACCTCGACGCGGGCGCGGTGCGGCTCACCGCCGAGGACATGGCGGCGCTGGGTTGACCCTGCCCCTGGGGCAAGGACGAGGATCCCGGGCATGGACCAGTACCTGAAGCAGACGCCGTACAGCGATCCGGGCGACGCCCTGGACCTCGGCGGGCTGCCCCGTGATCCGGGGCAACTCGCCCGTGTCGTCAGAGATCTGATCATCCATCGGGGCGAGGGTCCGCGCTTCGACTACGCCATCCCCGAGGAACGGGTGCACGCGGACGCGGAGTCGCGTTACGCGTCGGAGGTGCTGCGGATCCTCGCGGAGCGCGGTGACGCGCCGCTCACCGAACGGCGGGCGCCCGCGGAGCGGTTCGTGGGCACGTGCCGGGACTTCGCGCTGCTGCACTGCTCCCTCCTGCGGGCCACGGGGACGGCCGCCCGGCTCCGTTGTGGCTTCGCCCGGTACTTCGACGCGTACTACGCCGACCACTGGGTCACCGAGTACCGTCTGCCGGACGGCAGTTGGCGGCTGGCCGACCCGCAGGTCCACCACGAGTACGACATGGGCTTCGACCCGATGGACGTGCCCCGCGACCAGTTCCTGGTGGCCACCGACGCCTGGCGGGCGTGCCGCGAGGGCGGAGCCGACCCCCGGAGGTTCGGCGTGTTCGACCTCAACGGGATCGAGGGCCTGTCGTATCACGGCCTGTGGTTCGTCCGCGCCGACGTCCTGCGCGACCTGGCCGCCCTCAACGGCGTCGAACTACTGCCCTGGGACGCCTGGGGCCCGGAGATCCTCGACGACGCCGCGCTCGACGCGGACGAGCTCGCCCTGATCGACTCCGTCGCCGCGGCGGGCTGCGAGGACGAGCTGCGACGCCTGTACCGGGACCCGAGGCTGACGGTCCCGGACGAGATCGTCTCGTACACCACCTATGGCGGCGTACGAAAGGTCACTCTGGCTCGGGCCTGAACGGTGTGCCCTGGTGGAAGTACAGGCGCCAGCCGTCCTCCGTCCGCCGCCACAGCGAACTCCGGTGCACGCGGCGGCCGCTGTCCTCCTCCGTGTCGAAGGTGAGGTGGACCAGGTCCGGTGCGAGCTGGACGCCCTTCATCCGCGAGGCGGTGAGGGGCCGCGACCCGGGCACGTCCTTGCCGGTCAGTTCGGCGAGGACGGAGGCGCGGTCCCACAGCCGCCCGGAGCTGCCGAACTCGTAGAAGTCGGGGTGGAGCAGCGCTCCGAGCCGCTCCGGCGAGCGGCGGACCTCCGCGTCGAGCAGCCTCAGTTCGCCCATGATGGCGGCCTCCACGGCGGGGTTGTGCTCAGGCACCGGTCAGCTCCTCGAGTTTGACGACCGTGTTCCAGTTGCGGGTGGTGGCGGTGACGCCCTTGAGGAGCCGCGGCTTCGACAGGGCCTCGGCGAGCTTGGAGCGTCCCAGGCCGTCGGGTGCGTACAGGTAGAGCGCCCGGTCGCCGAGGCGGAACTCCTCCGGCAGGAACACCGCCGGGTCGACGGAGGCGAAGCGCTCGGCGTCGACGGGGTCCGAGAAGTAGGTGACGTGCAGCTGCTTGGCCTCCAGTTCGGCGGCCGGGAACGGGCACGCCTCCCGTACGGCGCTCAGATAGGCGTGGTCGCGGACCAGTACGCCGACGCCGAAGCCGAAGTGCTTCTCCATGGCCTCGGCCAACTCGGCCGCCAGGGAGTCCTCGTCCCCGCGGTCGGTGGAGAAGACGGCGTTGCCGCTCTGGAGATACGTCTGTACGTCGCCGTGGCCGAGTTCCTCGATCAGTGTGCGCAGCTCGGCCATCGGCACCTTCTTGTTGCCGCCCACGTTGATCCCGCGCAGCAGTGCCGCGTACGTCGTCGTCATCCGCACACCATAGGACGGCCGTCGGGCCCAGGCGGATCAACACCCGCACCCCGGTTCCGATCGGCGAGCGCACCTGATCCGGATCCCCGAGAGGCCCGGATAGGTGTAAGGGGCCCCTGTCCTCCCCAGTGCGGAGACGACGGGGTCCGAGGGGAGGAGCCGGAGGTCCCGCGGTTCACCGGGCAGCACGAGGAGACGTTCTTATCCGACCCCTACCTTCATAAGCAGAGGTGACGGCAGGGGGCTGTCACCGTGCACAAGGGGGCTGGCCCGTCATGGGGAACGGAGACATACGGGTGCGGGGCATCGCCGCGCGGGCAGGCGGCTGGAGCGCCCGGCACCGATGGGCCGCCGTGGGAATCTGGGTGCTGTTCGTCGTCCTGGCGATGGGGCTCGGCTCGGCGGCGGGCCGCGTCGACGTCAAGGAGAGCGATCAGCTCAAGGGCGAGACACACACCGCCGCGAAGATCATCGAGGACTCGGGGATCAAGGCCCCGGCCGGTGAGAGCGTCCTGATCCAGGGGAAGGACGCGAACGTCAAGGCGACGGACGCCGACTTCCGCGCCGCCGTCACCGCCGTCGTCAAGGCCGTCGAGGGGACCGGCAAGGTCACGGACGTGACCTCCCCGTACGACACGAAGACGATCTCCAGGGACGGGCGCAGCGCGCTCGTGCAGTTCGACATGCGGGGCGACGCGGACACCGCGGGCGACCGCGTCGAGCCGGTGCTGAACGCCGTCAAGGGTGTCCAGAAGGACCATGCGGGGCTGCGGATCGAGGAGATCGGCGGCGCCAGCATGCAGAAGACCTTCTCGGACGCGTTCGGCGACGACTTCAAGAAGGCCGAGTACTCCGCGGTGCCGGTGGCCCTCGGTATTCTGCTGATCGCCTTCGGCGCCCTGGTGGCGGCGCTGCTCCCGGTGGCGCTCGCGCTCACCGCGATCATGGCGACGATGGGCCTGATGGGCATCGTCAGCCACCTCCAGCCGATGAGCGACACCGCCAACTCCGTGATGCTCCTGGTGGGTCTGGCCGTCGGCGTCGACTACTGCCTGTTCTATCTGCGCCGCGAGCGTGAGGAGCGCGAGGCCGGCCGGGACGCCGGGGCCGCGCTGCGGATCGCCGCCGCCACCAGTGGCCGCGCCATCGTCGTCTCCGGTGTCACGGTGTGCGTGGCGATGGCCGGCATGCTCTTCACCGGGCTCGCCGAGTTCGAGGCGATGGGGCTGGCCTCGCTGATGGTCGTGGCGGTCGCCATGGTCGGCTCGGTCACCGTGCTGCCCGCGCTGCTCTCGCTGCTCGGCGAGCGGGTCGAGAAGGGCCGCCTGCCGTTCCTGCACCCGGACAAGCGGCGGGCCAGGGGCAAGCGCGTCCGGTCCGCCGAGGAGGGCAGCCGGTTCTGGAGCGCGGTGCTGCGGGTCGTACTCGCCAAGCCCGCCGTCTCGCTGGTCGTCGCGGCCGGTGCGCTGCTGGCCATCGCCGCTCCCGCCCTCGGCATGAAGACGCAACAGCTGACGCTGGACAAGGAGTTCGGCAACTCGCTGGCGATCGTGGGGACGTACAACCGGGTCAACGACGCCTTCCCGGGCGGCTCCGAGCCGGCCGAGGTGGTCGTCAAGGCGCACGACATCAACGCCGCCGACGTGAAGGCCGCGCTCGCCGACTTCCGTACGCAGGCCATCAGTTCGGGTGCCTCGCGCGGCCCGGTCGACATCAAGGTGCACGCGGCGCAGAACGTCGCCTTCGTGTACGTGCCCCTCGTGGGCGGCTCCGACCAGGACAAGGCGGAGAAGAGCCTTCAGCTGCTGCGCGACAAGGTGCGGCCCGACACGCTCGGCAAGGTCGACGGCGTCCAGGCGCCGATCACCGGACAGGTCGCCGGATCGCACGACTTCAGTGACCAGTTGCTGGGCTCGGTGGCCCCGGTCTTCGCGTTCGTGGTCGTCTTCGCCTTCCTGCTGATGCTGCTCTCGTTCCGCTCGCTGACGATCGCGATCACCTCGATCGTGCTCAACCTCCTGTCGGTCGCGGCGGCCTACGGCATCCTGGTCGCCGTCTTCCAGCACGGCTGGGGCGCCTCGCTGGTCGGCGCGGAGGGCGTGGGTGCCATCATCACCTGGCTGCCGCTGTTCCTCTTCGTGATCCTCTTCGGGCTCTCGATGGACTACCACGTGTTCGTGGTCTCGCGGATCCGTGAGGCGCGGCTGCGGGGCCGGGACACCAAGGACGCGATCCGGCACGGGGTGGTCACGACGGCCGGTGTCGTCACCAGCGCCGCCGTCATCATGGTCGCCGTCTTCGCGATCTTCGGGACGCTGTCCATGCAGTCCATGAAGCAGATGGGTGTGGGCCTGGCGGCCGCGGTGCTCATCGACGCGACGATCATCCGCGGGGTGCTGCTGCCGGCCGTGATGGCGCTGCTCGGCGAGCGCAACTGGTATCTGCCGAAGTGGCTGAACCGGCTGCCGGACTTCACCCACGACGAGTCGCCGGAGGCCGCGTCCGGACCGCCGGCGGTCGAGGGCGAGAAGGTGGGCGTCTGATCTCCGCACGGTGAGGTCGTACGTGGCCGGGGCCGCGTCTGATCTCCGCACGATGAGGTCGTACGTGGCCGGGGCGCACACGCCCCGGCCACGTTGCCGTGCGTCGGGTCTACGCCTGGCGCAGGCGCAGCTCGGCCTCGATGAGGTCGGCCGCGCGCCCGGTGCCGCCCTCCCCCGCCATCTCCTCCCGGATCATCGCCAGGCGGCGCGCCACCTCGGGATACTCGACCAGGGCGAGGACCGCCTCCCGCAGGGTCTCGGCCGTCGCCTCCGTCATCGGCAGGTGGCGGGCCACGCCCAGCGCCTGGAGCATGTCGGCGTTGCCGAACTGGTCGACGGCCTGCGGTACGGCGACCATCGGGGTGCCGGTGGCCAGCCCCTCCTGGCTGCCGCCCGCACCGGCGTGCGTGATGAACGCGTCGGCCTGGCGGAGGATCGCGAGCTGGGGCACCCACGGGTGGACCTCCACGTTGCCGGGCACCTCCCCCAGCTCCGCGGGGTCGACGAAGCGACCGATCTGCAGCACGACGTGCCAGCCCGGAAGCCCTCCGAAGGCCTCGACGCACGCGCGGTAGAAGGCGGGCTGCTTGGTGAAGCTGGAGCCCAGGGACACGAGCAGGACCTTCTCGGCGTCGGCGGGCCGCCGCCAGTCCCCCTGCGCGGCGCGCTCGCCCTGACAGGCGCCGACGAAGGTGTACCGCTTCTCGTCGACGCGGTCGGCGTTCGGCTGGAGAGCCTTGGGGATGAGGACGAGGCACCGGTCGGGGCGGCCCATGAAGTCCTCGACGCTCAGGTCCATGCCGTTCTCCGCGATCCAGCGCGCGAAGGTGTCGTAGAACGCCTTGCCGCGCGGGGTCTGCTTGAGCGGCTCGAACAGCGGTTTGCCGACCTCCTCGTCATACCCCTCCCAGGCGACGAGGTTCGGGGAGAGCTGCACGATCGGGACGCCCCAGCGGTGGGCGAGCACCCGGGCCGGGTACGCGGTGATGTCGTACAGCACAAGGTCCGGTTCGTCGCCCTCGTAGGCCGCCGCGAGTTGCGGCTCGGCCTGCAGCGCGTCGGTCAGGAACGGCTCGATGTTGTCGATCAGCTCGGTCCCCCAGGCCTCCGGATCGTCGTCCGTGGGCAGGGTCGAATGCCAGAGCCTCGGCTCGGCCCCCGTCTCGGCGACCTTCTCGGCGAAGGCGGGCGGAATCGCGTACGTCACGCGATGACCGCGCGCCACGAGCTCGCGGATCACCTCGATGCTCGGGTTCACGTGTCCGTGGGCGGCGATGGAGAACATGGCGATGTGGGCGGGGCGGGTGGTCATGCGACGACCCTAGACAAGACGAGACGTCTCGTCCAACCTGTTTTCGCTCGTGCCGACGGCCACCGCCGGCTCGGGACCGGCCCCGCCCCCTCACCTCCGGCCCCGCCCCTCACCTCCGGCCCCGCCCTATCACCTCTGATAGCGGGCCAGCACCAGGTTCCCGTCCCTCACCAGCCGCTTTCTCAGCTCGGCGAGCCCGATCGCCCCGCTGTAGTACTCCTGGAACGCGGGGGTCGCCACCTTGTCCTTCCACTCGGGATAGCCGCGCACGGACTGGGCGGGGGCCGGGCGGAGGTGGGAGGCGAGGGCGGCGCCGGTCGCCCAGCCGTCCTTGGCGGTGTGCAGGGCGGGGTCCTTGAGCGCCTCGGTCCCCGTGGGCAGCATCCAGTCGCCGAGGGCGAGGCGGACCATGTTCTCCGGCCGGAGCAGGAAGTCGATGAACGCGGCGGCCTCCTTCTTGTGCGGGCTGTCGGCGGCAATGGACAGCGTCTGCGGGCTGACGCCCTGGGCGAGCCCGTCCGCACCGGCCGGGGCGGGCAGCACCTGCCAGTCGAAACCCTTCGGCGCCTGCTGCACGATCTGCTGGCGGTAGGAGAACCCGAGCGGCACCATCGCGTACTTCCCGCCGAAGAACCCGGGCAGGGTGTCCGAGCCGCCGCTCCCGAGCGTCGTGGGTGAGGCGCTGTGGTCCACGTCCGCCTGGTCGTGGATCGTGCGCGGTACGACCTGGTCGGCCGCGTCGAAGCGCACCGCCACCTTGCCGTCCGCGCCCCGGTGGAAGAGTTCACCGCCCGCCGACAGGGACAGGTTGAGCGTGGCGGACACGGGCTCCTTGAGCGGCCAGGCCACGCCGTACTTGCCGTCCCCGCTCAGCCGCCGAGTGACGGCCCTGAACTCCGGCCAGCTCCACGGATGTTCGGGGGTCGGAATGCGTACGCCCGCCTTCCTCAGCCAGGTCGCGTTGGCGACGATCACCCGCGGTTCCTGGAGGAACGGCACGCCGTAGATCCCGTCCCCGAAGGTCGCCGTCTCCCAACTGCGCTGCGGGATGTCGGACTTGAGCCGGGCGGGCAGCAGGTCCCGGAGGTCGGCGAGGTAGCCGCCGTAGGCGAAGTCCGCGAGGTCGTCGGAGGCGTCGTGGATGATGTCCGGCGCCTCACCGCCCTCGAAGGAGGTGAGCAGCTGGTCGTGGACGCTGTCCCAACTGCCTTGCACGTACTCGACCTCGACGTCCGGATGGGTGGCGTTCCACTCCTTCACCAACTCCTTGTTGGCGGTGACGGACTCCTCCTGCCAGGCCAGGGACTGGAAGCGGAGGATGATCCGGCCGCCCGCCGAGCCGTTTCCGCCGCCGCCCGTGCAGCCGGCGAGGAGCAGGCCCACGACGAGGACGATGATCCACTTGGGTCGCATCAGCTCTTCACCGCCCCGGTGAGCATGCCGCCCGTGATCCGGCGTTGGATCAGCGCGAAGACGACCAGGGAGGGCAGAGTCGCGAGGAACGCGGCGGCGGCCAGCGGGCCGAGGTCGGCGACGCCCTCCGCGCCGATGAAGTGGGTGAGGACGACCGGCAGGGTCTGTTTCTCCGGGGTCTTGAGCAGGACCAGCGCGAAGAAGAACTCGTTCCACGCGGTGACGAACGCGAACAGTGCCGTCGCCACGATGCCGGGGGCGAGCAGGGGTGCCGTCACCGAGACGAGGGTCCGGAGCTTCCCGGCGCCGTCGACCGCGGCGGCCTCCTCCAACTCGGTCGGAACCGCGCGTACATACCCGACGAGCATCCACAGCGCGAACGGCAGCGACCACACCACGTACACCAGCACCAGCCCGGCCAGGGAGTCGATCAGCCGCAGGTTCTTCAGCACCAGAAACAGCGGGATGATCACCAGCACGAACGGGAACGCCTGGCTGACCACCACCCACCCGGTCGCGGCCCGCGCGAGCAGCGTCCGGCGCCGGGCCATGACCCATGCCATCGGTGTCGCGATCACCACGGCGATCAGCGCGGCCCCGAGCGCCGCGAGCAGGGAGTTCAACGCGGCGTGCAGCAGCGGCTGTTCGTCGAAGGCCTGGCGGAAGTTGGCGAGGGTGGGGTGCCGGGGGATCCAGGTGGGGTGCAGAGTGCCCAGCTCGCGCGGCGACTTGAAGGCGGTGGAGATCAGCCAGAGGAAAGGGAAGGCGAGGAAGACGAGATAGGCGAGCAGGGCGACGTACTGTCCGGCGCGGGCTCCGGTGCTGGTCCTCATGACTCGTCTCCTCCCCTGATACGGCCCACGAGGAAGACGGCGAGGAGCACCGAGATCACCGCGACCATCACGCAGCCCATGGCCGCCGCGTAGCCGAACTGCCCGTAGCGGAAGGCTTCTTCGTAGGCGAAGAGCATGGGCAGCCGGGTGCGGCCGCCGGGTCCGCCGTTGGTCAGGACGTAGACCAGGGCGAACGAGTTGAAGTTCCAGATCAGGTTGAGTGCCGTGATCGCCAGCGCCACCGGTCGGAGGGCGGGCCAGGTGACCGTGCGGAAGCGGCGCCAGGCTCCGGCGCCGTCGACCGCCGCCGCCTCGTGGAGTTCGCGCGGGGTGTTCTGCAGCCCGGCGAGCAGGGCGACCGTCGTCTGCGGCATGCCCGCCCAGACGCCGACGACGATCACCGCGGGCAGGGCGGTGCCGAGACCGCTCAGCCAGTCGTGGCCGTCGCCGAGGCCGAGGTCGCGCAGGGTCTCGTTGAGGATGCCCGCGTCGGGGTTGTAGACGAGCCGCCACATGATGCCGACGACGACCTCGGGCATGGCCCAGGGAATGATGGCGAGGGCGCGGGCGAGCGGACGGAGGCGGAGGTCCTGGTTGAGCAGAAGCGCGAGGCCCAGGGCGAGGAGGAACTGCGGCACGGTCACTCCGACCGCCCACAGCAGTCCGATCCGGAACGATTCCCAGAACAGGGTGTCGTGCAGCAGGTCCTGGAAGTTGAGCGCCCCGATCCACTGTGTGGGCGCGGTCCGGCCCGACTGCGCGTCGGTGAACGCCAGCGCGATCCCATAGAGCAGCGGCCCGACGCTGAGCACCAGGATCGGGATCAGCGCGGGCAGCACCAGGAACCAGGCCCCGTGGTCGACGGGGCGCCGCCTCCCGCCCGCATCGGGGGTGCGCGTCGCCGACCGCCTGGTCGCGCTCGCCAATGTCATGGAATCGGCTCCTTTGCGCGACTCGTGGCGGTCTGGCCGTCCCGGCGACCCCCGTCATGGTCCTGACGGAGACGGAGGTCGTCAAGACACCTCGCACGCGGTCCGACCTGTGCGAATGCGACACTGGCCGACGGATGGCGGGAACGCGACGCCTTACCCGAAGGTCGTACACGAGGGTCGTGCACGGGCTGTGCGCGAGGACACGGAGGCGAAGGATGGACGAGGCACGGGCGCGGGACGTACTGGCCGCGGCCGAGGTGCTGCCCGGGCCGGCGCGGGACGCGACGCTCCTCGCCCTGGGCGAGAACGCGGTGTTCACCGCCGGTGACCTGGTGGTCAAGGTGGGACGCGACGCCGAACTCCTCGACCGCGCCCGGCGGGAACTGGACATCGCCGCGTGGCTCGCCGAGGCGGGCGTTCCCGCGGTGCGGGCGGCCGAGTCCGAGGCTCTGCTGGTGGACGGCCACCCGGTGACGGTGTGGCACCGGCTGCCCGATCCCGTACGCCCCGCCGAGCCGCGGGATTTGGCCGAACTGCTACGCGTGGTGCACGCGCTGCCCTCCCCCTCCTTCCCCCTGCCGCCCCGCGAGCTGCTGGGCGGGGTGGAGCGCTGGCTGCGGCTCGCGGGCGAGGCGATCGACCCCGCGGACGCGGCATATCTGCGGGCGCGGCGCGACGGCTTCGCGGACGCCGCGGCCGCGCTCACCCCGCATCTCGCGCCGGGCCCCATCCATGGCGACGCGCTGCCCCGCAATGTGCACGTGGGTCCCGACGGCCCGGTCCTGGTCGACCTGGAGACCTTCTCCGCCGATCTGCGCGAGCACGACCTGGTGGTCATGGCCCTCTCCCGCGACCGCTACGGGCTGCCCGCCGAGGCGTACGACTCCTTTACCGAGGTCTACGGCTGGGATGTGCGCGCTTGGGAGGGCTGCTCGGTGCTCCGGGGCGCCCGCGAGACGGCCAGCTGCGCCTGGGTGGCCCAGCACGCGCCGAGCAACCCGAAGGCCCTGGCCGAGTTCGAGCGACGGGTGGCGTCGCTGCGGGACGGGGACGAGACCGTGCGCTGGTACCCCTTCTGACGCTTCCCGGCCGACCTTTCCGGGCTCCCCGGGCAGCGCGGGCCGTCCGACCGGGCCCGGTACGGCGCGGGTACGGCGCGGGTTCGGTCAGACCTTCTGGTCCGCCAGGTCCCGCATCGGCCATGTCCCGTCGACGACCGCGTCCGTCTCCCCCTTGCGGCGCAGGAAGCTCTGGAAGTCGGCCGCCCACTCGGCGTACCACTCGATCTGGCGGCGGTGCAGCTCCGCCGGGCCGAGGGCCGCGACCTTCGGGTGGCGGTCGGCTATAGCTCGGGCGAGCCGGGCCGCGGCGAGGGCGTCGGCCGAGGCGTCGTGGGCGGCGTCCAGCGACACGCCGTACTCCGTGCAGACCGCTTCGAGGTTGCGCTTGCCTCGGCGGTAGCGGTCGACGGAGCGGTCGATCGTGTACGGGTCGACGACCGGCGCGGGGTCGGTCCCGCCGAGCCGCTCGCGCAACGACGGCAGCCCGTACCTGCGCAGTTCGGCGGAGAGCAGGGTCAGGTCGAAGGCCGCGTTGTACGCCACGACCGGGACGCCGCTCTTCCAGTACCCGGTGAGGACGCCGGCGATCGCGTCGGCGACCTGGTCGGCGGGCCTGCCCTCCGCTGCCGCCCGCTCGTTCGAGATCCCGTGCACCGCCACCGCGTCCGCCGGAATCTCCACGCCCGGATCGGCCAGCCACTCACGGCGCCCTATCGGCTCTCCGTCCTTGACCTCGATCACGGCACCCGTGACGATGCGCGCCTCGCGCGGATCGGTCCCGGTCGTCTCCAGGTCGAAGCCGATCAGCAGCTCCCGGTGCCAGCCCATGGGCGGCCCCCCTTCTTCGTGGTGCTTTCCCCCAGTGGTCTCCACGATCGCACGAGCCACTGACAGTCCGAGGACCGCGTTCCGCTTCCCGCGCCGGACACCACGTCACGCCCGCGTCGGGGCGACGTTTCAGGACACCGGGCGCGAATCCGCCCAGGCCACCTCGAACTCCTCGCGATACGTCGGGAAGAGTCCCTCTTCTCCTATCTCGTCCGGTTTGACCACCCGGCCGCCGCCGCGCAGGACCAGCACCGGCGCCTCCATACCGCGGGCGCGGCGCAGATACGACTGCACGATCGCGATGCCGTCGGAGCCGTCCCCGTCGACGAGGTACGCCGTGAAGCGCGGCGTCTCGTCGTACACCTGGATCTCGAACGCGCCGGGGTCGCGCAGCCGGGCCCGTACCCGCCGCATGTGCAGGATGTTCATCTCCACGGCTCGGCTCAACTCGCCCCGCTTGAGACCGAGTTCGCGCTCGCGCCGCTTGACCGCGCTGGATGCGGGGTTCAGGAAGAGCAGCCGCACCCGGCAGCCCGTCTCGGCGAGGCGTACGAGCCGCCGCCCGGAGAAGTTCTGCACCAGCAGGTTCAGGCCGATGCCGATGGCGTCGAGGCGGCGTGCGCCGCCGAAGAGGTCCTCGGCGGGGAACTGGCGCAGCAGCCGCACCCGGTCGGAGTGCACGCCGACCACGTCCGCGTACCGGTCACCGACCAGGTCCTCGACGGCGTCGACGGGCAGCCGGCGCGCGGAGGGCACGTCGCCGCCGGCGCCGAGGATCTCCAGGAGCTTGGCCGCGGCCCGCTCGGCCTGGCCCAGGACCGCCTCGGACAGGGCCCGGTTGCGGGAGACCACGTTCCGGGTGACTTCCAGTTCGTCCAGCGCGAGTTCGACGTCCCGGCGCTCGTCGAAGTAGGGCTCGAAGCACGGCCAGTGCTGCACCATCAGCTCGCGCAGCTGCGGCAGGGTGAGGAAGCTGAGCACGTTGTCGTCGGCCGGGTCGAGCAGGTAGCCCTTGCGGCGGCTGACTTCGCGTACGGCGACCGCGCGCTGCACCCACTCCTGCCCCGCGGGTCCGGCGGCGGCGACCACCCAGTCGTCGCCGTGGACGGGTTCGTAGATGGGACGCAGAACAGCGGCCACGACCGCGCGCAGCCGCTGTTCGACCAGGTTCAGCCAGATATAGGCACGGCCGGCTCGCTGGGCGCGCGTACGCACCTCACGCCAGGCGTCGGCGCCCCAGTCCAGTTCCGGTCCAATGGATCCCATCTCCATCGGCCGTGCCAGGGACACCGCGCCGGGTGGGACATCTGTGGAGTTCCCCTCGTGACCCTCGTCACCAGGAGGCAACTCCAGCCCTCCCGAGCCCACCCGCGCACCGCCTTCCGCTCCCCCGAGCTCTTCCGTGGGTCAGCCCCACTCAACGATCAAGGAAGGGTACTCCGGGAGCGGCGGGCGGTGCAGCCCGATAGACAGGTCGTTTCTCAACTACCGTTTTCCACATGCCCGTTCTGGTCGGCGAGCTCCGGCGGAGTGAGCGGATTCATAGCGGTGACGTCGCGCGGAGCGATGGAAAAGCCCTGCCAGTGGACGGGCATGGGCTGCTGGTCCTCGTCGCGCGCTATGTGGTGGAAGCCCACGTTGACCCACACGATGGGGTGGGTGAGCGTCTGTCCGTTGACGTACTTATCGACGGACTTGCCCGCTCCGGCACCGCAGTTGAGCAGGTTGTCGGTGGCGAACTGCTCGCACTTCTTGTACTCGGTGAAGTACACGTCGTGCTTGGTGAAGGGGCGGCCGAGGTACTTGGTGGTGGCGCCCGGGACGATCTCGTAACTGCGGGCGTGGTCGTCCTTGTTCTTGCCCGTGTCGCTGACGACGCGCCACCAGCGCATGTTCGCGGCGTCGCCCGCGAGTTCCTTGGTGACCTTGGTGAGGGTGGTCTTGTTGGTCGGGCCCTCGTTGCCGTTGCGGGGCGGGCTGACCACGGAGTCGTACTGCTCGACCTTGTTCTTGGAGGAGCCGTCGAGGCCGAAGTCCAGCCGCCAGAAGACGTTGTGGCTGTGGCTGGTGGCGTAGGCCTTGGCGCCCTTGCCGATGGGCCAGCCGCGGCCGTCGCCCGCGTCGTAGTCGCCGGGCGAGAGGCTGCCGGTGGCACCGATGTTCATGCTGATGGTGCCGTCGTCCTGGAAGCGCCACTCGCTGATGTACTCGTACCAGCCGACCTTGTTGACGGTGTAGATCAGCAGGTCCTTGCCCTGCGTCTGGAAGACCTTGTTGCCCGTGTCGGCCTCCATGCGGTAGGCGTGGCCGCGCGAACGGGTGGTGGTGCACAGGCCGTTGACGTTCGGGTGCTGCGGGTCCCAGGCGTTGGGGATCTTCACGGTCTTGATGGTGCCGCCGGGACACTCGCCGGGCGCCATCTTCATCAGGCCCTGGCCGAAGCCGGCGCCCGTGAGGTCGTCGTACTCCGCCTTGCCGTCGTCGTAGGGGACGTGGATCTGGCCGAGCTTGGCACTGGTGAGGACCTTGATCGGCTGGGCCTCGCCCTTGGGCTGGTACGAGATGTTCTCCAGGACGAGCCCGGCCTCGCTCTCGTAGTGCCAGCACATGCGCCAGGTGGTGCCGGTGGAGAGCTTCTGCTCGATCTTGTACGCCGTGCTGCAGCTGGGGGCCGCCGCGGGCGCGGCCTTGGGCTGGGCGACGGCCGGACCCGCGGCCGTCGTCGCGCCGACGGCGAGTGCGGCCACCGAGAGACCGACCGCCGTCCGGCTGCGGGCACGACTGATTCTGTTCACGCGCATGACGAAGAGACTCCTTGCGAAAGCATGCGAAAGAAGGAGATGGGTTGGAAAAGCGAACGGAGGCGGCTCAGCCGCCGGGAGCGCGTCGGTCGCGACTCAGCCGAGCTTGCCGACCTTGCGAGCGCTCAGATCGATCACCAGTTGACGGGCATCGATCCAGGACCCGTTCAGGACCTTCGGGAACAGCCTCACGCAGCGGTGCTCGCCGCACTTCGCGAGGAGAGCGGGCTGGGCGCCGGAGGTCGCCCGGTAGACCATGCTGTTCAGCGTCAGCTGGTCGGGCGAGGTGAGTTCCTTGCCGGTGGCGTCCTTGTAGTCGGCCCGCAGGCCCGCGCCGAGCGGGTCGGCGATCAGCAGTTTCGCGGCCTCGACCATCTCGTCGCGGCTGATGGGCGGCTGGACACCGTGCTGGGTGTCCGTCCGCTCGACCTTCCCGCTGCCGAGGTTGACCGTCTTGGTGACGAGCGTGTCGTCCTTGTAGTCGTAGAACGTGACGTCGGCGCGGCGCGGCGCGTTCGGGTCGTCGAGTTCGTTCTCCTCCGGGTCGGCGAGGTCGACACTGATGCGCTGCGGGCCGCGCTGCCCCTCGACGTTCTCGCCGGAGGTCAGCAACTGCCGGTTCAGCGCGATCTGTTCGACCCGCTTGGTCTCGTCGTCGGTCAGCGGGTCACGGCCGGTGCCCTTGTCGCCCTCGGCCGGGGCCCGCTCGACGACACCGGGCTCGACGGCCGTCTGCCCCTGACCCTGGCCCGCCTGCTGTGCGGCCTGGCTGCCGCCGCGCAGGCCGCCCGAACTCTCATCGGCCCCCGCCGAGCCCGGAAGGGTGATCCCGACCATCACGGCCGTCCCGGCCACCGCGACGGCCGCACCCGCCACCACCTTTCCCAGATGGCGGTGCACTATCTTGCGCACATTTCCCCCTACTCCCTCTGTTTCTCCAGGAGTGATCTGAGCCCCACTGGTTCGGCATACGACGTATGCCTGGTCAGCGGGTAAGAGGGACATAAGACATAGGAGGTTCCCTCAGTTTCGGGGAGACTCGACTCCGAGTTGCCCCCAGGGGCGCGGCACTACTGGAAGAGTCGTATCCATGCAGGTCTGGCCTGGAGAGGCATATCCACTCGGTGCCACGTACGACGGCGCCGGTACCAATTTCGCGGTCTTCTCGGAGGCCGCCGACCGGATCGAGCTGTGTCTGCTGCAGGACGACGGCTCGGAGACGGCGGTCGAACTGCGCGAGAGCGACGCGTTCGTGCGCCACGCGTATCTGCCGGGGATCATGCCCGGGCAGCGGTACGGGTTCCGGGTGCACGGACGGTACGCGCCCGAGCGCGGACAGCGCGTCAACTCCGCGAAGCTGCTACTGGATCCGTACGCGCGTGCGATCAGTGGCTCGATCAAATGGGGCGAGGAGGTGTACAGCTATCCGTTCGGGGCGCCCGACAAGCGCAACGACCTGGACTCGGCGCCGCACACCATGACCTCGGTCGTGGTCAACCCCTACTTCGACTGGGGCGACGACCGGCGCCCGCGCACCGAGTACCACCACACGGTGATCTACGAGGCCCATGTGAAGGGCCTGACGATGCAGCATCCGGCGCTGCCCGAGGAACTGCGCGGCACCTACGCGGCGCTCGCCCACCCGGCGATCATCGAACACCTGACGGAGCTGGGTGTCACGGCGCTGGAGCTGATGCCCGTACACCAGTTCGTGAACGACCACCGACTGGTGGAGATGGGCCTCAACAACTACTGGGGCTACAACACGATCGGCTTCTTCGCCCCGCACAACACCTACGCGTCCTGGGGCGACCGCGGCCAGCAGGTCCTGGAGTTCAAGTCCGCGGTCCGAGCGCTGCACGAGGCCGGGATCGAGGTCATCCTGGACGTGGTCTACAACCACACCGCCGAGGGCAACCATCTGGGCCCGACCCTGTCCTTCAGGGGCCTCGACAACGCCTCGTACTACCGCCTCGCGGACGATCCCCGCTACTACATGGACACCACGGGGACCGGCAACTCGCTCCTCATGCGCTCCCCGCACGTGCTCCAGCTGATCATGGACTCGCTGCGCTACTGGGTCACCGAGATGCACGTCGACGGCTTCCGCTTCGACCTCGCGGCCACGCTGGCCCGCCAGTTCCACGAGGTGGACCGGCTGTCGTCGTTCTTCGATCTGGTCCAGCAGGATCCGGTGGTCTCCCAGGTGAAGCTGATCGCCGAGCCCTGGGACGTCGGCGAGGGCGGCTACCAGGTGGGCAACTTCCCGCCCCTGTGGACCGAGTGGAACGGCAAGTACCGCGACACCGTACGGGACCTGTGGCGCGGCGAGCCGCGCACGCTGGCCGAGTTCGCCTCCCGGCTGACCGGCTCCTCCGACCTCTATCAGGACGACGGCCGCCGTCCGCTCGCCTCCATCAACTTCGTCACCTGCCACGACGGGTTCACGCTCAACGACCTCGTCTCCTACAACAACAAGCACAACCAGGCCAACGGCGAGGACAACCGCGACGGCGAGAGCCACAACCGGTCCTGGAACTGCGGCGCCGAGGGCGACACCGACGACGCGGCCGTACTCGCGCTGCGGGCCCGTCAGAAGCGCAACTTCATCGCGACGCTGATGCTCTCCCAGGGCGTGCCGATGCTCAGCCACGGCGACGAGTTCGCGCGCACCCAGAACGGCAACAACAACGCCTACTGCCAGGACAGCGAGCTGGCCTGGGTGCCGTGGCCCGAGAACGACGGCGAGCTGCTGGACTTCACGCGCGCGATGGTGTGGCTGCGCCGCGACCACCCGGTCTTCCGGCGGCGCCGGTTCTTCCACGGCCGCCCCGTCCAGGGCACCCACGACGAGCTGTCCGACATCGCGTGGTTCACCCCGGCGGGCACCGAGATGACCCAGCGCGACTGGGGGTCCACGCAGGCGCAGGCGCTGTCGGTCTTCCTCAACGGCAACGCGATCTCCGAGCCGGGCCCGCGCGGTGAGCACATCGCCGACGACTCCTTCCTGCTGATGTTCAACGCCTCGCCCAAGCCCCTGGAGTTCGTGGTTCCGGTCAACCACGGACGGCAGTGGCAGGTGGTCGTCGACACGGCCCTCCCGGACGGGGTGGCGGCGGGCACGGGCGCGAAGGTCCAGGCCGGCGACCGGCTGACCCTGCTCGACCGGAGCCTGACCGTGCTGCAACGGCCCGCGTAGCCGGTCATTCGGACGTACGTCGATGACACGAAAGAGGACGAGGCGGGTACGTAGGTTTCCATGACACCTGAGCGTCCCGAACGGGAGACCCCTGCCCCGGTGGTACCCGCCGCGCCCACCGCCACCTACCGGCTGCAGTTGCAGCCGGAGTTCCCCTTCGGGGCCGCCGAGGCCGCCGTGCCGTACCTGGCCTCGCTCGGCGTCTCCCATCTGCACCTGTCCCCCGTCCTGGAGTCGGTCCCCGGCTCGACGCACGGCTACGACGTGGTGGACCACGCGCGTGTACGGGGTGAACTGGGCGGCGAGGAGGGGCTGCGCGCCCTCGCCCGCACGGCACGGGAACACGGGCTCGGCCTCGTCGTGGACATCGTGCCGAACCACATGGCGATGGCCCCCCGCCACAACCACGCCCTGTGGGAGGTACTGCGCGAGGGCCCCGAGTCGCCGTACGCGCGCTGGTTCGACATCGACTGGGACGCCGGGGACGGCCGGCTGCTGCTGCCGGTGCTCGGGGGCCGGCTCGGCGTGGAAATCGACCACCTGAAGGTGGACGGCGACGTACTGCGCTACTACGACCACATGTTTCCGCTGCGCGAGGGCACCGCGGGGCTGCCGCTGCCGGAGCTCCTCGACGCCCAGTGGTACCGCCCGGCCTGGTGGCGACTGGCCCGCACCGACCTCAACTACCGCCGCTTCTTCAGCATTTCGGAGCTCATCGGCGTGCGCGTCGAGGACCCGGAGGTGTTCACGGCGACCCACGCGAAGATCCTGGAGCTGCTCGACGAGGGAGTGGTCGAGGGACTGCGCATCGACCACCCGGACGGCCTGGCGGACCCGGACGCCTATCTGCGCCGCCTCCACGAGGCGACCGGCGGGCGCTGGACGGTGGTCGAGAAGATCCTCGCGGACGGCGAGCCGCTGCCCGCCGCCTGGCCCGTCGCGGGCACCACGGGCTACGACGCCCTGCGGCACGTCGACGGCCTCTTCACGGACCCGGCGGGCGCGGGGGAACTCCTCGGCCAGTACCGGCGGTTCGCGGCCCCCCAGGCCGATCGGGGCGGCAGCTGGGAGGCGACGGTGCGCCGGGCGGCGTACAAGGTGATCACGCACGAGCTGGCCACGGAGTTCGACCGCCTCACGCGCGTGGCGAGCCGGCTGTGCGCCGACTCCCCCGACCCGGAACCGCGCGACCACGCCCCGTGGGCCCTGGGCACCGCGCTGCGGGAGCTCCTGGTGCGCGTCGAGGTGTACCGGCCGTATCCGTCCACGGACGCCTCCCTCGTCGTGACGGAGGAGGCCGCCGAAGAGGCCCGGGCGGTCTTCACGGTGCCGGAGGAGGCGCACGCCGTGGACGTCGTGCGGGACCTGCTGCTCGGGCGGGCCGGTGACGGACCCGAGCACGCGGAGTTCCGGGCCCGGTTCGCGCAGACCTCGTCCGCGCTGCGGGCGAAGTCCGTGGAGGACACCGCGTTCTACCGCTATGTGCCCCTGCTGTCGGCCAACGAGGTGGGCGGCAACCCGGGTGCTCCGGCCGTGTCCCCGGAGGACTTCCACGCCTACTGCGCGCGCGTGCAGCGCGACTGGCCCGCCACCGGCACCGCCCTGTCCACGCACGACACCAAACGCAGCGCCGACGTCCGCGCCGCCCTCTCGGTGCTCACCCAGTGCCCCGAGCGGTGGGCGGACGCGCTGGCCGAGGTGACCCGCGAGGGGACGACGGGCGTACCCGACCCGCAGACGGCGTGGGCCGCGTGGCAGACGGTGTTCGGGCTGGGTCCGGCCGACGCGCAACGCGTCCAGGGGGCACTGCTCAAGCACGTCCGGGAAGCAGGGCTGCACACCTCCTGGACCGAGCAGAACCCCGCGTACGAGGAGTCGGTGGCGTCCTTCGTCGCGGCGGGCCCCTGCGGGCCGCCCGGGCGGCACGTGGCCGGCTTCCGGACCTCGCTCGCCCCGCACGTCCGGGCGAACGTCCTGGGGGCCGCTCTGGTCCAGCTGACGATGCCCGGGGTGCCCGACGTCTACCAGGGCACCGAGGGCGAGTACCTGGCACTGGTGGACCCTGACAACCGGGAGCCGTTCGCCCCCCCGGAGCAGGCTTCGGCGAAGGCCGCGCTCACCACGGCGGCGCTGCGGCTGCGCGGGCGGCGCCCCGAGGTCTTCGGCGACGCGGCGACGTACGTGCCGCTGGCGGCGGAGGGGCCGGGCGCCGCGCACTGCACGGCGTTCGTCCGCTCCGGGGAGGTGATTGCCGCCGTCACCCGGCTTTCGCTGCGCCTGGCGGAGGCGGGCGGCTGGCGCGACACCCGGCTCGCGCTCCCGGAGGGGCGGTGGGCGGACGTGCTCGACCCGGAGCGGGAATTCACGGGGCACACACGTGTGGCGGAGCTTTTCGAACCGTCGCCGGTGGTCCTTCTGGAGCGGGTCGGCGCAGACGGACCAGCAGGCTCCGGGGAGAGCGGCTGATCAGGCCCTCCGCGACGGGACGGAAGCCCGGGGACCTGCGCAGCTCCGGGAGGGCGGCGAACAGGGCGCGCAGGCCGTGTTCCGCGGTGAGCCGGGCGAGCAGCGCGCCCGGGCAGAAGTGCCGTCCGGAACCGTACGCGAGCTGCCCGGGATCGGGCCGGAAGACGTCGTAGCGGTCCGGGTCGGCGAACCGGGCCGGGTCGCGGCCCGCGGCGCCCAGCAGACACGCCACGGTGGCGCCCACGGGTACCGCGCCGACCGGCTCGACGGCCCGGCGCAGCACGATGTGCAGCGGGGGATCGCGGCGCAGCGACTCGGCCCAGGCCCCGGCCGTCAGCTCGGGGCGGGCGCGGACCAGCGCCAGCTGTCCGGGGTGGTCGAGGAGGTTGGCGAGGAACGACGCCAGCGCGTGCGCGGTCGCCTCGCCGCCCGCGCCGAGGAGCGTCCCGGCGATCCCCGCCACCGCCTCGTCGGACAGCGGGCGCCCGTCCGCCCGCGCCGTGCACAGCGCGGAGAGCAGATCGTCGCCCGGGTGGGCGCGCCGACGGGCGATGTACGGGAGCAGGAAGACGTCGAGCTCGGGATGGTGGCCGCCGAGGTGGTCGAGGCCCGTGCGGCACCAGGCGTGCACGCGCGCGGTGTCCTCGTACGGCAGCCCGAGCGCGGCGACGGCCGCCGCGGTGGGCAGCCAGTGGCAGAACTCGGCGACGAGGTCGGCCTCCTGGCGGTCGGCGAGGCGGCGGGCGAGGACGTACGCCGTCCGTTCGACCCCGGCGGTCAGCGCGGTCAGGGCGTGCCCGCGGAACGCCGGTGAGACGAGCGCCCGGTGCGCGCTGTGCGTGCCGCCCTCCAGGTGGGCCAGGGTGCGTCCGGGCGGCGCGGCGACGAGCCGGGGGTCGGCGAGGGCGGCGCGTACGTCGGCGTACCGGCTGACCAACCACGCGCCGAACGGCCGGTCGTACACGAGCGGGAACTTCTGGCGCAGGGTGCGGTACAGGGGGTACGGGTCGCGTTCGATGCCGGGGGTGAGCAGGCTCGGGGGGTCGGGCAGCCGTCGTACGACGGGCGGTCGTGTCGAGGTCGCGAGCGGCGTGGCGGGGGCGACGGGGGCGACGGGGGCGACGGGGGCGACGGGGGCGACGGGGGCGACGGGGGCGACCGTAGCGGTGGGCGCGATCGAAGCGCCTTCTGCGGGAAGGCCATGAGGACACAACACCGCGGGCCTCCCACCTCGGGTCTGCGCGCCGAGGAGCGGCACGTGGTTGTTCCCAGCGGACCACCGCGGCCCCCGGACCGCAGTCCTCGTACGCCCGGACGGGTGACGCCGAGGCTCGCCCCTCGGACCGGCTCGCGACCGCGCACGCTCCCAGGGCTCGCACCGGACGGAGGGACGGTGTGTGGGGTGGGCGACGACGAGCGGGCCGCGCCGGGACTCCCGAGGTCGGCCCCGGCCCTCGGACCTGCACGAGCGGCGCCGCGTACGCCCCTTCCGGCGCCGCCCGCCCGTCCTGGCGGAGATCAATGCCACCTGGCGCTCCGGAGCGCCGCCGCGCCGTCTCCTTGACAGTTCCCCCAGACCGTGGAGTACTGCGGAAAGCGACGCAGGGCGGACAAGTCGGGGGTGAGTCTCCTGCCGGAGTTGCGCTACCCCAGTGTGACCGAAATCGTCTCGTCCGCTCGGACGTTGGCGGCTCACCGTCCCGGGCTGTGCGCCCTCAGACAGATCGGCGTCTCGCGCGCGGGCAGACCCCTCCATCTGCTGTCCGTCGGTCACGCCGAGCGCGCGGTCCTCGTCGTGGCGGGCGCCCACGCGAACGAGCCGACCGGCGGCTCGACGCTCCAGGCCCTGGCCGAACGTGTACTGCACGAGCGGGAGTTGCGGGCCGACACCTCCTGGCACTTCCTCCTGTGCGCGGACCCGGACGGCGCGAGCCTCCATGTGACACCGGCCCCGCGCACGCTGTTCGACTACCACCTCGGGTTCTTCCGTCCGGCCGGCCCCGAGCAGCCCGAGTGGTCGCCCTCCGTCCTGCCGCCCGACCGGCTGCCCCCGGAGACCCGCGCCCTCACCCGGGTCATCGACGAGCTGCGGCCCTACCTCCAGGTGACCCTGCACGGCACCGATCTCGGCGGCAGCTGGGTGCAGCTGACCAAGGACATCCCGGGCCTCGCCGAACCCTTCGCCAAGTCCGCGGCGGAACTGCACATCCCCGTGGAGACGGGCGCCTCCGACGCCGCCGGCTGGCCCGCTTCCGGACCCGGGGTGCATGTGATGCCGGCGCCGGGCTCGAACGCCGCGTACCCGAGCATGCCCGACGACGCCCGGCACAGCACCTGGTATCACACCCACCGGTACGGCGGTCTGACCGCGGTCGTCGAGGTGCCGATGTGGGCCAGCGACCTCGTGGACGACCCGGCGCCTCATCCCGCACCGGATGCGGCGCTGCGACGCCTGGCACACCGGCTGCTGCGCGACGCGCTCCAGGTGCAGACGGTGCTCACGGAGGTCCTGCCCAGACTCCCCGGCCCCGACGGGCCCCTCCTGCGCGCCGCGAAGTGGGCGCTGGAGCTGGTGCCGGGCCTCGCCCACGACTGGGTGCGGACGCCGCCCGCCGATTCGACGATGGCGTACGTCGGCAGTGTCGACGCGTTCGGGCGCCGGCTCCCCTTGCGGGCCGCCGCGATGCTGCTGCGGGTCCTCCAGGAGGCCGACGACCGCGCGGCACCGCGCCTCGAGCGCCTGGTCGCCGCGTGGAGCGACGCCTTCGCCGAACGCTTCCGGGCCCGCTGGGTTCCCCTGGAACACCAGGTCGAGCACCAGTCCCGCACGGTGGTCGCGGCGGCGCGGCATGCGCGGGACGGCGCGGCCTGACGTCTGACAGACGACAGACGACAGACGACAGATAACGAATGACGGATCCCGCCTGACAGATCGCGTTTGACGGATCGCAACTGACGGATGACAGATTTCAGATGACGGCTTTCAGATGACAGATATCGTCATCTGTCATCCGACGTCACCTCAGCCCGACCACGCAAACACCGCCCCCGTCCCAGCCCCCATCACACACGAGTTCGAGAATGTGTGCGAGTACGTCACCTGCCGCCCCTCCCACTCCCCGCGCGCGGAGGCGGTGACCGGGCCGTAGATCATCGAGCAGATGGTGTCGGGCCTGGGCGGGATCCGGGAGATGTCTCCCCCGGCGGTGGCGAGTTCGGCGCAGGCCTCGGCCGCGCGAGCGTGGCCCTGGGGCGGGTCGCAGAGCAGGAGCGTGCCGCGGATGCTGCTGGCGTGGGCGTCACCGGTGGTGAGGGTGAGGTAGAGCCAGTTGCCGGGGATCGCCTGGTGGGACGTCGCCTGGGCCGGGGTCGCGCCCAGGGTGAGCAGGGCGACGGTCGCGAGGAGGGCGTTGCGTACCACGTGGATGTTTCTCGTCATTCCCGGTGCATCGGCAGCGCGGCCTGCGCGCCCCACCCCGTCTCACCCGAATGGGAGCGCACGGGCGCGTACCGCCCGGCGAGTTCGAACGCGGCGATCACCACGCGCGCCTGGTACTCGACCTGGCGGGCGACCGGGATCCAGCGCGCCCCGCAGCCCTCGCGGTAGTCGGCGCACCATGCGTCGATCAGCCGGTCGAGCTCCGGCAGCGCCCCGCTCTGGTCGCGCCCGGAGCCGGTCACGAGCTGGTGCAGCAGCCCGGCCGTGCGCAGGGCGACCCGGCGTCCGGCGAGGCGCAGGGCGGTCAGGCGGGCCGTGTCGAGCGGTGGCAGGGGGCGCGCCCTGGCGTCGTGCACGTCGGGGTCCCAGGAGTCGGCGAGGCCCGGGCCGACGAGTAAATAGTCGTCGACGGGTGCGAGGAGGCAGGCCGTGTCCGGGGAGGTGTCGAGGCCGGGCCGGATCCGCCCGAGGATGCCTTCCAGGAGCCGTGTGTCGTGGCGCAGCGTGTGACTGACGGAGCGCAGCACGGCGTCGGCGTCGGTGGGCCGGGTGGCGTCCTCCACGGCCGCCACGCCCCACATGGGGGCCTCGACGACGGCGGTGACGGTGCCGTAGCGGTGCGGGTGGAACCAGGTGGACTCGACGGCGGCCTCGGTGATGGCGGCGGCCAGGTCGCCGGGGTGCGGCGGCGGGATGCGGTAGACGGCGGGGCCGAGCCTCGGCCAGTACAGGGTGTCGTAGGGCCCGAGTTCGCGCGGGATGCCGAGGCGGGCCGCGGTGTGGGCGACGCGCTGGGCGAGGCCGGGCAGTTCGCGGGTCAGTTCGACGAAGGCGCCGCCGACGTCGACGCCGTGCAGGGAGCACTGGAAGACCGGCCGCAGTTCGTCCTGGAGGTCGAGGAGGGCGCGGGTCTCGGGGAGGGTGACGCCCGCCGCGCCCTTTGGCAGCCACTCGGGCTGTTCGAGGAAGCCGGGGCGAAAGAAGTTCCGGAAGTAGTGGCCGAGGGTGTACGGGCCGGACAGCCAGGCCTCGTTGCGGCGGGCACCGTCGGGGTCGAGGCAGAGCAGCAGGTTCCAGGTGGCGTCGGCGCCCTCGCGGAGCCGGGGGTCGGCGAGCACCCGTTCGGCCAGGCGCAGGGCCGTGGCACCACCCACGGGTTCGTTGGCGTGGGGTCCGGCGACGACGAGGACCTGGCGGCCGCCGTGTCCGACGGACAGCAGCCACAGCGGGGTGCCCGCCCGTGACGTGCCCACGCGGCGCAGTCGGGCGTCGCGCGGCCGACGGGCGACGAGCGCGGCCGCACGGGCGCCCAGCTCGTCCACGGTCGGGTAGCGGAGGAGTGGCGGCAGGGCACACCTCCACAAATGTGGTGCCGTCGATTCACCTGATGTACATGGTGTACGCACAGTCAGTCACGGCTGTGGAGGTACGTCAACACCGTCGAACGTAAGGGAATTTAAGGAAATCGCTGAGTGAAACCGAGGCCAAGGCTCACGCGGGCGCGGGTCGGTCGCTCAGGAGGAGGAGAGGCGGAAGGACATGCGTCCGAAGCTGATCTGGTCGCCCTCTTTGACGACGGCGGCGCTGATCACCCGCCGTCCGTTGACGGTCGTCCCGTTGGTCGAGCCGAGGTCGCGCAGCACCCACAGGCCGCCCTGGCGGCTCAGTTCGGCGTGGACGCGGGAGACCGTCTCGTGGTTGAGCCGCAGTCCGCTCGCGGGGTCGCGGCCGATCCGCAGGGGGTAGTTGTTGCCCGGGTGGGGCAGTAGCAGTTTGGGGAGCCGCTCGGCCTGCCAGGCCCTGCGCAGCCGTACGGTGAAGCCGGAGATCGCCTCGACGGTGCCGAACACCAGTTTCGACCAGCGTCCCTCGGTGGGCAGGTCGGCGATGAGCACGGCGAGTTCGTCGGAGCGGCGGGCGGCGAGCGCCAGTTCCATCCGGCGGACGAACGTGTCGTGCGAGAGGCGCCCGAGGGCGACGCCGTCACTGAGCGCCTTCAGCGCCCGGTCGCGCTCCGCGTCGGACAGCCGCGCGGGGTACGTGTGGAACTCGAAAGACGACGTCACGGAGGTGATTGTCGGTCAGTAGGAGCGGGGTGTCCAGAAGACCCGGAAAAGGCCGCTGCCGCCGACAGGTGGGTTCCACGCGTCCATCACGTGGCAAACACACGGCAAAAGGGTGGATTCGAAAGCGAATTGATCTCGTGTGAAGCACCATGGACGTGCTACGTCACCACATGTTGCGTCACTCACGTCGCGCTCTGTCACGAAGAGCGGACAACGGACAACCGGCAACGGACAGCGGACAGCGGACAGCGGACAGCGGACAACAGAGAGCGGACAAGGGGGAACCGTCTGTGCGGTTCGAGGTGTGGGCACCGGAGGCCGACCGGATGACGCTCCACTGCGCGGGCGCCACGCACGCGCTGGAGCGCGATCCGGAGCGCGCCGGATGGTGGGCGGGCGACGCGGACGCGCGGGACGGCACGCGGTACGGCTTCGCGGTGGACGACGGCCCCGTGCTGCCCGATCCTCGTTCGCGGCGGCAGCCGGACGGCCCGGACGGACTGAGCGCGGTGGTCGACCAGGCCCGGTACGCGTGGCGCACGGAGTGGGCGGGGCGCCCGCTGCCGGGCGCGGTCCTCTACGAGCTGCACGTGGGGACGTACACCCCCGAAGGAACGCTCGACGCGGCCGCCGGACGGCTGGAGCACCTCGCGGAACTGGGCGTCACCCACATCGAGTTGATGCCGCTGTGTCCGTTCCCCGGGCGGCACGGCTGGGGGTACGAGGGGGTCTCCCTGTGGGCCGTGCACGAGCCCTACGGGGGCCCGGAGGCGCTGAAGCGTTTTGTCGACCGGGCGCACGAACTCGGCCTGGGTGTGGTCCTCGACGTCGTGCACAACCACCTCGGCCCGTCCGGGAACCACCTCCCCGCGTTCGGGCCGTACTTCACGGACACCCATCAGACGCCCTGGGGCTCCGCGGTGAACCTGGACGCACCGGGTTCGGACGAGGTGCGCGCGTATCTCGTCGACAGCGCCCTGGCCTGGCTGCGGGACTTCCGGCTGGACGGGCTGCGACTGGACGCGGTGCACGCGTTGCGGGACACCCGCGCGATGCACTTCCTGGAGGAGTTGTCGACGGCCGTGGACGCCCTCGCCGACGACCTGGGCCGGCCTCTGTTCCTGATCGCGGAGTCGGATCTGAACGACCCGCGGCTCGTCACCGCGCGCGCGGAGGGCGGTCTGGGACTGCACGCGCAGTGGAACGACGACTTCCACCACGCGCTGCACACCGCGCTGACCGGTGAGGGGCAGGCCTACTACGCGGACTTCGCGCGGTCCCCGTTCGCGGCGCTCGCGAAGACGCTGACGTCCGGCTTCTTCCACGACGGTACGTACTCGAGCTTCCGCGGACGCCGCCACGGCCGCCCCCTGGAGCGTACGCGCGTCTCGGCTCACCGGCTGCTCGGCTACTCCCAGACCCACGACCAGATCGGCAACCGTGCCCAGGGGGACCGGCTGTCCGCGTCCCTCTCCCCCGGCCTGCTGGCCTGTGCGGCCGCGCTGACGCTCACCGGGCCCTTCACCCCGATGCTGTTCATGGGCGAGGAGTGGGCGGCCGGCACCCCGTGGCAGTTCTTCACCGACCACACCGATCCCGAGCTCGCACAGGCCGTACGGCGGGGCAGGCGGCGGGAGTTCGCGGCCCACGGCTGGGCAGAGGAGGACGTCCCCGACCCGCAGGACCCGGCGACCCGCGACCGCTCCTGCCTGGACTGGTCGGAACCCGAAAAGGCACTCCACGCGCGTGTGCTGGCCTGGTACCGCGACCTGATCGCCCTGCGCCGGCATCAGCCCGACCTCGCGGACCCCGATCTCGCCGCCGTCAAGGTCGCCTACGACGACCAGGCCCGCTGGCTGGCCCTGCGGCGCGGGGACGTACGGGTGGCGGTGAACCTCGGCAAGGAGGCCGCCGCGATCCCGCTGGGGCTGCGCCACGCGCGCGTGCTGGCCGCGTGGGAACCGGTCGAGGCGCCGGACGCGAACGGGGTGTTGAGCGTGCCCGGCGAGTCGTGTGTGGTGCTGACGCAGGCGTGAGCGCCTGGCGCCTTCGCGCGGTCTGGCTCAGCCGTCGCCCGGCAGTTCCGTGACCCGTTCGAGGAGGATCGGCTCCCAGGCGCGTCCCAGTTGGGTCCGCAGCAGCGGGAGCGGGCCTTCGCCGCGGCCCCGCAGGCGCTCGGCGAGGCGGATCACCGTGTCGCAGCGGGACAGCCACAGGCCGCGCAGACAGGGGCGGGCCCCGTAGTCGGCGAGGGTGGCGGCGCGTACGGCGGCGGGGGCTCCGACGGCGATCGCGAGCCCGGCGATGTCCTCGGCGGGGTCCCCGAGGACCGCGTCGGCCCAGCCGAGGACGCCGCGCACCCGCCCGTCGGCGCTCACCACCAGGTGTTCGCCCTTGAGGTCGTGGTGGACGAGGACGGCGGCCGCGGTCTGCGCGGCCAGCTGGCCGGCGGCGGGCTGGGTGAGCTGGGCGAGGCGTCCGGGGTCGAACTCGTCGGCGGCTGCGAGCCCCTCGGCGGCCCGCTCCGCGGCCGTCCGCAGCTCCTCCAGGGAGCGGGGCGCGGCCCGTGGCACGCCGAGCGCCTCGGCCTGCCGTACGGGCACCTCGCGCAGCCCCGTGAGCAGTCCCGCGAGGTCCGCCTCCCCGACCGCGGAGACGTCCTGCGCCTCGCCCGAGCGGCCGGGAAGCCGGGTGTCCAGGGTGTAGGTCAGGCCGCCCGCCCAGTCGCCGTGCGCGACGCTGGTCGGCACCGCGACCCCGACGAGCGGGCGGACCAGGTCGCGCAGCCGCAGCTCGCGCCGCCGGCGCACGGCGGTCTCGCGGTCCGGGGCGAGCCGCAGCACATGGCGGGTGCCGACCCACCAGGTGGAGTGTTCACCGCCCTCGGTGACGGGCCGGACGTCGGGTCCCGCGCCCGCCACCTGACTGTCGGCGAGCAGCGAACGGACCAGTCGGCGGACGGTGTCCGCGCTCGGTGTCGGTGCCTGGGTCATGGTCGCGCCGTTGCCGTCGGGGGCCTTGGACTGCCGGGAGGCCCTGGGGAGTACTCCTGGTGACCGGTCAGTCGACGATCGCCATCTCGCGGGACGTGGTGTTGAGGCGCCATCCGCCCTCCTCGGTCACCGTGACGATGTCCTCGATGCGTACCCCGAAGCGGCCGGGCAGATAGATGCCGGGCTCCACGGAGAAGCACATCCCGGGCACGAGGGGCAGTTCCTCGCCCTCGATCATGTACGGCGGTTCGTGGGTGGTGACGCCGATGCCGTGTCCGGTGCGGTGGATGAAGAACTCGCCGTATCCCGCCTCGGTGATGACGGCGCGGGCGGCCCGGTCGACGTCCTGGCAGGCGGCCCCCGGCCGGACCGCCGCGACGCCCGCCTCCTGGGCGGCGCGCACGACGTCGTGCACCCGGCGCTCCTCGAGGTCCGGCTCGCCGACGTGGACCGTGCGGGAGGTGTCGGAGCCGTAGCCGTGCTTGAGACCGCCGAAGTCGAGGACGACCATGTCGCCGCGCTCGATGACGCGCTCGCCCGCCTCGTGGTGCGGGTTGGCGCCGTTCGGGCCCGAGGCGACGATGGTGAAGTCGACCTGGGAGTGGCCGAAATGCCGCAGCAGCTCGGCGAGGTCGGCGGCGACGTCCGCCTCCCTGCGCCCCGCGAAGGGCACCTTCCGGATCTCCTCGTACGCGGCGTCCGCGGCCGCCCCGGCCTCCGCCAACCGCGCCACCTCGGCCGCGTCCTTGACCGCCCGCAGCATCGGCAGGGCTTCGGTGAGTGCCACGTACCGCGTGTCCGGCAGCCGCCGCTGGAGGCCGAGCAGATGCAGGGCCCAGGAGTTGTCGCTGACGCCGAAGCGGCCCGCGCTCCCGACCAGGGACGCGGCCGCCTCGTACGGGTCCTTGCCGTCGGTCCAGTCGCGCAGGGTCAGCATGGGGGCCGCCGCTGCCGCGTCCGGGGCCTCCAGGGTCGGCACGACGAGCACGGGGTCCTGCCCGGCCCTGAGCACCAGCAGGGTGAGGCGTTCGGTCTCCACGGGCCGGTAGCCGGTCAGCCACACCAGATCGGGCCCGGGGGCGATCAGGACGCCGTCGAGTCCCGCGTTCACGGCGGCCTCGGTCGCGCGCCGCATACGGGCCCCGTAGTCACCGGCGGTGAAGGGCGCGGGGTCACCGGCGGTGAAGGGCGCGGGCGTGCCGGTCATCCATGCCTCCGTCTGTCCGGAGTTTCCCCAGGGGCTACGGGCAGCATCCTGCCCGTTCGCCGTTGCGGACGCGAGCCGGTTGCGGCCGTGGCGTCGATCCGAGAGCTCAACTAACGGTTGATCGTTGCCAGTCCATTAGCGCTAATGGTTTGATGCGGATGTTCCATTAACTTCCAGGGGGAGGCCTCAGGCCATGCTCGTACTGGCACACATCAGCGATCTGCATCTCGACGGCACCCGGCGCGCGACGGAGCGGGCCGAGCGGGTGCGGGAGCGGCTGTGGGAGCTGCCGGGGCGGGTGGACGCCCTGCTGGTGACCGGCGACATCGCGGACCACGGCGCGGAGGCGGAGTACGAGGAGGCGGCCCGTCTGCTCGGGCTGCGCGACGGGGAGCCCCCCTTCCCCGTACTCACCTGCCCGGGCAACCACGACAGCCGAGCGCCCTACCGCAAGGCCCTGCTCGGGCAGCCCGCGTCCGAGGGGCCGGTCAACAGCGTCCACGTCTTCGACGACGCCGCCGTCCTGATGTGCGACTCCAGCATCCCGGGCCAGGACGAAGGAGAGCTGGACGAGGAGACATACGCGTGGATCGGGACGACGCTCGACGAACTCGACGGCACCGTCCCGGCGTTGCTCGCCTTCCACCATCCGCCGGTGGCACTGCACCATCCCCTCCCGGACGCCTACCAACTGCGCCGGCCGGCTTCCCTGGCCGCGCTGTTGGAGCGCAGGCCCGAGGTCGTCGGGCTGATCACCGGGCACGCGCACACGCCCGCCGCGACCGCCTTCGCCGGGCGGCCGCTCGTCGTCGGTCCCGGGGTGACCTGGACGTTGCGGCTGCCCTGGGAGGGCGAGGGGGCCGCCGACCGGGACGCACCCCCTGGCTTCGCGTTTCATGTACTGGCCGACGACGGGCGGCTGACCAGCCACTTCAGGACCGCCTGACCGACTCGTCGGCGTCAGGTCACGATGCGCGGGACCGTGGACAGTTGCTGCTGGTTGCCGTTCGCGTGGCGCACGTCGAGCGTGACCGTCGTCCCGGGGTCCGCGGTCGAGACCGCCCGCGCGAGGTCGGCGGCCGAGCCGAGCCGGGCCCCGGCGAAGGCGATCAGGGTGTCACCGCGGACCAGGCCCGCGGTGTAGCCGGAGCCCGGGACGTGCACACCGACGACGAGCGCGCCCCCGCCGTGGGGGGCGTCGACCGCCTCGATGCCGAGCGTGGCCTTCCCGGGCGCGGGCTCCGGTGCCGTCGAAGTGACCGGACTCCCGCCGCCGGGCGCCGACTTGGTGCCACCGACCTGCGGCGCGCCGGATGCCTGCCCGGGCCCGGACGGCCGGCCGGACGGCCCCTGCGCCGCCCCCGCCCGCTTCTGGAGGTCCGCCAGCCTGCTCATACCGATCACCGTGGCGCCCACGGTCCCGAGTCCGACGCCCGACAGGACCAGCACGGTCGCGACGAGGAGACCGAAGAACAGCGACATCAGCCGCCTGCCACGCCGTCGCGCGGCGTGCGGGCGCTTGGTGGTGCCGGTCGAACTCCGGTCACCACCCGGATCCTGACCGGGCATCGGCTTGGGACGCAGTGCGGCCTGTTCCATGGATCGCCTCCTGCAGATGCTCTACGGACCGCCCCCGGCTCTTGCTCTACCCCGCGCTCCGGCGCACGACGATTCACGAACGAGTGAGACTGTCAAACACGTTCGAGAAGTTTGTCCACCAAGGCCGCGGCGGCTCCGCGCGGAGACCCGCTGTGCACCAGTTCCGTACGGTGCACCAGGCGCGGCGCCACGAGCGGCGCGGCCACCGCCCCGGGGACGCCGGTGGCCGCGGCCCGCGGCAGCAGCGTGAGACCGTGCCCGGCGGCGGCCAGGGCGGCGAGGGTGAGCACGTCGGTGCCCTCGTACCGCAGGGCCGGGCGGAAGCCCCCGCTGCCGTTCGCCCGGCGGAGGTGGGCCAGGGGCAGTCCCGCGTCGGGGGCGTCCAGCCAGCGGGCGTCGACGAGATCGGCGAGGCGCAGCCCGTCGCACCGGGCGAGCGGATGAGTCTCGGGCAGCAGCACGCAGACGGGTTCCTCGCCGACGCCGTACGTGGTCAGCGGGGCCACGTCGGGATGCCGCAAGGGGTCGTTGGGCGCCGTGAGTCCGTCCACCAGACCCAGCTCCGCCCCGCCCTGCGCGACGGCGGCGGGGATCTCCTCGCGGGCCAGCACCCGCAGGGTCACCCCGGCGGCGGGCAGCGCCGCGAGCGTGCGCGAACCGAGCGCCGTCGGTGTCGCCGCGAGCGTCAGCCCGTGCTCGGGCGCGCCCACCATCCGTACGACGTCCGCGCGGGCCGCGTCCAGGCGCAGCAGCAGCGGCCCGGCGTGTTCGAGGAGCCGTTCGCCCGCCGCCGTCGGTGCCACGGGGCGCCGGGTCAGCAGCGGCGCGCCGAGGTCCTGCTCCAGCGCGGCGATGTGCTGGGACACCGCGGACTGGGTGTAGCCGAGTTCCCGTGCGGCCTCCGAGAAGGAGGCGACACGGGCCACGGTGACGTAGGTGCGCAGGAGATGCGGATCCATGCGCTCCAGGATCCCGTACTGATGCTGTATGCCACCAGCACCTCCTGGGCCACGAGGCCGCCGTCACCATCGAACCGGGTTCGCTCGCCCAGTCCGTGATGGGCGCCGAGCGGACGGTCGAACGCTATTTCTGCGCGTACGGCCCCACTCGCCACCTCGACACCCTGCGCGCCCACGGCCTGCGCTTCAGCGGCCACGACGAGGACGGAAACGTACGGATCGTCGAACTCCCGGGCCACCCCTTCTTCCTGGGCACCCTCTTCCAGCCGGAGCAGTACGGGGACGGCTCACGCCCGCACCCGATCGTGCGGGCGCTGGCGCGAGCCGCGGTGGCACACGCGGCCGTCGGGGAACTCCGGGAACTCGGCGGGGCCGACGAGGTCGGCGGACGGCGTCAGCCCGTGTGACGGACGGAGCCGTTTGTCAGTGCCGGCTGTTACGTTCGGCGGCATGAGCGATCACGCCCTGCGGCTGCTCCGGAAGCAGCCTCACCTGGCCGAACTGGCCGCGTTCCCCTTCAACTTCGACCTGACCCGGGCCGACCACGGCGAGGCCGTCCGGCTCGCCTCGGGCGGTCCGCTGGAGGCGGTGGCGGGGGACGACACGGGCGGCACGTATTTCGTGTGCGGGGACGGCTCCGTGCTGTACGCGGACTCCGAGGGCTCCGCCGGAATCATCGGCAACAGCGTCGACGAGGCGCTGGAGGTGCTGGTCGGGCTGCCCGGCTGGCACGACTATCTGGGGCTCGCGCCGGCCGACGGCGAGGAGAAGATCCGCGCGGCGGTCGCCGAGACGGAGGAGGAGATCCGGGAGTACCACGGGATCGACGACGAGCGGACCGAGCTGCGGGCCGGTCTCGGCCTGCCCGAGCGCTCACCCGTCGAGCTCATCGGCCTGCTGCACGCGGCCCTGCTGCGCACCGAGCCCGACTTCCTCCTTCTGAACGCGGAGGAGGGCGGCGCGCACGACCTCCTCGACCGCCACCCCCGTCCCCCGCTGTGGGAGACGGTCCTCGCGCGGGGCCGCACCGACCTCACGCTGCTGCGCGAGGGCTCGGCGTGGGACGAGGTGGCCGGGGACCGGGCGCGCCGGGCGCTCGCGCTGCGCGCCGCCCAGTTCGACCGGCGCGAGGGCGATCTGCCGCTGCTGCGGCATCTGCTGAGGCACGAGGCCGAGGCGTCGATGACCGACGAACTGCGGCTCGCCGCCGTCCTGGTGGGCCTGCACGGCTGCGCGGAGGATCTGCCGCTGCTGTACGAGGTCCGTGAGACGGACTTCGACACCTGGTGCGGACTCGGCGGGATGCCCGAGCCGGACGCCGATCCGGCCGAGCTGCGGAGCTGGGCGCGCGACCTGGACGACTCGCTCTTCGGTACCGACCCCACCGACGAACCGCTGTTCACCTGGACCGGCCTCGCCCACGAACAGGGTCTGGTCGAGCTCGCCCGCGCCGCGCTGATCCGGCGGTTGGACGACATCGACTTCCGGGCGTACTGCGACGCGCGCGACGGCAAGGCCACGGACCGCCGCGATGCCTCCCAACTGGGCTCACTCGTCCACGAGTTCGAGCAGTTGGGCGACACCTTTCAGGCGCTGCGCGCCCAGCGGCTGTACGTACCCCTGCAGACCAGTGCCTGGGACCGCGTCTCGGCCCTCCTCAGGCTCGCCCGGCTGGAGCGGGAGGAGGGCCGGTTCGGCGCGGCGATACGCACGTTGGCCTCGCTGCGGGACACTCTCGCCGAGCCGGACGGCGGCGCCGACGTCGGCGGCGGGAGCGGGAGCGGGAGCGACAAATCGTTGGGGCACTGGCAGCGCACCAACCTGGGCGCGTACATCGTCGAGGAGCACTACGCGGTCGCCCGGACCGCGGCCACCGACACGGCGCTCGCCGACGAGGTCCGGGCCGTCACCGTGGCCGCCGGGGAGCTCCTGGCGAGACTCTCCGGGACGGCCAGGGCGAACGTGGAGCGGCACCTCGCCAGGACGACCGACACCCATACGGACAGCCGTACAGACATCCACACGGACACCGGTGCGAACCCCGATGCCGGCGTCAGTGCGGAGCCGACGCCGCCTCAGCCTTCGGCAGGCTGAACTCCGCGGCGGCTCCCACCCCCTTCGGCAGGGTGAACGACGAGGCGGCGCCCGCCACGGTCCTGGGAGTGAGGTCCGGCGGGGATTCCGTCTCCGCCATGCCCTGGGGACTGAGCGCCGGGACCGGCACCGGCACGGTCCCGGCCCCCGTCCCGGGGAACGGGACCGTGGGGGCCCGGTCCGGCAGGAAGCCGTGGGCGCGGCGGGCCAGGTCCTCGGCGCCGTAACGGTGGCAGTCCTGGTGCCACTTCAGGATTCCGGACAGCCAGTTCTCGAGTTGCACCACATAGCCGTCCATGATGCCGCGCACTTCCGGCGAGAGCTTGAAGTCCTCGTACAAGACGGGCAGTTCATGGGCGGCGACGTGCTGGAACTGCTGCATGCGCTGGGTCATCAGGTCGTGGACGACGCCGAGGCCGGTCGGGTAGTCGCAGCCGAAGAAGTTCTGCACGACGAGGATGGCGTTGTGGACCTCGCCCTCGTACTCGATCTCCTTCTGGTACGAGAAGACGTCGTTGATCAGCATCGCGTAGTCGATGGCGGCGTTCTCCAACGACCGGACGGGACCGCTCAGGTACACCTCGGGCGGGACCTTGGGGCCGTGGCCCAGGCGGCACAGGTTCAGGGTGAGGTCGGAGCCGAAGGTGGCGCGGCGCATCTCCAGGTAGTCGACCGGGTCGGGGATGCGGTGCTGGAGCTGGTTCGACAGCTCCCACACCCAGCTCTCCGTCATCTTGTCCACGTCACCGCGCAGCTTGCGCCGCTCGTCCGGGGTCATCTTCGCCGCCGTGCGCTCCCACAGGTCGAGGAGGCCGTGCTCCATGGCGTTGGCCGGGACCGGGGTCGGCTCGCCGTCGATGGGCATGCAGGCCGAGAGGCGTGCGGTGGTGGTCCTGGCCGCCGCCAGGTCGCGGCGGTGTCCGAAGACCAGCGGGTAGTAGTCGTCGCCGTACGTCCCCCAGGCCAGCCACTGCGAGCCGAGGTCGAGGGCCTCCTCGGTCGCGTCCGGATGGATGCCCGCGGCGCACAGCGGAAGGTCGTACGCGTCCAGCTTGTCCTCGTCCCAGACGCCCTCCTGAAGCATGCCCTTCTCGTACATCCAGCCGGTGAGGCGGTCGCGGGCGCCGTCCAGGTGGGGGCTGAGGGTCGGCTCGAAGGGCATGTAGAAGTCGGGGAGCAGGGACGGGCCGACCTTCTGGTACGGGACGTGGGTGTACCTGCGCAGCCGCTGTGCCCCGGCCGCGGAGAGCAGGGCGCCGACATCGACGGCCGCGGTGCCGAACCCGGCGCTGCCGAGCGGCCGGCTGCCCTCCACCGCCGCCTCGTTCATGTAGCGGCTGGAGCGCAGGTGCCACTCGTGACCGCCCGACTGCCAGTCCTGGAGCCCCTGGGTGTACGCGGCGACGGCGGCGACCTGGTCCGGGGTGAGCCCGTTCTCCGCGGCGATTGCGGGCACTTCGGTGAGGGCCGTGTGTTCGAACTGGTGCAGGCGTGAGGTGAGGATGTCGTTGACGGTCTCGGCGGCCTCCTGGGTGGTGCAGCCGAAGAAGGTCTCCAGGACGAGGATGCCGTTGCTGAGCTCGCCCTCCTCCTCGACCTCGCGCTGGTAGGAGAACAGGTCGTTGCGCAGATGGACCCCGTCGGAGAACGTCTCCATCAGCACGCGCAGCGGGCGCGTCCCCGCGACGGAGGCGGGCACCTCGGCCGTCGCGTACTCCACGAGCCCCGCCGACCAGGGGGCGCCGCCCACCTTGCGGCGCATCTCGATGTACTCGACGGGGTTGGCGATCCGTCCCTCGTTGATGTTGGAGAGCTCCCACATCGACTCGTTGAGCAGGTGCTCCGTGGACACCGCGAACCGCCCGCGCCAGTCCACCGACATCGCGGGCACCGTGCGGGCCCAGAGGTCGGCGAGCCCCGCCTCGACCGGGTTCTCCGGCTCCGGTACGGGGGTCGAGAGGTCCAGCGGCATGAAGAGGGGCAGCCGGTCCAGGTAGGCCTTGCCGCCGTCGCGGTCCTGGGTGCGTTTGAAGGTCTCCAGGAAGTGGTCGTCGAAGAAGAACACCCACACGTACCAGTCGGTGATGAGCGAGAGTGCCGGGCCGTCGCAGTCGGGGTGGGTGTACGCACAGAGCAGCCCGTAGTCGTGCGCGTCGAGGTCGGACTGTTCCCAGATGCCGGAGCCCTCCAACATGCCCATCCCACGGGCCCATTCGACCGTGTGGGCGCGCGCCTCGTCGAGGTGCGGGTTCAGCCGCGCGGGATACGGCATGTAGAAGTGCGGGAGTTCGAACGGCTGCGTCATGGCCGGGCCCTACCCAGGGCCCTCCGGAGGCATCCACCGGGCGGGACATGATCACACCATCGCGTGAATTTACCCCTTTTCGAGGCAAGTGACGTGCACGGCGGCGCCCACAAGGTGATCGCGCCGCACGACTGGTGGCCGCTTGGCCCTCAGGCCCGCACCTGGATCAGGGCGTGTGTGCCGCTCGTGCGCCAGCGTCCGCCCTCGGCCGCGTCGAGGGCGGCCTCCGTACGGGCGTCCAGGCCCACGATCACATCCGACTTGAGGGTGCGCAGGGCGGCGACCGGGCCCGGGAAGTACGCGGTGGGCTCCGCGAAGGGGGTGGTGGCGGGGTAGCGCCGGTCGCCGACCAGGCGTCGGTAGTTCAGGTCGCCCTTCATGAGGGTCACGTCGGCCTCGGCGAACTCACGGCGCAGGTCGTCGGGCATGTCGGCGTACGGCAGCGGGGCACAGGAGAAGGGGTGGGCCCGGACGGTGAGGCGACCGTCGGTCATGGCCGCCCAAAGCCGGAGGCCGGACTCGGCCGCCGCCCCCTTCGCGCCGGTGAGGTGACGCAGGGCGTCGACCACGTCGGCGGTCGTGGCGTCCGAGACGTAGTACGGGTACGGCTTCACGTGCAGGAGCGCCCGCCCGACGCGGCGGTGGTGGAGCAGATGGTCGATCAGGAGCAGATCGGGGATGAGTTCCCGGCCGGAGTTGTCCGCGACCAGGCAGAGGGTGCCGCCCGCGAACAGGGAGCGCAGCGACTCACCTTCGTTGGCGACCAGTTCGGCGACGATGTCCGATTCCCCGTCCGCGGCGGCGAGACGGAAGCCGAGGTCCGCGCGGTTGCCCCACAGCGAGCCGTGCAGCAGCGCCTCCTCCCGCTCCTCGACCGGCCGCTCGGCGAGCGGGTCGAGCGCGGCGAGCTCCTCGTCCGCCTCCGGGGCGCTGAGCTCCGCGAGCTTGAGGGGGCGGAAGGGGTCGATGCCCTTCCAGGGTCCGGGGGTGAAGTAGCCGACGGCTTCGAGGAGTTGACGGTAGAAGTAGCTCTCGGACCAGAGGAAGGGAACGTCGAACCATGAGCGCCCGGCGTACTCCTCGCCGCCCCAGCGCTCCCACTGCTCGCGGTCCGCCGCCCGCTCGCCGAGCGGTTCGATGACGCCCTCGGTGGCGTTCTTCAGCAGGGCGTCGAGCGCGCGGTGCTGCTCGGGGCCGTAGGGGAAGGCGTCCCGGACCTTCCGGACGAGGGCCGGATGCCGCTCGGCCAGCACGCTCCAGGGGAACGAGCCCGGCTCGTCGCTGAGGATCACGGGCGCGTCGGCGGGTTCAGACATGTGGCTCACGGTACCGGCCGAGCCGAAAGGGGCGGCCCGCGCCGCGCGTGGGCCGCCCCTCCCCCCGTGGGCCGCGCTCAGAGGGTCAGTTTCCAGCTGTTGAGCTTGCCGGTGTCCGACGCGGCCACGTCCTGGACGCGGAGTTTCCATGTGCCGTTCGCGGTCCCACTGGACGCGTCGACCGTGTAGGTGGTGTTGACGTTGTCCGCGGAGTCCGAGGTGCTGGAGGACTTCAGGCGGTACGTCGAGCCGTCCGGGGCGACCAGGTCGATCGGGTCGGCTGTGCCCGAACGATAGGCAAAGCCCAGGTAACACGGATACAGGGGAAACCCTCGATCTGGCCGGTAACCGCCCCTCAAGGGCCCCCGTTGGCCGGGAGTGCCCTGTTTCACCTGGCTCGCGCATCTGAACGCACGGCCCTGTGCCCCCGTACTTCACGGTGCGGCCACGCCTGCGCGCGATGCCGTACGGCCGCACCCGCCGACCCCACCCCGCGAGGAGACCCACCGGATGACCGCACACCGCACCGCCACCGCGGCCGCTGTCGCCGTGGCGGCCCCGCTGCTTCTTCTGACGTGGGCCGCCGGTCCGGCCCAGGCGCACGGCGCGCCGACGGATCCGGTCAGCCGGGTGGTGGCCTGTTCGCCGGAGGGCGGCAGCAACACCGGTACGGCGGCCTGCAGGGCGGCGATCGCGGCGAACGGCGCGCCCTTCACCGCCTGGGACAACCTCCGGGTCGCCGGTGTGGGCGGCAGGGACCGTCAGGTGATCCCGGACGGGCAGCTGTGCAGCGGGGGGCTGCCCGCCTACAAGGGGCTGAACCTGGCCCGCGCCGACTGGCCCTCCACGCGGATGACGCCGGGCGCGACCTTCACGCTCTCCTACAGTTCGACGATTCCGCACACGGGGACCTTCAAGCTGTATCTGTCCAAGCCCGGGTACGACCCGACCAAGCCTCTCAAGTGGTCCGATCTGCCGACGAAACCGTTCGCCACCGCCACCGATCCGGCGCTGGTGAACGGCGCCTACCGGATCAAGGCCACGCTGCCCTCCGACCGGACCGGCCGGCAGATGCTGTACACGATCTGGCAGAACACGAGTACGAGCGACACGTACTACTCATGCTCGGACGTGGTCTTCCCGACCGCGAGCGGCGGTGGGGCCGCCGCGCCGACGACCTCGTCCCCCGCGCGTACGACACCCACGGCGAACCGGACGGCTCAGCGGAGCCAGGAACCGACCGCGACCACGGCCACCCCCGGCGACCGGTCGCCGTCGCCCGCCCCGGAGACCACCGCGGCGACGACGGAGGTGACCGCGCCCGACCATCTCGCGCCGGCCGCGGACAGCTCGTCCGGCGGCAGCAACACGCTCCCCCTCGTCGCCGGGGCGGGGGGAGCGGTCGCGTTCCTGCTCACCGCGGGCGTCGCCATCACGCTGCGACGCCGTCGGTGACCGGTCGTCCGGGTCGGGTCAGTTGACGGTGACCGCCGGGCTGCCCGACTGGGTGGTGTCGGAGACGGGCGCGTACTTCGCGGTGAAGTAGCCGCTGCTGAAGCAGAGCGACGAGCCCGAGGACTTCGCGAACGCTTGGTTGGTGAAGGTGATGCTGTTGTCGGTGTTGCTCGCCGTGCCGGTCAGGCTGGGCGCCTGGTAGACGCAGTTGATGCTGCCGAGCAGGGTGCGCAGCACGACGGTGGTCTGGATGGTGGAGCCGGCGGCCGGGGTCACGGTGACCGTGCCGCCGGAGGCGACCGTGGTGGTGTACGGGAGGTTGTTGACCGTGACGCTGGTGACGCCGAGCACGCCGAGGACGTTGCTGGTGCAACTGCCGAAGGTGTGGGCGCTGAGCGACTCGGTGGCGGTGCCGGGGGCCGTCGGGTTGTCGGTGACGGAGGCGGTGAAGGTCGACGCGGCACAGGAGACACCGCTCGTGCCGGTCGCGCTGGAGTAGAGCGTGGCGGCGGTGCCGCTCGCCAGTGAGGCGGTGAGGACGTCGCCGGTGGCGACGGCGGCTCCGCCGGCGGTGAGCACGGGGGTGTCGTCCGCGGAGGCGGGGGCGATCGCGGAGACCGAGAGCGCGGCGGCGGTACCGAGGAGGGCGAGCAGGGATCGAGTGCGCATGGGGGTGCCTCTTTCTCAGACGGGGGTGCGGGTGGGTACGAGGCCGTCGCGGACATGCCGTCACGGCGGACCGCTGCCGGTCCGTGACGCCTTCTCCTTACGTCACGGACCGGCAGCGGAAGCCGGGCGACCGGACACGGCTCAGGGGGGAAAGTGCCGTGCCGGTGCCGCGGGGGGAGGTGGTTTCGGCGTTGGAGCGCACCGCACGTTCAGACATGCCACGGCCACCCCGCGAGGAGCGGGGGGTCCAGGAGGTGGCGTACGTGCCGCGCATCGGATCCGGCGCCACGGATCCGAGGGAAACCATGCAGAGTTCTAGACCTGATGAATGGTCAACGTCAAGGCGTAGTAAGGAAGTTGAAGGTCAGCGGCCTCAGGGAACGGGGCGGTGTCCGGCCCGGCCGTGAGCTCGTCGCGGGACCGAGTGCGAGGTCGGCGCGACCGGACCTCCACAGTTGGCACACAATCAACATCCCTTTGCCACAAGTCTCTTGACCCACGAATGTAACCCCCGGTAACTTCCACGTCGGCTACTGCTGCGTAACGAGAAAGCCCTTGCGACCGCCGGGAGTTGTGAGGAGGCGTGCGCGGCAGCCGCTGTCCGCGCCAGGACAACGTGCCCGTTGAAGCCCCACCTGCATGACTATGTCCAGGGAGCAGAACATGGCCTCGTCCTCGGACGCCACGGCGTCCACCGATTCGACCCCCGAGAACGAAAGCGGTTCCGGCAGACGTGGGCGGGTCCGCCTGCGCCGCGCCGCGGTGATGGCGGTGCCTGCCACCGCGGTCGCCGCGGGACTGATGATCCTCACCGCCCAGGGCGCTCTGGGGGTGCAGTTCGCCATCTCCGGCATGCCGTTCACGGTCACGGCCACCGAACTCAACGGCACCGGCTTCGAGCAGTTCGGCAACCTCGACAACATGGCCGACGGCAGCCCGAACGCAGGCGACACCGGCGGCCAGGTTCTCGTCATCACCTCCGCGATCAAGAACGCGACACTCACCAAGCTGTGCCAGAGCGTGGACCTGGGCGGTACGAACCTGGTCATCACCGCGGGCGGCGGCACGGACAAGGTGCAGGCGACCAACCTGACGACCGACTCGACCGAGCTGTCGGGCGACGCGGCCTTCAACAACATCGAGATCGGCAACGACGCGAGCACGCTCGACAAGGCCGGGGTGCAGGGCAACAAGGGCGTCTTCAGCCAGCAGGCCGACACCGTCCACATCGGGAACCTGCGGCAGACCAACTACTCGACCACGGCAGCGGTGTTCAAGCTCCCCGGTCTCAAGCTCCGCTTCAGCGACTCGGGCTGCTGATGCCGGCCGTCCGGGATCTGCGGTCCGGCTTCCGGCGGTGGCGTGCGGACCGCCCCTTCTGGGGCGGCCTGCTGCTCACCCTGGGCGGGGCGGAGATCCTCCTCACCGAGAAGGCGTCCCTGAAGGTCGTCATGCACATCGGGATGCAGGGCATGGCGGGCTATCTGCTGCCGACGGTCATGATCCTCTGCGGTCTGCTGATCCTCTTCAACCCGACGCAGCGCCTCTTCTACTCCCTGCTCGGCATCCTCCTCTCCCTCGGCACCTGGCTCACCTCCAACCTCGGCGGCTTCTTCATCGGCCTCCTCCTCGGAGCGACCGGCAGCTGCCTGGCCTTCGGCTGGCTTCCCCACCAGGAGCCGCGCAAGCGACGTCTGCTGCGCAGGCGCCGTCGGCAGCAGATGGCGACCGAGGCGTAGCGAAGGCGAAACGGAAGGGGTCCGCCCCGGCCGAGCTCAGGGCAGTGGGCGGCCGGGGCGGGAGCTGTGACGGTACGACTCCAGGAGGCGGACCGTCCTCCGACTTGCTTGTACGCGCAGGAAATTTGCCCTCGCACGCAGTGGATGCCGGACGGCCGCATCGGGGAACGTCACCCTCGCGTAGCGTGACGCGCCGTACTGACGTCCGAGTGCCAGGGAGGCTTCCGATGGGAACCCCGAGTCCCTTGACGGGCAACCCGAGCCCCTTGGTGGTGGACGCGACGGGCCGTGACATCCACGCGGAGGCGGCCCGCATCCGCGCGCGCGGACCGGCGACCCGTGTCGCCCTGCCCGGTGGCGTCGAGGCCTGGGCGGTCAGCAGCCCCGAGCTGCTCAAACGGCTGCTCCTGGACCCACGGGTGTCCAAGGACCCGCGCCGGCACTGGCCCGCCTGGATCAACGGGGAGATCTCCCCCGAGTGGCCGCTGTTCACCTGGGTCGCGGTGCAGAACATGTTCACCGCGTACGGCGGCGACCACCGGCGGCTGCGGACCCTCGTCTCCACGGCGTTCACGGCCCGCCGCACGGCCGCGCTGCAACCCCGGATCGAGGAGATCACCGCCGGCCTCCTCGACCGCATCGCCGAGGCCGGCGAGCACGGCGAAGTCGTCGATCTGCGCGAGGAGTTCTGCTATCCGATCCCCATCCAGGTGATCAGCGAGCTCTTCGGACTGCCCGAGGACAAGCGGACGGACCTCAGGGACCTGGTGGACAGCATCTTCCACACCTCCGCGCAGCCCGAGGAGGTGACGGGCAACTACGCCAGGCTGTACGCCGTACTGGGTGAACTGGTCGCCGACAAGCGGGAGTCCCCCGGCGACGACCTGACCTCCGGCCTCATCGCGTCCCGCGACGAGGGTGACGGCCGGCTGAGCGAGCAGGAGCTGCTCGACACGCTGGTCCTGATGGTCAGCGCCGGTCACGAGACCACGGTCAACCTCATCGACAACGCCGTGCACGCCCTGCTCACCCACCCCGAGCAGCTCGCACACCTTCGCGCCGGACGCGCCACCTGGGACGACCTGATCGAGGAGACCCTGCGGGTCGAGGCGCCCGTCGCGAGCCTGCCGCTGCGCTATGCCGTGGAGGACCTCGACCTCGCCGAACTGGGCGGTCCGGACGGCACGGTGATCGGCCGGGGCGAGGCGATCCTCGCCGCGTACGCCGCCGCCGGACGCGATCCCGAGCGCCACGGCAAGGACGCCGACCTCTTCGACGTCACCCGGGCGGACAAGGAGCACCTCGCCTTCGGACACGGTGTCCACCGCTGCCTCGGCGCCCCGCTGGGCCGCCTGGAGGCCCGCATCGCCCTCCCCGCCCTCTTCGACCGCTTCCCCGACCTCCGACTCGCCGTACCGGCATCGGATCTGGAGCCGGTGGACTCCTTCATCTCCAACGGCCACCGCACCCTGCCCGCCCGGATCAGCTAGCGGCCGGCGCTCACTCGCCACGCCACCAGGACAGGAGTCGGGTCCAGCCGCTTCGCGGGCGGTCGGGCTCCGGGGCGGGGGGCTCGGTCACGAGAGCCGGGAGGGGGCTCGCGTACGACGGGCGCTCGCCTTCGGGCCGTTGGACCGTCGCGGTGGGCGGGAAACGGACGGGCAGCGCCGCCAACGCGCGGTGGAACGGTCCGGGCCGCCAGGACAACTCGCCAACCGGTAAACCGAGTTCGACATCGGGGAGGCGGTCGAGGAGCTTCTCCACCGCGGCCGTCGCGATCAGCCGGGCCGGGCTCTGCGCCGGGCAGTTGTGGGGTCCCGCGCTCCACGCCAAGTGGGCCCGGTTGCCCGCCCGTTGATCGGCGGTCAGGGCGGGATCGGTGTTGGCCGCGGCGAGACTGACGACCAGTGGATCGCCCGCGCGCAGCACCGCTCCCTCGTACACGACGTCGTGCAGCGGATAGTGCACGGCGTAGTTGGCGATCGGCGGATCGGTCCACAGCACCTCGTCGAGGGCGTCCTCCACGGGGAGGCTGCCGCCGGACAGATCGCCCGCGAACCGTTCGTCGGACAGCAGCAGCCGCAGGCTGTTCGCGATCAGGTTCTGCTGGGGCTCGGTGCCGGCGCCCATCAGCACCACGAGGGTGTGGATCATCTCCTCGTCGGTGAGGTCCGCGGGGTGCGCCATCAGCCAGGACGTCATGTCCTGACCGGGGTTGCCCCGCTTCAGCGCGACCAGGTCGAGCAGGGTGCTGGTCAGCAGTTCGTCGGCCTTCTCCGCGTCCACCCCGTCGAAGATCCCGGACATGCCCTCGACCAGCCTGACCCCGTACTCGGCCGGGCAGCCGAAGAGGTGGTTGAAGACCAGCAGCGGCAGGACCTGCGCGTACTCGCCGAGCAGATCCGCGGTGCCGAGCGGCGCGAAGCGGTCGATGAGGGTGTCGGCGCTGCGCTCCACATAGCCGCGCAGGGTGTTCGGATCGACGAGCGCGAGGCTGTCGGTGATCGCGCCGCGCAGCCTCTCGTGCTGCTCGCCGTCGGTGAACAGCGCGTTGGGCCGGTACATCATCATCGGCACGACGGGGCTGTCCGGCGGGACGGTCCCGTCGGCGAGGTCGCGCCAGCGGCGGGGGTCCTTGGAGAAGGTCTCCGGACTGCGCAGGACGTGCAGGGCGGCGTCGTAGGAGGTGACGAGGGTGGCTCTGACGCCGGGTGCGAGCTCGACGGGTGCGGTCGGTCCCGCCGTACGCAGCCGCCGGTAGACGGCGGCGGGGTCGGCCGCGAAGTCGGGCCCGTACAGGGGCTCGTGCGCCGGGCAGCCGGGCGGTGGCCCGGACGGTGGAGACAGGGAGGGTGGTGACACGGACGGTGGCGGTACCGGCGGTGGTGGTTCGGAGGTCACACGGGCTCCAGTTCGCCGCTGCGGGTCATCAGGTACTCGACGAGGGCGATCAGCGCCTCGGTGGACGAGACCCGGTCGCGGGCGTCGCAACGCACGAGCGGGGTCGAGGGCAGCAGGTCGAGGGCCTCGCGCACCTCGTCCAGGTCGTGCGCCGCGGAGGCGTCGTCGAAGTCGTTCAGGGCGACGGCGTACGGCAGGCCCAGCTCCTCCAGTACGCCCATGACGTCGAAGGACTCGGACAGCCGCCGGGTGTCGGCCAGCACCAGCGCGCCCAGCGCTCCGCTGGTCATGTCCTTCCAGAGTTCGGTGAAACGGTGCTGTCCGGGAGTGCCGAAGAGGTAGAGCACCAGGGCGTCGCTGAGGGTGAGGCGGCCGAAGTCGAGGGCGACGGTGGTGGTCGTCTTCTCCCTCGAACCGGCGAGGTCGTCGACGCGTGCGCCCGCCTCGGTCATCACCTCCTCGGTGCGCAGCGGCCGGATCTCGGAGAGCGCGCCGACGAACGTGGTCTTGCCGACCGCGAAGTGGCCCACGATCAGGAGTTTGACCGCGGTGCGCACATCCGGGCCGAGGTGGACGTCGTCAGAGGCGGGCGCGGAGCCCATCCAGTACCTCCTGGAGGATGCGGGCGTCGGAGAGACGGGCGGCCGGTACCGGCGCCCGGGTGACGAGGTGACCGCTGTCCATGAGGTCGGCGATCAGTACTTTGGTGACGCTGACCGGGAGTTCCAGATGACCGGCCACCTCGGCGACCGACAGCGCTCCCGGCCGGCACAGCTCCATCAGCCGGCGCTTCTCCGGGTTCAGCCCCGTCAGCGGCAGGTCGTCGGCGGCGATCAGCAGGGTGACGAGGTCGAGGGTGTTGCGGGAGGGGTGGGCGCGGCCGTCCGTGACGACGTACGACCGCACCAGCCTCCCGCCCGGCCGGCGCCCGGGCGTCATGCCGGGCTGCCGGTGTCCTGCCGGGCCGGGCTGGTCAGCTCCTTGCCGAGTCGGTCGACCAACTTGTGCATGCGGTAGGTGACCGCCTCCATGTCCACGTCCTCACCGGTGGACACCGCGAGGTGGGCGCCCTGCCCGGCGGCGACGAGGAAGACGTACCCGTGCGCGAACTCGATCAGGGTCTGCCGCCACGGCGCGGTCGCGCTGCCGCAGAACTCGGCGGTGCTGCGGCTGATCGACTGCACCCCGGACAGGCCCGCGGCCAGCCGTTCGGCGTCGTCGCGGCCGATGTCGGCGGAGTGGGCCCGGAGCATGCCGTCGGCGGACAGCAGGATGGCGTGCCGCGCCTCCGGCACCTTCAGGACCTCGTCGAGCATCCACCCCAGCTCGTTGGTCATGGGCGCGATCATCCCTGTGTGTTCCCTTCGGATTCGTGGGGGGCTTCGATGTCGTGAGGGGTCCCGGCCGCGGTACGTGAGGAGGGCGCGGTGTCCTGCTCGGCCCGCGCGGAGCGGGTGCCGCGCGCGAACGCGCCCATGCGCCGGGCGTTCTCCTCCGCGGAGCGGCCCCCGCTCTCCTCGGCTGGTGCGGCCGGTGCGCCCGGGGCCGCCGCGGGCTGTTCGGCGGCGGGCGGGGACACGGGTGCGCGGCGGCGCCGCTTGGGCAGTCCGCCGGGGGTCGTCGCCTCCGCGGGCCCGCTCGTCCGGGCCGTACGCCGGGGCGTGCGCGCCGGTTCCCTCGGCGGCGGGGGTTCCTGGACCGGGTCGGCGTGGGTGAGCAGCGCGGCCGGTACGAAGACCACGGCGCGCACGCCGCCGTACGGGGAGCGGGTGTCCACGGAGACGCTGAACCCGTAGCGGGTGGCGAGGACGCCGATGACGGCGAAGCCGAACTGGGGCGGGTCGTCGAGGCGCGTGACGTCCACCGCGCGGCGGCCGGTCAGCAACGCGGCGGCGTGCTCGGACCCGCGGCTGTCCATGCCGACGCCCGCGTCGTCGATGACCACGACGGCGCCGTTGTGCACCGCCTGGACGATGACCTCGACCGTGGTGTTGGGCTGTGAGTGGCGCGCGGCGTTGTCCAGGAGTTCGGCGACGGCGAGGACGACCGGTTCGACGGCCCGGCTCTCGACGGCGACGTCGGCCTGTCCGTTGATGCGGATGCGCCGGTAGTCGCGGATGCGGGAGGTCGCGCCGCGGACCACCTCGATGAGCGGTGAGGTGGCCCGTTGGCGTCCGGGCCAGGAGCCGCACAGTACGGCGATGGCCTGCGCGCGACGGCCGAACTGGGCGTTGGTGTGGTCGATCTCGAGCAGGTCGCGCAGCACGTCGGGGTGGTCGTGGCGGTCCTGCATCTCCGAGATGGACACCTGCTGCTCGTTGGCGAGGGCCTGGATCGAGCGCATCGACGCCTTGAGGGCGGCCTTCGCGGACTGGTCGGCGCGGGCCTGTGCGTGCCGCACGGCGTCGGAGAAGCGCTCCAGGAGAGCGTCGAGGCACTTCGCGAAGTCGGTGTCGGCCAGCCGCGCGTCGAGCAGGCCCGCGACGGGGAGGGCCGGTGCGGGGAGGGACGCGCCGGCCGCGGGCAGGGGCCGGCCTGGCGCGGAGAGAGGGTGACCCGTCACGGAGTGGTGGTGCCCCGTCGCGGAGGCGGGCTGGTGCGGGGCGCTTTCGAGCGCGGGCAGGCGGACCGCGACCAGATGGCGCAGCTCCTCGTCCCGGGCCCGCAGCGCGTCCGCGAGCTCGGCGCTCCGGCCGCGCTGCCGTCTCGTGATCCCGCGCTGGCGCACCAGCAGCACGATGACGGCGAGCAGCCCGACGGCCAGGCACCAGAACGCCGCCTCCGGTATCCGTTCGGTCATGAAGTCCTCAATGGCATATGCAAGTTGACGGGTCGCACGACCCTAGCCGCCCGTCGGCACAAGCGCTTGCCGTCGCGCGCAAGGAAGTTGCCGTGGGGCGCACGGACTGTATGCACTAGGCTGACGTGGAGTAACTACCGCTCGCTGCACGGGAGTTGAGGGTGTCATTGCCCGCGGAAAGCTACATCGTGGAAACACGGACGACCGCGGAGGTGGATCCGCACGAGCGGGCCGACTTCTGGAGCGAGCACGTCGGGTCCCACCAGTCCAGAATGGGCTACCGGTACGCGCGCACCGACGACTTCCGCGGCGCGACGGTCCGCCAGCGCACCGAGCGCTATCAGCTCGTCAAGTTCTGGTCGGACGAGGTCGCGTACAGCAGGACCGCGCGCCAGGTCCGCCAGGACCCCGACGAGGACTACCGATTACTGCTGCCGCTCAGCGGGGAGATCGTGCTGCGGCAGGACGGCCAGGAGGCCCGGCTGACACCGGGCACCGGCACCCTCGTCAGCTTCGCGGCGCCCTTCGAGTGCCTCCAGGACGCCTCGACGCACGCGTTCGTCCTCACCATCCCCGCGCGTGAGATGGACGGCCCGCTGAACCGCAAGTCGCCGCTGGCCACCGGGCTCGATCTGAGCAGGGGGCTCGGCCGGGTGGTGAGCTCCATGATCGGCGACCTGCACGCGGAGCGGGACCACCTCACCGACGCGCACTTCAACGCCGTCTCCGACCGCGTCGTCGAGCTGCTGTGCATGCTCACCCTCGGCGACGACCGCCCCGACGGGGCGGGCCAACTCACCGACGTGGAGACGATGGTCCGCCGCTACGTCCGTGAACACGCCGCCGACCCGGGTCTCACCGGTACGTCCATGGCGCACGCGCTCGGCTGGTCGCTGCGCCAGATCCAGCTGGCCCTGCAGCGCGCCGGCACCACCCCGCGCGACCTCATCCGCGAGGAGCGGCTGCGGCTGGTTCGTGAGCGTCTCCAGTGCGGCGACTGCGAGCACCTGACCATCACCGATCTGGCCTTCGCCTCGGGGTTCTCCTCGGCGAGCGCGCTGAGTACGGCGTTTCGGCAGCGGTACGGGGTGAGTCCTCGGGAGATGCGGTCCGGGGGGCGGCGGCCGTGACGCCGTGGTTCGGTCGGCACCCGAGGCCCGCGCTCCTGAAAGCAGGAGGCCCTCCTCACCGGGGGCCCAGCACCGCCCCCCCGTCGGACGTCACCGTGGTCGCCGAGCTCGCCGACGGGCAGCCGCCGGGCAGGAGGCCGTGGCACCGGAGGACCCCCTGCGACTGCTGAGCGACCCTTCCCGGACCGGATTCCGGCCCACTCCCGGGTTGATGTGACTGCCGGATCACATCATCCTTGTACATATGGTGAAAATCCCGGGCGATGCTGGGCGGGCAACCACGGCCGGTGACGCCATGGTGGTGGTTGACGCGCACGGAGTCGTGACCGGCTGGAGCGAGGGCGCGCAGCTGCTGACCGGGTACGCCGCGGCGGACGTCACCGGCCGACCGGTGTCGGACCTGCTGGAAGGGGACCCGGGCGAGGCCTGGCGGGCGCTGCGGGCGAACGGCGGCCATGGTGTGGTGCCCGTACGGCGTGAGGACGGGCGCCGCACGGAGCTGGCCCTGCGGGCGTACCCGCTCCAGGGCCTGGAAGGGGCCCCGGCCGGATACGTGATCACCGCGGCGCCGGACGGGCGGGGCCGCGACCTGGGAGAGCTGGCGTTCAAGCAGGCGTCGGTGTCCATGTCGGTCTTCGACACCGAACAGCGCTATCTGCGGATGAACGACACCGCCTGCCGGATCATGGGCGTCCAGGAGGCCGAGGTCCTGTACCGCTACTTTCCGGACACCGTCGAGAACGCGGAGCACAGCCGCGGCTTCTTCAACCATCTGCGCCAGGTGGTCGAGACCGGCCGCCCCGTCCACTACGAGAGCTGGACCCGGGCCCCCTCCGGACTGCGTATGCACGCCTGGAACATCGAGATGTGGCCGCTGCGGGCCCCCTCCGGACAGTTGCTCGGCGTCTCGCTGGCCGGTTACGACAGCACCGAGCAGTACCGGGCCCGACAGCGGCTCGCCCTGCTGAGCAAGTCCGCCGCCGCCATCGGTACGACGCTGGACGTGATCCACACCGCCCGTGAGCTGGCCCAGCTGGCGGTGCCCCAGCTGGCCGACTTCGTGAGCGTGGACCTGCTGGACTCGGTGGTCGAGGGCGAGGAGCCCACCGGCGGCCCGGTGGAAGCCGATGTGGAGCTGCGCCGGGTCGCGCACCACTCCCGTACCGCCGGGGTGCAGGAAGCGGCGATCGACCTGGGCGCGGCGGACGTCTACCCGTCCTCCTCCCCACCGGTCCGCGCCCTGGTCACCGGGCACGCGGTGCTCACCAGGACCGGCGACCCGGACGTCGACGGCTGGCTCAGCCGGCACGGCGCCCAGGCCGCCAGGCCGCACCAGGCGGACCGCCGGGACTTCTCACTGATGGCGGTACCGCTGGTGGCACGCGGTACGACGCTGGGGGTGGCGGTCTTCGTGAGGCTGCTCACCGCCGAGAGTCCGGACCCCTTCGACCAGGACGACGTGTCGCTGGCCCAGGAGCTGGCCAGCCGCACGGCCGTCTGCGTGGACAACGCCCGCCGGTACGCCAAGGAGCGCACGACCGCCGTGGCCCTCCAGCGCAGTCTGCTGCCCCAGGCGATGGCGGGACAGGCGGCGGTGGAGTTCGCCTCCCGCTACCTTCCGGCGCTGTCGCGGGCGGGCGTCGGCGGTGACTGGTTCGATGTGATCCCGCTGTCCGGGACCCGGGTGGCGCTCGTCGTCGGCGATGTCGTCGGGCACGGCATCCACGCCTCCGTCACGATGGGCCGGCTCCGCACGGCGGTATGGACGCTGGCCGACGTCGACCTGCCGCCGGACGAGCTGCTCACCCACCTCGACGACCTGGTCGGACATCTGGCGGCCGACGAGAGCCCGACGGGCGCGGAGATCGGCGCCACCTGTCTGTACGCGGTGTACGACCCGGTCTCCGGGCACTGCGCCGTCGCCACGGCCGGGCACCCGCCGCCCGCCGTGCTGTTCCCGGACGGCACCGTGAAGGTCGTCGAGGTGAGCGCGGGACCGATGCTCGGCGTGGGCGGGCTCCCCTTCGAGGCCACCGAGCTGCACCTGCCGGAAGGCACCGTGCTCGCCCTCTACACCGACGGTCTCTTCGAGGCCCGCCACCTCGACGCGGACGCGGGCACGGCTGTGCTGTGCAGCGCGCTGACGGTCCCCGCCGGAAATCTGGACGAGGCCTGCGACAACGTGCTCCAGGTGCTGCTGCCCAAGCACCCCAAGGACGACGTGGCCCTGCTGCTGGCCCGCACCCGCACCCTGGACAGCGACGAGGTGGCGGTGTGGGACCTGCCCGCGGATCCGGCGGAGGTCGCCACCGCCCGGCAGTACGCGACCGAGCAGCTGACCCGCTGGGGGCTCGACGAGGTCGCGTTCGTCACCGAACTCGTCGTCAGCGAACTGGTCACCAACGCCATCCGCTACGGCGGCGCGCCGATCCAGCTCCGGCTCATCCGCGACCGCACCCTCATCTGCGAGGTCTCCGACGCCAGCAGCACCTCGCCCCATCTGCGCCGGGCCCGCACCTTCGACGAGGGCGGCCGCGGACTGCTCCTGGTCGCCCAGCTCACCGAGCGCTGGGGCACCCGCACCACCGGCACCGGAAAGACGATCTGGGCCGAACAGGCGCTGCCGTTCGAGTGACCGCGGCCTCGCGGGGCTACTGGAAGTCGCAGCCGGGGTTGGGCGCGTCCTCCGAGAACGGTGAGCCGTGGGGCAGGACGTACAGCACGTCCAGGACGACGGGGACCGAGCCCTCGTTGCGGCCGATGTGCACATGGGCGGGACCCGGGGGCTCGGTGATCGTACGGCCGGCCGGGTAGGTGCCGTCCTGCGCGCAGGTGGCGTCGAAGTGGCTGAGGGTGCCCTTCTTCACGAGGCCGTACAGGGGACCGTCGTGGTAGTGCCAGCCGGTGCTCTGGCCGGGCGGGATGGTGATCTCCCGGAGCGTGTAGTCCGTGTTCCCCACGGTGGTCCGATAGAGCACCGTCGCGGTGACACCGGGGCCGGCGGGAGTCGCGTACGCGGTCCCGGCGACCAACGACATGGCCGACAGGCCGACGACCGCGGCACCCGTCACTCCCGTACGCAGCACGGCACGGACAGCGGAAACCTCACGCGTCATCTCGTCCTCCCCCGTATGAACGCAACAGCCCATCAACGGCAGGCCCGCGCACCATCATTGAACATCCGCGCCCCGTGCGGAAGGTGCGATACCACCCAACTCGCATATCCCGCGTCCAACTAGTGACGATGCGGCGACGACACCCTCGCGCCGACCATCTCCGGCATATGCCCGCTCACTTGACGGCCGAGTGTGACACACGATTGGCTCCGGCCCAACGAAAGTACGACAGTCGGTACACAACATCCCGACATCGCACCGATCTCACTCTCCCCGACCCACCGCTGGGCCGCACAGCGAGGTGCCGCACCCATGAACATGTCCCCCACACCTCACCACTTCACCAGATCCCCGCACCGCGCCGCCCTCGTCGCCGCCGTCGCCGCGGCCTGTCTGCTCGCCGCCGGCTGCTCCGGCGGCTCGAACGACACGAGCGACGCCTCTGCGGGCAAGGCGGGCACCGGCCGGATCAAGATCGCCCTGATCACCCACGGCGCCCGCGGAGACGCGTTCTGGGAGCTGGTGCGCAAGGGCGCACAGGCGGCGGCCACCAGGGACGGCATCGACCTGACGTACGCGAGCGACTCCGAGGCCGCCGCCCAGGCCAGCCTGGTGCGGGACGCGATCCGCGACCGGGTGGACGGCATCGCGCTGACACTGGCCAAGCCGGAGGCGATGCAGGGCGCGGTCAGCGCGGCCAAGGCGGCGGGGATACCCGTGGTCGGTCTCAACTCCGGGATCGACGCCTGGAAGTCCGAGGGCCTGCTGGAGTACTTCGGCCAGGACGAGAGCGTCGCGGGCCGGGCCACCGGCGACAAACTGGACGAGCTGAAGGCCAAGCACGCCCTGTGTGTCATCCACGAACAGGGCAACATCGCCCTCGAGGCCCGCTGCGCCGGGGTGAAGAAGACGTTCGGCGGCGAGACCGACATGCTCTATGTGAACGGCACCGACATGGACGCGGTGGGCGCCGCCGTCACGGCCAGACTGCGCCAGGATCCGAGCGTCGACGAAGTCGTCATGCTGGGAGCGCAGTTCGCGCTCGCCGCGGTGAAGTCGGTGAAGACGGCCGGCAGCAAGGCCCAGGTCGCCACCTTCGACCTCAACAGTTCTCTGGTGAAGTCCGTGCAGAGCGGGGACGTGCAGTTCGCGGTGGATCAACAGCCCTATCTCCAGGGCTATCTGGCCGTGGACTCGCTCTGGCTCTACCACTCCAACGGCAACTTCAGCGGCGGCGGAACCGCTCCCGTGCTCACCGGTCCCGCGTTCGTCACCAAGGAGAACGTCTCCTCGGTCGCGAAGTTCGCGGCGAACGGAACCCGCTGACCGGCCGCTGCCCGCACAGGCGGCACCAAGGTTTTCCGTCCCTCACGGTGCGTACGGTCACTTGTACGGATAGCATCCTGCGCACCCTCTCATCGCTGATCGCTCTAGGACGACGATGTCTCCACGGACCGGTGCCCGGCGCCGTCTCGGCTCCATACGTCTCTCCCTGATCCTGCTGGCGCTGGTCCCCAGCGTCACCCTCGCCGCCATGTGGGGTGTGACGACGACGCAGATCTTCTCGGAGGGGCTGCGACTGCGCGAACAGACGGGGCTGAGCCGGTCGACGGGTGCCATGGGCACCGAGGCGACGCTCGCGCTCCAACAGGAGCGCAGCCTGTCGGCCGCCTGGATGGCCTCGCCGCACGGTTCCCGGGCCGCCCTGGACCGGCAGCGCGGGCGCACGGACGTCGCGGTCGCGAAACTGGTCCGCCGGTCCCAGGACTTCAAGAACGCGCCCGCCCGGATCGGCGACCGGATGTACTCGGTCATCGCCTCGGTGGGAAGCCTGGAGTACTACCGGGGACAGGTGGACCACCCCACCGACATCACCGCCCAGCAGGCCCTGGACCAGTACACCTCGATCATCGGCGACCAGATCCACGCCTTCCAGGAACTCTCCCAGGTCGACGACGGCGACCTCACCTCGCAGGCGGGGCCGCTGATCACGGTGGGGAACGCGGCGGAGCTGGTCGCCCAGGAGGACGCCCAGCTCGCGCTGGCCTGGCCCTCGGGAAAGCTCGACGAGCAGTCGTGGCGGCAGTTCGCCCAGCGGGTCGACGTGCGCCGCTGGGTCTTCCAGAGCCAGGTCCTCAACTCGCTGCACGGCACCGTGAAGGACCAGGTCGAACGGGTCCTCCAGAGCCAGGACTGGAAGACCCTGGAGACCGTCGAGGACCAGATCGTCGCGGCCCGGACGGCGCACGGCCGGGTGGCCAGGACGGTCGACCTGCCCGACGCCCACGCCCGCTGGAACACCGCGCTCGGCAGGATCTCCGACCAGTACACGAACCTGATCCAGCAGCAGACCACGCAACTGCTCGACCGCAGCGCCGACAAGGCGCACAGCCTGCTGATCAAGGCGGCGGCGCTGAGCGCCGGCGGACTCGTCGCCCTGCTGGTGTGCGTCGTGATGTCCTGGCGCATCACCCGCTCCCTCTCCCGACGGCTGCGCGGTCTCCGGATGGCCACGCTCAGCCTCGCCGAGGAACGGCTGCCCGACGTGGTCGCCCGGCTGAACCGGGGCGAGAAGGTCGACGTGGAGTCCGCCACCCCGCCCCTGGACTACGGCGAGGACGAACTCGGTCAGGTGGCCAAGGCGTTCAACACCGCCCAGCGCACGGCGGTGTACACCGCGGTGGAACTCGCCGACACCCGACGCGGCTTCCAGAAGGTGATCCTCGGCATCGCCCGGCAGAGCCAGAACCTGGTCAACCTTCAGCTCAGCAAGCTCGACGCGCTGGAACGCGAGCACCAGGACCCGGGGATCCTCAAGGGCCTGTACGAACTCGACTCCACCGCCAGCCAGCTCCGCCGCTACGAGGAGAACCTCGTCATCATCAGCGGCGAGCAGCCGCGGCGCAGCTGGACCGAACCGGTCGCGCTGATCGACATCCTGCGCAGCGCCGTCGGCGAGGTCGCCCAGTACCAGCGGGTGGACGTGCACACCGACGACGAGGTGTACCTGAGCCCGCCCGCGGTGGCCGACGTCATCCATCTGCTGGCCGAGCTCATCGACAACGCGACCACCTACTCCCCCGCGCCCAGCCCGGTGGGGGTGCGGGCCGCGATGGTGGCCAAGGGACTGGCCGTCGAGATCGAGGACCGGGGCCTGGGCCTCGCCGAGGAGGACTACGCCGCGTTCAACGCCCAGTTGGCGGTGGCCCCGCAGTTCGACGTGGTGGCACTCGCCGACGACCTGCGGCTCGGCATGTTCGTGATCGCGCGGCTCGCCACCCGGCACGGCATCGCCGTCACCCTGCGCTCCTCGCCGTACGGCGGGACCACCGCGATCGTGCTGATCCCGCACGACGTCGTGGTCCGCGACATCCCCGACTCCCCCGCCACGGACGGGGAGGTCGCGGTACCGGCGGGGGTCGTGGCGGCGAAGGGCTCCGCCGACGACGCGGTCCCGGAGCGTCGGCCCCATGAACGCGCGGAGGAGGCACCCCCCTCCGCCCGGGCCCGCACGACCGGCTCCGCCGCGCCGCGCTCCGGACCCGCTCAGGACGCCGACCGCCGCGGCGGACTCGCTCCGCTGCCGCGCCGGGTGCCGCAGACCAGCCTGGCCACGGAGCTGCGGGAGGAGACGGCGCCCTCCGAGGCCGACGACAAGGACGCCACCGACCTCGCCGACTTCACCGCGGAACGTGCCGCCTCCTCACTCGCGGGCTTCCAGCGCGGGACGCTCCGGGCCCGCGACGACGAGGAGATGTCGTACGACCACGGGGGCGAGGAACCGTCGTACGACCACGGGGAGGACCAGGCCCCGACCCAGCCCGCAGACCGCTCGTGGACTCCGCCCGCCGACCGCTCGTGAAGGACAGAGAAATGACACGCCCCAGCACCGCCACACACAGCCAGCTCGACCAGCTGCTCACCGGACTGGTGGAACGGGTCGCCGATGTGAACCACGCCGTCGTGCTCTCCGAGGACGGACTGGTCGTCAGCAAGTCCACGGCGTTCGTCCGCGACGACGCCGAACGGCTGGCGGCGACCGCGTCCGGCCTGATGAGCCTCAGCAAGGGCGTCAGCATGGACTTCCGCGGCGGTCCGGTGCGCCAGGCGCTGATCGAGATGCGCGACAGCTATCTGATCCTCACCGCCGCGGGCCCCGGCGCCCATCTCGCCGTGCTCACCAACAAGGGCGCGGACGTCGGCGTGGTGGCGTACCAGATGAACATGCTGGTGAAGAAGATCGGCGAGCACCTCAGGGCAGCACCTCGTGCGGGCGTCGCCGCCGCGGCCGACAACGGCGAGTGAGGTGAGCGAAGGCGACGCGGCCGGCCGGCTGGTACGGCCGTTCACGCTGACCGGAGGCCGCACCCGGCCCAGCCGCGCCGACTTCACCCTCATCACGTCGGTGACCGCGGTGGATCCGCCGCCCGAGGGCGCCACCCGGCCGCAGCCCGAGCACGCCCGGATCCTGCGGCTGTGCGCGAAGCCGATCGTGGTGGCGGAACTCGCCGCCGAACTCGACCTGCCGGTGAGCGTGGTCGTGATCCTGCTCTGCGATCTGCTGGAGGCGGGCCGGATCACCGTCCGGGCTCCGCGTCTCGTCTCCCGTACCCCGGACCTTGACCTGCTGCAGAAAGTGAGGGACGGCCTTGGCCGGCTCTGACCCCGCCGCGCGCGGGACTTCGGCACCCGACGCACCCCCCGCTCCCGACGCGGTCAAGATCCTGATCGCCGGAGGGTTCGGCGTCGGCAAGACGACCATGGTCGGCGCGGTCAGCGAGATCGTCCCGCTGCGCACCGAGGAACCCCTCACCTCCGCCGGTCTGAACGTCGACGACCTCGACGGCATCGAGGAGAAACGGGCCACCACCGTGGCCCTGGACTTCGGGCGGATCACCCTCAGCCCCGAACTGGTCCTGTACCTCTTCGGCACCCCGGGCCAGCAGCGGTTCTGGTTCATGTGGAACGACCTCGCGATCGGCGCCCTGGGCGCCGTGGTCCTCATCGACGTCCGCAGGCCGGAGTCCAGCTTCGCCGCCATCGACTTCTTCGAGCGGCGCGGCATCCCCTTCGTCGTCGGCGTCAACGGCTTCCACGGGCAGCACCCGTACACCCCCGAGGAGGTCCGCGATGCCCTGGCCCTGCCGAAGCGGACCCCCGTGCTGCTCTGCGACGCCCGTGAGCGGGGGTCGTGCCGGGACGTACTGGTCACTCTGATCGACGAGTTGATCGCTTCGTCCAGCCACAACTGACGTACGGGGAGGAGCTGTTCACCGGTCTTCCTGTGAACCGCCAGGTCCCGGCTGTGCGCAAGCTGTGAGTTCCCTGATTCTCATCCTTCCCTCAGCGCGGGCTCAGCGACGGCCCAGATCCGGCCCGGATCGTCGGGGCCATGAACGAAACGAACGCGGGAGGCGTCCGGCAGCGGTCGGTCGAGATCGTGGTGCCGGTCCACAACGAGGCACACGTCCTCGGCGACAGCATCGGCCGCCTCCACGCCTACCTCGAAGCCTCTTTCCCGTTCCCGTTCCGGATCACCGTCGCGGACAACGCGAGCACGGACGCCACCTGGCAGGCGGCGACCGGTCTGACGGCCCGTCTTCCGCACGTCCATGCCGTCCACCTGGAGGCCAAGGGCCGGGGCCGCGCGCTGAAGTACGTGTGGAGCAGGTCCGAGGCGGACGTGGTCGCGTACATGGACGTCGACCTGTCGACCGGACTCGACGGCTTCCTCCCGCTGGTCGCGCCCCTGCTGTCCGGTCACAGTGACCTGGCCATCGGCAGTCGGCTGCACCCCCAGGCGGCGGTGGTGCGCGGACCGAAGCGGGAGTTCATCTCCCGCTCCTACAACCTGCTGCTGAAGCTGGGGCTCGCGGCCCGCTTCTCGGACGCGCAGTGCGGCTTCAAGGCGGTACGCACCGAGGTCTTCCGGGCGCTCGCCCCGCACATCGAGGACAACACCTGGTTCTTCGACACCGAGTTGCTGGTGCTGGCCGAGCGCAACCGGCTGCGTATCCACGAGGTGCCGGTGGACTGGGTCGACGACCCCGACAGCCGGGTCGACATCGTCGCCACCGCCCTCGACGACCTCAAGGGCATGGGCCGGATGCAACGCCGGATCCTGACCGGCCGCACCCGCGTCGCACTACCGCCCCGGTCCGGTACAGCGCACGTGCCGTCCGCCACCCACGGGTCCGCCTCCGTGGAGCCCGGCCCCGATGGGGGCGAGGCTCGCGCGGGCGCCGAGCGCACGTCGCCCCCCACGGGAGCCGCCGCCCTGCCCGCCCGGGCGAGAGCGGCGTGAGCGGGCCGCGCGGCCGCGGCGCGCGACAGGTGCCGCGCCTCCCCGTCGCCGTCGCCGCGGTGGGCAGCGCCCTCGTCGGCCTGACGCCCCTGATCACCACGGTCGGCGCCGACCTCGGCGCCACCGCACCCGCTTCGCCCTGATGCGGCTCCGGGCCTTCCGCCCGCGTCGCACTCCCTCTCCCCGCTTGGAGCCCGCGTCATGACGACTCTCGCCCCACCACCCACGTCCTCACCGAGCAGCGGACACCGGGTGGCACCGCCCGCCGACGGCGGCTTCGTCGCCCGTGGCCGAAGGCTCTTCACCGGCCCCGCAGAGGACCCCCGCTGGACGCGCCCCGCGCTGTGGGCGATCCTGCTCGCGGCGACGGCCCTGTACGCCTGGAACATCACCTCCATCAGCGGCAACAGCTTCTACAACGCGGCCGTCTACAGCGGCACCAAGAGCTGGAAGGCGTTCTTCTTCGGCGCGCTGGACTCCGGCAGCTTCATCACGGTCGACAAACCGCCGTTCGCCCTGTGGGTGATGGGGCTGTCCGCCCGCGCCTTCGGCTTCGGCACCTGGCAGTTGGCGCTGCCGATGGTCGCGGTGGGCACCGGCTCCGTGGCCCTGCTCCACCGCATGGTCAAGCGCGACTTCGGCCCGGTGGCGGCGACCGTCGCCGCGTCGGCACTCGCGCTGACCCCGATCACCGTCGCCATCAACCGGGACACCAACCCGGACCCGATCCTGGTCTTCCTGATGCTGCTCGGCGCGGCGGGTCTCCTCAAGGCCGTCCGCACCGGCCGGCTGATGCCGCTCGTCTGGTCCGCCGTCGCGATCGGCTTCGCGTTCAACACCAAGATGATGCAGGCGTACGTCGTCCTGCCGGCCTTCTTCCTGGTGTACCTCTGGGCCGCGCACGGCTCGCTGGGCCGCCGCATCCGTCACCTCGCCGTCGCCACGGTGGCCCTGGTCGTCTCCAGCGCCTGGTGGATGGTGGTCGTCGACCTGATCCCCGTCTCCTCCCGCCCCTACATCGGCGGTTCGACCGACAACACGGTCTGGGACCTGGTCATCGGCTACAACGGCTTCGGCCGTATCTTCGGCGCCAGCTCCTCGGTCGGCTCGGCGGGCAACGGTGCGAGCTTCGGTGGCAGCGCGGGCGTCCACCGGCTGTTCAACGAGATCATGGGCGGCCAGATCTCCTGGCTCATCCCCTTCGCGACCATCGCCCTGATCGCGGGTCTGATCCTGCGCGGCCGAGCCCCGCGCACCGACGCCAGGCGTGCGGCGCTCATGCTCTGGGGCGGCTGGTTCGTCCTGCACTACCTGACCTTCGCCCTCGCGGAGGGCACCTTCCACCCCTACTACGTCACCGCCATGGCCCCCGGCATCGCGGCCCTGGCCGGTGCGGGCGGCGTGACCCTGTACCGGGCCTTCCGCGAGGGCTCGGCGGCGATGGGGGCGCCCCCTGCTCGAGCGGAGTCGAGAGCTTGGGGGAGGGGCTGGGTCCTGCCTGCCGCCGTCGCGGCCAGTGCGGCCTGGGCGATCGTGCTGCTCCAGCGGGTCTCGGGCTCCGGCACGCTGTACACCGTCGCGGAGATCGTCGTCGGCGTCGCGGGCACGGTCGCGGTGCTCGGCCTGCTCGCCGGACGCTTCACGCGGCGCGAGGGGCTCATCGGCTTCGCCGCGCTGGCCGCGGTCGTCGCCCTGCTGGCCGGCCCCGCCGCGTACTCGGTCTCGGCGGCCACCTCCGCCACGAACGGCACCAACCCCACGGCCGGCCCCAGCACCGGTGGCGGCATGGGTGGCATGGGCGGGGGTCCGGGCGGCGCGAGCGGTTCGAGTCGTACGAGTGGTACCGGCGGCCGGTCCATGGGTGCACCCCCGTCGGGCGGCGGCTCCGCGCCTTCGGGCACCGACACCCGGCCGAGCGGCAGCGAGACGGAGGACAGTGGGACGGGCAGTGACCGGACAGGCGGTGGCCAGGCCGGCGGTGGTCAGATGGGCGGAGGCGGCACGCAGGTGTCGTCCGCGATGATCACGTACCTGAAGAAGCATCAGGACGGGGCCACCTGGCTGCTGGCCGTGGCCACCGACCAGACGGCGTCCTCGATCATCCTGGAGTCCGGACAGCCCGTCATCTCCATGGGCGGCTGGTCCGGCAGCGACAACGCCATGACCCTCGCCAAACTCAAGAGCCTGGTGAAGTCCGGCAAGCTGCACTACATCATCGTCAACAGCGACGGCGGACAGGGCACGAACTCCGAGATCGCCACCTGGGTCAAGGCGCACGGCACGGCCGTCAAGTCCTCGGCGTACAGCTCCGGTTCGTCCTCGACCACCTCTTCTTCCACGTCCACCACGTCCTCCACGTCGAGCACCGGCGGCCTGTACCGCCTGGACGCCTCCGACGTCGGCTGATCCAGCCATCCACCCCGGCAGGGGCGGGCCACCGTTCATCCCCCACCGGTGGCCCGCCCCTCCTTTCCGTTCCCTTCCGTCACTCAGTCCCGGGCCAGGGTGGCCGGGGCTTCGCCCGCCGGTCGCCGTACGGCCGCGTCGGTCAGCTCCTTGACCCGGTCGGCGGGCACCGGAACGCCCGGGGTCTCGAAGAACCAGCGCTGCGCCTCCTCCTGGCTCAGCCCCTCGGGCTGCGCCGCGAGGTAGGGCTGCACGTAGACCGGGGTGCCCGGCTCACTGCGCCAGCTGTCGGCGAGCGTGCCGATGTCCACGGCGTCGTACCCGAGGACGTCCAGCAGCTCCGCCACCTGCGCCTTGGCGGCCGCGTCGTCACCGGCGAGGGGCAGGGCGCTGCGGTCGGGGGCGCCGGAGGGCCGGGCGGAGACGGACAGGCGCCGGAAGTCGATGCTGTTGAACGCCTTGACCACCCGGGAGTCGGCCAGGTGGCGCTGGATCAGGGCGCTGGAGGTCGGCCCGCCCGCGTCCAGCTCGGCGATGCGGCCGTCGCGGTCGGGGTAGTAGTTCATGGTGTCGATCACGACCTTGCCCGCGAGAGCCGCCGCGGGCAGCCGGTCGTAGGCCTTCAGCGGCACGGTCGCCACCACCAGGTCACCGGCGCGGGCGGCCTCCTCGGGGGTGGCCGCGCGGGCGTGCCCGCCGAGTTCGGCGACGAGGCCGGCGAGTGTCTGCGGTCCGCGCGAGTTGCTGAGTACGACGTCCAGTCCGGCCGCCACGGCGAGGCGGGCCAGCCCGCCGCCGATCATGCCGCTGCCGATGAGTCCAAGGGTCTTCGTCACGGTGGGTTCTCCCGCTGATGTGATGTGAAACAGATCGATCAAACGTGAATCTATATGTCAATCATGAAACTCAGTGTCACACTAGCGTCCGTGATTCACTATGGCGAGCGGGGAGCGGGTGAGCGGTACGATCCCGAGGTGAACGGAGCAGCGCGTACGAGCACGAGGGACATCGCACGGGCCGCCGTCCGGGCCGAGTTGGCCCAGGTGGCCTTCGAGCTGTTCCGACGCGAGGGCTTCGAGAACGTCACCGTCAACGACCTGGCCGCGGCGGCCGGGGTGTCCCGGAGCACCTTCCTGCGCTACTTCGGCACCAAGGAGGACGCCGTCCTCGACGCGGTGGACGCCCAGGGCGGGCGGATCGCCGACGCGCTGCGTGCCCGCCCGGCCGGCGAGGACGACTGGACGGCGCTGCGACACGCCCTGGACACGGTCGTCGAGCACCACCGGCAGGACCCGATCGGCGCGCTCGCGCTGTCCCGTCTGATCATGAAGACCCCCGCGCTGTGCACGCGCAGCATGGAGAAGCAGAACGGCTGGCGCCCGGTCATCGCCGAGGCCCTCGCCGAGCGCGCGGCCCCCTCGCGGCCCTCGGCCCTGGGCCCGCTGGTGCGGGCCGCCGCCGCGGTCGACTGTCTGAACATCGCCGTCGACCACTGGACCGCCTCCGACGGCACCCTCGACCTCGACGATCTGATCGACGAGGCCTTCGCGTCCCTCGCACCGCGCTGAGTGAGGACCGCCGGATGAGGACCACCGAATGAGGACCGCTGGATGAGGACGCTGTCGGCCCTGACGGCGGGCGTGGCCCGGGGCGAGCTGAGCGCGGCCGAGGTGATCGCGGGCGCGCTGGAGCGACTCGACCGTACGGAGTCCGACGTACGGGCGTGGGTACGGGTGGACCGGGACGGAGCGCTGAGCTCCGCCCGGGAGCTGGATGCCGTGCCGTCGGGCGGCCCGCTGCGTGGCGTCCCCGTCGGGGTCAAGGACATCATCGACGTCGCCGGTCTGCCCACCGAGTGCGGATCGCCGCTGCGCCGGGGCAGGATCGCCGAGGCCGACGCCCCGCTGGTCGCGCGCCTGCGGCGGCTCGGCGCGATTCCCCTCGGCAAGACGGTCACCACCGAGTTCGCGTACTTCGCCCCCGGCCCCACGAGGAACCCGCACAACCTCGCCCACACGCCCGGTGGTTCCTCCAGCGGCTCCGCGGCCGCCGTCGCCGCCGGGGTCGTCCCGCTGGCTCTCGGCAGCCAGACCGCGGGCTCACTCACCCGGCCGGCGTCGTACTGCGGGGTCGCGGGCTTCGTGGCGCCGGCCGGGGGTCCCCTCGACACGACGGGATTCGTGGGCCTGGCCCCCGGCCTCGACGCGGTCGGGCTGCTGACTCCGACGGTGGCCGATCTCCGGCTCGCTCACGGGGCGTTGACCGGCGCGGACCGGCTACCCGGCCCTCCGGAACCGCCGACGCGACCGCGGCTGGCGGTGTGGTCGGGCGACGAACTGGCCGAGATCTCAACGGACATGCGGGCGGCTCTGGTCCGGAGCGTCGAGGACGCCGTGGCGAACGGCGCCGTGCTCGTGGACGTCGACTGGCCCGCCCTCACTCCCCGCCTCGTCGAGGCACACGTCACGGTGATGGCGTACGAGGCCGCGCGGACGCTGGCCGAGGAGAGCACCCACCCGGACCGGCTGAGCGCACCGCTGAACGAACTCCTGGCGCACGGCCGTTCCCTCACCACCGGGGACTACGAGCACGCGCGGTCCGTCGCGCGACGGGAGCGCTCCGTGATGCTGGCACTGCTCTGCGACGTGGACGCCGTGCTCGGCCCGGCCGCCCCGGGTGCCGCCCCGAAGGGCCTGACGGCCACCGGGTCGCCCGTCCTGAGCCGCCCCTGGCAGCTCCTCGGCCTCCCGGCCGTGACCGTACCGGGCCACCGGGACGCCCAGGGCATGCCTCTGGGCCTCCAACTCGTGGGCCACCCGGACCGCCTGGAAGGCCTGTTCTCCCTCGGCCACGCCGTCGAACGGGCCGCGCGGGCGAACGGCTGAGGAGCGCCGGCCGCCGGTGGTCGCCGATCAGATCAGATCAGAACGGCTCAGTCCTCGACGACCGCCGCGAAGGACACGTCCGCCGTGCCGACGGTGCCTCCGCGCCGCCCGGGTGCGCTCTCCCACTTCCAGTAGAGGTTGGTGTGCGCGATCACCTGCTCCGGCGGCGGCGCGCCGTACGCGCTGAGGTCCTCCGTCGTGTGCGCGTCACCGACCAACGTCACGTCGTACCCGCGTACGAACGCCCCGTGCAGGGTGGCACGGATGCACATGTCGGTCTGCGCGCCCGTGACGACGAGCCGGCCCACCCCGCGCTCGGCGAGCAGCGCCTCGAGGTCGGTGTCCTCGAACGAGTCGCCGTAGTTCTTGTGGACGAGGGGCTCGGCATCGCGGCGGACCAGTTCCGGCACGTACTGCCAGCTCTCGCTGTCGCGCTTGAGCTGGTCGTCCGAGTGCTGCACCCACACCACCGGCACGTCCTGCGCGCGAGCCCTGCCGACCAGGGTGTCGATGTTCGCGACCACCTCGTCGCGCCGGTGCGCGCCCGCCACCACCCCGTTCTGGACGTCGATGACGAGCAGCGCGGTGTTCGGCCGATCGGGCAGAGTCGTCATGAGGGGCCTCCGTTGTCTCGTCCGTCCCGTCCATCTCACTCGGCGGGTGCGTTCCGAGTGCGCCCCCTCTTTCTACCGTTCGTCGACGGGAGCGCCAACCGCCCTGCCCCACAGGACGACGAGCCCGGCCGCGTCGCCCAGCCGCTGGTGCCCCTTCCCCTCCCGGACACCGCGCCGTCACACCGAGCGGGAACGTTCCCATCGTCCCCCTCCGCTCAAGCCTCTTCTTGTGTCCGTCCGCCGGTACCGCGGACGTGACGTGGAAGGACGATGTGCGCCGTGTCCCCGCTCCCGCTCGACGATCTCCCCGTAGCGCGCCCCGCCCCCGTCCGGTCCCCCGCCGCCGCCCGCCTGACCCGCCTCACCCGTGTGACGCTGACCCTGCTGCCGCTCCTGGCGATCGGGACGTGGGCGGCGGTCGACTGGCGCGCGGTGAGCGAGGGGGCCGCCCGGCTGGCCGCCGCCGATCCCCGGTGGCTGCTGGCCGGGGTCTTCTTCACCTGCCTGGGCTGGGTGGCCGCCGCGTGCGTCCGGCAAGGCGCCCTGCCCGAACGGCTGCCGCCCGGGCCGCTGCTCGCCTCGCAGTTCGCCGCGGGCGCCGCCAACCACATCCTTCCGGCGAGCATCGGCGCCCACGCCGTCACCCTGCGCTTCCTCCAGCGCCGCGGCATACCCCTGGCCCGAGCCACCGCCTCGCTCGCCCTGTACTCACTGGTCAAGCCGCTGGCGAAGACGGTGGTGCTCGTCGTCTTCCTGGTGGCCTTCCCGGACGCGCTACGGCTCGGCGACCTCACCCCGGACACCTGGACGTTGCTCATGGCCGCCGGGGCCGCGGTGCTCGGTCTCGCCACCGCCGCCCTGCTCCTGACGGTCGTACGCCCACTGCGCCGCCCGGCGCTCGGCTTCGTACGCACCGCCCTGACCGAGGCGCGGACCCTGCACACCCGGCCGAGCCGCGTCCTCGCCCTGTGGGGCGGGTCGGCCGTCGCCCCGGTGCTCCAGGGGAGCGTGATCGCCTCGGTCGGGTTCTCGCTCGGGCTGCCGCTGTCCTGGGCCCAGGTGGTCCTCGCGCTGCTGCTCGCCAGTACCGCCGTCGGCGCGGTGCCCGCCCCGGGCGGCATCGGCCCGGTCGACGCGGCCATGGTCCTCACCATGGCCGCGTACGGCGCCCCCGTGTCCCTGGCCACGGCGACCGTCATCGGCTACCGCGTCCTGACCGTCTGGATCCCCCTGCTCCCGGGCGCCCTCGTCCTCTCGGCCCTCGTCCACCGCGAGGTGCTGTGAACCTCAGCCCTCGTCCGGAGCCAACCGCAGGGAGATGCTGTTGATGCAGTACCGCTGGTCGGTCGGCGTCTGGTAACCCTCACCCTCGAAGACATGGCCGAGGTGCGATCCGCAGCGGGCGCACCGCACCTCCGTGCGGACCATCCCGTGGGAGCGGTCCGCGATCAGCTCGACCGCGTCGGAGTCCTTCGGGTCGTAGAAGGACGGCCAACCGCGCCACATTCACAACAAGACCCTCATGGGTCCCAGCAGCCCCAGGCGGAACGGGCATGCCCCTCCGCCCACGGATCGTGCGGGACCCGCCCGCAAAGCCGACGCGCCCGACCTGCGCGGCAGCCGGCCGGGGTGGGACCGTGATCGCCGGCGAGGCCCCGTCAGGTACGTGCATACGCGGGTTAGGTGTCCCGGCCCACCCTCAGGCTGCCGACGGCACGTTCCAGTTCGGCGATGCGGTCGGCGAGCTCGGCCGACTGGGTTCCTTCGGCGTCGCGCAGTTGCAGCTCGATCTGGGCGAGCCGCTCGGTGATCTCCGCCAGCCGCTCGCCGCCGTCCGCCACCGCACCGGTGCCCGTGGTCCCTCCTCTCGGCTTGTCAAGGGCATCTCCCGTGGATTCCGCCGACTCTGAGGATCCCACTGGTCCCGTCGATTCCGCGGGCGTCCTCTCGCCGACCAGCAGCCGCCGCAGCTGCTCCGCTTGTGCGGCGAGCTGGCGGTTCTTGCGGTGCAGGTCCAGGAAGACGTTGACCTTCGTGCGCAGCAGCCACGGGTCGAAGGGTTTGGTCAGGAAGTCGGCGGCTCCGATCGCGTATCCCCGGTAGATGTAGTCCGTGTCAGCGTCGGTTCCGGTCAGCAGGATGATGGGAACGTCCTTGGTCTGGTCCAGGCGCTTGATGCTGGCGGCGGTCTCGAAGCCGTCCATGCCGGGCATCAGAACATCGAGCAGCACGACCGCGAACTCCTGGCGCAGCATCGCCTTGAGGGCCTCCTCTCCGGAGCGGGCGCGTACCAGCCGCTGGTCGAGTGAGCCGAGTACGGCCTCCAGCGCTACCAGGTTCTCCTCCATGTCGTCGACGATGAGGATGTTGGCCTTCTCGGGTGTGGTCGGGCTCATGGCTTCCGCCTCGGCGGGATTTTTTCGTCCTGCTCGACGGTGTGTGGTTCTTCCGCGGTTCTTGGCTCCGGTGCCGGGAGGGCGTCCTGCGGGTCGAGGAGGTCGCAGATGACCGTCAGCAGGCGGTCCACGTCCACGGGCTTGGGGACGTAGTCGGAGGCGCCGCTGTCGATCGCCTTCTCGCGGTCGCCCGGCATGGCCTTGGCGGTGAGCGCGATGATCGGCAAGTCGGCGAGGTGGGGCGTGTGCCGGATGACCTGGATGGCCTCATATCCGTCCATTTCCGGCATCATGATGTCCATCAGGACCAGCGACATGTCGGGACACCGGTCGAGGACCTCGATGCCTTCGCGGCCGTTCTCGGCGTACTTCACGGTGATGCCGACGCGGCCCAGCACATGGGTGAGCGCGAAGACGTTCCGGATGTCGTCGTCGACGATGAGGATGTGGCGCCCTGCCAGCACGCGGCCGGGGCGCCCGCTCAGCCACTCCTTGAGCCGTGTCGTCTCCGGCCAGGCGTCGTCGCGGCCGTCGGCGCCCTCCGGAGTTCCCCTGCCGATCAGACTGTCCGCGCTGCCGAAGACGCCGCTCGGCGCGTAGTCGGCAGCGGACGGCGACGGTCCGGCCTGTCCGAGGAGCGCAGCGGGGGTGGTGGCGCCCGTGGTCCGCGGCGCCGCCGGGTCGGGCTCGGGAGGGACGCCGGGGTGGCGTGAGGGAACGTAGAGGGTGAAGAGGGATCCGACGCCCAGTTCGCTCTCGGCGACGATCCGGCCGCCGAGCAGCCCGGCGATCTCGCGGCTGATGGACAGCCCGAGCCCGGTGCCCCCGTACTTGCGGCTGGTAGTGCCGTCGGTCTGTTGGAACGCGTCGAAGATCACCGATAGTTTCTCGGGCGGGATGCCGATGCCGGTGTCCTTGACCGAGAACGCGATGACGGTCTCGGCGTTCCGCAGCACCTGGTCCTCGAACTTCCTTCCCGGCACGCGCTCGACGCGCAGTTCCACGCCGCCGGACGAGGTGAACTTCACCGCGTTGGACAGCAGGTTGCGCAGGATCTGCTGGAGACGCTGCTCGTCCGAGAGCAGCTCACTCGGCACGTTCTCGCCGACCGTGACCTCGAAGGTCAGGCCTTTGTCGAGGGTCAGCGGGCGGAACGTGGCCTGCACGTATTCCAGCAGCTTGACCAGCGGCAAGGCCTTCGGGCGCACATCCATCCGGCCCGCCTCGATCTTCGACAGGTCGAGGATGTCGTTGATCAGCTGGAGCAGGTCGGAGCCTGCACGGTGGATGGTGGCCGCGAACTGCACCTCCTGGTCGGACAGCCTGTCGTCCGGGTTGTCGGCGAGCAACTGCGCCAGGATCAGCAGCGAGTTGAGGGGGGTGCGCAGCTCGTGCGACATGTTGGCCAGGAACTCGGACTTGTACTGCGAGGAGGTGGCGAGCAGGGCGGCCTTCTCCTCCAGCGCGGCATTGGACCGCTGAAGCTCGTCCGAGCGCTTGCGCAGCTCGGTGGTGAGGCGTTGGGACTCCGAGAGCAGGGACTCAGTGCGGGAGTTGGCGATGATGGTGTTGATGGAGACGCCGATGGTGGTGACGAACTGGTCGATGAAGGCGAGGTGTACGTCGCTGAATTTACTGAACGAGGCCAGCTCGATCACTCCGAGTACCTGGTCCTCGAAGAGGATCGGCAGGATGACGACGTTGGCCGGGAGTGCGGCGCCGAGCCCGGAGTTGATGGTGATGTAGTCCGCGGGGACGTCCGCGATGAGGATGCGCTTCTTCTCCAGGGCGGCCTGGGTGATCAGCCCGCGGCCCGGGGTCCCGGAGTCGAGCAGCGGGCCGCTCCCGCTGGCCGCGTCGGTACCGTAGCCGGCGATGAACTGAAGCCCCTCGCCCGGCCTGGCGGCCGCCTCGGTCAGGAAGAACGCCCCGAACTGCGCGTTCACCAGGGGTGTCAGCTCGCGCAGGATCAGGTCGGCGACCTCGACGAGATCGCGGTGGCCCTGCATGAGGCCGGCGATGCGGGCGAGGTTGGACTCCAGCCAGTCCTTGGCGCGGGTGGTCTCGCGGAGGTTGGCCACCATGAGGTTGACGTTGTTCTTCAGCTCGGCGACCTCGCCCTGTGCCTCGACCGAGATGGCGCGGGACATGTCGCCCTGGGTGACAGCGCTGGCGACCTCGGCGATCGCGCGGACCTGGGTGGTGAGGTTGGAGGCAAGTTCGTTGACGTTGGTGGTCAGCCGCTTCCACGTTCCGTAGACGCCCTCGACGCGGGCCTGGCCGCCCAGTTGCCCCTCGCTGCCGACCTCGCGGGCGACACGGGTGACCTCGGAGGAGAACGAGGAGAGCGTGTCGACCATCGTGTTGATGGTGGTCTTCAGCTCCAGGATCTCGCCGCGGGCGTCGACATCGATCTTCTTCGACAGGTCGCCCTGCGCGACGGAGGTGGCGACCTGGGCGATGTTGCGGACCTGCGAGGTCAGGTTGTCGGCCATGAAGTTGACGTTGTCGGTGAGGTCCTTCCACACCCCGGAGACACCGCGGACCTGCGCGCGTCCGCCGAGCCGCCCCTCGGTGCCGACCTCGCGGGCGACGCGCGTGACCTCGTCCGCGAAGGCCCTCAGCTGCTGGACCATCGTGTTGACGGTGTCCTTCAGTTCCAGGATCTCGCCGCGGGCGTCGACATCGATCTTCTTCGACAGGTCGCCGTTCGCGACGGCCGTGGTCACCTGCGCGATGTTGCGGACCTGCGAAGTGAGGTTCAGCGCCATGAAGTTGACGTTGTCGGTGAGGTCCTTCCACACCCCGGAGACACCACGGACCTGCGCCTGGCCGCCCAGGTTCCCCTCGGTGCCGACCTCGCGGGCGACGCGCGTGACCTCGTCCGCGAACGCCGAGAGCTGGTCGACCATCGTGTTGATCGTCGATTTAAGCTCCAGGATCTCGCCCTTCGCCTCCACCGTGATCGTCTTGCCGAGGTCGCCCTGTGCGACGGCGGTGGCGACCTGGGCGATGTTGCGGACCTGGGAGGTCAGGTTGTCGGCCATGAAGTTGACGTTGTCGGTGAGGTCCTTCCACACCCCGGAGACACCGCGGACCTGCGCGCGTCCGCCGAGCCGCCCCTCGGTGCCGACCTCGCGGGCGACGCGCGTGACCTCGTCCGCGAACGCCAACAGCTGGTCGACCATGGTGTTCACGGTGCTCTTGAGCTGCAGGATCTCGCCCCTTGCGTCCACGGTGATCTTCTGGCTGAGATCGCCGTTGGCGACGGCAGTGGTCACCTGGGCGATGTTGCGGACCTGCGAGGTGAGGTTCGAGGCCATGAAGTTGACGTTGTCGGTGAGGTCCTTCCACACCCCGGATACGCCGGGCACCTGAGCACGTCCGCCCAGTTGCCCTTCCGTGCCGACCTCGCGGGCGACGCGCGTGACCTCGTCCGCGAACGCCCGAAGCTGGTCCACCATCGTGTTCACGGTGAGCTTCAGCTCCAGCAGTTCGCCGGTCGCCTCGACCGTCACCTGCTGGGTCAGGTCGCCGCGCGCCACCGCCGTCGTCACTACCGCGATGTCGCGCACCTGTGCCGTCAACCGCGCGGCCATGGTATTGACGGCCTCGGTGACGTAACGCCAGTCGCCCGACAGGCCCTGCACCGTGGCCCGTCCGCCGAGCCGCCCCTCGGTCCCGACCTCACGTGCGACCCGGGTCACCTCGCCCGTGAACAGGGACAGCTGGTCGACCATGCGGTTCACCACGCGCCCCAGGCGCCGCAGGTCACCGCGGAGTTGGCGGTTGCCGTCGCGCAGATCCACCCGCTGCGTCAGATCACCGGCCGCGACCGCGTCCAGCACCCGCGTCGCGTTCGCGACCGGAGCCACCAACGCCTCCACGAGCTGGTTCGTCGCGTCCACGCTCGTCGCCCATGCCCCCTGCCCGGGGCTCGCTGCGATCCGCTCGTCCAGTCTGCCCTGCCGCACGACCTCGCGGCGCACCCGCTGGAGCTCCGCAGCCAGATGCGCGTTCCGCGCGCCGATCTGGTTGAGCACCCCCGCCATCTCGGCCAGGACGCCTTCATACACACCCTCCACACGGACGGTGAAATCGCCGTCACGCAACGAATTCATCGCCCCGAGCAACGGCCACAGCTCGGCGGTGCGCACCCACTGCCCGTCCGGGGCGGAGCCCGGCCGGTCGACGGATTCCGGGGAGTGTGGGGCGGGGGAAGCGGGAGGCGGGGCCGAGTCGAGTGTCATGGCAGCCCACTCTCAGCAATCGGATCATATAGGTGGTTTATCGTAAAATACGTCACATAGGTGGAGTTTATCGTCACTGGAAACGTCATGGAGTCGCCCGTGGGGTCATTGCCCTCCCATCCGCGTGAGTTCGTCTCGCGGACGACCCTGCCCGCCGACGACTCCGCGGCCTCCGCGGCACGCGGGTTCGTACGCGCCGTGCTCGCCGAATGGACCGACCCGGCGATTCCCGCCTCACCGAAGATCACCGGCCGGCTCGTCGACGACGCCCTCCTGCTGGTCAGCGAGCTCGTCACCAACGCGGTCGTGCACGCCGGTACCACGATCGAGGTCGTCTGCCGCCTGGAGGCGGGGCACGGCCCGCCCGCCTTGTCCCCCCTCGACGTGGACGAGCCTGTCGGGGTCGTCATCGAGGTGGCGGACCGCCACCCCTCCCGCGTGGTGCGCGGCGGGAAGGACGCATGGCGCGAGCGGTACGGCCGCGGACTCCAGGTCGTCGGCGCACGGGCCGAATCGTGGGGCGTGACGTACCGGCGCGCCCAGAAGACCGTGTGGTTCCGGCTGGAGACCACGGCCGAGGAGCCCGAGACTGCCGGCGGCCCCTTCGACGGGGCGTCCCACCGCGAGCCGTACGCCGAAGAGATCCTCGCGACCGCCCCGCCGCACGACCGCCGCGACGGCACCGCCGAGTGGGTCGACCGCGGAGGGCCGTCGTTCCTCGCCGAGGTCAGCGAGCTCCTCGCCGGCCAGCTCGACCAGGACATGGTCGCCGCTCTGGCCGGGCAGCTGCTGGTGCCCAGGCTCGCCGACTGGTGCGGCGTGTGGCTGTCCACCGAGAACGGCGGGATGCGGCTCTCCTGCGTCTGGCACGCGGACGAACGGTGCATCGAGGCGCTACGCCTCGTGCTGGAGAAGGACCCGCCGCCCGCCAGGCTCGGCACGACCGGTATCCCCTGGCCCTGGCCAAAGGGCCCGGACACGGGCGGCGCGGGCGGCTCCGCGATCGCCTTCCCTCTGGTCACGGGTAGCCGCTGCCACGGCGTGCTATTGCTCGGCCGGGCGGGACTGCTGCAGATGACCGACGGTGTCGTGCGGCTCGCGGAGGACGTGGCGCGGCGTGTCGCCCAGGCGGTGGTCACGGCCCGCCGGTACACCCGGCAGACCACCATCAGCCGGGCGCTCCAGCGCAGGCAGCTGCCCGCCTTCCTCGCCAGCATCCCGGGTGTCGACACGGCGATCGTCTACGAGCCGCACGGCCAGGGCCAGACCGTCGGCGGCGACTTCTACGACCTGTTCCCGATGGGAGACGGCCGCTGGGGCTTCCTGCTCGGCGACGTGTGCGGCCACGACCCGGAGGCGATGTCCGTCACCGGCCTGGCCCGGCACCTGGTGCGGCTGCTGGCCCGCGAGGGCCACGGCGTCGCATCAGTGCTCGGCAGGCTGAACGTCGCGATGGCGGAGGAGAGCGCTGAGTCCGTGGCGCTCAGCGGCGAGCAGGCCCGGCCCCGCTTCCTGAGCCTGCTCTACGGTGAGCTGGAGCCCGACCCGGTCGCGGGCGGCGCGCACTGCACGCTCGCCAGTGCCGGGCACCCGCTGCCGCTGCGGCTGTCCGTCGACGGCTCGGTGGCGCCCGTAGCGGACCCGCAGATGCTGCTCGGAATCGGCGAGGGCATCCAGTTCCACGCCAACTCCTTCGACCTCGTGCCGGGCGAGACGCTTCTCTGTGTGACCGACGGCGTGACCGAACGCCGCAGCGGGAACCGGCAGTTGGACGATGACGACGGCCTGTCCGAGCTGCTGCGGGGCTGCGTGGGGCTGAGCGCCAAGGCCGTCGCGGAACGCGTACGGCAGGTGGCGCACGACTTCGACACCGGGCCGGTCGACGACGACCTCGCGGTGCTGGTACTCGAGGCGCTCCCGATGCCCGCACCGGTGCCGGGGGCCGCTCGGGTGCGGCGCCGGGGATGAGGCCGCCACCGGACCACTGCCGGACACTCGGCCAAGGCCGGACGCCAGCCCTGTCCCGCTCGGACAGATGGGGGTTCCCCCGAAAAGTGCACACCGTTTCACGTTCGGCGACTCCGACGCGAAGATCAACGGACGGACGCCGCCTCGCTTGCCCCGCACGCCCAGCAGCTGGTCGACGACGTCGCCGCGCTGAAGAAGGACTTCTGCCACCAGGACTTCGACCCGAACGACCTCCCGCTGCGCACCCACGAGATCCTCGAGAACACCCTGCAGCAAGAACTCACCGGCGCCGCCGACTACGGCGGCGGAACCTGGCCGGCCCCCACCGAGGCCAACATCAACGGCACCAAGGAACTCCTCGGCCTGCTGGGCCCTTGATGCACGCTCCACCGGCGGCGGCTACTTCTTCGCCCTCCCGGGCGTGAAGGACCGCTCCGACGGACTCGGTCCCCGCTTGCTGAACAGCTGAACATACGTTCACGACAGAGCCTGCTCTGCCCAGATGATCTTGCCGGAGGGCATGTAGCGAGTTCCCCACTGCTCGGTGATCTGGGCCACGATGAAAAGGCCGCGGCCGCCCTCGTCGTCGTTGGCGGCGTGGCGGAGGTGGGGTGAGGTGTGCCCGGTGTCGGAGACCTCGCAGATGAGGCTCTGGTCGCGGATGAGCCGGACATGGATCGGTCCGGCTGCGTGACGGATGGCATTGGTGACCAGCTCGCTGACGATTAGTTCGGTCGTGAACGACAGGTCTTCGAGTCCCCACTCGGCCAGTTGGCCCGTGGTCGCCGTACGGGCGTCGCCGACCGTCGCCGGGTCGGCGTCCAGCTCCCACACCGCCGTCCGGTGCTCATCGAGCATCTGCGTGCGTACGAGGAGCAGGGCGGCGTCATCGCCCACGGGCCCGGGCAGCAACGTCGCCACCGCACGGTCGCAGAGCTCCTCCAGGGGAAGCCGGTGCTGGGCGAGAATGCCGGCGAGCAGGCCGAGCCCCACGTCGGTGCCATTGTCGGGGGCTTGGACAAGGCCGTCGGTGAAGAGGGCGATGAGGCTGCCCGCGGGTAGCTGGAATTCTGCGCTCTGGAAGGGCCGGCCACCCAGCCCCAGGGGTGGGCCCGGCGGGAGTTCCGGATAGGTGACGGCGCCGTTGTCCGGGCTCACGACAGCGGGTGGCAAGTGGCCCGCACGCGCCATGCTGCACAGCCCGGACACCGGGTCGTACACCGCGTACAGACAGGTCACCCCGAGGGCCTCGGCACCCTCGGAGCCGGTGCTGTCCCCGCCGTGCACACTCGCTTGTTCCTTGGCGTTCTGCCCGACCACGTCGTCCAGGTGCGCGAGAAGCTCGTCCGGAGGAAAGTCCAGCCGGGCGAGGACGCGGACGCTCGTACGGAGACGTCCCATGGTGACGGCAGCGTGCAATCCGTGGCCGAGCACCTCGCCGACGACCAGGCCGACACGGGAACCCGACAACGGAATGAGATCGAACCAGTCACCGCCGACCCCGGACCGGCTGTCGGCGGGCACGTAGCGGCTCGTCGGCTCGACAGCCGTCTGCGGCGGCAGGCTACGGGGCAGCAGGCTTCGTTGGAGCCTGAGGGAAGCGGCGTAACCACGCGTAGTGACCAGCATCAGCACGACGCCGAGCAGCAGGGCTCCGAGCCCCACGACGGTCACTCCGCCCGTCCGTCCGATGAAGGGCAGGTCGATGGAGGTGGCGCCGTAGTCGGGGTCGGCATAGACGACGAAGGCGGCGTAGTAGAAGAAGTAGAACATCATCAACCCGCCCAGACCCGGCAGCAGGCCCTTGAACAGGAAGTCCCGGGAGCTGCGGGTGAGCACCTTGCGGTAGTACCAGACACAGGCGAAACCGGTGAGGCCGTAGTAGAACGCGATCGCGAGGCCGACCGATTCGATGGAGTCGGCCAGGACGTTGCGGCTGATCGTCGTCAACAGGATGAGGAAGCCGATGGAAACCAGGCCCACGCCGACCGTCGACCAGGTCGGGGTGAGGAATCTGCGGTGGACCCGGGCGAGGCGGGAGGGGATGGCCTTGTGTGCGGCCATGGAGAAGACGGTCCGGGCCAGGGGCAGGATCGTGGTCTGGGTGGAGGCGACCGCGGAGGTCAGCACCATGAAGATCAGTAGCTTGCTGAAGAACCAGCCCGGGCCCTGGCTGCCGAAGACGGCGTTGCCCAGGCCCGAGAGCACATCCCCGGAGTTGTTCGTGTTGCCCAGCCCGATGCCCTCGGTGCCGACTCCGGCGAACGCTTGCGCCGAGGTGGAGACCAGGCCGTAGACGATCAGCAGCAGCACGGTGGAGATGACCGCCGCACGCCCGGGGGTGCGCGTACTGTCGGCGGTCTCCTCGTTGACGGTGACAGCGGTGTCCCAGCCCCAGTAGATGAAGACGGCGGCGAGGACGCCGGCGGTCAGTGCTCTGGCCGAGTCCACGTGGAGGGGGTTGAACCAGGAAGCGGAGACGTGGATCGCGGTCGGAGGCGGGCTGACGTAGACCTTGACCAGGGCCGTGACGGCGAACAGGACCAGCATCGCCACCTCGGTGCACAGCAGCCAGCGCTGAACGGTGGCCGAGACCTCGATGCCGACGTAGCAGACCGCGGTCGTCACGATGATCCAGATGACGCCCGCGACGGTGGTCCACATCCTGCTGTCCGCGAGTGAGTCGAAGCCCAGGAGCCGGAAGCCGTAGATGCCGGCGATCTCTGCGAGGTTCGCCATGACGATGACGTCGGCGACGATGATGCCCCAGCCGCCCATCCAGCCCGTGCGCGGACCGAAGGCGCGGGTGGCCCAGGTGAAGGCCGTCCCGCAGTCGGCGTCGCTCGTGTTGAGCTCCTTGTAGGCGTAGGCGATCAGCAGCATGGGGATGAAGGCCAGCATCGTGATGATCGGGGCCTGCAGCCCGACCCCCGCCACAATGAGGCCGAGTGTGGCCGCCAGGCTGTACGCCGGGGCGGCGGAAGCCAGTCCGATGACTACGGCGGAGAGCAGCCCCAGGGCGTCGGTTTTCAGCCCCTTCTTACCGGCGGCCGAGCCAGGCGCAAGCGGCGCGACGGACTCTGCGGGACCACCGAAGAGCTTCACATCTGATTCCAACTCCGCGGCTCACTCGCGCGCAACACGGGCTTTCCGTGGTGGCGGCCCGCGTGCCTGGTGGGCATGCGGCGGATGGCGATGAGGGCGGCATCGTCGAGGCGTCCTCCGGTGCGGGCGAGCAGATCGCGCCGCAGGTGGTGGAGAAGGCTCTCGGGAGTGTTGTCGGTCCACCCGGCGGCGCGTTCGGCGAACGAGCAGAAGGTGCCGTGCCCAGGGCTGAGTAGCAGGGGTGCCAGGTGGCCGCAGTCGGTCATCCGGGTGGCGGGGTCCCCCTCGGGGAACTCCATGAGCAGGGCGGTGACGAAGCGCTCCCCGGCCTCCTCCGGTTCGAAGTCGGCCAGGTAGCGGCTGATGCTCTTCTCCAGCGCGCCGGCCGGCGCGGGCAGAGTCGTGTTCTGGTGGGCGGCCTCACGGAAGGCGCCGAGCAGGAGGGCGGCCTCTCCGATGGCGGCCAGGCCCTTGCCCCTCGCGTCGCCGATCATCGCGCCTGCCCGTCCTCGGTGCGGGTGGCGGCATACAGGTCGCCACCGATCTGGTCCTCGTCCTCGGCCGCCAGGTACAGGCAGGCAACCTGAAGTGGGCCCGGCCGGTCCGCCGGGACCAGGATGTCCACCACCGTGATCACCACGATGAGCACAACCGGGATCACGAGCAGCGCATGGCCCGATTGCCACGGCTGCCTCAGATCGGCAAGGCGCTGCCGAAAACCCACATCTTCCACAGTGCACCGTCCGGGGGGCGGCTGACGAGCGCGGGGTACGGCGCCTGTCTCGGCGCGCGACCGTCACTCCGCGTACGTGCCTCGACCGAAAGGTCTGGACAGCAATAGGCCCCAGGCGACTGGCAGAGCAAGTGACCGTTGTCGACGAGACATGAGAAACGCGACGCGCGGACGGAGGTGGCGGCGCTCCGGCCGGTCGCCGCGTACTGATCGCCGGCGCGTTGCCGGCGCTGTTCCTGGCGCCCGCCCACTCCACCTGACGTGCTGCACCCGTAGTCCCGGCTCTATGAGCTGATCCGCGTGGAGAGATCCGCGATGCCTGCCGTTCACCGGCCCCCACGCCGCACCCCGGACCGTGCCTGCACCGGCACGGCCGCGGTCGGGATCGGCGCCGTTGTCCTGGTCATCGTCTGCTGCGCCTGTCCCGCTGCCCCGGCATATCTCTGTCGACCGTCATTGTCCGTTCTGAAGGGCACGCTTGGGGCACGGCATGGCCGGAGGCACGCCCGGTCGGAGCGTGTGGTCCTTGTTGTGCCGGGCAGGGGTCGCGCTGCGCAGCGTGCCCGGTGGGGCGCTGCGTACTCAATCATCCATGGCGCGCGTGGACCGAGGGTCGGACTATCCGGGGTGCCGTCGGCTTCGGCGGTGCACGTGGCTGCCCAAGGTCTCGAGGGCGCCAACCTTGACGAGGACGGCCGCCAGTACGGTGCCGACCATCCAGCCCGTCCATCGCGGGGCGGACAGCACGGCTTCGGGTGCGCCTGTGCAGCGCCGTGCCCAGCAACTGCTGCAAGCGCCTTCACGACACGGTCACCCAGGAGGAGGGCGTCGGCGCGGGTCTGTCCGTAACCGGCACGTCCTGCGGTCAGGCCCCTACGGCAAGACATACGTCGCCACCACCGCGACTCTCCCACCACGAAACCGCTGGTCACGCCCTTCCCATCTGGTGGTAGGCCCGCCGAGGGTTCGAGCCTGCGCAACCAGTCATCGAATCTGACGAACTCAGTGACGTCAGCCCGCGCCCCCACGGCTCCCTCGTGACGGGCTCCCGCCGGCGGATCGGCGTTCGCGACGCGCCACCCTCCCCCGATGTTCTGGCAGAGCCCCCGGCGCACGGAGCACCTATTCCTCGTCAGGGATCAACCGCATCGAGATCGAGTTGATGCAATACCACTGGTCCGTGGGCGTCTGATACCCCTCGCCCTCGAAGACATGCCCCAGATGGGAGCCACACCTGGCGCACCGCACCTCGGTCCGCACCATCCCGTGTGAATGGTCGGACACAAGTTCCACCGCATCCGCGTTATGTGCATCAAAGAAGCTCGGCCAGCCGTCGAGCTTCGCGCATGCACACTTCTCCAGCCGAACAACGCGGCACGACCACGGCAGATCACCGTCGGCCGCCCACACCAACGTCCCGACCGGCAGCGGGCGCAGCCGTTTGGCGATCGCCACCACCGCGGGGCGCGCCGGATCGCCGCGGGCGATCAGCTCGGGCCGCTGTCAGACGGCCACCTTCCGCAGGCGCCGATACAGCGTGCGGCGACTCATCTTCGGCCGTCCCAGGTACCGATACAGTCGCGGCACCGTCCACAGTCCGGGCTGTTTGAGCAGGGCGCTGATCCTCGCGCCCAACCGGCTGCCGCCCAGCCTGGGACGTCCGCAGCGGGGCCAGTCGTCCAGGCCGGCCGCCCCGCAGATGGTGAAGCGGCCGATCGAACGGCGCTCCGTGGCCGGGTCATACTCCAGCAGCACGGCGATCTGCGCCGGTGACAGGCCGTGCAGCGACAGCAGTACCATCACCGCCCGCGCCGCCATCGGCCACGCAGCAGACCGCGTAACCTCTCGCACCCGGTGACGGACGCATTGGCGAACATGGTGGACGGGCGCACACTGACCACGACCTCGCCGGGCGGGCGGACGGTGCTGACACCTCGATCGAACGCCCGGCGAGGGCCGTGTCAACGCCCCGCCCCAGACGGCCTCAACTCCCGTTACGCACAGAACCACTGGAAACGCGCTGAGCCGCAACAGCCCCACGGGCATGCCCTGTGCGGACAGCACTGGTCAACAGCGGCCGAGATCCGTACCGCCGCCCGGGCGGGCGGCTGACGGCGACGGTGGCCTGCCGATCAGGACGGAAGAGTTGCCCCCGGCCTGATGGACGCGGACAGGCTTGGCCTCGTCGGCTGAGAAATGCCGGTCTCTCAACCGCCGACGAGGGCGACGAGCTTGATGAAGACCAGGTCGGGATCGGCGATGAGATCCACGACTTCGTCGAGGTCCTCGACTTGGCGATCGCCGGCCAGCACGAAGAACCCGTTGGCAAGGAAGGCTCGCTCGGCGATCTCGGCCTGGCGCTCCCAGTCGATGCGGCGGGGCTCGCGAAGTCGGTAGCCGTTCAGCTCCATCTCGGCGTCGTCCGGGCGGACGAGTCCGTTGAAGCGATCGCTCGGGCGGGCGTTGTGCCGGGCGACCTCCTCGCGGACCCGGAGCCTGATCAGCTCCCGTACGGTCATCCGTTCGGGCAACCCGGCGACCTCCCACTCGGTGAGCGGCTTGCCCGTCGCGGTCTCGTCCCGGAACGTCACGGTGGCCATCAGGCACCTCGCTTGATCTGCGTGAGGATGGACTCGTCGGTGATCTCGGTGTCGGCGGCCAGCAGGAATGCCTTGCTGAGAATCAGGGTGAGCCGTTCGTCCTCGAACGGCAGGAACACCTTGCCGTCCCCCGAGCGCCGTGCCGGGACGATGCACAGGTAGCTGTCGTCCGGTTCCATCAGGATGTTGGCCGAGCCCAGGTGGATCTTGTACGTGCGCAGCTCGCCGCGGACGATCAGGAAGCGGCCGTCGAGAGTGCACCGGCCGGCGATCTTCAGGCGCGGCAGGATCCGCGCCAGCACGTCGCGGCGCGCCTCGGCGCTCTCGGTCAGCTCGGCGAACCCGGTCCGCTCCCAGTAGGTGCGCTCGGGGCCGCCGTCGGTCCAGTCGGGATCGGCGGCGATCGAGGTCACGCCCACGAAGAGGTCCACGTCGCGCATCGCCTCGCTGAACACCAGCGGGGGCACGTCGGCGAGCGGTGCCTCGCGCCAGGCGCCCGCCACCCGGCGGTCGAAGCGCACCTGGTCGGTCGAGGCCAGTTCGTCGTCGCCCGCCCAGTCGGCCCAGCTGTGGAAGAAGCGGACCCGCCACTCCCCCGCCGCCAGGGTGCGCTCGGCCTCGTCGCCGTCCCCGCCATCCCAGGGGCCGAGCCGGTCGCTCTTCCATCCCCGGGCCCGGAACAGGGCGAACATCCTGAGGTAGTGGACGATGTGCGCGGCGAAGCGGTTGGAGTAGACGCGGGTCTGCTCCTCGGCCGGGGTGAGGAGGTAGATCTCGCGGAACGCCTGCTTGAAGGGCTGCCGTATGCACCTCTCGGTGAGCAGGTCCCGCCAGGCCCGCACGGCGTGGGGGTCGGAGCGGAGCGGGTGCCAGAGCCGTACGGAGGCGTCGTCGGGCGCGTCGGGAAGGTGCTCGTCCGTCTCGGGCAGTACGGCCCGCCATTCGCCGGGTGCGACCTCGATCTCCCAGATCAGCCGGCGTACGAGGGTCCGGGCGAGGGGGTGCCCGGCCAGCTCGGTGCGCCACCAGCCGTACGGGTGGACGGCCTCGACGGTGAAGCCGCCCTCCAACGCGCGTACGAGGGTGACGAGTTGGGCGTTCACCCGCTTCACCAGGTCGCGCAGCTCCTTGACCAGGGCGGCGTGGTCGCGGCGGACCGGCGCCGGGACGCTGCGCAGCGGGCGGCCGTCCTTCTCCCAGGTCAGCGTGGCGGTCTCGGCGACCATGACGACGGCCTGGTAGTCGCCGGCCGTCCGGCGCAGGACGCCACCCACGGCGGAGCCGCTGATGGATGCGGTGTCGAACTCCAGCCTCGGCAGCCGCAGCGCCACGTCGGTCCGCTCGGCCAGGGCCGCGTCGACCTTCTTGAGCATCTTGTCGAGTTGCTTGGGCACCCCGGCGTGCCGGACAGTCCGGCGCATGGTGCGGATCGCGGTCACCAGCTCGGGCGTCGGGAAGTCCTGCGCGGCGCGGACCACCTCGTACAGCAGGGCCTGCGACGGAAGCGTCTTTGCCGCCGTCGGGGCGAGGGCGACGCCGGGCAGCAGCCGCTCGAACAGCTCCGGCAGCCAGGGCTCGTCGCGCAGCAGCGCCACCCGCAGGGCCTGTCCGAGCGAGGTGATCTCCCGGTCCGTGAACGCCTTGTCCGCCCGGTAGGGGATCTCGCCCGCCCGGATCGCGTCGGTGCGGTCGGCCGCCGCTTCCAGCGCGCGGCGGGCGAACGTCACGTAAGCGGGGTTTTCGGCCGACCTGCGCCACGCGTGCGCGAGCGGCGAGACGAACCTGTGGTCCCGGTCGATCTCGGACAGCAGCGCCCGTTCGGCCGGGGCGAGGCCGGCACTGACGGCGATCTCGTCCGCGACGATGGGGCCCACATCACGGGAGAGGCGCTCCACGGCCGCGCGCAGTGTCCCGTCGCCGGCGAGCCCCGCGACCGCGAGCAGCGCGTACGGCTGACGCACAGTGTCCTTCTCCAGCCAGAACCCGACCAGGGTTCGAGCCGGTTCGGACACGTCGGGCAGCGGCCCCGTGCAGCGCTCCAGCGCGCCCAGGCCCAGGGTGAGGTCCACCCAGCCGCGCTCCTCACACTTTTCGACGAGCGCCTCGAACATCCGGCGGCACGCGTCGGGCGTATAACGCGGCTGCCGTTCCCCGGCCGCGTCCTCGACCGCGAAGCGGACCATCGTCATCGCGTGCGTGGCCGAGGCGTCCACCCGGTAGGCCGTGACGAGCAGGCTGCCGAGCTCCTCATCGGAGACCTGCGACAGATCCGGGTGCCTGTCCTTGTCCTCGAGCATGAAATCCGGGTCGGTCAGCGCGCGCATCAGCCGGGCTGCGAGGTCCATCAGGCACCCCTCTTGATCTGGCGGAGGATCGTGTTGTCGGTGATCTTCGTGTCAGCGGCGAGCAGAAACGCCTTGCTGAGGATCAGGGTGAGCCGTTCGTCCTCGAACGGCAGGAACACCTTGCCGTCGCTCTTGCCGCGCGACGGGACGATGCACAGGTAGCTGTCGTCCGGTTCCATCAGGATGTTGGCCGAGCCCAGGTGGATCTTGTACGTGCGCAGCTCGCCGCGGACGGTCAGGAAGCGGCCGGCGAGCGTGCACCGGCCGGCGATCTTCAGGCGCGGCAGGATCCGCTCCAGCACGTCGCGGCGGACCTCGGCGCTCGCCGTCAGCGCACCGAACGTGGCCGTCCGCCAGTACCCGGCATAGCGGTCCCCACCCCGGTCGGTCCAGTCGGGATCGGCGGCGATCGAGGTCACGCCCACGAACAGATCGACGTCCCGCATCGCCTCGCTGAACACCGGCGGGGGCATCTCCGCCAGCGGAACTTCCCGCCAGCGCCGGCCGTCCCGCCGCTCGAAGCGGACCTGGTCCGTCGCGGCGTGCTCGGGCGCGTAGCCGCTGCCGTCGTCGTCCGCGGCGGGCTCGTGGTGGAAGCAGGCCCGCCACTCGCCGTCGCCGAACTCGGCCCGCGCCTTCCCGTCGTAGCCGCCGTCGTGCCGGCCGAGGAAGTTGGCCTGCCAGCCGCGTTCCTTGAACAGCGCGTAGAGCTGCCGGTAGTGGACGATGTGGGCGGCGAACCGGTTGGAGTAGACGCCGGTCTCCTCCTCCGCCGGGGTGAGCAGGTAGATCTCCCGGAAGGCCTGTTTGAACGGCTGCCTCAGCCGTTCGGCGACGAGCCGCTCCCGCCACGCCCTGATGTCGTCCGTCGACGCCCGGATCGGATGCCACAACCGAACACGCTCGGGCCGGCCGGGCGACTCGGCCATCGGTGCCACCGCACGCCACGTGCCGTCCGCGCCCAGGAACTCCCAGATCAGGCCGCGGACGAGAGCCCCGGTGACCGGATGGTCGCGGTAGTGGCGGCACCACTCGTCGTACGGCCACTCGCGCCCGGCCGACATCAGCGCCTCGACGCGGGCCCGCTCACCCGACAGTGTCCCCCGCACCTCCTTGGCCAGTGCCTTCAACTCCTGTAGATCGTCCGGGAAGCCGTCCTTCACCGCCGCCGGAGCCGTGCGGGACGTCCCCCCGTCGGAGCGCGTGAAGGTGATCCGCACGGTCGCCGCTTCCTCGATCGCCACCCGTACCCGGTGTCCGCCCAACTCCCGTTCCAGCGAACCGTCCGGCGCCAGGCCATGGTCCGGCACGCTGCGCTCGATGAGCTGCTCGGCTGTGATGCCCTGCTTCCCGGCTGCCGTCACCAGCGCGGTGTCGAGCTGCTTGCGCAGAGCCCGGTGCTTGATCCGGGACTGCAGCCGCCACAGGGCCTCCAGAGAGGTCGGATCGCCGGTCTCGGCCAGCGCGTTGATCGCCGCGCCCGCGAGCTTGAGGTCCTCTATCACGTCGGTTCCGGGTCCGCCGGTCCGCAGAGCGAGGGCGCCGAGGTGCCGCACCGCGGCCGGTCCGTCGGCCAGCGCGGCCGCCCAGACTATGCCGCGCGCCAGGTCACCGTCGTTCTGCTGGACGACGTAGTGGTAGTGGTAACCGTCGTGAAGCCAGCCCGTGTGCGCACCGCTTCCCCTGCTGCACAGCGGATCGTCCTCGGCCAGCGCCCGCAGGACGTCGGCCACGAGGTCCCGAGCCGACGCCGCGTCCGCGAGTTCGAGGCACGTCCGCCGCCACCTCTGCGTGGGACGCGGCCCCGACAGGCTCGCCAAGTGCCGTACAAAGCCCGCCAGTTCCGGCGTCGGAGAGGTCTTCGCACGGTCGCTCAGCGGGGAGGCCCAGGGAGCGTCGGCGGGGATCAGTCCCTCGGGGACGTACGCCTCGTCCACGCTCGCGAGCAGCGCGCGGAGGCGCTGGGCGAGCGACGCGCGCAGGCGCGCCTCGACAGAGGTGTCCATGAGCTCCGTGTGTGCGTGCCGCAGCCAGGGCATGACCGCACGGCGGCCGTCGGCGTCGAGCTGGTCGGCGGCGTTCAACACCAGCCCCAGCGAATTGGCGAACCAGAAGCCCATGTCGTACTCGGTGGCGCGGAGCAACATCACCGCGATCTCGTCGGGCGTCCAGCCGCGCACCCGCGAGATCAGGGGCTCGATCTCGACGTCGTACTGCCACAAGCTCGTGTCGTCGAAGCAGGCGGCCAGCATGAGGCACAGGACCGCGGCCCTGCCTTCCTCGTCAGCGCAGGCCGCGAGCCGCCCGTCGATCTCGGCCTGGGTCGCCGCGCCCGCCGCCCTGGATCGCCGGTGCTCGTGCCCCATGGACCGCCGGAACTCGGTCCGCTGACGTTCCAAGAGGTCGACGAGCCAGCGGACGCGGTCGAGCGCGGCGGACCTCACGTCGTCGAGTGAGTCGTTCCTACGGGATTCGGCCACCAAGGCGTCGTACAGCATGGCGGGATGATGACAGAGGGGACTGACAATGCGATCAACTCAAACGATCCTCCCGTCTGTTCATGTGATCTCCGGGTCCAATTACCGGCGGCCCGGAGGCGGTCCATGCACAGCGTCCGGGAACCGTGCCGTGTCTCGTCCCGCGGCGCCCAACGTCCACATTTCTGAAGCCGGACACGAGACTCCACTGGCACGACCGTGATCACGGGCTACCGATTCAGCCGGACGACCGTCTTGATCACCAACTGCCCGCCCCCGACCGGTGGCTTCCCCCATTCCCACGTCCCGTGTTCCGCGCCGAGAGTTTCGAACCTGCGCAAGGGCACCAACGAAGGCTCGGCGGCACTTCACCGACCCGTCCCCGGGGCGACCGGCACCAGCCGGACCGCCCCTCCACCCTCACCGTTGCACAAATCCGCAGATCAGCGCCCCGCACACGACCAGCCATGTTTTGTGGCTCCCGCCCAGGACTCGAACCTGCGGCCAACACCGGCTCGGAGTGGCTGGCCTATCCCCCGTCCGCCAGCCCCCACCACAGCAGGCCATACAGCGGTCCGGGAGCCATGTTCCGGGAAACAGCGCCACACCCCCGCCGTTCCCAACCGCCCCGTACCGACCCGCTGGCTACGGATTTCACGGCCAGATGCCCTGCAATCCAGTTAACGCTCCGTCAGGCGAATCCAGCGACAATCCGGCAGTGGTACGGACAACCAGGTATGACAACAGGTGCCGAAACGTCAGGACATCCCGCTCGGATCCAGCACCGGAAACAGCGACGGGGTCGACCCTGGCTAGGGCCTGTCCGGCGGATCAGGTCGCGGGATCACCGCGCCGGTCCCGACCCTGCTCAGACCCAACGTCGGCACCTTCCGCGGAGTTCGCCCGAGGTGCGCGTGCTGCCGCGGCCGGTGTGCAGAATGCGGTCGGAAACCTACTTCCATCTCCAGCACACTGTGTAGGCGAGTGACGGATAGTCCGAGGGCTTCCACGTGGTCGAGCCGTAGTTTCCGCAGAAGGCGCCGGCGTCGTATTGGCTGGTGCGCCCGTTGACCACCACGTTCGAGGCGGCGCAGGAGCCGACGTTGGTGAAGGTCACGTCCTGGCCGCTGCCGGACTTGAGGAGGCATTCGTTCTTCGTTGCGTATCCGGCGTCGTCGGGGTAGTTCATGGACAGGCAGAGCAGCACGTCCAGTCCTGAGTCGCTTGCGACCCCGAAGTGCTTCCACTGGTTGTAGTGCGGCCAGGAGTTGCACTTCGAGTCGTCGCTGGTGCCTCTGTAGGTGGCCAGGACCTTGAAGTTCCCGGTCTGACAGGTTTGGGTGCTCCATGAGCCGGTGCCGCTGGAGCCGTAGACGCAGTCACCCTGGTGGGCGTGGTAGGCGGTGCCGCCGGGACTCTGATAGCTCAGGCACAGCACGAGGTCGTTGCGTGCGGAGGACACGCTCTCGTCGTTGTCGGTGACGTTGTCACAGCTGGACAGGTCGGTCGTGTCGGAGTAGATGCTCACGACCTTGAACGCCCCGTCCTTGCAGTCGGTCGCGACGAGGTCGGGGTCTTCGCTGGTCCCGTTGTCGTAGAAACAGGACCCGACCTCGGCGTCGGCGATGGCGTCGGGGGTCGGGGATTCTGACGGCGTATCGGGTTCAGAGGTCGCGGGGTCGGGGTCTATGGGGTCGGGGTCCGTGGACGCGGGGTCGGTGGGTAGGGAGTCGGGCACGGCCGGGAAATCCGACACAGCCGGGGCGACCGACCCGGAAGCCGTCCCGGAATCGGCCTGGTTAGAGTGCGTGGCGGCGAGAGCGAGAAGCGCGACGAGTACGACCGCGACGCTCGCGGCGAAGCCGGCTCCGGTTTTGGCTTTGGCTGGTTTCCTGCCCGGGGCGGCCCCTCCCGGCAGGGGGCTGCCCGGAGCGCGCCGGGTTCGCTGCGTTCGCCGGGTTTGTCGAACCGGCGCCGACACTGCCCCGGGGCCGGGTCCTGCCGGCGCCGATGCCGGAGCGGTCGATGCTGTTGTGGCGGCGGCTGCGAGGGTTTCCGCCCACAGAGCCGGAGTCGGACGCCTGGTCGGGTCGGGATCGAGGCTGCTGCGGGCCAGGTCGACGAGTGCTGGGCCGACGGGTGCCAGCGCGGCGGGGTCGGTGGCGGTCTGGTCACGGGCGATGAGGCGTACGGCGAGCAGGGCGAGCTTGTAGACGTCGCTGGCGCAGGTCGCCTTCTCCTCTCCGTCGGGGATCTGCCAGTCGGGAGTCTCGGCCTGGGGGAGGACGGTGGCGCCCCGAAGACGCATGGCATCGGCGTCGATGAGGAAGCACTCGGCGTGCGGGGCGGTGGCGAACAGCAGGTTCTTCGGGGAGAGGTCTCCGACGGTGATGCCGAGGCGGTGGAGCCGACTGAGCGTCGTGGCCAGGTCGCCCAGGATGGCGAGACGGTCCCGGCTGCTGATGGTCAGACCGACGCCGGCCACGTAGGCGTCGTCGTTGAGGAGATACTCCATGTTGGCGAGTCGCTGGGTTCCGCTCGCTCCGCCGAGGTTCTGGAACGCGAACCGGAAGCGCTCGGGAACGGCCCGCATGAGGAACCCGCAGGTGTGCCCCTGACGTTGGACCACGGCCGCGGGCCAAGCGGTCCTCTCGCACAGCCACTTGGCGTCCGCCGCGTTCAACCCGCCGATCAGCTCGGCTCTCGACGCGAGCGCGTCCGCACGCAGGGCGGGCAGTACGGCAGGACCGTACTCCTTGTAGACCACGTCCCAGCCGTCGCCCGCCGCCTCGTTGATCTTCCGGTTCGTGACCTCGTAGACCGCGCCCTGGCCGCCCTGGCCCAACTGCCTTCCCAGGGTGAGCTTGTGATGTTCGACCATGGGGGTTCGCGGGGAGTTCACCACTGCCCCTCAGGTGTCGTGGGCCAGATCGTCAACAGGGTTCTGTCGTCGTCGAAGGTCTCCCGGGAGAAGTCCAGCAGGTGCGCGAACCACAGGGGCGGCGGCGGGTGCGCGAGGTGGCGGGCGAAGAGGGAGCCGACCTGGCCGTCGCCGTCGCCGAGCGGGTCGGCGAAGCCGTCGGTTCCGATCAGCAGCGCCTCGTGGGAGGACAGGCGCCTGCTGGTCTGCTCGAGCGGATCGGGCACGTGGGGCAGGGGGGTCACCGTGCTGGACACCAGGAGGACGTCCGACCCCGTCTTGGTGGGGAACAGGGGCAGGAACTGTCCGCGCGAGCGGTCCAGGGTCCATGCTCCCGAGTCCCCGATGCGGCACAGCTCGACCAGGGGCCCGACGGGTTGAGGGCGGACCACGCCCGCCACGAGCGTCGTCGCGTACAGGCCGGCCACCTCGCTGAACTCCGGGTCCCGTCCGCCGAGGCGCCACCGCGTCAGCTCACGCAGTCGATCGGCCGCGTGGCATGCCACGTCACGCAGGTCGATGGGTTCTCCAGGCTGGTCGAGCAGGTGGAGCAGCCGGTCCAGGGCTGCCTGGCAGGCCGCTACGGCGCCCTGCTCGGAACTGGACGCACTGGAAACGCCGTCGGCGACCGCGAAGACGATGCTGCCGGTGGCGGTGTGTACCGCCGCTCGTGCGGCGTCCTGCCGCGGTTGCCGGTAGTAGCGGTGCTTGGCACCGCGCACCGAGGCGAACCGCATGGCCAGCTCCGTGGTCGACCAGCCGTCGCATTCGGTGTCCGGGAAGTCGAAGTCGTACTGGCCAGGGGGCAGCGCCTCGAACTCTGGCCCCGGGGTTCCGATCACGATCCGGTGCCAGGGCGCGGGGTGCGTGGGGTGCGTGGGGTGCGCCTGGGCCGATGCCTTCTGTGTCCCAGCGGGCGCGAGGGCGTTCTCCGGGTTCATGTTCACGGTCACACCTCGTCGATCGCCATGGTGAACTGGTCCGGCCGGTTGACCACGAGCTGCGGGCTCACCGAGTTCAGCGCCTGCCCGGAGGCGACCAGGCTGGCGGTCAGCGAATGGAAGAACTCGGAGATGGCCTGACCGATGTCGGTCCCGGCCTTCGCGACGAAGGCGAATTCGGGGCGGGTCGCCACTTCGAGCATGGTGTTGGCCCGGGCGTCGCCTATACCGCAGGCGATGATGTTCGGGGCCGTCGGGGTCTGGGACTTGTCGGTCAGCGCGGCGTGGGGGCCGCGCCAGGCCCCGCCGTCGGTGGGCTGCCCGTCGCTCAGGAGGAACACCACGGGGCGGTGCACCTTGTATCCCTCGCCGCGCAGCCACTGCACATCGGCGGGAATCCGATGCAGCAGATCCTCGAACACGGCCTTGTAGTTGGTGAGTCCACGGATCTCCATCTGAGGCAGGGTGCCCTCGGTACGCATGTCGGCCACGGCGAGCCGCACCTGCACGTCGTCGGAGAACCCCAGCACCGCCAGCCGCAGCTTCGCCGCGACCATCGGCTCTGCGCGAAGTCCCTCGCACAACGACACCAGTCCGTTGGACAGTTCCTCCTGGTACGGACTCATCGAGCCTGACTCGTCGGCCAGTACGTAGGCCGGCAGCAGTACGCCTTTTGTCTCGGACATCCGGATCCCCTTCTTGAGTGATTGTTTTTCCTACATCTCGATGTCGAGGGGGAGCGGCGGCCATTCAGGCATCCAGTCGGTCTCCAGCTCTCCTGACAGGACACCGATGAACCATTCGCCGAACTCGTGAGTTGTTCCGAGCCAGTCCCGATGGTTCCGGCGGAAAGCCGAAACGGTCCAGCGCCCGTCGTCCTGGGGTTGCAGGAAGAGCTGGTCGCCCTCAATCGTGTTACCCCACAAGAGCGATCCACCCGGGGTCGGCAATACCGCACAGGGAACGGTCGTGTTCTCGTCCATGTGCGTTCCCATCTGCTCCGCGTAGGAACGGATGCTCGACGCTCCGGCGAGGAAGATGAACTCACCGATCATGGTGTGGCCGTACGCTCCGGCGACCTCGATGAAATCCGAGGGAAACCGGACTCCCCATTCTTGACCGATCTGCGCGACAAGGTCGGCTTCCCCGTGGCGCACGGGGGGACCGAGAATCGGGATGAGCGTGTCGAGTACCTCGTTGGTCCGCATTCTCAAGATCCCTTCCGGCAGTGGCTTCCGGCACCTGTGGGGTTGTTCTTGATGACGCATTCCTCTTGGACATCACCCTGGGTGTCGTAATCGATCGAAGTGGGCAAAACAGAGTCCGGATCCCCGTACCGTGGATATGCCTCGACGTACACACTGCCGCCTGCCTTGATGGCTTTCACGACCGGATCTTCCGCGTGCGTGTACATCCATTGGTTGGCTTGTTGGTACAGGGGAACGAAGTTCCGGGTGTCCTTGTTCGAGCCGCCCATGGCATAGCCGATGAGGTGTCCCCGGGCCCGGTTGTCCAGAGGCAGGGTCGTCAGACCCGGCAGGGGGAAGCCAAGCCTGGGTCGTTTCCCATTGGTGTAGTTCCTCAAGCCGAGTTGCGCGAAGGCCCCGCTGGCCACGCATGCTCCAGCCTGCTCGTGGAGGGGCAGGTAGACGATGTAGAAGATGCCGCGATCGGTGAAGCTAGGACCTTTGTTGCACCTGTCCTTGGTCCTGTCGTCGGCTGGGACAGTCACGGTCCCGTCTATGACGACCGGGCGGCCGTTGAGCCTCGCGGTGGCCTGGCCGCCGTGGGCGAGGGCGTTGTTGAAGGCGGTCCTTCCTTGGGAGGTGTTGGCGGTGCTGGTCTGGATTTCGATGGCCTTGTAGTGGCCGTTTTCTTCGGGCAGCAGGCCGTCGTAGGTGGCGGTGGGTGCCAACTGTGCGGCGGCCGATGCCGACTGTTTCGAAATCGTGCTCGGCGAGAGCTGTGCCACGACGGGCTGGAATTTCACGGGGGCTTTGTTCTTCACCGCGTAGTAGCTGATGGATGCCACCTGGCCGGCCCGTGAGGTGGCATCGCCGCCGGGGGCCTGGGCTGCCTGGGCGGTGGGCTCCAGGGGCCCGGTCGCGTCTCCGCCCTGGGCCATGGACGTGGCTTGCGTCGGTGGGGTGTCGAGCTGGTCCTGGAGCGCGGTCGCAATCTCCACGAGCAGTTGCTGATGCTGCGTCTCCAGCTGCTGCTGGTCGGACGTCCAGGTCGCGACCTGTGCGTTGTGGTCGGTCATCTCCGTGGTCAGCTCGGCCTGCTCGACGCCGAGTTGGGCTTCCTCGACGTCGAGCTGCTTCTGCTCCGCATTGATCGATGCCGTCTCCTGGTGCAGCGCGACGCCCTCGGCGTCGAGCTTTTCCTTCTCGGCCACGGCCGCTTCGTACGCGGCCCGCTGCTCGGGCACCACGTAGTCGTGCGAGGTGGAGTTCCAGGCATCCACCTTCGCCTCGTAGGCGTCCATCTTGCTGTTGTGGGCTTTCACCCGGGCAGCGCAGGTGGCGTCCTTGGTGTTGTAGGTGTCGGTCTGCGAGTTGACCTTGGCCGCTTTTTTGGTGAGTGACTGCTTCTCGGTGGTCAGTTCCGTCTTGCGTCGCTCGAGTTCTTTGACCTTGTTGTTGTAGGGGATGACGTCCTTCAAGACGATGTCGGAGGGAAGGCCGCCGCTCACGGAGACTGATGCGGGGACCTCGGTACTCGCCGGCGCGGTTGCCGTGCGGGGCATCGTCGAGGTCGCGGCCGCTGCCGGGCCCGCGCTGAGGACCGGCACGAGCAGCGCCGTGAGAGCCGGCACGACAGAGTGGCGTCCGCCGTTCCGACGGGACCGGGATGTGCGGTGGGTCCTCTCAGCTTCGGCGTTCATCCGCGCACCTCGGCAGCGACCCGGCGGGTGAGCGCCTGGACGGTCGACCGCCCGTCGCCTGCCTCACAGATCCCCACCTGTAGGAGCGACTTGCCCTTGAGCTGTGCCTGGCGATAGCAGGCCCAGCCGTTGCCGCCGTCTTGGGTGGCTGTCCAGGAGACGCTGTTCGAGGCGGTGCCGTCGATGCGATAGGTCCACTTGGAGCCGCGGCCATCCTGGTCGGTGCGGACGGCCGACGAGCAGGAACGGAGCCCTGCGGTCAGCGTCCGCAGGAGAGCACCGGCCTTCTCACGGTCGGGATAGACGCCGACGACCTGGGTCATCGTGTAGTTGCCGAGTCCTCCGGCGTCCTGGTAGGTGGCGGACAGGAAGGCTGTCCAGTCCTTGCCGAAGACTGCTTGGGTGGTCGGCCCGACTGCGATGGCGCAGCTCGATGGATCGGCGGCCAGGGCTGGAGAGGGCTTGCTCGCCTCGGAGCTGGAGGTGAGGGTCATCCCTGTCAGCCGGCTCGCCTCGTCCGGAGTGAGCAGCGCGGCGTGCACCGTCCCAGCGACCAAGTGCGGTGGGACGGGGGTGGGTTGGCTGGGCCAGCACCACCAGCCGATGCCGGCCAGTGTGAGGCAGGGCAGCACGGCGACGAGCGGCAGCCGCCATCGACGTAGCGTCAGGCCGATGCGACCCCGAGTGCGGGGAGGCCGCGGCGCGGGCGCCTGAAGAGATGAAGGTGATCCGGTCGAGACGCTCGGACCGCCGCCGGTGCCGGGCCCGTTCGGCTTGGCCGGGGTGGGCGCGGTCAACTGAGCGAGCCGTGCTGGTGTCTTGGGAGCCGGTGTCTTGAGAGCCGGTGTCTTGAGAGGTGCAGGTCGTCCCATGGGGGGCGGTGTGGCCCGCGGGGTTTGTTGCCAGGTGGGAAGTTCCGGCTTCCCTGGTCCGCTTCCGCTGCGTGATCCAGACGCAGGGCCAACTTGCCAAGTGGCCTGGTCGGTTGACGCGGTCGGATCGGTTGCCTCCTGCTCAGGCACAGTCACTCCATCCATCAGCTCTTGCTCTTGTTCAGCAGCAGAAGGCCGGTGACGATCCGGTAGATGCCGTACATCACCGGACCCCAGGCGACGAAGTACACGCCCCCGCCCTGGGCCTGGGCGTAGGTGACGACGGTGATGAGCACGCCGCCGATGAGCCATGCGGCGCCGAAGCCGATGCCGCGTTTGGCCTTCGTCTCCCAGATGGCCCGCTGTTGGGGGGAGGCGACGTGGTACGGCGCCGGGACGGCCACGTACGGCGGTGGGGTGGAGGCCGGGGCGGTCGTCCCCTTGGCGGTGGTGTCGTTGCTGTCGGACATCGTGAACTCCTAGACGATCGGGCGGTTGTGCGTGCGGAGGGCCGCGACGATCCGGTCGACGAAGGCGTCGCGGCCCTCCGTCAGGACCAGCGGGATGACGATCGACGTGCCATCCCGTGCCTCCAGCCGGTAGCCGACGACCTCGCCCACGTCGGGCCGGTCGCCGCGTCGGCGGTGGATGCTCCTGAGCTGGATGACGTCCTGCCAAGCGACGGCGCGGGCGACGGACCTGCGTGTGTGCACGACTCCGCCGGCGTACAAGTAGTGCGCCTGGGCACCGGCGACGAGACCGCGGATGCCCTGGCCGACTCCGGCGACGAGCATGAACAGGAAGCCGAGGTAGACGGCGTGCAGAACCGAGTAGGCGGAGGAGAAGACCGATGCGTTGGAGACCGGTCCACTCAGCACGATCAGGAATGCGAGCGCGATGGCCGCGATGGCCGCCCCGGTCGCCAGCGCGCGTGAGGGCGAGACCCCGTGACGGGCGGTGATGTACTCGCCGAGTCCCCGCGTGCCCGCCAGCCGGTCGACCTCGGGAGGAGCGGCCTTCGGGGGAGCGGCTTTCGAGGAGAGTGGTGCGGCGGTCGGCTGCCCCGGATCCTGCGTGGCGTCTGTCATGCGGGATGCCTCCATTACGTCGACGACTGCGACGGCTGCGACGACCGCGATGAGGACGTCGAGTAGGTCGAGTACGTCGACGACTCTGCTGCTGCCCGCCGCCCCACGTAACCTGAGGGCTCTCAGGGTCTCCGCGATCTCGGGCGGATGACGTGGACGACATGGGGCGCGCAACATGGAGACGGTCATCGTTCAACTCCCGGAACCTCCGGGGGCGGCTGCCGTGCGGCACGGCCGGCCCCGGCAGCTCGCCCTAGGACCGGGGCAGATGGCCACGTTCGGGCGCGGGGCCGGAGAACGGCCGGTCGACATTCCCCTGTTCGGCGAGGGTGTGTCCCGCTACGCGGGGGAACTCACCGCGAGCGACGACCACTGGCGGCTGACCAACTTCAGCCCGCGCACCACGTACGTGGTGGAGAACTTGGAGGGTGGCGGCGAGTACGTGAAGGTCGCCCCGCGCCGGATGGGAGCGCCCATCCCGTTCGAACTCTCCCGCGTGGTACTGCCGTTGACCGACGGATTCGTCCGGTTCACGGTCTTCGCCCCGCGTCACGCCTTCCTCGACCCGGGACCGGAGGCTCCCGTGAGCCGCTCGGCCGAGTTGACCCTCATGCCCTTCGTACTCGACCCCACGGCCAAGTACTTCCTGGTGCTGCTCGCCCTCTGCGAGCCCCGGCTGCGCGACCCGTCCAGCCTCGCCATCCCCAGCGTCCCCGACGTCGTCAGCCGACTGCGCGCGCTTCCCGGCTGCGGTGACCTGACTGTGTCCGCCGTCAACTTCCACATCGACTACCTGGCGGGCTCCAAGCTCAAGGTGCGAGAGCGCACCGGCACGCAGGACAGCCCGCGCCTCGACTGGAAGCGCGAAGCCCTCGTCTCACTCGCCCTCCGCTTCGACCTGGTCCAGGAGAAGCACCTGCAGATCTTCTGGGACTCGACCGCATGAGTGAGGGGCCCGTGCATGTACCGCCGGGCGTACCGTCGCCGTACGGCGTGTCACCGAGCCGACCCGACGGCCCCGTCTGCCTTGTCTCCGGAGCTAAGCGCTCCGCTGGAAGCGCGATGACGAACCCGCGGGCCGGTGGGGGCTGGTCGCGCAGTTCCCCGCGCCCCTTACGGGGGCTCGATACCGCACCGGACTTCGTCAAGGCTGCTTAGCTGACTGTTCGTCAGGGTCGTTCCGCGGATGGAGTTTTCTTTGTTTGTCGCGTCCGAATCTGGCAGACTGCACCGCCGGTTGGCAGCTGTTGACCGGGTGCGATCTGGGGGACGGGTGTGTGGGATCGGGGCACCGTGCTCGGCGGGCGCTACACGCTGGCCGAGCGGATCGGCGGCGGCGCCATGGGCGACGTCTGGCGGGCCGACGACACTGTCCTCGAACGCCGGGTCGCGGTCAAGATCCTGCGCCCGGAGCTGCTCGACGACGCCAGGTTCGCCAAACGTTTCCGCCGTGAGGCCCTGATCCTCGCCTCGCTGGACCACCCCGGCATCGTCGACGTCCACGACTACGGCGAGAACGCCCTCGGCGACGGAAGCCGGGTGGCCTACATCGTCATGGAACTGGTCGAGGGACGACCGCTCGACGAGTTCCTCAAGGAGAGCGGGCCGCTGCCACCCGAACAGGCGCTGGCCACCACCGCCGAAGCGCTCGAGGCGCTGCACGCCGCGCACCGGCGGCAGGTCGTGCACCGTGACATCAAGCCGTCCAACCTGTTGATCTGCGCCGACGGCCGAGTGAAGGTCACCGACTTCGGCCTCGCCCGCGACCTCGCCACCTCCAAGATCACCCCCGAGCACGCCGTCGTCGGCACCGCGCTCTACATCGCCCCCGAGCAGGTCGAGGGCCATGGCACCACCCCGGCCTCCGATCTCTACTCAATGGGCGTCGTCTGCTACAAGATGCTCACCGGGAAACTGCCCTTCGACGGTGAGCGGGCCATCGAGATCCTGGTCAAGCACGTCCAGCAGCCGGTGCCTGCCCTGCCCGCCGACTTCCCGCAACCGGTGCGCGACTTCGTCGCCACCGCCCTCGCCAAGAAACCCGAGGACCGCTTCCCCGACGCCGCGACGATGGCCGCCGCGGCCCGTACCGCGGCCCCTGCGGCGGCGAGTAGCGCGGTGGCCGGCGGCGCGGTCGTTTCCCCAGAATCCGGTGGCGCGGCCGAGGTCATGGTCGCCCCCCAGCAGGGACGCTCGGGGAGTGGGCGCCGCCGCATCCTCTTCCCTTTGCTCGTCGCCTGCGTCGTCACGGTGGTCGTCGGAGGTGTCGTGCTCATCGACCCCTCGCTTTTCCAATCCCACACGAGCACACGCGGCAACGAGGCCTCCGCGTCCGCTTCCATCTCCGCGTCCACTTCCGCGTCCGGTGCCCATAGCACCGGCGCGTCGCCCTCGCCCTCCCGCTCACCCAGTGCCTCGCCGTCAGCCTCCGCCACGACGAACGGCAGCGCTGAACCGGTGGGCCTCCCGCCCTCGTCCCCGTCCACCTCGTCGGCGGCAGGAGGCTCCTCCGTCGTGCGTCCGAGCGCGTCCGCGACCATGGAGCCGAGCGCGTACCCGATCGCGGGCGTGAGCATGAGCGACGACTCCGCCGCGATCAAGGGCTCCGGGGTCTCCGCCGGACCCGCCGGCGGTTGCACGGCCTGGCTCGACAACGCCGGCTCCGGCAACCTGTACGGGATGCTGAACACCAGCTACTTCGAGACGTGCCACGCCGAGTTGATCCGGGACGACGGGCTGACCGTCGGCCTCGCGGCATCGAGCGGCGCCGAACGCACCAGCGTGATTTCGGACATCGGTCACACCATGCGGATCTGCGTCTGGCAGCAGGGCGCAAGCGCCGACAAGCAGTGCTCCGCCACCGTCGTCATCCGCAACGGCACCCCCACGGTGCAGTGACCAGCCCTGTCCACAGGTGGGAGCCGGTACACCACTTCCTCAATGTCATGCTGAGAGTGGCTTCGTGGGCTCGCTCCACCACTTCGTGCCCGTTCGATAGTGGCCCGGTCCGATGGTGCGGCTCGCGAAGCCACAGCCTGGCCGGTGTGGCTTGATAGCGCGGCATCGCCCGGATTGAGATACGCCCCCGACCGGCCTGATCGGACTGCAGGGACGGAAGGGGGAGCCGGCCAATGGTCATCTTCGGAATCGACGCGCACAAACGCACTCACACCGCAGTCGTGGCGGATGACCGCGGACGCAAACTCGGCGAGCGGACGACGGGAACGACAAGCGCCGACCACCTCCGGTTACTGGCCTGCGTAAAAAAGTGGGGGACGGTGACCGCATCTGGGCTATTGAGGTGTGAACTGCCCGGGGTTCGGTGGGGACTTCGGAACCCTCCGCCAGAAGTCCCGGCTCTCCCACAAGCCCGACACCTGGCGCTACGCATGGGACGCCGAGAACCGGCTGACATCCGTCATCAGCGAGCGGGCGGCCTCTTCGCGCAGACGGATGGTGACAGTGCTGCCTACGACGGACGGTTCGACGTTGGCAGCATCGGCAACGCGCGCCGCCGAAGGATCACGCCCTCACCAACGCGCATCAGCTCGGCGGACGGCACCGCGAGCTGCGCCACGAAGTGCCCGGTCCAGTCGTCGGGCCCTCGTGCCCCGTGGCCAGCCCAGCCACCAGTGCGCGAACCGCGCCCCGTCTGAAGACCGCGCCACCTCACGGGTCACCTGGAGGCTGGGCCCGGACTTCCCGGCCCAGCAGCACCACCCGCACGAACTGGACTCCGGCACAACTCTTCGACAACGGCTCCTACCGCGACGACACCTCCGTCCCCTGCTCCCGCGTGATCTAGGTCGACCGTTCGACCCGGAAGATCGTCTGGTCGTACGAGGACACCCCGCCCCAGAACTTCTACAGCCCCTACAAGTCCAGCGCCCAACGCCTCCCGGACGGGCACACCTTCATCGCCGAGGGCTCCTTCGGCCGACTCTTCGAGATGGCCCCCGACGGCGACGTCGTCTGGGAGTACGTCGTGCCGCACTTCGGCGCCTTCGGCGCGGGCGTCGGCATGGAATCCTTCCGCGGCGCCCAGAACGCGGTCTTCCGCGCCTACCGATACAGACCGGATCACGTGTCCTGGCTACGGCGGGAACGGGACTGATGCCGGGCACGGCCGCACAGACATCACCGGTCGAGATCCTCGTACGCCGTCGCTGGCACGCCGATGTCCGGGAAGATGTCCCAGGCGTGCTGCCTCATCAGGTCAGCGGCAGCGCCGTCCGTCCTACGCATTACGACTGCACCGACCTCACACCACAAACACTCCGCCGCAGACCACTTCCTACCTCGCGGCAGTAGCAAAGCCGCGGAGGTAGAGCAACAGCGTCACACCCCATCGATCCGAACCAGCTCAGAGGCGTCGCCCGCCCCCTGCTCCTGGGACTTTTCAGGGACTTTCAGCGCTGCCTGAGGGACTTCCGAGGGATTTTTCGCCGCCCGACACGGCAAGCCTCCGAAAGATCAGAGAGGGCCTCCGACACAGATCAGAGGCCCTTTCCGAGGCAAAGCCGCAGGTAGCGGCAGACGAGGCGGGCTATAGGCCGGGAACTGTTCCGCCCGTGGCCAATCAGGCTGCCAAGCGGATTCTCGAACTCACCGCTCGCAGTTCACTCCTCGTCCGGCGTCAACCGCAACGAGATCGAGTTGATGCAGTACCGCTGATCCGTCGGCGTCGGATACCCCTCGCCCTCAAACACATGTCCAAGATGCGACCCGCACCGCGCACACCGAACCTCGGTCCGCACCATCCCGTGTGAACGGTCGGACACGAGTTCCACCGCATCCGAGTTGCGTGCATCAAAGAAGCTCGGCCAGCCGCAGTGGGACTCGAACTTCTCGTTCGAGGTGAAGAGTTCGGCGCCGCACGCGCGGCAGGAGTAGACGCCCTTGGCCTTGGTGTCGGTGTACTCGCCCGTGAAGGCGGGCTCGGTGCCCGCCTTCCGCAGGACGGTGTATTCGGCCGGGGTCAGCTCCGCGCGCCACTGCTCGTCCGGCTTTTCGATGTCGTACGACATGAAGCTCAACCCCTCACAAACGTCACGGCTACTTCGACAGGCGGGTCAGGATCTCGGGACCGAGGTCCGTCACGTCTCCCGCGCCCATGGTGAGAACGAGATCACCGGGCTTCGCCATTCCCGCGACGACCGAGGGCACCTGCGCCTTGTCGTGGACCGGTGTCACGTCCGCGCCCGCCGCCCGCGCCGCCTCGATGATCAGCTCGCTGGTGACGCCCGGGATCGGGTCCTCGCGGGCCGGGTAGATGTCCAGCACGATCGAGGCGTCGGCCAGGGCCAGGGACTCGCCCATCTCCTTGGCCAGCTCCTGGGTGCGGGAGAACAGATGCGGCTGGAAGACCACCAGGATGCGGCCCTCGGCACCCGCGCGCATGGCCTCCAGGTCGGCCGTCATCTCGGTCGGGTGGTGCGCGTAGGAGTCGACGACCTGGACGCCCGCCTCCTCGCCCTTCAGCTGCAGACGCCGCTTCACGCCCGTGTAGGAGGCGATCGCGGGGGCCAGCTCCGCGGCCGGAATGCCCAGCGCCGCGCCCGCCGCCAGCGCGGCCACCGCGTTGTGTGCGTAGTGGCGGCCGGGGACGGAGACGGCGAAGGTCAGCTCCGTGCCGTCGAGGAGCACCGTCACCTCGCTCTTCAGGCCCTGGGGGATCACGGACAGGACCCGTACGTCCGCGTCCGGCGCGTCGCCGTACGTCACCACCCGTACGTCCGCCGGCAGGCGCCGGGTCAGTTCGCGCGCGCCCTCGTGGTCCGCGGAGATCACCAGCGTGCCGCCCGGCACGATCTTGGCGGCGAAGGTCTCGAAGGACTCGTAGATCTCGTCGATGGAGGCGTAGTTGGCGTGGTGGTCGAGCTCGACGTTGAGGACGATCGCGACCTCGGGGGCGTACTTGTGGAAGCTGCGGTCCGATTCGTCGGCCTCGGCGACGAAGATCTCGCCCTCGCCGTGCAGGGCGTTCGAGCCGGGGGCGTCCAGGTCGCCGCCGATCGCGTACGAGGGGTTCAGCCCCAGCGCGGAGAGGGACACGGCGAGCATCGACGTGGTCGTGGTCTTGCCGTGCGTGCCCGCGACCGCGATCGGGCGCAGGCCGTCCATCAGCCGGGCGAGAGCGTCCGAGCGGTGGACCACCGGGATGCCGAGCTCGGCGGCGCGGGCCAGCTCCGGGTTGTCCGCGCGGATCGCCGAGGACACCACCACACAGGTGGCGTCGGAGGCCAGGTGGTCGGCCGCGTGGCCGATGTGCACGGTCGCGCCCAGCGCCCGCAGGGCCTCGGCGGTGGCGGACTCCTTCGCGTCGCTGCCCGCGACCTTCGCCCCGCGCTGCGCCAGGATCTTGGCGATGCCCGACATCCCGGCGCCGCCGATGCCGATGAAGTGCGGTCGGTCCATGGCGGTAGGAAGGCCGGGTGCCATGTGTGTATCTCCCAAGATCCGGTACGACGGTAAGCGCGCTCCCACGGACAGGAGCCCGCCCCAGCCTATTCCGTGCGGCCTCCCGCAACCTCCCAGGGGCACGGGGCTGTGACATGTGTGCCTCCGCCGCGTGGGCGCGACCAGCCACGTGCCGGCCGCACCCGACCGGTCCCGGCGGCCCCCACGGCGCCCACGCCCGGCGGGAGTCCTACACCTTGCTGTGCGAGAACAGCTTCAGCACCGGCACGCCGACCTTGTGACGGGCCCGCGAGGCCCAGTCGCGGTGGAAGAACTCCTCCACGTAGTGCGGGTCGGTCAGCACGATGACCTCGTCCGCGTCGATCTCGTCGACCAGCTCCTTGAGCGCGTCGAGCGGGTGGTTCTCGATGAGCCGCCCCTCGGCCTCGCTGCCGGCCGAGCGCAGCGCCACCAGCGACACGTCGAGGGCCTGCTGCCCCTGACCGGCCGCGTCCGCGCCCTCCGGCGTCTCACGCTCGTGGGCCGCCTCGTCCAGCTCCCCGAGCGCGACGTCGTCGATGGCCCGCAGCAGCCGGTCCGCCTGGTCGCCCCGCGGCTGGAGCAGCACATGGAAGGCGACCACCTCGTCACCGTGCAAGGTGGTGACGAACTCCACGTCGGCGGACGTCAGGGCCTTCTCGATCATCAATACGCTTGTGAACACGACAGGCGCCCTTCTCCTCCGTGGGCCTCCCTGGCCCCCTGCGGAAACCATCCTGCCCCGTGATCGCACGGGGACTTCGATTTTTAGTGTGCCCAGCGGAAGATAATCGGAACGATCTACTCCGCTACCTTGCCCCGACCGACGGCCGGGACCGACGCCAGGGCCGTCGGTCAGGGGCGACGGTCAGGGGCGACGGTATCGGGCGAAGAGGAATCCGGCCTCCTCCAGGAGGGACGCCAGTTCGAACCGCTCGGGAACCGCCATCGCGGGCCCCCCGGCGATCCGCTGTGCGTCTCCCGCCGTGAGCGTCGGGGAAAGGGTCAGGCACAGTTCGTCGAGGACACCCGCCGCGACCATCTGGCCCAACAGCCGCGGGCCGCCCTCCGTCAGCAGCCGGGTCATGCCGCGCTCGGCGAGGGCACGTACGGCCCGTACCGGGTCCACGCCCGTCCCGTCCCCGGCGATCACCACCTCGGCGCCCGCCTTCTCGGCCGCCGCCACCCGGTCGGGGGCCGCCGCGGCGCCCGTCAGGACGAGCGTGGGCACCAGGGGCGAGGTGAACAGGGGCAGTGAGAAGTCCAGGTCGAGGCTCGCGGTGACGACGGCGATCACGGGCGCCGGGCCCTGTCCGGCCGCCTCCCGGGACGCCGCGAACTCCGCACGCGCGCGTGCCGGACGGTAACCCTCCTGGCGTACCGTTTCCGCCCCGACGACCACGACGTCCGCGAGAGCCCGCAGCACCCCGAAGATCCGCATGTCGGCGGCGCTGGAGATGCCCTGGGACTTCCCGTCGTGCTGGGCGGCGCCGTCGAGCGTGGAGACCATGTTGGCCCGCAGCCAGGGCTCCCGGACACCGGCGGAGCGGAGCTCGGGGTAGGCGTAAGCCTCCGCCAGCTCCAGCAGTTCCCACTCACGGTCCGTCGCATCCGACACGGCCGCACCAGGGGCATCTGGGGCCCCGGCGGTGGCCTGGGCTGCTGTTTCGTAGGTCACAGGGAACAGGCGTCGCATGTCGTGCAGTGTGGCACGGCGCTTAGAGTGGGGAACCGTGTCGTCCTCCTCCGCCGCTTCCGGGTTCGAACCGATACCCGAAGCAGCCCCCACGTCCCTGTGCGCCCGCGAGCCGCACGTCCCCGCGGACCGGCTGGTCGCCGAGATGGTGCCGCCGCCGCGCTTCGACTCCGTGCGCTTCGAAACGTACATTCCGGACCCGAACCAGCCGAGCCAGACCGAGGCCGTACAGGTCCTCGCCGGCTTCGCGGCCGGTCTCGGCGGGGCGCACGCGCTCGGCGGCGGCAAGCGGGGCTTCTTCGGCTTCGGCAAGGCCAAGGCGCCGAAGACCCCGGCCGGCCCCCGCGGTGTGTACCTGGACGGCGGCTACGGCGTCGGCAAGACCCACCTGCTCGCCTCCCTGTGGCACGCCACCCCGGCCGAGCCCGCGCTCAAGGCCTTCGGCACCTTCGTGGAGCTGACGAACCTGGTCGGCGCGCTCGGCTTCCAGAAGACCGTGCAGACGCTCTCCGGGCACCGCCTCCTGTGCATCGACGAGTTCGAACTCGACGACCCGGGCGACACCGTCCTCGTCTCCACCCTGCTCGGCAAGCTGGTCGACGCGGGGGTCGCGCTCGCGGCCACCTCGAACACCCTGCCGGGCAAGCTCGGCGAGGGCCGGTTCGCGGCCGCCGACTTCCTGCGCGAGATCCAGGGGCTGTCCGCGCACTTCCGGCCGCTGCGCATCGACGGCGAGGACTACCGCCACCGCGGGCTGCCCGAGGCCCCGGCGCCGTTCTCCGACGAGCAGGTCACGAAGGCCGCGTACGCCACGGACGGGGCCTCCCTCGACGACTTCCCGCATCTGCTCGACCACCTCGCGCGCGTGCACCCCAGCCGCTACGGCGCCCTGACCGACGACCTGAAGGCCGTCTGCCTCACCGACGTCCAGCCGGTGCCCGACCAGTCGACGGCGCTGCGGCTCGTGGTGCTCGCCGACCGGCTGTACGACCGCGAGGTGCCCGTCCTCGCCTCCGGGATGCCCTTCGACCAGCTCTTCAGCGAGGAGATGCTGAACGGCGGCTACCGGAAGAAGTACTTCCGCGCCATCTCCCGGCTCACCGCGCTGGCCCGCGACGCCAAGGGGCTCGTCGAGGCGTAGTTTTCGGCCCCTCCACAGCGTTTTCGGCCCACTTCACTGTGAAACGTCGAGTTAACCCTGCAAACAACTTGCCGCGTTAGCCTATGTATTGACATGGAGGACGAGACGCCGGGAGGGGGCGCATGTTACGAGGTACGACGGCCCGACCCCTGTACGTGGTACTCGCCGCCGTCCTGATCAGCCTCCAGCTCTTCGCTCCCACCGAGGCGTTCGCGTCCGCGCACAGGGGCGAAGTAGTCTCCTGCGCCGAAGCGGAGCATCCGCACAAGGTGGCACCCCCTCTGGGCGCCCGTCAGCGGACCCGCGACGAGGATCTCGTCCCCGACACGCCCCCGCGCGCCCTGCTCGCGAGCGACCCCGCGGCCTCGTACGCACCGCTCGCGCCCGACCCGGCGCACCCGCGCACGTCGAGATCCTCGACCGCCCACTCCCCCGCCGCACTTCAGGTCTTCCGCTGCTGAGCGGAGCGCGTCCCCCCACGCTCCGTCTTGTAAGCCGACGCGCCCTCGGGGCGCGCCAGGAGGAACTGACATGCAGCCCCTCATCGACCATGCCCGCTCCTTCGGCCGGCGGCCCGAGGAGTTCGCCTCGCTCGCCGACGGCCAGTCCCCGCAGGTCCTGTTCATCACCTGCTCCGACTCCCGGGTCGTTCCGGCCCTGATCACCGGCGCCCGCCCGGGCGAGCTCTTCGAGCTGCGCACCGCGGGCAACATCGTCCCGCCCCACGTCCCCGGCCGGCCGACCTCCGAGGCGGCCACCGTCGAGTACGCGGTGGACGTGCTCGGCGTGTCCGAGATCGTGGTCTGCGGCCATTCGCACTGCGGTGCCGTCGGCGCGCTGGTGCGCGGCGAGGACCTGACCGCGGTACCCGCCGTGCGCGACTGGCTCGCGCAGGCGCAGCGCCCGTCCGGCACACCGGGCGACGACCCCACCGTCGCCGACGCGGTGCAGAACCACGTCCTCGCGCAACTGCTCAGGCTCCGCGGATACCCGTGTGTGGAAAGGGCCCTGACGACGGGCCGGGTGCGTCTGCACGGCTGGTACTACGAGGTCCACACCGGAGCCGTGCGCGAACACCGTGCGGACACCGACACCTTCGAGGCCCTGTGAGCCGCGCGATGAACACCTCGAGCCTCCTGGGCAAACTCCCCCACCTGCGGCAGGACTTCGCCGCCTCGATCGTCGTGTTCCTGGTCGCCCTGCCGCTCTGCGTGGGCGTCGCCGTCGCCTCCGGTGTCCCGGCGGAACTCGGCCTGGTCACCGGCATCGTGGGGGGTCTCGTCACCGGCCTGATGCGCGGCAGCAGCCTTCAGGTGTCGGGCCCGGCGGCCGGACTGACCGTGCTGGTCTTCGAGGCCGTACGGGAGTACGGGCTCGCCGTACTCGGAGTCGTCGTGCTCGCCACGGGTGTGCTCCAACTCCTCATGGGCGCCCTGAAGCTGGGGCGCTACTTCCGGGCCATCTCGGTGGCCGTCGTCGAGGGCATGCTCGCCGGGATCGGCCTCGTGCTGATCGCGGGCCAGCTCTACTCGATGGCCGGGCTCAAGGCCCCCGCCTCCGGACTCGACAAGCTCGCCGGACTGCCGGAGGCCGTCGTCGACGCGGCCCGCAGCACCGAGGCGCTGGCCTCGGTCGGACTCGGGGCGGGCACGATCGCCGTGCTCGTCCTGTGGCGGCGGCTGCCGCGCCGGGTGCGCACGGTGCCGGGGGCGCTCGGCGCGGTCGTACTGGCCACACTGGTGGCCTCGGGGTTCGGGCTGCCGGTGGCCAAGGTCGAGGTGCGGGGGCTGGTCGGCTCGATCCGGCTGCCGAGCCTGGAGGCCTTCGGTGAGCTCGCGAGCGTGGGCGTGCTCGGCACGGTGCTCGCCTTCACCCTGATCGCCTCCGCCGAGTCGCTGTTCAGCGCGGCGGCCGTGGACCGGCTGCACGACGGTCCCCGGACCGAGTACGACAGGGAACTGATGGCGCAGGGCGCGGGCAACACGGTCTGCGGACTGCTCGGCGCGCTGCCGATGACCGCGGTGATCGTGCGCAGCGCGGCGAACGTCCAGGCGGGCGCGAGGACGAAGGCGTCCCGCGTGCTGCACGGCGTCTGGCTGCTGCTGTTCGCGGCGCTGCTGCCCGCCGCGCTCGGCGTCATCCCGCTGCCCGCCCTCGCCGGCATCCTGGTGCACGCGGGCTGGAAGCTGGTCCCGCTGCGCGAGGTCGTCTCGCTGTGGCGCGAGCACCGGGGCGAGGCGCTGGTCCTCGTCGTCACGGCGGTGTCGATCGTCGCCGTCAGCATGTTCGAGGGGGTGCTCATCGGGCTCGCCCTGGCGATCGCCAAGACGGCGTGGGAGGCCTCGCACGTACGCCTGGAGGTCATAGACAAGGGTGCGGGCCCCGTCCAGGCGTATCTGTCGGGCAACGCGACCTTCCTGAGGCTGCCGAAGATCCTCGACAGCCTGGAGGCACTGCCCCAGGACCGCCCGGTCGAGCTGGACCTCTCCGGCCTGCACCACCTCGATCACGCCTGCCGCACCGCGCTGGAGAACTGGTCGGCGCGGCACAGCGAGGCGGGGACGGAACCGGTGAAGGTGACCACCGGCTGACCACCGGCTGACCCACGGGGCTCGCGGTCGGGGAGATCCTCGACCGCGAGCCCGCGTGAGGCATATCGTGGGATTAGTGGTGGTATGCGGCGGCTCGAAAGGGGGTCGTCATGCTCGATGAGCTCTTGGCCACGGCCGCGCTGGTCGGTACCGCGGGGGTGGTGTACGTCGCCGCGGCGGCCCGGGTCGTCAAGCAGTACGAGCGGGGCGTGGTGCTCCGGCTCGGGCGGCTCCGGGGTGGCATCAGACCGCCCGGGTTCACCATGATCATCCCCGGTGTGGACCGGCTGCGTAAGGTCAACATGCAGATCGTGACGATGCCCGTCCCCGCGCAGGACGGCATCACGCGGGACAACGTCACGGTCCGGGTCGACGCGGTCATCTACTTCAAGGTGGTCGACGCGGCCGACGCGGTCATCCAGGTCGAGGACTACCGCTTCGCGGTCTCGCAGATGGCGCAGACCTCACTGCGCTCGATCATCGGCAAGAGCGACCTGGACGATCTGCTCTCCAACCGGGAGAAGCTCAACCAGGGCCTGGAGCTGATGATCGACAGTCCGGCCATGGGCTGGGGTGTGCAGATCGACCGGGTCGAGATCAAGGACGTGTCGCTGCCGGAGACGATGAAACGGTCGATGGCCCGGCAGGCCGAGGCCGACCGTGAACGGCGGGCCCGCATCATCAACGCGGACGCCGAGCTCCAGGCGTCCAAGAAGCTGGCGGAGGCCGCCGGGGTGATGTCCGAACAGCCCGCCGCGCTCCAACTGCGGCTGCTGCAGACCGTGGTGGCGGTCGCCGCCGAGAAGAACTCCACGCTCGTGCTCCCCTTCCCGGTGGAACTGCTGCGGTTCCTGGAACGGGCGCAGGTCCAGCCGGGGGCGCCGACGGTGGAGCAGATTCCGACGCGTCCGCGGCCCGACGAGCACAAGGACGACGAGTTCGTGCTCGACGAACCCAAGGGTGACAAGTTCAGCCGCGAGGAGGCGGAGGACGAGTTCCCGCTCGACAACCCCGGCGCGAGTCCTCTCCTCGGCCCCGACTGATCACCCCCATCCATCGCCCCCACTTGCCCCCATCAATTGCCGCGACCGCTCGCCGACTCCCTGCTAGCGTCCCTGCCATGAAGCGTGCCGCTGTGAAGACGACGACGCCGGAGAGTGTCCCGGCGCGCTGACTGCTGACGAGTCCGAAGCCCCGGGGCGAGTGCCCCGGGGCTTCGCCGTGTGGTCACTCGCCCCTCGAGAAGCGAGGAGACCACCATGACCGCCCGCCCCGACCACCGCCGCCTCGGCCGTGAACTGGACCTGTTCGACACCGATCCCCTGATGGGCGCGGGCCTGCCCTACTGGCTGCCCGACGGCGCGGCCGTGCGCCACGCCCTGGAGGAGTACGTCCGCGACGCCGAGCGACGCGCGGGCTACCAGCACGTGTACTCACCGGTGCTGGGCAAGCGCGAGCTGTACGAGATCTCCGGGCACTGGTCGCACTACAGCGAGGACATGTTCCCGCCGATGGAACTCGGCGGCGAGCAGGTGGTGCTGCGCCCGAGCCTGTGTCCCCACCACGCGCTCATCTACCGCTCCCGCTCCCACAGCTACCGCGAACTCCCGCTCCGCATCGCCGAGTTGGGCGGCATGTACCGCTCCGAGCCGTCCGGTGTCCTCGGCGGCCTCACCCGCGTACGCGCCATCCAGCTCAACGACGCGCACCTCTTCTGCACCCTGGAGCAGGTCGCCGAAGAGGCGTCGGCGGCACTGGGGTTGATCCATCGGGCGTACGAGGCGATGGGCATCCGCGCGGCCCGCCACCGGCTCTCCCTGCCGGGCCCCGGCGGCAAGTACATCGCCGACCCCGAGCTGTGGTGGCGCTCGGCGGCGCTGCTGCGCGAGGTCCTCGACCGCTCCGGGGTGGCGTACGAGGCCGTCGAGGGTGAGGCCGCGTTCTACGGCCCCAAGATCGACGTCCAGATCGCCGATCCGGCGGGCCGGGAATCCACCCTCTCCACCGTCCAGATCGACTTCCACCAGCCCGAACGCTTCGACCTGCACTACATCGGCGCCGACGGGGCGAAACACCGGCCGGTCATGGTCCACCGCAGTGTCATCGGCAGCCTGGAGCGAGCCGTCGCCCACCTCATCGAGGCGCACGGCGGCGCCTTCCCGCCCTGGCTCGCCCCGACCCAGCTGGTGGCCCTGCCCGTCTCCGACGCGCGGGCCGAGGTCGAACAGGCGGCCGATCTCGTACGCCGCTGCCTGGACCGGGGCCTCCGAGCCCGGCTCATCACCCCCGACCAGGGCACCCTCGGCGCCCGGATCCGTGCCGCCCGCCTGGTCCCGTACCAGGCGGTGATCGGCCCCCGGGAGACCGCGGCCGACGAGATCGCCCTGCGCCTGCGCGACGGCCGCCGCCTCGACCCGCAGCCCGCCGCCGAGGCGCTGGACCGCATCACCCGTCTCGTCCGCGCCCACAGCACCGAGCTGACCGGCTAGATGTCCGCGCCGTCCGGCTGTCCTGGTCGCCCTCGAAGAGGCCTGAGCACGACTCGCGGGTACCCGGCTCCCGTCGCACCATCGAGGGACACGGCCGGAAGGGGTACGCGGTGGCCAAGAAGGACGACGAGGGCCCGAACGATGGCGAGGGCCCGAAGGACGGCGAACAGGGCAAGGGCGGGGCCCCGTCCCCGCTGCGCCGCCTGCTGCGCGTTCCCGGGGGCCAGGGCGTCGACCTCTCCTCGTACGACGCCAGGGCCACGCCCGCCGGTCCGCGCGACAAGGCCGCCGGGCTTGCCGCCATCGCCCAGATGGTCGAACGCCTCGCCGACCTGCAAGAACGCTTGTGGGCCGCGAGCACGGCGGGTGACCGCCGCCGGGTCCTGCTGATCCTCCAGGGCATGGACACCAGCGGCAAGGGCGGCACGGTCAAGCACGTCATCGGGCATTTCAACCCCGCGGGCTGCCGCATCCGGGGCTTCAAGGCGCCGACCGCCGAGGAGCGCGCGCACTCCTTCCTCTGGCGGATCAGACGGGCCCTGCCCGAACCCGGCGAGATCGGCATCTTCGACCGCTCGCACTACGAGGACGTCCTGATCGCCCGCGTCCGCGAACTGGCTCCCCACAAGGAGATCGCCCACCGCTACGGCAAGATCAACCGCTTCGAGAAGTCCCTCGCCGACGACGGCGTCACCGTGGTGAAGTGCTTCCTGCACATCTCCTACGACCAGCAGCGCCGTCGGCTCCTCCAACGGCTCGACAACCCCGACAAGCACTGGAAGTTCAGCCCCGACGACATCGACGACCGTCAGCTGTGGCCCGCGTACCAGAAGGCGTACGAGATCGCGCTGGAGCGCTGCTCCACACCGGAGGCCCCCTGGTTCCTCGTCCCCGCCGACCGCAAGTGGTACCGGAACTGGGCGATCAGCACCCTGCTCCTGGAACACCTCGAGACACTGGCCCCGCAGTACCCGAAGGCCGACTTCGACGTGGCGGAGGCCAGGCAGCGCCTTCTGAAGGAAACCTGACCTGCGCAGGGCTCGGGAAAAGGGAACCGGCGTAGGAGACCGGCGCGTGAGACCGGCTCAGGAGACGGCGTGCGTCTCGCCGGGTCCAGCCGGGTGACTTCCGTGCCTCCGCCACCGGGCACGTGCGAACAATGGGCGAATAGTGAGTATTACCCACATATCTTCATCGGGTGATCATTCCAGTACGACGATTCTTCGCGACCTGCGCCCTCGGCGCACTCGGGGTCGCGCTCGCCGCCTGCGGGACCCCAGGAACCCCGCACGCCGCCCGTCCAGGGCACCCCGCGTCGGCCTCCGGCAGCGCGGACGCCCAGCCCTCGCAACCCCCCACACTCGCCCCCGGCTCCAGCGGTATCACCCCCGTCTTCACCAACGGTCCGCGCACGCAGGACAAGACCGTCGCGCTGACCTTCGACGCGGACATGACCGCCGACGAGGGTCCACGCGCCGCGGCCGGGGAACACTTCGACAACCCCCAACTGATCGCCACGCTGCGCGCGTTCAAGGTGCCGGCGACCCTGTTCATGACCGGACGCTGGGCCGACGAGTACCCGAAGGAGGCCAGGAACATCGGGCAGGACCCCCTGTTCGAGGTCGCCAACCACTCGTACAGCCACTACGCCTTCACCGACAACTGCTACGGCCTGCCCACCGTGCCCCAGGAGCGGATGCGGGCCGAGGTGGAGGAGGCCTACGCCGCCTTCAAGAAGGCGGGCGTGCCCCACGCGATGCCCTACTTCCGGTTCCCCGGCGGGTGCTACGACCAACAGGCCCTGCGCACGCTGAGCGCCGTGGGCGTGACCGCCGTGCAGTGGGACGTCGTCAGCGGGGACGCCTTCGCGACCGACGCCGACGCCGTGGCCCGGCAGGTGCTGGAGGGTGTGAAGCCCGGATCCGTCGTCGTCATGCACTGCACGCGCAGCGCGGCTCCGGTGACCGAACAGGCCCTGCGGACGATCGTCCCCGAACTGCGGAAGAAGGGTTTCCGCTTCGTGAAGGTCTCCGAGATGATCGGCTCGGCGACGCAGGGCGAGCGGCACGGCACCACGTAGGCGCGCTCCGGTCCCGGCCTACGCTGGGACCATGAGCGACGACTACTGCGCCGCCCCGGCGGCCCCCACCCCGGCACCGGACCCGACCGACGCCGGGCCGCCGTTCGCCGAGTGCGTGCTGTGCCGGAAGCCGACCGAGTACCCGGAGTCGTACAAGGGGATCACGCTGTGCCCCGTCTGCGAGTGGCAGGAGGCACAGCGGACCGCCTGTTCCGGGTGACGGTGACGCTGACACTGACACTGACGGCGGCATGACCGCTCGCCGAAGAACCGATCTTCCGCCTGGCACACTGGAGGGCGTGAGCAGCGACCCGACCGTAGCCGACGCACCCGGCCGACCCGACGTACCCGGCTCGGCCGAGGACAGCCCCTTCCGATCCGAGCGCACCGCGCGCGACGAGGCCCCGCAGTTCGTGCTGCCGCTGGTCGTGCGCATCGAGAAGGCCGCTCCCCCGGCACGCACGGACGCGCTGGAGACCGCGGCCCGCGCCGTGCTGACGATCCTCAGCGATGAGCGGGCCCTCGGGGACGGCGCGTGGGCGCAGGCGGTGCGGGACTGGCAGGACGCCCGGATCCGCAAGGTCGTACGACGGGCGCGTGGCGCCGAGTGGCGGCGGGCCGAGGCCCTGCCCGGCATCACGGTGACCGGGAAGTCCGCCGAGGTGCGCGTCTTCCCGCCGGTCCCCCTGGACGGCTGGCCGAAGGACCTGGTCAAGCTCCAGGTCTCCGGCACCGACCTCGACGACCCGGAGCCGCCGGTGGACGCCGACCCGACGGCGCCCGTGCTGTGGCTCAACCCCGATCTCGACATGTCGGCCGGCAAGACGATGGCGCAGGCCGGGCACGCCGCGCAGCTGGCCTGGTGGGAACTGTCGGACGAGCAGCGGACGGCCTGGCGCGACGCCGGGTTCCCCCTCGCCGTCCGCACCGCAGACCCGGCCCGCTGGACTGGACTCACCACCTCCGGGCTGCCGTTGGTGCGCGACGCCGGGTTCACGGAGATCGCGCCGGGGTCGTGCACGGTGGTGGCCGACCATCCGGCGCTGCGCTCCTGACCGAACCCGACCGACCCCGAGTGACCTACGGACCCGAGGAGGCGCGATGGCCGGGACCCGGCTGGACGGCAGGGTCGAACGCGGCAACCGCACACGGCAGTTGGTGCTCCGCCGCACAGTCGACATCGCCTCGGTCGAAGGACTGGAAGCACTGTCCGTGGGCCGTCTCGCCACCGAGCTCCAGCTCAGCAAGAGCGGGGTCTTCGCGCTCTTCGGCTCCAAGCAGGAACTGCAGCTGGCCACCGTGCGGGAAGCGGCGCGCATCTACGTCGAGCAGGTGATCCGGCCCGCGTCCGGGACCCCCGCCGGTGTCGCCCGGACCTGGCGGCTGTGCGAACTCTGGCTGGACTACTCCCAGGGCCGGGTCTTCCCCGGCGGCTGTTTCTTCTACGAGGTCATCGCCGAGTTCGACGCCCGGTCGGGGCCCGTGCACGACGCCGTCGCGGAGGCCCAGCGGGACTGGGCGGCTCATGTGGAGCACACCATCACCGAGGCCCGGGACCTGGGTGAGCTGCGCTCCGACACGGATGCCGCGCAACTCGCCTTCGAGCTCATCGCGTTGATGGAGACGGCGAACGCGGTGTCGGTGCTGCGCGACGAGACGGACGTCTATCGCAGGGCCCGCGTCGCCATCCTTTCCCGGCTGAGCGCGGCGGCGACCGACCCGTCCCTCGTGCCCGAGCTCTCCTGACCTGCCGAGCCTTTGACGCGCGCACCGTCACGGCCGAAAACAAGTAGCACGATCGTTCGCTCAGTTTTATGCTCGATCGTATGACATCGACCGGAGTGGACATCGTCGAACTCGACCGGATCGCCGTGTACGAGTCGTTGCGGCTCGTCGGGCTGGCGCGGGGCACGGACTGGGAGCGGGACACACCGTGCGCGGGGTGGACGCTGCGGCGGCTGGTGGCGCACATGTCCGCGCAGCACCACGGGTTCGCGGCCGCCGCCCGGGGAGCGGGGCACGAGACGGCGTACTGGCGGGAGCCACAGGACATGAGCGACCCGGAGCGGACCTACCGGGGAGCGGCGACGGCGGTGCTGGCCGCTTTCGCCGAACCGGGCGTGACGGAGGGGGAGTTCGTGCTGCCGGAGATCAGGGACGGGGGCGCCTTCCCCGGCGGGATGGCCCTGGGCTTCCACTTCGTCGACTACGTGGTGCACGCATGGGACGTCGCCGCCACGCTCGGCGTCGGACTCGATCTGCCGGACCACGTCCTCGGGGCCGCCCTGGCCGTGGCCCGCCTCGTACCGACGGATCCGGCCGGTCGCGGGCCGGGGTTCGCGTTCGCGCCGCCGGTCGACGTGCCCATGGGCGCGGATCCGCTGGACGAGGCGCTGCGGCTGCTCGGACGTGCACCGGAGAAGTGGCCGCTGTCGACCGACGGCGCGGATCCACAGCTGATTTGACCTGAACCGAGGGTTCGCTTTAGCCGCGCTTGAACATTCCCGGCGCCCCGCACGTATCTCACGTCGCTGGCCAAGTACAGGTTTCCAACGACCAGTTGGTTTCCCCCGGGAGGCTCATCTTGCGGCGTATCAATGGTTCCGCCTTCGTCATCGCGACCCTCGCCGCCACGGTCGGCGCGCTCGCGTTCCCTGTGTGGTCGTACGCGGACCGCGCCGGCACGGGGCAGGCGAATCTGGCGGCGGGGACGGTGAACACACAGTGGGGACCCCTGTCCGCCGCCGACCGCGATCTGATCGTGCGCGTGCGGCTGGCCGGACTCTGGGAACTGCCGGCGGGACAGCAGGCGCTCGAGCGGGCCCCCAACAAGGCGATCAAGGAGGTGGGCGACCACCTGATCGTCGGCCACACCGACCTCGACAAGCGGGTGCGGGTCATCGCGGCCCAGCTCAATGTCGAGCTGCCGAACCAGCCGAACGCGCAGCAGCAGGGCTGGCTGCAGGAGATGACCGCGGCGACGGGCGCGGAATACGAACGGAAGTTCGTGAACCTGCTGCGGGCCGCGCACGGCAAGATCTTCCCGGCGATCGGCGCGGTCCGTAACTCCACCCGCAACACGCTGGTCCGGCAGCTGGCCTCGGACGCCAACCAGACGGTGCTCGACCACATCACCATCCTGGAGAAGACCGGGAGCGTCGACTTCGACGCCATCGCCAACGACACGGCGGCCCTGTCGACCGCGAGCCCGACCGGTCCCCCGGCGCCGGCCGCCGGCGTCACGGCGCCCTCCGCGCCGCCGGTGCAGCCCGCCGACGGCGTCGTCGTCACGTCGAGTCCGTCGCCCGCGCCGCCGGGGCAGGTCAACACCGCCCGGCCGGAGCCCTCGGATCCGGACAAGGTACTGCGGTAGCCGGTGGGCCGCCTCGGGACGCCGGCGGAACCTCAAATGTTGCTCTGAACGTCCGGCGACATGGGTTCGGCCCCGCTTCCCGGGGCCATGACTCCGTCACGCCGGAACAGGGGTCCGTCGTGAGGAGACAGCGGCCGGGGTCGTAGCAGCCAGGGTTCGAGCGGTGACGGAGGAGGCGACATGACACAGCTGAGGCGGCTGGGGACGGGCATCGGGTGGCGGCCGGAGATCGCCGAGGCCGTGGAGCGCATGCCCGGCATCGACTGGGTCGAGGCCGTGGCGGAGAACCTGTGCCCCGGGCACCTTCCCGAGTCGCTGCTGCGGCTGCGCGAGCGGGGCGTCACGGTGGTGCCGCACGGGGTCTCGCTCGGCCTCGGCGGCGCGGACCGGCCCGAGGAGTCCCGGCTCGCCGCCCTCGCGGAGCGGGCCGAGGCACTGGGCTCGCCGCTCGTCACGGAGCACATCGCGTTCGTACGGGCCGGGGGCGCGCTCACCGCGTCGCCCTCCCTGGAGGCCGGGCACCTGCTGCCGGTCCCCCGCACCCGGGACGCCCTCGACGTGCTGTGCGAGAACGTCCGTATCGCGCAGGAGGCCCTTCCCGTCCCGCTCGCGGTCGAGAACATCGCCGCGCTGATCTCCTGGCCCGGCGAGGAGATGACCGAGGGGCAGTTCCTGTACGACCTGGTGGACCGCACCGGCGTACGCCTCCTCATCGACGTGGCCAACCTCCACACGAACCACGTCAACCGGGCCGAGGACCCTGCGAAGGCCCTCGACGAACTCCCCGTCGAGGCCATCGCCTACGTCCACGTCGCCGGCGGCTTCGAACGGGACGGCGTCTGGCACGACAGCCACGCCCACCCCGTCCCCCGGCAGGTCCTCGACATCCTGGCCGACCTCGCCTCCCGCGTGACCCCACCGGGGGTCCTCCTGGAGCGCGACGAGAACTTCCCGGACCCGGGCGAACTGGAGAGGGAGCTCGGGGCGATCAGAGTCACCCTGACGAAGGCGCGGGCACGGGTCGTGAGGCCGTCCGAAACCCCGGCGGGCCCGCACTCCGGTGCGGCCGCCGCCCCTGCGGGCGGCATCCCCGGGGCAGCCGGGAGCCACGCGGCCGGCGTGGCCGTGGGTGCGCGGCAGCGGCTGGCGCTAGGGCAGGCCGCGCTGTTGTCCGCGCTCGTCGCGGGTACCCCCGTGCCCGAGGGGTTCGACCGGGGACGGCTGGGTGTGCAGGCGCGGGCGCTCGCGGCCAAGCGGGCGGACGTCGTCGCGAAGGTGGCGGTGGAGTTGCCGGAGATGCTCGGGGACGCGTACCGGCCGGCGTTCCTCGCGTACGCGCAAGGGCATCCGATGAGCGGTGGGTACCGGCGCGACGCGTTGGACTTCGCCGAGTACATGCTGCTCGCGGGGCACCCCGAGGACGCGGAGACGCGGCGGCGGCTGCGTGCTTGGTGGCTGGAGCGGTCCGGCCCGACCCCGCCGTCGCAGCGGCCCACGGCCCGGCTGGCCCGCGCGACCCGACGGGTACTGCTGCGCCGCTGACCCCGCCCGCGTCACCGGAGCCGAGGCACTACTACGCGCGCCGTAGTGCCTCGCCCCGGCAGAGTGTGCCGGGGTTAACACCGGGCCCCGTCCGACCGGATCCGACGTCCGTTTTCCAGGGTTTCCTGATGGTCTGGACTCCGGTCGAACCACCGCATTCGGCGCCTTCCTCCCACCCGGCAACCCTTACTCCTCGTACGGCAGTTGGCGTAGTGCCCGAAGTAATATGCCAACCCGCACCCGTAGCGCACTAGCGTGCGGTGCCGCAACAGGAGGCACCATGCGATCCATCAACCGCACCGGATTGGTCAGTGGCACAGGACTCATCATCGCGGCCCTCACCGCGACTCTCGCCGCCCTGATCTTTCCGATCTGGTCGTACGCGGACCGCGCCGGCACCGGCCTGGACACCCTGAACGCCCAGTCCGTGTCGACGCGGTTCGGTCCGCTGTCCGCACTGGACCGGGAGTTCATCACCAAGGTCCGGCTCGCCGGGCTGTGGGAGCTGCCCGCCGGCCAGCAGGCCGAGGAGCGCGGCACCACCCAGGCCGTGAAGACGGCGGGCGCGCACCTCGTCGAGGGCCACACGTTCCTCGACGCGCGCGTCCGCAACGTCGCCGCACGGCTCGGACTCGAACTCCCGAACCAGCCCAACGCCCAGCAGCGCGGCTGGCTGGCCACGCTCGACGCCGCGCACGGCACGGACTACGACCAGAAGTTCGCGAACATCCTGCGCAGGGCGCACGGCAAGGTCTTCTCCGTCGTCGCCCAGGTCCGCGCGAACACCCGCAACTCCCTCGTAAGGGACCTCGCCGACGACGCGAACACCACCGTGCTCGACCACATCAAGGTCCTCGAAGCCACCGGGTACGTGGACTTCGACGCCCTCGCCCAGGACGCCGCGACCGCGAGCCCGCCCCCGCTGACGGCTTCCCCGGCCCCGCCGGGTCCCCTCGCGTCCCCGGACAGCCCCGTCCCCGTCACCCCGTCCGGAACCTATCCGCTGCCCCCGGCCGCGTCCCGCCCCAAGGGCTAGCCGCGCGGCGCCCCTTGGGGAGCGCCCCGGCGGGCACCGGAACGTCACAGAGCCACAACGCTCCGTCCATATCGTGGGCATACCGTGGCGCCGACCTGGACTCCTCGCGTAGAAACACGCCATGTTCTGGGTCCTTCTCCTGCTCCTGGCCTGGGCCGCGGCCGGTATCTCCTGCACTCGGCTGTGCCTGGCCGCCGTGCGCGCGGCGGCGGTCGACGCCGACGCGGCGCGCGGACACCACCTCACGCTGTACGAGGCGGCGTTCCTGTCCGGCGGCCCCGCCCGGGTCGCCGATCTGACCCTGGTGTCGATGGCCCGTCAGCGGCGGCTGCTGCTCGCGCACACGGGCTGGGCGACCGTCGTGGACCCGCGCGGTCGCGACGAGATGGAGTGCTCGGTGATAGGGGCGATAGGTCCGCAGGGGCAGTCCCGGATAGCGCCCGTACGGGCGAGCACGGCCGCCGCGGACTCCGTACACCGCCTCGCCGACCGTCTCGTCGCCGCGGGCCTCGCCGTGCCCGACGGCGCCCGCACCACCGTCGCGAGCGCCATCCGCCAGGTCCAGGCCGCCGCCGCGGCCGTCCTCGCGCTCGGCGCCGTCGCCGTGCTGCTGCCCTCCCAGTCCCGGGCGAGCGAGAACGACGTGCCGATCGCCGTGTGGTTCTCGCTGCCGCTCATCCTCACCGTGAGCTGCCTCGCCATCGCCCGCATCGAGGTCCACCCGTACACACGCTGGGCCTCCCCGGCCGGACAGCGGCTGCTCGGCACCCTCGCCCGGCACCCCGACGCCACCGGCGACGACCGTACGTACCTCACCTCGGTCGCCGTACGCGGCGTCCGCGCCGTCGGCGAGCCGGAGCTGCGCGCGGCCTTCGCGCACCGCGACCGAAGCCCCGAGCGGCAGCGCTGACGGCGCCCGAGGGGGCGCATAGGGGTCATTGGGGCCGACACCGGCACCAGGTGCTTTACTTCATCAACTGACGAACCAAACATCCCTTTTGTCGCTGCCGTGCGCCGAAGGGGATACGCGATGAGAGCTGCCGTCCTGTACGGAACCACCGGGTCCTTGCTTCTGAGCGGCCTCGTCGCCGCCCCCGCGGGCGGCGCGGCGGCCTGGCCGAACCCCGCGGCCGCCCTCGAGGCGCGCGGCACCGTGGTCGCCGCCGCCCGTGCCGCGAAGGCCGGCATCCACTGGGGCGCGTGCCCCAAGGGGGACGACTTCCCGGTCGCGATGCGCTGCGGCACGGTCACCGTGCCGCTGGACTACGCGCAACCAGACGGCAAGAAGATCAAACTGACCGTCAGCCGCGCCGGCGCCACCGGCAAGGACCTGCGCAACTCCAAGCACAAGGTGCCGCGTCAGGGCTCCCTCGTCTACAACCCGGGCGGCCCGGGCGCGTCCGGCATGTACTTCCCCCTGATCGGCTTCCTCCCCGAGTGGAAACGCATCGCGGCCGCGTACGACCTCGTGGGCTACGCCCCGCGCGGCGTGGACCGCTCGGCCCCGTTGTCCTGCGAGGACCCGAAGCGCTTCCTGAAGGGGCCCGCGCAGTCGCCGACGAACCCCTCGGAGACGTACAAGAAGGAGCGCATCGCGGAGGCACAGACGTACGCCCGCGGCTGCCTCAAGCGCTCCGGGCAGGGCATCCGGCACTACACCTCGCTCAACAACGCCCGCGACCTCGATGTGCTGCGCGCCGCGCTGGGCGAGCGGAAGCTGACGTTCATGGGGGCGTCGTACGGCACGTACTTCGGCGCTCTGTACGCGACGCTCTTCCCCTCGCACGTACGCCGGATGGTGTTCGACTCGGCGGTGAACCCCGCCCCCCGGCAGATCTGGTACCGGAACAACCTCGACCAGTCGGTCGCGTTCGAGGCCCGTTGGGCGGACTTCCGCGCGTGGATCGCCAGGCACGACAAGGAGTACGCGCTCGGCACCACGCCCGAAGCGGTGCTGCACAACTACGAGAAGGCGCGGGCACGGCTCGCCGCGGCGCCCGCGGGCGGCAAGGTGGGGCCGCGTCAGTTGCAGGGCGCGTTCCTGGCGGCGGGGTACTTCGACGACTACTGGCCGCAGCGCGCCCTGGCGCTGTCCGCCTATCTGAAGGGCGACCCGAAGCCGCTGATCGAGCAGGCCGGGCCGCATCCGGAGGCGTCGGCCGAGGCGGAGAACGGCAACGCGGTGTACACGGCCGTGGAGTGCAACGACGCGTCCTGGCCGACGGACTGGCGTACCTGGGACCGGGACAACACCCGGCTCGCGCGCGTGGCACCGTTCGAGACCTGGGACAACGTGTGGATGAACCTGCCGTGCGCCTACTGGCCGGTGCCGCGGCAGAAGCCCCTCGATGTGCGGACGCTGCCCGGGGCGCTGGCGCCGGTCCTGATCCTGGCGGCCGAGCGGGACGCGGCGACGCCCTACGAGGGGGCGGTGGAGCTTCAGCGGCGGCTGTCCGGCTCGGTCCTGGTGACCGAGAGCGGCGCCGGGACGCACGGGATCGCGGGCGGCCCCAACCAGTGCGTCAACGGCTACCTGGACGCGTACCTCCTGGAGGGCCGCCTCCCGGAGCGGCGCGCGGCGTGCGCCCCGCACGCGGAGCCGGAGCCGGCGGCGCCGGACGGTGACAAGACCGCCCGGCACGACGCACAGGCCCATGAGGACGCGAAGACGACCCGCCAGGCTCCCTGATCAGGCGAGCCCGGCGACCAGCTCGGCCACGGACTTACGGCGGCCGGTGTAGAACGGGACCTCCTCGCGGACGTGCATGCGGGCCTCGGAGGCGCGCAGGTGGCGCATGAGGTCGACGATGCGGTACAGCTCGTCGGCCTCGAACGCGAGCATCCACTCGTAGTCGCCGAGGGAGAACGAGGCGACCGTGTTGGCGCGCACGTCCGGGTAGCCGCGGGCCATCTTGCCGTGGTCGGCGAGCATGCGGCGGCGGTCCTCGTCGGGCAGCAGGTACCAGTCGTAGGAGCGCACGAAGGGGTAGACGCTCACATAGTTGCGCGGCGTCTCGTCGGCGAGGAACGCCGGGATGTGCGAGCGGTTGAACTCGGCGGGGCGGTGCAGCGCCATGTTCGACCAGACCGGCTCCAGGGCGCGACCCAGCCTGGTGCGGCGGAAGAGGTTGTACGCCTCCTGGAGCTGGTCGCTGGTCTCGGCGTGCCACCAGATCATCAGGTCGGCGTCGGCGCGCAGCCCCGACACGTCGTACGTCCCGCGGACGGTGACGTCCTTCGCGGCGAGCTGGTCGAAGAGCTCCTGGACCTCGTCGGCGAAGCCGGCGCGGTCCTCGGGCAGCACGTCCTTCAGCTTGAACACGGACCACAGGGTGTAGCGGATGACCTCGTTGAGGTCCTTGGCCAGCTTGCCCTTGTTCGGGACCCTGCCGGACTCGGTGGTGGGGGCGTCGTCACTCATGAGGCTATTCTCCCGCTCCGCCGTGAAGGCTCTGCACCGGGTTCGCTCTCAGCGCCTCCAGTCCGGCGCGGTCGCCGCCGAGCTGGTCCACGGCGGCGTACGCGCTCGCGACGCACGCGGGGATGCCGACCCCGTCGTACGCCGCGCCGCAGACGGCGAGCCCCGGGAGCTCGGCCACGTGCTCGCGGACGCGGGCCACGCGCGTGTGGTGCCCGACCGGGTACTGCGGCAGGCCGTCGTCCCACCGGGTCACCCGGGTCGCCACGGGCTCGGCGGCCAGGCCGGTGGCCTCCCGCAGGTCGTGCCGGGAGACGTCCACGAGGTCGGCGTCGTCGCGGCCCAGCACCTCCGTCTCGCCGTACCGTCCGACGGAGGTGCGCAGGACGAGCAGGTCGGGGTTCTCCTCGGCGATCCAGCCCCACTTCCGGGAGGCGAAGGTGGAGGCCTTGATGGTGTGGCCGTCCACCGGTGGCACCAGGAAACCGCTCCCTTCGGGGAGGGTGATGTCCGCGCGCCGGTAGGCCAGCGTCACCAGCGCCATGGAGGCGTACTCGACACCGGCCAGCTCGGTGGCCGCCGCGGGCGCCTCGGCCCTCAGCAGGGCGGCGGCCGGGCCCGCGGGCACCGCGACGACGACCCCGTCCGCGTGCAGGACGCGTCCCCCGGCCACCACCCGCCAGCCGCCGTCCCCGGCGCGGCGCAGCTCCGTCACCGTGGCGCCGGTGAGGATCTCGCCGCCCCGCTCGCGCACCGACCGCGCGACCGCGAGCGGGAGTTGGCCCACTCCGCCCTCGATGCCCATGAACACCGGTCCGGTCTGCTGGGCCGCGGCCGCCTTCGCCTGGATCTCACGGACCGCCTCGGTCAGGGAGACATGGGTGCGGAGGGCGGCGAACAGCTGGGGGACGGCCAGCCGCATCGAGATGCGGTACGCGTCGCCCGCGTAGACGCCGCCCAGGAGGGGCTCGACCAGGCGGTCGACGACCTCGCGGCCGAGGCGTGCCGCCACGTACTCCCCCACGGCCACGTCGTCGCCGACTTCCGTGCGGGGCAGCTCGGCGTCGCGCTCGATGCGGGCCAGGCCCTCGTCGGAGAGGACTCCGGAGAGGGCGGCGGCCGTGCCGGGCACGCCCATGACGTGGCCCTTGGGCATGGGGCGCAGTGCGCCGCGCGTCCACAGGGAGGCGGTCGCGGTGGCGGGCGGCTGGAGCCGGTCGGCGAGGCCCACCTCGCGGGCGAGCGCGACCGCTTCCGGGCGACGGGCGAGCATCGACTCGGCGCCGAGGTCGACCCGTGCGCCCGCGATCTCGCCGGGCAGGAGCTTGCCGCCGACGCGGTCCGACGCCTCCAGGACGGTCACCCGCGCGCCGCGGTCCAGCAGGCGGTGGGCGGCGGCCAGACCGGCGATGCCGCCCCCGATGACGACGACCTGTCCCGTACCCGTACGACTGTCCTGTGCGCGCATGGCTCCACCTTCTCAGACCCCGTCGGCAGGCCCGCCGGGACCCGGAGCCGTCGTCCGGTACGGCGGTGCCCTGCGCGAGTCCCGACCGTGACCGCATCGGGATCGGATCCGGCAAACGTCGCGCCCGGCCCCGGCGTCGAAGGAAGGTCAGCAGTCACCAGCCACGGGGGTACGCCCACATGCACACACGACGTTCCGCACGAACGGGCCCGGTTCTCGCCGGGATGGTCCTCGCCGCCGCCCTCGCGGTGACGGGCTGCGGCGCCGCCGACGGTGGCTCCGCCTCCAGCGCCGACAAGGCGGCCGCGCCGGGCGCCGGGAACGCCCGCCCGGGCGCGGCGGACAGTGTCGCCTCGGGCGCGGGCGGCGCAAAGTCCACCCACCCGTCCAAGACCACCGGCACATCCGTGCCGGCCGGCAGCCACATCATCCGCACCGCCTCGCTGACCCTGCAGGTCAAGGACGTGCCCAAGGCACTGGACTCCGCCCGCGCCGCGGCCGTCGACGCGGGTGGCTACGTCGGCAACGAGACGACCACCCGGGACGGCGGGGGCCGCGAGCGCACCCGAGCCGTACTGCGTGTGCCCACCGACCGCTACGACGCGGTGCTCTCCTCCCTGGAGGGCACCGGGAAGGTCGTCGAGCGGACGGCGAAGGCGGAGGACGTCACCGACCAGGTCGTCGACGTGGAGAGCCGCGTCAAGTCGCAGCGCGTCAGCGTGGCCCGGGTCCGCGAGCTGATGGACCAGGCCACCAAGCTCAGCGATGTGGTCGCCCTGGAAGGCGAGTTGAGCACCCGCGAGTCGGACCTCGACGCCCTGCTCGCCCAGCAGGCGTCCCTGAAGGACCGCACCAGCCTGGCCACCATCACGCTCTCCCTCTCCGAGACCCCGCTGAAGCAGGCCGCGAAGAAGTCCGGCACGCCGGGCTTCGTGGACGCGCTGACGGGCGGCTGGGACGCGTTCGTCACGATGCTGCGCTGGATCGCCGTGGTGTTCGGCGTGGTGCTCCCGTTCCTGCTGAGCGCCGGGCTCCTCCTGGCGCTGTGGCTGCGGCTCGCCCGCACGGGGCAGCCGCGCCGGCCCGGGGCCGAAGTGGCTCCCGCGGGCGCGGGTTCGCTGCCGGTGGCACCGCCGGTGCGCGAAGAGGGTGGCGACGAGGACTGAAACGCCCGGTCCCCGTAGCGTGTTCGCATGAGCATGAGCCGTACGGAGCGACTGGTCGTGATCGGGGGTGACGCGGCGGGCATGTCCGCCGCGTCACAGGCACGCCGGATGCGCGGGCCCGACGAGCTGGAGATCGTGGCGTTCGAACGCGGTCACTTCAGCTCCTACTCGGCCTGCGGCATCCCGTACTGGGTGGGCGGCGACGTCCCCGAGCGGGACCGGCTGATCGCCCGGAGCCCGGCGGAACACCGGGAGCGCGCGATCGACCTGCGGATGCGCACCGAGGTCACGGAGATCGATGTCGCCGGGGGCCGCGTCCGCTCGCTCGACCTCGAGACCGGGGCCGAGGAGTGGACCTCGTACGACAAACTCGTGATCGCGACCGGTGCCCGTCCGATCCGCCCCGACCTGCCGGGCGTGGACGCTCCGGGCGTGCACGGCGTGCAGACCCTGGACGACGGCCAGGCCCTCCTGGACACACTGGCGACGACCGAGGGGCGTCGCGCGGTGGTCGTCGGCGCGGGCTACATCGGCGTGGAGATGGCCGAGGCGCTCATCAACCGCGGGTACGAGGTGACGGTCGTCAACCGCGGCAAGGAGCCGATGTCCACCCTCGACCCCGACATGGGCCGCCTGGTGCACACGGCCATGGAGAACCTCGGCATCACCATGGTCAACAACGCCGAGATCACCAAGCTCCTCACCGGGGACGCGGGCCGGGTCCGCGCGGTGGCCACCGAGGACGCGGAGTACCCGGCGGACGTGGTCGTGCTCGGCATCGGCGTACGCCCCGAGACCACGCTCGCACGGGCCGCGGGACTCCCCCTGGGCGAGCACGGCGGGCTGCTCACCGACCTGGCGATGCGGGTGCGCGGGCACGAGAACATCTGGGCCGGCGGCGACTGCGTCGAGGTGCTCGACCTGATCTCGGGACGCGAACGGCACATCGCTCTGGGCACGCATGCCAACAAGCACGGGCAGGTCATCGGCTCCAACGTGGGCGGCGGGTACGCGACCTTCCCCGGTGTCGTCGGTACGGCCGTGAGCAAGGTCTGCGATCTGGAGATCGCCCGCACCGGGCTGCGCGAGAAGGACGCGCACCGGGCGGGCCTGCGGTTCGAGGCCGTCACCATCGAGTCGACCAGCCGCGCGGGCTACTACCCGGACGCGGACCTCATGACGGTGAAGATGCTCGCCGAGCGCCGCACGGGGCGGCTGCTCGGCGTGCAGATCGTCGGCGGGGAAGGCGCGGCGAAGCGGGTCGACATCGCCGCGGTGGCGCTGACCGCGGGCATGACGGTGGAACAGATGACATCCCTGGACCTGGGCTACGCACCCCCGTTCTCACCGGTGTGGGACCCCATCCTGGTGGCGGCACGCAAGGCGGTGACGGCGGTACGGCGAAGCGCCCCGTAGGGGCGCGGGGCTGTGACCTATGCGGCTCCGCCGCGTGGGCGCGACCAGCCGACGACAACCCGCAGTCAACGCCCGACCGCAGCCCCCCACGGCGCCTCTACGCCGATTCGTGTCCCGCGTTCCCGTTGATCCGGTCTATCGCCTGTCGCGCCTGCTCGGCCGGCGGTCGCGCCGGAAGCGAGGACACCGACGCCGACGCGGTGACGGCCGCGGGCTGCGTGGTGGGCGGCTTGGCGTGGGCGGCCGACCGCGCGGAGCGCAGTCGGTGGCTGACGGCCTCGTCGAGGGTCACCGGCCGCTGCATGCGCGCCGCGAGCCGTCCGGCCTCCTGGCCGAGCGCGGCGACGTCCTCCCAGGGGAGGTGCAGCACCAGGGCGATTTCCGCCTCGCCGTCGGGCAGGGCATGCATCGGAGGAGTAACTCGGTCGTTCATCGCCTGTGTCCTCACGTCTCTCGCGTCGCGTCTTCGTCGCGGCGCGGGCGGTTGAGGAGACATACGGATACGGGGGCGGAGCCGTTCACGGATTCACCCGGCGTATCCCGGGCACTAGTTCCTCGTGGTCATCCCCGTCCATGACGTGAACCCGGTGCGCCGCACGCCCTATGTGACGTATGCGCTGATCGCCGCCAATGTTCTGGTGTTCCTCTACACGCCCGGCCTCGCGGGATCGGTGGCGGGTGACAGCGGGCTCTCCCAGCTGTGCCATCTGCACGCGTTCCTGGAGCACTACGCCGCGGTGCCGCAGGAGTTGGTCCACCACCAACTGCCCCGCCTGGTCCCGACCGGCGACGTCGGCGTCGGGGCAGGCGGCCCCGGGTGTCTGGTGGGGCCGCCGACGTACGACAAGTCGCCGCCGCTCTCGGTCCTCACCGCGATGTTCCTGCACGGCAGCTGGCTGCATCTGCTCGGCAACATGCTCTTCCTGCTGATCTTCGGCAACAACATCGAGGACCGCCTCGGACATGTGCGGTTCGCGGTGTTCTACGTGGCGTGCGGTTACGCGGCCGCTTACGGCTTCGCGTACCTCAACGCCGACTCGGCCGACCCGCTGATCGGCGCCTCCGGAGCGATCGCCGGAGTCCTCGGCGCCTATCTGGTGCTCTATCCGAGGGCCAGGGTCTGGGTGCTCGTCCCGTTCCTGGTCTTCCTGCCGCTGCGACTGCCCGCGTGGCTGGTGCTGGGCTTCTGGTTCGCGTTGCAGGCGGTGTACTCGTCCGGCGGCGGCGTCTCCACCGCCGGAACCGTGGCGTACGAGGCCCACGTGGTCGGCTTCCTCGTGGGGATGCTGCTGGCCTGGCCGCTGCGCCCGGGCACCCCGCCACCGCCGGAACCGCGCAGCCTGCTGTTCGGCAGACAGGCGCGGCACAGCTGGTGAGGCGGGCGGCGTCGAGGCGTGCGTCGTCCCCTGTAGGACATCCCCCGCAGGAGGTCAGCGCGCGGTCTGCTGGTGGACGTGCTCCACGAGGCGGGTCAGCGCGTCCGGGTCGGTGTTCGGCGGGACGCCGTGGCCGAGGTTGAAGACGTGGCCCTCGAGACCGGCGGCGGCGTCCAGCACCTCGCGGGTCTTGGCCTCCACGGCCTCGGTGGTGGAGAAGAGGACGGCGGGGTCGAGGTTGCCCTGGAGCGCCTTGCCGGGGCCGACGCGGCGGGCGGCCTCGTCGAGCGGGACGCGCCAGTCGACGCCGACGACGTCCGCGCCCGCCTCACCCATGAGGCCGAGCAGCTCGCCGGTGCCGACGCCGAAGTGGATGCGGGGCACGCCGTACCCGGCCACGGACTCGAAGACCTTGGTGGACGCGGGCATCACCGAGCGCCGGTAGTCGGCGGGTGCCAGGGCGCCGACCCAGGAGTCGAAGAGCTGGACGGCGCTGGCGCCCGCCTCGATCTGCACCTTCAGGAAGGCGGAGGTGATCTCGGCGAGACGGTCGAGCAGGTCGGCCCACAGCTGCGGGTCGCCGTACATGAGCGCCTTGGTGTGCTCGTGGTTCTTGGACGGACCGCCCTCCACGAGGTAACTCGCGAGAGTGAAAGGCGCGCCCGCGAAACCGATGAGCGGGGTCTCGCCGAGCTCGGCCGTCAGGAGCTTGATCGCCTCGGTGACGTACCAGACGTCCTCGGGGGTCAGATCGCGCAGCTGGGCCAGGTCGGCGCGGGTGCGGATCGGGTTCTCGACGACCGGGCCGACGCCCGGCTTGATGTCGAGATCGATGCCGATGGCCTTCAGCGGGACGACGATGTCGCTGAAGTAGATCGCCGCGTCCACGTTGTGCCGGCGCACCGGCTGGAGGGTGATCTCGGCGACCAGCTCCGGCCGCATGCAGGACTCCAGCATGGGAATGCCCTCGCGCACCTTGAGGTACTCGGGCAGCGAGCGACCGGCCTGCCGCATGAACCACACGGGCGTGTGCGGCACGGGCTCGCGCCTGCACGCCTTGAGGAAGGCGGACTCGTACGTGGCTGTCGGCGGCTGGCCCGCGGCGGGGCGGTCATTGGCACTCACGACGGAAAGTCTCGCACGCCCCGCCGACCCGCAAGTGCCGGGCTCCGGCGCCCGGAGCGGTCCGCTCCCGCCTGCGCTTTCGCGCGGCACGATCCGGACAGTGGTCCGGCGCACGGGTGTCTCTCCCTGCACGCGGGCTCCGTTCCCCTTAATCTTCCCCGCATGGCTGCGGCTCAGGGACGACTGTCGGACGGCGCTGGCGAAATGGACGATGCCAAGGAGGGGGACCGGGATGCGAGGGAGACGGCTCCGCCGCCCTTCCGGGCTGCCGTCGACGCACTGAGGGCCGCGCGGTTGCGGCCCGAGATCGAGATCGACCCGACGCGCCCACCACAGCGCCTGGCCCCTTTCGCGTACGCGCTGGAGGCCGCGGTCGTCGCCGACGACGAGGACCTGGCGGACGGCCGGCTCATTCTGCTGCACGACCCGGCGGGGCACGACGCCTGGCAGGGCTCCTTCCGGCTGGTGACGCTGGTCCGCGCGGAGCTGGAGCCGGAGATGGCGGCCGACCCGCTGCTCCCCGACGTCTCCTGGTCGTGGCTGACCGGCGCGTTGCAGGCCCGCGGTCTGTCGTACGGCGAACCGAGCGGCACCGTCACCCGGGCGAGCTCGCACTACTTCGGGGGGCTGTCCGAGCGCCCCGCCGCGTCCCAGATCGAGATCCGGGCCTCCTGGACGCCCCGCGAGGGCCTGGGCGGCGTACCGGACACGGCCGCGCACCTCGCCGCCTGGTGCGATCTGCTCTGTCAGATCGCGGGCCTGCCCCCGGCGGGGCCGGGCGACGGCTCGGTGGTGACCCTCCCGCAGCGCCGGGGTCCGCAGTCCCGCTGAACGCCCTTCTTTCGCTTCTCCGTCTTCCGGGGCGCCCGTGTCATGTCGAACGGGCGCCCTTTTCGACCTCGCGGAACGCCGCGCCCTTTGCCGAGTTCCTTGCCGAGGTTTTGTCGATACGGCCACTTTCAGCCGTGTCGTGACATGGAACGACTCGGTTCGATCTTCGGATGATCGATCGCGTGTCCGAATTGCACGGATTGTTACTCACCAAATCGTGATCATTCTCTAAAGGCGGACGGGTTTGATGCCGAAGACGTCTGTGACCTTGAAAACACGGTTCGCCCCGGCTTCATCCCCACAGCCGGTCCCCGTCCCGCACCCCCAGGAGGCCTGGTGTCCGTTCTCCTCGAGCAGCCCGCAAGCCTGGTCGCCTACCGCCCGAACAAGCCGACCGCCATGGTGGTCGTGGCCGACCCACGGGTCCGATCCACCGTCACCCGCCACCTCTGGGCGCTCGGAGTGCGCGACGTCATCGAGGCGTCGTCCGTCGCGGAGGCCCGTCCCCGAATCGGCAACCCGCGCGACATCTGTGTCGCCGACGTCCACCTGCCCGACGGCAGCGGGCTCACCCTGCTGTCCGAGACCCGAGCCGCGGGCTGGCCCAACGGCCTCGCCCTCTCCGCCGCCGACGACATCGGCGCCGTGCGCAACGCCCTCGCGGGCGGCGTCAAGGGCTATGTCGTCACCGGCACCCGTACGAACGTCGGGCTCCCCACCCGACCCGGTGTCGCGCCCATCGGTTCGGCCGCCGCCCGTATGCACCGCCGCCCCCCGGGTGCCCCGAGCCACCCGGGCGGCTACCGCGAGCTCTCCGGCCGAGAGGTCGAGGTGCTCCGGCTCGTCGCCGAGGGCCAGTCGAACAAGGCCATCGGCGTCTCCATGGGCCTGTCCGCGCTGACCGTCAAGAGCCACCTCGCCCGCATCGCCCGCAAGCTCGGCACGGGCGACCGCGCCGGGATGGTGGCCGTCGCCCTGCGGACGGGGATCATCCACTGAAACAGGGGCACACCCCCCACCGGACCGGAACTTTCACCGACCTGACTGGTTTACGACCCTCCTGCGCCCGTCGACGGAACGTTCCGTCGGCGGGCGTAGTCCATACACAGATACCCTTGACAGGTGACCGACGCCCAAGAGACCGCAGAAGACAGCTCACTGCGAACCACCGGAGGCGGCCCTCCGGACGACGTCGAATCGGCGCCGATCCCTTTGCTTGAGCCCCGAGAGGGCATTCCGCCCGTCGTCGCCGACGAGACCTCGCTCGCCGAGGTGATCGCGGCCTTCGCCGCCGGCTCCGGCCCCGTGGCCGTGGACGCCGAACGCGCGTCCGGGTACCGATACGGCCAGCGCGCCTATCTGGTGCAGCTGCGCCGCGAGGGCGCCGGCACCGCGCTGATCGACCCCGTCGCCTGTCCCGACCTCTCCGGACTCGGCGAGGCCATCTCCGGCGTCGAGTGGGTGCTGCACGCCGCCACCCAGGACCTGCCGTGTCTGCGGGAGATAGGCATGGTGCCGACGCGGCTCTTCGACACCGAGCTGGCCGGACGCCTGGCCGGGTTCCCCCGAGTGGGCCTGGGCGCGATGGTCGAGAGCGTGCTCGGCTTCGTACTGGAGAAGGGGCACTCCGCGGTCGACTGGTCCACGCGCCCGCTCCCGGAGCCGTGGCTGCGCTACGCCGCGCTCGACGTGGAACTGCTCGTCGATCTGCGCGACGCCCTGGAGAAGGAGCTCGACCGGCAGGGCAAGCTGGACTGGGCCCGACAGGAGTTCGACGCGATCGCGCAGGCCGAGCCCGCGCCGCCGCGCAAGGACCCCTGGCGCCGTACGTCCGGGATGCACAAGGTGCGCCGCCGTCGGCAGATGGCGGTCGTGCGGGAGCTGTGGGAGGCCCGGGACCGGATCGCCCAGCGCCGGGACATCTCGCCGGGCAAGGTGCTGGGGGACGGGGCCATCGTGGAGGCCGCGCTCTCCCTTCCGGCCAACGTGCACGCGCTTGCCGCGCTGAACGGGTTCGGGCACCGGATGGGGCGGCGCCAGCTGGAGCAGTGGCAGGCCGCCGTGGACCGTGCGAAGGCAGTGCCGGACGCCGAGCTGCCGCAGCCCGGGCAGCCCGTCACCGGGCCTCCGCCGCCGCGCGCCTGGGCCGACAAGGACCCGGCCGCCGCAGCCCGGCTCTCCGCGGCGCGGGCCGCCGTGTCGGCGCTGGCCGAGCAGCTCAACATGCCGCAGGAGAACCTGATCACTCCGGACACGGTGCGGCGGGTGTGCTGGGAGCCGCCGGCCGGTGCCGACGCCGAGTCGGTTTCGGCCGCGCTCGCCGGGTACGGGGCTCGTGCGTGGCAGGTGGAGTTGGTCACACCGGTCCTGGTGGATGCGTTGGCCGTCAAGGGTGCCTAGTCGCCGTACGTGGTTCTGACGTACGGCGACCGCCGGTCATTTCGGGTTGCTCGCGCAGTTCCCCGCGCCCCTTTGGGGGCGCGGTTTCGTCTCCCGTGCGCTCCGAAGGGGTCCTTGCGGCGAAAGAGCGACGTCGAGATCACGCCAAGATCCTCGGGTGGCCTACAGAGAACGGTATGGAGATCGAGACGATGTCCGTGCCCGAGCGGAGACGATCGGCGGATGTGACGTTCGCCGCTCCCGTCGTCGGGACTGGGCAGGGTGGTTACTCGCAAGTAGCATGACGGGGTGAGCGCGCGCTCAGTCGCGTGCGACGCGCAGCAGTGCCATCCCGCATCTGGAGGAGAGCCATCGTGCCTCGTACCGTCAGGGACGTCGTCTTCGTCGACGGCGTCCGCACCCCGTTCGGCAAGGCGGGCCCGAAGGGCATCTACCACGAGACCCGCGCCGACGACCTCGTCGTGAAGGCCATCCGGGAGCTGCTGCGTCGCAACCCGGGCCTCGACCCGAAGAAGATCGACGAGGTCGCCATCGCCGCGACCACGCAGATCGGTGACCAGGGCCTGACCCTGGGGCGGACCGCGGGCATCCTCGCCGGGCTGCCGCAGTCGGTCCCCGGCTACTCCATCGACCGTATGTGCGCGGGCGCGCTGACCGCCGTCACCACCACCGCGGGCTCCATCGCCTTCGGTGCGTACGACGCCGTCATCGCCGGTGGTGTCGAGCACATGGGCCGCCACCCGATGGGCGAGGGCGTGGACCCGAACCCGCGGTTCGTCAGCGAGAAGCTGGTCGACGAGTCCGCCCTGTTCATGGGCATGACCGCCGAGAACCTGCACGACCGCTACCCGCAGATCACCAAGCAGCGCGCCGACGAGTACGCCGTGCGCTCGCAGGAGAAGGCCGCCAAGGCGTACGCCAACGGCAAGATCCAGCAGGACCTGGTGCCGATCTCGGTGCGCAACACCAACGCGGAGGTCGGTGAGACCGGCTGGGGCCTGGTCACCGCCGACGAGCCGATGCGCCCGGGCACCACGCTGGAGAACCTGGCCGGGCTCAAGACGCCGTTCCGCGTGCACGGCCGGGTCACCGCCGGCAACGCGGCCGGTCTGAACGACGGCGCCACCGCCTCGATCATCGCGAGCGAGGACTTCGCCCGCGAGCACAACCTGCCGGTGAGGATGCGGCTCGTCTCGTACGCCTTCGCGGGCGTCGAGCCGGAGGTCATGGGCTACGGCCCGATCCCGGCGACGGAGAAGGCCCTCGCCAAGGCGGGTCTGTCCATCGAGGACATCAACCTCTTCGAGGTCAACGAGGCCTTCGCCGTCCAGGTGCTGGCGTTCCTCGAGCACTACGGCATCGCGGACGACGACGCGCGCGTCAACCAGTACGGCGGCGCCATCGCCTTCGGACACCCGCTCGCCTCCTCCGGCGTACGTCTGATGACGCAGCTGGCCCGCCAGTTCGAGGAGCAGCCGGAGGTCCGTTACGGCCTCACCACCATGTGCGTCGGCTTCGGCATGGGCGCCACGGTGATCTGGGAGAACCCGCACCACAAGGACGCCGGAGGCAACAAGTGAGCACCGCTGAACTCCTGAAGGGTGCGGCCGAGCTGTTCCCCGACGAGGTCGTGACGTCCGCGCACGTACGCCACCTCGACCTGCCGTTCGGTGCCGGGCGCTTCGCGCTCATCACCCTTGACAACGGTTTCGACCACACCAAGCCGACCACCTTCGGCCCGGCCTCGCTGGCGAACCTGAGCGCCGCGATCGACCAGGTCGAGAAGGAGGCCGCGGCCGGCGAGATCGTCGGTGTCGGCGTCACCGGCAAGCCGTTCATCTTCGCGGTCGGCGCGGACCTGAAGGGCGTCGAGCTCCTCAAGCACCACGACGACGCGCTCGCCATCGGCAAGGGCGGCCACGAGGTCTTCAAGCGTCTCGCGGCGCTGGCCGTCCCGACCTTCGCGTACTACAACGGCGCGGCGATGGGCGGCGGTGTCGAGGTCGGTCTGCACTGCCAGTACCGCACGGTGTCGAAGGCCATCGCGGCCTTCTCCCTCCCCGAGGTCTTCCTCGGTCTGGTCCCGGGCTGGGGCGGCTGCACGCTGCTGCCGAACCTGATCGGCGCCGACAAGGCCGTCTCGGTCATCATCGAGAACTCGCTCAACCAGAACAAGCAGCTCAAGGGCAAGCAGGTCTTCGACCTCGGCATCGCCGACGCCATCTTCGAAGGTGCCGACTTCCTGGAGCAGTCGCTGATCTGGACCGCGTCCGTCCTCAAGGGCGACATCGCGGTCGAGCGTCCCGAGATCGACCGCGGCGAGGCCTGGGACCAGGCCGTCGCCAAGGGCCGGTTCATCGCCGACGGCAAGGTGCACGGGGCGGCTCCGGCCGCGTACCGCGCCCTCGACATCATCGAGGCGGCCAAGGACGGCGACCTGCAGAAGGGCTACGACGCCGAGGACATCGCCCTCGCCGACCTGATCATGGGCGGCGAACTGCGTTCCGGCATCTACGCCTTCAACCTGGTCCAGAAGCGCGGCAAGCGCCCCGCGGGCGCGCCGGACAAGAACCTGGCCCGTCCGGTCACCAAGGTGGGCGTCGTGGGCGCGGGCCTGATGGCCTCGCAGCTCGCCCTGCTCTTCCTGCGCCGCCTCGAAGTACCGGTCGTCCTCACGGACATCGACCAGGAGCGCGTCGACAAGGGTGTGGGCTACGTCCACGCCGAGATCGACAAGCTGCTGGCGAAGTCCCGCGTCAACCAGGACAAGGCCAACCGCCTCAAGGCGCTGGTGACCGGTGTCCTGGACAAGGCCGAGGGCTTCTCCGACGCCGACTTCATCATCGAGGCCGTCTTCGAGGAGATCGGCGTCAAGCAGCAGGTGTTCGCGGAGGTCGAGGCGGTCGCCCCGGCGCACGCGATCCTCGCCACCAACACCTCCTCCCTCTCGGTGACGGAGATGGCGTCGAAGCTGAAGAACCCCGAGCGGGTCGTGGGCTTCCACTTCTTCAACCCGGTCGCGATCCTGCCGCTCCTCGAGATCGTGCGCGGCGAGCAGACGGACGACGCCTCGCTGGCCACGGCGTTCGCCGTCGCCAAGAAGCTGAAGAAGACCGCGGTACTGGTGAAGGACGCCCCGGCGTTCGTCGTCAACCGCATCCTCACCCGCTTCATGGGCGAGATCCAGAACGTCATCGACGAGGGCACGCCGGTCGAGGTCGCCGAGAAGGCGGTCGAGCCGCTGGGCCTGCCGATGTCCCCGCTGGTCCTCCTGGAGCTGGTCGGTCCCGCCATCGGCCTGCACGTCTCGGAGACCCTCAACCGGGCCTTCCCGGACCGCTTCACGGTCTCGCCGAACCTCGCCGCCGTCGTCAAGGCGGGCAAGCGCGGCTTCTACGTGTACGACTCCGGGAAGCCGGAGCTGGACCCCGAGGTCGCGGCGCTCCTGAAGCAGGGCGACGTGGTCCTCACGGAGGAGCAGGTGCGTGCCCGTGTCCTGGACGCGGTCGCCCAGGAGATCGGTCTGATGCTCGACGAGGGTGTCGTCGCCGAGGCCCAGGACATCGACCTCTGCCTGATCACCGGTGCCGGCTGGCCCTTCCACCTGGGCGGGATCACTCCGTACCTGGACCGTGAGGGCGTCTCCGAGCGAGTGACCGGCAAGCGGTTCCTCGAGGCCGGGGTGGCTTCCGTCCCCGCGTAGCCGCTCCGCTCCGTCTCCCGGGTGCCCTGTACGCCGCCGTGGCGTACGGGGCACCCGTCGTTTCCCTCGCCCCCGCCGCCCCTACCCGTCCCATCCCCAGGGGCTCCGCCCCTTCGACCCCGCCAAGGGGCTCCGCCCCCTGCACCCCCACATCGGCCTGAACGGCCTCGTCCTCAAACGCCGGACGGGCTGAAAGTGCGCGCCGGCGCCCTTAAGAGGTTGTTTCTCTTGGCCCCCGCTGATCACAGTGGGGATCGTGCGTGAGGTGTCCTGGATGCATGCGGGGTGGCAACATCACCTCGTCATTGCTGGTACCGGCGGAGGGTGAAGTCGTGCTTCAAGGGGAGGAAGTGGTGCGGGCACTTCTGGTGGCGGTGGCATCCCTGGAGGATCTCGTCAAGGTCGGACGTGACTCGCAGATGGCTTTGAACGCCCTGGAGGAGATCGCTTTTGAGCTCGGCAAGATGGATTCAGGGGAAGGCCGGCGGTTCACTGAGGTACTGGAGCATGTAGCCGCTTCGGAGCCAGACCGTGCCGTCTGGATCCAGGACGTTCCGAGTGCACTGGGCCTTGAGTGCATTTGATCAGACAGCCGCCAGGCGTCGGAAGCAGATGAAGGCGGCGGCTATGCCCACGAAGCTGAGGAAATGCTCGGACTTTCGCTCATAGCGGCGGTGGAGCCGTCGGCACCCGGCCAGCCAGGACACCGTCCGCTCAACCACCCACCGGTGGCGGCCCAGGCGACCGGAGGGCTCGATCCCGCGGCGGGCGATCCGGTGCTGGATCCCCCGACCTCGAAGCCATCGGCGCAGGTAGTCGTAGTCGTATCCCTTGTCCGCATGCAGCTTGTCCGGTCGCCGCCGGCGTGGTCCACGTCGGGAACGGATCGGCGCGATGCCCTGGACGAGCGGCTGAAGGGCCAGGCTGTCGTGGGTGTTGGCAGCCGAGATGCCGAGCGAGATCGGTAGGCCGTTGCGATCACAGATCAGGTGGATCTTCGACCCCTTCTTGCCCCGATCGGTCGGATTCGGTCCGGTCAGGGGCCCCCTTTGATGGCACGGATGCTCACCGAGTCGATCGCGCACCGGGACCAGTCCAGCTCTCCCTTTCTGCCGAGCTCGTCCAGGATCACTCGGTGGAGCCGTGCCCAGACACGGTCGTGGCTCCACTGGGCGAAGCGGCGGTACACGGTCTGCCAGCACGGCCCGAACACCGGCGGCAATTGCCGCCAGGTGCAGCCAGAGGTGGCTACGAAGACGATCGCCGCCAGCGTCTCCCGGTCACCAGCACGCCGCCGACCACCACCCTGCGGACGCAGGACGACCGTCTCCGGAACCACCCGCCTGAACAACTCCCACAGCTCGTCAGGCACCAGATGCTCGGCAAGACCCTCCACGCCAAGCCCAACGCGTCAGCCAGCCAAAGGAAACGGTGTCTAAGGGGCGCGGCGAACTGCGCGCCCAGCCCCCGCCGGGCCGCAGCCGGAGGAGTCGGCCGGGGGGCTGGGGGCGGAGCCCCCAGGGATGGGACGGGTAAGGGCGGCGGGGGCGGGAAACGGCTGTCACACCGGGCGCCACGCCTCCAGCGCCAAGCCCGGTTCGTCCTTGCGCCGGGTGAGGAGGAGCTCCTCACTGCCGGGGGCGAGCGTCGCCGCGACCACACGCCCCTCCTCGTCCTCCGCCAAAGACACCTCGGCCCCGACGGGAAGCCCAGGACCCGACTCGGTCCACCACGCCCCCGCCGCCTCCTGCTCGGTGGGATACGCGGCGAAGACGATCCGCCCGCTCGCCGACCGCTGCGCGAGCAACGTGCAGTCGTAGCCGTCGAGTTCACACCGGATCGCCGAGACGGCGCCGGGACCGGCCGACGCGAGCACGGCGACAGGCTTGGTACCCGGGCGCCACGCGCACACGTCACCCGCCTCGTCGGTGAAGAAGAGGGTGGTGGAGGAGGGAGAGGTGGCGAGGGCGCGGAGGGTTCCGGGGCGTGCGGATGTCTCCAGGGACTCCTGGAGCACCGGCTGCTTGCCCGGCTCCTCCTGGCGCCAGTGGGCGACCCCGTCCGGCACGGCCGCGTACAGCTCGACGAGCCCGGACTCCCCCGTCACGGCCGCCAGATCCTCCCGTACGTCACTGCCCTTGAGGTCGCGCCACGGATCCCAGCCGCCCTTCTCCTTCTGGGCGACCATGCTGACCCCGCCGCCCTTGTTGCGCACGAAGACGTGGGCGCGCCCCTGCGCGTCGACCGCGACGGCCGGCGTACCGGTGCGGTCACCCGTCTTGTCGGGGTGCCCGATCGAGTGCCAGTCGAGCGCGGCGAGCCGCGGCCGGAAGTGCGTGGTGTGCACGAGCCCGGACTCGCCGGGCACGGTGGGGCGCCAGGAGACGAGATGGGTGTAGCCGTCGGCGCCCTGGCCGACGGCGAGGACGGGGTGCAGGCGCTGCTCGCCGCCGATGGTGCGCGGTGGGTCCCAGGGGCCGCCGGGGCCGCGCTCCGCCCGGCAGTGGACGGCGGTGCCCGACAGCAGGTACACACTGAGCCTGCCGTCGCGACCGCGTCTGAGCCATTCGCCGTTCACCGGTTCACTTTAATCCGGGGCCCTCTCGTCCTGATCCGGGGCCCTCTCGTCATCTCCTGGGTGCCATGCCACGCTGGTCGGATGACCGACCAGCCTCTGCTCGTGATCATCGACGCCGCCAACGTCGTCGGCTCCGTCCCCGACGGCTGGTGGCGCGACCGCCGGGGTGCCGCGGAGCGGCTGCGGGACCGGCTCGCCCGGGACGGACTGCCCGGGCACGAGGGTCCGGTGGAGCTGGTCCTCGTGGTGGAGGGCGCGGCCAAGGGGGTGGAGTCCGTCCCCGGTGTACGGGTCGTGGAGGCACCCGGCAGCGGCGACGACCGCATCGTGGAGGCGGTGACCGAGGCCGGTGAGCGCCCCGTCCTGGTCATCACGGCGGACCGTGAACTGCGGCGCAGGGTGAGCGAGTCGGGCGCGGAGGTGGCGGGCCCCCGGACGGTACGGGGGCCCTCCTGAGCCGACGCGCGACCGCTGGGCCGGGACAGGTCGGCGGGCGGGCGGGGCGAGCCCGGGTGAGCGGCGCGGCCCCGGGGTCAGTCCGGCGGCCCCGTGCGGGCGTACAGCACCGCCCCGTCCACCGTGCCCGCCTCCTCGTACCCCGCGGCCAGCAGCCGGCGCAGCGAGCTGACCCGGTCGGGGGCGTACGGCTTGCCCCGGGAGTCGTCGACGACGAGGGCCGGTGGGTGGGCCGTCAGTTCCGCGCGGAACACCGGCCAGGCGCCCTCGACGGCGTACTTCTCGCCGACCTGGGGACCGTCGCGGCCCCCGCTGTAGTTGGTGAGGAGCCCGGCGGTCAGATAGCGGCTGGCGGGGGTCCGGTTCGCCAGCCAGTACGTCTCCGGGTGTATGCCCCACACGAGGACGCGGTCCCCGGGATCCGTACGGTGGTGCAGGGCTGCGGCGAGGCGCTGGGCGTGCCCGAGTTCGGGGCGTGGCGCGAGCAGGCCCCAGGCCAGGAACAGCGCGCAGCAGCCGACCGAGGCGAAGACGGCGGTCACCAGGCGGTCGCGGGGCAGGATCTGGAGCGCGGCCGTCGCCAACAGGGCCACGGACGGAATGAGTTGCAGGTAGTAGTGGCCGAAGAAGTGGAAGCCGACCAGGACCGCCATCGCCGACGAGCCCAGCCACAGCCAGAGTTCGGCCGCGCCGGCGCGGGCCACGCGCAGCGCCCGCAGGATCGGCGGGATCAGGCCCGCGCAGGCCGCCGCGAGGATGCCCGTGTTGGTCAACCCCCGTGACAGGACGTGGAGTTCGGAGCCCCTGAAGGAGACGTAGGCACCCGAACCGGTGACCGTCCAGAACAGGAAACCCGCCGGGGTGGTGAGCAGCGCCGCGCCGAGGACCGGGGCGACCACGCCAACTCCCAGCCACAGCAGGCCCTTTCGGGGGGCCGTCTCCTGCCGCCACAGCATCCAGAGCACCGGCACAATCACCGCCCCGCCGGTCTGCTTGGTCAGGAAGGAGCAGGCCACGGCGACCCCCGCGGCGCCCCAGCGGCGCCGGTCGGCGCACCACATCGCGGCCGTCGTGCAGGGCAGTATGAACACCTCGAAGGTCGCCGCCTGCGCGTCCTCGGGGTTGAGCCCGATGGAGACCAGCGCGTACAGCAGCCCGGCCGTGCGCCCGGCCCGATCGCCCCAGCGACGCCGGGCCAGCGAGGCCAGCAGCACGGCGGTCGACAGCTGGGCCACGATCGCGAGGACGCGCACGGACGTCAGCGAACCGGAACCGAACACCGCGAACGCCGCCTCGTACAGCCACGGCACGAGCGGCGGCTTGCGGTCCACGACGGTCTCGTACAGCTCTCCCCCGCCCGCCAGTATCCGCGCCTGTACGGCGAGATAGCCCTCGTCGGGGTTCCACAGCGGCCGTACGAAGGAGGGGGCCCGGGTGAGACAGACCAGCACCCCGAGGACGGGCAGCAGCCGTCTCCAGTAGCCGGGGCCCGACATCCGTGACGCGGCTGCGGAGCGTGGTGATTCCAGGAGCCCGGCGAGCATACGGTGCACGCTATCCGGCCCCGCGGTCTCCACCGAAGCGGGACATACGGGGCCGGAGCATCAATGGGGGCCGATCACTGGGTGTCGGGGCGCGGCGGGTGCACCGCGGCCCCGGTCGTCTCCTCGTGCCGCGCGAGACGGCTGTGCGAGCGGCCGTACAGGAAGTAGACGCCGAAGCCGATCACCATCCAGATGGCGAACCGCAGCCAGGTCTCGGCCGGCAGGTTGAGCATCAGCCAGAGCGAGGCGAGGACGGAGACGATCGGGACGAGCGGGACGAGCGGGGTGCGGAAGGAGCGGGGCAGGTCGGGGCGGGTGTGGCGGAGGATGACGACGCCGATCGCGACGACGACGAAGGCGAAGAGCGTACCGATGTTGACCAGTTCGGCCAGTTCGCTGAGGCTGGTGAAGCCCGCCAGGATCGCGATGATCACACCGAGCAGGATGGTCGGCCGGTGCGGGGTGCGGAACCTGGGGTGGACCCGGGAGAAGAACCGCGGCAGCAGTCCGTCGCGGCTCATCGCGAAGAAGACCCGGGTCTGGCCGAGCAGCAGGATCATGCAGACCGTGGTCAGGCCGACGGCGGCGCCGAAGCTGATGACGCCCGCGTACCAGGGGTGCCCGGTCGCCTTGAAGGCGTCGGCGAGCGGGGCGTCGATGGACAGCCGGTCGTACCTCTGCATGCCGGTGACGACGATCGACACGGCCACGTAGAGAGCGGTGCAGATGAAGAGCGAGCCCAGGATGCCGCGCGGCATGTCCCGCTGCGGGTTCTTGGTCTCCTCGGCGGCCGTCGCCACCACGTCGAAGCCGATGAAGGCGAAGAAGACGACGGAGGCGGCGGTGAAGATGCCCATCACGCCGAAGTTGGTGGGTGTGTAGCCGAACATGAGCTGGACGAGCGGGGCATTGAGACTGCTGCCCGCCTCCTGAGCCTGCGCCTTGGGGATGAAGGGCGTGTAGTTGTCGCCCACGATGAAGAAGGCGCCCGCGATGATCACGATCATCACGACGGTGACCTTGATGGCGACGACGACCGTGGTGACGCGGGCGGAGAGCTTCACGCCGATGACCAGGATCGCCGTGAGCACCAGCACCAGCGCGGCGGCGAGGATGTCGAAGCCGAACCCGGAGGACCCCTCACGCCCGCTGAGATAGTCCGGCAGATGCCAGCCCGCGTTGTCCAGCAGCGAGCGCACGTACCCCGACCAGCCGACGGCCACCACCGCCGTACCGAGCGCGAACTCCAGCACCAGGTCCCAGCCGATGATCCAGGCGGGCAGCTCACCGAGCGAGGCGTACGCGAAGGTGTACGCGGACCCCGCCACCGGGACCGTGGAGGCGAACTCCGCGTAGCACAGCGCCGCCAGGGCGCAGACGACACCCGCGACGACGAACGCCAGCGAGACCGCGGGGCCCGCGTTCTCCTTGGCGACCTTGCCGGTGAGGACGAAGATGCCGGTTCCGATGATGACACCGACGCCGAAGACGGTGAGATCCAGAGCCGACAGCGACTTCTTGAGTGCGTGCTCCGGCTCCTCAGTGTCCAAGATCGACTGTTCGACCTTCTTAGTCCTGAAGAGGGTGCTGCTCACTGGCCTACCTCCACGCTTGGTGTCCTCGACATGATCGAGGGGGCGTGTACCGCGCATGCCCCGAGGCGGTCGATTTCACGCAAATGGGCCGGTTTCGCCACCCGTGCGGGGTGGCGAAACCGGCCCGATGGACCTGCGTTCGACGGTGGTACGTCAGTCGCGGGCGGGCTCCACCGAGTCCACCGCCTGCGCGGCGGCCCCCGGGAAGCGGCCGTCGAGCTTGGAGACGAGACCGGTGACCTGGCGGGCGATGTCCGGTGCGGTCAGGCCGATCTCCGCCATGACCTCGGCGCGCGAGGCGTGGTCGAGGAAGCGCGGCGGGATGCCGAAGTCGCGCAGCGGGACGTCGACACCCGCGTCGCGCAGGGCCTGCGCGATCGTCGAGCCGACGCCGCCCACCCGGGAGTTGTCCTCGACGGTGACGACCACGCGGTGCTGCTCGGCGAGCGGGGCCATGGCCTCGTCGACCGGCTTGACCCAGCGCGGGTCGACGACGGTCGTGGAGATGCCCTGCTGGTCGAGGAGGCCGGCGATCTCCAGGCACATCGGCGCGAGGGCGCCGACGGAGACGAGGAGCACGTCGGGCGCGTCGGTGCCCGGCTCACGCAGCACGTCCATGCCGCCGATCCGGCCCACCGCGGGCACCGCCGGACCGACCGCGCCCTTGGAGAAGCGGACCACGGTCGGCGCGTCGGTCACGTCGACGGCCTCGCGCAGCTGGGCGCGGACCTGGTCGGCGTCACGCGGCGCGGCGAGCCTGAGACCCGGCACCACCTGAAGGATCGACATGTCCCACATGCCGTTGTGCGAGGCGCCGTCGGTGCCGGTGACACCCGCGCGGTCCAGCACGAACGTCACGCCGCACTTGTGCAGGGCCACGTCCATCAGGACCTGGTCGAAGGCACGGTTGAGGAAGGTCGCGTACACGGCGAAGACGGGGTGCAGTCCGCCGGTCGCCAGGCCCGCCGCGGACACGGCGCCGTGCTGCTCCGCGATGCCGACGTCGTACACCCGTTTGGGGAAGACCTTGGCGAACTTGTCGAGGCCGACCGGCTGGAGCATCGCGGCCGTGATGGCGACCACGTCCTTGCGCTCCTGGCCGAGCTTGACCATCTCCTCGCCGAAGACGGAGGTCCAGTCGGCGCCGGAGGAGGCGATCGGCAGGCCCGTGTCGGGGTGGATCTTGCCGACGGCGTGGAAGCGGTCCGCCTCGTCCTGCAGGGCGGGCTGGTAGCCGCGGCCCTTCTCGGTGAGGCAGTGCACGATGACCGGGCCGCCGAAGCGCTTGGCGCGGGCCAGCGCCGACTCCAGGGCCTCGATGTCGTGGCCGTCGATCGGGCCCACGTACTTCAGGCCCAGGTCCTCGAACATGCCCTGCGGGGCGATGAAGTCCTTGAGCCCCTTCTTCGCGCCGTGCAGGGTCTCGTAGAGCGGCTTGCCGACGACCGGCGTGCGCTCCAGGAGGTCCTTCCCCCGAGCGAGGAAGCGCTCGTAGCCGTCCGTGGTGCGCAGGGTCGCCAGGTGGTTCGCGAGACCGCCGATCGTGGGGGCGTACGAACGCTCGTTGTCGTTGACGACGATGACCAGGTGGCGGTCCTTGGCGTCCGCGATGTTGTTGAGCGCCTCCCAGGCCATGCCGCCGGTGAGAGCGCCGTCACCGATGACGGCGACCACGTGGTCGTCCCTGTCGAGCACCTCGTTGGCCTTCGCCAGACCGTCGGCCCAGCCGAGGACCGTGGAGGCGTGCGAGTTCTCGATCACGTCGTGCTCGGACTCGGCCTGCGAGGGATAGCCGGACAGGCCGCCCTTCATCTTCAGCTTCGAGAAGTCCTGACGGCCGGTGAGCAGCTTGTGGACGTAGGACTGGTGACCGGTGTCCCACAGCACCCTGTCCTTCGGCGACTCGAAGACGCGGTGCAGGGCGATGGTGAGCTCCACGACACCGAGATTGGGGCCCAGGTGGCCGCCTGTCTTGGAGACCGCGTCGACGAGAAAGGTCCTGATCTCGCCGGCCAGCTGGTCCAGCTGCTCCAGGCTGAGCCGGTCCAGATCGCGCGGTCCCCTGATGCGGGTCAGCAGCGGCACCCGTGCCTCCTTGCAGTAGAGCTGTTCGAGCTTTGCCGGGCCTGTCGAGTCTAATGTTCCGCCAGGACATGACTGTGCCCGGCACCGCCATTGGCACCGGGCACAGGTTCAAAGGGGGCTGCGAGCAGCGCGCCCCACGGGGGCGCGGGGAACTGCGCGACCGGCCGAAGCCGGTCCGCAGCCTCCCCGCGAACCGCTACGCGCGACCGGCCGTCTTCTGCGTCTTGCGAGTGACGGCGTCGATGACGACCGTGGCGAGAAGCACACCACCGGTGATCATGTATTGGATCGGCGACGCGATGCCCTGCAGCGCCAGACCGTACTGGATGGACACGATCACGAGCACACCCAGCAGCGCGTTCCACGTACGACCGCGACCACCGAAGAGGCTGGTGCCACCGATGACCGCCGCGGCGATCGCGTTCATCAGGAGGTCACCCGCGCCCGCGCCCTGGTTGGCGGAGGCGATCTTCGAGGCGATGAACAGACCGCCGATGGCGGCGAAGGTACCGGAGATCGCGAAGACCGAGATCCGCACCATCTCCACGTTGATACCGGCACGCCGGGAGGCCTCGACGCTGCCACCGAGCGCGAAGATCTTCCGGCCGTACGCGGTCCGGCGCAGCACGAAGTCCGTGATCAGCAGGACCGCGATGAAGATCACCACGGCCAGCGGAAGGCCCTTGTACTGGTTGTAGGTGATCGCCACGGCGAAGGCGACGATCGCCAGCAGCGCGGTGCGCAGGATGGTCTCGCTCAGCGGCCGGGACGGCACACCCGCGGCCTCGCGGCGCTTGTTGCCGTAGAAGGAGCTGAGGAAGAACACGGCGGTGACGCCGATGGCGAGCGCGTAGGCGGCGGCGACATCGGTGAAGTAGTAGCTGGTCAGCTTGGCGACGAGACCGTTGCTGTCCAGGTTGATGGTGCCGTTGCTGCCCAGGATCTGGAGCATGAAGCCGTTCCAGAACAGCAGACCGGCCAGGGTGACGGCGAAGGCCGGCACACCGATGCGCGCGAACACGAAGCCGTGGAGCGCGCCCGCGACCGTGCCGGTGAGGATGGCCAGCACGAAGGCCAGATACTCGTTCATGCCGTGTGTGACGTTCAGCACCGCGAACGCGGCGCCGGCGACACCGGAGACCGAACCGACCGACAGGTCGATCTCACCGAGCAGCAGCACGAAGACGATGCCGACGGCGATCATGCCCGTGCCGACCATGGCGACGGAGATGTCGGACAGGTTGCCCGCGGTGAGGAAGTTGGAGTTCAGGCTCTGGAAGATGATCCAGATGATGACCAGGCCGAGGACGACCGGGATGGAGCCCAGGTCACCGGCCTTCATCTTGCGCTTGAACTCGGAGGCGTAGCCCGCGAGGCCCTGCTCGCGAACGAGGAGCCGGGGGTCGATCGCGGTGACCGCCGCGGCGGCCGCCTCGGGGTTCTCCACGACGTGGTCCTCGGGGGTCTCAGAGGTCTTGTCGATGCTCACTTCTGAGCCTCCCCATTGCTGCGCGCCGCACGACGGGTCACGGCGTTCTCCGTGGCGCCCGTGATGGCGGAGATGATCTCTTCCTGCGAGGTCGACTTGACCTCGAAGATGCCGTTGTTGCGCCCGAGGCGCAGGACGGCGACCTTGTCGGCCACGGCCTTCACATCCGCCATGTTGTGGCTGATGAGGATGACCGCGTGACCGCGCTCACGCAGCCGCTCGACGAGGTCGAGCACCTGGGCGGTCTGCTCGACACCGAGGGCCGCGGTGGGCTCGTCGAGGATGACGAGCTTGGGCTCGCCGAGCATCGAGCGGGCGATCGCCACGGTCTGGCGCTGTCCGCCCGAGAGCGAGGCGATCGGGATGCGGACGCTGGGGATACGGATGGACAGCGTGTCCAGCAGCTCGCGGGAGCGGCGCTCCATCTCGACCTCGTCCAGGATGCCGCGCTTCTTCAGCTCCCGGCCCAGGTAGAGGTTGCCGACGACGTCGATGTTGTCGCACAGCGCCAGGTCCTGGTACACGGTCGCGATACCGAGGCCCTGGGCGTCCTGCGGCTTGTTGATGTGGACGGCCTTGCCGTCCCACTCGATGGCGCCCTCATCGATGGGGTGCACGCCGGCGATCGTCTTCACCAGCGTGGACTTTCCGGCGCCGTTGTCGCCCACCAGGGCGACCACTTCACCGGCGTGGACCTCAAGCTCTACATCGGTGAGCGCCTGGACGGCACCGAATCGCTTGGAGACCCCGCGCAACGCCAGGACAGGCGTAGCGGACACGTTAACCATCTCCTTCGCCGCCTGACCCGGCGGGAGGTTGTGCAGAAGTTTGTGGAGGGGGGTGTTCCGTCCGGCGCCCCGCCCTAGCTTTGCGGGGCTGATGGATGCGGGGCGCCGGAGGGGCTTCGATGACGCAAGTCCCGTACGGAAATTCAAGAACGAATTCCCGTACGTGGATAGAGACTTGCGGCGGCTACTTCAGTTGCTCGGACTACTTGATGCCGAGCGCGTCGCACTTGGCCTTGTAGGCGCTCGTGCAGATGTCGCTGACCGTGTAGACGCCGTCCTTGAGGACGGTGTCCTTGATGTTGTCCTTGGTCAGCGAGACGACCGCGACGATGACCGAGGGGATCGCCTTGTCGGTCGGGCTGTCGACCTTGTCCTTGGCGACGGTGTCGAGCGACTTGCCCTGGGCGAGCGCGACAGCCATCTCGGCGGCGGCGTCGGCCTCGGGGGCGTACGGCTTGTAGACGCTCATGAACTGCTCACCGGCGATGATGCGCTGCACACCCGCGAGCTCGGCGTCCTGGCCGGTGACCGGGACGGAGATGCCCGCGGCCTTCAGGGCCGTGATGATACCGCCGGCCATGCCGTCGTTGGCGGAGTAGACGCCGACGATGTTCTTCTTGCCGAGGGCGGAGATGGCGCCCTCCATGTTGGCGTTGGCGTTCTCCGGCTTCCAGTCCTTGGTGTCGTACTCCTTGCCGACGTTCACCTTGCCGTCGAGGACGGAGTGGGCACCGGCCTTGAACTGGGCGGCGTTCGGGTCGGTGGACGAACCGTTCATCATCACGATCTTGCCGGACTTGGCCTTGGAGCCGAGCGCGGTGAGGAGCGCCTGGCCCTGGGTCTTACCGACGGTCGTGTTGTCGAACGACGTGTAACCGCTGATCGGACCCTGGGCGAGACGGTCGTAGGCGACGACGGGGATGCCGGCGTCCTTGGCCTTCTGGACCGAGTTCTTGATGGCCGCGGAGTCCACAGCGTCGACGATGAGGACGTCCACCTTGTCGGTGATCATCGTCTCGACCTGCTGGGCCTGCGTGGTGGCGTCCTGCTTGGCGTTGGCGTACTGAACCGTGCCCTTGCCGTTCGTAAGCTCCTTGACCTTCTTCTCGATCAGCGGCTTGTCGAACTTCTCGTAACGCGCGGTCTGGTTCTCGGGAAGGAGCAGGCCGACCTTGATCGCGTCGCCCTTCTTGGCGGAGCTGGAGCTGTCGCTCTTGCTGCCACCGGACTCCTTGGCACTGCCACAAGCAGCCAGCGAAACGGCCATCGCACCAGCGGCAACGGCAAACGCGGCACGACGCATACGCGTGTTCACTCTTGAAACCTCCCTGACGAGGCCGCGTCGTTGCGGCCGAGGTGGCTGGAAGTCAACTCGGCCACGCGAGCGACGTCAAGAAGTAAATACTTAACGAGATGGCAACGGTGCCATGCGTTCTCTAAGTGAAGGCAGGGGCGTTCGCGGACAGCGATCCGTCCAAAAGGGTCGAATCGCCCATCTCGCTGAGCGCGAGAGCAAGGGCCCCGAGCACCTCCGCACGACCGCCAAGTGCCCCTGGCAGCACGGAGAGTTGACGTGCGGCACTGGGGATCGCGTACCGGCCGACCGACTCCCTGATGGGTCCGAGAACGAGTTCGCCGGCCTCGGCGAGGTCGCCGCCGAGGACCACCCGACTCGGGTTGAGCAGGTTGCAGAGATTCGCAACACCGCTTCCGATGTGACGGCCGACATCGGCGATCACCCGCCGACAACCCGGATCGCCCTCCCGAGCCAGCCTGACGACGCCTTCCATGGTCAGGTCCGTGCCATGGCTGGACTGCAGCAGCGGCAGCACATAGCGCGCCGCCGCGAAGGTCTCCAGGCAACCCCGATTGCCACAGCGGCAGACGGGGCCGGATTCATCAAGAGTGATATGCCCGATTTCGCCTGCCGTGCCGCCGGGCCCGCGGTAGATCTTGCCGTCGATCACCAGCCCGGCGCCGACACCGCTCGCGACCTTGATGTACGCCAGGTCCTTGACCCCGCGCCCACTGCCCCAGACCAGCTCGCCGAGCGCACCCAGGTTGGCGTCGTTGTCCACGTACACGGGCACGCCCAGCCGCCCCCGCAGCTCCTCGGCGGGCTTCGCGCCGGTCCAGCCCGGCAGGATCGCGGTGGACCCCAGGGTCCCCGACTCCACGTCGATGGGACCGGGCACGCCGAGTCCCACGCCCGCGATCTTGGAGGGGTCCACCCCGGTCGCCGCGATCAGGCGGCTGACCAGCTCTTCCGCCCGGTCGAAGCCCTGTGCGGCGCTCGCGTCCACGTCCAGCGGCTCGGACTCCTCGGCCAGCACCTGGTGGGCGAGGTTCCCGACCGCGACGCGCAGATGCGTATGGCCGAAGTCGACGCCGATCACGATGCCCGCGTCCCCGCTCAGGGACACGCTGCGGGCCCTGCGGCCACCCGCCGAAGTGGGGGTGACCTCGACCGTTCCGCCGTCCTTGAGCTCTCGGACGATATTGGAAACGGTCGCGGCGGAGAGGCCCGTCGTCCTCGCGATCTCCGCCTGCGTGAGCGAACCGGCAAGGCGCACCGCACGTACGACGCGCTCCAGATTGGCTCGGTGCAGCGACGACTGCGACCCCGGAGTCTCCACGACGACCTCCCGCGTACGAGGCCGCCACGATGAGGCCCCGCCTATGTCCAACTAGTGAACTCTAAGCTGAGCTGTTTGGGTTACCTCCCGTCAAGAGGTTGAGCTGCATCCGGCGCGGATGAGCACACGTGTGCGGGACAGACTGGGCCGTAGATCCTTCTATGGCCCAGGTCACACCCCGACTGATTACAAGTTGTCGCCGTCCCGGCGTACAAGATCAAGACCACGACCACGACGCCGCCCCGCCGGGCGTGGGCTCCCGCGGATCCCCTCCGGGCGGGTGGGGCCGTTTTCGGGGACCGGGGAATGCGGAACCGAGTAGTCGGAACCGAGTAGTCGAGGCCGAGTAGCCGAGGCCGAATAGTCGGGACCGAATATGTGGAACCGAATGTGCGGTACCGAATATGCGGAACCGCATGTGCGTGAATATGCGGGACCGCGTACGCGTAATCCCCTCCGAATCTTCGGAAGGGATTACGTACTCGGTAGAGCTCTCGGTGTTCGACGGATTTGGCCGTCACCTCGCTCGGCCTACTTGAGAGCCCCCGCCGTCAGCCCCTGGACCACCTGTCGCTGGAAGATGATGTACGCGGCCAGCACCGGGAGCATGGCCATCACCAGGCCCGCGAAGAGGCCCGACCAGTCGCCCTTGTAGCCCTGGCTGGTCGCCAGCTCGACGAGGCCCTGGGAGAGGACCTTCTTGTCGGGGTCGGTGTTCAGCACGGTGGGGAGCATGTACTGGTTCCACTGGCCCAGGAAGTTGAAGATCCCGACGCTGACCAGGCCCGGCTTGGCCATCGGCAGCATGATCTGGAAGAAGGTCCTGGTGTGCGAGGCACCGTCGACGAACGCCGCCTCGGCGATCGAGGTCGGCAGTGTCCTGAAGAACGACGTCAGGAAGAAGACCGTGAACGGCAGCGAGTAGGCGATGTAGACGAGGATCAGACCCGGCAGCGTGTTCAGCAGACTCATGTTGTTCAGGACGTAGAACAACGGCACCAGGGCCAGCATGATCGGGAAACTCATTCCTCCGACGAAGAGGAAATAGATGAAGCGGTTGCCCGGAAACTCGAATCGGGCGAGGACGTACGCCGCCATCGAGCCGAGCACGAGCGTACCGACCAGCGAGAATCCCACCACGATGAGCGTATTGCCGAAGTAGTCGCTCATGTGGGCCTGCGACCACGCGCGCGACCAGTTGTCGAAGTGCAGTTTGTCCGGCAGCGACCAGGGCGAGCTGAAAATGGAGTCGTCGTTCTTGAAGGACGTCATCACCGCCCACAGCAGCGGCAGTACGACCATGATCGCCCAGATGATGAGAATGCCGTGCGAGAAGGCGTTGAGGACGCCGCCCTCACTGCTCTTCGCCTTTTCCGGCGGCGCCTTCTCCTTTGCCACCTGAGGACGGTCCTCGACCGGTTCCACGGGCGGCGGAGTGTCAGTGGTCTTCATGCTAGAACTCCAACCGCTCGCGCCGGCCCACTCGCATCACGATCGCCGCGAACAGCAGCGTGACGATGAGCAGCGCGACACCGATCGTGGTGGCGTAGGCGGCGTTCGCGTCACGGAACGCCGATTGGTACACGTACAGCGGAAGGACCGTGGTCGAGTAGTCGGGGCCGCCGGGACCCACGGTCATGATCTGCACGGCGGCGAACGCCTCGGCGCCGAGCGCCAGGATCCCCATGTACACCCATCCCGACTGCACGGTGTCCCAGAGCAGCGGAAGGGTGATCTTGAAGAAGGTGGTGGCGCGGCTCGCGCCGTCGAGCAGCGCGGCCTCGTAGAAGTCCTTCGGAATCGACGCCATGCCCGCCGAGAACAGCACGACGAAGAACCCGACCGTGCTCCACAGCAGCACCGCCATCACACACCACAGGGCGAGGTTCGGGTCGCCCAGCCAGTCCGGCTGGACGCTGCCGAGGCCGATGGCCTTCAACGTCCCGTTGATGACGCCGTCGTTGGGGTTGTAGGCGAATTGGAAAAGCAGGGAGACGATCGCGATCGACAGCACCTGCGGGAAGAAGTAGGCGATTTTGTAGAAACCCGAACCGCGCACTCCGGTGATGGCGGCGCCTTTTCGGCGCCGCCCACCGACATTGAGCATGAAGGCGAAGAAGAGCGCGAGGCCCAGCGTCACCAGCGGCAGCAGCAACGCGAACAGCAGACTGTGCTGCAACGACTTCCAGAAGATGTCGTCGTGCAGCATTCTGGTGTAGTTGGCGAAACCGACCATCTTGAAGTCGGGGCTCAGACCGGTCCAGTCCGTGAACGAGTAGTAGATGGCCTGGACGAAGGGCCAGATCACGAAGATCGCGTACAACGCCAAGGGGGCCACCAAGAACCCCACGATGAACCGGTACTTGCCGTGTTGCATGGTTACCGACCCCGATCGAATCGCGGATGCCACCGCCGGCGACGCGTGGACACGCGCCGCTACTGGTGCTTGTAGTGCTTGATGGACTGGTCCTTGGCCGCCGCGTCCGCGTAGCCCTGGATCTTCTTGATGGCCTCGGCCGGGGTCAGCCGCCCTGCCATCATCTCGCCGAGACCGGCGACACCGATCTGCTCCTTCTGAAGCTTCACGTACCAGTCCTGGAGCCGCGGGTTGACCACGTTGGTCCCGGCCTTCTCCAGGGCCGCGACACCGGACTTGAGGCCCGGGGTCAGCGTGATGCCGTCGGTGCCGCCGTTGTAGGCGGTCAGCGACTTCACCTGGCTGGTGAAGTTCTTCGACGAGGCCTCGCTGAGCATGATGCGCAGCTGCTCCATGCCTCCCTCGGGGTTGTTCGCCTTGGCCGGCACGATGAAGGGCTCGCCGCCGGAGGCCCAGATGGTGCCGAACGGCATCTTGTCGGAGCTGTCCAGGCCGGTCGGGCCGCTGACGGCCAGGTTGAAGTCCTTCGGGATGACGTTCGCGGACTCGTTCTCCACCCAGGAGCCGTTCGGGATGAAGAGTGCCTTGCCCTTGGCCCAGGCGGTCTGCGACTGGATGTGGTCGATGCCCGGGGTGCCCTGGAGGATGTAACCCTTCTTGTAGAGCTCGTAGTACGCCTCGAACGCCGACTTGACGGCCGGGTCCTTCCAGGCGTTGGGCTCCAGGTTGTCGATCTTGTCGAGAACCTCCCGGCCGCCGATCTTGGCGATGAAGGGGTAGAGCGAGAACGGCAGGTAGTACGGGTACTTGCCCGCGTACGTCCAGCCGGCCATGCCCTTCTTCTTCGCCTTCTCGCACAGCGCGAGCATCGCGTCCCAGGTCTCGGGGTACGTCGCGTCGAGCTTGTCGAGGGCGGTCTGCGAGTACCAGACGCCGTAGACGGTGTACGCGTAGTACATGATCCAGACCGGCGCGCCGTCGAACTGGCCCATCTCCACGATGCCGGGGCGCAGCGTGTCGCGGACCTTCTTCGACGGGTCGTCGATGGACGGCGCGTCGAGGAGCGGGGTCAGGTCGGTGAGCTGCTTCTTGCCGACGAGCACGCCCATGTCCATCTGCTGGGCGCCGGAGTTGTCGATCAGGTCCGGCGGGGTACCGCCGTTGAACTTGGGCTGCAGTTCGGACTGGATCTTCTGGGTCGCGTGGAAGTTGACCTTGGCCTTCGGGTAGGCCGTCTTGTACTGGGCGTTGGCGTCGGTCGCGTACTTCGTACCGAATCCGCCGTCGAAGATGACGACGGCGAGCGGGGCCGTCTCGTTGACGCCCAGCGGGTTCTTCGTGGTCTTCTTGCCGGCCTTGGCCTTGTCACCGGAACCGCTGTCGCTGCTCGCACAAGCGGACAAAAAGCTCATCGTCGGTACGGTAATCAGGCCGAGTGCCGCGGACCGCTTGATCAGGTCACGGCGTCCGACACCCTCGGTGTTGCTGTTCTCGGCGGAAGTGGATCCCATGCTCAAGTCCTCGCCTTCTCCAGGACTCAGGCGGTGAACCGGATCCTCCCCGGCACCGCGGTTAGGTCAAGCTGGGGTCGTGCGTGAGGGATTCAGTCGGTCAACGCGGCGATCCCTGCCCGTCACACTGGCCGCCGACGTCCGATTCCCCCCGGGACGTGCCTGCCCGCGGCCGTCGAACGGCTGGGCGGGTGCCGACAGGTATAGTCCACTTCCCGCCAGCGGAGCAAGATCGAAAGCGGGTTTACCCGCGGGTCTTTTCCGAGTTGAGACCTCGCGGAAATATGGGGCGTCCGCGACTTCCCCGGGGGAAGATCGACAGGGCACCAATCTCCCACCATGGGAGTAATGCGCAGCTCGTCGCACGATATTCGCCCCGGACGCCACATCCAACACCCTTGACACCACTGACAACTTGACTCCCTACTGGTCCTTGCGCAGCAAATCTGACAACGTTGTCCATGGCCAGGGAGGGTGCTCGCGCATGCAGCACAGAGCTCGGTACAGACGGAGTTCTCCGGCTCGGCTCAGATGGGGTTCCTCAACGATAATGGGGGTGGTAGCGCTTTCACTGGTAGTGGCCTCGCAGGGCACGGCGATTGCCCTTCCGGCCCAAACGGCGTCCACCGATAGCGAGTTCGCCTCCTCGTTCGAATCAGGCGATCCGGCACCGACCTGGCTCAACACGGTGGACACCGGAGCAGACGGCGCAAAGCGCGCGTCGGGTGTCGACGGCGGCTACAGCAGCGGCATCCCCGGCAATGTCACCGACCACGTCACGGATGTCAGGGCGAGCGGCGAGAACACCGGCGGCGGCGAGGTGAAGGAGAACCTCGTCGACGACGAGTCGAGCACCAAGTGGCTGACCTTCGAGCCGACCGGCTGGGCGGAGTTCGACTTCGACGCCCCGGTCAAGGTGGTCACGTACGCGCTGACGTCGGCCAACGACCACGACGAGCGCGACCCCCAGGACTGGACCCTCCAGGGCTCCACGGACGGCAAGGACTGGAAGACCCTCGACACCCGTTCCGGCGAGTCCTTCGGCGAGCGGTTCCAGACGAAGTCGTACGACATCGCGAGCCCCGTCGAGTACCAGCACTTCCGGCTCGACGTCACCAAGAACAACGGCGGCGACATCCTCCAGCTCGCCGACGTCCAGTTCTCCACGGGGCAGAGTGACGACCCGACGCCCAAGGACATGCTCTCGCTGGTGGACCGGGGCCCGAGCGGCTCCCCCACCGCGAAGGCCGGCGCGGGCTTCACGGGCAAGCGGGCCCTGCGCTACGCCGGTACCCACAAGGCGGACGGCCGGGCGTACTCGTACAACAAGGTCTTCGACGTGAACGTGGGCGTCGGGCGCGACACCCAGCTGTCCTACCGGATCTTCCCCTCGATGGCGGACGGCGACCGGGACTACGACGCCACGAACGTGTCGGTGGACCTGGCGTTCACGGACGGCACCTATCTGAGTGACCTGAACGCGGTCGACCAGCACGGGTTCGCGCTGACGCCGCAGGGGCAGGGCGCGGCCAAGGTGCTGTACGTCAACCAGTGGAACAACGTCGCCTCGCGGATCGGTTCGGTCGCGGCCGGGAAGACCGTCGACCGGATACTCCTCGCGTACGACTCCCCCCGGGGCCCGGCGAAGTTCCGCGGCTGGCTGGACGACGTGGCGCTGAAGACCGTGGCTCCCGAGAAGCCCAAGGCGCATCTGGCCGACTACGCGCTGACGACCCGCGGCACCAACTCCAGCGGGGGCTTCTCGCGCGGCAACAACTTCCCGGCGACGGCCCTCCCTCACGGCTTCAACTTCTGGACGCCGGTGACCAACGCGGGCTCACTGAGCTGGCTGTACGACTACGCGCGCGCGAACAACGCGGACAACCTGCCGACCATCGAGGCGTTCAGCGCGAGCCACGAGCCGAGCCCCTGGATGGGTGACCGGCAGACCTTCCAGGTGATGCCCTCGGCCGCCTCGGGCACCCCGGACACCGGCCGCACCGCCCGCGCGCTCGCGTTCCGGCACGAGAACGAGACCGCGCGCCCGTACTACTACGGGGTGACCTTCGAGAACGGTCTCAAGGCGGAGATGGCGCCCACCGACCACGCCGCGGCCCTGCGCTTCACCTATCCGGGTGAGGACGCGAGCGTGCTCTTCGACAACGTGACCGAACAGGCGGGTCTCACGCTGGACAAGGACAACGGGATCGTCACCGGGTTCTCGGATGTGAAGTCCGGGCTGTCGACGGGTGCGACCCGGCTCTTCGTCTACGGGGTGTTCGACGCGCCGGTGACGGACAGCGGCTCGTCCGGCGTCAAGGGATACCTGAAGTTCAAGCCCGGCGCCGACCACACGGTCACCCTGCGCCTGGCGACCTCCCTCATCAGCATCGACCAGGCCAAGGACAACCTGCGCCAGGAGATCCCCGACGGCACCTCGTTCGGGACCGTCAAGGAGCGGGCGCGCAAGACGTGGGACAAGCTGTTCGGCAAGGTCGAGGTCGAGGGCGCGACGCCTGACCAGCTGACCACGCTGTACTCCAGCATGTACCGGCTGTACCTGTACCCCAACTCCGGCTTCGAGAAGGTCGGTTCGAAGTACCAGTACGCCTCGCCGTTCTCCGCCATGCCCGGTCCCGACACCCCCACCCACACCGGTGCGAAGATCGTCGACGGCAAGGTGTACGTCAACAACGGCTTCTGGGACACCTATCGGACGACCTGGCCGGCGTACTCCTTCCTGACGCCCTCTCAGGCGGGTGAGATGGTCGACGGGTTCGTGCAGCAGTACAAGGACGGCGGCTGGACCTCGCGCTGGTCCTCCCCCGGGTACGCGGACCTGATGACCGGCACCTCCTCGGACGTGGCGTTCGCGGACGCGTACGTCAAGGGCGTGGACTTCGACGCGGAGGCGGCCTACGACGCCGCCCTGAAGAACGCGACCGTCGTCCCGCCGGCCTCCGGCGTGGGCCGCAAGGGCATGTCGACGTCCCCCTTCCTCGGCTACACCAGCACCGCCACCGGCGAGGGCCTCTCGTGGGCGATGGAGGGATACGTCAACGACTACGGCATCGCCGAGATGGGCCAGGCCCTCTACAAGAAGACCGGCAAGAAGCGCTACAAGGAGGAGTCCGCGTACTTCCTCAACCGGGCCCAGGACTATGTGAACCTCTTCGACTCGAAGGCCGGGTTCTTCCAGGGCCGCGACGCGCAGGGCAACTGGCGCCTCGACTCCTCGAAGTACGACCCGCGTGTGTGGGGCTACGACTACACCGAGACGAACGGCTGGGGGTACGCCTTCACCGCGCCGCAGGACTCACGGGGCCTCGCCAACCTGTACGGCGGCCGGAGCGGGCTGGCCCAGAAGCTCGACGCGTTCTTCGCCACCCCCGAGACGGCCTCGCCGGACTTCGTGGGCTCCTACGGCGGGGTCATCCATGAGATGACCGAGGCGCGCGACGTACGGATGGGCATGTACGGGCACTCCAACCAGGTGGCCCACCACGTGAACTACATGTACGACGCGGCGGGTCAGCCCTGGAAGACGCAGAAGAACGTCCGCGAGGTCCTCTCCCGCCTCTACACCGGCAGCGAGATCGGGCAGGGCTATCACGGCGACGAGGACAACGGCGAGCAGTCCGCCTGGTACCTCTTCTCCTCGCTCGGCTTCTACCCGCTGGTGATGGGCAGCGGCGAATACGCGATCGGCTCCCCGCTGTTCACCAAGGCGACCGTGCACCTGGAGAACGGCAAGGACCTGGTCGTCAAGGCGCCGAGGAACAGCGCGCAGAACGTGTACGTGCAGGGCGTGAAGTTCAACGGCAAGCGCTGGACGTCGACTTCGCTGCCCCACTCGCTCATCTCCCGTGGTGGCGTGCTGGAGTTCGACATGGGCTCCAAGCCGTCGTCGTGGGGCACGGGCAAGGACGCGGCGCCCGTGTCGATCACCCAGGACGACAAGGTGCCCGCGCCCCGCGCGGACGTCCTCAAGGGTGACGGCGCGCTCTTCGACAACACCTCGGCGACGGACGCCACGGTCACCTCGGTCGACCTGCCGACGTCCACCGCGGCCGAGGGGGTTCAGTACACCCTGACCTCGTCCGCGGACCACACCAAGGCCCCGGGGGGCTGGGTCCTGCAGGGCTCCTCCGACGGCACCACGTGGACCGACCTCGACAAGCGCTCCGGCGAGTCCTTCACCTGGGACAAGCAGACCCGGGTGTTCTCGGTCGCGCATCCGGGCTCGTACGCGCACTACCGCCTGGTCCTCGACAGCGAGGCGACGCTCGCGGAGGTGGAACTGCTGGGCTGACACCCTCACACGGGCGGGGCGGGCGCGGAGATCACTCTCCGCGCCCGCCCTGCTGTGCGGCCGGGGTCTCAGCTCACCGCGACGGTGAACACGTGCAGATCCGCGTTGTCCGGCAGTCGCACGCTCTTGACGGTCTTGCCGGGCGGGGCCTGGAAGGGCTTGGTGGCGAAGACGTAGGTGGCCACCGGGTCCTTGTCGGCGCCCGCGACATTGCGGTACGCGGTCCTGGCGACGGTCTCGTTGCCGTACTGGACGGTGCCGCCTCCGCCGCCGACGGTCCAGTCGGTGAAGGAGAGGTCGACGGAGTCCGTGCTGCCGTCGGTGTAGGTGACGGTGGCATGGGTCTGCTGGTTGCCGTTGACCGCGCTGCCGATGAAGGACAACCGGTCGGCCGGGTGGGCGAGTTCGATGTTCTGGGCGGTCGCCGAGGCGTTGTCGGGGCGGCCGGTGGGAGAGTCGGGCCAGGTGTAGGTGAGGCCGTCCACGGTGCCCTGGGTGCCGGGGGCCAGGCCGGCGGCGGCGAGGGCCTGACGGGAGTAGCTCCAGCCGCCGCCGTCGTAGTCGGCCTCGTCGTGGTCACCGGTGTCGTCGGAGACACCGGTGTTGTTGTAGGCGGCCAGGAGGGAGCCGGGCGCCGCGACGGTGAGGGCCACCGGCTGCTCGTACGAGGTGGCGGCCGACGTCACGGTGACCTTGACGTCGTAGAAGCCCTGCTGGGCGGTGTCACCGGCGGACAGGGTGATCTCCTGGGCGCCGTCGGTCACGGTGCCCTCGGCGGGGGTCGCGGTCACGCCGGCCGGGGCGTCCACCTTGAAGCGGACCTCGGGGCCGGTGCCGCCGCTCAACGCGAGGGCACGGATGTCGAGCTTCGTGCTGCCGCCGGGTGCGAGCGTCGCGGTGGTCGGGCCGACACCGATCTGGTACGGCTGCTCGCCCTCGCGGAAGGACGGCGGGGCGGCCGCCGGGTCACTGCCCCAGGTGCGGTTCGGGGTGCCGGAGAGGGTGTAGTCGAGCGTGCCGCCGTCGCGGACGAAGGAGGCGGGGAGCCAAGGGCGGTCGCTGGTACGGCCGTCGACCCTCAGCGACTGCACGTACGGGGCGTCGGCGGCGGCGCCGTTCGCGCGGATCTCGATGTCGTTGCCGCCGGGCCGGTTGATCTCCACCCGGGTGAACAGCGGTGAGGCGAGGACGAGTTCGGCGCGGGAGGGGACCTGCGGATACATGCCGAGCGCGGAGAAGACGTACCAGGACGACATCTCGCCCAGGTCGTCGTTCCCGGGGATGCCGCCCGGCCGGGTCGACCACAACCCCGTCATCGCGGCGCGGACGGTCTCCTGCGTCCTGTAGGGCGCGCCCGCGTAGGCGTACAGGTAGGGCACGTTGATCGAGGGCTCGTTGTCCAGCTCCGACTTGTCGCCGCCGTTGCCCGTGAGGGCCCAGCTGCCGTCGGCGTTGTGGAAGAAGGTGTCGAGGCGGTCGAGTGCCTTGTCTCGGCCGCCCATCGCGGCGAAGAGCCCGGCCGGGTTGTGCTGCACCATCCAGGTGTACTGGGCGGCCGTACCCTCCACGAATCCGTTGCCGGTCGCCGGGGTGAAGCCGGTGACCCAGCTGCCGTCCGCCTTGCGGCCCGCGACGTAGCCACCGCTCGGGTCGGCCGCGATGTTGAAGTTGTTCTGCCACCACTGGGAGCGCTGGGCGAAGTCGGCGGCCGTCTGCTTCTTCCCGGCCGCCGTGGCGAGCTGGGAGAGCGCGAAGTCCGCGCCGGACATCTCGAGGGTCTCGGCGGCGCCGCCCCAGGCGTTGGACACGGACGGCATGTAGTGCTGCTTGAGGTACTTGTCGAGCGACGGCCGCTGTCCGACGGACAGGACCGGCTTGCCCGAGGAGGAGAGGTCGCCCTCGGTCGGCACGGTCGCCGCCCTGACCAGCGAGTCCAGCGCGCCGCGCAGGTCGAAGTCGGTGCCGCCGAAGGCCCGGATGCCGGCGAGCGCGGTCGGGGACGGGTCGCCGTTCATGACGTGGGTGCCGCTCGCGCCGTGCAGCCAGCGGTCCCAGACGCCGCCGTTCTGCCGGGCGAGTTCGAGCAGCGACTGCGCGATGTCGGAGCCGGTGTCCGGGCTGAGCAGGGTCAGCAGCTGGACCTGGGAGCGGTAGACGTCCCAGCCGGAGAAGGTGCCGTACTGGGCCCGGTGGCCGCGGCCGACGACATGGACCTTGTCGTCGGGGCCCCGGTATCTGCGGTCGGCGTCACTGATGACGTTCGGGTGCAGGAGGGCGTGGTAGAGCGCGGTGTAGAAGGTGGTGCGGTCGCTGTCGCTGCCGCCGCCGACCCTGATCGCGCCGAGCTGGTCGCGCCAGGCCCGGTGGGCGGCGTCCTGGACCGAGGCGAAGGAGCGGGACGGCGGGTTCTCGGCGGCGAGGTTGGCGGCGGCGCCCGCCTGGCTGACGTACGAGATGCCGACCTTGACGTTCACGGGGTCCGCGCCGGGCTCGAACTCCACATAGCCGCCCGCGCCCTTGCCCGCGACGGGACGGCCGCCGTTCGCGAAGCCGCCGGTGCCGCCGCTCGCCTCCGTGGAACCCGGGCTCAGCCTGTCGTCCTGCCAGGTGCCGGTCGACTTGAAGTCGCGGTCGAAGCGGGCCGTGAAGTAGAGCGTGTAGTAGGCGCGTTGGCCCTCGGGGTCGAGGTAGCCGCAGAAGTTCCCCGAGGTGACGGACCCGGAGACCGTGCGGGTCGCCGGGTCGATCTTCAGGGTCGAATCGGTCGACCCGACCTCGGAGTTGGCGCTGCGGACCAGGAGCGAGGCGGGCTTGTCGGCGGGGAAGGTGAAGCGGCCCGAGCCGGTGCGCGCGGTCGCGGTGAGGTCGGCGGTGACGCCGGAGGCGAGGCCGACCTTGTAGTGGCCGGGCTCGGCGGTCTCGTCGGTGTGCGCGAAGTCGGCCGCGTACACCGTGTCCTTGGTGTCGCTCGCCGGGGAGGACGTGATCTCACCGGCGTACGGGAAGAAGGGGATGTCGCCGCTGCCGCCCGCGCAGCCCGTGCCGGACATGTGGGTGAGGCTGAAGCCCCTGATGCGGGTGGCGTCGTACTGGTAACCGCCGGGCGCGGCCGTGCGGGTGGCGTCGCCGCGGGTGTTCTCGGGGCTCCAGGAGAGCATGCCGAAGGGGACGACGGCTCCGGGGAAGACGTTGCCGCCGTTCTTGGTGCCGATGAGCGGGTCGACGTGGGTGGTGGGGTCCCGGACGAGATCGGGTGCGGCGGTGGCGGCCGCCGCGGGGGTGACGGCGGGGGTGATCCCGGCGGCCGCCAGGGCGACGGCGAGCAGGACGGATGACGGACGGAAACGCATGACGCGGCCCCTCCTCCTTCGGACGGGTCGCGCACCACAGGTCGCACAAGCCGCAGGGACAGTAACGTGCGCCACGGGTACCACGGAAGACCGCGTGCGCCCCCACAGGCACGCTCGGCGCACACCCCTATGGCGCAACGCGCCCCCCTGTGGTCCCCCAACTCGCTTGACATCGTTGTCGGTTGAGGCGGTAGAGTCATGTACAGACCATCAGACAACGTTGTCGCACACCTAGGTCGTCACAAGCCACGCTCCCCCAAGCCCTCGGCTGCGCTCGAGCAGGGGGACCCCCAACCCGGGCAGCACCCCCCTCGCCCGCCCGGGCTCGCGGACCGGGTGAGTTCCACACCACCCACCCGGTCCGCCCAGAGCCGCTCAACCGACCTGACAGGGAAGCGCGATCGCGGGATCACCGCCGGAGCCCGAGACGACGTACCCGAAGGTCGCGCTCTTCCCGGGATCCAACGCACCGTTCCAGTCGGCGTTGTGCACCATCACGTCCTGGCCGCTGTAGGTCGCGTTGCCGTTCCAGAGGCTGACGACCGACTGCCCGCCCGGCAGGGTCCAGTCGACCATCCAGCCGAGCATCGGCACGTCTCCGGAGTTGGTGACGGTCACCTCCGACTGGTAGCCGCCGTTCCAGCTGTTGGTCGTCCGACGGGTCGCGGAGCAGACGCCGGGCGGGGGTTCGGTGGGGTTGCCGGGGTCGTGAACACCCGTCACCTCGCCGTTGCCGCCGTCGAAGACGACGTCCGAGCAGGAGTAGAAGGTCTCCGCGCTGTCCGAGCGCTGCCAGACCATGTAGATGATGTGGCGGCCCGACTTGTTCGCGGGGAGCTGTCCGGTCCACGAGTAGTTGGCCTCGACCGTGCCCGGGCTGCCGTTGAGCGGCGGGTGGTCGACGGTCAGGAACGGCTGGTCCTCCATGTCGTTCCAGGTGAGCGCCTTGGTCGGGTCGAAACCGTCCTTGGTGACGTAGACGCGGAACCAACCCGGGTGCGCGGCCCAGGCGTTGTAGGAGAAGTCGACCGTGGCGCCCGAGGTGAGATGGGTGAGCGGCCAGTCGCTCCGGGGCAGGTTGAAGCCGGTGAAGTTGGGGTTGCCGCCACTGCACAGTTCCCCGTCGGGGACGAAGCCGCGGGTGCGGCCCGCACCGTCCGAGCGGAGCACCGAGAACCAGTTGTAGAACGGCGTGGTGCCGCTCACCTGTTGGGCCGCCTTGCAGGCCGGGTTCACCGGTTTGATCTCGCCGGTGTCGGTCAGCCCGTCCTGCCAGCACAGGAAGGTACGGCTGCCGGGTTTCATGGGGGTGCCGTGCGCCGCCGCCCTTCCGCCGGCCGTGACGACCAGGCCGAGGGCGGGAACGACGGCGAGGAGGGCGAGCAGGACGAGGAGGAGGGAGCGGCGGCGGGAAGGCCGAGATAATCGAGACCTTGTCACGTTCATGACAGCTGCGGCCATGACGAGCAGACCCTTCGCTCGATGTCGCGGGAATGTGAGGTGAGGCGGGAGCAACTCCCGGCGGGTTCCGGTCCGCCGTATGGGAGCGCTCCCACCTCATGCGGACGTTAGCGCGCACGACCACCTCTGTAAACGCTTCATGTGTAAGCGCTTCACGTGTAAGCGCATCACGCACGAGGGCCGCACCCCCTGACAACGGGTGCGGCCCTCGCCATGACGGAGAAACCACTCAGGTACCGATTTTCCTATGACTGAGAAACCACCTGAGTCGGTCACGTCACCGATGGTGGGGTGACGTCAGATAGTGCTGTCGAAGAAGCTCCCTCCCGTAGTCGTTGCCGTTGGGCGTGCGGATGATGGAGTGGACGTGCTTCTGGGTCGCGCCGCTGCCCTGCGTGGCCCCGTACGCGCCCGCGAGCGGGCCCGGGGCCTGGCAGTCGACCTCGACCCAGACGACCGGGCTGTGCACCCGGACGTAGAAGGCGGAGTCGTCGGCCGTGCCGCCCGCCCAGGTCACATACGTGTGGTCGAGGTACTTGCGGACCTCGGCCATCCGCACCTTCGCGGCATCGGCCTTCCCGCGGCCGACGAAGGCCTCGACGATGCCGAGAAGCCTCTTCCTCTGCGCCCCGTTCAGGACGTCGGCGCGCAGGCCGGTGTACGTCTGCACGGCGTTGTCGGAGAAGGCGCCCGCCTTCATCGACTCGTTCGACTTGGTCGCGGACTCGATGGCGACCGCCTGCTGTGCCCGCGTGAGGGAGTTGACGAAGGCGAGGCTCGCCACGACCTCCTCGTGGCAGACCGTCACGGTCTCACCGTCGATCTCCATCGAGGTCGGCTCGGAGCCCCAGAAGCAGGGGCTCATGACGACCTGGTCGCCGAGCACGAAGTAGTTGACGACCAGGTGGTGGCCGTCGAACTGGAAGCCCCAGGGCTCGGTGGCCGACGGGGTGCCCATCACGGTCCAGTAGTACGCGTCCTCGTTGAAGGAAGCGGTGTTGCCGATCGCCTCGCCGGCCGCCTGGTTGATCCTGCGGATCTTCTCGGTGGTCTCCAGGCCGTCCGCGCTGAGCGCCGACTTCAACAGAGCGGTACCCAGAGTCTTCTGATGGTCCGTCATGTCGGCGAGGGTGACGCCCTGACGTGCGTACGAGTCGACGTTGCTCCACAGGCGCCACTCGGTGGAGTGGACCGTGAACTGCGTCGCCGTCTTCTGGGTGTCGGTGAGCCCGGCGAGGAAGGCGTTCGCGGCGGCGATCACGGGAGCGGTGGCGACTCCCGTGGAGTGGATCGCGTAAAGGTCGTCGATCCGCTTGCCGTCGGTCGTGAGGCCGAAGAAGTCCTCCGTGATGGTCTGGTTGCCGGGGCCGCCCGCGCCGCCGCCGGGGCTGCCGCTGGGCGCGCCGCTCGGTATGGCGGAGGCGGTGGGGGTGGCGGTGTCGTCGGCGAGCGCGGTCCAGGCTCCGGCGCCGCCCATCGTGGCCACGGCCGTGGCGCCGCTCGCGAAGAAGACCCTCCGCATGAAGTTGCGCCGGTCCGAGTGGGCGCGGGAGTCCGTCCCGGACTGCGGAGGCGTCCCGGACTGCGCCGTGTGCTCTCCGGTGTCGAGCTCGGTCATCGTCGCTGGATCCCTTCGTCGTGGGCACGTCCGTGGCGGACGGCCGGGCGCGAACGACTCTGGGGGAGCAACCTGAGGCGAACCTGAAGTGCGGCGGGAAGAGGTCCAGCAGGTTCGGCGGGGGGAAGGCCGGCGCGTGGACAACGAACCGCTCCCTTCCGGGCGCCGGGGCGGGCCGCTGTCGCGTCACCCGCGCATGGCGCACGCCTCGGTCTGACGCCCGTGAACGTATGTCGCCGCCGAAGAAATTGTCAACAATTCCGTTGACCTTCATGGTGGGTACACAGGGGCGGCGAAGGAGGTACCGGGGATCAGGCCGACGCGGGTGCCGGAGTGGTTGCCGGAGTGGTTGCCGGGTCCGGGGTCCTGGCGCCTTCGGCCGGGGGCAGTTCGAGTGTGAACTCCGTACGGCCCGGGGCGCTCTCCACGTGGATGCGACCGCCGTGGGCGACGGTGACCGCCTCGACGATGGCGAGTCCGAGGCCGGAGCCGCCCTCCGTGGGGCCGCCGCGGGCGCGCGAGACATCGCCGCGTGTGAAGCGTTCGAAGACCGACGGGAGCAGGTGCTGCGGGATGCCGGGACCGTCGTCGCGGACACGGATCACGCAGGCCGCTTCCGTGGCCTCCACCGAGGCGATCACGGTCGTGCCGACGGGTGTGTGCACACGGGCGTTGGCCAACAGGTTGGCCACCACCTGGTGCAGCCGTGCCTCGTCGCCGACGACCAGGGCCGGGGTGTCCAGCAGCAGCGCCAGCTGCCAGTTGTGGGTGTCCCCGGCGGCCCGCGCGTCCCACACCGCCTCGGCGACCAGTGCCGCGAGGTCCACCTCGGCCGCGTGCAGCGGCCGGCCCTCGTCCAGCCGGGCGAGCAGCAGCAGGTCCTCGACGAGGCCGGTCATCCGGGCCGACTCGGCGGAGACCCGGCGCCAGGCCAGGGTCGGTTCGATCCGTTCGGTGCCGCGGTTCATCAGTTCCGCGTATCCGGCGATGGAGGCGAGAGGTGTACGGAGTTCATGGCTGGCGTCGGCGAGGAAGCGGCGCATGCGTTCCTCGCTGCGGCGCATCTCCTCCTCGCCACGCCGGCGTTCGGCGAGCGAGGACTCCACATGGTCGATCATGCGGTTGAGGGCGGCACCGACCTGGCCGGCCTCGCTGCCGGGGTCGGTGTCGCGTTCGGGGACGCGGGTCAGGGCGGTGACCTCGCCGTGGCCCAGCGGGGAGCGGGAGACCTCGACGGCGGTGGCGGCGACCCGTCCGAGGGGGCGCAGTTGGCGCCGTATGACGACCGCGCAGACGCAGCCCGCGGCGGTGAGGCCGACGGCGGCCACCACGCCCTCGACCGCGACCAGCCGGCCGATCATGTCCTGTACGTCGCCCATGGGGAGCCCGGTGAGCACGGGGACGCCGTCGCCGCCGAGGGCGGTCACACGGTAGCTGCCGAGGCCCGGGACGGTACGGGTGTGCAGGGAGCCGTCGGTGGTGATGCCGTCGAGGGCGGCGCGCTGGACGGCGGTGAGGGTCTGTCGGCCGCCGTCGTGGGTGACGACCTCGGCGGCGAGGATGCCCCCGTCCTCGTCGAACCGGGCGGCGAGCGTGCCGACGGCCTGTCCCCGTTCGTTGAGGAACCCCAGGTCCGTGTCGTCGCCGCTGCGGCGTTGGAGGCCGCCCTGGCTGCGCTCGGCGGCGTCGGTGACGCGCTGGTCCAGGTTGCCGAGCAGGTAGGAGCGTTGGGCGAAGACGGTGGTGAGGGCCATCGCGGCGCAGACGGCGACGAGGGTGGCGCTGATGAAGAGCAACAGCCGTGTGCGCAGCGAACGTCCGACCCGCGCCGTGGGTCGGGAGCGGCCGGGGAGCCGGTTCCGTCGGAGGTTCATCTCCCGTCCTCCACCGGGCGGATCGCGTACCCCACGCCGCGCACGGTGTGGATCATCGGCGCCCGGCCCTTGTCGATCTTCCGGCGCAGGCTGGAGATGTAGACCTCGACGAGGTTGCCGCCACCGTCGAAGGAGCTGCTCCACACGTGGTCGAGGATCTGGGCCTTGCTGAGCACCTGACGCGGGTGGCCGAGCAGCAGCCCGAGCAGGTCGAACTCCTTGGCGGTGAGCTGGATCGGCGTACCGTCGCGGCGCACTTCGCGGGTCTCCTCGCTCAGGACGAGGTCACCGAGCACCAGGACGGAGTCGTCGGCCCGGAGCGGTTCGGCGCCGGCCCTGCGCAGCAGTCCGCGCAGCCGCAGGACGACCTCCTCCAGGGAGAAGGGCTTGGTCACGTAGTCGTCGGCGCCCGAGGACAGGCCGTCGATGCGGTGTTCCAGCGCGTCGCGCGCGGTCAGCATGAGGACGGGCAGTCTCGGATTCTCGTACCGCAGCCTGCGCAGCACCTGGATGCCGTCGAGGTCGGGCAGCATCCCGTCGAGCACGACCGCGTGCGGGGCGCAGCCGCGGGCGGCGCGCAGGGCGCTGTGCCCGTCGGCGACCGGGTAGGGCCGCCAGCCCGCCTCGGTGACGGCCACGGACAGCAGTTCGGTGAGTGCGGGTTCGTCGTCGACGATCAGCACGCGGACACGGTCCCCACGGGTCCGCTCGCCGCGGGTCCGCTCGCCACGGAGGCGGTCCCCGCCGAGGTACTCGCCACCGTCCCGTCCGACACGGGGGCGGTCGCCGCCGTCACGCTCGCCGCGCACGCGGGCCCCGTCGCCGTCGTCGAAGACACGCTCACCGGGGACTCGGTGGCCACCGGCACGTTCGCCACGGACGGGGTCGCCGGGGGCGCGTGTGGAGCGGAGGCGGTCGCCGCCCTCACGTCCGCCGCGCACGCCGGCCCCAGCCCCGTGGACGTACTCGCCACCGTCCCGTCCGACACGGGGGCGGTCGCCGCCGTCACGTCCGTCGCAGAGGCGCTCGGCCCCGTCATGCCCGCCGCGCACGCGGGCCCCGTCGCCGTCGACGAAGACACGCTCACCGGGGACACGGTGGCCGCCGGGGCGTTCGCCACGGGTGGGGTCGCCGGGGGCGCGTGTGGCGTGGAGACGTTCGCTTCGGGTGCCAGACATATGACGATCCTGTCCCGGTTCGCTGGGAGAACCCTGTGTTCCGACTTTGCCGCAGCCGTGCGAAGGGCCTCCCGGGAGGAACCGGCGGTTCTCAACCCCCTTGGCCGAAGGGGGCATTGGCACGGCCCGGCCACAGGAATCCCTTGAGCCTCTTCTCCCCCGGCCCGCACAGTGGTCCAGACCTCACCAGGTCTCTCAAGGGAAGGAAAGCCCACAGATGCGAAGACTCCACGCCCTCTGGGCCATGACAGGCGCCGCCGCTCTGCTCGCGGGTGCGGTCGCGCCCTCGGCAGCGGCCCCGACCCCCTCGCCCGACGCCCCACCGGGCGCGGCGCAGGGCAGCACCCGGACCGTCACCCTCATCACCGGCGACACCGTGTCGCTCACCGCCGGACCGGACGGAAAATATGCCGTCGACATCCAGCGCGGCAAGGGCCGAGAGGCCGCCACCTTCCTGTCCAGCGAGCGCGACGGCGAGGTCAGTGTCCTACCGGCGGACGCGATCCCGCTGGTGAAGGCGGGCCGTCTCGACCCGGCCCTGTTCAACGTCACCCAGCTGGTGAAGCAGGGATACACGGACGCGAAGACCGGCACCACCCCGGTGATCGCGACGTACAAGAGCGGCAGCGCGACCCCCGACGGCGCACGCCGGACGCTCAAGCTGCCCGCGATCGACGGGGCCGCGCTGAGCGCGAAGAAGTCGACCTCCTTCTGGGCCGACATCGCCCCCGCTCTCGGCACCGAACCGACCACCAAGGCCGCCAAGCAACTCGGCGAGGGCATCGACAAGATCTGGCTCGACGGCAAGGTACAGGCGTCCCTCGACGTCAGCGTGCCGCAGATCGGCGCACCCGAGGTGTGGAAGTCGGGCTACGACGGCAAGGGCATCAAGGTCGCCGTCCTGGACACCGGCGTGGACACCGGACACCCCGACCTCGCGGGCAAGATCGCGGAGTCCCAGAGCTTCGTGCCCGCCGAGGGGGTGCAGGACGGATTCGGCCACGGAACGCACGTGGCCTCCACCATCGTCGGATCGGGCGCGGCCTCGGGCGGCCGCTACAAGGGCGTGGCGCCGGGCGCGGAACTGGCGGTGGGCAAGGTGCTCGACAACACCGGCCACGGCCAGGACTCCTGGATCATCGCGGGTATGGAGTGGGCGGCCACATCCGGCGCGAAGATCGTGTCGATGTCGCTGGGCGGTGACGCCACCGGCCCCTCCGACATCCTGAGCGAGACCGTCGACAAGCTGTCCGAGTCCACCGGCACCCTCTTCGTGATCGCGGCGGGCAACTCCGGCCCGTCCGAGCAGACCGTCGGCACCCCGGGCATCGCCGACTCCGCGCTGACAGTGGGCGCCGTGGACAAGTCCGACAAGCTGGCCTCGTTCTCCAGCCGCGGTCCGCGCGCCGGTGACTACGCGGTCAAACCGGAGATCACCGCGCCCGGCGTGGCCATCACCGCGGCCCGCGCCGCGGGCACCAGCATGCCTGGTGGTACGCCGGTCGACGACTACTACACGACGGCGAGCGGTACGTCGATGGCCACCCCGCATGTCGCGGGCGCCGCGGCGCTGGTCGCCCAGGCCCACCCCGACTGGACGGGCCAGCAGATCAAGCAGGCGCTGGCGACCACGGCGAAGACCATGCCGGACGCCGACGTCTTCGAGCAGGGCGACGGCCGGGTCGACGCCGTACGGGCCGTCAACCAGGGCGTCTTCGCGACGCCGACGCTGAGCTTCGGCAAGTACGAGGAGACCGACACCGAGGCCGCCGACAAGGACATCACGTACACCAACACCACGGACAAAGCGGTGGAGTTGAAGGTGTCCTCGTCACTTCACGACGCCACACTGAACACGGACACGGTGACCGTCCCGGCGAAGGGCACCGCCACCGTCGCGGTCACGGTCGACCCGGCGAAGGAGGCGACGGGCCGGTACACGGGCCACATCACCGCCAGCGCCGACGGCGTCCTCGTCACCACGGCCATCGGCTTCGAGAAGCTGCCGAAGACCTACGACCTGAAGGTGTCGCTGCTGGGCCGTGACGGCAAGCCGACCACCTCGTCGTCGATCTTCATGCTGCAGGAGCTGAACGGCGCCTACCCGGACACGTACGGGTACATCGGCAAGAGCTACACCTTCAAGGTGCCGGCCGGTACGTACTCCACGGCGTCCTGGATCTCGCAGCGGGACGCGGCCGGACTGGAGGTCAACACCTCGGTCGTCGGCGATCCGGAGATCAAGGTCGACCGTGACACCGAGGTCGTCCTCGACGCCCGCAAGGCGGTCGAGATCAAGCCGAAGACCAAGGAGGACTCCGAGTTCCAGGGCTTCAGCACCAACTGGCACCGGGAAGGCCCGGGCACTGCCTTCGGGGTGACCTACAGCCAGGGCTGGTGGACCGACCACATCTATGTGGCGCCCACCGAGAAGGTCACCCAGGGCATGTTCGAGTTCTCCTCGAAGTTCCGGCTGTACGCCAAGGAGCTGACGGCGAGCGTCACCGGCCCGGAGAAGTACGCGCTGCCCCTCGACTACGCGCAGACGGACAGCGGCCTGCCCGTGAAGGTCAGCGGTGATCACACGGTGCGCGCGGTGGACGCGGGCGCCGGCACCGCGGCCGACTTCGCGGGACTCGACGTCAAGGGCAAGGTGGCGGTCGTCCGAGTGGTCGCCGGCGGGACGCCGGACGAGGCGCTGGCCAACGCGACCGCGGCCGGGGCCGGTTACGTCCTCGCCTATCGCGAGACGCCCGGGTACTGGATCGCCTGGGCGAAGAGCACGACCGTCCCGCTGATGATCGCCACCGGCGAGGACGGCGCGAAGCTCGGCGCCCTGCTGAAGAGCGGGAAGAAGGTCAAGCTGAAGATGGCCGGCACTCCGGTCAGTCCGTATGTGTACAACGTGATGTTCCCGCAGGTGGGAGCCGTCTCGGCGAACCAGACGTACAACCTGAACAGCTCCAACACGGTGAAGCAGACGGTTCGTTACCACGGGGCCGGGGCCGGGGATGTCGGCAAGGACGCCGTGTACCGGTACCGCCCCTGGCAGAGTGCCGACATCGCGACCACCACCAACGTGCGGCTCGGCACGGAGCGCACCGAGTACTACAACGTCTCCGACAACCGGATCTGGCACGCCGTCTATCCCAACTGGAAGGCGAACCAGCCTCAGTGGGGTCCCGTGCGGACCTTCGACAAGGCGGGCAAGCAGCCCACCGAGGACTGGCTGGGCCAGGTCGTCCGCCCGGCGACCGCTCAGCAGGCCGGCCTCTCCCAGCGCACCGGTGACAAACTCACCTTCCGTGTCCCGGAGTTGAGCGATGCCACACCGGGCCACTACGGATACGCGGACAACGTTCTGGACACCGCGAAGGGCAAGCTGTACGCGGACGGGCAACTGGTCGGCGACACCGCACTCGGCGGCTACGGCACGTTCACCGCGCCGGCGGCGAAGTCCTCGTACCGCCTCGTGGTCGACACGCAGCGCACGGCCGACTGGGCGGCGTACTCCACCGCCACCCACACCGAATGGTCCTTCGCCTCGGCGCACACGGACCAGCAGACGGCGCTCGGGCTGCTCTCGGTCGACTACGACGTGGCCGGGCTCAACCTTCTCAACAGTGCTGAGGCCGGACACACCTCGAAGCTCGGCCTCTCCGTCCGGAACCAGTCGGGCGGCGTCACCGCCAGTTCCCTGAAGGCCTGGGTCTCGTACGACGACGGCACCTCGTGGAAGGAAGTGAAGGTCAAGCACGGCAAGGCGGAGCTGAAGCACCCGAAGAAGGACGCCCGGTTCGTGTCGCTGCGCGTACGGGCCGGCGACCGGGACGGCAACATCGTCGACCAGACGGTCGTACGGGCGTTCGGCCTGAAGTAGACGACCGTAGCCAAACGTTGCGAAAAGTCTTAACAAAGATCGTCTACCGTGCCGGGCCATGGTGAACACGGCATACGACACGGCAAGGGAGACCCCTGCCGCGAGCCCCTGGGCCGCGGTGGGGGTCTCCGCGTTCGACGAGCTGTTGTACCAGGCAATCCTCAACCAGCCCGACGCCGGCGCGGCCGGCTGGGCGCTGCTGACCGGTGCCTCCCCGGCCCGGGTCCGCGAGGCCTGCAACCGGCTGCTCACGCTCGGGCTGCTGCAACCACCGGACTCCATGGGCGGGTTACGGGCGGTCGACCCCCGGGTGGCGATCCGCGCGCTGATCCGGCGGCGCGAGACGGAGTCCGAACTGCTGGCCGCCACCGCCGAGGAGATGGCGACCGCGTACGAGGCGGGGCTGCTTCGCGAGGAGCCGTCCCGGCTGGTCGAGGTGGCCTCCGGCGAGGGCGCCATCGCGGCACGCCTGGAGGAGATGTACGCGCGCGCGGAGCACGAGGTGTGCCTTTTCGACACACCGCCGTATCTCGCCCCGCCCGCTCCGCAGGTGGATCTCCAGGCCGATCTGCTCAGCCGCGGAATCGTCTCTCGGGGGATCTACGCGGCGACCGGCCTGGAGGATCCGAAGGTCCTGTCCCGCGCCCTGAGTATGGTCGAACTCGGCGAGCAGGCCCGGGTGTTGCCGACCGTGCCGCTCAAGCTGCTGGTGGTCGACGGATGCCGGGCGCTGCTGCCGCTGACCGCCTCCGCGGCCGGCGGCTACTGTGCCGTCGTGGTGTGGCACTCGGCGGTCACCGAGGCCTTGCAGAAGCTCTTCGAGCTGGCCTGGCAACAGGCGACCCCGCTCGGCCAGCCGGTCTCCGACGGTGGACTCACCGAGGACGAGCGGACGTTGACCCGGCTGCTGGCCGCCGGGATGAAGGACGAGGCGGTCGCCCGTCACCTGGGGGTGAGCCTGCGGACACTGCGCCGCCGGGTGAGCGATCTGCAGGAGCGGCTGGGCGCGGCGAGCCGTTTCCAGCTGGGGATGCGGGCGGCGCAGCGCGGCTGGGTGTAGGCGCCCGGGCGTGCCGTCGCATGCGAAGGGCCGCACCCCTCCGAAGAGGAGTGCGGCCCGGCCGCTCTACCGGATCGCCTACTTGCGGATCAGGTTGCGCAGCACGTACTGCATGATGCCGCCGTTGCGGTAGTAGTCCGCCTCGCCGGGGGTGTCGATGCGGACGACCGCGTCGAACTCGACGCCGGTGTCGGTGGTGACCTTCACCGTGCGCGGGGTGGTGCCGTTGTTGAGCTCCTCGACGCCGGTGAAGGAGAAGGTCTCCTCGCCGGTGAGGCCGAGGGCCTCGGCGGTGGCGCCCTCCGGGAACTGGAGCGGCAGGACGCCCATGCCGATGAGGTTCGAGCGGTGGATGCGCTCGTACGACTCGGCGATGACGGCCTTGACGCCGAGGAGCGCGGTGCCCTTGGCGGCCCAGTCGCGGGACGAGCCGGAGCCGTACTCCTTGCCGGCCAGGATGACCAGCGGGGTGCCCTGCTCGATGTAGTTGCGCGAGGCGTCGTAGATGAACGCGACGGGCGCGCCCTCGACGGTGAAGTCGCGGGTGTAGCCGCCCTCCGTGCCCGGCGCGATCTGGTTGCGCAGGCGGATGTTGGCGAACGTGCCGCGGATCATGACCTCGTGGTTGCCTCGGCGCGAGCCGTAGGAGTTGAAGTCACGACGCTCCACACCGTGCTCGGTGAGGTACTTGCCGGCCGGGGTGTCGGCCTTGATGGCGCCGGCCGGGGAGATGTGGTCGGTGGTGACCGAGTCGCCCAGCTTGGCGAGCACACGGGCACCGGCGATGTCGGTGACCGGGGACGGCTCGTGCGCCATGCCCTCGAAGTACGGGGGCTTGCGGACGTAGGTGGACTGCGGGTCCCACTCGAAGGTGTTGCCGGTCGGGATCGGCAGCGCCTGCCACTGGGCGTCGCCCGCGAAGACGTCCTGGTAGGACTTGTTGAACATGTCCTCGCCGATGGCGTTCGCCACGACGTCGTTGACCTCGGCCTCGGAGGGCCAGATGTCGGCCAGGTAGACCGGCTTGCCGTCCTGGTCGATGCCCAGCGCGTCCTTGGTGATGTCCACCTTCATGGAGCCCGCGAGCGCGTACGCGACGACCAGCGGCGGGGAGGCCAGGTAGTTCATCTTGACGTCGGGGTTGATGCGGCCCTCGAAGTTCCGGTTGCCGGAGAGGACCGAGGTGACGGCGAGGTCGTGGTCGTTGACGGCCTTGGAGACCTCCTCCGGCAGCGGGCCGGAGTTGCCGATGCAGGTGGTGCAGCCGTAGCCGACGAGGTTGAAGCCGACCTTGTCGAGGTAGGGGGTGAGCCCCGCCTTGTCGAAGTAGTCGGTGACGACCTTGGAGCCCGGGGCGAGGGTGGTCTTGACCCACGGCTTGCGGGTCAGGCCCTTCTCGACCGCCTTCTTGGCCACCAGCGCGGCGGCGACCATGACGTACGGGTTCGAGGTGTTGGTGCAGGAGGTGATGGCCGCGACCGTCACCGCGCCGTGGTCGATCTCGTAGGTCGAGCCGTCGGGGGCGGTGACCGTGGTCGGACGGGTCGGTACGCCGTTGGCGGAGGCCGGGGAGTCGGAGGCCGGGAAGGACTCCTTGCCCGCCTCGTCGTCCTCGTCGACGTAGTTGCGCACGTCCTGCGCGAACTGCTGCGCGGCGTTGGCCAGGACGATCCGGTCCTGCGGGCGCTTCGGGCCGGCGATCGACGGGACGACCGTCGAGAGGTCCAGCTCCAGCTTCTCGGAGAAGTCGGGCTCGGCGGCCGGGTCGAGCCAGAGGCCCTGCTCCTTGGCGTACGCCTCGACGAGCGCGAGCTGCTGCTCGCTGCGGCCGGTCAGCTTGAGGTACTTGATCGTTTCTGCGTCGATCGGGAAGATCGCGGCCGTCGAGCCGAACTCCGGCGACATGTTGCCGATGGTGGCGCGGTTGGCGAGCGAGGTGGCGGCGACGCCCTCGCCGTAGAACTCGACGAACTTGCCGACGACGCCGTGCTTGCGCAGCATCTCGGTGATCGTGAGCACCAGGTCGGTGGCGGTGGTGCCGGGGGTGAGCTCACCGGTCAGCTTGAAGCCGACGACGCGCGGGATGAGCATGGAGACCGGCTGGCCGAGCATCGCGGCCTCGGCCTCGATGCCGCCGACGCCCCAGCCGAGCACACCGAGGCCGTTGACCATGGTGGTGTGCGAGTCGGTGCCGACGAGCGTGTCGGGGTACGCCTGGCCGTTACGGACCATGACCGTGCGCGCCAGGTGCTCGATGTTCACCTGGTGGACGATGCCGGTGCCCGGCGGGACGACCTTGAACTCGTCGAAGGCGGTCTGGCCCCAGCGCAGGAACTGGTAGCGCTCCTTGTTGCGGCCGTACTCCAGCTCGACGTTCTGCGCGAACGCGTCGTTGGTGCCGAACTTGTCGGCGATGACGGAGTGGTCGATGACCAGCTCGGCCGGGGCCAGCGGGTTGATCTTCGCCGGGTCGCCGCCGAGCTCCTTGACGGCCTCACGCATGGTGGCGAGGTCGACGACACAGGGCACGCCGGTGAAGTCCTGCATGATCACGCGGGCGGGCGTGAACTGGATCTCCTGGCTCGGCTGCGCCTGGGAGTCCCAGTTGCCGATCGACCGGATGTGGTCGGCGGTGATGTTCGCGCCGTCCTCGGTGCGGAGCAGGTTCTCCAGCAGCACCTTCAGGCTGTACGGAAGGCGAGCCGAGCCTTCCACCTTGTCCAGCCGGAAGATCTCGTACGACTCGTCGCCCACCTGCAGCGTGCTGCGGGCGTCGAAGCTGTTCGCCGACACGACAGTCTCCTTCATTGATGTGCGCGTTCCCACCGCATCCTGCCGCCACGACGTCTTGGCCGATCCACTAAGGTAAGGCTAAGTTAGGTAAGCCTTACTGTCAGACCCGATGACAACGTGCGGCTGCGGTGCACCTCGGCAGATATCTCGATGTCGAGATAACTCTAGTACATGGGCGCCCCCGGGTCATGCCCGGCATGCTGTCGACCTGCCGTCAGGCACTCCGCCGCGCCCGCGGCAGCGCGCGCGTGAGCCACACCCGCTCGCCGCGGTCGTCGGCCGAGACGTGGTCCCGCTCGAACCCGAGCTTTTCGAGGACGCGGAACGACGGGGCGTTCCAGGTGCGCACGGTCGCCCAGACCCGCCCGCGCCCGGTCGTGCTCGCGGCGGCGAGCACCGCGGAGGCCGCCTCGGTCGCGTAGCCGTGCCCGTGCGCGCCCCGGAACAATTCGTACGCGATCTCGGGTTCGTCGAGGGAGGCCCGGCCGACGAGGAGCCCGCAGTAGCCGATGAAGGCGCCCGTGTCGCGGCGGTCGACGGGCAGCAGAGCGATGCCGGTCGACGCCGCCGCGGCGAGCTGGGCCGCGATGATCTCGCGGCTCCGTTCGACCGGGAGCGGCCCCTCACCCCGTTCCGCGAAGAGCGCGCTGTGTCCCTCGGCATCGGAGTCGGACCACGGCCGCAGCGTCAGCCGGGCGGTCTCGAGGCGTGACGGCATCGGCGGATACGCGGGCACGGCGACACCCTATCGACGGCGCCCGGGGCGGGAAACGCCGCGCTCGGGGCGAGCAAGCCCGCACTCGGGGCGGGGCGGGCCGGGCGGTCATGGGTCTGTCCGCCCGTGCCTGGCACTGCCAGTACCAGGCACGGGCGGGCGGACCGGTGCACAGTGGGGGCATGGCGAGTACGGAGTTCGGGCGGACGGTCCGGCGCTGGCGGGACCGGGTCTCCCCCGAGGCGGCCGGGCTCCCCGTCGGCGGGCACCGGCGCGCGGCCGGACTGCGCCGCGAGGAGCTGGCCCTGCTGGCCGGGATCTCGGTCGACTACGTCACCCGTCTCGAACAGGGCCGGGCGAGCAACCCCTCGGAGCAGATCGTCGAGGCGCTCGGCCGGGCGCTTCGACTGTCCGGCACCGAGCGCGCGCACCTCTTCCATCTCGCCGGACTGGTCCCGCCGGGACGCGGTACCGTGCCCGCCCACATCACCCCCGGCGTGCACCGGATGCTGGACCGGCTGACCGGAACGCCCGTCGCGGTCTTCGACGCGGCGTGGAACCTGCTGCTGGCCAACCCGCTGTACGCGGCCCTGATGGGTGACCCGTCCGGGTGGCGCGGCAACGAGCGCAACGCGGTGTGGCGCAACCTCGTGGGCCCGGGCACCCACGTCCGCCACACCCCCGAGGCCCGACGCGAGTTCGAGACCACCGTCGTCGCCGACCTGCGCGCGACCGCGCGCCGGTATCCGGCGGACCAGCGGCTGCGGCGCCTGGTCGAGGAGTTGCGCGCGAACAGCGACCGGTTCGCCGAGCTGTGGGAGTCCGAGGCCGTGGGCCACCACGAGGCCTCGCGCAAGACCATCGACCATCCGCAGCTGGGTCCCCTGACGCTCGACTGCGACGTACTCAGCGTCGCGGGCAGCGACCTGCGCATCATGGTCTACACGGCGGAGCCGGGAACGCGGGACGCCGAGCAGGTCGCCCTCCTCGGGGTCATCGGCACCCAGACGCTCGTGGAGCGTGGGGCGGCCGAACGAGGCTGAACGCGCCGGGAGTTCACAGGCAACCATCGCCCGCTTCGGGGTACTGGGAACGGGACGCGCCGCAGTCGGCGGCGCGAAACGACAGGAATGCCGTGAACTGCCCCAAGGGGGACCAATCATGCCTCTCACGTTCCGCAAGAGCTTCCGCATCCTTCCCGGGGTGCGGCTGAACATCAACCGGCACTCGTGGTCGATCACCACGGGCGGCCGGCACGGGCCGCACCACACCCGCAGCAGCACCGGACGCCGCACCACGTCGATGGATCTGCCGGGCCCCTTCGGCTGGCGGCGCACGACGCGTCGACGGGAACGCTGACCGAATCGCCGTGCCGCCACGGTGCCGCACCCGAACTCCCGCGCGGGTGCGGTGTGCTGTACCCCACTACCCGGACGGGTGCGCTCCGTTTCTCTTTATCTCACATCAGATATACGGTCGCGCCATGGCAGACGACTACCTCGTACGCATCGGCAAGCTCATCCGTGACGCCCGGCAACACCGGGGCTGGACACAGTCGCAGCTCGCCGAGGCACTCGGCACAAGTCAGAGCGCCGTCAATCGCATCGAGCGCGGCAACCAAAACATCAGCCTTGAGATGATCGCTCGAATCGGTGAAGCCCTGGACAGCGAAATCGTCTCTCTGGGCTACGCGGGTCCGATGCATCTGCGCGTGGTCGGCGGACGTCGTCTGTCCGGCTCGATCGATGTCAAGACCAGTAAGAACGCCTGCGTCGCACTGCTGTGCGCGACGCTCCTGAACAAGGGGCGCACGGTGCTCCGCCGGGTGGCCCGGATCGAAGAGGTCTACCGCCTTCTGGAGGTGCTCGGCTCGATCGGCGTCCGCACCCGCTGGATCAACGACGGGGTCGACCTCGAGATCGTGCCCCCGAGCGAGCTGGACATGGAGGCGATCGACGCCGAGGCCGCCCGCCGGACGCGGTCGATCATCATGTTCCTCGGCCCGCTGCTGCACCGTATGGACACCTTCAGGCTGCCGTACGCGGGCGGTTGCGACCTCGGCACCAGGACCATCGAGCCGCACATGATCGCGCTGCGGCGGTTCGGACTCGACATCGCCGCCACCGAGGGGCTCTACCACGCCCAGGTCGACCGGGCCGTCTCCCCCGGTCGGCCCATCGTGCTGACCGAGCGCGGGGACACCGTCACCGAGAACGCGCTGCTCGCCGCCGCCCGCCACGACGGCGTGACCGTCATCCGCAACGCCTCCTCCAACTACATGGTCCAGGACCTCTGCTTCTTCCTGGAGGCACTCGGCGTACGGGTGGAGGGCGTCGGCACGACCACGCTCACCGTCCACGGCGTGCCGAACATCGACGTGGACGTGGACTACTCGCCCTCCGAGGACCCGGTCGAGGCGATGAGCCTGCTGGCCGCCGCGGTGGTCACCGAGTCGGAGCTGACGGTACGCCGGGTGCCGATCGAGTTCCTGGAGATCGAGCTCGCGGTGCTGGAGGAGATGGGCCTCGACCACGACCGCACACCGGAGTACTTCGCCGACAACGGCCGTACGCGGCTGGTGGACCTGACCGTACGGCCCTCCAAGCTCGAGGCGCCGATCGACAAGATCCACCCGATGCCGTTCCCGGGCCTGAACATCGACAACGTGCCGTTCTTCGCGGCCATCGCGGCCTCCGCACAGGGCAAGACCCTCATCCACGACTGGGTCTACGACAACCGGGCCATCTACCTGACCGACCTCAACCGGCTCGGCGGCCGGCTGCAGCTCCTCGACCCGCACCGCGTGCTGGTCGAGGGCCCGACCCGCTGGCGCGCCGCCGAGATGATGTGCCCGCCCGCGCTGCGCCCGGCCGTCGTCGTGCTGCTGGCGATGATGGCGGCCGACGGCACGTCCGTGCTGCGCAACGTGTACGTCATCAACCGCGGCTACGAGGACCTGGCCGAGCGGCTCAACTCGATCGGAGCGCAGATCGAGACGTTCCGGGACATCTAGGACGACCGGCAGGTGGTGGGGCTCGCCGGAGGGCGACTTCGTGTCGCCCTCCGGCGAGCCCGCCGTGTGCCGTCCCGTCCCGCCCGTGCGCCGGCTCAGCCCTCCATGAGGGTGATGTCCTGCTGCTGCATCGCGTGGAACAGCGGCAGCGGCAGACCGCCCAGGGCGGGGCTCAGTTCCATCAGGGTGGCCTCGACATGGGCGGCCCCCGGTGCGAGGGTGCCGGGTGTGCGCCTCTCCGAGTTGGTCCAGCGGTGCTCCGCGCCGTCGCAGACCGCCGCGCTGCCGCCGATGCCGTAGCGGATCCGGGTGTCGCCCTGCGACACCGACGAGGAGACGAGCACCGGCCCCGTACGGCCCAGGCAGCGGTAGGTGCCGGAGAGGGTGACGGTTCCGTCGGCGGCGAGGTGACCGGTCGCGTCGACGGTGACCGTCTCGGACGGGTCCGACAGGGCGCCGACGGACAGGGCGACGGCGGACGGGGCGAACAGCAGCAGGAGCGCGGCGCCGGTGGCCGCGCCGATGACCTGGCGCAAGGGCATGAGGTACCTCCTGGAACGTGGGGGCTCCACAGGTACCGGGCGCAGGGGCCCGAGGCGGTGATCCTCACCCCTTTGGTGGCGAGTCCGCTGTACGGCGGGTCCGGTACAGGGGGTCCGGTACAGGGGGTCCGGTTCAGGCGCGTCCCGTCCATGGCGGGGCCGGCCCGTCGCGGGTCGGGTCCGTGCGTCATGGGAACGTTCGAGAGTTGTCCGCGTGTTGTCACGCTTCTCGACCGGCGGTTCCGATGAGTTCGCCACGGGAGCATGGTCTTACCTATGCGAGGCGGCGACAGCGCCGTCGACACTCATCGCATCCGACGTGGAGGTGCGTCATGTGTTCCCACCAAACTCTGTGCCCGTCCGCGGACTCCAAGGCTCCGCACATCGTGTCGGCCCACCCCGAGCAGGGCTGGAGCCTGCTGTGCAACGGCGCGATCGTCTTCGACGACAGCGGTGAACTGCTCCCCGACGGCAGCGTGGTCGCTCCGCACCGGGTGTTCGCCGAGCGGCTGGCCGTCGCCGCCTAGTCCCTCCGGGGGTTCCGGGAGTTCGGGGAGTTCGGGGAGTTCCGGAGCGAGGTGTTACGGCAGCACCGCGAAACCGTCGAGTTCGACCAGGGCCTGTTCGTCCCAGAGGCGGGCGGCGCCGACGACGGCCATCGCGGGATAGTCCCGTCCCGCCAACCGCCGCCAGACGCGGCCGAGTTCGGGGGCCCGCGCACGGTAGTCCGCGACATCGGTGGCATAGACCGTGACCCGCGCGAGGTCGGCCGGGGTGCCGCCCGCGGCCCGCAACGCCGTCAGCAGGTTGGTCAGCGCCTTCTCGAACTGCTCCGGGAGCGTCGCGCCGACCACCTTCCCGTCCGTGTCCAGCGCGGTCTGGCCCGCCAGGAAGACCACGCGGGTGCCGGTGGCGACGACGGCGTGCGAGAAGCCGGTGGGCGGGGAGAGTTCGGGCGGGTTGACGCGCTCGGTGCTCACTGGACCTCCAGGCTCTCGACGCTCACGGGGCCTCCACCGACGCGTACAGCTCCTTGGCGATGACCGCCCGCTGGACCTCGCTGGCGCCTTCGTAGATACGGGGCGCGCGGACCTCCCGGTAGAGGTGTTCGAGGAGATGGCCGCGGCGCAGGGCACGGGCGCCGTGCAGTTGGACCGCCGCGTCGACCACGTACTGGGCCGTCTCGGTCGCCAGCAGCTTCGCCATCGCCGCGCGCCGGGGCACGTCCGGGGCCCCTTCGTCGTACGCCGCCGCCGCCGCGTAGACCATCAGGCGGGCCGCCTCCGTACGCATCGCCATCTCGGCGACCTGGTGAGCCACCGTCTGCAGGTCCTTCAGCCTGCCGCCGAACGCCTCACGCCCTGCCGTGTGCGTGAGCGTCGCCGCGAGGGCCGCCTCCGCCATGCCGACCGCGAAGGCGCCCACGCTCGGGCGGAAGAGGTTGAGGGTGTGCATCGCGACCCGGAAACCGCGGTCGGGCTCGCCGAGCACGTCGTCCGCCGTCACCGGCACGGCGTCGAAGGCGAGGGCGCCGATGGGGTGCGGGGAGAGCATGTCGAGCGGGGTGCCGGTGAGGCCCGGCCGGTCGGCGGGCACCAGGAAGGCGGTGACGCCACGGGCTCCGGCGCCCGGGGTGGTCCGCGCGAAGACGGTGTAGAAGTCGGCCTCGGGCGCGTTGGAGATCCAGCACTTCTCCCCACTGAGCCGCCAGCTCCCCCAGCCGTCCCGCTCGGCAACGGGCGACTCCTGCGCCTCGACGCCGGACGGCCCGGGGCCCGCGGGCACGGTACCGGAGGCCGCGGGCGCGACTCCGGGGACTCCGGGCGCGACCCCAGAGGCCGCGGGCGAGGAACCGGGATGCGCAGGCAGGGTTCCGGGGACCGCAGACGCGACTCCGGGGACTCCGGGCTCGACTCCAGAGGCCGCCGGCGAGGAACCGGGGTCCGCGGGCAGGGTTCCGGGGGCCGCGGGCACGGCTCCGGGAACTCCGGGCGCCGCTCCGGAGGCGGCGGACGAGGCCCCGCGGGCCGCGGGTGCGGCTTCGCCGGGCCCCGGTGCGGACGTGGGCGCCCGTGCGGCGTCCCGGTCCGCGCGGAGCGCCAACGCCGCCGCGTCCGAGCCCGCGCCCGGCTCGCTGAGCGCGAACGCGGCCACCGCGCTCCCGTCCGCGACCCGGGGCAGCCAGCGCTCGCGCTGCGCCCGGGTGCCGTACGCGTGCACCGGATGCGCACCGAGGCCCTGCAGGGCGAGTGCCGTCTCGGCCTCGGTGCAGCCGCGCGCCAAGGACTCCCGCATCAGGCACAGATCGAGCGCACCCGAGGTGAACAGGCGGGCGAGCAGCCCGAGCCGGCCCAACTCGGCGACAAGAGCGCGGTTGACGTGGCCCGGCTCGCCCTTCTCCGCCAGCGGGCGCAACCGCTCCTCGGCCAGCGCGCGCAGCTCGGCACACCAGGCGGTCTGTACCGGATCGAGCGAGAATGCGGTCATTGCCGGTTCCCTCTCCGCCGTCGGACTGCGGGACCCCAGGCTATCGCGAGACGTTGACTGTCGTCACCAACACGATACGCTCCTTGTGCGAGACGCGAGCCGAGAGCACCGAGAGCTGAGCACCGAGAACACCGAGAGCCACGAGCTGAGCGCTGCGAGCCCACCACGACAAGGGGGCGAACCTCCATGGACGGCGACACCCTGGAGCCGACGACCTCGGCCCACGTCGACACCTTCGCCCGCGACCATCTCCCGCCCCCCGAGCAGTGGCCCGAACTCCCCTTCGACCTGCCCGAGCTGCACTACCCCGAACGGCTGAACTGCGCCGCCGAACTCCTCGGCGGCAAGCCACCGCAGCGCCCAGCCTTCCGCACGCCGTCCGGCGACGTGTGGACGTACGGGCACCTCCTCGCCCGGGTGGACCGGATCGCCCACGTCCTGACCACCGAACTGGGCGTCGTGCCCGGCAACCGGGTGCTGCTGCGCGGGCCCACCACACCCTGGCTCGCCGCGTGCTGGCTGGCGGTCCTGAAGGCGGGCGGGGTCGCCGTCACGGTGCTCGCCCAGCAGCGCCCGCACGAGCTGACCACCATGTGCGCCATCGCCCACGCCACCCACGCGCTGTGCGACGTACGGTCGGTCGACGACCTGGCGAAGGCGGAGATCCCGGGGCTGCGGATCACGACGTACGGCGGGGACGCGCCCGACGACCTGCTGCTGCGCATCACGGGCGCCCCGGACGAGCCGTTCACGGCGGTCGACACGGCCGCCGACGACGTCGCGCTGATCGCCTTCACCTCCGGCACCACCGGCCGTCCCAAGGGCTGTGTGCACTTCCACCGGGATGTGCTGGCCATAGCGGACACCTTCTCGAAGCATGTGCTGCGGCCGCGCGAGGACGACGTCTTCACCGGCAGTCCCCCGCTGGGCTTCACCTTCGGGCTCGGCGGCCTCGTCGTCTTCCCGATGCGCGCCGGCGCCTGCTCCCTGCTGCTCGAACAGGCGGGCCCCAAGCAGCTGTTGCCCGCGATCACCGAGCACCGCGTCTCGGTGCTGTTCACCGCACCGACCGCCTACCGGGCGATGCTGGCGGAGCTGGACGAGCACGACACGAGCTCGCTGCGGCGCTGTGTGTCCGCGGGCGAGAACCTGCCCGCCGCGACCTGGCGTGCCTGGCACAGCCGCACCGGACTGCGCATCATCAACGGCATCGGCGCCACCGAACTGCTGCACATCTTCATCTCCGCGGCCGACGAGCACATCCGCCCCGGGACGACGGGCGTCCCCGTACCGGGGTGGCAGGCGCGGGTCGTCGACGCCGAGGGGACGCCCGTGCCGGACGGCGAGCCCGGACTGCTCGCGGTGCGCGGCCCGGTGGGCTGCCGCTATCTCAGCGACCCACGGCAGCGGGAGTACGTGCGCGGCGGCTGGAACATCACCGGCGACACCTACGTGCGCGACCTCGACGGCTACTTCCGGTATGTCGCCCGCGCCGACGACATGATCGTCTCGGCGGGGTACAACATCGCCGGGCCCGAGGTCGAGGACGCCCTGCTGCGCCACCCGGACGTGGTCGAGACGGCGGTCGTGGGGCGACCCGACGAGGCGCGCGGGCAGGTGGCGGTGGCGTACGCGGTCCTCAGAGAGGGGGCGCACAGGGACGTCGAGGCGCTGCGCGCCTTCCTCAAGTCGGAGCTGGCGCCGTACAAATGCCCTCGCGAGTTCGTCTTCCTGGACTCGCTGCCGCGGACGGCGACCGGAAAGCTGCAACGCTTCCGGCTGCGCGCGGACGTTCCGCCGGTGAGCGGGGAGAGCCCGCCGCCGCCCGCGCCGGAGGGTGAGTTGTCCACCGGCGGCGGTCCCAAGTGATCTTCGCGCACTAGAGTGATCAACGTGTCAGAGCAGCACGCCCCCCGGTCCCTCATCGTCACGTTCTACGGCGCGTACGGCCGTTTCATGCCCGGCCCCGTGCCGGTGGCCGAGTTGATCCGGCTCCTCGCCGCGGTCGGCGTCGACGCGCCCTCCGTACGCTCGTCGGTGTCCCGGCTCAAGCGCCGCGGACTGCTCGAACCGGCCCGTACGGCGGCGGGCGGCGCGGGGTACGCGCTGTCGCCGGACGCCCGCCAACTGCTGGAGGACGGCGACCGGCGGGTGTACGCGGCGGCGCCCCCCGAGGACGAGGGCTGGGTGCTCGCCGTCTTCTCCGTGCCGGAGTCCGAGCGGCAGAAGCGGCACGTACTGCGCTCACGTCTCGCCGGTCTCGGCTTCGGGACGGCGGCCCCCGGCGTCTGGCTCGCCCCCGCGCGGCTCTACGAGGAGACCCGGCACACCCTGGCGCGGCTGCGGCTCGACCCTTACGTGGAGCTGTTCCGCGGGGAGCACCTGGGCTTCGCGGCGACGGCGGACGCGGTCGCGCGCTGGTGGGACCTGGCGGCGATCGCCAAGCAGCACGAGGCCTTCCTCGACCAGCACGCGACCGTGCTGCGCGACTGGCGGCGGCGCGCGGACACCCCGCCCGAGGAGGCGTACCGCGACTACCTCCTCGCCCTGGACACCTGGCGCCACCTCCCGTACGCCGACCCGGGGCTGCCCGCGGCGCTGCTGCCCGAGGACTGGCCGGGCGCGCGCTCGGCCGCGGTGTTCCGGGCGCTGCACCAGCGGCTGCGGGACGCGGGGGCGAGCTTCACCGAACCCACTGACGTGTGACCTCGGTATGGCCTACCTCTCCCGTCGGGGCCGCTCTTCCCCGCGCCCTCAGGTCCCCAGTGAGAGCCGGGGCTTGGGGGCGTCAATGCGTCCGGTCTGCGGGCGGCGGCTGCCCGCGCGGTAGGGCTTGGGCCAGGCGACGCCCGGACCCTCGTACCCCTGCTCGGCAGCCGCGTGCAGCGTCCAGTGCGGGTCGTAGAGATGCGGCCGGGCGAGTGCGCACAGGTCCGTACGCCCGGCCAGGATCAGGGAGTTGACGTCGTCCCAGGAGGAGATCGCGCCGACGGCGATCACGGGGAGGCCGGTCTCGTGGCGGATCCGGTCGGCGAACGGGGTCTGGAACGACCGGCCGTACTCGGGCTGTTCGTCGGCGACCACCTGCCCGGTCGACACGTCGACCGCGTCGGCGCCGTGCGCCGCGAAGGCCCGGGCGATCGCCACGCCCTCGTCCCCGGTGTTGCCGCCCTCGGCCCAGTCGGTGGCGGAGATGCGGACGGTCATGGGCCGCTCCTCCGGCCACACGGCCCGTACGGCGTCGAAGACCTCCAGCGGGAAGCGCAGTCTGCGTTCCAGCGAGCCACCGTAGGCGTCGGTGCGCCGGTTGGTGAGCGGTGAGAGGAAGCCGGAGAGGAGGTAGCCGTGGGCGCAGTGCAGTTCGAGGAGGTCGAAGCCGCAGCGGGCGGCCCGCCAGGCGGCGGCCGCGAACTGCTCGCGGATGTCGGTGAGTTGGGCGCGGCACAGCTGCCGGGGGGTCTGGCTGCGCGGTCCGTACGGGATCGGGGAGGCGGCCACGAGCGGCCAGTTGCCCTCCTCCAGGGGCTCGTCCATGCCCTCCCACATCAGCTTCGTGGAGCCCTTGCGGCCGGAGTGTCCGAGCTGGACGCCGATCGCGGTGCCGGGTGCCTGGGCGTGCACGAAGCGGATGATCCGCCGCCAGGACTCGGCCTGCCGGTGTGAGTAGAGGCCCGCGCAGCCGGGTGTGATGCGGCCCTCGGCGCTGACGCACACCATCTCGGTCATCACCAGGCCCGCGCCACCGAGCGCCCGTGCGCCCAGGTGGACGAGGTGGAAGTCGCCGGGGACGCCGTCCACGGCCGAGTACATGTCCATCGGTGAGACCACGACCCGGTTGCGCAGGGTCAGACCGCGCAGCCGGAACGGGGTGAACATCGGCGGTGTGCCGGGCGGGCAGCCGAACTCGCGCTCGACCGCCGCCGTGAAGTGCGCGTCCCGCAGCCGCAGGTTGTCGTGCGTGACGCGGCGGCTGCGCGTGAGGAGGTTGAAGGCGAACTGCCGGGCGGGCTGGTGGAGATACAGCCCCAGGTTCTCGAACCACTCCAGGCTGGCCCGCGCGGCCCGCTGGGTGGACGCGACGACAGGGCGCCGCTCCTCCTCGTACGCGGCGAGTGCCTCGTCGAGGGTGGGCCGCTCCTCCAGGCAGGCGGCCAGCGCGAGCGCGTCCTCGACGGCGAGCTTGGTGCCGGAGCCGATGGAGAAGTGCGCGGTGTGCGCGGCGTCGCCGAGGAGGACCAGATTGCCGTGGGACCAGCGGTCGTTGACCACCGTACGGAAGGTGGTCCACGTCGACTTGTTGGACCGCAGCTGCCGCCCGCCGAGCGCGTCCGTGAAGATCTTGCCGCAGAGCTCGACGGACCCCTGTTCGTCGAGGTCCGCGAAACCGGCCGCCCGCCACACCTCTTCGCGCATCTCGACGATGACGGTGGAGGCGTCGGCCGCGTACGGGTAGCCGTGCAGCTGCATCACGCCGTGCTCGGTCTCCACGATCTCGAAGCGGAAGGAGTCGAAGGCGAAGTCGGCGGCGAGCCAGATGTAACGGCACCGGTGCTCCTCGACCGACGGTCCGAACACCTCCGCGTACGCGGCCCGGGTCGGGCTGTGCACCCCGTCGGCGACGACGACCAGGTCGTACGCCGTCATCAGTTCGGCGACCGGCGGGGCCTCGGCCCGGAAGCGCAGCTCGACGCCGAGCGAGCGGCAGCGCTCGTGCAGGATCTCCAGGAGCCGGCGCCGGCCGAGCGCCGCGAAGCCGTGGCCTCCGGAGGTGTTGCGCACGCCCCGGTGCACGATGTCGATGTCGTCCCAGCGCACGAACTCGTCCTGGAGCGCCGCGTACACGACCGGGTCGGCGTGCTCGATCCCGCCGAGCGTCTCGTCGGAGAGCACGACACCGAAGCCGAAGGTGTCGTCGGGGGCGTTGCGCTCCCAGACGGTGACCTCGCGGCCCGGGTCGAGGCGCTTGAGCAGCGCGGCGGCGTACAGCCCGCCGGGACCGCCGCCGATGACGGCGACACGCACCGACGCGCCCGTACGCGTCGCCACGGCTATCGCCCCCGCCACTTCGGCGCGCGCTTCTCCGTGAACGCCGCATGGAACTCGGCGTAGTCCTCGCCGGTCATCAGGAGGGCCTGGGTCGAGGCGTCGAGCTCGACGGAGGCGGCGAGGGGCATGTCCAGTTCGGCGGTGAGCAGGGCCTTGGTCTGGGCGTACGCGAGAGCCGGGCCCTCGGCCAGGCGGCGGGCCAGCCGCTGGGCGGCCTCGTCCGCGTCGCCCTCGTCGGCCAGCTCGCTGATCAGACCGATCCGCTCGGCCTCGGGCGCGCGCACCGGTTCGCCGAGCATCAGCAGCCGGGTCGCGTGACCGAGCCCGACGACCCGGGGCAGCAGATAGGCGGCGCCCATGTCGCCGCCGGACAGTCCGACGCGGGTGAAGAGGAAGGCGAACCGGGCGCTCGGGTCGGCCACCCGGAAGTCGGCGGCCAGGGCGAGGACGGCTCCGGCGCCGGCCGCGACCCCGTGCACCGCCGCGATCACCGGGAACGGGCACTCCCGTACGGCCCGCACGACCTGTCCGGTCATCCGGTTGAAGTCGAGGAGCTGGGCGGTGTCCATGGACAGGGTCGCGCCGATGATCTCGTCGACGTCGCCGCCGGAGCAGAAGCCGCGCCCCTCCCCCGCCAGCACCAGCGCCCGCACCGACCGCTCGCGGGAGAGCTCGGCGAGCAGATCGCGCAGGTCGGCGTAGGCGCCGAAGGTGAGGGCGTTGAGTTTCTCGGGGCGGGCCAGGGTGACCGTGGCGACCCCGTCGGCGACCTCGCACCTCAGGTGCTGCCAGTCGGAGGTGCGGGCGGCGGAGCCGGTGAAGGGACTCATGACGGGCGGCCTCCTCGGACGGGGGCGGCGGTCCGCGCCACACGGCGCCGGACAGCGGTCGTCGTTACTCCACGAAGTTATCACCACTCTGTGACTGTCGTCACGACCGCGCAATAACCCGGTCGTGAAGTGACCGTTTCCCGTCACCGAGTCACGGGTTCTCGATAGCCCCGTAACGGCGGGAGCACCTCGCGGGAGGCGGGCGTTGAGCTGGGTACGGGTCCTGATGCCGAGCCGAACGTCCTGGGAGGGCGCCCACCGAATGTCCTGGAAAGCGCCCGCCCGACGCCTCCGTCCGGCCGCGCCGTACCATTCCTCAGGTTGAAAGCAGGACAGCCTGCTCCATGAACGGACCCACCTTGCACGACACTCCCGCCCCCGCCTCCTGGCGCATCGCACTGCCGCACACCGCCGCGGCCGTGCCGGTCGCCCGCGCCCTGGTCCGCACCGCGCTGGCCGAGCTGAAGCACGCGGCCGACAGCGACACCGCGGAACTGCTCACCGCGGAGCTGGTCGCCAACGCCGTGGAGCACACCGCGGGGGACGGTCCCATAGAGCTGGTCGTGGAGCTGATGCCGACCGGCTGTCAGGTCGAGGTGCACGACCCGGACCCGGAGCCGCCCGGCAACCTCACGGTCCCGGAGCCGCCCGGTGAGCCCGATCCCTGGCAGGAGCACGGACGCGGCCTCCTCCTGATCCGCACCCTCAGCTCCTCCTGCGGCCACCGCCCCACCGGCTCCGGCAAGGCGGTCTGGTTCAGACTGCCTGTGGTGCCCGCTCAGCGGCGTCCGGCGTGATCCCGGCGCCGGGAACGGCTCCGGGAACGGCTGCAGCCGCGGCCAGCCGGGAGTTGCGGCGCCCGTAGAGCACGTACACGACGAAGCCGGCCGCCAGGAAGCACACGAACTGGATCCAGGTCGTCCAGCCCGTCTCGTACATCAGGTACAGACAGAAGCCGATGCCGAGCAGCGGCACCACGGGGTAGAGCGGCACCCGGAACGTCCTGGCAAGACCCGGTTGCCGGCGCCGCAGCGCGATCACCGCGACATTGACGGCGGCCATGGTGGCGAGCGTGCCGATCGTCGTCAGGTTGACGACGGCGTCGAGCGGGGCGAAGGCCGCCGGGACGGCGAAGACGATGGCGACGATCAGGGTTCCCGCGACCGGTGTCGAGGTCCTCGGCGAGATCTTCTCGAAGACGCGCGGCACGAGCCCGTCACGGGACATGGACATGAGGATGCGGGTCTGTCCGTACATCACCGCGAGCACGACGGAGGCGATGGCGACGACCGCTCCGAACGCGACGACCCCTGCGCCGACCGTGGAGCCGGTGACCACGTTGACGACGTACGACAGCGCGGCGGGCCGCCCGGCGACCGCGTCGCCGCCGACGGCGCCGATCGCCGCGAGGGCCACCGCGCAGTACAGCAGGGTGACCAGACCGATGCAGACCAGGATGGCGATCGGGATGTTGCGGCGGGGGTCCTTGGCCTCCTCGCCGGCGGTGGTGATCGCGTCGAAGCCGATGTACGAGAAGAAGGCCGCCGTGGTGCCCGCGCCGATACCGCCCAGCCCGGCCGGGGAGAACGGCGTGAGGTTGCCGTGCTTGAAGGCGCTGAACCCGATCGCGCAGAAGGCGACGAGCACGACGAGCTTCAGCACGGCCATGGCCGCGGTCGCCCGGGCGCTCTCGCGCACCCCGCGGATCAGCAGGACCGAGGCCAGCGCGATCACGATGACCGCGGGAAGGTTGACGATCCCGCCGTCGGACGGGCCGGCCGAGAGCGCGGCGGGCAGCCGCACGCCCATGAGGCTGTGCAGCAGCTCGTTGACGTACTGGCTCCAGCCGACCGCCACGGCCGACACGGAGACGCCGTACTCCAGGAGCAGACACCAGCCGACGAGGAAGGCCGTGCCCTCGCCCAGTCCCGCGTAGGCGAAGGAGTACGAGGATCCGGAGACCGGGATCGCGCCGCCGAGCTCGGCGAAGGAGAACGCGGTGAAGACGCAGGTGATCGCCGCGAGGATGAACGACACGACCACGGCGGGTCCGGCCTGTGCGACCGAGTCGGAGAGCCCGACGAAGATTCCGGTGCCGACGATCGCGCCGACGCCGAAGCAGATGAGCTGGAAGAGACCCATGGTCCGCTTGAGGCCATGACCTTCGCGGTCGGCGCCCGATTCGGCCATCAGCAGCTGGGGGGACTTGATGCGTGGAGCGGACATGCGGGTGGTGCTCATTTCCGGTGGTGCGGGGTGCGACGGGGTCGGTCGCACGGCGGTCACGGAAGGGGTGGCTCCGGACCGCCGGTCAGGATAAGGCCTGCGGGGACCTCCGTCAGGCCAGGACCTCGGGGATTCCCGGTCGGCCCAGGGTGGCGACCATGATCGCCTTGATGGTGTGCAGCCGGTTCTCGGCCTCGTCGAAGACGACCGAGTGCGCCGACTCGAACACCTCGTCGGTGACCTCCAGCGAGTCGAGGCCGTGGGTCTCGTGGATCTCGCGGCCGACCTTGGTGCCCAGGTCGTGGAAGGCCGGCAGGCAGTGCAGGAACTTCACGTCCGGGTTGCCGGTGGCGCGCAGCACGTCCATGGTCACGGCGTACGGGGACAGCGCGGCGATGCGCTCGTCCCACACCTCCTTGGGCTCGCCCATCGAGACCCAGACGTCGGTGGCGACGAAGTCGGCGCCGTGGACGCCCTGGCCGAGGTGTTCGGTGAGGGTGACGCGCCCGCCGTTGCTCTCGGCGAGCTTGCGGGCCTCGGCGACGATCTCCTCGGCGGGCCAGTAGGCCTGCGGGGCGACGATCCGGACGTCCATGCCGAGCAGCGCGCCGGTGACCAGGTAGGAGTTGCCCATGTTGAAACGGGCGTCACCCAGGTAGGCGAAGGCGATCTCACCGAGCGGCTTGTCGCAGTGCTCGGTCATGGTGAGCACGTCGGCGAGCATCTGGGTGGGGTGCCAGTCGTCGGTCAGACCGTTGTAGACGGGCACTCCGGCGTACGCGGCCAGCTCCTCGACGGAGGCCTGGCTGTCACCCCGGTACTCGATCGCGTCGAACATCCGGCCGAGCACACGCGCGGTGTCCTTCACGGACTCCTTGTGGCCTATCTGCGAACCGGACGGGTCCAGATACGTCGTCGAAGCGCCCTGATCCGCGGCGGCGACCTCGAAGGCGCAGCGCGTACGGGTCGAGGTCTTCTCGAAGATCAGCGCGATGTTCCTGCCCCGCAGGTACTGCGTCTCGGCCCCGGCCTTCTTGGCCGCCTTGAGCTCGGCGGCCAGCTCGATCAGACCGCGAAACTCCTCCTCGGTGAAGTCCAGCTCCTTGAGGAAGTGGCGTCCGGCGAGGGCGGTCGGGACTGTCGCCATGGGGGCGCTCCAGGGATGCGAGAACAGGGACGAACAAAAGGGCGAGTGGAAGTCTATACGATACTCCACATTTCTATACGGGACCTGGATCCGCACCCGAGATCACACCCCCACCGCCGCCCTTTCCACCGGACAGCTCATACACCGAGGTCCACCCCGCCCCCTCCCCAGCTCACTCCCCGGAATCTCGATCACTTCAATCCCCTGCTTCCGCAGATGCGTATTGGTGGTCACGTTCCGCTCATACGCGACGACGACCCCAGGCTCCACCGCGAGGACATTGCACCCGTCGTCCCACTGCTCCCGCTCCGCCGCGTGCACATCCTGCGTCGCGGTCAGCACCCGGATCTCGCTCAACCCCAGCGCCGCCGCGATCGCCCGGTGCATGTGCTCCGGCGGATGGTCGGTGACCTTCAGCTCCTTGTCCCCCGAGCCCGGTTCGATGGTGTACGAGCGGAGCATGCCGAGCCCCGCGTACTGGGTGAAGGTGTCGCCGTCGACCATCGTCATCACGGTGTCGAGGTGCATGAGGGCCCGCCGCTTGGGCATGTCGAGCGCCACGATCGTACGGGCCGACCCGGCGGCGAACAGCTTGTGCGCGAGCATCTCGACGGCCTGCGGCGTCGTCCGCTCACTCATGCCGATGAGCACCGCGCCGTTGCCGATGACGAGCACGTCACCGCCCTCGATGGTGGACGGGTAGTCCGCCTGCCCCTCCGACCAGAGGTTGAAGTGCTCGTCGCGGAAGAGCGGATGGTGCCGGTAGATCGCCTCGAAGTGCACGGTCTCCCGCTGTCGCGCGGGCCAGCGCATGGCGTTGATGGAGACCCCGTCGTAGATCCAGGCGGAGGTGTCCCGGGTGAAGAGGTGATTGGGGAGCGGGCCGAGGAGGAAGTCGTCCAGGTCCATGACATGAAAGCGCACGGAGGTCGGCTCCGGGTGCGCGTCCAGGAACTCCCGTTTGGTCATCCCGCCGACCAGCGCGGCCGCCAGTTCCGGGGCGGGCAGGGTCTCGAAGGCCGCCCGGAGGTGGTCGGTGGCGAGCGGCCCGTACTCCTTCTCGTCGAAGACCCGGTCCAGGACGAGCGATCTGGCCACTGGGATTTCCAGCGCTTCGGTGAGCAGGTCGCCGAAGAGATGGACGGTGACCCCGCGGTCGCGCAACACGTCCGCGAACCCGTCGTGCTCCGCCCGGGCCCGGCGCACCCACAGCACGTCGTCGAAGAGCAGGGCGTCCTTGTTGCTGGGGGTGAGCCTCTTGAGCTCGAGGTCGGGTCTGTGCAGGATGACGCGGCGCAGCCGCCCGGCCTCGGAGTCGACATGGAATCCCATGCCTCCATCCTGACCATCCGGACGCCTGTTCACCCGTGGATCGACGGGAGACGGACGAGTTGATTTCGTCCCCTTGACGATAAGGGCACCCCTTCGTTATCGTCACTGCGACGACAAAAGCGCATCACAGCGGGTCGCCGGGATCGCCCGGCGGCGAGGGGGTACCCATGGCCGACATCACCCGGCGTCTCGGCTGGCGCCATCTGCGCGGGGCGCCCACCGCCCATGTCCGGCACCACCGGTCGGGCCGGTTGGCGCACGACGGTCCCGGACTCAGCTTCTGGTACCGCTCCCTGACCGCCACGCTCTCCGAAGTCCCGGTCGACGACCGCGAGTTGGCGATGACCTTCCACGCCCGTACGTCCGACTTCCAGGACGTCGCGGTGCAGGCGACCGTCACCTACCGGATCGTCGATCCGGGGGTCGCGGCCACGCGGCTCGACTTCTCCATCGACCCCGACACCGGCTCCTGGCGCGGCGCGCCCCTCGAACAGCTGGGCTCGCTGCTGACCGAGACGGCCCAGCAGCACGCGCTGGACGTACTGGCCCGTACGACGCTGGCGGCGGCCCTGGTGGACGGCGTCGCGTCGGTACGGGAGCGGATCGCGGGCGGGCTCGGCGCCGAACCCCGGCTGCCCGCGACGGGAATCGAGGTGGTGGCCGTACGGGTCGTCGCACTGCGCCCGGAACCCGAGGTGGAGCGGGCGCTGCGCACTCCGGCCCGCGAGCAGATCCAGCAGGAGGCGGACAAGGCGACGTACGAACGCCGGGCCGTCGCCGTCGAACGCGAGCGGGCGATCGCCGAGAACGAGCTCGCCAGCCAGATCGAACTCGCCCGGCGCGAGGAGCAGTTGGTCGACCAGCGCGGCACCAACGCGCGGCGCGAGGCGGAGGAGCACGCGGCGGCGGACGCGGTGCGGGCCGGGGCGGAGGCGGCGCGGACCGTGCGGCTCGCGGAGGCGGAGGGCAGCCGAGTGGTACAGCTCGCCAAGGCCGAGGCCACGGCCGCGCGGGAGGTCGGCGAGGCGCGGGCCGCGGCGCAGGCCGCCTGGCTGCGGGTCCACGGAGACGTGGACGTCGCCACCCTGCACGCCCTGACGGGCACGCGGCTCGCGGAGAACCTGCCGCGCATCGACAGTCTGACGGTGTCGCCGGACGTCCTGACGGGCCTGCTCGCACGGCTGGGCAACGGGGCCGTCGGGCGGCCGGAGCAGTGAGCCTCGCGCCCCGGGTCGTCCTCGTCCATCGCACCACGGAGTACGAGGAGTTGGTGGCCCGGCACGGGACGCACGGGCAGGCGGCGTTCTTCCTCTCCTCCCGGGGGCGCGACATCGAGGAGGTGGCCGAGCGGCACCGGCGGGCGCGGGAGGCGCTGGCGGAGGTGGTCGCGTCTGTTCCACTGACCTGGCGTCAGGCGCGGGTCGAGCGGCGCGACTTGGACCGCTTCCTCTTCGCCCCGGAGGACGTGGTGGTCGTGGTCGGGCAGGACGGGCTGGTGGCGAACGTCGCCAAGTACCTGACCGGACAGCCGGTGGTGGGGATCGACACCGACCCCGGACGGAACCCGGGGGTGCTCGTGCGGCACCGGCCGCGCGACGCGGGCGCGCTGCTCGCCTCGGCGCGCGGGGGCCGGGCCGACGAGCTGACCATGGTCGAGGCGGTCGCGGACGACACGCAGCGGCTGGTCGCCCTCAACGAGATCTATCTCGGAACTGCGAGCCATCAGACGGCCCGCTATCGGCTGGGGCTCGACGAGTACGGGGGTGCCGTCGAGCCCCAGGCCTCCTCCGGGGTCCTGGTGGGTACCGGGACGGGCGCCACCGGGTGGCTCCGCTCGGTGTGGCAGGAGCGGGGCGGTGAGCTGCCGCTGCCCGGCCCCGCGGAGGAACGCCTTCTCTGGTTCGTCCGCGAGGCCTGGCCGTCGCCGGCCACCGGCACGTCCCTCGTCGCCGGCTCCCTCACCGCCTCCGCCCACCTCTCCCTCACCGTCGAGTCCGACCGCCTCATCGCCTTCGGAGACGGCATGGAGAGCGACGCGGTGGAGCTGGTGTGGGGACAGACGGTACGGGTGGGGGTGGCGGGGGTGAGGCTGCGCCTGGTGGGCTGAATCTCTCAGGGGCGCGGGGAACTGCGCGACCAGCCCCCACCACCCCGCAGCCGAAGAACGCCTACAGGCGTGGGTCCACCGGCTCCGACTCCAGCGCCAGCACCCCGAACACCGCCTCATGCACCCGCCACAACGGCTCCCCCTCCGCCAGCCGATCCAACGCCTCCAGCCCGAGCGCGTACTCCCGCAGCGCAAGCGACCGCTTGTGGTTCAGGAAACGCCCCCGCAGCCGGGCGAGGTTCTCAGGACGCGTGTACTCAGGACCGTAGATGATCCGCAGATACTCACGGCCCCGGCACTTGATGCCGGGCTGGACAAGACGCCCCTGCCCGCTCCGCACCACCGCCCCGACCGGCTTGACGACCATGCCCTCGCCCCCACGCCCGGTCATCTCCAGCCACCAGTCCACCCCGCCCCGCACGGACTCCGCGTCCCCGGTGTCCACGAACAACCGCCGAGTCGTCTGCAGCAGCCCACTCCCGTCGTGCTCGACCAGCCGGTCGATGAGCGCGAGCTGCTCGTCGTGCGGCACCGCGGCGAGACTGCGGCCCTGGACGGCGAGGATCTGGAAGGGAGCGAGCCGCACGCCCTCCAGCCCCTCCGTCGGCCAGCAGTAGCGCCGGTACGCCTCGGTGAACGCCGCCGCGTCGGCGGCCCGCTCCCGCTGCTTGCCGAGCAGCTCCCGGGCGTCGACCCCACGCTCCGCGGCCCCTTCGAGCGCGGCCAGCACCCCCGGGAACGCCGCCCCGGCCGCGGCGCCGACCGCCGCGTACTGGCTGCGCAGCAACCCGGACGCCTTGAGCGACCACGGCATCAGCTCGGCGTCGAGCAGCAGCCAGTCCGTACGCAGTTCCTCCCACAGACCGGCCGCCGTCACCGCGCCCCGCAGTCGCCCGAGGATCTCCTCGGTGACGGCGGAGTCGGTGAAGAAGGGCCGGCCGGTACGGGTGTACAGCGCCCCCGTGGGCCCCTCCGCGACGCCGAACCGCTCCCGCGCCACCCCCGCGTCCCGGCAGACCAGCGCCACCGCCCGCGACCCCATGTGCTTCTCCTCGCACACGACGCGGGCGACGCCGTCCTCCTTGTACTGGGCGAAGGCCTCGGCGGGGTGTTCGAGGTAGCCCTCCACCTGGGAGGTCGCCGTGGGCGCCATCGTCGGCGGAAGGTAGGGCAGCAGGCGCGGGTCGACCGCGAACCGGCTCATCACCTCGAGGGCCGCCGCCGCGTTCTCCTCCCGTACCGACACCCGCCCGGCGTACCGCGTCTCGACGACCCGCCGCCCGTGCACGTCGGCGAGGTCGAGCGGCCGCCCCTCGTGTCCGCCGGGAGCCTCGGAGGCCAGCGGCTTCGTCGGCTCGTACCAGACCCGCTCGGCCGGTACGTCGACGAGCTCGCGCTCCGGCCAGCGCAGCGCGGTGAGCTTGCCGCCGAACACGGCACCGGTGTCGAGGCAGATGGTGTTGTTCAGCCAGGTGGCCGTGGGGACCGGGGTGTGACCGTAGACGACGGCCGCCCGGCCCCGGTAGTCCTCCGCCCACGGATAGCGCACCGGCAGGCCGAACTCGTCCGTCTCCCCGGTCGTGTCGCCGTACAGCGCGTGCGAGCGCACCCGGCCCGACGTACGGCCGTGGTACTTCTCGGGCAGTCCGGCGTGGCAGACGACGAGCCGCCCGCCGTCCAGGACGTAGTGGCTGACCAGCCCGTCGACGAACTCCCGGACCCGCGCGCGGAACTCCTCGCTCTCGCCGTCCAGCTGCTCGATGGTCTCGGCCAGTCCGTGGGAGTGCTGGACCTTGCGGCCCTTGAGGTAGCGGCCGAGCTTGTTCTCGTGGTTGCCCGGCACGCACAGCGCGTCGCCGGCCGCGACCATGGACATCACGCGGCGCAGAACTCCGGGCGTGTCCGGGCCGCGGTCGACGAGGTCGCCGACGAAGACGGCCGTACGGCCCTGAGGGTGCGCGCCGTCGACGTAACCGAGCTTGCCGAGCAGGGTCTCCAGCTCCGAGGCGCAGCCGTGGATGTCGCCGATGATGTCGAAGGGGCCGGTGAGGTGGGTCAGGTCGTTGAACCGCTTCTCCGTCCGCACCTCGGCGCTCTCGATCTCCGCCACGCCGCGCAGGACGTGCACCTTGCGGAAGCCCTCGCGCTCCAAGTGCCTTAGGGACCGGCGGAGTTCGCGGATGTGGCGCTGGATGACACGGCGCGGCATGTCGGCGCGGTCGGTGCGGGAGGCGTTGCGTTCGGCGCACACCTCCTCCGGCACGTCGAGCACGATCGCGATGGGCAGCACGTCGTGCTTCTTGGCGATTTCGATCAGCTGGCGGCGGCTCTCCTGCTGGACGTTCGTGGCGTCCACGACGGTGCGCCGGCCGGCCGCGAGCCGCTTGCCCGCGATGTAGTGGAGGACGTCGAAGGCGTCGCCGCTGGCGCTCTGGTCGTTCTCGTCGTCGGCGACCAGGCCGCGGCAGAAGTCGCTGGAGATGACCTCGGTCGGCTTGAAGTGCCGGCGGGCGAAGGTGGACTTGCCGGAGCCGGACGCGCCGATCAGGACGACGAGGGAGAGGTCGGTGACGGGCAGGGTGCGCCCCTGGGTGGTGTCGTTGCCGGTCATGCGGCCTTCTCCTCCTTCGTGGTGGTCGGGGTGGCGGTGGTGGTGGCGAGGGTGAAGACGGCCATCTGGGTCGGCGGACCGACCTCCGGGTCGTCGGGGCCGACGGGCGTGAACTCCACCTCGTATCCGTGCCGCCCCGCCACCTGGTGGGCCCAGGCCCGGAACTCCTCCCGGGTCCACTCGAAGCGGTGGTCGCCATGGCGGGAGTGGCCGGCCGGGAGGGTCTCCCAGCGGACGTTGTACTCGACGTTCGGCGTCGTCACCAGGACCGTACGGGGGCGGGCCGAGCCGAAGACGGCGTACTCCAGGGCGGGCAGCCGGGGCAGGTCGAGGTGCTCGACGACCTCGCTGAGCACGGCGGCGTCGTACCCCTTGAGGCGGTTGTCGGTGTACGCGAGCGAGCCCTGGAAGAGCCGCACGCGCGCGGCCTGCCGCTCGCCCATCCGGTCCAGCTTGAGCCGCCGCGAGGCGACGGTGAGCGCGCGTATCGACACATCGACACCGACGATCTCGGTGAACCGGACGTCCTTGAGCAACGCCTGCACCAGCTGCCCCTGACCGCAGCCGAGGTCGAGCACGCGGGCCGCGCCCGACGCGTGCAGCGCCGCGAGGATCGCGTCCCGGCGCTGGACAGCGAGCGGGATCGGCTTCTCCTCCGTGTCCGCCTCCTCGTCGACCGCGTTGTCGATCTCCTCGACCTCGGTGTCGTCGGTCTCGGCGAGCCGTACGAGCTCCAGCCGCTCCATCGCCTCCCGCGTCAGCGACCAGCGGCGCGAGAGGTACCGGTCGGCGATCAGCTTCTGCTCGGGGTGGTCCGACAGCCAGCCCTCGCCCGCCCGCAGCAGCTTGTCGACCTCGTCGGACGACACCCAGTAGTGCTTGGCGTCGTCGAGCACCGGAAGCAGGACGTAGAGGTGGCGCAGGGCTTCGGCGACGGTCAGACCAGACGCCTCCAGCTCCAGGCGTACGTAGCGGGAGTCGCCCCATTCGGGGAACTCGACGTCCAGCGCCACGGCCTCGACCACCACCGTCCACCCGAGCGGCTCGAACAGCTTGCGTACGAGGTCGGCGCCGCCCCTGGCGGGAAGCGCGGGCACCTCGATCCGGAGCGGCAGCGGCCGCGCCGGCAGATCCGGCTTCGCGGCGCACTGGCCCTTCATCGCGCTGGAGAACACCGCGCTCAGCGCCACGGCGAGCAGGGACGACGCGGCGTACGGGCGGTCGTTGACGTACTGCGCGAGCGCGGCGTCGGGGGCTCCGCCGCGGCCCTTGCCCTTGCCGCGCCGGACCAGCGCCACCGCGTCGACCTCCAGCAACAGTGCGGCCGTGCACCGCTCGACGGACGCCTCGGGGTAGAGGACGTGCGCCGTGCCGTAGGAGGTCGAGAACGCCTGCGCCTTGTCGGGATGCTTGTGCAGCAGGAAGCCGAGGTCGGTGGCGGGGCGCTCCGGGGTACCGGTGGTACTGATCGTCAGGAACACTGGAATCTGCCTCGAAACGTCTTCTGAGCTGTGCATACCTCACCTGCGCCGAGCGCCGGTGAATCACAGCGGGGGGAGAGCGCGCCGGGGGATCACTGCTCCCGGCCTGTCGTCGGCGCGCACGCCCCAACGTATAGCGAACGCCCCTGGCGGACCCGGGAATTTTCCCGCCGAGCCCCGTGGCAGCGGTTCCAGCCGGGGTGGCTGATGTGACCGGTGCATGATGGATGCATGGATCTTCGAGTCTTCACAGAACCGCAGCAGGGAGCGACCTACGAGACGCTGCTCCGCGTCGCCAAGGCCGCCGAAGACCTCAACTACGGAGCCTTCTTCCGATCTGACCACTACCTGCACATGGGATCCGTCGACGGGCTTCCCGGACCCACCGACGCCTGGATCACGCTGGCCGGCCTCGCCCGTGAGACGAGCCGGATCCGACTCGGCACGCTCATGACGGCCGGTACCTTCCGCCTCCCCGGCGTCCTCGCCATCCAGGTCGCGCAGGTCGACCAGATGTCGGGCGGGCGGGTGGAACTCGGTCTGGGCTCCGGTTGGTACGAGGCCGAGCACGAGGCGTACGGGATTCCGTTCCCCAAGGAGAAGTTCGGACGGCTGGAGGAGCAACTCGCCATCGTCACGGGCCTGTGGGAGACGCCCGTCGGTGAACGGTTCGACTACGAGGGCAAGTACTACCAGCTCAAGGACTCCCCCGCGCTTCCCAAGCCCGCGCAGCCCAAGGTGCCGGTCCTGATCGGCGGCCACGGTGCCAAGCGCACGCCCGAGCTGACGGCGCGCTACGCCGACGAGTTCAACATCCCCTTCGCCTCCCTCGCGGACACGGAGCAGCAGTTCCAGCGGGTGCGGGCGGCGGCCGAGCGGGCCGGGCGCAAGGGTGACGACCTCGTGTACTCGAACGCGCTCGTCGCCTGTGTCGGCAGGAACGACAGCGAGGTGAAGCGGCGCGCGGACGCCATCGGGCGGGATGTCGACGAGCTCAAGGCGAACGGGCTCGCGGGCTCTCCGGCGGAGGTCGTCGAGAGGATCGCCCAGTATCAGGCCGTCGGGTCGCAGCGGATGTACATGCAGATGCTGGACCTCGATGACCTGGACCACCTGGAGTTGATCGCCGCGGAGGTCATGCCGCAGCTGGGCTGAGGTCGCGTTCCTCGGACCCCCGGCGGGTGCAATCCGTCAACTCCTCGTGCGGCGCGGGTTCGTGGCAGTGACCCGGGTCGGTGGTGATCGTTGGGCTCGGGCGGAGCCTGAACGGCCTCGTCCTCAAACGCCGGACGGGCGAGGCTTTCAGGGGCGCGGGGAACTGCGCGGCCAGCCCCCACCGACCCGCAGCCGGAACACCACCCCTCGGGGTCTGGGGCGGAGCCCCAGGAGGATGGGACGGGTAGGGGCGGCGGGGCGCGGGAAGGCCCCGTCTACCCGGTCGCCCGCCCCCGCTCCACCACCCCCTGATCCCGCGCCGCCAACCGTCTCAGCATCTCCAGGACCCGGTCCCGGGACTCGTCCGCCGCGTCGATCGCCTCCATGCACTGCCAGTACGTCCCCTGATCGTCCGCCGCGCAGGCGATACCGACGAGGGCGATACCGACCTCGCCGAGGAGACCCCCGAGACACAGCAGGGACTCTCGCGCATCACCCAACTCGGTGAGCTGAGCGGCGCGCAGGTCGGCCATGTCGAGGGGCGGCGCGTTCAGCACACCGCAGCCCCGGCCCGCCAGCTCCGTCAGTCCAAGCGCCTCGCCCCGCAGTTCCGGCGGCCCCGAGACGGCGAAACGACTCCCTATGGCCTGCGCCAGGGCCTGCGCCTGCCACGCCTCCGCCACCACCTCGATCGTGTCCCCGCTCCCCGCGAGGGCGCGTCTGCTCGCCCCGATGAGCCGCACCGCGTCCATGCGCTGCCCCCGTCTGTCCCGACGCGCTCGTCGCACGTCCGCCCGAACTCCCCTGTCCACTACCCAGAGTGAGAGCCCGTGAGCCGAAAAGCCAGAGGAAGACCGAAATCTGTGGACACAGAGTTGAATGTGGACAACTCAACGAATCCGGAGAGTGACAACCGGACCCACTGCTTCCCCGGCACCCTCACCACGGCCCCTCCGCGAGGCACCGCGCACCCTCACCCCGGCCACTCCGCGACGGCACCGCACCCCTACGCCCCCTCCCCCACCGGAAACCTCCGCTCGTTCCGGTCGATCTTCGCGTCGAGCGCCGCCAGCGCGTCGATGCCGAGCACCTCGCACAGCTGGAGCAGATACGCCAGCACGTCCGCCACCTCGTCCGTGACACGGTGCGCGGTGTCCGCGTCGTCCATGATCCGCGCCGACTCCTCGGGCGTCAGCCACTGGAAGATCTCGACCAGCTCGGACGCCTCCACGCTGAGCGCGGCGACCAGGTTCTTCGGCGTGTGGTACTGCTGCCAGTTCCGCGCGGCAGCGAACTCGGCCAGCCTGCGCTGCAACTTCGCCACATCCAGTTCACGTTCACTCACGGCGTCAGGTCTACCACCGTGACCCCCGGCTCCTCGCACACCGGGACGGCCTCGCCCACCGCACCCACCAGCCGGATGTGCCCCCGCTCGCACATCCGCGCCGCCAGCCGCACCAACTCCCCGGCCTGCCGCACGTCCAGCCCCCGGTCGAGGCCGTCGGCCAGCACCGTCAGCGTCTGCAGCGCGGCCGGGACCTCCCCCGCCGGGTCGACCTCCAGCACGCCGGGCCCGGTGAGCAGCACCAGGGCCAGCGCCAGATACCTCAACTCGCCGTCCCCGAGCAGCCCCAGGTGCGTACGGACACCGTCCCCGCGGTCGAGGAGCGCACGGACCGTGCCGTCGCCGAGCGGCTCGGCCAGGACGTCCGTGACGGGGCCCGCGCAGCCGGCCCGTACCGCCGTGACCAGGTGCGCGTAGCGATGGCCGCACTCCGATCGGGTACGCCACAGCACCTCGGCGAGGTTGTCGCAGCCCCGGAGCAGCCGCCCCGCGCCGAGCGGGGTGGCGGCGCGCATCCGTCGGGGGCTCGGGTCGCAGGCGTACACGGACCGCAGGGCGACGACCATCTGCTCGGCCGCGGCGAGGACCCGCCGTTCGCCGTCCGTCCGGCCGGCGACGCGCAGGGGCAGCAGCGCGGTGCCGAGGCGGTCGTCGGGGAGCGGGCCCCGGGTGACCGGCGACGAGCCCGCCGTGTGCCAGGCCGCCTGGACGACACGGCGGCCGGGGTCCCGTAGCGCGGTCTCCAGGAGGGTCACACCGCCCGCGGTCAACCGCTCGCCGACGATGCGCAGTTCGGGCTCGGCCTGCACGGCGACCTCGAGCCGTACCGGTCCTTCGGGGCCGTCGACCGTGCAGCCGATGCGGAAGCCGCGCCGTCGCTGGGCGTCGGGCCTGGCCCGCTCGGGGACACAGGCGACCGGGTCCGGGAACACCTCACCCAGCGCGGCGCCGCCGCCGAGCCGCGCCAGTGCCTCGTACGCCCGCAGGGCGCCGGTCTTGCCGCTGCCGCTGGGGCCGGTGAAGAGGGTGAGGGGGCCGAGCGGGAACCGGGCGCGCCGGTGTGCGGCGAAGGCGGCGAGCCTGAGTTCGGTGGCGCCGGGCCGGTCGGGGCGCGCCTCGGCCTGGGCGGGGGCCGCCAGAGATGACACGGTCATATGTGGACGGTAAGGGCCCCCTGCCGGGTGGACCGCAGGCGAACCGTTACGGCCTGGTGGCCTTCCCACGATCGGGGGACCGGCGCGCGCCCGCGCGCGGCGCCCGGTCCTGGTCGCCCCTGGCCAGATCCCAGGAACCCCAGCGCTCCCCCGGTCGGATCCCGGGAACCCTCGCCCTCCCTTGATCAGATCCCAGGAACCCCCGCCCCTTCCATCAGCCCTCGCACCTCGGTCCCGCGCGGTGTCAGCAGGAACACGTTGCGGTCGACCCGGTGCATGCCGCTCGCCAGACCGAAGACCACCCCCGTGCTGAAGTCCAGCACCCGCTTGGCGACCTCGGTCTCCGCGCTGGTCAGGTCGAGCAGGACGGGGATGCCCGACATCAGCGTCTCGGCGACGTCGCGGGCGTCCGCGAACACATTGACCCGCAGGACCACGAAGCGGCGCCGCGCCTCGGTCACGGCCTCGGGTATCGACCGGTGATTCACCGCCGAGGGCCAGGCGTCCCGGCCCCGGAGCGGAACGACCTGGGCGAGCCCTTCCCACTGCTCGTCGGTGACGTCGTGGCTGTTCACTGGCCCACCCCGTCCTGGCTCGCACTCATTGTCTGCACCGGCCAATTCTTACGCATGGTCACCCGTTCGGCCCAACAGCGACACGGTCCGCGACACCCTCACATCGCCCGTCGGCCGGTTGTGCAGCGGGCGTAACCCCCCAAGATCAGACCATGTGACATCCGCGTAACGGGCAATTCGTACTGTCGTCGGCATGACCACGACCCCCCGCCCGGAGCAGGTCCGGACCGTCTGCTCGTACTGCGGTGTGGGCTGCGGCATGGTCCTCGACATCGGCCGGGGACCGGACGGACGGCGTACGGTCCTGAAGGCGTCCGGGGACAAGCGGCACCCCGCCAACTCCGGCCGCCTGTGCACCAAGGGCGCGACCACGGCCGACATGCTCGCCGCGCCCGGCCGGCTGACCACCGCGCTCGTGCGCGAGGACCGCGGCGAGGAGCCACGGCCCGTGCCCGTCGACGCGGCCCTCGCCGAGACCGCCCGGCGCCTGCGCGCGATCATCGACGAGCACGGCCCGGACGCCGTCGCCTTCTACGTCTCCGGGCAGATGACCCTCGAAGCGCAGTACCTCGCCAACAAGCTGGCCAAGGGGTTCGTGGGGACGAACCAGATCGAGTCGAACTCACGGCTGTGCATGGCGAGCGCGGGCACCGGCTACAAGCTGTCGCTCGGCGCCGACGGACCGCCGGGGTCGTACGACGATCTCGACCGCGCGGACGTGTTCCTCGTCATCGGATCCAATATGGCCGACTGCCATCCGATCCTCTTCCTGCGGCTCATGGAGCGTGTGAAGGCCGGGGCCAAACTGATCGTCGTCGATCCGCGGCGCACCGCGACGGCGGCGAAGGCCGATCTGTTTCTGCAGATCAGGCCCGGGACCGACCTCGCGCTGCTCAACGGACTGCTGCACCTGCTGCACGAAGGCGGCTACACGGACCCGGACTTCATCGCCCGGCACACCGAGGGCTGGGAGGCGATGCCCGCGTTCCTCGCCGACTATCCGCCCGCGACCGTGGCCGACATCACCGGCATCCCGGAGGACGACATCCGGGCGGCGGCGCGGCTGATCGGTGAGGCCGGGGAGTGGACGAGCTGCTGGACCATGGGGCTCAACCAGTCCACGCACGGCACCTGGAACACCAACGCGCTCGTCAATCTCCATCTCGCCACGGGCGCCATCTGCCGGCCCGGCAGCGGACCGTTCTCCCTCACCGGTCAGCCCAACGCCATGGGCGGGCGAGAGATGGGGTACATGGGTCCCGGGCTGCCCGGGCAGCGGTCGGTGCTGGTGGACGAGGAGCGTGCCTTCGTAGAGGAGTTGTGGGGGCTGCCGGTCGGGAGCATCCGCAAGGACGGGGTGGGGCAGGGCACCGTCGAGATGTTCCGGAAGATGGCCGAGGGGGACATCAAGGCCTGCTGGATCATCTGCACCAACCCCGTCGCCTCGGTCGCCAACCGCCGGACCGTCATCGAAGGGCTCGAAGCCGCCGAGTTCGTCGTCACCCAGGACGTCTTCGCCGAGACCGAGACCAACGCGTACGCCGATGTCGTGCTCCCCGGCGCGCTGTGGACGGAGGCCGAGGGCGTCCTGGTCAACAGCGAGCGGACGCTGACCCTGGCACGGGCCGTCATCGACCCGCCCGGGGAGGCGCGGGCGGACTGGCGGATCATCGCGGCCGTCGCCCGCGCCATGGGGTACGAGAAGGAGTTCTCGTACGACAGTGCCGAGCAGATCTTCGAGGAGATCAAGGAGGCGTGGAACCCGAAGACCGGGTGGGATCTGCGGGGTGCCTCCTACGAGCGGCTGCGGGGCGGACCCGTGCAGTGGCCCGTCGCGCGGGAGGACGGGCCCGCGCGGAACCCGATCAGGTATGTGGACCCGGCGGGCGACGGTGAGCTGTCGTTTCCCACCGCGAGCGGACGGGCCGTCTTCCACGCGCGGCCCCATCTGCCGCCCGCCGAGATGCCCGACGACGACTTTCCGTTCGTCCTCAACACCGGGCGCCTGCAGCACCAGTGGCACACGCTGACCAAGACGGGGAAGGTGGCCAAGCTCAACAAGCTCAATCCGGGGCCGTTCGTGGAGCTGCATCCGCAGGACGCGGCCGCGCTCGGGATCGCGGAGGGGGACTCGGTGGAGGTCGCCTCCCGACGGGGGCGGGCCGTGCTGCCGGCGGTGGTGACGGACCGGGTGCGGGTGGGGTGCGTGTTCGCGCCCTTTCACTGGAACGACCTGTTCGGGGAGTACCTGAGCATCAACGCGGTGACCAGCGACGCGGTGGATCCGGTGTCGTTCCAGCCGGAGTTCAAGGTGTGCGCGGTGTCGCTGGCGCGCGTTGCCGCCCGAAGGGCTCTTCCGGAGACGCACGACGGGGCGGAGAATCCCTACGGGCCGGAGACTCCCTGGGGGCCGGAGACTCCCTACGGGCCGAAGGCGCCCGACGCACCGAAGATGCCCGACCGAGTCGCGACGGCGCCCGGAGGCTTCGGCCTGGAGCCCGCTCCACCGCCCGTGCTCTCCTCCGTCGAGCGGCTGTACCTCAGCGGCTTTCTCGCCGGGCTCCCCTCCGGGCTCCCGGGCGTGCCCGTCCTCCCTCCGGACGCCCCCTTCGACCCCGAGCACGCACTCTGGGTGAACGGCGTGCTCGCCGGGATGTACTCGCGCTCCGCGCCCCCGGCGGCTCCCGTGCCGGAGTCCGCGGGCCGTGAGGTGGTGGTGCTGTGGGCCTCGCAGACCGGCACCGCGGAGGAGTTCGCGACGGCCACCGCCGAGCGGCTCGCCGCCACCGGGCACCGGGCGCGACTGGTCGGCATGGACGAGGCGGACGTCGGCGCGCTCGCCCGCAGCGCCGATCTGCTCTTCATCACCAGCACCTTCGGGGACGGTGACGCGCCCGACAACGGGTCCGGCCTGTGGGACACCCTGTCCGGGCAGGAGGCCCCGCGGCTGGACGGCGTGCGCTATGCCGTGCTGGCGTTCGGCGACTCCTCGTACGACGACTTCTGCGGGCACGGGCGTCGGCTGGACGCGCGTCTGGACGAGTTGGGCGCCGTACGCCTGGCTCCCCGTACGGACTGCGAACCGGACTACGAGCCGAACGCGGGCGCCTGGCTGGAGCTGATCCTCACCGCGCTCGGCGGGCGGACCGAGACACCCAGGACACCCGACACATCAGAGACATCAGAGGCATCCGAGGCATCCGCGATATCCAGGGCGTCCGAGTCGCCCCGGACCGCCAAGCCCGCCAGGCCCGCACCGGCCGCGGCCACCGCCCGCCTCACCGGCAACCGGCTGCTCAGCCTGCCCGGCGCCGGCAAGGAAGTGCGCCGGTTCACCTTCGACACCCGGGACAGCGAGAGTCCGCTGCCGTACGAGGCGGGGGACGCGCTCGGCGTACGGCCCGTCAACTCGCCCGGCCTGGTTTCCGAATGGCTGGAGACGGTCGGGGTCGACGGCTCAACCCCCGTCGAGGTGACGAGCGTTGGCGAGGTCGCCTTCGACGAGGCCCTGCTTCGGCATTTCGACATCACGCGAATCACCCCGGATCTGCTGCGCTTCGTCGGCGAACGTACGCGCGACGGGCGCGAGTTGAGGAAGCTGCTGCGTCCGGACAACAAGGGAGAGCTGGCGCGCTGGTCGTGGGGGCGGCAGGCCGTGGACGTCGTGGCCGAGCATCCGGTGCGCGCGTCGGCGGCGGAGTGGGCCCAGGTGTTCAAGCGGTTGCAGCCCCGGCTGTACTCGATCTCGTCGAGTCCGCTCGTCGACCCGAACCTCGTCTCGCTGACCGTCTCCGTGGTGCGGTACGAGAATCCGGGCGGTCGGGCGAGGGGCGGGGTCTGTTCGCCCTTCCTCGCCGACGCCGAGCAGGGGGCGGCGGTCCCGGTCTTCGTGCAGCGGTCGCCGCACTTCAGGCCCCCGGCGGACGCGACGACACCCATGGTGATGGTGGGGCCCGGTACCGGAGTCGCGCCGTTCGTCGGATTCCTCGAGGAGCGCCGGGCGCTCGGCCATCGGGCGCCGAACTGGCTGTTCTTCGGCGAGCAGCACCGCGCCACCGACTTCTACTACGAGCACGAGCTGACCGGGCTGCTGGACGACGGCACGCTCACCCGGCTCGACACGGCGTTCTCGCGCGACCAGCGCGCCAAGGTCTACGTCCAGGACCGGATGCGTGAGCACGGGCCCGAGCTGTGGCACTGGCTCCAGGACGGCGCCCGCTTCTATGTGTGCGGAGACGCCTCGCGGATGGCCAAGGACGTCGACCGGGCGCTGCGGGACATCGCCGTCGCGCACGGCGGTCTGGGCGAGACGGAGGCCATCGCGTACGTCAAACAGCTGGCGGCGGAGAAGCGGTACGTACGAGACGTGTACTGAGACACGGGAGACACGGGGTGTGGTGAGCCCACCGAGAGCCGCGAGTTGCACATAATTGGCGAAACTCGACTATTCGCAGCGCACCGGCATCCGTCGTTCGCTGTCCCACCGCACCGCACATTGAGGCGTACCCATGAGCCTGAGCATCCGCAACCAGCTCCCCGGAACCGTCACCTCCGTCACACCGGGCGAGGTGATGGCGACGGTCAAGGTCCGCCTCGACGGTGGTCAGGACCTCACCGCGGCCATCACAGCGGAGGCGGTCGAGGATCTGGGTCTCACCACGGGCTCCACGGTCCGTGCCCTGGTCAAGTCGACGGAGGTGTCCCTGGCCACCGCGCCGGTCGACGGGGTGAGCATCCGCAACCAGTTCCCCGGCACGGTGACGGAGGTCTCCACGGGCGGGGCCATGGCCCGCGTCAAGGTCGAGGTCCCGGGCGGCGAGCTGACCTCCGCGATCACCAAGGACGCGGTGACGGAGCTCGGCCTTGCGGCCGGATCGGCGGTCGTCGCGCTCATCAAGTCCACCGAGGTGTCCCTCTCCAACGCCTGAGACGCCCCGTATGTTCCGTCAAAGCATGAGACGCCCTTATATGAGACGCTCCCGCACAACACGTACCCACATGGGTCGTAAACCCTCTTCTTACCACCCTCATACCGGACTCTTCACGTCCGGCATCATGGCCTTCATCTGCGGGAATTACCGTCCAATCCCGTGTACTTGGCAGAAATGAGGCCGTCGACCACCGGCCAGAAGGCCCTCACGAAGACGTCGCCCGACGAGACGCCCGCGCAGTGGCACCGCGTGCTGACCCTGCTCGCCGACATCAGCCTCTTCATCGGTACGCGTCCGATGTGGACGGCGGCCGCGAGCCACCGGCTCGCCGTCGCGGCGGTGATCTCGGTCTGCTACGCCTCGATCCTGGTGACGGGCGTCCTGACGCTGACCGTGCGCCGGACCCGCTCGCTGGCCCGCCTCGACCTCGTGATCCTGGTGACGGCCGTGACGCTCGCGGTGTGCGGGTTCGCCATGTACCACGGCGGCGGTGACGAGTCGGTCCTCACCGCGCAGGCCGCCCGTGAGTTCGTCGCCGGGCACCAGGTCTACGACCAGCCGTGGCCCTGGCTCTTCGGGCAGCACGGGGTCGCCCTCACCCCGACGATGACCGGCGGCTACGACTACACGTACGGCTATCCGCCGCTTCCCCTGCTGCTCACCGCGCCGCTGCTGTGGGTCGGGCACGGGGCCGCCCCCGCGGTCCTGGCCGCCACCGGCGCCCTGATCGTGGGCACGATCGTGATGTGGCGGATGCTGCCGACGCAGTGGCGGTCGGCGGCCACGCTGGTCTGCCTCGGGCTCGGTCTGCTGACCGCGTACGCCCGGCTCGGCTATCCGGCGATCGTCGCCTGCGCCTTCCTCATCCCGGTGGTGGTGGGCTGGCCGCGGATGGGCTACGGCGGATGGAGCGACTGGGCGCGGGCGGCGTGCCTGGGCGCGGCCTGCGCCTCGCAGCAGCTGCCGTGGTTCCTCATGCCGTTCCTGCTGGCCGGGGTCTACGCCCTGCGCCGCGGCGACCTCGGAGCGCGCGCGGCGACGGCCGCCGTGGGCCGGATCGTGGGGGTGGCCGCCCTGACCTGGCTGCTGATCAACGCGTACTTCATCGTGAGCGAGCCACGCAGCTGGCTCTCCGGGATCGCGCTCCCGCTCACCCAGAAGGCGAACCTGCACGGCCAGGGCCTGGTCGGCATCTCGCTGTACTTCACCGACGGCAGCGACCGGCTGACCTGGTACTCGCACGCGAGCATGCTGCTGGCGGCGGGGCTGCTCGGGCTCTTCGTGTTGTTCGTGCGGCGGCTGGGACCGGCCGCGGTGGTCCTGCCGTGGTGCGCGTTCTTCCTCGCGACGCGTTCGCAGGACGGCTACTACCTGATGATGACGCCGCTCTGGCTGGCCGCTGCCGTGACCGCCCCGCCGTCGGCCTTCACCACGGCGTGGCAGCCGCGGCCCGCCTTCCTGCGCGGCCCGCACCGACAGCGGGCGCGCATCGCCACGGGGGTGCTGCTGATCGTCCCCGCCCTGGTCGCGTCGACCCTGGCGGTGACGGGCTCGCCGCCCCTGAGGATGCGGCTGGTCGGCGAGAGCCGGACCACCACCGCCAAGGCCGTGACCGCGCTCACCGTCAGCGTCACCAACCTCGGCGACACGGCCCTCAGCCCGCACTTCACCCTGACCACGGGCCAGGGCATGGGCCGCTACTGGTCCATCAAGTCCGGCCCCGCCACACTCGGCCGGCACGCCTCGGCCAGCTACGAGCTCCTGCCGCCCTCCGGCAGGTTCACCCTCCCCCAGGCCGGAGTACGCGTCCGGCTGCGGGCCGTCTCGGCCACGCCGATGACACTGTCCAGCACGGATCTGCACCTGAAGGCCCCGGCAAGCAACGGCTAGGCCCCCTGACGTACGCCGCCGGTCGCGGTTCTCCGCGGCCGGCGGTAGACGTCAGGAGGATGATCCGCAAGCGGCGTACTGCGTTCTCAGTAGTCGGAAATGTCGGCACGTGCACGACGACGGGAGGGGTCTGCCACGGGGAACCTGATGGGGTTCCCGAGATCGGACGAGTGGAGACCTCAGCCCGTGGCTACTTTCCTTTATCGACTGGGCCGTACGGCCTTCCGGCGGCGTTGGTACGTCGCCTTGATCTGGGTGGCGGTGCTCGGCGCTGTCGGCTTCGGCGCGGTCAAGGCTCCGGCCGCTCCCGACGCTTCGAACTCCATGCCGGGGATCGAGTCCCAGAAGGCGTTCGACCTCATGGAGCAGCGCTTCCCCGGGGCGAAGGCCGACGGGGCGAACGCCCGGATCGTCTTCGTGGCCCCCGACGGCCAGAAGATCACCGCGGCCGGCAATAAGAAGGCCATCGACAAGCTGGTGGACGAGGCGGCCGACGGCTCGCAGGTCGCCGGCGCGGTCAGCCCCTTCCAGGCGAACGCGATCAGCAAGGACGCGACGACGGCGTACGCCACCGTCACCTACAAGGTGAAGGCCGACGACCTCACCGACGCCAGCAAGAACCACCTGAAGGACGCGATAGCGCAGGCCAAGCACGCGGGTCTGACGGTCGAGGCCGGTGGTGACGCGCTGGCGACCCAGCCCGCCGCGGGCGGAGCGGCCGAGGGGATCGGCATCGCCATCGCCGCGCTCGTCCTGCTGATCACCTTCGGCTCGATGACCGCCGCCGGGCTGCCGCTGCTCACCGCGCTCATCGGTGTGGGCGTCTCGATGGCCGCGATCATGGCCCTGTCCAGCGCGTTCGGCCTGTCCTCCACCACCGGCACGCTCGCCACCATGCTCGGCCTCGCCTGCGGCATCGACTACGCCGTCTTCATCGTCTCCCGCTACCGCGAAGAACGCGCCAAGGGCCACACCCCGCAGGAAGCCGCCGGCCTCGCCACCGGAACCGCCGGATCCGCCGTCGTCTTCGCCGGCCTCACCGTCGTCATCGCCCTCGCCGGCCTCTCCGTCATCGGCATCCCCATGCTCACCAAGATGGGCCTCGCCGCCGCCGGAGCCGTCATGATCGGCGTCTTCATCGCACTGACACTCGTCCCGGCCCTCCTCGGCTTCTGGCCCAACGCCGTACTCTCCCGCAAGGCCCGCAAGCGCGGCCGGATCAAAGAAGGCGGCACGAACAACGGCGGCAGCCGCTGGGCACGCTTCGTCCTGCGCCGCCCCCTCCCGGTGCTCCTGATATCGGTCGTGGGCCTGGGCGCCCTCGCCATACCCGTGATGGACCTCCAGCTGGGCATGCCCGGAGACGAGGCCAAACCCACCTCCACCACCGAGCGCCGCGCCTACGACGACCTCGCCAAGGGCTTCGGCCCCGGCTTCAACGGCCCCCTGTCCATCGTCGTCGACGCCAGGGCCGCCGCGAACCCCAAGGCCGCCGTCACCACCATCGAAAAGAAGATCAAAGCCACCGACGGAGTCGTCTCCGTCTCCCCCGCCCGCTTCAACCCCGCGGGCGACACCGCAATGTTCACCGCCGTCCCCTCCACCGCGCCCACCGACAAGAAGACCCAGGACCTCGTCAAAACCATCCGCAACCAGCGCCCCGCCACCGAGGCCTCGACCCACGGCGCGAGCTTCGAGGTCACCGGCACCACCGCCCTGAACATCGACATGGCCCAGAAAACCCAGAACGCCCTGATCCCCTACCTGATCGTGGTCGTCGGCCTGGCCATCCTGCTCCTGATGGTGGTCTTCCGCTCGGTCCTGGTCCCGGTCAAGGCGGCCGCCGGCTTCCTCCTGTCGGTGCTCGCCGCCCTCGGCTCCGTCGTCGCCGTCTTCCAGTGGGGCTGGCTGGCCTCACTCCTCGGCGTGGAGACCACCGGTCCGATCATGAGCCTGATGCCGATCTTCCTGGTGGGCATCGTCTTCGGCCTCGCGATGGACTACGAGGTGTTCCTCGTCGCCCGGATGCGGGAGGCCTACGTCCACGGCGACAACCCACGCCAGGCCGTCGAGAGCGGCTTCCGCCACAGCGCCCGGGTCGTCGTCGCCGCCGCACTGATCATGATGGCCGTCTTCTCCGGATTCATCGGAGCCAGCGAATCCATGATCAAGATGATCGGATTCGGCCTCGCGATCGCCGTCCTGTTCGACGCCTTCATCGTCCGCATGGCCTTCGTACCAGCCGTCCTCGCCCTGCTCGGCAAAGCCGCCTGGTGGATGCCCCACTGGCTGGACCGCATCCTGCCCAAGGTCGACGTCGAGGGCGAAGCACTCACCCAGCAGTCCACGATCCCCCCGGCACCCCCGGCGCACGACGACCCGGCCACACGGAAACCGGCCCGCATCTGACCATCCCCGCGTGCCGGAGGGCCACCCGTGCCGAACACGGGCGGCCCTCCGGGCCGTTCGTCGGCGACGTCACCCGCCTGGATCGCCGCACCCGCCGTGGTCACCGCGTCCGACAGGAAACCCTCTCGATGATCACCGACTGGCAGCGGTTCGCCAAGGACCATCCCCGTGCCGTGAACGCGACGGTCGTCCTGGCGGTCTTCGCGCTCTCCGTGGTGGGCAGCGAATGGAGCAGTTCGAAGCCCTCCGGCGAGCGGGTCGAGTGGTGGCCGGCCGCCCTCCTGGAGGGAGTCGCCTGCGCCGCTCTGTGGTGGCGGCGCAGTCACCCTCGTACGGTCGTCTCGGTGACCGCCGCCTGCGTCAACACCGGCACCCTGGCGGGCTATCTGATCACACCGCTGCTGCTCGGACCGGTGATGATCGCGCTGTACTGGCTGGCCATCCGTACCAGCCGGGCGACCGCGCGCATCGGCCTCTTCGGTGTCTCGGCGCTGGTGGTACCCACGGCCGTCCTCGCCGACCACTACGACCACCCGTTGTTCTTCCGCACGGTCGGACCCGTCTTCTGGCTGCTGGTGCCGGTCGCCTGGGGCACCACGGCCCGGCTGCGCGGCGCCTACCTGGAAGCCGTCCACGCGCGCGCCGAACACGCCGAGCGCACCCGCGACGAAGAGGCGCGGCACCGGGTCGCCGAGGAGCGCATGCGCATCGCGCGCGACCTCCACGACGTCGTCGCCCACCACCTCGCGCTGGCCAACGCCCTGGCCGGGACCGCGGCGCACCTCGCCCGCAGCCACCCCGACCAGACACGGCGGATCCTGGGCGACCTCGCCGACACCACGTCCTCGGCGCTGCGTGAACTCAAGGCCACCGTCGGCCTGTTGCGCCAGGCCAACGATCCCGACGCGTCCCTGGAACCGTCCCCCGGACTCGGCCGGCTCTCCGAACTGACCGCCGCGTTCGCCTCCACGGGGCTCGACGTCGCCGTCGCCACCGAGGGGGAGGCGCGACCGCTTGCCCCGAGCGTGGACCTGACCGCCTTCCGGATCGTGCAGGAGGCGCTGACCAACGTCACCAAGCACGCCGCCGTGAAGGAGGCGCGCGTACTGGTCTCCTACTCCAAGGACAAGGTGCGGATCACGATCGACGACGACGGCAGCAAGGCTCCCGCGCCGCCGGCCCCGGGCAGCGGCTTCGGCGTCATCGGCATGCGCGAGCGCGCCAGTTCGGTGGGCGGGCGACTCCAGACGTACCGGCGGCCGGAAGGCGGTTTCACCGTCGCCACCGAACTGCCGCTTCACCCCTGAGAACCCTGCCCAAGTGCCGCAGGCCCCCGAGAACGCGGAGCCCCCGAAGAGCCCCCCTCGAAGGCCGCGAGGCGGCCCGCACCTACCCCCTCTGGTCGGTGAGCGTCACACCAGACGCCTGATCTCTCCGCGCACCCGGTAGAAGCCACCCACCGAGGAGTGCAGCGCGTCCACCACATAGCGGGCGCCGGGCTGGCGTATCGCACGCGGGAACTGGACGTTCCAACTCGGCTCATAGCCCTCGGAGACCACGTGCACGCGCACTCGGCCTCCTTCCTGAGTGCACTCCACGACGACCCCGCTCCCCGGCGCGGGGACGGCGCTGACCGTGGCGACGGAGGCGGCGGTGGTCAGCGGTGCGTACGTCGGCAGGGCGGCCGCCAGTTTGATGTCCGCGGCGACCGGGACGGTGCCCGACTGGGCGGCGTTGATCGCGGCCTCGCTCGCGTCGATGCAGGCGAGCGAGCCGTCCGTGGAGACGATGTACAGCCTTTCGTCGTGGTACTGCATCGACAGCGCCGAGCCGCCGCCCGTGCCGAGCTTCCACAGCCGGGAGCCGTCGGCGCTGAAGCAGTAGACGGAGGAAGCGGAGTCGCCCGCGAAGACGTACCGCCCACCGGGGGACGTGGCACACGAGTACACCGCGGCGTCACACGAGTAGGAGGCCTCGATCCGCCCGTCGGACTTGGCGAGCCGCTGGACGACCCGCCGCCCCGTCCCGGCGTAGACGGCGTTCTCCTCCTGCCACCCGAAGAGCACATTGCCGTTGGTCGCGGTGTGCCAGAGCTGGCCGGCGCCGTCCGCCGCGTACGCCGTCACACCGCGGCTGTGCCCGTGGTACACGGCGTGGTCGTCGGCCCGCACCATCCACGCGTTGTCCCCGGACGAGTTGCGCGACCACTGGAGCTCGTCCTCGTGGTCGATGACCGTCAGACCACCGTTGCGGTCGGAGACGTTCAGCACGCCCGCGTGAATGTCCAGCCAGAAGATGTCCACCTCGGCCGCTATCTCGTAGGCCGCGAACGGCACCTTCGAGGAGAGGTCGTACACCCGGCCGTCGTCACAGCCCGCGTAGATCCAGAAGTCGTCCGCCACCAGGCACTTCACCCCGTCCGGCAGGGAGTAGTGAGCCAGCACCTCACCGTCGTGGCTCAGGTTGTAGACGCTGCCGTGCTGGTTGCCCACCCAGCAGCGGTCCTCGTCGACATGGATGCCGAACGCCGAGGCGCCCGTACGGAACCGCCACAGCACCGGGGCCGTCGCCCGCGCCGTGGACGGGGCGGACGTCACCTGACGACGCGTCACGGGCCGGGCCGCGCGCTGCCCCTGGACGGCGGGCGCGTACCCCTTGCGCACCTTCTCCGCTATCTTCTTCGCCGCCGCCGCGTTCGCCTTCTCGACCGTCGGAAACGCGGAGGTCTGACGCTGCCCGTCCACACCGATCCGTCCGTACCGCACGGAGACGGTGGTCCCCTCGACGGTCACCTCGTAGAACTTGTGGGCACCGCCGCTCTCCTGGGACAGCTCCAGATACGTCGTGTTCCCCGACTGTCGTGCCTGCGCAGCGGACACAGCACACCCCTCCCCAAAGGCCCGGTCGGCCGCTTCGGCCGTCTTCCAGTGCCTCCAAACTAGTGGTCACCACTGACAACGACGGGCCGGGCCGGGACCCTTGCGGACGACGGCGCCTCCGCCCCACAGGAAGCCCCAGAGCCATCGCACGCAGGACAGGGCGTCCGGCAGAAATCGGTCCGCTTCCGGTGTTCCGGCCATGGGGGGCGGTCGGTGCTCGCGGTTTGAGCGCCCGTGCCGTACGGACAGGCCATGGCGCCCCGAACAGGGACTGTTCGGGGCGCCGGGGCCGCGGTGGCCGCTTCTTTACACCGCGGCGATGCCCTCCATGCCGGACTCGGCGAAGGGGGGCAGTCCAGGGGTCGTGCCGACCTTGGCCAGCGAGCCGTTCCGGCCGATGCGGAAGCCGTCGACGGTGCCGGAAGTCGCGTTCTGCACGTACAGGAACTTCTCGTCCTTGGTCACCGCCAGGTCGATGACGCCTTGGGACTCGGCCGACGGCGGGGCCGCCACCCCGACGTCGTTGGTGAGCGCCAGCCTGCCCCGACGGTCCGTGCGGTAACCGGTGACGGTCGAGTTGCCGGTGTTGCCGCCGTAGAAGAAGTCACCGGCACGCTCCAGCCAGCACAGCGTGTTCTGACCGTTGGGCAGGGATTTCTGGACGACCTCGAGGATGCCGTCGACGCGGACCTTGTACGTACTGACCGTGGACTCCTTGGCCTCGGCGACCAGCATCCGGCCGGCCTTGTCGAAGGTGATCGCGAACGGGACGGCACCGGCGGAGTCGTTGACCACCGCCCGCCGCGCGGGGCGTCCGTCGCGCGTCATCGGGAAGACTTCGACGGTGTTGGCGGACTTGGTGGTCACGACCAGTTCGCGACCGCCGGGAGTGAACGCGACCTGCCCGGGTGAACTGCTGAACAGCGGCACCCTCTTGTTGTCCAGGCCGAGGGAACGGTGAGCGTCACGCAGCGGTTCCAGGCCCTTGGCCGTAATCCGGAAACCCTGGACGCTGCCCGCCCCGCCCGCGTTCATGACGTACGCGAGCCTTCCCGAGACCGCGATCGACGAAGGGAAGTCCCCGCCCGAACGCACCACCCGACGGTCCGTCAGCCTCTGTCCCTCGACTCGGAAGGACGTCACGGTGCCGCTGCCCGCGTTGACCGCGAGGAGCAGGCCGGACCGGTCGTCGTAGACGAGCGAGCCCTGCGAGGCGAGCGAGTCGGTGGGCGCGTCGACCTGGTCCCCGCCCTTGCCACCGGTCGCATAAGTGCCCGCCGAACTCAGCCTGCCGTCCCGCGCGCGCTTGAAGACGTGAATTGTGTTGCCGTCGAGTTCGTTGCCCTGCACGAAGACCGCGTGGTCGGCTCCGGCCTTCGCGCTGCCCGCGTCGTCGTGCCCGCGGGGGACCTCTCCCGCCGAGGCGACGGTCACCGTCGTCACAGCCGCCGCCGCCGCGAGGATTCCCGCTCCGACGAGGGTCAGCTTGACCTGTAAAGGTGACCTGCGCCTGTTGTGCCTGCTCATATGTCGCTCCTCGGGCCTTCGCCACCACCAGGGGTCGGTGGAGGGCAGGACCAGAGTTGTCCATGGGGTGATTGAGGCATGAGGGGTTCGACCGCCACGTCAGCTTCCCGTAATAACTCCACGTGCGGCATCCCGATTCGCCGCGTCGGCCAAGGGTCAGCCGAGGGCGAAGTAGCGCAGCCACACGTAGCCGAGGGAGATGGTCACGGTGACGGCGGTGACGATCAGGCCGTACTTGGTGAACTGCCAGAAGGTGATGGGTTGGCGGTTGCGTTCGGCGATGCCGAGGACGACGACGTTCGCGGAGGCGCCGATGGCGGTGGCGTTGCCGCCCAGGTCGGCGCCGAGGGCGAGGGCCCACCACATGACGTGGCCACCACCACCGCCCATGTTGTGGACCAGGTCGCTGGTGATGGGCGCCATGGTGGCGACGTAGGGGATGTTGTCGACAACGCCGGACAGCAGCGCCGAGGCTCCCAAGAGGGTCAGGGAGCCGCCGAGTTCGTTCGTGCCGATGACATCGGCCAGCGCTTTGGAGACCTCGTCGATCACACCGGTGTCGATCAGGCCGCCGATCATGATGAACAGGCCGGCGAAGAAGGCGAGGGTGGGCCACTCGACCTCGGACAGGACCTCGCTCGTGTCGGCGGTGGAGACGGCGACGAGCAGTCCGGCGCCGAGCAGGGCGACGATGCTCGGCTCGTAGTGCAGCACCGGATGCAGGACGAAACCCGCCACGACCAGGACGAGGACGATCAGGCCCTGGACCAGCAGGCGGGGGTCCTTGATGGCCTCGCGCTCCTCCAGGGCCATGATCTCCGCGGCGCGGTCCTCGTCGTACACGAAGGACTTGCGGAACATCACCCGGCACAGCGCGACCAGGACGACGACCAGCACCGCCACCAGCGGGGCGAGGTGGACCAGGAAGTCGTTGAAGGTCAGGCCGGCCCGGCTGGCGATGATGATGTTGGGCGGATCGCCGACCAGAGTCGCGGTGCCGCCGATGTTGGAGGCGAACACCTCCGCGATGAGGAAGGGAGCGGCCGGCAGCGCGAGCCGCTCGCAGACCAGCAGCGTCACCGGGGCGATCAGCAGGACCGTGGTGACGTTGTCGAGGAGCGCGGAGGCGACGGCCGTGATGACGACGAGCATGGCCATCACCCGGAAGGGCTTGGCCTTCGCCTTCTTCACGGACCAGATGGCCAGGTACTCGAACATGCCGGTCTTCTTCAGCACGCCGACGATCATCATCATGCCCATCAGCAGGAAGATGACGTTCCAGTCGACGCCGGAGTCCTCGGAGTAGAACGCCGAGACGTCGTCGGTCGCCCCGATCGCCAGCATCAGTCCCGCGCCACCCAGGGCCACGGCGACGCGGTGGATCTTCTCGCTGATGATCAGGGCGTACGCGCCGACGAACACGACGATCGCCGCCCAGCTGTGCCAGTCGCTCACGTTCCTCCGGTTCCTCCGAGCGGTTGCGGAGCCTCGCTCCTGATCGCGAAGGCGACGCACACGGCGACGAGGGTGAACGCCTCCTTGGCCTGCCGGATGCCGGACCGGAGAACGAGCAGCCCGTACGCCACGGAGGCGAAACCCCTCGGGCCGAACCAGGCCGCCACCGACCTCTCCGTGCGGGAGATGCGCGTGCCGAACAGCGAGAGCAGCGAGGCCGGAAGGATGAGGAAGCTCGCCAGGACCACCGCCGCGCAGCCGCCCCACGACAGGTCCCCGAACAGCCTCGGGGCCGGCAGCGCGCCGAAGACCAGCAACGCCGTGAACTTCGCGAGCTCCGCCGGCGCCTGGCCGAGCGGCTCGAAGGACGCCTTCGTCTTCGGCGAGGTGATGTGGATCAGGCCGAGGAGACACAACAGCATCGCCACCAGCAGTGCGGCCCCGAACACCACCGCGAGCACCATGCCGAACGCCCCGATCGGAAGAGAGAGTGATCCCCTGCTCGCCGACCAGGCTTCCCGGCACACCGCTGGGCACCCTACAGGCCCTTGACGCGTCCTTAACAGATTCTTGGCGAGCACCTTGAGGGGCCGCAGGTTGCCTGAATCCGGCAACCTGACCGCAGACTCCACCCGGGCGTCGGTGTGCTCGAACCGCCCGGCCCGCGCGGCGGCCACTGCGGTCTTCGCCCAGGGCCTGTCCGGCGGATCATGCCGCAGACGTGGGGCCTGATCCGCCGGACAGGCCCTAGGCCAAGGGGTCAGGCGGCCCGGGAAGCTCGGTCAGCGGGGCCGTGCTCATGGCGCTGCTCGCGCACGGCACTCGTGACAGCCGCCGTCAGCACGCCGCGGCGGCGAGCAGCCGCTCCAGCAGGTGCGAGGCGGTGATGACTCCGAGCAGCCGCGTACCACTCCTGTCCTTGTCGACCACGGCCACCAACGGGCTGCGGACCTGCGCCATCTGGGCCGCGACCTCCAGTGCGGTGTCGTCCGGGGCGGCGATGGCGGGCGGTGGCGCGGTCTTCGACAGACAGTCGCCGACCTTGCGTCCCGCGAGCGCCTCGCACAGTCGGTCGGCGTGGCGCTCGTCGACGACCGCCGCGAGCGTGGGGTCCTCCACGACGTACCCCGGCACCAGGATCTTGATCATCTGGGAAGCGGGCAGGATCGCCTTCGGCGCGCCCCGCTCGTCCAGCACCAGAAGCGCGGGCAGCCGGTGTTCGACCATCAATCGTGCGGCGTCCAGGGCGTCGCTGTCGACGCCGACTGTCTCGTACTCCACCGCCAGGTCACGCGCACGCACGCTCGGCTCCTGCCTCGCTCTCGACCCACCGACCCACACAGCCACGAGGACGTACGACCGGGCCGGCACCTCGAACGATACAACCGGCCCGCCGATACGGAGTGTGCCCGAGGACCGGCCTTCAGCCGCCCGATGGAGCCGCTGCGCCGTCGGCTAGGTACGGTCCGACGCTCGCCCCCGCGGCCCGACGGAGTGCCTGGCGGTGGGGGTGGCCATCGGGTGGCGGGGGTCGGCGGCCCGGTCGATCGCGGTCTCCACGGCGGAGATCCGGTCGGCGAGCAGGCCGAGCGCGGCGACCGCACGGGTCAGAGGGGCCTCCTCCGTGCCGCCGAGGGCCTGCGCACGGAGATACGCGGCCTTCACCTCCGCCCAGCGGAGCGCCTGTTCGGTGGTGAGGGTGCCGCGCAGTTCGGCCAGTTTCAGCAGGTTCGCCTCCGCGCCGGTCGTGAGGGTCTGCGCCTCGGCCGTGTAGTGGTCGTCGATGACGGCGGCGAGTTCGGTGTCGTTCATGACCGGCTGGATGCGTTGGGCGATCTTGTTCATGGTGCGGTAGGAGCCCTGGAGCAGGAAGGGCGGCTCCGTGCGGGTGGCGTCGGTCCGGGCGGCGGAGGCGATGTAGGCCGCGTTGACGGCGAGGACGGTCGCGCGGGCTGTGAGCAGATGGCGCAGGACGGAGAGGATCCGGTCCAGTTCGGCGGCGGCGTAGGGGTGGGTGAGGCGGTCGGCGCGGGCGGTCGGGTCGCCCTCGGCCCACCGGATCAGCAGGTCCAGGTCGGTGCGCTCTCGCCCGGCGAGCGGCGCGAGGACCGGGTTCGCGGTGAGGGCGTTCTCGACGAAGCTGACGGCGAAGGCGTCCTCCTTGCCGGTCAGGACGTCGCCGAGGTTCCGGACGTCGGCGCGGCTCGCGAGCATGTCGGGGACGTGGAAGCGGCTGCCTGACTCGGTGTAGGGATTGCCCGCCATGCAGACCGCGAAGCGCTTGCCGCGCAGGTCGTAGGTGCGCGGCTCGCCGTTCCACACGCCCTCGACGCGGCGCGTGGCGTCGCACAGCGGGATGAACCGCTGGAGCAGCTCGGGCGAGGTGTGCTGGATGTCGTCCAGGTGGAGAAGGGTGTTGTTGCCCGCCTCCAACGCGAAGTTGATCTTCTCCACCTCCTGGCGGGCGGTGGCGTTCGGAGCGTCGGCCGGGTCGAGCGAGGTGACGGCGCTGCCGAGCGAGGGCCCGTTGACCTTGACGAGGACGAGGCCGAGGCGGTCGGCGACGTACTCCATGAGGGTCGTCTTGCCGTAGCCGGGCGGGGAGATGAGCAGGAGCAGGCCGCCGGTGTCGGTGCGCTTCGCCTCGCCTGTGGTGCCGAGCTGTTTGGCGAGGTTGTCGCCGATGAGGGGAAGGTAGACCTCGTCGATGAGGCGGCCCCGGACGAACGAGGACATCACCCGGGGGCGGTACTCGTCCAGCCGTAGCCGGGTGCGTTCGGCGGTCACGAGGGTGGTGCGCTGCCGCTGGTAGGCGCGGAAGGCCGGGGTGTCCTTCGCCCTGAACTCCCGGGTACGGGAGAGGAATTCGTCGACGCGGATGGTCAGGGAACGGTCGGTGATGCGCGGATGCGTGCCCAGCAGCCCCGTGACCGTCCCGGTCAGCGACGCATCGGACTCGTAACGCGGCAGGTCCGGGCAGAGTTCGGCGGCCACCGCCTCGGCGAGGTCTCCGGGGGTGATGTCCGTGCCGGTGGCGGAGCTGTACGAGGACAGCCACGCCTCGACGAGCTGGCGGCGCGCGGCGAGGTCGTCGAGGGCGGTGAGGTCCTCGTCGTACGCCGTCGTGCCCACCGTCCGGCGGAACTTGTCGAGCAGTGTGCGGGTGGCCGCGCTGACGACGAAGCCGTCGGGGTCGGTCGTCAGTTCCTCGAAGAGGTACACGGCGGACGCCTCGCCGACGTGGACTGCCAGCTCCGCCCGGAACTCGGCGATCGCGGGTGTGAGGCCGAACGTGTCGCGGGCGCGGGCGAGCGACATCGCGCGGCGTTTCAGGGTCGCGCGCTCCTCGGCGGGAAGCGTGTGGGCCCAGAACAGCTGGGCGGCGGCGCGGGCGGCGGGCTCGTGACGGAGGAGGCCCGCCCTCTCGTGCAGGCGCAGCACCGCGGTGAGGATCGCCGTCGCGTCGTGGTCGTGGACGCCACGCTCGTGGCCTTCGTCGTACGCCGTCTCCGCGGCCTGTCGTACGAGGTCGGGGAGGTCGGCCTCCGCGAGGGCCGTCGGGCCGTGCTCGTCCAGCAGCCGGGCCGCGAGGTGTTCGGCGCGGTAGACCTGGGGCGATTCGGAGGGCAGCAGCCGGTCCCAGTACGGGCGGGTGGCGGCGAAGTCCGGGTCCGCGACCGGCGAGCGGTAGTCGGTGCCGGTGAGCGCGAAGGCGAGGCCGTCGGCGGCCGGGACCAGGGTGAGGTCCAGGGGCTCGGTGTTCACGGCGAACCGGTGGCTGCCCAGGCGGATGACGCGGCCGTCGTCGGTGTACAGGTCGGTGCGGTCGCGCAGGGCGCGGGACGCCTCCTGGCGGGCGGCCTTCAACCGGCCGTCCAGTTCCTCCGCCCGTACCCGGTCGCCGAGTTCGCGCAGCTCGTCGGTGGTGCGCCGGACCTTGGCGACCATCGGGTCGGAGGCGAAGTAGGTACTGACCGCGTCGGTGTCGGCGAGCGCGGCGGCCCGGCGCGCGACCGTTTCCAGGACCCGGTACGCCGAGGCCACGAGCTGTTCTGCCCGGCGGGCGCGGGCGTCGGCGAGGGTCTGCTTGCGGGCCGCGAAGGCCTCGTACACCTCGGTCCGCCTGTCCGCCAGCTCGCGGAGGAAGTCGTCGAACTCCGTGAAGCGGGCTTCCAGGTTCTCCACCTGCACCAGCAGCCGGGCGAGTTGCTCGTCACAGGACTCCGGGCTCCCCGCGGCGGTGAGCGCGCTCGTGACCGACTGGCCGAGCAGAGCGAACTCGGCGGCGAACTCGGCACGCCCCTCGTGGTCGAGGAGTTCGCGGCGGCGGGCGTCGAGCGTGGCTCGGGCGCGGTTGACACCACCCAGCACCTCGGCGACGCGTTCCAGGACGGACGTCCGCACCGTGGCGTCGGCGATGTCCAGTCCGGCGACGACCTCGGTGACGGTCCGCAGTCCGTCGGTCAGTTCGTCGATGCGGCTGGTGACAGGCGCCGCCTCGGCGACGGTGGCGAGCGACTCGGCTTCCGCGACGAGCCGTTCAACGGCCTGGTGGTGACCGGTGAAGGCATCCTCACGGGCCAGGAAGGCGACGGCACGCTGCCCGAGCGAGGCGAGGTCGGCCTCCGCGTCGGCGGCGAGCTCGTCGATACGGACGGTGTCGGCGTACCGCAGCTCCCTGAGCGTGAGCAGGTGGCCCTGGGCGCGGCGGAGTTCGGCCAGGCCGTTCACCCAGGCGGGAGCGTCGCGGGGTGCCTCACCGCGCAGGCGTCGTACGAGCGAGGCGATGTGCGCGGCAGCCTCCGCGAGTGCGTCGGCGGCCTGGCGGGTGAGGGCCTGGACCGTCTCGAATTCGGCCAGTACCCGCTCGGTCGTGGCGCGGACCGCGTCCAGCGGAGTGCGCAGGTCGCCCAGATCGGTGTCGCCGAGCCAGTGGTAGGTGTCGGCCGCGCGGACGCAGGCGGCGAGCAGCGCCTCGTACACCTCGATCGTCGGAGCGGTCTCCGAGGCCGCACGGGTGAGGGACAGGCAGTCGGAGATGCCCCGGACGAGGTCGGCGTTGCCGACGCGGGCGATGGGGTCCCCCTGGTCCGACCGCAGTGGTGAACTTGGAGAAGGGCCGGCTTGGGACGGCTGGGCATCGGCGTAGGTGTCCGAGACGTACGGGGACCGCCAGAGCTGCAACGGGTGCACGCGTGTCGGCTCATCGGAGTCCGCCCGCAGCACCGTCAGCGTGCCGTCGTCGAAGAGCGCCCAGCCGTGGCAGGACAGCGGAGCGGCGAACTCCTTGCGGATCATGTTGTACGGGAGCAGGAGGCTGCGGCCCTCCGCACGCGCGTGGAAGGCGAAGAGGACGTCCTCGCCGTTGGGAGAGCGGACCACCCGCTCGTACTCCAGGGCTGCCGTGTCCACAGGGGCGGCGGTTCCGTCGAACGTCTTGTACGCCCCCGTGGCCAGGCAGTAGCCGCCGGGGAAGACGATTCCCTGGTCCGCGGGGAGGCGGCGGCAGGCCTGCCCGATGCCGTCGAGGCGCACCACGGACCTGGTGAGCGTGTTGAAGACCAGGTGGCGGTGCGCGTCCTCTTTGTAGGGGCGGATGCGGAGCAGCATCAGGGCGCCCACGCGCGCGTACGCGATGTCCGCGTCGGCGAGGGACTGGAGCGGTTCGTCGACCGGCTCGGCGTAGATCCCCTCCCCCGTCTCGGTGTTGTCCTCGATCTTGACGGTGAGGGTGCCACCGACCGTCTCGACGAAGACCTCGCCCTCGATGGAGACATGCGGGTGGCGGCCGAGTACGTGGTCCTCGCGGGTCGTCTCGTGCCACTCGAAGTCGTGCGAGGACGGGAAGACGTGATCGCGCTCACCGCGTGCGTCCAGGAACGACGCCCGGCCGTCCGCCGAGAGGGCCCACCGCAGTACGCGGATGTCGTCGGCCTTCTCACCGGTCTGGAAGACGGCCAGCAACTTGCCGTCCACATGCCGCAGTTGGAGGAGGTGCGTCGCACGGTAGTAGCGGTACAGAGCGACGAGTTCCCGTACGAAGGCAGGGTCGTCGAGCAAACCGGGGACGGCGTCCTCGGGCAGCCGGTTCAGGTCTCGGTCGTACAGCGCGAGGACGTCGCCCACCGTCGTCTCCGGCTTGAGGCCGAGGAAGACGTCGTATCCGAAGAGCAGGACGTCGCCGACGGAGACGATGTCGCGGGGCACACAGTGGTGCTCGGTGCGGATGCGTTCGGTGCCGGTGAGCTCCAGCCGGGTCGAGCCGAACCGCTCGGTGCGCCGGGTGTTGAGCGCCTCGGCGCGCCGGGCCAGTTCGCCTGCCTGTGCGGCGAGCCGGTCGCGCAGCACGTCGTACGTACCGGTGTCCAGGCCGGTGGTCATGGGATCCCTCTCAGGAAGGCGGGACATGAGGTCCGGAGCCGCCGTCCCCTGTTCGGCGGCTCCGGACCCGGCTTGGCGGTCAGGCTCCGACGCTGCCGTTCAGGGCGGCGAGTGGCAGGTCGGAGAGCCCCAGCTCACCTGCCTTGTCGAGCAGTTGCTGCACCTGCCCGGTGCCGGCACCGCCCGTCTTCATCAGCTTCGCCAGCAGCGCGGAGACCGTCAGGTTCTGCACGTCGGCCGTGGACACCGAGCCGAGGATGCGGCTCAGGTCGTCGGTGAAGCTCGACGTGCCGTCCAGCCACGGCTTCGCCAGCGCCTGCGCGGTCTCGGAGTGCCGCATGAAACCGTCCACGCCCTTGCCGAGTGCGATCGAGGAGACGAGGCGGTCGAAGAAGACCGACTCGCCGCCGACGATGTTGATGTCGGCGTTCTCCAGTCCGGTGGCGAGCACCGTGGCCTGCGCCTCGGCGACCTGCCGCTGGACTTCGAGTCCGGCCAGCCGGATCTCCTTCTCGGCCTGGATCCGCAGCCGGTACTCCTCGTGGCCACGCGACGCGTCGTCCAGCGCCGCCATCGCGACGGCCTTCTGGCTGAGGCCCTCCGCCTCGGCCTTGAGCTTCTCGCCGATACCGGTGGCCTCGGCGAGCGCCTTGGCCCGCGAGCCCTCGGCCTCGGCGCGCAGCCGGGCCTCGGTGCCCTCCGCCTCGGCACGCAGCCGGGCCTCGGTGGCCACGGCTTCGGCACGGCCGGCCTTCTCGGTGACCTCGGCCGCCTTGTCGCGGACCTGCACGTCGGCGAGGCCCGCGGCGGCGGACTCGGCCTGGATGCCCTCGGCGAGCCGCAGTTTGGCCCGCGCGTCGAGGTCGGCCGACTTCAACCGGGCTTCCGCAAGGGTCAGTTGCTCGGCGGCGCGGTGCTTGGCCGCGGTCTCCGCCGCCTCGGCCGCCTTGATGTCCTTGACCAGCTTCTCCTGGGCCTGTGCCTCGGCGGCGATGATCACGGTCTGCCGTCCGCGCTCGGCTTCCTCCACGGCCCTCAGCTTCTTGATGGACTCCTCCTGCTCGGCGACCGTACGGTCCACCGCGACCCGCTCCCGGATGACCTCGGCGATCTCCCGCCTCTCGGCCTCGACCTCCTTGTCGGCGGCGATACGCGTCAGGCCCGTCTCCCGTTCCCGGGCGATGACCTCCAGCAGCCGGTCCTTCTCGATGCGCTCGTTCTCGACGGCGATGACCCGCTCACGGTTCTTCTGCGCGACGGCGATCTCGCGGGCCTGGTTCTCGCGCTGGATGCCGAGCTGCTCCTCGGTACGGATGAACGCGCCCTGCGAGCCGAGCCGTTCCTCCTCCTGCACCTTCGCGGTCGCGGCCTCCTCGCGGGCGCGGAGTGTCTCGACCTCGCGCCGCTGCTTGATCTCGGCCTCGGCCTGCCGGCGCTCCAGCTCCAGGATGGTCTCCCGGGCGTCGACGTTCTGCCGGGTGATCTCCTTCTGCTCGGTGCGCTGGAACTCGTTGGTGCGGACGTGCTCGATCGCCGTCAGTTCGGTGATCTTGCGGATGCCCTGGGCATCGAGGATGTTCTGGTTGTCGAGCTGCGTCATCGGCGTCTGCTCGAGGAAGTCGATGGCCGCGTCGTCGAGGTGGTAGCCGTTGAGGTCGGTGCCGATGACCTGGATGATCCGGTCCCGGAACTCCTCGCGTTTGGTGTACAGGTCGACGAAGTCCAGCTGCTTGCCGACCGTCTTGAGGGCCTCGGAGAACTTCGCCGCGAAGAAGTCCTGGATCGCCGCCGCGTCGCTCGCGGTCTCGGTGCCGATGGCCTGCGCGACCTTGATGACGTCCTCGACCGTCTTGTTGACCCTTACGAAGAAGCTGATGTGGATGTCGGCGCGGATGTTGTCCTGGCAGATCAGACCCTCGCGGCCGGTGCGGCGGATCTCGATGGTCTTCACCGAGATGTCCATGTACTCGGCCTTGTGCAGCACCGGCAGCACCACGGCGCCGGTGAAGGTGACATCCACCTTCTTCGTCTTGGAGATGATCAGCGCCCGCCCCTGCTCCACCTTGCGGAACAGCCGGCCGACCACCAGCAGCATGGTGATGGCGATGAGGAGGACAACGGCGACGAGCACGCCGATGCCCAAGGAGATGACATCCATGGCAAACGTCCTTGAGGCGTAAGGAACTTCAAGCGGGTGAGAAGGTGCGGCGCGAAGCAGGCACGGGCGACTCAGGTGCCGTGGCCCCGCGGGTCGAGCGCCGTGTCGTACGGCGCGACCCAGAAGAACTCGCCGACCTCGTCGTAGGCGTACAACAGGCCGGTACTACCGCTGGTGAGGACCTCGTCCGCGGTCTGGCGCACCTGCACCACCGCGGTGGAGCCGTCCTTCGCCGCGACCTCGGCCTGCCCGAACCCGGCGTCCACCCGCCCCGTGCGGATGGTGCAGGTGAGTCCCACGAAGTCCAGCCGGGACGGCCCCGGTTCATCGTGGAAGAGGTGGCGCAACGGCCGTACGAGCAGGCGGGTCACACGCCAGGCGATCAGCAGTGCCCCCGCCAGGACCACCAGTCCGGCCGACCCGCGGACCATCCCGGAGGACGCCAGGGGATCGAGCAGGACGGTCGCGCTCAGACTCAGGAACCAGCCGATCGCGGTCACCAGGGAGAAGACGACCGTGACCGGGACCCCGCCCATGCCCCAGGCGTCGAAGTGCACATGTCCGTCGAAGCCGTGCGACTCCGCCGCTCCTACGGCGACCAGCAGCCAGAAGCCGACGACCACGACGAGCGCGGCCGTGAACAGGATGGTGGGAAAACCGCTGACAGCCACGAGAAACGACCACATGCCCCCCACCCCCCCCCGCTCGTCGTGTTGTGCTGCCTGCCTGTTCCGGTGGCGCACGGCTCCCCTCCGGCTGTCGGTGCCGGACACCGCCAGGCGTCCGGCACCGAGACCATCCGCCGTGCTCCCCTGCGCTCATCGTGCATGTCAGGTACCGACCAGCGCATTGCCGGTTCCCGGCAGTGTTCACTAGGGTCTGCATGCCGGTCGCCGCTAAGAAGTCGTCACCGGGCCGTCAAGAAACCGGGGGACGACGTGACGGGGCACGACATACCCGAGGACTATCTGAGCGGCTATGCCCTGCTCCTGGCGGAGGCCTCGGCCACCGGTCGGCGCCTCACCCGCGACGAGATCGAGTCACGCCGCGCCCTTGGCGAGCGGGCCGCCAACGCCGGCCACGGCCTGCGCGCCCTCGTCAGCGCTCATCTGTCCGCGGCCCGCGCCGCCTGGCCCACGACGCCCGGCTCGGCCGACAGCACACTTGCCGCGATCCAGCAGGTCATCGACGCCTTCGCCGAGGGCTACGAACGGGCACAGTTCCTCGCCGTACGGAAAGAGGAGGCGGCGCGCCGCGAGTTCATCGACGACCTCCTCTACGGCCGCAGCGATCTGGGGCGCCTTGCCGAGCGCGCCGAGCGCTTCGGCCTGCGCCTCTCCCACGCGCACGCCGTCGCCGTCGCGCAGGGCACGACCGCCTACGACGAGGGCGCTGTAGTGCCACGACAGGTGGAACAGGCCCTCATCGCGCGCTTCGGCGACCGCAACATCCTGCTCACCACCAAGCACGGCCGGATGCTGTGCGTCGCGCCCGGCGACCAGGACGACGTCCTCACCTACTTCGCCAAGCGGGCGTACGCGGCCACGGACGGCGGACGCATCGCCATCGGCCGCCCCCAGCCCGGCCCCGGCGGGGTCGTCCAGTCCTACGAAGAGGCGCTGAACACCCTCGAACTCGCCGAACGCCTCGAACTCGACGACCCGGTACTGCGCGCCGCCGACCTGCTGGTCTACCCCGTCCTCACCCGGGACCGCCAGGCCATGGCCGACCTCGTCCTCGACGCCCTCGGCCCGCTCACCACCGCCCGCGGCGGCGCCCAGGTCCTCCTGGACACCCTCACCGCGTACTTCGACTGCGGCTGCGTGGCGGCCGAAGCGGCCCGCCGTCTCTCCCTGAGCGTGCGCGCCCTGACCTACCGCCTGGAACGCATCCACAAACTCACCGGCGCCAACCCCGCCGACCCGGCCCACCGCTACATGCTCCAGACGGCGGTCATCGGCGCCCGACTGCTGAACTGGCCCGCCCAGAGCCTGTGACCCGGCCGACTCAGCGGTGTTCGGGGTTCTCGTAGTCGCGGTGACAGCCGGCGTCCCACGCGGTGCGCTGGTTGCCGTATGCGGGAATGCCGCCGAGGTCCTTCAACGCCCGGGCCAGGTGCAGCAGGTTCCAGGTCATGAAGGCGGTGTTGCGGTTGGTGAAGTCGTTCTCCGGGCCGCCCGAGCCGGGGTCGAGATACGAGGGGCCGGGACCCGCCTCGCCGATCCATCCGGCGTCCGCCTGGGGAGGGATGGTGTAGCCCAGGTGCTGCAGGCTGTAGAGGACGTTCATGGCGCAGTGCTTGACGCCGTCCTCGTTGCCGGTGATCAGGCAGCCGCCGACGCGGCCGTAATAGGCGTACTGTCCGGCCTCGTTGAGCAGGCTGGAGCAGGAGTAGAGGCGTTCGATCACCTGCTTCATCACGGAACTGTTGTCGCCCAGCCAGATGGGGCCGGCCAGCACGAGGATGTCGGCCGCCAGGACCTGCCGGTAGAGGTCCGGCCAGGCGTCCGTCTCCCAGCCGTGCTCCGTCATGTCGGGCCACACACCGGTGGCGATGTCGTGGTCCACCGCCCGGACGACATCGACGTGCACTCCCTGCGCGTCCATGACGCCGACGCTGCGGTCGATCAGCCCCTGGGTGTTGCTCGTCTCCGGCGAGCGCTTGAGGGTGCAGTTGATCACCAGAGCACGCAGGTCGTCGTACCGGGCCGGCGGTGCGTCGGTGGCGGGCGACGAAGCGGTCACACGGTCCTCCCAGAGCCCTGCCCCCGCACGGCGCACGACGGCACGTCCACAACTGGATCCAGCGTGCGGGCCGACCACGACGGGCGCCACCACAACGCCTCCGAATGGCCCCGCCGGCGGCTGACGAGTGGCCGGGGCAGGCGGGCGTGCCTACGTTCGTCCCATGGGCAGCGAAGACGCGACCGGGTCGCGGAACACGGCAGCGGTGGAGGACGTCGCGCACCTGTTGGTGCGTTGTCTGCGGGCCGAGGGTGTGGAGTACGTCTTCGGGATTCCCGGTGAGGAGAACATCCGCTTCGTCGACGCCCTGAACGGCTCCGGGATCCGGTACGTCCTGGTGCGCCACGAGCAGGCCGCCTCGTTCATGGCGGAGATCTACGGGCGGCTGACCGGCCGGGCCGGGGTGTGCTCGGCCACGCTGGGGCCCGGCGCGATCAATCTGCTGCTCGGCACCGCCGACGCCACGACCAACAGCGCGCCGATGGTCGCCCTGGCCGCGCAGGGGTCGCTGCGCCGCACCCACAAGGAGTCGCACCAGGTCATCGACCTCGTGTCGATGTTCGCTCCCGTCACCCAGTGGGCGGCCCAGATCGAGTGTCCGGACGCGGTGCCGGAGATGACACGCAAGGCGTTCAAGACCGCGCAGAGCGAGCGTCCCGGCGCCGTGTTCCTGGCCGTGCCGGAGGACATCGAAGCAGCGCGTCCGACCGAGCCGCTGGCACCCCTGCAGATCGACGCGGTGCGCGCCGACGCGCCGTCCTCCTCCCAGATCGCGCGGGCGGTCGAGGTGCTCACCACGGCGCGGCATCCCGTCGTGCTGGCGGGCCACGGTGCCGCCAGAGCCGGGGCCTCGGCCGCCCTGGTGCGGTTCGCCGAGGGGCTGAACATCCCGGTCGCGACCACGTTCCACGGCAAGGGCGTCTTCCCCGACGATCACCCGAACGCTCTCGGCGCGATCGGCTTCATGCGCCACGACTACGGCAACTTCGGCTTCGACGCGGCCGACGTACTGATCTGCGTGGGTTACGAGATCCAGGAGTTCGACCCGGTCAAGATCAACCCGAACGGCGACAAGCGGATCCTTCACGTGCACCGCTTCCCCGCCGAGGTGGACGCCCACTACCCGGTGGCAGTGGGGGTCAAAGGGGACCCCTCAGAGGCGCTGGACGCACTGGCGGCAGCGCTGCCCGAGGGGCTCACCTTCGACTCGGGAAGCAGCGAGAAGATCCGTACGCTCCTCGACGAAGAACTCCAGTACGGACGCGACAGTGACGCGTTCCCCCTGGTGCCGCAGCGCGTGGTCACCGATGTCCGCACCGCGCTGGACCGCCACGACATCGTGCTCGCCGACACCGGCGCCGGAAAGATGTGGATGGCCCGCCTCTACCCCGCCTACGAACCGGACACCTGTCTGGTCTCCAACGGCCTGTCCACCATGGGGTTCTCACTGCCGGGCGCGATCGCCGCCAAGCTCGCCCGGCCGGACCGACGCGTCCTGGCGATGATGGGCGACGGCTCGTTCCTGATGAACTCGCAGGAACTGGAGACCGCCGTCCGCGAACGCGTCCCGCTGGTCGTCCTCGTCCTGGTGGACGAGGAATACGGCCTGATCACCTGGAAGATGGAACTCGAACTCGGCCGCCACAGCCACACCCGGTTCACCAACCCGAACCTGGTCGCCTACGCCGAAAGCTTCGGCGCACGCGGCTACGCGATCGAGTCCGCCGACCAACTGCTGCCCGTGCTGCGCCGCGCCCTCGACGACGACACGGTCTCCGTGATCGCCTGCCCGGTCGACTACTCCGAGAATCTGCGCCTGACCGACAGACTGGGCACGCTCCAGGGCCCGTTCTGACCGCAGGCCCCGACCGGGTGCGACACGTCGCGGGTGGATGCCGTGCTCCCGTAGCGCCCGCACCGCGCCTCGTACGGACACGCAAAACGGCGGGTCAGGAGCCCTTTGCCGCAGGCTCCAGAATCGCCACGCACTCCACATGATGCGTCATCGGGAAGAGATCGAACGCCCGCAGCGTCCGCACCTTGTACCCGCCGTCGCGGAAGTACCCGAGGTCGCGGGCGAGCGCCGCCGGGTCGCAGGCGACGTAGGCGATGCGGCGGGCGCCCAGGGCGGAGAGGTGCTCGACCGTCTTCTTGCCGGCGCCGGCGCGGGGCGGGTCGAGGACGATGAGGTCGACCTCGGTGATGCCGGTGCGCGGGAGGACCGACTCGACCTTGCCCTGTTCGATGCGGACCCGGTCGAAGGCGGTGAGGTTGTGCCGGGCGTCCTCGACCGCGCGCTTGCCGGACTCGATGCCGAGGACCGCGCCCTTGTCGCCGAGGCGGTCCGCGAGGGCGCCCGCGAAGAGGCCGACACCGCAGTACAGGTCGAGCGCCATCTCGCCCTTGCGCGGCATCAGGCCCTGCATGACGGCCTTGACCAGGGTGTCGGCCGCCATCGGGTGGACCTGCCAGAAGCCGCCGCTGCCGACACGGTACGTACGGCCGTCGGCCCGCTCGCGCACGAACGCGCGGCCGTGGACGCGGTGGATGCCACCGTCGTGCTCCTCGACGCGCATCACGGAAACGGGCTTGTCGAGTTCCACGAGGGGCAGGCGGGCGCCGGGGCGGGGCTCCAGGATGACCATGCGGTCCTGGGAGCCGGTCGCGGCGATCGCGTCGACCGAGGCCATGCCGGACCAGTCGCGCTCCTCGATGCCGAGTTCACTCACGCCCGGCGCCGCGATCATGCAGTGCTCGATGGGCTCGACCTCGTGCGAGCGGTGGCGGCGCAGTCCGGCGTTGCCGTCCGCGTCCACGGCGTACTGGACGCGCGTGCGCCAGGCCGGGACCTCGCCGGCGGGCAGCTTGTCGCCCTCGGCGGGCATCACCGTGCCGTCCCAGCCAGCCTCCTCGGGCGTGAGGCCCGCGAGCCGCTGCAGCTGCTCGGCGATGACCTCCCCCTTGAGGCGGCGCTGCGCGCCCGGCTTGGCGTGCTGCCAGTCGCAGCCGCCGCAGCGGCCGGGACCGGCGTAGGGGCAGGGGGCTTCGACGCGGTCCTTGGACGCCGAGAGGATCGTCACCGCGTCCGCGCGCAGGTAGCGCGCGCCCTCCTCGCCCTCCGTGACACGCGCGACGACGCGCTCGCCGGGCAGGGCGTGCCGGACGAAGAGGACCTGGCCCTCGTCCGTACGGGCGATGCAGTGCCCGCCATGGGCCACGGGGCCGATCTCGACCTCGTACTCCTCCCCCACCAGCGATTTCTTCGGTTCTGCCTGCATGGCGGGGTGACTCCAGATGCGAAAGGGGATGAGGAAGGGGTCGCGGAACCGCGAACGGCCGGACAACAGCCCACCAGTCTACGTGGACGTTGCCCGGCCGCTCACCACAAAGCTGTCAGCCTCTGCGATGGCAGGGCCGTCAGCCCTTGGTGTTCGAGGACTCCTTCGGGCGCTCCTCCGCCGGACCCCGGCGCACCGCACCCGGCGCGTTCCACTCCTGCCGCTTGCGGGCCCGGTTCCTCGCGACCTCCGAGGACTCCAGCTGGTAGGGCACCGAGGTGACCATCACACCGGGCGTGAACAGCAGCCGGCCCTTGAGCCGCAGCGCGCTCTGGTTGTGCAGCAGATGCTCGTACCAGTGGCCGACCACGTACTCGGGGATGATGACCGAGACCGCGTCGCGCGGGGACTCCCGGCGCAGGCCCTTCACGTACTCGATGACGGGCCGGGTGATCTCGCGGTACGGCGAGTCGAGGACCTTCAGCGGTACGTCGATGCCGCGCCGCTCCCACTCCTCGCGCAGGGCCTTGGTCTCGGCCGGGTCGACGTTGACGCTGAGCGCTTCGAGGGTGTCGGAGCGCATCAGCTTGGCGTAGGCGAGGGCACGCAGGGTCGGACGGTGGATCTTGGAGATCAGGACCACCGAGTGGACGCGGGAGGGGCGGACGCTGTCGTCGGAGGGGCCCTCGGGTGCGGCGATCTCCTCGGCGACGCGGTCGTAGTGCTTACGGATCGCGCTCATCGTCGCGTAGAAGATCACCATGCCGAGCAGGGCGACCCAGGCGCCGTGCGTGAACTTGGTGACGAGGACGACGACCAGCACCAGGCCGGTGAAGAAGGCGCCGAAGGCGTTGATCGCGCGGGAGCGGATCATGTGGCTGCGCTTGGCCGGGTCCTTCTCGGTGCGCAGGTGGCGGTTCCAGTGCCGGACCATGCCGGTCTGGCTGAGCGTGAAGGAGACGAAGACGCCGACGATGTAGAGCTGGATCAGCCGGGTCGAGTCGGCGCCGTAGATGACGACCAGGAGGGTGGCGGCGCCCGCGAGCAGGACGATGCCGTTCGAGAAGGCGAGGCGGTCGCCGCGGGTGTGCAGCTGGCGCGGCAGATAGCGGTCCTGGGCGAGGATCGAGCCGAGCAGCGGGAAGCCGTTGTACGCGGTGTTGGCCGCGAGGAACAGGACCAGCGCGGTGGCGGCGGCGAGCACGATGAACAGGAAGCTGCCCTTGCCGAAGACCGCCTCGGCGACCTGTGAGATCACCGGGTTCTGGACGTAGCCGGAGCCGATCGGGACGCCGTTGTGGATCAGGTCGGTGGCCGGGTTCTCGGCCATCCGGACCTTCGTCGACATGGCCAGGGCGATGATGCCGCAGAACATGGTGACGGCCAGCAGGCCCATCGCCGCGAGCGTCGTCGCGGCGTTCTTCGACTTGGGCTTGCGGAAGGCGGGGACACCGTTGGAGATCGCCTCGACGCCGGTGAGCGCCGCGCAGCCGGAGGAGAAGGCGCGCAGCAGCAGGAAGACGAGCGCGAAGCCCGCGAGCCCCTGGTGCTCGGCCTTGATGTGGTAGTCGGCGGTCGGCGCGCGCATGGTGTCGTTCAGGACGAGCCCGCGGAAGGCGCCCCACGCGATCATGATGAAGACGCCCGCGACGAAGACGTACGTCGGAATCGCGAAGAGCTTTCCGGACTCCTTGACTCCGCGCAGGTTCATCAGCGTGAGCAGCACGATGACGACGACGGCGCACAGCACCTTGTGCTCGACCACGAAGGGGATGGCGGAGCCGAGGTTCTCGATGCCGGACGAGATCGACACGGCGACGGTCAGGACGTAGTCGACGAGCAGCGCGCTGGCGACGGTGAGGCCGGCCCTGGGGCCGAGGTTGGTGTTGGCCACCTCGTAGTCGCCGCCACCACTGGGGTAGGCGTGCACGTTCTGCCGGTAGGAAGCGACCACCGTGAACATCAGCACGACGACCGCGAGCGCGATCCAGGGGCTGAAGTGGTAGGCCGACACGCCCGCGATGGAGAGGACCAGAAGCACTTCCCCAGGTGCGTAGGCCACGGAGGAGAGCGGGTCGGATGCGAAGACGGGGAGTGCGATGCGCTTCGGCAGCAGGGTTTCCCCGAGCCGGTCACTGCGCAGTGCGCGCCCGATCAAGATCCGTTTGGGCACGTCGGTCAGTTTGGACACGCAGAGGATCGTAAGCGTTCGAACGGGGGGTCGCCCACCCGCCGCTCGACATCTGCTCTCCGAGTGAAAACGGGGAGGGGCCCCGTTGCGGATTCCGCGGCCTCGCACTTCCGCATGCCTATATGACAAAGCCCCTGTTTATCCCACTATGGAGGTTCCATGCACGTGACCGCTGAGCTCATCGGCGCCACCGCAGGACTCGTCGGCCTCGGAATCCTGACTCTTCTCAGCGTGCGCAGCTTCAATCGCCACTGATCCCCGAGAACGCACAGGCGAACGTGCACAAGGGGTGCCCCTGATCGACCGCGCGTGTGTAGCTTGGGCGGCGGTCTGAGACCCTGTTTAGCCTGAGCCGTAACCATTTACATTCGGAAGGACGGTCGTGCACATCGTCATCATGGGCTGCGGAAGAGTGGGTTCCGCCCTGGCCCAGACCCTGGAGCAACAGGGGCACACGGTCGCTGTGATCGATCAGGACCCCACCGCCTTCCGACGACTGGGCTCCGGCTTCGGCGGCCGTCGTGTCACCGGAGTCGGCTTCGACCAGGACACCCTGCGCGAGGCGGGCATCGAGGAGGCAGGCGCCTTCGCCGCCGTCTCCAGCGGTGACAACTCGAACATCATCGCCGCCCGGGTGGCCCGCGAGATGTTCGGCATCGAGAACGTCGCGGCGCGCATCTACGACCCGCGCCGCGCCGAGGTCTACCAGCGTCTGGGCATCCCGACCGTCGCCACCGTCCGCTGGACGGCCGACCAGATGCTGCGGCGGCTGCTCCCCTCGGGTGCCGAGCCGCTGTGGCGCGACCCCACCGGCGGGGTGCAGCTCGCCGAGGTGCACGCCTCCGCCGCCTGGGTCGGCCACAAGATCAGCCGCCTCCAGGACGAGACCGGGGTGCGTGTGGCCTTCCTCACGCGGCTGGGCGAGGCGATCCTGCCCACCTCTCAGACGGTGCTGCAGGAGGGCGACCTGGTGCACGTGATGATGCGCACGGACGACGTCGAGAAGGTCGAGGCGTCGTTCGCCGAGGGCCCCGAAGAGGAGAGCGGTCACTGATGAGGGTCGCCATTGCCGGTGCCGGTGCCGTCGGTCGCTCCATCGCGGGCGAGCTCCTGGAGAACGGGCACGAGATTCTGCTGATCGACAAGGCGCCGACCGCCATCTCGGTCGAGCGCGTCCCGCAGGCGGAGTGGCTGCTCGCCGACGCCTGCGAGATCACCTCGCTGGACGAGGCGGCGCTGCAGCGCTGCAACGTGGTCATCGCGGCCACCGGCGACGACAAGGTCAACCTGGTCGTCTCACTGCTCGCGAAGACCGAGTACGGCGTCCCGCGCGTCGTCGCCCGTGTGAACAACCCGAAGAACGAGTGGCTGTTCAACGAGGCCTGGGGCGTGGACGTGGCGGTCTCCACCCCGCGTCTGATGTCGGCCCTGGTCGAGGAGGCCGTGAGCGTCGGCGACCTGGTCCGGCTGCTGCGCTTCAGCCACGGCGACGCGAACCTGGTCGAGCTGACCCTCCCGCCGGAGTCGGCCCTGGCCGGCACGCAGGTCGGCGACGTGGAGTGGCCCGAGGACACCTCCCTGGTCACGATCATCCGCGGCACCCGCGTCCTCACGCCCTCCCAGGAGGACTCCCTGGAGGCGGGCGACGAACTTCTCTTCGTCGCCGCCCAGGCCCGCGAGGAACAGCTCGAGGACCTGCTCTCGGTCCGCCGCGACGACGCGACGAGCTAGTCGGCTCCGACAGCTCCGATACGACGTCGGGGGCGCCCGGAGATCTCCGGGCGCCCCCGACGTCGTACGGGGAACCACGTGGTGCGGGGAACCATGTGGTGCAGGGAACCACGTCGTACGGGAAACCCCTACGCGTCGCGGCGGTGACGGCCGGCGGTGGCCTCGTCACCGGACTCGTTCCCGAGGGCGGCCTTGCGCTCCTTCTCGGCCTGCTCCTCCGCCTCCATCTCGGCGAACACGTCGATCGGGGCGGGGGCCTTGGCCAGGAACACCCAGGTCAGCCAGACGGCGAGGAGGAAGGGCGGGATCTTCAGCGTGATCAGGACCCAGCCCAGTTGCGCCGTGTTGGCCCACCAGTAGAGCGGGAAGAGGATCGCGCACTTGGCGAGCAGGATCAGGCCCCAGGCCCAACTGGCCTTCGCGTACGCCTTCTTGCGGCCGGGGTTGCGGGTGCGCCAGGAGAGGTTCTCCTTGAACACCGGGCCGAGGATCAGACCGATCAGAGGCACGCCCGCGAGGGTCGTGACGATGTAGGCGATGGCCAGGCCGAGCGTGTAGAGCATGCCCGGCAGATAGAAGTCCTTGGCGTTGCCCGTCATCATCGCGAACACCACGCCGAAGGCGACGCCGAAGACGCCGCTGAAGGCGTGCTTGACGGTGTCCCGCATCGCGAGGCGGACCACGACCAGCAGCAGGGACACCCCGAGGGCGGCGATCGCCGACCAGTGCAGGTTCTTGTTGATCGTGAAGATGGTGACGAAGAGCAGGCCGGGCACCACCGTCTCGACCATGCCCCGCACGCCGCCGAACGCCTCGAAGAGTGCGGCCTCGGTCACCGCCCGCGCATCCTGCTGGGCGGCCTGGGCGTCTTCGGTCGGCTTGTCGAGCGACGTCACCGGCTACTCCCGTCCAAGGGGTCTGAGTTCGTACTTCGGATTGAACAGCACCCTACGGCCCCGGCTCATCGAGATCCGGCCCGAGGCGATCAACTTGCGTCCCGGCTCTATGCCCACGATGGAGCGCCTGCCGAGCCAGACCACGTCCAGGGCGGCCGAACCGTCGAACAGCTCGGCCTCCAGGGCCGGGACTCCGGCCCGTGGACGCAGAGTGACCGTGCGCAAGGTACCAGTAACCGTGACGATCTGTCGGTCGTGGCAGTCACCGATCCGGGTACAGCCCGCGGTCTCGGAGTCCTCGCGCAGCTCCTCGGACTCCAGGTCCTCCTGGGATGAGGAGAGCCGGTCGATCATGCGCCGGAACCGGCCCGCCGGCTTTTCGGAACGAGGAACAGCACTCATACCGAAAGCGTACCGGGGAGCACTGACGTCGGTTGAACGCGTGCGCCCACCAGTGCTCTTCCGCGCTGTCCTTCCTGCATCCCTACCCGCTGTGTACCCCTTCCCGCGAGGACTACTTCTCGAACCGGTATCCCATCCCCGGCTCCGTGATGAAGTGCCGAGGATGCGAGGGGTCCACCTCGAGCTTGCGGCGCAGCTGTGCCATGTAGACCCGCAGGTAGTTGGTCTCGGTGCCGTACGACGGTCCCCACACCTCCTGGAGCAGCTGCTTCTGGCTGACCAGGCGGCCGGTGTTGCGCACCAGCACCTCCAGCAGGTGCCACTCCGTGGGGGTGAGCCGTACGTCCCGTCCCTCCCGGTTGACCTTCTTGGCGGCCAGGTCGACCGTGAAGTCCTCGGTGTCGACGACGACGTCGTCCTCGCCGCCCCCGGTCGGCTCCGCGCGGCGCACCGCGGCGCGCAGCCGGGCCAGCAGTTCGTCCATGCCGAAGGGCTTGGTGACGTAGTCGTCGGCGCCCGCGTCGAGCGCCTCGACCTTCTCGTCCGAGGAGTGCCGGGCCGAGAGCACCAGGATCGGCACCCGGGTCCAGCCGCGCAGCCCCTTGATCACCTCTACGCCGTCCATGTCGGGCAGCCCGAGGTCGAGAACGACGACATCGGGATGGCGGGCGGCGGCGAGCTGGAGCGCGCCGGCGCCGTCGGCGGCCGCGTCGACCTCGTAGTGCCGTGCCTTCAGGTTGATCACGAGGGCACGTACGATCTGCGGCTCGTCGTCGACCACGAGCACCCTGGTCATGAAGCCTGCCTTTCTGCTGTTGCCGTGGCCAGGTCGGGCAGGCTGTCCACCGCCCGGACCGTGAGCACCATGGTGAGTCCGCCGCCAGGGGTGTCCTCGGCGTTCAGTGTGCCGCCCATCGCCTCGGCGAAGCCCCGCGCGACCGCGAGCCCGAGACCCACGCCCGCGCCGCGGGGAGCGTCGCCGTAGCGCTGGAAGGGCGCGAAGATGCGGTCCTTGGCCTCGTCGGGGACGCCTGGGCCGCGGTCCACCACGCGTACCTCCACCCGGTTCGCCATGGCGCTCGCGGACACCAGGACCGGTTCGTCGGTGGGGCTGTACTTGACGGCGTTCTCGACGAGGTTGGCGACCGCGCGCTCCAGCAGACCGGGGTCGACGGCGACCATGGGGAGCGTCTCGGGGATGTCCAGCTCGGCACTGTCCTCCGGTACGCCGCCCAGCGCCATCGGGACCACCTCGTCCAGGTCGATCTCGCGGATCAGCGGGGTGACCGTGCCGGTCTGCAGGCGGGACATGTCGAGCAGGTTGCCCACGAGGTGGTCGAGCCGGTCGGCGCCCTCCTCGATCGCCTCCAGGAGCTCCGCCTGGTCCTCCTCCGACCAGGCCACGTCGTCGGACCGCAGCGAGGACACGGCGGCCTTGATCGCGGCCAGCGGGGTCCGCAGGTCGTGGCTCACGGCGGCCAGCAGCGCGGTGCGGATGCGGTTGCCCTCGGCCAGCTCCTTGGCCTGGTCGGCCTCGTGCTGGAGGCGCTGGCGGTCCAGGACGACCGCGGCCTGGGCGGCGAAGGCGGCGAGCACCCGGCGGTCGGAGGCGGGCAGGACGCGTCCGGAGAGCGCGAGCGCCATGTGGTCGCCGACCGGCATGTCCACGTCCGCGTCCTCGGGCCGCTTCGGCGACCGGGGGCCCACACTGCCCGCGCACGTCCACGGGTCGACGTCGCCGGCCCGCTCCAGCAGGGCGACCGACTCCATGCCGAAGGTCTCCCGGACCCGCTCCAGCAGGGCCTCCAGGCTGGTCTCGCCGCGCAGCACGCTGCCCGCGAGGAAGGAGAGGATCTCCGACTCGGCGCGCAGCCGGGCCGCCTGGTGCGTACGCCGGGCGGCGAGGTCCACGACGGAGGCCACGGAGACGGCGACCCCGACGAAGATCGCGATGGCGACGATGTTCTTCGGGTCGGCGATCGTCAGCCGGTGCAGCGGCGGCGTGTAGAAGTAGTTCAGCAGCAGCGATCCGAAGGCCGCCGAGGCGAGAGCCGGGAAGAGCCCGCCGAGCAGCGCCGCCGCGACCGTCACCGTCAGGAACAGCAGCATGTCGTTGGCGAGGCCGAGGTCGATGGTGTTCAGCAGCAGGGCCAGCACCACCGGGCCGCCCACGCCGACCACCCAGCCCCAGATGATCCGGGAGCGGCCGAGCCGCGCACCCCGGGCGACCGGCAGGCCGCGCCCCTTGGCGACCTCGTCGTGGGTGACGATGTGGACGTCGAGGTCGGCGCCCGACTCCCGGGCGACGGTGGCGCCGACGCCGGGCCCGAAGACGTACTGCCAGGTCTTGCGGCGCGAGGAGCCGAGCACGATCTGGGTGGCGTTGACCCCGCGCGCGAAGTCGAGCAGCGCGACCGGTATGTCGTCCCCGACGACGTGGTGGAAGGTGCCGCCCAGGTCCTCCACCAGCGTGCGTTGGACCGCCAGTTCCTTGGGCGAGGCGGAGGTCAGTCCGTCGCTGCGGGCTATGTAGACGGCCATGACCTCGCCGCCCGCGCCCTTCTCCGCGAGCCGCGCGGCCCGGCGGATCAGTGTGCGCCCCTCGGGACCACCGGTCAGCCCGACCACGATCCGCTCCCGCGAACCCCAGATCTTCGAGACCCGGTGCTCACTGCGGTACTCGGTCAGGTACTCGTCGACCCGGTCGGCCACCCACAGCAGCGCCAGCTCGCGCAGCGCGGTCAGGTTGCCGGGCCGGAAGTAGTTGGACAGCGCCGCGTCGACCTTGTCGGACTTGTAGATGTTGCCGTGCGCCATACGACGGCGCAGCGCCTGTGGCGACATGTCGACCAGCTCGATCTGGTCCGCCCGCCGTACGACCTCGTCCGGGACGGTCTCGCGCTGCCGTACGCCCGTGATGGACTCCACGACGTCGCCCAGTGACTCCAGGTGCTGGATGTTGACGGTCGAGACGACGTCGATCCCCGCGGCGAGCAGCTCTTCCACGTCCTGCCAGCGCTTGGCGTTGCGGGAGCCGGGGACATTGGTGTGCGCGAGTTCGTCCACCAGGGCGACGGCCGGGGCACGGAGCAGCACGGCGTCCACGTCCATCTCGGTGAAGGCGGAGCCGCGGTAGTCGAGATGCTTGCGCGGAACCTGCTCCAGGCCGTGCAGCATCACCTCGGTGCGCGGCCGGTTGTGGTGTTCCACGAAGGCGACGACGCAGTCGGTGCCCCGCTCCACCCGGCGGTGCGCCTCCGAGAGCATCGCGTACGTCTTGCCGACGCCCGGTGCCGCACCGAGGTAGATCCGAAGCTTGCCGCGTCCCATGGCCCCATTGTCTTCCTGTCACCGCTGTATACGCAGCGTCGACCTTACGGCCAACAATCTCGACAAATGGGGTGGGAAGTCGGCGGACGGCCGTCTTTGACGCAACCCTGATGCGTCGCTCGACGCCACCCGGATGCGCCGGCCGACACCACCTTGATGCGCTGGTCCGGGCCCTGCTCGGCCCCGCACTCGGCCCCGCACTCGGCCCCGCACTCGGCTCAGTGCTCGGCTCAGTGCTCGGCTCAGTGCTCGACGATCTCTCCGTCGCAGAGCTCCAGGACCCGATCGGCCAGGTCGAGCGGGGTCGCCCGGGAGGGGGCGACCAGCGCCGTCACCTGTTCGCCGTGGACGAGTGTGTGCAGCAGCTCCATCAGGGCACGGCCGGTCGCCGCGTCGAGTCCGGCCGCGAACTCGTCGGCGACGAGGAGCGCGGGGTCGCCCGCGAGGGCGCGCGCGATCGCCACGCGCTGTTGCTGCCCGCCGGTGAGCTCCCCGGGTCGGCGCGCCGCGTGGTCGGTGAGCCCGACGAGGGAGAGCAGTCGCGTGATCCGCTCCTCGCGCGCGTGCTCCGCGATCCCGCGCAGCCGCAGCGGCACACCGATGTTCTCGGCGACGGTGAGCAGCGGGATGAGCCCGAGGGGCTGGAAGACGAAGCCGATCCGGTCCCGGCGCAGTTCCAGCAGGCCGTCCTCGCCGAGCCCCTCCAGTGCGAGCCCGTCGACGGTGATCCGCCCCGCGTCCGGTTCGTCGAGCCCGCCGACCAGGTTGAGGAGTGTGGTTCTGCCGGACCCGGGGCGGCCGGTGAGGGCGACGAGTTCGCCACGTGGCACGTCGAAGGAGACTCCGCGCAGGGCGGGTACGACGTCGGCTCCACCGCCGTACCAGCGATGCACGTTCTCGACGCGCACCATGGTCTTCGTGGCGACCTCGACCTGGCTCATGTCCCTCCCCGGTCAGCCGGGCGATTGCCTCCCCCGCCGTGCGGGCGTCCCGGTGACGGCACCGGGGCGCCCGGCCGGAGAGGGCGTCAGTTGGGGTTGTCCCCGTCGGTGAGAGTCTCCCAGGCGACGAAGAGGTTGTTGCTGCCGGACGGCCGGTTCTGCTCGGTCAGCTTCTGGGTGTTGGTCATGGCGATGCCCAGGCGGTTGTGCAGGGCGTTGTAGCCGGTCTCGGTCACCGGACCCAGCCCGAGGGTGAGGGAACCACCACACAGCCAGCTCGGCACCGCCTCGCCCAGCTGGTATTTCGACTGGAATCCGAGCGCCTGCCGCAGCCGCTCGCCGACATCGGTGCCGTACAGGTCCTCCCCCTGGATCCGGCTGGTCTCGGCGATGTGCGAGATGGCCGAGATGCCGTACCCGGTGTGCGTGAAGTCGCGGCAGGTCTCCTGAGTGAGGCCGGTGACGAAGGTGGACTGCCCCTGCCAGTAGTTGACGATCTTCGCGGTGGTGTCGAGGTTCTGGCTCGGCACGGTCTTGGGCAGCGCCCCGTCGGAGGAGAGGTAGACGTACGCGGCCGTACGGGTCCGGAACTTCGCGATGGCCTTGTCGTACGACGTCCGGTCCTCGAGGAAGACGGAGATGCCGACGGCGGCCTCCATCATCGACAGTTCCCAGTTCCCGTTGGAGTTGGAGCCGTTGATGACCTCGGGGAGGTAGACGGTGCGCAGCATGGTCGCGAAGCGGCCGGAGTTGGCCCAGGTGCCGGTGTAGGTGTACTTGATGAGCTCGGCGGCCTTGGGCCAGGAGGAGCCGGCCCAGCCGGTCTGCAGGGGCGCGTTGCTGTTGGTGTGCTCCTTGATCACGGCCGACCATGCGTCCATCAGAGCGATCGACTTCTTCGCGTACCGGTCGTCGCGGGTGATGTACCAGGCGAGGGCGTCGGTGTACGCGGCTATCGCGTCCTCGCGCTCGTCCGTGCAGCCGTAGTTGGGGTTGGAGTAGGAGCCGCACTCCACGGTCGCGCGGGGCTTCGGGACGCGGTTCAGGTCGGCGTACTTGCTCGCCATCATCTGGTCGTACGCGGCCTTCCAGGGCTGGGCCCCGGCGTTGACCTGGGTGCGGGCGAAGTCCAGCTGGCTCTTGGAGACCGTCACTCCGGGGTGCGCGAAGGTGACGGGGGCGGCGTCGGCCTGTCGGGCGGCGGGCCAGACGAGGGCGCCCGCGACGAGGGCGGTGACGGTGGCGAGGAGTGCGGTACGGCGCATGGTGGGGGGCCATCCGTTCTCGTATGTGAACGATGAACGCCTGCGTGAACATAGGCGCTGGGCCGAGACCATAGGTACAGACCAACTGCCCGTCAAGGGATCTCGCACGAGAACCCGCCGAAGGGTCCGCGCACACGAAAGGGCCGCAACCCCCGTCGAGGGATGCGGCCCTTTGAAGCCGTGTGGCTGTTCTGCCCGCGGAGTGAACCGGCGGACAGGCTCTAGCGGACCTCGGTGATCTCCGGTCCGCGCTGCAGTTGTCCCATGCCTCCGGAGAAGCGGGAACCGCTCTGCTCCTCCTGCTGGACACCCTCGGGCACCATCTGCGCGTCGTTCGGCAGCTTCAGGACGATCGGGTCGCGCGGGGCCATCGGACCCTCACCGCGTACGACGACCGTGTCCCGGAAGATCTGCTCCAGCAGGCCCGCGGCCTGCGGCTGCACGGCGCCCTGCCCGGAGATCACTCCACGCAGGAACCAGCGGGGCCCGTCCACGCCGACGAACCGCACGACCTGGAAACCACCCGTGCCGTCCGGCAGCTGCACCGGCACCTGCGCCCGCAGCTCCCAGCCCAGCGGGCCCTCGACCTCGTCGATGACACCGCCCTGCTGGGTGATGCCGGTGGCGATCTCCTCGCGCACCTCGCCCCAGATGCCCTCACGCTTGGGGGCGGCGAAGGCCTGCAACTGGATGGCGCTGTCCTTGAGGACGACGGTGGCCGCGACGATCGCGTCGCCCGCGACCTCGACCCGCAGCTCCATGCCGTCGACTCCGGGCACGAAGAGACCACCCAGGTCCACGCGGCCCTCGGCGGGGTCCCGCACCTCCGAGTCGTCCCAGGGTCCGTCGGGCCGCGGCTCCGGCTCGAGCCTCACGCGCTCCCGCTCCGCCTCGTCCGCCTCAGTGTCGACACTGTCGACGACCTGCTCGGCCTCGCCCGCCGCGTCCTCGGCGGCACTGCCCTTCTTGCGACGTCCGAACACGTCACTGTCCTTCCCGGTCGGATACGACCGAAGCGTATCGATTCCCACCCGTTGTGCCGCCCACAGCGGCATGACCGCCAGTGGACCCGAAGCCCCCTGCGGCCCGCGCCGAGTCGGGGAGTTCCGCGACCTCCTGGAAGCGGACCTTCTCGACCTGCTGGACGACCAGTTGAGCAATCCGGTCGAAGCGCTCGAACCGCACCGACTCGCGCGGGTCGAGATTCACCACGATCACCTTGATCTCCCCACGGTACCCGGCATCAACCGTCCCCGGGGCATTCACGAGGGCGACACCGCAGCGGGCGGCCAGCCCGGAACGCGGGTGCACGAAGGCCGCGTACCCCTCGGGCAGCGCGATGGACACACCCGTAGGCAGTACGGCGCGCTCGCCCGGCTTCAGTTCACGGCTCTCGGTGGTACGCAGATCGGCTCCCGCGTCACCGGGCTGCGCGTACTCGGGAAGCGGTACGTCCGGGTCGACACGGCGGATCAGCACGGCGAGTTCTTGACGGGGCTCGCGGGTCACGGGTTCACCTCGAAGGCACGGACACGGCGGATCTGGTCCGGTTCGTTCATGGCGGCCCGGATCTCCGCCGGGCGGCCGTTGTCGATGAAGTGGTCGACCTTGACCTCGACGAAGAGGGCGTCCGCGCGAACGGCGACGGGCCCGTCCGGGCCACCGATCCGACCGGTGGCGGTCGAGTAGATCTTGCGGCCGGCCACCGCCGTGACCTCGGCCTCCAGGTACAGCACCGTGTCCACGGGGACGGGCAGAACGAAGTCGGTCTCCAGACGGCCGGTGACCGCGATGGTGCGCAGCAGCCAGTTCAGCGAGCCGAGCGTCTCGTCGAGGGCGGTGGCGAGCACTCCGCCGTGCGCGAGCCCCGGGGCGCCCTGGTGGGCGGGCCGTACCGTGAACTCCGCCGTGACGGTGACGCCCTCCCCCGCGCGGGCCTCCAGGTGCAGTCCGTGCGACTGCTCCCCGCCACACCCGAAACACTGTTCGTAGTGGGCGCCGAGGAGCTCGCCGGGGGCGGGCGCGTCGGGGTGCCGCACCGGCGCGGCGGCGTCGGCGGGAGGCTGCAGAGCTGCGGAAGTACGACTCACAGCCGCAGACCTTACCCGCGCGTCCACCAAGTCTTCGCACCGTGCCAAGCTTGGCTTCATGCAGCTCTCCGCCTCCCCGTACGAAGAACGCCTCACCGCCCCCCGCAGCTGGTGGGCGATCTGCTTCCTGATCGGGATAGCGATGGCCCTGGTCTTCCTCCCCTTCGGCACGCTGCCGCTGCTGGGCGCGCTGGTCGGCGGCACCGCGGTCTCGGCGGTCGTGGCGAGTGCGTACGGGTCGATCCGCATCCGGGTCGTCGGTGACTCCCTGATCGCGGGCGAGGCGAAGATCCCGGTCGCGGCCCTGGGCGACGCGGAGATCATGGACCAGGAGGAGGCGCGCGCCTGGCGCACCTACAAGGCGGATCCGCGCGCCTTCATGCTCCTGCGGGCGTACATCCCCACGGCCCTCCGCGTCCAGGTCACCGACCCGGCCGACCCCACGCCGTACCTGTACCTGTCGACGAGGGAGCCGGAGCGCCTGATCGCGGCACTCGATGCGGCTCGGGCCACGGCGTAGCTGCGAAGAAGAAGTCGCGCCCCGCACCACCACGGCGCGCGACGGTGCGCCTTCGTGGAGCGGTTACGCACCGGCGCACACCGCTCCACGGGCAGTGTGCCTTCGCATCCATTGCTCCCGGCCACCACGAGCCGGTGACCCCTGCCCCACCGCTCGTCTCAACCAGGCGCGGGCGGGCGGTGCCGGGCGGGGCTCAGTGCCCCAGTTCCTTGGGGATCTCCCCCAACCGCAGGGGATCCGCCGGCTTCTCCAGGGGCGGCAGCTCCGCGAGTGCGTCCCACGGCACCTGGGACTTGCGCAGGTCCTTGCGGATACGCGCCGCCAGGCGTTTGGTGTCCCGGCGGTTCATGACCGCCCCCACCGCCGCGCCCACCATGAACGGCATCAGGTTCGGCAGATCCCGGACCATGCGTTTCATGATCTGCTGGCGCAGCTCGCGCTTCATCTGGCCGCCCAACGCGGCGTTGACCGTCGACGGTTTGGTCACGTCGATCCCGCGCTCGGAGGACCAGGAGTTCAGATACCCGGTACTGCGCTGTTTGAGGTTGCCCGGCGGCCGCAGGCCGTAGACCTCGTGGAGCTCGGCGATCAGCTTCAGCTCGATCGCGGCGACGCCGGTGATCTCCGCGGCCAGCTCGGTCGGCATCGCGGGCGGCACCGGCAGCATCGCGGCGGCACCGATCCCGGCGCCCACCGTGGACGTCGCGTTGGCCGCACCCGCAACGAGCTTGTCCGCGAGCTGTTCGGGGGTGAGTCCCGGGAACTGCCTGCGGAGGGTCGCGAGGTCCCGTACGGGGACGCGCGGCGCGATCTCGATGATCCGGTCGGCGAGGTGGGCCAGGCCCGCCTTGGCCCTGCTGCCGCCCTTCTGGACGCCCTTTCTGACCCCGTCCCGAAGGCCGGCCGCACGGCGGCCGGTGGCGGGAACGGCGACGTCCGCCGGAACCGAACCGTCGGACGGTTCCGGATCGTCGGCCGGCTTCACCTCACCGGCCCGCCCGAAGGCGCCTGTCGGCGCTGTGGCGGGCGCCCGCTCGAGCGAGGCTGATCCTGGTCGGGATGAGCCCCGCTCGTCGTCACGCACGCCTTCAGAGCCGTCTGAGGACCCTTCGTCCGCTGCCCGTGAGAGGAAGCGGCGCTTCCAAGGTGGGGTCGAGCCAGTCACGGCCGACCCTGCCTCAGTCGCAGTCGCGGCAGATCGGCTGACCGTTCTTCTCGCGGGCCAGCTGGCTGCGGTGGTGCACCAGGAAGCAGCTCATGCAAGTGAACTCGTCCTGCTGCTTGGGCAGCACCCGGACGGCCAGCTCCTCGTTCGAGAGGTCGGCTCCGGGCAGCTCCAGGCCTTCTGCGGCCTCGAACTCGTCTACATCGACCGACGACGTCGACTTGTCGTTCCGGCGAGCCTTCAGTTCTTCAAGGCTGTCCGAGTCGACGTCGTCGTCGGTCTTGCGTGGGGTGTCGTAATCCGTTGCCATGTCGCTCTCCCCCTCTGGGTGTCTGCGGTGTCTCAGCGCACGTAACGCGTGAGAGGCCGGACTTGTGCCCGACCTGAGGCGGAGATTTTGCCTCACATCAAGGTCTGTTACTCAATCGACACCCAACCGGACTCCTCATGAGTGATCGGCTTGGATGGCGATGCGGACCGTACACGGTCCGAAGGGCCCACTTCAAAGGCGTCCCACCGTGTACTTCCCGTGATCTAGACCCCCGAAAACCCGGATTTTCCCGGCTTTACGGCAGCCTGCGTGACCACGGAGAGTAGATGGCCAGAAATTCGCCCTTGTGATCGATCACACACGAGTCTCCCGGATGGGCGACCAGAAAATTCCGCGCAAAGCGAACATCGCCGCGTGTCCGCGACATGTTCTCAGATCGGCAGGGTGACGCGCATCACGAGCCCACCCCCCTCGCGCGGCTCTGCCGCGATATGGCCCCCGTGTGCGCGGGCCACCGACCGGGCGATGGAAAGGCCGAGGCCCACGCCCTTGTCGCTGCCGGTGCGCTCCGTGCGCAGCCGCCGGAAAGGCTCAAAAAGGTTGTCGATCTCGTACGCGGGAACCACCGGACCCGTGTTCGTGACCACCAGTACCGCCTGGCCGTGCTGGACCTGCGTCGTGACCTCGACCCAGCCGTCCTCTGGCACGTTGTACCGCACCGCGTTCTGGACGAGGTTCAGGGCGATCCGCTCCAGCAGGACGCCGTTGCCCTGGACCACCGCCGCGGCGCGCTCCCCGCGGATCGCCACACCCTTGGCCGCGGCCTCGGCGTGCACCTGGTCGACGGCCTGTGTGGCGACCTCGGCGAGGTCCACGGGCTTGCGCTCGACGATCTGGTTGTCGCTGCGGGCGAGCAGCAACAGTCCCTCGACGAGCTGCTCGCTGCGCTCGTTGGTGGCGAGCAGCGTCTTGCCGAGCTGCTGGAGCTCCACCGGGGCTCCGGGGTCGGACAGGTGCACTTCGAGGAGCGTGCGGTTGATCGCGAGCGGGGTGCGCAGTTCGTGCGAGGCGTTGCCGACGAACCGCTGCTGGGCGGTGAAGGCCCGCTGCAGCCGCTCCAGCATGTCGTCGAAGGTGTCGGCCAGCTCCTTCAGCTCGTCGTCGGGGCCGTCCAGCTCGATCCGCCGGGAGAGGTCCGAGCCCGCCACCGCGCGTGCGGTGCGGGTGATCCGGCCGAGCGGCGACAGGACGCGACCCGCCATCGCGTAGCCGAAGGCGAAGGCGATGATCGCGAGGCCGAGCAGGGCGAGCAGGGAGCGGCTGAGCAGGTCGTCCAGGGCCGTCTGACGCTGGTGGTCGATGCAGTTGCTGATCGCGACGTTGAACTCGTCGAGTGACAGGTTGCCCGCCTGGACGGCGGGGCAGTTGTCGCTGCTCACCTTGATCGACGTACCGCTGACGATCTTGAAGAGCGGCTCGGCGCCCGTGTTCAGGGCCTGCGCCGCGAGCAGATAGATGATCGACAGCAACATGATGCCGGCGATCAGGAACATGCCGCCGTACAGCAGCGTGAGCCGTATGCGGATGGTCGGGCGCAGCCAGGGGAACGGGGGCTCCGCCCTTCGGGGGTCCCAGGTGGGCTTCGGAGGCGCCGTGGGGGGCGCGGGCGTCGTGGCCACCGCGGATCAGATCCGGTAGCCGGAGCCGGGCACCGTGACGATGACCGGGGGTTCCCCGAGCTTGCGGCGCAAGGTCATGACAGTGACGCGGACGACGTTGGTGAAGGGGTCCGTGTTCTCGTCCCAGGCCTTCTCCAGGAGCTGCTCGGCGGAGACGACGGCGCCCTCGCTGCGCAGCAGCACCTCCAGGACGGCGAACTCCTTGGGCGCGAGCTGGACCTCCTTGCCGTCGCGGAAGACCTCGCGCCGGTTGGGGTCGAGCTTGATCCCGGCGCGCTCCAGGACGGGCGGCAGCGGCACGCTCGTCCGACGCCCGAGGGCACGCACGCGTGCCGTCAGCTCGCTGAACGCGAACGGCTTGGGGAGGTAGTCGTCGGCGCCGATCTCCAGGCCCTCGACACGGTCGCTGACGTCGCCGGAGGCGGTGAGCATCAGCACGCGCGTGGGCATGCCGAGCTCGACGATCTTGCGGCAGACGTCGTCGCCGTGCACGAGCGGGAGGTCGCGGTCGAGGACGACCACGTCGTAGTCGTTGACGCCGATGCGCTCCAGGGCGGCCGCACCGTCGTACACGACGTCGACGGCCATGGCCTCCCGGCGCAGTCCGGTGGCCACCGCATCGGCGAGCAGCTGCTCGTCCTCGACGACGAGTACGCGCACGTCGCTTGTCCTTCCTCTGTCCACCCGCGTAGCGCCTCTTCGGCACACGTGGGCAGGGGGGTCTGTCATGGGTAAGGCCTCCATCCTGCCCTTTTCGGCCGTAAACCGGCTGTAAGACGGGTGACGGGCGCCCGGTACGACGGTCTCGGGGCCCGGGAATGCGAGATTTTCTCGTCGGGTTGAGGTTTCTACGGAAGGGAGCGGGGGGAGGACGGCTTTACACCCCGCGATCACGCTCTGCATGTGGCAAGCCACCTTGTGGTACGTCCAACCGCTTCCGCAGAGCGGGCGTGGGTGTCCGGCACCGTCGCCGCCCAGCCCGGGCAGCGCTGGGCACCCTCTGGAGACGTGATCGCCCCTTCCCAACGGCACACCCCCGTGCCACCGACCCACGACCCAGGACGAGGGGGCGCAGCATGGACGCATTCACCGCAGGACTTCTGCAGCGCATAAGGGCGACCGAGTCCGACCTGACGCGGGCTCGCGAAACAGGCGACGACTTCCTCGCGGAGGTCGAGCAGGCCGAGCTCGAGGACCTGCGCCGCCTTGCCGCCGAGCACGGTGTGGAGGTCGGCGCGTCGCGCGTCTGAGCAGTTCGTACAAGAGCGGGGCCCCGGCATCGATCCAGTGCCGGGGCCCCGCTCCGTTGTTGTGCGTACCGAATTCCGTAGCCGCTGTACGCACAGGGTGCCGTACGCGGCGGGAACGGTGGGTGTCCTCAGTCGTGCCAGGCGCCGAACTCCTCCAGAAGCCGCTGGAGGGGCTCGAAGACGCCCGGGGAGGCCGCGACCGCCAGATCGCCTCCGGGGCGCTCTCCGGGGCGTCCACCGGTCAGGGCGCCCGCCTCACGGGCGATCAGGTCGCCCGCCGCGAGGTCCCAGGGGTGCAGACCGCGCTCGTAGTAGCCGTCGAGGCGGCCCGCGGCGACGTCGCACAGGTCGACGGCCGCCGAACCGCTGCGCCGGATGTCGCGCAGCAGGGGGATCAGCCGGTGGGCGACCTCGGCCTGGTGGACCTTGACCTCGGTCACGTAGTTGAAGCCGGTCGAGACCAGGGCCTGGTCCAGGGGCGGCGACGGGCGGCAGGCCAGCCGGCGCTCGCCGACCCAGGCCCCGGTGGCCCGGGCGCCCCTGCCGCGCACGGCGCTGTAGGTCTCGCCGCGCATCGGTGCCGCGACGACTCCGACGACGGTCTCGCCGTTCTGTTCGGCCGCGATGGACACCGCCCAGGTCGGCAGCCCGTAGAGGTAGTTCACCGTGCCGTCGAGCGGGTCGACGACCCAGCGGATGCCGCTGGTGCCTTCGCTGGAGGCGCCCTCCTCACCGAGGAAGCCGTCGTGGGGGCGGTGCTGGGAGATCAGGTCGGTGATCAGCTTCTCGGCGGCGATGTCCATCTCGGTGACGACGTCGATCGGGCTGGACTTGGTGGCGGCGACCGTGAGGTCCGCCGGGCGGCCGTCCCGCAGCAGCTCACCGGCACGGCGGGCGGCGTCGTGGGCGAGCTGGAGCAGTTCGGTGTGCAGGGGCTCGATCAAGGGGCTCCTCAGGCGTACGGGCTGTCGGCGCCCGCGGCGGCGGGCTTGGGGGCGCGGGCCGGGCAGCAGCCCACAGGGCACAGGCCGTGGCTCGCGCCGAGCGCGCCCAGGGCGCAGGGTGTCACCTGCAGCCCGTTCTCCGTAGCGGCGCGCTCCAGGACGAGGTCGCGGATCGCCGCGGCGAAGCGGGGGTCGGCGCCCACGGTGGCCGAGCGGCGCACGGGCAGCCCCAGCTCCTCCGCCTTGGCCGTCGCCTCCGTGTCGAGGTCGTACAGCACCTCCATGTGGTCCGAGACGAACCCGATGGGGGCCATCACGACGGCCGGGGCCCCGGCCCCGTGCAGCTCCTCCAGGTGGTCGCAGATATCGGGCTCGAGCCACGGGATGTGCGGGGCTCCGGAGCGCGACTGGTACACGAGCTGCCAGGGGTGCTCGATCCCGGTCTCCTCGCGCACCGCGTCGGCGATCAGCTTCGCCACGTCCAGGTGCTGCTTGACGTAGGCGCCGCCGTCGCCGTGGTCCTCGGCCGGGCCGGAGGTGTCGGCGGCCGCGGTGGGGATGGAGTGCGTGGTGAAGGCGAGGTGCGCGCCCGCCCGTACGTCCTCGGGGAGCTCGGCGAGGGACTTCAGGACGCCCTCGATCATGGGCTCCACGAAGCCGGGGTGGTTGAAGTAGTGCCGCAGCTTGTCGATCTTCGGCAGCTCCAGGCCCTCGGCCTCGAGGGCCGCCAGGGCGCCGGCGAGGTCCTCGCGGTACTGCCGGCAGCCCGAGTACGAGGCGTACGCGCTGGTGGCGAGGACGAGGACGCCGCGGCGGCCGTCGGCGACCATCTCGCGCAGGGTGTCGGTCAGGTACGGCGCCCAGTTGCGGTTGCCCCAGTACACCGGCAGGTCCAGGCCGTGGTCCGCGAAGTCCTTGCGGAGGGCATCGAGCAGGGCACGGTTCTGGTTGTTGATCGGGCTGACCCCGCCGAACAGGAAGTAGTGCTGCCCCACTTCCTTCAGCCGTTCCTTGGGGATGCCTCTCCCCCGCGTCACGTTCTCCAGGAACGGAACCACGTCGTCCGGGCCCTCGGGGCCGCCGAACGAGAGCAGGAGCAGGGCGTCGTAGGGGGTGGCGTCGAGCACATCTGGCATGTGTCCGATCCTGCCATCCGTCGCTGACTGCCGGACAACAGCCACATGACAAGCGGAATCGGGGAGTACGCGAAGGAGTGCGTTAGGGCCACCTAACCCGTAAGCTGTATCGGCCATCTACACGCCTTACCGGAGTCCGACCGCACGCGGTGACCGTGCGGCCGGGCCGAGCCCACCGGAGACCCTTCGTGCCCAGCCCGTACCGCGCCCTGTTCGCCGCCCCCGGCTCCAAGGGCTTCTCCGCCGCGGGCTTCCTCGGCCGGATGCCCCTGTCGATGATGGGCATCGGCGTGGTGACGATGATCTCCCAGCTCACCGGGCGCTACGGGCTCGCGGGCGCGCTGTCGGCGACCATGGCGCTCGCCGCCGCGGTGATGGGCCCACAGGTCTCCCGGATGGTGGACCGGCACGGCCAGCGGCGGGTGCTGCGCCCCGTCACCCTGTTCGCGCTCGCGGCGGCCGCCGGGCTGCTGCTGGCCGCGCGCTTCGAGTGGCCGGACTGGGTGCTGTTCCTCTGCGCGGCCGGGATCGGCTGTGTCCCGAGCATCGGCGCGATGATCCGGGCCCGCTGGGCGGCCCTCTACGGAGGCACCCCGAAGTTGCACACCGCGTACTCGTTCGAGTCCGTGGTGGACGAGATCTGCTTCATCTTCGGGCCGATCCTCTCCATCGGCCTGTCCACGGTGTGGTTCCCGGAGGCCGGCCCGCTGCTCGCCGCCTGCTTCCTGGCAGTGGGCGTCTTCTGGCTGACCTCCCAGCGCGCGACCGAGCCCGTGCCGCACCCGCGCGAGCACCACACCAGCGGTTCGGCGCTGCGCGCGGCCGGACTCCAGGTCCTGGTGGCCACGTTCGTGGCGACCGGAGCGATCTTCGGGGCCGTGGACGTGGTCACCGTGGCCTTCGCGGAGGAGCAGGGCCACAAGGGCGCCGCGAGCGTGGTCCTGGCCCTCTATGCGGCGGGTTCCTGCGCGGCGGGAGCCGTGTTCGGACTGCTGCACTTCAAGGGGGCGCCCGAACGTCGGTGGCTGCTGGGCATATGCGCCATGGCCGTGAGTATGATCCCCCTGCTACTGGTCGGAAACTTGCCGTTTCTGGCCGTGGCGCTGTTCGTTGCGGGCCTGTCCATCGCTCCCACGATGATCACGACGATGTCCCTCATCGAACAGCACGTACCACGCGCGAAACTGACCGAGGGCATGACCTGGGTGAGCACCGGACTCGCGGTCGGGGTCGCGCTCGGCTCCTCCGTGGCCGGCTGGGTGATCGACGCCGCCGGTGCGAAGGCCGGGTACGGGGTTCCGGCGGTGTCCGGAGCCGTCGCGGTCGCGGTCGGATTCCTCGGGTATCGCCGGCTGAGCAGGCCGGTTCCGCAGCGGGAGGGGACCCATGAGCACCACAGTGAGCGGGAAGAGCGGCACGTGGCGTAACTGGGCGGGGAACGTCACCGCCCGTCCCGTGCGGGAGGTCGCCCCCGCTTCGGTCGAGGAGCTCTCCGCGGCCGTACGCAAGGCGGCCGACGACGGTCTGAGGGTCAAGGCCGTCGGCACCGGGCACTCCTTCACCGCCGCCGCCGCGACCGACGGCGTGTTGATCCGCCCTCAACTGTTGACCGGCATCCGCAACATCGACCGCGAGGCCGGGACCGTCACCGTTGAGGCGGGCACCCCGCTCAAGCGCCTCAATGTGGCTCTCGCGCGCGAGGGGCTGTCGCTCACGAACATGGGCGACATCATGGAGCAGACGGTCTCGGGCGCGACCAGCACCGGAACGCACGGCACGGGCCGCGACTCGGCCTCGATCGCCGCGCAGATCAAGGGACTTGAGCTGGTCACCGCGGACGGTTCGCTCCTCAGCTGCTCCGAGGAGGAGAACCCCGACGTCTTCGCGGCGGCCCGGGTGGGCATCGGCGCCCTGGGGATCGTCACCGCGATCACCTTCTCCGTAGAGCCCATTTTTCTGCTCACGGCCCGCGAGGAGCCGATGACCTTCGACAAGGTCACCGCCGACTTCGACGAACTCTTCACCGAGAACGAGCACTTCGAGTTCTACTGGTTCCCGCACACCGGCAACTGCAACACCAAGCGCAACAACCGCAGCGCCGGCCCCGAGAAGCCGATCGGGCAGATCGGCGGCTGGATCGAGGACGAGTTCCTCTCCAACGGGGTCTTCCAGGTGGCCAATCTGGTCGGCCGCGCCGCGCCCGCCACCATCCCGACGATCGCCAAGATCTCCAGCCGGGCCCTGTCCGCGCGGACCTACACCGACATTCCCTACAAGGTCTTCACCTCCCCGCGCCGGGTGCGCTTCGTGGAGATGGAGTACGCCGTTCCGCGCGAGGCGCTCGTCGAGACGCTGCGCGAGCTGAAGACGATGGTCGACCGCTCGTCCCTGCGGGTCAGCTTCCCCGTCGAGGTGCGCACGGCCCCCGCGGACGACATCGCGCTCTCCACGGCGTCCGGGCGGGAGAGCGCCTACATCGCCGTCCACATGTTCAGGGGTACGCCCTATCAGGCGTACTTCACCGCGGCCGAGCGGATCTTCACGGCGCACGAGGGCCGCCCGCACTGGGGCAAGGTGCACACCCGCGACGCGGAGTACTTCTCGAAGGTGTATCCGCGCTTCGGCGAGTTCACGGCGCTGCGGGACCGCCTTGACCCGGATCGGCGCTTTGGGAACGACTACCTGCGTCGGGTGCTGGGCTCGTAGCGGAACCGTCCGTGGGCGCCGGGGAGTCGGCCGGCGCCTGCGAAGCGGCACTGGAACTCGGCGTCGGCGTAGGGGTCGCGGCACCGCCGTCACCCTGAGTGGCGCCGGTGCCGAAGCCGTCTCCGGTGCCGGGAGTGCTGTCGGTGACCGACGGCTCCCTGGACGAGGAACCGCTCGAAGGACTCGAAGGCGCCGTACCGGGCGTCGAGTGGGAGCCGGAGCCACTGCTCTTGAGCGCGTCACCGACCGTGGTGCTCGTGCCGTCGCCGCTGAAGCTCTGCCCCGACACCAGCTCGTACGTCGTGATCCCCGCCATCGTGACGCCGAAGACGAGCGCCGCCGCGACCACCGGCCGCTTCCAGCTCTTGACCCGGGCGCGATAGACGGTGCCCTCGGTGAACGCCCCCGGTACCGGAGCCTGCTCGGGCCTCGGCTTCGCCTGGACCGTGACATCGCGGAGCTGTTCGCCGGTGCGCTTGAAGAAGTGCTGGAAGACGGTGCCCCCACAGGTGGCGATCGCGCTGACCACTCCGGCGCCCAGGATCGTCCCGTACACCCCGAAGTAGGAGGCGAATTTGGCCGCCACCACCGCGGCCACGGCGCTGCCCGCGACTTGTGGAAGGCTCAGGTCCACCCGCTTCCTCCTCGGTGCCCCTTCCTTCGCCCCCGGTTCCTCGCCGGTATCCGACTTCTCACGCATCCCCGGACCTTGCCTGCCTTTCCCGTACTTCTCGACCGCTTGCACGAGAAAGGGACGGACGGGCGAAACGTTTAGTTCCATTTCCGGCGATTACGTGAAGTACGACACGTTTCAAGGTCACTAATACGGCACAGCGGACGGCCAACTAGCACCCCTCACTAGAAGTTGGGCGGCGTGCCGATCCACGCACATGGCCCGAATGGAGTACTGTTGCGAGCCCTGGGTCCGGACTCCCGCCAGGGTGTCCGGGGCCTGACAGGACCGCCGGGAGGGGGCTCGTTGCACAGGGTGATGGAGTTCGTCACTTAGCGTTGCGAATAGGTAACCGTGCCATAACGGCGACCCCGGGCCCGTGCCCGACACGCCGGGCAACTCGGCAAGGTTGTGGCAGGCTGCACCCGGGCAGGCCACACTCGACTAGCGGAAGCAGCGACGCACGTGACGTCGGCAGGCACCACCCGGGAGGTCCCCATGCCCGAACTGCGTGTCGTGGCCGTCTCTAACGACGGCACACGGCTGGTGCTGAAGGCTGCGGACAGCACGGAGTACACGCTTCCGATTGACGAGCGTCTGCGCGCCGCTGTTCGCGGCGACCGTCCCCGCCTCGGCCAGATCGAGATCGAGGTGGAGAGCCATCTCCGCCCCCGAGACATCCAGGCACGGATACGTGCCGGCGCCTCCGCGGAGGAAGTCGCCCAGCTCGCGGGAATCCCCGTCGACCGGGTGCGTCGCTTCGAGGGCCCCGTGCTCGCCGAGCGTGCCTTCATGGCCGAGCGGGCCCGGAAGACTCCTGTCCGCCGCCCCGGTGAGAACGCCGGACCCCAGCTCGGTGAGGCCGTCCAGGAACGGCTGCTGATCCGGGGTGCCGAGAAGGACACCGTCCAGTGGGACTCGTGGCGTCGTGACGACGGCACGTGGGAAGTGCTGTTGGTCTACCGGGTCGCGGGCGAGCCGCACTCGGCGAGCTGGACGTACGACCCGCCCCGGCGGCTCGTCCAGGCCGTCGACGACGAGGCGCGCTCGCTGATCGGCGAGTCCGACGACCTCGCGGCGCCCGAGCCGAGCTTCCCCTTCGTCCCGCGTATCGCACGGCTGCCGCGCGACCGCCCGCTGGACCGCGCCCTGGACCGGCAGATGGAGCGCCCGAGCCTGCCCGGACCCTCCCCCGAGCCGATCGAGGAGAGTGTGAGCGACCGCGACTCGCTCACCAGCCTCCTGGAAGCGGTGCCCAGCTTCCGGGGCGACATGGTGGTGCCCGAGCGGCCCGCCACCGCGGAGCTCCCGGCGACGGAGGAGCCACCCACCGAGCCCGAGGCGGAGGAGCCCCCGGCCCCCGCGGCCTCGGCCGGTGCCGGGTCCGCCTACGCGGACGTGCTCATGCCCCGCTCGGTCGGCAGCCACCGCGACCGTCTCGTCGGCGCGACCGACCGCCAGGCCGAAGCCGACGGCGTCCGCCCGGGCCGCAGAGCGGCGGTCCCGAGCTGGGACGAGATCGTCTTCGGGACGCGACGAAAGAAGCAGGACTAGTCAGTTGTACGGCAAAGGGGCCCGCGCCACGTTGGAGCGGGCCCCTTTGCCGTTACTCGGGGTCGGGGCCGGCCGCGACTTGCCGTTACTCGGGGTCGGGGCCCGCCGCGACTTTCCGTTACTCGGGGCCGGCCACGAGTTGTCGTTACTGGGGGTCGGGGCCCACCGCGATCGGACGGCCGCCGTCCCGCGACCACTCCGACCAGGAACCCACGTACAGCGCGGCCGGGATGCCCGCGACGGCGAGCGCCAGTACCTCGTGGGCGGCGGACACGCCCGAGCCGCAGTAGACGCCGACCTCCGAAGTGCCGGTCACGCCGAGGGACTTGAAGCGCTCCGCGAGCTCGCTCGATGGCCGGAACTCGCCGGTCTCCGTGACGTTCTCCGTGGTCGGCGCCGAGACCGCGCCCGGGATGTGCCCGCCCACGGGGTCGATCGGCTCGACCTCGCCCCGATAGCGCTCACCGGCCCGGGCGTCGAGCAGCAGCCCCGTACGGGCGAGCGCGGCGGCCCCGTCCGCGTCCAGCAGTGGCCGGGCGCCGGCGACCGGCTCGAAGGTTCCGCGGGCGGGCTCGGGGACCTCCGAGGACACCGGCCCGCTCCAGACGGCCAGCCCGCCGTCAAGCACGCGCACCGACGGATGCCCCGTCCAGCCCAGCAGCCACCAGGCCCGCGCGGCGGCCCACCCCACACCCCCGTCGTACACGACGACATCCCGGTCCGCGGACACCCCGGCGGCCCGCATCGCCTCGCCGAAGACCTCCAGGTCGGGCAGCGGATGGCGGCCGCCCTCGCCCGGCTCCCCGGCCAGTTCGGCATCCAGGTCGACGAAGACCGCGCCGGGGATGTGCCCTGCCGCGTAGGCGGCCCGGCCGTCGAAGGGGGCGGCCCCGGCGGCCGTCGCCGTGGAGAGCTGCCAGCGGATGTCGAGCACGACCGGCGGGTTCGGTCCCACCAGGTCGCTCGCGAGTTCGGATGCGGAGATGATGGCGTTCATGGCCACCATCCTTGCGAAGGGGTGGCCCCGGCGTCCAGGTCCGGCTACTCTGCTCGGCCGGGCAGGTCCGATCACCGGGCGTACGGGATCGGGCACATGCTGTACAACCGATGGACACTCCCCGGCAATCGCGCGGAAACGGATGGGAAACGGCTCATCGGGCATTCTCCGGCAGTGGACCACTACACGATGGCGCCGCCGGGGCGCGCAGGGTGACGGGTGGTGCGAGCATCGGCACGGGGCGTGCACGCGCGCGATTGCGATACGCGTGTTGGTAGGCGGAAGGTGAACGGCCACCGCGAGGGGCCGAGGAGAGAGTGACGATGACCGAGGCACGGGAGTCGGCCGGCCCGAACGGCACCACGAACGCTCGGCACGCACCCGGCGTGCCCTGCTGGGTGAGCCTGATGGTGCACGGGATGGCCACGACCCAGGAGTTCTACGGAGAGCTGTTCGGCTGGGAGTTCCAACCGGGCCCGCGGCAGCTCGGCCCGTATGCGCGGGCCCTGCTCGACGGCCACGAGGTGGCGGGAATCGGCCAGATGCCACCCGACCGGCATCTGCCGATCGCCTGGACGCCGTACTTCGCCTCGGAGGACGTGAACCACACCGCCGAGTCGGTACGGCACTGCGGCGGCACCGTGGGCGTGGGTCCCCTGGACGCCGGAGAGGCCGGGCGGCTGCTGATCGCCTCGGACCCCACGGGCGCCGTCTTCGGGGTCTGGCAGGCGGCGGCCCATCTGGGCACGGCGCTCCACGGGGTGCACGGCACCCCCGCCTGGATCGAGTTGGTGACCCGCGACACCGAGAGCGTCGTCAAGTTCTACCAGGGGGTCTTCGGACACGAGCCGGAGCCGGTGGTCTCGGCCGACTTCGACTACATGACCCTGCACATCGACGGCCGCCCGGTGGCAGGCATTCACGGCGTCGGCCACGGCCTGCCCCGCGACCGCGGCGCGCACTGGCTGACGTACTTCGAGGTCGCGGACGTGGACGAGGCCGTCGCCCAGGCCACCGACCTCGGCGGACACCTCCTCAAGGCGGCCCACGACTCGCCCTACGGACGGGTGGCCACGGTGGCGGACCCGGAAGGCGCGGTGTTCTCGGTGATCCGCACCGAGCGATGACCCACGCTGCGCGCTGAGCGTCAGGCGGAGGCGATCGGCAGTACGTCGGGCGAGAGGGCGCCCGCGCGGGCCGTCGCCGCCGTCATCCGGCGCCGGTGGTGTCGACGGCACAGGACCTCGTAACCGATGTCCTCCGCCTGATTGACGTCGCCGACGACCACCTGGGCGCCCTCGACGACCATTTCGCCGCCTATCGTGCGGGCGTTGTGGGTGGCACGGGCGCCGCACCAGCACAGGGCCTCGACCTGGAGGACCTCGACCCGGTCGGCGAGCTCCACGAGGCGCTGGGAGCCGGGGAAGAGCTTGGAGCGGAAGTCGGTGGTGATGCCGAACGCGAAGACGTCGACCCCCAGGTCGTCAACCACCCGGGCCAGTTGGTCGATCTGGCCGGGGGCCAGGAACTGCGCCTCGTCCGCGATCACGTAGTCCGCCCGGCCGCCCTGGGAGAGATGGTGGACGAGGTGCGCGTACAGGTCCTGGTCGTCCGCGACCTCCACGGCGTCCGTGACCAGGCCGAGGCGCGAGGAGAGCTTGCCCTCCCCCGCGCGGTCGTCACGCGTGAAGATCATGCCCTGCAGGCCCCGGGCCGAGCGGTTGTGCTCGATCTGGAGAGCCAGCGTCGACTTCCCGCAGTCCATCGTTCCGGAGAAGAACACCAGCTCGGGCATGGGGAGTTGAGCACCTTTCGACAAGAAGGGAGGCGGGCGGAGGAGCGACGGGCGGGGAGGGGTCAGGTACGTACTTCCAGGAGCGGAACGTGCTGCTCCACCGGTGCCATCGAACCGTGGTTGCCGACCATCGCCGACTCCTTCGGCTCCCGCTCGGTCGCGACGATCAGGACGTCGTCGCAGGCCGCCGCCACGACGTCGCCGATCCGGGCATACACCCGTTCGTCGACCTGAGGCCCGAACCAGCCCGCCGCGATCGCCTCGTCGCGTGAAGCCACCCAGAACTGCTCGCCGAGGACCTCGCGCCAGCAGGTCAGGACGTCCGCCTCGGCACCAGGGACGGCGTACACATGCCGGGCCCGGGCCTCGCCGCCCAGCAGGGCGACTCCCGCGCGCAGCTCCCAGTCCTCGTCGAAGTCGATGCGGTGCTGCTCGTCGAAGGGGATGTCGATCATGCCGTGGTCGGCGGTGATGTACAGCGCCGCGCGCGGCGGCAGTTGCTCCGCGAGGCGCTGGACCAGGCGGTCGACGTACATCAGCTGGCCGCGCCAGGGGTCCGAGTCGACGCCGAAGCGGTGGCCCTTGCCGTCCACCTCGGCGTAGTAGGTGTACACCAACGAGCGGTCGCCGACGGCCAGTTGTTCGGCCGCGAGGTCCATGCGCTCCTCGCCGGACAGCCGCCCGTGGAACGTTCCCCCGCTCAGGGCGATCTTCGTGAGCGGGGTGTTCTGGAAGGTCGGGGACGTGACCTGGGCCGTGTGCACGCCCGCCGCGTCCGCGAGCTGGAAGACGGTGGGGTACGGCTGCCAGGCGCGGGGTTCCGTCCAGGGACTCCAGCGCAGCTGGTTCATCAGCTCGCCGGTCCTCGGGTTGCGCACGGTGTAGCCGGGCAGGCCGTGCGCGCCGGGCGGCAGGCCCGTGCCGACGGAGGCCAGGGAACTCGCGGTGGTCGCCGGGTAGCCGGCGGTGATCGGGCGGCCGGTGCCGCCGCGTGAGCTTCCGAGGAGGGAGCTCATGAAGGGGGCCTCGTCCGGGTGCGCCTTCAGTTGCTCCCAGCCGAGACCGTCGATCAGGAAGACGCAGTTCCGGTCGGCCTCGGTCAGTTCCGGTATGGCGGTGGTCATGCCGGGAACGCCCATGCCGGCGGCGAGCGTGGGCAGCAGATCGGCGAGCGAGCCCGCGCCGTACTCGGGAACGGGCGCGGAATCGATGGCCAGCGGTTCCGGGTGGTCCCAGGTGGGCAGCGCCATCAGCGGGTGATGTCCGCGGTCGCCTCGGAGAGGGACTGCGCGAAGGCGAGGGCCTGGCGCACCGTCTCCGGGCCGTCCCCGGCCTCGCTGACGCGCAGGCTCAGGTCGTCGGCCGTCGAGTTGCCCGTGTAGCCGTGGTCCGCCTCGCAGTTGGGGTCGCCGCAGGCCGCGGGCTCCAGGTCGATGCGGGAGACCGCGCCCCAGCCGATGGTCAGGACGACCTCGCGGGGCAGCGTGCCCGGCGTGTACGACTCGGGGTTGGCGACGACCCGGCTGACGACGACCGACGAGATCCGGCCGAGTTTCACGGACTCGGTCGAGGTCGTGGCGTACGGCGTCGGTGAGGTCGTGTCCGCGTTCTGCTCGTCGGTGTGGCTCACGATGAAGCGGTTGCCGGTGAGGACGAGCACGGTCACGTGCCGGCGCACCTCGTTGGCGTCGAACGTCGTCTCCTGGTGGACCAGGTACGACCGGATGGTGTCGCCGCCGATCGCGGCCTCCACCGCCTCGGCCACGAGGGCCGGGTAGTAGCCGCTGCGCTCGATCGCCGCTCGCAGCCCCTGGGTCGTCGTACTGGTCTTGGCCATGACGTCCATCCTACGGTGGCCCACTGACTGCGAGGCACCGCTCGCGGGTGTCTGTCGTGGACGGATCAGAACGAATCCTCGACGGCGGCGGGCACCGGTACGGCTCGGACGACGGGCCGGCACGGCTCAGGCGACGGGACCGGTACGGCCAGACCACGGGACCGGTACGGCTCAGACCACGGGAAGCGTGCGGGGGCCGAGGTCGTCGCGGACGGGGGCGCGGGCCAGCCGCACGGTGGCGCCGAGCACGCTCAGGCCGCGCGGGGCGACCACCACCGGCTCCAGGGAGACGGCGACGACCTCCGGGTGGTCGTCGACCAGCCGCGAGACGCGCAGCATCAGCTCTTCGAGGGCCACGGTGTCGACCGGCGCCGAGCCGCGCCAGCCGAACAGGAGCGGCGCCGTCCGGATCGACCGGACCAGCGAGCTCGCGTCCCGGTCGGTGACCGGAACCAGCCGGTGTGCGGTGTCCCCGAGCAGCTCCGACGCGGCACCGGCCAGGCCGAACGAGAGCACCGCTCCGGCCGCCGGGTCGATGACGGCCCGTACGACCGTGTCGACCCCGCGCGGCGCCATGCCCTGCACGACCGGGCGCAGCACCTCCGGCGTTCCGAAGAGGTCGGTCAACTCCGTGTACGCCCTCCTCAGTTGCGCCTCGTCCGTCAGATCCAGGCGTACGCCGCCCAGGTCGGCGCGGTGTCTCAGGTGCGGTGCGGTGGTCTTGAGGGCCACGGGGTAACCGAGGGTGCGCGCGGCCGCCGCGGCCTCGTCGGGTGTCGGCGCGGGCAGTGCCCGGTGTACGTCGATGCCGTACCGCCCGAGCAGCACGCAGGCGTCCTCGGGGGCGAGCGTCAGTCCCGAGCCCCGGGACAGCAGCTCGTCGATCTGCTCGGCGGCGCCCTTCTCGTCGATGTCCTCGTACTCGGGGACCTTGCCGGGGTCGGCCACCTCGCGCCGCCACTGGGCGTACTTCACGGCCTCGCCGAGGGCGCGGACGGCGCGCTCGGCGGCGGGGTAGGCGGGGATGAGCCGGGGGCTCGCCTCCGAGGGGCCGCTCACCGCGGTGGCCGGGCGTTCGGCGGGACGGGGTGCCTGGCCCGCGCCGGGCGCCGTGGACGCCGCCTGTGGTGCGGTGCTGGCCGCCGCCGACAGGGCCTCCGCGAGCCCGCCGAGCTCGACGTGCACCACGAGCACCGGCTTCGCCGGGGCCGAGGCCGAGGCCGATCGGAGGGCCTTCGCCAGGGCCTCGTCCTGGGCCGACGTCTCCCCCACGGCCGGTATGGCGGTCACCACCACGGCGTCGCACCTGTCGTCGGCGAGGGCTTTCGTCAGCGCCCGGTGGAAGTCCTCCGCCGAGGCCGCCGTGGTCAGATCCAGCGGCGGAAGCGGTCGCAGTCCTTCGGCGAGGCACGCGTCGAACGTCAGCAGCCCCAGGGACTCCGAGTTGCCGAGGATCGCCACCCGGGGTCCGGCGGGGAGCGGCTGGCGGGCCAGCAGAAGCCCCGCGTCGACCAGCTCGGTGATCGTGTCGACCCGGATCACCCCGGCCTGCCGCAGCAGCGCGGACACGGTGGCGTGCGGCAGCCGGGTGGCCCGTACGGCATGCCCCTGGGGAGCGGCGGCGTGCCGCGCGCCCTGGACCACGACCAGCGGCTTGGCGGCCGCCGTCCGCCGGGCGAGCCGGGTGAACTTGCGCGGGTTGCCGATGGATTCGAGGTACATCAGGGCGACGTCGGTGTCCGGGTCGTCGTACCAGTACTGGAGTACGTCGTTGCCGGACACGTCCGCCCGGTTCCCGGAGGAGACGAAGGTGGACACTCCGGTCACGCCGGTGACGCCGCCGCCGCGCCGGTGCAGCCGGGAGAGCAGTGCGATCCCGATCGCGCCGGACTGGGCGAACAGGCCTATCCGCCCGGGGCGCGGCATCTCGGGCGCGAGCGAGGCGTTGAGGCGCACCTCGGGGGAGGTGTTGATGACCCCGAAGGCGTTCGGTCCGATGATGCGCATCCCGTACGTACGCGCCTGGCGGACGAGTGCGCGCTGGCGCTCGCGTCCGGCGGGGCCGCTCTCGGCGTACCCGGCGGAGACGACCACGAGGCCCTGTACCCCGTGCTCGCCGCACTCCGCGACGACTTCGGGGACGTACGGCGCGGGCACGGCGACGACCGCGAGGTCGACGGGCTCGGCGATGTCGCGGACGGAGCGGTGGGCCGGGACGCCGTCGAGCTCCTTCTCCTGGAGTGCCTTGTTCACGGCGTACAGCCGCCCGGTGAAACCGGCCGCGCGCAGGTTGTCGAGGACGCTGCGTCCCACCCCGCCGGGGTTGCGGCCCGCTCCGATGACGGCGACCGAGCCGGGCGCGAGCAGTCGCTGCACGGACCGCGCCTCGGCGCGCTGCTCCCGCGCGCGCTGCACGGCGAGCGAGCGGTCGGTGGGTTCGAGGTCGAACTCCAGGCGTACGACGCCGTCCTCGAAGTGCCGCTTCTGCTGGTACCCGGCGTCCGTGAACACCTTGATCATCTTGGTGTTGGCGGGCAGTACCTCGGCGGCGAAACGGCGGATGTCCCGCTCTCTGGCGACGGCCGCGATGTGCTCCAGGAGGGCCGAGGCGACGCCGCGGCCCTGGTGGGCGTCCTGCACGAGGAAGGCGACCTCGGCCTCGTCCGCGGGTGCCGAGGCGGGCCGACCATCGGCATTAATACGGTCATAGCGTACGGTGGCGATGAACTCGCCGCCGACCGTGGCCGCGAGTCCCACCCTGTCCACAAAGTCGTGGTGCGTGAAGCGGTGGACATCCTTGGCGGACAGGCGCGGGTAGGGCGCGAAGAAGCGGTAGTACTTCGACTCGTCCGAGACCTGCTCGTAGAAGCTCACCAGCCGCTCGGCGTCGTCGACGGTGATGGGCCTGATGCGGGCGGTGCCGCCGTCGCGCAGCACCACGTCGGCCTCCCAGTGGGAGGGGTACTCGTGCCGGTCCGACGAGGTCTGCATGGGCCCCAGAGTACGGCTCGCGTCCGACAACGGCGCGAGGCAGGCTAGGGGCACCGAAGTCGGATCCAGGCCGGGATCCGACGCGGAGTTCGGGACGGGAACAAGACCCTGCCCGGGCTCGCTTCACGTTGTGGAACACTGGTCTAGACAACCCTGAACACCTGAAGGGCAGCATCACATGGCTGAGCGCCGCGTCAACGTCGGCTGGGCCGAGGGCCTCCACGCCCGTCCCGCCTCCATCTTCGTCCGGGCGGCCACGGCCTCCGGTATCCCCGTGACGATCGCCAAGGCGGAGGGCAACCCCGTCAACGCGGCCTCCATGCTGGCGGTCCTCGGCCTGGGCGCCCAGGGCGGCGAGGAGATCGTCCTCGCCTCGGACGCCGAGGGTGCGGACGCCGCGCTCGACCGGCTGGCGAAGCTGGTGGCGGAGGGTCTCGAGGAGCTCCCCGAGACCGTCTGAGAAAGAGCCCCCGAGCGGGGTTCCTCAATTGATGGCGGGAGTGGTCTTCGCACCAAAAGACCCCGCCCCGCACGCATTCGAAGGGCTCGCCTGAAAACATCGGGCGGGCCCTTCGCTTTTCCAATTGCGGGCAGCAGAAATAATCCCCCGCGAATTACCCCTCTTTGTATACGGCGCCGGTGTTAATGACGCACGCCCGTCATGTTTACGGGATGTTGCGAAGTCCTCACACGCTCCGGACGATCTCCCCCGCCGGGAAAACGCAGCCGGTGTGCGACCGTCGCACGCTCGGCGTGCAGCGCCGTGACGGCCCGCGCCCGCTCGCTGTCGCCGCGCGCCACCGCGTCCACGATCCCGCCGTGCTCCGCCCAGGACTCCGCCGGATTGGCCGGCGCTTCGACCGCGTACATCCAGGCGATCTTGTGCCGCAGCTGGGCCAGCGTGGAGGTCAGCGCGGGGCTCCCGGAGGCCTGTGCGAGAGTCTCGTGGAACCAGCCGCCGAGCGAGCGCAGATCCTCGCTGTTCCCCCTCCTGGCCCGCTCCTGCCCCAGTCTGACCAGGCCTCGAAGCACCTTGAGGTGGGCCTCGGTGCGCCGCTGAGCGGCCCTCGCGGCGCCCAGCGGCTCCAGGAGCATGCGCATCTCGAGGAGGTCCGCGGCCTCCTGCTCGGTGGGCTCCGCGACGCACGCGCCCGCGTGCCGACGGGTGACGACGAAGCCCTCGGCCTCCAGCGTGCGCAGGGCCTCGCGCACGGGGACCCGCGAGACGCCGTAGCGTCGCGCGAGCAGTTCCTCGGTGAGCCGGCTGCCGCGCTCGTAGACACCCGCGACGATGTCGTCACGGATCGCCGTGCATACCGAGTGCGCGGGAATGCGCATGACCGGACCTCCGCCTTAATCCCCGCGAAACGCGGTCGATTGACGCTTGTTCAGTGACTCTATTGCAGAGAACCGGAATTTCCGATGGCGGGCCGGAATCCATGGATATTTTTTGGACAGACAGTCGTTCGAAACGACGAAGCCCCGGCTGGGGGGAGCCGGGGCTTCGGAAGTGTTGACGCCGGTCGTCAGACGTTCGGGGTGTGCGAGCGTCAGACGTTCACGCCGTGCGAGCGGAGATAGGCGACCGGGTCCATGTCGGAGCCGTACTCCGCCGTCGTACGGGCCTCGAAGTGGAGGTGCGGCCCGGTGGTGTTCCCGGTCGAGCCGGACAGGCCGATCTGCTGGCCCGGGGTGACCGTCTGCCCCACGGAGACACCGATGGACGACAGGTGGCCGTACATCGTGTAGGTGCCGTCGTGCATCTTCAGGACGATCTGGTTGCCGTACGCGCCACCCCAGCCGGCCGTGACGACCGTGCCGGAGCCGACCGCGTGGACCGAGGTCCCGGAGGCGGCGTGGAAGTCGACGCCCGTGTGGCTGCCGGAGGACCAGAGGCTGCCGCCGGTCTTGTAGCCGGTGGAGATGTACGAGCCGGTGATCGGCAGGACGAAGGTGTTGAGGCGCTTGCGCTCGGCGGCGCGGGCGGCACGCTCCTTGGCCTCGCGTTCCTTCTTCGCCTCCTCGGCGGCCCTCTTGCGCGCGGCTTCCTCGGCCTTCTTGCGCGCGGCGGCCTCGTCGGCGGCGCGCTTCTGGGCGACGGCCTGCGCGTCGATCTGGGCGGCGACGTTGTCGCCGAGGGTGATGGCCTGGGTCAGCCCGGTCTGCTCGACGGAGGCGTCCGCGGCGAGTGCCGGGGCGGCCAGGGTTCCGATGACACCGGTCGTGGTGAGCGCGGCGACGCCGACGGCGTTCGTGGTGGAGCGCTTCACGCGGCTCGGACGGCGGTGTTTCCCGGGGCCACAGGTGAACGCCATGTAGGGGCTGATCCTTTCCTTCCCTCTCGCCTACCGGGTTAGCTGACGGGTTCGGAGCAGGAAGGTCTCCTACGGACCCCCTCCAGGGAGGGCGTCCGATTCACCCCAGGGACTACGTGTGGGTCCCCGGCTCCCCTGGCTCGCGCCGTACGGGGACTCGGCGATGACTGTCCGGTGCCGCGGGCGCGGCGCACTGCCTGACGAACAGCCGCACCGACGCTAGACGGGGCGTCTTTCAAACAACAAACGGATCACGGCTTTTGTAGTGCATGCCACAGGGCAGACGGGCAACCTCCCTACCAATACGGACATCTTGGGGATGAAGTCCGAGCGAGAGCCCGAGCGGAAATCCGATCAAAAAGGGGCCCGGGCGACTCTTCAGTCACCCGGGCCCTGCGGAGTCACGCTCTTCCGCTCCGCGTGCGGCTCGGCTTACAGCCGGCCCCCACTGAGCCGCTGAACCTCCGCTCCGTGAACCTCTACTCCGCCGAAACTACGGTCACTTCACCGATTCCGAGGGCCTTGACGGGCTCCTGGATCTGCGCGGCGTCGCCGACGAGGACGGTCACCAGACGGTCCACCGGGAAGGCGCTCACGGCGGCCGCGGTGGCCTCCACGGTGCCGGTCGCGGCGAGCTGCTGGTACAGCGTCGCCTGGTAGTCGTCCGGCAGGTACTGCTCGACCTGGTCCGCGAGCGTGCCCGCGACGGCCGCCGCGGTCTCGAACTTGAGGGGCGCCACCCCCACCAGGTTCTGTACGGCGACGTCGCGCTCGGCGTCCGTCAGGCCCTCCGCGGCGAGGGTGCGCAGCACCTTCCAGAGGTCGTCGAGCGCAGGGCCGGTGTTCGGGGTGTCCACGGAGCCGCTGATGGCGAGCATCGCGATACCGGTTCCGTCCGGCGCGGCGCGCAGGACCTGGCCGAACGCCCGCACACCGTAGGTGTAGCCCTTTTCCTCGCGCAGGACGCGGTCCAGGCGCGAGGTGAGGGTGCCGCCGAGGCAGTACGTGCCGAGCACCTGGGCGGGCCACACACGGTCGTGCCGGTCGGCGCCGACACGGCCGATGAGCAGCTGCGTCTGGACCGCGCCGGGGCGGTCCACGATGATCACACGGCCGGTGTCGTCGGCGGCCACCGGCGGCACGGGGCGCGGCTCGGCGGACGAACCGGTCCAGTCGCCGAGCGTCTCGGCGATCAGCGCGTCGAGGTCGACGCCGGTCAGGTCGCCGACGATCACGGCGGTGGACGTGGCGGGACGTACGTGCTTGTCGAAGAAGGCGCGTACGGCGGTCGAGTCGATCTTCTGAACGGTCTCCTCGGTGCCCTGGCGCGGGCGCGACATGCGCGAGGTCGCCGGGAAGAGCTCCTTGGAGAGCTCCTTGGCGGCACGCCGGGCCGGGTTGGCCGTCTCGTGCGGGATCTCGTCGAGCCGGTTGCGCACCAGCCGCTCGACCTCGCTCTCCGCGAACGCCGGTGCCCTCAGGGCGTCGGCGAGCAGCCCGAGCGCCTTGGGCAGGCGCGAGACGGGCACTTCGAGCGACAGCCGTACGCCGGGGTGGTCGGCGTGCGCGTCGAGGGTGGCGCCGCAGCGCTCCAGCTCGGCGGCGAACTCCTCCGCGGAGAGCTTGTCGGTGCCCTCGGAGAAGGCGCGCGCCATGATCGTGGCGACGCCGTCGAGGCCCGCGGGCTCGGCCTCCAGCGGCGCGGCGAGCAGCACCTCGACGGCGACGACCTGCTGGCCGGGGCGGTGGCAGCGCAGCACGGTCAGGCCGTTGTCCAGCGTGCCGCGCTCGGGCGCCGGGAAGGCCCAGGGCTTGGGCTGACCCGCCTGGGGCTGCGGGTGGAAGTCCATGGTGGCGAGCTCGGTCACTTCGCCGCCTCCTCGTCCTCTTCGGTGGTGTCGGCAGCGACCGGCTCGTACACGAGCACCGCGCGGTTGTCGGGGCGCAGGCGGGCCTTGGCGACCTCCTGGACCTCCTCGGCCGTGATGTCCAGGACACGCTGTACGGCCGTCAGGGCGAGCTGCGGGTCGCCGAACAGGACGGCGTACCGGCACAGTTCGTCGGCGCGGCCGGCGACCGTGCCGAGCCGGTCCAGCCACTCACGCTCCAACTGGGCCTGGGCGCGCTCCATCTCCTCGTCCGTGGGGCCCTCCTCGGCGAACCGGGCGAGTTCCGCGTCGACGGCGGACTCGATCACCGGGACCTCGACGTCACCGGACGTCTTCACGTCCAGCCAGCCCAGGGAGGGCGCTCCGGCGAGCCGCAGCAGGCCGAACCCGGCCGCGACGGCGGTGCGGTCACGGCGTACGAGCCGGTTGTAGAGCCGGGACGACTCGCCGCCGCCGAGGATGGTGAGCGCCACGTCCGCCGCGTCGGCCGCGCGCGTGCCGTCCTCCGGGAGCCGGTAGGCGGCCATCAGGGCGCGCGCCGGGACCTCCTCCTCGACGACCTCGCGCAGCTGCTCGCCGATGACCTCGGGCAGCGAGCCGTCGCGCGGGGCGGGCTTGCCGTCGTGCCCGGGGATGGAGCCGAAATACTTCTCGATCCAGGCGAGCGTCTGCCGCGGGTCGATGTCCCCGACCACGGAGAGCACCGCATTGTTCGGCGCGTAGTAGGTGCGGAAGAAGGCGCGGGCGTCCTCCAGGGTCGCCGCGTCCAGGTCCGCCATCGACCCGATCGGGGTGTGGTGGTACGGGTGGCCCTCGGGGTAGGCGAGCGCGGTCAGCTTCTCGAAGGCGGTGCCGTAGGGCACGTTGTCGTAACGCTGGCGGCGCTCGTTCTTGACGACGTCCCGCTGGTTCTCCATGGACTCGTCGTCGAGCGCGGCCAGCAGCGAGCCCATGCGGTCGGCCTCCAGCCAGAGGGCGAGCTCCAGCTGGTGGGCGGGCATCGTCTCGAAGTAGTTGGTGCGCTCGAAGCTGGTCGTGCCGTTGAGCGAGCCGCCCGCGCCCTGCACCAGTTCGAAGTGGCCGTTGCCCTTCACCTGGCCGGAGCCCTGGAACATCAGGTGCTCGAAAAGGTGAGCAAGGCCGGTACGGCCCTTGACCTCGTGCCGTGAGCCGACGTCGTACCAGAGGCACACCGCCGCGACCGGGGTCAGATGGTCCTCGGAGAGCACCACGCGCAGGCCGTTGGCCAGGCGGTGCTCGGTCGCTGTCAGGCCGCCGGAGCCTGCCTCAGCTGTGGCCGTGTGACCCATGGGCATGTACGTCCCTTCGATCGCGGAAACTGCAGAATTCCTGCCGGTCCTGCCACTGTATGCAAGCGCGCCGACCGGTGGCGAAGTTCCCGCGCCTCGTACGCCGAGAGCGAGAATTCCTGAGGTGGGAGGCCGGACTTCCGTTCACCGTGAGCGAGCGGAACCGGGCTCCGCGGAGCCCCTATGGACGGGTCGCGGTCGGCGTTGTCAGTGCGGCGGTCCACAATGGTGCGCGTCAGAACCCGTTCATGCCCCGGCAGAGACTGTGAAGGAGCCGCAGCAGCGATGGCCCGCCGCAGCACGAAGACCCCGCCGCCCGACGACTCGTACGAGGAGAAGATCCTCGACATCGACGTCGTGGACGAGATGCAGGGCTCCTTCCTCGAATACGCGTACTCGGTCATCTATTCGCGAGCCCTGCCGGACGCCCGTGACGGCCTCAAGCCCGTGCACCGCCGCATCGTGTACCAGATGAACGAGATGGGGCTGCGCCCCGACCGCGGCTACGTCAAGTGCGCCCGCGTCGTCGGCGAGGTCATGGGTAAGCTCCACCCGCACGGCGACGCGTCGATCTACGACGCACTCGTGCGCCTGGCCCAGCCGTTCTCCATGCGCCTGCCGCTGGTCGACGGCCACGGCAACTTCGGTTCGCTCGGCAATGACGACCCGCCGGCCGCCATGCGTTACACCGAGTGCCGGATGGCCGACGCCACGTCACTGATGACCGAGTCCATCGACGAGGACACGGTCGATTTCACGCCGAACTACGACGGCCAGGAGCAGGAGCCCGACGTCCTCCCGGCGGCGTACCCGAACCTGCTGGTCAACGGCTCGTCCGGGATCGCCGTCGGCATGGCGACGAACATGCCGCCGCACAACCTCGGCGAGGTCATCGCGGCCGCCCGCCACCTGATCCGCTATCCGGGCGCCGACCTGGACACGCTGATGAAGTACGTGCCGGGCCCCGACCTGCCCACGGGCGGCCGGATCGTCGGCCTGACCGGGATCAGGGACGCCTACGAGTCGGGCCGCGGCACCTTCAAGATCCGCGCCACGGTGTCGGTGGAGGACGTCACGGCGCGCCGCAAGGGCCTCGTCGTCACCGAACTGCCCTTCACCGTCGGCCCGGAGAAGGTGATCAGCAAGATCAAGGACCTGGTCAACGCCAAGAAGCTCCAGGGCATCGCCGACGTCAAGGACCTCACCGACCGCTCGCACGGACTGCGCCTGGTCATCGAGATCAAGAACGGCTTCGTGCCGGAAGCGGTCCTGGAGCAGCTCTACAAGCTGACGCCGATGGAGGAGTCCTTCGGCATCAACAACGTGGCGTTGGTGGATGGTCAGCCGCTCACCCTGGGCCTCAAGGAGCTCCTCGAGGTCTATCTCGACCACCGCTTCAACGTCGTGCGCCGCCGCAGTGAGTTCCGCCGCAGCAAGAAGCGCGACCGTCTCCACCTGGTCGAGGGTCTCCTCGTCGCCCTCCTGGACATCGACGAGGTCATCCGCCTCATCCGCTCCAGCGACAACTCGGCGCAGGCGAAGGAACGCCTGATCGAGCACTTCTCTCTCTCCGAGATCCAGACGCAGTACATCCTGGACACGCCGCTGCGCCGCCTGACCAGGTTCGACCGCATCGAGCTGGAGTCGGAGCGCGACCGGCTCAACGGCGAGATCGACGAGCTGACCGGCATCCTCGACTCGGACGCCGAGCTGCGCAAGCTGGTCTCCGGCGAACTGGCCGCGGTCGCCAAGAAGTTCGGCACCGACCGGCGCACGGTGCTCCTGGAGTCCGCGGGCACCCCCGCCGCGACGGTCTCGCTCCAGGTGGCCGACGACCCGTGCCGGGTGCTCCTGTCCTCGACGGGCCTGCTGGCCCGTACGGCCAACGGCGACCCCTTCGGGGAGGCCGAGGACGCCAAGCGCACCAAGCACGACCTGATCGTCTCCGCGGTGCCGGCGACGGCCCGCGGCGAGATCGGGGCGGTCACGTCCTCGGGCCGCCTGCTCCGGCTGAGCGTGATCGACCTGCCGCAGCTGCCGGAGACGGCGTCGGCGCCCAACCTCTCCGGAGGCGCTCCGATCGCGGAGTTCCTGTCCTCCCTGGAGCCGGACGAGGCGGTGATCTGTCTGACGACGCTCGACGAGTCCTCGCCCGGCCTGGCGATCGGCACCGAACAGGGCGTCGTGAAGCGTGTGGTCCCCGACTACCCCTCGAACAAGGAGGAGTTGGAGGTCATCACCCTCAAGGACGGCGACCGGATCGTGGGCGCGGTCGAACTGCGCACCGGCGAGGAGGACCTGGTCTTCATCACCGACGACGCCCAGTTGCTGCGCTACCAGGCCTCGCAGGTCCGCCCGCAGGGCCGGGCGGCGGGCGGCATGACGGGCATCAAGCTCACCGAGGGCGCGAAGGTGATCTCCTTCACCGCGGTCGACCCGGCGGTGGACGCGGTGGTCTTCACGGTGGCGGGCTCGCGCGGCACGCTGGACGACTCCGTCCAGACCACGGCCAAGCTGACGCCCTTCGACCAGTACCCGCGCAAGGGCCGCGCCACGGGTGGCGTGCGCTGCCAGCGGTTCCTGAAGGGAGAGGACTGCCTCTCGCTGGCCTGGGCGGGCGCGCTTCCGGCCCGGGCCGCACAGAAGAACGGCACACCGGCCGAGCTGCCGGAGATCGACCCGCGCCGCGACGGCTCGGGAGTGTCGCTGGCGAAGACGGTGTCGGTGGTGGCGGGCCCGGTGTAGATCAGCCGGTCTCTTCGGGACCGTCGGGCTCCTCGTCCTGTACGTGGCTGCCCTGCAGGTAGCGGTCCTGTACGTGGCTGCCCTGCACGTAGCGAAGGACGCCCCACATGCTGTGTTCGTCGGCGTGTGGGGCGTCCTTTTCGCACGCCTCCAACTCCTTGGCCAGAGCCGAGGTGTCGATGCCGGAGCCGATCAGCACGAGCTGGGTGAGCCGCGCCTCGGCAGAAGCCCAGGGCTCCGGGTAGAAGCGCAGAAACCGCCCGACGGCATGCACGGCGTACCGGTTGTCCCTGTCCTGGACGCCGAAATCGACGTAGCCCTTGATGCGATAGAGCCCCTCGGGCCTGCTGTCGAGGAAGTCCATCAACTCCCGGGGACCGAGCGGCACCTCGGAGCTGAAGGAGAGGGATTCGTAGGCGGAGTGCAGGTGGTCGTGGTGTCCCTGGGGACCGCTCTCGTCGTGCCGGTGGAGGTCGTCGAAGGACAGCTGCCCGACGCGCTCCTCACTCGGCCTGCAGTCGAAGAGGAAGTCGGGATCGACGCGGCCGTAGGTGGCGGGCACGACGGCGGCCCGGTCGACAAGCCCGCGTACGGTGCGCAGCACGCGCTCGCCGTCCTCGGCTCGGTCGATCTTGTTGACGACGACGAGGTCGGCGAGGGCGAGATGCCGGTCGATCTCGGGATGCTTCTCGCGCGTACCGTCGAACTCGGCCGCGTCGACCACCTCGACGAGCCCGCCGTAGACGATCCGCGGATGCTCACTGGCCAGCACCATCCGCACGAGCTCCTGAGGCTCGGCGAGGCCGCTCGCCTCGATGACGATGACGTCGATACGGGCCGAGGGCCGGGTCAGCCGCCCGAGATACTCGTCGAGCTCACTGGCGTCGACGGCGCAGCACAGGCATCCGTTCCCCAGCGAGACGGTGGAGTCCCCCAGCGCCCCGGCCACGGCCATCGCATCGATCTCGATCGCCCCGAAGTCGTTGACGACGGCGCCGATGCGGCTGCCTCCGCTGCGGTGCAGGAGGTGGTTGAGCAGGGTGGTCTTGCCTGAGCCGAGAAAGCCGGCGAGGACGACGACCGGGATCTGCCGGGCGGAAGTTCCGTCGAGGTGGACCTGGTCACCGGCGGTCCGGTCGATGGGGACCTGACCTGAGGTCCGGTCGATCAGGACCCGACCTGAGGTCTGATCGATCGGGACCTGCTGCGGGCTGGGCTGGCTCAACGGGCGACCTCTTTCACACCGACGCGTGCTCCGGCTCATGAACCGGCTCTTGGACGAGGACGGCTCGTAAACCGGCGCTCGTACGGGAAATGGCTGCCGACCAAGGATACGAGTGGGAGGAATCCCCGCGAAGTGAACGATTGTTAGCGGCGCTCGCGGGGCACACGTTGGGCATGGCGCCGGGAAACGCAACCCGCACTTCCCTCCGTGCGCCTCCTCTCCGCCTCCCCGCCGATCAGAGCCGCTCGGCAAAACTGGGAGACGGCAAGCGCGCCGCCCACCGCTCGCCGGTCCGCTCCCTGTCGCCCCACAACCGACGACCGGCGGAACGGTCGCCTGATTCGGGGGTTGACATGGCCACACAGAATTCCGCGATACGGAGGCTTGGCTCAGGTGCCTGGGCCAAGCTCACCCTCGCGGCCAACGCCGTCGCGGAACGCAGCTCACGGCAGCGCAGGCGCGCCGTGCTCACCGAGCAGCACCGGCTCCATTTCGATCTGTTGTGCAAGGCCATGGACGATCCCGCCCTCGCCGCGGTCCTGAACACGTACGAGACGGAGATCAGCTCCGAGGAGCAGCGGCAGTACCTCTTCGCCAACGCGCTCTACATCAACGCCCTGTATTTCCACCGGATCGGGGCTCTGACGCGTGCGGAGCTGCACGGCCACTTCCGCATCATGTGCCAGAACCAGATCTTCCGGGCGTACTGGGAGGCGACGGAGCACCACCGCAAGAGCCTGCCCGACTCCTCCAAAGAGGCCGAACTGGGCCGGATGATGGACAGCCTGATCCAGGATCAGACGGATTCCGACACCGACGAATGGTGGGTCGTGGGCGAGCCCGACGAAGAGACGCCGTGACCCCTGGCGCGCCCCGCACACGGCTCTCGCATGCCGCCAACGGACGATGCCGACGTGCACTCCGCTGCCCAGTGTCACCTTGCGCACCGCGGGCAACAGGAGCCGATATGTTGTCGCCCGTCCGGACCTCCGGGCACTCCGACGAACACCCCTGCGCTCGGAGACACCTTGCCTCCGACGAGCATCTCCGCTCGGACTCAGCCACGCTCCGAGGACCCCACAACTCGGAGCCACCCAGCACTCCGAACCATGAGGTCGGTACCACTCCGTGGAGATCACGACATACGCCGTGGCAGTCGTGGAAAGGTGTTCCGGCATCGGACATGACGCCGCAGGCCACCACGCATCGATGGGAGGCGTGAGCCGGACACCCCGCACGCGCGGGGAGTGCGCCGCCCGTGATCTCGATGCGTACGTATCACCCCAATGCTACTTTTCGTCAAGGGGAGATGCCGAAGTTCACTCGACTGCTTGGTTGCTTTGCGCACCATGGGCAACAAGAAGCGCTAAATTGTCGCCTGCCCGGTCTACGGGCACTCCGACGAACACCCTGCGCTCGGAGACAGATCTCTTGCCTCCGACGAACATCTCCGCTCGGAGTCAGTCACGCTCCGAGGACCCGCGGCTCGGAGGCACCCATCAGTCCGAGCCATAAGGTTGGTACCACTCCGTGAAAATCGTGCGACGTGTCGGGGCTACACCACGCGAGCGCGGCAGCGCCACTGGCCAGTCGTGCCCCGACATCTTCGAACTCAGTGACGGCAGCTTCGCTGTCATTGGGCGCGAGGCCACCAAGGAACTCGACCCCGAGCTTCCGCCCGACGCCGCACGAGCCGACTATGAGCGGATCGTCATCATCACGCGCGAGACCCTGCTCCGCGCGAAGAAGGACATCCCTGATGCTTGACGTCACCGCCGCCGGGAACTCTTCCAGGAATTGATCCAGGCACGGCCCCAGGAACCGATCACGGGCAACTGAAGGTCGGATTTCCGCCCGGTACCCCTTGGGCCATGACGTCCAGGCCCGGCATCGACGTGATGCCGGGCCCTTCACGTGTCACGACACTGGATCGCGTCAGCCGGCCACCGGAACCGCCACCGGTGGAACCGGCCCCACATACCGTGCCGCCGGACGGATGATCTTCGGGTCCTCCGCCTGTTCCAGGATGTTGGCGCTCCAACCGACGACGCGGGCCGCGGCGAAGGTGGGGGTGAACATCTCCCGTGGGAGGCCGCAGAGTTCCATGACCACGCCCGCGTAGAACTCCACGTTGGTGTGGAGTTCTCGGCCGGGCTTCAGCTCGGCCAGGATCGCCTCCACCCGGTGTTCGACCTCGACGGCGAAATCGACCAGAGAACCGCCGAACTGCTGGGCGATACCGCGGAGCATGCGGGAGCGGGGGTCCTCGGTGCGGTACACCGCGTGTCCGAAGCCCATGATGCGATCGCCCGCGAGGACTCGTTCACGGATCCAGGAGTCGATGCGGTCGGAAGTACCGATCGCGTCGAGGGTGTCCAGGGCCCGGCTCGGCGCACCACCGTGCAGCGGGCCCGACAGCGCCCCGACCGCGCCCACCAGGCACGCCGCCACGTCCGCCCCTGTCGACGCGATCACCCGCGCGGTGAAGGTTGACGCATTGAATCCATGATCAATAGTTGATATCAGGTACTGCTCGACCGCCCGGGCCCGCGCCGGGTCCGGCTCCGAGCCCGTCAGCATGTAGAGGTAGTTCGCCGCGTACGGCAGGTCGTCACGCGGTTCCACCGGCTCCAGCCCCCGCCCGAGCCGATACAGCGCGGTGAGCAGCGTCGGCGCGGCCGCGCACGCCGCGAGCGTGTCCGCGCGACGCCGGTCGACGTCGATGTCGTACACGGGCCGGAACCCCAACGACGCCCCGAGCAGCGACAACGCGGTCCGCAGTCCCGCGAGCGGTCCGGACGGTCCGGTCGCCGCGGCGATCGCCGGCAGCGCCACGCGCACCTCCTCCGGCAGCCCACGCAGTGCCGCGGTCCGCGCGGCGAAGGCGGCACCGCGCGCCGCGTCCGGCAGTTCACCGTGGACCAGTAGATGCCAGACGTCCTCGAACCCGCGGGTCTGCGCGAGTTCGACGGCCGAGTACTGGCGGTAGTGGTAAAAGCCCTCTCGCCCCCTGACGTCACCCAGTGCGGTGTCGGTGACGACGACGCCCGAGAGTCCTCTCGGTACGTCGACAGGGGTGATGGACGGTGCGGTCGCGGCCGGGTTGTTCGGCATGCATTCCTCCCTGAACTTGATTCGACTGTCCATGCTTGACTGGATCGGTGTCAATATTGATTGGATCAATATGCCGATACACGGATACGGTGGCGTCCATGAGGGATCACGAACCGGCAGGGTCGACGCACGAAGGACGCGAGGGACACGAAGGACCGGGAGGACGCGGAGGCCACGAAGGCCGGCGGCTCAGCACCAGGGAGACCGCCGAGCTGCTCGGCGTGAAGCCCGAGACCGTGTACGCGTATGTGAGCCGCGGTCAGCTCGGCAGCCGACGCGACCCCGGAGGCCGGGGCAGCACCTTCGACGCCAAGGAGGTGGAGGCACTCGCCCGGCGCAACAGGCGGGACTCCAGCGGGAGTTCGAGCACCGGCGGCGAGCTGTCCGTCCGTACCCGCATCACTCTCATCGACAAGGACCGGTACTACTACCGAGGCGTCGACGCGACCGAACTGGCCGCGCGTCACTCCTACGAAGAGATCGCCGAATGGCTGTGGACCGGACAGCTGCGCCCCGGCGTCACGTTCACCGCCCCGGAGGCGTCCGTCACCGCCGCCCGCCGCGCCGTGGACGCGCTGCCCGAGCACAGCGGCCCCACGGATCGGCTCCGGGTCGCCGCGATCGCCTCCTCGGCCGCCGATCCACTGCGCTTCGACCTCTCGGAGAGCGCCGTCCTCGGCACCGCGCGCACCCTCATCCCCACCCTCGTCGCCGCCCTCCCGCCCCTGCGTCACGACCATCGCGACGAAGGCCCGCTGGCCCACCGGCTGTGGGGACGCCTCACCGGCAGGACTCCCGACGGGGCGTCACTGCGTGTGCTGGACACGGCACTCGGCCTGCTCGTCGACCACGATCTGGCCGCCTCGACGCTCGCGGTGCGGGTCGCCGCCTCGGCGCGGGCGCACCCGTACGCCGCCGTCTCGGCGGGCCTCGGCGTGCTCGAAGGCCCCCTGCACGGCGCGGCCAGCGGCCTCGCCCACCGGCTGCTCCTCGACGTCCTCGACCAGGGCACCGCGGTCCCCGTGGTCGCCGACGAGCTGCGCGCCGGACGCCGTGTCCCCGGGCTCGGCCACCGGCTCTACCCCGGCGAGGACCCACGCGCGCGTGCCCTGTTCGCCCTCCTGGAGGAGGTCCCGGGCGCGGCGCCCGCCCTGGCGGCGGCCCAGGACATCGTGACCACCACGGCCCGGCACACTCCCCTGCACGCCAATGTCGACCTGGCACTGGCCGTCCTCACGGTCTCCTCCGGCATGTCCGCCTCCGCCGGGGAGACGGTTTTCGCCGTCGCCCGAACAGCAGGATGGATCGCACACACCCTGGAGGAGTACGCGGAACGCCCGCTGCGCATGCGCCCGAGCGGTCACTACGTAGGAGCTCGGCCGCCGCAGCCACTCCCCGAGTGAGCCCCAGCGCGCCCCCACAGCACTCCGAATGCGCCCAAAGTGCGCCCCCACACTCACGGTCGGAAGTCGCCCTGGGCGAAGTCAGGTTAGGCTCACCTCTGTGAGTACGTGCACGACCGTGTCCCGCGACCTCGACGAGCCCCTCGCGGGGACCGCGGCGACCGCGAGGACATGGCTGCTCCTCGAACAGCCGGGCCCTTGGGGTGCCAAGGCGCTCACGTCGAGCCACCTGGACCCGGCGCTCGGCCGCGCGCTCGAAGACGCGGCCCAGGACACCGGGGTGCGGATCGCACTCATCCGCCGCCCCGGACGACACGCCGACTGCGGTGCGCACGCCGAGCGCCAGGTGTACGCGGCTCACACCACCCCGGGCAACGTGTGGCTGCACAGCGCCACCACGTGCGCTCCTGAGCAGTTGCTCGACCTGGACTTCACCGCGCTCGGCACGGGAGACCCGCGCACCTTCGACGCGGCTCTCCAGGGTCGGCGCCACACGGGCGACCCGCTCGCGCTCGTCTGCACCAACGGCAAGCGCGACCGCTGCTGCGCTCTCCTGGGCCGCCCCCTCGCGGCGGAACTCGCCGCCTCGGGCGTGGCGGGCGCGTGGGAGGTCACCCATCTCGGGGGCCACCGCTTCTCGCCCACCCTGCTCGTCCTGCCGTACGGATACGCCTATGGGCGGGCCGAGGCCCACGCGGTCAAGGAGATCCTCCAAGGCGTCCGGGAGGGCCGCGTCGTCACGGAGGGCTGCCGTGGCAACTCGGCGTGGGAGCGGCCCGGGCAGGCGGCGGAGCTGGCCGTGCGCAGGGCCTGCGGAGAGCACGCCGCGGAAGCCCTCGGCGTCGTCCGCACGGACGGCGCGGCGCCGCGCTGGGAGGTGACCGTCGCCCACACGGACGGGCGCCTGTGGCGCGTCATCGTCGCGCAGGGCGCCTCACTGCCGCCCCGCCCGGAGAGCTGCGGCTCGGCCCTGGGTTCCCCGGCCCGGATGGACGTGGTGGCCGTACGGGAGATGCCCCGGGCCACGATCCCCGTAGCCTGCTGACCAGGAGTCCTGAGCAGGCCGGCCCCCCTACCCGCCGACCACAGCTTCCCCACACCCCACTCGAGAGATCCACGCCACACTCCCTTCGGACCGGCGCGCGCTCCCCCGTACCGTCATGGGTATGAGCCCCACTCCCCCCGCACGACGACTGCGCCTCGGTCTGCCGCGGCGGGCGTTCTCTCAGGTGCTGCTGATGCAGGTGGCGATAGCCGCCGGGGTCGCCGTACTCGCGACGGGGCTGTTCCTCGCCCCGCTCAGCGCCCAGCTCGACAACGAGGCCATGCGCCGGGCGCTCGCGATCGCGCAGACCACGGCGGCCCAGCCGCAGATCGCCAGGGACCTGCAGACGACCCTGCCGTCCGTGAAGGGCCCCGTACAGGTCGCCGCGGAACGGATCCGCAAGGCCAGCGGGGCCGAGTACGTCGTGGTGATGAACACGCACTGGGTGCGCTGGTCGCACAAGGACACCTCGCAGATCGGCAGGGTCGTCTCGACCTCCCCCACGAAGGCCCTGGCCGGCGAGGACGTCATGGAGATCGACAGCGGCACGCTGGGGCGCTCGGCCCGCGGCAAGGTGCCGCTGCGCGACGCCGACGGGCACATCATCGGAGCGGTCTCGGTGGGCATCGAGTACGACAGTGTGCGCGCCCGGCTGATCCACTCGATCCCGGGACTCCTCGCGTACGCGGGCGGGGCCCTGGCCGTCGGCGCGTTCGCCGCGTACCTGCTCTCCCGACGGGTTCAGCGGCAGACCCGTGACCTGGCCTTCTCCGACATCTCGGCGTTGCTCGCGGAGCGCGAGGCGATGCTGCACGGCATTCGGGAGGGCGTCATCGCCCTGGACCGTGTCGGCCGCGTACGGCTCCTCAACGACGAGGCGCTGCGCCTGCTCGGGCTCGACGCGGAGGCCATCGGGCAGCCGCTCGACGACGTGCTCGGGCCGGGCCGCACGACCGATGTGCTGGCCGGAAGGGTCACCGGCACGGATCTGCTGACGGTGCGCGGTCAGCGCGTCCTGGTCGCCAACCGCATGCCGACCGACGACGGCGGCGCCGTGGCCACCCTGCGCGACCGCACGGAACTGGAGCAGCTGGGCCGTGAACTCGACTCGACCCACGGTCTGATCGACGCCCTGCGCGCGCAGGACCACGAGCACGCCAACCGGATGCACACGGTCCTGGGGCTGCTGGAGCTGGAGATGTACGACGACGCCGTGGAGTTCGTCGGCGAGGTGGTCGGCGACCACAGGGTCACCGCGGAACAGGTCACCGAGAAGATCCACGATCCGCTCCTGGCCGCCCTGCTGGTCGGCAAGGCCACGGTGGCGGCCGAGCGCGGGGTGGCTCTCTGGGTCGCGGACGGGACCCTGCTGCCCGACCGGCTGGTCGATCCGCGGGGGCTGGTCACCGTTGTGGGCAACCTGGTCGACAACGCACTCGACGCCGTCGCGGGCACCCCGCACGCGCGCGTGGAGGTCGAATTGCACGCCGAGGGACGCACGGCCGTGTTGCGCGTACGGGACACCGGGCCCGGCATTCCGACGGAGCGGCGGGAGCTGATCTTCACGGACGGGTGGTCCACGAAGAAGCCACCCGCGCACGGCAAACGCGGACTCGGGCTCTCCCTGGTGCGTCGGCTCGCCGAGCGGCAAGGAGGCAGCGCGGAGGCGGCGGAGGCCGACGGAGGGGGCGCGGAGTTCACGGTCGTACTGCCGGAAGCGCTCACGGAGGCCGGTCTCGGGCCGGCGGACAGCCTGGTTCCGGCGGAAGGCCTGGAGCCGGCGAAAGGTCTCATGCCGGGCCTGGAGGGCGAAGCCAGCCGCGGGCCCGCACCGGAACTCGTACGACAGCCGGACACGTTGTCCCAGAACACCACCGGCGCCACCGCCGCCACGACCGCCGAGGAGGAGTCGCGATGATCGAGGTTCTGGTCGTGGACGACGACACGCGGGTCGCGCGGGTCAACGCCGCGTACGTCGACAAGGTGCCCGGATTCCGTGTCGCCGGCGAGGCGCACAGCGCCGCCGAGGCGCTGCACGGGATAGAGACGCTGCCCCACCTGGACCTGGTCCTGATGGACCACTATCTGCCCGACGAGACGGGCCTCGCGGTCGTCCAGGAGATGCGCCGGCGCGGCCACCAGACCGACGTCATCATGGTGACCGCGGCCCGTGACATCTCGACCGTCCAGGCGGCGATGCGGCAGGGCGCCCTGCAGTACCTGGTCAAACCGTTCGCCTTCGCGGGCCTGCGCGCCAAGCTGGAGGCGTACGCGGGTCTGCGCCGCACGCTCGACGGCGGCGGCGAGGCCGAACAGGCCCAGGTGGACCGGATTTTCGGCGCCCTGTCGGCGAGTGTGGAGCCGGACCTGCCCAAAGGGCACTCCCCCACGACCGCGGAGCTCGTCCGGCGGGCCCTGCTGACCGCCGAGGGGCCGCTGTCCGCCCAGGAGATCGCCGAGGAGACCGGACTGAGCCGACAGACCGCCCAGCGCTATCTGAAGCTCCTGGAGCGCACGGGACGGGCCAGGCTGACCCTCAAATACGGCGACGCGGGCCGCCCGGAGCATCGCTACGTCTGGGCGACCCGCGCCTGAGGGCACGGCCGAAGAGGGGAAAATCCCGAAGGCAGGGCCACGGGGCGGGGGGAAGAGGCCGCGCCCCGCTCTGACCTGGACCAGTGGCGGCCGTCATTTCTCCGCCGGTGGTGGCCTCGGTGACCTTGGTGACCTTGGTGACCTCGGTGGCGTTCTTCCTCAGCCGGTGGCGGCCTTCTTCACGAACTCCGTGGTGTACGTCTTGCTCAGGTCCACCTTGGCGTTCTTGATGTTGGGGTTGAACGCCTTGAGCACCTTCTCGACAGTCGCGGGGCCGTCCACGGGCATCACGCCGTCCTTGGTGAACATCGGCAGCGTGCTCTGGATGGCGGTCGCGTAGAGCGTCTTGTTGCCCTGGGAGTAGTCGGCGGGCATCTTGGCGGCGATCTCGGAGGCGCTGTGCGTGGACATCCACTTGAGGGTCTTCACGAAGGCGTTGGCCAGCTTCTGGACCGTCTCCTTGTGGCCGTTCACCCAGTCCGTCTGCATGTAGAGGCTGGACGAGGGATACGGTCCGCCGAGCGCCTGCTGCGAACCACTCGGCGTCCGCATGTCGATGAGCACCTTGCCGAGGCCCTTCTGCAGGACCGTGGCGACGGTCGGGTCCGTCGTCATGCCGCCGTCGATGGCCCCCTTCTGGAGCGCCGAGACGAAGGTCGGACCCGCGCCGACGGCGACCGGCGCGAACTCGCTGACCTTCACACCGTTCTTGACCGCGAGGTACTTGGTGAGGAAGTCGGTGGAGGAACCGAGCCCGGTGACGCCGAGCTTCTTGCCCTTGAAGTCCTTGGGCGAGGTGATGTCGTCCGCTCGCTTGTTGGAGACGATCTCCACCTCACCGGGCGCGTGCGAGAACTGCACGACGGACTCCACGGCCTTGCCCTTGGTCTGCAGGTCGAGAGTGTGGTCGTAGAAGCCGACGGCTCCCTGGACCTGTCCGGACACGAGTGCGGTCTCCGCCTGCACACCGGCCGGCTCACTCAGGAGTTCGACATCCAAACCCTCGTCGTTGAAGTAGCCGAGCCGCTGCGTGAGCATCGCCGGCATGTAGATGACCTTGTCCAGGCCGCCGACCATGATCTTGACGTGCTCCCCCTTGCCGCCGCCCCCGTTGCTGCCGGAGTCGGCGGTGGTGGAGGCCGCGTCGTTGGCGCAGGCGGTGAGCGAGGAGAGGGCGAGCAGACCGGCGGCTGCCAGCGCGGAGTATCTGGCGGTCTTGCGCATGATGGGTCACGTCCTTGTGAGAGGGCAGTGCGGGAAAAGGGGTGCCCTGGGAAGCGTTGAGCGGAAAGGGAGCACCCTGGAGAGCGTTGAGAGGAAGTCGGGCACCTTGGAGAGCCTTGAAAAGTGGAAATCCGGCACCCTGGGCGGGTGTTGGCCGCCGATCAGCTCTCGGAGTCCGACGGCTTCCAGCAGAAGATGCGGCGCTCGGCGAAGGTGAGCAGCCCTTCGGCCAGCAGGGCGACGACGGCGAGGATGACCATCGCGGCGTACACACCGGCCGCGTTGAAAGTGCCCTGGGACTGGGCGACGAGCAGGCCGATGCCCTTGGTGGCGCCGATGTACTCGCCGACGATCGCACCGATGAGGGCGAAGCCGAAGCTGACGTGGAGGCTGGTGAAGATCCACGAGGTGGCGGAGGGGATGACGACCTGAAGCGTCACCCGGCGGTCGCTCGCCCCCAGGATCCGGGCGTTGGCGACGAGGTTGCGGTCGACCTCGCGGGCACCCTGGAACGCGTTGAAGAAGACCGGGAAGAAGACCAGGACCACGGCCGAGGCGACCTTGGAGGCCGGCCCTAGCCCGAACCAGATCACGAAGATCGGCGCGAGGACGATCCTGGGTATGGAGTTGAGCACCTTGATGTATGGACCAAGGACATCGGCGAGGAAGGCGATGCGGCCCAGCGCGATACCGAAGACCACACCGGCCACGACTCCGATGACCCAGCCGAGCAGTGCCTCTTGGAGCGTGTACCAGACCTGCTCGCCCAGTGAGCCGAGCGCCGTCCCGTGGGTCACCCAGGTATAGACCTGATCCCAGATCTTCGACGGCATGGAGAAGTTGAACGGGTCGATGATCTTGGCGCGTGCGAACACCTCCCACAGGCCGAGCACGGCGACCAGGAGCACCGCACGGGCGGCGGCGACGATCACCCTGCGTCTGCGGGCGGCACGAGCACGGGAGTGGGCGCGTCCCGGCTTGGCGGGCTCGGTGGCGGTCGCCGCGACGACGGTCTCGGGCATGACGTCAGGCGACATTCGCGGCGCCCCTCTCTCGGGTGATGCGGACCTCTTCACCGAGGGACTCCCAGATCTCACGGTAGATCTCGATGAACCGCGGCTCCAGGCGCACCGATTCGACCTTGCGCGGCCTCGGCAGATCGATGTCGAAGACCTGCTTCACGGTGGCGGGGCCCGCGGTCATCACGACGACCTTGTCGGCGAGCGCGATGGACTCCTCCAGGTCGTGGGTGACGAAGACGACCGAGGCGCCCGTGCCCTCCCACAGTTCCAGCAGCTCGTCCGACATCAGGGCCCTGGTCTGCACGTCGAGCGCCGAGAACGGCTCGTCCATCAGCAGGATCTCGGGGTCGTTGACGAAGGTCGCGGCGAGGGCGACGCGCTTGCGCTGACCGCCGGAGAGCTGGTGGGGATAACGGTCCTCGAAGGCCGACAACCCGACCCTGGCGAGCCATTCGCGGGCCCGCTGCTTGGCCTCCGTCTTCGGAACACCGCGAAAACGCGGGCCCGCCATGACATTGGACAGGACCGTCCGCCAGGGGAAGGTGGCGTCCTGCTGGAAGACGAAGCCGACCTTGTCGCCGACGCCCGCGACCGGCTCACCGGCCACCAGGACCTCGCCCTCGGTGGGCTCCTCCAGACCGCTCACCAGGGTCAAGGTCGTGGACTTCCCGCAGCCGGTGGGACCGACGACGGCCACGAACTCGCCACGGCCGATGGTCAGATCCAGTTCCCTGACCGCCGTGTGCAGACCCCCTGACGGGGTCTTGAAGATCTTGCTCGCGCCCCGCAGCTCAATGGCGGGGCTGGTGTCTGCGCTCATGGCCCGGGACCGTAGATGTGGCGCGGGCCACAGCATCAGTCTTCTGGGCGCAAGGCCTTCTTATGCTTGCAAGAGTCTGTTGTGCTCGTTTTGCTCGCGCTACAACAGCGGAGCCGAAACACGGGCTTAACGCTCGCCAGGCCTTGAGAGAAAGAGGCCCGATGATTGACGTCCTGGTCGTGGACGACGACTTCCGCGTCGCTGAGATCAACGCGAAGTACGTGGGGAAGGTTCCCGGATTCCGGGTGGCCGCCCGCGCGCACAGCGCTGCCCAGGCCCTGGCCGCCGTGGAGCGCGCGCCCGTCGACCTGGTCCTGCTCGACCACTATCTGCCCGACCAGACGGGCCTCGAACTGGTGCACCGCATGCGCGAACGCGGCCACGGCACCGACGTCATCATGATCACCGCGGCCAGCGACGTGACGACCGTGCAGGCCGCGATGCGTCTGGGCGCCCTGCACTATCTGGTCAAGCCGTTCACCTTCGCCGCGCTGCGCACCCGCCTCGACTCGTACGCGGCCCTGCGGCGCACCGTCGACCGGGTCGGCGGGCGCGGCGTGGCGGGTCAGGAGCAGGTCGACCGGATCTTCAGCGCCCTGCGCACCACGCCCGTCCCGTCGTCGCCGGGACTGCCCAGCGGCCACTCGGAACCCACCACGGACCTGATCTGCGGTGTCCTCCACCGCGCGAACCAGCCGCTGTCGGCCCACGAGGTCGCGGCCGAGACCGGGCTCAGCCGCTCCACCGCGCAGCGCTATCTGCGCCACCTCGAACAGGCGGGACGGCTGCGCCTCTCGCTCAAGTACGGCGACACGGGCCGCCCGGAACACCGGTACGCCTGGGTGGCGCCCTAGCCCCACGCCGTACGCCGAGCCCATGACATCGACCCGGCGCTCGACGTATGTCGTTGAGCCGTACGTCACTGGGGGCGCCCCCACTGCTGGAGGCGCCCCCGGACACTCAGCTGGGGCCGCCTCAGACCGCGCCGGCACCCGTCAGCGACCGCACCTCGGTCTCGGCGTGCTTGGCCTCGTCCGGCGGCTCCGCGGACGTGACCGTGCCCAGCCAGCCCGCCAGGAAGCCGAGCGGAATCGACACCAGGCCGGGGTTCTGCAACGGGAAGTACTGGAAGTCCACGCTCGGGAACAGCGAATCGGGACTCCCTGTCACCACAGGCGACAGCAGGACGAGCAGCAGCGCGGGCACCAGGCCGCCGTATACGGCCCACACGGCACCGCGGGTCGTGAAACTCCGCCAGAACAGCGAGTACAACAGCACCGGCAGGTTCGCGGACGCGGCGACCGCGAAGGCGAGGCCCACCAGGAAAGCCACGTTCAGATCACGGGCCAGCAGCCCGAGCGCGATCGCGACCACCCCGATACCCACCGCCGCCGTACGCGCCACGGCGACCTCGCTGCGGGGCTTCGCGTGCCGGCGGCGCATCGAGGCGTAGAGGTCGTGGGCCACGGACGCCGAGGACGCCAGGGTGATCCCGGCGACGACCGCGAGGATCGTTGCGAAGGCAATGGCCGCGACGACAGCAAAGAGAACCGTTCCTCCCGCGGAGTTCGCGCCGCCGCCCAGATCCAGCGCCAGCAGCGGAACCGCCGTGTTGCCCGCCGCGTTCGCTCCCCGCACCGTCTCCGGGCCGACGATCGCCGCCGCGCCGAAGCCCAGCACGATCGTCATGAGATAGAAGCCCCCCAGGAGCCCGATCGACCAGACCACCGAGCGCCGTGCTGCCCGTGCCGTGGGCACGGTGTAGAACCGCGACAGGATGTGCGGCAGCCCGGCCGTGCCAAGCACCAGCGCGAGGCCGAGACTGATGAAGTCGAAGCGCGCCGTCCAGTCCCCGCCGTACTTCAACCCGGGTGCGAGAAACGCGTCACCATGGCCGCTGCGCTCCGCCGCCGCACGCAGCAACTCATTCACGTCCCCGTGGAACCGCAGCAGGACGAGCACGGTCAAGGCGATGGAACCGCTCAGCAACAGGACCGCCTTGACGATCTGAATCCATGTGGTGGCCCGCATCCCTCCCAGCGACACATAGATCACCATGAGCGCGCCGACGCCGATCACCGTCCAGTTCCGCGCCGCCTCGCTCGAACCTCCCAGCAGTAGCGCGACCAGGCTGCCCGCCCCCACCATCTGCGCCACCAGATACAGAACGGACACGGTCACCGAAGAGGTTCCCGCCGCGATCCGCACCGGCCGTTCGTTCATCCGGGCCGCGACAACGTCGGCGAGCGTGAACCGCCCGCAGTTGCGCACCAGTTCGGCGACAAGGAACAGGACGACCAGCCAAGCGACGAGAAACCCGACGACATACAGCAGCCCGTCGTAGCCGTAGAGCGAGATGAGCCCCGTGACCCCCAGGAACGACGCCGCCGACATGTAGTCGCCCGAAATGGCAAAACCATTCTCCATCGGCGAGAACAACCGCCCGCCGGCATAGAACTCCTCAGCCGACCCGTGCCTGTTTCGACTCACCCACGTCGTGATCCCCAGCGTCACCGCCACGAACGCGCTGAACAGCAGCAACGCCAGTGTCTGATGGTTGCCCGTCACCGCTCACCACCTCGGACGCTCCGGGTCAGCTCCTGGGTGTCCCAGCGCAGATCCAGTGCGGCCCGGTCCCTGCGCAGCCGCGCATGCCGCGCGTACGCCCACGTGAACAGAAACGTGCTGAGGAACTGCCCGAGCCCCGCCACCATCGCCACGTTCACCGCGCCGGCGACGGGCTGGGCCATGAACCCGGGCGCCGTCGTCGCGGTCACCACATAGCCCACGTACCAGGTGAAGAACACGGCGACGCCCGGCACCACGAACCTCCGGTACCGGCTGCGCACTTCCTGGAAGGCCGCGCTGCGCTGCACCTCCAGATAGACGTCGGCCGTCCCGCCCGTGCGACCTTCGTGCTCCGGGCGCGCGAACGGCACGGCGGGTGCGCCCGTGCTGTCCAACTCACCCCAGCCGGAAGCGAGCGCGTCGTACCAGGGGTCATCGAACCGGACCTCCCCGGTATCGCGCCCGTCGTGCTTCTCCACCGAACTCTCCTTGTCCGCGACCCTTTTTCTGCCGCGTGCCCAAGGATGGACAGATCGGGAAGATCCCGGACTCTTCTCTCCGCGCTCTTCACCCCATCAGGTGACTCATCGCGTCGGTGGCCGTACGAGACCTTTCCCAAAGGCGTAACGCACCGCCTGAGCACGGTCCTTGAGGCCCGTCTTGGCGAAGAGGTTGTTGATGTGGGTCTTCACGGTGGCGGGGGAGACATGCAGTCTGCGGGCGATCTCCTGATTGGTGAGTCCCTCGGCGATCAGCAGCAGCACCTCGGTCTCCCGCGTGGTGAGCCCATCGGGCGGCTCCACGGGCGCAACGGCCGAGGGCGCCGGCTCCGACAGCCGCTCCAGCAGTCGCCGTTGGATGCTCGGCGAGAGTCCCGCGTCCCCGGACAGCACGCTTTCCACCGCGCGCACGATCTCGTCGCCGCCCGCGTCCTTCGTGAGATAGCCCCGGGCTCCCGCTCTGAGCGCGGGGAACAGCGACTCGTCGTCCGCGTACGTGGTGAGCACGACGACCTGTGTCCCCGGATGCTCGGCGCGAATACGCCGGGTCGCCTCGACGCCGTCGCAGCGCGGCATGCGCAGGTCCATCAGCACGACGTCAGGGGCGAGCTCGGCCACCAGCGCCACGGCCTCGTGCCCGTCCCCCGCCGCACCCACGACCTCGATCCCCGGCAGCAGGCCCAGCAGCATCACAATGCCTTCGCGCACCACGGTCTGGTCGTCAGCCACCACGACCCGAGCCGGCTTCCTGGTCCCCTCCTCCGTCATACGGGCACCCTCAGCGTCACCACGAACCCCTCCTCGTCCGGCCCGGCCTCCAACGAGCCGCCCAGCAGCTCAGCACGCTCCCGCATGCCCAGCAGACCGTACCCGGCCCCCGCACCGCTGAGTTCGCCCGGCGGTCCTCCCGAGTCCCGTACGCCCAGGGTCACTTCGTGCTCGCCGTACTCGAGCCGCAGGTGGACCTTGGCGCCCGGCGCATGCTTGCGGACGTTCGTCAGGGCTTCCTGCGCCACCCTGCGCACCGCCTGCGAGGCCTCGGCGGGCAGCGGCTGCCGTTCACCCGAGACGGTGATGTCGGCGCCGTCCGCCGTGGCGACCAGCTCGCTCAGGAAGTCCTCCACCGGGGACATCTCCCCCCGAAGGGCGGAGAGCGCCTGCCGGGTCTCGGCGAGCCCCTCACGGGCCATCCCACGTGCCGCCACGACCCGCTCGAGGATCTGCTCCCGGTCGCCGCCCCGCTCGATCAGCAGCCGGGCCGCCTCCAGATGCACCATCTGTGCCGAGAGACTGTGCGCCAGGACGTCATGGATCTCCCGCGCGATCCTGGCCCGCTCCGCCAGTGCCGCGGACTCCGCCTCGGCCACACGAGCCGCCCGCTCCTGAGCGAGCAACCGCTGGGCACTGCCGCGGGCCTCCGCGTCGAGGCGCAGCACGTATCCGGCCAGGGCGAGCCCCCCGGCGGTGGCGGCCGTGGTCAGCCAGACGTCGTTGTTGACCGCCGCGAACGCGCTCAGTGCCACGGAGGTGGCAGGCAGCGCCGCCGCCAGAGGCAACCTCTCTATGGCGCTGATGGCGCACCCGCACCACAGGACGATGGCCGGCACCCGGAATCCCGTGCTCGCTCCCACCGTCGCGATCGCGAGCAGCAGGGCGAGCAGCGCCAAGGACGGCAGCAGACGGTGTTCGAGCGTGGTCCGCCAGAAGGCCCACGCCGCCAGCCCGCAGACGAGGACCCCCAGAGCGCCCGCCACGATCTTCCAGGCGCCCAGATGGCCGCTCGTGAAGGTCGTCCACAGGAGCAGGCCGAGGGCGAAGAGGCGCGCGGCCCAGGCGAGCGCGCGCCTGGACTTGACCACTCCCGCTCGGGACAGCGCCTCGCGGGAGGGCCAGCGCTTCAAGGCGTTCTCCGTCACACGCGCTCCTTCCACGAGCCCTGGGGCACGTCGTCACCGTACGCCGTCGCCTGCGTGACGGCCGGGTGCAGAGACTGAGAACGCCAGGCCAGGATCCCGGAGCGGACCAGCAGAGTGGCCGCGAGGGCGAGCAGCAGGGCGGAGCTGTCCTGATGGACGCCCAGCAGGGCGCCGATGCCGAACAGTCCCAGCCGCAGGGCTATGCCCACGCCCCAGACGGCCGCGCCGGCCTTGGTGCTCTTGCTCCACACCGAGCCGTCCGGCTCCGCCCATATCCGTGTCGTCCACCCCCACGCGGCTCCGATGGCCAGCCCTATGAACAGCTCTGCCCCGAGCAGCAGAATCGCCTCGGTCCGATGGTGGATGTCGATCAGGCCCGGCTCCCGCAGAGCGATCACGACCAGGACGCCGGGCACGACCCACCAGCGCCTGTCCGTGCTGATCCTGCGCGTACGGAACTGGCGCGCGATGACCAGCACAACAACGGCAAGGATCACCAAGGCATTGACGAGCCCGGACATCACGACCTCCGTGGGCGAGGAAGAGCGGGTTCCGACAGCGAGCACTGTCGACGCCTTCGACGCTACGGAAATCGGCAGCTCAGCAGATCGGAGCCGGGGTGGATCGCGGGTGGATCCGCACCCACCCCATCCCTCCACCCACGGGTGGAGCCCCCCACGCCCCCACCGCGTGTCTCGCCCCCGCCGCCCCTACCCGTCCCATCCCTGGGGGCTGCGCCCCCAAAACTCCCCTGTCGGCCTGAACGACCTCGTCCTCAAACGCCGGACGGGCTGAAAGAGGCGCGCCAACGCTTCTCTCGGGCGCGGGGAACGGCACGCCCAGCCCCACAGCCGGGCCCCCACGGAAGGGGCCGTGGCGGTGCGTCGCAAGCCCGTCGCTCACGCCCGGATCGAGCAGCGGCTCCGTTGCCCGGCCCACGCCTGATCCAGCGGCGACGGGCTCGACGTACCGCCACGGCCCCGACCCACCACAGCCACCCGGCACCGCCGCCGCAGCGCCTACGCGTCGATACGCGACCGATCCAGCGTCGCCGCAGAGCTGGAGATGAACTCCTTACGGGGAGCGACATCGTTCCCCATCAGCAGGTCAAACACCTGCTCGGACGCCTCCAGGTCGGAGATATTGATCCGCCGCAGCGTCCGGTGGCGCGGGTCCATCGTCGTCTCCGCCAGCTGATCGGCGTCCATCTCGCCAAGACCCTTGTAACGCTGGATCGAGTCCTTGTAGCGCACGTTCTTGCGCTGCAGCTCCAGCAGCGTCTCGCGCAGCTCACGGTCCGAGTACGTGTAGACGTACTTGTCCTGGCCCTTCTTGGGCTGGCTCAGCTCGATGCGGTGCAGTGGCGGCACCGCCGCGAACACCCGCCCCGCCTCGACCATCGGCCGCATGTACCGCTGGAAGAGCGTCAGCAGCAGAATCCGGATGTGCGCACCGTCGACGTCGGCGTCGACGAGCAGGATGATCTTCCCGTACCGCGCCGCGTCGATGTCGAACGTCCGCCCGGACCCGGCCCCTATGACCTGGATGATCGCGCCGCACTCGGCGTTCTTGAGCATGTCCGTGACGGACGCCTTCTGGACGTTGAGGATCTTGCCGCGAATCGGCAGCAGCGCCTGGAACTCGGAGTTCCTGGCCAGCTTGGCGGTGCCGAGCGCGGAGTCTCCCTCGACGATGAACAGCTCGCTGCGCTCGACATCGTCGCTGCGGCAGTCCGCGAGCTTGGCGGGCAGCGAGGAGGACTCGAGGGCCGTCTTGCGACGCTGCGCGTCCTTGTGCTGACGGGCCGCGATCCGCGTACGCGCGGCAGCCACGGCCTTCTCCATCACGACCCGGGCCTGCGCGGCCGCGTCCCGCTTCGTGGTGGTCAGGAAGGCCTTGAGTTCGTTGGAGACCACGTTCGTCACGATCCGGCGGGCCGCCGAGGTGCCGAGGACCTCCTTGGTCTGCCCCTCGAACTGCGGCTCCGCGAGGCGCACGGTGACGACGGCGGTCAGGCCCTCCAGCGCGTCGTCCTTGACGATGTCGTCCTCGGCGACCCGCAGCAGCTTCTTGGCCCGCAGCACCTCGTTCATCGTCTTGGCGACGGCCTGCTCGAAGCCGGCGACGTGGGTGCCGCCCTTGGGCGTGGCGATGATGTTCACGAACGACTTGAGGTTCGTGTCGTAACCGGTGCCCCAGCGCAGCGCCACGTCGACGCCGAGCTCACGGGTGACCTCGGTGGGCGTCATCTGCCCGTGGTCGTCAAGGACCGGGACGGTCTCCTTGAAGGTGCCCTGCCCGGAGAAGCGGAGGACGTCACAGACAGGCTTGTCGGCGGCCAGGTACTCGCAGAATTCGCTGATGCCTCCGTCGAAGCGGAAGGACTCCTCGCCCTTGCTGCCGCCCTCGCCGAGCCCGTATTCGTCACGGACGACGATGGTCAGGCCGGGCACCAGGAACGCGGTCTGGCGGGCGCGCTGGTGCAGGTTCTCCAGGGAGAGCTTGGCGTCCTTGAGGAAGATCTGGCGGTCGGCCCAGTAGCGCACGCGCGTGCCGGTGCGGGTTTTGGGGATCCGCTTCAGCTTCCGCAGACCGCTGCTCGCGTCGAAGGCGGCCTCGGGACCGTCCGCCTTGAACGCTCCCGGGGTGCCGCGCCGGAAACTCACCGCATGGGTGTGGCCACTACGGTCCACCTCGACGTCCAGACGGGCGGAGAGCGCGTTCACCACGGAGGCGCCCACGCCGTGCAGACCGCCGGAGGCCGCGTACGAGCCGCCTCCGAACTTGCCGCCCGCGTGCAGCTTGGTCATCACGACCTCGACGCCCGACATGCCTGTCTTGGGCTCCACATCGACCGGGATGCCGCGGCCGTTGTCCCGCACCTCCACCGAGGCGTCGTCGTGCAGGATCACCTCGATGTGGTCACAGTAGCCCCCGAGGGCCTCGTCCACGGAGTTGTCGATGATCTCCCACAGGCAGTGCATCAGACCGCGGCTGTCGGTCGAGCCGATGTACATGCCGGGGCGCTTGCGTACGGCCTCGAGCCCCTCGAGGACGAGCAGGTGCCGCGCGGTGTAGTTGGAACCGTCCCGGTCTGCTCCGGTCAGCAACGCTGTGGACGGCACGGACGTGTCGGCGGTCACGCGGTTCGCTCCTCGCTGAATTTCAGATGGGACCCTTGTGGGTAAGGGGTCGGCTTCGGTCTCCGCTCAGAGGGTACCGAGGCCTGGTAGAGCCGTTGTAACGCCACCCTCGCATGAACTCAGACTAGTCCAGGCTCGCATGGGTGTTCGATCCCTCGATGGAGTGAAGTACATATCACGTTCCCTTCCAGGCATGAACCATTTAGGCTCCGGGCACGTCCTCATGAACAACCGGCAAGCCAGCCGGGGAGGACTGACCCTGACAGACAGCGCGAACCCGTAAGACACAAAGACACGTAATACGGCTCATTCGCCGCCACCCGGCAGCAGACAGCCGCCCCGGAAGAATTTTTCGAGGAAAAGCCACGAGCGGGAACGTTTTCGGCCTGGTTGGATGTTGACCCTGGTACGACAGCTCGTCGAGCTAGAGAAGAGGCGACGTGACTACTGTTCTGACCCCCGCGAGCCCGCTGACGGCCGCTGACCGCTGCGACCGTTGCGGCGCCCAGGCATATCTGCGCGTCGTCCTCCTCAGCGGCGGTGAACTGCTCTTCTGCGCCCACCACGGGCGCAAGTTTGAGCCGGAACTCAAGAAGATCGCCGCTGAGATACAGGACGAGACGGAGCGACTGACGTCGGTCCCGGCAACGTCCAACGACGAAGAGCACTGACACTTCGCGTCAACGACGACGAGCCAGCTCTGGCAATAGGCCGGTGTACGGGCGGTCACCCCTGCTACTCGGGGTGACCGCCCGTATGCGTACCGCTTCTTGGCGGTGCGCCACCGCCCGGAGCCTCACGGCCCCGTGCGGAGGCGACAGGCGCCGTGCTCAGGCACGTCAACGCGTCACACCCTTGCCGCGCACCTTCACGCGCCACCGGCCCGCTCCGGCGCACGTTGACGGGCCACCGGTCCGTACCGCTCCAGCGCACCTCCATTCGTCACCGGCGCGAATCAGTCCCCCCACGCGCCACCCGGTTCCTTTCACCCGGCGCCCCGTGATCCGCGACCCGGTGCGGTCCGTACCGCTTCCCCCCCACGCCCTCAGCGGCGCTTGCCGAGCGCCTTGACGACGTCCGAGACCCGTGTGTAGACCCCGGGGCTTCCGGCCTGCCCACAGCCGCTGCCCCACGACACAAGGCCGATCAGCCGCCCCTGGGCCACCAGCGGGCCACCGCTGTCCCCCTGGCAGGCGTCCCGCCCGCCCGCGGCCGCCCCGGCGCACACCATGGAAGTGGCTTGATAGGTTCCGTTCTCACTCCCCGGGTACGCCCGCTCGCAGACGGAGTCGGACAGTACGTTCACGCCCGCGGACCGCAGACCGTGCGCGTAGTTGCCGGTGCCCGTCGTATCGCCCCAGCCGTAGACCGTGGCGACCGTGCCGGGTGCGTACGCGGGATCCCCTGAGGAGGCCATACGGATGACCGAGCTCTGGGGCAGCGGGGAGGCGAGGGTGATCACGGCGAAGTCACCGGCGTTCGTGACGGCGTCGTACTGCGGATTGACCCAGGTGTCGCGCACCGGGATCTCCTTGCCCTTGTCGGACAGCAGGTCGGTGCGGTCCGCGATGATCTTCAAGTCGTGCATCTGCTGCGGCGGTACCCCCAGCACGAGCGGGCTCAGGCAGTGGGCCGCGGTCAGCACTTGCGACGGGCCGATCACCACGCCCCCGCAGAACTGCCCGGCCCGCGTTCCTCCGAACCGGTCACGGCTGGACAGTGCGACCGTCCACGGACTCTGGGCGATGTCGACCGGATGGCCCCCGATGACGATGTCGTCGGTCGCGGCCTGGGCGGGGGATGCCAGCGGTATGAGGGCCGCGGCGGCCGCAAGGGCCAGTACTGGGGCGAAAGGACGGCGCATGCGCGTTCCTCACTCTGGGATGGTCATGGAAAACCCAGAGTGATCCAGCGGACGGCAGCGCGCACTCCATGCGTGCGCCGAGGGCCCGGCTCCCCATCGGGAGTCGGGCCCTCGGCGACAGTACGGTCGAGACCTAGTCGAGGTAGTCGCGCAGCACCTGCGAACGCGACGGGTGGCGCAGTTTCGACATCGTCTTCGACTCGATCTGACGGATCCGCTCACGCGTGACGCCGTACACCTTGCCGATCTCGTCGAGGGTCTTCGGCTGACCGTCGGTGAGACCGAAACGCATGGAGACGACGCCCGCCTCGCGCTCGGACAGGGTGTCGAGGACGGAGTGCAGCTGCTCCTGGAGGAGCGTGAAGCTGACCGCGTCGGCCGGGACGACGGCCTCGGAGTCCTCGATGAGGTCACCGAACTCGCTGTCGCCGTCCTCGCCCAGCGGGGTGTGCAGCGAGATGGGCTCGCGGCCGTACTTCTGGACCTCGATGACCTTCTCAGGGGTCATGTCGAGTTCCTTCGCCAGCTCCTCCGGGGTGGGCTCGCGGCCCAGGTCCTGGAGCATCTGACGCTGCACGCGCGCGAGCTTGTTGATGACCTCGACCATGTGCACCGGGATACGGATGGTGCGGGCCTGGTCGGCCATGGCGCGGGTGATCGCCTGACGGATCCACCAGGTGGCGTACGTGGAGAACTTGTAGCCCTTGGTGTAGTCGAACTTCTCCACCGCGCGGATCAGACCGAGGTTGCCCTCCTGGATGAGGTCCAGGAACAGCATGCCGCGGCCGGTGTAGCGCTTGGCCAGGGAGACCACCAGACGGAGGTTGGCCTCCAGGAGGTGGTTCTTGGCCCGACGGCCGTCCTCGGCGATGATCTCCAGCTCGCGCTTGAGCTTGGGGGCGAGCTTGTCGGCGTTGGCCAGCTTGTCCTCGGCGAACAGGCCGGCCTCGATGCGCTTGGCGAGCTCGACCTCCTGCTCGGCGTTGAGCAGGGGGACCTTGCCGATCTGCTTGAGGTAGTCCTTGACCGGGTCGGCGGTGGCGCCGGCCGCGGCGACCTGCTGCGCGGGCGCGTCGTCCTCGTCCTCGTCGGACAGGACGAAGCCCTGGGCGCCGTCCTCGGCGGGCTCCTCGGCACCGGGCTTGCCCGGGGTCTCCTCGACCGCCTCGTCGTCGATCAGCTCGACGTCGTCCTTCTTGGCGGTGGTCTTCTTGGCGACGGCCTTCTTGGCGACCGTCTTCTTCGCGACGGCCTTCTTGGCGACCGTCTTCTTGGCGGCGACCTTCTTGGCGGACGCGTCCTCAGCCGGATCGTCGGCCATGGGCACCGCCGGGGCGGTGGTGGCGGTGGCCTTCTTGGTGGTCACCGTCTTCGCCGCGACCGTCTTGGTGGCGGTGCGCTTGGCCGGACTCTTCGCTGCGACGCTCTTTCGGGTGCGCTTGGGCTCCGCGGCACTGACCATCAGCGTCACACCCTCTTCCTCGAGGATCTGGTTGAGGCTGCGCAGTACGTTCTTCCACTGAGTGGCCGGAATCTGGTCAGCTTCGAAGGCCCGACGCACGTCATCGCCGGCGATCTGCCCCTCAGCCTTTCCCCGCTCAATGAGCGCCATGACAGAGACGGACTCGGCGATCTCCGGCGGGAGCGTACGGGATGTGCTGGCCGACACGAACAACCTCTCGGAACGTTGGAAAACGGCTTCCGGCCCCGTCCACTGCGGACAGGAGCCGACGACCGCCGACTTGGGGATGGGTCGACGGCGCGGGCGGGAGCCGGGAAGATGCACAGCGCCGCAAACGGCGTCTGTATTCCCTCCTCGGCTGTCACCTCTTAGGTCATCGCGCAGTTCCGAAGAGCGTTACGCCCAATCTGCGTGGCCCGAGTCACACCCCGTAAGTGCCCAAAAGCGGCCAGACACGTTCAGAGGAGGTCAGTCGATGGACTCATCACCTCAAACCGATGGGTTCATCACCTCAACCGATGGCTTGATCACCTTCATCACACCGCCGGATCCCGCCGGATCCCGGAAGGATCCGACGGGGTCCGGCGGGGGATGCTCCGCCGACCAAGCGATGCCACGAGAGGGCACACGCCCCCCGACCGCGCCGCCCTCGGGGCGCGATCAGTGCTCGCGCGGCGCGGGCACCACGCGCTCCACCTCGGGGTGAACGGCGAGCAACTGCCGCATGGCCGCCTCGGCCGCCGCGCCGTCAGCCTCGGCCAAGGCGTCGACGATCCGGCCGTGGTGCGTCAAGGAGGTCTCGTTCGGTCGGTCGCAGCCGGTGACGGGGCCTCCGGAGACCTGGAGCGCGGCCGAGACGATCCCGGAAAGGTGCTCCAGCATGCGATTGCCCGATACCTGGATGAGCAGCGAATGGAACTCCGCGTCGGCCCGCGAGAAGGTGAGCGAGTCACCCTGCGCCATGGCGTGGCCCATGATCTCGACCATGTCTCCGAGACGCTGCTGGACCTCCTCGCGCCCGTGCCCGGCGGCCAGACGCGCGGCGAGCGGCTCGATCGTCCAGCGCAGCTCGCTCAGCTCGCGCCGCTGGTCGTCGCGCTGCGGCCCGAAGGCCCGCCATTCGATGATGTCCGGGTCGAGAAGATTCCAGTCACTGACGGGACGCACGCGCGTGCCGACGTTGGGGCGGGCGCTGACCAGCCCCTTCGCCTCCAGGACGCGGAGCGACTCACGGACGACGGTACGGGAGACCTCGAACCGTTGTCCGATCTCCTCGGGGACGAGCGGACGGTCCGCGCCCAGGTCGCCGGAGACGATCATCTGACCCAGCTGCTGAACGAGTTGGCCGTGCAGTCCGCGTCCGCGGCTGCCCGCGGCGCGTCGGCCGACGCGGCCCAGTTCCGGGTCCGCGCCCTCCCACGCGGAGGCGCCGACGCGTTCGGCACCAGGGCCCTCGGCGTAGGGGTAGCGGTCGAGTCCGCCCGGGCCGGCCAGGCCGGAGTCTGAGGAGCGGGCGGCGGTCATCATGGTGTGCGCAAGGGTACTCACGGATCATTTGTCGGCGCTGTCTCCAACTCCCTTGAGGTCTTTGGTGAAAAGCACACGAAAGGGTGATCGCTCACCGCGTCGCAATTGACGCCTTATCGGAAAGAAATGGGCGTTCTCCGGGGAGTTGTGCGCACGGCGAGAACGGAAGGGTAAGGACGGTCGTCATCGCACCCTGCTTCGCAGGGTCGTGAGCAGATACGCGCAGAGCAGAGCGGTCAGCGACAACATCAGGGCACTGCCGACGGGTTGGGCGACAAGGCGCGCCCCGGCCGCGATATAGCGCGCTCCCCCGAACGGCCATTGCATCAGCAGGAGCTCGCGCAGTCGCTCGGAAAACCCGGCCGCTTTCCGCACGGACGGACCCGTCAAGGTCTTTTGTACGAGTGGTACGACCACGACCGGGACGGCGAGCACCGCCGCGAGCCCGGCGGTGGTGGACCGGAAGATGCCCGCCGCCAGTACTCCCGCCCAGGCGCAGCCCACCGTGAGGCCGATCCAACTCGCGCTCAGCGAAAGCCAGTCCGCGGGAACTCCGGCGAGGTCTCGCCCGTAGACGAGATAGAGCATTTCGAGGTCGCAGCCCACCGTGAGGACGGCCAGCGCCAGCGCGGTGACCGAGGCGACGAGGAGTTTGGCGGCGAGCAGTCCCAGGCGGCGGGGGACGGTGCCGCGGTCCGCGGCCAGGGCGGGGTGGCGGAACTCCTCGCCGAAGGCGAGCGCCCCGAGCAGTCCCGCCCCGAGCGCCGCGGGTGGCAGGGGGCAGTCCCGCGGCCAGGCGGCCAGGAGCCGCGGCTGGGGTGTGTGACCGATTCTGGCCAGGAGTACGGACAGCAGGGCTGAGGAGACCAGCACGGTGATCGAAGTGAGGTAGCCGGTGCCCACTCCGGTGGCGCGCCGCAGTTCGTAGCGCAGCGGACGCAGTGGGCTCGGTGCCTGGCGTACGGCGATGGGGGGCGGGAGCTGGGGCAGGTCGCGCGCGCCCGGCGAAGCGGCCGCACGGGTCCGCGACTCGGCCGTCGGCCCCGGCTCGTCGGGCGTGTGCGCCCCGGTCGCGGCTACGGCGGTGGCGGGTTCGTCGGTAGCGGGGGCGTCCTGCGTGGAGGCGTCGTCCGTGGGGGCGTCGTCCGTGAGGGCATCGTCCGTGAGGGCATCGTCCGTGAGGGCATCGTCCGTGAGGGTGGAGGTCGCGGAGGCAGAGGTCAGGAGGACAGAGGCGACTACGGTCGCGGAGGCGAGACCCTCGGCTGGGAGCGTGGCACGTGGCCCCATGTCGCCGGTCTCGTCGGCGAGTTGGTGTACGAGGATGCCGTGCCGGAAGGCGGTCTCGCCGATGTCGGCGCAGGTGCTGCCGTACACCGAGAGCCGGTTTCCGTCCTCGCGCACGACCTCGACGGAACGCTGCGCGGCGCGGGCCTCCTTGGCGAGCAGGGCTCCGAGGCGGGCGGCGTGCGGACTGCGGACGGCGACCCGGGGGCGGAGTCGGGTGCGGGCGAAGTCCGCGGCCTCCTGGTCGGCGACGAGCCGGCCTCCCTCCAGCGTGATGACCCGGTCGGCCGTCCGAGCGGCCTCCTTGGGGTCGTCCGTGCTGAACAGAACGGTGCCTCCGTGGGCCGCATGCGCCCGCAGAATCTCGTGCAGCCAACGACCTTCGGCGACGGAGAGCCCGCCGGCGGGATCATCGAGGACGAGGGCGTGCGGATCGGACAGCAGCGCACAGGCCAGGCCCAGACGGCGATCCATACCGCGCGACAGGGTGCCCAGCCGTTCGTCGCACAGGCTCACGAGCCCGACGACTTCGATCACTTCGTCGACGCGCCGAATCGGGACACCGACGGCCGCGCACACCATGCCGAGCTGTCCGCGGATCGTACGAGCGGGATGGCCCGGCACCTCGCTCAGGAGCACACCGGCTTCACGCGAGGGATGGGCGATCCGGTGCAGTGGACGGCCTCTGAAGTAGGTGATTCCACGGCCCCGCTGGAGTTCGAGCATGAGCCTCAGCGTCGTCGTCTTGCCCGCGCCGGGGGCTCCGAGGAGCGCTGTGACACGACCCGGGCGCGCCTCGAAGGACACGTCGTCGACGGCGGGGGGAAGCTCCTTGCGGGGGGTGCTGGTCAATCCGATGGCCTGGATCACTCACAGCAAGATAGCGTGACATTTACGGTTTTTCGGGCACCTTGCGGCTCATCCGAGGCAGCTCTCTCCACTCTTTCGGTGCGACGCGCCCCGTGAGCCGATCCGCCCTCGTCAGACCTCGGGGCGCAGCATCGGGGGATTGAGCAACGTGGCGCCGCCGGCGCGGAACAGCTGCGCGGGTCGGCCGCCCTGGCGCGTGGTCGTGCCGCCCGTGGGCACGAGGAACCCCGGAGTGCCCGTCACCTTGCGGTGGAAGTTGCGCGGGTCGAGTGCCACCCCCCACACAGCCTCGTACACGCGGCGCAGCTCTCCGACGGTGAACTCGGACGGGCAGAAGGCGGTGGCCAGCGACGAGTACTCGATTTTGGACCGGGCGCGTTCCACCCCGTCCGAGAGGATCTGGGCGTGGTCGAAGGCGAGGGGTGCCGCCTGCTCTCCGTCGCGGCCGTAACCGCCCTGTTGCAGCAACTCCTCCACGGGCGCCCAGCGCGCGCTGTTGGCGTCGCCTCCGGCCCTGGGCGCGGGCAGATCGGGGGCCAACGCGAGATGGGCGACGCTGACCACCCTCATCCGCGGGTCGCGCTTGGGGTCGCCGTAGGTCGCCAGCTGTTCCAGGTGCGCGCCGTTGTCCTGTGCCGGGGCCGACGGGTCGTGGGCGCGCAGTCCGGTCTCCTCGACCAGCTCGCGCGCGGCCGCCTGTGCCAGGTCCTCGTCGGGCCGTACGAAGCCGCCCGGGAGTGCCCATCGTCCCTGAAAAGGCTGTTCCCCCCTCCGTACCGCCAGCGCACACAGGGCATGGCGACGGACGGTCAGCACGACCAGGTCCACGGTCACGGCAAAGGGCGGGAAGGCCGACGGGTCGTAGGGCATGCCGCGATCATAGTCGTCTGCCTGACGATAAACACGCCCTTCGTCAGTCGCATCCACTGATGATCCACTTCCGTCCTGTACGGGTCCCACCGGCCGCCGCCGGTCGCCGTCCGAGGACGCGTCGCGCGAGGTCACACACCCAACTGCAGCCCGTCGGCCGCCTCCTCCACCATCGCGAGACCGAGTCTGCTGACACGCACGGAGAACGCGGCGCCCGCGATCCGCAGTCCCGTCAGTCCGATCTCGCCCAGCGGCGCGCTACCGACCGGGCGCAGTGTCACCGTCCGGGCCGGGGCGTCGGGGCGGATGCCCGCGAGGGAGGTGAGGAGCAGCACCCCGGCGGCCGCCGCCGTGGCCGCAGGCCGACAGGCAGCGGGGTGCGGGAGCGGGGCGCCGCCTTCCGTGCGCTGCTCTCCCGCGTACATCTCGGGCAGTCTGTTTCCGAAGGTCTCGGCGGCGGCCAGCAGCCCGCGGAGCAGAGCGCTCGCCTCCTTCTCGTAGCCGGCGGTGACCAGGCCGGTGACGGCGGTCGCGGTCTCCTGGACGCGCACGGCGCCGCCGCGATGTCCGAAGGGGTTGTACGCCGCCTCTCTGGCACCCAGGCTGCGCAGACCCCAGCCTGAGTCCATGGCCGGGCCGCCGAGCAGCCGTGCGAGCTGCTCGGTCTGCGCCTTGTCGAGGAGGCCGGGGGCGAACACGCCGGAGCCGAGCAGCCCCGTGTCGAGGAGGTGGGCGGTGCTCGCGCCGAGGTGGGGTACGAGGCGCCCGTCCGGGGCCCGGGCGGCCGCCGGTCTGCCGCCTCCCCGGTCCTCGGCCCAGAAGTCCCCGCGGAACGCGGTCCGCAGTTCCTGGGCCCACTGCACCAGTCCCTCGCCACCCGGCCGGCCGTACGTGTCGAGCAGATCGGCGCCCAGCAGTGCCGCGCGGTGGGCGTGCGCCTGCGTCTCGCAGCGGAACGGACCGCCGGGGTGCGGGTCGGGCAGATAGACGCCGTCACCGACGGTGGTACGCAGCCATGCGAGGCACCGCTCGGCCGCGGGCAGCAGTTCCTCGGTCTCCTGCTCCGGAAGTCCCCAGCGCCTGGCCTCCGCGAGCAGTACCGGGAACAGCAGGGTCGCCTCGGTGGCCGTGCAGCCCGGAGGCAGGTGCGGGCCGGCGTCCCGGCGCGGGCCGGGGATCAGGCCGGACTGCGCTCCGGGGCCCGCGATTTGGCTGCGAGCGAGGGTCCGCAGCGTGCCCGCGGCGAGCCGGGTGCCGAGTGGCAGTGTCATCCGGGCCGCGACCAGTGCCTCGGCCGGCGCCAGGCCGCATCGCCACGGCGCCCCCGCCGCGAGGTGCGTGTCCGACGGGTGGGCGGCATCGCGCAGCAGTAGCGCCCGGAGGTCCTCGACGCAGGTGTCCATGAGCGCCTGGACCCTGGGGTCGTCGCCGGTGGCCCGCGCGGCGGAGAGCGGGCTCGTGGCGACGCGGCCGACAGCTCTGGCCGGCCACGCACCGCCCGGTCGCACCCTCAACTCCACGCTCCGGGTGCCACCGGGTGGCAGTTCGAACTCCCAGCGGAGCAGTCCCGCGGAGGCCAGGGCGTCGGCGGGCGGTGGGTCGGCGGTGACGATCGAGCTACCGGTGGCACAGGACCATCGCAGGCCCGAGTCGTGGACGCTGGCGGGCAGTTCGGGCCCGGTTCGGCCCGAGGCGACGGAGCCGAGCTCCGCGAGATCCGTAGCGAGGGCGACCTCGACGGGCACGCGCAGGGCGCGGGGGGAGGCGCTGCGCAGCGTGATCCGTTCCGTGCCGTCCGCGTCGCGCGTCCGCTCCACGATCACGTCGGGATCCGGGCCGCCGTCGGCGGAGGCGCGCACCGTCCCGACGAAGCGGGCTCGGTATGCGGCGACCATCCGGGCCTGTACGGCGAGCGGTTCGCGCCCCGCCACTCGCACCTGGCAGCGGGACAGCGTCCGGCGGCCGGCGCGGTAGAACCCCTCCAGCCCGCGGCCGGTCAGCTGCCCCTGGTCCGTGGAGATCGCCAGTCCCGGCAGGGCGACGCAGATCAGGGCGTTGTGCACGGGTGGCAGGTCCGTGGTCCGGCGCGGCCCGGGAAGCGGGGTGTGGCGAGCCGCCGGACCGCCCGGGCCCGCGAAGGGGCTCAAAGTGCTCTCGACTCCTGCGAACGGGGTCTGTGAACCGGCGCGACGCGGGAAGGGTTGAGCGGGCCTGCGCGCCGGCGGGAGGGCGCCGTCGGGATCGGAGGGGGGAACGGGCAGGGGCATGTGGCTTCCTCGGTCAGTGCGCCTGGGGCACGCTCGGCGCCGGGTTGGGGGCTCCGGAGGGGCGAGGGTGTTCGGCGGCGCGGCCCAGCCACGGGTACCGCCGCACAGGTGAACGGAACGGCCCCGTCCAAGGTCACGCCCTGGGCCGGGCAAGCAGACCGAATGGCGGTGGGATGGTCGGCCGGGCATACCGCGGACGGCTGGTACGGATGCGGTGGGGGCCAAGGGTTCGGGCTTGGAGATCGCAGGCGCGCGCCGTCCGCCCGTGCCGCGCGGGTTGGGGTGTGCCGCCGCGCGCCGTCCGCCCGTGCCGCGCGCGCTGGGGTATGCCGTCGCGTCAAGTGGGGTGACATCCGGTGCCTGGGGCACCTCAGGTGTCACCCGACCCGATAATCGTCGATCCGCTCCGCTCACCCCGCTCACGTCTCCTCCCCCACAACCCGCCGACCGCCCTTGCGGTGGGCACGTGCCCTTTCGCTCGCCGCCTCAGGCGTGCGCCCAGGTCCCTCCCCGCCGGGCGCGGCCTCATCGGTGGGCCGACGCCGGCGGAGGCTGCCCGCCCCGGGGTGACGCCCGCTTCCGCGCGATGCCCCGGTCCCCGCCGTGCGTGCCCTGCGCCGACGTCGGTTCGAGGTGCCCGACGGCTCGGCGACATCGCGTGGCGTCGGGCGATCGGGACCCGATGGCTGTTCCGCTTCCGCCCCGCTCCGGCCGGTGCGCTCCGTGCGCAGGCAGCGGCGGATCGACTCCGGGTCGAGGCCCTCGTTGCACGCCTGGTGCAGAAGGCGGGCGAAGAGGTAGTCGGGATCGGCGCCGAGCGCCATGGCCAGGGCCTCGCGAGCCTCCAGTTCGTCACCGGTCGACCAGGCGACCCACCCGGCGAGGGTGAGGGGTGCCGCCGCGTGCTCGCCGTAGGGGCCGACGCAGCGGCGGGCCAGCGCCCGCCAGAGGCGCAGGGCGGGGCCGGCCTCGTCACCCTCCATCCACTCGGCGGCGCGGTCACGGGTTGCGCGGTCCTGGAGTCCGAGGATCAGGGTGGCGGCCTCGTCGTGCTCCAGGAGGCCGTCGTCGCGGAGGTCCGCCGGGCGTGTGCCGGACACGGGCGGGGCGTCGGCGAACCGCTTCACGATCTGCCGGGCCAGTCCGAGCGTCTCCTCGGCCACCTCCGCGCGGCCCTCGCCGTCGAGGATCCTGGGAACCAGGGCCATGCTCGCCGTGTCGAGCGCGGTCTGCTGATCCCGTGCGGCCGCGCCTTCCCACGGAATGAACCGAGCGGTGAACTCCCTCAGCGATCCGCGCACTTGGAGGCCGGCGTAGGTCGCGGCGGCGGCCAGGACGGAGGTGCCGGGCAGTCCCATCGGATGCCCTTCGGACGAACAGCACCCCTGGCCGGGGCAGCAGTACGACCAGAAGCGGCCGTCGGAGATGCACAGGGCCTCGATGACGGGGACGTCGAGGCGACCGCAGGCCGTGCGCAGAAACTGCGCGAGCGGCCGCAGACGTTCCATGACGTCCCGTCCCGATTCCCCGGTCCCCGGCTCCTGGCAGAGGTAGGCGACCATGCTCTCGGGCCGTGCCCCTCTGCGCTCGCTTCCCTTCACCAGTCCTTGCGCCAGCTGATCGGCGACGGACGGCCAGTCGTCCGCGTGGGCGGGGATGCCGAGCCGTGCCCGCCCGCCGAAGCGGCCGCGCCTCTCCCCGTCGTGCAGGGCCACCAGCACGATGCTGTCCTCGGGGCGGTAGCCGAGCAGGTAGGGCAGGGCATCGGCCAGTTCGGCCGGTGTGCGCAAGGTCACCTGGTGCTGACCGGGCAGGTCGCGCCCATCGTGCGCGCCCCGTCCGCCGCGCCCGCTCGGCGCGTGGCCCGCGCTGTCTCCCCCGTGCCGACCGCGCCCGCTGATGTCACGGTCACCGGACATGCCGGCCGCTTCGCTGTGATTCGTCATGCCGTGACCATCCCGCGGATCTTGAAATTCCGCTTTGCCCTGTGGATAACCCTGGCCATGACCACGACATGACTTGTCCACAACCAGGTGGCCTCGTTCGCGCTATGTCCGACCCATCGGGTTGCATGGGGCCATGAGCAACGACGACCCACTCCCCCCGACCCACACGGACCTGCCCAACGCCGACCTGCGCGCCGCGGCCGATGTCGTACTCGCCCGCCTTGTCGGCGCCCCGGCGGGCGAGGCCCGGCTGCGCGAGGACCAGTGGCGCGCCATCGAGGCCCTGGTGGCCGACAAGCGCAGAGCCCTCGTCGTGCAGCGCACGGGCTGGGGCAAGTCCGCCGTGTACTTCGTCGCCACCGCGCTGCTGCGCGAGCGGGGCGCCGGGCCCACGGTCATCGTCTCGCCGCTCCTCGCCCTCATGCGCAACCAGGTGGAGGCGGCCGCCCGTGCCGGCATCCACGCGCGGAGCATCAACTCGTCGAACACGGAGGAGTGGGAGACGATCCAGGCCGAGGTGGCCGCGAGCGAGGTCGACGTGCTCCTGGTGAGCCCGGAGCGGCTCAACAATCCCGACTTCCGCGATCAGGTGCTGCCCAAGCTGGCCGCGGCGACCGGCCTGCTCGTGGTGGACGAGGCCCACTGCATCTCCGACTGGGGACACGACTTCCGGCCGGACTACCGCAGGCTGCGCACGATGCTGGCCGATCTCCCGCCGGGCGTCCCCGTCCTGGCCACCACCGCGACCGCCAACGCGCGCGTGACGGCCGACGTGGCCGAACAGCTGGGCACCGGCGCCAGCACCGACGCACTCGTCCTGCGCGGACCGCTGGACCGGGAGAGCCTGAGCCTCGGTGTGCTGCGACTGCCGGACGCCGCCCACCGGATGGCCTGGCTCGCCGAGCACCTGAGCGACCTGCCGGGCTCGGGCATCATCTACACACTCACCGTGGCCGCCGCCGAGGAGGTCACCGCGTTCCTGCGCCAGAGCGGGCACACCGTCACCTCGTACACCGGAAAGACGGAGAACGCGGACCGTCAGCAGGCCGAGGAGGACCTCCTCGCCAACCGCGTCAAGGCCCTGGTCGCCACCTCCGCGCTGGGCATGGGCTTCGACAAGCCCGACCTCGGATTCGTGGTGCACCTGGGCTCCCCCTCCTCCCCCATCGCGTACTACCAGCAGGTGGGGCGCGCGGGCCGCGGGGTGAAGCACGCCGAGGTGCTTCTCCTGCCGGGCAAGGAGGACCAGGCGATCTGGGAGTACTTCGCGTCGATCGCCTTCCCTCCGGAGGAGCAGGTGCGCCGGACCCTGGACGTCCTGGCCCGCGCCGAGAGGCCGCTCTCGCTGCCCGCCCTCGAACCCCTGGTGGAGCTGCGCAGGTCCCGTCTGGAGACGATGCTCAAAGTGCTCGACGTGGACGGCGCGGTGCGGCGCGTCCAGGGCGGCTGGATCTCCACGGGCGTGCCCTGGACGTACGACACCGAGCGCTACGCCTGGGTCGCCAAGCAGCGGGCCGCCGAACAGCAGGCGATGCGCGACTACGTGTCGACCACCGGCTGCCGGATGGAGTTTCTGCGGCGCCAGCTCGACGACGAGTTGGCGAAGCCGTGCGGGCGCTGCGACGTCTGTGCGGGAACCCGGTTCGAGGCGTCCGTGTCCCCCACCGCACTCGACGCGGCCAACGGCGAGCTGGGCCGCGCCGGTGTCGACGTCGACCCCCGCAAGATGTGGCCCACGGGCCTGCCGGCCGTCGGCGTCGACCTGAAGGGGCGAATCCCGGCGGGCGAACAAGCGGCACCGGGGCGCGCCTTGGGGCGGCTCTCGGACATCGGCTGGGGCAACCGGCTGCGGCCGATGCTCACACCCCAGGCACCGGACGGACCCGTGCCGGACGATGTGGCGAAGGCCGTGGTCGGCGTCCTGACCGACTGGGCGAAGGGGCCCGGCGGCTGGGCCTCCGGGCAGCCCGACGCGCAGCCGCGCCCGGTCGGCGTCGTCACCATGGCCTCGCGCAGACGTCCACAGTTGATCCAGTCGCTGGGCGCACGGATCGCGGAGGTCGGCCGACTGCCGCTGCTGGGGTCCGTGGAGTACGTCGGCGAGGCCGTCGCACAGGTCTCCCGGAGCAACAGCGCCCAGCGGCTCAAGGCACTCGACGGGGCACTGGCCGTGCCGCCCGCGCTGGCAGCCGCCCTCAAGGAAGCGGGCGGTCCCGTGCTGCTCGTGGACGACGCCACCGAGACGGGCTGGACGCTCGCGGTCGCCGCGCGCATGCTGCGGCGATCCGGGGCGCAGGGGGTGTTGCCGCTGGTCCTGGCCGTGCAGGCGTGACCCACGTGTCGCGGACAAGAACAGTGGGCAGGGATATACACGACGTATAGCCGGAAAACGGTCGGTGGCCCCAATTGCTCGTTGCCGCAGCCAAGTTCGACAGGAAGAATTGAGGTCCGCTCCCCGCACGGCTCGCCCGTGATCCGGTAGGGCTCTGCTGCGGCGTGCGCTCCCCCAAGTCCGACCCCGCCCGCTGTGTGGGCGCGTAGCCGAAGGGAGGACCGTGACCTTCGGATTCGCTCCGTCCTCGGCGGCATCCATGTCGACGTCTGCCGATCTGTCCGCCGCTTCCGCCAACCCACTGACCCGTATGCTCGAACCCGCCGAATGGGCCGCTGCGGGGATTCCGCTGCTGCGCAATCCCCGGGAGGTCGTCAGCGGTTTGCACGCACGGCACCGGCCGAGACCCACGACCGCCGTCGTGGCCGTCCTCGACGCGGACGAACGGCTACGGGCGAGCGCCTCGTTCACCCGGCGGTCGGTGCCGGCCGACGGCTGGATGTTCCGCAACTCCCTGCTGGCGCAGCTGCGCCGGGTGATCCCGCACGACCTGCGGCGCCGCACCCCGGTACGCACGGCGGTGCTGCTCTACTGCCGCGAGGGCGACGCACGGTGGACCGAGGAGGACGGGGCGTGGATGTGGGGGCTGCGGGACGCCTGCACCCTCCACGGGCTGCGCTGCGGGGCCTACATCACGCTGACGCACGACGGCTGGCAGGTACTCGGCGAAGGCCGTGGCGGACGCCGTCCGAGCGCGGACTCCCCACCGGAGTCCTTCGCCCTGACCGAGGCACCGCCGCCGCTCCCGCGCACCGGGGGCGCCGCGTCGGAGGTGCTGCGCCGGGCGGCAGCCCGCTGAGTCGCCCGCGGCCGTGAGGCCTCGGCGCCCGCCCAGGCACCGACCCGCCTTGCAGGCCCCCTGAGGGGCACTCGTCCCCGGGGTCCGAGCGCGTCCGCCCGCGCCGTGGGGCCCCGCGGCGCGGCGGGACCGGGCAGGGGCAGTGCCATAGCGCTCGCGCCCGCTCCAGCGGCGTACACGCCCCTCCGGAACATGCGGACGACCACCGGGCCGTCCGACGCCGACGTGCGCCGGGGAGACACCCCGCCGTCAGAGACGGCACCGCCGTCACCACGACCTCGACGAGCAAGCACTCACTTCGGGCCATGAACCACAGGCACACTCACTGCAGGCACGCCAAAAAGACCGCCGTACAGGTGGTGCCGTAGTGGCACCACCATCACGCCCTGGGCATCACGCCCTAGGCATCGCCCCGAACCTCGCCCGAGCGAATCCCGGACGGTGTCCGGGATTCGTTCAGACCCCGGCGCCCAGCACCGAGTTGATCTGCTGCGGGTCGCCGCAGACGATCAGCAGGGCGCCGGCCCGGCCGAGGGCCAAGGGCAGGGCGGTGGCGGCGGCAGCGTCCGGACCGCCGTTGACGGCGACCACGACCACGGGACGGGACGCGGCCCGGCCCGCGACGGAGGCGTCGGCGTAGAAGACGTCGTCGCCCGCGTCGTGCTGCGCCCAGTAGGCGGCTTCGCCGAAGGAGAGTTCGTGCGCGGCCCACGGATGCGGTTCGCCGGTGGTGATCACCAGCACCTCACCGGGGGCTCGGCCCGACTCCAACAGCAGGTCGACCGCTTCTTCGGCGGCGTCCAGCGCACCCTCGACCGAGGCCGGGATCAGCTGGATCTGTGGGGTGGCGGCAGCGGGCGCGGCCGCCGAGGCGGATGACCCCGGCGTGGCCACGACCGGCTCACGCGGGGTGCGTTGGGCCGGCATCGGCCGGACAGGTCCCGGACGTCCGGGACGCGGCGGAGCCGCGGGACGGGGACCGGGTACGGGACGGGGGGTCGGCGCGGTGCGGCCACTGGCCGGAGTCGCGCGGGGACCCTGGGCACTCTCGTGAATCTGAGGCTCCTCGGGAATGAGAGGCATGAGCTGATATTTATCAAACGCCGGTGCGACTCGCGTCGGCGGGTGGCACATGAGTGCGAGCGGAACCGTCAGAAATCGAAGCCGAGCTGACCTTCGATCTCCGGACCGCTTCCGTCCGCCCAGCTGCGGACCTTCTTGAGGTGCCGCCACTGGGGCAGCGCATCAAGATACGCCCATGACAGCCGGTGGTACGGAGTGGGGCCCCGTTCCTCCAGTGCGGCCTTGTGCACCGGAGACGGATACCCGGCGTTGGCCGCAAACCCGAAGTCTGCATGGTCGACACCCAGTTCGGCCATCATTTTGTCGCGCTGAACCTTGGCGATCACCGAGGCCGCCGCGACGGCCACGCAGGACTGGTCACCCTTGATCACCGTGCGAACCCGCCACGGCGACCCGAGGTAGTCGTGCTTCCCATCGAGGATGACCGCGTCGGGGCGGACGGGCAAGGCCTCCAGGGCCCGCACCGCGGCCAGGCGCAGCGCGGCCGTCATCCCCAGGTCGTCGATCTCCTCAGGAGAGGCATGCCCCAGGGCGTACGACGTCACCCATTTCTCCAACTCCGCGGCCATCACGGTACGGCGCTTGACGGTGAGGAGTTTGGAGTCGGTGAGGCCCTCGGGCGGGCGGCGTAGTCCCGTGACGGCGGCGCAGACGGTGACCGGGCCGGCCCACGCACCACGGCCCACCTCGTCGACACCGGCAATGATCTTCGCTCCGGTCGTGGCGCGGAGGGAGCGCTCGACGGTGTGAGTCGGTGGTTCGTACGGCATGGCGCCCTCAGCCTACGCCGCCCCGAGCCTCTCGCGACACCCAGGTTTCGTCGTCGGTTCCTGGACCCTCGCGTCGTTGGTCCGCGGACGGTCGTGGGGCTGGTTCGTGCTGGTGGCGGGGCCGTGGTCGCTCAGGGCCCCGCCCGTCGCAGCAGCGGGACCATCAGCTGGTCGATCATCTCCTCCAGATCCCGCTCACCCCATTCGCTCGCGCACACCTTCGAGCGATACATCATCATCGCCGGAATGACGTCGAAGACGTAGGAGTTCGCGGCGTCCGGTCGCACCTCTTCCCGCTCGATTCCACGGTCGACGATCTCTCGCAGCAGATGCTTGGTCGGCTCGATGACCCCTCCGACGATCAGACTCTGAAAGCGTTCCGCCTGCGCCACATCGCATTCGTGAAGCACTGAGCGCAGCGCGAATCCGGGCTGCGAGTACATCGCCTCACGCACCTGTCGGCACAGTTCCAGCAGGTCGTCCCGGACGCTTCCGAGGTCGGGGGCCTCCGTCAGGCTCGGCAGTCCGGCCTTCAGCGCGTCCGCGACGAGGTCCTCCTTGGACGGCCAGCGGCGGTAGACCGCGGCCTTGCCGGTCTGGGCCCGGGCGGCGACACCTTCCATCGTGAGGCCGTTCCAGCCGACCGTACTGAGCTGCTCGAGCGCGGCGTCGAGGATCGCGCGTTCGAGCACGGCACCGCGTCGGCGCAGGGAGGCCGCCTGAGCGGGAGCGGCCGTCCAACGCGAAGTAACCATCTGAGTGTCTCCGTTGTGCATGGGGGAGCGGGGAGTTCGGGGAGAGCGGGCGGTCAAGTGGCGACACGGGGCAGCGACTTCAGTGAACGCTTGCGTTCACTGTCGGGGACTCACTACCGTTGCCGCAACAGTGAACGCGAGCGTTCACTAACGCACTTGTGGGGGAACCATAGTGACAACCTCTCAAACCTCTCAGTTGATCCAGGATCCAAAGCCAGGAGCGGCCCGCCGGGAGGGACACCCCGGCATCGCACTCGCCGTCATCGCGGCCTGCCAACTCATGGTGGTACTCGACTCGACGATTGTGAACATCGCCCTCCCGCACATTCAAGACGCGCTCAAATTCAGCACGACCGACCTGACCTGGGTGATCAGCGCGTACACCCTCACCTTCGGTGGCCTGCTCCTTCTCGGCGGCCGCGCGGGTGACATCCTCGGTCGGCGCCGGGTCTTCATGACCGGCATCATGCTGTTCACGCTCGCCTCGCTGCTCGGTGGACTCGCCCAGGAACCCTGGCAGTTGCTGGCCGCGCGGGCCCTCCAGGGCGTGGGTGGCGCGATAGCGTCGCCCACCGCGCTGGCGCTCATCACCACCACCTTCCCCGAGGGCCCGGAACGGAACCGGGCCTTCGCCGTCTTCGCCGCGGTCTCCGCGGGCGGCGGCGCCATCGGGCTGCTTGCGGGCGGCATGCTCACCGAGTGGCTCGACTGGCGCTGGGTGCTCTTCGTCAACGTGCCCATCGGTGTGCTGATCACCGTGCTCGCCCCGATGTACATCAACGAGTCCGAGCGCCATCCGGGACGTTTCGACGTGGCGGGCGCGCTCACCTCGACGGCCGGTATGGCCTCCCTGGTGTACGGGTTCATCCGCGCCGCGGAGGACGGCTGGCGCGACAGCCTCACGATCGGGTCGTTCGCCACGGCGCTGGTCCTGTTGCTGAGCTTCGCGTTCATCGAGACCCGGGCGAAGGAACCGATCACCCCGCTGAAGATGTTCGGCGACCGCAACCGCTCCGGCACGTACGTGATCATGCTCAGTCTGGCCGCGGCGATGTTCGGGATGTTCTTCTTCATCGTCCTGTTCGTACAGAACGTGCTGGGCTACAGCCCGATCCAGGCCGGTCTGGCATTCCTGCCCGTGACGGCGGCGATCGGCATCGGAGCGGGGCTTTCGCAGCGGTTCCTGCCGGTCCTCGGGCCCAAGCCGTTCATGGTCGTCGGCTCCGCCCTCGTCGCGCTCGGGCTCGGCTGGCTGACCTTCATGAGCCCGGACAGCACGTACGTCGGCGGGGTCCTCGGCCCGATGCTGCTCTTCGCCTTCGGCATGGGCCTGAACTTCGTGACACTGACCCTGACCGCGGTCTCCGGCGTCGCCCAGCACGAGGCGGGTGCCGCGTCCGGACTCCTCAACGTCACCCAGCAGGTGGGCGGTTCGCTCGGTCTGTCCATCCTGACCACGGTCTTCGGCTCGGCCAGCCGGGACGAGGCGGAGAAGCAGCTGCCGAAGTTCCTGGCCAACGGCTCGCCCGAGCAGAAGGCGGAGTTCGCCAAGACCCACCAGCTGCCCGCTCCGTGGGGCCACGACGTGCTCGCCCAGGGCATCTCGACCGCCTTCATCCCGGCCGTCGCGATGGCGGTACTGGCCCTGGCCACCGCCGCGCTGGTGATCCGGGTCCGCAAGAGCGACCTGGAGGCCCTCTCGGGCACGGCGGGGCCCGCCGCGGGCTGAGGCGGCCCGCCGAAGCTTGGCGGGGGGCTGCGGGGGCCGGTCCCCGGTCCGGGATACGGAAGGCGAGGACCACGGTCCGGCCATCCGCAGCGGAACGGCACCCCGGGGCCTGGCCTCGCGAGCAGCTGTACGGCGCCAGGGGCGGCCTTCGAGGTCTTACGGCATCGAGGGCGGCCCCTGCCGGAGGTACGGCAGGGGGTCCGGGCCTCGCAGTCAGCGGTACGGCAGGGGGTCCGGCCCCCGCAGCCAGCGGTACAGCAGCTTGTGCGGCCCCGCGAGCGGCACCACGGGACCGGGGTGAGCCCTATGGCTCGCGGCGCGGCACCAAGGGCGAGCCGTGCTGCGGGCGGGCCGACACCAAGGAAGGACCATCAGGCAGGGGTACGGCATCGCAGGCGGCCCAGCAGCGCACCGCTGTACGGCGCCGGCGATCGACCCGTGCGACGCGCTACCCCACGAGCCTCGGGACGCCCGGAGCCGCGTCCGTGCCGCACGACGCCCACCCCGGACCCTGCCCGGGCACCGCGTTCCGCAGGGGACTCTCCGGCGTCACCGAACCGTCCCCGCGGCCTACGCCCCCGCCCGCACCCAACCCGGCAGGCTCTCCGTCCGCTCCACCCACTCCCCCGGCGGCGCCCCCGCCTTGCCCGCGGCGATCACACCGCCGACGATGGCGCAGGTCGTGTCCATGTCGCCGCCCACCTGGGCGGTCGACCAGAAGCCCTCTTCGTAGTCGCCCAGGGCCCGGGCCGCGGACCAGAGCGCGAACGGCACCGTGTCGTGCGCCGTCGTACGCCGCCCGCAGCCCAGTACGGCGGCGACCGTCGCGGTGTCCCCGTAGTCGAGCATGTCGCGAGCGCGCCGCAGACCGGCTCCCACGGCGCTGCGCGGGACGAGCGCGACGACGCCGTCGAGCAGTGCCTCGGCACTCGGCGGGCTCGCCGGGTCGGCCGCCAGGGCGGCGGCCGCGGCGACGGCCATGGCGCCCACGACGGCCTCGCGGTGCTGGTGGGTGGTGTACGCCGAGATCTCCGCCTGGTGGACCGCCTGCTCCGGGTCGTCCGCGTACCAGGCGCCCAGGGGGGCGATCCGCATCGCGGCGCCGTTGCCCCACGAGCCCTGTCCCTTGAAGAGGGCAGACGCCAGCGCCCGCCAGTCGCCCCCCTCGCGGATCTGCCCCAGCAGCCGGTTGACCGCGGGACCGTAGCCCCGGTCGACATCGTGGTGCTCGGCGAAGGAGCCGGCCAGCGCGTCCTGGTCGATGCGGCGGTGCCGGGCCAGAACGGCCACTACGGAGGAGGCCATTTCGGTGTCGTCCGTCCACCGCCAGGGGCCGGACGGCAGCTCGCGTCGCTTGAGCAGCGGGTAGTTCACGGGCACGAAGAACCGCGAGCCCAGCGCGTCCCCCACCGCGAGTCCACGCAGGCTGGCCAGGGCGCGGTCCAGGCGTCCGCCGGGAGAGGAATCAGAGGTCATCGCCCTGCCACTCTATCCCGGGGTCCCCGTACGACTCGGGTACACACCAGCGTTCGAACGGACGGTCAAGCGTGTACTTCCCGTCGTCGCCGAGGACGAGCATTCGCATCTCGGCGTTCCCCGGATTCGACAGCGATTCGAACTCCGCGACCGTCCAGTGGAACCAGCGCATGCAGAACAGCCGCATGGCAAGGCCATGGGTCACCAGGAGCACGTTCGACGGGTGGTCGGGGGCCTCGAAGCTCCGGTAGAGGCTCTCCAGGAAGCCGCCGACCCGGTCGTAGACGTCGGCGCCGGACTCGCCCTGCGCGAAGCGGTAGAAGAAATGCCCGTACGCGTCCCGGTAGGCCTTCTGGAGGCGTACGTCGTCGCGGTCCTGCCAGTTGCCCCAGTCCTGCTCGCGCAGCCGCGGCTCCTCGCGCACCCGTATGAGCTCGGGGTCGAGGTGGAAGGCGCGGAGCGTCTCGTGCGTACGGCGGTACGGCGACACGTAAACGCTTACGCGCTCTCGCCCGAAGACCTCCCGCAACCGTTTTCCCGTCTCCTCCGCCTGCTGCCACCCCTTCTCGGTGAGCGCCAGAGCGTGGTCGGGCTCGCGTTCATAAACGGTGTCATCGGCGTTGCCCGCTGACTCGCCGTGCCGGACAAGGACGATACGCCGTGGTCGAACCATGCCAAGACCCTAAAACGGCTGACGGCCGATCGAGCACTCGTACGGGCTCCATACGGCGTAGGTCACATGTTCTCCGCGCGGATCACACCCGCGGACGGCACTCCGGTCAGACCGTCCACGAGGGCTCCAGCGCCACTATGTCGCCGGTCAGGGCCGCGACGTCGGCCTCCGTCTGGGCGCGCAGCGCGAGCCGTTCCACCCGCTCGGCCCGGTATTTACCGTGTTCGGCGGCCGACTGCCACATGGACAGGATCAGGAACTCATGGCCCGGCCCCTCACCGAACAGGCCCCGCACCATGCCGGGCGAGCCCGCCATCGCGGGATTCCAGACCTTCTCCTGCATCAGCGCGAAGTGTTCGGCCCGTTCCTCGTGGATGCGGCAGTGGGCCACCCGCAGCAGGTCGGCGTCCGTGAAGCGCGGCTCGAAGCCGGTCTTCACATCGAACCGGTGATCGAAGAGTTTGGCCTGCGCGTCCTTGAAGGTCCCCGACTGGGCAGCCGCGAGCCGGTCGTGCGAACGGGCCATGAAGGAGTCGTAGAAGGCACGGCTCTCCCAGAAGGCGAAGATGTGCGCCACCCCGGGCCGCCCTCGGCTCCAGCCCCCGCCCTGCCCCCGGAATCCCGGCTCACCCAGCAGCCCCGCCCACTTTCGCTGCCCCCGCTCGAAACCGCGGCGGTCCACCACGGTGCAGCGAATCCACTTGACCAGCACCGCGCCATCGTAAGGCCACGGAGCGTGGCGTCGGTCACGCTCCGGCGGAGTGCACCCGCGCGAGCGCCCCCGCGCGCGTGGCACGATGGACAACCGGCCTTGACAACAGAGCAGTTGAGGGCTGAAGAAGATGGGGAACGGGGAGGGGGAGATCCAATGACCGGTCTCAACAAGGGCATCCGCAAGGTCGAGCTCGCGGTGAAGTGGGACCCGAGTCCCGTCGGCGAGCCCGCGACCGACCTCGACATCATCGCGGCGACGTACGTGGCCGCCGATCCGTACGGCATTCCCGCCTATGTGGTGCACTTCGACAGCCGCTCCCCGGACGGCACCATCTATCTCAACCGGGACAGCAAGGACGGCAAGGGCTTCGGCTGGGACGAGGTCATGACGCTGGAACTCGACCGCCTCAACAGCGGCTACACGCGTGTGGTGGTGGGCGTACTCATCCAGCAGCGTTCCGGCCACAAGTCGTTCGTGGGCGTCCTCAACCCGGGCCTGCGCATGCGGGAGGGCTACACCGTGCTGGCCGAGGACAACTTCGGCGGCGTCCTGGGGGCCACGGCCGCGACCGTCGGCGAGTTCGTACGCGACGCCTCCGGAGAGTGGACCTTCCATCCGGGGATCCACGGCTACGACACCGACCCGGCCGAGTTCCCGCGCATCATGGGCACGCGCCACGACACCTGAAACAGCCCTCTCCGTAGGAGACGCCTGAAACAGCCTCCTCCGTAGCAGCGAGAGAACGCCGAAGGGCGGCACGACCGGTGGTCGTGCCGCCCTTCAGGGCTTCAGGACTTCGGTCAGCTGCAACCGCTGGTCGAGCCGCAGCCCTCGCAGATGTAGCAGGAACCGGCCCGCTGCATCTTCGTACCGCAGGAGAAGCACAGGGGGGCGTCCGCCTGGATGCCCAGCTGCATCTCCACCAGTTCGGCACTGGTGTGGGCCTGCTTCGGGGCCGGCTTCGCCGCCTCGACCTCGGCCTTCGGGGTGGCGACGGCCTTCAGCTCCTGCGCACGGGGCGCGGACTGGGCCAGGCCCTCGACGTCCATGTCGACATCGTCGGACGGCTCGTAGGAGCCCGTCTCCAGATGACGCTGACGCTCCTCGGCGGAGTGGATGCCGAGCGCGGAGCGCGTCTCGAAGGGCAGGAAGTCCAGCGCCAGGCGACGGAAGATGTAGTCGACGATCGACTGCGCCATCCGCACGTCCGGGTCGTCCGTCATGCCGGCCGGCTCGAAGCGCATGTTCGTGAACTTCGAGACGTACGTCTCGAGGGGCACGCCGTACTGCAGACCCACGGAGACCGCGATCGAGAAGGCGTCCATCATGCCCGCGAGGGTGGAGCCCTGCTTCGACATCTTCAGGAAGACCTCGCCGAGACCGTCGTCCGGGTAGGAGTTGGCGGTCATGTAGCCCTCGGCGCCGCCCACCGTGAAGGAGGTGGTGATGCCGGGACGACCCTTGGGGAGGCGCTTGCGGACCGGGCGGTACTCGACGACCTTCTCGACCGCGGTACGGATGGTCTCCTCAGCCTTCGCCGTGACAGCGTCCGTCGCGGACTTCTCCTTCTCCTTGGTCTTGGCGGAGAGGGGCTGGCCGACCTTGCAGTTGTCGCGGTAGATCGCGAGCGCCTTGACGCCCATCTTCCACGCCTCGAAGTAGACCTCTTCGACGTCCTCGACGGTCGCCGTCTCCGGCAGGTTGACCGTCTTGGAGAGCGCGCCGGAGATCCAGGGCTGGATCGCGGCCATCATGCGGACGTGGCCCATCGCGGAGATGGAGCGCTCGCCCATGGCGCAGTCGAAGACCTCGTAGTGCTCGTGCTTGAGGCTCGGGGCGTCGACGACATTGCCGTTCTCGGCGATGTGGGCGACGATCGCCTCGATCTGCTCCTCCTGGTAGCCCAGGCGGCGCAGGGCCTGCGGAACGGTGCCGTTGACGATCTGCATCGAGCCGCCGCCGACCAGCTTCTTGAACTTGACCAGCGCGAGGTCGGGCTCGAGGCCGGTGGTGTCGCAGGACATCGCGAGACCGATGGTGCCGGTCGGGGCGATGACCGAGGCCTGCGCGTTGCGGAAGCCGTTCTTCTCACCGAGGTGCAGCACGTCCTGCCAGGCCTCCGTGGCGGCGGCCCAGATCGGCGTGTCCAGGTCGTCCACCCGGACGGCCACGGCGTTGGCGTCGGAGTGCTGCTTCATGACGCGCTGGTGCGGCTGCGCGTTGCGGGCGTAGCCGTCGTACGGGCCGACGACCGCGGCGAGCTCGGCGGAACGCCGGTACGAGGTGCCGGTCATCAGCGAGGTGATGGCACCGGCGAGGGCGCGACCGCCGTCGGAGTCGTACGCGTGACCGGTCGCCATCAGGAGGGCGCCCAGGTTGGCGTAGCCGATGCCCAGCTGACGGAAGGCGCGGGTGTTCTCGCCGATCTTCTGGGTCGGGAAGTCCGCGAAGCAGATCGAGATGTCCATCGCGGTGATGACCAGCTCGACGACCTTGGCGAAGCGCTCGACCTCGAAGGACTGGTGGCCCTTGCCGTCGTCCTTGAGGAACTTCATCAGGTTCAGCGAGGCGAGGTTGCAGGACGTGTTGTCCAGGTGCATGTACTCGCTGCACGGGTTCGAGCCGTTGATACGACCGGACTCCGGGCACGTGTGCCAGTGGTTGATCGTGTCGTCGTACTGGATGCCCGGGTCGGCGCAGGCCCAGGCGGCCTCGGCCATCTTGCGGAAGAGCGTCTTGGCGTCGACCTCCTCGATGACCTCGCCGGTCATGCGGGAGGTGAGACCGAACTTGCCGCCCTCCTCGACCGCCTTCATGAACGTGTCGTTCACGCGGACCGAGTTGTTGGCGTTCTGGTACTGGACGGACGTGATGTCGTCGCCGCCCAGGTCCATGTCGAAGCCCGCGTCACGGAGGGCGCGGATCTTCTCCTCCTCCTTGACCTTGGTCTCGATGAAGTCCTCGATGTCGGGGTGGTCGACGTCGAGGATGACCATCTTGGCCGCGCGGCGCGTGGCGCCACCCGACTTGATCGTTCCTGCGGAGGCGTCGGCACCGCGCATGAAGGAGACGGGACCCGAGGCGTTGCCGCCCGAGGAGAGGAGCTCCTTGGAGGAGCGGATACGGGAGAGGTTCAGGCCGGCGCCGGAGCCGCCCTTGAAGATCATGCCCTCTTCCTTGTACCAGTCGAGGATCGACTCCATGGAGTCGTCGACGGACAGGATGAAGCAGGCCGAGACCTGCTGGGGCTGAGGCGTCCCGACGTTGAACCAGACCGGGCTGTTGAAGCTGAAGATCTGGTGCAGGAGCGCGTACGCCAGCTCGTGCTCGAAGATCTCGGCGTCGGCGGGCGAGGCGAAGTACTTGTGGTCCTCGCCGGCCTTCCGGTACGTCTTCACGATGCGGTCGATGAGCTGCCTGAGGCTCACCTCGCGCTGCGGGGTGCCCACGGCACCACGGAAGTACTTGCTGGTGACGATGTTGACCGCGTTCACCGACCAGAAGCCGGGGAACTCGACGCCACGCTGCTCGAAATTGATCGAGCCGTCGCGCCAGTTGGTCATGACGACGTCACGGCGCTCCCATTCCACCTCGTCGTACGGGTGCACGCCGGGGGTGGTGTGGATGCGCTCGATGCGCAGTCCCTTGCTGGCCTTGGTGCCCTTGGCGCGGGAACCTCGTGCCGGACCGCTCGCCGTCTCTGTCATGCCGCCTCCCTGTATCGGGCTAAAACGCCCTGAAGTGCCACGTTCTTCCCATGGCACGGTGTGTGTCTGGTGCTGCGGGTGCCACTACGCGGCCGCCCGCAACAGGTCTTTGGTCGCCACCGCTGGGGGCCGATCCGAGTCGGCCCTTCCGTCAGTCGGCGGCGTTGGCGGGCACGGGGACCTGGACGGTCCCTCCGGACCCGCGGTCGCTTTCCGGGCGCTCCGCTTCCGCGGCTGCCACGTCCGCATCCGCCTCGCCCGCGTCTTCCTCGTCCACGGCGGGGCGCTGCTTCGTCTCTTCCCTGAGTTCCACGATGGCGGCCTCGAAGTCCTCGAGCGAGTCGAACGCCCGGTACACGGACGCGAAGCGCAGATAGGCGACGAGGTCGAGTTCCTGCAACGGGCCGAGTATGGCCAGACCCACGTCGTGGGTGGTCAGCTCGGCGCTCCCGGTGGCCCGCACCGCCTCCTCGACCCGCTGGCCGAGCTGGGCGAGCGCGTCCTCGGTGACCGGCCGCCCCTGACACGCCTTGCGCACGCCATTGATGACCTTGGTACGACTGAAGGGTTCGGTCACGCCGGACCGCTTGACCACCATCAGCGAGCACGTCTCCACCGTCGTGAAACGACGGGAGCAGTCGGGGCACTGGCGGCGCCTGCGGATCGACGTGCCGTCATCGGTCGTACGGCTGTCGACGACACGGCTGTCGGGGTGCCTGCAGAAGGGGCAGTGCATGGCTCCAACCCTCCTTCACAGCACGACTCATAGACCTCGCGGGACCTCTCGGGCCCCTCGAAGCAGCCCCAAGCATAGGCGATGGCCGGAGGCTCGAAGACCCGGGGGACCACAACTTCTGGGCTGCTACAGCAATCCAACCACTAGATGTGGGGATCGACCCGTAAATTCACCCAGGACACGCGTGTCGCGCACGTAATGGCATGTGCCGCACGGCCATACCGATCCCGGACACACGGAGATACCGTGGTCAGCGCGCGGAAGGGGGCCGGTACCCGACTTACGGGGTGCCGGATGGCAGACTGGGCCGCGGCCCACATCTGTCGGCACGGTCATCGCCCTGGCGGTGAAGAGTACAGCAATGAGCCCTTTTGTCCGCCGGATGCATCGTTGGCTATACACCCAGACACATGATCACGACAGACAATCCGCGATTTTTCACTCGAACGTGTGTTTGGCGCAACCTTTCGAAAGCAACTACCGTTGTCCAGCAGGGAGACCATCGAGAGGGGCCGACGTGACCACCACCGCAGACAGTGCCACCATCACTGCCCAGGACCGCTCCCAGGGCCGACTCGAGCCGGTGCATGCGATGAACGAAGCCACGAATCATGAGGGGCCCAAGCGCTCCCTGCCAGGGCGACCTCCAGGCATCCGCGCCGACAGCTCGGGACTCACCGACAGGCAGCGCCGGGTGATCGAGGTCATCCGGGACTCCGTGCAGCGGCGCGGCTACCCGCCGTCGATGCGGGAGATCGGACAGGCGGTCGGCCTCTCCAGCACCTCGTCGGTCGCCCACCAGCTGATGGCACTGGAGCGCAAGGGCTTCCTGCGCCGCGATCCGCACCGTCCGCGGGCGTACGAGGTCCGGGGCTCCGACCAGTCCTCGGCACAGCCCACGGACACGGCGGGCAAGCCGGCCGCGTCGTACGTGCCGCTCGTCGGCCGTATCGCCGCCGGTGGCCCGATCCTGGCCGAGGAGTCGGTGGAGGACGTCTTCCCCCTCCCCCGGCAGCTGGTCGGTGACGGCGAGCTGTTCGTCCTGAAGGTCGTCGGCGACTCGATGATCGAGGCCGCCATCTGCGACGGGGACTGGGTGACGGTCCGGCGCCAGCCGGTCGCGGAGAACGGTGACATCGTGGCCGCGATGCTGGACGGCGAGGCCACGGTGAAGCGGTTCAAGCGTGAGGACGGCCATGTGTGGCTCCTCCCGCACAACGCCGCGTACCAGCCGATTCCCGGCGACGAGGCGACCATCCTGGGCAAGGTGGTGGCGGTGCTGCGGCGCGTGTGACGGCACACGCCGGGCGGGACACCCCGCCCCGCCCTTGACCGGGCCCCGGGACCACCTGCGCCGGTTCCGGGGCCCTGTGCGTTGCCCTCCGGGGGTCAGGCGGGGGAGTTGGCGGCGTGCGCGGTGTCCAGAGATGACCCGCCCCGACGAGACACGCCCCCGAGGGGATCTTGCTCCCGGGGGGCTTTTACTCGCTGGGGGCAGAAGAACCGTCCACAGGCTCCGAGGGAAATGCGCGGACGCCGAGCGATATGCGTAGGCGCCGGGCGACATGCCGGGCACCGGACGATGTGCGCGGGCGCCGAGCGATATGCGCGGGTGTCGGGCAATGCGCGCGGGCGCCGTCCGATACGGGCGGGCCCCGGTCGGCATGCTCGGGAGGCCAGCGACATGTGCGGGCGTCGTGCGGCATGCTCGGGTGTCGGGAGGGTCAGGGGCAGGATCGGGACGGAGATCCCGAGCCTGAGAGCACGCGCCGGCCCTGGGGCCGCCCGCAGGACCGGTAGGTCGGGTGTGGCCGTGTGGGTGGTGTTGTTTGGCCGACGGGGCATCCGAGGCGGAGCAACTCCGCCCGTAGGGGCACCGGGCAGGCCCGCCTTGGGCCAAGTGCGCGGGTTCCCTCAGCCTGTCGCCGGGAAGACCTACGCCTCGTCCGTCTCCCCCGCCCCCACCGTCTCCTCCGCCTTCCGGGCCGCCGCGTCGATCGCGGTGAGCGACCTGCGTACCTGGTTGCGGTCCGTGGTGTACCAGAAGTCGGGGAGGGACGCCTTGAGATAACTGCCGTAGCGCGCCGTCGCGAGGCGCTGGTCCAGTACGGCCACCACGCCCCGGTCACCCGTGGCCCGTACCAGGCGGCCGGCGCCCTGGGCCATCAGCAGCGCCGCGTGGGTCGCGGCGACGGCCATGAAGCCGTTGCCGCCGTTCTCCTCGACGGCCTTCTGGCGGGCGCTCATCAGCGGGTCGTCGGGGCGCGGGAAGGGGATCTTGTCCATGACGACGAGCTGGCAGCTGGGCCCGGGGACGTCGACACCCTGCCAGAGCGAGAGCGTGCCGAAGAGGCAGGTCTTGGGGTCGGCCGAGAAGTTCTTGATCAGCTCGCCGAGCGTCTCCTCGCCCTGCAGCAGGATGGGGTACTCGGGGATGCGCGAGCGCAGCTCCTCCGCAGCGAGCTGGGCGGCCCGCATCGAGGAGAACAACCCCAGCGTGCGACCCCCCGCGGCCTGGATCAGCTCGGTCAGCTCGTCCAGCATGTCCCCACGGTCGCCGTCGCGCGCGGGGCGGGACAGGTGCTTGGCCACGTACAGAATGCCCTGCTTGGGGTAGTCGAAGGGCGAGCCGACGTCGACGCCCTTCCACTGCGGGAGGTCATCGCCCTCGGTGCCCTCCGGGGCGAGTCCCAGCGACGCCCCCACTCCGTTGAAGTCACCACCGAGCTTCAGGGTGGCGGACGTCAGGACGACGGAACGGTCCGCGAAGAGCTTCTCCCTGAGGAGGCCGGAGACGGACATGGGGGCGACGCGGAGCGAGGCGCCGAAGCGGTCATGCCGCTCGTACCAGACGACGTCCCACTCGGAGCCGTTGGTGATCCGCTCCGCCACGTCGTGCACCGACTCCACCGAGGCGAGAGCCTGCTTGCGGACGGAGTCCTCGTCCTGGACGGACTTGTCGCGGGTGGAGCCGATCGCCGAGATCACCGTACGAGCGGCGTCGCGCAGTGCCATCAGCGCGTATCCGAGATCCTCCGGGATCTCCTCCAGGCGGCCCGGAAGCGCGAGCTCCATCAGCCGCTCGAAGCCCTCGGCGGCGGTCTGGAGCTGATCGGCCGCCTTCTCGTTGACAAGCTTCGCGGCGCGGCGCACCGCGCGGTTGACCTGGCCGGGCGTGAGCTCGCCGGTCGCGACACCGGTGACCCGGGAGACCAGCTCATGGGCCTCGTCGACGATCAGCACCTCGTGCTGCGGGAGGACCGGCGCGCCCTCGATGGCGTCGATCGCGAGCAGCGCGTGATTGGTGACGACGACCCCGGCGAGCTTGGCGCGCTCGCGGGCCATCTCGGCGAAGCACTCCGCTCCGTAGGCACATTTGGTGGCACCCAGGCACTCCCGGGACGAAACGGACACCTGAGCCCACGCGCGGTCGGAGACGCCGGGCGTGAGGTCGTCGCGGTCGCCGGTCTCGGTCTCGTCCGACCAGTCCCGCAGACGCAGCAGGTCCTGGCCCAGCTTGCTGGTGGGCGCGGCCGCCTCGAACTGGTCGAAGAGGCCGTCCTCCTCGTCCTGCGGCACTCCCTCGTGCAGCCGGTGCAGACACAAGTAGTTCGACCGGCCCTTGAGCATCGCGAACTCCGGGCGGCGGCGCAGCAGCGGGTGCAGCGCGTCGACGGTCCGCGGAAGATCACGTTCCACGAGCTGCCGCTGGAGCGCCAGGGTGGCGGTCGCCACGACCACCCGCTCCCCGTGGGCGAGCGCGGGCACGAGGTAGCCGAGCGACTTTCCGGTGCCGGTGCCCGCCTGGACCAGCAGGTGGGAGCTGTCGTCGATGGCACCCGCGACGGCTTCGGCCATGGTCACCTGGCCAGGGCGCTCCGTGCCGCCGACAGCAGTGACGGCAGCATGCAGGAGTTCGGGGAGTGAGGGCTCTGTCATAGCGTTGCCAGCCTACGGGGCGCCACTGACAATCGGGCGATCAAGGCCCGGCCTGCGGACGCGATCAAGACGAGAACGAGTACGGGGCGGATGATCAAGGCCGGTGGAGGGGGTTCGGGACCGTGCCGTGCACCGCGGCGTGCGGGCGCTCGGGACGGTCGCGGTAGCCGTCGAGGTGCAGTCGGTTGCGGTTGAGGCACAGGCGCTCGATACGCGGAGTGAGCAGGTCGAACATCTCGTAGCGCTCCTTGAGCTCGGGAAAGCGCGCCTGGTGGCGGACGATCTCCGCCCGGACGAGCGCCCAGAACTCGGCCTCCGGAACGCCCAGTTGTTCCTCGCAGAGCGGTGCGAGATAGCGGAAGACCCCCACGAAGAGCCCGGAGTGGATGAACTGGGTCAGGAACGCCGGCGGCTCGGTCAGCAGTACGTTCCGTACGTCGTCCGGCATGGTCGCGTGCTCGGGCAGGGGGTCCGCGCTCACGTTGACGTCGTCCACGAAGTCCTTCACCGCGAGGCGGACGGGGACGTCGTGGTCGTCGAAGACGACGATCGCGTTCTCTCCATGGGGGCTGAACACCGTGCCGTACCGATAGAGGAAGTGCAGCAGCGGCGGCAGGAGCGCGGCGAAGAGGCGACGGAGCCAGACGTTGGGGGCGAGGCCCGAGCGGGCGACGAGCTCCGCGGTGAAGGCGCGGCCGTCCGGGTCGGTGTGCAGGAGCGCGGCCAGGGTGCGCGCGCGTTCACCGGGCGCCAGATGGCGCGACACCGGCTCGCGCCAGATCGCGCCGAGCAACTCCTTGTACTGATAGGGCACTTCGGGGAGGGCGTCGTACACGGGGTGGTTCACGGTCACCGAGGCGACCTCGCCGAGCAGGATCACCCCGCAGGTGTCCCGCAAAAAGGGGTCGGCATCTCTCAGGGCGTGCATCCAGGCGGTGACGGCGGGCGCCGCGAGCGTGCGTTCCGTCGGCAGGCCGCGCCAGACCAGGGTGTTGAGCACGGACAGCGGCAGTTTCACCGTGTGCCGGTCGGGGTGCGAGACGTTGAGGAACGTACGAATCGACTGCTGCGGAAGCCGGAGGTCACCGTCGGAGGGCAGCGGCACGATCGCTCCCGCGGCCACGGAGGGCGCGAACAGCGGCAGCACGACGTCGTCCCACTGCCAGGGGTGCACGGGCAGATAGAGGTACGACTCCGGAGTGAGCCCACGCGCGCGTAGTACCCCGTCGAAGGACTCCCTCGTGGCGGGGGCGAGTTCGCGCGCGTAGAGCTGTTCGGCGGAGTGGAGGCTCGGGACGCCTCGGTAGGTGGCGAGCGTGGTGTGCACCGCAATCCAGGGAATCGGCGTCGCTCTGCGGGCCTCCGGTGCCCAGTCGGCGGCGTCCGTCGCGGAGAAGCCGAGGCGGCCCTTGTTCAGCACGATCCAGGGGTGGCCGGTCTGGTGGCCCTCCAGTTCGGCGTAGCCGAGGTCGGCCAGTTCGGCCACCGTACGGGCGTCGCGGTGGAGGCGGGCGTCCGCGGCGAGCGTCGTGCTCAGTTCACGGACCACGTGGCCGAGCGTCGCGCCGTCGATCTCCAGCGTGCCGCGGGCCCGGGTGAGGAAGCCGAGCGGGTCGGTGAAGGGGCACGGCTCAGCCCCCTCCTCGGTGAGGGTGAGCGAGGCGGGGTCGACGCGCCAGCTGTCGTACGAGGCGCGACGGGCGCGGAAGGAGAGGCTGCCGCCGGCGTCGAGGCGCAGGGCGTAGGGACGGAGGGTGTCGGTGTGCCCGGTGTTCTCGCGCCCGGTGTTCTCGCGCGGGGTGTCCCGGTACGGGGTGTCGTGGTGGGCGGAGGCGGGGCGTGGTGAGGGTCGCGAGGAGGCCGCTCCGGCGGAGGTATCGAGGCCGGTCGCCGGATTGTGCTCACTGCGGAGGGGGGCCACTTTTCCCTCCGCGCCCCGCCGAGCCTCCGAACCCGGCTCCGGCTCCGACCCCGAACCTGGCTCCGCCCCCGGATCCAGATCTGACTCCGGTTCCGGTCTGACGATCTCCTCGTGGGCGAACTCGCCGATCATTTTCGCGAGGAGTCGGCGGCCGACCTGGTCCCATCGGTCTTTGCGCAGCTCGGGCGGGTCGTACAAGGCGGGCAGCTCTCCGGATGCCGGGGTGGCGGATGGATGCGGCACGGGGACTCCTTGACAGGGAACCGGATCGGAACGAGCGGTGCGGTGAGGGCAGGGCGCTACAACAGATCGCGCAGGCTCCGGTCCCGGACCATGAGGGCGGCCCGTTTGCCGGGCAGGTCGACCTCGGCGGAGAACCGGAAGCCCGCGCTCAGGAAGGCGGCGACGGAGGGCATGTTGCGGAGGTCGGGTTCCGCGACGACGCGGGCGCAGGCCGGTCGCCTGTCCAGTACGAGGTCGGCGACGGCGCGGAGCAGGGCGGAGCCGAGGCCTCGTCCGCGGTTGGCGACACCGCCGACGAGGAGGTGAAGGCCGGTGTCGTGCGGGCGGGCGGGATAGTGACGGGCCAGGAGGTCGAGGTCCGCGCGGTAGATCTCCCAGTAGCTCATCGGGGCGCCGTCCAGCACGCCGAGGCAGGGCACACTGCGGCCGTCGCCGTCGAGCTGGCGGCGCAGATGTTCTTCCGCGACCGACTCGGGCCCTGCCAGCTCCCAGAACTCCGCGACGGCGGGGTCGTTCATCCAGCGGGAGACGAGCGGGAGATCACGCTCCACTCGGACGGGGACCAGGTGGAAGGTGCCCACGGGAGTGGCGATCGGGCCCCAGCCACCGATGCGGTCGAGCAGGTCGTCTCCCCCGGCCGACTCGACCTCGGAGCCGAGGAGCGCGAGGAGCTCGTCGGGCAGGCGCAGGTCGAGGGTGTCCTCGTTGTCCGTGCCCGGCCCGGGGCCCGGGTCGGTGCCGAGGTCGGTGACGGGGGCGGTACCGGCGTCGGTGCTCGCATCGGTGGGAGGCACGGCGACGCTCCTCTCAGGAGACGGGGTGGGACATGTTCCTCAGGGCCGGCAGGGGGTTGGCGAGGATGGCTTCGTCAGGAATGGCAGGGGGTCGGTGAGGGCGGCTTCGTCAGGAATGGCAGGGCGTCGGTGAGGGCGGCTTCCTCAGGAATGGAGCGGGTTGTCGAGGGTGACGTAGACGGACTGGGTGTCGACCGGGCCGACGAGTTCGTCGAGGCCGTGCAGCCGGGTCAGCAGGTTGGCCTTGCAGCGCAGGACGGGCGAGTCGAGGAGGTGGGCGGGCAGGGGCGTACGCAGTCGGGCCGGGCCGTAGGCCACGTCGGTGAGGAAACGGCGGAAGGCGGCGAGCAGCAGTTGTTCGTCGGCGAGGTGCTGGGAGCCGAACGCGCCGATGAGGCCGAGCACGTTGTTGATCGCCAGGTAGTAGGCGAAGCGTTCGTCGGTGACCTCGTCGGAGACGAAGGTGTCGCTGTGTTCGCCGATGCCGGGCAGCCGGGCGTCCAGCTCGGCGCGCCGGGACGCGCGGAAGTAGTAACCCTGGTTGTCGCGGTAGCGGCCACCCGTGGGCCAGCCCTCGGGGTCCAGCAGGAGCAGGGTGTTCTGCTGGTGTGCTTCCAGCGCGATGCCCGCCTCGCTGTCGAGCCAGAGCACGGGGCGTACGACGTGCTCGAGGTAGCGCAGGAACCACTCGGCGGCGACGGCGCCACGGGGCCTGCTGGTGCGTCCGGCGAGGCGGGTGACGATCTCGGCGAGCCGGGATCGCATCACGGGCCGGTCCTCGGATCCGCTGCGTGCGCCGGGTCGGGCGTGGGGCCGGGGAGAGACGAGCCCCGCGACACAGCCGGCGTCGTCGGTCGGCCCGAACGGGTTGTGGCGGATCATCACGTCGAGCCCGGCCAGGGGGGTGCCGTCCGGGGCGTTGACGGCGAGCCAGGCCGGGTCGCGGACGATGTCGAAGCCCGGGTGGGCGGACTGCCACTGCTTGGACAGGCCGCCGCGCAGCAGACGGTGGACCTCCACGCCGCGGTGGAGCTCCTTGCGGAGGTTCTCACGGCGGGAGTTGGTGATGCGCAGGCCCAGCGACTGCTTGAGCATCGCGGGGGCGCCGGAGCGGTAGAGGGTGCGGACGGAGGAGGTCGGATGCCAGGCGGAGCCGTGCGGGCCGAGGTCCCGGAGCAGTCCGGCGTCGAGCAGGGCCGCGGTCTCGGGTCGGTGCCGGACGTCGGCCAGCTGCCAGGGGTGCAGCGGCAGGGCGGCGTACCCGTCGGGCAGGGACAGCCCGGCTCCGGCCAGCCGCGCGGTGATCTGCTGCGCGGGGACGGGTCGGCCGCGCTCCGTCCACGCCGAGTCGGCCGCCAGGACCGCGGGGGCGACCGCCATCCAGTGCAGCGGGAAGGAGCCGCGCAACTCGGGTGAGTACAGCCGCGCTTCGGCGTCGGAGAGCCCTTCCCGGCTCTTCGGGGTGGGGTGCCACGGGTGCCCCAGCACGAGTGCTTGTTCGGCGGCGAGGAAGAAGTCGGGGGTGTCGGCGGGCCGTTCCCTGCGGTCGTTGATGAACACGACGGTCCGCCGCACCGAGTCGGCGACACGGCCGACCAGGTCGGCACCGTCCCCGGCGGGGCCGGTTTCGGAAACGGGCGTCGACGTCACCTCGGCCGTGCTCGTCGTCCCCTGGCCCATCGCCGCCTGGCGCGCGAGCAGCGCCGCCACGGTGACGGCGTCGGCGGGCGGTGCACCCTCGGGAGCGTCGGCGAGGTGCGGGAGGCCGAAGCGGTGCCAGCCGGTCGGGGACCAGTGGTGGACCGGCGTCAGGAGGGAGGTGCCGCTGGCCGGGAGGGGGATGCGGAGGGTGCCGTCGGTGGGGGCGGGCAGGTTGTTCTCCCGTACCCAGCAGCGCAACAGGTTCTCGACCGCCGCCGCCTGGGCCGCGGTGTGGGCGGCGGGGTGCTCCAGCAGGTCGGCGGTGGCGCCGCGCAGCCGCTCGGTCTCCCGGGCCCCTCCCTTCTGCCGGGGGACCGCGTCGGCTCCCGGAGCCGGGGGGGTCTGCGTGCCACAGGCCGCTCGCTCGTGGGTGTCGGGACGGCCGTCGGGTGTGGGGGTGGCGTTCAAGAGAGTTCCTCGGGGTCGTTCAGGCTCGTGCGGCGACGAACCGGGGCGGTACTGGCGTGCGTGGGGCGTGGGGCGTTCCAGGTCGGTCCGGGTGGGCGGACGGTGGTCCGGTCGAGTGGGGGGCAAGTGGGGCGGTCCGAATGGGGTGGTCCGAGTGGGGTGGTCCGAGTGGGGTGGTCCGAGTGGGGTGGTCCGAGTGGGGTGGTCCGAGTGGGGTCTGCGTCCCGCCCGGGCGCGGGGCCCGTCGAGGGGACCGCCATAGGGGCCGCCCGCGGCGGTCGCAGGCCCTATCCGGCGTGCTCACCGGACGCGGAACCCCGACCGTGCCCGGCCGCCCCGCCCAGTCCCGCTCGCGCCGCAGCCACCGTCGCCACCGCGTCCGCCAGTCGATCGAGCACCGCGGTCGCCTGTTCGTCGCTGATCGTCAAGGGCGGGAGGAGTCGCACCACGCTCGCGCGGCGCCCGCCCAGCTCCACGATCAGACCGCGGCGCAGGCACTCGCGCTGCACGGCGGCGGCGAGTTCGGGGGCGGCGGGCCGGGGGCCGTCGGTGGGGGTGTCCGGGGCTGTCTCGGGATCCACCAGCTCGACGCCGATCATCAACCCGCGGCCCCGTACGTCACCGATGCACGGGAACTCCTCGGCGAGTCCGCGGAGTTGAGCGAGCATGCGGGAGCCCAGGGTCGCCGCGCGCTCGGCCAGTCCGTTCTCGCGGACGTACGCGAGGGTCGCCGTGCCCGCGGCCATGGCCAGTTGGTTGCCGCGGAACGTGCCCGCGTGGGCGCCCGGTTGCCAGACGTCGAGGTCGTCGCGGTAGACGACGACGGCCAGCGGCAGACTGCCTCCGATGGCCTTGGACAGAACCATCACGTCCGGGGTGATCCCGCTGTGTTCCACGGCCCAGAAGGCTCCGGTGCGCCCGACGCCGGTCTGGACCTCGTCCGCGATCAGGGGAATGGAGCGCGCCGCGGTGATCTCGCGCATCCGGCGCATCCAGTCGTCGGGCGCGGGAATCACCCCGCCCTCGCCCTGGACGGGTTCGAGGATCATCCCGGCGGGGCGTGGCACGCCGGACTTGGTGTCGTCGAGCAGGGACTCGGTCCAGCGCGCGGCGAGTTCGGCACCCCGCTCACCGCCGATGCCGAACGGGCAGCGGTAGTCCTGGGGGTAGGGCAGGCGCGCGACCCGTACCTCGGTCGCGCCCCCGGATGCTTCGAGCGCCCCCGCGGTCATCCCGTGATAGGCACCGGTGAAGGCGAGCATTCCGGTGCGTCCGGTCGCCGCGCGCACCAGTTTGAACGCGGCCTCGACGGCGTCCGTCCCAGCGGGCCCGCAGAACTGCACCCGCGCGCGGGCGGCGAACTCCGGGGGCAGCGTGCGGAACAGCTCGGTGGTGAAGGCGTCCTTGACGGGTGTGGCCAGGTCGAGGACGTGCAGTGGCGCCCCGGAGTCGAGGACTTTTCTGATCGCCTCCAGGACCACCGGGTGGTTGTGTCCCAGGGCCAGGGTGCCCGCGCCGGAGAGACAGTCGAGGTAGCGGCGCCCGTCCGCGCCCTCGATGGTCAGCCCCCGCGCCCGCACGGGGACGATCGGCAGGGCGCGCGCGTAGGTGCGGGCCGCCGACTCGCGCGCCGACTGACGCCGCAGAATCCCCTCGTGCGCCGCGCGCGCCCCCTCGGACACTCCGGGCACCGTCTCTCGCACCCTCTCGGACACTCCGGAAACGACCTCCCGCGTCTCCTCGGGCTCGCGCCCCACCGGTACCACCGCAGACTCGGTCACGGCCACGACTTCAGGTCCTCCCGCTGTCCAGAGGCGAGTTGGCAGGGGGCTCTGAGCGCAGGCGGCAGGCCCCCGTACGTACCAACGACGCGACTGGCTCGGGGAAGCGGGTGGGTCGAAGATCCTTGCCGTGACGGAACCGTTGCCGTTCCGTGGGATGTCCCCCACAGCGAGCGCATAGTGTGTGGTGCCGTTCAGAACACCGAACGATGCACCTGTGTCCCGTACCGAGGGACTTCGGATCGGCGGATCCTGACAGGTTCTCTTACGTCCAGGGGGAGTTACACCATGCGATCCATACGCCCGCCCTTCGCCGCTCGTCGAGGGAGGAGCGCGCGCCGCAGAACCTCCCCCGTACTGGCCGCCGTCGGCCTGACGGCGGCGCTGGCGCTGACCGCCACCGCCTGCGACTCGGGCAACAGCAACGCGAGCGGCCAGGCCGGCGCGTCGGCGTCCCAGAGTGGCGACGACAAGATCAAGATCCCGGACGACATCAAGAACAAGCTCAAAGAGCACGGGATCGACATCGACAAGTGGAAGAACGGCGCCTGGAAGAACTGGAACAAGGACGACTGGCTGCGCGAGGCCAACGACTTCGTCAACCCCATCATCAAGGGGCTGTGGGACCCGGACCGGATGCGCGGCGCCAACGACCCGGACAAGAACAAGGGCGTCGACGAGAACGACCTCTCCGGTGACCAGGGCGTCACCGACGCCACTCCGGCGCCCGTGTCGGCGAAGGCCGTGAGCGCCGCCTACCACGACAACGTGCCCGAGGCGGGCAAGGTGTTCTTCGACTCCCCCGAGGGCACGATGGTCTGCTCGGCGACCGTGGTCGAGGACCCCGCGCACCCGGGCAAGTCGAACCTCGTGTGGACCGCGGGCCACTGTGTGCACGCCGGCAAGAAGGGCGGCTGGTACCGCAACATCGCCTTCGTGCCCTCGTACAACAACGCCGGCAGGACGTCCGCCCAGCTGCAGAACGCGGCGCGGACGGAGGTCGCTCCGTACGGTGTCTGGTGGAGCGACTGGGCGCAGACCTCGGACCAGTGGATCGCGCAGGGCGGCTCCACCGGCGGCCAGGGCGCGTCGTACGACTACGCGGTCCTGCATGTGACGCCGGAGAAGGGCAGCAACGGCAAGTCGCTTGAGGAGACGGTCGGTTCGGCGCTCCCGGTGAACTTCAACGCTCCGGCCGTACCCAAGGTCGCGAGCATCACGGCGACCGGTTACCCGGCGGCGGCGCCGTTCGACGGGCAGAAGCTGTACCAGTGCACCGACAGGCCCGGCCGTCTGTCGATCGCCAAGGCGGACCCGACGATGTACCGCATCGGGTGCACCATGACCGGTGGTTCGTCCGGCGGCGGCTGGGTGGCGACCGGGTCGGACGGCAAGCCCGCCCTGGTGTCCAACACCTCGATCGGCCCGGTCAGCGCGGGCTGGCTGGCCGGTCCGCACCTGGGTGCGGTCGCCAAGGGTGTGTACGACTCGGTGAGCAAGAAATTCGCGAGCCAGTGAGACAAGGGACCAGTGAGACAAGGGACCAGTGGGACAAGGGACCAGTGAGGCAAGGGGTCAGTGGGACCACGGGCCCGTGAGACGACGATGCGCAGGCCGGTGACCTGACGGGCCTGACAGGAATCGCCCACGGGCCGCACGGGCGGCGGTGGGGTGGCGCACGGAAACCTTCACCACTCCACCGCCGTACGCCCCCAATGGCCCGGGCGCCACCGCCTGCAACTCGGGCGACGACAAGGCGAGCGGGCCCAGCGCCTCCTCGTCGCGGAACGGCGACGACAAGATCAGGATCCCGGACGCCGTCAGGAGCAAGCTCAAAGAGCACGGCATCGACATCGACCAGTGGAAGAACGGCGCCTGGAAGAACTGGGACAAGGACAAGTGGCTCAGTGAGGCCAAGGACTTCGTCAACCCGGTGATCGCGGGGCTGTGGAAGCCCGAGCGCATGAAGTCCGCCAAGGACCCGGACAAGACGATCTCGGCGAAGGACGCGGCGGCCGACCAGGGCGTCAGCGACCCGGAGCCGGCGCCGGTCGAGGCCACGGCGGAGAAGGCCCCGTACCACGACCACGCCGCCCCGGTCGGGAAGGTCTTCTTCGACTCCCCCAAGGGCTCGATGGTCTGCTCCGGGACCGTCGTCAAGGACGTCAACCACCCGGGCAAGTCCAACCTGGTGTGGACGGCGGGCCACTGTGTGCACGCCGGCGGCAAGGGCGGCTGGTACCGCAACATCGCCTTCGTGCCCGCGTACAACGACCAGGGCAGGTCCGAGTCCGAGCTGAGGAACGCCTCCGCCGCGCAGATCGCGCCGTACGGCGAGTGGTGGGCCGACTGGGCCTCCACCTCGAACGAGTGGATCGCGGGCGGCGACGAGACGGGCGGCGCGGGCGCCCCGTACGACTACGCGCTCCTGCACGTGAAGTCGGCGCAGGGCTCGAAGTCTCTGGAGGAGACGGTCGGCAACGCGCTGGACGTGGACTTCTCGGCGCCCTCCGCCCGGGACGTCAGCACCATGGGCGCCTGGGGATACCCGGCCGCGCCGCCGTACAACGGTCTGAAGATGTTCACGTGCGTCGACCGGCCGGGGCGGCTGTCGCTGAGCCCGAGCCTGCCGACGATGTACCGCATCGGCTGCACGATGACCGGCGGTTCCTCCGGCGGCGGCTGGTTCAGGGTCGTCGGCGGCAAGACCGAGCTGGTCTCGAACACCTCGATCGGCCCGGCCGACAACACCTGGCTCGCGGGGCCGCAGCTCGGCAGGGGCGCGCAGGCGCTCTACGAGAACATGAGCAAGCGGTTCGGCGGACAGTAGGCGCCGCGCTCACCCGGCCACGGCGAAGGCCCGCCCCCTGCGAGAGGGTGCGGGCCTTCGTACGTCGTCCCTGCGGAAGCGGGCGGCTAGAGCGCGACGGGCGCCGGAACGTACGGCGCGAGGTCGGCCGCCAGTTCCTCGTGCACCCGCACCTTGAGCAGGGTGCCCTCCGGGGTGTGCTCCTCGGAGATCACCTCGCCCTCGGAGTGGGCGCGCGCGACCAGCCTGCCGTGCGTGTACGGCACGAGCGCCTCGATCTCGACCGAGGGGCGGGGCAGCTCGTTGTCGATGAGCGCGAGCAGCTGGTCCATGTTCATCCCGGTGCGGGCCGAGACCGCGATGGAACGCTTCTCGATCCGCATCAGCCGCTGGAGGACCAGCGGGTCGGCCGCGTCCGCCTTGTTGATCACCACGATCTCGGGCACGTCCGTCGCGCCGACGTCGCGGATGACCTCGCGCACGGCGGCCAGCTGCTCCTCCGGCGCCGGGTGCGAGCCGTCCACCACGTGCAGGATCAGGTCGGAGTCGCCGACCTCCTCCATCGTGGAGCGGAACGCCTCGACGAGGTGGTGCGGCAGGTGACGTACGAACCCGACCGTGTCGGCCAGGGTGTACAGCCGCCCGCTCGGGGTCTCGGCCCGGCGCACGGTCGGGTCGAGGGTCGCGAACAGCGCGTTCTCGACGAGCACGCCCGCGCCGGTGAGGCGGTTGAGCAGGGAGGACTTGCCCGCGTTGGTGTAGCCGGCGATGGCGACCGAGGGCACCTTGTTCCTGCGGCGCTCCTGGCGCTTGATCTCGCGGCCGGTCTTCATGTCCGCGATCTCCCGGCGCATCTTCGCCATCTTCTCGCGGATACGACGCCGGTCCGTCTCGATCTTGGTCTCACCGGGACCACGGGTGGCGAGGCCGCCGCCCTTGCCGCCGCCCATCTGACGGGACAGCGACTGACCCCAGCCGCGCAGCCTCGGCAGCATGTACTGCATCTGCGCGAGCGCGACCTGCGCCTTGCCCTCTCGGGACTTGGCGTGCTGGGCGAAGATGTCGAGGATCAGTGCCGTACGGTCGATGACCTTGACCTTGACGACGTCCTCGAGGTGGATCAGCTGGCCGGGGCTCAGCTCACCGTCGCAGATCACGGTGTCGGCGCCGGTCTCCAGGACGATGTCCCGCAGCTCGTTGGCCTTGCCGGATCCGATGTACGTGGCCGCGTCGGGCTTGTCCCGGCGCTGGACGACGCCGTCGAGCACGAGCGCACCCGCGGTCTCCGCGAGGGCTGCCAGCTCGGCGAGCGAGTTGTCCGCGTCCTGAATCGTTCCCGTGGTCCACACACCGACGAGGACGACGCGCTCCAGACGGAGCTGTCGGTACTCGACCTCGGTGACGTCCTCGAGCTCGGTGGAGAGGCCCGCCACACGGCGCAGGGCCGCGCGCTCGGAGCGATCGAACTGTTCGCCGTCCCGCTCTCCGTCGATCTCGTGGCTCCAGGCGACGTCCTCTTCCATCAGGGCATCGGCCCGAAGACCTTCGGGGTAGTTCTGCGCGAGGCTCTGCGCGTCCTGGGAAGGGGAAGAAGAGGAGGTCATTGGATCCTTACGTCGATGGGGACACCGATACGTCACTGGTGGTATCGATGGCGTCACTGGTGAAACCTGTTCGGCGACGGACACCGCCCGTCACAAGCAAGAACGTCCGGGACCACCGGGAGATTCCCGGATTCCGCCGGGCCAACCCTCCGCGGGGCCGCGCCGCCGACCTGAAGATGGTCGCACGGCACGTCCCGTCTCGTCATCCGAGTTCTCAGGCGCCCTTACGTGCCTTCGGGGCGTCGCTCTTCCAGTCCGGGTGACCGGGCATCGGCGGCGTCTTCGTGCCGTGGAGCCAGGCCCGGAAGAACCCGCTCAGGTCACGGTTCGCGAGGTCGGACGCGAGCCGCTCGAAGTCCGCGGTGGTGGCCGTGCCGTCCCGATGGAGGGCGACCCAGGTGCGCTCCAGGCGCTCGAAGGTGGGGTGTCCGATCTCCTGGCGCAGCGCGTACAGGGCGAGCGCGGCCCCGTCGTAGACGCTCGGCCGGAAGATGCTGATCTTCCGTCCCGGAGCGGGCTCCTTGGGCGCCGCGGGCGGACCTCCGGCGGCCCGCCAGGAGTCGGAGGCGCGGTAGGCCGTCTTCATACGGGTCTCCATGGGCTTGTCCGCCTTCTCCTCGGCGTACAGGGCCTCGTACCAGGTCGCGTGGCCCTCGTTGAGCCACAGGTCGGACCAGACGCGGGGGCTGACGCTGTCGCCGAACCACTGGTGCGACAGCTCGTGCACCATGATCGACTCGACGTACCACTTGGGCAGCGCGGGCTCCGTGAAGAGCTCTCTCTCGAAGAGAGAGAGTGTCTGTGTCTCCAACTCGAAGCCGGTCTGCGCCTGGGCCATCAGCAGCCCGTAGGTCTCGAAGGGGTACGGGCCGACCTTGCTCTCCATCCAGGCGATCTGGTCGGGCGTCTTCTTGAGCCACGGTTCGAGCAGCTCGCGGTCCTTGGTGGGCACGACGTCGCGGAGCGGCAGGCCGTGCGGACCCTCGCGGTGCGCCACGCTGGAGCGGCCGATGGACACCTGGGTGAGCTCCGTGGCCATGGGGTGCCTGGTGCGGTACGTCCACGTGGTAGACCCGCCGGCCCGGTGCACCCCGGCGGGCAGGCCGTTGGCCACGGCGGTGTACCCGTCGGGCGCGGTGACGTGGATGGTGAACATCGCCTTGTCCGAGGGGTGGTCGTTGCACGGGAAGACCATGTGCGCGGCGTCGGCCTGGTTGGCCATGGCGAGGCCGTCCTTCGTCCGCACCCAGCCGCCGTCCCCGTTCCCGGTGGTGACCGGATCGCTCGAGTGCCGCACGGTGATCCGCATCCAGCCGCCCGCGGGTACCGGCTCCCCGGGCGTCACCACCAGGTCCTCCCCGGCGCTCGTGAACGTCGCCGGCGCGCCGTTGACCTCGACCGATTCCACCGTGCCGTGCGTGTAGTCCAGATTGACGCGCTCGAGCCGCTGGGACGTCACGGCGTCGATCGTGGTGACGGCCGCCAGCGGTTTGTCGTTGACGCCGGGGTAGGTGAAGGAGAGGTCGTACGACTTGACGTCGTACCCGGGATTGCCCAGGTGCGGGAAGAGGCGGTCACCGATACCTAGGGGCGTGGCCGGGGACGGGGCGCTCGCGGCGACGAGACAGACCGAGACGGCGGAGGCGAGGAGCGCCCCCTGGATACGACGTTTCCTGGTGCGGGGGGTGAGCAGCATGGACCACGGCTACCAGCGCGCACCCGCCCCGCGGCGACGACTCGCACCGGGCCCACCCGATCGGGTGCTACTGCGTGGCAGCCGCCGCGTGCTGCGCCCGGCTCACGTCGTACACGCCCGGCACGTTCCGCATCGCGCGCATCAGCCCGGGAAGGCGGGCCGCGTCCGGGAGTTGCAGCGTGTACGTGTGGCGTACGCGCTGCTGGCTGGGGGGTTCGACGGTGGCCGAGACGATCGCGACGCCCTCCAGGGCGATGGCTTCGGTGAGGTCGGCGAGCAGATGCGGGCGTCCGAAGGACTCGGCGACCAGCGTGACCCGGCACTCGGTGGTGTCGCCCCAGCGCACCTCCACCTCCGCGCGCCCCGAGCTCTTCATGCGCGCCACTCCGGCGCACTCCACGCGGTGGACGGTCACCACTCCCCCGCGTACGGCGAAGCCGGTCACCTCGTCGGGCGGTACGGGCGTGCAGCAGCCCGCGAGGCGTACGGAGGCGCCGGGCTGGTCGACGACGACGTTCGCGGTGGCGGGGCGGGCGGCAAGGGCGTCGGTGGGGCGGGCGGCGGACGCGTCCGTGGGGCGGGCCGCGGGCGCCTCGGCGGACGGCCTGCGGGCCGCGGCCGGGGTCTCGCTGGTCTCCGGGGCCTCCCGGGCCACCGGTTCCTCCGTGGCGACGGGTGAGGGGTGTGCGGCCAGCCAGCGCTGGATGGCGATCCGCGCGGCGGGCGTGTGCGCGTGCTCCAGCCACTCTCTGGAGGGCTCCGAGGCGGGGTCCTGACCCATGAGGAGCTGCACGGTGTCGCCGTCCTTCAGGACCGTACTGAGCGTCGCCAGGCGGCCGTTGACGCGGGCGCCGATGCAGGCGTGCGCGTCCTCGCCGTACTGCGCGTAGGCGGCGTCCACACAACTGGCGCCCTCCGGAAGGCCCAACGAGCCGCCGTCGGCGCGGAAGACGGTGATCTCGCGGTCCTGGGCGAGGTCTTCGCGCAGCGTGGACCAGAACGTGTCCGGGTCCGGGGCGCCCTCCTGCCAGTCGAGGAGCCGGGAGAGCCAGCCGGGGCGGGTGGGGTCCACCCGCTCGCCGTCCACCGGGCGCCCGCCGACACCCGGCCGGCCCTCGGACTGCTCGTCCGACTGCTCCTCCGAAGGAGGAGCGTAGGGATTGCCGAGGGCGATGACCCCGGCCTCGGCGACCTTGTGCATCTGGTGGGTGCGGATGAGGACTTCGGCGATCTCGCCGTCGCCGCTCGCGACTGCCGTGTGCAGCGACTGGTACAGGTTGAACTTGGGGACCGCGATGAAGTCCTTGAACTCCGAGACGACCGGGGTGAGACAGGTGTGCAGTTCGCCGAGGACCCCGTAGCAGTCCGCGTCCTCGTTCACGAGCACCAGGAGACGTCCGAAGTCGGCACCGCGCATGGGCCCGCGTTTGCGTGACACGCGATGCACGGAGACGAAGTGCCGTGGCCTGATGAGGACTTCGGCCGGGATCCCGGCCTCGCGCAGGACCGTGCGCACCTCCTCGGCGATCTCGGCGAGCGGGTCGCTCGCGCGAGAGGCGTTGTCGACGATCAGTTCCCTGGTGTGCTCGTACTCCTCGGGGTGCAGGATCGCGAAGACGAGGTCCTCCAGCTCGGTCTTGAGCGCCTGGACGCCGAGCCGTTCGGCGAGCGGGATCAGCACGTCCCTGGTGACCTTGGCGATGCGCGCCTGTTTCTCGGGGCGCATGACGCCGAGCGTGCGCATGTTGTGCAGCCGGTCGGCGAGTTTGATCGACATCACGCGGACGTCGTTGCCGGTGGCGACGAGCATCTTGCGGAACGTCTCGGGCTCGGCGGCCGCCCCGTAGTCCACCTTTTCCAGCTTGGTGACGCCGTCCACGAGATAGCAGACCTCGTCGCCGAACTCCTCGCGCACCTGATCGAGGGTCACTTCCGTGTCCTCGACGGTGTCGTGGAGCAGGGAGGCGGTCAACGTCGTGGTCTCCGCGCCGAGTTCGGCGAGGATCAGGGTCACGGCGAGCGGGTGGGTGATGTACGGCTCACCGCTCTTGCGCATCTGGCCGCGGTGCGAGGACTCCGCCAGTACGTAGGCCCGGCGCAGCGGTTCCATGTTCGCGTCGGGGTGGTGCGCGCGATGTGCCTCGGCCACGTGACCGATCGCGTCGGGCAGCCGGTCGCGGGGCGTCGTGCCGAGCAGCGCGGCGCGGCCGAGGCGGCGCAGGTCGATCCGGGGACGGCTCTTCCTGCGGTGCGATGGGGGTGCCCCCTGCTCATGGGGGTCCCCCCGCTCGAGCGAAGTCGAGAGTGGGGGAGAGGCCGAGAGCTCGGGGGAGGGCGTTGCAGGGGCTGGCGTCGCGGGGTTCGTCGCCTCCGCACTCATGGGCACCTCCGGCTGCGTAGACCGGCGGACGGGGTGCCCCATGGCGTACACGGCTCAGGGGTTGGTCCCGATTCCCCCGTCCGGGCCGGTGCTTGATGCTACCGAGCCCACCACGCCCGGCTGACCGCCTCTCGCCGAGCGTGAAACGGATCACCCATTCGAGCGAAGGTTCAGGGGGTTTACGGACGCGAGGTTTTGGAAGGAACCGAGGTTACGACATCGTCCGGAACGTCCATTCGGAAGACGTCCGTTCAGAAGACGTCCGTTCAGAACTGGACGGTGCCCAGCCACTCCGCGTCGAACTCGCCCTCGGCGACGATCACCGCGGGGCCGGTCATCTCGATCTCGCCGTCCGGGCGCTCGGTGATCACCAGACGGCCGCCGGGCACGTCGACGGTGTACGTCGACGCGGTCCCCGTCACGGCCGGGTCGGCTCCGTCACGGCGGGCCGCCGCGACGGCCACGGCGCACGCGCCCGTACCGCACGACCGGGTCTCCCCGGAGCCGCGCTCGTGGACGCGCACGGCGACGTGCTGCGGTCCCCGGTCCACCACGAATTCGACGTTCACCCCGTCCGGGTAGGCCGCGGCCGGAGCGAACGGCGGCGGCGTGAACAGGTTGCCGGCGTGCGCGAGGTCGTCCACGAAGGCGACGGCGTGCGGGTTGCCCATATTGACGTTGCGCGCGGGCCAGCTGCGCTCGCCGACGCTCACGGTGACGTCCCCTTCGGGGAGGACCGCCTTGCCCATGCCGACGGTGACGGCTCCGTCCTTGGCGAGGTGCACGCTCTTCACGCCCCCGCGCGTGGCGACCGCGATGTCTCCCTCGGCCACGTGTCCGGCACGCTGGAGGTAGCGCGCGAACACCCGCACTCCGTTGCCGCACATCTCCGCGACCGAGCCGTCGCCGTTGCGGTAGTCCATGAACCACTCCGCTTCGGCCGCCATCTCCTTGGCCTCGGGGTGCGCGGCGGACCGAACGACATGCAGCAGACCGTCGCCGCCGATGCCCGCGCGGCGGTCGCACAGGGCGGCCACGGCGGTCGGGGGCAGGTCGATGGCGTTCTCCGGGTCCGGGACGATCACGAAGTCGTTCTCGGTCCCGTGCCCCTTGAGGAAGGCGATCCGCGTGCTCATCCCTCGATCCTAAGGGGTCGGTCCGACACACCCCGGTCCCGGCAGGGGACCCAGGTGAAGGAGGACCTCAGCGGAGGCGGGCGACGCGCCCGACGGCGAGTACCGCCACCGCCGCGACCACCACGACGTACGCGAGCACGACACGCCAGTCCAGACGGCGGCCGGTGCCCCGCGGCGGCAGGCCCGGCCAGACGTAGCCGACCCGGCGGGCGGCCATCATGCCCCAGCCCGCGGCGCACGAGCAGATCAGCAGGCCGAGCATGGCGACCACCGCACCGCCGTCACCGAACTCGAAGGCGAGCGGGAAGGCGAACATCAGGGAGCCCGTCGCGGCCAGGATGACGATCGGCGCGAGCTGCCAGATCCGCAGTCGACGCTGCGGGCGCAGCTCGACCTCGACCTCGGGCGGCACCATCTCGTCCGGTGCCGGCCCGTCGGCGCTCACACCGCCGGAAGGCTCGTCGGGCCCGTCGGAGCTCAGCGGAGCGGCGCCGCCACCGAGCAGCTCACCGTCGCCGCCCAGCAGGTCCCCGTCAGGGCCCAGTCGACCTCCGACGAAATCCTGACGTTCCAGCGGTTCCAGCGGTTCCAGCCGTTCGTGCGGTTTCTGCTGCTCCTGCGCGGTGTCGTGCTCCGCGTCCTGTGCGGTGTCGCGAGGGCCGGCCTCCATCGCCACGCGCCCTCCCAACTCGGACTCCACTTGGTCGATCGAAGCTCGATGATGGCACGGCGCCGAAGGCCCGGACGGCGGCCGGAGCGTCCCGATGCCATGACGTGATCAGGCTGTGACCGGTCGTTCGACCAACGCCAGGGCGAGCTGCGGGAGTTCTGTGAGATCCGCCGCAGCGCCGCTCAGCCAGTGCACCCGGGGATCGCGCCGGAACCAGGAGTCCTGACGCCGCGCGAAGCGTTTGGTGGCGCGTACGGTCTCGGCGCGCGCCTCTGCGTCGGTGCACTCCCCGGCGAGCGCCGCGAGCACCTGCTGATACCCGAGCGCCCGCGATGCCGTACGCCCCTCACGCAGTCCGTGCGCCTCCAGCGCACGCACCTCCTCGACGAGCCCCGCCTCCCACATTCGGTCGACGCGGCGCGCGATGCGGTCGTCGAGCTCGGGGCGCGTGACGTCGACGCCGATCTGCAGGGTGTCGTAGACGGAGTCGTGGCCGGGGAGGTTCGCGGTGAAGGGCTTTCCGGTGATCTCAATGACCTCGAGGGCGCGGACGATACGGCGGCCGTTGCTGGGCAGGATCGCGTGCGCGGCCTCCGGATCGGCCGTGGCCAGACGCGCGTGCAGCGCTCCGGAGCCACGCAGCGTGAGCTCCTCCTCCAGCCGGGCTCGCACCTCGGGGTCCGTGCCGGGGAACTCCAGATTGTCCACGGCCCCACGGACGTACAGCCCGGAGCCGCCCACCAGGATCGGCCAGCGGCCGTCGGCGAGCAGCGCGTCGATGCGGGCGCGAGCGAGCCGCTGGTACTCGGCGACGCTGGCCGTGACGGTCACGTCCCAGATGTCCAGGAGGTGGTGCGGGATCCCGCCGCGTTCCTGCGGCGTCAGTTTGGCGGTACCGATGTCCATCCCTCGGTACAACTGCATGGAGTCGGCGTTGACGACCTCGCCGCCGAGCCGTTGGGCGAGGTAAACGCCCAGATCGGACTTACCAGCGGCGGTCGGTCCTACGACGGCGATGACCCGGGGGGCGGGGGGTGCGCTACTCACCGCCCTAGTCTCGCAAACCTCGGGGCCTCTCCTCGAACGAGCTACGTGACGCCACGGGCCCGGGGTCGTTGCCTGTTGCGAGGTTCCAGCCGCCGGTTTTCGAGAGCCGGTGACCCGTGCGACGCAATGGGACGCACCGGGTGACGCGGAATTTCGCCCTCACGAGTAACGTATGGAGTGGATATGGGCGTTTTTGCACGACTTCTTGGAAGGTCGAAGGCTACGGAGGAGGCGTCAACCGCCGCGGTGCAGGCCGACACACAAACGGCCGATACCGAGGTGGAGGTGACGGAGGAGGCGAAGGGTTCGTCCGAGAAGTCCGAAGGCTCCGAGAGGCCGGGAGGCTCCGAGAGCGAAGGCGGGGCTGCGGCGACCGAGCCCGCGGAGGCCACCGCCAAGGATGACGTCGAGATCCCCCAGCAGCAGACCGCCGAAAAGGCCGCGGACAACGAGGCCGGCGAAAGCGCCCGCACGTAACTGTCCCGCGAGGGAAGGTGGACCATGAGTCTCCTGGACAATTTGAAAGCCAAGCTGGCACCCGCCAAGGACAAGGTCTCGGACCTCGCGCAACAGCACGGGGACAAGGTCACGCACGGTCTGGACAAGGCCGCGAAGGTGGTCGACGAAAAGACCAAGGGCAAGTACAGCGACAAGATCCAGACGGGCACGGGCAAGGCCAAGGGCGCCATGGACCGACTCGCGCACAAGGAATCCGACGGCGCCACGCCGCCGCCGGACGTGCCCCCACCGCCTCCGACGCCCTGACGGGCACACATCGGCACATATCGGCACACATCGGCGGACGGCCGCGGAGCACATCGAGCTCCCGGCCGTCCGCCGTGTCCGGGCTACCGTGTCCGGGCCGCTGTATCAGGGCCACCGAGTCCAGCCGGCCGTATCGAGGCTCGGCTCTGCCGGCTGGCGGCCTTCTCGGCCGCAGCCCCAGGACCGCTAGGCCCCCCCCCGTTATCTTCTTCGCGGTTCCGCAACGGGACCGCTGGCCTCCGGGCCCGGCATGGCTGTTCCCCCCTGTCGAACGGATGACCTGGGGGGTGGTGTCACCGGGCCCACGAGGCGCCGTTGGAGACGCTGATGAGAGGTCCGACTACCGCCTGGCCGAGCGCAATGCCCGGCCGTTTTCGGGCGGCAGGTCTGCATAACGTGGATGCGCGCATACGACGCCGAAGCCCTGGCCAGCACCGCACGAACCCCGTTCGGGAGGACGGCTTGTACGACATCGACGACGTGGGCGTCTTCCTCGGCCTGGACGTAGGCAAGAGCGCCCATCACGGGCACGGCCTCACCCCGGCCGGCAAGAAGGTCTTCGACAAGCAGCTGCCCAACAGCGAGCCGAAGCTGCGGGCCGTCTTCGACAAGCTGGCCGCGAAGTTCGGCACCGTGCTGGTGATCGTGGACCAGCCCGCCTCGATCGGAGCCCTGCCTCTGACGGTCGCCCGGGACGCTGGCTGCAAGGTCGCCTACCTGCCCGGACTCGCGATGCGCCGGATCGCCGACCTCTACCCGGGCGAGGCGAAGACCGACGCGAAGGACGCCGCGGTCATCGCGGACGCCGCCCGGACCATGCCGCACACCCTGCGCTCGCTTGAGCTCACCGACGAGATCACCGCCGAACTGACCGTGTTGGTGGGCTTCGACCAGGACCTGGCAGCCGAGGCCACCCGCACCTCCAACCGGATACGCGGCCTGCTCACCCAGTTCCACCCCTCGCTGGAACGCGTCCTTGGCCCACGCCTGGACCACCCCGCGGTGACCTGGCTGCTGGAACGCTACGGCTCTCCGGCCGCGCTGCGAAAAGCCGGACGCCGCAAGCTCGTCGAGGTCACCAGACCCAGAGCTCCACGCATGGCCGAGCGGCTGATCGACGAGGTCTTCGATGCCCTGGACGAACAAACCGTCGTCGTTCCAGGCACGGGCACCCTCGACATCGTCATCCCCTCCCTTGCCCGTTCGCTCGCCGCCGTCCATGAACAGCGACGAGCCCTTGAAGCGCAGATCGGGCAGTTGCTGGAGGCTCACCCTCTTTCCCCGGTCCTGACCTCGATGCCCGGGGTTGCGGTCAGGACCGCCGCCACCTTGCTGGTCACCGTCGGCGACGCAACCAGCTTCCCCACCGCCGCCCATCTGGCCTCCTACGCCGGGCTCGCCCCGACGACGAAGTCTTCGGGAACCTCGATCCACGGCGAACACGCGCCCAGAGGCGGCAACCGGCAGCTCAAACGGGCGATGTTCCTGTCCGCGTTCGCCGCCCTGCACGATCCCGCCTCCCGTTCCTACTACGACCGCTGCCGAGCTCGCGGAAAGACCCACACGCAGGCCCTCCTCCGCCTTGCCCGACAGCGGATCAGCGTGCTGTTCGCGATGCTCCGCGACGGCACCTTCTACGAACCCAGAACCCCACGCCTCGCTTGACGAAGGACATAGAGGCACCCCCCCCGGGACCGCTAGGACCCTAGGACTCCCAGAACCTCGACGACCCCTAGGACCCCTAGGCCCCTTAGGACCAGGCCGCCACCAGGTACCCCACCCCGTAGGGCGCGTCCTCGTACAGCAGGGCGCCGCCCAGGTCCGCACCCTCGGCCGCGCCCGCGAGGACCTGCCAGGGGGCCCGCCCGGAGACCTTCAGTTCGTACGCCAGCTCGGCGTCCAGCGCCTTCAGGGCCGCCAGGTCCGCCGCACCCAGCGCCCGCGCGACCTCCGCGTCGAAGCCCGTCGCGCGTTCGTCGAGATATCCGGGTGCCTTGAGCGTCCGGCACGCGCTGGCGTCGCCCATCACCAGCAGGGCCACCCGGTCGGCCCGCGCGACGATCCCCGCCCCGGCCTGGACGCACCGCTCGACCTCGAGAGGTTCCCCCACTCCAAGGCCTTCGACGGGGGCGTCGGACCAGCCCGTGCGCTCCAGCAGCCAGGCGGCGACGGCGAGCGAGGGCGGAAGCGGACGCTCCGGCGCCCCGGCAGGCGACGCCCCTCCCCCGAGGCGCACGTCGAGGTCCACACCGAACCCGCGGAACGAGCCCGGCGCCCCCTCCGGGAACGGCCCGCGCCCGCTCTCATCGGCCGGCCCGACGACGACCAGCAGGTCGGGGCGCGAGGCTGCCAGCACCCCCAGAGCGTCCGTGCAGGCCGCGCGCGCGGCGGCCAGTTCCGGTGCCGCACCGGCGGCGACCTCGGGGACGAGCAGCGGCGGACAGGGGCAGACTGCGGCGGCTACAAGCATGATCGGCAGCGTAACCCCGCGCGGCCGGTCCAGGAGCCCCCCGTCCCGGGGTCAGTCGCAGCCGCACCCACTGCCGGTGGCGACCGGCAGCGGCTCCGGGGCACCGATCTTCGGCAGCCCCAGCATCACACCGGCGGGCTTCGGCGCCTCGGCCGCGTTGCGCTTCTCCCAGGCGTCCCCCGCGCGCGTGCGGCGCACGTCCAGGACGGCGCCTTCGGCGAGCAGGTGGTGCGGGGCGGCGTAGGTGACCTCGACGGTGACCACGTCGCCGGGGCGTACTTCCTGGTCGGGCTTGGTGAAGTGGACCAGGCGGTTGTCGGGGGCACGGCCGGAGAGGCGGTGGGTGGCGCCGTCCTTGCGGCCCTCCCCCTCGGCGACCATCAGCTCCAGGGTGCGGCCGACCTGCTTCTTGTTCTCGTCCCAGGAAATCTGCTCCTGGAGGGCGACGAGACGCTCGTAGCGCGCCTGGACGACCTCCTTGGGGACCTGGTTCTCCATGGTGGCGGCCGGGGTGCCGGGGCGCTTGGAGTACTGGAACGTGAACGCCGCCGAGAAGCGGGCCTCCCGCGCCACGTGCATGGTCTGCTCGAAGTCCTCCTCGGTCTCGCCGGGGAAGCCCACGATGATGTCGGTGGTGATGGCGGCGTGCGGAATGGCGGCGCGCACCTTCTCGATGATCCCGAGGTAGCGGTCCTGCCGGTAGGACCGACGCATCGCCTTCAGGACCGGGTCCGAACCGGACTGCAGCGGCATGTGCAGCTGCGGCATCACGTTCGGAGTCTCGGCCATGGCGGCGATCACGTCGTCGGTGAAGTCACGGGGGTGCGGGGAGGTGAACCGGACCCGCTCCAGGCCCTCGATCTGCCCGCAGGCCCGCAGCAGCTTGCTGAACGCCTCGCGGTCGCCGATGTCGCTGCCGTACGCGTTGACGTTCTGCCCGAGCAGGGTGATCTCGGAGACGCCCTCGCCGACCAGTGCCTCGATCTCGGCGAGGATGTCGCCGGTCCTGCGGTCCTTCTCCTTGCCGCGCAGCGCCGGGACGATACAGAAGGTGCAGGTGTTGTTGCAGCCCACGGAGATGGAGACCCAGGCCGCGTACGCGCTCTCGCGGCGGGTCGGCAGCGTGGACGGGAACGCTTCCAGCGACTCGGCGATCTCGACCTGCGCCTCTTCCTGCACGCGGGCGCGCTCCAGGAGGACCGGCAGCTTGCCGATGTTGTGCGTACCGAAGACGACGTCCACCCAGGGCGCCTTCTTCACGATGGTGTCGCGGTCCTTCTGGGCCAGGCAGCCGCCGACGGCGATCTGCATCCCGGGGCGCTTCGTCTTCATCGGCGCGAGGCGGCCGAGGTTGCCGTACAGCCTGTTGTCGGCGTTCTCCCGGACGGCGCAGGTGTTGAAGACGACGACGTCCGCGTCCCCGTCGGACCCGTCGGGCGCGCGCACGTAACCGGCGCCTTCGAGGAGCCCGGAGAGCCGTTCGGAGTCGTGGACGTTCATCTGGCACCCGTAGGTGCGCACCTCATAGGTCTTGGGTTCCTGAACGTCCACTGCCTGACTCCGGTCGCTGCTGCTGGTCATGCCTCCAAGGGTAGGCGGTTTCGGGAGAGCCCCCGTCCGAGGGTTTCGAGGAGCGGGCCGAGCCCGACCACGAGGTCGGCGGCCGTCCCCACCGGGCCGAGGGGGCCCGTGATGCAATGGGGCACCACAGAACTGATCTCGGGGTGGAGTGAGGCGTGTTGAGCGACGGTGGGGCCGATGTGGAGAGTTTCCAGCCTCTGGAGGACGGCGATCCCCGGGTCGTCGGCGGCTACCGGCTGGTGGCACGGCTCGGGTCCGGGGGCATGGGACGGGTCTATCTCTCGCACACGCCGGGCGGGCGGGCCGTCGCGGTCAAGGTGATCCGGCCGGAGCTGGCCGAGAACGCCGAGTTCAGGAAGCGGTTCCAGGCCGAGGTGGCCGCCGCGAGCCGGGTGCACGGGCTCTACACGGCTCCGGTCGTCGACAGCGACACCGGAGGGTCGATGCCGTGGTGCGCGACCGCCTATGTGCCGGGGCCCTCCCTCGCCGACGCGGTACGCGATCACGGGCCGCTGCCCCTCGACACCGTGCTGCGGCTGATCGCCGGTGTCGCGGAGGCCCTGCAGGCGGTGCACCGCGAGGGCATCGTGCACCGGGACCTCAAGCCGTCGAACGTGCTGCTCGCCGCCGACGGCCCGCGGGTCATCGACTTCGGTGTCGCGCGGGCCGCGGACGCCACGTCGGTGACGATGAGCGGCACGGCCCTCGGAACCGTCGCCTACATGGCGCCGGAGCAGGTGCTCGGCGGGGATGCCATGCCGTCGGCCGACGTGTTCGCGCTGGGGCAGACCGCGGTGTTCGCGGCGACGGGCGGCGCCGCCTTCGGGGACGGGGATCCGCACGCGGTGCTCTACCGGGTGGTCCACGAGGAGCCCGATCTCAGCCGCGTGCCGGTGGAGATACGGGAGCTGGTGGCGCTGTGTCTGCGCAAGCCCGCCGCCGAGCGGCCTTCCGTCGAGGAGGTCATACGCTCCGTCCAGACCATCCAGGCGAATCTCGGTGCCGAAGCGCGGTCCGCGTCCGGGGCGTGGCTGTCGGGTGAGCTGGCGGCGGGTATCGCGGCTCGGGCCGAAGGCGCCGATCGGGCCCGGGTGGAGGCGGCTGCGGACGCTCACGCTTCGGGGACCTCCGGGGCTGCGGAGGCTGCGGGAGCTGCGGGGGCTTTCGGACCCGCTGGATCCGGCGCCTTCGGTCCCGCCGGTCCCGGTGGTCCCGGTGGTCCCGGCGCTTTCGGGCCTCCGATGGCCTACTCCCCCGCCGCGCCGTCCCATGCCGCGCTGCCCGGACCCTTCGTGATGGGGCCGGGGGCCGCGCCGGGCCCGTACGCTCCGCACCCCTGGCAGCAGCCGCAGGAACCGGACGCCGCACAGACCTCCTCGGTGGGCACGGGCGGCAAGGGCCGCAAGGCCCGGGGCTGGGTATGGGCGGTAGCCGCGGTCGTACTCGTCGCCGGTGGGGCGGCCGCCGCGCTGCTGCTCGTCCCGCGGGACGGCGGCAAGAACGACAACCGGGCTCAGGACGTCGCCGCGTCGCACTCGGCCACGTCCGCGGAGGCTTCGCCGTCGGCGTCCGGCTCCCCGTCACCCCGGGCCTCGAAGAAGCCCAAGACGGCCAAGTCCGCTCTGCCGCCCAGCCCTTCGGGGCCCCCGACGCCCACGCGGACCGCTGCCTCGGCTCCTCCGACCGTCGCGTCCAGCAAGCCCGCGGCACCGACGGCCCCCGTCCCGGTGACGTACTCCGGGATCCGGATGACCGCGAGCCACGACCTGTATCTCGCGGACACTCCGGTGCGGTCCAAGGCGGACACCGGGACCTCCGACGAGGATCTGACGTATGCCGTCTACTCCTCGGGGGCGGTCCTCGCCCCCGGCACCGACTCCGGCAGCTCCCTCGCCCTGCTGCCCGTGGGGCGGCAGGGAAGCCTGGACGCGTGCAAGGCGGCGACCGGCTACAAGAGCTACATCTGGGTCAGGGACCTCACCGTCGGCCAGCAGATGTGCGTGGTCAGCGGGACGGGGCACGTGGGGCTCGTGACGTATCGGGGTTCGTCCGGGACGACGTACGCCACCTTGGACGTGAAGGTCTGGCGCAACGCGGCCTAGGAGCGGACCTCTTCATCCCGCACCCGGTCGTCGCACCATGAAGACGTCGATCGGGTCCTGAACCTCCACGGTGAACCCGTGGCGCTCGTACAGTCGCCGGGCGGCGCTGCCCTGCAGGACGTTCAGACGGACGGGCAGGCCGTCGGTGTCGGTGCGGTCCAGCAGGGCGCGCAGGACGGCTGAACCGAGCCCCCGGCCCTGCAAGTCCGGGACGAGATAGAAGTGCTCCAGCCACAGCCCGTCCTCGGCCGGCCTCAGCGTGACACAGCCCGCGAAGTCGCCGTCGACGATGACGACCGACGTGTGCCCCGGGGAGAAGGACTCCCGCAGCCGCCGGCGGACCCGGCGCTCGTCGAACCGGCCCAACCGCTCCAGGTCCGGGCGCATCACCGTCGCCCGCAGCTCGGCGATCACCTCGACGTCCGCCTGCTCCGCGGAGCGCAGCGCCCATTCCATGGAACGGCCCGATCCTCGAACCACCGCTTGGCCTGACCCGTTCCCGGGCAGCGCCCGCCCGGGCCTTGTCAGGTCCGCCCCCGCACTCGTGTCCATGGTGGGAGTCTCTCAGTGGCCTGCCGAGACGTTGAATCCTCATCCCGAAGGGGCCGAAGTGACCGAAGTACCCGGAGTACCCGAAGCGCTCGAAGTTCCCGAAGAGACCGGCGACGGTGACGCGTCCCGGTGGTCGCGTGCCGAAGCCTTCCTGCGTGCGCGGGGAACCGCCGAGATGCCGCATCCGGGCGGCACGCTGCTGGAGCACCTCGGCCGTGTCCGACGGCTCCTGGCCGACTGGGGCGGTGACCCCGCGATCCAGGCGGCGGGGCTGTGCCATGCCGCGTACGGAACCGACGGCTTCGACCCGTACCTGCTGCCGGTCGCCGAGCGGGCGACCCTGGCGGAGCTGATCGGCGACCGGGCCGAGGCACTGGTGTACCTGTACGCGAGTTGCGACCGCGGCGCCGTCCTTCCCCGGATCGGGGGAGATCGGCCCGTGGTCTTCCGTGATCGCTTCACCGGCCGCGAGCACATCCCCGCGGACGACGACCTGCGAGCGTTCTTGGAGATCACCGCCGCCAACGAGCTCGACGTACTGGCCCACAACGCGGAACTGGCGGAGCGGTACGGCCCGTCCCTGTACCGGCTGTTCACCGGAGCGGGCGACCTGCTGTCCGCCCCGGCCCGGGACGCCTGCGCCCGGCAGCTCGGCCCGCACGCCGCGCTCCCGGATCACTGATCGCTCAGGCACTCAGCGCTCAACCTCATCGCTCATCGCTCATCGCTCATCAGTGATCGCTGATCGCTGATCGCTGATCGCTCATCACTGATCACCGAGTTCGACCGACTCGTACCGACCACGGCCGCGGGCGGAGCCCGAACACTTCAGGTCAGCGAACACTTTTACCCGTCACTGATGGCATGCCCCGGTCAAATCTGCCAGGCTTCCCGCAGCCGTAGCCCTGACCACAGGGAGACGCAACGGAAATCTCACCCCAGCGATCGCGCAAGCGATGCGCGCAGCCCCCGGTTGCCCCCGGCGCACCCAGGCCGTCAGGGCGGCCACCGAGCAGGCCGGAATCCCGGCCGCCTCAAAGGAGTTTCGTGTGAGACCGACCCCCCACAAGGCCCTCGCCGCGACCGCACTGGGCATCGCCGCGTTGGCCGCAGCCCTGCTCCCCATCACCCCGGCGGCAGCCGCGCCGCCCACGGCACCACTGGCCGCCGACTGCACTCCGGCCCAGGTGGTCACCAACGGTGGTTTCGAGAGCGGGACTTCACCCTGGACCCAGTCGTCGTCGACCGTGATCACCAGCCGTTCCGGTCAGAGCGCCCACGGCGGCACCAGCTTCGCCTGGCTGAACGGTGTCGGCAGTACGCACACCGACACCCTCTCGCAGAGCGTCACGATCCCGTCCGGGTGCAGCAGCGCCACGCTCACCTTCTGGCTGCACATCGACACCGCCGAGACGACCTCGTCGACCGCGTACGACAAGCTGACGGCGAAGATCGGCAGTACGACACTGGCGACGTACTCGAACCTCAACAAGGCCACCGGCTACGTACAGAAGTCGTTCGACGTGTCGGCGTTCGCGGGCCAGACCGTGAGCCTCGCCTTCACCGGGACCGAGGACTCCAGCCTCCAGACGAGCTTCGTCCTCGACGACATCGCCCTCGACACCTCCGGCGGCACGACCCCGCCGGCGGACTCCACGCGCACGCCGGCCGCCCCCTCGTACACCGTCAGCCTGAGCAGCAACACGAGCGGCACGGTCTGGACGGGCCACGAGAGCGCGACGTTCACCAACGCCTCCTCCACCGCGCTCAGCGAGGTGTACCTGAGGCTGTGGGACAACTACCACGGCACCTGCTCCGCGATGCCGATCGCGGTCAGCAACGTCACCGGGGGCACCGCGGGCGCCCTGTCGGTCGGTTGCACCGCGCTCCGGATCGCCCTCCCGACCCCGCTGGCGCAGGGCCAGTCGACCACGATCGGCTTCGACCTGGGGATCACCGTCCCCAGCGGCGCCGACCGGTTCGGCTACGACGGCGCGTTCAGCATGATCGGCAACGCGCTGCCGGTTCTCGCCATCAAGGACGGCTCGGGCTGGCACCTGGACCCGTACACCAACAACGGCGAGTCGTTCTACTCCCTGGCCGCCGACTTCAAGGTGACCCTCGACCACCCGACCACCCTGCTGGTCCCGGCCACGGGCACCTCGGTGGACACCCCCGGCTCCAGCGGACGCACGGTCACCACGGCCACCGCCTCCAAGGTCCGTGACTTCGCGTGGGCGGCGGGCCCGTTCAGCAAGATCTCGGGTACGTCGGCGGCGGGCACCCCGATCAACATCTACTCCGTTTCGGGGATCAGTTCGTCCAGCGCACAGTCCATGCTCACCACCGCGAAGAGCGCGGTGGACGCCCACGCGGGACGCTTCGGCGCCTACCCGTACGGCGAGTTGGACGCCGTGATCGACAACAACTTCTGGTTCGGCGGCATGGAGTACCCGGGGTTCGTCCTCGACCTGGTCTCCACCACGGCACTCACCCATGAGATCGGGCACCAGTGGTTCTACGGGATCGTCGGCGACGACGAGTACAACAGCCCGTGGCTGGACGAGGCGTTCACCGACTACGCCACCGACCTGGCGCTGGGCAGTACCGGCACCAACTGCTGGAACAGCGTCTCCTGGGCCTCGACGGCGGAGAAGATCACCAACTCGATGGCCTACTGGGACGCCCACTCGTCCCGGTACTCCACCGTCGTCTACGGCTACGGCAAGTGCGCCCTGCACGATCTGCGGCGCGTCCTCGGTGACACCGTCATGGCGAAGTTGCTGAAGGACTACGCCACTTCGCACTGGTACGGCGTCTCGACCACGGCCGAGTTCAAGGCGGCCGCCCAGGCCGCCACGACCACGGACCTGACCTCGTTCTGGACCCAGCACCGCATCGACGGCTGATTCGGCGTCGGTTCGCCGCGGTCGACCCCTTGGGATGTCATCCGCGGCGAACCGACGACCGGGCCGGCGAACGGGCGGTCCGGGGACTCCGCCGAGTCCCCGGCGAGCCGGATCGTCGTCCCGGACTACCGCACGCACGGTGTACGGCGCGGACATGTGCCCTCGCTCCTGACGTCCGCGGACGTTCGGGGACTCGTCGGCCAAGGCGACGGGGTGGGGGCGCTGCTCGGAGCGATCGCATCGGAGCGATCGCCATGGACGCTGGGTAAGAAGTTGGTAACCCTCCGCAAGCCCCGCCGACCAGGCGTTTTTGTCCGATAGTGAGGGTTTTTTGACGCTTTTCGCACAGGAATAACACCCTCGTCCGGTCGCAGGCTCGGCCCTGACGTGGATAACCTCAAAAGCGAACATTTCGCCCATATGGGCGTGATCCGTTTGTGGGGGGACCCGCCACGTCAGGAGTCACACGTGAATTCCACACTCCGCAGCCGCTGTGCCAAGGCGATCGGCGCCGGCGCGCTCTCCGTCGCTCTGCTGTCGGCCGGGACGGCGGGCGCCTTCGCCGCGTCCCCGAGCGCGGCCTCACCGAGGCCGAAGCCGATCATGACTAGCAGCGCGAAGCCGACCGGGACCGAAACCGCCAAGCCCACCAGGACTGGCACCGCGAAGCCGACCAGGACCGGCACGCCCATGGCCAACGGTTCGATCACCGCCAGGGTGAGCAAGGCCCAGGTGAAGGCCGGCCAGTCGGTGACGTTCACCGGACGCGCCAAGGGAGTGAAGGTCGGCACCAAGGTGGTGCTGCTGCGCATGCACAACGGCAAGTGGACCGCTCTGAAGTCCAGCACCGTGCTCAAGAACGGCAGCAGCTACTCCCTGGTCACCAAGTTCAACAACAAGGGCCAGGAGCAGCTGCGGGTCATGGCGGGCAAGGTCGTCTCGCCCACCGTCGTCGTGACGGTGAAGTGATCCGGCGGCACCACCAAGAGAGGGCCGACCCGTGCACGGGTCGGCCCTTTCCGTGTCCAGTGCCTGTCCAGTCCCTGTCCGGTGCCTGTCCGGTCCCTGTCCGGCCCGGGTCACGGCTCGATGAGCCCGGCCCGGATCGCGTACCGGGTGAGTTCGAGGCGGTCGCGCAGGCCGAGCTTCTGCAGCAGGTTCGCCCGGTGGCTCTCCACGGTCTTGGCGCTGATGTAGAGCAGTTCGGCGATCTCCTTCGTCGTATGGCCCTCGGCGACCAGCTTGAGCACCTCCTCCTCGCGGTCGGTGACGGTCCGCACGGGCAGGGCCTCGCCGCGCCGCATCCGCTCCAGATAGGTGCGTACGAGCGCGGTCTCGGCGCCGGGATAGATGAACGGCTCGTCGCGCATCGCCGCCCGGCACGCCTCGACCAGATCGCGGTCGGCGACCGACTTCAGTACGTAACCGCAGGCCCCGGCCTTGAGCGCCTCGAAGAAGTACTGCTCGTTGTCGTACATCGTCAGGATGAGGATGCGCAGGTCGGGAAGGCGGCGGGAGAGTTCGCGGGCCGCCTGGAGTCCGGTCATCCGGGGCATCGCGATGTCGAGGACGGCGAGGTCCACGTCCGTGTCGCGGGCCCGCGCGACCGCTTCGGCACCGTCACCGGCCTCGGCCACGACGCTCAGGTCCGGTTCGCCGTCCAGGATGAGCCGTACGCCACGGCGCACGAGCGTGTGGTCGTCGGCGAGCAGAACCCGGGTGGGCCGGCCCCCGCCGGGCCGCCGGTCGGGCACGGAGGACGTGGCCGGAACGGACGACATGGGCGGCACGGACGTCATCGGTCTCCCTCGAAAGCGGTCGCGGCGCGGAGCTGCGGCGGTACGCCGGTCTTCGGCGCGCCTGTCGTGGATGCGCCGGTCTTCGATGCCCCGGTCTTCGATGCGCCTGTCTTCGATACGCCCGTCTCCGTCGAGATGCGCAGCCGTACGTCGGTGCCCGACCCCGGCCCGGCTCCGACCGAGAGCGCGGCGCCGATCAGCAGGGCCCGCTCCCGCATACCGCTGATCCCCGCCCCCTCCCGCAGCCGGCCGGGGCCCTTGCCGTTGTCCCGCACGAGGAGCTCGACGCCGTCGCCACCGTCCACATCCACGACCCGCCGCAAGCGCAGTTCGGCGCGATCGGCGCCCGCGTGCCGGGCCGTGTTGGTGAGCCCTTCCTGAGCCACCCGGTAGACCACGAGTTCCGTCTCCTCGGTCAGCGGCGGCAGATCTCCGTCGAGGTGGTGGCGTACGGACAGGCCGTGCGTGGTGAACTCGGCCGCCAGCGACCGCAGCGCGCTGTGCAGACCGAGTTCCTCCAGGACCCCGGGGCGCAGCCGACGGGCGATGCGGCGGATCTCGTCCAGGCTGCCGCGGGTCGCCTCCTGCGCCTGCCGCACCTCCTCCCGCAGCTCCCCGGGCACCTGGTCGGCGACCCGCTTGAGCTGCAGCAGCACGGCGGTCAGGGTCTGGCCCACCTCGTCGTGGAGCTCCTGGGAGATACGTCGGCGCTCGCCCTCCTGCGCGGAGAGCGCGCGGGCCGAGCTGGTGGCGCGCTCGGTCTCCAGCCGGTCGAGCATGGTGTTGTACGTGGTGATCAGCCCGGCGACCTCCGCGGGGCCGGTGACGGGTGCCCGGGCCCCGGGATGCATCAGGTCGGCGGTGGCCATGGCCCGGCCGAGCCGTTGCAGCGGGGCCAGTCCTATCCGCAGCACGAGCGCGTTGACGACGAGCAGCACCGCGAGCCCCGCGACGACGACCAGCACCTCGCCCGGCAGTATCGGCGTCGACACGGTGACCGGGCCCAGCAGCAGCGCGGTGGCCACGGTCAGGCCCGCGGCATTGAGCAGGAAGATCCGCCGGAACAGCGACACGTTCTTCTGTCCGTCCCTTCCTGTCCCTCCGGCCCTTCCGAGCTGCGGCGACGCCGCTGTCCCGGTCAGCTTCGCGCCTGTCGAGCGGTCGTGTCCATCCGTGCCAACACCCATGTCGCCACCGTACGGGGAATGGCAGCATGACCGTTTTGCACGGGAACGCAGGACCGCGACTCGACACGACGCGACTCGACTCGACACGACACGACGCGATGAGCAACCGACTCGATGAACAAGGGGAGATCATGTCCACGCCACGCCTTCGGGCGACGCCACTGCCGGGCATCGGGGTCCAGTACGACCTCATGACGCGCGAACAGCGCCACCTGTCGGTGGTGGCGCACCGCGACGGCGCCCGCACCGTGAGCGTGTACCGCGCCGACGACCCCGACTCCTGCGCCCAGTCGCTGCGGCTGACGAGCGGCGAGGCGGCCTCGCTGATCGACGCGCTGAAGCCCTCCCACCACAGCCCGAGCCTGCTCTACACCACCGACCTCGGGCTGATCGCCGAGCGCATCGAGATCGCCGCGACCTCCCGCTGGAACGGCCGGGTGCTGGGCGAGACCCGGATGCGGACCGAGACCGGCGCGTCGGTGGTGGCGGTGCTGCGCCGCGCCGAGGCCATCCCCTCGCCGACGCCGGACTTCCGGCTGGCGGGCGGGGACACCCTGATCGTCGTCGGGACCCGCGAAGGCGTCGACGGCGCCGCGGCGATACTCGGACGGGAGTGAGCGCGTGCACTCTGCTGTTCTGCTGATCGAGTTCGGCGCCATCATCCTCTGTCTCGGGCTGCTGGGGCGGGCCGCCGCCCGGCTGCGGTTCTCCCCCATCCCGCTGTATCTGCTGGCCGGCCTCGCCTTCGGCGAGGGCGGGCTGCTCCCGCTCGGCGCGAGCGAGGAGTTCGTCGCCACCGGCGCCGAGATCGGCGTCATCCTGCTCCTGCTGATGCTCGGCCTGGAGTACACGGCCAGCGATCTGGTCTCCAACCTCAAGGCCCACTACCCCTCGGGCCTGGTCGACTGCACCCTCAACGCCCTGCCCGGCGCTGCCGCCGCGCTGCTGCTCGGCTGGGGTCCGGTGGCCGCCGTGGTCCTGGCGGGCGTCACCTGGATCTCCTCGTCCGGTGTCATCGCCAAGGTGCTGGGCGACCTGGGGCGGGTGGGCAACCGGGAGACCCCGGTGATCCTCAGCATCCTCGTCCTGGAGGACCTGGCGATGGCGGTCTACCTGCCCATCGTCACCGCGCTGGTGGCCGGGGTCGGGCTGGCCGCGGGCAGTGTGACACTCGCGATCGCCCTGGGAGCCGCCGGACTCGTCCTGTTCGTGGCCGTCCGCTACGGCCGTGTCATCTCCCGCTTCGTCTCCAGCGACGACCCCGAGAAGCTGCTGCTCGTCGTGCTGGGCCTGACGATCCTCGTCGCGGGCATCGCGCAGCAGCTCCAGGTCTCCGCCGCCGTCGGGGCGTTCCTGGTCGGCATCGCCCTGTCCGGCGAGGTCGCGGAGGGCGCGCACACGCTGCTCAGCCCGTTGCGGGATCTCTTCGCGGCGATCTTCTTCGTCTTCTTCGGGCTGCACACCGACCCGGCGAGCATCCCGCCGGTCCTGCTGCCCGCGCTCGCGCTGGCCGTCGTCACGGCTCTGACGAAGATCGCCACCGGGTACTGGGCGGCGCGCCGGGCCGGTATCTCCGTGGGTGGCCGGTGGCGAGCGGGCGGTGCGCTGGTCGCGCGCGGCGAGTTCTCCATCGTCATCGCCGGGCTCGCGGTCACGGCCGGCATCGAACCCTCGCTCGGCCCGCTGGCCACGGCGTACGTGCTGATCCTGGTCGTACTCGGCCCGCTCACCGCCCGCTACACCCAGCCGCTGGCCGAACGGCTCACCGCCCGGTTCGGTCTCCCCGAGCGTCGGGGCCCCGCGGCACAACCCGAGGGGGCGGAACCGGAACGGCCCGAGGCGGAGGATGAGGCACGACAGCAGACCGCCGTCGGGGACTGAGCCGGGCCGATCGAGCCGCGGGGTCTACGCGTCCACGCCCCTCCACCCCTGCCCCCGCAGCACCTCCGACACGTCCGGCGCCCGGTAGTGCTCCCCCTTGAGGACCTTGCCGTCGGCCCGGCGGGCGACGCGGCCGTCGGGGCCCAGCTTCGTCATGTTGGAGCGGTGAACCTCGGCGATCACCGCGTCGAGGTCGATGCCGTGGACGAGCGCGGTGCCGTACGCCACGTACACGACGTCGGCCAGCTCGTGCGCCAGCCGGTCCAGCGGGCCCGAGACCGAGACCTCGGCGACTTCGGCGGCCTCCTCGGCGAGCAGTTCACCACGGTGGGCGGCGAGCGCCGGGGAGACCTCCGTCGGCGTGCTGCGCGCGTCGAGCCCGAAGGCGAGGTGGAACTCACGGACCAGGGAAGCGGGGGACGGAGACGCGGGGCAGCGATCGGGAGACGCGGAAGAAGTGACCGGGGAGTCGGGCGAGGTCTGCATCCGCCGACCATACCGAGCCCGGTTTCCACGCCCTCGCCGACCAATCCGAGCCCGGTTCCACGCCCCCGCCGCCCCTCTCGCCCCCTCGCGCCCTCTCTCGACCCCTCTCGTCCCCCTCTCGACCCCTCTCGTCCCCTCTCAGCCCCGCCCTGGTCAGGACTGCCCCCGGCTGGCAGGATCGCGCGCATGTTCCTGCCACTCCCCCGTATCGACCGGCGCCGCGCGCTGTTCGGCTCGGCCGCCGCGCTCGTGGTGTTCGGGCTGCTGTTGTGGTGGCTGCTGCCGCTGGGCGAGGAGTCGCCGGGCGGCAGGATCACGTTCAGCACGGGCACCCCGACCGGGGTGTACCAGAAGTACGGCACGCTCCTGCAGACCGCGCTCGCCAAGGACATGCCGCGCCTGGACGTCCGGCTGAAGAACAGCGACGGCTCGCAGGAGAACGTCCGCCGGGTGGCCACGGGCCAGGCCGACTTCACCATCGCGGCGGCCGACGCGGTGGAGACGTACATCCTGGAGAACAAGCCTGGGGCGGGCCAACTGCGCGGCTGCGCCCGGCTGTACGACGACTATGTGCACCTGGTCGTCCCGCGCTCCTCGTCCGTCCAGTCGGTGGCAGACCTGCGGGGCAAGAGGGTCGCCGTGGGGCCGGACGGTTCCGGGGTACGGCTGATAGCGGAGCATGTTCTGCAGGCGGCCGGGCTCGACTCCGCGAAGGACATCAAGCCGTTTCCGGACGGCATCGGCACCATGCCGGACCTGCTCGAACAACACAAGATCGACGCCTTCTTCTGGTCGGGCGGCCTGCCGACGAGCGCGGTGCAGCAGCTCTCGAAGCGCTTCGCCGTCAGGCTGGTGCCGATCACCGGCGACCTCGTCGCGAAACTGCACGAGCAGGGCGGCGCGGCCCGCTACTACCGGTCCGCGGTGATGCCCGCCGACGCCTACCCCGAGGCCCAGCAGGGCTCGTCCGTGCAGACGCTGGCGGTGGCGAACTTCCTGATCACCCGGGAGAACTCGGACGCCCGGCTCACCGAGGAGCTCACCCGTACGGTGATCAACAGCCGCGACGGCATCGGCCGTCAGGTGCACGCGGCCCAGCTGGTGGACCTGCGCACGGCCATCTACACGGATCCGCTGCCCCTGCACGAGGGCGCCCGGCGCTACTACCGCTCGGTCAAGCCGTAGCGCCGACCACCACGTCGGCCCCGGTGGCCCTGGTCGCCCCGCTCACGACTCGGGCCGCGACCTCGGCACCGTCACCGTCACCTTGAGGCCGTGCGGCTCGTGACGGGCGTACGCGATGGAGCCGCCGCCCGCCGAGAGCAGCACCCGCGAGATGGACAGGCCGAGGCCCGAGCCCTTGATGTTCTGGTGCCCCGCGCTGCGCCAGAAGCGGTCGCCGATGCGGGCCAGTTCCTCGTCGCTGAGACCCGGACCGCGGTCGGTGACGATCACCGTCGAGACCTCGCCGTTCGACGCGACCGCCACCTCGACGTCCTCGCCCTCGGGCGTGAACTTCAGCGCGTTGTCGATCACCGCGTCCAGAGCGCTGGACAGGGTGACCGGGTCGGCCCAGGCGGTGGTGGCCGGGCAGGTGCCGGTCAGGCGTACGCCCCTGCTGTCGGCCAGTGGCGACCAGGACGCGACGCGCTCGGCCGCCAGCTCACCGATGTCGGTCAGCCGCAGGTCCGCCTCGGCGTGCTCGGCGAGCGCCAGGTCGAGCAGGTCGTCCAGGACCTCGGCGAGGCGCTTGCCCTCGGTGCGGACCGACGCGATCTCCTCATTGTCCTCCGGCAGTTCCAGCGCGAGCAGTTCGATGCGCAGCAGCAGCGCCGAGAGCGGGTTGCGCAACTGGTGCGAGGCGTCGGCGACGAAGGCGCGCTGCTGCTCCAGGACGTCTTCGACGTTGTCCGCCATCTCGTTGAACGACCGGGCCAGGCGTCTGAGTTCCGGCGGACCGCCCGCGACCGCGACCCGCGACTTCAGCCGCCCGGTGGCGATGTCGTGGGTGGTGGCGTCGAGGACACGTACGGGCCTGAGCACCCAGCCGGTCAGCCGCAGCGCCGCGCCGAGGGCGAGGAGCATCGCGGCGACCTCGCCCGCGCCGATGATCACCCAGCCGTGCAGGATCTTCGAACGCATCTGTCCGGTGGGCGAGTCGGTGACCACGACCGCGATGACGTCACCGTCCCGGATGACCGGGGACGCGACGACGAGCCGGTTGCGCTGCCACGGCCAGACCTGCTCCGGGTCGTGGCTGCGGCGGCCCAGGAGCGCCTCGTTGAAGGCCTCGCGCCCCTCGCCCTTCGCGACCACGTACCAGTTCTCGGGTGCATTGGCCATGGGCGCGAGGTCGCGGTAGAAGACGCCGACACGGATGCCGTACACCTCGTAGTACGCGACGAGTTCCTTGCGCAGGGTCTCCCCGCGCTCGTCCGTCGTGCCCACTCGGGAGCCGCCGGCCGGCTGGTCGGTGACGAACTGCGCGAGGGCGGCGAAGCGTGCCGTGTCGTCGATGCGGTCGACGACCACACGCTGTTGCTCGGCGGCCGCGACGCTCACGGCGAGCGGGACGCCGAGCGCGAGCAGCACGGCTGCCATCAGGACGATGAGCAGCGGAAGGAGGCGGGTGCGCACCGGTGCACGCTACGCCGTGGGAGCGACGAGCCGGTACCCCACGCCGCGCACGGTCTCGATCAGCGCCGGCATGCGCAGCTTGGAACGCAGGGACGCTACATGCACCTCCAGGGTGCGCCCGGTCCCCTCCCAACTGGTGCGCCACACCTCGCTGATGATCTGCTCCCGGCGGAAGACCACCCCGGGCCGCTGGGCGAGCAGCGCGAGCAGGTCGAACTCCTTGCGGGTCAGTTGGACCACCGAACCGTCGACGCTGACCTGGCGGGTGGGCAGTTCGATGCGGACCGGCCCGAGCCGCAGCGCGGTGTCCCCGGAGCCGCCGGCGTCGTCGGGGACGCTGCGCCGGCTGACGGCGTGGATACGGGCGAGCAGTTCCCCGGTGTCGTAGGGCTTCACCACGTAGTCGTCGGCGCCGAGGTTGAGGCCGTGGATCCGCGACCGTACGTCGGAGCGGGCGGTGACCATGATCACCGGAGTGCTGGTGCGTTTGCGGATCTTGCCGCAGACCTCGTAGCCGTCCTGGTCGGGCAGGCCCAGGTCGAGCAGGACCACACCGAAGCCGTCGCTCTCCGGAACCAGTGCCTGCAGGGCCTCCTCGCCGCTGCGGGCGTGCGTGACGTCGAAGCCGTGTCGCGCCAGCACCGCGGACAGGGCCGCCGCGACGTGGTTGTCGTCCTCGACGAGCAGCAGTCTCATTCCGGCCCCCTCCGGTTCATCGGTCGTACGGTCCGATCCTGTTGGATCGCGGCGCACACGCGTGTGCACCAAGGAAGTCACGCCGATGGATCACGACCGCGTCAAGAGGCTTCGGGTCGGGGAGGGCTTCCGTTACCCAGCCGGTACGCGGCCGGTACGCCGTCGCACAGCGGCTGCTACGACTCGTGTCCGATTGCTACCGGATCGTGATGCTCAAGTTCCCCTCAGATGTAATGACGCTGGTCGCACGGGGTCACTACTGTCCACCGAAACCGAGGAGGACGGAGCCCCAGAGCGATGACCGAAGTATCGGTGGCCAAGGATGCCGTGGCCGCGACCGAGGACCTGGTCGTCCTGAAGAGCGTCAACAAGCACTTCGGCGCGTTGCACGTGCTCCAGGACATCGACCTGACGATCGCTCGTGGCGAGGTCGTCGTGGTCATCGGGCCCTCCGGGTCCGGGAAGTCCACCCTGTGCCGCACCATCAACCGCCTGGAGACGATCGATTCGGGCGACATCACCATCGACGGCAAGCCGCTGCCCGACGAGGGCAAGGCGCTGGCCCGGTTGCGGGCCGACGTGGGCATGGTCTTCCAGTCCTTCAACCTCTTCGCGCACAAGACGGTGCTCGAGAACGTGATGCTGGGTCAGATCAAGGTCCGCAAGGCCGACAAGAAGGCGGCCGAGGAGAAGGCCCGCGGACTGCTGGACCGGGTGGGCGTGGGCACCCAGGCGGACAAGTACCCCGCGCAGTTGTCGGGCGGTCAGCAGCAGCGGGTCGCGATCGCGCGGGCGCTGGCGATGGACCCCAAGGTCATGCTCTTCGACGAGCCGACCTCGGCGCTCGACCCCGAGATGATCAACGAGGTCCTGGAGGTCATGCAGCAGCTCGCGAGCGACGGCATGACGATGATCGTCGTCACGCATGAGATGGGCTTCGCTCGCTCGGCTGCCAACCGGGTGGTCTTCATGGCCGACGGTCGCATCGTCGAAGAGGCCGCGCCGGACCAGTTCTTCAGCAATCCCCGCAGCGACCGGGCCAAGGACTTCCTGTCGAAGATCCTGCACCACTGACGGCCTGCGCTTCGTCATCACTGAAGTTCGTTCCTGAACCGAGGTTCTTGAACCGGCATTCATCGCTGACGTTGATCGCTTGCGTTCATCGCTGACGTTCATCGCTTGCGTTCAACGCTGACGTTCATCGCTTGCGTTCATCACTGAAGCCCATGTCTGAAGCCCATGCCTGAAGACCTGCATCTCCTCCCCACCCAAAGGATGTTCACCATGAAGCTCCGCAAGGTCACCGCCGCCTCGGCCGTCGTGCTCGCGCTCGCCGTGACCGCCACGGCGTGCGGCTCCGACAACAAGAAGGACAGCGGCTCCTCGGGCAGTGGCGGCGGCAAGATCACCGTCGGCATCAAGTTCGACCAGCCGGGCATCGGCCAGAAGACCCCGCAGGGTTACGCGGGCTTCGACGTCGACGTCGCCACGTACGTCGCCGGGAAGCTCGGCTACAAGCCCGACCAGATCCAGTGGAAGGAGACGAAGAGCGCCGAGCGCGAGAACGCGCTCTCGCGCGGTGACGTCGACTTCATCGCCGCCTCCTACTCGATCACCCCCGCGCGTCAGCAGAAGGTCGACTTCGCCGGCCCTTACCTGCTCGCCCACCAGGACGTGCTGATCCGCGCCGACGACGCCGCCATCAAGTCGCCGTCGGACCTCAACAGCAAGAAGCTGTGTTCCGTGACCGGTTCGACCTCGGCGCAGAACGTGCACGACAAGCTGGCGCCCAAGGCCCAGCTCCAGCAGTACCCGACGTACTCGGCCTGCCTGACGGGTCTGCAGAACAAGGCGATCGACGCCCTGACGACGGACGACTCGATCCTCGCCGGCTACGCCTCGCAGGCCGCCTTCAAGGGCAAGTTCAAGCTCGGCGGCTTCAAGATGACCAACGAGAACTACGGCATCGGCGTCAAGAAGGGCAGCGACCTCAAGGCCAAGATCAACACGGCTCTCGAGGCGATGGTGTCCGACGGTTCCTGGCAGAAGGCCGTGGACAAGAACTTCGGTCCGGCGGGATACAAGAACGAGCCCGCTCCGAAGATCGGCAACATCGTCAGCTGATGTAGGGCCCGCCGGTGCGCCGCCCTCGGGGGGCGGCGCACCCGGGCATCACCACACGCGGAAGCGCGGGGAATCGTGTTCGACTTTCTTCAAGGTTACGACCTGCTGGGAGCGTTCTGGATGACGGTGAAGCTCGCCGTCCTCTCAGCCGTCGGCTCCCTGATATGGGGAACCATGCTGGCCGCCATGCGGGTCGGTCCGGTGCCTCTCATGCGCGGATTCGGCACCGCCTACGTGAACATCGTGCGGAACATCCCGCTGACCGTGATCATCCTGTTCACGTCGCTGGGCCTCAACCAGACCCTGCAGGTGAGTCTCGGCTCGGACCAGGTCGAGACGGTCAACTTCCGGCTGGCCGTGCTCGGTCTGATCGCCTACACCTCGGCCTTCGTCTGCGAGGCGCTGCGCTCCGGCATCAACACCGTGCCCGTCGGGCAGGCGGAGGCGGCCCGCGCCATCGGTCTGAACTTCACCCAGGTCCTGACCCTGATCGTGCTTCCCCAGGCGTTCCGTTCGGTCGTCGGTCCGCTGACGAACGTGCTGATCGCCCTGACGAAGAACACCACGGTGGCGGCCGCGATCGGTGTCGCCGAAGCGGCCACCCTGATGAAGTCCATGATCGAGAACGAGGCCCAACTCATCGCGATCTCGGCCGTCTTCGCCTTCGGGTTCATGTGCCTGACGCTGCCGACCGGCCTCCTCCTCGGCTGGGTGGGCAAGAAGGTGGCGGTGAAGCGATGACGTCCGTCCTGTACGACGCCCAGGGCCCCCGTGCCAAGCGGCGCAACATCCTCTACTCGGCGCTGTTCCTGGTCGCCTTCGCGGCCCTGTTGTGGTGGGTGATCACCAGCCTCAACGACAAGGACCAGCTCGCCTGGGAGAAGTGGAAGCCCTTCGTCCATGGCGAGGCCTGGAGCACGTACCTCTGGCCGGGGCTGCAGAACACCCTGAAGGCCGCGGCCCTCTCCATGGTCATCGCCCTGCCGCTCGGCGCCTTCTTCGGCATCGCCCGGCTCTCCGACCACGCCTGGATCCGGATACCCGCGGCCGCGATCGTGGAGTTCTTCCGCGCCATCCCGGTGCTGGTCCTCATGATCTTCGCCGACGCCGCGTACTCCACTTACTCGAACATCAGCTCGGACGACCGTCCGCTCTACGCGGTCTTCACGGGACTGGTGCTCTACAACTCCTCGGTCCTCGCGGAGATCGTCCGCGCGGGCATCCTGTCGCTGCCCAAGGGGCAGTCCGAGGCGGCCATGGCCGTCGGTCTGCGCAAGAACCAGGTCATGCGGTTCATCCTGCTGCCGCAGGCGGTCACCGCGATGCTGCCGGCGATCGTCAGCCAGCTCGTCGTGATCGTGAAGGACACCGCGCTCGGCGGCGCGGTCCTCACCTTCCCCGAGCTGCTCGCCTCTGTCGGCCCGATGAGCGCGTACTACGGCGCGAACACCATCGCCAGCTTCACCGTCGTGGCCCTGATCTACATCGCGCTCAACTTCAGCCTCACCAGCTTCGCGAGCTGGCTGGAGGGACGACTGCGGCGCGGCAAGAAGTCGACGGGCGTCGTGCTTGCGCCGGCCGCGGTCGGGGGCACGGAGTCGACCGGCGCGGGCGGTGCGGGCGGCGGCATCTCCATCTGACGGATCCTCACCCTTCGTCGATGTCAACGGGGGCAGTGGCATGATCGCCACTGCCCCCGTCACTTGACGCAAGCACCGGCAATGGGTTGCATACGTTCTGTGATCGTGCACCCCGTTCCAACTGCCTGTTCCCGACCGTTCCTCAGGACACCGCTCCGGGCAGGGGGCCGCGCGCCGTGGACCCGGTGATCATCGTCGGCGCGGGGCCCGTGGGCCTCACGCTGGCCCTTGCGCTGGCCCGCCAGGAGGTTCCCTGCGTGGTCCTCGACGAGGGGCCGGGCAAGGACGAACAACGGCTCGCGCGGACGGTGGTGCTGCGCGAGGACACGGCCGCGCTCGTCGAGCGCCTGACGGGCCTGCCCCTCACCGATGCCGGTTTCCGTTGGGCCGGATGGCGGTCGATGCGGCGCAAGCAGGTGATGCGCGAGATCGACTTCGCTGCCCGGGCGTCCGACACGCACTCGCCGGACTTCGAAGCCGACGCGCACGACCCCGGGGGCGCGGCGCACGGCGCGGGAGGCGGCGCGCACGGCGCGCTGAGCGGCACCCAGGCCTTCGGGGGCGGCGCGCACGCCGCGGGGAGCGGCGCCCAGCGTTCCGGGGGAAGCGCACGGGACCCGAAGGGGAGCACGCAGAGCCTGAAAAGCGCCGGGCTCGGCCCGAGTACGGACGCGCAGGACTCCGACGGCGCCCACGCGCCCGCCCCGATGCACCTCGCCCAGCACGCGCTGACCGGCGCCCTGCGCGAGGCCATCATCCACGAGCGGCTGATCAAGGTCGCCGTGGGAAGCCGCCTCGACTCGATCGAGCAGGAGTCCTCGGGCGTCACGGCGCACACCCGCGGCCCCAACGGCACATGGTGGCGCGGCAGTTACCTGGTCGGCTGCGACGGACCACGCTCGACCGTGCGCAAGCTCCAGGACATCCGCTTCCCCGGACGTACAGCCGTCGAACGATACGCCGTGGCGGCGCTGCGTACGGAACTTCCCTGGCCCGGCCAGGCGTTGCTGCACCGGATGCCGCCATGGCGGACGTCGGGCCCCGCGAGCGGGGAGGTGACCGCGCGCCCCCTCGCCGACGACGTGTGGCGGCTGGACTGGCTGCTGCCGCCCGGCAAGGACCTGGTCACGCCCGACCTGCTGGTGGCGCGCATCCGCGAGACCCTCGCGGGCTGGAACGCGGGCTCCACACCCCCGTACGAGCTGCTCGACACCGGAGTCCACACCGTCCACCACCGCCTCGCCCGCCGCTGGCGGTCCGGCCGGGTCTTCCTCGCCGGGGACGCCGCGCACCTGCTCGGCGCGCTCGGCACCCAGGGCCTGGACGAGGGCCTGCGGGACGCCGACAACCTCGCCTGGAAACTGGCGCTCGCCTGGCACCACGGCCCGCACGAGGCACTGCTCGACAGCTACCAGGCGGAGCGGCGGGCCGTCGTCGCCGCCCGGCTGCGCGCCGCCGACCAGGCGCTGCCACTGCTGCGCAGCGGCGGAGGCCTGCGCTCGTACGTCCCCGGGTCGGCCCGTGGCCACGACGCGCTGCTCACGGACGGCCACCTGGGACGCGGCCCACTGGGTGCGCCGGGGGTGTACGCCGACTCGCCGCTCACGCCCGCGCACACCGAATCGGAGACGCCGGTGGACACGGCTCCCGGTGCGCCGGTCGTCGACGTACGCGTGACCGCGGAGGACGGCTCGTTCGTACAGCTGCGGGAGCGGCTCGGTCGCGGGGTGCTGCTCGTCGTACTGATCGCTCCGGGTACGGGCGTGTGGGCGCGCAAGCACTGGGTCACGGCCGGGATCATGCCCCGGCTCGCGGCCGCCGTGACCGCGCTGCCGCACCGCGCCGAGCTGCTGGTCGCCGAGAGCTATCCCGGCGCGGCGGCACACACCGTGCTCCTGGTGCGCCCCGACGGCCACCTGGTCACCGCGCTGAGCGGGGTGCGCCCGGCCGACCTGTACGCGGCGGCCGAGACGACACTGGGCGGCCCCGCCACGGCGGAGGCGGAAGCGGAGACCGCGGCCAGTAGGACCTGACGACCCCGGTGGTCCGGCCCGCCCCGGACCACCAGGCTCAGGTAGCCGAACCCGTCCGGGGCGCGGAGCCACGGCCAGCGCGGCACCCTCGGTCACCAGAGGGTCCACATGGTGACAGTGAGTTGACCGGCCCGGACCGCCATGGTGTACTCCGGATCGTGACCGACACCTGTGTGCGCCTGTGGCGGAGGGTCCATATGGACCTCGTCCGCTACGCGGGCTGCGTGTGTCGCCCGTCCTGCTGAATTCGCAGCTGTTCTCTCCCCGCGCGCCGCCCCTCCCTGTCGGCTGCCGCGCGCACCCACGCGAACGCCCAGGACGGTACCCGTGTCTGTGTCCACCCCCTCCACCACGCCTTCCGCCTCCGCACCGGTCCACGCCCCCACCCAGTCCGACCTGTTCGACTTCGTGCGCCGCACCGCCGCCGACGCCGAACTGATCGCTTCCCTCCCCCTCGACCCCGAGGGCCGCACCTGGGTGCGCCTGGAGGGCCCCGGCGGCAGCGAGGCCTGGCTCATCGGCTGGCCCCCCGGCACCGGGACCGGCTGGCACGACCACGCCGACTCGGTCGGCGCCTTCGTCGCCGCCGCGGGCGAACTCAAGGAGTACTCGCTCGCCGCCCGCCTGCCCACCGACGGCTGGAAGACCCTCGAACTCTCCGAGGACGTCGACCGCGAACGTCGGCTGCCGGCCGGCCAGGGTCGCTCCTTCAGCCGCCACCACGTGCACGAGGTGCTCAACGAGTCCACCGAGGAGCACGCGATCTCCGTCCACGCGTACTACCCGCCGCTGCCCCGGATCCGCCGCTACAGCCGCACGGGGCAGGTGCTGCGCCTGGAGCACGTCGAGCGTCCGGAGGACTGGCAGTGAGCGCACCCCGCCCGGTGGGCATCGACACGTTGCTGGCACGGGTCCGCGAGGGACTCGACCGGGTGGAGGCCGAGGAGGCCTACTCCGCCGCACAGGCCGGCGAAGCCCTCCTCGTCGACATCCGGTACTCCGCCCTGCGCGAGCGCGACGGACTGATCCCCGGCGCCCTCGTCGTCGAGCGCAACGAACTGGAGTGGCGGCTCGACCCCCACGGCAACCACCGCGCCCCGGAGGCCACGAGCCATGATCTGCGGGTCGTGGTGGTCTGCAACGAGGGGTACGCGTCCAGCCTCGCCGCCGTCTCCCTCCACCAGCTCGGACTGCACCGGGCGACCGACCTGGTCGGCGGCTTCCAGGCGTGGAAGGCGGCCGGTCTCCCGGTGACGGCCTAGCTCCGGGCTCACGATCACCGTGTGGCGGCACGTAGTTGGTCGCGGTACGTACTTGGTCGCGGTACGCAGGTGGTCGCGGTACGTACTTGGTGGGCGCCCCCTGATGTAAGGGGCGCCCACCATTGCGTACAGCTCCTTACTCCTACGCGTACCGTCCCCTACTCCTTGGCCGTGGCCACCGTGACCGGGCGCACCCGCAACGCCACCCGGCCCGGCAGCGCGGTGGCGACGAGCGCGAGCAGCCCGGCGAGCGCGACCACGGCGACGTACACCAGGGGTGTGACCGCCGGAGCCGCCTCGCCCGTCATGCCGACGCTGAACGCGGTGAGGACGGCGAGCGCGATTCCACTGCCGAGCGCGGTGGCGAGCAGCAGGACCGAGAGCGCCTCCGTGCGCAGCATCCCCAACACCTGGCGCCGGGTCGCCCCGGCGAGGCGCAGCAGCGCGAACTCGCGGACACGCTCCGAGACCGACATGGCCAGCGTGTTGACGACGGCGATGGCGGTGAAGGCCAGGACGAGTCCCATGGCGAGGTAGTTGACCTCGGCGTTCGCCTGCTGCCGTGCGGCCTGGATCGAGTCGGCGGCGGCCGGGGCGAGGACGTGGATCCCCGGGAACTCACGGAGGGTAGTCGCGAGTTGTGTCTGTGTACGGCCGGTGCTGACGAGGACGGAGGTCGCGAGCGGGTCGTCCACATGGCGGGCGACCAGGTCATGGGCGAAGGTGAGGTCGCCGAAGCCGAGGCCCCTGGCGTAGACGGCCACGACGGTCGGCGTGGCGGGTGTTCCGTCGCCCAGCGTGAGTTTCAGCGGGCTGCCGGGCTTCAGGTGGAGCTGGTCGGCGGCGAGTTCGCTGACGGCGACGGTGTCCTCGGTGAGCTTCGTCAGGGAGCCGGCGGTGACGTCCGGGTCCCAGGTGCGGGTGAGGCCCCCGGGTGTGACGCCCTGCGCCGCGTACTTGTCGAGTCCCACACGGACGGTCGTGCGGACCACTTCGGTGACGGTGTCGTGCTGCGTACGCAGCCGCCGTGCGGCCTCGGCCGGTACGCCCGGGCCCTGGGCGGCCACCACCCAGTCGGCGCGGATGCCCTCGCGGGCCTGGGCGCGGGCCGCGTTGCCCAGGGTCGGCTGAACGAAGAGAACGGTGCAGGTCATGCCGATGAGGAGGGTCAGAGGGGTGACGACGGAGGCCATCCGGGCGGCATGGCCACGGAGGTTGGCACGCGCCAGCCGACTGCTGGGTCCGGTCAGCGCGAGCGGACCTCCGAGTACGGCCACGGCCGCCCTGACCAACAGCGGGCCGAGCAGCGCGACGGAGGAGGCGAGGACCACGACGGCCAGGAAGGTCACGGGAGTCGAGGCGGGTTCCGTGCGCAGAACGCTGAGCACGGCGACGAGGACGACACCGCCGGCGAGCAGGGCGAGACCCGCGAGGATCCGTCCCCACGCCGGGCGGGTGCGCTCGGCCCTGGCTTCGGCGAGCGCCTCGGCCGGGCGGATCCGGGCGATCCTGCGCGAGGAGATACGGGCGGCGGCCCACGCACCGAGCAGCGTCGCGGCGAGCGCGGCGAACGGCGGGAAGACGCTGACGGTGTGCTGAAGCGTGGCCGGCACGGCGCCCATGGCCACGAACCGGCCGTGCAGCCAACTGCCCAGCGGCAGCCCCGCGAGCGCGCCGGCGGTGCCCGCGGCGGCCCCGACGATCAGTGCCTCACGGCCGAGGAGCGCCCGGATCTGGCCCGGCGTTGCGGCGATGGCGCGCAGCAGGGCGAGTTCGCGATGGCGCTGCTGCACGGAGAGCGCGAAGGTCCCGACGACCACGAGGACGGCCACGAGCAGTGAGGTGCCGCCCATCGCACCGCCCATGCTGACCAGCTTCGTACGCGCGGCGGCCGCGTCCAGGAACTCCACGGGCCCTCGGCCGTCACCGGCGCTGACCTGCGCGGTCGTACCGTGCGGAGCCCTGGTTCCGTGCAGCGCCGAGCTGACCGACCGCTTCAGCACGGCCGCGTCCGTGCCCTTGGTGGGAAGCACCCCGAAGGCGGTGACCTGCCCGGGGTGGGCGGCGAGGCGGCGGGCCTCGGCGGTGGAGAAGAAGAGGGCGGTCTGGTGCCGCACCTCCTGGGCGGGGGCGGCGATTCCGGTCACCCGGTAGGTCCGCGGGCTCTGCGTCGACTGGACGGTGAGCCGGTCGCCGGGCTCGAGGTGGGCGCGCTCGGCGAGACGGCGGTCGATGACGAGATCGCCGTCTGCCTTGGGGGCGGTGCCGGTGGTGAGGGTGTACGGGGTCAGCGCGGCGGAGTCCCAGGCGTGCCCGTAGGCGGGCCGGTCCTTGTCGACGGCTCCCCCGGGTGCCAAGGGTTCGGCCAGGAAGGTCAGTTCGGGGATGACCTCACGTACGCCGGGCACCTTCCGGAGCTCGGTGGCGAGGTCGCCCGGGAGCCAGGCCCGTTCGGCGATCGGCTTGGCCTTGTGTTTGACCTTGGTCTTGCCCTTCTTGTGTTTGACGGTGGTCTGGTGGACGTTCTGGTCGGCGGAGACCACGACGGGCGTCGCTGCATACCGTTCGGTGGCGATCGTGCCGCGCAGGCCCGTCTCCAGGAGGGTGCCGCAGGCGGTGATGAGAGCGGCCGCGCACATCAAGGCGAAGAAGGCACCGAGGAAGCCACCTTTGCGGGCTCGGACGGTCCGCAGGGCGTAACGCAGCATCATGAGGGTTTGCTCCCTGGTCTGTCGTGGGGCGCTGGACGGTTCTCGGGCGCGGCGTCGGGGGCCGGGAAGGCGAGGAACCGGGTGAGTACCGTGCGCGCGCCGGGCGGGGTGTCGGCCTCGGGGCGCTTGTAACGGTTGAGGAGCGCGATGTACTCCTCGAAGAACGCGCGGAGTTCGGGGAGCGTCAGCCGGATGCTGCCGCGCGAGTAGGGGAAGGCGTCGACCCAGGGATCGGCTTCGGCCACCTCCCCGTCCGCCCCCCGCGTCCGTAGCTGCCTCTGCGCCTGCACCTGCATCTGCTCGAAGAGTTCGAGGTCGGCGGCGTACGCGTGGTGGTTCAGCTCGTCCATGACGAGCCGCATCTCGGCGCTCTGCCGACTGCGCGGCGGGAAGCGGCGGTCACCGGGGACGGCCCGCCACCAGCGCTCCCTGCCGTGGCCGCCCGCCTCGGCCGGTCGGTCGACTTCCTCCACGAAGCCGTACCGAGCGAGCTCACGCAGGTGGTAGCTGGTGGCTCCGGTGTTGAGCCCGAGCGCCCGGGCCAGTGTCGCCGAGGTGGCGGGGCCGTGCACGGTGAGGTGCTGAAGCATGCGCTGCCGACGGGGCTGCGCGAGGGCCTTGAGCGTGGCGAGGTCGGAGAGCTCGGTGGAGCCGCCCGAAGTCTCCTCGCCCCGCCTCACCAAGGGTTCCGCGCCGGGTTCCTGTGCCATGCGTACACAGTCCTCTGTGCACAGACACCTGTGCATTGCGGCAACCCGGCGTCTCCCTCCGGGGGTTAACCCCACCCTCACAAAGGGGAGTTGGACAGTCCTGGGTCGGGCGAGGGTGGGAAGACGGGAGAAGGGGAGGGTCAGGGGCCGGGTTCTGGGCCGGGTTCGGAGACCTGCCCCCCTGAATGCGATCGGCCCCCCGTGCGCCCACCGCATTCGGTCCCCGCCCCCACCCTCAAGGCTCAGAACCCCTCGTCCCCCAAGCCCTCCGTGTCCTCCCCCTCTTCCTCCAGCGCCTGGCGAACCACGCGCAGCGCCATCCCCTCGGAGTAGCCCTTGCGGGCGAGCATGCCCGCAAGGCGTCGCAGCCGCTTGTCGCGGTCGAGACCGCGCGTGGAACGGAGCTTGCGCGCGACGAGCTCACGCGCCGTCGCCTCTTCCTGCTCGGAGTCGAGCTGCCCGACGGCCTCGTCGATCAGCGTCGAGTCCACGCCCTTGGTCCGCAGCTCCCGCGCGAGCGCCCGCCGGGCCAGACCCCGGCCGTGGTGCCGGGACTCCACCCAGGCGTCCGCGAAGGCACCGTCGTTGATCAGCCCGACCTCCTCGAACCGTGACAGCACCTCGTCCGCCACATCGTCGGGGATCTCACGCTTGCGCAACGCGTCCGCGAGCTGTTTCCGCGTGCGCGGGGTCCCGGTGAGCAGGCGCAGACAGATCGCCCGCGCCCGCTCAGCCGGGTCCCCTGGGGGCTCCCCCTTCTCGGCCCTCGACGAGGAAGGAGTGCCTCCGTCCTGTGGGTCGTCGGACGGCTCACCGAAAGCGCCACGCCTCCGACGCCCTCGTCCACCTCGCGGCCCCCCGTCGCCGCGCCCCCTGTCGCCGCGCCGCCCACCGCCACGGCGCGATCCACCGTCCGGAGAACCGTGACCGTCCGTCAGGCCGTCACCTTCACCGTCGCCCACCGGACCGTCACCGCCGTACGGATCCCCGCCATGAAAGCCCTCGGGGCCGTACGTGCCACCGGAGTACGTGGAGGAGCCGCCGTGCGTCTCATCCCCGTACGGCCCGTCCCCGCCGTACGCTCTTTCACCGTCTCCGGCCGAGTCGCCGTTCCCCCCGTGCCCCTGCCCCCGCGGGGGGACGGGGTAGGCGTACTCGGCCCAGTCGGTTCGTCGCGTCATGGACTAGCTCTTGGCCGCCGCGGCCTTGGACTTGGTGGCCTTGGCCGCCGGAGCGGGCACCGTCTTCGCGGCCTCGTCCGAGGCGGTCGAGACCGCCGCGTCCGCGCCCGGCTCGGCGGTGGGCTCCGTCGGCCTCACACCGACGCCCAGCTTCTCCAGGATCTTCTTCTCGATCTCGTTGGCGAGGTCGGGGTTGTCCTTCAGGAAGTTGCGCGCGTTCTCCTTGCCCTGGCCGAGCTGGTCGCCCTCGTACGTGTACCAGGCGCCGGCCTTGCGGACGAAGCCGTGCTCCACGCCCATGTCGATCAGACCGCCCTCGCGGCTGATGCCGTGCCCGTAGAGGATGTCGAACTCGGCCTGCTTGAAGGGCGGCGCGACCTTGTTCTTGACGACCTTGACGCGGGTGCGGTTGCCGACCGCGTCGGTGCCGTCCTTCAGCGTCTCGATGCGGCGGATGTCGAGTCGCACCGAGGCGTAGAACTTGAGCGCCCGGCCACCCGTCGTGGTCTCCGGGGAGCCGAACATCACGCCGATCTTCTCGCGCAGCTGGTTGATGAAGATCGCGGTGGTCTTCGACTGGTTGAGCGCGCTGGTGATCTTCCGCAGGGCCTGGCTCATCAGACGGGCCTGCAGACCCACGTGCGAGTCGCCCATCTCGCCCTCGATCTCCGCGCGCGGCACCAGGGCGGCGACGGAGTCGATGACGATCAGGTCGAGCGCGCCGGAGCGGACGAGCATGTCCACGATTTCCAGCGCCTGCTCGCCGTTGTCCGGCTGGGACAGGATCAGGTTGTCGATGTCGACACCGAGCTTCTTCGCGTACTCGGGGTCGAGGGCGTGCTCGGCGTCCACGAAGGCCACCTGGCCGCCGGCCTTCTGCGCGTTCGCCACCGCGTGCAGCGTCAGCGTCGTCTTACCGGAGGACTCCGGGCCGTACACCTCCACCACTCGGCCGCGCGGCAGGCCGCCGACACCGAGGGCCACGTCGAGCGCGGTCGATCCGGTGGGGATGACCTCGATGGGCTCGTTCGGCCGCTCGCCCAGGCGCATCACCGCACCCTTGCCGAATTGCCGTTCAATCTGTGCGAGCGCGGCGTCGAGCGCCTTCTCGCGGTCCGTACCTGCCATGGGTTCCACCCGGTTTGCTTGAGTCGATCGCTTCACGTCAAAGACGCTAACGCCTGCCACTGACAATGCGCCCCGACGCCCGTCCAGCCTGTGGATAACTCGGGTACATCTCTGTGAAAACCCTGCCGAAATCCCCGCCGAGAGCCCAGCCGGAGATTCCATGAGAATGGATGTTCGATTTTGGTGTCAAGCGCACCATGCGGCACCTCCGAGCCTACGTTCGCGGACCGACAACGGCCGGGATCCCCGCCTACTCCACAGGGCGTACCACCGGAGTCTTCGGCCGGACGACGACCTCAGGGCCCTGGCCGCCGAAGCTTGGACCTCATGGAGAGCCGCAGCGGAACCCCCGCTCCCGCCGTGACCACCGCCGTCGCCCCACCGGCACGACCGTCTCCGGTGCGCTCCGGGTGGCGTGGAGCGTGGCACGGAGTGCGTCCCACCGAGCGGCTCTGCCATGTGACCGGCGCCGTGCTGGTGCTCTCCGGGCTGGCGCATCTGGCCGTCTTCGCCGTGGACGGCGGCCCCTGGGACGGGCCCGTCTCCTGGCGCAAGCCCGTCACGTTCGGGCTCTCCTTCGGGCTGACGCTGATCGCGATCACGTGGGTCACGTCGTATCTGCGGGTCGGAACGCGTCTGCGCTCGGCGCTGCTCGTCGTGTTCGCCGCCGACTGTGTCGTGGAGGTGGGCGGGATCACCCTTCAGGCGTGGCGCCGGGTGCCCTCGCACCTCAACATGGAGACCGGCTTCGACACGGCGGTGTCGATGACGCTCGCGGTGGGCGGCGGGGTTCTCGTGGTGCTGCTCACGGTGTTCGCGGTGGCCTCCTTCCAAAACCGGCCCACGGGCCCTCTGGGGATGCCGCTCGCGCTGCGCTCCGGGTTCGCGATCCTGCTCGTCGCGCTGGCGTCGGGCGCCGCGATGATCGCGCGCGGGGTCGTCCTCACCCGCACCGGTCACCAGGAGGCGGCGTACCACTCGACGGCCCCGCTCAAGCCGCTGCACGGAGTGAGCCTGCACGCCGTGCTGGTCCTGCCCGCGCTGGCCTGGCTGCTGTCGCACACACCATGGAGCGACCGGACACGGCGGCGGGTCATCCAGGCGGCGGTCGGTTGCTACGCGGCGGCGGTCCTGGGCGCCGGGGTGTGGGCGGCCCTCACCTGGTGAACCCTGGTGAACCTCATAGGCCTCATCGGCCGAGCAGCTCCCGCAGACGGGTGCGGAAGGAGGGCGCCCTCCTGGTCCGGTGGCCGTGCACCCGGGGGTCGTCCGTGACGTCGTACCGCTTCACATAGGCCCCCAAGAAGGCCTGGAGGGTGGCGACCGCGGGGATGGCGATCAGGGCGCCGACGGCCCCGAGGAGGGCGGTGCCCGCGATGACCGAGCCGAAGGCGACCGCGGGGTGGATGTCCACGGTCTTGGCGGTCAGCTTGGGCTGCAGTACGTAGTTCTCGAACTGCTGGTAGACCACGACGAAGATCAGCACCCACAGCGCGTACCAGGGGTCGATGGTGAAGGCGATCAGCATCGGCAGGGCGCCTGCGAGATACGTACCGATGGTGGGGATGAACTGCGAGACCAGACCCACCCAGACGGCGAGCACGGGCGCGTAGGGCACGCCCAGGGCCTGCAGCAGGATGTAGTGCGCGATGCCGGAGATCAGCGCCATCAGACCGCGCGAGTACAGATAGCCGCCGGTCTTGTCGACGGCTATCTCCCACGCGCGCAGCACCTCGGCCTGTCGCGCGGGTGGCAGCACCGAGCACAACGCGCGCCGCAGCCGGGGCCCGTCGGCCGCGAAGTAGAACGAGAACAGCGTGATCGTCAGCAGCTTGAAGAGACCGCCGAGCACCTGCGCGGACACGTCCAGGACGCCGGTCGCGCTGTTCTGCACGTACTTCCGCAGCCAGTCGGAGTGCACCAGGCTGTCCCGGACGTCCACCCGTCTCACGTGGGTGTGGAAGCTCGAGTTGATCCAGTTGATCACCGAGTCCAGGTACTCGGGGAAGCCCTCGATCATCTTGACGATCTGACCCGCGAGCATCGAGCCGAGCAGCGTGACGAATCCGGCCGTCGCGATCAGCAGACCGAAGAAGACGAGGAAGGTGGCCAGCCCCCGGCGCATACCGTACGAGGCCATCCAGCTCACCGCGGGCTCGATGGCGAGCGCCAGGAAGAACGCGATCAGAATGTTGATCAACAGCCCGATGAGCTGGTGGAACGCCCAACTGCCCAGTTGGAACAGGGCGACGAGGGTGAGCGCGAGCACCATCGCGCGCGGCAGCCAGCGCGGCATGCGCGCGCTCTGCCCGGGGGCGTCCCCGCCCGGGGGCGAAGTGGGCGGCGTCGTGCCGAAGGGGGATGTCTGCTGGTCGACCTGCGCGGTCTCGTCTGTCGGGGCCACGGGGCAAGTGTCGCCGACTCCACCGACATTCTGTGCCCCGCCCCGGATCTTCGGGGTCCGTCAGCGGTTTTCGTACGGAACGTTCATGGTCGCGCACACCACGCGCCATACGTCCTTGGCCTCCCAGCCGGCGTTCAGCGCCTCGTGCACGGTCCGTCCGCCTAGCTCCGTCATCACATGATCGCGCGCGAAGGTGTCGGCGTACGCCTCACCGAAGTGATCCGCCATCCGCTGCCAGAAGACCGTCAACCGCATGACTCCAGTATCCCGCCCCTGAGAGTGGGCCCGGGCCGAGGCCCCTCGCCGAGACCGCTTTCCGTCCTACGGTCTGAGACATGGCCGAATCAGGAGCATCCCCACTCCCCCCGACGCCCCCGGCGCACACCCCGCTCTCGCGCGCCGAGCACTTCATCTGGCTCACCGCACGCGTGCTGGAGCAGCGCCGTTTCGCGTACCACTTCCTGAACAGCGACGTCGGCGCCGCCGACGCGGTGGAGACCGCGCTGGCCGCCTACCGCAACGACGACGAGGGATACGGTCACGCGCTCGAACCCGATCTCCGCGGCCCGGTCAGCCAGCCGCTGCACACCGGGCACGCGCTGCGGGTCCTGGACTCGATCGGGCGGTGCGGCGGACAGCGCGTGGAGCGCGTGTGCCGCTACTTGACCTCGGTGTCGACGGCGGACGGCGCACTGCCGGCGATCCATCCCACTCAGCGTGGCTATCCGCACGCTCCTTTCGTGCCCGTCGTCGACGACCCGCCGAGCGAACTCCTCGCCACCGGGCCCGTGGTGGGCCTGCTGCACCGCAACGAGGTGTGGCACGCCTGGCTGTTCCGGGCCACCGACTTCTGCTGGCGGGCGGTCGAGTCCCTGGACAAGTCCCACCCGTACGAGATCGAGGCGGCCGTGGCCTTCCTGGACTCCGCCCCCGACCGCCCGCGCGCGGAGGCCGCCGCCGACCGGCTGGGCCGCCTGGTGCGCGAGCACCGGCTCGCGGCACTGGACCCGGCGCACCTGGAGGCGTTCCCGGTGGCGCCCGGATACGCGCCGGACGAGCACCACTTCCCGCACGACTACGCGAAGACCCCGGGGTCGCTCGCGCGCGCATGGTTCACCGACGAGGAGATGGCGCGCTCGCTCGACTTCCTGGTGGGCGAGCAGCGTGAGGACGGCGGCTGGCCGATCCGCTGGCGCCAGTGGGCACCGGGTACCGCCCTGGAGTGCCGCCCCATGGTGACGATCGAGGCCCTGCGCACCCTACGGGCGTACGGACGGCCCATCGGTTGAGCGCCCCCGACGGTTCCCGGCCCGCACACACGCGTGCGGGCCGTCCGCGTACCGGGCGTCAGCCTGTCAGCGCCCGCACTCCCGCCGTCACGACCACCGCCGCGCCGACCACGAGCAGGAAGGGGGCGCGCAGGAGCAGGGCGACGGCGGCCGCGGCGAGTCCTGCGACCTTCGCGTCCACGACCAGGACGCGCCCGTCGGCGAAGGTCTGCTGAGCCGTGAGCGCGGCCAGGAGGGCGACGGGCAGCAGAGCGGCGAGGCGCTTGACGAGCGGCCGCTCCAGGACGCCGTCGGGGACCAGCAGGCCGATGAGCTTGACGGCGTAGCAGCCGACGGCGGTCGCCCCGATCGCGATCCAGATGTTCAACGGTCGTCCCTCGGTGCGTCGTTGTCGGCCTTCATACGACCGCCGGACTTCGGAGCGCGTCGCCCCTCTATGTAGAGGGCGGCGGGAGCGGCCAGCGCCGCCACCAGGACGGGGACTCCGGCGGGCAGCACCGGCAGCAGACCGAGCCCCAGAAGAACCGCGGCACCGGCGACCGCGCGCTCCGTGGTGGTCTTCAGCATCGGTGCGAGCAGCGCGAGGAAGACGGCGGGCCCGGCGGCGTCCAGCCCCCACGCGTCGGTGTCCCCGATGGCCTCGGCCCCGACGGCGCCCAGCAGCGTCGTGAGGTTCCACAGCACGTACAGGGTGAGCCCGGTGACGGTGAAGCCGATCCGGACACTGCGGCGGGTGGGCTGGGCGAGCGCGACGGCCGTGGTCTCGTCGATGACCCACTGCGCGGCGAACGGACGCACCGCGCGCGGGAGGGCCAGCAGTTGTGACAGCCGCAGTCCGTAGAACGCGTTGCGCACCCCGAGGAAGAACGCGCCCGCGGCCGCCGTGAGCGGGTTGCCGCCGCCTGCGAGCGCGCCCACGAGCGCGAACTGCGAGGCACCGGTGAACACCAGGAGGCTGAGCGCGCAGGTCTGCAGCACGGTGAGCCCGCTGCCGGCCGAGGTCACTCCGAAGGCGAAACCGGACAGTCCGACGGCGACCCCGACTCCCAGGGCGTCCCGGACGACGGCCGCGTCGGGTTTTCCGCCGCCTTCTTCACTGCGTATGTCTGTGAGAGCTGTCTGTTCTGCCACACCCCTGACGGTAGGTACGGCCGCCCGTCGACGTCTTGTACGTTCTTGCGCTCGCGCTGGTAGGCGCCCGGAGGCACGCCCACGATCCGGGTGAAGTGACGGTTGAGATGGGGCTGGTCGGTGAAGCCGACGGCGACGGCCGCCTCGGCGGGCGCGGAACCGGCGTCCAGGAGGTGGCGTGCCCGGCGTACCCGGGCGTCGGTCAGCCAGGTGTGGGGCGGCATGCCGTAGGTCTCGCGGAACGCGCGCAGCAGGGCGAACGGGCTGGTGCCGAGGTCGGCGGCGAGCCGTTCCAGAGTCGGAGGCTCGGCCATCCGCTCCTCCAGCACGGCACGCGCGCGTGCGGCGACACGGGCGCCCGCGGTGTGCACACCGCGCTGCGGCAGCGGACCGCCGTTCAGGCGCAGCAGCCGGGTCACCGCAACCCGGAGCAGCGTGTCGGCCGCGAGCGCGTTGCCCTCCTCCGCGGCCCGAAGCACTTCGTGCACCAGACCCGCCGCGTACGGATCGTCGAGCACCGGGCTGACGAATCCGGGGGTTCCACGGATCGTGGTGGTCTCCGCGGCGATCTCCGCCACCAGCTCGGGCGAGGGGTACACCGCCCCGTACCGCCAGCCCTCGGGAACACCCGCCCGGCCCGTGTGCGGGGTGTCGGGGTTGACCAGCGCGAGCGCGCCCGGACCCGCGTACTGGTCGGCGCCGCCGTGGTGGAAGACCTCGACACCGTCGGAGATGGCGGCGATCACGAAGTTCTCGTGGGTGTGCCGCACAAAGATCTTCTCGACGAACCGCGCTCGCAGCAGATCGACACCCGGCAGCTCCGGGTACCGCCAGTGCCGCGCCCGCTCCTGCCCCGAACCTGCCACCCATTCATTCTCCGCCATGACACCGCGGGACCGGCTCGGGTGGTGCACCCCCACGCTGCCGTCGGCACGCCCACGGCGGGGTGAGGGGGCGTGTCGGGGGGTGTCCGCCCGCAGCGGCTGGCGCGTCAACGCCGCCAAGTCGGTGATCGACCGATTCCGCGCCTGACCGAGGACGGATCCCCCCCCCGGCGCGGCCCCGCCCCGTCACCGAGCCGCAGGCGTCCCACTAGGCCACCGGCCACATTTCCGCAGGTCAGAGTGATTGTCAGTGGCGGGGTGCAGGATGGACGCATGGTCAGCTCCGCACACCGAGCCCTGGACGGCTTCTCACCCGCGACCCGCGGCTGGTTCACGGGGGCCTTCTCCGCGCCCACCGCGGCCCAGGCCGGCGCGTGGAAGGCCATCGGCGAGGGCTCGGACGTGCTGGTGGTCGCCCCGACCGGCTCCGGCAAGACCCTGGCCGCGTTCCTCGCCGCACTCGACCAGCTGGCCTCCACCCCGCCCCCGGCCGACCCCAGGAAGCGCTGCCGGGTGCTGTACGTATCGCCGCTCAAGGCCCTCGCGGTGGACGTGGAGCGGAATCTGCGCAGCCCTCTGACCGGCATCCGGCAGGAGTCGGTGCGCCTCGGGCTGCCCGAGCCCGAGGTGAAGGTCGGCATCCGCTCCGGCGACACCCCCGCCGCCGAGCGCCGCGCGCTGGCCACCCGCCCGCCGGACATCCTGATCACGACCCCCGAATCGCTGTTCCTGATGCTGACGTCGGCGACGCGCGACGCGCTGACCGGTATCGAGACGGTGATCCTGGACGAGGTGCACGCGGTCGCGGGCACCAAGCGCGGCGCCCATCTCGCGCTCACCCTGGAGCGCCTCGACGAGCTGCTGCCCAGGCCGGCGCGCCGCATCGGCCTCTCCGCGACGGTGCGTCCGGTGGACGAGGTGGCGCGCTATCTCTCGCCCCGCCGCAAGGTGGAGATCGTCCAACCGCCGTCGGGCAAGGAATTCGACCTCTCCGTGGTCGTCCCGGTCGAGGACCTGGGCGAGCTCGGCGGCTCCCCGGTCGCCGACGGCGGCGAGGGCGCGGAGAAGCCCTCCATCTGGCCTCATGTCGAGGAGCGGATCGCCGACCTCGTCCAGTCCCACCGCTCCACGATCGTGTTCGCCAACTCCCGCCGCCTGGCGGAGCGCCTGTGCAACCGGCTGAATGAGATCGCGTACGAGCGGGCAACAGGCGAACCCCTCGCGGAGGCGCACGCCCCGGCCCAGCTGATGGGGGGCTCCGGCGCGGCCCAGGGGGCGCCGCCCGTCATCGCGCGGGCCCACCACGGCTCGGTCTCCAAGGAGCAGCGGGCCCTGGTCGAGGAGGACCTGAAGGCGGGACGCCTGCCCGCCGTGGTCGCCACCTCCAGCCTCGAACTCGGCATCGACATGGGCGCGGTCGACCTCGTCGTCCAGGTCGAGTCACCGCCTTCCGTGGCGTCCGGCCTCCAGCGCGTGGGCCGCGCGGGCCACCAGGTCGGCGCGGTGTCCACCGGCGTCGTCTTCCCCAAGTACCGCGGCGACCTGGTCCAGGCGGCGGTGGTCACCGAGCGGATGCGCACCGGCTCCATCGAGTCCCTGCGGGTCCCCGCCAACCCCTTGGACGTGCTGGCGCAGCAGCTCGTCGCCATGACCGCACTCGACACCTGGCAGGTCGACGACCTGCTCGCCACCGTCCGCAGGGCGGCGCCCTTCGCCTCGCTCCCCGAGTCGGCGTTCACGGCCGTGCTCGACATGCTCGCCGGCCGCTATCCGTCCGACGCCTTCGCGGAGCTCAGGCCCCGCGTGGTGTGGGACCGCGTCGCGGGTACGATCACGGGCCGCCCCGGCGCTCAGCGCCTCGCCGTCACCTCCGGCGGGACCATCCCCGACCGCGGGCTGTTCGGGGTCTTCCTCGCGGGATCCGACCCCAAGAAGGGCGGCGGCCGGGTCGGTGAGCTCGACGAGGAGATGGTCTACGAGTCCCGCGTCGGGGACGTCTTCACGCTCGGCACGAGTTCCTGGCGCATCGAGGACATCACCCGCGACCGCGTCCTGGTCTCCCCCGCCCCCGGTGTCCCGGGCCGGCTCCCCTTCTGGAAGGGCGACCAACTTGGCCGCCCTCTCGAACTCGGCCGGGCGGTCGGCGCGTTCCTCCGCGAAGTGGGCTCGCTCCCCAAGGACGACGCCCGCCTGCGGCTGCTCGCCGCGGGACTGGACGCCTGGGCCGCCGACAACGTGCTGTCGTACCTCACCGAACAGCGCGAGGCGTGCGGGCACGTCCCGGACGACCGCACGATCGTCGTCGAGCGGTTCCGTGACGAACTGGGCGACTGGCGGGTGGTCGTGCACTCTCCCTTCGGCGCCCAGGTGCACGCCCCCTGGGCCCTCGCGCTGGGCGCCCGCCTCTCCGAGCGCTACGGCATGGACGCCCAGGTCATGCACGCCGACGACGGCATCGTGCTGCGCCTGCCCGACGCCGACGTGATGGGCCTGGACCTGCTCGACCAGGAGCCCATGAAGCTGGGCACGGAGTACGACACGGAGCAGGCGCCCGTCGGCGCGGCGGACGTCGCCTTCGACAAGGGCGAGGTCGACCAGATCGTCACCGACCAGGTGGGCGGCTCGGCACTGTTCGCGGCCCGGTTCCGCGAGTGCGCGGCCCGCGCCCTGCTGCTGCCGCGCCGCAGCCCGGGAAAGCGCACCCCGCTGTGGCAGCAGCGGCAGCGCGCCGCCCAACTGCTCCAGGTGGCCAGCGAGTTCGGATCGTTCCCGATCGTCCTGGAGGCGGTCCGCGAATGCCTCCAGGACGTCTTCGACGTCCCCGGGCTCACCGAGCTGATGGGCGACATCGAGTCCCGCAAGGTGCGGCTCGTCGAGGTCACCACGCCCGAGCCCTCCCCCTTCGCCCGCTCGCTCCTGTTCGGATACGTCGCCCAGTTCCTGTACGAGGGCGACTCCCCGCTCGCCGAGCGGCGCGCCGCCGCCCTGTCCCTGGACTCCCGCCTGCTGGCCGAGCTCCTGGGCCAGGCCGAGCTGCGCGAGCTGCTCGACGCCGAGGTACTGACCGAGCTGGAGCGGGAACTCCAGTGGCGCACCGAGGACCGCCGGGTCAAGGACGCCGAAGGCGTCGCCGACCTGCTGCGCCTGCTGGGCCCGCTCACGGACGCCGACCTGGCCGAGCGCGGCGCCGAGCCGCAGTGGGCCAAGGAGCTGGCCTCCGCCCGCCGCGCCATCAAGGTCCGTATCGCCGGCGCCGACCACTGGGCGGCCATCGAGGACGCCGGCCGCCTGCGGGACGCTTTGGGCACGGCGCTGCCCGTCGGCGTCCCCGAGGCCTTCACGGAGCCGGTCAAGGACCCGCTCGGCGACCTCCTCGCGCGCTATGCCCGTACCCACGGCCCGTTCACCTCCACCACCGCCGCCGCCCGCTTCGGTCTCGGCACGGCCGTCACGGACGGAGCACTGCAACGCCTCGCGGCGAACGGCCGCGTCGTCCAGGGGGAGTTCCATCCGGCGGGCATCGGCCAGGAGTGGTGCGACGCGGCCGTGCTGCGCAGACTGCGGCGCCGTTCGCTCGCGGCCCTGCGCCACGAGTTGGAGCCTGTGCCGCCCGCCGCACTCGCACAGTTCCTGCCGCAGTGGCAGCACGTCGACAGCGGGCACGGGCTGCGCGGCATCGACGGACTGGTGCGCGCCATCGAGCAGTTGCAGGGCGCCTCGGTGCCCGCCTCCGCCCTGGAGAAGCTGGTCCTGCCCTCCCGCGTCTCCGGTTACGCCCCCGCGCTGCTCGACGAACTCACGGCCGCCGGAGAGGTGCTCTGGGCCGGGGCCGGGGCGCTGCCGGGCAAGGACGGCTGGGTCTCGCTCTATCTCGCGGACGCGGCCCCGCTGCTCCTCCCGGACCCGCACCCCCTGGAGCTGACCGCCCTGCACCAGTCGGTGCTGGACGCCCTCTCCGGGGGCTATGGCCTGTTCTTCCGCCAGATCACCGACCAGGTCCGCGCCACCACCCACCCCGACGCCACCGATCCCCAACTCGCCGACACGATCTGGGACCTGGCCTGGTCCGGTCGGCTCACGAACGACACGCTCGCACCGATGCGCGCGCTCCTGGGTTCGGGTCGCACCGCCGGGTCCACGGCACACCGCGCCAAACGCACGGTGCCGCGCGGCCGCTACGGCTCCCTGACCGGCGCCGCACGCCCCCAGTCCCGTACGGGCCCGCCGACGGTGGCCGGCCGCTGGTCGCTGCTCCCCGCCCGGGAGCCCGACGCCACCGTGCGCGCCCACGCCCTGGCCCGCACACTGCTCGACCGGCACGGCGTGGTGACCCGGGGCGCCGTCGCCGCGGAAGGGGTCGAGGGCGGCTTCTCCGCCGTGTACCGCATCCTGTCCGCCTTCGAGGACAGCGGCCAGGCCCGTCGGGGTTACGTGGTGGAAGGACTGGGTGCCGCCCAGTTCGCGATGGACGGAGCGGTGGACCGCCTGCGCGCGGCGGCGAACGCACGGGACCGGGGCGAATCCCTGACCGCCCAGGACCCCCGGGACAGCTTCCCGGGGGACGCCTTCCCGGCGCCGGCCGGTTTCCCGGACACCCCCGGCCGCTCCCACACCAACGGCTTCCCCGAAGGCCGCGACCCCGCGCACACCAACGGCTTCCCCGGCGGCCACGACGATCCCGCGCACACCCACGCCTTCCCCGACGACCTCGACCTCGACGCGACGAGCCCCCTGGGTTTCCCCGAGGCCGAGGACTCCGCCTTCGCCGGCCACCACGGCTTCGCGAGCGACCCCGCGCTCTCCCCCAACCGGTTCCGAGCCCGTTCCTCGTCCCGGGCCACCTCCCAGGCCGTGGTCCTGGCCGCCGCCGACCCCGCGAACGCCTACGGCGCGGCCCTTTCCTGGCCCGAGCCCCCCACCGGCGCCGGGCACAAGCCGGGCCGTAAGGCGGGCTCCCTGGTGGTGCTCGTCGACGGCGAGCTGACGCTGTACATGGAGCGCGGCGGCAAGACCCTGCTGGCCTGGCCCTCGGACCCGGACGGCTCGATCATGGAGGACGCCCGTCTGCGTGCCGCCGCCGAAGCCCTCGCCGCGGCCGCCCTCGCGGGCTCCCTCGGCACGGTCACGGTGGAGCGCGTCAACGGCGCCTCCGCCCTGACATCACCGTTCGGCACCCTCCTGGAAGGTGCCGGCTTCATCGCGACCCCCCGCGGCCTGCGCCTGCGCGCCTGAGCACCCCACCCACACGCACCCCACGTACCCGCATCCCACCCGACCCCGCCCCCACCCCGCCGCACCCCCCCCCCACTCGTGCCACCCTGGAACCCATGCCCGAAGGAGACACCGTCTGGCAAGCCGCGAGGCGGCTGCACACCGCCCTCGCGGGCAAGGTGCTGACCCGCTCCGATCTGCGGGTGCCCAAGTACGCCACCGCCGACCTCACCGGCCGCACCGTCCTGGACGTCACCCCGCGCGGCAAGCACCTCCTCACCCGGATCGAGGGCGGCCTGACCCTGCACTCGCATCTGCGGATGGACGGCTCCTGGAAGGTGTACGCGAACGGCCGGCGCTGGAGCGGCGGCCCCGCCCACCAGATCCGGGCCATCCTCGGCACCGCGGACCGCACGGCCGTCGGCTACCGGCTCCCCGTCCTGGAGTTGCTCCGCACCGCGGACGAGGACCGCGCCGTCGGCCACCTCGGCCCCGACCTCCTCGGCCCGGACTGGAACCCCGACAGCGCCTTGGAGAACCTCCTCCAAGACCCCGCCCGCTCCCTCGGCGAGGCCCTCCTCGACCAGCGCAACCTCGCCGGGATCGGCAATGTCTACAAGAGCGAGCTGTGCTTCCTCCTCCGGGTCACCCCCTGGCTGCCCATCGGTGAGCTTCCCGCCGACCGCGCCACCCTGCTCCCGGCCCTGGCCAAGAAGCTCCTGGAGACCAACCGCGACCGCCCGACCCGCATCACCACCGGCCGCCGCGACCAGAACCTCTTCGTGTACGGCCGCGCACCCCGCCCCTGTCTGCGCTGTGGCACCTCGATCCGCCGGGCCGACCAGGGCGACGGCTCCCGAGAGCGCCCCACGTACTGGTGCCCGACGTGCCAGACGGGCCCGACTCCGACCCCGGGCCGTATCCCGCCCTCCGAGCGCCGGACCCTCCCGTAGAACTACCCGCCGTACAACTCCCCGCCGCTCAACTATCTCCTCGCCGTACGACCAACTCCTTGCCGTACAACTAATTGACGGACCGTCAGAAACCCTCGTACCGTCCCTTCATGCCCGTCAAGGCGTACGACCTCACCGGACGCACCGCATTCGTCACCGGCGCCGCCAGCGGGATCGGCCGCGCGTCAGCCGTCCTGCTGGCGGAGGCGGGGGCCGCCGTCCACTGCGCGGACCGGGACCCGCAGGGCCTGCACGAGACGGCGACCCTCATCAAGGCCCAGGGCGGTACGGCCCACACACATCCGCTCGACGTCGGCGACCGTGCGCAGCTCCGACAGGCCGTCGCGTCCTGCGAACGGCTCGACGTCATGGCGGCGATCGCCGGGATCATGCACAGCAGCCCGGTCCTGGAGACCCGGGACGAGGACCTCGACCGCGTGCTGGGCGTCAACTTCAAGGGCGTGCTGTACGCCTGCCAGGAGGCCGCCCGCCTCATGATCGAGAAGAGCGTCCGCGGGAGCATCATCACGATGGCGTCCGGCGCCATCGACACCGGCGGCCCCGGCCTGCTCTGCTACGGCGCGTCGAAGGCGGCCGTCGTGCAGCTGACGAAGACCCTGGCGACCGAGATCGGCCCGCACGGCATCCGTGTCAACGCGGTCGCGCCCGGCTGGACACGCACGCCGATGACCGACCGTCACGGGGACGCCCAGGCGCGCACGGAAGCGGTCATGGCCCGGCTGTCGCCGCTCGGCCGGGTCGGCGAACCCGAGGACATCGCCCACGCCGTGCTGCACCTGGCCTCCGACGCCTCGGCGTTCACGACGGGGCAGATCCTGCGCCCGAACGGCGGCGTAGCGATGCCTTGGTAGCCCCCAGCAGCACCCCCACGCCGCCGCCCCGGGCATCCGCCCTGCGACATCTCCCCCATGCACCCGCCCCCGCTGAGCCCAGCCCCTCCCGCGCCGAGCCCCAGGCACCACGCGCCCCCAAACGCGCCGCACCCGCCCCCGCCCCCTGCCACCAAGCGCCCCGCCGCTACGAAGCCCCCGGCTCGCGCCCCCCACGCGCCCCACGCCGTAGCCACCCCTCCCGCCGCCCGTGCGCCCCGGCGCCGGCGCGCACGGCCTCCGCCTTCGGCACACAGTGCACCGGTAGCAGGCTCAACCCCCATCCCCCGGCCACGACCGCCCCTTCCAGCGCCCCGGCATCAGGCGCCAGCGCGAGCCGGAGGACACCCCACCACCACAGCGCACCGAGCCCCAGCGCTGCCCCCCAGCGCGCTATCCGCCCTGCCATGGTGTCCACCTCCAGCCCGAAGCTAGACCCGCGCTCTCACCCACCGACAGGGCGCACCAACGGCACAGAGGCGCACCCAAGGCACATCCGAAGCCGGCCATGGCGCCCCGCGGCCCCCACGGAGCGCCCGGCGGTCACCACCGTGAGCCGCCCACCTCCGGGCGTCACCCGTTCTCCGCCTGGAACATCCAGTGATGCTTCTCGAGGTCGGCGGTGATCTGGATGAAGATGTCCTGACTCACCGGATCGGCTTCGCCCGTCGCGTCCACCCGCACCCGCATCCGGCTGATCACCGCGCTCAGCGCGTCCACGAGCTCCCCCACGGCGTCGCTGTCCTTGATCCAGCCCTCGGGCGTCACACCGATGCCGCTGGTGGTGGCCACGGTCGCGGCCCGTCCGTCGGGCGGGACCCCGAGCGTCGAGGCGCGCTCCGCCACCGTGTCGGAGTGCAGCCGTGCGGTGTCCACGACCTCGTCGAGCTGGAGGTGGATGGAGCGGAAACGCGGTCCGACCACGTTCCAGTGGACCTGCTTCGCGACCAAGGAGAGATCCACCAGGTCGACCAGCGCTCCCTGGAGGGCGCCGGACACGGTCTTAAGATCCGCGTCGGACAACGGGCTCTTCACGACGTACATCGGGATTCTCCGATCCACTCGACCTCATCAACAACGGCCTCATCCATCACGACCTCATCAACCATGGCATAGACGCACAATTCGGGTCACCTGGAGCGAGTGGACCCGGACACAGCGAAAGCCCCGGCCGAAACCGCTCCAGGCTTCCCTGGAGCAGCCCCGGCCGGGGCTTTCACAAGCATGCTCAGCTCATGAGCGAGAACTCGTGAGCGTCAGGCGGCGACGACGTCGACCGCCTCGGCTGGCGCCTTGATGGTGACCCGTTCCGGTGGTACGCCGGTGACCGATACGGAATTCAGCATCGGACGGCGCACCGGTGTGGGCACCGGCTCGGTGGCCGCTGCAGACTGGGCCAGCTCGGCGAGAGCGAGCTCGTCGCTCACTTCCCGCATGAGCTCGGACATCCGTACGTCCAGCGCGTCGCAGATGGCGGAGAGCAGCTCGGAGGATGCCTCCTTCTGCCCCCGCTCCACCTCGGAGAGATAGCCGAGTGAAACTCGGGCGGACGAGGAGACTTCGCGCAGAGTACGGCCCTGGCGCTGGCGCTGCCGACGCAGCACGTCACCAAGCAGGCGACGGAGCAGAATCATCGGTGGCTCCCTCCTCGGACCGCGTAGCCGCATCCTTCACGCCCCACCGTACCGCCTTGCGCCGCGGCCGTGCGGGGAGCGATGTCGTGTTCACTCAGGGCTGCAAACATCAAAACCCCCCGTTCTGTTCCGTATCCTGTGCCCGCTCATTCCCGGTCTGTTCGCCCGCCAGCTCCTTCAGGAGCAGTGCGAGTACGCTCCGTACACTCTCCATACGGATTTCCGTCCGGTCGCCGTTCAACCGCAGCGGTATCACTTTCCCGCCGCCGGCAGCATGAAAAGATGCTCGGGACGGCCCGTCGACGGCCACGAAAACGGTCCCGACCGGCTGCCCGTCCTGGGGTTCGGGACCGGCGACACCGGTGGTCGCGATCCCCCAGTCCGCGCCGAGCGCCTTGCGCACCCCGGCCGCCATCTGGGCCGCGACCTGCGGATCCACCGCACCACGCTCGGCCAACAGAGTGACGTCGACTCCCAGCAGTTCGTGCTTGAGTTCGGTGGCGTACGCCGTCACGGAGCCTCGGAAGGCCTGGGAGGCCCCGGGCGTCGCGGTGATCTCCGCCGCCACCAGACCGCCGGTCAGCGACTCGGCGACGGCGAGCGTCTCGCCCCTCACCGTGAGTAGTCGCAGCACTTCGGCGGCCGTAGAACTCACCGTTCCGCCTCCTCGGCCGCCGCCTGTCGCTCGGCGATCCCGCTCCTGCGCAGCACAACGGCCTGTCTTACGTAGTCGAGCCCGGTGACGACGGTCAGGACGACCGCCACGGCCATCACCCAGAACCTCAGGGTGGCCAGCGGCCCCGTCAGCGCCAGGACGTACATCCCGACCGCGGTGCCCTGCGCGAGGGTCTTCAGCTTGCCGCCACGGCTGGCCGGAATGACCCCGTAGCGGATCACCAGGAAACGCATCAGAGTGATCCCGAGCTCGCGCCCGAGGATCACTCCCGTCACCCACCACGGCAGATCACCGAGGTAGGACAGGCAGACCAGCGCCGCACCCATGATCGCCTTGTCGGCGATGGGGTCAGCGATCTTCCCGAAGTCGGTGACCAGGTTGTACGTACGCGCCAGGTGCCCGTCGAAGATGTCGGTGATCATGGCGACGGCGAAGGCCGCCCACGCCCAGGCACGCCAAGCGGGGTCGTACCCGCCGTCGGCCAGCATCAGCGCCACGAAGCCCGGCACCAGAACGAGCCGGATCATGGTCAGGATGTTCGCGATGTTCCAGAGGCTGGCCTGATTGACGGCCACAGCGCCCAGCTTCCCGCCCCGCGCCGGCTTGGAGCCCCCGGGAACGCCGGGAGCGCCCGCCGCGCCGTTCGCGCTGGGGGAGCCGCCCGCCGCGGACGCCGGGGCTCCGGTCATCTGGCCGCCTCCTCAGTACACGGGAGCGAGCCCAGGAGCGGCTCGGCCACCAGGTCGACACCTTCCGTACCGACCACCTTGGCCTCGACGATACGGCCCACCGTCAGGCCTTCGCCGCTCGTGAACTGCACCTGACCGTCGGTCTCGGGCGCCTGGTGCGCGGCACGGCCGACCGCACCCCACTCCTCCCCGTCGACGGAGCCGACCGACTCGACGAGCACATGGACGGTCTCACCGACGCGCTCCTCGGCGCGCTGCGCGACCAGCTCCTCGGCGAGCCGGGACACGCGCGCGAGGCGCTCGTCGACCACGTCCTGGTCGAGCTTGTTCTCGTATGTCGCCGCCTCCGTGCCGTCCTCGTCGGAGTACCCGAAGACGCCGATGGCGTCGAGGCGCGCACCCGTGAGGAAGCGCTCCAGCTCCGCGAGGTCGGCCTCGGTCTCGCCGGGGAAGCCCACGATGAAGTTGGACCGCACGCCGGCCTGCGGGGCCTTGGAGCGGATGGTGTCGAGCAGCTCCAGGAAGCGGTCCGTGTCGCCGAAGCGCCGCATCGCGCGCAGCACGTCGGGCGCGGAGTGCTGGAAGGACAGGTCGAAGTAGGGCGCGATGTTCGGCGTGGAGGTCAGCACGTCGATGAGCCCGGGGCGCATCTCGGCGGGCTGGAGGTAGCTCACGCGCACGCGCTCGATGCCGTCGATCTCGGCGAGCTCGGGCAGCATGGTCTCCAGGAGGCGGATGTCGCCCAGGTCCTTGCCGTACGAGGTGTTGTTCTCGGAGACCAGCATGATCTCCTTGACGCCCTGCTCGGCCAGCCAGCGGGTCTCGTTCAGCACGTCGCTGGGGCGGCGCGAGATGAAGGAGCCGCGGAAGGACGGGATGGCGCAGAAGGAGCAGCGCCGGTCGCAGCCGGAGGCGAGCTTCACCGAGGCCACCGGGGAGCCGTCCAGGCGGCGGCGCAGAGGCGCACGCGGGCCGGAGACCGGGGCGACGCCCTCGGGGAGGTCCGAGGGGGCGCCGTGGCCGGGAAGGGCCACCTCCTCGCCCGCGCTCTGCCGCTCGGCGGGGCTGATCGGCAGCAGTTTGCGCCGGTCGCGGGGGGTGTGGGAGGCGTGGATGCCGCCGTTCAGGATGGTCTGGAGGCGGTCCGAGATGTCCGCGTAGTCGTCGAAGCCGAGCACACCGTCGGCCTCGGGGAGGGCCTCGGCGAGCTCCTTGCCGTACCGCTCGGCCATGCAGCCCACCGCCACGACGGCCTGGGTTCTGCCATGCCCCTTGAGGTCATTGGCTTCCAGGAGGGCGTCGACGGAGTCCTTCTTGGCGGCTTCGACGAAGCCACAGGTGTTGACGACGGCGACGTCCGCTTCTTCGGCGTCCTCCACGAGTTGCCAGCCGTCCGCCTCCAAGCGGCCTGCGAGCTCCTCCGAGTCCACCTCGTTACGGGCGCAGCCAAGGGTGACGAGTGCGACGGTACGGCGTTCAGGCATGGGCTCAAGACTACTTTGTCTCACTGACAGCCCACGTCGACGGGGTTGGCCGATCTTGGCCAACCCCGTACCCGCCTGTGCGGTGAGCCCTTTGTGCGCCCGCTTCGTGAGCCCGTTGTGCGACCCTCACGGCCGTCCGAAGTCATCCGACGACGGGGTCGCCCTTCGTGTACGTCAGTCGCTCGACCTGGCCGGGCTGGAACTGGTCTTCGATCTTCTTGCCGTTCACGTACAGCTTGATGGCGCCCGCGTCGCCGAGGACCAGGTCGATCTTCGTCTTGTCCTGGAAGGTCTTCGACTCGCCCTGCTTGAGCAGACCGTCGAAGAGGAGTCGGCCGTTGTGGTCCTTGGCGGAGATCCAGCTGCGCCCGTCGGGGGCGCTCACCTGGACGGTCACCTTGTCCTGCGGGGCCGCCGCGATGGCGCTGTCGGTGGGCTCGGGCTTCGGGTCGGCGGGCTTGCTGATCTTGGGGCTGGCCGAGGTGGTGGACGTACTGGCGGTCGGTGTGGAGCCTTCGGCGACCGACGACTTCGCGTCGCTCCCACCGTTGCCCTTGACCACGGTGAACCCGACGAAGCCGATCACGGCGACGATCGCCGCGACCATGGCGGCGGTCCAGTTCGGCCCGCGGCGCTCGGGACGGATGCGTTCCGCCTCGAACATCGGGGCGGCAGGGGTGGGCGCGGGTCGCCCGCCGTGTTCGGCGTCGTAGCGGGCGAGCAGCGGGGCCGGATCGATGTGCACCGCCCGGGCCAGCGTCCGGATGTGGCCGCGCGCGTACACATCACCGCCGCAGGGGGCGAAGTCGTCCTGCTCGATCGCGTGCACGATGGCGATACGGACCCGGGTGGCGTTGCTGACGTCGTCAACGGTCAGTCCTGCCTCGATGCGGGCCTGCCGCAGGGCACGACCGACCGAGAGGCCTTCTTCGCGGTGCTCTTCGAACGGGCGCTCGTCTTCAGGGGAGTTGCCGTCAGGGAAGTTGCCGATGGACACGGGGGCGCCTTTCGAGCGTGTAGCCACCTGTGCTGGAGGTTCAGTTTAGGGGGGGTACGAAAGGGTGGGGCAACCGGGCGGTGGGACTTTGTACGCCATCAGAATGGCCGGTCACCCTGATGTTGGGACAGGGACCTGTCCCCTCGCTCAACTTGACGTACGACGAAGGGAAACGGTTGCCCGTATTTCCCTTACGGGTGAGTCACGTTCGAATATCCACGTGTCACGGAGCGAACCGTCCGCGCCATGACCGAGCCGCCGAGATCTCACCCGTACGGTGACCGACCTGTCCCGTTTTCCTCCGCCAAAAGCTCTACGCTTCAGCTTCCCCACGAATCACGGCGAGCACTCCATCCAGCTCGTCGGCCTTCACCAGAACATCACGCGCCTTGGATCCCTCGCTGGGCCCGACGATGCCGCGGGACTCCATGAGGTCCATCAGCCGCCCTGCCTTGGCGAAGCCGACCCGCAGCTTGCGCTGGAGCATCGAGGTGGACCCGAACTGCGAGGTGACGACCAGTTCGGCGGCGGCGCACAGCAGGTCGAGGTCGTCGCCGATGTCCTCGTCGATCTCCTTCTTCTGCTTGGTGCCCACGGTGACGTCGTCCCGGAAGACCGGCGCCATCTGGTCCTTGCAGTGCTGCACGATGGCCGCGACCTCGTCCTCGGTGACGAAGGCACCCTGCATACGGGTGGGCTTGTTGGCCCCCATCGGCAGGAAGAGCCCGTCACCCTTGCCGATCAGCTTCTCGGCGCCCGGCTGGTCGAGGATGACGCGCGAGTCCGCCAGCGACGACGTGGCGAAGGCGAGCCGGGACGGCACGTTCGCCTTGATCAGACCGGTGACGACGTCCACGGACGGCCGCTGCGTGGCGAGCACCAGGTGGATGCCGGCGGCACGCGCGAGCTGCGTGATGCGCACGATCGCGTCCTCGACGTCGCGCGGGGCGACCATCATCAGGTCGGCGAGCTCGTCGACGATCACCAGCAGATACGGGTACGGAGTCAGCTCGCGCTCGCTGCCCTCGGGCAGCTTCACCTTGCCGTTCCTGATGGCCTCGTTGAAGTCGTCGATGTGCCGGTAGCCGAACGCCGCGAGGTCGTCGTAGCGCAGATCCATCTCCCGTACGACCCACTGCAGCGCCTCGGCGGCCCGCTTCGGGTTGGTGATGATCGGCGTGATCAGGTGCGGGATGCCCTCGTAGGCGGTCAGCTCGACCCGCTTGGGGTCGACGAGGACCATCCGGACGTCCTCGGGGGTCGCCCGCACCATGACGGACGTAATCAGGCAGTTAATGCACGAGGATTTACCGGAACCGGTGGCTCCGGCCACGAGCACGTGCGGCATCTTCGCCAGGTTGGCCATCACATAGCCGCCCTCGACGTCCTTGCCGAGCGCGACCAGCATCGGGTGGTCGTCCTCCGCCGCGTCCGCGAGGCGCAGCACGTCACCGAGGTTGACCATCTCGCGGTCGGTGTTGGGGATCTCGATGCCGACCGCCGACTTGCCGGGGATCGGACTGATGATTCGCACGTCGGGGCTTGCGACGGCGTACGCGATGTTCTTGGTGAGCGCCGTGATCCGCTCGACCTTCACGGCGGGGCCGAGCTCGACCTCGTAGCGCGTGACCGTCGGACCACGCGTGAAGCCGGTGACGGCGGCGTCGACCTTGAACTCCATGAAGACGTTCTGGAGCGAGGCGACCACGGCGTCATTGGCTGCGCTGCGCGTCTTGCCGGGGCCGCCGCGCTCCAGGAGGTCGAGCGACGGCAGGGAGTAGGTGATGTCGCCGGAGAGCTGGAGCTGCTCCGCGCGCGGGGGCAGGTCGCGGGGCGCGTCAGGCGCGGACTTGGTGAGGTCGGGCACGACGGACTCGACGGCCAGGGCCTCCTGCTTGGGCCGCTTGGCGCCCGGGACGACCTTGGCGCGCGCGGCCGGCACCGGGGTCGTCTCCTCGTAGCCGTCACGCTCCGCCGTGACGCCCTGCGTCAGATCGGCGACCAGCGGGGAGGGCGGCATCCCGTGCAGCACGGCGCCGTCGAGCGCGGCGGCGGCCGCCGCGGCGACGTCCACCGCGTCCATGGGCCGGTTCATGTCGGGCTGCTGCACGCCGGGCCGCCGGGGACGGCCGCGGCGCTTGGTGAGCGCCTCCTCCTCCGCGTCGTACCCCTCAGGGGCGCGTGAACGCCGCCGGGAGCGGGCGGGAAGGGCCTCACGCCACTGCTCGTCGTAGCGCTCGTCGTCCTCGCCGAAGGCGTCCTCGTCGGGGTCGGCCTGGACGACGCCCAGCTTCTGCCCGAGGAGCCGCAGCCGCTGCGGGATCGCGTTGACAGGGGTCGCCGTGACGACCAGCAGGCCGAAGATCGTGAGCAGCACGAGCAACGGCACCGCGAGGACGTCACCCATCATGTACGTCAGCGGCGTCGACGCCCCCCAGCCGATGAGCCCGCCCGCGTCCCTTATCGCCTGCATGCCGTCGCTGCGCGCGGGCGCCCCGCAGGCGATGTGGACCTGGCCGAGCACGCCGATGACGAGCGCGGACAGGCCGATCACGATGCGACCGTTGGCCTCCGGCTTCTCGGGATGCAGGATGAAGCGGGCGGCGATGACCGCGAGCAGTATCGGCACCAGCAGGTCGAGGCGGCCGAAGGCACCCGTCACCAGCATCTCGACGAGGTCGCCGACGGGACCGTGCAGGTTGGACCAGGTGCCCGCCGCGACGATCAGCGCGATCCCGATCAGCAGCAGCGCGAGCCCGTCCTTGCGATGCGCCGGGTCGAGCCCCTTCGCGCCCCGTCCTATGCCGCGGAACATCGCGCCGACGGCGTGCGCGAGTCCCAGCCACACGGCGCGCACGAGCTTGTACACACCCGCGGTGGGGTTGGGCGCCGACGCGGGTGGGGCCTTCTTCGCCGCGACCTTCTTGGCGGGCGCCTTCTTGGCGGCTGCCTTTTTCGCGGGGGCCTTCTTCGCCGGAGCCTTCGTCGGAGCGGCCGCCTTCTTCGCGGGCGGCTTCTTGGCTGCGGACTGACGTGAGGCCATGAGTGTGAGGTTACCGGTGGAGACGACAGCGGACACGTGTGCCTACTGCTTCACCCGTTCGTGTCGCCCGCACCAGGGAGCAGAACTGACGCGCGCTCACCGCGAACGGCGGACTCCTCGAAGGTCAGTTCTGCGACGGCACCGACGGTGCGCCGCTTCCCGTGCCCGGCTCCAACGCGTCCAGCGCCCGGCGCAGTCCCGTGAGTTTGCGTTCGAGATGGGCCGCGGTCGCCACCGCCGCCGCGTCCGCCGAGTCGTCGTCGAGCTGTTTGGACAGCGCCTCGGCCTGCTCCTCAACGGCCGCGAGCCGCGCGGAGAGTTCGGCGAGGAGACCGGCCGGCTCCTTGGCCGAGCCGAGCGCCGTCTTGCCGCCGCCCTCCAGCTGCAGACGCAGCAGCGCTGCCTGCTCGCGCAGTTGGCAGTTCTTCATGTAGAGCTCGACGAAGACGGAGACCTTCGCACGCAGCACCCATGGGTCGAACGGCTTGGAGATGTAGTCCACCGCACCCGCCGCGTACCCCCGGAAGGTGTGGTGCGGGCCGTGGTTGATCGCCGTGAGAAAGATGATCGGGATGTCCCGAGTCCGTTCACGCCGCTTGATGTGCGCCGCGGTTTCGAAACCGTCCATTCCAGGCATCTGGACGTCCAGCAGAATGACCGCGAAGTCGTCGGTCAGTAGCGCTTTGAGCGCTTCCTCTCCGGACGATGCCCGTACCAGTGTCTGATCGAGCGCGGAGAGGATCGCCTCCAGCGCCAGCAGATTCTCCGGCCGGTCATCGACCAGAAGGATCTTGGCCTTCTGCACCATGGCCCGCCCTCCTCGCCCCGGCAGTGCACCGGGCGCCGCCCCAGAGGACGACTCCCTTGCGTCGCCCGTCCTTGTGCCGGTCATGGTAGCCGCACCCCGCCTGTCGCCACACCCTGTCACCGCGATGTCACTGTGCACGTAGCAGAAACGTAGCGGGAGACCAGAAGGTTCCCCGAATCCCGCACTTCTACACGGCCTCGGCCACCGTCAGTTATACGACGTCGGGCGCCCCGCGCCGCCGGCTCGGCGCGCACAGCACGGCCTCCCGGCCGCCGACACCACCCGGCGACACCCATCCCGCTCACTCCTCGCGCATCCACTGCTCCATCACGGAGAGCAGATGGTCGGGATCGACCGGCTTGGTCACATAGTCGGACGCGCCGGACTCGATGGCCTTCTCCCGGTCGCCCTTCATCGCCTTCGCCGTGAGCGCGATGATCGGCAGACCGGCGAACTGCGGCATCCGGCGAATCGCCGTCGTCGTGGCGTAGCCGTCCATCTCGGGCATCATGATGTCCATCAGGACGACCGTCACGTCGTCGTGCTGCTCCAGCACCTCGATGCCCTCACGGCCGTTCTCCGCGTACAACACCGACAGGCCGTGCTGCTCCAGGACGCTGGTGAGCGCGAACACGTTGCGGATGTCGTCGTCGACGATCAGCACCTTCTCGCCCTCGAACCGGATGCCTCGGCGCGGCTGCGGCGCCGCCTCCTGCTGTGCCCCGGCCGCCCACTGCTCCTGAGCGGCACCCGCGGCCCCGTTCGGCCCCGGCAGCCCCGGGCGCTGCTCGGTCGAGGGCAGCGCCCTGCGGCGCCGCCTGAAGAGCGCGGCGGGCCCGTTCTGCGTCTCCTGATACGACTTCACCTCGGCGGGCGTCTCGATGTCGACCCCGGACAGCTCCGCCTCCGAGGCGAGCAAGTCCCCGGCCTCCAGGGCGGGCGCGAGCTGCCCGTAGCCCTGCGGGGGCAGTTCGCTCGGGTGCAGCGGCAAATACAGCGTGAACGTCGAACCGCGCCCCGGCTCGCTCTGGGCGTGGATCTCACCGCCCAGCAGACGCGCGATCTCCCGCGAGATGGACAGCCCCAGACCCGTACCGCCGTACTTCCTGCTCGTCGTACCGTCCGCCTGCTTGAAGGCCTCGAAAATCACCCGCATCTTGCTGGCGGCGATCCCGATGCCGGTGTCGGTCACCGAGAACGCGATCAGACCGGCGTCCGCGTCCTGCAGCGAACCCGCCTCCAGGAGCTGCTCCCGGATCGCCACCGGGACATCCGCGCCGGCGGGCCGGATCACCAATTCGACCGCTCCGGAGTCAGTGAACTTCACCGCGTTGGAGAGCAGGTTGCGCAGCACCTGAAGGAGGCGCTGCTCGTCGGTGTGCAGCGTGGCGGGCAGTTCCGGCGACACCCGCACGGAGAAGTCGAGGCCCTTCTCCGCGGTCAGCGGACGGAAAGTGGCCTCTACGTAGTCGACGAGTTGGACCAGCGCGATGCGGGTCGGCGACACGTCCATCTTGCCCGCCTCGACCTTCGACAGATCGAGGATGTCGTTGATCAGCTGGAGCAGGTCGGAACCCGCTCCGTGGATCGTTTCCGCGAACTCGACCTGCTTCGGCGTCAGGTTCGACTCGGCGTTGTCGGCGAGCAACTTCGCGAGAATCAGCAGGGAGTTGAGCGGCGTCCGCAGCTCGTGCGACATGTTCGCCAGGAACTCGCTCTTGTAGCGCATGGAGACCGCGAGCTGCTCGGCACGCTCCTCCAGGACCTGCCGCGCCTCCTCGATCTCGGTGTTCTTGACCTCGATGTCGCGGTTCTGCTGGGCCAGCAGCTCGGCCTTGTCCTCCAGTTCCGCGTTGGAGTCCTGAAGGGCCTTCTGCCGGTTCTCCAACTCCGCCGAGCGCTCCCGCAGCTGCTCGGTGAGCTCCTGCGACTGCTTGAGCAGCACCTCCGTCTTGGTGTTGACGGAGATGGTGTTGACGCTCGTCGCGATCATCTCGGCGATCTGGTTCAGGAAGTCCTTCTGGATCTGCGTGAACGGCGTGAAGGACGCCAGCTCGATCACACCCAGCACGGTCCCCTCGAAGAGCACCGGAAGCACGATCACCTGCGCCGGGGGCGCCTCGCCGAGCCCGGACGAGATCTTCAGGTAGCCGCTCGGCGCGTTCTCCACCAGGATCGTGCGCTTCTCCTGCGCGGCCGTCCCGATCAGCGCCTCACCGGGCCGGAACGACGTCGGCATGGAGCCCATCGAGTAGCCGTACGAGCCGAGCATGCGCAGCTCGTACGCGTCCTCGTCGTTGCCCGCCTCCTTGCCGTCGACCAGCGGCATGGAGAGGAAGAACGCGCCGTGCTGCGCCGAGACCACCGGCGTCAGCTCACTCATGATCAGCGAGGCCACGTCGTCGAGGTCGCGGCGCCCCTGCATCAGGGCGGAGATACGGGCGAGGTTGCCCTTGAGCCAGTCCTGTTCCTTGTTGGCGATGGTGGTGTCGCGCAGGTTGGCGATCATCTTGTTGATGTAGTCCTGAAGTTCCTGGATCTCGCCCGAGGCGTCCACGTCGATCTTCAGGTTCAGGTCGCCGCGGGTCACCGCGGTCGCCACGCGCGCGATGGCACGCACCTGCCGGGTCAGGTTCCCGGCCATCTCGTTCACCGACTCGGTGAGGTCGCGCCAGGTGCCGTCGACGTCACGCACGCGTGCCTGGCCGCCCAGTTGCCCCTCGGTACCCACCTCGCGGGCGACTCGGGTGACCTCCTCGGCGAAGGACGACAGCTGGTCGACCATCGTGTTGATGGTGGTCTTCAGCTCCAGGATCTCGCCGCGCGCGTCGATGTCGATCTTCTTGGTGAGGTCGCCCTTGGCGATGGCCGTCGTGACCATCGCGATGTTGCGCACCTGACCGGTCAGGTTGGACGCCATCCCGTTCACGGACTCGGTGAGGTCCTTCCACGTACCGGCCACACCCGGGACGTGCGCCTGCCCGCCGAGGATGCCGTCCGTGCCCACCTCCCGGGCCACCTTGGTGACCTGGTCGGCGAACGAACTCAGCGTCTTCACCATGGTGTTGAAGGTGTCGGCGAGCTGCGCGACCTCGCCGCGCGCCTCGATCGTCACCGTACGGGTCAGATCGCCGTTGGCGACGGCCGCGGCGACCTGGGAGATGTTGCGCACCTGCATGGTCAGGTTGTTGGCCATCAGGTTCACGTTGTTGCTGAGGTCCTTCCAGATGCCCGTGACACCGGGCACATGGGCCTGCCCGCCGAGGATGCCCTCGGTGCCCACCTCGCGGGCCACCCGGGTCACCTGCTCGGCGAAGGACGACAGCTGGTCCACCATCGTGTTGACGGTGGTGACGAGTTCGAGGATCTCGCCCTTGGCGTCGACGGTGATCTTCTTCGACAGGTCGCCCATGGCGACCGCCGTCGTGACCTCGGCGATGTTGCGGACCTGGATGGTCAGGTTGTTCGCCATGAAGTTCACGGACTGCGTGAGGTCCTTCCAGGTGCCGGAGACACCCTGCACCTCGGCCTGACCGCCGAGCATGCCCTCCGTGCCCACTTCACGGGCCACCCGCGTCACCTGCTCGGCGAAGTTCGAGAGCTGGTCCACCATCGTGTTGAGGGTGTTCTTCAGCTCCAGGATCTCGCCGCGCGCGTCCACGTCGATCTTCTGCGACAGGTCACCCCGCGCCACCGCGGTCGCGACCTGCGCGATGTTGCGCACCTGGGCGGTGAGGTTGCCCGCCATGCCGTTCACGGAGTCCGTCAGGTCGCGCCACACACCGGCGACGCCGGGCACCTGCGCCTGACCGCCGAGACGGCCCTCCGTACCCACCTCACGGGCCACCCGCGTCACCTGGTCCGCGAAGGCGGAGAGCTGGTCGACCATCGTGTTGATGGTGTTCTTCAGCTCCAGGATCTCGCCACGCGCGTCCACGTCGATCTTCTGCGACAGGTCACCCCGCGCCACCGCCGTGGTGACCTGGGCGATCTGCCGTACCTGCGAGGTCAGGTTCCCCGCCATGAAGTTGACGGAGTCGGTGAGTTCCTTCCACGTGCCGGACACGCCGTCCACGCGGGCCTGACCGCCGAGGCGGCCCTCCGTGCCCACGTCCCGGGCCATCCGCGTCACCTGGTCGGCGAACGAGGACAGCTGATCCACCATCGTGTTGACGGTGTTCTTCAGCTGGAGCATCTCTCCGGAGACGTCGACCGTCACCTTCTGCGACAGGTCACCGTTCGCGACCGCCGTCGTCACCTGCGCGATGTTGCGGACCTGGCCCGTCAGGTTCCGGAACGCCGTGTTGACGGAGTCGGTGAGGTCCTTCCACGTACCGGCCACACCCGGCACCTGCGCCTGGCCGCCCAGTTCACCCTCGACACCGACCTCGCGCGCCACGCGCGTGACCTCGACACCGAACGACGACAGCTGGTCGACCATCGTGTTGACGGTGTTCTTCAGCTCCAGCATCTCGCCGGCCACGTCGACGGTGACCTTCTGCGACAGATCACCGTTGGCCACCGCCGTCGTCACCGCGGCGATGTCGCGCACCTGGGTCGTGAGGTTCCGGAAGACCGTGTTGACGGAGTCCGTCAGGTCCTTCCACGTCCCCGCCGCGCCCGGCACGTTCGCCTGACCGCCGAGCCGCCCCTCGCCACCGACCTCGTTGGCCACACGCGTGACCTCGTCCGCGAACGTCCGCAGCGTCTCGGTCATCTGGTTGATCGTCTCGGCGAGCTGCGCGACCTCGCCGCGTGCGGAAACGGTCACCTTCTGCGAAAGGTCACCGCTCGCGACGGCCGTCGTCACCTGAGCGATCCCGCGCACCTGAGCCGTGAGGTTGCCGGCCATCAGGTTCACCGAATCGGTGAGGTCCTTCCACACTCCGGCCACACCGGGCACCTGCGCCTGGCCGCCGAGCTCGCCCTCGGTGCCCACCTCACGTGCGACACGCGTCACCTCGGAGGAGAACGAGGACAGCTGATCCACCATGGTGTTGACGGTGTTCTTCAGCTCCAGCATCTCGCCGGCCACATGAACCGTGACCTTCCGGGACAAGTCGCCCTTCGCGACCGCCGTCGTCACGAGAGCGATGTCACGTACCTGAGCCGTCAGCCGGTACGCCATGGTGTTGACCGAATCCGTGAGGTCCTTCCACGAACCGGACATTCCACGCACCCGGGCCTGCCCGCCCAGTTTGCCCTCGGTGCCCACCTCGCTGGCCACCCGCGTGACCTCGTCGGTGAACGTCGACAGCTGGTCGACCAGGTTGTTGACCGTCCGTCCGACCTTCAGGAACTCCCCGCGCAGAGGATGCCCGTTGCCGTCCGCCGCCTGCGCCCGCAGTTCCATACGCGGCGACAGATCGCCCTCCGCCACCGCGGACAGCACCCGGCCGACCTCGGAGACCGGTCGTACGAGGTCGTCGACGAGCGCGTTCGACGCGTCGATCGCGGCGCCCCAGGAACCCTCGCAGGCGCCCGACTCCAGCCGCTCCGTGAGCTTTCCCTCACGCCCGACCACCCGCCGCACCCGCGACAGCTCACCCGTCAGATGCAGATTCCGGTCCGCCACCTCGTTGAAGACAGCCGCGATCTCCGACATCACGCCATCACCGGAGACCGTGAGGCGCTTGCGGAAATTGCCGTCCCGCATCGACACCAGAGCCGTCAGCAGCCTGTTCAGGGCAGCCGTATCCACCTCGGTGGTGCCATTGCGTGGTGTGCGCCGGTTGTTCAGGGACTGTCCGTCTTCTGCGCGCGTCTTACCGCCCCGCGTCGCTGCGCCAGACTCCACTGTGTCCCTCCCGCAAGGGTCGACCATTACTGCTCGGCGTACTCGGGTACTGCTTGCTCGGGTACTACTGCTCGTGCTCAGGTACTACTTGCTCGGCGAACCGGCAGGCACTCGGCCTGTCCGACCTTCTCACTGGAGCTTGCCCAGTGTTTCACCCCGGCTGAACCAGGCCATAACAGTTCGGCAGCTTCGCACATCGTCCGCACACCTCCCGGAGGCGGGCACAGCCTCGTCAGGACGGAAACACAGGCACCTGTCCGAACGGAAACTCTGCCCCTCTCCCGACGGAAACACCGGTGACCGGCATCCGCATGGACGGCGAAGGTAAGTAACCTTGCATGCGGCTGTCCAGCCACACCGGTTTGTCCGGCCTGGGCGGTGGCACAAGAACGAGCGGGCAGGCATCGGAGGGGCACCGCACCATGACCACCGGACTGCATCCTGGGGGACAGCCCCAGGATCCTCGGCCGACGGGGAACCAGGCACTGCCCCGACAGGAGCGGGTCGGCCACGGGGCCCCGCACGCCGACAACCGGACAAGGAGTGCTGTGATCACCGCGCGCGCGGCCGCCAGTTTCGATCCCGTCGGGCGATCGGTCGCGACCGCCAGATCCTTCGTCCGCGACACCCTCCAGGGCTGGGGCTTCGCCGACATCGTCGACGACGCGGTCGTCCTGACCAGCGAACTCGTCACCAATGCTGTCGTGCATGCGGGCACCTCCGCGGACGTTCTGTGTCTGCGCAGCGACGAAGGCGTACGCATCGAGGTGGCGGACCGCTACCCGGAACGTGAAATTCCACTCCAGGCGACGGCTGTGAATATGGGCAGCCCCGACCGCGAGGGCGGGCGCGGACTCCAGTTGTGCGCCGCCCTGGCCGGCCGCTGGGGCGTCGACTACTCCCCCACGCACAAGCAGGTCTGGTTCCACCTCGACCTCCCCGATCGCCCGGTCGGCACCCGCACCGCGGGCCCCTCCCTCCCCGCCCACCTCCTCCCGCTCGCCGACGGCCGCGTCCGCGTCGCGGTGATCCAGATCGACCGCGTCGGCGCCATCTCGGCCTGGAACGAGGACGCGGAGGACCTCTTCGGGTACGCCGCCGAGCAGGTCATCGGCAAGCCCCTCACCGACCTCGCGGCCTGGCCGCACACCCCGGGCACCAGCACCGGCATCGTCGAGGCCCTCCAACTCTCGCGCTGGGAGGGCACTTACGGGCTCCGGGCCGCGAGCGGCCGCGTGACCCCGGTCTACGCCTCCCACCTCCGCGTCCGCGACACGGGCGGCGAACCCTCCACGGTCTGCCTCCTCGTACGCGACCACGAACGCGCCGTCCTGCAGACCCCGTTGCGGGCGTCGGCCACCGACACGACGACCAGCTCCGAGGGTCAGGCCACGGACCCCTTCGAGGTCTTCATCGGCTCCCCCGCCCCGGACGACCTGGACGGCCTCCTCCAGCGCACGGTGGAGCGCGCCCGCGACATGCTCGACGGCGACTCCGCCTTCCTGCTCCTCGCGACCGACGACGAGACGGAGTTGGAGGTACGCGCCTCGACGGGCCTGCCCTCCGCCCGCCAGCGCTTCGCCCGCGTCCCCGTCGAGGCGGGCCCCGGCCGCTACGGCTCGGCCCGCATGCCCGCCGTCCACGAGGACCTGACGGTCGTCCCCGGCGCCGTACCGCTGCTGGCCGGCACCGGTATGCGCTCGGTCGTCACCGTCCCGCTGAAGGTCGAGGGCCGCCTCACCGGCTCCCTCGGTGTCGCGGCCGAGGGACCCTCCCGCTACTCGAACGAGGAGGCACTGCGCCTCCAGTTCGCCGCCGACCGCATCGCGCTCGCGGTGGAATCGGCCCGCCTGGGCGAGCTGGAACGCCTGCGCCGCGGCTCGCTGAGCTTCCTGGTCGAGGCCTCCGACCTCCTCGCCGGCACCCTGGACCGCGACCAGACCCTCGCCCTCATGGCCCAGATGACGGTCCCGACCCTCGCCACCTGGTGCGCGGTCTACACGATCGCCGACCAGGCCTCGGACCCGTACCTCTCGTACGTCCTGCACGAGGACGAGGAACGCATCGACGGTCTCAAGGCCCTGCTCTCGAAGATCGCCCCACCGGACCCGGTCCCCACCCCCGGCGCCCGCGTCTGGGCGGCCCCGGGCGAGGCGGCCCACCAGGCGGCCCTGCGCACCTCCATGCGCAGCCTGGGCCTCGGCGAGCCCGCCTCGGTCACCTCCGGCATCGGTACGACCCTGGCGACGGCCGCGGCGGTCGGCGGCGAGACCGTCGTCCTGCCCCTGGTCGCCCGCAACCGCGTCATCGGCATGCTGACGCTCGGCAAGCCCTCCGACGAACACTTCCGCCAGGAAATCCTGGAACTGGCCGAGGACCTGTCCCGCAGGGCCGCCCTGGCCCTCGACAACGCCCGCCTGTACTCGGAGCGCACGGCCATCAGCCAGTCCCTCCAGCGCAGCCTCCTGCCGCCCGACCTCCCGCACATCGACGGCGTCGAGGTCGAGGTCATCTACCGCGCGGCCGGCGAGGGCAACGAGGTCGGCGGCGACTTCTACGACCTCTTCCCGATCCGTGACGGCGTCTACGGCTTCGCCATCGGCGACGTCTGCGGTACGGGCCCGGAGGCGGCGGCGGTCACGGGCCTCGCCCGGCACGCCCTGCGCCTCCTGGCCCGCGAGGGATTCGGCGGCCCCGCGGTCCTGGAGCGCCTGAACTCCGCGATCCTGGACGAGGGCGCCCGCAGCCGCTTCCTGACCCTGCTCTACGGCGAGTTGTGGCCCCAGGAGGACGGCAGCGCCATGCTGAAGGTGGTCTGCGCGGGCCACCCGCTCCCGCTCCGCCTGCGCCAGGACGGCACCGTAGAAGCGGCCGCCGAACCGCAGCCCCTCCTGGGTGTCATGGAGGACCTGGAGCTGTACGAGCAGACCATCACCCTCGACCCGGGCGACGTACTGCTGTGTGTGACGGACGGCGTCACCGAACGCCGTGAGGGCACCCGCATGTTGGGCGACGACGGCCTCGCGGACGTCCTCACCACGTGTACGGGCCTCACGGCGGGAGCGGTGGCCGCCCGCATCATGCGCGCGGTCGAGCGCTTCGCCTCCGACGCCCCGTCCGACGACATGGCGATTCTGGCGATGCGGGTGCCGGGCCTTCAGCGGGACTGAGGTCGGACTCGGCTCCGGGACACTCCCGGACATGCGAAAGGCCCCCGCCCGTAAGGGCGGAGGCCTTTTCTGCTGGAGCCCCCCAACGGAATCGAACCGTTGACCTTCTCCTTACCATGGAGACGCTCTGCCGACTGAGCTAGGGGGGCCGGTCGCCTTTTCGAGGTTTCCCTCGCGGCAACGAAATAGATCATACCCCGAACAGGAGCGTGCTCCCAACCAGTCCCGTCGGATCAGAAGGCGGGCTGCAGCAATCCCCCGAGCGCATTGCACGCGGAGACGATCCGCTGCATCTCCCGCTTCGTCAACGACGCGTCCACGGGCAGCGCGAGAGTCTCGTCGGCGGCCCGCTCCGTCTCGGGGAGGTGCATGTCCCGACGGAACCCGGGCAGCCGGTGCACAGGCGTCTTCACCGGCACCCGGCACTCAATTCCCTTGGCCCGTACGGCCCGTGCGAAGGCGTCCCGGTCCGGCCGGCCGTTGCCGGGCACGCGCACGACGTACTGCTGGTACGTGTGCCCGTCGCCGCCGTCCGGCGTGCGCACTCCGCTCAGCCGCCCGTCGAGATAGGCGGCCCGCTCCCTGCGCTGCGCGATCTCGTCGAACGGCGCCTCGGACTCGCCCAGTTCCAGCACCAGAAGCCCGTGCCGCTGCCCGACGTCCCGCAGCCGCGTCATGTCGGCCGACCGACCGAAGCGGTGTACGACGACGACAGCGGTCGACCGCGGGGTCACGGCCGCCTCGACAGCACCGGCGTCAAGGCAGTACGTCACCGGGTCTATGTCGGCGAAGACGGCCGCCGCACCGACCTGGGTCACGGCCTCCGCGACCTCGACGTTCCCGAACGCCGGCACGATGACCTCGTCGCCGACTCCGACGCCCGCGGCCCTGAGCATTGCAGCTGTACCCATGCCGCGGATGCTTGTCGCGCAAAGTGAACGCAAAGTGTCGGACAACAAAAAAGAGCTGGTCCCCGAACCGAAGTTCGGGGACCAGCTCTTTTAATATGAGTTCGGCGGCGTCCTACTCTCCCACAGGGTCCCCCCTGCAGTACCATCGGCGCTGTGAGGCTTAGCTTCCGGGTTCGGAATGTAACCGGGCGTTTCCCTCACGCTATGACCACCGAAACACTATGAAACTGTAACTACCGCACCATTGCCGTGGCCCGACAACGGGGTTGTTCGTGGTTTCAGAACCAACACAGTGGACGCGAGCAACTGAGGACAAGCCCTCGGCCTATTAGTACCGGTCACCTCCAGCGGTTACCCGCCTTCCAGATCCGGCCTATCAACCCAGTCGTCTACTGGGAGCCTTAACCCCTCAAAGGGGGTGGGAATACTCATCTCGAAGCAGGCTTCCCGCTTAGATGCTTTCAGCGGTTATCCCTCCCGAACGTAGCCAACCAGCCATGCCCTTGGCAGGACAACTGGCACACCAGAGGTTCGTCCGTCCCGGTCCTCTCGTACTAGGGACAGCCCTTCTCAATATTCCTACGCGCGCAGCGGATAGGGACCGAACTGTCTCACGACGTTCTAAACCCAGCTCGCGTACCGCTTTAATGGGCGAACAGCCCAACCCTTGGGACCGACTCCAGCCCCAGGATGCGACGAGCCGACATCGAGGTGCCAAACCATCCCGTCGATATGGACTCTTGGGGAAGATCAGCCTGTTATCCCCGGGGTACCTTTTATCCGTTGAGCGACGGCGCTTCCACAAGCCACCGCCGGATCACTAGTCCCGACTTTCGTCCCTGCTCGACCCGTCGGTCTCACAGTCAAGCTCCCTTGTGCACTTACACTCAACACCTGATTACCAACCAGGCTGAGGGAACCTTTGGGCGCCTCCGTTACTCTTTAGGAGGCAACCGCCCCAGTTAAACTACCCATCAGACACTGTCCCTGATCCGGATCACGGACCCAGGTTAGACATCCAGCACGACCAGAGTGGTATTTCAACGACGACTCCACAACAGCTGGCGCTGCCGCTTCAAAGTCTCCCACCTATCCTACACAAGCCGAACCGAACACCAATATCAAACTGTAGTAAAGGTCCCGGGGTCTTTCCGTCCTGCTGCGCGAAACGAGCATCTTTACTCGTAGTGCAATTTCACCGGGCCTATGGTTGAGACAGTCGAGAAGTCGTTACGCCATTCGTGCAGGTCGGAACTTACCCGACAAGGAATTTCGCTACCTTAGGATGGTTATAGTTACCACCGCCGTTTACTGGCGCTTAAGTTCTCAGCTTCGCCACCCCGAAGAGTGACTAACCGGTCCCCTTAACGTTCCAGCACCGGGCAGGCGTCAGTCCGTATACATCGCCTTACGGCTTCGCACGGACCTGTGTTTTTAGTAAACAGTCGCTTCTCGCTGGTCTCTGCGGCCACCCCCAGCTCAGAGTGCAAGACTCATCACCGGTGATGGCCCCCCTTCTCCCGAAGTTACGGGGGCATTTTGCCGAGTTCCTTAACCATAGTTCACCCGAACGCCTCGGTATTCTCTACCTGACCACCTGAGTCGGTTTAGGGTACGGGCCGCCATGAAACTCGCTAGAGGCTTTTCTCGACAGCATAGGATCATCCACTTCACCACAATCGGCTCGGCATCAGGTCTCAGCCTTGATGTGTGACGGATTTACCTATCACACGGCCTACACCCTTACCCCGGGACAACCACCGCCCGGGATGGACTACCTTCCTGCGTCACCCCATCACTCACCTACTGCAGGTCTGGTCCGTCGGCTCCACCACTCCCCTTTGCCCGAAGGCTCCGGGGCGGCTTCACGGACTTAGCATCGCCTGGTTCAATGTTTGACGCTTCACAGCGGGTACCGGAATATCAACCGGTTATCCATCGACTACGCCTGTCGGCCTCGCCTTAGGTCCCGACTTACCCTGGGCAGATCAGCTTGACCCAGGAACCCTTAGTCAATCGGCGCACACGTTTCTCACGTGTGTATCGCTACTCATGCCTGCATTCTCACTCGTGAACCGTCCACCACTGCCTTCCGGCGCGGCTTCACCCGGCACACGACGCTCCCCTACCCATCACAGCCGCCGTTGGGCGTATTGCTGCAATGACACGACTTCGGCGGTACGCTTGAGCCCCGCTACATTGTCGGCGCGGAATCACTAGACCAGTGAGCTATTACGCACTCTTTCAAGGGTGGCTGCTTCTAAGCCAACCTCCTGGTTGTCTCTGCGACTCCACATCCTTTCCCACTTAGCGTACGCTTAGGGGCCTTAGTCGATGCTCTGGGCTGTTTCCCTCTCGACCATGGAGCTTATCCCCCACAGTCTCACTGCCGCGCTCTCACTTACCGGCATTCGGAGTTTGGCTAAGGTCAGTAACCCGGTAGGGCCCATCGCCTATCCAGTGCTCTACCTCCGGCAAGAAACACACGACGCTGCACCTAAATGCATTTCGGGGAGAACCAGCTATCACGGAGTTTGATTGGCCTTTCACCCCTAACCACAGGTCATCCCCCAGGTTTTCAACCCTGGTGGGTTCGGTCCTCCACGACCTCTTACAGCCGCTTCAACCTGCCCATGGCTAGATCACTCCGCTTCGGGTCTTGAGCGCGCTACTAAATCGCCCTATTCGGACTCGCTTTCGCTACGGCTTCCCCACACGGGTTAACCTCGCAACACACCGCAAACTCGCAGGCTCATTCTTCAAAAGGCACGCAGTCACGAGGCAAGCACAAGTGCTTGCCCGACGCTCCCACGGCTTGTAGGCACACGGTTTCAGGTACTATTTCACTCCGCTCCCGCGGTACTTTTCACCATTCCCTCACGGTACTATCCGCTATCGGTCACCAGGGAATATTTAGGCTTAGCGGGTGGTCCCGCCAGATTCACACGGGATTTCTCGGGCCCCGTGCTACTTGGGTGTTTCTCAAACGAGCCGTTGACGTTTCGACTACGGGGGTCTTACCCTCTACGCCGGACCTTTCGCATGTCCTTCGCCTACATCAACGGTTTCTGACTCGTCTCACGGCCGGCAGACCGTGAAAGAGAAATCCCACAACCCCACATACGCAACCCCTGCCGGGTCTCACACGCATATGGTTTGGCCTCATCCAGTTTCGCTCGCCACTACTCCCGGAATCACGGTTGTTTTCTCTTCCTGCGGGTACTGAGATGTTTCACTTCCCCGCGTTCCCTCCACATACCCTATGTGTTCAGGTATGGGTGACAGCCCATGACGACTGCCGGGTTTCCCCATTCGGAAACCCCCGGATCAAAGCCTGGTTGACGACTCCCCGGGGACTATCGTGGCCTCCCACGTCCTTCATCGGTTCCTGGTGCCAAGGCATCCACCGTGCGCCCTTAAAAACTTGGCCACAGATGCTCGCGTCCACTGTGCAGTTCTCAAACAACGACCAACCACCCATCACCCCGAACCTTCCGGTTCGAGTGCACTGGGGCCGGCACTGAAGGCAGCCAACAATCGGCCGTGCCCTCAGACACCCAACAGCGTGCCCGGCACCCCCGCCACTCATGATCAGCTTTCCACGCCCCGAAGAGCAGTACTCACAGCCTGAGATGACTGAAGATGCCGAATAATCAACGTTCCACCCATGAGCAACCACCGTCGAACGTGTGCCGACGTAATGGCCCTGGACCACCGGGCAAGCCCGGCAGCCTAGATGCTCCTTAGAAAGGAGGTGATCCAGCCGCACCTTCCGGTACGGCTACCTTGTTACGACTTCGTCCCAATCGCCAGTCCCACCTTCGACAGCTCCCTCCCACAAGGGGTTGGGCCACCGGCTTCGGGTGTTACCGACTTTCGTGACGTGACGGGCGGTGTGTACAAGGCCCGGGAACGTATTCACCGCAGCAATGCTGATCTGCGATTACTAGCAACTCCGACTTCATGGGGTCGAGTTGCAGACCCCAATCCGAACTGAGACAGGCTTTTTGAGATTCGCTCCGCCTCACGGCTTCGCAGCTCATTGTACCTGCCATTGTAGCACGTGTGCAGCCCAAGACATAAGGGGCATGATGACTTGACGTCGTCCCCACCTTCCTCCGAGTTGACCCCGGCAGTCTCCTGTGAGTCCCCATCACCCCGAAGGGCATGCTGGCAACACAGAACAAGGGTTGCGCTCGTTGCGGGACTTAACCCAACATCTCACGACACGAGCTGACGACAGCCATGCACCACCTGTACACCGACCACAAGGGGGGCACTATCTCTAATGCTTTCCGGTGTATGTCAAGCCTTGGTAAGGTTCTTCGCGTTGCGTCGAATTAAGCCACATGCTCCGCTGCTTGTGCGGGCCCCCGTCAATTCCTTTGAGTTTTAGCCTTGCGGCCGTACTCCCCAGGCGGGGAACTTAATGCGTTAGCTGCGGCACCGACGACGTGGAATGTCGCCAACACCTAGTTCCCACCGTTTACGGCGTGGACTACCAGGGTATCTAATCCTGTTCGCTCCCCACGCTTTCGCTCCTCAGCGTCAGTAATGGCCCAGAGATCCGCCTTCGCCACCGGTGTTCCTCCTGATATCTGCGCATTTCACCGCTACACCAGGAATTCCGATCTCCCCTACCACACTCTAGCTAGCCCGTATCGAATGCAGACCCGGGGTTAAGCCCCGGGCTTTCACACCCGACGTGACAAGCCGCCTACGAGCTCTTTACGCCCAATAATTCCGGACAACGCTTGCGCCCTACGTATTACCGCGGCTGCTGGCACGTAGTTAGCCGGCGCTTCTTCTGCAGGTACCGTCACTTTCGCTTCTTCCCTGCTGAAAGAGGTTTACAACCCGAAGGCCGTCATCCCTCACGCGGCGTCGCTGCATCAGGCTTTCGCCCATTGTGCAATATTCCCCACTGCTGCCTCCCGTAGGAGTCTGGGCCGTGTCTCAGTCCCAGTGTGGCCGGTCGCCCTCTCAGGCCGGCTACCCGTCGTCGCCTTGGTGAGCCACTACCTCACCAACAAGCTGATAGGCCGCGGGCTCATCCTTCACCGCCGGAGCTTTTAACCCACCCGGATGCCCGGGCAGGTGTTATCCGGTATTAGACCCCGTTTCCAGGGCTTGTCCCAGAGTGAAGGGCAGATTGCCCACGTGTTACTCACCCGTTCGCCACTAATCCACCCCGAAGGGCTTCATCGTTCGACTTGCATGTGTTAAGCACGCCGCCAGCGTTCGTCCTGAGCCAGGATCAAACTCTCCGTGAATGTTTTCCCGTAATCGGGACGACACCACGAGAGCGGAACCAAGAGGAGGAATAATCCCCTCGGTTCACAGCGTCCTCGCTGTGCGCCCACCGAGACCATGCCCGGCAGGACTTTTTCAAAGGAACCTCGCCCCAGCCGATCGGCCGGAGACGGGGTATCAACATATCTGGCGTTGATTTTTGGCACGCTGTTGAGTTCTCAAGGAACGGACGCTTCCTTTGTACTCACCCTCTCGGGCTTTCCTCCGGGCGCTTCCCTTCGGTCCTGCTGTCCTGCTTTGTTCTTGCGTTTCCGACTCTATCAGACCGTTTCCCGATCCGATTTCCTCGGTGCTTTCCAGGTTTCCGCTTTCGCGTTTCCCTTTCCGGCGACTCCGACTTTATCAGAGATTCTGAGTCGGAATTTCCGTCCCGCTCGGGGTGGTTCCTGGCACACGGTCGTGCCGGGTTCCCGTTCAGGCGGAGCCGTAAACGTACTGGAGCGGGGCGCCCCGATGCAAATCGAGGGGCCCCGCTCCGGAGTTGGCGCGTGCGAGGGGTCAGACCTCGACGACGACCGGCAGGATCATCGGGCGGCGGCGGTAGTTGTCCGAGACCCACTTGCCCAGCGTGCGGCGGATGAGTTGCTGCATCTGGTGGGGCTCGACCACGCCGTCCTGGGCCGAGCGCTCCAGGACCTCCGTGACCCTCGGGATGACGTCCGCGAAGGCGGAGTCGTCGATGCCCGAACCACGCGCGTGGACGTGCGGACCGGCGGTGATCTTGCCCGTACTCGAGTCGATCACCACGAAGACCGAGATGATGCCCTCGTCGCCGAGGATCTTGCGGTCCTTGAGCGCCGGCTCGCCCACGTCACCGACCGAGAGGCCGTCGACGTACACGTAACCCGCCTGGACCTTGCCGGAGATCTTCGCCTTGCCCTCGATGAGGTCGACGACGATTCCGTCCTCGGCGATCACGATGCGGTCGTGCGGGACGCCGGTGAGGGCGCCGAGCTCGGCGTTGGCGCGCAGATGGCGCCATTCGCCGTGGACCGGCATCAGGTTCCGCGGCTTGCAGATGTTGTAGAAGTACAGCAGCTCGCCCGCGGAGGCGTGGCCGGAGACGTGCACCTTGGCGTTGCCCTTGTGGACGACGTTGGCGCCCCAGCGGGTGAGGCCGTTGATGACGCGGTAGACCGCGTTCTCGTTGCCCGGGATGAGCGACGAGGCCAGGATCACCGTGTCGCCCTGGACGATCCGGATCTGGTGGTCCCGGTTGGCCATCCTCGACAGGGCCGCCATCGGCTCGCCCTGCGAGCCCGTGCAGACGAGGACGATCTCGTGGTCCGGGAGGTCGTCGAGCGTCTTGACGTCCACCACGAGGCCCGGCGGGACCTTCAGATAGCCCAGGTCGCGTGCGATGCCCATGTTGCGGACCATCGAGCGGCCGACGAAGGCGACCCGGCGGCCGTACTCGTGGGCCGCGTCCAGGATCTGCTGGATGCGGTGCACGTGGCTGGCGAAGCTCGCCACGATGATCCGCTTGCGGGCGCTCGCGAAGACCGTGCGCAGTGCGTTCGAGATGTCGCGCTCGGGCGGGACGAAGCCCGGGACCTCGGCGTTCGTGGAGTCGGAGAGAAGAAGGTCGATGCCTTCCTCGCTCAGACGTGCGAACGCATGCAGGTCCGTGAGGCGGTTGTCCAGCGGGAGCTGGTCCATCTTGAAGTCGCCGGTGTGGACGACCATGCCCGCGGGAGTGCGGATGGCGACCGCGAGGGCGTCCGGGATGGAGTGGTTGACCGCCACGAACTCGCAGTCGAAGGGGCCGATGCGCTCGCGGTGGCCCTCCGCGACTTCGAGGGTGTACGGGCGGATGCGGTGCTCCTGGAGCTTCGCCTCGATGAGGGCGAGGGTCAGCTTGGAGCCGATCAGCGGGATGTCCGGCTTCTCGCGCAGGAGGAACGGGACAGCGCCGATGTGGTCCTCGTGGCCATGGGTGAGGACGATGCCCTCGATGTCGTCGAGGCGGTCCCTGATGGACGTGAAGTCCGGCAGGATCAGGTCGATTCCGGGCTGCTCCTCCTCGGGGAAGAGCACTCCGCAGTCGACGATCAGCAGTCGGCCGTCGTACTCGAAGACCGTCATGTTCCGGCCGATTTCGCCAAGGCCACCGAGCGGGGTGACCCGCAGGCCTCCCTTGGGGAGCTTCGGCGGCGGGCCAAGTTCAGGATGCGGATGACTCAAAAGACTCTCCTCACCACACGCGCCACGTACCTGGCAAGGCACGTGGCGCGCATGACGTTCGTGCAGTAGCAGTTGTCTGTGTGGGGTGCAGGCCCCTGGCCTGCGTTGTCGTGCATATTCAGTTGTGAAGTCCGTATTTAGAGTTCTACCCCGCCGGCGGCAAGATCGATCTTGAGCTGGGCGGTCTCCTCGGGCGACAGCTCGACCATCGGGGCGCGCAGCGGTCCGGCGGGCAGGCCCTGGAGGGCGAGCGCGGCCTTGGTCGTCATGACGCCCTGGGTGCGGAACATGCCGGTGAAGACGGGGAGCAGCTTCTGGTGGATCTCGGTGGCCTTCTGTACGTCGCCCGAGACGTACGCGTCCAGCATGGCGCGCAGCTCCGGGGTGACGACGTGGCCGACGACGGAGACGAAGCCGACCGCGCCCACGGAGAGCAGCGGCAGGTTCAGCATGTCGTCGCCGGAGTACCAGGCGAGTCCGGAGCGGGCGATGGCCCAGCTGGCTCGGCCGAGGTCTCCCTTGGCGTCCTTGTTCGCGACGATACGCGGGTGCTCGGCCAGCCGCACGAGGGTTTCGGTGCTGATCGGTACGCCACTGCGGCCGGGGATGTCGTACAGCATCACCGGCAGCTCGGTAGCGTCGGCGATGGCCGAGAAGTGACGGTACAGGCCCTCCTGCGGGGGCTTGTTGTAGTACGGCGTCACGGTCAGCAGGCCGTGCGCGCCGGCCTTCTCGGCGGCGCGGGCGAGCTCGATGCTGTGGTGGGTGTCGTTCGTCCCGACGCCCGCGACGATGTGGGCGCGGTCGCCGACCGCCTCGAGTACGGCTCGTACGAGATCCGATTTCTCCGCGTCACTGGTGGTCGGTGACTCACCGGTGGTGCCGTTGATGATCAGGCCGTCGTTGCCTGCGTCCACCAGGTGGGTGGCGAGCCGCTGTGCGCCGTCGAGGTCGAGTGCGCCGTCCGCCGTGAAGGGCGTGACCATGGCGGTGAGGACCCGCCCGAAGGGGGTCTGCGGAGTGGAGGTCGGAGCCATGGGTAACACGCTACTCGCTGCTCAGGGCGGGGTCTGCCCTCGGGGGACACGACAAAGCGCGACAAATGCGGAGCCCGGCACTGCCTGCTCGGGGGTTCAAGCAGTGCCGGGTCCGTTTGATCAGGCTAGATGAACTTCTCGAAATGCCGCAATACGGACACCTCGCTCGGTTGATCCGCACATCTGTGCCGAACGGCGCGCGGGAGCGCCTTACGGCGCCACGCGCCCGTTGGCATTGAAGGCCGCGTAGGTGAGCGGCATGAGCTTGGCCCACTCCGCCTCCATCTTCTCGCCGACCATCTCGATCTCCCGCTGCGGGAAGGACGGGACCTTGGCGAGCTCGTGCTGGGTGCGCAGACCGAGGAAGTGCATCAGGGAGCGTGCGTTGCAGGTGGCGTACATCGAGGAGAAGAGGCCGACGGGGAGGACGGCACGGGCCACCTCGCGGGCCACACCGGCGGCCAGCATCTCCTGGTACGCCTCGTACGCCTGTCGGTAGGAGTCCTCCATCACGCGGCCCGTGAGCTCCTGCTGCGCCTGGGTGCCCTCGACGAAGACGTACTTGCCGGGGCGGCCCTCCTGGACCAGCTTGCGGGACTCGTCCGGGACGTAGAAGACCGGCTCGAGCTCCCTGTACCTGCCCGACTCCTCGTTGTACGACCAGCCCACGCGGTGCCGCATGAACTCGCGGAAGACGAAGATCGGGGCGCTGACGAAGAAGGTCATCGAGTTGTGCTCGAAGGGGCTGCCGTGCCGGTCCCGCATCAGGTAGTTCAGCAGGCCCTTGGAGCGCTCCGGGTCCTTCTGGAGCTCGTCGAGGGACTGCTCACCGAGGGTCGAGACCCGGGCGGCGAACAGCACGTCCGAGTCGGACGCGGTGTGCTTGACCAGCTCGACGGTGACATCGCTGCGGAAACTGGGCTTGAGGTCGTCGGCGGGGGTGTCGGTCACGGTGCGGAGGGTCCTTCCCATCACATCTCTCGGGCGGCGCCCACTCTACGGCCCGCCACTGACAACGGGGCGTTCGGTGCCGTGCCGCGACATTCGTCGGCGAACTTCAGCGAATTCGGTGATTCCGGGCACCTCTTGGGGCAATCGCTCGTCTGTATTGGTGACAGTGATCCGTTCGAGCCTCCAGAGGAGAAGCAACCCCCATGTTCCGTCGGCGCGAGCCCGTACCGTTCGCCTTCATCGCAGAAGCCGACCAGTTCCGCAGCAATGTCGCTCCCCCACCCCGCCGACGCTCGTCGGCCGGCGAGATATTCGGCCGCTGGCTCCTGGGCCTCACCGTGGTCGCCGGGCTGGTGGGCGCGCTGATCATCGGGATGCCGGCCCTGTCGCTCGACCAGTCGTCCGCGACGACCCAGCATTCCGAGGCCTCCAACGGCCGCTGACCCTCCCCCGCTGCCCAATGGGCGTGGGGGCACCCCCATGGCCCCCCAAGGGTGGTGAGCGGGGACCCCGCTCGATAGCCTCACCGGGCACAGCCCATGCGTGGATTGAGTGAGGATCAGTCGTGCCCCTGCCCTTCCTGACGGCGGACCGTGACTTTGACGAGGCGGCGGACGAACTCGCCCTGCCCTTCGACGACCGCGGCCGCTGGCGGCGCCCCTACCGGCCCGGGCCCTGGCGGGTGGCCCTCGCCGCGCTCGTGCTGCTGCTCGCCTCCTACGTGCTCGTCGCGGCCGTGCTCGTCGCGCTCACGGGGAGCCGCTCCGCCGCCCTGGTCTGCTTCGGTGGGTCCGTGCTCGTGATCCTGTGCGCGTTGCGGCTGCTGCGGATGGGCGTCTGGGTGAGTGCGCGGGGGCTGCGCCGCGTGGGCTTCCTGAGCACGAGTACGGCGTCCTGGGAGCAGGTCGTCGCCGTACGCACCGTCCAGCAGCCGGTGCGCTGGCTCGGGCTGCCGCGCACCGTGCAGGGGCAGGCACTGATCCTCGTACGCAAGGGTCGGGCGGCGGACAGCGTGCCGCCGCTGCTCACCTCGCACAACTCCGACTTCCTGGCGCGCCCGGAGGCCTTCGACCGGGCGGCGGACGCCGTCGAGGTGTGGGCCGACGAATACCGGCGGGATTGAGCCCCAGCGGTCATGACGGGGTGCCGTGGCAGGGCGTCGTGGCCGGGCATCTCGTAGCAGGGCGAAGGGGCCGGTCCGCACTCCGCGGGCCGGCCCCTTCGACGTCCTTCTCGCCGTGCCGCTCGTCGCACTTCTCGTGTGCGTCGTGGCTCTCAGGCCTCGGCGGGGCGCCTGCCCTCGCGCAGGGCGATCGCCCGCTGCATCGCCTTGCGGGCACGCGGGGTGTCGCGGGCGTCGTGGTAGGCGACCGCGAGGCGGAACCAGCTGCGCCAGTCGTCCGGGGCGTCCTCGGTCTCGGCCTTGCGCCTGGCGAAGACCTCGTCGGCCGAGTCACGGTCGATGCGGCCGCCCGGGGTGCGCTTCAACTCGTCGACGGGCAGGCCGCCCTCGGCGTCGAGCTCGGCGGCGAGCCGGTTGGCCTTGCGGACGAACTGGGTGTTCTTCCACAGGAACCAGATGCCGATGACCGGCAGGATCAGCACCGCGACACCGAAGCTGACGGTGATCAGGGTGCCGTTCTCGATGAGCAGCACGCCTCGGCTGCCGACCAGGACGAAATAGACGACCAGGACGGCTGCCGTGACGGCGTAGGTGATCTTCGCACGCATGTCTGCCGACTATCTGTTGTACGTCCCTCGGCTCAGCCGAGGTCCAGGAAGTTTTCCAGGCCGAAGGTGAGGCCAGGGGCGGTCACCACGCGGCGGACGCCGAGCAGGATGCCCGGCATGAAGCTGCTGTGGTGGAGGGAGTCGTGGCGGATGGTGAGGGTCTCGCCCTCACCGCCCAGCAGGACCTCCTGGTGGGCGAGGAGCCCGCGCAGACGGACCGCGTGCACCGGTACGCCGTCGACGTTCGCGCCGCGGGCGCCGTCCAGGGCGGTCGCCGTGGCGTCGGGCTGCGGGGCGCTGCCCGCGCGCTCCCGGGCCGCGGCGATGAGCTGGGCGGTGCGCGTGGCGGTGCCGCTGGGGGCGTCCACCTTGTTCGGATGGTGCAGCTCGACGACCTCGACGGACTCGAAGTACGGCGCGGCGACCTCGGCGAACTTCATGGTCAGTACGGCCCCGATGGAGAAGTTGGGCGCGATGAGCACGCCCGTCTCGGGGGACGCCGCGAGCGAGGCGTTGAGCTGCGCGAGCCGCTCGTCGGTCCAGCCGGTCGTGCCGACCACGGCGTGGATGCCGTGCCGTACGCAGAAGTCGAGGTTGCCCATCACCGAGGCCGGGGTCGTCAGTTCGACCACGACCTGGGTGCCGGTGGCGACCAGCGCTTCCAGCTCGTCGCCGCGGCTCAGCGCGGCCACCAGCTCCAGGTCCTCGGCGGCCTCGACGGCTCGTACCGCCTCGGCCCCGATCCGGCCCTTGGCACCGAGGACCGCCACGCGCAGCTTGCTCATTGCTTCGTTCCTTACCGAGACGGGAATTACGCGACCGCGTCGTGCAGACGCGAGGCCTGCTTGTCCTTGAGCGGGCCGATGACCGACAGCGAGGGCCGCTGTCCCAGGATGTCGCGGGCGGCCGAACGGACCTCGTCCGGGGTGACCGACGCTATCCGGACCAGCATGTCGTCGACCGACATCTGCTCGCCCCAGCACAGCTCGCTCTTGCCGATACGGTTCATCAGCGCGCCGGTGTCCTCCAGGCCGAGGACGGTGGAGCCCTGGAGCTGACCGATGGCGCGGCCGATCTCGTCGTCCGAGAGGCCGTGCTCGGCGACGTGGTCGAGCTCGTCGCGGCAGATCTTGAGCACGTCGTGGACCTGGCTCGGCCTGCAGCCCGCGTACACGCCGAAGAGGCCGCAGTCGGCGAAGCCCGAGGTGTACGAGTACACGCTGTAGGCCAGGCCGCGCTTCTCGCGGACTTCCTGGAAGAGGCGGGAGGACATGCCACCGCCCAGGGCGGTGTTCAGGACGCCCAGGGCCCAGCGGCGCTCGTCGGTGCGGGCGAGGCCCGGCATGCCGAGGACGACATGGGCCTGCTCGGTCTTGCGGCCGAGGAGCTCGACGCGGCCCGCGGTGCGGATGGCGCGGCGGCCGTCGCGCGGGGCGATCGGCTCGACGGCGCTCTCCTTGAGGGAGCCGGCCTTCTCGAAGGCGGCGCGGACCTGGCGTACGACCTTGTTGTGGTCGACGTTGCCCGCGCAGGCGACCACGAGGTGCGTCGGGTCGTAGTGCTTCTTGTAGAAGCGGCGGATGCGGTCGGCGCTGAGGGCGTTGACCGTGTCGACCGTGCCGAGGACCGGGCGGCCGAGGGGGGTGTCGCCGAGCATGGTGTGCGCGAACAGGTCGTGCACGCAGTCGCCCGGGTCGTCCTCGGTCATCGCGATCTCTTCGAGGATCACGCCGCGCTCGGCGTCCACGTCGCCCTGCTCGATCAGTGAGCCGGTGAGCATGTCGCACACGACGTCGATGGCGAGCGGGAGGTCGGTGTCGAGCACACGCGCGTAGTAGCACGTGTACTCCTTGGCGGTGAACGCGTTCATCTCGCCGCCGACGGCGTCGATGGCGGAGGAGATGTCCAGGGCGCTGCGCCGGGAGGTGCCCTTGAAGAGCAGGTGCTCCAGGTAGTGCGTGGCGCCGTTCAGCGTCGGCGTCTCGTCGCGGGAGCCGACGTGCGCCCAGATCCCGAAGGTGGCCGAGCGTACGGAGGGGAGGGTCTCGGTGACGATGCGCAGGCCGCCGGGGAGGGTGGTCTTACGGACCGTACCGATGCCGTTCTCGCCCTTGATGAGAGTTTGGGTACGGGCGACGGCCCGCGCCTCCGAAGAGGTGCGGGCCGTCGCCGTGGAGCTACGAGACGTCACTGGTCGGTGTCGTCCTTCTTGTCGTCGTCGCCTTCGCCCTCGATCACGGGGATGAGGGAGAGCTTGCCGCGGGAGTCGATCTCGGCGATCTCGACCTGGACCTTCTGGCCCACACCGAGGACGTCCTCGACGTTCTCCACGCGCTTGCCGCCGGCGAGCTTGCGGATCTGCGAGATGTGCAGCAGACCGTCCTTGCCCGGGAGCAGCGACACGAACGCGCCGAAGGTCGTCGTCTTCACGACGGTGCCCAGGTAGCGCTCGCCGACCTCCGGCATGGTCGGGTTGGCGATGCCGTTGATCGTGGCGCGGGCGGCCTCGGCGGCCGGGCCGTCGGCGGCACCGATGTAGATGGTGCCGTCGTCCTCGATCGTGATCTCGGCGCCGGTGTCCTCCTGGATCTGGTTGATCATCTTGCCCTTGGGGCCGATGACCTCACCGATCTTGTCCACGGGGATCTTGACGGTGATGATCCGCGGGGCGTTCGGGGACATCTCGTCCGGCGTGTCGATCGCTTCCATCATCACGTCGAGGATGTGGAGGCGGGCGTCGCGGGCCTGCTTGAGGGCCGCGGCCAGGACGGAGGCCGGGATGCCGTCCAGCTTGGTGTCGAGCTGGAGGGCGGTCACGAACTCCTTGGTGCCGGCGACCTTGAAGTCCATGTCGCCGAAGGCGTCCTCCGCACCGAGGATGTCGGTGAGGGCGACGTAGTGCGTCTGGCCGTCGATCTCCTGGGAGATCAGACCCATGGCGATGCCGGCGACGGGGGCCTTCAGCGGCACACCGGCGTTCAGCAGCGACATGGTGGAGGCGCAGACCGAACCCATGGAGGTCGAGCCGTTGGAGCCGAGGGCCTCGGACACCTGACGGATCGCGTAGGGGAACTCCTCGCGGGTCGGCAGGACCGGCACGAGCGCGCGCTCGGCGAGGGCGCCGTGGCCGATCTCGCGGCGCTTCGGGGAGCCCACGCGGCCCGTCTCACCGACGGAGTACGGCGGGAAGTTGTAGTTGTGCATGTAGCGCTTGCGGGTCACCGGGGAGAGGGTGTCCAGCTGCTGCTCCATGCGGAGCATGTTGAGGGTGGTGACGCCCAGGATCTGGGTCTCGCCACGCTCGAACAGCGCCGAGCCGTGCACGCGCGGGATGGCCTCGACCTCGGCGGCGAGCGTACGGATGTCCGTGACGCCGCGGCCGTCGATGCGGACCTTGTCCTTGATGACGCGCTCGCGGACCAGCTTCTTGGTCAGCGCGCGGTACGCGGCGGAGATCTCCTTCTCGCGACCCTCGAACTGCGGGAGCAGCTTCTCGGCGGCGATGTCCTTGACGCGGTCCAGCTCGGCCTCGCGGTCCTGCTTGCCGGCGATGGTGAGCGCCTGGGCGAGCTCGCTCTTGACCGCGGCGGTCAGGGCCTCGAGGACGTCGTCCTCGTAGTCGAGGAAGATCGGGAACTCGGCGGTCGGCTTGGCGGCCTTCGCGGCGAGGTCCGACTGCGCCTTGCACAGGACCTTGATGAAGGGCTTCGCGGCGTCGAGGCCGGAGGCGACGACCTCCTCGGTCGGCGCCTCGGCGCCGCCCTTGACCAGCTGGATGGTCTTCTCGGTGGCCTCGGCCTCGACCATCATGATCGCGACGTCGCCGTCCTCCAGGACGCGACCGGCGACGACCATGTCGAAGACGGCGTCCTCGAGCTCGGTGTGCGTCGGGAACGCGACCCACTGGCCGTTGATCAGCGCGACGCGGACGCCGCCGACCGGGCCGGAGAAGGGCAGACCGGCCAGCTGCGTGGACGCGGAGGCGGCGTTGATCGCCACGACGTCGTACAGGTGGTCGGGGTTGAGGGCCATGATCGTGGCGACGACCTGGATCTCGTTGCGCAGGCCCTTCTTGAAGGACGGGCGCAGCGGGCGGTCGATCAGACGACAGGTGAGGACGGCGTCCTCGGAGGGACGACCCTCGCGGCGGAAGAAGCTGCCGGGAATCTTGCCTGCGGCGTACATCCGCTCCTCGACGTCCACCGTGAGGGGGAAGAAGTCGAGGTTGTCCTTGGGCTTCTTGGAAGCACTGGTGGCCGACAGCACCATGGTGTCGTCGTCCAGGTACGCCACGGCGGAGCCGGCGGCCTGCTTGGCCAGGCGGCCCGTCTCGAAGCGGATGGTGCGGGTGCCGAAGGAACCGTTGTCGATAACGGCCTCGGCGTAGTGGGTCTCGTTCTCCACTAGCGTTTTCTCCTCGTCTTCGTCCCGGCCTGCCCGTGTGGCAGGGGGACGGTGGCGGAGAAGCGCTCCGTCTGGTGCGGGCCGGTCTTCGATCGAAGCACCCGGGATCTCATTCCCCCGGGGGCCACTACCGAGGACCGGCGGCGGTGCGGTGCGCGTCTCCTCGTTCGTTGACGTGACGGTCCCTACCCGGCGGGTACGGAGTCATCACGCTGTGTCGTACGTGCTGTGTCCTGCGTATTGCGTTGTGCTACCACACTACAAAGCGTCGGTGACACTCCGCACGTACAGAGACGTACGGCAGTGCGTACGGCAGTGCGTACGGCAATACTCACGGCATCGGCACGTACAGCAAAAGGAGCGGCTCCCAAGAGGTGGGAACCGCTCCCTTCACGGCGTCTTACTTGGCGCCCGCCGCACCGCGGCGGATGCCCAGGCGGTCGACCAGCGCACGGAAGCGCTGGATGTCCTTCTTGGCCAGGTACTGCAGCAGCCGGCGGCGCTGACCGACCAGGATCAGCAGACCACGACGGGAGTGGTGGTCGTGCTTGTGGGTCTTGAGGTGCTCGGTCAGGTCCGAGATGCGGCGCGAGAGCATGGCGACCTGGACCTCGGGGGAGCCGGTGTCGCCCTCCTTCTGACCGAACTCGCTGATGATCTGCTTCTTCGTAGCGGCGTCGAGCGACACGCGTACTCCTCGTAGTCTCTGAGTAGCCACCGAGTGCCCCTGGTCCACATCTCAGGGGAGCTTCCGTTACTCGGGAGGCGGGGATCCGCTGGGCGCGGCCTCCAGAACGATGGGCTCCGGGGGTGCGTACACAAACGGCCGTCACACAGCGTACCAGCCTGGCCGGATGCGTCTGTCCGGGTCTCCGAACCTTCCTGGTGACGCGGGCCTGGCCACTAGGGTGACCGCACAGGTCATTCGTACGTGGGGAAGGGGCCGCTTGAACATGGCCGAGGCAGCGGACGCAGCGGGCGTAGCGGACAAGGACAGTGCGGCGGAGACGGCCGCCGACGTCAAGGCGCGCAAGGAGCGGGAGAAGGACGAGCTCTACGCCCTGGACATCTCCGACGTCGAATGGCACAGCGCGCCGGGCACGGAGGAACACGAGGAGCGGGTCGAGATCGCGCACCTGCCCGAGGGCGCGGTGGCCATGCGTTCGTCCCTCGACCCGGACACGGTCCTGCGGTACACGGAGGCGGAGTGGCGGGCCTTTGTGCTGGGGGCGCGCGACGGGGAGTTCGATCTGGAGCCGGCGCCGCACAGTGGCGGGCTCGCGGCGCAGTAGGCGACGCGCTGAGCGACAGAGACGGGGAGGGCGGTCGGCCGGTGAGTCGACCGCCCTCCCCGTTCTCGGCTCGGTGATCAGCTGGTCATGGACCGGGCCGCGCCGTACACGTCGAAGACGGCGAGGGCCAGCGGGATCAGGGTGAGCAGCACGAAGCCTTCGGCGACTTCCAGGAAGCGGCCCCAGAACGGGGTGAGGCCGCCGCGCGGCAGGATCAGGCCGAGTGAGGTGACCAGCGCTGCCGCCGCCGCGATCGCCGCGACGAGCCAGATCGTGCGGATGTCGAGGTCCGCACGGTCGCCGGTGAGGGCGTCGCGCATCAGAGCGTGCGGCGGGTTGAGCGCCAGGCCGAGGCCGAGCAGGACGAGAGCGCCGAGGCCCGCGGCCAGGACGGGCGCGACCTGGGTGGTGTAGCGGAAGAGGTGGGCGCGCATCAGCATGGCGACGCCGGTGGCGAAGGCGAGCAGCTGTCCCCAGACGTTGTCGGAGAAGCCGAGCACCACCGAGGCGCCGACGGCGAGCAGCGCGCAGCCGCCCACGAGCCCGACTAGGAGTTCGTGGCCGCGGCGGGCCTGCGCCTCGATGCGTTCGGCGTCGACCGGCTCCGGCGGGGCGGGATCGGCGGCGTACGCGCTGCGCGGAGTGGCGTTCGGCGGGTCGAAGCCGATCGGCAGGCGGGCAAAGCGCATGGACATGCCCGGCAGGAAGGCCAGTGCTCCCACGGCGACGGGCGCGCACAGCGCGGCGATCTCGGTGGGTGTCCAGTGCACGAGCAGTGCCACGAACACCACGACCAGGGCGATGGCGGAGGCGAACACGAAGGCGACGAACGGGCCGTCGCCGCGCGGCGAGCACAGGGTGAGAACCACCGAGGCCACCAGCACCGCGGCGCAGGCGAGCAGGAACTGCAGCTTGCCGATGCCCTCGCCGCCCGCCAGCGACAGCAGCCCGGAGCCCGCCACGCCCACGTTCGGGAGCGCGCCGAGTCCCAGCGCGACGGCGGAGGCCCGGTCGTCGTAGATCCGTGCACGGATCGCGGCGAGGACGACAAGAAGTACACCGGTGACGCCCGCGAGGATGCCGGGCAGGCTGTGCATGTCGTGGCGCGGATCGGCGGTCCAGGCAACGAACGCGAGCAGCGTCGGCAGGACGCCACCGCCGACGAGTCCCGCGGCGCGCGTCAGATCGCCGCTCCACAGGGTGCGTTCACGGGTGACCGCGGACGCGACCGCCTCTGACACGTCGTCGAAGACGGCGGGGGGCAGCGACTCGGAGAAGGGGCGCAGGGTGAGGAGTTCGCCGTCGAGAATCCGCTGCGCGGCGAAGGAGCGCGAGCTGTCGAGGACAGTGCCGTCGCGGCGTACGAGGTGGTAACCGACCGGAGCGCCCTGGGCGGGACTCTGCTGGGAGAGCCTGAGGATCTCCGGATAGATGTCGGCGACCGGGATGTCGTCGGGCAGCGCCACGTCGATCCGGCTGTCGGGCGCGACGATGGTGACCCGGCAGAAGCCGAGGCCCGTGCCCGCCCCGTGAGGGGCTCCGGGTCCCGGCCCTCCGGCTCCGGTGGTTGTCGCGGAGGCCGTCATGCTCACCTGCTGCTCCCCCTCAATGATGGTCCTGCGTCTGCGATTTCGGTCATGCTCGTGCGTCTGCGTCGGTTGCGCGGACGTAACGGCGCGCGCGGCCGCGGTGGTTCTGCGGCCATGGTGTGAAGGTCCTGCGTCTCTTTGTCCGGACCGCCCGGCCGACGGTGCGGCAAGGCGGCGGAAAGAGGTCCGTGCGGCCGGTTCCCGGGTTCCGCACACCACCACATCGCGCGGAATGCCCTGATTTTCCGGCCTCGTTCGCGTGTGCTCACGCGAACATCCGGCACCCTACCGCCCACCCGTCTCCCATGAAGTCAGTAGTAAGTCAGTAGGATCACGCGGCGGCCTGCGTCCGCCTGACACGGGGCGGCGGGCGGAAGACCCTGGGGCCGGCAAGGGAATTGGTGAGCAGTGAGCCAAATCATCGTCAAGCGCCCACCTCGGGCGCTGCCGTCCGAAGTGCCCACGGAAGAGGTCGTCCTTCAACCGCCGCCGGAGCTTCCGCGCGGGCACCAGGAGAGCGTCCTCATGCAGCTGCTGCCGACGCTCGGCATGGGCGGCTCGGTGGTCTTCTTCTTCACGAACGGGCAGCCGTTCATGAAGATCATGGGCATGGTGATGATCGCGTCGACGGTGGCCATGTCCATCGCGATGGTCGTCCGCTTCCGTCGCGGCTCCCAGGGCCAGCTCGCGGACTTGCGCCGCGACTATCTGAGCTATCTGTCGCAGACCCGGCGCACGGCCCTGGACACGGGGAAAGCACAGCGCGACGCCCAGTACTACCTGCATCCTTCTCCCGAGCAGTTGTGGGCGCTGGTCGCCGAGGGCAGCCGGGTGTGGGAACGGCGGCCGGGGGACGAGGACTTCGCCCAGGTGCGCATCGGCCTCGGTCCGCAGTCGCTGGCCACCCCGCTGGTCTCCCCCGAGACAGGTCCGGTCGACCAGCTGGAGCCGCTGACCGCGGGCGCGATGCAGCGTTTCGTGGCCACCCACGGCGTCCTGGACGCGCTGCCGATGGCCGTCTCACTGCGCGCCTTCTACCACGTCACGGTCAGCGGCGATCCGCAGTCCGTGCGTGCCTCTGCGCGTGCTCTGGCCGGTTCGCTGGCCTCGCTGCACTCGCCCGAGGACCTGGTGATCGTGGTCGCGGCCGGGCGTGCGGAGCTCTCGCACTGGGAGTGGGCCAAGTGGCTGCCGCACGTGCAGCTCTCCGACACGGTGGACGGCGCGGGCAGCCGCCGGCTGATCGGCAGCGACTCGCGCGAGCTGGAACAGCTGCTGGCCACCCGGCTGACGGGGCGCCCACGCTTCCACCCGAATGCCTCCCCGCTCCCGGACGAACCGCACATCGTCGTCGTACTCGATGGCCTGTCGCTACCACCGGACTCCGTCCTGGCCGCCCCCGAGGGACTGCAGGGGGTGACGGTCCTCGAGGTCGTCCCCGAGGAATTGTCCGGAGCGCGCGGTGACCTCTCCATCGTCGTGCAGCCGCACGCGCTGCATCTGGAGTCCGGGCACGGCATCGTCTACGAGGGCACACCGGATGCCCTCTCGTACGAGTCCGCGGAGGCGCTGGCGCGGCAGCTGGCGCCGCTGCGCATGGCCTCGGGCGGGGACGACGACGAACCGCTGCTCGCCAACCTGGAGTTCACGGATCTGCTGAACCTCGGAGACGCGGCCTCGGTGGACACCAAGCGCACCTGGCGGGCGCGTTCGCTCGCCGAGCGGCTGCGCGTGCCGATCGGCGTCGGCGAGGACGGGCGGCCCGTGATGCTGGACCTCAAGGAGGCCGCGCAGGAAGGCATGGGCCCGCACGGGCTGTGCGTGGGCGCGACGGGTTCGGGCAAGTCGGAGCTGCTGCGCACGCTGGTGCTGGGTCTGGCGGTGACGCACTCGTCGGAGACGCTGAACTTCGTCCTCGCGGACTTCAAGGGCGGTGCCACCTTTGCCGGGATGGCGCAGATGCCGCACGTGGCAGCCGTGATCACCAACCTCGCGGACGATCTGACGCTGGTCGACCGCATGGGCGACTCCATCCGCGGTGAGCTCAACCGCCGCCAGGAGATGCTGCGCGACGCGGGCAACTACGCGAACATCCACGACTACGAGAAGGCGCGCGCGGCCGGGGCGCCGCTCCAGCCGATACCGTCCCTCGTGCTGGTGATCGACGAGTTCAGCGAACTGCTGACCGCCAAGCCGGACTTCATCGAGATGTTCGTGCAGATCGGCCGCATCGGCCGTTCGCTGGGCGTGCATCTGCTGCTGGCCTCGCAGCGCCTGGAGGAGGGCCGGCTGCGCGGTCTGGAGACGTACCTCTCGTACCGGATCGGCCTGCGGACGTTCTCCGCCGCCGAGTCGCGTGCGGCGCTGGGCGTCCCCGACGCGTACGAACTGCCGAACGTGCCCGGTTCCGGCTTCCTGAAGTTCGGCACCGACGAGATGGTGCGTTTCAAGGCGGCGTACGTCTCCGGGGTGTACCGCACGGGTCCGACCCGGTCCGCGCTCGGCGGCGCGCTGCCGGTGGACCGGCGGCCGGTGCTGTTCACCGCGGCGGAGGTGCCGGTGCGGTACGCCGCCGTGCCCCAGCAGCGCGAGGAGACGCCGGAGACGGACGACGCCCTGGCCGACACCGTGCTCGATGTGATCGTGCGCCGTCTGGAGGCGCAGGGCCCGGCGGCCCACCAGGTGTGGCTGCCGCCGCTGGACAGCCCGCCGTCGCTAGACGGGCTGCTCCCGGGACTGGCCGCGGTGCAGGGGCGCGGGCTCACCCAGCCCGGCTACGAGGGGGCGGGGCGGCTCGTCGTACCCGTCGGTCTCGTCGACAAGCCGTACGAGCAGCGCCGCGACCCGCTGTGGGTCGACTTCTCGGGCGCGGCCGGCCATATGCAGATCGTCGGCGGTCCGCAGTCCGGCAAGTCGACGCTGCTGCGCAGCCTGATCGCCTCCTTCGCGCTCACCCACACCCCCCACGAGGTGCAGTTCTACGGTCTCGACTTCGGCGGTGGCGGCATGTCGGCCGTGGCCGGACTGCCGCACGTCGGCGGTGTGGCCTCGCGCCTCGACCCGGAGAAGGTGCGGCGTACGGTCGCCGAGGTGTACGGCGTCATGACGCGCCGCGAGGAGTACTTCCGCTCCTCCGGCATCTCGTCGATCGCCGAGTTCCGCACGAAGCGGGCGCGCGGCCAGATCTCCCTGACCGACCAGCCGTGGGGTGATGTCTTCCTGGTCATCGACGGCTGGGGCAACTTCCGCGCGGACTACGAGGCCGTGGAGAGCATCGTCCTGGACATCGCCGCACGGGGCCTCGGCTACGGCATCCACCTCGTCCTGACCGCGTCCAGGTCGATGGAGGTCCGGGCGAACCTCAAGGACCACCTGATGAACCGCCTGGAGTTGCGCCTCGGCGACACGATGGACTCCGAGCTGGACCGCAAGGTGGCGGTGAACGTCCCCACGGGCGTGCCCGGCCGCGGCCAGGCGCCGGGGAAGCTGCACTTCATGGGCGCCGTTCCGCGCATCGACGGTCTGATGTCGGACACGGACCTCGCCGACGCGACGGCTGCGCTGGCGACGGAGGTGTCCCGCCACTGGCAGGCGCCCGGCGCCCCCGAAGTCCGGCTGCTCCCCCGCGAGTTCCCGGCGCGGCAACTGCCTCCGGGTGACCACTCCCCGCACCGCGGCGTGGCCTTCGCGCTCGACGAGGACAACCTCGAACCCGTCTTCGTCGACTTCGAGCAGGACCCGTTCTTCCTCGTCTTCGGAGAGAGCGAGTCGGGCAAGTCGAACCTGCTGCGCCTGCTGATCAAGCAGCTGACGGAGCGCTACTCGGGCGACGACTGCAAGCTGTTCGTGGTCGACAACCGGCGCTCACTGCTGGACGTCACCCCGTCCACGCACCTCGCCGAGTACATCCCCATGTCCAACGCCATGGACCACCACATGAGCGCGCTGGCGGAGCTGATGCAACGCCGGACACCCACGGCGGACGTGACCGCGCAGCAGCTGCGGGAGCGGAGCTGGTGGCGCGGCCCGACGGTGTACGTCGTGGTCGACGACTACGACCTCGTGTCCACGTCGAGCGGGAACCCGCTGGGCGGTCTGACGGAACTGCTCCCATTCGCGCGGGATGTGGGCGTGCGCTTCATCATCGCCCGGTCGACCGCCGGCGCGGGACGCGCCTCGTACGAGCCGTTCATGCAGCGGATGAAGGAGCTGGGTGCGCAGGGTGTGGTGCTCGCCGGCGATCCGGGCGAGGGAGACGTCCTGGGCGGAGTGCGGCCTCGGGCGATGCCTGCGGGTCGGGGCGTCTTTGTCTCTCGTAAGCGGGGAAAGCCATTGGTTCAGACCGGGTTGATGAGTGTGGAGTACTGATGAGTGTGGAGTACTGATGAAGTGCGCGCGAAAGTCTTCGCACTCGACAGCTCCGCGGCGACAGATCTGTTCCATTGGTACGTTGAAGTAGCCCGGCGGCCGTCGGTCCGACGGCCGCGTACACGGGAACAACGGGGAGGATCCGTACGTGGCTTGGGACGAATGGGAGCAGCTGAAGAACCAAGCAGCGCAGAAACAATCCGCGCGCATGCAGCTCAATCAGCTGCCGGCCGACGGTGGCGGTGGCAGCACCCCGCAGGGTGATCTGACCGTTGACCAAAAAGATCTCGCCGCGATCGGCGACCGGGCGTTCAAGCTGTGGGAAGACTTGGGCCGGTATGGGCGTGACGCCTGGTCCAGCAGCCAGACAGCGGCGTCGGATCTCAAGACCCAGGGCTTCACACTGGGTGGAGCCATCGACCGCGTGCAGAGCCGCTGGGAAGAACAACTGACGTCGCTCCTCGACGCGTGCGCCCATATCTCCAACCATATGGACTTCACGAAGAAGGTCCATCAGGGCGACGAGTACTACATCGGCGGCCAGATCAGCAGCATCTCCACGCTCGACAAGGGCTTCGACGGGGGGAAGGGGCACTGATGGATCTGGATACGCTCCGTTTTGGGAACTTCGCGTCGCTCGGTACCGCCATAGCCGACTGGACTCGGGTTGTGGGGAACCTGGAGACCCTTGAGAAGAACGCCCGTGGGGGACTCAAAGGCCTGGCGGACAAGGCCAATTGGGCTGGCGTGAACGCCACTGTCTCGCGCGAGTTCATCACCAAGACGGCGGGCGAGTTCACTGACGCCCACACCGAGGCCAGCACCATCCGCAACATCCTCAAGGACACTCACGAGGAGCTCGTCAGCTACCACGAGCAGCTCAACGAGGCGATATCACGCGGGCTCAAGAAGAACCTCACAGTGATGGACACCGGCAACGGCTCCTTCACCGTCACCATGAACATCCATCCTGATCGTGCGGCCAGGGGAACCACGGTCCCTGATCACAGCGAACAGGATGTGACCGAGCTACGCGATGACGTCCAGCGCATTCTCGGCAGAGCCACGCACAGCGACGAGACCGCGTCCGAGGCGCTGCGCGTAATCGTCGAGCAAGCCGAGTACGGGTTCTCCGGCGCCTCCTACGGCGACAGGGATTCGGCGACCAAGGCCCTGGAGGACGCCGAGAAGTACGCGAATCTCATCAAGAACAAGGGAGATTCGATGTCTCCCCAGGAGTTTGACGAACTCAACCGGAATCTCGCCGGCTACAAGAACGACCCGCTCTTCCAGGAGAGGTTCGCCACCACCCTCGGCCCGAAGGGGACGTTGGATTTCTGGGCCGACCTCTCCGATCCCTCGGACGGCGGCGATCTGCAGCGGGCGCGCCTCGATCAGCTCGGCGAATTCCAGAAGAATCTCAGTCTCACTCTCGCAGGAGCGACACAGTCGGATTCCCCCGCGATGCGGCACTGGGAGGACGACATGGTCCAGTTGGGTGACGATCGCATCCAGACCCGTGGAACACAGGTCTACGGTTTCCAGCTGATGAGCAACCTCATGCGAGTCGGGGACTACAACGACTCGTTCTTGAACAAGTACGGTGACGCCCTGGTGTCGACCGAGAAGAAGATGAAGCTACCGGACCACTACTGGAACGGTGGCGTGGGCGGACCCGCCATGCCCAAGATGAACTTCATGGGCGACGAGTTCGGCCGGGATCCGATGACCGGATTCATGACGGCTCTCTCGAACAGCCCTGACGCGGCCACCGACTTCTTCAACAGGACGGATCCCCAGGACAACGCCGAGTGGGTCCTCAAGGATCGCCCCACATTCGACGACACCCCCCTGAACAGCAACGATGGAAACCAGTCGCGTGACGCGACAGGGAATGCCCTCGTCGCCGCCGCCACGGGCGTCAATCCCAACGACCCCCACGCCGTTCCCGTGGAGCACACGGCCGAGAACCGGCACGTCCTCGATCGCTCACTGAAGATCATCTCGGGTGTGGGCGACGACTTCGCTCCCGAGATGCGCGATGACATGGCCAAAGTGCTGGTGAACTACGGCGACGAGGTCAATCACACCGCGAGTTCCCTCGCGGACGATCACGGCGACCCGAGACAGCTCGATCGACATCAGCTGTTGGAAGTGACGAAGCAGGTGTCACGTGATCAGAACGCCTACGGAATACTCAACGACGGCCTGAACCGGGAGATGGTGCGCGACATCTACGCGGACCATCCGAGCGACCCGAAGGAAACGCTGCTCCGGGCAGGCCACACCGTCGGATTCCTCGAAGAGGCCCGCTATGAGGCCCTCAAGACGGACAAGCACGACCCTTCGTGGGACGCCAAGTGGCTGTATCACGGCTTCGGTGGTGCCGTGAACTTCATCCCGGTGGTCGGTGATGCCGCGCAGCGAGGCGTCGACGCCCTTGCCTACCAATGGCAATTGGACGAGCAGGCACGCATCAACGAGGAGACCGCCCGGCAGAACGGCGAGGTCTTCACCGCGCGGGAGAACCAACTGCAGAAGCTGGCCGACCTGTGGATGGACGCCAACCCGAACCACGGCAACAACAACAGGTACACGATTACATCGGAGATCAACGGCGCCGCCTTCGACGGCAATGGCCGTGCTCAGGGACTGGCAGGCGATCAGTGAACAACGGTACTTCTCTGCTTCCGGGTCGGCTCGCGGCACGTACGGGAGGATCTCAGCGCTGTACGCGAAGTGTCGCCGCCGCTGCTGTGACCGTGGTCCTTCTGACGGCGACGGCTTGTTCGGGATCTCGCGACTACGCGGTCCCGGACAAGGCATGCGGTGTGACCGTCGATTCCGACTCGCTGTCCCCCCTCCTTCCGAACGGGAAGAAACTCACCGAGAAGTCGTACGACGCCGGCCCGGAGAGTCCACGCTGCCGTCTGCTGGTGGACCAGAAGCTGGTCGTCTATCTTTCGGGAGATGTCGTTGCCGGCGACACCGATCCCATCAAGGTCCAGGATCGGGCACTCGTACGCCTGGGGAGTCCCGCGGCTGCCGACATCGGCGACGAGGCCGTGATCGCCGACCGTGGAGCAATGGCGGTCGCCGACTGCGCCTACAAGGGAAAGCAGCAAAAGTTCGCCGTGCTGGTTCAGCTGCAGAAGAACGTTCCTGAGAAGGTTTCGGAACGGCGCGATGCCCTGCGCTCCTTCCTCCGTTCCTATTTCCCGAAGGCCATGGAGAAGCAGGGCTGCCAGTAGCGCAGCGCGCGGAATGCCGCGAGTGTCCGGCCGTGTCCGTGTGAGCGCCCGTGGCTGCCGATGCGGGGGTCAGCGATAACGGATGACGTGCAGACCACGGATTCCGACCTGATCGAACGCCACGGCAGAATCCGTGGAACCGTCGACCAGCATCACGCCGTGCGCGGTGTGCACCGCGTTCAACAGTCGGCCGACAGACTCCCGGCCGCTCGCGTCGACGCGACGGACCCAGATCACGGCTCGGGCCTCGACCGGGTAACCCGAGAGTTCGTCCATCACCGTTGCCCAGTCCGCGTGTTCGGTCGCGGAGAGCACGGACCCCAGGCCGGACAGGGTGGGTTCGAACCATGCCGCGTGACCGGGAGGCGGCGAGACGGGGAATCCCGCGGATCCGGGAGTCCCGCCGGCGTCCCAGCGTTGCAGCCAGGTCCATGGGTCGGAGTTGGGAAGGCCGAACGGAGCGGTTGCTTCCCTGGGTACGACCAGCGTGGCGTCGAGCATGGCGTCCTGCCAGCGTCCGTCGCGCAGATGGCGTTTTGTGTTGCACGCGAAGACCCAGCCTCGCCGGATCTCGTCCTGCGGTGCGGGATCGACCAGTTCGGCCTCTCCGTGATACGCCTGGTCCAGCCAGAGTTGCGCCTTGCGGAGCGCGGACGAGTAGTCGTGTGCCTCCGCTTCCCAAGGCCGGCGCGGGGGCTGTGCCCGAGGTACGGCCCGCATGAGGACCAAGTCGCGCAGCGCGTCGGACGGGTCGAGCTTCGCCAGACCCCCTACCTGGGCGTCCAGGAACACGACCTGGCCCTTGTGGTTGTGCGCGTACAGCAGATTGCCGGTCGCCTCGGCGCCGCCCAGTTCCCGGCGGACCCAGACGAGGCCTCGGGTGTCCGGGCCCGGTTCGGCCACCGCCCTGATCACCGAGTCCCAGTCGCTCACCGCCACCTGCTCGAAGGCGGGGAAGTAGCGCCGCGTGAGCCTGGCCCACCAGCCGGGGGCCTCGTCCGACGGCTGCCAGGGCAACGGGGTCGACTGAGCACCGTCAATGGCGGAGTGCACGGTCACCACGCAACCGCGTGCGTTGATCCTGCGGGCCTGGTCGGTGACCCTCGCGGCCGCTTTCTGCCCGTCGGCCGGGTCCAGATCCGCGAGGGGATCGCTGGCCGACGGGTGGAACGGCGAACTCCCGTCCTTCGGGACCACGACCGAGGCCGCCAGCATGGGGGTGGCGGGGTAGCCCGGTTGGTTCAGGGTGCGGCAGGCGAACATCCAGGCGGTGGGGGTCTCGTGCACCGGATGGGGGACAGACAGTTCGACGAGGCCGCGGTAGGTGTGGGCCAGCCAGACCGCGGCCCGCTGGTCGGGGCGGTCCATGTCAGTAACCCCCGGAGCGCCGGTCGACGCTCGGCCAGTCGCCCACCTCGCGTCGGCGCATGTACTCCGCCACGGGAAGTGCGGTCGGCGGCCAATGCGCCGCCTCACCATCGTGTGGCACGACGACGACGGAGGTGAACGGCGCGTCCACGGGATTCCCGGTCTCGAGGTGCTCCTTCCAGTCGAACCGAATGGCCCAGCCGAAGCCGTATTCCTCGCACTTGTCCGGGAGCATCACCAAGGAAGCCACCTTGTCCGGGTACATCGCCCTGACGAATTCGGCGGCCAATTCGACTGCTTCGGACTTGCTCAACATTTACTTGACTCCGTCGCGATATGGAATATGGCCGATCGACGACACATTCTTTTCGAGTACTCCCAGGGTCCCGGACTGGCCGTCGAGGAAAACCACTCCGTGCGGGGTGTTCACCGCGTTGAACACATGCGCCGAACCATCGGGACGGCTGATGTACATGACGCTCCTCGAACCCTCGCCCCTGGCCTGCAGGTCGCGAATGACGTCATCGTAACTGTTGACCATGTCGTAGTGGCCCTTGGGCCTGTCCTTGAGCCCGAGCACCTCAGGCGGCACGTGATCGGGACTCTGCTTCGGGGCCGCGCCGACCTGTTCGCCGTCCAGGTTCCTGTTCACGGCATCCACATTGTGACTGCAGTTCTGGGTGTAGCCGGGATGTCCCGTCCGATTGACGTCCTTGAGCCAGGGAAACTGATCGTCGGTGAATTCCTGGGCGAGTTTCGGATCCACCGAGTCGGCGTGGATCGCCTTCTCGGACACATGGTCCGTGCTGCGGGCGAGATTGCTCCAGTCCTTCGGCGCGGCGGCGAGTTCGTCGCCGTACTTCAGCCCGTTGGTGGCCATGTTCGCCGCACCGGTCTCCACCCCCTCCCTGACCGCGGTCCGCAGACCTCCTACCGCCAGCCCCGCGCCGTCGGTGCCGATGAGCTGAGGAACGAGCCTGCCGAGCGCTTCCGAGGGGTCCTTCTTGAAGCTGTCGATGAGGGCTTCGGGAACGCGCTCCGGGTGCGCGGCCGTCGAGACCAGACCGGACAGGGTCATGCTGACGTGCTGCAGGTAATCGGCTGGGTGAGTGATGTTGTAAGGGTCTTGGGGGTTCAGACCGCGGACAAAGTTGATCAGCCCCGCGCTCCCCTTGATCACTCCGCCTGTGAAGTGGAGGACCTCGGTGTTGACCGCGCCGTAGCCGTCCAGCGCGTCGGACTCCAGCCGGTCGAGCGGCGGCGGCTCGGCCGGGGCGTGCTTCAGGGCCGCGGTGACCGCCTGCGTGGCGACACGACCGGCTTCGTCCCGCTGGCGGCGCGCGTCCGCCAGGATCTGGCGGGCGCTCTGGATGTCGCTGCGGCCGGGGTCCTTGAACTGCTCCAGAGGGGGTCCGGGGTCCTTGTCCGCTTTGATCGCGGCGTTGTACGCGTCGACGCGCTTGTTGTAGGCCTCCACCGCCTGCTCGGAGGCCTTCTTGCCCTTCTTGTAGAGGCCTATGGCCTCCTGGGCCCGACCCTGCGCCCACTTGACCGTGTCCGCGTAGCCGTCCAGCGCCTTGCCGGCGGCCTCGCAGGCGTCCGCGGCATGCAGCCACTTGGGGGGATGCATGGCGAACTTCTCGCGGAAGGTGTCGGCGGACTCGCCCTGCCAGTGCGAGGAGTCCAGCGAACGCATTCCCTGGCCGACCGAGTCGAAGGCGGTGTGAAAGCCCGTCAGGTGCTTGGCGGCGGCCCGGATGGACGCCGGATTGCCGTGCACCAGCTCGTTCGCCTGGTCGGTCTCACCGAGCTGCTGCTCTCCGACGCTCGCGCCCAGGTCGGAGGCGATGTTGTCGCCGAGGTCCTCGACCTTGTCGGCCCACCCGTCGGCCCCGACGGCCTGCAGACCGTCCCCGACCTTGTGGGCGCCCCACTCGACGCCCTCACCGACGAGCTTCTTGCCCGCGTCGACGCCGTCCTCAAGCTTGCCCAGCCCGGCGTTGACCAGATCCCCGAGCCCCATCAGCCGCCGCTCCCGCCCTGCTGTGCCTGCTGTTGAGCCGCCGCCTGGGCCCGTTCCTCGGGCGACGGGCCGAAGGTGTCGTCGAGCACCTGGTTGTACTCGCTGTCGCTCACCCCGAACGCGCCGTGCAGGTTCTCAGGATTCAGTCCCATCGGCCCCAGCGTGTGCGAGGTCATCACGTCCCGACCGGCGTCCTTCCAGCCCTGCTCGCTGTTCTGCAGGGCCCGATCGAAGGACTCCTTGCTGTAGTCGGCGTGCGCGAGCGCGTTGTTCTGGGCCAGCTCGCCCCAGCTCATCCGCGTGATCTCGTCCTCGGAGGCGTTCGGGTTGCCCATCAGCGAGTTCGCGCCGATCTTCAGCGTGCCCTCGACGTACTGGTCGGTCTCGTACAAGGTGCCGGCCGAAAGACCCACGGCCTGGGCGAAGTGGTTGCCCTCTCCCACCAACGCCCGCACACCCCATTCCCAACGCTCGCAGAACGACTTGAAGGCCGACGTCAGCCCGTCGTGGCCCAGTTCCAGACCGGACAGCTCGAGGTTGGAGAACCCTCGGCCGAACCCGGCCGCGCTGTCGATGCCTATTCCCTTGAGCTCGCTCAGGGTCAGCGTGATGCCCTGCGCGATCTCGTTCAGACCGGTCGCCTTGATGTCCTTGCCGCCGCCGTTGTTCACCACGGTCGCTCACCGCTTCCGTTCGCTTCGGCGTCCACCGCAGCCGCGTCCGGCACGATGCCCACCACCGGCGGCAGGAGCACGCCGTCGTCGCCGCTGCCCACGTCCAGGGCGACACCGCACGGCACGCCCATTGCCGGGATCACCACGTCCAGCAGGCGCCACCCCCGCACCGCCATGAAGTCTCGCCGGGCCTTCGGGGCGCCCTGCGCCTCGTCGAACCTGGCGGCGGCCGACTCGTCGGTGAAGACATGGATCCACCGCACGCCGCCGAAGTCGGCCGTGAGGAATCCCCGGCCGCCGCCGTCGAGCGGAACGAGGGGGACCAGGACGGTGGTGTCCTGGAAGCGGTCGATCGTGTGCCTGATCCGGTCCATCCGCCGCGCTGCCCCGAGTCCGTCGGGTGCGGCCGTGTCGGAGTCGACGGGGCCGGTGGCTGCCTCGGCCTCCGGGGAGTCGCCCGTGAGATGCACATCCGGCTGCCGCCGGGCGTCCCCGGGCTCTTCGGCGGTGCCTTTCCGCAGGGCGCCGGTCACATGGTCCGGGCCGGGTTCGGCGCGCTCAGCGGCTTGCTTCTTCAGTTGCTCCCACTCGTCCCAAACCACGTGTGGATCCTCATGACGTTTCGAAGGTGACGGTCTGTCTGGAAGGGGCCTCGATGACGCAACGCGGGGTGGGCACCTCCCGTGCGTGCCCACCCCGGTGCCTTTGAGCCGGCCCGCCTCATTCGAAGAAGCTGGCCGCCTTCTTGTCGCCGCCGCGGTAGTCGCCGCCGGCCTGGTGCACCTTTTGCGTGATGGAGAGCAGTGCCTGGTGGATGGCGCTGGTGTGGTTGTCCCACTCCCTCGACTTCCGCTGGAAGGCGTCGTAGGCGTCGCCGGCCCAGCCCTCTGCCGCGTTGTGTACGCCCTGCTTCAGCTCGATGAGATCGCTCTCGAGTTGCTTGGCCAGGCCGCCGAGTTCAGTGGCGAGCGCGTCCAGGACGCCGTACTTGACGGCAAGATCCTGGAGGTGTGGCGTGCCGGTCATATTTCCTCATCTCCTTGACGATGTGAGAGGGACCTCACGGTCCGGGGGCGCGACTCGGGGCCCGTCAGTAAAGGTTGAGCGCCGACGTCTTCGCACCGGCGTCCACTTCGATGCTGGAGATCGTGGAGTGGAGTTCGTCCTCGAGCTTGTTCTTGTCCTGCTTGGTGAGCTGGATTCCATTCAGGAAGTCGTCGAGCATGCGCCCGATCCCGGCCATGTGCTCGTTGATTTCGTGCTGCTTGGTCTTGAACGCGTTGGCGCCGAAGCCCGTCCAGTTGGCCTCGATCATGTCGATGCATCCCTGGAGCTTCTGCAGGTGCTTCTTGACGTTGTCGTACCGGTCGATGACGTTCGTCTGGAGCTTTTGTACGTGTGCGTCATCTAGCTTGCGGCCGTCAGTCATCTCGGCGCTGCCTTTCGTGAGAAGGATTGTGTTCCTGGCGCTACACCGGGTGGTGAGGCGCCCGTTCATCGCGCGGCCCGTTGTCCATCACGGGTGGTGGGCCGTGACAGTCATACGCCTCGCCGTGAGCGAATCACCGCGAAGGCCCCGCCGCCGATCACCACGACCGCCGCCGCGGCTCCGAGAGCGACCCACAGCGTGGTGTTGCCGGAGGAATCCGAGCTTGATCCTGCCGCTGAAGTCCGGGCGTTAGAAGTGGAGTTCGAGGCTTGTGACGAGGTTGATGCGGAAGCGGAGGGCGAAGCGCCGACGGACAGGCCGGGCGTCTTCTTGTTCGTGACGGGGTCGACGTCGGCGGCTCCGGGAACCCCCTTGCCCTTCAGGAGAACCTGCGCAGGGCGGATCGTGCCGTAGCCGAGGTACCGGCTCGGAGTGCTCTTGGGCCAGTCCCGGCCCGCGGTGTCGATCATCACGCGGAGGACCTGGTTGGCGGTCCACTTGGGGTGGGCGGCCCAGATGAGGGCTGCGGCACCGGAGGTGATGGCGGTGGCTTGGCTGGTGCCATTGCTCTGGGGGCAGTAGGACTTGAAGGTCTTGTCACACCAGGTCGGTACGTCCACGCCCGGCGAGGCAAGGTCCACGTACGCGCCGTCCTGCGAGAACTTGGCTACCTCGCCGTTTTCGTTGATCGCCGAGACTCCGACCACGCCGGGGTATTTGGCGGGATAGCCGATGTAGTTCTTTGCGATATCGGCGCTGTTACCCACACCGGCGATGAGCAGCTTTCCCTTGCTCTCCGCATACTGCACGGCCTCAAGTCCACCATCGAACGCGGAAAACGTTTCGAATGACATGCTGATGATCTTTGCGTCGGAATCAGCAGCCGCTCGGATGGCCTTCGCGGAAGTGTCGCCCTGCTCTTCGCCCTTCTTGCCGATGCCGAGGAGCACCGTACGGATCGGGATGATCTTGGCCCCGGGTGCGACGCCCTTGATCCCGTCGCCACTGCCAGTCCCTGCGATCAACTCGGCCATCGACGTGCCGTGACCGGTGTAGTCGTCCGTTTCATCACCGGTGCTTCCCGTGACGTCGACTCCGGGCAGCACCTGGCCCTTCAACGAATTCGTGTTCGGGTTCACGCCGGTGTCGACGACAGCGACCGAAATGCCCTTGCCCGTACTGACTTTCCACAGCCCCTGGGCGTTCATCGCGTCCAAGTACCACTGCTGCGACTGGACGCCGTCGGCAGCCGCGGCGGGGGCCGGCCCAAGGGACATGACGGCCAGAGCACCCAGCGTCGCGCCCACGGTGGTCACATGTCTCCGGGCATGCCTGGCCCACAGCGCGGCCCGCATTCGGCGTACGCCACTCCCTGACTTCATGCTTGTGTACGTCCTCGGTCGTTTCGGTCAGTCGGTCGCCGACGGCGCATCGCCGCGCCGCGCGTCATCACGTGAGCGCTTCTTGTCCTCGGCAGAGTGCTGCTGACGCTGCGTTCTCCCGCCGGCCGCACGATCAGGGCTGCGGCCCTCCGCGGAACCGGACACCAGGCCAGAACCACCGGACGCGGCTCCGTTGCCCCTGCCGCCGGCCCCACGCGCGGGCGCGCCGGCCACACTGTCCGCACTTCCTGGAGACCGGCGCTGAGACTGTCCCTGCCCCGTGCCCGACGCCGGGTTGTTCGCACCGATCACTCCGCGCTGCCCCGGTCTTTCACCCGCTGCGCGAGCGCCGGTCGTGCCCTCGCCGCCGATGACCGTGCCGCGTGGAACCCTGGCGCCAGTCGCCCTCGGGCCGACTTCAGAAGTGGGCCTGCCACCGACCACGCCGCCCGTACGCGCAGCGCCCGTGGCTCCGGGGCCGGTCCGTGCCGCAGGCTGACCGGGCACGCCGCCCACCCGCCCGCCCGGCGTGCCGCCGGTGCGTGAACCGGTCGTACCCGCGCTTCTGGGCATGCCGCCGGTGACACCCCGCCCCATGGGCGACCTGCCCGTCGCGGATGCGGGCCCACGGGCACCCTGCTGGCCAATCGCGGATGCGCGGCCGATCGGTCCCGCGGGGCCGCGTCCTGTGCGGCCTCCGGCAGTGGTTCCCTCAGAGGTGGTGACCCGTCCCTGAGCCGATGCGGAGGTCCTACTGCCCGTGGCCCCGCCAAATCCACCGGCGCGCCCGACCGGCCCTCCGAAGGCAGGAGGTACCGCACCGGTTCCCACGGGAGGAAGCGTTCCCCCAGAAGGTCCGTTGGGACCCGTCGCAGCAGAAGGAGGAACCACCGGCGCAGGCTTCGCAACTTCCGGCGGCAGCGTGCCAACACTGTTGATCTCTGTACCGACAGTGGGCCGATGCAGTTCGACGTGCGTGTCCGCAGCCGGATGTCCGGAGGACGGAAGGTTGTTCCTGGAGCTTTCTTGGGACACATCGACGTGTTTGGTCTCGCCGGCACTCGTCACGACGTGGTGACTCGAACCCGAGGTTGAGTCGACGACACCCTTGCGTGAGGCCCCACCAACGGTGGGGTCGTCGATCGGCACCCCCACGTTGGGCATCGGCTCAAAAGCTGGCGGGGCCTGCTTTTCCAGCTTCGCCAATTCGGACCCGGACACCGAATAGAAGGAGGCGAGGCGGTTCATCTGGTTGATCGCCTCTTGCCGGTCCTTCTCGACCTGGACCGCCTCGGCATACTGCTTGTTGCCCTCGAACTGCTGGAGTAGCGGGAGCTGCCCCGGCTTCTTCTGGTCGAGGGCGGGGCGGGTGTCCCGGGGCGGCAGCGAGCTGCGCACGGATGCGAGCCCCGTCGCGGCGGCCGTGACCTGCACCCCGGCGCCGTCGGCGTACGTGGCCAGGCTCTCGGTATGCGTGGCGAGGCTCTCTCCCCACTTCTGGAACGCCTGGCCGGCCTCGCCCTGCCAGTCCTCACCCGCATGCTTGAGGTGACGTCGGAGCTCCACGGCGGCTTCGTTGATCGCCTTGCTCGCCTTCGCCAACGTCTCGCCGGCATGCTCCAGGTCGGCGGGGTTCGCCTGATGGACCAGGTCGATCATGGCGTTGAGCTGATGGTCCTCGAAGTCCGTGACCTTCCCGTACGTCAGGAGGCGGACGCGCTTGAATCCGAACGCGTCGTGCATCACGTTCGACACTCCGGACACCGCGTCGACCTGGCCGACCTGAACGTCGACGCGCTGCTGGTCAGTCAGCTCCTTCGGCGCCTTGTCGTCCCCGCTCACTACTGGAGTCCCTTCGTGGACTTCTTCGCGTCGCTCAGCTTCTTCTCACCCTCGCCGGACTTCTCCTGCTGGGCTTCGCTGTACAGGCGGTCGGTCTCGATCTGGATCTCCCAGAAACGGCGTCGCTGGTCGTCGTCGAGGCCGTCGAAGCCGTTCTGCGCGCCCTGCGTCGCGATGCCCATGGCCTCGATCTGGAGCCCGAGCGTCTTGGAGAGCTGCGTGATGTGCTCGTGAACCTGTTCGTACTGAGTGAACAGGGCGTCAGCCTCATGGAAGGGGCTGCCGTGCCCGCTGAGAGAAGTGCGCGAGACGCGGTGCGCACCCACCTTGGACGCGCTGCCCGCCGAGTCCTCGAACTCGGACAAGAGCTTGTCGATGCGCTGCTTGAACGTCATCAGCACGTCGGCGCCGACCTTGAGGTCCGCCGCGGTGCTCGGCGACGCCCCGCCTGTCATGTCCGCAGGAAGCATGATGCCTTCCCTCCCCGTTTTCGTCGCTCGCTCCGGGCGACTGCACCCCTCAAGCGTTCATCTCCGCAACGAAATCACTCTAGTCGCTTCCTATGACAGTCCCAACTGCCATATGCAACAGGTGTGCTACCACTCAGCGAAGCTTCACTGCTTCTTCACCGCGCCCTCGCGCTCGCCCGAGCCCGTGCCGCCACTCGACACTACGTGGCCCACAGGGCGAAGGACCTGAGTACTCCTACTCATTCGGCGTTGCTGGGTAGCCATTGCGAACTCGCAAGGGAGGGGCACCCGCTCGACGATCTACCCCGCACTCCCCACCCCGAGAACCAGCCACTCCCACACCTTCTTCTTGCCAGTGCTCGGCCCGCTCGCCTGCTTCGTGCCGAAGAAGAGCCGTCCGTTCTGCACGATGACGTCGTTCAGCGTGGGGGCTGTGAGCGTCCAGGCTTCGGAGGGCAGATCGAAGTAGAGGTACGGGGTTTCCTTGCCGGTTCGCGGGTTCAGGCTGACGAGTCCCATGGGCGTGATGTGGTCGCTGCTCTCACGAAGTGCCAGGAGCTGGTCACCGCTCATCCGTAGGGGATACAGCAATTGGTCACGACCTGATTCGAACTTCTTGACCGTCTTCCCCGTCGCGAGGTCGAATCCGATGATCCAGTTGGAGTTGTTCACGATGGTTCCGTCGGGGTCCTCCCTGCTCATCAGGAAGACCTGGCCGTCTCCGACCACGATCGTCGGGCAGTTGTCCACCGCCCCGTCCTCCTCGCCGTCGACACAGTCGGCGACGTAGTGGCCCCCTTCGACGCGAATCGTGGCGCGGTACTTGCCGTGGCCGTCGAGGGAGATCAGGTCGGTGATCTCGACGTCGCCCGCCGCCACGGCGAGGACGGCGGGTTCGGCGGACACCAGGTAGACGCTCTGGACGCCCTCGGCGACCTGATACGTCCATGTGACCTTGCCCGTGCGGGGGTCCACGTTCCGGACCCGATACGACTCGGCGAGGCTCTTCTCGTCGAAGCAGTCGGTCCGGATGAGCAGGGCACGTCCGCCGGCCAGGCCCCCGTCCTTGCACTTAGGGGGAGGGGTACTCGTCCAGAGGAGTTTTCCCTGGTCCATGTCATACGCCTGCGAGCCCTTGCCCCACGCCACGACGACCGTGGCACGCGTCATGGTCACACTCGGCGTGTCGTAGAGGGCGTTCACCTTGGAGAACCGGGCCTCCCAAAGCTTCTTGCCCGTGTCGAGGTCGACGAAGGCCAGGTGGTCGCAGGGTGCATGGGTGTCGACACCGGACCGGAACAGGACAGCCGTGCGGTCCCCGACGGTCACATGACGCGTCGTACCGCAGATCGGTCCGGCGAGTCGGATGCGCCAGTTCTCGTCGCCCGTGGTGGCATCCTTGCCGATCTTGAAACCCACGAGGGTTCTGTTGATGCCCTTGGCAAGGATCTTGTCCGTCGCCCACATGCCCGGCATCGCGTGCGATTCACCGGCCTGCATGTCATCGGCGGAGAACCGGAAGGCCATGCGTCCAGCTATGTTCGCGGGTCGGTTCTCGACCGTCTCCCTGATGTCCAGGGGGCCTTGCTTCGCCAGGGCCGCCGCTTTGCCGGCCGCCCCGGCCGAGTGGTCGTCACCGCGCCAGAGGAGCCAACTGCCCACGCACAGCGCCCCGATCAGGAGGACTGCCACGCCACCGAACCGTTTCCAGCGGCGCTTCTTTCGTATGTCGTCCGCTGCCACAGCGGACTGTGTGTACATGGAAGGAGGTGGGCCGAAGCTCACGCGGAAAGGTCCTTTCGATGACCGCGATGAATGGGTGACAAGTCAGTGGCCAGGAAACGGAGATGTTGAGAACAGCCATGTCCCAGGCCGTCACTCCGCCCCCGCCACCCGCCGCTTCCTCCGCCGCGCGTCCCGCACCGCCACCGCCGTCCCGCTGAGCCCCGCCAGCAGAACCGCCGCCCCCACGGCCACATACGTCGCCAGTCGTGCGTTCCGTTCGTCCGGGGTTTCGCCCAGTTGCAGTTTTGCCGGGGTCGGGGCCTCGGCCTTCGAGAGGCCCTCGTGAGGGTCGGGGGACTCGATGGGGTGGTCGTCCTCCGTCAGGGCGCGGACCGGGTCGACCACTCCCCAACCGACCAGGCGGTCATGGCCCGCCACCGAGCGTTCGGCGGTCTGTTCGATCTGGGCCACGATCTGCTGTTGGGTCCAGTCGTGGTGCTTCGCCTTGATCAGAGCGGCGACTCCGGCGACGTACGGGGCCGAGAAGCTGGTGCCGTTGTCGGAGCAGTGGCCGCCCTTGGGGACGGTGGAGATCATGTCCACGCCGGGGGCCGCCACGCCCACGAAGTCGCCGGACTGCGAGAAGGAGGCGCGTTCGTTGTTTCGGTCCGAGGCGGCGACCGCCAGGACGCCGGGGTACGAGGCCGGATAGGTGTCCTTGTCGTTGCCGCCCAGGCCGTCGTTGCCCGCCGAGGCCACGACCACGATGTCGGCGGCCAGCGCCTCGTCCACCGCCCGTTGCAGGTCCGGGGCCGGTTTCACCGCGTTCGAGGTGTCCTGGGAGATGTTGATGACGTTGGCCTTGGCCCGGATCGCGTCGCGGATGGCCTCGGCCAAGGTTTTGGCCGTGCCGTGCCCCTCCGCGTCGTTCTGCTGGATGGGGATGATCGTCGACTCGGGAGCCAGGCCCACGAATCCGGTACCGGAGAGGGGCCGGGCCGCGATGATGCCCGCCACGCGGGTGCCATGGCCGACGGTGTCCGTCGTGCCGTTCTCCTTGCCGCGCGGGATCGGGTTTCCGCTGTCGTCCTTCAGTTTCTGCGGGAGGAGGTTCAGACCGGCCGCCGTGTCCACGGCACGGGTGAGCTGCGGGTTCTTCACGTCCACGCCCGTGTCGATCACGGCCACCCGTACGCCCTTGCCCTTTGACTGGCTCCACAGTTCGTCCAGCAGGACGCGTTGCAACGCCCAAGGGCGGCCCGCGTACTTCTTGTTCGGGAAGGTGCACTGGTCCGTGGACGTGTCCGCCGCCGCGAGCGGTGCGAGGGCGACGCCGGCAGTGGAAGCGAGCAGCGTCGCGGCCATGACGACCACGGTACGAAGAGGCCTTGCGGCCGGTGCGTACGACATGGACTCCCCCTACGAGCCCTGCGGCTGGCGTGCCGCCGATGTCGACAGACGGGGGCCGGTGGGCAGGAACTGGGACCAGGCGGCCGGGATGGGCGCCGGGTCCACGTCGGAGTAGCCCAGGCTGATCTGGGCCAGGCGGGCCTCCTGCTCGAGTTGCTTGCGCTCCTTGGCCGTGGTGCCGATGCCCGCGTCGTTCGTGGCGCTGTCGTCGTTGGACTGCATCGCGTAGCGCAGTCCGGTGTCGGTGACCAGGAAGACACCGCCCGCCGTGGTCTCCTCGCCCTGGAACTGGCGGTAGAGCTGCCCGGATCCAGGCGTGACGTACGCGCTGGAGGACCCGGTCGGGAGGGTGGCCGGGAATTCCGTGCCCGCCCAAGTGCTGAGCGTCGTCCTGCCCTTGCCCTTGTCCACGTCGCGCAGGACGTTGCAGACGGTGTTGCGATGCCCGTCCGACGCGTCCGCCTCGTTGACGGGGACGGGCATACGGCTCGGCCAGGTGTGGTCCGCGGCGAACCCGGCCGTACTGGGCACGAAGGCTCCGGCGCTGACGTCGAGAGCCGTGCCGGCCTGGCCGAGGCCGACCAGGTCACTGCTGTTCAGAAGCAGCTTGGCGGTGAAGTCCGAGACGGGAGCCACCTTGCCCTGCTCGACGAGGTAGTACTGCTCGCTCGCGCCGTTGGGCGCCTTGAGCACCATGCCGACCTTGTTCGCCTCGGCGGACAGGCTGCCCTGGACACCGGCGGCGGTGCCGATCTGCCCCTCGACCTTCGGGAAGGTGATGGGGTCGCCCTGGTGCAGGGTCTCCAGCCACTCCTTGGACACCCGCTGCGGTGCGCGGCCGGAGCCGACGAGCGTGCGCAGCAGCAACTCGTCGTTCTTGTCCACCTCGTACGACGTTCCGCTCGCGTCGACGATGTAGCGGGTCTTGTCCGGGCCTACGACGTACAGCAGTTCGCCGCCGGCCAGCTTCTGCTTGCTTCCTTCGGTCTTGTCCATGTCGCGTGAGGCCAGGACGAACGCGGCCTTCTGGATGGACCCGCCGCCCGCGCTCGGGCGTTCGCAGACGGCCCAGCGCTTCGCGGAGCCCGCCTCGGACGCGGCGGGAAGCCGGTCGGGGGCGTAGGGGATGCCGATGGTGACCCCGCGCGGGATGGTGCCCCTGTCGAGGATGGACTCGTCGACGGTGACGACGTCACCCTTGCCCGTCTTGAGCAGGAGCTTCGCGGAGGCCATGTTGAGGACCGGGTGCAGTTGGACCTTGCCGTCGGTCTTGAGCACCACGTAACGGGTGGTGGACTTGCTGGCGATGATCACCTTCTCGCCGACGGCGTTCCAGCCTTGCGGCGCGGTCGGTTTGAACATCCCCCACGCTCCGAACGCGGCCATGATGATCACGCCGACGAGGGCGCCCGGCAGCACGGCACGCAACGGGCGCGGTGCCCCTTCCTCCGAACCGTCGGGAGACGACTGGACGAAGGACGCCAGCATGCGTCGCTTCGCGAAGGTGTAGGCGTTGAGCTGGTCCCGCCGAGATGCCATGTGTGCCTGTTTCTCCCCGTGTATCGCCCGGCGGCGCTGGGGGGTACACCGTCCCCCGCCCTCCGTTGTCAGACCGGCCCCCTACTATGCCTGGTAAGGGATCGGTCTTGTGGAGCGGGTAGGGTATCGGGGCCCTCAAGGGCCCTGTGTGGTGGCGTTGTTCCAATGAGTTGTGAGGAAAACGGGGGGATGCAGTGATGGCTTCCGGAACGCGGTTCCGGTCGCGTGACCGGTCGCGGGAGCAGGGCTCCTCGGCACCCCGGTCGCAGCGGTCCGCGCCGCCCGCGCAGGCGCAGGGACAGACGGGGGCGCTGCATCTCAAGGTGCGTCCCGGGCAGTCGGGTTCGTTCCGGTTGCAACGGATCGTTCTGTTGGAAATCGCCGCCGCCGCACTGCTCGTCGGGTGGATCGTCGGTCCTTTCGCGCTGATGCCGGCCGCTGTCGTCGCGGTCGCACTCGTCCTCCTCGCCTTCGTACGGCGCCGGGGCCGCTCGTTGCCCGAATGGCTCGCCACGGCAAGGGCGTTGCGAGCGCGGCAGCGGCGCGCGGCGAGTACGCCGATACCGCCTGGGACGGAGCCCGGTCTCGCCCCCGCCGTGGAGTGCGATCCGGGCCTGCGGACCTCCGCGTACAGCGCGCGGGACCGACGGCCGGTCGGCGTGATCGGGGACGGTACGTTCGTGACCGCCGTCCTTCAAGTGGAGGCCGACGCGACCGCGTTGCGCGCCGAGCGGAGCCGACAGCCGCTCCCCCTGGGGCTGGTGCGGGACACGCTGGACGTGGACGACATCCATCTGGAGTCGGCGCAGATCGTGCTGCACACACAGCCCGCGCCCGCGCTGCACCTGCCCCAGCAGTCCGTGGCCGTCAGCAACTACGCGCCGCTCCAGGAGCAGACGGGGGCACCCGCCGTGCGCATCACCTGGATCGCGTTGAAGCTCGATCCGGAGCTGTGCCCGGAGGCCGTGGCCGCGCGCGGGGGTGGACTCGTCGGTGCGCAGAAGTGCGTCGTGCGCGCCGCGGACCACCTCGCGAGTCGGCTCACGGGGGCGGGTTTTCGTACCACGGTGCTCAATGAGGAGGAGTTGACGGCCGCGGTGGCGACCTCGGCGTGTGCCAACCCTCTGGTGACGGCCGAGGCGGGACGCACTGACCTGCCGGCGCGGCGGACCGAGGAGTCCGGCCGCAGCTGGCGCTGCGACAACCGCAGACACACGACGTACTGGGTGCGGCGCTGGCCCCAACTGGGCGGTGGCGGCGGGCCTTCCCTGCCGCAACTCGTCGCGCTGCTCACGGCCGTGCCCGCGCTGGCCACCACCTTCAGCCTGACGCTGCGGCGTGGAGAGCGCCAAGAAGTGTCGCTGTGCGGGCACATGCGGGTGACCGGCCGCAGCGACGACGAACTGGTCGCGGCGCGCCGCTCGTTGGAGCACGCCGCCCGCCAGGCCGGCACGGGGCTGGCCCGACTCGATCGCGAGCAGCTGCCCGGCGTGCTCGCCACGCTGCCTCTCGGGGGTGTTCGCTGATGGCCATGACCACAGGTGGAGCCACCGCCTCGGGGGCGTACGGGAACGGGAATTCGGGCGGGTTCGGGGCTTCGGGACCGCACGGGGCTTCGGGGGCTCGTGGAGCCGCGGGGGCCGGCTCGGCCGGCTCCCCCGGCTCGGCCCCGGAGCCAGGGCGTGGGCGTCTGCGCAGCGGGTTCGGGCTGCTCGGGCCTCGGCACGGGCGGCACTCGCTGTCCGTGGAGCAGGTCGACTCCCTCGCGCTGCCCATCGGGGACGACGGGGTCGTCATCGGGGTGGACGCCGAGGGGCAGCCCGCCGTGCTGGGGCTCAACCGGCCGACGCCGTACGACGTCGTCCTGATCGGCGGCCTCTGGACCGCGCAGGTGCTCGCCCTGAGAGCGGCGGCCACAGGAGCGCGCGTGGCCGTGGAGACGGGGCGCGCGCCGGCCTGGATGCAGATGGTGCACGCCATGGGCGGCGGGCAGAACGGCATGAGCGTGCACGACGTGGGGCGGGTTCCGCCGCAGGGCTCCTCGGCCGGCAACCCGGTGCTGGTGGTGCGCGACTGCGGGATGCGGCCGCCGCGCGGGCGTGTGGTCTCCGGCCCCTGGCAGTCGGTGCTGACGCTGTTGCCGTATCTCAGCCCGGTGGCCCCCCGGTTGCTGCGGCAGGCGCGGCTCGTCGGCGTGCAGCGGGTCTCACCGGACGAAGCCGCCGAAATAGGGCGGGCGTTGGCACTTCCCCGAGGCGATGTGGACTCACTGCCCACGCTCGCCGACGGGGTCACGCTCTGGTGCGCCGACCGCGACCGGCAGTACGTGATGACTCAGCCCACGGACGCCGAGACCGGATTGTTCGGTACGCCGCGCAGGATGGACTGACCGAGCGTCCCCGAGCGTCGCCACCTCAACATCGGTCCGTAATTGGACCTTTGGGAACGATTTCCCCCTGGTCGTGCCCGGTTCGTTCACCACGATTGCCCGGTTTGTCAACTCCCTTGATGCGTGCGCATTCCGCTTCTGGGCAAGGTGTGACGGAGCGGACCCGTGCGGAGGGGCGGACGGGCCTGCCGTCGTGGCGCTCGTGGTGATTAGGCTGGGACCGGGCGCGACCCGTATCCCTCGACCCACCCGTCGACGGACCCGCCCACGCTTCGCACGAAGAGACGCGAAGACGGACGCGAAGCGAACGGTCGCGTCAGCACGGCATTTGAGGGTGCTTGACCACACCAGGAGGAATTGTGAACAGCGATCGGGACGGGATCCGCGGGGGCTGGGCCACACCCGGCGATGACCAGTCCGACGCGGAGTCCGCCGTCGAGGCGACGGGCGAGTTCACCATCGACTACGCGCCGCCCGCCTGGTACACGCAGAACGCGTCGGGCCATTCGGCCCAGGCCTCGCCGACCCCACCTCCCCCGGCTCCTCCCGCGCCGTCCGCTCCGCCGGTGTCGTTCGACCCGGCCGCACCGGTTGCTCCGGCCGCGCACGTTCCGCCGGTGGCACCGGTGCCACCGGCCGTGCCCGCGTCCGGACCGCAGCCCGCCTGGACGCCGCCGACCGTACCGGCCGACGAGGCGGGTCTCGGGAACGGTGACATCGAGAGCGGCGCGACCATGCGGTTCTCCGCCGCCGCGCTCAAGCGTGAGTTCGCGGAGCGGGAGGCCGCGGCCCGACCCGCCGAGGAGACGTCCGCGGGCCCGACCGAGGACGCGGGTGTCGCCGAGGGCGCGCCGGTCGGTGACGGATCGGACGGCGAGGACACGACCGGCGGTGACTTCGAGTTGAGCGCGCCCGCCGTGCCGGCCGGGGAGCAGCAGTCCGCCGAGGCCTCCGGTGAGGTCGCGGCGGACGGCGAAGCGCCCTCGCCGGCGGAAGGCGTGAACGCGGGCACGAACGAGCACGACGGCACCGGCGCCGCCGCTGCGGGCGACGGTTCCGACAACAGCCCTGTGGGCAGCGGCTCCGACGCCACCTACTCCGCCGCGGGACACGGGCAGGAGGCCACGGACGTCGGGGCCGATGTGGCGGATCCGACCGCTGGTGAAGACGACCCGCACGGTGAGGTCGAGGCGTCGCAGGTTCCGGCCGACGCGGGCGACGACGACTCCGAGGACGCCACAACCGCAGCCGCAGCCGCCACCGCTGGTGGCCTCGAGGAGCCCGTCGGTGCCCCTGACGGTGACGTCGAGGGTGCCGAGGGTGCCTCCGACGCGGAGGGCGAGCCGCCCGTTGCCGCCGCGACGGCGGAGACCGCGGCTCAGGACTCCGCTCCCGAGGCCCCCGTATCCGAGGACGCGGCGCCGCACGAAGCCGATGACTTCGACGACTGGCCCCAGGACATCGCGCCGGACACCTCGCCGGGCGCCGGGACCGACGTACCGCAGGACGCGCGGACAGCCGCACCCGCCTGGGCTCCCCCGCCGCTGCCGCAGGGCGGACTGCCGCCACTGCCGCCCGCCTACCAGCCCGCAGCCCCGGCACCGGCGGCCCAGTGGCCCTCCCCCCAGCCGGTCGTGCCACCGCAGCCCGGGCCCCCTCAGCAGCCGCAACCGACGGCCGCGCAGGGTCAGGCACCCGTCCCGCCGCAGCCCTCGGCCGCGCAGGGACAGCCGACCGTCCCGCCGCAGCCGACCGCCGCGCAGGGACAGCCGCCCCTGCCGCCGCAGCGGGGTGGCTACGGCTTCCCGCATCAGCAGCCTCAGCAACCCCAGCAGCAGCCCTACCCGGGGCCGCCGCCCGCCCAGCCGACGGCCCAGCCGACCGTCCCGCCGCAACAGCCGGTTGCCCAGCCGCAGCCGCCGTTCCAGCCGCAGGCTCCGCAGCCCGCGCCCGCCGCCTGGCATCCGCAGGGCACGCCGCCCGCGCCGGGCCCCGTGGCCCCTCCGGTCGCCGACGCTCCCGTACCCGCGCCGCCCGCGCCGCCCGCGCCGCAGGACGGTTACGGCTTCCCGCACCCCGGGATTCCGGCTCCCGCCGCGCCCAACCCCCCGGCACCGCCTACCGGTTACGGGTTCCCGCAGACGGGCGCCCCCGCTCCCCAGCCGACCCCACCGCAGGCCGGCGCGCCCCAGCCGCCCGCACCGCAGGCCCCCGGCCCGCAGTCGGGCTACGGTTTCCCCCAGCCCCCGGCTCCGAACGCACCCCAGGAGGGCGGCTACGGCTTCCCGCAGCAGCCCCACCCGGGACCGCAGCCAGAAGCGCAGCAGGCGCAGCCCCAGCCGCCGGTGGACCCCCGTACCGGAGCCGGCTGGCCGCAGCCCATCCAGCACGACCAGCGTCAGCCCACCAACCCGGCCGCCGCCCCGCTCGGGTACACGGCCGCGGTGGAGTTGTCCTCCGACCGGCTGCTCAACAACAAGAAGCAGAAGGCCAAGAGCGGTCGCCCCTCCGGCGGCTCCTCGCGGTTCAAGCTCGGCGGCAAGAAGGAAGAGGCCGAGCGGCAGCGGAAGTTGGAGCTGATCCGGACGCCGGTGCTGTCGTGCTACCGGATCGCCGTCATCAGCCTCAAGGGCGGTGTCGGCAAGACGACGACCACCACCGCGCTCGGCTCCACGCTGGCCACCGAGCGACAGGACAAGATCCTGGCGATCGACGCCAACCCGGACGCGGGCACGCTCGGGCGCCGGGTGCGCCGCGAGACCGGGGCCACCATCCGCGACCTCGTGCAGGCGATCCCGTACCTGAACTCGTACATGGACATCCGGCGGTTCACCTCGCAGGCCGCCTCCGGTCTGGAGATCATCGCCAACGACGTCGACCCGGCCGTCTCCACGACCTTCAACGACGAGGACTACCGGCGCGCGATAGACGTGCTGGGCAAGCAGTACCCGATCATCCTGACCGACTCGGGCACCGGTCTGCTGTACAGCGCCATGCGCGGGGTGCTCGACCTCGCCGACCAGCTCATCATCATCTCCACGCCGTCCGTCGACGGTGCCAGCAGTGCCAGTACGACGCTGGACTGGCTGTCGGCGCACGGATACGCGGATCTGGTCTCGCGGTCCCTCACCGTCATCTCCGGGGTGCGCGAGACCGGCAAGACGATCAAGGTGGAGGACATCGTCAGCCACTTCGAGACGCGCTGCCGCGGTGTCGTGGTCGTGCCGTTCGACGAGCATCTGGCCGCGGGCGCCGAGGTCGACCTCGACATGATGCGGCCCAAGGTGCGGGAGGCGTACTTCAACCTGTCCGCGATGGTCGCCGAGGACATCGTGCGGCACCAGCAGTCGCACGGGCTGTGGACGAACGACGGCAACCCGCCGCCGGTGGCCGCCCCGCCGATGCCGGGTCAGTACCCCTACCCGCAGGGCCAGGGCGCGCCGGGAATGCCAGGAGCGCCGATGCCGGGGCAGCAGCCCCATCCCCAGCAGCCGGGCCAGCCGTACGCGGGGCCACCGCAGGCCGGCCAGCCCTATCCGGGGCCTCCCCAGCCGGGCCAGCAGTTCCACCCGGGTCAACCGGGTCAACCGGGCCAGCCCTATCCGCCGTACCAGGGCCAGCCCCCTCAGACCCCTCCCCCGCCCGCACCCCCACAGCAGTGACCGGACATCGAAGCCGGACGTCGACAACCGGACATCAGTAGCCCGATCGGGCCCTTCAGGGGCACCGTTTCTCGCCGAGGCCCGCGCCCTTCCCCCAGGGCGCGGGCCTTCGCGTGTCCAGGCAGGAAACAGGGCGTCACCCCCTGGCCAGGAGGGCTTCACCGGTCTGAACCAATGAGCGAATAATCCGCGCCAACTCGTTATTTCCGCAGGCCACACGGGGTTCACGCGCCGTTGACGCGCCGAGACCGCCGCTGATAGACACACACATCAATCCCGCCGGCGTCCCCCGATCACCCTGATCCAGTAGGTCAACCAGCCATCCCTGTGCGAGCGATGACGCGAGGTCACCGACCCATGAACAGACACGATCAGCCCAACAGAGGACGTCTGCGCCCCCGGCTCCTCGCCGCCGCAGCCGCCGCGCTCACCCTCACCGCCGGTCTCGCGACCCCGCTCAACCCGGTCCCGCAACAGGCCCAGGCCAAGGGGAGCCAGCAGGCCAAGGAGAGCAAGAAGGTCCTCACCGTCGCGGTCGCGCAGAGCGTCGACTCGCTGAGCCCCTTCCTGGCCTCGCGCCTGCTCAGTACGAGCGTCCACCGGCTCATGTACGAGTACCTGACCAACTACGACCCCGCGGACAACCACACGGTCCCGGGCCTTGCCACCAAGTGGGAGCCGTCCGCCGACAAGCTCACCTGGACCTACACGATCCGCTCGAACTCCAAGTGGTCGGACGGCCGACAGGCCACCGCCGCGGACGCGGCGTGGACGTTCAACAAGATGATGACGGACCAGGGCGCGGCCACCGCCAACGGCAGTTTCGTCACCAACTTCAAGAAGGTCACCGCCCCGAGCCCCACCCAGCTCGTCATCGAGCTGAAGAAGCCGCAGGCCACGATGGGCGCGCTCGATGTGCCGATCGTCCCCCAGCACATCTGGGAGAAGGTCAAGGACTTCTCGAAGTTCAACAACGACCAGAGCTTCCCGATCGTCGGCAACGGGCCGTTCGTCCTGACCGACTACAAGCCTGACAGCTATGTGCGGCTGAAGCCGAACAAGACCTTCTGGCGCGGCGCCCCCAAGTTCGACGAGCTGGTCTTCAAGTACTTCAAGGACCAGGACGCCGCGGTGGCCGCCCTGCGCAAGGGCGAGGTCTCCTTCGTCGCGGGCTCCCCCGCGCTGACCCCCGCCCAGGCGGCGTCCCTCAAGGGCGAGCCGAACATCAAGGTCAACGACGCTCCGGGCCGTCGCTTCTACGCCCTCGCCACCAACCCCGGCGCCCAGGCCAAGGACGGCAAGCACTTCGGTGACGGCGCCGAGTCGCTGCTGAACCAGAAGGTGCGCCAGGCGCTCTTCATGGCGATCGACCGCAAGACCCTCATCGACAAGGTCTTCCAGGGCCACGCCGTCGAGGGCGAGGGATACATCCCGCCGCGCTTCTCCACGTACCACTGGAAGCCGTCGGCGAGCCAGGAGCTCGCGTACGACCCGGCGAAGGCGGCCCAGCTCCTCGACGCGGCGGGCTACAAGAAGAACGCCGACGGCAAGCGCGTCGAGAAGAACGGCAAGCCGATCGACTACCGGATCCTCTGCCACGCCACCGACCCGAACGACAAGGCGGTCGGGCAGTACGTGAAGGAGTGGTTCGGCAAGCTCGGCATCGGTGTCACCCTCAACTGCCTCGACAACGTGACCGACCCCTGGCTGGCCGGCAAGTACGACCTGGCCTTCGACGGCTGGTCCGTCAACCCGGACCCGGACTTCGTGCTGTCCATCCACACCTGCGCGGCACTGCCCGCCACCGCCAAGGACACGGGCGCGACGGACAACTTCATCTGCGACAAGAAGTACGACGAGCTGTACGACCAGCAGCTCGCCGAGTACGACACCGCCAAGCGGGCGGACCTCGTCAAGCAGATGGAGTCGCGGCTCTACGACACCGGGTACATGAACGTCATGGCGTACCCGAACGCGGTCGAGGCCTACCGCACCGACCAGATCAAGTCGATCGAGACGATGCCCAAGGCCGCGGGCAACATCTACGGCCAGGACGGTTACTGGAGCTGGTGGTCGGCGGTTCCGGCCGACGCCTCCGGTGCGTCCTCCGACGGATCGAGCTCGACGGGCGTCATCATCGGCATCGTCGCGGGCGTCGTCGTTCTCGTGGGCGTCGGGGCGTTCTTCGCGATGCGACGCCGCGCCACGGCCGAGGACCGCGAGTAGACCTCCCCGTCCGCCGTCCCCGTACCCCGTCGCCCGACACCCACGGGGACCCCATGAACGTACGAGCGAATGAGTAGTTCATGACCGCTGAGGCAACACCCTCGCTGGTCGAGGCGACCGACGGTCCGGCCCAGGCCGGGCCGTCGGTCCGCGGGCCACGGGCGCGCACCACCACCGCGTATCTGCGTTACGTGGCGGGCAAGTTGGGCGGCGCGGCCGTCTCGCTGCTGGCCGTCCTCGTCACCAGCTTCTTCCTCTTCCGGCTCATCCCCGGCGATCCGGTGAAGTACATGACGGGCGGCCGTCAGGTCTCCGCCGGGCAACTCGCTCACTACCGCGAGGAGTTCGGGCTCGACCTGCCGCTGTGGCGGCAGTTCACCGACTACTGCGGCAAGGCCCTCACCGGCGACCTGGGCACCTCGTACCAGTTCCGGGCCCCCGTCATGGACAAGATCTCCGAAGCGCTGCCGAACACCCTCCTGCTCACCGGCACGGCGTTCGTCCTGTACACCGCGCTCGGCATCTTCCTCGGGACCCGCTCCGCCTGGCGCAACGGCGGCACGAGCGACCGCCTCAACACCGGTCTGGCCCTGACGCTGTACTCGATCCCGTCCTTCTGGCTCGGTCTGCTGCTCATCATCGTCTTCTCGGTGGGCATGGGGCCGATCCCCGGCCTGTTCCCGACCGGCGGCATGGAGTCGGGGGGCAAGGAGGGCTTCGCGTACGTCCTCGATGTCGCCCACCATCTGATCCTGCCGGTGGTGACGCTGGTCGCCGTCGAGTACGGGCAGACCCTGCTGGTCACGCGCTCGGCGCTGCTCGACGAGATGGGCAGCGACTATCTGACGACGGCGCGCGCGAAGGGCCTTCGGGACGATCTCGTCCGCCGTCGGCACGCCGTGCCGAACGCGCTGCTGCCGACCGTCACCCTCATCTTCATCAACCTCGGCCGGACGGTAGCGGGAGTGATCCTCGTCGAGACCGTCTTCTCCTGGCCGGGGCTGGGCGGGCTCTTCTACCAGGCGCTGAGCGTGCCCGATCTGCCACTGGTCCAAGGTCTGTTCTTCGTCTTCGCCTCGGCGGTGATCGTGATGAACACCCTGGCCGATCTGATCTATCCGCTGCTGGACCCACGGGTGGGCCGATGACCACGACCGAGTCGGACGGGCCGATGACAACCGAAGCAACCCCGCAGGTGGCCGCGGTCGGCCCGCGCGCCCTCGCCTGGCAGCGCCGCCGCCACTCCGCCGTCCGCTTCTGGCGGCAGTACCGCACCCACCGGGCGGGCGTCTTCGGACTGGCCGCCCTCTCCCTCTTCGGGCTGATCGCCCTGACCGCGCCGCTGACCGTCGGATCCGACGTGCAGAGTGTGACCGACGCGCCGGGCGGCCCGATGGAGAGCCCGAGCGCCCGATTCCCACTCGGCACCGACCAGTTCGGGCGCAACCTGCTCGGGCTCGTGGTGTGGGGTGCCCGGGTCTCGCTGCTCGTCGGGCTGCTCGCGGCCGTGCTCTCCGTCGCGATCGGCGCGCTCATCGGGATCACCGCGGGCCACTTCCGCGGCTGGTACGCGACCGTGATCATGCGGATCACGGACTGGTTCCTGGTGATGCCGACGCTGGTGCTCGCGATCGCACTGATGACCGTGATGTCGCGTTCGATCGGCACGATCATCCTGGCGATCGGCGTCACCACCTGGCCGACGACGGCCCGGCTGGTGCGGGCGCAGACCCTCGCCGTGGAGTCGCGGCCCTACATCGAGCGGGCGAAGGCGCTCGGGGGCGGGCACTGGCACATCATGTCCCGGCACGTGCTGCCCAACGTGATGCCGCTGGTGCTGGCGCAGACCACCCTGATCATCTCCTCCGCGATCCTCGCCGAGGCGACCCTCGCCTTCCTCGGCCTCGGAGATCCGACGGTCGTGTCCTGGGGCGGCCTGCTCCAGGACGCGCGGGAGGCGGGCGCGGTCAGCGCGGGCAAGTGGTGGTACCTGGTGCCGCCGGGCGTCGCGATCGCGGTGGTGGCGCTGGCGTTCACGCTGTGCGGACGCGCGGTCGAGTCGGTCCTCAACCCCAAGCTGGGGGTGACCCGATGAGCACTCCGGCGAAGCGGCGTCTGCTGGAGGTCAGGAACCTCAAGGTGACGTACGCGGGCGGGGCTGCCGCCGTGCGCGGCGTGGACCTCTCCCTGGACGCGGGCCAGAAGCTCGGTATCGCGGGCGAGTCCGGCTGCGGCAAGTCCACACTGGCGCTCGCGCTGCTGCGACTGCTGCCCACGGGCACCCGTACGAGCGGGGAGATCCTGCTCGACGGCGAGGACGTGCTGACGATGAAGTGGGGGCGGGTGCGGGCGGTCCGCTGGGCGGGCGCCTCGATCGTCTTCCAGGGCGCGATGCACTCCCTCAACGCCGTGCACCGCATCGGCGACCAGATCGCCGAGCCGATCCTGCTCCACAAGAAGGCGACCCCGGCGGGCGCGAAGAAGAAGACCGGCGAGCTGCTGGAGCACGTGGGTCTGCCCGCCGCCCGCGCGAACGCCTACCCGCACGAGCTGTCCGGCGGGCAGCGCCAACGCGTCATGATCGCCATGGCCCTGGCCTGCGACCCCCGGCTCGTCATCGCCGACGAACCGACCACCGCCCTCGACGTGATGATCCAGGCCCAGATCCTGCGCCTGATCGAACAGCTCGTCGCCGAGCAGGAGTTGGGCCTGATCATGATCAGTCACGACCTCGCCGTGCTCGCCGACACCTGCGACCGGCTCGCGGTGATGTACGCGGGCCGTGTCGTCGAGGAGGGCCCGGCCCGGCAGGTGTACGAGGCGGCCCGGCACCCGTACGGCAAGGCGTTGTCGGCGGCGTTCCCGCGCATCGGCGACGCCGCCTCGCGGTTCGCGCCGCGCGGACTGCCGGGCGATCCACCGGACCCGTCGGCGCTGCCGTCCGGCTGTACGTTCCACCCCCGCTGTGCGGTGGCGCTGGACAGCTGCGCCACCGAGGATCAGGCACTGCGGGAGGCGGGTGCGGGGCGGTGGGCCGCCTGTGTGCACGCCGGCGTGACCGTCCCCGAGCCGGGCACCCCGGCGGAAGAAGCCAGGAGCAGCGCCCCATGACCACCACCCCTGCGACCTCGCCCCCCGTGACCGCGGCTCCCCTGCTCCGGGCCGAGGGCCTGCACATCGCCTTCCCCGGACGTCACGGCGCCGCCCGCGCGCGTGCCGTCGACGGGGTCGACCTCGACATCCGCCCCGGCGAGATCGTCGCCCTGGTCGGCGAGTCCGGCTGCGGCAAGACGACGCTGGCCCGCTCCCTGCTCGGTCTGGTCCCGCCGACCGACGGCCGTGTCACCTTCGACGGGGCGCCGCTCGACTACTCCGCCCGCGCCCTCAAGGCCTACCGCAAGCGCGTCCAGCTGGTCCTGCAGGATCCCAGCGGCTCGCTCAACCCCCGGCACACGGTGTACGACGCGGTGGCCGAGGGGCTGCGCATCCACAGGTACGGCGGCGACGAACGGGCGGCGGTCGCCGAAGCCCTCTCCCGGGCCGGTCTGCGCCCGCCGGAGCGCTTCTTCCTGCGCTACCCGCACGAGCTGTCCGGCGGCCAGCGCCAGCGCGTCGTCATCGCGGGCGCGCTGGTCCTGGAGCCCGAACTCATCGTCGCCGACGAGCCGGTGGCCTCCCTCGACGCGTCGGTACGCGGCGAGATCCTCGCCCTGCTCCTGCGGCTGCGCACCGAACTCGGCCTGTCCGCCCTGGTGGTGACCCACGACCTGGGGCTGGCGTGGAACATCGCCGACCGGGTCGCGGTGATGTACCTGGGCCGGATCGTGGAGACCGGCGAGGTGGAGCAGGTCCTGACCGCGCCCCGGCACCCGTACACCCAGGCCCTGTTGTCCGTCCTCCCGGAGGCCCCGGGCGACCCCGTGGTCCTCACCGGCGAACCCCCGGACCCCTCCCGCATCCCCGCCGGCTGCCGCTTCCACGCGCGCTGCCAGATCCTGGCGAGCGGAGAGGCCGAACGGGCGGGCGTTGCGGACGCGTGCCGGGGCGAGGACCTGGAGGTACTGAACGGCGGCGGCGAGGCGCAGGTGGCGTGCCACTGGGCACGGCTCGGTACGTGAAGCGGACGGCGTGCGGACGGGCACTCAGTACGTGAACCAGGTGGAATGCCGCTGGACGCCCAGTACGTGAAAAGGGGCGCCCGGTGCCTTTGAGAGCACCGGCGCCCCTGTGCCGTACGACGAGTCACTCCCCGTCGTAGGCCTCGATCAGCTCGCGCGAGCGCTTCACATCGTCGGCGATGGCTTCCAGCAGCGCCTCGATGGAGTCGAACTTGGCCATGCCGCGGACGTAGGCGAGGAAGTCGACGGCGACGTGCAGGCCGTACAGGTCGAGGCCGACGCGGTCGATGGCGTACGCCTCCACCGTGCGCTCGGTGCCGTCGAACTGCGGGTTGGTGCCGACGGAGATCGCGGCGGGCATCGCCTCACCCTCGACGTGCAGCCAGCCGGCGTAGACGCCGTCGGCGGGGATCGCGGTGTGCGGGAGGGTCTCGACGTTGGCGGTGGGGAAGCCGAGCTCGCGGCCACGCTGAGCGCCGCGGACGACGATCCCCTCGACGCGGTGCGGGCGGCCCAGGATCTCGCGCGCGCCCTCCACATCGCCCTCGGCGACCAGCCGCCGGGTCAGGGTGGAGGAGAACGGCTGACCGCCCCCGGCGGAACCGCTCACGTACAGCTCCACCACCTCGACGTCGAAGTCGTACGTCTCGCCCTGCTCGCGCAGGAAGTCGACATTGCCGGCCGCCTTGTGGCCGAAACGGAAGTTCGGGCCCTCGACGACGGACTTGGCGTGCAGCTTGTCGACGAGGACCTTGGCCACGAAGTCGGCGGGCGACAGCTTCGAGAACTCGGTGGTGAAGGGGAGGATGAGCAGCGCGTCCACACCCAGATCGGCGCACAGCTCGGCGCGGCGGTGGTGCGGGGCGAGCAGCGGGGGGTGGCTGCCGGGGCGCACGACCTCGCTCGGGTGCGGGTCGAAGGTCACCACGACGGAGGGAACGCCCAGCTCACGGGCGCGGTCCACGGCATGCTTGATGATCAGCTGGTGTCCGCGGTGCACCCCGTCGTAGGAACCGATGGTGACGACGCTGCGCCCCCAGTCCTCGGGGATGTCCTCCAAGCCACGCCAGCGCTGCACTGTGACCGCTCCTTGTCGAACCCGTGTCCGTGATTGCCTCATTCGCAGCTCTAAGGGTGCCATGCCGAGTGCGCTCGGTTCGCATCGGCATCGGGGTGTGACGCATCGCGCACGGTTCAGGCCGGAACCCGTGGCCCGGCGAGGTTCTCGATCACGCGGCGGGTGCTCGGGCCGACGACCCCGGCCCACTCGTCGGGGGAGTCGGCCAGCCAACGCGCCATCAGAGTCGCGAAGCCGGGAACCCGGCGGGCCAGCTCGACCAGACCGCGGTCGAATCCGGTGGCTCCGGCCGGGGTGCGGACGAGGAGCAGGCCCGTGCGGTGCACCAGCTCCCGGGTGGGTTCCTCGCCCCGGCGGGCCGCGCCGTCCGCGGCGGCCCGCAGCAGGGTGTCGAGGACGGCCGGGTCCTGCTCGTGCGCGAGCAGCAGGTCCAGCAGCTCGCGCCGCAACGGGCCGCAGTCCCGGCTGCCCGGCGCCGCCAGGACGGCCGCGAGGGCCGCCCGCACCGGAGCCGGGCAGCCGACCAGCAGACCGCTGACCAGCGGGAAGAGGACGGATCGTGCCGCGGAACCGTGTTCGAGGCGCCGGTCGACATACGCGGCCACGTGCGCGGCGGCCTCGGGGCACAGCTCCACCACTTCCCCGACCAGCACGCCGACGCGGCGGGCGAGCGCGGGCGTGGTGACGTCGGCGAGCGTGCGCAGTGCCTCCGAGGTGTCCGCGCCCGGCCGTCGCAGCCGGACCCGGAAGGCTTCGAGCACCGGGTCGGGATGCGTGTTCAGGGCCGCGACCAGCGCGCCGGCGGGGAGCTGCGGATCGCCGGCGGCGAAGCGCTCCAGCGCCTGCGGCAGGTGCCGGGCCCGGGTCCACGGGTCCCGGACGAGCAGGCCGAGCGCGGCGCCGTGCAGCATGCGGTCGGCGGGGCGGGCGAGCAGGGTCAGCGCCGCGAAGCGCAGCAGCTCGCGGTCGGCCTCGGAGCGTGCGTGCGGCGCGGCGCGCAGCCCGTAGGCCATCGCCGCCACCCGCCGGGCCGGGCGCTCGTCGTGCGCCCACCGGTCCACCGCACGGCACACGGCCGAGGGCTCCTCCTCGGCGAGCGCGGCCAGCAGCTCGTCCCCGCGCCGGTGGGCACGGTCGATCAGGGCCTCCGTGAGGTCGTCCAGGGCGCGCCGCCGGTGTGCGTACAGCAGGGCCTGCGCGGCGGTCGCCACGGTCGCGTGGGGCGTCGCGGGCAGCGGCCGGTCGTCGTCGAACCAGGGGATGAGGTGGGGCTGTACGGCCGTGGGGTCGGCGGCGAGGAGTCGGGCGACGGCGTCCAGGTAGCGCGGGGCCTCCGTGGGACGGCGGCGGTGGGCGCCGGAGGCGGTGCGGGACCCCTCGGCCGGGCTCGCCTGTCGCGGCGCCCCGTCCGCCACGACCAGGCGCCTGAGCAGATCGAACCGCTCCGCCTCCGGCAACGGCAGCGCCTCCCAGAAGGAGGGCCCGAACTCCGCCGGCACCCCCCGGCCTTCGGTCCGCCACGCCACGATCCGCTCGGCGAGCAGCCTCAGCACCCGGGTGTACGGAGTCGCGTCGGGCACGCGCACCAGGACGTCCACGAGGAGGTGGGTCGCCCACCAGATGCCGTCCCCGGCCGGACCATCCTCCCCGGCCGGACCATCCTCCCCGGCCGGACCATCGTCCCCGGTCGGGGCGGACTCCTCCGCCAGCAGGTCGTCGACGGCCTCGACGAGGTCTGCGAGGCGGCGGGCCGGCGCACCGGCGCCCTGGTGCCGGGCCAGCAGGAGGAGGGCCTGCACGACGGGGCCGATGCGGTGGCGCGGGACGGGCACGGAACCGCTCTGGGCGGATGGGTCTACGGGGCTCCGCTGGGCCGGCACTCGCTCGGTACGCCAGGCTTCGCGGCGCCGGTGGACCAGGGCGTGCAGGGCCGGGTCCAGGTCCAGGTGGGTGCCCTGGATCCAGTCGGCGAGCTCCTCGTGGGCGAACCGGTAGCCGCTCCCGGCGGGGACCAGGAGGCCCTCGGTGAGGACGGCGGAGGCCCAGCCGGAGACACTCCCCGGGCGGCCTCCCGGGGCGGGCCCCCAGGGGAAGACGGCCTCGAAGGACACCCGGTCCAGCCGACCCTGTCCCGGCCCCAGACAGCGCCGCGCGGCCTCGTGCACCTGGCCGGAGACCTGGGCGGCGAGCCTTCGTACGGCCGTGCCACGCAGCCCGTTCGCCGCCGCGAGCCGGACCGCGACGCGCAGGCACATCAGGTCCAGATGGGCGGTGAAGACCTCCTCCCGGTCGAGTGGCCGGGTCGGCGGGTCCGGCAGCGCGGCGCGCAGCTCGGCCAGCAGCCGCAGCGTCAGCGGATGCCGTGCGTCGGCGGCCACCAGCGCGTCCTCGGGGATCCCGGACCGCGACCGCAGCCGCCGCGCCTCCTCCTCGGTCAAGTCGCCCAGCCTGACCCAGGGCGGAAGCTCCGGGTCGGCGCCGGCCCGGTGCAGCGACTCCGCCGGGAACCGGGTCCCCACCTGCTCCCAGTACTCGGCGCGGCAGGCGACGACGAGCCGCGCCCCGCTCGACCGCAGCCACTCGGCCGTGCCCGCGGTCCACTCGGGCAGCCGGTCGGCGAGGTCGGGCGGCATCTCCTCCGGTCCGTCGAGCAGGAGCAGCAGCGGCCGTCCGGCGGCCCCTGCCAGCCGGGCCAGCCGGTCGGGACCGATGTCGCCGAGCTCTCCGTCGTACCCGCCGGGCGGCAGTACCCCCGGCTCCCGGTGCGCCCCCTCCGCCGGGGCCGCCACCATCCGCCCCGCCCGCTCCAGCGCCCGGGTGGCCGCGTCGGCGACGGAGGTGTCCGTGGCGAGCAGGTCGGCGCCGCGCAGCCAGAGTGTGGGGGCCGGTTCGGTGCCCCGGGTGCGGCGGGCGGCGAGCGCCGCGAGCTCCGTCGTACGGCCGCTGCCGGGTGGGCCGACGAGTCCGAGGACGGCGGCCGGGCCACTCTCGAAGGCCGTGAACTCCCGTACGACGGCGGCCCGTTCGACGGTTACGTACGCCACGCCGTCGGTGCCCGGGGAGGTCGCGGCCCCGGGGCCGTCCGAGCCCACCGAGGTCGCCGTGAGTGCGAGTACGCCTGCCGGATTGAGATCGGCCCCGTACGCGGGAACGGTGGTGGCGTTGCGGTCGAGGAGTTCGGCGAGCGGACCCGTGACGCCGGGAGTGCGCAGGGGGACCGCGAAACCCGCGGCCCGGTGCTCGGTGTGCAGCGCGGTGCCGAGCACCCCGATCACCGCTCCGGTCGAGGCGTCGAAGACCGGTCCCCCGGCCGCCCCGCCGCCCAGCCGGAGCGCGTCCGCGCCGGCCGTGCCGATCGCCAACTCCAGTGCCTCGTCCAGGAGATGGAGGCGATCGGTCGCCGTGTACGTCACGGTGGTGCTGCCCAGCACCCGGGCCTCGCGCCAGCCGCCCGCGGGGATCAGGACATACGTGCCGGTCTCGACCCGCTCGCGCACGGTGACGGGAAGCGGGTCGAGGCCGAGGCCCTCGGTGCGTACGAGCGCCAGATCGGTTTCGGGGAGCGGGGTCACGGCGTCGGCGGTCACCACACAGCTGCGGCCGCCGGGCGCGTGCAGCACGAGGCGGGCCAGACCGTCGACGGCCTCGTGGCTGGTGATCACCGTGCCGTGGTGGTCGGCCACGAAACCCGTGCCGCGCGGACGTCCGGCCAGGTCGCAGACGCGCACCAGAGTCTCGTCCCGCGCGCGGCGGTCGTCGTCCGGTGTCTGCTCGTTCCCGGTCCGCAGGCCTCGTCCCGCCATGCTCGAGCCTCCCCGCCGTGATCCTTCCTCCGACGGTAGGCGCGAAATGATCAGCGGGACAGATCACGCGAGAAACGCGCCCCCTTCCGCTCCCTCGGTTCACTCCGAGCGCCTGCCCGAAGGGGTGAATAGGGCAGGGCGGATGGATACACCCTTGGGTGGGGGAACCGAGGGGGGACCGTGGAGCGGCGGGCACGAAACCCCGTGACCGCCGCTCCACGGGCTGGCGCCCGAGCATGAACGGGCCTCAGCCTGCGCCTCAGCCGCAGCCTCGGCCTCAGCCGAACACGGCGAGGCTCTTCGCCTTGCCCTTCTCTTCCTCCACCAACGCGAGGAACCTGCCCTCGGCGTCGAACACGGCCACCGCGCCCACCCCCGCGTACTCCTCGGGGATCTCCAGGCGTACGCCGTTGAGCAGCAGCCTGGCCCGCTTGGCGTCCACGTCCCAGCGCGGGAACGCGGCAGCGGCGGCCTCGGCGATCGGCATCACGGTCAGCTCCTCCTGGAGCTGGTCGAGGGTGCGCGCGGAGTCGAGCTTGTACGGGCCGACGCGGGTGCGGCGCAGGGCGGTGAGGTGACCGCCGACGCCCAGGTCCGCGCCCAGGTCCCGGGCGAGCGCCCGGATGTACGTCCCGGACGAGCAGACCACGGAGACGACCAGGTCGAGCACCGGAGTGCCGTCCTCGGCCACGGCGTCCCTGATGTCGTACACCGCGAAGGAGGAGACCGTCACCGGGCGGGCCGGGATCTCGAAGTCCTCGCCCTCGCGTGCCCGCTTGTACGAGCGCACGCCGTCGATCTTGATGGCGCTGACCTTGGACGGCACCTGCATGATCCGGCCGGTGAGCTTGGCGACCCCGGCGTCGATGGCCTCCCGGGTCACCCGAGAGGCGTCGGTGGACGAGGTGATGTCGCCCTCGGCGTCGTCCGTCAGCGTGTCCTGGCCGAGCCGGATGGTCCCCAGGTACTCCTTCTCGGTGAGCGCGAGGTGCCCGAGGAGCTTGGTCGCCTTCTCGACGCCGAGGACGAGCACGCCCGTCGCCATGGGGTCGAGGGTGCCGGCATGTCCGACGCGGCGGGTCCTGGCGATCCCGCGCATCTTGGCGACCACGTCGTGCGAAGTGAAGCCCGACGGCTTGTCGACGATGACAAGCCCGTCGGGCGTCTTGGTCTTCTGCGTCATTCCGCGGCGTCGCCGTCCGTCTCGTCGTCCTCGCCCGGCTTCTTGTACGGGTCCGCGTCACCGGCGAAGGTGGCACCGGCCGAGACCTCGCGCACCTTCGCGTCCGAGGCCCGCGCCTTGTCGAGCAGGTCCTCGATCGTCTTGGCGGTGTCCGGCAGGGCGTCCGCGACGAAGGTCAGCGTCGGTGTGAACTTCACGCCCGCCGCCGCGCCGACCGCCGAGCGGAGCACGCCCTTGGCGCTCTCCAGGCCCGCGGCCGCGGCCGCGCGCTCCTCGTCGTCCCCGTAGACCGTGTAGAAGACGGTCGCCTCCCGGAGGTCCCCGGTGACCCGGGTGTCCGTGATGGTGACATGGGTGCCGAGCCGCGGGTCCTTGATCCCACGCTGCAGCTTCTGGGCCACCACCTCTCGGATGAGGTCCGCCAGCCTCTTGGCACGCGCGTTGTCGGCCACTGGTCCGTCTCCTTCTTCGCCTTGCTTGTTCCGTCAGTCTTCGTCTGTATGAAGTCTGCGCCGTACCGACAGCAGCTCCACCTCCGGTCGCGCCGCGACGAACCGCTCGCACCGGTCCAGTACGTCGGTGAGGTGCTCGGTGTCTCCGGAGACCACCGCCAGGCCGATCTCGGCCCTGCGATGAAGGTCCTGGTTGCCCGTCTCCGCCACGCTCACCGGGTACTTCCGCTGGAGTTCAGCGACGATCGGCCGGACGAGAGAGCGTTTCTCCTTGAGCGAGTGCACATCGCCGAGGAGCAGATCGAAGGACAGCGTCCCCACATACATGTGTAACCGGATGTCCCGCCGGTACGGGATAGATGGCCTGCCAATGCGCTTGGCAGGGACATCAGAACCGTACAACGAACCCCTGGCTCGCTCGACGGAGTTTCGCCCGCGCACCGGCGAGGGCCGTTCACACAGTTCCCCGCGTCCCTGAAAGGGGCGCGGGGAACTGCGCGATCTTCCAAACGGCAAGCTGGCCGACGGTGACTTCTCACCGTCGGCCAGCTCGAGCCACTGCTTACGCCCGCGGCTTCTCGCGCATCTCGTACGTCGCGATGACGTCGTCGACCTTGATGTCGTTGAAGTTTCCGAGGTTGATACCACCCTCGAAGCCTTCGCGGATCTCGGTGACGTCGTCCTTGAAGCGACGCAGCCCGGAGATGTTGAGGTTCTCCGCGATGACCTTGCCGTCGCGGACGAGTCGCGCCTTGGTGTTGCGCTTGACCTCGCCCGAGCGGACCAGGACACCGGCGATGTTGCCCAGCTTGGACGACTTGAAGACCTCGCGGATCTCTGCCGTGCCGAGCTCGACCTCCTCGTACTCCGGCTTGAGCATGCCCTTGAGGGCCGCCTCGATCTCCTCGATGGCCTGGTAGATCACCGAGTAGTACCGGACGTCGACGCCCTCGCGCTCCGCCATCTGCGCCGCGCGGCCCGCAGCGCGGACGTTGAAGCCGATGACGATGGCGTCGGAGCCGGTCGCCAGGTTGATGTCGGACTCGGTGACCGCACCCACACCGCGGTGCAGGACACGGATGTCGACCTCGTCGCCGACGTCGAGCTGGAGCAGCGAGGACTCGAGAGCCTCCACCGAACCGGACGCGTCGCCCTTGATGATGAGGTTGAGTTCCTGCACCAGACCGGCCTTGAGGGCCTCGTCCAGGTTCTCCAGGGAGAACCGGACACCCCGGCGGGCGAAGTTGGCGTTGCGCTCACGCGCCGCGCGCTTCTCGGCGATCTGACGCGCCGTGCGGTCCTCGTCGACAACCAGGAAGTTGTCGCCGGCGCCCGGGACGTTGGTGAGACCCAGGACCAGGACGGGGGTCGACGGACCCGCTTCCTCGACGTTGTTGCCGTTGTCGTCGAGCATCGCCCGGACACGGCCGTACGCGTCGCCGACCACCATCGTGTCGCCGATGCGCAGCGTGCCGCGCTGGACCAGGACCGTCGAGACGGCACCACGGCCGCGGTCGAGGTGGGACTCGATCGCGATGCCCTGCGCGTCCTGCTCCGGGTTGGCCCGCAGGTCGAGCGAGGCGTCCGCGGTCAGGACCACGGCCTCCAGCAGCTGGTCGATGTTCAGACCCTGCTTGGCGGAGATGTCGACGAACATCGTGTCGCCGCCGTACTCCTCGGCCACCAGACCGAACTCGGTGAGCTGACCGCGCACCTTGACCGGGTCCGCGCCCTCGACGTCGATCTTGTTGACCGCGACCACGATCGGCACGTCGGCCGCCTTGGCGTGGTTCAGCGCCTCGATCGTCTGGGGCATCACACCGTCGTTGGCCGCCACCACGAGGATCGCGATGTCGGTCGACTTGGCACCACGGGCACGCATGGCGGTGAACGCCTCGTGACCCGGGGTGTCGATGAAGGTGATGCGACGCTCTTCTTCGTTGACCTCGGTCGTGACCTGGTACGCACCGATGTGCTGGGTGATACCGCCGGCCTCGCCCGCGACGACGTTCGTCTTGCGGATGGTGTCGAGAAGGCGGGTCTTACCGTGGTCGACGTGACCCATGACGGTCACGACCGGCGGACGCGCGACGAGGAACTCCTCGCCACCCTCGTCCTCGCCGAACTCGATGTCGAAGGACTCGAGCAGCTCGCGGTCCTCCTCCTCGGGGCTGACGATCTCGAGGACGAAGTTCATCTCGTCCGCGAGGAGCTTCAGCGTCTCGTCGGAGACGGACTGCGTGGCAGTGACCATCTCGCCGAGGTTCATCATCACGCCGACGAGCGACGCCGGGTTGGCGCCGATCTTCTCCGCGAAGTCGGTGAGGGACGCACCGCGCGACAGGCGGACGGACTGTCCGTTGCCGCGAGGCAGCATCACGCCGCCGACCGACGGGGCCTGCATGGCCTCGTACTCCTGGCGCCTCTGCCGCTTCGACTTGCGACCACGACGCGCCGGACCGCCGGGACGGCCGAACGCACCCTGCGTGCCACCACGGCCACCGGGACCACCCGGACGACCGCCGAAGCCGGGACGGCCACCGCCGCCACCGCCGGGACCACCGGGGCGACCGGCGAAACCGCCGCCGCCACCGCCGGGACCGGCCGGACGACCGGCGAAACCGCCACCGCCGCCACCGGGACGACCGGCGAAGCCGCCGCCACCGGGACGACCGCCGCCGCCACCGGGACCACCGGGACGACCGCCGCCGCCACCCGGACCGCGGCCGCCGGGGCCACCGCCGGGACGCGGACTGCCCGCAGCGGGACGCTGCGGCATCATGCCGGGGTTGGGACGGTTACCGGCGGGGCCACCGCCGGGACGCGGAGCGCCACCCTGCGGACGAGGCATGCCGCCCGGAGTCGGACGGGCACCGCCCGGACCGCCCTGCGGACGCGGAGCGCCGCCGGGACCGCCCTGGGGACGGGGACCACGGTCCTGACCCGCGCCCTGCGGACGCGGAGCGCCGCCGGGACGGTCACCACCGGGACGCGGGGCACCGCCCGGACGGGGCGCCTGCGGGCGCGCCATGCCGGTGGAGCCACCAGAGGTGAACGGGTTGTTGCCCGGACGCGGGCCGGCCGGACGAGCGCCGGGACGCGGGGCCTGGCCGCCGGGACGCGGAGCGCCCTGACGGTCGCCGCGCTCGGGACGGTCGCCGCGACCCTGACCACCCTGACCGGGACCACCGGCCGGACGGGCACCGCCCGGACGCGGAGCCTGGCCACTGGGACGCGGGGCGCCCGGACGGGGACCTGCGGCGGGAGCCGCGGGAGCCGACGGGGGCGCGGTGAACTCGGCCGCGACCGGAGCCGGAGCCGCCGGAGCGGGCTTCGGGGCGGGCTTGGGACCCGGGGTCGGGCGCGGACCCGCAGCAGCCGGGGTGACCGGAGCAGCCGGAGCTGCCGGAGTGACCGGAGCAGCGGCCGGGCGCTCGGCCACGGCCGGCTTCGGGGCCGGCGGGCGCGGGGCGGCCGGACGGGCAGCCTGCGCCGGAGAGGGGGCACCCGGCTTCGCCGGGGCAGCCTTACGTGCGGGGGCGGGCTTGCCGCCACCGCTGCCCTGCTGCAGGGCGTCAGTCAGTTTGCGTACAACGGGCGCCTCGATCGTCGAGGACGCCGAACGGACGAATTCACCGAGCTCCTGGAGCTTGGCCATGACGACCTTGCTCTCAACCCCGAACTCCTTGGCGAGTTCGTATACCCGGACCTTAGCCACTTCGCTCCTTTTAGGTCCGGGTTGCGTCCGGACCGTCGCTACTTCATGGGCGTACTCATCGCGTGCTCATCGAGTGCTCATCGCAATCTCGACCTACTTCCAACTCGCGGGGTACCAGGGCCGCACGGGGGTTCCGTACGACGCTCCTTACGGTGTTGCCTGCTCGACGTAGAGGCGCAACGCCGCTGTGTCGAGCGGTCCCGGGGCACGCAGCGCCCTTGGGAACGCCCGGCGGCGTACCGCCAGGTCGAAACAGACCAGGGCGGGGTGCACATAAGCGCCCCGGCCGGGCAGCGTACCGCGATGATCGGGGACGCATTCACCCTCGACCGCCACGGTCCGCAGCAGATCAGTCTTGGCCGCTCGCTCCCGGCACCCCACACAGGTGCGTTCAGGGCATGCGCGGGCTCGCGTCCGGCCAGACACTCTTAAGTCTACCTCCCCGCACCGACCTCACCCCTTTGGGGCAAGAATCGAACAGTTGCCGCGCATATAACTGACGTGATCTAAGCCACCTACGGCTCAGAACTATTCCCGGTGCTGGTCCGCGCCGCGCCGAGCGGTCTCGTCGGACGGCTGCTCGGTGTCCGGGCGGATGTCGATGCGCCAGCCGGTGAGGCGGGCCGCGAGGCGGGCGTTCTGGCCCTCCTTGCCGATCGCCAGCGACAGCTGGTAGTCCGGGACGGTCACGCGCGCGGAGCGGGCCGCGAGGTCCACGACCTCGACCTTGGAGACACGGGCCGGGGAGAGCGCGTTCGCCACCATCTCGGCCGGGTCGTCCGACCAGTCGACGATGTCGATCTTCTCGCCGTTCAGCTCGGCCATCACGTTGCGCACCCGGCCGCCCATGGGGCCGATGCAGGCGCCCTTGGCGTTCAGACCCGAACGGGTGGACCGGACGGCGATCTTCGTACGGTGACCGGCCTCGCGTGCGATCGCGGAGATCTCGACGGACCCGTCGGCGATCTCCGGAACCTCCAGCGCGAAGAGCTTCTTCACCAGATTGGGATGCGTACGCGACAGGGTGACGGACGGACCGCGTACGCCCTTCGCCACCCGAACGACGTACGAGCGCAGCCGCACCCCGTGCTGATACGTCTCTCCCGGGACCTGCTCCTGCACCGGCAGGATGGCCTCCAGCTTGCCGATGTCGACGAGCACGTTCTTGGGGTCGCGCCCCTGCTGCACGACACCCGTGACGATGTCGCCCTCACGCCCGGCGTACTCACCGAGCGTCGCGTCGTCCTCGGCGTCCCGCAGGCGCTGCAGGATGACCTGCTTGGCGGTGGTCGCGGCGATCCGGCCGAACCCCGACGGGGTGTCGTCGAACTCGCGCGCCTCCTGCCCCTCCTCCAGGTCCTCGGGGTCCTCCTTCGCCCACACGGTCACATGGCCGGTCTCCCGGTCGAGCTTGACGCGCGCGTGGCGGCGGCTTCCCTCGGTGCGGTGGTAGGCGATGAGGAGGGCCGACTCGATCGCCTCGACCAGCAGGTCGAAGGAGATCTCCTTCTCCCGCACCAAGCCCCGCAGGGCACTCATGTCGATGTCCACGGCTACGCCTCCTCTGCGTTCTCTTCGTTCTTGTTCTTACGGTTGAACTCGACCTGGACGCGGGCCTTGGCGATGTCCTGGAAGACGAGCCGCCTGGCGGTGGGCTTGCGCCCCTTCACGCCCGGCACCTCGACATCGACTCCCTCTTCGTCCACGTCGAGGATTCTCGCGACCAGTTCGCCGCCGTCCCCCAGCTGGAACTTCACCAGGCGGTCCATGGCGCGTACGTAGTGACGGTGCTCCTTGAGCTCGCGCTCGGCACCGGGGGTTCCGACCTCGAGGGTGTACTCGCCCTCGCCCATCGCGTCCGTCTCGTCGAGCTTCGCCGAGAGCGCGCGGCTCACATCGGCGATCGCGTCGAGGTCGGCGCCTTCGTCCGAATCGACGACTACACGCAGCACACGCTTGCGTCCGACCGAGTCCACTTCGACCTCTTCGAGGTCGAGTCCCTGAGAGCTGACGAGCGGTTCCAGCAGTACTCGCAGCCTCTCGCTCTGGGTGGTGCTCATCCGGGTGACTCCTCGGCCGCGTGTGCTGTTGTGGGTTGGTCGTGTGTCTGCTCAAAGGGTATCCGGTCGCGGAGGGTGTTGCCGTCCACCGTCCCCCGCCCCCGACGGGTCTCTCCCAAGGGGCGCGGGGAATGGCGCACCCGACGAGTCCGGGGCCGAACGACGGTGGCGAGCCCATGGGGGTCGATCGCGTGGGGCACGGGTACCGTGATCACGGGCGTGCCGCCCTCCCTTTCGTACGAGCCTTCCGAGGACGTCTGCCGTGCCGTTCACCCTGCCGCCGCGCACCCCCTCGGGGCCGCGCCGAAGGAGCCTGTTCGCCTCCGCCGCGGGCGCCTTCGTGCTCGTGGGCTGTTCCGCCCCCGAGCCCTCCACCGTCACCACGGTCCGGAGCCCCTCGGCCGCCGACCTGACACGCGCGCGTGCGGCCCGCGACAGCGAGTCGCTCGCGGCGCGCTACGCCGCCGTGATCACCGCCCATCCCCCATTGGCGGGCCGGCTGAAGCCACTGCGGGCGGAGGTCGTACGGCACGCGCAGGCGTTCGGGGGCAGCGGAACCGCCGGCAGTCGGCCCTCCGCCTCCGGCTCGCCCTCGGCCTCCGCCTCGGCGCACCCCAGCCCCTCCCCCACCGTGCCCGCCCAGGAGAAGGACGCCCTCGCCGACCTCGCGACCGCCGAGCGCACCTTGGCCGACCAGCGGACGAAGGCCCTGCTGACGGTCCCGGGCGAGCTGGCCAGGCTGCTCGCCTCGGTGGCCGCGGCCGGAGCAGCACACGCGTTCCTGCTGACGGAGGGTGCCAAGTGAGCACGACCGAGGACACGAAGAGCGCCAAGGCCGCCGAGCTCGGCGCGTTGCAGGCCGCGCTCGCCGCCGAGCACGCCGCCGTCTACGGGTACGGCGTCGTCGGCGGCAGGATCGACGAGGCTCGCCGGGGCGAGGCCCGGTCGGCGTACGACGCCCATCGGGCGCGGCGCGACGAACTCGCGCGCGCCGTACGGGACCTGGGCGGCAGGCCGGAGGTCTCGGCGGCGGCGTACGCGCTGCCGTTCGCCGTGAAGGACTCCGCCGCGGCCGTACAGCTCGCGGCCGACCTGGAGGAACGCGTGGCCGGGGTGTACTCCGACCTCGTACGCGCCTCCTCGGGCGATCGGCGGCGCTCGGCCGCCGAGGCGCTGCGGGAGGCGGCGGTGCGGGCGGTGCGCTGGCGCGGCGAGAGCGTAGCCTTCCCTGGTCTCGCCGAGCGGGCGGCCCCCTCGGCCACCCCTGCCGCGGCGACGCCGTCGCCCTCGTGACACGCCCCTGACGACCTGGACGAGACGACCCGGACGACTTGGACGACCTGGACCAGCTGGAAAGGAACACCTCGCGCAATGGACTCGCGCATGGCCTTCGAACCGCCGCGGCGCCTGGTACGGGCACTCGGCGAGACGCAGCGGAGCGGGTCCAACGGCTCCGGCGGGTCCAACGGGACGGGCGAGTGGCTGGACAAGCTGCCCGTGCTGGCGCAACAGGCGGTCGATCTACGCGAGTTGACGGTGGAGCGGGTGCAGGCACCCGGCGGTCGCAGCAGCCTCGTCCTGCTCGTCCGGCAGACCGACGGGACGCCCGCCGTGCTGAAGCTGGCGCCGCCGCGGGCCCGTCCGGAGAGCGAGCGGGCCGCGCTCGCCCACTGGGACGGACGGGGCGCCGTACAGCTCCTCAACCCCGCCGACGCGCAGGGCGACACCCACGGCGTACTGGTGCTGGAGCGCTTGCGTCCCGATCTGTCCGTGCGTTCGCTGCCGGAGGCGAAGGCCCTGCTGGAGGCCGCCGGGACGCTGCGGCGGCTGTGGGTCGAACCGCCCGCCACCCATGTCTTCGAGACCGTCGCCGAGCGGACCGGGCGGCAGGCCGAGGCGATGCGGGCGGCGGCGAGTGCCGACACCGAGGTCGCGCCACTGGTCGACGCGGCGCTCGCGGCCCGCGAGGAACTCCTCGCCGGACCGCCCGAGGAGCGGCTGCTGCACGGCACCTTCCGGCAGAGCAAGGTGCTCGCCGGTGAGCGCATGCCCTGGCTGGCCGTGGGCCCGGACCCGGTGGTCGGCGAGTGCGCCTTCGACCTGGCCCGGCTGGTCCGGGACCGGGTGGAGGACCTGATCGCGTCCCCTTCGGGGTCGTCGATCACACGGCGACGGGTGAAGCGGCTCGCCGAGTCCCTGGAGGTGGACCAGGATCGGCTGCGGGGCTGGACGTTGTTCCGGGCGGTCGAGTCCGGCGTACGGGCGGGGCGGGTCGGGCGTCCGCAGGACGCGGAGCTGTTGCTGGAGTTCGCGGGCTGGCTCTGACCGCCCCGACCCCTAACTTCCTTGTGCGGTGGCGAGTTTGAGGGCCAGTACCGGGCAGTCGGCGGCGGCTCTGCGGGCGCGTTTCAGGGTGGCGGGCGGAAGGGGGGCCTCGCCCAGGAGCGGGTAGCCCCACTCGTCGAGCGTGATGTGTTCGGGGAGGAGTTCCGCGCACAGGCCGTGGCCCCGGCAGGCGGTCCAGTCGACCTCCAGGCGGTGCGTGCGATCCAAACGGTCGGTGCGGTGGGCGTGGCGGGCCATGTCAGTTCCTGTTCGCGGGGACGGGCAGCAGCGGGGAGTGGTCGGTCGCCGTGCAGTGGCCCGCGGCGTGCGCGTCGAGTTCGGCGGCGAAGGTCGTGAGTGCGCTGCGCACCAGGCGGACCGTGCCGTCGGGGTGGTGGCAGGCGCCACGGCCCTCGCCGAGTCCGGCCCAACGCGCGATGTCCTCGCGGGTGCCGCCCTGCGGCCCCGGTGCGGCCAGGGTCTGGAAGGCGGCGGCGATACGGGGCAGCCCGTTGAGGCAGGGTCCGCACTGGCCGGCCGATTCGAGGGCCAGGTAGCGCAGCACACGGGCGGTCTCGGCGAGGCCGCAGCGGCTGGTGGGCAGCGCGGCGAGGACGCCCGCGCCGAGGTCGGCGACGGTCAGCGTGCGGGTCGCGGCCTCGGCGGCCGGGAGCCAGGTGCCGTGGTAGCCGCCGACCAGGACCGCGCCGATGCCATCGAGCGGAAGGAGACGGTGCAGCGGCATGCCGAAGGGGGCTTCGAGGACCCGTATCCCGCGACCGGGCACATGCACCGTGCACAAGGCGCTGCCCGGTTCGGCCGGGGTGCCCAGCGAGCGGAACCAGTCGGCGCCGTAGCGGGCGATCAGGGCGAGATGGGCGAGCGTCTCGACGTTCTGGACGAGCGTCGGCGCGCGGTGCGCGCCCTGCTCGCGGACCGGGGGCCGCTGGTGGCGCGGCAGGGCCGCGTGTCCGGAGACGTACTGGGTGAGGGCCGAGGACTGGCCGGACAGGAAGCGCTTCGGGACGCGTACGGTGCGCACCCGCAGCGGGTCGCGTCGCTCGGCGAGCGCCGCTTCGAGGGGCGTGGCGTGGTCCTCGACCGCGAGATACGCCTCCCCCGCGCCGACCAACTCGGCCACCAACTGCAGCCCGTCCAGGACGAGATGGGGCGACAGTCGCAGCAGGGTCTTGTCCTTCGCGCTCGCGGGCTCGCCCTCCGCGCCGTTGGCGACGACGACCGGGGTGCGACCGGTGCGGCGGCCCGCCTCGGCGACCGAGACCAGCTTGCGGTACGTGGGGAAGGCGGCGCCGCCGCGGCCCGTGAGCCCGGACTCGGCGAGCGTGCGCAGCAGTTGGGCCGGGTCGCCGTGCGCCACCGGGCCGTAGCGCTGCTCGTGGGTGCTGAAGCCGGCCGGGGCGCCGCCGGGGGCGAGCAGACGGGGTGGCATGTAGATGTCCGTAGAGGTGGTGGCCACGGTCGCCGTCGCCGTCGCGGTCACCGTCGTGGTCGTGGTCATGGGCGGGCTCCTTCGGGCGTACGGGATTCGGCCGTACGGAGCAGGGTGGACGGGGTACGGCCGGATGCTCGGGCCGCGTGGGCGACGCGGATGCCGAAGGCAGTGAGGACCGCGGCCAGACAGGAGAGCGTCAGCCACAACATCCAGCCGGCGCCGGTGTCCGTGCCGATGCCGATGCCGTGGATGAGCGCGATCGGCCAGGAGGCCCAGGCCAGCCAGTGGACGGCGCGCCAGGCGCGGTGCCCGATGCGGGCGCGGAGCAGGCTGGTGATCAGTACCGCGAGCATCAGATCGAGGGCCACCGTGCCGAGGCCCAGCCAGAGGGGTTGGTAGGTGGAGGCGAACGGGACGAGGACGTCGAGGAGGCTGATGCTCACATAGCTGTCGACGACGGCCGCCGTGATGTGCAGGGCCAGGAAGACGACGGCGGAGAGGGAGAGGGTGCGGTGCAGTCGGACCGTCCCGAACCTCGGGAGGCCGGGGAGTCTGCCGCGCAGGCGTACGGCGATGCCCAGGAGTACGACGACGGTGAACAGGACCAGGCTGACCGCGCCGGTGGCTCTGTTGGCGTACCAGAGAAGGCCGGAGTCGCTCATGCGGCGGCCTCGGGTCCCGACCAGGCCGGGGCGGAAGGCGGCCAGCCCGGTGTCGTCACCACGGTGCCGTCGTTCGCCACCAGACGTGCGGGCAGGCCGAGCCCTGCCAGCCACCGTTGCGCGCCCGCGCCCTTGACCAGGGCCGCCGTGCCGGCCGCGTTGGCGTCCGCGCAGGTCGCGGCGGCCACGGAGACCGTGCGCCAGGGGGTCTCGGCGGGCAGGCCGGTGTACGGGTCGACGATGTGGTGGAGGTCGTGGGCGCCCCGGCGCCAGCGGCGGGAGGTGGTACCGGAGGTCGCGAGACCGCCGCTCCGGATGGAGACCGTGGCGTACGTGCCCGGCGCGGGTGTCTCGTCGACCGGGCCCGTGGCGTCCTGGACGCGGACGCGCCAGCCGCCCGCCGGGGGTTCGCCGGCCACGGCCGTGTCACCGCCGAGGCTCACCAGGACTCCGCAGCCCGCCGCCTCGGCGAGCAGCGCGGCGGCCTTGTCGGCGGCCCAGGCCTTGGCCGTGGCGCCGAGGTCGAGGCGGACCCCGGCCGGGACGGTGACCGTGTCGGTCGCGCGGTCCAGGGTCACCGCGCGCCAGCCCGGGACCGGGCGGACGGTGAGCCGGATCGGGCGACCGTCGTCCTGGATCAGCCGGAAGTCGCGGTCGTAGCCGAGGGCGCCGATGGCCGACCCGACCGTGGGATCGACCGCCCCGTCGGTCGCGGCGGCGGCGCGCAGGGCGACGGCCAGCGCCTCGGCGAGCAGCGGGCTGACCCGGACCGGGCGGCCCCGCGCCTGGTCGAGGGCCACCAGCTCCGAGTCCTGACGGAACCGGCTGCACGCGGCGTCGACCTCGGCGAGGTGCCGGGCGAGCAGCAGGTTGCAGGAGTCCAGCAGGGCCGGGTCGGTGGTGACCAGGCGGACGCTGGTGCCGAGGGCGCGCCAGTCGGCGGCGGCCGTGGTGCGGCGGGCCGCAGTGGCCATCACGACGCCCCCGAGGTGGAGTCGGCGGAGCCGCTGCCGCTGGAGGAGGTGGGGTTGTCGGAGGGCGCCTGAAGGGTCGAGTCCGTACTGCCGCTCGAATCGCTGTCGCTGCCCGTGGTCGACAACCCCGAACCGGACGACTCCGTACTCGTCGCACTCGTCGCACTCGTCGCACTCGTCGTGCCGCTCGCAGCCGTGTCCGCGTCCGCCTGCATCGTGCCGACCAGGGCGAAGACCCCGGCCGCCGCCGCCAGCGTGACCGCCGCCGCGGCCGCCGCCGTACGCCGTGCTCCTCTGCGGACCGCCGCGGCGGCCCCCCGCTCGCTGCCTGTCATGGCTGCTCCCCTCCGAATGACGCTCTGTCACGTCCTACGGTCGGGGAGCAGCCTGAGAGAAGTCTGTGAGGCAGCCATACGCCTCGGAAGAAGTCTCTGAGAGACGTCTTTGAATGCAGACTTCAAGCAGTTTGGCTACTCGGCCGGTTCTGCTACTCGGCCGCCAGGCGGGCGATCGCCTCGTCCACGGTCAGTTCCTCGCGCTCGCCGGTGCGGCGGTCCTTCAGCTCGAGGACGCCCTCGGCCGAGCGGCGCCCGGCCACCAGGATCTTCGGCACGCCGATGAGCTCGGCGTCCGTGAACTTCACGCCCGGGGAGACCCCGGCGCGGTCGTCCACGAGGACGCGTACGCCCGCCGCGCCGAGCTTCTCCGACACGTCGAGGGCCAGCTCGGTCTGCAGGGCCTTGCCGGCGGCGACGACGTGGACGTCGGCGGGAGCGATCTCCTTGGGCCAGCACAGCCCCTGCTCGTCGGCCGACTGCTCGGCGAGCGCCGCGACCGCGCGGGAGACACCGATGCCGTACGAGCCCATGGTCACGCGGACCGGCTTGCCCTGCTGGCCGAGGACGTCGAGCTGGAAGGTGTCGGCGTACTTGCGGCCGAGCTGGAAGATGTGGCCGATCTCGATGGCGCGGTCCAGCTTGAGGCCGGTGCCGCACTTGGGGCACGGGTCGCCCTCTTCCACCACGACGACGTCCAGGTAGTCGTCGACCTCGAAGTCGCGGCCGGCGACGACGTTCTTCGCGTGCGTGTTGACCTTGTTGGCGCCGGTGATCCAGGCGGTGCCGGGGGCCACCCGCGGGTCGGCGATGTAGCGGACCTTCTCCAGGCCCTGCGGGCCGACGTAGCCGCGGACGAGGTCGCCGCGGCCCTCGAAGTCCTCGGCGGTGACGAGTTCGACGACGGCGGGGGCGAGGTGCTCGCCCAGCTTGCCGAGGTCGACCTCGCGGTTGCCGGGGACGCCTACGGCCACGATCTCGCCGTCGACCTTGACCAGGAGGTTCTTGAGGGTGGCGGAGGCGGGGACACCGAGGTGCTCGGCGAGCGTCTCGATGGTGGGGGTGTCGGGGGTGTCCAGCTCCTCGACCGGGCCGACGCCGGAACCGTCCACCGGCTTCAGGGCGAAGGTGACGGCCTCCGTGTTGGCCGCGTAGTCGCAGGACGGACAGTCCACGAAGGTGTCCTCACCGGCCGCGGCGGGGGCGAGGAACTCCTCCGACGCCGAGCCGCCCATGGCGCCCGAGACGGCCGACACGATGCGGTAGTCCAGGCCCAGGCGGGCGAAGATCTTCTGGTAGGCGGCGCGGTGCAGCGCGTACGAGTGCGCGAGGCCCTCGTCCGTCGTGTCGAAGGAGTACGAGTCCTTCATCTGGAACTCGCGGCCGCGCAGCACGCCGGAGCGCGGGCGGGCCTCGTCGCGGTACTTCGTCTGGATCTGGTACAGCATGACCGGCAGGTCCTTGTAGGACGCGACCTGGTCCTTCACGACGAGCGTGAAGATCTCCTCGTGGGTCGGGCCGAGCAGGTACTCGCCGCCCTTGCGGTCCTTCAGGCGGAAGAGGAGGTCGCCGTACTCCTCCCAGCGGGCCGAGGCCTCGTAGGGCTCCTTGGGCAGCAGGGCAGGCAGGAGGACCTCCTGCGCCCCGATGGCGTCCATCTCCTCGCGTACGACGCGGGAGATGTTGTCGAGGACCTTCTTGCCGAGCGGCAGCCAGGTCCAGATGCCGGCGGAGTTGCGGCGCACGTAGCCGGCGCGGACGAGCAGCTTGTGGCTGAGCGTCTCGGCGTCCGCCGGGTCGTCACGCAGTGTCTTGACCATCAAACGGGACATGCGCTGGACCTGGGCCATGGTTCTCGACTCCTGCTGCGTAAGGGTGATGGCTAGGAGGTTAGCCGGGCGGCCCATCCCGGTGGAAATCGGTTAGCGCCTGCGGAGGGGCAGAGGGGCGCCCATGACGGCGTACGGCTTGGGTGCGCTGGGGAAGAGAACCTGCCGCGCGAGGTCCTCGTATCCGAGCGAGCGGTAGAGGCCGCGGGCCGGGCTGTCGGTGTCGATGGCGGAGAGGATCGAGCGGGGTTCGGTGGCGCTGTCCGTGATGCCGGTGATCAGGGACCGGCCCACGCCGTGGTTCTGGTAGTGCGGGAGGACGTGCAGTTCGGTGATCACGAAGGAGTGGTCGAGCCAGGCGTCGCGTCCCTGGGCGCGCAGATACGGTTCCACGACGGTGGACCACCAGTGGGTGCGGTCGTTGGGCATGCCGTAGACGAAGCCGACGAGCCGTCCGTCGACCGTCGTCGCGCCGAGTGCGCGTGCTCCCGGGTAGGTGAGGTGACGCAGCACGATCTGCCGGCGTACGGCGACCTCGTCGGCGCCGAGCCCGAAGGCGAGGGCCTGCACGGCGAGCGCCTCGTCGACGCGCGCCGCGAGATCCAGCGGGCCGACGACCACGTCGTCGGGGTTGCGGGGGCCCTGACCGGGAAAGCGCAGCATGCCGGGGAGACTACCGGGGCGGTTCGCCGGATTGCGCCGGGACTACGGGAGGTTGTGTCGGGTGCGGCCGGGTCGGGGGCCGATCGGGAGTCGGCCTGGGGCCGGTCCGAGGTCGGTCGGGGGCCTTTCCGAGGTCGGTCGAGGGCCTTTCCGAGGTCGGTCGGGGGCCTTTCCGAGGTCGGTCGGGGAGTTCCCCGGGCCTCTGCGAGCGCTAGAACAGCACGCTCATGAACGCGCCGACCTCCTGGAAGCCGACACGGTGGTACGTCGCCCGGGCCGGGGTGTTGAAGTCGTTGACGTAGAGGCTGACGAGCGGGGCGATGTCGGCGAGGGCGTAGCGCATGACGGCCGCCATGCCCGGGGCCGCCAGCCCCTGTCCCCGGTACTCGGGGTCGACCCACACCCCCTGGACCTGGCAGGCCTGCCGGGTGGCGGCGCCGATCTCGGCCTTGAAGACGACCTTGCCGTTCTGGTCGAGACGGGCGAACGAACGGCCGGTGCCGACGAGTTCGGCCACCCGCGCCTGGTAGAGCAGGCCGCCGTCACCGGCGAGCGGTGAGACGCCCACTTCCTCGGTGAACATCGCCACGCACGCCGGCATGATCGTTTCCATCTCGTCCTTGCGGATGCGGCGGACGTACGGATCCGGGGCGATGTCGGCGGGGAGGCGGTCGGTGACCATCAGGGGCTGGTGGGCGCGGACCTCGCGGGCCGGGCCCCAGCTGGGTTCGAGCAGCCGCCACAGCTGGGCGGTGGCCTCGACGGGGCCGACGATCGAGGAGCAGCGGCGGCCGGCCCTTCGCGCCCGGTCCGCGAAGCCGCGGACGGCACGGGGGGTGGCGCAGATCGGGACCAGGTTGGCGCCCGCGTAGCAGAGGGACCGCAGCATGCCGTCCTCGTACCAGCCCCACATCTCGCCGCCGAGCCGCCAGGGGTCGAGGCCCGCGACCTGTACCCGGGACGCGACGAATGCGTTCGCGACCGGGTCGCGGTCGAGGACGGCGAGCGCGGCGTCCAGGTCACTCGGTTCGAGGACCCTGGTGGTGGTCTGGGTCAACACGTGCGGGGGCCTCACCATACGGTCTGCTGATCTCCGCACTGTACCTGGCGAGGTTGTGGCTCGCCGCCCCTTGTACCGGCCCGGGCTTCTTGTACCGGCCCGGGCTACGGCCGCGGGCCGGCGTGAACGGTGCGCGCAGTTTCCCGCGCCCCCTGGACCGGGGCTCCGCCCCGGATACCCGTTCGTCCGGGGTCGTTTGTCCGCGGCTGGGTGGGGGCTGGTCGCGCAGTTCCCCGCGCCCCTTGGGGCCGGGCTGCGCCCCGGATACGACGACGGCCCCGGATCGCTTGTCTGCGGGTGCGTGAGGGCTGGGCGCGCAGTTCCCCGCGCCCCTGAAAGCCCCGGGTCGCCCGGCGTTCGAGAGCGAGGGCCGCCCGCCGTCCACCCCGGCCCGCGCCCTTCAGCCCGGCCGGCGTGTGAGGACGAGGTCCTTCAGGCCGTTGCGGGGGTCCAAGGGGCGCAGCGCCCCTGGCGGGGTGGAAGGGGCGGAGCCTCTGGGGATGATGGGGGTCCCCCCTGCTCGAGCGAAGCCGAGAGCAGGGGGGAGGGTAGGGGCGGCGGAGGCGGGACGCGGTGGTTCCGCCCGTGGATCAGCCTGCCACCGACACCGAAGGCTCGCCGGAGGCGATGCCGTCGGCCTCCATCTGCTCGGCGAGCTTCATCGCTTCCTCGATGAGCGTCTCGACGATCTTCGACTCGGGGACGGTCTTGATGACCTCGCCCTTGACGAAGATCTGCCCCTTGCCGTTGCCGGAGGCGACGCCGAGGTCGGCCTCGCGGGCCTCGCCCGGACCGTTCACGACGCAGCCCATGACGGCGACGCGGAGGGGGACCTCCATGCCGGTGAGACCGGCGGTGACCTCTTCCGCCAGCTTGTACACGTCGACCTGGGCACGCCCGCAGGACGGGCAGGAGACGATCTCCAGGCCTCGCTGCTTGAGGTTCAGCGACTCCAGGATCTGGAGACCGACCTTGACCTCCTCGGCGGGCGGCGCCGACAGGGACACCCGGATCGTGTCGCCGATGCCCTCGGAGAGCAGCGCTCCGAACGCCACCGCCGACTTGATCGTGCCCTGGAAGGCGGGGCCCGCCTCCGTCACACCGAGGTGCAGGGGGTAGTCGCACGCCGCCGCCAGCTGGCGGTACGCGTTGACCATGACCACCGGGTCGTTGTGCTTGACCGAGATCTTGATGTCCCGGAAGTCGTGCTCCTCAAAGAGGGACGCCTCCCAGAGGGCGGACTCGACGAGCGCCTCGGGGGTCGCCTTGCCGTACTTCTGGAGGAGCCGCTTGTCGAGCGAGCCCGCGTTGACGCCGATCCGGATCGGGGTGCCGGTGTCCTTCGCGGCCCGCGCGATCTCCTTGACCTGGTCGTCGAACTGCTTGATGTTGCCGGGGTTCACACGGACGGCCGCGCAGCCCGCGTCGATCGCCGCGAAGACGTACTTCGGCTGGAAGTGGATGTCCGCGATGACCGGGATCTGGGACTTGCGGGCGATCGTGGCGAGCGCGTCGGCGTCGTCCTGGGTCGGGCAGGCCACCCGCACGATCTGGCAACCGGAGGCCGTCAGCTCGGCGATCTGCTGCAGCGTGGCGCCGATGTCCGACGTACGCGTGGTCGTCATCGACTGCACCGAGACGGGTGCGTCTCCACCCACGGCCACGGTTCCGACCTGGATCTGCCGGCTCTTCCGACGCTCGGCGAGCTTGGTCGGAACGGACGGCATGCCGAGAGAAATCGCAGTCATCTGCTGTGCAACCCCAAGTTGTGGATCAAGGTCCCGGAATCGTGGGCTCCAGGCTCCGAGATTACGGCACCGGCGCACGCCCGAGCACATCACGCCCCTAAACCCACCCAACGGATGGCGGCCGGGCACCCAGGGTGCCCGGCCGCCACGAACGGTGTCCTGCCAAGAGACCGTCTAGGAGATTTTCACCGGGTTAACAACGTCCGCGATCAGGACGAGGATCGTGAAGCAGACGAAGATTCCGGCCACCACATAGGCCACCGGCATCAGCTTGGCCACGTCGAACGGGCCCGGGTCCGGCCGCCTCAGCACCTTCGCCGCGTTCCGCCGCAGCGACTCCCACAGCGCGCCCGCGATGTGACCGCCGTCGAGCGGGAGCAGCGGGAGCATGTTGAACAGGAACAGGGAGAGGTTGAAGCCCGCGACCAGCAGCAGCATCATCGCGACCTGCTGCGATGCCGGGATGTCGAGGGTGAAGACATCACCGCCGATACGGGCCGCGCCGACCACGCCCATCGGGGAGTCCGCCTTGCGCGGTCCGTCGCCGAAGGCCGCGTTCCACAGGTCGGGGATCTTGCCGGGCAGCGAGACCAGCGACTCGACGCCGTTCTGCATCATGTCGCCCATACGGTTCACGGACTGGCCGAACGACTGCTGGACGATGCCGGAGGCGGGCGTGAAGCCGAGGAAGCCGGCGTACACGTACTTGCCCTCGACATAGCCGCCGTTGCCGTCGGTCTTGCTGACCTGGTTCTTGATCAGGTGAGCGGTCAGGTCGACCTTCTGGCCCCCCCGCTCAACGGTGAGCGTGACGTCCTTGCCGGGGTTGGAGCGGATGTCGGACTGCAGCGCCGCCCAGTCGTCGATCACCTTGCCGTTGAACGCGACGATCTTGTCGCCGCCCTTGAGCCCGGCGGCCTTGGCCGGCGCGGCCTGGTCGCTCGCCGCGCACTTCGACCGGTTCTCGCTCTGCTGGATGACACAGTCCGAGACCTTGCCGACCGTGGTGGTCTGGGTCTGCACCCCGAACGTCATCATCACGCCGAGGAAGATCGCGACGGCCAGGACGAGGTTCATGAACGGGCCCGCGAACATCACGATCACGCGCTTCCACGGCTTGCGCGTGTAGAAGAGGCGGGTCTCGTCGCCGGGCTGGAGCTCCTCGAAGGCGGCCGACCTGGCGTCCTCGATCATGCCCCGGAAGGGGGAGGTGGAGCGCGCCTCGATACGGCCGTCCGGGCCGGGCGGGAACATCCCGATCATGCGGATGTAGCCGCCGAGCGGAACCGCCTTCACCCCGTACTCGGTGTCGCCCTTCTTCCGTGACCAGATGGTCGGCCCGAAGCCGACCATGTACTGCGGCACCCGGATGCCGAAGAGCTTGGCCGTCGACAGATGTCCCAGCTCGTGCCAGGCGATCGAGATGAGCAGGCCGACCGCGAAGACGACTATGCCGAGGATCATCATCAGGGTCGTCATGCACGAGCCTCCGCGGTTGTCGTCTGTGCCATGGGCGCTGTCGGTGCCGTCTGTGCGGTCAGTTCACGGGCCCGGGCGCGCGCCCAGGTCTCCGCTTCGAGGACGTCCGCCACGGTCAGGGAAGTTCCCGTTCCGGGTGTGCCGTGTTCCTCGACCACCCGGGTGACGGTCTCCATGATCCCGTTGAACGGCAGGGCGCCGTTCAGGAACGCGTCCACGCACTCCTCGTTGGCGGCATTGAACACCGCCGGGGCCGTACCCGCGAGCTGCCCCACGTGCCGGGCGAGCCCGACGGAGGGGAACGCGTCGTTGTCGAGCGGGAAGAACTCCCAGCTCGACGCCTTGGTCCAGTCGAAGGCGGGCGCCGCGTCCGGGACGCGTTCGGGCCAGCCGAGACCGATGGCGATCGGTCCCCGCATGTCGGGGGGCGTCGCCTGGGCCAATGTCGATCCGTCTGTGTACTCAACCATCGAGTGGACATACGACTGCGGGTGCACGACCACCTCAATGCGATCGAAGGGAATGTCGTAGAGGAGGTGCGCCTCGATGACTTCCAGCCCCTTGTTGACCAAGGTCGCGGAGTTGATGGTGATCACCGGGCCCATGGCCCAGGTGGGGTGCGCGAGCGCCTCGGCGGGAGTGACGTTCGCCAGCTCCGCCTTCGTACGCCCCCGGAAGGGTCCGCCGGAGGCGGTCACGACCAGCTTGCGCACATCGGCGCGCGTGCCGGCCGCCAGTGCCTGGAAGAGCGCCGCGTGCTCGGAGTCGACCGGGATGATCTGACCGGGCTTGGCCAGCGCCTTCACCAGCGGGCCGCCGACGATGAGCGATTCCTTGTTGGCGAGCGCGAGGGTGCGGCCCGCTTCCAGGGCGGCGAGGGTGGGGGCGAGGCCGATGGAGCCGGTGATGCCGTTGAGGACGGTGTGGCAGTCGGAGGCGGCGAGCTGGGTGGCGGCGTCCGCGCCGGCCAGGATCTCGGGAAGGGTCTCGCCGGGTGCGTACTCGGCCGTGAGCGCCTCCCGCAGTGCCGGTACGACGTCCTCGCGCGCGACCGCGACCGTGCGTACGCGCAGCCGGTGGGCCTGCTCCGCGAGCAGTGCGACCCTGCCGCCGGCGGCGGAGAGCGCGGTGACCCGGAACCGGTCGGGGTTGCGCAGCACGAGGTCGATGGCCTGGGTGCCGATCGAGCCGGTGGAGCCGAGGATCACGACGTCCCGGACTCCGTCCACGGGGTCGAAGACGAGATGCGGATCAGCGAGGGGGGCTGGACTGTCGCTCATCCCCCCATTGTGGCCGCTGCGCGACCCGCGCAGGACAGGGCTCCCCACTTCTCCTCCCTTCTCCTCTCTTCTGGCCCCATTAGCACCCCGACGTACCGGAGGAAGTGAAATCACCCTTTGTGAAACCAGCGTGAAGATCATGTGATAGCACTTCATGCACGTCGTCACTCTCACTGGCCGGTGGACGACCGGCCGGGGGGCGACACCCTGGGGGGTTCTCATGCGGATACGCGCTGCCCTGCCCGCGCTCGCGGGCGCCGTGGCACTGACGGGCACGTTCCTTCTCAGCACTCCGGCACAGGCGGCCGGCGGTGTGACCATCTACCACGTCTGGTTCGACAGCCCCGGCTCGGACAACCGCTCCAACGCGAGCCTCAACGCCGAGTGGGTACAGATCAAGAACACCAGTTCGACAGCGATCTCGCTCAAGGGCTGGATCCTGAAGGACGTCTCGAACCACAGGTACACCTTCCCGAACGTGAAGATCGGGGCGCACAAGACCATGAAGGTGCACACGGGCAGCGGCCGGGACACCGCGGGGGACAAGTACCAGAACCGCCGCGCGTACGTCTGGAACAACACCAGCGACACCGCCACGCTCACCAAGGCGAACGGCGGCAAGGTCGACGCGTGCTCGTGGACGACGCGGGACCCCAGCGACAAGTACTGCTAGCCCCTGCCGTCGCCGCCGGCCCCCGCGCCCTCACCGCTTGCGGCGGCGCCGCGCCTTGGACCTGCCGGGGCGCGCGCCGCCGCGTGACGGCGCGGCGGCCGGCGCGGGGGCGGTCGCGGGCGCGTCGGCGTCCGCCGGGGCGAAGCCGCCCTCGACCACGCCCTCCGCCGTGTCCATGGTGGGGGCCGTGAAGTGCAGGTCCTCGACCCGGTCGCGGCGTTCGAGGGCCCCGGGCCCGCCGGAGGCGTCCAGGTTGAAGACGTAGCCGACGGACTCCTCCTTGATGGCGTCGGTCATCGCGCCGTACATGTCGAAGCCCTCACGCTCGTACTCGACGATGGGTTCCCGGCCGAGCGTCCAGCGCAGACCGATGCCGTCGCGGAGGTAGTCCATCTCGTAGAGGTGCTCGCGCCATTTGCGGTCGAGGACGTTGAGGACGACCAGGCGTTCGAGGTCGCGCAGGGCCTCGGCGCCGAGTTCGGCCTCGCGGTCCTCGTAGCGGTCGTGGATGTCCCGGGTCACGGCCTCGACCAGGTCCTCGGGGGTGAGGTTCGCGCGGTCGCCGGCCGCCTCCTCCAGGCCCTCGATCGTGACCCGCACCGGATAGAGCTGTGCGAAGGCGCCCCAGAGCCGCTCCAGGTCCCATTCCTCGGGGAAGCCCTCGCCGGTCTCCTGTCCGATGTACGCCCGCACGGTGTCGTCCATGAAGTGCAGGAGCTGTTCGCGCAGGTCCTCCCCCGCCAGGACGCGGCGGCGCTCGGCGTAGATGAGGGTGCGCTGCCGGTTGAGCACCTCGTCGAACTTCAGGACGTCCTTGCGGGACTCGAAGTGCTGCTGCTCGACCTGGGCCTGGGCGGAGGCGATGGCGCGGGTGACCATCTTGTTCTCGATGGGGATGTCGTCGGGGACGTTCGCCATGGCCATCACGCGGTCCACGACCTGGGCGCGGAACAGGCGCATCAGGTCGTCCTCCAGGGAGAGGTAGAAGCGGGAGGCCCCGTTGTCGCCCTGGCGCCCCGAGCGGCCGCGCAGCTGGTTGTCGATACGGCGGGACTCGTGGCGCTCGGTGCCCAGCACATAGAGCCCGCCGAGCTCCTTGACCTCCTCGTACGCCGCCCCGACCGCGGCGGTGACGCGCTCACGCACCTCGCGGCAGGCGTCGGGGTGCTCCTCCTCGGTGAGTTCGCTCTTCTCCAGCTCGGCGGCTATGAGGGACTCGGGATTGCCGCCGAGCATGATGTCGGTGCCGCGGCCCGCCATGTTGGTGGCCACGGTGACGGCGCCCTTGCGGCCCGCCTGAGCCACGATCTGGGCCTCGCGCTGGTGGTTCTTGGCGTTGAGCACCTCGTGCCGGATACCGCGTTTCCTGAGCAGCGCGGAGAGCAGTTCGGACTTCTCCACCGACGTGGTGCCGACGAGGATCGGCTGCCCCTGGGCGTGCCGCTCGGCGATGTCCTCCACGATCGCGGCGTACTTGGCGTCCGCGGTGCGGTAGATCTGGTCGGGGTCGTCGGCGCGCCTCGGGGGCCGGTTGGTCGGGATCGGCACGACCTGGAGCTGGTAGATCTGGTGGAACTCGGCCGCCTCCGTCATCGCCGTGCCGGTCATGCCGGCGAGCTTCTCGTAGAGGCGGAAGAAGTTCTGCAGGGTGATCGTGGCGAGGGTCTGGTTCTCGTCCTTGATCGTCACCCCTTCCTTCGCCTCTATCGCCTGGTGCAGCCCCTCGTTGTAGCGGCGGCCCGCGAGGATGCGGCCGGTGTGCTCGTCGACGATCAGCACCTCGCCGTCCACGACCACGTAGTCCTTGTCCCTCTTGAAGTGCTCCTTGGCCTTCAGGGCGTTGTTGAGGTGTCCGATGAGGGAGGTGTGGTCGGACTCGTACAGGCTCTCGATGCCGAGCTGGTCCTGGAGGTACTCGACGCCCCGGTCCAGGATCGCGACGGTGCGCTTCTTGGGGTCGTACTCGTAGTCGTACGTGGCCCGCAGCGCCGTCAGTTCCTCCTTCTCGGCCGGGCGGGTGAAGAGCTCCTCCTGGACGCGGACGCCCTTCATCCGTCGTACGAGCCCCGCGAACGCCTCGTACCACTGGGTGGGCTGGTCGGCGGGACCGGAGATGATCAGCGGGGTGCGGGCCTCGTCGATGAGGATGGAGTCGGCCTCGTCGACGATCGCGAAGTGGTGGCCGCGCTGCACGAGTTCGTCCCTCGACCAGGCCATGTTGTCGCGCAGGTAGTCGAAGCCGAACTCGGTGTTCGTACCGTAGGTGATGTCGCAGGCGTACTGGGCGCGGCGTGCGGCGGGCGTCGAATCGGACTTGATGACACCGACGGTCAGGCCCAGGAAGCGGTAGGCACGGCCCATCCACTCGGCGTCGCGCTCGGCGAGGTAGTCGTTGACCGTGACGAGGTGGACCCCCTTGCCTGCCAGCGCGTTCAGATAGACGGGGAGGGTGGCGACGAGGGTCTTGCCCTCCCCCGTCTGCATCTCCGCGATGTTGCCGAGGTGCAGCGCCGCGCCGCCCATCACCTGGACGTCGAAGTGACGCATGCCCAGGGTCCGCCGGGCCGCCTCGCGCATCGTGGCGAAGGCCTCCGGCAGCAGGTCGTCCAGGCTCTCGCCGTCGGCGTGGCGCTGTTGGAACTCCGGGGTGAGGGACTGGAGATCCTCGTCGGACAGGGCCCTGAACTCCTCGTCCAGGGAGTTGACCTGATCGACGACGCGCTGGAGCCTGCGCAGCACCCGGCCCTCGCCGGCCCGCATGATCCTGCCGGTGATGACGTCCAGACCTTTGCCCGGCATAGGAATTCCCCCAGAACTAAACGGCGTCCGCGAGCAGCCGAATCCAGTGATTGGCTCGTTGCAGAATGTGGACGCCCTGCTGATTCGCTTTGATCACCTCGCGCAGGACGGGATCGTCGACCACGTCGAGCGCGCTCTTGAAGAGTTGTTGGATGACGGGCCGTTCCCCCGGCCGTCCGGCGTCCAGCAGACCGTCGACGTCACGGAGGTCGATGCGCCGGATCCGTACGGCGTCGAAGGAGGGCACCGGCGGGCGCGGCTCCGTGTCGACCAGGGCGAGCGCGCAGTCGTTGAGGAGAACCGCGAGGGCGTCGCGGTGCGCCTCGAAGGTCTCGGGCGCGACTTCGCGCAGCTTCTGCGCCAGCGGCCGCACCTCTTTGCGGACGGTCCGCAGGGCCCGTACGAGATCCGGTTCGTCGAGCTGGAGCCGGGCCTCGGCGCGGGCGCGCGTCAGCTGCGCGGAAAGGCCGTGACCGTGTTCTTCCCCGATTCCTTGGCGCATCTGCCGTCCCCGTTCGCCATTCTCCTCATTGTTGACGCACATATTCGGTGCGGCAAGCGGCGGAATGGCGAACCGGGACGGGAGTGAATTCCTGGGGAAAAGGTCAGCGAATGGGGCGGTGGACGTTTTCCTTCCGGCTCGGGCCGGGCGTCGCGTCGGCGATCCAGGGGCCATCCCCGGACGGGTCGATCACGCCCTGCTCCAGCCATTCGTACGTGCCCGCCAGTACGCCCTTGACGACCTTGCGGTCGAGGTCGTCGGTGTTGCTCCACAGGCGGCCGAAGAGTTCGTCGACGCGGATGCGGGACTGGCGGCAGAAGGCGTCGGCGAGCTGGTAGGCCTCGCGGCCGTGCTGCCCGGTGAGACGCAGGTGCTCGGCGCGCACACAGGCCGCGCTCATCGCGAAGAGCTCGGCGCCGATGTCGACGATCCGGCCCAGGAAGCCCTGCTTGGTCTCCATCCGGCCCTGCCAGCGGGACATGGCGTAGAAGGTGGAGCGGGCGAGCTTGCGGGCGTTGCGCTCGACGTAGCGCAGGTGCGGGGAGAGATCCACGTGCCGGTTGAACTCGCCGTACGAGCGCGGGAGCTGCCCCGGGCCCGCGACCAGTTTCGGCAGCCACTTGGCGTAGAACACGCCCGCGTTCGCGCCTGCCTTCGCCTTGTCCGAGAGGGACTTGTCGGGGTCGATGAGGTCACCGGCCACGGAGAGGTGGGCGTCCACGGCCTCACGGGCGATCAGCAGGTGCATGATCTCCGTCGAGCCCTCGAAGATGCGGTTGATACGCAGGTCGCGCAGGATCTGCTCGGCGGGCACCGCCCGCTCGCCGCGGGCCGCGAGCGACGCGGCGGTCTCGAAGCCGCGGCCACCGCGGATCTGGACGAGTTCGTCGGCCATCAGGCAGCCCATCTCGGAGCCGTACAGCTTGGCGAGGGCGGCCTCGATGCGGATGTCGTTGCGGTTCTCGTCGGCCATCTGCGACGACAGGTCGACGACGGCCTCCAGCGCGAACGTCGTCGCCGCGATGAAGGAGATCTTCGCGCCGACGGCCTCGTGCAGGGCGACCGGCTTGCCCCACTGCTCGCGGGCCGCCGACCATTCGCGGGCGATCTTCAGACACCACTTGCCCGCGCCGACGCACATGGCGGGCAGCGAGAGGCGGCCGGTGTTGAGGGTGGTGAGGGCGATCTTCAGGCCCGCGCCCTCCGGGCCGATCCGGTTCGCCGCGGGGACCCGGACCTGGTGGAAGCGGGTGACGCCGTTCTCCAGGCCGCGCAGCCCCATGAAGGCGTTGCGGTTCTCGACGGTGATGCCCTCGGAGCCGGCCTCCACCACGAACGCCGTGATGCCGCCCTTGTGGCCCTCGGACTTCGGGACGCGCGCCATGACGACGAGCAGATCGGCGACGACTCCGTTGGTCGTCCAGAGCTTCACCCCGTCGAGGACGTAGTCGTCGCCGTCCGGAACGGCGCTCGTGGCGAGCCGCGCCGGGTCGGAACCCACGTCCGGCTCGGTGAGGAGGAAGGCCGAGATGTCGGTGCGGGCGCAGCGCGGCAGGAAGACGTCCTTCTGCTCCTGGGTGCCGAAGAGCTTCAGCGGTTGCGGTACGCCGATCGACTGGTGCGCGGACAGCAGGGCGCCGATCGCCGGGTTCGCGGAGCCGACGAGGGCGAGCGCCTTGTTGTAGTACACCTGGGTGAGGCCGAGGCCTCCGTACTTGGTGTCGATCTTCATGCCGAGGGCGCCGATGTCCTTGAGGCCGTCGATGACCTCGTCGGGAATCTGTGCCTCGCGCTCGATCCGGGCCGAGTCGATCTTCGTCTCGCAGAAGTCGCGCAGCTTGGCGAGGAACTCCTCGCCGCGCTGTACGTCGTCCTCGGCGGGCATGGGGTGCGGGTGGATCAGGTCGAGGCGGAAGCGGCCGAGGAACAGTTCCTTGGCGAAGCTGGGCTTGCGCCAGTCCTGCTCGCGGGCCGCCTCCGCGACCTGTCGTGCCTCACGTTCAGTGACGGTGGGCTGGTGGGGTGTTGCGGACATGAGGCTCACCTCGCCGCGCATAGGGATCTTGGGGACCTTCGTTACCGATCGGTGCTACTCGATCGTATTTACCCGAATACGGGTGACCCCACCAGTCCTCGCGCGCGTTCGCGTGAACGTGTACCCCATAGGTTTGAGCCGATGCCGGCCGATGCCGGCCGGTCTCAGCCGATGTCGACGGAGTACGCCTTGGTGTCCAGCCGTCCCGAACCCCGGAAGACCTCGCTGCCCGACTCGATGCCGGAGAGGTACTTGTCGTTGCCGAGCAGCTTGCGGCGGACCAGGGCCTGGGTGAAGTCGTCGAGGTCGAGGGAGGCCTTGGTGGTGTTGGCGCGGCGGACGAAGGAGTACACCTTCCAGCCGATGTCGCCCTGGTAGATGTCCCACATGGCGCCGTCGAGGCTCACACTGCCGTACTTGGTGCCGAGGGGGCCCGCGCCGCCCTGCCGGTTGAGCCAGACCATGACTTCGTCGGTGGGCCGGTCCTGCCAGTCCGCGTTGCCCTTGGCGTGCAGCCACAGGTCGTACGCGACGTTCATGGTGCCGGGGTCGGAACCGACCGAGAACTCCCAGCTGGTTCTGACCGGCTTGCGGTCGCCGACCCGGACCGGCAGTTCGGTGGCCGCCTTGTCGGTCTTCCAGCCCCAGTGCCAGCCGAGCACGGTACTAGCGTACGACTTGACGCTGTTCTCCTTGCCGGCCTTGCTGGTCCAGGTGTAGTTCGTGCCCCAGCCGACGGTGTCGCCGGAGCGCGAGGTGTCCCAGACGCACTGGGTGCCCGTGCCGTCGTCCTGCCCCCAGAGGTTGTTGTTGACGTAGTACTTGCCCATCGTGACGGTGTCGAAGGCGCCGCACTTCTTGTCGGCCTCGCCCGCCTGGGCGACGGTGACGCCCGCGGCGGCCGCGAGCGCCACCGTTCCCGCGAGCATCGTCTTCGCCTTCTTGGACAGGCGCGGTCGGCGGTGTTGCATCGGAGGTCCTTCCGGAAAACGGTCTGCGTACGCCTTCTCAGTGATCACCGGTCCTCAAAAGGTTGCCGCCGCGTGCAAAAGGTTGCCGCCGCGTGGCGAAGTCCGGCGCGGGAAACGCGCCGACGCACGACACTGGAGACACGCCTGAGCGCGGCACCGCGTACATGCCGCCGCGCGGCACGACAACGACTCCCGACCCGCACCGCAAGAATCCTGTCGAAGCGCTTCGACAACCTATGGACACCCACCACCCGTCGGGCTACTGTCGAGCCACCCTCACACGCCCTTATCCGCAATGCGCACTGTCGAAGCGCTTCACACAATGCTTGGAGAGCTGGATGGTCACCCTCGCCGAGGTCGCCCAGCACGCCGGAGTCTCGGCGAGCACGGTGAGCTATGTCCTCAGCGGCAAGCGGTCCATCTCCGCGGGCACCCGGCAGCGGGTCGAGCGGAGCATCCAGGAGCTCGGATACCACCCGAACGCGGGCGCCCGGGCCCTGGCGAGCAGCCGGTCCAACATCATCGCGCTGATGGTTCCGCTCCGTACCGACATGTACGTACCCGTGATGATGGAGATCGCCATCGCGGTGGCCACCCACGCCCGCACGCACGGCTACGACGTGCTCCTGCTCACCGGCGAGGAGGGTCCCGACGCCGTGCGCCGTGTCACCGGCAGCGGGCTCGCCGACGCGATGATCCTGATGGACGTGGAGCTCGACGACGAACGGCTCCCGCTGCTGCGCCAGACGGACCAGCCCTCCGTACTGATCGGCCTGCCCGCCGACACCTCCGGCCTGACCTGCGTCGATCTCGACTTCGGCGCGACGGGCGCGCTGTGCGCCGAGCACCTCGCGCTGCTGGGCCACCGTGACATCGCTGTCATCGGCGAGGCCCCCGCGGTCTACGAGCGGCACACCGGCTTCGCCGAGCGCACCCTCGACGGACTCCGGTCCCGTTCACGGGAGTTGGGCCTGCGCGTGCTGCACCGCCCCTGCGAGGGCGGGTACGACGCGATGGCCCTGACTCTCGCCCGCATCCTCGACGAGCGCCCCGGCACCACGGGCTTCGTCGTGCAGAACGAGTCCGCGGTCGAGCCGCTGCTCGCGCTGTTGCGTCAGCAGGGCCGGGCCGTCCCCGAGGATGTGTCGGTGATCGCGATCTGCCCGGACCAGGTCGCGACACAGGCCTCGGTGCGGCTGACCTCGGTCGCCATCCCGGCGCAGGAGATGGGCCGACTCGCCGTGGAGCATCTGATCGCCAAGCTGGAAGGGCACGGCAAGGACGAAGTCGTGCTCATCGCACCCGAGTTGACGGTACGGGCGAGCACGGGTCCGGCGCCGACCGCCGCCTGACCGGGGCCCGGCCACACCATTCCCCTGCCCGGCCTTCACCGCACCGCATCACACCGCACTGCACTGCACTGCACTGCACTGCCCCAGCCTCAGCCCCCCCGGCCCCAGCGTTGTGCCCTCCTCGCCGGGCACCCCCATGTCCGCATGCCTGCATTCCTCATGTCTGCATTCCTTCAGGAGCGCCCCCGTGAATCAGCCTGCCGAAAACCAGACCCAGTCAGGCGCGGTCAGCCTCGCGCAGTCCTCCCCGACCGTCGGCACGTTCCGTGAGCGGGACGGCGCGCTGGAGTGGAGCGGCCGTCAGGAGACCGTCCGTATCGAGCCCTGGGGCCCTGACGCGGTCCGGGTCCGCGCGCGCCTGGGCGGCGCGGTCCTCGAAGGCCTCCCCGGCGCGCTCCTCGACGAGCCGCAGGTGACCGAGAGCACCGTCAAGATCCAGGACGGCGAGGGCCGGTTGACGGTCGGCGCGCTGACCGTCGAGGTCGACGCCGAGGGCCAGGTCCGCTTCCTCCGCACGGCCGACGGCACGGAACTCCTCGCCGAGGAGCGCGCCCACTTCTGGTGGCCGGGCCCGCGCCTGTACACCCCGACGGGCAACGGCCACCACCGCCTGGAGCAGCGCTTCGCCGCGTACGAGGGCGAGAAGCTGTACGGCCTCGGCCAGCACCAGCACGGGCTGTTGGACCAGAAGGGCGCGGTCCTGGACCTGGTCCAGCGCAACGCCGAGGTCACCGTCCCGGTGCTCACCTCCAGCCGCGGCTACACCTTCCTGTGGAACTCCCCGGCGATCGGTCGGGTCGAGCTCGCGGGCAACGGCACCCGCTGGGTCGCCGACTCGGCCCGCCAGCTCGACTACTGGATCACCGCGGGCACCCCGGCCGACGCCCAGCGCCGCTACAGCGCCGCCACCGGCCGTACGCCGATGCTGCCCGAGTGGGCGGCCGGCTTCTGGCAGTGCAAGCTGCGCTACCGCACGCAGGACGAACTCCTCGACGTGGCACGGGAGTACAAGCGCCGGGGCCTGTCCCTGTCCGCCATCGTCTGCGACTTCTTCCACTGGACCCACCTGGGCGACTGGAAGTTCGACCCGGCCGAGTGGCCGGACCCGGCGGCGATGCAGCGCGAACTCGCCGAACTCGGCGTCAAGCTGGTCGTGTCCGTGTGGCCGTCGGTCTCCCCGCTGTCCGAGAACCACCCGCTCATGGAGCAGCGCGGCTACTTCATCGGCACCCAGTACGGCCCGATGGCCCACGCCGACTGGCCCGACAAGGAGGTCGCCTCCACCGTCCAGGTGGCGTTCTACGACGCGACGAACCCCGAGGCCCGTGACTTCCTGTGGTCACGTGTGAAGGACAACTACCTCGATCCGTACGGTATTTCGGCCTTCTGGCTGGACGCCTGCGAGCCGGAGCTGAAGCCGGGCTTCCAGGAGAACCTGCGCTACCACGCGGGTCCGGGTCTGGAGGTCGGCAACCTCTACCCCCGTGAGAACGCCCGCACCTTCTACGAAGGCATGCTCGCGGCGGGCGAGACCGAGGTCGTCACCCTCAACCGCTCGGCATGGGCGGGCAGTCAGCGCTACGGCGCCGCCCTGTGGTCCGGCGACATCGGCACCGACTTCGCGACCCTGCGCCGCCAGATCGCCGCGGGCCTCAACACCGCGCTCTCCGGCATCCCCTGGTGGAACACCGACATCGGCGGCTTCCACGGCGGCGACCCCGACGACCCGGCGTACCGCGAGGTGATGGTCCGCTGGTTCCAGTTCGGCGCGCTCTCCCCGCTGATGCGCCTGCACGGCTTCCGCGACCCCGGTATGCCGCTGGGCCCCGACATGACCGGCGGCCCCAACGAGGTCTGGTCGTACGGCGAGGAGGTCGGCGCGATCCTGGAGAAGTACCTGCGGCTGCGCGAGCGGCTGAAGCCCTATGTGCTGGACGTCATGCGGGAGGCCCACGAGGAGGGGCTGCCGGTGATGCGCCCCCTGTTCCTGGAGTTCCCCGAGGACCACGCGGCCTGGTCGGTCGACGACTCCTATCTCTTCGGCTCCGACCTCCTGGTCGCGCCGGTGCTCACGGCGGGCGCGACGGTGCGTACGGCGTACCTTCCGGCGGGCGCCCGGTGGACCGACGCGTGGACCGGTGAGACGTACGAGGGCGGCGCGGCCGTCACCGTCGACGCCCCGCTGGACCGCATCCCGCTGTTCCTGCGGGACGGGGCCCGACTGCCGGTGGCGGAGTAGCCACGCGCGTGTGGGGGAGGCCAGGCCGGCCTCCCCACACGCCCTGTGACCGCGCTGTTGCCGGAACTGTGGGCTCCATCACAGCCGAGGCGACCTTGGACTGCTGAAGTCACCGGATGGTGTACCTGCTCCTGCTACTCGTCCCCGGGGGACTGGTCGCGGCCTTCGCCTTCGTCGGGTACTGCTTCGGCACCCTCGGCCGGATCGGCCTGCGGCAGGCCGACCGCGTGGTGTGGCTGCGCGTCGTCGCCGCTCTCATGGGGGCCGCCACGGCCCTCCTGTACGTGTGGGGCCTGGCCCATCTGGTCGGCGCGGTCATGGACGCGGCGGAGAACGGCGCCGACTCGGCACCGCTGCGGCCCTGTCGCGCACCGGGCCGGGAGCAGCGGGCGCAGGACCCCGGCAGCGTCGACTACACGGTGCGCTACCTGCCCATCCGGTTCGTCTGCGAGACGGGGGACGGCGAAGGCCATGTCACCGACGCCGTCCCCGACTACCTGAACCCCGGCGTGCTGGGCTTCGCGCTGGCCGGCGCCGGGTGCGCCGGTGCCGCGCGGCTCATATCGCGACGGCCCGGCCCCCGCGCGACGCGGGAACCGAGCCACTGATGCCGCTGGGGCGTCGGTCAACTACTGCTGACCGAGAGGCTGTTGGTCACGAAGTCCAGGCCGCCGGACGAGGACGTAATCTCGAAGCCGAACTGGAGGTCGCCGATGGTCACGTTGCCGAACCAGCCCTTGGTGTCCTTGATCCACTTGAGGATCGGCAGGACGTCGACGGTGCCGGAGCTGGAGTTCGAGGTGCGCACGAAGGAGAACACGTCGTTGGATCCGTTGTTGCCCTTGTAGACGGTCCAGGTGTGGCCGCCGAGGGTGAGGGTGCCCTGCGAGGTGCCGAGCGGGCCGACGGCTCCGGTCTTGTTCACCCAGAGCATGATCTCGTACTTGTAGCCGGTGTCCCAGATGTCGTACGACGTGTTGTACGCGCCGGACGACGGGACCGTGACGTTGTAGCCGCTGGTGAGCGAGCCGAGCGAGGTGATCGACTTGTTGATCACCTTCTTGGCGTTGGGGTACGACTTGATGCCGCCGGTGTTGGGGTGGTTGGCCCACACTCCCCAGTTGGTGCCGGAGTTGGCCCAGATGCACTGGCTGCCCGCGCCGGAGCCCCAGATGTTGTTGTAGAGCGTGTACCCGTTGAGGCTGGTGTTCCCGTACTGCTCGCAGGAGTTCCAGACGGCCGCCTGGGCGGGGGCGGAGGCGAGGCCGACGGTGGCGCCGAGCGCGAGCGCGGGGGCCAGCAGGGCCTTGGCGGCCCTGCCGAGTGTCCGTGGTGCCATGGTGTCCCTTCCATGGGTGGGGGGAACTGCGGGTGCTACTGCGGCCCCAGGGTGAGGACGCAGTCTTCTCCGGCGCTCAGGGAGAGCGGTCGCGCGCCGGCGGAAGTCCTGAGATCGATCCGCGTGCTGCGGGTGGGGCGGATGACGGCCGTGCGCTCCTCCGGGCTCCAGGTCAGGTCGACCTCGGCGCCGAACCGGGTGCGGATGCCGTGGAGCCGGCCGCTCGGGTACGCCGTGGGGAGCGCGGGGAAGAGGACCAGCCGGCCGGGCGTGGAGTGGACGAGCGTCTCGATGAGCACGGCGGGCAGCGTGTGGGCGGCGTCCGCGTTGTAGACGTGCCGGTTCGGGTAGTGGCCGCTCATCAGGGAGACATGGAAGAAGTCCCCGGCCAGGACGTTGTCGAGGGCGCCCGCCACCCGCGCCGCGTCCCGTAGCCGGGCCGCCACCAGGGCGTGGTGGAGGTGGCCGTGCGCGGAGTCGTTCTCGGCGCCGCGCAGAACGAGGGCGCGGTGGGCCGCCGCGGCGAGCTCGGGGGTGTCGTACGGGTTGATCTCGTCGAGCGGCCAGACGCCGTAGAGGTGGCTGAGGTGCCGGTGGTCGTAGGTGTCGTCGAGGCCTGGCCAGGCCCACTCGGCGAGTGCTCCGTCGGCGTTGACGCGGTGCGGCGGCAGCCGGTCGGCGAGGGCGCGCCAGCGCTCGGCGTCGGGTCCGGGGTGGTGGTCGGCGGCCGTGCGCAGGGCGTGGCGCGCCGCGGAGAGGTCCATGGCGGCGTTGAGGGTGATCCAGCGCGCGGTGGCGGGCCGGTTCTCCGGCGAGTACGACGGCACGATCACGACGTGGCCGTTCTCGTCGGTCCGGGTGAGGAAGTCCTCGTAGAACCGGGCCACTTCGGCGAGCGCGGCGGCCAGGCGCGGGTCGCGTGCGCCGCGCGTCTCGTCGTGGTCCACGAGGGGTTTCAGCAGCCAGTCGGCGCCCGCGGTCCACACGTGCAGCGGGTACTCGCGGCTGAGGTGGTAGATGTGACCGGACTCGCCGTCGGTGTGCGCGGGGGCGACGACGCCCCGGGCGCCGAAGATCGCCCGGGCGTTGTCGCGCCAGTGCGGCAACTGTCCGTGGATCAGGGCGGCATGGGCCTCGGACACCTCCGGGAGCGCCGCCGCGGCGGCCGACGCCGTCTGGAGATTGACGTTGGCGTCGGTGGTGAAAGCCCCGGACCAAGCGGTGTCCCAGTCGCCGGTCCACAGCCCGGTCAGCCGTGGCGGCAGCATTCCGGCGGCGGACAGCAGGTGGTAGCGACCGGCCGCGAAGAGCCGTTCCAGCAGGGCGCGGCTCTTCGGACGGCGGACCAACTCCGATCCCGGGAGCGCCCGTTCGGCCGGGTCCGCGCCCAGCTCCAGGCCCGCCCGAAGGTAGGCGCGGCGGTGCAGGGCGGTGTGCCGGGCGAGGAGACGGTCGTACGCGTCCTCGTCGCCGTCGGGCAGCAGGGCGCGCAGCTCACGGGCCTCGGCGAGCGTGTCCCACTCCCCCTCGTGCCGCCGTACCCGCGTGAGCAGCAGCACCGAACGCGCTCCCTCGACCCGTATCCCGGGCGGCGCGGTGAGTGTCCGGCCCCCGGTGACCACGGCGAGCGTCACACCGGTGTACGCCCGCTCGCTGCCCGGATAGCGGGCCCGCAGGGTGAGGAGAGCGCCTTCGGGCGTGCGCACGCAACCGTGGCCCACCCCCAAGTCGACGGGTACGCCCGGCAGTCGGTGGTCGAGCGTCACGTCGACGGTGAGGTCGGCCTCCGTCACGTACTGGACGATGACGTCGTCCGCGCGCGACACGAAGACCTCGCCGCGCCGGCCCCCGCACTCGGCGCGGACGACGCCGGTGGTGAAGTCGACCTCGCGCCGGTACGCGCGCGACTCCCGTGGCGCCCGGCGCAGCCGCACCTGGAAGGCCGGGTGGAAGGGCTGTACCCACAGCAGGGGTCGCCCGTCGGTGAAGTCCTCCCCGGCGTCGACGTCACCGGCCAGCAACCGGTCCTGGACGCTCCTCAGCCGTTCGGCCAGCTCGGGCGGCCGGGCGTGTTCACTGCCGTTCGGGCGGACCAGGGAATGGTGGTTGACGATGACCCGGTCGTCGTTCGGATCACCGAACACCATGACGCCGTGTCGGCCGTTCCCGCTCAGGAAGGCGTCCTCCCAGCGGGCGGCGGGGGCGGGCTCCCAGGTGCCGTGGACGGGGGCGTCGATGGAGCCGTGGACGGGAGCGTCCGTGGGGCCGTCGGCGGGATCGTCGGTGGGGCCGCCCGCGGGTTCGCTCATGGCGCTGCCTCCAGTACGACGACGCCGTACCGCCCCAGCTCCACGGCATCGACGACGTCCTCGCCGGTCAGCAGGTCGCGGTGGCGTCCCGGCACCGGCACGGTCACCGTGTCCCGCCCGTGGTGGAGCAGGAACAGCAGTTCGCCCCGGCGTACCGCCTCCACGTCCGCCGGGAGGTGGTCGAGTGGCGGCCGTACGCCCGCGTCCTCGGCGATCCCGGCGAGCAGCGGCCACAGCGCCTCGGGCTCGGGAAGGGTGGACAGGTACCAGGCGCGGCCCTTGCGCAGTACGGCCGGAAGACCGTCCAGCTCACCGCCCTTGTACCGGACGACGGCGTAGGTGTCGTCCGCGGCCTCGATCTCCTCGGACCACAGCGTGCCGCGGAAGCCCTCGGCCTCGACCTTCTCGTCGGCGTCGAGCGGCCACCACTCGTGCAGGGTGCGGATGCCGAAGAGCGCGCGCAGCCGCTCGTCCATGCCGCCGGGCCGCACCCGGTCGTCCTGGTCGGCGACGCCGGTCAGGAAGCCGGAGACGAGGGTGCCACCGCCGCGTACGTACCCGACGAGGTTGTCGATCGCCCTGTCCGTCAGCAGGTACAGCTGTGGGACGACGACCAGCTTGTACCCGGACAGGTCGTGCTCGGGGTGGGCGAAGGAGGTGGTGGTGTTCGCCTCCCACAGGGCGCGGTGCCAGGCGCGTACGACGCTCTGGTGGTCGACCTCGCAGGACAGCCGCCCGTCCTGCTGACTCGCCCACCAGGCGTTCCAGTCCAGCAGTACGGCGACGTCGGCGCCGACGACCCGGGTGCCCGTCACCTTGTCGCTCAGCAGGGCGAGTTCGGCCCCGATCCGCTTGACCTCCTGGAAGGTGCGGCCCCGCTCCCCCGCGTGGCTGACCATCCCGGAGTGGAACTTCTCGGCGCCCTGCCGGGACTGCCGCCACTGGAAGTAGCAGACGGCGTCCGCGCCGCGCGCGACGGCCTGGAGGGACCAGAGCCGGTTGAGCCCACGGGGCTTCGGGTGGTTCACACCACGCCAGTTCACGGGCCCCGCCGCCTGCTCCATGACCATCCAGGGCCCGCCGTGGGCCTGTGAACGGGTCATGTCGTGGATGAGCGCGCCGTACTGGGCGCCGAGCGGGTCGCGCGGGTCCGGATAGATGTCGACGGAGACCACGTCTTCCCGCTCGGCCCACGCCCAGGCGTCCTGGCCCTGCCAGAACGGCATGAAGTTGGTGGTCACGGGGATGTGCGGGGTGTGCCGGGCGACGATGTCGCGTTCGGCGAGATAGCACTCCAGGAGGGCGTCGGAGGTGAAGCGCTTGAAGTCGAGGACCTGGGTGGGGTTGTTCATGTAGTGGGCGTGGCGCGGCGGGAGAACGCCTTCCCAGTCGTCGTAGCCCTGGCTCCAGAAGACGGTGCCCCAGGCGGTGTTGAGCGCGTCGAGCGTGCCGTACGTGTCCTGGAGCCAGCGGCGGAAGGCGGCGGCCGCCTCGTCGCCCCAGTCGTAGGTGCAGTACTCGTTGTTGATGTGCCACATCGTCAGGGCGGGATGGCCGCCGTAGCGGGCGGCGAGGTCCTCGGTGATGGCGGCGGCGTGGCGCCGGTAGGCGGCGCTGGAGTGGGCGAAGTGCTGGCGGCCGCCCCACCACTCGACACGGCCGTCCGCGTCGCGGGGCAGGGTCTCCGGGTGGAGCCGGCCCATCCAGGGCGGGGGCGAGGAGGTGGGGGTGGCGAGGACGACCCCGACGCCGTTCTCGTGCAGCAGGTCCATGAGCCGGTCGAGCCAGCCGAACTCCCTCGCCCCGGGCGTCGGTTCGAGCTTGGCCCAGGAGAAGACGCCGACGGTGACGGAGTTGACGCCGGCCTCCTTCATGAGCCGTACGTCCTCCCGCCAGAGCTCCTCCGGCCACTGCTCGGGGTTGTAGTCGCCGCCGAAGAGGATGCGGCCACGCGTGGCGTCTGCGAGCGTCGGCATCAGACCGGCTCCCCGTACTGGATGCCACGCCCGTTCGTACCGAGGTACACCCGGCCGTACACGCGCGGGTCCCCGGTGATGACCTCGCCGATCCAGCCCCACTGGTGGAACACGGTGTCGCCGTCGTCCCACCGGTTGTTGGTGGAGACGACGACCGTGCCCGCGCGGCGGGCGTCGACGGCGACACCGCCGCAGGCGAAGGTGTCGCTGCCGCCGGGCTGGACGGGGGTGACGTCAGTCCATCGGTCGGTGGCGGTGGCGAGCTTGTGCACGCTGCCGGCCGACTGACCTATGAGCCCGGGGGCGTCGGCATACGTCACGTACAACTCGCGGGTGTGGCGGTCGTGGGCGGCGCGGATCGGGACCTTGGCGGAGGTGCCGGTGGGCTGCCCGGGGACGGGCTCCCAGGTGGTGCCGTCCGTGGTGCGGTAGAGGTTGACGGCGGTCGCGGTCCCGTCGCCGTCACCCCACCCGGCGTAGACGGCACGGCCGACGGCGACGAGGAAGGTGACACCCTGACCGGAGGCGCTCGCGGTGGCCGGGAAGCCGCTCGCGACTGCCCAGGTGGCTCCCCGGTCGGACGACTTGAGCAGCCCGTCGTGCCGGGTGCCGAGCCAGAGGGTGCCACTGTCACGCGGGTCGACGAGCAGCCGTTCCCCCGCCCCGCGTCCGTCTTCGTTGCCGCCCAGCTTCACGGTGAGATCGGTGCGGGTCCAGGTGGCACCGCGGTCCTCGGAGCGCAGGACCGCGCCGTTGCCCGCCCATGCCTGGGCGTAGGTGCCGAGGGCGAGGTAGAGCCGGTCCGGGTGCGCGGGGTCGACGGCGAGCGACTCGACACGGAGCAGGTTCCAGTCGTCCCAGCCGAGGTGGTCGGTGATCGGGGTCCAGCGGGCGGCTCGCTCGTCCCAGCGGTAGGCGCCGCCGATGTCGGTCCGGGCGTAGGCGAGCCCTCGTACGGCCGGATGGAACAGCACGCCGGTGATGAATCCGGTGCCGCCGATGACGGCGTTGCGCCCGCGGTAGGAGGGGGTGGCGGTGACCCCTGCGGCGTGCGCGCGGCCCTGGAGGGGCGGCTCGGTGGTGAGCGCGGCGGCGGCCGCAGTCCCGGCGAGAACGGCCCGGCGGCGAAGTCGGGACGCGTGCATGACATACCTCGTTCTACGGAGAGACGGTCAGGGAAGTTACCTGGGGAGCGCGGGGCTGTATCGACATGCGGCTCCGCCGCGTGGGCGCGGCCGGCCATGAACAACCCGCGGTCGCCGAACAGCCGCAAAGCCCTCTTCAACAGGCGCCGGTCAGCCCTTCACCGCGCCCGTCAACATGCCCTTCTTGAAATGTCGCTGCACGAACGGCGACAACACGGCCACCGGCAGCAACGCCATCACCATGACCGCCATCTGCACCGCCAAGCCGGACAGTTGGCCGGTCTTGATGGCCTGGCCGAGGCCCACCGGGGCCTCCTGCTTCTGCACGAGCTGGATCATGACGTTCTGCAGCGGCATCATGTCCTGGTCGCTGAGGTAGAGCGAGGCGTTGAACCAGGCGCTCCAGTACCCGACGGCGTAGAACAGGGTGATCACCGCGAGGACCGCGCGGGAGAGCGGCATGACGATCTGCCACAGAATGCGGACGTCACCGGCGCCGTCGATGCGGGCGCTGTCGATGAGTTCCTGCGAGATGCCCATGAAGAAGCCGCGCAGCACCAGGATATTGAAGACGCTGATCGCGCTCGGGAGAATCAGCGCGAGATAGCTGTCGGTCAGGCCCAGCGACTGCACCAGCAGATAGGTCGGGATGAGGCCGGCGCTGAAGAACATGGTCGCCAGCAGCGCCAGCAGGATCCAGCGGTGGCCGAGCGAGCCGATGCGCGAGAGGCCGTAGGCGCACAGGACGGACACCGCCATGGAGAACAGCGTGCCGACGAGGGTGATCAGAATGCTGATGACCGAGGCGCGGGTGACCTGGCCGCCGCTGAGGAGTTCCTTGTAGGCGACGAAGGTGATGCCCTTGGGCACCATCACCAGGCCGCCGGCCTCGTCGATGGTCTTCCGTGAGGAGAGGCTGGTGACGATGACGATCCACAGCGGGAAGAAGATCCCCAGGCAGGCGAGGGTCAGCACGAGTCCCTTGCCCGCGAGGCCGGCCTTGCTGGGCTCCTCCTCCCACGTCGGTCGGGGCGGCGCCGCCCAACGACTGGGGCCCCGCACGGGTTTGTCGATGACTGCGGTCACTTCTTGTACACCCCCTGCTCGCCCATGAGATGGGCCACCTTGTTCGCGGCGAGGACCAGGCCGAGGCTGACCACGCCCTTGATCAGTCCGGCGGCCGCCGCGTAGCCGAAGTCCTGGTTGCGGACGCCGTTCCACCAGACGAAGGTGTCGAGGACCTCCGCCGCTCCTGGTCCGACGGCGTCGCGCTGGAGCAGGATCTGTTCGAAGCCGACGGTGAGGGCGTCACCGACGCGGAGCACCAACAGCAGGGCGATCACCGGGCGCAGCGCGGGCAGCGTGATGTGCCACATGCGGCGCCAGCGACCCGCGCCGTCCATCGCGGCGGCCTCGTACAGGTCCGGGCTGACCGAGGACAGCGCGGCGAGGAAGACGATGATCCCCCAGCCGGCGTCCTTCCACACGCTCTGCGCGGTGATCAGGAACTTGAAGGTGTTGGGGTCGGTCATGATGTCGAGACCGTCGTACCCGTGCTGCCGCAGCAGTTGCGAGAGGATTCCGGCGCCGCCGAAGAGCTGCTGGAAGACGGCGATGACCAGCACCCAGGAGAAGAAGTGCGGCAGGTAGAGGATCGCCTGTGAGAGCGCCCGGACCCTGGGCCTGACCACGCTGTTGATGAGCAGCGCGAGCGCGATCGGGATCGGGAAGTACAGGACGAGCTGGAGGAAGAACAGCACGAGGGTGTTCTGCACGGCATCCCAGAACGCCGAGTCCTCGAAGACCCGTTGGAAGTTCTCGATGCCCACCCAGGGGCTGTGCAGCATGGAGACGATGCCGTTGTCGCTGATGTACGGGTCGTAGTCCTGGAAGGCGACGATGTTGCCGAGGATCGGCACGTAGTTGAAGAGCAGGACCAGCAGGACCGCCGGCAGCGTCATCAGGAGCAGGACGCGGTCGCGTCTGAACCTGAGCCGCAGGCTCACCTTTCCGGAGGGGCGTTTCTCCCGGGAGCCGGTGGCGCCGCCGGATGCCACCGGGGTCTTCTCTGTCGTGTCGGCCTCGGTCCCGCTCCGAGGCACCGTGCTGTGGGACACGGCCGTTCTCCTTGCCTCGGTACCCGGTCAGCTCGCCGCCGGGCCGTTCTCGTCGAGCAGCTTCTTGTACCAGTCGCGCAGTTGGTCGCCGCCCTTGCTCTTCCAGTCGGAGACGGCCTGCTGCATGTCGCTGATCTTCTTGCGGCCGCGGACGATGTCGTCCTCCAGCTGCTCGAAGTCGTTGGAGAGGTTGGTGTAGCGGCTGGGTTCGGTGATCTGCATGCCGTAGAAGGAGGACTTCTTGGTGAAGGCGCCCATCCGCTGCTGCCACTCGACCTGCGCCTTGGCGACCTCGGGGAAGTCGGGGTGGGCGATGGTCGCGGTGGGGCTCGCGACCATGACGTAGGCGTTGATGACCTCGTTGTTGCCCTGGTCGGTCTTGGTGGGAACGCCGTTCTTGACGGTGTAGTGGGTACCCTCGACGCCGTAGTTGGTGAGCATGTACTCCTTGGTGCCGTACGGCGCGGCGGTGACGTTGGCGACGGCCAGCACGTCACGGATGACGGACTCCGAGGCCTTCTTGCTGACGAAGGCGAAGATGCCTGCCGGCTGTTCGGCCCAGAGGGTCGGTGAGCCGCCGTCGTGGCCGAAGATGTCCATGCCCCAGATCTTGTAGTCCGGGTTCTGGGTGGCCTGTTCGGCGGTGCGGCTCCACCACTGCGAGATGTTCTGGGCGTAGATGAGGAACTCGCCGGCCGCGAACTTGGGGCCCGGGTCGGTGGCCGCGCTCTTGCCCAGCTTGGCGTCCGGGTGGACGTATCCGGCGGCGAAGAGCTTGCGGGTCCACTCCAGCGCTTCGAGGTACTCCTGGGTCTCGATGCGGTAGACCAGCTTGCCGTCGACGAGGTTCCAGCCGAGCGGCTTCTCACTGCCCGAGAGCACACCGAAGGACTGGAAAGCGGTCCACTTCATGTCGAGGCAGGCCCACCGCTTGGCCTTGGCGTTGGTGATCTCCTTGCACAGCGCCATGAACTCGTCGGCCGAGGTGGGGACTTGGTACCCCTCCTTGTCGAAGATGTCCTTGCGGTACAGGGGCACGATGCCGGTGACGTACGGGGACGGCTGCGGCAGACCGCGCAACTTGCCGCCGAAGAGGGAGCGCTGCCAGGCGTCCGTCGGGATCGCCGCGAGGTTCGGGTACTGCTTGATCGCGTCCCCGGAGAGGTACGGGCCGAGGTCCGCGAACTTGCCGATGATGGCGCTGGGTATCTTGCCGCCCATGTTCCAGCCGGGGATGACCACGACGTCCGGGATGTCGCTGGAGGCCAGGACCGCGCCGAGCTTCTGGTCGTAGGTGTTGCCGTCCTGGTTCTGCCACTCGACGTCGACGCCGATCAGGTCGTTCATCGCCTTGTAGTAGGCGTTGTCCGACTTCGGCGGGGACCCCCAGAACGGGGACATGATGCTGACCTTGCCGCCCTTGCCGAGCTTCTTCGGCACCGAGGTCTTCAGGGAAGCGATGTCGAGCTTGCTGGTGAAGCCGACCGCGGAGCCGTTCTTGGCGGCGATGTCAGGGGTCACCACGTTGGTCGCGACGTAGGCCGGCAGCAGCTTCTTGGCGCTCTTGCCCGCCGACGTCCCCCCGCCCGAGCCGCTGTCCGAGCCGCCGCAGGCGGCGAGCAGCGGCATCCCTCCCGCGACCGCCGCGGCGGCGACCGCCGTGGAGGCGAGGAAGCTTCTCCGGCTGGGAGCGGAGGGGGCGGTGTTCGGCGTCATTGCGTCAACCCTTCGTGGCGCACAGCAGGACACCCGGCGGTGGAGCCGTCGGCTGCGGTGTCTCGAGTGGAACTGGCTGAGCTGAAGCGGTCCTCGGAGGACTACGTGGAAGACTGCGTGCCCCGAGGGAGCCGCTCCAGTAGTCGAAGCGCTTCGATGTTGCTGCGAGGTTAAGTGAACACCTGGGGGTGCACAAGAGCCGATTCCAAGATTCCTCGGAGGTGTGGGGGACGGGACCGGCCGCGTCGGGCGCCTGAAATGCCAATGAGGAAACGGAGTTGTTGCGTCGAGGTGTCTTGACACCTGCCCCTCGGGCCATCGAGCATCGAAGCGCTTCGAAAGCACCCCGTCGCACCACCGCAGAGGGATCACCACGTGACCGCACAAACGCCGCCTACGCCGCCTTTTCGCGATCCGCAGCTGCCGTTCGCGAAGCGCATCGACGATCTGCTGGCGCGGCTCACGCTCGACGAGCGCATCGCGTTCCTGCACCAGTTCGCGCCCGCCGTGGAGCGGCTCGGGGTGGCCGCGTTCCGCACCGGCCAGGAGGCGCTGCACGGTGTGGCCTGGATGGGGCCGGCGACGGTCTTCCCCCAGGCCGTCGGCCTCGGCGCGACCTGGAACGACGAACTCGTACGCCGCGTCGGTGAGGCGGTCTCCGCCGAGGTCCGCGCGATGCGCGCCCGCGACGACCGGGTGGGCCTCAACGTCTGGTCCCCCACGGTCAATCTGCTGCGTCACCCGCTGTGGGGCCGCAACGAGGAGGGCTACTCGGAGGACCCGAAGCTCACCTCCGCGATCGCCACGGCGTACACCCGGGGCCTGCGCGGCGACCACCCCGACTACTGGCGCACGGCCCCCGTCCTCAAGCACTGGCTCGCCCACAACAACGAGACGGACCGGGACACCACCTCCTCCTCGGTCCGTCCGCGCGTGCTGCACGAGTACGACCTGCGGGCCTTTCGCGCGACCGTGGAGGCGGGCGCGGTGGCGGGTGTGATGCCGGCGTACAACCTGGTCAACGGCCGCCCCAACCACGTCTCCCCGTACCTCGGGGAACACCTGCGCACCTGGACGGACCAGGACCTCCTGGTCTGCTCGGACGCGGGCGCCCCCTCCAACCTGGTCGACTCCGAGCACTACTTCGACACCCACGAGGAGGCGACCGCCGCCGCGATCCTGGCCGGGGTCGACAGCTTCACGGACCACGGCACGGACGGTTCGAAAATCGTGGACCGGGTCCGAGGGGCCTTGGAGAAGGGCCTGTTGAGCGAGGCGGACATCGACACGGCGGTCCGCCGCCAGCTCGCGATCCGCTTCCGGCTCGGCGAGTTCGACCCGCACACGGACCCCCACGGCGGCACCTCGGACTTCGACACCCCGGCCCACCGCGCGCTCGCCCGGGAGGCGGCCGAGCAGGCGATCGTCCTCCTCAAGAACGACGGCCTGCTGCCACTCGGTCCGGGCGTGCGCGTCGCCGTCGTGGGCCTCCTCGCCGACGAGTGCAAGCTCGACTGGTACAGCGGCACACTCATCCACCGCTCCACACCGCTGGAGGGCCTGTACGAGCGCTTCGGCGCCGAGCGCGTCGACTTCGCCGAGGGCGTGGACCACGTACGCCTGAGGACCTCCTCCGGTACGTATCTGTCGGTGCCCCTCGCCGGGGACGCGGACGACGAGGTGCGCGGCGCCGAGGGCGCGCTGGACCCGGCCCTGCTCGCGGGCCGCACGGACCTGCCGCCCCTCACCACCGACGCCACCGGCACCGACCTCGCGCTGATCGACTGGGGCGAGGGGCTGTTGACCCTGCGGGCCCCCGACGGGCGCTACCTCTCGGTCGCCGAGGACGGTTACCTCCGCGCGTCCGCCGACCAGCCGGGCGGCTGGGTCGTCCAGGAGACGTTCCGCCTCGAACCGGCGGGTTCCCGCTCCGGATCCCATGGGAGCGGCCACCTCCTGAGGCACGTCGGGACGGGTGGGCATCTCTCTGTCGCCGCCGACGGCGTCAGGGTTGCCGACGACGCCCCGGAGATTTTCGAGCTGGAGTTCGCCGAGCGCGGCGAGGACGCCGTGGCCCGGGTGGCGGAGGCGGCCGACGTCGTCGTGGTGGTGGCGGGCAACGACCCGCACATCAACGGCCGCGAGACGGAGGACCGCACCACCCTCCGGCTCCCCGCCCATCAGGAGCGCCTGCTGCGCGCCGCCCGCGCCGCGAACCCGGACACCGTCCTCGCCCTGGTCTCGGCGTATCCCTACGCGGTGGACCCCACCGACCTCCCCGCCGTCCTGTGGACCGCGCACGCCGGCCAGGCGGCGGGCACCGCCCTGGCCCGCGTCCTGGCCGGCGACGTCTCCCCCGCCGGCCGTCTCCCGCAGACCTGGTACGCCTCCGACGCGGACCTGCCCGACCTGCTCGACTACGACGTGATCGGCGGCCGCCAGACGTATCTGTACTTCGAGGGCAGCCCGCTGTTCCCGTTCGGCCACGGCCTCGCGTACACGACGTTCGCGTACGAGGATCTGGAGGTCACCGAGGCGCGGGCCGCGCTGAAGGTCTCCTTCACGGTCACCAACACGGGCGCGGCGCCGGCGGACGAGGTGGCCCAGCTCTACGCGCGCGCCGTGGACCCGTCGGTGCCGCGCCCCCGCCGCGAACTGCTGGCCCACCGGCGCCTCCACCTGACTCCCGGCGCCTCGGAGCGTCTGACCTTCGAACTCCCCCTCTCCGCGCTGGAGTTCTGGGACGTGGCGGTCGGCAGGACCCGTCTGGAGCCGGGCGCGTACGAACTCCTCGCGGGCGCGTCGAGCGAGGACATCCGGCTGCGCACCACGATCACCCTCACCGGCGAGCCCGCCACTCCCCGCCCGGTGCGCGAAACGGGCCTGAACGCGGCCGACTTCGACGAACAGCGGGACACCGAGATCGTCGACCGTACGAAGGTGTCGGGTGACGCGGTGTCGCCGAGGGCCGACGCGACGGGCGAACTCGTCCACCGCGGCTGTGATTTCGGAACCGGTGTCACGCGGGTCGAGGTCGAGGCGTCGGGCGAGGGAGTCGTCGAGGTGTCGCTGGACGGGGGCCCCTCACTCGCGACGGTCGCCTTCGACGGGACGAAGAGCCCGTACGACTACACCACCATCGGCGCCGAGTTCGCGGCCCACGGTGTGCACGACCTGCGTCTCAGGCTGCGCGGCCCACTGCGGCTCGCGCGGGTGGGCTTCTCCGGCTGAGGGTCCGGACAGGCCGACCACCAGGGGCCCGGCACCGGAAGGCATCGGTGCCGGGCCCCTTCGGGAGACTGTCTGAAAATGGTTGTCGTTAGCCAGAGGGTGACGCGGAACGCGCCACGCCCTTAGAGCGCGAGGCCCGTCAGGACGAGGACCCGCTCGTAGGTGTAGTCGTCCATCGCGAACTTGACGCCCTCGCGGCCGACACCGGACTGCTTCACACCGCCGTACGGCATCTGGTCGGCACGGTAGGACGGCACGTCGCCGACGACCACGCCACCGACCTCCAGCGCACGGTGGGCGCGGAAGGCGACCTGCAGGTCGTGCGTGAACACGCCCGCCTGGAGGCCGTACTTGGAGTCGTTGACGGCGGCGAAGGCCTCCGCCTCACCGTCCACCTTGCGCACGGTGAGAACCGGTCCGAAGACCTCCTCGCAGGAGATCGTCGCCTCGGCCGGTACGTCGGTGAGCACGGTCGGCGCGTAGGAGGCACCGTCGCGCTTGCCGCCGGCGAGGAGGGTGGCGCCGGACCGGACGGCCTCGTCGACCCAGGACTCCACGCGCTGGGCGGCGTCCTCGCTGACCAGCGGGCCGACGTCCGTCTTGTCGTCGGACGGGTCGCCGGTGACCTGGGCCTCGACGGCGGCGACGATGCGCGGCAGCAGCCGGTCGTACACCGACGCGTCCGCGATCACGCGCTGCACGGAGATGCAGGACTGGCCGCCCTGGTAGTTGGAGAAGGTCGCGATCCGCGTCGCGGCCCAGTCCAGGTCCTCGTCGCTCGCCCAGTCGGCGAGGACGACGGCCGCGCCGTTGCCGCCGAGCTCCAGGGTGCAGTGCTTGCGCGGCACCGAGTCCATGATCGCGTAGCCGACCTTCTCGGACCCGGTGAAGGAGATGACCGGGAGCCGCTCGTCCTGGACGAGGGCGGGCATCCGGTCGTTGGAGACCGGGAGGATCGACCAGGAGCCGGCCGGCAGCTCCGTCTCGGCGAGCAGGTCACCGATGATCAGGCCGGAGAGCGGGGTCGCGGGCGCCGGCTTCAGGATGATCGGCGCGCCGGCGGCGATGGCCGGGGCGATCTTGTGGGCGCACAGGTTGAGAGGGAAGTTGAAGGGCGCGATGCCGAGGACGACGCCCTTCGGGAAGCGGCGGGTGAGGGCCAGGCGGCCCTGGCCGCCGAGGTCGGTGTCGAGGCGCTGGGCCTCGCCGCCGTTGAAGCGGCGGGCCTCCTCGGCGGCGAACCGGAAGACGGACACCGCGCGGCCGACCTCGCCGCGGGCCCACTTGATCGGCTTGCCGTTCTCGGCGGAGATGAGCTGCGCGATCTCCTCGGTGCGCTCGACGAGGCGCTTGCTGACGTGGTCGAGGGCGGCGGCGCGGACGTGGGCGGGGGTGGCGGCGAACTCGTCGCGCACGGCGTACGCGGCGGCGACGGCCTCCTCGACCTGTGCCTCGGTCGGGACGCTGACCTGTCCGACGACCCGGCCGTCCCACGGCGAGGTGACATCGAAGGTGGTCTCACCGGTGGCCTGGCGGCCGGCGAGCCAGAAGGCGTGGGTGGAAGTCATGTCGAGTCCCGGCCCTTCCGAGGTTGAGGTGTCCTTGGCGTTCGTGGTCCACGGTAGGGCCGGGGCGACGGGAGGTCGTTTGTCCGGGACGTAGCAGTGGCGGGGCGGGGCACTCCGCTTTGGCACGATCGAGGTGACCGCCACGTTTCCCTCGCCCCCGCCGCCCCTACCCGTCCCACCCCCGGGGGCTACGCCCCCGGACCCCCAAAAGACCGCGCAGTTCCCCGCGCCCCTGATCCCGGGGCGGGGGGGGGGTGGGGGGGGGGCCACCCCCGCCCCAGCCGCCCCCCCCACCCGCAGCCGAACAAACGAGACCGAGCGGGAAATCCGGGGCGCAGCCCCGGCCCAAGGGGCGCGGGGAACTGCGCGACCAGCCACAGACACCCCGCAGCCGAACGAATCCGAGCCGGTGAGGCACTCGGGGCGCAGCCCCGGCCCAAGGGGCGCGGGGAACTGCGCGACCAGCGACAGACGGCCCGCAGCCGAAGAACCCACCGGGGGGTCCGGGGGCGGAGCCCCCGGGGCGGCAACAGTCACCACCGGCCCGCGGACGTGGAACCCACCCGGGGTTCCTACTCCCCCGCCGCCGCCGTCGCCTTCAGCGCCAGCCACAGTTCCATGCGGACGTCGGGATCGTCGAGGGAGCGTCCGAGGATCTCCTCGACGCGCCGCATCCGATAACGCAGGGTGTGCCGGTGCACACCCAGGTCGGCGGCCGCGGCGTCCCACTGACCGTGCCGGGACAGCCACGCCCGCAGCGAGGCGACCAGATCCCCCCGCCCGGTGGCGTCGTGCTCGTTCAGCGGGCGCAGCAACCCGTCCGCGAACGCCCGCACCGCGTCATCGGCGAGCAACGGCAGCACGGACCCCGCGGCCAGCTCCTCGTGCTCGACCAGCGACCGCCCCCGCCGCCGGGCCACGGACAGCGCCTGCTCGGCCTGCTTGTAGGCGGCGGCCGCGGCGATCGGCCCGGCGGGGGCCGACAGTCCGACGACCAGTTCGTCCTCCTCGCCCACGGGCTGCTCCCGGGTGGCGATCCGCGCGGCGTCCAGCGCGGCCGCGTACTCCCCGCACGCCGCCACCGCCGCGCCTCCGTCCACGGCGAGCACGACCAGCCGCTCCCCGTCGGGCACGACGAGCACGGACTCACCGGAGCGGGCGGCGGCGGACTCGACGATCTCGGCGAGCCCGCCGAGCGGGTCGCCGTTCGTCGGGTCCGGCACCACGACGGGGGCCTTGGACGGCTTCGCGGCGGCCACGCGCGCGTGCCCGTCCGCGTGCGCCCGCGCGGCCGAAGCGGACGCCGACTCGGCGAGGATCAGCCGGAAGGGCGCGTCGAGCAGTTCCCCGTAGAGGTCCCCGGCCACGGTGCGCGCGTGCTCGGGCTGCCCGGCGAGCAGCATGCGCAGCACCGCCGCCCCGATGCGCTGCTCGGCGGCGTGCAGCGACCGTGAGCGTTCGGTGGTGAGGGTCAGCAGTGCGATCGCGGAGTGCACGGCGTAGCGCTCGGCGGTGCCGAGGGCGGCGGCGGTTCCGACGGCGAGCGCGGCGCGGGGGCGACGGCCGGTGCCGAGGGAGTGGAGTTCCACGCGGTCCTCGCCGCCGACGACGGAGCTGGCGGGCGCGGGACGCTCGCGCAGCCGCTCCACGTCGGGGGTGATGCGTGCGGCCCGCCGTCCGGCCCACTCGGGCGCGGTGGCGACGACGGCGCCGGACGCGTCGTACAGGGCCGCCCAGCCGTCCACCTGTCCCGCGAGCGCCGACAGCAGCCCCTCGGGGCCGTCGTTCAGGGCCTGCTTCGTCAGTTCGCGCTGCGCGGCGAAGCCCGCCGTCACGGCCCTGTACTGGTCCGCGGCGATCGCGGCGGACACCGCCTTGCTGATGGCCAGGAAGGGGGTGCGGCGGGGGACCTCCAGGAGCGGCAGGCCCTCTTCCTCCGCCGCGTCGACCAGGGCCTTCGGGATCTCGTCGTAGTTGACCCCGACGGCGAAGCCGAGCCCGACGACGCCGGCTCCCACCAGCCGCTTCACATAGCGCCGCATGACGTCCGGATCCTCCGCGTCCAGCTGGAGCGCGGTGATCAGCAGCAGTTCCCCGCCCTCCATGTACGGCACGGGGTCGGCGAGCTCGCTGACGTGGGCCCAGCGGACGGGTACGTCCAGACGGTCCTCGCCCGCCCGCACGGTCAGTTTGAGCGCGGAGTGGTGGACGATCGAGGCGAGCGTGGGGCGCATGGGACCTTCAGGTCTTCACAGGATCTTCGACGGTCACGGGCAGTGTGATCTTTTGGCCGCAACGTATGAACGACCTATGTCGATTCTGCCTCACCGTACGGTCGGCCGGTGACCTTGTGTCCAGACACCCAGCTCCGTAGGTCCCACACCTAGCTCCGTAGGTCCACCAGCAACGGCGGCGCGTGTTCTCCCCCCACCGTGGTGAGCGACAGCACCGCGTGCCCCGGCGGCACCTCGTGCGCCAGCTCGGACGCCGACCACCGCTCCCGCTCGACCTTCCTTATGGTCACCGCGTCCGTGGTGACGGCCTTTCCGGTGACCAGCTTGCGCAGGGCGTGGATGGCCCGGGTCATCGGCTGGTCCGCGAAGACGGTGTGCTTGGCCACGTCACGGGTCTCGACCCACTCCGTTCCCCAGGCGTGGGCGAAGCGGCTGCCGTCCCAGGTCGTGACGCCGGAGAACGCCATCCGGCAGCCCACGGCCCCGTACAGCGGCCCGTGCAGCGCCTCGGGAATGTCGCCGATCGTGCGCAGGGCGAGCACCACCCCCGCGTTCTGGGAGCGCAGGCGCTGGATGCGGCGTACGGAGTCGGGGGTCAGCGTGCCGGTGGCGTCGTCGAGGACCAGGCAGACGAAGTGCGGGCGCTCGCCGCCGCGTACGACGGCGGTGAACTGGGCCAGTACGAGCCGGGTGAGCAGCCTGGCGGCCTCCTCGTGCCCGTGCTCGGGCAGGTCGATCCGTACCCGCAGCGGGTGGTGGGCCACGGCGCGCAGCGAGAAGGCGCGGGTGGTGCCGCCCGCGCCGAAGAAGTCGGCGAAGGCCGGCCGGTCCAGGAGCGCCAGCCGGTCGGCGAGAGCCGGGCCCGCGTCGGCCGGGCTGCCGACCTGCCGCATACGTGCTTCCAGTTCGCGGCGCATCCCGGCGTGCTGCGGCCCAGAAAGGGCTTCGTGCAGGGCGGTCAGGGCCTCCGGCACGCCTTCCAGGAGTTCCCGCAGGACGGACATCGGCGGGAACGTGCCGTGCACCGCCCGGTAGGGGCCGAGGAGTTGGGCGAGCGCGGTGGTGGCCCGCTGACCGGCCACCGCGTCGAGGTCCCCGGCCAGCCCTTCGGCGAGGAAGGAGGCCGCTTCGTCGGGGTCGTCGGAGTCCGCGTACAGATCGAGGTCGTGGACGGAGGCGGGGTCGCCGATCTTCACCACGACGTCGAAGGCCGAGTCCGGGCCGAGCGGCGTCCCGGCGGCGGCGACCGCGACGACGGCGCACCGCCCGGTGAGCGCCTGCAGGGCGAGCGACTCGACGACGGGTCCGACCAGGTGCCGGGTCTTCCCGGAGCCGGAGGGACCGACGGCGAGCAGGGAGGTGCCCAGGGCTTCAGGGTCGAGGGCCGCGCCCCCACCGTCGTAGGCCTCCGGGGTACGGTCCCCGGTCGTCCACCGCCCGATGCGCACCTGTCCCACGAGCACGTCGTGCGCCGCGGTGCGCGCGGGCAGGTCCCGGGCCCCGGAGGGGTGCGTCCAGGCCGCCCCGCCCCGCCGCAGCACGGTGTCGGCGAAGGCGGCCAGGCGCGTGGCGTCCCACTTCGCCGTGGTCCACGCGCGCCGCACCCGGGCGCAGTCCACGTCGTTCATCCGGCCGCCGAGCACTTCGGCGGTGAGCAGGTCCGCCGCCTCGTGCTGTCCGGCGTCACGGAGTTCGGGCCACTGGGCGGCGGGCAGGTCCGGCGCGAACTTCGCGGTGCCGGCCTCCTGTGCCTCGTTGCGCGCGGCTCGGGCGGCGAGCCACTCCCTGGCGTATCCGCGCCAGGCGCCGATCCGGGCGAACGGCCACAGGACGAGCAGGGTGATCAGCGTGTAGAGCCCGTCGGTGATCAGCTGCGACTGGAACAGGTCGTAGCCGCCGGAGACCAGGGCGACGAGGGAGAACAGCGGGGCGACGACCGGGAGGGCGTCCCAGCCGACCCCGGGGAAGGCGTCCGGGAAGACGAACGTCAGGGCGATCAGTGCGCCGAGCCCGGCGAGGGCGGCGCGCAGGGGCTGGGGCCGGGCGGTGACGTAGTGGCGGACGACCTCGGGCCAGCTCCCCAGCCGGCCCATGGTGTACACCAGCACGCCGAAGAAGACCCCGTTGTAGACCTCGATGGCCTCCACCCCCTGCCACACCTTGGGCGAGGTGGTGCCGCTCCACCACCAGCCGTCCGGTGTGAACACCTTCAGCACGACCCACATGTAGGGGACGCTGCCGTGGCGCCACAGCGACCAGACGACGAGTGCCACCACGAGCGGGACGGCGAGTCCGACGATCGTGACCGGCGAGAGCCGCTCCCGCCCCTTCGACGGGCGCCGCACCCGGTATCCGTACCGCCAGATCCCGGGTCCGGCGGCGGGTCGCGGCCTGTCGAGCCAGTCGGCGACGGTGGGCCGGGGGGCCGGGGACTGCTCCGGCACGGACGGCAGACCCGCGGGTCGGGGCGGTGTCCCCCTCAGCACCGGGGGTACTCCGGGTGGCGGAGACGCGGGTGCCCTGCCGGGTGGCGGCGGCACGGCGGGTCCCGGCACGGCACCGGTATGCCCGCCCCGTGCGTCCTGCGTCCCGTCGCTGTCCATCGCCCTGCCCCCTGACCAGCCGCTCCGCGCTTCGTCCGCGAGTCAATCTAGTGCCCCTGCGGGGGGAGTTCACCGTTTACGCGGCCGGGCCCGCGCCTTGCCCGGGCGGAGCGGCGGCGGACCGGCGACGGACCGGGACCATCGGTCCCTCGCCCCTCTATGTCCACCGCGGACAACGGAATCCTCCGACAACGCCCACATGGAGCATGCCGACCCTCCGTTCCCGGCCCTAGCCTGCGAAGAAAGAAGTCAAGAGTCCGAAAACACCCCGCCCGGCACACCCCGTCCGCCGCGGGGACCGTCCGGTTCGCAAGATCATCAGGGAGCCCCTCATGACCGCACTTCCGCAGGAGCGCCGCGTCGTCACCGCCATCCCCGGCCCGAAGTCGCAGGAACTGCAGGCCCGACGCATCGCCGCGGTCGCGGCCGGTGTGGGTTCGGTGCTCCCCGTCTTCACCACGCGCGCCGGCGGCGGCATCATCGAGGACGTCGACGGCAACCGTCTGATCGACTTCGGCTCCGGCATCGCCGTGACCTCCGTCGGCGCGAGCGCCGAGGCCGTCGTACGCCGCGCCTCCGCGCAGCTCCAGGACTTCACCCACACCTGTTTCATGGTCACCCCGTACGAGGGCTACGTCGCCGTCGCCGAGGCGCTGGCCGAGCTGACCCCGGGTGACCACGCCAAGAAGTCGGCCCTGTTCAACTCGGGCGCCGAGGCCGTCGAGAACGCCGTCAAGATCGCCCGTGCGTACACCAAGCGCCAGGCCGTCGTCGTCTTCGACCACGGCTACCACGGCCGTACGAACCTCACGATGGCGCTGACCGCCAAGAACATGCCGTACAAGCACGGCTTCGGCCCGTTCGCGCCCGAGGTCTACCGCGTGCCGGTGGCGTACGGCTACCGCTGGCTGACCGGCCCGGAGAACGCCGGCGCCGAGGCCTCCGCCCAGGCGATCGACATGATCAACAAGCAGATCGGCGCCGACAACGTCGCCGCGATCATCATCGAGCCGGTGCTCGGCGAGGGCGGCTTCATCGAGCCCGCGAAGGGCTTCCTCCCCGCGATCAGCAAGTTCGCCAAGGACAACGGCATCGTCTTCGTCGCGGACGAGATCCAGTCCGGCTTCTGCCGCACCGGCCAGTGGTTCGCGTGCGAGGACGAGGGCATCGTCCCGGACCTGATCACCACCGCCAAGGGCATCGCGGGCGGTCTGCCGCTCGCCGCCGTGACCGGCCGCGCCGAGATCATGGACGCCGCGCACGCGGGCGGCCTCGGCGGCACCTACGGCGGCAACCCGGTAGCCTGCGCGGGCGCGCTCGGCGCGATCGAGACGATGAAGGAGCTCGACCTCAACGCCAAGGCGAAGAACATCGAGGCCGTCATGAAGGCCCGCCTCGGCGCGATGGCCGAGAAGTTCGACGTCATCGGCGACGTCCGTGGCCGTGGCGCCATGATCGCCATCGAGCTGGTCAAGGACCGCGCCACCAAGGAGCCGAACCCCGAGGCGACCGCCGCGCTGGCCAAGGCCTGCCACCAGGAGGGCCTGCTGGTCCTGACCTGTGGCACTTACGGCAACGTCCTCCGCTTCCTGCCGCCGCTGGTCATCGGCGAGGACCTGCTGAACGAGGGCCTCGACATCATCGAGCAGGCCTTCGCCCGTATCTGACGCCCCACCCGCCCCAGCCCCGGACTCAAGACGACCGCCCCGAGCGGATTCCGCTTGGTTCCGGGGCCGCGGCGACCGGGGTCAGAGCGTGTGAAGAACGTGTGCGAGGTACATGACGGGACGCGATTGCGTCTGTCGGAGCCGGATCCCCTGCCGTAGGTTCTACCCAGATGAGAGATACACCCCGCCCACAGGGGACTGTGGGTGACACCGGGTCGAGGCCTCCCCAGCTTCGCCCTGGTCGTGCCCTCGCGCACACACCCGGAGCTTCCGGCTCCGGATCTCCTCACCGATCGGACAGTCGCTCGCCCCAAACCCCCCGGGGCGCGCGACGACCCGATCTGGACGGCCGCCTCGGAACTACCCCCCCTGTTCCGGGGCGGCCGACCTTCCTCCGCGGACGTCTCGGCCTCTTCGGACCTCTCGGCTTCCTCGGCCTTCCGGCCCTCCTCTTCGCGCTGATCACCTGGCAGGTCGCGGCCCACGGCCCCCTCGCCCGCGCGGACGAACACCTCAGCGACCGTCTCGTCCACCCCGACCGCGTCTCCGGACTCCTGGCCGACCTGGGCGATGTCACCGTCGCGGTGCCGGTCCTGGCCGTCGTGCTCGCGTACGTGGCGTGGCGGGCCCGCGCGGCCGGGCGGGAGCGCTGGTGGCTGCCGTCCCTCGCGACGGCCGCCTTGATGGCGGTCGTACCGGCATTGATCGTGCCTTTGAAAGAACTGGTCGCCCGGCCGGGCCCACCGGTCATGGGCCCAGGTACGGGCTTCTATCCCTCGGGCCACACCGCCACCGCCGTCATCGCCTACGGCGGTGCGGCCCTGGTGCTGATTCCGTGGCTGCGGGGCGCCGGGGCCCGCCGCGCCCTGCTCGTCGGCTGCCTCGCCCTCAACCTCGGTGTCGCCTTCGGCCTGGTCCGGCGGGGCTACCACTGGCCGCTGGACGTGGCGGCCAGTTGGTGCCTCTGCGCGGTGCTGCTGCTCTCGCTCCGGCTCCTCCTCGGCCGGAACGGCCGTCAGCCGAAATAGCCGTCGAAGGTCCGCTGGAACTCCCAGCTCCCGTAGCGGTCCCAGTTGATCGACCACGTCATCAGGCCGCGCAGTCCCGGCCAGGTGCCGCGGGTCGTGTACGAGCCGCAGTTGGTCTTCCTGGTCAGGCAGTCCAGGGTCTTGGTGACCTCGGACGGCGCCACGTAACCGTTGCCCGCGTTCGTCGACGCCGGCATGCCGATCGCCACCTGGTCGGGTCGCAGCGGCGGGAAGACGTTGTTCGCGTCGCCCGCGACGGGGAAGCCGGTCAGCAGCATGTCGGTCATCGCGATGTGGAAGTCCGCGCCGCCCATGGAGTGGTACTGGTTGTCGAGGCCCATGATCGAGCCGGAGTTGTAGTCCTGGACGTGCAGCAGGGTCAGGTCGTCGCGCAGGGCGTAGATGACGGGGAGATAGGCGCCGGCCCGCGGGTCCTGGCCGCCCCACTTGCCCGTGCCGTAGTACTGGTAGCCGAGTTGGACGAAGAAGGTCTCCGGGGCCATCGTCAGGACGAACGTGGATCCGTACTTGGCCTTCAGGGTCTTCAGGGCCGAGATCAGGTTCACGATCACCGGCGTGGTCGGGCTCTTGAAGTTCGTGTCGGCGGCGTCGAGCGAGAGCGAGTGGCCCTCGAAGTCGATGTCCAGGCCGTCCAGGCCGTAGGTGTCGATGATCTTCGAGACGGAGGACACGAAGGTGTCGCGGGCGGCCGTCGTCGTCAGCTGCACCTGGCCGTTCTGGCCGCCGATCGAGATCAGCACCTTCTTGCCCGCGGCCTGCTTGGCCTTGATCGCGGCCTTGAAGTCGGCGTCGCTCTCGACCGTCGGGCACTCGGTGACGGGGCAACGGGTGAAGCGGATGTCGCCGGAGGTGGTGGAGGTCGGCTCGCCGAAGGCCAGGTCGATGATGTCCCAGCTGTCGGGGACGTCGGACATGCGGGTGTAGCCGGAGCCGTTGGCGAAGCTCGCGTGGAGGTATCCGACGAGGGAGTGCCCGGTGGAGCCTCCCGAGCCCGTGGACGTCGTCGCCGTGACCGTCGCCGACTTCGCCGACTCCCCCGCGTCGTTCACCGCCGCGACCTGGAAGGCGTACGCCGTGGAGGGCGCGAGGCCGCTCACGGTGGTCGAGGTGCCGGTGGCCGTCTGCACTTTCACCCCGTCGCGGTAGACGGCGTAGCCCGTCGCACCGGTGACCGGTGACCAGGACAGGGCGACGGTGGAGGACGTGACCGTGCCGGTGGCCAGGCCGGTGGGCGCGGCCGGGGGCTGTCCCGGGTCGGCGCCGGGGCCCACGAGGGAGACGTCGTCGGCGTAGTACGCGCCGGTGCCGTACCAGCCGTGGGTGTAGAGGGTGACCTTGGTGGTGGACGGGCCGGTGCGGAAGGTGGTGGTGAGCTGCTGCCAGTCGGGGGCGGACTGGGTCCAGGTGGAGACGTCGGTGGTGCCGGTGCCGCTCGAGCCGAGGTAGACGTAGCTGCCCCGGACGTATCCGGCGAGGGTGTACTGGGAGTCGGGTTTGACGGTCACCGTCTGGGAGCACTGCGCGTTGTCGCTGCCGGCCGGGGTCGCCCGCAACGCCGAACTTCCACTGCGTACCGGTGAGTTGACGACGGCGCCCGCAGTGCAGGTCCAGCCGTCGAGGCCCGCCTCGAAGCCGCCGTTCCTGACCAGGTCCGCGTCGGCCGCACGGGCGGCCGACGAGAGTGCGGCGAGGCCGGGTACGGCCAGAACGGTGGCCGTGCACACGGCGAGCAGCCTTTGACGCGTGGACGGTCTGGTGCGTTCGGTGCGATCCACAACTGCCTCCGGGCATGGGGGGATTCAGGAGGGTGGAGCGCGCCCAACTTGGTCCAGACCAATTCTGTTGTCAAGACCTTTGACCGTCAACGGGGGCCGTGACCCGGGTCCGTTACCGGAGTCCGCCCCGTGGTGGCTGTCGACCCTCGTTCCCGGCGATGCCCGCCGCCGCCTCGTGCATGGCCAGTTCCAGCAGCGCCGGATCGGTGAGCGTGCCGGTGCCGTCCGGCGGGACCAGCCAGCGGACCCCGCCGTGGGTCCGTCCCGGGTACGGCACCACGATCCACGTACCGCGCCCCGCCGTGCGCACCCCCGTGCCGAGCCAGCGCGCAGCGGTGCCGGGCGGCACGAAGAAACCCATCCGGGCGTCGCCGAAGTCGACGAGCACCGGGCCGAGTCGGTCTATCACCCGGGTCAGCACGTCGAGCGTGGGATAGCCGAGCTCGCCCGGCAGGATCAGTACGTCCCAGAGCCTGCCGGCCGGCAGCAGCGCGACCCTCTGCGGATTGGTCTCCCATTCCCGGCGGCAGGCCTCGGGATCCGGCGCCACGGATGCCAGCCACTCGACCGCCGTCTTGGCCCCTGTCATGGCGGAACCGCCCTCTCTCCTCGTGTCGACGCTGGTCGCGTCACAGAGGGGAGGGAGGTTCGGCCCGGGCATTACGCGGGTTCCGCCATTTTTTGGTGGTGCGCCGCATCACAGTGGATGAGCTGGGCGTACGCCTGTGGATCAGCCACCGCGGCGCACGCCCCGCCGGCGCGGCTCAGCTGTCGAAGCCCAGTCCCAGCTTGTCCATCGTCCTCAGCCAGAGATTGCGCCGTCCGCCGTGCGCGTCCGCCCGCGCCAGCGACCACTTGGTGAGCGCGATGCCGGTCCAGGCGAAGGGCTCGGGCGGGAACGGCAGGGGCTTCTTGCGGACCATCTCCAGTTCCGTGCGCTCGGTGCGCTCCCCCGCCAGCAGGTCGAGCATCACGTCCGCGCCGAACCGGGTCGCGCCCACGCCCAGACCCGTGTAGCCGGCCGCGTACGCGACCTTTCCGTGGTGCGCCGTGCCGAAGAAGGCCGAGAAGCGCGAGCAGGTGTCGATCGCACCGCCCCAGGCGTGGGTGAAGCGGACGCCCTCCAACTGCGGGAAGCAGGTGAAGAAGTGCCCGGCGAGCTTCGCGTACGTCTCCGGGCGGTCGTCGTACTCGGCGCGCACCCGGCCGCCGTACGGGTAGATCGCGTCGTAACCGCCCCACAGGATGCGGTTGTCGGCGGAGAGCCGGAAGTAGTGGAACTGGTTCGCCGAGTCCCCGAGGCCCTGCCGGTTCTTCCAGCCGACGGACGCCAGCTGGTCGGCGGTCAGGGGTTCGGTCATCAGCGCGTAGTCGTAGACCGGGACGGTGTACGCGCGCACCCGCTTGACCAGGTTCGGGAAGATGTTGGTGGCGAGCGCCACCTTGCGGGCACGGACGGAACCGTACGGAGTGCGTACGGCCATGCCGGCGCCGTACGCCTTCAGGGCGAGCGCGGGCGTGTGCTCGTACACCCGCACCCCGAGCCGCAGGCAGGCCCGCTTGAGACCCCAGGCGAGTTTGGCGGGGTGGAGCATGGCGACGCCGCGGCGGTCGTGCAGGCCCGCGAGGAAGGTCGGCGAGTCGACCTGTTCGCGGACCGCGTCGGCGTCCAGGAACTCGATGCCGTCCGCCAGGCCCCGCTCCCGCAGTTCCTCGTGCCACTCGCGGAGTTCGGCCGCCTGGTGCGGCTCGGTGGCGACGTCGATCTCGCCGGAGCGCTCGAAGTCGCAGTCGAGGGAGTAGCGGGCGACGGCCGCCTCGATCTCGTCGAGGTTGCGGGCGCCCAGCTCCTCCAGCTTCCTGATCTCGTCCGGCCAGCGGGTGAGTCCGTTGGCCAGGCCGTGGGTCAGGGACGCGGCACAGAAGCCGCCGTTGCGGCCCGAGGCGGCCCAGCCCACCTCGCGGCCCTCCAGGAGCACCACCTCACGCTGCGGGTCGCGCTCCTTGGCGATCAGCGCGGTCCACAGTCCGCTGTAGCCACCGCCGACGACGAGCAGGTCGCAGGTCTCGGCGCCGGTGAGGGCGGGCTCGGGGTGGGGCTTGCCCGGGTCGTCCAGCCAGTACGGAACCGGCTGGGCTTCGGAAAGAGACGTGGTCCAACGGGTCATGGCGCTCGGGGCCATGATTTCAACTCCCTACAGCTGAATTACCCACCGAAATTTCTCTGTGGGTGATGCCGTCCGCGATGTCTTTTGCTATGCCTTTTGCTTGCTGCGACGGTTGCTGACGACCATTCCGGCCAGGACGAACAGTACGGCGACGATGAACATGGCCGTACCGATGACATTGATCTGAACGGGTGTTCCGCGCTGCGCCGAACCCCACACGAACATGGGGAAGGTGACGGTCGAACCCGCGTTGAAGTTGGTGATGATGAAGTCGTCGAAGGAGAGCGCGAAGGCGAGCAGCGCGCCCGCCGCGATGCCGGGGGCCGCGATGGGCAGGGTGACGCGCAGGAACGTCTGCACCGGGCCGGCGTAGAGGTCCTGTGCCGCCTGCTCCAGGCGCGGGTCCATCGACATCACACGCGCCTTGACGGCCGTCACGACGAAGCTGAGGCAGAACATGATGTGGGCGATCAGGATCGTCCAGAAACCCAACTGAGCACCCAGGTTGAGGAACAGGGTGAGCAGCGAGGCGGCCATGACGACCTCGGGCATCGCCATCGGCAGGAAGATCAGCGAGTTCACCGCGCCGCGCGCCCGGAAGCGGTAGCGGACGAGGGCGAAGGCGATCATCGTGCCGAGGATCGTGGCCCCGATGGTCGCCCAGACGGCGATCTGGAGGCTGATCGAGAGCGAGCCGCACATGTCGGCGACCCCGCACGGATCGCGCCAGGCGTCGAGGGAGAACTGCTGCCACTCGTAGTTGAAGCGCCCCTTCGGTTTGTTGAAGGAGAACACCGTGACGATGACATTGGGCAGCAGCAGATATCCCAGCGTCAGCAGTCCACCGATGACGACGAGATTCCGCTTGAACCAGCGTACGAAGGCCATTTAGACCAGATCCTCCGTCCCGGACTTGCGGATGTAGAGGGTGACCATGATGAGGATCGCGGCCATGAGGATGAAGGAGAGCGCGGCGGCCGTCGGATAGTCGAGGATTCGCAGGAACTGCGTCTGGATGACGTTGCCGACCATCCGGGTGTCCGTGGAGCCGAGCAGGTCGGCGTTCACGTAGTCACCGCTGGCCGGGATGAAGGTCAGCAGCGTGCCGGAGACAACGCCGGGCATCGACAGCGGGAAGGTGACCTTGCGGAAGGTCGTGAACGGCTTCGCGTACAGATCGCCCGCCGCCTCGTGGAGGCGTCCGTCGATCCGCTCCAGCGAGGTGTAGAGCGGCAGGATCATGAAGGGCAGGAAGTTGTACGTGAGGCCGCAGACCACCGCCAGTGGTGTGGCCAGGACGCGGTCGCCGGAGGTGAAGCCGAGCCAGTTGGTGACGTCCAGGACGTGCAGCGTGTTGAGGGCGCCGACGACCGGGCCGCCGTCCGCGAGGATCGTCTTCCAGGCCAGCGTGCGGATCAGGAAGCTGGTGAAGAACGGCGCGATGACCAGGATCAGCACGACGTTGCGCCAGCGGCCCGCGCGGAAGGCGATCAGATACGCCAGCGGGTAGCCGAGCACCAGGCACAGGATCGTCGCGGCGCCCGCGTACAGCACCGAGCGCAGGAACTGGGGCCAGTAGTCGGCCAGCGCGTTCCAGTACGTCTGGAAGTGCCAGGTGACCTTGAAGCCCTGCTCCAGGGAGCCCGTCTGCACGGACGTGGAGGCCTGGTAGACCATCGGCAGCGCGAAGAAGATCAGCAGCCAGAGGATGCCGGGCAGGAGCAGCCAGTACGGGACGAGACGGCCGCGCTTGCGGGGCGGCTTCTTGTCGGGCTGCGGCGCGAGGAGTGGCGCCTCGGTGACGCTGGCCATCAGGCGGCCACCCCCTCTTCTGGCTCCACCGTTTCCACGCCGGCGTCGATGTCCTGCGCCGCGTCGAGGCCGAAGGTGTGCGCAGGGCTCCAGTGCAGGACCACCTCGGCGCCGGGGGTGAGCCGGGCGTCGCGGTCGATGTTCTGGGAGTAGACCTCGAACTCGGGGCAGACGGCGCTGTCGACGACGTACTGAGTGGAGACGCCGATGAAGCTGGAGTCGGCGATCCTGCCGGTGATCCGGTTGCGGCCGGCCGGTATCTCGCCCGCGTCGTCGACGTGTGTGAGCGATATCTTCTCGGGGCGGACTCCGACCAGGACCTTGCCGCCGGTCGTCGTGGGCGCCGAACATCGCGCCTGCGGCAGGACCAGCTTGCCGCCGCCCGCCGCCAGGACGATGTCGTCGCCGTCCTTGCTGTCGACGGCGGCCTCGATGAGGTTCGAGGTGCCGAGGAAGTTGGCGACGAACGTGGTCTGCGGGTTCTCGTAGAGGTCGGCGGGGGCGCCGAGTTGCTCGACGCGGCCCGCGTTCATCACGGCGACCGTGTCGGCCATCGTCATGGCCTCCTCCTGGTCGTGCGTGACGTGTACGAAGGTGATGCCGACCTCGGTCTGGATGCGCTTGAGCTCCAGCTGCATCTGGCGGCGCAGCTTGAGGTCGAGGGCGCCGAGCGGTTCGTCGAGGAGCAGCACCTTGGGGTGGTTGATCAGGGCGCGGGCCACGGCGACGCGCTGCTGCTGGCCGCCGGAGAGCTGGTGCGGTTTCTTGCGGGCCTGCTCGCCGAGCTGGACGAGCTCCAGCATGTCCTCGACCTGCTTCTTCACCGACTTGATGCCGCGCCGGCGCAGACCGAAGGCGACGTTCTCGAAGATGTCGAGGTGCGGGAAGAGGGCGTAGGACTGGAAGACGGTGTTCACCGGCCGCTTGTACGGGGGCAGGTGGGTCACTTCCTGGTCGCCGAGGAAGACGGTGCCGGAGGAAGGTTCCTCCAGACCCGCGATCATCCGCAGGGTGGTGGTCTTGCCGCAGCCCGACGCCCCGAGAAGGGCGAAGAAGGAGCCTTCGGGGACGGTCAGGTCGAGGGGGTGGACGGCCGTGAAGGAGCCGTACGTCTTGCTGATCCCGGAGAGGCGGACGTCGCCGCCGTTGTCTGTCGTCATGGTGTGGTCCCTGGATGTCGGGGTCGTAGGGGTGTCCGGGGCGGACTACGGTCGCTGCGCCGGTCGGGGCCGCGCGGCGGAGCCGGCGCAGGTCTCCTCGGGCCCCGGGCAACCGCCCGGGCGGCCCGGCCGGACCACCGCCACCGCTCAGCCGCCGGAGGCGTCACGCCCCGGTGAGCTTGGCGAACTTCTCTTCGTAGGCCGTCTCTTCCTTCTGCGTCAGGGAGCGGAAGGCGTGGGACTTCGCGGCCATGGCCTTGTCGGGGAGGATCAGCGGGTTGTCCGCCGCCGACTTGTCGATCTTCGCAAGCTCGTCCTTGACCCCGTCGACGGGACAGACGTAGTTGATGTACGCGGCGAGCTGTGCGGCCGGACCGGGCTCGTAGTAGAAGTCCATGAGCCGTTCGGCATTCGTCTTGTGACGGGCCTTGTTGGGGATCAGCATGTTGTCCGTGGACGTCAGATAGCCGCTGTCCGGGATGATGAAGTCCACGTCCGGGCTGTCCGCCTTGAGTTGGACGATGTCGCCCGCCCAGGCGACACAGGCCGCGAGGTCGCCCTTGGTGAGGTCGGACGTGTAGTCGTTGCCGGTGAAGCGGCGTATCTGGCCCTTGTCGACGGCCTTCTGGAGGCGGGCGATCGCCGCGTCGAAGTCGTCGTCGGTGAACTTCTCCGGGTCCTTGCCCATGTCGAGCAGCGTCATGCCCATGCTGTCGCGCATCTCCGAGAGGAAGCCGACGCGCCCCTTGAGCTTGGGGTTGTCGAGGAGGTCGGAGACCGACTTCACCTCGATGCCGTTCAACGCCTTCTTGTTGAAGGCGACGACGGTCGAGATGCCCTGCCAGGGGTAGGAGTAGGCGCGTCCCGGGTCCCAGTCGGGGCTGCGGAACTGGGCGGACAGGTTGGCGTACGCGTGCGGCAGGTTGGAGGCGTTCAGCTTCTGCACCCAGCCGAAGCGGATCAGCCGGGCGGCCAGCCAGTCGGTGACCACGATCAGGTCGCGCCCGGTGTCCTGGCCCGCGGCGAGCTGCGGCTTGATCTTGCCGAAGAACTCGACGTTGTCGTTGATGTCCTCGGTGTACTTGACCGAGATGCCGGAGCGCTTGGTGAACGCGTCGAGCGTCGGGTGGTGCTTCCCGCTGTCGTCGACGTCCATGTACTCGGTCCAGTTGGAGAAGTTGATCGTCTTCTCCTTGGCCGAGTGGTCCTCGGCGGAGACGCCGCCCTGGGTCTGGCCCGCGGCCGGGATCCCGCAGCCGCTCAGCGCGCCGAGCCCGCCGACGGCGAGCGCGCCGCCCGCGGAGGCGCGCAGCAGCGAGCGGCGGCTGAGCGCGGCCCTGCCGTTCCTGAAACTGCGCCGCATGGCGGCCACTTGGGCCGGGGAGAGGCGGTCGGGCTCGTACTGCTCCATGCTCGTGATGCCCTTTCGGAAGGGTCGCGGCCGTGGTCTGGCGGCCTGGTCTGCCACTCGGCGATAGTCGGAAGCCGACGCGCGGCCGGCTCCGGATCGACTAGGGCCGGTCCCCGAAGATCGTGCGGTGCCAGTCCTTCCTGGCGACCGCGGTGTTGTCGAACATGACGTGCTTGATCTGGGTGTACTCCTCGAACGAGTACGCCGACATGTCCTTGCCGAAGCCGGACGCCTTGTAACCGCCGTGCGGCATCTCGCTGATGATCGGAATGTGGTCGTTGACCCACACGCAGCCCGCCTTGATCTCGCGGGTCGCACGGTTGGCCCGGTACACGTCCCGGCTCCACGCGGAGGCGGCGAGACCGTACGGGGTGTCGTTGGCGAGCCGGATTCCCTCGTCGTCGCTGTCGAAGGGGAGCACCACCAGGACGGGACCGAAGATCTCGGACTGCACGATCTCGCTGTCCTGAGGAGCGTCGGCGACGAGCGTGGGCCGGTAGTAGGCGCCGTCCTTGAGCTCTTCGGGGATCTCTCCGCCGGTCACCACGCGCGCGTAGCCGCGGGCCCGGTCGACGAATCCGGCCACGCGGTCGCGCTGGGCGTGCGAGATCAGCGGGCCGAGGTCGGTGCCGGACGCGAACGGGTCGCCGAGGCGGACGCTCGCCATCAGGGCGGCCGTCCTGGACACGAACTCTTCGTAGAGGGGCCTTTGTACGTACGCGCGTGTGGCGGCGGTGCAGTCCTGCCCACTGTTGATGAGCGAGCCCGCGACCGCGCCGTTCACGGCCGCGTCCAGGTCCGCGTCGTCGAAGACCACGAAGGGGGCCTTGCCGCCCAGTTCCAGATGGAGTCGCTTGACGGTCGAGGTGGCGATCTCGGCGACGCGCTTGCCGACCGCGGTGGACCCGGTGAAGGAGGTCATCGCCACGTCGGGGTGGCCGACGAGGTGCTCGCCGGCGTCCCTCCCGGCCCCGGTCACTATGTTGATCACGCCGTCCGGGATGCCCGCCGCGGTGGCGGCCTCGGCGAAGAGGAGCGAGGTCAGCGGGGTCAGCTCGGCGGGCTTCAGCACGATCGTGTTGCCCGCGGCGATCGCCGGGAGGATCTTCCAGGCGGCCATCTGGAGGGGGTAGTTCCAGGGCGCGATGGAGCCGACGACACCGATGGGCTCACGGCGTACGTACGAGGTGTGGTCGCCGGAGTACTCGCCCGCGGACTGCCCTTGCAGATGCCGGGCCGCGCCCGCGAAGAAGGCGATGTTGTCGATGGTGCCGGGCACGTCGAACTCGCGGGTCAGCTTGAGGGGCTTTCCGCACTGGAGCGACTCCGCCCGGGCGAACTCCTCGGCGCGGTCGGCGAGCACGGCGGCGAAGCGGTGCAGGGCGTCGGAGCGTTCGCCGGGGGTGGCGCCCGCCCAGCCGGGGAACGCGTCGAGGGCGGCGGCGACGGCCGCGTCCACGTCGACGGTGCTCGCCAGCTCGTACGTGTAGACCTCGTCGCCGGTGGCGGGGTCGACGACCGCGTGCGTACGGCCCGAGGTGCCCTTGGTCAGCCGGCCCGCGATGTACTGCGCGCCGTCCGCGAAGCAGTCCTGCGCCTGGAAGCGATGGCCCGGATTGTGCATGTCGCTCTCCTCCGCCGTTCTCCCCGCTGCCGCAGGGGTGGGCGTAGCTCCAGCTCGATTTGAGTGCCGATCCTGACAGAGCAAAGGGACTCCAACAAGTGATTCCGTTGTTGCCTTTTGGTTACGCGACGGAATCTGTCGACCAGGTGTCGAGTCCCCATGGAAAAGGCGGGACGGAATGTCAGTGGTGCGTGCCACAGTGGCGTGCATGGCGAAGATCGATTCTTGGGAAGCGCTGGTCAGCGCGGTCCGCTCGGGGGCAAGGGTCAAGTACCTGCACTTCTGGGGGCACCGCCCGCGACCGGACGGTCAGGTGAGTGCGAGCTGCCTGAGCCAGTGGTGGCCGTCACCGTTCGTGGTGGACGGTGTCTCCTACGCGACCGCCGAGCACTGGATGATGGCGGGCAAGGCACGGCTCTTCGGCGACGCGGAGGCGCAGCGGCGCGCGATCGAGGCGTCCAGCCCCGCGCTCGCCAAGAAGGTGGGGCGGCTCGTGCGCGGCTTCGACGAGGCGACCTGGGAGCGCGAGCGCTTCGGGATCGTCGTCGAGGGCAGCGTGCACAAGTTCGCCGCCCATCCCGAACTGCGCGCGTTCCTGCTGGGCACGGGCACGCGGGTGCTGGTCGAGGCCAGCCCCATGGACCGGGTCTGGGGCATAGGACTCGCGGCGGACGACGAGCGGGCGGCGGATCCCGAGCGGTGGCGGGGGCCGAACCTGCTGGGATTCGCCTTGATGGAGGCGCGGGAGCGACTCCTGGGGGACGACTAGTCGAGGCGCGGGAGCGGTTGGCGGTCTAGCCGAGGTGCGGCACGACGAGTGAAGTGGAGTAGCCGTCGTCTCCGCTGAACGGATCGCTGTTGCCGCTGTTGTCCGGGAGGACGAAGAAGACCACGATCATCGCGATGCCGAGCGCGATGCCGACCGCTCCGCAGATGATCCCGGCCAGCGCCTGACCGGGGTTGTTCGCCTCGCCGCGGCGCGCCCTGCGTCGCCCCAGCACGCCGAAGATCACCGCGAGGATCCCCAGGATGATCGCGATCGGCCACAGACAGAACACGACGGCCGAGATGATGCCGAGCACCAGCCCGGCGGTGCCCATGCCGTTGCTCGGCGCCGGGGGCATCATCGGCCAGCCGTAGCCGGCGGCGCCCGGGTAGCCGGGTCCCGGCGTGGGGTAGGCCGGGTAGCCGTATCCGTAGCCGTACGGGACCTGGCCGGGGCCCTCGGGAGCGATGGGCGGCGGGGGAACCGGCTCTCCGGGGGCGGGCCGCGGGTGGGGCGCGGGTGCGGCGGCGGGAGACGCGAAGGGGTTGTCCCAGGACTGGGGCGGGGACTGGGGGTGGGGCTGGGGGTGGCCGGGGGTGCCTGTTCCGGGGAGGGCGACGACCGTCGGCTGGTTGTGCACCGAGGGGGGTGTGGGGGCACCGGGCGCGTGGGAGGGTGCCTGGTCCACGGGCGGGGCCCAGGGGTTCGGCTCGGGGCGCGGTCCGGCGGCGTTGTCCGGGGAGCCGCCGGGCGGGGAAACCGGCTGGGGGTTCCCGCCGGGTATCGCGTCCTCGGGACCGACGGCCGACGGCATGTCGATCTGGGTCGGCGGCGGAGCCGACTGGTCCGGGGATGCCCACGGGGTCGCGGCGGCGTCCTGCGGCACCTGTGGCGCCTGCGCGTCGTCGGACATGCGTGAGGTCCCCTCCTCTGTCGTACCTGCCGTCATGCTACGGCCCGGGGCTTCACCCCGTGAGCGGCGGCCTACGATGATCCCCGAATCACCGATCAGCCGATCACCCGCGTCGCCCGACCACGGTCCGGGGACGCCGTTCCGGGGAGGAATCCTTGACCGACCAGCTCAGCACCCGCGAGGGCGTCCGCGACCTGCACGCCTTCATCGCCGGACTGCCCAAGGCCGAACTGCACGTGCACCACGTCGGATCCGCCTCCCCCCGCATCGTCTCCACCCTCGCCGCCCGCCACCCCGACTCCCAGGTGCCGACGGACCCCGAGGCCCTCGCGGACTACTTCACGTTCACCGACTTCGCCCACTTCATCCAGGTGTACCTGTCCGTCGTCGACCTGATCCGCACCCCCGAGGACGTACGGCTGCTGACGTACGAGGTCGCCCGGGACATGGCTCGGCAGCAGGTCCGTTACGCCGAGCTGACCATCACCCCGTGGTCCTCCACCCGCCGCGGCATCGACGAGCGCGCCTTCATGGACGCCATCGAGGACGCCCGCAAGGCGGCGGAGGCCGAGTTCGGCGTCGTCCTGCGCTGGTGCTTCGACATCCCCGGCGAGGCGGGGCTCGAGGCGGCCGAGGAGACCCTGCGGCTCGCGACCGACGACCGGCTGCGACCGGAGGGTCTGGTCTCCTTCGGACTCGGCGGGCCCGAAATCGGCGTACCGCGGCCGCAGTTCAAGCCGTACTTCGACCAGGCGATCGCGGCCGGACTGCGCTCGGTGCCGCACGCGGGTGAGACCACCGGGCCGGAGACCGTCTGGGACGCGCTGAACGAGCTGCGCGCCGAGCGCATCGGACACGGCACCAGCTCCGCGCGCGACCCGAAGCTGCTCGCCCACCTCGCCGAGAACCGCATCGCGCTGGAGGTCTGCCCGACTTCCAACATCGCCACCCGCGCGGTCCGCACCCTCGACGAGCACCCGATAAAGGAGTTCACCCGGGCCGGGGTCCTCGTCACGATCAACTCCGACGACCCGCCGATGTTCGGCACCGACCTCAACAACGAGTACGCGGTCGCCGCCCGTCTTCTCGACCTCGACGAACTCGGCCTCGCCGCGCTCGCCAAGAACGCGGTGGAGGCGTCCTTCCTCGACCCGGCCGGCAGGACGCGCCTCGCCGAGGAGATCGACACCTACGCCTCGGCGTGGCTCACGCCCTGAGCGACCAGCACAATGGGCCCATGCGCACCGTGACTGCCGTGGCCCACCGCGGCGACCCCTATCGCGTCCGCGAGAACACCATCGACTCGCTGCGTTCCGCGCTCCAACTGGGCGCGGACGCGGTCGAGATCGACGTACGGCTCACCCGCGACAAGGTGCCCGTGCTGCTGCACGACGAGACACTGAAACGGCTGTGGGAGTTGGAGCGGCCGCTCGGGTCGCTCTCCTCGGACGAGGTGCGCGGGCTCACGGGCGGCGGGGTGCCGACGCTCGCGGAGGCCCTCGATGCGACCAAGGACAGCCGGGTCCTGGTCGATCTGCCGGGAGAGCCCGACGGCCCGGCCGTACGCAGGATCGTCGAGGTCATCCGTGAGTGCGGAGCCCAGGACCGGGTGTACTACTGCGCGGGCGCCCCGGCCATGCTGGCCGTGCGCGCCACCGACCCCGCCGCCGAGATCGCGCTGACCTGGACGAGCGTCGCACCGCCACGCCCGGCGCTCCTCGAAGCCGTACGGCCGCGCTGGCTCAACTACCGCTTCAGCCTGGTCGACCGCGCCCTCACGGCCCGCGTCCACCGCGGCGGCCAGCTGCTCTCCGTCTGGACACCCGACACCCGCCGTTCCATGCGCCGGCTGCTGGACATGGGGGTGGATTCGATCACCACGAACCGTATCGACGCGCTGTGCGCGCTGCGCAGGGCCTGACGCGCGCTGCGCGAGGCCTGCGGGGGAGACGCGGGCGGCACGGTCAGGAGGTGACCTGCGAGCGCGGGCTCACCGTCGCCGGGTCGGCGGGGGTCGAGCGGGTCAGGTACTGCGGCACCGGGGCGGTGTCCTCGCCGTTGTCGCGGACGAGGCCGTAGCGGATCACGCCCTGGGCGGGACCGGTGCGGACGTCCTCGGTCACCTTGTCCCAGGTCGAGGTCTGGACGAAGAGGTTGTAGTCGGCGGGGCCCTCGTTCTGGTGGAGGGTGACGGTGCCGTCGATCCAGAAGTACTCGTTCTGCCACATCTGTTGGGTGCCGGAGGGCAGGACGGCGTAGCCCACGGACGGGCCGCCCATCCAGGTCGTGCCGTCCGTCGAGCCCGACTGCACGTCGTCCATGCGGTGACCGCCGCCCGAGGCGACGTGGAAGAGCTTGCCGCTCAGCCCGGTCCAGGTCGGCATGAGCAGGGCGCCGGTGCGCTGCTGGGGCAGGACCTGCCAGCGGACCCGGAAGTAGCCCTGCCCGCTGAGGGTGACCGTCTCCCCGCGGTGGGTGAGGCCGGTGGCGGGCGCCCCGGTCGCGGTGACGCCCTTCTCTGCGCGCCGGGGCAGCGCGGCCGGGAGCGCGCTCGCGGCGGGCGCGCTGTCGACGGCGTCGACGACGGTGCCGTACAGCTGGACGCGGGTCTTCGAGGGCGACGGCGAGGGCGACGGGGAGGCGGAGGGGGACGGTGAGGGGGTCGCGGAGGCGGAGGGCGCTCCCGTACGTCCCGACGGTGGACGTGCGGTGCTCGCCGCCGTGGGTGCGGCGAGGGCCGGGGGCGGGTCGTCGGGCGCCCGGGTGACGACGTACAGGCCGCCCGCCGCGAGGGTGGCGCCGGCCGTGACGGCGACGGCGGGCTTGGTGAGCAGTCCGAGGACCTTGGCGGACCAGCCGACGGAGGTGGCGGCGACCGCCGTCTTCCCGCCGAACGCGAGCGACAGCGTGAAGCCGACCGGCAGCGGGACGAGGGCGATCCCGACAAGGAGGCGTTCGGCCGGTACGACGGCCTCGCGGGCGCCCGAACAGTACGCGCAGCCCCGGATGTGCCGGGCCAGCCGCTTGCGCCACACCGAGTCGGGCCGCCCGTCCCAGCGGGCGGTCACCAACCGCAGGTCGGGGCAGGGGGAGTTGCCCGCGCCGGGGTGGTGGCCGTCGAGCGCCCGCACGATGTCCCGCGCGATCTCCAGCCGCTGCTTCATCCGCTGCACCCGTACCGCCGCGTGCTGTCTGCTGATCCCGACCGCCGCCGCCAGCTCGCGCCGGGTGAGTTCGCCCGCGACCTCCAGCCACCACAGCGAGAGCAGTTGGCGGTCCTCGTCGTCGAGCCAGCGCACCGCCTCCGCGACCTCTCGCCGCTGCCCCTCCAACTGGAGCCGCAGCACGGTCAGTTCGGCGAAGTCGGCGGCCTGTTCACCGGCGCCGTCGGCCAGCGGCTCGGCCGTCCGGCGGCGCGAGCGCTCCCGTATCTGCCGCATCGTGATGGCGACCAGCCAGGACCGGAAGCTGTCCGGGTCGCGCAGCGAGCCGAGGTGGTCGACGGCGCGCAGCATGGTCTCCTGCACGACGTCGTCGACGTCCGCGTGGCCGTTCAGGGCGCGGCCGACAATGTTGTAGACGAGCGGGAGCCAGCCCGCGACGAGTTCGTCGAGGGCGCGCCGGTCGCCGGCCTGCGCGCCCTCGATGATGGAGCGCCACTGCCGCCCGTCCACGTACGTCCCTCCGATGCCACGGTGACCGCCCGTGCCACTGGGCACACACGGGCGGGAGTGCAGGATCCCCCACCCCGGCGAGCCTGTCCGCGCGCTATGTCGCGGATCACAGCCGTTCGTCGGGTCCTGACACACAGGAGACGGAGGGCCGCCCTCCGCGATAACAGTTTTTTGTCCTTCCCTGCCTTCGAAACTTTCACCGCGCCCCACCTAAGGGGGATCCCCCACAACACCCTTACGCAGAAGTGCAGTTGGGCCGGGTCAGCGCCAGGGACCGGGCCGTCCCCGGGGAGGATCCGCCGACGGGTGGGCGACCTCAGGATGATCTCACCGTCCCGTCCGCACCAGGAGCCGCAGATGCCCGCCCGTACCCGAACCGTCACCGCCGTCGCCGCCGCCCTCGTGCTGGGCCTGGCGGCCGGCCCGCTGGCCGTGCCCGCCGTCGCCGCGTCCTCCACCGCGCCACGGACGGCCACGGCGGGCACGGTCACGACCGGACCGGACGCCGCCGCCCTGCGCGCCGCGCTCGCGGGACTGCCGGACGCCGACGCGACGGCCGCGCTCGTACGGGTCGGTGGCACCGACGGCCGCTGGCTCGGGAGCGGCGGAGTGCACGATCTGACGAGCGGCCGCGCGGCGGACCCGGACGCGCTCTTCCGGGCCGGTTCGACGACGAAGGTGGTCACGGCGGCGGTCGTGCTGCAGCTCGCGGCCGAGGGCAGGGTCGATCTGGGCGCGCCCGTACATCGCTATCTCCCCGGGCTGCTGTCGCCCGCCTTCAAGCCCGTCTCCATACGCCGGTTGCTGAACCACACCAGCGGGATCCAGGCGGGTGACGGCTTCGGCGACTCCTTCGAGGACGCGTACGCGCACCGCTTCGACACCCTCACACCCCGGCAGGTCGTCGCCTCCGCCGTGGCGAAGGGGCCGGAGTTCCGCCCCGGCGGGCGGCAGCACTACCTGAACATCAACTACACGATCCTCGGCATGCTGATCGAGAAGGTCACGGGGCACTCGTACGCCTCCGAGGCCACCCGGCGCGTACTGCGGCCCGCCGGGATGCTGCACACGTACTTTCCCGGTACCGATCCGCGTATCCGGGGTCCGCACAACCTCGGCTACCAGGCGGTGAAGCGGGCGGGCGGCACGACGGAGTTCGTCGACGTCACCGAGTGGAACCAGGCGGACCGCTGGGCGGCGGGCGACATGATCTCCACGACGGCGGACCTGGAGCGGCTGACCGTCCACCTCTTCCGTGGCGAGCTGGTCCCGGAGCCGCAGCTGAAGGAGATGTTCACGGTTCCGTCGGGCATCGACGGGGCCACCATGAGCGCCGGGCTCGAGCGCTTCGAGTACGGCGGGCGGGTCTACTGGCTCAAGTCGGGCGGGCGGTACGGATACACCACGGTCATGGCGGCCACCCGCGATCTCTCCCGCACGCTCGTCTACTCGGTCAACGCCACGGACGCGAAGGGCGAGGAGATGAACCCGGTCGCCCTGCGCATCGCGATGGCGGCGCTCAAGCAGTAGCGGTTCCGGCCGCCGGACGCGCCGCTGGATGCAATTCCGGACTCGCTGCCGCGTTCGCCGCCGAATGCGTCCTGGGACTCGCTGCCGCGTTCGCCGCCGGACGCGTCCTGGGACTCGCTGCCGGATTCGCCGTCAGATTCGTCGTCACGAGATGCACGTTCATGCCGCACGGGACGATCCCGTTCGGCGCCGTGAGCTTCTTCGCACCGGCGAGGAAGTCCACACGCAGGGACTCCACGGTGGCCGCGTCGAGCGGGCCGACGTCATAGACGCCCGCCAGGGCGTCCCACACCTGCTCGACCGGTCCGCTCAGGTCGATGGGGACGGTCTCCCAGTCGACCGGAGCGAATCCCGCCGGCGCGAGAACGCTGTCGAGTCCCGCACGGCTGCGGGTCCTCCGGTCCCCGAGAGCGGGGATGCGCTGCTCGGCGGGGGCCGTCCCGATCGCGGACCGCAACAGCCCGACGAACAGCTCGTACGCCTCACCACCCACGGCTCCGCCGCCGATCACGCAGGCCAGCATGCCTCCGGGGCGCAACACCCGGGCCACCTCCGCGGCCACCTGTTCCACCTCGCCCATCAGCATCAACGCCATGTGGGAGACACAGGCGTCGAAGGTGTCGTCGGCGAAGGGAAGGTGCTGGGCCCGGCTCTCCGACAGCGTCGTCCCGGCGGGCAGCGGTCGGCGTCGCGCCAGCGCCAGGGCTTCCGGGGAGAGGTCCACCCCGGCCGGCCGGCACCCCTCGGTCCGGGCGAGCAGTTCGAGCAACAGGCCGTCGCCGCAGCCGAGATCCAGTACCCGCCCGTGTCCGGCGACCCGGTCGCGCAAGATCTCGTAGCTGGACCGGCCGTCCGCGGCGCGGGCACCGGCGAACGCGTCCGCCGTCACCGCCGGCCGTTCGGCGTGGAAGGCCCGCAGGAAGGCTTCTTGCGATGTCGTCGTCATACCCGCGAACCTATCCGCCGCGCGGGTCGCCAGGTCGGCGGCCTCACACCTCCTGACAGCGATCACGGAAATCCCGGGAAACCGGGTGCGGAATGTCGAATTTCCCGGTTTCCCCCGCCGTGGCTGGCTCCGGCCCGCAGGCGGCCCCGAAGGTGAGCGCCGTATCAAGCGATCGCGGTGCGGTGCGCCGCAGGGGAGAGGGAGTTCCGTGAACGTCACGACAACGGCGCACGAGCCGCGGGAACGGCGGGCGGCCACGCTCGTCATGGCCTGCGTGGGCGTGTTCGTCGCGTATCTGCCGGTGACCACCGTCTCGGTGAGCCTGCCGGCCATCCAGCGGGCGCTGAACGCGTCGACCGCCCAACTGTCGTGGGTCTCGGACGCGTTCGTGCTGCCCATGGCCGCGCTGATCCTGACCGCCGGTGTCTTCGGCGACGTCCACGGCCGCAAGAAGGTCTTCCAGGCGGGCCTCGCGTTCAGCGCGGTGGGGGCGGCGATCGCGCTGTGCGCGCGGTCGATCGAGGTCCTGTGGGTGGGCCAGGCGTTCGCCGGACTGGGCGCCGCCGCGCTGCTGCCCACGACGCTGGCGCTGATCAGCCACGCCGTGCCCGACCACCGCGAGCGCGGCAAGTTCGTCGGGCTGTGGGCCACCGCCCTGATGGCGGCGCTGGCCGTCGGCCCGGTGATCGCGGGACTGATCCTGGAGCACTTCTCCTGGCGCTGGATATATCTGCTGCCCGTCCCCGCCTCGCTCCTCGCGACGGCCTTCGCGGCCCGGCTGGTGACCGACTCGCGCGCCCCCGGCTCACGACGTCTGGACTGGCCCGGCCAGATCACCGCCGCGGTGGCGATCACCGCGCTGGTCTACGGCGTCATCGAGGGCGGCGCCGGCTCCTTCACCGACGGGAAGGTGATCGTGGCCCTGGTGACGGCGGCGGTCGCGGCCGTCGCGTTCGTCCTGGCGGAGCGGCGCAGTGACAGCCCGATGCTGGACCTGACGCTCTTCCGCAGCCCCGCCTTCACCGCCACGACGCTCGTCGCCATGATCAGCTTCCTGGGCCTGATCGGCTTCTTCTTCGCCCTCAGCCTCTACTTTGGCATGGTGCAGCAGCTCAGCACCCTGGAGGCGGCGGCCCGGATGCTGGTGGTCACGCTGATGTGCATCCTCGTCGGGGCACCGGCCGGGCGGCTGATGCACAAGGTGTCGCCCCGCGTCCTGATCACCGGCGGGCTGCTGGTGACCGCGGCCTCGCTGCTGTCGTTGACATCCATCGACGCCGGTACGTCGTTCGGTTCGCTGGCCTGGCGGCTGGCCCTGCTGGGCCTCGGCCTGGGCTTCGTCATCACGCCGATGACGGCCGCGGCCGTCGCCTCCGTACCGTTCCGCCAGGCCGGTATGGCGGCTGCCGGGAACAGCGCGTTCCGGCAGGTCGGCGGCGCGCTCGGCCCGGCCGTCCTCGGCGCCGTGCTGTCCACCAAGGCCGGGCACACCCTGCCGGGTCACCTCACCGACGTCGGTCTGCCTGCGGCGACGGTCCGGAGCGTCACCTCCGTGGTGGACGCGAACGGCCTGGGCGCGGTCGCGGGCATGAACCTGGGCGCCGACCGGGGCCGCGCCCTGGGCGCCCTGTCCGAGGCCTTCCTCGACGGCCTCCACCTGTGCCTGATCATCGCCGCGGCACTGACGCTGGTCGCCGCGGCGGTCGGCGCCGTCCTGCTGCGCAGCCCGCGGCAGCCGGCCACCAGGCCGGTGGCCGGATCCGGCACCGCCCCGGCGGCGCCGCGGGAGACCGGGGCGGCGGAGCCCCGGCTGGGGCAGCGCGGCTGACCCCGGCGCCGGGGCGCGTCTGCGGCACGGTCCGCCGGACAGTCCCTGGGGGCGCCCTTTCGTGGGGACGGAACGGGCGCCCGTACGAGGCCCGGGACCACACTGGTCCCGGGCCTCACCGTCATGCTCGATCATTGACTCCGGGAGTCCGCATGGAGCGAGAGGAGGCGGAGCCGATGCCGTCCCGCGCGCTCGACGCACTCGACCTGAGACTGCTCCAGTGCCTCCAGATCGACGGACGGGCACCGCTCTCCCGGATCGCGGAGGTGCTCGGGGTCTCCGACCAGACCGTCGCCCGGCGGCTGCGGCGGTTGCGCACCACGGCACGGCTGCGGGTGCTCGGCGTGATCGACGAGAGCCGGCTCGGCCGCACCAACTGGATCGTCCGGCTGCGCTGCACCCCGGACGTGGCCGAACAGCTGGCGGGCGCGCTCGCCCGGCGCCCCGACACCTCGTACGTCTCGCTGATCTCCGGCGGCACCGAGGTGATGTGCGCGATGAAGCCGCGCAGCCGGCAGGCCCGGGACGAACTGCTCTTCGACCGGTTGCAGCGCACCCCCCGTGTCGTCTCGGTCAGCGCCCACTGCGTGCTGCACTCGTTCTACGGCGGACGGCTGGACTGGCTCAACAAGGCCAACGGGCTCGCCCCCGACCAGCAGGCGGCCCTGCGCCCACCGCCGGTCGAGCCCGTCACCGACCCCCTCACACTGGAGGCGGCCGACGAGGCGCTGCTGGCCGTACTCGTCCGGGACGGGCGCGCCACGCTCACCGAACTCCAGGCGGCCACCGGCCAGTCGGAGTCCGTGGTCAAACGGCGTCTGGAGCGCATGCGGACCACCGGGGTGCTCTACTTCGACGTCCAGTTCGACCAGGAACCCCTCGGCCACGAGGTGGAGGCCATGCTGTGGCTCACCGTGGCCCCGGCCGCCCTCGCCGACGTCGGACGGGCACTCGCCGCGCATCCCGAGGTGCGTTTCGCCGCGGCGATCACCGGCCAGGCCGGCATCGTCGCCTCGACCGTCCACCGCAACAGCGCGGAGCTGTACACGTATCTGAGCGAGAAGATCGGCGCCCTCGACGGCGTCCAGGCCGTCGAGACCGCCCTGACCCTGCGCCTGGTCAAGCAACTCGCCTACGACCCGGGCCGCTGACTTCGCCCAGGACGGGCACGGGGTACCGGGAGCGTCAGCCGCGGGCCGTGGCGCCGAGGGCCTCGGCCCGCTGGTCGAGACTCCTGAGGACCGTCTCGCCCCACTGGAGGTTCGCCTGCTCCAGGGCCATGCCGCCGAGCAGGGTGAGGTAGGGGCCCACGCGTTCGACGCTGACGAGGTACTCCTCCTCGCTGCGACCGGCCAGCATGCGTTCCTGCGCGCGCCGGTAGCGGGCCAGTTTGACGCCCGCCCGCTCCACACGCTCGACGACCCCGGCCCGTACGGCTTCGGCGTCTCCGATGTCGACGCAACTCACCTTGACCATCAGCTCGTCCCGGATCGCCGTCGGCTTGCTGGGGACCTCGGCCGTGTAGGCCCGCATCGCGTCGAGTCCGGCCTCGGTGAGCGAGAAGAGCCGCTTGTTGGGCCGACGTTCCTGCTGGACGACGCGGGCGGAGACGAGCCCTTCGCCCTCCATGCGCTCCAGCTCGCGGTAGATCTGCTGAGGGGTGGCCATCCAGAAGTTGGCGACCGAGGCCTCGAACCCCTTCGCGAGGTCGTATCCGGACGCCTCGCCCTCCAGAAGCGCGGCCATCACCGCGTTGCGCAGAGCCATTTCCCCAAATTAACACCCTGTATCGACACTCCATTGATTAGTCAACGGAGTGAAGGCCGTCCGGTCAGCGGCGGGGAGAGCCGCTCGGCGCGATCGACGGCTGGGCGACGGGCGTGGTCGGTGTCGCCGACGGCGTCGACGACGGTGCCGGGGTGGGGACGGCCGGCCGGGTCGTGGCGTGGCCGGTCGTCCGGGGCGCCTGGGTGGGAACGGGCGTCCGGTTCCCCGGGGTGGGAACGGCCGTCCGATGCTCCGGGGTGCGGCTGGGGTCGGCGGGCGCGGGGGACGCCGACGGGCTGGGGGGCACGGACGAAGGACGGCCCTCGGAGGGCGGGGCGAGCGGGACCGTCGGGGACGCGGGTGCCTGGGACGTCGACAGGCCGATCGGCAGCGCGACGAGGGCGGCGACGGCGCACACCGACCCGACCCCGACCGCGGTGCGCAGCAGCCGGCGGCGGGCCGCGCCGCGGCGGATCGCCTCGTAGTGTCCGGGCGGTGGGCCGAGGTAGTCGGAGGCGGGCCGCAGGATGACGGCGAGCGGATCGTCGGGTTCGAAGTCCGGACCCTCGTCAGAGTGTGTGATCAAGGCTTCTCCTCAGGTGGGCGCGGAGCAGTTCGCGGGCCGCGTGGAGGTCGGCCTTGATGGTTCCTTCCTTGCGTCCGGTCAGCACGGACACCTCCCGGATCGGCATGTCAGCGTAGTAGTGCAGGAGGATCGGGACGCGCAGTCGTTCCGGCAGCGACTGCACGAGCAGGCGTACGGACGGGTCGGACTGTTCGGTGTGCGGGCGGACGGCGGCCTCGGCGGTGGCACGGTGTACGGCTCTGCGTTCGCGCTCCAGCTTGCGCCAGTGGTCCCGGACGAGATTGGCCGCGGTGACGTAGAGGAACCCCCGGGGCTCCGCCACGGAGGTCCAGCGGGCCCAGAGCCGGGTGAACGCCTCGGAGGCGATCTCGTGGGCCGTCTCGTCGTCGTCGACGAGACGGCGGCACCAGCCGGCGAGGCGCGGATAGAGGGCGGCGAACAGCTCGGACGCGGCCTTCTCGCGGGACCGTTTCAAAGCTCTCCATGGTCGTGACGTCGTGCGGGCACTCGTGGGAAAGAGCCCGGGCCGACGGTGTGCGTTCCATCGGCCCGGGCTCGGACCCGGCGGGTCAGGGCGTCGCCGAGCTCAGTGCGGCGAAGACGATCACGTTGTCGAGGTAGCCCGTACCGGTACGGGCCCCACCGCACGTGATGAGCCGTAGCTCGGGACGGTCCACGTCCCCGTACACCTCGTCCGAGGGGAAGTCGGCCTTGGCGACCGTCCGTACGGCGTCGACCGTGAACTCCGCCGTCCTGCCGTTCTCCAGGCGCGCCACGATCCGGTCGCCCTTCCGCAACTGCGCGAGACGGCGGAAGACCCCGTCCCCGTAGGAACCGACCGTGACATGGCCGAGGATCACCGACGGACCGGTCTGACCCGGCGTCGGCGAGTTCCGGTACCAGCCCGCCCGGTCGTGCGCCGTGATCGGGGGCACCTGGACGCTGCCGTCCGCGGCCAGCCCCAGCTGCATGACCGGGGTGTCGACCCCGATGGCCGGGATCCGCAACCCGACCGGCACCGAACGCCCGAGAACGTGCGCGGCCTTCGCGGAGGTCCGCGAGGGCGCCGGCGTACTCCCGGGGTGTTCGGGTGGGGTCGAGTCGGTCCCGTGGCCGCCGCAGCTCACGAGCAGCGAGGCCATCGCCGCGGTGACGAACGCGCGCCTGGAGAGCGAGGTCATTCCCCGGTCGCCCGCCGGCGACGTACGACGAAGACCGCCGCGCCACCGATGGCGAACGCCGCGGCGGCACCCCCGCCGATCAGGCCGCCCTGGCCTCCGGACTTCGACGCCGTCGGCGCCACACCGGTGTCGGGCGCTCCCTTCGGCACGACGGCGACCTGCGCCGGGGACGGCGCCCGGGTCGGCCTGCCGACGCTCGGAACCGGGGACGGGGTGCCGGAGGCCGGACGGGTGGTCGGCACCGCGCTCGGGGCGGCACTCGGGGTGGCGCTGCCGGTCGGCGCCTGGGACGGGGCGGCGGTGGCGGTCGGACGGACCGTCGGGACCGGGCTCGCCCCACTGGCGAAGGCGGGCACCGTGCTCGCCAGCACGGCGGTACACGCGAGTGCCATGGTGCTGAGGACAGTTCGGCGCATGAATCGCTCTCTTTCGTCGGTCCGCCCGCCCGGTGACCCGGCGGGCTGAGTTACGGATCGTGCGAAGAGACGAGGCAGCGGGGGACCGGGTTGTAAAGAGATGGCAAAGCCGTCAGAGTCCCGCGATCGCGTTCCAGCGCTTGGCGAACTCCGAGCGTTCCGTGGACGTGATGTCGCGCGCGATGGCCAGCCGCTTGCGCATGGTGGCGTCGGGGAAGATCAGCGGGTTCTCGGCGAGGGCGGCGGTGTCCTCGTCCTTGGAGGAGGCGAGGACGTGCTGGGCGGCCGGGACCGGGCAGACGTAGTTGACCCAGGACGCCAGTTCGGCGGCGACCTCGGGCTCGTAGTAGTAGTCGACGAGCTTCTCGGCGTTGGCCTTGTGACGGGCCAGGTTGGGGATCATCAGCGAGTCGGACCACAGCTCGGCGCCCTCCTCGGGGACGACGAAGCGGATGTCCGGGTTGTCCGCCTGAAGCTGGATCACGTCGCCCGAGTAGGCCTGACAGGCCAGTACGTCACCGCTGACCAGGTCCTTGGTGTAGTCGTTGCCCGTGAAGCGGCGGATCTGGCCGCTGTGCACGTACTTCTCGACCTGGTCGCAGATCTTGTGGAAGTCGTCGGCCTTCCACCGGGTGATGTCGACGCCGTTGCCCTGCATGAGCAGCGCGAACGCCTCGTCGAGGCCGGAGAGCAGGGTGACCCTGCCCTTGAGGTCGGGGGCCCACAGGTCCGAGACGTGGTTGATCTCGCGGCCGAGCTTGCGGTGGTTGTACGCGATGCCGGTGATACCGGACTGCCACGGCACGGTGGACTTGCGGCCCGGGTCGAACGCGGGCCGACTCAGCAGCGGGTCGAGGTACTTGGCGACGTTCGGCTGCCCGGCACGGTCCATCTCCTGCACCCAGCCGAGCCGGACGAAGCGCGCGCACATCCAGTCGCTGATGACGATCAGGTCGCGGCCGGTCTGCTGGTGGTTCATCAGGGACGGGCTGATCTTGCCGAAGAACTCGTCGTTGTCGTTGATCTCCTCGATGTAGTCGACGGAGATCCCGGTGCGCTTGCGGAACGCGTCCAGCGTGGGCCGCTTCGTGTGGTCCTTGTCGTCGGTGTCTATGTAGAGCGGCCAGTTCGCCCAGGTCAGCTTCTTGTCACGGGCCGAGAGGTCGGCTCCGGCGCGGTCGCCGGGTGACACGTACGCGGCGGGCACCCCGCAGCCCGCGAGTGCCCCGAGCGCCGCACCCCCGCCCAAGGAGCGCAGCAGGGACCGGCGGGACAGCGGCGAGGTCTTCCGAATCTCTGGCACCCCGGCAGCATGCCTGCTGCGACTCGGCTCGAACAATGGACGCTGCGTCGAGCGGTCGCGCGCCGACCCGACACCCTGTCGATCGCCTCATTTCCGGGCGGTTGCCTCGGGCCGGCCCCGCAGCTCAAGGAGCGTCCGGTGGCCAACCTCGTCGACAACGCCGTACGCCACAACCAGCTGGACGGAGCGGGGACTTCGGGCCCTGGCACGTCCCCGCACATCGAGCCCGGAACCCCCGGCGACCCGGGCCTTTCGTCACTCACGACCAGCGGCATCAGGCACGCCCGACCACCACGAGGGGGGAACACCGCGGCCCCGGACGGGATCAACTCCCGTCCAGGGCCGCGCGGTTCACACCGTACGCACTACGCGTCCAGCGACGTCATCACATGCTTGATCCGCGTGTAGTCGTCGAAGCCGTACGCGGAGAGGTCCTTGCCGTAGCCGGACTTCTTGAAGCCGCCGTGCGGCATCTCGGCGACCAGCGGGATGTGGGTGTTGATCCACACGCAGCCGAAGTCGAGGGACTTCGACAGACGCATCGCGCGGCCGTGGTCCTTCGTCCAGACCGAGGAGGCCAGGGCGTAGTCGACGCCGTTGGCCCACTCGATGGCCTGGGCCTCGTCCGTGAAGGACTGGACGGTGATGACCGGCCCGAAGACCTCGTTCTGGATGATCTCGTCGTCCTGCTTGAGGCCGGAGACGACGGTCGCGGCGTAGAAGTAGCCCTTGTCGCCGACCTGCTGGCCGCCCGCCTCGACCTTGGCGTGCGCGGGCAGGCGCTCGATGAACCCGGCGACCTGCTTGAGCTGGTTCGGGTTGTTCAGCGGGCCGTAGAGCACGTCCTCGTCGTCCGGCTGACCGGTCTTCGTCTCGGCGGCGGCCTTGGCGAGCGCGGCGACGAACTCGTCGTGGATGGACTCCTGGACGAGGACGCGGGTGGCGGCCGTACAGTCCTGGCCCGCGTTGAAGAAGCCCGCGACCGAGATGTCCTCGACGGCCTTGGCGATGTCGGTGTCCTCGAAGACGACGACCGGGGCCTTGCCGCCCAGCTCCAGGTGGACCCGCTTGAGGTCCTTGGACGCCGACTCGGCGACGGACATGCCCGCGCGGACGGAGCCGGTGATGGAGGCCATCGCCGGGGTCGGGTGCTCGACCATCGCGCGGCCGGTCTCCCGGTCGCCGCAGATGACGTTGAAGACGCCCTTGGGCAGGATGCCGCCGATGATGTCGGCGATCAGGACGGTGGAGGCGGGGGTGGTGTCCGAGGGCTTCAGGACGACCGTGTTGCCGGCCGCGAGCGCCGGAGCGAACTTCCACACCGCCATCATCATCGGGTAGTTCCACGGCGCGACCTGCGCGCAGACGCCGATCGGCTCGCGGCGGATGATGGAGGTCATCCCCTCCATGTACTCGCCGGCCGAGCGGCCCTCGAGCATCCGCGCCGCGCCCGCGAAGAAGCGGATCTGGTCGACCATGGGCGGGATTTCCTCGGACCGGGTCAGTCCGATCGGCTTGCCGGTGTTCTCGACCTCGGCGGCGATCAGTTCCTCGGCCCGCTCCTCGAACGCGTCCGCGATCTTCAGGAGGGCCTTCTGGCGCTCGGCGGGGGTCTGGTCGCGCCAGGCCGGGAAGGCCGCGGCGGCGGCCGCCATGGCGGCGTCCACGTCGGCCTGACCGGACAGCGGCGCGGTCGCGTACGCCTCGCCGGTCGCGGGATTGACGACCTCGGTGGTCCGCCCGTCGGCGGCGTCCCGGAACTCACCGTCGATGTAATTGCGCAGACGACGCAGCTCGGTGCTCACTGCCGGCCCTCCAAGTTCAGGTGTCCAATCGCTGAGACACCCACCCTAATCCGTGGGCCCACGTTTTCAACACCCCCAGTCACCCCTTGACTGCGAAATCCGCAAGCTACGTCCTCGTAAACAACGAATTTCATCGCTACAGCCTTGCGGAACCGTCGAGACCTCGTGCACAGTGAGCTCGTGGCCAGTCGAAGCGCAGACCCCAGGGACTCCACCCGCGAGTCCAGGAACGGCAGTCCCCAGCTGGACTCCGTATCCCTCGCCATCATCGAGCAGCTCCAGCAGGACGGACGCCGTCCGTACGCCGCGATCGGCAAGGCCGTAGGCCTGTCGGAGGCGGCCGTGCGCCAGCGCGTCCAGAAGCTGCTCGACCAGGGCGTGATGCAGATCGTCGCCGTCACGGACCCGCTCACCGTGGGCTTCCGCCGGCAGGCGATGGTCGGCGTCAATGTCGAGGGCGACCTCGATCCGGTGGCCGACGCGCTGACCGCCATGTCGGAAGTCGAGTACGTGGTGATGACCGCGGGCTCGTTCGACATCCTCGCCGAGATCGTCTGCGAGGACGACGACCACCTGCTGGACGTCATCAACAAACGCATCCGGGCCCTGCCCGGGGTGCGCTCCACCGAGAGCTTCGTCTATCTGAAGCTCAAGAAGCAGACCTACATGTGGGGAACCCGATAGCCGTGAGCACACAGGACCTGAGCAAGACCGCGTACGACCACTTGTGGATGCACTTCACCCGCATGTCCTCGTACGAGAACGCGCCCGTTCCCACCATCGTCCGTGGTGAGGGCACCTACATCTACGACGACAAGGGCAAGCGCTACCTCGACGGTCTTGCGGGCCTGTTCGTGGTCCAGGCGGGCCACGGCCGCGTGGAGCTGGCCGAGACCGCCTTCAAGCAGGCGCAGGAACTGGCCTTCTTCCCGATCTGGTCCTACGCCCACCCGAAGGCCGTCGAACTCGCCGAGCGCCTCGCGCACTACGCTCCGGGCGACCTGAACAAGGTGTTCTTCTCCACGGGCGGCGGCGAGGCCGTCGAGACCGCGTGGAAGCTGGCGAAGCAGTACCACAAGCTCACCGGCAACCACACGAAGTACAAGGTCATCTCGCGTGCGGTCGCCTACCACGGCACCCCGCAGGGCGCCCTGTCCATCACCGGCCTGCCGGCCCTGAAGGCACCCTTCGAGCCGCTCGTCCCGGGTGCGCACAAGGTGCCGAACACCAACATCTACCGCGCCCCGATCCACGGCGACGACCCGGAGGCCTTCGGCCGCTGGGCCGCCGACCAGATCGAGCAGGAGATCCTCTTCGAGGGCCCCGAGACCGTCGCCGCGGTCTTCCTGGAGCCGGTGCAGAACGCCGGTGGCTGCTTCCCGCCGCCGCCCGGCTACTTCCAGCGCGTGCGCGAGATCTGCGACCAGTACAACGTGCTGCTCGTCTCGGACGAGGTCATCTGCGCCTTCGGCCGCCTCGGCACGATGTTCGCCTGTGACAAGTTCGACTACATCCCGGACATCATCACCTGCGCCAAGGGCATGACCTCGGGCTACTCCCCGATCGGTGCCACCATCGTCTCGGACCGGATCGCCGAGCCGTTCTACAAGGGCGACAACACCTTCCTGCACGGCTACACCTTCGGTGGTCACCCGGTCTCCGCGGCCGTGGCGCTCACCAACCTCGACATCTTCGAGCGCGAGGGCCTCAACCAGCACGTGCTGGACAACGAGGCGAACTTCCTGCAGACCCTGCAGAAGCTGCACGACCTGCCGATCGTCGGCGACGTCCGCGGCAACGGCTTCTTCTACGGCATCGAGCTCGTGAAGGACAAGGCCACCAAGGAGACCTTCACGGACGAGGAGTCGGAGCGCGTGCTCTACGGCTTCGTCTCCAAGAAGCTCTTCGAGTACGGCCTCTACTGCCGCGCCGACGACCGCGGTGACCCGGTCATCCAGCTGTCGCCGCCGCTGATCGCCGACCAGTCGACCTTCGACGAGATCGAGGGGATCATCCGTCAGGTGCTGACGGAGGCGTGGACGAAGCTCTGATCTTCCTCCGGGATGATCAACAACGGCCCCGGTGGCGCCCGTTCGAGTGAGAATGGGCGCCCCGGGGCCGCGTGCTGTCCGGCCTCCCGGCCCCGACTCCCTAGCGTGCCCAGTGACCGATCGGCCCTGCCTTCGTTCCCTCGTCCGGAGGATCGGCAGTGCAAATCAGATCTGAACCGAGGTGTACGCGATGGTGGCCCCGCCGGACAACGACGTGCTCTGGGCACGCGCCCTGCACGTCAAGCACAACGGCTCGCCCGCGCTCAGCGGTGTCTCGCTCGGCATCCGCGACGGCGAGATCCTCGCCGTCGGCGGCCCGCGCGGCAGCGGCAAGACGACCCTGCTCCGGTGTCTGTCGGGGCAGCTGCTGCCCCAGCAGGGCGAGGTCTGGTTCAACAGCACACCGGTGCACACCATGGACCCCGTCACCCGCGAACGGCTGCGCCGCGACCGCTTCGGCTGGATCGACCCCACGCCGGTCCTCGTACCGGAACTGAACGCCTGGGAGAACGCGGCGCTGCCCCTGATGCTGCGCGGCTGTGGCCGCCGGGCCGCCAAGACCGCCGCCCTCGAATGGCTGGAACGCCTCGACATCCGCGACTGCGCCCGCAAACGCCCGCACGCCCTGCTCCAGACCGAGCGGCAGCGCGTCGCCATCGCCCGGGCGCTCGCCCTCTCCCCCAAGGTGCTCTTCGCCGACGAACCGTCCGCCCCGCTGCACCGCGCCGACGGCGCCCACGTCCTGCGCACCCTCACCTCGGCGGCCCGCTCCCACGGCATCACGGTCGTCCTCGCCACGCACTACGCGGACACCGCGGCCCTCGCCGACCGCACCATCTCGCTGCTCGACGGACGGCGCGTGAACACTCTCCACCTGCCCCCGGTCGTCGAGGCGGAAGGCCGGGCCGCGTGCTCGCTCTCCGTCTAGCCCGCGGGGCCCACTCCCTCGTCCAGCTGCGCAGACTCCTGGTCGCCGCCGCCTCAGCGGGCACCGGCTTCCTGCTGCTGTGCACGCTGGGGTACGCGCTGGCGCACCCGGACCCCTCGGCCGGCGCGCTGCTCCGGCTCCTGTGGTGCCTCGCGCCCGCCGCCGCCACCGTGCACTTCGCGGTCGCCGTCGCCCGTACGGACCCGGGGACCCGGCCGCGCCCCGGGCTCTCGGCGGTCGGACTCGGCCCCGGCCAGCTGATGGCGATCTCGGCGGTCACCACCGCCCTGTCGACCACGCTCGGCTCGGTGCTCGCGCTGCTCGTCTTCCTGCACCTGCGCGGCGACCTCCCCGGCAGGCCCTTCGACGGCGACCCGGCGGCCTTCCTCGCCTCCGACCACGCGCTGCCCCTGCCCGCGGCCCTGACACTGCTGCTCCTGGTCCCGCTGGCCGCCTCCTCGGCGAGCGCGGTGGCGCTGCGACCGCGCGGTGCCCGGCCGAGCCGTCCCCGACGGCCGGGCGCCGACGGGGACTCCCCCCGTGAGCGGTCCCGTAGGCGCGCCGAGTCCGGCCCGTACGCCGACCAGGCGGGGCACCCGCTGGATCCGCAGCAGCCCGCCCCTCCGCTGCCCACCCCCGGGGGACTGCCCTGGGGCACCGCCGTCCTCGCGGCGGGCCTTGCCGTGGAGGCGTACGCGAGCCGTTCGGGACCCGGCCTTGTGCTGCCCGGCCGTTTCACGGGCGGCCCCGCCCGGGTGTTCGGCGGCTGGTCCCTGACCGCGCTCGGGCTGATGCTGGCCGCCCCCGCGATCACGCACCTGTGCGGGTGGCTGCTCCAGGCCGTACGCCCCGGCGTGCTGCGGCTGCTCGCCGGGCGCGTCCTGCAGGAGGAGGCCCGGCGCATCGGGCGCCCGCTCGGCGTGGTGTGCGCGGTCGCGTCCGGCGCGTACGCCATGGCGACGGTGTACTCGGGGGCGCGGCCCTCGTTCGGTCCGCTCAGCACGCTCGGGGCGCTGCTCGTGGCCGGGTGCACCGTCGCGACCCTGCTGACGGCGGCGGTCGAGGCCAAGCACGCGCGCGCCGACACCACGGCGGCGCTGCTGCGCATGGGGGCACCGACCACGGTGCTGCGAGGCGCCGCGCTGCTCCGCGCGGGCGCGCTGCTCGCCGCGTTCGGCCCGCTGACCTGGGTGGTCGCGGAACTGGCGGCGGTACCGCTGGTGCGCTGAGCAGGCGTACCCGCTTCCTCCTTGCTTCCTCCTTGCTTCCTCCTTGCTCCTCCTTGCTCCTCCTTGCTCCTCCTTGCTTACTTCCCGCTTCCTTCCGCTACTTTCCCGTTTCTTTCCCGCCGGGCGATGAGTTCCGCGCGCAGTGGCGGTCTACCTCTGCGAACGGCACCACATCACTTCACCCTCACCGGGAGAGACCCCTCATGTACCAGCAGATGATCTTCGTGAACCTCGCCGTGAACGACGTCGACACCTCGAAGAAGTTCTTCACCGAGCTCGGCTACACGATCAACCCGCAGTTCACGACGGACGACTGCGCCTGTGTCGTCATCAGCGACACGATCATCGCGATGCTGCTGAGCAAGCAGCGCTACGCGGACTTCACGAAGAAGGAGATCGCGGACGCGACGAAGACCAGCGAGGTGCTGCTGTGTCTGAGCGCCGAGAGCCGCGAGAAGGTCGACGAGCTCTGCGACAAGGCCCTCGCGGCGGGCGGCTCGGGGACTCGGGAGGCCCAGGACCACGGCTTCATGTACGGCCGCACCTTCGACGACCTGGACGGCCACACGTGGGAGGTCATGTGGATGGACCCGGCCGCGGTCCAGAGCTGAGCCCCCCCCGGGGGGCACCTACGCGCGTGTCCCCCTCAAAGGGGGGGGAGCCCCACTCCGGAGCGACAGCCCTCTCCGGAGCAGGAGACCGCCGCCCGCCGCCGAAGGACACACCCCTAGCATGGCCGCGTGCAGCCAACTCCCCTTCACTCCGCCCATGACCGCGAGATCGAGTCCCTCGCCGAGTTCGACAAGGTCGTCTCGGAGCACGGCTCGCTGGCCCGTTTCCGCGTCCAGGCCGTGGATCTGACGGACCGTACGGACACCCTGCTCGCCGTGGACACCACGGATGCCGTCTTCCTCGGCTGCCCGATGGACTCCGAGGCGGCGGCACGGGTACGGGTCACCGGCGCGCTCGTCTTCCCGCCCATACCCGGACTGCCCTTCGACCCCTACCGCGGGCTGCTCTACTCCCCAGACGAGCTCTTCGCGTCGCTCGACGACGGCTACGAGGCGACCCCGGACGCCCGCGCGTACACCTGGTTCCAGCAGACCAAGGCCGACGGCGACGTCTACGCGTCGATGCTGCGCGCGATCCACGACGACTCGGTGTCGGACGCGCTCGACGAACTCCTCGTCGGCACCCGAGTGGTGGGCGTGATGGGGGGTCACGCGATGGCACGCGGCACGGAGGCGTACGAGGGCGCCGCCCGCCTGGGGCGCGAACTGGCGCGTGCCGGGCTCACGGTCGCCACCGGCGGCGGCCCCGGCGCGATGGAGGCGGCGAACCTCGGCGCGTACGCCGCCCCGTTCGACGACGAGATGCTCACCGAGGCGCTCCGGCTCCTCGCCGAGGCACCCTCGTTCACCCCCTCCATCGGCGACTGGGCGCGCGCCGCCTTCGCCGTGCGCGAGCGCTGGCCGGACGGCGGCCCCTCCGTCGGCATCCCGACCTGGTTCTACGGCCACGAGCCGCCGAACGCCTTCGCCGCCCACATCGCCAAGTACTTCGCCAACGCGACCCGGGAGGACGGTCTGTTGGCCCGCTCGAACGCGGGTGTCGTCTTCCTGCCGGGCGCCGCCGGGACCGTACAGGAGATCTTCGACAACGCGACCCCGAACTACTACGAGTCGCGCGGTGAGCCCACCCCCATGGTTCTCGTGAACCGTGCGCATTGGACCGAGAAACACCCCACTTGGCCCCTTCTCCAATCCCTTGCCCACGAACGGTCGATGGCGTCCCGGATCGCACTGGTGGACCGGATCGAGGAGGCCCCGGAGGCGCTCAAACGCCTCGGCGGTTAATGACAAGGCAAAGCCGGTGACACGGCTAGGCATATGCATTGACAGTCCTTAGGTGGCACTTATAAACCTGTGAGGCCCGAGGGGGCCCTGTTGACACAGCAGAACCCCCCTTAAACCCCCCGCAGTTGCGCATTCTGTGAAGGGCAATCGTGTCCATATCTCGCCGTACCGCACGTTCCGTGCGAATCCTCGGTGTTGCCTCCGCCACGGCCGCGCTCGCGCTCGGCGCCGCGGGCAACGCCCTTGCTTGCAACATCAGTGAGTTCTCCGCCGAAGCCAAGTGCGACGGCACCAAGGGCATCATCTCCGTCACCGACGTGGATGCCTCCGGCACCAAGGCGACCGTCTCCGTGTTCCTGGAGTCCAACGGCGCCGACGCTAAGAAGGTCGGCGAGCAGGACGTCGAGGGCTCGCGCCAGGGTGTCACCATCACCTTCGCCGAGGACTGGAAGCCGAACGCCACGTACCGCGTCCACGTCAAGGCCGGAAACCAGGTCGACAAGGACATCCCGACGAACGTGACCGCTCCGTCCACGGCCTGCGCGACCGAGTCGCCTTCGCCGTCGACCTCGGAGACCCCGAAGCCGTCGGAGACCCCGTCGTCGCCCGCCTCCTCGGGGACGCCTTCCGCGAACCCGTCGGAGTCGGAGAGCAGCGCAGCGCCCGCGACGCCGGGCGACAACGCCCCGTCCCCCGCGGCCGGTAGCTCCAACCTCGCCGAGACCGGTGCGAACTCCAACACGCCGATGATCGCCGGTATCGCCGGTGCCCTCGTGGTGGTCGGCGGCGGAGCGGTGTTCCTCGGCATGCGTCGCCGCGGCGCCTCGAAGTCGAGCTGAACCGCACACCGTACGTCCGCGTGAAACGTGTGGCCCGTCCCTCTCGAAGGGGGCGGGCCACACGCCTGTCCGGGGGCGCCGGCTAGCCGAAGGTCGCCCGCTCCAGCCAGAAGTCCAGCAGCTCCCGCTCCCCCAGCACCTCCAACCGCCCGTCGTCCAGCGGCAGTCGGCGGTAGAAGGCGAGCAGGATGTCGGTGAGCGGGCCGCGCAGCGCGACGGTCGCCTTCTCGTGGTCCCGGCGCCAGAGGACACCCTCCTCGGTGAGCTCGACGACCCACTCGGCGTCGAGTTCGGGCGGGGTGTCGGTGGCGTGCAGGTGGATGCTGCGGCCCGGTCCGCGCAGTTCGGCCGCGGCGGCGTCGTGCGGCCGCGTCCGCTGCACGAACTCGATGATCCCCAGCCACTCGTCGATCGCGTCCGCGGCCACATCGGGCGCCACCTCGTACGGCAGCCCGGCCGCCAGCGTCGCGTCGGCCCGGTGGATCACCAGCTCGTGCGTCATCCGGCGGGCCCAGAAGCCGGAGCTGAGGTCCCCGGCCCAGGCCCACACCTTGGTGTCGGGCCCCGCCTCGCGCAGCGCGGCGACGAGCATCTCGCCGGTCTCGGCGAGCCAGGCGTCCAGCGCGGCGGGGTCGCCCTCGGCGGCCGGTCCCTCGAGGAGCGGCACCTGCTCGTCTGGGACGTTCTCCTGCGCCTTCGTGCGGACGATGAGCTCGACCCAGCGCAGCGCTCCGCCCGTGTGCCGCACGAGCCGCTCCAGCGACCAGTCCGGGCAGGTCGGCACGGTCGCCGACAGGTCGGCCCCGGACGTCACCACGTCCCTCAGCCGCCGCACCTCCAGCTCGATCGCGTCGCAGTAGCGGTCATGTGCGAGTAGCGTCATGATCCGCAGCCTATGGCGCCGGGCTCCCCGAGCATCACGATTTCGGCTGCCTCGAACGCCACACCGACCTCGTCACCGGGCGCGGGCGCCTCCCGCAGCGCGCACGCCGCCTCGATGAGCGGCGCGCCTTCCGGCTTCAGCTGTACGGCGACGTGGGTGCCCCGGAAGGTGCGTGCGGCCACGGTGCAGCGCAGCCCGTCCGCGGGGTCGACCAGCCGCACCCCAGCGGGCCGTACGAGAAGCGTGCCGGGGCCCTGCGCGGTGCCCTCCGGCACCGGGACCTTCCCCCACGGGGTGTCCGCGAGCCGATCGCGCACCGTCGCCGCGACCACGTTGTCGAAGCCGAGGAAACGGGCCACGAACTCGTCCGCCGGGTACTGCCAGACCTCAAGTGGCGTGCCGGACTGGGCGATCCGTCCCTCGCGCATCACCACGACCCGGTCGGCGAGCGCGAAGGCCTCGCCCTGGTCGTGGGTGACGGCGAGCACCGTCGTGCCCAACTCGCCGAAGAGCTGCCGGAGTTCGACGACCAGCCGTTCGCGCAGCGCACGGTCCAGCTGGCCGAGCGGCTCGTCGAGCATCAGCAGCCGGGGGCGCGGGGCGAGCGCACGGGCCAGCGCGACCCGCTGCTGCTCACCGCCGGAGAGGGCGGCGACGGCGCGTGCCCGGGCTCCGGGCAGCCCCACCAGCTCCAGCAACTCCTCTACCCGTGTGCCCTGTTGTTCCTTCGACGCGCCATGCATCCGCAGCCCGAAGGCGACATTGCCGCCCACGTCCCGCTGCGGGAAGAGCTGGTGGTCCTGGAACATCAGCCCGACACCCCGCTTGTGCGCGGGCACCCCGGCCTGGTCGCGTCCCGCCAGTAGCACGCGGCCCGTGTCGAGCGACTGCAGTCCGGCCACCGCCCGCAGCAGCGTGGACTTGCCGCTGCCGCTCGGTCCGAGCACACACACGATCTCGTGCTCGGCGACATCGAGGCCGACGGCGTCGAGCACCGGCCGACCGCCGAAGCGTACGGTCGCGGCCTCGACCCTCAGCAGGGCGCCGTGCGTCCGGGTCTGGGTCTCGGTCTCGGTCCAGGTACGGGTCCGGGTCCGGGTCCGGGGATGCTCCGTTGTCCCCTCCTGTGTCTCCTCCGTCGCCTGCTTCGCGAATCGCGCCATCAGAACTCCCCCGTCCGGTCGGTGCGGATGCGTTCCAACAACAGCAGGGCCACCGCGCACACCACCATCAAGATCGTCGAAAGGGCCATCGCCTGGCCGTAGTTGAGGTCACCCGCGCGCCCGAGCAGCCGGGCCACGGCGACCGGAAGGGTCGGGTTGTCGGGCCGCGCGATGAAGACCGTCGCCCCGAACTCGCCCAGCGACACGGCGAAGGCGAACCCCGCCGCGATCAACAGCGCCCGCCGCACCATCGGCAGATCGACCTCCCGCCACACCCGCCAGGGCGAGGCTCCGAGGACGGCGGCGGCCTCCCGGAGCCGTCCGTCCACCGCCCGCAGCACCGGCAGCATGGTGCGTACGACGAAGGGGACGCCCACCAGAGCCTGCGCGAGCGGCACGAGGATCCAGGAGGAGCGCAGATCCAGCGGCGGTTCGTCGAGCGCGATCAGGAAGCCGAACCCGACGGTCACGGCGGACACGCCGAGCGGCAGCATCAGCAGCGCGTCGAACCCCCGCACGAGACGCCCGGTCATGGAGGTCCCCCCGGTCGAGCGATGCCGAGACTGGGGGAGGGTGAGCGCGGCGGCCGCCAGACCGCCGATCACGACGGCGATGGCAGTGGCGGCCAGCGCGTACTCCAGCGAGTTGCCGATCGCCGCGATCGGCGCCACCAGGAAGATGCCGCTGTCGGCCGAGGTCAACGCCTTGTAGTACGCGAATCCGTAGCCGCCGGGTGCGTCCAGGGACCGCTGGACCAGTACCCCGAGCGGCAGGACGAGAAGAACGAGGATGCTCGCCAGGACTCCGCCCAGCAGCGCCCACTGGCCGGCACCGCGCGGCCTGCGCACGGTCGCCTCCGGAGCCACCAGGCGCAGGGCGGTCTCCCGGCGGCGTACGGTCCAGGCGTGCACGGCGAGGATCGCGCCGACCGCCACGAACTGGACGATCGTCAGCACCGCCGCGGTCGCGAGGTCGAAGATCTCCGAGGTCTGCCGGTAGATCTCGACCTCGAGGGTGGAGAAGGTCGGGCCGCCGAGGATCTGCACCACACCGAACGAGGTGAAGGTGAACAGGAAGACCATCAGCGCGGCGGCGGCCACGGCCGGGCTCAGCGCCGGCAGCGTCACCTTGCGCCAGGCCGCGAACCGCGAGGCACCCAGCATCCGCGCGGCCTCCTCCTGACGCGGGTCGAGCTGCGACCAGAGCCCGCCGACGGTCCGTACGACCACCGCGTAGTTGAAGAAGACGTGCGCGAGCAGAATCGCCCAGACGGTGGTGTCCAGCCGTACGCCCCACAGCTGGTCGAGGAGTCCGCCCCGGCCCACCAGGGCCAGGAACGCCGTACCGACCACGACCGTCGGCAGTACGAACGGGACGGTCACCACCGCCCGCAGCACCTGCTTGCCCCTGAAATCGAAGCGCGCGAAGACATACGCGCCGGGGAGCGCGATCAGCAGCGTGAGCGCCGTGGAGGCGAATGCCTGCCAGGTGGTGAACCACAGGACGTGCCGGATGTCGGACTGAGCGAGCACCTCACCGATCCGTCCGAACCGCCAGGCCCCGTCGGTCTTGAGGCCACGGGCGACGATCGCGGTGACGGGATAGGCGAAGAAGACGGCGAAGAACGCGACGGGCAGGGCCATCAGCCCCATCCGCGTCGCGCTCTCCTTGCGGCTCCTTCGAGGCGCTACTTCAGTACGAGCGAGGTCCACGACTTGACCCACTGGTCACGGTTGTCGGCGATCTTGGCGGGCGCCAGGGTCTCGGGGTCCTTGGCCTGCGGGCCGAACTTCACGAACTCCTCGGGCACCTGGGCGGTCTCGCGGACCGGGTACACGAACATGTTCAGCGGCATGTCGTCCTGGAACTTGACGCCGATGAGGAAGTCGAGAAGCGCCTTGCCGCCCTTCGTGTTCTTCGCGTTGCTCAGCAGCCCCGCGTACTCGACCTGGCGGAAGCAGGTGCCGCTCGCGACCCCGGTCGGCGCGGTCTTCGGCTTCGGGTTCGCGTAGATCACCTCGGCGGGCGGGGAGGAGGCGTACGAGACGACCAGCGGCCGGTCGGCCTTGGCCTTCTTGCCACCCGCGGACCCGGAGAACTCGTCGTTGTAGGCCTGCTCCCAGCCGTCGACCACCTTCACGCCGTTGGCCTTGAGCTTCTTCCAGTAGTCCGGCCAGCCGTCGTCCCCGTACCTCGCGGCGGTCCCGAGCAGGAAGCCGAGGCCGGGCGAGGACGTGGCCGCGTTCTCGGTGACGAGGAGGTTCTTGTACGCGGGCTTGATCAGGTCGTCGAAGGAAGCCGGCGGGGCCAGTTTGTGCTTGCTGAAGTAGGCCTTGTCGTAGTTGACGCAGATGTCACCGGAGTCGATGGGCGTGACCCGGTGCCTGTCCTGGTCGATCCGGTACTGCTGGACGATCTGGTCGGAGCCCTTGGCCTCGTACGACTGGAACAGCCCGTTGTCGAGCGCGCGGGACAGCAGGGTGTTGTCGACGCCGAAGAAGACGTCGCCCTGCGGGTTGTCCTTGGTGAGGATGGCCTTGTTGACGGCCTGCCCGGCGTCGCCGTCCTTGAGGACCCTGACCTTGTACCCGGACTGCTTCTCGAAGTCCTCCAGCACGCTCTTCGACACGGCCCACGAGTCGTGGCTGACGAGCGTGACGGTCTTGGAGTCCCCGGCACCGGCGCTGTCGGAGGACCCGCACGCGGACAGCGTGACGAGGCCCAGTCCGATGACGACGGCCGTGGTCGTCCTCTTGGTGATCACTGAATTCCTCCTGGGATGACCAGGAAGAGACGCGGCCCTGCCCGGGATCCTCGGAAGGTTCCCGGGCAGGGCGCAACAGCTTGAGTGATGCCCGAACTTCCTACCCAGAATGACCTGGGCAAGGTTCAGAGGGTCTGCGGTCCACCGGTGCTCCGGCTACCGCACTCTCAGCGCTGTGGCGCTCCCCTGTCGGAATATGAAGATGTGGTTGGACCTCGCCACATTACCGCTCGGTGGCGGCGAGCTGACCACAGGCTCCGTCGATCTCCTGGCCCCGGGTGTCCCGGACGGTCACCGGCACCCCGTGAGCCGCGATCGCCTCGACGAACGCCTTCTCGTCCTCGGGCCGCGAGGCGGTCCACTTCGAACCCGGTGTCGGGTTCAGCGGGATGAGGTTGACGTGCACGGGCTTGCCCCTGAGCAGCCGCCCGAGCCGGTCACCACGCCATGCCTGGTCGTTGATGTCCCGGATGAGGGCGTACTCGATGGACAGCCGACGCCCGGACTTGGCCGCGTACTCCCAGCCGGCGTCCAGCACCTCGCGCACCTTCCACCGCGTGTTGACGGGGACGAGGGTGTCGCGCAGCTCGTCGTCCGGGGCGTGCAGCGAGATCGCGAGGCGGCACTTGAAGCCCTCGTCGGAGAACCGGTGGATGGCGGGCACCAGCCCGACCGTCGACACGGTGATCCCGCGCTGCGAGAGCCCGAGCCCGTCCGGCTCGGGGTCGGTGAGCGCGCGGATGGCGCCCACGACCCGCTTGTAGTTGGCGAGCGGCTCACCCATGCCCATGAAGACGATGTTGCTCAGCCGCGCCGGGCCACCCGGGATCTCGCCGTCCCTGAGCGCCCGCATCCCGTCCACGATCTGGTGCACGATCTCGCCCGTGGACAGGTTCCGGTCCAGGCCGGCCTGTCCGGTGGCGCAGAACGGACAGTTCATCCCGCAGCCCGCCTGCGAGCTGATGCACATGGTCACGCGGTCCGGGTAGCGCATCAGCACGGACTCGACGAGTGTGCCGTCGAACAGGCGCCACAGCGTCTTGCGCGTGGTGTCCTGGTCGGTCGACAGATGCCGCACGACCGTCATCAGCTCGGGAAGCAGCGCCTCCTGGAGCTTGCCGCGCGCGGCGGCCGGGATGTCCGTCCACTCCGCGGGGTCGTGCGCGTACCGCGCGAAGTAGTGCTGCGAGAGCTGCTTGGCGCGAAACGGCTTCTCACCGATCGCGGCAACCGCCTCTTTGCGCTCGGCGGGCGTGAGGTCGGCGAGGTGCCGCGGCGGCTTCTTGGCTCCGCGGGGGGCGACGAATGTGAGTTCTCCGGGCTTAGGCATGGCCATACCAGTGTCGCAGATCGAATTGCGTGACCTGGGCCGCGAGCCGGGCAGGGGTCCGCCCTTGCGATCAGATCCACATTCCGCCGAGGACAGAGGCTTTCGTCTGATCACGCGTCCGGCCAGGCGTCCGGCGCGGTCGGGGCGGCTGTCGGCGTGGTCGAGGTGGCTGTCGGGGCGGTCGGTTCGTTGGGGAATTTGAGGGTATTTGCCTTATATGAGTACTGCATCGATGTATTTGGCGGAGCCCAGCGGTCTGATCAGCCTCGCGCTGTTCTTGATCGCCGTGGCACTCATCACACTCCTGGGCGGCAGCTTCTGGCTGAGCTGCCGTATGCGGACCCGCGCACCGCGTCTGCCACGCGCCGAGGAACAGCCGCATGTACCGCAGGGGGGTCCGGTCCGCGAGATGCGGGAGGTCCGGGAGCCCGCCGAGGTACCCAAGGTGGCCAAGGGCCAGCACGCTCTCACCCCGTACGAGCTGACCCACATGTCGACCCGTACGAGCCCGTCGCAGAAGCGCGAGCGCTGGCACGACGGCGGCAGCGGCTCGTTCGGCAGCGGTGGACTGGGTCACCACTGACCCGGGGCCGTCGGCCACCCGGCGAGAAGTCGTCCGGCCGCCCGACGAAAAGGGGCCCGCCGTCCTGTGGACGACGAGCCCCTCAGTAGCATGCGCGCAGGTCAGCCGGATCCCACGAAGAGCACCAGCAGCAGCCAGACCACCGGCGCCGTCGGCAGGAGCGAGTCCAGCCGGTCCATGATCCCGCCGTGGCCCGGCAACAGGGTGCCCATGTCCTTGATGCCCAGGTCCCGCTTGATCATGGACTCGCCGAGGTCGCCGAGCGTGGCGGTGGCCGCGACCGCGAAGCCCAGGATCAGCCCCTGCCACCACGTGCCGTCCTCGATCAGGTACTGCATGCACAGCGCGCCCCCGACCATCGCGAAGGTGACCGCACCGAACAGGCCCTCACGGGTCTTGCCGGGGCTGATGCGCGGCGCCAGCTTGTGCTTGCCGAAGCGCCAGCCGATCGCGTACGCGCCCGTGTCGCTGACGACCGTCAGCAGCAGGAACGTCAGGACGCGGCGGGGACCGTCGTCGGCGGTCAGCATCATGGCCACGAACGTCGCCAGGAACGGTACGTAGAAGGCCGCGAAGACGCCGGCCGTGACGTCCTTGAGATAGCCCTCGGGCGGTTCCGTCATCCGCCAGACCAGGACCGCCAGCGCGGTGAGCGCCATCGCCACCCACGCGCCCTCGGCGCCCCGGACGTAGCCGGAGACGACCATCGCCGCACCGCCCACCGCGAGCGGGACGAGCGGCGCCTTGATGCCCTTGCGCTCCTCGAGCCGTGACGTGAGCTCCCACAGGCCCACCACCACGGCGACCGCTATGACCCCGACGAACACGGCCTTGACGACGAACAACGACGCGACGATCACCGCGCCGAGCCCGACGCCGACCCCTATCGCGGCACCCAGATCGCGTCCCGCACTCTTCTTCTGCGGTGCGGGCGCGGGCTGTGGGACGGGGCTGGGCATGGGCTCCTGCGGCTTCTGCGACGGGGCCCCGAGGGATCCCGCCGACGGGGTGTCGTCGCGGAACAGGGGGCCGCTCAGCCGAGCGGCCCCCCGGTCGTCATCCTGGTCTCCGCCATGTGCGGGTACGTCGGGCACGATGGGCATGGGGCGAGTCTGCTGCGCGTTATGCGCATCGTATGCGGGACCCGCCGGGGCTGCCCCCTGGACAGGCCCCTGCTCGGACGGCCCCCAGTACCCGGCTTGTGGCGGCGCCCCCCAGGAAGAGTCGTTCATCAGACCTCGAGCAGCTCCGCTTCCTTGTGCTTCAGGAGCTCGTCCACCTGAGCGACGTACTTCGCGGTGGTGTCGTCGAGTTCCTTCTCCGCGCGACGGCCCTCGTCCTCGCCGACCTCGCCGTCCTTGATCAGCTTGTCGATGGCGTCCTTGGCCTTGCGGCGGACCGAGCGGATGGACACCTTGGCGTCCTCGCCCTTGGTCTTGGCGACCTTGATGTAGTCCTTGCGGCGCTCCTCGGTCAGCTCGGGGAACACCACTCGGATGATGTTGCCGTCGTTGCTCGGGTTGACGCCCAGGTCGGAGTCGCGGATCGCCTGCTCGATGTTGCGCATCGCGCTCTTGTCGAACGGGGTCACCACGGCCATGCGCGGCTCCGGCACCGAGAACGAGGCCAGCTGGTTGATCGGCGTCAGCGCGCCGTAGTAGTCGGCCACGATCTTGTTGAACATCGCCGGGTGCGCACGGCCGGTGCGGATCGCGGCGAAGTCCTCCTTGGCGACCACGACGGCCTTCTCCATCTTCTCCTCGGCCTCGAGGAGGGTCTCTTCGATCACCACTTGCTCCTGCGTGTCTTGAGTAGGCCCGGCAGCTGCTCCTCGTCGGGGTGGCGGCCGGCTGCGTCGCGTCTTATTCCTGCACGGTTCCGGACCGGCAGGACATTGTCCATCCCCCGGTCAGGGTCCATCCTCGGCCCGGACTTGTCCCCGGCCGAGGTCGGTCCCGGTCAGGCCCGGCCGCTTTGGTCACCCACGAGTGTGCCGATCTTCTCACCCTTGACGGCCCGAGCGATATTGCCCTCCGCCAGGAGCTCGAAGACCAGGATCGGCAGCTTGTTGTCGCGGCACAGCGTGATGGCGGTCATGTCGGCGACCTTGAGGTCGCGCGTGATGACCTCGCCGTAGCCGAGCGAGTCGAACTTGACGGCCTCGGGGTTGGTCTTGGGGTCGGAGTCGTAGACCCCGTCCACGCCGTTCTTGCCCATCAGCAGGGCCTCGGCGTCGATCTCCAGGGCGCGCTGGGCGGCGGTGGTGTCGGTGGAGAAGTACGGCATGCCCATACCGGCGCCGAAGATGACCACACGGCCCTTCTCCAGGTGCCGTACGGCGCGCAGCGGGATGTACGGCTCGGCGACCTGGCCCATGGTGATGGCGGTCTGCACACGGCTGTCGATGCCTTCCTTCTCCAGGAAGTCCTGGAGGGCGAGGCAGTTCATGACCGTGCCGAGCATGCCCATGTAGTCGGACCGGGCCCGGTCCATGCCGCGCTGCTGGAGCTCGGCGCCGCGGAAGAAGTTGCCGCCGCCGATGACGACGGCGATCTGGGCGCCGCCGCGCACGACGGCCGCGATCTCGCGGGCGATCTTGTGCACCACGTCGGGGTCGACGCCCAGTCCGCCGCCTCCGGCGAACGCCTCGCCGGAAAGCTTCAGCAGAAAGCGGCCCGCGCCTTTGCCGTCGTCGGTCTTCTCGCCCTTGTCGGCCTGGGTGGTGGTCATGGAGATCTCCTCATGGTGCACATACGAAGAAGGCCATTGCCGGTGGGGTGTTGTCTCCCATACGCGGCAATGGCCTCCTCGTCAGATCTGCTGTCGTCCGTCACGCACGCGCGCGTGTCGGCGTACGCGGACGACTGCTGCCGACCCTATAGGGGCCGCGCGTCGATCGCGGTACGGACTCAGATGCCGACCTTGATGCGCACGAAGCGCTTCAGGGTGACACCGGCCTCGTCCAGAACCTTCTGGACGGACTTCTTGTTGTCGAGCGCGTACGGCTGACCGAGGAGGGTGGCCTCCTTGAAGAAGCCGTTGACGCGACCCTCGACGATCTTCGGGAGGGCGGCCTCGGGCTTGCCCTCGGCGCGGGTGGTCTCCTCGGCGACGCGGCGCTCGGACTCGACGACCTCGGCCGGGACGTCCTCCTTGGAGAGGTACTTCGGCGCGAAGGCGGCGATGTGCTGCGCGACACCCTTGGCGAGGTCGGCGTCGGCCTTGTCCAGCTCGACCAGGACACCGATCTGCGGGGGCAGGTCGGGCATGGTGCGGTGCATGTACGCGGTCACGTAGGCACCGGAGAACTGGGCGAAGCGGTCCAGGACGATCTTCTCGCCCAGGTTCGCGTTGGCCTCGTCGACGAACGCCTGAACCGTCTTGCCGGGCTCGATCTCGGAGCCGAGCAGCGCCTCGAGGTCGGCCGGCGACGTCTTGACGACGTGCTGGGCGATCTCGTTGGCGACGGTCTGGAACTTCTCACCCTTGGCGACGAAGTCCGTCTCGCACTTCAGCTCGACCAGGACGCCGGAGGAGTTGTCGTCAGCGATGATGGAGACCACGGCGCCGTTCTCGGCGGAGCGGCCTTCGCGCTTGGCGACGCCCTTCTGGCCCTTGATGCGCAGCGCCTCGACGGCCTTGTCGACGTTGCCGTCGGCCTCGTCCAGCGCCTTCTTGCAGTCCATCATGCCGGCGCCGGTGAGCTCACGGAGCTTCTTGACGTCGGCGGCGGTGTAGTTCGCCATGATTCCTGGAATCTCTCTCGGAGTCTGAAGATCTACGGGCCGAACGGCGGGGGCTCGATGTGCCCCCGCCGTTCGTGACCCGAAGGGGTGAGGGGTCAGGCCTGCTCGGCGTCCGCGGCCGGGGCCTCGGCGACGGGGGCCTCGGCGGCCGGGGCCTCGACAACGGCCTCGGCCTCGGCCTCGGCGACAACCTCGGCCTGCTCGGCGTCGGCGACCTTCTCCGTCTCGGCGGAGGTCTGGACCTCGGCGTCGTCGGCCTTCTTCTCGCCCTCGAGCAGGTCGCGCTCCCACGCGGCGAGCGGCTCGCCCGCGGCCTTGTCACCCTCGGCCTTGCCGGCACCGGAGCGGGAGATGAGGCCCTCGGCGACGGCGTCGGCGATCACGCGGGTGAGCAGGGTGACGGAGCGGATCGCGTCGTCGTTGCCCGGGATCTTGTAGTCGACCTCGTCGGGGTCGCAGTTGGTGTCGAGGATGGCGACGACCGGGATGTTGAGCTTCCGGGCCTCACCGACCGCGATGTGCTCCTTCTTGGTGTCCACGATCCAGACGGCGCTGGGCACCTTCTGCATCTCGCGGATACCACCGAGGGTCTTCTCCAGCTTGGCCTTCTCGCGCGAGAGCACGAGAAGCTCCTTCTTGGTCAGACCGGAAGCGGCGACGTCCTCGAAGTCGATCTGCTCGAGCTCCTTGAGGCGCTGCAGACGCTTGTAGACGGTGGAGAAGTTGGTGAGCATGCCGCCCAGCCAGCGCTGGTTGACGTAGGGCATGCCGACGCGGGTGGCCTGCTCGGCGATGGCCTCCTGCGCCTGCTTCTTCGTGCCGACGAACATGACCGTGCCGCCGTGGGCGACGGTCTCCTTGACGAACTCGTAGGCGCGGTCGATGTACGACAGCGACTGGAGCAGGTCGATGATGTAGATGCCGTTGCGCTCCGTGAAGATGAAGCGCTTCATCTTCGGGTTCCAGCGACGGGTCTGGTGACCGAAGTGGACGCCGCTTTCCAGCAGCTCCCGCATCGTGACGACGGCCATGGCCGTTCTCCTTGGTGTTCTCGGTTGTGCCGCGCGTGCCGGACGGCACTCGCGCCTGACGCCCGCGATGCGCCTTGCCACGAGGGACCGAGGGGCGCTGACACCGGCTTTTGATGGCCGGGTGTCGGGGCGTGCGAAGTCGACCCGGTGACCCGGATCGCCACGAGAAGTGTACGGGACCCGGAAGGTGCAGGGTGACGCCGCTGTCCACAACCGGCCGGTGGTCCACAGATCCCGGCCATGATCCGTCAGATGCGGGACCGTTCTCGCATGCGAGCGAAACGATGTGTGCGTACGTGGCTGGGGTTGCTGTTGGGAATGGCGGTGACCGTGCTGGGTGCGCTGCCCCCCTCAGCCCTGGCCCGGGCGAACGGTCCGGCGCCGCCGTCCGCCGCCGGTCCACCGACGCCCGACGCGACAGTTCCGCCGCTCGCCCGCCTCTGGCCGGTGGGTCTGCGCCCATCGGTCCTGCGGGGTTGGGACCCGCCTGCGACGCCGTATGCCCGCGGCCATCGTGGGGTGGACCTCGTGGCAGCCCCGGGCGCCCCGGTCCGCTCCGTCGCGGCCGGCCGCGTCTCCTTCGCCGGGCGGGTCGCGGGGCGTGGCGCGATCGCCGTCGAACTGACGGGCACGGGCGCTCCGCCCCTGCGCACGACCTTCACCCCGGTACGGGCGACGGTGCACCAGGGTGACGAGGTGGCCGCGGGCGAGGTACTGGGCACGCTCGAACCGGGCGACGCCCACTGCGGGACGCCATGCCTGCACTGGGGCCTGCGAAGAGACAGAACCTACTTGAACCCGCTGTCCCTGCTCCCGCCCTGGCTCCTGCGCAGGGACCCGTCCCGGCTGCTCCCGGTGACGAACGCGCTGCCGTGAGAAACGCGAGAACCACGGGCCACGGCCACGCTTCAGGCCTGGCTGCCCGGCTTGCGCGGACTCAGCCCCGCGTCGGCATGTGCGACGAACCCCCGAAGCTCCGCCCGCCGGCCGGCACGTACGGGGTCAGGACACGCGTGTGTGGGGCCAGGACATGTGTGGGGCCAGGCGAGGCGTATCCACCCGCGGCAGGAGAGACACATCCATCCGCGGCAGGAGAGACATCTCCATCCGCACGGGGGAGCAACGCCTTCGCACAAAGCCCGCCGCCCGGGCCGGGCCGTCCGCCCCGTCGCCCCCGTCGGCGGGCACCCGATGCGCAGGGGCTCAGCCGCGTACGCCCCGTAGTGCCATACCCACCGCGGCGTCCGTGATCACGCCGGGCTCCTCCGCGGCCCCCAGTTCGATCCTCCGGACCGCCGCGTCGACCACGCCCTGAAGGAGCATCGCGGCCAGCCGGGGCTCGGCGTGGCCCATCTGCCGCAGCGCGTCGACGATCATCGCCACCAGCCCGCCGTGCGCCGCGCGGATCTTCTCCCGGGCCCCGGCGTCGAGCTCACTCGCGGAGATGGCCACGACAGCCCGGTGCCGCCGGTCCCCGACCAGGGCCAACTGCTGCCGAACGTACGCCTCGACCTTGCCCTCGGGTCCGTCCGCCGCGGCCATCGCCGCCGAGACCTCCGCAGCCCAGACCGGAAAGTCCACCTCGCACAGCTCTTCGACCACGGCCGCCCGGGACCGGAAGTACTCGTACACCGAGGACCGCGCGAGCCCCGTGCGCTCGGCGAGGGCCGGGAAGGTCAGCGCCTCCGTCCCGCCCTCGGACAGCAGGGACCGGGCCGCGTCCAGCAGGGCGGCTCGCTGCATCGACCGGTGCTCGGCCACGGAGGCCGCTCGAATCCTTGGCACGCCCTCCACTTTACGGACGGACCGCCCCGGACGGCAGTCACTCCCACCACCCGACAGGAACGCGCCAGCGAGGGGTGACGACCAGGCAGGGACGATTCAGCAGCTTGCCCCGCTCGAGCTCAGCGCCCGAAACTCGCCAGCTTGGCGCGCAACTGCAGCACCGACTTGGTGTGGATCTGGCTCACCCGGCTCTCCGTCACTCCCAGCACGTTCCCGATCTCCGCGAGCGTCAGGCCCTCGTAGTAGTAGAGCGTGACCACGGTCTTCTCCCGCTCCGGCAACGTGTTGATCGCCCGTGCCAGAAACCTCCGCAGCTCCCGGTCCTCGGCGACCTCCACCGGATTGTCCGCCGCGGTGTCCTCCAGCGTGTCCATCAGGCTCAGCCGGCCACCGCCCTCACCGCCGACGTGCAGCAGCTCCTCCAGCGCCACCACGTTGGCCAGCGACAACTGGCTGAAGATCGCATGGAGTTCCTCCACCCCGATCCCCATCTCGGAGGCCACCTCACCCTCCGACGGCGTCCGCCGCAGCCGCGCCTCGAGCGTCGCGTACGCACGCTCCACATTGCGCGCCTTCTGCCGCACCGACCGTGGGATCCAGTCCAGCGCCCGCAACTCGTCGATCATCGCGCCCCGGATCCGCGTGATCGCGTACGTCTCGAACTTGATCTCCCGCTCGATGTCGAACTTCTCGATCGCGTCGATCAGCCCGAACACCCCCGACGAGACGAAGTCGGCCTGCTCCACATTGGCCGGCAGACCCACGCTCACCCGCCCGGCGACGTACTTCACCAGCGGCGAGTAGTGCAGGATCAACTGCTCGCGCAGCCGCTCGTCCCCCGTCGCCTTGTACGACCGCCACAACTCGTCGAGCGTCGAGGGAGCGGGCGGGCGCACGCTACCGCCGTCGCGGGCGGCTGGGGGGATCGCCGCCCGATCGGACCCGGAGGTGTGCTGGGGCATTCGTCGCCTTGTGCCGTTCTGCCGTGAACTGGGGCTACCTGAGTGAGCTGTCGCGCTGATGTCGAGTTGCCTGTCCTGCGTCGGAATCCACGTGAGCGTAGCGTGACTGGAGCGTCGCAGTGCGCGAAGGGGAGCGGATCAACCGTGCGCAGATACGTTCCGCTGTGCGTCCCTCGGGGGCATGTTCGTCGCGCTCCGTGATCGCCGAGAGACATCAACTGCGGGAATTGCCAAGGCTGTCGGCGTTCGCCCGGACGGCCGAACACGCTCGGTCAACACCCGTGGCGATCGCCGCGGACCGAGATCATTGCCTGGCGTGTCAACTTCCAGCCGTCGCCGTGTCGTTCGACGAAACCAAGTGATCGGAGTTCGTACAGCCTCCCGACCGCGTCGTCCGTGGTGGTCCCCGCCCCGCGGGCGATGTCCTCCGCTCCCGCCAGACCGCGCGCCGGCAACGCGGCCAGCACACGTCCGGCGCCCGGATCCAGCAGGTCACGCGGCAGCACGGGCCCGCGCCGGTCCGGGGCCAGCTCACCGATGTCGCCCACCAGTTCGGCGACGTCCGCGGCGTCCGTGACCAGGACCGCTTCTCCGCGCAGCAGCTCGTGCACCCCGGCCGACAGCCCGCTGGTGACGGGGCCCGGCACCCCCATCGCGAACCGTCCCAGCCGCTGCGCCGCCCGCGCCGTGACCAGCGCGCCACTGCGGTACGCGGCCTCGACGACCACGGTCCCCCGGGTGAGCGCGGCGATGACCCGGTTCCTGAGGATGAATCTGCTCGGCGTGGGATGGTCACCTGGGGGCAACTCCCCCACGACCAGCCCCTGTTCGGCAATTCTGGTGATCAACTCGGTGTGTCCGCGCGGATAGGGCCGGTCGACTCCGCAGGCCAGCACGGCGACGGTGGCGCCGCCCGCCCCGAGGGCGCCCCGGTGCGCGGCGCCGTCCACCCCGTAGGCACCGCCCGACACCACCACCCAGCCCCGCTCGGCGAGCCCGGCGCCGAGCGTGGCCGCCATATGGGCCCCGTACTCGGTGCAGGCCCGGGCTCCGACCACGGCGACCGAGCGCAGCACCCATATCCGCAGGCTGGGCCGCCCCCGTACCCACAGGCCGATGGGACGTGTGTCGCCGAGGTCGTCGAGTTGCGCCGGCCACTCGGGGTCCCCGGGGCACACGAACCGGGTCCCGGCCTCCCGCGCCACCGCGAGGTCCCGCTCCGGATCCGCCCGCTCCGCCCGGGCCCGCAGTCCTGCCCAGCGCTTGTCCGTCACTCCCCGTGGTTGCTCGCCGCCCGCGACGAGCCGCCGGACCGCCTCCGCGGCACCGACCGCCCGCAACCAGCGCCCGCAGACCTCGTCGCCCGGTTCGATCACCCGCGCGAGGAAGGCCCGCTGGAGCCTCTCGTCCTCCTGGCTCACGACAGCGCGCCGATCGCCATCGGTACCCCACGGGGGACCCCGGTGCGCAGTTGCAGGGCGAGGGCGACGTCCGTCGCGCCGGGTCGGTCGTGTCCCACCAGGTCCGCGACGGTCCAGGCGACACGCAGCACCCGGTCGAGGCCCCGGGCGGTCAGGGCACCTCGCTCAAGGCTCCGCTCCGCCTCGTCCATCGCGCCCAGGGACGCGTACCAGCGGCTGCGCAGCTCCCGGCCCGGCACTTCGCTGTTCGTCCGCCAGGGCGTGCCCGCCAGCCGCACGGCGGCCCGCTCCCTGGCCGCCCGCACCCGGTCGGCGACCGTCTCGGTGGATTCGCCCCGCGCACCTCGCTCGGTCAGCTCGGACCGGGTGACGCGGTCCACCTCGACCCGCAGGTCGACGCGGTCGAGCAGCGGCCCGGAGAGCCTGGCCTGGTAGCGGCGGATCATGGAGGGCGGGCACTCGCACAGGTCGTCCCGCTGCGAGAAACGGCCGCAGGGACAGGGGTTCGCCGCCAGCTTATGGGGGTCCTTCATCTCTGTCCGTTGTCCGTTCTAGTCACAGCCCCACTCACCCGCAGCCCGCATACGTCGGTCCGTACTGACAGCCGACTCAGCTCGTCCTCTCGCTTCACCCATCACTCAGCGCGACCGCGATTCCCGGCGAGGCGTACAAATAGGACTAACTTCCCCAAGTGGGTGACCGTGATCATTAAAGGCCTCCAGAGGCTCGGGAGCGTCGATCGAATACGCGCCCACGTCACGGCCGGCGAGCCATGCACCACCGGTAGCCGCTGACGATGCCCTTCGCCGCAAGTACCCCCGGAGTGTCAGTGGCTGCGGATAGCCTTCGAACCGTCAGCTGGGCTAAGCAGAGGGGGAGTAGAGCTCTCGTGGTCGATCTTGATCCTCGTCGATTCTTCAGCTCGTCACAGCGGCAACGGCTATATGAGAACGCTGAAGGCCGCTGTCAGCGATGCCTCGAGCCTCTGAATGAGGGGTGGCACGCGGATCACCGCATCCCCTGGGCCGACGGCGGGCGGACAGAAGTAGAGAACGGGCAAGCCCTATGTAATCCCTGCAACCTGCTCAAAGGACGTGATATGCACTACCGCGACGCCTTCGTCCCCCGCCCGTTTCAGGCCAACCTGATCGACCGCGTCCTTGAACGGATCTCCGCCGGCGAGGACCGCACGGTGGTGCTCGCGTCCCCCGGATCAGGCAAGACCCTCGCCTACCAGTCGTTGGCTACCCGGCTGATCAGGGAGGGGATGATTGACTACATCGCGGTCTTCGCCCCTCGAACGGCACTGGCGGAGCAGTGTGAGATCGGCTGGATGACGACGGACACCAGCGGGAACGTCACCGGCGGCCTGTGCGAGCTATTCGACGCCACCAAGCGGCTCGGAAAGATTCGCCACGTTGTCAACGAGGTACCGCTCATCCCGAGCAACAAGCGCAACAGCGGCTTCGTCGCCACCTACAGCGCGCTGGTCACGAACGAGGAGACCTTCGCCCGGTGGGCCACCCGTCACCAAGGACGCTTCCTCTTGGTGGCCGATGAGGCCCAGTTCTGTGGGGACGACACCGACGGTGGCGGAACCCGCGCTGGCGAGCTGATCAAAAGGCTGCACGAGTACGCCCTGCACACCTTGCTGCTGACCGGTACACCCTACCGAGCCGACAATCAGAAGCTGATCCTCGCCGACTACGAGCCGCACCAGGACTCCGGAAAGGAACGGCTGGTCCGGCACGCGGAGGCTACCTATATCGACGGCATCGCCGAGAACTACCTCCGAACCTTCGAGATGAAGCTCACCGACGCGCGGATTTCCAAGCGCACCATGAGCGACCCTGAGACTGGCCGCGGCGACAGCCTCTTGGAGTTCAACCTGTCTGACGACGGCAGCGAGCTGAAGGCGGCACTGAAGGACGAGCGGACCTGGCAACCGCTGGTCGACCTGGTGGTCAAGTCAATCCGGGACAAGCAGAAGTTCAACCGGGCCTACCGCGGCCTGATCTCCTGCATGCAACAGGCCGAGGCGAAGAAGGTCCTCAAGTACCTGCAGGAGACCTATCCCGACCTACGGGTCGGCCTGGCGGTCTCGGCCGACGCTGGGGCTGCCGGCCAGGCCTTGACCGACTTCAAGTTCAAACCGATGGACCTCCTGGTGACCGTCCGCATGGCGTTCATCGGTTACGACTGCCCGGAGATCACCGTGGTTGGCGTGCTGACCAACTACCGCGACGAGGGGCACCTGCAGCAGTTGGTCGGCCGTGGCCTTCGGGTGTGGAAGGAGGGTCCGCGGGCTCGTCAGCAGTCGTGCATCATCGTCGCTCCCGACGACCCCAAGATGCAGAACTTCCTCAACGTTCTGCGCGACGAGGAGATGCAGGGCCTGCGAATCCTCCAAGAGCGAGGTGAGGCGCTGGACGAGCGGGAGCCGGGCGAACCCATCCAGGAGGCCTTCTCCTACGTGGAGTCCTCGGTCGCGACTACTACTCGAGCGGCCAGCAACGATACGGACGTTGAGGCGGACGACTTCCTCCTGATCGAGGGCTACAAGGTGATGGCGGACTCCGGCGAAGACGCCACCAAACTGAAGAAGATCCTTGAGTTCGCTGGGGTGAGCGTCCAAAACGAAACTGTTCCCCCACCTCGGTCTGAGCCTTCCGCCGCCACGCCGGCCGCAGCTCCGAAGACGGAGCGGGCCCAGATCGAGGTTCTCAAGTCGAAGGCTGCCGACGCGGTTAAGAGCGAACTCGCACGGCGCGGCGTGACACCGGACAAGCCCGGCTACGCAGATGCCATGACCAGGGCGAACTTCGCATTGAAGCAGGCCTGCGGATTTAGCGCGGACGAAACGAATACGCTCCAGAGGGCGGAGAAGCGGCTCCAGGTGGCTCTGAACATCAGCAAGCACCTGGCTTAGGAGACCTAGATGACCGTGCGAGTCGAGTCCAACAGCTATCTCACGGAGGAACAACAGCGGGTCTACCAGCTCCGCACCAGCCTTGAGCGCAATGGCGGGACCCCCGGCGGGTTCCTCGACTTGCTCGCGGCGGTCGTCGAGGAGGGTACCTGGCGGCAGGTTCCCTCCGGCGTCAATGTCGGCCAGCCTTTCGCCTCCTTCACGGAGTTCATCGAGGCCAAGCCGCCCTTCGGGCTGGGGCACAAACCTGAGTACGTGCTGAAAGTTCTCCAGGTTCCCCATCCCAATGAGGGTGTCCCTGAGATCCGTCGACGCATGGAAGCGATGCGGGGCGCGGTCCGCGCGATGCTCGCCGAGGACGGGATCACGGGATACAGCGAGGAGCAGCGGGACCGGGACATCAAGGCGTGGTCCGCCCTAGACCGGTCGGGCGGCTGGTGGCTTGCGTTTTTCGTGGCCTGTCAGGTGTCCAAGGGCGCGGACGGCAAGCAGCCTGCAGCCAGCCGCCCCGCGAAGATCTCCGCTGCCGAGTTTGCGCGCCGGTCGGGGACCTCACCGGAGCGTGTCCTGCGCTATCTGCAGGCCTGGGAGGCAGCAAGGGAAGGTGGTGTGGTCCAGTCCGGGACCGCTGACCTTTTCCCCGGGCACGAGCCAGTTGACCTTCCTGATGAGGACGTCTGGGGCCAGTTCTACAGCTCCCGCCGAAGCTCTACTTCGGAGCGGAGCGCCTTGGTTGCCGCAGCGGCCGAGGTAGCCGGCATCCGGCCCACCAAGGCGCTGGAGGTAAAGGAAAATCCCACGGCGCTGAAGGTAGCGATCATCGCCGATCAGCGGACCGCTGAGGCAGCGAAGCAAGCGTTGGAGGTACGAGCAGCCGAGACGCGGAAAGCCGAGCGCGTCGAGTACATTCGGCGGGTCGCAGATGAGGGCAAGGTCAAGTCTCCCGCTGGTCTATCAATGGACCTGCCCGCCCAAGCCAAGGAGAAAGCCGCCACCTACGTGGCGGTGGTCCAGGACGAGAAGGCCACTCCAGAGGCGGTCGCCGAGGCATATGAGGCAGTTCAGGCGCTCATCGTCGAGACGGTCGCCTCGGACCCGGAGATTTCGATCCGGGAGCAGCGGACGCGCTTCACCAAGGCGATCACTACCACTGTAAAGAACATCGAATCCATCGACCCTGATGACCTGATCGCGGTCGCTGACGACGATCTTCGGGCTGTCATTGCCGCCGCGCAGAAGCGGATCAACGACCTAGCCGCACTCATCTCACGCCCGTGAAAGAATCCAGCGGCAGCTAAGTGGCAAAGGCCGTGGATCCCGTGCGAGAGTCGCAGGATCCACGGCCGTCTCACGTCTGCGGTGCCTCTGGCCCCGATCAGCCAACTCCCGCAATGCGGCCGAAAACAATCTCGGCTATGCTCCGCCGGGTTTTCCAACGGCGCATCAGCTCTCAGCCGCCCGGACGAATCCGATTCTGCGTGAGACGGTTGATGACTTGACTCGGCAGGCACCCGTGTTCCGTCATCACCGACCGGACGTACTGTCGCAGCGTCTGCTCTGCCTGGATGCCTGACGCACCGGTGAGCAGATCACTCCACACGGTGGATATGTCGCCGGCGATCTGCTCGACGATCTCGGTCGAGGCGAGGTAGACGTTTGCGTTCGCGGCCGGGGCGTGCTCTGGATCAACAGTGAGGCGGTCCGACACGATGATTGCTGGACTGCCAGCGGGCGGGTGATCCATAGAGCGATCCGCCGCCAGCTGGTCGAGCTGGGTATTCGCCTGCCGGATATCGTGGAGCGGCAACAGGCCGTCGGAGTGCTGTTCGGACTTGGCCTCAATGGTCATCCATATTGCGGTGCCCCATACCCAAGCCGAGTCGCATCGCCCCTTTCCCTTGGGCTTGGACGCCTCAGCCCCGAGGAACAAGCCGAGGCTGGTAAGCCCGCCCTCGTAGACCGTTGAGTCGTCCTGCGCAAGCGCCTCACGCATCTTCTGCAGGTCATCATTGACGCGATTCGGGCGAAGCTGGCCGCGGAGGCGTGCCACGATCGCGTTCACGGCGACCACGTCCATGCTCACGAGCGGGACTTCCTCGGTCCCGGGTAGTGCGGGCATCTCTTTGAGCCAGGTGCCCCGCACGTTCGACGCGGCTGCCGCCTGGCGTACGAGCTCCCTCGCCCGCGCTCGCTGGATCTCATCCTCCGCGCCGAGATGCAGCCAGATGCCCGAGAGATACAGCAGGAGACCGCGATAGCCACGGGTGCTGTCACCGCCAGCACCGACCTGTCGCGCCGCCTCTTGAAGCTGCTCGCTGGCAGCGACCCACTCACCGCGGAAGGCCAGGTGCCACCCCTCGACCTCAGTAGCGGCCGAGGATCCCAGAGCGTCCGCACCCGGCGACTCGACTTTTGCGGCGTCCCGTCTGAACTCCGCCACGAGCGGCTCGCCGTCCTCACGCCAGGCGGCGTCGTGCTCAAGGAACATCTCAACGTTCTCGACGACCTCGTCGGGATCGGTACCGCGACTGTTCTGCCAACCGAACTCGACCTCAGCCTGCAACTCAGGCTCAAGAGCCTCACGGTTGTCCGGCCGACTGAAATACCTCGTGATGTCCGATCCCAGCACCACGACGACGGCGTAGTCGTTGGGGCCGCGGGTACACCGTCCCGCTCCCTGGACGATGCGTGTCCGAAGACGTTCGGCGAGCGCAGCGCTCGCTTCGGCACGCTCGCTGAGGAACTTATCCTGCAAACCGACCGCGTCCGGCTTCCCACCGAGCACTACAATCCGGCAGGCTCGACCGGGCAGGTCTAGGCCGTCGTAACGGTTCGCCAACCCGAGTACCCCCGTCGGCGCCTTGGCGAAAGCGTCGAGGCCTCGTTCGACGTCGTCCCGGCCCAGCACGGGAATGCTGTCGCCCGCGAATGCTGCTGCAGCCGCTTCTGTCTTCGCCGAAGTCTCTTGGCTCAGCACCAGAGCCTTATTCGTGACACCGACGATCCGTTTGGTCAGACCGAGCGCATCCCCACCCGCTGTGAGGTCGGGAAACACAAAGAGTCGACGTCCGGAGCGCGGTGGAGTCTTGGTGGGGAGCGGCATCCTGACGATCTGCGGACGACCAAACGCTCGCTCTAGTTCTCCCCCGGATCCTAGTGTCGCCGAGAGGTAGATCCGCTGCCCAGCGCGCGAGAAGATCCGATTCTCAAACGTCGGCGGGATCATCGGACGGATCTGTATCCCGCCGTACGACAGGTACACGCAGCACGACGCCAAGCCCGACCTGATCATCGCGAAATCGAACTTGTATGGCTCCGGAAGTGTCGCGAGCACGGCATCGAACTTTGCGAGCGCCTTCGGATTGATGGCGGGAAGGAGCAGTCGAACCTGGTGGTGTGCCCCTGGGTCAGGTTCGCCCCTCAGCCGCTGGAGCAGCAGCCCGGATAGGAACGGGGACAGCGCGGCGAGGACCACTTCGTAGGTTTCGGGGTCCTTGTAGCGGTGGATGGCGACGCCGTACTCTGCGCCGACGAACTGCTCGCCAGCGTGCGCGTCGTCGAGGACGATCAGACGGGGTTCTGGAAGCTTTGGGCTGCTGTTGAAGATCGTGCTGTAGGTGGTGATGCCGATCGCCTCGGCGCCTTCCACGTCACTCTGTTCGGCGGTGTCCCAGCCCTTGTGGCTCCCGATGAGCAGATGACTTGGCACGCCCTCGCGGCGCGCTGTCGCGAGCACCTGCCGCGCCAACTGCTTAGTCGGAGTTGCGAAGATGACGGGCCCTTCGCTCTTCTGACGCACCCACTCAGCGACCAGAAGTCCGGGAATCGTCTTGCCGGATCCCGTCGGGAGCTCAAGCGCGAGGTCTGGCGTCTTGTGATGGTGTTCGGCGTACGCCCGGATGACATCGCCTTGGTGCAACCACAGCCCATCGACCGCGGCGGTAGTCCGAGGCAGCGTGCCACTGAGGTAGAGCTCCTCCGGCGAAGGGAACTGTTGCTGGGCGCGCTTGGTCTTGCCTTGAAACGCCAAGGTCTGGCTCCCGTCTGTCGTTGTCGAGCCCTTGGTCCTATGGATGGTGGGTAGCTGGTCCTTGGAGCGGCTTCTGGGGCGCGAGTGCCAGCGTGGAGGGCTTTGTACTCAGAGGGCAGAGAGTGCCCCGGGCCCGCCGTGTGAGCGTCGCAGGTCGAACCAGTTTATGTACTGGGCAACGGCGATCGCTGAACTATTGGAGAAGACCCGCTTGCCCTTGCATCGTGACTGCCGGGTCGAACTCTGCCATGGCTTCCTCACCCGCCTAGCCTGCAGCCTCAATTGTTGGCGTCCGCCTCCGTTCTCCGCTCTGGCCCGGCGATGCACGGACTCTGTTCCCTCCGGATCGAAGCTCATAGCCTGACCGGCATGACGATCAACGACGTGTTCCTGGAGCATCACGACGGTGCGGAAACCGCTGCGCTGCTGGTGGAGTTGTGTGATGTGTACGCGGACGCGTACGGCGTGGAGCCGGGTGGGGAGAAGACGGCTGCGTTCCGTCGCCGGTCGGAGAAGCAGTTCGAGCGGCCAGGCTTTGGCCTGGTGACAGCGCGGGGCGGGGGCCGGCTGGTCGGGTTCGTCTTTGGCTACACGCTTCCGGCCGGGGATACGCACTGGTGGGGCGGGGTGCAGCCGGAGCCGTCGGTGGAGTTCTTAGAGGAGACGGGGTCACGGACGTGGGTGTTGTCGGAGATCGAGGTGCGGCGGGCCTGGCAGGGCAGGGGGGTGGGCCGGGCGCTGCATGACGCTGCGCTGGGCGCGCGGGGTGAGGAGCGGGCGACGCTGGCGACGGGCCCGGATGCTGCGGCGCAGCCGGTGTATGAGTCCTGGGGGTGGCGGCGGGTGGGCCGGATTCCCGGGGATGAGGGGGACTTTTACTCGGCTTACGACTTGTTCGTGCTGGAGTTGCCGGTCAGCCGGTAGTGGGCCAGGAGGTCGTCGAGTTTGCGGACGGCGCGGCTGCGCTGCCAGGGGGTGAGGGCGGTGCGGAGGTCGGCGATGCGCTGGGTGATGCGCGGGGAGCGGTTGACGCCGGAGATGTGGGCGATGTCGCCGACGATGGCGCTGGCCTCGGCGATATCGCCCTGCTGGAGGTGGGCTTGGCTCTGCAGGGCGAGGGTGTGGGCGTAGTTGTGCACGTTGGTGGGGTCGATCATCGGCAGTGAGGTGCGGGCCGCAGCGAGGGCCTTCTCGGGGGTGCCGAGGACGAGGGCGCATTCGGCGTTGGTGCCCCAGTAGAAGGACTCGTCGTAGAAGTACCACCAGGAGGCGAGCGGGGTGCTGGCGGCCATGCCGCGTACGGCGGCGTGTTCCTGTTCGAGGGCGCGGTGGGCCTTTTCGTTCTGCTGGGCGGCGGCGAAGGCGCGGGCGGCGACGTCGGCGGCGTAGCCGCGGGCGGCCGGGCTGTCGGTCTGGACGGCCCAGGCCTGGGCGGCGATGGCGTGGTCGATGCCGACGCGGGGCTTGTTCTGCCAGGTGGCCAACTGGCTCATGGTGCACAGGACGTAGGTGACGAGTTCGGTGTTCTCGGCATCGTGGGCGGCGGTGCGGGCGTCGTCGTAGTAGTACTGGGCGGCCCGGTAGTCGCCGAGGTTGTATAGCTGCCAGCCGACCATCTGACTGAGCTCGGCGTACACGGTCAGTACCCGGGGACGAAGGGCTTCGGGGGCGCTGGTGACGAGGTCGGAGATGACCTGGCGCTGGGCGAGGGCGGTCTGCAGGGCGATCTGCGGGCCGAGGACGTCGCCCTGGCGGCGGTAGTGCTGAAGGACGCGCTCAGCCTGGGTGATGGTGGCTAGGTCCAGGCGGCTGGGGTCGTCAAGGACGGCGGCGACGCGGTCGCGTTCGTCGGCGTCGGCGATGTCCAGCAGCGGCGCCGCGGCGGCCACGGTGAGCGCGGTGCTGATCTTCAGGAGCAGTTCGCGGCGGTTGAGCCCGGGGTTGGCCTGCTGTACCCACATGATCAATGCCTGTGCCAGTTCCTCGAAGCGTACGTCGTGCAGCCGGTGGACCAGGGTGCTGGCCAGCTGCGGGGTGAGCATGAGCGGTTCGGCGGCCAGGCCGTCCAGGAGGTCGGCGCCGGCCGCCGGGGCGGGTGCTGCTGGGGCCGGTGGCGAGTGTGGCGGCGGGTGGCCGTGGTTGGGGAGATCGGTGAGCAGGTCGGGGACGGCGCATTCGTAGAGCTGGGCGAGCCGGTCCAGGGTGTCGAGTGAGGGGGCGTGTCCGGTGCTGGACGGCCAGAGTTCCCAGGTGGAGATGTTCTTGAAGGTCTTGGGGTCGTCCGGCCAGTGCTGGTTCCACAGCTCGGCGACCTGGCGCTGGCTCAGGCCGCGGGCCAGTCGGGGCGCCACGCGGGCGTTGACCCGGTAGCGATGCCGGACGGCGGCGGCCACGTCGGGCCAGGTCTTGCCGGCCGCCCGCAGCTCGGTGGCGAACTGCACCTGTTCTTGCCTGCGGCTACGGGGTTTTGCTGGCACCCATCCCCCTCTCGGCCGTGTGGGGATCACACCTTGTTCAGCACGGTAGCGCGGCGCGGGGCGCGTCAACACGCCTGTGTTCTTTCCCGGTTGAACCGGGAGACCGTGGCCGCAAGTTGGCGGTCGGACGGGATGGCCCTGCATGCTGCGACAGCGCAACAGTAGGGGCCCGCTTCACTAGCGAACTTGGTTCGCGGTGTCGCCCGTTCCTGCCGATGTGCCTCGGGGTGATGCAGCGTCATGCACCTGACTACCCATACCGATCCTGGCCTGACACAGGCCGGTTCCTCCTCCGCCGCGGTCCGGGCCCTGGAGATAAGCATCGCTTCGGACAAGGCGCTGGTCGCCGAGGTGCGGCGGTCGGTGCGGGCGACGCTGGCGTCCTGGGGCGCAAGCGAGATCGCCGATGACATGGCGGTGGTGGCGTCCGAGCTGGCCTCCAATGCGCTCAGGCACGCCGGCGGTGAGGCCACCTTGCGGCTGCAGCTGGCGGAGGGCCGGGCGCTGCTGGAGGTCAATGACGGCTCCGCACAGTGGCCTGTCCCGCGCCGGGTCGGCGCGGAGGCAGAGGAGGGCCGCGGCCTGCTCCTGGTGCAGGCCCTAGCCGCGGAGTGGGGGTGGAGGCCCAGGGAGAGAGGCGGCAAGACGGTGTGGGCGTCGCTTCCTGCGCCTGCGGGGTGTGAGGCATGAGGGCGCCTTCCGACGGCAACGCGCTGCCGAGCACCGCCAGCACCCAGCCGGGGTTCTGGTGCGAGTGTCTGCTGACCTCCACGGAGTCGGACAGCACGGTGCTCGTCGGCTCTCTCGACGCCTATGCCGCCCTCGATGCCGTGCGCTGGATCCGCATCGCCGTACGCATGCTGGTCTCCGTGGCCGACGAGGCCGAGGCCGAGCCGGTCCACGAGTGGCTGCTGTTCGGTTCGAATCCCACCGCTGCCGCGCTGGAGCGCGGCAAGCCGTTCGCCATCGCTTTGCGGCACGAGCAGCTCCGGCTGGCCTGGAGTGCGCGACCCGTTTCCTTCCTGCCGTTGGCCCACCGTGCCGACCGTGCGCTGCCGCCGTGCGCCCAGGAGTGGTCCCAGCCCGCCACGCTGCGGGCGGCCCTGACGGCTTCGCAGAACACCCATCTGCCCGCACGCCGCTGACGCGGCCTGCCGAGCGCGAAGGAGTCATTCGTGAGCACAGCCGCAGTAAGCACGTCCCCGGGGCCGGTGCCGGACGTGGCCGAGGTCTTCGCCTTCGCCCGCGATGAGATCTGCTCGGCCGCCGCTGAACTCTGGCCTGGCGCCAGCGTGGAGTTGTCCTCTCACATCCCGAGTGTCACCGGCTACGTGCACCGCATCCGCGTGGGCGGCCGGGAGCTGTACGCCAAGCACTCCTTCCTGGGGATGTCGCTGGTGTCGATCCTGCGCGGCGTCGCCGGTGACTGGACCGAGGTGCAGCGCGCCCAGGCCGGGTATGTCCAGCGGCCAGATGCCCTGCTTGTACGGGAGGCCGCGCAACTGCGGCTGCTGGCCGACCTGGGACGGCCCCAGGTATGCGAGGTTGCCGGGCTTGCGCACGGGGTGCTGTTCACCGCGCCGGTACCCGGGCCGACGCTGGCCTCCCTGCTGTTACGCGACCCGGCGAGTACGGCCGGGCTGTTCGAGTCTGTCTTCGCCGACCTGCACCGGCTCCACCGCTCGCGCACCGCCCAGCGGCTGGCCCCGGCCGGGGCGATCTCCGAGCGGAGCGTGGCAGCCACGTTCCAGCGGAAGTTCAACGGGATCAGCGGCCAGACCTATCTGGGACGCCTGGGCGCTGAGCGGTGCACCGAGGCCGAGCGGGCCGAGGTGGCCGCGCTGCTGCGGGCGGTGGTCGCAGGGCTGCACCGGATGCGGCCGACCGTACTCGCGCCGGGCCAGGCCGTTCTGACGTACGGCGATCTCAAGCCCGAGCACCTGGTGTTTCCCGACGGGCCTGGCGGGCGGCCGGTCCTCATCGATCCCGGTCTGCTGCGGGCGAGGGCCTCGGTGGACGCCGCCAAGCTGACCAGCCGCACCGTGCTCCTGCTCGCCTCCGCCCGCCCCGGCGCTGCGGCGGTCGAGCAGATCGTGCAGGGGCTCGGGGCGTTCGCCGAGCAGCGGATGCGGCCGATGGCGCCCAAGGCGGCCCGCTCGTGGCTGCGCGAGGTGCTGATCGTGTGGCTGATGGACACCGTGAATATCCTCACCACCTTCCTGTCGGCCCCGGCGGTGCTGCCGCTGCCGCCGCGAGGGTGCCCGCTGGTAGAGCGGGCTGTGGCGGTGTGCACCATGGCCGACCGCATCAGCGCCGCTCTGGGTGGCGGTCTGGACGCGCACCGCGTGTGGGACACCGCGCTGGCCCAGGCCAAGACGGTGACCGGATGACCCCGACACCCGTCGTGGACGTGATCGGCCTCGTAGGGGCGGGGGCGGTCGGCCAGGCCGTGGCCACCACGCTGTGCTCGGCCGGCTTCTGCCGCCGCCTGCTGATCGCCAGCCGCACCCCGGAGCAGGCCGCCGCCCTGGCCGCGGACATCGACGACATGCGGCAGGCCACCGTCTCACCCCTGCATCCCCGCGCTGGTCGAGTGGTCGACCTGGCCGACTGCCAGGCAGTGGTCATCGCCGTGCGGGCGGCCTTCACCAACACCCATCGCGCCGACGTCCGCATGGGCGGTGCGGCGGCGAACGCGCCCGCCATCGGTCAGCTGGCAGCCGCGCTGCGCGGCTACACCGGGACGGTGCTGGTGGTGACCAACCCGGTCGACGTGATGACCCGGCTGTTCGCCGAACTCTCCGGCTGCGAGCAGGTGTTCGGTATCGGCTCGAACCTGGACAGCGCCCGCTACCGGGCCGCCCTCGCCCGCCACCTGCACGTCCCGGCCGCCGTGGTGTCCGGGCACGTGATCGGCGAGCACGGGGACGCCGCCGTGGTGTGCGCCTCGGCCACCACGGTCAACGACCAGCGGATCCCGCTGCCGCTGCAGCAGCTCCGTGACGAGCTCGCCACCAGGGCCAAGGGGATCAGCGCGGGCATCGGCCGCACCCGTTCCGGGCCCGCCGGCGCCGTGCTCTCCGCGCTGCGCAAGACCCTCTCGGTGGAGGACGGGATCGAGGAGCTGTCCGCCCCGTATGGAGGCGGCTGGCTGGGAATTCCGTTGCGTTTCACCCGAGGTCGGCCCGTAGCGTGCCTGCCCTCCCTCGACGCGGCCGAGCAGCGGCAGTTCACCGCGGCCGACACCAAGCTCCGCACCGTCTACCAGGCCGTGCGGTCCCTGCCCGAACTGGAATCTCCTGACAGAGAAAGGGCTTCATGAACACCCTCACCGCCACGCGGCTGCACGCCGCGGACGTCAATATCACGATGGTCAGCAACACCCCCGCGGTCACCGACTACGCGCGCCGCTACTTCGGCTCGTGGTGGAGCGCCTTCGAGGTGCCGCCCGCCAGTGTGTGCGCCGCACCGGTGGTCTTCGCCGACGTCGACGCCGACCAGTACGCCCAGCTCCAGGCCCTGGTGGAGACGTGCCCGCACGAGGAGACCACCTACGCCAAGGCGGCCACGCTCGTGGCCCGCGACTCCGAGGGCACAATCACCGCAGTCAGCCCCACGCAGCAGCTGGCCTACCGGCACGAGCCGGCCACTGGCCGCCTGTCCGTGATCGGCGTCGAGAGCGAGCCCGTGGCGCTGGCCGCAGCGCGGATCGCCCGGGATGCCATGCGCGGCCTGCTGCTGCAGGGCGGCTGGACCCTGCTGCACGCCTCCGCCGTGACCGACAACTGCCGCACCGTGCTCACCTTCGGCGAAAAGGGTGCAGGCAAGACCACCACCGCGCTCGCCCTAGCGAATCTGGGCTGGCAACTGCTGGCCAACGACCGGATCTTCGTCCGTCCGGACGACAAGGGCCAGCTGCGCGTCCTGCCCTGGCCGTCGGCCGCCGCGATCGGCCTCGGTCTGCTGGACGCGCTGGGCTGGTACAACGTCGCCCGCAAGCGCCTTGAGGCCGGCGAGGCCCTCCACCCCACCCAGCACCCAGACGTCACCGACGCAGTTCTGGCCGGGCGGCGCGAACCGCTGTGGGAGCCCGGTGGCAAGCGCGAGCGCAAGGTGCAGGTCTACCCCGACCAGTTCGCCAGCTGGTTCGGCCTCAAGCTGGCCACCGGCGGCCTCGCCCAGGCCCTGCTGTTCCCACGGATCCGGCACGACGCCGCCCCGGCCGTCGAAGGCTGCCGCCGCACGTTCAGCGACGCGGACTTCATGCACGGCGCGACCGAGGACCGCTACCCCGACATCCTCGGCCTCGCCCCGGCTGGCGGCAGCGGCAGCAGCGACGCCCGCAAGAGCGTCGCCGACCACCTCGCCAAGCTGCCCCAGCACACCGTGGCCCTCGGCCACGATCTGGCAGCCAACGCCGCCTTCCTCCACCAGCTGCTCACCGAGTAGCCCCAGGCCCCCGCCGAGCTCTGCCCTCCCCGCACCCGGCGGGACACGCTCCGCCGTCTCCCTAATCTTTGCGAAGAAGGGCAACGGGAGACGGCGGAACCAGGGGCGGGCGGCGAAGCCACCCCCGACTCCCCGCCCGCCCCGCTCACGCGCACAGACACCATCGTCGCGTCGCACAGCCGCCTGCCAGGACCGTCCTGGCGGGGCCGGCTGCCCGTACACCTGAAGGCGCTCAAGAAGGGCGGACACGTTCTCGCCCTGTCGGCGGTAGAACGGCCGCTCCGGAGACCCGGCCGTCGTGTAGTCGACGCCGGCGGGGGCAGCACTGCCGGCCATCGCCGGGCCGAGGGTCGGGGTCGTAGTGCGTGAAGACGCGCCCGCCCGAGACCGTGTTCCGCCACAGGTCGAGTTCCAGCATGTCGGGGTAGTGGCGGACTCATTGGGGATCTCGATCCATCCCTCCGCCTCACCGTGGATGTCGTCGGACGACTCGTCCGGGAAAATGCTGTAGCCGGTGGCCGGGATCCCGTCCTGCACTAACTGGGCGACGACAGCGGCCAGATAGGGCTCTGCCGCAGCCACGACGATCTTGCAGACGGCCAGCTCACTCCTCGCCACGGGACTGCTCCAGGTAGCGATTCGCCTCGGCCAGGACGTGTCCCTTGTCGCCGTACAGGGAGGCCAGCAGCACCGTGACGGCCGCCGTGTCACTGAGCCTGAGCTCTTGGCCCGTGACGCTGTCGGGGGCGAAGACCCACTCCTGAACATTCCTGGCGGCCTGGTCCCAGGGACCGGCGTCCCGGTCATGGAAGGCGACCGTGGCCAGGGCCGCTTCTCCGAACTACGAAGCGCTGGCTCCGGCTACGCACACACGACAGCCCTGACCAAAGTGCGCATATCGATGGACGCCCAACCTGCTCACGTGCTTCGATGCGATCAACGTCGCATGATGGGAGGCAGGCTTGAAGCAGTCGACGCGGGTGCTGAAGCGAAAGGCTCTGGCCTCGCTCAAGGGAATGACCGTCGCCTTCAACTCCGTTGACGACGAAGGTCGCACCTCAGCTGTCTTGCTAAGCCTCCAGCACTCCTTCGAGATGCTCTTGAAAGCGGCCCTCGTCCATAATGACGTGCAGGTTTTCGACAAGAGCCTTGGGCGGTCGATCGGCTTCGAGAAATGCCTCCAACTGTCTCGCCAGGAACCGAACATCAAGATCACGGATCCAGAGGCAGGAACGTTGCGGGCAATTGACGCCCTTAGAGATGACGAGCAGCACTGGTTTAATTCCGTCAGCGAGCCCATCTTGTTCGTTCACGCCCGCGCCGGCGTCACTCTTTTCGATGATCTCCTGACTAGGGTTTTTGGAGAGCGGCTGGCGGATAGCCTTCCACTGCGAGTCCTTCCTATTTCGACTGAACCTCCGATGGGGCTCGAGATTCTAATCGATCAGGAGTTCACTCAGATTCAGGACCTCCTACAGCCTGGGCGCAGGGCACGGAACGAGGCTCGGGCCAGGATTCGCACCCTCTTGGCGATCGAGGGGCACGCCTCCGAAGAAAGCCTCGTCAGCGAGAGGGACGTAGATCGAGTCGAGAAGGGGATATCTCAAGGGAAGTCTAGGGATGCCGTCTTCCCCGCTCTTGCGCAAATTTCTACCGAGTTTTCGGGAGAAGGGCCCACCTTGACTGTCCGATTCGATAAGAAGGGACCGCCAGTCAAGTTCGCCGACGACTCGTCGGATGCGGCAGCAATTCGAGAAGTTGACCTCCAGAAAAAGTTTCACTGGTCGGCAACTGAGCTATCCAAGAAGCTCAACATCTCGCCTCCTAAAGCGTTGGCTTTGCGGCAGCACCTAGGAATCGACGAGGACCCGAAATGCTTCTACGTTTTCGTCATGGGATCACAAAAGCATCCACGATTCTCTGATAACGCACTCAAGCGCATGCGGGATTCCATGAAGAATCTAAGCATGGATGACGTGTGGGAAGCACACAAGCCGATTGGCCGCGGGAAGAGTCCTCGTCAGTGCCCCATCGATGGGTGCGCCCAGGTCAGGGATAACGAGTCTTCTTGAATCAAGACTTCTTCTTGTCGGCTGCCGCCGGCCACGAGGCGTTATAAGCAATTGACTGCGGTGGGCGTTGGGAGGCTATCGGCTCCTTGACCTGCTGAGTGCGCAGATGGCCGCAGAGCCGGGCGCCGGCGGCGTCACTTGCTTTCAGCGCCCGCGGACGTCCTGGGCTGCCTCGTGCGCGCGGCGGAGCTGGTCGGCGAGGTTCGTGGCGGTGGTGGCGGCCTCGCCGATGGCGCGAGCCAGGCTGGTGGCATCATCCCGGTCGCGGGCCATCCGGTCCACTGCGGCGGAGGTCTGCAGCAGGATCTGAGGCAGGTGCTCGGCAAGCTCGTGAAGATCGCGCAGGACTCCGGCCGCGCTGCGCGGGCTGTCGTACTCGGCCTTGCCGCTATCGAGGTCCCGGGCGATCTCGCGCAGGGTTTTCGCGGCGTCCCGTGACAGGGGGCTGGGGTCGTACGGCACCGGTTATTTCCTCCCGCTCACGGTGGTCAGGGTTCCCAGTCTGCCGCCCCTGACCTGCCCGTACAGCCGGTTCGGCGAAGTTGGCGGCCTGGAGGGCAGGGCAGCACCCGAGGCACCCGCCCCAATGAATAGCACCTGGCGACAAGATAGTTTGCATGCGGGGCAGGCAGGCTGCCGATCACGCCGCGACGGCAGGATGCACCGCAGGCCGACAGCAGCAACGATCAGGGAGTCGTGTCGTGGCAGATGCCAAAGGACAGCAGCGTGTGATCACCACCCAGGAGTGGCGGGACGCGGAGCTGATCTGGGACTACCACCAGATGCACCACGAGCTGCGGCCGTGCTCCGCGGGAATCGGCCTGGGCAGCCACGATCTGGGCGTCGCCTCGCACACCGTGGACCTCTACCGCCAGGGCCTGTTCCCCGTGTTGGTGTTCACCGGCGGCAACAGTCCGACGACCAAGGCGCGCTTTCCGCGCGGCGAGGCGGTGCACTACCGCGAGCACGCGCTGCAGCTCGGCGTGCCGGAAAAGGTGGTGCTGGTGGAACCGAATGCGGCGAACACCGGGCAGAATGCCGTCTTCTCCCGCCAGGTGCTGGCCGCTGCCGGGATCGTTCCGGAGTCGGTGCTGGTGGTGTGCAAGCCGTACGAGGAGCGCCGCTCGTACGCGACATTCAAGAAGGTGTGGCCCGGGGTGGACGTGGTGTGTGCGTCGGAGCCGGTGGGGCTGGCCGCGTATGCCGAAGGTATCGGGGACGCGAAGCTGGTCATCGACATGCTGGTGGGCGCGCTGCAGCGGGTGATGGTGTATCCCGAGCAGGGCTTCACGATCCCCCAGGAGGTTCCGGGGGACGTGGCCGCAGCCTTCAAGCAGCTGGCGGACGGTGGCTTCGACAGCCGACTTCTACGGCGCTGACCTGCCCAGATAGGGCTGGAAGAGCGGGTTAACCGCTTCGTCGGAGTCGGTGAGGTCGCGTTCGGCGGCCCATACGTCGCGCGGAAGTGGATCACCGTTGAGGTGGCGGCGGGCCACGTTGCTGAAGATGGCCATGGCCCTGATGACCCGGGTATCAGCCTCCCTGCTGCCGAAGGCACCCAGGTTCATCTGCGCGAGTTCTTCGGCGTTGCCCGTGCCTATGACCGTGGCGTCATCGTGGACGGCGTGAGCGCGGCGGACGAGTTCGCTGGCCACGGCCGCCACTTGCTCCGGTCCTTCAAGGCCGACCACGATGCTCGCGAGGTGCAGAGGGCCGATGCTGACACCGACCCGGAGTTCAGCGGCGCGGCGATAGATGCCCTCGGCGTCCGACGACGTTCCGGATTCGGTTAACTCGCGTTCGACCCTGGCCACGCAGGACGGCCAGCGTGACGAGGTACTGAACGCGTACGCGGCTTCGAGGAACTGGGCGTATGCATCGCGTTGGGCCTGGCGTCGCACGGCGTCGAGACTGGCGCGCCCTTGTGCTTTCCCTGCGGCGTAGGCGGCTGCGGCGGCCAGGACGGCGGTCGGCGCGGAGACGAGTGCGGCGATGACGGCGGGATCCATGACGGCTGATCATGCCGCACGCCCGCAAATGGGCGGTGCCCCGTGGAGGAAGTATTACCTTCACGGGGCACCGGTACGTGCAGGGAGCGAGTGCTATCCGGCCAGGCGGAGAGCTTGTGCATGCTCGGGCTCGTCGAGGTCCGCCGCCCAAGCGATGTAGGCGGCCCTGGCCTGGTCGGCGGAGAGCCCGGCAGCTGTGCCAATCTCGCTCCAGGCGCGGCCGTGCCGCAGGGCCTCGCGGAACAGGAGCGGCTGCTCGTCTGCGAGTTGCACGGTGATCGCGGTGCCCAGGACCAGGGCCGCGATGGCGTCGGAGCCGTCCGCCGTGACGGTCTCCTCCGGGGGCAGGCCGCGGACGGTGCCCGCGAGGCGGTCCTGGTGCCGTCGGCGGCGGTGGGCCATCTCGACCACGTCGGCGGACGGCACGTCGCCCGGGGCGGTCAGTTCGGCCACATCGAGCGCGCGGGGCTTTCCTTCACTGGTCATGATTCCTGCCTTTCGGCCTGGTCACGGGCGGAGTCGGGCATCTGAAAGCTGTAGCTCCAGCTGAAGCGGCTGGCGGCATGGACGCCGAGGGCGTACTCGATCACGGTCTCGTCGGCGGTGTAGGTGGTGCGTTTGAGGATCACGACCGGTTCGCCGGGCGGCAGCTCCAGCTGCTCTATCTCGGCGGGGGTGGGCATGCGGGCCCGCAGTTCCTCGGTCATGTGGTCGGGTTCCAGACCGAGCTCGTAGAACACGCGGAAGCCCCCGCCCTTTCCGGCCGGGCCGGGGGTGGGGTCGACCAGCCGGGTGCCCTCCACGTGGCTGGGCCGGTAGTAGCTGGTCAGCGTGTGGGTGGGCTGGCCTTTCTCCTTCACCAGGCGGGCCCGCGCGTAGACCTCCGAGCCCTCCGGGATGCCCAGTGCGGCGGCGATCTCTCGGGTGGCTGGCACCCGGCTGACGGCCTGGGTCTGGTCGGTGCGGTTGTACTCACGGCCCGAGGCGACCCGATCGGCGATGAACGCCACCTCGTCGTTGTCGCGCCATTTCGCCTTGTCGTAGCGCTGGATCCCGAGCCGCTTGAGCGGCGGGCGGTCGCGGGCGTAGACGCCGCCGCCCTGCCTGCTGGTGACCAGTCCGGCGTTCTTCAGCCGGAGGATCGCCTGGCGGACGGTCTCGCCTGTCACCTGGTACTTCGCCACAAGCTCGCGCGTGGTCGGGAGCTTTTCTCCCGGCTCGATGGCGCCGGATTCGATCTCTGCTCTGAGATCGTCGGCGATCCGCTGCGCTCCGCGCGGCCTCGGGTCCTTTGCCGTCATGGGCTCAGAGTAGAGCACCTTCACTAGGCAAGTCACAAGCACTTCACTAGTGAACTCTTGACCGGGTTGCCGATCTCCGGTTACGGTCGATCTCACCAACTTCACTAGTGAAGTCGACGGGGTGTTGGGGCTGTTTTGCCCTGCGTCCGTACAGCACTGCCTTGCCCGAAACGCGCGAAGGACCCCCGATCTCCTTCCACCGATCTCAGGGGTCCTTGCGCGGAAAGCCCACCCGATTCGAGGAGTGACTTCCGCATGCCCAAGCGTACGAGTGCGCCTGCCGCCGCGGTACGGCGTTCGCCCGGTTCGTTACTGCGACTGCCGTTCGGCGCATCGCCCGTGGATGCCGGGGGCCGGCCGCAGGCTGCCTGCACGGGGCTGGACACACAGATCTTCTTCGCCCGCCCGTCCGAGCTGGACCAGCTGCCCAACAAGGGCGAGCGGTCGGCGCTGGCCGTGTGCGCGGTATGCCCGGCCCGGGTTCAAGCGGTGTGCCTGGAGCGGGACCTGGCCCAGTCGGAGATCACGCGCATCAACGGGGTCTTCGGCGGGGTGCGCCAGGAGGAGCGGCGGGAGATCTACCGGACCCGCCAGCAGGCGCGGAGCGGGGGTGCGGTGTGAACGCGTACAACCGCGAACTGCCGCAGCGCGCCCCCACGTTGACGGAGCCGGTGTTCCCTGAGCTGGCCGAGTACATGCGGATGGCGTGGAACGGCCTGGCCGCCGCGTCCCCGGCCGCACGCCGGGTCGAGGCCGCAGAAAGCGCCCGTGACCTGCTGTCGGAGGCCATCGCGCTGCCGCTGAAGGAGATGGACGCCGACGCACTGGTGATGGCGATCCTGCAACTGCGCGCGGGCCTGGCCCGGCTGCTGGCCGCCACCATCCCGGCCGCCGTCCCGCCCGCTCCGTCCGCCGGCACCGTGCTGGACGACGCCGACCTGGTCGCGCACCTGCTCGACCTGTTCAGCGACGCGGCCCCGCTGGACGCCGATGTCGCCGTGCATGTCGGCCGCCCGCTGCCCGCCCCGCTCATCTACACCCTCGCCCAGGCGATTCACGCCCCGGGGCTGCGGCCCAGCGGCGACTACCTGGAGGCCCGCGGCATCTGTGGCAGCTCCACCATCCACATCACCGCGATGACCTCGGGAGGTGCGTGATGGCGTTCTTCGGACTCATCGGCAACGACCGGCAGATGGCCGCCACCACCTACGCGGGCAAGGAGTCGGCCAGCCAAAAGCGGGAGCGCGCGGAAGCACAGCGGTCCGCGCGGCGCCGCGAGCGCCACCACCGCAGCGTCGTCGAGACCGACCGCAAGGGCTGGAAGTGGGCCGACCAGGAGCGCGAGCGGCAGGAAGGCCGCCAGGGAAGCCGGAGGCGGTCCTCGTGACCCGCGTGCGCACCTGGCAGGCGGCCATCGGCCGGGCCGAGCAGGCCCGCCAAGCCGCCACCGACGCCGAGCAGACCACCGCCCGCATGAAGCAGGCCCTGAGCAGGACGGATGCGGCCCAGGCCGCCGACCGACTCGCCGCCACCTGGACACAGCAGAAAGAAGACCCCCGGTGATCGAGCACCACCGCGTACCAAACATCCCGGGCGCCCACCGCGCCCACATCATCGACGCCCCGGCCCCGGAGCCGACGGCCGCCGACGTCCTGGAGGCGGCCCACGCCGAGGCGGCCGATCTGCTGGCCGGTGTCCACCGTGAGGCCCAGACCCTGCGGCGCGAAGCGGTCACCGCCGCCGCCCAGGCCGAGGCCGACGCCGAGGGTGCCGAGCAGCGCAAACTCGTCGCCGACCTGCACGTCCAGCAGTCGCACCGGGCGGCCGAGAAGCAGATCGCCGCCGCCCGGGCGGTCCTGTCCCAGGCCCGCGAGGCGGCCGAGGAGATCCTGGCCGACGCCCGCACCACGGCCGCACGCATGCGGGAGGCCGGCCAGGACGAGCTCCGCCGCATCGAGCAGCAGACCGATGCGGGGGCCCGCCGCCGCGAGGAGACTGCGGAATCCTTCCGCCAGGCCACCGAGGCGGAGGCCGCCCGGCTGCTTGAGGAGGCTCAGCGCCGGGCCGAGGCCCTGGTGACCGACGCCCAGCAGCAGGCCGAGGCCACCGGCCGGAAGGCGGACACGGCCCTGGCCCGGGCCCGCCAGGAGAAGGAAGAAGCGGACGCGCTGCTGGATCAGGCCCGCACGGAGGCCGACCAGCACCAGGAACGCGGCGAGAAGCTGACGAAGAAACTGCCGACGTTCGCCCTGTTCGCCGCGATCGGGCTGACCGCGTCGGGCGAGTGGTCGCTGGCGATGCTGGTCGGTTTCCCGGTGTGGGTGGCGCCGCTGCTGCCGATCGCGATCGACGTGTACGTGGTCGCCGCGTTCCGGCGCCACCGCGACGCCTTCACCGCCATCAGCCTGATGGTGATCGCGAACGTGCTGGTCCACCTCGCCGAGGCCGGACTGTTCGGTGTCACCGGCACCGGTGACGACATCAAGCCCACCTGGTGGCTGGTCGCTCTCGTCGTCTCCATCGGCCCGTTCGTGCTGTGGCGGGTCCACGCGCTGCGCGACCAACCCGCCACCGCTGCCACACCGGCGGCGACGGCACCGGCTGTGCCCGCCGCCGTACCGCCCGCGCTGCCGCCCGGTACCGGCACCGGTAACCCGAGCGGTAACAGCCCCGCTGTCGCCACCGGTATCGCGACCGGTGAAGCCCCCGCTACCGATATCGGTAACGCGAGCGATGACGGCCCGGCTACCGGTAGCGGTAACGCCGCACCGGCTACCGGCAGCGCGAGCGGTAACGGCAGCGGTAAGGACGCTGGGGCTCCAACCGGTAGGCCCGCCGCCACCGGTGGTGGCCCGTCCGGGAGGCCCGGTGCGGCGGCCGGTAGCCGCCAGCGCCGTACCGAGCGCCGGGCCTCCCGCAACGCCGGTACCCGTGCATCGCGAGGCACCGGGCGCGAGGAGCTGCGCGATGCGGTGCGGACACGGATCACCGCTCTGCTCGCCGACGGCGATACGCCGTCGCCCACCGAGCTCGGCCGCGAGTTCGATGCGGACGCGGAGTGGGTCCGCAACCAGATCCGCGCGGTGAAGAAGACCCTCCCGGCCGAGCCGGTCACCGTCCCCGCCCGCCCCGACACGGAAGAGGAAGCCTGATGTTCTTCCGCCGTTCCCACCGGCCCGCCGTCCGGCTGATCATCCCCCGCCACCGGTCCCGGCCGCAGCCCCCGCTGCCGCCGTTGCCCGAGGACTGGCAGCCCGGTCCGGTGGCCGGTGCCGAGCCGGACGAGGACGAGATCAAGGTGCGCGAGCGGCTGCTGGCCCTGCTCGGGGAGGTCGTGCGGTGGCCTCGCTGAACAAGGACACCAGTGCCGACGAGCCGTGGTGGGCCGGTGCCCAGGCGGCCGAGCCGACCCCGGTGGGCTGCTGCTCCCTCTGCCCGGTGGCCGCTGGCTGTCCGCTGCGTGCCGACAGCGCGGTGCGGTGCGCGGTCACCGGCGAGCAGCCGCCCCCGGCACCGCCCGTCATCGCCCCGGGCCTGGCCGAAGCCGTCAGCCAGGACCTGGCGGTGGCCGTCGCCGAGGCGGTCAACTGGGCGGACGTCACCGCGACCGCCGCCGAACGCGCCCCCAGCCGCGACGACGGCAACGACGTGGACTGGGGACGGCTCCAGCCCGTCCGCAACCTGCTGTCCATCGCGGTGGTCAGCTTCGCGCCCTTCGGCCACACCACCGCCGCCCTCTGGGTCGCCGACACCATCAGCCGCGGCGGGATCACCGCCCCGGTCTTCATCCCGCTCGGCGCCGTCCTCGCCGGCACGGGCGCCGTCCTCCTCGGCCGGATCGCCCCGGGCCTGCTCGGAGTCGTCTGCGAACTGGCCTGGAAGTCACTGACTCTCACCAGCCGGGGCCTGTGGCGCCTGGTGCGCTCGCCCCGCGGCTGGATCATCACCCGCCCCGCGCTGTGGGCCGCCGGAATCGGCGTCCTGATCGTCTCCTGGCGCGCTGTCACCCACTTCCTGACTGGAGCCTGACCATGTTCGACAACTCCCCCGCCAACGCCGGTTTCGGCGCCCTGGTCTTCGGCGCCGTCGCCACCGTCGCGATCATCGCCGGGTTCAAGTACAAGCTGCTCCGCAACAAGAAGACGCTGATCCTGGTGGGCTTCTTCATGCTGCTGATCACCGTCAACTCCGGCGGATTCCTCGGCGAGATCGCCGGGGCCCTGCGCCACGGCATGAACGTCGCCGGGCAGCAGGCCGTGGACAAGACCGCCGGGGCCTCGGTGACCGCCAACCCGCCCCGCACTGCGGTCACCCCGGTCTCCGCCGGCGGCGCGGCCATCGGCCTGACCGGCATCACCTGGTACGTCATCAAGCTCATCGCCGCCCGCGGCAAGCCCAAGGACTGGAAGGAAATGGTCGGCGGCACGCTCGTGGCCGTCTGCTACGGCACCAGCCTCGGGTTCATGGGCTGGATCGTCAGCGCCACCACGCTGACCGGCAACAACATCGGCCTGTACGTCTTCGGCGGCTGACCCGCGAAGGCGCCAACGGCCTCCCGGCCGTGCGCCCGCGACTCCTTCCTTCCTGCCCTCCTTGCCTACCCCGCCTTTCTGGAGTACCCCGCCATGACCAGCCACGACGACAGCGTTCTTCTGCCCGAAGTGATCGTGTACGAAGGCGAGTTCATCGACGACGATGAGCCGCAACCCGGCGCCGGACCGGCACCGGCGGCCCGCCGCCGAGCCGCCCGGCGCGTCGCCCACACGGCGGCCACCGCCGCCCGCTTCATCGCCGTCCGCACCCTGCCCGGCCTGCGCCACGCCTGGGCCCTGACCGTGCACTGGGCCGCACTGCGCTACATGACCGGCGACGAGATCCGCCGCCGCATCGTCAAGAAGCAACTCGACCACTACACCGAGCGCCGCGACGACGCCCGCACCGCCCGGGACACCACGCTCAAGCAGCTGTCGAAGCTGGTGGACAAGGCGGGCGAGGACGGCCTCACGAGTCCGGAGAAGAACCGGCTGCGCGACCTGGGGGCCGAGGCCGACCGCCGCCGCAACGGGCTGGCAGTCCTCAACGCCATGCCGTTCACCCCGGCCCAGCCCACCGCGGAGCAGATCACCCGGTGGCGCGGGACACTCGGAGCCGTCCGGTTCACCCTCGTCGTGGTGCCCGCCCTCGGCGCTCTTGTCACCGTCACCGCCACGGCACCCGTCTCCGGCTTGGTCACCGGCCCGGCCCTGCTCGGCGGCGGCTGGTGGCTCACCCGCCACCCAATCCCGCTCACCACCCGGCCCGCCCCCGCCGAGCTGCTCATCCCCGAACTCGACGCGCCCGCCGACTACCAGCTCGACGAACCCCGCACCGCCGCGCAGAAGGAGGACAGCCCGGCCGCGTCCGCCGATCCCCAGGCCGCGGCGGCCGAGGACCTCGCGGCCGGAAATGAGCAGGTCCCCGGCTCGCTTGCCGAGGCCAGCACGTCCGAGCAGGCCGCCGCCGTGCTCGCCGGGGCCGTCCGGGCCGAGGGCCGGGATCTCGCCGAGGTCGCCAGGGCGGTCGAGGAGCCGTGGGGCTGGTCGTTCTACGTGCGGTTTTCCACCGGCAGCCCGGACGAGCTGAACAAGGACGACATCTACAAGGCCCTGATCACCCGAATGCGACTGCGCCGCAACGGGCTGCTGATCGAAGGCGACCCGGACGCCGGGGACAGCGCGTTCGTCCGCGCGCTGCTGCGCGACCCCTTCTCGCCCGAGGCGGTCGGCCCGCTGCCGTACCGGCCGCCGCTGTCGATGTCGATCGTGGACGCGGCCGACTTCGGCGTGGCCATGGACGGCAACCCGCTCGTGTTCTCCCTGGCCGGGCTGATGCTGCTGATGGTCGCCGACTCCGGCGGCGGCAAGTCCGGCGTCATGCTCGCGCTCGCCGAAGCCGTCACCGCCTGCCGGGACGCCGTGGCGTTCAACCTCGACCCGGTCGGCACCGGCGTCGGCGCCCTGGGCGAGGCCATCACGCTGTCGGCCTGCATGGACGACGAGCTGATCCAGGCCGTCCTGGACTTCCTGCTGGAGCTGTGCTCGGCCCGCGCCCGCCAGCGCGCCCGCTACGGCTGGGGCAACAAGTGGCGCGTCAGCGAAGAGCACCCGGCCATCGTGGTGTTCACCGACGAGTGGCCGCAGCTGAGCGACGAGGCCAAGGCGAAGCTGGTGCGCGGGCTGCTGCTCGGCCGCAAGGAAGCCGTCTGGTTCGAGGCAGGCAGCCAGTTCGGCACCCGCGACTACCTCGGCCAGGCCATCGGCCCCAAGCTGTCCGCCCGCCTGCTGGGAGCCTGCCGCCGCGTCGACGTCACCGAACTCCTCGGCGGCGGCGCCATCGCCGAGGGCTACCGCGCCGACCTCCTCCAGGCCGCCACCCACACCCAGATCAACGACGCCGGCCAGATCTACGCCCAGGGCCTGCCCGGCATGCCCAACCGGCCCATCCGCTACCAGGTCCGCGAGGTCACCGACGCCCAGGCCGCCCTGCTCGGCACCGACCGCGCCGCCGCCGGACTGCCGGACCTCGCCCACACCCTCACCGAGGCCGGGCTGTGGCAGAAGTACCAGGACCTGCTCGCCCGCTGCCACGCCGACAGCACGCCACCGCCCGCCATCCTGCTCACGGTGCGCGAAGCCTTCCGCGCCGAACAGGACCCCGACGCCCTGACCGTCGCCCAGCTCGCCCAGCATCTGCATGCCGACGACGCGGACCGGTGGGGCCGCTGGGACAACCGCGCCGACCGGCTCGCCATGATCGGCCGCCACCTCCGCAAGGCCCTCACCGACGCCGGCGTGGAGCTGTCCTCCACCCGGCTGCGGCACCTGCCCGGCGAGCCCACCGGCTACCTCCTGGCCGACGTGAAAGCGGCCCAGGAGGCCTTCTCGTGACCTGCCCGTGGCCTGCCGCCCCAGCACACCTCCGGCAGGCCGACGGCAGGCCGTCGTACAGGCCTTGAACTGCTACGACAGGTCAGGCAGGCCGATTGCCCCCACCCACGTCCCCGGCCGGTTTCGACCCTCCCGGACCCGCATTCCGGGCTGGCCGTGACCGCCCGGCCACCCCGCCCGACTCGAACGAGCCCCCGCCGTCCACTGCGAGGAAACCGTGCCCGACCACGCCCACACCGACACCCCGTACGAGACGTGGAAGTCACTGCAACAACCCATCACCCGCCCCGGCGACGTCCCGTTCGCCACGCCCATCGCATGGATGGAAAACCGCCGCGGTGACCACTCCCTGGCACTCCTGCTCAGCCGCAGCGCCCCCGACCGGCACGGCCCCACCGACGCCCTGTCCTGCCTCGCCCTCGGTGAGGCCATCCGCACCGAGCTGGGCCACCACCGCGGCTCGCTCGTCCATGACGCCCGTCGCCTCGGCGCCGACTGGCAGCAGATCGCCGACGCGCTCGACACCGGCATCCCCGCCGTCCAGCAGCTCCTTCGCGACTGGGCCGACGGCCAGCGCCGCCTCCACCAGTCCTACGCCAGCGCCGACGGCTGCCGGATCGCCCTGACCGCCGCCGAGCACCAGGCCGCCCTGGACCTCATTCCCGACCACTGATCCCAGACGGAGAACGCCATGAACCCCAAGCCCCCGGCCGTCCCTGCGGCCCCTGGCCGTGCCCAGCCGGTCGACGTCCGGCTGATAGGCGACGACCAGGCCGTGCGCACGCTGGTCACCGCCCTCCAGCAGGCCGCCGCCTGCGGCCCGGCCACCTACAAGCCCATGCGCGACGGCACCGGCACCCGCGCCTACCTGTCGGTCATCGTCCCCGCCGACCCGGCCCGGTGACCCACAGTCCGCGCGCAGCTGGCGCCCAGTTCGTCCGGCGACCTTAACCGGACCCGACCGCTCACCCCCATCTGCGGCATTTGCCGCCCAACGGAAAGGTTCCCCATGTCCGAGAACTCGACCAGCCCCGTTGTCCGCTTCCGACCGGCTGTCGGACGCGAACGCACCTACGACTTCGCCCCGCTGCCGTGCCCGCCGCTGCACACGCCGCTTGCCGCCGCTCTGAAGGCCCGCCTCACACCGGCCACCGGTGACGGGCACACGCTCACGGCCGCGAGCGCGGACACCTACTTCGGCACCATCCGCCGCTTCCTGGCCTTCCTGAGCATGCAGGACAAGCCGCTGACCTGCCTCGGCGATGTGCACCCCGACCACCTGTACACCTTCCGGGACATCGAGGGGGCCACCCGCACTGCGGCGGGCATCGGACGTGAACTCGCCCAGCTGTGCCGCCTGCTGCAGGACGCCCCGTACGGCTCCCTCCACCCCGCCGTGTGGGACCTGGTCAAAGCACCCCGGAAGGTCATCGGCCCGCAGCCTCCCCGGAATGCGGTGCCGGTGTACTCCCACCGCGAGTACACCGCCTTGCTTCAGGCGGCCCGTACCGACGCAGCCCGGATCATCTCCCGTCTCACCGCCTCCGAGCGGCTCCTGGCCGCCTTCCGTGCCGCCCCGCACACGCTCAACGAGGAGGACCGGGACACGGCCCGGCTGCTGGACGTCATGGACCGCACCGGCCGCATCCCCCATGTCGAAGGCCAGCGCAAGCAGGACACCGCCCGGCTGCTCTTCCTCACCCCGGCCGACGCGGCCCCGCTGTTCATCCTGGCTCTGGCGCTCGGCCACCTGCGGGTCACCGAGACTGCCGAGTTGCCCGCCCATCACACCGTCACCCGCGATGGCTCTGTCGTCGTCCGGCTCGACGAGCACATGGACAGGAAGCGGGGCACCACACCGGTGAGGTGGGAACTCCGCGGCGAGGGCCACGACCCGCTGCGCTCCGCCGGCGACTTCTACCTCCTGCTGCACCGGCTCACCCAGCGCAGCCGTCACTTCTCCGGCACACCGCAGCTGTGGAACCTGTGGACCGGCCGCAGCGCCAACCTCAGCGGTCACGCCCCGCTCTCCCGCCACTCCGCCTCGCCGCTGCTGCACACCTGGGCCCACCGGCACCACCTGACCGAGGACGACGGCCGTCCGCTCACCGTCCAGATGCACCGTCTGCGGGCCACCGCACGTGCCCAGGCCCAGCACTGACCCGACCGATGCGCCCCGCGGGCCCACCCTGGGTCCGCTTCCCGACCAACCGACTACAGGAACCATGACCGAACGTGACTGGCGGGTGTTCTACACCCGCCGCGACCTGCCCCGGCCGCAGACCGCCGACCCGCTGATCGACACTCTGTGGGATCTGGACGAGTGGCTGGACGAGCACAAGGTGCTGGACGGCACGCCGTATCTGATCAGCCCCGACGGCCGCTACGACATCGAGCTGAACGAGTTCTTCACGCAGCTGGCCGCCGCGCCCGAGGGCACCCAGCGCGCCCACGCCTCAGACCTGAAGCTGTGGCTGTCCTTCCTGTGGCGCAGTCGCGGCCGCAAGGACTGGCGCCACGCGACCCCGCAGGACCGGGCGGCGTACAAGCAGTGGCGTACGGCGGACCCGCGCGGCCCGCACGTCGACTGGCAGACCTGGGACCGCGAGGTCGCCACCGTCAACTCCTTCTACAACTGGGCCATCCACCCCCGCCGGAAGTACGCGGCAGAAAACCCGATCCTGCAGCGCGAGAGCCGGGCCCGCGACAGCCACGGCCGCCGCCGCGGCGGCACGACGCCGGCCGAGGCCTCCCACACCGGGCCACGCAACCAGATCGTGTGGCTGACACCGGAGATGTACCGCGCCTGGCGGGACATCGGACTACGGGGCTACACGCACCAGGGGCTGCGCGACCGCTCGTTTCGGGGCCGGTTCGGCACCCGTAACGCCACCTATTCCGACCTGATGATCCGTACCGGGCTGCGGCTGTGCGAGCAGACCTCGCTGTCGCTGTTCGAGGTCCCACACCCGGTGCCGGGCAAGGCCAACCTGCGCAGCTGGCTGCCCTGGACGATCGCCAAGTACGGCTCGGCCCGCTGGGTGTACTTCCCGGCGTCCTCGCTGAAGGCGGTGTGGGACTACATCGAGGAGGAGCGGGCCGAGGCCGTCGAGTACGCCCAGGAAGACGGGGTGTACGAGCGCATCCGCAACCCGCTGATCATCACCGACCGGGCCAACCTGAAGGTCGTCGTCGACGGGGAGAGGCTGACCGTCGACCAACTCGGCCATGCCGAAAGGCGACGGCTGCTGATCGACACCCCGGACGGGTTGGAGCCCGCCGCGCTGTGGCTCAACGAGCGCGGGCTGCCCAGCGGCCGGTCCTGCTGGCAGGAAGTCTTCAAGGCCGCCAACCGGCGCTGCACCCGCCACGGGCAGCAACTGCGCTCTCACCCCCATGCCCTGCGTCACAGCTTTGCCGTGATCACCCTGGAACAGCTCTGGCGCGGCCACATCGAGGACATGGCCGCGATGAACCCCGGTCAGCGCATGACTCACCAGATGGTCTTCGGCGACCCGCTGAACTGGGTCCGCATCAGGCTCGGTCACCAGAGCGTGGTCACCACGATGCGCTACCTCCACGCCCTGGAGGAGCTGGAGATGGAGACCCGCCTGGCCCTGATCCCCACCGCGTGGGAGCCCGCCGGCGTCGACTCGTCCGAACTCAACAAGCCCGCTTCGGAGGCGAAGACCGCATGACCGCGCCCCTTGCCCACCCGTCCGACGCCCTGCATGCCGCGAGCGAGCCCGGCGTGCTGAAGGTGCTGTTCACCGCCGCCGACGGCACGCAGGAGGTCTTCTCGTTCGCCTCGCTGTCGATGCCCGCCTTCCATGCCGACCTGGCCGCCGCCTTCCGGGCCCGCTGCGAGGCTCTGCACTCGGTCAAGTCGGCCAGCAGCCTGTTCCGGTCGACCGCACGGTTCCTGTCCTTCCTCTCCGAGCAGGAGCAGCCCCTGGGCTCCGTCGGCGATCTGACGCCCGAGCACATGAGACAGCTGCTGCACTTCCGCGCTGCCAGCACGACCCTCACCACGGCCCGCACCGTCTTGTGGGACGTGTGCCGCCTGTTGCGGCACGTCCACCCCGGCGAGCGACTCACACCCGAGATGCGCGGCTACCTGGCGCTGTCGAGGAACGCGTCCGACTTCGGCGCCGGCGAGGCATGGCCGGGCCTGCAGGAGGAGCGCCGGGACAAGTACGCCTACCGGCGCCACGTGGACGACCCGGACAACCCGCTGATCGTTCCTTTGATCACCCCGGACGGCACCCGGCGCGCGTTTGACTTCACCCCGCTGCCGCTGCCCGCCCTGCACCGGGACATGGCGGCGGCCTTCCGGGCCGAACTCGGCCCCGCGGGCAACGGGGTGTCATTCACCATCGGCGCAACGATGTTCCTGGCCGTGCAGTCCTTTCTGGCACACCTGGCCGAGCACGACCAGCCCCCGCGTTCCATGGCCGAGCTGGTGCCCGCCAACCTCGATGCGTTCCACATCAGCCTGCAGCAGGCACGTGTCCGGAAGTGGGCGAACCGCCACCTGATGCTGGTCCGGCAGGTGCTGCAGCACGTCACCCCGTACGAGCAGCTCTCCGCGGAACTGCGAGCCCGGCTCGACGGTGTCCCCCCGTCGACCGACAAAGCCCCGTCGGGGCCCGTCGCGCCAGCGCGGCCCGGCAAGGGTCGCGCCTCGGCGATGCCCGACGGCCCCTACGAAGCCGAAACGGCCCGCGCCAGCGTCCCCACGACGCTGACCGTGCCGTTCACCGGCGAGGACGGCCGCCGCAGGCACTACTCCTTCGCCCAACTGCCCTTCCCGGCCTTCCACGCCGAGTTCGCAGCAGCGTTCGCAGTCCGCATCGGCCCGACGGGCACCCTGCGCACCGAGGCCAGCGCAAACCACGGCTTCGGCGCCATCAGGCGGTTCCTCACCTTCATGGACACCCTCGCCCGGCCCCCGAAGTCCCTGAGCGACCTCACGGTGCGGCACCTGGAGCGCTACCGCCTCCACCGGCTTCAGACCACCAAGGAACCCGCCGTACACTCCGAACTGACGAGCGTGCGCCAGCTCCTGCAGGAGGTCACTGCGTCCACGCTGCTGTCCCCGGAGCTACGCGACTACATCCGCCGCCCCGGCCACACGCGCCGCAGCACGCCTGCCCAGGGCGTCCCCGGCTACTCTGACCGTGAATTCCGCGACCTGATGGCCGCGGCCCGCAGCGACGTCGTGGCCATCCGCGACCGCATCCGCAAGGCCGAGCGGCTGCTGGAGACCTTCCGCACCACACCCGAGACACTCAGCCCGGACGAACGGCTCCTGGCCGAGCACCTGGACACCATGGACCGCACGGGACGGGTCCCGGCCGTGCGCACCCATCTGCGGCAGCACATCATCGCCGGGCGCATCGAGCTGGCCCGGCAGCTCTTCCTCACCGATGCCGACCTGGCCCCGCTGACCGTGCTCGCCGTGGGCCTGACCGGCCGCAACGTCGAAACCATCAAGGAACTCCCGCACGCCCACCGCATGCTGGACAACCGCGCCGTCGCCGTGAACCTGACCAAACGGCGCCGCTCCAAGGTCATCACGCGGGAGACCGTGCACTGGGAGACCGGCGGCAACGACAGCCGCCAGCTCCACGCACCCGGCGGCTGCTACCTCCTGCTGCACCAGCTCACCGCCCGCGGGCGCCGCTACTCGGGCGGCGAGCGGCTCTGGAGCATCTGGACCGGGGCCAGCGGCACCAAGGGCGTCGACTGGGAGACCAAAGCCGCCGCCTTCGGCCACATCGACCCCTACGCCGCCCGGCTCGGCCGCGCCCTGCGGCTGAGCCAGTGGGGACAGCGCCACGGCCTGCTGGATGACTCCGGCACCCCGCTGCCGATCGACATGAACCGGCTCAAGACCACCGTCGAGGTCCGCACCACCAAGGCGATGGGCGGGCACATGCCCTCTGCGTCCCGCACCAACACCCTCGACGTCTCCTTCGCCAACTACCTCAAGGGCGACCCCACGGTGCGGGAGTGGGCCGACGAGATCCTGACCACCGCCATCAACCAGGCCGAAGACAACGCCCGCGGCTTCAAACCCCACGTCCTGACCAGTGCCCAGACCCAGGCCATAGCCCACGCCCCCGAGCAGTCCGCCGCCGCCCTGGGCACCACGCCGCAAACCCTGCACCAAGCCCTGGACGGGCAGCTCGACACCGTCGCCAGCTCCTGCCTTGACATCAATCACAGCCCGTTCAGCGACGGCAACCGGTGCGACGTGTCGTTCCTGACCTGCCTGCGCTGCCCCAACGCACTGATCACCCACGACCACCTGCCCGTGCTCCTGGCCCTCGTCGACACCCTGGAGGCCACCCGGCAGTCCATGGACATCGACACGTGGGTGCACGAGCACGGCCGGACCTGGCTCGCGCTGACCCGCCTGATCCTCCCGCAGTTCACCGACGCCGAGCGCGACAAGGCCGCCCTGAACAAGCCGCAGGACCTCGGCCTGGACCTGCTCGACGTACCGAAGGACATCTGATGACCACCGCAACCGCCCGCGCCCTCATCCGGGGCATCCCCGACGACGCCCTGGTCCTGGCCAAGCGCCCACTGGTCGCCGGCGTCCGGCTGACCGACACCGCACACTTCGGCGGCGACAAGTGGGACCTGACCCCAGCCGTGCACCAGCAGCACCAGCAGGCCCTGAGCCTGAATTTCCTCACCCTGCCCGCCCAGTTCCGGCACACCGCCAAGGAATTCTTCTTCGCGCTCCTGCGCCACGACCATCCCGACGGACAACCCGAGCTCAGCATCGTCACCATCCGCGGCCGGTTCAGCCAGCTCAAGGAGTTCTTCCACTGGGCCGACCAGCGCGGCGTAACACGGCTGAGCGCCCTAACCCTTGAGGACTTCGAGGACTACCGCGCCTTCCTCGACGCCACCCGCAAGTCGCTGCTCAACCGATCCAACAAGCGCGGTGCGGTCCGCCAGCTGTGGGTGTACCGGACCAAGCTGACCGGCGACACCCTCTCCGTCGACCCGTACATCCTGTGGGACGACCCCACGACGTACGGGAACCGTGGACGCACCCGTCGCGGCGCCCGCGAGAACACCACCGACCGGATCCCTGAAGAAGTCATCGGGCCCCTGCTGACCTGGGCCCTGCGCTGGGTCGAGGACTTCGCTGACGACATCCTGCGCGGCCTCAACGACTGGCAGCAGTCCCGCTCCGCCAAGCTGTCCAAGGGCATGGTCGACGGCGAGTCGCCTCGCGAGCGGCTGCTCGTCGTCCTGGACCGCTACCGCCGTGAGGGCCGGCCGCTGCCCCGCACTACCTACGGTCCCAGGGCCGTCAAGGTGCCGGTGACCGTGAACTTGAAGCAGCTCGCCCGCGAGGCCCGCGTGCATACCAGCACCCTCAGCAAGCAGTCCGAACACCGGCAGCTCATCGACGATGTCATGGACGAACTCGGCCTCGATGACACGACGTACCTGCGCACCCCCATCCGCGGCACGCTGGACGGCCAGCCCTGGCTGCCCGCCCTGCGCTGGGACACCGCGGAGGACTACGCCCGGCTGCTCCAGGCCGCCTGCTACATCGTGATCGCCTACCTGTCCGGGATGCGCGACAGCGAGGTCAAGCACATGAAGCGCGGCTGCCTGAGTATCTGGCGCGATGAAGAGGGCCGCCCCGTCCGGTACCGGGCCACCAGCCAGGCCTTCAAGGGGGAGGGCACCCCCGAAGGCGTCGAGGCCACCTGGATCGTCAACGCCGCGGTAGCCAAGGCCATCAAGGTCCTGGAAGAACTCCAGCCCGCCGAGCAGCCGTTCCTGTTCGCCGTGCCGCCCTCCTCCCGCGCCCACCCCAAGACCAAGACCAACTCAGCCCAGACCAGTGAGACCACGCGGCGGAATCTCGCCTTCCTGGTCCAGTGGACCAACGACTACTGCGCCCGCCTCGGCCGCCCCGACGGCATCCCAGACGTCAACGGGCGCCCCTGGAAACCCCAGACCCGGCAGTTCCGCCGCACGCTGGCCTGGTGCATCGCGCGGCAGCCCGGCGGCACGATCGCCGGCGCCATCCAGTACCGCCACCACTCGATCCAAATGTTCGAGGGCTACGCAGGCACCTCCACCTCAGGCTTCCGCCCCGAGGTGGAGGCCGAGGAGGCCATCGCCCGTGGAGCAAAGCTCGGCGACATCATCCTCAGCCCCGCCCCGCAGAAGCTCACCGGGCCGGCCGCCGACGAAGCCGAAGCCCGCCTCGCCGCCCTTGAGGACGAAGTCGACTTCCTCGGCAAGGTCATCACCGACGACAAGCGGCTGGCCCGCCACATGCGCCGCCATGATCCGCACATCTACCCCGGCAAGTTCGTCACCTGTGTCTACAACCCCGACCGGGCCCTGTGCCGACGGGGCGACTCCGACGGGCCGTCCCTGCCGGACTGCCAGCCGCTCAAGTGCCGCAACGTCGCGCTGACAGCCGAGAACGCCGACGCCTTCATCGCCTGGCTCCAGCGGCTGGAACGCGCACTCGCCAACGGCGTCATCCTCGCGCCCTACGTACGCAACCGCATGGAACAGCGCCGCGCCGAGCTCGCCGAGTTCCTCGAAGCCAACAACATCCCCACCAGCACGACCAAGGAGACCGCACGGTGACCCGGCCGACCCTCACCGACGACGAAGTACAGCTCGCCATGGACCTGGTGCTCCGCGAGGCCCAGGAGTCCGGCCGACGCCCCACCATCACGGCCGTAGAGCGGCGGCTGGACGTCAAGCACGCCACCTTCTACCGGAACTTCCCCCACCTGATCGCCTCGTTCCAGGAGCGGGCCGACGCCCAGCGCAACATCCCCAAGCCGGAACAGGACACCAAGCACAAGAAGACCCCCGAAGACACCATCGCCGACCTGCGCCGCGAGAACGCTCAACTCCGCCGCACCCTCGGCGTCTACGCCGAGGCCCTGCGTCAGCTCACCCTCGACTACGCGGAAGTACGCAGCCAGGCCCAGCAGACTGCACACGTGACCGACCTCGCGGCCCACCGCAGCCGCCGGCCCTGAAACCGAGCCAAACCGAACAGCGCGGAGGCGCCGCCCAACGGTTAGGCGGCGCCTCCGCGCTATCGAGATCAGCGAGAACTGCTGACGGTGGCCGAGGACCGCCTTGTTCGCCGGGCACTTGAGGCGAAAAGATCAGAAGCCAGTGATCACACCATCAAGGGGGAAGAGCTCGGTGAGCACCTCACTGCTGTCACCGGCCGGATGGCTCGTGCTGGGGCTGCCCTGGCCGGCGGAGACCCGCGACGGCTGGGGGGAGTGCGCGGTCGCCATCGCGCCGCCGATGATTCCCCGCTCTCTCGTCAGCCAGGGCGCCGGCATCGCGCTCGACTCCGCCACCGGCCTGGCCCGTGACCCGAACCACGGCCCGGGCAAGGCCGTGTTCTTCTCCGACGTCACCCTGTGGCTCGACAAGCAGGGCAAGACCTGGTCCGATCTTGGCATCGACTACGAGGCCGTCATCGACGAGCTCCTGAACGCGCAGGTCCCGCAGCTCTACCTCACACTCACGAAGAAGGCCCACGCCATCCTGTGTGACGCCAGCCGCGAAGGCCTGCGCTTGCACTACCCCAACGGTGACGTCGAACACGTCACCCCGCAGGTCCGACGCGACGTCCACGACGGCATCGCCCAGAGCCTCACCCGGGACTGGCCGCCCTACATCCAGGGCCTCATCGACAGCGGCGCCCTGCAGACCCGGTGAACCTCATACACGCGGGCGGTCCCATCCTGGCCTTCCTGAGTGACGATCCCCGGCTTCGCTGGCCTGGCTGCGGTTTCCCTGGCGACCGCGGCGACTGCTTCGGTGTGCCGTGGGAGCCGTACGACCGGTGCCTGGCCCATCTGGAACCGGAGGAACGCAGGCAGGCGCTCGGGGCGTTATCGCCCGGCGCCGCGGTGGACTGCCGCGGCGTGCCCTTCACCCGCGAACTGCTGGAAGAGCTCAAAGCAGCGGTCGGCAACACCTTCGGTGAGGCAGACTTCGGCCGCGCCCGCTTCCCCGAGCTGGCCGACTTCACAGGCGTCACGTTCACCGGCGAGGCCTTCTTCTGGCTCGCCCACTTCGCCGATGACGCTCTCTTCTACGAGGTCACCTTCAACCGCGACGCTGTCTTCGAGGAAGCCGTCTTCGAGATGGGAGGCGCCTTCGAACACGCGGACTTCCAAGGCTCCGCGTGGTTCCAGGACACCCTCTTCGGCTCGGACGCCGCCTTCGAGCACGCCAGGTTCTCCAGCGGGGCCCTGTTCTCCCGCGCCCAGATGTTCGGCGAGGCTGCCTTCCTCGCCGTGACGTTCACCGACGGGATCGTCTTCGTCTCGGTACAGGTCGAAGAGAGGGCACGATTCAACGAGGTGACGTTCGGCCGTGACGCCGTCTTCGCCGGGGCCCGCTTCAAAGGCGACGTCGACCTCCCCGACACGACGTTCACCGGGCCCTTGGTGGGCCCCATCGTCTGCGGCGGTGTGCTGGACCTGAGCCGGGCCGTCCTGACCTGCCCGATCCGCATCCGGATCGCCGCCGCGCAAGTTCTCCTTCAGGCGGCGCAGATCAACACGGCGCTCACCCTCGACGTCCGCTACGCCGACGTCAATCTGCAGGACGCCGTGCTCTCCCAGCCCGTCGCCATCAACTTCCACCCCCGGCCGTTCTCCTTCAACGACGGCCCGCTCCCCGAAGACCCGCTGACCGGGCAAGACCCACGGCCGCTGATCGTCATGCTGGCGGGCGTGGACGCCGCCTTCCTGGCACTGTCCGGAGTGGACTTGTCCGCCTGCCTGTTCACCGGCGCCCATCACCTCGACCAGCTTCGCTTCGAAGGACACGTCCCCTTCGACGAACCGCCGGCCCCCTGGACCCGCCGCCGGACCATCGCCGAAGAGCACCACTGGCGCGCCCTGCCCCTCCCCGGCCGCCGTACCGCACAGACCCGGGGCTGGCAGCCCTGCCCCAACCACCCCGACCCCGCTACGACCCCCGGACCCAAGGACTTAGCCGCCACGTACCGGCAGCTGCGCAAGGCCCTGGAGGACGGCAAGAACGAGCCCGGCGCCGCGGACTTCTACTACGGCGAGATGGAGATGCGCCGCCTGGACCACGACACACCCTTCGGCGAACGCATCCTGCTGCACGCCTACTGGCTGGTCTCCGGCTACGGTCTGCGCGCCTCCCGGGCCCTGGCCGCCCTCGGGGTGGCGATGGCCCTGACCGTGTTCCTGATGATGCTGTGGGGCCTGCCCAATCCGACGCCGAAGCAGACAGCGACCGGAACCATGCCCACCCCCGGCAGCCGGATCCACCTGGTGATCGACAAGGACGACCCCGCCCTGTCCGGACCACTCAGCCAGCGGTGGACCGCCGACCGCGCGAAGGACGCCGGGCACGTCGTGCTCAACTCCGTCATCTTCCGCTCCAGCGACCAAGACCTCACCACCGCTGGCACTTGGATCGAGATGTTCAGCCGATTCAGCGAACCAGTCCTCCTCGGGCTGGCAGCACTGGCGGCCCGCGGCCGGATCAAACGCTGATGCCGGCCCCGTGCACCGCCGGCATCTGGGCCCTGGCCGCCTCTATTGCGGCTCGAGGTGGCCGTGGCGGCTCAGAAGGCGGTTGAAAAAGTCGGTGAGCATCGCTTCCGCAGCTACGTGGTGGCGCAGCTCGTGGCCGCCGATGCGGTAGACCTCGTAGCCCTGCAGCGTGAGTTGGCGGTCCTCCGCCACCATCGCGGCGTGGCGTACGGGGTCAGTCGGCCGGACGGGACGGTGACTGTCTGCTGCATCGCCGCGCGGTCAGGCTCGCGGGAGTAGTGCCAGTCGATCCCGCACCCACATCGCCGCCGTGCCCCGCGGGTTACTCGCCCTCGCCATCCGCACCGTCAACGGCGGGACCAACCGACCCCGGCCAGACCGCATTGCCACCGCGGCCACCCCTCCGACCGCTCGTTCTGCCCCGCTCCAACAAGGCCAGCACACAGACAGGACGATTAGCCGGACCACCGAAGAACTTCACTCAACAGAGCGAAGATCACCAACAGCATCCGAAACTGCGGACAGAGCCATTTTCGGGCATCCCCATCAGCAGTCAATGCCCGCGCACGGCGACGCCGGGCGCCAGGTCCGCCAACTGCACCCCGCCGACCGGACACTCCCTCACCCGTGGCGCTGCCAGTCCAGCCACCACTGCGGGTTCCAGTCCGGGTCGATTGCTGCCAACGCCTCCGCCCGCTCCGGGTAGCCAGCCAGCGCCCCGGGACGCCGCGGGCTGGACAGCCACGTACGGCACCGCTTGGAAGAGCAGTGCACCGACCTGACCAGCTTCCTCGAAGTCCACAACCTCCACATCGCCGAGAACGAGGACAAGCGCAGTGACCCGGCCAACACTCACTGACGATGAAGTACAGCTCGCCATGAAGACGGTGCTGCGCGTGGCCCAGGAGAACGGCCAGCGCCCGACCATCAGAAGTCGTATCTCAACCCAACGTGATCATTTGATTCTTGCTGGTCAGGCATGGTTTCTCTCCCTCCGTCCGCCTTCCAGCTGCCAGCCCTTGCCGATCAGGGCGTAGACCTGAATGTCACTCTGCAGCGTCAAATGAGATCTTCTTCGACCAGCAGGACGGCTGCGGGTGTGCCCGCGGCCGGGTCAGCCGGCTTAGCTACTCGGCTCGATCACGGGACGCACCCTCGATGTCGCATGCCACGTCCTCCATCGTGGACGCTGTCGACATGATGTACATGATTCGAACATAGGGGAATTGCTGTTCAAGACGGTCAAGATCCACGCCCTGATCCGTTGCCGCGCCTTTCAGCTTTTCCGGTGGGACGGAATTCTCGAGCCTCGCAAGCAGATCGGAGTCGCGATTTCTGCGTACCGCTGCTTTGAGAGCTCTCACGTCGGTGGAAATCTCTGCGAGATCGAGCAGCGCGTGTATCTGGAGTCCGACGTCGAGTGTCATACGGCAACGCACTGCAGCTGGAGAAGGCAGAAGGTCTTCCAGATCAGTGTCCCTAACATTTCCCTCACTCATCGCTGGCCTCCGGACTCTTTCCGCCGCTTGGTCGCCGCGAGCGAAGCCTTCGCTCCCATTCCTCCGCGAGGCCATAGCGTCCCAGGCTCACCGCAGCTCTCCTGCCGAGTTCCAGAATGTAGTTCTGCTCGTCGACATCTTCGTCGAGGATCGAGACGTCGTCCATGTCCCACAGCCACGAGCCCGGGTTTGTGGGAGTTCCCCGACGGTAATAGTCATCCCCAATGTCTAGCGCGAACTCCGCATCGCCCCTGAGCAGACGAAGCAACATGCGGTTGGCGACGTTTACGGCGAACGGCACCGCGAATAGCTCAGCCGCCCGGTCGAGTGTACGCAGCGCAAGATCCCGGTCCAGGGGGATCTGACAGAACCCAAGGTTGTTGATAAATCGGGCATTGTCTGGTGACTCTGCCACCGCCGCCTCGTAGACGGCAGCGGCAACGTCCGCCCGCCCTCTCTTCAGTTGTGTCGCAGCGATGTCCGCTAGTACCCACGACCACTTCGGGGTGCCCTGAAGTGACGGTGAGTCCAGCATCACCGGCGGCCAGGAGGTGAAGAGGGCATTGGCCCGGCGAGCGGCCACGGCGCGGGCGTGCTCCAGGCGCTCAGTGAGCGTCGGCGAGGCGTCGAACTGTCTCACAGCCTGCAGGAGTACAACCACCCGCATACAGCCCGACCACGACATAACCTGCTCGAACGCCTCGTCGCTGGCCAGGCCCGCGGCGATCCGCAGCCCGGCCACGTCCGCGGACGAGCGCATGTAAGCGGGAAGCATGTCGAGCAGCTGGGCGACGTGGGTGTAATCCTTGTTCGCTGCCGACAGCCAGGCAGACAGGACGACCCGGCTCCCCGCCGGGAGCGACTTCAGGTAGGAATCTACCTGCCGGTGCGTACTCCAGGTACGGCCGGAGGCGCCACCGGCAGCAAACAGGACTGACACTGCATCGGAGGTCGGACGCAGCCCCTCCGCCTGCCGTGCGCCGATGGACGCCAGCGCCATCGTCGCAGCCTCATCCAAGTCATTGGACAACAGAGCGGCCTCGGCCCGAGCGTCAAGTAGTTTGGCGCTGAACGTCGCCTGGGTGTGAACCACTTCTTCTTGTCGCTCCGGCCAGCGGGCGCGCAGTCGGGCCAATTCGATGTCTGTGAGCTGGTGCCGGATGGCGACCAACCGTGACTCGGCCAGTGGTGCCACGCGCGGCTGGACATCGATCCATGTGGTCACCGTCCCCACCGCGACGACGTTGGTCAGTGCGGCAGCGCGAATCCTGTCATCACCGTCCGCCGGTATGGCCCGGCGCAAAGCGCGCAGCAGTTGGTACTGAACAACTGATTCATGGTCCGAGTCGAGCACCTCGGCGATGGTGGGCATAGCCGCCGACTCGGCTCCCTGATCAGACATATTCGGGTTCGGCTGGTCCTTCGCCGCCCTGGTGTCCACCTGGCGCACAGTCTCCGGAGCCGGGCCGAAGGCGCCGTCCGGTTCTCCTAGCACCTGGACGAGCGGGCCGAATACACCCTGAGCGATGGCGGAGCGCAAGCGATCACCGAACTCCTTGGGCAACCGGTCTGCTTCCTCAACGAGGAACTGCCCAACACCCATCACATCGTTGTGGCTTAGGGGCCGCGCGAAGGATTCCCAGACGCCGACGACGGTCATTGTCTCGCCATCGTTGATCTCCCGGGCCAACCGCCAGCGCAAGTCGGGCCGACGGTCGGCGTCGAGGATGTAGCGGGCCAAGACGATGAGCAACGGATCGTGCCGGGCGACGGCGCGTACCCGTTCGACGGCGTCCGACAGTGCATCGACTGCCGCGCTCTTCGGTAGGCCCTGTACGAGAGCCTGCTCGCCGCGTTCGACGGTCCCCGGACCCGCCGTCAGAAGCAAGGCGGCACAATAGGGATCGGTTACGTGCAGGGTGCCCGCGACCAACTCCCCGGAGAGCGGCCGCGCGACATCAGTGCCCAGAAGGCGTTCAGTGAGCGCTCGCCGGCTCGTTCTTGAGTCCTCCTCCGTACCTTCCAGCAAATGCCGCATAGCCATGTCCGAATCGAAAGACCGCAAAGCGTGGGCGGCGGCGGCAGCCCGTACGACAGGTAGCATCTGCACATCGGCGGCCAGCAACTCCAGGGCGGTGAGCGCGCCATTTGCACCTGTCTCGGCCAGTGCTTCGACTGCCGCCTCACGCTCGTCCGGCGTGAAGTCGTCCCGGCGGGCACAGTCGATCAGGGCTTGCAGGGACTCCGCCGACGAGCCGCTCGCGATAGTGCGCATGGCGGCAGCGATCACATGAGAGGGGAGAGAGGGGTGCAAGAGATTGCGCACCAGCCCCGCCGTCTGCTGGTCCTGCAGTGAGGAGAGCAGCATCGCACTGCGGCTCCTGTCGATGGCGTCGTCGGAGCAGAGCAGGATCAGCAACTCATCGCGGATCGACTCACGCTTGTCCGCGCTCACCGCGCCACCTGCAGCGAGTACCAAGCCCGCCGTGAAACGGGCAGCGTTGAGGGGGTCGTCGGGGAAGCGGATCTCCAACTCCCGAACCAGCTTGTCTGGGTCGTCCAAGAATGCCCCAGTCGCCCCGATGACCTGTTCCCACTCGGGTTGCGACCATATCCGCCAGATCTCATCCGACCAGCTGTTATGTCGCGCCAGTAGCTTGGCCAGCAGGTGGTCGCGGATCGCGTCGTGCAGGAATGCAAGCGCATGGTGGTGTTTCCACTTGACCTTGCGCACCACTCCCGTTGCCACGAGATCGTCTATTACAGAAGCGCATGACGTTAGCTGCCGCAGTTCCTGCCAGGCCGGATCGCTAGCAAATTGGCGCTCAATGTCGGTAATCGGTACCTCGGCGAGGAGGCCCGTGTCACTTTGGAAGAGCGACGCGATCTCCTCCATGAGCTGTTTCCGTAGCCGCACCCGTTCGTCGTTGGCAGTCAGCTCCTCATCCCGGCCCTCGCCTCGGGTGAGCCGGTCTAGGGCAAGTTCCCACAGCTCGCGTTCGGTGCGCGGCGGGGCAGCATCGGGCGTGTCGGAGACCTTACACAGCAGTGCCAGCAGCAGCGGAGAACGGAGTAGTTCGAGCCGCCGTTCGATCACCCAACGTCGAACCCGGCGGGCCGGCTCTGGGCGGTCGGTGAACCAGGCACCGACGAAGTGGAGCTGTTCCGGCGTACCGAAGGGCTGCAGCTCGCAAAAGGCTGCGTACTTCGCGAAACGATGCTGCGGTATGGCCGACGGCCGGGTGGTCAGGACGAATCTGCTGTGTTTCGGGTTAAGCAGGCTGACGATCTCACCAAGCCTCTGGGCCAGCCGTGGCTGCTGGTTGCGCACCTCGTCGTAGCCATCGACCAGCAGCTCAACCGCTGCCTGCTCTTCCAGAAGCCTGAGGACCGTGGGCACTGCACCGGGCGCCCAAGCGACATCCGGCGGCAGCGATTCGGCCAGGGCCTTGGCGAGTTCGGACCGGTCACCTACCCGCGGCATGCCTTCGCCGAGGGTCGACTCCAGCTTCGGGGCAGTGATCAGAATCGGGATCCGCCCATCGGACTGACCCTCCAGCCGCTCCTGGGCGAGAGTCAGCGCACGCCCGCGCACCGCCCAGCTCTTACCCGATCCCGGTCCGCCGACGAGCAGCACCCGGCGGTACTGGTCAAGCGCGCTAGTCCACGGCACCCGCCGCGGCATGCCTGCGGTATCGCTCTTGTCCAACCACCTTAGCTCTGTGGCCTGTTGGTAGGACGTTTCACTCTCCGACTCGCCGGAGGCGGCCGGTGGTGTGACGGTCACTTCCTGCAAGAGGGTTGTGAAAGGGACTTGCGGAAACCAATTCGGCAACTCGGCGCAGTGGTCAGCGAGCTGTTCGAGATAGTCACGCAGCCCCTTGTCCTCCACATCGGCGCCCGGTCGCCCCTCCTCCGCCATCACCCACGACGCGATGCGAACTGTAGCCTCGCTCATCCAACGCGATCCGGTGCTTCCGTCGCGCGCGTCCTCGCCGTCTCCGAGTTGCCGCACCGCATCTGCGATGGTCATGCCGGCGAGCACACAACGCAGCACCTTCGACTGGTGAATGTCCAGGCCCAGTAGCTCGGCCAGCTCCCCATGCCTGTCGGGCAACTGCCGATAGAGGGCTGTCCGGATGGCCTTGCATGCTCGCCTGGCATCAGTGCCGTCCTGCACCTCGGGAACCCCGTCGAGCGCATCCTTCATGAGGCTGAACCGCCGGACGCCTGTCAGCGCTCTGACCAGCTCTTCGGGTGGCTGCTGCTTGCGCAGCACGACGGCCAGGACGGTTTCAAGTTCCCCACGTCCATCGTCGTACCTAGTGCCCACATCACCAACGTACTGGAAAGGAGCCGTCTTCGCCTGAATAGTCACGAAGTGTGACCGCCTACCGTCTGCGCACTCATGCAGAAATGCATACGGATGCATCGCAGCGTGCAGCGTCAGTGCACAGCGCTGGGATGAAGCTCATCCCGCTCGCCGAAAGACGGCGAGGCCCCGGTCGGTTCGGGAGAGTTCCGGGAAGGAGCCGCCCATGAGCGTCTTCATCATGTTTACGCTCATCGTCATCACCCCCCTCGTCCTCACCATGTCTTTCATCCTCATCCGCGGCTCGCTGAAGGCCAAGGATCCCGCACAGTATGCGATCGACGTGCTGAAGCGGATTCCGGCGCTGATCCGCGTGCTATGGGACGGGCTGCGCACACTCGGGCGCTGATACTGCCGAAGCTGCGGGTTCGAGAGCTGTTAGATGGAGGTGCTGGCCCTCCGCCGCCGCCGCAACGGGCAAGTACCCCAGAGAGGTGGCCAGCGCCACTGGCTGAATACTCGTCGACACATCAATCTTCAACGCTTGTCACCCCCAGCAGGCGCAACAGCGTCCTCAAATACGAAGCGTCACTTCTCGTTGCGTGGCAACACCCCCAGACAGGCCTTCTCAACGACCGTCATCGCTCGCTTGCGGAAGCCTCGCGCGGTGATGGACATGTCCGCCCCCGCATAAGCCAGCACCATCAGGAACCGCGCCGGAAACCGCACCACCCCCGCACTGCGCGCGATCACCACATGCCCCGCCTCCAGGGGCTGGCGCAGCGCGTCGAGGGCCTGGCTGCTAAATTCGGGCGTTTCGTCCAGAAAGAGCACCCCGCGGTGCGCCAGGGACACCGCGCCCGGCCGTGCGATTCCCTGGCCGCCGCCGACGAGGGCCTGCATGGTCGCCGAGTGGTGCGGGGCGCAGTAGGGAGCGATGTCGACCAGGGGTTTGCCCGGTGGCAGCAGGCCGGCGACCGAGTGGACGGCGGTGACCTCCAGGGATTCGCCCTTGGTGAGCCGCGGCAGGACGGCCGGCAGCCGCTCGGCGAGCATCGTCTTGCCCGCTCCCGGGGGACCCTCCAGGAAGAGGTGGTGACCGCCCGCCGCCGCGACCTCCACGGCGGTCCGTGCCGAGTGCTGGCCCACGACGTCGGCGAGGTCGTGACCGTGGTCGTGCTGGGCCGCGCCCATGCCGTGCATGCCGGTGGCGGCGCCCGTGCCCGGCATCCGCAGTCCCGCCATCAGCGGATCCGGTCGCCCCTGCTCGTCCGGATCCTCCTCGGGCACCGGCTCGTCCGTGAGCACCGCGATCAGCTGGCGCAGACTGCGCACCCCGAGCACCGAGATCCCCGGTACGAGCGAGGCCTCGGCGGCCGCGCACTCGGGCACCACCACCTGCTCGTACCCGGCGTCGGCTGCGGCCAGGACCGCCGGCAGCACGCCCCGCACCGGCCGCACACGTCCGTCCAGGCCCAGTTCGCCGATCATCACGATGTCGGAGAGCACCCGGGGATCGATGCGCTCGGCGGCTCCCAGCACCGCGCAGGCGACGGCCAGGTCGAAGCCGCTGCCGCCCTTGGGTACGGATGCCGGGCTCAGGCCGACCGTGAGCTTCTTCTGGGGCCACGCCGAGCCGGAGTTCACCACCGCCGCCCGGACCCGGTCCTTGCTCTCGGTCAGGCTCTTGTCGGGCAGGCCGACCAGGGTGAAGGCCGCGACGCCCGGCTCCAGGTCCGCCTGGACCTCGACGACCACGCCCTCGACGCCCACGAGGGCCACCGCACAGGTACGCGCGAATCCCATCAGGCCACCCCCCGCGCGTGCTCGACCACGGGCGCGCCGCGATCGGGGAGGACGACGCCGATCAGATCGATGCGGACGCCGCCGGGTGGTGCCCCGCCGTGTTCCTGGAGCCAGCGTTCGGCCAAGCCGCGCAGGCGCTGTGCCTTGGCCGGCGTGACGGCCGCCATCGGGTGCTCGAAGGCTCCCGCCTTGCGCGTCTTGACCTCGCAGACGACGAGCGCGTCGCCGTCCCGGGCCACGATGTCGATCTCGCCGGTCCTGCCGCCGCGCCAGTTGCGCGCCAGGACCGTCATCCCGGTCTCGGTCAGCCGTCGTGCGGCCAGATCCTCGCCGTACTTGCCCAGTGCGTTGCGTGCCTCGGGTGTGTTCATGTCGGCACCACCTCCGGCGCCAACACTGAGGCCACTTCGACCGGCTATTGGATCTTGGTGGACAAACGGCCGACTGTGGACAGCCCTCTCACCCACACGAGGGTTCCCGGCCCGCTATCGGTCGCTCGACCGGCCGCCCGTCGTCAACCGCCTGTCATCAACCGCCCGGCAGTTCCAGATCGCTCTTGTTCAGCTCCTCGATATTCACGTCCTTGAACGTGAGGACACGCACCTGCTTCACGAAACGAGCAGGTCGGTACATGTCCCACACCCAGGCATCCGCCATGGACACCTCAAAGAACACCTCGCCCTGGACCGAGTGCACCTGCATCTCGTAGTCGTTGGTGAGGTAAAAGCGCCGTTCGGTCTCGATCACATATTTGAACAGACCGACGACATCGCGGTACTCCCGATAGAGCTTCAGCTCCATCTCGGTCTCGTACTTCTCGAGGTCCTCGGCGCTCATGGCATGTTCCCCTTCAGCCGTGCGTCCCCCTATTGTGCGCCAGCCCCGCGAGCCTCTAGACGATTTCGGTGTCGAGGATCTCGGGCCTGGCCGGAGGACCCTCGTCGAGCAGCCTGCGCAGCAGCCCGGCGAGTCTGGTCGGATACACCGTCTCATGTGCCTCGGTCAGTTCCCGGCACGTCCACCAGCGTGCTCCGGCGACACTGCGCCGTTCCAGCTCCGTCAGCCCGGCGGCGACGGTTCCCTTCTGGCTCGTACGGGCCAGGAAGTACCACTCGTCCTGGTCCCAGCGCCGTCCCGCGAACGGGAACGAACAGCTCCGCCGCCACAGCACCGGGCCCAGCTCGACCTCGGTGATGCCGGTCTCCTCCACGAGTTCCCGCAGCGCGGCCTCCTCCCGCGTCTCGTCGCCCTCGAGGCCTCCGCCGGGTGTGAACCACCAGTCGTCCGCCGGATCGTCCGGCTCGTGGCCGTGCAGCAGCAGAATGCGGTCCTGCTCGTCGAGCAGCACGACCCTGGCCACCTTCCGGGGCCCGCCGTCGGAGTCCTCGATCGGACCCCCGTACGACGCCTCAGGCGGCACCGGCGAGCTCCGTACGCGTCCGGCCGCGACGCCTCAGCCGCGTGGCGATCGGCCCGTACGCCGCTCCGCCCAGCACCAGCACCGCGCCGACCACGATGGCGGTCAGGACCAGCCGCAGCGGCCCGGGCGACGAGATCCCGCCCAGCGTCTCGAAGCCCGTGGGGCGCGCCAGCATGCCGTCCATCGGCCAGGCGATGGCGTCCACCCGGCCCTTCACCGCGCTGCGCGCGACGGTGCCGTTGAAGGCCTCGGTGAGGTGGGCCGTGGAGTCCAGTGAGCCGCTGCGCTCGTCGCCGAGCAGGAAGAGCCGGTCCTTGGGCACCTCGACGGTCGGGATCTGGGTCGACTCCGCGGCCTGGCCCTTGGCGAGATACGGCTCGTCGATCTGCTTGCCGTTGACGGTCAGCTTGCCGTTCGTGCAGCACGCGACCGTGTCACCACCGACCGCGACGACCCGCTTGACGAGGAGCATGTCGCCCCAGCTCTTCTGCTTGAAGACGATGACATCGCCACGCTTGATGTCACCGCCGTCGATCCGCTGGGCCAGAATGCGATCGCCCGCCTTGATGGTCGGCACCATCGACTCGGTCGGCACGGTGTACGGCTGGTATTCGATCGCACCCCAGGCGAAGCCGCCGAGAAAGAGCACACAGCCGAGGGCCACGGCCAACCCCGACAGCACACTGCCGAGCCGCCCGCGGCCCTCGTCCGTACGACCTGACGTCCTGCTCATCCCAGTGCTCCCCCAACTCGGAGAATCGATCCCACGGCCCCACCTGCGGGCCGCGGAAGATCGGCGATCTGGGACGGCACCCTACCCGGCGGTACCCCGACCAGAAACCCTCGGGTTTCCGGCGGTAAGGCGACGCCTGCGCCACAGCACCAACGGCACCGCGCCGGCCAGCCCGAGCGCGCCCGGAGCGGCCGCGCTGAGGTTCTGGTCGAAGGTGTCGGGAATCGGCAGCGTGTCCCAGCGGGTGGGCGGCCAGGCGATCACGATGGCGCGGCCGACGACATTGCCCACCGGCACGAAGCCCTGGTGATCGTCCTGCTGGTGATAGCGCGAGTCCAGCGAGTTCTGCCGGTGGTCACCCATGACCCAGATTTTGCCCTTGGGTACCGTCACCTTGAACTGGCCGCCCTGGTCGTCGACGCTGCACGGGGTGTTCCCGGCGTAGACGTAGGAGTCCTCGTTCAGTGCCTTGCCGTTGACCGTCACCGGGCCGGTGCCCTTGCACTCGATCGTGTCACCGGCGACGCCGATGACACGCTTGATGAGGTCCTTCTCGTTGGCGGACGGCATCAGGCCGATCTTGCTGAGGAACGTCTGCACGGCGTTCGGGTTGGGCGTGGGCTCGCCCGCCAGCCAGTTGTCGGGGTCGTGGAAGACGACGACCTCGCCGCGCGAGGGCTCCGAACCGAACCACGGGGTGAGCTTGTCGACCAGAACCCGGTCGCCCTGCTGAAGGGTGTTCTGCATCGAGTCCGAGGGAATCGAGAACGCCTGGACCAGGAAGGTCTTGATCAGCAGCGCGAGAACGAGCGCGATACCGATGAGGAGCGGGAGTTCCTTCCAGAAGGAACGTGGCTTCTTGGGCTTCGGCTCCTGCTCGCCCTGCTCCTTCGTACTGCCGCCGCCGTCCCCGGAGTCACTCCCGGAGCCCGTGACGTCGGTCGTGGCCGGGGTGGCCGATCCGTCGGGTCGCTCCGGCTGCTCCTCGGGGCCATCGTGTCCGGATCGTGCGCCGACCGCCAAATCCCCCACATCCACTCCTCACTCCGTGCCGCCGCCTGCGCCGGATCCGGCGCAGGCCCACCACTCCCATAACGAGCGGGAGTTCCGCAGGGCTCGGGAGCGGGATCAATCGATTGAGATCCGCGGACGCCACCCTATGCGACGGGCCGAGGGCGGTTGCCGACCCGCTCGGTACGGACGCGAACGTGTCCGGTTCCTTCAGACGGGTCCAGTGCCCGAAGGGCCAGGCGATGACCATGGCTCTGCCGACGACCGAACTCTCGGAGACGGTACCGCCGTATTTCTCGGTGCGGTGGTAGCGGGAGTCGGCCGAGTTGGCTCGGTGGTCGCCCATCACCCAGAGACGGCCCTTGGGCACGGTCTCCTCGAACGGGAAGTCCGACGGCTTGTTCCCTGCCTGGATGTACGGCTCGTTGAGCGGCATGCCGTTGACGGTCACGCGCCCTTGGGTGTCGCAGCACTTCACGGTGTCGCCGCCGACCGCGACGACCCGCTTGATGAGGTCCTTGTCGTTGTCGGAGGGCAGCAGACCGATGGCCGTCAGGCCCTCTTTGACCTGCTTGACGACGACGGGGTCGTTCTTCTTGGTGGTCTTCTCCCCGGCCAGCCAGTTGCCGGGGTCCTTGAAGACGACGACGTCGCCACGCTGGGGCTTGGAGCCGAACCATGGCGTGAACTTGTCGACGAGCACACGGTCGCCGATCTGGATCGTGTTCTCCATGGAACCCGACGGGATCACGAAGGCTTGGACGAGGAAGGTCTTGAGGACCAGGGCTATGAGCACCGCGACGCCCACGAGGAGGGGTATCTCCTTGATGGCGGAGCGCCGTCGGCGCCGCTTGACCTTGCGCTGCAGCTTGCGGCGCTCGGCACGGCCGGGCCGTACGGCGCCGCCGGCGGCGCGCCGGGTGCCGGTGGGCAGCAGGTTGTCGGCGGCGTGGTCGGAGACCCCACGTGGCCTGCCGCGGTTACCCATGGACACCGTCCGCGGTGGGCACACGCGCGTAGGCGGCGGCACGCTGCAGCCGGGTCCAGTGACCCGCGGGCCAGGCGATCCAGTCGGCCCTGCCGATCACATCACCGACGGGGATCATGCCGCCGCCGGGAGACCCCAGGTGGTCGCGGGAGTCGCTCGAGGCGCTGCGGTGGTCTCCGAGGAGGAACAGGCTGCCGGTGGGCACCACGACGTCGAAGGAGACGTCGGACGGGCTGTCCCCCGGGTACAGAAACGTCGACTCGTCGACCGACCGGCCGTTCACCTCGAGCCTCCCCTCCTTGTCGCAGCAGACCACGTGGTCTCCCCCCACACCGACGACGCGTTTGACGTAGTCGGCGTTCCCGAAATACCCGGTGCCGTCGAACACGACGACATCGCCGCGCCGCGGCTCAGCACCAAAACGGTACGCCAACTTGTTTACGAGAACGCGGTCTCCGATCCTCAATCCGCGCTCCATCGAGCTGCTGGGAATCTCGAACGGCTGCATCACGAAGTTGCTGAACAGCACCAGGAACAGCAGACAGACCAGCACGGTCAGAGTGATCCGCCCACCTGGGAGCCAGTCGGCGGCCCGGTCCACCAACGCGAAACGCGACCGTCCCTCCGGCCCCTCGTCGTCCGAGATGTCCTCGGACTCGGTGGGGCGGGAGGAGCGGTCGCGCTCCGTGTGCTGTGCTTCGGTGTCCATCGGAGCCAGATGTTATCCGGCGTCCATGTGAACCCCTTCGCGAGCTCAGTTGTCGCGCTTCTCCTTGATCTTCGCGGCCTTGCCGCGCAGGTCACGCAGGTAGTACAGCTTCGCGCGACGCACGTCACCACGGGTGACGAGCTCGATCTTCTCGACGATCGGGGTGTGCACCGGGAAGGTACGCTCGACGCCGACCGAGAAGGAGACCTTGCGGACCGTGAAGGTCTCGCGGACACCGGCGCCCTGGCGGCGGATGACTACGCCCTTGAACTGCTGCACACGGGAGCGGTTGCCCTCGATGACGCGGACGTGGACGTTGACGGTGTCGCCCGGGCGGAAGGCCGGGATGTCGCTGCGCAGCGACGCGCTGTCGACGGAGTCGAGCAGGTGAGACATTTCGTCTGCTTTCTTCGCTGATGCCACAGGTCATCAACGGGAGCTAGTTTTCCAAGAGGGTGCCGCCGCGTCGGGACGGGCGTCGTGTCCCCCTGTGGCAGGGGCGCCCGGTCTACGCAGACAACAGCGGCCTATTCTTCCACGGCCTCTGGTCTGCGCCAAAATCGACCGTCGGGTTCCGGCTGCCAGCCCAGGATCGAGAGCATTTCGCGGTCCTTCTTGTCGAAGACGGAAGGGTCGCAGCGCTCGATGAGGTCGGGCCGGTTCGCCGCCGTACGGCGCAGGGCCTCGTCGCGGCGCCAGCGGGCGATCTTCCCGTGGTGACCGCTGACCAGCACGTCGGGGATCTCGCGGCCGCGCCACTCCGGGGGCTTGGTGTAGACGGGCCCCTCCAGGAGGTTGGCCATGGCGCCGGGGGCGAACGAGTCGTCACGATGGGACTCGGCGTTGCCGAGAACACCCGGCAGCAGCCGCGCCACGGCCTCCGTGACGACGAGTACGGCCGCCTCTCCGCCGGCGAGTACGTAGTCGCCGATGGACACCTCGTAGACGGGCATCCGGGTCGCGTATTCGTCGATGACCCTGCGGTCGATGCCCTCGTAGCGGGCGGGCGTGAAGACCAGCCAGGGGCGCTCGGAGAGTTCGACGGCGAGTTCCTGGGTGAAGGGGCGTCCGCTCGGCGTGGGTACGACCAGGACGGGCCCGTGGGAGCCGGTCTCGTAGCCGTCGGCCAGGACGGAGTCCAGGGCGTCGCCCCAGGGCCCGGTCTTCATGACCATGCCGGGGCCGCCGCCGTACGGGGTGTCGTCGACCGTGTTGTGGCGGTCGTACGTCCACTCCCGAAGGTCGTGCACGTGCACCTTCAGCTGCCCACGCGCGCGTGCCTTGCCGACGAGCGAGACGTTGAGGGGTTCCAGGTACTCGGGGAAGATCGTGACGACGTCGAGCCGCATCAGGCGTCGGCCCCCGAGGAGTCCTCGTCGTCCTTGGCGGAGGCGTTTTCCGTGTCCCTGGAGGAGACGATTTCCGCCTGGTCGTCGATCAGGCCCGGCGGCGGGTCGATGACGGCCCGCTGCTCCTCCAGGTCGATCTCGGTGACGATCTCCTCGACGAAGGGGATCAACACCTCGGTCCCGTCGGGCCGCTCGACGACGAACAGGTCCTGCGAGGGCAGATGGGAGATCTCCGTGATCCGTCCGACCTCCGTCCCGTCCTTGGTGACCACGTCCAGGTCCATCAGCTGGTGGTCGTAGTACTCATCCGGGTCCTCGGGCTGCTGGTCCGGGTCCACCTCGGCGATCAGGAGGGTGTTGCGCAGCGCCTCGGCGGCGTTCCGGTCGCGTACGCCTGCGAAGCGCAGCAGCAGACGGCCGCTGTGCACCCGGCCGGTCTCGATGGTCAGCGGTCCGGCGGAGGCCGGATCGGTGAGCAGGACGGCGCCGGGCCCGAGCCTGAGTTCCGGCTCGTCCGTACGGACCTCCACGGTGACCTCGCCCTTGATGCCGTGGGCGCGGCCGACGCGAGCGACTACCAGCTGCACTGTGCTTGATCTCCTGTCGATGTACCTACGGCATGGGGTTCGGGGACGACTACGGGCCGGGGACGGCTCGAAAGCCCTCCCCGGCCCGAGCCGGTGCTGCCTGTTACGTCAGCGGACGTGGTCCACGTCGACGAGATCGACGCGGACACCTCGGCCGCCGATGGCACCCACGACGGTCCGCAGAGCGCGGGCGGTACGGCCGTTGCGGCCGATCACCTTGCCGAGGTCGTCGGGGTGTACCCGGACCTCGAGAACGCGCCCACGGCGCAGGTCGCGCGAGGCGACCTGCACATCGTCGGGGTTGTCGACAATGCCCTTCACGAGGTGCTCGAGAGCCTCCTCGAGCATGCTCAGGCCTCGGTCGACTCAGACGAAGAGGACGCGGCCGGGGCCTCGTCCTTCTTCTCAGCCTTCTTCTTCTGGGTGATGGCCTCACCCTTGCCCTCGTCGTCGCCGCCCAGGGCGTCGAACGACGGGCGCGTCGCCTTCGGCTCGGCCACGAGCAGCGGAGCAGGGGCGGGCTCGCCCTTGAACTTCTGCCAGTCGCCGGTCAGCTTCAGGATGGCGAGCACGGGCTCGGTCGGCTGCGCGCCGACACCCAGCCAGTACTGCGCGCGGTCCGAGTCGACCTCGATGCGCGAGGGGTTCTGCACCGGGTGGTACAGACCGATCTCCTCGATGGCCCGACCATCACGGCGGGTACGGGAGTCGGCGACGACGATGCGGTAGTGAGGCGAACGGATCTTGCCCAGACGCTTCAGCTTGATCTTGACTGCCACGGAAGTGGTGTCTCCTGGTCTTGACGTGGTTGGGCACGGCGAGATGGCCGCGTGGGGTTGCGGTACCCGAGTGCCCGATGGACGCGTCAGCCGGAGGAGAGAGGGGTCCTGTGCGGCTGTCGAGTACAGCTAGCCATTGTGCCACACCCTGGCGGGTCGCCTTCACGGGGCAGCGTGCGGTGACCCCCGGCGCCGGATGCCCGGCACCGGGGGTCACCGCCGAGGTCGGCTGCGCACCCGGCTCGGACCGGGTGCCGCCGCGCGGGGCTGACTCCGACTGAGTACGGCTGCCACGAGCAGCCGTCCGCTCAGCTCGCCGCGGCGCCCACGACCTCGGGGATGCGGAACGGCTTCCCGCATCCTCCGCACACGATCGGCGCCTGCGCCAGCACGGACGGGACCACCCGTACGTTGCGGCCGCAGTCGCACACCGCCTTGACGCGGACGCCTCCCCCGGAGGAGCCGTGCCGGGCAGCCGGGCCCCGGAACGAGCGGGCCGTGTCCGCGGCGGTCGCGGCGGTGTGTGCCTTGAGGGCGCGTTGCAGCCGCTCGATCGTCGGGCGGTAGCGACGCTTCGCCTCGGGGTTGAGCGTGACCAGGGAGAAGCCACTGCTGGGGTGCGGCTCCTCCGGGTGGTCGAGGCCCAGCTCTTCGGCGATGGCGAGGAATCTGCGGTTGTGGTACCGGCCGGCGCGCGAAGTGTCGCGGACTCCGCGGGCGGCGGCGATGCCATGGACTGCCTCATGCAGCAGTCGTTCGAAGGAGAGTTCGTGCCCGCAGGCGGACGACGACTCTCCGATCAGGGACTCTGGCGCGGCAAGATCGGGCAGTTCGGGGTGGTGCCGCTGAATGTCGGCCCACGCCCCTGCCAGCTCTGCGGCGAGAACAGGTGGTGTCGTGCTCACGTAATGACAACGAGCCGGGGGGCCTCTGTGTTCCTATTCCGGGGCATCCCAAATAATTTGCACGTACCCGTCAGTTGCCGCTGATGCGTCCGGACGAGGGCGGGTGCGCTGATCTGCGGAGAAGCCTCACAGCTCACACCAAGCCGGTACGTAGTAACGCGTACGCCCCGGCGCGTAGAGGGTGTCCGCGCGCCGGGGCCCCTGTGGTCATCAGATGCGCAAGAGGCGTTTCGGCCTCCCTGCGGGCCTACTCAGTAAGCGCGCGCGACGACCGCGACGTTACCGGGTGCGTCGTCGGTGTCGGGCACCGACCCGTCCTCGGCGACCAGACACCGTACGGTCACGGAGTGCTCGGCGAGCTCGGCCTCGCCCTCTTCTCCGAGGTCGGCCCACGGAATGCGCGCCCAGCCGCCGGCGGTGGCCGTCTCGACGGCCTCCTGGATCGTCGACACCTCCGCGGTGCGGGACTCCCTGCGCTCACGCGACTGCTTCAGAAGCAGCGCCTGGTCCTCTTCGAGGACGGTGGGGAGCAGTTCCACCAGAGCGTCGATGGCGACCGGCTCCTTGCCGCCGGGGATACGGCGGGCCAGCATCGCGGTGCCGTTCTCCAGGTCACGGGGACCGACCTCGACGCGGACGGGGACGCCCTTGAGCTCCCAGTCGACGGCGCGCCGCCCGAACGGGACGTCGGTGCGGTCGTCCACGTGGACGCGTACACCCGCCGCCTTCAACCGGTCGCCGATTTCGCGGACCTTGGCCAGAACCGCCTCGTCGCCCTTGATCGCGAGGACGACGGCCTGAATCTGCGCGAGCCGCGGCGGGACGCGCAGTCCGTTGTCGTCGCCGTGCATCATCACCAGGGCGCCGATCATGCGGGTCGTCGAGCCCCAGGAGGTCTGCCAGACCAGTTCCTGCTTGCCTTCCTTCGACAGGTACTGGGTGTTGAAGGCCTTGGCGAAGTTCTGGCCCAGCTCGTGGCTGGTGGCCATCTGGAGGGCCTTGCCGTCGCCCATCATGCCTTCGAGCGTGAGGGTGTTGATGGCACCCGCGAAGCGCTCCTTGACCGTCTTGCGGCCGGGGACGACATCCATGCCGAGGACGTTCAGCATGAAGTCCTCGTACACCTGGCGGTGGATGTGCGCGGCGAAGTCGCGGGCGTCCTCGTACGTGGCGTGCGCGGTGTGGCCCTCCTGCCAGAGGAACTCGGACGTACGCAGGAAGAGGCGGGGCCGCAGCTCCCAACGGACCACGTTCGCCCACTGGTTGATCAGCAGCGGCAGGTCGCGGTAGCTCTGCACCCACTTCGAGAAGTATTCGTTGATGATCATCTCGGAGGTGGGTCGGACGACCGCGGGCTCCTCGAGCTCCTTGCCGCCGCCGTGCGTGACCACCGCGAGCTCCGGCGCGAAGCCCTCGACGTGGTCGGCCTCCTTGGTGAGGTACGACTGCGGGATCAGCAACGGGAAGTACGCGTTCTGGGTACCCGTCTCCTTGATGCGGGCGTCCATCTCCGCCTGCATCCGCTCCCACAGCCCGTACCCGTACGGTCGGATGACCATGGAGCCGCGCACCGGTCCGTTGTCGGCCAGTTCGGCCTTGGCGATCAGATCCTGGTACCAGCGCGGGAAGTCGTCCGCCTGGGGCGTGAGAACGGGTGCCTTTGCCATGGCGCGATGGTACGGGCACACGTTGCCGGCATGTGAATTCTTGTGCCGCGCGCGGACAGCGCGCAAGCAGCGCGCCACAACCCCTGGACGGCGCGACGAGTGCGGAGTTACCTGACATACGGGGGAAGAGCGAGCGCACTGCACGGGGGCAAGGGAAACGGGGCGCAGCGGCAACTCTCGGCGGATTGGGGCGCTTTCGATGACACCTACGCTCGTGCGGCATCACCTACCTCACGCGGCTGCGCCGCCCCGGGTGGATCCGTGTGCACGCGCGCGTGACTGGGCCGAGATCCAGGAGCGGATGCTGGTGCCGCTCTACGAAGCCGTCTACGAGCGGCTCGAAGTGGGCGCCGGGACGCGGGTCCTCGGCCTGCGCTGCGGTACGGGGCTGGCCCTTCTGATGGCGGCCTCCCGGGGAGCGGCGGTGACCGGCGTCGACTCCTCTTCGCCCGAACGGGTGGCGCTCGCGCGGGAACGGTTACTGCCGGACGGGTGGGGCACACGCGCGCGTGGCGACGCCCGGATCGTGGAGGGGTCCCCCTCGGACCTCGCCGACCCGACGGCGGCCGCGTACACCCTGGTGACCGCGTTCGAGCCGATCGGGTGCGCGCCCGGGGACGCCGAGGAACTCGGGGAGCTGCTGTCGGCGGCGACTCCGCTCGCCGAGCGGGGGGCGGCCGTGGTGCTGGTCGGATGGGGGCCGCCTGAGCGGTGTGCCACGTCCGCGGTGCTGCCGGGCCAGGGGTGCGGGCAGGCTCCTCGCCGGGACGACCTGGAGGAGGTGGCCCAGCGGGCCGGGCTCCGGCCGGACGGGTCCGGGCGGGTGGCGTGTCCGTTCGGGTACGCGGACGTGGAGAGCGCGGTGCGGGGGTTGTTGTCGACCGGGCTGTTCGACGCGGCGGTCGGTGCGACGGATGTGGTGCAGGTCGGCAAGGAGCTGACGGAGGCGCTGCATCCGTATCAGCGCGGGGACGGCACGGTGTGGATGCCGAACGTCTTCAGGTACCTGATCGCTCGCACGGGCTGAGGTCGCCGGGTCCACGCCCCCGCCACCCCTGCCCGTCCCATCCCTGGGGGCTGCGCTCCCAGACTCCCGCCAAAAGATCGCGTAGTTCCCCCCGCCCCTAACAAGGGGCGGGGAACTACGCGAGCAACCCGCGGCCGAACAGATCCGGGGCGGAGTCTCACACCTCCTCCTTCTTCACGCGTGTCACGCCCGCGATCCGGTACGCCTGTGCCTCCTCCAGCGTCTCGTTCGCGAGGAGGGCCTCCGCGAGGGCGTTCAGTTGGTCCCGGTGGTCGCGGAGCTTCTGGCACGCCTCCTCGTAGCACTCGTCGACGATGCGCCGCATCTCGTGGTCGATGGAGTCGAGCGTGGCCGGCGCGGCGGCGAGGCCGTAGGCCTGCTGGGCGTCGCTCGGGAGGGCGGAGAGGCGGCCGACCCGTTCGCTCATGCCCCAGCGGGCGACCATGCCGCGAACGACGTTGGTGACCTGTTCGAGGTCGTTCTCGGAGCCGGTCGTGACGACTCCGTAGACGACGTGTTCGGCGGCCATGCCCCCCAGGGCACCGATGATCCGACCGCGCAGGTACTCCTCGGTGTACGAGTACCGGTCGGTGTCCGGTGTCGAGAGCGTGACGCCCAGCGCGCGCCCGCGCGGGACGATGGTGATCTTGCGAACCGGGTCGGCACCCGGCTGCAGCATGCCGAGAAGGGCGTGGCCGCTCTCGTGGTACGCGGTCCGGCGGCGCTCCTCGTAGGGCATCACCAGGGAACGCTCCGCACCGAGCTGCACCTTCTCCAGCGCCTCGGAGAGGTCCGGCGGCGCCACCTCGGCCTGCTTGCGCTTGACGGCGAGCAGCGCCGCCTCGTTGGCGAGGTTGGCCAGATCCGCACCGGTCATGCCCGGCGTCGTGCGGGCCACCTGGGCCAGGTCCACTTCCGGGGACAGCGGGATCTCGCGGGTGTGGATCCGCAGGATCGCCTCACGGCCACGGCGGTCGGGGGGCGCGACGTTGACGATCCGGTCGAAGCGGCCGGGGCGGGTCAGCGCCGGGTCCAGGATGTCCGCACGGTTCGTCGCCGCGATGACGATGACGCCCTCGAAGCCCGAGAAGCCGTCCATCTCAGTGAGGATCTGGTTCAGGGTCTGCTCGCGCTCATCGTGACCGCCCATCGCCGAGCCGCCGGCCCGGGACCGCCCGATGGTGTCGATCTCGTCGATGAAGATGATCGAAGGGGCCACTTTTCGGGCCTCGGCGAAGAGTTCTCGGACCCGGGACGCGCCCACGCCCACGATCATCTCGATGAACTCCGATGCCGAGGCCGAGAAGAACGGAACGCCCGCCTCCCCCGCCACGGCGCGCGCGAGCAGGGTCTTTCCCGTGCCGGGCGCACCCGCGAGGAGCACACCGCGCGGCATCTTCGCGCCCATCTTGCGGTACTCGTCCGGATTCTTGAGGAAGTCGACGATGTCGTTCAGTTCGCCCTCGACCTCGTCGATTCCGGCCACGTCGGCGAAGGTCGTGCGCTGGGCGCCGGGCTGCAGTTCGACCGGTTTCGGGGGTGCCTTGCGGCCGAGCATGCCGCCCGGGCCTCCGAGGCCCGTCCGCAGCCGCCGGGCGAAGAACATCCACAGCACTACCAGGAGCACGATCGGGGCCAGGGAGATCAGCAGGTTGGAGAGGAAGCTGCGCTGCTGGACCACTGGTGAGGCGGTCACCGTGACCTGGTGTTTCTCCAGGTTCTGCCAGAGCTTGTCGTCCGCGAAGGACGGGCGCTGGGTCTTGAACTTGGTGTACTTCCCGCCGCCGTCCGGATTGGCCTGGGCCGTCTTGAGCTGGCCCTGGATCGCGTCGCCCTTGGAGTAGATCTTGGTGATGTTGTTGTTGTCGACCTGCTTGCTGAACTCCGTGTACGAGATCGTCGGCTCGGTGCCCTCGTTGAAGAAGGACAGCGCCAGGAGGGCGATCACGAACACGACCAGGACGGCGACGACGAGGCCGATCCAGCCCCCGGGCATCTTCCTTCTCCCGGAGGGCGGACCGGTCGAGTCCGGTGGCGTTCCCTCGGTACGCCACGGCTGGTCAGGGTCCTTGCGCGGCGGCACAGGGTTACTCATATGAGGACGTTACGACACGAAATACTCGCCAGCATGCGCAAAAAATGCCACTGGGGGCACTCCTCCGACGAGGGGTGCCCCCAGTGACGTATGAGAACGACCCCGTACCGAGGAAGCCGTACGGAAGCCCCCGTACGGAAACGAACCGTCAGCCCATGAACTTCTTGAACTCGTCCGGAAGCTCGAAGTCCTGAGCCTGCTGCCCGGCCGGCAGACCGAAGGCGCCGCCCGGCTGGGCACCGGCCTCACGGCGGGCCGCGGCCTCTTCCTCCTGCAGCTTGCGCTTCATCGGGTTGCCGGAACGCTGCTTGCCCTTGGCCACCTTCTGCTTCTTCTTGGCCCGGCCGGGGCCGCCACCCATGCCCGGGATTCCAGGCATGCCGGGCATGCCGCCGCCCTGGGCCATGCGGGACATCATCTTGCGGGCCTCGAAGAAGCGCTCGACCAGGTTCTTGACCGCGCTGACCTCGACACCCGAGCCCTTGGCGATACGGGCGCGGCGCGAGCCGTTGATGATCGTCGGCTCATGGCGCTCGCCCGGCGTCATCGACTTGATGATGGCGGCCGTGCGGTCGACGTCGCGCTCGTCGAGGTTGTTGATCTGGTCCTTGATCTGGCCCATGCCCGGGAGCATGCCGAGCAGCTTGCTGATGCTGCCCATCTTCCTGACCTGCTCCATCTGGGCCAGGAAGTCGTCCAGGGTGAAGTCCTGGCCCTTCTTGGACGCCAACTTGGAGGCCATTTTCTCGGCCTCTTCTTGGCTGAACGTCTTCTCCGCCTGCTCGATCAGGGTGAGCAGGTCACCCATGTCGAGGATGCGGGAGGCCATCCGGTCCGGGTGGAAGGCGTCGAAGTCGTCGAGCTTCTCGCCGTTCGACGCGAACATGATCGGCTTGCCGGTGACCGAGGCGATGGAGAGCGCGGCACCACCGCGGGCGTCACCGTCGAGCTTCGACAGGACGACGCCGTCGAAGCCGACGCCGTCGCGGAAGGCCTCGGCGGTGTTGACCGCGTCCTGACCGATCATCGCGTCGACGACGAAGAGGATCTCGTCCGGGGAGACGACGTCGCGGATGTCCGCGGCCTGCTTCATCATCTCCTGGTCGATGCCGAGGCGGCCGGCGGTGTCCACGATCACGATGTCGTGGACCTTGGTCTTCGCGAACTCCATGGAGTCCTTGGCGACCTTGACCGGGTCACCGACGCCGTTGCCCGGCTCGGGGGCGTAGACGGCCACACCGGCGCGCTCGGCGACGACGCTCAGCTGGTTCACGGCGTTCGGGCGCTGGAGGTCGGCGGCGACCAGCAGCGGGGAGTGGCCCTGGTCCTTGAGCCACTTGCCGAGCTTTCCGGCGAGCGTGGTCTTACCGGCACCCTGAAGACCCGCGAGCATGATCACGGTGGGCGGGTTCTTGGCGAACCGCAGGCGGCGGGTCTCGCCGCCGAGGATCGTGACGAGCTCGTCGTTCACGATCTTCAGGACCTGCTGGGCAGGGTTCAGCGCCTTGGAGACCTCGGAGCCGAGGGCGCGCTCCTTGACGTTCTTGATGAAGGTCCGCACGACCGGCAGGGCCACATCGGCTTCGAGGAGCGCGATACGGATCTCGCGGGCCGTGGCGTCGATGTCCGCCTCGGAGAGCCGGCCTTTCCCGCGGAGGTTTTTGAAAGTCGCGCTCAGGCGGTCTGAGAGGGTATCGAACACGGTGGCGTCGGTCCTCGGAGTCGGGGGCGGTTGGGTTGCCCTCCAGGGTATCTGCCCGAAAAGGGTTGGTGTCCCCTGCCCGGTGTGAATACCCGACAGGGACCACGCTCGATGGACGGAGAAAGGACCACGAGGTCACTCCCGCAGCATCTGCCACGAGGTCATCCCCGCAGCATCTCCTCCAGCCCACGCGCCACCGAAACCGCCTCCTCCGCCGGCAGGGGCGCGCCCTTGGGGCCGGTCACGTAGAAGGCGTCCACGGCGTTGGCGCCGAGGGTGGAGACATGCATGCTACGCACCCATACGCTCGCGTCCTCCAGGGCTCGCCCGATGCGGTGCAGCAGGCCGGGAGCGTCGTGGGCGCGGACCTCGATGACCGTCGCGTGGCGGGAGGCGGCGGAGGCGACCGTCACCCGGGGCGGCGGCGCGATCGTGCCCCGGCGGCGCGGATAGGCGGCGTCGCGCTCGGCGAGTCGGGCCGCGATGTCCAGGGAGCCGTCCAGGGAGCGCACCAGGTCGGCGCGCAGCCGGGCGGCCTGTGGCAGGGAGCCGTACTCCGCGGCGACCCGCCAGTTGAGCAGCAGCACCGAGCCCTCGACGCCGTCGGGGAGGTCCAGGGCGCGCAGCTCGGCCGTGCGCACGGTCAGGCGGTGCATCGCGAGGACACCGGCGACCGCGGGGAGCACTCCGGGCTGGTCGGGCACGGCGATGAGCAGTTCCACGCCCAGGGGCTCGGGATCGCCGGTGGGCTCCTCCTCGGTGGGCGGTTCGGTCTGCGCGCGCAGTGCCAGTACGGGGCCGCCGGTGCGGAACGCCTCGATGGCGAGCCGCTCCTGCTCGGCCGTGGGCGCGGCGGCCTCGGGCTCCTCGGGGGCGCCGCCGGCGAGCACGGCGGCGACCCGTTTGACCAGGTCGGCGACGAGGGACCCGCGCCAGGAGGACCAGGCCGCGGGCCCGGTGGCCAGCGCGTCCGCCTCGGTGAGGGCGTGCAGCAGTTCGAGGGTGCTCTGCGATCCGACGGCCTCGGCGACCGAGCGGACGGTCGCCGGGTCCTCCAGGTCGCGTCGCGTCGCGGTGTCGATGAGCAGCAGGTGGTGGCGTACGAGGGTGGCGAGCACCGCCACGTCGGCGCGGTCGAAGCCGATGCGGGCGGCCACGTCCCGGGCGATGATCTCGCCGGCCACGGAGTGGTCGCCGGGCCAGCCCTTGCCGATGTCGTGCAGCAGGGCGGAGACGAGGAGAAGGTCGGGGCGGCCCACACGGCGGGCCAGCTCGGAGGCGCGGACGGCCGTCTCGATGAGGTGGCGGTCGACGGTCCAGATGTGCACGGCGTTGCGCTGCGGGCGGCAGCGCACCCGCTCCCAGTCGGGCAGGAGCCGGGTGATCAGGCCCTCGGCCTCCAGTGCCTCCCAGACCTCGATGGTCGGGCGGCCCGAGCCGAGCAGCGTGACGAGCTGTTCCCGGGCCTCGGCGGGCCAGGGCGTGGGCAGTGGGCGCGCGACGGCGGCCATGCGCCGTACGGCGTGCAGGGAGAGCGGGAGCCCGGCCTGTGCGGCGGCGGCCGCGGCACGCAGCGGGAGTACGGGGTCGCGCTCGGGGCGTGCGGCGCGGGCGAGTACCACCTCGCCGTCCATCTCGACCACACCCTCGGCGAGCGGTGAGCGCTCCACGGCGGGCTTGGCACCGCCGCCGAGCATGGCGCGCAGCCGTGGCCGCACAGCGCGCGACTTGAGCACGCGCCCCACCTCGCGCCAGGTGACGTCACTGGCGTACGACACGACGCGCGCGGCCTCGTACACCTGGCGCAGCAGGGTGTCGGCGTCCAGGAGTCCGAGTTCGGCGGCGACCTGGTCCTGCTCCTGGAGCGCGAGGCGGTCGGTGGCACGGCCGGTGGTGAGGTGGAGGGCGTCGCGGACGTCCAGGAGCCTGCGGCGGGCGTCCGCGAGGCCCTCACGGGGCGCGTCCGCGAGCCAGGAGGCGGCGACGGCACGCAGGGCGGTGGCGTCGCGCAGGCCGCCGCGAGCCTCCTTCAGGTCCGGTTCCAGGAGGTACTGCAGCTCACCCTGGCGTTCGGCGCGCTCGGCGCACAGCTCCTGGAGTTCGGGGAGGCGTTTCGGCGCCTGGTTGCGCCAGTCGGCGAGGATGGCCGTACGCAATCCGGCGGTGAGGCCGAGGTCGCCCGCGATGTGGCGGGCGTCCAGCAGGCCGAGCTGCACCTTGAGGTCCCCGCCCGCGGTCTTGCGTGCCTCGCCGGGCGTACGCACCGAGTGGTCGAGGGCCAGGCCCAGGTCCCAGATGGGGTACCAGATGCGGTCGGCGAGCGCGGCGACCGTGCCGGAGTCGGCGCCGTCGTGCAGGAGCAGCAGGTCGAGATCGCTGCGTGGCGAGAGTTCTCCGCGGCCGTAGCCGCCGACGGCGACGAGCGAGACGCCGCGCAGTCCCTCGGCACCCGCGCCGAAGAGGCCGGTCAGCCATTCGTCCGTGAGTTCGGCGAGGGCGGCACGGCGCGGCGGCCCGGACTGCGCCCCCTCCTGGAGGAGGCGCAGCCGGGCCGCCGCATAGCCGCTGGGTCCCGAGTCCTCTGCTTCCGTACGCATCTCCGTACTCGTCACCCAGTGGCTCCTGTTCTGATCTTCTGTTTAGAGCGCGTCCGGGCCGCGCTCGCCGGTCCGGACCCGGACGGCCGTCTCGACCGGGATGGACCACACCTTGCCGTCACCGATCTTGCCGGTGCGGGCCGCCTTCACGACGACATCGATCAGCTGTTCGGCGTCGTCGTCCTCGGCCAGCACCTCGATGCGGATCTTGGGGACCAGGTCGACGGTGTACTCGGCACCACGGTAGACCTCGGTGTGTCCCCGCTGCCGACCGTAGCCGCTGGCCTCCGTGACCGTGAGACCGTGCACCCCGAAGGCCTGCAGGGCCTCCTTGATCTCGTCGAGCCGGTGGGGCTTCACGACGGCGGTGATGAGCTTCATGCGTCCACCTTCTTGCTCTCCGTACCCGCGAGGGCGGAAACCGAGCCGCCGACGATGCCGCCGCCCGCTCCACTGAAGTCGTATGCGGTCTCGGCGTGCTCGGCCTGGTCGATGCCTGCGATCTCCTCGTCCTCGGTGACCCGCATGCCCATCGTCTTGTCGATGATGAAGGCGAGGATCGCGGAGACGACCAGGGAGTAGCCGAGGACGGCGAAGACACCGGCGCACTGCTTCCAGAACTGGGTGAGTCCGCCGCCGTAGAAGAGGCCCTCGACGGTGGACTGGCCCTTGCCGCTGGCGAAGAAGCCGATCAGCAGGGAGCCGATGACACCGCCGACGAGGTGCACGCCGACCACGTCGAGGGAGTCGTCGTAGCCGAACTTGTACTTGAGGCCGACGGCCATGGCGCACACGACACCGGCGATGGCGCCGACGGCGATCGCGCCGAGCGGGGAGACCGCGCCACCGGACGGGGTGATGGCGACCAGACCGGCGACCGCGCCGGAGGCGGCGCCCAGCGTGGTGAACGCGCCGTGGCGGATCTTCTCGTAGATGAGCCAGGCCAGCATGGCGGCCGCGGTGGCGATCTGCGTGTTGACGAACATCAGCGCGCCGACGCCGTCGTCGTTGCCGAGCCACGAACCGGCGTTGAATCCGAACCAGCCGAACCACAGCAGACCGGAGCCGAGCATCACCAGCGGGAGGCTGTGCGGACGCATCGGGTCCTTCTTGAAGCCGACGCGCTTGCCGATGACCAGGATCACGCCGAGGGCCGCGGCACCCGCGTTGATGTGGACCGCCGTACCACCGGCGAAGTCGATCACGCCGAGGTCGAACGCCCAGCCGCCGGTGCCCCAGACCCAGTGCGCGACCGGGAAGTAGACGACCGTGGCCCACAGCGCGATGAACAGCGACCACGCCGTGAACTTCACCCGGTCCGCCAGCGCACCGCTTATCAGCGCGGGCGTGATGATGGCGAACATCAGCTGGAAGACCATGAAGACGAAGATCGGGATGGTGTAGCCCGGCCACAGCTCCGTCAGGCCGATGTTGCTGAGGCCGACCCAGTCCGAGGTCCAGCCGATGAACGAACCCTTGTCCGCGCCGAAGGCGAGCGAGAAGCCGTACAGCACCCACAGGATCGTGATGATCCCCATGCTGATGAAGCTCATCATCAGCATGTTCAGGGTGCTCTTGACACGGACCATGCCTCCGTAGAAGAAGGCGAGGCCGGGGGTCATGATCAGCACCAGGGCGGAAGCGATGAGCATGAACCCGGTGTTGGCGGCCGAGAGCTTGGGAGCTTCTGCGGCTAGCGTGATGGCTGGTGCCATCGGCGTCTCCTCGTCGTTGGTACGGCCCCGTGCGGGCGAAGCCTGAGCGGTCATGAGGGGTGGGCCGGTTATGCGCCATGAGATTGACGCAGCGCGGTTTCCGTCGACGCCCCTCGATGTTTCGCCGCAGTGACGAAGGCACCTCGTGTGTTACGCCTCCATGAACTGGCTGATACCGGGCGGAGCGATCGTTATCGTGGCGCAACCTTCCCAGAAGGCAAACGAACCGGCCACGGCTGGTCGTCCGATGACCTGGCATGGGGGAGCCGAGTCGGGCGGTTCGGGACGACCGGCCGTGGCCGGGGTACTGGGATCGGACCGCTTCCGCGGCCTGGGCTCAGACCGCTTCCGCGGTCTCGGGAAGGTCGGCGGCGAGCTGCTCGGTGAGGTCCACGACCTCGGCGAGGTCACCGAAGTCGCGGACGGCCGTGTCGACCGTCTTTCGGATACGAGTGTTGACGCGCTCGGAGCGCACCTTCTTGGCGATCGCCATCGCGTCCTTGGCCAATACCGCACTCTGCTCGGGCTCGCGCCGCAGCAGGTGCACGGTGGCCATGCCGATGAGATTGAGTGCGTACGAACGCTGGTGCTCGCCGTCCTTGGCGAAGAGGTCGACGGCCTGCTGCATCAGGGGCTCGGCGAGCGAGGCGTACGTGGGGCTGCGGCCCGCGACGTAGGCCAGGTCGCGGTAGGAGTGCGAGTTCTCGCCGTGCAGCTCGGCCAGCGAGAAGAAGCGGATCCAGTCGGGGTCCGGATCGTCCCAGTCGTGAACGTCCTCGAAGCTGTCCTCGGCCATCCGGACGGCCCGCTTGCACTTTCCGGGCTGGCCCATGTTCGCGTAGGCGCGGGCCTCCATCGCATACAGCATGGCCTGGGTGCGCGGGCTCGCGCAGTCACGGCTTCCGTACTGCGCCAGATGGATGAGTTCGAGCGCGTCGTCGGGCCGGCCGAGGTGGATCATCTGGCGGCTCATGCTGGAGAGGATGTACGAGCCCAGGGGCTTGTCTCCCGCCTCCTTGGCGGCGTGCAGGGCGAGCACGAAGTACTTCTGCGCGGTGGGCTGCAGCCCCACGTCGTAGCTCATCCAGCCCGCCAGCTCGGCCAGCTCGGCGGCGACCTTGAACAGGCGTTTGCTGGTCGCCCCGGGCTGCGGCTCCTGGAGCAGGTCGGTCACCTCGTGCAGCTGGCCGACGACCGCCTTGCGGCGCAGACCGCCGCCGCACTGGGCGTCCCACTGGCGGAACATCACCGTGGTGGACTCCAGGAGGTCCAGCTCGGGCTGGGAGAGCCGACCGGGGCGGCGCGCGGCGGCCGGGGACTCGGGCTCCTCCTGGGGCGCGGCGGGCGAGGGCACCAGCCAGCGCTGCATGGGCTCGATAAGGGCGGGGCCCGCGGCGAGGGCCAGCGAGCTGCCGAGGAAGCCACGCCGCGCCAGCATCAGGTCACTGCGCGAGTACTCGCTGATCAGCGCCACGGTCTGCGGGCCGGTCCAGGGCAGGTCGACACCCGACACGGACGGTGACTGGTGGGCGGCGCGCAGACCGAGGTCCTCGACGGCGACCACACAGCCGAACCGCTCGGAGAACAGCTCGGACAGGATCCGCGGAATCGGCTCGCGCGGATTCTCGCCGTCCAGCCAGCGGCGCACCCGCGAGGTGTCCGTGGAGATGTGATTGGCCCCCAACTGGCGGGCCCTTCGGTTCACTTGCCGTGCCAGCTCGCCCTTCGACCAGCCACTGCGCACGAACCACGAGCCCAACAGCTCATTCGGGCGCTTGTCAGCGTTCGTACCGCTTCCGCCGTTGCCGCCCACTGGAACGCCCCCATCCCTGAGACCACTTGTACGCTGCGTGCGCCAAGCCCTATCAGAATGCCGGTAAATACGGCCGCGCGTCCGGCAGTTCTCACCCTTCGAACGGGAAGCCGACTTGCCTCCGGCATACCCACGAGTGCATACGTCCCCAGGACTCGTGCACTCAAAGTAATCCTACGATCACGCGTCCAGCCATGGCGATCCCGGAAACGCCACCATTCGCCACCCCTTCGAATGAACTCCTGATCGCCTGTACGCGATTCACTTGACATAGGACAGCCAGAAGTGGCGAAACGATGCATTCGGGGGCGCACGCCGCCGGGTACACCACCCGGGACGCTTCCGGGCGCCGCCGGGACCACGTCGCCAACCACGTGACATCCGGGGACGGGAACACACTGAGTGATGTTCCGCGTTCATGGCGTAACCGTTGACGCGTTGGACCCGTTGGAGGGGGCATGGGCTTCACGATCGGCAGCAGTCGGGGAATGCGCGAAAGCCGGCCCGGCACCCGTCGCCGCGGCCGCTCGTCGGAGTGCACCGCGGTGGCCGAGTTCACCGGGCTGTGGGGCTGGGACGTGGTCCCCGGCGCCCGGGCCGCCGCGGGCGCGTGCTCCTGCGGCAAGGCCGGCTGCCCCACGCCGGGGGCGCATCCGCTGGACTTCGCGCCGTTGCTCGAAGCGGGCGCCACGCTCGACGAGGTCTCCGAGACCTGGGGCGAGTTCCCGGGTGCCGCGGTGATGCTGCCGGTCGGCCGCGCGTTCGACGTCATCGAGGTCGCCGAGGCCGCCGGGCGCCGCGCGCTCGTCCGCCTCGAGCGGATGGGACTGCCCACCGGGCCGGTCACCGCGACCCCGGACGGCCGCGCCCACTTCCTCGTCGCCCCCGGCGCCGCGGCCGAGCTCCCCGAGCTGCTCTACCGGATGGGCTGGGACGACGCCTCCCTCGACCTGCACGGCCTCGGCCCCGGTGCGTACATCACCGCCCCGCCCTCCGACCGCGCCGGCCTCGGTCCGGTCCGCTGGCTGCGCTCCCCCGCCCTGGACTCGGCGACGAAGCCGCCGCAGGCACGGTTGCTGCTGGGGACGCTGGCATACGTGGCACACCGGTCGCGGGCGTAGCGACACCGACACCTACACCGACGTCCACAGCAAAGCGCCCGCACCCCGAACTGCACCTCGGGGGCGGACGCTTCCTGGACCACCTACCAACTTCGGGAGGTGGGGGTCACTCTCCGATAAGGGCGTCAACGAACGCCTCCGGCTCGAACGGCGCCAGATCGTCCGCGCCCTCGCCCAGACCCACCAGCTTGACCGGCACCCCCAGCTCGCGCTGGACCGCGATCACGATGCCGCCCTTCGCGGTGCCGTCGAGCTTGGTCAGCACGATGCCGGTGATGTCGACGACCTCGGCGAAGACGCGGGCCTGCACCAGACCGTTCTGGCCGGTCGTGGCGTCGAGGACCAGCAGCACCTCGTCGAGCGGGGCGTGCTTCTCGACGACACGTTTGACCTTGCCGAGCTCGTCCATGAGCCCGGTCTTGGTGTGAAGTCGTCCGGCCGTGTCGATGAGGACGACGTCGGCGCCCTCCTCGATGCCCTCCTTGACCGCGTCGAAGGCGATCGAGGCGGGGTCGCCGCCCTCGGGGCCCCGCACGGTACGGGCGCCCACGCGCTCGCCCCAGGTCTGCAGCTGGTCGGCGGCGGCGGCACGGAAGGTGTCGGCGGCGCCGAGCACCACGTTCTTGCCGTCGGCGACGAGGACGCGGGCGAGCTTGCCGGTGGTGGTGGTCTTGCCGGTGCCGTTGACACCGACGACCATCACGATGCCCGGGGTGTCGAGGTTCGAGTCGGTCTTGACCGTACGGTCGAACTCGGGGACGAGAAGCTGCAGCAGCTCCTCGCGCAGCAGGGTGCGCAGCTCGTCGGGCGTCCGCGTACCGAGCACCTTCACGCGCTCGCGCAGCCGCTCGACCAGCTCCTGGGTGGGCTGCACGCCGACGTCGGCGGTCAGCAGCGTGTCCTCGATCTCCTCCCAGGTGTCCTCGTCGAGGTGCTCGCGCGAGAGGAGCGTGAGCAGCCCCTTGCCGAGCGCGTTCTGCGAGCGCGAGAGGCGGGCGCGCAGCCGCACCAGGCGTCCCGCGGTCGGCTCCGGGATCTCGATCGCGGGAGCTTCGACAACGGGTTCGGGTTCCTCGACGACGACCGGCACGGCCGAGCCGCCCGGGAGATCCACCTCCTCTATCGTCCGGCGCTCTTCGTCGTGCGGGATCTCGGCCTCGTCGCCGATGTGCGGCTCGGCGGGAGGGGCGGTGATGTCGGGCGTGGTGGGGGGCGCCGGGGGCAGCGGCTTCTTGCGGCGACTGCCGATGACGAGCCCGCCGAGTGCGCCGATCACGACCACGGCGATGACTACAGCAAGGATGACGGTTTCCATAACGCTCCCCAGTATCAGTCATCCCCCTCCCGGGAGGGGTTCTCCGTGTCATCGGAGGGATTCCGTGGCTTCCTCCGAGAACACGCTTCGCGAAAGAGTAAAAAACGACACAAAGTATGCTTAATTGCCATGAGGACCACCGACCGCTCCGATGGCACCCTCGACACATCCGCGCACCACGTTCTGGAAACCCGGGGCATCGAGCCCGTCCCCGACGCCGAGCGACACCCGAAGACCCGCGCACTGCTTCCCACCTGGATCGCCGCCAACATCACCGTCCTGCTGCTGACCATGGGCGCGGCCCTGGCCGTCTCCTACGGACTCAATTTCTGGCAGGCGCTGGCCGTCGGCCTCGCGGCGCCGGTCGTCTCGTACGGCCTGGTGGGTCTGGTCGGCATCGCGGGCAAGCGGGGCGGGGCGCCCGGCCTGACCCTGTCCCGCGCGGTCTTCGGCCAGCGCGGAAACCTCCTGCCGGGTTCACTGATCTGGATCGCCCGCTGGGGCTGGGAGACGATCAACGCGGTGACGGGCTCCTACGCCCTGCTCACCGTCCTGAACGTGCTCTTCGGCATCAGGAGCAACACGTTCCTGATCGTCGCGACGCTGCTGGCCTTCGTGGTCGCGACGTTCGCGATCTCGGGCCTCGGCATCAGTGCCGTCCGGACGTGCGGCACATGGGCGACGTGGCTCTTCGGCGGCTTCTCCGTGCTCGTCCTCGGGCACCTGGTCGCGGACACGGACTGGGGCAGGGTCTTCGGACAGCCCGCCGGCCCGACAGCCCTGATGATCACGGGGGTCGGACTGATCGCGGCGGGCGGCATCAGCTGGGCGCCGTCGGCGCCGGACTTCACACGCTATCTGCCGCGTACGGCCTCGTCGGCGGCGATCGTGCGCAATTCGGTGGTCGGCGCCGGCATCGTCGTACTCCCCCTGATCCTGATGGGCGCGGTGATGGCGGTCTCGACGCCGGAGCTGGCCACGGCGGCCGACCCGGTCTCCTTCGTCGGCGCGATCCTGCCGCTGTGGATCGCGGTGCCCTACCTGCTCATCGCTCTGGTCGGCATGCTGCTGATCAACGCGATGTCGATGTACTCGGCGGGCTTCACCGCGCAGACCCTCGGCATCAAGGTGTCGCGGCACCGGGCGGTCGCGGTCAACGCCGTGATCTCACTGATCCTCGGCGGCGTCCTGATGCTGGTGGCGACCTCCTTCATGGGCTCGTTCATCGCGTTCCTGTCGCTGCTCGCGGTCGCGTTCTCGGCCTGGGTCGGCGTCTTCGGCGCGGACATGCTGCGCCGCGAGGAGTACGACGCCGGGGCCCTGCTCGACACCACGCGCACCAGCGCCTACTGGTACCGGGGCGGCTTCAGCCCGGCCGCGGTCGCCGCGTGGGCGCTCGGGCTCGGCTCGGGCCTGCTGTTCAGCACGTCCGACTGGCTCACCGGTCCGCTGGCGTCGAACAACCCCGTCGGCGAGTACGGCCTCGGCTGGGTGGCGACCGTCGCGGTCTCCTTCCTGCTGTACGCGGTGCTGCCGAAGCCCGCGGTGGCGCCTGTGGCGCAACCCGCGAAAGGGTCCGCGACTATGGCTGTCTGACGTACCGTCAGCTACCGTCCCCCTCCACACCGAAGGGGGGCTTCCATGCCCGTAACCGTCGTGCGCTTCAACCTCGTCGACCCCGCCGCCACCCCCGCGTCGCTGAGCGCCCGCTACAAGGCGGCCATCGAGATGGCCGCCCACGCCGACGACCGCGGCATCACCACCGTGCAGACCGAGGAGCACCACGGGGTCGCCAACAACTGGCTGCCCTCGCCGTTCGCCTTCGCGGGCGCGGTCTTCGGAGCGACCCGGCACCTCGCGGTCACCGTCTCCGCGGTCATCGGCCCGCTGCACGATCCACTGCGCCTCGCCGAGGACATCGCCGTGCTCGACCTGCTCAGCGGCGGCCGCCTCGTGACCGTCGCGGGCATCGGCTACCGGCCCGAGGAGTACGCCCTCTTCGACGTCGACTGGAAGCGGCGCGGGGCACTCCAGGACGAGCTCCTGGAGACGGTGCTGAAGGCGTGGACCGGCGAGGAGTTCACCTACCGGGACCGTACGGTACGGGTCACACCGCGCCCGTTCTCCGACCCGCACCCGCTGCTGCTGGTCGGCGGCTCGTCCAGGGCCGCGGCCCGGCGCGCCGCCCGGCTCGGGCTCCCCTTCTTCCCCAGCGCGCACCTCCCCGACCTGGAGGCGTACTACAAGGAGCGGCTCGTCGAGTACGGCACCGAGGGCTGGACCATGATGCCCGCCGCCGAGACCCCGCTGCTGCACATCGCCGAGGACCCGGACCGGGCGTGGGCCGAGTACGGCGGGCACTTCCTGCACGAGGCACGGACGTACGCCTCCTGGCAGTCCGGTGACATCCGCTCGGCGGTGAAGTCGGCTGCCACGACGGTCGAGGAACTGCGCGCGGAGGGCGTGTACCGGATCCTGACCCCCGACCAGTGCGTGGCGCAGGGTCTCGACAACCACGTGCTGCACCCGCTGTCCGGCGGGATGCCGATCGACGAGGGCTGGCGCAGCCTGCACCTGTTCTGCGAAGACGTACTGCCCCGGCTCGGGGATTGAGCCGGGGCAGTACGTCTTACGGGTACGAGGAGAGGGGCAGCGGGGACTTGGCCCTTCTCCTCGAGTCTCGGGGCCTCTTCAGGAGGCTCAGCCCATTTCCTCCAGCGTCTTGCCCTTGGTCTCCTTGACGTACTTGAGCACGAAGGGGATGGAGAGCGCGGCGAAGATCGTGTAGATCACGTAGGTCGCGGAGAGGTTCCAGTCGGCCAGCGACGGGAAGCTCGCGGTGATGGCCCAGTTGGCGATCCACTGCGCGGAGGCGGCGACGCCGAGGGCGGCGGCGCGAATCCGGTTCGGGAACATCTCGCCGAGGAAGACCCAGACCACGACACCCCAGGACAGGGCGAAGAAGAGGACGAAGACATGCGCGGCGATGAGGGCGACCCAGCCCTGCGTCGCCGGCAGCTTGCCGTCCACGAGGTCGTACGAGAAGGCCCAGGCCTCCAGCGCGAGACCGATGGCCATGCCCACGGAGCCGATGAGCGCGAGCGGCCGACGGCCGATCCGGTCGACGAAGATCATGGCGATCACGGTGCCGATGATGTTGATGATCGACGTCGTGAACGAGTAGAAGAACGACTGCGAGGGGTCGACGCCGACCGACTGCCACAGCGTCGAGGAGTAGTAGAACGCGACGTTGATGCCGACGAACTGCTGGAAGACCGAGAGGCCGATGCCGACCCAGACGATCGGCTTGAAGAAGAAGCTGCCGCCGAGCAGGTCCTTGAAGGTCGACTTGTGCTCGCTCTTCATGGCGTGCTCGATCTCGGCGACGCGGGCCGTCAGATCGATCCTGTCGCCCTCGACCTCCTTGAGCACCTCACGGGCGCGGTCTTCCTTGCCCACGGAGATCAGGAAGCGCGGCGACTCGGGGATCGCGAAGGAGAGCAGACCGTAGAGGACGGCCGGGACGACCATGACACCGAGCATGACCTGCCAGGCCTCGAGGCCCATCAGCTTGCCGCGCTGGTCGCCGCCGGCGGCGTTCAGGATGCCCCAGTTGACCAGCTGCGAGATGGCGATGCCGATGACGATCGCGGCCTGCTGGAAGGAGCCCAGGCGTCCGCGGTACGCGGCCGGCGAGACCTCGGCGATGTAGGCGGGGCCGATGACGGAGGCCATACCGATGGCGAATCCGCCGATGATGCGCCAGAAGGCGAGGTCCCACAGCGCGAACGGCAGCGCGGAACCGACGGCGCTGACCGTGAAGAGGACGGCGGAGATCTGCATGCATCGGATGCGGCCGATGCGGTCGGCTATGCGGCCCGCGGTCGCCGCGCCGATGGCGCAGCCGATCAGCGCGATGGCGATGACCTGGGCCAGGGTCGCGGAGCCGATGTCGTATCGGCTTCGGATGGCCTCGACGGCACCGTTGATCACGGCGCTGTCGTAACCGAAGAGGAAGCCGCCCATCGCGGCCGCCGCAGCGATGAAGATGACATGCCCGAGATGTTCGGGGTGAGCCGTCTTGGCTCCTGGCAGGGGTGCCTGCGCGGTGCTGGTCACGTGTAACTCCTCGGGCCACCCGGCCTCGCTGCCGGGGGTGTGGGGGCAAGCCCTTCGGTGGTGGTACCAGTGGCGCACGACTTCGCAGCCCCCACCACCTGAAGGTAAAAGCAACGTTGCAGAGACTATGCCTTCAAGTTTCGAAGTCAACAGTTCGACTGCTGTGAATTTTTCGTACCCAAGCGGTCATCAGGTGTTCACTACTTGAACTCAGCTAGAAGCCCAGGTCATGACCGGTGTGCACTACACGCATCTAGCGCAGCCGCTGACTGATGACCTTCGACACACCGTCGCCCTGCATGGAGACGCCGTACAGCGCGTCGGCGACCTCCATCGTCCGCTTCTGGTGCGTGATCACGATCAGCTGCGAGGCCTCCTGCAGCTCCTGCATGATCCGGATCAGCCGCTGCAGGTTGGTGTCGTCGAGCGCCGCCTCCACCTCGTCCATCACATAGAACGGACTGGGCCGCGCCTTGAAGATCGACACAAGGAGCGCGACGGCGGTGAGAGACCTCTCCCCACCGGACAGCAGGGACAGCCGTTTCACCTTCTTGCCGGGGGGCCGTGCCTCGACGTCCACACCCGTGGTGAGCATGTTGTCGGGGTCGGTCAGGATCAGTCGCCCGTCCCCTCCCGGGAACAGCCTGCTGAAGACGCCCTCGAACTCACGCGCGGTGTCCCGGTACGCCTCGGTGAAGACCTGTTCGACGCGCTCGTCGACCTCCTTCACCACCTGCAACAGATCGGCCCGCGTCTTCTTGAGGTCCTCCAGCTGCTCGCTGAGGAACTTGTGACGCTCCTCCAACGCGGCGAACTCCTCCAACGCCAGCGGATTGACCTTCCCCAGCTGCGTGTAGGCCCGCTCGGCCGACTTGAGCCGTCGCTCCTGCTCGGCACGGTGGAAGGGCCGGGGCTGGTTGCGCGGGTGCTCCGGGTCCTCGGGCAGTTCCTCGCCCTCGGCGGGGAGCGAGGGCGGCACGAGCTGGCCCGGACCGTAGTCCGCGACAAGCCCAGCCGGTTCGACACCGAGCTCCTCCAGCGCCTTCGTCTCCAGCTGCTCTATCCGCAGCCGCTTCTCGGCGCCGAGTACCTCGCCGCGGTGAACCGAATCCGTGAGTTTGTCGAGCTCCGCCTTGAGATCGCGGCCTTCGTTGCGCGCGGCGACAAGATCCTGCTCACGGCGGGCCTTGGCGGTGTCGGCCGCGGTGCGCTCCTCCTCGGCCCGGCGCAGTGACACCTCGACATGCGCCAGGAGTTGCCGCGCTCCGGAGGCGACGGCCTCGGCGACCGCCGCCTCGTGCCGCAGCCGGGCCCGCCGCTGCTCCGCACGCGCGCGTGCCTCACGTTCCGCCCGCGCGGCCCGGTCGAGCCCGTCGGCCCGGCCCGCGAGCCCCTTCACCCGCTCCTCGTGCGTGCGCACCTGGAGCCGGGCCTCCATCTCGGTCTGCCGCGCGTTGGCGCCGTCCGCGGCGAGCCGGTCCCGTACAGCCGTGTCGGGCTCCTCCTCGACAGGCATCTCCTCGGCCACGGCGAGCCGCTCCGCCAGTTCCTCGGCCTCCTCCACGGCCCGGTCGAGCGCCTCCTGCGCCCGCGCCGCGGCGGCGGTGCTCCGCTCGGCCTCCCCGGCAGCGCCGCGCGCCTGCCCGGCCAGCCGCCCCAACTGCTGCGCCACGGACGACTTCTCGCGCTCGGCGGCCCGCCGCCGCTCCCCCAGCTCCTCGACGAGCGCGGCCCGCTCCCCCCGCTCCTCGGCGGCCCGGTGCTGCGCCGCGCCGAGTTCCTCGCACCGCACGGCGAGCTCCTCGAGCTCGGCAGCCGCCTCGTCTACGGACGCCTGCACCTCGAGGAGGCTGGGCGCCCCGGCGGACCCACCGTGCGCGAAGTGCGCTCCGAGCAGGTCCCCCTCCGCGGTGACCGCGGTCAACTCCGGCCGCGCGTAGACCAGGTCCTCGGCGTCCTCAAGGGTGCCGACCACGACGATCCCGCGCAGCAGCCGCCGGACGGCGGGCATGAGCTCGGCGGGACCACGGACGAGGTCGGCGGCGTACGGCGGCCCGGTGGGGGCCGTCCGCGGCGCTACGTCACCGGAGGCGGCGTTCGGAGGCAGAGCCCCGGAGGCTGCCCTTGGGGTCACGTCGTCCAGAGAGGCCACGGAGCGACCCGCGCCGCCGGATGCGTCACGCCCGTCGGGGTGACCGCCGATGGGCACCGCACCGGAAGCGCTGTCACCCGCCGCGCGGTGCTGGCCGGTGCCGTCGACGCCCTTGGCCTCGCGTGCCCCCGCGTCCTCCGGAGCCCCGGCCAGCAGCAGGGCCGCGCGGCCGGCGTCCTGCTTGCGCAGCAGGCGGATGGCTTCGGCGGCCGAGGCGGGAGTGGTGACCGCGATGGCGTCCGCCGCGGCGCCGAAGGCGGCGGCGAGCGCGACCTCGTGGCCGGGGGTGACGGACAGCAGCTCGGCCGCGGGGCCCAGGAGCCCCGTGAGGCGGTCCCTGGACCCCAGGAGCGCCCCCGTGCCGTCCTTGCGGCGCAGACCGAGGGCGAGGGCCTCGTGGCGGGCCTGGGTGGCGGCGCGCCTGCGTTCGGCCGCCGTGGCCGCCTCACGGGCGGCGCTCAGCGCGGCCTCCGCCTCGGACAGCGCCCGCTTGGCCGCCTCATGGCGCTCCGTCAGTTCCGCGTCGCCCGCGTCCAGGCCGTCGACCTCGGCCTTCAGCTGCTCGTACTCCTCCTGCGCGGCGAACGCCCGCTCCTGGGCCTCGTCCCGGGCGACGGCGAGCCGGTCGATCTCGGCCTGGGCGGAGGCGGCCCGCGAACGGGCGGCATTGACCTGGCCGTTGAGGCGGGCCAGTCCCTCACGGCGGTCGGCGATGGCGCGGGCCACGTCCTTGAGGCGGCGCTCCTCGACGGCGAGCTCGCGCTCCAGTTCGGCCCGGTGCGCGACCGTGTCCTCCAAGGCGTGCTCGGCCGCCTCCAGGGCCGCTTCGAGCTCGGCCTCCTGTTCACGGATCCGCGCCGCCTCGCGCTCCATGTCCTCGGGGTCCCGCCCGCGCCGCTCCTCGGCGGGCGCCGAAGTGGCGCTCTTCACCCGCGCGTCGGCCAGCGAGATCGTGCCGCGCACCCGCTCGGCGAGCTGCGAGAGCTCGTACCAGGTCTGCTGGGCGCGCTGGAGCCGGGGCGTGAGCTGCCGGACCTCCTCCTCCAGGAGCGCCTCCCGCTGGAGCGCCTTCTTCAGTTCGGCCTCGGCGCTTTCCTTGCGTTGCTTGAGCGCGGCCTCGTCGGCGATCTCGGACTGGAGCGCCTGCCGCAGTCGTACGAGATCGTCGGCGAGGAGGCGCAGGCGGGCGTCGCGCAGGTCGGCCTGGATGACGGCGGCGCGACGGGCGACGGCGGCCTGCCGGCCCAGTGGCTTGAGCTGGCGGCGCAGTTCGTCGGTGAGGTCCTGGACGCGGGCCAGGTTCGCCTGCATCGCGTCCAGTTTCCGCAGCGCCTTCTCCTTGCGCTTGCGGTGCTTGAGGACGCCCGCCGCCTCCTCGATGAACGCGCGGCGGCCCATCGGGTCGGCGTGCAGGACGGAGTCGAGCTGGCCCTGCCCGACGATGACGTGCATCTCGCGGCCGATGCCGGAGTCGGACAGCAGTTCCTGGATGTCGAGGAGACGGCAGGTGTCACCGTTGATCTGGTACTCGCTGCCGCCGTTGCGGAACATGATCCGCGTGATGGTGACCTCGGCGTACTCGATGGGCAGCGCGCCGTCGGAGTTGTCGATGGTCAGGGACACCTCGGCCCGGCCGAGCGGCGGCCGCCCGGTGGTGCCGGCGAAGATGACGTCCTCCATCTTGCCGCCGCGCAGCGACTTGGCCCCCTGCTCACCCATGACCCAGCTCAGGGCGTCCACGACATTGGACTTGCCCGAACCATTGGGGCCCACGACACAGGTGATGCCCGGCTCGAACCGCAGCGTGGTCGCCGAGGCGAACGACTTGAACCCGCGCAGGGTCAGGGCCTTGAGGTGCACGCCGCCGGACTCTACCTTTCGGGCCGGTCTCACTCCATGAACCCGCGGTTTCACCCATGAACGTGCAGGGCACACCAGACGTTAAAGAGGGCGGGAGGGCACACGGGGGAAAGAAGAAGGGACGCCGAAGAGGCGTCCCTTGCAATTCTGACAGCTGACAACTTAGCGGTTGACACGGGCAGCCCAACCACTGCTGTCGTAGTGCGGTGCAGTGATCAGGTGAGCGCAGGCTCCGCCTGGGGTACGTCGATGCTCTCGAGAAGCGAGTCGTGAGAAGCGGCAGCCGCGAGCGCGTCGTTCTCGGCCTGAATCCGTACGAGCTCGGATTCGAGGTCCTGTACACGCTGCTGGAGCCGTCGCATCTCGGCGATGAGTCGCGGGTCGGAACCGCCGACGTAACCGAGAAGCGCCTTTGCCATGATGGATGGTCCTCCACACTGAGTGACCGACCGAAGCGGTGTGGGTCGTGAGGGAATCGCACCCGCGATGCTTGACACTTACTAAATTTTTGCTGCGGTTCCACATGCCAAACAGCTAAGGTGCGCGGGGCTTTCAGCGTCTCACCAAAAAGTTTGACGGTCAACACGATCACGCCCCGTATTGGCGGGCAACCCGCTGTCGCGCGGCCCTTCGGACGGCTGCGCTGCGACTCCTGCGAGACCCGGGGGGCGTGGAGATCATCCTTCTCTGCGGAGCCTGCCACGCCGAGCCGTTCTTGGCAACCACCAGGTCATTTCTGCTTCTGGCAGGTGCCGGTGGCATGCCATACCGCTTCCGCCAGGGCCGTTGCGCACGTCGCCGTCACCGGATCGCGAAGCCGTCGTAGATCCCCCGGGGCGTGTCCCAGATCTCAGTGACTCCGTCCACACGCCCGGGTGTGTCGTCCCCCTGGAGCCAGTCGAGCAGACCCTGGCATCCGGCCCGGGTTCCTTCCGCGACCACCTGGACCCGTCCGTCGTCCAGATTGAGAGCAAAGCCACTCAGGCCGCCGATCTCCAGCGCCTTGGCCCGCGTGAACCAGCGGAAACCCACACCTTGGACACGTCCGCGTACCCAAACGACCAGCCGCACAACCTCGTTCATGGGTGCACGCTAACCGGACAAAGTCTCTCGCAGCACTTCCTCCCCTCCCGCCATGCGGTACCGTCCCGACCCAATGAGTCTCATATGAAACTCACTCTTTCGAGTGAGGGACGCTGACCAGGAACGAGGAAGGCCAGGAGATGGGACGCCACGGACGCTCCGCCGTCGGCCGCGCCGCCACGGGCCGCGCCGCGGGGGTTACGGAGAACCACGGACCGCTTACGGAAAGTTACGGTCCGGAGAACCTGTACGGCTACGCCGCCGTCGCCGACCTCCCGCCGACCGCCGCCGCCCGCTCGCACCGCAAGCGGAAGACCGCGACGCCGGTACGCACCGGTCTGCTCGGCGTCTCCGCGGCCGTGGCACTGGGCACCGTGGCCGTCGCGTCCGGCGTGCTGCCCGGCACCGAGAACTACTCGCTCGGTGGTGGCAGCAACAACTCCGACAGCGTGCAGGCCGTGGGGTCCCCGTCCAGCCAGGAGACCCAGCAGGGCGGTACGTCGGGCAGCGCGAGCGCGGACGGCCGCGAGGGCACCTCGACGAGCCGTGACGCCGACCGCACCGCGTCGCCCTCGGCTTCGGCACCGGCGTCGACCGCTCCCGTGACCTCGCCGGCCGCGCCGACGACGGCGCCCTCCCAGGCGCCCACCACCACCAAGCCGGGCAAGTCCGCCAACGGGAACAAGCCCGCGACTCCGCCCGGTCAGGCCTCGAAGACCAAGGCGCCCAAGACCACCGCCCCGGTCGACGTCTCCGCCGTAACGGCGGCCGAGACCGAGGTGCTCAAGCTGGTCAACGACGAGCGGGCCAAGGTCGGCTGCAGTCCGGTGGCGGCGAACAGCGCCCTGTCCGACCTCGCCCAGGCCTTCAGCGAGGACATGGCCGCGCGCGACTTCTTCGACCACACCGACCCGAGCGGGCTCAGCCCCTGGGACCGGGCGGCCAAGGCCGGGATCACCAGCCTCGGCGGCGAGAACATAGCCCGCGGCCAGGCCGACGCCGCCGCCGTCATGGAGGCCTGGATGAACAGCCCCGGCCACCGCGCCAACATTCTCAACTGCGACTTCAAGACCCTGGGCGTGGGTGTGCACCTCGGCACCGGCGGACCCTGGTGGACGCAGGACTTCGGCTACTGAGATAGCCGCAGGTCAGCGCCCTATTCACTGCCCTGGGCCGTCTCGGGGCCGTCATCCGCAGGTTCACCGTCTCTGAAGACGCGATCGACGGCGGCCCGGGTACGGGTCCCGCTCGACGGCATCAGATGCGTGTACGTACGCAGCGTGAAGCCGGGATCATGGTGTCCCAGGTACTCGCTGAGCGCCTTGATACTCTCCCCCGCATCAAGAAGGACTGAGGCGTAGAAGTGCCTCAGGGCGTGCATGCCGTTATCGCGTCCGGTCTCGACATCCACGGCTCGCAGGGCAGGCCGCCAGACGCGGTCATTGAAGCGATTGCGATCCAGCGCCAGGCCCATGGAGCCGGTGAAGAGCAGCGCTGCCGTGGCCGGCGGGCCGTCGAGGGTCTTCCACGGCAAGGTGATCTCGGTTGCCGGGAAGTTCTTCAGGTGCCCGGCCAGTGCGAAGGCGACGGATTCAGGCAGATGGACATCACGCTCCTTGCCGCCCTTCGGCGGGGCGAACACCGCCCGGTGGCGTTGGAGCAGCTTGACTTGCCGCACGACGTGCACCACCCCGCCGAGGAAGTCCACGTCTTCCACGGCCAGGCCGAATACCTCTCCCTGGCGCAGACCAAGGGCCCGCGCACGGCGCGGGCTGGCCCCCTGAGCCGAGACCTGAACGAACGCAGCCACGGCGAGAACGAGCCTCCGGCGGGGGCGCTCAGGCTCCGAGATGGCGGGGGCACCGTTCGCGAGTGCCGGCGGACAGTGGCGTGCGCGGGGGTGCTCCCATCCCGCCTGCCGTCGTCCCAGGCAGAGCCGAGCAGACGCGGCCCATGGCGTCCAGGTCGTTCGTACAGTGGCGCGCTCCACCTGGACGCCATGGACCACGCCCGCTCCACGGTGTGTGGGTCGATGGCAGACGGGTTGGGAGCTGGGAAGGGTTGTGGTTGAGGAGGTTGATCGGCTGCGGAACCGGCTTTGATCTGACAACTGGAAACGCCCACGTGATGGGCTTGATCGTTCGCGGCGTTAGCATCCCCGGATGGGTAACTCCGGGTGTCCGTGCATCCTGTGCACGAAGTCGTCAAACGAAGCCTCGTGGAATCCCCGCGACCAGTCTGTGGCCGCCAGCACAAGAGACTACGGCTGGCATGTGATGGGAGTTCACGCCGACAGCGAAGCCCCAGCAGGGTGGGCCTACTCCATAGGCATGTGGCACACGCTGCGCAGCCCGGAGGTGTGCATCTTTGGGCTGGACGTCGACGTCATGATGCCCCTGGTCAATGATGCGGGCGATGCCGTGCGCAACGGGCCTCCGCTCATGCCTGACCAGCGCCGGGACGATATCTACGACAATTACCCCGCTGTCATCCGGCCCGTTCACGAGAGCTGGTGCCACGACTTCTTCGGCGCGGGGCTGGACTTCTACCAGGTTTCACCACTGCCCATGGCGCAGCTCTTCTGGCCCGACCGGGAAGGCCGCTTTCCGTGGGAAGACGATGCAGCTGACTACTGTCGAGAGAATCAACCCCTGCTGTGGATCCCCAAGTCAGATACCGCCGGTCCTTGGGGAACGGTCTGAGGACCCGTAGCCCCCTCTGTACAGCAAAGAAGTACAGCAACCAGTACGACGGCATGGGAGACGACCCCGGCACCTGCTACCCGAGTGACCGGCCCAGCAGACCTCAGCGACCGCCCCGCCCATAGTTCCCATCGAGGGGCCCCGGGCCGTGCCACTTCCGTGCCAGAACGGACGGGGACTCACGGGGAGTCGAGATTCGCCAGGGTGTGGACCACCCCACGCTACCCAAGGTAGGGATTCCCAGGTCACGCCCGTGATCCACCAACCTCGCTCCTAAAGCGGTGCTCACTCTCTAGATCGCTCAGTACCCCGGCGTGAAGCCGGCGGACTGGTCGAGGCGGAATGCGGAGCCCGGAGCCGTCGGAGTCCAGCCCGCTCGCAGGGCGAACCGAACAGCCGCAGCAACACCGGACGGCAGTGCAGGCTCAGCCTCACGACCGATCCAGTTGCTCGGATGTGGCTGGTTGGTGGTGACCACAAGGGTCGTACCCGGGTTGTCCGCATGCTCGACCGCGAATGTGCACGGCGACCAGGCCAGGCCCTCGGAGTACGTCGGCCTGCCTCGCAGCCGCCAGCGATAGGCCCTGCCGTCGACAACGATCCGTCGTGATCCCCTGCGGACCAGCGCCATGACACCCCCTCCAACAGCGAAGATGCAAACGAGCCCAGCCCCGCCGTCCGTCTCAGTTTCCGTCTCATTCAGCGCCGTTCGCGGCCGTTCAGACAGGACCGGAGGCGGTAGCCGCCCAGATGACTGGCCGCCCATGAACGCAGGTGAACGGCCCCGAACGTTACGCACCACCCCACCACCACAGTTGGAAAGCGTGTTGGCCAGGTGATGAGGGGGGTGGGGTCTGGGGCCTGCAACATAGTCCCGAAGTGGCTCCCGGGGACCTTTATGCCCACCCCCCTTGACCGCGGACCTCGAAGGTTCTCTGACCGGTCTCACTCCGCCAGGCAAGCTAGCAGGGGGGACTGACAACGGGACGGCGGCCGGGAGTTGCGGTACAGCAGAGAAGTACAGCAACCCCAGCAACCGGCAGTACCCCGCAGCGGCCGCCATGGGCTTCCGGACAGCCTGTATGGCCTTCAATGACCGATCTCTGTAGAGCTACGGATCAGAAGGCGCCCGTGCCACACCCGTGCCAGATCCGGAGGGGAACCCCGGGGAACGGCAGTGGCCGGCGGGTGAGTGCCCCTCGATCGACCCACCTGGACAGTTCGCAGGCCAGAGCGGCACTCGCCTCACCTCGCTCCTTAAAGCGGCGGCCCGCGGGGCCCTCTCTACGCCTGTCGAAGAAACTCCAGGTCAGAGCGCTTCTTTCGACGGCGTGACCGGCTCGCCGGACTTACGTACTACAGGCAGCACTCCAACGAAGGTTCACCTATAGGTTGATGTAGATCCGGCGCTCTCCGGAAGCCTGGCGCTCACGGCATGACCCGAAAGACGGGGCCTGCGAGCCAGGACCGACTCACCGGGCGGCCGGCTCCGGGGCCGAGACGGCGGGGCTGCGGGAATCGGCGAGACGGGTCTTCAGAGTCTGGGCGCCGAGGGCGAGGCAGACCCCGAGCAGCAGGACGTAGAACACGCCGATCTTGCGCAGGTCGTCGAGGAAGTACCACACCGACGTCAGCCCCGTGAACCAGAACGCCATCAGTGCGAACCCGCCCGTGCGCTCGTCTCGGTAGCCGGCGGTCAGGCACGCCCCGGCGACGAGCCCCAGCAGCAGGGCGATGACGACGTACCGCGTCTCCCAGCCCATATTGGCGCGGGAGAACTCCGACCACACCGCCACGGCCTCCGCCACCGGAGCCCAGGCCACGGCACACGCCAGGCGGGCCGACCACAGCAGCAGTACACACCCCGCGAGGCCGCTGAGCAGCGCGACCAGAGGGAAGTGCTCAGTGGCGATCATCTCGGACCGCGACACCACCACCGCGAGGGTGCTTCCGAGGAGTGCGACCATCCCCTCCGGCGTGGGCTGGAACACCACCCGGCCCAGGGACCTGATCCCATCCGATCGCCTCGCAGCCCGGTCGTGTCGCGGAGCCTCCGCCGGCTCGGGCCGGTCCGCCTGAGCACGGGGATCCATGGCGGTCGGGGTCGGCATCGCGGGCGCCGTGGGTATCTGCGCGTACTCCGCGACTCGATCCAGTTCCGCCTTCATCTCCGCCGCGTCAGCGAACCGGTCCTCCCGGCGCTTGTGCAGCGCCCGCAGCACGACCGCGTCCACGCCTGGCGGCAGTCCCGGGCGCAGCCGCGACGGTGGTACAGGTTCCTGCGCCAGGTGCTGGTGCATCACCGAGAACGGCGACTCCCCGGTGTACGGAGGGCGGCCGGTCAGCAACTCGTACAGCAGGCAGCCCACCGCGTACAGGTCCGTCCGGTGGTCCGTGTCGCGGCCTTCGATCTGCTCCGGCGCCAGATAGGCGGGCGTACCGACTGCCACGCCCGTCCCGGTCAATCGGGTCGCCATCTCGCTGAGCGCCTTCGCGATACCGAAGTCGAGGACTTTGGCTATCCCGGCCCGGGTGAACATGACGTTCGCCGGCTTGATGTCCCGGTGCACTATGCCGTGGCCGTGGCTGTGCCGCAGGGCCTCAAGCACCTGCCCCGCCGCGTCGACCGCCTGCTCGGTCGGCAGCGGTCCGTCTCCCAGTACCTGGGCGAGGGTCCGACCCTCGACGTACTCCATGACCAGATACGGCACGGCGAAGCCGTCCACCGCGTCCTCGCCCACGTCGTACACGGTCGCTACGCCGGGATGGTTGAGCGCGGCGGCCGCGTGTGCCTCGCGCTGGAACCGGGCGAGGAACTGCGGCTGCCGCACCAGCTCGGCGGAGAGCGTCTTGACCGCGACGGTACGGCGCAGGCGGTGGTCAACGGCCCGGTGCACCGTGCCCATCCCACCCTGGCCAAGCTGCTCCACCAGCTCGTACCGCTGCCCCAGCGTCCTGTGCTCCACCGCGTTCCCCCAACGGGCCGTCCACGTCCTCTGCGTGTCGACGCCGGCAGTCCGCGGTTCGCAGATCGCGTTCGACACATGGAAGGAGACGCTGAACGCCGGGTACCGTTCCCATCGGATGACGTGATCAGAGCCTCATACGCAGGCGACCACGAGGCACAGGCCTCTTACAGCGCATCTTTCGATGGTGTGATCGGCGTGCCAGACTTACGGCATGGGGGCAAAACAGACCACGGGAAGTTGATCCACTCACCGTTTGGACAGCACCCCGCCCGCCTCGGACGACCGACTGACCTGCCGAGCAGATCCCAGACCGTCCAGCCCGTAGTTCGCATCGAGGGGCACGCACCACAGCACCCCCGCTCGGGCCGTCTCTGGGCCGTACGGGGGTGCTCGACAACAACCAACGCTGACAACCGTCGACAGCTAAGTCGCAGGTCGCGGCGTTGGTCGATTACATGACCGCAGGTCACAGACCCGGCTCGTCACTTCTTCGGCTACTAGCCGACGGCCCACCTCTCACGACACGACGAAGCCGCGCCCCTCGCTGAACGATGGGGGCGCGGCTTTGTCGTGCGGGCGTGTGGGCCTGTGCCGACGTGCGGGGGTACCGGCGGCTTCGTCGTGTGTGCACAGGAACGTGGTGCGGGGGCGTAAAGGCTTGCGTAAACGCTTACGCAAGCCTTTGCGCGAACGTCGACACGGGCTCACTCAAGCCCTTGCGCGACCGTTTGCACCGCGCCGCGCGCAAGCGTTTACGCAAACGATTACGCGAGCGCTTGCGCAAACGATTGCGTAAGCGTTTACGCCGCCGCCCCGGCCACCGCCGCGCGTCCCAGCGCGACCACCCGCGCCGCCTCCGCGACCCGGCGCCCGAGGTGCTCCGCCGTGGCGATGTCGGCCTTGTGAACCGTCTCCGGACCCTCGTCGACATTGGTCTGGGCGGCGGCGCCGGCGAAGACGCCGAGGCGGTTGAGGTCGTGCTCGGAGGCCGAGGAACTGTTCCAGCCCGGGTGCAGACCGAGGTTGACCCAGTTCATGCCGTGCTGGGCGGCCAGGATCTGGAAGAACTGCAGGGTGTGCAGCTTGTCGCCGCTCTTGGAGCCGGAGTTGGTGAATCCGGCGGCGAGCTTGTCGCGCCAGTCCTGTCCGAACCAGCGCTTCGAGGACGCCTCGGCGAAGACGTGGAAGGCGCCGGAAGCGGTGCCCATGTAGGTGGGCGAGCCGAACACGATCGCGTCCGAGGCGTCGAGCAGTTCCCACTGAGCGTCGGTGATCTCGTCGACGTTGATCAGGTGCGCCTGCGCACCGGCCTCGACGGCGCCGGAGCGAACGGCCTCGGCGAGGACGGCGGTGTGGCCGTAGCCGGAGTGGTAGGCGATGGAAACGACAGGGGTATTCGGGGTGCTCACGGTGGGGACTCCTCCAGGTGGTGACAACGAACCAAAGGAAAGCACTAACTTCTAGATAGTGCAACCCGCTGGTTAGCGCTGTGTCGGAGTATGGTGAGCGCATGGAACCCAGCGTGCAGACCGCCGAGCGCGGTGAGTGTCAGGATCTGCCGTACAACGTGTTCGCACGCAGCTGCCCGTCCCGGGGCACGCTGGAGCACGTCACCGGACGCTGGGGATCACTCACGCTCGGAGCGCTGCACGAGGGCACGTTCCGCTTCAACGAGCTGCGGCGCAGGGTCGACGGCGTCAGCGAGAAGATGCTCTCCCAGACACTGCACGCGCTGGAGCGCGACGGCCTGGTGCACCGCGAGGCACAGCCCACGAACCCCCCGCGCGTCGACTACACCCTCACCCCGCTCGGTCGCGAGGTCTCCACGCGCCTGCTGACCCTCATCCACTTCGTCGAGGGCCGCATGGACGATGTCCTGGAGGCCCGCGAGCGCTACGACGAGACCCGCGCGGCTACGGAGTGACGCGCGGCGGACGCTGGCAGCGCGGGCAGAAGTAGCTGGACCGGTTCATCCAGGCACGCCGTCGCATCGGCGTCCCGCACCGGCGGCAGGGCTCGCCCTCGCGGCCGTACGCGTCGAGCGAGCGGTCGAAGTAGCCGGACTCGCCGTTGACGTTGACGTACAGGCTGTCGAAGCTGGTGCCGCCGACGGCGAGGGCCTCGTTCATGACGTCGCGGATGTGTCCGAGGAGTTCGGCGGTGCGCGGCCGGGTGAAGCCGGCCACGGGGCGTTCGTAGTGCAGTTTGGCGCGCCAGAGCGCCTCGTCCGCGTAGATGTTGCCGACCCCGCTGATCAGCGACTGGTCGAGCAGGGCGCGCTTGATCGTCGTACGCCGGGCGCGCAGGGCCGTGTGGAAGGCCGCGTCGTCGAAGAGGGGGTCCAGCGGGTCGCGGGCGATGTGCGCGATGACGTCCGGCAGACCGTCCGGGGTGTTCTCGTGGAGGGAGAGCCCGCCGAAGGTGCGCTGGTCGACGAAGCGCAGCTCGGTGCCCTCCGCCCCGGCGGGGGCGGGCGTCCGGGTGTCGTCGAAGCGGATGCGGATGCGCAGGTGCTTCTCGTCCGGGGCGTCCTGTGGCTGCACCAGGAGCTGGCCGCTCATGCCGAGGTGCGCGAGGACGGAGAACGGGGAGTCGTCGAGGGGCAGCCAGAGGTACTTGCCGCGGCGCATGGCCGGTCCTACGCGGTGGCCCGCGAGCGCCTTCGCGAACCCCTCGGGTCCGGCGAGATGCCGCCGTACGGCGCGCGGGTGCCGTACCTCGACCGAGGTCACGGTCCGCCCGCTGACCCACCGCGCCAGGCCGCGCCGCACGACTTCGACCTCGGGCAACTCGGGCACGGGACTCCTCCGGAGGGGCGGGCGCGGGAACGACGCCCGAAGGTTACCTCGTGCTCGTGTCACCCGGACGGGGGCCCAGGACGCACGGACACCACACGCGTCAGGCCCCTGTCGCGGCGCGGACGCTGCGACAGGGGCCTGATGCTTACGAAGGTGCTGTTCGAAGGTGCTACGAAGGAATCAGGCCGTGGCCGAGTCGCTCGTCGGAGCCGAGGGGGCGTCGGTGGTCCCCTCGGCGGCCTGGGCTGCCTGCTCGGCGGCCTGAGCCGCTTCCTCGGCGGCCTGGGCCGACTTCGCGCGTTCGTCCGCGGCGGCGCGGATGGCACGCCACGCGGACTCCGCGGCCTGCTGCTCCGCTTCCTTCTTGCTGCGGCCGGTGCCGGTGCCGTACGAGACGCCTCCGACGCGGGCGGCAGCAGTAAAGGTCTTCTCGTGATCCGGGCCGGTCTCCGAGACCAGGTACTCGGGAACGCCGAGCCCCTCGGTCGCGGTGAGTTCCTGGAGACTGGTCTTCCAGTCCAGGCCCGCTCCCAGATTCGAGGACTTCTCGATCAGTGGGTCGAAGAGCCGGTGGACGAGTTCGCCCGCCGCGTCCAGACCCTGGTCGAGATAGACCGCGCCGATCACCGCTTCAAGGGTGTCGGCGAGGATGGATGCCTTGTCCCGGCCTCCCGTGCCTTCCTCGCCCCGGCCGAGCCGGATGAAGAGGCCGAGTTCGAGGCCGCGCCCCACTTCCGCCAGCGCACGCGAGTTGACCACCGCGGCCCGCAACTTGGCCAGCTGGCCTTCGGGCAGGTCGGGGTGGGTGCGGTACAGCGTGTCCGTGACCACGAGGCCGAGCACGGAGTCCCCGAGGAACTCCAGGCGCTCGTTGGTCGGCAGACCGCCGTTCTCGTACGCGTAGGAACGGTGGGTCAGCGCACGCACCAGAAGGGCGGACTCGAGCTTGTACCCGAGCCGCCCTTCCAGAAGCGTGTGGGACGAGGCTGTGTTGTCCGCCTTTTTCTTGGCGTTTGGGTCCGCCTTGGCGTCAGACATCAGACCTCTCACCAGCCGCTCAGACCTCGAGGACCTGGCGCTTGTTGTAGGTGCCACAAGCAGGGCACGCGATGTGCTGCAGCTTGGGCTCGTGGCAGCGCTCGCACGCAACCAGGGTGGGGACCGCAGCCTTCCACTGCGACCGGCGGTGGCGCGTGTTGCTGCGCGACATCTTCCGCTTCGGAACAGCCACGGCTACTTCTCCTGCTTCTCGTCGGCGTGCGCTGATGGAAGCGCGCCGCCGCTCATCTCGTCCTTCTCGCCATCTTCAAGTGAACCGGCGAGTCCCTGCAGTGCCGCCCAACGGATGTCGACGGCGTCGTGGTGGTGGTCCGGGTCGTCCGCGAGCCGGGCTCCGCATTCGGAGCACAGGCCGGGGCAGTCGTCCTGGCACACCGGCTGCATCGGCAGTGCGAGCACCACCGCATCCCGCAGCACGGGTTCGAGGTCGAACAGGCCGTCCTCGATGAAGAGCCTGTCCTCGTCTTCCTCGGCGTCGTCGGCCGGCTCCGCTTTCACACGGCCCCGGTCGTCGGCGTCAGGGTACGAGAACATCTCCTGGAATTCCGCTTCGAGCTGCTGCTCGAGCGGCTCCAGACACCTTACGCACTCCCCCTTGACCCGTGCACGGGCGGTGCCTGTGACGAGCACCCCTTCCATGACCGACTCAAGGCGGAGTTCGAGCTCCACCGGGGCGCCTTCCGGCACTCCGATGACTCCTTGGATCCCGAGATCCTTGGGGGCGTCGATCGTGCGGGTCAAGCGCTGCAGTGCACCAGGACGCCGCCCCAGCTCGTGTGTGTCGAACACAAGAGGGTTGCGGTGGTCGAGGTGGGTGTTCAGAGCCATTCCTGCTTTCGATCTTCGAAGCTCAAGGGGATGCCACCCCTGGAGTTCCGTGGGCAGCGTTAATCGCGGACGTACACGCGACCGAAGAGCCAGGATACTGGACCTTTCGCTCTCGGCCCAATCCGGTGCCCAGCCGATGCCCGGACAACGTCCGTCCGGCGTTCGTACGGGGTCAGCGACCCTGTTCGTACGCCCGCAGCTGCTCGGCGCTGATCATGGTGGTGTCGAAGAGGCTGGTCTCGTCCAAGGCGTTCGCCATCGGGTTCAGGGCCCCCGGCTGCTGCTGCGGATAGGCCTGCTGCCCGCTCTGGTCGTACGCCGCCTGCTGGTCGTAGCCCTGCTGCTGCGGGTAGGCGGCGTACGGGTCCGCCTGCTGGTAGCCGTACGCGTCCTGCTGGGCGTACTGCTGCTGGTAGCCGTAGGGGTCGGGCTGCTGCTGGTACGCGTAGGCGTCCTGCTGCTGTCCGTAGTTCGGCTGGGCCGGCACCTCGGGGGTCTGCGCGGGCCGCTCGGGTGTCTCCGAGAGCTCGGCGAGGCCGGCCAGGTAGTCGGAGTCGCTGGTGTGGTGGCCGGGCGTCCCGTCCTCCGCGAAGGTGCCCAGCTCGCCCAGGTCGTCGCTGGCGATACGGCCGTGCAGCTTCTGGCGCCCCTTGCCGACGGCCTCCAGGGTCTTGGCGAGGACCGCCTCGAAGGCGCCGAGCTTGACGTCCACGTACGCGTCGGCGTCCCGGCGCAGGGTCTCCGGGTCGTGGCTGCGCTCGGGGGCGTCCTCGTCCTCGTAGCCCTGCTCGTCGGTGCCGGGGCCGGTGCCGAGGAGCTTCTCGCGGCCACGGCCGACGGAGCCGAGGGTCTTGGTGAGGACGACCTCGAAGTTGGCGAGCTTGGAGTCGACGTAGTCGTCGGCCTCCGCACGGATCTCCTCGGCCTCCTGGCGGGCCTCGGCGAGGATGCGGTCCGCCTCGTTCTGGGAGCGACGGGCGACCTCGGTGTCGGAGATCAGCGAGCCGCGCTGGGCGTGCGCCGACTCGATGATCCGCTCGGCCTCCTGGCGGGCCTGCTCGACCATCTGCTCGCGGCCACCGATCAGCTCCTCGGCCTGCGCGAGGGAGCCGGGCAACGCCTGGCGCACCTCTTCGAGCATCGAGAGCAGCTCGGCGCGGTTGACCACGCACGAGGCCGACATGGGCATCGAACGGGCGCTGCCGACCGCCGCGACGATCTCATCGAGCTTCTTCTGCACGTCCACCGTGTGCTCGCCACTCTCTACAGCTGTGATGGAGACGGACGGGTCGACTGTACGACCACTCCCACCCCGCCCGACACCTGGTGACGCACTGTCAGGCCGTCAGCTCTTTCCGAGCCGTCCCTTGAGTGCCTCCAGGACGACCTCCGGCACCAGGTGGGAGATGTCGCCGCCCCACTGGGCGACCTCCTTCACGAGCGAGGAGGACAGGAAGCTGTAGGTGGGGCTGGTCGGGATGAACAGCGTCTCGACGCCCGAGAGGCCGTTGTTCATCTGGGCCATCTGCAGTTCGTAGTCGAAGTCGCTGACCGCCCGCAGACCCTTCACGATGGCGGGGATGTCGCGCTGCTTGCAGAAGTCGACGAGGAGGCCGTGGTAGGCCTCGACCTGGATGTTTCCGTACTCGGCGGTGACCTCGCGGATCAGCTCGATCCGCTCGTCGACGGTGAACAGGCCCTGCTTCGACTGATTGATCATCACCACGACGTGCACGACGTCGTAGAGCCTGGAAGCGCGGGCGATGATGTCGAGGTGTCCATTGGTGATGGGGTCGAATGACCCCGGACAGACGGCGCGGCGCAACTGTGGTCCCTCGCTCTCCGGTCCGGTCATCGTGCGTCTTCGCACGTAGAGGCGGCGCGACCGTACCAAAACGTCCCCTCGCCGTAACGACGGGCCCGGATCGCGTCGAAACCGTCCGGCCAGCTGAATTCGCCGCCCCTGGTGCTGCGCTCCACGGTGACGAGCGCTTCGGCCGCGAGCCAGCCCTGCGTCCGGAGTGTGAGCAGAATCTCGCGAAGATCGTCGTCGGACACGGCGTACGGGGGGTCGAGGAAGACCAGGTCGTACGGATCCGTCGGCGCCGATCCCTGGACGATCTGCTCCGCTTGGCCCGATCTGACCTCGGCGCCGGGCAGGCCCAGCGTTTTCACGTTCTCGCGGATGATCCGGGCCGCGCGGGCGTCGGCCTCGACGAGGAGGGCGTGCCCGGCGCCGCGGCTGAGCGCCTCCAGGCCGACGGCGCCCGAGCCCGCGTACAGGTCGAGGACCCGCTCGCCCTCCAGCGGGCCGCCGAGCAGGGACTGCCAGGTGGAGAAGAGGCCCTCGCGCGCCCGGTCGGAGGTGGGGCGGGTGCCGGTGCCCGGCGGGACGGCCAGACGGCGTCCGCCGGCCCGGCCGGCGATCACGCGGGTCATGAGGGTCCTTTGCGCTGGAGGTGTGTCGGGGCCAGTCTCTCAGCCCTTGTCCAGGTACTGCTCGCGCTCCTCGTCGAGAAGGGCCTCCAGGGCCGTGCGCAGGCCGGGGAGGGCGGTGAGCTCGGGGTCGGCGGCGACGACCCCGGCGGCCTCCTCGCGGGCCTCGGCGATGATCTCCTCGTCCTCGATGACGGCGAGCATGCGCAGCGAGGAGCGGACACCGGACTGGGCCTGGCCGAGCACGTCGCCCTCACGGCGCTGTTCGAGGTCGATGCGGGAGAGCTCGAAACCGTCGAGCGTGGACGCCACCGCGGTCAGCCGCTGGCGGGCCGGGCTCGCCTCCGGCATCTCGGTGACCAGGAGGCAGAGTCCGGCGGCGGAGCCACGACCGACACGGCCCCGCAGCTGGTGGAGCTGGGACACGCCGAACCGGTCGGCATCCATGATCACCATGGCCGTGGCGTTCGGCACGTTCACCCCGACCTCGATCACCGTCGTGGCGACCAGGACGTCCGTCTCGCCCGCGGCGAAGCGGCGCATCACGGCGTCCTTGTCGTCGGGCTGCATACGGCCGTGCAGGACCTCGACCTTGAGTCCTTGGAGAGGTCCCCCGGCGAGCTGCTCGGCGATGTCGAGGACGGCGAGGGGCGGGCGCTTCTCGGCCTCGTCCTCGGGGGACTTCTTCTTGGCCTTCTTCGGGTCGGCGGGTTCGTCGATGTCGTCGCCGATGCGGGGGCAGACCACGTACGCCTGATGGCCGTTCTCCACTTCTTCGCGCACGCGCTCCCACGCGCGCGTGAGGAAGTGCGGCTTGTCGGCGGCGGGGACGACGTGGCTGGCGATCGGCAAACGCCCGGCGGGAAGCTGGTCGAGGACCGAGGTCTCCAGGTCGCCGAAGACGGTCATCGCGACCGTGCGCGGAATGGGCGTGGCGGTCATCACCAGGAGGTGCGGCGGCTGCTTGCCCTTGCCGCGCAGGGCGTCCCGCTGCTCGACACCGAAGCGGTGCTGCTCGTCCACCACGACCAGTCCCAGGTCGTGGAACTGCACCTTGTCCTCGATCAGCGCGTGGGTGCCGATCACGATCCCGGCCTCACCGGTGACGAGGTCGAGCAGCGCCTGCCGCCGCCCCGCCGCCCCCATGGAACCGGTGAGCAGCACGACCTTGGTGGAGTGCTCGGACCCGCCGAGCATGCCGCCCTCGGCCAGCTCGCCCATCATCTCGGTGATCGACCGGTGGTGCTGCTGGGCGAGCACCTCGGTCGGCGCGAGCATCGCGGCCTGCCCGCCCGCGTCGACGACGGCGAGCATGGCGCGCAGGGCGACCATGGTGTTGTGAGTGACGGTGAAGTTGTCGGTGACGTAGGCGTGGCTCGGGTGAGCGACGCTGATGCACTGGACCTGCTTGCGCCCCACGTACTCGACTGCGCGAATCCCGCGTCGGAAAGTGGTGTATTTCGGCCGGGGGCGCATCCGGTCCGCCTTCCGGGCGAGCCGAAATGGGCCGTACTCCTCGGGCAAGGCGATCGATACGTTGAAGGCGGCCTGCTTCGGCAGGACCCGCGCACGTCCCCCGAGCGACCGGACGAGCCAGGCCACGTCATCGGCCAGCCGCCTGGAGACCGAGCGGAACGAGACGCTCATGCCCTCGGCGTCCACAGTCCCGTGCGTGTCCATCAGCCCCTGCAGTACGGCGAGACGGTCCTTGATCGAGGTGTTCTTGAAGACGGGAGGAAGGAATTTGTCGTGCGAACCCGCCCCCCAGAGCCCGAGCGCACGCAGCGCACTGATCACCGGATTCCTTCGTGTGCCCCCCTTTGGCCCCGAAAGCCTGAGGGTGTAATCACAGCGCGAGCCGGGCACCGCCACCAGTTCGCAGTCCGGAGGCGAGGCGAAGCGGACAGCCGCCAGAATCTCCTCGTCGTTTGTCGACATACGGAGGTTGTGCCTGAAGGATCCATCCCCCAGAAGCAGCCCGAAGAGATAGGGATCCAGAGGCGGCGTCGTTCCCTCGCCGAGATCCACTGGCGTGACCGCCGGGAGGTACCACTTCGACGAGCCGTTCGCCTCGTGGATGTCCGCTCTGATCTCCCGGGCAGTGAGCACCTTCGGCTCCTGACCTCGGTCCCAGGCGCTACTGGTGCCGACGATCCACAGATGCTCGTCATCGCACTCCACCGTGGAGTCGTCGGACAGGACGAGCTGCCAGACATCGCGTTCGCCCTGCGGAAAGACTCCGTCGACCAGGGCGATGTCACCCACGGGAGTGACAACAGCGTCCCCGACTGAGACATCCCCCATTCTCTTGAAGCCCGCAGGCGTCAGGACCAGGGAGTCAAGCGGCTGAGCCTTTCCCGAACCGACCTCTCCCTGGAGCAGCCGGTGCATCGGGTGCTCGGTGGCGAGGTCGTCGAAGATCTCCTTGGAGACCTTCTGCTGGCCCTCGGTGAGGGTGAAGGGCAGCTTGGCGTCGAAGGCGGTCAGCAGCCCGTCCGGCTTGGGGAGACGGGCCACGGCGGGGAGTTGGGCGTCGGCGTGGCGGCGGCGGGCCAGGGCGACCTGGAGGACGAAGGCCTCGTCCCACTTGAGACGGGCGCGGGCGTCGTGGATGTCCGCCTTGGTGTGCGGGCGGTGGATCTTCAGAAGGGCCTCGGGGAGGGAGACCAGGCCGCGGCCGTCCCGGAGGGAGTCCGGCAGCGGGTCGACGGCCTCCTGGGCGCTGAGCAGCACCGTCTGCACGGACTTGGCGATCTTCCAGGACTCCAGCTTGGCGGTGGCCGGGTAGATCGGGATGAGCGCGCCCGCCCAGGAGTCGACGGTCTCGGCGGCGTCGTCGCTGTCGGCGCGCAGCGGCTCGTACGCCGGATGGGCCAGCTGGAGGCGGTGATTGAAGACGGAGACCTTGCCCGAGAACATCGCGCGGGTGCCGGGCAGCAGGTCCTTGTGGGGTTTGTGCACACCGTTGCCGAAGAAGACCAGCTGGAGGCGGCCGCTGCCGTCGGTGATGGTCACTTCGAGGCGCTGGCCCTTGCCGCGGGGCGCCTTGGCGGAGGCGAAGGTGAGCAGGCGCGCGTCGGCGACCTGGGCGACCACCGTGACGTGCTCGTCCATGGGCAGGTCGGCGAGGTGGGTGAGCTGCCCGCGCTCCTCGTATCTGCGCGGGTAGTGGTGCAGCAGGTCACCGACGGTGTGCAGGCCGAGGTGCTCGGCCATCACCTTCGCGGTGGGGGGACCGAGCACCTTCTTCAGTGGTTCATCGAGCGCGGGCACGAGATCCATTGCACACCACACCACTGACATTGCCGTATACGTCCCGGAAATCCGCTGGTCAGACGGCTCGTTCCGGGCCTAGGATGACGCGCTCCGGCCCTCTTCGCGGTCACCGTCCCCCGGGACCGCCCGACCCCGCGCCGTCGCACGTCCCCCCACCCTCGGCGCAGCGACGATGGACTCCCAGACCTCACAGCCATCACAGGCATCCCAGTCACCTCACACCTTCCAGGTCGACCTGCGTGGTCTGGTGGACCTGCTCTCCCATCACCTCTACTCCAGCCCCAAGGTCTACCTGCGCGAACTGCTGCAGAACGCCGTGGACGCGATCACCGCCCGGCGGGCTGAGCAGCCGGACGCCCCGGCCGCCGTGCGCCTGTACGCCGAGGGCGGCACCCTGCGTGTGGAGGACTCCGGCATCGGGCTCACGGAGTCCGACGTGCACAGCCTCCTCGCCACGATCGGCCGCAGTTCCAAGCGGGAGGACGGCCTGCAGGCGGCGCGCTCCGACTTCCTGGGACAGTTCGGCATCGGGTTGCTGGCGTGTTTCGTGGTCGCCGAACGCATCCGCGTCGTCAGCCGCAGCGCGCGTACGCCCGACGCGGCGCCCGTGGAGTGGACGGCGACCGACGACGGCTCGTACACCGTGCGCACGCTGCCGCACGAGGCCCGTACCGAACCGGGTACCACCGTGCACCTGGTGGCGCGCGCCGGAGCCGGCGAATGGCTCACCGAGGAGCGGGTCCGCTCCCTGGCCCGGGACTTCGGCTCACTGCTGCCGTACGACGTACGCGTCGGCGACGAGGCGATCGCGGAGCTTCCCGCACCCTGGGACCGCGCCCATCCGAGCCCCGCCACCCGCAGGGTGGCCCTGGCCCGTCACTGCCACGACCTGTTCGGCTTCACCCCGCTGGACACGATCGACCTGAACGTGCCGCTCGCCGGAGTCCGCGGCGTGGCGTACGTCCTGCCGTCCGCGGTCAGCCCGGCCCAGCGCGCGAGCCACCGGGTGCACCTGAAGGGCATGCTGCTCACCGAGCGGGCCGAACAGCTGTTGCCCGACTGGGCGTTCTTCGTGCGCTGCGTCCTGGACACGGACAGCCTGCGGCCCACCGCCTCGCGCGAGTCTCTGTACGAGGACGAGACCCTGGCGGCCGTACGCGAGGCCCTGGGCGAGCGCATCCGGTCGTGGCTGACGGGGCTCGCGGCGGGCGACCCGGAGCGTCTGGCGGCCTTCCTGTCGGTGCACCACCTGGGCGTGAAGTCCCTGGCGCGGCACGACAACGAGATGCTGCGCACGATGCTGCCGTGGCTGCCCTTCGAGACGACCGACGGACGGTTGTCCCTGGAGGAGTTCGCGCTGCGTCACCCGGTGGTGCACTTCACGCGGACCGTGGAGGAGTACCGGCAGGTCGCGCCCATCGCCTCCGCGCAGGGCATCGGGGTGATCAACGGCGGCTACACGTACGACAGCGAACTGGTGGAGGCGCTGCCGTCGGTGCGTCCGGGGACGGTCGTCTCCGAGCTGGACGCCGACACCGTGACGGCGCACCTGGACGCCGTCGACCCGGCCGAGGAACTGGCCCTCTCGGGCTTCCTGATGGCCGCCCGGGCCAAGCTCGACCCCCTGGGCTGCGACGTGGTGCTGCGCGCCTTCCACCCGCTCTCCGTGCCCGCTCTGCACCTGGACGACCGGGCGGCCCGCCACGAGCAGGCCCGCGCGGAGGCCGAGGATCAGGCCGACGACCTGTGGGCGGGCATTCTCGGCTCGCTGCGCGGCAGCGCGCCCCGTGCCCGCCTGGTCCTCAACCACCTCAACCCGCTGATCCGAAGGATCAGTTCACTGCGCGACCCGGAGCTGATAGGCACCGCCACGGAGTCCCTCTACGGACAGGCCCTCCTCATGGCGCAGCGCCCGCTGCGGCCCGCCGACTCCGCGCTCCTCAACCGCGCGTTCATCGGCCTCCTGGAGTGGGCCACCCACACCGAGCCCGGGAAGGACGACCTCCGATGAGCCAGGCCATGGGCATGGACTTCGACACCCTGCGCCAGGCGATGGCGGACAACCAGGAGCAGCCGGAGGGTCCGGCACGCAACGCGCGCGCGGAGCAACTGCTCGTCGAGGCCGAGAAGCTGAACATCCCGCTCGCCGTGATCGAGGCGCTCGGACACCAGCTGAAGGTCTACAACTACAGCTCCGAGAAGGACAAGATGTTCGTCCCCTTCGCGCGTCTGCTGCGCATGTGGGACGAGCACCCCGAGGACTTCGACGAGTACGAGACCCACTCCCTGCACTGGGTCTTCAAGTGGATGTCGGCCGGCATGCTCGACCAGCCGCACATCCCGCTCGCCTCCATAGAGAAGTGGCTCGGCGAGATGGAGCACCGCTACCGGCTGGCCGGGCACTCCGAACGGGCCGTGCGCGGAGCCGAGTTCAGCGTCGCCGCGCACCTGGGCGACCTGGGGCGCGCCGAGCGGGCGTACACCGCCTGGCTGGCCGCCGACCGGGACACCATGGCCGACTGCCACGCGTGCGAACTCCACAGCCAGGGGTGGTGGCGGGCGGAGCGCGACGCCGACGAGGAGGCGCTGGAACTGTGGCGCCCGGTTCTGGAGGGCGAGTACACGTGCGCCCACGAGCCGCACACCGTCCTGGCGTCCTCCCTGGTCCCCCTGCTGCGTCTGGGCCGCCTGGACGAGGCCCGTGCCCATCACCTGCGGGGCTTCCGGCTGGTGCGCCCCATGGAGAGCATGCGCGGCGCGTACGCGGACCACGTGGAGTTCTGCGCGCTCTCCGGCAACGAGGCGCGCGCGCTGGAGCTGCTCGCGGAGCGGCCCGCCTACTTCACCGACTCCGGGGACCCGCGCAGCAAGCTCGACTTCATGGCCGTGACGGCCCTCCTCATGGACCGCCTGACCGGGCTCGGTCTCGGCGATCAGCCGGTGCCGGGACCGGCGGGCCGGGACTGGACCGCGAGCGGGCTCGCTGTCCACGCGCGCGAGGAGGCTCTTTCCCTGGCGGCGCTCTTCGACGCGCGCAACGGCACGTCGTACGTCAGTGAGCGGGCTCGTGGGCGGATGGATCAGCGGCCGTTGGTCGAGCGCTTGCCGCTGGGGGTGCGGTCCCGGTCCGCGCGACACTTGTCGCCTTCGGGTTCCGCTGCGGGTTCGGGTTCCGCGGCGGCTTCGGCTTCGGCTTCGGCTTCGGCCCGATCGTCGGCCGCCTTCGTGGAGTCGGATGCCGGCTCGGACCCGTCCTCGCTCCCGGCGCTGCTGGCCGAGGCGCGGCGGCTGTCCGCGACCCGGAGCCCGGACGCCGTCGAGGCGTGGGCGGCGGTCTCACGGGCCGCCGAGGGCCAGGAACTGGACGTCCGCGACCGCGCGGAGATCGCCGACCACGCGGCGATGGAACGCGGTCCCGAGGGCATCGAGCTCTTCCATGAGGCGGCCGCGCTCTACGCCGAGGCGGGCGACCCCGGCGAGGCGCTCGCGGCCCGCGCCCGTGCCGCGTACGTCCTCGCCCTGACCGGCGGGCCCGAGGATGCGCTCGCGACCGTCTCGGAGCTGTACGAGGGGGTGCTCGCCCTCCTCACGGACGGCGGGACGGGGGTGTCCCAGGCGGCGTCCGTGCTGGTGGGGCGGGCGCGGATATTGATGCTGTTGGTGCAGGAGGACGCGGACGAGGGCGAGTCGGGGGCGACGGCTTCCGAGGGGACGGCTTCCGGGACGGCCGGTTCCGGGACCGCCGATTCCGGGACCGCCGCGGACGAGGTCGTGGGCGCCGCCGAGGCCGCCGTGCGGGAGCTGCTGGCGCTGGCCGAGCCGCACCTCTCGGACGTGCGGATGGCCTCGCGGGCCGCGGAGGCGCGGGCGATGCTCGGGGAGCTCGCGGCGCGCGCCGGGGACGCCGAGGCCGCCGCGGAGCTGCTCGGACAGGCCGCGGCGGCGTTCGTGGCGGCGGGGTTGCCGTGGTTCGCCGTCGAGTACGAGTCCCGGCTCGCCGGGATCGCCCGGCACCTGGGCGACGCGGCGGAGGCCGAGCGGGCCGCACGCGCGGCGCTGGAGCACGGAGGGCCTCGCCTGGAGCCGATGGGCCACGCGCAGCTGCACCTGCAGCTCGCCGAGGTCCTGGGCGCCGCAGGGCAGTTCGGGCCCGCCTCCGAACACGCCCTGGAGGCCGCGCACTGGGCCGACGAGGCGGGCGAGGGGCCCACACTCGGCGCCTGGGCCCGGCACCAGCTCGGCGGGTTCCTGCTCCGTCAGGGGCGGTGGGCCGAGGCCGCGGAGATCCTGGAGTCGGCGCTGCCCGACCTGACCACAGACATGCACGGCGACGGTGCGATCGTGCAGACGCGGTGGTGGCTCGGCGACTGTCTCACCGAGCTCGGCGAACACCGTGCGGCGGCCGAGCACTGGTTGCGGGCCGCGGACGTCGCCCGGCACTGGCCCGAGCAGCGTGACCACGCGATGCTCGCCCATCTCGCCGCCGAGGCACTCGGCCACGCCGAACTGCCCGCGCAGGCCGAGCAGGCGTACGCGCGCGCCGGTGACCTGTGGCGTGACCTCGGCAACGTCCACGGTCTGATCCGGTCGCTGCGGGCCCGGGCGTGGGTCGCGTTGCATACGGACTCGGGGCTGGACGGGGCGCGGGAGTCGATGGCGGCGGCGGTGCGGGAGTGCGAGGAGGGGCTTCGGGCGGTGTCGTCCTCCGTTGGGGCCGAGGCTGTGGAGGCCTCGGCTGCCGTGGCGGGCTCCGATGCCCCGGGGGGCTCCGACGCCGCGGAGCGCCGTCATCGCCTTGTCGCCGAACTCGGTCACACCCATCGGCAGTTCGGTGACCTGGTCGCCCGTGCCGTTCCGGACGACGCACAGGAGGCTCTGGCCCACTACACGCGGGCCATCTCCGTCTTCGCGTCCCTCGGAGACGACGCCCTCGACGCGCGCACCGGGGCCGAGCTCGCGGCGGGGTGGCTGGAGGCCGATCTGCTCCGGCCCGCGGCTGCGGCCGCACGCGCGCGTGCGGTGCTTTCCGCGTACGCGGGTGTGGACGGGGAGGCCGCGCGGGCGCGTCGGGCCGAGGCGGAGAACATGCTGGGCATGACGGAGAAGGCGTGATGGAGAAGCAGCGGGACCAGTGACGGGGCGGGGCGAGTCGGGGGTTGCGCGGAGTTGTTCGGCCGCGGGTGGGTGGGGGCTGGTCGCGCAGTTCCCCGCGCCCCTGAGGCGGGGGCTTCGCCCCGCATTTCCCCCGCCGCCCCTCCCCGTTCCCGTCCCCCGGGGGCTACTCCACCCCGATCAGCAACAACGCGCCCTGTCGACCGCCCCGGTACGCCACCGTGTCCACGGCCAAGTACGACTCCCGGACCCGCGCTTCGAGGTGGGCGGCGATGGAGCCGGGAGCGTCGTCGCCCAGGACGAGGGTGACCATCTCCCCGCCGGCGGCGAGCATGCGGTCGAGGACGGTTTCGGCGGTGGCGGTGATGTCGGAGCCGATCACGGCGACATCGCCGTCGATGAGCCCGAGGACGTCGCCCGCCTGGCAGATGCCGGCCATGGTCCAGGACTGACGCTCGGCGACGGCGACCTCGGCGTAACGCGTGGCGCCCGCCGCCGAGGTCATGGCGACGACGTCCTCGTCGAAGCGGCGTTCGGGCTCGTGGACGGCGAGCGCGGCGATGCCCTGGACCGCGGAGCGGGTCGGGATCAGCGCGACCCGGACGCCTTCCGTACGGGCCTGCTCGGCGGCGGCCGCCGCGGTGTGCCGCAGGTCGGCGTCATTGGGCAGCAACACCACCTCGCGCGCGTGGGCCCGGCGTACGGCCTCGACGAGTTCCCCGCTCGCGGGCGGTTCCCCGGGCCGTGCGAGCACGGTGGTGGCCCCGGCCTCGGCGTACAGCCCGGCCAGCCCTTCGCCGGGCACGACCGCCACCACGGCCCGCTGCGCCCGCTCCCGGGGCGGCCGCCCCGCCGCGCCCGCCGTGTGGGCGTCGTCGAGCCCGAAGTGCGTGATCCGGATCCGGTACGGCCGCCCGGCCTCGACCCCCGCCTCCACGGCGGCACCGGCGTCGTCCGCGTGCACATGGACGTTCCACAGCCCGTCCCCGCCGACCACGACGAGCGAGTTGCCGAGGCGGTCGAGCCGGGCCCGCAACCGTGCCACGTCCGCGTCCTCCGCCTCCAGCAGGTAGGTCACCTCGAAGGCCGGGCCTTCTTCCCCCGGCCGGCTGTCCACGCACACGCCGTTCACATCCACACGGGCCACGCCATCCACACGGTCCACCCCACTCACGCCGTCCATGCCATTCACGCGCGTGTGGACCTCGCCCGCCACTCGTCCGGCGCCCGGGGACTCCCCCGTGAACGTCTCCGCCAGGGCCGCCAGCACCGCCAGCAGCCCCCGCCCACCCGCGTCGACCACACCGGCACGCTCCAGCACGGCCAGCTGGCCGGGGGTCGCCATGAGGGCCGCCCGTGCTCCCTCGTAGGCCGCGCACGCGACCGTGCCGCAGTCGCCCTCCGTGCCGGTGGCCGCCTCGGCGGCGGCCGTGGCGACCGTGAGGACCGTGCCCTCCACGGGGTGCGCGACGGCCTCGCGTGCGGAGTCTGCGGCCTGTCGCAGGGCCAGCCGGAGGGCCTGTCCGTCGGTGTGAGCGCTCTCACCATCGGTCGCACCGTCGGTCTCACCACCGGCCGCACCGTCGGCCTCACCGTCGGCGGCTAGGACCTGCGCCATGCCGCGCAGCAACTGCGCGAGGATCGTCCCGGAGTTCCCGCGGGCCCCGATCAGCGCCCCGTGCGCCATCGCCCGCACGGCGTCGGCGAGCGTGGGCAGACCAGCCCCCGTGACCTCCGTGGAAACCGCCCCGGAGGCAGCGGACCCCGTGGGGCCGAGGACCCCCGTCACGGTCTCGTAGCCCGCGAAAACCGCCTCCACCGCCGCTGCCGCCGACTCCACCGTCAGATACAGATTCGTTCCGGTGTCCCCGTCCGCGACCGGGTAGACATTGATGGCGTCGATCTCCTCGCGCGCCCGCCCCAGCGCCTCCAGCGCGAGGCCGCACCAGGTGCGCACCGCGAGAGCATCCAATGTCTGCGGCACCTGCGGCACCTGCGCCTCCTTGAGCATCTGGACGTGGCACGCAGCGTAGTACCCGAATGGGTTACTGGCGGTAGGGGACCCCAAGGAGGGCCGGGGTGAGCCCCGGGGCAGCCATGGTAGTTTCGTTCTCCGGACGCAGTCGTTGTATGCTGCTCCAGTTGCCCGATTCGATCGGGTCTTCCCCCTGGCACCGCCACTCAGATCCTAGATCTCGATTCCGGCATGCCGGGATCAACCGTAAGAGCATCTGAAGTCTTTGGAGTGACCCGTGGCTGCCAACTGCGACGTCTGCGGCAAGGGGCCGGGCTTCGGCAACAACATCTCGCACTCGCACCGCCGTACGTCCCGTCGCTGGAACCCCAACATCCAGCGCGTCCGTACCGTGGTGGGCGGGACGCCGAAGCGCGTGAACGCTTGCACCTCGTGCATCAAGGCCGGCAAGGTCTCGCGCTGACGCAACGCTAGCGCGCGGCCACTGCTGGTTCGCTTAAAAACCGGTCCACCTTCACGGTGGGCCGGTTTTTTGTTGTCTTCTTGCTTCCATCCGCTGTGCGGTATCGGCCATGGGGTGTCCCACGCGCGCGTAGCCCCCGAGCTCTCCTGGTTCTGGCGGTTGCTCGGTCTCTACGGAGAGCGGGCGGCCACGGCCCGGGAGCTGCTCGCGGCCGTGGGCGCCGAGCCGCCCGCGGGTCTCGCGGAGGAGTACGTCCTGTGCGTGATCAACGCGCTCTCGGGTCAGAGCGGCGATCCGGCCGACCAGCGGCGCCTGGCCCGTGTCGAGGACGTACTGGCCGGGCTGAGCCGACCCCTGCGGCAGGAGCAGTTCGCCGGGCGTCCGACGGCGTCCGAGGAGTCGTTCGCACCGTCTCTGGCGGGTTTTCGCGCGACCGGGGACCACTGGGACCTGGCGAACTGCCTCGACCCGCTGGGCATGTTCGCCGACTGGCGTGGGGACCACCGGCACGCTCTCGAACTGCTCGACGAAGGGCTCTCGTACGTTAGGGAGTTGGCCGCTCCCGAGGAGACCTCGGACCTCCTGCGCACCCGTGCGACCGTGCTGCTGCACCAGGAGCAACCGGTCGAGGCGAGGGAGCACTTCAGCCAGGCCCTGACGCCGGCCCGCACCGTGGGCCTCGCCGACAAGGTGGCGGGTGCCCTGCGGGGCCTGGGCGACGCCGCTCGGCTCGCCGGAGACACCGGCCACGCGCGCGTGCGCTACGAAAGCGCCCTGGAGGCCTGCGCCGCCAACTGGTTCAGCATGGGGGAGACCGTGCGCATCCTCATCGGTCTCGGCCGTTCCGCGGCCACGGAGGGGCGCCTCGACGAGGCGCGTGACGGGCCCCCTCCAGGCGGCCGACCTCGCCGTCGGGAGTCCCGGAGCACGGGAACCCGCCGAGTCCGCGGAGGCGTTGCCGGTCCTCGCCGACTCCCCCGAGCGCGCCACCGTCCCGCTGAGCGCCGCCGTCGGCCTGCGCGGGGACCGAGAAGGCGGCCACCGGCATGGAACTCCGCGCATACCCCGCCTGACGGGGTGGGCGGCTACGACTCGATGTCCCCGAAGTGGTCCCAACCGCCCTTGCTGGTCCAGGGCGCGCCGTCCACCGTGACCTGGGGCAGCGCCGAGGGGTTGAGGACCTCGCCGATCACCTTCCAGCGCGCGGGCAGCTTCACGTCCGGTGGGAAGGCAGCCACGATCGCGTGGTCCTCCCCGCCGGTCAGCACCCACTGGATGGGGTCGACGCCGACGGCCTGGCCGATGTCGTTCATCTGGGAGGGGATGTCGATCGCGCCCGAACGGATGTCGATCCGCACCTTGCTCGCCTCGGCGATGTGGCCCAGGTCGGCGATCAGCCCGTCGCTCACGTCGCACATCGCCGTCGCGCCGAGCCCGGCGGCGGCGGGACCCGCGTGGTACGGCGGCTCGGGGCGGCGGTGGGCCTCTACGAAGGCGCGCGGTGAGCGGAAGCCGCGGGAGAGCACCGCGTGCCCGGCCGCGGACCAGCCCAGCCAGCCCGTCACGGCGATCACGTCACCGGGCTGGGCGCCGCCCCGGGTGACCGGCTCGTGATTGCGCAGATCGCCGAGCGCGGTGATCGAGATCATGATGGTGTCGCCGCGCACGACATCGCCGCCGACCACGGACGCGCCCGCGACCTGGCACTCGTCGCGCAGCCCGTCCATCATCTCGGAGGGCCAGGTGGCCGGGAGTTCGGCCGGGACGACCAGACCGAGCAGCAGTGCGGTCGGTACGGCGCCCATCGCGGCGATGTCCGCGAGGTTCTGCGCGGCCGCCTTGCGCCCGACGTCGTACGCCGTGGACCAGTCACGGCGGAAGTGCCGCCCCTCCAGGAGGATGTCGGTGCTCGCCACCACCCTGCGGTCGGGCGCGGCCACCACCGCGGCGTCGTCGCCCGGGCCGACCCGGACCGCCGGGGTGGTGGTGAGACGCGAGGTGAGCTCCTTGATGAGCCCGAACTCCCCCAACTCGCCCACGGTGCCCTTCATGATCGTACTGCTCCCTCTGCCGCTACCCGTGCCCGGTCGCGAGCCGTCTCTGTACTCGGTACGGTCGAGTTGACCGTCAACTTGTGCAGTCCGTGCACCCCGGCGCGCAAGCCCCAGCCACCGCGGGTCTCCCCGTGGCGAGCGGCGACGCGATACCGTGGCGTTCCTTTTCCCCACATGATCCTCGTGGCCGCCCTGGAGGTTCCGTGGTACAGGCGTACATCCTGATCCAGACGGAGGTCGGCAAAGCGTCGACCGTCGCCGAGACGATCAGCAAGATCCCGGGGGTGATCCAGGCCGAGGACGTGACAGGACCGTACGACGTGATCGTGCGCGCCCAGGCCGACACGGTCGACGAACTCGGCCGCATGGTGGTCGCGAAAGTCCAGCAAGTGGACGGCATCACCCGTACGCTGACCTGCCCGGTGGTGCACCTCTAGCCCCCGTCTACCCTTGGCCGGTGAACTTCTCCCGTCACCGGCACACCGCTCTCTTCGGGCCGTCCGTTCTCGCCCTGTTGATCGCCGCCACAGGCTGCTCCTCAGCAGACGACGGCGGATCGGCCGCGGTTCCCAGCCCGGGGGCGAAGGTCACCGGGCTGTGTCAGAACCTGGACAAGGTGCTGCCGAAGAAGATCGACGGCCTCGACCGGAACGATCCCGAGCCCCGGTCCGCGCTGACCGCGGGCTGGGGAAGCCCGGCGATCATACTGCGCTGCGGTGTCGAACGACCCGCGAAGATGAGCGACCAGAACGCGCTCAGCGGCGAGGTGAACGGCGTCGGCTGGCTCATGGAGAAGCAGAACGACGGCTCGTACCGCTTCACCACGAGCCTGCGGCGCGCGTATGTCGAGGTCAGCCTGCCCAAGAAGTGGGTCCAGCGGGACGGGTCGAACGCGCTCGTCGACCTGGCCGCGCCCATCAAGAAGGCGATCCCCGAAGGGATCGCCGACTGACGTACACACGTGCGCGCGGGGGCGTGTGCCCTGGAGCGGAGCCCCGGTGTCCCAGGTCTACCGAAGCCCCGTCGGGCGGCGCAGCGCCGCCCCGATCAGGCGGTCCACCAGCTCCGGGTAGGCCACGCCGCTCGCCTCCCACATCTTCGGGTACATGGAGATGGGCGTGAAGCCCGGCATGGTGTTGATCTCGTTGATCACGAACTCGCCGTCCTCGGTGAGGAAGAAGTCCGCGCGCACCAGGCCCTCGCAGGAGGCGGCCTCGAACGCGTCGACCGCGAGCCGCTGGACCTCGGCGGTCTGCTCGGGGGTCAGCGGGGCGGGCACGAGACCGGGCGTCGAGTCGATGTACTTCGCCTCGAAGTCGTAGTACGCGTGCGACTGCACGGGCGGGATCTCCGCGGGCACGCTGGCACGCGGACCGTCCTCGAACTCCAGCACCCCGCACTCGATCTCGCGGCCGCGCAGCAGCGCCTCCACGATGATCTTCGGGTCGTGGCGCTGGGCCTCCTCGATCGCCTCGTCGAGGCCTTCGAGGGAGTCGACCTTGGTGATGCCGATCGAGGAGCCCGCGCGCGCGGGCTTGATGAACAGCGGCCAGCCGTGCTCACCCGCGAAGTCGATGATCTTCTTGCGGGCGGCGGACTCGTCGCGCTCCCACTCACGGGGCCGGATCACCACGTACGGGCCGACGGACAGCCCGAAGGAGGTGAACACCCGCTTCATGTACTCCTTGTCCTGGCCGACGGCCGAGGCGAGCACACCCGCACCGACGTACGGGACTCCGGAGAGTTCCAGGAGGCCCTGGAGGGTGCCGTCCTCGCCGTAGGGGCCGTGCAGCACGGGGAAGACGACGTCGACCTCGCCCAGGGCCTTGGGGACCGATCCGGGCTCGCTGTAGACGACTTCGCGGTTGGCCGGGTCGACGGGGAGGATCACGCCGCCCTCGCTCGACTCCGCGAGCTGCTCCACGTCCGGCTGACGCCGGTCGACGATGGCCATCCGGTCCGGTTCGTCGGCGGTGAGCGCCCAACGGCCGTCCCGGGTGATGCCGATCGGCAGGACGTCGTACTTCGTCCGGTCGATGGCGCGCAGGACGGCGCCGGCCGTGACCACGGAGATCCCGTGTTCGGAGCTGCGGCCGCCGAAGACGACGGCCACGCGCGGCTTGCGAGGCGGCTGCTCAGGGCTCTGGGGGAGGTTCTCGGTGCTCATATCGCGTTGAGAGTACCCGTTGGTACGGCGCTGAGTCAGCGCCCCACCGCGGCCGTTGTCCAACGTCGCACGGGTGGTCGCTCAGCGTCGTACGAGCCGTTGCGGAGCGTTGATTCCCGGCGCCGCGGCGCCGCTCCTCAGCGGCGCTCGGCCTTGGCGCTGCGCCCCATCAGCTCCTTGACCGCGACGACCGGCGACTTGCCCTCGTGGACGATGCCGACGACCGTCTCGGTGATGGGCATGTCGACGCCGTGCCTGCGGGCCAGATCCAGCACCGACTCACAGGACTTGACGCCCTCGGCGGTCTGCTTGGTGACCGCGATGGTCTCCTGGAGGGTCATGCCCCTGCCGAGGTTGGTGCCGAAGGTGTGGTTGCGTGACAGCGGCGAGGAGCAGGTGGCCACCAGGTCGCCGAGGCCCGCGAGTCCGGAGAAGGTCAGCGGGTCGGCGCCCATGACGACACCGAGTCGGGTGGTCTCGGCGAGTCCGCGCGTGATCAGCGAGCCCTTGGCGTTGTCGCCCAGGCCCATGCCGTCCGCGATGCCGACGGCCAGACCGATCACGTTCTTCACCGCGCCGCCCAGCTCGCAGCCCACCACGTCGGTGTTGGTGTACGGGCGGAAGTACGGGTTGTGGCTGGCGGCCTGGAGGCGCTGGGCGACCGCTTCGGAGGTGCAGGCGACCACGGCGGCGGCCGGCATCCGGGCGGCGATCTCACGGGCCAGGTTCGGTCCCGTGACCACGGCGATACGGTCGGCGCCGACCTTGGCGACGTCCTCGATGACCTCGCTCATCCGCATCGCGGAACCGAGTTCGACGCCCTTCATGAGGGAGACCAGGACCGTGTCGGGCTCCAGCAGCGGCGTCCACTCGGCGAGGTTCCCGCGCAGGGTCTGCGAGGGCACGGCGAGCACGGTGAAGTCGGCGTCACGCGCGGCCTCGGCGGCGTCGGTCGTCGCCCGCAGGTTCTCGGGGAGTTCGACGCCCGGCAGGTAGTCCGGGTTCGTACGCGTGGAGTTGACCGCCTCGGCGAGCTCGGTGCGCCGCGCCCACAGGGTGACCTCGCACCCCGCGTCGGCGAGCACCATGCCGAAGGCCGTACCCCACGATCCGGTCCCGAAGACGGCCGCCTTGACCGGCTTGCTCACGTGCTCTGCCCCTCTTCCTGCTGTGCCTGTGCCTGCTGCTGGGCCTGTGCCCGCTCCTGAGCCCTCTCCTGGGCCCGGGTACGCCTGCGCTGTTCGATCCGTACCTGGCGCGGGTCGTAGGGCGTCTCAGGGGCCTTCTCGCCGCGGAGCTCCTCCAGCTGCGCGGTGATGGCGGCCATGATGACCTCGGTGGCCTCCTTCAGGAGGTCCGGGCTCATCTCCTTGTCGTAGAAGCGCGACAGGTCCACCGGAGGGCCGGCGAGAACGTGGTGGGTCTTGCGCGGAAGGAGGTTGGGCTTCTTGGCGTACGGCGGCAGCAGTTCGTTGGCACCCCACTGGGCGACCGGAATCACCGGGCACTTGGTCTGCAGGGCGACCCGGGCGGCACCGGTCTTGCCGGTCATCGGCCAGCCGTCGGGGTCGCGGGTGAGCGTGCCCTCGGGGTAGAACGCGACGCACTCGCCGCGCTCCACGGCGTCGATCGCGGCCCGGAACGCGCTCAGCGCGTCGGTGCTCTCGCGGTACACGGGGATCTGTCCGGTGCCGCGCATCGCGGCCCCCACGAATCCCTTCCTGAAAAGCCCGGCCTTGGCCAGGAAACGCGGAACACGCCCGGTGTTGTACTGATAGTGGGCATACGCGAACGGGTCCACATGCGAATTGTGGTTCACCGCGGTGATAAATCCGCCCTCAGCCGGAATGTTCTCCATTCCGCGCCAGTCCCGCTTGATCAGAACCACCAGTGGCGGTTTGCAGAGGACCGCTGCGAAGCGGTACCAGAAGCCGATTCTGCGGCGGGGCACGCGGACACCTTCCTCTTAGGGCCTGGGGGGCCGCACAAGTGTCGCCCCAGGCCGCCTGTCTGTCGAGAACACCGTACGCCCCGACGTCCGGACCGCCAGGGGTGCCGGGTCACAATGGGCGCGACAAGGGAGGAACGGAGCGCTCGTGCAGTGGACCTTGGTCATCCCCCTCAAAGCCCTCTCCCGGGCCAAGAGCAGGCTCTCGGACACCGCCGCCGACGCGGTGCGCCCCGGACTCGCCCTCGCCTTCGCGCAGGACACCGTGGCGGCCGCGCTGGCCTGCGCGGCGGTCGGCGATGTGGCGGTCGTCACGGACGACGCGCTGGCCGGGCGGGAGCTCGCCGCACTGGGGGCGTGGATCGTGCCGGACGAGCCGGGAGGCGGTCTGAACGCCGCGCTGGCGCACGGAACGGCGGCCGTACGCTCGCGAAGTCCCGAATCCGCCGTGGCCGCCCTGAACGCCGATCTGCCCGCGTTGCGTCCCCTGGAATTGGCCCGGGTACTCGATGCCGCCGCCGAATTCCCGCGTGCTTTTCTCTCCGATGCGGCCGCAATCGGCACCACTCTGCTGGCCGCATCTCCCGGCCGGGAATTGCGTCCCGCCTTCGGCACCGATTCCCGAGCACGTCATCGCGCCTCGGGAGCCGCGGAACTCCTCCTCACCGCGGTGGATTCCGTACGCCAGGACGTGGACACCGGCGACGATCTGCGCGCCGCGCTCGCCCTGGGGGTGGGCCCGCGCACGGCCACACTGGCGGCGAAACTCCTGATCCCGGGCCAACCGGGCACCTGAACGCCCCTGGGGCCTGTCCGGCGGAGCACACCGGATACGCGGGCCCCAGCCGCGTGAATCTGCGTTCGCCGAAGCCCGGTCCGCCGGGCCCACCGGCGGCGTACACCGGCGCTGGATAGGCTTTCGGCATGCAGGCGACCGCGTACACGTACGACCCCGACACCCGTAGCGGACAGGTGCTGCTCGACGACGGCACGCCGGTGCCCTTCGACGGCGCGGCGTTCGACGCCGGCGGGCTCAGGCTGCTGCGCCCGGGACAGCGCGTGCGCATCGAGACCGAGGGCGACGGCGAGGCACGCCGGATCACGCTGGTGACGCTCCAGACCTTCTGACCAGGCCCTCCCACCAGGTCCCGGACACGCCGCGGGCCGGGCTCCCCGTGGGAGTCCGGCCCGGCGCGTGGGTTGCCCTGCGTCCCTGCTTCTAGCGGGCGGTGGCCTTCTTGGCGGTAGTCTTGCGAGCCGTCGACTTCTTGGCGGGGGCCTTCTTGGCGGTCGCCTTCTTCGCCGGGGCCTTCTTGGCCGTCGCCTTCTTGGCGGTGGTCTTCTTCGCCGCGGTCTTCTTGGCGGTCGCCGTGGTCTTCTTGGCGGTCGTCTTCTTGGCGGTCGCCGTGGTCTTCTTCGCCGCGGTGGTCGTCTTCTTCGCGGCCGTCTTCTTCACGGCGGCGGTGGTCTTCTTCGCGGCCGTCGCCCTCTTGGCGGTGGTGGCCTTCTTGGCCGCGGCCTTCTTCACGGTCGCCGCGGCGCCGCCGGTCAGGCTGCCCTTGGGCGCCTTCTTGACCGCGACCTCGCCACCACGCGGGAGCTTCTTCGAGCCGCTCACCAGGTCCTTGAAGCCCTGACCGGCGCGGAAGCGCGGCACAGAGGTCTTCTTGACCCGAACACGCTCACCGGTCTGCGGGTTGCGGGCGTAACGAGCCGGACGGTCTACCTTCTCGAAGGAACCGAAGCCGGTGACCGAGACCCGGTCCCCGCCGACAACTGCACGGACGATCGCGTCCAGTACGGCGTCGACCGCGTCGGCGGCCTGCTGACGCCCGCCGACCTTGTCGGCAATCGCTTCTACGAGCTGCGCCTTGTTCACGTCTTCCCCTTCGGAGACATTGCCCGAACGAATGCGTTCAAGCTTTTTCGCACGTTAGGCAGATATATACCGCAAATCAAACACGAAACGGGCTAATCACCCTTGTGCCGCAACGAACTCGGGCTGTCGCGGAGTTCCTCAGCGATCCCCTTCGAGGAATCGACCCTCGTCGAGGTCGGTGGTGAACCGCTCCAGCCGCCTTGTCGCGTCGGCGAGATCGTGCTTGGCCACGGCCGTAATGACCAGCAGCTTCCGGGTCAGCGCCATCCGTACGCCCTCCGGGACTTGCAGTGCGCGCACTCTTGTGTGCGCTTCCTTCAGTTGGGCCGCGACTGCCGCATAGAGCTCGAGTTGGCCGTCGTGTTCCATGCACAGATTGTGCCATCTGGGGCGAGTTGTCGCCTGCCCAGGGGGTAACTGCCGCCCCTGGAGAGGGTCCTGGGCGCCCCGGAGCACCGCGTCCCCAAGAGGCGCGTACCCAGGCAATCTCCTTTGTAACTAGGGGAGTTGGAGCCTCCCGAAGGGGCGTTCCGGAGGCGTCCGGGGGCAGACACAGCTGTACCCCCAACCGTCCACGATTGGGGGTACAGAGGGGTGTTGCGGTGGCTGAAATCAGCCCTGCCTCAGCCGCGAAGCGGCGCGGGCGTCAGACCTGGAGCGTCTTCGGCTTGTGCGACGGCCGCTTGGCCTCGTACTCCGCGATGTCGCCCTCGTTCTGGAGGGTGATGGAGATGTCATCCAGCCCGTTCAGCAGCCGCCAGCGGGCGTTCTCGTCGAGCTCGAAGGCGGCGGTGATGCCCTCGGCGCGCACTTCGCGGGCCTCCAGGTCGACCGTGATCTCGGCCTCGGGGTCCTTCTCCGTCAGCTCCTGCAGCGCGTCCACGATCTTCTGCTCCAGAACCACCGTGAGCAGGCCGTTCTTGAGCGAGTTGCCCCGGAAGATGTCCGCGAACCGGGACGAGATGACGGCCTTGAAACCGTAGTTCTGCAGCGCCCAGACGGCGTGCTCGCGGGAGGAGCCGGTGCCGAAGTCGGGGCCCGCGACCAGGACCGTGGCGCCCTTGCGCTCGGGCTGGTTGAGGATGAAGGACGAGTCCTTGCGCCAGGCCTCGAACAGCCCGTCCTCGAAGCCGTCCCTGGTCACCTTCTTGAGCCAGTGGGCGGGGATGATCTGGTCGGTGTCGACGTTGCTGCGGCGCAGCGGAACGGCCCGGCCGGTGTGCGTGGTGAATGCTTCCATGACTTCTCAGACTCCAGCGGGCGTGCGGGCGGCAGACGAGTCGGCGAGATCGGCCGGGGAGGCCAGGTGGCCGAGTACGGCGGTGGCGGCGGCGACCTGCGGCGACACCAGGTGCGTACGGCCGCCCTTGCCCTGCCTGCCCTCGAAGTTGCGGTTCGAGGTGGACGCGGAGCGCTCACCGGGGGCCAGCTGGTCGGGGTTCATGCCCAGACACATCGAGCAGCCCGCGTGCCGCCACTCGGCGCCGGCCTCCTTGAAGACCACGTCCAGGCCCTCGGAGACGGCCTGCAGACCGACCCGCGCGGAACCGGGGACCACCAGCATCCGTACGCCGTCGGCGACTTTGTGGCCCTCGACGATCGCGGCGGCGGCGCGCAGGTCCTCGATGCGGCCGTTGGTGCAGGAACCTACGAAGACGGTGTCGACCTTGATGGCGCGCAGCGGCTGTCCGGCGGTCAACCCCATGTACTCCAGGGCCTTTTCGGCGGCCATGCGCTCCGAAGCGTCTTCGTACGAAGCCGGGTCGGGGACGGACGCCGAAAGCGGCGCTCCCTGGCCGGGGTTGGTGCCCCAGGTGACGAACGGCGCCAGCGACGGGCCGTCGATGACCACCTCGGCGTCGAAGACCGCGTCCTCGTCCGACTTCAGGGTCTTCCAGTACGCGACCGCCGCGTCCCACTCCTCGCCCTCGGGGGCGTGCGCACGGCCCTTGAGGTACTCGAAGGTGGTCTCGTCGGGGGCGATCATGCCCGCGCGGGCGCCGGCCTCGATCGACATGTTGCAGATGGTCATCCGGGCTTCCATCGAGAGCTTCTCGATGGCGGAGCCGCGGTATTCCAGGATGTAGCCCTGGCCGCCACCCGTACCGATCTTGGCGATGATCGCCAGGATCAGGTCCTTGGCGGTGACGCCGTCGGGCAGCTCGCCGTCGACCGTGATGGCCATGGTCTTGGGGCGGGCCAGCGGCAGCGTCTGGGTGGCCAGCACGTGCTCGACCTGCGAGGTGCCGATGCCGAACGCCAGCGCGCCGAAGGCGCCGTGCGTGGAGGTGTGGGAGTCGCCGCAGACCACGGTGGTGCCGGGCTGGGTCAGACCCAGCTGCGGTCCCACCACGTGGACGACGCCCTGCTCGACGTCACCCAGCGAGTGCAGCCGTACACCGAAGTCGGCGCAGTTCTTGCGCAGGGTCTCCAGCTGGGCCCGGGAGACCGGGTCCGCGATGGGCTTGTCGATGTCGAGGGTCGGGGTGTTGTGATCCTCGGTGGCGATGGTGAGGTCGAGACGGCGCACGGGACGCCCCGCCTGGCGGAGGCCGTCGAAGGCCTGCGGGCTGGTCACCTCGTGCAGCAGGTGCAGATCGATGAAGAGGAGGTCGGGCTCGCCCTCGGCGCGCCGGACGACATGGTCGTCCCAGACCTTCTCCGCGAGTGTCCTACCCATCGCTTTCCCTCCGGCCGGCCTGTGTGGCGCCGGCCCAACTAGAGATTTCCGGGGCGGTGGCGTCCGCACCCCTCGTCCGGACGCCCTCCACCGGGCCCGTTGGTCCGCGGGCCGCTGTGTCTACAAGGGTGGCGCGTTCCACCGAAAATTGAACTTGCGTTTCACAGAGTGAGACGCGAGTATCGTTGCATGGACAACAGTAGCGGCGTCGGCGTTCTGGACAAGGCAGCCCTTGTCCTGAGCGCTCTGGAGTCCGGTCCGGCCACCCTCGCGGGACTGGTCGCGGCGACCGGACTGGCACGACCCACGGCACATCGCCTCGCCGTGGCACTTGAACACCACCGCATGGTGGCGCGTGACATGCAGGGCCGTTTCATTCTCGGCCCCCGCCTCGCCGAGCTGGCCGCGGCCGCGGGCGAGGACCGCCTCCTCGCGACGGCCGGCCCGGTGCTCACGCACCTGCGCGACGTCACGGGCGAGAGCGCCCAGCTCTACCGCCGCCAGGGCGACATGCGCATCTGCGTCGCCGCGGCCGAGCGTCTGTCCGGCCTTCGGGACACGGTCCCGGTCGGTTCGACGCTCACGATGAAGGCCGGTTCCTCGGCGCAGATCCTGATGGCCTGGGAGGAGCCGGAGCGTCTGCACCGCGGTCTCCAGGGCGCCCGCTTCACCGCCACGGCACTCTCGGGCGTACGGCGCCGGGGCTGGGCCCAGTCGATCGGCGAGCGCGAGCCGGGCGTCGCGTCGGTCTCCGCGCCGGTGCGCGGACCCTCGAACCGGGTGGTCGCCGCCGTCTCGGTCTCCGGTCCGATCGAGCGCCTGACCCGGCACCCTGGCCGTATGCACGCCCAGGCGGTCATCGACGCCGCCGCCCGCCTCTCCGAGGCCCTCCGCCGCACGGGCTGAGCCACACCTCCAGTACGACACCGGTCCAGCACGACACCGGGGGACGAGCCGGCCTCAACGCCGCGGCAGGCTCACCCCCCGAACACCTCCCCTCCCTGCGCCGCCCCCAGGGGCGCGAGGAACCGCGCGCTCAGCCACACACAACCCGCACAGCCCGACCGACGATCACCCCCCCCCCAGGGGCGTGGGGACCTGCGCAACCAGCCGCAGCCGGCCCGCACCATCCGATCAACCCGCCACTCCCCCGGCCTCCGCTCCCGCCTTGGGCGACCGATGAGCGAACCGGTCCGCCGCCCGCCGTCCCCGCTTCTCCACGGGCAACGCCCCGTACGCGGCCGCGAGCCCGAAGGGCGGCATGTCCGCGTAGATCGACTCGTACGACCCCTCCGGCACCACATACGCCTCGTGCCAGATCCCCACGTGCTGCCGCACCTTCCCCGCCCGTTCCTTGCGGTTGATGATCGCCCACACCTTGTGGTGGAACATGTCGGGCGCCGACGCGTAGGCGTACAGCTTCTCCTTGGACTCCCAGTACTGGACGACGTAGTACGTCCGTGGTGACGCCGTCAGCAGAACGCGGCCGAGCAGGCCCCGGCTGCCGTCCTTCTCCAGGTCCCGCACCATGCGCAACATGGCGAAGAACACCGGCACCCACTGGTGCACCGCCCAGAAGTGGTTGACGCGCATGCCGATCAGCAGGACGACCACGTCCCCCTCGGCTGCTGCGGTGGTACGGCCTGCGGTCACCCGGGTACCGGACATCTCGTCCCCTCCATTGGCGAGCGGCGCTATCCGATGGCGCCATGCTTGGATAGTGGCGCCACCCAAGGAAGGGCGCAAGAGATGCGGCTGTCGGAGTTGAGCGAGCGGAGCGGGGTGTCCACCGCGACGATCAAGTACTACCTGCGGGAAGGACTGTTGACTCCCGGGCGCCAGGTCAACGCGACGACGGCGGACTACGACGAGAGCCATCTGCGCCGGCTGCGGCTGGTGCGGGCGCTGATCCAGGTGGGCCGGGTGCCGGTGGCCACGGCCCGGGAGGTTCTCGGACACGTCGACGACGAGTCCCTGGGCCGGACGATCCGGCTGGGCGCGGCCCTGTGGGCGCTGCCGCAGGAGCCCGAACCGGACGATCAGGACCCGGCCGTCCGGTCCGCGCGCCGCGAGGTGGACCAACTGCTGGCTAACCTGGGCTGGGAGACCGCACGGGAGCTCGCGCCCCTCTCCCCCGTGCACCGTTCGCTGGTGGCGGCGGTGGCCACGCTGATCCGGCTCGGGTATTCCTGGGACGCCGAACTCCTCGCGCCGTACGCGGAGTTGATGCACCAGGTGGCGATGCGGGACCTGGACTACCTGGAGACGCACACGTCCGACGCGGAGCGGGTGGAGACCGCGGTCGCCTCGGCCGTGCTCTTCGAGCCGGTGCTGCGGGCGCTGCATCGGCTGGCGCAGGAGCAGGAGTCGGCGCGGCGGTACGGCATCGAGTGAGCAGTCGTACGGGCCGGGCGTGTCGGGCCCGTACGACGGGGCACGGGATCGGCCGGGAAACGCCTACGGACCCCCACCGAAGTGGAGGCCCGTAGGACTCTGTACCCCCGACCGGATTCGAACCGGCGCTACCGCCTTGAGAGGGCGGCGTGCTAGGCCGCTACACAACGGGGGCCTAGATCCTGCGTTTCCGCAGATCAAAGCTGGTCTACCAGGACTCGAACCTAGAATGACGGTACCAGAAACCGTAGTGTTGCCAATTACACCATAGACCAAGGTGATTCAAGGTAAAGCGTACCCCCGACCGGATTCGAACCGGCGCTACCGCCTTGAGAGGGCGGCGTGCTAGGCCGCTACACAACGGGGGCCCTAGCGATCCTGCATGAGAGACAGCGGGTGCGACCCGGACTGTCTTCCTGGGACGGATCTGTACCCCCGACCGGATTCGAACCGGCGCTACTGCCGTGAGAGGGCAGCGTGCTAGGCCGCTACACAACGGGGGCGTTGCGGAATTGATCTCCGCATGTGCAGATGAGCTCTGCGAGCTGGCCTACCAGGACTCGAACCTAGACTAACGGAACCAGAAACCGTCGTGCTGCCAATTACACCATAGGCCACTGAAACTCAATCCCTTGCGGGATCTTGTTTTAGCTAGCGCCTCCGAGTCCCGGCCTTTCGGCCCGCTCTCGGCGGCGCAGGAAGAACATTACCTGAAGGTGGACGACGCTCCAAAACGGGTATCGGCGCCGAGGATCGCGGGGAGTTCGGCCAGCGAGGCGATCCGGTGCGGACCCGTCGGCGGATCACCCGCGGCGGCGTGAGTGCCGTCCCGGTCGATCCAGACGGAGAACAGGCCGGCCTCGGCGGCGCCCCGTCCGTCGATCTCCGGGTGGTCACCGACGTAGGCGACCCGATGCGGCGGCAGTTCCAGGGCTTCGCAGGCCGCGTGGAAGGCGGCCGCGGCGGGCTTGGAGACGCCGAGCTCGGCGGCGCACAGGATCGCCTCGAAGCGGTCGTGCACACCGAGGACCCGCAGCTTGCGGTCCTGCACGAGGAGGCTGGAGTTGGACAGGACCGCGTGCCGGTGGCTGGTGACGAGGCTGTCCAGGACGGGCAGGACGTCCGGGAAAAGGCTCCAGGCGGACTCGTAGTGCGTGATGTAACGGTCGAACCAGGCGTCGGCCTCGGTGTCGCTCAGCGACTCCCCCAGGAACACCCTCACGCGTTCCCTGCGCTGGCCCTGCCAGTCCGTCTCACCCGCCGAGAACCGCGCCCACTGCGCGTCGGTGACCTCGCGCCAGCGCGCGAGGGCCTGCTCGACGGACGCGCCGCCGAGCAGGCCCTCGGCCGCCAGATGGTTCCGCATGCCCGCCCGGTCCGCGGCCGTGTAGTCGAAGATCGTGTCGTCGATGTCCCAGACCACCGCGTCGATGCTCATGCACCGAACCGTATCCCCGGGCGCGGGCGGCTGTCCCTCAGCCGGCCGTGGTCGTACCCGTCAGAGCGAGGGCCGGCCCCTGGCCGTCGCGCGGCTCGGCGGTCAGCTTCCAGGTGTAGGTGCCGGACGGAACGAAGGCGCCGGAGTCCGTACGGGCGTCCCAGGCGGGGCGGACCGCGGCGGCGGTGGAGGCGCCGGTGAGGGTGCGCACGACGGTGCCGGAGGCGTTGCTCAGGGTCAGCCGCCATGTGGAGGGCTTGTTCAGCTGCCACACGGGCCGCCAGGGGTTCGCGGTGGTGGGGCCGCCCGGCCGCGGGTCGGTCTGTGCCTCCATCTGGGCGAGCGCCGAGGTCGGCACGCCCGCCGTGACGATCGCCACCTGACGCCTGTCCGTGAGGTAGGCGACGTTGCCGCCGAACCGGTCGACCGCCCAGCGGCCGGTGCTGCCGCCGGTGTTCTGGTCCGCGGTGGGCAGCACGGCCACGGTCCGGGTGGTCGCCGTGCCGGTGTGGAAGTCGGTGAGCAGCAGCTCGTGCGTGGTGCGGTTCTCGCGGACGAGATAGCCGTCGGCGAGGCGGGCCTGCCCGGACGGAACGGTGACGGCGCGGTTCGCGGCACGGTCGTAGACGCCCGCGGGGCCGGCCGAGCCGCAGCTCCAGTACAGCCAGGCGTTGACGGCCTGGATCTCGCTGGGTGTGCAGGGGGCGCCGGTGTCGACGGTGGCGACGTTCTTCTTGGCCTTGAGGTCGTACGCCACGACGGTGCCCTGGGTGCTGCCGGGGGTCCACAGGCGCTGGCCCCAGACCGCGGCGGCGGTGCGGGTGCGGTCGAGCGCGGTCCCGCCGGAGGTGGCGTCGCGCGGGAAGTCGGCGGCCCGCTGGCTGCCGGGGGTGCCGCCGTTGTAGAGGACGTAGCGCCCGGTGCCGGTGCCGATGCGACCGCCCGCGTCGCCGGTGGGTTCGTCGGCGATGGTCGTCGCGTCGAGCCCGACGGCCAGGACGTGCTCCTCGCCCTGGGCGTCGGTCCACAGGTAGGCCACCCGGCCGTCGCCCAGTGCTTCGAGCTGCGGGCACGCGGCGTCGCCGCCCGGGCAGGTCGAGCCCTGGAGCGTCGGGCCGCGACGGGACTGCAGGCCGGTGGGCCTGCCGGCGGTGTCCAGCGGGATGTCGTAGAAGCCGTAGACGCCGCCGGTGTGCGTCGTGTTGCCGTACATCAGCAGCTCGCCCCCGGCGAGCGTCATGCCGTCCGGCGCGGCCTGCCAGGCGGGCAGGTCGAGCGCCTTCTCGGTGGTGGCGGAGCCGTCCTCGGCTGGGGTGACCCGGTACACGTGCCAGTCGACGCTCGACGGTCCGGCGGTGGCGAGGGCGCCGCCGTCCGGGGTGGCCAGGAAGGAGCCCTTGGAGTTGGCGAGCAGGGTGCGGGCCGTGTTGTCGGCGAGCGAGACGGCCGTGAGTTCGGGGATGGCGCCGCCGGGCAGGAACATCGCGTTGCCGGTGAGGAGTTGGTCGCCGACCACGGCCTGCGCCTCGCCCAGGAAGGACGCCGTGATGGTGCTGGGGGCGGTGCCGGGGGCGGAGTCCACACGGATCGCCTTGGTGCCGTTGACCAGCCAGCGGTCGTTGAAGACGATCCGGGGCGAGTTGCCGACGCCCGTGAGGTACGTACGGAAGGTCCCGTCCGCGAGGTCCACGAGCCCCACGTCGGTGGAGCCGTCGCGGGTGTAGACGACGGCGAGGCGGCGCACCGAGCCGCCGGTGACGAAGGTGCCGGTGAGCTGGGCACCGTCGGGGAGCCCGGTCACCGGAAGGTCGGTGGTGGTGCCGTCGGCGGCGGCACGCAGCACGTGCGGGGCTCCCGCGGCGTCCTGGGTGAGCACGCTCCAGCCGGAGGCGGCCCGGTACGTCTGGCCGGACGGGACGGTGACCGTGGCGGTCGCGCCGGTGGAGCGGTGCTGCTGGGTCACGGTGGCACCGGAGACGCCGGTGATGACGTCGGTGCCGGTGCTCAGGTCGTCCGGGCCCGCGTGTGCGGGCGGTGTGACACCCGGGTAGTCGGCCCACTGGAGCGTTCCCGAGCTCTCGGGGAGCCGGTAGCGGAACCCGGAGGATCCCGCCCAGGTGTAGTCGATCTCGGTCGGCAGCGTGCTGCTCAGCTGGACGGTGGCCACGGGTGTGTCGACGCTCGGCGCGGCGTGCGCGGGCGCGGTGAGCACGGCGCACGACAGGGCCACGGCCCCGCTGAGGGCCACTGCGGCAAGTCTTCGTGAACGGGTCACGTTCCCCTCCCCTGAAACATGGTGCACAGACGCATCATGAGCACGGGGGACATACAACTGGCCCGCCAGAGCGGGAGTTGACAGGAACGGTGAACTCCGGGTGACGGGTCGGCGCACACAAGGGGGGCGGCGTCCGAACCGGACACCGCCCCCCTGTGCGTACACCGTGTGCCTACGCGGCGAGCCGCTCCAGTGCGGCGTCGACCCGGGCCAGCGTCTTCTCCTTGCCCAGGATCTGCAGGGACTCGAAGAGCGGCAGGCCCACCGTGCGGCCGGTGACGGCGACGCGGACCGGCGCCTGGGCCTTGCCGAGCTTGAGGCCGTGCTCCTCACCGGCGGCCAGGACGGCCTCCTTGAGGGACTCCGGGGAGGACCAGTCGGCGGCGTCCAGCTTCTCGCGGGCCGTGCGGAGCAGGGCGTCGCTGCCCTCCTTCATGGCCTTCGTCCAGGAGGCCTCGTCGACGGCCGGCTCCGGCAGGAACAGGAAGTCGACGTTGTCCGTGATCTCGGAGAGGACCTTCATCCGCGACTGGGCGTACGGGGCGATCGCCTGCCACTTCGCCTCGTCGAAGTTCTCCGGCGCCCAGGGGGCGAACGGGGCCCGCAGCCAGGGGGCGCAGCGCTCGGTGAAGTCCTTCACGTCGAGCAGGCGGATGTGGTCGGCGTTGATCGCCTCGCACTTCTTCAGGTCGAAGCGGGCCGGGTTCGGGTTCACGTCCGTGACGTCGAAGGCGGCGACCATCTCCTCGATGGAGAAGATGTCGCGGTCCGCCGAGAGCGACCAGCCGAGCAGGGAGAGGTAGTTCAGCAGGCCCTCGGGGAGGAAACCGCGCTCCCTGTAGAGGTTGAGCGAGGACTCCGGGTCGCGCTTGGAGAGCTTCTTGTTGCCCTCGCCCATGACGTACGGCAGGTGGCCGAAGGCGGGGGTCTCCTTGGCGATGCCCAGCTCGATCAGCGCCTTGTAGAGGGCGATCTGCCGCGGGGTGGAGGAGAGCAGGTCCTCACCGCGCAGGACGTGGGTGATCTCCATCAGGGCGTCGTCGACCGGGTTGACCAGCGTGTAGAGCGGCGCGCCGTTCGCCCGGACGATGCCGTAGTCCGGAACGTTCTCCGGGAGGTAGGTGATCTCGCCGCGGACCAGGTCCGTGAAGGTGATCGCCTCGTCGGGCATCCGGAAGCGGACGATGGGCGTGCGGCCCTCGGCCACGTAGGCGGCCTTCTGCTCGTCGGTGAGGTCGCGGCAGTGGCCGTCGTAGCCGGAGGGCTTGCCGGCGGCGCGGGCGGCCTCGCGGCGGGTGTCCAGCTCCTCGGTGGAGCAGTAGCAGTGGTACGCGTGGCCGGCGTCCAGCAGCTTCTGGGCGACATCCTTGTAGATGTCCATGCGCTGCGACTGGCGGTACGGCGCGTGCGGGCCGCCGATCTCGGGGCCCTCGTCCCAGTCGAAGCCCAGCCAGCGCATCGAGTCGAGCAGCTGGTTGTACGACTCCTCGGAGTCGCGGGCCGCGTCGGTGTCCTCGATGCGGAAGACCAGAGTGCCTTCGTTGTGCCGGGCGAACGCCCAGTTGAACAGGGCGGTGCGGACCAGGCCCACGTGGGGGTTGCCGGTCGGGGACGGACAGAAACGTACGCGGACGGTCGCGTTAGCCACGCTTGATCACCTTGTTGGTGAGAGTGCCGATGCCTTCGATGGTGACGGCGACCTCGTCGCCGACGTTCAGGGGGCCGACCCCAGCCGGGGTGCCGGTGAGGATCACGTCGCCGGGGAGCAGCGTCATGGCCTCGGTGATGTTGACGATCAGGTCCTCGACGGAGTGGATCATCTCGCTGGTGCGGCCGAGCTGGCGCTGCGCGCCGTTGACCGTGCACTGGATCGTGATGCCCTCGGCGATCGCGGCGAGGTCGAGGTCCGTCTCCACCCAGGGGCCGAGCGGGCAGGAGTTGTCGAAGCCCTTGGCCCGGGCCCACTGCTTCTCGCGCTTCTGGACGTCACGCGCGGTGACGTCGTTGGCGCAGGTGTAACCGAGGATGACGTCCTTGACGCGCTCGCGCGGGACCTCACGGCACATGCGGCCGATGACCACGGCGAGTTCGGCCTCGTGGTGCAGCTCGCTGGAGAAGGAGGGGTACTGGATCTCGTCGCCGGTGCCGATCACCGAGGTCGACGGCTTGAAGAAGGCGAACGGGGCGTCGGGCACCTCGTTGCCGAGTTCCTTCGCGTGCTCCGCGTAGTTGCGGCCGAAGGCCACGACCTTGTTGGGGAGCACCGGCGGCAGTAGCCGCACCTTGCTCAGCGGGACCTTCGTACCGGAGAGCTCGAAGTCCGCGAACGGAATGCCCTTGATGATGTCGAGGACGAGCTCGTCCGGCTTGTCGCCCTCGACCGCGCCGAAAGCGACGTTGCCGTCGATGGAGAACCTGGCGATGCGCACGGGATCCTTGCGCCCCTCACTGAGCTGGCTGGAGTCTGACGCTCCAGGCTAACGCGGGGAAGGGGGCGAGCCTCGCGTATATCCGCCGGTGGGCCGCAAGCCGTGTGCGCTCCGGCGGCTGTCCACCATGTGTGCCGGTCGGCTGTCCGGCGCAGGTGGCCGCCGCCGGCCACCAGCGCCGGGGGTCATCCTCCACATCCCCCCGGCCATCGGCCGTATGTGGCGGTCGGTCGCCGCCCGTGCGCGCGGGGCGACCGGCGACCATCCGTGCCGTCCGTCGGCGATCGGCGCCTGGCGGCCCATCAGCCACCCGCGTCGCGCGACGCTCGGCCCTGCGCGGCGGCCGGCCCCGGCGCGGTGAGTCGGCGGCGGTCCGCGTGCGTACTACTCGGCGACGGCGGCCGCGACCGGGGCTTCCATGAGGATGGTGCGGCGGGGGTTGGCGGTCTGGGTGGGGAGGTCGACCGAGTGCTCCGGCTGCTCCGGCGTCTGCAGCGCGTCGGCGTCCTCGAGGTGCGCCAGCGTGGTGCGTCGCGGGTTGGCTATGTTGCGGAACATCATCGTCGTCTTCACTGTTGTCCTAGACCTCGTGGTGGTGGGCGCCGCGGGAGGTCAAGGACCGCCTGGTCGGCGCGGGTTGTCGGATTTGCCATCCATGTAAAGCGTCAGGCTAAACATGCAATTCCCGGTCGGAGCCGTGAAGACCTCATGATCGCCATGTGAGTTTGCTCACTTACTAGCAGGCAAACCGGTCAATTCAGGCCGCCAACTCACCTCGACGAAACGGACATTGCTCCACTGAACCCAACATTCCGCTCCTGATCATCGCGACTGGGACACCCCTCGCACGCCCATGGCTCGTAGGCATACGCCCCTTATGTACGAGATCACTTTCTACGTCTCGTAACGCATCCCTCACAAGGTGTCACGGTGGTCACAGCCTGGTACACGGGCCTTGTTGGAGATCCTGCACTGTGCTGGAATTCCACGGACCGCCGCGGGATCCAACCGGCGCACAGGGGGCGCGACTCAGCGCCGGGTGGCGGCGGGAAGGGGGAGCAGCGCCGGTCACTCACGACCACACCTGGGGGCGTATCTGCGCCCCTGAACGACGCCGACACCGTCCCGCCGTTTCCGCGGAGGGGCGCCTGGTCCAGAGGTTGCGACGCTAGTGCAGGGACGTTTCAAGAGGGATGGCAGCGCTTCGGCGGAGCCGGAGCCGCACGGCGGGACCGACCGCGGTTCCTCGCCCCAGCACGCCCAGAACCCGGGACAATCAGAACTCGGCGGCGGTGAGCGCTCCGCGCGCCCCGGCGCGACGGCTCCCGACCAACCACCCGCGAAGCCGAAGGGTCCCCCCGGCCCCGGCTCCCGAATAGCTCTGCGCAACTGGCGCATCTCCACGCGTCTGGTGTCGCTGCTCGCGCTCCCCGTGGTCGCCGCGACCACCCTGGGTGCCCTGCGCATCAACCAGTCGATGGACGACATCCAGCAGCTCGACAACATGAAGCTGCTGACCGACATGACCAAGCAGGCGACCGAGCTCGCCGCCGCCCTCCAGAAGGAGCGCGACCAGTCGGCCGGCCCGCTCGCGCACGGCGCGAAGCCCAACGACATCACGGTCAAGGGTGTCCGCGACGCGACGGACGTCGCCAAGCAGCAGTTCATCACGGGTACGCAGGAGATCGACACCGCCAGCGCGAACGGACAGCTCACCGGTGTCCGTGACAGCCTCGTGGCCATCGCCGGCGAGCTGAACAAGCTGAGCACCATCCGCAACGGCGCCTACAGCGACCCCAAGAACTCCTCGCAGACGGTCGACGGGTACCACCGCCTCATCACCCAGCTGATCAGCCTCTCCCAGGACATGGCCGAGGCGACCAGCAACCCGGAGATGATCTCGCGCACCCGCGCCCTGTCGGCCTTCTCCTCCGCCAAGGAGTACGCCTCCGTCCAGCGCGCCGTCATCGCCGCCGCGCTGCCCGCGGGCAACACGACCTTCGGCCAGCTCTCCGAGAACGACCGGCTGTACGCGAACTCCGCGCAGGACAGCGAGGCCTCCGAGCGCACCAGCTTCGCGAGCATCTACGGCTCCGGCGCGGAAGACCTCACCAAGCCGATCGACCAGGGCAACCCGACCATCCAGGCCGCCGACGCGTACTCCAACCGCGTACTCGGCTCGACGGGCGGTCTGAACACCCAGGACAAGCGCTCGTACAAGGACTGGGTCGACGACGACACGGCCAAGATCGAGCAGATGTCGAAGATCGAGCTGACGCTGCTCAACCAGATGGAGCAGAAGGCCCGTGAGCTGAAGAACGCCTCCCAGCAGGAAGCGATCATCTCCGGTGCGCTGATCCTGCTGGTCCTCGGCGTCTCGCTGGTCGGCGCCTTCGTCGTGGCCCGCTCCATGATCCGCTCGCTGCGCCGGCTCCAGGACACCGCGACCAAGGTCGCCCAGGACCGTCTGCCCGAGCTGGTCAAGCAGCTCTCCGAGTCCGACCCGCAGGACGTCGACACCTCCGTCGAGTCGGTCGGTGTGCACTCCCGGGACGAGATCGGCCAGGTGGCCGCGGCCTTCGACGACGTGCACCGCGAGGCCGTGCGACTGGCCGCCGAGCAGGCCCTCCTGCGAGGCAACGTCAACGCGATGTTCACCAACCTCTCGCGCCGCTCCCAGGGCCTCATCCAGCGTCAGCTCTCGCTCATCTCCGAGCTGGAGTCCCGCGAGGCCGACCCGGACCAGCTGTCCTCCCTCTTCAAGCTCGACCACCTCGCGACCCGCATGCGCCGTAACGGTGAGAACCTCCTCGTTCTCGCCGGTGAAGAGCCCGGCCGCCGCTGGACCCGCCCGGTCCCGCTGGTCGACGTGCTCCGCGCCGCCGCCTCCGAGGTGGAGCAGTACGAGCGCATCGAGCTGTCCTCGGTCCCGACGACGCAGGTCGCCGGCCGGGTCGTCAACGACCTCGTGCACCTGCTCGCCGAGCTCCTCGAGAACGCCACCTCGTTCTCCTCCCCGCAGACCAAGGTCAAGGTCACCGGTCACGCGCTGCCCGACGGCCGCGTACTGATCGAGATCCACGACACCGGTATCGGCCTCTCCCCCGAGGACCTGGCCGCGATCAACGAGCGGCTCGCCTCGCCGCCCACCGTGGACGTCTCCGTCTCCCGCCGCATGGGTCTGTTCGTGGTCGGTCGTCTGTCGCAGCGGCACGGCATCCGCATCCAGCTGCGTCCGTCCGACTCCGGTGGCACGACCGCGCTCGTCATGCTCCCCGTCGATGTCGCCCAGGGCGGCAAGAAGGCTCCGGGCAAGCCGGGTCCGGGTGGTTCCGGTGGTCCGGCCGCCGCACAGGCCTCGGCCGGTGTCGCGGCGGCCCGCCGCGGCGGCCAGGGCGGCGGTCCGTCCCTCGGGGCGGGTGCCCCCGCCGGTGGTGGCGGTCTGCTCGGTGCCCCGCCGCAGCGCGGACAGGTCGGCGCCGGTCAGGGTCAGCGGGCCGCGCTCCCCGGCAGCAACCAGGGCGGTCGCCCGGGTGGACCGCAGGGTCCCGGCAACCAGGGCCGGCCGGCCCCGGCCGGTGCGGGTGCCTTCGGTCAGGGCCCGCAGGGCCTGCAGGCCGCCGGAACCGGTGCCCCCCAGGGCTTCGGCGACGGACCCGCGACCCGCCAGGGCTTCGACTTCGGTGACAGCAGTGCCCCCGCGGCCACTCCTCCGCAGCAGCCCGCGGGCAACAAGGGCGGCGGCCGTCGCAGGCCGCAGCTGCCCGGACGCGGTGGTCCGCGCGCCGAGCTGCCCGGTGGCAGCCCGCAGCAGTCCCGGCCGAGCTGGAGCGACGACAACGCGCAGCCTCCGGTGCCGCGCGCGTCCCTCGACACCCCGCGTGGTCACGAGGAACCCGACTCCACTTCGCGCATGCCGCGGATCGACGACCGGCAGGACCCGGCCGCGACCTCGGAGATGCCGCGCATCGACGACCGCCAGGGTCCCGCAGCCACCGCGGGGTTCCCCCGTCCGGACTTCGACGCCCCACGCCCCGGCATGAACACGCCGCAGAACAACGGACAGAACAACGGTCAGTTCGTCCGCCCCGACGTGTACGGCTCCTCGGGCACGGCTCCGGCCGCCCCGAACCCGTCCGCCACGGGCCAGTTCGCCACCCCGGGCTACGGCGCCTCCCAGGGCCCCTCGTCCACGGGCCAGTTCGCGACGCCCGGCTACGGCGCCTCCCAGGACCCGTCGTCCACCGGCCAGTTCGCCCAGCCGGGTTACGGCAACGGCCAGGACCCCTCGTCCACCGGCCAGTTCGCGACGCCCGGCTACGGCAACCGCCAGGACCCCTCGTCCACCGGCCAGTTCGAGCGCCCGGCGCCCCCGCAGCAGCGGCCCACGCGTCCGCAGGAGCCCGAGGCGCTGCCGCCGGCGACGGGGCCCGGTGACGGACGTACGCCGCTGTACGACACGCTGGAGACCAACTGGTTCCACGGTCAGGCGAACGGCTCCCAGAACGGCTCCCCCAACGGAGCTCACAACGGCGCCCAGAACAACGGCGTCCACACCAACGGCTCGCAGCCCTCGCAGCAGCCGCCCCAGACCCCCACAGCACCACCGCAACGGCCGGCCGCCGCACCGGCCTCCGCCAACTGGCGCACCTCGCCGAACGACGACCTCGTCCGGCAGGCAGAACGCGTCCGTCAACCGTCGGCGGGCGGGGTCACCACCTCAGGCCTGCCGCGCCGCGTCCCGCGAGCCAACCTCGTCGCGGGCACGGCACAGCAGCAACAGCACCAAACTGGTCCGCAGGTCTCCCGTGCGCCTGATGACGTACGCGGCCGGCTGACCAATCTCCGTAGGGGCATTCAGCAGGGTCGACAGGCCGGTACCGGCCAGACCGGCAGCTTCCCCAGCCCCACTCACCAGCAGGAGCGTTAGTTGAGCCCGATGAGCCAGGCGGCACAGAACCTGAACTGGTTGATCACCAACTTTGTGGACAACACCCCCGGGGTGTCCCACACCGTCGTCGTGTCCGCCGACGGGCTCCTTCTGGCCATGTCCGAAGGATTCCCACGCGACCGCGCCGACCAGCTTGCGGCCGTCGCCTCCGGCCTGACCTCGTTGACCGCCGGGGCTTCCCGGATCTTCGAGGGCGGCACGGTGGCCCAGACGGTCGTCGAAATGGAGCGCGGCTTCCTCTTCCTCATGTCCGTCTCGGACGGCTCGTCCCTGGCGGTCCTCTCCCACCCGGAGTGCGACATCGGCCTTGTCGGCTACGAGATGGCGCTGCTCGTCGATCGGGCGGGTGCCGTACTCACGCCGGACCTGCGCGCTGAACTCCAGGGAAGTCTGCTCCACTAAAGGGCCCTGGTTCTAGAGACTGCACGAAATCACCGTCCGGCCGCCACAATCCCCCCACCGGCCCCAACAGACGGCACGAATGACCGACTTGCTGTCCCGCCCGGAGGATTCATGACCCCGCCCACCGCCTCTCATGATCCGTACGCACAGCCGTACGGGGACGAGGGCGACCAGCCGCTGGTACGTCCGTACGCGATGACCGGCGGCCGGACCCGGCCGCGGTACCAACTCGCCATCGAGGCGCTGATCAGCACTACGGCCGACCCCGCGCAGTTGATGGGGCTGCTCCCCGAGCACCAGCGGATCTGCCACCTTTGCCGTGAGGTCAAGTCGGTGGCCGAGGTGTCGGCCCTCCTGTCCATGCCGCTCGGCGTGGCCAGGATCCTCGTCGCGGACCTCGCGGAGGCCGGACTCGTCGCCATTCACCAGCCTGGCGGCGATGAGAACAACGGCGGCGCGCCGGACGTGACTTTGCTCGAAAGGGTGCTCAGTGGACTTCGCAAGCTCTGACGGAGGTCGGACGACCACCTCCGCGAAGATCGTGGTGGCGGGCGGCTTCGGCGTGGGCAAGACCACGTTCGTCGGCGCCGTCTCGGAGATCAACCCGCTGCGCACCGAGGCCGTCATGACGTCCGCGTCCGCCGGCATCGACGACCTCACGCACACCGGAGACAAGACGACGACCACCGTCGCCATGGACTTCGGCCGCATCACCCTGGACCAGGACCTGATCCTGTACCTCTTCGGTACGCCGGGTCAGGACCGCTTCTGGTTCATGTGGGACGACCTGGTCCGCGGCGCCATCGGTGCCGTCGTCCTGGTCGACACCCGCCGTCTCGCCGACTGCTTCCCCGCGGTCGACTACTTCGAGAACAGCGGCCTGCCGTTCGTCATCGCCCTCAACGGCTTCGACGGACATCAGCCGTACAACCCCGAAGAGGTGCGCGAGGCGCTCCAGATCGGACCGGACGCCCCGATCATCACGACGGACGCCCGGCACCGTGCGGATGCGAAGAGCGCGCTCATCACGCTCGTCGAGCACGCGCTCATGGCACGTCTGCGGTAGCACTCAAGTCGACAGCTTCATAAGACAGTTGTCGTAGGGACATTGGAGCCGGCTGTGTCGTTTGACACGGTCGGCCACAGTGTTCATAACGTTTCGACATGGAATTCGGTGGACACCGACACGCATCGCGGTCACTCGGTGTCGCTGCGCTCACAAAAGCCCCGTCTTTTGACGGGGCTCGCTCTTTATGACCGTTTTATCTAGGGGATACGTCACCCGGAACCAGCGGTTCCGAGTGTTTGGAAGGGCGCTGCCTGACGTGCTGGAATGCGCTGAACTGCCCAGTAGTCAAGGGCGCTGGAGACACCGCGGCACAACGTAGGTGCCGACGCCGAGAGGTTGTTGGTCGAGTGAGGCGAAGCAAGAACGGTCCCGAGCCGTCGGCACGGGGCAACTTCACCCCGCCGCCGCGCGGCGCGGCGCCCGCACAGGTGCCCGTCCCGGAGCCCACGCCGGCGCCCCCGCCGAGCGGCGGTCGTCTGTCCCCCCGTAACTGGCGTGTGCCCACCAGGCTGAACGCGATCCTGCTCATACCTGTGATCGTCGGCCTCATCATGGGCGGCTTCCAGGTGAAGAACTCGATCGACACCTGGCAGGAGGCCCGCGACGCCGAGAAGGTCGCCAAGATCGTGGCGGCCTCCAGCAACTACGCGGAGGCGCTGCTCAACGAGCGTGACGTGTCCGCCGAGCCGCTGCTCAAGGGCGACCGGAACAACGCCACGGTCAAGCAGGTCCGCGCGACCACCGACCAGATGGCCGACGCCTTCCACAAGGAAGTCGTCGGCATGCCGGCCAAGCAGGGTCTTGAGCGCCGGCTGAGCCTGGTGGTGAAGGCGGAGCCCCAGCTGGACCAGATCCGCAAGGCCGCCTTCACCAAGTCCATGGACCCGGTGAAGACCGAAGAGGGCTACGTCACCGTCGAGCACCTGCTGATGGAGTTCTCGAACGAGCTCGGCCTCGGCACGGGCAACATCACGAGCTACGGCCGTTCGGTGTACGCCATCGCGCTCGCCAAGGGCGCCGAGTCGCTGCAGCGCTCGATCGGCACCCACCTCCTGGTCAAGCCCAGCACCAACACGAAGAACCACGCCCTGCAGGTCACCTCCTTCACCTCGTACGCGTACCTGGAGAACATCGCTCTTCAGGAGTACGTCTCCGGTGGTACCGAGGCGGACGCCGCCCGGCTCACCACGGTGATGGAGCAGAAGACCGCCGAGGGCAAGAGCCAGCTGGCCGCGGCCAAGAGCAAGACCGAGGCCGCGGGCGGGACCTTCGTGGCGCCGCCCGACATGAATGGGATGATCCAGGCCATCGCCAGCGGCGCCACGCCCACCCAGCTCGCCGCCCAGGGCATCACTCCCGAGACGTGGATGGCCGCCGCCACCCTCAAGTTCCAGGGCTACAGCCAGGTCGAGAAGGAACTCATCGACCGGGCCGTCAACGACGCCGGAAGCATCGCCTCCGACGCCCAGCGCAAGGCCTACATCAACGGCGCCATCGTCGTGATCGCCCTGCTCGCCGCCTTCATCCTGGCCGGGCTCATGGCCCGCCAGATGAGCCGCGCGATGCGCCAGCTGCGCAACGCGGCCTTCAGTGTCGCCGAGCAGCGTCTGCCGATGCTGGTCGACCAGCTCTCGCGCACCGACCCGGGCCGCGTCGACACCCGTGTCACGCCCATCCCGATCACCACCACGGACGAGATCGGCGAAGTCGCCCGCGCCTTCGACCAGGTCCACCGCGAGGCCGTCCGGCTCGCCGCCGAGCAGGCCCTCCTGCGAGGCAACATCAACGCGATCTTCACCAACCTGTCGCGCCGCAACCAGTCCCTGATCGAGGGCCAGCTGACCCTGATCACCGACCTGGAGAACAACGAGGCCGACCCGGACCAGCTGGAGAACCTCTTCCGTCTGGACCACCTCGCGACCCGTATGCGCCGCAACGGCGAGAACCTCCTCGTCCTCGCCGGTGAGGAGCCGGGCCGCCGCTGGGACCAGCCGGTGCCCCTCGTGGACGTCCTGCGCGCCGCCTCCTCCGAGGTGGAGCAGTACGAGCGCATCGAGCTCTCCGGTGTCCCGGAGGCCGAGATCCACGGCCGCGCCGTGACCGACCTCGTGCACCTGCTCGCCGAGCTCCTGGAGAACGCCACCACGTTCTCCTCCCCGCAGACCAAGGTCCGCGTCACCGCGACCCGGCTGCCCGACGGCCGCATCATGGTCGAGATCCACGACAAGGGCATCGGCCTCACCGCCGAGGACTTCGCGGACATCAACCACAAGCTGGCCAACCCGCCGACCGTGGACGCCGCGATCTCGCAGCGCATGGGCCTGTTCGTGGTCGGCCGGCTGTCCGACCGGCACGGCATCCGCGTCCAGCTGCGCCCCTCCGGCGAGCAGGCCGGTACGACCTCGCTCGTCATGCTCCCCGACGCGATCACCCACGGTGGTGGCGGCGGCGAACAGCAGCTCCAGCGCGACGAGTTCACCGTCTCGCAGATCATCCCGGAGCCGCAGAGCTTCCAGCCGGAGCAGGCCTTCCAGTCCCAGGCCCAGCCGATGCGCACCGCCGCCGAACTCGGATTCGACGACAGCCGCTACACGGAGGTCCCCGACGACATCCGGGAGCTGGACCCCGTCGGGCGCTCGCTGATGCGTGAGGAGCGCCGTGCGGCCCTGGAAGCCCAGGCACAGGGCCAGCCGGAGGCCATCGAGCCGCCGAGGTACCAGGAGGACTTCGAGGCCCCCCAGCCCGCGTACGACGACGCTCAGGCCTCCTACGGCAACGGGCAGCCCGGGTACGACAACGGCCAGGGTGCCTTCGAGGAGCAGCAGGCCTCGTACGACCAGCAGACGGCGTACGAGGAGCCACGGCAGGGGACGTACGACGAGACGTACTTCCCGTCGAACGGCGGCTACCCGGAACCCGCGTATGCGGAGCCGGCCCAGGAGGAGCACACGGGAGCCCGGAGTTCCGCTTCGGACACGTTCCCGACCTTCGACGAGCCGTCCTACCAGGACGACTGGCCGCAGCAGGACTCGTACCGGAACGGCTACCCGTCCGAGTACGCTCCCGAAGCGGAATCTTCGCAGGCCGCTGACGTGGGTGAGCAGGACCGCGTAGGCTTCAGCCGTCCGGGACCGACCTCCTCCGCCCCCCATGCGCTGACCGACGCAGGGCTGCCGCGCCGCGGATCCACCGCGAGCGGCACCAACGGCCAGCGGCCCGTGGACCATGGCACCCAGGGGGTTCAGGCACCGCCCGCGGCCACCGCGAGCAACGGCGACGGCGACTGGCGTACGTCCAACGACAACCGCTGGCAGCGCGCCGAGCAGCTCAAGAAGCCCAAGGCGGGCGGGGTCACCTCGTCCGGTCTCCCCCGGCGGGTGCCCAAGGCCAATCTGGTCGAGGGAACCGCGGAAACGACCCCACAGGGCGGCCCCCAGGTCTCCCGCGCTCCCGAGGACATCCGGGGCAGGCTGAGCAACCTGCGCCGCGGCGTCCAGCAGGGACGCAATGCAGGTAGTGACACGAACGGCCAGGGCTTCGGTCCTGACAGCACCTACAACCAGGAGCGTTAGTGTGAGCCCGATGAGCCAGGCGGCGCAGAACCTCAACTGGTTGATCACCAACTTCGTGGACAACACCCCCGGGGTGTCCCACACGGTGGTGGTCTCCGCCGACGGACTCCTTCTGGCGATGTCCGAAGGCTTTCCCCGTGACCGCGCCGACCAGCTCGCGGCCGTCGCGTCCGGGCTGACCTCGTTGACCGCGGGCGCGTCCCGCATCTTCGAAGGCGGCGGCGTGAACCAGACAGTTGTGGAGATGGAGCGAGGATTCCTCTTCCTCATGTCCATTTCTGATGGTTCCTCGCTCGCGGTCCTTGCACATCCCGAAGCGGACATCGGTCTCATCGGGTACGAGATGGCCCTTCTGGTGGACCGTGCCGGTACGGTTCTGACCCCGGATCTTCGAGCGGAGCTCCAAGGGAGCCTTCTCAACTAACAGACAGACCGTGCGTTTTGGCGTCCCGGGGCCGTAAGGTTTCGGGACGCGGTCCCACAGTGATGGGTGCCCGGCACAGTCGGAGGAGGAGAAAGTGGCAACACCCCCAGGCGGTTCGTCTTCGGGCAACTGGTCGTACGGCCCCGGCCAGGGGCAGGGCCAGGGTGACGGTTCACAGAACCCGAACCGATACAACTTCCCCTCCGCGCCAAGCCACCGACGCCAGCAGCCGTACGCACCGCAGGGCCCCGGCCCCTCGCCGTACGACCAGCCGCCGGCGCCGCGCATTCAGCCGGTGCAGCCTCAGCGACGCACCCCCGAGGCGGCGCCCGCGGGATCGTCGAACAACCCTCTGGTGCGCCCGTACGCGATGACGGGCGGCCGCACCAGGCCCCGCTACCAGCTCGCCATCGAGGCGCTGGTGCACACCACCGCACAACCGCACCAGATGCAGGGCCAGTTGCCCGAACATCAGCGGATCTGCAACCTCTGCCGGGAGATCAAGTCGGTGGCCGAAATCTCGGCGCTGCTGACGATCCCTCTCGGTGTGGCCAGGATTCTCGTCGCCGACTTGGCGGAGGCGGGCCTGGTCGCCATCCATCAGCCCGGCGGCGACGAGAACGCCGGCGGCCAGCCAGACGTGACTTTGCTCGAAAGGGTGCTCAGTGGACTTCGCAAGCTCTAGCGGAGGGCCTTCCCGCTCCACCACGTCCGCGAAGATCGTGGTGGCGGGCGGCTTCGGCGTGGGCAAGACCACGTTCGTCGGGGCCGTCTCGGAGATCAACCCGCTGCGTACCGAGGCCGTCATGACGTCCGCGTCCGCGGGCATCGACGACCTCACGCACACCGGAGACAAGACGACGACCACCGTCGCCATGGACTTCGGCCGCATCACCCTGGACCAGGACCTGATCCTGTACCTGTTCGGCACCCCCGGTCAGGACCGCTTCTGGTTCATGTGGGACGACCTGGTCCGCGGCGCCATCGGCGCGATCGTCCTGGTCGACACCCGCCGTCTCGCCGACTGCTTCCCCGCGGTCGACTACTTCGAGAACAGCGGCCTGCCGTTCGTCATCGCCCTCAACGGCTTCGACGGCAACCAGCCCTACAACCCGGACGAGGTCCGTGAGGCGCTCCAGATCGGCCCCGACACGCCGATCATCACGACGGACGCCCGGCACCGCGCGGATGCGAAGTCGGCGTTGATCACGCTGGTCGAGCACGCGCTCATGGCACGTCTGCGGTAGCGCCTCCGCGCGGCGAAGCAAGAGAAGGGGCGCCCTCTCCACCGAGTGGAGAGGGCGCCCCTTCTCTTGCTCTGGGACAAAGACAAAGGGAAGGGCCCGCTCCTCACAGAGCGGGCCCTTCCCTTTGCTGAGGCGCCGGAGGCTAGCCGTGCCAGCTGTGCGGGGCGCGGAAGCCGGGCTCGCGCTCCAGGCGGCGCCAGCCGGCCTTCGCGCGGCCACGGTGGGTCGGAGTGGTGTCCGGCTGGGCTGCGGCGCGGGCCAGGAGGACGGCCGTGATGGCGGCGACTTCCTCGGGCTCGGCGTGGCCCTTCTCGACGCGGATGTCAGGGGTGTCCATAGGTGTCAGTCTCCGTGAGAGAGGTTTCCGCGGCGGTACCGCGGAGGATCCGCAGGGTTACTGCGGGGGGTTGCCGTGCTTGCGGGAAGGCAGGTCCGCGTGCTTGGACTGCAGCATGGCCAGGGAGCGGATGAGCACCTCGCGGGTCTCCGCCGGGTCGATGACGTCGTCGACCAGGCCCCGCTCGGCCGCGTAGTAGGGGTGCATGAGTTCGGCCTTGTACTCCTTGACCATGCGTACGCGCATGGCCTCGGGGTCGGCGGCCTCGGCGATCTGCCGGCGGAAGATGACGTTGGCCGCACCTTCCGCACCCATCACGGCGATCTCGTTGGTGGGCCAGGCGTAGGTGAGGTCGGCCCCGATGGACTGGCTGTCCATGACGATGTAGGCACCTCCGTACGCCTTGCGCAGGATGAGCGAGATCCGCGGCACGGTCGCGTTGCAGTACGCGTACAGCAGCTTGGCGCCGTGCCGGATGATCCCGCCGTGCTCCTGGTCAACCCCGGGCAGGAATCCGGGAACGTCCAGGAGGGTGACGATCGGAATATTAAAAGCGTCACACATCTGGACAAAGCGCGCAGCTTTTTCGGAGGCCTCGATGTCCAGCACGCCCGCGAGGGACTGCGGCTGGTTGGCGACGATGCCCACCACCTGGCCGTCCAGACGGGCCAGCGCGCAGATGATGTTGCGGGCCCAGCGCTCGTGGACCTCCAGGTAGTCGCCGTCGTCGACGAGTTCCTCGATGACCTTCGTCATGTCGTACGGCCGGTTGCCGTCCGCCGGGACCAGGTCCAGGAGGACGTCCGAGCGGCGGTCCGCGGGGTCCTGCGAGGTCGCGTGCGGCGGGTTCTCGCGGTTGTTCTGCGGAAGCATCGACAGGAGGTAGCGCACCTCCGCGATGCAGGTCTCCTCGTCGTCGTAGGCGAAGTGACAGACACCGGAGGTCTCCGCGTGGACGTCGGCGCCGCCGAGCCCGTTCTGGGTGATCTCCTCGCCGGTGACCGCCTTGACGACGTCGGGGCCGGTGATGAACATCTGCGAGGTCTCGCGGACCATGAACACGAAGTCCGTCAGGGCGGGCGAGTACGCCGCACCGCCCGCGCACGGGCCGAGCATCACGCTGATCTGCGGGATGACGCCGGACGCCTTCGTGTTGCGCTGGAAGATGCCGCCGTAGCCGGCGAGCGCGCTCACGCCCTCCTGGATGCGGGCGCCCGCGCCGTCGTTGAGGGAGACCAGCGGCGCGCCGGCCGCGATGGCCATGTCCATGATCTTGTGGATCTTCGTGGCGTGGGCCTCGCCCAGCGCGCCGCCGAAGATACGGAAGTCGTGCGCGTAGACGAAGACCGTACGGCCCTCCACCGTGCCCCAGCCGGTGACGACACCGTCGGTGTACGGCTTCCTGGCCTCCAGGCCGAACCCGGTCGCCCGGTGCCGGCGCAGCTGCTCGACCTCCTGGAAGGACCCGGGGTCGAGAAGCAGCTCGATGCGCTCCCGGGCGGTCAGCTTGCCCTTGGCGTGCTGCGCCTCGGTCGCCTTCTCGCTGGGTCCTCGCAGCGCCGCCGCACGAATCGCGTGCAGTTCGGCCACGCGCCCGCGTGCGTCCGTGGGTTCGCCTGAGGGTGCGGCCTCATCCAAAACGGTCATGTAGCGACCATACGAAGTCGAACAAGAAAACCGGGCCGTCGACTCCGTACAGTCTCCGGCCCGTTTTCCTGGTACCCCTGAACAGAACCGAGACGGCATGCAGGCGATCTGACTGCTCAGAGGGCATCTGGCTTGTAGAGGTCACACAAAGCCGCGGGCTGAGAGCCCGCTCACATTCGTGAGGGGCCCATGCCATCCCTAGAGTGACACGGAGCCTTGGACGAGACCCGTTCGGCGTACACCGCGCCGTCGGCCCGACCCCCGTCCAGGTGTAGCGAGGATACGCAGACCGCCGCGGGAAAGCGGAGAGTGACCGCCGGGAAGCGGGTCGACGAAGCGCGACGTAACGTCGTAAACACATGGCGGATGATGTTGAAACTTGAACGGAATAGGTCTACTGTCTCCCTTGTTGGCCTCGTTGAATCTTCAACAAACTCTCTGCCGCGGTTTTCGGCTTCCCGACGAATCCGCGACCCGTCCCCCTAGGAGCACGTCATGGGCATCTTCGGCCGCAAGACCACCGACACCCCCGCCGCGACCACGGCCCCCGCCGCTGTGAGCCCCGAACTCGCCGCGCTCACCGGCGAATACACGATCGACCCGTCCCACTCGGAGATCGGCTTCGTCGCCCGTCACGCCATGGTGACGAACGTCAAGGGCTACTTCAAGGACTTCGACGGCACCCTGCACCTGGACGGCACCGACCCGTCCAAGTCCACCGCCACGATCGACGTGAAGATGGAAAGCATCGAGACGGGCTCCGCGGACCGTGACGGCCACCTGAAGAGCTCCGACTTCTTCAAGATCGACGAGTTCCCGACGATGACCTTCCGCTCCACCAAGGCGGAGGCCCTCGGCGGCGACGACTACCGGATCACCGGCGACCTGTCGATCCTCGGCGTCACCAAGCCGCTCTCCATCGACCTGGAGTTCAACGGCTCCGCGAAGGACCCCTTCGGCAACGAGCGCGTCGGCTTCGAGGGCAAGGCGGAGATCCTGCGCTCCGAGTGGGGCCTCACCTGGAACGCGGCCCTGGAGACCGGTGGCGTCCTCGTCTCCGACAAGATCAAGCTGACCTTCGACATCTCGGCGATCAAGAACGCCTGAGCCCTCGACTCACGCCGGTGCCCTGAGCGCGCCCGCCCTCTGACTCCCCCAGCGGGAGGGCGGGCGCTCGGCATGCCCGGGTACGCCGCCCCGCCGCCTGGCTAGTCGGGTGGGTTCGGGTGGGCGAGGCCGAGGTCGTAGGCGAGGATGACCGCCTGGACGCGGTCGCGGGCTCCCACCTTCGCCAGGACCCGGCCGACATGGGTCTTCACGGTGGATTCCGCGACGACCAGACGCTCGGCGATCTCGCTGTTGCTCCAGCCCTGGCCCATGGCGACGAAGATCTCGTACTCCCGTTCGGTGAGAGCGCGCACCCGGGGGTCGTCCGCCGTCCTTGGGCCCGACGCGCCCGGTCGCCCGGGCGCGTCCCGGGGTAGGTGCTTGGCGTAGGCGTCGAGGAGGCGGCGGGTCAGTGCGGGGGCGATCACCGCGTCGCCCGCCGCGACCGCGCGGATGCCGGCCAGCAGCTCCTCGGGGTGGGCGTCCTTGAGGAGGAATCCGCTGGCTCCCGCGCGCAGCGCCGCGTGGGCGTATTCGTCCAGGTCGAACGTGGTCAGGATGAGGACGCGGGAGCGGTCACCGGAGGCGACCACGCGACGGGTGGCCTCGATGCCGTCCATGCCGGGCATCCGTACGTCCATGAGGATCACGTCCGGGCGCAGTTCGGCGGCCCTGCGCACGGCGTCGGCGCCGTGGGCGGCCTCGCCGACGACCTCGGTGTCGGGGGTGCTCTCCAGGAGCATCCGGAAGCCGAGGCGTTGCAGTGGCTGGTCGTCCACGATGAGCACGGTGGTCACACCGCACCGCCTGTGGCGGCCGGCGGGGTGACGTCGGTCTCGGCCGGGGTCTCGGCCGGGCTCTCGGCCAAGGTCTCGGCCAGGGGGGTGAGGTCGAGGGTGGCCCGCACCGTCCATCCCCCGCCGGGGGCGGGCCCAGCGGTGACGGTCCCGTTGTACAGGGCTGCGCGTTCTCTCATGCCGGCGAGTCCGTGTCCTTCCTCCTGGGACGGCCCGGGAGGGACGGTACCGCCGTCCCGGCCGGTGTCGTGGACGTCGATGTGCAGCCGCGTGTCCTTGACGCCGACCGCGAGCTCGACGCGGGTGTCGTGGCCCGCGTGCTTGAGGGCGTTGGTGAGTGCTTCCTGCACTATGCGGTACACCGTCAGCTGGACCCCGCGGTCCAGGGTGTCCAGCTCGCCGCCCGTGCGGTAGACGACCTGGGGACCGGCGGCGCGGATCCGGGCACACAGGGCGTCGATGTCCGCGATGCCCGGCTGGGGGCTGAGCCGGGGCGCGGCGGGGGTCTGGCTCTGCTCGCGCAGCACGCCGAGCATGCGGCGCAGTTCGCCCAGCGCCTGACGCCCGGTGTCACCGATGAGCAGCAGGGCCTGCTTGCCGCGTTCCGGTGCGATGTCGGTCGCGTACGCGCCACCGTCGGCGAGCGTGATGATGACGGAGAGGTTGTGGCCGACGATGTCGTGCATCTCGCGGGCCACCCGGGTGCGTTCGGCGGCGGCGGCGAGCTTGCTGCGCTGGTCGCGTTCGATCTCCAGGCGGGTCGCGCGGTCGCGCAGGACGGCGAGCTGGGCGCGCCGGATCCGTACGGCCAGACCGAGCGCGACCGCCGCGGTGATCGTGCTGAACAGGAAGAACAGCGCGTCCAGGACGGACACCGCGGACGGCAGCCGCAGGGCGACCAGGCCGAGGGCGGCCGCGGTGACCGCGCAGGCCACCGGCAGCCGCCGGAGCTGTCCGTGCAGCACCAGGCTGTAGAGGGCGATCAGCAGGGCGACATCCGCGCGCAGCCAGACTCCCAGCGCCACCTGGAGGAAGAGCACCGCGGCGATCACGGCGAAGGCGAGTGACGGCCTTCGCCGCCGCCACAGCAGCGGCAGGACCAGTCCGGCCTGCAGGGCGACGGTCACCGGCCAGGGCAGGTGGGTGACCTGGGTGTCGAAGGCGCGTCGTCGGCCGTCGTCGTCGTGCACCAGGTCCGGCACGCAGAACATCAGCGCCACGACCACGATCACGCCCGTGTCCAGGACCCACGGATGCTTCCGGTCGCCCTGCTTGAGCCGTCGGCCGAGCCGGGACAGCCCACGGGCCAGGGGGTGGTTCCACGGGAGCTCCGCCTCCGCGAAGGGCAGGTCGGAGGGTGCCCCGGGGTGGGTGTCGTCGATGCTCATGGGGGTCACTCGTCCGCGTTCATGGGTGTCACCTGTCCATTGTGTGTCCGGCCGCCTCCCCGTCCGCATGTCTCTCCGGGTGCTTCTCCATCAGGCGTCAGGCGTCGGTACGCAGGAGGCGGTAGGCGGCGCCCGCCAGGGCCAGCACGGTCCAGCCGAGGAAGACCAGGAGCCCGGCCGTGGGCGCGAGGGTCGTCGAGTCGTGGGTGAGCGCGAACATCGACTGACCCGCGTTGCTGGGCAGGTACGGGCTGATGTTGTCCTGCCACGAGGTGGGCAGCAGCGAGATCAGGCCGGGGACCAGCATCAGCGAGGCGACCAGGACCGATATGCCGCCGGCGACCGAGCGCAGCAGGGCGCCCAGGGCGGTGCCGATCACGCCCACCAGGCCGAGGTAGAGGCCCGCGCCCAGCAGGCTGCGCACGACACCGGAGTGGGAGATCGTGAGGGCGGCCGGGGTGCCGGAGACGATCCCGCTGGTGATCATGAACGCGATGAAGACGCCGATGGTGGAGACGACCAGGGCGACCAGGCCGAACACCACCGACTTGGACCACAGCACCGGCAGGCGGCGCGGGACGGCGGCCAGCGTGGAGCGGATCATGCCGGTGGAGTACTCGCCGGCGGTGACCAGCACGCCCAGGACACCGAGCGCCAGCTGGGCGAAGTTCGTGCCGAACACGGAGAGGCTGAGCGCGGTGGCCGTGGCGTCGTCCGGGCGCAGCCGCTCACCGGAGTTGATCTGGGACTTGTAGTGCGCGGCGGCGATCACGCCGAAGGCGACCAGGAAGAGCAGGCCCAGGCCGAGGGTGATCCAGGTGGAGCGCAGGGACCACAGCTTGGCCCACTCCGCGCGCAGCACGCGCCGGCCGGTGACCTTGTACTCGGGACGTGCGGTCCGCGCCGGTGCGGGCGCGGAACTGTCGGTGACGGTGATGGTGGTGCTCATGCCGCCCTCCCAGGGGCCTCGACGGTGGCGCTGGCGTGGTACTCGACGGCGTCCCGGGTCAGGTCCATGAAGGCCTGTTCCAGCGAGACGGTCCGGGAGCTGAGCTCGAACAGGGCGATGCCGTGCTCGGCGGCCTTGAGACCGATGGCCCGCGCGGACAGGCCCGTCACGTGCAGTTCCTCGGAGCCGACCTCGCCGGTGATCTCGACGCCGGGGCCGGCCAGCACCTCGCGCAGGCGGGCCGACTGGTCGGAGGCCACGGTCACGGTGTCGCCGCCGGCCCGCTGGACCAGCTCCTGCACGGTGGTGTCGGCGAGCAGGCGCCCGCGGCCGACGACGATCAGGTGGTCGGCGACCAGCGCCATCTCGCTCATCAGGTGCGAGGAGACGAAGACCGTACGGCCGTCCGCCGCGAGTCCGGTCAGCAGGTTGCGGATCCACAGCACGCCCTCGGGGTCCAGTCCGTTGACCGGCTCGTCGAGCATGATGGTGGCCGGGTCGCCGAGGAGCGCCGCGGCGATACCCAGCCGCTGGCCCATGCCGAGGGAGAAGGCGCCCGCGCGCTTCTTGGCCACGGACTGCAGACCGGTCAGCTCGATGACCTCCTCCACCCGGCGGCGCGGAATGCCGTGGGTGTAGGCCTGCGCCATCAGGTGGTCGAACGCGGAGCGGCCGGGGTGGATCGACTTGGCCTCCAGCAGCGCGCCGACCTCCTGGAGCGGCGCGGTGTGCTCGGCGTAGTGCTTGCCGTTGACCGTCACGCTGCCGCCGGACGGCGCGTCCAGCCCGACGATCATGCGCATGGTGGTGGACTTGCCCGCGCCGTTCGGGCCCAGGAAGCCGGTGACCGTGCCGGGCCTGACGACGAAGTCGAGCCGGTCGACCGCCGTCTTCTCCCCGTACCGCTTCGTCAGCTGATGTGCCTCGATCATCGTTCTTCCTTCACGCTCGGGGGGTCTGACCCCGCCAGACTGCTCACCCGCCACGCTAGGGGCCCGCGGACCGGGATCCGTGGTACCCGGGAGCTCAATGAGGTGCGGCCCGTAGTACCGAGGTACCACGGGGCCGTGCCTGGGGGATGACGTCACCTCCCGCATACGCCCTGGTGGTTACGGAGGTCATGGGCCCTCCCCTACAGTCGCCCGCGTGACTGATCTCGCCTACCTCGCCGCCGTTCGGGAGTCGTACGACAGGGTCGCCGCCGACTACGCCGAACAGGTCAAGACACCGGCGCAGCTGGATCCGCTGTCGCGCGCGATGCTCGTCGCGTTCGCCGAGATGGTGCGGACGGCCGACGTCGGCGCACTCGCGGACCTGGGATGCGGGCCCGGCCTGGTGACGGCTCATCTCGCCGACCTGGGGGTGTCCGCCTTCGGCATCGACCTCTCCCCCGCGATGGTCGAGCTGGCCCGTCGGGCCCACCCGGGTCTGCGTTTCACCGTCGGGTCGATGACCGAGCTTCCCGTCGAGGACGACGAGCTCGGCGGCATCCTCGCCTACTACTCCGTCCACCACACGCCACCGGAGTCGTTGCCCGTCGTGTTCGCCGAGTTCCGTCGCACGCTCGCGCCCGGCGGCCGTCTGATGATCGCCGGTTATGTGGGAGCCGGAGAACGTCTGCGTCCGACGCAGGCGTACGGCGGCCATCCGGTGTCCTACGAGTCCTACTTGTTGCCGCCGGACCGGGTTGCCGAGCTGTTGGAGCAGGCGGGGCTCGTCGTCACCGCGCGGCTGGTGCAGGAGCCCGACGGGGGAGCCAAGAGGACGGTCGCCACGTTCCTCGCCCGAAAGCCGCAACGGTCATGAGCTCGGATGCCGACAACACTCCGGCGCCACAGACCCAGCGCTTCAGCCGCTAGCCCTTCAGGCGTTCCCGCAGTTCCTCGACATCGGTGAGGAACCAGGTCTGCCGCCCCCGGTTGCACTCACGGACGAAGTCCCGCAGCGCCGAACTGGCCTCCGTGTGACGGGAGATGTCGCCGAGGACGACGAGTGCCATCCGGTAGTTGGCGAACTTCTGGACGATGCCACCGGCCACGCGGGTACGCAGCTGAAAGAACGTCTCGTCGAACCGCTCGGCGGGAATGACCACGCACTGGGCACCCTGGTAGGAGGCGTTGCCGATGAGATCCAGGACGTCGCCCTCGCCTTCGATGACCTCGCCGTCGGCGGCACACATCATCACGGGCACGTCATGGATCGTCTGCAGGGTGCTCATGAGGACCGAGGCTAGGCGTGAAGGCGCTGTGTGGGCCAGGGATTTCTCGGCTACGCGTCCCGGCGTGTGAATATCGCGCCGCCCACCAGCAGCACCCCCAGCGCGTATGCCGCCAGCACCCCCAGCCCCGGCCAGGGGCCGATCGGCAGACGGGCGAGGTCCTTCGTCGCGCGGATGGCGAGGCCCGCCGGTATGGGCGCCCAGCGTTCGAGGCGGTCCTTCCAGGTGGGTGAGCCCAGGAGGTCCGACATGAGCGGGACCACGTAGAGGACTCCCAGGCCCGTGGTGATCACGGCCGCGCTGTCGCGGAGCAGAGCCGCCAGCCCCAGGCCCAGGAGGGCTATGAGGATCAGGCAGAGGGTGGAACCGAGGGCGGCGCGGAGGGTGGGGGTGTCGGTGAGGGAGAGGAGGGGATAGCCCGCCTCGGGGGTGAAGCCGTTGCCCGGGAGGATCCAGCGGGCCGTGGCGAGGGAGGCGAGGATCGCCGTGCCGGCCGCGATGCCCGTCGCCGCGGCCAGCACCGCCGCCTTCGACGCCAGGACCGTCGCCCGGCGCGGGATAGCCGTCAGCGTCGTCCGCACGGTGCCCGTGCCGTACTCCGCCCCCATCGACAGGGCGCCCAGGACGAGGACGGTCGCCTGGCCGAGCCACACACCCGTCAGGGCGAGCTTCACCGTGTCCTCGTGGCAGGCCGCGGCGCTCGCGCACTCCCGGGTGCTGACCGAGGACACCGCGGCCGTGCCCACCGCGAAGGTCAGGGCCACCGTCGCGGCCAGCAGCAGCCAACTACTGGGCAGCGTGCGGAGTTTGGTCCACTCGGCGTGGAGTGCGCGAAGTGCGGGCCGTGTGCGGAGGACGGGGTGGGGTGCGGGGCGGGGTGCGGGGCGGGGTGCGCGCCCCGCGGGGTGGGCGCGGAGTGCCGGCCTCGAGCGCCTCATACGTCCCTCCTGCGCAAGCGCCAGGCCGCGAGGGCGAGCGCCACGGCCACGTACGCACACAGCACGGCGAAGCCGTTCCACGGGGCCATGGGGTAACAGCCGCTCTCCGGGAGGCAGTTGTGCGGCACCTGGGGGTAGTACGTTCTGCCCTGCTGGACCGCGAAGGCCGCCGCCGGGGTCGCGCGCAGCAGCCAGTGCGCGACCGGGAGCGGGAGGGCGAAGGCGAGGATCTGCGGCAGGATCACGAGGACCACGACGGCCGTGATCGCGCCCGCGCTGTTGCGGAGTATCGCTCCCAGGGCGAGGGCGAGGACCGCCACCAGCGACAGCAGCGCCGCGCTGCCCACCACCGCGCGCAGGGCGGGTGAGTCGAGGAGTGACAGGTCGGGGTAGGCGGGTGGTGCGAAGCCGTGGGAACGCATCGTGCTGTGGGCCAGGACGAAGGCGATCGCCGTGGCCGGAAGGCTGATGGCAAAGGTGACGCCCCCGATCACCAGGGCCTTCGCGGTGAGGACCCGCACGCGGCGCGGGGTCGCCGTGAACGTCGTACGGATCATGCCGCGCTTGTACTCGGTCGTGATGAACAGGGCCCCCAGGGCGACCATGAAGAGGACGGCCACGAAGACGCCCTGGAAGCTCATCTGGACGATGTCGCTGCCGGTCTCGTCGGGGGCGATGTCTCCCTGGCCGGTGAGGGTGTAGACACCGGACGCGGAGACGGTGGTGGTGCCCGGCTCGGCGCGGGCGGGGCCGGATTGCGGGGTGTCCGGGGCGTTCGGATCGGGGGCGCCCACGTCCGTGCTCGTCCAGGCCCCCGAGCCGGTCGCGGTGGCTCCGCTCAGGGCCAGGTGGTCGAAGGTCGCCCGGGCGGTCGCGCCGCCGGCCGTCTCCGACGTGCCGCCGAACGAGCGGCGCAGGTTGCTGTGCAGCGGTGAGGCGACGAACAGGCCCGCCTGTGCCGTGTTCGGCAGCTCCGGCAGGGTGACCGAGCCGACCTTCGTCCAGTGTGCGCCGTCGGAGGACTCGTATCCGGTCAGGCGGGTGCCCGAGCGGGTCATGCGCAGCCAGTGCGGGGCCGTGCCGGAGGCGGCGCTGCCCGCCTTGTCGTGCGTGAAGTTCCACTGGAGACGGACGCCGTGGTCGGGGGTGAGCATCAGGGCCGCGTACGGGCTGCCGGCCTTCGTGCTCGCCTTGACCAGCAGGCCGGCCTTCGCCCACGGCTCCGGGTCCCGGCCGCCGCCGCCCTTCAGGTCGGACACGCGGACCGTCACGGCGCCATCCGCCGGGAGGGACCGGTGGACGTAGTGGAAGCTGTCGTTGACGCGGGTGCCGTCGGGCCCGACGGTGACCGGGTGCTCGTTGGAATCGTCGACGGAGCCGCTCGCGGCGAGCTGGGAGATGGCGACCGTGACCGCCGCCGCCACGACGAGCGCCAGCACCCACACGCGCACCGTCCAGAACTTGCTCCATTCCGCGCGCAACAGGCGCCCGAATCCCTCACGGGCGGGCTTGAGCGGGGAACGGTAGGGAGTGAAGGTCGAGGTCATCGGGTCACCTCGCCGTCCGTCAGGTCCGGAGTCGACGTGAACTCCGCCGCGTCCCTGGTGAGCTCCATGTACGCCTCCTCCAGCGACGCCCGGTGCGCGCCGACCTCGGCGAAGGGGACGCCGGCCGCGGCGAGCAGCGCCACGATCCGCTCCGCGGGCAGACCGGTGACCGTGAGGGTGTCGGCGCCGGTGACCGCGACCGTGCCGCCCTCCCGGGTGAGCAGCTCCATCGCCTCCGTGCGGGCGCCCGTGCGCAGGGCCACGCGGTCGCCGGACGCGGCGGCCAGCAGGGTGGCGACGGAGGTGTCCGCGATGAGGCGGCCGCGGCCGACGACCAGCAGGTGGTGAGCGGTGTCCTCCAGCTCGCTCATGAGGTGGCTGGAGACCAGGACGGCGCGGCCCTCCCCGGCCAGCCGGCGCAGCAGGCCGCGGATCCACTGGATGCCCTCGGGGTCAAGGCCGTTGACCGGTTCGTCGAGCAGGAGCACCGGAGGGTCTCCGAGCAACGCGGCCGCTATGCCCAGCCGTTGGCGCATACCCAGTGAGTAGCCGCCCGCGCGGCGGCGGGCGGCCTGGTCCATGCCCACCTGTTCGAGCACCTCGTCGACCCGGCGCAGGGACAGCCCGTGCGAGTGCGCCAGCCAGCGCAGATGGTCGCGTCCGCGCCGACTGGGGTGCAGGGCGGCCGCGTCGAGGAGCGCACCGACCTCCAACAGCGGTGAGCGCAGGGCGTGGTAGGGACGGCCGCCGATGAGCGCGCGCCCCTCGTCGGGAGTGTCCAGGCCGAGCACGGCCCGCATGGTGGTGGACTTGCCCGCCCCGTTCGGACCCACGAAACCGGTCACCTGTCCCGGCCGGACGGTGAAGGTGAGTCCGTCGACCGCGACGGTCCGCCCGAACCGCTTGCGCAGGTCCTGGACTTCGATCGTTGCATCGCTCATGCCAGCGAGATTAGGGACGGGCGGGCCCCGACGTCGTCCCGCCACGGAGCCGTCTTCGACGCCCCTGTCACGAGGGACGGATCGTCGGCCGGGTCCCCCATGTGAGGGAGAAACCCCAGGGTGACGCGCCGCGGCTCGTCCGACGGCACAATGGCGGCATGGGCGAGGACACGGCGCGACGCGGCGAAGGAATCGCGGGGGTGCGGAAGTTGCTGCGGCACTTCCCGGCCTCCGTGACCTACCCGGTTGCCCTCGCGTTCCTCGCCTGCGCCGAGGTCCTGATCCGACTCGGGGGCCCGCACGAGAACCTGTCGCTCGCCCTGCTGCTCGGGGTCTGCACCACCCTTCCGCTCACCTTCGTGCTCGGCGCCGACCGGGCCCTGCCGGCGCGGGCCGGGGCCGCCGTGGCCGTGACCTCGGCGGGCGTGCTGGCGCTGGCGCCGTTCCGCACCCTCACGCTGGCGGGGGTGGCGGCCCAGCTGGCCTCGGTGTACTGGCTGGGACGGGCGGGGGCGCCCCGGCTCAGCGGAATACTCGTCGTGCCGTATGTCGTGCTGGCTCTCGTCAGTCAGGACGACCTCACCACCCGGGTGATGGCCGTGCTGGTGGCCACGCTCGCCTCGGCGGCGGCCGCGACGGGCATCACGCACCACGTCCGCAGCGCCGCGCTGGCCCACAGCGCGACGGAGCGGGCCTTCGCGGACACGCTCCTCGCCCACGCCGCACGGGGTGAACGGGCGCGCATCGCGAGGGAGTTGCACGACGTGGTCGCGCACCACATCTCGATGATCGCCGTGCAGGCCGAGACGGCCCGGCTGACCACAGCAGGGCTCCCGGCCGACGGCGCCACCCGACTGCTCGCCATCGGGGACACCGCGCGGACCGCGCTGACGGAGATGCGGCGCCTGCTGGGGGTGCTGCGGGAGGACGCCGACACAGCGGTCAACCGGCGTCCGCAGCCGGGGCTGCGCCAGCTCCTGGAGCTCGTCGACGAGTCCCGGGACGCCTCCGGCTCCCGTACGCGGCTGATCGTCAGCGGGCCGGTCGCCCCGCTCGACCCGGGCATCGAGGTCACCGCGTACCGGATCGTGCAGGAGGCCCTCACCAACGCCCGCCGGCATGCTCCGGGTGCCGCCGTCGACGTCGAACTTCGTTACGCGGAGGACGACTTGGCGATCCGTGTGCGTGACAACGGGCCGGGGCCCGCGTCCCCCACCGCCGGGCACGGCCTGCTCGGCATGCGCGAGCGGGCCGCCACGGTCGGCGGTACCCTGCGCACCGGTCCGGCGCATGGCGGAGGCTTCCTGGTCGAGGCGTGGCTGCCGGTGCGGGCGGAGGCTCTCGTATGACGACCGCCGTAGAGGCCTCGGAAGCCGAAGGGCGGGTCCCGGCCGTGCGGATCGTGGTGGCCGACGACCACGAGGTGGTGCGCGCCGGTTACGCCGGACTTCTCGCCACCCAGGCGGACTTCACCGTCGTCGGCACGGCGCGCGACGGCGCCGAGGCGGTGCGGGTCTGCCGGGAGCGGCGTCCCGACGTGGTCCTCATGGACGTACGGATGCCGGTCATGGACGGGATCCAGGCCACCGCCGAGCTGATGGGTCCGGAGGCCGGGGACGCGCCACGTGTACTTATCCTCACCACCTTCGATCTGGACGAGCATGTGTATGACGCGCTCGCGGCCGGGGCGAGCGGGTTCCTGCTGAAGGACGTGACGGCGGAGCGGCTGTTCGAGGCGGTACGGGTCGTGGCCGCCGGGGAGGCGCTGCTCGCGCCCGTCATCACCCGGCGGCTGATCGCCGAGTTCGCCCGGCTCAAGCCCAGGGCGCCGACGGGGACGGCGCTCGGCGTGCTCACCCCGCGCGAGACGGAGGTGTTGCGGCTGCTGGCGGAAGGGCTGTCCAACCCGGAGATCGCCGCGCGGCTTCAGGTGGGCGAGGAGACGGTGAAGACGCATGTCAGCCGGGTGCTGTCCAAGCTGGGGCTGCGCGACCGTACGCAGGCGGTCGTGACGGCGTACGAGACGGGACTGGTCGTGCCGCGTGCGGCGGCTCCGGAGGTGTTCGGGCGGCAGGATCCGCGGGGGGAGGGCGAGCGCGGGATGAGACCGAGCGGGGAGGGACTGCGTGGACAGGGGGCGCGGGGTTAGTCAGGCGGGGCTGGGGACCGGTGTGCGGCGGCGTGGGATCGGCAGAACGCAACAGGCCGGCGCGACCGCCAGGACGAGGACGGCCGTGTGCAGTGCGGCGGCGTCCTCCGGCCAGGGGGCGAGGGAGTAGGAGAGCAGCACGGCCGTCGTGGTCAGCGGTCCGAATCAGCTGGGGGTGCTGGGGGCACTTGCGTCGGCACGGGGCGGCGACGCCCGGCGAGGTCGCGGCGGCCGAGCGGCAGCGGCCGCAGTCGTTGACCCGGGTCTTCGCCGAGCTGGAGTCGGACGGGCTGATCGCCCGGACGGCCGACGGCGCGGACCGGCGCCAGTCCGTGCTGACGTTCACCGCGGAAGGGCTGCGGGCGCTGGAGCGGGACCTGGCTGAGCACGATGCCTGGCCGGCGGCTGCGCTCGGCACCTTGAACGAGACCGGGCGTGAGGTGTTGCGACTGGCGGCGGCGCTGATGGACCGCCTTGCGGACACCGAGCCTCGGGGGACGTCGTCCGGGACGGCCGATCTTCAGAAGCCGCCGCCGAAGTCTCCTCCGCCGCCACCGAAGTCGCCGCCACCGCCGTCCCCGAAACCGCCGCCGAAGTCGCCGGAGTCGAAGTCGGAGCCGGAGACGTCACCCCCGCTGTAACCGCCGAAGTCTCCGTAACCGGAGCCGTAGTCGGACGCGTAGGAGGGGGTGGCCATCATGCTGCCGAGCAGGGTGCCGACGAGGAGGCCGGGCAGCAGGCCGCCGCCGAAGTAGCCGCCCGCCCAGGGGCCGTAGGCCGGGCCGGCGTCCCAGTACGGGCGGCGGCCGTAGTCGGTGTCGACCTCGCGGACCGCCGGGGCGCGGCCGTCCACTAGACGGGCCTGGTCCGCCGCGCAGACCGGGACCTCGCGGGGAGCGCCGCCTGCCGGGGTCCACGTCGCGTCGGCGACCGACGGGCCGTGTCGCGGGTCGAAGAAGCAGGGGGCGCGTCGTTCGGGCAGGGGCCTGCCCTCCCGACGTGCGGACAGGAGCGCGAGGGAGAAGCGGCCGTCCTCCAGGGACTGGGTGACGGCGCGTACGTCCTCCGGGCGGCGGGCCGCCGCCATGGACGACTTCGCCTGTTCGTAGGCGTCGAGCGCGCGTTCGTAGTCGGCGCGCATCGCGTCGTCGGCGCCGGCCTCGGCGGGGTGGAAGTCGAGCCGGTCGAGTTCCTCGCCGAACGCGGTGATGTCCTCGTCGACGACCACACGGAGTTTGTCCAGTGCTTCCTGTTGTTCCTGCTCCTTGCGGCGGCGGTTGCGGCGTACGAGGGTGTAGGCGCCCGCGCCGCCGGCCGCGGCCACCGCGGCCACCGCGATGAGGGCGCTGGTGGAGACGCCGTTTCCGCCGGTCGAGCCCCAGCTCTTGGGGGCCGAGCCGTTGATGTTGGCCAGGGCACGGTCCGTGAAGTTGTTCAGCTGGGTCTTCGCGGGTTCGCCCTGGACGCTGGTGACGAGGTTCTGGACGGCGGTGCGGGGCATGACGGCGGCGTCGGCGCGGGCGTCGAAGCGGGTGCCCAGTCTGATGGCGTACAGGCCTGTGACGCCGGTGTCGGTGCGAAGGTTCTGGAAGAGGTTCTGGGTGGGGAAGTCCGCGGGGAGGACGGCCACGAAGACTGGCTTGTTCGCGTTCTTGATCTTCTTGGCCAGGGTGTCGGCGTCCGCCTTGGAGAGTTGCGCGGAGGCTGCTGGGTCCACGTAGACGGGGCTCTTGCGGAGGGCTGCCGCCACTGTTCCCACGTCTGTGGTCGCGTGGGCGGGGGGTGCGGTGAGAATGAGTGCCGTGAGGGCGGCGAGTGTCAGCGCGATCAGCAGTCCGGGGAGTCCTCGGATCAGTGCGGCCTTCATATCTCCGAAGCTACCTGAACGTGCGCAAAACCGGGCATTGGGGTTAGGGCTCGTCCTCGAACGCCGGACGGGCCGAAGATGCGCGCAGCGCCCCTGAAGGGGCGCGGGGAACTGTGTGATCAGTCCCCACGCCCCGTCGTACATCAGCCTCTGTCCGTCACCTGGCTCGGTAGGCCTCCAGGAGTTTGGTCAGTGCTTGGGTGTAGTGGGCGGTCAGGAGTAGGTGGTCGGCTTCCGCGAAGGGTTTCGCGAGGGCCGGGGTGATGGTTGAGCCTGTGCTCTGCTGGACCAGGAGGCGGGCCTTGGTGACCGCGGCGCGGCCCAGTTGCGCCGAGCCGGTCCGGTCTGCCGCCCGAGCGGCGAGAGTGAGGACCTTGAGTGTGGCCTCGCCGCCCCCGGGGACCTTCGTCAGCGTGGTCAGGCCCCAGCCGTAGGGGAACTGGGGATCGTAGGACGCGTCGCCGACGTTGATCGGGAGCTGGGTCTCCGACTTGGGCCAGGTGACGGGGAGCTGGCCGGTGAAGGCGCGCTTGCCGTACAGGACGTCGGCCACGCCGTCACCCTCCGTGCCGGGCAGCCACGAGGCCACCAGGGCGTCGATCTCACCCAGGCGGTCCCCGATGAGCTGCGGGCGGCCCGACACGATCAGGACCGCGCACTTCATGGCGGCGCACACCTTGTCCACGGCGGCCTGGTCGGCGGGGGTCAGAGCGAGGTCGTTGCCGTTGCCCACATCGCCGACGCCCTCCGCGTAGGGGGTCTCGCCCACGACGACCACACCCACGTCGTAGCCGGACGTCGGTGCCGAGGCGTCCTTCGAGTAGGTGACGTCACCGCCGGCGTTCCGCATGCCCTGCAGGATCGTCGTACCGTCCGTGTGCTTCCCGGACGCCCCCTGCCAGGTGATCGTCCAGCCGCCGGTCTGGTTGCCGAGGTCGTCGGCGTTCGAACCGGCCACGTACACCTTCTGGGACTTCTTCAGGGGCAGTACGCCGGTCGCGTTCTTCAGGAGGACCTGGGACTTGGCCGCCGCCTCACGGGCGACCGCCCGATGGCCGGCGGAGCCGATCTGTGCCGCGCCGCTCGTGTCCGCGTACGGCTTCTCGAAGAGGCCGAGTTTGAACTTCTGGGTGAGGATGCGGGACACGGCGTCGTTCACCCGCGCCTCGCTGACGCGGCCCGCCCGTACCTCGTCGACCAGCGTCGTACGGAAGTCCTTGTAGGCGTACGGGACCATGATCATGTCCAGGCCCGCGTTGATCGACGTACGGACGTCGGACGCGTAGTCGCCGGGGATCTGGTCGATGGCCTGCCAGTCGCTGATGACGAATCCGTCGAAGCCCATGCGGTCCTTGAGCACGCCGTTGATCATGTCCGCGCGGGCGTGCATCTTCACCGGGCCCTGGCCGTCGCCGAGGATGTCGAGGGAGGAGTAGGACGGCATGACCGAGCCGATGCCACGGTCGACCGCCGTCTGGTACGGCGCCAGGTGGACGGCCTCCAACTGTTGCCGGGTGACCTTCGTGACGCCCTGGTCGATGGTGTACGAGCCCGTCGTGGACGAGCCGTACTCCGTGCCGCCGTCGCCGACGAAGTGCTTGGCCGTGGCCAGCACCTTGTCGTTGTGCTTCAGGTCCTTGCCGTTCGCGGCGCCCTGGAGGCCCTGGATCATCGTCTCCATGGACTGGACGAGCGCGGGGTCCTCGCCGAAGGACTCGTAGGAGCGGCCCCAGCGTTCGTCGCGGGTGACGCAGAGGCAGGGGGCGAAGTCCCAGGGGATGCCGGTGGCACGCACCTCGGCCGCCGTCACGGCGCCTGTCCGCTCGGCCAGCTGGGGATCACGGGCCGCGCCGATGCCGATGTTGTGCGGCATGATCGTCGCGCCGGTGAGGTTGTTGTGGCCGTGCACCGCGTCCACGCCGTAGATCAGCGGGATCTGGAACCGTGTCGCCTGCGCCCGGAGCTGGAAGGCGTCGATCATCTTCGCCCAGGCCTCGGGGGTGTTGGGCGTCGGGGTCGAGCCGCCGCCGGACAGGAGCGAACCGAGGTCGTACGTCGCGATGTCGCCCTGCGCGGTGAGCGCGCCGCGTTCGGCCTGGGTCATCTGCCCGGCCTTCTCCTCCAGGGACATGCGGGACACGAGGTCGGCGACCCGTTTCTTCACGGGCAGTTTCGGGTCCAGGTACGGCAGGCCGTGGGCGTCGATGACGATCTGCGGGGTCTCGGCGGGGGCCTTCGCGCCGGTGACCGTGAGCTTCAGGGGGATCGTCTCGGCGGGTTCGGCGGACTTGTCGCGCAGCGTCGGGACCTGGATGGTGCGGGTGGTGCCGGAGGTGGTGCCCGCCGGGAAGGTGATCTCGCCCTTGACCGGTGTGTAGTCCTTGCCGGGCTCGGCGGTGCCCCCCGCGCTCTCGTAGGCGACGGTCACGGGCTCGTCGATCGGGGCGGCTCCGGTGGTGGCGACGGAGAGCTTCACCGTCGCCGTCGCTCCCTCCTTCACCGGGTGGACGGCGGAGTCGGCGGTGACGGAGGCCCGCAGGGACTGGTCGGCCTTGCCGTACAACTCGACGTCGTCCATGGCGAACGAGCCCTTGACGCCGACCGGGAGCGTGAGGGCGTACCCCCACATCTGGGTGAGGCCGAGGACCTGGTCGATGCCGCCGACGGGCTGGTAGTCCGTGCGATAGGCGAAGTCGGTGAAGGGGATCTCGATCTGCTTCCAGCCGCTGAAGTCGTCGGTGAAGGACGTCGTCCACAGCTCGGAGGCCTCGCCGTTGGCACCGCCGTCCTTGATCTCGAAGGCGACCTTCTTGGCGTTGTTCTGGCCGTCCCACCAGAAGCGGATGCCCTTGTGAGCCGACCAGTCGTGGGCCGGCTGGTCGAAGGCGAAGTCGTGGGTGAAGCCGCCGTAGCCGCTGATGTCGTAGGTGCCGGTGAGGACCTTGGTGCCCTCGGGGGCGTCGGTACGGGTGGTCAGGGCGAGCGCGGGCGGGTCGTCCGCGTCACCGCCCCAGGTGAACAGGCCCCCGGCGGGAGGATTGGCGAAGGGGACCTCGCCCTCGAAGTGGTCGACGGGGACGGGGGCCGGTTCGTCGGCCGTGGCCGCTCCGGCCGAAAGGAGCGGCAGCAGCCCCGTGAGCAAAGCGGCGGAGGCGAGCAGGGCGGTTCTTCGCATGGACCTTCCCTCGACTCTACGTAGTCCCTGGTGTTCCCTGACCGGGCGCCTGAGGGCATCTCCGGTTGGTCTCTTACGACTTAGATCACGGCGTGAGTTAACTGGCGTCCCGGGAGGCCGTCAAGACTTCACGTCAGAACCGGTACACGGGCAATGTGCGGCCGGATCAGGGCAGTTGTTCTTTCACGCCCTGAACGCGAGACCCCTTGACGTGGACCCGAAGCCGTCATTTACTCACGGCTCGCACGCCCCCTCCCCCACACCCAGAAGGGCGACGCGTCATGAGGAGATCCACTCGGGCGGTCCGGCTTCTTCTCGCCGGACTGCTCACCACCGCCGGACTGACCGCCGTCACGGCGGCGCCCGCGCACGCCGCGGGCGAACCCGTCACGGCCTGGCTGACCACGACGGACGACGACGGCGGACGCCATGTCGTGCGCGGGCTGCAGGCCCAGACGCCGTTCGCCTTCCAGGCCGGTACCGGTGGCAGCGGCGAGAACATCACCGTCGACGAGAACACGCGCTACCAGACCTTCACGGGCGGCGGCGCGTCCTTCACCGACACCGCGGCCTGGCTGATGAACAGCAGCGGGGCGCTGTCGGGAGCCACCCGGGACGCGACGATGCGGAAGCTGTTCTCTCCGACGGAGGGCATCGGGCTCTCGTTCCTGCGCAATCCGATGGGCGCGTCCGATCTCGCCCGGTACGGGTACACGTACGACGACGTGCCGGCCGGGCAGAGCGATCCGTCCCTCTCGTCGTTCTCGATCGCGCACGATCTGGCCGACGTGGTGCCGCTGACCAAGCAGGCGCTCCAGCTGAACCCCTCGCTCACCGTGATGGCCTCGCCGTGGACGGCGCCCGCCTGGATGAAGGACAGCGGGCAGCTCAACGGGGGCTGGCTGAAGGCGGAGGACTACGGGGCGTACGCCTCGTACTTCGTCAAGTACCTCCAGGCGTACCGGGACCAGGGGGTGCCGGTCTCCTACGTCACCGCGCAGAACGAGCCGACGTGCTGCTCGGGGTATCCGTCGATGAGCTGGAACGCGTCGGGGCTCGCGTACTTCACGAAGAGTGAGCTGCTGCCGAAGCTGCAGGCCGCGGGGCTGTCCACGAAGGTGCTGGCGCACGACTGGAACTGGGACGTGTACGACTCGTACGCCGCCCAGACCGTCGACGACGCGGCCGTGCGCGCGCATCCGAACTTCGGGGGGATCGCCTGGCACGGGTACGGCGGGGACGTGGGCAAGCAGACGAGCGTGCACAACCAGTACCCGGGGGTGGACGCCTTCGGGACCGAGCACTCCGGTGGCACCTGGATCGCCAACCAGCAGCGCGAGGACATGCTGAACATCGTCGACTACACGCGGAACTGGGCGAAGTCGGTGACGAAGTGGTCGCTGGCCGTCGATCAGAACCGGGGGCCGCACAACGGGGGGTGCGGGACGTGTTCCGGGCTGATCACCGTCCACAACGGGGACGGGGCGAGTGGGCAGGTCGACTACACGATCGAGTACTACACGATGGGGCAGTTGACGAAGTTCGTGCGGCCGGGGGCACAGCGGGTGGCGTCTACGGCGAGTACGTCCGTGCCGAACGTGGCGTGGCGCAATCCTGACGGTTCCAAGGCGCTGATCGCCTACAACGACTCCTCGTCCGCGAAGACCGTGACCATCAACTGGGGCTCGCAGCACGCGACGTACTCGCTGCCGGGGAAGACGTCCGCGACGTTCACCTGGGCCGGGGAGCAGGTCGGTGGGGGTGGGCAGACGGGCGCGTTCGTGGGGCTCGCGGGCAAGTGTCTTGATGTGGCCGGGGGGTCGTCGGCGAACGGTACGGCGGTTCAGCTGTACGACTGCAATGGCTCGGACGCGCAGCGGTGGACGGTGGCGGGGGACGGGTCGGTCCAGGCGCTGGGCAAGTGCCTCGACGTCACGTCGGCGTCCACGGCTGATGGGGCGAAGGTTCAGCTCTACGACTGCAATGGGACTGGGGCGCAGCGGTGGTCGTACAACGATTCGACGGGTGACGTGGTCAATGCGGCGGCGGGCAAGTGTCTGGATGTGACGGGCAACTCGTCGGTGAATGGGGCTCGGGCGCAGATCTGGTCCTGTACGGGGGCGGCCAATCAGAAGTGGGCGCTGCGCTGACAGGGTTCGCCCTCTTCCCTCGCCCCCGCCGCCCCTACCCGTCCCATCCCCAGGGGCTCCGCCCCTTCAACCCCGCCAGGGGCGCCGCGCCCCCTGGACCCCCGCATCGGCCTGAACGGCCTCGTCCTCAAACGCCGGACGGGCTGAGTGATACGGGCCGGGGTGGGGTGGGCGGGTGGACCGGGGGGTGGGTGGGGCATCGGCCCCGGCCTCAGCCTCAAACGCCGGACAGGCTGAGTGATACAGGCCCGGGTGGGCGGGCGGACCGGGGGCTGCGTGGGGCGTCGACCCCGGCCTCAGCCTCAAACGCCGGACAGGCTGAGTGATACAGGCCCGGGTGGGCGGGCGGACTGGGGGGGTGGGGCATCGGCCCCGGCCTCGTCCTCACACGCCGGACAGGCTGGAGGTGTGGACCGGGGTGGGTGGGTGCGCCGGACGGCCTGAAAGATGGCGCCAGCGCACCCGAGGGGCGCGGGGAACTGCGCGACCGGCCCCCACCGACCGCCGGACAAACGAAACGGGCAGGCCGGGGACGCGGGGCGCAGCCCCCGCCCTAGGGGCGCGGGGAACTGCGCGACCAGCCCCCACCGACCGCCGGACAAACGAAACGGGCAGGCCGGGGACGCGGGGCGCAGCCCCCGCCCTAGGGGCGCGGGGAACTGCGCGACCAGCCCCCACCGACCGCCGGACAAACGAATCGGCCGGGCCGGGGACGCGGGGCGCAGCCCCCGCCCTGGGGGCCTGGAGACGGAGCCCCGGGTTCCGACCCCGGTCGAACCCCGGATCGAAACCCAGGTCCGGACACGAATCGGACCCCAGGTCCGGACACGAATCGGACCCCAGGTCCGGACACGGGTCGGACCACAGGTCAAACCCGGGGTCCGGACCTGGACCCCAGGGTCGGGCCCCGGGGACGGGCCCCGGGTGGGGGCGGCGGCTACTCCGCTGGTTCTACGCCTGCGCGCAGCAGGCCGTACGTGTACGCGTCCTCCAGCGCCTGCCAGGACGCCGCGATCACGTTCTCCGCGACGCCCACCGTGGACCACTCCCCCGCGCCGTCGGACGTGGAGATGAGGACGCGGGTGGTGGACTGGGTACCGTGCTTGCCTTCGAGGATGCGGACCTTGTAGTCGACGAGCTCCAGCTTGGCGAGCTGGGGGTAGATCGTTTCGAGGGCGACCCGCAGGGCACGGTCGAGGGCGTTCACCGGCCCGTTGCCCTCCGCCGTGGCGACGATGCGCTCGCCCTTGGCGAAGAGTTTGACGGTGGCTTCGTTGGCGTGGGTGCCGTCGGGGCGGTCCTCGACGATCGCGCGCCAGGACTCGACCTGGAAGTACGTGCGGGCCCGTCCCTCCGCCTCCTCGCGGAGCAGGAGTTCGAAGGAGGCGTCCGCCGCCTCGTACGTGTAGCCCTTGAGCTCGCGTTCCTTGACGCGTTCCACGACCCGGCCCACCAGCTCACGGTCGCCGCCGAGGTCGATGCCGAGTTCCTTGCCCTTGAGCTCGATCGACGCGCGGCCCGCCATGTCGGAGACCAGCATCCGCATGGTGTTGCCGACCTGCTCGGGGTCGATGTGCTGGTAGAGGTCCGGGTCGACCTTGATCGCGGAAGCGTGCAGGCCCGCCTTGTGGGCGAAGGCCGAGACGCCGACGTACGGCTGGTGCGTGGAGGGGGTGAGGTTGACGACCTCGGCGATCGCGTGCGAGATGCGGGTCATCTCGCGCAGGGCGCCGTCGGGGAGGACCTTCTTGCCGTACTTCAGTTCCAGGGCGGCCACGACCGGGAACAGGTTCGAGTTGCCGACCCGTTCGCCGTAGCCGTTCGCGGTGCACTGGACGTGGGTCGCGCCCGCGTCGACGGCGGCCAGGGTGTTGGCGACCGCGCAGCCCGTGTCGTCCTGCGCGTGCATCCCGAGCCGGGCGCCGGTGTCGGCGAGGACCGTGGCGACGACCGCCTGGACCTGGGCGGGGAGCATGCCGCCGTTGGTGTCGCAGAGGACGACGACGTCGGCGCCCGCCTCCCAGGCCGCGCGGACGACCGCCTTCGCGTACTCGGGGTTCGCGCGGTAGCCGTCGAAGAAGTGCTCGCAGTCGACGAAGACCCGACGGCCTTGTGAGCACAGGTGGGAGACCGTGTCGCGGACCATCTCCAGGTTTTCGTCGAGGGTGGTGCGCAGTGCGAGTTCGACGTGGCGGTCGTGGGACTTGGCGACCAGGGTGATCACCTGGGCGCCGGAGTCGAGAAGGGCCTTGACCTGCGGGTCCTCGCTCGCCTTGCCGCCGGCGCGGCGGGTGGCGCCGAACGCGACCAGCTGGGCGTGCTTGAAGTCGATCTCCTGCTGGGCGCGGGCGAAGAACTCGGTGTCGCGCGGGTTGGCGCCGGGCCAGCCGCCCTCGATGAAGCCCACGCCGAAGTCGTCCAGGTGCCGTGCGATGGCCAGCTTGTCCGCCACGGTGAGGTTGATGCCCTCACGCTGCGCGCCGTCGCGCAGGGTCGTGTCGAAGACGTGGAACGAATCGTCGAGCTCGCTGGTTTCGGTCATGGTGTTCGGCTCCTGATGTCGGATCTCGGTCTGTACCGGAATGACCGGCTCCACCGTCCTCCAATGATCCCTCGCGCTCCCTTCCCGGCTTGAGGTGGGCCAGGAAAACGAAAAACCTCTCGCGGGTGCGAGAGGTCTGCGCGCGGGTCGAGGACGACGATGTCCGCCCGTACGTGGTGGTACGTGGCGGTCACTGCGGACCGGCGCGCCTGCTGCCAATAATCATGGCGAACGAGAGCACGGGGGCAGTCTGGCACATACCGCCCCCGTGCTCACGGGTTGTCTCAGGATGCGAGCCGCGCCTTGGGCTCCGAGGAGGGTTCCCGGCCGGAGCCGACCCGGTTGAGATCCAGGTCGCGGGTCTCCCGCATGGTGACGTAGACGACCAGCGACACCGCGGCGCACCCCGCCACGTACCAGGAGAAACCGGACTCGATGCCCGCGTCCTTGAACCACAGGGCGACGTATTCGGCCGTACCGCCGAAGAGGGCGTTGGCGATGGCGTACGGGAGGGCGACACCCAGCGCGCGGACGCCGGTCGGGAACAGCTCGGCCTTCACACAGGCGTTGATGGAGGTGTAGCCGGTGACCACCACCAGGGCGAGCAGGGCCAGCCCGAGAGCGGGCCAGAAGCTGCCCACGTGCCCCAGCATCGTCATGATCGGGACCGTCAGGAACGTCGAGCCCACCGCGAAGGTGATGAGCAGCGGCCGGCGGCCGACACGGTCGGAGAGGCGGCCCGCGAGCGGCTGGAGACAGGCGAAGACGATCAGCGCGGTGAAGGAGACGAGGGTCGCGGTCTCCTTGGACAGACCCGCCGAGTTGGAGAGGTACTTCGTCAGGTAGGTGGTGTACGTGTAGTAGGCGACCGTGCCGCCCATCGTGAGCGCGATGACCAGGAAGGCCTCCCTCCGGTGCCGCCACAGCGCGCGCATCGTGCCGCGCTCCTCGCCGGACGCGGCCTCCTCGTACACCTCGGTCTCCAGCATCGCGCGCCGCAGGTAGAAGACGACGGCGGCGCCGAGCGCGCCCACGACGAAGGGGATGCGCCAGCCCCAGCTGTGCAGCGCGTCGTCGGACAGGGTGCGCTGGAGGATGATCTGCAGGCCGAGGCCGAGGATCTGCCCTGCGGTCATCGACACGTACTGGAAGCTGGAGGCGAAGCCGCGCCGCTCGGGGGCGGAGGCCTCGGTGAGGTAGGTGGCGCTGGCCGCGTACTCGCCGCCCACCGAGAGTCCTTGCAGCAGGCGGGCGACGAGCAGGACGGCCGCGCCGCCGTAGCCCGCCACCGCGTAGGTCGGCGCGAAGGCGATGAGGAGCGCCGACAGCGACATCAGGGTGACGGTCAGCGTCAGGGCGGTCTTGCGGCCTCTGCGGTCGGCGATCCGGCCGAGCAGCCAGCCGCCGACCGGGCGCATGAAGAAGCCGACCGCGAAGATGCCCGCGGTGTTCATGAGCTGGGCGGTGGGGTTGTCGTCGGGGAAGAAGGCTCCGGCGAAGTAGGTGGCGAAGCTCGCGTACACGAACCAGTCGAACCACTCCACCATGTTGCCCGCCGAGCCGACCCAGATCTTCTTCCAGTGCTCTCGTCCCGTGAGTGCCATGAGCCGTAACGTGCCCGCTGATCACTGCCGCGACAAGGGCGCCTCACGTTTTGTTCATTGCGTTCATCACGTTCGGCCGAGTGACGGTCAGCTCAGGGATTCGTCCAGAAACTCCCTTACGTGGCGCAGGATCCGCTCTCTGTCGGTGCCGCGCAGTCCGATCGCCACATGGATGGAGAAACCGTCGAGCAGGGCCCGCAGCCGGGCGGCGCAGCGGTCCGGGTCGACCGGCCGGAACTCGCCGCGCGAGACACCCTCGGCGAGCAGCGCGACCAGGTCGCGGTGCCAGGCGCCCTCGATGGCGACCTGCCGCTCGCGGGCGGCGTCGTCGGCGTTCTGCGAGCGGTTCCAGACCTCCAGCCAGAGCGTCCAGTGCGGGTCGCGGTGGCCGTCGGGGACGTACAGGTCGACATACGCGTCGAGCCGCTCACGGGCGGTGCCCCGGGCGGCGAGCAACCGGCCGCGCTCGGCGCCGAGCCGCCCCTCGCTCCACTCCAGGGTCTGCAGCAGCAGCTCGTCCTTGGAGTGGAAGTAGTAGAGGAGATGACCGCTGCTCATGCCGACCTCGCGGCCGAGCGCCGCCATGGTGAGCTTCTCCAGACCGCGCTCGGCGATCATGTCCATGGCGGCTGCCAGCACGTCCTCGCGCGGAGGCGCGTTCTTCCTCCGCGGCGTGCTGTCCCCTGCCACGTGCGACTCCTGGTTCAGATCCTCGGCTGCTGCTGGGTGATGCAGTGGATGCCACCGCCTCCGGCAAAGATCGTACGTGCGTCCACCAGTGTCACCGTCCGCTCGGGGAAGAGCCGTCGGAAGATGCCGGCCGCGAGCTCGTCGCGCGGGTCGTCGAAGCCGCACAGGACCACGCCGCCGTTGCAGAGGTAGTGGTTGATGTAGGAGTAGTCGGCCCAGTGGCCGTCGGCCTCCAGGATCGTCGGGGCCTGGACCTCGACGACCTCCAGGCGGCGCCCGCGCGCGTCGGTCGCGGCCTGGAGCCGGCCGATGACCTCCTTGGTCACCTCGTGGTCGGGGTGCGCCGGGTCCGGCTGGGAGTGCGCGACCACGACTCCGGGGCGGGCGAAGGCAGCCACGATGTCGACATGGCCGAGCGTGCCGAAGCCGTACGGGGGGTAGTCGCCGGTCAGCCCGCGCGGCAGCCAAATCGCCTTGCGGGTGCCTAGGTGGGCGTGGATCTCCGCCTCCACCTGCTCGCGCGTCCAGTCGGGGTTGCGCTCGGGGCCGAGCTGCACGGTCTCGGTCAGGAGCACGGTTCCCTCGCCGTCGACGTGGATCGCACCTCCCTCGTTGACCAGCTTCGAGGCGTACGTCTTCGCCCCCGCGAGATCCGCGACATACGCGCCGATCTTGGCGTCGTGCTCCCAGCGGGCCCAGTCCTGGGCGCCCCAGCCGTTGAACGTCCAGTCCACGGCGGCCAGTTCGCCCTTCCCGTCGATGAGGAAGGTGGGGCCGATGTCACGCATCCAGGCGTCGTCGAGTTCACGTTCGACGGTGTCGACGTCCGGGCCGAGCAGTGCCCGGGCCGCCTGCGACTGGCCCGGCCCGCACACGACCGTCACCGGTTCGAACCGGCGGATCGCGCGCGCCACCGCCGCCCAGGCCGCGCGCGCCTCGGCGAGGTCGTCGGGGTTGTCGAAGGTCGGGTTGGGGCCCGGCCACGCCATCCAGGTGCGCTCGTGCGGGGTCCACTCGGCGGGCATCCGGAAACCGTCGGCGGCAGGGGTCATGACGTGCACCTTCATCACAGGAAGTAGAGGCGGTTGAGGGAGACCGAGTCGGCGGGTTCGGAGCGCAGCGGGTCACCGTCGAGGGTGACCAGGCCCGTGCGCTGGTCGACGTCGACGGATCCGGTACGGGAGTTGAGGCGCAGGTCGGCGGGGCCGATCCCGCGGGTGCCGCGCACGGCGACCCGGCGCCGGCGGGTCGGCATGAGGTCGTTGCCCTGGTCGAGCGCGGCCTGGGCGACGAAGGCGACCGAGATCTCGGCGGGCGTCGCGCCGTGCGCCCCGAACTGCGGCCCCAGGACGAGGGGTTCGCAGGTGTCGGTGGCGGCGTTCGGGTCGCCGACGACGCCGTACGCCGGGAAGCCGGACTTGAGGACGAGCTGCGGCTTGGCGCCGAAGAACTCCGGGCGCCACAGGACGATGTCGGCGAGCTTGCCGACCTCGATCGAGCCGACCTCGTGGGCGAGGCCGTGCGCGATGGCCGGGTTGATGGTGAGCTTGGCCATGTAGCGCAGGACGCGCTCGTTGTCGTGGTCCACGTCCGCCGGTGCGCCGCGCTCGGCCTTCATCTTTCCGGCCATCGCGAAGGTGCGGCGTACGGTCTCGCCCGCGCGTCCCATGCCCTGCGCGTCCGAGGAGGTGATCCCGATCGCGCCCAGGTCGTGCAGCACGTCCTCGGCGCCCATGGTTCCGGCGCGGATCCGGTCGCGGGCCATGGCCGCGTCGCCGGGCAGGTCGGTCTTCAGGTCGTGGACGGAGACGATCATGCCGTAGTGCTCGGCGACCGCGTCCCGGCCGAAGGGCAGGGTGGGGTTGGTGGAGGAACCGATGACGTTCGGGACCCCCGCCATCTTCAGGACGTTCGGCACGTGACCGCCGCCGCAGCCCTCGATGTGGAAGGCGTGGATGGTCCGGCCTTCGAGGACGCGCAGGGTGTCCTCGACGGACAGGCATTCGTTCAGCCCGTCGCTGTGCAGGGCGACCTGGACGTCGTGTTCCTCGGCGACGCGCAGCGCGGTGTCGAGGGCGCGGGTGTGGGCGCCCATGTCCTCGTGCACCTTGAAGCCGCTCGCGCCGCCCTCGGCCAGGGCCTCGACGAGGGGGGCGGCGTCGGAGGACGAACCCCGGCCCAGGAAGCCGATGTTGACCGGCCAGGCGTCGAAGGCGCTGAAGGCGTGGCGCAACGCCCAGGGCGAGTTGACGCCGACGCCCCACACCGGCCCGAACTCCTGGCCGATGATCGTGGTGACGCCGGAGGCGAGCGAGGCCTCCATGATGCGCGGCGACAGCAGGTGCACGTGGGTGTCGACGGCTCCGGCGGTCGCGATCAGTCCCTCGCCCGAGACGATCGACGTCCCCGTACCGACCACCACGTCGACCCCGTCGAGGGTGTCGGGGTTCCCGGCCCGCCCGATCGCGCAGATCCGCCCCTCGCGGATGCCGATGGAGACCTTGCGGATTCCCTGGGCCGCGTCGATCACCACTACGTTGCTGATGACGACGTCGCAGGTCTCGCGGACGGCGGCGGCCTTGAGGTGCAGTCCGTCGCGGGCGGTCTTGCCGAAGCCGGCGAGGAACTCGTCGCCGTAGCGCTGGGCGTCGGACTCGACGCGGATGGTCAGCCCGGAGTCACCGAGGCGGACGCGGTCGCCGGCGCGGGGGCCGTGGGTGGCCGCGTACTCGTAAGGATTCATCGCGGCTCAGCTCCCTGGATTTCGCCGGTCTCCCCGGAGTCCCCGCCATCTCCGGCGCCCTCGCCATCTCCGGCTTCCCCGGCTCCGAGGTATCCGCAGGCGGCGGCCCTGCGCAGGGCCTCTTCCCTGGCCCCGGGCGCGTCCAGCGGCCCGTCGACCAGTCCCGCGAAGCCGATGGCGATCCGCTCACCGCCGATGGGCAGCAGTCCGACCTCGGCGCTCTCGCCCGGTCCGAAGCGCACGGAGGACCCGGCGGGGACCGCGAGCCGCATCCCGTAGGCCGCCGCCCGCGGGAAGTCGAGCCGCGGGTTGGTCTCGAAGAAGTGGAAGTGCGAGGTGACCGAGACGGGCACGGTCGCGGTGTTGGTGACCGTCAGCCGGACGACCGCGGCGGGCTCGGCGTGCGCCGGCCCCGGCAGCAGCGCGCCCGGCGCCCGCTCCCCCAGCCCGCCCCCGAGGGGGTCGCTGACGACCGCGAGCCGGGACCCGTCGTCGAAGACGGCCTCGACGTGCACCTCGGTGACGACGTCGGCGACGCCCGGCAGGACGTCGTCCGGGCCCAGCACCGCCCGGGCCGCCGCGATCGCCTCGGCGAGCCGGCGCCCGTCCCGGGCCGCCTCGCACACGGTGTCCGCGATGAGGGCGGTCGCCTCGGGAACGTTCAGCCTGAGGCCCCGGGCCCGGCGAGCACGGGCCAGCTCGGCGGCCCCGAAGAGCAGCAGCCGGTCACGTTCCGTGGGGGTCAGTCTCATGTCCGGGCACCTCCTTGCCTTCCTCGATTTAGAGCACCACTCTAAACGCGAGATTCATGGAACGGAAACATTGACATCCAGAATCTGGTCACAGACATTGAACGTCGCTCTAACTCTCAGGCGGCCGTCGAAGGAGACCAGCCATGCCGATCGAACAGCGCGGAGTCGACACCATCCCCGACGAGGAACGGACCAGCGGGCCGGGGGACCTCGTCTCGATCCTGCTGGGGTCGAACCTCTGCCTCGGCGTGATCATCTTCGGCTGGCTGCCACCCTCCTTCGGGCTCGACTGGTGGTCGTCGGTGAGCGCGATCGTGGCGGGCACGGTGATCGGCACGGCGCTCACCGCGCCGCTCGCGCTGGTGTCGCTGCGCACGGCGACGAACCTCTCCACCTCCTCCGGCGCCCAGTTCGGGGTGCGCGGACGGCTGGTCGGCTCGGTCGTCGGGCTGCTGCTCGCCCTCGGCTACACCGCGCTGACCGTCTGGATCGGCGGCGATGTGATGGTGAGCGTGCTCGGCCGCCTGTTCGGGTTGCCGGCGGACGGGCTGTCGTACGCCGTCGTGTACGCCGTCCTCGCCGCCGCCACCGTCGCGGGCGCGGTGTACGGCTACCGCGTGCTGCTCGCGATGTCCCGGGTCCTCGCGGTCGGCATGACCGCGCTCCTCGCGCTCGGTGTGCTCGCCTACGCGCCGCACTTCACCACCGCCGCGCTCCCGGAGACCGGCGGCTATCTGCTGGGCTCGTTCTGGCCGACCTGGCTGCTGGCGGCGGTCGCGGCGGGCCTGTCCGGACCGATCGCGTTCATCACCCTGCTCGGCGACTACACGCGCTACATCTCCCCGTCCCGGCACTCCTCCCGTACGGTTCTGCACGCCACGTGGCTTGGCCTGATCGCCGGGCTGCTGGTCCCGCAGCTCTTCGGCACCTTCACGGCGTACGCCGCCCGCGCGGCCCTCGACTACGCGGGGCCGCTGGTCTCCGCCTCCCCCACCTGGTACCTGGTCCCGCTGCTGCTCGCCGCCTCCGCGGGGTCGGTCGGCAACGCGGGCCTGATGCTGTACTCCATGGGCCTGGACCTGGACGCGATCCTGCCGAAGGCCTCGCGCGCCCGGGCCACACTCACGGTCGCCGTCGTCGCCACCGTCTGTGTCTTCGTCGGCCACTACGCCTGGAACGCGCAGTCCGCGATGACGTCCTTCGTCCTTCTCCTGACCGCCATCGGCACCCCGTGGGCGGTCATCACCCTCATCGGCTTCGCCCGCTGCCGCGGAATCTACGACCCGGACGCCCTCCAGGTCTTCAACCGCCGCTCCCGGGGCGGCATCTACTGGTACCGCGCCGGCTGGAACATCCAGGCGACGGTGGCCTGGGCACTGGGCGCGTTCGCCGGCCTCCTCGCCGTCTCCCTCCCGTCGTACCAGGGACCGCTGCTGTCCCTCACCGGTGGAGTGGACTGCAGCTTCGTCCTGTCGGGCCTGGTCGGGGGCCTCGTCTATGTGGCCCTCTCGCCGAAGCGGGCGTCACACCGGGTCGAGGCCGGGCAGGAACTGGCTCGCGCCGAAAGCGGGCTTTAGGTCGCTGAACCAGGTGGCGTTCTCGTCGTACGCGGCGAAGAACGGGCGGCCCACCAGCTCCGGGTCGCGGGCCTGGATGAGGTGGAGCACGAAGACCTTCTCACCGGCCACCTCCGTGATCCCGTCCACGCACACCTTGCCCGGCATCGCCGACATGACCGGGCCGCGCACGGTCCGCGCGAGGCCGGACACCTGGGCGTAGGCGTCGCGGAAGATCTGGTGACCGCGGGCGAGCGGCACCCCGAAGTAGCCCTGCGGACCGGTGTCCCGCTCCACGAACTGGTAGTACGGCACCGCCCCCAGCGCGGTCGTCTCGTTCCACAGCCCGGCCCACGCCTCGGCACTGTCGTTGATGCCCCTGACCAGCGGCCCCTGACAGCGGATCACGGCACCCGTGTCACGCACCCGGCGCATCGCCTCCCGCACCACCGGGGGCCGCAGCTCCTGCGGATGGGTGAAGTGGGCCATCAGCGCGAGGTGGCGGCCGCTCGCGACGACCTTCTCGAACAGACGCAGCACGTCGTCGGCGTCGCGGTCGGTGAGGAAACGGTACGGCCAGAAGGCGAGCGACTTGGTGCCGATGCGGATCGACTGCACCGACTCGATCTCCAGGAGCGGTTCGACGTAGCGGCGCAGCACCTCGGTGCTCATCACCATCGGGTCGCCGCCCGTGATGAGCGCGCTGGTGACCTCCGGGTGGGCGCGCAGATAGGCGGATGTGGTGGCGATGTCGTCGGTGGCGATGCGCAGGTCGGACTCGCCGACGAACTGGGGCCAGCGGAAGCAGTACGTGCAGTAGGCGTGGCAGGTCTGGCCCTGACGCGGGAAGATCAGCACCGTCTCCGGGTACTTGTGCTGGAGACCGGTGAGGCGCCGCCCCTCGTGCACGGGGACGTTGGCGTCGAGCTGGCCGGAGGGATGCGGGTTGAGCTTCATCCGGATCTCGTGGGCCGCGCGCAGGACGTCGGCCTTCGGCGCGTCCCGCGCCAGCAGCTCCGCCATCTGCTTGAGGTCGGGCTCGGGCAACATCTCGGCCTGCGGAAACGTCAGCCGGAAGATCGGGTCGTCGGGCACGGCCGACCAGTCGATCAACTCGTCGACCACGTAGGTGTTCGTACGGAACGGCAGGACGGCCGCCACGGCCCGCAGGGCGAGTCGCTCGGCGGGCGGCAGGGACACGCGCCGCAGCAGGCCGTCCAGGTCACGGGGCGTGAAGGCGCGAAAGCGGGGGCTCGGGTGCGAAGACCGGGAGCTGGTGTCCGGAGATCGGAGACTCAGGTGCGCGGATCCGGGTCTCGCGGGCTGAGCGGGGTGGAGCGCTGAACTCATGTGTGCCGGGGCCTCTATTCCCTGACCAGGACCAACGGCCGCAACTCGACGAAGGCGCCCGCCGACGCATCGTACTTCTCCGCGAAGCGCTGCAGGAGCAGCCCGTGCAGCTCGCTCTCGTCGTCCACGACGATCAGCTCGTGCGCGCCGGTGGCGGTCAAGGCATCGCTGTAGGCGGAGAGTTGGTCGAGGCGGTGGCGGGCCATGTACGACACGAGGCCGTGTCCGGCGACGTACAGGCAGTCGTCCACGTAGACGAAGCGACAGCTGAACGCCCGGCGGCCGTCGGTCGCGTCGACCAGGGTCAGCGGCAGATGGGTGAATCGCTCCATCGGCTTGCTCTGCTGCCACAGTTCGTCGAAGCGTTGTTCGACGAAGGTGCCGAGCGGGGAGTGGACGGCGACCTCCAGCTGGACTCCCTCGCCGGACAGGCGCCCGACGGTCAGGAAGGAGACCAGGGAGCGCTCGTCCCAGCGGTAGAGGGTCACGCCGGGGGAGGTGGAGCAGAGGCGTACTTCGAGGAGCTGACGGGAGTTCTCGTCGAGCCGGAGCGCGAACCGGTCCAGCGTGCGCAGGTTGCGCATGATGTCGCGGCGGATGTCGGCGCTCTGCTCGCCCAGTTCACGGCCGCGCAGGATGACCGCGAGGGAGTCGGGGTCGAGGAGGAGGATCTGCACGCGGGCGCCGTGCCCGGTGGCCGCCTTGATGCCGCGGAAGAGGCGCTCGGAGAACTGCGGCCCGAACACGTTGGAGAAGGTGTCGAGGACCTTCACGTTCGAGGTCGAGCCGTAGACCTGAGCGCTGAACCACTCGTAGTCCAGCCGGGTGTGTTCGCGGACCCGGCCCTCCTGGGCGCGGCTGATCAGCGGGCCGATCACGAAGACGGTGACGACGACGCCGACGATGTCGGTGCCGAGGTTGAGGGTGAGGTTCTCCTCGTAGTTGTCCATCCGCGAGCTGCTCCAGAGGAGGAGGGCTGCGACGGCGGCGAGCAGGACGAGGACGGTGAGGCTCTGGGGGCGGCGTGGGGTGCGTAAGGTGCGCAGCAGCCAGCGCAGTCGTGGTATCGGCGACCCTGCGCTCACCTGCGCTCCCTCCGTGGCCGTGCGGGCACACGGGAGGGCGGCACGCTCCCCCCGTGGAATCTGTGGATACCCGTGTCACGGAGCCGCTACGCGTCGAACGAACCGCCGGTCCCCGCACTCCTGTTGGGGAGAGAGGGACCGGCGGGAGGTGTGGGTTGCCGTGGACCCACGGGCGCGCGGGGCGCGAGGGTCGCGGGGAACGTCCTAGCCCAGCGGGTGCATCCAGCCGTGCTTGTCCTCGCTGATGCCGCGCTGGATGTCGAGGAGCGCCTCGCGCAGCTTCACCGTGACCTCGCCGGGCTCACCGCCGGACTGCTGCCACTCGGCACCGGTGCGCTTGACCGTGCCGACGGGGGTGATGACCGCGGCCGTGCCGCAGGCGAAGACCTCCGTCAGGGTGCCGTTCTCCGCGTCGCGCTGCCACTGGTCGATGGAGACGCGGCCCTCCTCGGAGGTGTAGCCGAGGTCGCGGGCGACGGTGAGGAGGGAGTCGCGGGTGACGCCCTCCAGGATGGAGCCGGTGAGGGAGGGGGTGATGATCCTGTCCCCGTACACGAAGTACAGGTTCATGCCGCCGAGCTCCTCGATCCACTTGTGCTCGACCGCGTCGAGGTAGCAGACCTGGGCGCAGCCCTGCTCGGCGGCCTCGGCCTGGGCGAGGAGGGAGGCCGCGTAGTTGCCGCCGGTCTTGGCGTCGCCCATGCCGCCGGGGACGGCGCGGACGTGGTCCTCGGAGACCCAGATGGAGACGGGCTTGACGCCGCCGGGGAAGTAGGCGCCGGCCGGGGAGGCGATGACCAGGAAGAGGTACTCGTTGGCGGGCTTCACGCCCAGGCCGACCTCGGTCGCGATCATGAACGGGCGCAGGTAGAGGGATTCTTCGCCGCCGTGCGCCGGGACCCAGGCGCAGTCCTGCTGGACCAGCACGTCACAGGCCTCGATGAACGTCTCCACGGGCAGCTCCGGCATGCCGAGCCGACGGGCGGAGGCCTGGAAGCGCCGGGCGTTCTTGTCCGGGCGGAAGGTGGCGACGGAGCCGTCGGGCTGGCGGTAGGCCTTGAGGCCCTCGAAGATCTCCTGCGCGTAGTGCAGGGTCATGTTCGCGGGGTCGAGCGAGAGCGGGCCGTACGGGACGAGCTGGCCGTCGTGCCAGCCGCGGCCCTCGGTCCACTTGATCGTCACCATGTGGTCGGTGAAGTGGCGGCCGAACCCGGGGTTGGCGAGGATCGCCTCGCGCTCCGCCGCGGAGCGGGGCTGCGAAGAGGGCTTGAGCTCGATCGTGGGCGTCGTCATGTGGTTGTCCTTCACCGGTTGTGTGTGACGGGCCGCGCTCACGCCTGTACTGCCAGTGGCCAGTACTAGGACGTCCGAGCATTCCCTCATTCCCGCGGCTCCGCGTTCGATTATCGCGCGCGCGAAGCCGTGGACGAAACGGGGTGAAGACGGCCCAGGGGTTGCCCAGGGGTTGTTGATGGTGGCACCCGGCGAGGGCATAGGAAAAGCCGCCGGGTGCGGATGCGACCCGGCGGCTCCTACGAGACGTAAGTGGCGCGGCGGGTCAGCCGGCTACTCGTACGGCGAGCGCGTCGCCGATTTCCTCGGTGCTGCGGGCGGGCTTGCCCACGCGCTCGGCGAGGTCGGCCGAGACGGCGTCCTCGATGCGGGCGGCCTCGGCCTCGTAGCCGAGGTGGCGCAGCAGGAGGGCGACGGACAGGACGGTGGCACTGGGGTCGGCCTTGCCCTGGCCCGCGATGTCGGGCGCCGAGCCGTGCACGGGCTCGAACATCGAGGGGAATTCGCCGGAGGGGTTGATGTTCCCGCTCGCGGCGACGCCGATGCCGCCGGAGACGGCCGCGGCGAGGTCGGTGATGATGTCGCCGAAGAGGTTGTCGGTGACGATCACGTCGAAGCGCGCGGGGTCCGTGACGAGGTAGATCGTCGCGGCGTCCACGTGGATGTAGTCCGTGGTGACCTCGGGGAACTCCTCGGCCACCTTGTTGAAGACGTTCGTCCAGAGGTGACCCGCGAAGGTCAGCACGTTGTTCTTGTGGACCAGCGTCAGCTTCTTGCGCGGGCGGGCCTGGGCGCGGGCGAAGGCGTCACGGACGACACGCTCGACACCGAAGGCCGTGTTGACGGAGACCTCGGTGGCGACCTCGTGCTCGGTGCCCTTGCGGATCGTGCCGCCGTTGCCCGTGTACGGACCTTCGGTACCCTCGCGGACCACGACGAAGTCGATCTCCGGCTGGCCCGCCAGCGGGGTGGCGACACCCGGAAGGAGCTTCGACGGACGCAGGTTGACGTGGTGGTCGAAGGCGAAGCGGAGCTTGAGCAGGAAGCCGCGCTCCAGGACGCCGGACGGGACCGAGGGGTCGCCGATCGCGCCGAGCAGGATCGCGTCGTGCTGCTTGAGGGCGTCGAGGTCGGCCTCGGTGAGGGTCTCCCCCGTGGCGTGGTAGCGCTTGGCCCCGAAGTCGAACTCCTTGGTCTCCAGCTTCACATCCTGCGGAAGGACGGCGGAGAGCACCTTCAGTCCCTGGGCCACGACCTCCTGGCCGATGCCGTCACCGGGGATCACTGCGAGATTGATGCTGCGAGACATGAAGGCACCGTACTCCGTGTCCCATGGAATGACACGAGGTGTCCGCCATCCGGACATCCTCGGGGTGTCGCGAACCGTTTCGTCGACGTGCGTTCACCCGTACGTATGGCGGGCGTTGGGACTTGCTGGGAAGTTCACCAGCATGGACCTTCCCGACTTCGGCATTCCGGAGCAGCTCGCGAGCCGGATGAGCATGGCGGAGCAGTACGAGTACCTGCGTACGAAGCTCACGCGGCGCCGCGCCCTGGTGTCGGCGGGTGCGTTCGCGGGCGGCGGGCTGCTGGCCGGCTGCTCGTCGCCGTCGGGAACGGTGAGGCGCGGCTCCGCCCCGAGCCCGAGCGTCACCGGGCAGGTGCACGGTTCCGTCGTCACCCCCTTCGGCCGTCACCTCGCCTTCGGCGCCGACCCGAAGACCCAGATGCGGGTCTCCTGGCAGGTGCCGCTCGCGGTCCGGAGGCCGTATCTGCGGGTGGGCACGCATCCCGGACAGCTGAGCCGGAAGGTCGGGGCCGAGGTCCGCGCCCTGCACACGCCGGGGGTCACGGGCGTACGGCCGACACTGGAGCAGTACTACGTGCACGCGGCCCTGGACGGTCTGCGGCCCGGCACGACGTACTACTACGGCGTCGGCCACGACGGCTTCGACCCGGCCTCACCGGCGCACGGGTCGACCGTCGGCTCCTTCCGCACGGCGCCCGCGAACCCGGAGAAGTTCGTGTTCACCGCCTTCGGCGACCAGGGCGTCAGCTCGGCCGCGCTCGCCAACGACAAGGTGCTGCTGCGCCAGAACCCCGCCTTCCACCTCCACGCGGGTGACATCTGCTACGCGGACGGGACCGGGAGCGGCAAGAAGTCGGACGGGTTCGACCCCGGGTACTGGGACCTGTTCCTCAAGCAGACCGAGCCGGTGGCGAAGTCGGTGCCGTGGATGGTGACGACCGGCAACCACGACATGGAGGCCTGGTACTCGCCGGACGGCTACGGCGGTCAGGCGGCCCGCTTCTCCCTCCCGGACAGCGGCTTCGACCCACGGACGGCACCGGGCGTCTACTCCTTCACCTACGGCAACGTCGGCGTCGTGGCACTGGACGCGAACGACGTGTCGTACGAGATTCCCGCCAACCAGGGCTACTCGGGCGGGCAGCAGACGAAGTGGCTGGACAGGAAGCTGGGCGAGCTGCGCTCCTCGGCGGCGGTGGACTTCATCGTGGTCTTCTTCCACCACTGCGCCTATTCGACGTCCGCGCACGCCTCCGACGGCGGGGTGCGCGCGGAGTGGCTGCCGCTGTTCGACAAGCACCAGGTGGATCTGGTGATCAACGGGCACAACCACGTGTACGAGCGGACGGACGCCGTCAAGATGGGTGCGGTGGGCCGTGCGGTGCCGGTGGGCGGCTCGACGGATCCGACACGGGACGGGATCGTCTACGTCACCGCGGGCGGCGGCGGCAAGGATCTGTACGGCTTCCCGTCGGGCGTGCAGGACAGTTACGAGGGGCACGTCGGCCGCCACGAGTCGGTGAGCAGCTTCCAATGGACCAAGTCGCAGGACCAGCAGCGGGAGACGGTGGAGTGGTCCCGGGTGCGGTACGCCGGCTTCTCCTTCCTCTCGGTGGAGGCGGAGGCGGGCACGACGCCCCGGCTCACGGTGTCGGCGCTCGCGGAGAGCGGCGGGCTCATCGACCACTTCGAGGTGCGGCGCGGTCGCTGAGCACACGGGGGCGGCCGAGCACTCCGAGGTGCGGCGCGGGGCGTGGACCCCGCGCCGCACCCCGTGCGGGTGCGGCTCCCGGTATGGGGGTGGTGCGGGCGGGTCAGTGACCCGTCTCGCCGCCGTTGTCCCTGCGGTCGAGGGCGCGCTGGAGGGCGGCGGCCGCGTTCTTGCGGTCGGACTCGCTCGTGCGGGACACGTGGCGGACTCGGCGGACGGTCGTCTCGGCCATGATGAATCGACTCCTTGCCTCCGGAAAGCGGCCCGGAACGGACCACCGGAAGTGCGATGAGGGAGGGATACGAGACGCCGGGGGCGGGGAGCGGTGCCGCAGGGGTTGCCTGCCAGGGGCTCCGGCTCACGACCGCCATTCGCTTGGTCTAGCGAGACGTTCGGCTCCTACAAAACTAAGCGAGGAAGGGGCATCTGTCTCCACAGTTAGTCGGACTTCCTACTATCTGAGACGGTGGATTGGGTCACACGGCCCTGAGCTGGGACAACAGTGCGCGCGGCATCGCCCGCCGCCGGGTGCAGCCGCAGGGCGCCCGCGGTCGGAACGAGACACAGCACGCCGAGCACCACGAACGCGACGGCATACGCCGAGCGCGTCCCGTCCGTCAGCGCCGCGCCCCCGCGAAGCGCGACGGCGGTGACGGCCACGCCCAGCCCCGCGGCCAGTTGGTGGGAGGTCGCGAACAGGGCGTTGGCGTCGCGCAGCCGCTCCGGCGGGGTCTCGCTGAAGGCGATGGTCGCGTAGCCGCTCAGGCCGACCGAACGGGCGACACCGGAGAGCACCGCGACGACCGCGATCACCGCGACCGGCGTCCCCCGAGTGAACAGCGCGCAGGCCGCGGTGGTGACCGCGAGCCCGAGCGTGGAGACGATCAGCAGCGGACGGAAGCCGAAGCGGTTGATCAGATACGTGGTCGCGGGCTTGACCCCGATGTTCCCGACGAAGACGAACAGCACCACCGCGCCCGACTTCACCGCGCTCCAGCCGAACACCTCCTGGAAGAGCAGCGGGAGGAGGAAGGGCAGGGCGGCGACGACCGCCATGTAGAGCGAGCCGTCGAGCGCCGACGCGCGGAAGGACTGGACGTCCAGGGTGCGCAGGTTGACCAGCGGGTGCGGGGTGCGCAGCAGATGCCGCACGGCCGCGGCGAGCGCCACGGCGGCGAGCGCGCCGACCGCCACCGTCCGCGCCCGAGCACCTCCGGCCGGGTCGGAGAGCAGGTGCGCGGTCCAGGTCAGGGCGGCGAGGCCGGTGCAGGTGAGCAGGGTGCCGACGAGGTCCAGCGGGGGTGTCTCGTCCCGTGGGGCCGGTGCGATGAGGCGGTGCGCGACGAGCAGGGCGACCACGCCGAGGGGCACGTTCAGCAGGAAGATCCAGTGCCACGAGGCGTACGTGGTGATCAGGCCCCCGAGCAGGGGCGCGAGCACCGGGGCGACGAGGCCGGGCCACACGATGTACGCGACCATGCGCGGCAGTTCCCGCTTGGCGGTGCCGGTCAGGACGATCAGCCGGCCGACGGGCACCATCATGGCGCCGCCGACGCCCTGCAGCACACGGGTTCCGACGAGCGCGCCGAGGTTCGGGGCGAACGCGCAGGCCAGGGAGGCGAGGGTGAAGACCGTGATCGCGGTGAGGAAGACCCGGCGCGGGCCGAAGCGGGCGGTGAGCCAGCCGGAGAGGGGGATGAGGACGGCGAGGGTGACGAGGTAGGCGGTGATGACCAGGCCCACGGAAGTGGGGGCGGTGTGCAGGTCCCGGGCTATCTGCGGAGCCGCGGTCGACACGATCGTGCCGTCCAGCATCTCCATGAAGAAGCAGCCCGCGACGAGGAGCGCGGTCGCGGTGCCGCGCCGGTGAGAATCCGTCATGGGTCCAGGTTCAGGGCGCCCATTGCTGCACACAAGGTCCGATTGCTTCACGTAGCCTTGCGTCCCATGCAGCATTCAGCGCATGCGTCGTCCGGGTCCGGGCTGACCGCTCCCCTTCCCGACATGAACCTCCTGCCCGCCCTCGACGCCCTGCTGCGCGCGGGCGGCGTGGCGGGTGCGGCGGCCGAACTGAACGTCTCCCCCTCGGCGATGAGCCGCACCCTGGGCCGGCTGCGCCGGGTGGTCGGCGACCCGCTCCTCGTCCCGTCGGGGCGGGGGCTGACCCTGACACCCCGCGCGCGGGAGATGCAGCCTCGGGTGCAGGCCGCGCTGGCGGGCGCGGTGGCGGCGCTGCGACCGCCGACCGATGTCGAACTCTCCTCCCTGCGCAGGGAGTTCAGAATCCGTGCCAACGACGGGGTCGCCCTGTCCCTCGGCGCCCCGTTGCTGGAACTGGTGGCCCGGGAGGCACCCGGCGTACGGCTGCGACTGCTGCCCGAGGGCGAGGAGGACCCGGCGGATCTGCGCACCCATGTCGATCTGGACGTGGGCGAGTTGCCGGACCCGCTGCCGCACGACGTGCGCGCCTCGACGCTGCGGGAACACCGGATGGTGGCGGTGGCGCGGGCCGGCGCGGAGTTCGCGGGCGGGCCGCTGACGCCGGAGCGGTTCGCCGCGCTGCCGCACATCACGGTGACACGGCGCGGCCGGGCGCACAGCGTGGTGGACGAACACCTCGCCGGGCTCGGCCTGCGCCGCGACGTCCTGGCGACGGCCCCCACCTTCGGCGCGGCCTGCTTCTTCGTCCTGCGCACCGACGCCCTGGCGCTCGTCCCGGCGGAGGTCGCGAGGGAGGCGGCACGCTGGATGCCGCTGGCGGTGCTGGAGATTCCGCTGGACCTGCCGGGGTTCTCGTCGGGCCAGGCATGGCACGTACGGCTGGACACGGATCCGGCGCACCGGTGGCTGCGGGGGGCGCTGGCGCGGGTGGCGGAGGAGGTCAGGCGCGACCTCGAAAATTGATCCTATCTCTGATGCGGTCGGACGCCTTGACAGGCCCATCGCGCACCTTCACTCTCACAATCATCGGATGACTACAGGTGATGACTGCGAGAAGGAGGGTTCCTGATGTCGGTCCAGTTACGGGCCCGCACCATCGTGTTGACGCTCTGCTCCACCCTGCTCGCCACGGCGGTGGCGGCGCTCCCCGCCCGCGCCGAGGGGACGGCGCGGGCCGCCTGGGAGGTGAAGGGGCCGCACGGCTCCCCGACGGCGGTCGTCGCGCTCGATCGGTCCGACGGACGTCCCACGCTCGCCGTCAGACGCGAGGGCAGAACGGTCCTGGAGCCCTCCCCCCTCGGCCTGGTCACCGAACAGACCGACTTCTCCCGGGGGTTGAGCCTCACCGGACGCTCCGAACGCACGATCACCGAGCACTACACGAGCCCGACCGGCAAGTCCCGCGACCGCGTCGCCCGCATGACCGAGGCCCGCTTCCGCTTCCGCACCGCCGACGGAGCCCGGCTCGACCTGGTGACACGAGTCGCCCGCGACGGCGTCGCCTACCGCTACGTCCTGCCGCAGAACCACGGCAACGTACTGCGCGAGGCCTCCGCCTTCACCCTCCCCACCGGCGCGAACGCCCTCCTCGGCGGCTACCGCGCCGACAACGAGCTCCGCTTCACCCGCTACGACTCCGCGGCGGCGGCGCCGGCGGGCGCGTACATGATGCAGGGCCTGTTCAGGACGGACGGGGGCAACGGCGCCGCCACCGACGGCGACTACGCCCTGATCGCCGAGTCGGACGTCAACGGCACCTACGCGGGGGCCCACCTGACGCACACCGCGGACTCGTCGACGTACGGGCTGAGTCTCTGGAACGACGAGCCGATCCTGACGACCGGCCCGCTCACCACCCCCTGGCGCGCGATCGTCACCGGTGATCTCGCCACCGTCACCGAGTCGACGTTCACCGACGACCTCGCCCCGGCGTCCCGGGTCCACGACACCTCCTGGATCAAGCCGGGCCCGGCGCTGTGGACCTGGCTGGCGGGCGGCAAGGAGGCGGGGCAGAGCCTGGCCGCGCAGGAGAAGTACGTGGACTACGCGGCCGAGCGCGGTTGGCGTTACGAAGTGGTGGACGCGGGCTGGTACTTCAAGACCGGCGACTGGGAGGTGATCGATCCCCGGTGGCAGACGGACAGCTGGATGCCGGAGCTGGTGCGCTACGCGGCGGCCAAGGGCGTGGGCATCCACGTCTGGCTGCACTACAGCCTGCTGACCGATCCCGTCGAGCGCGAGAAGTGGCTTTCCACGCTGGCGGGTTGGGGCGTCAAGGGCGTGAAGATCGACTTCATGGACTCGGAGTCCCAGGAGCGGATGCGCTGGTACGACGACGTGCTGGAGTCCACGGCCCGCCACCACCTCATGGTGAACTTCCACGGCTCAACAATCCCCAAGGGCATCCAGCGCACCTGGCCGCAGGTCATGTCGATGGAGGGTGTCGGCGGCGAGGAGAAGCGCAACAACACCGCGGAGCAGCTGGCCTCGCTCCCCTTCACCCGCAATGTCATCGGCTCCATGGACTTCACCCCGGGCGCCTTCCACCGCCCGTACCGCCCGAACGTCGCCTCGGACGCGGGTGAGCTGGGCCTGAGCGTCCTGTACGAGTCCGGGATCCAGAACCTCTCCGGCACCCCGGAGTCGTACGACGCGCGGCCCGAGGCCCGCCGCTATCTGGAGCAGCTTCCCGCCCGCTGGGAGGAGACCCGGCTGCTGACCGGTGATCCGGGCCGCTCGGCGGTCCTCGCCCGGCGCGCCGCCGACGGCCGGTGGTTCCTCGGCGGCACGTTCACGGGCGCGGCCCGCACGGTCGACGTACCGCTGCGGCTGGGCGCGGGCCGCTGGCTGGTGGAGACCCTGACGGACGGTCCGTCGGGCCTGGTGCGCGAGACGCACGTCGTCCGGGGCGGCGGCACGCTGACCGTACCGGTGGTGGCGGACGGCGGCTTCGCGGCGCTCGCCTGTCGCGCGCGCGAAGGCCGTACGACCTGTGAGAACTGACCCACCGAAGCGACCCGCGGCTCCCCCTGCCCCGAACGGGGTCGGGGGAGCCGTTCGTGCGCGGCGACCGCCGACGGCCGAGCGGCGGCTCGCCCACACGACTGATCCTCCGCGCGGCATGCGACATCGGGCTCCGGCAGGGGGAACGGTGACGTCATGAGCGACACGACCAAAGCACTGCTCGAGGGCGGCCCGGACGATCTGCCCGAGCGGATCGTCCCGGTCCCGCCTCCTGGAACGGACGTGAAGATCGAGCTGCGCGGTGGATACGAACACTTCAGGGCGACCCCACGGCAGGCGGACACGCCGGAGGGCAGGCTGCCCGTGTACGAGTGGTGGGAGCGGACGGAGTTCGCCGGGTAACGCCACCTCCGCCGCGGCGGGGACGGCGGCTCACCGCAGGGCCGCCGTCCCCGCCCCCCGAAAGCCCCTCGGATCCTCGACCCACGGCAGGTGCCCGGCCTCCGGCACGATCACCTGGCGCACCCGGGGCAGCGCCCGCTCCAGCGAGCCGACCGTCTCCGCCTCGGAGCGAACCGGACGGTCCGTCAACTCCTGTCGGCGGGGCAGGCGTTCGGGGCGCCCGCCCATGTCCCCCAGGCCGGGGCCGCCGTGGCACAGCACGAGCGGGGGGCCTTCACCCGACCACTCCGCAGACGGAGACGGGCCGGACATGGAGACGGGCCGGGAAGCCTGCTCGGAGGTCGGGCTTCCCGGCCCGGGTTCGGAAGGGCTGATCAGCCCATGTGCGGGTACGTGTAGTCGGTCGGCGGGACCAGGGTCTCCTTGATGGCGCGGGTCAGCGTCCAGCGCATCAGGTTCTGCGGGGCGCCCGCCTTGTCGTTGGTGCCGGAGGAACGGCCGCCGCCGAAGGGCTGCTGGCCGACGACGGCGCCGGTCGACTTGTCGTTGATGTAGAAGTTGCCCGCGGCGTAGCGGAGCTTCTCCATCGTGTACGCGGCGGCCGCACGGTCACCCGAGACGACCGAGCCGGTCAGCGCGTAGTCGGACGCCGACTCCATCTGGGTCAGCATCTCGTCGTAGCCTTCATCGGTCTCGTCCTCGTAGACGTGCACGGCGAGGAACGGGCCGAAGTACTCCGTCTTGAAGACCTCGTTCTCCGGGTCCGAGCACTCCACGACGGTCGGGCGCACGAAGTAGCCGACCGAGTCGTCGTACGAACCGCCCGCGACGATCGTGCAGGCCGGGTCGGTCTTCGCCCGGTCGATCGCCGCCTTGTTCTTGGCGAACGCGCGCTCGTCGATGACCGCGCCGACGAAGTTCGCGAGGTCGGTGACGTCACCCATGGTCAGGTAGTCGACCTCGGCCGCGAACTCCTCCTTGAACCCGGAGTTCCAGATGGACGCCGGGATGTACGCGCGGGAGGTGGCCGAGCACTTCTGGCCCTGGTACTCGAAGGCACCACGGGTCAGGGCGGTCTTCAGGACCGCGCGGTCGGCGCTGGGGTGCGCGACCAGGAAGTCCTTGCCGCCGGTCTCGCCGACCAGACGCGGGTACGAGCGGTACTTCTCGATGTTGTTGCCGACCGTCTTCCACAGGTACTGGAAGGTCTTGGTCGACCCGGTGAAGTGGATGCCCGCGAGGTCGCGGTGCTCCAGGGCGATCTTGGAGACCTCGATGCCGTCTCCGGTGACGAGGTTGATGACGCCCTTGGGGAGACCGGCCTCCTCCAGGAGCCGCATGAGCAGCACGGCGGCGTGGGTCTGCGTCGGGGACGGCTTCCAGACCACGACGTTGCCCATCAGCGCGGGCGCGGTCGGCAGGTTGCCCGCGATCGCCGAGAAGTTGAACGGCGTGATCGCGTAGACGAAGCCTTCGAGCGGGCGGTGGTCGAGGCGGTTCCAGACGCCCGGCGAGTTGGCCGGGGGCTGCTCGGCGAGGATCTGGCGGGCGTAGGCGACGTTGAAGCGCCAGAAGTCGACGAGCTCGCAGGGGCAGTCGATCTCGGCCTGCTGGGCGGTCTTCGACTGGCCGAGCATGGTGGAGGCGGCCAGCGTCTCGCGCCAGGGGCCGGCCAGCAGCTCGGCGGCGCGCAGGATGATCGCGGCGCGGTCGTCGAAGGACATCGCGCGCCAGGCGGGCGCGGCGGCGAGGGCCGCGTCGATGGCGTCCTGCGCGTCCTGCTGGGTGGCGTGCGCGCCGGTGCCGATGACGGCCTTGTGGTTGTGCGGCTGCACGACCTCGAAGCGCTCACCGCCGCCGAGCCGCTTCTCGCCGCCGATGGTCATCGGCAGCTCGATCGGGTTCTCCGCCAGCTCCTTGAGCTTGGCCTCCAGGCGGGCGCGCTCGGGCGAACCGGGGGCGTAGCCGTGCACCGGCTCGTTGACGGGGGTGGGGACCTGGGTCACAGCGTCCATGGTTTCCGTAACTCCTTTATGAGCGGGTGGTTCGGGCTCGGCCCGTGGATCAGCCCTTGGTCAGAATCGAGCGTGCGAAGAAGAGGAGGTTGGCCGGCTTCTCGGCCAGGCGGCGCATGAAGTAGCCGTACCAGTCGGTGCCGTACGCGGTGTACACCCGCATGCGGTGGCCCTCGGCGGCGAGCCGCAGGTGCTCCTCGCTGCGGATGCCGTACAGCATCTGGAACTCGTACTCGTCCAGCTTGCGCCCGGCCTTGCGCGCCAGCTCCTGGGCGATGGAGATGAGGCGCGGGTCGTGGGACCCGATCATCGGGTACCCCTCGCCCTCCATCAGGACGCGCAGGACGCGGACGTACGCCTTGTCGGTCTCGGCCTTGTCCTGGTACGCGACCTCGGCGGGCTCCTTGTAGGCGCCCTTCACCAGGCGGACGCGGCTGCCGCTCGCGGCGAGGCGGCGGGCGTCGGCCTCGGTGCGGTACAGGTAGGCCTGGATGACGCAGCCGGTCCGGGGGAAGTCCTTCCGCAGCTCCTCGTGGATGGCGAACATCGAGTCGAGGGTGGTGTGGTCCTCGGCGTCCAGGGTGACGGTGGTGCCGATGGCGGCGGCGGCCTCGACGACGGGGCGCACGTTGGCGAGGGCCAGCTCGTGGCCGCCCTCCAGCGCCTGTCCGAACATCGACAGCTTGATCGACATCTCGGCCTTGGTGCCGAGGTCCAGCTCCTTCAGGTGCTCGATGAGCTCCAGGTACGCGTCCCGGGCGGCGAAGGCCTGCTCGCGGGTGGTGATGTCCTCGCCGACGACGTCGAGGGTGACTTCCAGACCCTTGGCAACGGCGTCCTGGACGACCGGAACGACCTGGTCGACGCTCTCACCGGCGATGAAGCGGGCGACCACCTGCTTGGTGCCGGGAGCCGCCGACACGAAGCGGCGCATCCGGTCGCTGCGCGACGCGGCGAGAATCACGGGACCCAGCACGGGGCACCTCCACAACAAGGCGAGCAGAAGGCCGTATCCCGACCATTCGGGTACGGCACGGAGAACCACCGTGAAACCTAAGGATCCCTCCGATCCTGAGCCATCGACAGCTGTCACGCATCCGTGCCCTGGATCTCAGACAGATGTATGAAGGGCTGCGGAATTGCGGGAGAATGCCCGGGTGAGCGACGAACACAGGGATCACAGAGAGCACCGGGACCACCGGGAGCACCGAGATCACCGTGGCGACCACGGCGGCTATCAGGAGCTGGTCGACGAGATCTCGGCGCTCCTCGGCGTGCCCGCGACGCTGGAGAACCGGGACTTCGAGCTGATCGCCTTCGGCGCCTACGACAGCGAGGGCGAGCTCGACCCGTCGGCCCTGGACCCCGTACGGACCCGCTCGATCCTCACCCGTCGCTCCACGGCGGCGGTCCGTACCTGGTTCGAGGGCTTCGGCATCACACGCGCGACGGCCCCCGTGCACATCCCGCCCACCCCGGAGGCGGGCGTGTACCGGGGCCGGATCTGTCTGCCGGTACGCCATCGGGGTGTCGTCCTCGGCTATGTCTGGCTGCTGGAGGACGACCCCGGCCCGTCCGAGGCACAGCTCTCCGCGGCGATGGAGGTCGCCGCCCGCATCGGCGACCTGCTCGCGGACGAGGCACAGGCGGGCGCGGACCTCACCCGCGAGCTGCGGGCGGTCCTCACCGCCGAGCGCGGCTGGCAGCGGGACATGGCGGTGGCCGAGCTGCGCACCGCCCTCGGCCCGCGCGGCGACGGCCTGCACGCGGTGGTGTGCGTCGCCCCCTGGCCCTCCGCCGACCCTGACGACGCCCCTTCGGTCCGTACGGTGCCGGGCGCGACCGCGCTGTGCACGGTGCCGTGGGGGGCCACCGGCCAGAGCCTGGCCCTTCTCGTACGGCTGCGCTCGGCGGACGTCCTGACTCCGGCGCTCACGGCGGCGACACGCTTCGTACGGGAGGCGGACGGGGAGCGCGGGGGCGGGCAGGGAACGGCGGCGCCCCGGCCTTCGTCGACTCCCGGGACTTCCGGAACGACGAAGGGCGCCGGGACGACCGTGGCCGCCGGAGTCGCCGGTGCCCGGGTGGGCCTCGCCGAGCTGGGGGCGGCCTGGCAGGAGGCGTCCGCCGCCGCCCGCGCGGTCCTCGCGGAACCCCGCCTCGGTCCGGTCGCCGAGTGGGCCTCCATCGGCCCGTTCCGCCTCCTCACGGCCCTCCCCCCGGAGGCGGCCCACGACCCGGCCGTCCGCACCCTCCTCTCCCCCGCGCACCGCGAACTCGCCCGCACCGCCGAGGTGTTCCTCGACTGCGCGGGCCAGGCGGGGCGTACGGCGGCGGAGTTGGGCATCCACCGGCAGACCCTCTACTACCGCCTGTCCCGCGTCGAGCAGCTGACCGGCCTCGACCTGGACGACGGCGAGGACCGCCTGCTGCTGCACATGGCGTTGAAGGGGGCGCGACTGTGATGCCCGCGCGCGGCGATCAGCCGTAGGGTGTGCCGTCGAAACGCTCGCCCCGGGCTCGGGCGACGGTGCGCCGCGCAGGGAGTAGGGAGACCCGGGAATGCCCACGTCTCAGCAGAAGTTGACCATCAGTCAGGTGGAGGCGCGTCGGCTCGCGCTGTCGCGGCAGTGGCTCGGCGGGGTGCGTCCGTCGGGTGACGGGGAGGGGCTGCGGGCCGTTCTGCGGTCGTTGCGCTATCTGCAGTTGGACCCCATCAGCGTCGTGGCGCCGAGTCATGAGCTCGTGGTGTGGAGCCGCCTCGGGGCGGGGGCCGGTTCGCATCTCGGCGCGTTGTGGTGGGAGGAGCGGTGGCTGTTCGAGTACTGGGCGCACGCAGCGGCCCTGGTGCTCACCGAGGACTATCCGATCCACCGGGTGTCGATGGACGGCTATCCCCCGAAGAACCTGTCGTTGACCAAGGTCTGGATGGAGGCCAACGAAGGGCTCCTGGCGCACATCCTCACCCGGCTCGCCGAAGGCACCCCACTGCCCACCGACGCCTTCGAGGACCGCTCGGTCATGGAGTGGCCCTCCAGCGGCTGGACCGCGGGCCGCAACGTCGAGCGGATGCTGACGTTCCTGTGGCTTCAGGGCCGGATCATGGTCGCGGGGCGCGAGGCGGGCCGGCGGTTGTGGGGCCTCCCGGACGCCTGTCTGCCGCCCGGCGCCGACCGGGTCGCGGTGTCGGCGCGGGAGATGGTGACCACGGCCGCGGAGCACACGCTGCGCGCCCTCGGCGTCGCCCGTCCCCTGGACATCAAGCAGTACTTCCTGCGGGGCAAGTACGACGGCCTGGCCGAGGTGCTGCGTACTCTCACGAGGGAGGGTCGCGTCCTACCCGTACGGGTGGAGGGGGCGACCTCGACCACCGAGACGTGGTACGTGCACGTCGACGCGATGGCCGAGCTGGAGGCGATCCGCGCCGGTGACTGGCACGGGCGCACCGCGCTGCTCTCCCCCTTCGACAACCTCGTGGGCGACCGGCGCCTGACCGAACGCCTGTGGGGCTTCGCCTTCCGCAACGAGATGTACGTGCCCAAGGCCAAACGGGAGTACGGCTACTACCTGCTGCCGATCCTGCACGAGGACCGCCTGGTCGGCCGCATCTCGCCCCGCCGCGACCGGAACCGGGGCACCCTGCTGGTCGAGGGCCTGTACCTGGAGCCCGACGTCAGACCGACGGTGGCCCTGCGCAAGGCCGTCACCGGGCAACTCGCCGACCTGGCGACCCTCGTGGGAGCCACCGACGTCGAGTACGGCGAGACGGTACCCGAACCCTGGCGCGCGGCCCTGCGCCGGTCCTAGGACAGGTCCTCGGTCCAGGTCCTCGGTGCTAGGACCGGTCCGGGCCGGCCACGAGCCGTCCGGGCCGACGAGCGCCGGCGAGCAGGTCGCCGATCTTCGCGATGCCCTCCGTGATCGCGCGTTCCCCCACGTCACCGAAGCCCAGGACGAGTTGGGGCGGCGCCGTCGCCCGGTTCGAGCGGCAGGCGCTCATCCCGTACAGGCCGACGGACCGTGCGCGCGCCCCGTCGACGACGGCCCGTTCGGCGTCCGCGTCCGTGCCGGGCAGGTGCGCGACGGCGTGGAACCCGGCCGCGAGACCCGTCAGCCGGACCTCCGGGGCGTGTGCGGCGAGGGCCGTGACCAGGGCCGTACGCCGGGCCGCGTAGGTCGCGCGCATGCGCCGCAGATGGCGGTCGTAGCGGCCGGACTCGACGAGGCGGGCGAGGGCGAGCTGGTCGAGGGTCGGGGAGCCGCGGTCGGTGCGCAGCTTGGTCGCCGTGATCGGGGCGGTGAGCGCGGGCGGGCAGAGCAGCCAGCCGATGCGCAGCGCCGGGGCGAGGGACTTGCTGACGGTGCCGATGGAGACGACCCGGTCGGCGGCCAGTCCCTGTAGGGCTCCGACGGGTTCACGGTCGTAGCGGAACTCCGCGTCGTAGTCGTCCTCGACGACGTACGCGTCCCGCCGCGTCGCCCACTCGATCAGCGCGAGCCGGCGTTCGGGCGCGAGGACGACGCCGGTGGGCCACTGGTGGGCGGGGGTGACGACGACGGCCCGTGCCCCGGTCGCCTCCAGCGCCCGTACGTCGATGCCCTGCTCGTCGACCGGGACGGGCACCGCCGTCAGACCCGCCGCGGTCGTGGCCGCCGTCACCGTGGCGGGGGCGCCCGGGTCCTCGTACGCCACCACTCGCACCCCCGCCCCGGCCAGGCTCTCCAGGGCGAGGCCCAGGCCCTGCGCGTAGCCGGAGCAGACGACGATCCGCTCCGGGTCGGCCGCGGCGGCACGCACCCGGCGCAGATATCCGGCGACGACCTCGCGCAGCACGCGACTCCCGCGCGGATCCCCGTAGTCGAGGTCCGCGGTCGGCAGGGTGCGGCCCGCCTCGCGCAGCGCCCAGAGCCAGTCGGAGAGCGGGAAGCCGGTCAGGTCCGGCACGCCGTGCCGGAAGTCGGCGATCAGCGGCTCGGGCGCGCTCCGGTGCGGTGCGGGCGCGGGCGGAACGTGGGCGCACGCCGCGACCCGGGTCGCCGAGCCGACGCGCGTCACGAGGTAGCCCTCGGACTGGAGTTGGGCGTAGCAGTCCTGGACGAGGCCCCTGGACAGCCCCATCTCGCGGGCGAGTTCACGCGAGGAGGGCAGCCGCTCGCCGGCGCCGAGGCGGCCCGTGCGGATCGCGTCCCGCAGCTGCCGCTCGAGCTGGGCGCGCAGCTGCTCGCCGCTCTCCCGGTCGACGGACAGGAGCAGTTCGGGTGACAGACCGGCCCACTGCAACAGCATGGAATTGGAGCTTACCGGGGGTCCGGCAGCTGCCTACCGTCGTTCCCATGACAACGACCAGGCCCCGCGTCCCGGCGGCAGCTTCAAGGCCCCCTCTCCTCACCCGCCCCCTGCTGCTCCGTTTCGTGAGCATGGTCGGCGCCTCGGCGAGCTTCTTCCTGCTCCTGTCGGTCGTGCCCCGCTACGCCACGGAGTCGGGCGCGGGCCTGGCCACCGGCGCCCTGATGCTCTCCACGGTCCTGGGTGAACTGGCCGCTCCCCGCCTGGTCGCCCGCTACGGCTACCGGGTCGCGCTGATCGCCGGGCTCACCCTGCTCGGCGCTCCCGCGCTGGTCCTGACCGTCTCCGACGGCATGGCATGGATCGTGACGGTCTGTCTCGTCCGCGGCCTCGGCTTCGCGCTCACGCTCGTCGCGGGCGGCGCGCTCACCGCGTCGCTCATTCCGGCCGAGCGGCGCGGGGAGGGTCTCGCGCTGGTGGGCGTGGTCTCCGGAGTGCCGTCGCTGATCGCGTTGCCGCTCGGTGTGTGGCTCGCCGCGCACGCCGGGTACGGGCCGGTCGCCGTGGCCGCGGGCGTGGCGGCGCTGGCCGCGATCGTCGCCGTACCGGGCCTGCCGGACCGGGAGCCGACGTCCGGGAAACCGGTGGGGGTGCTGGCCGGGCTGCGCACCGGTGGTCTGATGCGGCCCGGGGCCGTCTTCGCAACCACCGCCCTCGCCGCCGGGATCGTCGTCACGTTCCTGCCGCTGGCGGTCCCTGCCGCGTACGGCACGGTCGTCGCCGTGGCCCTCTTCGTGCAGCCGGCCGCGTCGACCGCGGCCCGGTGGGCGGCGGGCCGGTACGGCGACCGGCACGGGCCCGCGCGGCTCCTCGTGCCCGGCCTGGTCCTCTCGGCCGGGGGCCTGTCGATCACGGCGGTGACCGGCAGTCCCGTCGCGGTCCTCGTCGGGGTCGCGGTCTTCGGCACCGGCTTCGGCATCGCCCAGAACGCCACGCTGACCCTGATGTACGCGCGCGTCCCTGCCACCGGATACGGCACCGTCACCGCGCTGTGGAACATCGCTTACGACGGTGGCATGGGCGTCGGCGCGGCGGGTTTCGGCGTGCTGGCCGGGGTGACGGGGTATCCGTCGGCGCTCGCCGTCACCGCCGCACTGATGCTGGTTGCGCTGATCCCGGCGTACCGCGATGCGCGAGCCGATCGCGGGTCCGGCACCTCGCCGACCGGAGTCGTGGCCGGGTGACGCCTCAGTCCCGCGGCCCGGTCGCCCCCTCGATCACCCGTCGCAGCCCCTCCGTGAGGTCGTCCGCCGTGGAGGCGCTCGCCGGGTCGAAGAGCCACTGCACCATCAGACCGTTGAGCAGCGCCTGGTAGAAGCCGCCGAGGGACTGGACGGTGCGCTCGTCGAGCGTCTCCTCGTCCAGGCCCGTGAGCATCGCGACGAGCCCGGACCGTCCCTCGATCTGCGCCTTCGCCATCAGTTTCCGCAGCTCCGGAACCCGCTCCCCCTGCGTCACGATCTCCATGCTGGCGGCCCAGACGGGCCGGAACTCCTCGAAGGACTCCAGCATCCGCGTCCACACGCTGTGGAACCGCTCCACGGAACCCCCGGGCGCGCCCTCGTGCTCCGGGTGGGGGGCGAACTTCTCGCCCCACTCCTGCACCAGCTCCACGAAGGCCTGCGTCAGCAGCGCGTCCTTCGACCCGTAGTGGTAGCCGATGGACGCCAGGTTCGTCCCGGACTCCTTCACGATGTCGCGCGCCGTGGTGCGCACGAACCCCTTCTCCAGCAGGCAGCGCTTGGCGCCTTCGAGCAGATCCTCACGGTGTCCCATGCCGGTCAGCGTACCCCCGATACAGACAAACGTCCCAGACGCTCGTTTTAAACAAGCGTACTAGACAAGCGTTTAAGACGTCCGTACAGTCCCTGTCATGACGAACTCGAAGCACTCGACGAGCACCACCCCCGCACCCGGCGGAGGCCTCGCCGGCCGCCGCGAATGGACCGCCCTCGGCGTCCTGATGCTTCCGCTGCTGCTGGTCTCGATGGACGTCTCGGTCCTCTACTTCGCGATCCCCGCGATCAGCGCGGACCTGGAGCCGAGCGGCACCCAGCAGCTGTGGATCTTCGACATCTACGCGTTCGTGCTCGCCGGACTGCTGATGACGATGGGCTCGCTCGGCGACCGCATAGGCCGCCGCAAGCTCCTCCTCGTCGGCGCCGCCGCCTTCGGCACGGCCTCGGTCATGGCCGCCTACGCCGACAGCGCCGAGATGCTGATCGCGGCCCGCGCGGTCCTCGGCATCGGTGGCGCCACCCTCATGCCGTCGACGATGGCGATCATCCGCACGATGTTCACCGACCCCGGGCAGCGCGCGAAGGCGATCGGTCTGTGGTCCGGCGTCATGACCGGCGGCATCGCGCTCGGTTCGGTGATGAGCGGTGTCCTCGTCGAGTACTTCTGGTGGGGCTCGGTCTTCCTCGTCAACCTGCCCGCGATGGTGCTGCTGCTGGTCCTCGGCCCGATCCTGCTCCCCGAGTCCAAGAACCCGGAACCGGGCCGTTTCGACCTGCTCAGCGTGCCGCTGTCGATGGCCGCCGTGCTGCCCGTCATCTACGGCGTGAAGGAAATCCCGTCCGAGGGCTGGAAGTTCGAGTACGGCGCCTCGATCGTCGTCGGTCTCATCTTCGCCGCGCTCTTCGTCCAGCGGCAGCGCACCGCCAAGTCCCCGCTGATCTCACCCGAGTTGTTCCGTGGCCGGGGCTTCGCGGCCGCCGTCGTGCTCAACCTGGTCTCCGCGTTCGGGATGTTGGGGTCGGCTTACTTCACCACGCAGTACCTGCAGTCGGTCCTCGGCAAGAGCTCCATGGAGGCCGCGCTGTGGTCACTGCTGCCGACGGTCCTGGTCGGGGTCGCCGCGCCGGTCGCCGCGCAGCTGGTGCAGAAGGGTGTCCACCGCGCCCACGTCGTCTCCGGCGGTTTCGTCCTCGGCGCCTGCGGCTACGGTCTGCTGGCCTTCACCCGGACCGACTCGATGTGGCTGGTCCTCGCCGGGGCCGGTGTCCTCGCCTCGGGGATCGTCACCGTGATGTCCCAGATGATGGATCTGGCGCTGGGCACCGTCCCCGTCGGCAACGCGGGCGCCGCGTCGTCGCTGCTGGAGACGGGTGCCGAGTTCGGCGGGGCGCTCGGTATGGCGGTTCTCGGGTCCATCGGTACGGCCGTCTACCGCCACGAGATTCCGTCCGGCGCCCCGGCGCCGGCCCAGGAGACCCTCGGCGGCGCGCTGGCGGTCGCCCACGGGTTGCCGGGCGGCGCGGGGGATGCGCTGGTGCGGGCCGCGCGGGAGGCGTTCACCAGTGGGATGCAGGCGGCGGCGATCGCGGGGGCGGTGTTGTTGCTGGGGGCGGCGGGGGTCGCGTCCGCGACGTTGCGGCGCGTGCGGGTGCGGGAGATCGGCGCCGAGGCCCCCCACCCCGAACAGGCTCCCGCCTGACACCCCTTCACCAGGGCTACGCCCTTGGAACCCCGGCTGTGCGCTCCGACTACGGGGGGCGGGGTCCGGTCGCGCAGTTCCCCGCGCCCCTCGGGCCGGGCTGCGCCCCGGACCCCCGCCCTCCCAACGTGCTTTGCCTGCGGGCCGGTGGGGGCCGATCGCGCCGTTCCCCGCGCCCCTCAGACGGGGCTACGCCCCGAAACCCCACCCACCCGAAGTGCCTTGCCTGCGGGCCGGTGGGGGACGGTCGCGCAGTTCCCCGCGCCCCTAAAAGCCCCGGGCCCGGCCCCCTCCATCCAGCCGGTCCGACGCTTGAGGACAAGGCCGAAGGGCGATGCCCCACCCACCCCGCTCAACCCACCCACCCCCGAGCCACACCACCCAGCCCGTCCGACGCTTGAGGACAAGGCCGTTCAGGCCGTGCGGGGGTCCAGGGGGCGGAGCGTCCCTGGCGGGGTTGAAGGGGCGGAGCTCCTGGGGATGGGACGGGTAGGGGCGGCGGGGGCGAGGACAAAGGGGCGGGACCGTGTCGGTGGGGCGTGTCAGGATGGGCGGCGTGGCACAGACATCCGGTACGCCGTTCATCGGCCGGGACGACGAACTCGCCCGGCTCACCGGCGTGCTGGACCGCGCCCGAGCAGGCACCCCCCGCGCCGTCGTCCTCTCCGGAGACGCCGGCGTCGGCAAGACCCGCGTCCTGACGGAAGCCGCCGCACACGCCACGCGCACCGGCATGACGGTGCTCACCGGCCACTGCGTGGACCTCGGCGACGTGGGCCTGCCCTATCTGCCGTTCACGGAGATCCTCGGCGTGCTCGGCGCAGACGAACGCTTCGCCGACGCCCTCGCGGCACACCCGGCGGTCGAGCGCCTGCTGGGCTCCGGCAGCGGGACCGACACGGACACCGGCAGCCGGCTGCGACTCTTCGAGGGCGTGGCCGGCCTGCTGGCGGACGCCGCCGACATCACCCCCCTCCTCCTCGTCCTCGAAGACCTCCACTGGGCCGACCAGTCATCGAGGGACCTCCTGCGCTTCCTCCTCAGCCGAGGCGTCCTGCAGAACCCGACCCCCGGCTCCCCCACCCACCACCTCGCCCTCTTCGCCTCGTACCGCTCGGACGACCTGCACCGCCGCCACCCCCTGCGCCCCCTGCTCGCCGAACTGGCCCGGCTCCCCTCCGTGGACCGGCTCGAACTGCGCCCCATGGCCGACGCCGAAGTGGCCCGCCTGGTCCGCGCCCTGCGGACCGACGCCCTCTCCGACACCACCGTCCGCCGCATCGTCGACCGCGCCGAGGGCAACGCCTTCTACGCGGAGGAGCTGCTCGCCGCGCTGCCGGGCGACCTCGGCCCGGCGGCGCCCGCCATGCCGAGCGGCCTCGCCGACCTCCTCCTCATCCGGATCGAGCAACTCTCCGACACCGCCCAGCAGGTGCTGCGCACGGCCGCGGTCGCCGGGCGGCGCGTCGAGCACGACCTGCTGCGTGACGCCGTACAACTGCCCGAGGAAGAGCTGGAGTCGGCGTTGCGGGAGGCCGTGGGACGGCAGCTGCTGGTCCCCGGCGACGACGCCACGTACTCCTTCCGGCACGCCCTCGCCCGTGAGGCCGTCTACGCCGATCTGCTGCCCGGCGAGCGGGTCCGGCTGCACGGCGCGTTCGCCAAACTCCTCGCCGGACGCGGTCACACGGCGGAGAGCGCGGCCGAGCGCGCCCATCACTCGCGGGAGAGCCACGATCTCGCGGACGCGCTGACCGCCTCGCTGGAAGCGGCCGACCACGCCCACCGGGTCGGCGCGCCCGCCGAGGAGCTGCACCACGTGGAGGCCGCGCTCGAACTGTGGCCCGCCGTGGACCCCGGCGCCCGCCCCCGCAAGGGCGACCCGGTCACGCTCACCCTGCGCGCCTCCGCCGCCGCCGCGCACGCCGGGGAGACCCATCGGGCGGTCTCCCTCACCCGCGCCGCCCTCGCCAGGGCGGGGTCGGACGCGGACTCGGAGCTCGCCGCCCGCGTCCGCTACACCCTCGCGGGCAATCTGATGCGCGTCGACAGTCTGAAGGCCGCCTTCACCTACAGCAGCGAGGCACTGGCCATGATCCCGGCCGAGCCCCCGTCGCACACCTGGGTGTGGGCGGCGGCCACCCATGTCATGGCCGCGCGGTACATGGGCCACGACGAGGACGCCGAGCGCGTCGCCCGGCAGGCGCTGCGCACCGCCGAGGAGCTCCGACTCGCCGACGCCCAAGCCGACTTGATCATCTCCCTGGTCGGTCTGGAGGACCACAACCGGCGTACGGCCGAGGGCCGGGAACGGCTTCGGCAGGCCCGTGACCTGGCCCGGCGCGCCGGCAATGTCTCCGTCGAGATGCGCGCGCTGTTCAACCTCGCCATCGGGGCCTACGAGTCCGGGGCCCTGGACGAGTGCCTGACGTGGCTCGCCGAGGGACTCGAGCGGGCGAACCGCTCCGGCCTCGTCTCCTCCCCGTACGCGCTGGAGCTGCGCTACCTCCAGTCCCTGATCCTCTACACCCTGGGCCGCTGGGACGAGTGCGCGCGGGCGGCCGCCGTCGACGCCGAACGGCTGCCACCGGCGGGCGGCTTCGCCGTCGGGCCCGCGTTGTACGTCGCCCTGGCACGCGGTGAGGAAGGGGCCGCCGAGCGGGCCCGCGCGCTGCTCGACGGACCGTTCGACTGGATGGCCACACTCGTCGCGGGCATCGTGCTGACCGACGCCGCCGCCCTGCGCGGCGACCCCGAGGGCGCCGTCGCCTCCGTACGTGCGACGCTCGCATCGCTCAGCGACGGCTCCGGCAACGGGCGGCCCGACATCGGTGTGCGGCTCGCGGCGCTGGCTCTGTCGGCGGTCGCGGACGCCGCCGTCGAGCTGCGCCTGACCGGCGACGGAGCGGGCGCCCGGCGCTGGGCGGACCTCGCGACCGAGCTGGTGGAGGTGGCCCGGAGCACGGCCGCGAAGGGGGAGGACGGCTCGCGGCAGGGACCGGAGGGGCTGGCCTGGCTCGCCCGCGCCGAGGCGGAGTGGCTGCGCGCGCACTCGGGTCCCGAGGTGGCCGCCTGGGAGCAGGCGGTCGCCGCGTTCGACTACGGCGATCCCTATGAACTGGCCCGCTGCGAAAGACGGTTGGCCGAGGCACTGCTCGTGGCGGACCGGCGGGAGGAAGCCGCCGAGCGGGCCCGCGCGGCGCGCGACACCGCCGTCCGGCTCGGCGCCGTACCGCTGCGCGAGGAGCTGGGCACCCTGATCCGGCGCGGTCGGCTCGCCGACTCACCGTCCGCCGCGGACCGTGTCCCGGCGCTGACCGCCCGCGAGGGCGATGTCCTGAGGCTGCTGGCGCGCGGCCGTACCAACCGTCAGATCGGCGAGGAGCTGTTCATCACGGGGAAGACGGCGAGCGTGCACGTCTCCAACATCCTCGCCAAGCTGGGCGCCTCGGGCCGCACCGAGGCCGTGGCCATCGCCTACCGGGAGGGGCTGGTCGAGCCTCCCCGGAACTCCCGCGCATGACCGACCCCCGCGCACGACCGGGGCCCGGTCACCTGAGGTGACCGGGCCCCGGCCCGCGTACTGCGCCCGCGTACTGCGAAGGTCAGACGAGGTTCACCGAGCGCGCCGAGGTGGCGCCGATCTCCTCGGCCACCTCGCTCAGCACGTTCTGCGGGACCGTGTCGTCGACGGTGAGGACCGCGAGGGCCTCGCCGCCCGCGGCGGCACGCGCGACCTGCATGCCGGCGATGTTGATGCCCGCCTCGCCGAGGATGCGGCCGACGGTGCCGACGACACCGGGACGGTCCTCGTAGCTCAGCACGACCATGTGCGCGGCGAGCGCGAGGTCCACGTCGTAATCACCGACGGCGACGATCTTCTGCAGGTGCTTGGGGCCGGCCAGCGTGCCGGAGACCGAGACCTCCTGGCCGTCGCCGAGCGTGCCGCGCACGGTGACCACGTTGCGGTGGTCGGGGGACTCCGAGCTCGTCGTCAGACGGACCTCGACGCCGCGCTCCTGCGCGAACAGCGGGGCGTTGACGTACGACACCGTCTCGTCGACGACGTCCTCGAACACGCCCTTGAGCGCGGAGAGTTCGAGCACCTTGACGTCGTGCTGGGTGATCTCGCCGTACACCTCGACGTCGAGGCGGACCGCGACCTCGCCCGCGAGGGCGGTGAAGATGCGGCCGAGCTTCTCGGCGAGCGGCAGACCGGGCTTGACGTCCTCGGCGATGACACCGCCCTGCACGTTCACCGCGTCCGGGACGAGCTCACCGGCGAGGGCGAGGCGCACCGAGCGGGCGACGGAGACACCGGCCTTCTCCTGCGCCTCGTCCGTGGAGGCGCCGAGGTGCGGGGTGCAGACGACCTGGTCGAGCTCGAAGAGCGGGGAGTCCGTGCAGGGCTCCTTCGCGTACACGTCGAGGCCGGCGCCGGCGACGCGGCCCTCCTTGAGCGCCGAGAACAGCGCCTCCTCGTCGACGATCCCGCCGCGCGCGGCGTTGACGATCCGCACCGACGGCTTGACCTTGTGCAGCGCCTCGTCGCCGATGAGACCGACCGTCTCGGGGGTCTTCGGCAGGTGCACGGTGATGAAGTCCGAGACCTCGAGCAGCTCGTCGAGGGAGAGGACCTTGACGCCCATCTGCGCGGCCCGGGCAGGCTGGACGTAGGGGTCGTAGGCGACGACCTTCATGCCGAACGCGGACATGCGCTGGGCGACCAGCGCGCCGATGCGGCCGAGGCCGACGACACCGAGGGTCTTCTCGGCGAGCTCGACGCCGGTGTACTTCGAGCGCTTCCACTCGCCGTTCTTCAGCGCCGAGTTGGCCTGCGGGATGTGGCGCGCGGTGGCGAGGAGGAGGCCGCAGGCCAGCTCGGCCGCGGTCACGATGTTCGAGGTGGGGGCGTTGACGACCATCACGCCGGCCTTGGTGGCGGCGGAGACGTCGACGTTGTCCAGGCCGACGCCGGCTCGTGCGACGACCTTGAGCTTCTTCGCGGCGGCGACGGCCTCCGCGTCGACCTTGGTGGCCGAACGGATCAGGATCGCGTCGACGTCGGCGATCGCGGGCAGCAGCTCGGCGCGGTCCGCGCCGTTGCAGTGCCGGATCTCGAAGTCCGGGCCCAGGGCGTCAACAGTCGCGGGCGACAGCTCTTCAGCGATGAGTACGACAGGTTTCGAGCTCACGTGAGTCCTCACAGGTCCAATGCGGACGGCCGTCCCGACGGCCGCATGCGGTGGAGGGTTGTAGCGGCCCCGGGGAAGTCTAGGTGCGTTCCCGCGTCGTTCGGTGCCTGCTGTCGGCGTGCCGGACGAAGGTCCTCGTAGCGGAGCTACTTGGGCCTTTGGCCGGTGCGGCGAGAGTGCGTGCCGGGCGGCGTGGGGGCGGGCCTACATTTCTTCGGGGTCGCTCGAGCCGCGTGGAAGACGCACGACGCTGTGGGCCTGACGCGTATGTTGTGCAGCAGTGTAGTGCCGCTACGGGGGCCTTCTTGCGCCTCCGTGGAAGGATCACCCGTCCGTGGCTGGACGGGGTGTCGCGCTCCCGGGCGTTACCCAGGGTTGACCGAAGGGGCCGGAGCGGATGCTCCGGCCCCTCGGCCGTACGGCTTACGCCTCGTCGTTGACCCACGACATGAGCTTGCGGAGCTCCTTGCCGGTGGTCTCCAGGAGGCTGTTCTCGTCCTGCGTCTTGTACTCGTTGTACTTCTTCAGGCCGGAGTGGTACTCCTCCATCCAGTTCTTGGCGAAGGTGCCGTCCTGGATCTCCGCGAGGACCTTCTTCATCTCGGCCTTGGTGGCGTCCGTGATGATCCGCGGGCCGGTCACGTAGTCGCCCCACTCGGCGGTCTCGGAGACCGACCAGCGCATCTTCTCCAGGCCGCCCTCGTACATGAGGTCGACGATGAGCTTCAGCTCGTGGAGGCACTCGAAGTACGCGATCTCCGGCTGGTAGCCGGCCTCGGTCAGCGTCTCGAAGCCCGCCTTGACCAGCGCCGCGGTGCCACCGCAGAGAACGGCCTGCTCACCGAACAGGTCGGTCTCGGTCTCCTCCGTGAAGGTCGTCTTGATGACGCCCGCGCGGGTGCCGCCGATGCCCTTGGCGTAGGAGAGGGCGAGCGGGAAGGCGCTGCCCGTGGAGTCCTGCTCGACGGCCGCGATGCAGGGAACGCCGCGACCCTCCTCGTACTGGCGGCGCACCAGGTGGCCCGGGCCCTTGGGGGCGACCATGCACACGTCGATGCCGGCCGGGGGCTTGATGAAGCCGAAGCGGATGTTCAGACCGTGGCCGAAGAACAGCGCGTCGCCGTCCTTCAGGTTGTCCTTGATGGACTCCTCGTAGACCTGGGCCTGGATCGGGTCCGGCACCAGGATCATGATGACGTCGGCCTCGGCCGCGGCCTCCGACGGCGTCACCACGCGAAGGCCCTGCTCCTCGGCCTTGGCCTTGGACTTGGAGCCCTCGTGCAGACCGACGCGGACGTCGACACCCGAGTCGCGCAGCGACAGCGCGTGGGCGTGGCCCTGGCTGCCGTAGCCGATGACCGCGACCTTGCGGCCCTGGATGATGGACAGGTCGGCGTCGTCGTCGTAGAACAGCTCGGCCACTGGGGTTCTCCTTGGTGTGCGGTGTTGCGTCCCACCGTACGGCGGGCGGGGGAAGGGAAGTTTTCGGGTCTCGGTATACGGGCGGTCGGTGATCGCCGACCGCCCCTACCAAGGATCAGGCTGATCGGTCGAGCGCGCGAAGCGAGCGGTCCGTGATCGAACGCGCCCCGCGTCCGATCGCGATCGTGCCGGACTGGACGAGCTCCTTGATGCCGAACGGCTCCAGCATCTTGAGCATGGCCTCCAGCTTGTCGCTGCCGCCGGTGGCCTCGATGGTGACGGCCTCCGGTGAGACGTCCACGGTCTTGGCGCGGAACAGCTGGACGATCTCGACGATCTGGGAGCGCGTCTCGTTGTCGGCGCGCACCTTCACCAGAACGAGTTCGCGCTGCACCGCCGAGCCGGGTTCCAGTTCGACGATCTTCAGCACGTTGACGAGCTTGTTGAGCTGCTTGGTGACCTGTTCGAGCGGCAGCGCCTCGATCACGTTCACCACGATGGTGATGCGCGAGATGTCGGGGTGCTCGGTGACACCGACGGCGAGCGAGTCGATGTTGAAGCCGCGGCGGGAGAACAGGGCGGTGATCCGGGCGAGGACACCCGGCTTGTTCTCGACGAGGACGGAGAGGGTGTGCTTGGTGCTCATGGTGGTGGACTCGGCTCTCTCTCGGTCTCAGTCGTCTTCGTTGTCGCCGAAGTCGGGGCGGACGTCCCGGGCGGCCATGATCTCGTCGTTCGAGGTGCCGGCGGCGACCATCGGCCACACCATGGCGTCCTCGTGCACGATGAAGTCGACCACGACCGGGCGGTCGTTGATCGAGTTCGCCTCCGCGATGACCTTGTCGAGGTCCTCGGGGGACTCACAGCGGATCGCGTGGCAGCCCATGGCCTCCGACAGCTTCACGAAGTCGGGGACGCGGGTGCCGGCGCTCGGCTGCTTGCCGTCCGCGTCCGGGCCGGAGTGCAGCACGGTGTTGGAGTAGCGCTGGTTGTAGAAGAGGGTCTGCCACTGGCGGACCATCCCGAGGGCGCCGTTGTTGATGATGGCGACCTTGATCGGGATGTTGTTCAGGGCGCAGGTGGTGAGCTCCTGATTGGTCATCTGGAAGCAGCCGTCACCGTCGATCGCCCAGACCGTCCTGTCCGGCTGACCGGCCTTGGCGCCCATCGCGGCCGGGACCGCGTAGCCCATCGTTCCGGCGCCGCCGGAGTTCAGCCAGGTCGCGGGCTGCTCGTACTGGACGTAGTGCGCGGCCCACATCTGGTGCTGGCCGACGCCCGCCGCGAAGATGGTGCCCTCGGGGGCGAGCTGTCCGATGCGCTCGATGACCTGCTGCGGGGACAGGGAGCCGTTGTCCGGCTGCTCGTAGCCCAGCGGGTAGGTCTCGCGCCAGCGGTTGAGGTCCTTCCACCAGGCGGCGTAGTCGCCGGCGTGGCCCTCGCTGTGCTCCTTCTGCACGGCCTGGACCAGGTCGGCGATGACCTCGCGGGCGTCACCGACGATCGGCACGTCCGCGGCGCGGTTCTTGCCGATCTCGGCCGGGTCGATGTCGGCGTGGACGATCTTGGCGTACGGGGCGAAGCTGTCCAGCTTGCCGGTGACGCGGTCGTCGAAGCGGGCTCCGAGGGCGACGATCAGGTCGGCCTTCTGCAGCGCGGTGACGGCGGTGACCGCACCGTGCATGCCCGGCATTCCCACGTGCAGCGGGTGGCTGTCGGGGAATGCGCCGAGCGCCATCAGGGTGGTGGTGACGGGCGCTCCGGTGAGTTCCGCGAGGACCTTCAGCTCGGCGGTGGCCTTGGCCTTGAGGACGCCGCCGCCGACGTAGAGGACGGGCCGCTTGGCCTGGGTGATCAGCTTGGCGGCCTCGCGGATCTGCTTGGCGTGCGGCTTGGTCACCGGGCGGTAGCCGGGCAGGTCCTGGGTGGGCGGCCACTGGAAGGTGGTCTGCGCCTGGAGGGCGTCCTTGGCGATGTCGACGAGGACGGGGCCCGGGCGGCCGGTGGAGGCGATGTGGAAGGCCTCCGCGATCGTCCTCGGGATGTCCTCGGCCTTGGTCACCAGGAAGTTGTGCTTGGTGATCGGCATGGTGATGCCGACGATGTCCGCCTCCTGGAAGGCGTCCGTGCCGATCGCCTTGGACGCGACCTGCCCGGTGATCGCCACGAGCGGCACCGAGTCCATGTGCGCGTCCGCGATCGGCGTCACCAGGTTGGTGGCACCCGGGCCGCTGGTCGCCATGCAGACGCCGACCTTGCCGGTGGCCTGCGCGTAACCGGTGGCCGCGTGACCCGCGCCCTGCTCGTGCCGCACGAGCACGTGCCGCACACGCGTGGAGTCCATCAGCGGGTCGTACGCCGGAAGGATCGCGCCGCCGGGAATGCCGAATACCGTCTCGGCCCCGACCTCCTCAAGCGAGCGGATGAGGGACTGCGCTCCCGTGACGTGCTCGGGGGCGGACTGCTGTCCTCCGGAACGGGGCCGCGGCTGCGGGTGATGGGCCCCGGTGGCCTGCTCGGTCATCGGCATTCTCTTCTCGATGCTGAGGGTTTTTGCGAGTTTTGTGCGATGTACGACTGGTGCCTGTGCAACAAAAAACCCCTCGTGCCGTGAGGCAAGCGAGGGGAGCGCGCCGGGTGCGGTCGCTGGGTGTTCCGGGTCCGTCCGGTGGCCACCAGCTTCAGCCGACGCGCTTTCCAAGTACGAGAATTCGGGTGCGCATGGCATTGACCCTCCCCCCGGCACGCACTGACTGTCAAGTGGGTGGGACGGGAGTCTCATTATGTGAGCGGAGGGCCGTACCGCCCCCGAAAACTGCGGGCACACCACTCGTATACACCCCCGCGCCGCCGCCCGCGAACGCGGGCTCGGCCGGGCCGTGCGGCACCGGGTAGTGGCCGCAGGACAGCGCTCTGCGCAGCCGGTACTCGTCGAGCGGACCGGAGAAGGCCATGCCCTGTCCGTGCGTGCAGCCCATCGCGCGCAGGGCGACGACCTGCTCGGGCAGGTCCACACCGTCGGCCACGGACTGCAGCCCGAGGTCGGTGGCGATCCGCAGCAGCCCGCTGGTGATCTTGTGCAGCCGGGCGGACTCGACGACACCCTCCACGAGGCCCCGGTCGAGCTTCAGTACGTCGACGGGCAGCCTTCTGAGCGTAGTGATGGCCGCGTAACCACTGCCGAATCCGTCCAGGGCGATCCGGACGCCGAGCCGTCGCAGCGCGTTCAGCCGCCGCTCCAGCTCGTCCAGGGAGACCCTGGGGTCGGTGTCGGCCAGCTCGACGATCAGGGAGCCGGAGGCGAGCCCGTGCCGGGTCAGCAGGGCCTCCACGGAGCCGAGAGGCATCGAGCGGTCCAGCAGACGCCGGGCGCTCATCCGCACGGCGACGGGCACCGTGACACCCGCGGCGGCCCGCTCGACGGCCTGCTCGACCGCTTCCTCGAGCATCCATCGGCCCAGCTCGGCGGTCTTGTCGCTGTCCTCGGCGACGCGCAGGAACTCCGCCGGTGTGAAGAGCACCCCTTGGGAGGAACGCCAGCGGGCCTGGGCGGTGACCGTCACGATCCGGCCGTTCCCTAGGCAGACCACGGGCTGGTGGAGCAGTGCGAACTCGCCGTCCTGGAGCGCGGAGCGCAGCCGGGTGGCCAGCTCCGCCTTCCGTACGACGTCCTGCTGCATCTGGGGCGCGTACAGCTCGACGCGGCCCTTTCCCGCCGCCTTGGCCCGGTACATGGCGAGGTCGGCGTTGCGCAGCAACTCGCCCGCCCCCAGGCCCGGTTCGGCGAAGCCGACGCCGATGGACGCGGCGACGCGGACATCGTTGCCGCCGATGGCGTACGGCTGGGAGAGCTTGATCCGCAGCCGGTCGGCGAGCTCCAGGATCTGCTGTTCGCGCGCGCCCCGGTCGCCGCTGCCGTCGCCGACGATGAGCGCCGCGAACTCGTCGCCGCCGAGGCGGGCGGCGGTGTCGCCCTGCCGCACCGAGTCCTGGAGTCTGCGGGCGGCCTGGACGAGGAGCTCGTCGCCGGCCTGGTGCCCGATCGTGTCGTTGACGGCCTTGAAGCCGTCGAGGTCGATGAAGAGGACGGCCGTGCCGCGCAGCGCGGCGCCGCGGTCGGTGGAACGGCGGCCGGACAGGGCCTGCTGGACGCGCCGGGTGAACAGCGCGCGGTTGGGCAGGTCGGTGAGCGGATCGTGTTCGGCGTTGTGCTGGAGCTGCGCCTGGAGCCGGACCCGCTCGGTCACGTCACGGCTGTTGAAGATGAGGCCGCCGTGGTGTCGGTTGACGGTGGACTCCACATTGAGCCAGCCGCCGTCGCCGGACTTGAAGCGGCACTCGATGCGGGTGGTGGGCTCCTCCAGGTGGCTTGCGGCCAGGAAGCGGCGCACCTCGTGCACCACGCAGCCGAGGTCCTCGGGGTGGATGAGGGAGGCGAGCTCGGAGCCGACGAGCTCCTCGGCGTTGCGGCCGTAGACCCCGGCGGCGGCCGGGCTGACGTACCGCAGGATGCCGTTCGGTGCGGCGATCATGATGACGTCGCTGGAGCCCTGCACCAGGGAGCGGAAGTGGTTCTCCTGCTGGGCCAGCTCCTGGGTGAGGGTGATGTTGTCGAGCAGCATGATGCCCTGGCGCACCACGAGGGCGAGGACGACGAGGCCGGCCGTGATGAGCACGACGCGGTCGACGCTGCGGCCGTTCAGGACGTTGTAGAGAATGCCCAGCGTGCACACGGCGGCGGCCAGGTAGGGCGTGAGTGCGGCCAGTGATCCGGCGATCGGACGGGTGGTCGGGTATCGGTTGTGGCCACCGTCCTGGGGTTCCTGAGCCCCCTGAGGTTCCTGATGCCCTTGAGATCCCTGAGACCCCTGAGGAGATCCCTGAGACCCCTGAGATCCCTGGGTGATCCCTGGTCCGCCCTGGCGGGGCCCCGGGATGTGCTCGTGCACCACGCGCGCGTGCCCGTCCCTACGGGGCTCCTCCGTGCCGTGGCCGTCGGCGACCGGCTGCCCGGGCCGGGGACCGACCCACGGGGCGTACGCGAGGAGCAGTGACCCGGCGAACCAGCCCGCGTCGAGGAGCTGCCCGGAGTGGTAGTTGTTGTGCAGGAGGGGCGAGGTGAACAGGGCGTCGCACATCACGGTCAGGGCGAGCGCGCCGATCGCGGTGTTCACCGCCGAGCGGTTCACCGACGAGCGCCTGAAGTGCAGCGCGAGCACCATGCTGACCAGGGCGATGTCCAGCAGCGGGTACGCCAGCGAGAGCGCGGTGTGCGCGACGCTCGGCCCGTCGAACTTCGCCGCCTGGGCGAGCGCGAGGCTCCAGGACAGCGTGAGCAGGGAACCGCCGATCAGCCAGGAGTCGAGCGCCAGGCAGACCCAACCCGCCTTGGTCACGGGCCTCTTGGCTAGCACGAGCAGTCCTACGATGGCGGGCGGAGCGAAACAGAGGAAGAAGAGATCGGCGTAGCTGGGACTCGGGACCTGGCGGTCGAGGACGACCTCGTACCACCCCCAGACTCCGTTGCCCAGCGAGGCCATGGTGGAGGAGAGCGCGAACAGCAGCCACGCGGGTCGAAAGCGGCTGCGGCGGCTGCGGGCGTAGAGGAAGCAGGAGACCGCGGCGGTCCCCGCGGCGGCGCTCAGCCCGAAGTCGCCCATGAACAGCGCGAGGCCCGCGGAGCCCCAGCCGAGCGCGGAACCGAAGGCGTAGCCCGCGCACACCAGGGCCAGCACCAGTTGCGGAATCAGGCCCGTCCCAGCGCCGTACAACTGCCGACGGGACAGCAGCGCCCCGGGGGAGCTCACCGGGTCCACCCGGTCCGCGCGGTGTGCGCTGGGTGCGCATGCCTTCTGCGGCCGCTGTGCCCGCGGTGGTGATGGCCACCGTGACCACCATGGCCGCTGTGGCCGCGTCTGCGCGTGGCCGCGCGCCAGGGTCGTCGGCGGCCCCGCCGCGTCGGATCGTTGGTCCATAGGCCGTGCATCGCCCGTCGCCCCCCTCGCAGTCCGAATGTCCATCCCCGGCGCCGAACGGTGCGCGGCGCAGCCCCTGTCGGGACGATACACCAGTCTCGTCACTCAGGGACATAGTGCCTCTACGCTCCGTGACGATCAGCGGCGGCGCGGACACCGCCCGCATCCGCCGGACTGCGGAGGGTGTCCGAAGCCGGCTACGCGCCCGTCGTAAGGACCACGTTGCCCAGGGGTTCCCGGTTCACGAAACGATTCAACTGCGCGGTCAGAAGCCGCTTGGCGCGCGGCAGGAACGCGGAGGTGGGGCCGCCGACATGGGGGCTGATGAGCGCGCCGGGCGTCTGCCACAAGGGATGTCCCTGGGGCAGCGGCTCCGGATCGGTCACGTCGAGGGCCGCGGTGAGGCGCCCACTGTCCAGCTCGGCGAGCAGCGCCTTGGTGTCGACGACGGGTCCGCGGGCGACGTTCACCAGCAGTGCGCCGTCCTTCATCCCGGCCAGGAACTCGGCGTTCACCAGGCCCCGTGTGCTGTCGGTGAGGGGCGTGGAGAGCACCACGATGTCGGCCTCGGGGAGCAGTGCGGGCAGTTCCGTGAGTGGGTGCACCGGACCGCGCGCCGTGGTGCGCTCGGAGCGCGCGACGCGCGCCACCCGCGCTACTTCGAAGGGCGTGAGCCGGTCCTCGATCGCGGATCCGATCGAGCCATAGCCCACGATCAGTACGGACTTGTCGGCCAGCGCCGGATGGAATCCGGCGTGCCACTCCCCCTTGTCCTGCGCCCGTACGAAGCCGGGGACGCCCCGCAGCGAGGCGAGGATCAGCGTGAGCGCGAGCTCGGCCGTGCTCGCCTCGTGCACTCCGCGTGCGTTGCACAACTGCACACCCGCGGGCAGGGACTGCACGCCCTGCAGAACGTGGTCGACCCCGGCGGAGAGAGTCTGCACGACCCGCAGGGAGGTCATTTCGGCCAGCGGCCGCTGCCCGACGCCGGGCGCCTTCATATAGGGGACGACGTAGAACTCGCAGTGCGCGGGGTCCGCGGGAAACTCCTGGTCGCCGTCCCAGAAGCGGTAGCTCAGGCCCTCGGGGAGGCCCTCGATCTCGTCGGCGTGAAAGGGAAGCCACACATCGGAAGTCATGCTCAGGAGGCTATGCCAGGCGCCTGGTCGCGCAGAGGTTAGGTTGGGGTGCCGGAAGAAGGAGGGTCAGGGCCAGGTGGAGCGCAGGACGATCGGCGCGGCAACGCTCGATGTGGGGGCGATCGGGCTCGGGTGCATGCCGATGAGCTGGGCGTACACCTGTTCGCGACAGCGCGGTGAGGAGTCGCTGCGCGCGGTGCACGCGGCGCTCGACCGGGGGTCGACGCTGCTCGACACGGCCGACATGTACGGGCCGTTCACCAACGAGCTGCTGGTGGGGCGGGTGTTGAAGGAGCGGCGCTCCGAGGCCTTCGTGTCGACGAAGGTGGGGCTGCTGGTGGGCGAGCAGCACATCGTGGCCAATGGGCGCCCCGGCTATGTGCGGCGGGCGTGCGACGCTTCTCTGCGCCGCCTCCAGACCGATGTGATCGACCTGTACCAACTGCACCGCGCGGACCCGGAGGTTCCGGTCGAGGAGACGTGGGGCGCGATGGCCGACCTGGTGTCGGCCGGAAAGGTGCGCTCGCTCGGGCTGTGCGCGGTGGGCGCCAGGTCCGCCCGTCGCGCGGGGGCGCGGCTGCACGACGGAACGATCCGGCAACTGGAGCGGGTGCAGCAGGTGTTCCCGGTGAGCGCGGTGGAGGCGGAGCTGTCGGTGTGGTCGACGGAGGCGCTGGACGCGCTGCTGCCGTGGTGCGCGGCGCGCGGGGTGGGCTTCCTGGCGGCGATGCCCCTGGGCAACGGCTTTCTGACCGGCACGCTCACCCCCGGCGAGGGGTTCGAGCCCGATGACCTGCGCGCCCGCCACCCCCGCTTCACGGCCGAGATGATGGCCGCGAACCAGCCCATCGTCGTCGGGCTGCGGCGCGTCGCCCGGCGCCACGGCCTGCTCGGGAACACGGTCACGCCGGCCCAGGTGGCCCTGGCCTGGGTGCTGGCCCAGGGACGGCACGTGGTCCCGGTGCCGGGGGCCAAGCGGGAACGGTGGGTCACGGAGAACGCCGGGGCGGCGGAGCTGCGGCTGACGGCGGAGGACCTGGCGGAGGTGGCGGCGCTGCCGGGGGCCCGGGGATCCTGGGACTGAGGCCGCCCCGCTCCGGAGGGACCGGGTGTTCGGGTTCGGGAACCCCTGGGACTCGCGCGGTGTATGAACAGTAGGACCGCCGCGTCGAAGGGACCTCTGATCGTGCAACGTCGAGTGATGAAGGCCGTGTTGGCCGCGGCAGCGCTGGTGGTGACGGCCGGCTGTTCCTCCGGTGGCGGAGGAGGGGCGCCGATCGGCGGCCTGAGCCCGTCGTCGAGCGGTGGTACGGGGACGGGGGCGTCGTCCGCCCCGCGGGCCACCGAGACGGCCGCGCCCGCCAAGGGCTCGGTGAAGGTGCTGCGCACCGTCACCGAGAACCTCAAGTCGCCCTGGGGCCTGGCGCCGCTGCCGGAGGGCGGCCTGCTGGTGTCCTCGCGGGACGAGGGGACGATCACCCGGGTCGACGAGAAGACCGGCAAGAAGACCGAGCTGGGCCAGGTGCCCGGCGTGGCCCCCGCCGGCGAGGGCGGCCTCCTCGGCATCGCGCTCTCCCCCGCGTACGCCTCCGACCACATGATCTACGCGTACTTCACGACGGCCTCGGACAACCGCATCGTCCGCATGCTGTACGACGAGAAGAAGCCGTCCGGGGAGCAGCTCGGGGCGCCGGACACGATCTTCAAGGGCATCCCCAAGGGGATGATCCACAACGGTGGGCGGATCGCCTTCGGCCCCGACCGGATGCTGTACGCGGGAGCGGGCGAGACGGGTGACCGGGGGCAGGCCCAGGACACGAAGGCGCTCGGCGGCAAGATCCTGCGGATGACGCCGGACGGCGATCCGGCACCCGGCAACCCCTTCGACAACTCGGTGGTCTACTCGTACGGCCATCGCAATGTGCAGGGCCTCGCCTGGGACGACAAGCAGCGGCTGTGGGCGTCCGAGTTCGGCCAGGACACCTGGGACGAGCTGAACCAGATCAAGCCGGGCGACAACTACGGCTGGCCGGTGGTCGAGGGCAGGAGCGACGACCCGAAGTACCACAACCCGGTCGCCCAGTGGCACACGGACCAGGCCTCCCCGAGCGGTATCGCCTACGCCGAGGGCTCCATCTGGATGGCGGGGCTGCGCGGCCAACGGCTGTGGCGCATCCCGTTGAAGGGCACGGAGGCCGCCGCCGCCCCGCAGGCCTTCCTGAAGGGCGAGTACGGCCGGCTGCGCACGGTGGTCCCGGCGGGCGGCGACAAGCTCTGGCTCGTGACGAGCGAGACGGACGGCCGCGGCAGCCCCGGCAAGGGCGACGACAGGATTCTGGAGCTGGAGGTGAAGTAGGCGCCCGGCCTCAGGACCCACCCGGCCTCAGGACTCGTCCGGCTCCGACACGGGTTCCTCCCCCGTGTCGCCCTGCCCGCCCTCCCGCTCCTGGTCTCGCTCCTGCTTGGGCAGCCGTACGACCACCTTGCCGGAGGTCAGGTCTATGGGGCCGCGGCCCGGGTCACCGTCGTTCAGGTCCACACGGCTCAGTTCGAGCCGCTTGCGTTCGTCGTTGGTGTGCTTGCGGCCTGGTGCGAAGAGCTCCTCGAACATGTTGAACACGGCGCCTCCCTCGGCCCGGGTCCCTGCCAGCGTATGCCTCAGCCCGCCGTCCGGGCCGTGGGGGCCTCCAGGGGGAACAACCGCAGTCGGTGCGCCAGCGCCGCCGCCTCCCCCCGGCCCGAGACGTCCAGCTTGGCCAGGATGTTCGAGACATGGACGCTGGCGGTCTTCGGGGAGATGAAGAGTTGCTCGGCGATCTGGCGGTTGCTGCGGCCGGCGGCGACCAGGCGCAGGACGTCGCGCTCACGGCTGGTGAGGCCGAGGGCCTCGGCGGGGTCGGCGGGAGCCGGGGCCGACGGCTCGGGAGCGCGGCCCAGGGCGAGGCGGGCCCGCTGGGCGAGGAGCGCGACGGTGTCGGCGAGCGGGCGGGCGCCGAGGTGGCCGGCCGCCGCCCCGGCCAGCCGCAGAAGCTCCGTGGCGCGGGCCCGGCCGTCCTCGTCGGCGCCCGCGATCAGCAGGGACTCGGCCAGACGGTACCGGACACGGGCGAGGTCGTAGGGGCGCTCCAGCGGTTCGAAGGCGGTGACCGCCTCGGACCACTCGTGCGGGTCGGCCGTGCCCTCGGCTCGGCGGAGCTCGGCGCGTACCCACTGTTCGTGGGCGAGCCAGACGGGCGCTCCGGTGGCCAGGGACTTGGCGGCCGTGCGCAGCCGCTCCAGGGTCCCGGCGCGGCCCGCCTCGGCGACGGGCAGTCCGCGGGCGTCGGCCTCCGCGGTGGCGGCGGCGAGCAGCAGCGGCCAGCCGTCGCGCTGGGTGCCGGGTGGGAAGCCCGCGTCGAGGGCGTCCTCCAGGGCGGCGCGGGCGTCGAGGAGGCGGCCCTCTCCGGCGGCGATGCCGATCGCGGTGCGGACCAGGGGCAGCGAGTGCTGCGGCATGGGGTCGTGGGTGCCGAAGTGGGCGCGGGCGGCGGCGAGTTGGCGTGCCGCTTCGGCGAGGTCGCCGCGGGCGAGCGCGAGGTCCGCGAGGCGCATGGCACCGCTGCCGGACGGTTTGCCGCTGAGCCCGACACCCAGCGCGTTGCGCGCGGCTTCGACGGCCTCGTCCCACTGGCCGAGCGCGTAGAGCGACTCCGAGAGGTTGCCCCACACCCAGGCCTCGGTGTCCAACAGCCCGGATTTTCTGGCGAGTTCGATGCCCTCGCGCAGGACCGTGACCGCTTCCCGGGAGCGGCCGACGGACTCCAGGTGGGAGGGCAGGTTGATGTGGACGCGCCCCGTGACCATGGAGGGGGCGTGCCGGAGCACCCGCTCCTTGACCACGTACATCTCCGCGATGCCCGTCTCCACGTCGCCCGCGTCGACCATCAGGCCGCCGAGCGTGAGCCGGGCGTTCAGCTCGATGTCCCGGGCGCCCACCATCCGCGCGTACTCCACGGCGCGCTCGGCGGCCGAGAGGGCGCCGGGACCCGGTTCGTGCAGGCTGCACCAGGCGGCGACCATGGAGAGCACCTCGGCGTGCACCTCCGACGGCGGCAGGCCGCGCACCAGGTCCTGGGCGGTGGCGAGTTCCGTCCAGCCGTCCCCGCGGGCCTGTGCCTGCACCAGGCGGGAGCGCTGGATCCAGAACCAGGCGGCACGGAGGGGGTCGTCCTCGTCCTCCAGGACGCGCAGCGCCCGCTTGGTGATCTTCAGGGCGCGCTCGCGCTCCCCGCACAGCCGGCCCGCGACGGCGGCCTCGGCCATCAGGTCGAGGTAGCGCAGGGGGGTGGTGGCCGGGTCGCAGCCACAGGGTGGGAAGACCTCCACGTAGTCGATGGGGCGCAGCTCGTCCCGTACGGCTTCGGGGGTGGCCTCCCACAGCTCCATCGCGCGCTCCAGGAGCCTGAGTTGCTCGGAGTGGGCGTGTCGGCGGCGGGCCTCGACAGAGGCGTCGAGGACGGCGGGGAGGGCCTTGGCGGCGTCGTGCGCGTGGTACCAGTAACTGGCCAGGCGGGTGGCGCGCTCGTCGGCCGGGACGAGGGTGGGGTCGGCCTCCAGGGCTTCGGCGTAGCGGCGGTTGAAACGGGAGCGCTCACCGGGGAGCAGGTCGTCGCTGACGGCCTCGCGGACCAGGGAGTGGCGGAATCGGTATCCGTCGCCGCCGGGTGAGGCGTGCAGGATGTTGGCGCCGACGGCGACGCGCAGCGCCTCGATGAGGTCGTCCTCGGCGAGCCGGGCGACGGCGGCGAGCAGCGGGTACTCGACGGTGGAGCCGCCCTCGGCGACGATCCGGGCGATGCGCTGGGCGCTCTCGGGAAGGCCTTCGACGCGGACGAGGAGCAGGTCGCGCAGGGAGTCGGTGAGCCCGGTGCGGCAGCCCTGGTGGGCGGCGACGGCGAGCTCCTCCACGAAGAACGCGTTGCCGTCGGAGCGTTCGAAGATGTCGTCGACCTGGGCGGGGTCGGGTTCGTGGGCGAGGATGCCGGCGATCTGCCGGCCGACCTCGGCGCGGCTGAAGCGGCCGAGTTCGATGCGGCGGACCGTGCGGAGGCGGTCGAGTTCGGCCAGCAGGGGGCGCAGGGGGTGGCGGCGGTGGATGTCGTCGGCGCGGTAGGTGGCGATGACGACGAGGCGGCCGCTGCGCAGGGTGCGGAAGAGGTAGGCCAGCAGGTGGCGGGTGGAGGCGTCGGCCCAGTGCAGGTCTTCGAGCGCGACGACGACGGTGCGGTCGGCGGCGACGCGCTCCAGGAGGCGGGCGGTGAGTTCGAAGAGGCGGGCCATGCCCTCCTCGTCGGGTCGGCCGCCGCGGCCGGTCTCGCCCAGCTCGGGCAGCAGCCGGGCCAGCTCGTCCTCCTGCCCGGCGGCCGCGGCGGCGAGCTCGTCGGGGAGCAGCCGGCGCAGGGCGCGCAGGGCGGTGGAGAACGGGGCGAAGGGCAGCCCGTCGGCGCCGATCTCCACACAGCCGCCGCTCACGAAGACGGCGCCCTCGCGGACCGCCGCGGTGGCGAACTCCTCGAGCAGGCGGGTCTTCCCGACCCCGGCCTCACCGCCGAGCAGCAACGCCTGCGGCTCTCCCCCAGTGCTCAAGGCCTGGGAGGCACCCCCGGTGACCGCACGGGCGAGCGCGTCGTGCAGGACGCCGAGTTCGTCGGTGCGGCCGACGAACACCGGGCTGACGGACCTGGTTTCCACAGGCCCGAGCATCGCACAGGGGTCTGACAGTGCGGCACTGGTTATCGAGCGGGCGACCGTCGCCCCCTTCGTGTGACGGGCGATCGCCGCCGGGTCGCGGCCGTCACCGCTCGCCGGGAGGCGGCCGACCCCCGTACGGCCGCCCCCCGCCCCCGCGCTCATGCGGCACGGGCGAACCGGTGCCGGCGGGGACGCGGGCTATGCGCCTGCCCCTCCGAGTCGTTCTGCCCGGACTCGCGCACGGCGGCGCGGCGGGCGGCGCGACGGCCACGGAGGGCTTCCTGCGCCTGGCGGTGGTCCTGTGCCTCGCGGATCAGCTCGTTGGATCGCATCTGCTGGAGCTCGTACTCGAACATGTCGTGTCCCTCGTGAGGAGTCGGTGTCGTCATCGCTTTCCGCGATGCCTCAACCTTCGTCTCCCAGGGGGGTGCGTCACATCGGGAGAGTTCCGCATCTTGCGCACGCGAAGGGCCTTAGGGCCGCCGTAAGTGGCTTACGGCGGCCCTAAGGCCCCTCAGAGGTACGGAGATCCAGCCGTGGTTCAGCCGGGGAATCGGCCGGGGATTCAGCCGTGGTTTCAGCTGGTGGACGGCAGTCCGAGAATGATGTCGGAGTACTTGGCGACGGCGAGGACCAGGCCGATCACGCCGAGCGAGACGCCGGCCCAGGCGACCGACTTGATCCAGGCGGCCTGCGGCTTGCCGGGGGCCCCGAAGGCAGGCCGGACCAGGACCACGACGCCGACGATCAACGCGGCGAGCGCGAAGAGGCCGCCGACCAGCGCGGTGGTCGCCCACGCGTCGCCGTAGACCTCCTTGACCTGCTTGGCGACGCTCGCGGTCGAGGAGGTCCCCAGCTGACCGACGAGGGTCTCGCGGGCGGCGGCCACGGTGGCGACCCAGCTGCCGGTGAGGGACACGACGCCAAGGCCCGCGGAGACGACGGCGGCGGCGCCCTGGCCGACGCCGGGGGTGCCCTTCTCGGCCTCGGGGGTGTCCTCGCCCTCCAGGGCCTCGGCGTCGAGGTCGTCCCGGTCCTCGGCGTCCTCGGCTTCGGCGTTGCCGGTCTCCTCGACCTCGGCGTCCGGCGCCTCCTCGGTCTTGGTGGCGTTCACGGTCTCCTCGTCGCTCTTTGCCTCGGTGCCGTTCGCGTCCACGGCTTCGTCAACTGTCTTGGTTCCCATGACCCGCACCGTACGGACGGAGTCTGAGAAGTCTCTTAATGATCGTTGCGAGCGGTGGCCAAGATCATCGTTGCTCACGCGCGCGTGCCGCCCGCCACTCGGGCGCGAGTACCGACCAGACCTCCATGTCGAGGCGTACGCCGCGGTGGGGGTAGCTCTCCCGCAGCACCGCGTCCCGGGTCATCCCGAGCCGCCGGGCGCCGTTCACACTCGGTACGTTCGCGGAGGCGGCGATCCACTCCACACGATGGATCCCGCGCTCCTCGACCGCCCAGTCGATGAGGATCCGCATCGCCCGGGTGACCAGACCGCGTCCGGTGCCGGCGGGTTCCAGCCAGCAGCCGACCTCGCAGTTGCCGTGCTCGGCGTCGAAGTTCAGGAAGAGCACCCCGCCGACGAGTTTCCCCTCCAGCCACAGGCCGTGCAGGGACCCGGTGTCGGCGGCGCGCATGTCGGCGTACCGCTGGAGTGTCTCCCGCGCGGAGGGCACGTCCGTGGCCTTGGACCCGAAGGGGATGTACTGCCCGATGAACTCCCTCCCCCGGTCCAGGTGCGCGAGGAACTCCTCCGCGTGCCAGGGCTCCAGGGGCCGCAGTTCCGCGCCGTCGTCACCCAGGGATATCGCGTACATCCCGTTGCCGCTCCTTCTCCAGCTCGTCCTCCAGTACGTCCGCCACCTCGGCGTCCGTCGCAGCGGCCAGCCTCTCATGGGCGGCGCGGCACTCGGGCGGTTCGACGCTGATGCGCGGCAGCCACCGGTCGAGCCGGCGGGGCAGCCACCAGTTGGCGCCGCCGAGCAGATGCATGAGGGCGGGGACCAGGAGGGTGCGCAGGACGAAGGCGTCGAGAGCGACGGCGGAGGCGAGGGCGATGCCGAACATCGCGATGACGCGGTCGCCGCTGAGCACGAAGGCGAGGAAGACCGAGATCATGATGACGGCGGCGGAGTTGATCACCCTGCTGGTCTCGGCGAGCCCGACCCGGACGGCACGCCGGTTGTCCCCGGTTTCCAGCCACTCCTCGTACATCCGGCTGACCAGGAAGACCTGGTAGTCCATGGAGAGCCCGAAGAGGACCGACACCATGATCACGGGAAGGAAGGGCTCGATCGGACCCGCGCGGCCGAGGCCCAGCAGCTCGCTCCCCCAGCCCCACTGGAAGATCGCGACGACCACCCCGAACGCGGCGGCCACGGCGGCGATGTTCATCACGGCTGCCTTCAGCGGGATGCCGAGCGAGCGGAAGGCGAGCAGGAGCAGGACGCAGCCGAGACCGATCACGACGCCCACGAAGAGGGGCAGTCTGCCGACGATGACGGCGGCGAAGTCGTCGTAGCTCGCCGTCACCCCGCCGACGCGCACGTCGAGCCCGCTGCCCGCCTCGACGCGTGGCAGCACCTCGGTGCGCAGCCGGTCCACGAGGTCGCTGGTCGTCTGGGACTGCGGCGCGGAGTCCGGGACGACGGTGAGGTACGCGGTGTCGCCCCCGGTGTCGTACGCCGCCGGGGTCACCGAGGCGACCCCGGCGGTCGCCCGGAGCGTGCCGTCCAGGCTGTCGAGGGCGAGTCTGTCCTCGGCGCCGCCGACGTGGGTGACCAGGGTCAGCGGCCCGTTCACGCCCGGCCCGAAGCCCTTGGCGAGGAGGTCGTACGCCTGCCGGGTGGTCGCCGACCTGGGGTTGTTGCCCTGGTCGGAGGTGCCGAGGTGGAGCGAGAGCGTGGGCAGCGCGAGCAGCGCCATGACGACCACGGCGACCGCGCCGAGCAGCTTGGGGTGGCGCTCCACGAACACCGACCAGCGGGCGGCGAGTCCGGTGGGGAGCTCCGGCTGGGGCCCGTGCTCGTACAGCCTGCGCCGCTCGCGTCGACTGAGGGCGCGCGGGCCGATGAAGGACAGCAGGGCGGGCAGCAGGGTCACGGAGGCCGCGACGGTGAGGACCACGGTCAAGGAGGCCGCGATCGCGACACCGTTCAGGAAGCTGAGCCGCAGGATGAGCATGCCGAGCAGGGCGATACAGACGGTGGCGCCCGCGAAGACGACCGCGCGGCCGGTGGTGGCGACGGCGTTGCGGGCCGCCTCGGCCACGGCCAGCCCGCGTTTCAGCCCGCGCCGGTGCCGGGTCACGATGAACAGCGCGTAGTCGATGCCGACGCCGAGGCCGATCAGCATGCCGAGCATGGGCGCGAAGTCGGCGACCGTCATCGCGTGCCCCAGGAGCACGATCGAGGCGTACGCCGTCCCGACGCCGACCAGGGCGGTGGCGATGGGCAGCAGGGAGGCGGCGAGCGAGCCGAAGGCGAGGAAGAGCACCACGGCGGCCACGACCACGCCGACGACCTCGGCGAGGTGCCCGCCGGAGGACTCCGTGAGCCCGATGGCGCTGCCGCCCAACTCCACCTGGAGCCCGTCGGTCTCGGCGGCCTTGGCGACGTCGACGACGGCCTGTGCCTCGCTCCTGGAGAGGTTGTCGGCCTGGTCGTCGAAGGTGACGGTGGCGTACGCCGTACGTCCGTCGCCGCTGATCCGGCCCGCGCCCTGCCCTTCGTAGGGGCTGACGACGGAGGCCACGCCGGGCAGCGCGGCGATCTCGTCGAGGGCGCGGGTCATGGTCTGTTCGACGGCGGCGGAGCGGACGGTGCCGGGGCCGGTGCGCCAGACGACGGTGTCGCTGTCGCCGCCGAGACCGGGGAAGCCCTGCCGCAGAAGCCGGTCGGCGCGGCCCGATTCGGTGCCGGGCACCTCGTAGTTGTTCGAGTACGCGGAGCCCGCGACGGCCGCGGCGGCGCTCACCCCGCCGAGGGCGAGGAGCCACAGCAGAACGGTGACGAGGCGGTGCCGTACACACCAGCGTGCAAGGGCTGCCAACGGACGAGCTCCCTGAGTGATTTATTGATCTTTACCGGGAGTTGCCCGCAAAGAACGCATGACGAATACGTCATCACTCTTGCAGCCAGAAGCGACCGTTCATCTCATTCGTGGGCCTGCTCACGAGAGTGCGAGTTAGTTCACACGACAATCCGATGAACTCTGTCGCACCAAGAGGCCCCGGGCACGCCTGGGGGGATGCATCGGAGCCGATGCATCCCCCCAGGTGGGTACTTGACGGGTACTCAGCCCTCGCTGACGCCCAGCTTCTCCAGGATGAGTTCCTTGACGCGGGCCGCGTCAGCCTGGCCACGGGTGGCCTTCATGACCGCGCCGACCAGGGCGCCGACCGCGGCCACCTTGCCGCCGCGGATCTTGTCCGCGACGCCCGGGTTGCCGGCGATGGCCTCGTCGACGGCGGCGGTCAGCGCACCCTCGTCCGAGACGACCTTCAGACCGCGCTTGTCGACGACCTCGTCCGGGGTTCCCTCGCCCGCGAGCACGCCCTCGATGACCTGGCGGGCGAGCTTGTCGTTCAGATCTCCGGAGGCCACGAGCTGCGCCACCCGGGCGACCTGCGCCGCGGTGATGGGCAGGTCCTCCAGGGCCTTGCCCGACTCGTTGGCGCTGCGCGCCAGTTCACCCATCCACCACTTGCGGGCGGACGCGGCGTCCGCACCGGCCTCGATCGTGGCGACGATCGGGTCGATGGCACCGGCGTTCAGGATCGACTGCATGTCGTGCGCCGAGACACCCCACTCCTCACGGAGGCGGTTGCGACGCGCGAGCGGCTGCTCGGGCAGGCCCGCGCGCAGCTCCTCGACCCACTCGCGGGACGGGGCGACGGGGACGAGGTCGGGCTCCGGGAAGTACCGGTAGTCCTCGGCCTCCTCCTTCACGCGGCCCGAGGTCGTGGATCCGGTGTCCTCGTGGAAGTGGCGGGTCTCCTGGATGATCGTGCCGCCGCTGTTGAGAACCGCGGCGTGCCGCTGGATCTCGAAGCGGGCCGCACGCTCCACGGAGCGCAGCGAGTTGACGTTCTTCGTCTCGGAGCGCGTGCCGAACTTCTCGCGGCCGTGCGGGCGCAGCGACAGGTTCACGTCGCAGCGCATCTGGCCCTGCTCCATGCGGGCCTCGGAGACGCCGAGCGCCTTGATGAGCTCGCGCAGCTCGGCGACGTACGCCTTGGCGACCTCGGGAGCGCGCTCGCCCGCACCCTCGATCGGCTTGGTGACGATCTCGATGAGGGGGATGCCCGCGCGGTTGTAGTCGAGCAGGGAGTGCGAGGCGCCGTGGATTCGGCCGGTGGCGCCGCCGACGTGCAGCGACTTGCCGGTGTCCTCCTCCATGTGGGCGCGCTCGATCTCCACGCGGAAGACCTCGCCGTCCTCCAGCTGTACGTCGAGATAGCCGTTGAAGGCGATCGGCTCGTCGTACTGGGAGGTCTGGAAGTTCTTCGGCATGTCCGGATAGAAGTAATTCTTCCGGGCGAAGCGGCACCACTCGGCGATCTCGCAGTGCAGCGCGAGGCCGATCTTGATGGCGGACTCGACGCCGGTCGCGTTGACGACGGGCAGCGAGCCGGGCATGCCGAGGCAGGTCGGGCAGGTCTGCGAGTTGGGCGCGGCGCCCAGCTCGGTGGAACACCCGCAGAACATCTTGGTCTTGGTGCCGAGCTCGACATGGACTTCGAGGCCCATGACGGGGTCGTACGTCGCGAGAGCGTCCTCGTACGACACCAGCTCGTCGGTCGTGGTGGTCACGGTGAAAACTTCCCTCTCAGCCCAGCAGGACGTCGTCGTCGCCCAGGCGCCTGAGCTCCCGGTAGAGGATGGCGAGGCCGGTGACGATGGCGGCGGCGGACACGGCCGCGTCGATGAGGCGCAGCGTGTCGTGCTCCGTACGGGCCTTCTTGGCCTGCTTGGCGACGCCGATCGCACCGAACGCGGTGCTCGCGATGGACAGGTACGTGCCGGACTTGGACTTCTTGAAGCCCTTGGCCTTGGACAGAGCCTTACTCACAACGACGGAGCCTCCTCGAGCAGCGGGTGGCCCCACTTTTCCACGAAGGCGGCCTCGACGGCGGCGCCGACCTTGTACAGCCGGTCGTCCTTCATCGCGGGGGCGATGATCTGCAGGCCGACCGGGAGGTTGTCCTCCGGGGCGAGACCGCAGGGCAGCGACATGGCGGCGTTGCCCGCCAGGTTGGTCGGGATGGTGCACAGGTCCGCGAGGTACATCGCCATCGGGTCGTCGGCGCGCTCGCCGATCGGGAAGGCGGTGGTGGGCGTCGTCGGGGAGACGATGACGTCGACCTTCTCGAACGACTTCTCGAAGTCGCGCGTGATGAGCGTACGGACCTTCTGGGCGCTGCCGTAGTACGCGTCGTAGTAGCCGGAGCTGAGCGCGTACGTGCCGAGCATGATGCGGCGCTTGACCTCGGGGCCGAAGCCCGCCTCACGGGTGAGGGAGGTGACCTCCTCGGCCGACTTCGTGCCGTCGTCGCCGACCCTGAGGCCGTAGCGCATGGCGTCGAAGCGGGCGAGGTTCGACGAGCACTCGGACGGGGCGATGAGGTAGTACGCCGCCAGCGCCAGGTCGAAGGACGGGCAGTCCAGCTCGACGATCTCGGCGCCGAGCTCCCCCAGCAGGGCGACGGCCTCGTCGAAGCGCTGCACGACACCGGCCTGGTAGCCCTCGCCGCGGAACTGCTTGACGACACCGACGCGCATGCCGGCGACGGAGCCGTTGCGGGCCGCCTCGACGACCGGCGGGACCGGGGCGTCGATGGAGGTGGAGTCGAGCGGGTCGTGGCCCGCGATGACCTCGTGCAGCAGCGCGGCGTCCAGGACCGTACGGGCGCAGGGGCCGCCCTGGTCGAGGGAGGAGGAGAACGCGACCATGCCGTACCGCGACACGCCGCCGTACGTCGGCTTGACGCCGACCGTGCCGGTGACGGCGGCGGGCTGGCGGATGGAGCCGCCCGTGTCCGTGCCGATGGCGAGGGGCGCCTCGAACGAGGCCAGCGCGGCGCTCGACCCGCCGCCGGAGCCGCCGGGGATACGGGTGAGGTCCCAGGGGTTGCCGGTGGGGCCGTAGGCGCTGTTCTCGGTGGAGGACCCCATGGCGAACTCGTCCATGTTGGTCTTGCCGAGGATGACGACGTCGGCGGCCTTCAGCTTCTTGGTGAGGGTCGCGTCGTACGGCGGGATCCAGCCCTCGAGGATCTTCGAACCGACGGTCGTCGGGATGCCCTCGGTGGTGAAGATGTCCTTGAGCGCGAGCGGCACACCGGCGAGGGGGCCGAGCTTCTCGCCCCGCTCCCGCTTGGCGTCGACGGCGCGGGCCTGCGCGAGGGCGCCCTCGCGGTCGACGTGCAGGAAGGCGTGCACCTTCTCGTCGACGGCCTCGATCCGGGCGAGGTGGGCCTCGGTGACCGCGACGGCCGTGAGCTCGCCCGCGGCGATCTTCGCGGCGATCTCGGCCGCCGTCAGCTTGATGATGTTGACGTTGGTGTCCGTCATGGTGATTAGTCCTCCCCCAGGATCTGCGGCACCTTGAAACGCTGCTGCTCCTGGGCCGGGGCGCCGGAGAGCGCCTGCTCGGGGGTGAGCGACGGACGGACCTCGTCCGCGCGCATGACGTTCGTCAGCGGCAGCGGGTGAGAGGTCGGCGGTACGTCTTGGTCGGCGACCTCGCTGACGCGGGCGACCGCGCCGATGATGTCGTCGAGCTGGCCGGCGAAGTGGTCGAGCTCTTCGGCCTTCAGCTCCAGACGCGCCAGCCGTGCGAGGTGGGCGACCTCCTCGCGCGTGATGCCAGGCATGCAGCGATCCTCTGGGTGAGAGTGTGTGGTTTGGCCCAATCCTATGGGTCCGGGGCCGATGCCCGCGCCCGGGTTTGCCTCCGCCCCTGGCGGACGGGACCGCGGCGCGCCGTCAGAGGCGCCGGGAACTGCGCGGCCCGCCACGACGGACAAACGGACACCGACGGCGACGAAGCCCCACGAACCGCCGGAACTACTCGGCGGCCGGCAGCGCGGCACGCGGCCGCTGCCAGCCGCGCGACCCCCGCGCCAGCAGCCACGCGGTCGCCTCCTCCGGAGGCATCGCCGCCGCGACCAGCCAGCCCTGCACCGCGTCACACCCGAGATCCCGCAACCGCTCCCACGTCTCGTCGTCCTCGACACCCTCCGCCACGACGAGCAGCCCCAGCGAATGCGCGAGATCGACGGTGCAGCGCACGATCTCCGCGTCCTCGTTGTCCACGGCGAGCCGCGCGACGAAGGACCGGTCGATCTTCAGCTCGCTGACCGGCAGCCGCCGCAGATGCACCAGCGAGGAGTACCCCGTACCGAAGTCGTCCAGCGACATCTTCACGCCGTGCCCGGTCAGCCCGGCCAGCGTGTCCGCGGCCCGCTGCGGGTCCTCGAGGAGCACATGCTCCGTTATCTCCAGCTGCAACGACCCCGCCGGGACCCCGTGCCGGGCGAGCCGCGCGGCGACCGAGCCCGCGAAACCGGGGGTGTGGACGTCCCGCGGGGACACGTTCACCGCGACCGGGACGTGCAGTCCCTGCGCCCGCCACCGCGCGACCTGCGCGAGCGCCGTCTCCAGCACGTACTCGGTGAGGTGCGGCATCAGTCCGGACGACTCGGCGATCGCGATGAACTCGTCCGGCGGCACCTTCCCCCGCTCGGGATGCACCCAGCGGACCAGCGCCTCGAGCCCGGCCACCTGTCCGTCGAAGCGGACCTTGGGCTGGTAGTGCAGTTCGACGTCACCGGCGTCCAGCGCCCGCCGCAGATCCCCCAGCAGACCGAGCCGGTCCGGTGTGTTCGAGTCCCGCTTGGACTCGTAGACCTCCACCCCCGTGCGGTCCCGCTTGGCCTGGTACATCGCCACGTCCGCCCGCCGCAGCAGCCCCTCCGCGTCCAGCGCGTGGTCGGGGAAGACGGCGAGCCCGGCGCTGGCCTCCAGGACGAGGGTGAGTCCGTCGAGGTCGAGCGGCGAGCCGAGGGCGGCGACGAGATTGCGGGCGACCCGCGTGGCCGACGTGGTGGAGTCGGCGACGGGGAGTAACACGGCGAACTCGTCCCCGCCGAGCCGCGCGGCCTCCGCCCCGCGCGGCAGCGCCAGCCGCAGCCGGTCGGCTATCTGAAGGAGCAGCCGGTCACCGGCGAGGTGCCCCAACGTGTCGTTCACGGAACGGAAGCGGTCGAGGTCGATCAGCATCAGGGCGGCACGCGCGCCGATGCGCTCGGCGTCGTCCAGAGCCGTCCAGGTCCGTTCGAGCAGCCACTGGCGGTTGGGCAGCCCGGTCAGCGGGTCGCGCAGTTGCTCCTCGGCCCGGACGCGGGCGATCCACAGGGTGGAGTCGAGTGCGATGAGGGGGATCGAGAACAGCGGGAGCAGCATCGGCTGGGCGATCGCGACCACGCAGATCAGCGGTGCGATACCGAGCAGCGCGACGGCGACCAGGCCCTGCCGGACCAGCGCCGTGCGGGTGGCGGTCGGCAGTCCGCCGGTGCCCGGCGCGTGCAGGTACCAGAGCAGGACGCGGGTGACCGCGAGATAGGCGGTCGCGACCAGCACCACCTCGGGTGCGGCGTAGAAGTTCCAGCTCTCCGGGTTCCAGGGCGTCTCCACGGACGGCACCCGACCGAACATGGCGAGGACCAGCGCTCCGGCGCCGATGCCGAGGATGTCGACCGCGCCGTGCAACACCCCCTGGCGCCAGCGGCCTCGGCGCGCGGCGCCGACCAGCACGACGACGGTCAGACTGACCATCCCGGCGGCCACCCAGCCGTACAGCAGCAGGACCGCGAGGGTGAGCGCGGCGCCGGAGCCCGTGCCGCCCCACCAGCGGGCGCGGCCGAGGGCGACCAGATGGCCGACGATGATGCCGGCCAGTACCGCCAGCGACCAGCCGACCGCGCCGGACGGGAAGAGGGCGTGGTGGCCGCCGAACGCCCGGTAGAAGCCAGCGCCGAGGACGAACGCGGCCACCCCGACGACCGCCGCGGGCAGCGTGGGCCAGGAGATGTGCCGTTCGGGTTCGTGACCGGACGGGCCTCCGCCACGCCCCGCGGCGAGCCTGCCGGCGCCCGGGGCGGGGGCGGCTACGGTGAGGGGTGGTGCGGAGCCCTGCCCGCCCGTGCCGGGGCGCTCCGACGAACGCCCCGTCCGGAGGCCGGCCATCCACGCGCCGGTCATCCGGCGCAGGCGCAGCCGTGAGTCCGGGGCGGCGCTCTCGGTCGGTTCCATTCCCGTCCCTCTCACAGCCGGCGGTGCCCACGCCACGCGGCCCGTTGCCGGCGACAACTGCCAACGGCACCGCGTCTGAAAACCCTTCCCCAGACTCTCGCGGAGCAGGGGATGCCCCAACCGCAGCTGGGCACGGCAGGCGCACACCTCAACAGTAGGCCGCAGAAGGCTTCTACGGGCAGCGGTCGACGACGGTTGCCCGAATGCGACCCGGCCACCCGTATGCATCTGATATGCACCGAACGGGTGGCCTTCAACCGCTACTCCTCGATCGGGAGGGCGACTTCCGCGGCGGCCTCCGGTCCCTGTTCGAGCAGAACGGCGAAGCCGTCCTCGTTCAGAACCGGCACCTTCAGCTGCATCGCCTTGTCGTACTTGGATCCTGGATTGTCGCCCACCACCACGAAAGACGTCTTCTTCGAGACCGAACCGGTCACCTTCGCTCCCCGGCTCTGAAGGGCCTCCTTCGCGCCGTCCCGCGTGTGGTGTTCGAGCGTGCCGGTGACGACGACGGTGAGTCCTTCGAGCGGCCGCGGGCCCTCGTCCTCGCCGGAACCCTCGTCCTCCATACGGACGCCCGCCGCCCGCCACTTGCGGAGGATCTCGCGGTGCCAGTCCTCCGCGAACCACTCCTTGAGCGAGGCGGCGATGATCGGGCCGACTCCCTCGGTGGTGGCGAGCTCCTCCTCGGTGGCCTGCTCGATGCGGTCGATGGAGCGGAACTCCCGCGCCAGCGCCTCCGCCGCGACCGGCCCGACATGACGGATCGACAGGCCGGTCAGGATCCGGGCGAGCGGGCGCTCCTTGGCCGCCGCGATGTTGTCCAGCATCGCGATCGCGTTCTTCTTGGGCTCGCCCTGCTGGTTGGCGAAGACCGTGGCGATCTTCTCCTCGCCGGTCTTCGGGTCACGCTTGGGCAGGCCGCTGTCCTGGTCGAGGACGTACGCCTTGATGGGCAGCAGCCGCTCGATGGTGAGGTCGAAGAGGTCGCCCTCGTCGGCCAGCGGCGGTTCGGCCGGCTCCAGCGGCTTGGTGAGGGCCGCCGCCGCCACATACCCGAATTGCTCGATGTCGAGTGCCTTGCGGCCCGCGAGGTAGAAGAGCCGCTCACGCAACTGGGCCGGGCACGAGCGCGCGTTCGGACAGCGCAGGTCGACGTCGGCCTCCTTCATCGGCCGCAGCGGCGTACCGCACTCGGGGCACTCGGCCGGCATCACGAACTCGCGCTCGCTGCCGTCCCGCAGGTCGACGACCGGGCCGAGGATCTCGGGGATGACGTCACCGGCCTTGCGCAGCACCACCGTGTCCCCGATGAGGACGCCCTTGGCCTTCACCACGTCCTGGTTGTGCAGGGTGGCGAACTCGACCTCCGAGCCGGCCACCGTGACCGGCTCGACCTGCGCGTACGGCGTGACGCGGCCCGTGCGGCCGACGCCGACCCGGATGTTGACGAGCTTGGTGTTGACCTCCTCGGGCGCGTACTTCCAGGCGATGGCCCAGCGCGGCGCGCGCGAGGTGGAGCCGAGGCGGCCCTGCAGCGGGATCTCGTCGAGTTTGACGACGACCCCGTCGATCTCGTGCTCCACGGAGTGCCGGTTCTCGCCGTAGTACGCGATGAACTCCCGTACGCCGTCGAGGTCGTCGACCACCTTCGCGTACCGCGTGGTCGGCAGGCCCCAGGAGTGCAGCAGCGCGTACGCCTCGGAGAGACGGGAGAGTCCCTCGAAGCCCTCCAGGGCGCCGATTCCGTGGACCACCATGTGCAGCGGGCGGCTCGCGGTGACGCGGGGGTCCTTCTGACGCAGTGAACCCGCCGCCGCGTTGCGCGGGTTGGCGAAGGGCTTGTCGCCGGCCTCCACCAGGCGGGCGTTGAGCTCCTCGAACTTCTCCATCGGGAAGTAGACCTCGCCGCGGATCTCCACCAGGTCCGGGACGTGGTCGCCCTTGAGGCGGTCCGGGATCTCCGCGATCGTGCGCACATTGGGCGTGATGTCCTCGCCCGTGCGGCCGTCACCGCGGGTCGCGGCGCGGGTGAGGCGGCCGTGCTCGTACGTCAGGTTGACCGCGAGGCCGTCGACCTTCAGCTCGCACAGGAAGTGGTGGTCCGAGGTGCCCACGTCCTTGGCGACGCGCTCGGCCCAGGCCGCCAGCTCCAGGTCGCTGAAGGCGTTGTCCAGCGAGAGCATCCGCGAGCGGTGCTGGACGGAGGTGAACTCGGTCGCGTACGCGCCCGCGACCTTCTGGGTCGGGGAGTCGGGGGTGCGCAGCTCGGGATACCGCTCCTCCAGGGCCTCCAGCGAGCGCAGCAACTGGTCGAACTCCGCGTCGCTGACGACCGGCTGGTCCTTCACGTAGTACCGGAAGCGGTGCTCCTCGATCTGCTCAGCGAGCTGCGCGTGCTGCTCCCGTGCCTCGGCGGGCAGGGAATTGGGCTGTGCGTCCTTGTCGCCGGCCACCGTGTTGTCCTCCCGTTACTCTGGGTTGTCCGCGAGGGATCTCGCCGCCCGGGCGCAGTGGGCGAGTGCCCGGCGCGCGTACTCCGGGGAAGCGCCCGCGAGTCCGCACGTCGGGGTGACCGTGACCGCCTCCGCGAGAAGACCCGGATGCAGCCCCAGCCTGCGCCACAGCGTCCTGACACCCATGACGCTACCGGCAGGGTCTGACAATGGTCCGTCCGTGCCCGGCACGACACCGGCGAACAGCCGGGTGCCGCCCTCCACCGCCTCGCCGATGGCATCGTCGTCACGCTCGGTGAGCAACGAGAAGTCGAACGAGATGGCGGCGGCCCCCGCCCTGCGCAGCAGCGCGAACGGTACGTCGGGTGCGCACGAGTGCACCACGACCGGGCCGTCGGTGTGCACCCCGACGACGTCCCGCAGCGTCGCCTCCACCCGTTGCCGGTCGACGGCGCGGTGGGTGCGGTAGCCGCTGGCGGACCTCACCTGGCCGCGCAGCACCGCGATGAGCGAGGGCTCGTCGAGCTGCAGCACGATCTGGGCGCCGGGCACCCGCCGCCGTACCTCGTCGAGGTGCGTGCGCAGCCCCTCGGCGAGCGATCCGGCGAGGTCCCGGCAGGCGCCGAGGTCGGAGAGCGCCGCCTCGCCGCCCCGCAGCTCCAGCGCGGCGGCCAGCGTCCAGGGGCCCACGGCCTGCACCTTGAGCGGCCCCTCGTAGCCCTGGGTGAACTCCTCCAGCGCGTCGAGGTCCTCGCCGAGCCAGGACCTGGCCCGCTTGGTGTCGCGTCCCGGCCGGTCCCCGATCCGCCAGCCGCTGGGCTCCACGCGCGCGTAGAGCTCGACCAGCATCCCGGCGGTCCGTCCGATCATGTCCGCGCCGGGACCCCGGGCGGGCAGTTCGGGCAGGAACGGGAAGTCCTCGAAGGACCCGGTCACGGCCTTGGCGGCCTCGCGGGCGTCGTCGCCGGGCATGGATCCGACCCCGGTGGCGGGGCCCCAGGTGAAGCTCATCGTCCCGGCCGCACGGTCAGGTCGTTGACCTCCGCGTCGCGCGGCAGGTCGACGGCCATCAGGATCGTCGCCGCGACGGACTCCGGGGCGATCCACTTCGAGGCGTCGTACTCCTTGCCCTCCTGCTGGTGGACCTTCACCTGCATGGGGCTCGCCGTCCGGCCGGGGTAGACGGAGGTCACCCGGACGCCGTTCGCGTGCTCCTCGTGGCGCAGGGAGTCCGCGAGGGCCTTCAGGCCGTGCTTGGAGGCTGCGTACGCGGACCAGTCGGCGTGCGCGGCGAGTCCGGCGCCGGAGTTCACGAACACGACGTGGCCCTGGGCGACGCGGAGTTGCGGCAGGAAGTGGCGGGTCAGTTCGGCGGGGGCGATCAGGTTGACGTTGAGCTGGTGACGCCAGGACTTGGGGGTCAGCTCCCCGACGGGGCCGAGGTCGACCACGCCCGCGATGTGCAGGAGCGAGTCGACGCGCTCGGGCAGGGACTGGTGCGAGAACGCCCAGGAGAGCTTGTCCGGGTCCGCCAGGTCGCCGACCAGGGTCCGGGCCCCGGGGAACTCGGCCGCCAGTTCCTTCGCGCGGCCCGCGTCGCGCGCGTGGAGCACGAGGTCGTCCCCGCGCGCGTGCAGACGGCGGGCGACGGCCGCGCCGATGCCGGAGCCCGCCCCGGTGATCACATGTGTAGCCATGGACGCCATGCTCGCATCACCGGGTGCCCACGCTCTCCTCCAGGTAGGCCAGCGCGCCCACCGGCTCCTCGGCGAAGAAGACCAGGTCGGTGAGCGGGCACGGCAGGAAGCCCTCGGCCTCCATACGGCGGAACTGCTCCTTCAGGCCGTCGTAGAAGCCCGCCGTGTTGAGCAGGACGACCGGCTTCTCGGTCTTCCCGTGCTTCTTCAGCTCCAGGATCTCGGTCGCCTCGTCGAGGGTCCCGGTACCGCCCACCATGATCACGACGGCGTCGGCCTTGGCCAGGAGCAGCGCCTTGCGCTCGGCGAGGTCCCGGGCGATCACCATCTCGTCGGCGCCCGCCCGTGCCGTGGCCGCCAGGAAGTCCACGGAGACGCCCAGCAGCCGACCGCCCGCCTCCTGCACCCCGTCGGCGACCACCTTCATCAGTCCGACATCGGAGCCGCCCCACACCAGCGAGTGGCCGCCCTTGCCGAGGAGTTCGGCGAACTCCCGGGCGGGACGGGTGTAGCGGTCGTCGAGGTCGGCGGCGGAGAGGAAGACGCAGATGTTCATGTGCCTACGGTACGAGGGAAGAACCCGGGTCCCACGCGCGCTGTACGGGTATGGCCAATGGACACACGATCACCATCGAACAGGGCACGGAGCGGGTACGCGTCGTGCACGGCGACCAGGTGCTGGCGGAGAGCGACCGGCCCCTGGTGCTGCGCGAGACCGGCTGTCCCGTGCGCTACTACCTACCGGCCGAGGACGTCCGCCTCGACCTGCTGACGACCTCCGACACCCACACGCACTGCCCCTTCAAGGGCGACGCGTCCTACTGGTCCCTGCCCGACGCCCCCGACCTCGTCTGGTCCTACCCCGACCCCAAGCCGGACGTCGCCCGGATCAAGGACCACTTCTGCTTCTACGAAGTCGAAGTGGCGTAACCGCACCGGCGCACGCCGACGGCCCGGGTGTTCCCGGGCCGCTTCGGTGGTCAGCGGGTTCGCCGTCCACGACGGGCCCGGATCGGCCCCAGGACCCGTCGTTCGGATCAGGCCTGGGCCGCGGGGTCTGGCACGCACACCGGCACCGACCGAGCCCCGCCTCCTGAAACGACCTGGTCCAAACGACAGTCCCTAGACGCTGGCCGTCGCGCGGGTGGTCGTCGCGATCGTCGCGGAGCCCACCACGCGCGTGCCGTCGTACAGGACGATCGCCTGGCCGGGAGCGACGCCGCGGACCGGCTCGGTGAACGTGACCTCGAGTCCGCCGTCGACCAGCTCGGCCGCGACCTCCGTCTCGCCTCCGTGGGCGCGGAGTTGGGCGGTGTAGGTGCCAGGGCCGGTGGGGGCGGCGCCGCACCACCGGGGCTTGATGGCGGTCAGCCCGCTGACATCGAGGGATGCCGCCGGACCCACGGTCACCGTGTTGTTCACCGGCGAGATGTCCAGGACGTAGCGCGGCTTGCCGTCCGCGGCCGGGGTCCCGATGCGCAGCCCCTTGCGCTGCCCGATCGTGAAGCCGAACGCGCCCTCGTGGGAGCCGATGACCGACCCGGACTCGTCGACGATGTCGCCCTCCGCCTTGCCCAGGCGGTTCGCCAGGAAGCCCTGGGTGTCGCCGTCGGCGATGAAGCAGATGTCGTGCGAGTCGGGCTTCTTGGCGACGGCCAGGCCCCGGCGCTCCGCCTCCGCGCGGATCTCGTCCTTCGTCGTCACCGTGTCACCCAACGGGAACAGCGCGTGGGCGAGCTGGCGGTCGTCGAGGACACCGAGGACGTACGACTGGTCCTTGGCCATGTCCGAGGCCCGGTGCAGCTCGCGCGTGCCGTCCTCGTTCACGATCACCTGGGCGTAGTGGCCCGTGCAGACCGCGTCGAAGCCGAGGGCGAGCGCCTTGTCGAGCAGGGCGGCGAACTTGATCTTCTCGTTGCAGCGCAGGCACGGGTTGGGGGTGCGCCCGGCCTCGTACTCGGCGATGAAGTCCTCGACCACGTCCTCACGGAAGCGCTCGGCGAGGTCCCACACGTAGAACGGGATGCCGATGACGTCCGCGGCGCGGCGGGCGTCGCGCGAGTCCTCGATGGTGCAACAGCCTCGCGCGCCCGTGCGGAACGATTGGGGGTTGGCGGAGAGCGCGAGGTGCACGCCCGTCACGTCGTGACCGGCTTCCGCCGCGCGGGCGGCGGCGACGGCGGAGTCCACGCCGCCGGACATGGCGGCGAGGACGCGGAGGGGGCGGGGGCTCTGCGAGGTCTCAGTCATAGCCCCTCCAGAGTACGGGGCCGCGGGAACCGAAGCCCGCGGGTATCCGTTGATGATCGCAACGGGGACCGCTGACGGACGGGCGGGTACGGAGCACGGGGGGCGGCGCGATGGGTGAGGACGCGGAGAACACGGGAACCACCGGAGCCACGGGAACCGCCAGGACCACGGGAGCGCCACAAGCCCCTGAGGGTGCCGGGCGCACGGACGGCGTCGAGGAGGGGCGCGTCGGCCGGGACCGTGACCGGCGGATCGGACGGCGGACGCTGCTGATCGGTGGCGCCGCGGCCGCCGTGGGCACGGCGGTGCTCGCACGCGGTGAGCTCGGCCACCTGTGGTGGCGGCTGCCCGGCGTCGAGAAGCCCCGGGTGGCGGGAGCCGTCGACTTCCGGGGCGCGCAGTGGGTGGCCGCCTCGTCGGCGAACTGGCGGCGGGCGGACCGGCCCGACGACTACGGGATAGACCGGGTCGTCATCCACGTCACCCAGGGCAGCTACCGAAGCGCCGTGAAGGTCTTCCAGGACCCGGCACACGGCGCAGCCGCGCACTACATCGTGCGCGAGGACGGACACATCACGCAGATGATCCGCGAGCTGGACGTGGCCTTCCACGCGGGCAACCGGGGGTACAACGAGCGGAGCGTCGGCATCGAGCACGAGGGCTTCGTGGAGCGCGCCTCGTCGTTCACGGACGCCATGTACGCGGCCTCGGCGCGGCTGACGGCCGCCGTCTGCGGGCGGTACGGCATTCCCGTCGACCGTGCGCACATCATCGGACACGTCGAGGTGCCGGGTACCGACCACACCGACCCCGGGCGGTTCTGGGACTGGGACCGGTACATACGGCTGGTACGGCAGGCCCGCACGGCGGCGGAGCCGACGCGCACAGCCGGGGCGTAGCCGCCGGAGAGCGCTTTCGATGCGCGCTCACAGACAGCGGCGCACAGGGCTCCAGTCACCCAATCGTGATGCTGTGAGGCACCGGCGGGACGGGGCTGTCCCTTGCGTCCCCTGCTGCCGATGTGACCAGCGACACGTCAATTCTCGCTGTTTCCAGGGGAGTTGATCCTGACTTTAAGTCATCGGATTTCACAGCGACGACGGCGTTCTCCTAACTCCGGCCCAGTCTTCACATAGCCCTTAGGCCGAGAGTCCACCGCTATGACTCACACCACGGGCAAGACCCCGGGCAAGGGCACGGGCAAGGGCATGCACCGCCGCAAGTTCCTCGGCGGGATGGCCGGAGCGGGCATCGCGGCGGTGACCGCCGGCGGCACGGCCATCGCCTTACTGACGAACGCGACGCAGAACAAGGCGCACGCCGCGGGCACCACGCTGACCATCCCCGACCTCCTGGAGGGGACCACCACGGACGGCACCACGACGTACACCCTGGAGGCGAAGACCGGCACCAGCGAGGTGCTCAGCGGAGTGACCAGCACGACCGCGGGCTACAACCAGTCGTTCCTCGGCCCCACCATGAAGTGGACCTCGGGCGACACCGTCCTGCTGAACATCACCAACAGCCTCACCGAGGCCACTACCGTCCACTTCCACGGCGCGCACGTCCCGCCCAGCATGGACGGCGGCCCGCAGAACGCCTTCGCCGCGGGGAAGACCTGGTCGCCCACCTTCACGGTCAAGGACGAGGCGAAGACGCTCTGGTACCACCCGCACGCCCTGGGCACCACGGCGGAGCAGGCCACCCACGGCCTCGCGGGCATGATCATCGTCGAGGACGCCTCGGACGCGTCCGCGGCCCTGCCCAGCACCTACGGCACCGACGACATCCCGATCATCCTGCAGTGTCTGGCCACGGACAGCGCGGGAGACATCAAGTACAACCTGAGCGGCTACCTCGGCAACGGTCTCAGCTTCCCGCTGCTGTGCAACGGCACGAACGTCGACGACACCACGCTCTCCTTCACCGCCACCAAGAAGCGCACCCGCTTCCGGCTGCTCAACGCCTCACCGTCCGACATCATCACCATCCAGCGCAGCGACGGCGCGACGCTCACCCAGATCGCCACCGACCAGGGCTATCTGACCGAGGCCACCGAGGTGGCGTCGATCCGGCTGGTGGCGGGCGCGCGGGCCGAGTTCGTCATGGAGCTCAGCGACGCGGTGACGTTGGAGGCCGTGGTGACGACGGGCTGGGTGCGCGGCGGCAGCGGGACGTACGAGTTCCTGACCGTCACCCCCGACGCCTCGGACACTCCGGAGACCCTGCCGACCCTCAACACCATCACCCGCTACGACACCAGCGACTTCACCGCCCGGACGATCACGCTCGGTCAGAGCGGCGCGACGATGACGATCAACGGCTCCGCCGGGACGAGCATGTCCTCGATGGCGATGATCAGCACCACCCTGGGCGCCGAGGAGGTGTGGACGGTCAAGAACAGCACGCAGCTTGAACACTCGTTCCATCTGCATGATGTGCCGTTCCAGCTGATCTCCATCAACGGGGAGGATCCGACGGGCGTCCAGCTGGGCTGGTACGACACGTTCGAGGTCGTCGGCGGCGGCTCCATCGAGATCGCGATGAAGTTCACCGACTTCTCGGACGACACCTATATGTACATGCTCCACTGCCATCTGCTGCAACACGAGGACGAGGGCATGATGGCCTCCCTCATGGTGACGGACAGCTAGGACGACAGCCGGTACCAGGACCTGACCCCGCGTCTCCGCCGTGATAGGCCGGACAGGTCCTGGGTGAGCGAGCGCGGTGGTGTCAGGTCAGGCCTGCCGTCCGCGCCCGCTCCACCGCCGGGCCGATCGCCTTGGCCACCGCCTCGACGTCCGCCTCCGTGGAGGTGTGGCCGAGGGAGAAGCGCAGGGTGCCGCGGGCCAGGTCGGGGTCGGCGCCGGTGGCCAGCAGGACATGGCTGGGCTGGGCGACGCCCGCCGTGCACGCGGAGCCCGTGGAGCACTCGATGCCCTGGGCGTCCAGCAGAAGCAGCAGGGAGTCGCCCTCGCAGCCCGGGAACGTGAAGTGCGCGTTGGCGGGCAGCCGGCCCCCGGTCGCGGGGTCACCGCCGAGGATCGCGTCGGGCACGGCAGCGCGTACGGCGTCGACCAGGTCGTCGCGCAGGGCGCCGATCTCCCGGGCGAACCACTCGCGCTGCTCGGCGGCGAGCCGCCCGGCGACCGCGAACGAGGCGATGGCGGGTACGTCGAGGGTGCCGGAGCGCACATGCCGCTCCTGGCCACCGCCGTGCAGCACGGGTACGGGTGTGTACTCGCGGCCCAGCAACAGGGCGCCGATGCCGTACGGGCCGCCGATCTTGTGGCCGGAGACGGTCATCGCGGCGAGGCCGGAGGCGGTGAAGTCGACGGGCACCTGGCCGAAGGCCTGGACCGCGTCGGCGTGCAGCGGGATCCCGAACTCGGCCGTGACGTCGGCCAGTTCGCGGACCGCCATCACCGTGCCGATCTCGTTGTTGGCCCACATGACGGTGACGAGGGCGACGTCGTCGGGGTTTCGGGCGATGGCCCCGCGCAGGACGTCCGGGTGGACGCGGCCGTAGGAGTCGACGGGCAGGTACTCGACCGTGGCGCCCTCGTGTTCGCCGAGCCAGTGGACGGCGTCGAGGACGGCGTGGTGTTCGACCGGGCTCGCGAGGACCCGGGTGCGGGCCGGGTCGGCGTCGCGGCGGGCCCAGTACAGGCCCTTCACGGCGAGGTTGTCGGCCTCGGTGCCGCCGGAGGTGAAGACGACCTCGCTGGGGCGGGCGCCGAGGGCCTCCGCCAGGGTTTCCCGGGCTTCCTCGACCGTCCGCCGGGCGCGGCGGCCGGCGGCGTGGAGGGAGGAGGCGTTGCCCGTGACGCTCAGCTGGGCGGTCAGCGCCTCTACCGCCTCGGGGAGCATCGGTGTGGTCGCGGCGTGGTCGAGGTAAGCCATGATGGGCCCGATTCTACGGGCCGTCCGTCCGCGGCCTCGGCCCCCGTCCGGGTAGCCGCCCGTCCGCCCCTCGTTCCGCCGTGGATCGAACGCCTCGTTCGGCGGCGGCTCAGAAGTTCCAGGACACCGTGCTGTCGAACTGCATGAACGCCACCAGCACCAGCAGGTCGGCGATGCCGAGGCCCAGGCCGAGGAAGGCGCGGCCACGGCGGGCGGTGCCGCGCCAGAGGGCGACGGAGGCCAGGGCGATGGCGATCGGGCCCAGGAAGACGTTCAGGACCAGCAGGCCGAGGAGGCCGAGGATGAAGGAGGCGACGGCCATGCCGTCGGCGTCCTTGGTGCCGGTCGCGCGGGTGGGCGCGCCGGGCGCGGTCGCGCTGGACGCGGTCGCGGCGGGCTTGGTCGCGGCGGCGAGGTGGGTTCGCTCGGTGAGTTCCATGACGTGAGTCAGCTCCCAACGATCAGTTGGTGGAGGTGTGGCGCCGGCGGGCGTTGCGCTCGCGGACCGCGAAGACGGCCAGCCAGACGCCGATGACGACCGCGGCGACGAGGGTGACGGGCAGCGGGGCGTGGGCTATGGAGCCCATCACGACACCCAGCAGCAGGAGGGCGGCGACGAGGAACAGCATGAGGTGCCTCTCGACAGTGAACCCCGATTGTTTCGGGGACTTGACGACTCAGTGAACGGTTGTAGTAACACTTGTTCACTGACTCCAGAGTCTAGCGCGTCGCCCGGCTTTTCAATTACAGAGAACAGTTGTTAACTGCATGGTATGAGTCACACTCTCGGCATCCGGCAGGCCCAGAAGCAGAAGACCCGTCAGGCGCTCCTGGACGCCGCGTTGGAACTGCTGGAGGAGCAGAGCCTGAGCAGCCTGGGTCTGCGCGAGGTCACCCGCGCCGTCGGAGTCGCACCGACCGCCTTCTACCGGCACTTCCGCTCGACGGAGGACCTCGGCGTGGCTCTGGTCGAGGAGGCGCTCGGCAGTCTGCACCCGATGATCGGGGACACGGTCTCCGCGGCCGGCGACAGCGCCGGACGCATCGAGCGCGCGGTCGACCTGATCGCCCACCATGTCGAATCCCATCCCGCGCACGTCCGTTTCATCGCGCGCGAGCGGCACGGCGGCGTCCAGCGGGTGCGTCGGGCGATCAGGGAGCAACTGGAGCGGTTCGCCGAGGAGGTGAAGGTCGAGCTGGCCAAGCACCCCGAGTCGGAGGGGTGGAGCGACGACGACCTGCTGATGCTCGCGGGGCTGTACGTCGACCAGATGCTGATGACGGCCTCGCTCTATCTGGAGGCGCTGGAGGCGTCCGAGGAGGAGCGGGAGCGGGTGGCCCGTGTCGCGACCCGCCAGATGCGCCTGATCGCCATCGGCCGCCGCAACTGGCTGGGATGACACGCCCGTTCCTGAAGGACGGGGTGACGGCACCCGTTCGCCGAAGGGCGAGGTGACGCACCCGGGTTTCGAGTACGCCACCCCTGAGAGAACCGGGACGGGCTCAGCCCTGTGCCGCCTGCCCGCTGGGCTGCCCGCTCGGCCGGCCCCCGCCTCCCGGGCCGCCGCCGCAGCCGCCCTGACCCCCGCCCTGGCCACCACCCGGACCGCCGGACGGCATGCCCGAGGGACCGCCGGAGGGCATCTTGCCGGTAGGCATGTTCGAGGGTGTCCCGGAGGGCGAGCCCGTGGGCATCCCGGAGCGCCCGCCGCTCGGCATGCCCGACGGACCTCCGCTCGGCATTCCGGAGGGCCGCTGACAGTTCTGGCTCGCGTTGCCGCTGTTCGAGGAGGACGAGTCGCCCGAGCCGCAGGCCGCCAGCAACGGCGAGAGCGCCAGCAGGGCGACGGCGGGGACGAGTCGGGCACGACGGTTCATGGGGTAACTCCCAGTCAAGTCACGTGGACCGGTTTATGAAGGCCGGATGAGTGCGGGATGAGCGGTGGACAGAGGACCAGATCCACGTAGGGCCGCGCTGTGCCGAACCTGTGGTTACCTGTGGGTCAACTTCCCCCGCGCGGGGCACGATCCCCGCCGTACACCGCGCCGATCGCGGCCGCCGCCCCGGCCAGTTCCGCCCGCGCCTCCGGCGGCGACAGCACCTCCACCGTGTCCACGAAGGCCAGCAGCGTGCGGGCCTCGCGGACGACGCCGTACGACAGGTGCGCGAGGACCCACTCGCTCTCGCCGTCGTCCTCCGGAAGCGCCGTGAGGGAGGCCGCGTTGAGCCTGAGGAACATGTCGAGGCGGGAACGCCGTACCCGAACTGTGACATCGAGACCGCCCGGCCGCTCCTCGACCTGGCGTCGCAACACCTCCCAGACGTCGCCGAGTTCGACGCCCGGGCGCCGCTTCACGGGATCGTCCAGGAGCGTCGCCGAGCGCACCCGGTCCGCCCGGAACAGCTGTGGCCGCCCGCGCCGGTCGGCCACGAGGTACCAGACGCCCGCCTTGGACACGAGCCCGTACGGGTCGACGGTGTAGGTGCTGGGCTCGCTGTGCCCGCCGTGCCGGTAGCTGAGCCGCAGCCTGCGGTCGGCGAAGACCGCGTCCTGGAGCACCTCAAGGTCCACGGCCCGCTGGGGGCCGCCCTTCCAGCGCGTCGCGTCGACGAGGATCCGGCGGCTGGTCACCTCGGCGGCCGGACGGTGCGGGGCCGGCAGCGCCGCCATCACCTTGCGCAGCGCGGAACCGAGCGCCGCGTCCAGGCCGAGCGCGGCGTGCGCGCCCTGCGCGGCCAGGATGAACAGCGCGCGGGACTCGTCGGCGGTCAGTCCCGTGACGTCCGTACGGAATCCGGCGAGCAGTTCGATGCCGCCGTGCCGCCCGCGCTCGGCGTACACCGGGACGCCGGAGGCCGAAAGGGCCTCGATGTCGCGGTAGATGGTGCGCACCGACACCTCGAGCCGGTCGGCGAGTTCGTGTGCGGGGACGCGGCCGCGGGTCTGCAGCAGCAGAAGGATCGAGAGCAGGCGGTCGGACTTCACGCGCACCAGGATCGCGCACCGCGGATCACGTCCGCCGATGCCCGCGGACGCTCGTCCGAAGCCCGTCGTGGAACCCGTCCTAAATGCTGACGGAAACTGTCAGGTTATCCGGCGAACCTGAGGCGCAACGGCACGACAACGCAACGCCGACACGCGCTGTCCGATACGCGCCACCACCACACCTACGCCGACAGAGGTCCGCCATGAACATCGATCCCCGCCCCCTCTACACCCGCGCCACCGAGCAGATCGCCGCTCTGGTCGCGACGGTTCGCCCGGAGCAGCTCGCCGGTCCCACCCCGTGCGCCGAGTTCGACGTACGGACCCTGCTGTCGCACATCGCGGGCGGTACCCGCCGGATCGCCGTGGTCGGCGCGGGCGGTGACGGAATGGCCGTACGACCCTTCCTCGACGGCGTCGAGGACGACCGCTGGAGCGCGGCGTACGACGAGGTCAGGACGGAGGTCCGGAAGTCCTGGGCGGACGACGCGCGCCTGGACGCCCTCGTCACCGTGCCGTGGGGCGAGGCCCCCGGACGTATCGCCCTGTCCGGCTATGTGATGGAGGCCGTCACCCACACGTGGGACCTCTCCGAGTCCCTCGGACGGCCGCTCGTACTCGATCCGGAGCTGGCCGAGTTCGCGCTCGGGATCGCCCGGCGCGTGCTGCCGGACGAACGGCGCGACGACGAGGAGTTGCCGTTCGACTCGGCGGTGCCGGCCCCCGAAGGGGCCGACGCCTACGGACGGCTCGCGGCCTACCTGGGCCGGCGACCGCTCAGCTGAGCCGGACCCGGGCGAGCTGTCGGGACTGCGCGACCAGCCGGTCCGCGCTGTCCCACACCTCGGCGTCCTCCTCCAGGAAGCCGCCGGCGAGGTTGCGGGTGGTGATCGACACCCGCAGCGGGCCCGGCGCCGGACGGCAGCGCACATGGACCGTCAGTTCGACCGTCGGTACCCAGCCGGAGATGCCGAGTTCGAAGGCGGTGGGCGGCAGCGCGTCCACCGCGAGGAGCAGCGAGAGGGGGTCGGGGTCGCGGCCGTCGGCGAGCCCGAACCAGGAGCGCATCTCGCCCTTCCCGGACGGCGCCCCCAGGGCCCAGCCGAGGGTCGCGGGGTCGAGCTTGAGCATCAGCCGCTCGGTGATGGCGGAGCTGCCGTCGACGGGCGCCGGCCCGTCCTCCGGCCCGAAGCAGTGCTCCATGGGCGGGATCGCGGGAGGTGTCGCCGTGGTGCGGACGTCGTCGGGCAGGGCGTCGAGATCGCCGTACGAGGCGAGTACGCGGATGCGTTCGACCTCGCGGCCCTCGTCGTCGTACTGGAAGAGCGAGGCCTGACCGGTCGACAGGGTCCGCCCGGTCCGTACGACGTCCGTTCGGACCACCGCCGGGCCGGGTTGCGACGCGGTCAGATAGTGGGCGGAGACGGTGAACGGGTCCCTGTGCGGCAGGGCGTCGGAGAGGGCGCGGCCCAGGACGGCGAGCAGATAGCCGCCGTTGACGGCGCTGATGATGGTCCATCCGGCGGACAGGTCGATGTCGTAGACGCCGGGTTCGCGCAGGGTGACCGCGGTGTCGCGGTCGAACTCGCTGTCACCGATCGCGGCGCGCGCGGCCTGTGCGGTAGCTGCTTCTGACATGCCTGAACGGTACAACAGGTGATTACTAAGCGGTAGCTTTTACTGTTTCGGGGATGTGAACCCCGTCACCCGAGAGTGAGGTTTCGGCAATTTCTTAGTAAGTGTCCGAACTCTTCCGTGAACCAACGGCATCGGATCCCCCTCTCCAAGGACATAGAACCCGATGCAGCTGCAGACCGTTGATCCAGCCCGTCACAGGAAGAGCCGCACACACCGTGAGCCTCACCGGAACGCCGTTCCTCCTCACCGCCATCGTCCTGGTCGCGGTCGCCCTGATCCTTCCCCTCGTACTGTGGTCGCGCATTCCCGGCCCCAAGGTGCTGCGCAGCGCGGCCCGGATGGTGATGCTGCTGTTCGCCCAAGGCACCGCGATCACCCTCGTGTTCGTGCTCGTGAACAACGCCAACAGCCTGTACGACAACTGGTCCGACCTGCTCGGCACGGGCAACCATGTGCGGGCGGCCGCCAACCTCGGCCGTGACGGCACCGGCGGCATCTCGCTGCACAACCTCCCCAAGGTCCGCCAGTCGTTCGCGGCGGCCGACGGCCCCGGTATGTCCCAGGCGGGTGGGGTGAAGGTCACCCAGCTGCACGGCCAGGTGTCGGGTGTGGACGCGGAGGTCTACGTCTGGCTGCCGCCGCAGTACAACGAGCCCGCCTATCGCAACCGGAAGTTCCCCGTCGTGGAGCTGCTGCCCGGCTACCCGGGCTCGGCGAAGGCGTGGTTCGGTTCGCTGAAGGTGCATGAGCAGTTGCTGCCGCTGATGCGCGACGGGCAGGTCGCGCCGTTCATCCTGGTGGCGCCGCGCACGAATCTGCTGGCCAAGACCGACACCGGTTGCGCGAACGTGCCCGGCAAGGTGAACGCCGACACCTGGCTCAGCATCGACGTGCCGAAGATGGTGATGGACAACTTCCGGGCGAAGTCCGCGCCGGACGGGTGGGGCGTGGCCGGCTACTCGGCCGGGGCGCACTGCGCGACCAAGCTCGCCGTCGCCCACCCCGACCGCTACCGGGCCGCGGTGAGCATGTCCGGGTACAACGACCCGATCGGCGAACGCAACTCGCTCGCGGCGCGGAGCCTGACACTGCGCCGGGAGAACAACCCCTACCTGCTGCTCAAGGCCTACCGCACGCCGCCCCACGTCTCCCTCTACATCTCCGGCGAGGCGCACGACGGCTACGAGGCCGGCGCGGCGCTCCAGTCGATCGCGAAGGCGCCGACGAGCGTGCAACTGGTGCTGCTGCCGCGGAGCGCGGGCGGCCACAACATGGCCCTGTGGCGGCCGCAGATCCCGGAGACCTTCCGTTGGCTGACCCTGCAGATCGGGCCGGGGGCGCACGCTAAGGAGTCTCCGACTCCGTCGCCGTCGACCGGCGGTGCCAAGCACGCGGCGCTCGCCAGTGGTAGCGCATCGCGAGCAACCGCAGGACGAAAGCGGTGACGGCGGCGAGCCCGCTGGTGAACGGGGACAGCGCGTCGAAGCGGATGCACAGGACCACCATCGTGGCGCCGACGATCGCCGGGACCGCGTACAGATCGCGGTCCCAGCGCAGCAGTGAGGGCACCTCGTTGGCGAGGACGTCGCGCAGCACACCGCCGCCGACCGCGGTGGCCAGGCCCAGGGCGGCGGACGGGGTGAGGCCGAGGCCGTACTCGTACGCCTTCGTGGTGCCCGCGACGCAGAACAGGCCGAGTCCGGCCGCGTCGAAGACGTTGACCGCGACCTGGATGCGCTCCACCTCCGGGTGAAGGAAGAACACCAGCAGGGCGGCGAGCAGCGGGGTGCTGAAGTAGCCGAGGTCGGTGAACGCGGCCGGGGGTACGGCCCCGATGACCATGTCGCGGAACAGCCCTCCGCCCAGTGCGGTGACCTCGGCGAGGACGGCGATGCCGAAGACGTCGAAGTTCTTGCGGACGGCCAGCAGAGCGCCGGAGATCGCGAAGACGAAGATCCCCACGAGGTCGAGCACATGCTGGACGGAGGGGGTGAACAGTTCCTGAAGCACCCGGACATTCTCACCCGTCGCGGGGCTCGCACCTTACAAAGAAAGGCCTACAGGGTTGGTTTCCCTGTGGTGAACAGCCAGGTCCGGAAAAGGTCGTCGAGCTGTCGTCCCGAGATCCTCTCGGCGAGGTGGATGAAGTCGGCGGTGTCGGCGTTGCCGTACTTGTGGAGCCTCGTCCAGGCGGGCAGCAGTTTGAAGAACGCGGTGTCGCCGATGCGCTCGCGCAGCATCTGGAGGGTCATCGCGCCGCGCTGGTAGACCGCCGAGGCGAACATGGTGTCGCGCTGCGGGTCGGCGACGACGGTCCCCCAGAAGGCGGAGTCCGCGGGCCGCGCGTTGTACCCGGCGAGGAACGAGTCGTGCGCCGAGCGGATCCCCTTGTGCTCGGACCACAGCCACTGGGCGTAGGTCGCGAAGCCCTCGTTCAGCCAGATGTCCTTCCAGCGTTCCACCGACACGGAGTCGCCGAACCACTGGTGGGCCAGCTCGTGCACGATGGTCGACTCCGAGCGCACGGCGGAGTACGCGGGCTTCGACTGCACCTCCAGCGAGAACCCCGCCTGCGGCATGTCGTCGACGATCGCGCCGGTCTCCTCGAAGGGGTAGGGGCCGAAGACCTGCGACCAGTAGTCGGTCGCCTCGGCCGTCACGGCGTACACGTCGACGCTGTTGCTGTTGGTGAGCACCGGGTCGATGGCCACGTAGATCGGCGTCCCGGCCGGGGTCGTCCCCGTCCTCACGTCGAACTTCCCGATGGTCGCCGTCGCGAGGTAGGTCGCCATCGGCCTGCTCTCGCGCCAGTGCGCGACCGTGCTGTCGCCCTGGTCGTACGTCGATATCAGCCGCCCGTTGGAGACGCCCGTCAGGCCCTTGGGCGCCTTGATCCGGATGTCGTAGGTGGCCTTGTCGGAGGGGTGGTCGCTGGAGGGGAACCAGGTGGAGGCGGCGTTGGGCTCACAGGCGACGAAGACTCCGTCGGTGGTCTTCATCCACCCGTAGTCGGAGCCGAAGACGATGGGACCGTTGAGGGCTTCGGGGACGCCGCCGTAGGTGACCGTGACGGTGAAGGTCCTGCCCTTGTGGATCGCCCCGTGCGGGGTGATGTGGATCTCGTCGCCGTCGCGGGTGAAGTCGGCGCGTCTGCCGTCCACTTCGACGCGCGTGACCTCCAGTCTCTGGAGGTCGAGGTCGAAGGAGGAGAGGGACTGGGTGGCGCGGGCCGTGAGCGTCGTACGGCCGTCCAGGCGGTCGGTGTCCGGGTTGTACGCCACGTTGAGGTCGTAGTGGCGGGCGTCGAAGCCGCCGTTGCCGAGCTGGGGGAAGTAGGAGTCGCCGATGCCGTCGGCGCCCGGGGTCGGGGCGGAGGAGGCGGCGATGACGAGGAAGGAGGCCGCCGCGGTCGCGAGGGCTCCTAAACGTGCCGAACGGGAGAGTGCCATGAGCGTCCCTTTCGTACGTGTTCCGATCGTTCCCGATCAGTTGGACACGCGAGACTCTGCACTCTTCCCTTCGGGCATGCTCATGACTTTGCCCAATCGTCACGGCCTACCCGCCGGTTGACTCCTGACGATCGACTTCCGGTCTCCCCGAACGCGGGGAACCAGTCCGCCATTTGACCACACGAAGACCCTGGCATTTCCGAGTCTTTACCGCCCGAAGCGGCAGGCTCAATTGTTGCTCAACTCCACAGAATGTGATTGACCGGTCTCGGTCAACTTCATAGTCTCATTCCAGCTTGACGGGCTCCGCCGAAACGGAGGCCGGACCACTTGCATGGGGGAAATTCATGCGTAAGAGAACCAAGCTGGCCACACTCGTCGTCGCCGGAGTAATGCCGCTCGTCGCGGGTGCGGCGCCGGCCTCGGCGGTCGTCACCCCGAAGAGGTCGTGCCCGGTCGATTACGGGGTCCTGATCACCTCGCACTCGGCCTATCGGATTCCCGCCTCGGGGGCCTACTTCAAGGACGGACCCGGCGGCACCATCACCGCCTCCGTCACCAGGGCGTCCACCATCACGTACAGCCTCTCCGCCTCCCTGGAGGTGAGCGCGAGCTACCTCTTCGCCTCGGCCAAGGCGTCGGTGAGCGGCAGCATCACCAAGTCCGTGGCGATCACGACCGGCCACACGTACTCGCACAACATCCACTCCAACAAGTACGGGAACCTGCAGTACGGCTCCAACGGCTTCAAGGTCGGATGGGAGTCGAACCGCACGAACCCGAACTGTTCGGTGACGACGCTCGCGAGGGGAACGGCGAAGCTTCCGGCGACTTCGGTCGGCTGGCACTACTGGGAAACCAGTTCCTGATAATTCTTCAAAACAAATGCCCCGGTAACCATGTATCTGGTTACCGGGGCATTTGTTTCGGTGAATTCACACCGCCCTGCTCACTTCTGGCTGTCGGTTCCCGACTCCTCCGACGAGTCCGACTCGTCGACGGCGGCCGTTTCGGAAGCCTCTTCGGCAGCGGCCTCGTCGGTGGCGGCCTCCTCAGCGGCGGCCTCCTCAGCGGCGGCCTCCTCAGCGGCGGCCTCCTCGGCGGGCTCGGTGGTCGTCTCCGCGGCGGGCTCCGGAGTCTCCTCCGTGGATCCCAGTTCCGCGGCCACCGCAGCCGACGTCTCCGCCGACTCCGCCAGCACCTCGTCGGCCACGAGCGCCGCGGCCTCCTTCGCCGCGGACAGCAGCACCGTGTCCTGCGGCGCCTGGTCCTCGAAGTTCTCCGGGTGGTGGCAGGCGACCTGCTGGCCGGGCTTCAGCTCCAGGAGCGGCGGCTCGGTCGTCTTGCAGATCTCTGTGGCCTTCCAGCACCGCGTGTGGAAGCGGCAGCCGCTCGGCGGCGAGATCGGCGAGGGCACGTCGCCCTTGAGCAGGATGCGCTCGCTCTTCACGTTCCGGCGCTTGGGGTCCGGGATCGGCACCGCGGACATCAGCGCCTTGGTGTACGGGTGCATCGGCGCCTTGTAGAGCGAGTCGCGGTCGGCGAGCTCCACGATCTTGCCGAGGTACATCACCGCGATCCGGTCCGAGACGTGCCGGACCACCGACAGGTCGTGCGCGATGATCACGTACGTCAGGCCGAGCTCCTGCTGAAGGTCGTCGAGGAGGTTGACGACCTGCGCCTGGATCGACACGTCGAGCGCCGAGACCGGCTCGTCCGCCACGACCAGCTTCGGGTTGAGCGCGAGCGCACGGGCGATGCCGATGCGCTGGCGCTGGCCGCCGGAGAACTCGTGCGGATAGCGGTTGTAGTGCTCGGGGTTGAGGCCGACGACCGACAGCAGTCGCTGGACCTCCTTCTTGACGCCGCCCTCGGGAGTGACGCCCTGCAGCTTGAACGGGGCACTGATGATCGTGCCGACCGTGTGCCGGGGGTTCAGCGACGAGTACGGGTCCTGGAAGATCATCTGGACGTCACGGCGCATCGGGCGCATAGCGCTCACACCGAGGTGCGTGATGTCCCTGCCCTCGAACTCGACCTTGCCCGCGGTCGGTTCGAGCAGCCGCGTGATCAGCCGGCCCATCGTGGACTTGCCGCAGCCGGACTCGCCCACGACGCCCAGGGTCTCCCCGGAACGCACCTCGAAGTCGAGGCCGTCGACGGCCCGCACCGCGCCGACCTGACGCTGCAGCAGGCCCTTGCGGATGGGGAAGTGCTTCTGCAGCCCGGTCACCTTCAGCAGGACCTCACCGGGGGCGGCGTCCTTGGTGAGGGTGGCGCCGCCTTCGTCCTGTGCCTGTGCGGGAATGGTCACTTCCGCGTCCTTGGCTTTCTCGCTCACAGCTTCGGCGCAATCTCTTCGGTCCAGATGCGTTCCCGCTGCTCCTGGGTCATGTGGCAGGCGGCCCAGTGCCGTCCGCCGACCTCGGTCAGCTCGGGGCGGACCGTGCGGGTCACGTTGTCCTTGGGAACGTCCGCGTACGGGCAGCGCGGGTTGAAGGCGCAGCCGGACGGGAGGTTGATCAGCGAGGGCGGGGAGCCCTTGACGGGGATGAGGCGCTCGGTCTGCTCACGGTCCAGGCGCGGCATCGAGCCGAGCAGCCCCCAGGTGTAGGGGTGCCGGGGCTCGTAGAACACCTTCTCGGCCGGACCGCGCTCGATGCAACGGCCGCCGTACATCACCAGGATGTCGTCGGAAAGCTCCGCGACGACGCCCAGGTCGTGGGTGATGATGATGACCGCGGAGCCGAACTCCTTCTGCAGGTCCCGCATCAGGTCCAGGATCTGCGCCTGGACGGTCACGTCCAGGGCGGTCGTCGGCTCGTCCGCGATGAGCAGCTCGGGGTTGTTGACCAGCGACATCGCGATCATCGCGCGCTGGCGCATACCGCCGGAGAACTCGTGCGGGTAGCTGTCGACGCGCTTGTCCGGCTGCGGGATGCCCACCCGGTCGAGCATCTCGACCGCGCGGCGCTTCGCCGTCTTCTTGTCCACGTTGTTGTGGATGCGGTACGCCTCCACGATCTGCTGACCGATCGTGTAGTACGGGTGCAGCGCGGACAGCGGATCCTGGAAGATCATCGCCATCTCGCGGCCGCGCAGCTTGCGTACGTAGTCCTGGTCGGCGGACAGCAGTTCGGTGCCGTTCAGCCAGATCTCGCCGGAGATCTGCGCCTTGCGCTTGCCGTACTGGCCGGCCGTGTGCAGGCCCATGATGCCGAGCGAGGTCACCGACTTGCCGGAGCCGGACTCGCCCACGATCCCGAGGGTCTTGCCCTTCTCCAGCTGGAAGCTGAGCCCGTCGACGGACTTGACCAGACCGTCGTCGGTCGGGAAGTGCACCTTCAGGTCGCGTACTTCGAGGAAGGCGGAGGGCGCGGGCGAGTCCTTGACGGGCTCGGCCACCGCTCCGCTCTTGCTGAGTTCGGTCATGACAGCCTCACTCGGGGGTCGATCACGGCGTACAGGACGTCCACCACGAGGTTGGCGATCAGCACCGCGAGAGAAGTGATCAGGGTGACGCCCAGGATGATGGGCAGGTCCTGGTTCCGGATGGCGTCGAGCACCGCGCGGCCGAGGCCGGGCAGGTTGAACGTCGACTCCGTCAGGATGGCGCCGCCGATGAGGGCGCCGAGGTCCATGCCCAGCATGGTGAGGATGGGGGTCATCGTGGAACGCATGGCGTGCTTGCCGATGACGACCTGCTCCTTGAGGCCCTTGGCACGTGCCGTGCGGATGTAGTCCTCGCCGAGGATCTCCAGCATGGTGGCGCGGGTGATCCGGGCGTACATCGCCGCGTAGAGGAACGCGAGGGTGATCCAGGGCAGGATCATGCCGCCGAACCAGCCGCTGATGCTCTGGTCGAAAGGCACGTACTGCGCGTTGATCCATTTCAGGCCGAAGGCGAAGATCGCCAGGCTGAGCAGACCGGTGAAGTAGATGGGGAGGGAGACACCCGCCAGGGCGACGACCATCGCGCCGCGGTCCCAGATGGTGCCCCGCTTGAGGGCGGAGAGCACACCGGCCGCGACACCGAAGACCAGCCACAGCACGGCGGCACCGAGCGCGAGTCCCAGGGTCACCGGGAAGCGGTCGGTGAGCACCGGCCAGACGGCCTGCTCGCTGCGGAAGGAATAACCGAAACAGGGCGCGGCGCAGTGCGTGACGTCGCCACCGCCCGAGTAGGTGCGTCCGGCGAAGATGCCCTTGAAGAACTCCCAGACCTGGGAGTAGATCGGGTCGCTCAGGCCCAGCTTCTGCCGTACGGCCTCGACAGCGGCCGGGTCGGCCTGCTTGCCCACGAAGCTCGAGGCGATGTCCACGCCCGCCCACTTGGGGACGAGGAAGAAGATGCCGAAGACCACCATGACGATGACCACGAGCATCACTGCGGCGGCGAACAGCCGCCTGATGAGGTAAGCGAGCACAGCTTACGGCCCGCCGCGGGGCCGCGGGCCACCGGAGGTCATCCGATGGCCCGCGACCACGCCGCGCCGGCCTTCACCTGCCTTTCGTGCCTGTACGGCGGGTGTGCCGGTTTACTTCTTCGGGTTCTTCAGGCCGAGGTTGACGAAGTCGTACGTACCGCTGTAGTTGTCCGTCGTGTAGACGTTCGCGAGGTTGTCGCCGCGCCAGTTGATGAACTTCTCGAAGGTGAAGGGCAGGTAGTACGCGCCCTCCATGACCTTGTGGTTGATCTCGGTCGAGAGCTTGGTCTTGCCCGCGTCGTCCAGCGTGGTGACGTACTGGTCGAACAGACCGTCGATGGTCTTGTCGTTGATCAGGGCGAAGTTGTTGTTACCGCTCGGCGCGATGTACTTGCTGTCCCACAGCGGCAGACCGAAGCCCTGGACGGTCGGGAAGTCCGGACCCCAGCCCATGATGATGATGCCGTAGCCCTTCTTCTTCACGTTCTCGGGGCTGCCGATGATGCCGGTGGTCTGCGAACCGTCGAACTGGTCGATCTGGGCGTTGATGCCGATCTTCTTCAGCGACGCCTGGAGCGACTGGGCCGTGGCCACCTCGACCGGCTTGTTGTTGCGCACCGCGATGGTGGTGGAGAAGCCGTTCGGCTTGCCGCACGCCTTCAGCGCCGCCTTGGCCTTCTCGACGTTGCCGTTCTTGTCGGCGCCGGAGATGCTGTACGGGTCGTACTTCTGGCCCTCGGCGCCCGGGACGGACGGCGGGAGCATGTTGGTGCCGATGTCGCCACCGGCGACCGGGCCACCGCGCGCGGTCTGCAGCGAGACGTGGTCCGCGCCGAGGATCACGGCCTTGCGGCACTCGACGTTGTCGAACGGCTTCACGCTCTGCGGGAAGGCCGCGTACCGGATGTAACCCGAGATCGGGTTGTCCAGGTTGGCCTTGTGCTCCTTCAGGGCGGTGGTGCGGCCCTGCGGGGACATGCCGGTCTGGTTGATGTCCAGGTCCAGGTCACCGTTGAGCAGGCGCTGGTCCAGCTGGTTGGCGTCCGAGAAGAACTGGACGGTGATCTTGTCCGGGTACGCCTTGCGGACCGGGTCCGAGGACTGCTTCCAGTTCGTGTTGCGCACCAGCGTCAGGCTCTTGCCCGGGCTGTACGACTCGAACTTGTACGGGCCGGAGGAGAACGGCTTCAGGCTGTACTTGGACTTGGTGTCCATGTCCTGGCGGACCGGGGAGGCCGAGACCAGACCCAGCACCTCCTGGAAGTCCGAGTTGGCCTTCGGGAGGTGGAAGACGATCGTCTTGTCGTCCGGCGTGGTGATGGCCTTCAGGCCCAGCTTGTCCTTGGACGTGTCCTTGTAGGGACCCTTGTACTCGCCCTTGGGGTCCAGGAAGTCCTTGAGGTACGTCGGACCGCCGGACAGCACGTCCTGCGCCCACACGCGCTCGATGCCGTACTTCACGTCCTTGGACGTGATCGCCTTGCCGTCCTCCCACGTGATGCCGTCACGCAGGGTGTACGTGTAGGTCTTGCCGTCGTCAGTGACCTTGGCGAGACCGGTGGCGAGGTCCGGGGTCAGCTCGGCGCCGGCCTTGCCCGGCTCCGCCTTGCCCGTGACCAGCTGGCGGCTGTAGTAGCGCGCGAAGTCCCACATGAAGCCGTAGTAGCCACGCGTGGTGTCCCACGAGTCCGCGTCCTGGGCACCGCCGAACCGCAGCGTGCCGCCCTTCTTGACCAGGGAGGCCTGGGCGACCTTGTTGTTGGCGGCGTCGAAGCCGGCGGCGCCGGTCTTCGAACCGTTGTTGTCGCTGCCTCCACCGCCGCACGCCGCAGTGGTCAGCAGTGCGGCGACCGCAGCAGCGGCGGCAAACGCCTGCTTACGCCGCCCTGAGGTGCGTTGGGTAGTCACGATCTCGGATCCTCCGGATTTGATGAGAGACCCCGTGTCGATGCCACGGGACGCTTGGGGTGTGGCAGGTTCAGCGGGAGGCCTTCGGGTCCAGCGCGTCCCGCACGCCGTCGCCGAAAAGATTGAAGGCTAGGACGGTGATGAAGATCGCCACACCAGGGACCACCATGTACATGGGGTCGGACTCGTAGTAGTCGATCGCGCTCGACAGCATCTGTCCCCAGGACGAGGTCGGCGGCTTGACGCCCACACCCAGGAAGCTGAGTGCCGCCTCGGTGAGGATGTTCGTGGGGATCATCATCGTCGTGTAGACGATGATCGGTGCGACCAGGTTGGGCAGCAGTTCCTTGAACAGGATGTAGAAGCGCCCGGCGCCCAGCGACCGCGCGGCCTCGACGTACTCGCGCTCACGCATCGAGAGCGTCTGGCCGCGCACCACGCGTCCGATGTAGGGCCAGCCGAAGAAGCCGATGACCAGGATCATCACGAACACGCGCACGTTGGAGCCGGACAGGCCCAGCATGTTGTTCGGCATCACCGAGACCAGGGCGATCGTGAACAGGAGTTGCGGGAAGGCCAGCAGGCCGTCCATCACGCGGCTGATGAGCGAGTCCACCCAGCCTCCGAAGAAGCCCGCCAGGATGCCGAGCACGGTGCCGAGGACTACCGCGACGACGGCGGAGAGGAAGCCCACCAGGAGCGAGACGCGGGCACCGTAGAGGATGCGGGCGAGGATGTCGCGGCCGTTGACGGGCTCGACGCCCAGCAGGTGGTCGCCGCTGATGCCGCCCAAAGACCCGGTGGGAGTGCCGAACAGAGGGTCGATCAGCTTCTCGTTGAAGGTGTCCGGGTCCTGACCGAGCAGGTTGGTGATCACTGGCGCGAGCAGGGCGATCACGATGAGGACGAGCACGACGATGCCGCCGGTCAGGGCGAGCTTGTCCCTCTTCAGGCGCTCCCAGGCGATCCGGCCCAGGGAACGTCCCTGCACGACCTTTTCGCCGGCGGCGGCAGCCGCCGCTTCTTCGGCCGCACTCGGGGCCGCTTCCGCGGTCGGCTCGTGCAATGGTGCCGTCATCTGGCAGGGACCCCTCTCAACCGGCGGTAGCCGGCCCACACGTGCCGCTTGTAGCGGCGTGATCAGTCCGTCGTACACAGGGGCTAAACCCCCTGGAGCGGGAGTCTTCAACGCCTCGGCGATCTGTAGCCAGACTTGACGGTGAATGGATGCGTAAACGTGATGCTGTCAGGGGGGTTCCGTTATCCGGACGTCGGGTAACGGGGGTCGGACACGGGGCAGTTGGGACGCCGGGGGTTAATACGGGCATTACCCGGACGATCCCTAGTCATCTACGCGCGAAGACATGCAGAGCCGCGGTGAAGGACCCGTGCCGATCCTTCACGGTTCGCCGGACCGCGGATCAGTATCCGCCGGGTGCCGGTGGATAGCCGTACCCACCCGCCATCGGAGCCTGGGCGGGGGCCGCGGGGGCCGCGTGGGCCTCGCGGTCGTAGAACGGCCGCGCGTTGGCGCGCAGCCACATCGCCACCGGGTCGTACTCGTCCGACATCGCGACGGTCGACACGGGCAGCCCGTCCGGAACCGCACCGATGGACTGCTGCATCATCGCCCGCACCGAGTCGACGGCGGGCGGCGACGTGTCGTAGACGTCCAGTCCGATGGCCAGGTACGGCGCCCCGAGCGCCGGCTGCACCCAGGCGCGGCGCAGCGAGCGCACGGCGGTGGTGCGATGGGCGTTCTGCGTGAGCAGGGCGTAGAACTGCGGGATCTCGATGCCGGGTTCGGACAGTCGCAGCGGGCCGGCGGGCTGGCGCTCCAGACCCGCCGCGATTCTGCGCAGATCGAGCCAGGGAATACCGAGCCCGCCGCCCGGGGCGTGCGGATTGAGCCAGAGCCCGAAGTGGTCGGGGTAGAGGGTGCGGGCCACGTCGAGACCGTCGACGACCTCGTACGACCGGTTCCAGCCGCTGGCCGAGAGCTCCTGGGCGGAGGTGACGCACGGCGCGTAGCCGAAGCCCTCCACCTCCATGTTCCCGTACTGGGCGTCCGGGGAGCCCGCCTGGCCGTGCCAGAGCAGCATCCACACCTGACCGGACGACGGGGTCGCGAGCGCGCGAAGGAGCGCCTCGTAGGCGTCGTAACGCCCGGGCGTCACCTGGCGCAGCATGTGCTCGACCTGACCGGCCGCGGCCGTGCCCGACGCGCTCACCTTCAACCGCCCCTTCGCGAAGAAATCATGACGTCGACCAACACCTCGGCCGAACCCCGGCCGAGCCATGGAACCAGCTTAAGCGGCGAATGCGCTCCGCCGGGGAAGCCGTTGGGAGCTCGGGGCTCGCTGCGTTTGGGCCGCGGCACGTCCGTTGTGGCTGCTCGCACAGTTCCCCGCGCCCCTGACGGGGCGCTTCTACTGGCCTTGCTGATAAAAGGGCCGTACCTGGGCTCGCATCCAGTCGGCCACCGGGTCCTGGGCGACGTCGAGGAGGACGAGGTTCACCGGCCACTTGACCGCGACGCGGGCGAGGGCACGGGAGAGGGCGTCCATGGGGAGTGCCCGGAGGTCTCCCTCCCACACGGAGAGTTCGACCCCGACGAACATGACCGGGTCGTCGCCCTCGATGCTGGCCAGACAGCGGCGGGCGGTCAGGACGACTCCCGTCGCCGCGAACTCGGCCGAGGCGGCGGCGAAGAAGTCCACCGGGTCGTCCTGCCAGTCGGGCTCGTAGAGTTTCACCCGGCCACCGCTCGTGGGCCCGTCCAGCGGGGTGCGCCCGGTCCGGCACAGCTCGGCGACCGCGAGGGGCGGCAGCGGCACACCGACCACCCCGTCCGGGTTGATCGCGATGCCGACCTGCGGGGGCAGCCCGCGGGCGAACTCGACCGCGGGCGCGATCGTGTACGCCAGATGGCCGCCGGCGACCTGGCGGAACTGCTCCTCGGAGCTGAAGACCGGCACGTACGCCTGGCCCTCGATCTCCAGGGTGGGCAGGTCGAGGGATCCCGCGTGCGGTCCGCCGCCGTTGGGCAGCGGCACCCAGACGAAGCTGCGGCCGAGGACCTCGACGATGCGGCCGCCGGCCGAGGGCACTCCGAGGGACGCGGAGAGCACCTCCTCCAGTTCGTTGCCCGGCCAGCCGCCGTGCGAGTGGGGGTGGGGGCCGGGTTGCGGGTACGCCGGTGCCGAGAAGTCCGGGAAGTCGGGGATGTCCATCTGTCTACCTGTCTACCGCCTGCGGTGAACCACTGTTCTGGTGTTCTGGCTGGAAAGGTTAGTGGGCCCATATGACTTCCCGACCGCTCTCGGCCACTCGCGGCCGTTTCTCAGTCACCGAAGCCGATCCGCCGCAGTACGTCCGCCGCGTCCCGGTCGAGGAGCACCGCCGAGCCGCAGCCCTCCGGCAGGTCGCCGCGCTCGACAGAGCGCAGCAGTCGGGCGACCGCGCCCCGGTGACGGGCGAACGCGTACCGCGACACGCCCCGGCCGCGCTCGCGCTGGCCCTCCAGCGCCGTGCCGGGCGTGACGTCGAGCAGCAGCAGGTGGAGGGTGCCGCCACGGCGCTGGGCCTCGCGGGCGAGCCAGCGGCGCACCCAGGCCTGCGTACCGCAGTCGTGCACGACGAGCCCGGCGCCGGAGCGCAGGGAGCGGCGCAGGCCCGCGTAGTGCGCGAGGCGGACGAGGGGCCGGTAGACGGCGTACGGCAGCCGGCCGCCCGTCCACTCGTCCCAGCGGTCCCGGGTGTCCTGGGAGTCGATGCGCGGGCCCTCGACGGCGCGGCGCATCAGGGTCGACTTGCCGCTGCCCGGCAACCCGGTGACCACGACGACGTCGGGCGCCGCGAAGTGCAGACCGTGCGGAGAGTGTCCCGCGCGCTCCCTGAGGTCCCGGACGACGGCTGTCGGCAGCGCTCCGCACGCCTCCCGGGTCCTGGCCGGGGCACCGGGCTGCTCGGGCAGCGCGAGGCCCGAGGTCGTGGCGTACGCCGTGGTCCTGTTCACCGTGATCGTCCTCCCCTTGGGTGTGGAGTCCCATCCCCGTCGAGTGTAAAGAGAAGGTAATGCGCGGTGTCTCTCGTTTCCGTACGCGGACTGCCACAGGCCGGTTACAGATGCGGACTGCCGTGATCGGACGGCGCGTGCGATGATGTGCCCGCCAACTGCATACCGGCCGCTTGAATCCGCGCGGGAGAGTTCCGGGGACCTTCGGGTACCCGGGCGCCGAAGGAGCAAGTCCCTCCCTTGAATCTCTCAGGCCCCGTTACCGCGCGGGCGAGGCACATCTGAAAAGCGGGCCGCTGTCCAGTGGCTCCACCCAAGGTGCAAGTCAGGACCTCCGTTCGCGGGGTCGTGATGAACCTCTCAGGTTCCGATGACAGATGGGGAGGAACGACCTCGCCGTCATGCCTTGGGAGCCCCACCGATGAGCAGTAACGCACCCCGTCTCACCGCGCTCGATGCCCTGCATCGCTCGCTCGGCGCGACGATGACCGACTTCGCGGGCTGGGACATGCCCCTGCGCTACGGCTCCGAGCGCGACGAGCACCTCGCCGTGCGCACCCGGGCCGGCCTCTTCGACCTGTCGCACATGGGCGAGATCACGGTCACCGGGCCGCAGGCCGCCGGCCTGCTCAACCACGCGCTGGTCGGCAACATCGCCTCCGTCGGCGTCGGCCGCGCCCGCTACACGATGATCTGCCGGGAGGACGGCGGCATCCTGGACGACCTGATCGTCTACCGACTGGCCGAGAACGAGTACATGGTCGTCGCGAACGCCTCCAACGCCCAGGTGGTGCTGGACGCGCTCGCCGAGCGTGCCGCCGGCTTCGACGCCCTCGTGCGCGACGACCGGGACGCGTACGCGCTGATCGCCGTGCAGGGCCCCGAGTCCCCCGGCATCCTCAAGTCGCTGACCGACGCCGACCTGGACGGGCTGAAGTACTACGCCGGTCTGCCGGGCACCGTCGCGGGCGTCCCGGCGCTGATCGCCCGCACGGGCTACACGGGCGAGGACGGCTTCGAGCTGTTCGTGGCCCCGTCCGACGCCGAGAAGCTGTGGCAGGCGCTGACGGACGCGGGCGCGCCCGTCGGGCTCGTCCCCTGCGGCCTCTCCTGCCGCGACACGCTGCGCCTGGAGGCGGGCATGCCGCTGTACGGGCACGAGCTGACCACCTCGCTCACCCCCTTCGACGCGGGGCTCGGGCGGGTCGTGAAGTTCGAGAAGGAGGGGGACTTCGTGGGACGTGCCGCGCTCCAGGAGGCCGCCTCCCGCGCCGAGGAGAACCCCCCGCGGGTACTCGTCGGGCTCGTCGCCGAGGGCCGTCGCGTGCCGCGCGCCGGGTACCCGGTCGTCGCCGACGGCAAGGTGATCGGCGAGGTCACCTCCGGCGCGCCCTCCCCCACGCTGGGCAAGCCGATCGCGATGGCGTACGTCGACGCCGCGCACGCCGCTCCGGGCACGGCCGGGGTCGGCGTGGACATCCGGGGCAGCCATGAGCCGTACGAGGTCGTGGCGCTGCCGTTCTACAAGCGCCAGAAGTAGCCTCGGGGCCGAAAGGGCCCCGTCCAGCGCGCCCACGTGACGCACGCCGCTGTGTCACGTCTCGTATCCCAAGACCACTCGGTCATCCCGTTCATCCGCACTCCCCCGCGTACAGGAGAATTCAGGCCATGAGCAACCCCCAGCAGCTGCGCTACAGCAAGGAGCACGAGTGGCTGTCGGTCGCCGAGGACGGCGTCTCGACGGTCGGCATCACCGAGTTCGCGGCCAACGCGCTCGGCGATGTCGTCTACGCCCAGCTTCCGGAGGTCGGTGACACGGTGACCGCGGGCGAGACCTGCGGCGAGCTGGAGTCGACCAAGTCGGTCAGCGACCTGTACGCGCCGGTCACCGGCGAGGTCGTGGAGGCCAACCAGGACGTGGTCGACGACCCGTCGCTGGTGAACTCCGCCCCCTTCGAGGGCGGCTGGCTGTTCAAGGTACGCGTCACGGACGAGCCGGCCGACCTGCTCTCCGCCGACGAGTACACCGAGTTCTCCGGCTCTTAAGGACTTCTGACTGATGTCGCTTCTGAACACCCCCCTGCACGAGCTGGACCCGGACGTCGCCGCCGCCGTCGACGCCGAGCTGCACCGCCAGCAGTCCACCCTGGAGATGATCGCCTCGGAGAACTTCGCTCCGGTCGCGGTCATGGAGGCCCAGGGCTCGGTCCTGACCAACAAGTACGCCGAGGGCTACCCGGGCCGCCGCTACTACGGCGGCTGCGAGCACGTCGACGTGGTCGAGCAGATCGCCATCGACCGCGTCAAGGCGCTCTTCGGCGCCGAGCACGCGAACGTGCAGCCCCACTCGGGCGCCCAGGCCAACGCGGCGGCGATGTTCGCGCTGCTGAAGCCGGGCGACACGATCATGGGTCTGAACCTCGCGCACGGCGGGCACCTCACCCACGGCATGAAGATCAACTTCTCCGGCAAGCTGTACAACGTGGTCGCGTACCACGTGAACGACGAGACCGGCCAGGTCGACATGGACGAGGTCGAGCGCCTCGCCAAGGAGTCCAGGCCGCAGCTGATCGTGGCGGGCTGGTCGGCCTACCCGCGTCAGCTGGACTTCGCCGCGTTCCGCCGGATCGCGGACGAGGTCGGCGCGTACCTGATGGTCGACATGGCGCACTTCGCGGGCCTCGTGGCCGCGGGCCTGCACCCGAACCCGGTGCCGCACGCCCACGTGGTCACGACCACGACCCACAAGACGCTGGGCGGCCCGCGCGGTGGCGTGATCCTGTCCACCGCCGAGCTGGCGAAGAAGATCAACTCCGCGGTCTTCCCCGGTCAGCAGGGCGGTCCGCTGGAGCACGTGATCGCCGCGAAGGCCGTCTCCTTCAAGGTCGCCGCCTCCGACGACTTCAAGGAGCGCCAGCAGCGCACGCTGGACGGCGCGCGGATCCTGGCCGAGCGCCTGGTCCAGGACGACGTCAAGGCCGTGGGCGTGGACGTCCTGTCCGGGGGCACGGACGTGCACCTGGTCCTGGTCGACCTGCGCAACTCCGAGCTGGACGGTCAGCAGGCCGAGGACCGTCTCCACGAGGTCGGCATCACGGTCAACCGCAACGCCATCCCGAACGACCCGCGCCCCCCGATGGTCACGTCCGGCCTGCGCATCGGCACGCCCGCCCTCGCCACCCGCGGCTTCCAGGCCGAGGACTTCACCGAGGTCGCGGACATCATCGCCGAGGCGCTGAAGCCCTCCTACGACGCGGAGTCCCTGAAGACCCGCGTGTCCGCCCTGGCCGACAAGCACCCGCTGTACCCCGGCCTGAAGTAGTACCGCCTGAAGCAGTACGACCTGAAGTAGTACAGAACCAGTTCCTGCGAAAGTTCACTTTCGTACAGAAATTCGCATGGAACGTACGATTCACCGGGACGCCGCGCACACTGGAACCGGAGGTGTGCGCGGCGCCCGCCCCCATGCACCACCCCCGTTGTGAGGAGTCCCCGTGGCCATCTCGGTCTTCGACCTGTTCTCGATCGGCATAGGCCCATCAAGCTCCCACACGGTGGGCCCGATGCGTGCGGCGCGCATGTTCGCCCGCCGGCTGCGCAACGAGGAGCTGCTGGACTCGGTGGTCTCCGTCCGGGCCGAGCTGTACGGCTCCCTGGGCGCGACCGGTCACGGCCACGGCACCCCCAAGGCGGTGCTGCTGGGCCTGGAGGGCGCGTCGCCGCGAACCGTGGACGTGGAGGGCGCCGACGACCGCGTGGAGCAGATCAAGTCGTCGGGCCGCCTCTCGCTCCTCGGCACGCACGAGATCTCCTTCTCCTTCGCCGACGACCTGGTCCTGCACCGCCGCAAGGCCCTGCCGTACCACGCGAACGGCATGACGGTCTTCGCGTACGACGCCTCCGGCGCGCTCATCCTGGAGAAGACGTACTACTCGGTCGGCGGCGGCTTCGTGGTCGACGAGGACGCGGTGGGCGAGGACCGCATCAAGCTCGACGACACGGTGCTCAAGTACCCGTTCCGCTCGGGCGACGAACTGCTGCGGCTGACGAAGGAAACCGGCCTGTCGATCTCCGCCCTGATGCTGGAGAACGAGCGGGCCTGGCGCACCGACGAGGAGATCCACGAGGGCCTGCTCGCCATCTGGCGTGTGATGCAGGCGTGCGTCTCCCGGGGCATGTCCCGCGAGGGCATCCTGCCGGGCGGGCTCAAGGTCCGCCGCCGCGCCGCCGTCTCGGCCCGCCAGCTGCGGGCGGAGGGCGACCCGCTGGCCCACGCGATGGAGTGGATCACGCTCTACGCCATGGCGGTGAACGAGGAGAACGCGGCGGGCGGCCGGGTGGTCACGGCCCCCACGAACGGCGCCGCGGGCATCATCCCGGCGGTCCTCCACTACTACATCAACTTCATCCCGGGCGCGGACGAGGACGGCGTCGTGCGCTTCCTGCTGGCCGCCGGCGCCATCGGGATGCTCTTCAAGGAGAACGCCTCCATCTCCGGCGCCGAGGTCGGCTGCCAGGGCGAGGTCGGCTCGGCCTGCTCGATGGCCGCGGGCGCCCTCGCCGAGGTCCTCGGCGGCAGCCCCGAACAGGTCGAGAACGCCGCCGAGATCGGCATGGAACACAACCTCGGCCTCACCTGCGACCCGGTCGGCGGCCTCGTCCAGATCCCCTGCATCGAACGCAACGGCATGGCGGCGGTCAAGGCGGTCACCGCCGCCCGCATGGCCATGCGCGGCGACGGCTCCCACAAGGTCTCCCTCGACAAGGTCATCAAGACCATGAAGGAGACGGGCGCGGACATGAGCGTCAAGTACAAGGAGACGGCGCGGGGCGGGCTCGCGGTCAACATCATCGAGTGCTAGGCGAACAGGCCCTGACCAGCGGATTCTGACCTGTGGGTGCGTAGCACGTACGCAACGTCGAATGCCCCTCGGGCGCAGCCGCCCCGGCGGTTCGTCACAGCGAACCCCTCCCGTTCTCCGGTGCCGTGGTCGGCCGGGGCAAGATCGTGCTGCCGGGTGACCCCGGACGGGGCGCGTGCCCGCGCCCCGACAGCGAGAACACCTGGGAGAAATGACGTGCAATTCCGCTGCGCCGTACTCGACGACTTCCAGAACGTGGCGAGCGCATGTGCCGACTGGTCGACGCTGAGCGATCGGGTCGAGGTCGTCTCCTTCGCCGAGCACTTCGCCACCGAGGACGAACTCGCCGCGGCCCTCGCCGACTTCGACTTCGTGGTCACCCTGCGCGAGCGGGTGGCCTTCCCGGAATCGCTGCTGAGCCGGCTGCCCCGCCTGAAGCTGCTGATCGCCTCCGGCATGCGCAACTCGGTGATCGACTACGCGGCCGCGAAGGCGGGCGGCGTCACCGTGTGCGGCACCCAGAGCTCCTCGACGCCGCCGGTCGAACTCACCTGGGCCCTGCTGCTCGGACTCGCCCGCGGCATCGTCCAGGAGAACAACGCCCTGCGCGACGGCGGCCCCTGGCAGTCCACCGTCGGCGCCGACCTGCACAGCCGCACGCTCGGCCTGCTCGGTCTCGGCAAGATCGGCAGCCGGGTGGCCCAGGTCGGACTCGCCTTCGGCATGGAGGTCACCGCCTGGAGCCGGCACCTCACCAAGGAACGCGCGGACGAGGTCGGCGTCGAACTCGCCTCCTCCAAGGAGGAGTTGCTCGCAAGCAGCGACTACGTCTCCGTCCACCTCGCGCTGAGCGACCGCACCCGGGGCCTGCTCGGCGCCGCCGAGCTCGCCCTGCTCAAGCCCACCGCCTACCTGATCAACACCTCGCGGTCCGCGATCGTCGACCAGGAGGCCCTGCTCGCCGCGCTGCACGAGGGCCGTATCGCCGGCGCCGGCGTCGACGTCTTCGACGTCGAACCGCTGCCGGGCAACCATCCGATGCGCACCGCACCGCGGCTGCTCGCCACCCCGCATCTCGGCTATGTGTCCCGCGCCAACTACGCGCGCTACTACGGCCAGGCCCTGGAGGACATCCAGGCCTACCTCGACGGCGACCCGGTCCGGGTCCTCGGCTGACGTGCCGTCGTGAATCCCGCGGCAACGGTGGGATGGAGCTGCCGCATGTCCGGGTGAGGCCGCACCTGCCGAACGGCCTACCTGAGTGGCTTTCAGCAGGCGCGGGCCCCTCTTGCTGCATACCGTCACCAGAGGAACAGCTCCCGGTCTTGATCGTCATGGGTCGGAGGGGTGAACCGAACACGACGTTCGAGGACGAGCGGCACCGCCGTCGGAGAAGGGTTCCGGGTGCCAAGGAGGTCGGCCATGGTGACGCGAGAGCCGCGGGTCCGCCGGACACGGAGAAGGACCCGTCGCACCGTCGGAGCATGCGTGCTCGCCGCAGGGTGTGTCTTCGCAAACTCCGTGCCGTCGGCCACGGCGAGTCCCCAAGGGGGCGCGTCCCGCCGGTGCGCGACGAAACCCTTCCCCCCGTCGGAAAGTACTCCACCCCCGATCCTGTCGGGCAGCGACGTGTGGAGTTTCGTCTCCGAACCGGGCCTTCACCCCATGCGGGTGACCGTGACCGCGAACAAACCGGGAACGGCTCGCGGAGACATCTTCGTCGCCCCGTTCAGCGCGGACCAGATGGTCGGCCAGACGGGGGCACTGGTCAACGACAACTCGGGTGATCCGGTCTGGTTCCGCCCACTGCCTTCCACGAACCTCCAGAACGCCGACTTCAAGGTCCAGACCTATTACGACGGCCGCGGGGGCCGGGGACAACCGGTGCTGACCTGGTGGCAGGGGACTCTCGCCCTTCCCCCGGCGTATACGAACCTGCCGGCCGGTGCCCCGGAACCGGGCGGGTGCTACTACATCTACGACTCCCACTACCGCCTGCTCAAAACGGTCTTCGCGCATCACGGCTACTACCCGGACGAGCACGAGTTCACCCTGACCCGCAGGGGCACCGCCCTGTTCATCGCCTCCAGACCGGTGCCCATGGATCTCACGCCCTATGGGGGTCCGAAGAACGGAGCGATCGAGAACAGCGAGATCCAGGAGGTCGACCTCGCCACGGGGAGACTCCTCTATTCATGGAACGCCCTGGACCATATCGACCCCGCCGATTCCGAGGAGGCGGCCTCCAGCGCGTCGTCGTCCGGCGGAGTGTGGGACGCCTTTCACATCAACTCCGTCGACGAGGGCCCTGACGGCCGGCTGTTGATCTCGGCCCGGAACATGTGGGCGATCTACGACGTCACCAAGAAATCAGGGAAGGTCCGTTATCAGATCGGGGGAAAGAAAAGCGACTTCACCTTCGGTCCGAACGCGGACTTCTACTGGCAGCATGACGCCCGATTCCGGCCAGGAAACCGGATCAGCATGTTCGACGACGGCTGCTGCGACCTGCCCGACGGCGCCCCCGAGCAGCGCTCGCACGGCCTGATCCTCAGCCTTGATTTCCGCAGCCACAGGGCGACGGCGGTCAAGACCTACTACCACCAGCCGCCGTTGGAGTCACCAACCCAGGGAAACACCCAGGCCCTCTCCAACGGCAACGAATTCATCGGGTGGGGTCAGAGCCCGTACTACTCGGAGTACGCGGGTGCGGGGAACACCGAGGGCAACGCCTCGCGGAACCTGCTCTACGACGCGAAGCTGCCGGGCTCCGACATCTCTTACCGAGCCTTCCGGAACAAATGGATCGGCACGCCCTACTACCCACCGAGTGCGGCGGCACGGTCCGACGCCGGGCACAACGTCGTCTACGCCTCCTGGAACGGCTCGACGCAGACCGCAGCATGGCAGGTACTCGCCGGATCCGACCCCGATTCCCTGTCGGTCGTCGTCCGACACGCCCCACGGTCCGGATTCGAGACCGCCGTCACCACGCCCGAACCAGGACCGTACTTCAAGGTCAGGGCGCTGGACGCGAAGGGCAGGGTCAGCGGGGACTCCCGCGTGGTGAAACTCTCCGGCTGACCGTTGGTGGGGGCACCATGAGGGAGTCACAGCATGACCGAAGTGAGAGAACCGCGCCCGGACCCCGCCCGCCGGCCCCACCTGGGAATGCACCCCGGCGAACTCGACGGCAAGTGGTACGCCAAGTACTGGAACCCGGTGATGGCACCCATGCCGGAGCACATCAAGGAGGCGATCGGTCTTGGCCCGCAGCCGCCCCCTTTGTGCCTGAGCCCGGATGACGCGGCAACGCTGAGCGACACCGGCTATGGGGAGTTCGAGAACGGATACAGCCTCTTCAGCGACGGATCCGCGCACATCGCCACACTGACCCTTATGCCGAGAGTGTCTCCGGTCATGGTGGACTGGTGGTTCTGGTGGCATGCCATGGAGACCGAACGGTACAAGCTGTGGTATCCGCGTGCCCACCTGTACGCGGAATGGTCTGGAGGCACGGTGGACCGGAGTGCTCCCCACCGCGACAGGTATATCGGGGGTACATCGTTCGTCGACGAGTACGTCGGCAGTTCGCTCGGCGAGCTCGCCATCCAGTTCGTCCATCCCGACAAGCTGGGATTCAGCGACAACAGCGCCGATCCGGACGAAGCCACCGCGATCTGCGCCACGGTCGGGTTGTCCCGCGTTCCGCTCGACTGGGGCCACCTGGTCCACCACGTACGCCGAGTGAAGGGCGGCGCCGAGATGCGTTCGCGCTTTTGGATGGGCGGGAAATACGTCGCCCCGCGCGCAGGGGCCACCCTGACCGACGAACTCGAAACAGTCGCGGAAGGTCTGCGGCGTCTCGGAGACGGGCACGCCCGCGCCATGGTCGTGCATTGCTCGCAGGAGATGAACCATCTCGCAGCGTTTCTCCCGGATATTTTCGACGAGTTCCAACGGTCTGAATAGGCTCGCCGGTCGCCGGGGCCCGTTCTGCCGCCCGTCGGTGTTCGGCCGGGCGGGTCAAACCGTCGGCGTCCGCTTCTCGTCCGAGTTCACTCCGTCACGGTTGCGCCGGTGCACGTAGATTCCTGAAAGGAGAGGGCATGTCGACCCGGATCGAGGGCAGGGTGCTGCGGCGCGGTGACTACCGTTACGAGAGTCGGCGCCGTGAGGCGTGCTGGCACGCGGGGGTGCCGGACCGCTACCCAGAGGTGATCGTGCTGGCGAACAACGAGGACGATGTCGTCGCAGCGGTGCGGCTCGCCAGGGAGGAGGGCCTGCAGATCGCGGTGCGGTCCGGTGGCCACAGCTGGTCCGGATCACACCTGCGTGACGGCACGGTGCTCATCGACCTGTCGAACCTGCGGCACGTGACGGTCGACAGGGAGGCGATGACCGGCACCGCCCAGCCCGGAATCAAGGGGTCGGAGCTCAATGCGATGGTGGCCGAGCAGAACCTGTTCTTTCCTACCGGCCACTGCACGGGTGTCTCCATCGGCGGGTACCTGCTGCAAGGCGGGTTCGGCTGGGCCGGCCGGGACTACGGACCGGCGTGCATGTCGGTGACCGGTATCGACGTGGTCACGGCGAACGGCGAACGGATCCACGCCGACGAGACGCAGAACGCCGACCTGTTCTGGGCCGCCCGCGGCGCCGGCCCCGGCTTCTTCGCCGTGGTGACCAGGTTCTACGTCAAGCTGTATCCGCGCATGCGGGTCACGATGAACAGCGGCTACTTCTGGCCGGCCTCGGCCGCACAAGACGTCTACCGCTTCGTCCACGAGATCGGTCGTCAGACCCCGACCGAGATCAATCTCTTGTGCTGCCGCGACCCGATGACGGACGGCGCGCCTCTCATCTCGCTCAATGCGACGGCCTTCACCGATACGGAGGAGGAGGCCAGGGAACAACTGTCGATCTACGAGTCCTGTCCCGCACGCCCTCACGTGATCACGACTCGGCTCAACGAGCTGACGGACACCGAAACCCTCAGCCGATACGGCACTGATCCGCATTACGACGAGACCAAGCGCTATCTGGCCGACAGCATGTGGACCCATGCCTCCTTCGATGACCTGTGGCCCAACTTCGAGGCCATGCTGAAGACCTGGCCGCCGGCGCCGTCGCACCTGGTGGTGTCCAACTGGGGAGGATACGAGGGACAGCCCGAACGCCCGTCGATGGCGTACTCGGTGGAAGACGAGCTGTACTACGGGCTGTACGCGGCCTGGACCAATCCGGCCGACAGCCGGACTTACACGAACTGGGTGACCAACCACATGCGAGCGTGGGAGCCGTATGCCAGCGGCATCCAGCTGGCTGACGAGAACCTGATCAACCGCCCGTACCGCTTCGTGACCGACGAGAACCTCCAGCGGCTCGACGTCCTCCGCGCCGGATGGGATCCCGACGGGCTGTTCGTGTCCTGGCTGGGGCGGCCTGAACCGCGTACCGCTGCCGTGGACACCAAGGACAGCCCGGTGGCCGGCCCGAGCGAATGATCGGAGCGGAGGCCGAAGGGTCGCCGACAGCTGCGACCCCGGGTCGATCGGCCCCACCCACTTCGCGAGCGTCAAGGGGCGCAGACCTCAACAGCCGTGACCGCGACCACGCGACCCCTATCGCCTGCCATCAAACGCTCATTCGGCCGCCGCCGCCCACCGCAGCCCGTCGGCCGAGGGCACCAGTCCGCCCGGAAAGAGCGCGGCCTCCGGATCGAGGTCGCCTCCGAGCACGGCTTGGACCTGGATCTGGGTGCCCTGCTCCATCACGCTACCCATGATGTCCGACTGGTACATGGGGGTGGAATCGTCTCCGCGGGTCCGGTCGACCTGGGACACCGACCGCTCGAGTTCGCCGGCGGTGTGCTTGAACCGTGCCCGGGCCGACTCGGCGTCGACGAAGGTGCCGTCCAGGGAGGCGACGCCGCCCACCAGCTCGACGAACGCCTCGAGCTCCGACTCCGCGAAGGCGGTGACCTTCTTCGCCTGCCAGAAGTACGACTCGTGGTCGCTGTTCATGTCGTAGAACGAGACCAGGAACTCGTAGAAGAGGCCGTACTCGTGACGGTACCGCGCTTCGAACTCGGCGAAGCTCTCGTCTTCGCCGAGGTCGCCCGCCAGTACGGTGTTGATGGACCGCGCGGCGAGCAGGGCGCTGTAGGTCGCGAGGTGCACCCCCGAGGAGAAGACCGGGTCGACGAAGCACGCGGCGTCTCCGACCAGGACCATTCCCGGGCGCCAGTACCGGCTGTTGCTGTACGAGTAGTCCTTGCGAACGCGCACCTGTCCGTACACGCCTTCGGTGACGCGCTCGGCGTCGGCCAGCATGTCGTCGATCCGGGGGCACTTCGCGATGAGCCGCGAGAGCGCATCGGCGGGATCGCCCTGCACCGAGTCCGCGAACTCGCGGCTCACCACCGCACCCACGCTGGTGATCCGGTCGCTCAACGGGATGTACCAGAACCAGCCTTCGTCGAAGGCGGCGCAGAAGATGTTGCCGTCCCTCGGCGCGGGCAGCCGCTTGCCGCCCTCGAAGTAGCCGAAGATGGCGATGTTGCGGAAGAAGTCCGAGTAGATGCGATCGCCGCCGGCATCGCGGTGGATCCGGCTCTTGTTCCCGGACGCGTCGACGACGAACCGCGCGCCGACCGTGTGCCGGGCGCCGGTGGAGTCGGTGTAGACGAGCCCTCGGACCCGTTCCTCGTCCTCGGTCACCTCGACCACGGAGCACTCCTCCCGCACCTCCACCCCGAGCTTGCGGGAGTGCTTGAGCAGGATGTCGTCGAACTTCATCCGCTCGACCTGGTAGGCGTGCGAGGTCGGGCCCGCCATCCGCGGCGAGATGGCGAACGCGAACGACCACGGCTCGGGGCTGCTGCCCCAGCGGAAGGTGCCACCGTGCTTGCGCATGAAGCCGGCCCGCTCGATCTCCTCGGAGACGCCCAGCAGCCCGCAGATTCCGTGCACGGTCGCCGGCAGCAGCGACTCTCCGATCTGGTACCGCGGGAACGACTCCTTCTCGAGCAGGAGCACCCGATGCCCCTGCATGGCGACGAACGACGCAACGGTCGAGCCGCTCGGGCCGCCGCCGACCACCACGACGTCGAACTCTTCTCCGGTTGACACGGTCGTTCTCCTTCTCTGCTGGTCAAGAGCGGGACGGTGCGGGCGGCGACCGCACCGGGGCGGGGCGGGGCGGGGCAGGCCGGGATCGGACGGTCAGTCACCCTTCGGACGGGCACGCGGCCGCAGTACCGGCCGCTCGCGCCTGCGCGCCACGGCCAGTCGGCGCGAGAGCTGCTCGACGGTGGGCGCGCTGAACAGGTCGGGGATGGCCAGTTCGACTCCCAGCGTGGCCCGGATACGGGACACCAAACGCGTCGCCAGGAGGGAGTGCCCGCCGAGGTCGAAGAAGTCGTCGTCGATGCCGACCTGCGGAAGGCCGAGCAGTTCGGCGAACAGGCGGCACAGCACTTCCTCGCACTCGTTCCGCGGGCCCCGGCCGGTCCCGGCGCCGGCGAAGTCCGGAGCGGGCAACCCGCGCCGGTCCACCTTCCCGTTCGGTGTGAGCGGCAGCTTCTCCAGCACGACCAGGGCCGTCGGGACCATGTGGTCCGGCAACGAGTCCTGCGCGTGTGCCTTCACCGCGGCGACCAGGGACGCGGCGGCGGCGGACCGGGACGGGTCGTTGGTCAAGGGCCGCGGTACCGAGCGCGGCGGCTCGGCCGGCCGGTACCCGCTCGTCGGCACCCCCGTCGCCGCCCGGTCCACGAACAGGACGTCGAACAGTCCGCTCTCACCCGTCGGCAGCACCATCGCCCGGTAGCCGGCCCGATCGGCCGGCTCATGGAAGGCCTCGGGGTCGGGGACGGCCGCGTCCCGTTCCGTCAACCTGGTCCGGGCGGCCACCGGGCTGCCGCCGTCGGCCAGGATCCGGGCCGCCGCGAGCTCGTGGTCCACCCTCAGGTCGGGGACGCCGCGGAGCCGCACGGGCGCCGGGTGCGCCGACGCCAGTTCGGCGCTCAGTGCACCCAGCTCGGTCACCTCGGCGCCCCAACCGAACTCGCGGATGGCCTCGGTGTCGATCCGCTCGCACGGCTCCTTGTGGAGGACGACGTCGTACCGGTGCGCGGTCATCTCGTTGTGGAAGCTCGCCCGCTTGCCCCGCAGGTCCACCGCGGCGGGCAGTGTGGTGAAGAAGGCCGGGTCGATCAGCAGTTCCTTCTCCAGGGCCACGGCCTGCCCGACCGCCTCCCGTACCGCCTCGGGATCCGCCGTGTCGTCCGTTCTGCCCAGCTCGACGGCCGTCCGCAGTGCCTTCAGCAGGTGCAGGTTGCGGACGTCGCCCACGAGCACCCTGCCGCCCGGGGCGAGCAGCCCGAGGACGCCTTCCAGGACCTTCTCCAGGTAGGCGGCGTTCGGGAAGTACTGCACGACGGAGTTCAGCACCACGGTGTCGAAGAACCCCGACGGCAGTTCGTCGAGGACGTGGGCGGGCTGGACCCGCAGTTCGACGCGGTCCGCCAGGCTCGGGTCCCGGGCCACCTGGGCGCGGACTCCGTCGACGACCCGGGCCGAGATGTCGGTCCCCCAGTAGGTCGCGCACTGCGGCGCGACCTTCGCCAGGATCAGTCCGGTGCCGATGCCGATCTCGAGCACCCGCTTCGGCCGCAGCTCGAGAATCCGGTCGACGGTCGCGTCGCGCCACTCACGCATCTGCTCAACGGGAATCGGCAGTCCGCTGTAGCTGCTGTTCCAGCCGGAGAAGTCCTCGCCGAATTCGGCCGCGCCGGCAGCGGAGTCGGCGTGGAGCGAGTCGGAGGTGACCCTCCACTCCCCCACCTGCCGCTCGTCCCGGTCCCGGTCGACAGCCGGGTCGCCCCCGCCCGGCACGAGATAGCCGACCAGCCGTTTGCCGCCCGGCTGGTCGTCCCTGGCCACCACGACCGCCTGGTCCACGCCGGGGTGGGCGGTCAGTACCGCCTCGACCTCACCGAGCTCGATCCGGAAGCCGCGGACCTTCACCTGGTCGTCGGCGCGGCCGACGAACTCGAGTTGACCGTCGGCGCGCCACCGGACCACATCCCCGGTCCGGTACATCCGCTCGCCGGGGGCGCCGAACGGGCAGGCGACGAACCGGCCGGCCGTCAGTCCGGGACGCCGGAGATAGCCGCGCGCGAGTGCCTCGCCTGCGATGTACAGCTCCCCCGCGACGCTCGGCGGCGTGGGCCTCAGCCGGTCGTCGAGGACGTAGAGCCGGGTGTTGTCCAACGGCCGTCCGATGGGAGGCAGTTCGCCGACGACCAGCCGGTCGCTGATGGTCGCGCACACGGTGGCCTCGGTAGGACCGTAGGCGTTGACCATCCTGCGGCCGGGCGCCCAGCGGGCGACGACGTCGGCCGAGCACGCGTCACCGGCGGCGATCAGCATCATCCCGGCCGGCAGGCCGTCGTCGGCCAGGGCCGCCAGCACCGGTGGCGGCAGGGTCACGTGGGTGATGCCCTGCTCGTACATCAGCGTGCTCAGCGCCGGTCCTGGCATGGTCCTCGCACTGGGCGCGACGACCAGCGCCGCACCGGCCAGCAACGCCATGCACATGTCGGAGAACGCGCCGTCGAAGCTGGGGGACGCGAACTGCAGCACCCGGCTGTCCGGCACGACCTCCAGCCGCTCGATCTCACAGCCCATCCGGCCGGCGATCCCTGCGTGAGAGACCACGACGCCCTTCGGGACACCGGTGGAGCCGGAGGTGTAGACGACGTAGACGGCGTGACCCGGCCGCAAGGGGGCCACTCGGTCGCCGTCCGTCAGGTCCGCGTCGGACAGTCCGGACACGGCGGACCACATGTCGTCGTCGAGGACGATCCGGTCGAGCCCGGCGGGCAGCGCAACCGCGACGCGTTCGCCGGTCATCACGCATCGCGGCGCGGCGTCGGCGAGCATGAACTCGATGCGCTCCGAGGGGTAGTCGGGATCGATGGGCAGGTAGGCGGCGCCGGCCTTCAGCACCGCCAGCATGGCCGTGATCAGCTCGACCGACCGGGGAAGCGCGAGCGCGACGAACTGGTCCGGCCCCAGACCGCGGGCGACCAGCAGCCGGGCCAGCCGGTTGGCGTTCCCGTTCAGCTCCCGGTAGGTGAGCGAGGTGCCCTCGTAGCGCACCGCGATCGCCTCGGGGGTCGCCGCCACCTGGGCCTCGAAGAGCGCGGGGAAGGTCGACACGGCGATGTCCCGGTCGGTGTCGTTCCACTCGTGCAGCACCAACTGCCGCTCGGCGGGGTCGAGCAGGTCGATCTCACCGAGCCGCGCCTCGGGATTCGCCACCATCGTCTCGAAGACCTGCACCAGTCGAGACAGCATCCGGTCCACGGTGGCCGGGTCGAACAGTTCGACCGCGAACTCGACCACACCGGACAGACCGCTCGGCGCGCCCTGCTCGTCGAAGCTCTCGAAGACACTGAACGCCAGGTCGAACTTGGCCGTCTCGGTGTAGAGCTGCTCGGCCTCCACCGCCAGCCCGGGGAGCCGGAACTCCACGTCGGCCAGGTTCTGGAACGCCAGCATCACCTGGAACAGCGGGTGGCGCGAAGCCGACCGGCTCGGGTTGAGGATCTCCACCAGGCGCTCGAACGGCAGGTCCTGGTTGGCGTAGGCGCTGAGGTCCGTTTCCCGCACCCGTGCGATGACCTCCCGCATCGACGGGTCGCCGCTGAGGTCGGTGCGCAGCACCAGGGTGTTGACGAAGAACCCGACAAGGTCGTCCAGGTTCTCGTCGGTACGGCCCGCGATGGCCGAACCGATGGGGATGTCCGTGCCCGCGCCCAGCCGGCTCAGCAGCGCGGAAAGTCCCGCCTGCACCACCATGAACAGGCTCGCGTCGCTCTGCCTGGCCAGCTCGGTGAGCCGGGCGTGGAGGCTCGCACCGATCTCGAACGGAATGGTCGAGCCTCGGTAGCTGGAGACCGCCGGCCGCTGCCGGTCCACTGGCAGCGGCAGCTCGTCCGGCAGTCCGGCCAGCGCTGCCGACCAGTAGTGGATCTGACCGTTGATCAGGCTGTCCGAGTCGTCCTCGACGCCGAACAGCCGGTGCTGCCACAGCGTGTAGTCCGCGTACTGGACCGGCAGTTCCGCCGCGCCGGATTCGAGCCCGGCGCACCGCGCCTCGTAGGCCACGGCGAGGTCGTCCGCCAGCGGCGCCATCGACCAGCCGTCTCCGGCGATGTGGTGGATCACCAGGGCCAGCACGTGCTCGGTCGGGGAGAGGGCGAAGAGCCGGGCCCGCAGCGGCGGTTCGACGGCGAGGTCGAACTCCCGGCCGCAGAACTCGGCGATCTCGGCGGCCAGTCCGTCCGGGGTGACATCGGTGCACAGAAGTTCGGGCCGGACGTCGAGCACGCGCTGGAAGGGCACTCCGTCGAACTCACGGAACACTGTCCGTAGCGCTTCGTGCCGGTCGCTCACGTCGCCGAGCGCGGCCGCCAGCGCCGCCCGGTCGAGTTCACCCGAGAGTCGGAGCACGGCCGGCATGTTGTACGTCGCGCTCCGGCCCTCCATCTGGCTGAGGAACCACAGACGGCGCTGGGCGAAGGAGAGGGGCACCCGTTCGGGCCGCGTCGTACGGGCCACGGGAGGGCGCGGCGATCCGCCGACCTCGTCCAGTCGCCGCGCGAGCTCCGCCACGGTGGGCGCGCCGAAGACGTCACGGACGGTGAGTTCCACACCGAACGCCGGCCTGATCCGGGCGACCAGTCGGGTGGCGAGCAGCGAGTGTCCGCCGAGGTCGAAGAAGTTGTCGTCGATCCGGACCTTCGGCGCGCCGGTGACGTCCGCGAACAGACCGCAGAGGATCTCCTCGCGCGGACTCCGCGGGGCCCGGCTCGCTCCGGCGCCGGTGAACCTGGCGGCGGGCAGGGCTCGGCGGTCGAGCTTCCCGTTGGGGGTCAGCGGAAGCCGGTCGAGGACGACGACCGCCGCGGGCACCATGTACCGGGGCAGGACCTCACCGGCCGACCGCCGGGCCGACACCGGGTCGACCGTCCGCCCCTCGTGCGGGACGACATAGGCGATCAGGCGCTTGTCCCCGGGGGCGTCCTCCCGGACGACCACGGCGACCTCTCGCACGGCCTCGTCGCGGGCCAGCACTGCTTCGATCTCGCCGGGTTCGATCCGGAAGCCGCGGATCTTGACCTGGTCGTCGGCGCGGCCGAGGAACTCCAGTTGACCGTCGGCGCGCCGGCGGACGAGGTCGCCGGTCCGGTACATCCGCGCCCCCGGCGCCAGTCCGGCCTCGGACGGGCAGGCGAGGAACCGCTCCGCGGTCAGGGCCGGGCGTCCCTGGTAGCCGCGTGCCAGGCCCGGGCCCGCCAGGTAGAGCTCGCCGGTGACGCCCACCGGCACCGGTCGCAGCGCGCCGTCCAGGACGAACGCGCGCATGTTGTCGATCGGGCGGCCGATCGGCGGACTCTCCGTGCCGGACAAGGGGTCCGACATCGTCGCGCAGACCGTGGTCTCGGTCGGGCCGTACGCGTTCAGCAGGCGACGGCCCGGCGACCAGACCGCCACGGTCTCGGCCGGGCATGCCTCTCCTGCGACGTTGAGGGTCAGGTCCGCGGGCAGTTCGCCGGGCCGCATCGTGGCGAGGACCGCCGGTGGGAGGGTGACGTGGGTCAGGGCGTGTTTGACGGCCAGTTCGGTCAGGGCGACGCCCGGGACGAGCTGGTCGGCACCCGCGAGCACCAGTGCGGCGCCCGAGAGGAGCGCCATCGACACCTCGGAGAACGCCGCGTCGAAGCTCGGGGACGCGAACTGCAGTACCCGGCTGTGCTCGTCCACTCCGAGCCGGGCGATCTGTGCGAACGCGAGCGCCGCCACACCGGTGTGGGTGACGACGACGCCCTTGGGCACGCCGGAGGAGCCGGACGTGTAGACGACGTAGGCAGGGTGGTCCGGTCGCAGGGGGGCGAGCCGGTCGGCGTCGGTCAGATCGTCGTCGGCCAGATCGTCGTCGTGGCTGTCCTGCGGTCCGTCGAGCACGATCCTCGGGATGGTGCCGGGCAGTCCCGCCGGGGTGTCCGTACCGGTGATGACGCAGGCGGGCGCGGTGTCGGAGAGCATGAACGCCAGGCGCTCAGCCGGGTGTTCCAGATCGAGCGGCAGATACGCGCCGCCCGCCTTGGACACCGCGAGCATGGCGATGACCAGATCGATCGAGCGGGGCAGGCCCAGGGCCACCACCCGCTCGGGGCCGATGCCCGACTCGACCAGCGACCGGGCGAGCCGGTTGGCGCGAGAGTTCAATTGGGCGTAACTCAGAGCGGTGTCCTCGAAGACCGCCGCGACCGCGTCGGGGGTCCTGGCGGCCTGAGCCTCGAACAGCTCGGGCCACGTGGCCGCCGGATGCGTACGGTCCGTGTCGTTCCACTCGTGCAGAACACGCCTGCGCTCGGCGGCATCCAGCAGCTCGATCCGGCCGACCTGCGCGGCCGGGTCGTCCGCCATCGCCTCCAACACCCGCAGGAAGCCGCGCTGATGGGTGTGCAGATCCTCCCCCCGGTACAACGACGCGTTGGCGTCGAAGTCGATGCGGAGCCCCTGCCCCTCGCCCCGGTCGTAGACCGTGATCGACAGATCCTCGGCCAGTCCGCCCGCCAGGTTGTGGGAGGTCATCGGGTGGCCGCCGAAGCCGTGGTCGTAGCTGAACGGCACTACGTTGACCACCGGTCCGACGAGTGGTTCGTCCTCCAGGGCCAGCCGTTGGTCGCGGCGTATGTCCTCGTAGCGGTAGCGCTGGTGGCGCAGGGCCTCGCGGGTCCGGGACAGCACATGCCGGGCCAGCTCGGCGCAGGTCTGCTCGCCCGTCACGGTCAACCGCAGCGGCAGCAGGTTGGACACCATTCCGGCGGTTCCGGCGGTGGCGGATCCCGCCCGTGCCGTGACGGGCAGACCGAGCACGAGGTCGCGCGCGCCGGTCAGCCGGTGCAGATAGGCGGCCACGGCCGTGAGCATGACGGTGGGCAGTGCCCGCCCGGTGGACTCGGAGAGCCGGCGCTGTTCGTCCGTGCCGAGCTGTGCCGAGGAACGCACCAGTCCGTCGGCGTCGGCGGACACCCGGTCGGCCAACGTCGCGGGCTCCGCCCGGTCGGCCAACCGGGACCCCCAGTACTCCTGGTCGAGGAGGAAGGCGTCGGACACGCGATAGGCGAGATCCTCGTCGAGGAGGTCACGCAGCGGGCGGGGGTCCGGCTGGACGACCGGCGCGCCGGTGACGAGGGCCGAGTACACCTCGGCGACCCGCCGCACCACCATGGCCCCGCTGTAGCCGTCCAGGATGACGTGGTGGAACTGGAAGTACCAGAAGTAGCGGTCCTGGGCCAGCCTGAACAGCAGCACGGTGTGCAGAGGGTCTCGGGTCAGCTCGAGCCGCCGGTCGAGGTCGGCGCGCATCCGTTCCAGCGCCGCGCCCTCGGGGTCCGGCCGGCGGGAGACGTCCACCAGTTCGACGGCGGTGGTCTCGACGGGTCCGACGTACTGCCGGGGCCCGTCGGCCTCTTCGACGAACCGGACGCGCAGCGCCTCGGTCTCGCCGACGACCTGGCGCCAGGCCGCGTCGAACACCACGGGATCCACCGGGCCGCGAATGTCGAAGTACTCCGCGATCCGGTAGCGCCGGCCACCGGGGTCGAGTTGACATCCGAACCAGATTCCGCGCTGCGCGGCGGAGAGCGGCAGCGTGTCACCGCCGACGTTGCTCATTGTGTTCCCCCGGGGTAGTTGTCGGTGGACCGGCGGAACGTGTCAGGAGGCTTCGCTCAAGCTCTTCGGCCGCATGTCCGTCCAGTGCTCCTCGATGTACGCCAGGCAGGCCTCACGATCTGCCTCGACGAGCTCCGCGGTCCAGCCCGCAGGAATGTCGGCGAATGCCGGCCACAGCGAATACTGGCCCTCGTCGTTGACGAGAACCGAATAGACCGCATCCGCATCCTCAAACGGATTCGTCATTGATCTCCCCTTGTCGAATGTGGAGTGCTCACCGCAGGCTCGCCCGCGCGACGCTGTCCCAGCAAGGGGGCGGACGCCATGGGACGGAACGAGACAGCGGGCATACGTCTGCCGGAAAGGGCGGTTCCTTTTTGTTCAGGGCGTGGTTGACGACCCACAGGCCGACTTGTAGCCTCCAAATGGATCGACACCAAATGATTTCGCGCTGCCAGTGAATCCGCGTAGGAAATACCACGGGAATCGCCATCACTCGGCACTCATTGCGCGGCTGTCGACCATTCACCCCCCATCCTGAATTGGAGCCAGCACCTTGATTTCCAAGAAGAGGATCGCGCTCATTTCGAAGGCCGGTCTCACCGGCGCCGCGGCCGTCGCGGCCATGCTGGCCGTGTCGGTTCCCGCCACGGCCGCGGCCACGGCGGTCGGCGTGACGGTCACCCCCTCGACCGGTCTCTCCGACGGCGCGAGCGTCACCGTGAACGTCACGGGCTTCGGCGCCGCCGAGGCCGTCTCCGCGACCGAGTGCGCCGGCGACCCCGCGGCCGGGACGCTGGTGTGCGACGTCGCCGGAATCAAGCAGCTCACCACCGACGCCACCGGCGCCGGCTCGACGGCGTTCACCGTGAAGAAGACGTTCCAGGGCCAGGACCAGTCCGGGGCCGCGGTGGACGTCAACTGCGCCACCGTCGCCGGTGGCTGCTTCATCGGTGCGTCCAACGAGGCCCAGAACCGCGACACCGCGGCGATCTCCTTCGCCTGAGCAACACCGCCCGAGGGGCGGTCGCTCCGTATGACCGTGCCGCTGCCCGAGGTGTTCCGGACACCTCGGGCAGCGGCACACTTCGTCGATGGCCGACCGAGTGACGTACACAATCCCGGTGACGGGTGTCAGCGGCGAGCGGCACGCCGGAAGCGGTCGACCGCCAACGGCAGGAAGACGGCCAGGATCACCGCGATCCAGGCCAGCGAGACCAGCGCGGGATGCTCGGCGGGCACGCCGGCGCCACGGGCCGGGCCGGCCGGGGCGTTGCCCCACAGATCGCGCAGCGCGAGCGTGACCGTGCTGATCGGGTTCCAGTCGGCCACCGGTCGCAGCCCGGACGGAAGTGTGTCGCCTGCGACGAACACGTTGGACACGAAGGTCAGCGGGAACAGCAGGAGGAAACCGGCGGTCTGGGCGACTTCGGGGCTGCGCACGGTCAGCCCGATCGTGGCCGAGATCCAGCTCATCGCGTAGGCGAACAGCAGGAGCAGGCCCAGTCCTGCGGCCACCTGACCGAGGCCGGTGTGTGTCCGCCATCCGACGAGCAGCCCGCACAACGCCATGGCCAGCACGGTGACCAGATTGCCCAGCAGGTCGCTCGTGGTGCGACCGAGCAGCACCGCCGCCCGGGACATCGGCATGGACCGGAACCGGTCCATCACTCCGGTCTGCAGGTCGGCGGCCAGTCCCGCGCCCGTCATCGACGAGCCGAACGCCACCGTCTGGACGAAGATCCCGGCCATCAGGTACTCGCGGTAGTTCACCCCCGGCACCTTGATGGAGCCACCGAACACGTACGCGAACAGCAGCACGAACATGACGGGTTGGAGCAGGGTCAGAAGCAGTACGTCCGGCGCCCGTCGCGTCCGGATGACGTTGCGGCGCGCGATGATCCATCCATCGGCCAGCCCGTCGGTCAGCGCGGTCATGCCGTACCCCTCCGTCCCGTCCGCCCGGGTCGGGACGGCCCGGTCCCGGTCCCTGCTCCCGTCAGCTGAAGGAAGACGTCGTCCAGCGTGGGACGCCGCAGCCCGATGTCGACCGGCCGCACTCCCGCCGTGTCGAGTGCGCGGACTCCGGCCGTCAGCGCGTCGGTTCCCCCGGACACGGGGACCGCGATCGTGTGCCGTTCCTCGTCGACGACCGGCGCTCCGATCCCGATTCCGCGCAGCGCACGCGCGACCAACGAGGTCTCCTCGCGGTTCGCCAGCGTGACGTGCAGACTCTCCTCGCCGACGGCCCGCTTCAGCTCGGTCGGCGAGCCCTCCGCGACGATCCGGCCGTTGTCGATCACCACGATGTTCGAGGCGAGCTGATCGGCCTCTTCCAGGTACTGGGTGGTGAGCACCACCGTGGTGCCGCCGTCGACCATCTCGCGAACCAGCTCCCACATGCCGATCCGGCTGGACGGGTCGAGTCCTGCGGTCGGCTCGTCGAGGAAGACCACCGGCGGTGCGGCCACCAGGGCCCCCGCCAGGTCCAACCGCCGACGCATTCCCCCGGAGTAGGTCCGGGCCGGGCGCCGGCCCGCTTCGACCAGGTCGAAGCGTTCCAGCAGTTCCCGCGCCCGTGCCCGCGCCCGCGTTTTCCCCAACCGGTGGAGTCTGCCGACCATTTCGAGGTTCTCGTATCCCGTCAGGAACTCGTCGACGGCCGCGTACTGCCCGGACAGGCCCAGCAGCTTCCTCGCCTTCTGCGGGTGGCGGACGATGTCGACTCCGGCGATCGTGCACTCTCCCGCGTCGGGTGCCTGGAGAGTGGACAGCATCCGGACGGTCGTGGTCTTCCCCGCGCCGTTCGGGCCCAGCAGACCGAGCACCGTGCCCTCGGGAACCGCGAGATCGAGCCCGGCCACGGCGGTCGTCCCGCCGTACCTCTTGACCAGACCCGTTGCGAGCACCCCCTGGCTCATACGTGCCTCCCCTTCGTCGCGACGGTCGAAAGCGTGGCACGCTCCGCCGCGCACCCGGGCGAATCCGGTTGTCTCGTTCCGTCCCGTGCCGTCCTCGCGCTTGCGGGACGCGCGCCGCGATTCGGATGCTGAATCGGCCGACGGCAATGAGAGGACGAGCATTTCGTGACTGGACGCCCAACGACGAGAGTCGGCCGACGGGTGGTGCTCACCGGGGCCGGCGCAATTTCGAGCATCGGCGTGGGAATCACCGAATTCCTCGCCGGTCTTCGAGCCGGCCGCAGCGAAGTCCGCCCCATCTCCGCGTTCGACACCGCGGGATTCGAGTACGCCAACGGCTGCGAGGTGACCGGATTCGAGCCGAAGCGCTGGATCGAGCGGCTCGACCCCGAACATCTCGGCCGGGCGGCCCAGTTCACCGTGGCCGCCGCCAGAATGGCCGCCACCGACGCCGGGTTGCGCCAGGACACCCTGGCCAGGGGCCGCGTCCTGATCGCCGTCGGAACGACCGACGGCGAGACCCGCGACCTCGACCTGCTGGTCGAGCAGGACGCGGCGGAGCAGGGCGCGATGGACCCGGTGATCGCACGCCGGGCCTCGGCCTCCCGGCTGGCGACCTCCGTCGCCCGCGAGTTCGCGCTCACCGACGTCGAAGCGGTGACCATCCCGACCGCGTGCGCCGCCGGCAACTACGCGATCGGCTACGGCCTGGACGCGATCCGTTCGGGAGAGGTGGACCTGGCCTTCTGCGGTGGCGGGGACGCGATCTGCCGGAAGACGTTCGCCGGGTTCTACCGGCTCGGCACCATCGCCCCCGAACAGTGCCAGCCCTTCGACCTGAACCGGAAGGGCATCCTCACAGGCGAGGGCGCGGGGGTGCTGGTCCTGGAGAGCCTCGACTCGGCCCTCGCCCGTGGAGCCCGGATCCACGCCGAGATCCTCGGGTACGGGCTCAACTGCGACGCGTACCACCAGGTCGCGCCGCTCGGTGAGAGCGTCGCCGACTGCATGCGGCTGGCGGTCGCGGACGCGGGCATCGAACCGCGGGACGTGGACCTGATCTCGGCGCACGGCACCGGGACGAAGGCCAACGACAGTACGGAAGCCAAGGCGATCCACGCGGTCTTCGGCGATCGGCCGCCCCGCACGGTCTCGATGAAGTCGATGCTCGGGCACACCATGGGCGCGGCCAGCGCACTGGCCGCGATCGGCTGCGCGATGGCCTTGGAACATGGGTTCATCCCACCGACCGTCAACCACGTCGAGACCGATCCCGAATGCGACCTCGACTGCGTGCCCAACGAGTCGGTGGCCGCGGATCTGCGGATCGTGCAGAACAACGGGCTCGCCTTCGGCGGCAACAACGCCGTGGTCATCCTCGGCCGGTACGACAGGGGAGCAGCATGAGAATCGCGAACCCCGTCATCACGGCATGGTCGGCGATCTCCCCGTTCGGATTCGGCGCGGAGGCGTTCCGGACCGGGCTGCGGGCCGGTGTTCCGGCACCGACCTCGGCCGCCGAGCCCGCACCCGACGCACGCAGCCGGCTGGTACCGGACTTCGACGCCCGGACCGTCCTCGGCAAGAAGGGCACCCGCTCGATGGACCGGGTCACCGCGCTGTCGGTGGCGGCGGTCGGCGAGCTGGCCGGACCGCAGGACCCGCCCGCCACGCCGGGCGCGGGCCCCGCCACCGGCCTGGTGCTCGGCACCTCCGGCAGCGTCCGCTCCACGATGGACTTCACCCGGAGCTCGATCGACGGCGACCGGCCGTTCTACGTCGACCCGGCCCAATTCCCCAACACGGTGATGAACTGTGCGGCGGGCCAGTGCGCGATCTGGCACGGGCTCAAGGGCCCCAACGCGACCATCGCGGGCGGCAACGCGGCCGGCCTGCTCGCGCTGAACTACGCGCGGCGACTGCAGGCGGGCGGCCGCGCCGGCACGCTGCTCTGCGGCGGCGCCGAGGAGTACTCCGCAGCGCGGGCGTGGCTGCGCCACCACGGCGGTGACGGTCCGGACTCCGCGGTCCTCGGTGAGGGGGCAGCGGTGCTGCGCCTCGAACCGTCGGGCTCCGAGGCCGCCGAACGGGACGGCCTGGCCGAAGTCGTCGCGATGGAGTTCGGCGTGCACCAGGACACCGGGGAGATCCGCTCGGTCCTGCTCTCCTGTCTGCGCCGGGCGCTGGACACGGCCGGAGCGCGCCCCGGGGACATCGGGCTCGTCGCGCCGGGTGACCCGGCCGGCGAAGCCGAACAGGCCGCGCTCGCCGATCTGCTCGGCACCGGCTCACCCGCGCGGATCGACTGCGCCGGACTGATCGGGGACGCGGCCGCCGCGGCCGCCGCCTTCCAGGTGCTCGCCGTGCTCGTCACAGCCGAGCACGATCCCGCGCTCGCGAACCGCCTGGCGCTGGTGACCGCGGTCGACAGCTCCGGCGCGCTCGGCTGCGCCCTGCTGCGGCTGCGCCCCGCACGATGACCCCGACCGACCACTGCGAGGACGCGTTGACCAGGACCAGCACCGAGGAGCAGTGGGATGCCATCGTCGTGGGCGGCGGCCTGGGCGGGCTGACCTGCGCGGCCTACCTCGCCGTGGCCGGACGGCGGGTGCTCGTGCTCGAACAGCACGACTGGGCGGGCGGCAACAGCCATGTGTTCCGACGCCGTCGCGCCTACGAGTTCGATGTCGGCGTCCACTACCTGGGCGACTGCGGGTCCGACGGCGTCATCCCGGCGGTCCTGGCCGGTCTGGGCGCCGGTGACCGGGTGCCGTTCCGCGAGCTGGACCCCGACTGCTTCGACCAGATCGTGATTCCCGGGCTCACGCTCGACGTTCCCGCCGACTGGGACGAGTACCTGGCCCGGCTGGAGAGCGTCCTGCCGGATGACGTCGAGGGCCTGCGCACCTTCACCGCGATCTGCCGGGCCGTCGGGAGCGAGCAGCGCTGGGCCATGCTCACCGACGCGGAACTGCCGGAGATCGTCGCCGGCACCGCTCATGTACAGGCCTGGAGCCGTCGACGCCTGTCCGAGCTGTTCGACCACTGCGGGCTGTCCACGAGGGCCCGGACGGTGCTCGCCGCTCAGTCGCCGAACTACGGCATGGGACCGGACGTCGCGACGGTGACCACGCATGCGATGGTGACCGACCACTATCTCCGAGGCGCCTACGTCCCGGTCGGCGGAGGGCAGATGCTGGCCGCGACGCTGATCGAGGTCCTGGAGGCGCACGGCGGTGAACTGCGTACCCGCAGCCGGGTCGCCTCGATCGACATCGCCGACCGGGTGGCCACCGGTGTCCGGCTGACGGACGGGACCTCGCTCACCGCGCCGTTGGTGATCTCCAACGCCGACTACCGGCGCACGGTGCTGGATCTGGCCGGAGCGGAACACTTCAACCCGCGGATCGGCCGCACCACCCGCGAGGCGACGATGGGCCTGCCGTTCGCGACCGTCTACGTCGCGCTCGACCGGGAGTTGACGCGGCGGGCCGAGGCGAACATCTGGTGGTACGACCACGAGGACATCGACGAGCTCTACCGAGGGCTGTACGCCGGCGAGCAGCCGGAGGACGTGCGGTTCCTGTTCGTCTCGGTCGCCTCGCTCAAGAATCCCGGCGCGAGGCACCTCTGTCCGCCCGGACACACGAACATCCAGCTGATGACGATGTGCCCGCCCGGTTACCGGCACTGGGGCGTCGAGCAGGGGCCGGCCGAAGGCGGCCGGTACCGTCGCGAACCCACCTATCTGGCTGAGAAGCAACGGTTCACCGATGCGGTGGTGCGCGCCGGCGAGCGCGTGCTGGGGCCGTTCCGGGACAGCATCACGCATCTGGAACTGGCCTCTCCGCTCGCCCAGGAGCGCTACACGCTCTCCACCGGCGGCACTCCGTTCGGCCTCGCCACCTGGGGTGGAACCGGCGCCCGGCCGGACACCGCGACCGGCGTCCGGGGCCTGTACGTCGTCGGCCAGAGCACCCGCTACGGCAGCGGGGTGACCGGCGTGATGGTCAGCGGGATCGCCTGCGCGGCCCAGATCCTGGGGCGGCCGCTGCTGGCCGAAGCCCACGGCGGCACGGTGTTCGGCGATCCCGGCCGGCTGCCCGCGCGCGGCGCCGGCTGGGACCCGCTCGCGGTCTCCCGAGGTGCGGCACGGCGGAACGCGCGCGGACTGGCCAGGGTGGACTGAACCCCGAAGGCAGGGGGTCCGGTCAGCGCTTCACGGCGAGGGTCAGACCATCGGCGAACGGCAGCATGGACAGGTGCACGCGGTCGTCCTCGTAGAGTTTCGTGTTGAAGGCGCGCAGCGCGCGGGTCTCGTCGTCCTGCACCGACTCGTCGATCACCAGGCCCGACCAGAGCACGTTGTCCGCGACCAGGAGGCCGCCGGGCCGCAGCAGGGTCAGTCCGTACTCGTAGTAGGTCTCGTAGCCTTCCTTGTCCGCGTCGAGGAACACGAAGTCGAACGAGCCGGCCGCGCCCTCCTCCTGGACGAGGGCGGCCAGGGTCTCCCGGGCGTCGCCGACCCGGAGGTCCACCTTGTCCGCGACCCCGGCCCGCTCGCAGTGCCCGAGCGCGACCTCGGCCCACTTCGCGCTGATGTCGCAGGCCGTGACGCGGCCGTCCGCCGGCAGGGTCAGGGCCGTGCGCAGCAGGCTGTAGCCGGTGAAGACCCCGACCTCCAGCGTCCGCTTCGCCCCGATCGCGCGCAGCAGCACGGACAGGAACTGCCCCTGCTCGGGCGAGATCTGCATATTGCGCTCGGCGAGCAGCGAGGTCTCCTCGCGCAGCTCACGCAGCGGCGGCGGTTCGGACAGGGACACGTCCGCGACGTAGTTCTGGAGCTTCTCGGTCAGGTTGACCTGAATGCGCATATCTCCGCTCTCCGTGTGAGGTCGCCCGGCACGAGGTTCACAGCCGGGTCAGGAATCGGTTCAGCTCGGTGACCAGGTGGTCGACCGACTCGACGGCGAAGAGCACCGGCATGCAGTGCATGTCGTCGAAGTTCTGGGAGACGATCTCGGCGATGTCGAACGGCCGCAGGTCCACCTGCGACAGCGACTCCATCTCCGCGACCGAGGACAACAGGGCCGCGCCGTAGACCCGCGGCCGGCCTCCTTCGAGCACGACGCCGACCTCCAGGGTGAACCAGAACACCTGGATCAGGGCCCGCAGAACGTCCGGTGAGGAGACCCGCTTGGCGGTCTGCCCGAAGCGCCGGTACAGGTCCGCGAAGACCGGGTCGCCGAGCATCACGGCGTGGCCGACCAGTTCGTGGAGGACGTCCGGCTCGGGGGAGTGGTAGGGCGATTCGGGTCGCCGCAGGTACTGCGTCGCGTAGAACCCGTCCTCCTCGAAGGCGCCGAGGAACCGCTCGACGGGAACAGTGCCTTCGGCCGGTCGCAGGTGGAATCCGGTCAACGCGGTCAGCACGGGCGAGACCTCGGCCAGCTGTGGCACCCGCTCCCGTTCCAGGACGACGGACTCGCAGGCGCGCCGGTAGTGCGCACACGCCACGCCCTCGTGCAGCGACCGAAGCTTGGCGGTCACCGTCTCCCAGAGAGCGTCCTCCTCGGGCGTGTACGCGATGGTCGGCAACGGCTCGCCGAGCCGCCATTCCCTGGCCTGTCGCTGCCGCCTGGCCTTCTCCTGCTCGTATTCATCATTCATCGCAATTCTCTTTCGCTGATCCGTTCGCAGCGGCGGAGCGGCCTCGGGAGTTTTCACTCGAACCAGGCGCGCTTAATTCTCCGGGCCAGCCGCGGAAGCGCCCCCATAATCGCTTTTCGATATTAGCCCGCGACCCTGCGGCGAGGACACCGTGAACAGCCGTCTCATTCCGTCCCGTAGCGTCCATGATCTTGCGGGACACCGCCCGCGCAGGTGAAATCTGATTACTGAATCGATGCTCTACGCCCATACCGGAGAACGGGGTTCCGACAGTGGTCAACATCGCGGAGAAGAATTTCGAGAAGATTAAAGAAATCGTCTGCGACATCCTTGAGCTCGAAGAGGACGAAGTCACGGACGAGGGCCTGTTCAAGGAGGAGTACGGCGCGGACTCGCTGCGCGCCATCGAGATCCTGGGGTCACTGGAGCGCGAGTTCGGCGTCGTCATCGACCAGGCCGATCTCGAGCGGATGACGAATCTTCGGGGCGTCTACGACGTCGTGGCCGGATCCGCGGGCTGGACGAAGTAGCGACCGGCTCGCACAGGGAAGGTGGAGCTGATGGCGTCATCCGACAGGCGGGTCGTCCTGACCGGCCTCGGCGTGCTGTCGAGCATCGGTACCGGGGTCGACGAGTTCGTCGCCGGCCTACGAGCCGGACGCAGCGGTGCCAAACCGATCACGGCGTTCGACACCGTCGGCTTCGAGCACTCCACCGGCTGCGGGCTCGGTGAGTTCGACACGGAGGAGTGGATCCGCGATCTTCCCGTCGGCTCGCTGGGACCGGCGAGCCGGTTCTCGGTGTCGGCGGCGCGGATGGCCGTCCAGGACGCCGGGCTGGATCTCGATGTGCTGCGCGGGCAGCCCGGCCTGATCTCCATCGGCACCACCGACGGCGAGTCGCGCGACCTCGACGAACTGGTCGAGACCGAACTGGCGGACGGCTCCGCGGCCATGGACCCGCGGGTCGCGGCCCGGCTGCGGGCCGGCCGGCTCTCCTCGGCCGTCGCCTTGGAGCTCGGACTGTCCGACGTCGAGGCAGTGACCATCCCGACGGCCTGCGCCGCCGGGAACTACGCCATCGGCTACGGCTACGACGCGGTCCGCTCCGGCGACGTCGACTTCGCACTCTGCGGCGGCGCGGACGCCATGTGCCGGAAGACCTTCGCCGGTTTCTACCGGCTGGGCACCATCGCCCCCGACTGCTGCCGTCCCTTCGACATCGAGCGCAAGGGCATCCTCACCGGCGAAGGCGCCGGCGTGCTGGTGCTGGAGAGCCTGGACTCGGCGCTCGCCCGTGGAGCCCGGATCTACGCGGAGGTGCTCGGCTACGGCCTCAACTGCGACGCCTATCACCAGGTCGCGCCGGACCGGTCCAGCGTGGCCCGGGTGATGGCGCTCGCCCTGGAGAACGCGAAGGTGAAGCCGCACGAGGTCGACCTCATCTCGGCGCACGGCACCGGCACCAAGGCCAACGACGTCACCGAGTCCCAGGCGATCCGGGAGATCTACGGCGACCGTCCGCCGCGCGCGGTGTCGGTCAAGTCGATGCTGGGGCACACCATGGGCGCCGCGAGCGCGCTGGCCGCGATCGCCTGCGCGCTGGCGATCACCCACCGGTTCATCCCCCCGACCATCAACCACAACCGCACCGACCCGGAGTGCCGTATCGACTGTGTGCCCAACCACGCCGTCGAGGCCGATCTGCGGATCGTGCAGAACAACGGACTCGGCTTCGGGGGCAACAACGCGGTCGCGGTCCTGGGCCGGTACGAGGAGTCCGTGTGAGCGAGCATCCAGGCTGGCCGATCGCCGGCGCCGGCGCGGTGGCCGCCATCGGTCGGTCCCCCGCCGAGATCTTCGACGCCCTGTGCGCGGGCACGTCCGGGCTGCACCCCATGCGCGGCTTCGACCGGTCGCACTACACCGGCGACCGATTGTTCGAGATCGACGACCGCGTGGGCTCCGGCGATGTCCCGGGCCGGGCTTCCGCCTTCCTCCTCGACGCGATCGGACAGGCACTCGCAGACGCCGGGATGGGCGAACAGCTGGGAGACACCCCCGTCCTGGTCGGCACGGGGCTGCGTGAACTGCGCTCGGTCGAGCTGTGGGCACGCGAGGGCATCCCGTGGTCCGCCGACCGGCTGCACTTCGGTCACGCGCTACGGGAACGCTTCGGCGCGACGGTGACGTACACCTTCTCGAATGCCTGTTCAGCCTCGCTCTACGCGCTCTCGATGGCCTGCGACCTGCTGGCCGGCGGTGCCGAGACCGTGGTCGTGGCGGGCGTCGATGTCGTCACCGAGAGCATGGTCGGGGTCGCCGACCGCCTGCAGTCGGTGGCGCCGGACACCGTGCGACCGTTCGACCGCAACCGGCGGGGCACGATCCTCGGCGAAGGCGCCTCGGCCGTGGTGCTGCGCCGCACCGGCGAGCCGGGCCGTCCGTACCTCGGCCGGGTGCGCGGCGTCGCCGTCAACTGCGACGCCCACCATGCCACCGCGCCGCACGCCGGGAACATCGCCGCCGCCGTCCACGACGCGCACCGGCGGGCCGGCACCGGACCGAAGGACGTCGATCTGGTGATGCTCCACGGCACCGGAACCCACGCCAACGACGTCGCCGAGGCACAGGCCATGCGTGCGGTGTTCGGAACCACCCCGGAGAAGACCCTGATGACGGCGATGAAATCGATGACCGGTCACACCTCCGGCGCCTCCGGTCTGCACAGCCTGATCATCGCGCTCAGAGCCATGGCGGACGGGCTCGTTCCCCCGACTCTGGGCCTCGACGAACCGATCGACGAGGTCGCGGACTTCAGGATCGTGCGGGGCGCGCCCGCACCGGCGGACCTGGCGCTGGCACAGGTCAACGCCTTCGGTTTCGGCGGGATCAACGCCGTCGCGCTCGTGGCCGGTGGCCGATGAACGCGGTCGTGACCGGAATCGGCCTGGCGATGCCCGGTGCCCTCATACCCTCCGACCTGACGACCGGGACCGCCGTCGGCGCGGCGCCGTTCGACCCGGCGTCCCGGATCGGCAAGAAGGGCCTGCGCCATCAGGACCGCGCGACCCAACTCGCGCTCTGCGCCGCCCGGGACGCGCTGAACTCCGCCGGGCTGATGCTCGGCGACGCCCGGATGAGCACCCAGCGCGGCGGCGCGCCGGTCGTCGACGCCGAACTGCTGGTGCCCGCCGAGTCGGTCGCAGTCGTCGTCAGCTCGAACTTCGGCAACCTCGACTCGGTGTGCGAGGTCGTCGCCGCCATCTCGGCGGACCGCGGCACCCGGCTCATCAGCCCGGTCCTCGCACCGCGGCTGTCGAGCAACGTCACCGCTTCCGAGCTCGCGATCAGGTTCGGGCTGCGCGGCCCGAACGTGATGGTGTGCAATGGAGCGACCTCCGGTCTCGACGCCGTGCACTGGGCGACGATCTGGCTGTCGAGCGGCCGCGCCCGCCATGTCCTGGTGGTCGGTGTCGAGCCGGCCAACGACGTCGTCCGGCAACTCGTCGGACACGACCAGCCGTTGGACGGCGCCGCCGCTCTGCTGCTGGAGACCGCGAAAGCCGCGGCCGGGCGCAACGCCCCCGCCCTCGCCGGAGTGGACGGCTATCTCCGCACCGGCGGGCTGGCCGACTGCGTGTCCGCGCTCGCAGGCTCCGCGCGCGCGTGGTTCGCGCCGCGGAACGCACCGGCCTCGACCCTCGCCGGTGTGCTCCGGCACGATCTCGAAGACCGCTGGGGGCCGGCCTCGGGCGCACTGGGGGTCCTTCAATGCGCCGCCGCCGTCGGCCACTTCGCCGTCGGCGGGGACGGTCCGGTGTACGCGGTGTCCGGCACGGATGCCGACGACGCCGTCGCGGGGCTCGTCCTCACAGCACCGGTTCACACCGCGGCCGGGGACACGGTGGGCCGCCCATGATGCCTACGCACCCGTCCCACCGGGCCGAGCGAGTGGCCCCGGTCCTGCTCCAGCAACGCACGACCGCCGATGCCGGCGAGGCAGGGCCTCGGGTGCTGCTGCTGCACGGCATGGCGGACAGCAGCGCCGTCTGGGACAGGCTGTGCGCGCTCGCGCCGCACCACGACGCCCTGCGGCGAGCCCGGCTTCACTCGGCCGCACTGCCCTGGCGCGGCACCGGACCGTCCGACTGGGCGCACCGTCCCGAGCCCACCACGTGGATCTCCGACACACTGGACCAGATGGCCGACACAGCCGGCCCGGCCGATGTCGTGGTGGCGCACTCGTTCTCCGCCATGCTGCTGCTCGACCTGCTCTGCGGACCGTCAGCACCCGCCGGACACCGCATCGGGGGAATCGTGCTGGTGTCCCCCTTCTTCCGGCCCCGGCCCGAGGACTTCGACTGGGACACCCTGAAGGGACTGCCCGAGCAGTTCGTCCGCACCATGGAGGAGGGCATTCGCGTCGCGGCCGGGTCGCGGGCGAAGCCCGAACTGCACCGCGCCATGGCGGAACGGCTGTGCGAGACGATCGGCCCCTACGGCTGGTCGCGGTTCCTCGAGACGTACCTCCGTACACCGTGGCTGCGCACGGCGGAGCTGCGGACCACCACGCTGGTCGTGTCCGGCGCCGACGACCGCATCGCTGTGCCCGCGGAAGCGGAGACCCTGGTCGCGCGGACGCCCTCGGCGGCCCTGCACACGATCGAGGGGACCGGGCACTTCCCGATGTCCGAGCGGCCCGCGCAGTTCGCGGCCGTGCTCGACGGGTTCCTGCGCCGGATCACCGCCCACCCCGAAACGGCCCGGATGCGGCCCCTTTCAACGCTAGTGGAGCGCACCTGATGACTGACACCGAGACCGCGGTCAAGAACGTCCTGACGGAGACCACCACCGTTGCGCTCACGCCCGGGTACGAGGGCGCGAACATCGGAACGTACATCGGTTTCAAGCACGTCAACTACCTTGTCGAGAAGGCGGTGATCGAGCACTTCCGGCGCTCCGGGCTGCCGGTCGGAGAGCTCTATGAGCGCTATGGGCTCGGCTTCGACCTCGTCGACCTGGAGGCCCGGCTGCGCGGCGGGCTGTTCGTCGACGACGAGGCCTCGCTCCAGGTGCGGCCGGTGACCGAGCACCACGACACCGTGTTCCGGTTCAAGATCGCGATCACCGTGCTGCGTGACGGGGAGCCGAAGAAGGTCGTCACCGCCTCGGTGTCGGCCGTCCTGCGCCGGGACGAGGACGACCGGCGGCTGCCGGGCCGAGTGCCCTCCCCCGCCGTGCTCGACCGCTTCACCGTTGCCGTCATCGGCACCCCGGAGCCCGGCGAAGGGGTTCCCGCCGCCGGTACGGACCAGCTGGTGTCCGGCGGCTCCACCGACCGGGACCCGGTGCTCGAACACCTCCTGGCCGGCCGCAACGGCTACGGCTGGAAGTTCAGGATCCCCTACCCGTACGTGCACTTCTTCAGCCGGATGCACATGTCGTCCTATCTCCGGCAGATGGAGGAGGCCAAGCACCGCTTCGTCGACGCCCGCGGCATCTCCATCGGAGCGCAGCTCGCCGAACGCAACTGGATCCCCGCGGTGACCCACTCGCGGATCGAGATCCTCGGCGAGGCCCTGCTCGAAGAGGATCTCTACACCGTCTACACGGTCGAGGACATCTTCAAGAACCTGCTCTACACCGCGCGGATGGACTGCTACGTGGTGCGTGACGGCCGACCGGTGCAGGTGGCCACCGGTGTCATCACGCACGGCTACGGTGTCGTGGAGAACGGCAACCGGGCGAAGGTCGTCGCCTGGGACGAGCGGATCGACAGCGCCCTGCGGAACCTGCCCGGCGAGGGCGCATGACCACGCCGGTCATCTCCGCCTGGTCGGCGATCTCGCCGTACGGCGTCGGCCGAGAGACGTTCGTGAACGGAGTCGCGGCGGGGACGCCCGCGGTGACCCGGCTCAGCCCCGACCGGTGGCCGGTCCCGCAGCGCCAGGCCGCCCGGGTGCCCGGCTTCGTCACCGAGGAAGTGCTCGGGCGCAAGGGCACCCGGTCGATGGACCGGGTCTCGGCGCTGGCCGTCGCAGCGGTCGGCGAGCTGCTCGACTCGGCCGGTCGCCATCGCACGGTCGCCACCGGCGAGCACGCGGCGCTCGTGCTCGGCACCACCGCCGGCAGCGCCAGGAGCATGATGGAGATCACCCGGGACACACTCACCCGGGCACGGCCGTACCACATCGACACGGCGCGGATCCCCAACGCGATCATGAACAGCTCGGCCGCGCAGTGCGCCATCCGGCACGACCTCAAGGGCCCCAACACGACCGTCGCGGGCGGCCGGGCGGCCGGACTGTTCGCCCTGCGCTACGCCCTCCGGCTGCTCTCCTCGGGCCGCGCCCGCTCGGTGCTCTGCGGCGGCGCGGAGGAACTCACGCCCGAACGGGCTTGGCTGGAGTACCACTCCGGCGACCCCGCACGGCCGGCCGTACTCGGCGAGGGCTGCTCACTGCTGCTGCTCGAACCCGAGGCACCCGCCGACGCGCCAGTGCTCGCCGAGGTCCTCGGGGTCACGCTGGGGGTGTTCCGGGACGGCGATCTGGCTGCCTCACTGACGCGCTGCCTGTCCCGCTCGCTGGCACAGGCCGGGGCAACGGCAGCGGATCTGTGGGCCGTCTCCCCCTCGGCCGGGCAGGACCCGGTCCCCTTCGACGGGGCCGACCCGCTGACACTGCCCGGTGAGGACGTCTGGGGGGACGCCGGTGCCGCGGCCGCCCCGTTCCAGATCGCCTCGGTGCTGGCAGCGGCCGAACGAGACCCCGCCGCCCGGGGCCGGATCGCGGCGGTGCTGTCGGCCGACCGCGACAACGTGCTCGGCTGCGCACTGTTCCGGCTGCGATGAGGAGCAGGACAGCGATGCCGTCCGCCGAACCCCGCTGCCCCACGCCGACTCTTGACGAACTCGCGAAGGAATATGGGAGCGCGCATGTCTGAAACACCGTCACCGGTCGCGCTGGTGAGCGGCGGGTCCCGCGGCATCGGCCGTGCGATCGTGCACCGCCTGGCGCACGACGGCTACGACGTCGCGTTCTGCTACCGCAGCAGCGAGGATTCGGCCCGGGAGTTGGAGAAGGAGGTCGCCCGGCTGGGAAGGCGGGCGGTCCCCACCCGCGTCGACGTCGCGGACGCCGACGGCGTGCGGGCGTGGGTCCGCGGCACCGAGGACGAACTCGGCCCCATCGACGCCGTCGTGACCTCCGCGGGCGTGACCAAGGACGGCGCGCTGGCCCTGATGCCGGACGAGAACTGGCACAGCGTCCTCGACGTCAACCTCGATGGCATGTACAACGTCTGCCGTTCCGCGATCTTCGAGATGATGAAGAGCAAGTCCGGGGTGATCGTCAATCTGTCCTCGGTCGCCGGTGTGCACGGCCACGCCCGGCAGACCAACTACGCGGCGGCCAAGGCGGGGATCATCGGCTTCACCCGGTCGCTGGCCAAGGAGGTCGGCCCGTACGGGATCCGCGCGAACGTCGTGGCCCCCGGGTACATCGACACCGACATGACCGCCGTCCTCAGTCCGAAGGTCACCGAGGACGCCGTCGGGCGGACGGCACTGCGGCGGATGGGTCGGGCCGGGGAGGTGGCCGACCTGGTGTCGTTCCTCGTCTCCCCCCGCGCGGCCTACATCACCGGGACGGTGCTGGAGATCGACGGCGGCATCTCGCTCTGAACCCCACCGGAAAGGAGGCCACCCGACATGGCCAGGAAACCACCCCGCTGGTACTTCTCCCTGCGCAGCCCCTACTCGTGGTTCGCCTACCACGACCTGCTGAGCCGCTACCCCGACGTGGCGGACACGATCGAGTGGATCCCGTTCTGGGAACCGGACGAGCAGACCCAGGAGCTGCTGGACGCGGACGGCGTCCGGCTGTCGATCGTGGAGATGTCGCGGGCGAAGAACTTCTACATCCTCCAGGACACGCGCCGGCTGGCCGAGGCCCGCGGACTCGCCGTCACCTGGCCGGTGGACCGGGACCCCAACTGGGAAGTCGCCCACCTCGGCTATCTGGTGGCGGAGGAGGCCGGGCTGGGCCGGGAGTACGTGGCGCTCGCCTACCGTGCCCGCTGGCAGCAGAGCCGGGACATCACCGACCGTGCCACCATCGCCGAACTCGCGGTCGAACTCGGCCTGGACCCGGGCCCGGTGGCCGACGCCTCGGATGATCCGGCCGTACGGCGCCGGGGCGCGGACACCCTGATCCGCTCGCACAAGGACGGTCTGTTCGGCGTCCCGTTCTTCATCCACGGCCACGACAAGTACTTCGGCGTGGATCGGCTGCGCGCCTACGTCGCGAAGGCCCGGGGCCAGGAGCCGGGCGAGGAGGTCGAACTCGGCTGGCTGGACGAGGCCGGTCCGCTGCCCGAAACGATCCGCGCCGGCGGGGACGCCGGCCACGCGGGCGGCTGCGGCTGACCTTTCGGTCGGCCCGGAGACGAACAACGGAGGGGAATCCCATGAGTGTCGAGGCCACCTTCGACGTGGACGAGCTGCGCGAGATGATCGCCGATGTGCTGGAGGTCGACGGGGAGTCGATCACACAGGAGATCGATTTCATCCGCGACCTCGGCGTCGACTCACTCCTGGCCATGGAGCTGGCGGTCACGCTGGAACGCCACTATCGGGTCAAGATCGAATCGCATGAGATAGCGGATGTGCGGACGCTTCCGGACATCTGCGCGCTGCTGAACCGGAAACTGCGGAAGGCGACGTGAGCCAGGACCCTGCGGCCACGTCGTACCTGCTCGTCGAAACCCGCTTCGACGGCACCGCGGAACGCTTTCTCGCCGACGCCGCCACGCTGGTACACACCGGCGGTCGGGTGCGCCTGTTTCTCGCGGCCGACGCCGTCGCACTCGGCATCCGGGGGGCGAGCGCGGAGCTGCGCGAGTTCCTCGACGCCGGTGGGCGGGTCTGGATCGACGAGTTCACTCTCGGCCACCGGACCCTGCGCGCCGCACCGCTCGAGGCGGGCGTGACGTCCGCCGGTGTGGCCGACGTGGCCCGGTTGCTCCTGGACTCCGGCACCCGGGTGGTGTGGCACTGACCATGAGTCCGATCGTCGAACGCCGCACCTGGGACGTGCTTGTCATCCTCACCGCGCCGCCCCACACCACCGACACCCTGACCACCGTGCTCCGACTGGCACAGGCCGTACTGGACCAGGAGCACACCATCCGGGTCTGGGCATGCGGGTACAACACGATGCTGACGCAGAGTTCGCTGGGCGACGTCAAGCCGGCCGACCTGCGGGACCCCACGAAGTCGGCGCCGACGGCCGCCGCACTGATCCGGGGCCTGCTCACCGCGTACAAGGGCCGTTTCAGCTGGATCGTCTGCACGGCGTGCAGCGCGGAACGGGGAGCCCGGGACCACATCGCCGCGGTCCGGCTGCGCTCCGACGCCCGGCTGGCGGCCACGATCGCCGCGGCCCACCGGACCGTCTACATCGGAGGTGCGTAGATGGCCTATCTGGTCATCGTCGACCGCGGTTACCGCGGAAGCGCGGAAGCGCAGTTCTTCGACGCGCTCTACGGAGTCCAGATGCTCGGCGACCAACTCGGCGGCATGGATGTCGTCCTGCGCGGGACGACGGTCACCGCCGCGTTGGCCGATGCCGGCCCCCTGCCCGAACTCCGCGTGGGTCCGACGGTGTTGGACTCCCTGCCGGACCCGCGACGGTCCGTGCGCGCACTGGTGGACAAGGGGGCCGCCGTCTTCGTCGACCAGCCGGGACTGGCGGCCTTCGGCCTGGACGACGCCGCCCTGCTGCCCGGGATCACGCGGCTGGACACCGCCCAACTCGCGCATCGCTGGGGGGACTACGACGGGGTGTGGTTCCTGTGAGAGGGGAACGGACCTACGCCCGGCCGCTCGATGCCACCGACCGGATCACCGCGCGGGCCGACGCGGACGCGCTCCTGATCGAGGCGGCCAAGACCGTCCGGGCGACCGATCCCTATCTCGCCGGTCACTTTCCGGGGATCACGCTGTACCCGGCGATCTTCCTCCTCGACGGCATCCGGCAGGCGGTCGGCGCCGAACTGCACCGCTCCCCCGTGCTCGCCGCCCATCTCGGCCGGGGCGGCCCGCACGGCGACTGGCTCGAACTGGGGACGCTCGGGTCGGCGCGGGTGCTCAGGCCCATGCTCGAGGGGGACGAACTCCTCCTGCGCATCAAGGTCACAGCGGGGCCGCCGGGAGCCCTGCGGGCCGTGCTCGACTGCCGGCGCGCCGACGACACACAGGTCGCGAAGATGACCACCGAGCTCGTTCGGGGAGGGATCGCATGAGGTCCGGATACGGGCAGATCCTCGCGTCCCTCCCGGTCCGTCACCCGATGGTGCTGGTGGATCGGATCACGGAGTTCGACGCGGACCGCAGCATCGAGACCGCGAAGGCGGTCGCGGGCAGCGAACCGTGCTACCAGGCCATGGCCGACGATCTCCCGCCCGAGCGGTACGCCTATCCCCGGTCGATGATCCTCGAGTCGTTCGGACAGTCCGCGGCACTGCTCTGGCTCGGCAGCCGCGGTGGCCCGGACGCCGCCGGGGGCGGCCTGCCGATGGTGGGTCGCCTCCGGAACTGCCGGTTCACCGGCTCCGCTTTCCCCGGCGACGTGATCCGGCACCGTGTCCGCATCGACCGGCTGGTGGACGACAACGCGTTCATGTCCGGCGAGAGCCTCGTCGGCGACCGTGTCGTCCTCACCGTCGGATCGCTGATCGCCGTGGCACGCCCGTTGTCCGTCGTGACCGGGGGTGGGGCAGCGGCATCCATCACCGCTGCCCCACCCGCGCCACGTCGCCCGGGAAACCCACGGAAGTAAGGAGGTGGGCGTACCGCTCACCCCGCCAGCATCGTCCGGCTCTCGCAGGTCGCGCGCCTCATGGTCCGGGCGAAGGCCTGGAGCACTCGGTCCATGGTGAAGCGGCTTCTGCCCACCCCCGCCACGAAGTGTTCCGACTCCAGCAGCCCGGTCAGCCGGTCGGCCTCGGCGACCGAGATCCCGGCGAGCGCCGCGCTGCTTTCCAGGGTGAACTCCGCATCCTCGGCGAGCGCGAGCGTGCGGAAGAAATACCTCGCGTCGAGGTCGAGCATCCAGTAGGAGGACTCCAGTGCCGCGCGGACCGAGCTGTCCCGGTCGTCGTCGAGTTTCAGCGAGAGCAACTGGTCGTTGTCACGCAACGCGCTGACGAAGTTCTTGAAGCCCTGACCGGGCCGGTCGGCGAACTTGACCGCGGCCAGCCGCAGCACGAGCGGCAGGTACGCACACAGCTCGGCCAGTTCCTCGAGCTCGGCCCGTGCGTCACGCACGTACTGCTCACCGATGATGGCGGTCAGGACCGTGCAGGCGGACTCGGCGCTGAGCACGTCGAGGACCAGTCGGCGCGCGCCCTCCCTGGCCACCAGTCCCGACATCCGGTTGCGGCTGGTGACGATGGTCCGGCAGCGCCCACCGGTCGCGAGCAACGGGCGCACCTGTTCGGTGTCGCAGGCGTTGTCGAGGACGACGAGCATCCGGTGATCGGCTATCAGAGACCGGTAGCACTCCACTCGCCGCCACGGATCCGCCGGCCAGTCGTCCTCGTGCAGGCCCAGGCCGCCCAGCAGCACCCCGAGGGCACTCTCCGTGGTCAGCAGGCCGTCGGCACCACGCAGATCGACATACAACTGGCCGTCCGGAAAGTCGTTGATCAGCCGGTGCGCCCACCGGATCGCGAACGCGGACTTCCCGACGCCGACCGGGCCCGAAACGAGGACGACGTTGTCAGGCGCCTGCAGTCGGCTCACCTCGTCGGCCGCCTTGAGCTCTGCCTCACGGCCGACCAGGAACCCTACGTCGAGGGGGAGATGCCGTGGCACGTTCACGGCTCTCGACGGCTCGACGGTCATCTCGCCGTCCGTGGTCTCCCCCACCTCGCCTTCCGCCGCTTCCGCCGCGTAGAGCGTCCGCCAGCGAGCCAGCCAGCGCTCGGTGGTCTCCGCCACCTTGTCGGGCGGATGATTTCCGTGTACCAGACAAGCTGTCACGAATGCGGAGACGAACTCCGCACGCGGCAGTTTGCTGCCCCGCAGGATCGTCGAAATCGTACTTCGCGGCAACGCGTCCACCACGTCACCACTGGGCGCGGTGGTCTGCCCGCCCAGTTGCTGCAGACGCCGCATGGAAGGCTGCCCAGCCCTCAGACGAAGCTCTCGCAAATTCTGAACAAATTCCGTCACACTGTCAGACGTTGCCCAAGACAACTAATCCCCCGTAGTGCCGAATGCTCACCTGGACCAGGCCCGGTGAATTCACCCTTCCCTCAGTGAGCCGTTATGCTTCTCAATTCAACTTCTCCGGTCATTCCTTTCCCGAAGCTCCGCGCCGCCAGCCCGAACAGCACTCCGCCGAGAATGAACCAGGGGTTCCACAAGACGAGTGTCCAGAATTTCTGCGCGGAGCTGACTCCGTCGACTTCCGCCACACCCGTGATGAGCAGCACCTCTACGAGGATCCCCCGGAAGAGCAACAGCCCGCCGATACCCCAGCCGAGCACCTTGAGAAATGCCCACGGGCGCCCGTCGACACCACGTCGACGCAGGCCCAGCGCCACCGAGGCGCCGATCAGACAGAGGCAGCCGACTCCCCACAGGCCGCCGGCCACGAACCAGCCCGGCCGCTCGTCCGCGAGCCGCTGTCCCGCGGAGATGTCCAGCCCGACTTTCCCCCCGAGCGCCCAGAAGAAATGCGCACTCGCGAAAATCGTCGCCCAGCCGGCGGCGAGATACCCATACCACCGCGAACTCTTCAATCGCAATCCGTCACCATCCCCCGATTTGTGACTGTTCTGCGTACGGCCTGAAATGCACGATGCCGCACACCCGGCAACGGTGCAATATCCCGACAACGCTCCGTCAGTGACATGCGCCACGTTGACAGACCCTCGGCGCCATTACCATACGATCACCCGGAAACCCTTGCAATGGCATTTTTTGCACGGCCCGGCCGATGGATCGAAAGGATTGGCGGAGCAAGCCCGGCAGGCTCCGCGTCCCGCAAGGGACAGCTCGGTCGGCGCGGGATGTCGGCCAGGCGGCTCCGGCACGTCCGCTGATCCGCCCGGTCCGCGGCGACCTACGCGGGTGACTCCTCCTGCGGACCCTGCCCACGTCCGGACTCGGATTCCCCTCCGGCGCCGGACGGGGCCGCCGACCGCGGACCGGTCCGCCCTCCCGCGGGCAGGATGACTATGCGGGCCGTGCCGGAGGCCAGGTCGATGCGCGTGCGTGGCGGAGCACCGTCGCCCTCCTCCTCGCGGCGTCCTTCATCCTGTTGCTGCTGTTCGATCTCGATCGACTTGTTGCCGTTGAACATCAGGCCGAACTCGTCGAACGCGGAACCTGTCAGGGGGCGTCTCGCGGGCCCCCGCCGGGAGCGCAGGACACTGCGCCCCCTGAAGCCCCGCATCGCCAACTCCGCCCCGCAGCAGACGAACAACAGTAACGCCAGCGCGGGGAGTGCAGCCTCTGCCCACATGCCTGTCATGTGATGTAAAACGCGTTTCCTGTCCGGAAGGTTCCATCCCCCGGTCCGGGTCCGGCGGTCGGAGTGGCTCGAACTCGCCCAAAAGTAGAGGCACTTCAGGTCCGAACTTGCCCTCCGCGTTGTCTCGTTCCGTCCGGTGCTGTCCCGAAGCTTGCAACGACAAGCCGACGCGACAGAGTCTGCAGTTGTCCGCACGGTGCACGTATGCCGTCCCCCGTGGCCATCCGGCGAGGGGAGCCGAGCGGGGAATCCGGGGAAACCGCCCGCGCCGTCATCCCGGGCGCGGTGGGCACGGGCCGGATGGAGCCTGCGCGAGGCGTGCTTGCCACGGTTGCGGGCCGGATCGCCGGACACGCCGCCGGCGAAGGTGACGAAGTAGCCGCGAACGTGCTGCGACCACGGGCGCAGACTGAGGAGATTCGATGATCCCGCTCTCGCACGCACAGCAGCGACTGTGGTTCCTCAACCGGTTGGAAGGTCCCAGCGCCACCTACAACATGCCGGCGGTGCTGCGGCTGACAGGCGCGCTCGACCGGACCGCGCTCGCCGTGGCGCTCCAGGACCTGGTCGACCGGCACGAGCCGTTGCGCACGGTCTTCGTCGACCAGGAGGACGTGCCCTACCAGCGCTTCATCGAGCCGGGCGACGCCCGGCTCGACGTGCCCGTCACCGAGGTCGGGTCCGCGGACTTCACCGACCGGATTGCCGAGCTGGCCGCTCGCCCGTTCGACCTGGCATCCGAGATCCCCATACGGGCCGAGCTGTTCGCGGTCTCCGACCGTGAACACGTTCTGGCTCTGGTGATCCATCACATCGCCGCGGACGGCTGGTCGATGGCCCCGTTGGCCCGTGATCTCACCGCGGCGTACGAGGCCCGCCGTGCCGGGCGGGCGCCGGACTGGCCGGACCTGCCGATCCAGTACGCGGACTACACCCTGTGGCAGCAGGAGCTGCTCGGCGGAGAGGACGACCCGGAGAGCCTGATCAGCGAGCAGATCGAGTACTGGCGCAAGGCGCTGGCCGATCTGCCGGACGAGCTGCGGCTTCCGGTGGACCGGCAGCGGCCGGCCACGTCGAGCAACGAGGGCGGCAACGTCCCGTTCCACGTCGACGCGACGCTGCACCGGAAACTGTCCGAGCTGGCCGTCCGGTCGGACGCGAGCCTGTTCATGGTGGTGCAGGCGGGGCTGGCCGCCCTGCTCAGCCGGTTGGGCGCCGGCACGGACATCCCGATCGGCTCGGCCATCGCCGGCCGTACCGACGAGGCGCTCCACGAACTCGTCGGGTTCTTTGTCAACACCCTCGTTCTGCGCGTCGACACCGCCGGGAACCCCACGTTCCGCGAGCTCATCGCCCGGTCCCGGGAAACGGCTCTGTCTGCCTACGCGCACCAGGACCTCCCGTTCGAGCGGCTGGTCGACATCCTCCGGCCGGACCGGAGCCTGGGCAGGCACCCCCTGTTCCAGGTGATGCTCGCGTTCCAGAACAACACGCTGCCGCAGCTGCGGCTGCCGGGGCTGGTGGTGGAGGGCGAGCAGCTGTACACCGCCACATCGAAGTTCGACCTGGCGTTCAGCATGGGCGAACAGTTCGACCAGGAGGGCGGGCCCGGCGGCCTGGCCGGCACCATCGAGTTCGCCACCGACCTGTTCGACCGGGCGAGCGTGGACCGACTGGGCGCCCGCCTTGTCCAGGTGTTCGAAGCCATGGTCGGCGACCCCGACCGGCCGCTCGGCTCTCTGGACGTGCTGGCGCCGGACGAGCGGCAGCGGGTGCTGGACACATGGAACCGGACCGCGCACGAGGTCGACGCGGCCGGGTTCGCGGAGATCTTCCGGTCCAACGCCCTCGCGCACCCGGACGCGCCCGCACTGGCGTCCGACACGGTCACGCTGACCTACGGTGAGCTCAACACCGCCGCGAACCGGCTGGCGCGGCTGCTCACCGAGCAGGGTGCCGGACCGGGGCAGCTGGTGGCGCTGGCGATGCCCAGGTCACCCGAGCTGATCACCGCGATGCTCGCCGTGGCCAAGATCGGGGCGGCCTATCTGCCGGTCGATCCCGACTACCCGGCCGAACGCATCGCGTTCATGCTCGACGATTCCCGTCCCGCGCTGGCGGTGACCGTCCGGGAACTGGCCGAGCGCCTCCCGGCCGGCATCCCGCGCCTGGTGCTCGACGAGGAGGGCACCCGCGCCGAACTCGACCGGCAGAGCGCGGACGACCTGCCACCGAACCGGTCGCTCGACAACCCTCTGTACGTGATCTACACCTCGGGGTCCACCGGGACCCCGAAGGGCGTCGTGGTCTCGGACGCCGGAGTGGCCAGCCTGGCCCGCAGCCAGCAGGAACGCTTCGGCGCGGGGCCGGGCAGCCGGGTGCTCCAGTTCGCCTCGCCGAGTTTCGACGCGGCCTTCTGGGACTGCTGCCTGGCGCTGCTCTCCGGGGGCACGCTGGTCATCGGATCCGCCGAGCAGGTCACGCCCGGGCCGCAGTTGGCCGCGTTCGTCCGGGCCATGCGCGTCACGCACCTCACCATGCCGCCGTCGGTGCTGGCGGCACTGCCTTCCGACGCCCTGCCGTCCGGTACGACCGTGGTGGTGGCCAGTGAAGCGTGCCCCGGCCCCCTGGTGGCGCGATGGGCTCCGGGCAACCGGATGTTCAACGCCTACGGCCCCACCGAGTCGACCGTCTGCGCGACGGTGAGCGAGCCGCTGTCCGGCTCCGACGGCCCCCCGATCGGCAGGCCGCTGGACAACACCCGCGTCTACGTGCTGGACGAGGCCCTGCGTCCGGTGCCGGTGGGCGTGGTGGGAGAGCTGTACATCGCGGGCGCGGGCCTGGCCCTCGGCTACCTGCACCGTCCCGGGGTGACCGCGGAGCGGTTCGTGGCCTGCCCGTTCGGCGGGCCCGGGGAGCGCATGTACCGCACCGGCGACCTGGCCCGCTGGCGGGCCGACGGGCAGGTCGACTTCGCCGGGCGCGCCGACCAGCAGGTGAAGATCCGCGGCTTCCGGATCGAACCGGGCGAGGTCGAGGCGGTGCTGACCGGGCATTCCGCGGTACGGCAGGCGGCCGTGGTGGCGCGCGAGGACCGCCCGGGCGACCTGCAGTTGACCGCGTACCTCGTCCCGGCCGAGGACGACGGCCGCCGTGACCAGGCGGGGGAACAGCAGCAGCTCGGCAGCTGGCAGGCGACCTACGATGCCCACCACGCGGGCTTGTCCGCCGGACTGGGCGAGGACTTCTCCGGCTGGAACAGCAGCTACACCGGCCAGGCCATTCCGGTCGAGGAGATGCGGCGGTGGCGCGACGCCACCGTGGACCGGGTGCGGGAGCTCGACCCCCGACGGGTGCTGGAGATCGGGGTCGGCAGCGGTCTGATCCTCGCGCCGCTGGCGCCGCACTGCGACGCCTACTGGGGCACCGACATCTCCGAGGTGGTCATCGACCGGGTCCGCGGCCAGCTCGCCGACAGGCCCGAACTGGACGGCCGGGTCGAACTGAGGGCGCAGGCGGCCCACATCTTCGACGGCCTGCCCACCGGGTTCTTCGACACGATCATTCTGAACTCCGTCGTCCAGTACTTCCCCAGCTCCGGCTATCTGACCGACGTACTCACCCGGGCGCTTGACCTGGTCGTTCCCGGTGGCGCCGTGTTCGTCGGGGACGTACGCAACCTGCGGCTGCACCGCGCCCTGCGGACCGCCGTCGAACTCCGCTCGGCCGATGCCGCGGACGGTGACGCCGCCGAGCTGCGCAAGGCCGTCGACCTGGCGGTCTCCCGGGAGACGGAACTGCTCGTCGATCCGGACTACTTCGCCACCGTGGCCCCGTCCTTCGACCTGAGGATCAAGCCCGGCACGGACCGCAACGAGCTCACGGGCCACCGCTACGACGTGGTGCTGCGCGCGGAGCCGACCCCGGCACCGGCTGTCGGCCGGGAAGCCGTGTGGGGCCGGGACGTCACCGACGTGGACGCCTTGCGGGCATTGCTGGCCACCCGGCCGGCCGGCCTGCGTGTCACGGGCATACCCAACCGCCGGGTCGCCGGTGAGATCGCCGCCGTGCGGGCCCTCGAAGCGGGCGATCTCGCGGCCGCCCTGGCCGTGCTGACGGAACCCGATCCCGAACTGCCCGATCCCCAACTGCTCGCCGGGCTGGGCGCCGAGAGCGGCTACCGGACCGACCTGACCTGGTCGGGCGCCGACCATCGGGGCGGCGGGCTGGAGGCCGTGTTCAGCGCGCCAGGGACGACGGGCGGCGCCTACCGCCCAAGCCCGTCACCGACCCCCGACTCCCGTTCGTACACCAACGCCCCGGCCACCACCCTGACCTCGGCGGCGATGGTCGAGTCGGTGCGGGAGCACCTTCGGAACGTGCTGCCGGACTACCTGATACCGACGGCGTTCGTGGTGCTGGACCGGATGCCGTTGACGCCGAACGGCAAGGTGGACCGGCGCGCCCTGCCGGCGCCCAGCGTCTCCGCCCGGGCCTCCAGCCGTGGCCCGCGCAACGAGCGGGAAGAGGTCCTCTGCCGGATCCTCGCCGAGGTGCTCGGCCTGCCCCGGGTGGGGATCGACGACGGGTTCTTCGACCTCGGCGGCCATTCGCTGCTGGCGACCCGGCTGATCTCCCGGGTGCGGGCCGCTCTGGGAGTGGACCTGTCCATCCGCGACCTCTTCGCCGCGCCGACGGTGGCCGGGCTCGCCCAGGTGCTGGACCGGGTCGGCGGCACCCGGCGACGGCCGGTGGTGCGGGCACGGCGCCCGGAGCGGACCCCGCTCTCGCACGCGCAACAGCGGCTGTGGTTCCTGAACCGGCTGGAGGGCCCGAGCGCCACCTACAACATGCCGATCGCCGTGCGGCTGAAGGGCAGCCTCGACCGTGCCGCACTCACCGCGGCGATCCAGGACCTGTCGGACCGGCACGAATCGCTCCGCACCACCTACCCGGACGTCGACGGCACCCCCTACCAGCGCATCGTGCCGCCGGAGCAGGCCCAGGTCGAGCTCCGGGTCACCGGGACCACGGAGACCGAACTGGCCGAGCGTCTCGCCCTCGCCGCCGGCCGCGCCTTCGACCTCGCCGACGAGCTGCCGCTGTGGGCGCACCTGTTCGCGGTGTCGGCGGACGACCACGTGCTGATGCTGGTGCTGCACCACATCGCGGGTGACGGATGGTCGATGGGGCCGCTGACGCGTGACCTCACGGATGCGTACGCCGCCCGGCTCGACGGCCGTCGGCCGCGGTGGACGGAACTGCCAGTCCAGTACGCGGACTACGCGCTGTGGCAGCGGGAGCTTCTCGGCCGCGAGGACGAGCCGGACAGCCTGATCAGCGAACAGATCGCGTTCTGGCGCGAGACGCTGGCCGACCTGCCCGAGGACCTGCGGCTGCCCTACAGCCGGCCTCGAAGCACGAGCGGCGAGTACCACGGTTCCACCTTCTCGTTCCGGATCGGGGCGGAGACCCATCGTCGCCTCGCGGCCCTGGCCAACGACTCCGGCACCAGCCTGTACATGGTCAGCCAGGCCGGGCTCACCGCCCTGCTCACCCGGCTCGGCTCCGGCACCGACATCCCCATCGGCACCCCGGTCGCCGGACGCACCGACCAAGCCCTCGACGAGCTCATCGGCGTCTTCCTCAACACCCTGGTGCTGCGGACCGACACCAGCGGAAATCCCACGTGGCACGAGCTGCTCGGCCGCATCAGCGAGACCAATCTCAACGCCTACGCGAACCAGGACCTGCCGTTCGAGCGACTCGTCGAGATCCTGAACCCCAGCCGATCCAACGGGCGCCTGCCGCTGTTCCAGATCCTGCTGTCGCTGCACGGCGCCACACCGGAGCCGGCGTTCCCCGGCCTGGTCGCCCGGGGCGAAGCGCTCGACCGGATCGTGCAGAACAAGTTCGACCTGGCCATCCACCTCCGCGAGGCCTTCGACGAGGACGGTGCCCCGGCAGGCCTGGACGGCATGGTCGAGTACTCGACCGACCTGTTCGACGAGGCGGCCGTCGAGCAGCTGTCCGACCACCTGGTGCGCCTGCTCTCCGCGATGGCCACCGATCCAGGGCAGCGGATCGGTGCGGCCGAACTGCTCGATCCGGCCGGTCGCGAGCGGGTCGTACGGACCTGGAACGACACGGCGCACGAGGTGCCGCGCACGACTCTGCCCGAGCTGTTCGCCGCGCAGGCGGCCCGGACGCCCGACCGGACAGCGGTGGAGTTCGAGGACGCCTCACTGACCTACAGCCAACTGGACCTGCGGGCGGGCCGACTCGCCCGGCTGCTGGCCGAACACGGTGCCGGCCCCGAACAGTGCGTCGCGGTCGTGCTGCCGCGCTCCGAAGCCCTGGTCGTCACGCTGCTGGCCGTGCTGAAAACCGGTGCCGCGTACCTGCCGATCGACCCCGGCTATCCGGCCGAGCGGATTCAGTACCTGCTCGACGACGCCCGACCGGTGCTCACACTCACCGAGGACCATCCGGTCTTCGGCGTCGAGCCGGCGGGCCCCGTACTCGGCCGCGACGAGGTCGCATGCGTTCCGGAGCACCCCGCCTACGTGATCTACACCTCGGGATCGACCGGGCGGCCCAAGGGCGTGGTGGTGTCCCACGCGAGCATCGTCAACCGACTGCTGTGGATGCAGGACCGGTACGGGCTCGACGAGACCGACCGGGTGCTGCAGAAAACCCCCGCCGGGTTCGACGTCTCGGTCTGGGAGTTCTTCTGGCCGCTGATCACCGGCGCCACGCTGCTGGTGGCCAAGCCCGACGGGCACAAGGATCCGGCGTACCTGGCCGAACTGATCCGCGAACAGCGGGTCACCACAGCGCACTTCGTACCGTCGATGCTGGCCGCGTTCGTCGCGGAGCCGGGTGCGGCACGGCTGCCGGACCTGCGCCGGCTGATCAGCAGCGGAGAAGCGCTGCCGGTCGAGCTGGCTCAGCGGGCCCGCGCGACGATCGGGGTCCCGATGCACAACCTGTACGGGCCGACCGAGGCGTCGGTCGACGTGAGCGCCTGGGAGTACCGGGACGAGCCCGGCGCCGTCTCCGTGCCGATCGGCCGTCCGGTGTGGAACACCGCGCTGTACGTGCTCGACGCCGCGCTGCGTCCGGCGCCGGCCGGGGTGGTCGGCGAGCTGTATGTCGCCGGTGCCCAGCTGGCCCGCGGGTATCTGCGCCGCCCGGCCCTGACCGCCGAGCGGTTCGTGGCCTGCCCCTTCGGCGAAGCCGGTGAACGGATGTACCGAACCGGCGACTTGGCGATCTGGCGCGCCGACGGGCAGCTCGAGTTCGTCGGCCGCGCCGACGACCAGGTCAAGGTGCGCGGCTTCCGGGTCGAGCCCGTCGAGATCGAGGCGGCCCTGGCGAGGCACGACGGCGTCGCGCAGGCCGCGGTCGTGCCCCGCACGGACGACTCCGGGGACACCCGGCTCTTCGCCTATGTCGTCCCGGCCCGGCAGCCGGAGACCGACCAGGACACCGCGGACCGCCCCGAGCCCGCGGCGTTGCGCGAGTTCCTCCTCCGTTCCCTGCCGGAGCATCTGGTCCCGGCTGCGTTCGTGGTGCTGGACGCACTGCCTGTCACACCGAACGGGAAGCTGGACCGACGGGCACTGCCGGCGCCCGACTTCGCCGGCCGGGAGGCGGGACGGGGGCCGCGCGATCCGCGCGAGGCCGCGCTCTGCCGGATCTTCGCGGAGGTCCTCGGTCTGCCCGGAGTGGGGATCGACGACGGGTTCTTCGACCTCGGCGGCCACTCCTTGATGGCGACCCGGCTGATCTCCCGAGTACGGGCCACGTTCGGCGTCGATCTGGCGATCCGCGACCTGTTCGGCACACCGACCGTGGCCGGGCTCGTCCGGGTGCTCGACCGGGCCGGCGACACCCGACGGCAACCGGTCGTGCGGACGCGGCGGCCGGAGCGGGTGCCGTTGTCGCACGCGCAGCAGCGGCTGTGGTTCCTGAACCGGCTGGAAGGCCCGAATGCCGCCTACAACCTACCGATGGCGGTGCGGCTGATCGGTTCGCTGGACCGGTCGGCGCTGGCCGCCGCGATCGCCGACGTCATCGCGCGGCACGAGACGCTGCGCACGGTCTTCCCGGACGTCGACGGCGTTCCCTACCAGCTCATCCTCGACCCCGACCGGGCACAGGTGGAACTCGTGGTGACCGAGGTCGGCCGGGACGAGCTGGCCGCGGCGATCGCGGAGACCGCCGAACGGGGCTTCGACCTCCAGAGGGACCTGCCGCTGCGCGTTCGGGTGCTCACCGTGTCCCCGACCGAGCACGTGCTGGTGCTGGTCGTGCACCACGTCGCCGGCGACGGCTGGTCCCTGGTCCCGCTCACCCGCGACCTGAGCACCGCGTACGCGGACCGCTGCGCGGCCCGAGCGCCCCGGTGGACCGAACTGCCCGTGCAGTACGCGGACTACGCGTTGTGGCAGCGAGAGTTGCTGGGCCGCGAGGACGATCCGTCGAGCCTCATCAACGAGCAGGTCCTGTACTGGCGTGACGCGCTGGCCGGGATTCCGGACGAGCTGCCGTTGCCGACGGATCGTGCGCGGCCGAAGACGCCGAGCTACGCCGGCGGCAGTGTCGCCTTCGGCTACGGCCCGGAGCTGCACGCCCGGATCAACAAGCTGGCTGTCGACTGCCACGCGACCGCGTTCATGGTCGTCCAGACGGCGCTCGCGTCCCTGCTGACCCGGCTCGGCGCCGGCACCGACATCCCGATCGGCTCGCCCATCGCCGGGCGTACGGACGAAGCCTTCGACGAGCTCGTCGGGTTCTTCGTCAACACGCTGGTGCTACGCACCGACACCAGCGGCGAACCGACGTTCCGCGAGGTCATCGACCGGGTGCGGGAGGCCAACCTCAACGCCTACGCTCACCAGGATCTGCCGTTCGAGTACCTCGTCGAGGCTCTCAACCCGGACCGGTCGGTGGCCCGGCATCCGCTGTTCCAGGTGATGTTCGCCTTCCAGAACACCCGGGACACCGAGCTGCGGCTGCCCGGCCTCGCCGCCGAGGGCGCTCCGGTCGGCGTCGAGGCCGCCATGTTCGACCTGTCCGTCCACCTGGAAGCCAGGTACCACGCGGACGGCCGGGAGGGCGGTGCGCGCGGCGCGCTCGTCTACAGCACTGACCTGTTCGACCGGGAGACCGCTGAGGCGATCGTCGCCCGCCTGCTGCTGATGCTTGAGGCGATCACTGCCGATCCGGGGCAGCGGATCAGCCAGGTCGAGCTGCTCGAACCGGCCGAGCGGACGCGGATCCTGCGGGAGTGGAACGGCGAGACCGCAGAGGTCCCGGCAACGACCCTGCCGCGGCTGTTCGCCGCCGCGGCCTCCCGTGACGGCACCGCCACCGCGGTCCGCGCGGCCGGCGCGCGGTTGAGCTACGACGAGCTGCGGGCCGCCGCGAACCGGTTGGCACGGCTGCTGGTGGCGTACGGCTGCGGCCCGGATCAGCGGGTCGCGCTGGCCCTGCCGAGGGACGAGCGGCTGCCGATCGCGATGTGGGCGGTGCTGAACTCCGGTGCCGCTTACCTGCCGATCGACCCCGGTCATCCGGCCGAGCGCGTGCGGTATCTGATCGAGGACGCCCGGCCGGTGCTGGTGCTGACGGACAGCGCCGGCGCGGCTGTCCTCCCCGACGACCAGGCCCGGATCGTGCTCGACGACCCGGCGACCGAAGCCGCGCTGGCCCGGCTCGACCCCACCGATCTGGGCGACGCGGACCGACTGGCGCCGCTGCACCCGGACGACGCGGCCTACGTGATCTACACCTCGGGGTCGACCGGGCGGCCCAAGGGCGTGGTGGTCACGCACCGGTCGGTGGCGAACCTGGCGGCGTGGGCACGGGACACCTTCCCCGAGGACGTGTTCGGCGCCGCGCTCGCCTCGACCTCGGCGAGCTTCGACGTCTCGGTGTCGGACATGATCCTGCCGCTGCTGGGCGGTGGATGCATCGAGGTGGTGCGGGACGTGCTCGCTCTCGCCGGGGAGGACCGTCCGGAGGCGAGCCTGGTGTGCACGGCGCCGTCCGCGATGTCGGCGGCCCTCGCCCCGGGCGGTGAGCTCCGGATCGGCACCCTCATCCTGGTGGGCGAGGCGGTCTCGCCGCGGTTGGTGCACGAGCTGCGGGCCGCCGCACCCGGTGTGCGGATCGCAAACCTCTACGGCCCGACGGAGGCCTGCGTCTACGCCACCGCGTGGTTCGACGACGGGAACGCCGCAGGGGTGGCGCCCATCGGCCGGGCGATCACCAACTACCGGACGTACGTGCTGGACGACGGCCTCCGTCCGGTGCCGCCCGGCGTCGCCGGGGAGCTGTATCTGGCCGGGGCGGGTCTTGCCCGGGGCTATTTCGGGCGGCCCGCGATGACCGCGGAACGGTTCGTCGCCTGCCCGTTCGGCCATGCGGGGGAACGCATGTACCGGACCGGTGACCTGGTGCGGTGGCGCTTCGACGGCCAGTTGGAGTTCATCGGCCGGGTCGACGACCAGGTCAAGATCCGCGGTCACCGGGCCGAACCCGCCGAGACCGAGGCCGTGCTCGCCCGGCACGGGTCCGTGGCCCAGGTCGCGGTGCTCGCCCGGCGGGACCGGCGGGGGGACACCACCCTGGTCGCGTACGCCGTCCCTGCCGACGGCCACGAGGTCCGGCCTGCCGAGATGATCGAGTTCGCCCGCCGTGAGCTGCCGGGGCATCTGGTCCCGTCGGCGGTCGTGTCGCTCCCGCGCCTCCCGTTGAACGCAAGCGGAAAGCTGGACCGGCGCATGCTGCCGACACCCGAGACCGCGAAGGCCATCAGCAGCAGGGAACCACGCGATGCGCGGGAACGGGCGCTGTGTGAACTGTTCGCCGAGGTGATCGGTGTGCCGGCGGTCGGGATCGACGACAGCTTCTTCGAACTGGGCGGGCACTCCCTGCTCGCCACTCGGCTCGTCGCGAAGGCACGGGCCCGGCTCGGCGTCGAGTTCGCCGTGCGCACCCTGTTCGAGGCGCCGACCGTGGCCGGCCTGGCCGAACGCCTCGACTCCGACAGCCCGGCCACCTCGCTGGAGGTCCTGCTGCCGCTGCGTGCCGAAGGCGGCCGGCCCCCGCTGTTCTGCGTGCATCCGGCGACCGGGCTCGGCTGGGTGTACGCGGGCCTGCTACAGCATCTCGACCGGGAGCAGCCGATCTACGCGCTTCAGGCCCGCGGTCTGGCCGGGCAGGTCGAGTTCGCCGAGTCCCTCGACGACATGGCGGCCGACTACGTCGCCCAGATCCGCGCGGTACAACCACACGGGCCCTATCACCTGCTCGGCTGGTCGTCCGGTGGCGCGGTGGCCCACGCCATCGCCGAGTTGCTGCGCGCCGATGGCGAACCGGTGCGCCTGCTCGCCATGCTGGACACCACGGTTCCCGGGCACGGGTACCGGCAACCGGACACCGACGTGCTGTTCAGGGCCCTGCGGGACCTCGGTCTGGATCTGGCGCCGACGGCGGAGGGGGAGCTCGACTTCGCCCGGGTGCACTCGTTCCTGCGCGAAGTCGACCACCCGCTGGCCGGTCTCGGCGAACGCAGCCTGGCCGCGCTGTCGGAGGTCTACGGCCGGCAGACCTCGATGCTGCACGAGCCGTTCAGTCGCACGGTCGACGCCGACCTGCTGTTCTTCACCGCGTCCCGCAGCCATCCGGACGATCCGGACTTCGCGATGGCCTGGCAGCCGCTGATCGCGGGCCGGATCACGGAAATCGAGATCGACTGCGAACACAACCAGATGACCGAAGCGGCGGCACTGTCCCGGATCGCGCCGGTTCTTCGGGCGAAGCTCTCGGCAGCCGATGAGTGAGGAATACCGAATGAGGAGAGCTCCGGTGTCGTCGGCGGTAGGCAGGTCACCTTGACCTGAACCGCGTCGCCCTGCGCGGCGTCGGCAACGGCGAACGCACGGCGGCGTCCGCCTGGCCGCTCTCGCCCTCGCCCCCTTGAGCCGCGGTGTCCACCCCCGCCACCCGTACGACGGCGACGGCCTTTTCTGCACCGCTTCCTCCGGCACCCACCTCGGCGTCCCGTCAGTAACGGCTTCGTACGGAAAGTCGAAACATTGGAATCCCATGCCCCTGTTGCCGCCGCGTACGCGCCGTCAGGAAGCTTGCTGGGCGCACTGGCCCTGATCCTCGCGACCGCTTACGTCTTCGCCTGGCTGGCGCGACGGGTACGGCAGCCCATCGTCGTCGGCGAGATCGTCGCCGGCATTGCGCTCGGCCCCAGCGTGCTGGGGCTGTTCCCGGGCGACTTGGTCGACCTCGCGTTTCCCGCGGACGTCCGGCCGTGTCTGCAAGTCCTTGCCCAGCTCGGACTCGTTCTCTTCATGTTCGGTGTCGGCTACCACTTCGACAGCTCGCGGCTGAAAGGCCACGGACGCCGGGTGATGGCGGTGTCCCTCAGTTCGGTCGCGCTGCCCTTCGCGCTCGGAGCGGGACTGGCCTGCGCGACAGCCCCCTGGTTCGACCGCTCCGCGATGACGGCGGACGGCCTGCTGGTGCCCGCCCTGTTCCTGGGCGCGGCCATGTCCATCACGGCGTTTCCGGTGCTCGCGCGGATCATCGGCGAGCGGGGCCTGCAGCAGGACCGCATCGGAGCCATGGCTTTGGCGTGCGCCGCCATCCAGGACTTCCTGGCCTGGACTGTGCTGGCGGTGGTCGTCGCGCTCGCGAACAGCACGGGTGCCGGACCGCTGCTCCGCATGGCCGTCGCTTCGGTTGCGCTGTTGGTCGGTCTGCACTACGTGGTCCGCCCCGCGTTGACCTGGTTGTTCGCTCCAGAGCGCCGACGGGCGGGCAGCGCCCTCACCCAGGCGGTACTGGTCGTCGGCCTCCTGCTGAGCGCCTGGACCACCGAGGCGATCGGCCTGCACGCGGTGTTCGGCGCATTCGCCTTCGGCGCGATCGTCCCGCGGGCGCGGATCGACGCCACGGCTCCTCAGGTCCCTGAACGCCTTGAGCAGATCAGCCTCTTCCTGCTGCCCGTGTTCTTCATCGTCACCGGTCTGTCGGTGAACCTCGGCGGACTCGGCGGACCGGGACTGCTCCTACTCCTGGCCGTACTCCTCGTGGCCTGCTTCGGGAAGTTCGTCGGCGCTGCGAGCGCCGCACGACTCACCGGCGCCACCCAACGGGAGGCGGCTGCTCTCGGTGTGCTGCTCAACGCCCGCGGCCTCACGGAACTCGTCATCCTCAACGTCGGACTCGCGCTCGGCGTCCTCGACAGCCGGATGTTCACCGCCATGGTCGTGATGGCGGTCGTGACCACGATCATGACCGGACCGCTGCTGGACCGCTTCCACCCGACGGCAGGGACCCTGTCGGTGCACAGCGTGGAGGCCACTCGTACCCGCACGGCCAAGACCGACCGCGGTCTCGTACCGTCGAAGGACGACACCACCTGAGCGCCGAAAGCCGGTGACGGGCGGGCCGTGACGGAACGACGGCGGTAGCAAAGGTTCCGCGTCCGGGCCGGTGTTCGAGGGTGTGGTGGGGGAAGCAGGGGCATCTGACAAGTAGTCGGTCCCCGCACGTATCAGGCAGGACGGTACGTGTACATCCCCCCACGCACGGAGGAGTCGCCCATGCTGCGCGGCATCGACGTCAGCGCCTACCAGTCGTCCGCTTTCTCCACCGACGGTCTCTCGTTCGTCTTCGTCAAGGCGACGGAGGGCCACACGTACGTCAATCCGAAACTCACGGCACAGGTGAAGACGGCCCGGGACGCCGGGTGCGTGGTCGGGTTCTACCACTTCCTGTGGCCCGGCAACATCACCGCCCAGGCCGAGTACTTCGTCGGCAGGGCCCCCGAGAAGGCCGGGGACCTGCTCGCCGTCGACTGGGAGGCCACCGGTGACGGCACCCACGCGAGCAACGCCGAGAAAGACCGTTTCATCCGGATGGTGAAGCAGCTTCGGCCGAACCACCGGGTCCTCCTCTACACCAACCGCGACTACTGGCTCACCGTCGACACCACCTCGTACGCCGGAGACGGACTGTGGATCGCCGACTACGTGACCGCGGGCCAGCCCCGTATCAAAGCCTCATGGCGATTCCACCAGTTCACCGACCAACCCCTGGACAGGGACGTCGCGAACTTCGACAGCAAGGCCGCGCTGAAGGACTGGGCGACGGGACCCTGACGGGCCGACCGCCGCGCCGCCCCGACTGCCTGAGCAGCCGATCTTCTATCCGGTGCTCGACGAGGACTACGCGATCAGGATCGCGCGGGACTGGAACGTCGTCGGAGAGATTCGGCTGACCCATGGGTTCTCCTGACGCATACGCGTCGACGCGTAGGCTCTGACCTGCGGCTCGGTGGGAGTTGTCGAAGAGAGGGGAGCTCACGCCCCCAACGCAATGGGTAACTCGGGCATGAGTCACCCTCCGTAGCGTCTCGATCTTGATGTCGGTCGTCGGGGGCATGTTCACGGACGGGGATGCGGTGCCGGATGGTGATCTTCTCGGGGCCGACGAGGACGTCCTTGACGAGGAGCCGCAGGACGCGCTGGCGCTCGGGGATCTCGGCTGTCTGGGCGTTGTCGCGGAGCTGGGCGAGGAAGCCTTCGAGGTCGTCGGCAAGCTTGAGGTAGGCATCACGGTCGGCGAGCTGGGCGTCCAGCGCGTCGAGTTGGCCGCGCAGGTTGCTCTCCCGGGCCCGCAGGCCGGGCATCCGGGCCCGCAGTTCATCGATGGTGACCAGCTGTTCCTGGAACGCTTCGATCATGCGGGTGATCGCTGCCGTGGCCTTGGCCAGGGCCAGTTCGAGTCGGCTGCGCTGGCGGGTGGCGGGGTCGCTGGTGCGGGCGCGGTCCAGCCGCTTGTCGATCTCGGACCGGATCAGGTGCGGGTCGGCGATCATGCCGATGATGTGGTCCCAGACGAGGGTGTCGAGGTAGTCGGCGCGGACGGGCTTGTTGGTGCAGACCCGGCCTCCCTCGTAACGGTAGTCGTCGGAGCCCAGGCACCGGTAGTAGTAGATCTTCTTGCCTGAGGTGGTGGTGGTCGAGGTGCGGTAGTAGCCGTATCCGCAGTTCACGCAGGCCGACAGGCCCTGGAGCAGGGAGGGGACCTTGCTGTTGCGCGAGGCGAAGCGCTTGTTGTCGGCGAGTCGCTGGGCGGCGCGTTCGAAGGTGGCCGGGCTGACGAGCGCGGGGACGGGGATGGTGATCCACTCCTCGCGGGGCCGGTCCTCGTACTTGACAGCGCGTGGGGTGGTGCGGCCCTCCAGCCTCGCGCGGCGGTTCAGCCCCGGGGACTCGTGGACGGTCCGGGTCTTGCCGAAGGCGGCCTGACCTTGGTAGACGGGGTTGCGGAGCATGCCCCAGACCACGCTTCGGTCCCAGCGGGTCTTCCCGGTGCGGGTGGGGGTGCTGCTGCTGGTGAGCCAGCGGGTCAGGTCCGCGATGGAGGCTCCGTCGTCGGTGTAGCGGCGGAACAGCTCCACCACCAGCGCCGCTTCGGACTCGACGATCTCGTAAGTGGCCCCGCATTCAGGGGTTTTGCGCAGGTATCGGTAGCCGAACGGGGCGCCGCCCAGCACGTTGATGGACCCCGAGCGGGCCCGGTAGGTCTTCCCCCGCCGGTAGCGCTCCATCAGCTGGGCTTTCTCGTACTCGGCGAACATGCCCTGGAACTGGACCATCAGCTGGTCCTCGGGAGTGTCGCCGCGCGGGCCCCGTACGAACTCCACCCGGGTGCCGGCGCGGGCGAACTCCTCGATCAGCAGGGCCTGGTAGGCGAACTTGCGGGCCAGGCGGTCGGGTGCATAACACAGCACCACATCAACGCCGACCTGGGCGACAAGATCTCGCAGCCGCTCCAGCGCGGGCCGCACCAACGTCGCCCCGGAGTGCCCCTCGTCCTCGAACACCCACTCCTCGGGCAGCTCAAGATGCTGTCCGGCGGCGTGTGCCCGCAGGGCCGCGGTCTGCGAGCCGATCGTCTGGTCTTTCTTCTGCCGGGCGGACGACACCCGGGCGTAGATCGCCGCGCTGGTCATCGGCTCCTCCTGCCTGATCGGGGCCGGCCCGCACTCGGGCCTGGCGCTGCGGCACCAACACCGCGTAGGCCGCGGACAAGTCCGCCGCCGCATGACGGTCGAAGACCGCCTCCACCTCCACCCGCCGGCCGGTCACCTGCGAGGCCGGCCCTCCGGGGCACCCCGTTCAAGGAACTCGGCCAGGGCCTGGGCCACCACCGCGGAGATCGCCCGGTCACTCTCGTGGGCACGGCTGCGAATCCGTCCTGCCAGAGATTCCGGCAGCTTGACGGTGAACACCACGCTCGACTCGGGGACTTCGACTCGGCCAGCAGCCATGGCCTGCTCCAGATACCGGCGTGCCTGACGCACCGACACCCCGTACCTACTCGCCAACGTGCGAGCGGCTGCGGCCGCGGGCACCCCCGCCCCGGCCAGATCCGCGGCGGCGTTGACCCGCCGGGCGTACTCGACGCTATCGACACGATCACCACGCACCATGTCACAAACCTACTACCCATTGTGACGACCCTTACCCTCCGTGCGAGGGAGGAGTTCCAAGCGCCGGTAGCCGATCGTCACCTCGAAGCAGAAGTTGCCCATTGCGTTGGGGGCGTGCTCTCGCGGATGGGCGGGGCGGTCATGGCGGTCAGCAGTAACGGGACGTATTCCTTCACCAAGCCCAACCGGGAGAGCATCACGCTGCTCGCCGGGCTCGGGGTGGAGGGTGATGTGCACGCGGGAACCACCGTGAAGCACCGGTTCCGGATGGCGAAGGACCCGTCGCAGGTGAACCTTCGGCAGGTGCACCTCATGCACGAGGAGCTGTTCGACGAGCTGCGCGAGAGCGGCTTCACCGTCGCTCCCGGGGAGCTCGGGGAGAACGTCACCACCCGGGGTGTCGATCTGCTGGGCCTGCCGGTGGGCACGCTGCTGCGTCTCGGGGACGAGGCGGTCGTGGAGATCACCGGGCTGCGCAATCCCTGCGCGCAGATCGACGACTTCCAGAAGGGGCTGCTCAAGCAGGTCGTCGGGAGGGACGAGGACGGCGGCGTCGTCTACAAGTCCGGAGTCATGAGCGTCGTACGGGAAGGCGGTGTGGTGCGGCCCGGGGACCCCGTCGAGGTCGAGTTGCCGGTCGGGCCGCACCGTCCGCTGCGGATCGTCTGACGTTACGCGCGGAAGTCCGCGGAGCGCTCCCGGGGCGCCTGGGCCAGCGCCTTGGTCACCTCGTCGACGCCCTTCTGGAGGCCGTAGACCGGGGTGCCGGGCTGCTGGCGCCAGGAGTCGTCGAGGCCGCCCGTGTCGACCGTGTCGAAGCCGAGTTCGTCGATGAGCTCACGTACGACCCGCTTGGCGGCCTCGTCGTCACCGGCCACCGGCAGCGCCAGGCGGTCGGGGGCGCCGGCCGGGCGGTGCCGGTCCAGGATGTCCTGGGCGTACGTGCCGTTGAACGCCTTGACGACGGTGTGGCCGATCTGCCGGGCCGTCCAGCCGCTCTCGGTCAGGCCCTCGTCCTCGATCGCGGCGATCCTGCCGTCGCGCTGTTTGGGGTAGTAGTTGCCGGTGTCGATGACGGCGACACCCTCGGCGGCCTGGTCCACAAGCCCGTGCGGCAGGTTCGGGACCGCCTTCAGGGGAACCGTCACGACGACGACCTCGGCGTCGCGCGCCGCGTCCTCGACCTTGACGGGGGTCGCCCCGGTCTCCTCGGCGAGCGCGGTGAGGGTCCCCGGACCGCGGGAGTTCGCGACCGAGACGTCGTGTCCGAGGGCGGTGAGCCGTCGGGTGAGGTTGCCGCCGATGTTGCCCGCTCCGATGATGCCGATCTTCATGATGGACAGGCCCTTCCGGGGTTGACGCCACTGGACTGACGGTGATCATCAACCGTGGTACAGGCGCGCCTATTCCGGGACGTACGGCGTTCGGGTGACGGGCCGCCGCGACAGGGCGAGCGCCTCCTCCAGCTCCTCTCGGAGCACCCTCCCCACTGTGTCCGCGTCCCCGTCCGCGACGGCCCGCACCAGCGCCGCGTGGACGTCGTCGCCCGTGTTGGGGTCGTGCCCCCGCATCCCCACCAGGTCCAGCATCTCGATCAGGACCGCGGCGCGGCGCAGCCGGCCTTCGCGGAGGCGCTGGAGGCCGGGCGCCGCTGATGCCCGGAGGGCGGCCACGCTTGCGGCGACCGTGGTGCGGTTACGGCTCCTGCGCACCGCGCGCGGCATGACGAAGGGGCGCCCGCCGGATGGTCGGCGGGCGCCCCTGTGTCCGGGTCACCTGGTCAGGGCCCGGGTCACTTGTTCAGGTGGGTCCAGAACTCGTCGAACGAGAGGACCTTGTCCCCGTTGAGGTCGCGGGTGGCGATGATGGCCTCCGCCACCGAGTCGGTGACGTTCCAGTCGCCGCCCTGGGCGAGGGCGCTCTTGAACTCGGCCGCGGTGATGAAACCGTCACCGTCCGAATCGATCCGCTCGAACTGCTTGCGTGCTTCCTCGATGTCCGCCACCGATCCGCCCCTTCGTAGTGCATGACAGCTGTATTGACGGAGGTCAGATTAACGGTCCGCGCCGGCCCTCAGTGCGGCGACCACCCAGCCGAACTCCGCACGGTGCGCGGACGGGGTCCCCGCGCCCTTCACCGTGGACAGCAACTCCCGGTACCGGGCGAGCCGGTCGTTGGACGCCGACTCCATGCGTTCGAGAACGGCGGCCGGGTCGCCGTCCCCCAGCACCTCCCGCAGGAGCGCCGCCGCCTCCGGCGACTCGGGGGCGATTCCCCGGGCGCGGGCCTCGGTCCCCAACCGGAGCAGGCGCATGGGGAACCACACGGATCGCCCGGCGGCCGCGGCGTGGTCCCGGTCGGCCGCGTTGAACTCGACCACCTCGCGCATCTGCGCCCGGAACTCCGGATCCTGGACCATCTCCGCCAGCTCCACCCAGGCGTCCACCTGCTCGGGGGTCGGATCCTGAGGCAGGTCCACCGCGGTGGAGCGCATCCGCTCCTGGATGGCCGGATCCACGGAGTCGAGCCCGTGGAACAGCTCCTCCACGAACTCCTCCATGATCCGTTTCCGTTCGGCGGCCGACAGCCGCGCCAGCTTGTTCATGAGCGTCATCTCCTCCGCGGTCGAACCGCGTCGCGCCACGGACGACAGCACCGCCCTCGTCACCTTCAGCGAGCTGATCTGCGCGTCCAGCGCCGTCACATGGGCGGCTGCCACCTCCGCGACCGTCGTCTCGCCGGCCAGCACCTTGCGTACGGCGTCCAGACCGAGGCCCAGTTCGCGCAGGGTGCGGATCAGTTCGAGGCGGGCCACGGACCCGGCGTCGTACAGCCGGTAGCCGCCCGAGGAGCGGGCCACCGGGGGCAGGGCGCCCTCGTCCGACCAGTAGCGGATGGTGCGCACGGTCAGTCCGGTGGCCCGGGCCAGCTCGCCGATGGTGAGAAGTCCGGTGCCGTCGTCGATCATGTCTGCGAGTCTGGGCCTTCCAGTGGGTGGAGACTCAAGGAGCGCGGTGGTGGAGACTCTTCGGGACATTCTCGACGCGGCCGCACGGGGCGTCTTCCCACCGCCGGACGGTCGTACGACCGTCGTGGCGCAGGCGTCCCACCGGGACGCGGGTGTGCTCGCCTTCACCGCGCACGCGGTGGTCTTCACGGACGAGGATCCGCGGTGGGTGTACGACACGCTGGCCGCCGTACCGTGCGACGCCCTCGCCGCGCCGATGAACGCGCGGTTCCTGGCGGCCTTCCTCGAGCGGACGGGGCGTACGTCCGAGACGATCGACGCGATGCTCGTGGGCTCTCCCCTGCCGGGCGAGCCGGCGCTCCCGCTGCAGGAGATCACGGACGGCGAGCATCCGCGGATCGTGTACGCCCGTAGGCGCCGTGCCGACGTGCGCGCGTGGACGACGGAGGGCGGTGTACTGGTGCTGGGGCGAGGGATCGCGGGGCGGCTCGAGGTCTCCGTCGAGGTGGACGACGGAGTACGGCACCGGGGGCTGGGCCGGGCCCTGGTGACGGCGGCCCGGCAGCTCGCCCCGGAGCCGCTGTGGGCCCAGGTCGCGCCGGGGAACGCCCGCAGCATGCGGGCGTTCCAGGCGGCCGGTTACCGTCCCGTGGGCTCGGAGGCGCTGCTCATCGCCGGATAGGCGTCAGTGCCAGGGCTCGTAGTGCGGGTTGCTCTCGCAGTCGCTCATGATCTCGGTCTTGGTCTTCTTGTCGACCGGGCAGACGCCGATGATGTACTGGCGCGCGATACCGCCGGGGAAGGCGACCTCGACCTGGTCGGCCCACTTGTGGGTGTCACCGATGGTCTTGTTGACGTCGACGCCGCCGGGCGCGTCGATGTAGTAGTTGAAGCCCGACTTGTACCAGGTCTTGTACAGGTCGTGGTCGTACGTCGTCGACACGTACGGCGAGGGCTGGTTGACCAGGACGTACTGCTCGATGTCGTACTGCCCGTTGATGACGTCCTTGGGGTGGAAGCCCTGCTCGAAGACGGTGGCGGGGCCCCGGCTGTCGCTGCGGTACAGCGTGCCGCAGGTCTTGCGCCAGACCGGCTCGGGGGTGATGCGGTCGACCTGCACGCGGTGGTCGGCGGCGGCCTTGACCGGGTCGTCGAACTGGGGACAGGCGGGCGCGACGGCCTTGGTGGGCGGGGCGGCGGGGGTCGCGGGGAGCGTCGCGGCGGAGGTCGCGAAGACGGCCGAGAGGGAGACGACGACGGCTGCGGCCCGCCGCCGCAGGCGAGTTGTGATCATGGGGAGCACGATCTCGGTTCTGCGGCGGCGGGCCGGGGATCATCACCCGTACGGCGGCGTGTCACCGCCTTCGGGTCGACCGGGCGTGGATCAGCGGAAGATGCCGGTGTGGCCGAGCGAGTAGCGGCCCGGCTGCGGGTAGACGGCCAGGCCGTGCGGGCCGCTGCCGACCGGGATGCGGGCCAGCTGGACGCCGGTGCGGGTGTCGATGGCGTACACCTCGGAGTTGTAGCGGCCCGACAGCCACAGGACCTTGCCGTCGGCGGAGACGCCGCCCATGTCGGGGCTGCCGCCGTGCGGCAGGCGCCACTTCTTGGTCAGCCTGTTCCGGGTGAAGTCGAAGACGGAGATGGTGCCCTCGCCCCGGTTGGAGATGTACATCTCGCGCGAGTCACGGCTGACGTACAGCCCGTGGCAGCCCTTGCCGGTCGGGAGGAAGGACGGCTTCGTGAACTTGTCCCCGTCGAGGACCCACACGCCGTTGGCCACCATGTCGGCGATGTAGTACCGCTTGCCGTCGGGGGAGATCTTGACGTCCTGCGGCATGGCGCCGCGGAAGGGCAGCTTCTGCTGGGCGACCACCTTCATCCGCGCGGTGTCGACCTTCAGCAGTTCACCGCTGAACTCGCAGGAGACGATGAAGTAGCGGCCGTCGAGGGAGAAGTCGGCGTGGTTGACGCCGTAGCAGCTGACCGGCTCGGTCTTCACGCGATCCATGGTGTGCGCGTCGCGGAAGACCAGCTGGCGGTCGAGGGAGGCCATGACGATCGCGTACTTGCCGTCGGGCGTGAAGTACAGGTTGTACGGGTCGTGCACGTCGACGGTCTTGCCCGCCTTGCCGGTCCTCGGGTCGATGGGGGTGAGGGTGTTGCCCCGGTCGTTGTTGACCCAGAGCGTCTTCATGTCCCAGGAGGGGACGACGTGCTGGGGCTGCGTGCCGACCCGGATCGTCTCGATGACCTCGTACGTCTTCGGGTCGATCACGGAAACCGTGTTGGAGTTGGTGTTGGGGACGTACACGCGGGACGGGAAGTCCTTGACGACCGGAGAGAGCTTGTTCGGCCGGTCGGCGGCGTAAACGTCCTTCGGGTCGAGCACGGGCGGCATGCCGGGCAGGCCGTCGGGCTGGGCCGGTTTGACGGCGGCCTGGGTGCCGACGGCCTCGTGCGCGGTGTTCTTGGACTCGCCGTCGCAGCCCGGAAGTACGGCGAGTGCGGCGAGTACCGCGCCCGTGAGCAGGGCGCGCTTCGTGAGGTTCCGGTTGCGGTGCATCAGCTCAGCAGCTCCGTGGTGGTGACCGCGCGCAGACCGCGGCGGCCGAGTTCTTCCAGGACGGCGGGGAGCGCGGCGACCGTGTCCGCGTACCCGAAGTGCAGGCTCACCACGGATCCTTCGCGGACCCCGCCGATGACCTGGCGGGTGACGGCGGGGGCGCCCGGCGAGGTGTAGTCGAGCGAGTCGACGTCGTAGGAGAGGACGTGCGGGTAGCCCACGCGGCGGGCCACGCCCGCCACGAGGGCGGAGGCGGTCGGGGTGCGGGAGGGCCTGAACCAGGTGCCGATGGACCCGGTCAGCCGCCGCAGCCGGTCCGCGCAGCCCCGGATCTCGGCCTCCGCGTCCGCCTCGGACATCGCGTTGATGGCGAGGTGGCGCAGGGTGTGGTTGCCGAGGTCGTGGCCGCCGTCGAGGATGCGGCGGGCGATGTCGGGGTGCTCGTCGAGCCAACTGCCCACCGCGAGCACGGTGACCCGGGCGCCGGCCTTCTCCGCCTCGCCGAGCAGTGCCTTGGCGACGGCGGGGTCGCCCTGGCCGTGGAAGGTGAGGGCGACCCGGGGACGGTCGCGAGGGCCGTGGGTGATCTCGGCGGGCTGCTGCGGGAAGTGGCGGGGCGCGGGCGCGGCGGCGGGCTTGGCGGAGAGATGCGCGGAGGGGGAGGCGGCCGTGCGGGACACGGCGACCGGGTGGGCGACGACGCCGGTCGTGGAACACCCCGCGGCGAGTGTCCCGGCGGCGAGCGCGACACCCGAGCGCAGCGCCGCACGCCGATCCGGAACCGTACGAGGATCCGGCGCCGCGCGCGCGACGCTTCCGTCGAGGCTGCCGTCGGGGCTTCTGTCGAGGGACGGCTGAGGGGGACGAGCGGGCGTGATCACCCGCACCATTTAAGGGTGTAATGGCAAGAAAACGGGCGATTGGTCCGATTGATGAGGGCGCGGGTCGCGGTGCGGACCCTGGGGACGAGCGGTCAGCGATCGGCGACGCGCATCTCGAACCAGGTGGTCTTGCCGCGGGGCAGGAGGTCGACCCCCCAGCGGTCGGAGAGCTTGTCGACGAGAAAGAGACCGCGGCCGCTCAGGTCCATCTCCTGGACCGGCATCAGACAGGGAAGACCGCGGGAGGGGTCACGGACCTCAACGCGGATCCAGCCCCGGCGGCGACGCATCCGGAGTCCGAAGACGCGGGCGCCCGTGTGCCGTACGGCATTTCCGACGAGTTCGGACACCAGTAACACGGCGTCCTCGGTCATCTTCGGGGAGAGTCCCCAGTGCCGCAGGACGATGACCTGGGTGAGCCGCCGCGCGGTGGCGGCGGACTCGGGGCGGGACGGCAGCGGGACCTCGCCCTCCGTCGGGTTGCCGAACAACTCGAGCGCCTTGAGTGCCCGCTCGTCCTCGACCGCAGGCGACCAGCGCGCCGCGGTCGCACTCCCGTGCCGCCGCGGCTGTTCGATACCCTCCAGCCCCGCCATGCCCCCCATCATGGCCGCCCAGAGCCCGCTTCGGGGCCGTTCCGGAGGAATACGCCCCCCGGAACCGCCCATTCCGCGACATCCTGTAGGCATATGCCCCCGGCAGTTCGGGGCTCATCAGGGCCCACCTGACCTGCCGGAATGCCCCAGTTGACGGCAATCGCCAGTCGCCCCCGACAAGGCAGACTTAAGGTTCCCTTAAGGCTGGCATAAACAAGCCCTTCGGGGGACAACGGGTAAGACGTCGCGTCAACTGCAAGGGGATCAGAGGAACTTCGCCTTCCCCGGCCCCTCCTCCACGAAGCTGCGCATGCCGCGCTCTCGGTCCTCGGTCGCGAACAGCCCCGCGAACCAGTTCCGTTCAATCGCGAGCCCCGTCTCGAGATCGGTCTCCAGACCCGCGTCGATGGACTCCTTGGCGGCACGCAGCGCGAGCGCGGGACCCTGCGCCAGCTTCGCGGCCCACGCGTGTGCCTGGGCGTACACCTCGTCGGCCGGGACGACCCGGTCCACGAGACCGAGCGACAGCGCCTCGTCGGCCTTCACCATCCGCCCCGTGAAGATGAGGTCCTTCGCCTTGGAGGGGCCGATCAGACGGGACAGGCGCTGGGTGCCGCCGGCGCCGGGGATCAGGCCCAGCAGGATCTCCGGCTGGCCGAGCTTGGCGTTGTCCGCGGCGATACGGAAGTCCGCGCAGAGCGCCAACTCGCAGCCACCGCCCAGCGCGTACCCGGTGACGGCGGCGACGACCGGCTTGGGGATACGGGCCACGGCGCTGAAGGAGTCCTGCAGACCACGGGACCGCACGACCATCGCCGCGTGGTCCATGGCCTGCATCTCCTTGATGTCCGCGCCCGCCGCGAACACCTTCTCGCCGCCGTAGATGACCACGGCGCGCACGTCCTCGCGGCGGGTGGCCTCCTCGGCGAGCTCCTTGAGCCGGTCCTGTGTGGCGACGTCCAGCGCGTTCATGGGCGGGCGGTCCAGGCGGAGGGTGCCGACGCCTTCGGCCACTTCGAGATGCACAGTCATGAAGGCACCGTATCGGGGGTCTGGGGGGTTGTCCCCCGGGGCAGGTGCAGTACGGGGACCAACGACAACGGGCCCGGTGCACTCGGTCACGGAGGTGACCTGGCACAGCGGGCCCGTCGAGGCGAAAAGGTCAGGCGGTCCAGGCCGACCAGGACATGTTCCAGCCGTTGAGGCCGTTGTCCGGGGCGACCGTCTGGTCGTGGGAGTTCTTCACGATCACCACGTCACCGGTGATGGAGTGGTCGAAGAACCAGGCGGCGGGCGCACTGCGGTCGCCGCCGCCGCGCACGTCACGCAGGCCCACGCAGCCGTGGCTGGCGTTGTAGTTACCGAAGGCGTCGCCGCCCCAGTAGTTGCCGTGGATGAAGGTGCCGGAGTCGGTCAGGCGCTGGGCGTCGGGCACGTCCTTGATGTCGTACTCGCCGCCGTAGCCGACCGTCTCACCGTTCATACGGGTCACCCGGAGCTGCTCGCTGATGACCATCTGGCCGTTCCAGGTGTCGTAGCCCGGCTTGCCCGTGGTGATCGGGATGGTCTTGATGACCTTGCCGTCACGCTTGACGACCATCTTGTGGGTCTTGGCGTCGACCGTGGAGACCTGGCTGCGGCCGATCGTGAAGGTCACGGTCTTGGCCTGCTTGCCGTAGACCCCGGGCCGGCCCTCGACGCCGTCGAGGTTGAGGGAGACGGTGACCTTCGTGCCGGCCTTCCAGTACTGCTCGGGGCGGAAGTCGAGGCGGTCGTTGCCGAACCAGTGGCCCTGGACGTCGACGGCCGGCTCGGTCTTGATCTTGATGGCCTTCTCGACGGCGTCCGGGTGCGTGATGCCCCGGGTGAAGCGGACCGAGAAGGGCATGCCGACGCCGACCTTGGAACCGTCCTCGGGCGTGAACATACCGACGAAGGTGTTCTTCGGGGTCAGCGTGGTGAAGGCGGACTCCTCGGCGGCCTCACGGCCGTCGGCGTCCTTGGCCACCGCGTGGACCTTGTACTTGGTGGCGGAGGCGAGGTGGGTCGAGGGCGTCCAGGTGGCACCCCCGCCGGATATCGCGCCGTCGACCGCGTTGCCCCTGCCGTCCTTGACCGTGACCTCGGTCAGCTTGCCCTTGGCCGCGGTGACCTTGAGAGCCCCGCTGGTGGCCACGCCGTTCGTGCCGTCCTTCGGGGCGATGGTCACCACGGCCTGCGAGACCTTGGTGTCGGCCTTGGTGGAGCTGCCCGTGCTCTTGCCCTTGCCGTTCCCGGAATCCGAGCCCCCTCCCCCGCCGCACGCGGTCACGGCGAGCAGCAGCACGCCCAGCAGCAGCGCCAGGATCCCCTTGCTCCCCCGTGCCCGCGTTCCAACCGACGCCCCCGATATCGGTCGCCCGTTCAAGTCTGTTCTCCCCTCGCACGGCCTGATCAGGCCCGCACCCCAGCGCGTCGCCGCGCGTATCGCGCTAATTAATCACACGGCTCTGAGAGATGGCTCCCCGGGATTGTCACCGTTCAGTCCCAAGTTCGGCCGTGTGGGGGCGCGCTGGAGTCCCCTGCCCTTCGACACGTACGTACCCCTTTGACCGGGCCGCTTCGCCGGGCTACTTCACCGCGCTGCCCGCCCTCCACTCCTTCCAGTCCATGTTCCAGCCTCCGAGGCCGTTGTCGGGGGCGACTTCCTTGTCGTCGCTGTTGACGACCTCGATGACGTCGCCGATGAGACTGCGGTCGAAGAACCAGCCCGCGGGGGAGTCGGAGCTGCCGCCCTTCACGTCCTGGAGACCGACGCAGCCGTGGCTGACGTTGCTGGTGCCGAAGACGCCCGAGGCCCAGTAGTTGCCGTGCACGAAGGTCCCGGAGTCGGTGAGGCGCATCGCGTGCGGGACGTCCGGGATGTCGTACTCGCCGCCGAAGCCGACCGTGCGGCTGTTCATCCGGGTCACGTCCAGCATCTCCATGACGACCATCTTCCCGTTGTACGTCGTCCTCTTGGGGGCGCCCGCCGTGATCGGCACCGTGGCGAGGAGGTCGCCGTCGCGGCGTACCTGCATGGTGTGCGCGGCGGCGTCCACCAGCGAGACCTGGCTGCGTCCGATGGTGAACGAGAACGTCCTGTACTGGAGTCCGTAGACACCCTTCGCCCCCTCGACGTCGCGCAGCCGCAGCCCGACGGTGACCTTCGTGCCCGGTTTCCAGTACTTCTCGGGCCGGAAGTCGAGGCGGCTCTTGCCGAACCAGTGCGGGCGGACCTCGACCGCGGGGCTGGCCTCGATGTGGATCGCGCGCTCGACGGCGGACCGGTTCTCGATCTCCCGGTTGAACGCGAGGGAGACGATCATGCCGGTGCCGACGGTGGAGCGGTTCTCCGGCGTCACGTATCCGATGAACCGCTCCTCGGGCACGTACGTCGTGAACGTCGTGTGCCGCGCCGAGCGCCGCCCCTGCCCGTCGAGGGCCACCACGTCCACGGTGTACTTGGCGGCGAGCGCGAGCCGCGGATCGTCGGGGGCCCAGGTCAGGCCGTCGGCGGAGATGTGCCCGGGCACCGCGGACTCCTGCGCGTCCTGGTCCTTGACGACCTGCACGGACTCCAGACGCCCGTCGGGCACCCGCACCCGCAGCGCCTGTCGCGGGCGTACGCCCTTGCTGTTGTCGTCGGGAGAGATCCGGATGACGTCCTCGGCGGCGGGGGGTTTGCCGAGGACCTCCTCCAACCCGTGCGAGGTGCAGCCGGCGGCTCCGGCGAGCAGGCCGGCCCAGGTCAGTACGGCGGCCAGCGCGGCCCCTGCGTGCCGCGCGCGTGTCTGTTCGTGCTTCACAGCGGGCCCAACGAGTGTGCACCTCTGGGGAAACGTGAGTGCGAGCCAAGCGCTGGGCAGAACAGTGGGGAGGACGACGCGAAGGGGAGCCGCGCCCGTGAGCCGCAGGGGCGTACCGGCGTCGGGAGGTCGAGCGCGCGGAGGCCCGAAGGGCTGAGCACGGTCGGCCTCCCGACACCGGCTGTGCCGCCCCGGAGGCGAACGGGCCGACAAGAGGTGCCGGGACGCCGCACGCTCCTCTTCCGGCCGTCCACCGAGCCGCAGGAGGCTGAACGGTGTCGAGCGCAGCCGAGCAGGAGGCAGTGCCGGAGGGGCGGGCCACGGGTGAGAAGCTGCCCGCGCAGTCGTCTCCCGTACTGAACGGGGCCCAGAGGGCGCCGTCGCCCGCCGTGTCCGTGTGGCCGGGCGCCCCGACCCCGCTCGGGGCGCGCTTCCGCGTCGGCCCCGACGGCGCGGCGGGCACCAACTTCGCCCTGTGGGCGGGCGGGGCGGAGGCCGTCGACCTCTGTCTCTTCGACGAGCGGGACGGCGAGGTCCACGAGACACGCGTACCGCTCACCGAGCTGACCCACGAGATCTGGCACGGCTTCGTCCCCGGCGTGCTGCCCGGCCGTCGCTACGGCTACCGCGTGCACGGCCGCTGGGACCCGTGGACCGGCGCCCGCTGGAACCCGGCGAAGCTGCTCCTCGACCCGTACGCCCGTGCGGTGGACGGCGACTTCAGTCTGCCGCCCGAGGTGTACGGGCATGTCCGGGACTGGCCCCAGCAGCAGGTCGCGGACACCGTGCGCGACGACCGGGACTCGGCGCCGTACGTCCCCAAGGGCGTCGTCGTCCACGATGACGACGACTGGTCGGACGACCACCGCCCGAAGACCCCGTGGGCGGACTCGGTGATCTACGAGCTGCACGTCCGCGGCTTCACACGGCTGCACCCCGGGATCCCGGAGGAACTGCGCGGGACCTACGCCGGGCTCGCCCACCCGGCGGCGATCGAGCACCTGGTCGGGCTGGGCGTCACGGCCGTGGAACTCCTGCCCGTCCATCAGTTCGCCCACGAGGACCACCTCCTGCGGCGCGGCATGAAGAACTACTGGGGCTACAACTCGATCGGCTACTTCGCCCCGCACGCGGGCTACGCGTCCTCCGGGACGACGGGACAGCAGGTCGGCGAGTTCAAGCGGATGGTGCGGGCGCTGCACACGGCCGGTATCGAGGTGATCCTCGACGTGGTCTACAACCACACGGCGGAGGCCGGTGAGTTGGGCCCGATGCTGTCCCTTCGCGGCATAGACAACCGGGGCTATTACCGGCTCCAGTCGGACGCCCGCCGGTACGCCGACTACACGGGCTGCGGCAACACGCTGCACGTGGTGCAGCCGCACGTCCTGCGCCTGATCACGGACTCGCTGCGGTACTGGGTGACGGAGATGGGGGTGGACGGCTTCCGCTTCGACCTGGCGGCGGCGCTGGCCCGCTCGATGCACGACGTCGACATGCTCTCCCCCTTCCTCGCGGTCATCGCCCAGGACCCGGTCCTGCGTCGGGTGAAGCTGATCGCCGAACCGTGGGACGTCGGTTCCGGCGGCTACCAGGTGGGCGCCTTCCCGCCCCTGTGGACGGAGTGGAACGACCGCTATCGCAACGCGGTCCGGGACTTCTGGCGGGGCGCGCTGCCGGACGTACGGGACCTGGGGTACCGCCTCTCGGGGTCGAGCGACCTGTACGCGTGGGGCGGCCGGCGCCCCTATGCCTCGGTGAACTTCGTGACCGCCCACGACGGCTTCACGCTGCGCGACCTCGTCTCCTACGAGCGCAAGCACAACGAGGCCAACGGGGAGGGGAACCGGGACGGCACGAACGACAACCGGGCCTGGAACTGCGGGGCGGAGGGGGAGACGGACGAAGAGCGGGTACGGGGGTTGCGGCGGCGCCAGTTGCGGAACCTGCTGACGACGTTGCTGCTGTCCACCGGGGTGCCGATGCTCGTCGCGGGGGACGAGTTCGGACGCACCCAGCGCGGCAACAACAACGCGTACTGCCAGGACAACGAGATCAGCTGGGTCGACTGGAGCCTGCTGGAGGAACCGGGCTGGCGGGCCCTGTTCGACCTCACCTCACGTCTGATCGCGCTGCGGCACCGGCACCCCGTGCTGCGGCGCCGCGCGTTCTTCTCCGGCCGGGCCCATTCCGTGGACGGGTTGCGCGACCTGGCGTGGTTCACCCCCCGCGGGACGGAGATGACGGAACGGGACTGGTACGCACCGGCCGCGACGCTGGGGATGTACCTCTCCGGCCGGGACATCCCCGGACGCGACGCCCGCGGAGCGCCGATCGTGGACGACAGCTTCCTCGCGGTGCTGCACGCCGGGGACCGTCCGGTGAGCTTCGTCCTGCCGGGGCCTCCGTGGGCCTCGCGCTACGAACTCGTGGTCGACACCTCGACGGAGGATCAGGCGCGGGCGCCGGGCGTGATCCACCGCGCGGGCGGCACGGTCACCGTGCCGGCGCGGGCGGTGCTGTTGCTACGGGTGGTGGGCTGAGGCCTTCAGGGGCGCGGGGCGTCAGCCCAGGATGCCCCGGTCGTACGCGACCGCCACCGCCGCCGCGCGGTCGTTGACACCCAGCTTGGCGTACAGGTGGGTGAGGTGGGTCTTGACCGTGGCCTCGCTGATGAACAGGACGCGGGCGATCTCACGGTTCGAGGTGCCCTTGGCCACCAGGGCCAGGACCTCGCGCTCGCGGGCCGAGAGGGAGTCCTGGGTCGAGGCGGGCGCGCGGACCGCCGAGACCAGGCGGGAGGCGACCGCCGGGGAGAGCACCGTACGGCCCTGCGCCGCCGCGCGGACGGCGGTGAACAGCTCCTCCCGCGGGGCGTCCTTCAGCAGATAGCCCGTCGCGCCCGCCTCGATCGCGGGGAGGGTGTCGGAGTCGGTGTCGTACGTGGTGAGGACGAGCACCTTGGCGCGGGCGCCGCGGCGGGTGAGTTCCGCGATCGCCTCGACGCCGTTGCCGCCGGGCATGCGGAGGTCCATCAGGACGACGTCCGGGTCGAGGGAGGCGGTGAGGGCGACGGCCTCGACGCCGTTCGCGGCCTCGCCGAGGACCGTGAATCCCGGCGCGGACTCGAACATGCCGCGCAGACCGTCCCGTACGACGGGATGGTCGTCGACGATCAGCAGGGTGATCACAGCGTCATCGGTCATCGCGGACCAACGGTACGCGCGCCGAGACCGCCGTACCGCGGCCGGGTTCGGACTCCAGGGTGAGGGAGCCCGCGACGCGTTCGGCGCGGGCCCGCATGCCGTCCAGGCCGAAGCCGCCGTTGCCGGTGCGTCCGGGGACGGCGGCGGGGTCGAAGCCGCGGCCGTCGTCGCGTACGTCCAGGGTCACCTCGTCGCCCATGAAGGAGAGGGTGACGCCGAGCCGGGCCGCGCGCGCGTGCCGGGACGCGTTGGACAGGGCCTCCTGGGCGATACGCAGGAGCGTCGCCGAGATCTCCTCGTGGAGGTGTTCCGCCGTGCCGGTGAGGGTGAAGTCCGCGCGGACGCCGGTGCGTCGGGCCCAGTCCGCGACCGTCTTCTTCAGCGCCTCGGGAAGGCCGTCGTGTTCCAGGGCGACCGGAGCGAGGTTGTGCACCGAACGGCGCGCCTCACCCAGGCTCTGGCGGGCCAGCTCCGACGCGCGGCCCAGATGTACGCGGGCGGCCTCCGGATCGGGGGTGTTCGCGACGACCTGGAGCTGCGCGATGATGCCGGTCAGGCCCTGGGCGATGGTGTCGTGGATCTCGGCCGCCAGCCGGCGGCGTTCGTCGGCGACGCCGGCTTCCCTCGCCTGGACGAGGAGTTGGGCGTGCAGGGCGGCGTTCTCGTCGAGGGCCTGTTGCAGGGCGGCGTTGGTGCGTTCGAGTTCGGTGATGGTCTCGGTGCGCTCCCGGGAGCGCTGGGCCTCCTGCTGGGTGAGGTGGGCGACCACCATCTGCAGGCCGGAGTTGGCGACCAGGAGCGCGGCGAAGAGGATCCACTGGACGCCGCTCCCGAACGGCAGCCCGCCGGCCTGCGCAGCGGCCACGGTGACCGCGCTCGCGAACAGTCCGAGCCGCTGCCACCTGCCCGGGATCAGCTCGTCGGCGTCCATGTAGCCGGCGGCGGCGTAGAACGCGAAGAACGGGTCGATCCAGGTGAGGGCGAAGCCGATGGCCCAGCGGACGACGTAGTACGCCGTCCCCGCCCGGGACGGGATCCGGCCGCGGCCGGCCCGGCGGGCGCGGGTGCCGTGCCACCACAGCTGGAGGGCGACCGCGGCGACGACCAGGGCCCAGGCGGCGTACCACTCGCCGGAACGGTCGATCACGCCGGCAGAGGCGAGCGCGAGGACGACACTGACGCCGAGCAGACCGTACGGCCCCCAGGTGTGCAGCTGCTCCCAACGCCGCTCGATCTGCCGGTCCTTGGTGGTCATCTCCCCAGTCTGCACGGCCCCTCGCCTACTCCCATCGGAACCAGCGGGAGGCACCCGCCGTGAGCAGCACCGTCCAGGCCGCGAGCACCCCCAGGTGCGCCCAGCCCGGCCAGTCGCCCGCCGCCGCCCGGTTCAGCGCCTGCGCGGCGGCGCCGAACGGGGTGCAGCCGATGACCCGGGCGAGTCCGTGCGGCATGGCCTGCACCGGCAGCCACACGCCCGCGCAGAACATCATCGGGAAGAACACCGCCGACCCGATCGCGCCCGCGATCTTCGTCGTCCGCGACAGCGCGGAGACCACCGCGCCCAGCGCGAGCGCGGCCAGGATCGCGAGGAGCAGGGCGAGGAGATAGCCGTACGGCTGCTCGGGCAGTCGTACGTCGAAGGCGAGTCGGCCCACCGCGAGCGCGCACAGCGCCGAGACGAGCGCCGCCGCGCCGTAGACCAGCATCTGCGCGGACAGCAGGGCGGACGGGCGTACCGGAGTGGTGGACATGCGGCGCAGGATGCCGCGCTCGCGGTAGCCGGTGATGTTCTGCGGCATCGACTGCAGCGCGCCGACGATCATGCCGAGGAGCACGGCGACCGGGACGTACACGTCGACCGTGCGCAGGCCCCCCAGGTCGGCGTGGTGTTGGCGGAAGGAGGGGATGGAGCCCAGGATCACCAGCAGCAGGGTGGGGAACGCCAGGATCCAGAAGAGGGCGCCCGGTTCGCGGCGGAAGAGGCGCAGCTCGGTGCGCAGGACTGCGGTGTTCATGGGGTGACCTCCGTCAGGTCCAGGAACGCGTCGTCCAACGTGGCGTCGGAGACCCGGAGTTGGTGGGCGGTGATGTGGCCCCGGGCGAGCAGGGTGATGACCGCGTTGACGGTCTCGTCGGTGCCGGACAGCGTGATCCGGCCGTCCTTGTGCTCGACCGACGCGAGCGCGGGCAACGCGTTCAGGTCACCCTCGTCCAGCGGCGCGGACGGCGTGAAGCTGATGACGGTGGAGCCCGCCGAGCGCCGGATCAGCCCTGACGGGGTGTCCAGGGCTGCCACCCGGCCCTTGTCGATCACGGCGATCCGGTCGCACAGGCGCTGCGCCTCCTCCATGAAGTGCGTGACGAGCAGGACGGTGACCCCGCTCGCCCGGACGTCCTCGATGAGCTGCCAGGTGTCGCGGCGGGCGCGCGGGTCGAGCCCGGTGGTCAGTTCGTCGAGGACGACGACCCGGGGGTTGCCGATGAGGGCGAGCGCGATGAACAGGCGCTGTTTCTGGCCGCCGGAGAGCTTCGCGAAGCGGGTGGTGAGCTTGGCGGTCAGGCCGAGGCGTTCGGCGAGGGGCCGCCAGTCGGCGGGGCGCGGATAGAAGGCCGCGTACAGCTCCAGGGCTTCGCGGACGGTGAGCTTGGCCTGGAGCTCGCTCTCCTGGAGCTGGGCGCCGAGGACGCGGGCGACCTGTTCGTGGTCGGCGACGGGGTCGAGCCCGGTGACCCGGACGCGGCCCGCGTCGGGGATCCGCAGGCCCTCGACGCACTCGACGGTGGTGGTCTTGCCGGCGCCGTTCGGGCCGAGGATCCCGAAGATCTCGCCCTCCTCGACGGCGAAGGAGACACCGTCGACGACGGGCCGGCCGCCGTAGGACTTGCGCAGTCCGGTGACTTCGATGACTGACATGTCCCGAGGATCCCGGCGGGACGGGAGCGGGCACATCGTCCATCGCGCTCGAAGCGGCATCAACCGATCGGTTGATGCGGCGATACGACCGAGCCCCGGACCCGGGGCACCGGTCCCGGATCCGTGGAACGATTCAGGTCGGGCCAAAACTCGGTGGGCTCTGTCAGTGCCGAACCGTAGGCTCGCTCCTGATGTCCACTTCAGATGCGGTGACCCCGGGCCGAGCCGACCATTCGACCGTACGCAGCCTGCTGCGCCTGTGGCCGTACGTGCGGCCGGTGCGCACGCGGCTGTTCAGTGCCGCCTTCGTCGCGGTCCTCGCCTCCTGTACGGGGCTGGTGTTCCCGCTCGTCCTGAAGTGGATGGTGGACGGTCCCGTGGCCGAGCACGACGCGGCGGGCATCTGGCTCGGCGCGCTGTATCTGCTGCTGCTCGGGATCGCGGAGGCGGTGCTGTTCGGGCTGCGGCGGTGGCTGGTGGCACGGCCCCTGTCGGGGGTCGAGGCCGACATGCGGGCGGATCTGTACCGGCATCTGCAACGGCTCCCGGTCGCCTTCCACGACCGCTGGGCCTCCGGTCAGCTGCTGTCCCGGGGCACCACGGACCTGATGCTGGTGCGCCAGTTCCTCGCCTTCCCACTGACGTTCCTGCTGGTCAACTCCGTGACGATCCTCGTCGGCGTCATGATCATGCTGGCCCAGGAGTGGACCCTCGGCCTGGTGCTGCTGGCTCCCGCGGTGCCTCTGATGGTGGTCTGCTGGCTCTTCGAGCGGCACTACTCGCTGGTGGCGCGGCGGGCCCAGGACCAGGTGGGCGATCTGACGACGGTCGTCGAGGAGAGCGTGCTCGGCATCCGCATCATCAAGGGCTTCGGACGCCACCGCAGCCAGGCCCTCGCCTTCCGGGAGCTGTCCCGCACCCTGCGCGGCACGGAGCTGGCCAAGGCGCGCCTCCTCGCCGCCATCCTGACGGTCATCGTCACGCTCCCCGAACTCGCCATCGGCGCGGCCCTCGTGCTCGGCACGGTCCAGGTCGCCGACGGACACCTGTCCGCCGGCACGCTGGTGGCGTTCCTGTCCACGGCGCTCGCGCTGCGCTGGCCCGTCGAGTCCATCGGCTTCCTCCTCGCGATGAGCCAGGAGGCGGCGACGGCGACGGAGCGGTACTTCGAGGTGATGGACGAGCAGCCGGAGTCCACCGGGACGTCCGCGGTCTCCGCCGGGACGTCCGCGGTCTCCGACGGATCGTCCGCGGTCGCCGCCGGGAAGGGCGAGGGCGGACTCCGCTTCCACGGCGTCCAGTTCCGCTATCCCGACGCCCCGGCGGACGCGCCCCCCGTCCTCGACCGCATCGATCTGCACATCCGTCCGGGTGAGTCGATGGCCCTGGTCGGCGCGACCGGCACCGGGAAGACCACCCTCACCGCCCTCGTCCCACGGCTGCACGAGGTGACGGCCGGGCGGATCACGCTGGACGGCGAGGACATCACGGCGATGCCCCGCGAGGAGCTTCGCGCGCGCGTGGCCGTGGCCTTCGAGGAGCCCACGCTCTTCTCGGCCGGCGTCGGGGAGAACGTGCTCATGGGCGCCCCGGACACCGCGGGCGAAGCGGACCTGGACCGTGCCCTCGCCGTCGCCCAGGCCGACTTCGCGCACGCGCTCCCGCAGGGCACCCGGACCCAGGTCGGCGAGCAGGGCCTGAGCCTGTCCGGCGGCCAGCGCCAGCGCCTCGCCCTCGCGCGGGCCGTCGTCGGCCGCCCCGGCTTCCTCGTCCTCGACGACCCCCTGTCGGCGCTGGACGTCCACACGGAGGCCGCGGTCGAGGCCGCGCTGCGCCGCGTACTGGCGGAGACGACCGCGCTGATCGTGGCGCACCGCCCGTCCACGGTCCTGCTCGCCGACCGCGTGGCCCTGCTCTCCGGCGGCCGTATCACCGCGGTCGGCACCCACCACGAACTGCTGCGCAGCAACGCCGAGTACGCCCATCTGATGTCAGGTGACGAGGAGGCCGACCGATGACGGCGCCCACGACGACCGCGCCGAACAAGGAACCGGACCGGGAACCGGGCAGGGAAGCGGGCACGGCACCCGACGGCGGGGAGCCCGGCACGGACCGTCCGGACGCGCGGGAGTCCCACGAGCACCAGGACCCCTTCGACCGCGACGCCCTGCCCACTCCCCCGGACGCCACCGCGGCGCTCCTGCGTTCCCTCCTCGCCCCGCTCAAGGCCCGTGTGGTGGTGACGATGGTGCTGCTCCTGCTCCAGCAGGCCGCGATCCAGGCGGGCCCACTGATCGTCGCGTACGCCATCGACCGTGCCGTACCGGCCTTCCGCGCGCACGACCACGGCCCGCTGATCGCGGTGGGTGTCGGCTATCTGCTGTGCGCGCTGGCCGCCGGCGGACTCCAGTACGCCTTCACCCAGGCGTCCGCCCGCGTCAACCAGGACGTGCTGCTCGACCTGCGCGGCCGGATCTTCCGCCACGCACAGGCGCTCAGCATCGACTTCCACGAGCGCTACACCTCGGGCCGGCTGATCTCCCGCTCCACGACGGACGTCGAGTCGCTGCGCGAACTGCTCAGCGAGGGCCTGCAGGAACTCATCACGGTGATCCTGTCCTTCGTCTACATCTCGGCGATGCTGCTCTGGCTGGACCTGGGTCTGGGCGCCGTGGCGGTGGCGTCCTTCGTACCGCTCTATCTCCTCGTACGGCAGTACCGGCGCCGCGCGGGCCGTATCTACCGCCTCCGCTCGACCGCGATCGCCGCCGTCATCGTGAAGTTCGCGGAGACGATGAACGGGATCCGGCCGGTGCGCGCGTTCCGCCGCGAGCACGCCAACGACGCCGAGTTCCGGGTGCTCAACAAGCGCCACGAACGCACCAACGGCGACGCCCTGCTGGAGATGGCCCGCTATGTCGTCGGCTCCCGGCTGGTCGCCAACACGGCGGTCGCGGGGATCGTGCTGTGGGGCGCGTACCGGGTGGCCGGGGGTTCGCTGGCGCTGGGCGTGCTGGCCGCCTCGGTGCTTTATCTGCGCCGCCTGTACGACCCGATCGACCGGCTGGGCATGTTCCTCAACGCCTACCAGTCCGCGGCGGCCTCGCTGGAGAAGATCGCGGGCCTGCTGGCCCAGACACCGTCGGTGCCGGAGCCGGCCGAACCGAGGCGGCTGCCCGCGCTCGCCTCCGCGCAGCCGGGCCGCGAGGTCGTCTTCGAGGACGTCCGCTTCGCCTACCGCACCGGCGGCGAGGTGCTGCCCACCTTCTCGCTCACGATCCCCGCGGGGCAGACGGTGGCCGTGGTCGGCTCGACGGGCGCGGGCAAGTCGACGCTCGCCAAGCTGCTGGCCCGCTTCTACGACCCCACGGACGGCCGGGTCCTGCTCGACGGCGTCGACCTGCGCGAGCTGTCCGTGCCCGAACTGCGGCGCGGGGTGGTGATGGTGACCCAGGAGGCCTTCCTGTTCTCCGGCACGGTCGCCGAGAACATCGCCATCGGCCGCTCCGACGCGAGTCGCGAGGAGATCGAGCGGGCCGCCAAGGCGATCGGCGCCCACGACTTCATCAGCGCGCTGCCCGAGGGCTACGACACGGACGTACGCAAACGGGGCGGCCGTATCTCCGCCGGGCAGCGCCAACTCGTCGCCTTCGCACGAGCGTTGCTCGCCGACCCGGCCGTCCTCATCCTCGACGAGGCGACCAGTTCCCTCGACATCCCGGGGGAACGGGCGGTGCAGCGCGCCATGTCGACGGTCCTGCGCGGCCGGACGGCGGTGGTCATCGCCCACCGTCTGTCCACGGTGGAGATCGCCGACCGGGTGCTGGTGATGGAGCACGGGCGGGTGGTCGAGGACGGCAGCCCGGCCGAGCTCGTCGCGTCCACCGGCAGGTTCGCGGATCTGCACCAGGCATGGCGCGACAGCCTCGTGTAGCCGACGGCGAGCGACTCGTACAGCGGACGGCGAGTGAAAGGCATGAGGGCTGGATGATCGACGCTCACGAGGACCCGGGGACGCCCGACTGCCGGGGCGGGTGGCGGTATCTGTGGTGGCTGGTCACCCGGCAGTCGGGGCGCAGCGCGGCCGGCGCGCTGCTCGCCACGGTGTGGATGACGCTCCTGGCGCTGCCGCCGTATCTGCTGTCCCGTGCGATCGACGACGGCCTGGAGCCGGACGACCGGGGCGCGCTGTTCGGCTGGACGGCCGCCGTACTGGGCATCGGCGTGTTCAACGCCTGGCTGGGCATCATGCGGCACCGCACCATGACCAAGGTCCGGATGGACGCCAACTTCCGCACGGTCAAGGTCGTGGTGGGGCAGTCGGCGCGGCTGGGTGCCGCGCTGGGCCGCCAGGTCGGCGCCGGGGAGGTCGTCACGATCGGCGTCGGTGACGTCCAGACGATCAGCCAGTCGCTGACCGTCGTCGGTCCCGGCATCGCCGCGATCGTCACCTACGGCGTGGTGGCCGCGCTGCTGATGTCGGTCTCGCTCCAGCTGTCGGTGGTGATACTCCTCGGGGTGCCGCTGATCGCCGGGCTCGTCGGCCCGCTGATGGGTCGGTTGCAGGGTGCGGAGACCGAGTACCGCGAGCGGCAGGGCGTGCTGACCGCGCGGATCGGCGACCTCGCGGGCGGCCTGCGCGTCCTCAACGGCCTGGGTGGCAAGGGGCTGTTCGCGGACACCTTCCGCCGCGACTCGCAGCAGCTGCGGGCGCAGGGGTACCGGGTCGGGGCCGCGACCAGCTGGATCCAGGCACTGGGCACGGGACTGCCGACCCTCTTCCTCGCCCTCGTGACCTGGCTCGCGGCCCGACTCGCCGCCCAGGGCGAGATCTCCATCGGCCAGTTGGTGTCCGTGTACGGCTATGTCGCGGTCCTGGTGATGCCGGTGTACTTCTTCATCGAGAGCGGCTACCAGCTCAGCCGGGCCGTCGTCGCCGCCCGGCGTGTCGTACGGTTCCTGTCCCTGGAGCCCGTCGCCGACCACCCCGACGCCCGGGACGCGCCCGCCTCCCCGGCGGTGCTGCACGATCCGGACTCCGGGGTACGGGTGCTGCCGGGGCGGCTCACCGCGCTGGTCGGAGCCGTTCCCGTGGAGTCCGAGGCCGTCGTCGACCGCCTCGGCCGGTACGCGGAGTCGGCGGTCACGTGGGGTGGCGTACGGCTCGACGAGATCGCCCTGGCGCAGGTGCGCGAGCGGATCCTGGTCGCGGACAACGAGGCCGACCTGTTCGCGGGCACCCTGCGCGAGCTGGTCTCCGGTCGCCGGGAGCACGACGAGGAGGCGATCGCCCGGGCGGTGCGCGCGGCGGCGGCGGACGACATCGTGCTCGGTCTCCCCGACGGTCTCGACTCGGACGTCGCCGCCCAGGGCCGCAGCCTCTCCGGCGGCCAGCGACAGCGCGTACGTCTGGCGCGGGCGCTGCTCGCCGACCCCGAGGTACTGCTCGCCGTCGAACCCACCTCGGCGCTCGACGCGCACACCGAGGCGGCGGTGGCGGCCCGGCTGCGGGCCGCACGCTCGGGCCGTACGACCGTCGTCACCAGCACCTCGCCGCTGATGCTCGACCAGGTGGACACCGTGCACTTCCTGGTCGACGGCAAGGTCGCGGCGAGCGGCAGCCATCACGAACTCCTCGACGGGGAGCCGGCGTACCGGGCACTGGTGGCCCGCGACACGGAAGAGGTCCTGCGATGAGCGCGCATCTGCCGGTCGCCGAACCCGTCGAGGTGCGCCGGGCGGCACTGCGGCTGATCCGGGCGGACGGGCGGTCCTTCGCCGCCGTGCTCGGCCTCAACTCGCTGGCCGCGGCGGCCGGTCTGGTCGGACCCTGGCTGCTCGGGCGGATCATCGACGACGTACGGGCCGGGGACGGTGTGGACGTCGTGGACCGGCTGGCGTCGGTCATCCTGGTGTGCTCGCTGGCGCAGCTGCTGCTGGCGCGGTGGGCACGGTACGTGGGGCACCGCTTCGGGGAGCGGACGCTGGCCCGGGTGCGGGAGCAGTTCGTGGAGCGGGCGCTGAGTCTGCCCGCCTCGGTCGTGGAGCGGGCCGGCACCGGCGACCTGACCGCGCGCGGCACCGCCGATGTCACCGTGGTGGGCAACACCCTGCGCGACGCCGGGCCCGAACTGCTCATCTCGTGCGCCCAGGCGTTGTTCATCCTCGGCGCGGTCTTCGTCATCGCCCCGCTGCTCGGCGCCTGCGGGGTGCTCGGGCTCGTCGGGATCTGGTTCGCCCTGCGCTGGTATCTGCGCCGTGCGCGCACCGCGTATCTCGCCGAGGGCACCGCCACCTCGGACGTCGCCGAGATCCTCGCGGCCACCGCGTCCGGTGCCCGTACGGTGGAGGCGTTCGGGCTGCAGCGCGGCCGGATCGCCGCGAGCCGTCGGACGCTGGAGACGTCCCGCGTCAGGCGGATGCGGACCCTGTTCCTGCGCAGCGTGTTCTTCCCGGCCGTGGAGGTGTCGTACGTCGTTCCCGTGGTCGCCGTCCTGCTGGTGGGCGGTGCCCTGCACGCGAGGGGGGCGATGAGCCTGGGTGCGGTGGTCGCCGCGACCCTGTATCTGCGCCAGCTCGCGGAGCCGCTCGACCAGATCCTGATGCAGGTCGAGCAGCTGCAGAGCAGCGGCGCCTCGTTCGCCCGCGTCGAGGGGCTGGCCCGCGCGCCACGGGCCGTGCCGTCGGGCTCGCCGACCCCGGTCGACGACCGGATCGACGTGACCGATGTCCGCTACTCCTACGACCGCGGGGGCGAGGTGCTGCGCGGAGTCGACCTGACCGTGCGGCCCGGGGAACGGCTGGCCGTCGTCGGGCCCTCCGGCGCCGGGAAGACCACTCTGAGCCGACTGCTCGCGGGCATCGACGCGCCGCGGTCCGGGTCGGTGACGGTGGGGGGCGTACCGATCGCCGACCTCGATCCCGAGCAGTTGCGCCGCCAGGTCGTCCTCGTCACCCAGGAGCACCACGTGTTCCTGGGCACCGTTCGGGACAATCTGCTGATCGCCGAACCCGCCGCCGACGACGCGGCGTTGTGGGCGGCGCTGGCCGCCGTCGGTGCCGACGGCTGGGTACGGGAGCTGCCGGACGGCCTGGACACCGAGCTCGGCACCGGCGGCCGCCGGACGGACGGGTCGCGGGCCCAGCAGCTCGCCCTGGCCCGGGTGGTGCTGGCCGACCCGCACACCCTCATCCTCGACGAGGCGACCGCCCTGCTCGATCCGACGACCGCGCGCCACACCGAGCGTGCGCTCGCCGCCGTGCTGGAGGGGCGCACGGTGATCGCCATCGCGCACCGGTTGCACACCGCGCACGACGCGGACCGGGTCGCCGTGATGGAGGACGGGCTGCTCACCGAACTCGGCACGCATGACGAGCTGGTGGCGGCCGAGGGGGCGTACGCGGCACTTTGGCGGACGTGGCACGGGGACTGAGGCGGGGGCCGAGCGGGGACCAGGACGGGGGCCCGAGCGGGGTCGGGGCGGGGCTCCGAGCGGGGTCGGGGCGAGGCCCTGAGCGGGGGTCAGGGCCGGGTGCGTCGGGGCTCGTCCGGCCGCTCCGGGCGAGGTGCGGCAGGGCCCTCGCGCCTCGCCCCGCCACGGACCGGACACGCTCCGGCGAACAGTCCGCATGCCGAACATGAACACCCGGACAACGGACGAATTCCGGCCAAGTTCCTGACGCGGTCCTGACAGAAAGCGAAATCTCCTGCCACTCTTCCCACGGCAACTTCACAGCAACCTCACAGCACCATCGCCGTGTCGTGGCCGTGGATCCCCAGGCAACTGGTTCCGCGTTCCATCCTGTTCTGCCCTGTTCTGCCCTGTTCTGCCCGGACGGGTACCCACCCCGACCGGATCCCCACTGGCCGCGCGAGCCGTGGCCACGCAGAAGGAGTCAGTGTGTTGAGCAGCCGTTCCTCCCACAGACGCACCTCCCACACCCAGCGCCGTGTCGCGGCCGTCGCCCTCGTCGGCGTCTCCGCCCTGCTGGCCGCGGCCGTCCAGTCGGGCGCCGCGAGCGCGGCCCCCCAGAAATCCTCCCTCGGCAAGATCAACCGTGGTTCTCTCGCCGTCCAGCTCACGCCTTCGCAGCGCGCGGAGCTGATACGCGACGCGAACGCCGCCAAGGCGGCCACCGCCAAGGACCTGGGCCTCGGGGCCAAGGAGAAACTCGTCGCCCGCGACGTCATCAAGGACGCGGACGGCACGGTTCACACCCGCTACGAGCGCACGTACGCGGGACTCCCGGTCCTCGGCGGCGACCTGGTGGTCGACACCACCAAGGCAGGGAAGACCGAGCGGGTCATCAAGGCGACGCGGGCCACCCTCAAGGTCGCCTCGCTCACGCCCGCCATCGCCGCCTCCACGGCGGAGAAGCAGGCCCTGTCCGTCGCCAAGGCCGACGGTTCGAAGAAGACCGACGCCGACCGGGCGCCCCGCAAGGTGATCTGGGCGGCGAACGGCACACCGACCCTGGCGTACGAGACGGTCGTCGGCGGCTTCCAGGACGACGGCACCCCGAACCAGCTGCACGTCATCACCGACGCGGCCACCGGCAAGAAGCTCTACGAGTACCAGGGCATCGAGACCGGTATCGGCAACACCCAGTACAGCGGCCAGGTGACGCTGACGACCACGCAGTCGGGCTCCAACTACACGCTCACCGACGGCGCGCGCGGCGGCCACAAGACGTACAACCTCAACCGCGGTACGTCCGGCACCGGCACCCTGTTCTCCCAGACCAGCGACACCTGGGGCAACGGCACCACGTCGAACGCCGCGACCGCGGGCGCCGACGCGCACTACGGCGCCGCCGAGACCTGGGACTTCTACAAGAACACCTTCGGCCGCAGCGGCATCAAGAACAACGGCGTGGGTGCGTACTCCCGGGTCCACTACGGCAACGCGTACATCAACGCGTTCTGGGACGACACCTGCTTCTGCATGACGTACGGCGACGGGGCCGGCAACGCGGACCCGCTGACCGCGCTGGACGTGGCCGGGCACGAGATGAGCCACGGCGTCACCGCCAACACCGCGGGTCTCAACTACTCGGGCGAGTCCGGCGGCCTGAACGAGGCGACCTCCGACATCTTCGGCACCGGCGTCGAGTTCTACGCCAACAACGCCTCCGACCCCGGTGACTACCTCATCGGCGAGAAGATCAACATCAACGGCGACGGCACCCCGCTGCGCTACATGGACAAGCCCAGCAAGGACGGCGGCTCGGCGGACAACTGGTCCTCCAGCGTGGGCGGTCTCGACGTCCACTACTCGTCCGGCGTCGCCAACCACTTCTTCTACCTGCTGAGCGAGGGCAGCGGCGCCAAGGTCATCAACGGCGTCAGCTACAACTCGCCGACCGCCGACGGCCTTCCGGTCACCGGCATCGGCCGGGACAAGGCCCTGCAGATCTGGTACCGGGCGCTCACCACCAAGTTCACCTCGACCACCAACTACGCGGCGGCCCGCACCGGCACGCTCGCGGCGACGGGCGAGCTGTACGGCACGACGAGCGCCGAGTACACGGCGGTGCAGAACGCCTGGGCGGCCGTGAAGGTCGGCTCGCGTCCGGGCGGTGGCGGCGGCACCGGTACGTCGTTCGAGAACACCAGCGACGTATCGATTCCGGACAACGGGCCGGCCGTGACGTCGTCGATCGCGGTCACCGGCCGTACCGGCAACGCCCCGTCGAACCTTCTGGTCGACGTGGACATCGTGCACACCTGGCGCGGCGACCTGGTCGTGGATCTGCTGGCCCCGGACGGCACGGTGTACCCCCTGAAGGCCTTCAGCTCCTCCGACTCGGCGGACAACGTCCAGGAGACCTACACCGTCAACGCGTCCTCCGAAGTCGCCAACGGCACCTGGAAGTTGCGGGTCCAGGACAAGGCCGCGCAGGACACCGGCTACATCAACAGCTGGAAGCTGACGTTCCCGTAGACCGCACCTGAACACTCGGCATCGAGAGGGCGCCGCCCCGGGGTTCGACTCCCCGGGGCGGCGCCCTCTTTGCCGTGCCATGACCCTGCTTTTGTTGCCGCTTGACCAAGATCGAAATCCGCGTAACGAACAGCGATCTTCACCCAACGGACGCTTTTCGGCCAAGATTTCATTGCCCTCCTGACATGTACGCGCCCTGGATGTCACTCTTCCACCGCACGGCTCACCCGCACCGCAACTTCGCACCTTCCGTACGGCCACCCCACGCCGTCCGGTCGCCCCCACAAGAGGAGATTGCGTGACCCCCCTCTACGCGCGTCACAAGCGCACCACTCTGGCCATCGCCACCGCTGTCGCTGCCGGAGCCCTGCTCACCACCGGTCTGACCACCGGTGCCTCCGCCCAGACCGAGTCGGCCGCCGCCAAGGCGAAGCTCCCCGGCGCCACGGTCCAGCTCTCCGCCGCCGCACGCACGAGCCTCATCCAGCAGGCCGACGCGGCCGCGTCCGAGACCGCCCAGCAGATAGGCCTCGGCGCCAAGGAGAAGCTCGTCGTCAGAGACGTCCTCAAGGACGCGGACGGCACCGTGCACACCCGCTACGAGCGCACGTACAACGGCCTTCCGGTCCTCGGCGGCGACCTGGTCGTCCACGAGTCCAAGGCCGGCAAGACCGAGGGCGTCACCAAGGCCGTGAAGACGGCCATCAAGGTCGCCTCGCTGAAGCCGCAGGTCACCACCGCGAAGGCCGAGAAGCAGGCTCTCACCGCGGCGAAGGCCGCCGGTTCGGAGAAGACCGCGGCCGACCGCGCCCCCCGCAAGGTGATCTGGGCCGCCACCGGCAAGCCCACCCTCGCCTACGAGACGGTCGTCGGCGGTCTCCAGGACGACGGCACCCCGAACGAGCTGCACGTCATCACCGACGCGGCCACCGGCAAGAAGCTCTACGAGTACCAGGGCATCGAGACCGGCACCGGCAAGACCCTCTACTCGGGCACGGTCAGCCTCAACACCACCCTGTCGGGCTCGACGTACCAGCTGACCGACGGCACCCGCGGCGGCCACAAGACGTACAACAAGTCGCACACCACCTCCTCCTCCGCGGGCACCCTGTTCACCGACGCGGACGACACCTGGGGCACCGGCACGGCCTCCAGCTCCACCACCGACCAGACCGCGGCCGCCGACGCCGCGTACGGCGCGCAGGAGACGTGGGACTTCTACAAGAACACCTTCGGCCGCAGCGGCATCAAGAACAACGGGGTCGGCGCGTACTCCCGCGTCCACTACGGCAACGCGTACGTCAACGCGTTCTGGGACGACAGCTGCTTCTGCATGACGTACGGCGACGGCTCCGGGAACACCCACCCGCTGACCTCGCTGGACGTGGCCGGCCACGAGATGAGCCACGGCGTCACCGCCAACACGGCCGGTCTCAACTACTCCGGCGAGTCCGGCGGTCTGAACGAGGCGACCTCCGACATCTTCGGCACCGGCGTCGAGTTCTACGCCAACAACGCCTCCGACCCCGGTGACTACCTCATCGGCGAGAAGATCAACATCAACGGCGACGGCACCCCGCTGCGCTACATGGACAAGCCCAGCAAGGACGGCGGCTCCGCCGACTACTGGTCCTCCAGCGTCGGCAACCTGGACGTGCACTACTCGTCCGGTGTCGCCAACCACTTCTTCTACCTGCTGAGCGAGGGCAGCGGCGCCAAGACCATCAACGGCGTCAGCTACAACTCGCCCACGTACAACGGCACGGCCGTCACCGGCATCGGCCGGGACAAGGCCCTGCAGATCTGGTACAAGGCGCTGACGACGTACTTCACGTCGACGACCAACTACAAGTCGGCCCGCACGGGGACGCTCTCCGCGGCGTCCGCCCTGTACGGCTCGACCAGCGCCGAGTACAAGGCGGTGGCCGCGGCCTGGACCGCGGTCAACGTGAGCTAGTGCCCACGGGGTCCTCGGGACCCCCTCAGGCACCTTGGGCGGTACCCGGAGAGAAGGCACCTCCGGGTACCGCCCTACGCTGTCCCCCATGGTCTCCCCGGACAACCCCTTCACATACGAGGACGTGGGCGCGACGCGCGACGGCCGCTGCCCGCCGGGGTTCCACCCCCTGCACCTGCGCACCCGCGTCGGCGAGGGCGAGGCCGTCTTCCGCGCGGCCTCCGAAGCGCTGATGACCTGGGAGATGCACCGCGCCATGGGCGTGGGCATCACCGCCACCGCCGACAAGGCGGCCCCCGGAGTCGACGTCACCGTCGGACTCGGCCCCCTCAAGGCCCCCTGCCGTGTGGTCTGGACGGTCGAGGAGTACCGCCGGGCCGGCTGGGCCTACGGCACCCTGCCCGGCCACCCCGAGCACGGCGAGGAGGCCTTCGTGGTCGACCGCACGGGCGACGGCACGGTCTGGCTGACCGTGACCGCCTTCAGCCGTGCGGCCAAGTGGTACACCCGCGCGGGAGGACCGGCGACCCGGGGGCTCCAGCACGCCTACGCACGGCGCTGCGGGACCGTACTGCGCCGGCTGTGCGCGGGTTTCGAACCGTAGGCCCGCAGTCCGCCTTCCGCTTTCGGGCCGCTCAGCGCATCAGGACCCCGGCCTCCTCCCCCACCTCCTCCGAAGGCATCGTGACCAGGCCCAGCTCGGCGCCGGACGCGAGCAGTCGGTGCGTGGGGAGAATACGGACCGTGTAGCCGAACGGGCCGGTGCGGTCCAGGGAGAGCGGCCCCTCGTACACCCAGCGCCCTTCCAGGTCCGGACCGCCCGCCGGTTTCAGCGGGACGCAGCTCGCGTCCGCGATGCGGTCCTGCGAGTCGACGCGGCCCGAGACCGCCTGGACCTCGACGTCGTCCGGGGCGAGGTCGGCCAGCGCCACCCGCACGCGCAGGGAGAGGGTGGTGCCCAGTTCGGCGGTCGTGGTGGCGGCGGATGCCTCCAGATGGTCCACCGTGACCCGGGGCCAGGCCGCCCGGACGCGGGACTTCCAGGCGGCCAGTTCGCGGGCCGCCTCCGGGGCCAGGGCGCGGTGGGCGCGGGCCGCGGGGGCGTAGAGGCGCTCCACGTACTCGCGCACCATCCGGCCCGCCAGGACCTTCGGGCCGAGATGGGTCAGCGTCTGGCGGACCATCTCGATCCACCGGTCGGGCAGACCGTGCTGACCCCGCTCGTAGAAGCGGGGCGCCACGCGCTGTTCCAGCAGCTCGTAGAGGGCCGCCGCCTCCAGGTCGTCGCGGCGGTCGTCGTCCGTCGCCGTGCCGTCCGCCGTCGGGATCGCCCAGCCGAAGTCCGGCTGGAACCACTCGTCCCACCAGCCGTCCAGGACGGAGAGGTTCAGACAGCCGTTGAGTGCCGCCTTCATCCCGGACGTGCCGCAGGCCTCCAGCGGGCGGAGCGGGTTGTTCAGCCAGATGTCGCAGCCCGGGTACAGCTTCTGCGCCATCGCCATCCCGTAGTCCGGGAGAAAGACGATCCGGTGGCGTACGCGCGGGTCGTCCGCGAAGCGGACCAGTTCCTGCACGAGTCGCTTGCCGCCGTCGTCCGCGGGGTGCGCCTTGCCCGCGACCACGATCTGGATCGGGCGTTCGGCGTGCAGGAGGAGGTCCATCAGGCGGTCGCGGTCGCGCAGCATCAGGGTCAGGCGTTTGTAGGAAGGGACGCGGCGGGCGAAGCCGATCGTGAGGACGTCCGGGTCCAGCACCCCGTCGATCCAGCCGAGTTCGGCCGTTCCGGCGCCGCGCTGGCGCCAGGAGGCGTGCAGGCGTTCCCGTACCTCCAGGACGAGTTGCTCGCGCAGTACCCGGCGCAGGTCCCAGATCTCCTGGTCGGCGATGTCCGCCACCGCGTCCCAGCGGTCCGAGCCGCCGACCGTCATCGCGTCCTCGGTGCGCTGGGCGCCGATCTGGCGGGCGCCGAGACGGAAGACCTCCGGTGCCACCCAGGTCGGTGCGTGCACGCCGTTGGTGACCGAGGTGATCGGGACCTCGTCCGGGTCGAAACCCGGCCACAGCCCGGAGAACATCTCGCGGCTGACGTGACCGTGGAGCAGCGACACCCCGTTGGCCCGCTGACCGAGCCTGAGCCCCATCACGGCCATGTTGAAGAGGTTCGGCTCACCGCCCGGATAGGTCTCCATGCCGAGGCCGAGGATGCGCTCGACGTCGATACGGGGGAGTTCGGCGTCCGGGCCGAAGTGGTGGGCGACCAGTTCACGGTCGAAGCGGTCGATGCCGGCGGGGACGGGGGTGTGGGTGGTGAAGACGGTACCGGCGCGGACGGATTCGAGAGCGGCCTCGAAGTCCAGCCCGCCGTTGCCGTCGTCCCCGTCCTGTCCGTCCTGCCCCTCGGCGAGTTCGGCGATGCGTTCCAGGCCGAGGAAGCCCGCGTGGCCCTCGTTGGTGTGGAACACCTCGGGCTGAGCGTGGCCGGTCAGCCGGCAGTACGTCCGTACGGCGCGCACCCCGCCGATGCCGAGCAGCATCTCCTGCAGCAGCCGGTGCTCGCTGCCGCCGCCGTACAGCCGGTCGGTCACCCCGCGTTCGCCGAGGTCGTTCTCCTCGACGTCGGAGTCGAGCATGAGGAGGGGCACGCGACCGACCTGGGCCAGCCAGATGCGGGCGCGCAGGGCGCGGGCGCCGGGGAGGGCGAGGGAGACCTGGGCCGGGGTGCCGTCGGATTCGCGCAGGGGTACGAGAGGGAGTTCGTTCGGGTCGAGGACGGGATAGTGCTCCTGCTGCCAGCCGTCTCGGGAGAGGGACTGCCGGAAGTAGCCGTGCCGGTAGAGGAGGCCTACGCCGATGAGGGGTACGCCGAGGTCGCTGGCGGCCTTGAGGTGGTCGCCGGCGAGGATGCCGAGGCCGCCGGAGTACTGCGGCAGGGCCGCGGTGATGCCGAACTCGGGTGAGAAGTAGGCGATGGCGGCGGGGAGGTCGGGAATCTGGGTCTGGGTCTGATACCAGCGATCGCCGGTGACGTAGTCGCGCAGGTCGTCGGCGACGGCGGCGAGGCGGCGCAGGAAGCGGCGGTCCTCGGCGAGTTCCGCGAGGCGGTGGGGAGGGACGCTGCCGAGCATGCGTACGGGGTCGCCGTCGGAGGCGGTCCAGCGTTCGGGGTCGACGGACTGGAAGAGGTCGCGGGTCTCGGCGTGCCAGGACCAGCGCAGGTTGCGGGCGAGGTCGCTGAGCGGGTGAAGGGCGTCGGGCAGTACGGGGCGAACGGTGAATCTGCGGATTGCCTTCACAAGTTCCACCTTCACAAAAGACGTATGCGGCGGGATGTACGTCACCGACGACGGTAGCGGCGAGGGTGTTTCCACGACACGGCGCATCGATGAACTCCGGCGTCGTGGGTGGCGGGGGCGTGGGTGGGTCGGGGCGTGGGTGGGTGGCGGGCGCGTGAGTGGGTCGGGGAGCGCGTGGGTGGGTCGGGGGCGTGGGGTGCGTCGAGCCCGTCGCCGCCGGATCAGACGTGGGCCGGGCAAGCGAGCCGCTGCTCGATCCGAACGTAAGCGACGGGCTTGCGACACACCCCCACGCCCCCTTCCGCAGTCCGACAGCTGCGGGTGAGTGGAACACCCCCTCAAAAGCGCCCCGTCAGGGGCGCGGGGAACTGCGCGACCAGCCCCCACCGGCCCGCAGTCGACGGACTCGGCCGAGCGGGGGATCGGGGCGCAGCCCCGCCCTAGGGGCGCGGGGAACGGCGCGACCAGCCCCCACCGGCCGCGAGTCGAACGAATCACCCGAGCGGGGATGCGGGGCGCAGCCCCCGCCTCAGGGGCGCGGGGAACTGCGCGACCAGCCCCCACCGGTCGGCAGCCGAGGGACCGCGCTGAGGCGTCGACGAGAGGAACCGTCGACCGGGAATCGACGCGACCATTCCGCCCCACCCCCGGAGGGTATGGCCGATTCCGCCCGCATGGGCGGCCTTGTGGTGCTTCACACCACACGAGAGGCTGCCAAGTGGCGTACGCGCGACCCCGGTCGCACACCGGTCGGTCCCGGTCGGCGTACGCCGACTTGAGGAGGGGAACTCACGTCATGGCACAGACGAGACAGCGGCGTCTGCGCTGGGCAGGATGCCTCACCGCGGTCACGACGACCGCGGTGCTTTCGGCCATCACCCTGCCCGCGCACGCCGCCCCGGAGGGGCGGATACTCGGCGCCGGCGAACCCGGTTCCGTCAGCGGTAGTTACATCGTGACACTCAAGGGGGGTACGAGGGCTCCGTCATCGGTGGGTAAGGGCATCGCCGAGAAGTACGGAGCGCGAATCAGCCACACGTACGGCACAGCGCTCAACGGGTACGCGGTTCAGGTGGGCGAGAAGCAGGCGCGGCGGCTCGCGGCGGACTCCCGTGTGGCCTCCGTCGTCCAGGACACCCGGGTGACACTCGACCACTTCGAGAAGAACCCGCCGTCCTGGGGGCTGGACCGGATCGACCAGCCCGCTCTGCCGCTCGACAAGGGCTACTCGTGGCCGGAGTCGGCGGGCGCGGGCGTGACGGCGTACGTCATCGACACGGGGATCCGGATCACGCACAAGGACTTCGGGGGGCGGGCCGGTTACGGCTGGGACTTCGTGGGCAACGACAAGGCGGCGGGGGACGGGAACGGGCACGGGACGCATGTCGCCGGGATCATCGCGGGGACGACCTACGGTGTGGCGAAGAAGGCCAAGGTCGTGTCCGTGCGAGTGCTCGACAACGCCGGATCCGGCACCACCGCGCAGGTCATCGCCGGTATCGACTGGGTGACCCGGCACGCGCACAAGCCCGCGGTCGCCAATCTGAGCCTGGGCGGCCACGCGAACGCCCAGTTGGACGCCGCCGTACGCAACTCCATCGCCTCCGGAGTGACCTACTCGGTCGCGGCGGGCAACGACGGACTGGCAGCCGGGCTGTACTCCCCCGCCCGGGTCAAGGAGGCGCTGACGGTCGGGGCGAGCGACAGGGCCGACGCCCGGGCGAGCTTCTCCAACTTCGGGGCGGCGCTCGACCTGTTCGCGCCCGGCGTGGCGATCACGTCGGCGTCGTACGCGAGCGACACAGGGAAGGCGACCTTCTCCGGTACGTCGATGGCGAGCCCGCATGTCGCGGGCGCGGCGGCGCTCTATCTCGCCGGCCACCCGAAGGCGACCCCGGCCCAAGTGGGCAAAGCGTTGGTCGGGCGGGCGGTGTACGGGAAGGTCGGCGGTGCGGGGCTCGGTTCGCCGAACAGGCTTCTGCAGGTCGACTCTTCGTAAAGAACCGCCGCAGCAGGCACCGGCCTCGCCCGTCGGACGAGGCCGGTCTTGTGTGTAGACATACGCGTAAGTAGTTAGCAACCTGCCGGATTGCTCACCCGAATAGGGTGGGAAGGCTCCCCCGGTACGCCCCGCAGGCCCCACCTCCCCACACCGTCATCCGCCCACCCACGTTGACGCGGACAGGAGCGGTCATGCCCGCCACGCACCACACGTCGCCACCCCCGACGACCACCTCCGACACACCCCCCATACACAAGGTCGACGCCGTCCCCCGCGCCCCGGAGCAACCCTCCGAACAGGCAGGTGAAGGCGGCGAGAGCGTCGGACGCATTCCCGTCGTCGACGTTCGGCCCCTCGTCCTGCAAGGCCGTCGCCCCGCCAAGGCGGTCGTCGGCGAGGTCTTCGACGTCACGGCCACCGTCTTCCGCGAAGGTCATGACGCCGTCGCCGCGAACGTCGTCCTGCGCGATCCGGAGGGCCGCACCGGCCCCTGGAGCCCGATGCGCGAACTCGCCCCCGGCACCGACCGCTGGGGCGCCACCGTCTGTGCCGGGACGACCGGCCACTGGACGTACACCGTGGAGGCCTGGAGCGATCCGGTCTCCACCTGGCGCCACCACGCGGGGATCAAGATCCCGGCGGGCATCGACACGGAACTGGTCCTGGAGGAGGGCGCCCGGCTGTACGAGCGCGCTGCCGCCGGAGTGCCGAAGAGCAAGGGCAGAAGGGATGTCGTCCTCGCCGCGGCGGACGCGCTGCGGGACACCGGCCGTTCCTCGGCGGCCCGCCTCGCCGCCGCCCGTACCCCCGAAGTCGACAGGGTCCTCACTCGTCATCCGCTGCGTGAGCTGGTCAGCAGTTCGGAGCCGCTGCCCCTGCTGGTGGAGCGCGAGCGGGCGCTGTACGGCTCCTGGTACGAGTTCTTTCCGCGTTCGGAGAGCGGGCATCTCGATCCGCCGGTGCACGGCACCTTCCGCAGCGCCGCCGAGCGGCTGCCCGCCATCGCGCGGATGGGATTCGATGTCGTGTATCTGCCGCCGATTCATCCCATCGGGACCACTTATCGCAAGGGGCCCAACAACACTCTTTCTGCGGGGGCGTACGACGTCGGTGTGCCGTGGGCGATCGGCTCCCCGGAGGGCGGGCACGACGCCGTTCATCCGGATCTCGGCACGATCGACGACTTCGACGCCTTCGTGAGGCGGGCGGAGCGGGAGGGCCTGGAGATCGCGCTCGACTTCGCGCTCCAGTGCTCGCCGGATCATCCGTGGGTGCAGAAGCATCCCGAGTGGTTCCACCACCGGGCGGACGGGTCGATCGCGTACGCGGAGAATCCGCCGAAGAAGTACCAGGACATCTATCCGATCGCCTTCGATAAGGACATGCCGGGGCTGATCCAGGAGACGGTGCGGGTGCTGCGGCACTGGATGAGCCACGGTGTACGGATCTTCCGCGTCGACAACCCGCACACCAAGCCGGTCGTCTTCTGGGAGCGGGTCATCGCGGACATCAACCGCACCGATCCGGACGTGATCTTCCTGGCCGAGGCGTTCACCCGGCCCGCGATGATGCGCACGCTGGGGGCGGTCGGCTTCCAGCAGTCGTACACCTATTTCACCTGGCGCAACACCAAGCAGGAGCTGACCGAGTACCTCGGTGAGCTGTCGGGGGAGGCGGCCGCCTACATGCGGCCCAATTTCTTCGTGAACACCCCGGACATCCTGCACGAGTTCCTTCAGCACGGCGGGCGGCCGGCCTTCGAACTGCGTGCGGTGCTCGCCGCGACGCTGTCTCCGACCTGGGGCGTCTACAGCGGATTCGAGCTCTGTGAGCACACCCCCCTGCGTGCGGGCAGCGAAGAGTACCTGAACTCCGAGAAGTACCAACTGCGTCCGCGGGATTGGGAGTCGGCGGAGCGGGAGGGTCGTAGCATCGCGCCATTGCTGAGGGCGCTCAACGCCATCCGCCGGCGCAGTCCGGCACTGCGCCAGTTGCGCGGCCTCCACTTCCACCACACGGACAAGGACGCGGTGATCGCCTACTCGAAGTCGGTCACGGACGGGAGCGGATCGAACACGGTTGTGGTGGTGGTCAACCTCGACCCCCACCACACCCAGGAGGCGACGGTCTCGTTGGACATGCCGCAACTCGGCCTGGACTGGCACGAGTCCGTGCCGGTGCGCGACGAGCTCACCGGCGAGACCTACAACTGGGGCAGGGCCAACTATGTGCGTCTTGAGCCAGGGCATAGCCCCGCGCACATCCTCACCGTCCTGCGACCGTCCTCACCGCAGATCGGAGGGTCACCCACCACATGATCGTCAACGAGCCCGTCCCGGACACTTTCGAGGACACCCCGGCCAGGGACCGCGACCCCGACTGGTTCAAACGCGCCGTCTTCTACGAGGTCCTGGTCCGCTCCTTCCAGGACAGCAACGGCGACGGCGTCGGCGACCTCAAGGGCCTCACCGCGAAACTCGACTACCTGCAATGGCTGGGCATCGACTGCCTGTGGCTGCCCCCGTTCTTCAAATCACCCCTCAGGGACGGCGGCTACGACGTCTCCGACTACACCGCCGTCCTGCCCGAGTTCGGTGACCTCGCCGACTTCGTCGAGTTCGTCGACGCCGCCCACCAGCGCGGCATGCGCGTCATCATCGACTTCGTCATGAACCACACCAGCGACCAGCACCCGTGGTTCCAGGAGTCCCGCACCAACCCCGACGGACCCTACGGCGACTACTACGTCTGGGCCGACGACGACAAACAGTACGAGGACGCCCGGATCATCTTCGTCGACACCGAGGCCTCCAACTGGACCTTCGACCCGGTCCGCAAGCAGTACTTCTGGCACCGCTTCTTCTCCCACCAGCCCGACCTCAACTACGAGAACCCCGCCGTCCAGGAAGAGATCATCTCCGCGCTGCGGTTCTGGCTGGACCTGGGCATCGACGGGTTCCGGCTGGACGCGGTGCCGTACCTGTACCAGGTCGAGGGAACGAACTGCGAAAACCTTCCGGCAACGCACGAGTTCCTGAAGCGGGTGCGCAAGGAGATCGACACGCACTATCCGGACACGGTGTTGCTGGCGGAGGCGAACCAGTGGCCCGAGGACGTCGTCGACTACTTCGGCGACTTCCCCTCCGGCGGCGACGAGTGCCACATGGCGTTCCACTTCCCCGTCATGCCGCGGATCTTCATGGCGGTACGCAGGGAATCCCGGTACCCGGTCTCGGAAATCCTGTCGAAGACCCCGGCGATCCCGTCCGGCTGCCAGTGGGGCATCTTCCTGCGCAACCACGACGAACTCACCCTCGAAATGGTCACCGACGAGGAACGCGACTACATGTACGCGGAGTACGCCAAGGACCCGCGGATGCGCGCCAACATCGGCATCCGGCGGCGGCTCGCCCCACTGCTCGACAACGACCGCAACCAGATCGAGCTGTTCACCGCCCTGCTGCTGTCCCTGCCCGGCTCGCCGATCCTCTACTACGGCGACGAGATCGGAATGGGCGACAACATCTGGCTCGGCGACCGCGACGCGGTCCGCACCCCGATGCAGTGGACACCCGACCGCAACGCGGGCTTCTCCTCCTCGGATCCCGGCCGGCTGTTCCTGCCCACGATCATGGACCCCGTCTACGGCTACCAGGTGACCAACGTCGAGGCCTCCATGTCCTCGCCCTCGTCCCTGCTGCACTGGACCCGCCGCATGATCGAGATCCGCAAGCAGAACCAGGCCTTCGGCCTCGGCTCCTACACGGAACTCCAGTCCTCCAACCCCGCCGTCATCGCGTTCCTGCGCGAGGCCCCCTCCACCGAGGGCAAAGAGGACGACCTCGTCCTGTGCGTGCACAACTTCTCCCGCTTCGCCCAGCCCACCGAACTGGACCTGCGGGCCTTCAACGGCCGCCACCCGGTCGAACTCATCGGCGGGGTGCGATTCCCGGCCATCGGAGAGCTGCCGTACTTGCTCACCCTCGCGGGCCACGGCTTCTACTGGTTCCGGCTCCGCAAGGACGCCGTCTGATCCAAGGACAGACTCCAGAACCCGGTCGGCGGGGCGGTTTCCTCCGTCCCGCCCTGGGCACGCATCAGTAACACCCCGACTCCCCCGGTCTCCGGGCCCCTGGGGAAAGGACGCGACGTCATGTCGGAAGCCGCAATCCACTCTGTCACGGCCCCCGTCGCACGCCCCGAGTTGCTCGCGTCGCTCGATCCGCTCCTACGGGAATGGCTGCCACGGCAGCGCTGGTTCGCGGGCAAGGGCCGTCCGGTGACCGGGTTCTCCCTGGTGACGGCCAACGAACTGCTGCCCTCGACGGCTCAGCTGGGCCTGCTCCACCTGCTGGTCCGGGCGCACCAGCCGCTCACCCCCGCCCAGGGAGCCGGCACCCGGCCCGGCGACTGCTACCAACTGCTCATCGGCGTACGCGAGGCACTCCCGCCGCACCTCGCGCCCGCGCTGATCGGGCACGTGGAGGAAGGACCGCTGGCGGGACACACGGTCTACGAGGCACTGCACGACCCGCGCCCCGCCGACGTACTCCTGGAGGCCCTGCGCACCCGGGCCCGCGTCGGCGAGCTGCGCTTCGAACGGGACCTACGCCAGGAGATACGGGGCGATCTGATACCGCGCCTGATCACCGCGGAACAGTCCAACTCGTCCCTGGTCTTCGGAGATACGTTCATCCTGAAGCTGTTGCGCCGCATCGTCCCGGGGGTGAACCCCGATCTGGAGCTGCCACTGACGCTCGCCCGGGAGGGCTGCCCACGGGTGCCGGCACCGACGGCGTGGATGGCCGCCGACCTGGACGGGGAGACGTACACACTGGGGGTGCTGCAACCCTATGTCCAGGGCGCGGTGGACGGCTGGGAGCTGGCCCTGAGCGAACTGGCCAAGGAGAGCGAACTGGCGAAGGACGGCTGTCGCGACGGCGAGGGCTTCACCGGGGAGGCGCGAGCGCTGGGCCGGGCCACCGCCGAGGTGCACACGGCCCTCGCCCGGGCCCTGCCCACGGTCACCCTGGGGCACGTGCAGATGGAACTGCTCGTCGACGGCATGACCGAGCGGCTGGCCACGGCGGCGCAGGCGGTGCCCGCGCTGCGGCCGTACGCCGCCGGTCTGCGCACCGCCTTCGAGGCGCTGGCCGACCTGGCCTCCGAGGGGCGGACCTGGACCGCCCAGCGCATACACGGGGATCTGCACCTCGGCCAGTGCCTGCGCGCACCCTCCGGGGAGTGGTCGCTCATAGACTTCGAGGGCGAGCCCTCGAAACCGCTCGCCGAGCGCCGCATGCCCCAGCCGCCCCTGCGGGACATAGCGGGGATGCTCCGCTCCTTCGACTACGCGGCCCACGCCGTCCCCGGGGCCCTCGGCTCCCCTCGGGCGGGGGGCACCCCCGTCCCGGCGGTGCCCGACTGGGCCGACATCTGCCGGGCCGCGTACTGCGCCGGATACGCGGAGGTCGCCGGCCGCGACCCGCGCGCCGATCCCGTACTCCTGCGCGCCTACGAGACGGACAAGGCGATCTACGAAGTCCTGTACGAGGCCCGGCACCGGCCCGACTGGCTGCCGGTACCGATGGCGGCGATACGCCGACTCGCCGCGTCCCCCTGACCTTCCCCACCTCACCCCGCCGAGGAGGCCCTGCCCGTGACGCCCCGCCCCCCGTCCGACGACAGTCCGAAGAAGAACGGTGCCAAGAAGCCGGCTGCCGCCAAGAAGGCGGCGGTGAAGAAAGCGACGGTCGAGAAAGCGGCGGTCGAGAAGGCGGCGGTCAAGAAGGCCGCCGTCAAGAAGATCGCCGCTCAGAAGCCTGCCGGGAGCAAGGACGCCAAGGTCTCGACGGTCTCCAAGGTCTCGAAGAAGGGGGCCGCTGCGAGGGTTCCCGAACCGCGCGCCGCGGAGCCGAAGGGCGCCGAGCCCGTGGTCGGGGTTTCCGAGCCCGCCGACAGCGCTCCCGTCTTCGCCGGGGTCGATCCCGGTGACCGCCAGCGACTGCTCTCCGGCACGCACCACGATCCGCACGGGGTGCTCGGCGCCCATCCGGTGCCCGGCGGTGTGGCCTTCCTGGCCTTCCGTCCGTACGCGCTCGGGGTGACCGTCGTGACGGACGACCTGCGGGCCGAGCTGCACGACGACGGGGACGGGTTCTTCTCGGCACTGGTGCCACTGCGCGCGGTCCCGGAGGCGTACCGGCTGCTCGTCGCGTACGAGGGGACGGTTCAGGACACCGAGGACGCGTACCGCTTCCTGCCCGCGCTCGGGGAGTTCGATCTCCATCTGCTCGGCGAGGGACGCCACGAGGAACTGTGGCGCGCCCTGGGCGCGGAGCCGATGGTGCACCAGGGGGTGACCGGCACCCGTTTCACGGTCTGGGCGCCGAACGCGCGCGGTGTCCGTCTCGCCGGCACCTTCAACTTCTGGGACGGCACCGGGTTTCCGATGCGGTCGCTCGGCTCCTCCGGGGTGTGGGAGCTGTTCGTGCCGGCGATCGGCGAGGGCGAGCTCTACAAGTTCGAGATCACCCGCCCGGACGGCTCCCGCACCCTGCGGGCCGACCCGATGGCCCGGCGGACCGAGGTCCCGCCACGCACGTCGTCGATCGTGCACGCCTCGCACCACGTGTGGAGGGACGAGGAGTGGATGGCGGAGCGGGGGGCCCGTCCCGTGCACGAGGCACCGCTGTCGGTGTACGAGGTCCACCTGCCCTCGTGGCGCCCGGGCCTGACCTACCGCCAACTGGCCGAGCAACTGCCCGCCTACGTCTCCGACCTGGGCTTCACCCATGTCGAGCTGATGCCGGTCGCCGAACACCCCTTCGGCGGTTCCTGGGGCTACCAGGTCACCGGCTTCTACGCCCCCACCGCACGACTGGGCACCCCCGACGACTTCAAGCACCTCGTCGACGCCCTGCACCGGGCCGGGATCGGCGTCCTCATGGACTGGGTACCGGCCCACTTCCCGCGCGACGCATGGGCCCTCGCCGAATTCGACGGACGCCCCCTCTACGAACACGCGGACCCCCAGCGGGCCGCCCACCCCGACTGGGGCACCCTCGAATTCGACTTCGGGCGCCGCGAGGTACGCAACTTCCTCGTCGCCAACGCCGTGTACTGGTGCGAGGAGTTCCACATCGACGGCCTGCGCGTCGACGCCGTCGCCTCGATGCTCTACCTCGACTACTCGCGCGAACCGGGACAGTGGACCCCCAACGAACACGGCGGCCGGGAGAACCTCGACGCCGTCGCCTTCCTCCAGGAGATGAACGCCACCGTCTACCGCCGCGCACCCGGCGTCGTGACGATCGCCGAGGAGTCCACGGCCTGGGACGGCGTCACGCGGGCCACCCATCACACCGGGCCCGGCGGGTTCGGGGGGCTGGGATTCGGGCTGAAGTGGAACATGGGGTGGATGCACGACTCGCTGAGCTATGTGCAGCACGAGCCGGTCCATCGCAAGTACCACCACAACGAGATGACGTTCTCGATGGTGTACGCCTACAGCGAGAACTACGTCCTGCCCATCTCCCACGACGAGGTCGTCCACGGCAAACGCTCACTCGTGTCGAAGATGCCCGGCGACTGGTGGCAACAACGCGCCACCACCCGCGCCTACCTCGGCTTCATGTGGGCCCACCCCGGCAAACAACTCCTCTTCATGGGCCAGGAATTCGCCCAGGGCGCCGAATGGTCCGAAACCCACGGCCCCGACTGGTGGCTCCTGGACCCCGCCTACCCCGCCGAACCCGACCACCGCGGCGTCCGCGACCTCGTCCGCGACCTCAACACCGTCTACCGCCACGAACCCGCCCTCTGGCAACGCGACACCGACCCCGCCGGCTTCACCTGGATCGCCGGCGACGCCGCCGACGACAACGTCCTCGCCTTCCTCCGCCACGACACCGACGGCACCCCCCTCCTCGCCGTCTCCCACTTCTCCCCCGTCGTCCGCCACGACTACCGCCTCGGCATCCCCGAAGACATCCCCGCCTGGCACGAAGTCCTCAACACCGACGCCGCCCGCTACGGCGGCAGCGACATCCACAACCCCCACCCCGTCAAACCCGAGCCCCACCCCGCCCACGCCCATCCCACCAGCCTGCGCCTGACCCTGCCTCCGCTGGCCACCATCTGGCTCCGCCCCGCCTGAGGGCTTCGGCGGCCACGACGAGGGGCGGGGCGAAGGAGCGTGAACTCCTCGCCCCGCCCGGTGGTCAGACCGTCGCCGCCCGCAGCGCCTGCGGCAGCTCGCCCTCGTACACGATCCCGAGCGCCTGCGTCGCCCGCGTCAGCGCCACGTACAGGTCGCTCGTGCCGTATCGCGCCGGTTCGACCACGAGGACGGAGTCGAATTCCAGCCCCTTGGCCTGACGGGGGTCGAGGAGGACGACCGTCCGGGTCAGGTCGGGCTCCTCCCCCGCCGTCACGTCCTCCAGCCGGGCCGCGAGCGAGGTGTGCAGTTCGCGGGGCGCGATCACCGCGAGCCGTCCCTCGGCGGGGGTCAGTTCGGCGACGGCCTTCGCGACGGTGCCGGGCAGGTCGTCCCCGGCGGCGCGTGCCCACGGCCGTACGCCCGTCGAACGCACCGAACGCGGCGGCTCGAAGTCCGGGTGCCGCGCGCGCAGGACGCCCGCCGCCACGTCCATGATCTCGGACGGGGTGCGGTAGTTGACGGCGAGGCGCTTGTGCTCCCAGCGGTCCTCGACATAGGGGGAGAGGATCTCCGACCAGGAGCCCACTCCGGCCGCCTCCGCGGTCTGCGCGGGGTCGCCGACCAGGGTCATCGAGCGGGTCGGGCTGCGCCGCATCAGCAGGCGCCAGGCCATCGGCGAGAGCTCCTGCGCCTCGTCGACGATGATGTGGCCGAACGCCCAGGTCCGGTCGGCCGCCGCGCGTTCGGCGGCGCTGCGGTGGTCGTCCTCCTCGTGCCGCTCGGCCATCCGCTCGGCGTCGATGATGTTGTGCGCGGACAGGACCTCGGAGTCCTCCTCGTCCTTGTCCTCGAACTCGTAGGTGCGGGAGGCGTAGGACACGTCCAGCACGCCCTGCGCGTAGGCCACCTGGGCGCGGCGTTCCTGGTCGGCGAGCGCGCGGGCCACGCGGTCGTCCTCGCCGAGCAGTTCGGCGGCCTCGTCGAGGAGGGGGACGTCGGCGGTGGTCCAGGCCCGGGTGACCGGGCGGCGGATCGCGGCCGCGTCCTCGTCGGAGACGTATCCCTCGGGGTCCGCGAGGAAGTCGGCGACCAGGCGCTGCGGGGTCAGCCGCGGCCACAGCTGGTCGATGGCCGACCAGACCTCGGGGTTCTCGGCGAGGTCGTCGCGGATCTGGGTGATGTCGCTCGGGTCGAGCAGGTTCGAACCGTCGAAGGGGTCGGTGCCGATGCGCTCGGCCAGCATGTCGGTGAGCGTGTTGAGGATGTGGCCCTCGAAGTACTCGCGGGCCACGTTGTGCGGCAGCTGCGCCTCACGGGTGCGCTCGCGGGCGACCTGGACGAGCCCGGCGTCGAGCATCAGGATGTCCCGGTCGTGCTCGATCGCGATGACCGGGTCGGGCAGCGTCTGGCGGCCCTGGACCACGGCGGCGAGCACCTCGGCCATGTCGGCGCGGCCCTTCACCGCGGCGGCCCGCGGGGCGTCGGTGGCGGTCGCCCGGACGCCGGGGAACAGTTCGCCGACGGTCGCGAGCAGCACGCCCGTCTCGCCGAGCGAGGGCAGTACCTCGCCGATGTATCCGAGGAAGGCGGGGTTCGGTCCGACGATCAGGACGGCGCGCTTCGCCAGCAGTTCCCGGTACTCGTACAACAGGTACGCGGCCCGGTGCAGCGCCACGGCCGTCTTTCCGGTGCCGGGGCCGCCCTCGACGACCATCACGCCCTTGTGCGGGGCGCGGATGATCCGGTCCTGTTCGGCCTGGATGGTCTGCACGATGTCGCTCATGCGGCCGGTGCGCGCCGAGTTCAGCGCGGCCAGCAGTACGGCGTCGCCGGTCGGGTCCTCGTGGCCGGTGCGCTCGTGGTCGCCGAGGTCGAGGATCTCGTCGTGCAGGTCGGTCACCCGGCGGCCGTCGGTGGTGATGTGCCGGCGGCGGCGCAGGTCCATCGGCGTGTGGCCGGTGGCGAGGTAGAAGGGGCGGGCGACCGGGGCCCGCCAGTCGATGAGGATGGGGGTGTGCTCGGTGTCGTCGGCGCGGACGCCGATACGGCCGATGTGATGGCTGACGCCGGAGGTGAGGTCGATCCGGCCGAAGCAGAGCGAGCCGTCCACGGCGTTCAGCGCGGCGAGCAGGCCCGAGCGCTCGGCGACGAGCACGTCCCGTTCGAGCCTGGCCTGCATGGGTGTGTTGCCCTGCGCGAGGGCGTCGCCGACGGAGGCCTCGGTGTCGCCCCGCAGCACGTCCACGCGTGCGTACAACCCGTCGATGAATTCCTGCTCGTGCAGCAATTCATCGTCGGGAAATCCTGTGGTGCCCTCTGCGTTTGCGCCCCTGTTTGACAATTCCGCTCCCGGCCGGATATACTGTGCCCAGTGAACTTCTCCGCGACTCAATTCTTCTGAAGTCGCGAATCATTCAATATACGCAGGGAAATCCCCCGAGCGCAATTGCTCGGGGGATTTCTTGTAGTTCTGCTGTATATCGTGTATCTCGGCGAGGTCGGCGCACGCCGGACCGTCAGAGCACCTCGGACAGCTCCTCCAGCAGCCGGCGCTTCGGCCGGGCGCCCACCATCGACTTCACCGGCTCGCCACCGCGGAACACCATGAACGTGGGCATCGACAGCACCCGGTAGGCGTTCGTCGTCAGCGGGTTGGTGTCCACGTCCAGCTGGACCACCTTGAGCCGCTCGCCCTCCTCGGCCGCCAGGGCACCGAGCACCGGCCCCATCTGCCGGCACGGCGGGCACCAGTCGGCCGTGAACTCCACCAGCACCGGGAGCTCGGCGCCGATCACCTCCGTCTCGAAGTCCGCGTCCGTCACCGAAGCCACGCCAGCCACCTTGATCACCGTGTCCGCCCTTCCAGTTCGCATACGGGTTCCGGGCCGCCCGGAACCTCCGCCTCGGCCGCCAGCTCGTCACGCGCCCGCTCGGCCCGCGCCAGCTGCGCGCCGACCTCGGCCCGTACGGCCTGCAACTCGTCGATCAGCGAGTCGAGCTCGCCCAGCTTGCGCCGGTAGACCGCGAGCGAGGCCGGACAGGAGTCCCCCTCCGGGTGCCCCGCCCGCAGACACTCCACGAAGGGCCGGGTCTCCTCCAGGTCGAACCCGAAGTCCTGCAGCGTCCTGATCTGCCGCAGCAGCCGCAGGTCGTGCTCGTCGTACGTCCGGTACCCGTTCTCGCCCCGTCGCGCGGGCAGCAGCCCCCGCGACTCGTAGTACCGAAGAGTCCGCGTGGTGGTCCCGGCCCGCGCCGCCAGCTCGCCGATTCGCATGCCCCGACGGTATTCCTTGACGCCGACGTCAACGCAAGGGCAGCAGTGGCTTTCGCGGCACCGGTGAGGACAGGACGATCGAGGTCGTCGTGCGCCCCAGTGCGGAGGTCTGTTCCAGGACGTCCTCCAGGTGGAGTGTGTCCGCGACGGCGACCTTGAGGATCCAGCAGTCCTCGCCGACGACATGGTGGACCTCGATGATCTCCGGGCGGGAGATCAGCTCCAGGGTCCTGGGGTGGCGCAGGGTGTATCCGCCGTGCGGGTCGACGCGGACGAAGGCCTGGATGCCGTAACCGAGGAGGGGTGGTGAGACATGGGCGCCGTAGCCGGTGACGGCTCCCGTGGACTCCAGCCGGCGCACGCGTTCGGCGACGGCCGCCGGGCTCAGCCGGACGCGCCGGCCGAGCTCGCTGAGCTTGATCCGGCCGTCGCTCTGCAGCAGTTCCAGGATCTGCCGGTCCACCGCGTCGAAGGCCACCGACGTTTCGTCGGCGGCGGCGCGCGGTTGCCGTGGTTCCTTCGGTGCAGCGGCCGGATCTCCCATGTCTCCCCCTTCAGACGTGACGCGTACGCCGGGAGAATTATGACCACAGAAGCCCGGTGGGTGCGGGAAGTGCGAGGGGGAGGAACGCCGTGCGCGAGATTGGTGTCATTGGCGGAAACCGCTATTTCGGAAAGCGACTGATTGCCCGGCTGCTGGCCGCCGGAGACCACGTCACCGTCATCAATCGCGGTTCCTCCGCACCGCCCGCCGGGGCGGTCCATCTCGTCGCGGACCGCAATGACGGGAATTCCCTGGAGAAGGCGCTGGGTTCACGCGCCTTCGATGTCGTGGTCGACCAGGTCTGCTACACACCGCGGCAGGCGGAGATCGCCCGACGGGTCTTCGCGGGACGCACCCGGCGGTACGTCATGACCTCCACCGTCGAGGTGTACGAGTACGAGGACTCGGCGGATCTCGTGCGGGAGGACGCCGTGGACCCGCGTACCGTGCCCGTCGACCTCGGGCTCCCCTGGGACGAGCCGGAGTTCCTCGAGGGCCACTACGGGGAGGGCAAGCGCCAGGCCGAGGCGGTGTTCGCGGCCGACCCCGCGTTTCCGTACACGGCCGTCCGGGTGGCCCACGTCCTGGGCGGGGACGACGACTTCACCGGCCGCCTCCAGCACTACGCGGAGCGCATCCGCGCGGGCGAGGCGATCGCCGTACCGCCCGTGAACCGCCCGGCGACGTACATCCACGTCGAGGAGATCGCCGACTTCCTGCTCTGGGCGGCGGGCGAGGACTTCACGGGCCCGGTCAACGCGGCCTCCCACGGGCCGCTGACCACGCAGGAGCTGTGCGAGGCGATCGCCGCGCACCTCCCGGACGGCAAGACCCTCCTGCGGCCCGTCGAGGTCGGCGCGGTCTCCCCCTTCTCCTTCAGCCGTTCCTACGGCATGGACAACTCCCGGGCCACCCTGCTCGGGTTCACCTTCGGCGACGCACGGACGTGGCTGCCGCGCGCCGTGGCCGAGACCCTGGGCCCCGACCACCCGTAGACGATCCTCGCCGGCGCCGTGTGGTGCGGGGGCATCAGGCGTGCGCGGCCACGCCCGCCGATTCCTCGACCTCCAGCAGCGACGCGCTGTGCCGCTCCTCCTCGAACGCCTTGCGTCCGCCGCGCAGCCCGAAGAGGCGTTTGGCGAGGGCGATGTAGAGGACGGCGAGGATGTTGAGGACCAGGGTGGCGATCTTCAAGTAGCTGACGTGCTCGGTGAGTTCGTAGATCTCCAGGGGCAGGAAGGCGGCGGTGGCGACCACCGTCAGATACTCCGCCCAGCGCTTGGCGTACCAGAGGCCGCCCGCCTCGACGAGTTCGATCAGCGCATACGCCAGCAGCAGCGCGGCCACCAGGGCCAGCGTGGAGTGCTTGTAGCCGAAGGACTTCTGGATGGTGCCGACGACCGGCGAGTGGTCGAGGTCGTAGTGGAAGTGCTTGAAGACCGGCCGGAAGACGTCGAGGTTCTCGTCGAAGAGCCGGCGCACCGAGTCCTGGCTGTTGCTGAACTTCCACACCGCGGCCGCGACCAGCACGATGAACACCCCGCGCACGGCCCGTTCGACCGCCAGGAAGCGCAGGATGAACAGATCACGCAGCACCTTGCCGCGCGGCACCAGGGGTGCGTCCTCCGCGGGGCCCGAGCCATGCGGTTCGCCCAGCACGAAGTCGCCGCAGCGCAGACAGCGCCAGGCCTCGCCGAGGCTCGTCTCGGCGCGCAGCCGCCGGCGCAGTTCCGGCTCGTCGGGCGCGTACGTCACATGACTTTTGCGCGCGCACGTCCGCCGGTCCCAGTCGATCTTCATACTCCGTGTCCTCCGCAGAACATGCCGTGCCGTGCCGGTCAGTCCGGCACGGCACGGTAGTGCATGTTCTACGAGACGGCGGCCCGAGGGTCACGGTTCCGAGGCGGCCGGGGGTGCGCTCAGCGCGTCGCCGCGCCGGTGAGTTCCGGCTGTTCCTCCGCCGCCCGCTCCGGGGCCTCCCCCGGGTGCCCGTTGCCCTTCCTGGGCAGCAGGAAGGCGACCAGCACGGTTCCCACGCCCAGGATCACCGCGCCGATCAGGCTGGTGTGCGCCACCGCGTCCGAGAAGGACGAACCGACGGCGTCCGCCATCCGCTGCGCCCCGTGGGCGAGTTGGTCGGCCTGCGCCTTCAGCTGCGCGGCCTTCTCGGTGTTCCCGGCCTGCCCCGCCCGCGCGGCCTGCTCGCCGAGCTGCCGGGCCTTGTCACCGATGCCCTGGGCGACCGCGTAGCCCGCGCCGACCGAGTCCTGCGCCGTGGACAGGGCGCCCGCCGGGAGCTTGCTGCCCGCGGTCGCGTCCGAGAGGTGCGCGGAGTACGAACTCGCCAGCACGGAACCGAGGATCGCGATGCCGAGCGAGCCGCCGAGCTCCAGCGAGGTGTCGTTGACGGCTCCGCCGACGCCGAGTTCGGCCTCGGGGAACGCGCCCATGATGGCGTCCGTGCAGGGCGAGAGCGCGAGCCCGATCGCGAGGCCCAGGATGGCGAGGGGCAGCACGAGATCGCCGTACGAGGATGCCGCGTCGACCCGGGTGAGCAGCGCGAGCGCCGCCGTGCCGCCGACCATGCCCGCGGTCACCGTGATCTTCATGCCGATGCGCGGGGTGAGGTATCCGGTGAGCGCCGAGCCGACGAACACGGCCCCGGCGAGCGGCAGCATCCGCACCCCGGTGTCCAGCGCGTCGTAGCCGAGGACGAACTGGAGGTGCTGGGTGAGGTAGTAGAAGGCGCCGAAGACGGCCAGGAAGAAGAGGGCGACGGCGAGGTTCGAGCCCGCGAACCGGCGGTGGGCGAAGCGGCGTACGTCGACGACCGGGCGCGGGTGGCGCAGCTCCCACACCACGAAGGCCACCAGGCCGGCACCCGCGACGACCGCGGCGGTCACGGCTTTGACGCCCCATCCGAAGTGCGGCCCCTCGATGATCATGTAGACCAGCGAACCGATCCAGATCACGGACAGCAGGCCGCCGACGTGGTCGATGCGGTGGTGGTGCGCGGCCCTGGACGGCGGTACGAGGACGAGGGCGCCGACGATCGCGAGCGCGGCGATGGGGACGTTGATCAGGAACGTGGACGACCAGCCGTGGTGCTCGAGCAGCGCACCGGCGACCAGTGGCCCGGCCGCGATGGCGAGTCCGGCGGTGGCGGTCCACAGGGTGATCGCCTTCGCCCGCTCCTCGCGCGGGAAGGTCGCGGCGAGCAGGGAGAGCGTCGCGGGCATGATCAGGGCGGCGCCGACGCCCATCACGGCACGGGCCGCGATGACCCCGGTGGAGCTGCCGACGAGCGAGCCCGCGATCGCGCCCCCGCCGAACACGACGAGCCCGAGGATGAGCGCCCCGCGCCGGCTGTACTTGTCGCCGATCGCGCCGAGCAGCAGCATCAGCGCGGCGTACGGGACGGTGTAGCCGTCGATGACCCACTGCAGGTCCGCGCTGGACAGGCCCAGATCCTGGGTCATGTCCGGGGCCGCGACGGTGAGGGCGGTGTTCGCCATCACGATGATCAGCAGGCTCAGGCAGAGCACCAGCAGCGCCCACCAGCGCCGGGCGTAGGGCCGGTCCATCCCCTCGACCGGTTCGTTCATGACGAGACGCATGACTACGGTCGCCCCTTCCCTTCGCTCCATTTGCACACTGGCGTGCAGTTGCACAACCATGTGCAATGTATCGAGATGCACAACCATGTGCAAATCAAGGAGGTGGAGCCCTTGTGGAGGGCGCGAGTGATCACCTCGCGCGGATCCGGGGGCGTGCAGAATGGCAGCCATGACCACGGGTAGTGCCAGCCGCGCGGATGCGAACCGCCGCCGCATCCTCGACGTCGCGCTCGCCGAGCTGCTGCGCGACCCCGACGCGTCCATGGACCAGATCGCACGGGCCGCGGGCGTCGTACGGCGCACGGTGTACGGGCACTTCCCCAGCCGCGAGGTGCTGATCAGCACGTTGACCGACGGCGCGGTGGAGGCGGTGGCCGCGGCGCACGCGGCGGGCCGGGAGAGCGGCCGGGACCCGGCGGAATCACTGGTCCGTTCGACGCTCGCCGTCTGGGAGATCGCCGACCGCTACCGGCTGCTGGTGGCCCTCGCCCAGCGCAGCGTCACGGTCCAGGGCATCCGCGAGCGGCTCACCCCGGTGCGCGAGGCCTGCGCGGAGCTGCTGCGGCGCGGCCTCGACGAGGGCGTGTTCGAGTCTCCGCTGCCGGCGCCCGCACTGGCGTACGTGCACGAGCAGATGCTGTTCGCCCTCATGGAGGCGGTGAACGACGGCCTGCTGGCACCGCAAGAGGCGGGCCGCTCCGCCGCGATCACCATGCTGACCGCGGCGGGCGTACCCGCCTCCAGAGCCACCGAACTGGTGACCAAGCTGAGCGATTGAGCTGTTGCGGTTCCTCTTCGAACCTCTGCGGCAAAACACCGGGCGGCCAGGTCTACGGGGGGAGAACCTGGCCGCCCGGCGGCTTGGGGCGCCCCGAAGGGGCGCGAGGAACTGCGCGACCAGCCACAACGGACCCGCAGCTCCAAACGACGCTTACGCCTTCGCCAACTCCTTCTCGCCGCCCTGCTCCGGCACCTCCGGGGCGACGTCGACCGCGTCGTCCTCGTCGCTGTCCAGCAGAGTCTTCTCGTCGAACGGCAGCTCCCCGGCGAGAACCCGGTTCACCCGCTCCTTGTCGACCTCACCGGTCCACGTACCGATGAGCAGCGTGGCGACCGCGTTGCCCGCGAAGTTGGTGACCGCGCGCGCCTCGCTCATGAACCGGTCGATACCGATGATCAGACCGACACCGTCCACCAGCGCGGGCTTGTGCGACTGCAGACCACTGGCCAGGACGGCGATACCGGAGCCGGAGACACCCGCCGCGCCCTTCGAGGCGACCATCATGAAGAGCAGCAGACCGATCTGCTGACCGATGCTCATCGGCTGGTCCATCGCGTCGGCGATGAACAGCGAGGCCATGGTCAGGTAGATCATCGTGCCGTCGAGGTTGAAGGAGTAGCCGGTCGGCACGGTGATGCCGACGACCGGGCGGCTGACACCCAGGTGCTCCATCTTGGCGATGAGCCGCGGCAGCGCGGACTCGGACGACGAGGTGGAGACGATCAGCAGGAACTCCCGGCCGAGGTACTTCAGCAGCTGGAAGAGGCTGACCTTGGCGACGAGCTTCGTCAGCGTGCCGAGCACGATGACGATGAAGAGCGCACAGGTGATGTAGAAGCCGAGCATGATCGTGCCCAGCGCCTTCAGCGCGTCCATACCGGTCTCGCCGATGACGGCCGCCATGGCACCGAAGGCACCGACGGGCGCGGCCCACATGATCATGCCCAGGATGCGGAAGACCAGCTTCTGGATGTGCTCGACACCCTTCAGCACCGGCTGCCCCGCACGGCCCATGGCCTGCAGCGCGAAGCCCACGAGGAGGGCGATCAGCAGGGTCTGGAGCACCTGGCCCTCGGTGAAGGCCGAGACGAAGGTGGTCGGGATGATCCCGAGGATGAAGTCGACGGGGCCCTCGGCGGCGGCCTCGGCCTGCGTGTGCCCGACGCCCTTCACGGCCTCGGTCAGGTGCATCCCGCTGCCCGGGTGGATGATGTTGCCGACGACCAGGCCGATGGCCAGCGCCACGAAGGACATACAGATGAAGTAGCCGAGCGCGAGACCGCCGACCTTGCCGACCTTGGCGGCCTTGCGTACCGAGCCGACGCCGAGCACGATCGTGCAGAAGATGATCGGGGAGATCATCATCTTGATCAGGCTCACGAAGCCCGTGCCGATCGGCTTGAGCTCCTTGGCGAAGTCCGGCGCGGCGAACCCGACGGCGATGCCGAGCACGACCGCGATGATCACCGCGATGTACAGATAGTGGGTGCGGTCCCGCTTGGCGGCGGGTGCGGCAGGTGCCGTTGGGGTGCTGGCCACGGCTGCCCTCCTTGACGACGTCATCGGCATCATCCGGCGTGCGGCTCACGTCCGGCGGAACCCGGGGTGCGGCCTGCTCCGGGGGATCCCGGGGTGCGGCTCACTCGCGGGGATCCCGGGTGCGGCTCACTCCGGGGGATGCGGTGACTATCTCCCGCCCTGTGAGGGCGGTCACCCTTCCGTTCATTTAGTTCACACTTATAAGCAGAGGCAGACTGAACGACATGCGCTTCCTCCCCGTCCGGCGACCCCGCAGCCTGGCCGGCCAGCTCTTCGCCATGCAGGCCGTGCTCATCGCGGTGCTCGTCGCCGGGTACGCGCTGTTCAGCTATGTCAGCGACCGCAGCCAGGCCGAGGACGCGGCGGGCCGCCAGGCCATGGCCGTGGCCCGTTCGATCGCCGACGCACCCTCCGTCCGGGACGCCATCCGCACCACGAACCCCACCAAGGACCTCCAGCCGTACGCGCTCCAGGTGCAGCGGGACACCGGAGTGGACTTCGTGACGATCATGAACCCGCAGGGCATCCGCTGGACCCACCCCGACGAGACGCTGATCGGCAAGCACTTCCTCGGGCACATCGGGCCCGCCCTGCACGGCAAGTCCTTCACGGAGACGTACACGGGCAGCCTCGGGGCGTCCGTCCGTGCCGTCACCCCGGTCCTGGACAACGGCCACATCGTCGGCCTGGTCAGCGCGGGCATCAGGGTCGAGGCGATCACCCAGCGCGTGCAGGACCAGGTGACCGCCCTCATCGGCGTCGCGGGCAGCGCACTCGTGCTCGGCGGCATCGGCACCTACGTCATCAACGCCCGGCTGCGCCGCTCCACGCACGGCATGAACGCGGCCGAGCTGAGCCGGATGCACGACTACCACCAGGCCGCGCTGCACGCCGTGCGCGAGGGGCTGCTGATGCTGGACGGGCAGTACAGGGTGGCGCTGATGAACGACGGCGGGCGGGAGCTGCTGGGGGTGACGGACGAGGTCGTCGGACACTCCGTGGCGGAACTCGGGCTGCCCGCACCGCTCACGGGCGCCCTGCTGTCGGCGGAGCCGCGGGTGGACGAGGTGCATCTGACGGCGTCGCGCGTGCTGGTGGTCAACACCTCCCCGGTGTCCGGCGGGGAGCGGCGCGGCACGGTGGTCACCCTGCGCGATGTGACCGAACTCCAGTCCGTGATGGGTGAGTTGGACTCCGAGCGCGGCTTCACCCAGGCGCTGCGCTCGCAGGCGCACGAGGCCGCGAACCGGCTGCACACGGTGGTCTCGCTGATCGAGCTCGGTCGCGCCGAGGAGGCCGTCGAGTTCGCCACCGCCGAGCTCGAACTCGCCCAGACGCTCACCGACGAGGTGATCTCGGCGGTCAGCGAGCCGGTCCTCGCCGCCCTGCTGCTGGGCAAGGCGGCCCAGGCGAACGAGCGGGGCGTGGAGCTGGTGGTGTCGGAGGAGAGCGGTATCGACGACGGGCTGCTCCAGACCGGCCTGCCGGCCCGTGACCTGGTCACCGTGCTGGGCAATCTGATCGACAACGCGATGGACGCGGCGCAGGGGACGGTGGGGGCGCGGGTGACCGTCACGGCCTTCACGGACGACTCCGGCCTGGTCCTGCGGGTCGCGGACACGGGCGCGGGAGTCGCCCCCGCCCACGCGGAGGCGGTCTTCCAGCGCGGCTGGTCCACCAAACCGGCGGGGCCCGGCGGCCGGGGCCTCGGGCTGGCCCTCGTACGCCAGGCGGTGAGCCGGCACGACGGCACGCTGACGGTGGCGGAGGCGCGCGGGGGCGGGGCGGAGTTCGAGGCGCGGCTGCCGTTGCCTACGGTGGCCCCGGGCGCCCCTGCCGCACCCGTGCCGGAGGCCGCCGAGGAACCGGCCCCGGCCACCACCGAAAGGGCCGCCGCCGAAGGGGCGGCCGCCGAGCCCGAGTCCGCCCAGCACACCCTGCCTGGAGGCGACGTATGACCGCCGACCCCATCCGCGTACTCGTCGTCGAGGACGACCCGGTCGCCGCCGACGCGCACGTCATGTATGTGGGCCGGGTGCCCGGCTTCACCGCCGTCGGCAAGGCGCACACGGGCGCGGAGGCGCGGCGCGCGCTGGACCGTACGCCGGTGGACCTGCTGCTGCTCGACCTGCACCTGCCGGACGTGCACGGACTGCAGCTGGCCCGCTCCCTGCGTGCCGCCGGCTATCACGCGGACGTGATCGCGGTGACGTCCGCGCGGGACCTCGCGGTCGTACGGGAAGGGGTCTCGCTCGGGGTCGTCCAGTACGTCCTGAAGCCCTTCACCTTCGCCACCCTGCGCGACCGCCTCGTGCGGTACGCCGAGTTCCACGCGGCGGTGGGCGAGGCGAGCGGCCAGGACGAGGTGGACCGCGCCCTGGCCACCCTGCGCGCCCCTGGCCCGGCCGCCCTCCCCAAGGGCCTCAGCGCGCCGACGCTGGAGCGGGTCACCCGGACGCTGCGGGACAGCGCCGAGGGCCTGACGGCGGCCGGGGTCGCGGAGTCGGTCGGCATCTCCCGGATCACGGCCCGGCGTTATCTGGAGCACCTGGTGGAGGCGGGACGGGCGGCGCGGGCTCCGCAGTACGGGCAGGTGGGGCGGCCGGAGCTGCAGTACCGGTGGGTCAAGGGCTGATCGCGCGGGGCGTCAGCCGTTCGGCAGGATCACGGCACGGCCGTTCACCTTCCCGGCGTGCAGCCGCTCGTACGCGAGGGGTGCCTCGTCGAGCGAGTACGTCTCGGTGTGCACGGAGACGGCTCCGGTGCGGGCGAGGTCGAGGACCTCGATCAGCTCGCCGCGGGAGCCCCAGTAGGGGGCGTGGACCGACACCTCGAAGGGCAGCGCGCCGAAGCCGACGGGCAGGGCGCCCCCGCCGATGCCGACGATGCTGATCTCGCCCTCCACCGCGGCGAGCGCCCCGGCGGTCCGCACGGTCGGCTCCGCGCCGACGAAGTCGAACACGGCCTGGGCGCCGATGCCGCCGGTGAGTTCCCGTACCTTCGCGGCGGCCCCGGCGTCGGACAGGACGCTCTCGTGCGCCCCGACGCTCCGGGCGAGCGCGAGCTTGTCCTCGTTGACGTCGAGGGCGATCACCCGGGCCGCGGTCATGGCCCGCAGCAACTGGATGGCGACGTGGCCGAGTCCGCCCGTGCCGATGACGACGGCGGTGGACCCGGGCAGCAGCTTGGGCAGCGCCCGCTTGATCGCGTGGTACGGCGTCAGCCTGGCGTCCGTCAGGGGCACCGCGGCGACCGGGTCGAGACCGTCGAGCGGTACGAGGTGACGGGCGTCGTCGACGATCAGGTACTCGGCCATCGCACCGGGCGCGCCGAGCCCCGGCGGGCGGATGCCGAGCTCGTCGGCGCGCAGACAGTAGTTCTCCTTGCCCTCGGCGCACTTGGCGCAGAGGCCGCAGCCCCACGGCCCGTAGACGGCGACCGGGTCGCCCTCCTTCAGTCCGCTCACTCCGTCGCCGAGCGCGGCGACCGTGCCCGCGCCCTCGTGCCCGAGGGTCAGCGGCAGTGCGTACGGGAAACTCTCGGCCGGCCAGCTCATCACGGCGATGTCCGAGTGGCAGACGCCCGCCGCGGAGACCTTCAACAGGACCTGTCCGGGGCCGGGTTCGGGATCGGGGACGGTGACGACCTGGGGGGCGGCGCCGATGGTGCGGTACTGGAGTGCCTTCATTCTTCCAACTCCTTCGAGGGGGGCCGCTGGTGACTCAGACGGCCGTGTAGGCGCCGTCGACCAGGTGGTAGCTGCCGTGGACGAAGGAGGCGCGCTCGGAGAGCAGGAAGGTGACCAGCTCGGCGACCTCCTCGGGGCGGCCGAGGCGGCCTGCCGGGTGCAGCGCGACCAGGCCGTCGTACTGGGCCTTCTCCATCTCCTTCAGCAGCGGGGTGTCGATGAAGCCGGGGCCGACCGCGTTGACGCGGATGCCCTTCGGGGCGTACTCGGCGGCCGCGGCCTTCGTCAGTCCCACCACGCCGTGCTTGGCGGCGACGTACGCGGACGAGCCGGCCGAGGCGACCGAGCCGAGGATCGAGGAGACGTTGACGATCGCGCCGCCCGTGCCCGCCGCCTCGATGGCCGGAAGCTCGTAGCGCAGGGAGTGGAAGACCCCGTCGAGGTTCGTGCGCACCACCCGGTTGTAGGCGTCGATGTCGTACGCGCCGGTGGGCACGACGGGTCCGCCGACGCCCGCGTTGTTCACGGCGAGGTGCAGGCCGCCGAAGGTGTCGACGGCGAAGGCGACGGCCGCCTCGACGGACTCGGGCCGGGTGACGTCGACCGCGACGGCGGCGGCGTGGATGCCCTCGGCCCGGAGTTCGGCGGCGGCCTTCTCGGCGCCCTCGGCGTTGTGGTCGGCGATGACGACGCCCGCACCGCCGGCGCCGAGGCGGCGGGCGGTGGCGAGGCCGATGCCGGAGGCGGCGCCGGTGACGAGGGCGGCCTTGCCGGAGAACTCGGTGGAGTAGTCGGGGACGAGGGCGCTGGGGGTGGTGAGGGCCATGTCGCTGATCACTTTCCTGATACGGGGGTGGTGCGGTGGGAGGCCGCGAGGGCGGCCTCTCCCATCAGGGCGTCGTAGGCCTGCTCCACGAGAGCGGCGAGGTCGACGGCGTCCGGGTCGTGGTGGTCTTCGGGGCGGTCCCCGGGGTGCGCGTCGGGGTCCGCGTCGGAGTGGTCCGCCTGTATGCCGCGCGCCCAGGCGCGCAGCGCGGCGGTGAGGACGCCCGCGGCGGCGTCGACGACGACGGCCGGGCGCAGATCGCGGACGTCGTCGACGGCGAGCCGGTCGGCGATGATGCGGATCGACTCCTCCTGGGCGTCGACCCGGATGCGCTCGTACGCGGCGAACAGCGCGGGTTCGGTGTCGACGAGGGCGAGCAGCGCGCGCATGCGCGGCCGTATGTGCGAGGCCGGGTTCTCCCGGTCGGCGAGCCAGTCGGCGACGGCCCTGCGGTAGGCGAGGAGCGGGGGTTCGTCGGCGGGCCGGGCCCGCAGGAGGGCGTTGATGCGGTCCCCGTCGCCCCGGACGAAGTCGAGGGCGGCGTCCTCCTTGCCCACGAAGTGGCGGCTGAAGGTGCGGCGGGTGACGTCGGCGCGGTCGGCGACGGCCCCGACGGTGACGTCGGCGAGGCCGCGCTCCAGGATCAGGTCGAGCGCGGCGGCGGCCAGGGCGTTGCGGGTCTGCCGGGCCTTGCGCTGCCGACGGTCCTCGACTCCGTCCTGAGCCGGGACGGGGTCGGGAAAGGTGTCCTCGTTGACCTTCATGTCCCCGACCGTACCGCACAGATGTCTCAGTGGGACATGAGACCCGGTGAGACTCATGTCCCACTGGGACATCACACGCCTGCCGCCCTCCGTGGGCCGCCGCAAGGTCACGAGCCGCTGCAAGGTCATTGACGTGGACTAGTCCACGCTCTTACGTTCACCGGGCAGACAACTCGGCCACCAATGACGTCGGCCAGTAGGAGGTCGTGCCCGTGCGCCCCACCGCCGCCCCGCTACTCCTCGCCACTCTGCTCACCGCGACCGCGCTCAGCGCCTGCGGATCGGGCTCCGGAAGCGATCCGGACACCGTGAAGGTCTCCTTCAAGCAGTCCACGGACAACTCGATCCGCGTCATGGACACCTACTTGGGGGAGATGAAGAAGGAGTTCGAGAAGGCCAACCCCGGCAAGAAGGTCGAACTCGTCCCGATCAAGGCCCCGGACTCCGAGTACTACACCAAGCTCCAGCAGATGCTGAGATCCCCCAAGACGGCCCCCGACCTGGTCTACGAGGACACCTTCCTCATCAACTCGGACATCACGAGCGGGTACTTGAAACCCCTGGACCCCTACCTCGACAAGTGGCCCGACTGGAACCAGTTCGTCGACACGGCGCAGTCGGCCGCGAAGGCGCAGGACGGCAAGACGTACGGCGTCCCGGACGGCACGGACACCCGGGGCCTCTGGTTCGACAAGGGCATCTTCAAGAAGGCGGGCCTGCCCGCGGACTGGCAGCCGAAGACGTGGGACGAGGTGCTGGCCGCCGCACGCACCATCAAGGCGAAGGTCCCCGGCGTCACCCCGCTCAACGTCTACACGGGCAAGCCGGCGGGCGAGGCGGCCACCATGCAGGGCTTCGAGATGCTGCTGTACGGGACGGGTGACGGCACGTCGGACCCTCTGTACGACACGGCGTCGAAGAAGTGGATCGCGGGCAGTCGGGCCTTCAAGGACGCGCTCACCTTCGTGCACACGGTCTACAAGGAGAAGCTGGGCCCCGATGTCTCGGACGCCCTGGACCCGAACTTCCCCACGAACGTCCGCGGCGAACTGATGCCCAAGGGCAAGCTCGGCATCAACCTGGACGGCAGCTGGCTGCCGCAGGACTGGCTGAAGGGCGCGGGGCACGAGTGGCCCGAGTGGTCGCAGAAACTCGGCCTCGCCTACATGCCGACGCAGACCGGCCAGGCTCCCGGCAAGGTGAGCATGTCCGGCGGCTGGACCTGGTCGATCCCCGCCAAGGCGTCCAACCCGGATCTCGCCTTCAAGTTCATCGAGACGATGCAGACCAAGGCGAACGCGCAGAAGTGGTACATCGCCAACTCCGGCATCGCGGTGCGCAAGGACGTGGCCTCCGACCCCGGGTACGTGAAGGCGCAGCCCGGCATCAAGTTCTTCACGGACCTGGTCGCGAGCACGCACTACCGCCCCGCGTACCCGGCCTATCCCAAGGTCTCGACGGCCATCCAGGAGGCCATGGAGGGCGTGACGACGGGTGACAGCTCGGTCGACAAGGCGGCGAGCGGGTACGACGAGGAACTCAAGACGGCCACCGACAACCAGGTGATCAGGAAGTGAGGCTGCGCCGCACCCTGACCCGCGCCCTCCCCCTCACCCCCGCCGTCGCCCTCCTGCTCCTCTTCCTGGCGGGCCCGATCGCGTACTGCGCGTACATCGCCTTCACCGACCTCCAGCTCACCGGCCAGGCGCACTCGTCCTTCGTCGGCTTCGAGAACTTCCGGGCGGCGTTCAAGGACGACGCGTTCCTGAACGCGGTCTGGCTGACGCTGGTGTTCACGGTCCTGTCGTCACTGGTCGGCCAGAACACGCTGGGCCTGGCGCTGGCTTCGCTGATGCAGCGGGCGTCGAAGCCGGTGCGGACGGTCGTGGGCGGGATCGTGGTCACGGCGTGGGTGCTGCCGGAGGTGGTGGCGGGGTTCCTGCTGTACGCGTTCTTCCGACGGGAAGGCACGCTGAACGCGATCCTGGACTGGCTCCACCTGCCCACCCAGAACTGGCTGTTCACGCTGCCGATCCTGGCGGTGTCGTTCGCGAACGTCTGGCGGGGGACGGCCTTCTCCATGCTGGTGTACTCGGCGGCCCTGAACGAGATACCGAAGGAGATCACCGAGGCGGCGGAGGTGGACGGGGCGGGTGGCTGGCGCCGCATGTGGCACATCACGCTGCCGATGATCCGCCGCTCGATCGGCACGAACCTGATGCTCAACACCCTTCAGACGCTGTCGGTGTTCGGGCTGATCTGGGTGATGACGAGGGGCGGCCCGGGGAACAGGAGCCAGACGCTGCCGCTCTTCATGTACGAGCAGGCCTTCCAGAAGAGCATGATCGGATACGGCACCGCGGTGGCACTGCTCCTGCTGGTGGTCGGCTCACTGTTCTCGCTGGTGTACATGCGGCTGCTGCGGACGGAGGTCTGAGATGCCGGTCCGCAGGACACCGAGGTCCCGCCGCACCGGCCGCCGGCTGGCCGCCGACGCGGGCCTGCTGGTGGTGGCCGCCACCTTCGCCCTCCCGCTCGCCTGGGTGGTCCTGTCCGCCCTCGACCCGCACGCGGGCCTCAGGGTGCAGGTCCCGGACGGTCTCACGCTGGACAACTTCGACGCGGTCCTGAAACCGGACATCACCTACACACCGCTGCTCAACAGCCTGATCCTGTGCGGGGGCGGGACGCTGCTCACGGTGGTGTGCGCGGCGCTGGCCGCGTATCCGCTGTCGCGGTTCCGCTCGCGACTGAACCGTCCCTTCCTTCTGACGATCCTCTTCGCGACGTGCCTGCCGATCACGGCGATCATGGTCCCGGTGTACGCGTTGTTCGTACGGGTGAACCTCATCGACACCGTGCAGGGCACGATCTTCTTCTTCGCCGCGTCCCAACTCCCCTTCGCCATCTGGCTGATGAAGAACTTCATGGACGGCGTGCCGAAGGAACTGGAGGAGGCGGCGTGGACGGACGGGGCGTCGTCGCTCCAGTCCCTGGTACGGATCGTGCTGCCGCTGATGGGTCCGGGGGTGGCGGTGGTGACGGTCTTCTCGTTCGTGATGATGTGGGGGAACTTCTTCGTCCCGTTCATGCTCCTGCTGACACCGGACCAGATGCCGGCGTCCGTGAGCATCAACGACTTCTTCGGAAACCGGGGAACGGTGGTCTACGGACAGCTGGCCGCGTTCTCGGTCATCTACTCGACGCCGGTGATCCTGCTGTACGTACTGGTGGCCAGGCGATTGGGCGGGGGGTTCGCGCTGGGCGGCGCGGTCAAGGGGTGAGGGCCGGGCCTGCCCCTACCCGCCGAGGCCAAGGCCGAGGCCTACTCCTCCTCCCACTCCAGCACCCCCACCGTCTGCCCCCCGCTCGTCTCTCCGGTCAGCTTGAATCCCAGCCCGAGATAGAAGCCCTCCGGGCCGGTCTCACCGGGATGCCAGGTGACCGTGAGACGGGTGCCGCCGCGGCGCCTGATCTCGGCGGCCACGGCCTCGACCGCGAAGCGGCCGTACCCCCTGCCCTGCTCCCCGGCCGCGATGTTCAGACGCCACAGCCCGGAGCGGAGGTCCGTGCCCGACTCGCCTCCGTCCCAGTTGATGTCGAAGAAGGCCATCAGAAACCCGACGGTCCGCTCCCCGTCCACGATGAGGCGGGGCCCGGCGACACCGGGATACACATAGGCCTCGGCCAGCGACTTCACGACGGGCGCGACCAGGTGCTCCTGATCGGGGCGGACCTTCAGTCCGATCGCGGTGTCGAAATTGCCGGGGGTGATCTTCTCGAGGCGCGGTGCGGTCGTCATGTCTTCACCCTAGGTGACCGAATCAAACGATTTTTCGACGCACCCTCAGGGGCACGGGGAACCGCGCGACCAGCCATCACCCGCCCGCAGGCCGCATCCCGGCCCCGAACCCCTGGGAGGATCGAACAGGAAGGGGCGGTGAGGGCAGAGCCGTATGTTCGTACGATCCGTGATTGTGGCCGAACAGACCGTAGTCACCATCGCCGCGGCCCCATACTTTGTGCGCGTGCAGCGACCGCAGGCCCATCAGCCCACCCCGCCCTTCAACGCTCCGGCCGCCCGCAGACTGCGGGCTGCCCTCGGCATGGGCCCCGAACACGTCGCGTACGGGATGAGAGCCTCGTACGGGCTGCCGTACGTCACCCCCGACCTCGTCCTGGCCTGGGAGAGAGGGATGACCACCCCCAGCGGGCCCGAACTCACCGCGCTCGCGAGCGTGTTGTGGTGTTCGCCGGGTGAACTCATCGGCGCGCCGCGGACGTTGCGCGAGCACCGCGTGTCACGCGGGCTGGCCCAGGAGGACGTCGCCCGTACCGTCGGCCTCGAACTCCTCGCCTACCAGCGGATGGAGGAGGCCGACGAGTGGCGCGGCAACGACCGGCAGTCGGTCGTCCTCGCCGACACCCTCGAACTGTCGCTGCGGGACTTCATCACCGTCACGGGACGCGACGACAAGCTGGCCGAGCTGTTGCGCAGCGCGGTGACCACGCGCTGGCAGGCGTACGTCCGTCCGGTCGGGAAGATGATCCCGCTGGACCGGCGCCTCCTGGAGGACGTCCTCCAGGCGATGCACACGGAGTACCAGGGGCAGATGGTGGCCACGCTCAGCTGGAGCGGCGGATCGGCCGCCGCCGACGCCGACGACTCCGGCCGAGACTTCCTCGACCGGATCGTCGATCACTTCTGGGCGATGGTCCAGAGAACCACGTACTGAGTCCGCTCGAACCGAACCCGTGCGACCCCAGGCCGTACGACGACCCGGCCGTGCGACTCCAGGCCGTACGACCTAGAAGACCGACTCCGCCTCGTCCATCCGGTCCTTCGGCACCGTCTTCAGCTCCGTGACCGCCTCCGCCAGCGGCACCATCAGCACGTCCGTCCCCCGCAGCGCCGTCATCCGGCCGAATTCACCCCGGTGCGCCGCCTCCACCGCGTGCCAGCCGAACCGCGTGGCGAGCACCCGGTCGTACGCGGTCGGGGTGCCGCCCCGCTGCACATGGCCGAGGATGACCGGCTTGGCCTCCTTGCCCAGGCGCCGCTCCAGCTCGTACGCCAGCGCCGTACCGATGCCCTGGAAGCGCTCGTGGCCGAACTGGTCGATGGCGCCGTGGCCGTAGTCCATGGTGCCCTCGACGGGGTGGGCGCCCTCGGCGACGCAGATGACCGCGAACTTCTTGCCGCGGGCGAAACGCTCCTCGACCATCGCCATCACGTCGGACGGGTCGAAGGGACGCTCGGGCAGACAGATGCCGTGGGCGCCGGCCGCCATGCCGGACTCCAGGGCGATCCAGCCCGCGTGCCGGCCCATGACCTCGACGACCATCACGCGCTGGTGGGACTCGGCGGTGGTCTTCAGGCGGTCCATGGCCTCCGTGGCCACTCCCACCGCCGTGTCGAAGCCGAAGGTCCGGTCGGTCGACGAGATGTCGTTGTCGATCGTCTTGGGGACACCGACCACCGGCAGCCCCGCGTCCGACAGCATCCGGGCGGCCGTCAGCGTGCCCTCGCCGCCGATCGGGATCAGCACGTCGATGCCGAACTCGCGGGCCATGTCCTGCGCGTTCTCGCAGGCCTCGCGGAGCCGGTCGCGCTGCAGTCGCGAGGAGCCGAGAATCGTGCCGCCACGGGCGAGGATGCCGCTGACCGCGTTGAGGTCGAGGGTGCGGTAGCGGCCGTCGAGCAAGCCCGCGTAGCCGTCCTCGAAGCCGATGACCTCGTCCCCGAAATTGGTGACCGCTCGGTGCACGACCGACCGGATCACGGCGTTCAGGCCCGGGCAGTCGCCGCCTGCGGTGAGAACTCCGATACGCATCGTGCTGTGTCTCCTGCTCGCTGCTGGTACGTGTGAGCCGGTCCGATTGTTTCATGAGCCGAAGGCCACCGACGATTCCCTCCTTCCCACCAGGACGTTTGTCCTGGCGGGCGCCTTAGCTACCCTCAGAGGTATTGTCAAGAGGGTTCCGCTCACCCCAGTGGGCCATTTTTCCGAGCCCCGAAACCACCCAGCGCCGCAACGGATGGAGAGCACGCGTGACCCGCAGCGTCTACGTGACCGGGATCGACCGCGGCGACGGCCGCCAGGTCGTCGAGCTGGGGGTCATGGAGCTCCTGACTCGCCAGGTCGACCGGGTGGGCGTCTTCCGTCCACTCGTCCACGACGGCCCGGACCGGCTCTTCGAGCTGCTGCGTGCCCGCTACCGGCTGACCCAGGACCCGGCGAGCGTGTACGGAATGGACTACCACGAGGCGTCCACGCTCCAGGCCGAGCAGGGCGCGGACGAGCTGGTCTCCTCCCTCGTCGACCGCTTCCACCTCGTCGCCCGTGACTACGACGTCGTCCTCGTCCTGGGCACCGACTTCGCCGACACCCAGTTCCCGGACGAGCTGGCGCTGAACGCGCGGCTCGCGAACGAGTTCGGCGCCTCCGTGATCCCCGTGGTCGGCGGACGCGGGCAGACCGCCGAGTCCGTGCGCGCCGAGACGCGCAACGCCTACCGCGCGTACGACGGTCTGGGCTGCGACGTCCTCGCCATGGTCGTGAACCGGGTGGCCCCGGCCGACCGCGCCGACATCAGCGAGCGGATCGACCACCGTCTGCCCGTCCCCTGTTACGTGCTGCCAGACGAGCCCGCCCTCTCCGCGCCCACCGTCGCGCAGATCACCCACGCCCTCGGCGGCAAGGTGCTCCTCGGCGACGACGCGGGCCTCGCCCGGGACGCGCTCGACTTCGTCTTCGGCGGCGCCATGCTGCCGAACTTCCTGAACGCCCTGACCCCGGGATGCCTCGTGGTCACCCCGGGCGATCGCGCCGACCTGGTCGTCGGCTCGCTCGCCGCGCACAGCGCCGGCACCCCACCCATAGCCGGCGTGCTCCTGACCCTGAACGAACGGCCCAGCGACGAGGTCCTCACCCTCGCCGCCCGCCTCGCCCCCGGCACCCCGGTGATCTCGGTGGCCGGCAACTCCTTCCCCACCGCGGCCGAACTCTTCTCCCTGGAGGGGAAGTTGAACGCCGCCACCCCCCGCAAGGCGGAGACCGCCCTCGGCCTCTTCGAGCGGTACGTCGACACCAGCGATCTCCTCAGGCGCGTCTCCGCGCCGAGCAGCGACCGCGTCACCCCGATGATGTTCGAGCACAAGCTCCTCGAACAGGCCCGCTCCGACAAGCGCCGCGTCGTGCTCCCCGAGGGCACCGAGGCCCGCGTCCTGCACGCCGCGGAGGTGCTGCTGCGCCGGGGCGTGTGCGACCTGACGCTGCTCGGTCCGGTCGACCAGATCCGCAAGAAGGCCGCCGACCTCGGCATCGACCTGGGCGACAGCCAGCTGATCGACCCGGTCACCTCCGAGCTGCGCGAGCGCTTCGCCGAGAAGTACGCCGCCCTGCGCGCCCACAAGGGCGTCACCGTCGAGCTGGCCTACGACGTCGTCGCCGACGTGAACTACTTCGGGACGCTGATGGTGCAGGAGGGGCTCGCCGACGGCATGGTCTCCGGCTCCGTGCACTCCACCGCCGCGACCATCCGGCCCGCCTTCGAGATCATCAAGACCAAGCCGGACACCAAGATCGTCTCGTCCGTCTTCTTCATGTGCCTCGCCGACAAGGTCCTGGTCTACGGCGACTGCGCGGTGAACCCCGACCCGGACGCCGAGCAGCTCTGCGACATCGCCATCCAGTCGGCCGTCACGGCCGAACAGTTCGGCGTCGAACCCCGGATCGCGATGCTGTCGTACTCCACGGGGACGTCCGGTTCGGGCGCCGACGTCGACAAGGTGCGCGAGGCCACCGACCTGGTGCGGCTGCGCCGCGACGACCTGAAGATCGAGGGGCCGATCCAGTACGACGCCGCGGTCGAACCGACCGTCGCGGCGACCAAGCTGCCGGACTCGGAGGTCGCCGGGCAGGCGTCCGTGCTGATCTTCCCCGACCTGAACACCGGCAACAACACCTACAAGGCCGTACAGCGCTCGGCCGGCGCGATCGCCGTCGGCCCGGTCCTGCAGGGCCTGCGCAAGCCCGTCAACGACCTGTCCCGCGGGGCGCTGGTACAGGACATTGTCAACACGGTCGTGATCACGGCGATCCAGGCCCAGACTTCGAGCAGGGCATGACCACCACCAACCTCGACCCAGAAGGCACCCCCGCAGTGACCGCCACCCGCGTCCTCGTCCTCAACTCCGGCTCCTCGTCGGTGAAGTACCAGCTGCTCGACATGCGCGACAGCGGCCGTCTCGCCATGGGCCTCGTCGAGCGCATCGGCGAGGGCACCTCCCGGCTGAAGCACACGGCGCTCACCACGGGCGAGACCCGCGAGACGATCGGCCCCATCGCCGACCACGCCGCCGCGCTCAAGGCCGTCGCCGAGGAGCTGACCAGGGACGGCCTCGGCCTGGACTCCCCCGAGCTGGCCGCGATCGGCCACCGGGTGGTGCACGGCGGGCAGCAGTTCACCGCGCCCACGGTCATCGACGAGACCGTGCTCGCCGAGATCGAGCGGCTGATCCCGGTCGCCCCGCTGCACAACCCGGCGAACCTGATCGGTGTCCGTACGGCCCAGGCGCTGCGCCCCGACCTGCCCCAGGTCGCCGTCTTCGACACCGCCTTCCACACGACGATGCCGGAGTCGGCGGCGCGCTACGCGATCGACGTGAAGACCGCAGACGAGTACCGCATCCGGCGCTACGGCTTCCACGGCACCTCGCACGCGTATGTGTCCCGGGCGACGGCCGAGCTCCTGGGCAGGGCCCCCGAGGACGTGAACGTCATCGTGCTGCACCTCGGCAACGGCGCGTCCGCCTCCGCCGTCCGGGGCGGCCGTTGCGTGGACACCTCGATGGGGCTCACGCCGCTGGAGGGACTGGTCATGGGCACGCGGTCGGGCGACGTGGACCCCGCGGTCATCTTCCATTTGATGCGCGTTGGCGGGATGTCCACGGACGAGATCGACACTTTGCTGAACAAGAAGAGCGGCCTGATCGGTCTGTGCGGCGACAACGACATGCGGGAGATCCGTCGCCGTGTCGACGAGGGTGACGAGCAGGCGCGGCTCGCCTTCGACATCTACATCCACCGCCTGAAGAAGTACATCGGCGCCTACTACGCGGTACTGGGCCGGGTGGACGCGATCGCCTTCACCGCCGGAGTGGGCGAGAACGCCGCTCCGGTGCGCGAGGCCGCGGTGGCCGGTCTGGAGGAACTCGGCCTGGCGGTCGACGCCGACCTGAACGCGGCTCGAGGGGACGGGCCCAGACTCGTCTCCCCCGAGGGCGCACGGGTCGCGGTGGCCGTGGTGCCGACCGACGAGGAACTGGAGATCGCCACGCAGACCTACGCACTCGTGGGCGCGTCCCACGACCTCATTTGAGCGGCACCACGCCACCTCGAACGGGGGGGCAGGTGCCACCTCAGCTGAGCGGCAGCGCGCCCCTTTGTATCTTCCGCCAGACGGAATATTCCGTAGCGAAACAAACCGATAGGATCGCCCTATGCGCCGTTCGAAAATCGTCTGTACTCTCGGCCCCGCGGTCGACTCCCACGAGCAGCTCGTCGCGCTGATCGAAGCCGGCATGAACGTGGCCCGCTTCAACTTCAGCCACGGCACGCAGGCAGAGCACCAGAGCCGCTACGACCGGGTCCGGGCCGCCGCGGCCGAGACCGGCAGGGCCATCGGTGTCCTCGCCGACCTGCAGGGCCCGAAGATCCGTCTGGAGACCTTCGCCGAGGGACCCGTCGAGCTGGTGCGCGGTGACGAGTTCACCATCACCATCGAGGACGTGCCCGGCGACAAGCACATCTGCGGCACGACCTACAAGGGCCTGCCCGGTGACGTCTCCAAGGGCGACCCGATCCTCATCAACGACGGCAACGTCGAGCTGAAGGTCGTCGAGGTCGACGGTTCCCGCGTCAAGACGGTCGTCATCGAGGGCGGTGTGATCTCGGACCACAAGGGCATCAACCTGCCCGGCACGGCCGTGAACGTGCCGGCGCTGTCCGAGAAGGACGTCGAGGACCTGCGCTTCGCGCTGCGGATGGGCTGCGACATGGTCGCCCTGTCCTTCGTGCGTGACGCCAACGACGTGAACGACGTGCACAAGGTGATGGACGAGGAGGGCCGCCGGGTCCCCGTCATCGCCAAGGTCGAGAAGCCGCAGGCGGTCGAGAACATGGAGGCCGTCGTCGCGGCGTTCGACGCCGTCATGGTGGCCCGTGGCGACCTGGCCGTCGAGTACCCGCTCGAGAAGGTCCCGATGGTGCAGAAGCGCCTCGTGGAGCTGTGCCGGCGCAACGCCAAGCCGGTGATCGTCGCGACCCAGATGATGGAGTCGATGATCACCAACTCCCGGCCGACCCGCGCCGAGGCCTCCGACGTCGCCAACGCGATCCTCGACGGCGCCGACGCGGTCATGCTCTCGGCCGAATCGAGCGTGGGCGCGTACCCGATCGAGACGGTCAAGACGATGTCGAAGATCGTCGTGGCGGCGGAGGAAGAGCTCCTCTCCAAGGGTCTGCAGCCCCTGGTCCCCGGCAAGAAGCCGCGCACGCAGGGTGGTTCGGTCGCCCGTGCCGCCTGCGAGATCGCCGACTTCCTCGGTGGCAAGGGCCTGGTCGCCTTCACCAAGTCCGGTGACACCGCCCGCCGGCTCTCCCGCTATCGCGCGGCCCAGCCGATCCTGGCCTTCACCACCGACGAGGGCACCCGCAACCAGCTCGCGCTGAGCTGGGGCGTCGAGTCGCACGTCGTGCCGTTCGTGAAGAGCACCGACGAGATGGTCGACCTCGTCGACCACGAGCTCCAGAAGCTCAAGCGGTTCAACGACGGCGACATCGTCGTGATGACCGCCGGCTCGCCCCCCGGCGTCCCCGGCACCACCAACATGGTCCGGGTGCACCACCTGGGCGAGAGCGGTCGCACCGCCTGACCCGCGGCCCCCGTACGCCACTGAGGGCGCCTCCTGTGACAGGGGGCGCCCTCGGTGTTCGATGCTGCGCACAGGCGTTCACGGCAGCTCGCCGGCCAACCGCGACTGTGGCCCGGCCCTCCGCGTGAGCGGAGGAACCGGGCCACAGTCCTGTGTGCGGCTCCCGAACGGGTCTTGGTCGCGACCGGCCGTCAGCCGGTCACGTACTGGTGCAGCCCGGGGATGGTCAGCGTGCCGCCGAACTGACCGGCCTGGACGACCTTCACCTTGGTGAAGTAGATCAGCGGTATGTTCAGCGGCGGCGGGTTGTCCGGGCTGAACGTGATCGGGATCAGGCCGAGCAGGTTGCCGGAGATGCTTTCGGTGTACATCACCGTCTTGCCGTCACGGATGGTGGACGTCGTACCGCTGCCGGCCTGCACGTGGTACGTCTTGCCGGACTGCTTGTCGTTCACCGTCTGGTGCAGGTCGCCGATGTCGGTGCCGTCGGAGATGACGTACTTCAGGACCTTCTTGACAGTGCCGTTGGCGGTCTTCACCTTCACGATGCCCTGGTAGTCCGCGCCCTTGAGGAGCAGCGAACTGGCGTTCAGGTACCAGGGGTCGTCGGGCAGGGTCACCGGGTTGTCGACGCCGCCCTCGGCGTCGGTGGCGACCGGGCAGTCCGCCGCGTTGGTGGTGGAGCTCGCGGACGGGCTGGGCGAGGTGACCGCGCCGGTCGCGTCCTTGACCGCCTTGGTGGTGTCCTCGGCCGCCTTCGTCGCCGCGTCGGTCGTGTCCTTCACGGTGTTCTTGACCGTGTCGGCGACCTTGCCGGTGGTGTCCTTGAGCGTGCCGGACGTGGTCGTGTCGCCGGTGCCCTTGGTCGCGCTCGCCGAGGCGGACGCGGAGGCCGACGGCGTGGGGCTCGCGGTGGCGCTCGCCGTGGAGCCGCTGCCGCCGGTGAAGATGCCCGTGATCGCGTCGCCGATGGTGCCCAGCAGGTCGCCCCCGCTGCTCGCGGAGGCCGACGGGGTCGCCGTCGAAGCGCTGCCACCGCCACTGCTCTGCGCCGACTTGCTCGCGGACGGCGTCGGCGTGGACCCGGCCTTGTCGTCGGAACCTGAATCCGACGAAGAGGTCTTGTCCGGCGACGAGGGCGTGCTCGCCGAGGGCGTCGGATCCGGCTTGTCGGCGGACGCGGAGGCGCTCGGCGAGGAAGAGGAGGAGGCCGAAGCGGAGGGAGTCGGGCTGGCCGACGTGTCCTTGCCGTTCACAGCCTCGACGCACTTCTGGTACTCGTCGGCGGTCAGGCTCTTGGCGGGCGAGTGGTCGTCGGCCCGGGCGAGTGTCGGCGTGAACCCCATCCCCATGAGAACCGCGGTCGGCATCGCCGCGATGGCGACGGCCTTGCCCGCGGGCACATGGAACCTGGTGAACAGCGGCTTCCTCGGGGCCGCGTGGCGCGGCCCGGTTCTCACCCGGGACTCGTCCACCTCGGTCCCGCGGGTCACCTCGTCAGCCGGCACTGTGCCTCCCGTTCGCCCCGTGAGCGGAGCTCATTCCTGACAGGTCCCTCGGCTCGCCCGACTCGTCGGCGACCGCGGGGCCCGCGCTGTCGGCACCGTGCTGGAGGCCCGTGGACTCCGGGCTCTGCGGCAGGTGCGGGGTATTCGGGGTGTTCGGGGTGGTGTCGGGGGCGCCCGGGGCGCCGCCCTCGCTCTTGTGCGCCGGCGCGCGCTGCTCCTCGCCGGGCTCTCCAGGAACCCAGGAGACCGCCATCGCACCGCCGGTCATGGCGAAGAGGAAGCCGATGAGGAAGCCACCGAGGTTGGACACCGGGATGGAGACCAGCGCGAGCAGGATCGCCGCGACCCCGGCGAAGGTCCGTACGTGCTTCTGGAACCAGAGACTGATGCCCAGGACCCAGAGCAGCACGCCGATGATCAGGGAGCCTGCGCCAGCGGTGGTGGACATCGCCAGCGTCAGATGGCCGATCTGAAGGTTCGCGTACGGGAAGTAGGCGATGGGGAAGCCGCCGAGCAGGATGAACAAGCCGGCCCAGAACGGGCGATCGCCCCTCCAGGTACGGAAGTTCCGCCGGAAGACTTGGAGATAGTGCTCGCTCTGCCCGGGTGACTCGGCGCTCATGGAAACGGCTCCCTGGAACGGCTTTACTGTGTGGCGTACGCGCTTGAGTAGTTCACGTACTGCGGGAAAAGGTGGGGCGGGCGGGGCAGCTGCCGGCTCCCCCGCCCGCCCCTGGAGTGCCTAGTAGCACTCCTTGACGCCCTTGGACAGCGACATCTTCAGGCCGCTGAGCTTGAACGTACCGGCGGTGGTCGCCCACGCCGTCTGCTTCACATCGGTAAGGTCGGCCGAATCGGCCTGCTGGGCGAATCCGTACGGGTTCGCCTGGTCACCCTTGGCAATGCCCGGACCCTTGCTGGCGTCCTTGGCCGCAACACCGATGTCGATGTTGTGGAACGTCGCGTCAGCCTGCAGGTCCTCGACGTCGATGTACAGGTTTTCGGCCTGGACCGGCGTGCCACCGCCGCCCGCCTTCAGGACCAGACTGACCGATCCGAGCAGCGGGATGTTCGGGGTGACCACGGACTGGCACATGTTGGTGATCGACGCGGACTTGAACGCCGAGACCGCGACGGGGTGAGCCGTCTTCTGGCCGTCGAGGGTGTACCCCGAGTCGATGGCTCCGTACTGCGAGAAGCCTTCTCCGTGGAGCGAGTCCGCCGTCACCTTGAACGACTGACCCGACACGCTGAACGACGCGGCGAGAGCGCCCTGCGCGAGGGCGACACCTATCGCTGCCGTGGCGGCCACGCTGGGCACCATCACGACCGCGAACCGCTTCCATCTGGTCCCGCCACGCACCTGGGACTCCATATTTCCTCCTTCTCGGACGTACATCTCCTGGCCCTGACTGACCCAATGTCGGCGGCTCAGCCGGGCAGGGATGGGAGAAGTGCTACGTCCTCGGGAAGGAGAGCGCCCGTACTCGTCGAGTGCCAACTGCGCCCGACATCACCGGCGATCACCCCCGAGCGACAACCACTGGTCGCGCCTGACACGCATCACGCACAACCTGCTGGACAGGCTCCGCCGAACGGCAGAGACCCCCCTGTCCAAGGGCCGGCGCCACTGCCGCCGCCCCTACTCGGTGGGGACCCAGAAAACCCCTTGACCCGATTGGCTGTCGGGGTAGGGGGAATGGACCGAGCGTCGCCGATCGTGGTGCATTCTGGCCGCCCGCACAAGGGGGTTCGTTACTGGCTAGTAACGGCCGGATAACCGAACAACGACCCGGCGGTATCGGTCGGCGACTCTGGGTGGCACCAAGGGGGACGCCAAAACAGTTGATCCTCGGACAGAATCCGACAGATCAACGCCCCTGACTTACTCCCAGTAACAGCGGCCGCGTTTACCAAGTTTTGGTAAAGCGCGGCCACCTGCCGCTCTCTCGGCAAATCTTTCACCTGGGCATCACACGCCCCGGCGTTTAGGAACAGGTCAGCACACCGGGCGGAGCCCGGTCCGGGAGCCGATCAGAACAGCGCCCGCGCCAGCGCCCGGCGCGCCGCGATCACCCGCGGATCGTCGCCGCCCACGACCTCGAAGAGCTCCAACAGCCTCAGCCGTACGGCATCCCGGTCGTCGCCCGCCGTGCGCTGCACCGTGTCGATGAGCCGCCCGAGCGCGTCTTCGACGTGCCCGCCCACCAGGTCGAGGTCCGCGGCCGCGATCTGCGCCGATACGTCCTTGGGCTTCTCGGCGGCGTCCTTGCGCACCTGGAGCGGGTCGGCGCCCTGCACGCGCTGCAGCAACTCGGCCTGCGCGAGGCCGAGCTTGGCCTCCGTGTTGCCGGGGTCGTCGCTCAGCACGTTCTTGTACGCCTGTACGGCACCGCCGAAGTCACCCGCGTCCAGGGCCTGCACAGCGGCCTCCAGGAGCGCGTCGTAGGGCCCTGCCGGCACCTCGTGCACCGCCGGGGCGCTGTCGGGCTCGGCGTCGGGGTCGACCGTCAGGCCGGTCAGGCCGAAGCGCTGCTCGGCGACCTCGACGAGCTGGTCCAGGGTCCCGCGGATCTGCGCCTCTCCGGCCGCACCCTGGAAGAGCGGCAGTGCCTGCCCCGCCACGACGGCGAACACGGCCGGGATCCCCTGGATCCCGAACTGCTGCATCAACATCTGGTTGGCGTCGACGTCGATCTTGGCAAGGACGAAGCGTCCATTGTACTCGACGGCCAGCCGTTCGAGTACCGGGCTCAACTGCTTACAGGGCTCGCACCACTCGGCCCAGAAGTCGATGACGACCGGAACCTCGGTGGACCGCTGAAGGACATCTCGCTCGAATCCCGCCTCGTCGACATCGATGACGAGGCCGGCGGGAGACACGGCCCCGCCTCCGCCGCCCTCCCTGGCCGCTTCGGCGCGCGCCTGCTCCGCCTTCGCCTTGGCCTCCTGGGCCGCCTTCACCGCGGCGAGGTCGACGACTCCGCTCATGGACATGTTCCGTGGCTGCATGAGTACATCCTCCCCCTTCCTCGCGCACGTGTGAAAAGCGCTGTGAAAGCCGGGCCGCTTTACGACGCGACCCGACTCGATCCGTGCTGTCGGGCGCCGGGTCCCCACCTGGCGCCCATGGTTGTCGCCCGTCCACGAGTCACCGCGTACGAGCTTTCGCTACGGCTCGTAGCGTAACTGTCCCGCTGCCCCCCTGTCCGCCATACCCCGGTGATCTCCCTCACGACTTCACACAACCGCCTGATTTGGCCGGCCGGGGCGGCGGATAAGGTCCTGACATGCAGAGTCGCGCCACCACCCCCCGCACGGGACGCCCGCGCAGCGCTGCCGCGGACGCCGCGATCCTGCAGGCGACGCGGGCGGCGCTGGTCGAACTGGGCTGGTCCAAACTGACGTTGGGGGACGTGGCGACGCGGGCCGGGGTCGCCAAGACGACCCTCTACCGTCGCTGGGCGGGCAAGAACGAGCTCGTGGTCGACGCGGTGGCCGTCCTCTTCGACGAACTGGAACTCCCCGACCGCGGGAGCCTGGCCGCCGACATCGAGGGCGTGGTGCTTCAGTTCGCGGCGCTCCTGAACCGGCCCGAGACCGCGACGGCCCTGATGGCGGTGGTGGCCGAGTCGACCCGCGACGAGCCGCTGCGCGAACGCATCCGCACGTCCATCGTCGACCGCCAGAAACGGCTCGTCGTGGAGGGGCGGGCCCGGGCCACCGCGCGCGGCGAACTCCCTCCGGAGTCCGACCCCGAGGTCGCCGCGCGTACGGCGGACCTCATCTTCGACGTGGTCGCGGGGGCGGTGGTGCATCGTACACTGGTCAGCGCGGAGCCCGCGGACGAGGAGTGGGTCCGCGCGTTCACCCAGGTCCTCCTCCTGGGCCTGACGGGCACGCCTCCCACCCCCTGAGCTGCCTCGCCCTCGACTCACACTCAAACGACGGGCGAGTCGGGGTAGGTGGGGCGCGGTGAGTGGCCTCGCCATCGAACACCGGGCGGCCCGAGGCTCCCAGGGGCGCGGGGAACTGCGCGGCCGGCCCCCACCCGCCCGCGGTCGAAGAAGGGTGCCCGGGGTCCGGGGTGGAGCCCCAGGGGGTCAGAAGCCCGCCGGTTCCGTGTACACCCCCCACTCGTCCCGGAGCACGTCACAGATCTCGCCGAGCGTGGCCTCGGCCCGCACCGCCTCCAGCATGGGCACGATCATGTTCGACCCGTCCCGCGCGGCGGCGAGCATCGCGTCCAGCGAGGCCCGTACGCGCGCGTCGTCGCGCCCACCGCGCCGCACCCCCAACTCCCGTACCTGCTCCCGCTCCACTTCGTGACTGACGCGCAGGATCTCCAGATCCCCGGTCACGGAACCGTGATGGACGTTCACGCCCACCACCCGCTTGTCACCCTTCTCCAACGCCCGCTGGTACTGGAACGCCGACTCGGCGATCTCCCCGGTGAACCAGCCGTCCTCGATCCCCCGAAGGATGCCGGAGGTGATGGGACCGATCGGGTGCTGCCCGTCGGGATGCGCCCGCAGCCCCCGCTCCCTGATCTGCTCGAAGATCTTCTCCGCGTCGGCCTCGATCCGGTCGGTGAGCTGCTCGACGTACCAGGAACCGCCCAGCGGGTCGGCGACGTTGGCGACGCCTGTCTCCTCCATCAGCACCTGCTGCGTCCGCAGGGCGATCTCGGCGGCCTGCTCGGACGGCAGCGCGAGCGTCTCGTCCAGCGCGTTGGTGTGAAGGGAGTTCGTGCCGCCCAGAACGGCCGCGAGCGCCTCCACCGCCGTACGGACGACGTTGTTGTACGGCTGCTGCGCCGTCAGCGAGACACCCGCGGTCTGCGTGTGGAAGCGCAGCCACTGCGCCTTGTCCGACTTCGCCCCGTACACGTCCCGCATCCACCGCGCCCAGATCCGCCGCGCCGCCCGGAACTTGGCGATCTCCTCGAAGAAGTCGAGGTGCGCGTCGAAGAAGAAGGAGAGGCCGGGGGCGAAGACGTCCACGTCGAGGCCGCGCGAGAGCCCCAGCTCGACGTAGCCGAACCCGTCCGCCAGCGTGTACGCCAGCTCCTGCGCGGCCGTGGAGCCGGCTTCCCGGATGTGGTAGCCGGAGACGGACAGTGGCTTGTACGCGGGGATCTTCGCGGCGCAGTGCTCCATCAGGTCGCCGATGAGGCGCAGGTGCGGCTCGGGCTGGAAGAGCCACTCCTTCTGGGCGATGTACTCCTTGAAGATGTCGGTCTGGAGGGTGCCGTTCAGGACCGACGGGTCGATCCCCTGCCGTTCCGCCGCGACCAGGTACATGCAGAAGACGGGTACGGCCGGTCCGCTGATCGTCATCGACGTCGTGACGTCACCCAGCGGGATGTCCTTGAACAGGACCTCCATGTCGGCCGCCGAGTCGATCGCGACCCCGCAGTGCCCGACCTCGCCGAGGGAGCGCGGATCGTCGGAGTCGCGCCCCATGAGCGTCGGCATGTCGAAGGCGACCGACAGTCCTCCGCCGCCCGCGGCGAGGATCATCTTGTAGCGCTCGTTCGTCTGCTCCGCGTTCCCGAACCCGGCGAACTGGCGGATCGTCCACGTACGCCCTCGGTAGCCGGTCGGGTACAGGCCGCGGGTGAAGGGGTACTCGCCGGGCCAGCCGATCCGCTCGAAGCCGTCGTACCTGTCCCCCGGCCGTGGCCCGTACACCGGCTCCACCGGGTCCCCGGAGAGCGTGGTGAAGTCGGCCTCACGCTTGCGCGAGGTGTCGTACCGGGCCTGCCAGCGTCGGCGGCCCTCTTCGATGGCGTCAGCGTCCATGCTTCGAATTTACTAGGACGTCCTAGTAAATGTCGATGGGGAACCGCCACGGACCACTCCCGTGGCGGTAAGGGTTACGCCTTGGCGACCACGGGAGAGTCCTCCGCGATCTTCGACTCCAGCTCCTGGGTGACCTTCCGCTCCACGAAGAACGCGGCCGTCGGAATGGTGCCCGCGAGCAGCACCCACAGCTGCTTGCCGACCGGCCACTTCGCCTTGGCGCCCAGGTCGAAGGCGAAGACCAGGTAGACGACGTAGAGCCAGCCGTGCGCGATGGCGACGACGCGGGTGAAGTCCACGGCACCGTTCATGTCGAGCACGTACTTGGCGATCACACCGAGGGTCAGCAGGACCAGCAGCACACCGGTGACGTAGGCCATCACGCGGTAGCGGGTCAGCACGCTCTTCTTCATGGGGATGAGCGTAACGACCCCTTTTGCGCGATCTACGAGCACCCCCGCCCCGGCGCGCCTGCGTACCTCTGTTCCCCTGTTCCTCTTCTATTCCTCGTCGAAGTCGCTCGCGGCGATGCGCAGGGGCCGCAGCATCGCGAAGATCTCCGCGCACTCCTCGGAGTCGTAGGCCCCGAGCCCGAAGTCCATCGCCATCAGGTCGCGGGTCGCCGCGTCGCAGACCTCACGGCCCTTCTCGGTGATGGAGGCGAGCGTGCCGCGCCCGTCGTTGGGGTTGGGCCGCTTGTCGACGAGCCCGGACCTCACCAGTCGGTCCACGGTGTTCGTGACGGAGGTCGGGTGCACCATGAGGCGCTCGCCGATCTTGGACATCGGAAGCTCGCCGGCCTTGGAGAAGGTGAGCAGGACCAGTGCCTCGTAGCGCGCGAAGGTGAGCCCGTACGGCTTGACGACCGCGTCGACCTCGGCGAGCAGGATCTGGTGCGCGCGCATGATCGAGGTGATCGCGGCCATGGACGGCACGGATCCCCAGCGCTGCTTCCACAGTTCGTCGGCGCGGGCGATGGGATCGAAGGCAAGGCTGAGCGGCTTCGGCACGGCATAAGACCTTACCCGCCGGTCATATGCTGGTCAGCCCCGTCTCGCCTTTCGGTCCCGGCCCCCTCCACGACGGGGGTCGCGGCCCCTTCCGTACGCCGCGCCTCCACCGCCAGCAGTACGCAGCAGACGGTGCCGAGCACCCCCGCGCCCGCGACGGTCGCCCGCACCCCGGCGAACTCCGCCGCCACCCCCGACAGCGCCATCCCCACCCCCTGGACGGTCATCAGACCGGCGGTGTTCAGCGTCATCGCCCGCCCTCGCAGCTCCTCGGGCACGGCCCGCACGAACCACTGGTCCAGGCCGAGCGAGTACGCGGATCCGGTGCCCGCGAGCAGCAGCAGGGCCAGCGACCAGCCGAGGTCCGGCCGCAGGACGTAGCCGACGTACGGCAGCAGCGTGACGCAGACGAGCGGGAGGGCGAGCCGGGTGCGGGTGGCGGGCCGCAGCCTCGAACCCGCGTACAGCTCCCCCGCGATCGTGCCGACCGGAAGGGCGCACATCAGCAGGCCGAGCCCGGCCGATCCGGCGCCGAGCCCGTCGGCGTAGGGCGCGGCCAGCGCCTCCGGCGCGACGGCGAACATCGGCGGCACCCAGAACAGCAGGAGCAGGGCCCGTACCCGCCGGTCGGCGAGGATCCGGCGGGTTCCGTGGAGCGAGTCCCGCACCAGCGCGCCTTCGTGGCGGGCCCGCGCGGGCCGTCGTCGGGTGCCGAAGCGCAGCAGCGCGGCGGAGGTCAGGAAGGTGCACACCGTGATGAGCAGCGCGCCGCGCGGTGACACGACGGTGAGCAGCACGCCGCCGAGCCCGAACCCGGCGAGCAGCGCGCCCTGCGAGACGATCCGCAGCAGCGAGCGGCCCAGTACGAACAGGTCGCCGTCGCCGAGGACGTCGGTCAGCGTCGCCGTCCGCGCCCCCTGGAAGAGCGGTGAGACGACGGCGAGCGAGCAGCGCATGGCCAGCAGTACGGCGATGGGCGCGCCCGGCACCACCATGACGGCCACGCAGCCCGCGCACACCAGGTCGCACACCACGAGGACCCGGCGGGCCGGGAAGCGGTCGGCGGCGCCGGCGAGGAGGGTGCCGCCGACGAGGTAGGGGAGGAAGCCGAGCGCGAACGTCAGGGCGCTCATCAGGGGCGAGCCCGTCAGGTCGTAGACCAGGACGGACAGGGCGAGTTCGCTGACCACGAGCCCGAGCAACGAGAACGCGTGGGCGGCGAAGACGGCGCGGAACTCCCGTACGGCGAAGACTCGGCCGTAGCCCGTGGCTTCGGGCACGTTCGGTGGGGTGGGCGGCGTCGTTGTGGCCTTCGTCTCCGCCATCTCTGCTTCCGGCATGGGCACCAGCGTGCTCACCGGTCGGGCCGGCCCGTAGAGTTTCGGCTCCAGCCGAATCTTCAGGGGTGCCTTTCCTTGCCTTCCCTTCTGCACTTCGGGGAGGACGACCTCCTCAACTGCCGTTTCGCGGTATCGCCCCTGTGGGAGACGCAGGAGGCGGTCCGCACGCTCAACCGTCCCGCGCGGCACGGCTACCACGCGCACTGGCTGCGCCGTATCCGCGCGGCGGCCGACGGACTGGACCTCGCACCGCTGTGGCTGCTGATGCCCCAGCGCGGCTACTGCCCCGACTGGCTCTGCCCGCCCCCGATCGGTCCTGCGGCCACCTTCGAGGAGGAGATCGCGGCGGTCCGCGCGGCCGACCCCGAGGCGGCCCGCGAGGAGGCCGCGAGGTCACTCGCGGACACTCCGGGCGCCCTCGAGTCGTCCCGCGGCCGATCGCTGTTGAAGGATCCGACGCGCATGGTCCAGGAACTGGCCGACCTGATGGAGACGGCCTGGCACGCGCTCGTGGAGCCGGACTGGCCGCGGCTGCGCGCCCTGCTGGAGGCGGACATCGCGTTCCACTCGCGGCGGCTCGCGGAGGTCGGTCTGGGCGGGCTGCTGCCGGAGATCGACCGTCGGTTCGGCTGGCGCTCCCACACGCTGACCATCGAGTGGAAGGGCCGGCACGAGCGCGACCTCGCGGGCCAGGGCCTGATTCTGGTGCCCAGCGTCTTCATCTGGCCGGAGGTGGTCAGTTCCTTCGATCCGCCCTGGCAGCCCACGCTCGCCTACCCCGCCCGCGGCATCGGCGGTCTGTGGGCCGAACCGACGGACCACACCCCCGACGCCCTCGTGCGACTCCTGGGACGGGGTAGGGCCACCGTCCTCACGGCCCTGGACGAACCCACCACCACGACGGCCCTCGCCCACCGCCTCCGCCTCGCCCCCTCGTCCGTCTCCGCCCACCTCACGGTCCTGCGCGCCGGAGGCCTGCTCACCTCACGCCGCTACGGCCACCAGGTGCTGTACGAACGCACCCCCCTGGGGATGGCGCTGGCGTCGGGTCCGGAGCAATAGGCCGCCCCGCGTCGCCCCGGTCAGCCGCGCGTGGTGCGGCGCAGGTGGTGGCGGATGGCTCGTTGGGCGACCGGGCCGAGGGTGTCGAGGGCGGTGACCAGGGCGGCCAGTTGTTCCAGGGCGTCGAGGGCGGCCCGGGAACCCTCGGGGTCGACCCCCTCGTACAGCTCGATGCCGACGAAGGACGCGGCGACGGCACGCGCCAGCCCGGCCGGATCGGCGAACTCGCCGAGCGGGGTCGGCGCGAGGACCCGGACCAGGACGCGCTCGATCTCGGTGATCCACAGATCGAGCCCCGCCGAGGTCGCGGGCGCCAGACGCGCGTCCGTCTGCGCCCCGGCGAGGAGCTGCCCCAGGACGGCGACATGCCCCTCGGCCCGCTCGACCTCGTGCATCTCCCGCCCGAACGCCAGGAGTTCCGCCAGCGACCCGACCTCGGCGAGCCGTTCCCGGTAGTTCGCGACCCGCTGCTCCGCCCCGTGGCGGACCGCGGCCGACAGCAATTCGTCCACGGACCCGAAGTGGTAGAAGACGAGTGCCTGGTTGACCCCGGCGGTCGCCGCGATCGTACGGGCCGAGGCCTTCGCGATCCCCTGCTCGGTGAGCGTCCGCAGGGCGCCCTCCAGCAGTTTCGCCCGGGTCGCCTCGCTCACGCGCGCGCCTCCTCGCGGACGGGCCGCAGCCCGGGCCGCACCCCGCGGGTACGGACGTCGGTGTACGTCGCCCGGAAGCTGCCCTCGTAACCGAAGAGCGGACCGAAGTGGCGGTTCACGACCCGGACCCGGATGTGGAAGCGGCCCGTGGAGTCGTCGAAGGACTCGCGTACCTCGGCGTCGGCGCCGATGAGTTCGGGGACGCGGACGTCCACCGGGCCCTCCCGGAAGCGGTGTTCCCCGGAGCGGATCAGCAGGGAACCGTCGGGCTCGGCGCGCAGGTGCAGGTCGCTGGCGAGGTGTTGATGCGTGCCGAGGTAGTCGAGGACACGGTCGCCCTTGGGGCTCAGCACCATCTGGGCGTCGAAGCGGCGGGAGCGGCCGGGCAGGTCGAAGGTGCGCACGAAGCTCACCGTCTCACGGCCGAAGGTGTCGGCGTAGGGCACATTCTCGATCATGAAGGGGACGTTCCGGCCCGCACGCGGGACGAGGATGTTGCGGGTGCCGCCGAGGACCAGGAACGGCTTCACGAAGCCCCTCCCGTGCCAGACGCGGTCCATGACGCCGTGGCCGGTGCACGCCTCGCCGCCGGCCAGGCCCACGGAGAAGCGTCGCCTCAGCTCGGGGTGGAGGCGGTCGAAGTCGGCGCCCATCGCGGTGCGGAAGATGGAGGGGGTCACCGCTGCTCCAGGGTGGCGAGGACGCGGGGGGCGCGGGCCTGCGCGATCGGGGTGCGCAGGCAGCGGCGGGCGGCCGGGGTGCCGGGCAGCGGTGGCGCGAAGAGCGCCAGGAGGGCGGCGACAACCGCCAGTACGGGGGTCGAGTAGAGGGCGAGCGGCGCCAGCGGGCCCGCCGCGTCCACGAGCGCGCCGTACACCGTGCCCGAGCAGGCGGCCAGCAGGACGAAGCCGCGCACGGCGCACTCGGCGAGCCAGTGGCGCAGCGCCCGCTCCGGTGTGACGCCCCGCTCCAGCCAGATCCGCAGCCGGTCGAAGGACCAGGCCGTGGCCCAGCCGATGAGGGGGCGGAAGAGGAGCCGGTCGGCCACGGCTCCGAAGCGGCCCCAGCGCGGGCGGTAGTCGTACCCGGTGAGGAAGCGGACGCCGTCGGCGTCGGGGACGTAGCGCCAGTAGCCGCTGCCCTCGGCGAGGAGGGAGAGGGGGTGCGGGGAGGCGAAGCGCAGGGCGGAGGTGCGGGTGCCGTCGGGGCGCTCCTTCTCCCCGGCGCAGGCGCCCGTCCCGGCGACGGTCAGGAAGGGCAGCACCCGGGTGGCGTACCGGAAGCCCTGCGGCTCGCCCTCGACGCGCGGGAGGTAGTCGATGGAGGTGAACCTCAGGTCCCAGCGCTGGTGCTGTGCGGGGTCCTGCGTCCGTGCCCACAGGTCGTCGAGATCGCCTCGTACATGTGCCTCTACGTAGAGCCCCATTTACCGAACCCCCAGATCAGTGACCACTTTTGAGCGATCGCTCAATCGATCGTGCCTGAGATTACCGGGGTTTGAGCGATCGCTCAAACAATCGGGCGCGAAAAACCCCGGCCCACTGGACCGGGGTTTCGGGTCTTCCCGCCGGAGGCCTACGAGGACAGGTGCCGTTCCACCGTCTCCACCTTGGAGGTCAGACCGTCCGTCACACCGGGGCGGATGTCCGCCTTCAGGACGACGGAGACGCGGGGCGCCCGCGCCTCGACGGCGGCGACGGCGCGCTTGACCACATCCATCACCTCGTCCCACTCCCCTTCGACGGAGGTGAACATGGCGTCGGTGCGGTTCGGCAGCCCCGATTCACGCACGACCCGGACGGCGTCGGCGACGTACTCCCCCACGTCCTCGCCGACACCCAGGGGCGTCACGGAGAAGGCGACGATCACGAGGACTCCACGACTCCCTCGCGGCGGGCACGGGAGGCGATGACCGCGTCCTCGCTCTCGCGCCGCAGCTTGCGCTCGGCGAAGAAACCGCCGGTGGGCAGCACGGACAGGACGAAGTAGAGGGCCGCCGTCTTCTTGCTCCACTTGGTGCGGCTCCAGGCGTCCGCCCAGAAGACCACGTACAGGACGAAGAGGATCCCGTGGATGGAGCCCATGACGGGCACCCCGTTGAAGTCCGTGGTCCGCTTCAGCACCGAGCAGAGGAGCAGCAGCAGGAAGGAGACGGCCTCGGGGGCCGAGACCAGGCGGAGGCGGCGGAGGGCGGTGGCGGTCTTTATGTCCACGGGTCACCTTCGGTGGGAGATTCGCTTTCGGCGGGGAGCCGCTTTGTGAACGTAAGCACAAGCGTCGACCATTGTGGCACTCGAGCCGGGGCGCCCCCGCCCCGGGGTGCGGGGCGGGGATGTCCGCTTGGCCCCTAAGGGTCCGCTCAGGGGTGAGATCCACCCGTGGGCCCTGTCCGCGTTCGCGCCCTGCCGCTACCTTCACCACGTGGCGATGTTCCGACTTCAAGGCAGCAAGGTGCTGGCCGTCGACATGACCGGGGACGCCGTGAAGGCGAAGAACGGCTCGATGGTCGCGTACGACGGTCAGATGGCGTTCAAGAAGCTGAGCGGCGGTGGGGAGGGGATCCGCGGGATGGTGACCCGACGCATCACCGGTGAGCAGATGACGGTGATGGAGGTGAAGGGGCAAGGGACCTGCTGGTTCGCGGACCGGGCCTCCGAGATCAACCTGGTGAACCTCCAGGGGGACAAGCTGTACGTCGAGTCGAGCAACCTGCTCGCGACCGACGCGGGCCTGCGGACGGGCACGTCCTTCACGGGCCTCAGAGGCGCCTCCCAGGGCAACGGGTTGTTCACGACCACCGTCGAGGGCCACGGCCAGGCGGCGATCACGTCCGACGGCCCGGCGGTGGTGCTGCGGGTCAGCTCCCAGTACCCGCTGACGGTCGACCCGGGGGCGTACATCGCGCACCAGGGCAATGTCCGGCAGTCCTTCCAGGCCGGCGTGACCTTCCGCACGTTCCTGGGCGAGGGCGGCGGCGAGGCCTTCCAGATCCGCTTCGAGGGCGACGGACTGGTCTACGTTCAGCCCAGTGAGCGCAACACGATCGCGGGGGACCTGTGACATGCCGTTCCGCGAAGTGAACTCCAAGATGATCGAGGCGACGGTCCTGCCCGGCCAGCGCCTGTTCAGTCAGCGCGGCGCGATGCTCGCCTACAAGGGTGAGGTCTCCTTCACGCCCAACGTCCAGGGCGGCCAGGGCGGGATCATGTCGATGATCGGCCGCCGGGTCGCCAATGAGGCCACCCCGCTGATGACCGTCGAGGGCAGCGGCACGGTCTTCTTCGGGCACGGCGGCCATCACATCCAGGTGATCAACCTCGCGGGTGACACCCTGTACGTCGAGGCGGACCGGCTGCTGGCCTTCGACGGCACCCTCCAGCAGGGCACGATGTTCCTCGGCTCGCAGGGCGGGGTCATGGGCATGGTCCGCGGCCAGGTGACGGGCCAGGGGCTCTTCACGACCACGCTCAAGGGGCACGGCGCGGTGGCCGTGATGGCCCACGGGGGCGTGATCGAGGTTCCCATCTCCCCCCAGCGCCCCATTCATGTCGACCCCCAGGCGTACGTGGCGCACCACGGCGACGTACGCAACAAGCTGTCCACGGCGCTCGGCTGGCGCGACATGGTGGGCCGCGGCTCGGGCGAGGCGTTCCAGCTGGAGCTGAGCGGCAGTGGTGCGGTGTACGTCCAGGCCTCGGAGGAGAAGCTGTGAGCGCGTACGGGACCCCGGGCGGCCCGGTGATCTACGACCCGATGACCCTGCCGGTCGACGACAACGTGAACAAGTACACCTTCTGCGTGGAGCTCAAGGGGAGCCAGTGGTTCCTGCAGAAGGGCAAGATGATCGCCTACTACGGGTCGATGGATTTCAACGGCATCGGGCACGGCCGACTGGACCGTCTCGTGCGCACGTCTTTCCATTCGCCTCTGCACGCGAGCGACTGGGTGGTGGCGGAGGGCTCGGGCAAGATGCTCCTCGCCGACCGGGCCTTCGACGTGAATTCGTATGACTTGGACGAGGGCAACCTGACCATTCGCTCTGGCAACCTGCTCGCTTTTCAGCCAAGTCTCGCGCTCAAGCAATCGATCGTGCCGGGCTTTTTGACGCTGATCGGAACCGGCAAGTTCGTGGCGGCCTCTAACGGTCCGGTGGTGTTCATGGAGCCTCCCATCCGGGTGGATCCGCAAGCGCTTGTCGGCTGGGCCGACTGCCCGTCCCCGTGCCATCACTACGACCACGGGTACATGACAGGCCTCATGGGCGGTCTACGTGCACTGACAGGCCTCGGCGGGGCCTCTGGAGAGGAGCACCAGTTCGAGTTCGTAGGGGCCGGCACGGTCCTGCTGCAGTCCACGGAGGTCCTCATGGCCGAGCAGGCCACGGGGGCCGTTCCGCATGAGCCGGGCGTGCCCGGCGGTGGCGGGGTACCCGGTCACCAGGGGCAGCACGGTCAGCAAGCCGGCGCACCGCGTCTTCCCGGACAGCTCGGGGACCTCCAGCGTCGCTTCGGTCTGTGAGCGGTAGTCTGCGGAGTGTGACGTCGAACGCGTGCGCGTAGTCACACCACCCTCACTAGTTCGCCTTTCAACATTTTAGGTAGACTTCATTCATGGAGACCGAGACGGCCACGCGCTGGCTGACCGATGCGGAGCAGTGCGCCTGGCGCACCCACCTGGAGGTCAACAGGCTGTTGACGTACCAGCTCGAAAGGGATCTGCAGCCGTTCGGGCTGACGATGAACGACTACGAGATCCTGGTGAACCTCTCCGAGTCGGAGGGCTTCCGGCTGCGGATGAGCGACCTCGCGGCCGCCACCCTTCAGTCCAAGAGCCGGCTCTCGCACCAGATCACCCGTATGGAGAACGCGGACCTGGTCCGGCGCGAGAACTGCGAGTCCGACCGCCGGGGACTGTTCGCCGTCCTCACCGAGCACGGCATGGAGACGATGAAGAAGGTCGCCCCGCACCACGTGGCGTCCGTGCGCAGGCACTTCATGGATCTGCTGTCCCCGGAGGCCCTGGAGGAGCTGCACAAGTCGTTGCGGCCGATCGCGGAGCATTTGCGGGGGCAGCGAGGCAAGCCGTAACGCTCCGCTCAGCGCGTGAGAGGCGGCGAGCCGTCCTACCCGTGTTGGCTGCTGCGCTGCGCCTGCGGGCCGCTGTGCGACTGCGGGCCGTCGGGGGCTGGTCGCGCAGTTCCCCGCGCCCCTCTGGGGCGCGGGCCCGCCTGGCGCACGGAGAGGAGTCCCGCCGCCACCGCCACCGTCCCCGACAGGGCGAAGCACAGGCCCAGGGGTAGGTGGCCCACCAGAAGGCCTACTCCCGCGGTGCCGCTCGCGCTTCCGGCGTTCACCGCGGTGTTGACCCAGGCTCCGGCCTGGGTACGGCGGCCCGGCGGGGCCGCCTCGTCGGCGATCAGATACGACGTCGTGAGGGCCGGGGCGACGAAGAAACCGGCGCAGGCCACGGCGACGGTCAGGGTGCCGAGGCCGGGAGCGAGACCCGCGGCCGCCAGGGCGAGGCCCAGGCCGCCCGCCAGCAGCGGAAGCCGCGCCCGTGCGGGCGTACGCCAGTCGACGGCGCCGTTCAGGAGGCCGCCCAGGGCGCTGCCCAGCGACAGGGCGGCGAGCACCCAGGCCACCACGTCGTTCCCGTGATGGTGCCGTGTGGCGTAGGCCATCACCAGAAGGTCGACGGCTCCCACCGACAGGCCGACGCCCGCCGCGACGACGACGGGCTGCAGGAGCGCGCGTCCGTCGCGGAAACGGCGCCCTGGGCGTGCGACGGGCTTCGTGACGGCCGGACGTACGCCCGCCACGGCCGGCGACAGGACGAAGGCGAGGGTTCCGGCCCACACCAGCAGGGCGCAGAGCGCGAGCGCGGCGGCCGGGGGTGCGAACTGGACGACCGCGCCCACCAGCAGTGGACCCGAGACGAAGAGGATCTCCTCGGCGATCCCGTCCAGGCTGTACGCCCGCTGCAGGACCCGGTTGTCCTCGATGACCTCGCCCCACAGGGCGCGCACCGTGGGGCCGAGGGGCGGCGTGCAGGCGCCCGCGGTGACGGCGAGGGCGCCGAGGGCGGGTGCGGGTGTTCCGGGCCGCCAGGCCGCTGTCGCGAGGGTCGCGAGCAGGGTGGCGTAGAGAGAGGCCATCGGGATGAGGGCGCGGCGGGGGCCGTGGCGGTCGATCAGGGCCGCCCTGACGGGTGACAGGAGCACGCTGGTCGCGCCGAACAGTGCCATGACCGTGCCGGCGGCGGCGTACGAGCCGGTGGCCTCGGTCACGCTGAGCATCACGGCCAGCGAGACCATGCCGTAGGAGAGTCTGCCGATGAGGGCGGCGGTGAAGGTGTGGCGGGTGTGGGGGATGCGGAAGAACGCGGCGTACGAGGGCCGCGGCGCGGGCGCAGACATGTTGGGGTTCCTCGAGCGGGAGGCGGAAAGGGGTCGCCTGAGTGCCGCGACGGCGCACCCACCGGTGTTCGTCGCGGGCCTGGGCGGGCCCTATGCCAAGAGGAGGAACATGCGCCTTAACGTAACAGCGGGCGCCGAGAGTTGACAGCTACCCGTGTCCTCGCCCCCGCCGCCCCTACCCGTCCCATCCCCAGGGGCTCCGCCCCTTCGACCCCGAACCCCCGCGGGGCTCCGCCCCCGCACCCCACCGGGGGCTACCGCATCGCTCTGACAGCCTCACCCTGGAACGCCGGACGGCCCCAAAAACGCGCGCCACCGCCCTCAAGGGCCGCGAGGAACTAGCACGACAAACCCCCACCGCCCCGCAGCCAAAGCACTCCCCCGCGGACACGATCCGGGGCGCAGCCCCGCCCCAGGGGCGCGAGGAACGGCGCGACCAGCCCCCACCGTCCCGCAGCCAAAGCACTTCCAGCGGATGGGGGATTCGGGGCGCAGCCCCGACCCGGGGGCGCGAGGAACTGCGCGACAAGCCCCCACCCGCTCGCAGGCAAGGAACTTGCGGTGGACGGGGGATCGGGGCGCAGCCCCGCCCCAGGGGCGCGGGGAACTGCGCGACCAGCCCCCACCGCCCCGCAGCCAAACGAAAACGGGCAGGCGCGAAATCGGGGCGAAGCCCCGTCCAAGGGGCGCGGGGAACGGCGCGACCAGCCCCCACCCGCCCGCAGGCAAGGAACTCGCAGTGGACGGGGGATCGGGGCGCAGCCCCGGCCCCAGGGGCGCGGGGAACGGCGCGACCAGCCCCCACCCACCCGCACGCGAAGAAACCGCCCGGGGGTCCGGGGGCGGAGCACCCGGGGGCGGGGTGGGACGGGTGGGAAACCCTGGCTCAGCTCTCTGTCAGGCCCTCCACGAGCGAGTCCGCCGCCCGGTAGGGATCCAGCTCCCCCGCCACGATCCGCTCCGCGAGCGCACTCAGGCGGCGGTCACCATGAAGGTCACCGATACGTTGACGCAGCGCCGTGACGGCGATCGTCTCGACCTCCTGGGACGCCCGGGCGAGGCGGCGCTCGGCGAGGACACCGTGCTCCTCCATCCAGGCGTGGTGCTTCTCCAGTGCCTCGACGACCTCGTCGATGCCCTCACCCCGCGCCGCCACCGTCTTGACGATCGGCGGCCGCCAGTCCCCGGGACCTCGGGACTCGCCGAGCCCGAGCATGTGGTTCAGCTCACGCGCGGTCGCGTCGGCACCGTCCCGGTCGGCCTTGTTCACCACGTACACGTCGCCGATCTCCAGGATTCCGGCCTTCGCCGCCTGGATGCCGTCACCCATGCCGGGGGCGAGCAGGACCACCGAGGTGTCCGCCTGGGAGGCGATCTCCACCTCCGACTGGCCCACACCGACCGTCTCCACCAGGATCACGTCACAGCCCGCCGCGTCCAGGACGCGGATGGCCTGGGGGGCCGCCCAGGCCAGACCGCCCAGATGGCCTCGCGTGGCCATCGAGCGGATGTAGACGCCGGGGTCGGAGGCGTGCTCGGACATCCGCACACGGTCGCCGAGCAGGGCGCCTCCGGAGAACGGCGAGGACGGGTCGACGGCCAGGACCCCGACCCGCTTGCCCTGCCGCCGGTACGCCGTCACCAGCGCCGAGGTCAAGGTCGACTTGCCCACGCCCGGAGAGCCGGTGAGCCCGACGACGTACGCGTTGCCGGTCAGCGGGGCCAGCGCCGCCATGACCTCGCGCAACTGCGGGGACGCCCCCTCCACCAGGGAGATCAGCCGGGCCACGGCCCGCGGCCTGCCTTCCCTGGCCTGGGCCACCAGCGAGGAGACGTCCTGCATCACAGCTCCGTTCAGATCCGTTCAGAGTCGTACGCACCGAGGTCGTTCAGAGTCGTACGCACCAGGGTCGTACGGAAAGAGACAACGGCCTCAGGCCTTGGGTACCCGCACGATCAGCGCGTCACCCTGCCCGCCACCACCGCACAGCGCCGCCGCGCCGACCCCGCCGCCGCGCCGCCTGAGCTCCAGGGCGAGGTGCAGCACGAGGCGGGCGCCGGACATCCCGATCGGGTGACCGAGGGCGATGGCACCACCGTTGACGTTCACCTTTTCCGTGGATACGCCGAGGTCCTTCATTGACTGCACGGCGACCGCGGCGAACGCCTCGTTGATCTCGATCAGGTCGAGATCGGAGACGTCGAGGCCCTCCTTCTTCAGAGCGTGCAGGATCGCGTTCGACGGCTGGGACTGGAGGGAGTTGTCCGGACCCGCGACGTTCCCGTGCGCGCCGATCTCGGCGATCCACTGGAGGCCGAGCTCCTGCGCCTTGGTCTTGCTCATCACGACCACGGCCGCGGCGCCGTCGGAGATCTGCGAGGAGGTGCCCGCCGTGATCGTGCCGTCCCGGGTGAAGGCGGGGCGCAGCTTGGCCAGCGACTCCACCGTGGTCTCGGCGCGGATGCCCTCGTCCTTGCTGAAGACGACGGGCTCGCCCTTGCGCTGCGGAATCTCCACGGGCGTGATCTCCGCCTCGAAGATGCCGTTCTTCTGGGCGGTGGCCGCGCGCTGGTGGGAGAGGGCCGCGATCTCGTCCTGCTCCGGGCGGGCGATGCCCAGGCGTGTGTTGTGCTTCTCCGTCGACTCGCCCATGGCGATGTTCTCGAAGGCGTCGGTGAGACCGTCGTACGCCATCGCGTCGAGCATCTCGATCGCGCCGTACTTGAAGCCCTCACGGGACTTGGGGAGCAGGTGGGGCGCGTTCGTCATGGACTCCTGGCCGCCCGCGACCACGATGTCGAATTCACCCGCGCGGATCAGCTGGTCCGCGAGCGCGATGGCGTCGAGACCGGACAGACACACCTTGTTGATCGTGAGCGCCGGGACGCTCATCGGGATGCCCGCCTTGACCGCGGCCTGGCGCGCCGGGATCTGGCCCGCCCCGGCCTGCAGCACCTGACCCATGATCACGTACTGCACCTGGTCGCCACCGATCCCCGCACGGTCGAGGGCGGCCTTGATCGCGAAGCCTCCGAGGTCGGCCCCGGAGAAGGACTTCAGCGAGCCCAGCAACCGTCCCATGGGCGTTCGGGCGCCCGCGACGATCACCGAGGTACTGCTGTTCGTTCCAGACATGAGGTGCGATCCCCTTACCGGCTGCACAGCCGAGGAGTGAACGAGGGTTTACTTGAATGTACTGAGCGGTAGGCCACCCGTCATCCGGCAGTCAGTGTGATCGCGCGCACGTTGCGTAACCGCCGTATGAGCGCTGCACTGACTCCATGCTGACGCGAATCGACCACATCGGTATCGCCTGCTTCGACCTCGACGCGACTGTCGAGTTCTACCGGGCGACGTACGGCTTCGAGGTCTTCCACTCCGAGGTCAACGAGGAGCAGGGCGTCCGCGAGGCCATGCTCAAGATCAATGAGACGTCCGACGGCGGCGCCTCCTACCTCCAGCTCCTGGAGCCGACCCGCGAGGACTCGGCCGTCGGGAAGTGGCTGGCGAAGAACGGCGAAGGTGTCCATCACATCGCGTTCGGTACGGCGGACGTCGACGCCGATGCCGCCGATATCAGGGAGAAAGGCGTACGAGTCCTCTACGACGAGCCCCGACGCGGCTCCATGGGGTCACGAATCACGTTCCTTCACCCAAAGGATTGCCATGGTGTCCTGACAGAACTGGTCACTTCGGCGGCTGTTGAGTCACCTGAGCACTGACCTCCGTATATCTGGGCCGGTAGGGTTGGGGGTGGCCGCTGCCGTTTCGGGGCGGCCCAGGGTCTGTCCGGCGACGGGCCCTGAGGTCATGCCGTCCGAAGGACGGCGTGGTCAAGGGCCGGGGTCCAGGTTTCGGGGGACGAGCGTCGGGGCGACAGCCCGTGCTCCGCTGTTGATCTGACACCATTCCCCGGGGGCCCCGTTCGGCGGATGGACGGGGTTCGTTTGGAGAGACTTGCGACCAGGGGACGGATGGGACCGCGCAGTGCGGGGCTACGAACGCCAGGAGCGAGAGCCGGCGGCTGACGTCGACCACCTCTCTCGGTTCGAGGCCGAGATGGAACGGCTGAAGACCGAGCGGGAGAAGGCCGTCCAGCACGCCGAGGACCTCGGCTATCAGGTCGAGGTGCTGCGCGCCAAGCTGCACGAGGCGCGCCGCAGTCTGGCGACCCGGCCTGCCTACGACAGCGGTGGCGACCTCGGCTATCAGGCCGAGCAATTGCTCCGTAATGCCCAGATCCAGGCCGATCAGCTGCGCGCCGACGCCGAGCGCGAGATGAGCCAGGCCCGGGCCCAGACGCAGCGCATCCTCCAGGAGCACGCCGAGCAGGCCGCCCGCTTGCAGGCGGAGCTGCACCAGGAGGCGGTCGCGCGCCGCCAGCAGCTCGATCAGGAGCTGGCCGAGCGCCGTCAGACCGTCGAGTCGCACGTCAACGAGAACGTGGCGTGGGCCGAGCAGCTGCGCGCCCGCAGCGAGCAGCAGGCCCGCCGGCTCCTGGAGGAGTCGCGCGCGGAGGCGGACCAGGCGCTGAGTGCCGCCCGCACGGAGGCCGAGCGGATCGCCGCCGAGGCCCGCCAGCGGCTGACGAACGACGCCGAGTCGGCCCGCGCCGAGGCCGAGGCGCTGCTGCGCCGGGCCCGCACGGACGCCGAGCGGCTGCTGAACGCCGCGTCGATGCAGGCCCAGGAGGCCACCGACCACGCCGAGCAGCTGCGCAGCTCCACGGCGAACGAGTCGGACAGCGCGCGCCGCCAGGCCACCGAGCTGAGCCGGGCCGCCGAGCAGCGCATGACGGAGGCCGAGTCGGCGCTGCGCGAGGCGCGGACCGAGGCGGACAAGGTCGTCGCCGAGGCGAAGGAGGCCGCGGCCAAGGCCCTGGCGAGCGCCGAGTCGGCGAACGAGCAGCGCACGCGGACGGCGAAGGAACAGGTCGCCCGGCTGGTCAGCGAGGCCACCAAGGAGGCCGAGACCACCAAGTCCGACGCCGAGCAGGCCGTCGCGGACGCCAAGGCCAAGGCCGAGAAGATCGTCGCGGAGGCCGAGGAGACCGCGCGCAGCCTCACCGCCGAGGAGACCGCCTCCCAGCTCTCCAAGGCGGCCCGTACCGCCGAGGACGTCCTGGACAAGGCGTCCGAGGACGCCAAGGCGACCAGGAAGGCGGCGGCCGAGGAGGCCGAGCGGATCCGCACCGAGGCGGAGTCCGAGGCGGACCGGCTGCGTGCCGAGGCGCACGACATCGCCGAGCAGCTCAAGGGCACGGCGAAGGACGACACCAAGGAGTACCGCGCCAAGACGGTCGAGCTGCAGGAGGAGGCGCGCCGGCTGCGCGGCGAGGCCGAGCAGCTGCGCTCCGACGCCAACGCCGAGGGCGAGCGGATCCGCTCCGAGGCCCGGCGCGAGGCCGTCCAGCAGATCGAGGAGGCGGCCAAGACCGCCGAAGAGCTGCTCGCGAAGGCCAAGGCGGACGCGGACGAGCTGCGGAACACGGCCACCGGCGACAGCGAGCGGGTGCGCACCGAGGCCATCGAGCGCGCCACGACGCTGCGCCGTCAGGCCGAGGAGACCCTGGAGCGCACGCGCAAGGAGGCCGAGCGCAACCGCGAGGAGGCCGTCGAGCTCTCCGACACGATCAAGGCGGAGGCCGAGCGGGCCGCCGAGACGCTGCGCGAGGAGACCGAGCGCGCCATAGCGGCCCGTCGGACGGAGGCCGCCGAGGAGCTGACCCGGCTGCACACCGAGGCCGAGCAGCGGCTCGCCTCGGCCGAGCAGGCGCTGAGCGACGCACGGGCGGACGCCGAGCGGATCCGCCGCGAGGCCGCCGAGGAGAGCGACCGGCTGCGTTCGGAGGCCGCCGAGCGGATCCGTACGCTTCAGGCGCAGGCCGAGGCGGAGGCGGAGCGGCTGCGCAACGAGGCCGCCGCGGACGCCTCCACGTCGCGCGCCGAGGGCGAGAACATCGCCGTACGACTGCGGTCGGAGGCAGCGGCGGAGGCCGAGCGGCTGAAGTCGGAGGCCCAGGACACCGCCGACCGGGTACGGGCGGAGGCCCAGGCCGCGGCCGAGCGGCTGGCCACCGAGGGCGCGGAGACGCTGGCCGCCGCCCAGGAGGAGGCCGCCCGGCGCCGCCGCGAGGCCGAGGAACTCCTCGGTTCCGCGCGCCAGGAGGCGGACCAGGAGCGCGAGCGGGCCCGCGAGCAGAGCGAGGAGCTCCTCGCCTCCGCGCGCAACCGTGTCGACGAGGCCCAGGCCGAGGCCGTACGGCTGGTCGAGGAGGCCGACCGGCGCGCGACCGAGATGGTCTCCAGCGCCGAGCAGACCGCGCAGCAGGTGCGCGACGCCGTGGCGGGGCTGCACGAGCAGGCCCAGGAGGAGATCACCGGCCTGCGCAGCGCCGCCGAGCACGCGGCGGACCGGACCAGGACCGAGGCGCAGGAGGAGGCGGACCGGGTCCGCGCCGACGCGTACGCGGAGCGGGAGCGGGCCTCCGAGGACGCGAGCCGTATCCGGCGTGAGGCGGCCGAGGAGACGGACGCCGCCAAGTCGCTCGCGGAGCGTACGGTTTCGGAGGCGATCGCCGAGTCCGAGCGGCTGCGTTCGGAAGCCGCCGAGCACGCCGAGCGGGTGCGCACCGAGGCCTCCGACACCATCGCGAACGCCGAGCAGGACGCTTCGCGCAGCCGTGCCGAGGCCCGGGAGGACGCGAACCGGATCCGTTCGGACGCGGCCACGCAGGTCGACACGCTCATCACCGAGGCGCGCTCCGAGGCGGAGCGGCTGACGAACGAGACGAACGCCGAGGCCGAGCGCGTGCGCGCGGAGTCCGTGGCCAAGGCCGAGCGGCTGGTCTCGGACGCGACCGGGGACGCGGAGCGGCTGCGCGCCGAGGCCGCCGAGACGGTCGGTTCCGCGCAGCAGCACGCCGAGCGGATCCGCAGCGAGTCCGAGCGCGTCAAGGCCGAGGCGGCGGCGGAGGCCGAGCGGCTCACGTCCGAGGCCCGCGAGGAGGCCGACCGGACGCTGGACGCGGCGCGCCGGGAGGCCAACAAGCGGCGCTCCGAGGCGGCCGAGCAGGTCGACACCCTCATCTCGGAGACGGCGTCCGAGGCGGACAAGCTGCTCGCCGAGGCGCAGCAGAGCGCGCAGAAGACCACGGCGGACGCCGAGTCGCAGGCCGACACGATGGTGGGCGCGGCACGCAACGAGGCCGAGCGGCTGGTCTCCGAGGCGACCGTCGAGGGCAACACCCTGGTGGAGCGGTCCCGTACGGACGCGGACGAGCTGCTGGTCGGCGCGCGCCGGGACGCGACCGCCATAAGGGAGCGGGCGGAGGAGCTGCGCGACCGCGTCACCACCGAGATCGAGGAACTGCACGAGCGGGCCAGGCGTGAGTCGGCCGAGGCGATGAAGACGGCCGGCGAGCGCTGCGACACGCTGGTGCGGGCCGCCGAGGACCAGCTCGCCGAGGCCGAGGCGAAGGCGAAGGACCTGGTCTCGGAGGCCAACTCCGAGGCGAGCAAGGTCCGTATCGCCGCGGTCAAGAAGGCCGAGGGGCTCCTCAAGGAGGCCGAGCAGAAGAAGAGCTCGCTCATCGCGGAGGCGACGGAGATCAAGGCCGAGGCCATCCGCGAGGCGCGGGCCGCGGTCGAGGAGGGCAAGCGCGAGCTGGAGGTGCTGATCCGCCGGCGCGAGGACATCAACGCCGAGATCTCCCGTGTCCAGGATGTCCTGGAGGCGTTGGAGTCCTTTGAGGCCCCGTCCGCAGGCAAGGACGGTGGGGTCAAAGCGGGCGCTGCCGCCGGCGCAACTCGTTCGAGTGGCAAGTCGTCAGAAGGCTAGCCATAACCACCCATTCCGTGCTTTGCACGGACCTTTGCCACAGGTTCTGGCAAGCCGTCTGACAGTTAGCCACCCAAAAGGAGTCTCATTCTCCAGATCAAACACGCATCCGCTCGATGACACACCGCTTTGGCCCCTAGGATTCCACCTATCACCTCACCGGTCTCATTCGACAGGAACCCCATGAGCGACACTTCCCCCTACGGCTTCGAGCTTGTGCGGCGTGGGTACGACCGCGCTCAGGTGGACGAACGCATTTCGAAGCTCGTCTCCGACCGTGACAGCGCTCTGGCCCGTATCACTGCTCTCGAAAAGCGCATCGAGGAGCTCCACCTCGAGACGCAGAACGCCCAGGCCCAGGTCAGCGACGCGGAGCCGTCGTACGCGGGTCTCGGCGCGCGTGTCGAGAAGATCCTCCGCCTCGCCGAGGAGGAGGCGAAGGATCTGCGCGAGGAGGCCCGTCGCGCGTCCGAGCAGCACCGTGAGCTCGCCGAGTCGGCCGCCCAGCAGGTCCGCAACGACGCAGAATCGTTCGCTGCGGACCGCAAGTCCAAGGCCGAGGACGAGGGCGTCCGGATCGTCGAGAAGGCCAAGAGCGACGCCTCCCAGCTGCGCCAGGAGGCGCAGAAGGACGCGCAGTCCAAGCGCGAGGAGGCGGACGCCCTCTTCGAGGAGACCCGTGCCAAGGCCGCACAGGCCGCCGCCGACTTCGAGACGAACCTCGCCAAGCGCCGCGAGCAGTCCGAGCGCGACCTGGCGTCGCGTCAGGCCAAGGCCGAGAAGCGCCTCGCGGAGATCGAGCACCGCGCGGAGCAGCTCCGCCTGGAGGCCGAGAAGCTGCGCACGGACGCCGAGCGCCGCGCCCGCCAGACGGTGGAGACGGCCCAGCGCCAGGCCGAGGACATCGTGGCCGACGCGAACGCCAAGGCCGACCGCATCCGCTCGGAATCCGAGCGCGAGCTGGCGGCGCTGACGAACCGTCGCGACTCGATCAACGCTCAGCTCACGAACGTCCGCGAGATGCTCGCGACGCTCACGGGCGCCGCGGTGGCCGCCGCGACCACGCCGGCCGAGGACGAGCCGATCTCCCGCGGGGTTCCGGCCCAGCAGTCCCGGTAGGTTCGGGCGGTTTCCGGCAGCACTCCGGCCCGCGCTCTCTTCTCGGGAGCGCGGGCCGTCGGCGTCCCCCGCGAGGGGCGCGGGACGGTGACGTTTCGCCGCTCCGCCGCGTGGGCGCGACAAGCCACGATGACGCGGCGGTCGGAGACGGTGAACATGCGGCAAACACACCGCCGCCCAAGTGGCACGGCCCCAGACCGCGTCCTACCGTGTCCGCATGATCGAGCTAGAGGGGCTGACCAAGCGGTACGGCGAGAAGGTGGCGGTCAACCATCTGACCTTCACCGTCAGACCCGGTATCGTCACGGGGTTCCTCGGTCCGAACGGTGCGGGCAAGTCCACGACGATGCGGATGATGCTCGGCCTCGACCGCCCCACCGCGGGCGACGTACGCATCGACGGGAAGCACTACGACCACCTCAAGGACCCGCTGAAGTACATCGGCGCCCTGCTGGACGCCAAGGCCATGCACGGCGGCCGCAGCGCCTTCAACCACCTCCTCTGTCTCGCCCAGAGCAACGGGATCCCCAAGGCGCGGGTGGACGAGGTCCTGGACACCGTGGGCCTCACCTCGGTGGCCAGGAAGAAGGCCAAGGGCTTCTCGCTCGGCATGGGCCAACGACTCGGCATCGCGGGCGCGCTGCTCGGCGACCCGCGGATCCTGATGTTCGACGAGCCGGTCAACGGCCTCGACCCCGAGGGCATCCACTGGATCCGCAACCTGATGAAGTCCCTGGCCGGCCAGGGCCGTACGGTCTTCGTGTCGAGTCACCTCATGAGCGAGATGGCGCTGACCGCGGATCACCTCGTCGTCATCGGCCAGGGCCGCCTCCTCGCGGACACCTCCATGGCCGACTTCATCGCGCAGAACTCGCGGTCGTACGTCCGTATCCGCTCCCCCCAGCGTGAGCGGCTGCTCGACGTCCTGCACGGGGCGGGGATCACCGTCGTCGAGAGCGGCAGCGGGACGTTGGAGGTGGACGGCGCGAAGTCGGAGCAGATCGGTGAGCTGGCCGCGCAGCACCAGATCGTGCTGCACGAGCTGAGCCCCCAGCAGGCCTCCCTGGAGGAGGCGTTCATGCGGCTGACCGCGGAGTCGGTGGAGTACCACGCGCACACCGATGCCCCGCCCCAGCAGTGGGGCGGCGGCTGGAACAAGGAGACCTGAGCATGGCGGCGACCCAGGTCCTCAAGTCCGAGTGGACCAAGATCCGGTCGGTCGCGTCCACCGTCTGGACGCTCAGTCTCGCCGCGGTGGTCACGATCGCGCTGGGCATCCTGATCTCGCTGCTGTCGAACAACGAGTTCGACAAGATGGGCGAGAGGGACCGGCTCTCCTTCGACCCGACGTTCATCAGCTTCGCGGGGATGACCCTCGGTCAGCTCGCGATGATCGTGTTCGGGGTGCTCGTGGTCGGCAACGAGTACAGCACCGGCATGATCCGCACCTCGCTGGCCGCGGTCCCGCAGCGCGCCACGTTCCTCTTCAGCAAGATCGCGGTGGCGGCGGGGCTCGCCCTCGTCGTCGGCATGATCACCAGCTTCATCGCCTTCTTCCTCGGACAGGCGGCGCTCGGCACGCACAGCGCGTCGATCAGCGACTCCGGGGTGCTGCGCGCGGTGATCGGCGGCGGCCTCTACATGACGCTGATCGCGGTCTTCTCGATGGGCGTCGCGACGATGCTGCGCAGCCCGATGCTCTCGCTCGGCATCCTCATGCCGTTCTTCTTCCTGATCTCCAACATCCTCGGCGCGGTGTCCGCGACCAAGAAGATCGGCCGCTATCTGCCCGACCAGGCCGGCAGCAAGATCATGCGGGTGGTGACCCCGATCGGCGACGACACCCCGTACGGACCCTGGGGCGGCCTGGTGATCATGGTCCTGTGGGTGGTCGCGGCGCTCCTCGGCGGCTATCTGCTGCTGAAGAGGCGGGACGCGTAGACGACCTTCAGGGCCTGGGGTCCTCGCCGTTCGGGTGGGGTTCCAGGGCGTCGAAGTCCGTCCAGCCCTCCCAGCGCCACACGTCCTTGTCGAGGTCCGGCTGGAGCGGCACGAAGCGGCCGAGTTCGAAGTCGCCCGCCTCCAGGTCGAACCAGCGCTCGTCGGCGACCTCGGTGCCCAGGCCCACCGTCCGTGCCGTCAGCCGGACGAGGAGCTTGACGCCGTACGAGCCGGACAGCTCCTTGCCCTGGATACGCCGGAACGGCAGTTCGGCCACCGGTGCCTCGACCGGTATCCACACGGTGAAGGGCGCCCCGCGCTCGACCGCGAGCCAGTACCGCTCGTCGGCCGGTTCGCCCTGCGCGTCCAGGACCTTCAGCCACTGCTTGTAGATGACCAGGCTGCCGTCGTGCGGGGAGCGCTCCAGGTAGCGCAGATGGGCACGGGCGCGCAGATCCACGACGGACAGGTTGTCGAAGCGGTTGTAGAAGCGGACGGCGATGATCGCGTCCTCGCTGTCGGCGTGGCGCCTCGAGTAGCCGGGGAAGTCCGCGGTCCAGGCCTGCGAGATGCTGGCCCGCTGCCGCCAGACGAACGGCCGCAGCGCGAACATCTTGATCAGGACGATGCCCAGCAGCACCGCGGGCACCAGGGAGCCCGTGACGGAGGCGACCGTGGCGAGCAACTGGTGCGCGGTGCTGTCCGGCTCGGGGCTGAGATTGTCCGTACCGACACTCGCCCGCAGCACCGCGAGACTCAGGTCGAAGAGCCGCTCCCCGTTCGAGAACCGCTCCGCCATCGACCGCGACGAGTGCTCGGTGAGCGTCCACGCGGTCGCGATGACGACGGAGAGCCCGGCCAGCGCGCCCAGCGTCATCAGAAGGAGGGCGTGGACGGTACGTCCGGCGATCCACCAGCGAACGGACGTACGGAAGCGCGGATGGGCCCGGCCCCGCCCCGAGGACCCCACCCGACTCCACCCGCGTCTCATCAACCTCAACTCACTTCCCCCGTAACCCACTTCGCCCCCACTCGTACAATGGGACGGCATGATTCCCGGTGTCCGTTCCGGCCAACCCCGTCCGGACGGGGAGACCGGGCCCCGCCCCGGGTACATCTCGCGTGGAAGGCTGTTGCCCCTATCGCGCGACCACCCCCGAAGGGCGTCACCGTGACGACGAAGGACCGAAGCCTGCAGGCGCTGGGCCTGGACGACGTGCCCGCGAAGCAGCCGCTCACCTATCCCGGCCGTCCCACCACCGAGCCCTCGCTGCTCACCGGTGGCGAACTGCTCCAGCTCGACGTGCGGCCGCTGCGGCTCGGCGAGTGGTACGTGGAGGAGCGCCAGGAGCAGCAGCGGCTCGACGAGGCGCTCGCCGACCTCGGCCAGGTCGGCACCGGGCACCGCCACCCGGTGATCGCCGTCGGCTCCAACGCCTCCCCCGGCCAGGTCGCCCACAAGCTGACCCGGCTCGGCATCCAGGCGACCGTGCCGATGGTGCCGGTGCGGGTGCACGGCATCGGGGTGGGCTGCTCGGGGCACATCAGTCCGGCGGGGTACGTGGCGGGGACGCCGTACGTCGACCCGCGCGCCGAGACCACGCTCGTCGTCACCTGGCTGGACTCGACGCAGCTGAAGGCGGTCGACGACACCGAGTTCCCGGACTACCGGCGGGCGATACTCCCGGGCGACGCGTTCGCGATGACGATGCCCTCCGGCGAGCGGCTCGGCGGCGCGTACATCTACTTCAGCGCGCACGGGGTGCTCGCCGATCCGGCCACCGGGCAGCCGCGTCCGGGCGGCGGCGACCAGGCGCAGCTGCTCGCCGCGCTGCTGGCCGGCTCCGCCCGGCTGCGCGAACTGCTCGGTCCCGACCCGGCCACCTGGGTGCGGCGCGCGGGAGCCGACCGCGCGCTGCGCGAGCGGGGCACGCTGGTCTTCGGTGAGGAGGGCTGGGTACTGCCGCAGACGGACTTCCTGCCGTACGTCGACGACGCGTCCGAGCTGCGGCTGTACGACGACCTGCCACCGCTGGACGACTCGCTTCCCCGTCGGGCGTGAGGCGTGCTCCGTATCGGCTGCGGTATCGGGTGCGGAGGTTCCGTTTCCAGCCTGACCAGGCAGGACGGGTACCTGACAAAGGTAGGGTGCGGGTAAGGCCCCAGGTAAGACCGTTCTCCCGCCCGCCCCCCGCGTGACCTGCACATTTTTACTTACTCTTGAGTGGAACCGTCAGCGCCCCGATATCCTCCTAACCCTTACGGGGGCGTGCGCCCCGACGTCCTGAACCTTTCGATGGGTGCGGAGCATGATCGAGGCAGTCGGCCTGACGAAGCGCTACGGCGCCAAGACGGCCGTGTACAACCTTTCCTTCCAGGTGCGGCCGGGTGCCGTCACCGGCTTCCTCGGGCCCAACGGCTCGGGCAAGTCGACGACGATGCGGATGATCCTCGGCCTCGACAACCCCACCTCGGGGCAGGTCACCATCGGCGGCTTCCCCTACCGCAAGCTGCCCAACGCGCCCCGCCAGGTCGGCGCGCTCCTCGACGCCAAGGCCGTGCACGGCGGCCGGCACGCCCGCAACCACCTGCTCTGCCTCGCCCAGCTGTCGGGCATCCCGGCCCGCCGGGTCGACGAGGTACTCGGCGTGGTCGGGCTGCAGGACGTGGCCAAGAAGCGCTCCAAGGGCTTCTCGCTCGGCATGGGACAGCGGCTCGGCATCGCCGCCGCGCTCCTCGGCGACCCTCAGGTGCTGCTCTTCGACGAGCCGGTCAACGGCCTCGACCCCGAGGGCATCCTCTGGGTCCGCAACCTGATGAAGGCGCTCGCGGCGGAGGGCCGCACGGTCTTCGTCTCCTCGCACCTGATGAGCGAGATGGCGCTGACCGCCGACCACCTGATCGTGATCGGGCGCGGTCAGCTGCTCGCCGACCAGAACATCAAGGACTTCATCTCGCACAACTCGGCCGACTTCGCCCGGGTCCGCACCCCGGAGACCGAGCCGCAGCAGCGCGAGAAGCTGACCGCCGCGCTCACCGAGGCGGGCGGCCAGGTGCTGCCCGAGCAGGACGGCGCGCTGCGCGTGATGGGCCTGCCGCTGCCCCGCATCAGCGACCTCGCGCACTCCGCCGACGTACGCCTGTGGGAGCTCTCTCCGCACCAGGCCTCGCTGGAGGAGGCGTACATGCGGATGACACAGGGCGCCGTCGACTACCGCTCGACCATCGACCAGAAGGCCGGGCTCCAGCAGGAGCTGCCGCCGGGTGCCATACCGCCGCCGCAGCTGCCGGTCGCGGGCCAGGGCCAGCCGGGCTGGTACGCACCGCCGCCGCCCCAGCAGGGCGGGCAGCCGTTCGCGATGCCGCAGGGCGCCCCGCAGGCGGGTCCCTACGGCGCTCCGGGCACCCCGGGTGCGCCGGGTACCGCGGACGTCAACCCGTACGCCCAGCCCGCTCCCCAGGCCCCCGCGCAGCCGCCCGTCGCGCCCCCGGCGCCCGCCGCTCCCGCCACCCCCGACCTGACCAAGCCCGAGGACGCCCGATGAGCACGCCCCCGCCCCCGATGCCGCAGCAGGCCGCCGCTGCCCCCACCTGGCAGGCGGCGCCCGGCACTTCGTACAGCTCGCCGATCCCGGTCACCCCCACCCACCTCGGCCACGCGCTCACCTCCGAGTGGACGAAGATCAAGTCGGTGCGCTCGACGCTCTGGACGCTCGGCATCTTCCTGCTCCTGGTGGTCGGCATCGGCTTCCTGGTCGCCGCGCAGACCCAGGACTCCGACTTCGGCGACGTGCCGTACACGATCCCGGCCTTCTTCGGGCTGATACTGGGCCAGATCTGCCTGATCACGCTGGGCGTCCTGGTCGTCTCCTCCGAGTACGGCACGGGCATGATCCGCACGACCTTCACGGCCTCGCCGCAGCGCCACCGGGTGCTCACCGCCAAGTTGATCATCTTCTTCGCGGTGGCGTTCACCGTCTCGGTGTTCTCCATCGGCCTGGTCGGCCTCATGACCTCGGCCATGCACAGCGGTTCCTCGCACGTCTCGTGGGGCGGCACGGTCGTCAAGGGTGCGCTGTACGTCTCGCTGCTCGGCGTCCTGTCCCTCGCGGTGGGCTCGATGCTGCGGCACTCGGCGGGCGCGATCACCACGATGCTCGGTGTCGTGCTGGTGCCCGCGATCCTGCCCGCGTTCCTGATGATGTCGCAGAGCATGCGCACGATCGGCGAGAAGATGCAGGAGTACGCCGCTCCCAACGCCCTCGCCAGGGTCTTCGCCCTGAACAACGAGAACGGCAGCGGCGTCGCGCAGCTCGGTCTGCTCGCCGGGGTGACGGCGGCGGCGATCGCCGGCGCGTACGTGCTGCTGGAGCGCCGCGACGTGTGAGTCCGCTCCGGCCCGAAGGGGCCTAGAACCTGGGCGCGTTACGGGACCGCTGCACCCTTGAGGTGCGGCGGTCCTTCGCGTTCCAGCAGGCCTTGTGCCAGTGGCGGCGCTCGTCGACGCCCGAGTGCTCGGGCCAGGCCACCACGTGCGGGACGCCGGAGGGGATCATCTGGTCGCAGCCCGGGCAGCGGTAGGTCTTGCCCTCGGCGCTGGCGCCCGCCACATGGCGCACGCTCCACTCCTCGCCCTGCCAGCTCTCCGTGGACTGCCAGCCGCCGTACCGCCCGGAGCGGTCGTCCTCCGCGCTCCGGTCGGAGGGGTCGGAACCCTTGGGGCGGTTGCGACGCGGGGACACAGGACACCTCACGGAGCTATACAGGGAGCAGGGTCTGCTCCAGCCTACGCGGAGCGGACTGGGGTAGCCGTACCCCACCAACCCCCTCAGATCGCCCTCCCGTCGGCTCATTCTGCAGACAATCCGCAAATCTCTCCGACAGGCCGTGTCCTCGGCACGTGTCGGGCGGTTATGCCGGTGGGGGAGCTCCGCGTCGGAGCCGAGGAAGCAGGAAAGCACCATGCACGTTGGAAGTTTTGTACTGGCGGCCCAGTTCCCGGGACAGGGCCAGGGGGAGGCCCTGCACCGCGCGGTGCGCACGGCCGAGGTCGCCGAAGAGGCCGGGCTCGACGCGGTGTGGCTGGCCGAGCACCACTTCGTGCCGTACGGGACGTGCCCGTCGGCGGTGACCCTGGCCGCCCTGCTGCTGGGCCGCACCAGCCGCATCCGCGTGGGTACTGCGGTGAGCGTACTGCCCACCGTCCACCCCGTCGCACTCGGCGAGCAGGCCGCGCTGCTGCACGTGACGTCCGGCGGCCGTTTCACGCTGGGCGTGGGGCGCGGCGGGCCCTGGGTGGACCTGGAGGTCTTCGGCGCGGGCCTGGAGGCGTACGAGAAGGGGTTCCCGGAATCACTCGATCTGCTGGTGCGCTGGCTGCGCGAGCCGTCCGTGGAAGGACGGGGCGAGCGGTTCAGGTTCCGCGAAGTGCCCGTCGTGCCCCGGCCGTCGGAGTCACTGAGCGGCTCCCCCGGCCCCGAGGTCGTCGTCGCCTGCACCTCGCCGGCGAGCGTGCGTCTCGCCGCCGAGCGGGGGCTGCCGATGCTCCTCGGTATGCACGTCGGTGACGAGGAGAAGGCCGAAATGGTGTCCCTGTGGCGACAGTTGGCGCGTGTGGCGGGCCGTTCGACGGACGAGATCCTCGGCGCGGCCCATGTGTCGGCCGGCGTCTGCCAGATCGCGGACCGTCGCACCGACGCCGTCGAGACACTCCTCAAGGCGATGCCCGGCTGGCTGAGGCAGGGACTGGACGCGCATGTGACGGTCGACGGCCGCGCCCGCGCGATGCGGGACCCGCTGGCGTACACGGAACTCCTGTGCGGGCTGCACCCGGTGGGCACGCCGCGCCTGTGCGCCGACCGTCTCGCGGCCACCTCGGAGCGCACCGGCATCTCCCGCTTCGCCCTCCTCGTCGAGGGCTCCGGCGACCTGGCGGCGACAGAGGAGAACGTCCAACGACTCGGCTCCGAGGTACTCCCCCACCTCGGCTGAGACAGGTCACCGCGGACGGCGTGGGCCCGGGAGAGGGTGCGGGCGCCCTGGGCCCACCAAGGGTCTCCAGGGCCCCACAACCGACTTGTCCCGCCCCGCGGCCCGGACAACTCGGTCTCCCTGACCCGACGCACACACCCACCCACCCACGATCCGCGTCCCGCTGTCGGCCCGGGGACCCGGGGGAGCCTGCCGCCCCGTACAGATGCACCTCCCGCGTACGGAGCGGCAAGCAATGCGGCATCAAGGCGTCACGTCAGCAGTCTCGGAACTCCGGCGACTGATTCAGCAGCTGACTGCGCACCGAGGTGAAGCGTGCCAGCGTGTCGTCCACTGAGCTGTCCAGTGGGAACACCGCCACCCGATGGCAGTTCTGGAAGGCCAGCCGCACACCGAAGTGCCGCTGCAGCGCGCCGCGTATCGCGTCACTCGCGAGCGCACGCAGCAGCTGGCCACGCGCCTGCTCGTCCGGCGGAGGCGTCTGGTTGTCGGCGAAGTTGCCGCCGTCCACCTTCAGCTGAGCCACCAGGGAGCTGATCATCTCCCATGCGTAGGGCAGGGAGGTCCGGACGCAGTCGACGAATTCTGCTTCGTCGACCTCGCCTCGCTCGGCCTTCTCGAGTAGGGCCGGTGAGACGTCGAGCGACATGGGTTCTCCTCTCGCACCCCCAGACCTCGGGGGTTGCCGGACAGGTAAGGGACATTCGCGATATCGAACACTCTGAGTACACGCATCGCGACCTCCCGTTTATACGGTAAGCAACGTACGGTGACGGCACCAGGAGAATGCGCACATAGCGAACTCCCAGTAGGCCCACAATCAGCCACGACCGAACAGGCGTCTTCCAGGGCGAATCGCGTGGACCTCCGCCCGTCGAGTAGCGTTGCGGACCATGCGTCTCGTCATTGCCCGCTGCTCCGTTGACTACGCGGGCCGGCTCACCGCCCATCTCCCGTCGGCCCCCCGTCTCATCCTGGTGAAGGCGGACGGCAGCGTCTCGATCCACGCTGACGACCGGGCCTACAAGCCCCTCAACTGGATGTCGCCGCCCTGCACCCTGAAGGAGGGCTCCGGCGACGAGGAGGGCGTCTGGACCGTCATCAACAAGGCGGGCGAGAAGCTCATCATCACGATGGAGGAAGTCCTCCACGACTCCTCGCACGAACTCGGCGTGGACCCCGGCCTGATCAAGGACGGCGTGGAAGCGCACCTCCAGGAGCTCCTCGCCGACCGCATCGAAACGCTCGGCGAGGGCTACACGCTCATCCGCCGCGAGTACATGACGGCCATCGGCCCCGTCGACATCCTGTGCCGCGACGGCGAGGGCCAGACCGTCGCCATCGAGATCAAGCGCCGCGGCGAGATCGACGGCGTGGAGCAGCTCACCCGCTACCTGGAGCTGCTCAACCGCGACCCGCACCTCGCGCCGGTCCGTGGCGTCTTCGCCGCCCAGGAGATCAAGCCGCAGGCCCGCGTCCTCGCCACGGACCGCGGCATCGGCTGCACGGTCCTGGACTACGACGCGCTGCGGGGCATCGAGGACGACAAGCTGCGGTTGTTCTGATTCGAACGACTTTGACTCAATCGGCCATGTAGTTCGCCGGTCAGAAGTGAGGGCCGGGTCCGATGTCGGACCCGGCCCTCACTTCTGTCGTGGTGCTCAGATCACCGAACCGTTCGGCGACCCGGCGGCGCTGCTGCTCGCGGGCACGCTCACCGCACTGCTCTGCGGAGCGCTGGCGGTGGTGCTCGCGGGGACGCTGGAGGCGGGGCCGCTGGCGGTGTCGGTGGTGGACGGCGTCGTCGACGGGGTGGGTGTCGGAGTGGGTGTCGGGGTGGGTGTCGGAGTGGGTGTCGGCGTCTGGCTCGGCGTCTTGGTCGGCGTCTGCGAGGGCGTCTTGGTCGGCGTCTTCGACGGGCTCTTGGACGGCGACTTGGACGGCGACGTACCCCCGCCCCCCTTCGTCCCACTCGGGCTGTCCGAAGGCCGCCCGCTCGTGCTCGTCGGCGGAGTCGGGTCGTCCGAGGTCCCGTACGTGCCGTCGGGGCCCGGGTTCGTCGGCGTGGACACCACGCCCGCGTCGCTGCCGCCGCCCTTCTTCGCCTTGTCGGCGCCGAGGCTGTCGTCCTGGCCGCCCTGGCTGGCCGAGGGGTTGACGCCGACCTTCTCGGACGGGTTGTCGGTGTTGTTGTTCGAGGTCGCGCCGAGCGTCACCACGGTGCCCAGCACCGCGACGAGCAGCGCGCCCGCGCCCGCGGCCACCAGATTGCGCCGGGTGCCGGCCACCAGACGGCTGCCCACGCCCACGCGCTTCGACGCCGGACCCGGTTCGGCCCGGTTGGTGACCAGCGTCGAGGGCTCCCCGAGCGGAGCGGAGAGCACGAACGCGGCCGGTACGCCGCCGGGCGGCGACGCCGACTCCTCGTGCCGTGCGTCGGGCACCTCCTCGCCCGCCGCCGTGCGCCCGCCGGGCAGTACGGCCACACCGGGCAGTACGGCCCCGGAGCGGTCGGCGACCAGCGCGAGGGCCCGGCGGCCCGCGACGGTGCCGCGCTTGTCGGCGAGGGCACCGCGCAGCCCGATGGAGGACTCCAGCTCGGCGCGGGCCCGGTCCAGCTGACCGCCGCAGAGCGCGAGGATGCCCAACTCGTGGTGGAAGTAGGCCTGTTCGCCGACCTCGCCGGCGAGCCGGGAGGCCTCCGCGCCGGAGCGCAGGGCGCGCTCCCAGGCGTTCCAGTTCAGTCCCGCGGCGAAGGCGGGCGCGGCCGTGCGGGCCAGCCGCACGGCGACGCTCTCGTCCTGCTCGTCGGCCGGGGCCGTGGTGAGCGGGACCAGGACGGTGAGGGCGGCGAGCACGGCGTCGGCCTCGGCGCTGACCCGTTCCGGGGTGACCGAGGGGTGTCCGGCCCACCAGGTGTAGTGCTGGGCCGCGGCGCGGGCCTGCTCCTCCAGCCCGTCGGCGTATCCGGCGGCCTCCAGCTGGGCCTGCACGCCGGCGGCGAGCCGGTAGCGGGAGCCGACCGGGGAGACCAGCGCGCAGCCCGCCAGTTCGGCGAGCGCGGCGTCGGCGTGGGTGTCGTCCACGAGGGCCGGCAGATGCGTCTGGTGCGGCACCTCACCGCCGAGCGCGATGGCGAAGCGCAGGGTGGCACGGGCCGACCCGCTCAGGCGGGAGGCGAGCAGCGCGGCGGGCGCGGCCCCCTCGGCGAGCGAGGGCAGCGGTACCTCGTGGCCGTCGGCGGCCTCGAAGGGCGCGTCGACCGGCAGGTCGACCGGGGCGTCCTGGAAGACGCCGAAGTCGTCGAAGGCGTTCTCCTTGGCCTGCAACTGGTCGCGCTGTCGCAGCAGGGCGCCGGCCTGCATGAAGCGCAGCGGCAGACCCTCGGACTCGAACCAGAGGTCGCCCGCCCAGTTCGCCTCCTCCTCGGTCAGCACGCGTCCGACGGTCCGCTCCAGGAGCTCGAGGCCGCCGCTGCGGTCGAGTCCGCCGAGGAAGACCTCTTCGAGGAGGGAGTCGGCGGAGGGCGCGGGGACGTCGGGGGTCGCGGCGATGGCGAAGGCGCACTCGGGGGTGGCGTCGAGGAGTTCGTCGAGCGCGGTGCCGCCGATCTCCACGTCGTCGAGGACGACGACCGCGCCGATCCCGTGGACGAGTTCGAGCAGTTCGTCCCGTTCGGGACGGTACAGGGGCGCGCTGTAGACGGCGGCGCACAGGTCGTACAGCAGGTCGGTCGCCGTGCGCCGGTATCCGGAGAGGCGGACGACGCCGTCGGGGGCGAGGTCCGCGCAGTCGTCGGCGACGGCGTCGAGCAGGCTGGTGCGGCCGGAGCCGGCGGGGCCGGTGAGACGTACGGAGCGCCCGCGCGCCAGCAGACGGACGAGCCGCTCGCGCTCCTCCTGGCGCTCCAGGAGCGGCAGTCGGGGCTGGGCCGGGCCCGGCGGTACGGGCGGCAGGGCGGCGCGGGCCAGATCGGCTCGCTCGGCGGCGCTGAACTTCGTGGGCCGCTGCGGTCGCTCTCCCGGCGGGCAGACCTCTATCTCGCTGCCGTCGACGGGGTTGACCGTGAGCAGGAAGTCGCCCGAGACGAGTTGGACGGTGCGGGCGAGTGCGGGTGTGTGCTGACCCAGGTCGGCGGTGAGCGCATCACGCGGTGGGCGCGAGCGAGGCGCCTGGCCGTCGTCGTCATGGCCGTACTCTTCGGGTCCCCGGTTGTTCGGGTCCATGTTCCAAGCCCCCCAAAAGCGTCGTGTGCGGATCTTGTCGCCGGGAGTCCGGTGACAAGGACCCAGGCCCCTCCCGGCCTTGCTGCACACCGCGCTGTCGCTTCTGGTCCGGTGCCCGCTCGTAGGGTTTCGGGTGGCGGGCAGCCGAACCCTAAACCTTCGCACAGTATCTCCGACAGGCCGGGGTACCGCGCGGTCCGAGACGTCACAGTCTCGTGAGGATTGTGCGCGAGGTGCGTTTCGTACGCCGCTCAGGAGGCGTACGCCGGGTCACACCCGGGGCAGTGACTCGACTCCGATGCCGCCCTCGATCGCGAGGATCCGGTGCAGCCGGGTGGCCACCAGCAGGCGCTGCATCTGTGGTGGTACACGGCGCAGCACGAGCCGTCGGCCGCACCGCCCGGCCCTTCGGTGGGCCCCCATGATGACACCGAGCCCGGTGGCGTCCCAGGAGTCCAGCTCGGACAGGTCCAGCACCAGGTCGCCGACTCCGTCGTCGACGGCCGAGTGCAGGACCGTACGGGCGTCCGCCGCGCTGCGTACGTCGAGGCGGCCCCCGACGACCAGCTCGGCGTGGTCGCCCCTGATGTACATATGCGCTCCCCGAGAGTGCGTCTCGTCCTCTGCGTCAGTCTCTCTGCGTCGGTGTCGGTCCGCGTTTTGCGTGTGCACCGTCTGACTGGCTTGAGGCCGCAGAGGTTGCCGTCTGTAAGCGAACCGATACCGAATTCACCTCATGGGGTGACACCCCAGAGGCACGTGCGGTTTCCGTGACGGGTGATGCTGGATGACTCGCTTGATTCAGTGCTTGTAGAAGCCCTGCCCGCTCTTGCGCCCGATGTCACCGGCGTCAACCATCCGGCGCATCAGCTCCGGCGGAGCGAACTTCTCGTCCTGGGTCTCGGTGTAGATGTTGCCGGTGGCGTGCAGGAGGATGTCGACGCCCGTGAGGTCCGCCGTGGCGAGCGGGCCCATGGCATGGCCGAAGCCCAGTTTGCAGGCGAGGTCGATGTCCTCGGCGGTGGCCACGCCGGACTCGTACAGCTTGGTGGCCTCGACGACGAGCGCCGAGATGAGACGGGTCGTCACGAAGCCGGCCACGTCACGGTTGACGACGATGCAGGTCTTGCCGACGGACTCGGCGAACTCCCGTGCGGTGGCGAGGGTTTCGTCGCTCGTCTTGTAGCCGCGCACCAGTTCGCACAGCTGCATCATCGGTACGGGTGAGAAGAAGTGGACGCCGACGACCCGCTCCGGGCGCTCGGTGGCCGCGGCGATCTTGGTGATCGGGATGGCGGAGGTGTTCGAGGCGAGCACGGTGTCGTCCCGCACGATCTTGTCGAGCGCGCGGAAGATGTCGTGCTTGACCTCGAGCTTCTCGAAGACGGCCTCGACGACGATGTCCGCGTCCGCGGCGGCGTCGAGATCGGTGGTCGCGGTGATCCGGCCGAGCGCGGCATCGGCGTCGTGCGCCTCCAGCCTGCCCTTGCTCACGAACTTGTCGTAGGAGGCCTTGATGCCGTCGATGCCTCGCGTGAGCGCCTCGTCGGTGACATCGCGCAGAACGACGTCCCAGCCCGCCTGCGCGGACACCTGGGCGATACCGGACCCCATGAGCCCGGCTCCGATGACGGCGAGCTTCCCTGCCACTGTGCGACTCCCCTGACGCGGTGTTTATGTCTGCCTCTCGGGCGGACACTAGCGCTCGTGAGGGCCTGTGTGACCGGTAAGTAACGCGTGTCACGGTCTCACGCCGTGAGACGGTCGTCACGTCTCAACTGACGGACTTGGCGATCCTCCCCCGACCGAAGTCAAGGGGATTCCGACCCAGGCGGTCGGTGCGTTAATTCCTTGCGGTTTCACGCTCGTTGGCGCTTCACGGACCGGCTGAAGCCGAGGTCTCCACGCCCTGTGACCCACCTGCCCGCGGGCCAGTGTGTTCTTCGCGCCGACTGTGTCAGCGTGCTCCTTGTGACCGCCGGCGGTGCACACGAACCTCGCACGGCTCCTGCCATTGTCTGGATGCACATGCGCACAATCAGGGCACGTCGTCGACGTATGAGCGGGATTCACCGTGCGACCCGTGGCGCCGGTACGTCGGACAGGGTTGCGAACCGCCAACTCGAAGGAATGCCATCCTTTGTCCAGGATGGCACGGTTGAGTCCTGACTTCTGCCGAACTCTGACACCGGGCTCCGCCACGGATCCCCTGGCAGTGGCGGTCATGGCCGCGGTGTTGAGGTCTTCGAGGACCACGAGGGCATTGCCGTCCACAATCTGACGGGCGCTCTGCGCAGGGAAGCCCTGGCGCCGGTCATGGACCCTGCGCCTGGCGACCCACATCTTCGCCCGGCACGCCCTTCGCCTCTCGGACGTATCAGTGCGCACGGAATCGAACGCCTGAGAGGAACGGTGCAGAGGCGCCGAAGCAGTGCTCGGTCACACGTCGGCTCCCCTCGCGAGACCGTCTAAATTGGCCCCATGGTCAATCTGACGCGCATCTACACCAGGACCGGCGACCAGGGCACCACCGCTCTCGGGGACATGAGCCGGGTCGCCAAGACCGATCCCCGGATCTCGGCCTACGCGGACGCCAACGAGGCGAACGCGGTCCTCGGGACGGCGATCGCACTGGGCGGCCTCGACGAGGAGGTCGTCGCGGTCCTCACCCGGGTGCAGAACGACCTCTTCGACGTCGGCGCGGACCTGTCGACCCCGGTGGTCGAGGACCCGAAGTTCCCGCCCCTGCGGGTCGAGCAGTTCTACATCGACAAGCTGGAGGCGGACTGCGACCGCTTCAACGACGAGCTGGAGAAGCTGCGCTCCTTCATCCTGCCCGGCGGCACCCCGGGCGCGGCACTGCTGCACCAGGCGTGCACGGTCGTACGCCGCGCCGAGCGGTCGACATGGGCGGCGCTGGAGGTCCACGGCGACGTCATGAACCCGCTGACCGCCACCTATCTGAACCGGCTCTCCGACCTGCTGTTCATCCTCGCCCGCACGGCGAACAAGGAGACCGGGGACGTGCTGTGGGTCCCGGGCGGCGAGCGCTAGGGCCTGTCGTTTGGATCAGGCCCTAGCCGTCGGACCGGCCCTGGGTGACCGGGGCCCGTTTGGGCCGGAGGACATACGTCAGGGCGATCAGGCCGTGGATCCCCACCGCCCGGAGCGCCACCCACTGGAAGGCGCGCAGCGACGAGGTGTCGCCGACGCCCACGAACCAGATCGCGCCCTGGAGGAGGGCGCACGCGACGGCCGCCGCGAGGAGGGTGCGGAGCCAGAGGCGGCCCTCGTGGGCGGCCCGGGGCATGCCGAAGCGCGGGGGCTTCGGCGGGGGCGGGCCACCGGCCAGGCGGTGGGCGGCGTGGCCGTCCAACCAACGGATGGTGTAGTGGCCGTACGCGACGGTGAAGCCGATGTAGAGCGCCGCCAGGCCGTGTTCCCAGCTCGGCTCGGCGCCGTTCCTGAGGTCGATCGCCGTCACCACGAAGAGCACCACCTCCAGCAGCGGCTCGCACAGCAGCAGGGCCACGCTCGTACGGCGCAGCCTCAGCAGATAGCGGACGGCGAGGCCCGCGGCCAGCAGCAGCCAGAAACCGGCCTCGCACGCGATGATCAACCCGACGATCACGGTTCGCTCCTCTCGGTCACCCCTCCAGGCTCGCGTCCGGGGCGGCTCGGATCGTCATCGGCGGTGACGAGGTCCCGGTACATCGAAAGTTGCAGTTCCGGACCCTTCCCGGGCATCAGGCGGTGAGCCGTTGCGCCGTGTTGGATGGAGTCATGGATGGAGTCATGGCCGGGCGACCTGCCCGCCCCCACCGCGACGACGTGGGCATCGCGGCCGGCGGACTGCTCGGCGGGCTCTTCCTGTGGAGCGTCGGTCTCTACAGCCGTACGCCGGACGATCCGATGTCCCGTGCGGACCAGGGCTGGGCCGTCCTGGTGCCGCTGGCCGTGATGGCCTGCTGCGAACTGCTGCGCCGGACACGACCGCGCACCGCCCTGCTCGTGGGCACACTCGCGCTCGTCGCCGACCTGCTGACCCGCGGCAGCCTGGCCACGGTCGTGATGTTCACGGACCTGGTCTACGCGGCCGTCCTGTACGGCTCCCCCGGCGCGGCCCGCCGCATCCCCTGGATCACCGGGCTGATCACGGTGATCGCGACCGTGTGGCCGGTCGCGGCCTGGCACAAGCCGCAGGGGCTGTTGATCGGCGCGTTCACCGGCCTGGTGACGTTCACTCCCGCCGCCACCGGCTGGATCGTCCGCAACCACCGCGACACCGCCGTCGCCGAACGGCTGCGCGCCGAACAGACGGCCCTGCTCGCCGAGATGGACCGCGCCCACGCCGTCACCGCCGAACGAGCCCGAATGGCACGGGAGTTGCACGACATGGTGGCCAACCATCTCTCCGCGATCGCGATCCACTCCACGGCCGCGCTCTCCATCGACGACCCGAACACGTCCAGGGACGCGCTCACCGTCATCCGTGAGAACAGCGTCGAGGGGCTCGCGGAGATGCGCCGGCTGATCGGGCTCCTGCGCGACGGCAGCGACGACCGCGAGCCGTCCGCCGCACCCACCCTCGACGGACTCGGCGCCCTGGTGGCCGGCGCCCGCACCAACGGACTCGACGTCACGCTCACCACCGAGCACGGCAAGGTGCCCGCCCCGGTCGAGCTCGCCGCGTACCGCATCGTCCAGGAGTCGCTGACCAACGCCCTCAAGCACGCGCCCGAGGGCCGTGTCACGGTGACGCTCACCCAGCGGGACGGCTCGCTCGCCATCGCGGTGACCAGTCCGTACACCGGTCCGAGCGGCCCCCGCGCCCCCGGTTCCGGCGCCGGGCTCGTGGGCATGCGGGAGCGGGCCGACCTGCTGGGCGGCAGTTTCGAGGCGGGGCCCGAGCCCTCCCCCGACAGCGGGAACGTCAAGAACGGCAAGGGTGGAAAAGACGGCGAGGACGGCGCGATCTGGGCCGTACGCGCCACCCTGCCCCTCGTCCGAGGAGAGTCCGAATGATCCGCGTGCTCGTCGCCGAGGACCAGTCCGCCGTACGGGCCGGGCTCGTCCTCATCCTGCGCAGCGCACCCGACATCGAGGTGGTCGGCGAGGCCGCGGACGGCGAGCAGGCGGTCGCGCTCGCCCGCGAACTCCGCCCGGACCTGGTCCTGATGGATGTGCAGATGCCCCGGCTCGACGGGGTGTCCGCCACCCGTCAGGTCGTCGCCGAGCGGCTCGCCGACGTGCTCGTGCTCACCACCTTCGACCTCGACGAGTACGTCTTCGGGGCGCTGCGCGCGGGCGCCTCCGGGTTTCTGCTGAAGAACACGGAGGCGAGGGACCTGCTGGTGGCGGTGCGGACGGTGGCGAGCGGCGAGGGGCTGATCGCCCCGGCCGTGACGCGTCGGCTGATCGCCGAGTTCGCCGCGAAGCCGGTACGGGAGCCGAGCGCCGACCCGGCCGTGCTCGACGCGCTGACGCGGCGGGAGCGGGAAGTGCTGTCCTGCCTGGGCGAGGGGCTCTCCAACGCGGAGATCGCGGGCCGGCTGGAGATGGCGGAGGCGACGGTGAAGACCCACGTCAGCCGTCTGCTGGGGAAGCTGGAGCTGCGCAGCAGGGTCCAAGCGGCCGTGCTGGCACAGGAGTTGGGGGTCTGACTCACCGCGCGGGCGCACTGGTCCAGACCTATTGACCTATGGTCCAGACCTTTCTATTCTCGCCGCACTGCGCTTAGCCATGCCCACGACATCCCCGAGGAGAGGCATCATGCGCTTCAGAACCAGAGTCCGACAGCGAACCGTGGCAGGACTCACCACCCTGCTGCTTCCGCTCGCCGCCCTCGTCGGGCTCGCGAGCCCCGCCTCGGCAGCCGCCTCCGCCACCGCCACGTACACCAAGACCCAGGACTGGGGTACGGGCTTCGAAGGCAAGTGGACGGTCACCAACACCGGTACCACCAGCATCAGTTCCTGGACGATCGACTGGGACTTCCCCTCCGGTACGTCCGTCACCTCGGCCTGGGACGCGGACGTCACCTCGTCCGGCACCCACTGGACGGCCAAGAACAAGTCCTACAACGGCACCCTCGCCGCGGGCGCCTCCGTCTCCTTCGGCTTCAACGGCGCCGGCACCGGATCTCCGTCCAACTGCACGCTCAACGGCGGCAGTTGTGACGGTGGCACCACCGTCCCCGGTGACAACCCGCCCGGCGCGCCCGGCACCCCCACCGCCTCCGCGATCACCGACACCTCGGTGAAGCTCTCCTGGAGCGCGGCCACCGACGACAAGGGCGTCAAGAACTACGACGTCCTGCGCGGCGGCACCAAGGTCGCCACCGTGACCACGACCTCGTACACGGACACCGGTCTGACCGCCGGCACCGACTACTCATACACCGTCCAGGCCCGCGACACCGCCGACCAGACCGGTCCGGTCAGCGGCGCGGTCGCCGTGCACACCACCGGTGGCGGCACCACCCCGCCGCCCACCGGCAACGCCGTCAAGCTCGGCTACTTCACCGAGTGGGGCATCTACGGCCGCAACTACAACGTCAAGAACCTGGTGACGTCCGGCTCGGCCGCCAAGATCACGCACATCAACTACGCCTTCGGCAACGTCACCAACGGCCAGTGCGCGATCGGCGACTCCTACGCCGACTACGACAAGGCCTTCACCGCCGACCAGTCGGTCAGCGGCGTCGCCGACACCTGGGACCAGCCGCTGCGCGGCAACTTCAACCAGCTGCGCGAGCTGAAGGCCAAGTACCCGAACATCAAGATCCTCTGGTCCTTCGGCGGCTGGACCTGGTCCGGCGGCTTCGCCCAGGCCGCGGCCAACCCGACCGCGTTCGCCCAGTCCTGCTACAACCTGGTCGAGGACCCGCGCTGGGCCGACGTCTTCGACGGCATCGACATCGACTGGGAGTACCCGAACGCCTGCGGCCTGTCCTGCGACACCAGCGGCGCCGCGGCCTACAAGAACCTGATGCAGGCCCTGCGCGCCAAGTTCGGCACGAACAACCTGGTCACCGCTGCCACCACGGCGGACGGCACCTCCGGCGGCAAGATCGACGCCGCCGACTACGCGGGCGCCTCGCAGTACGTCGACTGGTACAACGTGATGTCGTACGACTTCTTCGGAGCGTTCAACGCGCAGGGCCCGACGGCCCCGCACTCCCCGCTCACCTCGTACAGCGGCATCCCGACGCCCGGCTTCACCACGGCCGACGCGATCGCCAAGTTCAAGGCGAAGGGCGTGCCCGCGAGCAAGCTGCTGATCGGCATCGGCTTCTACGGCCGCGGCTGGACGGGCGTCACCCAGGACGCGCCGGGCGGCACGGCCACGGGGCCGGCGCCGGGAACGTACGAGCAGGGCATCGAGGACTACAAGGTACTCAAGACGTCCTGCCCGGCCACCGGCACGATCGCCGGGACGGCGTACGCGCACTGCGGCACCAACTGGTGGTCCTACGACACCCCGGCGACCATCGGCACGAAGATGGCCTGGGCCAAGAGTCAGGGCCTGGGCGGCGCGTTCTTCTGGGAGTTCAGCGGAGACACCAGCAACGGCGAACTGGTGAGCGCCCTCACCAGCGGGCTCGGATAGCCGCCGAGCAACATGGACGCTCCCCCGGACTTCGTCCGGGGGACCCCCACCCAGCGAGTGAGTGTGGCCTCTCAGGCCACATTCACTCGCTGTCCGGGCGGGGCCGCCTCCAGCCACGCGAGGAAACCGGTCAGCGCGTCCTCGCTCATCGCCAGTTCCAGCCGGGTACCCCGGTGCACACAGGCCAGGATGATCGCGTCGGAGAGCAGGGCGAGCTCCTCCTCGCCGTCCGGGGTGCGGCGGCCGGCCACCTCGATCGCCGAGCGTTCCAGGACGCGGCGCGGGCGGGGGGAGTACGAGAAGACGCGGTACCACTCGATGCGGTCGCCGTTGTAGCGGGCGACGCCGTAGCCCCAGCCTTTTCCGTTGGGGTCGCTCTTCTCCGGGACGTCCCAGCGCAGGCTGCAGTCGAAGGTGCCTCCGGAGCGCTGGATCAGCCGGCGGCGGAGGCCGAAGACGAACAGCCCCACCACCACGAGCGCCACTACCAATCCGCACACAGTCAGAGCGAGGACCATCGACACCGACCTCCTCGTCTCCTAGGTAACGGAAAAGAAAAAACCTCCGCATTTGCCTCAGCCGCGGCGGGGTCCGGAGTGATCCGGTCCCCGCCGCGGCTGAGGCAAAGCATCACACAGCGCGGCGACTCAGCGCGCCGACACCGCCCGCAGACGGACGTCCGCGCGGCGCTCGGCGGAGGCATCGCCCTCCGCCTTCGCGCGCTCGAGCTCCCGCTCCACGCGCTGGACGTCGATCTCGTCCGACAGCTCGGCGATCTCGGCCAGCAGTGACAGCTTGTTGTCGGCGAACGAGATGAAACCGCCGTGCACCGCGGCGACGACCGTTCCACCATCACTCGTACGGATGGTCACCGGGCCCGACTCCAGCACACCGAGCAGCGGCTGGTGACCGGGCATGACGCCGATGTCGCCGGACGCGGTACGCGCGACGACCAGGGTGGCCTCGCCGGACCAGACACTGCGGTCCGCGGCGACGAGCTCGACGTGCAGCTCAGCAGCCAAGGTGGGCTCCTCGGGTCACCACCCGGCATGGCCGCCGGGTGTTGGGTCAAAGTCTAATGGGCGTACGGAGGGGGACGGGACGCGCCCCGCGAGGTGCGGTCCCGTCCCCCTCCTTCACGAACACGAGTTCCTCAGGAACCGGAGTCCCTCAGGCACGCGAGATTCAGGAGACGCCGAGCTCCTTGGCGTTGGCCTTGAGGTCCTCAATGCCACCGCACAGGAAGAACGCCTGCTCCGGGAAGTGGTCGTACTCACCGTCGATGATCGCGTTGAAGGCCGCGATCGACTCGTCCAGCGGGACGTCCGACCCGTCGACGCCGGTGAACTGCTTGGCGACGTGGGTGTTCTGGGACAGGAAGCGCTCCACGCGACGGGCGCGGTGGACAGTGAGCTTGTCCTCCTCGCCGAGCTCGTCGATACCGAGGATCGCGATGATGTCCTGGAGGTCCTTGTACTTCTGCAGGACCGACTTGACCCGCATCGCGGCGGCGTAGTGATCCGCCGCGATGTAGCGCGGGTCCAGGATGCGGGACGTGGAGTCCAGCGGGTCCACGGCCGGGTAGATACCCTTCTCGGAGATCGGACGGGAGAGCACCGTCGTCGCGTCGAGGTGGGCGAACGTGGTGGCCGGGGCCGGGTCGGTCAGGTCGTCCGCGGGGACGTAGATCGCCTGCATCGAGGTGATCGAGTGACCACGGGTCGAGGTGATGCGCTCCTGGAGGAGACCCATCTCGTCGGCCAGGTTCGGCTGGTAGCCCACCGCGGAGGGCATACGGCCGAGCAGGGTCGAGACCTCGGAACCGGCCTGCGTGAAGCGGAAGATGTTGTCGATGAAGAACAGCACGTCCTGGTTCTGGACGTCACGGAAGTACTCCGCCATCGTCAGACCCGCGAGAGCCACGCGCAGACGGGTGCCCGGGGGCTCGTCCATCTGACCGAAGACAAGCGCGGTCTTGTCGATGACGCCCGAGTCCGACATCTCCTCGATGAGGTCGTTGCCCTCACGGGTGCGCTCACCGACACCGGCGAACACGGAGACACCGTCGTGGTTGTTGGCGACGCGGTAGATCATCTCCTGGATGAGCACCGTCTTGCCGACACCGGCACCACCGAACAGACCGATCTTTCCACCCTTGACGTACGGGGTGAGAAGGTCGATGACCTTGACGCCGGTCTCGAACATCTCGGTCTTCGACTCGAGCTCGTCGAAGCGAGGGGCCTTGCGGTGGATGGACCAGCGCTCGCCCTCGTACTTCTCGTCGGAGTTCAGCACCTCACCGAGGGTGTTGAACACCTTGCCCTTGGTGAAGTCACCGACCGGGACGGTGATGCCCGTGCCGGTGTCGGTGACCGCGGCCTGGCGGACCAGACCGTCGGTGGGCTGCATGGAGATCGTGCGGACCAGGCCGTCACCCAGGTGCTGGGCGACTTCCAGGGTCAGCGTCTTCTTCTCGCCGGCGTTGGCCGGGTCGGCCACCTCGACGTGAAGGGCGTTGTAGATGTCCGGCATCGCGTCGACGGGGAACTCCACGTCGACGACCGGGCCGATGACCCGGGCGACGCGGCCCGTGGCAACGGCCGTCTCAGAAGTCGTCGTCATTACTTGTCACTCCCCGCGGTCGCGTCGGCAAGGGCTGCGGAGCCACCGACGATCTCGCTGATTTCCTGGGTGATTTCGGCCTGGCGGGCCGCATTGGCAAGACGGGAGAGCGTGGTGATCAGGTCTCCCGCGTTGTCGGTCGCCGACTTCATCGCGCGGCGGGTGGCGGCGTGCTTGGAGGCAGCCGACTGGAGCAGCGCGTTGTAGATACGGCTCTCGACGTACCGGGGCAGCAGGGCGTCGAGGACGTCCTCCGCCGACGGCTCGAACTCGTACAGCGGAAGGATCTCGCCCTTGGGCGCCTCTTCCGCGACCTCTTCGAGGCGCAGTGGCAGCAGGCGGCCGTCGACCGCGTTCTGCGTCATCATCGACACGAACTCGGTGTAGACGATGTGGAGTTCATCCACGCCGCCGTCCGCCGTCGCCGTTTCGATGGCCTCGATGAGCGGAGCCGCGACCTTCTTGGCGTCCGCGTAGGTGGGCTCGTCGGTGAAACCCGACCACGACTCCACGACCTTGCGCTCGCGGAAGTTGTAGTGGGCCAGACCGCGGCGGCCGACGATGTACGTGTCGACCTCCTTGCCCTCCGCCTCAAGACGGGCGGTCAACAGCTCCGCCGCCTTGATGGCGTTGGAGTTGAAGGCGCCGGCCAGTCCGCGGTCGCTCGTGAGGAGCAGCACCGCGGAACGGGTCGCCGTCTCCGCCTCCGTGGTCAGCGGGTGCTTGGTGTTCGAGCCGGTGCCGACCGCCGTGACCGCGCGGGTGAGCTCGGTCGCGTACGGCGCGGAGGCCGCCACCTTGCGCTGCGCCTTGACGACGCGCGAGGCGGCGATCATCTCCATCGCCTTGGTGATCTTCTTGGTCGCGGTGACGGATCGGATGCGACGCTTGTAGACCCGGAGCTGGGCTCCCATGAGTCAGGTCCCTTCCTTACGTCACTTGGCCGCGGCCGGAACGTCTTCGCCGAGAAGCTTGCCGTCCGAGGTCTCGAACTGCTTCTTGAAGTCCGCGATGGCGTCCGCGATGGCCGTGAGGGTGTCGTCCGACATCTTGCCGCCCTCCTTGATGGAGGTCATGAGTCCCTGCTCCTTGCGGTGCAGGTACTCGAGGAGCTCCTTCTCGAAGCGGCGGATGTCGGCGACCGGTACCTCGTCCATCTTGCCGGTGGTACCGGCCCACACGGAGACGACCTGGTCCTCGGTGGCCATCGGCTGGTACTGAGCCTGCTTGAGCAGCTCCACCAACCGCTGACCGCGCTCCAGCTGGGACTTCGACGCGGCGTCCAGGTCGGAACCGAAGGCGGCGAACGCCTCCAGCTCGCGGTACTGGGCGAGGTCCAGGCGGAGTCGGCCGGAAACCTGCTTCATCGCCTTGTGCTGGGCGGAGCCACCGACGCGGGAGACCGAGATACCGACGTTCAGGGCCGGACGCTGGCCGGCGTTGAACAGGTCGGACTCCAGGAAGCACTGGCCGTCGGTGATGGAGATGACGTTGGTCGGGATGAACGCCGACACGTCGTTCGCCTTGGTCTCGACGATCGGCAGACCCGTCATCGAACCGGCGCCCAGGTCGTCGGAGAGCTTCGCGCAGCGCTCCAGCAGACGGGAGTGCAGGTAGAAGACGTCACCGGGGTAGGCCTCGCGCCCCGGCGGACGGCGGAGCAGCAGGGACACGGCGCGGTAGGCGTCGGCCTGCTTCGAGAGGTCGTCGAAGATGATGAGGACGTGCTTGCCCTCGTACATCCACTGCTGGCCGATGGCCGAACCGGTGTACGGCGCAAGGTACTTGAAGCCGGCCGGGTCGGACGCCGGGGCGGCGACGATGGTCGTGTACTCCAGCGCGCCGGCCTCTTCGAGGGCGCCACGCACGGAGGCGATGGTCGAACCCTTCTGACCGATGGCGACGTAGATGCAGCGGACCTGCTTCTTGGTGTCGCCCGAGCGCCAGTTGTCGCGCTGGTTGATGATCGTGTCGACAGCCAGCGCGGTCTTGCCGGTCTGACGGTCGCCGATGACCAGCTGGCGCTGGCCACGGCCGATCGGGGTCATCGCGTCGACGGCCTTGTAGCCGGTTTCCATCGGCTCGTGCACCGACTTGCGGACCATGACGCCCGGGGCCTGCAGCTCGAGGGCGCGGCGGCCGGTGGTCTCGATCTCGCCGAGGCCGTCGATCGGGTTGCCGAGCGGGTCGACGACGCGGCCGAGGTAGCCCTCGCCCACGGCGACGGACAGCACCTCACCGGTGCGCTGCACCGGCTGGCCCTCCTCGATACCGCTGAACTCGCCGAGGACGACCGCACCGATCTCGCGCTCTTCCAGGTTCAGCGCGAGACCGAGGGTTCCGTCCTCGAACTTCAGCAGCTCGTTCGCCATCGCCGAGGGAAGGCCCTCGATCTTGGCGATACCGTCGCCGGCGACGGTGACCGTACCGACCTCCTCGCGCGAGGCCGCGTCCGGCTTGTACGACTGGACAAAGTTCTCCAGCGCGTCCCGGATCTCCTCCGGCCGGATCGTGAGCTCCGCCATCTGGGTTCCCTGCTCTCCTTGTTGGGCCCGAAGTTTTCTTGGGGGGTCTGGGGTCAGCCCCCAGGAATCCTCTGCACGGCCCAACCAGGGCCGTAAGTACTACGTGGTTACGCGTATTGAGTTGCTACTGGCCGACGATGCGGCGGCGCGCGTCCTCGAGTCGGTCCGCGACGGCACCGTCGATGATCTCGTCGCCGACCTGCACCCGGATCCCGCCGACGACCTCGGGGTCCACGTCGAGGTTGAGGTGCATCGGGCGGCCGTAGAGCTTCGCCAGAGCGGCGCCGAGGCGCTGCTTCTGTCCGTCGCTCAGCGGGACCGCCGAGGTGACGACGGCGACCATGCGGTTGCGGCGATCGGCGGCGAGCTTGGACAGGGACTCGAGTCCCGCCTCCAGGCTACGTCCCCGGGGCGCGGCCACAAGGCGCGTCACCAGGCGTTCGGTGGTCGGGTTGGCCCGACCGCCGAGCAGGCTGTGCAGCAGCTCGCTCTTGGCCGCCTTCGAGGCGGTGCGGTCGGTCAGCGCGGCGCGCAGCTCGGTGTTCGAAGAGACGATCCGACCGAAGCGGAACAGTTCGTCCTCGACGTCGTCGAGCGCGTTCGCCCGCTGGGCGGCCGTGAGGTCGGCGATGCTCGCCAGCTCCTCCAGCGTGTCCACCAGGTCACGCGGCTGCGACCAGCGCGAGCGCACCAGGCCGGCCACCAGGTCCGCGGTCGGCCCGCCGACCTGGCCGCCGAGCAGGCGCTGGGCCAGCTCGGCCTTGGCCTCGCCGGACTGCGCCGGGTCGGTCAGGACCCGACGCAGCGACACCTCGCGGCTGAGCAGCGTGGTGACGGCGGCCAGCTCGTCGGCGAGCTGGACCGCGTCCACGGACGTCGAGTCCGTCAGCGCATCGAGACGCTCACGAGCTGCAGCGAGAGCCTCGCGGCTTGCTCCGTGTGCGGTCATCGAGTCGCCTCGGCCTTCTCCTCGAGGTCGTCGAGGAAGCGGTCGATGACGCGGCTCTGCCGGGCGTGGTCCTCGAGGGACTCACCGACGAGCTTGCCGGCCAGGTCGGTGGCGAGCTTGCCCACGTCCTGTCGCAGCGCCTGCGAGGCGGCCTTGCGGTCGGCCTCCAGCTGCGAGTGACCGGCGGCGATGATCTCCTCGCGCTGCCGTTGGCCTTCCGCACGCATGTCGGCGATGAGCGTGGCGCCCTGCTCCTGCGCCTCCTGGCGCAGCCGCGCGGCCTCGTGCCGTGCCTCGGCGAGCTGGGCCTTGTACTGCTCCAGCACGCTCTGGGCTTCGACCTTCATGGCGTCGGCCTCTTCGATACCGCCTTCGATCGCCGCGCGGCGCTCTTCCAGAACCTTGTTGATGTTCGGGAGGAGCTTCTTCCAGAAGAAGAAGAACACGATGGCGAAGGCGATGGCGCCGACGAGCAGCTCGGGGCCGGCCGGGATGAGCGGGTTCTGCTTCTCCTCGGCCGCCAGCTGTACCAGGTTGGCGATCACATCAGTGCCTTTCGTCGATTCGTGTCAGTAAGGGGTGAATTACTGACCGAAAACGAACGGCATGACGATGCCGATGAGGGCGAGCGCCTCACAGAAGGCGAAGCCGAGGATCTGGTTGGCGCGGATCAGGCCGGCAGCTTCGGGCTGACGGGCCAGGGCCTGGGTGCCGTTACCGAAGATGATGCCGACGCCGACACCGGGGCCGATGGCGGCGAGGCCGTAGCCGACGGAACCGATCGAACCGGAGAGAGCGGCGAGGGTCTCAGTGGCAGCCATGCTGATTCTTCCTTCTCTTTCTTGGACCGGCGGGGGTTGGCCACCGGACGTTCTGGGGCTTTCGGGGGGCGATGACTCAGTGGTGCTCGGCGAGCGCGCCCTGGAGGTACGAGCAGGCCAGCAGCACGAAGACGTACGCCTGGACGGCCTGCACGAAAAGCTCGAAGAGGATCATGATGACGGTCATCACGAACGAGACACCGGCCGCGGGGATCATGTAGCTGTTCAGCAGGTACCAGGAGGCGACCGTGAACATGACCAGCATCAGGTGGCCGGCGAACATGTTGGCGAAGAGTCGGACCGCGTGCGTGAAGGGCCGGACGATCAGGTTCGAGAAGAACTCGATGACCATGACGAGGGGCAGCACGCCGCCGAGCGACTTGTCGTAGCCGGTGATGTTCTTGAAGAAGCCGACGAAGCCGTGGCGCTTGAACGTGACCGAGACCCACATGATCCAGACGATCGCGGCGAGCACCACCGGGAAGGCGAAGACCGACGAGACCGGGAACTGCGCCAGCGGGATCACGGACCAGATGTTCATGATCCAGATGAAGAAGAACAGCGAGACCATGATCGGGACGTACTTCTCGCCCTCGCGCTTGCCGAGCGTCTCGTAGACGATGCCGCGGCGCACGAAGTCGTATCCGGCCTCACCGACCATCTGCAGCTTGCCCGGGATCACCTTGGCCTTGCCGAAGGCCGCCCAGAAGAAGGCGACGACGACGATCGAGGTGAGCAGGGCGAGCAGCATCACCTTGTTGAACTCGAACCCTCCCACCGTGGCGATCGGCTTGAAGAGGAACGAGTGCAGGCCCGGAGCCGGAAAGCCACACCCGTTGTCGGACATGATCCGACAGCTCCAGTCAAAGGCGAGCTGGGTCTGGTCAGCACTCACCACGGGCTCCTTCGGCGTGACGCATAGGTACGGCAACCTCGTTGTGTCGGCGCGGCGCGCAGCCGCGGTTCGGCACTGGACTGGTGTAACGAATGTGGGGGCGGCTGTGGGGCATCAAGCCTCGCGATTGAGCAGGCGTCAGCTCAGATGCCCGCGCCCGCGATGCCGCAGTTGGCACCGGACGATAGCAGGATCTCCCACATGGCTTTATCCCACCCCTACCCCTCACGACGAGGACCCTGATTTCTCGGGCTTCTCGCTCTTCTTCTCGGGTTCGGGGTCGACATAGAAGATCTTGGCCTTCATGTGTGCCCGCGCCTGCGCCGCCATCCACACGACGGTCGCGAGGACGAGACCGACCGCGAACGCCTTGGGGTTGAACAGAGACGTGTTCTTGAAGAGTGCCACGAAGATCAGGAGCAGCAGGAGTTGGGCCACGTAGAGCATCAGGCCCATGGCCTGGAACAGCTGCGGGAGCGTTTTTGCCGTCCACTGCAGGACGTAGAGGCCGATCCCCATGAAGAGGATGGCCAGCAGTGTGCCGATGCCCGCACCGAGCGCACCCTTGCCACCCGCGACCACGCCACTGACGGCGACGGCGATCACGCCGACAGCCGCCGTGGGGACAGCGGTGTGCAATAGGTTCCGGGCGTCATTGGACGGCATGGCGGCAACTCCGCTTGCTTCGGGGGCAGGGTGTCGTCATGGACGAGCGTAGTCCCGGGCTGAGAGAGAACCTCACGCCAAGGGGCCGCCTCACGACGGTCCTTCGGCTCTATCCCGGGTTCTCGTGAACCGTATCACAAACTATTTGATGCGGTCTTTACCTAGAAGGTGTGCTCGCTGTCACACATGAGAGTGAACCCGCGCGTTTGTGCAATATCGAGGGTGACTTGTCTGGTATTGACGCGGTTTGCCGATGATCCCTCTTGCAGGATTCTTACTTTGCGTCAGCGTGAAGATTCGGCTTTGCGCCCTTCAACGAAGCGCGCACGGGGCCCAATGGCCGTCGCTCCGTTGACTCCTGAGACACCCGTGGTGACCGGGGAACGGTGCTCGCGGACGCCCTCTTCCCGCTCCTGGGCCGCCTTCTCGTGGGACGTCGGCTCCTCGTACCCGACGGAGGCCATGGCCGCCTGCGCCTCGGCCGCCAGGGCGACCCTGCGCCGGCGGCGGTAGCGCGGCGGCACCAGGTGCTCGGCCCAGCGCGGGGCACGCGGCGTGAAGCGCGGCAGCAGGAGCAGTACGAGGCCCACCGCGCTGAGCGCCGCGATGCCGAGCACGATCCACATGGACGCCGAGTTCACCGAGAAGGCGAGCGCTCCGAAGGCGATCAGCGCCGACCAGAAGTACATGATCAGGACGGCCCTGCTGTGCGAGTGGCCGACCTCCAGGAGGCGGTGGTGCAGGTGGCCGCGGTCGGCGGCGAAGGGCGACTGACCACGCCAGGTGCGCCGCACGATGGCGAGCACCAGGTCGGCGGCCGGGACCGCGATGATCGTCAGCGGCAGCAGCAGCGGGATGTAGACCGGCACCGTCTGGTGCACGGTGTTGCGCTCCGAACCGGAGAACAGGTTCATCGCGTCCGGGTCGATCTGCCCGGTGATGGAGATCGCGCCTGCGGCCAGCACCAGGCCGATCAGCATCGAGCCGGAGTCACCCATGAAGATCCGGGCGGGGTGCATGTTGTGCGGCAGGAAGCCCAGACACATGCCCATGAGGATCGACGCGAAGAGGGTCGCCGGGGCGGCGGCCTCGATGCCGTAGCTGTACCAGATGCGGTACGCGTACAGGAAGAACGCGGCGGAGGCGATGCACACCATGCCGGCGGCGAGACCGTCGAGGCCGTCGACGAAGTTCACCGCGTTGATGGTGATGACGACCAGCGCCACGGTGAGCAGGGTGCCCTGCCACTGGGTCAGCGCGACCAGGCCGACGCCGGGGATGGGCAGCCACAGGATCGTCAGACCCTGCATGACCATCACACCCGCGGCGATCATCTGGCCGCCCAGCTTGATCAGGGCGTCGATCTCGAACTTGTCGTCCAGGACACCGATCAGCCAGATCAGCGCGGCACCGGAGAGCAGTGCGCGGGGCTCGTTGGAGTCCGAGAAGACCGCGTTGAGGTTCCGCAGATGGTCGGCGACCAGCAGACCGGCGCACAGACCGAAGAACATCGCGATGCCGCCGAGCCGTGGCGTGGGTTCCCGGTGCACGTCACGTGCCCGGATCTGCGGCATGGCTCCGGCCACGATCGCGAACTTCCGTACCGGCCCTGTCAGCAGATACGTCACCGCGGCCGTGATGCAGAGCGTCAGCAGATATTCACGCACGGGCTTCCCCACAGGTCTCGCTGGCCATCTCAGCCCCACACCCTAGCGATGCGCGCATATGGTTGGGGACTTCCGGGTAGCGACGATGGTTGCACGAGTGGCTGTGCACACGTGTGCGTGTACCCCTCACTCGTCCGGATAGGGCGGAAATCTCCCGGCCAGATCCCGTACTTCTTCACGTGCCCGCTTGCTGTCGGCCTCGTCCCGCAGCACCGCCGCGAACAACTTCGCGACCTGCGACATCTCCGCCTCGCCCATCCCCTGCGTGGTCAGCGCGGCCGTGCCCAGGCGCAGGCCGCGGGCGTCGCCGTGGGGCAGCGCGCAGGTGTCGAGGACCATTCCGGCGGCGGCCAGACGGCCTCGTGCGCTGCGTCCGTCGAGACCGAGCGGAGCGGTGTCCGCGGTGAGCATGTGGGTGTCGGTCCCCCCGGTGGTGAGGGCGAGCCCCTCCGCGGCCAGCCCCTCGGCCAGCACCTTCGCGTTGGCGACCACCTGATGCGCGTACGCCGCGAACGCGGGCGTCGCGGCCTCGCCGAACGCGACGGCCTTGGCGGCGATGGTGTGCATCTGGGCGCCGCCCTGGGTGAAGGGGAACACGGCCCGGTCGACCCGCTCGGCCAGCTGGCCGCCACAGAGGATCATGCCGCCGCGGGGGCCGCGCAGGACCTTGTGCGTGGTGGCGCAGACGACATCGGCGTACGGCACCGGACTGGGCGCCGCTCCCCCGGCGACCAGGCCGATGGGGTGGGCGGCGTCGGCGATGAGATAGGCGCCGACCTCGTCGGCGATCGCCCGGAAGAGCGCGTAGTCGATGTGCCGGGGGTAGGAGATCGCCCCGCACACGATGGCCTTCGGCCGGTGCGAACGGGCCAGTGCGCGCACCTGGTCGTAGTCGATGAGCCCGCTCTCCGCCTCCACCCCGTACCCGACGAAGTCGAACCAGCGGCCGGAGAAGTTCGCGGGCGACCCGTGCGTGAGGTGGCCGCCGAACGGCAGCCCCATGGCCAGGACGGTGTCCCCCGGCCGCAGCAGGGCGGCGTACGTGGCGAGGACGGCCGAGGATCCGGAGTGGGACTGCACGTTGGCGTGCTCGGCGCCGAAGAGGGCCTTGGCGCGCTCGACCGCGAGGCGCTCGGCGACGTCGACGATCTCGCAGCCGCCGTGGTGGCGGGCGCCGGGATACCCCTCGGCGTATTTGTTCGCCAGCGGCGACCCGAGGGCGGTCAGCACCGCCCTAGAGGTGAAGTTCTCGGCCGCGATCAGCTGGAGCGTCGTCGACTGCCGCGCCAGCTCCCCCATCAGGATCTCGGCGAGCTCCGGGTCCTGCAGACGCAGAACATCCGCTTCCAGCGTTTGTGTGACCGGCATGGTGGACTCCGGGCCTCGGCGGGGTGCGCTACGTCCAATGTAGAACCGGGACCGGTGGGACGCCCGGTATTACGGCCTATCGGGCGCTCCGCAAGAAAACGCCCACACCGACCTACGCGCGCGCCCGCACCCCCGTCAACGCCGTCACCACCGGATCCAGAGCCTCGTTGATCTCGTCGCCGATCGAACGGAAGAACGGCAGAGGCGCACCGTACGGGTCGAACACCTCGTCCGCCTCCGCCGTCGGGGCCGGCAGCCACCCGCGTAGAGCGGCCGCGGCCCGCACCAGAGCACGGGCACGTTCGACCACACCGTCCTCCAGGGGAGGAAGCGTGGCCGGGACCCAATCCCGCACGCGCCCCTCGCACCGCTCGGCCCTGGCGGGCCTCCCGGGCTTCGGGTCGCTGCGCCGGACTCCGTCCGTCGAACCCCCACCGCGGAGCGGATCAGGCGCGCGCCCGCACCCCCGTCAAAGCCGTCACCACCGGATCCAGAGCCTCGTTGATCTCGTCGCCGATCGAACGGAAGAACGGCAGAGGCGCACCATACGGGTCGAACACCTCGTCCGCCTCCGCCGTCGGGGCCAGCAGCCACCCGCGTAGAGCAGCCGCGGCCCGCACCAGAGCACGGGCACGTTCGACCACACCATCCTCCAGGGGAGGAAGCGTGGCCGGGTCTATGGCGCGGACCAGCCTGGTGAACTCCTTCAGGGTGAAGGTGCGCAGGCCCGCCGAGTGGCCCATGGAGATGACCTGGGCGCGGTGGTCGCGGGTCGCGGTGAGGACCAGGTCGGCCCTGATGACGTGGTCGTCGAGGAGCTCGCGGCCGACGAAGCCGGAGGGGTCCGCTCCGAAGTCCGCGAGGACCGTCTCGGCGTTGGCCTCCATGGGGGCGCCCTCGTGCCCCCAGGTGCCGGCGCTCTCGACGATGAGGCCGCCCCACAGGGGGTCGCCCAGCCGGTCCGCGAGGGCATGGCGGGTCAGCCGCTCGGTGATCGGCGAGCGGCACACGTTGCCGGTGCTGACGTGGAGGATGCGGAAGGACCCCCTGGGGGACCCATTGGTCCCCGTGATCCCCGTGCCTATGCCACGCCCCGCGTCAGGGGCTGTCAATTCGCCACCTCGAGGTCGGGTACGACCTTCCGGAGCTCCTCCGCCGACAGCGCACCCGCACGCAGCAGGACCGGCACCTTGCCGGTGACGTCGACGATCGAGGAGGGAACGTTGCCCGGGGTCGGACCGCCGTCGAGGTACACGGAGACGGAGTCGCCGAGCATCTCCTGCGCGGCGTCACAGTCCTCCGGCGCCGGGTGGCCCGTGAGGTTCGCGGAGGAGACGGCCATCGGGCCGACCTCCGTCAGCAGTTCGATGGCGACCGGGTGCAGCGGCATACGGATGGCCACCGTGCCCCGGGTGTCGCCCAAGTCCCACTGCAGGGACGGCTGGTGCTTGGCGACGAGGGTGAGCGCACCCGGCCAGAACGCGTCGACGAGCTCCCAGGCCATCTCGGAGAAGTCCGTGACAAGGCCGTGCAGGGTGTTCGGGGAGCCGATGAGGACAGGGGTGGGCATGTTGCGGCCCCGGCCCTTGGCCTCGAGGAGGTCGGCGACGGCTTCCGAGGTGAACGCGTCGGCGCCGATGCCGTACACCGTGTCCGTCGGGAGGACCACCAGCTCGCCACGGCGAACGGCGGACGCGGCCTCACGCAGACCGGTGATGCGGTCGGTCGCGTCGTTGGTGTCGTATCGCCGTGCCATTTAGCGGGCCTCCTCGTACACGTACTGCTGGCTGGGGGTCACGATGCGCGCGCTCACGGCATCGCCTTGCGGGCGGTCGCGAACCGCGGCCGGTTGTTGAGGTCCGGGTGATCGGCCGCGTCGGCCCAGCCCCGCTCCTCGGTGAAGATCCACGGCACCTGCCCGCCCTGGGTGTCGGCGTGCTCGATGACGACGACGCCGCCGGGGCGCAGCAGTCGGTGCGCCGTGCGCTCGATGCCACGGATGAGGTCCAGTCCGTCCTCGCCCGAGAACAGGGCGAGTTCGGGATCGTAGTCCCGGGCCTCCGGCGCCACGTACTCCCATTCCGTGAGCGGGATGTACGGCGGGTTGGAGATCACCAGGTCCACCTGGCCGTCGAGGTCCCTGAAGGCCTCCAGGGCGTCTCCCTGGCGCAGGTCGACCCTGGACCCCTCGACGTTCTTGCGCGTCCACTGGAGGGCGTCCTCGGACAGCTCCACGGCGTGTACGCGGGAGCGCGGGACCTCCTGCGCGAGCGCGAGCGCGATGGCGCCCGAGCCGGTGCACAGGTCGACGATCAGCGGCTCGACGACATCCATCGCGCGGACGGCGTCTATGGCCCAGCCGACGACGGACTCCGTCTCCGGACGTGGGACGAACACCCCGGGGCCCACCTGGAGTTCCAGATAGCGGAAGTAGGCGTGCCCGGTGATGTGCTGGAGCGGCTCGCGCGCCTCGCGGCGCGCGGTCACCTCCCAGTAGCGGGCGTCGAAGTCCACGTCCTTGACGGTGTGCAGCTCGCCCCGCTTCACGCCGTGCACGAAGGCGGCGAGCTCCTCCGCGTCGTTGCGCGGCGAGGGCACGCCGGCGTCGGCCAGCCGCTGGGTGGCCTGGGCCACTTCCGCGAGCAGCAGGTTCACGCTGGTCCTCCGGGGCTGAGCTGTTGTCGTACGGCTTGACGAGCAGGGCTTACGGGTAGGGCCTCACAAAGCTGCGTCCGGCCGTCCGGCCGTTGCGCCGTTCGGCCGTCCGCCGTTCCGCCTTACGCGGCCGCGAGCTTCGCGGCCGAGTCGGCGTCGACGCACGCCTGGATCATCGCGTCGAGGTCCCCGTCGAGCACCTGGTCCAAGTTGTACGCCTTGAATCCGACGCGGTGGTCCGAGATGCGGTTCTCCGGGAAGTTGTACGTGCGGATCTTCTCGGAGCGGTCGACGGTGCGGACCTGGCTGCGGCGGGCGTCCGCGGCCTCACGCTCCGCTTCCTCCTGCGCCGCGGCGAGGAGCCTGGAGCGCAGGATACGCATCGCCTGCTCCTTGTTCTGCAGCTGGCTCTTCTCGTTCTGGCAGGAGGCGACGACTCCGGTCGGAATGTGCGTGATGCGCACCGCGGAGTCGGTCGTGTTGACGGACTGGCCGCCGGGGCCCGACGAGCGGTAGACGTCGATGCGCAGGTCGTTCGCGTGGATCTCGACGTCGACCTCCTCGGCCTCGGGCGTGACCAGCACACCGGCCGCGGAGGTGTGGATACGGCCCTGCGACTCGGTCGAGGGCACCCGCTGCACGCGGTGCACCCCGCCCTCGTACTTCAGGCGCGCCCAGACACCCTGACCGGGCTCGGTGGCACCCTGGCCGCCCTTGGTCTTCACCGCGACCTGGACGTCCTTGTAGCCGCCGAGCTCGGACTCGGTGGAGTCGATGATCTCGGTCTTCCAGCCGACGCGCTCGGCGTAGCGCAGGTACATGCGCAGCAGGTCGCCGGCGAACAGGGCCGACTCGTCGCCGCCCGCGCCCGCCTTGATCTCGAGGATGACGTCCTTGTCGTCGCTGGGGTCGCGCGGGACCAGCAGCAGGCGGAGCTTCTCGGTGAGCTCCTCGCGCTGCTTCTCCAGTTCCTTGACCTCGGCCGCGAAGTCGGGATCGTCGGCGGCGAACTCCTTCGCCGTGCCGATGTCGTCCCCGGTCTGCTTCCAGGAGCGGTACGTCGCGACGATCGGGGTCAGCTCGGCGTAGCGCTTGTTCAGCTTGCGCGCGTTGGCCTGGTCGGCGTGGACCGACGGGTCAGCGAGCTTCTTCTCCAGATCGGCGTGCTCGCCGATCAGTTCCTCGACCGCCTCGAACATCTCCGGCTCCAATGGACTGTCCCCGGCTCCATCATGGGCTCAGGGACGTAGGTAAGACGAATGTGGGGGCTGCACCGCAAAGCGCCGGTCCCGGCGCCCCCGTGCCGGGGACGCCGAAGACCGGCGCTGTGGGCTCGCTACTTCTTGGCAGCGGCAGCCTTGCCGAAGCGGGCCTCGAAGCGGGCCACGCGGCCACCGGTGTCGAGGATCTTCTGCTTGCCCGTGTAGAACGGGTGGCACTCGGAGCAGACCTCGGCGCGGATGGAGCCGCTGGAGATCGTGCTACGGGTGGTGAACGACGCGCCACAGGTGCAGCTGACCTGCGTCTCGACGTACTCGGGGTGGATGTCGCGCTTCAAGGTGTCTCCTAGTTTCGGGAGGGCGCCGGGTCGCCACCGCGGGATGCGGGTGCGTGAACCGGAGCCGACGTACCAGTCTGCCAGGACTGGCGCCATCCCCCAAAACCGGGGGCTTGGACGATCTATTCCCGAGCCTGTGTACGGGGCTCGTACGGCTCTCGCCGCGGCTTCCGTACCGGCGGCAGCTACGAGCTGACGACGCCCTTCGCGGTGCCCGTGGCCGTGCCCTTCGTGGCCGCCTTCGGGATCGCGCGGTCGTTCTTCAGGGCGGTCCACACCAGCTGCGCCTTGGCCTTGTCGACGAGGACGCGGTTGGCGTCCGCGCTGTCGTACTGGACCGGCATCGTCACCATGTTCATGTTCGACGAGCTGATGCCCTTGAGGCCGTTGGCGAAGGACGCGAGGTTCTTGACCGTGCCGAGGTCGGAGTCGGTCGTGACGGTCTTGGTCGCGGTGTCGGCGAGGTCGTACAGCTTCGTGGGGCTGGACAGCACGCCGATGTGCTTGACCTGGTTGACCAGGGCCTTGATGAACGCCTGCTGGAGCTGGATGCGGCCGAGGTCGGAGCCGTCGCCGACGCCGTGCCGGGTGCGGACGAGGCCGAGCGCCTGCTGTCCGTCGAGGGTGTGCGTGCCGGCGGTCAGGTTCAGATGGCTGTCGGGGTCCTTGATGTTCTTGGTGGTGGTCACCCGAACACCGTCGAGGTCGTCGATGAGCTTCTGGAAGCCGCTGAAGTCGACCTCGATGTAGTGGTCCATGCGGATACCGGACATGGATTCGACGGTCTTCACCGCGCAGGCGGCCCCACCGGTGGAGTACGCGGAGTTGAACATCACGCCGGTCGCGGCGGCGTGGGTGACACCCTTGGCGTCGGTGCAGGAGGGGCGCGGGACGAGGGTGTCGCGGGGTATGGAGACCACGCTGGCCTTCCTGTGGCCCTCGTATATGTGCACGATCATCGCCGTGTCCGAGCGGGCGCTGCCGTCGTCGGTGCCGCCGCCCAGCTTCTTGTTGCTGCCGGAGCGGGTGTCGGAGCCCAGGACCAGGATGTTCTCGGAGCCGTTGTCGACCTTCAGCGGCCGGTCGGTACCGAGGGCCTGGTTGATGTCGACGGTCTTGATGTTGCCGTTGAGCTTGAAGTACAGGTACCCGGCGCCTGCGCCCCCCAGCACCACGATGCCCGCCGCGGTCCAGGCCGTGATGAGCAGGGCCTTGCTGCGCGTGCTGCGCGGCTTGCGGCGGCTGCCCTTCACGCGGCCACGCGGGGCGCTCGTTCCGGGATCACCCGGTGTGCCGGGTTCCGGCATGCTCTCGGCAGACATGGGCTCCTCTTGTCCTCGTCGCGGTCGGTTACCCCCTGTTTTCAGGGCCAAGCCCGGTCCGGTGCGCCATGTAGTGCCTCATGGTCGCTCCGTACGGTCAGACGGGGAAACTCGGGCAAGGGTTGCACAACGCACTGTGCCCACCGCGTGGCGCGATGGGCACAGTGCGTGACGGGCGAGTTCGGGGAAACCCCGCTCACCTGCGATTTCAGCCGAAGATGTCGTACTGCTTGAAGTCAGTGCCGATCTTGATGGCTGTGGCAAAGATCTCGCTGGTCGCCTTGCCCGTACCGGGGTAGAGGTAGAGCGTGCCGGCGGGCGTACGGGCCAGGAAGTCGGCCTTGCCGTCACCGGTCACGTCGCCCACCGCGTCGAAGGCGTTGTAGCCGGCCCAGGTGCGCACCTTGATCCGGCTGGAGAACGCGCCGGGGCCCGCGTTGCCGGTGCCCTTGAAGAGATAGACGTACGAGCCGGTGTTGCTGCGCGCGATCAGGTCGGCCTTGCCGTCGCCGGTGAAGTCGCCATGGGCGCGCAGGGAGTTGTACTGGTTCCAGCCGGAGCTCACCTTGACGCGGGCCGAGAAGGTGCCGTTGCCCTTGCCCGGGTAGATCCACAGGACACCGCCGGAGTCGACCGAGAGCAGGTCGGGCAGGGCGTCACCGGTGACGTCGCCCGGGGCGACGACGCGGGTGCGGGTCCTCCAGTCGCTGAAGAGCTTGGTGTCGGCCCACTTGCCCGTGGACGGCAGGTAGTGCCACCAGTGGATGTCGCCGTTGGAGGTGCGGCGCTCGACGACGTCCTGGTAGCCGTCCCGGTCGAGGTCCGTCTGCAGGACGACGTTCGACGTGCTCCAGGCGCCCCACGACTGCCGGGCGCCGAACGAGGTGCCGCTCGAGTCCTTCTCGTACAGCGTCTTGGTGGAGGAGTTGCGGACGAACAGGTCGGCCTTGTGGTCACCGCTCAGGTTCGTGTCGTCGACGCGCGGGTAGGCGGCACCGACGTACGTGCTGACCTTGGTGAAGACGCTGTACGCGCCCTTCTGGACGCAGTCCACCACGCCCCAGGAGACGACGCCCACGATGCGGCCGCCGACGATCAGCGGGCCGCCGGAGTCGCCGTTGCAGGCGGAGGTGGTGCCGGTGTCGCTGCCGGTCGCGGGGTTGCCCGCGCAGACCATGTGGCCCTTGATGAACTCGGCCTTGTAGTAGCCGCCGCACGTGGCGTCGGACTTGATGGGCAGCGTGGCCGTCTTCAGGGTCCCGGAGATGTCCTGCGTGGCGGAGGAGGTGCGGCCCCAGCCGTAGAGCGTCGCCTTGGTGCCGGAGGCGTACGAGGCGGTGTCGCCCGACGTCGTCATCCGGATCGGCTTGGCCTTGACGGGTCCGTCCAGCGTGAGGACCGCGATGTCGTTGTCGATGGTCGCCGGGTTGTAGGAGGGGTGGTTCCACTGCCGCAGGACGGAAGTGGCGGTCCCGCCGTGCAGATCGGTTCCACCTGCCGAGGGAAGCTGAGAAGTGCCGGTCACGACGGCGCCGTGGGCCTTCCAGTCGTAGCTCTTGCCGTGCTCGTCCTTGACACAGTGCGCGGCGGTGAGGATCTTCGTCGGCGAGACGACGGAGCCGCCGCAGAAGAAGCCGAAGTCGTCACTGGTGTTGCTGGTGCCCTTGTCGTCGAGGTACCAGAGCTGGGCCATCCACGGGGCCGTGGTGATGGTGGTCGTGGTGCCGCCGATGATCTTCGGGTCGACGGAGGCGCCGCTCGTGTTCGCGCTCGTGCCTGTGCTCGTACCGGTGGTCGCGGTCTTGCCCGAGCCGGTACCTGTCGTACCCGTACTCGTACTCGTACTCGTACCCGTACCCGTGCTCGCGCTCGCGCTCGCGCTCGGCGAGGACTTCCTCGTCGGCCGTCCGGCCGTGCCGTCACTCGCCATGGCCCCGCCGATCCGCTTCTCCAGCGTGGCCAGGCTCGGCGAGGTGCCGCTCGTCTTGGCGAGCGGAGCCGGCTGCGCGGTGGCGGCGTTCGCCGACGACATCAGGAGCGCACCCCCGACGGCCGCCGCCAGTGCCGCCGCCGCGACGGGCACGGCGATGCGTATCCGGCGTCTGTGACGACCGCGCCCGGACATGGACGTATCCACTCAAGTCCCCCCTGAGACTCATACGTTGAAAGAGAGCGCGATCGTACATGTGTCCCAGGCAGCACAAAGGGCCGCCCCCGTCACGGGGAGCGGCCCTCAGCTGTGCGGATGTCGTCAGTCGTTGCCCGGCATCGGCGTCGTCTTCTGGATCTGCAGCAGGAACTCGGCGTTCGACTTCGTCTGCTTCATCTTGTCGAGCAGCAGCTCGATCGCCTGCTGCTGGTCGAGCGCGTGCAGCACGCGACGCAGCTTCCAGGTGATGGCGAGCTCGTCGCTGCCGAGCAGGATCTCTTCCTTACGGGTACCGGACGCGTCGACGTCCACCGCCGGGAAGATGCGCTTGTCGGCGAGCTTCCGGTCGAGCTTGAGCTCGGCGTTGCCGGTGCCCTTGAACTCCTCGAAGATGACCTCGTCCATGCGGGACCCGGTGTCGACGAGCGCGGTCGCGAGGATGGTCAGCGAGCCGCCGTCCTCGATGTTGCGCGCGGCACCGAAGAAGCGCTTCGGCGGGTAGAGGGCCGTCGAGTCGACACCACCGGACAGGATGCGGCCGGAGGCCGGGGCGGCGAGGTTGTACGCACGGCCCAGACGGGTGATCGAGTCGAGCAGGACGACGACGTCGTGGCCCAGCTCCACGAGGCGCTTGGCACGCTCGATGGCGAGCTCGGCGACCGTGGTGTGGTCCTCGGCCGGGCGGTCGAAGGTCGAGGAGATGACCTCGCCCTTCACCGACCGCTGCATGTCGGTGACCTCTTCCGGACGCTCGTCGACCAGGACGACCATCAGGTGGCACTCGGGGTTGTTGTGCGTGATCGCGTTGGCGATCGCCTGCATGATCATGGTCTTGCCGGTCTTCGGCGGGGCCACGATCAGACCACGCTGGCCCTTGCCGATCGGTGCGACGAGGTCGATGATGCGGGTCGTCAGCACGCCCGGGTCCGTCTCCAGGCGGAGGCGGTCCTGCGGGTAGAGCGGCGTCAGCTTGTTGAACTCCGGGCGGCCGCGGCCGTGTTCGGGCGCCATGCCGTTGACGGAGTCCAGGCGCACGAGCGCGTTGAACTTCTCGCGGCGCTCGCCCTCCTTGGGCTGGCGGACCGCGCCGGTGACGTGGTCACCCTTGCGCAGACCGTTCTTGCGGACCTGGGCGAGGGAGACGTACACGTCGTTCGGGCCCGGCAGGTAGCCGGACGTACGGATGAACGCGTAGTTGTCGAGGATGTCCAGGATGCCCGCGACGGGGATCAGGACGTCGTCGTCGGCGAGCTGCGGCTCGTTGGTGGCGAACTCGTCGCGGCCACGACGGCCCCGACGGTCGCGGTAGCGCCCGCGACGGCCGCGGCGGCCGCCCTCGAAGTCGTCGTCGTCCTGCGGGCCGTTGTCACGCTGCTGGCGGTCCTGGCGGTCCTGACGGCCGCCGCCCTGCTGCTGACGGTCCTGACGGTCCTGGCGCTGCTGACCGGCGCCGCCCTGGCCCTGGCCCTGGCCCTGCTGCTGCTCGTCGCCCTTGCCACCGCGGCGGTCACGGTCACGGCCGCCCCGCTCGCGGTCGCCACGCTCGCCGCGGTCACGGCGGTCCCGGCGGCCCTGCCGACCGTCGACGCCGTCACCGGCATCGGACCTGGTCTCGGCGGGGGCCTCGACGGCGACGGCCTTCGGCTCGCTCTTCGCCTCGGCGGTGACCGTCTCGGGGCTGCCGGCCTCGGCCACGGCCCGGCGACGGCGGCGCTCACCCGCGGGGGCGTCGTCGCTGGCCGGCTGGCCGGGGATCTCGATCTGCTGCTGGGCCACGGCCTTCTCGGCCGCGGGCTTCTCGGCGGCCTTCTTCTCGGCGGCCGGAGCGGCGTCGTCGCCGGTACGGGCCTTGGAGGTGGCCCGGCGCTTCGGCTTGGTCTCGGTGGCGGCCTCGGCGGTCTTCGCCGGGGCACCCCCGCCCGCCTGCGCCTCCTTGATGACCTCGATCAGCTGGCTCTTGCGCATCCGCGCGGTGCCCCTGATACCGAGGCCGGACGCGACCTGCTGCAGCTCGGCCAGCACCATGCCCTCAAGGCCGGTACCGCGGCGCCGCCGGGAGCCGGCACCGGAGGCAGGCGAGGCAGAGGCGTCCGTGGCGGGCGCGGCAGCGGTCTCCTCGACACGTGCGCCCATCAGATCGGTGGTGTCGCTCACGAAGGGTCCTTCCCTGGAGCGGACGTCGGCCTGTCTGGCTCGGCGACCGGTTGTGCTGTCCGGCATTGGTCCTTGCTGTGTGGACCGTGCCGGGGCGGTGGTCCGCCAAAGAGGCGGAAGACATATCTGGTGATGACGATTCCGGAGCCGTGGCACTGAATTGCGGTGTCATCGGCACGGTCACGCCGGTTCCGGAGCGTGCTCAGCACTGCTCAGCGCATAGCACCCAATGCATGGCACAAAGCAGTTTGGGAGGCTCCCGGAAGAATGGTTGTCCCGGACGGGGACACGAAGCACCTCGCCATGGTGGGGTCGGGTGCAGACTTGAGGTTAACACTACCGGATCCAACAAACATTCCCCCTCTCCAAATCCGGCAACCGCGCGCTTTTAATGGACGCCCGCCGGGGCGAGCGGCAGAACGCACGCCCCCGCCTCGTCGAGGTCCAGCCGATTGGCGGCCCAGCCCTGACCTGCGAGATGAGCGACCTTGTCGGCGGATTCCTCGTCGGCCAGCGCGAGGACTGTGGGGCCCGCGCCGGAGATCACCGCGGGGATGCCGTCGGCCCGCAGCCGCTCCACCAGCGCCGCGCTCTCCGGCATGGCCGGGGCGCGGTACTCCTGGTGCAGCCGGTCCTCGGTGGCGGGCAGCAGCAGCTCGGGGCGCCGGCTGAGGGCCTCGACGAGCAGTGCGGCCCGGCCCGCGTTGGCGGCGGCGTCGACGTGCGGAACGGTGCGCGGCAGCAGACCGCGCGCGGTCTCGGTGAGAACCGGCTTTCCGGGAACGAAAACCACCGGAACGATGGAATCGGCAGGGTCCATCCTGATCGCCCGCGCGGCTCCGGCCTCCATCCAGGAGAGCGTGAATCCGCCGAGCAGACAGGCCGCGACATTGTCGGGATGGCCCTCGATCTCCGTGGCGAGCTCAAGAAGCGCGGTGTCGTCGAGTTTGCTGTCGCCGCCTATGGTCACGGCGCGCGCGGCGACGATTCCGGCGCAGATGGCGGCCGAGGAGGAGCCGAGGCCCCGCCCGTGCGGAATGCGATTGGCGCAGACGATCTCGAGGCCGCGCGGTTGTCCGCCCAGCAGATCGAAGGCGGTGCGCAGGGAGCGTACGAGGAGGTGATTCTCGTCGCGGGGCAGCGTCTCGCTGCCCTCACCTGCGATGTCGATGTGCAGCCCGGAGTCGGCCACCCGGACGACCACGTCGTCGTACAGCCCCAGTGACAGGCCGAAGGCGTCGAAGCCCGGCCCGAGGTTGGCGCTGGTGGCGGGGACGCGCACCCGGACGGCGGCGGCGCGGAACGCTGGACCGGCCATCGCTCGATGACTCTCCTTGAGCTGCGTGATGTACGAGATTTTCGATGTGCTGCGAGAGGGACTGCGTGTTTCGGATGAACTCGGATGAACTGAGAGAGGGACTGCGATACGTACGGAAGACCCGGAGACCGCAGTGACTGTCCTGACTGCACCGACGGCGCGGCACCGCGGCATATGCGGCGGGCGGGTTCGGTACAGCCTATCGAAGGAAGGTTCTGTGGCGACATAGGGCGCACAGGAGGCGCACGATGCGTGTCGTAAGCCCCCCGTGCACCCCCTGTCGGGTTGCGGTAGGGGTGGCCTCGGCAGGGGCCGGATTCCGCCAACTTCTGGCGAATTCCGCCCGCCGCTGATGGCCTCTGACAGGCTCCGACGGCATTTGGCGGATGTACGCCAGGCGGCTTCACGCCACTCTGCCCACCCCGCCGTCCGCCGGTCCGAGCCCCTTTGCCTTACGGCCCTTTTGCCTTACGCCAGTCCGAGCCGCTCCGCCGCCGCGGCCGCGTCCACAGGAACGGTAACCGGCTGCGGGGCGCCCGCAACGGCCCAGTCCGGATCCTTGAGCCCGTTTCCAGTGACCGTGCAGACGATCCGCTGGCCGGGGTCGACCTTGCCCTGCTCGGCGGCCTTCAGCAGACCGGCGACCGACGCGGCGGACGCGGGCTCGACGAAAACGCCCTCCTGTGCGGCCAACAGCCGGTAGGCGCGCAGGATCTCACGGTCCGTCACCTCGTCGATGAAGCCGCCGGACTCGTCCCGAGCAGCCAGCGCGAACTTCCACGAGGCAGGGTTGCCGATGCGGATCGCCGTGGCGATCGTCGACGGGTCCTTGACGACCTCGCCGCGCACGATGGGCGCGGAACCGGAGGCCTGGAAGCCCCACATGCGCGGGGTGCGCCCGGCGATGCCGTCGGCGGCGTACTCCGTGTAGCCCTTCCAGTACGCGGTGATGTTGCCCGCGTTGCCCACCGGCAGGACGTGGATGTCGGGCGCGTCGCCGAGCATGTCCACGATCTCGAAGGCGGCGGTCTTCTGGCCCTCGATGCGCACCGGGTTGACCGAATTGACCAGCGCCACCGGGTAGTTGTCGGACAGCGAGCGTGCGAGCGTCAGGCAGTCGTCGAAGTTGCCGTCGACCTGGAGGATCTTCGCCCCGTGCACGAGGGCCTGGCCCATCTTGCCGATGGCGATCTTGCCCTGCGGGACGAGCACGGCACACACCATGCCCGCGCGCACGGCGTACGCGGCGGCGGAGGCGGACGTGTTGCCCGTGGAGGCGCAGATGACGGCCTTCGCGCCCTCCTCCTTGGCCCGCGTGATGGCCATGGTCATACCGCGGTCCTTGAAGGACCCGGTCGGGTTGGCGCCCTCCACCTTCAGGTGGACCTCGCAGCCCGTGCGCTCGGAGAGCACCTGCGCGGGCACGAGCGGCGTACCGCCCTCACGGAGCGTCACGACCGGCGTGCTGTCGGACACCGGAAGCCGGTCCCGGTACTCCTCGATGATTCCGCGCCACTGGTGGGTCATTGCTGGTTACTCTCCTTCAACCCGCATGATGCTGGCGACACCCCGCACGGTGTCGAGGCTGCGCAGCGCCTGCACGGTCCCGTTCAGGGACGCGTCGGACGCTCGGTGGGTGACGACGACGAGAGAGGCCTCGCCGTCCTTGCCCTGCTGGCGCACCGTATCGATCGATACGCCGTGCTCGGCGAAAACGGTGGCCACCTGGGCGAGAACACCAGGTTTGTCCGCCACGTCGAGGCTGATGTGGTAGCGCGTCACGACCTCACCCATGGGCGAGACGGGCAGCTGGGTGTACGCGGAGTCGCCGGGCCCGGTCGCGCCGCTGAGCCTGTTGCGGCAGACGGCGACGAGGTCACCGAGCACGGCGGAAGCGGTCGGGGCGCCGCCGGCGCCCGGCCCGTAGAACATGAGCTGCCCGGCGGCATCCGACTCGACGAACACCGCGTTGTACGCGCCGCGCACGGAGGCGAGGGGGTGGCTCAGCGGAATCATCGCCGGATGCACGCGCGCCGTCACCGATCCCCCGTCCGCCGCCCGCTCGCAGATGGCGAGCAGCTTGATGGTGCAGCCCATCTCCTTCGCCGAGGCGAAGTCGGCGGCGGTGACCTCGGTCATGCCCTCGCGGTACACGTCGTCGAGGCGCACACGCGTGTGGAAGGCGATTCCGGCGAGGATGGCGGCCTTGGCGGCCGCGTCGAACGCCTCGACGTCGGCGGTCGGGTCGGCTTCGGCGTACCCGAGCGCGGTGGCCTCGTCGAGGGCTTCCTGATAGCCGGCCCCGGTGGAGTCCATCTTGTCGAGGATGAAGTTCGTCGTCCCGTTGACGATCCCCATCACGCGGTTGATCTTGTCACCGGCGAGGGACTCGCGCAGCGGCCGGATCAGCGGGATGGCGCCGGCGACGGCGGCCTCGTAGTAGAGGTCCCGGTCGTTCGCCTCCGCCGCCGCGTGCAGGGCCGCCCCGTCCTGGGCGAGGAGCGCCTTGTTGGCGGAGACGACGGAGGCGCCGTGCTCGAAGGCGGTGGTGATGAGGGAGCGGGCGGGCTCGATACCGCCGATGACCTCGACGACGACGTCGATGTCCCCGCGTTTGACGAGGGCGGTGGCGTCGGTGGTGACGAGCTCGGGGTCGATGCCCTCGCGCACCTTGGAGGGCCGGCGGACGGCCACGCCCGCCAGCTCGACGGGGGCCCCAATCCTGGCCGCGAGGTCGTCGGCGTGCGTCGTCATGATGCGCGCCACCTCTGAGCCGACAACCCCACAGCCCAGCAGCGCCACCTTCAGCGGACGCGTACGCATCATCCGACCTCGTTTCCTCATACCGTCTACGGTTGGACCAGTCTCACTCACCGGACGGGAGTTTCTATCCCTGGTCCGGATCGTGAGACATCTATTTCATTTTTCCGACAGGCGGCGGCAGGAGATCTTCCACCTGCGCCGACCGTCCGTTCCGACGTCGATCAGCCGGTCGTTCCGACCTCGACCGGCGACGGACATTCCGGCCGCGACCGGCCACGGTCATTCCTCCCTCGACCAGCCACGGACACCCCGGCCTCGACCAGCCACAGCCATTCCTCCCTCGACCCGCCACGGACACTCCTCCTCGACCGGCCGGTCATCCGACGTCGAGGCGCAGGAGGTCCTCCTCCGTCTCCCGGCGGACGATCACCCGGGCCTCGCCGTCGCGCACGGCGACGACCGGCGGGCGCAGGGCGTGGTTGTAGTTGCTGGCCATGGACCGGCAGTAGGCACCGGTGGCGGGTACGGCGATGAGATCGCCGGGGGCCAGGTCGGAGGGCAGGAAGGCGTCCTTGACCACGATGTCGCCACTCTCACAGTGCTTGCCGACGACACGGACGAGCATGGGCTCGGCGTCGGAGGTGCGCGAGACGAGGGCGACGCTGTACTCGGCGTCGTACAGCGCGGTCCGGATGTTGTCGGACATTCCCCCGTCGACGGAGACGTACGTCCGCAGCCCATCGAGCGGCTTGATGGTGCCGACCTCGTAGAGCGTGAAGGCGGTGGGCCCGACGATGGCCCGCCCCGGCTCGACCGAGATCCGGGGCGTCCGCAGCTTCGCGGCCTCGCACTCCCGCGTGACGATCTCGCCCAGCGCCTTCGCGATCTCGTGCGGCTCGCGGGGATCGTCGTCACTCGTGTACGCGATGCCGAGACCACCACCGAGGTCGATCTCGGGCAGCTCGACCCCGTGCTCGTCACGAACGGCGGCCAGCAGCGACACCACCCGCCGGGCGGCGACCTCGAACCCGGCCATGTCGAAGATCTGCGAACCGATGTGCGAGTGGATGCCCACGAGCTCGAGCCCGTCGAGCGCGAGCGCCCGCCGCACCGCCTCCGCGGCCTGCCCGTCGGCCAGCGCGATCCCGAACTTCTGGTCCTCGTGGGCGGTGGCGATGAACTCGTGGGTGTGCGCCTCGACCCCCACGGTCACGCGGATCTGCACCCGCTGCCGCTTGCCGAGGGACTGCGCGATGTGGGCGACGCGGACGATCTCCTGGAAGGAGTCGAGAACGATCCGCCCGATCCCGCTCACGATGGCGGTGGTGATCTCTTCCTCGGACTTGTTGTTGCCGTGGAAGGCGATGCGGTCGGCGGGCATCCCGGCGGAGAGGGCGGTGGCGAGCTCACCGCCGGAGCACACGTCGAGGTTGAGCCCCTCCTCGTGCAGCCACCGCACGACGGCGCGCGAGAGGAAGGCCTTCCCGGCGTAGAAGACGTCGGCGTCGTGCCCGAAGGCGGTCCGCCAGGCACGGGCGCGCTCGCGGAAGTCGGTCTCGTCGATGAAGTAGGCGGGGGTGCCGAACTCCTCGGCGAGCCTGGTCACTTCCATCCCGCCGACGCTGACGACGCCGTCGTCCGTACGGCTGACGGTGTGCGCCCAGACCTTGGGGTCGAGGGCGTTGAGGTCGGCGGGTGGCGCGCTGTAGTGGCCCTCGGTGAGGACATCGGCGTGACGGGGCCCGGCGGGGTGTGCGGAACGGCTCATTTTTCTCTCACAGACGGTCACAGATAGTCAGGGGCGCTGATGCCGAGCAGGGACAGGCCGCCGGCCAGCACCGTCCCGGCGGCTTCGGCGAGCGCGAGCCGGGCGCGGTGGGCGGCCGAGGGTTTCTCGTCGCCGAGCGGCAGCACGGTGTGCTGGAAGGCGAGGAGGGCGTCGGCGGTGGTGACGAGGTGCCGGGCGAGCCGGTCGGGCGCGCGGTGCAGGGCCGCCTGCGTCAGCACGGCCGGATACCCGGCGAGCGCCCCGACGAGCTCGCCGCCGCCGGGTACGTCTTCGGGTACGTCACCGGGGTCGCCGGTGCAGCCGAGCGCGGCGGCGTTGCGGATGAGGGCCCGGGTGCGGGCGTGGGCGTACCGGACCCGGAAGAGGGGGTTGCTCTCCCGCTGCAGCAGGTGATCGGCACTGATCCGCGGCCGGTCGTGGGACGCGGGGTGCAGCAGGGCCCACCGGGCGGCGTCGGGGCCGAGGGGGGTGGGGTCTTCCGGGGCGGGGGTGGGGCGCAGGGTTGTGATCTGGGGGCGCGGGCGGTGGAGACGGTGGGGGCGCGCGGGATCGGCCTGCGGCGCGTTGGTGCGTGGGGGCTCGGCGGGCGAGGGGTCATTGCCCGCTGTCTTGGCCTGCGAGGGGTCGGTGCCGGCGGGCTCGGCGCGCGAGAGGTCGGTGCCCGCGGGCTCGGCGCGCGAGGGATGGATATGGATGTGGTGCACCTCCGCACGGCCGCCCTGGGTGGCCACGATCCGTACGAGCGTGTCGGCGACGACTTCGGCCCTGATGTCGTACGGGATCCGGAGCGGGACGATCTGCCCGGCGAGGATGTCGCCGTGCCCATAGGCGTCACGTCGGCGCTGGATCTCCCGTACGAGTGAGGCGCCCGCGCCACCCCCCAGCCGAATGTTGAGGAACCCCGGCCCGGTGATCGCGACGTCGGCGACACCTTCGCTGCGGGTGAGGTGGGGCCGCAGGATCTCCGCGACCTGCCGAGCCGGCCTCCCGGCGGGCCGCGCCAACTGCAACGCGATGTTCGTGGCGTAGTCCCCACACCCACCCGGCCCCGGCGGCGTCACCACCGCCCGCACCGGCACGACCACGCTCAGCTCACCCTCGTCCACGGCACGACGCACCGCGCGCAGCACGGTACGGGAGAGCTCGACGGGGGTCACGGGACAAGCGTAGGGGAGGAGGGGGGTGGGTAGGCGACTCCATTTGGCAAGGGTCCGGGATGTGGACGGGGCACGGAGGGCGAGGGTGTTCTCACTGACAGAGGGGTCGCCGTCCACGTCGTTGAGCGTCGGCCGTGGTGTCGGAGGACGCGCGACGGCATGGACGGAGTAAGGGGTACGGCAACACGGACGGAGTGCGGGAAGGCCGGCGAAGTGGCGCCGGAACGCAGGACGGCCGCATCCGGGCGACGGACACCCGACCACTCTCACGCAACACCGATCACAGACACACGGATCACCGACACATGGACGGACACGCGCTCGCACGGGAGCCCACCGCCGACTCCTCGCCCTCAGCGGCGCGGCGCCCGCTCAATGACCGGCGCGCTGGGCCTCCTCGGCCCCGAGTTCCTCGGCGCCAAGCGCATCGGGACCGAACGCTTCTCCACCAAAGGCACCGCCACCACCGCCCCCGCTCCCCCTCCGCTCCATCAACTCCCTTACGACCCGCACGAGTTCGGCAGGCTCAAAGGGCTTGGCGAGAAAGGCGTCAACGCCGACGTCGAGCCCGCTCTCGACCTCGTACTGCGTACAGGCACTGACGATGGCGAGGGGAAGGTTCCGGGTCCGGGGGTCGGCACGCAGCCGGGCGGCGGTACGCAACCCGTCGAGCCGAGGCATGACCACATCCAGGGTCACCACATCGGGCCGCACGTGATGCACGACGTCCAGGCATTCGGCACCGTCGGCCGCGGTCACGACCTCGATGCCCTCCAGCTCGAGGTTGACCCTGATCAGCTGCCGGATGACCTTGTTGTCGTCCACAACAAGCACCCGGCCGGACGCGCCTGGCACAACTCGAGAGTAGGTCCGCGCCCACCGCGCCGTCCGGGTTTTCCCCACTTCCACCCCCGTGCGGGGGTCCCGACCACCCCCAGGACACCCCTCGCGGACGCCTCCACTCCCCCTCCCTCGAACACCGCCCCGCCCCCACATAAACCCATGCCAGTCCCCCACGAAAGAGCTGGTAGGGTTCTACCCGTCGCCGCGAACACCGCGCCCGACACGCCCCCGTAGCTCAGGGGATAGAGCAACGGCCTCCGGAGCCGTGTGCGCAGGTTCGAATCCTGCCGGGGGCACTTCGCCTCAACCAGCACAATGATGCGGTTGACCAGCGCAGATGCCGTGCATGAAGAGCGGGAGCCAGTCTCACTGGGTCCCGCTCTTTGTCGTTGCTGCGCACTGATCGCGATAGACCTGCGATAGAGCGGGCCGGTCCCACCACAGCGTGATCGCAGAACCCTACGCCTCACCCGTGGACCACCCCTACGATGTGGTCCTCACAGAGACAGGGAGTGAGCTCATGATGATGCTGCACCTCGCAGCCAACCAGGGTCTTTCAGATCTGCAACAGAAGTTCGTGGTCGCCCTGGTCAGCGCAATCATCGGAGCAAGCACAACCCTTCTTGTCCATTTCCTTAAAGCCAGGTCCGAGCCACGAAAGAGAATTTCTTGGGACTCCAGTACCGATCCGGGATTCGCGGCGATCGACGATCCGGAGATCCGAGATAAGTTGAGCATCACATACGGGCACGTGGCCGTGAAGAACATCTTTTCAATCAAATATAAAATCTCAAATACGGGCAACCGAGTCATCAAGGACCAGCAGGTCCGATTCTCTTTCCCGGAAGATACTCAAGTACTCGAAGCATACCTGTCACCGACCCCAGAGCCGGAACTCAAAGTCGAGCGCACATCCTCCCCAAACCCTCGCGACGTGATCTATAAAATTGGCCACCTGGAACGCGAACAAGAAGTGCAGTTCAGGTTCGTGGCAGCCGGAGAAACCGCGAATAAATGGAAGGCCGTGCCCTCGAACGAAGAGGGCGACGTAGACGTACAGAAAAGGGGAGTCGCAGAGAAAAAAGAAGACAGGACGCATGTAAAGCCGTTTGTAATCTCTGTTTTCCTTTTCTTGACCGTTCCCTATGCCTTCAGTTCATCCTTGATTGATGAGCCGATCGCAGAATCCCTTGCAACGATTACGCGATTCACCTTCCTCGCCTATTCACTCTTCCATCTCTCACCTGTAGCACGGACAGTTCGAGACATGCTAAATAAAGCGGACGTAACTCCGAGTCAAAATACGTTCAACGCCTCGGCTCACGACACTGGAACCATCGTTTTGGTCGGCACAGGGGACATCAACGGCGGCGTTGACTTCCATGGTCAACCTAAGCCATCAAACAAGAAGCAGAATGCGGGCGAGGAATAAGCAGCTACCATTCCCCACCCGCATCAACTGCCACTATGAGCCCGAACCTCCTTCTGGCCAGTCGAGTTCCCTTTCGATCTTCTTGTTCATGGCCTCCTCCTGGCCGTAGATGCACCCCTCGTAGACGCGGTGGATCACCTCGGGCGAGTTGCCCACCCGACGGGCGACCTCGGCCACGGGCACGCCGGCGTTCAGCCACGTCGTAATGCAGGTGTGCCGCAGGTCGTACGGCCGCCCCCCGAGGATGGACGCCTGAAGGTCCGGCGAAAGCGCGTACTCCCGAGCGTCCCGCCACACACGCCAATAGGTGCTGCTGCCCACGAGACCGCCCCGCTCGTTCGTGAAGAGCCGCCCGTCCTTGGCCGTGCCGAATTCCTTCAGGTGGGCGCGGAGCATGGCCACGAGCGGCGGGGGGATCGGGACTGGCCGGTCTTCCTTGGCCTCCCTCGACTTCAGGCCGCGCTTGTCGTGGCGCTCTCCGCTGTCTGTCCACTGCTTGCCAGACACGGGGTGCGTGTCGTGGAGCGTCAGAACGCCCCACCCCTTCTCTGGGAGGAAGCAATCAGCCTTCCTGAGTCCCACAGCCTCACTCGGGCGGAGCCCGGCGAAGTACATGACCGCGTAGAAGCCCACCAGACGCCGGCCCTTCTTGCGGTCCCATGTCCCGACGTAGGAGACCCCGGCGAGGAGTTGAGCAGCCTGCGTCTTGTTCACGAGAACACGGGGGTCCACACGGTCCGATGAGGAACTCTTCACCTTTTTGATGGCGGTGAGTGGGTTCTCCGTCAGAAGCTTGCGTTCGATCGCGTATTCAACCGCCGTGTTGAGCGCGCGCCGACGGCGACGAGAGGTCTCCCCCGCCGCGGGGGTACCGTCCAGTTTGAAGGAGATCCGATACTGAACGTCGCGAAGAATCTTCGGGTCTTCCAGTGAGGAGACGAGAAGCGATTTCTTGGAGATCCACCCGTAGGCGTCTTCAAGTTCCTCCGACGGGTCAAGTTCGGCGTTCTTGGGAATGACCGCCCACCGAAAGGCGAGACGGAGTTCTTCCGGTGACGGCATTTTCTGTTCCTGCTCCACCATTGCCAGCGTCACCGCTGCAAGCCCGTCGGCGATGCCCTCACGGGTCTTGGCCGCGGCGGTTGGCCAACGCATCGCCATGTACTCGCGGCAGAATGCGAACCAGGGAAGTTCCTCACGGGCTTGCTCCGCAGTGGCCTCGGCCCGAACCTCGGATTCAGGAAGTCCGTCGGTGATGCGGAATGCCTCACCACGGCGCATTGCTTGCCACAGTTCAGATCTGCGGCTCTCTGCGAGAGCCACCGTGGCGAAGGTGGCGCTACTGACCTTTCCTCCGACTTTCCAACGGAGTTGGTGGGGACGGGTCTTGCTCTGCGCCTTGGTCACCTTCCATAGGCGCACGTCGAGCGAAAACCCGTCCGGGGCCGGGCTGTTGTTCTGCTCGGCCCCGTTGCCGGTGTCTTTCGTCACGCGCTCTCCTCCAGCGTCTGGAGCCACCGACTCAGTTCGGACCGGCGGATGCGCACCGCGCCGTTCGGGAGCTTGATGGACTTCGGGCCCTTCTTGTACTGCCGCCAGCGGTAGAACGTCGCTCGGGGTACGCCTATCTCTTCGATCACTTCGGGGATGGTCAGCATCTCGTCGCGGGGCTTGGCCACGACTCCTCCTTGGGCGAGAGGGCAAGGGAAGGTGGTGGGACCAGCCGAGAGCCGCCACAGAAACCACGAAAACCACAGAAACCCTGTATTGGCGGGCTGACCTGCGGTGATGCCGCGCGGTGGGGGCTGCCACAGAAATCGCGGAAAGTTCCACAGAAATAGGCGGCCGCTCCGGCCGGGGTCGGTGCCGGGTTATTTCTGTGGCTTCTCGGTTGGTTTCTGTGGCAGCGCTCCGCGAGCCCCTGACAGGGCTGTCTGTGCTGGTCAGAGGCTTGCCGGGGTTATTTCTGTGATTCTGTGGTTTCTGTGGCGGGGGTCAGGCGGTCGGGTCGGTCAGGCGGGGGTGGATGAGGTAGCGAGGGGAGGGCGGCCGGCCGCGTCCTCCGCTGCGCTGGACGGCTTGGGCGCGCACGTAGCCGTGGTCTTCCAGCAGGGCCAGCACCGGATCGAGGTCGTTGGCGGTGCGGAACTCGGAGCGGGAGAGCTTGACCATCAGGTCCCGCTTGCTGACCTCACGCCACCCGTGGGTGTGGAGTACTTCCAGCACGGTGCGGGCTCGCTCGACGATGCGGTCGGCGCCCATGGAATCGAACGCGGCGAGGCTGTGGCTGATGAAGTACTCGGCCAGCGCGATCGCGTCGCGCATGGTCCCTTCCACCACGGGCACCGTGTGCCCTTTGGTGAGGTGTTCGGCGAGGTGGAGCAGGGCGGCCATGCGCGCGGTGGCGCCGACCAGCTTGCCGCCCCAATCGCCGATCTGGCCCATGATGCCGCCGCGGGCTTCCAGCATCGGTTCCACCCGTGCCTGAAAGGCTTTCAGAGCGGCGACCGCCTCGGGGGTGAGCTGGATGAGGGCCGGATCGGTCCACTCTGCGAGGAACAGCGTCAGGTCGAGGACGTGACGCCGGTAGGTCTCCATCACCTGCTCGGGGATGGGGTCCGGCTCGATCTTGCGGCGGCCGACCAGCGACTCAGGAACCGAGTAGAGGAACCTGCCGAGCAGGCCGCGGCCCTTGAACCCGTCCTGGCGCCCGATGTCGTCCAAGACCTGCGGCTGCACGCACAACCCCATGGTGAGGGCGGGGTGTTCGATGTACTCCTCTCGGGTCTGCCGGTCGACCTTGAGGCGGTCGCCGGCGTGGCCTTTGAGGAAGACACCCATGTTGGGCTTGCCGGAGTAGCGTCCGGCGATGATGTCGAAGATGTCGCCCTCCGCGGACATGACGGAGATCCGGCCGCCCTGCTCCGCCATGCGGGAGGTGACCGTCTCGGCGGTGGTGTCGTCGGCGAGCAACTGCGGTTTGGCCGGCACGGTGACGCTGTCCGCGGTCTGCGCCAGCGCGATCGCCGTGGCCACCAACTGATCCCGCTCGTCCGAACTCGCGGATGCCGCCTTGGCGGTGGCCTTGTCGGCTGCCTCCTTGGCGAGACGGGCAGTCATCTCGGCTTCCACGATGGCCGGTTGGACCAGCGTGCGGAGCTGCTGTTCAGCCTCATACAGCGGGTCGGTGAGCAGGCCGAACACGGCGGACTTGCGGTTGGCGGGCGGCAGCGAGACGACGACGTAGAGGTTGGTGGGCTCGCGCCAGTGTCCGCGCACCTGCACCACTGCCCTGCCGCCGGCCGCGGTGGCGAGCACGGACAGGGCGATGCATCCGGCGAGGTCGACGGGGGTCTGTGTCTCCTCGGCGACCGCGGCCACGAACTCCCGCAGCCACCCCGGAAGGGAGGCGGTGGGGAAGGGGGCGAGCTTGCGGGGTCCGGCGAGGGGAACGGGGTCCTCCCACACGGGGGCGGGCGGCTCGTCGAGGGTGGGCAGTCCGGCCCACAGGTCGGTGCTGTCCACAGGCTGTGCGGTCATGAGGCTGCCCTCCCTTCGGTGGGATCGCCGTGCGAGTCAGAGCCAAGGGCAGTGCGGACGCCTTCGGCGACGTTCCTTCGGTCGCCTACGGTGGCCCGTGGTGCGGCCTGTATGACGTTCTGAGGCTGTTTCAGGGGATTGAATGGCTTATAGGTCATGCGGCGTCCCTCTCGGCCGCGCTGAGGCCGTTGGTGACCGCGCGGCGGGCGTAGGTCTCGGGGACGCCTACCGAGACGGCGGCGGCCACGATCTCTCCCCCGATGGCGTCCAGTCCGCACGGGCCGGGGCACGCGGTGTGCTGGGCGGCGAGGAACCGGGCCACGCCGAACGCCTGTGATCCGGCACCGGATTCGACGCGGGCGCGCACGAGAGTGAGGCCCCGTTCCAGGCCGGTGCGGACGTAGCCCTCGGTGTGGCGGCATCCGGTGGCAACCGTCCGGTCCCACGTGGCGCGCTCGGGGAGGGAAGAGACCACCTCCCCGCGGGCGGGGGTGGTCTCTTCCTTCACCACCAAGGCGCGGACGGCAGACGGCAGATCGTCCATGTGGCCCGTACCCGGACCGAGCCAACGGGCGTACGACATCAGGGACTTGATGTCGACTCCCGCCCGGACCGCGTTGTGCGACCCCATGACGCCCCGGTAGATCCAGTGCTCACCGCGCGTCGTCGGCACGGTTCGGGTGGCGGGCAGGGTCTCGCGGGCCCATGCGACGGCCGCCGCGTTGTCGAGGTCGACCACGGTCAGCCTCGCCCCGCCGGGGTGGTAGCCGACGCACACCGCACGCTCCCATGCCGCCACCCACAGAGGGGAGACGACGACGTTCCGGTCGGTGGTGGCGGCAGCCCAGGCGTGGCAGGGGGCAGGGCAGCGGCAGGTACCCGCGCGCTTCATGTTCGGCCGCCCGCCGCACGCGTTCTTGGCGCACGCGCGGCAGTTCCCGAACGGCACCTTCCCGTCCCGCAGAGGCAGCACCGGCACACCGGCCGCCGCAAGGTACAGCGCGGTGCGCAGATGACTACGGTCCTGGTGGTCCGCGCCGTGGGGGCGCGGGGTCTTGCGGTCAGGTGTCATGCTGAAGGTCTCCTGTTCTGTCGAAGGGACGGAGAACCGGGGCGGTCGCGGTCTTTGGCGAGAGGCGACCGCCCCAGCCACAGCTAGAGGTCGGTGAGCGCGTCGGTGGGGATCTCGTAGACGTTGATGACCTCGTTGACGCCGGTCCAGTAGCCGGGCGTGTAGCGGACGTAGCCGACGTGCAGCGGCGTGCCGTCGTAGGCGCTGGTGGCGTACACGTGCACGGCGTCCACGACCTTGCTGGGCTGCTTGCGGGCGCTGCGGATGGAGGCGGCGGCCTCGTGCGCGGTCAGCCGGATTCCGCCGCTGCGACGGTCGTCGATGTGGGTGTACTGGGTGGCGCGGCGGGCGATGGTGCTGCGTGCCATGGCGGTTGCCTTCCTTCGGGTCAGTGCTGAGTGGGGCTGTCGACGGAGGGGAGTTCGGGCAGGCCTGCGGTCTCCAGCGCCATGGGGTCGAAGCCGGGCAGCGTGGAGCGGATGACGAGTGCCTGTGCGAGCTGTTCGGCGAAGGCGGCGCCGGTGCGGGCGACCTCGATCTGTGTCGTGGCGCGGAGGGTTTCGACGCGTTCGACGTGGGCGTACTCCTCGCGTCGCTCGCTCGTCTGTCGCTCGTACGCGACGGTCTCGCGGCGGTCGTGGCGCCAGTAGCGGGCGGCGAGGCCGTAGGCGCCGGCGGTGGCGAGCGACCACAGCAGCAGGGGCAGTGAGAGCCCGTCGGCGTATCCGGCGACTCCGGCGAAGGCGAGCGCGCCGGAAGCGGCGAACGCGGTCCCCACGAGCAAGGAGTCGCCGGTGCTGTTGCCCGCAGCCACGCCCGCGGCGGCAGCCCCGAGGGACAGCGCGCCCATCAGGACGGCGTTGCCGACGGAGTGTTCGGCGCCGTTGGCGTTCCAGATCCGGGCCAGGGCGAGCACGGTCGTGGTGGCGATGGCGGGCGCGGCCTTGGGCGCGGCGATGGCAAGCCAGTGCCGCGCGACGATGGGTTCGTTCACGGGGTGGTCTCCTCTCACTTGCCGAGCGCGGAGAGGGCGTCGGCGGACGCTTGCACGAGGTTGTGGATGGGCTCGTACGCGCCGGTCCCGGCGACGAAGAACCCGAACAGGAACAGCACCAGGGCGGCACCGCCCCCGGCGGACTTCGTCTTGACGGCGAGGGCGGACGCGGCGCCGAACAACAGCACGGCGGAGATGTTCAGGACCATCAGGAGTCCTCCGGGCGGGCGAGGTTGGTGAACCGGGCGCGCATCTCGGCCAGTACGCGGTGCAGGTCGGCGAGGCTGACCGGATCGGTGCGGAACCGGTCCTGGACTTCGGCGAAGGGCAGGAAGTCGCTCGTCTCGTCGTGGCAGACGATGACGGGCGGCCGACGGTGCTCAGGGCTGTGAGTCATGGGTCCTCTCCCGTGGTCAGTCGGCGGTGCCGGCGCGGTAGATGCGGGCCCAGCGGTTGTAGAGCCAGCGGCCGACGCGTATGCGCTTGCCGGTGGCGTGGCAGCGGCGGCAGTCCTTGCCGCGCTTGAGCTGTCCCTTGCGGTTGGTCTTGAGCTTGTGGCCCATGCCGCGGCACTTGCGGCAGTTGCCGAACGGCGAGGCCGCACACACAGCGACGTAACACAGAGTCACGCCAAGGAACAGGGTGATAGCGAGCAGGGTGAAGGTCATGAAGCGCCCTTCCAGGCGGGTTTCAGGGGTTTCCGCAGGTGGGCCGCTATGCGCTAGCGACCTGATCGGAGCGGGTTTGAGGCGCTATCGGGGCCGCTATCGATAGCAGGGTGTGGCGCTATCGATAGCGGCCCCCAAGGCTCAGCCCGCGTCCCGCTTTCCGTCACGCTCCGCAATCGCAGCGGTGACGTGGGAGCGGTCGATGCCCCGCTTGTTGGTGAACTTGCCCTCGATGCGGCGGCCCACCTGGACCGTGGAGACGCCGCGCGGCTTCAGGGCCGCGGCGAGCGCGTCGGAGTCCCATCCGTCGTAGACCTCGGGGCGCAGTTCGGCGAGCCGCACGACGACGGTCTCGGACCACGCCTTGGTCTCCTTGGCGGGGACGACGGCGAGGATGTCGGCGAGCAGGTCGTAGCCGGTGCTCGCGTCCGTCTCCGGCTCTTCCCCGAGCGCGTGCCCGGACAGCAGTCCGGCCTGTTCACGGGCCTTGCGGGCGCGGGCGGCGATGCTGTCGGCGCCGGGGCCGTCGACGTACACCGAACCCACGATCCGGGCGTCGGAGCCTTCACCCACGAAGTAGTGAATGCCCTTGTCGCCCCAGGCGAACATGGTCGCCCGCACGCCCCGCTTGTAGGCGGACGTGCCGAGCACCATGTCGTTTTCCAACTGCCCCATGACCTTCAGGCACCAACGGGCCGAAGCGTTCGCGGAAATGCCCGTGGGAAGCGCCTTCGCGTCCGGCCGCTGCGTGGCGAGCAGGAGCACGATGCCGGTGGCCGGACCGCGCTTGACCAGGTCGGTTGCGATCTCCTCGAACTCGTCCTTGTGCTTGGGGTGCTCGAACAGCACCTGGCACTCGTCCACCCCGATCACGATGGGGTGCAGCCCAAGGGAGCGCTTGTCTGCGAGTTCGCTGGTCACCTTCGACTCCGGGCAGATGTCCCGCGGAAGCGAGCGGATCACCTTGGTACGCCGGCGCAGCTCCTCGCGCAGCGCCCGGAAGTCGTTCAGCGCGTACTCGATGGCCTCGTCATCGTCGCCCGCGGCGTGCCGGTGCGAGACCGCGTTGCCGACCGGGTCCAGGTCACCCGTGCCCTTCATGTCGTAGGTGTGCAGCTCCGCCCGCGGGTCCAGCGCGGCGATCAGCAGCAGAAGGCGGAGCAGGAACGTCTTGCCCATGCGCGGGATGGCGCCGATGATGCCCGCGATGTACATCAGGGTGACCTCGACCCAGCGTCCGCGCTGGTCGGTGCCGTAGGCGACGGGCTTGAACAGGTTGACCGAACCGCCGTTCATGAGCGGCCACTTGGGCTTGCGGGAGGTCGACATGTCCTGATCGCCGACCCACAGCACCAGGTGCCCGGTGTGCTCGTTCGGTACCGCCTCGGGCCACACGCAGCCCAGTGGCCGGCGCAGACCGGAGGCGAGCCGGTCGCGCCGCTCGATGACGTCCGTGACCGTCACGCCGTAGGGGAGGTTGCCCTCCGCACGCCAGCCCGGACCATCCCGCGTGATCGGGGCGGTGAACTCGAACCCGTCCCGTCCCTTGCCCTGTGCCTGGTTGATGGCGGGGATGCCGAGCGAGCCGAGTGCACGCAGCACGATGTCACTGGTGAGCTTGACCGCCTTGGGCAGCTCCACCGCGCGGTGGATGACCGGGTCGTCCGCCTTGCGTCCGGTGAACCCGAGCGCCATCACGACCGCCCCGACCGAGACGGCCTGAAGCCAGTCGGGGGCGAGCACGTAGATGGCGAGCGCGGAGCCGAGCCCGATGAACATCGCGAGCACGGCCACCAGGGTCCGGAGTCGGACCCGTCCGTCGCGCTGCCGTGACAGCTTCAGGTACTCGGCCGCATCCTCGCGGCGGACCGCGGCGAGTCGGACCGGTTCGCCCTCGCGGTCGGCCACCCACCGCATGGTGCCGCCCAGGAACTTCGCGGCCCCGGACGGAGCCTGAAGAGTGAGCCGCGCGGCGTAGACCGGCGTGCGAAGCGCGTGGTAGCCGACCGAGTGGGCGTAGTGCCGGGCCACCCATCCGGTGGCGGTCTTCAGCTCCGCCGTGGACTTCAGCCACGCCGGAACGACGTCACGGCGCTGGGCACCGAGCAGCCGACCGAGGTAGCCCGGACCGGCCGCCTTGGCGGCCGGAAGGTCGACCAACCGGCGGGCGGTCGGGTCGTCCGACTCGGCAGCCAACCGGTCCGGCGCGGAGTCGGCCGACGGGTCGGAGTCGGGTCGGGTGGTCGGGTCGGCCGACTCGCTGCGGGCCGATCGGGCCTTGTCGAGGTCGACCACCTCGCCCCCGGAGTCGGCCATTTCGGCTTCCAGCCGGTTGAAGAGTTCGTTGTCGTCGTCGGGGTGCTTCACTGAGATTCCTTCCACTTCCGGGTGTGAGGGAGAGCGGGCCTGGCCGACGCTGTAGGAGGTGGGCGGCCAGGCCCGTGGTGCGATGGGGATCGCCGTGGAGAACATGACGGGGGCGCATTCCTGCCCCCGCCAGCGCGGGTCAGCAGCCGTGCCGCTCGCGGTTCTCCGCGTGGCTGAGCTGGGACGGCACGGAACGCGGGCCGTCGACCCAGCAGAACGGGCGGATGCCGTCGGCGGCCGTGAAGACGCGGATGGCGGCACCGTGCGGGGCGGTGGGCAGGGGGTAGACCCGGCCACCGTCCAGGGAGGCCAGCAGTCGGACGCCGTGATGCTCGCAGCCGTCCGCACCGGCACTGACCGCGTCGAGCACGGTCACCACGACCGGACCGACACAGGGCGTGGGGTCGTCCGGGTGGGCGGCGGGGCAGCGACGGTCCATTCTCACCACCACCCCGAGGACTTCTTCGCGGCCTTGGCGGTGGCGGCCTCGTTCACGATCCGCTGCCGCTCGGTCTGCAACGCGGTCAGCTCCGCGGTGAGTCGGGACTGCACCGACTGCCACAGCGTCTCCAGCTTCCGTTCCGCGCGGCCGGTGCTCTTGCCTCGGACGACCTTGTACGAGCCGCCGACAAGGGCCCGCATCACCGCCCGCCGCTCCTGGCCGGTGAGGGGCCACATCTCTTCCTTGCGGACCGCTTCGAGCTTGCGTTCCGTCTGCCGGATCTCGCGGTCCAAGCGGCTGGTGTTGGGCTTGGCCATGTTCAACCCCTCCTCGGGGTGTCGTGGACGGGAGCGGGGGTGGAGGTGTCGGGGAAGGCGCAGGGCACGCACATGCCGATCGAGGTCGGGATGACGTATCCCGCGTCGTTGCGGCACTGCGGGCAGGTGCGGCGGGCGCACATCGCCTTGGCGAGCGCGGCCCGCTTGCCGGGCGTCATCGGCCGCACGGGCTGGGCCCGGTCGATGCGGTAGAGGTAGGCGACCAGCGGGCCGCGGCGGTAGCGCGGGCGCAGCACCTGAGCCGCGATCGGCTGACCGCCCGGACGTAAGCCGCGGGCGCGCAGTTGGCGGCGCGTGGCGAGCCCGTCGGGGGCGTAGCGCCACGGGTAGGTGGGGATGCCGTACTGGCTGCCGGCCGGGTCGTAGCACTTGGCGAATGCTGCGGGCATCAGGCGGCCTCAGCCTCGGTCGGCTCGCCCTCCGCGTCGTCCACGGAGTGCAGCGGGCGGCCGTCGGCACGCTCGGAACGCTCGGACTTCAACGCGTCGCGCAGCGTGCGGGCGTTGGTTGCGGAGCAGTGCACTGCGGTGCGGATGCGGTCTGCGGTCAGCTCCGCCTCGGTCCATTCCGCGGTGACCGTGCGCGTCTCGGTCAGCAGCTCCTCGAAGGTGCGCTGTGCCTTCGCCTTGGCCTTGGTGGCGGGCTGCCGGCGGGCGCGCGGCTTGGGGTCGGCCGCAGGCGCCGGCGGCTCAGCCGGGGCGGGGGTGGTCTCTTCGGTGGCGGGGGCGAGGTCGCCCATGCGCAGCATCACGCGTTCGCGACGCGGGGTCTTGGAACGCCACTTGCGGCCGTACTGCTCGCGCAGGTCGGCGCGGGCCAGCTGCCGTTCCTTCTCGCGCGCCAGGGCCTCGGCGTAGGAGGTGACCTCCCACAGCGTCATCCGGCGCCACAGCGCGAAGGTGGAGGGGAAGGCGAGCAGCCAGCGGGAGAACCGGATTTTCTCCATCCGTCGGCCGGTGGCAGCGCCGATCCGTACGGCGTAGATGTGCGCGCCGATCTCGGAAAAGACCACCCACAGCAGCGGCATGGTGCCGTGCGCGACCTTGGCCGACAGGGAGTGTCCGGCCGCGATGTTCAGCCCGCACGTGATGAGCGTCAGCAGCCAGGGCACGAACCGCACCCACGCGAGCGCCATATCCATGCGGATCAGCAGCAGGTTGGCGACGGTGAACACGGGGATGGCCACGTCGATCCCGACCGGCAGCATCCACGGCGAGTGGAAACCCCAGCTCACCGCAGCGGCGGACACCGCGTCGAAGGAGGAAATCAGACCCAGCGCGCCGACCGCGGCAGCAGCGAGCGCGCCGACTCCGGCAAGCCCCATCTCCGGGCGGGTCAGCGGCGGCACCCCGGACGCGGGCGTCTCGGGGGTGGTCGTCGTGGTGGTCATGCTGCGGCCTCCGTTCCGCCGGACGTGCCTGGGCGACCGGCGCGGCGGTTGTTGACCGTCCCTGCCTGCGGGGTGAGGTCCAGGGCGGTCAACCAGTCGGCGCCGGAGCGCTTGGCCGCGTACATCTGCTCATCGGCCAACCGCAGCAGCGTGGACAGGTCCACGTCGTCGGTGGCCGGGTCGTAGGCGACGGCACCGATGGAGGCACCCACGGCGAGCGCGCGGCCGTCGACGGGCACCGGCTGCTCGATGGCTCGGGTCAGCTCGCTGAGCGTCCAGGACAGATCCGCGAGGCTCAAAACCCGGGCGACGGCGGCGAATTCGTCGCCACCGAGGCGGACCACCGTGGCCAGGTTGACGGCTGCCCACTCGGCCAGCCGTCGGCCGGTGGCCTCGATGATGGCGTCTCCGGCCGCGTGCCCGTAGGTGTCATTGATCTCCTTGAACTTGTTGAGGTCGATGACATAGACCGCGCTGCGGCCACCCGCCAGCACCTTCGCGGCACGCTCCGCGAACGCGTCCCGGGTCAACAGGCCGGTGAGCGGGTCACGGCGGGCGGCCTCGACGCGGTGGCGCAGGCGCAGCGCGTGCAGGGACCATCCGGCCGCCATCGGCACTCCGGCCACGGCGGCGAACAGCAGCTCACTCATGCCGCAACCCCCTTGCGTGCCGTGCGCCGACGGGCGGGGCGGACCAGGGGGACGACGTCGAACAGGTCCGGGTTCTCCTCGATGACCTGCGCCGCGATGCGGACCAGGTCATCGGGAAAGTTCGGGTTGTCGGCGAGGATGTCGCGCGCCGCGTCCTCGCGAGCCGCGCGCTCCTCGTCCGTCTCGCCCTCGACCCCGAGCCACAGCTCAACCGGGGTACCGAGGGCAAGTTCCGCGAAGTCTTCGGCAGAGATGGCCTGTTGGCGGCCAATGTACGTACGCATGGCAGTTCTCCTGACATCGAAGGGACGCCGGGACGGTCGCGGTCTTTGGCGAGAAGCGACCGCCCCGGAAGACGAGACCCACACCGCAGACGCGGGCGGGGTGGTGCGGGAAGCGGGGAGGGTCAGACCGTGGCGATGATGAGCGCGGCGACCAGCAGCCACAGGTGATGGAAGGACTGGTCAAGCGCGTACGCGCCGGTCCCGATGTGCGGGTTGTCGCCCATGCCGGCGCGCGGGGCACCAAGCCGGTAGAACTCCCCCTTGCCGGTCACCTTGGCCAGCCACGCCAGCGTGGTGCGACGGTCCGCCCACCAGTGCGTGACCGCGTCGATGCCGAGCCCGACGACGATGCCGAGCACCGACAGGCGCAGGTCCAGCAGCCAGACAACCGGCAGCAGAACCGCGACCTTGGTCGCGGTCAGGGTGGCGACGTGCCGAGCGCCGGCGAGGCGGCCGGCCCAGCCGGGGCGGCCCTTGTGCGCAGACTGGTGAGAGGTCTGCACCCAGTGGTCGCCCACGCTGTGGGCGACGTACAGGGCGACGAACGCGGCGGCGAAGGTGGCGGCATTCACGGCGGTCACCGGCTCTCGTCGCGGGCCTGAACGAGCTGAATGGCCAGCCGGGCGAAGTGGGCAACGGCGTCGAAGTCCGCGAACGTCACGCCGTAGGTCTCGGCCGCCTGAAGCATGCCGTGCAGGATCGAAGCGGCATCGGCCACCTGAGCGGCCGTCGGCCGGTGACCGGGGGCGAACTCCATGGCGGCCGAACCGATGCGGTGGGCGATGTTGTCGAGGTCGCGCTGATTCACGGATCTTCTCCTGGTGTCGAGGGACTTGAAGCCGATGCGGTCGCGGTCCTTGGCGAGAGGCGACCGCCTCGCAGGGCGGAGCGGCGGGGTCAGATGTCCGAGACGATCCCGGCTCCCCTCAGCGCTGCTCGTACGAGACGAGCAGCGGAGGCAACCGGCCGCCGCGCGAGAGCGCGGCGGTGAGATGAGGTGGTGCGTTGTCTCCTTCATCGCGACCGCGCTCCCGTGTCAGGTAGAGCTGTCCGGCCTCGAAGTAGGCGTATGGAGACGTGACCTTGCGGTCTAAGCCCTCCGGTTAATGCCAAGGCGCCGGGTCGCCTCCCCCCGTCCGATGCGGGGCTCCTGGTCGTGCACTCGTTCGGGGCGCTGACACGACCCGAACGAGAGGAACATGTATTACGTGTTCCTCATCTTGCAGAGAGAGGTTCACCCCGTCAAGCCCTTCGGCTGTTGGAGGTCTGGGAGTCCCTCGCGCTCGATGTACCTACAGACTGGCGTCGACAGCGACGACGTTCGACTTCGCGGTTGCGCGGCTCAGGTCGTTCTTAGCTACCGTGAAGTCGAACCAAGTCGTCCCAGGAAGGCGGAGGTTGGCATGGCGAACGAGCGACTGCGCGGCGCGATAGTGGACTTGGGCCTGACGCTCGATGAGGTCGCCGAACGACTCGGGGTCGCGGCCAAGACGGTCGAACGATGGATCAACGAACCTGAGCGCAAGCCATATCGCCGCTTCCAGTTCGCAACGGCCTCGCTGTTGAAGTGCGAAGTGTCGTACCTGTGGCCGGACGAGCGCACGTCAGCTGAGGTCGCGGCCGCCGGCAATGCGGAGTTGGTTAGGCTCTATCCGCACCGGTCCGTCGTGATGCAAACCCTCTGGACGAACCTCTACTCCAAGGCGACGCGTCAGTTTGACCTGTTGGTGTACTCCGGGTTCTGGCTCACGGAAGACGCGTCGTTCCACCGCATCGTGAAAGAGAAGTCAGCGGACGGAGTGCCCATCCGCTTCATCCTGGGAGAGCCCACGTCGCCAGCCGTGGCAGTGCGGGGCGAGGACGAAGGGATCGGCGCGGCGATGGCAGGCAAGATCCGGAACGCCCTCATCAACTACAGCCCGCTCTTCGGTCTCCCCGGAGTGGAGTTCCGGCTGCACAGTACGACCCTCTACAACTCGATCTACCGGGCCGATGACGAGATGCTGGCGAACGGACACCTCTACGGCGTCGGCGCCTACATGGCCCCCGTGCTGCACCTGCAACGCGTGCCCGGCGGTGAACTCTTCGACGCCTACGCTGAGAGCGTTGAGAAGGTCTGGGAATCCGCCCGCCCGATCTCTTCACCTGCCGATTGGGAAGGCACTGCCTGATGAGCCGTATCGACTACTTCCGCGACCCGAACGCCCCTCAGGCCAACTCGGTGGTGCCCTCGGTCACTGCGGTCGTCCGAGACGACGGGGGGCGGTTGCTGCTCATCCACAAGACGGACAACGATCTGTGGGCACTGCCGGGCGGTGGCCACGACATCGGCGAGCGCATCGGTGACACCGTCGTCCGTGAGGTCGCGGAAGAGACCGGCATTGACGTTGAGGTCGACAGCATCATAGGGCTCTACACCGACCCCGAACACGTGCTGGCGTACGACGACGGAGAGGTCCGGCAACAGTTCTCCATCTGCTTCCGAGCCCACCCCATCGGGGGCTCCTTGCGTACGAGCAGCGAGTCAAAAGAGGTCCGCTGGGTTAACCCAGCGGACCTTGACGGATTGGACATCCACCCGTCGATGATGCTGCGCATCCGCCACGGTCTCGACGACTCGCGGCGAGAGCCCTACATCGGCTGATCGTCGGCAGAGACCTCCGCCAAGCGGCCCTCAACACGCTTCGCGGCTGCATGGATCTCGGGGGCCGCGCGCTGAATGAACCGCCCGACGATCGTGTCCGGACCGTACCGCTGCACGATCTCGTCCAGCCGCTCAGCCGACGTGGTCTGCGTCCCGTCGGGCGTCGTGGTCATGTCGCAGAACAGCAGGGCGTCGACCAGGTCCGGACGCTCTAGCTCGAACTCCCCCTCCAGCTCCTGCCTCAGTCCGCGTTCCTCGGCTTCCAACAGGGCGCAGGAGTGGTGAGCCACGAGACGAACGACCCGCTCGTCTGCCTTTTCCTGGTACCGGAGGAAGCGTGCGCCGTCCAGCGGGTGAAAGCCGGTCGTGGCGATGGCCGGCGAGTACCCGATGTCATGCAACACCGCGGCGGCTTCCAGCAACTCGGCATCGTCGCCCATGACTGGGCCCAAGGAGCGGGCGCGTTTGGCGACCCCCAGCGAGTGCGCCCACCGGCGCGGGAGCGGATCGGACAGCAGCGATTCGGAGAGCGAGTACGCCCACTCAGTCAGTCCCATGGCGGCCAAGACTACGGCCGGACGGTGGGCGTCGGGAGAGCGCGCACGGTTCGCCCCTTGCCGTGAACGGTGGCGAGCAGGCCATTTCCCTCCATCTGAGCAAGGACACGGCGCACGGCCGTACGGGAGGCCCCGAACCTCTCGCACAATTTCGCTTCGGACGGGTAGGTGTCGCCCACTGAGAGCGCGTCCTCCGCGATCACATCGGTCATCCGCTCGGCAAGAGACCGACGATCGCCACCCCGAGCGACGCGCCACCCGATCCCGGGGGCAGGCTCAACAAGACCGTCGGCTTCGAGAGCCTTGAGCGCGCGACGGATCGTGTTGCGGGATACGCCATGCGAACGCATGAGGGCGGCCTCCGACGGCAACTGGGCCTCGTCGTCGCCCGATTCGATCTGCCGACGCAACGACTCAGAGACCTGCAAGTATGTACCTCTCGGGCTCGCTTGTGGCACTCAGAACTCCCCTTCAGTCACGTAGGTTCCACGCCCTCTCAAACTGGCCTATGACATGCAGTCTCGCACGCCCGTCTGTCGAGCATCCTATTCGGGAGGCAAGGCAGCCATGATTGCGGTTGGCAGCGAGTGTTGGCGCAGGTAGAAGCTCATAAAACGCGCCTCTTCCTGGTGTTCACGCAGAAGCGACGCAACCAACAGGATGTCCTCAGCTTCCTTCATTTTCGAGACAATCGAAGCGAACATCTCGCCAATGAAAAATCGATTGTGACTCGCCCCAACTATGAGGATCCGGCGAAGCACTAGCCGCCGAATCGTATAGTCATCATCAGAGGCAACGAATGCCACGTTGCGGAAAAATTTCGCAATAGCGTCAGTGTAGCTGAACGGGTGGCTACCCTCGGAAAATTGATCGAAAGCAGAGACTATTTGCCGAAACTCCTGCGGCGCACACTTCTGAATCTCGCTCAGTGTTTCGACGGAGAGGGCAGGAACAAAGTCTCTGTAGAAAACCTCGTCGTCCGCCTTCTCGACCAGGAGCCTGGCCAGCGAGAGTGTGGCTTCCGAATCTCCCTCAAGAGACTCCGCGTTGAGGGCGCGCGCCCTCTCCATCGGCGGGGTTAGATCAGGTACGCCAGTAACCAGCAGCTCAAGCTCTTGTCGGAACTCGCTCACCGTCTGATACCTGTCAGAGGGCTCGTCAGCCACAGACCTGGTTATCAGGTACCGAAACCTTGCGGGTACCAGCTCCCGCCGAAAGTAGGGAAACGGGACCTTACCCGTAAGGCAGTGGTAGAATATCCGCCCAATGGACAGAATATCCGCACTCTCAGTTACCTCGTGCGCATCGTCGTACTGTTCAGGCGCCATGTAGGCGACACTGCCAACGACGGTCTTGGATTGGGTAATGGTGACACTATCGGAGTTCACGTCTCTGCATAGGCCAAAGTCGGAAACAACCCACCTGCCGTTCAAAAATAGAATATTGGCAGGCTTAAGATCACGATGCAAAACACCTTCACTGTGCGCAAACTCCACAGCGTCAGCAATCGTAAGAATTATGTCAACGCTTTCCGTCTCCGTTAGCGGTCCGTTGGCAAGCTTCTGCTCCAGAGACATTTCCGCGTAGGGCATCGTGAAGAGCGGACCGGTAGGGCTTTTATATATGCGCAGGATCGGCATAATGCCGTCATGACGGAGAGTCGACTGTATTCGAACTTCGCGCTCGAATCTTGCGCGATCGGCGCTGCCCTCGCTGACGTCGAGGGTATCCAGCGGGCGCTTTAGAACGACGATCTCCTGTGTCTGGCCTTCGCGAGCAAGCCATACCTCTCCTTGTCCTCCTGCGCCGAGCTTGCGGATCTTGAAAAGCTTGACACCGGCCACGAGGAGTCCCCGTTCTCACAGTTGGCTTCGTCGCCCACACTGGCTGATAGCCGCATTTTAGCGGCAGCAAGGACGGTGACACGGCTCCAACTGCGAGATCTCTGGGGCCCATGCGCGGGTGGGACGCCCGCGCCCACAGACGTCCGATGCGCTCAGAGTTGAGCGTCTATCTGCGTGGCAACGGCCGCGCATGTCCAGGGAAGGTCGGCGCAGGTCAGCGCTGCGCTCCCCCCTGCCCCGACGGCGACCAAGGTTGCTTCGGGACGAAGGGTCGTGGTGCGCACGGCCACATCACGGGCACTCCCACAGTCGACCAACTCCAAGACTCTGCGCACGGTATGCGATAGAGATCCCGCATCAGGTCGGCGGCCTCCGACATACGTGCAGGTCAAGGCAGCTTTCGGCGGCGCTCTAGTCATGCCCTCCGGAGCCGTGTGCGCAGGTTCGAATCCTGCCGGGGGCACCCTGTATGAGGTGCCCAAAGACCCCGTCACCAGCGGAAACGCTGAGGCCGGGGTCTTCGCGTATGTGCAGGCAGATGCAGCCCGAGGCGGCTCTATGTCGGGGTCTGTGGACGAGACGTGGACGGGATCTTGGAGCATTCCCGCAGGTGACACCCCAAAGTCGAGCAGACTGCCGCACGAGCAGTTCCATGGACGAGTTGGGGGATCTCGTGGACGTGACCACGCTTGCCGTCGCGCTGATTAGCGTCGGGGGAACGCTGGGCGGGACTCTGGGCGGAGCGGTGCTCAGCCAGCGCGCCAGTCGTGACCAAGCCGCGGAGCAGAACCAGCGCACCGACCGTGAACGGGCACAGGAGCGCACTGATCAAGCGCTGCAAGCCAAGCGCGATCTCTATGCCCAGCTGAACACTGCGGCTCGCGCCTACCGGGTCGCCGCCCGAGACGCCGTCCGAGCAGCCGAGCGCGGTGAAAGCAGCGAGCTGGCAGCACTTGACGCCGCCAAGGACGCTTGGGGCGACCATTACTCACAGGCGCAGATGGCGCTGTCGAAGGACGTTCTGGAAGTGGCTTCGACCCTGAACAGGGCGCTCGGCGTCGGGTACTCAGTCGTCAAGCAGCTACCGATCAGCTCCGACCTTGACGGGGCATACGAGCGGGCAAAGACATGGTTCAGCCGTCCGCTGTCCGATGGCGTGTACCTGTTGAGGGTCACACTGCGACATGATCTCGGCGTCGAGGTCGACCCGAATTTCGACCAAGCTCGTACACAGATGCTCAATACGCTCGACAGCTCGCGCAAACACCTGGAGCGGCTACTCGCCGCAGAGGGAGTTCAGGCCCCCAGGGCAAACTGAAGGACCACTCAAAAGGCGAGGCCCCTGGCCAAGATGCCAGGGGCCTCGCACGTGTGCACAGTGATCACACTTGGATCTCCCGAACCAGGGTCTCGTCTCCCTCGTAGAGCTCCAGGGAGTAGCTCAACCCGAGGCCCTGGAGTACTCCGCCGAGCTCGTCAAAACGCTGTGGGTCTACGACACCGTTCAGCAGAATGTCTGGACCGTCGATCGGGTCGATCTCCAGCTGACACCAGCTGGTTTCCACTTCGTAGCCGTGCCAGGAAGACGACCTCGAACGCCATCCGGCGCGCACGAAGTGCTGGGCTACCTCAGAGGCATCCCGGCAACCGCGCAGGACACCACATGCGTTGTTGCCGACCTCCACCCATTCAGGGGCGAGCTCTCGGCCATCTTCGGATTTGTCCACGCCGGAAGTATGAGTCCCAGGTCCCATGCGATCACTCGTATTCGCGAAGCAGGTCCTCGATACGCCGGTTGGCTACGTCCTGCCGCCCATCAAGGCACTTCGCGTAGCGGGTCAGCAGGACCTCAACGCTGTTGCCAGCACGCTCGGCGACCTCGGTGGGGTCGACGCCAGCGTTGAGCCACGTCGACAGCGCCGAGTGCCGAAGGTCGTACGGACGACTTGCGAGCGGCGAGGCCGCGGCGGCCGGCGGGAGAGCCAGGAGCCGAGCCTCCTGCCAGACCCGGTAGTAGGTGGAGGACGGGACGACCGAGCCCTTCTCGCTGAAGAAAAGCCGCCCGTCATCCGCCGTGCCGAAAGTGGCCAGGTGCTCGCGGAACACGGCTACGAGGTGAGGCGGGATAGGCACCCGCCTGACGTCCTCGATCGGTCGATTCTTGAGCCCGCGGTCGTCGTGGGTCTCCCCCGATTCGGTCCACTGCTTGCCGACCGACGGACGAGTCCGATGGAGCAAAGCCGATGGGTGCGGATCCTCTGAAGTGACGGTCGGGATCAAGCGGTGAGGCTGTAGTTCCGCTGGTCAGGGCTGGGGTAGAGACGTTGATGTTCGCGGGCCGAGTGGAAGTTCCAGTAGTCCTCGAAGTCGTTGTTCGTGATCAGTGCGCGGAGTTGGAGGACGGCTTCGGCGCCGTTGAGTCCCCAGCGGGCGCCGGTGATGTCGAGGCGGTCGGCGATCAGGTGGCGGCAGGCGCCTTCGACGGCGCCGGTGGCGATCGGCCAGCCGGCTGTGAGGGCGGTGTCGTAGTGGAGCTGGTCGAGGTGGCCGGTGAGGTAGCGGTGGCAGGTGGTGACTGCGTCGCGGCGGGCGGCGGGAAGCTGTTCGGCTGCGGCCTGCGCGGTCATCTCGGTCGCGGCGCGGTCGGCGTGTCCGGCGAGGATCGCGGTGAGTTTGTCCGCGGCCCAGGTTTCGGCCTCGCGGCTGCCGGGTGGATGAAAGGCGTGCGCGGCCGTCCAGCAGTATTCGGCGACGTGCACGAAGTCGAGCAGGACGTTCAGACGGATGCCGCGGCGGGCGGCTTCGGTGTGGATCAGGTCGAGTTGGTGGCGGGCGCCGTCGACGAGCACGATCCAGTCCCGCAGATGCTGCGGGTCGCGGGCCTCGGCCTGGGCGAAGGCGTCGGAGACGACCTGTTCCGGAGGGCGGATCACCGAGGCGGTGCACCATTTCCGCTCTGCTTTCGGACCTGGCCTCGGCTGCCGGGTCTCGCTGCGGCCGCCGGGTGGATGGACGATGTCGTGTGGCCGACGCGGGGCGGGCGCGGTGTCGAAGACGCAGGCCACCGTCGCCATGCGCTTGCGGTTGGGTTTCTCACCCGGGGCCAAGCGCCCGCGCCGCCCGGCCGCCGCGCTTTGGGCCGCGGCCCGGCGGGTGGCCTCGCGCAGTGCTTCGGGGCGCATCACCACGCCTTTGCCGTCAACCTGGATGACCAGCGGCATCTCGCGGGTGCACGGGGTGGGGATCTTCACCGTGTAGTAGGCGGCGATGTCGACGGCCGCGGCGACCACCAGTTCTTCGAGGCGGCGCTTGCCGAGCACTCTTCCGCACCGTCGCTCGATCGCAGCGGCGGCCTGGTCGAACGAGCCGCGGACCGCTTCCAGGACCGCGAGCCGGGCCAGACCGCGGGAGTGCCGGCCGGCGGGCAGCGACAGGTCCGCATCCGCCGGGTGCACGTTGGACACGCCGCGGCCGCGATAAGCGATCCTGGTCACCCGCACCGGCCCGAACACGCAGGTCAGCCAGCGACGATGGCCCTTCTCCCGCCAGGTCCGCTCCTGTCCTTCCGGCCCACGCACCACCGGCTGCCCTCCGCCCGTGCGCACCGCGTCCTCTTCGTTCCTCGCCCGCATATCGAGGTGATCCTGTATCAACTGCCGCAACAGCTCGCGTCCCTGCCGCTCAAGCAGCAGCTCCAGCTCGTCGTGGGCCATACTCCGCGCCGGGGCACCGGCCAGCGTCGAGACGAGGCATTCGAAGGCATCACGGGAGGCGACGTACGGATCAGGCTCGGATAAGGCGTCGTACTGTTCCATCTGGGGCTCTTCTTCTGCTCTTCTGCGATTCGTTTGGTTGGCACCTTCGAATCTACGGAGAAGAGCCCCTTGGTCACTGGGAGTTGACCCGGTCGGCGTCCGGCCCATGGCGGGCGAGGGTAAACCGTCCCGGCGCGTCCTCGTCCAGCCAGCCCCGCTCCACCAGACGCTTCAGCTTCCCCCGTGTCCCCTCGATCTTTGCTGTCGTGGCCTCCAGCCCGATCCGCGGCACGATCTGCTTGGCCTGCAGTGGACCTGGAGCATCAGCGACAATCTCCACGATGTCCCGGTACACGTCCGGCAACACCTGAGCGACCAGGCCCTCCCGCCACGGCGGCACCGCCATCACCCCGATGCCGTGAGGTGCCGACGTCTCCTCGGACTCCGGCACATCGTGCGCCGGCCCGTCCGGCGCTGCCTCCGCGGCCGACAAGTCCGCCAGCACCTGCGCGACGGTCTCCCGCGTGATCTCCAACCGCGACAGATCCTCCCGGGCCCTCTCCAACCGGACGGCCAACTCCGCCGCTTCAGCCTGGAGTTCCTCCACCCGCTGTCGAGCCGCGGCCTCCCGCGCCTGAAGCTCTTCCGGCAACGACACCATGGCGCCCCACCTCCACCCCGCCACGGTAGAAGCACGACGGCACCGACCACACCCCAATCAGCGTCTTCCCAGCTCAGCTATCCCTCGAAAGGAACTACACCCAAAGCCGATCCCCAGCCTTGCTCGGGAAGGCCTAGATCCGTCTCAGCGAGGCCGACCGCCTCAGCCGGCCGGAGCCCGCCGAAGTACATGGCCGCGAACAGACCCACGAGGCGCCGGCCACGAGCACGCCGGTAACCACCCACGTAGGAAACGGCCGCCAGGAGATTGCGAGCCTGCTCCGGGTTGGCGACAACCCGGGGATCGACCTGGTTGGACACCTTCGGCTTCTGCCAGCGGACGGCCGTGATCGGGTTCTCCCGCAGCTCCCCCAGGTCAACGGCATAATTTGCAGCGTTGACGAGCGTCCGCCGCTTACGCCGCACGGTCTCAGCTGCCGCGGCCGTGCCGTCGAGCTTGAGCTTCAGCGAGTCCAGCACGCCACGGGCCGTGGCTGGCTCAGCGAGATCGGCAAGCGGCCGCGACGCCTTCGACACCCAGTGCAGGACGTTCCGCACATCGTCCGGGACCTCTCGGTCATCAGGCCCCGGCAACACGAAGGCCCAGTTGCGAAGCGCTTTACGGATGGCCTGGTCGGACGGCCGTCCAGGCCGCTCGTCGAGGAGCTCCACGGTCACGCTGGTGAGCGATTCGTTGATGCCGTCCCGCGTATTGGGGGCGGCATGCGGCCACTTCATCGCCAGGTACTTGAGGGCGAAGTCGTACCAAGAGACGGCCGACTTCTTCTGTTCCATCGAGGCCGGGAGGCCGGACTCCTTATCGAACTCCTCTCCGTCGCGCATCGCGCGCATGAGCTTCGTGCGGTAGTGATCGGCAAGCGCCTTGGTGCGGAAGGAGTCGGAGAAGACGTTGCCCGCCACGGACCAGCGGACGCCGTATGAGGGCGTTTTGGTATCGCGCTTGCGCACAGCCCAGACCTTCACGTCGAGAGACTTCACGCTGCGGCCTCCAGCTGTCGCAGCCACGTGGTGAAGTCACTCCGCCACACTCGGAGCTCCCCGTTGGGCAGCTTGAACGCGGCCGGCCCGTATCCCAACTCACGCCAGCGGTAGAACGTCCGGCGAGAGACGCCGCCCAGCTCATCCAAGACTTGGCGAACGGTCATCAGCTCGTCGCGACGCGGGTCCACGTCGGTTCTCCTTCCGTGCCGGGGGCGGGGTCTAGGGATGCGGCAAGCCAGGCTTCGGCACTGCTGAGGCCGGTACCGGCGAACACCCAGTGCGAGAGAACGAGGGTCGTCATTTCGGTCTCGCCCTCGGTGGCTGCTGCGGCTTGGGCGCGGCGCCATTCGGCGCGGGCGGTGCGGAGTGCGCCGAGGGTGGTGGAGTAGCGGCGGGATTTGGTGGAGAAGTGGCCGCGGAAGCCGAGCATGTGTGCCCAGGCGCGGAGCCGGAGGTCTTCCAGTTCCTTGCGGGCGCCGAGGGTCCAGGCGGTGCGGATCATCCGGCGGGCGTGGTCGGTGATGTCGAGCTGGGCGAGTTCGGCGAGGAACTTCAGCGGGCGGTCGAGAGCTCCCGTGGCGGTCTCGGCGCCCTTGGTGGCGTACTTGGCGATGTAGGAGGCGACGGCCCGTTCGGTCAGTTCCTGGTCGCCGTCGAAGTCGGCGGATCGGATGGTACGGACGTCGATCTGACGGCCGAAGGTGAAGGAGTGGACGCGTCCGTCGATGACCGGGCCGTCCACGCGGACGTGGGCAGCGGCGGCGCGTATGGCGTCGGTGAGCAGCTCGGCGGTGGCCCAGACCGGGGGCGGGGTGTCGCCGCCCTCGGGGCCGTCAATGCGGATGACGGCGTGGAAGTGGACGGCGCCGCGCTTCTGGTATTCGGCGACCTTGGCGAAGGAGACCCGGGCGTACTGGCGGAATGCGCGTTGTGAGAGTCCGGCTCGCTTGGCGACCTCCCGGCGGAGGTAGGTGGAGAAGCGGCGCCACAGCGGACCGGCGTGCGCGTTCCAGAGGACGGCCGCGTCGTAGTCGTAGGTGTCTGGGTTGAGCGGAGTACCGAGCGCGGCGTCGTCCTGGTCGTGGCGGACGCCGCAGCGGCAGCGGCGGACTGAACCGGCCGGGCCGGAGGGGCGGTTGTGGACGGGGCCGAAGCTGGGCGCGGTGAAGGTGGCGAAGACGCGAGGGTGGGCGGCGACGCGTTCCGGGACGCCCTTGCCACCCCGCAGGCCGGAGGTGATCAGGTGGAAGGTGTCTCGGCGGTAGACCTCCGCGCAGGCAGCGCAGCGGGTCGTACGTCGGTTGTTGCAGCGGACCAGGAGATGACCGGCCGGGAGGGCGGCAGAGTCGAGGCGGTGGAGGACGTTGCCGATCTCGCCGGTACGGGTGTCGACGTCGTACTCGGTGCGGTGGCCGTCGAGGCGGATCGGGTGGGTGCAGCCGCCGAGTCCGGAGAGCTGGCGGAGGATACCGGGCAGGGTGCCGTGCTGGGCGAGCTTGGCGAGTTCGGGCAGTGGGGGCGGGGTAGGGCGGGTGAAGATGGCGTTCTCCTTCTGGCTGGCTTGCTGCGCTGGTCAGGAGGGATGAGCCCCGGGGCGGTGGATGCTTGGCCGTGTCGAACCGCCCCGGGGCATCAGGCGCCGTTCAGCGCCGGTGGTGGTCGCGAAGCATCGAGCGCAGGACCACGGCCGCGATGGCGACCGAGATGGCCGTGACGGCGACGGCGGCCAGGAGCGCGGTCAGCACGGCTCCGCCGACGAGGACGGCCGCGACCGCTCCGGGACTGATGGAGATCTGCGGGAGCGTGCGTCGTACGGGTGCCGGATCGGCCGGGGCGTGGGTGTGTGCGGGCGGCGGGGTCGGGTTGTCGGGGTACTTGGGCAGGAACACAGCGAAGTCTCCTTATCTACTCGTCTAGTCATGTGAGCCGTTGACAATGCCCACCCCGGAACGCGTGCCGGAGTCGATGGCGGGGGCCATGAAGGTGCGCGAGAGCAGGAAGCCGAACAGGGCGATCACGACGACGATCCAGGTACGGACGCCGAGGAACTTGACCGCTCCCCAGGCGATGAAGCCGAGGACGACGACGAGGGGGAGGCTGACGGTCACGTGGTGCGGGTCCTTTCAGCGGACGGGGCAGCGGTGGGTGCGGGCGGCGAGTTCGGCTGCGGCGCGGCTGTCGTAGTCGGCGGAGAAGCCGCAGCGCGGGGCGGTGCAGGCGGCGGTGTGCTTCTCACGGCCCCGGTTGTCGTACGACGTACCGACCCGGACGGGGCCGATGCGGGTGACGTCACGGAAGCGCCGGTCAGGGGACATGTGGGACTCCTTTCAGAGGTGGGCGGCGATGGCTTCGGCCATGGGTGCGGGGACGCCGAGCCGGGCGCGGAGGGTCGGGGTGTCGATGACCGTTCCAGTGCGGGTGTGGTGTTCGGCGGCGACCTTGCGGGCGTGTTCGACCAGGGCAGCCGGGACAGTCACGGCAGGCGGAGCGGGGGTCGGCTCGGGAGCCGGTTGCGCAGGGAGCTCCGGGGCAGGATCAGGCGCGTCCTCCTGGTCCTGCCGGTCCTCGGTGTCCTCGTGCGGAGCCGGGGTCGAGTGGGCGAGAAGTGTTCCGCCGAGGAAGGCAACCGCGGGCCAGCCCGCGACGAGGATGCGCAGCCATGCCGGCACCTGCTCTAGGTCGAGGAGCCCGGCGGTAGCGACGTTGGCCCCGAGGGACGCGGTGAGCGCGATGACGAACCAGCACCACCCAGCCGCTTTCGCGTCGCCGGTCCGCAGTCGGCGCCAGGCGGCGACGAGCAGCAGGTCGACCGAGACGGGATACGCCCAGGCCTTCCATCCGTCCTGACCGGCCGCCGAGGCGACGTCGTGCAGGTGGGCGAAGGACAGCGCGGCGGCGATGAGGGCCTGTACGAGTACCGCGTCGATACGGGCCAGTTGGGCGCGCATGCTGCGGCTCCTTCCGGATTCAGGCATGGCAGGGGTAGGGAGTTGGCGCGAGGCAGTCACGCCGACCGGGGTGGGGAGGGGGGCGAGTGTCAGTCGGCCACGGGGCGCGGCTGGAGTACCGGGCCCGTCGCCGTCTCGACGAGCCGTACGGGAACGTCGGGCCGGAAGCGCTTGAGCGCGGGCAGGTCGGGCACCAGGTGGGCCGACTCGCGGCAGATCTCGGCGGCATCGCCGAGGGAGAGATACGGGGTGCGGATGCGGGACCAGCCGCCGGAGGTGTCACCGGCCACGGCCAGGCCAGGCCGTTCGGGAGCGATGGCGCACGCGGCGGAGACGGCTTCGGGGGCGATGTCGCCGAGCGCCATCTTGGCGGAGGCTTCGTCGTTGACGCGGTGGCAGACACGGCCGGTGAGCTGGGCCCGGAGCATGGTCGCCCCCTTGCCCAGTTCGGCGCCGAAGCGCTGCCCGCAGACCTCCAGATAGATGCCGGCGGCGCGGCCGAGCTGGGCGAGGCGGATGAGCTGGGTGACCATCTCGTCGCGCCGGTCCTCGTCCTTGCGGGTGGCGACGAGGAAGAGTTCGGCCACCTCGTCGACGAACAGCACGATGGGTACGGGGCGTTCGTGCTCGGGCAGGCCCCAGATGTCCGAGGTGATCTCCTCGTCGGGGGCGTCCGGCGCGATCCCCTGCCGGGCCTTGATCAGGTCGTATCGGTCCTCCATTTCCTTGACGAGCACCGGCAGCAGCTCGGCCGCCTGTTCCGGGTCGGTGGCCAGTGCCGAAAGCCGGGCCGCGAACGGCGACAGCTCCACACCGCGCTTGCAGTCGATGCCGACCAGGGCGACGGGCTGCGGCGCGAGTCCGGCGACGAGATGCCGCAGGTACATGGACTTTCCCGACAGCGTTGCACCGAGGGTCACTTGATGAGGCACGGTCCGGTAGTCCCGCACGAAGGGAGTCGCGTCCTCCCGCAGCGCGACCGGCACCTTGAGGAACCCGCCATCGACCTTGCGCGGCATCCGGACCCGCCGCAGCACGTCGAAGCCGACGAGCCGCAGTTCGACCACACCGGGCTTGACGGTCGTGACGTATACGGCGTGAACGCCCCAGGCATGCCGCAGCCGTTCGGCCGAGGCGGCGACGTCGGCGGGTTCCTGCCCGGGAGCGAGCCGCAGACGAAGCCGTAACCCGGTCGAAGTCGGCCGGATGATGCCCCGACGAGGCGGCACGGGGCGTATCTCCCGTCGGGTGGTGGCCTTGACTGCCAGGACCCGCAGCCGGGAGGGAGCCACGGTCAGGCCGCAGGCCTCCATGACGGAGCTGTAGGAGCTGAGCAGCCGGGCCGTGGATATCGGGAGGCCGACCGTGGACCAGTAGACCCCGGGGTGCTTGGCCCGGGTGTAGGCAGCCCCGCCGCCGAGCGCGACGAGGGGACCACCCACCTCCAGAAGCGTTGCCAGATCGGTCATCAGGCCGTGGCCCCCATGACCGCCGGGAACGCGGCCGGAGTGACGGCGGCGGAGCGGTAGGCGATGCCGTGCCGCTGCTGCCCGTTGAACACGCTCTCCCAGGGCCGGGCCACGAGCCCCGGCAGCGAGACCGGAGCGCCGAGCGCGAGCCCCTCGGACACCCCGCTCTCCGGAACCGTGACCTTGATCAGGGACGACTCCCCTTCCTCGATGTAGACGACGCCGATCGTCATCAGGGCCTCACCGCTGTTGATGTCCTTGGCGATCTCGCCGGTCTGCCGGTCGCGGACCTTGGGCTCGGGTGCCTCGGTCAGCAAGATCGTTGCGGCCGAGGTCTCCACACGGATGGTGCGCAAGAGTTCTTCCTATCTACTCGTCTATATAAGATGCAGCCTTCGAACCCGATCTCCGGGAACGACGACCACCCTGCCACGCAACTTGCCCACTCGTCTATACGAGTATGCCTGTTGGCGTGTACGAGTTCCGGGAAGCGGCCTCGCGCACCACCGCGGATCACCCGCTCCTCACGCCGATCACGTCGCCGGGAGCTGGTACGACAGGACGTACGCGTCCGCCGCCATGACCGTGTCGCAGACCTCCACGGCCCTCCCCTCTGTGTCGTACGCGGTGCGGATCAGGTGGATCACGGGCACGCCGGAGGCCAGCCGGAGCGTCTTGACCTCGGACGGCGAGGGCATCCGGGCCCGGATCTCTTCCTCGAAGTGGTCGAGCCGATGACCCAGTTCCTCAAGACGGGCATAGATGCCGCCCGGGCCGGGATTGGGCTCGGCGATCGGGGTGTCCCGGGCGATGTCGAGCGGGAGGTACGAGGTGGCGAACTCGACCGGACGCCCGTCGAGGAGATACCGGCGCCGGCGGGCGAGCACGCGCCGTACGGAGCCGAGCCGGGTGGAGATGTCCTGACTGGCCTTCTCCTCCTTCACCTCCAGGCTGTCCACCTGCGGGTGACTTCCGGCGGCGTCGGCCTCGACGATGAACGCGGACTTCCCCTGTTCGCGGTGGCGCCGGGCGAACCGGTCGGAGGCGAGCCGCCGCACGGGTGGCCGTGGTCGGACGAAGACGCCCTTCCCGTGCTCGGCATGGACGAGCCCCTCACCCTGGAGGATGGAGAAGGAGTTCCGGACGGTCATCCGGGACACTCCGTAGTGCTCAACGAGCTCAGCTTCCGAGGGGAGCTTTTCGCCCTCCTTGAATCGCCCACGGTCGATGGCCTCGCGCAGCTGGTCGGCGATCTGCCGGAACACCGCACGATCGCTCGTGGGGTCCAGGTCGCCAAGCAGACTGGTCGGGAGTGAGGTCACGAGTACTCCTTTAGGTATCTAGACGAGTGGGCGAGTGTTGTTGCTACGGTGGAGAGCCTAGCCATCCGAGAAGGCCGAGGAACGTGACCACTGACCGCCCGCACTCCGTGAGCGTTGCCGGAGTCATTGTCGACGACCAGGGCCGAGCCCTGCTGATCAAGCGTCGCGACAACGGTCACTGGGAACCCCCGGGTGGCATCGTCGAGCGGGAGGAAACTCTCCCCGAGGCCCTCCAGCGCGAAGTCCTCGAAGAAACCGGAATCAAGATCGCGCTTCCCGCCACACTCACCGGCGTCTACAAGAACATGACGGGCCTGATCGTCTCTCTGGTCTTCCGCTGCGAGGCCGCCGACGGCACACCCACCACCGGGGACGAGACCTACGCACTGCGCTGGGCCACCCGCGAAGAAGTCACCGAACTCGCCGACGAGGCGTACGCGATCCGCGTCCTTGACGCACTCGACGCGGCGTCCCCGCCGGCCATCCGCGCCCACGACGGCGTGAAACTCGTCTAGCCCGAACCCGCTGCACATGGCGGCCTACCAGCACGAAGGAACTTGTATGCACGAGTATACGAGCACTGCGCGGGTCTGGGGACTCACTTGCCCAGGTTTCCCCGAAGAGGTCAGCAGGGCCCGCCGCTGGACCCGCGACATCCTGCGCGGCTCACCGTTGGCCGAGGACGCCGAACTGATCGTGAGCGAGCTGAGCGCGAACGCGATCCTCCACACCACCAGCGGACAGCAGTCGGGCAGCTTCCATCTGGCACTCGCGGTCTCTTCTCAGGTGGTTGCTCTGTCGGTCACCGACGACGGCGGCACTGGGACGGCGCCGAAGGCCGAGCACGCCGACCAGAACGCCACACACGGGCGAGGCCTCGGCATGGTCAGCGCGATCGCCCACCGAGTCGTGATCCACGACAACCAGGCCGGCCACACGGTCACAGCGGAACTCTTCACGAGCGTCCGCCCGGGAGGCCACCCGTGCTGACGTCACCCACTCCCGAGGACTTAGCCGCGGAAGGACAGGGCGGCACGTACCGCTGCTGGGCCACGGCCTATCCACTGCACGAGACCAGCTCCATCCCCCTGGGATCACACGAGGCGACGAGCCCACGCCTGGCGCTGCGATGGCTCCGAGAGCGCACGAGGAACGTCACGGACCAACTCGACATGGCGTACGCCCAGTCGGGCCGCTACTGGCTCAGGGACGAGACCGAACACGAACGAGCCCTCGCCTACCTGACCACAGGCACGGCCTACCAACTCGCCCTGCACGACGAGAACACGCGCTACGCCCTCGTGGCCTACCCGCCGGGAGCGACCCCGTGAACGGATACATCCGCGGCTTCTGGTGCGAGTGCTGGACCGAAGACCTCACCGAGGCGCAACAGCCGACCCTCCGCGGCTCCTTCGACGCCCACTCGGCCGGACAGGCAGACCGCTGGATAGCGATCGCACTGCGCACCATCACACCAGCACTGGACTCCAGAGCCTCCGACGAAGCCTGGGACTGGCTCTACGAGGGCCGCATCGAAACGAGAAGAGCTCTCCTGTGCTCGGAATCCTGCACGGTCACGATCAACCAGAGCGGCACACGCATCACTTGGACGGCCCAACCAGTGCTCTTCCTACCCCTGGCACACCGGCAAGGTTTCGAACTCCCCACCTGTGCACACGACTTCAAGCCCCACACCAGGTACTGAGTTACAACTTTCTCTACTGGTTCAAGTCGGCTCGCATCCGCTCGCCGCGCGGCCCGGCCCCCGGCCGGGCCTGCGCTCCTGTCTCCGCCCCGCTCCAGCCCGACCGGCGCCCGTGCCGCGCGCACGTCAATCAGCCGCATGACGTTTGAGAAGAGGCACGTCATGGCTGGGGCGGTCGGCTCCATTGCTCTAGCCCACCTCCCCGGTCAGGGTCCTGCGTTGAGCGAGACCAGGGGACCACTCGTGTTAATTGCGGTCAGGCCCAAAGCCTGTCCGAGTTGCCAACCGGCGCGCGGCCTCCCGGCCATGCTCAGCCCAAGGCCACAAGGCCAAGCAGGCCACGGACCAAACCCGATCCACCGACCTTCGCGTACACCAACCGGCGTCTGCCAGCTGGAGGTAGGTTGCCAACTGGACGCGCACAGCGACACAGCAACGGGCGCCTCTGCGAGGGCGAAGGAGGCACGATGTCGGCGGATGAGGCTGGCCTTGATAAAAGCACCGAGCAGCTCGAGCTGCAGGTCGAAGAGGCACAGGATGAAGAGGAGCGTGACGTTGCTATCCCCGATCTCGAACCTCTCTCATACTTCGGCACGGACTTTGATGTCCATGGCCTAGTTCGACGACTAAACCAGAAGGACATCGTAGTCCCCAGTTTCGACCCAGTAACTGACTCAGAATCTGAACTATCGGGATTCCAGAGAAAATTCGTCTGGAAGAAGACCCAGATGGACCGATTTATTGAGTCGCTCCTACTCGGATTCCCCATTCCAGGGATCTTCCTCGTACAGCAACCCAATAAGCAACTGCTAGTTCTCGATGGACAGCAACGACTGCGTACGCTTCAAAAATTCTTCAGCGGCGAGTACGCCTCAGGGGAAGAATTCCGCTTGGACAATGTCGGAAAAGAAATGAAAGGACTCACGTACGGGACGCTAGAAGACGAACAGAGGAGACTGCTGGACAACACCTTCATTCACGCCACAGTCGTAAAATACAATCGATCACTCGGGGGCGACGAAAGCGTCTACTCCTTGTTCGAAAGGCTGAATACGGGCGGAACGAATCTCTATCCGCAGGAAATTCGCGTGGCGCTGTTCCATGGCGAACTCGTAGAACTCTTGAGAGAATTGAATGGCTATAGTGGCTGGCGCAGCATCTACGGCCCTCTTTCTGAGAGACTGAAGGACCAGGAGCTAATCCTCCGCTTCCTTGCTTTCTTCGAGGATGAAGCAAGCTATAAACGACCACTTAAGGTTTTTCTGAACGAGTTCCTCTCCGCGCATCGCGATTTGGAAGGTCTCTCTAAGGACGATCTTCGGAAAACATTCCACGACACCTGCGACGCCGCTAGTGCTGCACTTGGCAGACGTGCTCTGCGGGCCGAAAGTCAAGTCAACGCGGCCTTCGCGGACGCCATGCTTGTTGGCCTGGCTCATCGCCTGAAGCGAGGCCCAATCCAGGATCTATCCGCCCTGGAGCAGGTGCGAACGGAACTACTCGGGAATGCCGATTTCACCAGCGCCGTCGCTAGGGCCACCGCTGACGAAGAGCGGGTTTCACGCCGCCTATCGATGGCTAAAGAGGCTTTCGGGAAAGTCCAGTGACAAGAAAGAAGGCGAGCCACTCTCAAGCTGCGCGAGTACAAGTGGACAGGCTCAAAAAATCAGTTGAGGACCTTTACATTCGCGCAGACCCCAGAAATATTGAGGACCTCGAGATCGCCAGCGATCTCGGCAGATATCTATGTGTGAGGGTTTCTGGATTCCTGGAGCAGGCAACCCAGGTGATCTTGCATGACTACTGCTCGCGAAACGCCTGGGGTGAAGTTCAAACCTTCGCTCACTCATGGCTTGATCGAATGCCAAATCTAAGTGCAGACGCCCTGATTAAGCTCGTTAAGAGATTTAGTAATTCATGGGCATTTGAACTTGAAGAATTGCTGTCGAAGGAGGAGAGGCGGGCTAGCCTCAATGCTCTTATCGGGATTCGAAATGACGTCGCACACGGTAAGCAGCAGGGCATGTCTCGACAGCAGGCATGGGAATATTTCGAGCTAGCCGAGATGATAGTCGATTGGCTATTGGACCGATTTGGCGAGGTGACCCCTAACGGCGTTCGCCAGTAAGCCGAATGAAGAAACCCGGCGCTGGCACTGCCCCGAGGGCCGCGCCAGACGCGCGCCAAATCGTGCCGGGCTCCATGAGTCAGCACGAAAGTCAGCCTTCGATACCTCAACTCCCTAAGCTAAGGGCTCCGACGTTTTCGTCACGGGTCGGCCGTCACGGTTTGGTCTGGTCGACGAACACACCTCGACAGCGTGGCTTAGGCCGGCGGGGGTGCAGCGAGACACACGCGCGCCTGGTCGGTTGGCGCACCCGCCGTCGTGGCTGGCTGTCGTCGGTTGAGGCACAGACGAACCCGTGTTCAACTCTGCGCGGATGTGCCCGGTCACCCTCCTGCGGTCAGCGTTGTGAGGCTGGGCATCCTTGGCAGCATGACGAATCCCGACGGCGGCCCGTACGTGAAGGTGCACTTCCGGCTTGAGGTTGAAGACGACTGGCCCCCGGCATCGGTGGAGAGTTTGTGGGCCGTCGACCAGGGCGACGGCACTGTACGGCTCGACAACACCCCCTGGTTTGTTGAGGAAATCGCCTGCGGCGACATCGTGGAGGTCGAGCCCGATGAAGAGGACGTGTGGTGGGCCGGCGCGGTGGTTCGTCGCTCGGGGAACTGCACCATTCGCCTCATCGTACTGCGTGAGGGTGGCTCGGGAGCGGCACGGCAGGGCGTGATCAACGCGTTTCAGGAACTCGGCGTCGGAGGCGAGGGCATTGAACATTTCGGCATGGTCGCTCTGAACGTCCCGCCCACCGCCGACCTTGCCAAGGTGCAACGACTGCTGGATCACGGCGTCGCCCAGGAGTGGTGGTACATGGAAGAGGGGTGCATCACTGACCAATGGCGGGCCGCCGCCGACTGATGCCGCCCATGTACTCCATGGCTGGGCCGTCCGAGGTCGCTCGGCAGCAGCCAACGACGACCAATGATGACTCCCCAGGCGCCCACGACCTACGGCCTGAACAGCAAAGACCCAGCTCCCCAAGATCCCCGACAAGACCCAGGGCAAGACGACATACATTAGCCGCCGGGTGCGAAGTCGCTCACGTTGTTCTCCAGGGGGTCGGCGAGCGCCGGAAGCGTAGAACATCCGGTCACCAGGTGCGGATCCGGCTCCCGAGGGTGCGCCCGTACCGGGATACGGCCCGCGCGGCGCCCTGGCCAGCATGCGGCGGAGCGGATTGACGAACCCACGCTCCCCGTCACGGGTGGGGTTCTCGACGCGGCGGCCCCCAGTTCGCACGCAGCGGAAACTCGCCTGCCCAACGTTGTAGCTCCTGTGAGACAGACCCCGTTGACAGAGGCTCCCCCTAGCTGGCTACGTTGCGGCTCCTGCACTCGCCGGCGCGCATCAAGTACTGCGTGTACTCGCGACAGTGGGTCAAGTGGACTTACTCTTGGGTCCACTGGTAGCCAAGGCATGCAGCTAACAGGCCTATACGCGACGGGGGTTGGTCTTCATGGGTACAGAGATCGCACAATGGGTCCAGCAAGCTAGCCCCGCGGTGACAGCCGCAGTGAGCGCCTACGGGGTGACGGTCCTGACTCAAGCTCAGAACACGGCAGCAGATGCCACAGTTCGTCTCGGCCAACGAATTCTGCAAGCGGTCTGGCGACGTCAGGACACTGCTAATCAAACCGAAATGCAACGTGTCGTCGAGGAGGCAGCCGACGAACGGGACGACGCGTACACTGCAGCCGTTCTGACTAGGCTTCTCAAGCGGTCACTGCAGAACGATCCCGAGCTGTGGACGGAATTGGCCACAGTATTGCCTGCCCCACCTACGTTCGCTATCACGGCTTCCGGAGAACGTTCAATCGCCGCTCAAAACATCAGCACCGCTATCACCGGTGATGCACACAGCGCGCCGCAGCGATGAGCACATCGAACGAAACACCCAGGCCTCAGGTCCAAGCATTGGGCCAGAGATCGATAGCCGCCAGCCAAATAGTGAACGCCTACACGGGCGACATACTTCTACCCGTCGGCGCATTGAATGCGCCGGAACGAGTCGTCGCAGCTCCAGGTACATCTAACCTACCGCCGGCTACACTCTGCCTCGGGCGGGAGGCAGAAGTCACCCAACTACGTGGCATACTCACCAGACAACATGAGACTGCAATTACGCAAAGCGGAGCTGTCCATGGCCTGGGGGGAATTGGTAAAAGCACCCTCGCCCTACACTACTCCCACCGCTACCGCAGCGAGTACACGCTGATTTGGTGGGTCAATGCTGCTTCTCCAGAGGAAATCGAATCCTCTCTGACCGGCCTTACCCGTTCGCTGGTTCCCGCGTGGGCTGACTCAGCTAGCCGCACGGCGCAGGTGGCATGGGCAAAACAGTGGCTTACTTGGCACCCCGGATGGCTCCTGGTCTATGACAATGTCGAGAATCCCGACGACCTCACCCCTTACACCGGGGCGCTTCACAAAGGACACCATCTGGCTACCAGCCGTCTCATCGCTGGATGGCCCGATGGCGCTGTGACCCTGACTCTGGGCAATCTCAATGCCGATGACTCCACCACGCTGCTGTGCCAACTTGTTTTCAAAGACATTAGCCCGACGCCTCAGCACCGGGCCGAAGCTCGCGCCCTCGTCAAAGAACTTGGCCAATTCCCTCTGGCTATTAAGCAGGCTGGCGCCTATCTTTCCCAGAACCGCGGCATCAGCCTCGACTCGTACCGCCGTCGCCTAACCACCAAGCTCGGCAAAACAACTCACGGCATCCCTGCAGAACGCACTATCGCTCGCATATGGGATGTCACTCTCCATACCTTGCAGCAGGTTGACCCTCTTGCCGTTGAACTGCTTCACACAGCTGCTTGGCTGGCCCCTGACGATATTCCCCACAGTCTGCTTACACCGCCCGACACCGATCCGGATGACGTCGCAGAAGCAATCGGCACCTTGGCCGCTTACAGCATGGTCATCGACTCCGGCAGAGCGTTCAGCGTCCACCGCCTGGTGCAGACCGTACTACGCACTGCAGCAGTCAGGGAAAGCAGTGCCACACCCGCCGGTAGACGCGATGCCGAACGGGCCATCGAATGCATTCTATATCCGGAGGACTCCAAGGTCGCAGCGCCGCCACAGCAGTGGATTCACTTAATTCCGCACGTAACGGCTCTCGCTGCTAGCGCACCGCCTGAACAAGAAATTGAGCAGGCGCCGAGCGTATACGAACTCGTCTCTCAATACCTCCAGGATCAAGGCCAATCTGCGCGAGCTCTCCCGATTTACGAGTACATACAAAACCAATTCAAGAAGACCTTGGGAGACACTCACCCCGCGAGTTTGATGAGTAGTGCCAACTTGGCCTGCTCCTACATGGCAGCTGGAAATCTGCAGCAGGCAATATCACTGTTCAAAGCCACCCTTACCCAAAGTGAAAAATCATTGGGTGACACCCACTTTACGACGTTGACAATTTGCAACAACCTCGCCAGCGCATATGCGGAAGCCGGCGACCACAAGCAGTCCATCCCTCTCCTTGAGCAGACCCTTGCGAATCGCGTCCAAACCTTGGGCGAGAACCACATTGACACTTTGACGAGCCGCAATAACCTTGCCCACGGATACGAGAGCGCCGGGGAAGCATCACGAGCAATCCCTCTATTTGAGACTAATCTGGCGAAATTCCGAGAGGCCTTCGGCGAAAACCACCCAAAGACGCTGTATAGCCAAAGCAACCTGAGCTATGCCTACGAAAAATCAGGCGATCTTTCACGGGCAATCTCGCTGCACGAGATCACCCTCGCCAAGAGATTAGAAGTATTGGGCGACAGTCACCCTGAAACTCTCCAAAGCAAGAATCACCTTGGCCGCGCCTACCACGCAGCAGGGGATCTAGAGCGCGCAATTCCACTACTCAAAGCAACGCTGCTGCAACGAATAGAAGTGCTCGGAGAGGATCACCCGGATACCCTCATTAGTCAAAACAACCTCGCCCTCGCCTATAAAGACAATAGCGAACACAAGCAAGCCATTCGCCTGTTTGAGACCACTTTGGCACAAGAGGAAAGAATTCTTGGCCAAATCCATCCAGGAACACTGATCACGCGAAACAATCTCGCTCTTGCTTATTCCGAGGCGGGAAATTTGAGGCGCGCGATCCAACTCCATGAGGTCACACTCGCTCAACAGGAGCAGCTGCTGGGAGAACTGCACCCTGGCACGCTGACCAGTCAACACAACCTGGCAGGCGCGTACCGTGAAGCAGGAGACATCGATCGCGCCATCGACCTGCTTAAGAAGTCCTCGGCTCGGCATGAGCAGATCCATGGTGACACTCACCCCGAGACGCTGAACTGCCGGAGCAGTCTCGCCTACGCATATAAGAAGGCAGGCGCCTTCAATCTAGCCATTAATCTGTACGAAGCAACACTCAAGCAATGCATCGATAATCTTGGAGATGAACACCAGCTTACGGTGCTTTGTCGGCGCCACCTTGGCGAGTCGCACTGTGCAGCAGGAAATTACGTGCGAGCCATTTCGCTGTTTAAAACATCCCTAGCCGAGTGCGAAAAACTATTGGGCACCACGCATCCACAAACACTTATCCGTCGACACAACCTCGCTGCGGCATATATGGCCGTAGGTAATTTCGGACGAGCAATTCCATTGTATAAGCTCACGATTTCCCAATGCGAACAGACCCTCGGGCGCGAACATCCACAAACCTTGTTGAGTAAATCTCACCTTGCTCGAATACAGAGAGAGCAGCAGTCGGCAAAGAAAATGGGTAACCGTCATCGACCCTACCTATAGCCGAGCTGGATCTACCGCATGTCTGGATCGTCCTGCACGCACAGCGCATGCCGATCAACGGCCAGCGCCCCGAAGAGACACCTCTGGCGTGAAGTGATCAGGGCAGGCGCGCACGCGGGACTACGCTCAGACGCCAAGACCGCGAGTGCAGGGGGCGGCGATGTACGGCCGAAGCAATGAGGCATGGGAGCAGTTGACCAGCGCCGGCTTGAAGTTCCTTGTTGAGCGGGCACAGCTCCGCAAGGTCACGACCTACACGGAGATGAACTCCGTGCTGGCCCGGCGGACTGGGCTTCCCCGCTTCGACTTCGAGCAGGCGGACGAACGTGCAGCGATGGGGTACCTGCTTGGACTGATAGTGGAACAGGACTACCCAAAGGGCAGGCTCGTGATCTCTGCACTGGTTCACTACCTCGGCGCGAACGACGCCGGGCCTGGTTTCTACACCCTCGCGCAGCAGCTCGGCCTGCTGCCCAAAGGCTCCTCCTCAACGGCGAGACTCGAGTTCTGGATTGAGCAGGTCAACTCACTCCACAAGCTTCACTCCGCCCCTGGCCGATAGACGTTCGGAACCCCCTCGGTCGAATACGTGTCGAATAGGCCGAACTCTTGCGCCTAGGCACCCGGAAACACCAGGTCAGAGGTGATACGGCAGTGATCACACCTAGCGCCGTCTAAGCGCTGTTGCTCTGCTCGTGAAATGATCACTCCCTCGCGAGGCATGGAGAGGGGCCGCCATGGGAGAGCCACTTCGAGTCGGACAAGTGCTGCGCTACTCGAGCGCCAAGGACCCAACCGATCCTGTGCTCGGCGGCTACACGAACTTCCACTACGTAACCGACGTCCCTGGCCACAAGAAGGCGCTGCTCGAGGCAGGCATCAACGGGATGGCCAAGGTCTCAGTGGCCGGACAGCAGCGACGGCCAGCGATCCTGATCCGTTCCAGCCCGTGGAAGGCCGGCAGCGAACAGACGCCGTGGCACGACGTGTTCGACTTGGACAACGGGCATGTGCGGTACTTCGGTGACCACAAGGCCGGGATGACCAAGCCCCCCGGAACGACCAAGGGAAACGCTGCCCTTCTCGACGCTTTCAACGAGCATCAGGCACCAACGCCCGAGGGCAGGGCCGGCGCAGCCCCACTTCTGCTGTTCCGTGCTGTGTCCCGTGATGGCAGGGTCAAGGGCTTCGTCGAGTTCTGCGGGCTGGGAGTCATAGAGCGAGCCGAGCGGATCGTTCAGTGGGCGGGTCACGAGCACGCCACGTTCACCAACTACGTGTACGACATCGCCCTGATCGACCTGACCGCCGAGAACGATCAGGTCGATTGGGACTGGATCACGGCTCGACGCACCTCGAAGGTCTCTGATCGGGAAGCCCTCACCAAGGCGCCCCGTGCCTGGCGAGAGTGGGTGAAGCGGGGGCACTCAGCGCTCCCCCGGGTTCGCCGGCGCGTAGCCCGGGCCCGCATCACCAAAGTACGTGATCAGCGTCCCGTGGCTGGCAGCAAGCGACACGACGACCTCCAGCTCATCTACGAGCAGTTCGATGGACGCAAGCACGACTTCGAAGCAGTCGCTTCGGCTGTTGCCGCTCGACTACTGAAAGGTTCCGGGCACAACTACCGCGAGGGATGGATCACCCAGCGCTCAGGGGACGGCGGAGCGGACTTCGTCGGGCGTATCGACCTCGGCGCGGGACTCGCCGGAACCAGCCTCGTCGTCTTGGGCCAGGCCAAGTGCATACGTCCCGACAGTCTCGTGTCCGCGGAACAGATCGCACGGGTGGTCGCACGTCTGCGCCGCGGCTGGATTGGCATTTACGTCACCACCGGAGCCTTCTCGGAGCCTGCTCAACTCGAGATGGTGGAAGACCAGTACCCCATCGTCTTAGTCAGTGGGTTGGACTTGGCTCGCGAGTTGCGCAGCATGGCCCGAGACGACCATGGCGATGATCTCGCTGCGTGCTTGGATCACATCCTGTACGCACAGGGCGTGCCGATCACCAGCCGGCGCCCCGAGGAAATCCTTCTGGAGTGAAGCGCGTCAAGGCAGCCTCGTCTACGGGACGGCGTATTCGCGGGGTGTCGAAGGGCGCCAACAGGCTCCATCGACTCTGAGCAGCGAAGATGATGTATCCAACCACGGCCTTCGGACCCGTGGACCATGCGTGGACAGGTTGCTGGCTTCTGGGCTGTGGCAGATCGCTGGCCAGGAGAAATGCGGCCATCAGAAGGGCCCTCCGGAACTGTTGCAGCAGTGCAGCGCAGTAGACCGAACCCTTCGACTGGCGAAAACCATAGGGTCTTCCGCGAGCAGGCTGATCAGCGCCTCGGTGTCTGGGAGCAGCGACGGTTACAGACCCCGCACGGCAGGGACCGAGGATGGCCGCTCTGCGGCCCCAAGCATGTGCTACGGAACCGCAGAGCTTTGAAGGTCGTCACCTGGGCCGTCGGACGTCCGTCAGAACGTCGTCCAGCAGTCCTCTCACGTCGCTTCCGCCCAGGACCAGCTGTCGATCCAGCAGCCGGTTTCCGGTCTCACAGGAGGTCTCACTCACCAGGGAACAACCGTGGCAGGCCGAGAGGTTCAGCTGTGAGGCTCCCTGACGGTCGCTTTCGATGCAGACCGGGTCGTTGGAGCAGAAGTCCGCATCATCCAGGGCTGCCACCAGGAGCGGGATCAACTTCTTGGGATCCCCGAGCCTGACGAGGCCACCGAGGGTTCCCTGAGCGTCCCCTGCTGCGGTGTAGATCAGGATCCCGGCGGTCTTGTCCGTCCGGTCGGAGTTCGCGTAGATCCTTTCCTGCAGTGAGGCAGACGCGTATCCGCTGGCAAACGCCAGCCGTCGGATGAGCAGGTGCGCCAGCGTGTGCAGGGCGATGTACCTGGGTTCCGGCACGTCGAGGCGGCCGGCCCAGGGAGAGTCGGTCCTCCGCCCCTTGAGGATGCCGGCGCGTGCCTGCACCTCCGGCTGCGCCTCCCAAGCGGCGAGCTTCTCCTCGTCGAACCGCAGGAAGATCCCTTCCCCGAACAGCTCGATCGCCGGGTAGGTGGGCCGATACGCCCGGTCCGACCCCAGATCGACGTTGATCAGAACCGCTTCCGCATCATGGCGCCGGAACCCCCGCAAAGCACGAACCTCTCGTACCCGGCGTACCTGACCGATACCGCTGATCTTGTCGAGCAGGCTCTGCGGTGCCGCGAGCCCTTCGAGGCTTCGCCCGTCGACGACAAAGTCGCTTCCCGTGCGGTCGCGCCCTTCGCCGAGTTTCTTCAGAAATGCCGACCACTCGCCGTCCTTCAGGTCGAGCAGCAGCTCGCCCGCAGGGCCTTCTTCTCCTGCCGCGACTCCGAGGACGGTTTCCGCCGTCACACCAAGGTCGTCGGCGATCAACTGCGCCAGCACTTCCGACTGGGGTCCGCCGTTGTCAGTCACGACTTTCCCGAAGAGCATGTGCCCGCGGATCTTGTCGGCTGCCTCCACGGACTGCGGACGTTCCTCCGGAATGTCGAGAGCCGAGATCCTCTCGGCGATGTAGTTGCCCGTGGCACCACGTTGCACGGCGACCAACTCGTACGGACAAGGCTTCTTGACGGAGTCTTCCGACTCCCAGGGCTGTCGTCCCTCGCAGCGGATCCCGTTCTGGTGCAGGGCCCCCTTCGTCACGAGTTCCGCGAGCTTGCGCTCGTTCTTGCATCCGTAGCACTTCACCACCAGTGCCGCGAGGCCTTCGCCGCGGGTGGCCAGCTTGTGGAACCTGAGCGCCTTGTAGTCACGGCAGACGCGGACCGCTTCGTTCAGGTTCGCCGCACGCCCACGATGCGCCCACTTGAACCAGTTGACGTCCTGGATATGGCTGCCCTTTTCGCAGACCGCGACATATCGCATCGGCACGAGCGCGCCGCCGCAGTCGCAGGTGTTGCTCCACTTGCCCTTTTTCCTCCCGGTCAGCTTCGAGAGCTTGTCGCAGCGCTCGCAGAACCGCCAAGCAGGAAAGCGCCAGTACGGCAGCGCGGGAGTCTCCTTGGCGGCACGACCTGCATGCGCCGGCGGTTGCCTCAGGACACCGGCACCGAGGCGGGCCATCAGACGCTCACAGCTGATCTCGTGGGCGAACTTCTTGTCCCACCATGACGTGTCCGGCGCCATGAGCGACTCGCCTCGCACGTCGACGATCGCTCCCACACCGAACGGTGAGATCGTCTCGGAGAGGCGCAGGTCATGCCTGATCTTCTCCATGGTGCACCTCCTCCTGCGGTTCCTGGACCTCGACCGCCACGTTGGGCTCCACGGACCTCATCGAGTCTCCGACGAGCCACCCTTCCCCGGGCTGGCCGAACTTCTTCAACAAAGCTGCCTGGTCTTTCGTCGTCCGCTGGTAGTACAGAGACTCGTCCGACTCGCGTGCCTGCGCTGCCCGTCGGTCCCAGTCCCTCAGGAGGCTCCATACCGCGGCGCGTGTTTCCGGGGCTTCGAGATCGTCGGCGCGCGTCACGTAGCCGAGGAACCGGTCCACGAGTCGATCGACCGCTTCGCGGATCCTGTCGTCCCCGAGGTCGAACCGACCTGCCGCGTCGTTCGGGGCGAGTGCGGTGAACGACTGCCGCAGCAGCGCCACGAGGGCGCCGGCGAGCGATCGCTCGCGCGAGGCCAACGACCACGGCGTGACGCTCGTGGGCTCCACGCTCCGGTAGAGGGCCTCGTGGTAGCCACGGAAGGTCTCGAAGTGCGACCGATCACGGGCCCTGCCCGACCGAAACAGCGTGACGACGACGCCCTTCGTGTCTCCACGTCCGACGCGGCTCGTGGCCTGGATGTACTCGGCCGTGGTCTTCGGCTGCCCCACCATGAGCATCAGCGCGAGCCGCGGAATGTCGATGCCCACGGAGAGCATGTTCGACGAGAGGACCACGTCGACGGCCTCCGGCGACTCGTCGGCCCTGATCCTGAGCGCGCGGAGATCGTTCGGCAGCTCCTCGGCTCCGCGACGGCTCGTCAGTTCCAGGACCTTCCCCGCCCTGACGGGCCGCAACGGGAAGCCGAGCCTCTCGGCTCGGGGCTCCAGACGACCGTTGACGTCATCGACGACCAGCGTCCCGGTACGCCCGAGCTCACGAAGACTGTTGTGGTACATGACCAGCGTCCAGTACGCGTCCCGTGACGGGGCGGACGGGGCGCGGGCGGCGAGCGCCTCCGGCATCTCCACCATGGGAGTGACGGCGGCGATGACGGCCGACGGCTGCGAGACCGACTGCGGCATCAGGCCGACGTAGAGACGTCCTTCCCCGCTCTCCACCGGGCGGGAGAAGAAGGTCCGGTCGTCGTCGAGTCCCGATGGGGGATACAGGGCGACTTCACGCCCGTACAGTCCCTCCACCTGCTCCTCGGACGCGCGGATGGTGGCCGTCGAGGCCACGATCTTGGGACTGGAGCCCGACCGGCTCAGCAGGAGCTGGATCACCGCGTCGAAGACGGCGACGGTGGTCCCGAGCGGTCCCGAGAGCAGGTGCAGCTCGTCCTGGATGATCATGGACGGTTGCTTGAAGGTGGTCCCGAGACCGAGCAGCCTGCCCGCTTCCGGCCTGAACTGCAGACGCGCGAACTTGTCGACGGTGGCCAGGAGGATCGTGGGCGGTTCCTCGTACAGCATCTCGTCGACGACCGCGAGCGGAAGCTCGCTGGCGAACCCGCACGACTCGTCGACACAGTGGAGCACGACGTCCGCGCCCACCAGGCGCATGCCGTAGTCCTGTGGCTTGTCGCTCCTGAGCTTCGGCACCAACGGCGTCAGACACCACGGGCAGCTCTCGACCTGGAACTCGTTCGCCTCTTCCGGACGCGCGGCCTTCTGGAGCCGCTTGAGTGCTTCACGTGCCTCTGCACGCGTGCCGGGAGTGACTTCGTTGCCCACCCACAGACCGATCGAGAACGGCACCATGCCCTTCGCCCGGTCGTCCGTGGCCCGCAACTTCTCCATCGCACAGACCAGCGCCGCGGCCCGTTGGAACTGCTGAGAGGTCAGGAGCCTCAGGGTGTAGCGGGTGATGACGGCGGTTCCCCCGCCGGCCGTGCCGTGGGCGAGCCGTCGGCGGAAGACCTCGATCGCAGCGAGACCCAGGTACGCCTCGGTCTTGCCGCCACCGGTCGGGAACCAGATGAGGTCGACGAGGTCCCGGTCCTCGTGCCTCTCGTCGACGGTGGAGGCCAGCGACACGAGCAGGAAGCCGAGTTGGAAGGGGCGCCACTGCGGCTCTGGCACCTGCTCCTCGGTCTTCCCCTGGTTGATCGACGCCTGTCGCATCTGAAGACGCATGGCCGCCATGCCGAGCGAGAAAGCCGTTCGAAGGTCCTGTTGTCCCGACGTCCGGAGGAGGTCGATGCCTTCCTTCATCCTGTCGACGGCGTCCTGCGAACGCCCGGCGATTCGGACGGCCACGGTCCTGTCGTCGCCGAACGCCTCCGCCCGTTCCATCTGTCGGGACGCCCAACCGGCGAACGCCTCGACGAAGGCGTCCAGCGATCGAAGGACCGCTTCGGGATCCCTGTCGATCTGCTGGAGGTGTCCCAGCTCCAGGGCCTTGGCCTCGGCCGTCCCCTCGTCGAAGCCCGTGGTCTCGACGGCGGGCACCACGAAGGCCGGTACGGGGTCGAGGAAGACCTTGATGCAACGGTCCGTCGTGAACTCCCAGTCCGCGGCCATTCCGTGCCCGACCGCGTAGACCTTTCGGTTGCGGTATCGCAGGCGCAGTTCGGCGGCTTCCGGATCGGTGTCGATCGAGCGCGTCGTGTCGTACTCCAGGATCTCCGCCCCGGCGGAGGGAGCGGCGGCCAGGTGGACCTGGAACAGCGTCCGGGGGATGTCGAGTCGGTCGTCACCCGTGGATTCGGTCAGGACTCGTACGTGGACGGTGACCAACGAGTCGCCCTGGAAGTCGCGCCAACGCGACCCGATCTCGACCGAGACACCGCCCGCGGAAAGGCGCTCGGGCCCCTTCCCCCGCCGGAGATCGAGGCCGTCCACAGAAAACGGGGTACGCCGCCACCTGGGCGGCCCGTCCCCCTCGACAGCGGCGTACGTACCGCACGAGAAGTCGACGTCGACGGAGTCACTGTCGGTGACAAAGGAGAGCGCGACGGACGAGGGCTTCCAGTCCTCGGCCAGAGGGACCCCGTCCCCTTTCTCCTCGACATCGCCCTCGGGGACGTCGGCGGAGACCTCTTCGTCCGTGTCCCCGCTGCCGTGAGGTCCGCGTGCCTCGGCCTCGACCGGGAACAACATGCCGACGGCGTACTGCCGGTGAGGCAGGTTCGCCGTGACCTCCTCATCTCCCGCCTCGGGCCCCACGTAGGAGGCTCGGAGATGGTGGAGGGCCTCCTCCTGGGCCGCTGTGAGGTTCACTTGCCAACCTGCTTTCGAAGAAGATCTTGGAGCCGCTTCTTGTCGTCCTTCGACGCAACCACGTGGAGCGTGACCCGCGCCCTCGTGACAGCCACGTAGAACGCGGCGAGACCCCGGTCGTCGTATTCCCGGGGCAGGTCGCAGACGATGACGTGCTCTGCTTCCAGCCCCTTGGCAAAGCGGGGGTTCGTCACGAGGAACCCGGCCTCGCTCCTACGCGGCTCGGCATCATCGGAGACGCTGATGATCCAGATGTCCTGGCGGCGGGCCCCGTTTGCGACGAGGTCGCGAGCCACGGTCTCGGCCGCGGAGACGCCGGCCATCCCGTCGGACCACCGCCATTCCACTCGGTCGCCGTGGACGATGCCCGGGTCCCCGACATCGGCGCCGAGGTACTCCTGCACGACGTGAACGATGGCACGGGTGTTGCGGACGTTCCGGTCCAGGTCGTACTGGAGCGCCTCCTGCTGGACCAGCTCGCAGACGTCCGGGTCGAACTCGCCGTCGACGCGTGCCTGGTTGTTGGGATCGAGGAACATCCTCCACCGGCCGCCTTCGCGACCTCCGCTGATCACGGCGTCCAGGGAGTCCATGCCCTCGGCGTTCATGAGGTCCTGTGCCTCGTCGACGAAGACGACGTCGTACTGCTTGTCACCGGACAGGTCCGCGAACGGAAGGAGATCGATGTCTCTGCCCTCGATCCGCGGGCCGAAGAAGTCGACCAGGGCGGGCGAGTGAAAGGTGATGAGGACCGACTTCCCTTCGCCCGCCTCCTGCTTCGCGCCTTCCGCCAGCACCAGGGACTTCCCGGTGCCCGCGCCGCCGAAGACGAGCATCCTCGGGTTACGGGAGAGCGCGGCCAGGACCCGTGCCTGTCCCTCGGTCGCCCGGTTCTGCTCCTCTATGACGGCACCCCGCTGTGCATCGATGACGGGCATCCGCGTGAACTCGCCGAAGAGACGCGACCGGAGAGTCTCGGACCGGGCGACTTTGACCCCGAAGGGTGCTGTCCTGGCCTCGCTGGCGACCTTCTCGAAGGCTTCCGTCAGCGCGGCGATGCTCATCTGCTCCTTGGCCCACCAGTGACTTCCCTTCCACTCGACGGCAGCCGGAGGCGCATCTATGTCGGGGGTAAGGGCGACGGCCTCGGTCGCGAACCAACCAACGCCTTCCTCCTGGAGGATGTCGCGCAAGGCGTACATCGCCGACTGCGCCTGGTCCATCGGAGACTCACGCAACTTTTTCCAGTCACCGTGACGGTCGATGGAGTACCAGACACCGTCGTACTTCCTGACACCCCCACCCTTGACCTCGACGATGATGACGACGCCGTCCCAGAGCACTACGAAGTCCGCTTCCCCCTGCTGCTTGACCGCGTGACTCCGCAGCTTCACAGAGTGGAAGGCCACCGCGTCGTGAGGGCCGTCGACCGCCCGTAGCAGTCGGGCCACCCGCCGTTCGGCGTTGCTGGTGGTCGTCGTCTCGATGTCGGCAAGGTCCGGTATGAGGATCATGATCCCTGCTTTCGCCAAAGGGCTTCGTAAGCGCGGTATCCAAGGAAGTCGTTGACCGCACCGAAGTTGTCGGCGACGTCCACAATGAGGCACTCCGGCTTGCCGCCGTTCGCGGGGCCACGCAGACCGCGGCCGGCCATCTGGATGTATGCGCTGGGGCTGAACGTCGGTCTGGCGATGTACAGGGCCCGGACACCCGGTGCGTCGAAGCCCTGGATCAACAGATCGCAGTTGGCCAGGACCCGGATCTCCCCCTTCTTGAACTTCTCGATGACGTCACGGCGCGCCTGCCGTCCTGTCTGACCGCTGACCGCCTCGGCCGCGACCTTCCGATAACGAAGTGTCGCGGCGAGGACCTGGGCGGACAGGACGTTCGGCGTGAACACGAGGATCGGCCATTCCGGATCCCGCTTCAGGATGTCCTCCACAAGGATCCTCATGCGGGCCTGGTCCCCGCCGATACGGTCGAGGACCTGGGGCTCGAGCCTGCGCAGGGACTGCACCTGGGCAAGTTCGTCCGGCTCTAGCGCGACTTCCATACCGTCCAACACCTCGTGCCGGACACGGGCTAGGACACCTCTCTTCGACAGCTCCTGGTAGGCGTTGCCGTCGAAGGCGCTCATCTTGTGTTGACCGAAGCGGGCCGCCAGTTCCTTCGTCGGCTCGGTCACATCGCCGCTCCCCTTGAACGGCGTCGCCGAGATGCCCACCAGGGGCCGTTCCCAACTACGACCGTCGACTCCGAGCCATCTGAGGATCTTTGTGTACATCTTCGACCCGCCGGCCCGATGTGCCTCGTCGATGAAGACCGCGGAGGCCCGGCTCAGCCACTCGTACTCAGGAGTGCCGGCCAACCGGTCGAGCTTGGCGTCGGTGGCCACGACCACGCTGAACTCGGTGTCGGGTTCGTGGACGACGTTGTTGTTCCAGAGCCGACCGATCGTCAACGGACGCTCGTCCCCGAGCCAACGCCAGACGGTGCTGAACGTCTGCACCGCCTGCTCGCAGAGCTCCTCCGACTGCGCGATCCAGAGCACGGTTCCGCTCACGCCACCGTCGACGAACAGCTGTAGCACGGTTTCGGTGGCCACCCGGGTCTTCCCGGCTCCCGTCGGAAGCTCCACCATGCCCTTGCGCGCGCGGCCGTCGGCACCTCGGGACGTCAGGACCTCCTGCAGTTCCTCCCTGATCCTCTCCTGGAAGTCGTGCAGGGGCTTGAGCTTCACGGCACCAGGCACGACGAACTCGTTGTCCCGGTGCCGGGTGCGACGCCCGGCGTACTTGGCTCCGAACCCCATCTTCCGGAGCCAGTCGACGGTCGACGCTCCACCAGCCCATGTCGTGGGAACGTCCGTGTACCCCTCGGCGCTGAACCCCTCCTCGAGGAGCTTGATCGAGTCGCTGCCGTAAACGGTCAGGAAGAGCTCCGCGACGGACGTGGAGTCGTCCACCAAGCCTTGGCCCTCGAGTGCCTGCCAGAGTCCCTTCGGCAAGTTCTCCTTCAGCGTGTCGTCACCGATGAAGATCGCCAGCCGCTCCGCGTCACTGGACGCAGCCCGGGCGTCCTGCCTTTGGGTCTCGAGTTGTTGGTTGACTCGTGCCTGGAGGATGTCGCTCAGCTCGGCATTCGACAGGCGCAGGTCGAACGCCCCGTTGACGATCTGCAGGACACGACGTTCGTCAAGATCCGCTTGAACCACGAGGGTCAGTCCCTGGAGGTGCCATTCGAGCGACTGGTCCTCGACCCCGTCCTCGGTGGTCACACGCTTCGTGATCTGAATGGCCTTCGCCACGGTCACGTTCGTGACCTTGTCCTCGACGAACGTCGAACGCAGTCCGGTGTACAGGTCGATGATGCGCTCCTCGACCTGTCGGCCGTCGACCAGCAGGTCGAAGGAGAAGCTCTCCTCGAACCGGCGGCATCCGACCACTTCGACGAACTGCTCCGCTTCGTCCTCATCCACCTTGAGATACGGCTTCTGCTTGGTACTGAGGAGCTCCCGTTCCTCCTCCGTCGTCGCCAAGTACACCGCGTCGGGCCGCCTCCTCTCGATGGCGCGTCCCACCCGGGCGGGGATGAAGACCGGACGCCCCTCCGGGAACGCGAACAGACTCGCGGTGAGGACGAACCCCGTCAGCGCCGTGTTGCTGATCGGCGAGGTGACCTCCGCCTCAAGCGCTTCCCGCAGGACCTCCGCAGGAACCTCGCCCAGATCCTTGGGCAGTGCCAGAGCGGCCTCGACGTGGCGCGGTCCTCGGAAGAGAGGCAGCAGGGCCTCGTACTCGACGAGCGACGCAGAGACGACGCGATCGGGAGCCCGGTAGCCGCGAGTCGACTTCAGCAGGCCGGCCCGACCCGCCGCCCAGCGAACGGGAGAGAGGACCCGGTGACTGAGCCCCGTGTCGATGTCCGTGCAGAGCCAGCTGCCTTCCTGGTCAAGCCTGATCAGTCCTTCCGTCCACCGCTCGCGTATGAGTTCGGACGCGCCCGCCTCCTGCAACATCAGGAGTGCCGAGAAAGGACCGGGGCCGTCTCCCCTGTCGAACTCGACCTGCTCGACGGGGCGCTCTCCGGGCCCAAGCCTCCGGTTCACCTCGTCCAGCACGTAATGGCAGTAGTCCTCGAAGTGGACCTCGTCCTCGAGCGAGTACGAACCCACTGGCTCGGTAATGACGCCTGCCGCGTGTGCGAGCTGGGGCACGCACCTCGTCCCGTCCAGGACTCGATCGGGTGCACTGTCGCCGAGGCCGTCGATATCCAGCACATACGCGGGCAAGGCCCAACCACCGTCGCGCGTCGGAACCCTGAGGGCACCCGCCTTGTTGCCAGCCACGACCTTCTGCGCCTGCGCCATAGGCGCCTCGGTTGCCGCCTTCCAGAACTTCGGAAGTTCGTCATCCTCCGACTCCGATGACAGCATGGCCATCCTGGCCTCGAACTTCGCGAGCGAGTCCAAGTCCCGGAACCCTCTGTCGGAGAGCTTCCTTTCCACGCCTGGAATCGCAAGGAATCTCGGTTCGACGAAGCAAGCCCCTTCTACGTCGATACCGTCCGCTCGATGGAGGTAGACCTGTCCACGGTCTCTGATGGACCGCATACCGTCGGTCGTCGGTACAACCTTTGCAGAGTCGAGGCCGCTCGGATTACGCACGACGAAATCGAGAGCCTTACCAGCAGAGTCCATGTCCGTTCCCTCTGCCCACTCACGCAACCACGACAAGATTCCCCTCTTGTTGCGAATGCTCTCCAACGCCTTCTTTTCGTCCCTGGGCCGCGAGTCGGAGAAAGCGGGAGAGACGCTGCACAAGTAGATAGTCCTCAGTCGCGTCACCCGCTGAGAGCTGGCATAGCAGCGCCAGTGTGGCACGTCATCATCGGTGTTGGGTGACTTGATCCACTCTTCGTGATCGCGCTCAGATGCGCTGTTGACACCGAAGTCAAGGGGACGAAGCTCCGGCGGTGTGCGCAGCGCACCGTTCGCGTCGGGAATCAGCGCTTTCTCGCATCCGAGCTGCGGGACATGGACACAGAGGATTTCGTCGCCGAAGGAGTGGGCCTCACGGCCACGCGCCGGCATGTAGTCCAAGTGTGCTGCCGGATCATCGACGGAAGAGATCTTCGGCAAAGCGTCGAGGAACATCTCGGAGAGAGTCACAAGGATCTCTCGGTTGTATCTGTTCGCGAGCAGGGTGGTGCGGTCGTCGTTGACGCTCCAGGGGGCATTGAAGAGGGCGGAGGCCGATGTCCTGTCCTGGAGCGGGAAGTATGACCAGAACTCGCCCGTTCTCAGTTGAGCGAAGCGCGCTGGCATCGCAACCGTGACCTTCATTCGGTCACGTGACACCGCTTCACCCACCTCAATCCGAGCCTCGGGACTGGGTGCATGCATTCGGTTCTCGACGTACCACTCGGCATGGTCACCATCGGGACGCTCAATCCGGAACCTGCCGTCGCCCAGGTCACGCGACACATGGCTCGTCACGAAGTTCGCGTCGGCTCCGACGACCCGGAGTCGGATTTCACGCACTGAGTTGACAAAGAGGAGGAACTCGGAGCGGAATTCCTCGATCTCCTTCTTGAGGTTCTCCAGCCTCGTCGCATGCGGCAGTCTCACGATCGTAACCGCCCACTCCGCCAGCTCGGCCAGGATCGGGTCCTTTACAAACTCGGCCTCTGCATTGGTCCGGGTCAGGGTCCTCAGGACCGGGAGTCTCTTGGGCGCAGGGGCGATCGTCGCGATCGCCGCCTTTGCCTTTGAGGAGTTGAACTCGAAGGAAACCGATCGGCTGAACACCTGCGGGGTGTCGGTGACCGCGAGTACCGACTTGAAACCGAGCCCGAAGCGCCCGATCTCGTCGCCTCGCTTACCGCTGAGATGCGCGTGAGCGAGCGTGGTGAGGCCGCTTCGGGAGAACGGACGGCCAGCGTTCGCGCAGTACAGTGTCTGGCGGTCGAGGTCGAGGACGATCTCAACCCGCCCCGCTCCCTCCTCGTGCTCGTCAGCCCCCGACATCGCGTCAGCCGCGTTCTGCACCAATTCCAGGAGCGTGCGGTTCGAGTAACCGCCAACCCGGATGGATTCCTCTTGGTTGGCGTGCTCCGTAATCAGGTTCGAATTCGCGCGATACGAGTTGATCGCCCGCTCGAAGAGTTCATCAACCTCGCGGGCCAAGCCCGCGTCGGGCACCCAATCGGCATTCTTCCTCATCACGGCTTCGCCGCCCCCACTCCCGATACCACAATTTGCCAATGTCGGACCTGTGCCTATGCGGTTCCTGAACATCGATTGCCGATGTTGGGACAGGGCGCGATGTCTCACACTGTCGAACCGCCGCGGACGGTAAGCCCAGCCAACGACATCCCGCCCCCGCGGGATGCTCAGGTGGCGGTTGACACGCGGGCGCCAGAACGCCCAAATTGCCGCAGGAAGCGGACTCGCCGCCCTTGATGCAAGGTGTTCCGACCGCAGGTCGATACGAGCACCGTCGATCCACCCCATGGTCCGGCACCGTTCGACCGACTTCGGCGCCCCTTGTCGTCAGAGGCAGGTCGCCGTCACCCCGCCCCGACACGCAGATGTACATGGCTCCTCTTGCGTCAACGCGAGGTCAACGACCGACCCAGGCACTCCGCCTGAACGCGCACCAGACACACAGCAATCTTCACAGTTCCCCCGCATTCGTGAAGCTCAAGAGTTCAACAAATCGCCGCCGCGGGGAACCCCCCGTTACCGATTCGCAATCCGGAGATCGGCTACAGAATGCAGCCCAGAACCAGCACGTCGTCAAGGGTTTTGCCTGCCAGGCAAAGCGCACCCACCTGGGAACCCCGTCGACCGCGCGCAACTGGATGCCCCAACAGCAACCAGACGCCTTTGGCTCAGTGCACATGAACCGGTCTTCACAAGTCTCCCTGCTCGCGCTTCGTAAAGGCTCCAGCAACTCCTGGACAAGTGGAAGCTCTTCTGCCGAATCGGGCTACGTCGATCGGGGCACAACAGTGGTGGAGTGCGCCTATCGTGCGCCCCCGTACCACCACACTGCGCCCCGGTCAGCTACAGGTCAGATGGCGATGGTCACCCCAACCCCACACTGCCGTAGGTGCCTTCACCTCGGCTTCACGGACGCGGCTTCATGTAGCTTGTCGACACTCCCACCACGGAGCAGGCGTTGCCCCCGTGTGCCGAGTCATGACGACCGAGGTGACGACCTCCGTCGTCCGACGAACGCAACGAACACCCCTGCGGAGCGGTGGATCATACGTGGACACGGAACCGTCCACTGCCAGTCCATACGTCCATGACCTGTGGAATTTCCACATCGGGAAGGGGCCTCCGGAGCGTCGCCTTGACCGAACAGCACCCTGTCGGTCGTCAGTGATGCGGGTGCTCCTTGCGGCTTGGTCCAAGGTAGGACGCGTGCGTCGCAGTCCTCCAGGAAGATCTCCGCATCGTCCCGAATCACGCAAGGACCTTCCACGAGGCGCTGAGGCAGTCACCACGATGACGAGCCGCTTAGGGCACTATCCGATTGTGTAGGCGGTGCCTGTCGGGGTTGCCAGCTAGCGTCGGGCCGCACGGAAGCTGCCTCTCAGCTGCAGCTGCTCGTCCCTGCCATGGAGCCATGCAGCTGTGTCGAGGACCCTCAGCACGCCGATGTCCTCACCGAGGCCTGCCAGGCCGCGGACGTCTTCGAGATGGGCTACCAGCATCCGGCCGTCAGCGCGAAGTGCGCGGCGCACGTCAGACCAAAAGCTCAAGTCTGTTGAGGGGCGCTCGAAGACCTTTTTGATCACCGAATCGTAGATAGGCAGCAAGCGAGGGCGCTTGCGAGCAAGTAGTTTCCCAGCGCCGACTGAGCCTATGCCGTCGACATCGCGCAGACTCTGCCACAGGTTCCACGCTGGGCTGTCCTTGGCAACGTGCCGCTCCTCCGCTGCCGCGAGCTCAAGGTCCACGGGAATCTGTGAGAGTAGACGGCTGTAAGGGTTGGGACCCGTCGGCTCGAGCACGTGGAGTACTGCCCGTACTGGCACGTCAACGCTCAACGTGTCAACGGCAATGAAGTCCGCCGGCGTGAAGTGGTTCGCCACCTCCGGCTGGTCTCCGCCGCCTGTCAACCGCTCGAACCGCGCACCGGTATAGGCAGGCGTACCGTTGGGGAGGACCGCCCAGTAACGACGCAGCAGGCCAGCCACATATAGTCGATCCCACAGGACTGCCGGGATCTTCAGCGTCATGGGGCCTCCTGGCGCTGTGCCGCTGCATTGATACGCGGCCGCACCGCCCTCCTACTCAACAGGGTCACCAAGGCGGTGGCGGTTGTCAGCGCCGCCTCGGCCGCCTCCTGGGACACGGGGACCTCCCGCAGACCGCCTGCGTGCCGGTCACTGTGCCCTTCCCACAGGTCCGTGAGCATGGCGACCACCCCGCCGGTGTTGCCCGGCTTCCCGGACTTGTCCGTCAGCACGTATTCGTACTTCGCGTCCGCGTTCCGGAGGTGATCGCGGACCTTGCCGAGGGTGGGCAGCTGGTCACGTGGCAGGAACATCGGACAAGCAACAGCCTCAACCGCGCGGATCAAGTCAACGTAGGCACCGCTTGGGTCGGTGTGCACCGCCATCAGCTTGTCGCGTGCCCGCTCAAGGTAGTGCCGAGCCGCAAGGTAGCCGCTGCTCTCAGCGGCATTCGCTGCCACGTTCAGCGCCTCGCTGAGACCCGCCTCCATCCTCCGCTGGAGGCCGCGCTGATCCGGGGTTACCTCGTATACCGACCGTGACTCAACCAGCAAGCGGTTCAGCGGCTCGACGATACGCTTGGTCCGTCTGACACTGCCGCTGAACCAGGTAACAAACGGCGACTTCTCCGGGGCCGGCGGTTCGCTGCACAGCAAGAAGAGCAAGTCGTCAACGACGTCCCACAGGACTTCCCGCTCCGTTCCCCAGGCCAGGAAGAGCACGTATGGGTCAGGAGGCAGCGGCACAACTGGCGCTAGGTCAGCACGAGTGCTCTCCGTCCTCGTTGCCTGCTCCGCCTCCCAGCGCGCATCGAGCCGTGCCTGCTCCATCTCGCACTTTCGCAGCTGGCGTTCGTATCTGTCCCAATCCGCCTGCGGTAGAACGAGATCCAACCGCACCATCACATGGTGTGCTTCGTCGGGATCCAGTGCCGCCGTCTCCTGGATCCAAGCGCGGAGCGCAGGTTCGAGGGACGCTGGCATGCCCTCCATGAGAGCAGGCACAGGAGCCGTGCCCATGCGAACGGACAGGCGGTGACGGCTGGTTGATCTCATAGGCCGACGATAGCGCCCTGAAGGTACACGCCACCTTCCCAATTTCCACACACAGGGTCCTGGTCACGAAGCGGGCCGTAGGCCTACGGAAGAGGACACAGTTCGACTAATTCTTGCGGACTGCGGACTATACGTGGACAAGGACGGCTAGTGAGGGGCTGCACAACCCGCTGACCAGGAGTAATAGGCGATTCGCAGGGGCCCTCCGGAGCCGTGTGCGCAGGTTCGAATCCTGCCGGGGGCACTCGCCATTCAGCCAGAAAGAATCAAGCTCTGACCAGCGCGAATGCCGATATGAGAGAGCGGGAGTCAGTCTCACTGACTCCCGCTCTTTCTTGCTGTCTCTCAGTGTCCACGCACCATCTGCGATACACGCGACACACTCACGTGTGGACGCCACGCGGCGGCGGAAGGATGCGGATATGCCCACGCCGAAGAGCTTCACTGCGTGGTTGAAGACCCACGCCGATCAAGACAACGCCATTGGTGATCTCGCCCGGGACGTCTCGCGCGATCCCGAGTGGCCCTCACGCAAGGGCCTGCCGGGTCAGCACACCTACCTTGAAGAGCGTGGCGCCATTTCGGCCGCCATAGAGACACTCGAACGTGCCTGGACTCAGTACGAGCAGTACAAAGCCGTTCAAGACAAATGACGGCGGCCCGCCCCTTCACGTCTAGCCTCGATCTTTCGTGACGGCTCATTGGTCCATCTGGCGGGCCGTTTCGGCTTGTTGGGCTGGAAGTGGGCAGGGTGAGGGCCCGGCTGTCCCGTCGGGTGGGCGCCGGGTTCCACGGTTCCGGTGGGGTGATCCAGGTTCGTCGGGACGGGTGGATCTGCTGGTCAGTCGGGGTTCGGGAGGGCGTGCAGCCGTTCGATCGCGTCCGTGATGAGGTCGGTCCAGGGCCAGTGGGCCGCGAACCTCAGCTACTGTCGGCGGGCGGTGGTGACGAGTTGGGCCGCGGCGGAGAACAGCCGCAGGCGCAGGTGACGAGGCTCCCACCTGCGGGCAAGGCTTGACCGACGGGCCTCACGCCAAACTGAACGGCGTTGCTACCTGGGCGCCAGCACTACACCATTTTTCCCTTTTCTTCCGTGACGCCCCATCCTCCCATCGGGCCCGTCGTCCCCATCGATCCCGTCTCTCCCGGCCCGCCCGTCCGTCCCCTTTCTGCCCGGCGGGCCGGTGGGGCCGAGCGGACCGGGGGGACCGGAGCGGCCTGGCGGACCGGAAGGGCCCACCTCGACGCCGTGCGTCTGGAGCTCGACATTCCGTGCCCACATATCGTCGATCTGCATTTGATGGGCGACGAGCGCGCCCGACTGTCCGACAAGCGCGACGAGCAGGGCGGCGCCAAGCACGAGGGGGCGCCACTTAAGCAGTTTCTCTTTTACGTTTCTCACATGATCCCTCACGCTACGCGATGGAAAGGTGTAAATGGCAAGGAGTGGACAAGGCTGTCCTCCTCGTCGCGCGCCTGCCCCAGAGCGACCCCGAACGCCGCGAGCTTGTCGATCACCGCACGAGGCGCTGAAGCCCGTCATCGAGGCGAAGCGCGAGCGAGGGTGAGCGCCGCCCAAGGCCCCGAGGCGGCACTAGAGGCTGCTCGACCGAGGGCCATCCTGCGGAAGTTGATGGAGAAAGGGCGACTCGCACCACTAGCGCACCAGATCCCGCGGGGGACGGTGGAACGGTAGGGGCCAAGGGGCTCGCGGACGCGTTCCCGACGCGCGGCATACGCGCTCGTCCGCGGGGTACTGGTGCTGGTTCCGCGCGGTTCGTCGTGTATTGCCAGCCGCAACCGCAAGTTCCCCCGTCCGGTTACACGTCCCCACTGTGACCGTGGGGCTCAGCTGTGCTGGGTGACGGTGACGGTAGGCCTTGGAGTGGCAACAGCGTCCTTGCCGTCCTTGCCGTCCTTGCCGTCCCTGCCGTCCCTGCCGGGCCTCCCCTCCTGCCCGTTCCTCCCCTCCTGCCCGTTCCTCCCATCCTGCCCGTTTCTCCCTGCCGGGCCAGCAGGACCGGCCGGACCCGACGGGCCTGGCGGGCCGGAGGGGCCGGCTACGACGCTTTGTGTCTCGAGGTCGACGTGCTGCGCCCGCAGATTGTCGATCTGCGCGTCCTGGGCGATGAGCACAGCCGACTGCGCGACGAGCGTGGTGATAAGCACCGCACGGAGCACAAGGGGGCGTGGGGGCCTACGCATACGCATACGCAGCATTTCGTTTATCTTTCTCACGTCATCTCTCACGCTGTGTGACGGCGAAAGTGTAAAAGGCCAGGCGTCGGAGAAGGTGAACCTCCTCGTCGCGTGTCCGTTCCGGGACGACCCCTAGCTAGGCCGTATCGCCGTCTTCTTCCAGCGCCTTTGTGATCTTCGCGTTGGCCGCTTCTTCGTGGCCATCGATGCAGCCGTGGTAGCGGCGGTGGATCACCTCGGGAGAGTTGCCGGCCCGCCGGGCTACCTCGGCGATCGGCACCCCCGCATTCAGCCTCCGTGTGATGCAGGCGTGGCGCAGGTCGTACGGGCGCCCGGCCAACTGCGAGCCGACGCGGTCAGGTGGGAGTGCGTACTCCCGCGCTTCCTCCCACAACCGCCAGTAGGTAGAAGAGCCGACCACGCCCCCACGTTCGTTGCCGAACACTCGCCCTTCCTTGGCCGTGCCGAACGCGTCCAGGTGAGCCCGCAGGATTGCCACGAGGACAGGCGGGATGGGGACCGGTCGGTCACTCTTGGCCTCCCTCGCCTTCAGCCCGCGGCGGTCGTGACGCTCCCCCGAATCGGTCCACTGCTTCCCGGAGACAGGACGCGTCTCCCGGAGCGTCAGCGTGCCCCATCCTTCGTCCGGGAGATGGCAGTCAGAGCGCCTCAGTCCGACCGCCTCAGCCGGGCGCAGGCCCGCGTAGTACAGGACCGCGTAGAAGGCCACCAGGCGCCTCCCACGGCACCGATCCCACGACCCAACGTAGGAGACTGCCGCGAGCAACTGGCGGGCCTGTAGGGCGTTCACGAGGACACGCCGGTCTACCACGTCATTCGAGCCGACGCGCTTGCGGCGGGCGCCTGAAGCGGGTTCTCCGAGAGATCGCCCGCGATCACCGCGTGTTCGAGTGCGGTGTTGAGTGCTCGACGGCGCCGCCTGTACGTGTCGCCCGCCGCCGGGGTGCCGTCCAGCTTGTACCCGAGGCGGTAGAGCACGTCCTCGAACACCGCAGCGTCGGCCACGTCGCCGACCTGACGGTCCGTCGTCGTGAGCCAGTGATAGGCAGCTTTGAGTTCGGCCGGCGGGTCCTCCCCCGCATTCGCGGGAACGATCCCCCACCGGAAGGCCAACCGCAATTGCTCATCCGACGGAGCGCCGTTCCCGCGCTTGACCATGGCGAGCGTCACGGCTGCAAGCCCGTCCGCCATGCCCTCTCGGGTCTTGGCTGCACTCGTACGCCACCGCCCGGCGACGTAGTTGCGGCAGAACTCGAACCACCGCAACGGCGGTACTTCTTCCGAGGCTTTCGCCGCTTTCGCTGCCGCGCGGACTTCGGACTCAGGCTGTCCGCTTGCGATCTCGAAAGCCTCGCCCCGGCGCATTGCTTGCCGCAACTCCGAGCTTCGGTTTTCGGCGAGTGCCGACGTGGCGAACGTCGCGCTATTTACCTTCCCACCTACGACCCATCGCAGTTGGTACGGGCGCGCTTTCCGATTGACCTTCGTGACTTTCCACAGTCGGATATCGAGGGAATACCCCGGCTTGGCCTCTCCGTGCGGCCGGAGAACAGGAGCGTTGTCATCCGTGCTCACGCAGCCTCCTCCCGCTCCGTCAGCCAACGCTCGTACTCCGAACGCCGGATCCGTACGTCCCCGTTGGGGAGCTTGATTGCGCGGGGTCCTTTGCCGAGTTGGCGCCACCGATAGAAGGTCGACGGGGCGACCTTCAGATCGGTGATGACCTCTTGGACGGTCATCTTTTCGTCCTGCGTACGGGCGCTCACTCCGCCTCCCCTTCGGCTTCGGTCGCCCCGGACAGTCCGGACAGCTCCAATTCGGACTGTCCGGGGTGTTCGTGCTGGTCAGACGGTGTAACCGGACACCCGGACAGTGCGGACACCTCTTGCGCGGCCTGTGTCCAGGTGTCGGTGTCCGGGTAGTACCGGCCGCCGGCGTCCTTGGTGAGCTGTCCGGCGTCGGCCATGCGGTTGCAGGTGCGCCGGATCGTGTCCAGGTCGACGTTCGGCAGCTCGCCCGCCATGTCCTTCGGCTTGGCGCCGGGGTGAGCGCGCACGTAGCGCAGGATCGTGGCGCGGGTGTCGCCCACGGTGTGGTCGCTCACGGGGCCGTCCAGCAAGTGCCAGGCTCCGGAGGCGGGTTGGAAGCTGAGGGCGTACTCGGCTTCGTCCACGTCGCGGCCGGTGACGTGCAGGATGCTGTCCGCCTGCCCGCGCGCCCGCTTCAGGACGAGCGTGGCGTCGGCGGCGCCCGCGATGCCGTTGGTCCCGGAGACCTCCGTCAGGAAGTCGTCCGAGCCTGCCTTGCGGACGTGGTGCACGAGCACGACGGCGATGCCGTAGTGATCCGCGAGCCGCTTCGCGTAGCCCACGGAGACGTAATCCGCGTCGTACGCGGACACCCCCTGTGGTGCTTGGCCGCGCATCTTGGCGAACACGTCGATGACGACCATGCGGGCGTCAGGATTGCGGTCCAGCCACTGGGCGATGGCTTCGGTGCCGCCCTGGGGGAAGGGCGGGCATTCGGTGACGAGGGTCAGCCCGGCGGGCGCCCGCTGGCTTCCCAGGAGTTTGCCCATGCGGGTCTGGAGACGGCGCGGGGTGTCCTCCAAGGCGAGGTAGAGCACCGGGCCGCCCTGAACGGGCACGGAGTCGAAGGCCTGACCTCCGGCCGCGACCGCGAGAGCGAGCCCCAGGGACAGCCAGGACTTGCCGACCTTGGGCGGTCCGGCGAGCAGGCTGACGCCTTCGGCGAGGATGCCGGGCACGGCCCCATTTCGGCTCGGGGAAGTCCGCGGCCATGAGCTGATCGGCCGTCCACGCGGTCCGCGGGCGCTCGCGCTTCGGCGGCGGCGCCGGGGCCGACGCCGGGTCGCTGGGGCCGGAGTACAGGTGCAGGGGCGGGATGGGGTTGGCGCTCATGCCGCGACCGTCCGCGGCCGGCGCGCCCCGGCCCGGAGCCCAGAGGCGATGGTGCGCTGGGCCTTGCGCTCGCCCTGGCCGACCTGGAGGGCGGCAGTGAGGAGCCAGCCGGTCACGTCGGCTTCGCTCAGTTCTCCCCCGGCAACGAGCTGGCCGAGGGCGACGGAGGCGATGTAGAGCGCGTTGTTGTGCTGGTCCTCCCCGGAACCGGTGACTCGCTCCACTTCCCCGTTGACCGCGCACCGCAGGAAGGTCGAGCGCCGTCCGCGACCGGAGAGCGCAACTCGGATGGGCTTCTGTGGGGGCAGCGGGGCGGGGCGCAGGAGTTCGGCGAGCCAGCCCGGCAGGGGCGCCGCGGGGGCGTCGTGGGTGACCTTGTAGGGGCGTCCGTTGAAGGTGCTGTCCGCCTAGCGCTTGGCAGGTGTGACTCGAGATCGTGAGCGTGGTTTCAGCGGACACTGAGGTGATCGGTGGGAACGCAGATCAAGGACTCACGCCAGATCGGGACCGATGCTTCTGGGCCGTCCCTGGGCCGTGGGAGGGCGCCCGTCGTCGATCGACGACGACCGTCAGTGACAGACGAGCTACAGGCCCCCAGCGGTGAATTCTCATGTCATAGCCCCCGACCAGACGGTTTCCCTTCCCCAAACCTAGCCTCGATCGTTCATAAGCCCTCGTCGGCTTCTTGATGAGGGCTCTGTGCCTGTGTGGTGCGGTTTTTCCGGAGTCGGGGCAGGTCGGCGGCCCGACTGTCGCGTCGGGGCAGCGCCGGGTTCCATGCAGCAGGAAAACCGTGGTGCCTGAGATGCCGACACAGCTGGGCGGCTGCTCGCCGTCCGTCGGTGAGATCGGTGAGATCGGAGAGATCGCCTCGTACGGGGGCAGCCACCCCCCTTAGTGGAACCGGCGCCCAGTCAGCGAGCACTGTCTGCCAAGACACGGCCGCGACCAGGTAGTTGGCCCCCGCGCGGCCCGCCGTCCCGGAACTGGCGGGCCAACGCCTCGAAAGGCGCCGTCGCGGGGTAAACGGAACCTACGCCTCCGCCAGTCAAAGCGGAAGCCCCCTGTTTCCGTAACGATCGGGCCTCCCACTCGTGGGCAGCTGGGCCGGGGCCTCAGCAGAGTTCTCCAAGCTCGCACGTCACTAGCCCCGGGCCTGGCTGCCCCACACCTGAACCGGCCTCTCACGCCACAGCCTCGCGCCGGGTCGTGTGCCCGCGAAGCCATCCGCCCCGGCCCTGGTAGCCGGGGGCGGTTCGGTACTACCAGTAGATGACGGCCGCGCCTCTCTGCCGCGCGAATTGGCGCGGTATGTCTTAACCGGCGTGGACCGCACGCGCATCACGGACGTTCGGGGCGAACCGCCCTGAGAGCGCCCGACACACCTCCGACACAGTCCGTGCCGCTGACGCCCTCTGACGAACTCCGCCGCAGGTCAGAGAGCTATGCGGGGGGATCGGCGCAATCACTCCAGGGCCGTGTGCGCAGGTTCGAATTCTGCCGGGGGCACAGAAGCCGGAGCAGCGTGGTCAACCCGCTGACCAGGCAAAGTGCCAGATGTTAAGAGCCGGGCCCAGTCCTACTGGGTCCGGCTCTTTGTCATTGTCACGCACTGATCGCGCGTGAGCAGCGAGTGGGTTTCAGGAACCTGAAGGCCGGTAGCGGACGGCGGGGCACGGGCGTGCCCTGGGTGTCCGAGTTCAGGGCGGTGGAGTGGTCCAGAACATCAGGCGGCTTTGGCTCAGCTCTTGCACCCGCTGTCGTCCCGACAGCCGATCTCGGGATCGTCGGCTTGGCGTCTCTTGCTTCGACAGGCCCTGCACGTGCCCGGAACTGTGGCTTCCATCATGGCGGATGTGATCTTGTCCTGGTGAGATCGCCGGATGCTCGGTTTCCTCCTCCGTCTCCTGCCGTTCTGGGTCCGCGAGCCCCTGCTCATCGCGGTCGGGTCCGTTCTCGGCGTACGCATCATGTATCTCGCCGTCCGCGATCACGATCGGGTCGCGGCCGGTCTCGGCGTGGTGTTCCTCGTGTTCACCGCAATACGCGTCCACGCGGTGATCCGGGCCCTGCGCGCACGCCGGAACCCGAGTCCGACAGCCTCCGCAGACGGGGCGGCAGTCGATGCTGCGCCCCAGCCTCAGGCCCAGGCCCAGGCCCAGCCCCAGGCCGTAACCGGGTCGCGTCCCAGGCCGGACACTCCGGAGAAGGAGCACAACGCATGGGGCCAGGCCGTCGCGGCCGTGGCCGTGTTCGGGGCGCTCGGGGCCGCGCTGTGGGTGGCCCCACGCTTCATGCCGTCCGACGACAACGCCGCGCAGCTCGCCTCGTGTTCGGGCGGGGCACACGAGGAGCTTCCGAAGGCCTACAAGGACACGCCCCGGCCGGTGACCGGTGAAGAGCTGTGCAAGGCGCTCAACCGGCCGGACCTGGCCGAGCTCCTTGGAACGCCTGAAGAGACCGCGACCACTGCTTCCAGCACCAACAACACCGCTCCTCTGACTGATGGGAAGGTCGCCCAACCGGAGGCCGAGGTCACGTTCGACACGTACACCGTGAATGTCTCGGCCACTTACAACGAGCTGTCGACCGGCCAGTACGTGAAGCTGATGAAGTTCGGGGACGAGAAGGACGTCAAGACGCTTACGGTTCTCGGTCGGCCCGCGGTCCTCTCCTCGGATCACACCATGAAGCTCGAGATCAATCTCGGGAGTGGCGGATCCGGCGGACCGGTCGGAGAAGGCCCCATGGCCAGGACACTGTCCGTGGCCCTGGACCGTAAGGACCGAGGCGGCTACTGCGACATCACCGTGTGGAGCACGTCCGGAGCCCTCCCGAACGACAGTGCTCTCCTCAACATCGCCGAGAAGGTTCTTCCGAGGATCCCCGAACGACCTGCCCGATGAGACGCCGAAAACATCTCGGCGAAGAGATCGGTCCAGTCGCGCCGCCGGCGACGGCATCAGTCCTGTGCAACGCGCCGGTGGTGAGTGGCCTCACCTGGGCGAAATGGAGTCGACCCGGGTGAAGATCCTCAGCTTGATCGTGGTGCAGAATCCGACGTGCTTCGGTGCCGGGACTCGTGCGACAGCGGCGCATCTGCAGCAACACCGATCCGAGGGCGAACAGGACGCCGGCGGGTGTGAACTCGCCGACCTCCCCTCCAAGGACTGCACGATCGCGGTTGGCTGAAGCGGGCGTCCGCTCGTTGCGTTCCCGATCAGAGGGCCGCATCCGTGGCGAGCCTCTTCTACGGCCTCGCTGTTGTACAGCAGTGAGGTACAGCAACTATCGAGACCGGAGTCAACCGTCAGCAGTCCCGCATGACCGCATGGCCGTCTGGCCGTCTGGCCGTCTGGCCGTCTGGCCGTCTGGCCGTCTGGCCGTCTGGCCGTCTGGCCGTCTGGCCGTCTGGCCGTCTGGCCGTCTGGCCGTCTGGCCAGGCGATCAGACCTCAGTGACCGTCGCGCCCGTATTTCGCATCTGGGGGCGCTGGCCAGTTGGAAGGTTGCTCAGCCGTGCCACACGGCTCGGACCTCTTCGGCGTACTCGGCCGCCTGGCGTAGGCCTGCCTGGGCCGCGCCCGGAATGCGGGACGCGTCCAGCGCGTTGCGGCCGAACGCGCGGCGGGCCGCTCGGTCCGGGACCAGCAGGGCGGCCCGGGTACCGCCCGCCTCGAGAGAGGCCACCTGATCGAAGGCGCTCGGGGTCGCGCCCGGCACGTCGGGGATCGGGGCCAAAGCCACAACCCGTCGGCAGTCGCGCACCAAGTCGGCGTTGGTCGTGGAACGCACGCCCCCGTCCATCCAGCGGCCCGCCCCGATCGTGATCGGAGGGAACAGCGGTGGCAGTGCGCACGTGGCCGACATCGCCGTCACCAGGTCGACGCCGCTGTCGGCGCTGAAGCCGGTCGGTTCGCCGGTGAGCGCATCCACCGCGAACAGCCGCACGGGCCGCTCCGGCCAGTCCTGAACCGGCAGTTGGGGACGGATCGCGTCGAACACGTCGGTCTCCGTCACGTCGCGCACGTTCAGGGAGAGCCTGCCCAGTCGCTTGACCACGGTCGCCGGATCGCGCGAACCGAGCGCCGCCCACAGGTACTTGACCGTCATGAAGAAGGTGAAGTCCACCTCCATCATGGCTCGCTTCCGGGCGACCTGTACCTCGTACAAGTCGGCGGGCGCCGCTCCTGCGGCCAGTTCCACGGCGAGCAGCGAGCCGGCCGACGTGCCGGCGAGCACGTCGGCGCCGCCGAGGTCCAGCCCCGCGTCGGCCAGCCCCGCCAGCATGCCGACCTGCCATGCGTACGCGGTCAGGCCGCCCCCGCCCAACACCAGCGCCGTATCCGCCACGTCCGCCCTCCCCACCAACGGGGACTGATCCCCGTTTCTTGCCTCGACGCTAGCACGTAACCGGGGAGCAATCCCCGTTTTGGATCTCAAGGCCCAATCGCAGGACCCGATCGCAGTACCCAATCGCGGTACCCAATCGCAGCACCCACACGGGGTGGCCGACCCTGAAGTGACCGACACGGATGCGCCCCGAAATAAGCAGTTATGGGCTGATCCTGCTGACATAGTGCGGCCATGGAGATCCACGACCCCCGGCAGCCGAATCAGTTCCGTGGCCCGCGCGCCCTCCGTGGTCTCCGTGGCCTCCGCAGCCTCCGTGGTCCCCATGGTCTCCGTCGTCTCCCGGGACTCCGTGGTCTCCCAGTCCCCCGTTCCCGCCGTACGGCCCTCCTCCTCACCCTCACCGGCACCGTCGGAATCGGCGGTGCCGTCGTCCTCGTCGGCGCCCTCCCCCACGGAGACCACCCCTCCCCCGCCCGCCCAGGCACCCTCGCCACCACCGCCCCCTCCAGCACCACCCCGTCCGCCGGATCACCCGGCGCGGCCCCCTCCCCCGGTGCCCCGGGTATCGGCGACCCGCTTCTGCCGCTCGACGGCAACGGGGGGTACACGGTGAGCCGCTACACGCTCGCCTTCGACTGGCGGGCGCCCAGGACGCGCTTCGACGCCAGTACGACCATCAGTGCGAGCGCCACGCAGGCCCTGTCCCGCTTCGACCTCGACTTCGCGGGCAACTCGCTGCACTCGGTCACCGTGGACGACGTACCGGCAAGGACCGTGCGCGACGGAGACGAACTCGTCGTCACGCCCGCGAAGCCGATCCCCCAAGGCGGCGCGTTCACCGTGCGGGTCGCCTACACGGCCGACCCGACACAGCGAAGGCACCGCGGCGACGCGATCGGAGACTACGGCTGGGTGCCCACGCCCGACGGCACCGTGCTCTATCCGCAGCCCGACGGGGCCAAGATGATCTTCCCGACGAACGACCATCCGAGCCTGCGGGCGCCGATCACCTTCCTCATCACCACTCCACCGGGTGTCAGCGCGGTGGCCAACGGGCGGCTCGTCGAGCGCGCCCCACGGCCCGACGGACGGGTCCTGTGGACGTACGACTCCGAGCAACCGGTCGCGGCGCAGCTGGTGCAGATGGCGATCGGGAAGTTCACGTTCGTCGAGAGCACCGGTCCGCACGGGCTGCCCGTCCGGGACGTGGTCCCCGGGGACCTGGTCACCGAGACCAAGGCCTATCGCTCGCTCACGCCCGAGCACCTGACCTGGCTGGAACAGCGGCTCGGCCCGTACCCGTTTCGCCGTTACGGCGTGCTGGTGGGGGACACGGACCTGCCGGTGGCGCTGGAGACGCAGTCGCTGTCCCTTGTGCCGAAGGGCGACCTCCAGGGTGGCCGGGTCGACGCCGAGCGCGACCTCGTGCACGAGCTGACGCATCAGTGGACCGGCGACAGCGTGGCCATCCGGCGGTGGTCCGACCTGTGGCTGAGCGAGGGGCACGCCCGTTTCTACGAGCGTCTCTACTCCGAGGCGCACGGCGGCGACAGCATCGAGTCCGCGATGCGGGCGGCGTACGAGCAGCACGACCAGTGGCGTCACGACGACGGGGCGCCCGCCGAACCCCGCACCGAGGCCGCCCTGTTCAAGCAGGTGCGGTACGACGGCTCGGCGCTCGTGCTCTACGCCCTCCGGGAGAAGGTCGGCGAGGGGGCCTTCGAGAGGATCGAACGGTCCTGGGTGACGAAGTACCAGGGGCGGGCGGCCGGTACCCAGGACTTCGTCGCGCTCGCGTCCGAGGTCGCGGGCGAGGACCTGAAGCCGTTCCTGACGCCGTGGCTGTTCGGGGACCGCACCCCGCCCATGCCGGGACACCCCGACTGGCAGGTGGACCCGGTCCAGGACTGAGACGTCACCTCCCCCGTACGAGGGAACTCCCGCGCGCCCGTACGACGGCACTCCCGCGGCCGGTACGACGGCACTTCCACGCGCCCGTACGACGGCACTCCGGCACGCTCGCACGACGGCACTCCCGCGCGCCGCGGAGCGCTCGCGCCGACTCCCCGCCGGGGCGGACGTTCTGCCGCCGACCGGGTGGCCTCTGCCGGGTGGCTGGGCCACACCAGTGACGCTTGGCGCGACGGGGCGTGTCGGGCACGGAAACGTACGGGGGGTGATGCAGAGGGCAACTCCTTTGTCCTGATTGCGACGAGCATGATTGGAGACCCTTGCGATGAGAAGACGTGTCGCCCCCCGTGTCCCCAACTCCCCACGTGAGCACCGTCGTACAGTCCGCATGACCGCCTCCGCGGCGCTCCTGATGCCGCTGCTGGCAGGCCCGGCGGCGTGCGCCGGCGGGACTTCGGCCGACCGCCAGCTTCAGAACGTCTTCACAGACGCCGCGAACGAATACCACGTGCCGCGCAGTGTGCTTCTGGGCGTGTCCTACCTGCAGTCGAGATGGGACGCCCGGCCGGGCACCCCGAGCGTCGTCGGCGGCTACGGGCCGATGCACCTGGTCGACGGCCGCCGGGCCGACGCCAGGGGCAAGTCCCCGACACCGGCTCCGTCGAAGTCGCACCGCGGAGGTGCTCAGCCGCCCGCGGCCGCGGCGGGACCCTCGGCCTCGCCCGGGGCGGCGGGCTCCCCGGGCGGACACTCCGCGCAGCCCGCGGACCTGCGCCGGGCCGCCGGCCTGATCGGAGCCCCTGTGGCACGGCTTCGCACCGACGCCGCCGCGAACGTACGCGGAGGTGCGGCGCTCCTCGCGGAGACGCAACGGCAGCTCGGCAAGCCGCTCAGCGCCAACCCGGCGGACTGGTGGGAGGCGGTGGCACGCTTCCCGGGGACGGGCGACACCGCGTCGGCGGCGGAGTACGCGAACAACGTCTTCGCGCTGATCCGCAAGGGCGCGCACCGCACCACCGACTCCGGACAGCAGGTCACCCTCCCCGCCAGCCCGGGCGTACACCCCCGCACCCCTCACCCCCAGGCGGCCCGGCGGCCCAAGGAGGTCGAGTGTCCCGCGGCGCTGACCTGCGACTGGCTCGCCGCGCCGTACGTCGAGTACAACGACAACGGCGACTACGGCAATCACGACCTGGCCGACCGGCCCAGGGACCAGAAGATCGAGTACATCGTCATCCACGACACGGAGGCGGACCTGCCGTCCATGCGTCAGACCGTGCAGGATCCGACGGAGGCGTCCTGGCACTACTCGATCCGCTCCAAGGACGGCCACGTCACCCAGCACATCAGGACCAAGGACGTGGCCTGGCACTCCGGGAACCAGTTCGTGAACGCCCGCTCGATCGGCATCGAGCACGAAGGGTTCCTCAGACAGCCCGACGCCTGGTACACGGAGCAGATGTACCAGTCCTCGGCCAAACTGGTGCGTTACCTGGCGAAGAAGTACGACATCCCGCTCGACCGGCAGCACATCTTCGGGCATGACAACGTGGCGTCTCCGACCACCTCGAGCATCCCCGACATGCACGACGACCCCGGCCCCTTCTGGGACTGGCGGCACTACTTCGATCTCCTCGGCGCGCCCCTGCGTGCCACGGCCGGGCCCGACAGCGACCTGGTGACCGTGCTGCCGGACTTCACCACCCACAAGCCGCTGTTCACGGGGTGCACCAAGAGCGGTGTGAAGTGCGCGCCGCACGGCTCCAGCGCCGTCCGCCTGCACACCCAGCCGGACGAGCACGCGCCACTGATCCAGGACCCGGGCCGGCGCCCCGACGGCGAGGACTCCACCAAGGACGTCAACGACCTGGGGTCGCGGGTCTCCGCCGGCCAGACCTACGCGGTCGCCGGACGCAGTGGCGACTGGACGGCGATCTGGTACCTGGGCCACAAGGCGTGGTTCAAGAACCCGAAGAACCATCCGACGGCCGTCGGAGCGAGCGGCCGGTTCGTGACTCCGAAGGAGGGCCTGAGTGAGATCCCGGTGTTCGGGCGTGCCCTCCCGGAGGAGGAGGCCTACCCGGAGGGAGTGGAACAGCAGTCCGAGTCCCCGCTCCCCTACAGCCTCCTCGCGGGCCAGCGGTACGTGGCACAGTCCCGGCCCGTCGGTTCCTACATCGACAGGTCGACCTTCAGCGACACACCGAGCCTGGTGGTGACGGGGCGCGAGGAGTACTACGAGATCCAGTTCGGCCACCGGATCGCCTACGTCCGCGCGAGCGACGTGGACCTGGTGCGTGTACCCGGCACGGAGAAGGCGCCGTCGGGACACGCGGCGCCCCCTGCTGGGCAATAACGGGGTCCATGCCTGAGCCGGAGGCGCCCACGCGACCGCGTGGGCGCCTCCGGCTCAGGCATGTATGGGGAACTGGGCGGCCCAGGCATGACAGGGTGCCGGACGGCCCAGGCATGACAGGGTGCCGGACGGCTCAGGCACGACAGGGTGCCGGGCGGCTCGGGCGTGTTGGGGTGCCCGGCGGCAGTTCTCTTCGTGGACGCCCCCGCACCCTCTCCTCACGCCCGTGAGCGGCCGGAGGCCCGGCTCCTCACGCCCGTGAGCGGCCGGAGGCCCGGCCGCCCGCCGCGCCGCGCCTCTCCTCCACGCCTCCACAGACCTCCACGTCCCTGCAGATCACCCCGTCCCTGCAGATCTCCCCGTCCCTGCGGACCTCCCCGTCCCCACAGACCTCCCCGTCCCCACAGGTCTCCGACTACCCAGAGTCCTCCACGTCCGCGTCGCGTCCGCGACCCCGTCGACGGCGTCCGCCCGCCGTTCCGGAACAGATACACGCCACTCGTACGCAGTAAGGCGAATCCCGTGCGCAACTCCTCGCCGACCCGTCGGGCTGGACCGTGGACGAGGAGTGAAAACAGGCGGCGACCGCTCTGCGCCGCGGGCATCGGGCGTCAGCGGCGAGGACCCCCTGACGCCGTCGAAGGCCAGTGCCATACCGACACGATCCGGTTCGAGTGGCAGCCCCACGGATGGGCGGCTAAGACTGAGTCAACGGTCTTGTGACCGGGCCGGTTTCGTGACCGGACAACAGATTGATCCCGATCTCATGGCTTCCGGATTACTCGCTCCGGCCATCGAAAAGCGCGCGTGCAGGGCGTCGACCGAATTGGCAGGCGGCGTTCGAAAGTTCCTCAAGGAGCTCGTATGGAGGAGAAGTCCGTCGAAGTCCTGACGCCCGGTCCGGGTGAATCCGCACTCGACAAGCGTGGGTACACCGGACCGAAGAGCGGCATCGAGAAGGAGCTCGCCGAGGTGTTGGCCGGCGTCATCGACGTCGAACGAGTATCGGTCGAGAGTCACTTCTTCAACGACCTCGGCGCCAACTCATTGGTGATGGCCCAGTTCTGCGCACGGATCAGGAAGCGGCCGGATCTCCCCTCGGCGTCGATGAAGGACATCTACCGGCACCCGACGATCCGAAGCCTCGCGACGGGTCTCGCGGACGCCGAACCGCTTCCGGCCGAGTCGTCGGTTCCGGCACCGGCCACGGTGGTGACGCGGGCCGGGACGGCGCGGTACGTCCTCTGCGGAGTGCTTCAGTTCTTGTTCTTCATGGGATATTCATTCCTCGCCGGAATTGTCGCCGACCGGGGATACGGATGGGTTTCCGCCGGCTCGAACGCGATCGGAATCTATCTGCGATCGCTCGTCTTCGGCTCCATCGGTTTCGTCGCTCTGTGCACCTTCCCGATCGTGGCCAAATGGATTCTCGTCGGCCGGTGGAAACCGCGTGAATTCCCGATCTGGGGACTGACGTATCTGCGCTTCTGGACGGTCAAGGCGCTGATCCACGCCAACCCGATGATCTTCTTCGTCGGCAATCCCCTGTACGTGCTGTACCTGCGCGCCCTGGGCGCCCGGATCGGCAAGGGGGTCACGATCCTCTCCCGCCAGACTCCGGCCTGCCCCGACCTGCTCACGATCGGCGCCGGAACGGTGATCCGCAAGGACTCGTTCTTCCACTGCTACCGGGCGCACGCAGGTCGTATCCAGACCGGCCGGGTCACTCTGGGCCGGGACGTGTTCATCGGCGAGAAGACCGTGCTCGACATCGACACGGCGATGGGCGACGGGGCGCAGCTCGGCCACACGTCCACGCTGTACAGCGGCCAGACGGTCCCGGACGGCCAGCAGTGGCACGGATCCCCGGCACAGCCCACCGACCACGACTACGTGAGGGTCGAGTCCGTCGCGTGCGGCACACTGCGTCGGGTCGGCTTCGGTTTCGTCACCCTGCTTCAGGTGTTCTTCCTCTACGTGCCGCTGATGGTCGGGGGCGCGTACATGCTGATCGATCTGATTCCGGCGCTGCACAACCGACTGGGCCCGGGTTCGGTGGGGTTCACCTCACCGGGTCTCTACGGCGACGCCCTGGTGCTGTCCTTCGTGCTGTTCTTCGGCTTCGTCGTCTTCGGCGTGGCCCTGCTGTTCACCGTTCCGCGCCTGCTGAACCTGGTCATCAAGCCGGACAAGGTCTATCCGCTGTACGGCTTCCACTACTCGACGTTCCGCGCGATCGGGCGCATGACCAACATCAAGTTCTTCAAATGGCTGCTCGGTGACAGCTCCTACATCGTCTACTATCTGCGCGGCCTCGGATACGACTTGTCCCGGATCGAACAGACCGGGTCGAACTTCGGCACGGAAGTGCAGCACGAGTCGCCGTATCTGTGCTCGGTCGGCAGCGGCACGATGGTCGCCGACGGGCTCTCCATCGTCAACGCGGACTATTCGAACTCCTCTTTCCGGGTGTCCAGGGCCTCGATCGGACCACGCAACTTCATCGGGAACAACATCGCCTATCCGTCGGGGGCCAGGACGGGCGAGAACTGCCTCCTCGCGACGAAGGTGATGATTCCGCTCGAAGGCGAGGTGCGCGAGGGGGTGGGCCTGTTGGGCTCGCCGTGTTTCGAGATTCCCCGGTCGGTCGAGCGCGACTCACGGTTCGACCATCTCCGCAGCGGCGAGGAGTTCCGTCGCAGTCTCGCCGCGAAGAATCGATACAACCTCCGCTCGATGGTCCTGTTCCTGACGGTGCGGTGGATCTACTTCTTCGTCCTGACGGTGGTCGCTCTCGCCGATGTCGATCTGTACGACTCCTACGGTCATGTGCTGATCGCCGCGTTCCTGATGTTCAGCCTTGCTTTCACGCCTCTCTACTTCGTGATGGTGGAGCGCTGCATCGCCGCATTCCGCGGGCTGCAACCGCAGTTGTGCTCCATCTACGAACCGTACTTCTGGTGGCACGAGCGCCTCTGGAAGGTGCCCGAGAACTACCTCAACATCTTCAACGGGACCCCTTTCAAGAACCTGATCTGGCGGATGCTGGGCGTTCGGATCGGCAGCAGGGTCTTCGACGACGGCTGCCACCTGACGGAGCGGATGCTCACCACCATCGGGAACGACTGCACGCTCAACGCGGGAAGCAAGATCCAGTGCCATTCGCAGGAGGACGGCACCTTCAAGTCCGACCGCAGCACGATCGGCGCCGGCTCCACGCTCGGTGTCGGCGCCCATGTCCACTACGGCGTGACGATGGGCGACGGCGCGGAACTCGCCCCGGACTCCTTCCTCATGAAGGGCGAGGAAGTCCCGGAGCACGCCCGGTGGGGCGGAAATCCGGCGGCCGAAATGCGCGAGGCCCCCTATCAGCCTGCCGCGCTGACGTACGAGGCGCAGCGTGACCGCTCCGGCCTGCAGGCCCAGTCAAACGGGAAGATGCGATGAGAGTGCAAGTGGAAGCCGATCGGGAGTTCTGGCGCGGTCAGCTCGTGGCCGGTGGGTTCACCGCGGTGCCGCGGTGGACGCCGCGGCCGGTGGCGGGCGTCGCCGACCACGAGACGACGGTCCCGGAAGACGTCGCGGGACCGCTGCGCGGGCTGGCGCAGGACCTGGCGGTACCGCTCGACTCGGTGCTGCTGGCCGCGCACGCCAAGGTGCTCGCCGCGTTGTCCGGTGAGCGCGAGGTCGTGTCCGGCTACGTCCCCGCCGACGGCGGCCGGCCGTTGCCCTGCCGGCTGACGACCGAACCCCCGACGTGGCGGACGCTCCTGCTGAACGCCCATCGGGCCGCGTCGGAGCTGTTGGCGCACCAGGACTTCCCGGTCGACGACCTCAGGCGCGAACTGGGCCTGACCGAACCGCCGTTCGAGGCCGTCTTCGATCCGGGCGGTGTGGGCGGCGACCTGGCCGAGGACACCGTGATGCGGATCGGGTTCTCGTGGCGGGACGACCGGCTCGTGCTGCGGCTGCGCTACCGGACCGACGTACTCGACGCGGACTGCGCCGCCCGGATCGCCGGTTACCACGTCACCGCGCTCGCCCTGATCACCGTCGGTCCGGACGCCGAGCACGGACGGCAGGGCCTGCTCTCCGCCGAGGAACTCCACTTCCAGCTCGAAGGGCTCGCCGGACCCCGCCGGGAGCTGCCCGACCGCCGGATGCACGAGCTGTTCGAACAGCGGGTGCGGGAACACCCGGACGCCGTCGCGGCCGTACACGGTGAACGCCGGTGGACCTACCGCGAGCTCAACGCCCGGGCCAACCGGCTGGCACGCGCGCTGCTGGCGCGCGGGCTGCGCCGGGAGGGCGTGGTCGCGGTGGTGACCGAACGCAACCTGGACTGGCCGGCCGCCGTGCTGGCGGTCTTCAAGGCCGGGGGCGTGTACCTGCCCATCGAGCCGCACTTCCCGGCCGGCCGCATCGCCACCACCCTCACGCGCGCCGGGTGCGCCCTCGTGCTGACCGAGCACGGCAGCACCACCACCCTCGACCAGGCCCTGGAGGACCTGCCCGGGATCGGGAAGGTCCTCATCGACGCGGCCTACGCGGAGGACCACGCCGACGACGATCCGGGCGTGCCCGTCGCACCGGACCAACTCGCCTACATCTACTTCACCTCCGGCTCCACGGGTGAGCCGAAGGGCGCGATGTGCGAGCACGCGGGGATGCTCAACCACCTCTACGCCAAGATCGACGACCTGGAACTCGGCGAGGGACAGGTGGTCGCGCAGACCGCGCCCCAGTGCTTCGACATCTCCCTGTGGCAACTGGTGTCCGGGCTCCTGGTCGGCGGGCAGACCCTGCTGGTGGAGCAGGAGGTGATCCTCGACGTCCAGCGGTTCGTCGACAGGATCGTCGAGGGCCGGGTCGCCGTCCTCCAGGTCGTGCCCTCGTACCTGGACGTCGTCGTGTCCTGTCTGCGGCAGCACCCCCGCGAGCTGCCGGACCTGCGATGTGTGTCGGTCACCGGCGAGGCGTTGAAGAAGGAGCTCACGGAGCGCTGGTTCGCCGTCCAGCCCGGGATCAAGCTGGTCAACGCCTACGGGCTGACCGAGACCTCGGACGACACCAACCACGAGGTCATGGACCGGGCGCCGGACCGCATCCTGCTCGGCCGCGCGGTCAACAACGTACGCGTCTACGTCGTCGACGAACACCTCACCCCGGTGCCGCTCGGCGCCCCCGGTCTGATCGTGTTCTCCGGCGTCTGCGTCGGCCGCGGCTACATCAACGACCCCGAGCGCACCCGGCAGGCCTATCTGACCGATCCACACTGTGAGGGCGCCCGGCTCTACCGGGGCGGCGACTACGGCCGCTGGCAGCCCGGGGGCAAGCTGGAGTTCCTCGGCCGCCGGGACACCCAGGTCAAGATCCGCGGCTTCCGGATCGAGATCGGCGAGATCGAGAACACCCTGTTGCGGGTGCCGGGGGTGCGCGACGGCGCGGTGGTCGTCGCCGAGCGGGCCGACCAGAGCAAGCACCTGGTGGCGTTCTACTCGGGCCCGCAAGCCCTCGACGACGACGTCCTGCCGGCCCGGCTCGCCGAGTCGCTGCCCGAGTACATGGTCCCGTCGGCCTTCCACTGGCGTGAAAGCCTGCCACTGACCGCCAACAGCAAGATCGACAGGAAGACCCTGCAGGCGCTCGCCGGAGAGCTCGACGTCGTCCAGGACGACTACCACGCGCCGAACACACCGACCGAACACCGGCTGGCGGCCGCCTGGGCGAAGGTCCTCGGCGTCCCGCAGGACCGGATCGGACGCCGCGACCACTTCTTCGACCGCGGCGGCACCTCCCTCTCGGCGGTGAAGCTCGCCATCACCCTGGACCGCGCGGTGTCCCTCAAGGACGTCACCGCACACCCGGTCCTCGCCGACCTGGCCGCGCTGGTCGACGGCAGGTCCGAGCGGCGCCCCGGGCTGCTGCACCCGCTGACGGCATCGGACGATGCGCGGGGCGGGGCCCTGGTGTGCTTCCCGTACGCCGGCGGCAACGCGGTGAACTTCCAGCCGCTGGCCAGGGCGCTGCCGCCCGGCGGGCCCGCCGTCTACGCCGTCGAGCTGCCCGGTCACGACGTGGCCGCCGACCGCGAACCGTTCGCACCGATGACACAGGTGGTCGAACAGGTCGTCGACGAGATCGTCCGGCGTGGCCTGACCAGGATCCTGCTGTGGGGCCACTCCTCGGGCGCCGCGCCGGCCGTGGAGACGGCCAGACGGCTCCAGGAGCGCGGGGTGGACGTCCAGCGGGTGTTCCTCGGCGCGCAACTGCTCGGCGACGCCGCCCGACGGCGCGCCGCCATCGACGAGCTGACGGCACTGAGCGACGCCGAGATCGCCGCGCGACTGAGCGCGGCCGGCGGCTACACCGAACTCGGCGAGCTGGACGCGGGTCACGCCGAGCACGTGGGTGCCGCCTACCGGCACGACTGCGTGTCCGCACACCGCTGTTTCGCCGACCTCCTGGACAATCCGCCGACGCCGAAGCTGTCCGCTCCGGTCACCGTGGTCGTCGCCGCCGACGACCCGAGCACGGCGGACCACCCGCAGCGCTACCGCGACTGGCAGCTGCTGGCCGAACAGGTCGATCTGCACGAGCTCGCCGACGGCGGCCACTACTTCCCACGCACCCGTCCGGTCGAAGCGGCACAGGCCGTTCTGCGCGCCGCCGAACTGTTCGCTCCTTCCTGAGTGACAACTGACCAGTGACAACCGACCAATGACAACTGACGGATGACAACCGACGAATGACAACCGACGAGTGACTGACCCGAGTGACAACCGACTGAGTGGCTACGGAAAGGAAATCGAGATGTCGTCCACTTCCACGGCGTCGATGGTCGACGTGGAACTGCAGCCCGGCAGACCTCCGCTCCTGCGGGCCGAGGTCACCGGTGGCGCGGCGGGCTGGGCAGCCGCGCACCGGGACGCGCTGCGCGCCGTCGTCGCCGAGCACGGCTGCGTCCTGGTCCGCGGTCTCGGGCTGCGTGACGCGGCCGAGACCGGTGCCGTCTTCTCGAAGCTCGCCACCGGTCTGATGACCGAGAAAGAGGTCTTCGCACCCCGACGGACCTACTCCGACGGCGTGTACTCCTCGACGAAGTGGCCGCCGAACCAGCCGATGTGCATGCACCACGAACTGAGCTACACGCTCGAGTTCCCCAGCCTGATGATGTTCGCCTGTCTGAGCGCGCCCACCGACGGCGGGGCGACCGCGGTGGCCGACGCGCCGACCGTGCTCGACGCGCTGCCCGCCGGGATGACCGAGCGGTTCGAACGCGAGGGCTGGCTGCTCACCCGCAGCTACAACGACGAGATCGGGGCGTCCGTGGCCGAGGCGTTCGGCACCGAGGACCGTGCTGCCGTCGAGAGCTACTGCCGCGCCAACGAGATCGCGTTCGAGTGGCAGCCGGACGGTGGGCTGCGCACCCGACAGCGCCGCAGCGCCGTGGTGCGCCACCCGGTCACCGGCCGCCGCTGCTGGTTCAACCAGATCGCGTTCCTCAACGAGTGGACGATGGCCCCCGAGGTGCGTGAGTACCTGATGGACGTCTACGGGGCCGACGGACTGCCGTTCAACACCCGCTTCGGCAACGGCGACCCGATCGGCGAGGACGTCGTGGAGCTGCTCAACAGCGTCTACGAGGCCCACACCGCACGTGAGCCGTGGCAGGCCGGCGACCTGATGCTCGTCGACAACATCCGCACCGCGCACAGCAGGGAGCCCTTCGAGGGACCACGCGAAGTGCTCGTGGCCCTGGCCGACCCGGTGCGTCTGACCGCCTGCTCCCCGACCGTCGAGGTGACCGCGTCATGACCACCACCCGTTCCACCACGTCGGAATCCGCCCCGGAATCCGCGCCGAAGTCCACTCCGGCCGCGCCGATCACCGTGCCGCCCTTCGCGGTGATCCCCGGCGCCCAGGTCCAGCGCGCGCTGCGCGGACGCGAGAAGCAGATCGTGGAGTTGGTCGAGGCCACCTACCGGGTGCACGGCGCCGGTGACTCGGTGAACCCGCCGTCGTACTTCCTGCGGTTCCCCGACCGTCCGTCCTCCCGGATCATCGCGCTGCCCGCCTCGATCGGCGGGGAGGTACGGGTGGACGGCCTGAAATGGATCTCCAGCTTCCCGGAGAACGTGGCGGCCGGTATCCCGAGGGCCTCGGCCGTACTGATCCTCAACGACCATGACACCGGCTACCCGTTCGCCTGTCTGGAGAGCTCGATCATCAGCGCCACCAGGACGGCCGCGTCGGCCGCGGCGGCCGCCGACCGGCTCAGCCGTGACCGGCCGCGACCGACGCGGGTCGGCTTCTTCGGGGTCGGCCTGATCGCCCGGTACATCCACACGTTCCTTGTCGGCACCGGCTGGTCGTTCGACGAGATCGGCGTGCACGACCTGTCCACCGACAGCGCGGCGGGTTTCCGGTGCTACCTGGAGCAGTCGGGCGCCACCGGCCGGATCACCGTGCACGACAACGCCGAGCAGTTGATCCGCAACAGCGACCTGGTGGTCTTCGCCACTGTCGCCGGGCAGCCGCACGTCGGCGATTTGTCGTGGTTCGAACACAATCCTGTGGTACTGCATGTGTCGCTGCGCGACCTCACGCCGGAGATCCTGCTCGCCTCGACCAACATCGTCGACGACATCGAGCACTGCCTGAAGGCCGACACCTCGCCCCATCTGGCCGAGCAGCTCACGGGCAACCGGAACTTCGTGCACGGCACGTTGGACGACGTGATGGCCGGGCGGGTGACCGTGCCGGCGGACCGGCCGGTGGTGTTCTCGCCCTTCGGCCTCGGGGTGCTCGACCTCGCGGTCGGCAAGTACGTCTACGACGAAGTGGCCCGCTGCGGCGAACTGCACGTCGTCGACGACTTCTTCCACGAACTGAGCCGGTACGGATGAGCCGGCCTCGACCCCGGGCCGCAGAAAACAGCGGCCTCTGACGCAGGGCCCTGTCCGACCCGGATGGACACGGCCTCCCGCCCGAAAAAGCGAAGAAGCCCGCCCACGGTCGGACGGACATTCCGAAAGTGCTCTGCTCCAGATTGAGGAGACCGTCGTGCCCGTCATTTCCGTTCCCCAGGCCTTCAACGAAGAGGATCTCTATGTCGACCTCCGGGCGATCATCGGGCACTCGCTCTTCCTGAAGTGCGAGGGCTTCAACTTCGCCGGCTCCATCAAGATGAAGGCCGCCCTCGAGATGGTGGAGGCCGCCGAGCGGGATGGGGCTCTGAAGCCGGATTCGATCCTGGTCGAGTCCTCGTCCGGGAACCTCGGCGTGGCGCTGAGCATGATCGCGGCGAGCAAGGGTTATCGGTTCCTGTGCGTGACGGACTCCCGCGGCAACCTGTCGACCAGGATGATGATGGAGGCCCTGGGCAGCCAGGTGCACATGATCGCCGGTCAGCAGGAGAGCAACGGCGGTTATCTCGGCGCGCGGATCGAGTACGTGCGTGCGCTGTGCGCCTCCGACGACCGGTATGTGTGGCTCAGTCAGTACACCAACCCGAGCAACTGGAAGGCGCACTACCGCAGGACGGCGCCGGAGATCGCCCGTCAGTTCCCGCAGCTGGACGTGCTGTTCGTCGGCGCCGGCACCACCGGCACCCTGATGGGCTGCGCGCGCTACTTCCGGGAGTGGCACCGGCCGGTGCGGGTCGTCGCGGTGGACAGCGTGGGCTCGGTGTCCTTCGGAGGTCCGCCCGGCCGCCGAATGATCCCGGGCCTCGGGATGAGCATGCGCCCGCCGCTGCTCGACGAGTCCTACGTCGACGAAGTGATACGAGTCGAGGAGAGGGACACCGTCCGTACCTGCCACCGGCTGGCCAGGAGCGGGTTCGTGTTCGGCGGCTCCACCGGCACGGTGGTCAGCGGCGCGTCGGACTGGTTGAGCCGGCACGACGCACACGAACTCACCGCCGTGGCCATCGGTCCGGACCTCGGCGAGCGCTACCTCGACACCATCTACCAGGCCAGCTGGTTGCGGGATCTCTACGGCGACGACGTGCTCAACTCCGAAGAGATCGCCGCCGAATCCTGGGCGCCCTCCCCCACGCCACCGACACGGTGGGGCCGGGCGGACGACCTCCAGAACGGCGAGCGCAACAAGAGCCAACGCCCTCAGCTCCAGGACCGTAAGAGCTAGGGCCCGTCTTCGCGGGTGGGCGGGGTCCGGTACGCGCCGGGCCCCGCGGCCCGGGCCGCCCACAGCGGGGCGGCACTTCGACGAACTCGGCGGCCACGGGATTCGGTTGTGCGACCAGGGGAGGTATGGGAGGTACGGGAGCGAAATACTGCTCACTGTTTTCGGTGACGTTGCCCACTATGCGATGGGGACATCTAGGCAATTCCTACTTTGTCATCGAAAGTTGGGGACGGAAATCCCCACAGAAAGCAATCGCTCCCCATGCACCGTTCGTCCGACGTTCCCGTACAGCCCCACGCCGTCACCGTCGCCGAAGTGATCCCCGGTGATCTGGTCGCCCTGTCCGAACAGGATGTGGCGGAGAACACCTGGTACGTGGTGATGCACACCCTGCCCGAGACCCCCCACACCATTCGCCTGACATTGCGGCCACCGCTCGGCGGAATTGATCACGACGAGGTATTCGAACGCGGTCACCAAGTGACCACGGCCTGCCGTCGAATGGATGTCCGGGCAATTCCCGAGATCACCTCCACCGACCTCGGCCCGGTGGAATTCCGGGACGGCGACCGCATCACCTCACTGCGCGCCGTGGACCCCCGGGCGATCGAGGAGTCGTACACCCGCAGATGGGGCCACTGGCATCGGGACCTGGACCGCCGGGCCGAGGATCCCGTCCCCGACGAGGAACTGCGGAGCCTGGCCGAACAAGCCACCCAAAAGGGACATGTCGTACGGCATTACCCGCGCCCTCGACGGGCCGCCGAGGCGTACGCATCCCGCCGGGTCGTCGTCACCGGGCTCGGTGCCGTGACGCCGCTCGGTGTCGGGGTCGAGGAGCTGTGGCGGGGCCTGGTCGAGGGCCGGTGCGGGATAAGCGAGTTGGAGGGCGAGGAGTTCGCCGAACTGCCCGTGCGGATCGCGGGCAGCGTGCCCGTGGACCCCGTCGGACTGCTGCCCCGGCCGCAGGCGCGGCGGATGAACCGGTCCGCCCAGTTCGCGGTGCTCGCCGCCCGTGAGGCCTGGCAGGACGCCGGGCTGGACCCGGCCGGTACGACGGAGAGCGGGCTGGCGCCCGAGCGGGTCGGCGTCTCGGTCGGGGCCATCCTCGGTGACGCCTCCGTGCTCGTCGGCGCCGACCGCAAGCTGCGGGACAAGGGTCCGCGCGCGGTCTCCCCGCTCACCACTCCGATGACCGTGCCCTCGCAGGCCGCCTCCCAGGTGTCGCTCGCGCTGCGCATCACCGGCGAGGCCCGCACCGTGACCAGCGCGTGCGCCTCCGGCACCGAGGCCATCGGACAGGCCATCGACCGCATCCGGTACGGCCGGGTGGACGTCGCCCTCGCCGGGGGCGCCGAAGCCGTCGTCACCCCCGCGATCATGGCCTCGTTCGCCGCCATGCGCGCGCTCTCCACCCACGAACTCGGATCCACCAGCCCCTCCCGGCCGTTCGCCAGCGACCGCGACGGCTTCGTGAACGGCGAGGGCGCGGGCTTCCTGCTCCTGGAGGCCGAGGAGCACGCCCGGGCACGCGGCGCGCGCATCTACTGCGAGGCCGCGGGCTGGGGACTGTCCGCCGACGCCCACCACATGGCCGCGCCCGACCCGTCCGGCAGCGGCGTGGCGCTGGCACTGCGCCGGGCCGTCCACGACGCCGGTGCCCATGTCGTGGACGTCGTCCACGTCAACGCCCATGCCACCGCCACCGTCGACGGCGACCTCGCCGAGGCGAGCGCGCTGCGCGCCGTGCTCGGCGGGAGCGTGCCCGTGACCGCGCTGAAGGGCCACCTCGGCCATCTCCAGGGAGCCGCGGGCGGTGTGGAGGCCGTCGCCACGGTGCTCACCCTCCACCACGGCCTCATCCCGCCCACCATCGGCTGCGACGACCAGGACGACGCGATCGACCTGGACGTGGTGACCAAGCGCCCCCGCCGGCTACCCGCGCTCGGCGACCTCGCCCTGAGCAACTCGTTCGGGTTCGGCGGCCACAATGCGGTGCTGGCCCTGCGGCGTACGGGGTGAGTCGTACGAGGTGGAGTCGTACGAGGTGGAGTCGTACGAGGTGAGCCTTACGAGGTGACGGGGCTCCGGGGCCCGCGGGGCCCCGCGGCGGTCAGGCCGAGGCGCGTCCCCGCGGGGTGGCCTTCTTCGCGGCCGTCTTCTTCCCCGTCGCCTTCTTGGCGGTCGTCTTCTTGGCCGCCGTCTTCTTCGCGGTGGACTTGGTCGCCGTCGCCTTGCCGGCCGCCTGGCCCGTCGACTTCGCCGTGGACTTCGCCGTGGACTTCGCGACCGTCTTCTTCGCCGCCGTCTTCCTCGCGGTCGACGTGGACTTCTTCCCGCCGACCTCCTTGGGTGCCGTACGGGCCGACCTGCGGGAGGGCAGCGGGGTGACCTCGGCGGATTCGCCGGTCCGCGCCCCTGCTTCCTCGCCCGTCTCCTCGCCCGCCTCCTCGCCCCGGGACACCTTGGCCGCGCGCACGCTCTTCTCCAGGGCGGCCATCAGGTCGAGCACCTTGCCGCCGGCCCGCTCCCCGGCGGGAGGCGCGGCCGGTAGTTCGCCGGAGGCCTTGGCTGCGACGAGTTCCTCGACGGCCTCGCGGTAGTCGTCGTGCAGTTCGGTGAGCTCGACCTCGCCGAGGGTGTCCATGAGGGCGTCGGCCAGGTCGAGTTCCTTGTCCCGTACGGTCACGCTCGCGTCCGGGGCGACCTCCTCCGTGGACCGGATCTCGTCCGGCCACAGCAGCCCGTGCATGGCGATCACGTCGTCCACCACGCGCAGCATGCCGAGCCGCTCCCGCCCGCGCAGTGCGAACTTCGCGACGGCGACCTTCTGGCTGCGCTTGAGCGCCTCGCGCAGCAGGACGTACGGCTTGGTGGCGGGGACGCCGTTCGCGGCCAGGTAGTACGCCGTGTCCATCTGGAGCGGGTCGATCCGCTCGGCCGGCACGAACGCCACGATCTCGATCGTCCTCGCGGTGGGGATCGGCAGCGCGGACAGCTCCTCGTCCGTGATCGGGATCAGCGTGCCGTCCGCGTCCTCGTACGCCTTGCCGATCTCACCGGTGGTGACCTCGCGGTCCTCCAGTTCGCAGAACTTGCGGTACCGGATGCGGCCGCCGTCGTCCAGGTGGACCTGACGGAAGGAGATCGAGTGGCTCTCCGTCGCGTTCACGACCTTGATCGGGATGCTGACCAGACCGAAGGAGATGGCGCCGTTCCAGATGGATCGCACGTGCGGCACCTTCCTGGTGGTTCCTGCTGACACGGGTTCTCAGTGACGCGGGTTCTCGCTGACACGGGCTCGCGGGGTGCGGTTGAAAGCCAGGCTAGACGGGTGTGCGCGACCTCACATCCGCAAGGGAGCGGCGGGGCGATCTGGGCGCCTTGATGGCGATTTCATGCGACTCTCGTCGTATGACGCCGATCACGGAAGTGGAGGGACGGCGGCTCGCGCTCACCAATCTGGACAAGGTGCTGTACCCCGCGACCGGCTTCACCAAGGGTGAGGTCCTGCACTACTACGCGACGGTCGCGGAACCCCTGCTGGCGCACCTCCACGACCGGCCGGTCTCCTTCCTCCGCTACCCCGACGGGCCGGACGGACAGGTCTTCTTCACCAAGAACGTGCCGCCCGGCACCCCCGACTGGGTCCGGACCGCCGAGGTCCCCCGGACGGAGGGCCCCGCCCGGATGGTGCTGGTCCAGGACCTCCCCTCGCTGATGTGGGCGGCGAACCTCGTCACCGAGTTCCACACGCCGCAGTGGCAGGTGGACGCGCCCGGTCTGGCCGACCGGCTCGTGTTCGACCTCGACCCGGGGGCGCCGGCGACGGTCGTCGAGTGCTGCGAGGTCGCGTTGTGGCTGCGGGAGCGGCTGGCTGGGGACGGGATCGAGGCGTATGCGAAGACGTCCGGGTCGAAGGGGCTGCATCTGCTGGCGGCGGTGGTGCGGATGCCGTCCTCGGACGTGAGCGCGTATGCGAAGGAGCTGGCCGTGGAGGCGGAGCGGGCGTTGCCGGCGCTCGTCACGCACCGGATGACCAAGAGTCTGCGGCCCGGGAAGGTGTTCGTCGACCACAGTCAGAACGCCGCGCGAAAGACGACGGCCACGCCGTACACGCTGCGTGCGCGGTCCGCGCCCACCGTGTCCGCCCCCGTCACCTGGGACGAGGTCGCGTCCTGCGGGGGCCCGTCCCGGCTCGTGTTCCACGCCGACGACATCGCTCCGCGTCTGCACCGACACGGCGACCTCCTCGCCCCCCTCCTCACCCCGTCCCCCTGACCCGACCCGTCCCTCGCCCCCGCCGCCCCTACCCGTCCCATCCCCAGGGGCTCCGCCCCTTCCACCCCGCTAGGGGCGCTGCGCCCCCTGGACCCCCGCACGGCCTGAACGGCCTCGTCCTCAAACGCCGGACCGGCTGAGTGATACGGGCCGGGGTAGGCGGGTGGTCCGGGGGGTGGGTGGGGCATCGGCCCCGACCTCAGCCTCAAACGCCGGACGGGCTGAGTGATACGGGCCCGGGTGGGCGGGTGGACCGGGGGGTGGGTGGGGCATCGGCCCCGACCTCAGCCTCAAACGCCAGCCGAGCTGAAAGGCGCGGGCCGGGATGGGCGGGCCGCGGCCCCGGCCTCACACGCCGGACGGGCTCAAAGATGCGGGGTGGGGTGGGTGGGTCGTTGGCCCCGCGGCCACGGCCTCGCACACCGGACGGGCTGGAGGGTGCGGGTCCGGGTCGGTTCGGTGGGACCTCGCCCTCGAACGCCGGCCGAGCCGAGGCCCTCAGGGGCGCGAGGAACTGCGCGACCAGCCCCCACCGACCCGCAGCCAAACGAAATCGGGCAGGCGGGGATTCGGGGCGCAGCCCCGTCCAAGGGGCGCGGGGAACTGCGCGACCAACCCCCACCCACCCGCAGCCGAACAGATACCGGCCCTACAGGGTCACGTTCGTAGCCATGTGTGGCGGTCGCGGGCCATCGCGTGCAGGGCTTCGACGTCCGCCGGCTTCAGGACACCCCCGAGGCGGGCCAGCGAGGACAGGTCGGTGTCCTGCAGGACGCGGACCTCGCGGAGGGGGGCGAGGACATCGAGGTCGGCGGGGCCGGCCACGGCCAGGACGGCGTGGACCTCGGCGGTCAGCGCGTAGGAGGCCCGGTCGGCGTCGGCTCGGACCCGGCGCACAAGCGGATACGGCTCCCGGCGGCCGACGGTCACCATGGGGTCGGCGACGAGCACCCGCTGCTTGCGGGCGTACAGGGAGCGCAGGGCGAAGATGCCGCCGGGGCCGATCAGCAAGTGGTGGACGCGGTCGCCGCCAGGGAGCGGGATGGAGTGGACGGTGTGCCAGCCCGCGCCCTCCAGACGGTCCAGGGCCTCCCCGACCGCCTGCTCGGCGGCGAGCGCGCGGCGCCGCGGGTCGGGCCGCAGACGGCGCGCCGGTCCCGGGTCGCGGTCGAGGTCGATCACCAGCGCCTCGCCGGGCCGGTTCGGCGCGAGGTCGTCGTCCGGGTGGAGGGTCAGTCGGGCCAGTTCCGCGGGGGTCGGGACCGGTGGGGGCCCCACCGTCACCCGGCCGGTCAGGAACGGGCCGAGCACGTCGAGCACGTCCTCCCGCCGCTCCTCGCTGAGCAGATTGACGCGGGCTGCGTCACGGTCGTACCAGGCGACGTTCCTCCCGTCGGTCAGGCACACGTACAGGCGCTCCTGCCCGTGGCGCCAGGTCGGTATGACGCGCAGTCCGTTCATGCACCATCACCCCATGACCATGGGACCAGGCGGGGTGCTCCAGGGGCAAGAACCCGGTTACCTTTGTGAGCAGTTGGGGGAGTTGTGGGAGGCGCTGTTGCGGACTCGCAGAAAGCAACCCGATGTGCCCGCTCCGGACAGCCCGTGGAGCGAGATCGTGCCTGGCCTGTGGATGGGCGGACACGCGTTCGCGGGGCGTGCCGGCGAGCCGGAATTCGCGGTCGTGAGGAATGAGTTCGACCTGGTCCTGACGCTACTGCGGCTGCCGGGGCACGGCCCCGACCCGGGCGTCGAGCACCATGTGTGGCCGATTCCGGACGGTCCCCTGGACGGGACACAGCTCGCGGGGGTGATCCGGCTCGCGCGGGCCGCGGACGACGCGCTGGAGGACGGGCGCCGGGTCCTGGTGCGCTGCTACCACGGCTACAACCGCTCGGGGCTCGTGGTCGCGCACGCGCTGGTCCTCGCGGGACACACCTCCGACGAGGCGATCCGCCTGATCCGCAGCCGCCGCTCGCCCTGGGCCCTGCACAACGAACTGTTCGTGGAGTACCTGCGCGCCGGTCTGCCCACGGCCCGCCTCCTGGAGGAACTGGCGGAGTAACCCCCCGGCCCCTGGGCCCCCCGCCCCTGGATCTCCGGCCTCCGCCGCCCGCGCGTCCGGCGCCCCATGGCCTCACGCCGTCGCGCCCCCATGGCCTCACGCCCCCCGCCGGCCCGCCCTCACCAGCCCCACCGACCCCACCCGCGAACAAAAAGGACTTCCCTACGAATATGGTGTAGGGCGTTGGTTCCGTCGATTTCACGCCGACCTCGCGCACCGAGCCGTCCCCCTGGCCCCGGGTCGAGGCCGGCCCGGACGCAGGAGCGCAGTGACCCCCACCCGGCCCAGCCGTCTCGTGCTCGCAGCCCTCGCCGCCCTGCTGGCGGCGGCCGTGGCGGGCTGTGGCGACTCCGGTGCCCTGCGGGGCGCGGGAGCGACGCCCACCGCCGTCGGCCCGGCCAGGCTCTGGCCCGAGCTGCCGCCCGCGTCGACGGCCGCCCTCGACTACGGCGAGGCGGACACCGAGACGGTGACGGGCATCACGGCGCCGGGCGACGACATCCACAAGGTGGACCCGATCGCCGTGTTCCGTGCCGAGGTCGGCCGCCACCCTGACGAGTACAGCGCCGTCCACGCCCCGTACCGTGAGACGGCCCAGCAGCTCAAGTACTGCACCGGCAAGGACACGCTCGGCGGGAAGTGCCCGATCCTCCAGGCGTACTACCGAGATCTCACGGGTGACCGGAAGGACGACCTGGTGCTCGGCATCCGCTTTCCGCAGAACCAGCTGGCGGTGCGTGTGTACACCTTCGAGCACCACAAGCTGGTCCAGATCATGGGCACCGCGGACAGCACGATCAGCGTCGAGGTCGCGGGCCGTGACGTGATCATCCGCTCGCCCTCGACCCTGCCGGGCTACGAGTACCGCACGGTGTGGACCTGGGACCCGCACCAGCACGCGATGCTGGCGACCCGGGACGAGATCCTCCGGGTGGGCACGCCCCGCCCCACCAGGCGCGGCGGCACCATCGGGCCCGTCCCCTCGGCACCCCCCGCCCCACCGGTCTCGCCCTCAGCCTCTCCGTCGGCCTCTCCGTCCGCCTCGCAGTTCGTCTCCCCCTCCGCCTCCCCCGCGCCGTCGACCGCCGCGAGCACCCCATGAGGCTGCCCTCGCGCCGCTTCCGGCCGCCCCGCCGTCTCCCCCACTGGGCCGGCACCCTCACCTGGAAGGCAGCGGCCTTCATCACGGTGATGTGCTGCGGTCTCGCCGCCCTGCTCGGCGTCCTCGTGCATGTCTCGGTGACCAACCAGACCGTCGGCGAGGCCCGCGGCCGGGCGCTCGACCGGCTGGCGGAGGTGACGGCGGACTACGAGGCGGGCGACCGGCTGCCGCCGGGCGCGGGGCTGGATCTCCCGGGTCTGCCGGCGCCGCTGCGCGAGCTGGCGACGGACGGGCGCCGCGGCACGATGGTCGGGGAAAACGACCCGCACCCCACCATGTGGGCGGCCGGACCCGCGAGCGGCGGGCGGGCGCTCGCCGTGCAGTTCGACTACTCGCAGGGCGCGCACGCCATCGACGCCCTGGACCGGTCGATCGTGTGGTCCTCCGCGCTGGCGATCGGCGCGACGCTGCTGGTGGGAGTGTTCGCGGTGACGCGGGTGACCCGTCGGCTGCACGCGACGGCACAGGTGGCCCGGCGGATCAGCGCGGGCGACCTGGACGCGCGCGTCAACGATCCCCGTACGGCCGTGGACCCCCGTACGCGGTACCCGGCCGGCCCCCAGGACGAGGTGGCGGCGGTCGCCGGGGCCCTCGACACGATGGCGTCCTCGCTGCAGAGCAAGCTGACGAGCGAGCAGCGCTTCACCGCGGACGTGGCACACGAACTGCGCACCCCGCTGACCGGGCTGCACGCGGCGGCGGAGCTGCTGCCGCCGGGCCGGCCGACGGAGCTGGTCCGCGACCGGGTGGCCACGCTGCGGACGCTCACCGAGGACCTGCTGGAGATCTCCCGACTGGACGCCGGGCGGGAGTTGCTGGAGCTGGACTCGGAGCCGCTGGCCCCGCTGGCCGAGCGGGTGGTGCGGGCGTCGGGCACCGAGACCGAGGTGCGGGTCGTGGATGACGTCCGGGTGGAGACCGACCGGCGCCGTCTGGAGCGGGTGCTCGGCAATCTGGTGGCCAACGCGCACAAGCACGGGGAGGGCCCGGTGGTACTGACCGTCGACGGCCCGGTGGTGACGGTGCGGGACCACGGCGGCGGCTATCCGGAGTACCTGCTGGAGCACGGGCCGCAGCGGTTCCGTACGGAGGGCGGCTCGAAGGGCCATGGGCTGGGGTTGACGATCGCGCTCGGCCAGGCGGAGGTGCTGGGCGCGCGGTTGGTCTTCGCCAACGCTCCCGAGGGCGGTGCGATCGCGACACTGACGCTTCCTCAGGACGAGCGGGGCGCGCCCGGACCGACCGGTGGGGAAGGGCCGACCGGGGCACGCTGAGCGTCCTCGCGTCCCCGATGGCTCAGTGCGGCCTGCGCGTGCCCGAGCTCACTCCTAATGTGGCGATTAGTCAGATTTACCACCTTTCCGGAGGAGCCCCCATGTCCCTGCGCCACACCCTTGCCCGCACCGGGATGGTGCTCGCCGTCGGCACGCTCATCGCGGCCGCGGGCGCCGGACCCGCCCTCGCCGCCGGCAAGCCCACCGTGACCACGGGCATCGGGCCCGGCCTCATCGACGACACCGGGTCCCTCGCCCGCGACTGGGACAGCCCCGACTGGGACAACGGCGACTGGAACTACGGCGACGACCCCTACTTCGACGAAGACGGTCTGGGCGACTTCAGCTTCGAAGACCCGTTCCACGACGGACGGCCCGACGACCACCGCCGCTTCGAGGGCCGGATCCTCTCCCGCGACGGCCTCGCGCTGCACAACCGGCCCGACCGTCGCAGCCGGATCATCCGTATCGCGCCGCACGACGAGCGGGTCCACATCTACTGCAAGACCAGGGGGGAGCGCGTCGGCGGCAACCCGATCTGGTACCTGATCACCGACGGCACCTGGTCCTGGGGCCCGGCGCAGCACATCGCCAACACCGGCCCGTCCCCGCGCTGGTGCTGACGCCGGGTCGCGCCCGCCGGATCCGCCCGTTTGTCATCACCTAACGGGACATCAGGTTCGGCGCTTGCTACGTTCCGGACATGATTCAGCCCGGAATGCCCGGAATTCCCGGTACGCGGGGAACCACCGTGGCAGCGGACCCGCCCACCCCCGCCGTCCGCCTGCCCCGGCGCCGTGGCATCGAGTTCACCCTGATCGTCATGGCCGTACTGCTGTCCGTGTTCGGCTACTGCGCGGTCGGATACGCCCGGCACAGCACGCTCCCGCCCGGCGCCGCGGTGTACGGCGCCGGGCTCGGTGTGCTCGCACTCCTCGCGCATGTCGCGGTGCGGTTGCGGGCGCCGTACGCCGATCCGCTGCTGCTGCCCATCGCCGTCCTGCTCAACGGCCTGGGCCTGGTACTGATCTACCGCCTGGACCTGGAGACCCCGGGCGACCGGGCCGCCCCCACCCAGCTCATCTGGTCGACGCTCGGCGTCGCGCTCTTCATCGCGGCCGTCCTCCTCCTGCGCGACCACCGCGTCCTGCAGCGTTACACCTACGTCTCGGTCGTCACGGCGCTGGGCCTGTTGGTCCTGCCCATCCTCTTCCCCGCCGTGAACGGCGCCCGGATCTGGATCCGGATCGCCGGGTTCTCCATTCAGCCGGGCGAGTTCGCGAAGGTGCTGCTCGCGGTCTTCTTCGCCGGCTACCTCGCGGCCAACCGCAACGCGCTCGCCTACGCGGGGCGCCCCGTCTGGCGGTTCAAGCGGCTCCAGCTCCCCACCGGCCGGGTCCTCGGCCCGATCGTCGCGATCTGGCTGCTGAGCGTGCTGGTCCTGGTCCTGGAGCGGGACCTCGGCACCTCGTTGCTGTTCTTCGGCCTCTTCGTGATCATGCTGTACGTCGCCACCGGCCGCACCGGCTGGATCGCGGTGGGCCTGCTGCTCGCCTGCGTGGGCGCGGTCGCCGTCGGCTGGCTGGAACCGCACGTCCACAGCCGGGTGCAGGACTGGCTGCACCCCTTCGCGACGATCGAGGCGGGCCAGGGGCCGAACCAGCTCGCCCAGTCCCTGTTCGCGTTCGCCGCGGGCGGGATGCTGGGCACCGGCCTCGGGCTCGGCCACTCCATCCTCATCGGATTCGCCGCCAAGTCGGACTTCATCCTGGCCACCGCGGGCGAGGAACTGGGCCTCTTCGGGCTCTGTGCGATCTTCCTCCTCTACGGCCTCCTCGTGGAACGCGGCTACCGCGCCGGCCTCGCCCTGCGCGACCCCTTCGGACGGCTCCTCGCCATCGGCCTCGCCTCGATCGTGGCGCTCCAGGTCTTCGTGATCGCGGGCGGCGTGACCGGTCTGATCCCGCTGACCGGGATGGCGATGCCGTTCCTCGCCCAGGGCGGCTCCTCGGTCGTCACCAACTGGATCATCGTGGCGCTGCTGATCCGCGTCAGTGACTCGGCACGCAGCCAGTACGACGGGACGGCGGCGCCATGACCAAGTACATCCGCCGGGCCGCCGCGCTCTGCGCCGTGCTGCTGCTGGCGCTCCTCGTCAACGCCACCCGCGTCCAGGTCTTCCAGGCCGGGGCGTACGACGACAACCCGGCCAACCGCCGCCAGACGATCGCCCGTTACGGCCAGCCGCGCGGTGACATCCTCGTCGGGGGCCGGCCGGTCACCGGCTCCAGGGACAGCGGCCAGCAGCTCCGCTACGAACGGACCTACACGGACGGACCGTTGTACGCGCCCGTGACCGGCTTCGCCTCGCAGGTGTACGGGGCGACGTTCCTGGAGAACTCCGAGGACGGCATCCTCTCCGGCAGCGACCCGCTGCTCTCGCGTTTCCCCCTGTGGAACGACGCCACCCGCGCCCAGAACCCCGCCGGCAAGGTGGTCACGACGATCGCCCCCGCCGCACAGCGCGCCGCGTACCGGGGTCTCGGTTCGCGGCGCGGGGCGGTGGCCGCCATCGAGCCGTCCACCGGCAGGATCCTCGCGCTGGTCTCCACCCCGTCGTACGACCCCGGGGAGCTGTCCGGGACGGGGAAGGCGGTCACGCACGCCTGGAAGCGGCTGAACGGGGCGGCGGACAAGCCGATGCTCAACCGGGCGATCCGGCAGACCTATCCGCCCGGGTCGACGTTCAAGGTGGTGACGGCCGCGGCGGCCCTCGACTCGGGGGTGGTGACGGACCTCGACACGTCGACCACCTCCCCGGACCCGTACCGGCTGCCCGGCACCACGACCCGGCTGACGAACGAGAGCGAGGGCTGCGAGGACGCCTCGCTGCGGTACGCCTTCGAGTGGTCCTGCAACACGGTCTTCGCCAAGCTGGGCGTGGACGTGGGGCTGAGCGACATGACCCGCACGGCGGTGGACTTCGGTTTCAACGACCGCCTGCGGATCCCCTTCTCCGTCGCCCCCAGCAACTTCGACACGACCCTCGACAAGGCGCAGCTCGCGCTCTCCTCCATCGGTCAGTTCAACACCCGGGCCACTCCCCTCCAGATGGCGATGATCTCGGCGGCCGTCGCGGGCGGCGGGTCCGTCAAAACGCCCTATCTGGTGGAGAGGACGACCACCCGGAACGACAGCACGGTGTCGACGACCGGTTCCCGCACGCTCCACCAGGCGATGAACCCGGCGACCGCCATGCGGATGCGGGAGCTGATGACGGACGTGGTGACGGAGGGCACCGGCGCCAACGCCGCGATCCCCGGAGCGACGGTCGGCGGCAAGACCGGGACCGCCCAGCACGGCATCGACAACCTGGGGATGCCGTACGCCTGGTTCATCTCCTGGGCCCAGGCGGACGGCGCGATGGAGCCCGCGGTGGCGGTCGCGGTCGTCGTCGAGGACGCGGCGGCCGACCGCGGGGACATCAGCGGGGGCGGGGACGCGGCGCCGATCGCGAAGGCGGTGATGAAGGCGGTACTCGGGTTCTGAGCCGGGAGTCGGGGCCGCCTTGCGGGAATGAACACCCCCGCCTGAACGGACGTACCGATACGGGCGTATTTATGGGGAGGGGAACCCACCCACGAGATTCCAGCCCGTGCCCTGCCGGAGGTACCTCGCCCGTGAGCATCACCAAAGCGGCCCCGCCCGGGGCCGACCACCGCGACGCGGACGCACCGGACGGTCCACGGGAACAGACGGACGCACCGGACGGTCCGAGGGAGCAGACGGACGCACCGGACGGTCCAAGGGAGCAGGCAGCCGCACCGGACGGTCCGAGGGAGCAGGCGGCCGCGTCCCAGGGCTGGCAGTTCAACTCGCCGCTCGTGCTGGTCATGCTGCTGCTCGTCCTGGTGGTGGCGCAGGGGCCGATCCGCCGGGCGCTGTCGGCACCGGTGATGCAGAGCTGGATGACCGTGTTCGTCGCGGTGGTGTGCCAGGCGCTGCCCTTCCTCGTCCTCGGTGTGCTGCTGTCGGCGGCCATCGCGGTGTTCGTGCCGCCGGCTTTCTTCGCCCGGGCGCTGCCGAAGCGGCCCGCGCTGGCCGTGCCGGTCGCCGGGATGGCCGGCGCGGTGCTGCCCGGCTGCGAGTGCGCGTCGGTGCCGGTGGCGGGGGCGCTGGTACGGCGGGGGGTCACGCCCGCGGCGGCGCTGGCGTTCCTGCTGTCGGCGCCCGCGATCAACCCGATCGTGCTGACGGCCACCGCCGTCGCGTTCCCCCGCAACCCCGAGATGGTCGTCGCCCGGTTCGTGGCGAGTCTGCTCGTGGCCTGCGTGATGGGGTGGCTGTGGCAGCGGCTGGGGCGGGCGGACTGGATGCGGCCGCCGGCCCGGCCCTCGCACGAGGGGCTCGCGAAGGGTGCCGCGTTCTGGGATTCCGTACGGCACGACGTGATGCACGCCGGCGGGTTCCTCGTCATCGGGGCGATGGCGGCGGCCACGCTGAAGGCCGTCGTCCCGGCGACCTGGCTGCACGCCGCGGCCGCCAACCCCGTGGTGGCGATCCTCGCCCTCGCGGTCCTCGCCGTGCTGCTGTCCATCTGCTCCGAGGCCGACGCGTTCGTCGTCTCCTCGCTGACCCAGTTCTCGCTGACCGCGCGGCTGGCCTTCCTCGTGGTGGGACCGATGATCGACCTGAAGCTCTTCGCCATGCAGGCGGGGACGTTCGGCCGCGGGTTCGCCCTGCGGTTCGCGCCCGCCACCTTCGCCCTCGCCATCCTCGGCTCGGTCCTCGTCGGGACGGTGCTGCTGTGAACCGGCAGGCACAGGCGGCGGTCCTGTTCCTCGTCGGCGCGGCGGTCCTGCACGCCGGACTCACCGACCTCTACCTGCGCTACGTCAAGGCAGGGTTGCGGCCGTTGTTGCTGGCCGCCGGGGTCGTGCTGATCATGGCGGCGGTGGCGACGGTCTGGTACGAGCGACGGGGCCGGGGTGAAACCGGCGACGGTGACGGGCACGGACACGTCCACCGCGAACCCCGGGTCGCCTGGCTCCTCGTCCTCCCCCTCCTCGCCCTGATCCTGGTCTCCCCGCCCTCGCTGGGCTCCTACAGCGCCATGCACGCCGGTACGGCCCTGCAGGCGCCCCTCGCCTACCCGTCCCTGCCGGCCACCGACCCGCTCCCGCTCGGCGTCGTCGACTACGCGGGCCGCGCCGCCTACGACCACGGCCGCACCCTGGCCCACCGTCGGGTCCAAGTCACCGGCTTCGTCGCCCTCGCCAAGGACGGCACCCCGTACCTGGTCCGGATGGCCCTCAACTGCTGTGCCGCCGACGCCCAACCGGTCAAGATCGGCCTGACCGGCACCATCCCGCCCGTCCTTCAGCCCGACACCTGGCTCCAGGTCACCGGTACCTACACCGCCAAGCAGACCAAGGACCCCGTCAACGACGGCCGCATCCCGTTCCTCGACGTCACCGCGGCCAAACCGGTCCCGACCCCGCACGACCCGTACGACGAGAGCTGGAACAACTGACGCGGTGCCCGGCGCGGCCTATGCGGCGCCGGGTACCGCCTCGCGGCGGCTCAGCCATTCCTCGGGTACGTTCCCCACTCCCGTACGGGCGCCCACGATGCCGCCCGTGATGGCGCAGGTCGTGTCGACGTCGCCGAAGCCCTCCGCCGTGCTCCACAGGGCCGAGGTCAGGTCGTCGGGGTGGCGGGCGGCACACCAGACGGCGAAGGGGACGGTGTCGTCGGCGCGGATGCGCTGGCCGTTGCCGAGGATGTCAGCGGCCTTCCAGGGTTCGGTGGTGAAGGGAAGGCTCGCGGCGCGCCGCAGCCCCTCGCGGACGGCGCTGTCGGGCGTGGCCTCGACGACCGTGCCGATATTGAGGTTCCAACGAGTCGACAACGCCGCCGCGACGGCGACCGCCACCGCGCCCGCGATGCCCTCCGGGTGGGCGTGGGTCACCTCCGCCGACAGCGTCGCCTGTGCGATCACCAGGCGCAGGTCGCGCCGGAACCAGGCGCCCAACGGGGCCACCCGCATCGCCGCACCGTTGCCGAGGCTGCCCTCGCCGTCGAAGAGTCCGCGTGCCAGTTCCGCCCAGCGGTCCGGCTCCTGGAGGAGGCGCGGGAGCAGTTGGTGCATGCCGTAGCCGTAGCCCCGGGCCGGATCGGCGTCGTAGCCGAGGGCGAAGGCCTGGGCCAGTTCCGGTTGCCGGATCTCGCCGTGTTCGTCGAGGACACGGAAGATGCCGAGTGCCATCGCCGTGTCGTCCGTCCAGTGCCAGTCCGGTTCCTCGGGGGTGCGCCGGGCGCGGATCTCCTCGTACGCCTGGGGGCGGTCCCGGAAGAGGGGGAACCAGCGTTCGCCGAAGGCGTCACCCAGGGCCAGACTCTCCAGACTGCGGCGGGCCAGGACGCGTGGCGTGAAATGGGGGTTCGGGGCGGATGTCATGATGTGCGCATGCCGGTCCGAGTGGACCGGCGCACGCACGTTTGGGCAGGCCGTCTCTGGCGGTTCGTCCTACGAGCCCTCGCCCTTCTCGATCATCTCCGTCACCTCCGCCACCCGTTCCCTCTCCTCCGCCGCGAACCGCTCCGCGTCCAACCGCTCGGCCACCTCCTCGTCCTGGGCCATCAGGAGGTCGAGGTTGGAGTCGCCCATCTCGAAGACGCCCATGTCGACGTACGCCCGCTGGAGGCGTTCGCCCCACAGGCCGATGTCCTTGACGCACGGGACGATGCGACTGAAGAGCAACTGGCGGAAGAGGCGCAGGAATTCGGACTGTTCGCTGTATTCCTCGGCCTCGGCCTTGGGAATGCCGAAGTTCTCCAGGACCTCGACGCCGCGCAGCCGGTCCCGCATCAAGTAGCAGCCCTCGATGACGAATTCCTCGCGTTCGCGGAGTTCGGCGTCGGAGAGTTGTGTGTAGTAGTCGCGCAGCGCCATCCGGCCGAAGGCGACATGGCGGGCCTCGTCCTGCATCACGTAGGCGAGGATCTGCTTGGGGAGGGGCTTGTCGGTGGTGTCCCTGATCATGCCGAAGGCCGCCAGGGCCAGGCCCTCTATGAGGACCTGCATCCCGAGGTACGGCATGTCCCAGCGGGAGTCCCGGAGGGTGTCGCCGAGGAGCGACCGCAGGTTGTCGTTGATCGGGTAGAGCATCCCGATCTTCTCCTGCAGGAAGCGGGCGTAGATCTCGGCGTGGCGGGCCTCGTCCATGGTCTGGGTGGCCGAGTAGAACTTCGCGTCCAGGTCGGGGACCGACTCGACGATGCGCGCGGCGCAGACCATGGCCCCCTGCTCACCGTGCAGGAACTGGCTGAACTGCCAGGACGCGTAGTGCTTGCGCAGCTCGCCCTTGTCCCGGTCGGTCATCTTCGCCCAGTACGGGGTCCCGTAGAGGGTCATCGCCTCGTCGGGGGTACCGAGAGCGTCGTGGGGGTCGACCTCCAGGTCCCAGTCGATTCTCTTCTGGCCGTCCCACTGTTTGTCCTTGCCCTTCTGGTACAGGGCGAGGAGTCGGTCGCGACCGTCGTCGTACTCCCAGCTGAAGCGTGCCGCCCCTGAGGCCGGTACCTGCCAGAGGGGGTCTCCCGGGTCCTTGGCGTACAGCTCGTGCGTCGGCATACATCGCAGGCTCACACGAGGTAGACGCGTCGTCAACAAGTCGCGCGCAAGGGATTGACGAGCTTGCTGACAAGCAGTCTCATAAGTCGTGACCGCCGGTAACCCGGATGGATCCCGTACTGGACGCCGTACGACGAGGTGGGAACAGCCATGACGACCGTGACGGAAGTGGACGTGCTGCGCGATGCGCTCGGTCTGCTCAAGGACCGGGAGCAGGTCGCCGAGCGGCTGCTCGACTCCTCCGCCAAGCACTCCTTCGACCCGGACAAGGAGCTGGACTGGGACGCGCCCTTCGAGGAGGGCAAGTGGTTCTGGCCGCCGGAGCTGGTGTCGCTGTACGACACCCCGCTGTGGAAGCGGATGGGCGAGGAGCAGCGGGTGCTGCTCTCGCACCACGAGGCCGCCGCGCTGGCTTCGCTGGGGATCTGGTTCGAGATCATTCTGATGCAGTTGCTGGTGCGGCACATTTACGACAAGGCGGCGACGAGTGCGCATGTGCGCTATGCGCTGACCGAGATCGAGGACGAGTGCCGGCACTCGAAGATGTTCGCCCGGCTGATCTCGCACGGTGGAACGCCGTACTACCCGGTGAGCCGGACGCATCTGAATCTGGGGCGGGTCTTCAAGACCATCTCGACCACGCCCGGGTCCTTCACGGCGACCCTGCTCGGCGAGGAGATCCTCGACTGGATGCAGCGGCTGACCTTTCCGGACGAGCGGGTGCAGAGCCTGATACGCGGGGTCACCCGCATCCACGTGGTGGAGGAGGCGCGGCACGTGCGGTACGCGCGGGAGGAGCTGCGACGGCAGATGGTGACGGCGCCGCGGTGGTCGCAGGAGTTCACGCGGGTGACGTCGGGGGAGTTCGCCCGGATCTTCTCCGTCGCCTTCGTCAATCCCGAGGTCTACACGAACGTCGGCCTCGACCAGCGGGAGGCCATGGCGCAGGTACGGGCGAGCGGGCACCGGCGGGAGGTCATGCAGACCGGCGCCAAGCGGCTGACCGACTTCCTGGACGACATCGGGGTGCTGCGGGGAGTCGGACGGCGGCTGTGGAAGGCGTCGGGACTGCTGGCCTGACGGCGGAGCGCCCGGTGGCTGTGGTGGGTCGGGGCCGTGGCGGTACGTCGAGCCCGTCGCCGCCGGATCAGACGTGGGCCGGGCAAGGGAGCCGCTGCTCGATCCGAACGTAAGCGACGGGCTTGCGACGCACCGCCACGGCCCCTCGCGCAGTCCGGCGGCCGCGGGTGAGTGGGGGCTCGTGTCCTGGCCGTTACGCTGCCGATATGACCTCGCAGGCTCCCACCCCCGCATACCGTCGGCTGAGTGTCGAGGAGCGGCGCTCGCAGCTCCTCGAAGCGGCACTGTCCCTCTTCGCGCACCGGGCACCCGAGGAGGTCTCGCTCGACGACGTGGCGGAGGCGGCGGGCGTGTCACGGCCTCTGGTGTACCGGTACTTCCCGGGCGGCAAGCAGCAGCTGTACGAGGCTGCCCTGCGGTCCGCCGCGGAGGATCTGGAGCACTGTTTCGCGGAGCCCCCCGAGGGGCCGTTGAGCGAGCGGCTGGCCCGGGCCCTGGATCGGTACCTGGCGTTCGTGGACCAGCACGACGCCGGGTTCACCGCGTTGCTTCAGGGAGGCAGTGTCGTCGAGACCTCCAGGACGACGGCCATAGTGGACGGCGTGCGGCGGGCGGCGGCAGAGCACATTCTGGATCATCTGGGCGTGAAGGATCCGGGGCGACGGCTGCGCATGACCGTGCGGATGTGGATCACGGCGGTGGAGGGCGCCTCGCTGAGCTGGCTGGACGGGGGCAAGGAGCCGCCGCTGGACGAGCTGCGGGACTGGCTCGTGGAGCAGTTCGTGGCGATGCTCGTGGTCAGTGCCGCACGTGATCCGCAGACCGCCCGCGTGGTGCGGGCCGCGCTCGTCCTGGAGGGGCGGGAAGGTGCCCTGGGGAAGCTGGCCCGGGCGGTTCTTCCGGTGATCGGTGATGCCGCGCGGCTGTTGTGACGGGTGCGTTTGTGACACTGGTGCCGTGAAGAGCGAAGACACCCCCTTCGAGGGCGGCCCCCTGGACGGGCGTGTGCTGCCCGTCCTGCTCGGTCTGACCGGACACCCGCCGAAGGTGTACCGCGTTCCCGTTCCGGACGCCGACGGCGGCCCGCCGACCGTGCTCGTCTACCGGCGCGTCCAAGCGCGGGTGAGCAAGCGACTGGGGCTGCATCAGGCGTGGAAGTACGAGTACGACCCCTCGGGCGACGCGGGGAGCGGGCGCAAGTGGCCCTGGTCCAAGCCCGGCGGCAAGAGCGCGGGAGCCACGCCGGAGTCCCACGCCGACGAGTGAGGTTCTTGGGCCGAACCGGCCAGTCGGCGCGCGCTCGGGATGCGCCTCCCTGATCCTGCGGGTGCGAGGTGGAGGTACCACCTCGGCACCGGAGGTGATGAAGTGTCAGGAAGGCTTGTACGTCTGGCCTGTACGGCCGCGATGGCGTCGGGGGTGCTGCTGGCCTCCGCGCCGGCGGTGGTGGCCGCGCCGGACCCCGGGGCCGAAGAGCGTTCCGTGACTCACCTACTGACGGATCTTCAGCAGCTCTACCAGGACGCCGAGCGCGCCACCGAGACGTACAACGCCACCGCGGAGAAGCTGAAGAAGCAGAAGGCCGAGGTCGCCCGGCTCGACGGGAACCTCGCCAAGGCCCGCCTCTCGCTGCACGACAGCCGCACGGCGGCGGGGCGGCTCGCCCGGCAGGAGTACCAGAACAGCGGCGAGATCTCGTCGTACGTACGGCTGCTGCTCGCCCGTGATCCGCAGCACGCCCTGGACGAGGGGCATGTGATCGGGCAGCTTGCGCAGGAGCGGATCGAGACCGTCGACCGACTGCAGGAGACGGAGCGCAGGACCGACGGTCTCGCACGGAAGGCGCGCAAGGCGCTCGACGGTCAACTCTCCCTCGCCGAACGGCAGAAGACGGAGCGCGACGAGGTGCGGGGGCGACTCAAGGACGTCGAGGTGCTGCTCGCCTCGCTCAGCCCCGGTCAGCTCGCCAAGCTCGCCCGGCTGGAGAAGTCGGGAGTCACCGAGGCGCAGCAGAAGTTCGTGGCGTCAGGGGCGCTCAGCAGTGCGCGGCCGCCCACGCGGGAGGGCGAGAAGGCGGTGCGGTACGCCGTGGAGCAGATCGGCAAGCCGTACGTGTGGGGGGCCGTGGGTCCCGGGGCGTACGACTGCTCGGGGCTCACTTCGCAGGCCTGGGGGCACGCCGGGCGGCCCATCCCCCGGACCAGCCAGGAGCAGTGGGCCCAGTTGCCCCACATTCCGCTGAGCGAGCTCCGCCCCGGGGATCTGGTGATCTACTTCCCCGAGGCCACCCATGTCGCCCTGTACCTGGGGGACGGCCTTGTCGTACAGGCCCCGAGACCGGGAACCGACGTCAAGGTCTCCCCCATCGCCGCCAACCCGCTGCTCGGAGCCGTCCGCCCGGACCCGGACGGAAAGCTCCTGCGGCACTACACACCGCCAAGAGTCGCGTCCCGATAGGGGCGCGCCCCTGAGGGGTGCGGGGAACCGCGCGACCAGCCACGGACTCCCCGCACCCGAAAGGAACGGTCAGGCCCCCGTCACGGAAGCGAGGTACGCCTCCGTCTTCGCCGGCTCATAGAAGAAGTTCTCGAAGTCCGCCGGGTCGTTGAACCCATTGGCGAAACGATGCGCCACCGCCGGAATCTGACCCCCGGCCCCGATCAGGTTGAGGACGTGCTCCGGCGGCACGCCCAGCATGGCGTTCGTCCACTTCGTCACGTGCTGGGCCGTGTCCCAGTACCGGTCGAACGCGGACCGCATCCACGCCTCGTCGAACTCCTTGTCCTCGTGCTCGAGGATCGCGCCGAGGTACGCCGCCGCGCACTTGGAGGCGGAGTTGGAGCCCTGGCCGGTGATCGGGTCGTTGGCGACGACCACGTCGGCGACGCCCAGGACCAGGCCGCCGCCGGGGAGGCGGCCGATCGGGTTGCGGACGGTGGGGGCGTAGCGTCCGGACAGTGTTCCGTTGGCGTCGGTGAGTTCGACCTTGGTGGCCCGGGCGTACTCCCACGGCACGAACTTCTCCATGAGTTCCAGGGTCAGGGAGAGGTGTTCGGCGGGGTCCTTGATGCCGTTGAAGGCGTCGACCGGGCCGCCGGGTATGCCCTCCCAGAAGAGGATGTCCGCACGGCCGGAGGTGGTGAGGGTCGGCATGACGAAGAGCTCGCCGACGCCGGGGACCAGGTTGCAGCGGACCGCGTCGTAGTCGGGGTGCTCGGGGCGCGGGCCCAGACCGTGGACGTAGGCGACGGCGAGGGCGCGCTGCGGCTGCGCGTAGGGGGAACGGGCGGCGTCCCGGCCGAACATGGAGACCAGCTCGCCCTTGCCGGCCGACACCAGGACCAGGTCGTACGTACGGGAGAAGTAGTCCAGGTCGGAGACCGCCGCGCCGTGGATGACCAGTTGGCCGCCGCGCTGGGCGAAGGTCTCCATCCAGCCGGCCATCTTCACCCGCTGGTCGACCGACTGCGCGTAGCCGTCGAGCCTGCCCACCCAGTCGATCGCCCGCTGGGTCGGACCGGGGTCGTGCGAGCCGGGGGCGGCGACCGAGACGCCGAGTCCTTCGATCTTCGGGGCCTGGGACTCCCAGAAGTTCAGCTGGAGATCGCGCTCGTGCTGGAGTGCCGTGTGGAACATGCACTGCGTCGACATGACGCGGCCGGTGCGGATCTCGTCCGCCGTCCGGTTCGACATCAGGGTGACCTCGTACCCGTGCGACTGGAGGCCGAGGGCAAGCTGGAGTCCGGACTGACCGGCTCCGACGACGAGTATCTTCCGCATGCGCGTCCTAACTCCGTGTACGTCTTATTCGGGGCTCGCGTCGAGCGCGTGCCCCACCAGCGCGAGCAGGGTCTCGACGACCGAGATCCGGCGCCTGGCATCCATGATCATGACAGGTATGTGTGGGGGCACCGTGAGGGCCTCGCGCACGTCGTCGGCGTCGAACCGCTCGCTGCCGTCGAAGTGGTTGACCGCGACGACGTACGGCAGTCCGCAGCTCTCGAAGTAGTCGAGCGCCGGGAAGCAGTCCTTGAGGCGGCGGGTGTCGGCGAGGACCACGGCGCCTATCGCGCCGCGCACCAGGTCGTCCCACATGAACCAGAACCGCTGCTGGCCCGGCGTCCCGAAGAGGTACAGGACCAGGTCGTCGTCGAGTGTGATGCGGCCGAAGTCCATGGCCACGGTCGTGGTCACTTTGTCCGGGGTGCCGGTGAGGTCGTCCGTCTCCTCGCTGGCCTGGGTCATCAGCGCCTCCGTCTGGAGAGGCGTGATCTCGGAGACCGCGGTCACCAGCGTGGTCTTGCCCACGCCGAAGCCGCCCGCCACCACGATCTTCGTCGCGATCGGGGCGCGGGTGCGGTCGGTCTGCCAGGCCTGGAGGTTCTCGTCGGACTCGGGCAGCGGCACCGGGGCCAGAGGCATCGGAGCCGAGGCGGGGGCGGCCGTTCTCGGCGCACCCTCAGAGACGACGGAGTCCATTCAGCACCCTTTCCAGCAGAGCGCGGTCCGGCTGTCCCGGGCCGTGACCTGTTCCGTACACACGGATCTTTCCCTGGTCCGCCAGGTCGCTCAGGAGCACGCGGACCACGCCCAGCGGCATCCTGAGGAGGGCGGCGATCTCGGCCACCGTACGCATCCGGCGGCAGAGTTCGACGATGGCCCGCATCTCGGGCATCACCCGGGTCGCGAGGGAGCCGTTGGTCAGCTCCTTGCGCTCCTCGGGGGCCTCGAGCGCCGCCACGAACGTCTCGACCAGCAGCACGTGCCCGAAACGGGTACGGCCGCCGGTGAGCGAGTACGGGCGCACGCGGGCCGGTTTGCGGTCCCCGCCACGTATGGGGAGCTTGGGCGCGGAGGAAGAACTCACTGGGCACTCCCCGTCGGCTTGGCTTCGAGTGACTGGCGTAGCTCGCTGCGGAGCTCGGGCGTCAGGACGTGCCCGGCGCGGCCGACGAACAGCGCCATGTGGTACGCCACCACGCTCATGTCGCAGTCCGGGGCGCCGTGCACCCCGAGCAGCGAGCCGTCGCTGATCGACATGACGAAGAGGCTGCCCTCGTCCATCGCGACCATCGTCTGTTTCACCCCGCCCGCGTCCATCAGCTTGGCGGCGCCGATGGTGAGGCTGCCGATGCCGGAGACGATGGTGGCGAGGTCCGCGGAGGATCCCTTGGGGCCGGTGGGGCGCGCCTCCGCCCCGGTGCGGGCCTCCGCGTTCCTCCCGGGGTCGGAGGACAGCAGCAGCAGACCGTCGGAGGAGACGACCGCGACCGACTGGAGGCCCGGCACCTCCTCGACGAGGTTCGTCAACAGCCAGTGCAGATTGCGAGCTTCACTGCTCAGGCCGAAGGTACTGGGCGCGGTCAACTGCTTGCCTCCTCGACTGTGCCCCCCGATGCGTCTACTGCGTCCTGCCGGCGCACCGCGTCCTGCGCTTGGTCCTGCGCGGTGTTCCGTCCGGTGTGGTGCGGGGTGGGCGTCTGGGCCGTCTGTTCGGCGATCTCGGCCTCCACGTCGCGGCGGCCCTCCGTCGCGCCCCGGTGGAAGCCGCCGAGCCTGCGCCGCAGCGCCTCGGCGTCCACACCACCGGCGCGCGGCCGGGGAACCGGTGCGGGCGCCGAGATCTTCGGCGTCCGCTTGGGCAGTCCCTTGTCGGTGACCCGCTCCGTCTCCTCGTCCGACACCCGTTCGTGGGAGTCGGGGCCGATGGCGTAGGGGTCGGCCGTGGGGGCGGACACCGCGGGCTCGTGCGCCGGAGCCACCGGCTCGTCCGGCGGGACCAGCGGTGCCAGCAGTTCCATGGTGGTCTCGGAGGGCGTCGGCTCGGGGGCGTATGCCGCCTGCTGCGCGGCGGCGTCCGACCGTACGGCCTCCTCCGCGGCGGCGTCCGCGCGTACGGCCTCCTCCGCGGCGGCGATCAGCGGGTCCTCGTCACCGGCGGGGGCGGTCGGCACGGCCGGGCTCGCCTGGCCCCGTGCCGTGAGGGCCGAACGGCCACGCATCACGTTCGAGTTGGCCTCCGCGTCGGCGCCCGGGAGGACGACCGAGGGGGCGGCTCCGGCGACCGGGGAGGCCGAGGGGACCGTGACCGCGGGGGCGGTCGCGAGCAGCGTCCTGGGGAGGACGACCACGGCCGCGGTGCCGCCCTGCTTCTGTTCCCGCAGCTGTACGCGGACACCGTGCCGATGGGCGAGCCGGGCCACCACGTACAGGCCGAGCCCGAGTCCCTCGCCGCTCTCCTGGTCGTAGGCGTCCTCCGGGTCGAACGCGGAGAGGCGGGCGTTGAGCTGGGCCATCCGGTCGGCGGCCATGCCGATGCCCTCGTCCTGCACGGAGAGCATCACCTCGCCGTTCTCCAGCAGCCAGCCGGAGACCTCGACGGGCAGGTCGGGTGGAGAGAACGAGGAGGCGTTCTCCAGGAGTTCGGCCACCAGGTGCGAGAGGTCGTCCGCGGCGAACCCGGCGAGGTGCGCGTGCGGCGGCAACACGGCGATACGGACGCGCTCGTACCGCTCGATCTCGCTGACCGCGGCCCGTACGACGTCGACCAGCGGGACGGGGCCCGCGTGGTGCTGGACGTGCTCGTGGCCGGCGAGGACGAGCAGGTTCTCGCTGTGGCGCCGCATGACGGTCGCGAAGTGGTCCAGCTTGAAGAGCGTGCCGAGGCGGTCCGGGTCCTGCTCGCGCTCCTCCAGGCCCTCGATGACCCCGAGCTGCCGCTCGACCAGGCCGAGGGTGCGCAGCGCGAGGTTGACGAAGGTGCCGTGGATGGTGCCGCGCACCTGCTCCAGGTGGGCCGCCGCGTCGGCGAGTTCCGCGCGCAGCCTGTCGCGCTCATCGGCCATCAGCTGGCGCTGCCCGATGAGGTGCCTGCGGTCCGCCTCGAGGGTGGTCAGCCGTTCGTGGAGCGCGGCGGCGTGCGCGTGCAGCGCGTTGACGGAGCGGACCACCTGGGCGAACTCGTCGTTGCGGCCGGTGAACTTGACCGGCTCCTGCGCTCCCGGGTCCGCGGCGAGGCGGGCCGAGCCCAGGCGCAGCACGGCCAGCGGGCGGGTGAGCGTGCGGGCCATGGCCATCGAGACGCCGACCGCGACCAGCAGCAGGGTGCCGATGAGGGCGATCCGGATCTCCAGCGCGGTGACGTCGTCGTCCCGCAGCCGCTCCAGGTCCTTGGTGCGGTGGTCGTTGAGCGAGGACTCGGCGCCGCGCATCAGCTCGACGCGGGCGGAGAGCGCCGCGTCCACCTTGTTCGTGCTGGAGTCGAGCTCGGAGTCGGAGAGCGTCGGCTGGTCGGTGAGGTCGGTGAGGTACTTGTCCGCGGTCGTGACGTCGGGTCCGGTGACCGTGGAGTCGTACGAGTCCTTGGCGTCCTTGGGGGCCGTCTCGCGGAAGTCCGCGAGGGCCGCGTCCGAGCGGAGCCGGGCCTGCTGGGCGGCGGCGCTGAGCGCGTCGCGCTGCTTTGCGCCGGCGGGGGACGAACTGCTGATGGTGGACGCCAGGCCGGTGACGGGGTTGATGACCGTCTGGGTGGTGCGCGGGATGTTGAGGGCCGCGAGGAGCAGTCCGCGGGCGGCGGCGGACTGCTGGACCGCGGAGTCCAGCTCGGCGAGGGCGTGCGCGCCGGAGCCCGCGCGGGGCGGCAGCTGCTCGGCCAGGTCCTCGGCGAGGGCGTGGAGTTCGGTGATGACGTCGGAGTACGCCTCGTGCGCTTCGAGAGCGGTGCTCTTGCCGGTGAGCGCCGCTCTGCGGGCGGTGCCGATGCCGTCCAGGTCCTTCAGGAGGACGGCGGGCGCGTCCGCGTCCGCCCGCACCTCGTCGACCTGCCGGTCGACCCGGGCGCTGCGCTGCTCGGAGGGCGCCTTGGACTTCGGCCGGCCCGCGGCGATGTACGAGGTGACCTCGTCGCGCTCGTCGGCCAGCGAGTGGGCGAGCGTCAGCGCCTGCTGGGTCCGCCCGGCGAGCGTCACCAGGTTCTGGGAGTCGTTCAGCTGCTCGGAGGCCGCGAGGACCGTGGGGGCTCCGGCGCCGACGATGGCGGCCGCGACGACCGCCACGGCGACGATCAGCCGATTGCGCACGTGAGCGGAGCGGCCCTTGCCCGCAGGGGTCTGCCCCGCGGCACCCGGCGTGCGCTCCGCGCCCCCTTCGGAGGCCGACTGCCCGGCTCCGGAGGCCGCCTGCTTGCCTGTGCGCCGAGACCGCATCTTCTGCACCGGTGCTCGCATTCCTGACTCGTGTACCCGAGGTCCCGGGTGACGTTCCGTCAACTGGGCGTCCGCCCTCCCCAAGCTCTCGACTTCGCTCGAGCAGGGGGTGTCCCATCGGCTCCCGACCCTCCCAGTGCCGGTGGGCAGTGGTCCCGCATCATCCGGCCCGCCACCCGAAGGAGTGAACCTCGGACGGGAGTTGGCGGGCAAGTTCCTGTGGCGCGTGCGACCCCCCTGCGCGGCGGGCCGGTTGGACGTCTGCGGCGCGCTTTGGCAGTATTCGCCGCCACGCCTTGCCGGAGTCGATCATTCCATGCCAAACCCGGCGGCTGAGCTGCTGGTCCGCACCGGTCCTGCGACCGTTGCCAGCCTTTCGTGGGCCTTGTGAAGGGCTCGTGCAGACTGGCTGAATGCGCACCGAACTCGTCTCAGAGCCGGGCGACCCGGCCCGCCCCAATGAGGACTTCGCATCGGTCGGCCTTCCGGCGTCAGGACAAGGAGGATCACTGGTCGTCCTCGACGGCGTGACTCCCCCGCCGGGCGACGACGGCTGTCTGCATTCCGTCCACTGGTTCTCCGCACACCTCGGCGGAGCCCTGACCGAACTGTCCGTTTCCCGCCGGGATCTGACCTTGGCGGAGATCCTTTCCCGGTCCATCCGGCGCACTTCCGAGGCCCACTCCGACACCTGTGACCTTTCTCACCCGCGCACGCCCCAGGCAACCGTGGTCCTCGCCCGCTGGTCAGCCGACCTCGTCGAGTACCTGGTCCTCTCGGACTCCGCCCTTTTGCTGGAGTCCCCCGCGGGCGAGGTGACACCGGTCCTGGACGACCGCCTCACCCGTGTCCCCCGCGCCTCTCTCGCCTCCGACGCGATCGCCGACGCGACCGTCCGCAACAAGGAGGGGGGCTTCTTCACGGCCGCCGCCGATCCCTCGGTCGCGGCCCGGGCGGTGACGGGGACCGTGCCCCGGGCCGAGGTCCGTGCCCTGGCCGCCCTGACGGACGGGGCGACCCGTTGGGTGGAGAAGTTCGGGGAGGGCGACTGGGGCGGCCTGTTCACCGTCGTCCGCAAGGAGGGCGCCCAGGCCCTCGTGGACCGCGTACGGACCCTGGAGCGCGCCGACGCCGAGGCGCGGGCACGGTTGAGGCGGAGCAAGACGCACGACGACGCGACGGTGGTCTTCGTGGAGTGGTGAGCGGGGCGGATCGGAGTGTTACTTCTCCATGCCCCGGTTCAGCTGGTGGAGCAAGCGGGCCAGTTCGGCGACCTCGCGCGGGTCCCAGCCCGCGAGTTCACGGACGTACCGTGCCCGGCGCGCCTCCCGCACCGTACGGAACCGGTGCCGGCCCTCGTCCGTGAGACGGACGAGCCAGGCACGCCCGTCGACGGGATCGGGCTCACGGGCGACCAGACCGAGCTCCTCCAGGGCATGGAGCTGACGGGACATCGTGGCCTTGCCGACGCCGATGTACGCGGCCAGTTCGGTGGCGCGCTGGCGGCCGCACTCGTCGAGGCGGAAGAGGAGCCCGTACGCGGAGGCCTCCAGGTCGGGGTGGACCTCGCGGGCCATCTCGCCGGAACTGGCCCGGGCGCGCCGCAACAGCAGGGTCAGCTCCCGCTCCAGCGCGGGGAATTCCTGGTCCACGCCCGCCTCCTCCTACTTCTCCATGCCGCGGTTCAGCTGGTGCAGCAGCCGCGCCAGTTCCGCGACCTCGCGAGGATCCCAGTGGGCGAGCTCGCTCACGTACCGGGCGCGCCGCGCTTCGCGCACCTGGCCGACCCGGCCGCGGCCCTCCTCGGTGAGGTGGACGAGCCAGGCACGGCCGTCGGCGGGGTCGGGCTCACGGGCGACGAGGCCGAGCTCCTCCAGGGCGCGCAGCTGGCGGGACATGGTGGCCTTGCCGACGCCGATGTAGGCGGCCAGTTCGGTGGCGCGCTGGCGGCCCCACTCGTCGAGGCGTACGAGGAGTCCGTACGCGGCGGACTCCAGGTCCGGATGGACCTCACGGGCCATCTCGCCCTGGTTGGCGCGGGCACGGCGCAGGAACACGGTCAACTCGCGCTCCAGGGAGAGGAACTCCGGGTCCGGGCCGCCGTGCGCGGCGGGCTGGTCCACACCCCTGCCCGGCCCGTCGAGGCCGGCCGGACGCCGACCTCCGTTCCTGTCCTCGCGCACGTCTGCCCCTCACCCGGTTTCCCGACTCTGAAAGTTTCCGCCAAAGGTGGCCATAGCCACAGCTCCGTAAGTATTTCTCAGGCGTAGACCAACGGCAGCCCACGGCCCCTCTTCCCAGCGCGTTCCCCCCGTGCGTAGCTTCGTGAACAGGCACCCAATGGCATGCCCATGCCGCCAGGTCGACGAGGACCTGACCCCCACTCACGGCACACATGCCCGCACCACTCACGGCACGGATGTCCGCACCATTCCCCCCACCTGGCTCCATCGAGCCCTTCGGAGGCACGTCATGCCCGTGCACAGATCCGGCACGCCGCACCGCCCGCGCCTGCTCGCGCTGGGAACCCTGCTCGCCGCCTTCTCCCTCCTCTCCGCCCTCTCCGCCCCGCCCTCCTCGGCCGCCGACACACCCGCCCGGGGCTCCGCCCGCCTGGGCATGGGCGTCCTCGCGCACGACGGCCAGGCCGGCACGCCCACCACCGGTGACGCCACCCAGCCGGAAGGCGTGGACGTCAGCGGCTACCAGGGCAACGTCGCCTGGTCGACCCTGTGGAGCAGTGGGGTCAAGTGGGCCTACACCAAGGCCACCGAGGGGACGTACTACACGAACCCCTACTTCGCCCAGCAGTACAACGGCTCGTACAACGTCGGCATGATCCGCGGCGCGTACCACTTCGCGACCCCCGACACGACGAGCGGCGCCACCCAGGCCAACTACTTCGTGGATCACGGCGGCGGCTGGTCCGGCGATGGCAGGACGCTGCCGGGCACGCTCGACATCGAGTGGAACCCGTACGGGGCCGCCTGCTACGGCAAGACCCAGAGCGCGATGGTCAGCTGGATCAGCAGCTTCCTCGCCCAGTACAAGGCGCGCACCGGCCGGGACGCCGTGATCTACACGGCGACCAGCTGGTGGAGCGACTGCACCGGCAACTACGGGGGCTTCGCCTCCGCCAACCCCCTGTGGATCGCGCGTTACGCCGCCGACCCCGGCACGCTGCCGGCCGGCTGGGCGTACTACACGATGTGGCAGTACACCTCGTCCGGACCGACGGTTGGTGACCACGACAAGTTCAACGGCGGGCTGGACCGGGTGCGGGCGCTGGCCAACGGCTGACCGATGGCCGATGACCGATGACAGATGGCGGCTGACACCTGACACCTGACACCTGACGGCTGACGGCTGACGGCTGACGGCTGACAGATTTCAGATTTCAGATTTCAGTCGACCGATGTCGGCCGACAGCCGACACAAACGGCTGACGGCACGGCGAAGGCCCGGGCCTCCCTCACGGGACCCGGGCCTTCCCTTCCGGCAGCGTCCGTCACGCCGCTACCGGAACCTCCGACGTCGCGCCGTTCATCGCCGGCGACAGCGCCAGTTCCAGGACCTGGCGGACGTCCGTGACGGCGTGGACGTCCAGCTTCTCCAGCACCTCGGCCGGGACATCGTCCAGGTCGGCCTCGTTGCGCTTCGGGATGATGACCGTGGTGACACCCGCCCGGTGCGCGGCGAGCAGCTTCTGCTTCACCCCGCCGATGGGCAGGACACGGCCGGTCAGTGAGACCTCACCCGTCATCGCCACGTCCGTGCGGACCAGTCGGCCGGACAGGAGCGAGGCCAGCGCCGTCGTCATGGTGACGCCCGCGCTCGGACCGTCCTTGGGGACCGCGCCCGCCGGGAAGTGGATGTGCACGCCCCGGTCCTTCAGGTCGCCGACCGGCAGTTCCAGCTCGGCGCCGTGCGAGCGGAGGAAGGAGAGCGCGATCTGCGCCGACTCCTTCATCACGTCACCCAGCTGACCGGTCAGGGTCAGACCGGCCGCGCCGGTCTCCGGGTCGGCCAGCGACGCCTCCACGAAGAGGACGTCACCGCCCGCGCCCGTCACGGCCAGACCGGTGGCGACACCGGGCACCGCGGTACGGCGCTCGGCCGGGTCCTGGGCGGACTCGGGCACGTGGTGCGGCCGTCCGATGAGCCCGCGCAGATCGGCGTCGGTCACCGTGAAGGGCAGCTGCCGCTCGCCGAGTTCGTGCTGCGCCGCGACCTTGCGGAGCAGGCGTGCGACGGCCCGCTCCAGGTTGCGTACGCCCGCTTCCCGGGTGTACTCCCCGGCGAGCTTGCGCAGCGCGCTCTCGTCGAGCGCGACCTCCTCCTTCTCCAGACCGGCCCGCTCCAGCTGACGCGGCAGCAGGTGGTCACGGGCGATGACGACCTTCTCGTCCTCGGTGTACCCGTCGAGCCGGACCAGTTCCATACGGTCGAGCAGCGCCTCCGGGATGGCTTCGAGCACGTTGGCCGTCGCCAGGAACACCACGTCGCTGAGGTCGAGCTCGACCTCCAGGTAGTGGTCCCGGAAGGTGTGGTTCTGGGCGGGGTCTAGGACTTCGAGCAGCGCCGCGGCGGGGTCGCCGCGGAAGTCGGAGCCGACCTTGTCGATCTCGTCCAGCAGGACCACCGGGTTCATGGACCCGGCCTCCTTGATGGCGCGGACGATACGGCCGGGCAGCGCGCCGACGTACGTACGCCGGTGGCCGCGGATCTCGGCCTCGTCCCGTACGCCGCCGAGCGCGACCCGGACGAACTTGCGGCCCATGGCGTGCGCGACGGACTCGCCGAGCGAGGTCTTGCCGACACCGGGCGGACCGACGAGCGCGAGCACGGCACCGCCGCGCCGCCCGCCGACGACGCCGAGACCACGCTCGGAACGCCGCTTGCGCACGGCCAGGTACTCGGTGATGCGCTCCTTCACGTCCTCCAGACCGGCGTGCTCGGCGTCCAGGATGCTCTTGGCGCCCTGGATGTCGTACTCGTCCTCGGTCCGCTCATTCCACGGCAGTTCCAGGACGGTGTCGAGCCAGGTCCGGATCCAGCCGCCCTCGGGCGACTGGTCGCTGGACCGCTCCAGCTTGTCGACTTCCTTGAGCGCGGCCTCGCGGACGTTCTCGGGGAGGTCGGCGGCCTCGACGCGGGTCCGGTAGTCGTCGGACTCCTCGCCCTCCTTGGCGTCGCCGTTCAGCTCGCGCAGCTCCTTGCGGACGGCTTCGAGCTGGCGCCGCAGCAGGAACTCGCGCTGCTGCTTGTCGACGCCTTCCTGGACGTCCTTCGCGATGGACTCGGCGACATCCTGCTCGGCGAGGTGCTCACGCAGCTGCTCGGTGGCGAGCTTCAGCCGGGCGACCGGGTCGGCGGTCTCCAGCAGCGTGACCTTCTGCTCGGTGCTCAGGAACGGGGAGTAACCGGAATTGTCGGCAAGGGTGGACACGTCGTCGATGGCCTGCACGCGGTCCACGACCTGCCAGGCGCCGCGCTTGCGCAGCCAGCTGGTGGCGAGGGCCTTGTACTCCTTGACCAGCTCGGCGACGTGGCCGGGCAGCGGGTCGGGCACGGTCTCGTCGACCCGGGTGCCCTCGACCCACAGGGCGGCACCAGGACCGGTCGTCCCGGCGCCGATCTTCACGCGCCCACGGCCGCGGATCAGCGCGCCCGGGTCGCCGTCGGCCAGTCGGCCGACCTGCTCGACGGTGCCGAGCACGCCCGTGCTCGGGTACGCCCCGTCGATGCGTGGCACCAGCAGCACCTTCGGCTTGCCGGGCTCCGACCGCGCGGCGGCCTGGGCGGCCTCCACCGCGGCGCGCACATCGGCGTCGTTCAGGTCCAGCGGAACCACCATCCCGGGCAGCACGACCTCGTCATCGAGCGGCAACACGGGCAGGGTGAGCGGTGTGGACGTCGAAGCCATTATCTCTCCCTAGGCAGTCAAGTTGAGCTATGCCGACTCAATGCACGTGAGCCCCGGATTGTTCCCCAGGGTCTGTTCGCTGTGAGCGATCGCTCTCTCGACTCCGCGCCACGGAGACATTCGCGCAGGTCAGCGTGGTATCCGCCCCGCTTCCCTCTTGGTCGGCGCCGCTCCGCCGCAGATCCGCGGCGAACGCCTGTGGTGCGGTCAACGCCGTCGGCCCGCCGTCCCTTCCCGTGAGGGCAGGAACGACCGACGACCGCCTCACGGCGCACGGCGCACGTCGAGGACAAGCAGCCGATCCACAGCTGGGCGACGTACATCGGCAAGACCGAGCAGGACACGGAGTACTTCGGCCTCCGCCTGGACCGGCAGCGCCGGCTGCCCGGCGGGGTGAACGGCGGCGAGGTCCCCTTCCGCGAGTACTACGACCTGTGCGCCGACCCGTACCGGCTCACGACCTGCGCGCCGACCCGTACCAGCTCACCAGCAGGCTCCACGGGGCGAGTGCGGAACAGGAGCGCCGACCCGGCGTACCGGAGCCGGCCCGACGGCTGACGGCGGCCCGGGCCACCTGACCCGACCGGACCGGGCCCGCCCCGAACACCCCGACCACCCGCGGTGCTAGGCGGCGACGGTGCCGGGCGTCTGAGCGGTGTGTACGGCGGCGGGGGTGGCGGGGCCGGAGGCCGCCTCCGTACGGGCGCGGCGCCAGCCCCGAACCAGCGGCCAGGTCGACACCCCGATCGCCAGGGACATCACATGCCCCCAGTCCGTCATCGGGTCGGCGAATTCGAGCAGGTCCCCGACGACCATCGAGCCGAACACGACCAGCATCGGCCAGCGCAGCCAGGGCCTCAGCAGCCCGGCGAGCGCGCCGACGCTCGTGGCGACGCCGAAGCTGATGCCGTAGTCGAGGCGGTGCAGGGAACTGTCGGGGAGGTCTCCCACCAGCACGGAAAGGCCGACGGGCACCTCGGTGGCCAGGGTGGCCACGACGTGCCCGAGCAGAAAGACTCCGGCGGCCCGCAGGCCGCCTATCCGCCGCTCCAGCGCGGTCAGCACCAGCACGAACCCGATGGCGTACGGCGAGGTGATCCCGCCCGCCATCCACAGCGCGCTGGCCAGCAGCACCAGCACCGGTTCGCGTACGAGGTGCGCGACATCGGTGCTGGACCCCTGCTGCAAGGCGTGGACGAGGGAGGGGTCCGCGTAGTCGGTGACCATCGCGGTGACGGTGAGCACGACCGCGTAACCGAAGGTGAACGGCGTTCCGGTGGGGGTGGGCAGCAGCCGCCAGGGACGGAGTGACCGGAGCCGGGCGAGGGCGCGGGAGACGGGTGGAGCGGATGGGGCGGATGGGGCGGGAGGGGCGAGTACAGGGCGTGTCGTCGCCGGGCGGGGGCCGGGCAACACGGCCGTGGCGCCGCGTTGTCGCGGCACCCCGTCCAGGAGAAGCCTGCCCGTCTGTGGGTCCTTGAGCGCGGCATCGGCCGAGGAGGCCGTCGGGGCCGTGGTCGTCGCCACTGCCGTCGCCGTCGCGGTCGTGCTCCGGTCCAAGGTGAGGGGCTCCTTCCGTCCCGCCCCACCTTTGGGGGCTCGCGGCGCCGCTGTCTATGACCGACGCCACGTGGGAGGCGATTCATAGCAACCTGATAAGCGTGTACGGCGTCCGGGGTCGCCGTCTCCGCACACGCGTCCGAGTCAGTCCGTGCGCGCGTCCGAGTCGGTCCCTGCGTGCGAACAAGTCAGTCCCGTATGTGCGTCCGAGGGCAGCCCCGCGCCCGAGACGGTGATCGAGCGCAGCAGCCGGTCGAGGTAGGCCCGCATCCGGGCGGCCGTGTCGACGTCCGTGGGGTCGAGGGCCCACTGCAGCTGGATGCCGTCCATGACGGCGGCGAACTCCTCGGCGAGGGTCTCTGCCTCTCCGTCGACATGGCGCTCGCCACCGCGGTACTGCCCGACCCCGACGAGTCGGCCAAGGACATGGGTGTCCTCAACATCGGCAACGCCCTGCCCCAGTCCCTCGTCCCGATCGCCGCCCCCGCGCTCCTGGCGACCGGCGGGGGCGGCAACTACGGGGCGCTGTTCCTCTTCGGCGCGATCGCCGCCGTGCTGGGCGCACTCGCCGTCCAGTTCATCCGCTCCGTCAGGTAAGCCCTCCCCTTCAAACAGCCCCCTTCTTTAAGAAGTAAGAAGCCCGTCAAGAAGCCGCCTCGAGCAAGGCAAGAAGGAAGCAAGGAAACCGCTTCGACGGCATCGTCTGCACCGACTGGGGCCTGCTCACCGACGCGCCCGTGCTCGGCGAGCAGTGCCCCGAGGTGATCGTGGAACTGGTCCGCTCGGGCCGTGTCACGGAGGAACGCATCGATGAATCCGTACGTCGACTCCTGCGCGAGAAATTCACACTCGGCCTGTTCGAGAACCCGTACGTGGACCCCGACCGGGCGGAGGAGACCGTCGGGGCGGGCGAGTTCACCGCGCTCGGCGAGGCCGCCCGGCGCCGCTCGCTGACCGTCCTGACCAACCACGGACTGCTGCCCCTCGAAGGCCGCCCGAACCTGTACGTGCGGGTGATCTCCGAGCAAGTGGCCGCCGCGTATGTCAATGTCGTCGCCGATCCCGTCGACGCGGACCTCGCGGTCCTGCGGCTGCGCACGCCCCACGAGGAGCGCCCCGCTCTCTTCGAGTCCTTCTTCCACTCGGGGTCGCCGGCCTTCCCGGAGGACGAGCTCAAGGAGATCCTGCGACTGCTGGACGCGGTGCCCACGCTGGTGTGCGTCAACCTCGAACGGCCCGCCGTCCTCCCCGAGATCGCCGCGACGGCGGCCGCGCTGGTCGCCGACTACGGCACGAGCGACACGGCACTCCTGGACGTCGCCTTCGGACGGGCACGGGCCCAGGGGCGACTGCCGTTCGAACTGCCGCGCTCCATGGCGGCGGTCGAGGCGTCACGGCCGGACGCCCCCGACGACACCGAAGACCCCGTGTTCCCCTACGGGCACGGACTGAACCTCTGACCGCCCGAGGGTTAATTCGGCTGCCCATTCTGGTGAAAGTGCCAGGATGGGAGCCATGACTGCCTCGTACGACATCCCTGTAGTCATCGATCGCCGGGAAGGCCCCTACGGCGAGGTCGTGTTGCGGCGCCACGGCGCGCTGCTGCAGATCATCGCCAACGGGTGCTTCCTGATGGACACCTCCGACGGCCGCTCGGAACGGCTGCTCGTCGACGCCGCGCTGGACGCCCTGGACGGACGGGCGGAGCCCAAGGTGCTGATCGGGGGGCTCGGTGTCGGGTTCTCCCTCGCGCACGCCGCCGCCGACCCGCGCTGGGGGCACATCACGGTCGTCGAACGCGAAGGGGCCATCATCGACTGGCACCGTGACGGACCGCTGGCGGAACTCTCCGCGACGGCGCTCGCCGACCCCCGGACCGAGATCGTGAGATCCGATCTGCTCGCTCACGTCAATGAGACTTCCGACACGTACGACGCGCTGTGCCTCGACATCGACAACGGGCCCGACTGGACCGTCACCGAGGACAACACCGGGCTGTACGGACCGGCCGGACTGGCAAGCTGCGCAAGGGTGTTGAAGCCGGGCGGGGTGCTCGCCGTGTGGTCGGCGCAGCCCTCTCCGGAATTTGAAGGAACGCTGCGGAATGCCGGATTCCACCAGGTGCGTACCGAAGAGATCCCCGTTGCCCGGGGCGTTCCGGACGTCGTCCACCTCGCGGTCGGGCCTGGATAGCCGAGCGAAGGTGACTGCCCGTACCCTGCTTCCCTGGCGCAGATCATTCAAGCGTCAAGCGCAGTCATGGGATCACCCCACGGATTCCGGAAAGCACACCTCAGGGGCGGGCGATGGAGCAGACACACACCTCGCACAACGGCACGGCGGCCACGCCAGGCGCTCAGCGCCGGGTGCTGGTGGTCGAGGACGACCCGACGATTGTCGACGCCATCGCGGCCCGCCTGCGAGCCGAGGGATTCCTCGTGCAAACCGCGGGCGACGGACCGGCCGCCGTCGACACAGCAGAGGCCTGGCAGCCCGACCTGCTGATCCTCGACATCATGCTGCCCGGCTTCGACGGCCTGGAGGTCTGCCGACGCGTGCAGGCCCAGCGCCCGGTGCCGGTGCTGATGCTCACCGCGCGCGACGACGAGACCGACATGCTGGTCGGGCTCGGCGTCGGCGCCGACGACTACATGACCAAGCCGTTCTCGATGCGCGAGCTGGCCGCGCGCGTGCACGTCCTGCTGCGCCGGGTCGAGCGGGCCGTGGTGGCCGCCTCGACGCCGCGCAGCGGGATCCTGCGCCTCGGCGAGCTGGAGATCGACCACGCGCAGCGCCGGGTGCGGGTGCGCTCGGAGGACGTGCACCTCACGCCCACCGAATTCGACCTCCTGGTATGCCTCGCCAACACTCCGCGCGCGGTACTCTCCCGCGAGCAGTTGCTGGCCGAGGTCTGGGACTGGGCGGACGCCTCGGGCACTCGGACCGTGGACAGCCACATCAAGGCGCTGCGCCGGAAGATCGGTGCCGAGCGGATCCGAACCGTCCACGGTGTGGGCTACGCCCTGGAGACCCCGACTCCCTGAGCCGGGTCTCCGCAGGGGCCAGGAACCTCATGTAGGGGGCTGATGTCATGAGCGGGCTCGGTGAATCGGGCAGAACCACGGGCGTCGTGAGCGGTCCCGGTGAGCCGGGCCGCGGCGAGGGGTTCTGGGGCTCCGTACGCCCCTTCTCGATCAAGACCAAGCTGGGCGCTCTGGTCGTCATCTCCGTGCTCATCACCACGGGCCTGTCGATGATCGCGGTGCACACCAAGACGGAGCTCCGCTTCATCACGGTCTTCTCGATGATCGCCACACTGCTGATAACGCAGTTCGTGGCCCATTCGCTCACGGCTCCGCTGGACGAGATGAACACGGTCGCCCGCTCCATCTCGCACGGCGACTACACCCGCCGGGTGCGTGACGACCGGCGGGACGAGCTGGGCGACCTGGCCCAGACGATCAACCTCATGGCCGACGAACTGGAGGCCCAGGACCGCCAGCGCAAGGAACTCGTGGCGAATGTCTCGCACGAGCTGCGCACCCCCATCGCGGGCCTGCGCGCGGTCCTGGAGAACGTCGTGGACGGCGTCTCCGCCGCCGATCCCGAGACGATGCGTACGGCCCTGAAGCAGACGGAGCGGCTGGGCCGGCTGGTCGAGACGCTGCTGGACCTCTCCAGGCTGGACAACGGCGTCGTACCCCTGCGCAGGCGCCGTTTCGAGGTGTGGCCGTACCTGTCCGGCGTGCTCAAGGAGGCCAACATGGTCGCCTCCGTGCGCGCGGGCATCGCCTCGGGCTCCGGCAGTCACACCCGCACCGACGTCCACCTGCACCTGGACGTGTCCCCGCCGGAGCTGACCGCGCACGCGGACCCGGAGCGGATCCACCAGGTCGTGGCGAACCTCATCGACAACGCGGTCAAGCACAGCCCGCCGCATGGCCGGGTGACGGTCAAGGCGCGGCGCGGCGACTACCCGGAGTCACTCGCCCTGGAGGTCCTGGACGAGGGCCCCGGCATTCCGCAGTCGGAGTGGCACCGGGTCTTCGAGCGCTTCAACCGCGGCGGGGTGCCCTCGCCGCACGGGCCGGGCAGCGACGGCGGTACGGGCCTCGGGCTCGCCATCGCCCGTTGGGCGGTCGATCTGCACGGCGGTCGGATCGGCGTGGCCGAATCCCAGCGGGGCTGCCGGATTCAGGTCATCCTTCCAGGGCTTCCTTCTCTGCCAAGTTGACGTAAAGTTCGAACCGGAGCCACAAGATCCACCGTCGTCCCGTGCTCGTGGACACGTGTGATCAGGCACAGGGCCGTGTGAGTCGTACCGCGACCCTGGATCGACGTACCCATTCCGGACCGAAACCCCGCTTGTTTCCCGCCATTTCCTTCCCCGAAACACGCTTTCCGATGTGACTTACACGACGTTGGACCGGCCCGGCCTGACCTTCTCGGCCATGGGGGCGTAGCCTTAATTCCCGCTGTCCATCACCTTGTGAAGCGGAAGAGGGCGGTTGCCGCCGTGTCGCCACAGTCCCCCAGTAACTCGAGCATCTCGACCGATGACCAAGCCGCCGGGAAGAACCCCGCGGCCGCGTTCGGTGCGAACGAATGGCTCGTCGACGAGATCTATCAGCAGTACCTCCAGGACCCGAATTCGGTAGACCGAGCCTGGTGGGACTTCTTCGCCGACTACAAGCCGGGGGCTCCTGCCGCCTCGGCTTCGGCGGGTACTGCGGCCGCGGGGGCCGCAGGGACCACCACCCCGTCAGCGACGCCTCAGGCCGCGCCTGCCGCTCCGGCGGCCCCGGCCGCACCCGCGGCGCCCGCAGCCCCGGCTCAGGCCGCTCCTGCGCCCGTCCAGGCCGCCGCTCCCGCCGCCGCTCCGGCGGCGCCGAAGCCCGCTGCCGCCGCCCCGGCCCCCGTGAAGGCCGCTCCGGCCGCCGCGAAGCCGAAGGCCGAGCCCGCGACCGAGGCCCCCGAGGGTCCCGAGTACGTGACGCTGCGTGGTCCCGCCGGTGCCGTCGCGAAGAACATGAACGCCTCCCTGGAGCTGCCCACGGCCACGTCCGTGCGCGCGGTCCCGGTGAAGCTGCTCTTCGACAACCGCATCGTCATCAACAACCACCTGAAGCGCGCCCGGGGCGGGAAGATCTCCTTCACCCACCTCATCGGCTACGCGATGGTGCAGGCCATCAAGGCCATGCCGTCGATGAACTGGCACTACGCGGAGAAGGACGGGAAGCCCACCCTCGTCAAGCCCGCGCACGTGAACTTCGGCCTCGCCATCGACCTGGTGAAGCCGAACGGCGACCGCCAGCTCGTCGTCGCCGGCATCAAGAAGGCCGAGACGCTGAACTTCTTCGAGTTCTGGCAGGCCTACGAGGACATCGTCCGCCGCGCCCGCGACGGCAAGCTGACGATGGACGACTTCACCGGTGTCACGGTCTCCCTGACCAACCCCGGCGGCCTCGGCACCGTCCACTCCGTCCCGCGTCTGATGCCCGGCCAGTCGGTCATCATGGGCGTCGGCTCCATGGACTACCCGGCGGAGTTCCAGGGCACCTCCCAGGACACCCTGAACAAGCTCGGCATCTCGAAGGTCATGACGCTCACGTCGACCTACGACCACCGGGTGATCCAGGGCGCCGCCTCCGGCGAGTTCCTCAGGATCGTCGCGAACCTCCTCCTCGGCGAGAACGGCTTCTTCGACGAGATCTTCGAGGCCCTGCGCATCCCCTACGAGCCGGTCCGCTGGCTCAAGGACATCGACGCGAGCCACGACGACGACGTCACGAAGGCCGCCCGCGTCTTCGAGCTGATCCACTCCTACCGGGTCCGCGGCCACGTCATGGCCGACACCGACCCGCTGGAGTACCGCCAGCGCAAGCACCCCGACCTCGACATCACCGAGCACGGCCTCACCCTGTGGGACCTGGAGCGCGAGTTCGCGGTCGGCGGCTTCTCCGGCAAGTCGATGATGAAGCTGCGCGACATCCTCGGCGTGCTGCGCGACTCGTACTGCCGCACCACCGGCATCGAGTTCATGCACATCCAGGACCCGAAGCAGCGCAAGTGGATCCAGGACCGCGTCGAGCGCCCGCACTCCAAGCCGGAGCGCGAGGAGCAGCTGCGCATCCTGCGCCGCCTGAACGCGGCGGAGGCCTTCGAGACCTTCCTGCAGACGAAGTACGTCGGCCAGAAGCGCTTCTCCCTGGAGGGCGGCGAGTCCGTCATCCCGCTCCTCGACGCCGTCATCGACAGCGCCGCGGAGTCCCGCCTGGACGAGGTCGTCATCGGCATGGCCCACCGCGGCCGCCTGAACGTCCTCGCCAACATCGTCGGCAAGTCGTACGCGCAGATCTTCCGCGAGTTCGAGGGCAACCTCGACCCGAAGTCGATGCACGGCTCCGGCGACGTGAAGTACCACCTGGGTGCCGAGGGCACCTTCACAGGCCTCGACGGCGAGCAGATCAAGGTCTCGCTGGCCGCGAACCCCTCCCACCTGGAGACGGTCGACCCGGTCATCGAGGGCATCGCCCGCGCCAAGCAGGACATCATCAACAAGGGCGGCACGGACTTCACCGTCCTGCCGGTCGCCCTGCACGGTGACGCGGCCTTCGCGGGCCAGGGTGTGGTCGCCGAGACGCTGAACATGTCGCAGCTGCGTGGCTACCGCACCGGCGGCACGGTCCACATCGTCATCAACAACCAGGTCGGCTTCACCGCCGCCCCGGAGTCCTCGCGCTCCTCCATGTACGCCACCGACGTGGCCCGCATGATCGAGGCGCCGATCTTCCACGTGAACGGCGACGACCCCGAGGCCGTCGTCCGCGTCGCTCGCCTGGCCTTCGAGTTCCGCCAGGCGTTCAACAAGGACGTCGTGATCGACCTCATCTGCTACCGCCGTCGCGGACACAACGAGTCGGACAACCCGGCGTTCACGCAGCCGCTGATGTACGACCTGATCGACAAGAAGCGCTCGGTGCGCAAGCTCTACACCGAGTCCCTGATCGGCCGCGGCGACATCACCCTCGAAGAGGCCGAGCAGGCGCTGCAGGACTTCCAGGGCCAGCTGGAGAAGGTCTTCACCGAGGTCCGCGAGGCCGTCTCGCAGGGGGCCGAGGTGCAGATCTCGGACCCGCAGGCGCAGTTCCCGGTGGCCGTGCAGACCGCGGTCTCCCAGGAGGTCGTCAAGCGGATCGCCGAGTCCCAGGTCAACATCCCCGACAACGTCACCGTCCACCCGCGTCTGCTGCCGCAGCTGCAGCGCCGGGCGGCGATGATCGAGGACGGCACGATCGACTGGGGCATGGGCGAGACCCTCGCCATCGGCTCCCTCCTCCTGGAGGGCACCCCGGTCCGGCTGTCGGGCCAGGACTCCCGCCGCGGCACCTTCGGCCAGCGCCACGCGGTCCTGATCGACCGGGTCACGGGCGAGGACTTCACCCCGCTCCAGTACCTCTCCGACGACCAGGCCCGCTACAACGTCTACGACTCCCTGCTCTCCGAGTACGCGGTCATGGGCTTCGAGTACGGCTACTCGCTGGCCCGCCCGGACGCCCTCGTGATGTGGGAGGCGCAGTTCGGCGACTTCGTCAACGGCGCGCAGACGGTCGTCGACGAGTACATCTCGGCCGCGGAGCAGAAGTGGGGCCAGACGTCCGGCGTCACCCTCCTCCTCCCGCACGGCTACGAGGGCCAGGGCCCGGACCACTCCTCGGCCCGCATCGAGCGCTTCCTCCAGCTGTGCGCGCAGAACAACATGACGGTCGCCCAGCCGACGCTCCCGTCGAACTACTTCCACCTCCTGCGGTGGCAGGTGCACAACCCGCACCACAAGCCGCTGGTCGTCTTCACCCCGAAGTCGATGCTGCGCCTCAAGGCCGCCGCGTCGAAGACGGAGGAGTTCACCACGGGCGCCTTCCGCCCCGTCATCGGCGACGACTCGGTCGAGGCCGCGGCGGTGCGCAAGGTCGTCTTCTGCGCCGGCAAGCTGTACTACGACCTCGAGGCCGAGCGGCAGAAGCGCGGCGTCACGGACACCGCGATCATCCGCATCGAGCGCCTGTACCCGCTCGCGGGTGCCGAGCTCCAGGCGGAGATCGCCAAGTACCCGAACGCCGAGAAGTACCTGTGGGCCCAGGAGGAGCCGGCGAACCAGGGCGCGTGGCCCTTCATCGCCCTCAACCTGATCGACCACCTGGACCTGGCCGTCGGCGCCGACATCCCGGGCGCCGAGCGGCTGCGCCGCATCTCCCGCCCGGCGGGTTCGTCCCCGGCCGTGGGCTCGGCGAAGCGGCACCAGGCCGAGCAGGAGCAGCTGGTGCGTGAGGTGTTCGAGGCGTAGCCCTCGACGCGTTCACGTCCGGGGAAGGGCCCGGCCTCCGAGAACACCGGAGGCCGGGCCCTTCCCCGTGCCACCGTTCCGGCGGTGCTACGGGGTCCGAGGCCCTCCGGGCGCCCGGTGCGCCCACTTATCCTTTTCTCAGCGTTCCCCTTCACTTTCACCGACGGAGCACCATCCATGTACTTCACCGACCGTGGCATCGAGGAACTGGAGAAGCGGCGCGGCGAGGAGGAGGTCACCTTCGAGTGGCTCGCCGAGCAGCTGCGTACGTTCGTCGACCTCAATCCGGACTTCGAGGTGCCGGTGGAGCGGCTGGCGACGTGGCTGGCGCGGCTGGACGACGAGGACGACGAGGAGTAGGCGCCCCCGACGTCGGGAGCGGGTGGGCGTCAGTCGAAGGCGCGCAGCCGGTCGTACGCGAGGCCGAGCGCCCCGTGGAGCATCAGGAGCGTCCCCGCGACGATCCAGCCTGCGCTGTGGCGCCGTACGCCCCACACGGTGAGCGGCAGCCCGGCGGCCAGCTGCCCGGTCGCGAGGACACGGGCCCGGCGCCCGCGCAGCCAGGAACCCCCACCGGCGCCTTCCTCCGCCTCCAGCTCCGCCCGGACCGCCGCCCGCCACCCGTTCCACTCGATCTGCTCGGCACCGGGCTGGGTCCGGGCCACCTCCAGGAGCCGGTCGGCCGGCTCCCCGGGTCCGAGCCCGGCCGGCAGCAGCACCCCCGCGCGCGTGAGGACGGCGAGCAGTCCCCGCAGGCGCGCGCGGGCGTCCGCCCCGGACACCGGCCTGGTCAGCGGGTCGAGCGCCTGCATGTCGAGGACCGGGTCGAGGCCGAGCCGCGCGGCGAAGGTGCGCATCGCCTCGTCCTCACCGACCGGGGTGCCGTTCGCCAGCCATTCGTAGCCCACGGTGCGCCGGAAGCCCGCCGCGAGGGTGAGGCCGCTGCGGTCCGCGTCCCACCACAGGGCCAGTACGGGCCAGGGGGCGCTGACGGCCAGGGCGGTGGCCCACCCCGTGACCACGCGGTCGACGGGCTCGGCGCCGTGCAGCCAGGGCTCCCCCTCGGGAACGAGCACGCTCCACTCGGGTCCCGCCCCGGTGAGCAGCATCCGCTCCCGCAACAGCTGGGCGGCCAGACCGACGGACTCGTGCCCTGCCCGGCAGAGCAGCAGGGCGCCGGCGGCCTTGGCCTGGGACGGGTCGGGCGTCGTGGGCATGGGCACACCGTAGATCGACGACGACCGGAATTGCCCGTTTTGCCCGCCAAGTTCCCACCACTCACCCGCAAGCCCCGGCGGCGAGGGCGCCACTTCCCCCAAACGAGTGCCTTGACTTTCCGCATCCGCGATATATCGTGAATAGCGGAAGACGCGATATGGCGCGTCGAGTCCAGATTACGTCGAGTCCAGACGCGCGCCCGGTCTGGTCGGGTCGTTGGGAGGTCTGCACCATGTCCGAGTGGTCCGTCGCAGAGCCGAGGAAGCTCACCTTCGACGACCCCGTGACGGCACTTCATGTGCGCGTCGTCAACGGAACGGTGAACGTCGTGGGGACCGACGAGGGTTCCGCCCGCCTGGAAGTCTCCGAGCTGGAGGGCCCGCCACTGCTCGTGACCCAGCAGGACGGCACGCTCACGGTGGCGTACGAGGACCTGCCCTGGAAGGGCTTCCTCAAGTGGCTCGACCGCAAGGGCTGGCGCCGCAGCGCCGTCGTCACGCTGGCCGTCCCGGCCGGCACCTCCGTCGAGGTGGGCGTCGTCGGCGCCGCCGCCGTGGTCTCCGGGATGGAGAACCGGGTGGCGGTCAAGGGCGTCACGGGCGACACGACCCTCGTGCGGATCGCCGGCCCCGTCCGCGTGGAGACCGTCTCCGGGAGCCTGGAGGCCCAGGCCGTCACCGGCGACCTCCGCTTCAACTCCGTCTCCGGCGACCTGACCGTGGTCGAGGCCTCGGGCTGCTCCGTGCGCGCCGAATCGGTGAGCGGCTCGATGATCGTGGACCTCGATCCCAGGGGCACCCCCACCGACGTCCAGCTGTCGAACGTCTCGGGGGAGATCGCCATCCGCCTCCCGCACCCCGCGGACGCCGAGGTGGAGGCCAACACCGCCAGCGGCACGGTCTCCAGTGCCTTCGAGGACCTCCGGGTCAGCGGCCAGTGGGGCGCCAAGAAGATCACCGGCCGACTGGGCGCGGGCAACGGCAAGTTGAAGGCGATGACCGTCTCCGGCTCCATCGCCATGCTCCGCAGGCCGACGGCGGAGGACGAGCCCCACGAGGACGGGTCGTCCGCTTCTCCGGAGACCCCGACCGACAAGAAGGTGCTCTGACATGCCTCCCGTCTTCGCCCACGGCCGCCTGCGCCTCTACCTGCTGAAGCTGCTGGACGAGGCCCCCCGCCACGGGTACGAGGTCATCCGGCTCCTGGAGGAGCGCTTCCAGGGGCTGTACGCGCCCTCGGCGGGCACCGTCTACCCCCGGCTGGCGAAGCTGGAGGCGGAAGGGCTGGTCACCCACACCACCGAGGGCGGCCGCAAGGTGTACGCGATCACGGACGCGGGCCGCGCCGAACTGGCCGACCGCAGCGGCGAACTGGCCGACCTGGAGCTGGAGATCCGCGATTCGGTCGCGGAGCTCGCCGCGGAGATCCGCGCCGATGTGCGGGGCGCGGCGGGCGATCTGCGCCGAGAGATGCGGGCCGCTGCCACCGAGGCGAGGCGCACCGGCAAGGGCGGCACCGGCACCGGTAACGGAGAACACGAAGGTCCCGCGGGCGAGTTCGGGGACTTCGGAGACTCCCGTGACAAGGAGTCGTGGCGGGTCGCCAAGGAGGAGATGCGGCGGGTCAAGCAGGAGTGGAAGGAGCAGAACCGGCGCGCGAAGGACGAGAGTCGCCGGGCCCGCGACGAGGCGCAGCGCGCGCGGCGCCAGGCCAAGGAGGCGCAGGAGGAGATGCAGCGCATGGCCAAGCGGGTCCAGGAGCAGGTCCAGGACCGCTTCGCGCGCGGCGACTGGCCGAACGGGGTCCGTGAGGGCCTGAGCGAACTGGCCAAGGAGTTCGGCGACTTCGGGAAGACCTTCGGCAAGGACTTCGGCAAGGACTTCGGCTTCGGCCGCGCGGGTGCGGCGGCCACCGGGTCGGCGAAGCCCGAGTACGCCGAGTACACGGACACTCCGGAGGACTTCCCCGCCGACTACGCACCCTCCTGGGCCCACGAGGACTCCACCGGCGACCCGGCCCGTGACCTCGAACGCCTCCTTGACCGCTTCCGCGACGACATCCGCGACGCCGCCCGCGACCACGGGGTGACGGAGGACCAACTCCGCTCGGCCCGCCGCCACTTGTCGACGGCTGCGGCGCACATCGGGGCCGCGTTGCGCACGTCGAAGAGCTGACACCCATCGCCGCCCCGGGGCTTTCCGAGCCCCGAGGGGATCCCCCCGGCTCCGGCCGGGGACCTCGGAGAAGCCCCCGGCGATGCCCCCGGTGCCGACCGCTCACTCACCCCGCCTTGGCCTCCCCGCCGCCGTACAGCACGCGCGTGACCGCCTCATAGGTGACCCCGTGGTCGGCGAGCACCTCCGCCGGCACACCGGGCCGAGCGGTCAGGGCCATCAGCAGATGCTCGTCGCCGATGTGCCGGTCATGACGGGCGAGCGCCGCACGAAGGGAACGCGTCAGCACGTCCTTGGCCCCCGGGGCGAACGGCCGACGCCTGGAACGGCGGCCGCCGCCACCTCCGTTCCCCGATCCCAGCGCCCCGACCCCGTGGGCCTCCTCCACCCGGGAGACGATCTCCGAGAGGTCGATCCCGAGCCCGGAGAGCGCCTCCGTGTCGGCGCGGGAGAGCCCGCCGCGCCGGCGCGCCTCGGCGAGCGACCGTTCCATGGAGTCGCGACGACCGGCCGCCCCGAGTGAAGCCAGCGCGAACGAGCCGCGGCTGCCCTCCCGATCGAGGAGGGCGAGAAGCATGTGCTCCTCGTCCACCGCCTCGGCACCCGTGCGTTCGGCGTGCCCGACCGCTCCCGCGACCACGGCCCGGGCGTCCTTCGTGAACCGCTCGAACATCACTGCCTCCCGTATTTCTTGTGCACGGCCTGCCTGCTCACTCCGAGTTCCGCGGCGATCTCCTGCCACGACCAGCCCTGATTGCGCGCACTGCGCACCTGTACCGCTTCCAACTGCTCCAGCAGCCTCCGCAGCGCGGAGACCGCCCGCAGTCCGATCCGCGGATCGCGATCACCCGCACGCTCGGCGAGATCCGTTGCTTCGGTCATGCTGTCAATCTAAGTTGACAACAGGGTGAGCGTCAACCCCAGTTGACAAGGGGCACGCGAAACGGCGGGCCCGAATCCTCCCGAGCCCGCCGCGACCACCTGCACTGCACCTCGGCCGGAACGGCCGAGGCTTCCCTCAATCCTTCATCCCACCGTAAGAACGATCTTCCCGAACTGATCGCCCGCCGCCAGCCGCTCGAACCCTTCCCGGGCCCGGTCCAGCGGAAGCACCTCGTCGATGACGGGTCGCACACCCGTGGCGGCGCAGAAGGAGAGCAGATCCTCCAGCTCGTCCTTGGTGCCCATCGTGGAGCCGACGACCTTGAGTTCCAGGAAGAAGATGCGGGTGAGCTCGGCGTGCGAGGGGCGGTCGCCGCTCGTAGCGCCCGAGATGACCAGCGTGCCGCCGGGACGCAGCGACTTGACGCTGTGCGACCAGGTGGCAGCGCCGACCGTCTCGATGACCGCGTCCACGCGCTGCGGCAGCCGTGCGCCGGACTCCAGGGCCTCCACGGCGCCCAGCTCGACCGCCCGCTTGCGCTTGGCCTCGTCGCGGCTGGTGGCGAAGACGCGAAGACCGGCGGCCTTGCCGAGCACGATCGCGGCGGTCGCCACGCCTCCGCCGGCGCCCTGGACGAGGACGGAGTCGCCGGGCCGTACTCCGGCGTTGGTGAAGAGCATGCGGTACGCCGTCAGCCATGCGGTCGGCAGACAGGCGGCTTCCTCGAAGGAGAGTTCCTTGGGCTTGGGAATGACGTTCCACGTCGGGACGGAGACCTGTTCGGCGAACGTGCCCTGGTAGCGCTCGGTGAGGATGGAGCGGGGCTCCTTCGGGCCGACCCCGTGCCCCGTCTGTCCGATGACCGAGTGCAGCACGACTTCGTTGCCGTCCTCGTCGACGCCGGCCGCGTCGCATCCGAGGATCATCGGCAGCTTGTCCTCGGCGAGACCGACGCCGCGCAGGGACCAGAGGTCATGGTGGTTCAGGGACGCTGCCCTGACGTTCACGGTGGTCCAGCCCGGCCTCTGCTCGGGGGCCGGGCGCTCCCCCAACTCCAGGCCGGTGAGGGGCTGGTCACGGTCAATGCGGGCGGCGTAGGCAGCGAACATGACCTTGACGATAGGCTCCGCCCCCGCCCGGTGGAACCACGTCCCCCTGTGACACACGTCCCGCCACCCCCACGCTCCACGTCACACCGGTCGGCGCCGACCACTAGCGGAAACGACCGCCGACCTCCCGCCCGGGGCTCCGCCCCGAATCCCCGGCCATCCGCATGCATTCGACTGCGGGTGAGCGGTGGCTGGTCGCGCAGTTCCCCGCGCCCCTGAGGTGGGGCTCCGCCCCGAATCCCCACCCGCCCGCACACACTCGACCGCGGGTAGGTGGGGGCTGATCGCGCAGTTCCCCGCGCCCCTCAGGCGGGGCTCCGCCCCATCCCCCGGCTCCCCGCCCTCCCCTGCCGCGCCCCGCCGGGGCGGCGAGGGGCGGACAAGGGCACCGCACCCGTAGGGACCAGTCCGGGACACAAAGCAGGGCCCCGCCGGGAGCACCCCGGCGAGGCCCTGAAATCACGCGGCCGCGTCAGCGACGGGCAACGCCCTCGGCCCGAGCAGCCGCGGCCACCGCCGCGGTCACCGCAGGAGCCACCCGCTCGTCGAACGGCGACGGAATCACGTAGTCCGCGGCAAGGTCGTCCCCGACGACCGCGGCCAACGCCTCCGCCGCCGCGATCTTCATCCCCTCGGTGATCCGAGAGGCCCGCACCTGCAGCGCCCCCGCGAAGATCCCGGGAAACGCCAGCACGTTGTTGATCTGGTTCGGGAAGTCCGACCGCCCGGTGGCGACCACGGCCGCGTACTTGTGGGCGATCTCGGGGTGCACCTCGGGGTTCGGGTTGGCCATGGCGAAGACGAAGGCCCCCTCGGCCATCGACGCCACCGCCGGCTCCGGCACCGTACCCCCGGACACGCCGATGAAGACGTCCGCACCCGCGAGCGCCGACTCCAGCGACCCCGTGAGCCCCGCCTTGTTGGTGATCCCGGCGAGCTCCCGCTTGACGTCGGTCAGATCGTCCCGGTCCGCGGAGACGATGCCCTTGCGGTCCGCGACCGCGACGTCACCGATCCCCGCCTCCAGCAGGAACTTGGCGATGGCGACCCCGGCCGCCCCCGCCCCCGAGATCACCGCACGCAGATCACCCAGCGTCCGCCCGGTCAGCTTCGCGGCATTCCGCAGCGCCGCCAGCGTCACGATCGCGGTCCCGTGCTGGTCGTCGTGGAAGACGGGAATGTCGAGCCGCTCCTGGAGCTTGCGCTCGATCTCGAAGCACCGCGGCGCCGAGATGTCCTCCAGGTTGACGCCCCCGAACGAGGGAGCGAGCCGGACCACGGTCTCCACGATCTCGTCGACGCCCGTGCAGTCCAGCGCGATCGGCACGGCATCCACCCCGCCGAACTGCTTGAACAGGATGGCCTTGCCCTCCATCACGGGAAGGGAGGCCTCCGGGCCGATGTCACCGAGTCCCAGCACCGCCGTACCGTCCGTCACCACAGCGACGACGGACGACTTCCACGTGTAGTCGTGGACGAGCTCGGGCTGCTCGGCGATGGCGCTGCACACCTTCGCCACGCCGGGCGTGTACGCCAGGGACAGGTCGTCCTTGTCACGGACGGGCACGGTGGCCTGCACGGCCATCTTGCCGCCACGGTGCAGCGCAAAGGCAGGGTCGAAGTCGAGGGAGTCGACGGAACCGTCGGAACCGACGGTGTCGACGGAGCCGGCGGAATTGACCGGCTCCACGTCGCCTTCAAGACCCGTACTGCTGTCGCTGCGAGGATTGACGATCTCCGCTGCCACTTTGTTTTACCCCTTAAGTCTTCATTGATTTGAGGGTGACCACTCCTGGTTGAGGGGTGGGCGGGCACCGCGTAACCCTGCCGCCGTGGTGGTGCGTACGGGCGGATACGCGACGGGCGCGCCGCACACGCGCCCTGAGCCCCGGATGAGGGGTGTTGAGAACCTTCTTACCGGACGGACCAGGTCGGCGACGAGTCCATACCGCGAAGCTCACACGCCGGTGACATGACTCATACCTGGATATGTGGACAAGTCCCAGACATGACCTAAAGACACTACAAGTGCGGAGTAGTGGCGGCCCGCATCATGAGATGCGCCGAAGATCTTCCGGCCGGAAGGAGGGATTCCCGCACAAGGTCCGGCCCTGATGGAGCCGTCCGTGGCGGTTCGGGGATCACCCGTTATCCGATTTTGACATAGCGAGTCCCTCGAAGCGCGCAGTCCGAATGGCAAGATGCCGTCATCACACGAGGTCGCGACACCCAAAGGTGTGTGTTCTCGTCGACCCATCGGCAACTCCCTCATCCGCCGGAGGCACCCACCATGACCGCTAGCACCACCCGTCGTACGACCGCCGCGCAGTCCCGGATAGCAGCGGTCGGTGCGATCGCGGTCGCCGGGGCCCTGGTCCTCACCGGCTGCGGTGACCAGACCAAGAAGGACTCCAACAGCTCCTCCTCGAGCGCCGCCTCAGCTCCGCTGGCCTCGAAGCTGCCCGCGTCGATCCGTGACGCGGGTGTCATCAAGGTCGGCTCGGACATCGCGTACGCGCCGGTCGAGTTCAAGGACAGCTCCGGCAAGACCGTGGGTATCGACCCCGATCTCGCGGACGCGATGGGCAAGCAGCTCGGTGTGAAGTTCGATTTCCAGAACGGCACCTTCGACACCCTGATCACGGGTCTGCGCTCCAAGCGGTACGACATGGCGATGTCCGCGATGACGGACACCGCGGACCGCCAGAACGGTGTCGACGCCGACACCGGCAAGAAGGTCGGCGAGGGCGTCGACTTCGTCGACTACTTCACCGCGGGTGTCTCGATCTACACCCCCAAGGGCAAGACCCAGAACATCAAGACCTGGGCCGACCTCTGCGGCAAGAAGATCGCGGTGCAGCGCGGCACGGTCTCGGAGGACCTCGCCAAGTCCGAGTCGAAGAAGTGCACGGGCGGCAAGAAGATCGCCATCGAGTCCTACGACAACGACCAGCAGGCCCAGACCCGGGTGCGCGCCGGTGGCGCCGACGCCGGTTCCTCGGACTTCCCGGTCGCCGCGTACGCGGTGAAGACCTCGGGCGGCGGCAAGGACTTCGAGCTCGTCGGCGAGCAGGTCGAGGCGGCGCCGTACGGCATCGCGGTCGCCAAGTCCAACACCCAGCTCCGCGACGCACTGCAGGCCGCGCTCGACGCGATCATCAAGAACGGCGAGTACGACAAGGTGATAGCGAAGTGGGGCGTCGAGGCCGGCGCCGTCAAGACGGCCGCGGTCAACGGAGGAAAGTGACCGCGGGCGCGAGCGGGCACTGAAAGGCAACAACACCCGTGACTGTTGACATCGACAAGACGGCAGGGCCGGAGGACACTCCTCCGGCCGGGCCGGAGGCCATCAAGGCCATCCCCGTCCGGCACTACGGACGCTATCTCTCGGCCGTCATCGCGATCGCCGTGCTCGTCGCGATCATCTACGCGTTCGGCCAGGGCAAGATCAACTGGCATGCCGTGCCGGACTACTTCTTCGACCACCGCATCATCAAGGGCGTCGGCCAGACGCTGCTGCTGACGGTGCTCTCGATGGCGATCGGCATCCTCGGCGGCATCCTGCTCGCGGTGATGCGCCTGTCGAAGAACCCTGTGACCTCGTCCATCGCGTGGTTCTACATCTGGTTCTTCCGCGGCACCCCGGTCCTCGTCCAGCTGTTCGTCTGGTTCAACCTGGGTCTGGTCTTCGAGTACATCAACCTCGGGCCGATCTACAAGGACTACTGGTCCAGCTTCATGACGCCGTTCCTGACGGCGCTGCTGGGCCTGGGCCTGAACGAGGCCGCGTACATGGCCGAGATCTGCCGTGCCGGTCTGCTCTCGGTCGACGAGGGCCAGACCGAGGCCTCGCACGCGCTGGGCATGAGCCACGGCAAGACGCTGCGGCGGATCATCATCCCGCAGGCGATGCGCGTGATCGTGCCGCCCACGGGCAACGAGGTCATCAACATGCTCAAGACGACCTCCCTCGTGTCGGCGGTGCAGTACTACGAGCTCCTGCGGTACGCCCAGGACATCGGACAGACCTCCGGCGCCCCGGTGGAGATGCTCTTCCTGGCCGCCGCCTGGTACCTGATCATGACCTCGGTCCTGAGCGTGGGCCAGTACTACGTCGAGCGGTACTACGCCCGCGGTTCGAGCCGTCAGCTGCCGCCCACCCCGTGGCAGAAGATCAAGGCCAATCTGACGTCCCTGTCGAGCCGGAAGGGGGCGACGGCATGACCGAGAAGGAAACCGGCAAAGACATTTCCGGTACGCCGATGGTGAAGTCCGAAGGCGTCCACAAGTCCTTCGGCGCGGTCGAGGTCCTCAAGGGCATCGACCTGGAGGTCAAACCCGGCGAGGTCTTCTGCCTCATCGGCCCCTCCGGCTCCGGCAAGTCGACGTTCCTGAGGTGCATCAACCACCTGGAGAAGATCAACGCCGGCCGGCTGTACGTCGACGGGGAGCTGGTCGGCTACCGCCAGAAGGGCGACAAGCTGTACGAGCTCAAGGACAGCGAGGTCGCGCTGAAGCGCCGGGACATCGGCATGGTCTTCCAGCGCTTCAACCTGTTCCCGCACATGACGGCGCTCGAGAACGTCATGGAGGCCCCGGTCCAGGTCAAGAGCATCAGCAGGACCCAGGCCCGGGCGCGTGCGGAGCAGCTCCTGGAGCGCGTCGGCCTGGCCGACAAGGCGGCCAGCTACCCCTCGCAGCTCTCCGGCGGTCAGCAGCAGCGTGTCGCCATCGCCCGCGCGCTGGCGATGGACCCGAAGCTGATGCTCTTCGACGAGCCGACCTCGGCGCTCGACCCGGAGCTGGTCGGTGACGTCCTCGACGTCATGCGCGACCTCGCCGAGTCCGGCATGACGATGATCGTCGTCACCCACGAGATGGGCTTCGCCCGCGAGGTGGGCGACTCGCTGGTCTTCATGGACGGCGGTGTGGTGGTCGAGTCCGGCCACCCGCGTGACGTACTGACGAACCCGCAGCACGAGCGGACGCAGTCGTTCCTGTCCAAGGTGCTCTGAGCCACGGACAAGAGTGAAGGGGCGGTACGGGATTCCCGTACCGCCCCTTCTTCGTCCGGTCCGCGCCCGGACTCCTCGTCCGGACCCCCGCGGCCCGCTTACTTCACCGCCAGCACCAGCGCGTCGGACGGCGACCGCCACACCGCCCGCGCCTCCCCGAAGCCCTTTTCGCGCAGCACGCGCGTGTGCCAGTCGACGGACGGCATGTCGCCGTCGGCGTGCTCCCCGTAGATCTCGAAGCGGCGGGCGGTCGGCGCGGCGAGGGCGGGGTCCTGGGCCGCCAGCTCCCACCAGGCGGCCCAGTCGAGCACCCCGTGCGCCCTGGCCTGGTCCATCCGGGCGTGCCGCTGGGCGCGCTCGGCCTCGTTGATCCGGGGCGTGGACTCGTCGATCATGTGGTCGGCGTTCATGAAGACGCCGCCGTCGCGGACGAGCTGTGCGACCTGGCCGTAGAGGACCGCGAGGGGTTCGCTGTGCAGCCAGTGGAGCGCGGTGGCGGTCAGGACGGCGTCGTACGAGTCGTACGGCAGCCGGGTCGCCCAGTGCGGGTCCTTGAGGTCGGCCGTGACGAAGGAGACCCTCGCGTCGCCCGCGAAGGTGCCCTCGGCGATGGTGAGCAGCGCCGGGTCGAGGTCGACGCCGGTGCTGGTGGCCTTCGGGAAGCGGTCGAGAAGCCGGGCCGTGATGGTGCCGGTGCCGCAGGCCAGGTCGAGGACGCGCGGCTCCGGGCCGCACAGGGCCTCGACCATGTCGAGCATCACCCGGAAGCGCTCCTCGCGGTCCGGCATGTACCACTCCTGTTGCCGGTCCCAGCTCTCCTGCCAGGCGTGCCAGTCGGTGCCGTTGCCATGGATCTCGTCGCTGTCGATTCCCGTGCCGACGGTCATGGAAGCCTCTTCTCCGTTCGTCTTCACTCGCCCGCGTAATACCCTGGAAGCGCAATCAGCCGTTACCTGACCGCACGCACGACGATAGAGCGCCTCCGTAAGGACTACAAGTGGAACTGGCCTATTACTCGGATTACGCGGTACGCCTCGTCAACACCGAGGAGCCGACCCGGGGCAAGGACTCGCTCACCTCGGTCGAGGCGGTCCGGGACCTCTTCGAAGGGAACTCCTCCGCGGCCCGCCGCGCCACGGACGCGGACGTCACCCGCTTCCGGTCGGTCCGCGCCCGGCTGCGCGCCGTCTTCGAGGCGGCCGACGGCGGCGACGAGACCCTGTCCGTGGACCTGCTGAACTCACTCCTCCTGGAGTTCCCCGTCAGCCCGCAGATCTCCGGGCACGACCACCGGGACGACGACGGGCGCCCGCTGTGGCACATGCACCTGGCGGACCACCCGTCGAACGCGACCGCGGGCTACGCGGCGATCGCCGCCATGGGACTCGCCTTCCACCTCACCGCCTACGGCGTGGACCGCCTCGGCCTCTGCGAGGCGGCCCCTTGCCGCAACGCGTACCTGGACACGTCGACGAACCGCTCCCGGCGCTACTGCTCGGACCGTTGCGCGACGCGCGCCAACGTGGCGGCCTACCGGGCCCGCAAACGCCTGGAGGCCGACCGGTCGGAGAGCACCGGCCTGGCGGCGCCGAGGGCCCAGCGGACGACCGCGAGCGGCGAGCGCTGACCCGGCAGGTGGGGCCGGTAGCGGAAACGCACCTTCCCGAGGACGAGGTCCTCGGGCACGGTCCCGTAGTCGGTGCTGTCCCCACCCGCGTAGGCGTTGTCCCCGAGCACCCACCAACCCCCCTCGCGCCGCTCCGCGATCCGCTTCACGACCAGCAGGTCCTGCTGGAACGGATGGCGCAGGACGACCACGTCACCGGGCCCGACCCGGGCCCCGTACTGCACGACGAGCCGATCCCCGTGCTGGAGCGTGGGCACCATGGAGGGCCCCGTCACCTCGGCCGCCCCGAACGGCAGCACGGCCCTCCCACGCTCGGTCTCCTGCGACAGCTCCGGCATCACCGGCACCTCCCCGGTCCATCCTCCACCAGTCCCAGTCTCACCCTGGACTTTTGTCCTAAGCCCATGGGGGCACTCGAGAAAAGACGTCTCCTACGGAGTAATGTCCCACCTGAGAAGACGATCACGAGGAAGGACAGCTCAATGCTCTCCCGCCTGTTTGCCCCCAAGGTCAAGGTCAGCGCGCACTGCGACCTGCCCTGCGGCGTGTACGACCCGGCCCAGGCCCGCATCGAGGCGGAGTCGGTGAAGGCCGTCCAGGAAAAGATGGCCGGCAACGACGACCCGCACTTCCAGGCTCGCGCCACGGTCATCAAGGAGCAGCGCGCCGAGCTCGCCAAGCACCACGTGTCGGTGCTCTGGAGCGACTACTTCAAGCCCCCGCACTTCGAGAAGTACCCGGAGCTGCACCAGCTGGTCAACGACACCCTGAAGGCCCTCTCGGCCGCCAAGGCGTCCACGGACCCGGCCACGGGCCAGAAGGCGCTGGACTACATCGCCCAGATCGACAAGATCTTCTGGGAGACCAAGAAGGCCTGACCTTTGGTCATACGGCTCGACCCGCGACCTGTTCGGTTTCTCCGGTCGCACGGTCCCTCTGCCCGCACCCGGCCCGCGGGACGCCGAACTCGGCGTTCCTGACGGTCCGGGTGCGGTCTTCTTTCGCCGGTCTTCTTTCGCCGGGCTTCTTCCGCCGGCGTCTCGTTCGTCCTTCGTCGGGGCTTCGTTGGTCCTTCCTCGGAGCCGTTGGTCCTGCGTCGGGACTTCGTTCGTCCGACGTCATTCGGACACGGCGACCACGTGCTTGCCGACGACGCCGCCGCGTTCGAACGCCTGGTGCGCCGCGGCGATGTCCGCGAGTGGGTGCACGCTGTTCACCACCGGGCGCAGCGCTCCCGAGGTGACGTGGTCGGCCAGGGCGCGCAGCACGGTGGCGTCGGGGTTGGCGCTGAAGGTGCGGACGCGACGGGCGCCGTACACGCTGGACACCGCGATCGCGGCCAGGGCGGGGGCCGACAGTCCGACGGTGACCATCCGGCCGCCCTTGGCCAACCGGCTCCGGTAGCAGTTAAGTTCCGTGCCGACCGTGTCGACGACGACGTCGAAGGGGCCGATCCGGTCCGAGGTGGTGGAGCCGTGGTCGAGGACCTCGTCGGCGCCGAGGTCGGTGAGGGCGGGGGCGTGACGGGCGCGGGCCAGCGCGGTCACGTGGCAGCCCAGGGCGTGGGCGAGTTGGACGGCGGCCGTGCCGACGCCGCCCGCCGCGCCGCGGACCAGGACCTTCTCTCCGGGCGCGAGGCGTACGGTGTCCCGCACCGCGATCAGCGCCGTCGCACCGGCGACGACCAGGGAGGCCGCTTCGGCCGCGGAGAGCGCCGTCGGGGCGGGGGCGAGCCGGTCCGCGGGGACGACGACGTACTCGGCCGCCCCGCCGATGATGTGTCGCTGCCGGGGGTGAACCGTGCCCCACACCCGCTCCCCGACCCGCGAACCCTCGACGCCGGTGCCGGATCCGGTGACGACGCCGGCGAAGTCCAGCCCCGTGCCGAGCGGGAACCGGCGCCCCGAGACGATCTTCATCTCCCCGGAACGGACGATCACGTCGTGGCCGTTCACGCTGGACGCCTCGACGCGGACCAGTACTTCACCCGCGCCGGGGGCGGGCCGGTCGACGTCGTTGATCCGCAGCACGTCCACCGCGTCGCCGTAACTCGTGATCTGAGCGGCCTTCATGGCGCTGTTCCCTTCCGCGGTCGGCTGTTGCGGTTCAGATCCTGGTAGCGGGCCGCGGCATCACGGTCGTTCGCCTTTTCCCCGGTTCGGCTTTCCTGGGTCCGGCAGACCCACCCTCGCGGGCCGCCCCGCGGGCATACTGAAGCCGTGACCGACGAGCCCGTCGCGGTGAGCGACGATCCCCGACACGAGCTCGGGGAGTTCCTCCGGACTCGCCGCACCCGGCTGCGGCCGCAGGACGTCGGTCTGGAACCCGGTCCGCGGCGGCGCGTCGCCGGGCTGCGGCGCGAGGAACTGGCCCTGCTGGCCGGGGTCAGTTCGGACTACTACCAGCGCATGGAGCAGGGCCGCGACGTACGCCCCTCCGAGCAGGTCCTCGACGCCCTCGCGCGCGCCCTCAACTTCACCGCCGAGGAGACCCGGCATCTGCACAGCCTCGCCGCCGCCGCGCGCACGCCCGCGAGGCGCCCGCGCCCCCACGCGCCCGAGGAGGTGCCGCCCACCACCCTGCGGCTGCTGCGCACGATGACCTCGCCCTCCGTGGTCGTCGGCCGCTTCCTGGACGTACTGGCGTGGAACCCGCTCGCCGGTGCCCTGCTCGGCGAGTTCACCCAGCGCCCGCGGAGCGAACGCAATCTGCTCTCGCTGCTGCTGCACCCCGAGGCCGACCGGACGTGCCCGGAGCGGGCCGCCACCGTCGCCGAGCTGGTCGCGATGCTGCGCTCGCAGGTCGCGGCCGAGCCCGGACATCCGCGCGCCGTCGAGCTGGTCGGTGAACTCGCCGTTCGCAGCGACGAGTTCGCGGGCCTGTGGGCGCGTCATGACGTGGCGGAGACCACGCGCGGCCGGATGCGCGTCCGGCACCCGCTGGTCGGGGAGCTGAACCTGGACTGGGACGCGTACCCGATGCCGGACGCCACCGGCCCCGTACTCATCGCCTTCACCGCCGAGGAGGGCGGGCGCGACGCCGAGCGTCTCCAGCTGCTCGCCGGCCTGCTCGTCGCCCCCGGCCCGGTGGCAGCGTCCCCTCCCCGTCCTTGACCCACCGCCCTCTGTCAGTGGCGCGTGCCATCCTGAAGAAATGACTCTGGAGGATCTGGTCCGGCTGCGCCGGGCACGCGACCGGATGGACCGCGAGTACGCGGAGCCGCTGGACGTCGCCGCGCTCGCGCGCACCGCGCTGATGTCACCCGGGCACTTCCAGCGGAGCTTCCGGGCGGCGTACGGGGAGACGCCGTACAGCTATCTCATGACCCGCCGAATAGAGCGGGCCAAGGCCCTGCTGCGGCGGGGTGACCTGACGGTCACGGAGGTCTGCCTCGCCGTGGGCTGTACGTCGCTCGGTTCGTTCAGCTCCCGCTTCACGGAGCTGGTCGGCGAGACCCCGAGCGCGTACCGGGCCCGGCCGCACGACCACGGCGCCCCGATCCCGCCGTGCGTGGCCCAGCGCCTGACCCGCCCGACCCGCCACCGCAACCCGGAAGCGGAACCGGGTACACGCCTCTAGGACCTGTCCGGCCGATCACAGTGGAGGAAAGCCGCGGCGCCTCGTCGATACCGGCCATGATCGGCCGGACAGGTCCTAGCGTGGGGCCATGGACCTGAAACTCTCACAATGCTTCATCGCCGTGGACGACCACGACAAAGCGCTCGCCTTCTACCGGGACGTCCTCGGTCTGGAGGTCCGGGGTGACGTCGCCTTCGAGGGGATGCGCTGGGTGACGGTCGGCTCCCCGCTCCAGCCGGACGTCCAGATCGTCCTGGAGCCCCCCGCCGCGAGCCCGGACATCTCCCCCGCCGACAAGCAGGCCATGGCAGAGCTCCTCGCCAAGGGCGTCCTGCGCGGTGTCATCTTCTCCACCGCCGACTGCGACGCCCTCTACGAACGCGTCCGCGCCTCCGGCGCCGACGTCCTCCAGGAGCCGATGGACCAGCCGTACGGCGTCCGCGACTGCGCCTTCCGTGACCCGGCGGGCAACCTCCTGCGCTTCACCGAGCGCCCCGATGCCTGACCCCGGCCACCCCGGCCACCCCCGCCTCGGCCGGCGGGAGGCAGACTACGTCCGTGTGTTCCCTGGGAACGGGTCGCCCAGGGAACGGAACGTCTGAAGTCCCGCAGTCCGAGGAGTCATCGATGCCGTCCGCGCGCCCCCGCGTCCTCTACGTCAGTGACCTGGCCTACCCGGCCAAGGGGCGGCGGTACTGCGACGAGGACATCTTCCTCACCTCCCGGCTGCGTGAGGAGTTCGACCTGGCCGTGTGCCACCCCCTGGACGCGGCCGCGCTGATGACCGGCTTCGACGCCGTGGTCGTGCGGAACAGCGGGCCCGTGCTGCACTACCAGGCGCAGTACGACGCGTTCCGGAAGCAGGCGGTCACGGAAGGTGTCCGCGTGTACAACCAGCTGTCCGGCAAGGGGGACATGGCGGGGAAGGGGTACCTGCTGGACCTCACCGCGGCGGGGTTCCCGGTCATCCCGACCATCGACCGCGCGGACGACCTCGACCGGCTTCCGGACGTGGACACCTACGTCGTGAAGCCCAAACTGGGAGCGGATTCCATCGGCCTGGAGTTCGTACCGCGCGACCGGCTGCCCGAACTGCCGTACGGCAACATCCTCGTCCAGCCACGCATCGACTTCCGCTACGAGGTGTCCTTCTACTTCGTCGACCACACCTTCCAGTACGCCCTGTACGCCCCCCGCCCGGAGGAGCGCTGGGCCCTGGAACCGTACGCGCCGACCGAGCGGGACCGGGAGTTCGCGCAGCGGTTCGTCGACTGGAACGACATCGCGTACGGCATCCAGCGCGTCGACGCCTGCCGGGCCCCCGACGGCGAACTGCTCCTCGTGGAGCTGGAGGACCTGAACCCCTACCTGTCCCTGGACGTCCTCTCCCCCGACGCGCGGGACGCCTTCGTCTCACGGGTGAAAACATCGTTGCGCGGGCTGATCGGACAGGAGAGGGTACGAGCCGCACCCGGCGTCTGAGAGGGAACGGGAAACGACCCATGGCTGACCCCATTCGATGGACCTACGCCTTCGTCGACCGCCCCATGAAGGACTTCGGTCGCGCCTGCGGCTTCTGGACCGCGGTCACGGCGACGGAGCTGTCCGAACCGCGCGGTGAGCAGGGCGAGTTCGTGACCCTGCTGCCCGACGGCACCGACGCCTGCGTCAAGGCCCAGGGCGTCGACGCGGGCGAGGGCGGCGCCCATCTCGACCTCGCCGTCGAGGACGTACCGGCGCTGGCGGAGTCGGCCCGGCGGCTCGGCGCCGAGATCGTCACCGCCGAAGAGGACCTGGTCGTCCTGCGCTCCCCCGGCGGTCAGCCGTTCTGCGCGGTCCGTTGGCACGGCGAGTCGGCGCGGCCTCCGGTCGTCCCGGGCCCCACCGGCACCACCAGCCGCCTCGACCAGGTGTGCCTGGACGTGGCGCCCACCCGCTTCGAGGCCGAAGTCGCCTTCTGGAGCGCCCTGACCGGATGGGACTCACACCCCAGCGCGCTCCCGGAGTTCCACCTGCTCAGGCCACCCGCCGGGCTCCCCTTCCGCATCCTCCTGCAACGCCTCGACACCGCCCGCCCCGCCGCCGCCCACCTCGACATCGCCTGCTCGGACATCGAGGCGGTACGCGCCCACCACGAGCGGCTCGGTGCCGTGCTCGTCGGCCACGGCGCCCGCTGGACCGTCATGCGCGACCCGGTCGGCGGCACGTACTGCCTGACCGGCCGGGACCCGGCGACGGGCAGCCTCCCGGCTCCGGCCTGATCCGAGGAACGACCCGAAGCGGACGCCCCGGAGCGGACGGCCGCGGACAGCCCTACGCGGACTCCCACACCTCCACGTCCACCACGGCCGCCACCGGAATCGGCCCATAGATGTGCGGGAACTCCTCGCCCCCGGGCTTGACCGCCTCGTAGCGCACCGGCACGTCCAGCCGTTCGGGATCGATGACCAGGAGCACCAGCTCGTCGGGGCCGTCGTACCCGCCGTACAGGAAGGAGGCGACCCCGGGGACCTGGTGCCGCAGCGAGCAGTGGATGAAGCCCTCCTCCTGGAGGGTGCGGCCACGGGTGGACATCTCGTACGCGCCGGACGCGCGCGCCGCGTCCCACAGGGAGCGCTCGGTGAGGTGCAACAAGGGTTCGGACATGCCGCCACGCTACGGCCTCGGCCGGGCCGCCCGCGTCTCCAAGTAGCGCCGCTCGGGGAGCCCGAGGGTCCCGCGGGCGCATCCCGCTCAGATGTCTGCGGCGCCGTCCAGGATGGGGCGGATGACCACCGGGTAGTTCGTGGCGCCCTCGGGTCCTGGGCAGCGGGTGACGCGCTCGGCGATCTCGGTGACCCGCTCCAGGCTCGCGCACTCCAGGACCCAGTAGCCGGCGATCAGCTCCTTGGCCTCGCCGTACGGCCCGTCGGAGATGACGGCCTTCCCGTCCTGCCCTGCCGTGACCAGGCGGGTCCGTGCCGGTTCGGCCAGCCCCTGCCCGTCGACGAGCTCACCGGACTTCGAGAGGTCGTCGTTGATCGCGCCCATGTACGCGTACATCGCCTGCAGCTCCTGCTCGCTCCAGGCCGGGGCGTGCGCGGAGCCCTTGCCCCGCATGCCCTCATAGTCCGCCTGCGTGCCCTGCACCATCACCAGGTACTTCATGAGTCGGCTCCCTCGGCTTCCTCATTTTTCCGCGACGGACTCCCCGGGATGCTCCCGGGGCTCCCCGGTGTCCCTGGTGTCCCTGCCGGGTTCGACTCCGGTCCCGGGTACGGACCGGGACCCCGCGCCGCCTCCGCCTCCGGCTTTGGCGCCGCCGCCGGACCTGGCTCCGACTCCGGCGCCGGGCTCGCCGACGTATGCCTCGCACTCCGGGTTGTGGCAGGGGCCGGGACCCCACACGGGAACGAACGCGCCCAGCGTCTTGTGGCGCCGCACGACGGTGCTGACCGGCTGCCGGCAGGCGGGGCAGACATGCTCATCGGTGCCCATGCATTCAGGGTAGGGCGGGAGACGCTTCAGCGCTTCCCGCTGTACGTCCGCACGAAGACGCCGCTCTTGAACGCGCGCACCTCGGTCGAGCAGCGCTCCCGCGAGCCGCGCACCGCCGCCAGACGGATGCCGAACCCGCCGTCCTCCGGCTTGCCCGATCAGACCCCCCGCCCGGGCTGCGGCTCGCGCCACATCGGCCACATCCGCGGACCGTCCGGCAGGTCGAGAGGGCGACCCGTGAGGGCGAAGCCGAGACGCTCGTAGAGCCGGCGGCTATCGGCGTTGCTCGCCTCCAGATAGGCGGGCAGACCCTCGCGGTCGCAGCGGTCGAGGACCGACCGGACGAGCGCGGTGCCGAGGCCCTCGCCCTGGCGCTCCGGCGCCACGCCGATCATCCACAGGTACTCGTGGGCGCGGCCCGCGGGATGGATCCCGGCCGTCAGGCGGCCGATCAGCTCGACGCGCTCGTTGTCCGGGTCGACGGCCTCACGCAGCCGTACGGGACCGTCGTCCTCCTCGTCGGCGTGGCCCGCGTCGGCGGGCACGGGCAGCCACAGCGCGCACGCCGTGCCGTCCTCCGTGACGTCCACGCGGCCCTCGGCGAGCACGACCTCGGTGAACATCCCCATCAGCCCGGGGTGCTTGGCGCGGCGGTGCGCCGCGTCCGGAAAGACCCAGACACTCACCGGGTCGTCCTGGAACGCCTCGTCGAGCAGCCGGGTGACCAGCTCCCGATCGCCCTCGTCCGCCGTCCGGATCACCACGCCCATGTCCCACCCTCTCGCCTCAACCGCCGCTGATCGTACGGCTGTTGCAGCCTAGGGCCTGTCGGGCCTGTCCGGGCCTGAGAGGGGCGGGCCCCGCACACCGTGGGGATGCGCGGGACCCGCTCCGGCCGGAGCCCGGTGCCGTACGGAGGTCAGGTGCCGTACGGTCCCGGAGGCCCCGGGGTCTTCAACCGCCCTTCTGAAGGGTCGAACGGGTCATCCGGAGGGTCGAACACGTCAGTTGCTGCGCCGCGTCACGAACTCCGCGAGCGCGAGGAGGCCGCCCGCCGCCTCCGGGTCGGGGATCGCCCGGGACAGCTCGTGCATCGCCCGGGACATCCGGTCGGCCGCCTGGAGCTGCGCCCAGTCACGGCCGCCCGCCCGCTCGACGGCCAGGACCGTGCGCTCCAACTCCCCTTCCTCGTAGGGAACCCCGTACAGCTCGGCGAGTTCCGTCGCCGCCGGGGTGCCGGAGGCGAGCGCCGCGACCACGGGCAGCGACTTCTTGCGGGCGATGAGGTCCGCCCCGGCCGGCTTGCCGGTGCGGCTCGGGTCCCCCCAGATCCCGATCACGTCGTCGATCAGCTGGAAGGCGAGGCCGGCCTCCCGGCCGAACGCGTCCAGCGCGTCGACGTCCTCCTCGTCCGCCCCCGCGTACAGCCCGCCGAGCGCACACGCGCAGCCGAGCAGCGCGCCGGTCTTGGCCTCGGCCATGGCGAGTACTTCGTCGAGGGTGACCTCGGCGGGTCCGCGCTTCTCCATGGCCGTGTCCGCGTGCTGCCCCTCGCACAGCTCGACGACGCAGGAAGCGAGCCGGGCGGCGGCGGCCTGGGACGCCGGGTGTGAGTCCTCGGCGAGCAGCCGCTGGGCGAGCGCCTGCATGGCGTCCCCGGCGAGGATCGCGTCGGCGTCGCCGAACACGGTCCACGCGGTGGGGCGGTGTCTGCGGGTGGTGTCCCGGTCCATGACGTCGTCGTGCAACAGCGTGAAGTTGTGGATCAACTCCACGGCGGCCGCCGCCTGCACGGCGGCCGCGTGCTGACCGCCGAGCGCTCCCGTGGCGGTGAGCACCAGGGCCGGGCGGATCGCCTTGCCCGCGTTGCCCGCCGCCGGGGTGCCGTCCGCGTGCTCCCAGCCGAAGTGGTAGAGCGCGATCCGGCGCATGGATCCCGGCAGCGAGTCGACGGCTCTGCGGAGCGCGGGGTCGACGGACGCCCGGGCGTACTCCAGGATGCCCGTCGCCTCCTGTCCGTCCACCGGGCCGGGCGCGACCTGCCGGTCCATGGGCCTCCCGTCCGCGGAACCGCCGTCCGAGGGCCTGCCTTCCGTGGGCTTGCCGATGCGGCCCCGCCTGTCCAGGGTCTCGGCCGGACTCCGCCTCGTCCCCGGTGTTCCCGCCTGGTCGGGCGGGAACACGGCGGCGGGCGTCGGGAAGGTCACCGCCAGCGGCCGATCTCGACGTTCTCCAGGATGCCGAGGGCGTCCGGCACGAGAACCGCCGCCGAGTAGTACGCCGTCACCAGGTAGGAGATGATCGCCTGTTCGTTGATGCCCATGAAGCGCACCGACAGGCTCGGCTCGATCTCGTCGGGGATGCCCGCCTGCTGGAGGCCGATGACACCCTGCTCGGCCTCGCCGGTACGCATGGCGATGATCGAGGTCGTACGGGCGTCGCTGACGGGGATCTTGTTGCACGGGAACAGCGGCACACCACGCCAGGTCGGGATCCGGTTGCCCGCGATCTCGACGCTCTCGGGGACCAGCCCACGCTTGTTGCACTCGCGGCCGAACGCGGAGATCGCGCGCGGGTGGGCGAGGAACAGCTTGGTGCCACGCCGGCGGCTGAGCAGCTCGTCCAGGTCGTCGGGGCTGGGCACGCCGTCGTGCGGCTGGAGCCGCTGGTCGTACTCGCAGTTGTTGAGCAGTCCGAACTCCCGGTTGTTGATGAGCTCGTGCTCCTGGCGCTCCTTCAGCGCCTCGACGGTGAGGCGGAGCTGCTGCTCCGTCTGGTTCATCGGCTGGTTGTAGAGATCGGCCACACGCGTGTGCAGGCGCAGCACGGTCTGGGCGATGCTCAGTTCGTACTCGCGCGGCGCCGCCTCGTAGTCCACGAAGGTGCCGGGGATGTCCTCCTCCCCGGTGTGGCCGGCCGCGAGGTCGATCTCCTTCTCGCCGTACTTGTTGGTGCGCTGCTCCGGAATCGCGCGCAACGACGTGAGGTGCTCGCGCAGGAAGTCGGAGCGCTCGGCGACCTGCTCGAGGTCCTGGCGGGCCAGCGCGAGCACGGTGACCGCGGTGACGGCGCGGGCCGTGTACTCCCAGATGGCGTCCGGGTCGATGAGCGCCTGCTCGCCGAAGTACGCGCCGTCGGCGAGGACGCCGAGGACCGCGTCGCCGCCGTACGGGCCGGTGCCGATCTTCTGCACCTTGCCGTGCGCGAGCAGGAACACCTCGTCGGACGGGCTGCCGAACGAGGCGAGCACTTCGCCCGGTGCGAACTCCCGCTGCTGGCACCGCCGGGCGAGCTCGCCGAGCACCTCCTGATCCTCGAACGAGCGGAGCACGGACAGCTCGCCGAGCTCCGCGGGGATGACCTGCACACGGTCACCGGTCTTCACGAACGTCACGCGGCCGTCGCCCACGGAGTAGCTGAGCCGCCGGTTCACGCGGTACGTGCCACCCTGCACGTTCACCCACGGCAGCATGCGCAGCAGCCACCGTGAGCTGATCTCCTGCATCTGGGGTGCGGACTTGGTGGTGGTGGCCAGGTTCCGCGCGGCCGATGTGCCGAGACTCTGCTGCGGCTTGCCCTGACCCGCACGGACCTCTTCGCCTACCGACATGAAAATTGCCCTCCCGGTCGTGCACTGATCTGCGCCGACCAGCCTTCCATCACGGAGCGTGCCGGTGCTATTACACAAATGAGCGGGAATGGATCACGGGGGATTGGGCAGAGGATCCGCTTTTGTCGATCGATCGAACAGACGGTGCCGTCGTCCTCGAACAGCCGCAGCCGTCGCCTTCGAACAGCGCGGAGCCGTTGCGAGCGGGAACTCCGAGATCAGGCCAACCGTTTGACGCGGTGACGGACGACGACAGGAGACGGCAATGGCAGGCTTCCTGGACCGCGCCAAGGAACAGGCGCAGCGAGGGCTCACTCAGGGCAAGCAGAAGCTCGACGAGGTGCAGGCGCAGCGTGCGGGCGGCGACCTCCTGAAGAAACTGGGCGCGGCGTACTACGCGGAGCGGCGCGGCAGCGGCTCCCCCGAGGCGACCCAGCAGGCCCTGCAGGCGCTGGAGAGCCACATCGCCGTGAACGGGGACGCGTTCCTGCGCTCCTGACGGGCCTCGCGGACGCCCCGCAGACACACTCGGGACGCCCCGCGAACGCGCCGTGCACGCGCCGGTCAGACGCGCCCGCGCCCCTGACCGGATCGACTCGCACGCCGTACGAACGGCTGGGCCGGAGCCCCGGGTTCCGGGTACAAGCTGCGGTACGAGACGGCCGCGACCGGTGGCCGCCGCGCAGTGCGAAGGGGGCGGTCATGGCCCCACCCATGTCCGCGGGCGGTTTCCTGAACCGGCTCAGGGAGGAAGGCGTCACCGTCGTCGAGGTCGGCGACTGGGAGCATCACAACCGCAACCACAAGGGGCCCTGGGGTCCGGTGTACGGCGTGATGATCCACCACTCGGTGACCTCGGGCAACGAGCACACCGTCGAGATCTGCCGTGCGGGCCGCCCGGACCTGCCCGGTCCGCTGTGCCACGGCGTCATCACCAAGGACGGTGTCCTGCACCTCGTGGGCTACGGCCGGGCCAACCACGCGGGTCTGGGTGACGACGACGTGCTGCGCGCCGTGATCGCGGAGAAGGCGCTCCCGCCGGACAACGAGGCGAACACCGACGGCAACCGCCACTTCTACGGCTTCGAGTGCGAGAACCTCGGCGACGGAAGGGATCCGTGGCCCGAGGTGCAGCTGGAGGCCATCGAGAAGGTCGCGGCCGCGATCTGCCGCCACCACGGCTGGACGGAGCGTTCGGTCATCGGCCACCTGGAGTGGCAGCCGGGCAAGGTCGACCCGCGCGGCTTCATGATGGCCACGATGAGAGAGCGCGTCCGCGACCGCCTCAAGTGACGGACGGGCACGGGGTGGCCGCCCGTATACCGGACAGGTGTCCGACAATGGTGGGGTGCCCAGCCCCACAACCCCGGACGGCCCGACCACCCCGGCCACTCCGGACGTCCCCGAAGCGCTCGACCCGACCATGCTGCGGCCGAGGCTGCCCTCGCCGCTGTGTCAGGTCGAGGACGAGCGCTTCACGCGCCGTGGCGTACGGCTGCTGCTCAAGCGGGACGATCTGATCCACCCGGAGCTGATCGGCAACAAGTGGCGCAAGCTCGCCCCGAACCTCCGCGCGGCGGCGGGCCGCACGGTGGTCACGTTCGGCGGCGCGTACTCCAACCATCTGCGCGCCACCGCCGCCGCGGGCCGCCTCCTAGGGCTGACGACCGTGGGGGTGGTCCGCGGCCAGGAGCTGGCCGACCGCCCCCTCAACCCCTCACTGACCCGCTGCGCGGCCGACGGCATGCGACTGCACTTCGTCGACAGATCGACGTATCGCCGCAAGGGCGAACCGGAGACGCTGGCCGCCCTGCTGCGCTCGGTGGACGCCGAGGACGCGTACGTCGTCCCGGAGGGCGGCAGCAATTCCCTTGCCGTACGCGGCTGCCGGGAACTCGGCGCGGAGCTGCGGGGCCATGACGGTGTCGACATGGCCGCCCTGGCCTGCGGCACCGGCGGCACCCTCGCCGGCCTGGCCGCCGGCCTCGCCCCCGACCAGCGGGCCCTGGGGATCCCCGTCCTCAAGGGCGGCTTCCTGGGGAGTGACATAAGCGCCTTCCAGGAAGCCGCCTTCGGTGGCCGGCGCGGCACCTGGTCACTCGACGACCGCTTCCACTTCGGCGGCTACGCCCGCACCACGCCCGAACTCGACACCTTCGCCGCGGACTTCGAACAGCGCCACGGCCTGCCCCTGGAACGTCTCTATGTCGCCAAGATGCTCTACGGACTTGTCACCCTGGTGGAAGAGGGGGCGTTCACACGGGGGACGACGGTGGCGGCGGTGATCACGGGGGCACCGCTCTGAGCCCTCGTCCGGCGCCTCACGCCGCTTCCCGGTAGGCCGCCGCCTCCTCCAGGTCGAGTCTGCGCAGGAGCGTGCGGAGCATTTCGTCGTCGATGTAGCGGTGGTCGCGGAGTTTCACGAACATCTCGCGTTCGGCGCTGATCATCTCGCGGGACAGGCGGCGGTAGGTGTCGTCGGCGGTCTCCCCGGTCACCGGGTTGACGGCGCCGAGCCGTTCCCAGACGGCGTTGCGGCGGCGTTCCAGGACCGAGCGGAGCCGGTCGGCGAGCGGCGGGGGCAGGGCGTTGCGCTCGTCGGTGAGGAGCGCGTCGAGGCGCTCCTCGGCGACCCGGGACGCCTGCGCCTGGGCGTTCGCCTCGGCGAGCGTCTCGGCCTGGACGTCGCGCCCCGGCAGCTTCAGTAGGCGGATGAGAGGGGGCAGGGTCAGCCCCTGGACGACCAGGGTCCCGATCACGGTGGTGAAGGTGAGGAAGAGGAGCAGGTTGCGATCGGGGAAGGAGGCGCCACCGTGCACGGTGAGCGGGATGGAGAAGGCGATGGCGAGCGAGACCACCCCGCGCATGCCGGCCCAGCCGATGACGAACGGGCCCTTCCAGGTGGGGGCCCCCTCGCGCGCCCGGATGCGCGCCGACAGGAGCCGGGGCAGGAAGGTGGCCGGATAGACCCACAGGAACCGGGCGGCGACCACGACCAGGAAGACGGCCACCGCGTACCAGGCGGCCTGGGCTCCCTGGTACTGGCCGAGGCCTTTGAGGACGACCGGCAGTTGCAGTCCGATCAGGGCGAACACCGCCGACTCCAGGACGAACGCGACCATCTTCCACACCGCCTCCTCCTGGAGCCGGGTCGCGAAGTCCACCTCCCAGGCACGGTGCCCGAGGTAGAGCGCGACGACGACCACCGCGAGCACTCCGGAGGCGTGCACCTGCTCGGCGATCCCGTAGGCGACGAAGGGGATCAACAAGGAGAGGGTGTTTTGGAGAAGCGCCTCATTCAGGTGCGTGCGCAACCAGTGGATCGGAACCATCAGGACGAGACCGACGACCACACCCCCGACCGCCGCGAGGAGGAACTCACGGATACCGCCCGCCCAGGTCGCGCCCTCGCCGACCGCGGCGGCGAGGGCCACCTTGTAGGCGGTGATCGCGGTCGCGTCGTTCACCAGGGACTCGCCCTGAAGGATCGTGGTGATCCGCGAGGGCAGCCCCACCCGGCGCGCCACCGCCGTGGCCGCCACCGCGTCCGGCGGCGCCACCACCGCTCCGAAGACCAGCGCCGCGGGCAGCGGCAGGCTCGGCACGATCAGATAGGCGGCCCAGCCGACGGCCAGCGTCGCGAAGAGCACGTACCCCACCGACAGCAGCGCGATGGGCCGCATGTGCGCCCGAAGATCGAGGTACGAGCTGTCGGTGGCCGCCGTGTACAGCAGCGGGGGCAGCACCAGCGGGAGCACGATCTCCGGGTCGAGTTCGTATCCGGGCACTCCAGGGACGTACGAGACGACCAGGCCCGCCGCGACGAGCAACAGCGGCGCCGGCACCGGGGTACGACGGGCGAGCCCGGCGACCGCGGCGCTCCCCGCGACCAGCAACAGCAGTGGCAATACGTCCATCGTCTTCCGCCCGCCCTCGTTTTCGCGCGACATGCCGCACGCCCGACGTAACCTGGCAATCATGAAACAGTGCACGCACGCCGACGAGCTGCCGCACCCCGAACCCGGACCGCTGAGCGAGACCTGCCTGGAGTGCCAGGCCGCCGGTACACATCCGGTGCAGTTGCGGCTGTGTCTGAGCTGCGGGCACCTCGGCTGCTGCGACTCCTCGCCGCTGCGGCACGCGACGGAGCATTTCAAGGAGACCGGACATCCCGTGATGCGGACCTTCGAACCCGGTGAGAGCTGGCGCTGGTGCTTCGTCGACCACGTACTGGCGTGACCCACGGCTCGGACGGTTCGACCGTCTGACGCCTGGGTACGTCAACCCGGCGCGCGCTCTTCCTATTTGGGCCCGCAGACCCCTAGCCACTGTGCGTACTCGTAGGCTTACTATGAGTGACAGCAAGGGGCGGGGTCCCCAGGACAGGAAAGTTGGGAGCGCGGTAGCGTCACCGCTGAACCACCTAGCGCGTTACCCCGGGGGGCGACCCTCGGCCCCCGAAAAGAGCTCGAAAGAGCTTGTACCACCTTGGAGGTGAGGGTGTCCCAGATCGCAGGCGAGCCCGCGACTAAGGACTTCGTGGAAGTCCGGCTGCCGGCCGCGGGTGCCTACCTGTCGGTGCTGCGTACGGCTACGGCCGGTCTCGCGGCCCGTTTGGACTTCACCCTCGACGAGATCGAGGACCTCCGCATCGCGGTGGACGAGGCCTGCGCGATTCTGCTGCAGCAGGCCGTCCCCGGATCGGTGCTCAGCTGTGTCTTCCGGCTCATCGACGACTCGCTCGAGGTGACGGTCTCCGCTCCGACCACCGATGGTCACGCTCCGTCACGGGACACGTTCGCGTGGACCGTCCTGTCGGCGCTCGCGGGCAAGGTCGACTCCACCGTCGCCGAGGACAAGACCGTTTCGATCAGCCTCTACAAACAGCGCGGCGCGGGACCCGGGCCGGCGTGAGGAACGGGGACGGGCCGGTGCGGGACGAAGAGCGCGGCACACGGGAGCTTCCCGCCGGACGCGTCGACGGCCTCGACGGGCCGCGGCGCGCGGTGGAAGGCGTCGACGGCATCCCCGAACAGGCCCGGCCGCACCCGGAGGACGCACAGGAGAGCCTCTCCGGCCAGGACGACGGGCAACGGGATCCGGAGGGTGCCGCGCCGAGCACGTCCTCGGAAGGGCGGCGGCTGGTGACGGGCGGGACTATGAGCGAGCACGAGCGACACGACAAGCCAGGGGTGCAGAGCGTGCAGGGCACGCAGCAAGGGCCGAGCGCCCAGCACATCCAGCACGACCCGCAGGACCGCAGCGGCGCGCGGGCGATGTTCATCGAGCTGCGCAAGCTGCAGGACGGCAGTGCGGAGTACGCGGAGCTGCGCAATCAGCTGGTCCGCATGCACCTCCCGCTCGTCGAGCACCTCGCGCGCCGCTTCCGCAACCGCGGTGAGCCGCTGGACGACCTCACCCAGGTCGCGACCATCGGCCTGATCAAGTCGGTCGACCGCTTCGACCCGGAGCGCGGCGTCGAGTTCTCCACGTACGCGACTCCGACGGTCGTCGGCGAGATCAAGCGGCACTTCCGCGACAAGGGCTGGGCGGTGCGGGTGCCGCGGCGCCTGCAGGAACTGCGCCTGGCCCTGACGACGGCTACGGCCGAGCTGTCGCAACAGCACGGGCGCTCTCCCACCGTCCACGAGCTGGCCGAGAAGCTGGCCATCTCGGAGGAGGAGGTCCTGGAGGGACTGGAGTCCGCCAACGCGTACTCCACGCTGTCGCTGGACGTCCCCGACACGGACGACGAGTCCCCGGCGGTCGCGGACACGCTGGGCGCGGAGGACGAGGCCCTGGAGGGCGTCGAGTACCGGGAGTCGTTGAAGCCCCTGCTCGAGGACCTCCCCCCGAGAGAGAAGCGGATCCTGCTCCTTCGCTTCTTCGGCAACATGACCCAGTCGCAGATCGCACAGGAGGTCGGCATCTCCCAGATGCACGTCTCCCGCCTGCTGGCCCGCACCCTCGCCCAGCTCCGCGAAAAGCTCCTGGTCGAGGAGTAGTCGAGGAGTAACCGGGCAACCGCCGAGCGGGGGCGTCGCCACGGAGTCCCCGATGGGCGGACGAGCCCGGCCCTCCGGGCGCGGATCCCGCCTTTTCAGCGGGCGCGCAACCGGTGCGGACCCCGCCGACAGGCCGAAGCTACTTGGTTTCCTCGGCGGCCCCGGGGCCGCGGATGCCCAGCGCCCGGGTGGTCTCGGAATTGACGAGCAGGACCAGCGCCGTGATCGCGACCGCCGCGAGGGCGATTCCGGCGGGGATCGCCACGCTGTCCGCCTGGAGCAGGCTGTAGGCGACGGGCAGCGCCATGATCTGGGTGATGACCGCGGGCCCCCGGCTCCAGCTGCGGCGCAGCAGCAGGCCCCGGGCGGCCAGCAGGGGCAGCAGCGCGAGCACGATCAGCGTCACACCCAGGGTCACGCCCTGCTGCCGGTCTCCCGAGTCACTCGTGGCCCCCAGGACGAGCATCCACACGCCCCCCACGGCGAGGACCAACCCCTCCAGCGCGGCCAGCGCGGCCGCGGCGGTCAGCCGTCCGGGACGGGGCTCTGCGGAGGGGGCGTCAGGGGTGGGGATCTGCTCAGCGCTCACCCCCGAAGGGTATCCCTCGGGCCCCGGCGCGCGGCCCGACCCCGCCCGCCACCCCACCGCGTCCCGCACCTGACCGTGTCGAGACTCACGTCCCTATCTCTTACCGGATCCCTAACTCTGTCTGGGACCAGTACCCCTCGGTAGGTACGCTGCATCGCATGCGTGCACTTCTCGTGGTCAATCCGGCAGCTACCACCACAAGTGCGCGCACGCGCGATGTCTTGATCCACGCGCTGGCGAGCGAGATGAAGCTCGAGGTGGTCACGACCGAGTACCGCGGGCACGCCCGGGACCTCGGCCGGCAGGCCGGGGAGAGCGACGACATAGAACTGGTGGTCGCACTCGGCGGCGACGGCACCGTCAACGAGGTCGTGAACGGTCTCCTGCACAACGGCCCCGACCTGGACCGCCTGCCCCGCCTCGCGGTGGTCCCCGGCGGCTCCACCAATGTCTTCGCCCGCGCCCTGGGCCTGCCCAACGACGCCGTGGAGGCCACCGGCGCCCTGCTGGACGCGCTCAGAGAGGACCGCGAGCGCGCGATCGGCCTCGGTCTCGCCGCGGGTACCCCGGGCACCGAGGACGAAGCCGTCCCCTCCCGCTGGTTCACCTTCTGCGCGGGACTCGGCTTCGACGCGGGGGTGATCGGTCGGGTCGAACAGCAGCGCGAGCGCGGCAAGCGTTCCACCCACGCCCTCTATTTGCGCCAAGTGGCACGTCAGTTTTTGGACGAACCTCACCGCAGGCACGGAACGATCACGCTGGAGCAGCCCGGCCAGGACCCGGTCACCGATCTTGTGATGTCCATAATCTGCAACACCTCGCCCTGGACGTTTCTCGGCAATCGTCCGGTGTACGCGTCACCTAAGGCTTCGTTCGATACCGGACTCGACGTACTCGCTCTCAACCGCATGTCGACGGCCTCGGCTGCCCGGTATGCCACCCAGTTGCTCACTTCGTCCCCCGAGCGCGGACCCCACGGCAAGCACGCCCTGTCCCTGCACGACCTGACCGACTTCACCTTGCATTCGAAGGCGCCACTCCCCCTCCAGATGGACGGCGACCACCTGGGACTGCGCACTAGCGTGACGTTCACAGGCGTACGCCGTGCACTGCGTGTGATTGTGTGAGCGGAAGGGCCCAAAGTCCTTTCACTCGAACGTTTAGACCAGGGTCCACCCCATGGAAGTACGGCTGTGACCTAGTCGACACCGAGGAATCAAAAAAAACTTTCCAGAAGGGGTTGTATCCGCCGCTGAGGTTTGCGAGTCTCTACGTGGCGATCGGGACGGCCCGCAACATCGGCCCCACAGAGAGCCAGAACCCCTCCTCAAATCACAGGACCACGTCAGGGAATCCTGGCAGTCGGCCCTTCACTTGTTGAGGGATTCGTGAAAGCGTTCACATTCACAAGCAACGTGCATGTAATACCAAGGAGAGGTAGCAGCCATGGACTGGCGTCACAACGCCGTTTGCCGCGAGGAAGACCCCGAGCTCTTCTTCCCCATCGGCAACACCGGTCCTGCGCTGCTGCAGATCGAGGAAGCCAAGGCCGTCTGCCGCCGCTGCCCCGTCATGGAGCAGTGCCTGCAGTGGGCGCTCGAGTCCGGCCAGGACTCCGGCGTCTGGGGTGGCCTCAGCGAGGACGAGCGCCGCGCGATGAAGCGCCGTGCCGCCCGCAACCGGGCCCGTCAGGCCACCGCCTGACACCCCACCCCGTAACGAGCCTGAGCCCGGCGGCGCGTACAGCGAGTACGCATCTCCCGCCCCCGAGCCGCAGCGCGCAGTACCCCCGATGCGCATAGCAACGTAAGCAGTGGCCCCGGACCTTCTGGTCCGGGGCCACTGTCATGCGCGATCTGTGGGTGCGTCAGATACTTCCGCTTGTACTTCCGCTTGTACTTCCGCTTGTACTTCCGCTTGTACTTCCGCTTGTACTTCTGCTCGCGCCCCTACGTGTACTCCTACTTGTGCGCCCGCACCGGAATGTCCAGGATGACCTGCGTGCCGCGCTCCGGGGCCGCCACCATGTCGAAGCTGCCCCCCAACTCGCCCTCCACCAGCGTCCGTACGATTTGCAGCCCGAGATTGCCCGAGCGGTGCGGGTCGAAACCCTCCGGGAGACCGACCCCGTCGTCCTGGACGGTGACCAGCAGGCGGGCCTCCTTGCTGGTGCCGCCGCGCACCGCCGAGACCTCGACCGTGCCCCGGTCGCCCTCGCGGAAGCCGTGCTCCAGCGCGTTCTGCAGGATCTCGGTGAGCACCATGGAGAGCGGGGTGGCGACCTCGGCGTCGAGTATGCCGAAGCGGCCGGTACGGCGGCCGGTGACCTTGCCGGGCGAGATCTCGGCGACCATGGCGAGCACCCGGTCGGCGATCTCGTCGAACTCCACCCGCTCGTCCAGGTTCTGAGACAGCGTCTCATGCACGATGGCGATCGAGCCGACCCGCCGGACGGCCTCCTCCAGGGCCTCACGGCCGCGCTCCGACTCGATGCGCCGGGCCTGGAGCCGCAGCAGCGCCGCCACCGTCTGGAGGTTGTTCTTGACCCGGTGGTGGATCTCCCGGATGGTCGCGTCCTTGGTGATCAACTCGCGTTCGCGGCGGCGCAGTTCGGTCACATCGCGCAGCAGGACGAGCGAACCCACCCGGGTGCCCTTGGGCTTGAGCGGGATCGCGCGCAGCTGGATCACCCCGTCGGCGCTCTCGATCTCGAACTCGCGGGGTGCCCAGCCGCTGGCGACCTTGGACAGGGCCTCGTCCACCGGACCGCGGGACGGGGCGAGTTCGGCGGTGGTCACTCCGAGGTGGTGGCCCACCAGGTCGGAGGCGAGGCCGAGGCGGTGGTACGCGGACAGTGCGTTCGGGGACGCGTACTGGACGATGCCGTCGGCGTCGAGGCGGATCAGTCCGTCGCCGACCCGCGGGGAGGCGTCCATGTCGACCTGCTGGCCGGAGAACGGGAAGGAGCCGGCGGCGATCATCTGGGCGAGGTCGGACGCGCTCTGGAGGTACGTGAGCTCCAGCCGGCTCGGGGTGCGCACGGTGAGGAGATTGGTGTTGCGCGCGATGACACCGAGGACGCGCCCCTCCCGCCGTACCGGAATGGACTCGACCCGTACCGGCACCTCCTCGCGCCACTCGGGATCGCCCTCGCGCACGATCCGGCCCTCGTCCAGCGCGGCGTCCAGCAGCGGACGGCGACCGCGTGGGACGAGGTGGCCGACCATGTCGTCCTGGTACGAGGTCGGGCCGGTGTTGGGCCGCATCTGCGCGACGGAGACATAGCGGGTGCCGTCGCGGGTGGGAACCCACAGCACGAGGTCGGCGAAGGAGAGGTCGGAGAGCAACTGCCACTCCGAGACCAGCAGATGCAACCACTCGAGATCGGAGTCACCGAGAGCGGTGTGCTGGCGGACGAGGTCGTTCATGGAGGGCACATCTGCGAGCGTACCTGGGGCTTTGGCCCGGCTCCGAAAACACCCGCGGGCCGCGGCGCCTGGGAGGGACCCTCAACCCTCCCGGCACCGCAGCCCGGAGCAGCAACGGCCGCGGGGTGTGCGGTCCCGGTCGGCCGAAGGAGAGGACCCGGAGCAGTCAGGGCAGAGAGCGCCGGTTCCTCGGTCCGCCTTCCTGTGCGGGGAAGACGGATGTTTTTGTGGATCAACGCCTCGCCGTAAGCGACGCTTCGTCGATCGAAGGCTTTACCTGCACATTGTGGACTAGACCACGTGCCGCGTCCATGCGCCGGCGGATGTTTGTTGTTGTCTCTTTTTCGAACTTCCAACAGCATCCACCACGCAGACTAGCCCGGTTCGGCCCCCGGTGGGGGCCGGATCGGCTCATGAACGGGGCCGGATCACCTCGGCCCCGTCCACCCGTCCGGGGGCGCGTCGGTCAGCGGGTCTCGGTCACCTTCGCCAGGGCGCGCGGCGCGTCCGGGTCCTGACCGCGGGCGATGGTGACCTCGTAGGCCAGGAGCTGGAGCGGAAGGATCTCAAGGATCGGCTGGAGCTCCTCGGCCACCCCCTCGGTGGGCAGGACGAACCCGGCCGAGGCCTGCTCCACCTGGGCCCGGGGGCCGATGACGACCAGGTCGGCGCCGCGCCCGCGCAGCCGGTCGAGCACGGGCTGGAGCGCCTCGCCGCCCTTGCCGTCGGTGACGACCGCGATGACCGGGGAGATGTTGTCGACCATGGCGAGGGGGCCGTGCAGCAGATCGGCGCCGGAGTACGAGAGGGCGGGGATGTAGCTGGTCTCCATCAGCTTCAGGGCGGCTTCCTTGGCCGTGGGGTAGCCGTAGCCGCGCGAGGTGATCACCATGCGCTCGGCGAAGCGGTAGCGGGAGGCGAGCGTGCGGATCTCGTCCTGGCGGGTGAGGAGGTGCGCGGCGAGATCGGGCAGCGCCTTGGCCGCGGCGCCGTCGCCGCCGCGCAGTCCTTCGACGAAGAGATAGAGGGTGAGGAGCGAGGCCGTGTAGGTCTTGGTGGCGGGCAGGGCCCTCTCGGGTCCGGCCATGACGTCGAGGTGGTACTCGGAGACGGCCGCCAGCGGTGAGTCCGGGTTGTTGGTCACCGCGAGCGTGATGGCGCCGGCCTCACGGGCGGCCCGGGTCGAGGCGACCAGGTCCGGGGAGCCGCCGGACTGGCTGACGGTGATGACCAGGACGTCGGTGAGATCGGGCCGCGCGCCGTACGCCGTGGTCGTCGACATCGAGGTGAGCCCGCACGGCAGGCCCAGCTGGATCTCCAGCAGGTACTTCGCGTACAGGGCGGCGTTGTCGGAGGTGCCGCGGGCGGTGAGCAGTACGAAGCGGGGCTCGCGGGCCGCGATCTGCCGGGCCACTTCCTGGATCCGCGGCGCGCCCGCCTCCAGGATCCGGCGCAGCACGTCGGGCTGCTCGGCCATCTCGCGGGCCATGATCCGGCCCGGGCGGTCGTCGTCGGTCCGGGGGTCCGGGGTAGGGGCGGACATGGGGCCTCCTGGGGACGTTCCGGTCGTACGCGTCGACCGTGGCCGATACGGGGTGGTGCGTGCGGTACGGGGTGGTACGTGCGGTTCGAGGTGGTGCGCGCGGTGCGGATCTCGAGGATCGATATCAGCATCTCATCGCCCGTGGGCAGGGTTTTGTCGGGTGTGCCGTTACTCATGGGGGTGTCGAGCGGGCGTCCGGGCGGCGGGCCTGGACGCGTCGTGAAACCGTGACGGGCCGCGGAGGGGACTCCTTTGCTAGATTGGTCTACACCACATGTGTTCCCTCGCGGTTCCCGGCGAGCCACTCTCCAGATCGGCAGGCCCAGCGTGGAAGTTGTCATCGTTCCCGGCGCCAAGGCGGGCGGCGAGCTGATCGCCGAGGCCATGGCGGAGCTGCTCCGGCGCAAGCCCGACGCTCTGCTCGGCGTGGCCACCGGCTCGACGCCGCTGCCCATCTACCAGGCGCTGGCGGCGAAGGTCGGCTCCGGTGCCGTGGACGCCTCGCGGGCGCGGGTCGCCCAACTCGACGAGTACGTGGGACTGCCGGCCGAGCACCCCGAGTCGTACCGGTCGGTGCTGCGACGCGAGGTGCTCGAACCGCTGGGGCTGGGCATGGACGCGTTCCTGGGCCCGGACGGCACCGCCGAGGACGTGCAGGCCGCGTGCCAGGCGTACGACAGGGCGCTGGCCACGGCCGGTGGCGTCGACCTCCAGCTGCTCGGGATCGGCACCGACGGGCACATCGGGTTCAACGAGCCCTGCTCCTCACTCGCCTCGCGAACCCGGATCAAGACGCTGACCGAGCAGACCAGGGTCGACAACGCGCGGTTCTTCGAGGGCGACATCGAGCAGGTGCCGCACCACGTCATCACCCAGGGCATCGGCACGATCCTGGAGGCGCGGCATCTCGTCCTGCTGGCCACGGGTGAGGGCAAGGCGGACGCGGTCGCGGCGACCGTGGAGGGGCCGGTGGCCGCGGTGTGCCCCGCCTCCGCGCTCCAGCTCCACCCGCACGCGACGGTCGTCGTGGACGAGGCCGCCGCGTCCAAGCTGAAGCTGGCGGACTACTTCCGGCACACGTTCGCGAACAAGCCGGACTGGCAGGGGATCTGACCCCGAGGGCGCGAAGAAGAGCACGCAAGGGAAGAAAGAAGGAAGGTGCCGGGCCCCTGGGGTCCGGCACCTTCCTTCTTGCCTGTGTGCTCCTCCTCGCGGGCCGTCACTCCCCCGCGATGACCTCCGCCGCCGCCCGGCCGCACACCCTCGCCGCGCCGTGCGTGGCGATGTGGAGGGCGCCCCGGGGCGGGGCCTGGGGGATGCCCATCTCGACCACGATCGTGTCGGGGCGTTCCCTCAACAGCGTGTCCAGGGCGGCCGCCATCCAGGGGTGCCGGTGTTCGTCGCGGACGACGGCGACGACGCGGCGGCTGCCCGCGGCGGCCAGGGCCGCCGTTGCCGCCCCCTCCCCCGCGAAGCTGCCCGTCTCCGTGCCGGGCAGCAGCCGGGCCAGTTCCGCGGCCACGCCCCAGGGGGTCTCGTCACCGACGGCGATGTTCGCCGCGGGGGTGAAGGCGGCGACGAACGGCGCCGCGCCCACCGGCTCGTACGACGGCGCGCGTGTCACCGTCAGCGCGCGCCGGGCGGCGACGAGCCCCACGTCGGCCGGCTCCCGCTCGACGGCGGGCGGAGCCGCGGAGGCCGCCGCCGTCCATCGGGCCAGCGCCCGTACCCGCTCCGCCGCGTCCGCGAGGCGCTCCTCGGGGAGTTCACCGGTGCGCACCGCCGTGACGAGGGCGTCGCGCAGGCGCCGTACCGTCTCGTCGTCCGCGAGGCCGCCGCCCACGCAGATCGCGTCCGCGCCGGCCGCGATGGCGAGGACGCTGCCCCGCTCGATGCCGTACGTCCCGGCGATGGCCTGCATCTCCATGCCGTCGGTCACGATGAGGCCGTCGTAGCCGAGTTCCTCGCGGAGCAGGCCGGTGAGGATGCGGCGGGAGAGGGTGGCCGGGCGGTCCGGGTCCAGCGCCGGGACCAGGATGTGCGCGCTCATCACGGCGCGTGTGCCCGCGGCGATCGCGGCGCGGAACGGGGTGAGTTCGCGGGCCTCGATGACCGACAGGTCGGCGTCGATGCGCGGCAGCGCGTGGTGCGAGTCGACCGCCGTGTCGCCGTGGCCGGGGAAGTGCTTGGTGCAGGCCGCGACGCCCGCGGACTGGAGCCCGGTGACGTAGGCGGCGGTGTGCCGGGCCACCAGGTCGGTGTCGGCGCCGAAGGACCGTACGCCGATGACCGGGTTGTCGGGATTGGAGTTCACGTCCGCGGAGGGGGCCCAGTTCAGGTTCACCCCGCAGGCCGCGAGGCGGTGGCCGAGTGCCGAGGCCACCTCGCGCGTCAGCTCCACGTCGTCGACCGCGCCCAGCGCGTGGTTGCCCGGGTAGGAGGAGCCGGCGCGGACCTCGAGGCGGGTGACGTCGCCGCCCTCCTCGTCGATGGCGACCAGGACGTCGTCGCGCTCCGCGCGCAACTGGGCGGTCAGGGCCGCGAGCTGTTCGGGGGAGGCGATGTTCCGGCCGAACAGGCCGACGGCGGCGAGCCCTTCGCCGAGGCGGCGCAGCAGCCAGTCGGGGGCGGTGGTTCCGGTGAAGCCGGGCTGGAGGACGGTGAGCGCGTCGCGTGCCAAGCCGTTCTGGCCGGAAGAGGACGCGGTCGTACCACTGGCGAGTGTCGTCATCGGGTGGCGTTATCCCTTCACGGCGCCCGCGGTCAGCCCCGCGGCCATCTTGCGCTGGACGATGAGGAAGAGCACGACGATCGGCACGGCCATCATCGTGGCGCCGGCCATCATCGGGGCGTACTCGGTGCCGTGCTTGGTGGTGAAGTTGCCGAGCCAGACGGTGGCGGTCTGGTGCTCCTGGCTCATGAGCATCAGGGCGTAGATGTACTCGTTCCAGGCCTGGATGAACGCGTACACGGACGTGGCGACCATGCCGGGCGCGAGCAGCGGGAAGACCACCCGTATGAAGGCTCCGGTGCGCGAGCAGCCGTCGACCATGGCCGCCTCCTCCAGCTCCTTCGGGATGTTGACGATGAAGCCGCGCAGCGTCCACACCGTGAAGGGGAGGATGAAGGTCAGGTACGTGATGATCAGGCCGGTGAGCTTGTCGTACTGGTTCAGGTCGTTGAGCAGCAGGAAGACCGGGATGATCATGGCGACCAGCGGGATCATCTGGACCGCGAGGATGCCGACGATCACGATCTTGCGGCCGCGGAAGGCGAAGCGGGAGATGGCCAGCGCGGCCAGCATCCCCACCACGACGCCGATCACGACGACCGACAGGGAGACGATCAGGCTGCGGCCGACGGGGCCCCAGAAGTCCGCGATGTCCAGCGCGCGACGGAAGTTGTCGAGCGTGAGCCCCGTGGGGAACAGGCTCGGGTCCGGGTCGATGGCGTCCTTCGCCGGCTTGAACGCCGTGTTCAGCATCCAGTAGACGGGGAAGCCCGCGGTGACGAAGACGAGGAGGCCGAGGAGGTTCCAGCCGAGCTTGGACTTCCCCCGGCGCCGGCCCGCCGTGGCGAGGGTGCTCATTCGACCTCTCCGATCTGCAGCATCTGACGCATGTACACGGCGACCACGCCCAGCAGCAACAGCACGGTCAGCAGGGCGATCGCCGACCCCTGCGCGTAGTCGTTGACGACGAAGGCGCGGTCGTAGGAGTACGTGGTGAGCAGTTGGAACTCCGCCTCCGGGTGGCCGCCCCGCATCACGAAGACCTGCGGGAAGACGCCCATGTCCCAGATGACGGAGAGCGTCGTGAGCATCACGACGATGGGCTTGAGGATCGGGAGCGTGACGTAACGGAAGACGCCCCAGGCGCCGGCGCCGTCCAGCCGGGCCGCCTCCTCCAGTTCGCTCGGCACCTGGGTCAGGCCCGCGCTGAGCGTGATGACGACGAAGGGCACCGCGCCCCACACCACCAGGAGCATGATCACGGCCAGCCCCTGGGGGCCGCTGGCGAACCAGTTGTGGCCGATCATGTCCACGCCCGGCAGCTTGCTCAGCAGCGCGTTGAAGACGCCGTAGTCGGAGTCGAAGAGCCACTTGAAGACGGTGGTGGCCACGATGATGGGCATGCCCCAGCTGGCCACCAGCGCGATGTTGATCAGCGTCTTCACCCAGCCCGAGACGCGCTGGAGGAGCAGCGCGATCAGCATGCCGATGACCATGGTGAAGACGACGGACCCGACGGCGAAGACGATCGTGCGGACGACGACCGCCCAGAACTCGCTGTCGCCCAGCACCTTGCCGAAGTTGTCGAAGCCGACCGACTCGGCCGGCTGGAAGCCCCACAGCTGGGACTGTCCGAACTTCTGGAAGGAGAGGGTGACCAGGCGGACCAGGGGATAGCCCATGACCAGCGCGAGGATCAGCAGACAGGGCGCGAGCAGGGCCCAGGGGACCGCCCCTCCGCCCGAGGTCCGCCTTCTGCGTGGCGCCTTGGGGACGGCCGGTGGCGGTGCCTGCCGCGGCGGCGGCACCTTGGCGGGGGTGGTCGTGTCTGCGGCACTCATCGCGCGCTCCTCAGCGGTCCCTCAGGTCGTACGTGGTCGAAGCCCCGCACGGGGTCGTACGCGGGGCAGGCCCCACACGGTCGAACACAGGCGAAACACGCCCGGGCCGTACGCGGCCGGCGCCTCGCACGGTCGTACGCGGCCCGGCTCCGCACGGTCTGCGCGGGGGCGGACCCTCGCGATCCCACACGGGGCGGACCTTCGCGGTCGTACAGGGTCCAAGACCCGGTGCGGTCGTATCCGGGCGAAAGCCGCCCGGGACGCACACGCCCCGAACCCCGGACGGTGGTGCACAGTCCGAGCCCCGCACGGTGGTGCGCAGTCCGAGCCTCGCGCGGGTCGCACGCGGCCCGCCCCGAGCAGGTCGCCCACCGGGGCCGACCCTCTCGGTCGTACGCGGCCCGAACCCCGCACGGTCGTGCACGGGGGCGGACCCCCGCGGTCGTACGCGGGCCGAGCCCGCGCAGGTCATGCATGGGGGCGGGCCCCCGCGGTCGTACGCGGGGCGCTCGCCGGGGCGGGCTCTCGGTCGTGCGTGAGGCGGCCCGGCCGGTCCTGCCCCGCCCTGTCCCGCCCTGGTCGGTCCAGTTCGGTCCGAGTCCGGGGCGGGTCGTGCGTGGTCCGAACCTGGTGCGGTCGGTTCCGGTCGGGGCCGCCCGGGTCGTGGACCGGCCGGACCCACCCGGCCGTACGCGGCCCGGCCTCGCACGGTCGTACGCGGCCTGGGCCCCGCGCGGTCGTACGTCTCCGGGTCCCGCGCGTCGTGCGGGAAGCGGCTGGAACCCGGGCCCGAAGAGGACCCCGGCAGGCGTGCCCAGGAACACCCCTGGAACGTCCCGGGATCGCCCCCGACGTACTCGGACGTACCCCCAGAGGCACACCCCGGGCGGACCCGGGGCGGACCCTGGGCGCGCCCCGGGTGAAGCCCCGGACGCGCCCCGGGGTCCCACCACGCCCCGCGCTCACGTCACTTGGTGTTGATGACCTTGTCGATCGCGGCGTCCGCATCCTTCGCGGCGGCCTCGACCGACTTCTTGCCGGTGCCGATGTTCTGCAGCATGGTCTGCAGGACCTGGGCCTTCTCGACCTGGCCCCAGCCGGGAGCCATCGGCACGAACCAGTTGGACTCGGCCGCGGTGGCCGGAACCACGGTCGCCGGGTCGTTCTTGAGGGTGGCGAGGTCGGTCTTGTTGTTGGGCAGGTTGCCCTTGGCCATCAGACCCTTCTGACCGGCGGAGCCCGTGAAGGCGTTGATCCACTCGGCGGCGAGCGCCTGCGCCTTGGACTTCACCGGGACGGCGAGGTCGGAACCGCCGAGGAAGACGGGGATGTTCTTGCCGGACGGGCCGGGCATCACGAAGTTCTCGAGGTTGCCCTTGAGCTTGCCGGTCTTGTCGTTCTTCGGGTCCTCGGAGGTCGCACCCTCCCACGCGGCGCCGAAGATCATGGCGGACTTGCCCTGGCCGTAGACGATGTAACGGTCGGACTCGTCCTTGGTCTTGTCGCCGTGCATGTACTTGTCGACGATGGTCTTCCAGTCGTTGAGTCCCTTGATGGACTCCGGAGACGACAGGTTGGCCTTCCACTGGCCGCCGTCCTGCTTGGCGATGGAGCCGCCGGCGTCGTAGACGAAGGACATCGCGGCGTACCAGTCACGCGTCGGCTGGTACCAGGCGCTGAACTTGCTCCCCTCCTTCTTCTGGATCTTGTCCAGGTCGGAGATGAGCTCCGTGTACGTCTTCGGGGGCGTCTTGACACCGACCGAAGCCGCCACGTCCTTGCGCCAGTTGCCGACGCGGCCACCGGCGTAGTACGGCACGCCGTAGGTCTTGCCGTCGTAGGTGACGGAGGCCTTCAGGCCGTCCAGCCACGCGGACGAGTTGTCGAGCTTCGACGCGTCGATGGGAGCGAAGGCGCCCTTGACCATGTAGCCGAGCATCTCGGTGTTGCCCATCTCGACCACGTCGGGCGCCTTGTCGGTGGCGAGGACCGCGTCGAGCTTGGTGTTCTTGTCCGGCCAGCCGTAGTACTCGTGGTTGATCTTGACGCCGGGGTGCGCCTTCTGCACCGCCGCGTCGGCGGCCTTGACCAGCTCGGGCCAGTTGTTCTGCGCGTCCACCGTGAGCCAGACGGTCAGTGCCTTCGCGTCCGCGCCCTTGTCCGACCCCCCGGACTTGTTGTCGCTGCTCCCGCACGCCGCGATGGAGACCATCATGCCCGCGATACCGATCGCGGCTGCCAGCTTCCGCTTCACGCCACCCTCCTCAGGGATGCCATAAACCCCCCTGCCCACCGCGGTGACACATGCCGAAGCGCTGCCGAGTACTGCCCGTGGGACTGGGACTGGACCAATGGTGTAGACCAGTACGGGGAGCTTGGCCTAGACCTAGAGGGGTGTCAAGGGTGTGTAAGCCCGACTGGTCGTCCGTTATGGGACCTACATATGCAAGGACCTTTAAGTAGGTAAGTGGCATAAACGGCGGGGCCGTTCACCGGCCCCACATGCCTCTCCACCGACCCGAGTCCACACTATGGACTAGACCAACGGGTACGCCGACGGTATATAGAGGGGATCACGGAGCGTGCGGGGGGACACTCGCACACGAAGCCGTGCCACGATGTGAGCCGTGGCCGACGGGATGTCGGTCGCTTCGGCACCCGGAGCCGGGAAGGCAGAGCATGAGCACCGACGTCAGCAGTGCGGAGAACGAGGGTGGGGCCCCCATCCGTACCGCGCGCGTGCCCAAGTACTACCGCCTCAAGAAGCACCTGCTCGACATGACGGAGACCTTGCCGCCCGGCACGCCCGTACCGCCCGAGCGCACCCTCGCCGCCGAGTTCGACACCTCGCGCACGACCGTGCGCCAGGCCCTCCAGGAACTGGTCGTCGAGGGCCGCCTCGAACGCATCCAGGGCAAGGGCACGTTCGTCGCGAAGCCCAAGGTCTCCCAGGCGCTCCAGCTCACCTCGTACACCGAGGACATGCGCGCCCAGGGCCTTGAACCCACCTCGCAGCTCCTGGACATCGGCTACATCACCGCCGACGACACCCTCGCCGAGCTGCTCGACATCTCGGCCGGCGGCCGGGTGCTGCGCATCGAGCGGCTGCGCCTCGCGAGCGGCGAGCCGATGGCCATCGAGACGACCCACCTCTCCGCGAAGCGCTTCCCCGCCCTGCGCCGCAGCCTGGTGAAGTACACGTCCCTCTACACCGCGCTCGCCGAGGTGTACGACGTCCATCTCGCCGAGGCCGAGGAGACCATCGAGACCTCGCTGGCCACCCCGCGCGAGGCCGGCCTGCTCGGCACCGACGTCGGTCTGCCCATGCTGATGCTCTCCCGGCACTCGCTGGACCGGCAGGGCGAGCCGGTGGAGTGGGTGCGGTCGGTGTACCGGGGCGACCGGTACAAGTTCGTGGCACGGCTCAAGCGCCCGCAGGAGTAGCGCACCTGCCGCGTTGCCCGGACCGAGATACGGACGAGGGGTTCCGCATGGCTGACGCCGTCGCCTAGATTGCCTGCGCATTGCACAGGTGAACAGCGAGGGGACGGAGTCGCCGTATGTCAGACGTGTCGGACGTGTCAGACGCGCCGAAGGTCGAGCCGCCGGTGGTGACACCGATCCGGGTGGTCATCGCCCTGTGCCTGATAGCCCCGTTCGTGGCGATGCTGTGGGTCGGTTCCTACGCCAAGACCGACCCGGCGTTCATCGGCATCCCCTTCTTCTACTGGTACCAGATGCTGTGGGTGCTCGTGTCCACGGCGCTCACCGTGACCGCGTACCAGCTGTGGCAGCGTGACCAGCGCGCCCGCGCGTCCCAGGTCGGGGGTGCGGCGAAGTGAAGGACGGCGTGAACGGCGTCGCGCTCGGCGTCTTCATCTTCTTCTTCCTGGCCGTCACGGTCATGGGCTTCCTGGCCGCGCGCTGGCGCAGGGCGGACGACGAGCACAGCCTCGACGAATGGGGCCTGGGCGGACGGTCGTTCGGCACCTGGGTCACCTGGTTCCTGCTCGGCGGCGACCTCTACACGGCGTACACCTTCGTCGCCGTACCGGCGGCGATCTACGCGGCGGGCGCGGCCGGCTTCTTCGCCGTTCCGTACACGATCCTCGTCTACCCGCTGATCTTCACGTTCCTCCCCCGCCTGTGGTCGGTCTCCCACAAGCACGGGTACGTGACGACCTCGGACTTCGTGCGCGGGCGCTTCGGTTCGAAGGGCCTGTCCCTCGCCGTGGCCGTGACCGGCATCCTCGCGACCATGCCGTACATCGCACTCCAGCTGGTCGGCATCCAGGCCGTCCTGGACGTGATGGGCGTGGGCGGCGGCGAGAACACCAACTGGTTCGTGAAGGACCTTCCGCTCCTCATCGCGTTCGGCGTGCTGGCCGCGTACACCTACTCCTCGGGGCTGCGGGCCCCCGCCCTGATCGCGTTCGTGAAGGACACCCTGATCTACATCGTGATCGCGGTGGCCATCATCTACATCCCGATCAAACTGGGCGGGTTCGACGAGATCTTCAAGGCGGCGAGCGACAAGTACACGGCGGCCGGGGCGGGCGGGCTCGTGCCCGCCGAAGCGGGCCAGTGGACGTACGCCACGCTCGCGCTCGGATCGGCGCTCGCGCTGTTCATGTACCCGCACTCGATCACGGCGACGCTCTCCAGCCGCAGCCGTGAGGTGATCCGCCGCAACACCACGATCCTTCCGCTCTACTCCCTGATGCTGGGGCTGCTCGCCCTGCTCGGGTTCATGGCGATCGCGGCCGGGGTCAAGGTCACCAACGGCCAGCTCGCCATACCCCAGCTCTTCGAGAACATGTTCCCGGACTGGTTCGCGGGGGTGGCCTTCGCGGCGATCGGCATCGGAGCGCTCGTACCGGCGGCCATCATGTCCATCGCGGCCGCGAACCTCTTCACCCGCAACATCTACAAGGACTTCATCAAGCCGGACGCGACCCCGCAGCAGGAGACCAGGGTCTCCAAGCTGGTGTCGCTCTTCGTGAAGGTGGGCGCGCTGGTATTCGTCCTGACGATGGACAAGACGGTCGCGATCAACTTCCAGCTCCTGGGCGGCATCTGGATCCTCCAGACCTTCCCGGCGCTGGTCGGTGGCCTGTTCACCCGCTGGTTCCACCGCTGGGCGCTGCTCGGGGGCTGGGCGGTGGGCATGCTGTACGGCACGTTCGCCGCGTACGGGGTCGCCTCTCCCACCCAGAAGCACTTCGGCGGCAGCTCGAAGGAGATCCCGGGCATCGGGGAGATCGGCTACATCGGTCTGACGGCCTTCGTCCTGAACGTCGTGGTCAGCGTGGTCCTCACCTTCGCCCTCCGCGCCTTCAACGCGCCGGACGGCGTCGACGAGACGTCTCCGGAGGACTACACGGCGGACGCGGGCGATCCGGGCGTCGAGACGGAGCTTCCCCCGGCCACGGCCGGTTCCACCCACTGACCCCGGGGGCTCCGCCCCCAGACCCCCGGGTGGATGCGTTGCCTGCGGGTGGGTGGGGGCTGGTCGCGCAGTTCCCCGCGCCCCTAAAAGGCTGGGGCACCGGGGCGCAGCCCCGTGCCCCAGGGGCGCGGGGAACTGCGCGCCAAGCCCCCACCCACCCGCAGCCGAAGAACCGCGCCAACAACCCCCACGGGCCGTCGGACATAAATCCGGCGGCCCGTTCGCGCGCCGTGTTGCACACTCACCGGCATGGACATCCGCATCCGACACGCCCACCCCCACGAATACGACCGCATCGGCGAGATCACCGCACAGGCCTACCTCGGCGACGGCCTGCTCGACTTCGGGGAGAGCGACGAGTACCTCGACGAACTGCGAGACGTGGCGAAACGGGCCACCGCCGCGGAGGTCCTCGTCGCCGTGGACCACGACCACGTCCTCGGCGCCGTGACCTTCGTACCGCGCGGCGGCCCCATGGCCGACATAGCCCGCCCCGGCGAAGCCGAGATCCGGATGCTCGCCGTCGCACACGAGTCCCGCGGCCGAGGCGTCGGCGAGACCCTCGTCCGCGCCTGCGTCGACCACGCACGCGCCACCCCCGGCTGCGTACGCGTCGTGCTCTCCACCCAGCGCACCATGCACGCCGCCCACCGCATCTACGAACGCCTCGGCTTCACCCGCACCCCCGACCGCGACTGGAACCCGCTCCCGGAACTCGACGACATCACTCTCCTCACCTATGAGTTGACACTCTGACACCGGCACGACACAACATGTGGGGGTGTCACCTCAGCCCGGCACAAGATGTATGCTCATGCTCGCTGTCGCCGCAGGGGAATCCGGTGCAAATCCGGAACTGTCCCGCAACGGTGTACTTGTACGTGTTCGCACACCCGTGCTCATGTACTCGCGTCAGTCCGAGGACCTGCCGACAGCGCGCCCGGCCATCCGGCCCGGGTGCATGACGTCCGGGCCTCGCGGAATGGGCCGGTGGACGCGACGCCGTGTGCGCTCGTGAGCTGCCCTGCCCTCCGCCAGGCCCCGTGCCGAGCGAGGGAGAGCCCCAAGTGACCATCGCGCCAGCCGATCCGGCTTCAGCTACCGCTTTCGCACAGCAGAAGCAGGAGCAGCAGCGGAAGCAGGCCCCGGTGGAGACGGACGGTCCCGGTACCACGCTGCTGCGTACCCTGACCGACCTCACCGCCGACCTCCCCGACGCCGACCCCGGCCGGGTCGCCGCCGCCGCGCTGCGCGGCCGGTCCACGCACGCGGACGACACGGAGCTGCGCGAACTGGCCACCGAGGCGGCCGCGGGCCTCATCTCCGAGGACCCCGTCTACTCCCGACTGGCGGCCAGGCTGCTGACGATCAGCATCGCGGCGGAGGCCGCCTCGCAGGGCGTCACGTCCTTCTCCGGGTCGATCGCCGCGGGTCACCGCGAGGGCCTGATCGCCGACCGCACGGCGGAGTTCGTCCGGCTGCACACGGCCCGGCTGGACGCGCTGATCGACACCGAAGGCGACGACCGCTTCGGCTACTTCGGCCTGCGCACCCTGCACAGCCGCTATCTGCTCCGGCACCCGATCACCCGCAAGGTCATCGAGACGCCCCAGCACTTCATGCTGCGCGTGGCGTCGGGCCTGGCCGAGGACGACACGAACCGTGCCCTGGACGAGGTCGCGGCGCTCTACGGGCTCATGAGCCGCCTCGACTACCTCCCCTCCTCCCCCACGCTGTTCAACTCCGGTACGCGGCACCCGCAGATGTCGTCCTGCTACCTCCTCGACTCCCCGCTGGACGAGCTGGACTCCATCTACGACCGCTACCACCAGGTGGCCCGCCTCTCGAAGCACGCGGGTGGCATCGGCCTTTCGTACTCCCGGATCCGTTCGCGCGGTTCGCTGATCCGCGGTACGAACGGGCACTCCAACGGGATCGTCCCGTTCCTGAAGACCCTCGACGCCTCGGTCGCCGCGGTGAACCAGGGCGGCCGGCGCAAGGGCGCGGCCGCGGTCTACCTGGAGACCTGGCACTCCGACATCGAGGAGTTCCTGGAGCTGCGCGACAACACCGGTGAGGACGCCCGCCGTACGCACAACCTGAACCTCGCGCACTGGATCCCGGACGAGTTCATGCGCCGGGTCGACACCGACGGGCAGTGGTCCCTCTTCTCGCCCTCCGACGTGCCCGAGCTGGTCGACCTGTGGGGCGACGAGTTCGACGCGGCGTACCGCAGGGCGGAGGCGGCCGGCCTCGCCAAGAAGACCATCCCGGCCCGTGACCTCTACGGCCGCATGATGCGTACCCTCGCGCAGACCGGCAACGGCTGGATGACCTTCAAGGACGCCGCCAACCGCACCGCCAACCAGACGGCGGAGCCGGGCCACACCGTCCACTCCTCGAACCTCTGCACCGAGATCCTGGAGGTCACGGACGACGGGGAGACGGCGGTCTGCAACCTCGGCTCGGTCAACCTCGGCGCCTTCGTGGTCGACGGGGACATCGACTGGGAGCGGCTGGACGAGACGGTCCGTACCGCCGTCACCTTCCTCGACCGTGTCGTCGACATCAACTTCTACCCGACCGAGCAGGCCGGCCGGTCGAACGCGAAGTGGCGGCCCGTCGGCCTCGGCGCGATGGGCCTGCAGGACGTCTTCTTCAAGCTGCGCGTCCCCTTCGACTCCCCGCGGGCCAAGGCCCTCTCCACCCGGATCGCCGAGCGGATCATGCTCGCCGCGTACGAGGCCTCGGCCGACCTCGCGGAGCGCAGCGGCCCGCTCCCGGCCTGGGAGAAGACCCGTACGGCCCGTGGCGTCCTGCACCCCGACCACTACGGCGTGGAGCTGACCTGGCCGGAGCGCTGGGCGGCGCTGCGGGAACGTATCGCCGCGGTCGGCATGCGCAACTCCCTCCTCCTCGCCATCGCCCCCACCGCCACCATCGCGTCCATCGCGGGTGTGTACGAGTGCATCGAGCCCCAGGTGTCCAACCTGTTCAAGCGCGAAACGCTCTCCGGTGAGTTCCTCCAGGTCAACTCCTACCTGGTGGACGAGCTGAAGAAGCTCGGCGTGTGGGACGCGCAGACCCGCGAGGCGCTGCGGGAGTCCAACGGTTCGGTGCAGGGCTTCACCTGGGTGCCGCAGGACGTCCGCGACCTGTACCGCACGGCCTGGGAGATCCCGCAGCGCGGCCTGATCGACATGGCCGCCGCCCGCACCCCGTTCCTGGACCAGGCGCAGTCCCTGAACCTCTTCCTGGAGACGCCGACCATCGGCAAGCTCTCCTCGATGTACGCGTACGCCTGGAAGTCGGGTCTGAAGACGACGTACTACCTGCGCTCGCGCCCGGCGACCCGTATCGCCCGTGCCGCCCAGGCGCAGGCCCAGCCCGAGAAGACCATCCCCGTGCAGGCGATCCCCGACGAGGACGCCGTCGCCTGCTCCCTTGAGAACCCCGAGTCCTGCGAGGCCTGCCAGTAATGAGCTCCACCGAAAAGAACCTGCTCGACCCGGGCTTCGAACTCACGCTCCGCCCCATGCGCTACCCCGATTTCTACGAGCGCTACCGGGACGCCATCAAGAACACCTGGACCGTGGAGGAGGTCGACCTCCACTCGGACGTGGCCGACCTGGCGAAGCTCTCGCAGGGCGAGCAGCACATGATCGGCCGGCTGGTCGCGTTCTTCGCGACGGGCGACTCGATCGTGTCGAACAACCTCGTGCTGACCCTCTACAAGCACATCAACTCCCCCGAGGCGCGCCTGTATCTCTCCAGGCAGCTGTTCGAGGAAGCGGTCCACGTCCAGTTCTATCTGACCCTGCTGGACACCTACCTTCCCGACCCGGAGGACCGCGCCGCGGCCTTCGACGCCGTCGAGAGCATCCCCTCGATCCGCGAGAAGGCCGAGTTCTGCTTCAAGTGGATGGACTCGGTGGAGAAGCTGGACCGTCTGGAGACCAAGGCGGACCGGCGTCGCTTCCTGCTCAACCTCATCTGCTTCGCCGCGTGCATCGAGGGCCTCTTCTTCTACGGCGCCTTCGCGTACGTCTACTGGTTCCGCAGCCGGGGTCTGCTGCACGGTCTCGCCACCGGCACCAACTGGGTGTTCCGCGACGAGACGATGCACATGTCCTTCGCCTTCGAGGTGGTGGACACCGTGCGCAAGGAGGAGCCGGAGCTCTTCGACGACCAGCTCCAGCAGCAGGTCACCGACATGCTGAGGGAGGCCGTCGAGGCCGAGCTGCAGTTCGCGCGCGACCTGTGCGGTGAGGGTCTGCCGGGCATGAACACCGACTCGATGCGCCAGTACCTGGAGTGCGTGGCCGACCAGCGTCTCCAGCGCCTCGGCTTCGCCCCGGTGTACGGCTCCGAGAATCCCTTCTCCTTCATGGAGCTCCAGGGCGTCCAGGAGCTGACCAACTTCTTCGAGCGCCGCCCCTCGGCGTACCAGGTGGCGGTGGAGGGCTCGGTCGGCTTCGACGAGGACTTCTGACGGACGGGAACTTCCGGCGGTACGAGGACTTCTGACGGTACGACACCGGTGATGCCGGGCCGCATGTCGCGGCCCGGCATCACCGCGTCTCGTCCATGGGCCGTCCATGCACCGTCCATGGACCCCCTATGGGGCGGCAAAGTTCTTCGGGCGTGGCTATCCGGGCGTCATCGGCCCCGGCTAGGTTCTGGCCGTCCTGACATGTCACGTACAGCGGCACGACAGGGCGATCAAATTGGCATGCCCATGGCACATCTGCACTTCTCTCACGCTACGCGCGTCACGGGCCTGCCACGCAACGCCGAGAACCCCCACTTCCGGCTGTGGAGCCGTGCGCGGCCCTACCCCGGCCCGCACGGCACCCGCCTCAAACCGATGGAGGCAGCACCCATGCGTGAGACACCCCCCAGCAGGCCCGCCCGGCGACTGCGAAGACTTCTGACCGCCGCCGCGCCCGCCCTCGCCCTCACGGTCGCCGGACTCATGGCGGCCCCGGCCGCGAACGCGCAGCCGGCGCCGACCACCGCCAAGCCCTCCCGGACTGCCCAGAACGCGAAGGCCCTGACCGCCCCGGCCGCGCAGGCCGTGCACTCCACGGGCAAGGCGGGCCAGAAGGTGCCGACCACGCACCTGTGCGGCGCCCCGACGGCCGGTCACGCGGCCTGTTTCGCGCAGCGCCGCACCGACATCAAGCAGAAGCTGGCCGCCGCGATCTCGCCGAACGCCGCCGCCGCGGTGTCCGGTCTGAGCCCGGCCAACCTGCACAGCGCCTACAACCTGCCCTCCACCGGCGGCTCCGGCCTGACCGTCGCCGTGGTCGACGCGTACAACGACCCCAACGCGGAGTCGGACCTCGCGACCTACCGTTCGCAGTTCGGCCTGTCGGCCTGCACCAAGGCCAACGGCTGCTTCAAGCAGGTCAGCCAGACCGGCTCGACCAGCTCCCTGCCGACCAACGACACCGGCTGGGCGGGTGAGGAAGCGCTCGACATCGACATGGTCAGCGCGGTCTGCCCGAACTGCAACATCGTCCTCGTCGAGGCCAACTCGGCCACCGACTCCGACCTCGGCACCGCCGAGAACGAGGCCGTGGCGCTGGGCGCGAAGTTCGTCTCCAACAGCTGGGGCGGCTCCGAGTCCTCCTCGCAGACCAGCGAGGACACCTCGTACTTCAAGCACCCGGGCGTCGCCATCACCGTCTCCTCCGGTGACTCCGCCTACGGTGCCGAGTACCCGGCCACGTCCCAGTACGTGACGGCCGTCGGCGGCACCGCGCTGTCCACCAGCTCCAACAGCCGCGGCTGGACCGAGTCCGTGTGGAAGACCAGCAGCACCGAGGGCACCGGCTCCGGCTGCTCCGCCTACGACGCGAAGCCGACCTGGCAGACCGACACCGGCTGCTCCAAGCGCATGGAGGCCGACGTCTCCGCGGTCGCCGACCCCGCCACCGGCGTGGCCGTCTACGACACCTACGGCGGCTCCGGCTGGGCGGTCTACGGCGGTACGAGTGCCTCCTCGCCGATCATCGCGGGTGTGTACGCCCTCGCGGGCACCCCGGGCTCCAGCGACTACCCGGCGAAGTACCCGTACTCCCACACCTCGAACCTGTACGACGTGACCAGCGGCAACAACGGCTCCTGCTCGCCCTCGTACTTCTGCACCGCGGCCACCGGCTACGACGGCCCGACCGGCTGGGGCACCCCGAACGGCACCACCGCCTTCGCCTCGGGCACCAGCACCGGCAACACGGTGACCGTCACCAACCCGGGCAGCCAGTCCACCACCACCGGCGGTTCGGTCAGCCTGCAGATCTCGGCGAGCGACAGCGCGGGCGCGACCCTCACCTACAGCGCGAGCGGTCTGCCGACCGGTCTTTCGATCAGCAGCTCCACCGGTCTGATCTCCGGCACCGCGAGCACGGCCGGTACGTACAGCGTCACCGTCTCCGCCTCCGACAGCACGGGCGCCTCCGGCTCCGCCTCCTTCACCTGGACCGTCAGCACCTCCGGCGGCGGCACCTGCACCTCGGCGCAGCTGCTCGGCAACCCGGGCTTCGAGTCGGGCAACACCACCTGGAGTGCCAGCAGTGGCGTGATCACCAACTCCAGCAGTGAGGCCGCGCACGCCGGTTCGTACAAGGCATGGCTGGACGGCTACGGCTCGACGCACACCGACACGCTCTCCCAGTCGGTGACGATCCCGTCCGGCTGCAAGGCCAGCTTCACCTTCTACCTGCACATCGACACCGCGGAGACCACCACGAGCAGCCAGTACGACAAGCTGACGGTCACCGCCGGATCGACCACCCTGGCGACGTACTCGAACCTCAACGCCGCCTCCGGCTACGCCCAGAAGACCTTCGACCTGTCCTCGTTCGCCGGGTCCACGGTCACCCTGAAGTTCAGCGGGGTCGAGGACTCCTCGCTCCAGACCAGCTTCGTCGTCGACGACACCGCCGTCACGACCAGCTGACCAGTGGGGCCCTGGCCGGCGTCGCGGCCAGGGCCCTGTGTCCCTGTGTGGATCCTGATGCGGGGGTGGCACGTCCAAGCGACAAGGAGGTGCCACCCCATGCGCCGTACGACCCACCATCGGATCCTCGCCCTCACGGCCCTGACACTGCTCCTCGCGGGCTGCGGCACACAGGGCGGCGGTGACGCGGGCGGCAGCCGCTCCGTGTCGCCGTCCCCCACGACGAGCCACCCGAGCTGCGACACGGCTCCCGCGGAACTCGGCGCCGCCGACACCGGCCACACGTACTGCCTCACGGCCGGCGGCGTACTCCGCCTCACCCTGGACGGCACCACCAGTCGGCCCTGGACACCCGTCAAGGTCAGCGGCACCGGGCTAGAGGCCACCAACAGCGGCATCGTCCTCCAGGCGGGCGACGCGAGCTCCGCCTTCAAGGCGGTCTCGGCGGGAACCGTCCACCTCACCTCGTCCCGGCCGCTCTGCGCGACCGCCCCGGGCAAGGTGTCGTGCAAGGGCATTCAGGAGTGGACGGTCACGGTGCTGGTCACGAAGTCCTAGCTGACGGTCGATGCGCCGCTCGTGGGCCGCGCCGATCAGCGCGGGCAGGGCCACGACCACGAAGAGCGCGAGGACGGTCAGGATTCCGGCGGTGGTGTCCGCGTTGTCGATGAGCATCTTCATGAACACCACTGTCGTACCGCTCACCCTTCGGCGTCAGTGGCAGGACTGCCGTACACCCTCGATTTCCTGCCACCGACGAGGCACACTGGCGGGCATGCTGAAAAACGTGGCCGCGGTCCTGCTCGACGGTGTGCACCCCTTCGAACTCGGGGTCGTCTGCGAGGTGTTCGGCATCGACCGCAGCGACGACGGCCTGCCCACTTACGACTTCGCGGTCGCCTCAGCCGAGGGCCCGACCCTGAGCACCCACGCGGGGTTCTCGCTGACCACGGAGCACGGCCTGGAGCGACTGGAGAGCGCCGACCTCATCGCTCTGCCCGCCGGGAACTCCTATGTGTCCCGGTCCTATCCGACCGAGCTGCTCGACGCCCTGCACCGCGCCACGGACCGCGGCGCCCGGGTGCTCAGCGTCTGCTCCGGAGTCTTCGTGCTCGGCGCGGCCGGGCTCCTCGACGGGCGGCGCTGCGCCGTGCACTGGCACCACGCCGAGGAGCTCACCCGGCAGTACCCGAAGGCGATCGTCGAACCGGACGTGCTGTACGTGGACGAGGACCCGGTGATCACCTCGGCCGGCACCGCCGCCGGAATCGACGCCTGCCTGCACATCGTCCGCAAGGAACAGGGCCCCGAGGTCGCCAACGCCATCGCCCGCCGCATGGTGGTGCCCCCGCACCGGGACGGCGGGCAGGCCCAGTACATCGAGCGCCCGCTGCCCCGCTCCACCTGCGACACGGTCGGCGAGGTGCTGGTGTGGATGGAGCGCCACCTCGACCGGGAGGTGACCGTCGAGCAGCTCGCGGCCCGCGCCCACATGTCACCGCGGACCTTCGCACGCCGCTTCCAGCAGGAGACCGGCACCACCCCGTACCGCTGGATCCTGCGCCAAAGGGTGCTGCTGGCACAGGAGTTGCTGGAGGCGTCGGACGAGACGATGGACGCGATCGCGGGCCGCACCGGTTTCGGCACCGCGGCCGCGCTGCGCCACCAGTTCGTCCGGAGCCTGGGGACGACCCCGCAGGCGTACCGGCGCACGTTCAGGGGCCCGCGGGCTGCCTGAACGCGCACCGGTACGGACACGGGGTCACCGCGGACGACACCGCGCGGTCACCGCGGCAGGGCCCTCAGCAGCAGCCGGTACGGACGCAGGGTGATGCCGACGCGGGTCGCGTCATTGGACCCGGAGACCTGCTCGAACCGCCACCGGGACGCCACCGTCGCCGTGATCAGGCTGAGCTGCGCCATCGAGAAGTGGTCGCTCGGGCACTTCCGGTTGCCCACACTGAAGGGGCTCATGGCGTGCTTCGGGACGTCCTTGGCGCGTTCCGGAAGCCAGCGGTCGGGGTCGAAATCCAGATGCCCGTCGTACGAGCGCGGATCACGCTGGATGGCGAACGGACTGTAGACGATGTCCGCACCGGCCGGTATCCGATAGCCGCCGAGTTCGGTTTCGGTCACCGCCCGCCGGGTCAAAATCCATACGGCAGGGCGCAGCCGCATCGACTCGACAACGACATGACTCTGTTGGTGATCTTCGGCGAGTGCTGACAGTCGCTTCGGTCGGTGCTTCAGTGGAGGCAGCGGGGTGGTGCCGAGGTCGGGGCGGGCCTGATGTCGTTGCAGCCGAGGGACTACCAGCGGATTCCGGCGCGGACGGTGCGCACGGCGTGGGCGGCGTGCCCGAAGGGAACCCCCGCGATGCTGGTGCGGGATCGCCTCGATGTGCTGTTCGAGGACGAGGAGTTCGTGGATCTCTATCCCGCTGATGGGCGGCCGGGGTTCTCGCCGGGGCAGCTCGCGCTGGTGTCGGTGCTCCAGTTCGCCGAGGACCTGTCGGACCGGGCGGCTGCTCAGGCGGTGCGCACTCGGATCGACTGGAAGTACGCCCTGGGGCTGGAGTTGGAGGACACCGGGTTCGACTACTCGCTGCTGAGCGATTTCCGAGCCCGCCTGGTGCAAGGCGACGCGGCGGACCGGATGTTGCGTGTGATGCTCAAGCGGTTGACCGAGGCGGGATTGCTGAGGGCTGGCGGGCGGCAGCGTACCGATGCGACGTATGTCCTGGCCGCCGTGCGACGGCTCAGCCGCCTGGAGCTGGCCGGGGAGAGTCTGCGGGCCGCCCTTGAGGGACTGGCTGAGATCGCGCCGGAGTGGCTGCAGCCACTGATCGAACCCGAGTGGGACAAGCGGTACGGGCGGAAGATCGAGATCAGGAAGGTGCCCGGTGGACCGGAGGCCGTGATCGCGCGGGCGGAGACTTTCGGACGGGACGGGCAGAAGGTGCTGGCCGCCCTGTGGTCCCCCGACGCACCGGGCCGGCTGCGAACTCTGCCCCAGGTGGAGGTTCTGCGGCAGGTGTGGGTTCACCACTACTACTGGGACGAACAAGGACAGCTCCGCTGGCGCGACGGGCACGCGCTGCCACCGGCGAGCCTGCGCTTCGATTCCCCCTACGACACCGACGCGCACTACTGCACCAAGAACGGCACCGAGTGGAGCGGCTACCGCGTGCACTACACCGAGACCTGCGAGGAACAGCGGCCCGAGATCGTGGTGCACGTGGCCACCACGATCGCCCCGGTCCAGGACGGCCAGCTCACCGAGCAGATCCACGACGACCTGGCCCAGGCCGCCCTGGTCCCGGCCGAGCACGTGGTCGATGCCGCCTACATCACCCCGGCCCGCGTCCAACGCGCCCAGCAGACCCATGGGATCACGCTGCTCGGCCCGATCGTCGCCGACCACAGCCAGCAGGCCAAGAGCGGCGAGGGCTTCGGAAAGTCCGCCTTCACGATCGACTGGGATCTACGGCAGGCAACGTGCCCCCGCGGAAAGACCAGCACCCCGGCGAGGACGCTCCGCATCAAGGGCCACGAATACCTCCAGTTCCGCTTCGCCAAGGCCGACTGCCTGGCCTGCCCGGACCGCCACCCGTGCACCGCCTCGGCCACCAGGCCCCGCTCGATCGCCCTGCTCCCACGGCCGCTGCACGAGATCCAGGTCCAAAACCGCCTCGACCAGCAGACCGAGCAATGGCAACGACGCTATGCCATCCGCGCCGGCATCGAGGCGACGCTCTCCCAGACCGTCCGGAGCAACGGCCTACGCCGCACCCGCTATCGAGGGCTCGCCAAGACGCACGTCCAGCACGTACTCACCGCCATAGCCTGCAACCTCACCCGCACCGCCGACTGGATCGCCGAAACACCCCGTGGACGCACACGATCAAGCCGATTCCACACCCTCTGCACCGCAGCCGCCGGATGACTCCTGAAGATCACCAACAGAGTCACGACATTGTTGGTGTACGACAGCTTCCGGACGTCGTCGAATGCGACGGGTCGGTCCCCGACGACGGATTTGACCTCCTCGGCCACCCGCGCGGCGTGTTCCGGGTGTTCGGTGAGGACTTGCAGCAGCCACATGATCGTGGACGCCACGGTTTCGCTGCCGGGCGTGAGTATCGCTACGACTTGGTCGTGGATCTCCTGTTCGCCGATCGGCTCGCCGTTCTCGTCCTTCGCTTCCAGCAATGCCGTCAGCAAATCGTCCGGCTTTTGACCGGATGCGCGGCGCTCGGCGACGATCTCGTCGACGAGGAGATGCAAATCGGCCAATGCGCGGTCGAATTTGCGGTTGGCCGGAAGCGGCAGCCGATAGAGCGGGCCCGCCGGGATCACCATGCGCCGGTACATGCCGCGGAACACGGTGGCGAGCGCGACGCTCAGCCGCTCGGCGCGCTCGTCCATGAACTCGCCGCGCAGCAGACAGCGGGCCGCGATGCGCACGGCGACACGGAACGACTCGGAGGTGCAGTCGACGGGCTCGCCCGACCCCATGCGCTCGGCGAGCGCACGCGCCTCCTCCTCCATGATCGGTCCGTACTCGGGGATGACGTCGAGCCGGAACGCGGGCTGGATGGTGCGGCGTTGGCGACGGTGCCTCGGCCCGTTCGCGGTGGCGACGCCCTCCTTGCCGAGCAGGCCTTCCAGGGACTCCCAGAGGGGTCCGTCGATCTTGAAGTCGGTGCTGAGCGCCATCGCTCCGGTGAGGGCCGGCGAGGTGAGCGCGTACACCGTCTTGGGGCCCAGCTTGAGCCGTACGACGTCGCCGTGGTCGCGGAGCCGGACGAGGAAGCCCAGCGGGTCGCGGACCAGTTTCCAGCCGTGGCCCAGGACGGGTACGCCGCCCCCGGCCAGGGGCGGGACGGGCAACTGTGGTGCCGCGGGTTGCGCGGGCTTCACGGACTCGACGGTCATGACTCACCTGCCGCTTCGTTGTTGACGTACGGGGGTGTGGAGCGGTCGTCCCAGCTGTCGACGGTGTACCGGCCGGACTCGTGGTGGAACCAGTACACGGAGCTGAACCAGTTCCTCATGTTGCCGAGGCACGCTTTCACGGCGAGACTCAATTCCTTGCCGTGCACGGTGCCGTCCGCGAGGGTGTCGGCGAACCGGTTGAGGTCGTTTTCCGCGTCGAGGAATTCGGTGATGCATTCCTCGATCCGCCGCCGGGTGTCCTGGACCGCTTCTTCGAGTGTCAGCCCCTCGTGATGAATGAGGCTGATTCCGAGATTGTGGACCTCGTCGCCCGCGATTTCTTTCGGGAGCGAGCAGAGATCGTTGTACCAGGCGGCGAATTCCTGGCTCAGCAGCGCCGCCCGCCGATATGCGAAATGGTTCCGCACGGCGGTGGGAAGTTCACAGCCCGCGCTCGGCTCCAGCAGGTCGGTCCAGATCCAGTGCGCGAAGGTGAGCCGCCGCAGTTCCAGATACTCCTCGACCGTGGGCACGGTGCCGTTGACACGGTTGCGGAATTCCCGGTCGTACGCCTCGATCACCGCGTGGAAATGCCGGGCGAAGCGCGCGTTCCACTTCTTGGTCAGGAACGAGTACAGGCGCACCATGCTGTCCGCGAACCCCGCGACCAGTGGATCCCGGTGGTGCAGGTGCTCCCTGGGGGAGTCCAGAGCCGCGTGCAGCTGGAACCTGAGCCTGCGCCAGGCGCCGGGCCTGGCGTGGATGACATCGCGGTCGTGGCGGTCGTCCCAGACGAAGAACCACGCGCTGTAGTCCGCTATCGCCTGCAGGACCTCGTCGGGAGCGCCAATGTAGTAGCCCGCCATCAGGTCCGTATAGCAAAGGCCGTCGGCATATTCGTCGACCTTGTCCGCCGGCATGAGGCGTTTTTCCCTCAGCCACGAACGTGTGTTCTCCTGAAGCCTCGGCCAATACGGGTGCAGTTGACGGGGAAACGCGGACTCGATCACCGGGAGAGAGAGCGCCGGTGGAACCGCGACCACGGTCGGTGTCGATGAAGTGCCGTGTGAGAATGCATGCACGAACAAACCCCTCTCAGCCGCCAGTTGACGCTGCGCCCCTCCCGCTGTGCCGGGCGTGCGCCGTTGCGTATCCCCGCACTTCCCATTCAGCACCACAACTGACCGTTCTGGGAACGGATTTACTCCACTCACTACCTCACAGTGCTGAGAATCTCCCCTTGTGTGACTGAATATGGATCACTTGAGGAGCACAGGGGATCGAACGTGCGACGCACATACGAACGGCGCCTGGTCAGGGAGTTCCCCCTGACCAGACGCCGCTCGGGCCGACCCGCGTGTGCGCGCGAGCCCCAACCGTCCTGCCGCGACTCAGTCGTTCGCGACGATCGGGTAGCGGGGCTCGTTCTCGGCCATCTGCCGCAGGGCTTCCTTGCGCTCGCGCTTGGAGAGCCGGTCGATGTAGAGGTAGCCGTACAGGTGGTCGGTCTCGTGCTGGAGGCAGCGCGCGAAGTAGCCGGTGCCGCGCACCTTGATCGGGTTGCCCTTCTCGTCCTGCCCGGTGACCTCCGCGTAGTCGGGGCGGGCCAGCGGCGCGTACGCGGTCGGCACCGAGAGGCAGCCCTCGTTGCTGTCGTCGAGGCGGCGCTGCTCGGCGGGCAGCTCGACGAGGACGGGGTTGCAGACGACACCGACGTGCCGCTTGCCCTCGTCGTCCTGGCAGTCGTAGACGAAGACCTTCAGGTCGACGCCGATCTGGTTGGCCGCCAGGCCCACGCCCTCGGCGGTGCGCTGGCTGGCGAACATGTCGGCGACCAGCTGGTCGAGCTCGGGCCCGAACTCGGTGACGTCCTTGCACTCCTTGTGCAGCACCGGGTTGCCGACGACCGTGATCGGCCGCGAGGTACCGCGCTCACGGTAGGCCGCCTCGCGCTCCTCACCGTCCTCGGTGTCGTTGACGAAGCCCTCGTCGTCCACGGGGAGCACTCCAGAGTGCTGCTGCTCGGTGTCCTGCTGCGCCATGACCGACGTACGCCTTCCTCGAAACCAGGGGTGTGGTGCTCATACAGGGTACGGGGGTGGCACCCCGCGAAGGCGCGGGACCGTGTTGATCTGCGGCTCCGCCGCGTGGGCGCGACAAGCCCCCACCGGCCCGCGGTGAACCCGCGGCACTCAGCAGACCTCTTCGAGATCCCGCCAGTCCCGGGAGTCGGGACTGTCCGCGACCCACCCGTCCAGCAGCCCCCTGACCAGCGGAGCCGGCGCAGCCACCCCGCACTCCCGCTCCGGCACCCACAGCTGCCCGTCGGTGCGGTGACCGAGCGGCCCCGGATGCCCGGGCTCGCTGTGGTCGTGCGGGTCGAGATGCTCACCGTCGCCCTCGTCGGACGGCATCCGCGACTCGGAACACATCCGGCACAGCAGCCGTACGGACGAGGACCAGTCCTCCGCGGCGAAGCCGGCGTCCGCCGCGAGCTGCTCCAGGGCGTCCCGGTCCTCCTCGGTGGCGGCCTCCAGGAGGACCACCCAGGTGGGCACCGGGGAGGGCGCCCACAGCTCGATCTCGTCGAAGACGGGATAGGCGTGCCCGGCGGCCGTCGTTCGCTCCCCGTGCGGCACACCGTCGTGCAGAACGACCTCGCCCCAGCGCCGCCCCGAGGACGGCAGCGGAATGGACAGGACCTCCACCCGGGCCGGATCGAGCCTGCGCCCCCACACGACCTCGGCCTCGCCCTCCGGCGACAGCCGTACGGCCGCACTGCCGAGGTCCATGCCCACCGGTTCCCCGGAGACGGCGGCCCCGCCGGGCACCCGCAGCCCGTACGCCTGCCAGGCGCGGCGGGCCAGCGGCCAGTCCTGCAGGGCGGTGGCGGCGATCCCGACGTTCCACCAGTCGGGGGCGCCCGCCTCCCGGTCGAGAAGAGCGACGGCCCTGAGGCCCGCGGCCCGCGCCTGCTCCCAGTCGTGCCGGAACTTGTGCAGCAGGGCCAGGTTGAACCAGGACTCCGACAGCCAGGGCTCCAGGTCCGCGGCGCGCGTCAGCAGCGCTCCCGCGTCCTCGTACCGGCCGTCGCCGATCAGCGTGAACGCGCGATCGGTGGCCTGCCGCCATGAGGCGGAGGGCCGGTGCCGTCCCTTGCCGAAGATCCTCACGATTCCCGCCTGCCAGTTCCTTGCGTTTCCCGCCTGCCGGTCCCTTGAAGAGTTTCTTGAAGACAGCGCGGCCCCGGGCCGGCCCGTGCCCCCGAACACCCTCTTCCTCGCATCCAACCACGGACCGTTGGACGGGCGCTCATTACCCATGGGTTACCCAGCCTGGGGCAGGGTAAGGGTGCCCCGCAACAGGACCCTGGCCAGCGACTCCACCACCTCGGGCTGATAGTCGCGGGCGGTGGCCAGGCGCAGCTTCTCCAGGGCGGTGAGGGGCCCTCCCGGGCCTGCTTCCCTGGCCATCTCCTCATACGCGTTGACGGCCCGCACGATCCGTGCCGTGACCGGCTGTTCCCGGTACGGATCGGCCTGCCGCTCCACGACCACGGCGACCTCGGCGTCCACGCCGGTCTGGCGTACGACGGCGCCGCCGAGGAGGGCGATGCGCCGCTGCTCGTCGGCGGAGAGCACGGAGGTGGCGCCGGCCGGCACCGGGTCGACGAGGCTGAGCTGTCCGATGTCGTGCATGAGCGCCGCGTACTCCAGGACGGTCAGATCGGGCTCGGACAGACCCAGCTCACGGCCGACGGCCCGGCTGAGCGCGGCGACCCGCCGGGCGTGCCCGGTGGGGGTGTACCCCGCGATCTCGGTGGCCCGCGCGAGTGAGGCGATCGTCTGCCGATAGGTGACGCGCACGGCGGCGTACCGCCGGACGGAGAGCTGGGTGAGCAGCAGGGGCAGCGAGAACACGGGCAGCGCCCACAGCCCGACGACCGCCACCGCGAGCGACATCACGGCCCCGGTCGCGCAGACCGCCGACCCGATGCCGAGCGTGGCCCGCAGCTCGTCCCGCAGCAGCGGTCCGAAGGGCCAGCGGGTCCGGGCGTGCGCCATCGCCGCCGCGAGCACGGCGTCGCACAGCGCGGTGAGCACCAGCAGGGAGACCAGCAGCAAGGCGTACGAGGGGCCGCCCCAGCCCATCAACCTTCCCTGGTTGTAGAGGGGTTGGAAGCAGACGGCGGCGAAGCCGACGGTGAGGACGCGCCGGGTGAGGTGGTCCGCGGTGGGCCCGCGGCCCCGGGCGACGTGCGGTACGCAGCCGATGAGGGCCGCGGCCACGACGACGGCGACGATCTCGAGGACGCCGTGATCGGTGCGGTGTCCGGCGTTCTCGCCGAGCAGCGCGTAGGCGAGGGCTCCGGCGGCGGCGAGGGGCGCCGGCTCCCGCTCCTCGGCCCCGCTCCAGCGGGTCAGCTCCCCCACGGCGATGAGGATCCCGAAGGCGAGCGCGACACCTCGTTCGTCGAGACCGTGCCAGAGGACGACGGCCAGCGAGACGACGGCGAGGAGCAGGGCGACCGCGTGAACGAGGGTGAGGGTGAACGGGGCTCGCCCGCCGATCCCGTACCCGGCACTCATGGACGCCTCCGCCCGACGACGCCGCTCGCCGAAGGATCGACACCGTCCGGGTCCCGCCCCGCGCCACACTCGTCGGCACCCGTCGGGGCCGGGTCTTTGTCTGTCGGGTTCCCCTCTGTCCGACTGGAAACGGCCGGAGTGGGTGGGTAAACCCCTGCCGTAACCGCAGGATGCCACCCGTGTCGGTTCAGCGCTCGCACCAGGGCCCGTACCATCCCCGGATCGAACTGCGCCCCCGCACACCGTTCCAGTTCCTCCAGCGCCACCGGCACCGGCCGGGCCCGCCGGTAGGACCGGGTCGACGTCATCGCGTCGAACGCGTCGGCGACCGCCACCACGCGCGCGAACTCCGGGATCTGGCGTCCCACCAGCCCGTACGGATACCCGCTGCCGTCGATCCGCTCATGGTGGTGCAGGATCGCCGAGCGCGCCTCCCCGAGGAAGCCGATGCCGCGCACCATCTCGTGCCCGTACTCGGGATGCAGCTCGATGATCCGCCGTTCCTCCGGCGTCAGCGGCCCGTCCTTGCGCAGGAGCCGCGTGGGCACGCCCAGCTTCCCCACGTCGTGCAGGATCCCGGCGAACCGCAGCACTTCGACGCGCTCGTCGTCCATGCCCAGCTCACGGGCGATCATCATGGACGCCTGCCCGACCCGCTCACTGTGCCCGCGCGTGTACCCGTCCTTGATGTCGACGGCCTGCACGAGGGCCCGGATGGTGGCCTGGTGGGCGGCCCGCTCCCGGTGGTACTGGGCGAACGCCCAGCAGGACACGTACATCGGCAGCAGCACGAGCAACGCGGCGACGGGACCGTACTGACTGCGCCACAGCACCGCCATCATCAGGCCGGCGAGCCCGTGCACGGCGACGGAGGCGAGGGAGCGCGAGAAGAGCCCGCGCCAGGCACCCCGCACCGGCACCCGCTCGGCGAGCGCCAGGATTCCGCCGTCGAGCGCGGTCAGGACCAGGCAGAAGGTGAGCACCGCGGCCCCGGCGGGCACGAGCGCGTACGGGAAGTGGGCCAGGGCGATCGCGTCCCGGCCGCCCAGCGCCCAGTGCACCCGGGACGCCGCCCAGACCGCGACGGCGAGCTGGGCCGCGCGCCAGACCCGGCGCAGCCACCGCGGCCGCTGCTCCACACGGGCGAGCAGCGCGCCCGGCAGCGCCACGAGCGCGGCGGCCGACGGCGGCAGCAGAAAGGCCCCGGCGAGCAGCACGGGCAGGAAGGTGCCCAGCCCTCTGGGGGCACCTCGCTCGGCTACGCGGGCGGCGGCACCCTTGGGGCTGTGCGGGAAGGGGATCCGCTCGCAGCCGGCGTACAGCGCGGCGAGGACGGCGACGATCCACCAGGGTGCGTGAACGACGGGCAGCGGAGCCAGGCAGGCCACGGCGGCCAGGACGACACAGACGACGTAGACACGGGCCCACGTCGGAATCGACCCCATCGCCTCGTTCCCTCCCCCGGACGTCCCCTGTCCCGGTCAGGATCCGGAGCCTAGGGCGGTGGGAACGGTACGGGGGCGGCAATGGCCGAATCCGCGGGCTCGGAGCCCGCGGATTAGCACGTTCGGGTGATAACCGGACGATCTCCCCGGGGAGTTCAGGACTCCTGGGGCGTCGCGGTGACGTCGTGCTCGGGCACGGTCTGACCGGACCGGATCAGGTCGATGCGACCCATGACCTTGGCGCGCAGATCGGTCGGCACGTCGTCCTGGCCGCAGCACCGCTTGACCAGCTTCTTCACGGCCTGCTCGAGTCCGTACTTCTCGAGACACGGGGAGCACTCCTCGAAGTGCACCTCGAACTTGGTGCAGTCCGAGTCCGGCATCTCATGGTCGAGGAACTCGTACAGGTGGTCGAGTACCTCACTGCAATCCGTCTCGTGCGGCTCTCCGCAGCTCATGAGCCCGAGCCTTTCGCTTCGTTCGACTCTCCGGCGCCGGCCGGGACCAGCCCGCGGTCACGGGCGTAGTCCTCGAGCATGCCGCGCAGTTGGCGACGGCCCCGGTGCAGCCGGGACATCACCGTACCGATGGGTGTCCCCATGATGTCCGCGATCTCCTTGTACGCAAAGCCTTCTACATCAGCGAGATAGACCGCGATGCGGAATTCCTCGGGGATCGCCTGCAGCGCAGCCTTGACGTCCGAGTCGGGCAGGTGGTCGAGCGCCTGCGACTCCGCGGAGCGCAGACCGGTCGACATGTGCGACTCGGCACGCGCGAGCTGCCAGTCCTCGATCTCCTCGGCCGCACTGCGCTGGGGTTCGCGCTGCTTCTTGCGGTACGAGTTGATGAAGGTGTTGGTGAGAATGCGATACAGCCAAGCCTTGAGGTTGGTGCCCTCGCGGAACTGGTGGAAGGACGCGTACGCCTTCGCGTACGTCTCCTGCACCAGGTCCTCGGCGTCGGCCGGGTTGCGCGTCATGCGCAGGGCGGCCGAGTACATCTGGTCGAGGAATTCGAGCGCGTCCCGCTCGAAGCGCGCGGTGCGCTCGGCGGACGACTCCGTGCTCGTGCCCTGGCCCTCGGGCTGCTCCGCCTGGCCGTGATCGGTCCCTGCGTCGGTCCCAGTGACCGGACCCACCTCCTCCAGCGACGTGGCAGGACCGAAACCGGTCCCACTCGAATCGGAGGATAGACGAACATCCACACCCGCCGCCGCTCGAACGGGGGCGGTCTTCGCCGCGTGCAGCACCGTCCAGTCCAGCTCAGGGCTACTGCTGCGGTTCGGGCAGATGGTCGAACCCATGCGGCGGACTTCCTCTCGTTCGAACGGTTCAGCACGCTCCGTGCTGTCTGCTCGACACAACAGTGGTCCACCGCCCGACATTCCCGTGCGTCACCCGAGTGACGCGATCCACCTCACGACGCCCTCGGTGATGATCCCCAGGGCCGCATCCTGGTCGATCGGTGCCCGTTTCGGGACGGCGAATCCATGATCGCCGTACGGCACCTCGATCAGCTCGTGCGAGCCGTTCGGGAACTCCGCGGGCTTGCCGAACGGGTCGTTGCCGCCCTGGACGACGAGGGTGGGCACCCCGGCGCCGAGGAGTTCTTCGGCGCGGGACTTCTCGGGCCTGCCGGGCGGATGCAGCGGGAAACTGAGGGCGAGGACGGCGGTGGCGCCGAGTTCCGTCGCCGTACGGCAGGCGACGCGGGCTCCGGCGCTGCGTCCGCCCGCGACCACCGGCAGTCCGGGCTTCGCGACCGTGGGCCACAGGCCCCGCCATCCCACGTCCAGGGTCTTGGGCGCGGGCGCCACCTTCTTTCCGGCCACCCGCCAGGGCTGCTCGACGAGCGCGACGCTCACGCCGTGCCCGGGCAGCACCGCGGCCAGCGCCTGGAGATCGCGCGCCTCGATACCGCCGCCCGCGCCGTGACTCACAGCGAGCACGAGGCGTGGCTTCTTGGCCCGGTGCCACGTGACGCGGGCTGGACCGGCGTCCGTCTCGACCGTCTCGATCGCGTCCATGATCTCCGTCACGTCGGACTTCCATGGTCTCTGTCACGGAAGGCTTCCATGGTCTGTGTCACGGAAGGCTTCCGTGCGTCTCTGTCACAGAAGGCTTCCATGACCTCCGTCACGTCAGAAGAGTGTGCCCTCTTCGGGGCCTTCCAGCTCCTTCAGCAGCTCCGGCCCGTTGTTGCGGACGTTGCTGACGGCCGTGGAGACGGGATAGGCGCGCATCAGCCCGGCGGGCGGCGGCGCGAGCAGCTCGCGCAGGCCGTCGACATCCGTACGGGCCGGGTCGAGCCAGGCGTCCCAGCGGTCCGGGGTGAGCATCAGGGGCATCCGGGGGTGGATGTCGGCGAGGGCGTACGGCCCCTCGGCGGGCGCGACCGCGAGCGGCGAGGTCTCCGCCTCGGTCGTGATCACCGAGCACGTCACCCACCAGGCCCGGGGGTGGTCGTCGGGGAGCGTCCGGTCGCGCCAGAACTCGTACAGCCCCGCCATCGCGAAGACCGAGCCGTCCGCGGGCAGCACGAAGTACGGCTGCTTGCGCGGCCGCTTCTTCTTGCCCTCGACCTCGAGATCGCGCTCGCCGGACCCGGTGACCCACTCGTAGTAGCCGTCGGCGGGGACGATGCAGCGCCGGGCGGCGAAGGCACGGCGGTACGAGGGCTTCTCGTGCACGGTCTCCGCGCGGGCGTTGATCATCCGGGCGCCGCCCTCGGGCGTCTTGGCCCAGGACGGGACGAGCCCCCACTTGAGTCTGCGCAGCTGGCGAACCGGCTTCGGGCTCTGGGCGTCCTTAAGGGGGCGGTCGAGGACGGCATAGACGTCCTTGGTCGGAGCCACGTTGTAGTCGGGGTCCAAGGTCTCCTCGGGCTCCCACTTCTCGACCTCAAAGATTCCTGCGAGATCCTCGGGCCTACGACTCGCTGCATACCGTCCGCACATACGTGCCACACTGCCAGATTCCGCGACACCAGAGGGAGCCACCGCAGACAATGGACAGCACCGCAGCCACCTCGCTGGCCTCGCTCTGGGACCAGGTCTCCGGCACCCAGCCGGACCCCGACCTGTGGGTGGTGATAGCCACCATGGTCGCCGCTCTCGCGGTGATCGTCCCGCACGGCGTCTGGCGTGTCTCCCGCAACGCCATCACCATCGCGCACGAGGGCGGCCACGGGCTGGTGGCGCTGCTGACCGGGCGGAGCCTCAGTGGTATCCGGCTGCACTCCGACACCAGCGGCCTCACCGTCAGTCGCGGCAAGCCCACCGGCCTCGGCATGATCCTCACCGCGTCGGCCGGCTACACCGCTCCCCCGCTGCTCGGCCTCGGCGGCGCCGCGCTGCTGGGCCTGGGCCGCATCACCCTGCTGCTGTGGCTGGCCACAGCCCTGCTCGTCGCGATGCTGGTGATGATCCGCAACGCCTACGGCGCGCTCACGGTGGTCCTCACCGGCGGCACGTTCCTGGTGGTGTCCTGGCTCGCCGGACCCCAGGTGCAGGCGGCGTTCGCGTACGCCGTGGTGTGGTTCCTGCTGCTCGGCGGCGTCCGTCCGGCCTTCGAGCTCCAGGCCAAGTGCAGCCGGGGCGGCGCCGGCGACTCCGACGCCGACCAGCTCTCCCGCCTCACCCACGTCCCGGCGGGGCTGTGGCTGTTCCTGTTCCACGCGGTGTCCCTGTGCTCTCTGCTGGGCGGCGGCCGCTGGCTGCTGGGGCGTTGAGGTACCCCTGAAACTTTCGCTCACATTGCGTCACTTTTGATCAAGATCTACCCCCACCCCCACCCACTAAAGTGGGCGCATGACCGCGAACCCCGCCCACACCGCCCTCTGGCCCGCCCCGCACGCGAGCGGAGCCGTCGACGCGACGGTCCACGTGCCGGGGTCCAAGTCGGTCACCAACCGCGCCCTGGTCCTCGCCGCGCTCGCCTCGGAGCCGGGCTGGCTGCGCCGCCCGCTGCGCTCCCGGGACACGCTGCTGATGGCGGGCGCGCTGCGCGCGATGGGCGTCGGCATCGAGGAAACGGTGGCGTCCAGCTCCACGGTCGCCGCCGGCCCGGACGCCTCCGGCGAGGCCTGGCGGGTCATCCCCTCGGGTCTCCAGGGTCCGGCCACGGTCGATGTCGGCAACGCCGGCACCGTGATGCGCTTCCTGCCCCCGGTCGCCGCCCTCGCGGACGGCCCCATCCGCTTCGACGGCGACCCCCGGTCGTACGAGCGCCCGCTGAACGGTGTGATCGACGCGCTGCGTCTGCTCGGCGCCCGCATCGACGACGACGGCCGCGGCGCGCTGCCGCTGACCGTGCACGGCGGCGGCGCCCTGGACGGCGGCCCGGTGGAGATCGACGCGTCCTCGTCGTCCCAGTTCGTGAGCGCCCTTCTCCTGTCCGGCCCCCGCTTCAACCAGGGGGTGGAGGTCCGCCACATCGGCTCGACGCTGCCCTCGATGCCGCACATCCGGATGACGGTCGACATGCTGCGCGCGGTCGGCGCGCAGGTGGACACCCCGGAGTCGGGCGGCGAGCCCAACGTCTGGCGGGTCACGCCCGGCGCGCTGCTCGGCCGCGACCTGATCATCGAGCCGGACCTGTCGAACGCCCAGCCGTTCCTGGCGGCGGCCCTGGTGACCGGCGGCACGGTCGTCGTCCCCGACTGGCCCGCGCACACCACCCAGCCCGGTGACCGGCTGCGGGAGATCTTCACCGAGATGGGCGGTTCCTGCGAACTGAACGACAGCGGTCTGGAGTTCACCGGTTCGGGTGCGATCCACGGCATCGACGTGGACCTGAGCGAGGTCGGCGAGCTGACCCCGGGCATCGCGGCGGTCGCGGCCCTCGCCGACTCCCCGTCCACCCTGCGGGGCGTGGCCCATCTGCGCCTGCACGAGACGGACCGGCTGGCCGCGCTCACCAAGGAGATCAACGAACTCGGCGGTGACGTCACCGAGACCGCCGACGGCCTGCACATCCGCCCGCGCCGACTGCACGGCGGCATCTTCCACACCTACGACGACCACCGCATGGCGACCGCCGGCGCGATCATCGGGCTGGCGGTGGAGGGCGTACAGATCGAGAACGTGGCGACGACGGCGAAGACCCTGCCGGACTTCCCCGATCTGTGGACCGGAATGCTCGGGAACTGACGGGCGGACCGGGATCATGCGCCGCTACGGCAAGCACACCGACGAGGACGACATCCGCCAGCGCCCCAACCGCAAGGGCAACCGTCCGCGTACGAACATCCGCCCCAAGCACGAGGAGGCGGTCGAGGGCATGGTCGTCACCGTCGACCGGGGCCGTCTGACCTGCCTCGTCGAGGACCGCCTCGTGATGGCGATGAAGGCCCGCGAGCTGGGCCGCAAGGCCGCCGTCGTCGGGGACCGCGTCGCGATCGTCGGTGACCTGTCCGGCGAGAAGGACACCCTCGCCCGCATCGTCCGCATCGAGCCGCGCAGCTCGGTGCTGCGCCGCACGGCCGACGACGACGATCCCTACGAGCGCGTGGTCGTCGCCAACGCCGACCAGCTCGCGATCGTCACCGCCCTCGCCGACCCCGAGCCGCGCCCCCGCCTGATCGACCGCTGCCTGGTCGCGGCGTACGACGCCGGCCTGGAGCCCCTGCTGGTGCTGACCAAGTCGGACCTCGCCCCGCCCGACGAACTCCTCGAGCTGTACGGGGCCTTGGGCGTCCCCTACGTCGTGACGAGCCGTGCGGAGCTGGAGAGCGGCGCGGCGGTGGACCGGGTGCGCAAACAGCTGGACGGCAAGATCACGGCGTTCGTCGGGCACTCCGGCGTCGGCAAGACGACCCTGGTCAACGCGCTGGTCTCGCTGGAGCGCCGGCGCAGCACCGGCCACGTGAACGCCGTCACGGGCCGCGGCCGGCACACCACGACCTCGGCGCGCGCGATCCCGCTGCCGGGCAGTGAGGGCTGGGTCATCGACACCCCCGGCGTCCGCTCCTTCGGCCTGCACCACGTCGACCCGTCCCGGGTCATCCACGCCTTCCCCGACCTCGAACCCGGTACCGAGGGCTGTCCGCGCGCGTGCAGCCACGACGAGCCGGACTGCGCGCTGGACCAGTGGGTGGCGGACGGACACGCGGACCCGCAGCGGCTCTACTCCCTGCGCCGGCTGCTGGCGACGCGGGAACGCACGGAGGGTGACTGAGTCCCCTGAGCCCCCTTGTGACCTCCGCGTTGTTTGCGTGGGCGGCCCGTCGGTAAGTGCTTAGCCGGTCGGCAAATGCATAATCGCACCAAGCCGGACCCAGGCCAGGCGAAGCAGTCGACGTGCTTACACGGGAGGACGAGACATGGCGTGGCTGCTGGTCGTTGTGGCGGGACTGCTCGAAACCGGCTTCGCCGTCTGTCTGAAACTCTCGCACGGCTTCAGCAGACTTTGGCCGACTGTCGCCTTCTGCGTCTTCGCGCTGGGCAGTTTCGGCCTGCTGACCCTCTCGCTGAAGAAGCTCGACGTCGGCCCGGCGTACGCGGTGTGGACCGGCATCGGCGCGGCGGGCACCGCCATCTACGGCATGATCTTCCTCGGCGACCTGGTGTCGACGCTCAAGATCGTCTCCATCAGCTTCGTCATCATCGGCGTCATCGGCCTCCAGCTCTCGGGCTCCGCCCACTGAAAGCGCCCCCAAGGGGCGCGGGGAACTGCGCGACAAGCCACAACGACGCCGCACCCGCCGACGCACGCTCCCCGGCGTCCCGGTGGGCGAGTCAGGTCCACTGCCGCGGCAGCGCACCTCGCACCAGCTCCGTCACTCCCCCCTCCCCCGGCGGAGCCGCCACGCACGACAACGACAACCGCACCACCAACTCGCACGCCCCCGCCAACTCCCCCAGGTCCCCCCGCATCGCCCCGGGCCCGGACAACGCCGCGACGGCCCGATCCCGTACGAGCGCCACGAAGTCCGCCGGCGAGGGCAACGGCCCGTCAGCCCTGCGCTGCGCGGGCACCGCGGACGACGACGGCACCGCCGAGAGCGTCGGCGACGGCAGTCGCTCACTCCAGCACCCGGTCAGCATGGCCCGTACGAGCGCGTTGCCCCGGGCCGCCAACGTGGTCCACTCGGCGGTCGCGACCAGCCGCTCGCGCGCGTCCGCGTGGGTGGCCAGCGCGCGCTCGACACCGGCGAGAAAGCCGTCGGCCTCCCTCCGCACGAGGGCGCGTGCGAGCCCCTCCTTGCTTCCGAACTCGTTGTAGAGCGTCTGGCGGGACACACCGGCCACGGCGGCGACGTCGACCATCCGCACCGTGGACCACGGGCGGTGTGCGAGCGCCGTATAGGCGGCATCCAGAAGGGATTCCCGCGCTGCAGGCATCTTTCGCCTCCCTGGGGGCGAGCGGGCGGCACTGCAGCTCAGATTTGACGCGCGCGGGGGCACTGTCAAGGGTTCGCGGCGGCGTCGAGGGGCGTACGTCGACCCCCGCACGCCGCGGTGATCAATCAGGCCGTGCGGCCCGCGCCCCGGAGGCGCCCCGAGCCCCATGACCGTGCCCGATGATCCCCCAGGCCGTATGGCTGTGGCCCGAGTGGGCCATATACGGTGCAGTCATGCCCGACTATCGCGATGACCTGCGCCTGGCCCATGTCCTGGCGGACGCCGCCGACGCGGCGACGATGGACCGGTTCAAGGCGCTCGACCTCAAGGTCGAGACCAAGCCGGACATGACACCGGTCAGCGAGGCGGACAAGGCCGCCGAGGAGCTGATCCGCGGCCACCTCCAGCGGGCACGGCCGCGCGACGCGATCCTCGGCGAGGAGTACGGCATCGAGGGCACCGGCCCGCGCCGCTGGGTGATCGACCCGATCGACGGCACCAAGAACTACGTCCGCGGGGTGCCCGTCTGGGCCACGCTGATCTCCCTGATGGAAGCCGCCGAGGGCGGCTACCAGCCGGTGGTCGGAGTGGTCTCCGCACCCGCGCTGGGCCGCCGCTGGTGGGCGGCGAAGGGGCACGGCGCGTTCACCGGTCGCAGCCTGTCCTCGGCCACGCGCCTGAAGGTCTCCCAGGTCTCACGGATGGCCGACGCGTCCTTCGCGTACTCCTCGCTGTCCGGCTGGGAGGACCAGGGCCGCCTCGACGGCTTCCTGGACCTGACGAAGGCGGTCTGGCGCACGCGCGGGTACGGCGACTTCTGGCCGTACATGATGGTGGCGGAAGGCTCGGTGGACATCTGCGCGGAGCCCGAGCTGTCGCTGTGGGACATGGCGGCGAACGCGATCGTGGTGACCGAGGCGGGCGGATCCTTCACGGGCCTCGACGGCCGCCCGGGCCCGCACAGTGGCAACGCGGCCGCGTCGAACGGCATCCTCCACGACGAGCTGCTGGGTTATCTGAACCAGCGCTACTGAGCCGACGGGCTGCCGGGACCAGCGGTACTGAAGAGCCGTTGGCGCGCCCTTGTGACCCATGGGCGCCCCCGAAACTCACCGCACGCCCCCTTGTTGACCCTCCCTTTAACTGCGACTCTGAGAGTCCCCCCACTTGTGAACTTGTGAATCGCTTCTCTTGGCGCTTCACCAAGGAGGTGGCTCCAGCCCATGCTCGTCCGCGACGCCATGAGCACGGTGGTCCTCACCATCGGCCCGGCACACACACTCCGCCAGGCGGCCTGCCTGATGTCCTCCCGCCGCGTAGGCGCGGCCGTCGTCCACGACGAGGACTCCTCCGGCCTCGGCATCCTCACCGAACGCGACATCCTCAACTCGATCGCCCTCGGTCAGAACCCGGACACCGAGACCGCGGGCACCCACACCACGACCGACGTCGTCTTCGCCGCCCCCGTCTGGACCCTGGAGGAAGCCGCGGCGGCGATGGCACACGGCGGTTTCCGACACCTGATCGTGCTCGACGACAACGGCCCGGTCGGCATCGTCTCGGTCCGCGACATCATCCGCTGCTGGGCCCCGACGCGGCAGCGGGTACCCGCGTAGACGCCCCGGCACCCCTCCCGGGCACCACTGCCGGGCCCGCTCATGCCGACGGGCCGGACCCCTCATCACTCAGAGGGATCCGGCCCACCGCCCACGACAAGCGATCCAGTGCTGGTTGTCAGCCGCGCAGGGCCTGGACCGCGGCCTCCAGCCGCTTGCCGAAGTCTTCGTCAGCCTGACGGAAGTTGTTGATCGCGCGCTCGGCGATGTCGTCACGGGAGACCTTGGCGATGAAACCCGCCAGATTCGCGATCAGACACCCCTGCTCGTCCTCCGACATCAGGCGGTACAGACTGCCCGCCTGCACGAAGTCGTCGTCCTCGGAGTGGGACGGCGCCTCGGTCTCACCGGTGTGGCCGGTCACCGCGATCGGCTGCCACAGCGGGCGGTCCGTCTGGAACGGACCGCCGAAGCTGTTCGGCTCGTAGTTCTTCGCCCCCTTGTGGCGACCGTCGTACAGGGAGCCGTCACGGGAGTTCGTGCGCGCCTCGGCGGCGTGCGGGCGGTTCACCGGCAGGTGGTCGGCGTTGATGCCGACGCGGTAGCGGTGCGCGTCGCCGTAGGCGAAGAGCCGCCCCTGAAGCATCTTGTCGGGCGAAGGCCCGATACCCGGCACGAAGTGTGCCGGCGAGAAGATCGACTGCTCGACCTCGGCGAAGATGTTCTCCGGGTTGCGGTTGAGCTCCAGCCTGCCGATCTCGATCGGCGGGTAGTCCTCGTGCGGCCACACCTTGGTGAGGTCGAACGGGTTGAACCGGTAGGTCGCCGCGTCGGCCGCCGGCATGATCTGCACCTGCACGGTCCAGGACGGGAACTCACCGCGCTCGATGGCCTCGCGCAGGTCGCGCTGGTGGGAGTCGGGGTCCTCACCGGCGAGCCTGTCGGCCTCCGCCTGGGTGAGGTTCTTGATGCCCTGGTCGGTCTTGAAGTGGTACTTGACCCAGAAGACCTCGCCGGCCTCGTTGTTCCACTGGTACGTGTGCGAGCCGTACCCGTTGAGATGCCGGTAGGAGGCGGGAATCCCCCGGTCGCCGAAGAGCCAGGTGACCTGGTGCGTGCTCTCGGGGCTGAGGCCCCAGAAATCCCACACGTTGTCGGCCTCCTGCGAACCGGTGTACGGGTCGCGCTTCTGCGTGTGGATGAAGTCGGGGAACTTGATGGCGTCCTTGATGAAGAACACCGGGGTGTTGTTGCCGACGAGGTCGTAGTTGCCCTCCTCGGTGTAGAACTTCAGCGCGAAGCCGCGGGGGTCACGGACCGCGTCCGCGGAGCCGAGGTTGCCGGCGACCGTCGAGAACCGCAGAAAGGTCTCGGTCTGCTTGCCGACCTCGGAGAGGAACGTGGCGCGGGTGTACGGGGTGACATCCGCGGTGACCGTGAAGGTGCCATAGGCGGCGGCGCCACGGGCGTGCACGACACGCTCCGGGATGCGCTCACGGTTGAAGTGGGCGAGCTTCTCGAGAAGCAGCTGGTCCTGAACGAGCACCGGGCCGCCTACGCCCGCGGTCTCGCTGTTCTGGTTGTCGGCCACCGGCGCACCGGCCTCCGTCGTAAGCGGTCCCTGCGTCACGTGCGCCTCCTGCGTCATTCCGGACCGGTCCTGCCCGGTCCCACCCAACATCCAATGCCGAACCGATCCTACATTAGACAAAATCCAAATCAAGCACTCATCCAAATTCACACCTATTCGGGATCTGGTCACCTTGCTGTTAAGCTGACGTGTATGAGTGACCTGTTGGAACGACTGCGCGGACGCGGATGGCGAATGACCGCGCAGCGGCGTGTCGTGGCCGAGGTCCTCGACGGCGATCACGTCCATCTGACGGCCGACGAGGTGCATGCCCGGGCCGTCGCCAAGCTGCCCGAGATCTCCCGGGCGACCGTCTACAACACGTTGGGTGAGCTGGTCTCGCTCGGTGAGGTGCTGGAAGTCGCGACGGACAAGCGCGCCAAGCGCTACGACCCGAACGCGCACCGTCCGCACCACCACCTGGTCTGCGCCCAGTGCGGATCGATCCGCGACGTCCACCCGAGCGGCAACCCGCTCGCCGACCTCCCCGACTCGGAGCGTTTCGGCTTCACGGTCTCGGACGTAGAGGTGACATACCGGGGCCTGTGCCCCACCTGCGCCTCAGCCTGACTCCCCCGAAGCCCCGGCCTCCACGGACGCCGGGGCTTCGCCGTGCCCGCCGCACCCCGAAAACGCCGAAGGGCCCAGATCTCAATGATCTGGGCCCTTCGTCTTCAAGTAGCGGGGACAGGATTTGAACCTGCGACCTCTGGGTTATGAGCCCAGCGAGCTACCGAGCTGCTCCACCCCGCGTCGATGAACTGAACATTACGTCAACCAGGTGGACCAGTGCAAATCCCATAGACGCCACCTTGAACACGGGGTGAGGAGAGCCTCCAGGCTCCGCGAGATACAGAGCCTCTGAGCCCCGCGAGATACGACGAGAAGAGAACCACCCACGGGGCCCTCGGCCCCCGCCGGGGTTGCAGGGGCGCAGCCCCGCCGGGGGCCGAGGGCCCGGTCCGGCGGCGTGCAGGGACGCAACCCCGCAGAGATCCCGGGGGCAGGGCCCCACAGGAGCCCAGGCCCCTGGGCGCAGCCCAGGCCCCTGGGCGCAGCCCAGGGGAAGCCAGGGCCAGCCCGGCGGGGCGCAGGGGCGCCGCCCAGCAGGGGTCCAGCGTCAGCGTGGTGAGACGCAGCCCCACGAAGGTCCAGGGGCACGGCCCGGCGGGGTCCAGGGGCGCAGCCCCGCGAAGGTCCAGGGGCGCAGCCCGGCGGGGTCCAGGGGCGCAGCCCCGCGAAGGTCCAGGGGCACAGCCCCGCAGGAGGCCAGGGGGCTCGCCCCGGCGGGGCACAGGGGCGCAGCCCCGCCAGGGTTCGGGGGCGGAGCCCCCGCCGGGGTTCAGGGGCGGAGCCCCTGGTGGGGTTCGGGGCGGAGCCCCGGGGATGGGTCGGGTAGGGGCGGCGGGGGCGAGAACAACCCGAGACCAGCCCCCACCCACCGCCACAAACTCACGCAGACAACTCCTGCCGCAACGCATCCCGCAACCGAGCCGCCCGCTCAGCCACCTCCGCAGGCCCCAGCGCAACCGCCCGATCAGCCCACCGCTGCCCCTCCGCCAACTCCCCCCGCCGCGCGTACACGAGCGCGAGCCGAAGCGCCGCCCGCCCATGCCCCGCATCCGCCGCCCGGGTCCACCACAACGCGGCCTCCGGCTCACTCCCCTCCCGAGCCAACAGCAGCCCCAGATTGAAGGCCCCGTTCCGAGACCCGGCCTCCGCGGCCGACCGGTACCACCGAGCCGCCTCCACCACATCACCCCGAGCCGCGGCGAGCATCCCGACCCGCACCTGCGCCCGCCGATGCCCGAGGGAGGCAGCCCGCTCGTACCACTCCTCGCACTCGCTCTTCTCCTGCGTCGGCTCCCCGAGCTCGTGCGCGGGCGCCGGCGGCCGCCGAGCGTCGAGCACGGCGGCCAGCCGGTACGCGGCCTCCGCGCTACCGCCCCCCGCCGCACACCTCAGATGCCGCTCCGCCTCCAGCTCGTCCCCGTCCCGCAGCCGCGCGATACCGACCTGCAGCGCCGCCTCGGTGTGCCCGGCGGATGCCGCCCGCTCGTACCACCGCAGCGCCGCCTCCTCGTCGTCCTCGCTCCCCCGCCCGGCATGCAGGATCCCGAGGTTGAACGCGGCGTCCACACTCCCGGCCTCCGCGGCCTTGGAGAACCACGGCTCGGCCCCGGCCGAGTCCCCGACCTGAAGCAACAGGATCGCGAGCGCGTTCGCGGCCTCACGGTGCCCCGCGTACGCGGCCCGCCGGTACCACTGCTCGGCCTGCGCGGTCCGCCCCTGCTCGGCGCAGAGCAGCCCGAGGTTGTAGGCGCCGTTCACATCACCGGCGTCCATGGCGGCCCGGTACCACCGCTCCGCGGTCTGCGTCTCGCCGCGCTCGGCGTGCAGCGCCCCCAGCGCGTTCGCGGCGTTCCCGTCCCCGTCCTGCGCGGCCCGCAGCCACCACACGGCCGCGCTCTCCGTGTCCCCCGCGTCCCGCAGCAGGAACCCGAGCGCGCAGGCGGCCCGCGCCTCGCCGTCCTTGGCGGACGTCAGATACCAGCGCCCCGCCTCCTTGAGGTGCCCCCGCTTCTCCAGGATCGCCCCGAGGTGCAGCGCGGCCCGCCGGTGCCCCCGCGCGGCGGCCTGCCGGTACCACTGTTCGGCCTCTTCACCGGCGGCTCCTATGACCCCGATGACACCGTTGTCGCCCCTGCCCTCGCCCGCGTCCGCGGCCTTGCGGTCGAGCGTGCGCGCGAGCCGGTACGCCGCCTCGCGGTGCCCCCGCTCGGCGGCCGCCCGCATCCACTGCTCCGCGCCGACGTCACTACGGTGCTCCAGCAGATCGGCGAGCGCGTACGCCCCGAGGGCGTGCCCCTGCTCGGCGGACTGGCGCAGCCAGTACTCGGCGGCGGGCTCGTCTCCCCGCTCCCGGTGATACCGCCCGAGCGCGTGCGCGGCGGCCGCCGACCCGGCGACGGCGGCGATCCGCCACCACCCGGCGGCCTCGTCGGTGTACCCGCGCTGGTGCAGGAGGACACCAAGGTTGTTGGCGGCGGCGCGGTCACCGGCGGCGGTGGCCGCGCGCAACTGAGGCTCGGCTCCGTCGAGATCGCCACGGCGCAGCAGCATCGCCCCGAGGACACTCATCGCCTCGACGTCGCCGGCCTCGGCGGCGACCCGCTGACGTGCTTCCTCGGCAGCCTCGCCGGTTTCGTCCCGGTCTGAAGGCTGCACAAAACGCCCTGTATCCAACAGAGTTGCCTTGTCCCCCATAACGTCCATCGTCGCACCACCTGCAACCTGGGTACACCTGGTATACCGCAGTCAGTGAGGTCACTTCAGCGTTTTGTCGACATGCCCACAGAGAGACAAGTCAAACACAGTTCTCCCAACTCCCCACGGATGGCGCAGTCTTCGGCGCGTCGCCCATGGTCGTCGCACGCACCCCGCGCACGCGTCCTGCTCAGGTCGTCATACGGGTGCAGTACACGTGTGCGCACACAGCGAAGGCCCGGATCCTGTGAGGATCCGGGCCTTCGCTTTTCAGTAGCGGGGACAGGATTTGAACCTGCGACCTCTGGGTTATGAGCCCAGCGAGCTACCGAGCTGCTCCACCCCGCGCCGTTGTGTTGCAACCGTACCACGACGCGGAGGGGGCCTCTGACCAGCGGCGAAAGGGGCCTCCGACCAGCGGCTGACCCAGGAACCGGACCAGCCGCCGACCGGCCCGTACCGCCGCCCTAGGTCGTACCGCCGCTGGGACTACTGCTGCCGCTGGGGCTCGGACTGCTGCTGCCACTGGGGCTCGGACTACTGCTCGGGCTGCTGCCCTTGCCGTTGCTCTTGCTGCCGCCGCTGCCACCGGTGGCGCTCTTGTCGGCCTTGGCCTGAGCGTCCTCGGCCCGCTTCAGCGCGTCCTGAAGATCCTTCTGCGCCTGCCCGTACGCCGTCCAGTCGCCCTTCTTGAGGGCGTCCTGGCCCTCGTTGAAGGCCTTCTGGGCGTCGGTGAGCGCCTGTTGGACCGTCGGGTTGCTCGACGTCGGCGGTGGGGTGGTCCCCGTGTCGGCCGGTGGACTGGTCGTACTGTCCGTCCCGAAGATCTTGTTGAGCGCCTGGTCGAGCGTGTCCTCGAAGGCGGTGTTGCCTCCGTAGGTCACCAACACCTTGCGCAACAAGGGGTACTTGAGGTCGCCACCGCGTACGTAGACGGGCTCCACGTAGAGCAGTCCTCCGTCGAGCGGCACCGTCAGCAGATTGCCGTACTCGACTTCCGAGTCCCCGCCCTTGAGAAGTCTGATCGACTCGGCGATGTCCTGTTGGGAGTTGAACTGGCTCTGGACCTGTTTGGGCCCGTCGACGGGTTCACTGGTCGGCAGTTTCAGGATTCTGATCTTGCCGTAGTCACTGGTGCCCGCCTCGGAGTCGACCGACATGAAGGCGCTCAGGTTGTCCCGGCCGTTCGGCGTGAACGTCGTCGTCAGTGAGAACGTCTGCGCCTGCTGGTCGGGCATCCGCATGCTCAGGTAGTACGGCGGCACCGCGTTGCCCGACTTGTTGGTCGGGTCGTCCGGGACCTGCCACACCTCGCTGCCGCTGAGGAACGTCTGCGCGTCCTTCACGTGGTAGCGGGTGAGCAGCTCGCGCTGGACCTTGAACAGGTCCTGCGGGTACCGCAGATGGTCCATGAGCGACTGGGAGATGGCCGTCTTCGGCTCCACCGTGTTCGGGAACGCCTTCATCCAGGTCTTGAGGACCGGGTCCTTGGTGTCCCACTGGTAGAGCTTGACCTCGCCGGTGTACGCGTCGACGGTCGCCTTCACCGAGTTGCGGATGTAGTTGACCTGGTTCTGCTGGGCCACCACCGCGCGCTGGTTGTTGGTCGCGGTGAGCGAGTCCGCCGTCGTGTCACCGAGGGTGGTGCGGGAGGCGTACGGGTAGCCGTTGGTCGTGGTGTAGGCGTCGACGATCCACTGGATCTTGCCGTCGACCACGGCCGGGTAGGCGTCGCCGTCGATGGTCAGCCAGGGAGCCACCGCCTCGACGCGGTCCTTGGGGGTGCGGTTGTAGAGGATCCGGGAACCCTCGCCGATCGCGCCCGAGTAGAGGATCTGCGGCTCGCCGAACGCCACCGCGTACGCGGCACGGTTGATCGGGTTGGAGAGGCTGACCCCGCTCTTGCCCTGGTAGCTGGTGGTCTTCTCACCGCTGTCGTCGGAGTAGTCGATCTCCTTCTGGGGACCGCCGACGATCGAGTACTGCGTGGTCTTCTCGCCGTAGTAGACCCGCTGCTCGTACGTCCCCAGGTCGCCCTTGGACGGCAGGTCGGACTCGGTGAAGACGGGCCGGCCGCCGGAGGTCGCCGTGGTGCCCTTGGCGGCCACCACGCCGTATCCGTGCGTGTAGCGGAAGTGGTCGTTGATCCAGTTGTTCTTCGGAATGCCGTTCAGGTTCAGCTCGCGCAGTCCGATGACCGTGTCCTGGTCCTTGCCGTCCTTGCTGTACCGGTCGACGTCCAGGTTGGTCGGGAACGCGTAGTAGTTCTTCATCTGCTGCAACTGCTGGAACGTCGGCGAGACGATGTTCGGGTCCAGCAGACGGATACTCGCCGTGGTGTTGGCGTCGTCGCGCTGCTTGGTCTTGTCCTTGGTGTCACTCTTGCCCGCGTACTCCGAGACCTGGGTGCCGTCGATGCCGTAGGCCTCGCGGGTCGCCTTCAGGTTCTTCTCGACGTACGGCGCTTCCTTGGCCTGCTCGTTCGGCTGGACCTGGAACTTCTGCACGATCGCCGGGTAGAGACCGCCGATGAGGATCGCCGAGAGGACCATCAGGCCGAAGCCGATGACGGGCAGCTGCCAGGTGCGCCGCCACAGGGTGGCGAAGAACAGCAGCGCGCAGATGACGGCGATGCAGAACAGGATCGTCTTGGCGGGCAGATACGCGTTGGCGTCGACGTACCTGAGACCCGTCCAGTTGCCGGTCGCCTTGAAGTCGCTGGACTTCACGGCGAGTCCGTAGCGGTCGAGCCAGTAGGCGACCGCCTTCAGGGCGACGAAGATGCCCAGCAGCACCGACAGGTGCCCGGTCGCCGCGGCCGTGGCACGCGCGCCCGGGGAGGTGATCCTGAGCCCTCCGTAGAGGTAGTGCGTGAGCGCGGCGGCGATCAGCGAGAGCACGGCGGCGGCGAAGCCGAAGCCGAGCAGGAACCGATACCAGGGCAGGTCGAAGGCATAGAAGGAGACGTCGAGGTGGAACTGGGGGTCCTTCTGGTCGAAGGGAACCCCATTCACCCACATCAGCCATGTACGCCACTGGCCCGACGCCGACGCGCCGGCGATCAGCCCCACCAGGGAGGTGATGCCGACCAGCAGCCACCTCTTGTAGGGCGCGATCCCCATCCGGTACCGATCGAGGCTCTGCTGCTCCATCGACATCGCGCTCAGCGGCGGTCGCAGCCGGTGGGCCAGCCAGATGTTCACGCCGACCGAGGCCGCCATGATCAGGCCGAAGACGAAGAAGAGCCCGATCTTGGTCCACAGGGTGGTCGTGAAGACGGACGAGTAGTGAACCGACCGGTACCAGAGCCAGTCCGTCCAGAACCCCGCGAACATGACGAACGCCATGGCCAGCACGGCCAGCACGCCCAGTGTCATGAGCAGGGTCCGGACACGCCGGGACGGTCGGCCCACTCTGATCCGTGGCCCCGTCGGGCCTCCGCCGCGGTCCGGCATCTGGAAAGCCAAGGTGCGCACCTCGAAGTTCGCTGTTGATCCGTCAGGTCCCCGTGAAGCGGACCATCCGTCAGGCTCCGTGATCGTGGAGCCTCATCTATGCAACTTACTCACGCTTTACTCGGTTCCCGGATCCGGGTACTAACGAGGCAGGATTGTGACCATGTCCAACACTCCCATGGCAGCGAGCCCGCTCACCCGGGCCGTACTCGAGATCGACGAGTACGCCTCCGGCCTCGGCTGGGACCAGCCCGCTCGCCTTTTCGCCCTCGTAGACACCGCGCGACTGCGGGCCCAGGAGCCCGGCCTCGCGGCCCAGCTCGGCCTGCAGGACGAGCCCGAGACCACCGGTCTCACCCCCATCGAGCAGGACGAGATCCCTGCCGACAAGCCGCTGGACGAGTTCCTCGGCACCATCGCCTGGCCCGACGCCGTGGTCGGCTGCGCGCTCACCGTGGAGCGGCTGATGCTTCCGCCGTCCGCGGAGGCCTCCGTCCCGGAGGGCCTGAGTGACAAGAAGCTCGCGAAGTGGGTCGCCGAGCACCCGGACCGCCAGGAGGTCCGTATGACGGTCGGCGTCCTGCGCGACGGCACCCGAGACTCCGCACTGCGTCTGCGCGAGAAGGACACGCCGACCGAGGTCCTCACGGGCGCGAGCCTGGTGCCGGGCCTGGCCGAGGCGCTGTCGGCGACGTTCGCGGACTGACGTCCTGGTGTACGTGATGGGGCGCCCCCGGACTTCCGGGGGCGCCCCATCACGCCGTACGGCCCATGCGTACCGTCGCCGGTCGGTCCCTCAGCCCTTGGTGGTGCACTTCGGCAGGTCGGCGGTCTTGCCGGAGCTGATGTCCTTCAGGGCGTTCATCGCGTCGTCGATGGTGTTGACCTTGACGAGGGTGAGCCCCTTGGGGGTGTCCTTGGCGGCGGCCGCGCAGTTGTCCTTGGGCGTCAGGAAGTACTGGGCGCCCTTCTCGCGCGCTCCGATCGTCTTCAGCTCGATGCCGCCGATCGGACCCACGGTTCCGCTGTCGTCGATGGTGCCGGTGCCGGCCACGAACTTGCCGCCGGTGAGGTCGCCCGGGGTCAGCTTGTCCACGATGCCCAGCGCGAACATCAGCCCGGCGCTCGGACCGCCGACGTCGGCGAGCTTGATGTCGATGCTGAACGGGAACGTGTGATCGGTCCCGGCCGAGATGCCGACGATGGCGCGGGACGCTCCGCTGTCGCTGGACTTCGCCGTGGTGATGGTCACGTCCGTGGTCGCGGTGGCCGTCTTGCCCGCCTTCTCGGCGGCGGCCTGCTCCTTGGCGGGCACCACCGTGAAGACGACCTTCTCGCCGGGCTTGTGCTTGGTGACCAGCTTGGCGACGTCCTCGGGTGCCTTGACGGCCGTACCGTCGACGTTCTTGATCACGTCACCGGCGTGCAGCCGACCCTCGGCCGGGGAGCCCTTGACGACGGTCGACACGATCACCCAGGACTTCACCGGGATGCCCATCTCCTTCAGAGCGGCCACCTTGGCGCTCTCCTGGGACTGGCTGAACTCCTCGGCGTTCTCCTGCGTCGACTGCTGCTCGGTCTTGCCGTCCGGGTAGAGCGTGTCGTGCGGCACGACCTTGTTGTCATGCGCGAGCCACCCGTACACGGCCTCTACGAGGTTCATGTTGTAGTTGGCGCTGGTGACCCGGACAGTGGTCATGTTCAGGTGCCCGGTGGCCGGGTACGTCTTGCGTCCGGAGATCTGCAGCACCGGCTCGCCGTCGTGCTCGCCCAGGGTGTTCACCGTCGGCCCCGGTGACATCTCCGAGTACGGCACTTTGATGAACACTCCCGCGCACAGGAGCGCGATCAGGATCAGGGTGGAGGCGAGCATCGTCGCGGTGCGGCGTGGCATGCCACGACAGTACGGGACGGTGCTGTCAGCGCACTGTCGGGGCCGTCCGTACGGGGCCCGGGCGGCCCCTGCGGGGCCCTGACCTCAGACCACGTCGGAGTGCGGCTTCTCCCCGGCACCGGGCCGCACCATGACGGCCTCGGAGCGCTCCATGGCCGCGCGGAAGCGCGCGTACCCCTCGAGCTCGACGCCGTCGCCCACCGTCTTGCGGTTCCGGCTGGCCCAACCGCCCCACAGTCCGGCACCGATCGCAGCCAAAAGCGGAATCAACAACCAGGCGAGCGACGCCATGCCGACCTCCCAACCCCACGAGCGACCGCAACTGACTGATCAGCAGATTAACCATCCGCCTTGTTAACGCTCATACCAGGGGGTCGGTTACGCAACCGGAGCAAGGGTGAGAACTCGGTGAGGCCGGACTCACACGTCCGGCCGACTCCCTCAACAGGCTCCGACCCACTCCTCCGTGCCGTCGGAGAACTTCTGGTGCTTCCAGATGGGCACCTCGTGCTTGAGGTCGTCGATCAGCTTGCGACACGCCTCGAAGGCCTCACCGCGGTGCGGACACGACACCGCGACGATCACCGCGAGATCACCGACGGCCAGATCACCGACCCGGTGCACGGCGGCCAGCGCCCGCACCGGATACTCGGCGACCACCTTCTCGGCGATCCGCCGCATCTCGGCCTCCGCGCTGGGATGACACGAATACCCCAGCCCGTCGACGTCGGCGCCCCCGTCGTGATTGCGCACGGTCCCCACGAAGAGCGCGGTCCCCCCGGCGGCGTCGTCCCCGACGGCCCGGAAGACCTCGTCCAAGGAGAGCGGCTCGTCCCGAATCGCCAACAGCCGAATCGGATCCTGCGCGCCCAACTCACCCGGATGCTCAAAGGTAGGTGCCATGGCCCCATCGTGCCGCACCCCACGGCACCCACGAAATACGCCGTTCCCCCCGCACACACACCTGACCTCTTGGAGCCTCCTACAGATCGAACAAGCCCGTACCCACCCACCCCGCCGAGCCCGTTCACTCCCCCACCGGCGTCCGGGGCGAAGCCCCGAGGCCATCGGGACCACGAACCCACCGAGATACAGGGGCGCACCCCCACCGGGCCCACCGAGATACCGGGGCGGAGCCCCGCCGGGGTACAGGGGCGGAGCCACGCCAGGGGCCCGGGGGCGGAACCCCGCCGAAGTCCAGAAGCGCACCCCCACCGGGGTGCAGGGGCGCAGCTCCACCGGGATGGAGGGGCGGAGCCCCGTCGGAGGTCCAGGGGCGCAGCCTTGCCAGGGGCCCAGAGGCAGAGCCCCGCGGAAGTCCAGAGGCGCACCCCCACCGAGTGGTGCAGGGGCGGAGCCCCACCAGGGGTCCGGGGGCGCACCCCCACCGGGGTGCAGGGGCAGAGCCCCGCCGGGGGTCCGGGGCGCAGCCCCACCGGGGTGCAGGGGCGCAGCCCCGCCGGGGGTCCGGGGGCGGAGCCTCCGGGGAGGGGACGGGTAGGGGCGGCGGGGGCGGAACACCGGCCCCCAGCCACGACTCACCCGCAAACGACCGCCCCCAGGACTCAGATCCGCCGGCGAGCCTTCCGAGCCCGCCGAACCAACGCGGCCGTACCCAGAAGAGCAACCGTCGCCCCCGCGGCCCCCGCCGCAGTCGCATCCTTCCGCCCCAGCCGCCGCCCAGCCACGGTGTGCCGCCCGGCAACCTCCTCCAGCAGCTCCGCGAGAACCTCCTCGTTGGTCCACTGCGGCCGCCACCCGGCGTCATGCATCCGGCTCCCACTCACCACCCAGGGGTACATCGTGTATGCCAGATCCCCGGCGGGCGAAGGAGTGAGCCCAATCCGGTGAAGTCGCGCGGCAGCCCCCAGCGCGACGGCGGACGGCAACTCCATCCGCCGAATCCCGCTGAGCTCCTCGACCTCCTCCTGCTCCAGCCAACCGTCGCACCCGACGGCCAGCTCCCCCTCCACCTTCTCCAGGACGGCGTACTCCAGAGCACTGCACAGATCCTCGACGTGGCAGAACTGCCAGGCAGGCCGTGACCCCGCCACCACAAGGAGCCGAGGAGACTCGAAGTACCTGGTCAGGGCGGTGTCGGTACCACCGCCGACCAGGACCCCCGGCCGTACGACGGTGACATTGAGCCCCGGATGCGCACGCGGCGCCCGCCGGGCGAGCCGCTCGATCTCCAGCAGGTCCCCGACCCCCGTGGCCTCGGCGGTCGCCCGCAGTTCGGCGTCTTCGGAGAGGGGCAGTTCGTTGTCGGGCAGCGCCCCGTAGACCATCGCGGAGGTGCACAGCACAACCCGGTGCACCCCGGCCGCGGCGGCAGCCGTCAGCACGGTCTGCGTCCCCCGGACGTTGTACGCCGTGCGCGCCGCCGCGTCCGTCTCCAGGTCGAGGTCGAGCGCGAGATGCACCACGACGTCCGCGCCACGCAGCTTCTCGGCGATCGCCGGGTCCCGCACGTCGAGGATCTGCCACTGGGCGCCCTCGCACTCGCCGCGACGCTCGTCGATGGCGATGACCTGCTTGATCTCCTCGCTGGCGGCAAGCCGCTCCGTCAGCATCGCGCCCACGCCGGACGCGGCGCCGGTGACCGCGACGACGGGCCCGCGCAAGGGCGGACTGGTTGAGTGGTTTCGCGCTGCGCGAACCTGTGGATCTGGGGAACTCACCGGGCGTCTCCAGCGGTTGTCTTCAGTAACGGACACGCGTGACGCGTCCGTACCAGGTGGCATCCATCCTGCCGCAGGCCAAGAGTCGGCGAAGCACCGAGGCCCGATCGGGTTCGGGTGTCTACGCTGGGTGGTGTTGTCGGGCAGTCGCCGTCGGAACGAACCGGCGGCCTTACCAGCCGAGGAATCCCGTGAGTGACACCCCATTCGGATTCGGCCTTCCGCCGGAGGAGCCGGAGAACGGCGACGAGGGCAAGAAGAAGGACCAGCAGAGCGGCGGTGGACAGGGACCGTTCGGTTTCGGGCCGCCCGGCGCCGGCGGCCCCGGTGCCGACAATCCGCTCGCAGCGATGTTCGGTTCCATGAACCCCAACGATCTGGGGGCCGCGTTCCAGCAGCTGGGCCAGATGCTCTCGTACGAGGGCGGCCCGGTGAATTGGGACATGGCCAAACAGATCGCCCGCCAGACGGTCTCCCAGGGCACTTCTGACGGCACCAAGGACGCGAGCGTCGGTCCCGCCGAGCGCACCGCCGTTCAGGATGCCGTGCGCCTGGCCGACCTGTGGCTGGACGACGCGACGTCCCTGCCGTCCGGCGCCGCCTCCGCCGTGGCCTGGAGCCGCGCGGAGTGGGTCGAGGCGACCCTGCCGGTGTGGAAGGAGCTCGTCGACCCGGTCGCCGAGCGCGTCGGCGCGGCCATGGGCGATGTCCTGCCGGAGGAGATGCAGGCCATGGCGGGCCCGCTCATCGGCATGATGCGCTCCATGGGCGGCGCCATGTTCGGTACGCAGATCGGGCAGGCCGTCGGCGTGCTCGCGGGCGAGGTCGTCGGCTCCACCGACATCGGCCTGCCGCTCGGCCCGGCCGGCAAGGCCGCGCTGCTGCCGCTGAACATCGCGTCGTTCGGCAAGGACCTGGGCATCCCCCTGGAGGAGGTGCGGCTCTACCTCGCCCTGCGCGAGGCCGCCCACCAGCGTCTCTTCTCGCACGTGCCGTGGCTGCGCTCGCACCTGTTCGGCGCGGTCGAGGGCTACGCGCGCGGGATCAAGGTCGACACGGCCAAGCTGGAGGACGTGGTCGGCCAGCTCGACCCGCAGAACCCCGAGCAGTTGCAGGACGCCCTCCAGCAGGGCATGTTCCAGCCGGAGGACACGCCGGAGCAGAAGGCGGCGCTGGCCCGTCTGGAGACGGCGCTCGCGCTCGTGGAGGGCTGGGTGGACGCGGTCGTGCACGCGGCCGCGAAGCCGCGTCTTTCCTCCGCGGACGCGCTGCGCGAGACGCTGCGCCGGCGCCGCGCCACGGGCGGTCCCGCCGAGCAGACGTTCGCCACGCTGATCGGCCTGGAGCTGCGCCCGCGCCGGCTGCGGGACGCCTCGCGCCTGTGGGCCTCGCTCACCGACGCGCGCGGTGTCGACGGCCGCGACGGCCTGTGGGCCCACCCGGACATGCTGCCGACCGCGTCCGACCTCGACGACCCGGACGGCTTCGTGCACCGTGAGCAGCTGGACTTCTCCGAGCTCGACAAGATGCTCGGCGAGGCGGCGAGCGGCTCCGCCGAGAAGACGAACCTGAAGAAGGACGACGCTCCCGCGGACGAAAACAAGGACGACGACAAGGGCGACGGCACCGAGTGACCCTTCACGACGACGCCGTCCTCGTACTGAAGCAGTACGAGGACCAGGAAGAGCTGCGCCAGGTCTATCTGGACCATCTGTCCGAGCATCCCGACGGCATGTGGAAGGCCTGCACGGCGGGGCACGTCACGGCCAGCGCCCTGGTCATCGACCCGGCCGGCGGCCGCGTCCTGCTGACGCTGCACCGCAAGCTGCAGATGTGGCTGCAGATGGGCGGCCACTGCGAGCCGGGCGATCCGACGCTGGCGGCGGCCGCGCTGCGCGAGGCGACCGAGGAGTCCGGCATCGCGGGTCTGATCCTGCTGCCGGGTGGCCCCGTGACCCTCGACCGGCACGCCATCCCGGCGCCGTGCAACTGGCACCTGGACGTCCAGTACGCCGCGCTCGCCCCGGCCGAGGCCGTGGCGGCGATCAGCGACGAGTCCCTGGACCTGCGCTGGTTCCCCTACGAGGAGGTCGCGGACGTGGCGGACGCCTCGGTCGTACGGCTCCTGGAAGCAACCCGCGCACGACTCGCGGCCTGAGGCACGAGTGGCCTGAGGCACGAGTAAGGGGCGACCGCCATGGCGATCGCCCCTTACGTTCGTTTCCCGGACCGTCACCCGGTCAACTGACCGCCGGTCGATCAACCGACCTCGGGTCCGGCCGATCGACCGATCATCGGCGGGTCAGCTCCAGACGTTGCCCTGGTTCTGCGCCCGGGCCCCCTGCTGCCCCATGCCGTACTGGGCGCGCAGCCCCTGTCCGATCACCGCGTTCTGGGGCGGCAGCAGCTCGCTGGGCTGGACGAGCGCGAAGCCCTGGCCCAGGAAGCTGAGCTCCCAGCCCTCACCGGTGTTGCCCCGCCGCCGCCACACGCCGGAGGAGTGCGTCTGGGCCTGCATCTGGACACGCAGGCCGGTGGACCAGGCGACGATCGCGTCGGCGTCACAGTTGACGTACTTGTCCGGCGTGACCTGCATCATCAGCGGCATGCCCGAGGTCATCAGGGCGACCTTGCCACGGCCGGTGATGTTGAGCTGGTACTTGCCGGAGCCGGAGATGCCGTACTGGCTGTCCACGGCGATGACCTCGTGGTGCAGCGAGGAGTCCATGGCCAGGACGTAGCTGCTGTCGACGGTCAGCCCGTCCTGCTCCACGTCGACCACGTGCACGTGCTGGGCGAGGTTGGCCAGATAGACCGTCCCCTGCCCGTGGCACCGCATGAGGTCGAGGCCTTCACCGGTGTACGCGCGTGCGCGGTGCTGGCTGTTGTTCTGGTACTCGGCGTCGAACTCCACGAGCCCCTGATACGCGACCATGGTTCCCTTGCGGGCCAGGATGTCGTCGTGCCCCTCCATGACGACTCGCAGCATCTGCGAGTTCTGGAGGCTGTAGCGCTCCTGGGTCTGCTGCTCGTTGTAGCCGAAAAGCGGGCTCTGCATGATGTGGTGCTCCCCCTCAGCCCCGGATCCGGAGGCGGTCGGTGCTGTCCTCGCTGGGCTGGACGACGACGATGCCCTGTCCGGAGAACGCCATCTGGTACGCCTCGCCGCTGCCGCGTCCGATCAGCGACTGCGCCTTGAAGCTGCGCTTGCCCTTCACCTTGAGGTTCGGGGACCAGGCGACGAGCGCGTCCGGGTCGACGTACGTCTCGTCCTCACCGCCGCCGCAGTCGACCACGATCGGCTTGCCGCGCGAGGTCAGCGCGACCCAGCCCTGACCGGAGATCTTGGTGTTCCACAGGCCCTGTCCGGCGAACTTGGCGAGCCCCTTCACCCGCTCGACGCCCCACTGGAGATGGGCGTCGAAGGCGAGCAGGTTGGTGGCGTTGACGGAGATCGCGTCCCCGTTGAGGTTGATGACGACGACGTTCGCCCCGTAGTCGGCCAGGTAGAGCAGGCCGTCGCCGGTGCACTTCATGAGGGGCGCGCCCTCACCGGTCATCCAGTCCCGCGCGATCTGGCGTACGGCGGGCGGGTTGGGCTCGTACTGGACGAACCCTTCGTAGGCGACCATCGAGCCCACGCGCGCGAAGAGGTCGTTTCCGGTCTGCATGGCGACCTTGAGCATGTGGTTGCCGTGGTTCTCCATGCGGGCGGTGACGGGTGCCGGGGCGAAGCCCGCGAGTGGCTGGTTCATGACGGGCTCCCTCAGACCTCGTACGGCTGGACGACGATGAAATTGCCGGGCGCGCCGCGGAACTGGAGGTTCACACTCTCCCCGGTGTCGCCGGGGTAGGCGTTGCGGCGCATCCGCACCTGGCTGGAGACGATCACCTGGGAGGCCGCGGACCAGGCGACGACGGCGTTGCAGTCGGCGAAGGTCGTCGGTGTCACGGGCAGCACTACGGGAGCGCCGTGCGTCTTGACGACGATCGTTCCGGTCCCCTGGAACTGCATGGTGAACAGCGCGCCTCCGGGGATGCCGTGCCCCTCGATACGCCGGACCTCGTGCTGGAGGGACTCGTCGAAGGCGAGCACGCTCTCCGCGGAGACGCAGATCGCGTCGCCCTGGAGTTCGATGGGATGCACGTGGCTGGCGTTCTCGGCGAGGAACACCTGTCCCTGGCCGGTACAACGCATGAGCTGCATCTCCTGGCCGGTCGCGTTGCCCACGATCCGCCCGGCGAAGCCGGCGCCCTTGTAGCTGAAGTCGACCTTGCCCTGGTAGAGCACCATGCTGCCCTGGCGGGCCAGCACGGGCTGGCCGCCGATACCGAGGTCGACGCGGATGAGCTTCTTGTTCTGCTGGGTCCACCGCTGACCGGTGGGCGTCTCCTTGTAGGCCCCCAGCGCGGCGGCCACACCGGCACCGCCCTGCGGGGCGCCCTGAGGAACGCCGTACGGGGACGGCGCGCCGGGCTGACCCGGCGCCTGGCCAGGAACCTGGCCGTACGGCGGCTGCTGGCCGTAGCCCGGAGGCGCCGTCGGGGCCTGCTGCCCGTAGCCGGGGGGCGCGGGCGGTGCCTGCTGGCCGTAACCGGGCGGCATGGGAGCCGTCTGACCGGGAGGCTGCTGTCCGTACCCCGGCGGCGGACCGGGCGGACCGGGCGGACCGGGCGGCTGGATGTACGGAGCGGGACCCGGCGGCGGCACGGTGCCGCCCGGCGGGGTGTGCAGCGGGGCGATGATGGTCGGCGCGGCGTGCACCGAGGGGGCGGCGGGCGGCGGCGCGAATCCCTGCGCGGCGGGCTGCGGCGCGGGGGCCGGAGCCGGGGCGCCGAACGCGGGGGGTACGGTGGCCTGGGCCGGCGGAGCGAAGGACGGTGCGGCAGTGGCCTGCGGCTCCTGCGCGGCGGGCTGCTCGTCGGCGACCTCACCACCGAAGTTCTTGAGCAGCGCGTCGAGGCCGCCGTCGAATCCCTGCCCCACGGCGGCGAACCGCCAGACGTCCTTCAGGTAGAAGTCGCCCAGCATCACGGCACGCTCGGTGGAGAACTCCGCGCCACTGAACGAGTACCGGGCCACCTCCTCGCCGCCCGCGACAACACGGAGGTATCCGGGGGCGATCTGCGACATCTGTCCGGCGCCGTCGATCGTCGCCGTGAACGACAGTTTCTGGATCTGCGCCGGGATCCGGTCGAGCGTGACGCGGAAGGACTCCGTGTCACCCGACTGGGCGCCGAGGAGCTGGATGGATTCTTCGGGGGTCTTCGGCTGGTTGAAGAAGACGAAGTACCGGTCGTCCGAAAGCCTTTCGTCGGCGTCCAGACCGAAGCAGCTGATGTCGAAGGTCAGTCCGGGACCGGTGATCTGCACACCTACGTACAGATCCGTGCCCGCGGTGAGGTCACTGATCCTGGCCTTGTGGCCGCGTTGGAATTCCCTGGCCATGCGTAACGACCGTCCCCCATCCCGAGTGCGATTGCGTCGCGTCAGGCTAACGGGAAACTCTGGGAGTGAACGCCGCCGGTACAGACCCGGTACACAATCACCTCCCGGCAGGGACGGTCCGCCGCCGCCCGCCCGCTACTCGTCGCTCGCCACGGGCAGATGCGGCAGCCGTTCGGCCGCGACCACCCCTTCGAGATAGCCGCGGGCACGCTCCGTACGCGGGTACGCCTCCAGCAGCCGCCAGAAACGGGGCCCGTGACCGGGCACCAGAAGGTGCGCGAGTTCGTGGACGAGGACGTAGTCGACGACATACTCGGGCATGCCCTGCAGGCGATGCGAAAGACGGATACTGCCCTCGGCCGGGGTGCAGGACCCCCAGCGCGTGTTCTGATTGGTGACCCAGCGGACCGAGGCTGGGCGGGCCCGGCCGTCGAAGTACTGCTCCGACAGCCGCGCGGCGCGCTCGGTCAGCTCGGCGTCGCCGAGCACCCGTTTGCTCTCCTGGGCGGCCAGCTTGTCGAGCATGACGGTGACCCAGCGCTGTTCCTCCGCCTCGGACATACGGGCGGGGATGAGCACGACGGTGCGATCGCCCTCGCGGTACGCGGAGACCGTTCTGCGCCGGCGCGCGCTCCTGCGAACCTCGATCGCGCTCGCCCCCGAGCCGCTTGGCGGCGGGCTCGTCGTGCTGCGCTGTGGCTTTCCGGCGCGGTGCAGTGGGTCGGCGGGCACGCCCCGACGTTACCCGCTGCACATGGGGGAAGTCCCGTCCCCTGGACGGTTCGATGCCGATCCGCACCCCGTGCGCTTGATTTATACGACGAACACCACCGCCTGTGGACAACTTTCGGCACGGTTCGGCCGGGCGGGGCATGCTGGCATTCGATCGGCGGGCCCGGGACGGACCCCGCCGGCACACGGGGATGCTCTACGGGTACGGGGGTCGGTCATGCATCCGATGGTGAAGCCCGCGCTGCGGCGCGGCTGGCGGGATCTCAACACCGTGCAGTTCGGGATGGCGCCCGCGCACGCGATGGTCCTGGGCCCGGTGGACACGGCGACAGGCAGCTTTCTCGACCTGCTCAACGGAACACGCGGGCTGCCGCTCCTTCGCGACCTGGGTCGCGCGATGGGCCTGCCCGACGGTCATGTCGACGCACTCGTGGAGCGACTGGCCCGCTCGGGTCTGCTGGACGACGCGACGGGCGGCGGCCGGCCCGCGGACGCCCTGCGCGAGAAGAAGGAGGTCCTGGACCGGCTCCGCCCCGACCTCGCGTCCCTGTCCCTCGTCGCCCGCGCGCCGGGCGACGCCCTGAAGCATCTGGCCGCCCGCCGCTCCCTGCGGGTGCAGGTGCGGGGCGCCGGCCGGGTGGGAGTCGTCCTGGCCTCCCTGCTCGCCGGCGCCGGTGTCGGCCAGGTCGAGGTGCGCGACATCGGCAGCGTCGAACCCTGGGACGTGGCACCGGGCGGACTGCCCTCGGCGTCCATCGGCGAGCGCCGGGAGGAAGCCGCCCGGCGCGCGGTGCGCCGAGCGGCACCGGATCGGCCACCACGGCCCACGGCCGAGGGCGAGGAACTCGGTCTCTCCCTGGTGATCCTCGCGCCCCGGGACGGCCTGGCGGTGCACGCCCCCGATCCCGCCGTCGCCGAGCCCCTGATCGCCTCCGGCACACCTCATCTGTACGCGGGGGTCGTGGAGGGAACAGGTGTCGTCGGTCCCCTGGTGCTGCCCGGCGACACCGGCTGCGCGGGCTGCCTGGACCAGCAGCGCATCGACCGGGACCCGACCTGGCCACGCCTGATCGCCCAGTGGCGCTCCGGAGCCTCGCACCAGGTCCCGGCCTGCGACCTCGCGCTGGCGACCGGCGTCGCCGGACTCGCGGCGGGGCACGCCCTCGCCTTCCTCGACGGACGGCTGCCCTCCAGCGCCGGAGCACGCTGGGAGTCCTCCGTGCCGGGCTTCGACTGGCATGCGAAGCCGGTGTGGTCGCATCCCGCATGCCCGTGCGGCGCGGCGGAGAAAAGTAAGAAGGGGGAGCGCGCCGTCGAGGACGGGCAGCCGCACGAGACAATGGCCGGGCAACAGCCGCACGCGGCACGGCTGTCTGGGACTTGGAGGGCGCATGTCTGATCTTCCCCGGAAGGCAGTCACCCGAACTGCCAAACTCGCCGCACTACCGCTCGGCTTCGCCGGGCGAGCGACCTGGGGGCTGGGCAAGAGGATCGGCGGGAAGTCCGCGGAGATCGTCGGCCGCGAGCTGCAGCAGCGCACGGCGGAGCAGCTCTTCAAGGTCCTCGGCGAGTTGAAGGGGGGCGCCATGAAGTTCGGACAAGCACTGTCGGTCTTCGAGTCGGCGCTGCCCGAGGAGGTCGCGGGACCCTATCGCGCGGCGCTGACGAAGCTCCAGGAGGCGGCGCCGCCGATGCCGACGCGCACGGTGCACTCCGTTCTGCGGGAGCGCCTCGGCGAGGACTGGTCCGAGCTGTTCCAGAAGTTCGAGGACAAGCCGTCCGCGGCGGCCTCGATCGGCCAGGTGCACCGGGCTGTGTGGCACGACGGACGCGAGGTCGCCGTCAAGGTGCAGTACCCGGGGGCGGGCGAGGCTCTGCTGTCCGATCTGACCCAGCTCAGCCGATTCGCCAGGCTCCTGGGTCCCCTGATCCCCGGCATGGACATCAAGCCGCTCATCGCGGAGCTGCGCGACCGGGTGTCCGAGGAGCTCGACTACGCGCTGGAGGCAGAGGCCCAGGAGACGCATGCCACGGAGTTCGCGGGCGATCCGGACGTGCTCGTCCCTGCGGTGGTCCACCAGTGCGACCAGGTCCTGGTGACCGAGTGGATCGACGGGATACCGATGTCGGAGGTGATCGCCGAGGGCACCCAGGAGCAGCGGGACCGCGCGGGCCAGCTGCTGGCCCGGTTCCTCTTCTCGGGTCCCGCCCGTACCGGACTGCTGCACGCCGATCCGCACCCGGGCAACTTCCGCCTCCTGCCGGACGAGAAGAGCGGCTGGCGGCTGGGCGTCCTGGACTTCGGCACGGTCGACCGTCTTCCCGGCGGTCTGCCCTCGACGATCGGCTACTCCCTCCGGATGACTCTCGAGGGCGAGGCCGAAGCGGTCTACGAGCTGCTGCGTGAGGAAGGCTTCGTCAAGGAGTCCATAGAGCTCGAACCCGACGCGGTCCTGGACTACCTCCTGCCGATCATCGAACCGGCCCAGGTCGACGAGTTCACGTTCACCCGTGGCTGGATGCGGAGTCAGGCCGCCCGCATCGCCGACCCCCGCTCCCCCGCACACCAGTTGGGCAGGCTGCTCAACCTGCCGCCGTCGTATCTCCTGATACACCGTGTGACGTTGAGCACCATCGGAGTCCTGTGCCAGCTGGGCGCGACGGTGCGGCTGCGCGACGAACTGGAGGAGTGGTTGCCGGGTTTCGTGCCGGGAGAGGACCCGACGGAGGAACTGCTGGACGAGGAGGAATCAGCGGCCGGAGCATGACTCGGGCCGCCTTCGGCCAGCGGGCCTGCCTGGGCGTGACCCGGGCCGGCCTGGCGTGGCCTACCACCAGGCCGAGTCCAGCCGTCCCTCGATCGCCCTGAGGTTGCTGCGGGCGCAGTTGTCGCAGAAGTAGTGGCGGGTGCCGTTCTCCATGGAGCAGGTCCACGTCAGCGGAGGGCCGTCGGCCGGGGTGCCGCAACGGGCGCACACGATGTGCCGGGCCTCGGCCGTGTCGGGCCGCGGCATGGAGCCGGTGCTGTCACTGTCCCCGGGAAGACTCGTCACTCGGCGACGATAACGCCGTGGTCGGCGGTTCGCCCGGCACAACGCACCGCGGGGGCTGGTCCGTTCGGACCGACCCCCGCGGAGAGCTGCTTACTGATACTTCAGCGACTGCCTTCGGCTAGTGCATGACCGCCATGGCCAGCGCGCGCCGGGCGCGCATGGAGGCGCGCTCGGCCCGACGCTGCATCCGACGGGCGGAGGCCAGGCGCACGGCCAGGCGTTCCCGCTCGGCCTCGTGCAGTCGCTCGTGCATATGCGCACGAGCCAGGGCTTCTGGGATGAGTTGCATCTCGCGGGTCCTGTTCTGACGCGAGTCGTTCGCGCCGGTGGTGGTGAAGTCTGGGATGGCGGAGCCTGCGGGCTCGCTGGTGGACGGCTTCATCGGGGCCTGTTTCTTGGGGTCGTGCGTCAGGGGGCGATCGATCGTTCCTACGGTGTTCATGCCGCAACCGGGTTCTTGCGCGGGCGGCCACGCGGCCGCTTGCGGGCCACGACGACACCCTGGACGAAGAGCTCGCCGCCCCAGACACCCCAGGGCTCGCGCCGCTCCTTGGCGCCGGCGAGGCAGGCCTCGATCAGCGGGCAGGTGCGGCAGAGGGACTTGGCGTACTCGACGTCGGCCGGCGACTCGGCGAAGAAGACCTCCGGGTCGTAGGAGCGGCAGGGGACGGGTACGCCGAGGTTCTCGATGGCGTCGTCGAGCGCGGTGAGCGCAGTGAGCGGGATCAAGGTGGAGTCCTCCGTGAGGCCGGGCGGGGGGATCGTTTCGGAAGGCGGTACGGACGGGGCGTGCGCTTCGAGTTGCACGGTTGGTCTTCCTCGTCTGGTCGTGCCGGCCGGGTTGGCCGGTTGGCGGCTGGTACCGGGTTCTTTTCTTGTCCCGAGGCCCCTTCGCTCTGCCGTCCCCGGTCGGGGACAAACAGAAGGGCCGCGGATCCCGGGTGGGGTTCCGCGGCCCTGAAGGCGCCGGCCTGATCGAGATCAGGCTGGATCACTCCAGGGTTCAGGCCCACGGAAGGCCCACATCGTGTGGTGCTGCTTCGTCTGCTTCAGGGATCCGGCACCGGCTGCCGCAAAGGCATAGGCCTGGGCCTCTGCCACTACTGCCGCTTCCAGTGCCTTCATCGGTCGCTCATTGCGCTCACGGATGGGAAGAACCGCGAGAGACAGAGGGGAGGCCGGCCGGACGGCAGCGATGCCGGACAGACCGGTGCCCAGGTTCGAGACGCCGAGCAGGCACGTGGAGACGACCGAGCGATCGGTCATTTTGGCGGTGCTGATGGAGCTGATGTTGATGCTGATCACTGGAATCGCCTCCTCTCGGCGTCTTGGGGGACTGGGGTGAGCCAGTCCGACGGCTATTAAGTACAGCACGGAACCAGGGCCTTGGAGAAGGCCGCTGCTGCCGTGGTTAAGAACCTATGGGGATTGCTGGGGCATGCGCAAACTATTTTTTCGACGAGTTTGCATCAGTCACCCTCGCGGCCCTCCGTAGGTTCTTGACCTGCACAGATGGCCAGAACATCGGCCCCGAAGCGGTTGAACTTGCGCACGCCGACCCCGGGGATCCGCGCCAACTCGCCCTCGTCGTCCGGCGCGGCCTCGGCGATCGCCATGAGTGTCTTGTCGGTGAAGACGCAGAACGCGGGCTGCCCACTGCGCTGCGCCTGTACCGCCCGCCACTCCCGCAGCCGCTCGTAGAGGCCTTCGTCCATGTCGGAGGGGCAGTCCTCACAACGCATCAGTTTCATCTCGCCGGCGTCGGTCAGCGTGCGCCCGCAGACCCGGCAGCGGGCCGGGGTCCGGCTCGTCCGCCGTACGACCGTGCCTCCGCTGCTTCCGATGCCGCGCTCGATGCCTCCTGGGCCGCCGCCGGCGCTGCGGCCCGCGGTGGCGACGGAGCCGGGGCGCAGCCCGTCGAGGAAGCGGCTGGGCCGGCGGTTGGGTCTGCCGCCGGGTGAGCGGGACAGGGCCCAGGAGACGAGGAGGTGTTCTCTGGCGCGGGTGACTCCGACGTAGAGGAGTCGGCGTTCTTCCTCGATCTGCTCGTCGGTCTTTGCGTAGGTGATCGGCATCATCCCCTCCGCGACGCCGACCAGGAAGACCACGTCCCACTCCAGCCCCTTGGCGGAGTGCAGGGAGGCGAGGGTGACGCCCTGGACGGTCGGGGCGTGCTGGGCACTCGCGCGCTCGTCGAGTTCGGCCACCAGGTCACCGAGGGTGGCGCCCTGTTTGGCGGCGGCGAAGTCCTGGGCGAGATGGACGAGGGCGGCCAGTGATTCCCAGCGCTCTCTTACGGCGCCGGATCCTGCCGGGGGTTGGCTGGTCCAGCCCTCGCCGGAGAGCACTGCTCGGACCTGGGAGGGCAGGTCGACGACGTCGTCGAGGAGGGAGTCGTTGGCGCCGAAGCGGGCGGCCGCGCGCAGGGCGGCGCCTGCTTTGCGCACCTCAGGGCGGTCGAAGAACCGCTCGGCGCCACGCAGCTGGTAGGGCACTCCGGCGTCGGCGAGGGCCTGTTCATAGATCTCGGACTGGGAGTTCGTGCGGAAGAGGATGGCGATCTCGCCCGCGGGGATGCCGGAGGCGATGAGGTCGCGGATGCGGCGGGCGGCGCCCTCGGCCTCGGCGGGTTCGTCCGTGTATTCGGCGTAGACGGGCTCGGGGCCCGGGGCGCGCTGGGAGATCAGTTCCAGGCGGTGGTCGGCGGCCCGGCCGCGGGCCTGGGAGAGCAGGCCGTTGGCGAGGTGCACCACTTGGGGTGAGGAGCGGTAGTCGCGGACGAGCTTGACGACGGTGGCCCCGGGGTGGCGGGTGCGGAAGTCGAGCAGGTGGTCGGGAGTTGCACCGGTGAACGAATAGATCGTCTGGCTGGCGTCGCCGACGACGCAGAGGCTGTCGCGCTCGCCGAGCCACAGTTCCAGGAGACGCTGCTGCAGGGGGCTGACGTCCTGGTACTCGTCGACCACGAAGTGCTGGTACTGGGAGCGGACCTGCTCGGCGATGTCGTGACGGTCCTGGAGGATCGCGACGGTCAGCAGCAGGACGTCCTCGAAGTCGATGACGGCGCGGTCGCGCTTGAGGTCCTCGTACGTGGCGTAGAGCTGGGCGATCTCGGCCGGGTCGCGGGGCGAGAGACGGCCGGTCTTGGCCGCTGCGGCCGCGTAGTCGGCGGGTACGGTCTGGGTGACCTTGGACCATTCGATCTCGGCCGTGACATCGCGCAGCTCGCCCCGGTCGAGGCGGATGCGGCAGGCGGCAGCCGCGTCGGCGACGAGCTGGATCTTGCGGTCGATGAGCCGGGGCAGGCCGCCACCGACCGCTTTCGGCCAGAAGTACTGGAGTTGGCGCAGCGCGGCGGAGTGGAACGTGCGGGCCTGGACACCACCGGCGCCGAGCTGACGGAGCCGGCCGCGCATCTCGCCCGCGGCCCTGTTGGTGAAGGTGACGGCGAGCACACTGGAGGGCTGGAGGATCCCGGCACGCACCCCGTAAGCGATGCGGTGGGTGATCGCTCGTGTCTTGCCCGTGCCGGCGCCTGCCAGCACGCACACCGGACCGTGCAGGGCGGTGGCGACCTCGCGCTGCTCGGGGTCGAGCCCGTCGAGCACCGCGTCGGCCGTGTCCGGTGCCTGCGGGAAGAGGGTGGAGTGCGTTGCTGCTGTCACCCCGCCATGCTGCCAGGTCGGCGGGGACGCATGAGCCGGTTGTCCACAGGGAGGCCCTTGCAGTCGTACTAATGCGGCAGGCGCTGGGCGTGCTCTTGCTCACCCGTCCGCCGTGAGGTGCGCGCGTGTACCGGGCCGGGGTACCCGGGCACGGGAATGGTGGCCCGCTCGCGTACGTTCCACCTCTGCGACAACGCACCCCCAGCAGCAAAGGAGCGCGAGACACATGCCGGGCACTGTGACGATGTACAGCACCACGTGGTGCGGCTACTGCACGCGACTGAAGGGCCAGATGGACCGCGCGGGCATCGCGTACAACGAGATCAACATCGAGCAGGACCCGGAGTCCGCGGCCTTCGTGGAGAAGGCGAATGGCGGAAACCAGACGGTTCCGACCGTGCTGTTCGCGGACGGCTCGACGCTCACCAACCCTTCGCTGGCGCAGGTCAAGCAGAAGATCGGCGCGTAAGCGGCTCACCATCGGTGCGCCCCCGGCGGTTGCCGCGGGCAGTGACAGGGGCGGTCCTTGAGTCTGACTCAAGGACCGCCCCTGTTGTGTGACTTGCGCCACGCGCCCGAGTGGCGTGGTGTGGTGTGTCGGTCAGGCGGCTACCGCTCCCGGGCGGGGCAGGGGCTTGCCGTACCAGAGCTCGATCAGGCGGGCGGCGATGGAGATGCCGAACGGAGGCAGTACCTCGCCGGACTCGAAGGCGGTGCGCAGGTCCTCGCGGGAGAACCAGCGGGCCTCGTGGATCTCCTCGCCGTCGACGTTGATCTCGGACGAGGTGGCGCGGGCCATGAAGCCGAGCATGAGGCTGGAGGGGAACGGCCAGGGCTGGCTGGCGACGTAGTCGACCTCGCCGACCGTGACGCCCGCCTCCTCGAAGACCTCGCGGCGCACGGACTGCTCGATGGACTCGCCGGGTTCGACGAAGCCGGCGAGCGTGGAGAAGCGGCCCTCGGGCCAGTGCACCTGGCGGCCGAGCAGGATGCGGTCCTCGTCGTCCGTCACCGCCATGATTACGGCCGGGTCGGTGCGCGGGTAGTGCTCGGCGCCGCAGGCGGGGCAGCGGCGGATGTGTCCGGCCGCCGCGATCACGGTGCGCTCGCCGCAGCGTGAGCAGAAGCGGTGCAGCCGCTGCCAGTTCTCCAGGGCGACGGCGTGCACCATCAGACCCGCGTCGCGGGGTGAGAGCAGGAGTCCCGCCTCGCGCAGGCCCGCCGCGCGGGCGGACTGGTCGATGCGGCCGGGCAGTGCGTCCTTCTGAAGTGCGAAATAGCTCACACCGTCGTCGTCCGTGCCGAGGAAGTAGCGGTGCGCCTCGGTGAGCGGGGCCTCGAAGGAGGGGGTCATGACGAGTTCGGTGGTGCCGTCCGCCGTCTCGTCGATGAGCACCTGACCGCCGGAGACCACGAAGACGCGGGTGGTGGGGTGGCTCCAGGCCGCCGCGAGCCAGGCCTCGTCGAGCCGGTGGTGGGCGGCCCTGTCGATGCCGCTCGGGGCGGTGAGCGAGATGGGTCGGTCGGCGGTTCGGTCGGTCCAGGTGGTCACGGGTGCTTCCAACTCCCCCGGTGGAACGGTTATTTCGGCGGGCGGTTCAGCAGGGCGGGTGCGAAGGGCGCTGTTCGGGGTGGGGACGGACTTTTCAAGAAGGGTGGAGACGGGCTCTTTCAGTGTGCCTCGCGCCAGTTCTCGGCCAGGTCGCCCCACAGGTAGGCGCTGGTTTCGACGCCCTTCATGAGGAGGTCGAGTTCGACCTTCTCGTTGGGGGCGTGCCAGCCGTCGGAGGGGACGGAGATGCCCAGGAAGAGCACAGGGGCGCCGAGGACTTCCTGGAGGTCGGCCGCGGGTCCCGAGCCACCCTCGCGGGTGAAGCGGATCGGCTGTTCGAAGGCGCGGCCCATGGCGCGTACGACGGACTGCAGGGCGGGGTGGTCCAGCGGTGTGAGGCAGGGGCGGGTGGCGGCGCCGAACGTGATCTCGTGCCGGATTCCGGCGGGCAGCCGGTCGGCGGCCCAGGCGCGGACCGCCTTCTCGATGTGGTCCGGGTCCTGGCCCGCCACCAGCCGGAACGAGAGTTTCACGGTGGCCGAGGACGGGATGATCGTCTTGCTGCCGGGGCCCTGGTAACCGCCGCCGATGCCGTTGACCTCGGCGGTGGGGCGGGCCCAGATGCGCTCCAGGGTGGTGTGTCCGGCCTCTCCGTAGGTGGCCGTCGACTTGGCCGTGTTGAGCCAGCGCTCCTCGTCGAAGGGCAGTTCGGCGAAGAGCTCACGCTCGCGTTCGGTGAGTTCGGTGATGCCTTCGTAGAAGCCGGGGACGGCTACGCGCGCATGCTCGTCGTGGAGGGCCGCCACAAGGCGGGCGGCGGCGGTGGCCGGGTTGGGCACGGCACCGCCGAAGGAGCCGGAGTGGACGTCCTGCCGCGGCCCGTACAGCTCGATCTCGCACTCGGCGAGGCCACGCATGCCGGTGCACACGGTGGGGGTGTCCTCGGACCACATGCCGGTGTCGGAGACGATCACCGCGTCGGCGGTGAGCCGGTCGGCGTGGCTTTCGACGAGGTCGCGGAAGTGCGGAGAGCCGGACTCCTCCTCGCCCTCGATCAGGAGCTTGAGGTTCACGGCCGGTGCGCCGCGCCCGGTGGCGGCGAGGTGGGCGCGGACGCCGAGTGTGTGGAAGAACACCTGACCCTTGTCGTCGGCGGCACCGCGCGCGTGGAGGCGGTTTCCGTGGATCACCGGTTCGAAGGGGTCGGTGTCCCAGCCGTCCTCGCGGGCTGCGGGCTGCACGTCGTGGTGTCCGTAGACGAGGACCGTGGGGGCCCCGGGGTCCTCGGCGGGCCATTCGGCGAAGACGGCGGGGGCGCCCTCGGTAGCCCAGACCTCGGTGGTCGGGAAACCGGTCTCCTGCAGCTTGGCGGCGAGCCAGTCGGCGCTGCGTGCCACGTCCGCGGCATGGTCGGGCTGGGCCGACACCGAAGGGATGCGCAGCCACTCCGCGAGGTCGTCGAGGAAGGCCGTGCGGTGGTTCTGGATGTACGTGCGGACGGTGCTGACGGCGTTGTCAACGGGCTTGCTCATGCTCACGAGCCTATCCGCCCACGGAGGCGTGTTCGTCCGGCGGATCCCCGGCGGACGCTTGCTGTGGGTCCGCCGGGTCCTGTGTGAGCAGTCGTTCCAGTGCCGCGCGGTCCGGGAGCTCGTCCGGATGGATCACCTCACCGCTGCGGACGTACAGGAACGCGGCCTTGACGGACTCCAGGGGCACGCCTTGCTGTTCGGCCCACGCGAGGCGGTACAGGGCGAGCTGGAGGGGGTCGGCGGTACCGGTGCGGCTGGTCTTCCAGTCGACGATCTCGTACGTCGTGCCGGCGTCGTCCTGCGCCCGGTAGACGGCGTCGATCCGGCCCCGTACGACGCGTCCCGCGATGGCGAGCTGGAACGGTGCCTCGACGCGGTGCGGGGTGCGGTGCGCGTAGGGAGTGCGCTCGAAGGCGTCCTTGAGCTCCTCCAGGTCGCGTTCGTCGGCGATCTCGGCGTCGCTGCCGGGGAGCTCCTCCGGTTCCAGCATCGGCAGCCGCAGCTCTTCGAAGCGGGACTCCAGCCAGGCGTGGAAGCGTGTTCCGCGGCGCGCGGCGGGCTGTGGGGGGCGTGGCATGGGGCGTGCGAGCTCCTGCGCGAAGCCGTCCGGGTCGGTGGCCAGGCGCATGAGCTGCGTCACGGTGAGCGAGGCCGGCAGGGGGACGTCGGTGACGCTCGCGCGGGCGCGCAGGAGCTCTCCGGTCAGGGCGTCGAGGTCGCGGTCCCAGGAGGCGAGGGTGCGGGCCTCCTCCGGGGTGAGGTGCGCAGGTTCCTCAAGGTGCGGTTCCTCAGGGTGCGGTTTCGCAGGGTGCGGTTCCTCAGGGTGCTGGCGAGCCCCCCGAGCCGGTGCCTGGTGCGGGATCGTCGGGCGGTCCTGCGCGGGTCGCGTCGGCCGGTCCTCTGGGCGGTCGGCCGACCAGGAGTCCCAGTCGGAGTCGTCCCCGTCGGGGAAGCCGTCGTCGGGGAAGCCGTCGTCCCCGTAGGGCACGTCGTCGTACGCGGGATCGTCGTCCTCGGGCGGGGGTGGCCAGTCCGGATCGTCGTACGAGGTGGGGTCGTGGTCGGCCGTGTGCCGGGCTCCCTCCGCCCCGGGGTGGGGCTCGTCGTGGGACGCCACGCGCTCCAGGTGGGCGAGAACGGTCTCGGCGGCGGCACGGCGGCGGGCCAGTGCCGCGTCGTCGAGCGGGAGCGGCCACGCGTGGTCGGCGGCCGCCTCGCGCAGGGCGGGGTTCTCCTCGTCCTCGGCGGGCTCCTCGGCCCAGACCTCGATCTCGCCGTGTCCGGCGGCGCAGTGCTCGTAGAGGGCGTCCAGGAAGTCCGAGGGACCGCGCGGCTTCTTCTGGGAGGGGCCCCACCAGTGACCGGAACCGAGCAGGAGCGAGCGGGGGCGGGTGAAGGTGACGTAGCCGAGTCGGAGCTCCTCGGTGTGCTGGTGGTCCTTCATGGCCTCGTGGAAGGCCTTGATGCCCTTGGCGTCCCAGGTGGCGATCTCGGGGAGCGTGTCGGCGTCGCCGCGCAGCTCGTGCGGCAGGACCTTGCCCTGGGCGGTCCACTTCTCGCGGCCCTGGCCGCTGGGAAAGGTGCCGGTGACGAGTCCGGGGACCACGACGACGTCCCACTCCAGGCCCTTGGACTTGTGCGCGGTGAGCACCTTCACGGTGTTCTCGCCGCCGGGCAGGGCGTTGTCGAGTCCCTTCTCGTACTGGGCGGCGGTGCGCAGGAAGCCGAGGAAGGCCAGCAGCGTGGCCTCGCCGTCGCCCGCGGCGAAGGACGCGGCGACGTCGAGGAAGTTCGACAGGGTCTCTCGGCGGCGGGCCGCCAGCGCGTGCGGGGACGCGGAGAGCTCGACCTCGAGGCCGGTGACGGCGAGCACCCGGTGCAGGACGTCCATCAGGGGGTCGGCGAGCGAGCGGCGCAGGTCGCGCAGCTCGGCGGCCAGCCGCGCGAACCGCACCCGCGCGTCCGGCGAGAACGGCAGCCCGTCGTCGTCCCCTTCGGCCTCGATGGGCATCTCCAGGAACGTGTCGAGGGCGTCGGCGAGCGATATCACCTCGGCCGGGTCGACCCCCTCCACGGCCGCCGCGAGCCGGCGGTCCGGGTCCTCGTCGGCGCCCACGCGCGCGTGGGACACGAGCAGGCGGGCGCGCCGCCCCAGAAGGGCGAGGTCGCGCGGACCGATCCGCCAGCGGGGGCCGGTGAGCAGACGGACCAGGGAGGCGTTCGCCCCGGGGTCCTGGAGGACTTCGCAGACGGCGACGAGGTCGGCGACCTCGGGCAGGTGCAGCAGCCCGGAGAGGCCCACCACCTCGACCGGGATGTCCCGGGCGACGAGCGCGCCCTGGATCTCGGCGAAGTCGCCCGCCGTACGGCACAGCACGGCGATCTCGCCGGGTGCCTTTCCGGTGCGCACCAGGTGGGCGATGGAATCGGCGAGCCAGTCGATCTCCTCGGCGTGGGTGCGCAGCAGCGCGCAGCGGACCTGGCCGTCGTGCTCGGCTCCTGGGGCCGGGCGCAGGGCCTCCACGCCCTCGTGCATGGCGCGCAGGGGCTCCGCGAGGCCGTTGGCGAGGTCGAGGAGGCGGCCGCCGCTGCGACGGTTCTCGCTGAGAGCCTGGCGGGCCGCGGGGCGGCCGTCGGCGTGTGCGAAGTGTTCGGGGAAGTCGTCGAGGTTGGCGACAGAGGCGCCGCGCCAGCCGTAGATGGCCTGGCAGGGGTCGCCGACCGCGGTCACGGGATGGCCGGTGCCGCCGCCGAAGAGTCCGGCGAGCAGGATGCGCTGGGCCACCGAGGTGTCCTGGTACTCGTCCAGCAGCACCACCCGGAACTCGTCGCGGAGGATTTCCCCGACCTCGGGGCGGGTGCGGGCCAGGGTGGCCGAGAGGGCGATCTGGTCGCCGAAGTCGAGGAGGTCGCGCTCGCGCTTGGCCGATCGGTAGCGGCCCACCAGCTCGGCCAGTTCACGCCGGGCCGCGGCCGCCTCGGGGACCTTCCGCAGGTCGGCGTTGGTGAGTTTGGCGCCCTCCAGGGAGCGCAGCAGCTCGGCGTCGTGGGCGCGCAGGTCCTCGGGCCGTACGAGGTGTTCGGCGAGCTCGGAGTCGAGTGTGAGGAGATCACCGACGAGGTCCGGGAAGGAGCGGGTCAGCGCCGGGTACGGTCCCGGGGCCTCGCGCAGTACGCGGGCGGCGAGCTGGTAGCGGGTGGCGTCGGCGAGCAGGCGGGAGGTCGGTTCGAGTCCGATGCGCAGGCCGTGGTCGGTCAGCAGGCGGCCCGCGAAGGCGTGGTACGTGGAGATCACCGGCTCGCCCGGCGGGTTGTCGGGGTCGATCACGTCCGGGTCGGTGACTCCGGCCTTGATCAGCGCCTTGCGGACGCGCTCGGCGAGTTCGCCCGCCGCCTTGTTGGTGAACGTGAGACCGAGGACCTGTTCGGGGGCGACCTGTCCGGTACCGACGAGCCACACCACACGAGCCGCCATCACCGTGGTCTTGCCCGATCCGGCTCCGGCCACGATCACCTGCGGGGCGGGCGGTGCGGTGATGCAGACCGTCTGCTCCGGGGTGAACGGGATGCCGAGGAGCTCCTTGAGCTGCTCGGGGTCGGTGATACGGGCGGGCATGTCGGAGAGGCTAGCGGCGCCCACTGACAGCGGAGGCCACATCGGCCGCCGGGACGGACGAAGTGCTGGTCAACACGTGTGGTGCCGTACGTCACTCGCTGACGTGACGTCCCCTTGGGCCCCTCACTCGACCACGTGGCGTCCCTCGGGCCGAGCGCTGCACGATGCCCGGAAAGCGCAGTGTGTGCAGTGTTGTCCCGTGGTCGGGGAGAACCGTTCGTCGAGGACCTTCCCGGCCGCGGTGGCCAGCAGGTCGCCGACCCACTCGCCCTCGAGGGGCTCCTGGGCCTGCACCTTGGGGAGGGTCTCGCCGCCGTTCTTCTTGGCGGCGCCCTGGCGCAGCTGGACGAGTTCCGCGCCGCCCGGCTCGGGGCGTACGCCGTCGAAGGAGTCGTCGACGGCCCCCTCGCGGACGGCGAGCTGGTAGACGGCGAGCTGCGGGTGGTGCGCCACCTCCGCGGCGCTGGGCGCGTGTTTGCCGGTCTTGAAGTCGACCACGTAGGCGCGGCCCTCGGTGTCCGTCTCGACGCGGTCCATGGAGCCCCGGATGCGCACCTCGTAGTCGCCCGCCTCCAGGGTCACGTCGAAGTCGTGCTCACTGGCCACCGGCACGCGTCCCGCACGGACGCCGTTGGAGTCGACGTGCCACTTCAGGAAGCGTTCGAGCGCCACACGCGCGTGCTCCTTCTCCTGCGCGGACTTCCAGGGCGCGTCGAAGGCGAGCGCGTTCCACACGGAGTCCAGACGTTCCATGAGGACGGCGAGGTCGGCGGGGGTGCGTCCGGAGGCGACCTCGTCGGCGAGGACGTGCACCACGTTGCCGAAGCCCTGGGCGGCGGTCGCGGGCGCGTCGGCCTTGACCTCGCGGCCCAGGAACCACTGCAGGGCGCAGGTGTTGGCGAGTTGGTCGAGGGCGCTTCCGGAGAGCACGACGGGCTGGTCGCGGTCGCGCAGCGGCACCTTGCTCTCGGTCGGCTCGTACATGCCCCACCAGCGGTAGGGGTGCGCGGACGGCACGAGGGGGCGGCCGTCCTCGTCGCCGAGGGCGGCGAGCTTGGCCAGGCGGTGGGCCGCGGCCTGCCGGAGGGTGTCCGAGACCCGCGGGTCGACCGTGGTGGCGCGCAGTTCGGCGACCAGGGCGGCGACGGACAGCGGGCGGCGGGGGCGGCCGGTGACGTCCCTGGGTTCGACGCCGAGTTCGGTGAGGAAGCGGGAGGGCTGGTCGCCGTCGTCGGCGGGGGACTTCACGGCGGTGACGATCAGGCGTTCACGCGCGCGTGTGGCGGCCACGTAGAACAGACGGCGCTCTTCGGAGAGGAGCGCTCCGGGGGTGAGGGGTTCGGCGAGGCCGTCGCGTCCGATGCGGTCGGCCTCCAGCAGGGAGCCGCGGCGGCGCAGGTCCGGCCACAGGCCCTCCTGGACGCCCGCGACGACGACGAGGCGCCACTCCAGGCCCTTGGAGCGGTGCGCGGTCATCAGGCGTACGGCTGCGGGGCGCACCGCCCTGCGGGTGAGCGTGTCGGCGGCGATGTCCTGGGCCTCGATCTCCTCCAGGAAGTTGAGGGCGCCGCGCCCGCCCGTGCGTTCCTCGGCGCGGGCCGCGGTCGCGAACAGCGCGCAGACGGCGTCGAGGTCGCGGTCGGCGTTGCGTCCGGCCGCGCCACCACGCCGGGCGGCCCGCTCCAGGCGCTGCGGCCACGGTGTTCCCTCCCAGAGGTCCCAGAGCGCCTCCTCGGCCGTCCCGCCGCCCGCCAGGCGCTCCCGTGCCTTGCGCAGCAGCGCGCCGAGGCGCTGGGCTCCCCGGGCGTACGCCGGGTCGTGCGCGACGAGCCGCTCCGGCTCGGCCAGCGCGCGCGTGAGCAGTTCGTCGGAGGGCTGCGGTACGTGGTTGCCCGCGGCGCGCTCCTCCTCGCGCAGCGCGCGCCCCAGACGCCGCAGATCGGCCGCGTCCATGCTCGCGAGCGGCGAGGCGAGCAGGGTGAGCGCGGTTTCGGTGTCGAGCCAGGGCGCGGCTTGCGCGTCGGCATCCTCAGGTGCGTCGGCATCGTCAGGTACGTCGGCAACCTCAGGTACGTCGACGTCTTCAGGTACGTCGACGTCGCCGCCGGACGGCGCGGCCGTACCCGACTCCGCGCGCGCCACCGCCCGCAGTGCCGTCAGCAAGGGCGTCACCGCCGGTTCGTGCCGCAGCGGCAGGTCGTCGCCGTCGATGTCGAGCGGCACACCCGCCGCGGTGAGCGCCCGCCTGATCGTCGGGATCGTGCGGGAGCCGGCGCGCACCAGGACGGCCATGTCGCCCCAGGGAACGCCGTCCTCCAGATGGGCGCGACGCAGGATGTCCGCGATGTTGTCCAGCTCCGTGCCCGCCGTCGGGTACGTGTAGACCTCGACGGCGCCGCCGTCCCGTACCGGAGACAACTGGCGGTGGGCGCGTACCTTCTCCGCCGGAAGGCGGGTCAGCGGCATGCGCTGGGTGATCAGACGCGTGGCGGTCAGCAGGGCGGCGCCGGAGCGGCGGGAGGTGCGCAGCACCTCGACCGGCGCGGGGCGGCCGTCCGCACGCGGGAAGGCGTCGGGGAAGTCCAGGATGCCGTTCACGTCCGCGCCCCGGAAGGCGTAGATCGACTGGTCGGGGTCACCGAAGGCGACCAGGTTGCGGCCGCCGCCGGCGAGGGCGCGCAGCAGCCGGACCTGCGCGGGATCGGTGTCCTGGTACTCGTCCACATAGACGGCGTCGTACTGCGCGGCGAGGCGTTCGGCGACGCCCGGACGCCCGGCGAGCAGGACCGCGCGGTGGACGAGTTCCGCGTAGTCGAGCACTCCTTGGAGGTCGAGAACGTCCAGGTACTCGGCGAGGAAGGCCGCTGCCGCGCCCCAGTCGGGGCGGCCGATGCGCCGGGCGAAGGCGGTGAGGGCGTCGGGGCTCAGGCCCAGTTCGCGGCTGCGCGCCAGTACCGCGCGGACCTCGTCGGCGAAGCCGCGCGTGGTCAGGCAGGCGCGCAGCTCGTCCGGCCAGCGGACATGGGCGAGGCCGAGCCGCTCCAGGTCGGGCTGGCCGGCGAGCAGTTCGCGCACCGCCACGTCCTGTTCGGGTCCGGACAGCAGCCGCAGGGGCTCCACGAACAGGTCGCTGTCCTGGTGGGCGCGGACCAGGGCGTAGCAGAACGAGTGGAAGGTGGTCGCCCGGGGAGCGCGGGCGGCCCCTATGCGCAGCGCCATGCGGTCGCGCAGTTCGACGGCCGCCTTGCGGCTGAACGTCAGCACCAGGATGCGTTCCGGGTCGCCGCCCCGCGTGATCCGCGCCGCGACGGACTCGACGAGCGTGGTCGTCTTGCCGGTGCCGGGGCCGGCCAGCACGAGCAGCGGTCCCGTGTCATGGTCAACCACCGCGCGCTGCTCTGCGTCCAGACGAGGGGGCCCCACTCGGACCGGCGCGGTACGTACCAGTCGGTACGCGCCGCGGGTCCCCTGCCGCACCTGGGGGTGCGACAGGCGCCTGGTGGAAGAAGAGGAGCTCACGTGGTTCGCCGGTCCTGGAGGTTGTGCGGGATATCACTGCCGGCGCGGAGCGCCGTCGTTGAGGGGTGGTGGTCGGGCGACGGGTGGGAGGAGCGCCGCGCGTTCAGGGCGGTGGTCGCGGGGTGAGGGGGATGCGTGCCGTCGACGCTACGCCGGTGAGCATCATGGAAGGAGGGCTTCCCCTTCTTCCCTCACACCACGTGCGTCCCCCGGCTCTCGAACGTACGGCATGTCACGGGCGTGCCCCGTTTCCCCCGTACGGGCCACAGGTTCCCCATCGCCCCGTCCGATGCCGGAAGCTGTCAGGTGTGACCCTGCGCGCGTTCGCCGCCGTCCCATCGTGCCCGTCTCATGTCGATGCGCGGCAGATGCCCCTCGGAGGCCCTGCTCGCCTCCTTCAGGGGCGTGCCCTCGTCGCGGTAGTGGCCCAGCGCATCGAGTTCGTGGCCCGGGAGCAGCGCGCCGTCCGCGCGGACGACCCGCCACCACGGGACCGCTCCTCCATAGAGGGCCATCACCCGGCCCACCTGGCGCGGTCCGCCCTCCTCCAGCCACTCGGCGACGTCCCCGTACGTCATCACGCGACCGGGCGGGATCGACTCGGCGACCTCAAGGACCCGCTCCGCGTACTCCGGCAGGGCATCCGTCGGAAGGCTCTCCTCGCTCATCCGCCCCATCCTGCCCCACCCCACCGACAGTGCGACGATGCGGTGACTGTGCGTATCCCTCGCCACGGAGGCGCACTTGGGGCAGACTGTGCGCCCCCGTATTTGCACCCTGATGCCCCCGTGTGTCGGTGGGGCATGCCACCATCGTGCGGGCGGTGACTGGTGATACGAGATCAAGAAGAGACGATGAGGCAGCAGGGCGTGCACCCCGAAGACGCGGAGAGCACCTCCGCGGCCTCGTCGCGTCCGGACACCGGCGACAGCGGCCCGAAGGACCCGGGCGAGGCGGCGGACGAGCCCACCACGACGGTGGACGAAGAACCCGTTCCTGACACCCACGGACGAGCCCCGAAGCGACTCGATCCGGCGGACGACTGCGGCGACGAGGTCCACAACGACGAGGTCGAGGGCGACGAACCGCTGCTGCCCGCGCGTGTGCACCGTCCGTCCGATCTGATGCGGCTCATGGTCGGCGTCCTCGCCATCGTCGTGCTGCTGGCCATCGCCGCGTTCGCGCACGGCACCACCTCAGGGCTCGAACAGGACATCAACAAGGGCACCGGCCAGGCACCCGATCTGCTGATCAAGATCGCGGGTCTGGCATCGAGCATCGCGATCCTCCTGGTGCCGGTCGCCTTCGCGATCGAGCGGCTGATCAAGCGGGACGGGCTGCGCATCGCCGACGGCGTGCTGGCCGCGGTCCTCGCGCACGGAGTGACACTCGCCACGGACCTGTGGGTCGCCAAGGGTGCCCCGAGCTCCATCCAGGAGGCACTCACCCAGCCCTCGCCGGGTGACATCCACGCCCTGACCGATCCGGTGCACGGCTATCTGGCGCCGGTCATCGCGTACATGACTGCCGTCGGGATGTCCCGCAGACCGCGCTGGCGCGCGGTGCTGTGGGTGGTGCTGCTCCTCGACGCCTTCTCCATGCTGGTCACCGGCTACACCACGCCGTTCTCGATCATCCTGACGGTGCTGATCGGCTGGAGCGTCGCGTACGGGACGCTGTACGCGGTCGGCTCACCGAATGTGCGTCCGACCGGGCGGACACTGATGGCGGGCCTGCGGCACGTCGGCTTCCACCCCGTCAGCGCGGCCCGCGAGGACACGCCCGACACCACGGAGAACGGCGACCGCGGGCGGCGCTACTTCGTCACCCTGGAGGACGGTCCGCCGCTGGACGTCACAGTGGTCGACCGTGAGCAGCAGGCACAGGGCTTCTTCTACCGAGTGTGGCGCAACCTGACGCTGCGCGGTCTCGCCACCCGTCGCAGTCTCCAGTCGCTGCGCCAGGCCCTGGAGCAGGAGGCGCTCCTCGCGTACGCGGCCATCGCGGCCGGGGCCAACGCCCCGAAGCTGATCGCGACCTCCGAGCTCGGCCCGGACGCCGTGATGCTCGTCTACGAGCACACCGGCGGGCGCACACTGGACTCGCTGCCCGACGAACTCATCACCGACGATCTCCTGCGCGACACCTGGCATCAGGTGCAGGCCTTGCAGTCGCGACGCATCGCACACCGCAGGCTCGCGGGTGACGCGATCTTGGTGGATCGTTCCGGCATGGTGATCCTCACCGACCTTCGCGGCGGTGAGATCGCGGCCGGCGATCTGCTGCTGCGCATGGACATCGCCCAGTTGCTGACCACGCTGGGGCTGCGCGTAGGCGCCGAGCGCACGGTGGCGTCGGCCGTCGGTGTGCTCGGCCCGGACGCGATCGCCGACTGCCTGCCGCTGCTGCAGCCCATCGCGCTGACCCGCTCCACGCGCGCGACGCTGCGCAAGCTGGCCCGGGAGCGCGCCCAGCGAGAACGCGACGCCGTCCTGGACGCCTCCCGGCAGAACAAGCTCGCCCGCGCGGAACAGACCCAGCACGCCGAGGCCGCGGTGGAAAAGCCCGGCAAGAAGGCCGTTCGCGCGGAGCAGCGGGCCGAGAAGCGGGCGATCGACGAGGCACTGGACGAAGCACGCGAGGAGGATCTCCTCACCCAGATCCGTCACCAGGTGCTGCTGATCCGCCCGCAGGCGCCGGTCGAACCGGCCCGCCTGGAGCGGGTGCGACCACGCACACTGATCAGTTTCATCGCCGGTGCCATCGGCGGGTACTTCCTGCTGACGCAGCTCACCCACATCGAGTTCGGGCCCCTCTTCGACAACGCCCAGTGGGGATGGGTCGCCGCGGCCGTGCTGTTCTCCGCGGTGAGCTACTTCGCGGCGGCGATGGCGCTGCTCGGCTTCGTACCGGAGCGGGTGCCGTTCATGCGGGCCGTCGGGGCGCAGGTCGCCGGCTCGTTCGTGAAGATCGTGGCGCCCGCCGCGGTCGGCGGTGTGGCCCTCAACACGCGCTTCCTGCAGCGTGCGGGGGTGCGGCCGGGGCTCGCGGTGGCGAGTGTCGGCGCGTCCCAGTTGTTCGGGCTCGGCTGCCACATCCTGATGCTGCTGTCCTTCGGTTATCTGACCGGCACCGAGAAGACGCCGTCCCTGTCGCCCTCCCGCACGGTCATCGCCGGTCTGCTGACGGTGGCCGTGCTCGTGCTCGTCGTGACCTCGGTGCCGTTCATGCGCAAATTCGTCAGCACGCGCGTGAGGTCGCTGTTCGCGGGCGTCGTACCGCGCATGCTCGACGTTCTCCAGCGACCCCAGAAGCTGATCACCGGCATCGGCGGCATGCTGCTGCTGACCGCCTGCTTCGTGATGTGCCTGGACGCGTCGATCCGCGCCTTCGGCCACCAGCAGCCCACCACGCTCAGTCTCGCCAGCGTCGCCGTCGTCTTCCTCGCCGGTAACGCGCTCGGCTCCGCGGCGCCGACCCCCGGCGGCGTCGGTGCCGTCGAGGCGACCCTCACGGTCGGCCTGATCGCCGTGGGGCTCCCCAAGGAGGTCGCCGCTCCCGCGGTGCTGCTGTACCGGCTGCTGACACTGTGGCTTCCGGTGCTTCCGGGCTGGCTGTTCTTCAATCACCTGACCCGCAAGGGCGCCCTCTAGAACCCCGCGCCGACCCTCCCGTACGAGCCCCTCGCGCGCCCTCACCCGCACGGCCCGCGCCCCGAGCGCCCCGCCCCGCGCGACCGCAGGATGGGGAGCATGCCGAACCCGTCTCCGCCGCGCGCCGCTGCGCTGGCGCTCTCCGCCGCTGTGCTGTCCACCGTGCTGACGGGCTGCAGCGACAACTCGAAGAGCGAGGACCTGCCGGCCCAGAAGCTGAGCTGGAAGGACTGCCCGGCCCCCGCCGAGTCCGAGGGCGGCGGCAACGCCCCCTCTCCCCTGCCGGGCGGCACACAGTGGCAGTGCGCCACCATGAAGGCACCCCTCGACTGGGCCGACCCCAAGGGCGACACCATCGGGATCGCGCTGATCCGGGCGCGGACGAGCGGCGACCAGAGCAAACGCATCGGCTCCCTCATCTTCAACTTCGGCGGCCCCGGCGGCTCCGGCGTCACCACGCTGCCCGCCTTCGGCGAGGACTACGCGAAGCTGCGCACCCGCTACGACCTGGTGAGCTTCGACCCGCGTGGGGTCGGCCGCAGCGCGGGCGTGAAGTGCGAGGACGACAGCAGGCTCGACGTGTTCTTCCAGCAGGACGCCACCCCCGACGACACCGCCGAGCAGAAGAACCTCCTCAACACCACGAAGACGTTCAACGCGGCCTGCGAGAAGAACTCCGGGCGGACCCTCCCCCACGTGCGCACCACCGACGCGGCCCGTGACATCGACCTCATGCGCCAGGTGCTCGGCGACGCCAAACTGCACTACTTCGGCATCTCGTACGGCACCGAACTCGGCGGCGTCTACGCCCACTTGTTCCCCAAGAAGGTGGGGCGCGCCGTCTTCGACGCGGTCGTCGACCCGACGCAGAACCCGGAACAGAGCGCGCTCGGGCAGGCCAGGGGCTTCCAGCTCGCGCTCGACAACTTCGCCACCGACTGCACCTCGAAGACCGAGCCCTGCCCGATCGGGGACACCCCACAGGACGTCAAGAACCGCATCGCCAAACTCCTCAAGGACCTGGACAGCAAGCCCATCCCCGGCGTCTTCCCACGCCAGCTCACCCAGACCGAGGCCACCAACGGCATCGCGCAGGCCCTGTACTCCAAGGACTTCTGGGAGTACCTGACGGAGGGTCTGGACCAGGCGTACAGCGGTGACGGCAAGGTATTGATGCTGCTGTCCGACTCGATGAACGGGCGCAGCCAGAACGGCCAGTACAGCAACCTCTACGCGGCCAACGTCTCCATCAACTGCGCCGACGAGAAACCGCGGTACACGATCTCCGACGTGCAAGCCGCTCTGCCGGCGTTCCGGGCCGCCTCACCGCTCTTCGGCGACTATCTGGCCTGGGGCATGCTCAGCTGCACCAACTGGGCCGTCCCGGGCGCCGCCGACCACCCGGACGTCAGCGCCACCGGTGCGGCGCCGATCCTCGTGGTCGGCAACACCGGCGACCCGGCCACGCCGTACCAGGGCGCGAAGAAGATGGTGGACGCGCTGGGCAAGGGCGTCGGCGTCGAGGTGACCTACAAGGGCCAGGGGCACGGCGCGTACGACAGCGGGAACAAGTGCGTGCACAACGCGGTGAACGGCTATCTGCTGGACGGGACCGTACCGCCCGCGGGAACCGTCTGCACCTAGAACCAACGCCATCCCACCGAGAAAAGAGCAGGTCAAAGGGTTATCCACAGGCCTCCGCGGCGTCGGCCGCGGACGCCTACCATGGCCTGCATGTGATCCGCGACATCCGGCGGACCACGGGCGAGGGGGGAAGTTCATGACGCGTTTCGCACGGTGGACGGCCGCGGCGGCCGCCGCGTTGCTGGTGGCAGGCTGCGGCAGCGGCTCGTCGGGGGACGGCAAGGACGAGGGGAAGAACAGCGGCCGGCCGTCGACCGGGGCGCCTTCCTCCGGCACCGCCTCGGGGCTGCCCGCCTCGCTCACCTCGCAGAAGCTCGACTGGGGCCACTGCAAGAGTTCCTCCGCGCCGGGCAGCGGCTGGCAGTGCGCGACACTCAAGGTGCCGCTGGACTACGCGAAGCCGGACGGCGAGACGATCGGCCTGGCGCTGATCCGCTCGAAGGCGACCGGCGGCCAGAACAAGCGCCTCGGCTCACTCCTGTTCAACTTCGGCGGCCCCGGCGGCTCGGGCGTCGACACGATGCCGTCGTACGAGAGCGCCGTCGGCCCGCTCCACGAGCGCTACGACCTGGTGAGCTGGGACCCGCGCGGCGTCGCCGCCAGCGAGGGCGTGCGCTGCCGCAGTGACAAGGCGATCCAGGCAGCCGAGTCCGTGGACGCCACCCCGGACGACGCGGCCGAGGAGACCGCGTACTTCAAGGACGCCGCCGACTTCGGCAAGGGCTGCGCGAAGGCCGCCGGAAAGCTGCTGTCACACGTCTCCACGACCGACACGGCCCGCGACATGGACCTGATGCGCCAGGTCCTCGGCGACGGGACGATGCACTACCTCGGCTTTTCGTACGGGACCGAACTCGGCGGCGTGTACGCCCACTTGTTCCCCAAGAACGTGGGCCGTCTGGTGCTGGACGCCGTCGTCGACCCGAGCGCCGACACGGTCGGCCACGCCAAGAACCAGACCCTGGGCTTCCAGCGCGCCCTGGACGACTACCTCAAGTCCACCGGCCAGGACCCCAAGCAGGGCTCCCGGAAGATCGTGGACCTGCTGAAGCGCATCGACGCGAACCCCCTGCCGACGGCCGACGGCCGCAAGCTCACCCAGACGCTGGCGCTCACCGGCATCGTCCTGCCCCTGTACAGCAAGGAGGGCTGGCCCCGCCTGACCAGCGCTCTCAAGGGCGCCGAGGGCGGTGACGGTTCGGGACTGCTGGCCCTCGCCGACGGCTACAACGACCGCGACTCCTCGGGGCACTACGGCACGACGACCCACTCCCAACGGGTCATATCGTGCTTGGACGACAAGCAGCGGCCGACTCCCGCGGAGACGAAGAAGCTGCTGCCCGAGTTCGAGAAGATCTCGCCCGTCTTCGGGGACTTCATGGGCTGGGACACCGCGGGCTGGTGCCACGACTGGCCGGTCGCCGGCCAGTACGACAACCCGGAGGTCAGCGCACCCGGCGCCGCGCCCATCCTGATCGTCGGCAACACCGGGGACCCCGCGACTCCTTACGAGGGCGCCCGCAGAATGGCCGACGAGCTGGGCAAGGGCGTCGGAGTGGAGCTCACCTGGAAGGGCGAGGGCCATGGCGCCTATGGGAGTGGGAGCGAGTGCGTCGACTCCACGGTGAACAGCTATCTGCTGGACGGGACGGTGCCGAAGGACGGGAAGGTCTGCGCGTCGTAGTGGCGGGTGCGGCCGACGGGCGCGGGCCCGTGCCCGAGCCCACCCGGCCGACGAGCCCTCGGCAGGCGAACCCCCGGCCGACGAGCATCCGGCGGGCGAACCCCCAGCCGGCGAAGACCCGGCTCACGGAGGCCCGGTCGGCGAACCCCCGGCTCACAAGTGACCGGTCAACGAAAAGGGGCCCGGCACGCACGGTGCCGAGCCCCTCCCGAAAAGCCGTTCGCGTGGTGCGTCGGCGCCTAGTACACCGGCTTCTCCGGCTCGATCTGGTTGACCCAGCCGATCACACCGCCGCCGACGTGCACCGCGTCCGAGAAGCCCGCGGACTTCAGCACGGCGAGCACCTCCGCACTGCGGACGCCCGTCTTGCAGTGCAGGACGATCTTCTTGTCCTGCGGAAGGGTCTCCAGGGCGGTGCCCATGAGGAACTCGTTCTTCGGGATCAGCTTGGCGCCGGGGATCGAGACGATCTCGTACTCGTTGATCTCGCGGACGTCGATGATCTCGATGTTCTCGCCGTCGTCGATCCACTCCTTGAGCTGCTTGGGAGTGATCGTCGAGCCGGCCGCCGCCTCCTGGGCCTCCTCGGACACGACACCACAGAAGGCCTCGTAGTCGATGAGCTCGGTGACGGTCGGGTTCTCGCCGCAGACCGCGCAGTCCGGGTCCTTGCGGACCTTGACCTGGCGGTACTGCATCTCGAGGGCGTCGTAGATCATCAGGCGGCCGACAAGCGGCTCACCGATGCCCGCGAGAAGCTTGATGGCCTCGTTGACCTGGATGGAGCCGATGGACGCGCACAGCACGCCCAGCACGCCGCCCTCGGCGCAGGAGGGGACCATGCCCGGCGGCGGGGGCTCCGGGTAGAGGCAGCGGTAGCAGGGACCGTGCTCGGACCAGAAGACGGAGGCCTGGCCGTCGAAGCGGTAGATCGAGCCCCACACGTACGGCTTGTTGAGCAGGACGCACGCGTCGTTGACCAGGTAGCGGGTCGCGAAGTTGTCCGTGCCGTCGACGATCAGGTCGTACTGGCTGAAGATGTCCATCACGTTCTCGGCCTCGAGCCGCTCTTCGTGAAGGACCACGTTCACGTACGGGTTGATGCCCAGCACGGAGTCACGGGCCGACTGGGCCTTGGAGCGGCCGATGTCCGCCTGACTGTGGATGATCTGGCGCTGCAGGTTCGACTCGTCGACCTCGTCGAACTCCACGATGCCGAGCGTGCCCACGCCCGCGGCGGCGAGGTACATCAGGGCCGGCGATCCGAGGCCGCCGGCGCCCACACACAGCACCTTGGCGTTCTTCAGCCGCTTCTGCCCGTCCATGCCCACGTCGGGGATGATCAGGTGGCGGGAGTACCTGCGGACCTCGTCTACGGTGAGCTCAGCAGCTGGCTCAACCAGGGGTGGCAGCGACACGGGGACTCCGTTGGTCGGTCAATCACTACAGTTGTTCTCCCCGTAACACTGCCACGCCCTTCTTCATTCCGAGACACCCGTTCCGATCCGCGAGACGATCTCGTCCCAGTAGCCGGGCATCGACTCCCAGGGGTCGGCCCGTCCACCGTGATCCGTGCGGTCGGTGAAGTAGATCGTGGCGGCACCCTGCCAGCGGGCGATGCGCAGCGCTTCGTCGAGATGACCGCGCGGTACCCCGTGCACGAAGTGGCAGAAGCGCTCGGGCGGATAGTCGGCGGTCCACTCGGCCACCTGCGACCAGCGGTAGTCGCTCCAGGTGCCGGAGAAGGTCACCAGCTGGTCGGCGCTTTCGGCATAGCCGGGGTAGGGGTGGGTGCCGTGGCCGAAGACGAGGTGCGCGTCGTCGAGGAGCGTGCGCAGCGCGGTGGCCGCCCGGCGGACCTCGGGGAGCGCGGCGCGCTCGGTGGGGCAGCGGTGCAGGAGGAAGCCACCGACCCGGTACCAGTCGAGATACCGGTGTGCGTCGGAGATCACCTCGGCGAAGGCGCGTGCGCCGTACGTCACGTCCAGGTGCCCCAGGACGCGCACGCCCGCGTTGCGGAGTCGGCCGGCGGCCTCCAGGCAGTGCGGGTCGGGGCGGGTGCCGGGACCATTGGCCACGTTCAGGACGGCCCAGTGCACGGGGGCGCCGGGGCGGGTGAGTTCGCCCCACTCGGCCGGAGCGACGAGGGGGTGCGCATAGCCGGGGACGCCGAGGCCGACCCTTAAGTCCGTGCTCGCGATGTCCGTCGCGGCGCTGGTCAGATGCGGCATGCCGCCTCCATCCAGATATCGGCGAGGGATTCCTCGAGGTTGATCCGGGGCCGCCAGCCGAGCCGGTCGCGTGCGGTGCGCACATCGGCCTGCTGCCAGCTGCCGCAGCCGTCCGGGTAGGGGTACGCGACCGGCGCCCCGTGATCCGCTTCGGTGCGGGGATGGCCGATGGCCGACCTCATCGGTCCGGGTGGGCCGTCGAGTTCGTGCAGCGTGCCTCCGTAGCCGGCCACACGGGCGAGGACGGCGGCGGCGTCACGCAGGCGGACGGCGCGGCCCGAGCCGATGTTGATGACGCCCTGCGCGGCGGAGAGCGAGGCGGCGTGCACGGCGCGGGCGACATCACGGACGTCGATGAAATCGCGCTGGACGCCGAGTCCGCCGAGTTTGAGTTCGCCGTCGCCGGACTGCATGGCGCGGCGCAGGGCCTCGGCGAGGCGGCCGAGCGGGGATCCGGCGGGGGTGCCGGGACCCGCGGGCGAGAAGACGCGCAGGACGACGGCGTCGAGGCCGGAACCGAGGACCAGTTCGGTGGCGGCGAGCTTGCTGACGCCGTAGGGGCCGCCGGGGCGCGGTACGGCGTCCTCGGCCGTGGAGGAGCCGGGCTGGCTGGGCCCGTACTCGGCGCCGCAGCCGATCTGCACCAGGCGGGCGCCGCAGCCGCTGCGGCGCAGGGCCTCGCAGACGGTGGCGACGGCGACGGTGTTGTGCCGGGTCAGTTCGCGGGCTCCGCCGCGGGTGGCGCCCGCGCAGTTGATGACGACCCCGGGGTGCACCGCGTCCAGGAAGCGGGTGAGGGCGCCGGGGCTGCCCGAGGCGAGGTCGAACCGTACGTCGGCGTCGTCGCCCCGGCCGAGCGCGGTGAGCTGCACGGCCGGATCGGCGAGCAGTCTGTCGGCGACGAAACGGCCGAGGTATCCGTTGGCTCCGATCAGCAGGACCCTCATCGGGCGGCTCCCGGGGCGGATTCTCCGGTTCGGGAGGTGATCATCTGGCGTTCTCCTTCGGGGTGGTGCCGTGTGTCGGACGGAGCGCCCGCGGTGTCGGCCCCGCGGGAGGGTGCGCCCGGCACGAGGGCTGGACCCTCGGGCGCCGGTCGCGGCTCATGGCGTCCCGCCCGGTGTGGCGTGGGCCGAGGCCCGGGTCAGGGTGCGGGTCGCGTGAATCAGGAGGACGAGCGCCGCCGCGCCGCACACCAGGGCCGGGACGGCACCCGGACCCCAGGCGTCGGCGACGGTCTCGACGGGGGTGGCGACGAACGAGCAGCCGGGCAGGCGGGCCGCGAAGACCGTGGTGAGGGCGGTCACTTCGGCCGCGCCCGCGGCGCCGAGGACGACGGCCGGGGCGTGGGTGAAGCCGCGCGTCGTGAGCAGGCGCGCGAGCAGGAGCAGCGCGCCGAGAGCGCCCGCTCCGGCGTACGCGCCGGGCCCGTTGTAGGCACCGGGCTCGCTCGGCGCCGCCCGGCACAGTGCGAGCAGCGCGCCCAGGGCGCAGAGGAACAGGGCGAAGACTCCCAGGAGCAGGGGCCGCACGGAGACGGCGAACTCCTCCAGTCCTCGGCTCGTGGTCAGTTTGCGGCGGGCGCCCGCGGTGAAGAGGTGGGCGCACCAGACCGCGGGGGCGCACGCCAGGGCGAGGGCCAGCACGGGTGCGGTGGCGGGGGGCCAGGGGCCGTCGGGGCCGCCTTCGATGCCGACGCTCAGCAGTCCGTCGCCGAGCAGGGCGTACGCGATCAGCCAGCAGGTCCAGGCAAGGGTGCCGCTCGTCGTGCGGTGCGTGGTGCCGAGGGGACCTCGGCGCACCGCGGCGCGCAGGCCGAGCGTCACCGCGAGGGTGCCGCCGGCGGCGACCGCGAGGCGCGGCTGCCCCTGGGTGAGCCGCAGCCCGGCCACGGTCGCCGCGCACAGCGCGCCCGGCAGCAGGGACAGGACGGCCCAGTCGGCGCGCGCGCCGGGGTGTTCGGGGGCCGCGGGCCGCGGCGCCGGGTCCGAGTCGCGGGCCACGCGCGCGTACATCTCCTCGGCGAGCGAGAACACGTCCCGGTGCCGGAACCGTGCGGCCGTGCGGTCGGTCACCCCGTGTGCCTCCAGGCCCGCCGCGATCTCCAGGGGGTCGACGGCACGCTCGCAGAGTTCACGATGCCGGTGCATCAGCGCCTTCACGGGGTCCACGGCACCGCGGCGACCACCGCCGAGGGACGTGCGCGCGCCCCCCGAGTCGCCCCCCGAGGCGCTCCCCGGATCACCCCCGGCGTCGCCGCGCGCACCACCCGAGCCGTCCCGTACGAGTTCGCTCATCACGCGCCCTCCCCCGCGGGCAGCGGAGCTGTGGCACGCACCGGCGCCCCCGCCGCCCAGCGCGGGCGTCCCGTGACCATGAGGCGGGCCTCGGTCCAGCGACCGGGTACGTGGGCCTCGGCCGGCACGCCGAACGGCAGGGGATCCCCCGCGTCGTCCACGACGAGCCGCCGGACCGGGGACCGCGAGACGATCTCCAGGTAAATGCTGTGAAATGCCGTGATGTTCTGCTCGACCGTGAAGAGTTCGAGGGCTCGCGCGCGGGCCGCCGCGCCCAGGCGCGCACGCCGTTCGGGGTCGCGCAGCAGTGCCACGCACGCCTCGGCGAGCGCCCGCGGATTGCGCGGCGGCACCACCAGCCCCGTACCGCCGATGACTTCGACGACCGCGCCGACGTCCGTGGACACGGTGGCACGGCCGCAGAACATGGCCTCGACCAGGCTGATCGGGAAGCCTTCGACGACGCTGGAGAGGACGACCACGGCGCCGGACGCGTACGCCTCCGCGAGGCTCGGGACCTCCGGGCCGCCGATCTCCTCGAAGGACACCGGGTTGTCGCCGACCGCGTGCACGCCCTCCGCCTCGTCGGGGAAGAGCTGAGCGGCCAGCGCCTTGCAGTGGGCCAAGTAGAGCGCGCCCTCCGGCCCGTCGGCGGGCGCGCCGACGATCCGCAGCCGCGTCTTCGGTGCCTCCTTGCGGACCTCGGCGAAGGAGTGCAGCAGTGAGATCAGGTCCTTGGCCGGTTCGATGCGGCCGACCCAGACCAGGGTGTCCGGGTCCACGCATCCGGAGCCGTCGGCCCGCTCGCCCACCTCCGCGAAGCGGGCGGCCTCCATGCCGGGGTAGACGGTGCGCAGTTTGGCGCGGTCGGCGCCGCAGCGCTCCTGCCAGCGGCGCGCGTGGGTGTTGCCGGGCGTGATGAGCGCGGCCCGGCGGTAGACCTCGGCGGCCAGCGCGCCGTGGAAGGCCGCGAGCAGCGCCCGTACTGCGGGGGACTCCTCGGCGGCGGAGGACGCGAGGTAGTGCGCCCGCAGCTGCACGCCGTACTCCGTCACCAGCAGGGGCACCCCGGCGAAGTGCAGGGCGAGCAGGCCGGGCAGAGCGGCCTCGCCGCCGGCCGCCGCGTGGCAGAGGTCGACCGAGCCGAGCCCGTCGTCCTCGTACCAGTCCAGCGAGAGGGGGCGCAGCGCGCGTTCGACGTGAGCGGCGACGCACAGCAGGTCGGGCACACGCGCGGTACGCGCGGCGCGCAGTGCTCCGGGCGCACGGCAGGCGCGCTCCAGGGCGCGCACGGCCCCCTCGGAGCGCAGCGCCCCGACCAGCCCGCCCTCGTCGCGGGCCAGTTCCGCGAGCCCGTACAGCGCACTGCCGAAACGGTCCGCCACCACTCCGCGAGAGGCCTCCGACGCCGTCACACCGCCAGAGACCTCCGATCCGTCGAGGACCGCGGGCGCGGCACACATCGCCGCCGCCAGCTCCCCGAAGCACTCGGCGAACCGCCGGCGCGCCCGTCGCCCGTGTACCACGCCGTCGTCCTCGGCCGTCCACAGCGGAGCCGTGCGCACCCGGCTGACCTGCGGCGGCAGCTGGATCCAGCCCTCGTCCTCCTGCCGCTCGCTGCGACTGAGCGCGTAGATGTCGAACTCGTGCTGCCCGAGCCCGCGTACGAGCCGGTCGCACCAGAGTCTGGCGTCACCGCTCACATACGGATAGCCACCCTCCGTAAGCAGTCCGATGCGCACCAGTGCACCCCCGATCTCCCTATGGGGAGCCGCCGTTGACCCGGCGGCTCGCAGCGGGAAGAACGTATGCGCACATGGCGGTGGCGCGACGGACGGTTGTCCATCGCGCCACCAAAAGGGGTGAACGGTCGTAACTTTCCCGTGCGGGTCGCGTTCTGTCGCGCTACGAGATCAACCAGTCACGTTGCATCACACCACCGTCAGCTGCCTCCGGGCCGTCCGTCGCCGCGCCGCGACCTCCGGGTCCAGCGCCGGTACGGCGGCCAGCAGCTGCTTGGTGTACGGGTCGCGCGGCGACTCGTACACCTCGTCGGCGGGCCCGTACTCGACGATCCGACCGCGTCGCATCACCGCGACCCGGTCGCTGACCTGGCGGACCACCGCGAGGTCGTGCGCCACGAACACGAGCGCGAGCCCGAGTTCCCGCTGCAGTTCGGCGAGCAGGGCGATCACCTGGGCCTGGGTGGTGACGTCGAGCGCGGAGACCGGTTCGTCACAGACGATGACGCGTGGATCGGCGGCGAGCGCCCGGGCGATGCCGACGCGCTGGCGCTGTCCGCCGCTGAACTCGTGCGGGTAGCGGTCGTAGTGCGCCGCTTCGAGCCCCACACGCTTCAACAGTTCCCGTACGCGCCCCCGAATGCGCCCCTCGTCCCGTTCCCCCTGCGCGCGCAGCGGATCGGCGATCGACTCGCCCACGCTGCGGCGCGGGTTGAGGGAGGAGACGGGGTCCTGGAAGACCATCTGGGCGTCCGGGCGCACGCCTCCGCCGGGCTTGATCTCCCCCGCCGTGGGCTCCAGCAGCCCCACGAGCATCCGTCCCAGGGTGGTCTTGCCGCTGCCGCTCTCGCCCACGATCCCGAGGGTCTCGCCCCGGTGGATCGTCAGCGACACGTCGTCGACGGCCGCGAACGCCTTCTTCCCGCGTCCGAACTCGCGCCGCAGGCCGCTCGCCTCGAGAACGACCTCCTCCGTCACCGCCGAGGCGGTGCGCGGCGCGTCCACACGGGGCACCGCACCGAGGAGTTCCTGGGTGTACGCCTGCGCGGGCGCCCCCAGGACGGCACCGACGAGGCCGTGCTCGACGGCCCGCCCGTGCCGCATGACCAGGATCTCGTCGACGCTCTCGGCGGCGACGCCCACGTCGTGCGTGACGAGGAGCAGGCCCATTCCGGTCTCCTCGCGCAGGGTGTGCAGCAGGTCGAGGATCTGGGCCTGGACGGTCACGTCGAGGGCCGTGGTCGGCTCGTCGGCGATCAGCAGGTCGGGTTCGCAGGCCAGCGCCATCGCGATCAGCGCGCGCTGGCGCATGCCGCCGCTGAACTCGTGCGGGCGGGAGCGCGCCCGGCGCGCGGCGTCCGGGATGCCGACGCGGTCGAGCACCTCGACGGCACGCGCGCGTGCGGCACGCCGGGAGGCCTTCACGTGCACCCGGTACACCTCGGCGATCTGGTCGCCGACCGCGTAGTACGGGTCGAGGGACGACAGGGGGTCCTGGAAGACCATGGCGGCCTTCCCGCCGCGCAGCCGCCGCAGTTCGGTGTCGGACGCCTCCTGTACGTCGATGCCGGCCACGCGCACCGAGCCGCCGACGTCGGCTCCCGTGCCCCGGTGCAGCCCCAGGAGGGCCGAGGCGACCGTGGACTTGCCCGAGCCGGACTCGCCGACCAGGCCCAGCGCGGCGCCCTTCGCCAGCCGGAAGGACAGGCCGTCGACGGCGCGCAGCGATCCGAACCCGACCGTCAGGTCGGTGACTTCCACCAAGCTCATACGAGCACCACCCGTCGGTCGGCCACCGCGTACAGCACGTCCGCGACGGCGTTGGCGATGACCACGAAGAAGCCGATGACCAGGACCATGCCGACGACCACCGGCAGGTCGACGACGTTCACCGCGTGCACCAGCTCCTGTCCGATGCCGGGCAGTCCGAAGAGCGTCTCGGTGAGCACCGCGCCGCCGACCGCCGAGCCGACGTTGTTGGCGTTCAGCGCGATGATCGGCGCGAACGCCCCGCGCAGCGCGTGCCGCCCGATGATCGACCGCTCGCCGACGCCGTACGCCCGGAAGGTCCGGATGTGGTCCTCGGCGAGGGTCTCCAGCATCGCGGCCCTGGTCAGCCGGGCGAACGCGGCGGCTTCGATGAGGGCGAGGGAGAGCCAGGGCAGCAGCAGGTTCCAGGCCCACTGTTCGGGATCGTCGGTGAGGCCGACGTACTGCGGGAAGGGCAGCAGTTGCAGCTGGCCGCAGACGACGATCATGAGCACCAGGCCGATCACGAAGACCGGTGTGGCGACGCCCGCGAGGGTGATGCCGGTCAGCACGCGCTCGGTGAGCCGACCGCGCCGCCACGCGGAGAGGATGCCGGTGCCGACACCGAGGATCAGCCACAGCACCATCGCGCCGAACACCAGGGACAGGCTGACCGGCAGCTTCGCCAGGATCAGCTGGGTGACCTGGGTGTCGCCCTGGTACGACTGGCCGAGGCAGGGCGCCGAGCAGTGCTCGACCGAGGTGCCGGTGGAGAAGTCCTGCCCGACGAGGATGCCCTGCAGGAAGTGCCAGTAGCGCACGTACAGCGGGTCGTCGAGCCTCAACTGCTGGGCGACCTGGTGCACTTGTTCCGGAGAGCAGCGCGGGCCGCAGGTGATCTGGGCGACGTTGCCGGGGGTGGCGTAGAAGACCACGTAGACGATCACCGAGATGGCGAGCAGGGTGATCACGGTGCCGACGGCACGGCGCAGGACGAATCCTCCGAAGCCGCTCATGCCTTGGCCTCCTTATTGGCGCTCGCGTCCGCATTGACGCTCGCGTCCGCTGCGGCCTTCTTGGCGCTCGCGTCCGCCGCGCCCTTCTTGGAGTCCACGTCCGTCGCGGCCTTCTCGGAGTACGCGTCCGCCGCGGCCTTCTTGGAGTCCGCGTCCGCCTTGGCCTCCCGTTTGCGGCCCGTGCCGACGCGCAGGCGCGAGGCGGCGCGCGGGTCCAGGGCCGTGCGGACGCCGTCGCCGAGGACGGTCAGGGCCAGTACGGTCACCAAGAGCGCCCCGGCGGGCAGCAGCAGGTACTGCGGGGCCGCCTGGTACCAGACATTGGCGGCCGTGAGCATCTGCCCCCAGGACGGCGTCGGGGGCTTCACTCCGACGCCGAGGAAGGACAGCGCGGCCTCGGCGGAGATGTTCATCGGCACGAGGAGCGCGGCGTAGGTGATGACGGGGGCGGCCAGTCCGGGCAGGAGTTCACGGCGGGCGATGCGCCACGTGTTCCAGCCGCTGAGCCGCGCGGCGGAGACGTAGTCCAGCCCCTTGAGGGTGAGGGTCTGGGCGCGCACGATCTTCGCGGTGTTGCCCCAGGCGATCAGGCCGATGACGAGTGCGACCAGCAAGGGCCGCGGGAAGCTGCTGGGCACGATCGCCAGCAGGGCCAGCGACATGATCATCAAGGGCATCGCGACGAAGATGTCGGTGATCCGGCTCAACAGTTGATCGATCCATCGGTTGCCGAGTGCGGCCGCGACGCCCACCACGACACCGACGAGGACCTGCACGACGGTCGCCCCCAGCGCGACTCCCAGCGAGACCCGGGCGCCGTACACGAGCCGGGCGAAGAGGTCGCGGCCGGTCTGCGGTTCGACGCCGAGCCAGTGGTCGCCGCTGACGCCGCCGAACGAGCCCACGGGCACACCGCCGCGCGCCGAGTCGATGAGGGACGGGTGGTAGGTGGTCGGGTCCTGGCCCTCGATCGCGGTGAGCAGCGGGGCGGCGAGCGCGAGCAGGACGAGCAGCGCGACGACGCCCGCCGCGACGAGGGCGGCGCGCTGCGTGCGCAGCCGCCGCCAGAACTGACGGGCCCCCGAGGCCCCCGGGACGGACGCGAGGTCCGTCCCGGGGGCCTGAGAGGCGACGATTGCCTCGCTCACGGCGCTACTTCACCGCGACCTGGGAGATGTCCAGCACGCCGGTCCAGTCGCTGATCACGATGTTCTTGACCGCGCTGCCGTACAGGCGCTTGTAGACCGGGTGGAACAGCGGCACGGTCAGGGCCTGCTCGCCGATCTTCTTGTCCAGTGCGCCCCAGCGCTTGGCGGCCTCGTCGAGATTCGTCAACTTGTTGATCGCGTCGATCTCGTCATTGACGGACTTGTCGTCGAGGAAGCCGGTGTTGAAGTTCGCGCCGTCCTTGACGATCTGGCGGCCGTCGAAGATCGGGGCCAGGAAGGGGCCGCCGGAAGGCCAGTCGGCACCCCAGTGGGCGAGGAAGAAGCCGGGCTCGGTCTTCACGCCGTGGATCTTGTCCCGGTAGTCGTTGTCCTCCAGGCCCTGGAGCTTGACCGTGATGCCGGCCTTCTTCAGGGCGTCCTGGAGGGCGGTCGCGATCTCCGGGCTGGTCTCGAAGTTCTTGTCGTTGGAGTGCGTGAGGGTGACGGTGATCCCGTTCGGGTGACCGGCTTCCTTCAGCAGTTCCTTGGCCTTCGCCGGGTTGCCGGACGCGCCCGCCGGGAAGTGGTCGTAGGGCGTGTAGCCGAAGGACTTCTGGTTCGGCAGATACGTGGTCGCGGCCTCGGCCAGCGACGAACCACCGGCCGCGTTGATCACCGACGAACGGTCGACGGCGTACGCGATCGCCTGCCGCACCTTCGGGTCGTCGAACGGCTTCACCTTCGGGTTGAAGGCGATGTAGTTGGTGTAGCCGAAGTGGCCGGTGCCGACGCGTGCCGCCAGCGCCTTGTCCCCCGTCACCTTGGCGAGCTCGGCCGGGCCGAGGTTGGTGTCCGTGGTGACGGCGGCGGCGTCCGCGCCCTGGGACGCGGACAGCCGCTGGTTGATCACGGAGGAGTCCAGGCCCGACCGTACGTCGATCTTGTCCGGGTAGGCCTTGCGCTCGGCGTCGGTCGCCGCGGACCAGTACGGGTTGCGCTCCAGGGTGATCCGCTCGCCGTCGTTCTCGTTCTTGACGACCTTGTACGGACCGGAGGAGACCGGGTGCTCCTCGTACTTCGTGCCGTTGTCCTTGGCCTTCGGGACGGGCGTGAACTGGGTCTGCGTGGCGAGGTAGGGGAACTCGCCCTCGGGCTTGTTCAGGTGGAAGACGAGGGTCAGGTCGTCCGGGGTCTCGATCGAGGCGAGGCCCTTCTTGTCCTTGTACGGCCCCTGGTAGTCGGCTCCGCCGATGAGCCAGTCCCGCAGGTAGGGCGCGCCGCCGGAGAGCTCGGCCGCGAAGGAACGCTCGATGCCGTACTTGATGTCGGCGGAGGTGATCGGCGTACCGTCCTCGTACTTGAGGCCCTTCTTCAGGGTGTACGTCCACACGGTCGCGTTCTCGCTCGGGCGGCCGGTGTCGGTGGCGAGGTCGGGGACGACCTTGGCGCCGGCGGCCCCGCTCTCGCGGTTGCGCGTGGTCAGCGTACGGAAGACGAGGGAGGGGACGTTGCCGCCGCCGGAGGTGTAGAGGCGCGCCGGGTCGAAGTCCTCCTGCGGACTCGCGTTGAGGACGGTGAGCGTGCCTCCCTTCTGCGGCTTGGAGTCGCCACCGGCGCCCTTGGCATCGTTGTCCTTCGGCCCGCAGGCGGCCGCGCCCGCTGCCACGACCAGGGTGACGGATGCCGCGGCCACGCGGCGGGCTATGACGGACGGTTGACGCATCGGAAGACGACCTCTCGAATGATGAGACAGATTGACGAGGAGTGAGACGGAAGTGAACGGACGTCTGCCCCGGCGTCAGGTCGTCAAAAAAGGTCGCGGAGTCGAAAACCCAGGGACCAAAAAAGGTCACCCACGGTCACGACGGAAGCGGAAGCACGACGCACACGCCAAGGGCGGGCGTCAGCGACAGTGGATGTCTGCGACGCAGAGCGCGGTCACGCCGATCAGCGCCAGCTCGATGGCGGCGCGACGGACGGCATGACTAGACCACATGCGCAGAAATATGAACGAACTTTCGGAGCATGTCAACGTGGCCCCAGTGGCCCCCCGCGAACCCTCCGTCAACTCCCTGGATAGGGCCAGGGGTTGGCCAGGCAGTGGATTCCGTCATGGTCGAGGAACTTGGTCTGCTGCTGCATGACGGGCGCGAGCTCGCCGTCCTTGTCGCAGGTGACATGGCCGTATCCGAGGCGGTGGCCGACCTCGTGGTTGATGAGCATCTGCCGGTACGGGTGAATCGCGTCACCGTAGGTCTTGGAGCCCTGCGCCCAGCGGTACGCGTTGATCATCACGCGCTCGGTGGAGGCCGAGTCGCACGACACGTTGTCCTCGGTCGTGTCCAGCCCGGACTTGGCGCACCACTCGGCGGTGGTGCCGGGGCTGGCCAGCGTGATCACGAAGTCGGGCGTGCCGGAGGAGATCCGCTCGAAGGTACGGGCGCCGTTGTGGGCCCAACTCCGTTTGTCGTTCAGCGTCTTCTGGACGGCCTGCGCGAAGAGGGCGACGTCGAGGCCGAGACCCTTCTCCACGTCCACCCGGTATGTGTACTTCTGACCCTTTCCGGGCGCCTTGTCGAACCCGGGGACGGCGTCGAACTTCCCCGAGGCCTTGAGGGTGGCACTGAGCGGGTACCTCACCCCCATCTTCTGGTCGTACGTCAGCGGTGCCGCGCTCGGCGCCACGGACGGGGTCGACCCGGTGTCCCCGGGCGAGGCGGACGCGCGGGCGTCCAGTCCACCACCGGCGGCGGACTGCGTCTGCGCGGTGGCGTCGTGCCGCCCGGCGGCCACCTGTCCGGCCACCACGACGGCGAGCACGGTGGTGACGGCGGCCGCGGCGATTCCGGTGAACGCCCGCCCCTTGGCGCCCTTGCCCTTCTCCGCCTCCTCGGTCCCCGACTCGTCGGTCCCCGGCCTCTCGCCGCTGCCCTCGCTCTCGTCGAAGGCGTCGACGTAGGCCTGCCGGAGCCCCGGGCCGGGCCCGAGCCCGGCGTCGGCCTCCTGCCGCTGCCGGGGGATGCGCGGTCCGGGTGCCCCCTGGGGCATGCCTTGCGGCGCCCCCTGCGGCCCGCCGTCCGTGGCCCCCGCCGTCCGCGGGCCACCCGTGAACGCGCCCCAGCCACCGCCGGGTTCACGCTGCTCGGGGTGCCCCGCACGCGCCTGGGGCACACCACGCGCGGGGGTCCCATCGGCGAACCGCGGAACACCGTGCGCCGGCGTGCCGTCGGGAAGACGCGGAAAACCGTGCGCCGGAGTCCCGTCGGGTAGGCGCGGGAAACCGTGCGCCGGAGTCCCGTCCGGATAACGCGGCACACCCTGCGCCGGAGTCCCGTCCTGGGGACGCGGCACACCCTGCGCCGGGGCCCCGCTCGCCATCCGCGGGAAGCCATGCGCCGGCGTGCCATCGGGAAGACGCGGGAAACCGTGCGCCGGAGTCCCGTCCTGGGGGCGGGGAGTGCCGGTCGGTGTGGGGCGTCGAGGTCCCGGTGGTTGTGGGCCCAGGGGGCCGCGCGTGGCCCCCTGTGGCGAGGTCGCCGCAGGGCCCGTACCCGGCGCCACCCCTTGAGCCGTGCCCGGCGCGGCACCGGGTGCCGGAACCCTCGGCAGCTCCCCCGTGTCGCTCTTACCGGCCCGCCCCCGGCGACTGTGACGTCCCACGCCCCGCCTCAGCTCCCCGCGTCCGCACCGGCCGGGGAGGTCAACTCGCCCGTTTCCGCAAGGAGTTCACGGAACGCCGAGGCCACCGTCTCCGGGTACTCCATCATCGCCACATGCCCCGCGTCCGGCAGCGACAGCAGCCGGGAGTCGCGGAAGGCGCGCGCCGCGCGCCGGGCCATACGGTACGCGACGAGCTGGTCACGGCCGCCGTAGACGAGCAGCGTCGGCGCGAGCACCCGCTCGGCCTGGCGCCACAGCCCGTGCTGACCGCCCAGCGTGTACGCGTTCACCAGACCGCGCGACGAACGCGCCATGGCATCCCAGAAGTAGGGCAGCGCGAGCCGCCGCTCCATCTCCTCGACCGCGTCGCGGAACCCCTCGGGCGTCACCATGCCGGGATCGCCGTAACAGAGCGCCATGACCCCGCGGACGCGCTGCTCGGCACTCCAGTCCTTGGTGAGCCGGGTGAACAGCCGCGCCACACCCGGCACCGAGAGCAGCGCCGTCGGCCACGCGGTGCGCTGCGCGCGGATCTCCGGGAGCGCGGGCGAGATCAGGGTGAGCGTCTCGACCAGGTCGGGCCGTACCGCGGCGACACGCGTCGCGACCGCTCCGCCGAGCGAGTTCCCGAAGAGGTGCACGGGGCCGCGCTCGGCCGCGTCGAGATAACGGATGACCGCGCGCGCGTGCCCGGTCACCGAGTAGTTGCCGTCGTCGGGCGGCGGCGAGTCCCCGAAGCCGGGCAGATCGAGCGCCTCGCTGTCCACGAGCCCGTCGAGCAGCGGCATCAGCGCCGACCAGTTCTGCGACGAACCGCCCAGCCCATGGACGTACAGGGCGGGCGGCAGTCCCTCGCGCACGGGCGGTCTCGAACGCACGGTCAGGGTGATCCCGGGCAGCCCGACCGATCGCAGACGCTCCCCCTCCGCGACCCGGACGGTCCCGACCCTCGGCGTGACGGTGGTGGCCAGCACGGCGGGCAGCTCGGTCGAAGACATGCGGCAATGTTACGAGACGATCACGCAGTGGTTCATGTGTTCGCTGTCACAGATCGTGCGCGGATCATCTAGCGCCTCGATCGGGTGTCTCCTAGGCTTCGATCGAGGGCACTCGTACGTACACCAGGATCCCCACCCAGGGATCCGCACCCAGGGATCCGTACATCAGGAGCGCACTCGCACCGCTCGGGAAGAGGAATCATGACAGTCGACCCGACAGACCCCGAGACCTTCAACGACCGGTTCCGGGAGATCCTTGACCCGGAAGCCCCGGAGGCGGACCTCGCCGAGCAGCTCAGCGAGCTGGATCCGGTGGACGACATCGACCCCGAACCCCCCGGTGACCCCTTCAACGCCAACGAGGCCGACCTCGCCGAGCAGGCCAGGGTCGTCCGACTCAACGAGGACGACTACAGGGGATGACCCCATGTGACCGGACCCCGCCGACCAGCGGTATCCGGCGCGACTTCACGCCCTTCTCACCCCGTTCGTCACCCTCTGTGTCGTTATCGCACGCGTCCGGTCCGTGAAATTCTGCGCTCGCACCGCGCACAGTGGGGTTACCGAAAAGTACGATGGCGGCGCGGCGCACACCGCATGTGGACAATTTTGGGAGGCGGCGTGACAGCCATCGAGCAGACAGAGGCGGCACGCCCGCGGGGCACTCGCCTGCCGCGCCGTGCCCGACGCAACCAGCTCCTCGGCGCCGCCCAGGAAGTATTCGTTGCGCAGGGGTATCACTCGGCCGCCATGGACGACATCGCCGAGCGCGCGGGCGTCAGCAAGCCGGTTCTCTACCAGCACTTCCCGGGCAAGCTCGACCTCTACCTCGCGCTGCTGGACCAGCACTGCGAGTCCCTGCTGCATGCGGTACGGACGGCGCTCGCGTCCACCACGGACAACTCGCTGCGCGTCCGCGCCACGATGGACGCCTACTTCGCGTACGTCGAGGACGACGGCGGTGCCTTCCGGCTCGTCTTCGAGTCCGACCTGACGAACGAGCCCGCGGTCCGCGAGCGCGTCGACAAGGTCACGCACGAGTGCGCGGAGGCGATCTGCGAGGTCATCGCGGAGGACACCGGTCTCTCGCGCGCCGAGTCGATGCTCCTCGCCTCGGGCCTGGGCGGCCTCGCACAGGTGGTGGCCCGCTCCTGGCTGCACAGCGACCGCAGCGTCCCGCGCGACCAGGCGGTGCAGCTGCTGACGTCACTGGCCTGGCGGGGTATCGCGGGATTCCCGCTGCACGGCACCGATCACCACTGACTCACGCCCGGCGCCTCACGCCCGACCGCCCCGACCGTCTCTTTGTTCCCGTCCGCTGTTCGCTCTTGGCGTTCTCGGCCGGAACGTGCACGTCCCCTCACCGGGCTAATGTGTGCAGCGTACGGCGCGGAGAGACGCGCACATGACTGACCGTCGGAGGGACAAAGCCGTGGAGGTCAAGATCGGCGTGCAGCACGCGCCCCGCGAGATCGTTCTGGAGAGCGGTCAGACCCCGGAAGAGGTCGAGCGCGCGGTGTCCGAGGCGCTGGCCGGCAAGTCGCAGCTGCTGAGCCTCGTGGACGACCACGGCCGCAAGGTCCTGGTTCCGGCCGACCGCCTCGCGTACGTGGAGCTCGGCGAGCCCACGCAGCGCAAGGTGGGATTCAGCGCGCTGTAGTTCAGGCGAGCGAAAGGGGGCCCGGTGACACTGTCGCCGGGCCCCCTTCGCGTGCACGGAACCGCATCCTCCGCGCGCGTCGCGCCGGGCCCCTACCCCTGGTCTCACCACCACGGATGGAGCACAGAACGTCCACAGGGGAGGATTGCGTTCCGCACCTCGGGGGTAGACCCGCTACGACCGATTTGCACCGGCCGTGCGGGAGGGACCCCCACCATGTTCTTGGAAGCGCTCGGCGCCGCGATGCTCGGTCTCGCGCTGGCATGGGGGGCGGCGTACCGACTGCCGCACCGTCTGCCGAGCCGCGGCCTGGTCCTGTCGACCGGTGTCGCCGGAGCCCTGTTCGGGGCCTTCCTGACGCACACGGCGCTGGGCTCCGGCCACTTCCTGGTCATCCTCGCCGGCGCCGTGATCGTCTCCGCCGCGCTGCTGTCGCTTCTGCTGCGCCCCGCGGAAAGATTTCGCCGCCGCTCGGCGACGGCGTGACCGAAGCGGGCGACGGCGAAACTCCTGAGGCCGACAAGCACCGAGGGAACCAAGGAAACCAAGGGAACCGAGGAAACCGGGTCTAGGCCGCCAGGCCCAGTGCCGCCATCCGCTTGGTGTGGGCCTCGGTGATCCGCGAGAACATCCGGCCGACCTCCGCGAGGTCGAACCCGTCCGCCACACCGCCCACGAGCATCGTCGACAGCGCGTCACGGTCCGCGACGACCCGCTGCGACTGCGACAGCGCCTCGCCCATCAGCCGCCGCGCCCACAGCGCGAGCCGGCCGCCCACGCGCGGGTCCGCGTCGATGGCGGCGCGCACCTTCTCGACGGCGAAGCTCGCGTGCCCGGTGTCGTCGAGGACGCTGAGCACGAGCCCGCGCGTGTCGGCGTCGAGGCGCGCGGCGACCTCACGGTAGAAGTCGCTGGCGATCGAGTCGCCGACGAACGCCTTGACGAGGCCCTCCAGCCAGTCCGAGGGAGCCGTCTGCCGGTGGAAGCCGTCGAGCGCGGCGACGAACGGTTCCATCGCCTCGGTCGGCTCCGCGCCGACCGAGGCGAGCCGGTCCCGCAGCCGCTCGAAGTGGTGGAACTCGGCCGACGCCATCTTCGCCAGCTCGGCCTTGTCACTGAGCGTCGGGGCCAGCTTGGCGTCCTCCGCGAGCCGCTCGAACGCCGCCAACTCGCCGTACGCGAGCGCTCCGAGCAGGTCCACGACCGCGGCGCGGTACTGGGGGTCGGCGGCGGCCGTGTCCCAGTTCTGCGCGGCGACTCCGGTGGCCGCGGGGGTGGTCTTGTCGGTGGCCTCGGCGGACCGGTCAGCGGCGTTGTCAGGCGTCGTCATGAAGCGCACAATAGCCCGCTCAACGCAACAGGGAAGTCCCTGGTCAATCAGTGTGACGACGACTACGTGACCAAATCGGCCATCGCATGTGCGCGATTCCGGGGTATGGTGGTAATGCGCCCGGCGAGTATTCGACGGGCCGCACGAATGAGGATGCCCGGTCGGTGGCCCGATCGGCTCCGACCCGACAGCCCTCCTCGTCCGTACGGCACATTGCGTACGACATCCGGAGGGAACCCTCAGCGGTACGAGAGCTCGAGCGTCGGCAGTGGTCCCATGCCACTCGGCCCGCCCGTCAAGAGCGGCCGACGTCCCCGGCACGGTCCCCGACACGACCCCCGCGCTCGCCTCGCGCCGCGTACACAGAAGAGGCAGCACCCTGACTACGACTTTCCGAGAGCTCGGAATCCTTCCCGAGACGGCCGAAGCCCTTGAAGCCGTCGGCATCATCACCCCCTTCCCCATCCAGGAGATGACGCTCCCCGTAGCCCTCTCGGGCTCCGACGTCATCGGCCAGGCCAAGACCGGCACCGGCAAGACGCTCGGCTTCGGCCTCCCGCTCCTCGAGCGTGTCACCGTCCCCGCGGACGTCGAGGCGGGCCGGGCCCAGCCCGAACAGCTCACCGACGCCCCGCAGGCCCTCGTCGTCGTCCCGACGCGCGAGCTGTGCACCCAGGTGACCAACGACCTGCTGACCGCCGGCAAGGTCCGCAACGTACGCGTTCTCGCCATCTACGGCGGCCGGGCGTACGAGCCGCAGGTCGAGGCCCTCAAGAAGGGCGTCGACGTCATCGTCGGCACCCCGGGCCGACTGCTGGACCTCGCGGGCCAGAAGAAGCTCAACCTCAAGCACATCAAGGCGCTCGTCCTCGACGAGGCCGACGAGATGCTCGACCTGGGCTTCCTGCCCGACGTCGAGAAGATCATGAACATGCTGCCGGCCCGCCGTCAGACCATGCTGTTCTCGGCGACCATGCCGGGTGCGGTCATCGGTCTCGCGCGCCGCTACATGTCACAGCCCACGCACATCCGCGCCACGGCGCCGGACGACGAGGGCGCGACGGTCCGCAACACCGCGCAGTTCATCTACCGCGCGCACAACATGGACAAGCCCGAGCTGGTCGCACGCATACTGCAGGCCGACGGTCGCGGGCTCGCGATGGTGTTCTGCCGCACCAAGCGGACGGCGGCGGACCTCGCCGACCAGCTCCAGCAGCGCGGCTTCGCCTCCGGCGCGGTCCACGGCGACCTCGGCCAGGGCGCCCGCGAGCAGGCACTGCGCGCGTTCCGCAACGGCAAGGTGGACGTCCTCGTCTGCACCGACGTCGCCGCCCGCGGCATCGACGTCGAGGGTGTCACCCACGTCATCAACTACCAGTCCCCCGAGGACGAGAAGACGTACCTGCACCGCATCGGCCGTACGGGTCGCGCGGGCGCCAAGGGCATCGCGATCACCCTCGTCGACTGGGACGACATCCCGCGCTGGCAGCTCATCAACAAGGCGCTGGACCTCGGCTTCGGCAACCCGCCGGAGACGTACTCCACGTCCCCGCACCTCTTCGAGGAACTGAACATCCCGGCCGGCACCAAGGGTGTCCTGCCGCGGTCCGAGCGCACCCGCGCCGGCCTCGCGGCCGAAGAGGTCGAGGACCTCGGCGAGACCGGCGGGCGTGGCGGTCCGCGCGGTCGCGGTGGCCGTTCGTCGGCGCCGGCGCCCGTGGAGCGCGAGCGTGAGCGCCCGGCGCGCACGCCCCGCCGCCGTCGCCGTACGCGCAACGGTGCCGCGCTGGAGGAGACGTCCACGACGCCGACTCCGCAGGCGACCACCGAGCCCGCCGCCGCGGAGGCCACCGAGCCCCGCACCCCGCGTCGCCGTCGCCGTACGCGCGCCGGGGGTACGGAGGAGACGGTGGCGGCTGCCGCCACGGTCTCCGAGCCGTCGGTGAGCGAGACCCCGCAGGCCGCGGAGACCGCGGTCGACACGGCCGAGGGCGTGGTCGAGGCCACGCCGGAGGACGCGGTCGCGAAGCAGCGTCGACGTCGGACCCGTAAGACGGCGGAGGCCGCTCCTGCCCCGGTCGAGACCGTGGCCGTGGTCGCGGAATCCGCGCCCGTCGTGGAAGCCGTCACCGAGGCCGTCGTCGAGGCCGTCGCGGAGGCTCCGGCCAAGCCGGTTCGTCGCCGTACCCGCAAGGCCGCCGAGGCCGTCGTCGACACGGCCGAGGGCGTGGTCGAGGCCGCTCCGGAGGCCCCCGCCACCAAGCCGCGGCGTACGCGGGCCAAGGCCACGGCCGAGGCGCCCGCAGAAGCGGCCGTGGACAGCGCCGAAGCCACCGCCAAGCCCGTCCGTCGCCGCACCCGCAAGGCCGTCGCGGAGACCGTCGCGACTGTCGAGGTCGTGGCGCCCATAGAGGCCGAGATTCCGGCGCAGACCGCCGCCGTCGAGGCCGTCGCGGAGGCTCCGGCCAAGCCGGTTCGTCGCCGTACCCGCAAGGTCGCGGAGGCCGCGGAGGCCGCGGTCGACACGGCGGAGGGTGTCGCCGAGGCGCCGGTCGCCAAGCCGCGGCGTACGCGCAAGGCGGCGGTGGCCGTGGTGGACGCGGTCGAGGCCGCTCCGGAGGCCCCCGCCACCAAGCCGCGGCGTACGCGGGCCAAGGCCACGGCCGAGGCGCCCGCCGAAGCCGCCGTGGACAGCGCCGAAGCCACCGCCAAGCCCGTCCGTCGCCGGACCCGCAAGGCCGTCGCGGAGCCCGTCGAGGCGGCGATTCCCGCTCAGTCGGCCGCCGTTGACGAGCCGGAGGCCAAGCCGCGTCGGCGTGCCCGCAAGGTCGTGGAGCCCGCGGTCGCCACGGAGGCCGCGCCCGAGGCGGCAGCGCCGCGTCGGCGTACGCGCAAGGCGGCGGCTGCCGCGGAGCCCGCGGAGAGCTGATCCTCAGCCCGATGGCCCGGTCCCACGCACAGTGGGACCGGGCCATCGGCGTTCTCCAGACCCCCTGGGTGGGTTCATCGACTGCGGGTGGCTGGGGGCTGGGCGCGCAGTTCCCCGCGCCCCTGGGGCACGGGGCTGCGCCCCGGTGCCCCGTCGGCCTGACGGCCTCGTCCTCACACGCCGGACGAGCTGGGGGCTTTCAGGGGCGCGGGGAACTGCGCGCTCAGCCCCCACCGGCCGTCAGCCGGACAACTACGGGCGGGCGGGGAGCCGGGGCGCAGCCCCGCCCGATAGCCTCGGAGCATGAGCAGGCCCCCCTCCTTCGCGCCGCCCGCCGGTGTCCGTGCCTACCGTCTCCGCACCGCCCGCGGCGAGTTCGCCGCGCTCGACGCCGCGCCGCAGGCGCGGCTGAAGGGAACCGTGCTGCTGCTGCCGGGTTTCACCGGCAGCAAGGAAGACTTCATCGCGCTGCACGAGCCGCTCGCGGCGCGCGGGTACCGTACCGTCGCCGTGGACGGCCGCGGGCAGTACGAGAGCGACGGTCCCGAGCACGACGAATCGGCGTACGCGCAGGCCGAGTTGGCGAAGGACGTGCTCGCCCAGGCGGCAGCCGTCGGCACCCCCGTGCACATGGTCGGCCACTCCCTCGGCGGACTGGTCGCCCGCGCCGCCGTCCTCCTCGACCCGACCCCCTTCGCCTCACTCACCCTCATGGCCTCGGGCCCCGCCCAGATCTCCGCCTCCCAGCAACAGCGCGTCAAACTGCTCCGGGACGCCCTCGCCGTGATGGACATGGCCCAGGTGTGGGACGCCATCCAGGCGATGGAACCGCCGGAGGAGATCGACACCGCCGATCTCGACGGTGGGCTGGACGACCGCGAGGACCTGCGGCGCCGCTGGCTGCTCACCCGACCGGCCCAGCTGATCGCGACCGGCCGTCAGCTGTGCACGGAGCCCGACCGCGTCGCCGAGCTGGCCGCCGTACGCCTGCCCAAGCATGTGCTGTCGGGTGCGTTCGACGACACCTGGCCGGTGCCGCTCCTGGACGACATGGCCGTACGTCTCAAGGCCCGGCGCACGGTCGTACGGGGAGCCGAGCACTCCCCGAACACGGACCAGCCCGAGCAGACGGCCCTCGCCCTCGCCAAGTTCTGGGATCAGACGCAGGAGTGATCCGGGGGCGGACCGGTAGCAGCTAGTACTGCGCCTGCAAGTGCTCCCAGAAGCCGTCCCGGAGCGCGCGGCGCAGGTCCGCCTGGCCCCGCAGGGAGTACTGCAGCAGCCCCTCGGCCTCGACCAGCAGATCCTGGTCGACCGAACCGGGCAGGTAGGGGTGGCCGGGCAGCAGTTCCACCAGCGCCTCGCGACCCCGAGCGGCCAGCCACTTCGCGGCGATCTGGGCGCCCACGAACCGCACGTCCTCGCGGGAGGGCCGGCTCGCCGCCGTCGGGTCGTAGGTCGCGGAGGTGCGCCGGGACACGTAGGGCTTGAAGAATTCGAGGTCGAACGTGCGCTGGCTGTCGACCTCCCACAGCAGCGGCTCGGCCTGGTTGCGGCCCTCGGGCGCCTCGATACCCCAGAGGTGGACCCGCGCCCCGTACCCCTGCGCCGCCTCGACCGCCGACACCAGGTCCTCGTCGCCGCCGAGCAGTGCGGCGTCGCTGATGGCGCGGTGCCGGGCGAGGGACTCCAGGTCGGAGCGGATGAGGGAATCGACGCCCTTTTGCTGGTTGTTGGCGTTGAGGTTGCCCAACCGGACCTTCACGTCCGGGAGTTCGGCGATCGTCTGCTGTTCCGCGGTGTGGATACGGCGGCGTGCGCCGTCGTACCAGTAGACGCGCAGCAGCCTGCTGTCGGCGAAGATGGTGCGGGCCCTGTCGATGAGCGCGTCGATGAGACCTTCGGCGTCGAGGTCGAAGGCACGGCGGTCCTCGGTCCCGGCGACGAGCCGCCCCGCGGCCGCGTACAGGTATCCGGCGTCGACGAAGATCGCATGGGTCGAGGGCGTCTTCGCCACCTCGGCGAGCATGCGCTGGAGCAGCTCGTTCGTGCGGTCGATGCGGGCGCCGAGCGCCGCGTGGTCGTCGTTCATCACCTCCATTGTCCCGGCGGTCACGCTGCGAACACAACTGGTCCCGTTCAGTCTCCTCCAGACTTCTTACCGGACAGTAATTAGGTTCTCGAAAAATTTCCTTAGCGTAGGGAATGTTTGTAACACGCACCCCGTTGAATACGAACGGAAGCGCGAGCATCGACGTCTCGCGCACCACACGCCAGTAGTTCTCCTCAGGAGGATGACCAGACGAAGGGAGAAGCCCATGCGCTTCGAAATCATGCGACTCGACGATGTCGACGGCACGCCCGTGGACACCACCGTTGTAGACGCCGCCTCCGTCAACCGGATCGTTCAGCAGGCCGCCGCCATCGGGCAGCGACTGTGGATCCGCCCGACCGAATCGTCCGCTTCATAACATTTCAGAGCAGTTCGAAGCATCACGGAGCAGTTCACCTCCGGGCGGACGCCTTCAGATTTCAAAGCCCCGTACGGCACGACGCCGTACGGGGCTTTGCACGTTCTCACCGGCTCACGATCAGCTCGCCCGGATCACCTGGGTGATCCCGTTGATGATCTGCTGCACGGCGATCGCGGACAGCATCATGCCCGCGAGCCGGGTCACCAGCACGACACCGCCGTCCTTGATGACGCGGATGATCAGCAGCGAGTAGCGCATGACCAGCCACAGCACGACGTGGATGGCGAGGATCGCGACCCACACGGACACCTGGGTGGCGACGGTGTCGGCCTTCTGGACCGCGAGGATCACCGACACGATCGCGCCGGGTCCCGCGAGCAGCGGCATGCCGAGCGGTACGAGGGCGACGTTGACGTCCTTGGTCTGCTTGGGCTCGTCGGTCTTGCCGGTCAGCAGGTCGAGGGCGATCAGCAGGAGCAGCAGCCCGCCCGCGATCATCAGCGCGGGCACGGACACATGCAGGTAGTCGAGGATCTGGTGGCCGAGGAGGCCGAAGACGGCGATCACGCCGCCGGCCACGCAGACGGCCTGGAGGGCCATCCGCTTCTGCACCTTGGCGGGGCGTCCCGCGGTGAGCGCGAGGAAGATCGGCGTGATCCCGGGGGGATCCATGATGACGAAGAGGGTGAGGAAGAGGGAGCCGAAGACGGCGACGTCGAACATGAGTGAGTGAGGCCTTGCGAAGGTGGGGAAACCGGCGCGGCGAGATCTGCCGCCACCGCTGGGGAAAGGCGTTCCGCCGGGCGGAACGGAGGCACACGACGGCCGGCGTCGAGTACGTTGCCGAGCGCTTTGGCAGGCGCTTGGGCAGGCGCTTCGTCAGGTGCCCTGTCGGGTGCTTCGAGGAACCTGGGGCGCGAAGGCGGGCGTCAGACTCCGCCGGCGCCCGGCACGGGGAACGCCCCGGTCGCACGCCGGGTGATCTCGCCGTACACCTCGGGGTCGGTGGTGAACTCCCCGAGCACGCAGGTCTTGCGGCTGCCGTGGTAGTCGCTGGATCCGGTGGCGAGCAGTCCTAGGTCGGCGGCGAGGCCGCGCAGCCGGGCGCGGGTGGCCGGCTCGTGGTCCATGTGGTCCACCTCGATGCCGTCGAGCCCGGCGGCGGCCAGGTCGGCGATCGCGGACTCCGGCACGGTCCGGCCGCGTTTGGCGGCGGCCGGGTGCGCGAACACGGTCACGCCGCCCGCGGCCTTGACGAGGCGGATCGCCTCGAAGGGGTCGGTCTCGTGCTTGGGGACGTAGGCCCGACCGCCGTCGGCCAGCCAGTCCCGCGTGAAGGCGTCGGAGACGCTGTCCACGACCCCCAGCTCGACCAGGGCGGAGGCGACGTGCGGTCGCCCGACGGATCCGTCGCCCGCGATGCGCGCGACCTGCTCCCAGGTGACCGGCACACCGAGCTCCTGGAGCTTGGCGACCATGGCCCGGGCACGCGGCACGCGATCGTCGCGCACCAGCTCGCGCTCGGCGAGCAGCCCGGGCTCCTCGGGGTCGAAGAGGTAGGCCAGCACGTGCATGCTGATGCCGTCGAGGCGGCAGGAGAGTTCGGCGCCCGTGACGAGGGTGAGCCCCGCGGGCAGCGCGGCCAGCGCCTCCGCGTACCCGCGGGTCGTGTCGTGATCGGTCAGCGCGACGACGTCGAGACCGGCGGCGCCGGCGTTGCGCACCAGCTCGGCGGGGGTGTCCGTACCGTCCGACGCGGTGGAGTGGGTGTGCAGATCGATGCGCACGACGCGGACTCCAGGCGATGACGGGGTGACAGGGGACGCTCAAGCATAACGGGAGCTCCGAGCTTCTTGTCACACCCACAAGTACCGGGCGCCCCCTACAACCAAGCTGCGCGAAGCGCCCCGCCAGGGGCGCGGGGAACCGCGCGCTCAGCCAACGACAACCCGCACGCCTCCACCCGCCCGAGGCGCCCCTGCACCACAGCGGAGCGCTACGGCTCCAGGATCCGTGGTGACAACGCCCCGCACGGCAACAGATCCACCTCCGCCCCCGCATCCCGCAGATCCGTCAGCACCAGCTCGTCGTACATCAGCAGCCCCGACTGCTCGGGCCACACCACCGCCCACACCCACAGCCCCAGCGCCTCGCCCGCGAAGACGGCACGGTCGTCCGGACTGCCGGCCACATGCCAGAGCGGGGTCGGGCGACCGGCCGCGAGGACCTTCGCCTGGGGCGGTTTCTCGACGTTCATGTACGGCCCCGGGTCGGGTCCGTCGATGCCCGCGTAGCGCGCGCCGAGGCCGACGCCGAGCTCCTCGGCGACGAGGATCAGCTCCCCTATGCCGCCGAGCGGCCCGGGGCCCGAGCAGGCCACGGCCGTCGCGCGCCCTCCGCTGCGATCGTCACCGGCGAAGGCCGCGCCGGTGAACAGCCAGCCGACCGGCAGTGGCCACGGCATCCACACCGGCACCTGGGCACGGTGCACCACGACACCGAGGGCCTCGACGCTGGGCGGGATCACGGGCTGCAGCGGATACACGGCCCCGTGCGCATCGCACTGCCAGGAGTCGGCAAAGAGGCCGGGAGCCCTGACCCGGCCACCACACTTCGGGCAACTGGGTTCGCCCCTCATAGGGCCCCACGGTCCTCCCCGTATTTCGCCGCGTCAAGGACGATCACCCGTCCGGAGCGCGCCGGTCACCCGATGGAACTAGATGCAGCTTGCATTAATTAGCACTTCTAACTTATTATGTGTATACGCCAACGATCTAGCCATCGATCCATGGCCACCGATCTCTCCATTCGCAGTCGAGGAGCGAGCATGACCAACACCACGGGAGGTCCCGCCGAGGGGGACACATTCGACGCCGGCGCGGGCAGCATCCTGCGGCAGCCGAAGGCCGTCTGGGCGACCGCCGGCGCATCCGTCGTCGCCTTCATGGGCATCGGGCTCGTCGACCCGATCCTGCCCTCCATCGCCAAGGGCCTGGACGCCACCCCGAGCCAGGTCTCGCTGCTGTTCACCTCGTACTTCCTGATCACCGCGGTCGCGATGCTGGTGACCGGCTTCGTCTCCAGCCGCATCGGCGGCAAGAAGACCCTGCTGCTCGGCCTCGCGCTCGTCGTGGTCTTCGCGGGGCTCGCGGGCACGTCGGGCTCGGTCGGCGAACTCGTCGGCTTCCGGGCCGGCTGGGGTCTGGGCAACGCGCTGTTCGTCTCCACCGCCCTCGCCGTCATCGTCGGCGCGGCGGCCGGCGGCAGCGCCGCGGCGATCCTGCTCTACGAGTCCGCGCTCGGCCTCGGCATGGCGTGCGGGCCGCTGCTCGGCGCCCTGCTCGGCAACGCCAGCTGGCGCTACCCCTTCTTCGGCACCGCGTTCCTGATGGCGGTCGGCTTCCTGTGCATCACGGCGTTCCTGAAGGAGCAGCCGAGGCCCGCGAAGAAGACCTCACTGCTCGACCCGATCAAGGCGCTCGGCCACGGCGGCCTCGCCTCGGCGGCCGTGTCGGCGTTCTTCTACAACTACACGTTCTTCACCGTGCTGGCCTTCACCCCGTTCGTGCTGAACATGACCCCCTACAAGTCGGGCGCCGTGTTCTTCTGCTGGGGCCTGCTGCTCGCCGTCTTCTCGGTGATCGTGGCGCCCCGAATGCAGGCACGGTTCGGCTCGCTCAAGGTGCTGGGCGGCTCCCTGGTCCTGCTCGCCGCCGACGTGCTCGTGCTCGGGTACGGCAACCACACCGCGGCCGTGGTCTGCACGATCCTGTCGGGCGCCTTCATCGGCGTGAACAACACCGTCTACACCGAGCTGGCCCTCGGCGTGTCGGACGCGCCCCGCCCGGTGGCGAGCGCCGGCTACAACTTCGTCCGGTGGTTCGCCGCCGCGGCCGCGCCCTACTTCGCGCCGAAAATCGAGGAGTGGAGCGACATCCACATCCCGTTCGTGGTCGCCGCGATCACCGCCGTGATCGGAGCGGTCGTGGTCTTCGTACGCCGGAACGCGCTCTCCCACGAGGCCGAGGAGCTCCAGCCGAAGCACGCCACCGAGGACAGTGTGACCGTGTTCGCCAACTGACTGTTTTCGGCCAGGAAACCGGCCTGGTCTCAGGTCGGCGGAGCCGGGCGAGAAGTACTCAATCCAGCGGAACGGACCTGCGCGAGGGATCGCGCAGGTCCGTTCCGCCATTCAGCCAGCGTTCCTGAAGGGCCCCGGCGCCGTGCACGCGCTTCCACGCGGCCTCGTTCGGCGTCATCGGGAGCAGCGGCAGGAACCGTACGGGATCGGCGGGCGCGTCCAGCTCCAGGTCCTCGACCAGACCACCGGACTCCGCGACCAGGACCGAGGTGAACGGCGCACCGGGCCACAGCGCCCCGCCCACGTCGAGCGAGGCACCGGGGGCCACGATCAGCCCCTCGACCTGCGGGGACGCGGCGAGCACGGCGAGCGGGCGGAGCACCTTGTCGGTGTCGGCGGTACCGGGGCGGACCGACAGGACCAGCTCCGCGCGCGGGCCCTTCACCGGGTCGGCGAGGACCGCCGTGGGGTCCGCCATCGGCTGGGCGGACATACCCAGCGTGGCGTAGCGGACGACGTCACCCTCTGTGAAGCGCAGCACCTCGATACGGTCGGTGCCGAGGAAGGTGACCGCGGCCCGGGCGTCGGGTTCGCCCAGCGCGGAGCGCAACCGGGCCTCAACCAAAGGAAGAACATCAGCCATGAGCCGAGCATAGAACTCGTCAGCAACGGGCAAAGCGGCGGCTTGACGCTTCAGTGCGCTGATAGTCTTGGCCGCTGGTCGGGGCAGCACGCAGAAGCGTCGCTCTCAAGCTCCGACGCACTGAGACTGACTGGCTTCCCCACGGGGGGAGCCAGCTCCCCCACGGGGGATGGATCGTCCCTCACGGGGGACCGACCGGAGGAGGTGGGGCTGCAATGGACCGAAGTCGACCTGGCAGTACCACCCGCTCTTCCGGTCGCTGAAGTTTCTGTAGCTGGTTCCAGCCGCTCCCCGGCTCTTGTAGCTCTGTCGGCTGCTTCCTCCTGCAAACGTGTGCATACGTGTCAGCGTTGTCCCGGTGCACCACGGAAGAGCGCTTCGTTTCCGCCTGATCCATCCGATCTGTCTGATCTGAATCAGTAGCGAAGCTGCCACCGCGACGGTGCGGTGCTCCCCGCTTTGTGGACGTGCCAAACATCCGCAGTCAGGACGTCCCCATTCCGGGTAGTTCCAACCGTCGTCGGTCGCCTCCGTTGCGAAGGAGCCCGTCATGTCGATGATTCGTGACCTGCGTGCCGCGGTCCGCCCCCGTCCCTCGCTGCGCAAGGACAGTGGCTCGTACGACCACACCCGCGCCCCCGGGACCAACTCCGCCGTGGTCGACTGCGCCGTCTACCGCGACGGCGCCCGCGTCCAGACCCCCGAGCCGCTGACGCCCCAGGAGGCGATGCGGCTGGTGCACCGCGACGGGGGCTTCGTATGGATCGGTCTGCACGAGCCCACGGAGGCCGAATTCGCCGGTATCGCGGGCGAGTTCGGGCTGCACCCGCTGGCCGTCGAGGACGCCGTCCAGGCCCACCAGCGGCCCAAGCTGGAGCGCTACGACGACTCCCTGTTCACCGTCTTCAAGACCATCCACTACGTCGAGCACGACGAACTCACCGCCACCAGCGAGATCGTGGAGACCGGCGAGGTCATGTGCTTCACCGGGCGGGACTTCTTCATCACCGTCCGGCACGGCGGGCAGGGCTCGCTGCGGGCGCTGCGACACCGGCTGCAGGACGACCCCGAGCTGCTCGCCAAGGGCCCCTCCGCCGTGCTGCACGCCATCGCCGACCACGTCGTCGACGGGTACATCGCGGTCGCGGACGCCGTGCAGGACGACATCGACGAGGTGGAGACCGAGGTCTTCTCGCCGGGCCGCAAGGGCACCCCGCGCGGCACGGACGCCGGCCGCATCTACCAACTCAAGCGCGAGGTGCTGGAGTTCAAGCGGGCCGTGTCCCCGCTGCTGCGCCCCATGCAGCTGCTCAGCGAGCGCCCGATGCGGCTGATCGACCCGGACATCCAGAAGTACTTCCGCGACGTCGCCGACCACCTCGCCCGCGTCCAGGAGCAGGTCCTCGGCTTCGACGAACTGCTCAACTCCATCCTCCAGGCCAACCTCGCGCAGGCGTCCGTGACGCAGAACGAGGACATGCGCAAGATCACTTCCTGGGCCGCGATCATCGCCGTACCGACGATGGTCTGTGGCGTGTACGGCATGAACTTCGACTACATGCCGGAGCTGCACTGGAAGTTCGGCTACCCGCTGGTGCTGGGCGCCACGGTCGGGATGTGTCTGTCGATCCACCGGATCCTGAAGCGCAACGGCTGGCTCTGAGCGCACCGGGTGACCGCCCGGTGCCCCTGGATAGGCTGGGCCCATGACGGAACAGCTGCTCGACCGGGCCCTCGTCGAGGAGGCCACGAAGAAGTCCGGGCTGATCTGGGTGCGCAGCGGCGGCGTGCCGGCGCCCGAGGCGCCGGGCGCCGAGGCGCCCACCCGGGCCCTGTGGCACGTGTGGCACGACGGCGCGGCCTGCCTGGTCGGCGACGGGCCCGGAGAGCAGCCGCTGCCCGGGCTCGTCGACGGGGGCGACGCGGTCGTCGTCGTCCGCAGCAAGGACAAGGGCGGGCGGCTGGCCGCGTGGACGGCGAAGGTGGTCGAGCTCGCGCCCGGCTCCCCCGCGTGGGAGGCGACCGTCGCCGAGCTCAAGGGCAAGCGTCTGAACGCGCCCGACGGCGAGGAGATGCCGGCCCGCTGGGCCCGCGAGTGCCGGGTGCTGCGCCTGGAGCCCCGGGCGGGCACCCTCCCGCTGCCGGACGGCTCGCTGGCCGCCGCGCCGGTCCCGTCCCCCGCGACCACCCGCCAACCGATCCCGGCCGCCGTACCACGCCTGCTCTTCAGGAAGCGGGGACGCCGCCGCTAGTGCCTGTCCGGCGGACAGGCCCCAGGGCTACGACGTCGGCAGCTGCTGGCCGTAGTCCACGGTCTCGTCCTTGGCGGGCTCCGCGAGGGCGAAGTTCTTGCCCCAGTCGGTGAGGCTGAGCGTGCCGGCGTCGCCCGCGCGGACCAGGAGCAGCGGGTACGGGGTTCCCTTCAGGGAGACGTCCAGGGTGCCGCCCGCGCCCTTGTCGCCGGTGATACGGATGGTGCGGACGCCGGACTGCTCGTGGTGGCCGTCCGTGGCGAGGGAGCCGTGCAGGGTCAGCAGACCGTCGAGCAGGACGTCCTTGTCCGTGAAGCTGATGAAGCGCTTGTAGGCCGGGTCGCCGCTCGGGACCTTCACGTACTTGCCGTCGAGCTTGTCGGCGGCCGCGGTGTCCGCCGAGGAGGTGGCACCGCTCTTGCCGCCCTGGTGGTTCCAGAACTCGGCGCCGGCCTTGAGGAAGAGATGCCGGCCGACCCGGAGCAGATGGAAGCTCGCCCCCTCCGAGGTGACCGAACCGGTGCCGCCGTCGGACTTCAGCCGCATGTCGAGCTTGTACGTGCGGCCGTTCGACACCACGGTCCCGGCGAGTCTTACCGCCTCGGCCGACGTGGCGGCCTTGCGCGTCTTCGACTGGATCTCGGTGGCGGGCAGCTTCCCGACCCCGTTCGTGCCCGCGTCCGGATCCTCACTACCGCACCCCGTCAGCGCCGTCCCCGTCACGACCAGTGCGCACATCGCGCCCACCAGTGCGGCCCTGCGGGTTCGGCCCTGGGAAATCGCAGTCACAGGTAGGGCTGCCTTTCATACGGGTGTCCATGCGGGTGTCCAAGCGCGTGTCCGTGCGCGTGTCCGTGCGGGTGCCCATGCCGGGGTGGCCGTGCCGGGTGTCCCCAACGGCGTACGGCAGCGTACCGGTGCCGTGCGTGCCCGGCGGAGCCAGTCCGTCCGGACCGCTCACCAGGGCGTATCCGACCGGGACGGGCTAGCCTGAAGCCCACCTGAGCGGACAGGTCGGGACCAAACGCCCGTACGGAGAAGGCCGGCAAGCGTCCGGAGCAACACGCGACGAGCAAACGCGACGAACAACACGCGACCAGCGACACGGAAGAAAGAGCAACACGGAAAGAAGGAGGCGCGGGCATGGCCGCAGGCGCCCCCCGGATCTTCGTCTCGCACCTCGCCGGTGTCGCCGTCTTCGACCCCAACGGCGACCAGGTGGGCCGCGTGCGGGACCTGGTCGCCATGCTCCGCGTCGGACGCCGCCCGCCCCGGTTGCTCGGGCTGGTCGTGGAACTCTCCACCCGGCGACGCATCTTCCTGCCCATGACCCGCGTCATCGGCATCGAGTCCGGCCAGGTCATCACCACCGGTGTCCTGAACGTGCGCCGCTTCGAACCGCGGCCCACCGAGCGGCTCGTCTTCGGCGAACTGCTCGACCGGCGGGTCCAGCTCGTCGAGACCCACGAGGAGGTGACCGTGCTCGACGTGTCCGTCCAGCAGCTGCCGGCCCGCCGGGAGTGGGAGATCGGCCGCGTCTTCGTGCGCAAGGGCCGCAGCGGGACCTTCCGGCGCACCAAGGGCGAGACGCTGACCGTCGACTGGTCCGCCGTCACCGGGTTCTCGCTGGAGGAGCACGGACAGGGCGCCGAGAGCCTCCTCGCCACGTTCGAGCAGCTGCGCGCCGCCGACCTGGCCAACGTCCTGCACCACCTGTCGCCGAAGCGGCGCGGGGAGGTGGCCGCCGCCCTGGACGACGACCGCCTCGCCGACGTCCTGGAGGAACTCCCCGAGGACGACCAGATCGAGATCCTGGGCAAGCTCAAGGAGGAGCGCGCCGCCGACGTCCTGGAGGCGATGGACCCCGACGACGCGGCCGACCTGCTCGCCGAACTCCCCGAGGACGACGTGGAGCGACTGCTGACGCTGATGCGGCCCGACGACGCGGCCGACGTACGACGGCTGATGTCGTACGAGGAGCGGACCGCCGGCGGTCTGATGACGACCGAGCCCATCGTGCTGCGGCCCGACGCCACGGTCGCCGACGCGCTCGCCCGGGTCCGCAACCCCGACCTGTCCCCGGCGCTCGCCGCGCAGGTGTACGTGTGCCGCCCACCGGACGAGACACCCACCGGCAAGTACCTGGGCACGGTGCACTTCCAGCGGCTGCTGCGCGATCCGCCGTACACGCTGGTCAGCTCGATCCTCGATGGCGATCTGCAGGCGCTCGCGCCGGACGCGGCGCTGCCCGTCGTCGCGGGCTTCTTCGCCACGTACGACATGGTCGCGGCGCCCGTCGTCGACGAGAGCGGCTCACTGCTCGGCGCGGTGACCGTGGACGACGTACTGGACCACATGCTGCCGGAGGACTGGCGCGAGACCGAGTTCCATCTGCGCGAGGACGACCCCCAGGACGATCACCTGGACGAACCTCAGGACGGGCGCCTGCGCGAACGCGAGGACGACCGGGGAGACGACGAGGAAGGCGACGAGGAAGGCGACCAGAAAGACGGCCGTGAAGGCGTGGACGAAGGGGGGCGCGATGGGACCTGACCGCGAGACCCGCGAACGGGCCGCCACCGGGGCGACCGCCACCACCCGGCCCCGCACCCGCCTCGACCAGCCGCTGCCGCCGCGCCGCCGGCTGGTGCCCGAGTGGGACCCGGAGGCCTTCGGGCGACTGTCGGAGCGGATCGCGCGTTTCCTCGGCACCGGACGGTTCATCGTCTGGATGACGGTCGTCATCATCGTGTGGCTGGTGTGGAACATCTCGGCACCGCGCCATCTGCGCTTCGACCCGTACCCGTTCATCTTCCTGACCCTGATGCTCTCGCTCCAGGCCTCCTACGCCGCCCCGCTGATCCTCCTCGCGCAGAACCGCCAGGACGACCGCGACCGGGTCAACCTCGAACAGGACCGCAAGCAGAACGAGCGCTCTATCGCGGACACCGAATACCTCACCCGCGAGATCGCCGCCCTGCGCATGGGCCTCGGCGAGGTCGCCACCCGCGACTGGATCCGCTCCGAATTCCAGGACCTGATCAGGGAGCTGGAGGAACACCGCACCGACGGCCGGGTCGTATTCCCGGCAGAACGGCCGCCACGAAGTGACGTAGACGACCGCTGACGGGGCTTTCCGAGCCCAGGGCCCGGCGCCGTACCATCGTCCTATGGCTACGGAAGACGCGGTGCGTGAAGCACTGGCGACGGTGAACGACCCCGAGATCCAGCGACCCATCACCGAGCTGGGGATGGTCAAATCGGTGGAGATCGGTGCGGATGGCGCGGTCGCGGTCACCGTGTATCTGACCGTCTCCGGCTGCCCGATGCGCGAGACCATCACGAAGAACGTGACGGAGGCGGTCTCGGCGGTCGAGGGTGTCACCCGCGTCGACGTGACCCTGGACGTGATGAGCGACGAGCAGCGCAAGGAGCTGGCGACCGCGCTGCGCGGCGGTCAGACCGAGCGTGAGGTGCCCTTCGCCAAGCCGGGCTCACTCACGCGCGTGTACGCGGTCGCCTCCGGCAAGGGCGGTGTCGGCAAGTCCTCGGTGACCGTGAACCTCGCGGCGGCGATGGCGGCCGACGGCCTCAAGGTCGGCGTGGTCGACGCGGACATCTACGGCCACTCGGTGCCCCGCATGCTCGGCGCGTACGGCCGTCCGACCCAGGTCGAGAACATGATCATGCCGCCGTCCGCGAACGGCGTGAAGGTCATCTCCATCGGCATGTTCACCCCGGGCAACGCACCGGTGGTCTGGCGCGGCCCGATGCTCCACCGCGCCCTCCAGCAGTTCCTGGCGGACGTCTTCTGGGGCGACCTGGACGTCCTCCTCCTCGACCTCCCGCCGGGCACGGGCGACATCGCGATCTCGGTGGCCCAGCTGGTCCCGAACGCGGAGATCCTGGTCGTCACCACCCCGCAGCAGGCGGCGGCCGAGGTCGCCGAGCGCGCGGGCTCCATCGCCGTACAGACCCACCAGAAGATCGTGGGCGTGGTCGAGAACATGTCGGGCCTGCCGTGCCCGCACTGCGGCGAGATGGTCGACGTCTTCGGCACGGGCGGCGGTCAGACGGTCGCCGACGGCCTGACCCGCACCACCGGCGCGAGCGTTCCCGTCCTCGGCTCCATCCCGATCGACGTCCGCCTCCGCGAGGGCGGCGACGAGGGCAAGCCGGTCGTCCTGACCGACCCGGAGTCCCCCGCGGGCTCCGCCCTGCGCGCTATCGCCGGCAAGCTCGGCGGCCGCCAGCGCGGCCTGTCCGGGATGTCCCTGGGCATCACCCCGAGGAACAAGTTCTAGCCCGTTCCCCGACAGCACGTAGACGGGGGCGCCCCGCTGAGGAGCGCCCCAATGGGACGCGGGGAACTGCGCGACCAGCCAGAACCGGCCCGCAGCCGCCGAACGAGCCGAGGTCCCCCATCGGCCCGCGTTCCCGCCCCTCGCCCGGAGGGCAGGGCACCGTCACTCGTACGCCGCGATGTCCTTGATCTTGGCGAAGGCCAACCCGTACGCGCTCATCCCCCGCCCGTACGCCCCCACATGGACCCCCTCCTGGGTGGAACCCGCGAGGACCCAGCCGAACTCCAGCTCGCGGTAGTGGAACGGCGTGGGGACGCCGTCCACGGGGAGGGACAGCGAGGACCAGTCGGGCCCTTCGAGGTCGTCCGCGAGGACCCACGCCGTCTCGGTCTGCTGGTCCAGCCAGTTGTCCCGCCGGGTGTGGTCCATCTGGCCGGGCCAGGTGAAGGACAGCAGCCCCACACCGGCCAGCCAGGCCGCCGAGGACACCGACGTGGCCTCGAGGAGCCCGGTACCGTCCGCGCTGCGGCGCGAGGGGCTGGCCGCGACGGTCACCACGACCGCGAACCGCTCCTTGTCCTCCGTCGACTCGCTGCGCACCGAGGGCTCTTCCCCGTGCCCGATCGAACCGTGCTCGACGGCACCGTCCGCCGACGTACCGACCTGCATCAGCCAGCGCGGCCCCGTGAAGGCCTCGTCGAGGCCGTACCAGGGGAAGGGTGCCAGCAGGTATCCGTCTACTGTGCGGCGGGCGGAGGGGACCTGCTGTCCGTCTTCCGCGGCCGGCGCCTGCGCGCCTACCCGACTTGTCGTCTCCATCTGCCCGGACGCCTCCTTGCTCTCGTCGGACCGGGTGGCCCGCCCCCCTCGGGCGTCCTCAGCGGTCCGCACAACAACTGGGCAGCATAGCCACACCGCTGCGAGCAGCAGGGAAAGCACCCGGCGCGTGGGGCGCGCACGCGACATTTTCAGGCCGTGTCACACGCCTGCGGGTACGACTCGGGCCGTGTCACACGCCTGCGGGTACGACTCAGGTGGCGTCCGCGTCGAAGGGCGGGCGCTCGTCCGGATCGGTCTTCTCCGGCTTCTTGGTCATGTCGATCGAGCCGCCGGAGGAACCGGAGGACGAGGACGAAGAAGACGAGGAGGAGTCCGTGTCGCGGCTGTGGACCGCGTCCGTGACCTCGGCCATCTCCTTCTTCAGGTCGAAGCCGTTGCGGATCTCCTTGAGCCCCAGCTCGTCGTTGTCCAGCTGCTTGCGGATGAACGTCTTGGGGTTGAGGTCCTCGAACTCGAAGTCCTTGAACTCCGGGCCGAGTTCCTCGCGGATGTCCGCCTTGGCGCTCTCCGAGAACTCGCGGATCTTGCGGATGGTGCGGGTGACGTCCTGGATCATCTTCGGGAGCTTTTCCGGACCGAAGACGAGCACGGCGAGGACAACGAGCGTCACCAGCTCGAGCGGTCCTATGTCATTGAACACCTGAAGCTCCTTGCGATGTCCTCAGTCCTGGCCCTCGGGATTCTTCCGTGGTCCGGGCCGGGTCCACGGTACCCGTCGATCCCGTCCGTCCGGAACTGTCCCGGGGCTTCCGGGTTCGTGTACACGACGAGTTTCCCCGGATGTTCGCCGCTCAGCACGGACTTCGGGGCCCCTCCTGTGAAGTTCATGTCAGTTACTGTCGAAAGAGGTCAGCCGCCGCTCGCGGAGCCGAGGACCAGGGTGACCGTCCGCTGCGAGCCGCCCCGCCGCAGGGTCAGCCGGAGCCTGTCGCCGGGACGGTGGGCGCGTGTCTTCACAATCAGCTCCTCACCGGAGTGGACGCGCTGTCCGTCGACCTCGGTGATGACGTCGCCGGCCTTGATGCCCGCCTTGGCCCCGGGGCCACCCGCGGTGACCGGCGCGCCGCCGCCCTTCGTCCCGACCCGGGCGCCGTCGCCCGTGTAGTCCATGTCGAGCATGACCCCGATCACCGGGTGGGTCGCCCGGCCGGTGTTGATCAGCTCCTCGGCGACGCGCCTGGCCTGGTTGACGGGGATGGCGAAGCCGAGCCCGATGGAACCGGCCTGGCCGCCCTGGAGGTCGGTGCCGCCGTCGGCGGAGCGGATGGCGCTGTTGATGCCGATGACGCGGGCCCGGGTGTCGAGGAGGGGGCCGCCGGAGTTGCCGGGATTGATGGGCGCGTCGGTCTGCAGCGCGTCGACGTACGAGACGTCGCTCCCGTCGCCCTTCGCGCCGCCCGCCGTGATGGGCCGCTCCTTGGCGCTGATGATCCCGGAGGTGACGGTGTTGGCGAGGTCGAAGGGCGCGCCGATGGCGACGACGGGGTCGCCCACCTGGACGCTGTCGGAGTTGCCCAGCGCCATGGGCCGCAGCCCGACGACTCCCGACACCTTGACCACGGCGAGGTCGTAGCCCCTGTCGTGCCCGACGACGGTGGCCCTGGCGCTCTCGCCGCCACTGAACGTCACGGTTATCTCACCGCCGCTGCCGGCCGGCTCGACCACGTGGTTGTTGGTGAGGATGTGCCCCCGGGTGTCGAGCACGAACCCGGTGCCGGTGTCCGCTTCGCCGGAGCCGCGCACATGCAGGGTGACCACGCTGGGCAGCGCGCGGGCCGCTATCCCGGCCACGCTGTCCGTGGCCCGCCCGGACGCCTCCTTGGCGGCCTGGGGCAGCGTGATGTCACCGACCCCGCCGTTGCGCTCCAGATAGGCCCCTACGGCGCCTCCGACGCCTCCGGAGACGAGGGCGAGCGCCAAGGCCCCGAGGACCAGCGCCTTCCTCACCCGCTTGCGCCGCTGGGTCTTCGTCTCGACAGCCGCCCCGTTCTGCTGGAGCGGTCCCGGGGCGGCCCAGGGGTCGTAGTTCTGCCACGGGGCGGGGGCCGGGTGGGGGTTGCTCGGATACGGGGCCGGGAGCGGCGCCGGGGCCGGAAGCGGGGCCGGGAGCGGCGCCGGGGCCGGAAGCGGAGGCGGGCCCGGGGGCATGGCGGTGCCGTGCGCGGGGGTGGCCGCCGGGTGCTGGACGGGCGGGGCGGGCGCCCAGGGGCCCGGCTCGCCGTACGGCGGGGTGCTGTAGGGGTCGGGGTCGTGCAGGGGCCGGGGGCGGTCTTCGGGGGCCTGCTGCGCCGGTACGGCGGCGACGGGGGCCCGGCCCGCGGGCACGGCGTCGGAGGGACCCCCGAGCGCCTCCGCATCCGGCGCGCTTCCCTGAAGAGCCGCGGCAGGACGCTCCAGCTCGAAGTCACCGTCGCCGACACCACTCCCGGCACCGGGCCCCGCCGGTGCGACGTACGGCGAAGCCGCACCGGCCGCACCGGCCACACCCGTCGGAGCCGTGACCGTCGCCGGCCGGTCCAGTTCGTAGTCCCCGTCGGTCTGGTGGTCCCTCTCGGGCCGGTGGTCCCCGTCGGAGTGGTGGTTCGTGTCGGAGTCGCGGTCCACTCCGGGTCCGGAGATGTCCTCGACCGGGCCCACCTCGCCGACCCCCGGAGGGACCTGGCGGGGCCGACTCCACCACTTCGCCTTCGTGGGCTTCCCCTCGTTCATGCTCTCCCCACACCTGGCCCGCGGCACAACACGCCGACGGTCACCGCAGATTGCCGATTCCGCGTCCGGGAATCCCTCCGGCGGACGCGGCCCACCCTGGATTCAACCAGGTTCCGGGGCCGGGGCGCAGAGGGCCGGTCAGTGGGCGGTACGCGAGGAGGGGGACGGGGAGGAAGAGGGGGACGGGGTGGTGGCCGGGGCGGCGAGCAGCCGCGGAGGCGTGAGGCCGGGCGGCGTCGACCAGGAGGTCTGCGCGATCGGCTGGGTCTCGGTGAGCGGATGTATGAGCGGGGACATCACGGCGGCACCGGCCACCACGGGGGTGGTCAGCGTGTGCATGACGTCGTCTGCCCGGGTCACCGGAGCGGGGACTCCGGGGAGCAGGGGCGCGGACACCGAGGTGGGCACCGCGGGCGCCACGCCGAGCGCACGCTCGCCCTGGGCGAGCAGCGGCCCGTCGGAGCGGCGGCGCTGTGTCTCGGGGGCCGTCGCGGACCCCGAGCCCGGCGTACGCGCCGGCGTCACATTGCTGCCGCCGGAGCCACCGCGCGCGTCCGTGGTGTCGGCCGGCACTCCGGTCGACACCCCGCCGAGCGCGACCGCGGCCAGCGACACCGCACCGGCGGCGGCGAAGGCGAAGCGCAGCCCGCGCGAGGCCGACCGGTCGGTCTCGTGACGGCTGACGTCATGGATGCGGAAACCGCGCCCGGAGGCGGGTGGCAGCACGTCGCCGTGCGGCGCGGCGGGCACGTACCCGAAGGGCTCTCCGCGCACTCCGAAGACACCGGTCACCGGGGCGCCGGAGGGGAGTCTTCCGCCGAATCCGCCCCCGCCGAACGGTGAGCCATCACCGCCGTCGAAGTCACCTCCCCCGGGCAGTCCCTGGAGACGGGCCAGGAAGCTCTCGGAGGGGGGCGGCGGGGCGACTTCCGCGAAGACGTTCTTCAGTCGGCGCTGGGCGTCCGCCTCGGCCTTGCACTTCGCGCAGGTGACGAGGTGGGCCAGGACGCGATCACGCGACTCATGACCGAGCTCTCCGTCCACCAGGGCGGAGAGTCGGTCCCCAAGATGCTGGTCGGCAACACGCCGCTCCGTAGAGTCGGGCCGGGATCCACTCACGCGGTCGCGCCCCCTCCTCCCAGCGCGGGAACTCCCGTGATCGCGAAGCCGCGGCGCTCGGCACGGGCCTCGGGAGACCGGTGTGCCAGGGCCTTGCGCAGCTGCGAACGGCCACGGTGGATCCGGCTGCGGACCGTACCGAGCTTGACGCCCAGGGTCGCGGCGATCTCCTCGTACGAAAGTCCCTCGATGTCACAGAGGACGACGGCGGCGCGGAACTCGGGCGCGAGGGTGTCCAGCGCCTGCTGGACGTCCGCGTCGAAGTGCGCGTCGTTGAAGACCTGCTGCGGGGAGGGCTCGCGGCTGGGCAGGCGCTCGGCCGCGTCGTCACCGAGGGCGTCGAAGCGGATGCGCTGCTTGCGGCGCACCATGTCGAGGAAGAGGTTCGTGGTGATGCGGTGCAGCCAGCCCTCGAAGGTGCCGGGCGTGTAGGTCGACAGGGAGCGGAAGACGCGGACGAAGACTTCCTGGGTGAGGTCCTCGGCGTCGTGCTGGTTGCCCGTCAGGCGGTAGGCGAGCCGGTAGACCCGGCCGCTGTGCGTGCTGACGATCTCCTCCCAGGTGGGCGGAGTCCACGCCTGCGACTCCGCGTCGGTGGTGAACGTCGCGGTCTGCGCCGGGGCAGCAGCATGGAACTTGTCAGCGATGTCGGTCACGGATTTCGGCTCACCCGCTGATCTGAGAAGGCGCCGCAGCACCCCGCCCCGATCCGCAGGCGCAGCCGCACCTCCCCTGTCGGCTCTGGTGGTGTCCAGTGGAGCCCCTACCATAGCCACCTCGCCCGTTAGCTCCGGATAAGCGGTTTTACGAGAATTTGATACGTGCTCATATGCCTGCGTCAGCATGTGGTCGCCAACCCGCTCCGCGCACTGTTCCATCGACTTCCCCCCGCTCTGTTTCCGCACCCTTCTAAACGCCTGGTCCCATCTGCGGGTTCCCGGCACCAACGGATACAGTCACGCCCAGGCAACCACGGGGACAGGGAGAGGGTCATTACCGGCAACCGGCAGACGAGCTGGGCGTTCGCCGACGCCTTTGTCGCCGAGGACGAAGCGCTGCGCTGGGCCCGCGACCGGGCCCACGAGGCAGGGCTGCGCCCGGTGTCGCCCGGCACGGGCGCCGCGCTGCGGTTGCTCGCCGCCACCGTGGACGCGAAAGCGGTGGCGGAGATCGGGACCGGGACCGGCGTCTCCGGAATTCATCTGCTGCACGGCATGCGGCCGGACGGGGTACTGACCACCGTCGATCCGGAACCGGACCGCCAGCAGTTCGCCCGCCAGGCCTTCCGCGCGGCGGGCTTCGCCAGCAACCGCGCCCGCTTCATCCCCGGCCGCGCGCTGGACGTCCTGCCCCGGCTCGCGGACGCGGGCTACGACCTCGTCTTCTGCGACGGCGACCGTCTGGAGTGCCTGGACTACCTCGCTGAATCGTTGCGCCTGCTGCGTCCGGGCGGGCTGGTCGTCTTCGAGGGGGTCTTCGCGGACGGCCGCACGGTCGAATCGGGCCCGCAGCCCGCCGAGGTCGGCCGGCTGCGCGAACTGCTGCGCGCGGTGCGCGAGAGCCAGGACCTGGTGCCCTCGCTGCTGCCGGTGGGCGACGGGTTGCTGTGCGGGGTCAAGCGCTGACCGCACGTTCGACCTCGTACCCGCGATTCATGCCTGACCTGCGTCGATACGTACAGGCACACCGCTGTCACACTCCAGGAAAACCACTGCCCCGGCACCGAATTCGGTGCCGGGGCAGCTGAAAGGTATGGTCGCGTTCCGCGTCAGCCGACGACCTTCTTGAGGGCGTCGCCGAGCGCGTCGGCCTCGTCAGGGGTCAGCTCGACGACGAGCCGACCGCCGCCTTCGAGCGGAACGCGCATGACGATGCCCCGCCCCTCCTTGGTCACCTCGAGCGGGCCATCGCCCGTCCGCGGCTTCATGGCCGCCATGCTCGTTCCCCTTCCTGAAACCAGCTCATCGTCGCCGACGGCCCCTTGAAGGGCACGCACGTCCCCTCATAGGACACACGTCACCGGCATCGAACACATTGCTTCCAGGCCATTATCCCGCATCTCAGGACCCGATGACCAACATCAGTCGGCATCGCTTGCGCAACGCGCTTGAGCAAAACCACTCAATTCGGCGATGTGACTGCGATACTGCGCCGCTGCATCGACTTCCACGGCGCGGAATTCTTTGACGCAGGTCACATGTCCTGTCCACGCCCCGGACCGTGATCTCCGCCATGCTGTCCTGCATGCTGTCCTCGTACGCAGGACGTACCGACCGGTACGTCGGAGCCGCGACACCGGAGGAGACCCACCATGGCCGACACCGTGCTCTACGAGGTGAGCGACGGACTCGCGACGATCACGCTGAACCGCCCCGAGGCGATGAACGCGATGAACACCGAGACCAAGGTCGCCCTCCGGGACGCGGCCCAGGCCGCCGCGGCGGACGGCGGCGTACGGGCGATCCTGCTCACCGCCGCAGGTGACCGGGCGTTCTGCGTCGGGCAGGACCTCAAGGAGCACATCGGGCTGCTGGCCGCCGACAAGGAGTCGGGGTCGCGGCACACGATGAGCACCGTGCGCGAGCACTACAACCCGATCGTGCGCGCCCTGACCGGCGCCCCGAAGCCCGTGGTGGCCGCGGTGAACGGCGTCGCCGCGGGGGCCGGCTTCGGCTTCGCCCTCTGCGCGGACTACCGGATCGTCGCCGACACCGCCGCCTTCACCACGTCCTTCGCCGGGGTCGCGCTGACCGCCGACTCGGGCATGTCATGGACCCTGCCGCGGGTGATCGGGCCGGGCCGCGCCGCCGATCTGCTGCTCTTCCCGCGCAGCATCACCGCGCAGGAGGCCTTCGAGCTCGGGATCGCCAACCGGCTCGTCCCGTCGTCCGAACTGCGCGGCGAGGCGGAGAAGGTGGCACGGGCGCTGGCGGCGGGGCCGACGGTCGCGTACGCCGCGCTGAAGGAGTCCGTGGCGTACGGGCTCACTCATTCTCTGGACGAGACGCTGGAGAAGGAGGACGAGCTGCAGGCGCGGGCCGGGGCGTCCGAGGACCATGTGATCGCGGTGCAGGCGTTCGTCAACAAGGAGAAGCCGAAGTACTTGGGGCGGTGACGCTTCGCCGGCTTCGGCGGTCGGAGGTCGGTACGGGAACTGCGGGCCGTCCGCGGACGGTCGCGCAGTTCCCCGCGCCCCTTAAGGGGTGCTCCGGGCCGCGCAATCCTCCAAGTGGTCGTTGACCAGGCCGCACGCCTGCATGAGCGCGTACGCCGTGGTCGGGCCCACGAAGCGGATGCCGCGCTTCTTGAGGGTCTTGGAGAGGGCCGTCGACTCGTCGGTGACCGCCGGGACGTCGGCCAGCCGCTTGGGGGCCGGGCGGCCGGCCGGGTCGGGGGCGAAGGACCAGATCAGCTCGTCCAGCTCGCCCGGCGCCCAGTCGGCCAGCACGCGCGCGTTGGCGACGGTCGCCTCGATCTTGGCGCGGTTGCGGATGATGCCCGGGTCGCCGAGGAGGCGCTCCTTGTCGGCGTCCGTGAACGCGGCCACCGAGGCGATCTCGAAGTCGGCAAAGGCGGCCCGGAAACCCGGCCGGCGGCGCAGGATCGTGATCCAGGACAGGCCCGACTGAAAGGCCTCCAGGCAGAGCCGCTCGTACAGCGCGTCGTCGCCGTGGACCGGGCGGCCCCACTCCTTGTCGTGGTACGAGACGTAGTCCTCGGTGGACAGGGCCCAGGGGCAGCGCAGCGCGCCGTCGGGCCCGGCGAGCGCGTCGCTCACTGCTGCTCCCCCTCGACCGGCTTGCGCAGCGACATGGTCGCGCTGGCGCGGGCGCCGGCCAGCGCGGCCTCCAGGTCGGCGATCCTGGCGTCCCGCTCGGCGAGCTCGGCGCCGAGCCGGCCGAGGGCGTCGTCCACGTCCGCCATGCGGTAGCCGCGGGCGGCGAGCGGGAAGCGCACGGACTCCACGTCCGCGCGGTTCACCGGCCGGTCCTGGGGCAGCGGGTCCACCAGCCGATCGGGCTCGGCGTCGGGAAGGGGGGCGCTCTCGCCGCCGCCCACCACGGACAGCGTCACCGCGGCGACCACGACGGCGAGCGCGACGACCAGGAACAAGAACATGAACATCGCTGAGGTCCCCACGCTCTGGTGCCGACGCGTTGGGCGCCGACGCGAAAGTACTGAAGCTACTGAAAAATGTCTGACGAGTGCCGAAGCGGTCCGGCGCTGAAAGTGTCAGGGTCCGATCGTGCCATGCGAGTCTGACAGTTAAGGTCGCAGGCGGCTAAGCAGCGGGACTTATAGGAGAGGTCACAGGGGATGCTCAGGCTGGGCAGGCACGAATTCGACCCGCACGAGCCGGTGATCATGGCCATCGTGAACCGGACCCCCGACTCCTTCTACGACCAGGGAGCCACCTTCCGCGACGAGCCGGCGCTCGCGCGTGTGGACCAGGCGGTGGCCGAGGGCGCCGCCATCATCGACATCGGCGGGGTCAAGGCCGGGCCCGGGGAAGAGGTGACCGCCGAGGAGGAGGCGCGCCGTACGGTCGGTTTCGTCGCCGAGGTGCGGCGGCGGTTCCCGGACGTGATCATCAGCGTCGACACCTGGCGGCACGAGGTCGGGGAGGCGGTCTGCGAGGCGGGGGCGGATCTGCTCAACGACGCGTGGGGTGGCGTGGATCCGCGGCTCGCGGAGGTGGCCGCGCGGTACGGGGTGGGGCTGGTGTGCACCCATGCCGGGGGCGCCGAGCCTCGTACACGGCCGCATCGGATCGCCTACGACGACGTCGTGGCCGACATTCTGCGGGTGACCGTGGGACTGGCCGAGCGGGCGGTGGCCCTGGGCGTGCCCCGGGAGTCCGTGTTGATCGACCCCGGGCACGACTTCGGGAAGAACACGCGGCACAGCCTGGAGGCGACGCGGCGGCTGGGCGAGATGGTGGAGACGGGGTGGCCCGTGCTCGTCTCCCTCTCCAACAAGGACTTCGTCGGGGAGACGCTCGACAAGCCGGTGAAGGAGCGGGTGGTGGGGACGTTGGCCACGACGGCGGTGTCGGCGTGGCTGGGGGCGCAGGTGTACCGCGTCCACGAGGTCGCCGAGACGCGTCAGGTCCTGGACATGGTGGCGTCGATCGCGGGCCACCGCCCACCGACGGTGGCCCGCCGGGGTCTGGCGTAGTCTTCCTCGCCCCCGCCGCCCCTGCCCTCCCCCAAGCTTTCGGCTGCGCTCGAGCAGGGGACCCCCATCGCCTTGCGGGGCCGCTCCGCTAGCGGCCTGCCTCCTTGGAGACCAAGGCGACCGCTTCTTCCACCTCGTCCGTGAGGTGGAAGAGGAGGAGGTCCTTTTCGGAGGCCTTGCCCTGGGCGATCAGGGTGTTCTTGAGCCAGTCGACGAGACCGCCCCAGTACGCCGTGCCGAACAGGACGATCGGGAAGCGGGTGACCTTCTGGGTCTGGACGAGGGTGAGGGCCTCGAAGAGTTCGTCGAGGGTGCCGAGGCCGCCGGGCAGGACCACGAAGCCCTGGGCGTACTTGACGAACATCATCTTGCGGACGAAGAAGTACCGGAAGTTGAGGCCGATGTCGACGTAGGGGTTGAGGCCCTGTTCGAAGGGGAGCTCGATGCCCAGACCGACCGAGATGCCCTTGGCCTCGCAGGCGCCCTTGTTGGCGGCTTCCATCGCGCCGGGCCCGCCGCCCGTGATGACGGCGAAGCCGGCTTCGACCAGGCCTCGGCCGAGCGCGACTCCCGCCTCGTACTCGGGCGAGTCCACCGGCGTACGCGCGGAGCCGAAGACGCTGATCGCGGGCGGGAGTTCGGCGAGCGTGCCGAAGCCTTCGATGAACTCCGACTGGATGCGCAGGACCCGCCAGGGGTCGGTGTGCACCCAGTCGGAGGGGCCGCCCGCGTCGAGCAGCCGCTGGTCCGTGGTACTCGCCTGCACTTGGCCCCGCCTGCGCAGTACCGGCCCCAGTCGCTGCTCCTCCGGTGGCTGCTTCTTGCCCTCGGGGTTGCCAGTAGCCATGTGCGCTCCCTCCGCTTGCAAGTGGTTCAGGCCCAGCGTAGATCTACGCGGGTTACGGAGGGGGGACATGCGCATGTCCGCCGTGCACCGCGAAGGTTCGGGCGGGTCCTCAGGACGTCAGCCAGGCGCGCAGACGCTCCTCGGCCTCGGGGATCTCCGACGCCCGCACCCGCTCGTCCACCTTGTGGGCGAGGAGCGGCGCGCCGGGCCCGTAGTTCACCGCGGGCACCCCGAGCGCGCTGAAGCGGGCGACGTCCGTCCAGCCGAACTTGGGGCGGGCCTCGCCGCCGACGGCCGCCAGGAAGGCCGCGGCGGCCGGGTGGGTCAGACCGGGCCGGGCCCCGCCGGTGTGGTCGTCGACGATGAACTCGTCGATGTCGCAGTCGGCGAAGAAGTCACGCACGAAGGCCTCGGCCTCCGCCTCGCTGCGGTCGGGCGCGTAGCGGAAGTTGACGACGACGGTGCAGGCGTCGGGGATGACGTTGGTGGCCACGCCCCCTTCGATGCGGACGGCGTTGAGGCCTTCGTGGAACCGGAGGCCGTCCACGACCGGCGTGCGCGGCTCGTAGGCGGCGAGCTTGGCGAGGATCGGGGCCGCCGCGTGGATCGCGTTGGAACCCATCCACGCGCGCGCGGAGTGGGCACGCTCCCCCTTGGTCTTCAGGAGCACCCGGAGCGTGCCCTGGCAGCCGCCCTCCACCTGGCCGTCCGTCGGCTCCAGGAGGATCGCGAAGTCGCCCGCCAGCCAGTCGGGGTGGGCCTCGGCGACGTGCTTCAGGCCGTTCAGGTGGGCGGCGACCTCTTCGTTGTCGTAGAACACGAAGGTGAGGTCGCGGTTGGGTGCGGGGACCGTGGCCGCGATGCGCAGCTGTACGGCGACGCCGGACTTCATGTCGCAGGTGCCGCAGCCCCACAGGACGCCGTCCTCGTCGAGGCGCGAGGGCACGTTGCCGGCGATGGGGACCGTGTCGATATGGCCGGCGAGGATCACGCGCTCGGCCCGCCCCAGGTTCGTACGCGCCACGACGTTGTTGCCGTACCGGTCGACCGTCAGATGCGGCAGGGCGCGCAGCGCGGCCTCGACGGCGTCCGCGAGCGGCTTCTCGTTGCCGCTCTCCGAGGGGAAGTCGACCAGCCGCGCGGTGAGCTCGGCGGCGTCCAGCGTGAGGTCAAGGGTGGTGTCGGCCATGCCCTCGACCCTAACGCCCCCTGCTCGGCGCTCCGCCGCACACGGGTTGTCCACAACCCCATACGTCTCCAACCGTCGCCTCCAGTACCTTGTAGGCGTGCCAGAGCCGTCCCCCACTCCTGTCCGGCGCGGCCGCCTCTTCCGTTTCGGGGCGGCCGTCGTAGTCACGCTCGCGCTCGCGGGTTACCTCGCGGTGCAGTACCTCACGGGAGGGACGGGTGCGCCGCGCTGCAGAGTCGTCTCGGGCAAGAGCGACGGCGCGTCGTACGAGTTCACCCCGGAGCAGGCGGTGAACGCGGCGACGATCTCGGCGGTCGGCACCACCCGCGGGCTGCCGGAGCGCGCCGTGGCCATCGCGCTCGCGACCGCGCTCCAGGAGTCGGGGCTGCGCAACATCCAGCACGGCGACCGGGACTCGCTCGGCCTGTTCCAGCAGCGCCCCTCGCAGGGCTGGGGCACGACGAAACAGATCATGGACCCGACGTACGCGGCCGGCATCTTCTACGAACACCTGGCCAAGGTGCCGGGCTACGCGCGGCTGCCGCTCACCGTGGCCGCGCAGCGCGTGCAGCGCAGCGGCTATCCGCAGGCGTACGCGAAGCACGAGCCGGACGCGACGCTGCTGGCCGCGGCCCTGACCGGCCACGCGGCGGCCACGCTGACCTGCGAGGGCCGCCCGGGTGCGACCCCGGTCGGCGGCCCCGACTCGGTGCGCGCCGCGCTCGTGAGGGACTTCGGGCGCGAGGTGCTGCAGGAGGCGGGAGCCGATGTGGGCACCGCGGGCTCCCCCGCCTCCTCGACGGCTTCGCCGACGCTCGCCCCCTCGCCGAGCGTCTCCGGCCGCACCGTGACCGTGCCCGTGCGCAAGGACCCCACCGGCGCCTCCACCGTCCGCCAGCGCGGCTGGGAGCTGGCGCACTGGGCGGTGGCCAACTCCTCGACGCTGCACATCCAACGGGTCTCCTACGCGGGGCGGGAGTGGACGGCCGGGGAGAGGAACGGCGAGTGGCGCGCGGCGGTCGCCAAGGGCGGTTCGACGACGACGCAGTCCGCCGGCGCGGTCCGCATCGTCACCGCGCAGTAGTACGGGGCCTCACCTGTACGGGGGATGCGCGGCGTGGCGCGTTGCTGCTGCGAGCAGGTTTTCGCGTGCTCACTCCGGAATCCGCCGGACCCCTTGAAAACAAAGGGCCGTAAGGATTCGGCAGACTTTCCGACCGGATGCCCTTTGCCCGTTTTTATCCACAACTGATAATGCGACGCATTGCCAACTCTTTACGTCGGGCCACCGCAACCTTCGCGGGTCTCGAGCGGTAGTCACTGCGTCCGAGCCCGGAACGATCAACGGGTCGCCCGACAGCCGGTCGGCGGCCGGTCAGTCAACTCCCGGGCACGGGTGGACAGTTCACCGTTCTCTTCCGTCTAAGGAGCATCATGTCCCTCCCCCTGACCCGTCGGATCGCCCGTGCCGCGCTGCTCATCGCAGCGGGAGCGGCGCCCGTGGTCGGTGCGGCCGGCTCCGCCAGCGCGGCGGCCGAACTCCCGGCCACCCCCGACCTCGGCGGGCTGACCGCTCTGGACGGCGCGCACGTCGGCAACACGGTCGACGGTGCGACGCAGAACGTCACCGGGCTCGCGGGCGCGACCGGCGGCAACGCCCTCAAGAAGGCCGTCCCGGCCGCGGGCAGGACGGGTGGCAGTGTCGCCAGGACGGCGACGCCGGCCGCGCAGAAGGTGGCCGGGGACGCGGCGGGGCAGGCCGGGGGTCTGCTCGGTGACACCGCGAAGACCGCCGGTGGTGGTCTGCCGACGGACGCGGTGACCAAGGGTGGTCTGCCGACGGGGCAGCTGCCGCTGAAGGGGTTGCCGCTCGGCTAGCCGCCGGGGCCGTACGCATGCTGTAGCTGTACGGAGAAGGGGTCCAGGGATGTTCCCTGGACCCCTTCGTGCGTGTCGGTTCCTGGCGTGCGGGCCGGTGGGGGCTGGGCGCGCCCACGCGGCGGAGCCGCACATGTCGGAGCCCCGCGCCCCTAAAGGGCACGCTCCTCGCCAGGGGCTTCTTAGCCCAGGCGCTCTACCGCCGCCGCCACCCGCTCGTCCGTCGCCGTCAGGGCCACGCGGACGAAGTTCTCGCCCGCCTCGCCGTAGAAGTCGCCCGGGGCGACGAGGATGCCCAGTTCGGCCAGGTGGGCGACGGTGTCCCAGCAGGACTCGCCACGGGTGGCCCACAGGTACAGGCTCGCCTCGCTGTGCTCGATGCGGAAGCCGTGGCGCAGCAGGGCCTCGCGCAGGGCGGTGCGGCGGGCCGCGTAGCGCTCGCGCTGTTCGCGGACGTGGACGTCGTCCCCGAGGGCGGCGACCACCGCGGCCTGGGTCGGCGCGGACGTCATCATGCCGCCGTGCTTGCGGATCTGGAGCAGGTCCCCGAGGACGGCGGGGTCACCGGCGAGGAACGCGGCGCGGTAGCCGGCCAGGTTCGAGCGCTTCGAGAGCGAGTGGACCGAGACGATCCCCTCGTACGAGCCGCCGCAGACGTCCGGGTGCAGGACCGAGACCGGGTCGGCCTCCCAGCCCAGCTCGAGGTAGCACTCGTCGGAGAACACGAGGATGTCGTGCTCACGGGCCCACGCGACGATCCGGGCGAGTTCCGGGGCGGACAGGACCCTGCCCGTCGGGTTCGACGGGGAGTTCAGCCAGAGGAGCTTCAGGTCCGTCGGGTCCAGCTCCGTGGGGTCGTCGTAGACCACGTGGTCCGCGCGGGCCAGGCGCGCGCCGACCTCGTACGTCGGGTAGGCGAGGCGCGGGTACGCCACCTTGTCGCCGGGGCCCAGGCCCAGCTGGGTGGGGAGCCAGGCGACGAGTTCCTTGGAGCCGACGATCGGGAGCACGTGCTGGTGGGTGATGTCGCGTGCGCCGAGCCGCCGCTCGACCCAGCCGGTGAGCGCGTCGCGCAGTTCGGGCGTGCCCCACACCGTGGGATAGCCCGGCGAGTCCGCGGCCGCGACCAGAGCCTTCTGGATCAGCTCGGGCACCGGGTCGACCGGGGTGCCGACGGACAGGTCGACGATGCCACCCGGATGAGCGGCGGCCGTCGCCTTGAAGGGCTCCAGCTTGTCCCAGGGGAAGACGGGAAGCCGGTCGGAGACTGCGGACACGGGATCGGGCTCACTTTCTCGTTCGTACGACCCGTACACACACGGCCTGCGCGCCTGTGGCCGGTACGGGCCGCTACGGCAAACGCCTCGGCCCCGCACGGCGATCGAGGGGATCGGCCGTACGGGACCGAGGCGGCGCGTAGGTGCGGCCGCTTACTGGTTCTGCGGCGGCAGCGCTGCGATGAAGGGGTGGTCGCGCTCGATCAGACCGAGCTTGCTGGCGCCGCCGGGCGAGCCGAGCTCGTCGAAGAACTCGACGTTCGCCTTGTAGTAGTCCTTCCACTCTTCCGGAGTGTCGTCCTCGTAGAAGATCGCCTCGACCGGGCACACCGGCTCACAGGCTCCACAGTCGACGCATTCGTCCGGGTGGATGTACAAGGACCTGGAGCCCTCGTAGATGCAGTCGACCGGGCACTCCTCGATGCACGCCTTGTCCTTGACGTCGACACAAGGCTGCGCGATGACGTAGGTCACGCTGTCGTTCCTCCTCGATAGGGCGCTGGCGGGCCTCCGTAGGCTCCGCCGCCTGGCGCGCGGGAGCGCGGCGTCGTCGATGCCCGCACCTAGTATCTCCGTTCCGGGGCGTGATCCATACAGGAGGGGTGAACTGACCTGTGGAAATCTCTGCGGCCGGACGTCTCGAGGTCCGAATCACCGCTGCTGACGTGGGCAAACGTGTCTCTGTTCGGCGGATGATCACAGATATCGAAGGTGCCGCCGGCGGTGAGAAGTTCACTGACACGGTCGGTGTTCTCACATCATGGGACGAGAGTGTGCTGCTGATCACACGGCGCGACGGCGAAGTCGTCCGGATTCCGGAATCCTCACTGGTCGCGGGCAAGGTCGTACCGGCCGCCCCGGCGCGTCGGCGGGGCCCCGCGGCCTCGTACGAGGAACTGGCGCGGGTCACGGCGCGGGCCTGGCAGCCGGTGGAGAGCGAGCGGCTCGGCGACTGGGAGCTGCGGGCGGCCTCCGGGTTCACCCGGCGCGCGAATTCCGTGCTGCCGCTCGGCGACCCGGGCGTGCCGCTCGACGAGGCGCTGACGTACGTACGCGCCTGGTACGCGGCCCGTGACCTGCCCGCCTACGTCCAGACCGCCACCGGGGCCGAGGGCACGCAGGAGGTGCTGAGCGCGGAGCTGGAGGCGCGCGGCTGGGCGCGTGAGGTGAGCGCCGGGCTGTGGATCGGCGCGCTCGCGCCGCTCGCCGACCGCGAGGTCGCAAAGGCCCCCGGGGTGGTCCTCGCCCGCGCGGCCGACGAGGCCTGGCTGGGCCGCTACCAGCGCAAGGGGCTGAGCGAGGTCGCGCTGCACGTCCTGGGCAGCGGGCCCTCGGTGTGGTTCGCGACGGTGCCAGGCGCCGAGGGGGAACCTCCGGCCGCGATCGGGCGGTGCGTCGTCGACGGGCGGTGGGCCGGTTTCGCGGCCGTCGAGGTCGACCCCGCCCAGCGTCGCCGGGGCCTCGCCACCGCCGTCATGGCCGCGCTCGCCCGCCGTGCCCTGGACGAGGGCGCCTCGGCGGCCTGGCTCCAGGTGGAGGCGGACAACGCGGGGGCGCGGGCGCTGTACGCCGGGATGGGCTTCGCGGCGCATCACACGTACCACCACTACCGCGCGCCCGAGGCGTCCGCCGACGACCGCCGTCGACCGGCGTGAAGGGGTACCAGACCGCCATGCCTTCCCCCCATCCCCCGGAGCCGGAGCGAGCCGCCGAGGTGCGGCGGAGGTTCGCCGAGGAGGCACGGTCCGAACGGCCCGACCTGGCGGCGCTGTGTCTGCTGATCGGGGCGGCGGCGGACGGCACGCTGGACGAGGCGGGGACGGACGCGGCCCAGATCGAACTCGACCGGCTCGCCGGACAGCTGCCGTTCCGGCCCGGTGGGGCGCTGTCCTGGGCGACCGCGCTCGCCGAGCTGCTCGGCGGGCGCTGTGGGTTCCGGGGCTCGCCCGGGGACTATCAACGGCTGGAGTCGTCACTGCTGCACGCGGTGCTGCGGCGGCGGCGCGGGCTGCCCATCCTGCTCTCCGTGGTGTGGATGGAGGTGGCCAGACGGGCCGGCGCGCCGGTGTACGGGGTCGCCCTGCCCGGGCATTTCGTGGTGGGCTTCGGACCGGCCGAGCAGCAGGTGCTCGCCGATCCCTTCGACGGGGGGCGGGTGCTGAGCGGCTCCGATGCGGAGCTGCTCGTGCAGGGCGCCACCGGGGCGCCTCTCGATCCCTCGATGCTCGTCCCCGCCCCTCCGCTCGACGTGGTCGTGCGGATCCTGAACAACGTCCGGGCGTGGGCGGCGGCGCGGCCGGAGCGGTCGGATGTCAGTCTGTGGGCCGTGGAGTTGGCACTGCTGTTGCCGTCGCATCCTGCGCGGTTGCGGTACGAGCGGGCTCAGTTACTGGTGCAGCGGGGGGATTTCCTGGGTGGGGCCGCGGAGTTGGAGGCCTACGCCGATGTGGTCGCCGCGGTGGATCCGCCTTCGGCGGAGAAGGTTCGGGGGCAGGCTCGGGCGGCTCGGGCGATGTTGAACTGAGTTCGCGGTTCGCCCATGCACCGTAGGGGGAACTGTGCCCCCGCGACTGCGGGTCTGGTGTGGCTGAGCGCGCAGTTCCCCGCGCCCCTTTCGGGGCGCTCCCCCGAACGGGGTTTTAGAGCCAGCCCTTTTCCCGTGCTATCCGGACCGCCTCCGCGCGATTGCGGGCCGTCAGCTTCTGGATCGCTGTCGAGAGGTAGTTGCGGACCGTGCCCTGGGAGAGGTGGAGGGTGGTGGCCAGTTCGGCGTTGGTGGAACCGTCGGCCGCCGCGCGCAGGACCTCGCGTTCGCGGTCGGTCAGGGGGTTGGCGCCCTCGGCGAGGGCGGCGGCCGCGAGAGTGGGGTCGATGACCCGTTCACCGGCGAGCACCTTGCGGACCGCCGCGGCGAGTTGGGCGGCCGGGGCGTCCTTGACGAGGAAGGCGTCGGCGCCGGACTCCATGGCGCTGCGCAGATAGCCGGGGCGTCCGAAGGTCGTGAGGATGAGCAGTTTGATGCCGGGGAGTTCCTTGTGGACCTCGGCCGCCGCCTCGATGCCCGTCTTGCCCGGCATCTCAATGTCGAGAAGCGCCACATCCACGTCGTGGGCACGGGCCGCGGCCAGCACCTCGTCGCCGCGCGCCACCTGGGCGACCACCTCGATGTCGGGCTCCAGGCCCAGCAACGCGGCCAGCGCCTCGCGGACCATCGACTGGTCCTCGGCGAGCAGGACCTTGATCGTGCGGCTCATGCACCGGATCCTACGGGGTGATCGGCGGCCTCGAAGGGGGCCTGCGCCGGTACCCGTGCGACCAGCCGGAAGCCGTGCCGCACCCGGCCCGCCTCCAGGGCCCCGCCCGCCTTCTCCAGCCGCTCGGTCAGGCCCGTCAGACCATTGCCGGGACCATGGCCGGAGCCGCCCGAACCGTCGTCCTCCACGCTCAGTTCGAGCATCGGGCCGTCCAGCGTCTGGCGGCGGACGAGCTCCACGGTGCAGCGCCGGGCCCCGCTGTGCCGTACGACATTGGTGACCGCTTCCCGCAGGGCCCAGGCGAGCGCGGACTCGCTCTCCTCGGCGACGTCGGCGAGGTCCGGCTCGGCGGGCAGGTCCGCGGTGACGCCCGCCGCCGTCAACGCGACCTGTGCGCCCGCGAGTTCGCCGGACAGCCGGGGGCGCCGATAGCCGGTGACCGCCTCGCGCACGTCGACGAGGGCCTGCCGGCTGACCTGTTCGATGTCGGCGACCTGCTGGGCCGCCTTGTCGGGGTGGTCGGGGAGCATCCGGCCGGCCAGCTCGCTCTTGAGGGTGATCAGGGAGAGCGAGTGGCCCAGCAGGTCGTGCAGATCGCGGGCCAGGCGCAGGCGCTCCTCGTTCGCGGCCAGTTGGGCGACCGTCGCACGGGCCTCGCGCAGCGCGATCGTCGTGCGGATCAGTTCGCGGACGCCGGTCATGGCGAACCCGCCGAGGAAGGCCGGGATGAGCAGCCCCGCCAGATACGCCTTGCCACCCGACACGGTCAGGGCGATCCCCGTCAGCACGGCGGAGACGGCCGGGATGGCCCAGCGCGCCATCCGCAGCGGAAGCACCGCGCCGGACGCGATCGAGACGTACACGAACAGGACGAGCCACTCCCGCCCCAGGGTGAAGGAGAGCAGGGCGGCCTCGGCCGCGAGGACCCCGAGCGAGACGAACACGAAGGGGGTCGTCTCGCCGCGGCCGGTGCGGAAGACCAGCGCCGCGTACCACCCGACGAAGGCCACCAGGCCGAACCAGCCGAGTACGACGACACCGGTGCTGTGCCCGCCGTGCACCAAGTCGCTGACGGGCGCGCTCAGATAGACGAGCCAGATGCCGGTCCAGATGGCCTTGACCATCTTCTGCCTGCGATTCTGCGGGGGTTGCCCGATGCCGATGCTGCTCACGCCTTCAGCGTGTCCTTCCGGTACAGCCATGCCGCGCCGCCCGCGAAGACGAGGAAGGAGACAGCGAGGATGGCGAGGTCCTTCGCGTGCGGGGCGTCGCCCAGTTCGATGGATCGCCCGAGGGCAGCGTACGCGTGCGTGGGCAGCCAGGACGCGATCTTCTGGAGCCAGTCGGGGAAGGTGGTCGTGGGCATCCACAGGCCGCCGAGCACCGAGAGCCCGAAGTACAGGATCATCGTGATCGGGCGGACCGCGTCGCCGCTCGCGAGATAGCCGATGGCCACGCCGAGCGCGGCGAAGACGAGGCTGCCGGCCCAGATCGCGCCGGTGAGCGCGAGCCACTGCCAGGCGTCCAGCCGTACGTGCTTCACGGCGGCGGCGACCGCGAAGACGACCACGATCGACGGCAGGCTGATCACGGCGGCGCTGGCGGTCTTCGCCAGGACATAGCCGCGGCCCGGCAGGGTGGTGAGCCTGAGCTGCCGTACCCAGCCGCTCTCGCGCTCCTTCGCGATGCGCTCGCTGTTGCCCATCAGGACCGCGGTCAGGGCGCCGAAGGAGGCCATGGAGACCATGAAGAAGGTCGGCAGGGTGAGCCCGGTGCCGGCCACCTTGGTGGTGCTGTCGGCGCTGCCCGCGATCAGCAGGAACAGGGCCGAGGGGTAGACCACCGAGAAGAACAGGAACTTCTTGTTGCGCAGGGCGCGGGTGATCTCGAGCTTGATGAGGCTGTTCACTGCGACTTCGCCTCCTCGGCGGCCGTGATGGCGACGAAGGCCTGCTCGAGTCCGAGCCCGGCGACTTCGAGATTGCGGGGGTAGAGGCCGAGCCCGTACAGCGCGTGTACGGTCGCGTCGGCGTCGGAGGACTGGATGCGGACGGTGTGCCCGGAGACGTCGATCGAGGTCAGGAAGGGCAGGGCGCGCAACGGGGCCTCGTCGATGGGGCCTTCCAGGTCGAAGGCGATACGCCGGGCGCCGGCCTTCGCCTTGATCTCGGCGGCGGTGCCGTCCGCCAGCAGGCGGCCCCGGTGCAGCACGAGGACCCGGTCCGCGATGGCGTCGGCCTCCTCCAGGTAGTGCGTGGCGAACAGGACGGTCCTGCCCTGGTCGGCCTGCTCGCGCATGGTGGCCCAGAAGGCCTGGCGGGCGGAGACGTCCATGCCGGTGGTGGGCTCGTCCAGGACGATCAGGTCGTTGGCGCCGGCGGTGGCGAGCGCGAAGCGGACGCGCTGTTCCTGGCCGCCGGAGAGCTTGTTGACCTTGCGGTCGGCTATCGGCGAGATGCCCGCGCGGGCCAGCACGTCACTGACCTTGTACGGCTTCGGGTGCAGATCGCAGGCCAGCTTCACCAGCTCGCCGACCGTCACCTCGTCCATCAGGCCGCCGCTCTGCAGCATGGCGCCCACCCGGCCGCCGACGATCGCCTCGCGAGGGCTCGCGCCGAACACCCGGACCGCGCCGGTGTCGGCGTGCTTGAGGCCGAGGAGCAGGTCCAGCGTGGTCGACTTGCCGGCCCCGTTGGGACCCAGCAGGGCGACGGTCTCGCCCGGGTGCAGGTCGAGCGTCAGCCCGTCGAGGGCCCGTACGTTCCCGTAGCTCTTGCTCACCTGATCGAACCCGACCACCGGGGTGGTGGCGGGCGCCGCTGTTGTCGTCATGGGGACCATCGTGGCCGCGCGGGCCCGGTGCCCGGCAGTGTCGGCGGTCCTGACTGCCGGATGACAGATGTCATGTCGTGCCTGGTGCTGGTCGAACCCTTCGGCACGGTGGCGGCCTCGGTGCGCGTGGAGCGCGTATGCACATGCCGGTAATTTGGTGGCATGCACGTGCCAAGATAGGTAGTTTGGTCGCCGCTCGGCTTGACCCGCCAGGCACATCGACCACAAGGGGGAAACTGTGATGCGCAAACTTCTCGCCGGCGCCGCCACCGCCATGGCCGCCGTCGCCGGCCTCGCCTTCGCCGCCCCGGCGCAGGCGGCGCCGTCGGACACGGTCTCGGTCCAGGACATCAACTGCCACGCCAAGGAGAGCGTACGGATCCGGCAGTCGAAGTCGACCAGCTCGACCGCCCTCGGACTCTTCCCCAAGGGCGCGGGGGCAGACTGCGGCGGGGCCTCCGAGGGGGGCACCTACACCGCCTGCGGCCACCCCGACGGATACTTCTGGATCGCGATCAACTACCAGGGCGTCAAGGGCTACATAGCCCTGTACTGCATCACGCGTCCGTGACCTCGTGAAGCCCGTGGAGGCCCGTCCTCCCAGGACGGGCCTCCACGCGTTCGCCCTGCGACGACGGAGCCCCTGCCCGGTGCGGGCAGGGGCTCCGTTCCTCCCGGATGACCAGGGGTCAGCTCACTTTGGTGGCGATGACTCCGATGCGCTCCGCCGGCGTCTTGCCGCGCAGGGCCTTGCCCAGTGCGGTGACGACGTCCTGTGGCGTGAGAGCGCGCTTCCCGCTCGCGGTCTGGATCTGCACGCCGTCGAAGGTGGCGCCGTACGCCTTCTTGAGCGCCGTGAGGTCGTACGTCTCCACGAGCTTGCCGTTGACGGCCTTGAAGCCGAGGATCTTCGGCAGTGACAGGGCGCCGAACGGGATGCTGTGTGCCGCGTCGGTCTGAATGGTGACGCGGGCGGACATCGCGGGCTCGGCGAACTCCTTCATCATCCGGTCGACCTCGGCGTTCGAGACGGTCGGCTGACGGGTCGTGGTGGCGACCTTCACCGGGGTGGTCGTGCCGCTCTCGACCTGGGCGCGGTACGCGTCCTCGACGGCCTGGGTCGAGGCCGCCACGTCGATGCCCTTGCCCGCCTTGCCGTACACGGCGACGGCCTTGCCGGACTCGAACTTGATGGTGCCGTCGCTCGCCGAACCGGAGCCGCTCGCGGTGCGCTCCAGGGCGGCCTGGAGCTTCTCCTCGTCGACGGGCATCGCCGGCTCGACGACGCGCTGCTGACCGAACAGCGAGCCGATCACGGAGACCGGGTTGTAGTCGCTGCCCGCCGCGGCGCGGACCGTGTCCTGGGCGTTGAACTGGAGCCCGGCCTGGTCCGGCTTGAGCGAGACCGTGGTGCCGTCCACCGACAGCTGGAGCGCCTTGTTCATACGGGCCCCGAAGGCGTCGTCGAGCTTCTTGACGGCCTCGTCGCGGGTGCCGCCGCCGATGTCGACGCCGAGCACCGTGGTGCCCTTGGGGACGTCCGAGCGGTTCATCAGCAGCCCCGCGCCGTAGACGGCACCGGCGAGGAACACCACGCCGACGACCAGGAGCGTCAGCTTGCTGCGGCCCTTCTTCTTCGCCGGCTTCTTCGAGGAGGCGGCGGGCTTCGGGGCCGGCTCGGGCGCCTTCGGCGGGGTGTGCGGCAGCGGTCCGTCGGAGTGCGCGCCCGGCCCGAACGGCGAGTTCTGGGCCGGCGGCACGACGGGGATGCCACTGGTCAGGGTGTGCCCGGAGACGTTGTCCACCGGACCGCCGTAGCCCTGGCCGCCCGGATCGGGCGCGGGCTTCTGCGGGGTGAGGATCGCGGTGTCGTCGCTGAGGCCGCCCCCGGGGTACCCCGCGCCGAGACCGACCGCGCCGTGCCCGCCGGGGACGCCATGACCACCGGGGCCACCGGCCAGGCTGCCCGGAGCCGCGCCCGGGCCGACCGGCGGCACCAGCGGACCGTCACCGGTGACCGGACCGCCGGTCGGGCCCGCGGGACCGCCCCGGCCGTTCCCCGAGAAGTTCTCCGCGAAGTACGGGAGATCGTCACGGCGCGGTTCGCCACCGGGCCCTGCGGGGCCACCCGGGCCTCCGGAGCCACCCGGGCCGCCGGGACCACCGGGCCCGCCCGGGCCGTCGCTTCCTATGGCCGGGAACGAGGCCGTGTTGCCCAGCGCCGCGGAGACGTCGAAGGAACCGGTGCCGCCGCCGTGACCGGGGGCCACGGGTCCGGCGCCGGTGGCACCGGGCAGCCCGGCACCGTTCGTACCGCCGCTTCCGGGGCGGGGCGCGTTCGCCCCGCCGGGCCGGGCACCGCCAGCGCCGCCCAGGGGACCGGCACCGTTCGCGCCGCCGGGGGCACCCGGACGCGCACCGCCGGTGCCGTTGCCGCCCGGCGCGCCCGCGCCCTGCGGCGCCGCGGGACCCGCGGGTCCCGAACCGCCGGGCAGGCCCGCCCCGTTGGTGGACCCGCCGCCCGGGCCGCCGCCCGGCGCACCGGACTTGCGGGGCGCGAACCAGTCGCTGGTCTTCTCTCTGGCCGGAGGACCGCCCGCGGCGGCGGCCTCGGCCGAGGTCTCGGTGGCCGTGGCCGCTGCCACGGGCGCACTCACGGCACGCTGCGCCTCCGCGGGGGCTCCCGCGGAACCGGCGGACTCGGGGGGCGACTCGGCGTCCCCTACCGGTGTGCGCACGACGACCGGCGGGATGGGCCGCGATCCGGGGATGTTGATCCGAATCCGTGTCGTCAGCGTGGTCTCGGTCTTGCGCTCCTCCGGCGGGGTGCCGGTGGCCGAACGGCCCGCGTCGGCACCGTTCTCGGAAGCCGTGGGGGTCCCGTAGGGGGGCGTCCCCGACGGGTACGCGGCTCCACCGCGCCCGTTGGGCCCGGAGGACGAACTGTCAGTTTCACGACTCAAGGCAGGTTCTCCCGGTTGGCTCCGCCGCCCGTTTACTCGACCTCATCTCGGGCAGCTCGGCGGCGCGCACCACCATACTGGCCGTATTCGGCGCGCAAACCTCGCCCGCCCAGGAAACTCGCACGGGACCCGCACGTGTCCGGTACGGCGAAGTGGGACGTCACTTCCCAAGTCGGACGACGGAGTCGTGCGGTTGCCGCCCCAGACCAAGCGTGGCGCACATCACAGCCACGGCCATCCCGCCGAGCAGGAAGAGGTAGGAACCGACTCCCGCGCCGAAGAAGAAGTCCCCTTCCGGACGGGTGGAGGTGAGCAGGACGACCGCGATCATCCAGCCCGCGGCGGGCGCGACGGCGCCGGCCCGGGAGCCGGTCGCCCGCGATCCGCCCAGGAAGAGCCCGGCCGCGCCGGCCAGGGCGAGCAGCAACCCGCCCGGGAACCAGGCGGCTTGCACCAGCGTTCCGGCGGCCCCGACCACCGCGCCGAGCAGGAAGAGGCCCAGGTGGGCAACGATCCGCCCGGCCGAGGGCCGCGGCAACGGCTGGGCGAGCGAACTCCCCCGCTGTCCCGACATGCTCATCACGCGTCCGCCCTTCCCTGCTCGGTCCCCGTGGATCTCTGCTCGATCCCCGTGGAACCCTGTTCGATCCCCGCGAAGAGGTCGGTCTCACGACCGGGTCCCGCGCGCTCCCCGCGCACCAACTCGTAGTACTCGGTGGTGAACAGCGGTTGCGCGAGTGCGTTCGACAGCGCGAACCAGGGTTCGGCCACCTCGATCTGGGTGGCGTGCGCCCGCATGGCGGCGGCCTTCGCGGCGGCGTACGCGGTCCCGTCGATCGCGGTGGTGACCACCGTGTCGTCGACCACGCCGGGTACGTCCGCCACGGCGGCGGAGTGCTCGAAGGGCAGTCCGGGCAGGGCCTCGCGCAGCCGCCGGAAGCCCTCCTCGACGACGGAGCGCGGGGCGCGGTTCCAGTAGACCTTGGTGATCTCCCAGGGCGCGCCGAGGTCGGGGCGGGCGGCGGCGTCCGCGGCCAGCTCGACGGCGCGCACGGCCACGCGGTGGGCCTGGATGTGGTCCGGGTGTCCGTAGCCCCCGTCGGGGTCGTAGGTGACGAGCACCTGGGGGCGGACCTCGCGGATCACGTCGACCAGGTACTCCGCGGCCTCGTCGACGTCGGCGGACCAGAAGGCGCCCGCGCGGTGGTTCTGCTCCAGGCCCATCATCCCGGAGTCGCCGAAGCGCCCGGGACCGCCGAGGAAGCGGTGGTCGGTGACCCCGAGCTCCTTCATGGCGGCGGCCAGCTCACCGATCCGGTGCGGGCCGAGCCCGCCCTCGCGGTCGGGCGCGAGATGCGCCAGCTCGGGCGGGATGACCTCGCCCTCCTCGCCGAGGGTGCAGGTCACCAGCGTCACATGGGCGCCCTCGGCCGTGTACCTGGCCATGGTCGCGCCATTGTTGATCGACTCGTCGTCCGGGTGCGCGTGCACCAGGAGCAGACGCCGGTCGGGCAGTTCCGTCATGGAACCCACCCTACGAGGCGCCCGACCCCCCGCCGAGGCGGGCACGGGTCGTGGCGCCGAAGCCCCCGCCAGGACGTGCGGCTCCCCGTCAGGACCTGAGGCTCCCCGTCAGAACTTGAAGCTGCCGATCATGTCCGCGACGTTCGTCGTCAGGTCGCTGATCGTGGGGGCCATCGTCGAAGAGGCGAGATAGAAGCCGAACAGGACACACACGACCGCATGGCCGGCCTTCAACCCGGACTTCCTGACCAGGATGACGACGATGATCGCCAGCAGCACCACCGCCGAAATCGAGAGTGCCACGGCGGCTCACCTCCAAAGATCCCAGGGACATGGGGGGTCGGACATGGGGGTCGGTAAATCCATACAGCGGCCAGCAGGTTCATACCCACACACCGCCAGTGATCATAACTATCCATACGCGCGCATCGATCGGCGCACGGCCGCACAAGGGGGCGCATGGCCAATATGGTCAAGGCATGACGACCGAGCCTCTCTCCTTCCCCCGCCGGTACGCCCGGACGCAGCGCTTCACCCTCGGCGCGCCCCGCGCGTTCACCGTCTCCCCGGACGGTTCCCGGGTGGTGTTCCTGAGGTCCTCCTCCGGTACGGACCGGGCGAATCAGCTGTGGGTCCTCGATGTCGCGGAGGGGCAGGAGCGCGTCGCGGCCGACCCGCGGACGCTGCTCGGCGGCGCCACGGAGCGCCTGTCGACGGCGGAGCGGGCGCGCCGCGAGCGCAGTCGCGAGGGCGGCGCGGGGATCGTCGGCTACGCCACGGACACGGCGGTCGAGCTGGCCTCTTTCGCCTTGTCAGGGCGGCTTTTCACAGCGGAGCTGCGAGCCGGTACGGCACGTGAACTCCGGGTCCCGGGACCGGTGATCGACCCGCGTCCCTCGCCCGACGGGCGGCTCGTGGCGTACGTCCGCGGGGGCGCCCTGCGGGTCGTCGGCGCCGAGGGGGACGACGACCGGGCGCTCGTGGAGCCGGAGTCCGATGCGGACTCGGGGACGGTTTCCTATGGATTGGCCGAGTTCATCGCCGCCGAGGAGATGGGGCGTTCGCGCGGTTTCTGGTGGTCTCCGGAAGGCGACCGGCTGCTGGTCGCGCGGGTCGACGACGCGCCCGTGCGGCGCTGGTGGATTTCCGATCCCGCACAACCGGAACGCGCTCCGCAGCAGGTCGGTTACCCGGCCGCCGGAACGGACAATGCGGACGTAAGGCTCTTCGTGGTCAGCCTCGACGGGGTGCGCACGGAAGTGGTCTGGGACCGGGCGCACTACCCGTACCTGGCGCATGTGCACTGGTCAGCGGCGGGCGCGCCACTGATTCTGGTGCAGGCGCGGGACCAGCGCAGTCAGCTGTTCCTGGCCGTCGACCCGGACACCGGGGCGACCCGGATGGTGCACGCCGACGAAGATCGACAATGGCTGGATCTTTTCCCTGGTGTGCCGTGCTGGAGCCCCGCGGGACAGCTCGTACGGATCGCCGACGAGGGCGGGGCGCGGGTCCTGGCCTTCGGCGAACGCCCGTTCACGGGACCGCAGTTGCATGTGCGCGCGGTGCTGGACGTCTCGGACGACGACGTGCTGATCGCGGCGTCGGCCGGCGAGGCGGCGACCGCCCCGGAGACGGGCGAGGTGCATGTCTACCGCGTCAACGAGCTCGGTGTCGAGCGCCTCTCCCAGGAACCCGGCGTGCACGCGGCGGTGCGCGGCGGGGGCGTGACCGTACTGGTCTCCTCGGTGCCGGACCGGCCGGGAGCCCAGGTGCAGGTGCTGCGGGACGGAAAGCGGGCGGCGACTGTCGCGTCGTATGCCGAAAGTCCCGGTCTGTCCCCGCGCGTGACGTTCACCGAGGGGGGCGCACGGAAAATCTCATGCGCCCTGCTTATGCCTACTGACTACGACGGTGTCACTCCCCTCCCCGTCCTCATGGACCCCTACGGCGGTCCGCACGGCCCCCGGGTACTGGCCGCGCACAACGCGCACCTCACCTCGCAGTGGTTCGCCGACCAGGGCTTCGCGGTGGTCGTCGCCGACGGCCGCGGCACCCCCGGCCGCTCCCCCGCCTGGGAGAAGGCGGTCCGCGACGACTTCACGCTCGCCCTCGACGACCAGATCGACGCGCTGCACGGCCTCGCGGAGAGGTTCCCGCTGGATCTGTCCCGGGTGGCGATCCGGGGCTGGTCGTTCGGCGGCTGGCTCGCGGGGCTCGCCGTGCTGCGCCGCCCCGACGTCTTCCACGCGGGCATCGCGGGCGCTCCGGTCACCGACTGGCGGCTGTACGACACCCACTACACGGAGCGCTACCTCGGTGATCCGGCGACGGCCGCGGAGGCGTACGCGAAGAGCTCGCTGATCACGGACGACGGACTGTCCGCGCCCGCCGAGCCGCACCGGCCGCTGATGATCGTGCACGGCCTCGCGGACGACAACGTGGTGGTCGCGCACGCCCTGCGGCTCTCCTCGGCGCTCCTGGCCGCGGGCCGCCCGCACGAGGTGCTGCCCCTCTCGGGGGTCACTCACATGACCCCGCAGGAACAGGTCGCGGAGAACCTGCTCCTGCTCCAGGTGGACTTCCTGAAGCGCGCCCTGAAGCTTGCCTGAGCCACGGAAAATCCCACCCGGCACCGCAACCATCAATTGAGGAACCCCGACGAAGCCCCAGCCACGTCCGCGAGAGCGGCGCCGGTTCAGGCGCAAAATGCGACGGGCCGGGGCGACATGGCGCGCCCCGGCCCATCTACGGCACCCGCACGGCCGTACGCTGATTACCTTGACGCGTCCGTATATCGGTGCCGCTTCGGTCAAGTTGCCTGCGTGTTAACGAAGTTCGCCATCATTTGCGGGGTTATGTCGCCCGCTCGGGCGGTTCCTCCGGCGGCACGACCCGCTTCTCCTCGGCGAAATGACAGGCCGAGTCGTGCGCGGCCGGGCCCTCCACGAAGCGGAACTCCGCGGGCACCGCGAGCGCCGGCACCTCCAGCGCGCAGCGCTCCTGGGCCTTCCAACAGCGGGTGCGGAAGCGGCAGCCGGAGGGGATGTTCGCCGGGGAGGGCACGTCTCCGGTGAGGATGATCCGCTCCCGGCGCTCGCGGGCCTCCGGGTCGGGGACGGGCACGGCGGAGAGCAGGGCCTGGGTGTACGGGTGCGTCGGGTGGTCGTAGATCTCGGCGTCCCTGCCGGTCTCCACGATCCGTCCGAGGTACATCACGCCGACCCGGTCGGAGATGTGCCGCACGATGGAGAGGTCGTGCGCGATGAAGACGTAGCTCAGGTCGAACTCGTCCTGCAGCCGCTCCATCAGGTTGATCACCTGCGCCTGCACCGAGACGTCGAGCGCCGAGACGGGCTCGTCGGCGACGATGATCTCGGGGCGCAGCGCCAACCCCCGCGCGATGCCGATGCGTTGGCGCTGGCCGCCGGAGAACTGGTGCGGGTAGCGGTTGATGTACTCGGGGTTGAGGCCGACCACGTCCAGCAGGTCCTGGACGCGCTTCCTGCGGTCGCCCTTGGGCGCGACCTCGGGGTGGATCTCGTAGGGCTCCCCGATGATGTCGCCGACCGTCATGCGCGGGTTGAGCGAGGTGTACGGGTCCTGGAAGACCATCTGGATGTTGCGGCGTACGGCCTTGAGCGCCCTGCCGGACAGTCGGGTGATGTCCTCGCCCTTGTACTTGATCGTCCCGTCCGTCGGTTTCTCCAGGTTGACCAGCATCCTGGCGACCGTCGACTTGCCGCAGCCGGACTCGCCGACGATGCCGAGGGTCTCGCCCGCGGCGAGTTCGAAGTCGACCCCGTCGACGGCCCTGACCGCGCCGATCTGCTTCTTGAAGAGGATCCCCCGCGTCAGCGGGTAGTGCTTGACCAGGCCGCTGACCTCCAGAATCGCCTCAGCCATCGAGGCACTCCCGCCAGAAGAAGCAGGCGCTGGTGCGGGCCCCGGCTCCCTGGTCCGCCTCTGTGCGGTCCGCCCCTTCACGGTCCACCCCTTCACCATCCACCTCGAACAGCGGCGGCACCTCGGCGCGGCAGATGTCCTGGGCCATCGGACAGCGCGGGTTGAAGGCGCAGCCGGGCGGGATGTGCATCAGGTTGGGCGGCAGGCCCTTGATCGCGTAGAGCTCCTGGCCCTTCTGGTCGAGGCGCGGGATCGACTCCAGGAGGCCCTTGGTGTACGGGTGGGCGGGGGCCTTGTAGATGTCGTGGACCGGCGCGGACTCGACGATCCGGCCCGCGTACATGACGGCGATCCGGTCGGCGACGTCCGCGACGACGCCGAGGTCGTGGGTGATGAGGATGAGCCCCATGTCGAGCTCGCGCTGCAGCTCGGCGAGCAGGTCCATGACCTGGGCCTGGACGGTGACGTCGAGGGCGGTGGTCGGCTCGTCGGCGATGATCAGGGCGGGCTCCAGGGCCAGCGCCATGGCGATCATGATGCGCTGGCGCATACCCCCGGAGAACTGGTGCGGATAGTCGCGCACCCGGTCGGCGGCGGCCGGGATGCGCACCCGGTCCATCAGCTCGATCGCCTTGGCGCGGGCGCCCTTGCGGGACATCCCGCGGTGCACGGTGAACATCTCGCCCAGCTGGTCGCCGACGCTGAGCACGGGGTTGAGTGAGGACAGCGCGTCCTGGAAGATCATCGCCATCTCGGCGCCGCGGACCTTGCGCCGCTCGTCCTCCTTGAGCTTCAGCAGGTCCCGGCCCTGGAAGAGGATCTCGCCGCCGGTGATCCGTCCGGGCGGCATGTCGAGGATGCCCATCACGGCCTGCGCGGTGACGGACTTGCCGGAGCCGGACTCGCCGAGGACGGCGAGCGTCTCGCCCTCGTCCACGCCGTAGTCGACCCCGTTGACGGCCTTGGCGACCCCGTCCCGGGTGCGGAACTCCACGTGCAGATCGCGTACTTCGAGCAGCACGGCCGTCACCTCAGCTTCGGGTCGAGGGCGTCGCGCACCGCGTCGCCGAGCATGATGAACGCGAGCACGGTGATCGCGAGGGCACCGGCGGGCCACAGCAGCATGTGCGGGGCCGTGCGGATGTAGGCGGAGGCCGAGGAGATGTCGATGCCCCAGCTGACCGTGGGGGGCTTCAGGCCCACGCCGAGGTACGAGAGCGTCGCCTCCAGCGCGATGTAGGTGCCGAGCGCGATGGTGGCGACGACGATGACCGGCGCCACGGCGTTGGGGGTGATGTGCCGGAGCATCAGGCGGGAGTTCGAGGCGCCGAGGGCACGGGCGGCCTGGACGTAGTCGTTCTGCTTGATGGTGATGACGGAGCCGCGGGCGATGCGCGAGATCTGGGGCCAGCCGAGCAGCACCATGAACCCGATGACCGGCCAGATGGTGTTGCTGGTCACCACGGAGAGGAGGACCAGACCGCCGAGCACGACGGGGATCGCGAAGAAGATGTCGGTGATCCGGGAGAGGACCGAGTCGCCCACTCCGCCGAAGAACCCGGCGAGCCCGCCGAGCACCGAGCCGAGGATCGCGACGCCGAGGGTGGCGCAGACGCCGACGCTGATCGACACGCGGGTCCCGTACACCACCCGTGTGTAGACGTCGCAGCCCTGCCCGTCGAACCCGAAGGGATGTCCCGGCTGCGAGCCCTCCTGGGCCTTGGCGAGGTCGCACTTGAGGGGGTTCTGGGTGGCGATCAGCGAGGGCCACAGGGAGATGACGACCAGGAAGAGGATGAGGAGCCCGGAGACGATGAAGACGGGGTTGCGCCGCAGATCGCGCCAGGCGTCGGACCACAGGCTCCTGGGCTTCTCCTGGGGGCCCGTGCCCTCGGGTCCGCCCGGTGTCCGCTCCAGGGTGGCGCCCTCGCTCGTGGCGAGGTCCATGGCGCCGCCCGCGCCGGTCGCGGCGATGGCGCCCTCCCGCTGGTACGGCGGCTGCTCAGGCATAGCGGATCCTCGGGTCGAGTACGGCGTAGAGGAGGTCGACGAGCAGGTTGGCGACCAGGAACACCAGCACGAGCACGGTCACGAAGCCGACCACGGTCTGGGTGTTCTGCCGCACGATCCCCTGGTAGAGCTGGTAGCCGACGCCGTGGATGTTGAAGATCCGCTCGGTGACGATCGCGCCGCCCATGAGCGCGCCGATGTCCGTGCCGATGAAGGTGACCACGGGGATCAGCGAGTTGCGCAGCAGGTGCTTGGTGATCACCCGGTGCCGGGGCAGACCCTTGGCGACGGCCGTACGGACGTAGTCGGACCGCTTGTTCTCCGCGATGGAGGTCCGGGTGAGCCGGGTGACGTAGGCGAGGGAGACGGAGGCGAGGACCAGTCCCGGCACGATCAGTTCGCCGAAGGTGGCGTCCGAGGAGACCGAGGGTCTGATCCAGCCCCACTCGACACCGAAGAGCAGTTGCAAAAGCAATCCGGTGACGAAGGTCGGGATCGAGATGACGACGAGGGTGAGCAGCAGGACACCGGTGTCGACGGGCCGGCCGCGGCGCAGCCCGGTGACGACGCCCAGCAGGATGCCGATGACGATCTCGAAGAGGATCGCGACGATCGTCAGCCGGATGGTGACGGGGAAGGAGTCGGCCATCAGCTCGGTGACCGGCTGCCCGGTGAAGGCGGTGCCGAAGTCGCCGGTGAAGACATTGCCCATGTACGTGAGGTATTGCTGCCACAGCGGCTTGTCGAGGCCGAACTCCTTGCGCAGTTGGGCGGCGGTGGCGGGGTCGCACTGCCGCTCGCCGCACAGGCCCGCGATGGGGTCGCCCATCACGTTCACCATCAGGAAGATCAACAGCGTGGCGCCGATGAAGACCGGGATCATCTGGAGCAGACGCCGGATCACATACCGTCCCATGAGGGCTCCGGAGGTAGTACGGGGCCCACGCCCGGGTTCGCTTCAGCAACCCGGCATGCACCCCGTGGACGGCTCAGCTGACCTTGATCTCGTTGTAGACGGGCACGCTGAACTGGTTGAGCGCCACGTGGGAGATCCTGTCCGAGTAGCCCGCGCTGCCGTTCTGGTACCAGAGCGGGATGGCGGCCATGTTGTCCCGTACGACCCCTTCGGCCTGCTGGAAGAGCTGGATGGCCTTGGCCTTGTCGGTCTCGGCGTTCGCCTGGTCGACGAGCTTGTCGAACTCCTTGTTGGACCACTTGCCGTCGTTGGAGGAGGCGTTCGTGTAGTACAGCGGCTGAAGGAAGTTCTGGATCAGCGGGTAGTCCATCTGCCAGCCGGCCCGGAACGGACCCGGCATCTTGTGCTGCCCGATCTGGTTGCGGAAGTCGGCGAAGGTGCCGATCGGGTTGCCGACGCAGGCCTTGTCGTTGCCCAGCGCGTTGTTGATGGAGTTGCAGACGGCGTCGATCCACTCCTTGTGGGAGCCGCTGTCCGCGTTGTACGAGATCTTGATCTGACCGCCGGGCAGTCCGCCGCCGTCCTGGATCAGCTTCTTCGCCTGCGCGGGGTCGTACCGGCAGGAGGCGCCGCACAGGCCGTCCTGGAAGCCGCCCGCCGCGCCGAGCACCGGTGAGGTCCAGTCGGAGGCCGGAGTGCGGGTCTTCTGGAAGATCGTGCTGGTGATCTGATCCCGGTTGATCGCCATGGACAGTCCCTTGCGGACGTTCTCCATGCCGCTCTTGTCCCAGGCCTGGTCGTAGAACGGGAAGGCGACGGTCTGGATGATGCCGGCCGGGGTGTTGATGTAGCGGCCGCCGAGATCCTTCTTCACGTTCTTGAGCTGGGCGGCGGGCACGTCGTCGACGAGGTCGAGGTTGCCCGCCATCAGGTCGGTGTAGGCGGTGTTGTTGTCGGTGTAGACCTTCAGGTCCACCCCGCCGTTCTGTGCCTTGTCCGTCCCCGGGTACGCGTCCCACTTCCGCAGGGACATCATCGAGCCCTTGGTGTACGAGTCGACGGTGTAGGGCCCGTTGCCGATCGGCTTCTTCAGCCAGGCCGCGTGGTCGCTGAAGAACGCCTTGGGCAGCGGCGCGAACGCCACATAGCCGAGGGTGTCGGGGAAGGTCGAGAACTTCTGGTTGAGCTTGACGGTGAAGGTGTGGGCGCCGGTGACCTTCAGCCCCGACAGCGTGTCGGCGCTCTGCGTTCCCGTCTCGGGGTGGACCTTGTCGTAGCCCTCGATGTACCCGAAGAAGTACGCGTTCTTCTGGTTGTTCTTGAGACTGGCCCCGTAGTTCCAGGCGTCCACGAAGGACTGCGCGGTGACGGGCTCTCCGTTGCTGAACGTCCAGCCGTCCTTGACGGTGATCGTGAAGTTCTGCGAGTCCGAGGTGTCGATCTTCTCCGCGAGCATGTTCTTGGCGGCGCCGGTCCTGGCGTCGTACCGCTTCAGCCCCCGGAAGATCATGTCGAGGACCTTGCCGCCCTGCACCTCGTTGGTGTTGGACGGCTCCAGCGGGTTCTGCGGGTCCCCCCAGGAGGAACTGAGCACTCCGGACGCGCCGCCGCCGCTGCCGCCGCCTCCGCCTCCTCCGCCGCCTCCGCAGGCCGTCGCCACGAGGGCCACCGCCGCCGCGCCCACGACCCATGTGGCGTGCGTCGCTCCACGCATGGAGTGCCTCCCAGAGTGCGCTGCCGCCAGCGCCGCGGCGCTGTTCCATTACCGGCCAATATCAACCGGTAACGCACATACCGCACATTCAGGCCACCCGTACGTGGAGTCGCACACCCGCATGTGTCAGGCGCGCGCGACCAACTCCACCTCGAAGCCGTCCACGTCCTCCAGGTACGCGGCGCAGTGCTCCGGACCGCCCGCGTGCGGATAGCGGTCCGGAAAGAGGGGTGACCAGCCGTGGCGGGGTGCCTCGGCCACGAGCCGGTCGAGTTCGGTGCGGTCCGGCACGTGGAAGGCGAGGTGGTTCAGGCCGGGGCGCAGACGGTCGTGGGAGTCCGCCGTCAGCGCGGGCGACTGCTCGACGACGAGATAGGTCTCGCCCCGGCGCCAACTGCGGCCGCGGGGCCACTCCTGGTACGGCTCACAGCCCAGGCTCTCCAGCAGCCACCCCCAGGAGCGGACCGCGCGCTCCAGGTCCGGCACCCACAGTTCGACGTGATGCAGCATCTTCCCCCACCTGACCCCCCTCCCGACCCCCGCCCGGCCCTCGCCCGGCCCTCGCCCGATCTTCCCCCACCCGATCCCGCCCCACCCGAAAAAGCCGGTTCCCGGCACCGCGGTGGCGGTGCCGGGAACCGGCCTGTCGATCACGGGACGCATGGCGCTCAGGCCGCGTGCACGACGTCCTTCTCCTCGGCGAAGTGGCACGCCGACTCATGGGCCGCCGGCGAGTCCACGCCCATGAACACCTGGGGCACCGCGAGGATCGGGGTCTCCGCGGAGCACTTTTCCTGGGCCTTCCAGCACCGGGTGCGGAAGCTGCAGCCCGACGGCGGGTTGGCCGGGGACGGCACGTCACCGGTCAGGATGATCCGCTCGCGGTGCTCACGGGCCTCGGGGTCCGGCACCGGCACGGCCGACAGCAGCGCCTGGGTGTAGGGGTGCGTCGGGTGGTCGTAGATCTGCTCGTCGCTGCCGATCTCCGCCATCTTGCCGAGGTACATCACGCCGACCCGGTCCGAGATGTGCCGGACGATCGACAGGTCGTGCGCGATGAAGAGGTAGGACAGGTTGAACTCGTCCTGGAGCCGCTCCATCAGGTTGATGACCTGCGCCTGCACCGACACGTCCAGCGCCGACACCGGCTCGTCGCAGATGATGATCTCGGGGTTGAGCGCGAGACCGCGGGCGATGCCGATGCGCTGACGCTGACCGCCCGAGAACTGGTGCGGGTAGCGGTTGATGTACTCGGGGTTGAGGCCGACCACGTCCAGCAGTTCCTGGACCTTGCGCCGCCGGTCGCCCTTCGGAGCCACCTCGGGGTGGATGTCGAAGGGCTCACCGATGATGTCGCCCACCGTCATACGGGGGTTGAGCGAGGTGTACGGGTCCTGGAAGACCATCTGGATGTTGCGGCGCACGGCCTTCAGAGCGCGCCCGGACAGCTTGGTGATGTCCTGGCCCTTGTAGAAGATCTCGCCCGCGGTGGCCCGCTCCAGGTTCATCAGGAGCTTGGCCACGGTGGACTTGCCGCAGCCGGACTCGCCCACGATGCCCAGCGTCTCGCCCTGGTGCAGATCGAAGGAGATGCCGTCGACGGCCTTCACCGCGCCGATGTGCCGCTTGAACAGGATGCCCTGGGTGAGCGGGAAGTGCTTCACCAGGTTGCGCACCTGAAGGATCGGCTCGCCACGGTCCACCGGCGCCTCGATCGCGGCGACCGCCTCCGTCTCGGAGTGGGCGTCGACGACCTCCACGTCGGAGACGTTCGGGGTGGCCTCCTGCTCGTCGTTCTTGCTGAGCTCAGCCATGGATCGTCTCCTTCCAGAAGTGGCAGGCCGAACCGCGGCCGACCAGCTCGGTGCCGTCCTGCTCGCTCACCGGGAGCAGCGCCGGCACGTCGGTGCGGCAGATGTCCTGGGCCTTGGGGCAGCGCGGGTTGAACGCGCAGCCGGTCGGAATGCGCAGCAGGTTGGGCGGCAGCCCCTTGATCGCGTACAGCTCCTGGCCCTTCTGGTCCAGGCGCGGGATCGAGTCCAGCAGACCCCGCGTGTACGGGTGCGCGGGGCGCTTGTACAGCTCGTGGACCGGGGCGCGCTCCACGATCCGGCCCGCGTACATCACGGCGATCTTGTCCGCGACGTCGGCGACGACGCCGAGGTCGTGGGTGATCAGGATCAGGCCCATGTTGTACTCGCGCTGAAGGTCCGCGAGCAGGTCCATGACCTGGGCCTGGACCGTCACGTCGAGCGCCGTGGTGGGCTCGTCCGCGATGATCAGGTCCGGCTCCAGGGCCAGCGCCATCGCGATCATGATGCGCTGGCGCATACCGCCCGAGAACTGGTGGGGGTAGTCGTTCACGCGGGCCGCGGAGGCCGGGATCTTCACCCGGTCCATCAGCTCGATCGCCTTGGCCTTGGCCTCCTTCTTGGAGAGGCCCTGGTGCACCCGGAACATCTCGCCGAGCTGGTAGCCGACGGACAGGACCGGGTTGAGCGAGCTGAGCGCGTCCTGGAAGATCATGGCGATCTTCTGGCCGCGGATCTTGCGGCGCTCCTCGCCGGACATCTTGAGCATGTCCTGGCCGCGGAAGAGGATCTCGCCCTGCGGGATCCTCGCCGGCGGCATGTCGAGGATGCCCATGATCGCCTGCGCGGTCACGGACTTGCCGGAGCCGGACTCGCCGAGCACGGCGAGGGTCTCGCCCGCGCTGACGCTGTAGTTGACACCGTTGACCGCCTTGGCCACGCCCTCGCGGGTGTGGAACTCGACGTGCAGGTCACGCACTTCGAGCAGCGGCCCGTCGTCGGCGCCGCCCTTACGCGGGGCGGGCACCGGGACGGAGTCTTCTTCGATGATGGTCACGTACGCCTCCCTCAGCGCAGCTTCGGGTCGAGGGCGTTACGGACGGCCTCACCGAGCATGATGAACGCCAGCACCGTGATGCTGAGCATGATCGACGGGTACAGCATGATCCACTGCGCCACGCGAATCTGGTTGCCGCCGTCCGAGATGTCGTTGCCCCAGGACACGCCGTTGAGGCCGAGTCCGAGGAAGGACAGGGTCGCCTCGGCGGAGATGTAGACACCGAGCGAGATGGTGGAGACGACGATCACGGGGGCGAGGGTGTTCGGCAGGATGTGCCGGAACATGATCCGCGGGGTGCTCGCACCCAGGGCCTTGGCCGCGTGTACGTAGTCGGCCTGCTTGGTGGTGATCACCGCGCCGCGCATCACGCGGGCGATCTGCGTCCAGCCGAAGGCGGCCAGCGCGCCGATGACGACCCAGGTCGTGCGGTCCGGGAAGGAGGTCAGCACGACCATGGTGGCGAGCAGGAACGGGATGCCGAAGAAGACGTCCGTCAGACGCGACAGGATCGAGTCGATGATGCCGCCGAAGTATCCGGCGATCATGCCCATCAGGCCACCCACCAGCGTCACCGCGAGGGTGGTGCCGAAGCCCACGGCCACGGAGGCCCGGGTGCCGTAGATGGTACGGGCGTAGACACTGCGGCCCTGCTGGTCGTAGCCCAGCCAGTCCGCGGAGAACAGATGGCCCAGCTTCGGCTTCTGCAGGAAGTGCTTGGCCAGATCGCCCTTGATCGGGTCGGTGTCGGTGAACAGCCCCGGGAAGAAGGTGATGGTCAGCAGCAGCAGGATCAGCACCGCCGAGACACCGAAGATCCAGCTGTGCCGGAGGTCGTTCCAGGCGTCGCCCCACAGGCTGCGGGACTTCTCCGGCTTGGCCGCGGGGACCGCCACCGGGGTGGCCCCGCCGTCGGTCGCCACCGCCGTCTGAACGTCGGTCTTGGTCACGTCAGGCATAGCGAATCCTCGGGTCCAGGACCGCGTACAGCAGGTCGACGAGCAGGCTGGCGAGGAGGTAGACCAGCACCAGGATGGTCACCAGGCCGACGAGCGTGGTGCCTTCGCGCCGCACGATGGACTGGTAGATCGTGCCGCCGATGCCCTGGATGTTGAACAGGCCCTCGGTGACGACGGCTCCGCCCATCAGCGCGCCGATGTCGGTGCCCAGGTAGGTGATCACGGGGATCAGCGAGTTGCGCATGAGGTGGACACCCACCACACGACGCCGCGGCAGGCCCTTGGCGATGGCCGTACGGATGTAGTCGGCGCGCAGGTTCTCGGCGACCGACGTACGGGTGAGCCGGGTCACATAGGCCAGCGAGGCGGTCGCGAGGACGAACGCCGGCATCAGCAACTCGTTGTAGTTCGTGGAGTCGTTCACGTTCGGCGGCAGCCAGTTGAGCTGGAAGGCGAAGACGACCTTCAGGATGAAGCCGAGAACGAACACCGGAACGGAGATCAGCAGCAGCGAGACCAGCAGGATCGCGTTGTCCGCGAACCGCCCGGCGCGCATACCCGCCCAGACGCCCAGGGCGATGCCCAGGACGACCTCGATGGCGAAGGACAACGAGGCGAGGCGGAGGGTCACGGGGAACGCCTCGCTGAGGACGTCCGTGACAGGGCGGCCGCTCGCGATCTGCGTGCCGAAGTCGAAGTGAAGGATCATGTCCTTCATGTAGTGGTAGTACTGCACCAGGATCGGCTGGTCCAGGCCGTACTGATGTCTCAGTGAGGCGATGACGGCGGGGCTTCCGCCCTTGTCGCCGAACAGGCCTCGCACGGGGTCGCCGGGCAGGGCGTAGACCATGAGAAAGATCAGCAGGGTTGTCCCGATGAAGACCGGGATCATCTGGAGCAGTCGTCGTGCGACGTAGCGCCCCATCGTGCCTCCATGTAGTTACTACGGCGACAGCCGACGGGCCCTTTCCCCGCGCACCCCTGAACGATGCGTATGGAAAGGGCCCCCCGGCCGCTGCCGTCCCCCCGGGTGCGGCGCACGAGGCGGCGCCGCACCCGGGATCACGGGCTGATTGCGGTTACTTCTTGACCTGAACGCCGGTCAGGATCGGGTCACCGTCCTGGGCGTACTCGACGCCCGTGACCTTGTCCGAGTAGCCCGCGTTGACCTTGTAGTACCAGAGCGGGATGCTCGGCATGTAGTTGACGAGCTCCTTCTCGATGTCCTGGTACTTCTTCTCCGAGTCCGCCAGGGAGCTGGCGCTGTCGGCCGCCGCGATGTCGGCGTCGATCTTCTTGTTCGAGAACCCGCTCGTGTTGCCGTCCGACTTGGTGCCGAACAGGTCACGGATGAAGTTCGCGTTCATCGGGAAGTCGAGCACCCAGCCACTGCGGTACATGGACTTGACCGCGTGCGCGTCACGCGCGTCCAGGTCGGCCTGGAAGTCGGCCTTGGAGTCGCCGGAGCACTTGACACCGGTGGCGTTGGTGATCGAGTTGCAGACCGCCTCCACCCACTCCTTGTGACCGCCGTCGGCGTTGTACTGGATGGTCATGGCGTTGCCCGGGACGCCGCCGCCGTCCTTGATGAGCTGCTTCGCCTTGGTCGGGTTGTACGTGAAGACGTCACCGCCGACGTTCGGCTCGTAGCCGAGCACACCCTTCGCGACCCAGCCGGTGGCGGGCTCGCGGGTGCCCTGGAGCACCGTCTTGGTGATGGTGGCGCGGTCGATCGCCATCGACAGGCCCTGCAGCACCTTCGGGTTGATGTTCTTCCACTGCTTGGTGTAGAAGGCCGGCGTGATCGTCTGGATCGCCGAGTACGCCTTGTCCACCGCGCGGCTGCCGAGGTCCGACTTGTAGACCGGCAGGTCCTTCGGGGCGACCTGACGCAGAACGTCGACGTTGCCCGACTTCAGGTCCTCGTAGGCCGTCTCCAGGTTGGTGTAGTTCTTGAAGATCACACCACCGTTCTTGGCCTTGTCCGGACCCTGGTAGCCGTCGAACTTGGCGACCTCGATCTGCTTCTTGTGCGACCAGCTGACGAACTTGTACGGGCCGTTGCCGATCGGGTGCTCGCCCGCGGCCTTCGGGTCCTTGTAGAAGGACTCGGGCAGCGGCGAGAAGACCTCGTAGCCGAGCTTGTAGACGTAGTAGGGGATCGCCTTGGAGAGCGTGATCGTGAAGGTGTTGTCGTCGACGACCTTCAGACCGGACATCTCCGTGGCCTTGGGCTTGCCCTTCGCCGGGGCGACGTCGTCGTAGCCCGCGATGTCGGAGAACCAGAAGCTGTTGGTCTGCTTGTTCGCCGGGGCGGCCGCCCAGTTCCACGCCTTGACGTAGGACGTGGCGGTCACCGGGGTGCCGTCGTGGAACTTCCAGCCCGACTTCAGCTTGACCGTGTAGGTCTTGTTGTCCTTCGTGTCCACCGACTGGGCGTTCACGTAGACGATGTTGCCCTTGTCGTCGTAGCTCACAAGCTGCGAGAAGAGCGACTTGATGACGATGCTGCCGTTGGACTCCATGGTGTTGGCCGGCTGCAACGGGTTCTGCGGCTCGCCCACCTCGACCGAGAACTTACCGGCCGGGTCGACGGCGGCCTTGCTGTTGCTGCCCTTGTCGCCACCGCCACCACCACAGGCGGTCGCTCCCAGCGCCACAACCGCGGCTATCGCGACCCACTTGGCGCTCTTGGCACCGCGCATGGGTTCCTCCTCATGAGTCCATTGGTTCACCGCAAAAGGGAGCACTAGTCACACTGCCGACACTTGGGACGGAGAAAGTGCTGGTGCCCCCTGCGCTCGCAAGCCGACGCCACCTGAAGGCGTATGGCCCGTTGATCCGAGCTCTACGCGCCTAACTATCTGCCATGGGCCAGACCCCGACCACACTCACAAGGTCTCGGTTCGATCACACCTGACGCCTACTTCTTCCAAAATCCGGACAAAGGGTTTGCTGAAAGATCCCTGCGAAACGGACTTGTTACACATCTATCGGTCTCGACCGTCCGCATTGCGGACGCTCGGAGCGAAAAAAGAGGTTGCGGCTATCGTGGCCGTCATGTGGGGGTCCTATCGGCGTGCCCACCCACCCCGGACCGGCGGAGGCAGCTGCCCCGTTTCGCGGTCAACGGGCTTCCATGACAAGGCCGTTCGATGATCCAGCGGGCACGTCCCCGACGGTGTGATCACGGCACCGGGACGCGCCGTGCGGCCGGGACCCACGTGATTGCAGGGTAGTGGGAACCGGCCAATTTGGAGGGCTCCTCCTCCGTAATGAAGGGTTTTCCCTACCCTCCCCTCGTTCCCCGCCCTATCGCAGCCCCGTACCGCTGTGCAAGCCGAGCGTCACGCTCGGCGCGCCCCCCCCAACGCGACGGGCACCCCGCGGATGCGAGGTGCCCGAAATCACTGCGGAACGGTCGAGGGTCAGCCGTGCTTGGCCCGGCTGGCGGTGCGACCGCGCTCCTTCTGGTCGAGGACGACCTTGCGGATGCGCACGGCCTCCGGGGTCACCTCGACGCACTCGTCGTCGCGGCAGAACTCCAGGGACTGCTCCAGGGAAAGCTTGCGCGGCGGGACGATCGCCTCGAACGAGTCGGCGGCGGCGGAGCGCATGTTCGTGAGCTTCTTCTCCTTGGTGATGTTCACGTCCATGTCGTCGGCGCGGGAGTTCTCGCCGACGATCATGCCCTCGTACACCTCGGTGCCGGGGTCGGTGAACAGCACACCGCGCTCCTGGAGGTTCGTCATCGCGAAGGCGGTGACCGCACCGGCACGGTCGGCGACCAACGAGCCGTTGTTGCGGGTCGTCAGCGTGCCGAACCACGGCTCGTGGCCCTCGTGGATGGAGTGGGCGATGCCCGTGCCGCGCGTGCCGGTCAGGAACTCGGTCCGGAAGCCGATGAGGCCGCGGGAAGGCACGACGAACTCCAGGCGGACCCAGCCGGAGCCGTGGTTCGACATGTTGTCCATACGGCCCTTGCGGACGCCCATGAGCTGCGTGACCGCGCCCATGTGCTCCTCGGGCACGTCGATCGTCATGCGCTCGACCGGCTCGTGCACCTTGCCGTCGATCATCTGGGTGACCACCTGCGGCTTGCCGATGGTCAGCTCGAAGCCCTCGCGGCGCATCTGCTCGACCAGGATGGCGAGCGCGAGCTCACCACGGCCCTGGACCTCCCAGGCGTCCGGACGCTCGGTGTCCAGCACCCGCAGGGAGACGTTACCGACCAGCTCGCGGTCGAGACGGTCCTTGACCTGGCGGGCGGTGACCTTGCGGTCCTTGACGGCGGCCTTCGCGGAGGCGCCCTTACCGGTGCCGCCGCGGCCGACCAGCGGCGAGGTGTTCGTACCGATGGTCATCGAGATGGCCGGCTCGTCGACCGTGATCAGCGGCAGCGCGATCGGGTTCTCGGGGTCGGCAAGCGTCTCGCCGATCATGATGTCCGGGATACCGGCGACCGCGCAGATGTCACCCGGGCCCGCCTTCTCGGCCGGCTTACGGGTGAGCGCCTCGGTCATCAGCAGTTCGGTGATGCGGACGTTGGACATCGAGCCGTCGCGCTTGATCCACGTGACGGTCTGGCCCTTGCGCAGCTCGCCCTGCTCGACGCGCAGCAGCGCGATACGGCCGAGGAAGTTGTCGGCGTCCAGGTTGGTGACGTGCGCCTGGAGCGGGGCGGACTCGTCGTAGGACGGGGCCGGGACGGACTCCAGGATCGTGGTGAAGAACGGCTCCAGGTTGTCGCTGTCCTGCGGGACCGTGCCGTTCTCCGGCTTGGTCAGGGAGGCGACGCCGTCACGCGCGCACGCGTAGACGATCGGGAACTCGATCTGGTCCTCGTCGGCGTCCAGGTCGAGGAAGAGGTCGTACGCCTCGTTCACGACCTCGTCGATGCGCGAGTCGGGACGGTCCGTCTTGTTGATGCACAGGATGACGGGCAGGCGGGCCTGCAGCGCCTTGCGCAGCACGAAGCGGGTCTGCGGCAGCGGGCCCTCGGAGGCGTCGACGAGGAGGACGACCGCGTCCACCATCGACAGACCGCGCTCGACCTCGCCACCGAAGTCGGCGTGGCCCGGGGTGTCGATGATGTTGATGGTGATGACCTCACCACCATCCTTCGGGTGGTACTTCACGGCCGTGTTCTTGGCCAGGATCGTGATGCCCTTCTCACGCTCCAGGTCGTTCGAGTCCATCATGCGGTCGTCAAGCGACTCGGCGGCGTGCGCGGCGAAGGCACCGGCCTGCTTGAGCATGGCATCGACCAGGGTGGTCTTGCCATGGTCGACGTGGGCGACGATGGCGACGTTGCGGATGTCGTGGCGCGTGGCCATATTGAGGCGCTTCTCCCGGAGTGAGTGGACGGCCTGCGCGTACGTCAGTGCTACGCGGACCCTGCCGGGCTGGACACGCCACGGCCTTACCCCATGGTACGTGGCCTTGACGGGCACGGCCTCCGCGGGCTAAGCCGCAGAGGCCGTGAGCGGTGTCGATCGCCCTTCCTGCCTGGCCTTCCTACCTGTCCTTCTTCGTTGTCGTTCCCCCCTGCGCGCCCTTCTTCAGAAAGCCCATGTCCTCGTAGAGGGGGGTCTGGAACCCGAAGGCGCCGACGTTGGCGAGGTTCAGGCGGGCGGCCATGAGCTGGGGGCGCTGATAGAGGGGAATCGATCCGGCGGCGGCCCAGATCCGGGCGTCGGCCTTGCGGACCAGGGAACGCGACTCGTCCTCGTCCAGCGTCGCGATGGCCTGGTCGAAGAGCTGGTCGACCTGGTCGGTGCCGACCCGGGTGTAGTTCTGCTCGACGGCGAGGGAGCCGTCGGCCGCCGGGACCGGCTTCGCGTAGATCGGGCGGGCGTCCGTGGCGGGGAAGGCCGAGGCGGGCCAGGAGTACAGCGCCAGGTCGTACTGGCCCGAGGCGATGTGGTCCTTGAAATAGCTGTCGTCCGGCACCCTGGACGTCTCGGTACGGATGCCGATGCGCTCCAGCATCCGCGAGATCTGGTCGGCGACCGTGCGCAGCGAGTCCGAACCGGGACCCGAGGGCAGGACGAAGCGCAGCGTCAGCGCCTTGCCGTCCTTGGCGAGCGCGCCGGCCGCGGCGCCCGCCGGGGCGGCCGTGCCCTTGGGCGCGTAGGCGCCGGGCGCCCCGCCCTGCCGGTTGTCCCTGGGGGCGTACTGCCTGCCGTCGAGATGCTTGCCGGCCTCGTCGTCCGCGTGCTCCTTCCCGTTCTTCCCGTGCTTGTCGGCGTGGTCCTTCGGGTCCTTCCTGTCCCGGTCGGCCTCGCCGTTCTTGTCGTCCTCGCCGACGATGAACGTTCCGTCGTCCGGGTCGGCGTCGGAGTCCGCCTTCTTGCCCTCGGGCCCGGCCGCCTTGTCCTTCTCCTTCTTCTGCTGCTGTTGCTGTCGCTGCTCGTTCACCGGTCCCCCGGGCACCCATCCGGCATCCGCCAGCAGCGCCTGCGCCTCCTTGGTGTCCTGACCGCCGAGCGCGCCGCTGTTGTCGGCGTAGTCCGGCTGGCCGGAGAGCGCGAGGTGGCTGCCGACCGGGACGGCGGGCAGGCCCAGCGGGCCCAGGACGGCCTTGACGAGTTCGTCGCGGTTGATCGCGCGGGCGATGGCGCGGCGGACGCGCTCGTCGGCGAGCGGGCCCTCGGAGCCGTTCAGGGCCAGCTGGGTGTAGGCGGGCTCGAGGGACTTGCGGACCACGAAGTCGCGCAGGGACGTCTGCTGACGGGCGTACGTCGCGACCGAGGAACGCAGCGCCGTCGCGGGCGTGAGCACGGAGCCCGGTCCCTGCGGCGGGGCGGTCCCCTTGTCGCGGGCGGCGAGCGTGATCCGGCCGGCCTCTTCGGGGTCGATCTCGGCCAGGTCGACCTTGTCGGCGGCGAGCGCATCGGCCCGCTGGTCGCGCGGGACGGCGATCAGCGCGATCTCGGAGAGCTTGGCGGGGCGGCCCCACCAGCGCGGGTTGCGGGCGAGGAGGACCTCGCCGGTCTTGTGGTCGATCGTCTGGAGGGTGAACGGGCCCGCGGTGGCCTGGAGCTTGCGGCGTGCCCCGTCGTTGAAGGCGTCCGCGGTGCCCATCACGTCCTTGGGGTACAGCGGTGAGAAGAGTGACTTCCAGTCGGCGTAGGGGCGACTGAAGGTGACGCGGACCTCCAGGTTGCTCTTGCCGCGCTCGATCTTCTCGATGCGGTCGTAGCCGGCGTTGCGAGCCGTCCAGTACGCGCTGTCCTTGCCGGACAGGGCGCGCCACTGGGCGGCGAAGTCGGCGGCGCCGATCTCGCGGCCGTCGCTCCAGACCGCCTGCTGGTTGAGCTTGTAGAGCACGACCTGCTTGGGCTCGGTCTCGACGATCTTGGCCGATTCGAGGTAGTCGGGGTTGAGCTGGGGGGTGCCGTTGGAGTCGAGGCGGTACAGGGAGGGCAGTACGGCGCCGGCGATCCGGGAGGTGCCGGCGTCGGCGTCCGCCTGGAAGGTGTTGAGGGTCTGCGGTAGGGCGTCCACCGCCCAGCGGAGGGTGCCGCCGTCCGCGATCCGGGCGCGGGTCGCGGGTGCGATGTCCTGCGCGGCGAGGGGCTTGGCGACCTCCTCGTCGGCGCTGCACGCGGCGAGGGCGGGTACCGCGAGTGCGCCCGCGGTGAGGAACGCGACCGAGCGCATCACCGCGCGCAGTCCGACGCCGTCGTGGGACATCACTGCAACCTCCGGTGGGAGAACAGGTCCGGATCTGATCACTTTTGGCGGAATATGCGGTTGATCAGATGTATGTGCCCACTGAAGAGGAGGGGGAGCGTGGGGGTGCGGCGACACGACGTGGGGCACCCGGAACCCCACCCGTCCGGCCCAACGCTTCCTCGCCCCCGCCGCCCCTACAGGCCGGCAGCCGTAGAACTTCGGGCGAGCGGGGAGCGGATTCACTCACGTGTGGATGTAAATCGGCCCCGGGGGGCGCATTCCGGGGGCCGTGAGCCGTCAATCCGTGCAGATCCCTTCCCACGGCTCGGTGTGACGCGCAACACTCGCAGGCGCATGAACGTTGCCGCCTTGGACCGCAGGGTCCTGGAAGTGAGGGCAAGTCATGTCCGTACACGACGACTTGACGTCAGTTCAGCGATGCATCGACGACCTCGTGAGGTCGGTGGGACGCCTGGAGCAGCAGATCGGCGGAGGCGGCCTGGAGATGCGCCGCGTCCGCGCCGACGCCGACCACCTGCGCGAGAGCGTCGCCCTGCTGCGCGAGTCCGCCCCCGGCCTCTCCCCGCCCCGGCGCCCCGATCTCGTCCCGATCCCCGACACCCCGTACGACAGCTCCTTGTGGACGGACTCGGACGACGAGGGACTCGGCGCCCACGACCGCCACGCCCCGTGAGCGCCCCGGAGGCGAAAAGTTGAGCACTGGCACTGAACCCCATCCGACCCGCGGCGGCGTACACACCGGTACCCGCGCCGCGATCACCGCCCCGCATCTGCGCACCGACCGCTGGTGGCTGGCGCCCGCCGCCACCGCCGCCGGGCTGCTGGCCTTCATCGTGTACTCGACCTGGCGCGCGTTCGCGGACACGAACTACTACTCGGCGCCGTACGTCTCGCCGTTCTACTCGCCCTGTCTGGCCGAGCGGTGCCGGACGATGCACGCGGGCCCCAACGCGGACCTCTTCGGGAGCTGGTGGGGCATCTCCCCCGCCATCATCATCCTGATCTTCCCGCTCGGCTTCCGGCTGACCTGCTACTACTACCGCAAGGCCTACTACCGCGGCTTCTGGGCGTCGCCGCCGGCCTGCGCGGTCGCCGAACCGCACAAGAAGTACACCGGCGAGACCCGCTTCCCGCTCATCCTGCAGAACGTCCACCGGTACTTCTTCTACGCCGCGATCGTCGTGGCCGGGATCCTGACCTACGACACCGTGCTCTCCTTCCGCGACGAGCACTACCGCTGGGGCCACATGGGCCTGGGCACCCTGGTCTTCCTGCTCAACATCACGCTGATCTGGGCGTACACCCTGTCCTGCCACTCCTGCCGGCACATCGTCGGCGGAAAGCTCAAGCACTTCTCCAAACATCCCGTGCGCTACCGGATGTGGCAGTGGGTCGGGAAGCTGAACGCCCGCCACATGCTGCTCGCCTGGGCGTCGCTGATCAGCGTGGCGCTCGCCGACTTCTACGTGTACCTCGTCGCGTCCGGCGCCTTCGACGATCCGCGCTTCTTCTAGCTGAGTGGGGCCCTCTGATGTCCGTGGTTGACAGGCAGGAGTGGGACGTTGTCGTGGTCGGCGCCGGTGGCGCCGGACTGCGCGCCGCCATCGAGGCGCGCGAGCGTGGCGCCCGTACGGCCGTGATCTGCAAGTCGCTGTTCGGCAAGGCCCACACGGTGATGGCCGAGGGCGGCATCGCGGCCGCGATGGGCAACGTCAACTCCGGCGACAACTGGCAGGTCCACTTCCGCGACACCATGCGGGGCGGCAAGTTCCTGAACCAGTGGCGGATGGCCGAGCTGCATGCCAAGGAAGCCCCGGACCGGGTGTGGGAGCTGGAGACCTGGGGCGCCCTGTTCGACCGTACGAAGGACGGGCGGATCTCGCAGCGCAACTTCGGCGGCCACGAGTACCCGCGGCTCGCCCACGTCGGCGACCGGACCGGACTCGAACTCATCCGGACCCTCCAGCAGAAGATCGTGTCGCTCCAGCAGGAGGACATGAAGGAGACGGGCGAGTACGAGAGCCGGCTGAAGGTGTACCAGGAGTGCACCGTCACGCGTGTGCTGAAGGACGGCAACCGCGTCTCCGGCGCGTTCTGCTACGAGCGCGAGTCCGGGCGCTTCTTCGTGCTCGAAGCTCCCTCCGTCGTCATCGCCACCGGCGGTATCGGCAAGTCGTTCAAGGTGACGTCGAACTCGTGGGAGTACACGGGCGACGGGCACGCCCTCGCGCTGCTCGCCGGGGCGCCGCTGCTCAACATGGAGTTCGTGCAGTTCCATCCGACGGGCATGGTCTGGCCGCCGTCGGTGAAGGGAATCCTGGTCACCGAGTCGGTGCGCGGGGACGGCGGGGTGCTCAGGAACTCCGACGGCAAGCGGTTCATGTTCGACTACATCCCGGACGTCTTCAAGGAGAAGTACGCGCAGTCCGAGGAGGAGGGCGACCGCTGGTACGAGGACCCGGACCACAACCGGCGTCCCCCGGAACTGCTGCCCCGCGACGAGGTCGCGCGCGCCATCAACTCCGAGGTGAAGGCGGGTCGCGGGTCACCGCACGGCGGGGTCTTCCTCGATGTGTCGACCCGTATGCCCGCCGAGGTGATCCGGCGCCGACTTCCCTCCATGTACCACCAGTTCAAGGAGCTCGCGGACGTCGACATCACGGCGGAGGCGATGGAGGTCGGGCCCACCTGTCACTACGTGATGGGCGGCATCGCGGTCGAATCGGACTCGGCGGCCGCGCGCGGCGTACCGGGCCTGTTCGCCGCCGGTGAGGTCGCGGGCGGCATGCACGGTTCCAACCGGCTCGGCGGCAACTCCCTCTCCGACCTGCTGGTCTTCGGGCGGCGGGCGGGACTGCACGCCGCCGGGTACGCCGCCGACCTGGCCGGGGACCGCCCGCCCGTGGACGACATCCAGATCGACACGGCGGCGGCCGAGGCCCTGCGGCCCTTCTCGGCCGAGGGTCCGGAGCCCGGTACGGAGAGCGGACGCCCGCCCGAGAACCCGTACACCCTCCACCAGGAACTCCAGCAGACCATGAACGACCTGGTCGGCATCATCCGCCGCGAGGCCGAGATGGAACAGGCCCTGGAGAAACTCGCCGAGCTGCGGGTACGGGCACGGCGGGCCGGAGTCGAGGGCCACCGGCAGTTCAACCCCGGCTGGCACCTCGCCCTCGACCTGCGCAACATGCTCCTGGTCAGCGAGTGCGTGGCCCGCGCCGCCCTGGAGCGCACGGAGTCACGCGGCGGCCACACCCGCGAGGACCATCCGACGATGGAGCGGACCTGGCGTCGCGTGAACCTCCTGTGCCAACTCACCGACCCCACGGGCGGGTTGGCGGCCACCGACCCGGTGCACGGCCAGATCGACCTCAGCCGCGAGACCACCGAACCCATTCGTCCCGACCTGCTCGCCCTCTTCGAGAAGGAGGAGCTGGTCAAGTACCTCGCCGAAGAGGAGCTCTACGAGTGAGCAGCTACGAGGCCCGCTTCAAGGTGTGGCGCGGGGATGTGAAGGGCGGCGACCTGGAGGACTTCGCGGTCGAGGTCAACGACGGTGAGGTGGTGCTCGACATCATCCACCGGCTCCAGGCGACCCAGGCCCCGGACCTGGCCGTCCGCTGGAACTGCAAGGCGGGCAAGTGCGGTTCGTGCTCGGCGGAGATCAACGGGCGCCCCCGGCTGATGTGCATGACGCGCATGTCGGTGTTCACGCGGGAGGAGACGATCACCGTCACACCGCTGCGCGCCTTCCCGGTCGTCCGGGATCTCGTCACGGACGTCGGCTTCAACTACGCGAAGGCGCGCGAGGTCCCCGCCTTCGTCCCCCCGGCCGGTCTCGGCCCCGGCGAGTACCGCATGCAGCAGGAGGACGTGGACCGCTCGCAGGAGTTCCGCAAGTGCATCGAGTGCTTCCTGTGCCAGGACACCTGCCATGTCGTGCGCGACCACGAGGAGAACAAGCCGGCGTTCGCGGGCCCGCGCTTCCTGATGCGCGTCGCCGAACTGGACATGCACCCGCTGGACGCGGCCTCCGACACCGGCCTGGACCGCAAACGCACCGCCCAGGACGAGCACGGCCTCGGCTACTGCAACATCACCAAGTGCTGCACGGAGGTCTGCCCCGAGGGCATCAAGATCACGGACAACGCCCTGATCCCCTTGAAGGAACGCGCGGTCGACCGCAAGTACGACCCGCTGGTGTGGCTGGGTTCGAAGATCAGAAGGCGGGATTCGTCTTCATAGGACCCTTGGGGCTCTAGGAAGTCGTAGGAGCGGTGGGGCCGCGGCGGCGGTCTCGGGTCGCCCGGTGCATCAGGGCGGCCCCGGTGATCAGGCCCGCGCCGCTCACGAGGACGCCCGCGAACTGGAGGAAGCCGGGCCCCGAGAAGGCCAGGTTCAACGACTGGAGCGCGACGGCCGCCGTCACCAGCAGCGCGCCCTGGCCCCACAGGCGGCGCCGGACGACGGGACGACGCCCCCACCCCGGCACCCGGCCGCCGCGCACGGCGACGATCCCGACGGCCGCCGCGAGTCCGAGGACCACGCCCTCGCCGAGGCCCGCCGCGAAGAGCCAGTGCGCTGTCATCGGCGTTCGGGGATGCCGGGGCCACCGGGACGCCGCGAGGCCATCTGCAGCACGAGCCCCACGATGAACAGGGCCATACCGGTCATCGCGAAGGGCGCCATGCTGAGGTCGGGCCCTCGGAACGGGCCGATGAACATGTACAGGGACATCCCGGCGGCCCCCACCACCGAGCCGTACCCCCACAGCTTCGGCCGGCAGACACGGGGGCGCAGCCAGGGCGGCACCCAGCCCGTGACGATCCCGGCGATCCCCATCAGCGCCGCGCCGGTCATCGCCAGCGCGGCGAAGCCCACCAGATACGAGTGCACCGTCTCTCCCTCCCCCCACAGCGCGCCGACCAGGCGTGCCCTCAGATCATGGCACGGGGTCCTCCAGCAGCGTGAGGGTCTGCCCCATGCTGTGTTCCGCGATCGCCCGCATGAACGCCGGATCCGGGAAGTCACCGTCGAGGAGCCGGAGCGGGCCCGCGAGCTCGTCCCTCGTGAGCGGTCTGCGCGTGACGGTCATCGGACCCAGCCTTCCTCGTACGCCGTCCAGTCCTTCTCCCGGGCGGCGAAGTCCACGTACAGGGCGACGCCGAAGTGTTCCCGGGTGCGGTCGGTGCGGGAGAGGCCGAGGCGGGTGCCGCGGACGGCCGCCGCGACGGTCTCGGCGGAGCCGTGGTGGTCCATGTTGTCCTCGTAATAAAAGGGCAGGCCCATCAGCAGGTCGGTCGACTTCGGGGTGACTTCGAGGGCGAGGGAGGTCTGCTCGGCGACGTAACCCCCGTACAGGCTCTCCAGCGGAAGCGCCGTGTCGTACGACATCACGGCGATCTGGTCGACCCGGCGGGCGACCTGTCCGAAGAAGGACTGGGACCACCACTTGGGGTGCGCGGTGAAGGCGTCGACGACGGAGTGGAGGTTCGGGAGCGGGTCGATCTGGTGGGCGGCGACGGAGAGCTGGGCGTCGTGGGCGCGGGTGACGCGGCGCAGCTCGTCGAGCAGGGAAAGGTAGTTCGAGTCGTCGGAGTGCAGGGGCTCCAGGTCGAAGTGGGCGCCCTCGAAACCGGCGTCGAGGATCTGCCCGGCGGAGCGGACGACGGCGGCCCGGGTGGCCGCCCGTTCCAGGCGCATCCCGACCTCCCCCTCGGTGGCGAGCACGTCGCCGAGCCAGGCCTGGACACGGACACCGGGCAGTTCGCGGTGCACGGCCCCGACCAGCCAACGCGCCTTCGGGTACGCCGACTCGGGCAGGGTTCCGTCGTGCTCCAGCGGTCCCGCGTGCACATACAGATCCCGGATCCCGGTCGCCCGCAGCCGCTTCGCGAGCGCCTTGACGTCCGCGTCCTTCTTCCGGCCGTCCACCCAGGCGTGGCCCATCCAGAGGGCGTCGCGGTTCCTGGTCTGGGTACCGGGGGCCGGATCTCCGGAGTAATTGACCCGCAGGGCGATGCCCGTGGCGAGCGTGGAGAGGACCACCATCAGAACGAGGGCGAGCGCGACCCGTTTGGGCCAGCGGAGGCGGGGGTGCCGCCAGCCCCGGCCCACCGTTCGAAGCCAGGCGGGGACCCGGCCCGGGGAGGTACGGCCCTCGTCGTCCTCCGGCGTGCCCGCTCCCTCGCCCGCTCCCCTGTCCTTCCCCGCCCCGCCCGGTGTCGCCGGCGTCTCCGCGACCGGCTCCGCCCCCGTGTCCACCTCGGTCCCCGTGCGCTGCTCGTCCATCCCCCGTGCCCCCTCCGTATGCCCCCGTATCCCCGGTACCTTAAGCGGCCCCGCCTCGGCGCACCCCCGGTCGCGCCCCGGCGCAAGCGGTCATACGCTCCCAAATGTGACGTCGCCCCTGAGCCGAAGCCGGTCGCGCCGAGCCACGTCCCACATAGCCGTACGGGTGGCGCATGCCGTGCTCGGGGGGCTGCTGGCGGTGGGGTGGCTGCTGCTGCCCGTCGCACGGGCCGGAGCCGACGAGGTGCGGGACGCGCCCGGGCGGGGTGGGACGAGCACCGGAGATCTCGTACTGCCCCTCGTCGCGGTGGTCGCCGCGGGAGCGCTGGCGGCGTACTCGTACGTGCGGCGGACACGACGGGCCCGAACCCGCACGACGCCCGGCGGCGGCACCCCGCACCCCGTGCCGTTCGCCGAACTCGACCGGCGGGCAGGGCGGTTGCTCGTCGAGATCGACGACTGCGTGCGCGGCAGCACGGAGGAACTCGGCCGGGCCGCCGACCGGTTCGGGGAGGAGGACGTCGCGCCGTACACGAAGGCACTGGCGTTCGCGCGTTCCGAGCTGACGGCGTCCTTCCGGCTGTGGCAGCGGCTGGACGACACCCTGACGGACGACAGCCTCGTGAGGCGGCAGCTGCTGGAGGAGATCGTCGCCCGCTGTGCGGAGGCGGGGCGGCGGCTGGACGCGGAGGCGCCCGGGTTCGACCTGCTGCGCGCCCTGGAACGGACGCTGCCCGCCGCACTGGAGTCGGCGGAGGCCCGCTTCCGGGAGCTCACCGCGCGCACCCCGGCCGCGGAGGCGACGCTCACCGAACTGCGCGAGCGGTACGCGCCCTCCGCGTCCCTGTCCGTCGCGGGCAACGTCGAACAGGCCAAGGACCGGCTCGTCTTCGCCACCACCCGCCTGGACCGGTCCCGGCAGTCCCTGGACCGGGGGGAGGGCGCGCGGGCGACGGCGCATCTGCGGGCCGCCGAGGCCGCCGTCGACCAGGCGGACCTCTTCGTGGCCGGTATCGACCGGCTGGCCTCCGAACTCTCCTCCGCGACGGCCTTGTTGCCCGGCGCGCTGCGTGACGCGGACACCGAGCTCGTGGCCGCGCGCGGCCTCCCGGCCGTCGGTGCGCTGCCCGGTCGGATCACACACGCCGCGTCGGCCGTCGCCGACGTGCGGCGGGACATCACGGGCGGCGTCCGTCCGTACGACCCCCTCGGCGCCCTCCGTCGCCTCGCCGACGCCGGGACACCGCTCCTGGCCGAGGACCGCGTGCCCGTCGACCGGACCCTCCTCGACCGGGCCTTCCTCGACCACGCGCTCCTGGTGGCCCGCAGTGTCGTCGCCCTCGCCTCCGACTTCGTCACGACACACCGGGGAGCGGTCGGGGTCGAGGCCCGGACCCGGCTGTCGGAGGCGGAGCGGCACCTCGCGCTCGCTCCCCGCACCCTCGTCGACATCCGGTGCGCCGATGGGCTCGCTCTGGAGGCCCAGCAGCTCGCGGAGCGGGACGTGCGGGCGTACGGGAATCCGTACGCCGGGCCCGAGGGTGCGGGCGTCGGCGGTGCGGTGCTCGGCGGGATCCTGCTCGACGACACGCCCGGCGCCCCCGCGGCGAGCTTCGGCGGACCGAGGACACGCGGGCGCAGGGACTTCTGAGGGCGCGGGGGGGGCTTTCAGGAGCGTGGGGGCTTTGGGGAGCGCGGGGGTTTTTAGGAGCGCGGCGGCCTTCTTAGGGGCGTGGCGGCCATTTACTGCTTTTTAGGGGCGCGGGGAACTGCGCGAGCAGCCCCCACCGGCTCGCAGCCGAGGAACCACCGGCCGGGCGGGGAATCGGGGCGAAGCCCCGCCCAAGGGGCGCGGGGGAACTGTGCCGTCAGAACAGGCTCAGCAACGCCTCCGCCGGGTCCGTGAGGGGCGTGCCGCCGTCCGGGAGCGGGAGTTCGAACCAGACCGTCTTGCCGCGCGGCGTCCGCCGCGAGCCCCATGAGGCGGAGAGCAGACCGACGAGTTGCAGCCCCCGGCCGCCCTCGTCCGTGTCGCGGGCGCGGCGCCGGCGCGGCTGGACGAGGCCCGCGTCCCACACCTCGCACACGAGGGTCCGGTCCAGCAGCAGGCGCAGTCTGATCTCACCCTCGCCGTAGCGCAGCGCGTTGGTGACGAGTTCGCTGACCAGGAGCTCGGCGGTGTCGACGAGCGGCTCCAGGTCCCAGGCGGTGAGTTGGGTGCGCGCGTACTCACGGGCCCGCCCCACACTGCGCGGCTCGCGCGGCAGCGTCCAGTCGCCGACGGAATCGGCGGGCAGCCCCTGGACGCGAGCCATCAGCAGCGCGATGTCGTCCTCGCCGTGGTGGGTGTCGAGGGTGTTGAGGACGTGGTCGCACACGTCCTCCAGGGGGCGGGAGGGGTCGGTGAGCGCGCCGACGAAGGCCTGCAGACCCTCGTCGAGGGGGTGATCGCGCGATTCGACCAGTCCATCCGTGTAGAGCGCCAACAGTGCGCCTTCGGGTAGTTCGACCTCCACCTCCTCGAAGGGCTCGCCGCCCACCCCGAGCGGCATGCCCGGCGGCACGTCGAGCATCAGCGCGCTCTCGCCGGGTTCGACCAGCACCGGCGGCAGATGGCCCGCGTTGGCGAAGGTGCAGCGGCGGGTCACGGAGTCGTACACCGCGTACACGCAGGTCGCCAGGTACACCTCGGAGAGGTCGGCGTCGCGGGGCTGGCGGGCCGCGCGGGTGGCCTGCTGGACTCCGCCGGGGGTGCCGAGGCCACGGGCGATCTCGTCCAACGCCGAGAGGACTTCGGCGGGTTCGAGGTCGAGGAGGGCCAGGGTGCGCACCGCGGTGCGCAGTTCACCCATGGCGACCGCCGCCCGCAGACCGCGCCCCATGACGTCGCCGACGACCAACGCCGTGCGGTGACCGGGGAGTTCGATGACGTCGAACCAGTCGCCGCCGACCTCGGTGGCCGCGTTGCCGGGCAGGTAGCGACACGCGATGTCCAGACCGGAGGCCTCCGGGTCGCCCGGCGGGAGGAGCGAGCGCTGCAGGATCAGCGCGCGTTCGTGCTCGCGGCGGTACAGGCGGGCGTTGTCGATGCAGACCGCGGCCCGCGCCGCGAGTTCCACCGCGAGCGCCCGGTCGCGGTCGCCGAAGGGCTCGCTGCCCTTCGTACGGGAGAACTGGGCGAGGCCGACCACCGTGTCGTGGGCGACCATCGGGACCGCCAGCGTGGACTGGATGAGCCCGCCGTCCTCGGCGGGGACGTGCTGGGGGCGGGCGGTGCGCAGGGCGTCCGCGCAGGGCGAGTTGAACGGGTAGTGGTGGACGGCGCCCACGGCCACGGGGGCCGGTCCGCCGATGAACGGCGCGTCGGACACGGCGCTGGCGAAGGCGACCCGACGCAGCTCCGCGCTGCCGTCGGCGAGCGCCCGCGGGGTCTCGTCGCCCGCCAGCAGGCCCTGGTAGAGGTCGACGGTGGCGAGGTCGCAGAAACCGGGCACGACGACGTCGAGAAGTTCGCGCGCGGTGGTCTCCAGGTCGAGGGAGTTGCCGATGCGGGCGCCCGCCTCGTTCAGAAGAGCGAGATTGCGCCGGGCGGCGGCCGCTTCCCGGGCCGCGGCCCGTCGGCTGGTGATGTCGGTTCCGAGCCAGGCGATACCGATGGGGCGGCCGGTACCGCTGTGCACGCGATAGAGGTTGATCGACCAGTGCCGACGCTCGTCGGAGCCGGGTATGAAACCGGTGACGTGCATGTCCGTGATGGAGTCGCCGGTTTCGAGGACGCGGCGCAGCGTCGCGGCGACCCGATCGCCCTCGGAACGCGGCAGATAGTCGTGGACCGTGCGGCCACGGTGGCTCTCCACGTTTCCGCCGAACACCGAGGCGAACCGCTTGTTGGCGCGCCGGACCCGCAGATCCGTGTCGATGAGCAGGAAGCCGAACGGAGATTGACCGAAAATCGCCTGCGAGGCGGCGAGGTCCGTCTCGATGCTGCGGAGGGTGCGGACGTCCACGACGATGCACACGGCGGCCCGCTCGCCGTCCTCCGTCGTGGTGGGCATCACATAGACCTCGGCGAGGCCCTCGGCGCCCGGCTCTCCGTCCCCGTCGGCCGGCATGCGGAAGGGGACCACACCGGTCCACTCGCGGCCGTCCAGGATCTCCGCCATCTTGCGCTGGCCGCGCTCGCGCTGGTCGGGTTCGAAGAACGCCTCGATGGGGTCCATGCCGAGGGCGCGCTCGGGGGATATCCCGAAGAGCTGCTCGGCACGCAGGCTCCACTGGTCGACGAGGCCGTCGGCGCCGATGGAGAACGAGGCGACCTTGATGTAGTCGTAGATCGAACCGGGCGGGCTGCTCTGCCACATCGCGTCGCCCATGAGTTCGCCGGACGGTTCGACGGGCGGTACGTCGGACGGTTCGCCGGGCGCTACGACGGGTGCTCCGCCCTGCGTTCCACCAGGCGGCACGGCCGTGACCCGGCGGCTGTCCACGCCGTTCTCCGCGCCGTTGTCCGCGCCCGCGTCCGTACCAAAGTCCGTCGGATCACCCGCCCGGGAGCCCGTCGAGGCGTCCGCCGTCCGGGGCCTCGCGGCGTCGCTCGGTCCGGAGGACGCGCCGCCCCATGGTGTGTTCGTCGGCTCGGTTCTCGCGTCGCCCCGCGGTCGGGTCATGGCGTCGCCCGTCGCCCCGCCCGTCGCTCCGGCCACGGCGGAATCGCCCGCGGCCCCCGCCCTCGCGCCGTCCGACGGGTCCTCGGACTCCGTGGCCTTCGCTGGTATCTCGCTCACGCGAACCGTCCCCTCCAGCTCACCGCGTCCGGCACCGGTCACCGGGGGCGGCTGCCCGCAGTATCCAGCACTACGGCGCCGCACAACACGGTGTTCACGATCACAGCACGGTCCCGATGGTTTTTGGACCGGCCGCGACATACTCCCAGTCTTCTAACCAGGTGGCGCCCCATCGAATCAAAGACTCCGGACAACTCTGGTGGCCTGAACCGATCGGTCGCCCCACCCTCCGCCCGACACACCCTCAGCACGACAGCCGACGCCCCCTCAGCCGGGCACCGTCCACACCCTCGACCGGGTACCGTCCGCACCCTCCACCAGGCACCGTCCACGCCCCCAACCGGCCACCGCCGGCACCCTCAACCGGGCACCCCCAGCTCGAACCACACCGTCTTTCCAGTGTCCCCGGGCCGGGTACCCCAACGCCGCGACGACCCCGCCACCAGTTGCAGTCCTCGACCACTCTCGTCGTCCGCGTCGGCGGACCGCTCACGGGGCGGGTCGGGCAACGGGTCGGAGACCTCCACGAGGAGAGCGCCCGACAGTCCCCCGGGCCTGACCAGACGGACACCGATGGGGCCGGCGGCATGCCGCAGCGCGTTGGTCACCAGCTCACTGACCAGCAGCGCGGTCACATCACCGAGGGAATCCAGCCCCCAGGTGCGCAGCTGGCCCCGGACGACGGCACGGGCGGTACGGACGGCACCGGGCTCCGCGGGAAAGCTCCACTCGGCACAGTCGCCTTCGGTGTCGATCACGCCGATCACTTCCCAGGCCAGGGACCCACCCATGTCCGGTTTCGTGGGGTTAATGGGCACATACCCGATATCCGGGACGCTTTACCGCACATGTGGGCGCACTGTGGCACGAACGGCGTACGGGACTTCGAGCCGCGGACACGGCTCGCGCTCTCCCGCTCCCGAAAGCCGTGCACACAGCGCCGCGCACCGGCGCCCGCGCCCGCACCCCGTACGTCACCGGTGTCACCCAAAGAGAGGAGTCGGCGCACGGCGCCCGACCCTGCGGCCCGTCGGCGCCTAAGTCCTGTCGGCGAGAGGGCGTGCGTGGCGTCGCGGGGCAGGCGGGAATGTGACGACAGGGCCTAGGACAGGTCCTGGCCGCCCCAGCGCCGCAGCACCGCCTTCACGGCGGGGACGTCCTGGTCCAGCCAGTCCACGTCCCAGAGCTCGTCCGGACTCAGCCAGCGCAGGTCGTCGTGATCCTCGAGGGGCGTGGGGTCGGCCGAGCCCGGGAGCAGCCGCGCGGTCCACACACGCAGGACGTACGGCGTCCGCAGGGGCCACTCGCCCGGGACGCGCTCGACGGACTCCGCCGTGACGCCGAGTTCCTCGCGCAGTTCGCGTACGAGGGCGGCTTCGGGGGCCTCGCCCGGTTCCACCTTGCCGCCGGGCAGCTCCCAGCGCCCGGCCAGTTCGGGGGGTGCGCTGCGGCGCGCGGCGAGGAGGCGTCCGTCGTGCAGCAGGGCGCCGCCCACCACCACGATCGTTTCGTCCATGCGCCGGAGCCTACGGCAGCGCGCGCCGGACACGGACAGGACGTCGGACCGCCGAAGCCGGGGCCGTCACACCGTCACTTGGATCCGTTCTGCGCGATCCGCTCGACCCAGTAGAGCTGCTTGTGGCCGCGGTCGTCGAGACTGTCCGCGATCTTCTGGGCCTCGGCCCGGGTCGCGTACCTGCCGACGCGGTAGCGATTGCCGTTGTCGTCCTGCCGTATGACGAGCCAGGGAAGAGTGATCGTGCCGTCGTTCATCGAGCCCCTCCACTTCCCGCCCCCGGCCCGCGCCGTGCCCCGCACCCTAACGAAACCGCAATCCGCATATGCCCGAGCCTACGCCTAACCTTCACGCAGCGAATACGCCTTTACACAAAGAGGTACGCAACCAGCCAAGACGGAGGGGGCGCACGGGTACGAACGCGCCGTCGAGCGCTCTCCGTGCGCCCGTCAGGCAGCGCGAACTCCGCTCCGGGCTGGGCATTTGAGAAAGGCCAGATTGCAACTGACGCTGCACGCCGGGCACTTGGTGGTCGGCTCGCCCGGGAACGAGGGGTCCCCACCCGGCGGACGCCAACCGCCCGTGAACTCCTACGTCTACTTCACGGGCAGGTGGTACGCGATGCGATACCGGTCCGCCGGTACGACGACGTCGGCCGTCTCCACCGGGCGGCCCGAGGCGAAGTACGTCCGCTGGATGACGACGACCACGTGTCCGGGGACACCGCCGAGCGCGAGGAGTTCCTCGGCGAGGCCGGGACGGGCGCCCACTTCCTCCGTGACGTTGTCCACGATCACGTCGATGGCCGCCATCCGCTCGACGACGCCCATGCCCCCGAGCGGGCCTTCTTCGGGGAGCATCACCGGGGTGCGGCCCGTGACGGCGAGGGGCTCCCAGGAGGTGGAGAGCATCATCGCCTCGCCGGCGTCCCGGAAGACGTAGTTCGTGCACATCACGCGGTCGCCGGGCCGGATCGAGAGGCGCTCGGCGATCGCGCCGCTCGCCTCGGCCTGCTCGCTGTGCGACTCCCAGGTGCCGCGCACGGCCAGGTCGGCCTGCTCCTGGCGGAAAGGGGTCGCTCCACTGTCCGGGCGGTACCCGGAGCGGGCGACCCGGCGCGGCACCGGCCGCTCCCGCACATACGTCCCCGAGCCGGAGCGGCCCTCGACCAGCCCTTCGGCCATCAGCACCTTGCGCGCTTCCAGGGCGACCGTGTCCGAGACGCCGTACTCCTCGCGGATCCTGGCCTGGGAGGGGAGGCGGGTGTGCGGTGGCAGCGAACCGTCGACGATCTTCTTGCGGAGATCACCCGCGACACGCAGATACGCCGGCTGCTCACCGAAAGTCACTGGCCGCTCCCATCAGGTTGTACAGACAGCTACAGCCTGGCAACCGTGGGTTGTGCCATGCAAGCGAAGGCCAAAGAATCACTCGATGTGATTACCAATCTCCGCCGTGGGCTTTACCCAGGCACTTTCTCCCCGCTGTAGCCCGCGTCACACCTCCAGACCGCCACCGCTTCCCCCGTTGCCCCGACTGCCCCCGCCCCCGTCGTTCGACGGCGGGGTGGTGGTGAGGCCCAGAACCTTGCGTGCGGTGACCGTCCTCCTCGGGTCGATGATCTTCAGGCCCTTCTTGCAGGGGGCGGAGAAGGTGTCCGCGTCCGTGACGGCCGCCGCCTTCGTCCACTCCTTCCGCGAGGCCTCGACGTCGTCGACGAGGGTGGCGACGGGCTTCTCGGCGGCGGGGAACCAGCCGTGTCCGGCACGCAGGGCCACTACGACGGGCATGCGTTCGCCGCACAGTTGGGCGCATCGTAGGCGCGACACAGTGGGGCCGCATGGCCGGGACGGGACGGAAACGGACCCGGAGCCGCTCCCCGAGGACGTCGAGGCGCACGCATAGCCTGCGCACATGACACCTTTGCCGGATCGCTTCTGCCCGGCGGACGGTACGCGCGTCCCCGGTGGCTCGCTCGACTGGTGCTGCCCGGTCTGCCGCGGCCCGCTCGACCTGGACTTCGCACCGACCCCCGCGCCCCTCACCTCCCTGACCGGGCGGATGAACTCACTGTGGCGGTACACGGAATGCCTGCCGCTCGCCGCGCCCACGGTCAGCCTGGGCGAGGGCCGCACCCCGCTGGTGGAGCTGCGCGGGGGCATCTCGGCCAAGCTGGACTTCCTGATGCCGACCCTGTCCTTCAAGGACCGCGGCGCCGTCCTGCTGGCCGAGCTGGCACTTCGGCTGGGGCCACGGCAGGTGATCGCGGACAGCAGCGGAAACGCGGGGACGGCGATCGCCGCGTACTGCGCGCGGGCCACGCTGCCCTGCACGGTGTACGTCCCCGAGGACACCTCGCCGAAGAAGCTGGAGCAGATCGAGGCGCACGGGGCGCGGGTGCACCTCGTGGACGGGGACCGGGAGGCGACGGCGCGGGCGGCGCGCGAGGCCGCGGACCTCCCGGGCACCTTCTACGCCTCGCACGTCTTCAACCCCTACTTCCTGCACGGTACGAAGACGTACGTGCACGAACTCTGGGAGGACCTGGGCGGGCGCCTGCCCGACGTGATCGTCGTCCCCGTCGGCAACGGCACCCTGCTCCTCGGTGCCGCCCTCGCCGTCGCCGAGCTGCACGGGGCGGGGCTCATCGACCGGCGGCCCGCGCTGTACGCCGTCCAGGCCGCCGCGGTGGCGCCGCTCGCGCACGCCTGGGCCGAGGGCGCGGACGACCTGGTCGGCGTCACCCCTTCGGCCCCCACCTTCGCCGAGGGCATCGCCATCCCGCGGCCGCCCCGGGCCCGCCAGATCCTGCGCGCCGTACGCGACTCCGGTGGCACCTTCCTCACGGTGACGGAGGACCAGATCCGCCACGCCCAGCGGGACTTGGCGTCACGGGGTCTGTACGTCGAGTCGACGGGAGTGGCGTGCTGGGCGGCGGTACGGGAGGGGGTGCTCGGAGGACGTACGGCGGTGGTGCCGTTGTGCGGGGCGGGCGTGAAGACGGGACTGGCCCGGGAGTAGGCGCGGGGCCGGCCGTCGAAAGACAAGTCCCTCAGGGCTCCCGCGCACCACCCTGCCCCGGCGCCACGACGCCCGCCAGCCGTATTTGCTCCTCCTCCACGATGCGGCGGGCGAGGGCGCTGTCGGAGACGTCGACCGCGTCCGGGCTCTGTTCGGCGGTGTCGCTGCGGCGGGCGTAGGCGTCGAAGAGGCGGGTCTTGTTCTTGAGGATGTGCAGCAGGCGCTGGTCGACGCTGTCGGTCGCGAGGAGGCGGTGCACCTGGACGGGGCGGACCTGGCCCATCCGGTGGGCGCGGGCCACGGCCTGGTGTTCCATCGTGGGCTTGACCTGCGGTTCGCACAGGACGACCACGGACGCGGCCTGAAGGTTGAGGCCGATTCCGGCGGCCTCGATCTGGCAGAGGAGGACCGCGTGGCCGGGAGCGGCCGTGAAGTCGTCGACGAGACGCTGCCTGCGCGCGGCGGGCACGGCACCGGAGACCGGCCCGAACACGCCCTCTCCCAAGGCTTGTCGGACCAGTGCCAGCACATCGCGGAAGTAGGAGAACACCACCACCTTCAGGCCGTTCTCCGCCGCTTCGGCCACCAGTTCGCGCAGTCGCCCCAGCTTCGCGGACTTCTCCGCGTCGGCGTACGCGGCCCGGCGCATCGCCATGAAGTTCCCGTCCGCGACCGCTTTGAGGTACGCCTCCCGGTCCGCGGCGCTGAACTCCTCCCACTCGTCGACCTCCACCAGCGCGGGCAGTTCGGTGAGGACGTCGCGCTGGTTGCGGCGCAGATAGGCGGGGGCGACGGACTTGCGGAAGGCGTGCGGGCCGGCGGCCCCGGTGGTGTGCCGTAGCGCGGGGAGGAGGGCCGGCTGGAGGTAGCGGACGAGGGTGCGGAACTCCTCGACCCGGTTCTCCATGGGCGTCCCGGTGAGGAACAGGACGCGCTCGCACTGCCCCGTCCAGGCCGCGACCGCCCGGGAGCGGCGGGTGTCCGGATTCTTCACGTAGTGCGCCTCGTCGACGACCACCATCCCCGGCTTCGTGCCCTCGCCGTCCGGGGCGGGCAGCCGGTGCAGCATGTCGTACGTGGTGATCGCGACGCCCCCGCGCTCCCGCCACTCCTCGTAGGCGTCCAGCCGCTCCGCGCCGTGCACCGGCAGGGCCCGCAGTGTGCTGCGCGCGTCGATCTCGCGCGTCCAGTTGATCAGTACGCTGGCCGGGCAGACGACCAGGAAGTGACTGTGTCCGTCCGCCGCGAGATGCGCGAGTACGGCGATGGCCTGCACGGTCTTGCCGAGCCCCATCTCGTCGCCGAGGACGACCCGGCGCTGGGCGAGCGCGAACCGGGCGCCGAAGTCCTGGTAGCCGCGCAACGAGACTCGGCGCCGGGTGTCGTCCAGCGTCTGGGCGTGCACCCGCTCGGCGACCTCCGACGGCAGGAAGCCCTCGGCGGCCGCCACGTCCGAACGGTGCTCGCAGACCTCCGCGAGCTGGCTGTAGTACTCCGCGGAGCGCAACTCGAAGTCGACCCACGCCTCGATCTCGGAGGCGGGCGTCCGCAGCAGGTCGGTCGAGGCCTGCGCGAGCAGCAGGCGTACGTCACGGGCGCCGGCGTCGGCGGTCAGCTCGCGCAGTTCGGCGACCGCGTCGAGCGCGCTCCGTCGACGCTCCCGCCCCGCGAGCACCATCCCCAGCCGTCCGCCGGCGGGCCTGGCCGCGGGCAGCAGCGCCCCGAGCCGCTCGTCGAGCCGCGTCGCCGCGTCCACGGCCCGGCGCAGCTCGGGACCGGCCTCGACGAGGGTGCGCAGCGCGATCACCAGGGCGGTCGTGCGGGGCTCGGGCCGGTCGACGTCCATCCGTACGGAGACGGTCTCCTCCACCGCCCGCGCGAGCTGCCGGGCCGCCGCGAGGGCACGGTCGGCGGTCTGCGCGCCCACCCCCGGCAGCCGGCGCAGCTCGTACCGCCCCGCCTCGTACACCGCCCGCACCGACGCGAACCCGGCCGTCTCCAGCGCCCCGAGCCGCAGCCGCCCCTCGGTGACGTCCTTCAGCCGGGAGACGGGGATGGACTCCAGCTCCTTGCCGACGAGTTCGGCATGGATCGGTGCCAGCGCCGCGCGCACCGCGTCGAGCGCGCGGGCGTGATCGGCGAGCACACCCCGCGCGGCCTCGTGCAGTCCGACGCCCTCGGCGAGCAGACTCCGCTCACGTTTCCCCATCGGCCCGACATTACTGCCCACCACCGACAGCCCGGCCCGCCTCCGGGTACGCCGACGGAGGCAAGCCCCTACGTCATCGGCCAGGAAGGTCGATCACCTCGTTGACGGTCTCACGGCTCGGGCGGGATCGAATCGCTACGGTTGAGCCATGACCGCACTGCCCGACTGGATGCGCCCGCCGCGCTTGGAAGGCTGGTTCGCGGAGGACCTCGACCGCCTCCCCGAGGCACCCCGCCATACCGAGCTGATCGACGGAGCCCTCGTCTTCATGATGTCGCCCCAGCGGGCCTAGCACGGCCGCCTTGTCACCGCCCTGACCACCACGCTCATGGCGCAGGCGCCGGACGGCTTCGAGGTCGAGCGGGAAATGACGATCCGCCTCGACGCCCGCAACCGCCCCGAGCCGAACCTCTTGCTGACGGACCTGCCCTACGACCCGGACCGCACCTGGTACGCCCCGGAGGACGTGAAGCTCGTCGTCGAGGTGGTGTCCCCCGAATCCGCCCACCGTGATCGCACCGTAAAGCTCCGCAAGTACGCGGAAGCGGGCATCCAGCACTACTGGTGCGTCGAGGAAGAGGACGGTGCCCCCGTCGTCCACGTCTACGAACTCGACAAGCCGACCCGCTCCTACGCACCCGCCGGTATCTTCCGGGGCACCTTGGAGCGCCGCGTGCCCTTCGAGATCAGCCTGGACCTCGACAAGCCCACCCCGCCCCGGCACGCATAGAAGTCGGCACCGAGTCGGCACGGGAACACAGCAGGGGTCGGACTCCATGGAGCCCGACCCCTTCCGACCCGCCCACTCGCATGAGTCACCAAGCGTGCGGCGATCGACCGGTCAGGTCGCGGTGCAGGAGACCGTGGGCCAGGTCCAGTTGCCGTTCGGCTGAATGGTGACGCCCCAGTTGTCGCCGCTGCCGTTGGGTTTCGCGGTCAGCACCTGGCTGTTCGGGTAGGAGGCGCTGATGTTCCAGGTCGCGATGATCTTCGCGGGGGTGGGGACGTTCATCGTCACGGTCCAGTTGCTGGAGCCGGAGACCGAGACGTTGAGGTTGTAGCGGTCGCTCCACTGCTGACCCGCGGACAGGGTCGTGATGCAAGTGCCGCCGGTGCCGCCGCCGTCGGGGGCCACGGCCCGGCCGGTCTGCGGGGAGATCATTCCGGCGCACAGACTGCGGGCGGCCAGGCCCTGTGCGATTCGCGGGATCGCCGCGAGCGTATTGGCCGGCCAGTCGTGCATGAGGATGACCTGGCCGTTGGTGAGCCGACCGGCCGCCTGGACGATCGCGTCGGTGCTCGCGCCGTTCCAGTCCTGCGAGTCGACGTCCCAGATGATCTCCGTCAGGCCGTACTTGGCCTCGACCGCCTTCACCGTCGCGTTGGTCTCGCCGTACGGTGGGCGGAAGAGCTTGGGTGTGCCGCCGCCCGCACTCGCGATGGCCTGCTGGGTCCGGGAGAGTTCCGAGTCGACCGTCGCCTGGCTCTGTGCCGTCAGGTGGGGGTGGGTGTAGCTGTGGTTGCCGACCCACATACCGGCGTCGACCTGTGCCTTGACCTGCGAGGGGTAGGAGGCCGCGTACTGGCCCTCGTTGAACATCGTGGCCCGAAGACCGTTCTGCTTCAGCGCGTTGAGCAGGTTGGGCGTGTTGGCGGACGGGCCGTCGTCGAAGGTGAGCCCGACATACCCGCCGCAGGTCGCGGCCTGCGCCGGGGCGGCCGCGTCGACGGCGAGGGTGCTCGCGGCGGCCAGGGCGACGACGGCCGGCCTGGCGACCAGGGAGCGTAACGAGTTGCGTGGTCCGTGTCTCATGCGAAGTGGTCCTCCAGCATCGGGGGTTCGGGCGTCAGGTCGCGGTGCAGGAGACCGTGGGCCAGGTCCAGTTGCCGTTCGGCTGGATGGTGACGCCCCAGTTGTTGCCGCTGCCGTTGGGTTTCGCGGTCAGCACCTGGCTGCTCGGATAGGAGGCGGCGATGTTCCAGGTGGAGAGGACCTTCGCCGGGGACGGCACGTTCATCGTCACGGTCCAGTTGCTGGAGCCGCTCACCGAGACGTTGAGGTTGTACCGGTCCCCCCACTGCTGGCCGGCCGACAGGGTCGCGTTGCAGCCGCTGCTGCCGCCACCACCGCCCGAACCCGCGTCGCCCACCGTGATGTTGGCGTTCCCGCTGCTCTGGTAACCCTCGGTGGCGAGGATCATGTAGTAGGTGAAGCTGCCCAGGGGCATCCCGGCGCGGGCCCAGGCGTCGAAGTGGTTGCCGGTGGTGATGGTGCCGCCGGTCCGCTTTGTCTGCCGGACGCTCCAGTACTGATCGAAGGTGCGCGTGCCTTCCACGGAGGGGGCGTTGTACCGCGTGGTCTTGTAGATGTCGTACGTGCCGCCGTCACTGGTGACGGTGCCCATGTACGTTCCCGTGGGCCGGTAGGTGCCCCAGTTGTCGACGATGTAGTACTCGACGAGCGGGTTCGACGTCCATCCGTACAGCGACAGATAGCCGTTGCCGGACGGGTTGAAGGTGCCCGAGTACGTCACGCTCCGGCGACCGCCCGTGCTCCAGCCCTTGCCGGCGACGAAGTTGCCGGTGTTGCTCCATGAGGTGCTGTAGTTGCCGCCGGAGCCGAGGTTCATCGAGACCGACCCCTGGGTGTCGGTCCAGAACGAGTAGTAGTAGCCGTTGTTGGTGCCGGTCTGGTTCGTGGTGACGACCGTGTCGGCACTCGCGGTGCCGGGCAGGGTCATCGCCGCCAGAACGACCAGCAGCAGGGTGCAGGCACTGCCGGCGAACATCCTGAACCGGCCGCGTCTGTGGTTCGTCGGGCGTGCGGGTGCGTCGTTCATGGGGGTGCTTCCTCCTCGTCCTCGAGAGGCCGATGGAGACCGGGCAACGTGACGCGCGCCTGGGCGATCTGTCGCTGAGCATGTGACGACGGCGGCCGTGCTCGCCGTCGCGCGACACGGCCACGGTGGCGGCCCGCATCGACAGTGTTGAGCCCTGCCAACGACGAAAAGTGTTGGCCTGCCCCTGCCAACTGTCAATAGTTTCGTTATCGGATGCGAAATATTCGCTGCCTAGCCGCACCGGGAATCAGGCGAGCTTGCGCAGCTCACATGCCCTCTTGAACGATTCACGGCGAGAGGTTGCGAGGGAAGGGCGAAGGGTCAAGATCCATCGATCGAATTATTTCGCCCGAATGTTTCGAAGCTTTTCCCGTACGAGATGACGCGCATTGCCGCTCCGCGGCTATCGGGGCCGCCACGCCCGTACGAGGTCGTCCGGCCCCCAGCACGCGTTGAGGGGCAGATCACCGGCCACCCCACAGCGGGAGACCGCCACGAGGGGAGTGTGCGGGGCGGTGCCGGGGACGGCGAGCATGTCACGCACCAAGGCGTCGTAGTCATGGCGCCCGAAGGGCTGGGTCTCAAGCCACTTGACCGAGCCGACGAAGTGGACCTGCCGAGCCACCGGCTCACTGTCCGTACCGACGAGGTCGATCTCGGGGTTGTTCTGACGGTTCCACCAACCGCCGATGGCCTCGGTCTCGGGCCACTCGTCGTTGGGCATCAGACGCAGCAGGGACTCGCGGATCAGCGGCTCGACCGCTCGTCCGCGCCAAGTGGTCCACGACCGCTCGATACGTTCCAGCGCCAGGTCACCGCGGCCACGCTCGATGAGCGGGATCGCACGTGCCAGGAAGGCCAGCCAGAACCGCAGATACGGGTCGGCGATCCGATAACGCTTGTTCTTGGTGTCCGGCTTGACGGACAGGGGGAGATCGGCGGCCAGGGCTCGCTTGGCCTGCAGCATGGCCAGTAGCGGGGAGAGCGTGCCCGACGGCAGTGCGCCGGCGCCGCCCGCCTGGGCCGCGATGGTGCTGAACGTGCGCTCACCGCTGCCAACCGCTTCCAGTACGGCCCGTGAGTGTGAGGCCTCGGGGAATTCACCCAGCAGGGACAACTCACCGGCCACCAGCAAGGGCGAGAGGGGATTGGCGACCGACGCCTGCAAGAAGGCCGTGCGGTCCATTCCCGGCCTCCACGACTGCACGATCTCGGGGAATCCACCAGTGATCAACTGGGCATCGACGGCCGCCGCGGCGTCGAGTTCCGTCATGTCCTGCACGTCGGCCAGGTTCAGGGGACGGACGGTCATCTTCGCCGCACGGCCGAAAAACGGGCGCCCATACGACTGCAGCGCCTCCATCACGGATGTATCGCTGCCCACCAACAGCAGAAGTACGGGCTTGGACGAAAGGTGCCGGTCCCAGACGGTTTGGAGTGCGCCCTCGAATTCCTGATCCTGCTCGACCAGCCAGGGCACCTCGTCGATCACCGCAATGCTGGGAGAGTCGTCGGGCACCGCGAGCGCAAGCGCGCGCAGGGCCTGGTTCCAGTCCTGCGGCTGAAGGCCGGCGACCAGTTCCACCCCTGGCAACAGCGACTGCGCGAGGGTCGCGGCGAACTCGGCACGTTCCGTCACAGGGTTGCGCCCCCGGGTCGCCTGGAACACCACGTACGGCGCTCCCGAGCGATCGCAGAACTCCTGGACCAGCCGTGACTTCCCCACTCGGCGACGGCCCGTCATGATCACGGCCCGCCCCCGTGTGGCACCGACACCCTCTTCCGCGGTCCGGTACTGCTCGTCCAGCAGTTCAAGATCCCCGACCCGACCTTGGAACTCCACGACACACTCCAGGGGGAACCGTAGATGCATTATTACGTAGATTGAATCTTACTTCATTCACGCGACCTAGTGGATCGCCCTCAGGGGCGCACGGGAAAAACGCAGGGGCCCGACTCCGAAGAGTCGGGCCCCTACTGACCTGCAAATTTGCCAGGCGGCCGCCCACGTGGCGGTACGTCACCGGCTACACGTTGAAGCGGAACTCCACCACGTCGCCGTCCTGCATGACGTAGTCCTTGCCCTCCATGCGGGCCTTGCCCTTGGCGCGGGCCTCGGCGACCGAGCCCGTGTCGACGAGGTCCTCGAAGGAGATGACCTCCGCCTTGATGAAGCCCTTCTGGAAGTCGGTGTGGATGACTCCGGCGGCCTCGGGGGCGGTGTCGCCCTTCTTGATGGTCCAGGCGCGGGATTCCTTGGGGCCGGCCGTCAGATAGGTCTGCAGACCGAGGGTGTCGAAGCCGACGCGGGCGAGGGTGGCGAGGCCCGGCTCCTCGGCGCCCACCGACTCCAGGAGCTCCATGGCGTCCTCCTCGTCGAGCTCGGCGAGGTCCGCCTCCAGCTTGGCGTTGAGGAAGATCGCCTCGGCGGGGGCGACCAGGGTGCGCTGCTCGGCCTTGAAGTCCTCGTCGACCAGCTCGTCCTCGTCCACGTTGAAGACGTAGAGGAACGGCTTGGTGGTCAGGAGGTGGAGGTCGTGCAGGAGCTCCTCGTTGCCGGAGCCCTGGACGATGCCCTGCGAGAAGAGCGTGTCGCCCTTCTCCAGGATCTCCTTCGCCGCCTCGACCGCCGCGACCTTGGGAGCGATGTCCTTCTTGATGCGCGACTCCTTCTGGAGGCGCGGCAGGACCTTCTCGATGGTCTGGAGGTCCGCGAGGATCAGCTCGGTGTTGATCGTCTCGATGTCGTCCTTGGGCGAGACCTTGCCGTCGACATGCACGACGTTCTCGTCCTTGAAGGCACGGATGACCTGGCAGATCGCGTCCGACTCACGGATGTTCGCGAGGAACTTGTTGCCCAGCCCTTCGCCCTCCGAGGCGCCCTTCACGATGCCCGCGATGTCGACGAAGTCGACCGTCGCCGGAAGCACGCGCTGCGAGCCGAAGATCTCGGCCAGCTTGGTCAGCCGGGCGTCGGGGACACCGACCACGCCCACGTTGGGCTCGATCGTGGCGAACGGGTAGTTGGCCGCGAGCACGTCGTTCTTGGTCAGGGCGTTGAACAGGGTCGACTTGCCGACATTGGGCAGACCGACGATTCCGATCGTGAGCGACACGTTGCGACTTCCCGTACGTGAGGGTGGGCGACAGGTCCGCGAAGGTGCGCGGGCCGATCCACCAGTCTACGGGGTGCGAGGTCCCTTACCGGCTACGCATCGAACGCATGGCCAAGGTCGACCCATCGGCGTGTCTGAGGGGCTATTCCGCACATAAACCGACCTAAGTTGGTCCAGTGGAGCAACACAGGACGCGTCCCCCTCAGTACAAACCGCGACGCGGCGCACCTCTTCCCGCCCAGACCGGGCGCGCCGCCGCCGACCGTGTACGCAGGAGTGCGCCCCCCACGCGGCGACCCGCGCCCGCTCCCAGACCCGCTCCGGCGCGACGACGGATGCCGAACCCCCGGCTCACCGGGCTCGGCGGCGGACTGTTCTGCGCGGCGACGATGTTCGCGCTCGCCTGTCTCGACCAGCTGCTCTTCGGGGCGTCGCTGGTGGTCTACGGGGTGCTGTTCCTGCCGGTGTCCGCGCTGACCGCGTTGTGGGTGCGACGGGGAGACATCGTCACCGCACCCGTCGTCGTGCCCATCGCCTTCGCGTTCGGGCTGCTGCCCGTCGCCGACGGGGGCGGCGGGATCGGGGGCCAACTGATGGGGCTGGTCACCGCGCTGGCGACCCAGGCGGGATGGCTGTACGGGGGGACGCTGGTCGCGGGGGTCATCACCACCGTACGGAAGGTCCGCCTGATGACCCGCAGGGCCGCCCAGCGCAGGGCGGTCCGGGGGCCCCGCCCGGAGATCCGGCCGCGCCGCCGTCCGGTCTGACGGACATGAGGGGCGCGACGGACACGACGGCTCGACGGACGCAACGAGTCCGACGGGCGTGACCGGCGTGACGGGGCCGACGAACTCGACGGGCGCGGCCCCACCGGCGCCGGCGCCCGGCCCCGCCCCGCGCGCCCCGGAGGGCCTACGCGGACTTCGCCGCCCGCATCGCCGCCCCCACGATCCCCGCGTTGTTCTGCAGCTGCGCCGGGACGATCTCCGCCTTGATGCCCTCGATCAGCGGCAGGAACTTGTCGGCCTTGCGGCTGACGCCGCCGCCGATGATGAAGAGCTCGGGCGAGAAGAGCATTTCCACATGGGCGAGGTACTTCTGCACCCGGTGGGCCCATTGCTCCCAGGTCAGCTCGTGGTCCTCCTTGGCCTTGGTCGAGGCGCGCTTCTCCGCGTCGTGGCCGTTCAGTTCGAGGTGTCCCAGCTCCGTGTTCGCAACCAGCTCGCCGTCGGCGAAGAGCGCGCTGCCGATGCCCGTACCGAAGGTGAGCAGGAGGACCGTGCCCCGACGGTCGCGCCCGGCGCCGAACTGCATCTCGGCGACACCCGCCGCGTCCGCGTCGTTCAGCACCGTCACCGGCAGGCCGCCCAGCCGCTCGCCCAGCAGGGCACGCGCGTCGGTGTCGATCCACGCCTTGTCGACGTTGGCAGCCGTACGAATGGTGGCGCCGTCGGTGACCACCCCGGGGAAGGTGATGCCGACGGGTCCCGTCCAGCCGAAGTGACCGACGACCTCCTTCACGCCGTCGGCCACCGCGTCCGGGGTCGCCGGACGGGGAGTGAGCACTTTGTAGCGCTCCTCCGTCAGTTCGCCGCGGTCCAGGTCCACAGGGGCACCCTTGATCCCGGATCCGCCGATGTCCACGCCGAAGATCTGCATGGCCCTACGCTACGTCGTACGACAGACAGTCACTTCTCGGAGGGGGCGGCAGAACCCGCCGCCGCGCGCTGCTCCACCAGCGCCGCCGCCTCCGCGCGCAGATCGCGGCGCAGCTCCTTGGGCAGCGAGAAGGTGATGGACTCCTCGGCCGCCTTGACGATCTCGACGTCCTCGAAACCACGGGCGGAGAGCCACTCCAGGACCTGCTCGACCAGGACCTCCGGGACGGAGGCACCCGAGGTGACACCGACCGTCGTCACACCCTCCAGCCAGCCCTCCTCGATCTCGTCGGCGAAGTCCACGAGGTACGCCGCCCGCGCCCCCGCGAGCTTGGCGACCTCCACGAGACGCACGGAGTTGGAGGAGTTGCGCGAGCCGACCACGATGACCAGGTCCGCTTCCTCCCCCATCCGCTTCACGGCCAACTGGCGGTTCTGCGTGGCGTAGCAGATGTCGTCGCTGGGCGGGGAGATGAGCTGCGGGAACTTTTCCTTCAGCGCGTCGACCGTCTCCATCGTCTCGTCGACCGACAGCGTGGTCTGGGAGAGCCAGACGACCTTGGACGGGTCGCGGACCTCGACCTTGGCGACGTCGTCGGGACCGTCCACGAGGGTGATGTGGTCGGGCGCCTCGCCGGAGGTGCCGATGACCTCCTCGTGGCCCTCGTGGCCGATCAGCAGGATGTCGAAGTCCTCGTTCGCGAACCGGACGGCTTCCTTGTGGACCTTGGTGACCAGCGGGCAGGTCGCGTCGATGGTGGCGAGCTTGCCGGCCGCGGCCTCGTCGTGGACAACCGGGGCGACGCCGTGCGCCGAGAACATGACGATGGACCCCTCGGGGACCTCGGCCGTCTGCTCGACGAAGATCGCGCCCTTCTTCTCCAGGGTCTGCACGACGTACTTGTTGTGGACGATCTCGTGGCGGACATAGATCGGGGCCCCGTACTGCTCGAGGGCCTTCTCGACGGCGATCACGGCGCGGTCCACGCCCGCGCAGTAGCCACGGGGGGCGGCGAGCAGGACACGGCGGCCAGACGAAGCAGTCATGGCACCCATCGTAAGGCCGCGCCCGACGCGTCAAAGATGGCCTCCGCGACCGGTGGGTGCCGAGGGCGCTGTCGAAGACCGATTCCGGCGTGCCGCGGGCCGCGCTGCCGTGCGCCGCGGTCATCACGCCGGTCGCGGCGGTGTGGGCGGCCCGGCGCGACGACGGGCTCGATCGTCTGGTGTCGGTGGTCGGCATCGGCGCGCTGACCGCGTTCACGCTGCCGCACGCGAGTGTGGTGGCGGCACGTCGCTCCGCGGGCCTTTCCTCGCCGCTCCGCGGCGATCTCCCACCCGCCCACCCTCACTGGCGCTCCGCGCCAAGAACCGGTGCGGGCTCTGTGTCAGTCAGGGCCGTTAGTCTCGGGCGCATGGCTCTCAACACGTCCGCGGACGCCCCGCTGCCCGTCGGCGAGGTGTCGCGGCTCATCGGAGGGTGGATCGACCGGCTCGGCGCGGTGTGGGTCGAGGGACAGATCACCCAGTTGTCGCGGCGCCCCGGCGCGGGCGTCGTCTTCCTGACCCTGCGCGACCCGTCGTACGACATCTCGGTGAGCGTCACCTGCTACCGGCAGGTGTTCGAGGCGGTGGCGGACGTGGTGAGCGAGGGTGCCCGCGTCGTCGTCCTGGCGAAGCCCGAGTGGTACGCGCCGCGCGGGCAGCTGTCGCTGCGGGCCACCGAGATCAAACCGGTCGGCGTGGGGGAACTCCTCGCGCGACTCGAGCAGTTGAAGAAGTCCCTGGCGAGCGAGGGGCTGTTCGCGGCCGATCGCAAGAAGGCCCTGCCGTTCCTGCCGCAGCTCATCGGGCTGGTGTGCGGGCGGGCGTCCGCGGCCGAGCGGGACGTGCTGGAGAACGCGCGGCACCGCTGGCCGGCCGTCCGCTTCGAGGTGCGCAACGTCCCCGTGCAGGGGGTGCACGCGGTGCCGCAGGTCGTGCAGGCCGTGAAGGAGCTGGACGCGCTCGACGCCGTCGACGTGATCATCGTGGCCCGTGGCGGCGGCAGCGTGGAGGACCTGCTGCCGTTCTCGGACGAGCAGCTCGTACGGGCGGTCGCGGCCTGTCGTACGCCGGTCGTGTCGGCCATCGGGCACGAGCCCGACAACCCGTTGCTGGACTTCGTGGCCGACCTGCGCGCGTCCACGCCGACGGACGCGGCCAAGAAGGTCGTGCCGGACGTCGGGGAGGAGTACGAGCGGGTGCGGTTGCTGCGGGACCGGGCGCGGCGGAGCGTCCAGTCCTTCATCGACCGGGAGGAGCGCGGGCTCGCGCACGCGCTGGCCCGGCCCTCGATAGAGGATCCGCACCGGATGGTCGACGAGCGCGCCGACCAGGTCGCCGCGCTGCTGGACCGCGGGCGGCGCACGCTCGGTCATCTGCTCGACCGCGCCGACTCGGAGCTGACGCACACCCACGCGCGTGTGGTGGCCCTCTCCCCCGCCGCGACCCTGCAACGGGGGTATGCGGTGCTCCAGAAGGCCGACGGTCATGTGGTCCGGGATCCGGACGAGGTGGCGGCGGGCGAGGCGCTGCGGGCGCGGGTCGCCGAGGGTGAATTCACGGTACGAGTCGATGCATAGGGTGGGCGCATGACCAGCAAGGTGGACGAGGCGCTCGGGTACGAGCAGGCGCGGGACGAGCTGATCGAGGTCGTACGCCGCCTGGAGGCGGGTGGCACGACGCTCGAGGAGTCACTGGCGCTCTGGGAGCGGGGCGAGGAGCTGGCGAAGGTCTGCCGCCGCTGGCTGGAGGGCGCACGGGCCCGCCTGGACGCGGCGCTGGCCGAGGAGAAGTCGGAGAGCGGGGACGAAGACGGGCACGGGGACGGGGACCGCGACTCCGGGTGACGTCATGACGTTCGCTCCCTTCCGTAGCCGGTGACACCCGGCGACATCCCCAGTGACACCCGGCCGCCGTCCCGCTCGGTGACGGCGGCCTCGTCGTTCCCCCGGAACCCCGGCGCCCGGAAGCGACCTCGCTCCCCCTCACTCCCTGTGAAGCGGATCACCTCACCCCGTTTTTGGTTGAACCTTAAACCTCCTCCCCGTACTGTCGACATCGCCAACCGATCCCCCCGGATCCACCGCACATACCGAGAAGGTTTCCGATGTCTCTCGTTCTTGACCCCGCCGCCCAGGACCTGCTGTTCCGCGAGGCCCGTACCGCCAACACGTTCACCGACGAGCCGGTGACCGACGAGCAGGTGCAGGCGATCTACGACCTGGTCAAGTACGGCCCGACCGCCTTCAACCAGTCGCCGCTGCGCATCACGCTGATCCGCTCCACCGAGGCCCGCGAGCGCCTGGTGCAGCACATGGCCGAGGGCAACCAGCCCAAGACCGCCACCGCCCCGCTGGTCGCGATCCTCTCCGCGGACAACGAGTTCCACGAGGAGCTCCCCGCCCTGTTCCCGCACTTCCCGCAGGCCAAGGACGTCTTCTTCGCCGAGCGCCCGGCCCGTGAGGGTGCCGCCGCGCTGAACGCCGCGCTGCAGGCCGCGTACTTCATCATCGGCGTCCGCGCCGCCGGCCTCGCCGCCGGCCCGATGACCGGTCTCGACTTCGCGGGCGTCCAGAAGGAGTTCCTGGACGACGACCACACCCCGCTGATGGTCGTCAACATCGGCAAGCCGGGCGAGGACGCCTGGTTCCCGCGCTCCCCGCGCCTGGAGTTCGACCAGGTCATCACGACCGTCTGAGCCCCCGCGTACGCCCCGGCGCGTACGCCCGTGAGACGAGAAGGGCCCCCGGCAATGGCGGCGGGGGCCCTTCTCATGCGCGTACACGGCCGTATGACGCGGACGCATCACGACGTCACAGCATCACGACGTCGTGACGTCACTACGTCATGACGTCTTCAGCGCCTCCGCCATCTTCGTCAGCTGCCCGAACGACGCCGTCCCGGTCACCACGGTGGTCGCCCCCTTGGCCTTGAGCACGAGTGCGTCGTACTTGTCGCCCTCGTACCGCTGCCACGTCGCGTCACCGATCCGCTGGGTGGCCTTCGTCTCCTTGGCGCCCTGGCTGGCCGAGTCGATGAAGACGGCCGCGGGCTGAGTCGACTGCTCGATCGCCACGTACTGACCGTCGGGGTCGTGGAAGCCCAGGTGCCAGGCATCGAACTCGCTGCCGTCGTACCGCACCGAGGTCGCCTTCCACGCCGTCGGCAGACCCACGGGTGCCGCCACGGGATACGACGCCGCGCGGCGCGCCGTGAGCAGCTCGACGCGGTAGTCGACGCGCTTGAGAGGAGGCGCGGAGTCGTCGTGCGGGATGAAGATGTAGATCACGCCCGCCATGAGCCCGATCAGACCCAGGGAGAGGAGCATGTCCCGGACGCTCTGCTTGCCTTTCGTACCTGCCACACCCCTATCGTCGCAGGTGCCCTGGCCTGCTCATCCGTGGGGCCCCCTGCTCATTTTGTCAGCCTGACGATAGAGTCGGGGCACACCCTCATCCGGCCGTCGTCGTATCAGAAAGGTGCGCTCCGATGACCGAGCATCATCTGCCGTCCGAACTCGAGGTCCCTTCCGAGGCCCCCGACCGAAATCTCGCCCTGGAACTCGTCCGGGTCACCGAGGCCGCCGCGATGGCCGCGGGCCGCTGGGTAGGCCGCGGCGACAAGATCGGCGCCGACGGCGCCGCCGTCCGGGCCATGCGGACCCTCGTCTCCACCGTCTCGATGAACGGCGTCGTCGTCATCGGTGAAGGCGAGAAGGACGAGGCCCCGATGCTCTTCAACGGGGAGCGCGTGGGCGACGGGACCGGCCCCGAGTGCGACATCGCCGTCGACCCGATCGACGGCACCACACTGACCGCCAAGGGCATGAGCAACGCGATCGCGGTGCTGGCCGCCGCCGACCGCGGCACCATGTTCGACCCGTCCGCGGTCTTCTACATGGACAAGCTGGTCACCGGGCCGGAGGCCGCCGACTTCGTCGACATCAACGCGCCCGTATCGGTGAACATCCGCCGGGTCGCCAAGGCCAAGAAGTCCTCGCCCGAGGACGTCACCGTGGTGATCCTCGACCGGCCGCGCCACGAGGGGATCATCAAGGAGATCCGCGAGACCGGCGCCCGGATCAAGCTGATCTCCGACGGCGACGTCGCGGGCTCGATCCTCGCGCTGCGCGAGGGCACGGGCATCGACCTGCTCCTCGGCGTCGGCGGTACGCCCGAGGGCATCATCTCCGCCTGCGCCGTGAAGTGCCTGGGCGGCACCATCCAGGGCAAGCTGTGGCCCAAGGACGACGAGGAGCGACAGCGCGCGGTGGACGCCGGGCACGACCTCGACCGTGTGCTGCTCACCGACGACCTGGTCTCCGGCGAGAACGTGTTCTTCGTCGCCACCGGGATCACGGACGGGGAGCTACTGCGCGGGGTGCGGTACCGGGCGGAGACGGCGACCACCGAGTCGATCGTGATGCGGTCCAAGTCGGGTACGGTGCGCCAGATTCGGTCGGAGCACCGGCTGAGCAAGTTGCGGGCGTACAGCGCGATCGACTTCGACCGCGCCAAGTAGCTCCGCGGGGGCGCTCCGCCGGGAGTGCCGGGGAACTGCGGGCAGGTTGTGGGTCACTGCGGGTGCGTCGTGGCCCGTCGCGCAGTTCCCCGCCCCCTTATGGGGCGCTCGCCTTACGGGGCGCGTGAAGAAGTACGTACGGCCAACGCAAAGAAGTACGTACGGCAAAGGGGCCGGCCCTGTGCGGAGGGCGGCCCCTTTGGCGTACGTGCGGTCAGCCGGCTGCGGCTATCGTGCCGCGGGCGGCCTTCTTGAGTTCCAGGTCGCGCCGGCGGCGCCGGGCGAGCACCACGCGGCGCTCGGCGGCGGTGAGGCCGCCCCACACTCCGTACGGCTCGGGTTGCAGCAGCGCGTGTTCGCGGCACTCGACCATCACGGGACAGCGGGCGCAGACGCGCTTCGCCGCCTCCTCGCGGGACAACCGGGCGGCCGTGGGCTCCTTGGAGGGCGCGAAGAACAGGCCGGCCTCGTCCCTGCGGCACACCGCCTCCGTGTGCCATGGGGCTTCCTGATCCCTGTCCCGCACTGGCGCCCGCTGGGCCGGAACGGCAGCTACCTGCAGGGACTGATGCGGCGGTTGCAGCACGGTCTACTCCTGACGACGGCTTCGCGGGCGTGCCGGGCACCGCGGGAAGTCCCACAGCGCCCTCCAAGAGGCGATGCAGCAAGCCCTACCCGCTGTGCGCGCGCCTATGCACTGAGTTCCCGAGAGCGGAGCCGGTCGTTCAAAACGGGGCGCGGGTGAGTGGACCAATGCGCCCCGCGCGCCGTCGCGTTCACAGGCGTCAACGGTCGAGGTGCTTGCGCAAAGTCCTGTCCACGCGGTCCATCGTGCGGTCGAGGATGTCGGCGACGAGCTTGCCGCGCTTGGGCCGCGCCTCGATGTTCCCCAGCACCGCGAAGCCCTCGACGTAGACCACGGGGGCGTCGGGGTCGCCCGCGTCCGTGGTGTGCGTCTCGAAGTTGCCGAGGACTCCGCCGCCGCTGCCGCGCAGCGAGACGTTCTCCGGGACCTTGATCTCGACGTTGCCGAAGACCGAAATCGCCTTGATCACGACCTGTTGGTACTCGAAGATCGCCTCGCTGAGGTCGATGTCGACCGAGCCGAAGACGGCGTACGCGTGGATGCGGCGCCCGGCGCGCCGGCGGCCCTTGCGCACGACGGCGCTGAACACCGCCACCACGTTCTCGTCGGCCTCCGCCGGGATGCCGCCCGGCTGGGGGCGGTTGGGCACGGACGTGTACGCGGGGGTCGCGCGGCCCGCGCGCGCGGCGGGCAGGTCCTGGACGAACCGGTCGAGCTCCCCCACCGTCTTCGTGGCCAGCACCCCCTCGATCCGCTCGGCGTGCTCGTCGGCGGTGAGGCGCCCCTCGGCGAGGGCATCGCGCAGAATGTCGGCGATCCGGTCACGGTCGGCGTCGGAGGCCCGGAGTTCGGCGTCGGAGGCCCGGGTTTCGGTGCGCTTCTGAAGGTCCACGACAGCAGCGTACCCAAACGCGATAGATCGCGACTACCCCTTCTCGCGACCTGTGGAAAACCCGCCCCTTCACGCCAACTGAGCCTTACCTCACAGACTCACCGTCCGCGCCAGGTTCTACGCTGGTGGACGCTGCCAATGGAGGCATGCCGCTGTCTGTCGAGTGAGGAATGGGCTAGTGCCTGAGTTCGCGTACACCGATCTGCTCCCCCAGGGAGAGGACACCACCCCGTACCGGCTGGTGACCTCCGAGGGTGTCTCCACCTTCAAGGCCGACGGGCGCACGTTCCTCAAGGTCGAGCCGGAGGCGCTGCGCAAGCTCGCCGCGGAGGCCATCCACGACATCCAGCACTATCTGCGGCCCGCGCACCTGGCGCAGTTGCGGCGCATCATCGACGACCCCGAGGCGTCCGGCAACGACAAGTTCGTCGCCCTGGACCTGCTCAAGAACGCGAACATCGCGGCCGCGGGCGTACTGCCGATGTGCCAGGACACCGGCACCGCGATCGTCATGGGCAAGCGCGGGCAGAACGTGCTCACCGAGGGCGGCGACGAGGAGGCCCTCTCGCATGGCATCTACGACGCGTACACCAAGCTGAACCTGCGCTACTCGCAGATGGCTCCGCTCACCATGTGGGAGGAGAAGAACACCGGGTCCAACCTTCCGGCGCAGATCGAGCTGTACGCGACCGACGGCGGCGCCTACAAGTTCCTGTTCATGGCCAAGGGCGGCGGTTCGGCGAACAAGAGCTTCCTGTACCAGGAGACGAAGGCCGTTCTGAACGAGGCCTCCATGATGAAGTTCCTGGAGGAGAAGATCCGTTCGCTGGGCACGGCCGCCTGCCCGCCGTACCACCTGGCGATCGTGGTCGGCGGCACGAGCGCCGAGTACGCCCTGAAGACCGCGAAGTACGCCTCCGCGCACTACCTGGACGAGATTCCGGCCGAGGGCTCGGAGCTCGGTCACGGCTTCCGGGACAAGGACCTGGAGCAGAAGGTCTTCGAGCTGACCCAGAAGATCGGCATCGGCGCGCAGTTCGGTGGCAAGTACTTCTGTCACGACGTGCGCGTGGTGCGTCTGCCGCGGCACGGCGCGTCCTGCCCCGTCGCGATCGCGGTGTCCTGCTCCGCCGACCGTCAGGCCGTCGCGAAGATCACCGCCGAGGGCGTGTTCCTGGAGCAGCTGGAGACGGACCCCGCGCGCTTCCTTCCGGAGACCACGGACGAGCACCTGGACTCCGCCGGGGACGACGTCGTCCGGATCGATCTGAACCAGCCGATGGACGACATCCTCGCCGAGCTGACGAAGTACCCGGTCAAGACCCGGCTCTCGCTGTCCGGCCCGCTCGTCGTGGCGCGCGACATCGCGCACGCCAAGATCAAGGAGCGGCTGGACGCGGGCGAGGAGATGCCGCAGTACCTGAAGGACCACCCGGTGTACTACGCCGGTCCGGCCAAGACCCCCGAGGGTTACGCGTCGGGTTCGTTCGGCCCCACCACCGCCGGCCGCATGGACTCCTATGTGGAGCAGTTCCAGGCCGCGGGCGGTTCCAAGGTGATGCTCGCGAAGGGCAACCGTTCCGCGCAGGTCACAGCCGCCTGTGACGCGCACGGCGGCTTCTACCTCGGCTCCATCGGCGGCCCCGCCGCGCGGCTCGCCCAGGACTGCATCAAGAAGGTCGAGGTCGTCGAGTACGAGGAGCTCGGCATGGAAGCGGTCTGGAAGATCGAGGTCGAGGACTTCCCGGCGTTCATCGTCGTCGACGACAAGGGCAACGACTTCTTCCAGGACCCGGCGCCGCAGCCGACGTTCACTTCGATCCCGGTGCGGGGTCCCGGGCTCGCGTAGTGCCTTTCGGGGCGGCAGGGGAGGGAATCCGCCCCCGCCGCCCTCACCCGCCCCCTCCCCAGGGACTCCGCCCCTTCGATGCCGCCCGGGCTGCCGCCCCGGCACCCAGGTTCGCGCGTCGATTCCGGTGCGCGGCGCTGGGCTCGCGCGGCGTCCCGGGACAGCAGAGGCAGTTGTTCGCCAGCTGGACGCGTCCCGCCACGCCCCGATGCTGTCCCACTTCGTCCCAGGAACGAGTGGGACAGCATTTTTGTGAGCTTTGCCGGAAACCCTCCGTGATGACCGGATCACAGCCTGTGGTCCGCAGGTCATCTCGGAGGGAAATCCCATGATTGGTCGCACTTTGCGCAACGGCCTGGTGGCCGCGATCGCGGCTGTCGCCGTCTTCCCGGTGACAGCCGTCGCCTCCGCCGCCCCGGCCGCCCCGCACGTTCCCGGCCGGGGCGCCGCGTCCTCGCCGGTCGCGTCGTCGGACTGGTACCCGGCGTCCCCGCAGTCCTCGATCCCCGGCCTCCAGCGTGCCCCGCACACCCTGCCACTGGCCCCGCGGCACCACCACAAGCACTACGCGATCACTCCCGTGCGCCACCACGCCCGCCACCACCTCACCCGGCACGTCCTGGGCCGGGTGACGACCCACCACATGCGTCTGCACGTCCGGTCCGGTCCGGGCACCGGCTACCGGATCGTCGGCTCGCGGCGGGCCGGCCGCGTGGTGACTCTCGTCTGCAAGAAGAGCGGTTCCTCCGTCATGGGCAACTCGCGCTGGTACAAGCTCGCCCACGGCCGGGGCTACGTCTCCGCCCACTACGTCCGCAACAGCCGCGCCGTCCGCTGGTGCTGACGACCACCTCGCCGCTCGCCTCCTGAGGTCCGGCGCCGGCCGGCGGGGCGCGGTCCGCCCCGCCGGCCCGTAGGACAAGTCGATCAGCCGACGACCCCACTCCCCTGACGAAACAGCAGGTCAACTCCCCTTCATATTCGGTTCGCATTCGGGCGATCGGGGTGTGCCCGGGCACCGAGGGAGGGAACACATCAGGGCGGTCACCCCGGCAGGCCGAGGGAGCGAGAGGAAGAGCCACGTGAGGGTCAAGAGACAGCCGCTGCCCGACTCGTTGGACGAGACAGAACACAGCAAGGCAGTACGTACAGGAACAGAACAGATCAACATGGATCACCTCACCACCGAACGCATCAATATCGAACGCATCGGTACGGAGGACGTCGGCACGGAGGACATCGACGAGGAGCAGCTGCTGATGGAGCGGCTCCGGTGCCTCAAGCAGCGGACGGGACTGAGTCTGGCCGCGCTGGCCTCCGTCACCCCGTTCAGCAAGTCGACCTGGCACCGCTACCTGAGCGGTGATCAGTTTCCGCCGCGCTCGGCGGTCGAGTCGCTCGGCCGTCTGGCGGACACCGACCCGGGTCCCCTTCTCTCCCTGTGGGACGCCGCGTCCCGGGCCCAGTCCAGGGCGGCCACCCCGCCCCTGGGGGCCCCGGTCCCACAGGCCGCGGTTCCGGACGCGCCGGTTCGGGGCCGGCGCGTCCGGGGGTCCAACCGGGCCGTCATCGCCCTCGCGACGATGGCGGCCACGGTGGTGGTCACCGCGGGCGCGGCCGACGTCCTCGACCCCGACCTGCCCGTGGCCCCCGCCAGCGCCTCCTGCCGGGGCCACGGCTGCCAGGGGCAGTTCCCGGCCTCCGAGGCCTGCGGCCGTGACGCGCGTACGGAGAGCACCGTCACGCGCGCCGGGCAGGTCGTGCTGCTGCGTTTCTCCCCCTCGTGCGCGACGGTCTGGTCGGAGGTCCGCACCACGACCGGCGGGGCGCGGGAGATCTCGATCAGATCGGACCAGGACGAGCTGTCCGCCGCCTACCCGGGTGACCCCTCGGACGGCTACAGCAGCCCGATGCTGGCCGCGTCGAGCCCGCGCGGGGCGGAGGCCTGCGCCAAGGTCGGCGGGATGTCGGCGTGCACCGGCCCGCTCGGCGGCTCACGGAGCTGACTCCTCGGGAGGGCGGCTCACGGCGCCGACTCCCCGGGAGAAACGGGAGCCGCCTCGCCGGGAACACGGGGCACGTCCGCGATGCTGTCCCCACTGGAGGTGATCGTCGATGGCCGACGAACAGGCAGCCCCGTACCGGATCGAGCACGACTCCATGGGTGAGGTCAGAGTGCCCGCGGACGCGAAGTGGCGGGCCCAGACCCAGCGGGCCGTGGAGAACTTCCCCATCTCGGGTCAGCGTCTGGAGCGCGCGCACATCGAGGCGCTGGCGCTGATCAAGGGCGCGGCGGCCAGGGTCAACGCGAAGCTGGGGGTGGTCGACAAGGACGTGGCCGAGGCCATCCAGGAAGCGGCGGGCGAGGTCGCCGCGGGTCGCTGGGACGCGCACTTCCCGGTGGACGTCTTCCAGACGGGTTCCGGTACGTCCTCCAACATGAACACCAACGAGGTCATCGCCACGCTCGCGACCGAGCGGCTCGGCAGGGACGTGCACCCCAATGACCATGTGAACGCCTCGCAGTCGTCGAACGACGTCTTCCCGTCCTCGATCCACATCGCGGCCACCGCCGCCGTGACCAGGGATCTCGTCCCGGCTCTGGAACACCTCGCCGCCGCCCTGGAGCGGAAGGCCGAGGAGTTCGCGGACGTCGTGAAGTCGGGGCGTACGCATCTCATGGACGCCACGCCGGTGACGCTCGGACAGGAGTTCGGGGGGTACGCGGCGCAGGTGCGGTACGGCGTCGAGCGCCTCCGAGCCTCGCTGCCCCGGCTCGCCGAACTGCCGCTCGGTGGGACCGCCGTGGGCACCGGGATCAACACGCCGCCCGGGTTCTCCGCGGCCGTCATCGCGGAGGTGGCGCGGGCCACCGGGCTGCCGCTCACCGAGGCCCGTGACCACTTCGAGGCGCAGGGCGCGCGGGACGGGATCGTCGAGACGAGTGGGCAGCTGCGGACCATCGCGGTCGGGCTGACGAAGATCGCCAACGATCTGCGGTGGATGGCGTCCGGTCCGCGCACCGGGCTGGCCGAGATCAGCCTGCCCGACCTCCAGCCCGGCTCCTCGATCATGCCCGGCAAGGTGAATCCGGTCATTCCCGAGGCGGTGCTGATGGTCGCGGCCCAGGTGATGGGCAACGACGCGACGGTCGCCGTCGCCGGGGCCGCCGGCAACTTCGAGCTGAACGTCATGCTTCCGGTCATCGCCAAGAACGTCCTGGAGTCGATCCGTCTCCTCGCCAACGTCTCGCGCCTGCTCGCCGACCGCACCGTCGACGGGATCGTCGCCCACCGCGAACGGGCCCGCGAATACGCCGAGTCCTCGCCGTCGGTCGTGACACCGCTCAACAAGTACATCGGCTACGAGGAGGCCGCCAAGGTGGCCAAGAAGGCACTGGCGGAACGCCGGACGATCCGCCAGGTCGTCCTGGAATCCGGGTACGTCGAGCGCGGTGACCTCACCCTGGAACAGCTGGACGAGGCGCTCGATGTCCTGAGGATGACGCATCCGTAAACGGCGTTCACTCCCCGGATGACCTTGGAAGCCATTGGATGACGCCTCCGTTACGTCATTCGCTCCATGGCGCGAACCGTGACGCGCACCGCAGCGTCGTATGCCTGTGGCACCTAATATCTGGTCATGGCAGAGGGTGGAGCGGTGAGGCGAGTGGCGGCGGGCGGGTCGACGGTGTACTGGGCCCCCGGGAGTCACATTCTGTGGCGGTACCGGGAGAACGCCGGTGAGCACTTCCACATCTGCCGCCCCGTGACCGTCGTACGGGACGACGAGGAACTGCTCGCGGTGTGGATGGCGCCCGGCACCGAGTGCGTGAAGCCCGTGCTCGCCGACGGTACCCCGGTGCACGGAGAACCGCTGGAGTCCCGCTACACCAAGGCGCGAACGGTGCAGCGGGGCCGCTGGTTCGGCAACGGAGTACTGAAGCTGGCGCGGCCCGGCGAGCCCTGGTCGGTGTGGCTGTTCTGGGAACCGGGCTGGCGGTTCAAGAACTGGTACGTGAACCTGGAGGCGCCGCTCGCCCGTTGGGAGGGCGGGGTCGACTCCGAGGATCACTTCCTGGACATCTCCGTGCACCCGGACCGCAGTTGGCACTGGCTCGACGAAGACGAGTTCGCACAGGCGCAACGGGCCGGATTGATGGATACTCAACTGGCCGCACAGGTAAGAGAGGCAGGGCACTGCGCGGTGGAGGTGATCCGTGCCTGGGGCGCGCCGTTCTCGGACGGCTGGCAGCACTGGCGCCCGGATCCCGCCTGGCCGGTTCCTTCCCTGCCGGATGACTGGGACCGTACGCCCGCGCACGTGTCCTCATGAGACCCTTGATGCGCCCCCGTGGTACAACCGTAGGATCGTCCTCCGCAAGGGCGCACAGCAGCAACTCCCGCAGCATGCGCTGAGCTTGACCAGACGTCACCGAGGGGCGGCAGGACGTGAGCGAGGGGTACGAGGGCCACGGCGGTACGGTCGGCGGACGGCCCGTCGGGCCGCACAGGGCGTTCGGCCCGACAACGGCGTTCACGTCGGCGACGGGCAGGCCCCGTCCTGACGACGCGCAGATTCCGTTCCCGGGACACACATTCCGGGTATCGGGGCTGCGGGACGAACTGCACGCACGGCGCGCAGCCCCGGACGGATGGATTCGACACGCGTGACGGAGCACCCCACCTCGCACGAGCGCCGCCAGAGCGGCGCCGGCCGGCCCTCCACCCCCGCGGACCCCCGCGGGGCGCTCCTGCGTACCCCGGAGCCGCAGCGCGCGCCCGGCGCATTACCCGCACAACCCGCCCGCACGGGCGACGCCCCCACCGGTTCCGCGCCGAGCACGCCCTACGGCCGGCACGGATCGTCCGCCACCCAGGCGTCGGCGAGCACCGACACGCCGTCGCCCTCGGGCACCGGCGCGTCCACGCCGTCGCCCGCCTCCCCCGGCCCCGAGCACTCCCAGCCCTCGGCCAGCGAGCCCGACGCGCACCGCCCGCGCCCGGCCCCCGAGGGCATCCCGGCCCAGCCGGGCACGGAAGGCGACCGGCCGTCCGGGAACTCCACGGGCACGGACCGGCGTACCGGGCAGGGGCTGCCGCACGCGGGCCCGATGCCGATGCGGCGTGACGGGGACCGGCTGCGCTTCGTGGGCGCGGCGACCCGGCGGATCGCCCGCGGCATCGACCTGGACGAGATCGTCATGGGTCTGTGCCGGGCCACCGTGCCGACCTTCTCGGACGCGATCCTCGTCTATCTGCGCGACCCGCTGCCGGTCGGCGACGAGCGGCCCACCGGGCCCCTCGTGCTGCGACTGCGGCGCACCGACCGGATCCCCGAGGAGCGGGACACCGAGAACGGCTTCATGCCCGCACTGCGGCCCGAGCCGAACGAACTTTCGGCGATGACGGCCGAGCTGTGCGAGGTGCGCCCCGGCGGCGCCCTCGCCGAGGTGCTGCGCGGCGTGCGCCCGGTCTTCGCAGACGCGCCCGCCGCCCGGGCCGCGCTGCCCGAGCTGCTCGGCGACGAGCTGATCGTGCCCACCGGCCAGCGCGCGATCCTCGCCCCGCTGCGCGGGCGGCGCCGGGTGATCGGCGCGGCGCTCTTCGTGCGCCGCCCCGAGCGCATGGCGTTCGAGACCGACGATCTGCTGGTCGCGGCCCAGCTCGCCACGCACAGCGCGCTCGGCATCGACAAGGCGGTGCTCTACGGCCGCGAGGCGTACATCGCCGACGAGCTGCAGCGCACCATGCTGCCCGAGACGCTGCCGCGCCCCACCGGAGTGCGGCTGGCCTCGCGCTATCTGCCGGCCGCGGAGACCGCCCGGGTCGGCGGCGACTGGTACGACGCGATCCCGCTGCCGGGCAGCCGTGTCGCCCTCGTCGTCGGTGACGTCATGGGCCACTCGATGACTTCCGCCGCGATCATGGGCCAGCTGCGCACCACCGCGCAGACCCTCGCGGGGCTCGACCTGCCCCCGCAGGAGGTGCTGCACCACCTGGACGAGCAGGCGCAGCGCCTGGGCACCGACCGCATGGCGACCTGCCTGTACGCCGTCTACGACCCGGTCGCGCACCGGATCACCATCGCCAACGCGGGCCATCCGCCGCCGGTGCTGCTGCACCTGGGCGGCCGGGCCGAGGTCCTGCGGGTGCCGCCGGGCGCCCCCATCGGCGTAGGAGGAGTGGATTTCGAGGCGGTCGAGCTGGACGCGCCCGCCGGGGCGACGCTCCTGCTGTACACGGACGGCCTGGTCGAGTCGCGCCTCAGGGACGTGTGGACCGGCATAGAGCAGCTGCGCGAGAAGCTCGCCGCCACCGCGCAGCTCACCGGCCCGGACCATCCGCCGCCGCTGGAAGCGCTCTGCGACGAGGTGCTGGACATGCTCGGTCCGGGCGACCGGGACGACGACATCGCGCTGCTCGCCGCCCGCTTCGACGGGATCGCGCCGAGCGATGTGGCGTACTGGCACCTGGAGCCGGAGGACGCGGCTCCCGGGCGGGCCCGGCGCCTGGCCCGCCGCGCGCTGTCCCGCTGGGGCATGGAGGACATGAGCGACTCCGTGGAGTTGCTGGTCAGCGAGGTCGTCACCAACGCCGTGCGCTATGCGTCACGCCCGGTCACCCTCCGGCTGCTGCGCACGGACGTGCTGCGCTGCGAGGTGGGCGACGACGTGCCGCAGCTGCCCAGGCTGCGGCAGGCGCGCGCCACGGACGAGGGCGGGCGTGGCCTGTATCTGGTCAACAAACTGGCCAGACGGTGGGGCGCCACGCGTCTGAGCACCGGAAAGGTGGTCTGGTTCGAACTGAGCCGGGGCTGAATGGACCGGGGGCCGAGGGGTACGCGATCCGCCTCGCCCCACGGTGGCCCGGTTGCCGACCTCCTGTCGGCAGAGTTGACTGCTGAGGTGAGCGAAGCGATCTGAAGACTCTCTTCTTGACGGGAGGACGCTCGTGACGCAGGCACCCCAGAAGGCTCCGTACACCACGAACAACGCCGGCATTCCGGTGGAGAGCGACGAACACTCGCTGACCGTCGGTCCCGACGGCCCGATCCTGCTCCAGGACCACTACCTCATCGAGAAGATGGCCCAGTTCAACCGGGAGCGGGTCCCCGAGCGGGTGGTGCACGCCAAGGGCAGTGGCGCATACGGGTTCTTCGAAGTAACGAATGATGTCAGTCAGTTCACCAAGGCCGACCTTTTCCAGCCGGGCAAACGCACCGAGATGCTGGCCCGTTTCTCCACCGTGGCCGGCGAGCAGGGCTCGCCCGACACCTGGCGCGACCCGCGCGGCTTCGCGCTCAAGTTCTACACCGAGCAGGGCAATTACGACCTGGTGGGCAACAACACCCCGATCTTCTTCGTGCGCGACACGATCAAGTTCCAGGACTTCATCCGCTCGCAGAAGCGGCGCCCCGACAACGGGCTGCGGGACAACGACATGCAGTGGGACTTCTGGACGCTCTCGCCCGAGTCGGCGCACCAGGTGACCTATCTGATGGGCGACCGGGGCATCCCGAAGACCTACCGCAACATGAACGGCTACGGCTCCCACACCTACATGTGGATCAACGGCGCCGGTGAGCGGTTCTGGGTGAAGTACCACTTCAAGACCGACCAGGGCATCGACTTCCTCACCCAGGCGGAGGCCGACGAGCTGGCCGGTACGGACCCGGACCTGCACCGCATGGACCTCTACAAGGCGATCGAGTCCGGGAACGCGCCCAGCTGGAGCCTGAAGGTCCAGATCATGCCGTTCGAGGACGCGGCGGACTACCGCTTCAACCCCTTCGACCTGACCAAGATCTGGCCGCACGGGGACTATCCGCTGATCGACGTCGGCCGGATGACCCTCGACAGGAACCCCGAGGACTACTTCATCCACATCGAGCAGGCCGCCTTCGAGCCGTCCAACCTGGTGCCGGGCATCGGCCCCTCGCCGGACAAGATGCTGCTCGGCCGACTGTTCTCCTATCCGGACACACACCGTTACCGGATCGGCCCGAACTACGCCCAGCTGCCGCCGAACCGCCCGCACGCCCCGGCGAACTCGTACGCCAAGGACGGCCCGATGCGTTACGAGCCGTCGCTCGCGGCCCGCCCGTACGCGCCCAACTCCTACGGCGGCCCCGCGGCCGACTTCTCCCGCTTCGGCGACCCGGCGAGCTGGGAGGCCACGGGCGAGCTGGTGCGCGAGGCGTACAAGCTGCACCGCGAGGACGACGACTGGGGCCAGCCGGGCACGATGGTCCGCCAGGTCCTCGACGACGCGGCCCGCGACCGCCTGGTCTCGAACGTCACCGGCCACCTGAAGGCCGACGTCTCCCGCCCGGTCCTGGACCGCGCCCTGCAGTACTGGCGCAACATCGACAAGGAACTGGGCGACCGGATCGCCCACGACGTCAACGGAGGCTGAACACCGGGACGCCCGGCGCGTGGCGCGTGGCGCGTGGCGCCCGAGGTGGAATCGAACCGACTCCACCTCGGGCGCCACGCGCTTGTGGTGTCGTAGGGGAGGCAGCATCCAGACGTGAGGACGAACCGTGCAGCTTCAAGACGTACTGAACCGTCTCGACCGGTGGCTGGAAGCCAACGTGCCGGATGATTTCGGCACGTTGAACCCGCCCGCGACGGCGTCGGAGATCGAGGCGATCACCGAGAACAGGTTCTCGCTCGTCCCGGAGATCCGGACGTGGCTGGAGCATCACAACGGCGTGTCGACCCACTTCCGGCACAGCGGCCCCGGCGGCTTCATTCCGGGCGGCCACTATCCGGTCGACGCCGAGCGCATGATGCTCGGCCAGCGGGACATGGAGCAGGACGTGGCGTGGAGCCAGGAGGACGACAACGCGGACTTCGTCGTGGGCCGGACGGCTCATGTGAAATGGGTGCCCATCAGCAGTACCCACGTCGGGACACAGCTGATCGTGGACCATCGCGAGGGGCCGACGCACGGCGCCGTCCTGGAGATCGACCAGGATCTGGAACTGTGGGGGGTCGTGCGCTGGAAGAGCCTGTCCGAGATGTTCCAGGAGACACTCGAATCCCTGGAGACCGGACGGCCCGTCGTCACGGCGATCGGCAGGGAGATCCGTCCCGAGACGGTCCGCGAGTCGGACGGTACGAGCAACATCGTCTGGACGTGACGCCGGACGGCCCACCGTGGGGGACCGGCCGTACCGGCGGCCCCCCACGTCCGTCGCCCTAGAAGGGCGTTGGTTCAGGGACGGATGACGCAGACGTCATCGGGATTGCATCCCTCCATCTGCGGAACCTCCATGTAGAACGCCCCGCCGTTCTGCACCCGTGCCTTGGTGAAGAAGCCCGACAGTCCCGGGCCTCTTCCCGCGTCTCCGTTCTGCTTGCCCGGCATGGAAGCACGCCCGCAGATCTCCTTCCACGTGGGCGGGTCGTACCCGTCGTCGTCGAAGAGGCGCCAGGTGCCGTCGTCCTGCTTCTGCGCGAAGAGCTGCGCGCAGATCCCTCCGTTGACGACCGGTGTCGGTATTCCTCCGCTCTCCAGGGTGGCGGCGAAGGGGAACTCGTCGCACTGCACTCCCTGGGTGTCCCCGGTGGCGTCCGGGTGTGCCGTCCACTTGCCGGCGCCGGTTTTGTTGCAAATCGTGTTGCGGTTGTGTTCCTGCTGGACCTTGTCCGTCATGCGGTGCATCGGTTTGTTGTACTTCTTGCTGCCCGGATGGTCCGCAAGTTTCTCCCGCAGCACCCAGTAGTAGGCGGCAGCGGCCGGATAGCGCTTGGTGTTGGTCTGCCATGTCGGTGTGTTCTTGGCGAAGACGCAGCCGGTCGAATTGGTCACGGCGACGCTGTTGTCACATTCGACCTCTCCCCAGAAAGTCCAGGACGGCTTGATGGTCGCGGCCGCTCCGGCCGCCTCGGGGGCAGCCGCCTTGAAGTTGAGGAACGTACCCCGGTCGAACTTCTGGGACGTACCGGACACAGCGTTGTTCCAGGTGAACGTCCTGGTCGCCGACGCCCAGTGCGTGTCCACGACGGGTTCCCACACGGTGAGACCGTCCCAGGTGCCCTGGTAGGCCTCGTCGCAGTCCGGTGTGCAGATCGCGTCCCAGTAGTCCAGGGACACGGTGCCCAACGAGGCGTCGAGGGACAGCGGGCTCATGAACATCCGCTCGCGGAACACGGCCTTGTTCTCCAGCAGGATCTCCTCGCGAACCGCGAAGACGGCCGTCCCCACCGTCTCGCCGTTGTGGTCCCACCTGATCACGACGGCCAGCTTGTTGCAGCCTTCGCGGCGCGTGATGGTGTAGCCGGAGACGGTGGGGTCGTCGCACCACGACACCAGCGGGGCGGCGGCCGCGGCGACGCCACTCCTGGAGCTCTTGGACTGCTGCCACTTCCGGGCGCCGTACTTCTTGATGTCGTAGTCGAGCTTCACGCACTGGCGTGTGCCCTCGTGGTCCGTCGCGACGCAGCGCTCCTTGTTCGCCGCCAGCGTCGTGCCCTCGGGATTCGGCTGCTTCTGCCGGTCCGTGTCCTCCCACACCGGGTCGGGCGCGTCGGGGTCGCCCTCCGGGATGACGATATCGGGTACGAAGTCCCAGTCCCCGGGCTCGAACGCCACGGCGTCGAAGGCGATGTCCTCGTCCCCCGTGCCGTCGGACGTGATCGTGTTCAGCTTGACCTCGGGCACGATGCCCTTGGTCCGGAAGATCCCGAGCTTCACCCACCGGTTGCTGTCACCCGGCTGGGAGACGGTCCTGGTGCGCCAGCCGTTGCGGGTCTTGATCTGGTACTTGGCGAGCTTGGTCTGCGCACCGTGGTCGGGAAGGTGCACCCAGACCCTGGCGTCCTTGTCGAGCTCCCTGTTGAGCTTCCAGTCACCGGTGATCTTCAGCCGCTGGCCCTTGGCGTCGTCCGCGCGCGTGTGACCGAACCAGAAGTGACCGCCGAAGCCCGCGCCCAGTTGGTGGAGGTCGACCTTGGCCGGGTAGACGGTCTCGACCGAGTTGTTGGCGAAGTTGAAGCTGAAGGTGCCGGAGTTCGTCCAGGAGTTGCTGCAGCCCGCTCGGACGACGGGGGTGTCGGCCGGGACGTCGTCGACGATGAGAGCCCCGCCCGGGAGTCCGCCGGTGCCGCAGCTCGGCGGATACGCCGTGCCGTCGGGCTCTTCCGGCGCGGTGTCACCGAAGCGGACGAACTCGTATCCGCAGGTGTCGACGCAGTCGGTCTTCCACGTCACCGGCTTGTTCCACCAGCACTTGACGTCGTCACGGCCGCAGGGACCGCTGCTCGCGCTGTCGTTGGAGGCGCCGTCGGAGATCCGGCTCGGGTCGCAGCTGTTGGAGGAGTCGCAGAAGGCGTCCTCGGGCGCCTTGAGGTGGGCCCGGTTGTAGAGCGCGCTGCCCTTGACCGTGACGGCCGAGCTGGTGCCGTTCCAGGTGGCGGGGCGGAACGCGGGGACCAGCGTGCCGGGCGATTCCAGGAAGGACGGCGGGTGGGCAGCGAAGCCGAGGACCTTCTCCTGGTAGGGCCAGTTCTGCGGGCGGGCCGCGGCGCTGGCGTCCTCGCCGCCGGCCGCGTTCTCCATGAACGGCAGCCGTCCGGCGTCCCATTCGGGATTGGCGGGGTTGTTGGCCCAGCCCAGACCCCACGGCGAGCCGTCACCGGCGTTGGGGTGGAAGCCGGAGTTGTACGCCCACAGGGCGAAGTACCAGTTCTCCGGCCGGCCGCTGGTGCCGTGGTTGGCGATCATGCCGGCGGCGCGGGTCTCGTTCCACTTGGAGACGAGGGTCTGCAGGCCCGCGGCGATGTTGGCGGTGTAGTCCAGCGCGGCGGCCCGCTGCTTCTGGTAGTCCCAGGCCGCACCGCCGTGGCCGTCCTCGCGGCCGGCCATCCGCATGTGGTCGGTGATCTGCGTGATGCCGTAACCGCAGTCCGCCTTGGCGAAGTCGACGTCCCAGTCGTTGCTGGGGTCGCCGTCGTAGAGGTTGATGCCGTAGTAGTTGCCGATCAGCGGGCTGGCGGTGACCCCGGGCACGGCCTCCCGGCCGGCCTGCCACATGTTCGATTCCTGAGTGGTCACGCCGAGCATGACCTGCGCCATGGCGCGGCCGCCGCCGTCGAGCGCCGGGTTCAGGAAGAGCGACTGCGGCATGTACGCGGGCATGCCGAGGTTCTTCCAGTTCGCGGGGCGCGAGATGTGCGTGTTCAGCAAGCCCTTGACCGCCATGTCGACCGCCCACTCCACCTGACGCGGCTTGGGCTGCATGGCCTGGTTGCGCACATCGTTGCGCGGTACGGAGCAGGTGCGCTCCGCCTCCACCGGGTCGCTCGGGTCACCCGCGGCCGTCGTGGTCACCGACGCCTTGGCGGTACCTCCGGAACCGGACAGCAGCCCCGGGGACGCGTCACGGCCCTGGCTCGCGTAGGCCGACACCCGGTGCGCCGGATCGACGGTGAAGGAGGCCTTGCGTCCGGTGGCGCGGGTGGTCAGGGACATCTTCACCGTACGGGCCTTGGTGGCCTCGCCGGGCTGCAGCAGGGTGCCCTTGCCGTCGGCCCAGGCCGTGTGGGTCAGGACGGCCTCGCCACGTGTGGACACGGTGACGTCCGTCGGCGTCGACGCGAGCCTCTTCACCGTGGTCGGCGTTCGGGCTGCTGTCGGCCTGGTCGTGCCGGTCACATACACGGTGCCGGCGCTGCGGGTCAGTCCGGTCTCGGTGGCGAGGCCCCGGGCCAGCACGGTCGCCCGCGTGGTGCGTGCGTCGGGGTGCGCGACGGCACCGGCCGTGATGCGCTTCACCTTGGACGTGGCACCGTGCTTGTCGAGGAAGGTGATCCCCCCGTCGCCGTCGGGCGTCAGGCGGTAGGGCACACCGTCGGTACGGGCGAGAGCCGTGCGCCGCCCTCTGGAGTCGACCTTGATGACCTCCGCGCCGGAGGCCGCGGCTATGGAACCGCCGATGGCCGGGACGGCCGAGGTGACCTGCCCCTTGACCGGGATCGGCTTGCCGATCCCGCCTGTTGAGGCGTTCAGCCGGAACAGCCGGGTGCCGGGCCGGTCCTCACCACCGGACTGGGTCAGGATCACTGTCTCACCAGGTCCGCAGCCCGGGTTGTAGTAGGACAGCGACGCCTTGAGGTCCAGCTTCGTCACCCGGCCGGAAGCCAGATCGACCACCGCGGTGAACCCGCCCCGAGCCATCAGCTGGGGCTTGTTGGTGAAGGTACGCGGCGCATAGACCACAACCGCGCGCTTACCCGAACCGGTGACGCAGGTGTTGCCGATCCAGGCGTCGGCGTCGAATCCAGGCTCGGAAAGCGACGCGATGGTGCGCCAGCTGTATCCGTCCTTCTTCCTGGCGGTCAGGAGATGGAAGCCGTCCGCGTCCCCCGAGGTCGTCCACGCCACGTCGCCGGACGCCCGCCACCCCTTGCCCAGCACCGCGGCCCGCTCGGCCGACGGCACCGCGTCACGCCGAGCCTCGGTCGCCGCCTTCGTGGCGGAGGACGTCGGTGCCGGTGGATCGGCCCAGGCCACGGGCTGCGTGAGTCCGGCGAGTAACGCACCGGCCGCCAACGCGGCCAGCCGTGCCCGCATTCGTCTGCAGAGTCTCAAAACATCCCCTTCTCACATGGCTCCCGCACTACGAGAGCCCTGAAAAGGAAAGGGCACCTTGACCACAATCCGGGCATGCCTGATGGGCCGCACAGAGAGTTCGGAGTTCGCGGATTCAGACAAGACAGGAATTGAGCGCAGTCAGCCGGTCAGCGCGCAGCGCAAGGTGTCGCCAAGATCCCCTCCCCGTTGACGGGAGAATGGTCCAGACACCCAACCCGAGTCAACGAATTTCTCATAGAACTTTAAAGTTCCGGCCTTTGTGGCCGATAATCAACCGGCAATAAATCGCCCCATCAAGGGAATCCGCCAGATATACGCGATCATCTCGACCATGAGCCTCGGTCCGAGTGACACGAGAAGGGCGCCCGGTGGGTCACCGGACGCCCTTCTCCTCAGGCCCTGGTGGGCCTTTTCGACGGTTACTGCTGGTTGTTCGGGTTGAACGGGTCCTGCGGTGTGATCTGGTCGGTCGGGGTCCCCGCCGGAGTGGTCGGGGGTGTCGTCGCCGGGGTGGTCGGGGGCTCGGACGTCGGGGTCCCCGCCGGAGTGGTCGGGGGTGTCGTCGCCGGGGTGGTCGGGGGCTCGGTGGTCGGGGTCTGCGACGGCGTCTCGGTCGGCGATTCGCTGATCGTCGGCGGGGTGGTGGGCTCCATCGCCGCGCCCTGGGTGGTGTCCAGCTCGAACGTGCTCACGCTGCCCATCGCGTTGAAGGTGTACGCCGCCCATATCTGGGCCGGGAAGCCGCCGCCGTTGACACGGCCGCCGCCCGCGGCGCCCTTCAGGGAGACCTGCGTCCCCTGCTTGACCACGTTGCCACCGCTGTCCTTGCGGTCCTTGGGGACCTCTCCGAACAGACCGACCGAGGTGACCAGGTTCGGCGTGTACCCGGTGAACCAGGCCGACTTGTTGTTGTCGGACGTACCCGTCTTGCCCGCGACCTGCTGGCCGTTGCGGTCGACCGCCTGGGCCACCGAGACCTGGGCCGTACCGTCGTTGACCACGCCGGTGAGCACCGAGGTGACCGTGTCGGCCGCCTGGGGGCTGATGACCTGGTCGCCGATCGGGTTCGGGAAGTCGACCCGGCTGTCCTTGTGCTCGGCCGAGGCGACGACGGCCGGGGTGACCTTGCGACCGTGGTTGTCGAGGGTCGCGTAGATGCCCGCCATCTCCAGCGGGCTCGCGCCCATGGTGCCGAGGGTCTGCGCGGGCACCGCCTGCATGCCCTTGGTGTCCATGCCGAGCTTGCCGGCGACCTTGAGGACCTCGTCCATGCCGACGTCGACGCCCATCTGCGCGAAGACGGAGTTGATGGACTTGTTCATCGCGGTCTGGACGGTGACGTCGCCGTAGTCCTGGTTGTCCTCGTTGGGCGGCGCGAAGCCGATGCTGCTGCCCTTGACGGAGCGACCGCTGGTGCCGTCGTAGACCGTGTCCGCCGTGATGTCCTGGCCGTCCTGCGTCTTGGCCTGCTCCTCCAGGGCCGCCGCGAAGATCAGCGGCTTGAAGGTGGAGGCGGGCTGGTAGTCGGGGCGGGTCGCGTTGTTCACGTAGTGCTTGAAGTAGTCCTCGCCGCCGTACATCGCCACGACCTTGCCGGTCTTGGGGTCGACGGACGCGGCACCGGCCTCGACATCACCGTCGACCCTGCGCTTCTTGGCGTCCAGCTTGCCGGTGAGCTTGGTCTTGACGGCGACTTCCAGCTGCGTCTGCTTCTTCTTGTCGATGTTGAGCGTGATCGTCCAGCCGCCCGCGTCGACGAGCGCCTTGGCGTCCTCGTAGTTGGCGGCGGCACCCTTGGCCACCAGCCGGTTGGCCAGCGCGCTGTTGGCCGCGTCCACCAGATAGCCGGTCTGGCCCTCCATGCCGGGCACGCCCTTGGGGTCCTGCGGGACCGGGAACTTCAAGGTCGCGCGCTTGGCGGCGGACAGCCAGCCCTCCTCGACCATGTTGTTGAGGGTGTAGTTCCAGCGGGCCGTCACCAGCCGCTTGCCGGTGTCCGTGGCGACACCCCAGTCGTACTGGCTCGGGGCCTGGAGCAGCGAGGCGAGGTACGCGCCCTGCTCGACCGTGAGATCGCTCGCGTCCTTGCCGTAGTACGCCTGGGCCGCCGCCTGGATGCCGTAGGAGTTGCGGCCGTAGTAGCTGGTGTTGATGTAGCCCGCGAGGATGTCGTCCTTGGTCTGCTGACGGTCCACCTTCAGCGCGATGACCAGTTCCTTCAGCTTGCGCGTGACGGTCTGGTCCTGGGTGAGGTAGAAGTTCTTGACGTACTGCTGGGTGATCGTCGAACCACCCTGCTTGCCCTTGCCGGACAGGGTGTTGATCAGACCGCGGGCCGTGCCCTTGAGGTCGACGCCGGCGTCCTTGTAGAAGGACTTGTTCTCCGCGGCGACGAAGGTCTTCTGGACGTCCTTGGGCACCTTGTCCAGGCCGACGATCTCGCGGTTGACCTTGCCGGTTCGGGCGAGCGTGCTGCCGTCGCTGTACTTGTAGATGTTGCTCTGCTGCGTGGCGGCCGCGTTGCTCTGGGGTATGGACACCACCATGTAGAGCACGAGGAAGGCACCCATGCCGAGCAGACAGAAGCCCAGGAAGGTGCCGAGGATCGTCTTCCAGTTCACGAACCGGCGTATGCCGGTGCGGCGGGGCTTTCCTCCGGACGAGGGCATGGCCGCCGCGCGGCGGCCACCGTGCTGCCGCGCTCGTCTCTCTTCCGCTCGTCCCATGGCTGCGTCCGCTCCGCTCGCTCTCGTGTCGCGCTCTCTTGTACGCGTGTCCTGCCGCGTTCACTCACGCGCTCGGGTGTCGCGTTCGTGTTCGCGCGTCACACAGGTTCGCCGCTGAGGTCGGCTCAGCAAACTAACACCACGCGCTATGACAAAGGGCCGCCGATCCGGTCTTTTGCGGACGTGACAATCAGCACGTACCACTCAGGACATCGCATCCGCCCCATCTCAACCGACGTGCGAGAGGGGTGGAAGGTTGCCATGGCGGGTAAAGTGATATCACTTAGATAGGCCTCGACGGCCATGGACGGGCGGGAGTCATACGGGCTCCCGCCGTACGAAAACGGGGGCACCCATGCCGGAACACGACTCCACTCCCCACGGCTCCACTCCCACCGACTCCTCCGCTCCCGCGGACGTGCCGCGGATGCCTGATCCGCGGGTACGGGAGTTCGCCGCGCACAGCATCGGCGGCGGGCTCGCACTGCTGTTCGGGCTGGTCGGGCTGCTGCTCGGCGCCGGCCTGATCGCGGCCGCCACGACGGTCGACGCCGGCGGGGCGAAGGCCGCGCTGATCGTCCCCGGCATCCTGATCGGCCTCGCCGCGTTCATCGCGATGTGCGGGCTGAACACGGTGGCGCCCGGTGAGGCGCGGGTCGTCCAGCTCTTCGGGCGGTACCGGGGGACGATCCGCCAGGACGGGCTGCGCTGGGTGAACCCCTTCACCTCCCGCACCAGGATCTCGACCCGGGTACGCAACCACGAGACCGCCGTCCTCAAGGTCAACGACGCCTACGGCAACCCGATAGAGCTCGCCGCGGTCGTGGTCTGGAGGGTCGAGGACACCGCGCAGGCCACCTTCGAGGTCGACGACTTCCTGGAGTTCGTCGCCACCCAGACCGAGGCGGCCGTACGGCACATCGCGATCGAGTACCCCTACGACGCCCACGAGGCGGACGGTCTCTCGCTGCGCGGCAACGCCGAGGAGATCACCGAGAAGCTCGCCGTCGAACTGCACGCGCGTGTGGAGGCGGCCGGGGTCTCGATCATCGAGTCGCGCTTCACGCATCTCGCGTACGCTCCCGAGATCGCCTCCGCGATGCTCCAGCGCCAGCAGGCCGGGGCGGTGGTCGCGGCGCGGCGGGAGATCGTGGACGGGGCGGTCGGGATGGTCGAGGCCGCGCTCGCCCGGATCGCCGAGCGGGACATCGTGGATCTGGACCCCGAGCGGAAGGCGGCGATGGTGTCGAACCTGTTGGTGGTGTTGTGCGGTGACCGGGCTCCGCAGCCCGTCCTGAACACGGGGTCCCTCTACCAGTGACGGATCCCTCCGGGGGGTCGGTCCCCGAGCGTCGGCCACAGCCGCAGCAGCCGCAGTCGCAGTCGCGCAAGCAGGTTCTGCTGCGGCTGGATCCGCTGGTCCATGAAGCGCTGGCTCGGTGGGCGGCGGATGAGCTGCGCTCGGCGAACGCGCAGATCGAGTATCTGTTGCGGCGGGCGCTTGCGGAGGCGGGGCGGTTGCCGGGTGGGGCGGGGCCGATTCCTCGACGGGGGCGACCGTCCGCGTCCGCGACGGACGCGACGGAGGAGTAGGCACCGCCGGGTTCCTCTCCCCGCCGCGTCCGCCTGTCCGCTGCCTGCGGGTGAGTGGGGGCCGGTCGCGCAGTTCCCCGCGCCCCTGAAAGCCGGGGGTCGCACTCCGGCTGCGGGCGGGTGGGGGCTGGTCGCGCAGTTCCTCGCGCCCCTGAGGAACCGGGGGTGGTTCTTCGGCTGCGGGCCGGTGGGGGCCGGTCGCGCAGTTCCCCGCGCCCCTGAAAGCCGGGGGTCGTACTTCGGCTGCGGGCCGGTGGGGGCTGGTCGCGCAGTTCCTCGCGCCCCTGAGGGACCGGGGGTGGTTCTTCGGGTGCGAGTGGGTGGGGGCCGGGCGCGCAGTTCCCCGCGCCCCTAAAGGCCTCGGTCCTCGCGATGTTTCAGAACGGGGCCGGTGCCCCGCCCGCCCCGGGCCCGCGGCATTCGGGCCGTCCCTCGATCGAGAACAAGGCGAGGGTCGCCCCCCACCCACTCCAGCCCGCGCCCTGCAAGCCCTCCGGCGTTGGAGGACAAGGCCGAAGGCCGGCGCTCCCACTCACCCGGCCCCCGCCCACCCCGGCCCGCTTCTTTCAGCCCCTCCGGCGTTGGAGGACAAGGCCGAAGGCCGGCGCTCCCACTCACCCGGCCCCCGCCCACCCCGGCCCGCTTCTTTCAGCCCCTCCGGCGTTGGAGGACAAGGCCGAAGGCCGGCGCTCTCACCGACCCGGCCCTCGCCCACCCCGGTCCGCTTCTTTCCGCCCCTCCGGGGTTTGAGGACGAGGCCGTTCAGGACGATCGGGGGGCTGGGGGCGGAGCCCCCAGGGGTGGGACGGGTAGGGGCGGCGGGGGCGAGGGAATCGCGGTGACGGAACCGTGACATTCCGGCGTGACCTGCACGAACGCGGGGCCCACCATGATCTATTCGCGGCGTGTATACGTGCGGTGTATACGCCGTGTGTAGAGTGCTCGGCATGTCCATCGGTCACACCCTCCTAGGACTCCTGGAGTCCGGGCCCCGCCACGGTTACGACCTGAAGCGGGCCTTCGACGAGAAGTTCGGTCACGACCGGCCGCTGCACTACGGCCAGGTCTACTCGACGATGTCGCGACTGCTCAAGCACGGACTCGTCGAGGTCGACGGGATAGAGGCGGGCGGCGGCCCGGAGCGGAAGCGGTACGCGATCACCGACGCCGGGATCACCGACGTACAGCGGTGGCTCGCGACGCCGGAGAAGCCCGAGCCGTATCTGCAGTCGACCCTCTACACGAAGGTCGTTCTCGCGCTGCTCACACACCGGGACGCGTCCGAGATCCTCGACAGACAGCGCTCCGAGCACCTGCGGATGATGCGCATCCTGACGGACCGCAAGCGCAAGGGCGACCTCGCCGACCAGCTGATCTGCGACCACGCCCTCTTCCACCTGGAGGCCGACCTGCGGTGGCTGGAGCTCACCGCCGCGCGCCTCGAAAAACTCGCCGAGGCGGTAACCCGATGACCCCCGCAGGCTCCCTGCTCACGGCCCACGACCTGCGCAAGGCGTACGGCCCCACCAGTGCCCTCGACGGCGCCGAGTTCTCCATCCACCCGGGCGAGGTCGTCGCCGTGATGGGCCCCTCCGGCTCCGGCAAGTCGACCCTCCTGCACTGCCTGGCCGGCATCGTGACACCGGACTCCGGGTCCATCGTCTACAACGGCCAGGAGATGGCGACCATGAACGACGCCCAGCGCAGCGCGCTGCGGCGCAGCGAGTTCGGGTTCGTGTTCCAGTTCGGGCAGCTCGTTCCCGAACTCACCTGCGTCGAGAACGTCGCCCTCCCGCTGCGGCTCAACGGCACCGGGCGCAAGGAGGCCGAGCGAACCGCCCTGTCCTGGATGGAACGGCTGGAGGTCGACGACCTCAAGGGCAAGCGGCCGGGCGAGATATCCGGCGGCCAGGGACAGCGGGTCGCCGTGGCCCGGGCACTGGTCACCAGCCCGCGCGTACTCTTCGCGGACGAGCCCACCGGAGCACTCGACTCCTTCAACGGCGAACGCGTGATGGATCTGCTCACCGAGGCGGCCCGCTCGACCAACGCCGCCGTCGTCCTCGTCACGCACGAGGCACGGGTGGCCGCCTACTCGGACCGCGAGATCGTCGTACGCGACGGAAAGTCCCGCGACATGGAGCGGGTCGTATGAGCGCCGCTCCCAGCGTCCGGCAGTGGTCCAGAGACCTGGCCATGGGCGCCAAGTTCGCCTTCACCGGCGGACGCGAGGGCTGGATGCGCGCGGTCCTCACGGCCGTCGGGGTCGGGCTCGGCGTCGCGCTGCTGCTGCTCACCACGGCGCTGCCGAGCGCGCTCCAGGCCCGCAGCGACCGCGAGAAGGCCCGTACGGACATCACGTTCACCGATGTGGGCATACCGAAGGCGTCCGATCGGACCCTTCTCGTCGCGGCCGTCGACGACACCTACCGCGACAAGGACATCCGCGGACGCGAGGTGCAGGCCGAGGGGGCTCGCGCGCCGCTGCCGCCAGGGGTGAAGAAGATCCCGGCGCCGGGCGAGATGGTGGTCTCCCCCGCGCTGGCGGACCTGCTGAAGTCCGGCAGCGGGAAACTGCTGCGCGAGCGGCTGCCCTACCGCACCATCGGCACCATCGGGGAGCCCGGTCTCGTCGGCGCGAACGAACTCAGCTTCTACGCGGGCGCCGACAACCTCGCCCCGAGGATCGACGGCTCCAGAGTGACCCGTATCGACCACTTCGGGGAGCCCCTCGGACCGCCCGACAAACTGGACCCGGTACTCCTCCTCCTGATCATCGTCGTCTTCGTGGTGCTGCTGCTGCCGGTCGGTGTCTTCATCGCCGCGGCCGTGCGCTTCGGCGGCGAGCGGCGCGACCGGCGGCTCGCGGCACTGCGCCTGGTCGGCTCCGACAGCCGGATGACCCGGCGGATCGCCGCGGGCGAGGCACTCTCGGGCTCCGTCCTCGGGCTCGTCTTCGGCACCGTCTTCTTCCTGCTGGCCCGGCAACTGGCGGGATCCGTCGAGATCTTCGGCAAGAGCGTGTTCCCGAGCTATCTGAACCCCACGCCCGCACTGGCCGCCCTGGTCGCCGTCGCGGTGCCCGCGGCCGCGGTCCTCGTCACCCTGCTCGCACTGCGCGGGGTCGTCATCGAGCCGCTCGGAGTGGTCCGTGCGGCCAAGCCCGCGCGGCGCCGGCTGTGGTGGCGGCTGCTGCTGCCGATCGGCGGACTCGCGATGCTCTACCCGATGATCGGCAAGGGCAACACCAGCGGAAACTTCAACCAGTACCTGGTGATCGGCGGTGTCCTGCTGCTCCTGATCGGCGTCACGGCGCTGCTGCCCTGGATCGTCGAAACGGTCGTCGCCCGGCTCGGATCCGGCTCGGTGTCCTGGCAACTCGCCATCCGCAGACTCCAGTTGAGCAGCGGAACGGCAGCCCGCATGGTCAACGGCATCGCGGTCGCGGTGGCCGGCGCCATCGCCCTGCAAATGCTGTTCGCCGGGGTCGAGGGCGACTACACCAAGGACACGTCGAACGACCTCCAGCGGGCGCAGATGCAGATCCGCCTCCCGTACGACGTCCCGCTCGACCAGGCCCGCGAGCAGTTCGCGCGGACCAAGGGCGTACGACAGGTCACCGCGATCGGCTCCGGTTCGCTGGGCGACCAGAGGCGGGACCCCACCACGTCCACGAGCGTGACCGTCGGCAACTGCGCTTCGCTGCGCGAGGTGGCCACGCTGCCGACGTGCCGCGACGGCGACGTCTTCCTCGTCAAGGGCCCCGACAGCGACCTGGACGCGCCGAAGCTCGCCAAGCCCGGCCGAACCCTCTACATCGACCCCTCCTACGCCGAGAGCTTCAGGGGCAGGCAGGCCGCCTGGACCGTGCCGCAGGACATCAAGGCAGCCCGGATCCGCACGGATGCGACGAACGGTCTGACCGGCGGCATCCTGTTCACCCCGAGCGCTCTGCCGGCCGGGGCCGCACAGGCGATCGAGGGCAACGCCTACCTGCAGATCGACCAGTCGGCACCGGACATCTACGACCTCGTTCGCAACACCACGGCAAAGCTCAGCCCGCTGGCCCACGCCTGGACCTGGGCGTCGACCGCGCAGGACAACCGCTACACCTCCATCCGCACCGGCCTGTCCGTCGGCGCGGCCTGCGTCCTGTTCCTGATCGGCGCGAGCCTGCTGGTCTCCCAGCTGGAACAGCTGCGCGAGCGGAAGAAACTGCTCTCCGTCCTGGTCGCCTTCGGCACTCGACGCCGCACGCTGAGCCTGTCGGTGCTCTGGCAGACCGCGATCCCGATCGCGCTGGGTCTGTTGCTCGCTTCCGTGGTCGGCGTGACCCTGGGCGTGGTCCTGCAGAAGATGACGAGCGTCTCGGTGCGCGTGGACTGGCCGAGCCTGCTGTCGATGACCGGCATCGGCGCGGGAGTCGTCCTGCTGGTGACCGCACTCAGCCTGCCACCGCTGCTGCGCCTGATGCGGCCGGACGGGCTGCGCACCGAGTGACGGGTCCCGTGGGCCGGGGCGCTCAGGCGTCCCGGTCCCACACCCGTACAGGCAGCGGTCGCAGCGCTTCTCGGAGCGCTGCGGCCAGTTCTTCGTACTCGCCGCCGCGCGCGGCCCCGGCGCGCATCGCCAGCGCGATCCGCCGGGTCGGCGCCGGGTCCGCGAAGTAGCCGGTGAGGAGCTGGTTGCTGCGGGTCGTCTCGACCTTGACGGCGGTGCGCGGCAGCAGGGTGCAGCCGAGGCCGCCGGCGACGAGCTGGACCAGGGTCGACAGGCCCGCAGCCGTGGTGGTGACCGGCGCGTCCTCCCGGCCCGCCTCGCGGCAGATGTCGAGGGCCTGGTCGCGCAGACAGTGCCCCTCGTCGAGCAGCAGCAGATTGAGCTCGCGCAGGGCTTCGCGGGGGATTCCCTCCCGGCCGCCGAGCGAGTGGTCGAGCGGGGTGACGAGCACGAAGTCCTCGTCGAACAGCGGGAGTTCGGTCATGCCGGGCACACCGAGGGGGACGGCGAGCAGCAGCAGGTCGAGACGGCCGGAGGTCAGCCCGTCGAGGAGGTTGGCGGTCTGCTCCTCGTGGACCTGGAGATCGAGGTCCGGGTAGCGGTCGTGGACCAGGTTGAGGACGGTGGGCAGGAGGTAGGGCGCGACGGTGGGGATGACGCCGAGGCGCAGGGCCCCGGTGAACGGCGCCCGTACCGCCTCCGCCTCCTCCATGAGCGCGCCGACCTCGTCCAGTACCGCCTTCGCGCGTACGGCGAGACGCTCGCCGGCGGGTGAGAGCAGCACCTTGCGGGTCGTACGCTCCAGGAGGGTCACGCCGAGCGTCTCCTCCAGGACGGAGACCGCGCCCGACAGCGCGGGCTGGCTCATGCCGATCGCGGCGGCCGCGTCACGGAAGTGCAGGTGCTCGGCCACGGCGGCGAAGGCGCGCAGCTGGGCGAGGCTCGGCTGACGGCGCCCGTTCCCCTTGGAACTCATGGCTCCTTTGCCGCCCATGGCTCCTTTGCCGCCCATGGCTCCCTTGCCGCTCATGGAGCCCTTGGAGCTTGCGTTGCCCATCGGGCTGACCATGGCCGTACCTCTTACTCATAGTCACTGATAGATGCAGTCGATCAACACGACCGAGTGTAGCTATTTCCGTAATCAATGCAGCATGTGCCAACATCAGCTTCGTCCAACCCTCGGGAAACGCCCCCAAAAAGGGCTTTTCCCCGCTGCAAGGAGAGCGTGTGCTCACTGTCGGTGACAAGTTCCCCGAGTTCGATCTGACCGCCTGTGTCTCGCTGGAGAAGGGCGAGGAGTTCCAGCAGATCAACCACAAGACCTACGAGGGTCAGTGGAAGGTGATCTTCGCATGGCCCAAGGACTTCACCTTCGTGTGCCCGACCGAGATCGCGGCCTTCGGCAAGCTGAACGACGAGTTCGCCGACCGTGACGCTCAGGTGCTCGGCTTCTCCGGCGACTCCGAGTTCGTGCACCACGCCTGGCGCAAGGACCACGACGACCTGCGTGACCTGCCCTTCCCGATGATGGCCGACTCGAAGCACGAGCTCATGCGTGACCTCGGCATCGAGGGCGAGGACGGCTTCGCCAAGCGTGCGGTGTTCATCGTCGACCAGAACAACGAGATCCAGTTCTCCATGGTGACCGCCGGTTCCGTGGGCCGTAACCCCAAGGAGGTCCTCCGGGTCCTCGACGCGCTCCAGACGGACGAGCTCTGCCCGTGCAACTGGACCAAGGGCGAGAACACCCTCGACCCGGTGGCGCTCCTGGCGGGTGAGTAACCCTCCATGTCCCTCGACGAACTGAAGTCCGCCCTGCCGGACTACGCGAAGGACCTGCGTCTCAACCTCGGCTCCGTCATCGGCAACTCGGACCTTCCGCAGCAGCAGCTGTGGGGGACGGTGCTGGCGTGCGCGATCGCGGCGCGGTCGCCGCGGGTGCTGCGGGAGCTGGAGCCGGAGGCGAAGGCCCAGCTGTCGCCGGAGGCGTACACCGCCGCCAAGTCGGCTGCCGCGATCATGGCGATGAACAACGTCTTCTACCGCACGCGGCACCTGCTGTCGGACCCCGAGTACGGGACCCTGCGGGCCGGTCTGCGGATGAACGTCATCGGCAACCCCGGTGTCGAGAAGGTCGACTTCGAGCTGTGGTCGCTGGCGGTGTCCGCGGTCAACGGTTGCGGGCAGTGTCTTGACTCCCATGAGCAGGTGCTCCGCAAGGCGGGCGTCGACCGGGAGACGATCCAGGAGGCGTTCAAGATCGCTTCCGTGATCCAGGCGGTCGCCACGACGCTGGACGCCGAAGCCGTTCTCGCGGAGTAACCTCCGCCTCTTCTCTCAGGCCCCGTTCACCCTGCCCGGGTGGGCGGGGCCTCGCCTTCACCCCGGGGCTCCGCCCCCGGACCCCCGGGTGGGTTCTTCGGCTGCGGCTGAGTGGGGGCTTGGCGCGCAGTTCCCCGCGCCCCTGGGGCACGGGGAACTGCGCGACCAGCCCCCACCGGGCCCGCAGCCAAACGAATCCGGGCGGGCGGGGGATGCGGGGCGAAGCCCCCGCCTCGTGGACGGAATCGTCACGGAGACGGGGGCCGCACCGGGGCCACATCCACCGCGGTGGCGCCCCGCGGCTCCGGCGCGTGGCGCAGTGCCGGCTCACGGGAGTACGAACGCAGGTATCCCACCACCGTGTTGGTGACCGCCACCAGCGGCACCGCCACCACGGCCCCGCCGATCCCGGCGACCAGCCCACCCGCCGCGACGGACAGCACCACCGCCAGCGGATGCACCCGCACGGCCCGCCCCAGAATGAACGGCTGGAGGATGTGGCCCTCGATCTGCTGGACCGCGAGCACGACGAGCAGCGTCATCAGCGCGGTGAACACACCCTGCGTCACCACCGCGACCACCACCGCCAACGCCCCCGACATCACCGCGCCCACCAGCGGAATGAACGCGAAGAGGAAGATGAAGACGGCGAGGGGCACGGCCATGGGGACGTTCAGGAAGTAGATGCCGAGGCCGATGAAGATCGCGTCGATCAGAGCCACTATCACCGTGCCGCGCACATAGGCCGTCAGGGTCCGCCACGCGCGGGGCCCCGCCCCGGCCACCCCCGGCCGTGCCGCCGCCGGCACCAGCTTCAGCGTCCACTCCCAGATCCGCTTGCCGTCGTAGAGAAGGAAGAGCGTCGAGAACATCGTCAGGAGGATGCCGGTCAGGGCTTCCACTATGACCGTCACGCCTTCCAGCCCCGCCGACGTGATCTGGTCCGTGTTCGCGCCGATCGCGTCCCGCAGGTTCTTGGCGATCTCGTTGATCTGCTTGTCCGTCACATGGAACGGGCTGTTGAGGAGCCACTTGCGCAACTCGTCGATGCCGTCCTGGATCTGGTTCGAGAGGTTGTCGATGTTCTCCTGGACCTGCCAGACCACGAACCAGCCGACCAGCCCCATGATGACGAAGCCGAGGATCGCGGTGAGCGCGGTGGCGAGGCCCCTGGGGAATCCCACTCTCTTCAGGCGCGCCACGGTGGGCTGAAGGAGCGCGGTGATGAGCAGCGCGGCGACGAAGGCCAGGACGACCAGTTGTACGGCGCTGATCACCCGCATCAAGACCCAGAGGGTGCCCGCGAGAACGAGCAGCCGCCAGCCGGCCTCGGCCGCGACCCGTACGCCCCACGGCACGGCCAGGACGGGATCGGGCCGGGTGTCCGTCTCCGGCCCACGGGTGTGGTGGGCGGAGACGGCGGAGGGCTCCGCCTCGGAATCGAAATCGGATCCGGGTTCACGTTCGGGGATGGGTTCGGGAGCGGCGTCGGCAGGGGATGCGGAAGGCTTCGCGTCCGTCCATGCCGTCGTCGTGGAGTCGCGCGGCGACGGGTCGTCGGTCTCGTCGATCAGGTCGAGCGAGCCCCCCGACTCCTTCTCCACCTCGGCGCGGCGCTCGTCCAACCGTGCACCCAGCTCGGTCAGCCCGGCGCCGAGCCGGCCGAGCAACCCTGGCACTCTCGACATGATCCGCCCTTTTCCCCCGCTTCTCCCCACCACTCCCCCCTGGAGTCGTCGGTTCCGACCGTACATGGCCGAAGCCCCTCACCCTAGGACGGGGAGGGGCTTCGAAAGGTTGAGCGGCCGGAGGTGACGACGGCTCAGTAGTTGCCGTGAGCCTGCCAGTACGACCAGGCATCGCAAGGGCTGCCGTAGCGGTCGTTCATGTAGTTGAGGCCCCACTTGATCTGCGTGGCCGGGTTGGTCTGCCAGTCGGCACCGACGGACGCCATCTTGCTGCCGGGCAGCGACTGCACGAGACCGTAGGCGCCGGACGAGGGGTTCTGCGCCCTGTAGTTCCAGGTGGACTCGTGGTCCACGATGTTGCTGAAGCACTGGAACTGACCGCTGGGGATGATCTGGCGCGCGATGGCCTGGACCTCGGCGACGGTGTACGAGGACTGCGGGGCCAGGCTGACAGCGGCAGCGGCACGCGTCTGGGAGCGGCTGGCCGCTTCCGCGGCATCCTTGCGCGCCTTGGCGTCCGCCGCGGCCTTCTGCTTCGCGACCGCGTCCTTGGCCGCCTGCTTACGGGCAGCCTCCTCCGCGTCCTTCTTGGCGCTCGCGTCCGCGGCGATGGCCTGTGCGTCGGCCTGCTGCGTCAGGGACGCGGTCTGCACCTGGGCCTGCTGGCCCGCGGGTATGTCCGCGAGGAGAGTCGAGTCGCTCGCCATCGCCTCGGCGTCGTTCGACGGCTGGCCGGTGTTGCCCGAGGCAACACCACTCACGGCGCCGACAGCGGTGACCGCGGTGGCCGAGGCCACTGCGAGTCCCCGGACCGAAATCCGGCTCACACGGTTTCCTTCCAGCATCGCCCGCTTAGGTGACCCTCGCGGACGCAATCGTGCCCCTGAACGCTGGCCTCCCAACTGCGGGGTCACGGGAGGCACGGGCCCGGTGGGCAACTCCCGTGACGGAAGTGCCGCGTGGTGCGCGGGCGGCATACGACGACTCTATGGAGTTCTGGTGTTCCTGAGGTGCGGTACCGCTGGGGGTACACGTGTGTCGTATGCGGGGCCTGACAGGAATGAGACTCTGCCGTAACCCGACACCGCGAGGCAATTCCCAGTTGCGTGTGAAAGCTCACACCCCGTTTGCCCCAGGAGTTTTGCGGAAACAAGCGCGCACGAAGACGCCGCCCGGCTAGGCTCTTGGCCTTTTGCCGGGCGGCGTCAACTACCGTGCATCCACCACGTTTTGACCAACCGGGTCAAGTGGTGCCAGATGGATCCAGATGGGACCAGGTGACTCCAGACGGAGTCAGACAGAGCCATAGGGAACCAGATGGAACCAGGTGGGTCAGATCTGTCCGTCCTCCAGCATTTCGGTCACGAGCGCCGCGATCTGGGACCTCTCGGAGCGGTTCAACGTCACGTGCGCGAAGAGCGGATGACCCTTCAGCTTCTCCACGACGGCGACCACGCCGTCGTAGCGGCCGACGCGCAGATTGTCCCGCTGTGCCACGTCATGGGTGAGAACCACCCGCGAGTTGGCGCCGATGCGGGACAGAACGGTCAGCAGCACGTTCCGTTCCAGTGACTGGGCCTCGTCCACGATCACGAAGGCGTCGTGCAGGGAGCGGCCGCGGATGTGGGTGAGCGGCAGGACCTCCAGCATGCCGCGCGCGGTGACCTCCTCGATGACCTCGCGCGAGGTGACGGCCGACAGCGTGTCGAAGACCGCCTGCGCCCAGGGGCTCATCTTCTCGGACTCGGAGCCGGGCAGATAGCCGAGCTCCTGCCCGCCCACCGCGTACAGCGGCCGGAAGACCATCACCTTCTGGTGCTGGCGCCGCTCGAGCACGGCCTCCAGACCCGCGCAGAGCGCGAGCGCGGACTTGCCGGTGCCGGCCCGGCCGCCCATCGACACGATCCCGATGTCCGGGTCGAGCAGCAGATCGAGCGCGATGCGCTGCTCGGCGCTGCGGCCCTTGATGCCGAAGGCCTCCCGATCGCCGCGCACCAGCCGGACGTTGCCCTCGGAGGTGACACGGCCCAGGGCCTTGCCGCGCTCCGACTGGATCGTCAGACCGGTGTGCACCGGCAGGTCGGCCGCTTCGGGGACGTACGCGTGTCCCTCCTCGAAGAGGATGTCCACCTGCTCGCCGGACAGGGTCAGTTCGGACATTCCGGTCCAGCCGGAGGAGCCCGTGATGGCCAGTTCCGCGCGGTACTCCTCGGCGAGGAGGCCGACGGACGAGGCCTTGATCCTGAGCGGCAGGTCCTTCGAGACGACGGTGACGTCGTACCCCTCGGCCTGCAGGTTGCGGGCGACCGCGAGGATGCGGGAGTCGTTGTCCCCCAGGCGGTACCCGCTGGGCAGGACGCTGGGGTCCGAGTGGTTGAGCTCGACGCGTACGGTCCCGCCGAGGTCCCCGATCGGGATGGGGGAGTCGAGGCGGCCGTGCCGCACCCGGAATTCGTCGAGCAGGCGCAGGGCCTGCCGGGCGAAGTAGCCGAGTTCCGGATGGTGCCTCTTGGCCTCCAGTTCCGTCACCACGACGATCGGAAGCACGACCTCGTGCTCGTCGAAGCGGCTCAGGGCGTTCGGGTCGGCCAGCAGGACGCTGGTGTCGAGAACATAGGTGCGCCGGTCGGGCTTGTGGCGCTTTGTGCTGGTCACCACGGAAGGACGTACCCCCTCGGATGAGGTCGGGGAGCGACGGAGAGGAGCTGGACCGGTCCTGGCCGCATTGCGCGGGCCGGAGACCGGCCCTCCGTCTCGTCCGTACTGACCGCACGGTCGGGCTGGTGCAAAGGGCCTCCCGGGCGGACGGCCCCGTGCCGTCCGCTGAGATACGACACCCGTGGTTCGGGCGTCGACCTGCATGGCTTATGCCCTCGAACATGCGCGGCCATGCAAGAGCATGTGACCACGCGTTCGTTAACTCCGGATGACGCGCACCCCTCGCACCCCTCTGGGTCAGCCTCCGTAGCGGCGGTGTCGCGCCGCGTAGTCGCGCAGGGCGCGCAGGAAGTCGACCTTGCGGAACGCCGGCCAGAAGACTTCGCAGAAGTAGTACTCCGAATGGGCGGTCTGCCACAGCATGAATCCGGACAGCCGCTGCTCGCCGCTGGTACGGATCACCAGGTCGGGGTCGGGCTGGTCACTCGTATAGAGATGCTTGCCGATGAGGTCGATGTCCACCGACTCGGCGATGTCCTCGATCGAGGAGCCCTTGTCGGCGGCGTCGAGGAGCATGGAGCGCACGGCGTCGGCGATCTCCTGGCGGCCGCCGTAGCCGATGGCGACGTTGACCAGTATCCCGTCGACGTGCGCGGTGGTCTCCTCGGCCTCCTTCAGCGCGGTCTGCATCTGGGAGGGCAGGATGTCCGGCGTGCCCACGTGGTGCACCCGCCAGCGGCCGTCGGCGGCGAGGGTGCGTACGACGCCCTCGATGATGCCGAGCAGGGGGACGAGCTCGTCCTCGGGGCGGTCGAAGTTGTCCGTCGACAGCAGCCAGAGGGTGACGACCTCGACGTCGGTCTCCGAGCACCAGCCGAGGAACTCCTCGATCTTGTCGGCACCGGCACGGTGCCCCTGGGCGGCCGTGCTGCCCGCCGCCTTCGCCCAGCGCCGGTTGCCGTCCATGATGACGCCGATGTGCTTGGGCACCTGGTCGTGGTCGAGGTGGCCCTCCACCCTGCGCGTGTAGAACCTGAGCAGCAGCCGGCGCAGGTTGTCCCGCAGGTTCACGTGTTGTCAGCCCCTCCGTGCGGATCGGACGGGCGCGGCAGAGCGGCCTCGCTCAGCGCAACCCCTGTCCATATGACGGTCCCCGGGGGCGAAGCCTACCCCCGAGAAACCAACGGCCCGGCAAGGGCCTGTCCGGTCGATCATGGTGGCGGAAAGCGGCGGCGCCGCGTCGATACCGGTGAACGGGGTGGGGGCGCTGCGTCACCAAGGCCGGTCGCCGGGGTCAGGGGGGCGCACGGGGGCGCAGGCCGAGGCGGTGGTGGGGTGGGGCGTGGGGGCACAAAAAACGGGCCGGTCCGTGGGGGGGAGACGGACCGGCCCGAGGGGGGGTTTCCACCATAACCCTTCGTAAGTGATGCTGCGTGCATCGGCGTGCCACAACTACTCTCCGAAACCGGACGACGACGCCACGGTGGCCCCGGAACCTCTCATTCAGGGCTTGATCATGGCCGAATCACAGCGGATTCAAAGGGAATGGAGAGGCAAACGGAGAGATCCGGAGGGTTTGCGACCAACTGCGCCTTCCCTGCCGACTCGCCCCCACGTACTCCGGGAGAGTGACGCGCCTTCGTGTCGCCCGCTTGACGGCGCCGCTAACTTCGCACCCATGGCCATGCTCACCACGCCGGGGATCCCCGCACCGGTGCCGCTGGAGGTCGCCGCGTCGGCCCGCGCCCGGCGCCGTGGACTGCTGGGGCGCGACGGGATCGACGGGGCCCTGCTGCTCTCGCCGGCCGCCGCGGTGCACACCCTGGGGATGCGGTTCGCGATCGACGTCGCCTATGTGGACCGGAAATTCCGCGTCCTGGCGGTACGGACGATGAAGCCGGGGCGCATGGGGTGGCCCCGTCCACGCTCCCGCCACATTCTGGAGGCGGAGGCCGGGGCGATGGAGCGGTGGGGCGTACGGCGCGGAACGCAGGTCACGGTGCACGACCGGTGATGCGGCGTCAGATGGGGGCGCAGCACCGCGCAGCCCCCTCCACTGCGCGGTGCCACACGCGCAGCTTTGCTCACGCGAATTACCTTGGTCTGAACTTACGTGAGGCGAACAGCCCAGACGACCCACCCCCGATAACGATGTGGAAAACCTGTGCAGAAGTCCGTCATGCGGACGGACATCTCAGCTATGACAGGTCGCATCAGGGTGTTTTCGGTCAATCGGTCCCCGGGCGCTCCAGCGGACAGGTTCTGACCTCATTCCCTCCTACCTTCGCCGCATGACCCTGAAGATCACATGGAACGAGGCGAGCGCGCGCCGCATGGAGCGCCAGTCCCTGGCCGTTCCGGCGCGCGGCGGGACTCCGGTCGCCGACGTCGTCGGCGCGATGCTCGGCGCGCACGCACAAGTCCTGTCGGCGGCCGAGGTGTCCGTGGGCGTACGCGCCGACGGGGTCACGCGGGCAGACGTGCGCGCCGCCCTCTGGGAGGACCGCTCGCTGGTGAAGACGTACGGACCGCGCGGCACCGTCCATCTGCTCCCCACCGCGGAACTCCCCCTCTGGACGGCCGCGTTGACGGCGATCCCGTCCGGCCGGAGCCCCTTCGCACCCGCCGTCCGGCTCACCGAGGAGCAGGCGGACGAGGTCGTGGCGGCGATCGGGGACGCCCTGGACGGCGCGCGGCTGACCATCGACGAGCTGAGCGACGAGGTGGTGGCACGCACCGGGTCCTGGGCCGGGGACCTGGTGACGCCCGCGTTCCAGGGCATGTGGCCGCGCTGGCGGCAGGTCATGCACCGGGCGGGTCAGCGCGGCGCGCTGTGCTTCGCCCCGAACCGGGGCCGCAAGGTGACGTACACCCGGCCCCCGCACTTCGAGCCACTCGCCGCCGACGAGGGGCTGGCCCTGCTCGTAGGGCGCTATCTGCGCGCGTACGGACCGGCGACGCCGGGGCGGTTCGCCAAGTGGGCGGCGGCCCCGCGCGGTTGGGCCACGGAGCTCTTCGCCTCGCTGGCGGGGGCGGGGGTCATCGAGGAGGTCGACTTCGAGGGGCCGGCGTGGGTCGCGGCGGGCGACACGGAGTTTCCGGTGGCGCCGGTGCGCGGGGTGCGGCTGCTTCCGTACTTCGACGCGTACGCCATCGCGGCCGGGCCCCGCGAGATGCTCTTCCCCGGGCCGGCGTACGCGCGTGCTCTCGCGGGCGGTCAGGCCGGGAACTTCCCCGTGCTGCTGGTCGACGGTGTGGTGGCCGGGGTCTGGCACCAGCGGCGCCGGGGAGGGCGTACGACGGTCACCGTGGAGCCGTTGGAAGAGCTGACGGCAAAGCGGGAACGGGAGTTGGCGGAGCAGGTGGAACGGGTGGGCGAAATCCTCGAGGCGAGCGCGGAGTTGGTGGTGGGGAGGGTGACGGCGGGCCCGCACGCCTGAGCCACCACTCCCCTACGGGTGACGCGGCTTGCGCGCCTCGATCAGGAAGCGGGCGCTGTGGGCGACGAACGGGCCCTTCGCCTCGATCCGCTCGTGCAGGGCACGCAACTCGGTCCGGTACCGGTCGACGGTGAAGCCGGGGACCATCCAGATCACCTTGCGCAGGAAGTGGACGACGGCACCGATGTCGTGGAACTCGATGCGCAGCCGCTCCGCGCGCAGGTCGACGACGTCGAGCCCGGCGGCCTCGGCGGCGGCGCGGGCGCGGTCCGGGTGCCGGCCGTTCCTGACGTCCTGCGACAGCGGTCCGAGAAAGTACTCGACAAGTTCGAAGACGCTCGCCGGGCCGACCTGCTGGGAGAAGTACGTGCCGCCGGGGCGCAGGACGCGCGCGATCTCGGACCAGTGCGTCGTGACCGGGTGCCGGCTGGTGACCAGGTCGAAGGCGCCGTCCGCGAAGGGCAGCGGGGCGTCCTCGGGAGAGGCGACGACCACGGCGCCACGGGGGTGCAGCAGGGCGGTGGCCTTCGCGACGTTCGGGGGCCAGCCCTCGGTGGCGACGATGAGCGGGGGCAGCGACGGCGCGGAGGCCAGCACCTCACCACCACCGGTCTGGATGTCCAGCGCGGCGGACGCGCGCGCCAGCCGCTCCCCCATCGCCCGCGCATACCCCCAAGAGGGCCGCTCCTCGGTGGCACGCCCCTCGAACCAGGAAAAGTCCCAGCCCTCGACGGGCGCCGCCACACCCTCGTCCAGGAGGGCTTCGAAGGTACGGGTGGTGGTCATGGGGGGATCTTCTCAAGGGAGTGGCGGGGAGACGAGGGATTTTCCTTCGGGCGACGGGGTTCCGGAGCCAGGCGGCCAGGGTGCTCGTCGCCCGTGCCTTCACTCCCCAGGGAGTACGAGCAGGGTGTGGTCGTCGGCGCCGTGGTGGATGGTGTCGTGGTGTTGGAAGCCGTGGCGTTCCAGGAGGCGTATGGACGCGGTGTTGCCTGTGAAGGGGTCGGCGTACAGGGGGCGGTTCTTCTCCAGTTCGAGGAAGCGGGTCAGAGCCTTGGTGCCGATCCCCCGGCCCCAGTACGGGCGGCCGAACCAGTAGCCGATGAAGCGCCGCTCGCCGTCCCACCAGGAGACGAGGTTCCCCGCCGGCACACCGTCCACGGTGACCGTCTGCACGAGGACGGTGTCGTCACCGAGGATCCTGGTCCTCCAGTGGGACACGAACGCCTCCCGCGTCCGGGGCTCGAACCTCGACCGCCGGGCCGCCTCGGGATCGTGCTCGTAGGCCAGGAACAGGTCGAGGTCGGCTTCGACCACGTCCCTCAGTCGCACGTCGTCATCGCTCATACCGACGAGTGTGGCAGCGGGTACTGACAACCTCCGGCCTACGTGACGAGCGCCCGTACTTCCTCCGCCGCGAACCGTACGAAGGCCTCGGGGTCCGGTTCATCGGCGGTCGGCTGGAGGACCACGGTGTCGGCACCCGCCTCCGCGAGACGCTGTACGGCCTTGGCGACCGCCCCCGCGTCCCCGGCGACGCCGTGCTCCGGCAGCGGATCCTCACCGTTCGCCTCGATCTCGGCGCGCAGCCGGGCCGCCGCGTCCGGACCGGTGGCCGTGTGGAGGTAGACGACCACCCGGTGGTGGTCGGTCCGGCCCACCGACTCCCGCCCCTCGTCGATGAGCCGGCGTGCCCGCCGTACCCCTTCCGGCCCGGTGGCGGCGGTGAGGACGGTCCCGTCGGCGGCGGCCCCGGAGAGCCGGAGCGAACGCGGCCCGCCGGCGCCCGCGAGCACCTCCGGCGCCCCTGCCGGCGGCCAGTCGAGGGCGACGCCGTCCAGCTTCACGTACCGGCCGTCCGTGCTGACCCGCTCGCCCCGCAGCAGCGCGCGCAGCGCGTCGAGATGCTCGCGCAGCAGCGTCACGGGCGACTCCGCACGCGCACCGACCTGCCCCATCCAGTCCTGTACGCCGTGACCGACGCCCAGGATCGCGCGCCCCGGGAACATCCGGTGCAGCGTCGCGGCCTCCATCGCGGTGACGGCGACGTTGCGCAGCGGGACGGGCAGCAGGCCCACGCCGACCCGGACCCGTTCGGTCCAGGCGAGGGCGGCCGCCGCGGCCGAGATGCCCCCTTCGAGGAAGCAGTCCTCCCAGAGCCACAGCTCCTCCAGGCCCACGTCGTCCGCCGCGCGCGCGACGGCCCGCAGACGCTCGGGGGGCAGTTGGGGCCGGAACACCACGCCGAGAACAGTCATGGAGCCTTCCTACCGATGCCCCGGCTGGCGGACAACACCTTTACGCGTCGGCGGGAGCGGAAGCAGGGGCGGGGGCGGTGCTGTCGCGTTCGTAGCGCAGGAGTACGACCCCGTTGCCGAAGGCCCGTGACTCGCCGAACCGGAGACCGGTCGGGGTGTGCGACTCCGGGAACAGGGGTTTGCCGCCGCCGATCAGCACAGGATGGACGTACACCCGGAACTCGTCGACCAGGTCGTGCCGCAGGAACGCGGCCGTGAGGTCGGCGCCGCCGAGGCCGAGGTCCCCGCCGGGCTGTTCCTTGAGCGCCCTGACCTCGTCCGGTACGACGTCCCGGACGATCGTGGTGTTCCAGTCGGCCCGCTCCAGCGTCCGCGAGTACACGTACTTGGGGATGTCCCGCCAGATCCCCGCGAACTCGGCCACCTCGGCCGTACTGTCCGGATCCTGGTCGGCGGTCGGCCAGAACCCGGCCATCAGCTCGTGCGTCACGCGGCCTTCCAGCAGGCCGCCGAGCTTCCTGATCTCCTCGTTGAAATGCTGGTGCAGCTCCGCGTCGACGCGGTGCCAGTCGATCTCACGGTTCGGTCCCTCGATGAATCCGTCCAGGGACACCGACATCATCAGGACGATTCTTCTCATGTCACCAGGTTCTCAGCTCTGGGCACCCGAGGAGGCACTGTTCACCGCACCGCGTGGGAACGTCACCTCCACCCGGCGGTTCTTCCGGCGGCCCTCCTCCGAGGTGTTGTCCGCGATCGGATAGTCCTCGCTGTAGCCGCGCACCTCGAACGTGACGTCCGTCGAGCCGAGCGCCGCCGCCAGTTCGTCGTGGACGATCTCCGCGCGCTTCTTGGAGAGGACCAGGCCGTGGGCGTACGAGCCGAGGTTGTCGGTGAACCCGAACACCCTGACCGTCGTCGCCTTCTGGTTCTTGATCTCGTTCGCGATCGCCTGGATACGGGAACGGGCGTCGGGGTTCAGCTTCGAACTGTCCTTGGGGAACAGCACCTCGGCCTGCAACGCGAACGTCACGTCCGAGTTCGTGTCCTCCCGCCGCTCCTCACCCCCGAGGTCCTCGACGACCGACTTGATGTCCAACACCTTGGCCGGCGCGAGCGTGGCGCCGTCGGCGAGCTTCAGGCCGGGGCTGGTGGGGTCGACGGTGGGGGGTGGGGAGGTGGTGACGCTGCCCGGCGGGGCACTGGGGTCGGTGCCGTCGGCGCGCGCCGGGCCACCGGTGAGGCTCAGCGCGGCCAGTACGGCGAGGGCCGTGAGCGTGGTCGCGGCGCTACGGGGTGGGAGGGCCATGGTCACTCGCCGTCGGAGATCTGGATGGAGGCGGGGGGCATGGAGCCGACCTGGAAGTCGACGTTGGTGGTGTCGGCGGGGGGTGCGGGGAACTGGGCGAACCAGTCGGCCGACCGGCCCGCCTCCACTCCACCGCCGTCGAACTTCGTGCAGAGGCAGCGCCCCTGGGTGTCCCGCAGGACGAGGTACTTCTTCTTGCCCTTGCTGTCGATCAGGGAGGCTCCGGCGAGGGAGGCTCCGTTTCCGCTCAACTCCCGCTCGTCACCACGCCAGTTCGACGCGATCCAGAACTGGCCGCCACCGTTGGTCACCTTGCCGCTCACGGTGACATAGCCACCCTGGTCACGGACGGCCGAGGTGACGGTGAGTGTGATGTCGCCGCCCTTCACCTCCGCCAGTGCCGTCGCCTGACTCGGTGTCGAAGACGCCTGCGGCTTACTTCCACCGCCTTTGCTCGACTGGGAGGTCGAAGTCCCTCTCGGCTTGTCACCGCCGTCTCCCCCGCCGCAACCGGACACCGTGAGGAGCAACCCAGTCGTGATGGCCACCGCGGCCAGTGCCCGTCGACCCTTCATGGTGTGCCGGAGATCCATCGGTACGGCTTCCTCTCACTCGGCCAGATGCACAGAGAACAGCACGGAAGCGTCCGGAAGGTCGGCCGGATCGAACTTTCCGGGATCGATGTCGACGGTCTGGCCGTCGCAGTTCAGTTCCACGGGCTTCTTGGGATCCGCGGCCGGATCGAAGTCGCAGCGCGGTTGGATGACAGCGATGGCATGGGCCGTCGCGCTCTTGTCCGTGCCAGGAATGATCGACTTGCCAACCGTGTACTGGGTCTCGATATCCACTCGGTAGCCCGGAAATCCGTTCACTGCGATTGGTTCAAAACCCTGCACGGCCGAGTGGTTCTCGGCGGCCAGCCGACCGGCCGCTGCCTCGGCTCCGGTGCCTTTGAACAGGTTGCCCTTGAGCCAGTCCAGCCAGTGGTCATTCGTGCCCACGGCCCCCGTCAAGCCTGTCATCAGCTCGTCGCGGGAGTCCCGTGCGGCCGCCAACGCCGCAGCGTCCGCCGCGGATTGAGCTCCATTCCGGGCGGACGCTGCTTGGGCGAACACGAAGAAGGCGAGCGCAGCGAAGAGAAGAATCCCTGACAGCCAGATGTAGATGGGGAGGGTCTGTCCTCGGTCGCTGCCGGCCGGGTGGATCAGCCGCCGCCACCGCCGGTGACCTGGGTGACTGCCGTCCGGATCGCTCCCGAGATCATCCCGTCCAGGCCGATCTGGTCGATCAGCGTGAAGATCCCCGCGATGATGATCATCAACCCGGCGTACTCCACGAAACCCGCGCCGGCGTCCCGTCCGCGGCCCCGCATCCGACCGGCGACGGTCTTCGCCCAGGTCTCCACCCGGACCCCCACCCTCAGCGTCCAGTCCCTCGTCACCATGGCCCCTGTCCTCCCACCCGACGCCACCACTACCGACCCGAGCACCGTACGTGAGACCGCGCCTACTCCGGGTGGGCCCAGGGGCCCAACTTGCCGTTGGTGGAGTCATCGGCTCCACCCCTCACGTGCCGTGCCCAGCCAGTGGGCGATCGCTTCGCTGCGCGAGGAACTGTGCAGCTTTGCGAAGATGCGGTTGATGTGGTTCTTGACGGTCTTCTCGCTGATGAAGCAGGCGGCGGCGATCTGCTGATTGCTCATGCCGGACGCGATGAGATCCATGACCTCCACCTCCCGTGAACTCAGGCCGAAGTTGAGCCGGTTGGGCACGCGGCGGTGGAGCCTCGCCGCGAAGCCGGACCGGGCCTTCGACGACTGTCCCACAACCAGTTGCAGGTGCGAAGGGAAATCGTTCGGTTCGTACGAAACACCGAGCGAATCCGGGACAGTCGTCTTCGCGTGCCGTACCTCCCGTACGGCGGAGATCAGTTCGGCGGCCGTGAACTCGCCGTGGACGAGATAGCCGACCGCGCCCCGCCGCAACGCCTCGGCCACGACCTCGGGTTCGCGGCTGTAGGTCAGCATCATCACGGGGGCGAGCAGGGAGAGGGCGGGAAGGGCCGTCAGGCCGTCCGTGCCGGGCATGCGGACGTCGAGGAGGACGACGTCCGGGCGCAGTCGGGTCGCGGCCGCGATGGCCGCCTCGCCGTCGGCCGCCTGCGCGACGACCTCGAGTTCCGGGTGGCCGTCGAGCAGCGCGGCCAGGCCGGCCCGGACGACCGGGTTGTCGTCGGCCACGAGCACACGGAGGTTCGGGCCGGGATGTGCCTGGTCAGGCATGTGCGGCCTCCTCTTGGGGGGTGGGGGGACGGTGGGGGACGGCGGAGGATCGCGGGAGGGTCAGGTGGATCTCCGCGCCTCCTTGCGGGGAACGGTTCAGGTCGATACGGCCGCCCAGCGACGCGGCTCGCTCCGCCATGCCGAGCAGCCCGAAGTGGCCGGATCTGGTCAGGTCGTCGAGGGTCGGGTCGTCGAGGGCGGCGGGCGGGGGCAGACCGACTCCGTCGTCCCGTACGCGTACGACGCACTCGGTTTCCGACACGTCGAGTTCCACCGTCACCCGCGTCGCGTCCGCGTGGCGGTGCGCGTTCTCCAGCGCCTCGGACACGATCGCCAGGACGTGGTGGGCGGTGGCGTACGGGAGGACCGGGGGCTCGCCCCGGTGGTGGAGGGACGTGGGGAGGTGCGTGCGGGACTCGAAGGCCCGCACCCGAGAGTCGAGTTCGGACAGGACGTCCGTGTTCGCACTCGTGAGGTCCGTGTGGCGGCGCAGGTCGGAGAGGAGGTCGCGGGACTCCGCGGCCGCCCGGCGGGCCGCGCCCGCGACCATCGTCGCCTGCCGCCCCAGCGTGTGCGGGGCCGCGTCCCCGGCGGCGGCCGAGGTGGCGAGGGCCTCGGCCGCCAGGGCCAGGCCGTGCAGGGTCTTCGCGACCGAGTCGTGCATCTCGCGGGCCAGGCGGGCCCGTTCGGACTCCACCGCCTCGGCGACGGCCAGGCGGGAGTTCGCCTCCGACAGCGCCTGGCTCGCCGTACCGAAGCGGAACATCAGGTTTCGCAGGGTGACGCCGATGATGCCGGCGCCGACGCAGAAGCCCGCCACGAGGAGGGTGCTGGCGCCGGATCCCGGGTGGTGTTGCCAGGCCCTGTACACCGTCACCAGCACGATCAGCTGCAGGCCGGTGAAGATGCCCGAGCCGCGCCAGCCGTACAGCAGGCCCGCCAGAAGTGGGGTGCAGACCGTCGCGTACGCGAGGGGGGACGCGGGGGACGCCGTCAGGAGCAGGACCGCGCCGAAGGTCAGGTCCACGGCCATGAGGCCGGGGTGCGCGAGGAGGCGGGGGCCGAACCGTTCCCAGTCCCTGAGCATGGCGTACGAGCCCATGACGCCGAGGACGGCGGCGGCCAGGACCGTGTAGCGGGGCGGGCCGTTCACGGCGTTGGTCATCGCGAAGGGGGCGCCGATCGCGATCGCGGCGAGGCGGACGCCGAAGGCCTGGCGACACAGTGCCTGGAGGGCGTTGAGCTGGAGGCGGACGCTGCCGGGGGCCGGGGCGTCGTCGGCCAGGTAGCCGTCCTCGGTGCTCGCGAGGTGCCGCCGCGCCCACAGCCGGGTCAGCCACGGCGGCGGCTGTGACAGCCACTGAGGGAGCGTCCAGGGCGGTGACGGCCTCGGCAGGGGAGCACGGCGGCTGGTCATCAGCGGCCCAGGATCGAACCGAAGTTCGTGCCCGACCCCAGGAACATGCCCGTGGCGATCAGGATCATCGTCGCCGGGAGCATGAAGACGAGGGTCACCATCGTCGCCTTGGGGATGGTCTTGGCGGCGCGGCGGCGGGCGTTCTGGGCGTCCGTGCGGCGCATGTCCGTGGCGAGTTGGATGAGGGTCTCGGCGATGGGGGAACCCAGCTCCTCGCCCTGCTGCAGCGCCGAGACGAACTGCGCGACCTGCTCGGAGGAGTTGCGCTTGCGCAGTTCGTCGAAGGCCTGGCGGCGGCTGACGCCCATGTCCATCTGGCGCAGCGTGATGCGCAGTTCGTCCGCCCAGGGGCCCTCGTACTTCTCCGCGACCCGGTCCAGCGCCTGGCGGAAGCCGAGGCCCGCCGAGACCACGACCGCGAGGACGTCGAGGAAGTCGGGGAGTGTGCGGTCGATGACCTCCTTGCGTTCGCGGACGGCCTGCCAGATGAGGGCGTCGGCGGCGACGAGCCCGAAGGCCAGGGTGAGCACGGCGAACAGGAGCTGGCCGTTGGAGAGGAAGACGAGGCCGAGTACGACGCCGAAGACGCCGTACACCGCGCGGCGGGCGGCGTAGCGGTTGAGGGTCAGGCCGCCGGGATTGCCCGCCATGTCGATGCGGCGGCGTTTGGCCTCGACACGGCGGGGGCCCATCAGGCGCAGGACCGTGGGCGCGAAGCGCATGCCGAGGCGGTCGACGGCGGACTCGGCCGTGGAGACGCGGGTTCCGCCGACCTCCAGGGCGAGCGCGAGGTCGCTCGGGAGTTTGGCGTCGGCGCGGATCATGCGGATGCCCAGCAGGGCGCCCGCGACGGCCCCGGCCGTCAGGAGGGCGAGCAGCAGCGCGAGCAACGTGACCCCTCCTCTCTCAGACTTCGATCTTGCCGAGGCGGCGGATGACGAAGAAGCCGACGGTGTAGAGGCCGAGCGAGATCAGTACGAGGGTCTGGCCGAGGCCCGAGCCGGTGACGCGGGCGAGGGCGCCCTCGTTCGAGGAGTTGATCAGGAGCAACGAGCCCAGGCCGAGCATCGGGACCGTGAAGGCGGTGGCGTTGACCTCGGAGAGCATGGTGCGGACCTCGCGGCGGGTCTCCTTGCGGTCCTCCAGGGTGTGGGTGAGGTTGCGCAGGGAGCTGACGACCGAACCGCCCGCCTTGTTGGCGAGGACCAGGGTCGTGACGAGGACGATCAGCTCACGGGACGGGAGGCGCTCGGAGAGTTCACCGAGGGCGTCGTCGATGGTGCGGCCCAGCATCAACTGGTCGGCCACGTGGGCGAGTTCCTCGCCCGCGGGGGCTTCGAGCTCCTCCGCCGCCATCGCCAGTGCCGTCCGCAGGGCCAGTCCCGCGGCGGTCGCGTTGGCCAGCAGGCGTGCCACGTCGGGGAGTTGGCCGATGAAGGCCTCGATGCGTTTCTGGCGCTGCCAGTTGAGGAAGATGGCCGCGCTCCACACGCCCACGAGGGCGGCGATCGGACCGAAGAAGGGGGCCAGCACCGACGCGGCGATCAGCCACAGCGCGACGACGACGGCGGTGACGTACGTGGCGAACTCCCCGGCCGTCACGTCCAGGCCCGTCGCCGACAGGCGCAGGTGGATCGTCCGGCCGAGGCGGGTGCGGCGCAGTCGGCGGTCGATCGCGGCGAAACGGCGTACGCGGCCGGCCGCGGTGCGCAGCGGGCCGCCGCCGGAGAGGCGGTCGACGAGGGCCTGGCGCTGGGCACGGCCCGAGGCGTACATGTGGACGCCCGCGACGGCGAGGGTGCCGCACAGCACGGTGGCGCCGAGGGCGAGGAGTGCGGGGTCGTTCATGGCTGCCTCCCTTCGGGGGCGGGGTTGGTCATCCGATGGCCCGCCTCGTGTCGAGTACGTCGAGGACCTCGGCCACGCCGAACGCGGGCGGCAGCGGTTCGTTGGCGACGTACAGCTTCTCGGCGACCTGGCGCGGCACCGGAAGGTGCTCGAAACGGCCGTGTACGACACGGTCGGGGCCTGCGGGGCGGGGGACGAAGCGGGTGACGGGGACGACGCGGAACTGTTCGCGGCCGTGCGAGACGACCAGGGCTATCTCGGTGACCTTGCGGGAGCCGTCGGCGTGGCGGGTGAGCTGGACGACGACGTCCACGGCCGAGTTGATCTGGTCCTTCAGCGCCTCGAAGGGGATCTGGACCTCGGACATCGAGCCGAGGGTCTGGAGCCTCATGAGGGCGTCCTCGGCGGAGTTCGCGTGGACGGTGGCCAGGGATCCGTCGTGACCGGTCGACATCGCCTGGAGCATGTCGAGGGTCTCGCCGCCGCGGACCTCGCCGACGATGATGCGGTCGGGTCGCATACGCAGGGAGTTGCGGACCAGGTCGCGGATGGTGATATGGCCCTTGCCCTCGACGTTCGGGGGGCGGGACTCCAGCCGGATGACGTGTTCCTGCTGGAGCTGGAGTTCGGCCGAGTCCTCGATGGTGATGATGCGCTCGCGGGACGGGATCAGGCCGGAGAGGGCGTTGAGCAGGGTCGTCTTCCCGCTGCCGGTGCCGCCGCTGACGATGACGTTGAAGCGGGCCCGCACGAAGGCCGCGAGCAGCATCAGCATCTGCTCGTCGAGCGAGCCGAGATCAATGAGTTCGGGGAGGGTGTAGGCACGCGGGAAGCGGCGGATGGTGAGGGTGGGGCCGGTGAGGGCGAGCGGCGGAATGATGACGTTGACGCGCTCGCCGGTGGGGAGTCGGGCGTCGACCATGGGGTTCGACTCGTCGACGCGGCGGTTGACCGTGGAGACGATGCGCTCGATGGTCTGCATCAGCTGGTCGTGGGAGGCGAAACGGAGAGGGAGCTGTTCGACCCGTCCCGCCCGCTCCACGAAGATGGAGTCCGGCCCGTTGACCATGATCTCGGTGATCGACGCGTCGGCGAGCAGCGGTTCCAGGACGCCGAGGCCGAGGGCCTCGTCGACGACCCGCCGGATCAGCTGGGAGCGCTCGGCGGAGGACAGGACCGGGCCCTCACGGCTGATGATGTGGCCGAGCACGCGCTCGAGGCGTACCCGGCGTTCGGCCGCCGCCAGGCTCGACATCTCCGCGAGGTCGATCTCCTCGAGGAGCTTGGCTCGGTAGACGGCGACGAGGTGTCCGTCCTCGCGGGCGGGGCCCGACTCGTCGGGGGTGGAGAGTCGGCTGCGCAGGCTCATGGGTTCAGCTCCTCCCGGTCATTCGTCGGTTGTCCGTTTCCGGGTCAGTTGTCGGTGGGCATGGTGGCGTGGCGGGTGACGGTGTAGGGGCCAAAGAGGGGGATCACTCCGGGAACACTCACGGTGACCGTCGCCGTGGTGAGGTCGGCGCCCTCGTCGGGCTTCACACTCGGCTTGAGCCAGCCGCTCACGGCGGCCTGTCCGGCCGCCGAGCCGTCGCCGCCCTGCGAGGCGACCCGGGCCGCCGCCCGCGCCCCCGTCCCCGCCTGGTTGATCCCGTAGCCGATGAGGCCGAGCTGGATGGCGGCCATCCCGATGACGAGGAGGATGGGCAGGAACCCGGCGAACTCCAGCATGGAGACGCCCCGGTCGTCGCGGAGCCGACGCCTCAGCCACCGTAGGGGCCTCATCGGTTGTTCCCCTCCAGCGCGGCGCCCGCGTTCCCCTTCACACGCCACCCGGCGTCGAAGCCGGGGAAGAACAGGGGCACTTTGACGTCGACGGTGGCCTTCATGACCGAGCCCGCCGCGCCGCAGCTGATCGTGGCACCGTTCCAGGCGCCCGGCAGATGCTTGCTCCCGGCCGTCTGGCAGGCCCCGGCTACGTCACCGTTGACCGCGTACGCCGCCGTCGCCGCCCGCGCCGCCTCGTCCGCCGCGTTCCCGGCCAGCGAGTACGAGTAGCCGTACAGCACGCACTGCCACAGGATCGTCATCACGACGAGCAGGATCGGGAACATGCCGGCGAATTCGAGGGTGACCGCGCCCCGGTCGCCGCCCTTGCGCCGCAGGGCCAGTGCGCCCCGGTCCGAGGAGGTCTTGCGGCGCCTGCCGCCTCCCCCGCCGGTCTCCTGGGCGACCACGAGACCGAGTTCCCCCGCCAGCGCCCACAGTGCCTGCTTGACCGTGGAGCGGGTGTCCAGGTCCTGGAGGCGCCCCGCGTCGACGACCGACTGGAGTTCCTTGAAGGCGGCGGGGACGGAGGTGCGGGCGACCTTGGTGCCGGTGACGCGTTCGACGAGGGAGGGCTGGATCTCCGTACCGCGGGCGAAACGGTTGACGACCGTGGTCGTCTCCTCCGCCTTGCGGATCTGGAGGCGGTCCCACATGCGGACCATGCGTTTGGCGGCGCGCACGGCGACCACGTCGGGGGTGACGAGGAGCAGGGCCCGGTCGGCCATCTCGACGGCCGCGGCGGTCGCGGAGTTCATCTGGGCGCCGCAGTCGACGACCACGACGTCGTGGCGGGAGCGCAGGGCGCCCAGGACCTGGCGGGTCACCCGGTCGGTGACCTCCTCGCCGCGCTCGCCCTCGGCCGGGGCCAGCAGGAGGCCCACTCCGCTGTCGTGGGTGTAGACGGCGTCCTGGAGGACGCGGTGGTTGATGTCGCTGATTCCGGCGAGGTCGGCGATCGACCGCCGGAACTGGACGTCCAGGTACGAGGCCACGTCCCCGGACTGCAGGTCGAGGTCCACCAGCGCGACGCTGCGCCCCGACGCCTGCGTGGCGAGGGCGAGTTCGACGGCGGTGACCGTCGCTCCGACGCCGCCCTTCGCCCCGGTGACCGTGACGACGGTGCCGCCGGGGCCCGCGTACAGCTCGGGGGTGCCGCTGCCGAGGTGGCGGCGCATGCCGAGGGACCACCCGGCGGCGGCCTGGACGCGTTCGGCGAGGGCGTCGTAGCCCAGCGGGAGGCCGATGATGCCGCGGGCGCCGGAGTCCATGGCGGCGGTGAGGACACCGGTGCTGGTGTCCGCGGTGATGAAGACGACGCCGATCGCGGGGAAGCGCATGACCACGTCGCGGATCAGGTCCAACGCCGGTACGGGACCTATGCGTTCGTGGACCAGGACCACTTCGGGCAGTTCGTCGAGGGACTCGGCGGCGAGCCGCGCCAGGGTGTCGAGGAGCGCCGTCGAGTCGGGGACGGGCGGGGCCGGCTCGGCGTCCGCGAGCTGGCTCAGCAGGGTGGCGAGCGCGCGGGCCGAGTCGACGTCACTGACGGCCGGGAGGATACGGATGGTCATCGGCACAGCCCCGTGGGCGTGGACCTCATGCGCGGCCTCCTACTTGTCCTCGTCGAGGGTGTACGTACGGTCGCCGGGGGCGACGGTCGCGTCGGAGCCGCCCGCGACCAGGGCGAGGCGGACGTGTTCGGCGAACGACTCGGCGTACGCGACGCGTTGGGCGTCGGCGGTGTCGAGCGCGAAGGTGATGGGGACGGCCTGGGTGGCGCTGTTGCGCCGGTCGTTGGTGGACTGGGCGGGGTCGAGGGCGGTGAGCTTGCCGACGTCGATGACGCGGGCGTTCGCCACGATGACCTTGGACTGGTTCTTCTGCTTGTCGTTCTCGGCCTTGAAGGTGGCGTAGATGTTGACCCTGGAGCCGGGGTCGATCTTTCCGGCCACGCCGGTCGCCGCGTCGATCATGATCGCGATCTCCTGCTGGCCCGCCTCCAGCGCGGGCCGGTCCACGATCATGTCGGTCTGGAGGAGGGAGCCCTTCTGGAGCTGGGTGACGGCGATCTTCCCGCGGATCTGGCCGAGGCTGGTGACCGCCGTGCTCGACAGCCAGCGCTTGGGCATCGAGACCTTCTGGAACTGGTCGGCCGACAGCTCCTTGTAGGGCGCGATGTCGTCCTTCAGGCGGTACGCCGCCACCTCCGGGCCGACCTTGGAGTTCACGTCGCGGATCACCGAGAGCACTCCGGCGAAGGCGCCCAGGGCGCACAGGACCGAGAGGACCAGCAGGATGACGCCGCGGCGCTGGCGTGAGTTCATGACGCGGACAACCTCGATCGTGGGGCGGGGACGGCGGGGTCGAGCGGTCGTGCCTGGTGCTCTTCACGTGTACTGCGGGTGCTCAAGTTGCGCCTCGGGGCAGAGCGCGTACTGAGGATGCTGCCCGCACCGTGGCCGTCGGAAGCTCGGGAGGCGGAGGCAGCGGCGCGGCACAGAACCCGCAGCGGTCACCGATGAGTTCGAGACCGCACCAGTGGCACTCCTCCCGGCGGACGGACGACACGAGCTGGTAGAGCACGGAGACGTCGTACAGACCGGCGGCGAACTCGGCGAGCTTGGTGGTGCCCCACCAGCGGGCCGACTCCTGCGGCAGCGGTACGGTCGCGACGCCCTGCACCTGCCAGGCGGGCGCGAGGGTCGCCGTGACCCAGTCGGAGGGCGGCTGGCCCGCGGCGACGAGCAGCCGGGTGCCGAACTCGGGCCCGGTCAGCTCGTCCTGCCCGATCCGGGCCAGCTGCGGGCGTGGATGGGACAGTACGGCGAACTGGGCGCCCGGCACCCATGACTTGGCGTGCGACTTCAGCGTCACCGGAACCCGGTCGAGCTTGGCGACCGAGCCGAGCAGGGCGCCGGCGTAGATGTAGTGGGCGAGCAGCCGGGCGGAGGAGGCGAGCACGCCCGGGCTGAAGTCGCAGACCGACAGCTGCCGCAACTGCTGGGCCAGCAGGGCCACTCCGAGCGGCGGCAGGTCGATGCCGAGCAGGGCGATGCGGTCGCTCTCCAGGACGGAGCGGACGGTGTGCAGCCGCCGGGTGACCGCGTCCTCGACCGAGGCCGGGTAGAGCGCGATGACGTACCCGTGCTGCTCGATGAGGGCGTGCATGCCCGTGAGGGAGCTTTCGAGACTGTCGAGGGGCTGGACCACGGCGGGTGGGGTCTGTCGGTCGTGCGGCGGGAGCACCAGATCGGGACTGGTGACGGCTATCGCGGTCGGCACGCTGCACACACCCCGTTCACTGTGGCGGGGTGGTCGACCACCGCCTCAGATGGCCCCTGTGACGTCCTCTTGCATCAGCACCATATCCACGGCATGGCCGCCTCAACACCGAATCTTCCACATCAACTCACGGAAGGTACGGCCTTGATCAACGGAGAGTGAGACGAATATGCCACAAGTCGCCCACCCCGTGGGCCCATTGAGGCACCCGGCCACCCCTGTCACCCACCAGAGGTCTTGACAACCCAATTGGTCTGGACCAACTTGTACGCCAGCAACGTACGACGGTGGCCACCGTTCCGCATCCCCTCTTCTCCCCCCTCCCCTCCCCTCACCGGAGGTCCCAGTGGACCGCGTCATACGTATGCCCCGACCGCCCCGACGGAGATGGGCGGGCGCCCTAGCCGCCGTCGTCACCGCCTCCGTCCTCTCCCTGACCGGTCTGGCGGGCCAGGCCCAGGCGGCGGACGTCAACAACGCAAAGAACGGCGGCTACGAGTCGGGCCTGAGCAACTGGACCTGTACGGCGGGCAGCGGTACGACCGTCTCCTCGCCGGTGCACGGCGGCTCGGCCGCGCTCAAGGGCACGCCCGCCGGGCAGGACAACGCCCAGTGCACCCAGGCCGTCGCGGTCAAGCCCAACTCGACGTACACGCTGAGCGCGTGGCTGCAGGGCGGGTACGCCTATCTGGGCGTGACGGGCACCGGCACCACGGACGTCTCGACCTGGACCCCCGACTCCGCCTCCTGGAAACAGCTCTCGACCACCTTCACCACGGGCGCGTCGACGACCTCGGTGACGGTGTACACGCACGGGTGGTACGGCCAGGCCCCGTACTACGCCGACGACCTCTCGGTCTTCGGCCCCGACGGCGGCGGAGGCGGCGACCCGGCCCCCACGATCCCGGCGGCGCCCACCGGTCTGACGGTCTCCTCCACCACGTCCTCCTCCGTCTCCCTCTCCTGGAACACGGTGTCGGGCGCGACGGGCTACAACGTCTACCAGGCGGGTACGAAGGTCCAGTCGACGACGGGGACCTCGGCGACCGTCTCGTCCCTCGCGGCTTCCACCTCGTACTCCTTCCAGGTCACGGCGACGAACGCGGCGGGTGAGTCGGCGAAGTCGACGGCGGTGACGGGCACGACGACCGCGTCCTCGGGCGGCGGTGGCGGCTCCCTGCCCAAGCACGCCGTCACGGGCTACTGGCAGAACTTCAACAACGGCGCGACGGTGCAGAAGATCTCCGCCGTGCAGTCCCAGTACGACATCATCGCGGTGGCGTTCGCGGACGCGACGACCACGCCGGGCGCGGTGACCTTCAACCTCGACTCGGCCGGGCTGGGCGGCTACACCGTCGACCAGTTCAAGGCGGACATCAAGGCGAAGCAGGCCGCGGGCAAGAAGGTCGTCATCTCCATCGGCGGCCAGAACGGCACGGTGTCGATCAGCGACTCCACGTCCGCGGCGAACTTCGCGAACTCCGTCTACTCCCTGATGCAGACGTACGGCTTCGACGGCGTCGACATCGACCTGGAGAACGGCCTCAACGCGACGTACATGACGCAGGCCCTGAGGTCCCTCTCCGCCAAGGCGGGCTCTTCTCTCATCATCACGATGGCCCCGCAGACGATCGACATGCAGTCCACGTCGAACACGTACTTCCAGACGGCCCTGAACATCAAGGACATCCTGACGGTCGTCAACATGCAGTACTACAACAGCGGTTCGATGCTGGGCTGCGACGGCAAGGTCTACAGCCAGGGCTCGGTCGACTTCCTCACCGCCCTCGCCTGCATCCAGCTCCAGGGCGGCCTGGCCCCCTCCCAGGTGGGCCTGGGCCTGCCGGCCTCGACGAGCGGCGCGGGCAGCGGCTATGTCTCTCCGACGGTGGTGAACAACGCGTTGGACTGCCTGGCCAAGGGCACCAACTGCGGCTCCTTCAAGCCCTCCAGGACCTACCCGGACCTGCGCGGCGCGATGACCTGGTCGACGAACTGGGACGCGTCGGCGGGCAACGCGTGGTCGAACTCGGTGGGGGCACACGTGCACGCGCTCGGCTGACGCGCCTCTCTCCACGTCCCCTGAACACGGCCCGCCCCGCCCGAGGCTGTCGTCGCATCCCGGCTTGTTGCCAGGTGCGAACGGTCTCGGCGGTGGCGGGTCGAGGGGTTGTTTCTGCGACCTGTCCTGGGGCGGCGCCAGAACAAGCGCTCACCGTCGGTCTCGGCTCAGGCGGCCGAGTGGACCGCCTCGGCCTGGTGGCAACCATGGCGTTCCCCGCAGTCCCGGCAGAAGGCGCGCGGATCAGATGTGCGGAAGGCGCGTTCGAGCTGTACTCATTCACTTGTTCGCCTTGTGGTCGACCACGACCCCTCCGAGTTCCCGGGCCGCTTCCTGCCCGGTGGCGGTGTCGCAGAACTGAATGGTCCAGTTCCCGGCCGTGGCGATGTAGTACGGGAGATGGTCGTCGCTGAGGAGCAGCCGGATGTAGTCGTTCCGGGTGGCGGAGCTGTCGTGCAGCATGAGGTGGGCGTCGCGTCCATCGCCGGACCGACCGCAGGGACGCGTCTTCGCCGCCTGCGTCGCACACAGCACTTGGTCGGCTGACTCCGTCTTCCGCCGGTCGCAGCCGACGGACTTCTCCAGCGCGTCGGCGAGCGCGTCAACACTCTTGTATCGGGGCTTCTGGGGGATGGCGGGCAGGCGATACAGAGGAGGAAGGACGACGGCGTCGACGGCTTTGGCGATCTTTACGGAGTAGTCGGGGGAGCCGTTGGGCAGGACGCGGATGAACCAGTTGCCGGCGGCCACGACGGTGTTGCCGCTGCTGCGCCAGCTGGCGATGGAGTCCCCGACCTCGTTCCGGCTGGACTTCTTGGGATCCAGCACCTGGATCTGGTTCTCCACCTCCGCTCCGTCGATCGCTGTCCTGCAGTCGAGGCCGCCAGCCTTGCGCCGGAGCACGTCACAGGTGATGCCCCCTCGATCGAGCGCAGCCACCACGTCATCCGCCGTCCGGTACTGCGGCGTCGTAGGGACGTTGCTGGGCATGGGGGTGAGCTGATCGGAGCTGGGGGCCTTGAAGGCGTCACATGCGGTGAGCGGTACCGCCAGAAGACATGCGATCAGCGCTACTGCGGTCCTCTTCATGGGGTCAGTGAACTCCTGGCGGCGTGGGGGTCGGGCCGGGGCTCGGTGACGGTGTTCCCGGTTCGGGCTCGCCGGTGCCGGTGCCCGTGGTCTGGCCGGTGCTGTAGAGCGGGTCGAGGGAGACGTGGTGTCCTGCGGGAGTCTGCGACTCCAACTGCGCGATGGCCTTCGCGCGTTCATCATCACTGAGGGCATTCCAGGCCATCGCATCGTCGAGGTGCGGCTCCATCTTGTCCCAGTTCTTGCCTCGGACCTTGATGTCGGCGCCGCGGTGGTCGGAGTCGTCACCGTACTGTTCGTTCTTCTCCCGCACGTCAGGGGTGTCGGCGGCGTAAAGGGTGAACAACTGCTTGTCCGTGTCGGCGCCGTAGGGATCGTCGCGCAGGTCCGAGAGGAGCCAGTTGCTTCCGCCTCGGCACCGACCCCGACGGCAACGCCTACATCGCCATAGCCGGAGCCGAAGACCACTACCTCACCGACACCCGCGAAGCGCTCCGCACCATGATCCTCGGCATCAAGGCGGGCAGGGCCGACCACCTCCTCTGAGACGCCGGACGGCTACCCCATCGGCCGGTAGTACCCCAGCACCCACGCCAACTGTGCGAACCACCCGCGCAACAACTCCCGCGGCTTCGCGGTCACCACGCACTCGTAGACCCTGCCGTCCAGGTGGACCACGGCGACCATCAGGGCCTTGCCGTTGGGGCTCGCCTTGTAGTGGACGCTGCGGATCTCGGGCCAGGGGAAGTCGACCGTGATGTCGTACATCTCGAAGGCCACACCCGACGCGTCGACCACGACCGAGTTGTGCTTGTCGACCGCCAGGAACTCCGGGCCGGGCGCCGGGGGCAGGGGCGGCTGCGGGGCGTACTGCGGGGCATACTGCGGCGGGGGCGGGCCGAAGCCCGGTGGGGTGGAGGCGGGCGGCTGGTCAGTCACTCCGGCAACCTATCCCGGCGTACACAGACCCCCTACGTGGAGGGCTCCCCGTGGGCTCCCTGTGGGCCCCTCCCGGACCTTCTCTCCGTCCGCTGAAACATTTCCGGGGGGCCGGCGCATCAATGAGGTGAAGGCGGCGGTACCAGAGACGCGGGGGCGGGATGAGACAGGTCCGGGGGGACGACTACGCCGAGTTCGCGGCGGCGCGGGCGGGGCATCTCTACCGTTCCGCCTGTCTGCTCACCGGCGGGGACACCCATCTCGCCGAGGACCTGGTGCAGGAGACCCTCGGTCGCCTGTACGTCCGCTGGTACCGGGTCTCCCGCGTCGGCAACCCCGCCGGATACGCGCAGACCGTCCTCACCCGTACCTTCCTCGCCCACCAGCGGCGCCGCAGCAGCCGGGAACGCGCCACGGACGAGTTCCCCGACCTTCCCGACCCGCGCGCGGCCGACACCGACACACCCCTGCGGCTGACCCTGGTCGAGGCACTCGGCCGGCTGTCCGCCAAGGACCGGGCCGTGGTCGTGCTGCGCTACTGGGAGGACCGCAGCGTCGAGGAGACCGCCGAGGCCATGAACGTCAGCTCGGCCGCCGTACGCACCCGCTGCACCCGCGCGCTCGCCCGGCTGCGGCTGCTGCTCGGGGACGCCCTCGGCGAGCACGCAAGACCCTGACCCCGGCCCGGCGTCGGCGCCGGCGCCGACGACCGTACAGACCGCTCCGACAGACAGCCCTTACGGAGAGCAGAGAGGGTGATTCGCCATGCCCGTTGACGACCGCCACCACGACCACGACCGGTACCACGACCACCACCGGGGCGACGACGACGAGGACCGTTTCGAGGAACGGCTCGGCGAGGCCCTGCGCCAGGCCGGCGGGGCCTACGAGACCGACCGGCGCGCCCTGGTCGCCGCCGGCGCGACACGCGGCCACCGACTGCTGCTGCGGCGCAGGGCCGCCGTCGTGGCGGGCGTGGCCTCGGTCGCGCTCGTGGGCCTCGGCGGGGCACTCCTCGTACCGGGCGGCGACGGCGGACGGCAGTCCGTGGCCACCGGTGCGAAGACCCCCGTCGCTTCGGCCACCCCCAAAACGTCCTACACCGGCGACCAACTCATCGGCCTCCTCGAGAAGCTGCTCCCCCGGGGCGAGTTCGGCTCGGCGGAAGCACGCGGCACCAACGAGAAGCTGCCGCCGTACGCCCAGGTCGTCTACAACGACGGCAAGGGCAAGGCGGCCGTCGCCGTCGGCTTCAACCGGGTCCTGCCGGGCAGCGAGCAGGCCCGACAGACCGTCGAGTGCCCGGACAAGGTCCTGAAGCTGTACGACAGTTGCGTCGTGACCAGGCTGCCCGACGGCTCGGCGCTCAAGATCTTCCAGGGGTACGAGTACCCGGACCGCCGCGCGGACACGAAGCTGTGGACGGCGGACCTCGTCACCCCCAAGGGTCAGCACGTCAACGTGAGCGAATGGAACGCCGCGGCCGAGAAGGGCGCGCCGGTCAGCAGGGCCGAACCTCCGCTGTCCACGCCGCGGTTGAAGACACTCGCCACGGCCGGCGCGTGGCTGGGCGTCGTCGACGCGATCCCGGTGGACCCCAAGGCCCCGACGGCGGCACCCGCACAGCCCTCGGGCATCGACGGGAGCGCGGTCGCTTCCACGCTCGTGTCGCTGCTGCCCAAGGGCGTCGAGGTGGTCGCCAAGAACGGCCCGGACAGCGGGTACGCCTATGCCGTCGTCGACGACGGCAAGGGCAGGAGCCTGATCCAGATCAACGTGCAGCCGAACATGTCGGACGTCGAGCACCAGCTCTTCGGGGCGGGCACCGAGACGCTGGCCGACGGCACGAAGGTCATCACGCGCCAGGAGCCGGGCAAGAAGGGCGGCGCCGGCATCGTCATGTGGACCGCCGACACCATCAGGACCGACGGGTTCCGCGTGGTGGTCAGCGCCTTCAACTCCGGCAGCCAGGTGACCGCCGCGACGCGCACCGCCCCCGCGCTCACGGCGAAGCAGCTCCGGGCGATCGCCCTCAGCGCGAAGTGGCGCGGCCTGGGCTGAGTTCCCCCACCTCTGTCCCCATTCGGGCCCCGTCGGACGGACCTGCCGGCGGGGTCCGACGCATGACCGGTTTCCGCCATCGGCCCTTTAGCGACTCTTGACCCGCTCATGCCAAACACTCACCATGAGCGCCACACCCGCACTCCGTACGTCGCACTGGTTCCACCCCCCACACTCCGCCAAGGAGACTTCATGCGACTTCACCGACGCGGCAGGCGCACCGTCACCCTCGCGACCCTGCTCGCGCTCGCCCTCGCCGCCCCGATCACCGCCACCGCCAGCCACGCCACGGCGACCGGAGCGAAGGCCCCCGCGCCCTCGGCCGACGACATCCGCCAGTACGAGATCCACCAGAGCACCACCCCGGTGACCCGCACCGCCATCCAGCGCACCGGCGTCACCGTGGACGAGGCCGACGAGGAGACCGTCGTCGTCTCGGGCCGCGCCGACCAGGCCGAAAAGCTGCGCCGACTCGGCTACGAGGTCTCCCTGTTGGGATCCGCGCCGAACCGGTCCAACGGCGCCGGTGACGTCCGCCTCCTCGACTTCCCCTCGGCCGACTCGAAGTACCACAACTACACCGAGATGAACACGGAGATCGACCAGCGCCTCGCGGCCTACCCGACCATCATGAGCAAGCGGGTGATCGGCAAGTCGTACCAGGGCCGGGACATCGTCGCCATCAAGGTCAGCGACAACGTCGCCACCGACGAGAACGAGCCCGAGGTCCTCCTCACCTTCCACCAGCACGCCCGCGAGCACCTGACCGTCGAGATGGCGCTGTACCTGCTGCGCGAGCTCGGGGCCGGGTACGGCAGCGACTCCCGGGTCACCGACATGGTGAACAACCGTGAGATCTGGATCGTCCCGGACCTCAATCCGGACGGCGGAGAGTACGACATCGCGACCGGCTCCTACCGCTCCTGGCGCAAGAACCGCCAGCCCAACTCCGGTTCCTCGTACGTCGGTACGGACCTCAACCGCAACTGGAACTACAAGTGGGGCTGCTGCGGCGGCTCGTCCGGCTCCACGTCCTCCGAGACCTACCGCGGCGCATCCGCCGAGTCCGCGCCCGAGGTGAAGGTCGTCGCGGACTTCGTGCGCGGCCGGGTCGTCGGCGGGAAGCAGCAGATCAAGGCCGGGATCGACTTCCACACGTACAGCGAACTCGTGCTGTGGCCCTTCGGGTACACCACCGCCGACACCGCGACCGGCATGACCGCGGACGACGCCGCCGCGTTCAAGGCCGTCGGGCAGAAGATGGCGGCCAGCAACGGGTACACCCCGGAGCAGTCCAGCGACCTGTACATCACCGACGGGTCGATCGACGACTACCTCTGGGGCAGTCAGAAGATCTTCGACTACACCTTCGAGATGTATCCGACGTCCAGTTCCGGAGGTGGGTTCTACCCGCCCGACGAGGTGATCGAGCGGGAGACCTCGCGGAACCGGGACGCGGTGTTGCAGTTGCTGGAGAACGCGGACTGCATGTACCGGTCGATCGGGAAGGCGACGCAGTACTGCAGCTAGGAGTGGGACAAGCCGGTGAGTGGGGAACTGCGGGCCGGATGTGGCTGGTCGCGCAGTTCCCCGCGCTCCTACGGGGCGCTCTCGTCCGGGGCCTCTTCAGAAACCTCTTCAGAAACCTCACCGTCTTCGAAGTAGGCGTCCAGGACCGCGTCCAGCTGGTCCTCCCACTCCTTGAAGCGCGCCCGGGCCGTCGCCTCGATCTCGATCGGGTACCAGCGGCGGTCCGGGGTGTGCACCGTGATGGTGAACCGCTTCCCGAAGCGGGGCGACTCCGTCTCGACGGCGCCGATCTCGTCCCAGCGGAACTCCGCCTCCTGGTCGTCCAGACGCAGGCGTACGCCGCTGTGGTCGGCCTTGATCGAGGCGCGCCGGTCGGACGCCTCGAACACCGGCCCGTCCGGGTCCGGTTCGGGCTCGGAGTCCGAGTCGGATGCGGAGGTGGCCTCCTCTTCGGGCTCGGCGGACGCCTCCTCGGCGACCGCCGTCTCGGGGGCGGCGTCCTCGACAACCGCCTCCTCGGACGCGGCCTCTTCGGAGGCGGTCTCCTCGGACTCGGCCTCCTCGACGGCCGCGTCCTTCGGCTCCGCCTTCGCGGGTGACGTGAGCCCGGGGATGTACGCCGGGTTCACCGCGGCGGCGTCCAGGGGCTGGCTCTTCGAACCTATGCGCTGCTCCACAGCGGGCAGTATGGTCGAAGATCCTGTGTCGGACACAGCCAGCCCCCAAGTTGGCAACGCCACTGTTGTACGAAGACGCCCCGTACCTACACGAACAGGCTCACCACCGCCGCCACCGCGAAGCCCGCCACCGACAGCACCGACTCCAGAACCGTCCAGGTCTTGAGGGTGTCCCGTTCGGAGATGCCGAAGTACTTCGCGACCATCCAGAAGCCGCCGTCGTTGACGTGCGAGGCGAAGATGGAGCCCGCCGAGATCGCCATGATGACCAGGGCGACGAAGGCCTGGGAGTGGTCGCCCTCGGTCAGCAGCGGGGCCACGATGCCGGCCGTGGTGACGATGGCGACCGTGGCCGAGCCCTGGGCGACACGCAGGACCAGGGAGATGAGGTAGGCGAGGACGATCACCGGCAGGCCGACGTCGTTGAAGGTGTCGGAGAGGGCCTGGGCGACCCCGCTGCCCTTGAGGACCGCGCCGAAGACCCCGCCCGCGCCGACCACGAGCAGAATGTTGCCGACCGGCTTCAGCGAGGCCGTGGACACCGTCTCCAGCGATTTGCGGGACCAGCCGCGGCGGATGCCGAGCAGGTAGTACGCCAGCAGCAGCGCGATCGTCAGGGCGACGAAGGGGTGGCCGAAGAACTCGATGACCGAGCGGCCCGTGGAGGGGTCGAAGGCGATCGAGGAGAAGGTCGCGAGCAGGATCAGCACCAGCGGCGTACCGATGATGGCCAGGACCGTGCCGAGCGGCACCGGCTTCTCCTGCGGCGCGACCCCGGCGGCCCGCTGCTCCTCGACCAGCGCGGCCCTCGCCTCGTCGGCGGCCTCGGCCATGTCCTGCGGTACGGGGACGAAGATCCGCCTGCCGATCCACGCGGACCAGACCCAGGCGGCGAGCACGGCGGGGATGCCGCAGACGATGCCCATGAGGATGACCCAGCCGAGCTGTACGTGGAGCAGTCCCGCGGCGGCGACCGGGCCCGGGTGCGGCGGCAGGAACGCGTGGGTCATGGAGAGACCCGCGAGCAGGGGCAGGCAGTAGAGCAGGATCGACTTGCCGCCGCGCTTGGCCGCCGCGTACACGATCGGCGCCAGGACGAAGATGCCGACGTCGAAGAAGACCGGGATACCGAAGATGAGGCCGGTGAGGCCCATGGCGAGGGGCGCCCGCTCCTCGCCGAAGAGGTTCAGCAGCCGGGACGCCAACACCTCGGCCCCGCCGCTGACTTCGAGGATCGCGCCGAGCATCGTGCCGAGCCCGATGATGATCGCGATGTGGCCCAGGGTGCCGCCCATGCCGGACTCGATGAGGGAGACGGCGTCGGAGCGCTGGACCGTGCCGAAGAGTTCGGTGACGGAGAGACCGGCCGCGAGGCCGACGGCTATGGAGACCGCGAGGAGCGCCACGAAGGGCTGGAGTCTCACCTTGATGATCAGGACGAGGAGCAGGGCGATGCCGAGCGCGGCGACGGTCAGCAGACCGGCGGTGCCGTGGATGAGGGCGATCAGGCCGCCGGTGTGGGGTGGGACCGGTGGTGCGGTGGTGGCGGCGAGCAGCATGGGTGAGGACATGGGCGGGGGACCTCTGCAGTCGGGTAAGTGGGGCATGCGGCTTTCGGGCAGGGGGGATCGCGGCACGGCGTCCCATGGGGAGGGCGGCCGTGCCGTGATGACGTACGGGGTGCGGGAGTTCGAGGGGGGCGCTCAGCCCAGTACGGCGAGCGCGTCGATCTCGATGAGGAGGCCGGCCGGCAGGCCGACGTAGACCGTGGTGCGGGCGGCGGGGGGCGCGGTGAGACCCTGCTCCTCGAAGTAGGTGTTGTAGATCTGGTTCATCTCGGCGAAGTGGTCGACGTCCGTGAGGTAGACGCGGATCATCATCGCGTCGTCCCAGCTCGCGCCGCCCTCTTCGAGGATCGCCTGAACGTTGGCGAGGGTCTGGAGGGTCTGTTCACGCAGGGTGGGACCGGCGGGCGTGGGCGGCTTGCCCTCCTCGGCCGGGAGGAAGCCGACCTGTCCGGCGACCTGGAGGATGTTCCCCTTCTTCACGCCGTGCGAGAACTTCGCGGGCGGCGTGGTGTGGGTCTTGGGGGTGAGGGCGGTCTTCTCGGTCATGGACGTCGGGAACTCTCTTCCTTGGCTGGGGGCTTGCCGGAGTACTCGTGGCTGATGGCGTCGGCGGTCCGGCGCACCAGCGGGAGCAGGGTGAGGAGTTCGTCGGCGGTGACGACGACGTTCGGCGCGGAGACCGACATCGCGGCGACGACGCGTCCGTCGGCGCCGCGGATGGGGGCCGCGACGCAGTTGATGGACTCCTCGTGGCCACCGAGGTCGGTGGCCCAGCCCTGTTCGCGCACCGTGGCCAGTTCCTTGAGGAAGGCGGGCGCGTTGGGGGTCGAACGGGCCGTGTACATGGGGTAGTCGAGCTTGTCCGCGAGGGCGCGGCGTTCGGGCTCGGGGAGATCGGCGAGGAGGAGTTTGGCGACGGCGGCGACCGTGATGGCGACCGGCTTCCCGATCCGCGAGTACATGCGCACCGGGTAGCGGCTCTCCACCTTGTCGATGTAGAGGACCTCGTTCTCCTCGTACACCGCGAGGTGGACGGTGTGCCCGCACGTCTCGTTGAGCCGTACGAGGTGGGGGTGGGCGATCTCGCGGACGTCGAGGTTCTCGACGGCTTCCTGGGCGAGGGCGAAGAGGCGGGCGCCGAGGCGGTAGCGCTGGTCGGACTGGCGGTAGACGAGGCCGTGCTCGTGCAGGGTGCGCAGGAGGCGGAGCGCGGTGGACTTGTGGACGCCGAGGCGGTCGGCGACCTGGCCGAGGTCGGCGGGGCCCTCGGCGAGCAGCGGCAGGATGCTCAGCGCTCGGTCGACGGTCTGGCTCATGGGGTACGTACCTCCTCCTGGGCCCGCGTGACGGCTTCGGTCCAGCCGGGGCCGAGTCGAAGTGTCTCCCACGCGTCGTCGTCCAGAGCGGCCAGCCGGTCGGCGTGGTCGCGGGAGGGGGGCGCGGCGAGGTCGCCGTGGACGGTGAGGGCGGCGGCGGCCATGAGGTGGCCGTGCCGGAGCCGCTCCCGGGCGGGCAGTGCGCGCAGGGTGGCGGAGAGGAACCCGGCGGCGAAGGCGTCGCCCGCGCCGACGGCCGCGATCACGTCGACGCGCAGGGCGCGTACGAACGTGGCGGTGTCGGGGGCGTCCTGGCCGCCCTCCGAGGCCGCGCGGCCCGCCGCGGCCCTCTCGAACACGGTCGCCCCGTCCCCGCCCTGCTTGACGACGAGGACGGCCGGTTCCGGCAGCGCCTCGCGGATCGCCCGTGCCCCGGACAGCCCCCAGGCGGCACGGGCCTCGTCGTCCCCGACGAACACGATGTCCGCGCCGCGCGCGAGGTCGAGCAGGACGCGTGGTCCGTCGGCGTCGCGCCACAACCCGGCGCGGTGATTGACGTCGAAGGAGACGAGGGGGCGCCTCGCGCGGGGCGCGGTGAGTTCGCGCATGAGGCCGAGGCAGTCCTCGGACAGCGCGGCGGTGATGCCGGACAGGTGCAGTACGCGGCCCGAGCGCAGGGCGTCCAGGTCCACGTTGTCCTTGGTCATCGCGGAGGCGGCGGATCCGGCCCGGTAGTAGGCGACCTCGTGGGCGTCGCTCGCCCGGTCGCCCGCCGTGCGGAAGTAGATGCCCGTCGGGCGCGCGGGATCCCTTCGTACGGCGGAGGTGTCGACGCCGTACGCGGCGATCGCCTCGACGAGGTGGTCGCCGAACCCGTCGGTGCCGACCCGGCCGACCCAGCGCGCGGTGTGGCCGGTCGCGGCGAGCACGCACGCCACGTTGGACTCGGCTCCGCCGATCCCCCGTTCGAACGACGGCACGTCGGCGAGGCGCCCGGGCCGGGTGGGCAGGAACGTGACCATGGACTCGCCGAGCGCGACGACATCCACGACGTCCGGGGCGTCGACAGGTCCGTTGGGGGTCACGATGTCTGGGGCTCCTCGTTCTCGCGGCCGACGGGGACCGGGCGGCACCGTTGACCCTGCGTTGGCTGGGATGTTAGACAGCAGTAAACGACATGCGCAATGACCGTTGCACATGATGCAACGCAGCGCAGCACCCTTGAAGGGATGGCCCCATGACCGCCTCCGAAGCCGCCGCCCGTCTGGCGGCGGACCGTCTCGCCGCGGACCGCGTCGACCACCACTTCAAGGGCCTCCCCCCGGACGCCGAGGGTCTGACCGTCGGCGAGCTGGCCGCCCAGCGCCGCGACCTCTTCACCGGCGGCTTCACCACCCCCGTCCTCGCCCTGTCCGCCGAGCGCCTGACGCACAACCTCGAACTGATGGAGACGTACGCCGTTCGCCACGGCCTCGCCTTCGCCCCGCACGGCAAGACCTCGATGGCCCCGCAGCTGTTCTGGCGGCAGATCGAGCACGGCGCCTGGGGCATCACGCTCGCCGTGCCCCACCAGGTGCGCGTGGCACGGGAGTTCGGGATCGAGCGGATCTTCCTCGCGAACGAACTCGTCGACGCGGCGGCGCTGCGCTGGATCGCGTCCGAGCTGGCGGCCGACCCGGACTTCCGCTTCGTCTGTTACGTCGATTCGGTGCGCGGCGTCGAGCTGATGGACGCGGCGCTGCACGGCTCCACCCGTCCGGTGGACGTGGTCGTCGAGCTCGCCGCCGGCGCGGGGGCCCGCACCGGTGTGCGTACGGAGGCCGAGTGCGCGGCGGTCGCGGACGCGGTGGCCGCGACGCGGACCCTGCGGCTGGTCGGCGTGGCGGGCTACGAGGGCGAGGTCCCGGGGGCGGACCCCGAGCGCGTGCACGCCTGGCTGCGGCGGCTGACCGCGCTGGCGGTGGACTTCGACAAGGCGGGCCGGTTCGAAGGACTGGCGGAGATCGTCGTCAGCGCCGGCGGCAGCGCCTGGTTCGACGCCGTCGCGGACGTCTTCTCCGAGCTCCCCGACCTCTCCCTGCCCGTACTGAAGCTGCTGCGCTCGGGCGCCTACGTCTCGCACGACGACGGCCACTACCGCCGGCTGACCCCCTTCGCCCGGGTCCCCGAGGAGGGCGCGCTGCACCCCGCGTTCCGCCTCTGGGCCCAGGTCGTCTCCCGGCCCTCCCCCGATCAGGCCTTCGTCAACGCGGGCAAGCGGGACGCGGCGTACGACCTCGATCTGCCCGAGGCCCAGGTGGTGCGGCGGGACGGTGCCGAGCGGCCGGCGACGGGTCTGACGGTGACCGCGCTCTCCGACCAGCACGCGTGGCTGTCCACGGACCCGGAGGCGGACGTGGAGGTCGGGGACTGGGTGGGCCTCGGGCTGTCCCATCCCTGCACGTCCTTCGACAAGTGGCAGCTGATTCCGCTGGTGGAGGCGGACGGCACGGTCGTGGACTACGTCCGTACGTTCTTCTGAGAGGCCGTTGTGACGAGTGTTTCGTGTGTTTCCCGGAGGCCCCTGTGATGGATCTCGTCATCCGCGACGCGGAGGTCGTCGACGGCACCGGAGGCCCCTCGTACCGCGCCGACGTGGGCATCGAGGGCGGCAGGATCACCACCGTGCTCAAGGAGGGCGCGGCGGCCGGCTGTCTGCGGCCGGTCGCCCGGCGGGTTCTTGACGCCGAGGGCCTGGCCCTCTCCCCCGGCTTCATCGACATGCACGCCCACAGCGACCTCGCCCTCCTGCGCGACCCGGACCACAGCGCGAAGGCGGCCCAGGGGGTGACCCTGGAGGTCATCGGCCAGGACGGGCTGTCGTACGCGCCGGTCGACGACCGCACCCTCGCGGAGGTCCGGTCCACGATCACCGGCTGGAACGGACCCGGCGACGACATCGACTTCGGCTGGCGTTCGGTGGGCGAGTACCTGGACCGGCTCGACCACGGCTTCGACGGCGAGGGCATCGCGGTCAACGCCGCGTATCTGATCCCGCAGGGCACCGTCCGGATGCTCGCCGTCGGCTGGGAGGACCGCCCGGCGACGGCGCGGGAGCTGGAGCGGATGCGGCGGCTGGTGGCCGACGGGATGCGCGAGGGCGCCGTCGGCATGTCCTCCGGCCTCACCTACACCCCCGGCATGTACGCCCGGGACGCCGAACTCACCGAGCTGTGCCGGGTGGTGGCGGAGTACGGCGGCTACTACTGCCCGCACCACCGCTCGTACGGGGCGGGCGCCCTGGCGGCGTACGAGGAGATGGTGGCCCTCACCCGTGAGGCGGGCTGCCCGCTCCACCTCGCCCACGCCACCATGAACTTCGGCGTCAACGAGGGCAGGGCCCCGGAGCTGCTGGCCCTCCTGGACGACGCCCTCGCCGCGGGCGCGGACATCAGCCTCGACACGTACCCCTACACCCCCGGCTGCACCACGCTCGTGGCGATGCTGCCGAGCTGGGCGAGCGAGGGCGGCCCGGAGGCGATCCTCGCGCGCCTGAAGGACGAGGAGACGGCCGAGCGCGTCCGGCACCACATGGAGGTGATCGGGGCCGACGGCTGCCACGGCGTGCCCATCGAGTGGGACACGATCGAGATCTCGGGGGTCACCGACCCGGCCCTCGCGCCGTACGTCGGCAGCACGGTCCGGCAGTCCGCCGACCGGCTCGGCGAGAGCCCCTGGACGACCGCCCGCCGCCTGCTCCTCGACGACCGGCTGGGCCCGACGATCCTCCAGCACGTAGGCCACGAGGAGAACGTCCGCGCGATCATGCGGCACCGTGTGCACACCGGCGGTTCGGACGGCATCCTGCGCGGCGACAAGCCGCACCCGCGCGCGTACGGCACGTTCCCGCAGTATCTGGGGAAGTACGTACGGGAGTTGGGCGTCCTCTCCCTGGAGGAGTGCGTCGCCCATCTCACCGGCCGTCCGGCCGCCCGGCTGCGGCTGCCCGACCGCGGTCTGGTCCGCGAGGGGTACCGCGCCGACCTGGTCCTCTTCGACCCGGCCACGGTCGCGGCGGGCTCGACGTTCGAGGAGCCGCGCAGACTCCCCACGGGCATCCCGTACGTCCTGATCGACGGCCGGTTCGCGATCGAGGACGGGCGGCGGACGGACGTACTGGCGGGGCGGGCGGTCCGCCGGACTCCCCGGTGACCGCCCGCCGCCGCGCAGGGGTCACGGCTTGGGCAGGGTGCATCCGCTCGCGCTCAGGTTGAGCTTGTTGCCGGTCGTGAAGCACGCCGGGATCTGGTAGGTCTCCTCGGCGTAGTTGATGCCCGGGTGAATGGTGACGTTGCCGCTCGCGTCGACCTCGCAGGGGTTGTTCACCGTGCAGGTCTCGCCGTCCTCGTTACCGGTGTTGTTGACGGCGACGACCTTGCCGGTGGCCTGGTCGATGACCGGCGAGCCCGAGGTGCCGCCGATGGTGTTGCAGGCGGAGGTGTATCGGATGGAGTCCTTCCAGGTCCAGTCGCCCTCCTTGAGGCGGTACGCGAACCCGTCGATGCTGCAGTTGTAGAGCCGCTTCCAGTAACCGGAGGCGACCGTGATGGCGGTGCCGACGGTCGGGTGCGTGTCCTGCACGGTCAGCGCGCTGATGCCGTACGAGTTCTTGATCGTCGTGTAGGTGCTGGTGAGCTGGTAGATCGTGACGTCCGTGTCGGTCATGGTCGAGTACGCGACCTTGCCGGCCCGCAGGGTCGCCACCCGGGTGCCGGCGGAGTTGAGCAGGCCGAAGGTACGGCTGGACGCCTGGTCGACGATCACTTCACCGGGCGCCGGGAAGCCCGTCTCCAGGCAGTGGCCGTTGGAGAGCACGAGCGCCGGGTCGCTGTCCGCGGAGTTGGGGAAGCGGATGACGGAGCCGGAGCAGTTGCTGAGCGCGACGGTCCCGGCGAGGCTGACCGCCTGGAGGGTCGGCGCCGCCGCCTTCGTGTCCGCCTTGACCGCGGACGCGGACGTGGACGCGGACGTGGACGTGGACGTGGACGCCGCCGCGGGTGCGGGTGCCGCGACCGCGGGTGCCACGCCCGCCCCGGTGATCACCAGGGCGAAGAGCGCGGCGACGAGAGGCTTTCTCATGTGGGGGTCCCCTCTTGCGACTTGGGCGGCCGGAGATCTTCCGGCCACTTCCAGTTTTGTCATGCGCATTGTCAATCGAGGGGACGGGAGCGACAAGGAGCGGTTTCCGGCCATGGGCATGCCGGAGCGGCGGGACGGGGCGTGTCGTATACGCGGGCGAGCGACCGGGGGGCGAACACCACCGCGGGGCCTGCCGTGGCCCGGACAGAACCCGTCGGGACCGGCGGCTACTTCGGCCGCTTGGTGGCGCCCTGGCCGTGGCCGGGGTTGCCGTTGCCGGCACCGCGACCCGTGGTCGCGGTCGCGGTGGGGCTGGTGGTGGGGGTGGTGGAAGTGGTGGGGGTCCCGGCCGACGGGGACCGCGGTGCCGTCGGCGACGGCGTCGCCGACGTGGACGCGGACGCGCCCGGAGAGGTCCGCCCGGTGCTCGCGCCGGAGGCGGCGGGCGAGTCGCCCGGCGTCGTCTCCGCCGCGCCGGCGGTCGAGCCACCCGCGGAAGCCGTCGGCTCCGGGGACGCGGACGCGCCCCGGCCGTCACCGTCGCTCCGCCCCGAGGGCGAGGAGCCCCCCGACGGCCCGGAGTCGAACAGTCCCACGACCACCGCGCCGAGGACGACCGCGCACACCGCCCCGCCCGCCACCGCCACCCGCCGCCGCGGGAGCCGCTTCCGGCGGCGGCGCCGCGAGCCGTCACGGCGGCCGGCCCCGGCACGCGCCACGGCGCCCTCGCCGCCCGCCCCCGGCCCGTCACCATCGGCCGTCCGCACACCCGGCCCTTCGTCCGCACCCGCCCCGTCGTACGCGTCCTGCCAGCCGTGCGCCGCCGCCGGATCCGCGTACGCCTCGTACGCCGGGGGCGCCTCGCCGTCACCGCTCGGGAGGTACACCCTCGGCTCGGCCTCGGTCTCGCCGTTCTGCCAGGACATCGGCGCGGATTCTAAGGACTGCAAGGGCTTACGGCACAACGCCGGGGAAGAAAGTCATCCAAAACGCCACGTCTCACGTGGTGGAAAACACCCCCCGCCGAGCGTTACGCGGCCGTAAGCTCACCGTCATGCAGGTGATCCAGTCGACCAAGCTCGCCAACGTCTGTTACGAGATCCGGGGCCCGGTGCTCGAGGAGGCGATGCGGCTGGAAGCGGCGGGGCATCGGATCCTCAAGCTGAACACCGGCAATCCGGCCGCGTTCGGGTTCGAGTGCCCGCCCGAGATCCTGGAGGACATCCTCCGGAACGTGTCGACGGCGCACGGCTACGGCGACGCGAAGGGCCTGCTCGCCGCCCGCCGCGCCGTCGTGATGCACAACCAGACCCTCGGCATCGAGACCGACGTCGAGCACGTCTTCATCGGCAACGGCGTGTCCGAGCTGATCGTGATGGCGATGCAGGGCCTGCTGGACGACGGTGACGAGGTCCTCGTACCGGCGCCGGACTACCCGCTGTGGACCGCCGCCGTGTCCCTGTCCGGCGGCACCGCCGTGCACTACCACTGCGACGAGCAGTCGGACTGGATGCCCGACCTCGCGGACGTGGAGCGCAAGGTCACCGACCGCACCAAGGCGATCGTCATCATCAACCCGAACAACCCGACGGGCGCGGTGTACGACGAGGCGATGCTGCGCGGGCTCACCGACATCGCCCGCCGCCACAACCTCCTGGTCTGCTCGGACGAGATCTACGACAAGATCCTCTACGACGACGCCACGCACACCCCGACCGCCTCGGTCGCGCCCGACCTGCTCACCCTCACCTTCAACGGCATGTCGAAGGCGTACCGGGTGGCGGGCTACCGGGTCGGCTGGATGTCGATCTCCGGCCCCCGCGCGCACGCCGACTCCTACATCGAGGGCCTGACGATCCTCGCGAACATGCGCCTGTGCGCGAACATGCCCGGTCAGCACGGCGTGGTCGCGGCACTCAGCGGGCGGCAGACGATCAACGACCTGGTGCTGCCCGGCGGCCGGCTGAAGGAACAGCGGGACGTCGCCTACGAGCTGCTGACCCAGATCCCGGGCGTGAGCTGCGTGAAGCCCAAGGGCGCGCTCTACCTCTTCCCGCGGCTCGACCCGAAGGTCTTCAAGATCAAGGACGATCGCCGGATGGTCCTCGACCTGCTCCGCCGAGAGAAGATCATGGTCGTCCAGGGGACCGGCTTCAACTGGCCCGAATCGGACCACTTCCGAGTGGTCACCCTGCCGAGCGTGGGCGATCTGACCGACGCGGTGACCCGGATCGGGAACTTCCTGGACGGCTACAGCCAACCCTGACGCTCTCACATTCACACGGGAAGAGCAGCGGGCATTCCTCATCACAGCGCGACTGCGGGTGGCTCACCCGCATGAGCTGCAGCTTTGTCCGGGGATCCACTCGCCTCTCCGCTCGCGTTCCGGGGCACGGGGCAGATCGGTCCTCATCGAGGCCTCCCCAGCCAATGACCTTCCCAGCCACCCGCGACATAAAGCTCGACCGTCTCCCACAACTTGATGCCGTAGTCCGCGTCCGCACTGTGCAGGCCATCGAAGTAGCGGAAGGATTCCATGCACCAGAAGGAAACATGCGTAGGGTCGGCGATCGCCTGCCATGTGCCGGCCAACGGAACGATGATCTCAAAGGTGCCACCGGGTTTGAGGACGCGGTGAGCTTCGTTCATCACATCGATGCGTTCCTGCCCGGCGGGGATGTGCTCCATGACATGTGACGCCCTGATGCTCTCCACCGTCCCCTCCCCGGTTGGCCACGGCGTCTGCTGCGCACATCGCTGCCATTGACCTTCCCCGTTTCGGGAATCCAGATTGATCCAGCCTTCCCGAACGAGATTGCCGCCACCGATTTCCAGGTGCATATCACTTTTTCCAAACTTCGCACATCAGGTTAACCGAAGATTGCCTTCTCCCAGAGTGGCGTCAGGCAACTGATGGTCTGTTGCGCCGCCCGGGCGCGGGCGGCTTCACCCATGGCGACTCGCATGTCGGAATCATTGGCAAGGGCGCTCAAATAACGAACCCATTCGCGGTCGCCGCGTACCAGGTACCCTGTGATTCCATCCTGGACGTAGTCCCGGTAGGGTCCCACGTCGGACGCAACCACGGGAATGCCGAGGGCTCCACACTCGATGACCTTGAGTGCGGATTTACTCCGGTTGAAAATGTGCTCCTGCAGCGGGGCAATGCCAATGTGGTAGTCGATGGTATGGAGATATGTCTCCACGTTGGCCACCCAGGGCGTGAACCGGATACGCTCCTGAGGTAGCCCCATCACACGCGCGTAATTGTTTCCGATGCAATGAATCTCTGCCTGCGAATGAAGGTCAAGAAAGCGATGGATTGGGCCTCCGTGTCGTTCCCAGTCCATTTGATGGGTCGGACTGCCACCCCAGCCGAGAGTGATGGTGCCATCGCCGCGCTGCTGTGGCTGGCGGTTGACGAGCCAGTCCGGGACCGCGTTGGGAACAACATGCACGTTCGGATTCCACGGCCTCACTCGATCGGCCAGTGGCTCGGTGGTAACCGTTACCGCTGCCGAGACCTCGATGTTACGCCGAAGATTGGCCTGGATCTCCTCATCCGCGAAGTACTTGTGGACCGACGCGGAGGAGGGGTCGGTGTTCCATAGATCGTCATCGATCTCGAAAACAAGTCTGTGGTCTTCAGCGGCAAGACTCTGCCATACCCGGGTGGCGTGAGGATCACAGATGCGCTGCCCGACGATAACTGTTTTCGGATTATCGCGCACAAGGTCCGGCATATAGAAGCCGCTTACCGTGACGCGACCGCACATTGCGAGCGCCTGGAGGGGGAGTTGAATGCGATAGTATCCGCCAGAATGGTCGCTCTGCCAACCGAAGACTTCAATATCGGCCATGTAGGCCCTCCAGTGGGGCACCAAGTGAAGTGGCAAGGGCATCACTCTCCCATTTCGAGATGAGGCGTCCGAGTAGGCGCGCCGAATTCCAGCCGCTCCACGGCGACCGAACCGATCGCCCGCCGGGGGCTGTTCATGTTGCCGCTCGTCTCCACGATGGAACGGACACGGCCGGCCCCGACGTTCACGCTGCGTGATGGGTATGCACCTTTGCGATTCGACTCAACTTTAGACGAAATCTAAGCTAGGATGGCTTCCTGAAACAGCACAGGAGGCCGTCCCCATGTACGAACCGATCCGCACCAAGTCGGTCCACACGACGGCCGGTACCCCCTCCGACTTCCCCCACCGGTCGCGCGAGGAGGAGCTGGACATCCAGCTCGCCGGACACCTCGCGGCGCTCCTCACGGTGACCGACGAGATCCGCGCGATCGAGCCGTCCGCCGACCTGGACGCGGCGGCCGAGCGGCTCGCCGAGCAGGTGGCGCGGCTGCGGGGAGGAGTGGCGCCGGTCCGCGCGTCGGCCGCCGCCGTGCGCGAGCCGCACGTCGTCGCGCTCCACCAGCGGGCCCACGCCCTCGCCGGTCGTGCCCTCGTCGTCGCCGCGTCCCGCGCGGACACCGCGGGCGCGATCCTGGCCGCCGAGCGCATGGACGCCCACGCCCCGGCCGCCGAACCCCGCGAACTCGCGGCTCGCTGAGAGCCCGCGTCCGAGCCCCCGGGCTCCCCTTGTACGGCCCCGGTCCGCGCGCACCCGCAGCGACGTGCGGACCGGGTGCCACACACCCATCGGTCAGTCGAGGACAGTGGCCGGCGTCTGCAACCCGAGCGTCGCGAGCAGCGCCAGTTGCTGTGCCGCCTCCGTGCCCGGCGCGGCCGAGCAGATCGTGATCCGCAGATCCCCGCCCGGCACCGCGAGCGTGTCGCAGTCCAGGAGGATCGTCCCCACCTCGGGATGGTGGACCGCCTTGGTGTCGGCCTTGTGGAACCCGACCGCGTGCGAGGCCCACAGCTCACGGAACGGCTCGCTCTCCCGCCGCAGATCCGCGATCAGCGAGCGCAGCCCCCGGTCGTCGGGATAGCGGGCAGTGGCGGACCGAAGATCCGACACCAGGGCCGTGCGCAGCCTCCGCTCCTGCTCCGGGGTGTGCGTGGTCCGGCTGGGCAGGCCCGTGAACTGCCGCCACACGTAGTTGCGTTCCCGCCCGCGCCACCCGGACGGGTCCCCCGCCAGCGCGGCCCACAGCGGGTTCCACGAGATGAGGTTGTACGCCGCGTCGTGGACCCCGATCGGGGACTGGCTCAGCTGGTCCAGGAGGCGCTGCACGCTCGGCGGGATGTGCTGCGAGATGTATCCGGCCGCGGGCGGGGCCTGCCCGGCCAGCCGGAAGAGGTGGTCGCGCTCGGGCTCCGACAGGCGCAGGGCGCGGGCGAGCGCGCCGACGACCTGGTCGGAGGGGGCGGTGGCGCGGCCCTGTTCGAGGCGGGTGACATAGTCCACCGAGAGCCCGGCGAGCTGCGCCAGCTCCTCCCTGCGCAGTCCGGGCGCCCGCCGCGCGCCGCCCCTCGGCAGCCCGGCCTCCTGGGGTGTGGTCCGGTCGCGCCAGTACCGCAGCGTGGTACCGAGCTCTCCGTGCTCGCGATGGTCCCGAGGGTCTCGTTGGCTCACCCCTCCATGGTGCTCGCCCGGCGCCACCACAGCCTGGTACTGCCAGTCCCCCCGACGCGGAGGGCTCCGTCTGTCCGCCCGGGCGGCGCGGCCCGTGGGACACATGACCATCACCGTGATCACCGGTGCCGACGAGGGCATCGGATACGGGCGAGACCCCGCGCCCTCCACCTGGTGACACCCGCAGCAGGAGGCCGCCGCTCCGGTTGCATACCGGGATCGGTCGGACACCCTCCGTTCACCCGGAACGGCCGGGAATGTTGGGTTCCGGGAGCACTCTCCTCGATGTGAGACGCATCGCGGGAATCGTCCTGGCGGTCCTGCTGATCGGCGGCGTGGTAGCAGCCGTCATCGGGGGCCGCGAAGGTCAGGACAAGGGCACGGCAACGAAGACCGTGCAAGGAGTGATCGGATCGGAGAAGGCGGAGTTCTTCGCCGATCCCGACGTGGTGAAGGCCCTGGCTGCCAAGGGCTTCACCGTGAAGACGGAGACCTCCGGGTCCTGGGCCATGGACGGCCTGGACCTCACGGGGTACGACTTCGCCTTCCCCTCCAGCCAGGCCCCGGCCGACGAGCTGGCCGCCAAGTACCACGTACGGCAGCCGCTGCCGCGCCCGTTCTACTCGCCCCTCGTGGTCGTCGCGCACCGCAGCGCCGCCGAGGTCCTGGCGGCGAACGGGCTCGCGACCGTCGGCAAGGGCACCGGCACGCTCAGGATGGCCGCGTACCTCGAGGCCGCCGGGCAGGACCGGACCTGGCAGCAGCTCAAGGGGGCCGCGGCGCACGGCGAGTTGACCGGCACGCTCTTCATCGCCAGCACCGATCCGAACACCTCCAACTCCGGCGCGCTCTACCTGGCCGCCGCCTCGTACGTCGCCGACGGCGGCCGGGTCGCGTCCAGCGATGCCGCCGTCAGGCGCACCGCGCCCCTCATGCGCAAGCTCGTCAGCGTCCAGGGCGCCCAGCAGTCCAGCACGGACGCGGCGTTCCGGGACTTCATCAGCGGGGCCGGGAACCCGCTCGTGCTCGTGTACGAGTCGCAGGTCGCCGCGCTGCTCAATCAGGGCCAGGACGTCGGTGACCTCACGGTCCTCTACCCGGACACCACGGCGAACAGCGACCACACCGTCGTACCCCTCACTCCCGAGGGCCGTGCGCTCGGTGAGCTCCTGAGCGCCGACCCGACCCTGCGCAGGCTCGCCGTCAGGCACGGGTTCCGGCCGCAGGGCGCGACCGCGGAGTTCACGGCGGCCACCGCCGCCCACGCCACCTATCTCAACCAGAAGCTGACCGGCGTCCGGCAGGCGCCCGTGCCCGCCTACAAGGTGCTGCACGAGATGGCGCGCCGGGCCGGGAACTAGGGGGAAAAGCACGTGACGACCGAAGACACCTTCACCCTCACACCGCCCGAGGCCGTCGCGCCCGTGCCCCGTGAGAAGGCGGGCGGGCTGGTGCCCGTCGACCCGTCCGTCCAGGACGAGATGGCACGCCGGGCCGCCGAGTACGTCGGCACTCTCGCCGCCCTTGATGCCCGCTCACCCGAGTTCGCGGGCAAGGTCGGAGAGATCGCGGGCCTGGGCACGAGCGAGATGCGGGGCGCCGCCGCGCAGTCCAACCGCATGCTGGAGCGCACCCTGCGCAGTCTGCCCGACAAGGGCGGGGACGCCCAGTCGCACGTGGCGGGCTCGCTGGTCGAACTCCGACGTGTGGTCGAGGACCTGGATCCGCGCGACCTGCCTGCGAGCAAGGGGCGGAAGTTCCTGTCCAAGCTGCCCGGCGGCAACAAGCTGCGTGACCACGTCGCCAAGTACGCCTCCTCGCAGGCCACCCTGAACAAGATCGTGGGCTCGCTGCGCGGCGGCCAGGACGAACTGCGCCGTGACAACGCCGGGTTGCAGACCGAGCGCGTCCGGCTCTGGGAGACGATGGGCAAGCTCCAGGAGTACGTCGTCCTCACCCAGGCCCTGGACACGGCGGTCGAGGAGCACATCGCCACCGCCGAGGCCGTGGACCCCGCACAGGCCGACACCCTGCGCGCCGACGTCCTCTTCCCTGTCCGGCAGAAGCACCAGGACCTGCTGACCCAGCTCGCGGTGTGCGCGCAGGGCTATCTGGCCATGGACGTGGTCCGGCGCAACAACGACGAGCTCATCAAGGGCGTCGACCGCGCCGCCACCACCACGGTGTCCGCACTGCGCATCTCCGTGATGCTGGCCTCCGCCCTCGAGAACCAGCGCAAGGTCGTCGACCAGGTCAACGCCCTGCGCGGCACGACCGAGGACCTGATCCGCGGCAACGCCGAGATGCTCGCCACCCAGAGCGGGGAGATCCAGCGCATCGCCGCCGACCCGGCCGTCGGCGCGGAGACCCTGCGCACCGCCTTCCAGCAGATCTACCGCACCCTCGACGCCATCGACACGTACAAGGTCCAGGCGACCGAGTCGATGGCCGCGACCGTCGAGTCCCTCACGTCCGAACTCCAGCATGCGAGCGCCTACTTGGAGCGCAGCCGCTCGCGGGGCGCCCTGGAAGGGGGCTCCGCGTGAGACGTCGTACGGCCTACGCCGTCGTGTCCCTGCTCGCCGTCACAGCCACCGCCGCGGTCACCGGCTGCACGACGACGCAGGACCAGAAGCAGGGGTCCGCCGGCAACACCCCCGAACCCGGCACCCTGCGCGTCCTCGCCTCCAGCGAGCTCAGCGACATGGCGCCGATCCTCGAACAGGTCCGCAAGGACACCGGTATCAAGGTCCGCCCCACCTACATGGGCACCCTCTCCGCCGTCGACCTGCTCGCGAAGGGCAAGGTGGACGGCGCGTACGACGCGCTGTGGCTGTCGTCCGACGACTATCTGCGGCTGCGCCCCGAAGCGGCGAGGAAGGTCGTCTCGGAGACGCCGATCATGTCGAGCCCGGTGGCGATCGGGGTGAAGCCGGCGACCGTGAGCGCGCTGGGCTGGAAGCCCGAGAACGTCACCTGGTCCCAGGTCGAGAAGGCCGTCGCGGACGGGAAGCTGACCTACGGCATGACCGATCCGGCCCGCTCCAACTCCGGTTTCTCCACACTGATCTCGGTGGCCTCGGGCCTGTCCGGGGCGCAGTCGGCGCTCACGGACGCGGACGTGGCGAAGGCGACCCCGCGGCTGAAGGAGTTCTTCAAGGGGCAGAAGCTGACCTCGGGGTCCTCGGGCTGGCTGGCGACGGCGTACGAGCGGCGCGGCACCGTGGACGCCCTGCTCAACTACGAGTCGATCCTCAAGGGCATGAAGGGGCTGACGGTCATCCGCCCGCGCGACGGCGTGGTGACCGCCGACTACCCGCTCTCCTCGCTCGCCTCCTCCAGCAAGGACACCCGCGAGAGTGTCCGCCGCCTCACCGAGGCGCTGCGCGCTCCGGCCGTCCAGCGGGAGATCACTCAGCAGACGCGGCGCCGCCCGGTCGTCGCCTCCGTCGCCCCGGCGGCCGGCCTCGACACCGGGCGACGGCGTGAACTCCCCTTCCCCGGCAGCCGGTCCGTCGCCGACCACCTCCTGGACTCCTACGAGAACAAGCTCCGCCGACCCTCCCGGACCGTGTACGTCCTCGACACCTCCGGCTCGATGGACGGCGGCCGCCTCGACCGGCTGAAGAAGGCGCTCACCGGACTGACGGACGGCTTCCGCGACCGCGAGGAGGTGACGCTGATGCCGTTCGGCTCGAAGGTCAAGAGCGTCCACACGCACGTGGTGCGGCCCGAGGACCCGGGGGCCGGTCTCGACGGCATCCGCAAGGACACCGAGGCCCTCAGCGCCTCCGGCAACACCGCGATCTACACGTCGCTGGAGAAGGCGTACGAGCATCTGGGCGCGGGCGGCGACACGTTCACGTCGATCGTGCTGATGACGGACGGCGAGAACACGAGCGGCGCCGACCCCGAGGACTTCGACGGCTTCTACGGCCGGCTGCCGGGCGGGCAGAAGGAGATCCCGGTCTTCCCGATCCTGTTCGGCGACTCCGACCGGGGCGAGCTCCAGCACATCGCCGACCTGACCGACGGCCGCCTCTTCGACGCCCGCAAGGGTTCGCTCGACGGCGCCTTCGAGGAGATCCGTGGCTACCAATAAGAACCCCCTGAGGTATCTGGAGTCCCGCAAGAACCTCACCGGCAGCGCCTGCGGGCTCGCCGGTCTGGCCCTCACCTTCGCGGGGGTCGCGGGCCCGTACTGGCCGGTCGTCGTCGCGGGGCTGTACGGGGCGGGCGCCCTGATCGCCCCGCCGGAGCGACCGCCGCTGCCGGACTTCCCGGATCCCTCGGCCCAACTGGAGGAGCTGCGTGGCGACTTCGGCCGCCTGCGGGAGTATCTGGACGGTGTGGAACTGCCCCCGGCGGCGGCCGGCCGGCTCACCGAACTGACCGAGCTCCTGACCGCGCTGCTGGATCCCGGCTGGGTCGCCGAGGTGCTCGCGCAGGACCCGGAGGGCGTGCACGCGCTGTCCCGTACCGTACGGCAGGACATTCCCGAGGCCGTCGACACCTTCGTACGGACCCGGTGGTGGACCCGGCTGACGCCCGGCACCGAACCGCCGGAGCGCCACCTCGAGCGCCAGCTCACCCTGCTGCACGAGGAGGCGGACCGGCTCGCGGCGACCCTGCGGGAGGTCGAGGCCCGGCGCCAGGAGTCGCACACGCGCTATCTGGAGGACCGCGGACGCTCACAGTGAGCGGTCATCAGCCCTGGAGCTGTTTCGCGACGACCGCCGGCACAACCACCAGCACGGCGACCTTCAGCACCGGGCGCAGGCGTCCGCCCGGCCCCTCGTCCGTTCGCGACGGCGGGTCCGGCAGCGGTACGGGCACGGGACCGCTGAACACGTCGTGGTCAATGGTCGCCGCCCGGGTGCACCAGGGGTAGGCGTCAGGATGGAAGCCGTGCACGCCCAAGCGCCCGGTATGGCTCGATCATGTGATCGTCGGCTTCTAGGCTTTCGGTGCTCTGGGGCTGCCGGGACAACGTCACCGTGCGATCTGGGACACGGGAACGGACCACGCGCTGGACGAGGACCGCCAGGGCGAAGTCGTCGGTGACGGCCGGCCGGGCCGCCCGCCTGGCGCTCGGGGGCGAGCAGTCGGTGGTGTGCATCAGGCAGGGGCAGAGCTTGCGCCGGTTCGAGCGGCTGGGAGGCGTTGGTGGGGCGGGTGGCGAGCGGGGACATGGTCAGCGGCCTGGTCAGCCGACACTCCTGCTCGCCGGTGGTAGGTGGTCGTGTCACGTGCCTGGAGGGAACTGAGTTCTTGCGTGCGGCTCGCCGTCGAGGTCGCATGACGTCCAGGCAGCCGTTCTCATCGGTGTGAGCGCCGCGCTGGTGGCCCATCAGAGGATGAGGAGCCGAACACAGCACGCCCAATTACCCGATGAGAACAAGAGATTCACGATATCGGGTTCGCCGAAGCACATCCCTGATACGTGCATTCGGGTGGTCTGCAAATCCCAAGCGCCTGCCGCATGGCAGCTCATCAGTACGGCCTCGTAACGTCGGCGTGGATGACGGTGATTCGGATCCGGTACCGCTGGCAACGCCACGGTCTCTCGACATCGGCCACCTGAGATCAGCCGCATCCATCCGTCCCTCACTATTCCACGAGATGTGACCAAGTGAAGCGTAGGAGATTGTGGACAGGGCTCGCCGCGACAACGGCGGCGGTTGCCACCGGGTTGACCATCTGGGCTTTTCAGTCCCCGTCGGCCGCGCCCCCGGAGTCCAAGGCCGCGTCAGTGACCCGGAAGACCGCGGACACGAGCAAACTGTTGCAGACCGCTCTTCAGCAGCAGCAACAGCAGGATTCCGGTGGGGCTGCGCTTACTTACAAGCGCGTACTGGAAATGGACCCTCACAACAAGCTCGCCTGGTACGGCCTGGGGCTCATCGCGCAGCAGAACGGCAAGACGCTCGATGCCCGTGCGGCCTATGACAAGGCTCTGAAGATCGATCCGTCGTTCATGTCGGCTCTCTTCAGCGAGGCGATGATGCTGAAGTCGAGCGACCCCGACCGGACCATGGAACTCCTGAAGCGTGCCGTTGTCGCCGAACCGGAAGCAGCCACGATCCGCATGCAACTCGGGCTTCTCCTGGCGGAGAAGGGCCGCACCGACGAGGCCGGGAACGAGTTCCGGCGTGCCGTCGCGGCCAATCCCTCGCTGCGTTCCCAAGTACCGGAAGATTTCCGGGATTCCGTCAGCCCCTCCCCGACATCGAGCCAAGCAGGGAGCATCAGATGACGTCGACCGCGACGCCCAGGTTTTCTGTCTTCACCCCCAGCCACCGTCCCCGTTTTCTCGATGAGTGCCTGGCGTCCCTGCAGGCGCAGACCTGTTCGGACTGGGAGTGGATCGTCCTGCTCAACAACGGCGCCCGGTGGCGGCCGGAGCGACCCGACGAGAGGGTCCGTGTGGAGGTCGCGGACGACATCCGCGGCGTCGGAGCGGCGAAGCGCAGGGCCTGCGAACTGGCGTGCGGTGAGATCCTCGTGGAACTCGACCACGACGATCTCCTGGCGAAGGACTGCCTGGCGGAGCTCGGCGAGGCGTTCGACGCGCATCCCGAAGCTGTTTTCGTCTACAGCAACACCGCGCACATCACCGAGGACGGCAAGCGGGAGGAACTCCGTTTCGACGCGATGTGCGGCTGGGAGTACGAGGAGGTGAACGTCGACGGCCGTGAGCTGCTACAGGCCATTTCCCTGGCGGCGACGCCGCACAACGTCTCCTACATCTGGTACGCGCCCAACCATGTGCGGGCGTTCCGCAAGGAGACCTACGAGGAGGTCGGCGGGTACGACGCCACGCGTACGGTCCTGGACGACCAGGACCTGATGTGCCGCCTCTTCCACGTCGGCGACTTCCACCACATCAACCGCTGCCTGTACCTGCAGCGGATCCACTCCACGAACACCCAGCTCGACCCGAAGATCAACGCACACATCCAGCGCGAGACGGTCGTCCTGTACGACAAGTACATCGAGGCCAACGCCCTCGCCTGGACCCAGCGGCGCGGACTGCTCGCACTGGACCTCTGCGCGACCCGCCAGAAGCCGCCCGGCTACGTGGGCGTGGGCCAGTACCCGGGAGAGGGTGTGGACATCGTCGCGGACCTGCCCGGGAAGCTGGACCTGCCCGATGGATCGGTCGGCTTGGTGCGGGCGACCGAGTTCCTGGAGCGCGTGCCCGCGAAGGTGCCGCTGATCAACGAGCTGTACCGGCTGCTGGCACCCGGCGGCATGCTCCTCACCATGACGCCCAGCTCCGACGGCCGCGGCGCGTACCAGGACCCGAGTCACGTCGCCTACTACAACGAGAACTCGTTCTGGTACTACACGGACAACAAGTACCGTGCCTTCGTGCCCGAGCTCGATGCCCAGTTCCAGATGTCACGGCTGGTCACCTACTTCCCAACCGAGTGGCACGCTCAGAATGACATCTCGTACGTGGTCGCCAACCTCATCGCGATGAAGGAGGGGACCGCCCGGTGCGGCGGACCGCTGCTGGTCTGAACCTGCGCGACGAGGCGCCCGGCGGATCTGTCAGGTTCCGCCGGGCGCCTCGTCGCGTTCTGGGCCGTTCCGTCTCGGTCGTCGCCTTGCCCTCCCTCAGGTCGTCAGGCGTCCGCTGTCCGTGCGCGCCGCGGCGGCCAGAGCGGCGAAGGCGGGCGTCTTCAGGGCCGCGGTCAGCTGGTCGTCCCAGCGGGGCAGGGGCGCGAGGCCGGCCCGCAGCCAGTTGCCGTGACCGAGTACACCGAACGCCGGGCGGGTGGCCGGACGCGGGAACTTGTCCGAGCCGACCGGGCGGATGCGCTCGGCGTCGAGGCCGCTGAGACGGAAGGTCTCCCGCGCCAGGCCGCACCAGGTGGTGTGACCGGCCGCCGTGCCGTGGTAGATGCCCGCCGGGGCCCTACCGGCCAGGGCGGCACGGCCGAGGGCCGCCAGCTGCCGGGCGAGCGCACGGGACCAGGTCGGCTGGCCGTGCTGGTCGGCCACCACATCCAGGGTCTCGCGCCGGGCGGCGAGTTCCAGCATCGTGGTCACGAAGTTGGGCCCGTGCGCGCCGTAGAGCCAGGCGGTGCGCACGATGTAGCCGACGCGGGGCAGCAGCTCGACGACTGCCCGCTCCCCCGCCAGTTTGCTCCGTCCGTATGCGTTGACGGGCCCCGTCGGTGCATCCTCCGGGTACGGTCGACGGGAATCGCCCGGGAGCACGTAGTCGGTGGAGATGTGCAGCAGGAGTGCGCCGCTGTCCGCGCAGGCGCGTGCGAGGTGGCGGACGCCCGTGCCGTTCACGGCTGTGGCCGCCGACTCGGACCGCTCGGCGCCGTCGACGTCCGTCCAGGCGGCGCAGTTGACGACCACTCCGTGACCGGCAACGGCCGCGCGCGCGGCTGCCGGGTCCGTGATGTCGAGCTGGTCACGGCCCAGTCCCGTCACCACGGCGTCCGGATCGCCGGCGAGCTCGGCCAGCACGTCCTGGCCGAGGAGCCCGTGTGCACCCGTCACCAGCCAGCTCGTGGTCATCGCGGTTCGGCCCTCTCCTTCAGCGGCTCCCACCAGGAACGGTGTGTGCGGTACCAGGCGACCGTGGCGGCCAGGCCCTCGGTGAAGGAGACCTGTGGGGCGTAGCCGAGCTGCTCGCGGATCTTGCTGTCGTCCAGCGAGTAGCGCAGGTCGTGGCCTTTGCGGTCGGTCACGTACTCGACCCGGTCCCAGCCGGCGCCGACCGCGTCCAGCAGCAGGCCGGTGAGCTTGTGGTTGCTCAACTCGGTCCCGCCGCCGATGTGGTAGACCTCCCCGGCCCTGCCGCCCTTCAGGACCAGGTCGATGCCCCGGCAGTGGTCGGAGACGTGCAGCCAGTCGCGGAGGTTGCGGCCGTCTCCGTACAGGGGGACCGTCCTCCCGTCCATCAGGTGGGTGATGAAGAGCGGGATGACCTTCTCGGGGAACTGGTACGGCCCGTAGTTGTTGGTGCACCGGGTGACCACCACGTCCAGGCCGTGGGTGCGGTGGTAGGCGAGCGCGAGCAGGTCGGAGCCGGCCTTCGACGCGGAGTACGGGGAGTTCGGCGCCAGTGGCCATCCCTCGGTCCACGAGCCTTCACTGATCGAGCCGTACACCTCGTCGGTGGAGACGTGGAGGAAGCGGCCGACACCGTGCCGGTGCGCGGCGTCCAGCAGCACCTGGGTTCCCATCACATTGGTGCGGACGAACGGACCGGCCCCCTCGATCGACCGGTCCACGTGCGACTCTGCGGCGAAATGCACCACGGCGTCCTGGCCCGCCATCACCTGGTCGACCACGTCCGGGTCACAGATGTCGCCCCGGACGAAGGTGTATCCCGGGTGGTCCGCCACCGGTGCCAGATTGTCCTCGACCCCCGAGTACGTGAGTGTGTCGAGGACGGTGATCCGTGCTGTCGGATCCGAGTTCAGCCGCCGGCGGACGTATTCCGAGCCGATGAATCCGGCGCCGCCGGTCACAAGAATGCGCATAGTTCTCCGATTTTCCTTACTGCCCGGCGTTCAGCACCGGGGGATGATGCCTGGTCACCCAGCATCTGCACCGTTGACGCTACTCAGGACTGCGGTATCTTCCCGGCAGGCCGGACCGACTGACGCTGATGTCGTCGATGACGAGCCGGCACATTCCTCGATTCCGTGGGCGCGGACGGAATACGGACGGTGCCCGCGAGGCCGAAGCCTCGGGGCACCGTCGCTCGTTCCCGGGTGAAGCGGACGGCCGGTACGACACCGCCGCTCACGGGGGAGTTACGGGGTGATGTCGGCGCAGACCACGTAGGCGGTGATGTTCTGCGGGTTGTCGGCGGTGGTGCTGGCCTGCCACCCGTTGGGGGCAGCCACCGGGCCGATCGGGAAGTTGTCCCGGATGCTGCCGGTGTCGGTCATGAATCCGCCGCCGGTGGCGACGTCACCGGCGTCGCACGAGACCGTCGCGGTCATCATTTGGGGACCGCTGTTCCTGTAGTACGTGGTCACGGGACCCCGCGCGCCTTGCGAACCCTGGTTGCCCTGGAAGCCCTGGTCACCCTGGTTGCCCTGGTTGCCCTGGAAGCCCTGGTAGCCCCGCGGACCCTGGTTGCCCTGGAAGCCCTGGTTGCCCTGGTCACCCTGGAAGCCCTGGTTGCCCTGGTTGCCCTGGAAGCCCTGGTAGCCCCGCGGACCCTGGTTGCCCTGGAAGCCCTGGTTGCCCTGGTCACCCTGGAAGCCCTGGTTGCCCTGGTTGCCCTGGAAGCCCTGGTTACCTTGGAAGCCCTGGTAGCCGCGCGGGCCCTGGTTGCCCTGGTTGCCCTGGTTGCCCTGGTTGCCCTGGTTGCCCTGGAAGCCCTGCTCACCCTGGTTGCCCTGGTTACCCTGCGCACCCTGGTTGCCCTGGTTACCCTGCGCACCCTGGTTGCCCTGGAAGCCCTGCTCACCCTGGTTGCCCTGGTTACCCTGCGCACCCTGGTTGCCCTGGTTGCCCTGCGCACCCTGGTTGCCCTGGAAGCCCTGGTCACCCTGGTTGCCCTGGTTGCCCTGGTTGCCCTGCGCACCCTGGTTGCCCTGCGGACCCTGCGGACCCTGCGGACCCTGCGGACCCGGCTTACCCTGCGGACCTTGCGGACCCCGCTTACCGTCGTGGCCCTGGTGGCCGCGAGGCCCTTGCGGCCCGCGGTCGCCGCCGCGGGTGCTCACGGCGCCGTTCGGGCCGGGGGTGGCAACCTCACCAGCGCCGACGCCGTTGCCGGACCGGTGGATCGCGTCAGCGATGGCCGTCGCGCTCGGGGCGATGTTGAGCACTACGGCAAGCGCGCCGACCGACACCATGGCGGCGGACTTCACGCGTGAACTTCGGATCGTTCTACGGCTCACAGAGAACCTTCCTCGGGAACTTGGACGCATCAGACCGCAAGCGCGCGCACTCGGTGCGCTTCATTCGCATGCGTGTCACGTGTCGGTTACTGACACACCCAGTTTTCACACCCGGAGATTGAATAATTGCGATTCGTTCCGTGTCATAGACGAAGATCACCCGCGCGGCCTCAATGCACTATCTCAGGCCGATTCCGGCGCAGTACCGATTTTCCGGTGCAATTTCATGGCGGCCGGTGATTCCCGACGACGCGAAGCCCCGCCGCGAGGGAGGGGCTTCGCCGCAGGCCGGCCGTCTCAGGCGCCACTCACGAGACTTCCGCGATACGCGGTGCAGTCCTCGAAGGAAGGCAGCAGACCCTGCCGCTCGGCTTCCTCCAGCGTGGGCGCCGCCGCGTCCTTGTCCGAAAGACACGGCGCGAGGTCCTCGGGCCAGGCGATGGCCAACGCGGGGTCGAGCGGATTGATCCCGTACTCACGCTGCGGCGCGTATCCCTGCGAACACAGGTAGACGACGGTGGAGTTGTCCTCCAGCGCCATGAAGGCGTGGCCCAGTCCTTCCGAGAGGTAGACGCAGCGGTGCGTCGTGTCATCGAGCCGGACCGCCTCCCATTTCCCGAAATCCGGGGATCCGGTGCGGATGTCGACCACCACGTCGAGGACGGCGCCGCTGACGCACGTGACGTACTTGGCCTGGCCGGGCGGGACCGACGCGTAGTGGATACCGCGGAGAGTGCCGCGAGCGGAGCGGGAGCAATTGGCCTGCTCGAGCTGGAGCCCCTGACCGATGGAACCGTGGAACCTTTCACTCTTGAACCACTCGTGGAAACGCCCCCTGTTGTCCGCGAAGACCTTGGGTGTGTCCACCCAGGCCCCTTCGATGCCCAGCGGTCTCACGTGATGCTCCCTTCCACCGCGCGGCCTTTTCGCCGCTCACTACCTCCGTGTCTTCGGGACATCCGCCGCGGGACTTAAGGCCGTGCCCTACGTGGTGAGGCGGATGCGTGCGGCCATTCGGGGGATTCTGGCCACACGGGAGTTTGGTCAAGGTCGGATACCGCGTGCTGCTGGCATCTTGATGGCCGCCACTCCCGGTTTCCTGAAGGGCTCGCGATGCAAACATCCCCCACCAAAAGCGCAACGCTCCCGACGCAGCAATCGACCCTCGAGAAAAAGGCGGTGGCCGCATCACCGCACAACGGCGGCTTCTACGGCACATGGTGGATCTGGGCCATGGCCGGAGCGCTGTTCCTGGTGTACGCGGCGGTGTCGCTCCGTCTCCACCAGCGGATGATGACGAGCAGCTATGACCTGGGAATCTTCGATCAGGTCGTCCGCTCATACGCGGAAGGACACTTGCCGGTCTCCGAAGTGAAGGGCCAGGACTTTCCCGTCCTGGGGGATCACTTCTCTCCCATCCTCGCGCTCGTGGCGCCGTTCTACTGGGTGTGGCGGGGAGCGGAAACGCTCCTCGTCGTGCAGGCCGCGCTTCTCGCCGTGAGCGTCGTCCCGCTGACTCTCTGGGCACGCCGGACCCTGGGCGGCCCGGCCGGCGCGGTGATCGGTGCCTGCTACGGCCTCTCCTGGGGAATCGCGAGTGCTGTCGGCTACGACTTCCACGAAGTGGCGTTCGCCGTGCCGCTCCTGGCGTTCTCGCTGACCGCCCTCGGGAACGACCGGTTGAGCGCCGCGGCGTACTGGGCTCTGCCCCTGCTGCTCGTGAAGGAGGACCTCGGACTCACGGTTCTCGTCATCGGTCTCGTCATCGCCTGGCGAGGCGACCGCAGGCTCGGCATGTTCACGGTCGCAGCCGGTGTGGCCGCAGCGGCGCTAGCACTGTTCGTGGTTCTGCCGGCCTTCAGCCCGAGTGGGTCCTTCGCCTATTGGTCCCTGGTCGGGGGCGGTTCTGGAGCACCGGGAGTCGACGGTGGCAGTGGAGGCGGTCTGCTGGATCTGCTCCACCGGGGCACGATCGGTCTGGTCACCCCCCAGACGAAGGTGTCGACTTTCGTACTCATGCTGGCTCCCACCATGTTCTTGGCAATGCGGTCCCCGCTGCTGTGGGTCGCCCTGCCGACTCTGGTGTGGCGCTTCACGTCGAGCAACGGCCTGCACTGGGGGACGGGTTTCCACTACTCGCTCGTCCTGATGCCCATGGTCTTCGCGGCCTTCATCGACGCCCTGGTGCGACGCGGGACGAGCGTGCGCGGTCTGCGCCGTTACCTCGCGGGCTGCGCCGCGATCACCCTCGTGATCCTTCCGAACTTCCCCCTGTTCCAGCTGGTCCAGCCGGACACCTGGCGGACCGATCCTCGCGTCGCCGTCGCCCACCGCCTGATGGACAAGATCCCCGACGGTGCCACGGTCCAGACGTCCGACCATCTGGTGCCCCAGCTCAGCAACCGTACGAGCGTCAGCCTCTACGGCTCGAACGACAGCCGCCCGAACCCCCAGTGGATCATGGTGGACGTCTGGGCGCCGGACAGCACGCGAGGGTGGCTGGGCGCGCCGCTCAGCGCTGAAGCGGAACAGCAGCACTTGGTGGAAAGCAGCCGTACGGGGTACGCCCTGGTGGCGCAGGAGGGCGGCTTCGTGCTGATGCACCGCCAGGAGGTGATGCCGCAGCAGCGGAGCCGATCGGGACACGCCTGAGAGATCGCCGTCTCCCCAGGAGACGGGGGCCTCGCCGGTGAGTCGGCGGGCCATGAGAACGACCCGTGGCCAGGTGGTTGCCGCCGTCCACCCACACCTTGCGCAGGGTGGGAGGGGCGGCGGCGACCTGGTCGACAGGATGGGTTCCGCGGTACGGGCGCCTTGGGATGTTGGTTACACCGGAGCGCCCGGCCCCATGCGCAGCAGTTCTTCGCGAGGCGATCCGCTACCCCTTTGGGGCATGACGACGTATCGGGAGTCCTCCAGCAGCCCAAGCAGATAGTCGCCGTATCCGCTCTTGAGTAGCGGCTGGGCCAGTTTCCGGAGCCGGTCGTCGTCGATCAGGCCGGCCCGCCAGACCGCCTCCTCGACGCAGCCGACCTTGAAGCCCTGGCGTTCCTCGATCACGCGGACGAATTCCGAAGCCTGAACCATGGAGTTGAAGGTTCCGGTGTCGAGCCACGCGGTGCCCCGGTCGAGCCGGGTGACGTGCAGCGCCCCGGCTTCCAGATAGACGCGGTTGAGGTCGGTGATCTCCAACTCGCCCCTGGCGCTGGGCCGCAGGCCGCAGGCGATGTCCACTACGTGATTGTCGTAGAAGTACAGTCCGGGCACGGCGTACCGGGACCTGGGCCGGGCCGGTTTCTCCTCGATGGACAGCGCCCGACCCAGTTCGTCGAACTCCACCACGCCATAGGCCGTGGGGTCGGCGACCTGGTAGGCGAACACCCTGCCGCCCTTCAGATCGTCGTGTTGGGCCAGCCGGGTGCCGAGGCCGCTGCCATGGAAGATGTTGTCGCCCAGAATCAGGGCGACCGACTCGTCGTCGATGAAGTCGGCGCCCAGGATGAAAGCATGGGCAATGCCCTCCGGGCGCTCCTGTGCCATGTATTCCAGCCGCAGGCCCAGTTGACTGCCGTCGCCGAGCAGCCGACGGAACTGGAACTGGTCTTCGGGGGTGGTGACGATCAGGATCTCCCGGACGCCGGCCATCACGAGTGTGGACAGCGGGTAATAGACCATGGGCTTGTCGAAGACCGGGAGCAGTTGCTTCGACACCGAGCGGGTCAACGGCCAAAGTCGCGAGCCGGTGCCTCCGGCCAACAGGATTCCGCGCATGGCATCACCATAGGTGAATTGCCCATGAATGCCGCTTTTTCACACGGCCGAGGACTGGCCTCGATTCATCAGCTCGGTTCGACCGCTACGCCGCAGACCTTCCCCGCGGCCTCCCGGTCATCGGCTTCACGACTCCCGGAAGTTCCCCGCCACCAACGAACTGGTGGCGGTGCCGCCGCGCCCCGGCTTTGTCGGCGGCCCGGAAGTGCCCGGATGCCGTCGGAACGGGCGTCACCGCAGCTGATCCGACGAGCAGGTTCGAAAAAGGTGCAGCAACACCCGAAAGGCGGCGGAACGAAATCCTCCGGCATGCCCGTGATCACGCTGTGCCGTGAGCCGGCGGAAGCCGTACCCCAGCGACCAACCGCACGGGAATCCCCTGGAAATACCTCCCGCACGACTTCCCGAACCGACAGCGGAACGGATGCCGGGAAGCGACTTACCCGACCGTCTCCAAGGGCTGGGTCGGCACCGGCTTCGAAAACGCCGTCGCCGAACACGGGGCCGGCCTCGGAATCGAGGTTGCTTCAAGTACCGCCTCAGACGTTGATGTCGAAGAAGAAGAGCTGCACCAGGCGGTGGGTGCCGTGCTCCCCGGCGAAGTGCTCGTACGACGTGGCCGAGTGCATCAGCTTCGCGTCCCAGATCACCAGCCGGTTGTACTGACCGGAGACCGACTCGATCAGCTCCCAGTTGTCCTCGTGCTCCAAGTTGTAGGGGTCGTAGACGACCGAGCGCGCGGCCTCGACGGCCTCGGAGTTGCCGAGGCGCGCCTGTTCCTTCGGATGGCTGGGCGCACGCCGGCAACCGTAGGTCCTGTCGCGCCAGAAGCTGGTGCCAGCACCGGCAGGCGGGTTCGGGTTCAGGTAGATCGCGGCGGCGTAGCTCTGCGAGTCGTGGTGCCAGACCAGCGGGTCGTCGTGCGCGGTCTGCTGGAAGACGCCGTTGGCGTTGTGGCCGAGCCATTCGGTGACCGGAGTGCCGAGCAGCCGCGAGAACTCCTCGCGCAGGCCGGGCCAGAGGAACCGGTGGTCGCTGCGCAGGCCTTTGAAGTACTGCAGATCGGTGTGGTAGCTGGCGCTGAGCGCGATCTCGCGCACCTCGTCCGGGTCGTCGAGGAAGTCATCCACGGAGATCAGGTGCGGTGCGGTGGGGGTGAACAGCCGCTTCGCGGCGGGCTTGAGCTGCGCGTCCTCGAGGGTGGGGGCGGGGACCACGATCGGCAACTGCGCAGAGCCGCTGGAGATCAGGTAGCCACCGTCACCGCGGTCCTCCAGCACGACAGCGACCTCACCACCGAAGTTGAGCTGCTCCCCCGAGTTGAATGACATGGCCAGACTTCCTTCGTCGCGCGCTGACTGACGCACGAAGATTACCGACCAGCTCCTCGCAATTGCCAGATTTCGCCGTATAAGTACCCACATCGGCGCAGTAGCTGGTCAGATCGCGCCGGCCGCTTCCCCCTGGTACACATTCCAGGCGAACTCGGCCGCACGGCCGAAATCGCGCGCCCTCTGGTCGCGAGGACCTGTTGGTGCGGCTGCGCCCACCCGCCCTCCTGATGGTCCATACGCTGGTCACCCTCGCCACCGTGCTTGGACGGTGCGCCGGGGCCGGCCCCGGTACGAACGTATGGCAGCCGCAGGCCAGTTGACTTCGGTCGCCGGGCAACCGCCGGAGCCGGTACTGGTTTTCGGGGGTGGATGACCAGAACCGGGAACTGGGCCGGGGGCCCGCCCGTACGCCGTTGTACGGTGCGGGCCCCCGGCCCGGTTCGTGGTGCTGTCACCGCGGCCGGTCTTGACGACGTCGCAGGTCAGGGCAAGTCTGACCGGCCGCGGAGTTCAGGGGTGGACGGCAGCCGCGAGGCCGCCCGCCACTCGGAACTCAGCCCAGGCGCCGCACCAGCGCGCGGTACTCGTCCCACAGTTCCTTCGGGGTGTGCTCGCCGAAGGTGTTGAGGTGCTCGGGCACGAGCGCCGCCTCCTCGCGCCACACGTCCTTGTCGACGGTGAGCAGGAAGTCGAGGTCGGCCTCGGAGAGATCGAGTCCCTTGGTGTCCAGAGCGCCCTTGGCCGGCAGGATGCCGATGGGGGTCTCGACGCCCTCGGCGCGGCCGTCGAGGCGGTCCACGATCCACTTCAGGACACGGCTGTTCTCACCGAAGCCCGGCCACACGAACTTGCCCGCGTCGTTCTTGCGGAACCAGTTCACGTAGTAGATCTTCGGAAGCTTCGCCTGGTCCTTGTCCTTGGCGACGTCGACCCAGTGCCCCATGTAGTCGCCCATGTTGTAACCGCAGAACGGCAGCATGGCGAAGGGGTCGCGGCGCAGCTCGCCGACCTTGCCCTCGGCGGCGGCGGTCTTCTCGGAGGCCACGTTGGCGCCGAGGAAGACGCCGTGGTTCCAGTCGAAGGACTCCGTCACCAGCGGTACGGCGGTGGCGCGGCGTCCGCCGAAGAGGATCGCCGAGATCGGCACGCCCTTGGGGTCCTCCCACTCGGGCGCGATGATCGGGCACTGCGAGGCGGGGACGGTGAAGCGGGCGTTGGGGTGGGCGGCGGGCGTACCGGACTCCGGCGTCCAGTCGTTGCCCTTCCAGTCGATCAGGTGGGCCGGAGTCTCCTCCGTCATGCCCTCCCACCAGATGTCGTTGTCGTCGGTGAGCGCGACGTTGGTGAAGACGGAGTTGCCCCACAGCGTCTTCATCGCGTTGGCGTTGGTGTGCTCACCGGTGCCGGGCGCGACGCCGAAGAAACCGGCCTCGGGGTTGATCGCGTACAGCCGGCCGTCCTCGCCGAACCGCATCCACGCGATGTCGTCGCCGATCGTCTCGACCGTCCAGCCGGAGACGGTGGGCTCCAGCATGGCGAGGTTGGTCTTGCCGCAGGCACTCGGGAAGGCGGCGGCGACGTACTTGGGCTCGCCCTGCGGCGGGGTCAGCTTCAGGATGAGCATGTGCTCGGCGAGCCAGCCCTCGTCACGCGCCATGACGGACGCGATACGCAGGGCGTAGCACTTCTTGCCGAGCAGCGCGTTGCCGCCGTAGCCCGATCCGTACGACCAGATCTCGCGGGACTCGGGGAAGTGCGAGATGTACTTGGTGGAGTTGCACGGCCACGGCACGTCCGCCTCGCCCTCGGCCAGCGGCGCTCCGAGCGTGTGCACAGCACGCACGAAGAAGCCGTCGGTGCCGAGCTCGTCGAGGACGGGCTGTCCCATGCGGGTCATGGTGCGCATGGACACGGCGACGTAGGCGGAGTCGGTTATCTCGACGCCGATCGCGGAGAGGTCGGAGCCGAGCGGGCCCATGCAGAACGGGACGACGTACATCGTCCGGCCCTTCATCGAGCCGCGGAAGATGCCCTTCTCCCCCGCGAATATCTCCCGCATCTCGGCGGGCGCCTTCCAGTGGTTGGTCGGGCCCGCGTCCTCCTCCTTCTCGGAGCAGATGAACGTCCGGTCCTCGACCCGCGCGACATCGGTCGGGTCGGAAGCGGCGTAGTAGGAATGCGGGCGCTTGATGGGATCGAGCTTCTTGAAGGTGCCCTTGTGAACGAGCTCCTCACACAGGCGCTCGTACTCGGCCTCGGATCCGTCACACCAGACCACGTTGTCCGGCTGGGTCAGTTCTGCGATCTCGTTGACCCACGAGATCAGTTCCTTGTGCTGGGTGGGGACGGTGGAGGGAGCCGCGATGTCGCGCGCCACGATTGCTCCTAGATGAGGGGTTTTTTGTTGAGGCCCCGTGGGGGCTGCGACCCGGATGCTTCGGGGGTGTGGATTCCCATGGCGCTCATCCGGTGCCGACCGCACTCATTTGATCATCCGACGGGTTCGCCCATATGTCCAGAGGGCCTCACACGTGAGCGGAGTGACCATCGCCACGTGTATCCGCGATTCTTTGCGTACACGTTGGGTTCAGCTGAAGGTTCTTTTGCGTGGACGCCGCATTGCGCCACGCTCGTGAGAACATGGCCACTCTTGGCTGTTCAGTGCGTCGTACTGACACGTAACTTACGGTTCCGTAGGTAGGATTCCGCCTATGACTGCGCCCGTCCCCGACGCGCCCACGGACTCGCCGGCCGCAGGCCGCAGTCCCGCAGCGCTCTCCCCGTCGCATCCGGTCAAGCCCAAGCTCCGCGGCTGGCTGCACCTCGGCATGTTCCCGGCCGTCCTGATCTCCGGTCTGGTCCTCACCGCTCTGGCCAGTTCCACGCGGGCCCGCATCGCCTGCGGGATCTTCGTTCTGACGGCCTGCCTCCTGTTCGGAGTGAGCGCGCTCTACCACCGCGGCAACTGGAGCCCGCGGATGGACGGCGTGCTGCGCAGACTCGACCACGCCAACATCTTCCTGATCATCGCCGGCACGTACACACCGCTGACGATGCTCCTGCTCCCCGGCGCCAAGGGTCAGTGGCTCCTGTGGAGCATCTGGGCCGCCGCGGCGGCGGGGATCATCTTCCGGGTGTTCTGGGTCGGCGCCCCGCGCTGGCTCTACACCCCCTGCTACATAGCGATGGGCTGGGCGGCCGTCTTCTTCCTGCCGGACTTCATGCGCACGGGCGGCATCGCCGTGCTGGTCCTGGTGATCGTCGGCGGACTGCTCTACAGCGCGGGCGGTGTGATCTACGGGATCAAGCGCCCCAACCCCTCACCTCGCTGGTTCGGCTTCCACGAGGTCTTCCACTCCCTCACCCTCGCGGCGTTCGTCGTGCACTACGTGGGCATCTCGCTGGTGGCCTACCAGCACGGGTAACACACCCCCCTTCGCCCTGAATGGCCACGGCTTCCGAGCCGTGGCCATTTTTGTATGCCTTGACAGCGCACCCCCATTGACACTCACCACCTTTTGACAGCTACTCTCATTTCATGGTTACTGTCACTCAGGACAATGGCGTGCGGCGCGATCCGCGCCGCTGGTGGGCCCTCGGGGCCCTGGTCGCGAGCATGCTCACGCTCGGCTTCGACACGACGATCCTCAACGTGGCCCTGCCGACGATGGCGGGCGAACTCGGCGCCACCACCGGCCAGCAGCAGTGGATGGCGGACGCGTACGTGATCGTCTTCGCCGCGCTGATGCTCCCGGCGGGACTGCTCGGAGACCGCTTCGGACGGCGCCGGATGCTCGTCGTGGGGCTCGGGATCTTCCTCGCCGGTTCCGTGGCCGGCGCCCTGGTCGACGACGTCAACTGGGTCATCGCGGCCCGCACGGTGATGGGCCTCGGCGCCGCGCTGGTCATGCCGCTCGCCCTGTCCGTGCTGCCCTCGCTCTTCGGACCCGACGAGCGCACCAAGGCCGTCGGCATCATCTCCGCCGCCTCGTCGCTCGGTCTGCCGCTCGGCCCGATCATCGGCGGCTGGCTGCTCAACCACTTCTGGTGGGGCTCGGTCTTCCTGGTCAACGTCCCGATGGCCGCGATCGGCATCGCCGCCTGTGTCTTCCTGCTGCCCGAGACCCGCGACCCCGCCTCCCCCAAGGTCGACACCCTCTCCACCGCGCTCACCGCGGCAGGCCTCGGCGCCCTCATCTACGCGATCATCGAGGCGCCCAGCCGCGGCTGGGGCGACCCGCTGATCGTGGGCATGCTCGCCGGAGCCGCCGTCCTGATCGCCGCCCTGGTGCTGCGCGAGCGACGCGTGGAACGCCCCATGCTCGACATGTCGCTGCTCACCCACCGCGGGTTCCTGTTCAACACGATCGCGGCGACCCTGGTGATGTTCGTCCTGTCCGGCCTGCTGTTCGTGCTGCCGCCGTATCTCCAGGCGGTGCTCGGCCACGACGCCTTCGGCACCGGCCTGCGGCTGCTGCCCATGATGGGCGGTCTGATCGTCGCGGCCCGGGCCGCACAGCCGGTCGTCGCCCGGTTCGGCTCCCGCGCGGTGGTCACCGCCGGACTGGTGGTGCTGGCCTTCGCCGCGCTGCTCGGCAGCCGTACGACCGTCGACTCGGGCTACGGATTCACCGCGCTGTGGCTGTCCATCACCGGCTTCGGCTTCGGTTTCTCGGTCGTCCCCGCGATGGACGGCGCCCTCGGCGCCCTGCCCCGCGACCGGGCCGGCAGCGGCTCCGGGCTCCTCATGACGACGCGCCAGGTCGGCAGCGCGATCGGCATCGCCCTCCTCGGCAGCCTGCTGGCCGGCACGTTCCGCGACCGCCTCGACGTCACCGGGCTGCCCGCGAAGGCCGCCGACACCGCCGGGGAGTCCGTGGTCGCGGCGCACATCGTCGCCCAGAAGGCGGGCTCGGCCGATCTCGTGGCCTCCGCGAACAGCGCGTACGTCCACGGCATGGGCCTGGTCCTGCTGGTGTGCGGCATCGCGGCCCTCGTCACCGCCCTGCTGGCCGCGGCGTTCCTGCCGAACACCCCGGTCACGCACGCCACGAAGGAGGACGAGGACCCGGCCATGGCCACCGCTGCGGCGGATGCCGGACAATGAACGGCATGACGGCCGCACCCTCCCCCTTCAGCCCCGCCGACCGCCCTCAGCTGGGCCTGCGCGAGCGGAAGAAGATCAAGACCCGCGAGGCGATCCGCACCGCGACATACGCACTCGTCAGGGAACAGGGGTACGACGCGACGACGATCGAGCAGATCGCCGAGCGCGCCGAGGTGTCGCCGTCGACCGTCTTCCGCTACTTCCCCACCAAGGAGGACATCGTCCTCACGGACGAGTTCGACCCGCTCATCATGGAGGAGCTGCGGGCCCGGCCCACGGACGAACCGTGGATGGACACCCTCCGGTACGTGATGCAGAAGGCCATCCGGCTCGGCATCATGGACGACCCCGAGGTGTCCCGGCTGCGGACCCACCTGATGGTCCAGGTCCCGGCGGTGCGCTCGCGGATGATGGAGAGCATGTCGGTCACCGGCACCATGCTCTGCCAGGCCATCGGCGAGCGCACCGGCCGGGACCCGGACAGCCTGGAGGTGCGGGTCTACGCGATGGCGATCATCGGCGGCCTGATGGAGACGTCCCTGTACTGGGCGGAGAACGACCACCGCGACGACTTCAAGGACCTGGTGGACCGCACGATGGACGTCCTGGAGCACGGCCTCTCCGTCGAAAACCCCTGAGGCCAGGGCTCTCCGGCGTGACATCCTGACCGGGTGAACGGACCGGAGATCCATGTCGCCTTCGCCCCCGAGCTGGGGATGTTCGTACCGCACAGGCGTCGTTCGGGAGCCACGGCGGTCGCCACCGACGGCTCCTCCACCCTCGGCCATGTCGTCGAGTCGCTCGGTGTCCCGCTGACCGAGGTCGGCGCCCTCGTCGTGGACGGCCGCGAGGTGCCCGTCTCGCACCTCCCGGGGGCCGGCGAGAGCGTCGACGTACGGGCGGTCGAGCGCCCGCAGCGGGTTCCCGGCGCCCCGCTGCGCTTCCTCCTCGACGTCCACCTCGGCACCCTCGCGCGCCGACTGCGCCTCCTCGGCGTCGACGCGGCGTACGAGTCGACGGACATCGGCGACCCGGCCCTCGCCGCGCGCTCCGCCGCCGAACGTCGCGTGATGCTCAGCCGCGACCGGGGGCTGCTGCGCCGCCGCGAGCTGTGGACGGGCGCGTTCATCTACAGCACCCGGCCCGATGACCAACTCCGTGACGTGCTGGGCCGGTTCGCACCCGACCTGAGGCCCTGGACGCGCTGCACCGCCTGCAACGGCCTGCTCAAGGAGGCCGCCAAGGAGCAGGTCGTGGACCAACTGGAGGGCGGCACCGAGCGGTCCTACGACATGTTCGCGCAGTGCGAGGAGTGCGGGCGCGCCTACTGGAAGGGCGCGCACCACGACAACCTGGAGGCCATCGTGGAGCGCGCCCTCACCGAGTTCGGGAGCCAGACGCCTAGCGACGCTTGAGATCCTTGGCGCCGCAGGCCAGCCCGTCCCCGTTGGGATCGAGACCCAGCGGGTCGTCCTTGCCGTTGACCTTCAGACGGCCGTAGTCGTTCGTCCTCAGCCACGCGCAGCGCGAGGCCGTCGTCTTCTTGACGCCGTCCGGGAAGACGGTCGGCACACAGACGTTGATCGTGCCGTAGTGCCGGTCGCAGCCGGAGATCGTGGTGCTGACCTTCTGCGAGGTCCGCTTCTTGCCGCCCTTGGTGACCGTGCCCTCGAGGGAGTCGGCGAAGGAGTGGACGTGCGCCGAGGCGGTGTCCGTGGCCAGGGCGGCGGGGCCCTGGAGGTGCACCCACTTGGCGACCGAGGGCACCCCGTTGGCGTCGACCGCGAAGAGCATGTACCAACCGGGCGGGGCCATGTTGGGGTTGCTCGTCACGTTCAGGTCGACGTTGTTGCCGTCCACCGACAGGGGCAGGTCCACGAAGCGCTGGTTCGGGTCGGACGAGTGCGTCACCGCGGCCGGGCGGATCAGCTCGGCCTTCACGATGGGCCGGTCGACCGTGATGCGCTGCGTGTCCCCGTACACCCACTCGTTGTCGATCACCGAGGTGATCGTCGGACGGGTGCCCTTGAGGAGGTAGGGCGGGGTGTAGATGGACACGTTGTGGTTCCAGGTGCCGTTGCCCGGGTTGTCGCCGGTGGCCATCACCCGGCCGTCGGGCAGCAGGAACGCGGAGGAGTGGTAGCCGCGCGCCTCGGGGTCGGCGGCCACCGGGTCAAAGGTGGAGGTCGCCGGGTCGAACATCGACGCCTCGAACACCGGGTTGGCGCGGTTGTGCAGGCCACCGCCCGTCTCCAGCACCTTGCCGTCCGGCAGGAGGACGGCGGAGACGTACATCTTGCCCTGGTTGCCGGTCTCGGCGACCTTGCCGTTGCCGAGGTCGACCGTGCCCTGCGGGATCTGCGGGCCGACGGTGTACGCCGGGTTCGCGGCCTTCAGGTCGATGATGTCGGTGAGCCGGTTCGCCTCCGGGTTGGAGTCGATGTTGCCGCCGCCGATCGTCAGCACCTTCTGGTCCTGGGCCGGGGGCAGCAGCACGCTCGCGGACTGGTCGCGCTCGTCCTTGTCCTGGAGCCCGGGGATCGCCGTGACGGTGTTCGCGTCGTAGTCGTAGATCGCCGAGCCCGTGCCGGGCGTGCCGTTGCCGAAGACGTGGCTGCCCGAGTAGAAGAGCCGCCCGTCCTGCATCAGGATCATCGACGGGTACAGACCCCAGTACGACCAGGTCTGGTTGACCTGCGTGAACGGCAGCCACCGCTGCTGCGCCGCCGACCAGCGCTCGGCCGTCACCGACCCGGTGGAGTCCTCGCGCAGTCCGCCGAACGAGATGACGTCACCGTTGCCGAGCTCGGTGGCCGACGGGTACCAGTGACCGTCGTTCAGGTCGTTCGTCTTGCTGTACGTCTCGGTGACCGGGTCGAAGACGTACGAGTCCTTGTACCCCTCGTATCCGTGCCCGCCCGCGACCGGGAACGCCTTGTTGCCGCTCATCACCAGCACCCGCCCGTCGGCGAGCTGGACGTGACCCGAGCAGAACATGTCCTTCGGCGTGGGGATCACCTTGTACGTGCCGTTCAGCGGGTCGTAGACCGCGCTGGTGAACGTGCCCGCGTTGAAGTTCTCCTCGCTGTTGCCGGACCCGGCGATCAGCAGCACCTTGCCGTTGTTGAGGACGACGGAGTGCATGGAGCGCACCGGGTTCTGCGTGGGCAGCACGTCCCAGCGGCCGTTCGCGCACTCGTCGGTGGTGGCGGTGCAGGTGGCCGGCGGGATGGGGTCGGAGACCTGTTCCATCGTGTAGTCGTCGGTGGTCGCCGAGCCGGTGCCGTACACCGAGACGCCCCAGGTGATGCGGTCGGTACCGGCCGGGACGGCGGGCGTACGGACGCTCGCCTGCGTCCAGCCCGCCGCCATGTCCAGCGTCTTGAGGTCGGTCCAGTACTGCCAGCCCGCCGTGGTGTCGTGCCGGAAGAGGGTGATCGCGGTGTCCGGCGTCGTCGACTTGTACCAGAGGCCGAGGTCGTACTGCTTGCCCGCGGTGACCACCGGCGCGCAGGTCGCGGACTCCGTGATCAGGGCCTTGCGGTCGCCGTCGACGCGCCGGGTCAGCGTGACCTTCATGGCCCTGGAGCCGGAGTGGGAGTCGGCGACGGTGGCGAAGGTGAAGTCGTTGTCGCCCCAGCCGGACTTCTCCCAGCAGGACGGCATGCCGTCCGTGCCGTCGGTCTCGAAACCCGGGTTGGTGACGAGGTTGGCGGCGGAGGCGGGCTGCGGCGAGACGAGCAGCAGCCCGGCGGCCAGGCCCGCCACGGCCAGCAGTGACGTTCTCCGTCGGGGTCGTGCCAGATGTTTCACGCGGCTCTCCTCGTTGTGCGGCTGCGGCTCCCGCCCGGGGCCTCGCTGCTGCGGCGCGGCAGATAGACCAGCGCCTCGGTGCCCACGAAGCGCAGGACGAACGTCATCACCAGGGCCAGCGCGGTGGCGGACAGGGCGCCCATCCCGAAGTGGCCGACGAACAGGGCGATCAGCGGGATGCGCAGCACCAGGTCGGCGTTGGCGAGCAGCGCGAACCGGCCCACCCGGTCCCACCAGCTGCGGTGCTTTCGGCGCTCGCGGAACAACAGATGCTCGATGAGCAGGAAGTTCCAGGCGACGCCCAACTGGTTGGCGAGGATCTCGGCCGGTACGTAGTGCATGCCGGCGGCGGTGAGCGCGTACAGGCCGATCAGGTTCGGCAGGAAGCCGGTGGCGCCGATCAGACCGAAGACGACCATCCGCGCGACCGGCGAGGCGGTGCGCAGCCCGACGAGGTGACGCAGGAACCGGAAGCCCTCCTGCGCGGTCGACTTGGACTCGCCCGCGAACCGGTCCTGGAAGACGAAGGGCACCTCGGTGACCTCGCGCGGGCGGCTGCGGACGGCGAGTTCGAGGAGGATCTTGTAGCCGAGCGGCTGCAGGATCTCGGCGGTGACCGCGCTGCGGCGGATCGCGAAGAAGCCGCTCATCGGATCGCTGATACCGCGCAGTCGGCGCGGGAAGAGCGTCTTGGTCAGCCAGGTCGCGCCGCGCGAGACGGCGATGCGGTAGCCGCCCGCGAGGCCCTCGCGGCTGCCGCCCTTGATGTACCGGCTGGCGACGACGAGCCCGGCGGCGGACCGCTCCCCCGAGGCCACCAACTCCGGTATCAGGGACGGCGGATGCTGGAGATCGCCGTCCATGACGACGATCCAGTCGGAGCTCGCCGCCTTCAGCCCCTCGACGACGGCACCGCCGAGCCCGCCCACGGCTTCCTCGCGGTGCAACAAGGTCACCGGGAACGGGCAGTCCTGCGCCTCCCGGGAGATCACCTCGGGGGTGTCGTCCGTGGAGTCGTCCACGAAGACCACCTCGCAGGGCAGCCGGTCGGGTACCGACTCGGTGATCCGGCGCAGGAGTTCACGGATGTTCGCGGACTCGTTGAAGGTCGGTACGACGATGGTGACGGCGCCCGGTTCGGGCACCTCGACCGCCCTTACGGCGGGATCGCCGAGTTCCCCGGGGACGGTGCTCTCGAAGCTGCTCATCGACTGCCCCCGGACGTCGTCGTGGTCATGGTGTTTCCCGTGCTCTCGTCGATCTGCCGGATCTCGATCCGGTCGGCGCCCTTGCCGAAGGTGGCGACCGGCGTCGAATGCTCGATGGCCGCCTTGACGTTGGGCAGGTCGACCGCGTCACGCCGCACCGTCGGAGAGGCGACGACGTAGTCGATGTCCTTCCAGCCGCGCGGCATCGTCCTGGTCACCGCGGGGTCGAGGTCCGCCTTGTAGAACCAGATGACGCCGAGCCCGGGCCGGTAGCCGTCGTGGACCAGGTCGAGCCAGAGGGCGTCGTCGACCAGGACCCGGGTGTCCGCCGGGTCCTGGACCTCGGTCTTCAGCCAGGTGGCCGCCGCCCGGTAGGGGGCGTTGGCGTCGGCGGTCACGGCGGTGTGGTCGCCGTCGTACCAGTGCGGCAGCACATAGAGCGCGGCGACCGCCACGAGCGCGGCCGCCGTCACCCGCCGTCCCCAGGTGACGTACGGCTTCTCCTCGTCGCTCCGCCACCTGCGCAGCACCAGATGGGCGAGGCTGGCGGCGCCTCCGGCGAGGACCAGCGCGAGGAACGGCAGCGCCTGGATGATGTACATCGCGGGCAGATAGCCGCTCGGGCGCAGCGCCACCAGGGCGAGGATCGCCACCGTGAGGGCGGGTCCGGCGAGGGCGCGGGCGGTGACGGACCAGCGCCAGGTGGCCAGGAGCAGCAGCGCTCCGGCGAGGCCGCCGACGATCAGCACCCGGTCGTAGTAGAGCCAGGAGTGCAGCACGCCGTACGAGCCGGAGCCGGGGTCGAGGATGAAGCCGGAGCCGGGGCGGCTCATCTGGTACGTGATGCCGTCCCAGAGCGAGACATGGCCCGCGCCCGGGAACAGCTCGCCCTTGAGCAGGGCGAACAGCGGGTACGCGAGGCCGATCAGGACGCAGGCGGTGATGGCTCCGGTGAGCGCGAACTTGCGGGTGTCGCGGTGGCCGTGGCGCCACATGGTGACCAGGAGCGCGGGCAGGACGACGAGCATCGTCTCCTTGGTGAGCACGGCGGCCGCGGCCGCGATGCCCGCCCCGAAGTGGTGCCAGAGGTGCCGGCTCGGGGACGCGGCGAGGCAGAACGCGAGCAGCGTCCACATCACCGCGATGTTGTCGAGGAAGATCTCGCGCTGGAGCACCACCGACAGCGGGGAGAGCCCGAAGAGCACCATCGCGAGGCCCGCGGCCCAGCGCGGCAGCGAGAGGCGGCGCGCGAGGACGTACAGCAGGACCGCGCTGGCGGCGCTGACCGCGAGCATCGCGACGCGCATCGAGCCGACCGTCATCAGCGAGGGGCTGATGTGGGCGGGGATCCAGGTCAGGGCGGCTATCTGGATCCAGCCCAGGGGCGGGTGGTCGTACCAGTACGTGTAGTGCGCGAGGCCCTTGCCCTGCTGCACGGCCCACGCCTGGGCGAGATAGGTGCCCTCGTCGTCGCTGAGTGTCGGGTAGTCGGTGATGTTCCAGCCCTGCACGACGATGATCGCCACCAGCAGGGCGCCGCACAGCAGCAGGTCGGCGCGCGAGGTGCGCAACCGCTGGAGCGGCGGGTGGTCGTGGACGATGTCGGGCGCGGCGGGTCGCGTCGCGGGGACCGTGGACGTGGTCACCGCGGGAAGTGTCGAGGTCACGCGGGAAGGTCCTCTCGGGACTTTCGGTACGTTCGGGATGTTCGGGCCCAAGGACTGCGGCACCAGGGCCTGCGGAACCGGGGCATGCGGAACCAAGGCGTACGGAACCAAGGCCTGCCCGGCGGTGGGGACGCCCGGCGGGTGACCTCAGGTCCTAGTGGGTCGCTTCGGCCTCGGTGAGGTGCGCGCCGACATGACTGGTCAACTCCCAGTCGTTGCGGCCCCTTTGCTCACGCCATACGGCACGGACGGCCGCACCGGCGAGAAGCACCTGATAGAAGGGGCCACCGACCACGAGCTTCAGGTAGTGGACGAACCGGACGCGCAGCCCGTACTGCTTGCCGAAGTCGTGCAGTCCGACGAGCTCGAAGACGAAGGTGACCAGGGCGGTCACGGCCGGCAGGAAGGTGATGAAGGCGATCCCGACGGGCACGTCGAGGAAGAGCGCGATGGCCACGTTGAGCGGGATGACCACCCCGGAGACGGCTTGCAGATACGGCGTCATCAGCGTGTAGCGGGCGAGCAACCGCTGTCCGAAGCCGGGCAGTTGCTTCCAGTCCTTCTTGCGGTAGACCTGCAGGAAGCCCTGGTTCCACCGGGTGCGCTGCTTCATCAGCGACACCAGGCTGCCCGGGGTCTCCTCCCGGGTCACCATGTCGGAGTCGTAGGCGACGACGACCTTCTTGCCGACGCTGGAGAGCCGTACCCCCAGGTCGCAGTCCTCGGCGAGGCACTCGGGGTCCCAGCCGTCCGCTTCCCGCAGTACGTCCGTCCGTACGAAGACGGTGTTGCCGCCGAGCGGGATGAAACCTTTTTGCGCATGCAGGTGGAGCCGCGAGCGGAACCAGAAGAAGTACTCCAGGCAGTTGCGCAGGCTGTACCAGTTGGAGTGGAAGTTGATGAGCTGGACCCCGCCCTGGACGACGTCCGCACCCGTCGTGCGGAACGCGTGGTCGACATGGGCGAGCAGCTCCGGATGGACCTGGTCCTCGGCGTCGAAGACCCCGACGACGTCGCCGCGGCAGTGCGGCAGCGCCGTGTTCATGGCCTTCGGCTTGTTCTTCTTCTCGTGGTGGTCGACGACGACCCGCACCCGCCCGTCGCGGGCCTCGGCCTGCCGGGCGACCTCGGTGGTCTCCGGATCGTCGTGCCCGACGATGACGATGATCTCGAAGTCGGTGTGGCTCGATTCCAGCAGTCGCTGGATGGTGTGGTCGAGCACGGCCTGTTCGTGGCGGGCCGGCAGCAGCAGCGAGAACGCCAGCCGGTCGTCGCCGTCCGGTCTGCCGAACCGGGTGGACGCCAGCACCTCGGGCGTGCGCCACGCGTGCATCTGCCACCAGAGAGTGAACGCCGCCATCCAGAACAGGGCCATCGAAATGGCAGCAATAAAGACAGACGTGAGCAACAGATCCCCCCAGATCCCAAAACCCCCATTCGCGACGATGTGTCACATCCGCCGCGTCACGATGCAAAGACTATGGGCGATCTGTGAAGTGCACAGGCTGATCTGGTGAAGAGCGTGTTTCATCACAGTCCGATCGCTTGTTGAACGATTCGAACACCGGTCGCGTTTCAGCCAGTTGACGGACGGTCTGATGATCTGTGTTTCAGCTGCTCAGAGCCGTGCGAAGCCGGTCGGGATCGGTCGTCGGAGCATCACAAGTGAAGTTTCGGCAGACATACGCGGCGGGTTCGCCCCGTACGAGGGGGCGGTCGGCAAGGAGCGGCAGCTCGTCACTCTCCGGAGTTCCCACGGCGACCACGGCGCCCGGCGCGGTACCGAGCAGGGCCGTACGGTGCAGGGCTTTTGTCAGGGGATGCCCCTCCGGCCCCACGACCGCGACCTCACGCGGCCCGTCGAGCAGCGCCTCCGCCACCGCGAGCCCCCAGCCGATGAAACGGGGAGCGCGCGGCCCGAGCGCCTTCACGACGCCCAACGCCCTTTCGGCGGCGGTCCGATGGGGCTCGGCGCCGGTCTGGGCGGCATAGCTCAGCAGGGCACCGGCCGCCGCGCTCCAGCCGGAGGGCGTGGCGTTGTCGGTGGGGTCCTGAGGCCGGCGGATGAGGCGCTCGGCGTCGGCCGCGGTGTCGTACAGCGCGCCGGACTCGGGATCGGTGAACTGCATGATCACCTGATCCAGCAGGAACCCGGCGAATTCCAGCCACACCCCTTCCCCGGTGACGGAGGCCAGCGCGAGGAACCCCTCGGCGACGTCCGCGTAGTCCTCCAACACCCCCGCATTGGCCCCGACCTGCCCGTCCTTGCTGGTACGCGACAGTCGCGCCCGGTCGTCCATGTGCACCCGTACGAGGAGATCCGCGGCGGCGATCGCGGCGTCCACGAGGTCGGGGCGGTCGAAGTAGGCGCCGGTCTCCGCGAGGGCGGCGACGGCGAGCCCGTTCCAGGCGGCGACGATCTTGTCGTCGCGCCCGGGAGCGGGTCGCTCGGCCCGCGCGGCGAGCAGCCGACGCCGGATGCCGGCCACCTTCTCCGCGTCGAACAACTCGTCCTGCTGCGGCAGTTGCAGCACGGAGGAGCCCTCTTCGAAGGTCCCCTCCTCCGTCACCCCGAAGTACCGGGCGGCGAGTTCACCGTCCTCGGCGCCGAGCACCTCGCGCAGCTGCCGCGGGGTCCACACGTAGTACGCGCCCTCGACGTGCCGGCCCGTGCCGTCGTCACTGTCGGCGTCGAGCGCGGAGGCGAACCCGCCTTCGTTCGTGCGGAGTTCGCCCACCATGAAGTCGGCGGTCTCCAGGGCGACGCGACGGGCGAGCTCGGAGCCGGTGGTACGCCAGAGATGCGCATACACCCTGCACAGAAGTGCGTTGTCGTACAACATCTTCTCGAAATGGGGCACAACCCACTCGCGATCCACGGAGTACCGCGCGAACCCCCCACCCAACTGGTCGTAGATCCCGCCCCGCGCCATCCGCTCACAGGTGTCCTGCGCCATCTGGAGAGCGCCCTCGGAACCGGTCCGCGCGTGGTGCCGCAGCAGGAACTCGATCACCATGGACGGCGGGAACTTGGGCGCGCCCCCGAAGCCGCCGCGCGAGGCGTCGTACTCCCTGGTGAGCCCGAGCAGCGCACCGGCCAGGTCCTCCTCGCCGGGCACCTCGCCGCTCCCGAAGCTCATCTCCCGCTCGGCGAGATCCCGCACGATCTTCCCCGCGACCTCGGCGACCTCGCCCCGACGGTCGGTCCAGGCCCCGCGCACCCCCTCCAGCACCTGCCGGAACGACGGCATCCCGTGCCGGGGCGCGGGCGGGAAGTAGGTCCCGAAGTAGAAGGGCTCGGCATCCGGCGTGAGAAACACGGTCATGGGCCACCCGCCCTGCCCCGTGGCCGCCTGCACGGCCTCCATGTAGACGGCGTCGACGTCGGGCCGCTCCTCACGGTCGACCTTGACGTTGACGAAGTGCTCGTTGAGATAGGCGGCCGTCGCCTCGTCCTCGAAGGACTCGTGCGCCATGACATGACACCAGTGACAGCTGCTGTACCCGACGCTGAGCAGCACGGGCACGCCCCGCTCGCGCGCCTCCTCGAAGGCCTCGGCCGACCAGGGCCACCAGTCGACGGGGTTGTCGGCGTGCTGGAGCAGGTAGGGGGACGTCTCGTGGGCCAGTCGGTTCGGCATGGGTCCATCCTGCCGCAGTCCCCGGCCCCTGACGCGTCGGGCGCAGCCGCCCATTGATCGCGTCGCCCCCTCGCGCTCGCGCCCCCCACCAAGGACACTTGAACGTAAAGGAGTTGCCGCCGGAGGGGGACGTGACATGCGGGAAGGCCATCGGGCGGAGGCCGAGCGGCTGTTGACCCGGGCCGTGGAGGAAGAGGTACGGCGCTCGGGCGGGCGGAGCGACGGGGCCGTGTTGCTGTCGCGGGCCCGTGCCGCGCTCGACACCATGGCGGAGGCCGCCGCCGAGGAGTACGGGGCGTACACCCGGGCGCTGGACGAGGCGGAGGCCGGCCGACTGACGTTCGGACAGCGGTACGCCCGGGAGGGCGCCGGAACTCCCCTGCTGGTGGCGGTGGTTGCCGCCGTCGCGGCCTGCGCGGCGGACCTGGCGCTGGGCACGGGCGCCGGAACGGCCGTCGGCGCGGGAGCGACCGTCGCCGTGGTGGGCGCGGCGGCCACCGTGCTCAAGGTGACCGCCTCGCACGTACCGGCCGCGAGCCGCCGGGCGGGAGCCCTGGGCCAGCCGGGCGGCCCCGAGCAGTTGCGGCTCCAGTGGCTGACGGCGCTGGAGGTACGGGGCATCCGGCCCTTCCTCGATCAGCAGCGCGTGCTCAGCGCCTCCGCGGGGGCCAAGCAGGGTGCGCCCCAGCTGCGACGCACCGACAAGAGTGCCGCCGCGCGCAGACGCAACGTACTGGAGCAGTCGTTCGGGCAGCTTCCCGAGCCGGCCGGCCCGTTCACGGGGCGCCGGACCGAGCTGTCCCGGGTGGCGCAGTGGGTGCAGGCGGCCCGCGCCAGCACCGAGACGAAGCCGACCGTGGTCATCCTGCACGGCGCCCCCGGCTCAGGCCGCAGCACCCTCGCGATCCGGGCGGCGCACAGCCTGAAGGACCAGTTCCGCGGCGCGTGCGTGGTGGACCTGCGCGGCGACAGCACCGAGGAGCCGCCCCTCACCACCCGCGACGCCATGCTCCACCTCCTCAACCGGCTCGGCGCACCCCGCGAGCAGCTCCTCTTCCGTGAGCGTTCCTCGCCGGACCAGCAGGTCAGACGCCTCGGCGAGCTGTACCACCAGCACCTGACGGGCCTGCCGGTCACGATCGTCCTGGACGACGCGAGCGACGCCGAGCAGGTCCGCGCCCTGGTCCCCGAGCGCTCGGACAGCCTGGTCCTGGTCACGGCCCGCAAACCGCTCGACCTGCCCGCCGACCTCCCCGCCTGGGTGCACCAGCTCCCGGTCGACGCCCTGGACGCGGCGGGCGCCGAGGAACTGCTGAACGCGGCGGCGCAGGAGAAGCCGGACCCGTACGACGCCGAGGCCTCCGACCGGGTACGGGAGCTGTGCGGCAGCCTCCCCCTCGCCCTGCGCATCGCGGGTTCCTCCCTCGGCCCGCGCACCCCGCGCCAACTGGCCTCCGACCTCGGCGCGTACGGCCCCGTGGAGCCGGTCGAGCGGGTGCTGTGGCTGCGCTACACCGACCAGACCGACACGGCGAGGCGCCTGCTGCGCCGGCTGGCGCTGGCCGGCCGGGCCTCGCTCGGCGCCGCCGCCGCTGCCTCCCTGCTGGCGACGGACGAACAGGAGGCCACCCGCCACCTCACCGCGCTCGCGCAGGCGGGCCTCATCGACCACGTCCGCGGCAGCCGCTACCGGCTGCACGACCTCGTCCGGGGCTTCGCCCAGGCACGGCTGCTCGACGAGGAGGAGCCGTCCGAGCGGACGGCGGCCCAGGAGCGTCTGATCGTGAACTACGCGGAGCTGGCCGACTCGGTGATCCGCCTGGTCGACGGCAAGACGTCGACGCGGGCGGATCAGTTCGGCCCGCACGGATTCACCTCGCTCGACGCGGCCCTGCGCTGGCTGGACGACGAGTCGAGCTTCATCACGGCCGCCCTGCGCCACGCGGAGGGCGTGAACCAAGCGGCCGTACTGAACCTCCTCGGCGCCCTGTGCGACTACTGCCTGCTGCGCGGCGACCTCTACCGCCTGGGCGAGATCAGCGAGTTGACGCAGGCCGTCGACCAGGGCCTGCTGGTGCGCTCGGTGCAGTGGCGCACCGGTATCGCGGCCCGCCAGCTCGGCGAGCTGGACAAGGCCCACACCACCCTGTCGTCCGTGGTGAACCTCTACTTCGAGGCGCACCACGACGCGGGCGCGGCTCGGGCCCTGTGCTCCCTCGGCATCACCCTGCACCACCAGGGCAACCTCACCGAGGCGGCCGCCAAGCTCCAGGAGGCCATGGACCTGCAGGCCTCCCCCGACCTGGCGGCGGACCGCGCCTGGACGATGCACGCGCTGGCCGCCGTGGAGCGCGACCGGGGCCATCTCGCCCTCGCCCTGGACCTGCTCACCGAGGCCCTGGTCCTGCACCGCGCGGGCGAGTCCGTGCACGGCGAGGCGTGGGCCCACTTCCAGCTCGGCCAGCTGGGCCTGCGGTTGGGCGACGTTCCGCGCGCGGAACGGGAGTTGCGTGACGCCCTCGACCTGTACGGCCGTACGCGCGACGCCCGCGGCGAGGCCTGGGCCCTGACCCAGCTGGCCCGCGCCCGCCTCGTCGACGGCGACCCGTCCACCGCGGCCGAGGGCCTGCGCCAGGCGGCCTCGCGGCACCGGGAGAACGAGGACGCGCGCGGCGAGGCCTGGACGATCTACTACCTGGGCCAGTCCCTGGAGGAGACCGGCAACCTGGACCAGGCGGTCCGTGAGCTGGAGCGCTCCCGGACGATGTTCTCGCGGATGCGGGACGTGTACGGGCTCGCCTGCGCCCGCCACCACTCGGCGCGCGTCACCCGAGACCAACGGGCCGCCCAGACCGGCTCCCTGCGCAACTCGGGCTTCGCCCGCCAGCTCCTGGTGGACGCGCGCGCCGACTTCCAGCGCATCGGCGTGGCGCACGGCGAGGCGTGGACCTGCCTGGAGCTCGCGGTGGTCGACGCCGGAAACGCCCGTACGCCGGGGGCCCTCGCCCTGTGCGACGAGGCGGCCGGTCTGTTCGCCTCGTACGGGGACCGGCGCGGCGAGGACTGGGCCAGGTTCCTGAGGTGCACCCTTCTGCCGTACGGCTCCCCGGGCGGCCTCGAAGTGGGCAGCGCCGTCGCCCAGGAGGAACTGGCGCAGCTCTCCCGCACCGGCCACCCGCTCCGCGACGGAAAGCTCGACGACTACGTGGAGGCCTACCAGCTCTTGCTGGAACGGGGGGTCGACCTGGACGCGGGATGGCAGGCTTGGCGCCTGGGAATGGTGCCGAGCCGGCATGCCCGGGAGGTCATGGGGGTGGCGGTGACCGCGGCGCGGTAGCTCGGTGGGAATGTTCGGGTACGAGGGGGACTTCGGTGTCGTTCGTCGGGCACATACGCGACCTCGCCGCGGCACGGCGGGAGTTGGAGACCAGACGGCTCCTGGTGGTGGACGGCGCTCCCGACGCGGACCGGTCCGCGTTTCTCGACGCGGTGGCACGAGAGGTCGCGGACGAGGCGGGACTTCCGGTGTACCGCTTTCGGGTGGCGGACGCCGGGGAGCGGTCGGGGGAGGCCGGGCGGACGCCGGGCGAGGCGGCGAACGCGGTCGTCGAGGCCTGCCGGGGCGTGTTCGTCGTACATCCCTGCGTCGTGGTGGTGGACGGAGTCCCCGCGGGGGCGGCGGACGCAGTCCCCACCGGGACCGCTGACGGGTCCCTTCTCGCCGGCCTGATCAGCGCCTTCGCCGAGTCGGAGTCCTTCCTTCTGGTGGGCTCGACGGACGCCCGGGAGGGCGCCTCCGCCCTCCCCTCCGACGGGTGCGCCGACGGCTGGGCGCTGCTCACCCGGGCCGCCGTCCACTGCGACCGTGGTGATCCGCGCGCGGCCGGACCGCTGCTGCGGCGGGCCGTGGAGGCCCACCAGGTCGCTGGCGACCGGCGCGGCGAGGCGTGGGCGGTCTTCCTGTACGGGCGGATGTGCCGATTACGGGGCCGGGCCGAGGAGGCGCGCAGGCTGCTGCACATCGCGCGGGAGAGGTTCCGGGCGGTCGGTGAGACGCCGGGTGAGGCGTGGGCGTGCGGCGAACTCGCGCGGCTGGCCACGCGGTCGGGCGCCCCGGATCCGGACGCCTTCGCCGAGGCGCGTCGGCTGCACGAGCGCGCGGGCGACCGGCGCGGCGCCGCGTGGGCGCACCTGTGGTGGACCGTGGCGCGGGCGAACGAGCCCGGCTTCCCCTGGCGGGAGGAGTTCACGAACGTCCAGGGCCGCTTCCATGAGGTCTCCGACCGGCTCGGTACGGCATGGACACTGCATCACCACGCGCTGACCCTGGCTCGTACGGACGGGACGGACGGCGTGAGCGGGACGGCCGGGACTGACGGGACGGGCGGGACGGGCGGGACGGGCGGGACGGGCGAGCGTCGGCGCGAGGCCGATCGGCTGTTCGAGGGGGCCTTGGCGCTCTTCGAGGAGGCGGACTGCCCGCACGGGCGGGCCTGGACCATGCTCGAGTACGCGCTCCGCTCCCCCGCCCACCGTTTCCTGAACGGTGAGTGGGCGGCCGAGATCCGCCATGTGTTCCATGGGATCGGCGACGAGGCGGGCGAGGCCTGGGTGGACCTCGCCGAAGCCGGACCGTCCCCGGACGGCGAGCCGCCGTACGAACTGGCCTGCCGCTACCCCACCGCCCTGCTGGACACGCTCGGGTGGACGGAGGCCGGCGAACCGCTGATCCCGCGCGCGGCCCGCGACACCCAGCCCGAACCACGGCCCGGCTTCCCACGCCCCGGTGACCGCGACCGCCTCGACGACTCCGGGGCCCACGTCCGGCTGACCCTTCTCGACGACGTACCCGTCCCGGACGTGCCGGCCCGTATCGCCCTCCAGGTCGTGCCCGGGCCCGGGCACCCGTGGTCCACCGCCCCGCTCCCCCCGCTCACGGCCCGCGCGACCTCCCTCGGCCATGCGGAGATCGACCCCGCACACGGCGTCCCCGCCGACGGGGCGGAGTTCCGCTTCACCCCGCACCGCCCCGGCTCGCACCGGCTGCGTTTCACCGTCGAGGACCCCGCGACCGGGACCGTCCTCCAGCAGGTCGAGGCCGAGATCGACGTCGTCCCGTCCGATCCGGGGCCGCACCGGCCCACCGCGCCCGCGCCCGGCCCGTCCGCGCGGAGGGCCTGAGCCCGATGGCCCGCGAACTTCTCAGCCAGGTCGTCCAGGACCCCAGCCGCGGCTTCACCCGCCGCCCGGCCCCCACCGTCCGTCACCCGGACCTGGTCCTCGCCCTCGACGCCCACGCCGACGACCACATCCGGGCCCGGCTGTACGGCCCGGCCGCGCCCCCGTCCGCGACCGAGCACGCGCTGCGGCTGAATGTGAAGCCGGCCGCCGTCACCGCCGCCGCGGCGCATCTGCGGGGGCTGTGGAAACGGGAGCTGGTCGACTTCCAGCCCGTCGACGAGCGCGGGATCCCGGTCGGGGGCCGCCCCCACTTCCCGTACGCCACCTGCCCGGATCTCACCGCCGAGCCCCGGCAGGAACTGCGCGGGATCCTCGACGAGCTCGCGCGCCAGGGCTCCCACCTGTTGTACGGGGAGCTGCTCGGCGACGGCGGCCGGGGCACCCGGCGCTTCGGCGCGATCCTGACCGACGCGCTGAGCCGCGAGGAGCCGTTGCGCATCCGCGTCGACTCCGACCTGTTCCTGCCCTGGCCGATGCTCGCGCTGCCCGAGGACACCACGAACGGGCCGGGCGGTCCCGGCGACGAACCCTTCCGGCGTTTCCTCGGCTACCGGCACCAGATCGAGCAGACCGGCGGCCACCACCCGCGCTTCCCGGTCCCCGCAGGCGACGAGCACGACGCACCGCCGCCGCCCTTGTCACCGGTGGTGAGCCTGAATCACGACAAGGGCATCGACCCGCAGGGCGTCACCCGGGCCGCCGAGGTCGCGAGCGCCCTCGCCACCGGCACCGTCCGCGTCGAACGCGCCCTGCGCGACGAACTGCTGCGCGCCCTGCGCTCCGGCGGGCTCGACGAGCAGCTGATGTACTTCTGGTGCCACGGGCACTTCAGACCCGTCGCCGACGACGGCGCCCCGCTGTTCGTCCTTCGGCTGAGCGACGGCAAGGACATCGACGTCCCTGCGGTCCTCGCCGAGCGCGGCCCCGCCGACCCCTTGCTCGCGCAGCGCCCCTTGGTGTTCCTCAACGCCGGTTACGCCGGGCTGCCCGCCACCGCCGAGCCGGCACGCCTGGGCGGCGCGCTCATCGAGGCGGGCGCGGGCGGGGTGCTGGGGCCGCAGATCGAGATGCCGCAGCTGTTCGCCGCCGAGTACGCGCACGCGTACGTCACCCGCTATCTCGGCGGCCGGGAGACCGCGGGCGAGATCGTCCACGGGCTCGCCCGGCACTTCGCCGACGCGTGGAGCAACCCGCTCGGCTTCGCGTACGCCCTGCAGTGCGGCATGGACAACAGACTGGAGCGGGCCGCGGTGTGAGCGCGGCGAGCCACGGTACGACCATGCCGACGGCCGCCGCTGCGTACGGAGGGACCCCTTCGTACGAGAGGACGGTGCCGAGGGTGAGGGTGCGCACCCCGGCCGGCCGTGGCCGGAGTCCGCACACCAGGCTCAGCCCTTCGCGGGCGAGGCCTTCCCGCCGGGACCGGAGCCGCTCCCCTTGCCGGAGGCCACGGCGCCCTTCTCGGGCTTCTCCGGGTCCTCCTCGAAGGTGACCTTCCCCATGTGCCGGTTCATGGACTTCATCAGGCCCCACACCGCCAGGGCCAACGCCGCGAAGACGATGAAACCGAGGACGCCGGGGGTGACCTTGTTCTCGTCGACCTCCTTGGCGAGGGGAACGAGGTGCGTCAGTGCCAGGCTTGCGCTCATATCAGGCATTGTCGCGGATGCCCGCGAAGAGGTCGTCCTCGGGGAGGGAGGTGTCGACCAAAGAGGTGGCGAGCTCGTACTCCTCGGTCGGCCAGACCTCCTTCTGGATCTCCATCGGGACCTTGAACCAGCCGCCGTCGGGGTCGATCTGCGTGGCGTGCGCGATCAGCGCCTTGTCACGGATCTCGAAGAAGTCCGCGCACGGAACGTGCGTGGTCAGCGTGCGCTCGGTGCGCTCGAACTCGCTCCACCGCTTCAGCCAGTCCCCGTACGGCGACTCCAGACCGCGCTCAAGGAGGGCGTTGTGCAGCGCCTCGGTGCGCGGGCGGTTGAAGCCCTGGTTGTAGTAGAGCTTCTGCGGCTGGAACGCCTGGCCGTACTCGGACTCCGGGTACTTCTCGGTGTCCGTCGCCCCCTCGAACGCCACCATCGTGATCTTGTGGGTCATGATGTGGTCGGGGTGCGGATAACCGCCGTTCTCGTCGTACGTGGTGATCACCTGCGGACGGAACGAGCGGATCTGCCTGACCAGCTCTCCGGCCGCCTTGTCCACGTCCTCGAGCGCGAAGCAGCCCTCGGGGAGCGGCGGCAGCGGGTCACCCTCCGGAAGGCCGGAGTCCACGAATCCGAGCCACTCCTGCTTGATGCCGAGGATCTCGCGAGCCTCGTCCATCTCCTTCTTGCGTACCTCGTGGATGTGCTCCTCGATGTACTGGTCGCCCTGGAGCTTCGGGTTGAGGATGGAGCCGCGCTCCCCGCCCGTGCAGGTCACGACCAGCACGTCCACCCCCTCGGACACGTACTTCGCCATGGTGGCCGCGCCCTTGCTCGACTCGTCGTCGGGGTGGGCGTGCACGGCCATCAGTCGCAGCTGGTCAGTCAAGACTCGATCCTCAGTAAGTCGGCCGGTGAGGCCAGTCGGCAAGTCGGCGCCCGGCGTGTTTCGGCGTCATGGGCGGCTTCTATAGTGACGGAATCGGGGGACGAATAATTCCGGGACCCCGTCCCCGAGAGGACGATCATGAGCACGGCGAGCACACAGCTGCCCGAGGGCCGGTACGGCCGCTCCGAGGACGAGCGCGCGGACCGGAAACTCAAGGTCATCGGCAGTGTGCTGGGGGTGGCGCTGCTCGCCCTGATGGGCTGGTTCGCGTACTACTACGTCTTCTCGAGCAAGATCAGCGCCGAGGTGATCACCTTCAAGGCCGTCTCGGGCAACGCGGTCGAGGTGCACCTGGAGGTGCGCAAGGACGCGGGCGCCCACGGCTACTGCACGCTGCGCTCACAGGCCGACGACGGGAGTGAGGTGGGCCGCGCGGACTTCCGTTTCGACCAGGACTCCTCCCGTATCGACAAGGTCGTCACGCTCCGTACCACCTCCCGCGGCGGCACGGCGGAGCTGCTCGGCTGCCACGCCGACTGACACCACCGCTGTCGCCCCCCCCTGACGCCCCCTCTCGCCCCCCTTGCACCGCCCGCCACCTCCGGCATCACCCGTGGCACCTACGCGCTGACCTGCGTTGACGTAATTCTGATGTCTTATGTCCTCCCCCTTCTGCCCGGGAATTGTTAGGCTCGTGGTTTCGCCCACCCGTGAAAGCACATTCTTCTGGGTAGGGCGATGCTTTGTATTCCCAGTACCTACGAGGAGCACCTGTGACCCAGACCAGCGAGAACGTCACCTGGCTGACCCAGGAGGCGTACAACCAGCTCAGGGCCGAGCTGGACTACCTGTCTGGTCCTGCGCGCACGGAGATCGCCGCCAAGATCGCGGCCGCGCGCGAGGAGGGCGACCTGCGCGAGAACGGCGGGTACCACGCGGCCAAGGAAGAGCAGGGCAAGCAGGAGCTCCGTGTGCGCCAGCTGACCCAGCTCCTGGAGAACGCCAAGGTGGGCGAGGCCCCCGCGGCGGACGGCATGGTCGCCCCCGGCATGGTCGTCACCATCGCCTTCGACGGCGACGAGGACGACACGCTGGACTTCCTGCTCGCCTCGCGCGAGTACGCCAGCGCCGACATCGAGACCTACTCGCCCCAGTCCCCCCTGGGCTCCGGCGTGAACGGCAAGAAGATCGGCGAGGACGCCCAGTACGAGCTGCCCAACGGCAAGCTCGCCTCGGTGAAGATCCTCAAGGCCGAGCCCTACAAGGGCTGAGCCGGGACCGACCACGGCGACGATGCCCCCGGCCGTGCCGGGGGCATCGTCATGCCCGCATCGTCACGCCCGCGTCTTCACGCCCGTCTCTTCACGCCCGTCTCTTCACGCCCGCGTCACCGCCGTCACCGGCGACTTCATCGGGCCGGGCCGAGCACCTCGTCGGCGCTGCGGGGCTCGGTGCGTGGCTGCTGGTTGAGCTTGTGGCGCTCGATGGAGGATCGCCGGTAGACCTCCTTGCGGGCCCGCATGATGTTGCCCAGGGGGGCGTGCTCGGCGGTGACCCGCCAGGGCGTGAAGGACAGTGAGTCCATCTTCTCCAGGTTTTCCGGGCCGGAGATGTCCTGCTGCGGCAGCCGCAGTCTGGCCACGGTGACGGGCGGCGAGAGCTGCTCGGGCCACTCCACGGTGGTGTCCTCCACCGGCATGCGCTCCAGGTCGGTGCAGAGCTGCACCTGGATGTCGAAGGCGTAGGGCCGCTCCTGCAGCTCGGCTTGCAGGGCCGGTCGGAAGACCTCCTGCGCGGAGGCCGGGTCGATGGTGCGCCGGACCACCGCGGCGGCGTAGGACGGGTCGGGGGTGATGCGCACCTTGGCGATGTGGTCCCCGTGCCGGACCGCGCCCATCGTCCAGTAGCTCGACAGCAGCACGTTCGCCGGAGGGGTCTTCGACAGGCGCAGGAAGGCCAGGAACTCGTCCCACGCCCAGTTGTCCTGGTCCAGCGTTCCCTTGCCGGTCACGAACTCGGTGTAGAAGCGATGCGCGCCGGGTCGGCCCTGGGAGAAGTAGGCCGGCGCGTCCAGGAACAGTTCCTGGATGAACAGGTAGTGCTCGACCGTGTTGCAGAAGAAGATCGGCCCGTTGATGTTGGCGTAGTCGAAGGTGCCCGAGTCCGGTTCGTCCTCCAGCAGGGTCGGGCCGGGGATGTCGAAGATCTTCAGCGCCAGTCCGATGGCGGCGCCCAGTCGCGCGTCGGCTCCGGCGTGGGGCGATCCGTTGGAGAAGCGGATGAGCGCATCGTGGGTTCCCGGAGTCGCGTAGATTCCCTGGGCGTACTCGGGGGGCAGCCCGTCCAGGATCTCCACCTCCCCCCGGACCAGCCCGTAGCCCTTGGCGTGGGCGTCGCGCAGGGCCCGTCCGGTGCCACCGGCCTCGACCGACTCGGCGATGTACCTCTCGGTCTTCTCGATCACCGTCTGCAGGTTGCGGTCGAAGTTCGGGTCGTCGTCTTCGACGTCAGGCGTGTAGCGGACGAACTGTGCTGCCATGACTGCGACCTCTTCTCGAAGACCGTGTGGGGCCTCAGGGGGTGGGAATCGCCCTCAGTCCTCCAGCTCGGCGAGCCAGCGCAGGGCACGCAGACCCGGCACGAAGCAGTACTCACCGCCCCGGGTGACCACGAAGCTCGGCAGATTCCGCAGGCGGCGCCGGACCGGCTTCTCCGGGATGGTGACGCTGCCGGTTCCGCCGTGATGGCCGGCCACCGGGTCCTGCTCGCCGGGATACCCGATGAAGTTGCCGTCGTTGACCCACTCGGCCTTGATGAATTCAAACTGCCGTTCAAGGTGTGCTCCGAGGAAGACTCCGACCAGACCCCGGTCGGCGCCGTCGTCCTCCAGCACGCCCTCCGGCAGCGGCGGGCCGTAGGTGGTGCCGCGGCGGATGAGGCGGTGCATCCGCGCGTCGCCGATGATGGTGGAATCGCGGGGGTTGGTACGCCGGATGTGCGCACCGGCGGGGCACCGGAAGCCGCGATCGTCGTTCTCCCGGTACAGGAAGTTGTTGTTGCGGTGCGGATCGGCCGCCAGCTCCGGGTCATCGTGCTCCGGCGTCAGCGTCAGCGGCGCCCCGCTGGGCCAGCGCCCGACCATCTTCGCCGCCAGGAGTGCCTCCTCCTCGGCGCTGGAGGTGTTCGCGCGCAGGTACTGCCGCCAGGCCGCCACGTTGGTGTGGATCTTGCGAACGGCCGCGTAGGTTCCGTTGCGTCCCAGCACATCGGGGCTGGGCATGGGCGGCAGGCTGCCCGTCTCGTCGGGGTAGCCGAGGATGAACTCACCGGCCTTGATGGGCGCTTCCTGCGGGTTGGAGCCGGGCAGTCCGACGCCCTCGATGTTCGGATGGCTGATGCCGTCGCGAAAGCCGAAGGTGGTACGCCCGGTCGGGAGCTGGTGGACCTCCTGCTGCCAGATCACCTGGACACCGGGCGTGTCCTCGTAGGCGACGCGGGCCCGCTCCAGCTCCCTGTCCAGCTGCGCCGCGTCGGAGGAGAGAGCGCTCAGCGCGATATGAACATCGCCCGTTCCGAACGGTGCCTCCCAGTGGGCCGGGGCGCTCTCGCCCACGTCGCCGATCAGCTCCGCGCGAGCGGCCATGCCCTCACGGAACGCCCGCGGAAAGCTGTCCAGCGACTCCTGGGGCACCCCCAGGGCGCTCAGTCCCTGATAGGTGAACGCCAGGGCCACCCAGGCATCCTTGCTCCGGTCCACGCCGGGCAGACCACCCGCGGTCACCGGCAGCAGCCGTCGCAGCAGGGCGCGCCCGGCATGGCGGTCATCGACGCGCAGAAAGATGAACTTCCCCTCGTACGGCACAGGCCGTGGACGCAGTGCCCCGCTTTGGACGTCGTCGATCTCCACACCCATGCCGGCCGCGCTGCTGCTTGCCACCGTGTTCATGATCGCCTGTGCCTCCCTGTCGGCCTCCGCGTGGGCGGACGTGCAGCCACCGACCCGCGCCCGACGCGGTCCACCGATGTCGGGTCGGCTCTGAGGGTCGGTCGTGTCCGGCTTCTACGCCGCGGCTTCCTCCAGCAGCTTCTGGAAGGCCGGCGTGGCCAGCAACTCGGCGTTCGCCGGGTTGTCCAGCGCCGCCCGGAACTCAGCGGTGTCCAGCACCGCCTCGAACGCCTCCTCCACACGGTGGTCCTTGTAGATCTGCTGAACGGTCAGATCGGGATAGGCACTGACGAAGACCTCCGCGGGCTCCTGCTGGGCAAGGAACCAGTCCTTCGCCCCTGGATCGGTGACGCCGGGGAACCCTTCGCTGTGCGAGAAGACCTTGTCGAAGCGGGCCCCGACCACCGTCTGGGCGAAGTCGTCGATGTACGTGTCCCAGGAGCCGTCGAAGACACTGGCGAACATGAACCGGGTGTCGTTGTCGAAGATCACGTGCCGTGCGTCGTGCAGGGTGCCGATCTGGCGCACCGCCGCGTGGACGTTCTCGCTGGCCGCCGCGTCGGCGAGGGCGACGAGATCCTCACGCAAGGCGTCGGCATGGCCCGGCTTGATCTTGGTAAAGACGGTGAACTCGCTGCAGACCCCATCCGACCTGCCCGGGCGCTCGGGCTGAGCTGATGGGGTCGCACCTGTCGTCGCGGTCATCGTGAGATTCACCTGCCACGGATCGGTCCGAGGGGCGCCAAGCGCTCGGATATGAGGCGCCATCGCCCTCACCTCCCATCCTGGATCCACACGCACCGCCTCGCACTCCGGCCAAGGCCGGGGTCCCCGCGTTCCGAGGAGCTCCCGAGGACAGATCCCGAAAGGCGCAGGAAGATGGAGTTCGGCGTTCACAGGGCCCACTTCCGGGACGGCTGCGCCTCCCGGCCCAGGACCCCCGGCAGTTCCGGCGTATGTCCACGACAGTCCCACAGCCGGCCGCACAGGTAGTCGGGTCGCCCACTCTCACCAAGCCTTGCTCAACTCGATCGCCGCCCTGACCCATCCACCAGGAGGTAATCATGGGCAAAGTTGTCGGTGACGTGCTGGGTCTCGCGGCCGGCGTCGCCATCAGCCCGCTCCCGATCATCGCCATCATCCTCATACTCGCCACGCCTCGGGGACGTCTCAACGGCCCCCTCTTCACCATCGGCTGGATTCTGGGGCTCTCGGCGCTGGGCGCGGTGATGCTGGCGATCGCTTCCCCCGCAGGTGCCTCCACCCACAATCAACCGGCCACCTGGGTGGGAGCCCTCAAGCTCGCTCTGGGCCTGTTGCTCGTCCTCTTCAGCGCCCGGCAATGGCACCGACGACCGAAGGATCCCTCACAGGCCCAGCTGCCGAAGTGGATGGGCGCGATCGACCGCCTCACGCCGGTCAAGGTCTTCGGACTCGGACTGGCCTTGGCCGCGCTCAACGCCAAGAACGCCCCGCTGACCATCGCTGCGGCCGCCTCCATCGGCTCAGCCGGACTGCCGGTCGGGCAGCAGATCGCATCGCTGGCGATCTTCGTCCTGATCGCCACCCTCGGCCTGCTGGCCCCACTGGGAATCTTCCTGCTCGGAGGGGAGCGAGCCAGAACCACGCTCGGCAGCTGGAAGGACTGGGCGGCCCAGCACAATGTCGCCGTGATGGCGGTCCTCTTCTTCGTCATCGGGCTGAAGCTGCTCGGTGACGGCATCTCCATCCTCACCTCCTGACAGGCAACGACAGAGGCCCCGGCGTCTGCCAGGGCCTCTGGTCAATCCTTGCTCGGTCGGGCTGCGCCTAGTCGGCGGCCGTGCAGGGGGCGCGGCGAAGAGGCGTGATCAAGCGTCCGCCCGGCGGTACTTGCGTACCGCGAGCGTTCGGAACACCACGACGATCAGCACGGACCACAGCAACGATGCCCACACCGGGTGCTGCATGGGCCAGGCGTCCGGCACCGGATAGCCCGCCGGGAGGTTGCCGAAGAGCTGGCGGCAGGCCTGCACGGTGGCGCTGAACGGGTTCCAGTTCGCGATGGTCCGCCCCTCTCCCCCGCCCAGTGCGCGGAGCGCGGCGACTACGTCGGTTGCGTCGCGGGGGCTCTGTCGTTCACCGAGTACCGCGAAGGCCTTGAGGCGGCAGGGTTCGTGAAGGTCGAGATCACCCCCACCCCCCGTGGCCGACGGCATGCATTCCGCCGTCGGCCGCGCCACCAAGCCCCGGACCGAGACGCAGGCATCCCATACGACCGGATCGGCCGATGCGTGCTGCGGCGTCAACACCTGCTGCACACCCGCAGAGCCCTCCGCCGACCCCGGCGTCACCGTCACAGAGGCCAAGACAGCATCTGGCCGCGGCTGCCAGAACTGACCCGGACAGCCCTGAGGCCCCTCCCAATCGCGAGGGGCCTCAGAGCGGCGTGCCGTCAAGGCAGTTCCGGGGAATCGGAGCCATCAACTGGTCGCCCGGCGGTACTTGCGGACCGCGAGCGTGCGGAAGACGACGATGATCAGGATCGAGTAGATCAGCGACGCCCACACGGGATGCTGCATCGGCCAGGCGTCGGACGGGGACAGGCCTGGGTCGCCGAAGAGCTTGCGGCACGCCTGAACGGTCGCGCTGAAAGGGTTCCACTCAGCGATGTGACGCAGCCACGGAGTCATCTTGCTGGAGTCCACGAACGCGTTCGAGATGAAGGTCACCGGGAACAGCCAGATCAGGCCGCCGGAGGTGGCCGCCTCCGGTGTGCGCACCGACAGGCCGATCAGCGCGCCGATCCACGTGAAGGCGTACCCCAGAAGAAGAAGCAGGCCGAAGCCACCCAAGATCTTCCCGAAGTTGGTCGTCTCCACGGAGCCGGGGCGCCAACCTACGATCAACGCGACGATCGCGAGGACGAACAGCGTCAAGGCCGTCTGCACGAGGTCCGCAACGGTACGCCCGGTCAGCACTGCGCCGCGCGCCATGGGCAGCGAGCGGAAGCGGTCGATGAGCCCCTTGTGCATGTCGTCGGCGATGCCCGCACCGGAGCTGGCGGTGGCGAACGTGACGGTCTGCGCGAAGATGCCCGCCATCAGGAAGTTCTTGTAGACGTCCAGATCGGCGCTGTTGCCGATCTGCATGGAACCGCCGAACACGTACGTGAACAGCACCACGAACATGATTGGCTGGATTAGCCCAAACAGAATCATTTCGGGAATCCGGGTCATCCGAATCAAGTTCCGGCGGGCGATGACCAGGGAATCGTTCACAGCGCTCACTTCGCCTGCTCCTTCAAGGCGTTGGGCCGCCGGTCGCGGACCAGGGAGTCGCGCACGGACTGGGCGACGGCGCCCTGGGGGGCCGTCGCGGGGACGGCGTCTGTCACGGCACTCACTTCGTGGCCTCCGTCTGCGCGGTTTCCGTCTGCGCGGTTTCGTTCTTCGCCGGGTCCGTCACGGGGTCCTTCTTCGCCGGGTCCTTCTTCGGCTTGCGGCCCCTCGCGTCGCCCGCCACCCCGTTCTCCTCGTCCTTCACCTCGGCGACATGTCCGGTCAGGGAGAGGAAGACGTCGTCGAGCGTGGGCCTGCGCAGCCCGATGTCGTCGATCTCGATACCGCGGCCGTCCAGCTCGCGGATGACCTCCGCGAGGAGCTTCGCGCCGCCGGTGACGGGCACGGTGAGCTTGCGGGTGTGCTCCTCGACGGTCGTCTCGCCCTTGCCGAAGCCGCGGAGCACCTCCGAGGCCGTCGCTATGTGCTCGCGCTCGTGCACGACGACCTCGACGCGCTCGCCGCCGGTCTGCGCCTTGAGCTGGTCGGCGGTACCGCGGGCGATCACACGGCCGTGGTCGACCACACAGATGTCGTGCGCGAGGTGGTCGGCCTCTTCCAGGTACTGCGTGGTCAGCAGCAGGGTCGTACCGCCGGAGACCAGCTGCTTGATGACCTCCCACAGCTGCTGCCGGTTGCGCGGGTCGAGGCCGGTCGTCGGCTCGTCCATGAACATCACCGGCGGTGAGACGACCAGCGCGGCGGCCAGGTCGAGCCGGCGGCGCATACCGCCCGAGTACGTCTTCGCGGGGCGGTCGGCGGCCTCCGTCAGGTTGAACTGCTCGAGGAGCTCGGTCGCGCGGACCTTCGCGGCCTTCGCCCTCATCTGGTAGAGCTGGCCGACCATCTGGAGGTTCTCGCGGCCGGTCAGATACTCGTCGACGGCCGCGAACTGTCCGGAGAGGCCGACCCTGCGCCGCACCGCGTCGGGGTGCTTGAGCACGTCGACGCCCGCGACGATCGCCTTGCCGCTGTCGGGGCGCAGGAGGGTCGTCAGACAGCGGACGGCGGTCGTCTTGCCCGCGCCGTTCGGTCCCAGCAGACCCAGGACGGTGCCTTCCGGGACATCGAGATCGACGCCGTCCAGAGCCCTTACGTCACCGAAGGTCTTGACCAGACCTTCGGCATAGATGGCGCCTGGCATGTGAGTTCTCCACGTCGTTGGGGAATTTTCACGGTAACTTCTTACCTTTGCCCGTCTCGTCCCGCCTCACAGACTGCGACGAGCGCAGCGAGAGGCCGAGCGAGAACTGGGCATGGCACACCGTAACGCGATGTATCGCGTTACTCAACAGATTTTTCCGAGGTTCGAGGACAGGGGCCCTGACCTCGGACGATGGATGTCGGTCGATCAGTCGATGACCCTGTAGCCGGCCTCGCGCAGGGCGCGGCCGACCTCGGCGCAGTGCTCCGGACCCTTCGTCTCCAGGTGCAGCTCGACCTCCACCTCCGTGAGCCCGAGCCGGGGATCGGTCCGTACGTGACTCACATCGAGGACGTTAGCGTCCGCCACTGACAACACCCCCAGAAGTGTGGCCAGAGCGCCGGGGCGGTCCGTCAGCCGCAGCGTGACCGCGAGGTAGCGGCCGCTCGCGGCCATGCCGTGGCGCAGGATGCGCTGCATCAGCAGCGGGTCCACGTTGCCGCCCGACAGCAGCGCGACGACCGGGCCCTCGAAGGTCCCGGGCTCGCTCAGCAACGCCGCGACGGGGCTCGCGCCCGCCGGTTCGACGACCAGCTTGGCCCGCTCCAGGCAGAGCAGCAGCGCGCTCGACAGATGGCTCTCCGACACCGTGCGGACCTCGTCCACCAGCTCCTCGACGATCCGGAACGGCACATCGCCGGGCCGTCCTACCTTGATGCCGTCGGCCATCGTCGACGGGTTGTCGATCGCCACCGGGCGCCCGGCCGCCAGCGAGAGCGGATACGCCGCAGCGCCCGCCGCCTGCACGCCGATGATCCGTACATCGGGGCGCAGCGCCTTCACCGCGACCGCTATGCCCGCGGCCAGCCCCCCGCCGCCGATCCCGACGACGATCGTGCGCACCTCCGGGCACTGCTCCAGGATCTCCAGGCCGACGGTGCCCTGACCCGCGATGATGTCGGGGTGGTCGAAGGGGTGGATGAACACCGCGCCCGTCTCGGCCGCGTACTCCTGCGCGGCGGCCAGCGTCTCGTCGACCACCTGACCGTGCAGCCTCACCTCGGCGCCGTAGTCGCGGGTGGCAGCGACCTTCGGCAGCGGGGCGCCGGTCGGCATGAAGACCGTGGAGCGCACGCCGAGCAGCGAGGAGGCGAGGGCGACGCCCTGCGCGTGGTTGCCCGCGCTGGCCGCGACCACACCCGCGGCGCGCTCCTCAGGAAGCAGCCCGGCGATCCGCACATACGCGCCGCGCAGCTTGAACGAACCGGTGCGCTGGAGGTTCTCGCACTTGAAGTGCACCGGGGCGCCCACCAGCTGGGACAGGTACCTGCTGCCCTCCATCGCGGTCGTCCGCGCCACGCCCGTGAGCATCTTCTGGGCGCCTCGTACGTCGTCCAGTGTCACCCTGGGCAAGGAGTCGGCCGTGCTGTAGCTCATGACCACCAGTCTCCCAGTTCACACCCGAGGACTCCTGGTGTGACCACGGGCCGAGACCGGTTTTACTCAGCGTCGGTACGACCCGCGTCCGGGCCGCGTACCCTTTCCCCCAACCCAGCTCCCCACGCATGAATTGAGCCCCCGGCCATGCCCACAACACCAGAAATGTCGATGGACATGACGACCGTCGGTGACACCGGTCTCCTCGACACGCTTCAGCACGAGGTCGCGTTGTTCGCGCGCCGTGCCGAACAGACCCGGCTCGGTGGGGTGGGGCAGGTCCGCAACTCCATGGACCGCGCCGCATACCTGCTGCTCAACCGCCTCGACAAGGAAGGCCCGATGGGCGTCAAGGCGCTCGCCGCGAGCATGGGCATCGACTCCTCGACGGTCACCCGGCAGGTGGCGCCGCTGGTCGACACCGGTCTCGTCAAGCGGACCTCGCACCCCGAGGACGGACGCGCCGTGGTGCTCCAGCTGTCGCCGCGCGGGCAGTCCCGCCTCGACGAAGTGCGCTCCTCCAGGCGTCAGTTGATGGCCGAGCTGACCCACGACTGGGCGCCGGAGGAGCGCGAGGCCTTCTGCTCGCTCCTCACGCGCTTCAACAGCGCGCTCTCGTCCCGGATGGCCACGACGGGGGGCGCGGCGGGGGAGCAGCCGGCTTCCTGACCCTCCCGCCGGTTTCCTGACCGCCTCGCCGCATCCTGAGCCTTCACAAGGGCGTGTGTTTGCGGCTTCACCCGCGCGTGTCCTTTCGACTTCACACGTGTGTGCCCACCGGACTCTTGACCGCGGGGCCGCGTCTGGCCTCATATGAGACCGGGTCCTTGTCGCACACGGTGCGGCCCGTCGTACACGGCCGGGCCCTTGGTTCCGTCAGGGTCGTCCTCGGGCGGGAGGCGTGGTGCGAGAACGGCGCGCGTTCCAAAACGCCCGCCGGGCCCGGGAGTTCGAGGCGTTCGTCGCGGGCGCGGCAGGGCGGCTGCTGCATGCCGCCACACTGCTCACCGCGGAGCCGCCGAACGCCAACCCGCGCGCGCGGCGCCTGCTGACACTGGCACTGGCCCACACGTACGCCTCCTGGGACCGGCTGCGCGGTGAGGACCCGTACGACCGGGCCCGCCAGCAGCTGGCCGTCCGCTTCGCGCGCGGGGCGTGGCACCAGTACGGGGCCCTGGGACGCTCCCGCCCAGCCCCATCCCCCTCCGTCTCCGGCTCCGGTTCCGTCCCCGGCTCCGGTTCCGTCGCCGTCCTGGCCCGGCTGACGCCCCAGGAGCGGCTGGTCCTGGTCCTGAGGATGTACGAGGGCGTCGCCGAGGAACAGACGGCGGCCCTGCTCGGGCTCCCCGTGGAACGGGTCAGGGCGATCTGCGCCCGGGCGATGACGACACTGCTGCACCCGCCGCGCGGACCGGCGCCGACCATGGCGAAGGTGGTGCCGTCATGAAGCACGGTGGTGCGGTCGTGAAGCACGGAGGTGCGGTCGTGAGGTTGGTGGTGCGGTCGTGAACCTGCCCGAGCGCGAGGCGAACGTACGGCGGCTGCTGGAGCAGAGGCAGCCCACCGTGCCGCCCGACCTGTACGCGGACGTCGTGCGCCGCGGGAGCCGGATGCTGCGCCGCAGGACGCTGGCCCGGCGGGTGATGTGGCTGCTGCTGTTCGCCGCGGCCGTCGCCTTCGTGGTGTGGGCGTCCATGGCCCGTCCCTGGGTGGAGCCGCCTTCGCAGACGACCCCACCGCTGACGGGCTGGTGACCCCGAGGGGCCGACGCCGGGACTAGCCGAGGGCCTGCTGCAGATCCTGGAGCAGGTCGTCGACGTTCTCGATGCCCACGGAGAGGCGGACGAGGTCGGCGGGGACCTCCAGGGCCGAGCCGGCGGCGGACGCGTGCGTCATGCGCCCGGGGTGCTCGATCAGGGACTCCACGCCGCCCAGGGACTCACCGAGGGTGAAGACCTTGGCGCGGTTGCAGACCTCGACGGCCGCTTCCTCGCCGCCCTCGACCTGGAAGGAGACCATGCCGCCGAACGCCTTCATCTGCTTGGCGGCGATCTCGTGACCGGGGTGCTCCGGGAGGCCCGGGTAGAGAACGCGGGTCACGCGCGCGTGCCGGGTGAGCATGTCGGCGACCTTGGTGGCGTTCTCGCTGTGCCGGTCCATGCGCACCGAGAGCGTCTTGGTGCCGCGCAGCACCAGCCAGGAGTCGAAGGGACCGGCGACCGCGCCCATCGCGTTCTGGTGGTACGCCAGCTCCTCGCCGAGCGCCTGGTCGCCGACGATCAGCGCGCCGCCGACGACGTCGGAGTGCCCGCCCATGTACTTGGTCAGCGAGTGCACGACGACGTCCGCGCCGAGCGCGAGCGGCTGCTGCAGATAGGGGGTGGCGAAGGTGTTGTCGACGACGAGCCGGGCGCCCGCCTCGCGCGCGATCTGCGCGACGGCGGCGATGTCGGTGATGCCGAGAAGCGGGTTGGAGGGGGTCTCCACCCACACGACCTTGGTCTTCGGCGTGAGGGCGGCGCGTACGGAGGCCGGGTCGCTGGTGTCGGCCACGGACCACTCGACGCCCCACCGCGAGACGACCTTCGCGAAGAGGCGGAACGTGCCGCCGTACGCGTCGTTCGGGATGACCACGTGGTCGCCGGGGCTGAGCAGCGTACGCAACAGGCAGTCCTCGGCCGCCAGTCCGGACGCGAACGCGAGGCCGCGACGACCGCCCTCCAGGGCGGCGAGGTTCTCTTCCAGGGCGGTCCTGGTGGGGTTGGCGCTGCGGCTGTACTCGTAACCGCCGCGCAGCCCTCCGACGCCGTCCTGCTTGTAGGTCGAGACCTGGTAGATCGGCGGGACGACCGCGCCGGTGAGGGGATCGGCGGTGTTGCCCGCGTGGATCGCGAGGGTCTCGAAGTGCTGACTGATGTGCCTGTCGCTCATGGGTCCCGAGCGTAGTGCGCCCGCGGGCCTGATGGCGGCTCACGGCCCGTGCGGGGCGCCTCACGGGCTGCGCGGGAGCGCCTCATGGTCGGTGCGGGGGTGCCTCATGGTCGGTGCGGAGACGCGTCACGGCCTGCGCGGGGGCGCCTCGTGGTCTGCGATCGGGGCCGGGACCGGATCGGAACCGGACCGGGTTGGCCAATTGTCGGACCCGTCTGGTTCGCTTGAGGCATGGAGATTCTCTGGGTCCTGATGGCGCTGGCCATGTTCAGCCTGGTCCTGCTGCCGGTCCTCAGGCGCAGGCGCACCGGCATACAGCTGGTCTCGCCCGGCGACCCGGACGCGGCGGACCCGGCGAACTACGGATTCCTGCGTCAGGAGGAGCTGGACATCCGTATGCCCGGACCGGACGGGGACCTCCTGGACGTCCTGGACCTGGTGCAGCGCACGCAGGAGTACCAAGCGGCCTCGCAGCTCCTGGCGGGCACGGAGATCTCGGGCGAGACACGCTGGCAGCGGGTACAGGCCTTCGCCGGCGCCGCGTCCCTTGAGCTGCAGCAGCGTCCGGGCGGGGTCAGCGAGACGCCGGGCGGGCAGTGGTTGCGGGTGTGGCGGGCCGAGAAGCCCAAGGACGCGGGCGGCGCGGCGGTGCACGCGGAGTTCCTGGTCCAGCAGGCGTGGCGGACGTCGACGCCGGGGACGGACGAGTTCCGGATCATCATGGAGGAGGCGAGGACGGCATGCGGCGAGGCGGCCCTGCTCTCCCCCGGTGACCCGATCCCGTACATCATCGAGCTGTCGGTGGCCCGCGGACTCGCCTACCCCCGGCCGGAGTTCGAGGCGCTCTGGCTGAAGATCCTGGACCGTGCGCCGGCCCACATGGGCGCGCATCTGGCGGCCCTGCACTACTGGTGCGAGAAGTGGCACGGCTCGCGCGAGGTGGCGTACTCCTTCGCGGAGGCCGCGGCGGCCCGCGCCCCTCAGGGCTCCCTGCTGGCCGCCATGCCCCTCTTCGCGGTCTTCGAGCACCTCCCCGAGGTGAACCTGGTCCGCGGCTTCTACCAGAGCGAGGTCGTCACCAAGGCGGTCCACGGCGCGCTCTACGCGGTGCACGCGGCCCGCCCCGACGACCCGATGCTGGCTCACGTGCGCCACCTGCTGGTGCTCTTCCTGGTCCGCGGCGAGCGCTGGGCGGAGGCCATGAACCAGTTGGTGCACGTGGACGGCCACGTGGGCGCACTCCCCTGGACCCTCACACCCGACCCCGCGGCGGACTACGCGCTCTACCGCGCCCTGGCGGTGGCGGGCTACGAGGCGAACGGCGGAACGCCGGCGTCACTGTCGCGCTGAGGGCGTACGAGCCCCGGAATCCCGACCGGGGCTCACCCGTTGAACACCACGGCGCCCCGCCCTCGTGCCCCTGTGACCCCGTGGAGACCGCATGTTCCCGCACAGCCGTACCCCTCAGCTCCCGACCGCCGAACAGGCACTGCGCGGCCGCCCGGAGCCGATCTTCACGGTCCCCGACCGGCACACCGTCCTCGGCAACCCCCTCCTCGGCCCCTACCCCGAGGGCCTGGAGATCGCCGACTTCGGCATGGGCTGTTTCTGGGGCGCCGAGCGCAAGTTCTGGCAGCTCCCGACGGGCGTGTACACGACCCTGGTCGGCTACCAGGGCGGCTTCACCGAGCACCCCACGTACGAGGAGGTCTGCTCGGGCCTGACCGGCCACGCGGAGGTCGTCCGCGTGGTCCACGACCCCGGCCTGATCTCCTACGAGCGCCTCCTCCAGGTCTTCTGGGAGTCCCACAACCCGACCCAGGGCTTCCGCCAGGGCAACGACGTCGGCACCCAGTACCGCTCCGCCGTCCACACCCACACCCCTGCCCAGGCAGCCACGGCGGCCGCCTCCCGCGACGCCTACCAGAAGGTCCTGACCTCCTCCGGCTACGGCACCATCACCACCGAACTCCTCCCCGCGGAAGGCCGCACCTTCTACCCGGCCGAGGGCTATCACCAGCAGTACCTCGACAAGAACCCGGCGGGCTACTGCGGTACAGGAGGGACGGGGGTCAAGCTGAGTACTCCGTCCGAGAGCAACCGGGGGGCGTCCTGTCCGACGGGTGTCGCGTCGGCTCCGGGGGGGTCGGAGAAGTAGCCGGAGGTACCGGAGGCGTCGGCGAAGTGGCCGAACCGGCCTGAGTCCGGCCCGACCGGGCATGGCGTCGATCGTCGTTGGCGGGGTGCCACCGGCCGGGTCGTCCTGTCGGGCCGAGAGAGTCGTTCTGCCGGGCCGGGAGGAACGGGAAGGTCGCGAACGGAGAGCGCGGGGAGGAACATCGGAGTCACGTAGGCAAGGTGGTGGCTATGGGGATGCCGTCGATGCATTTCAGCGAGAGTCCTGAGGATCCGTTCGCCCTCGGCCGCGGCGCCTCGGCCGTGCTCGACGATCGAGGCGACGTGGTCGGCTGGAGCACACGGGCACAGGAGCTGCTGGGCTATCCGGCCAAGGAAGTGATCGGACGGGCGTGGCAGGACCTCCTGGTGGACGCCCGTGACCTGCCTGTCGTGCGGTCCGTCGTCGTGGACGCCATGAGGACGGGCGGCTGGTTCGGGGTCCTGCCCGTCCGACACCGCGACGGACGACGGGTGGAGATGGGTTTCCGGGCCCGCGCGATCACTCGGGACGGGGACGGTCAGGAGTGGGTCCTGGTCGGAGCCCCCGCCGCGGAGGTCATCGCCTGGCAGCGGGACCGTGCGCTGCTGGACGGCCTGTACCGCCGGTCCCCGATCGGTCTGGTCACTTACGGCCCGGACAGCAGGGTGATCCGGGTCAACCGCGCGGTCGAGAAGGCAAGCGGTGTCCCGGCCGAGGCGCCGGTGGGCCGTCGCCCTCGCGAATTCATGGTCGACGAGGACGCGGGTCCGACCGAGGAGCGGGTACGGCACGTCCTGGAGACCGGTGAGCCGTTGATCTTCACGGAGCAGTCGGCCAGGGCACGCCATGATCCGGGCCGGGACCGGATCGTGTCCGTCTCGGCGTTCCGGATGGAAGACCCCGCGGGCCGGGTTCTCGGCGTGGCCGAGACGATCGAGGACGTGACCGACCGCCACCGGGCCCAACGCAGGCTCGCCCTGCTCAACGAGGCGAGCGCCCGGATCGGAACCTCACTGGACGTGGCACAGACGGCCCGGGAGCTGGCCGAGGTGGCCTCCCACGGCCTCGCCGACTACTGCTCGGTGGACCTCATGAAGCCGGTGACACTTGGTGACGAACCACCCCCCGGTGTGAGAGGTCCGCTGCTCCGAGTGGCCCTCTCGCCCCCGGAACGCCGGGTCCCGTACCAGGAGGGCGAGGTGGTCCCGCTCCTTCCGGATTCCCCGCAGGCGCGGTGCTTGGCCGAGCGTCGCCCGATTCTCGACCGGCTGCTGTCCCTGCGCCCCGAGTGGTACGCCATGGACCGGCGGCGGATCGAGATAGCCATGGGTCTCGGCGTTCATTCGCTGATCGTGGTGCCCTTGGTGGCTCGCGGTCTGATACTGGGCGTGGTGAGCCTGTGGCGAGTGCGCCATTCGGAGCCTTTCGAGGACGACGATGCCGCGGTGGCCCATGAGTTTTCCTCGCGTGCGGCCGTCTGCATCGACAACGCGCGCCGCTTCACCCAGCAGCAGAGCGCCGCTCTGACTCTGCAGCGCAGTCTGCTGCCGAGCGCGGTGTCCGACCTGCCGGCGGTCGAGGTGGCCTGCCGATATCTCCCGGCGAGCGGTGAACCGGGCATCGGCGGTGACTGGTTCGACGTGATCCCGTTGTCCGGGGCCCGGGTCGCACTCGTGGTGGGAGACGTGGTCGGCCACGGGCTTCACGCCGCGGCCTCCATGGGCCGCCTGCGCGCCGCCGTGCGCACCCTGGCCAGCCTCGACCTGGAACCGGACGAGGTGGTGGCGCGGCTGGACGATCTGGTCAGTCTGCTGGCCTCCGAGCTGGAGGCGAACGCCGACGACAGCGGGTCCACAGTGGAGCAGATGCTCGGGGCCACCTGCGTGTACGCGGTCTACGATCCGGTCTCCCGGCGCTGCTCCCTGGCACGCGCCGGTCACCCGGCACCGATGCTGTCCACCCCGGACGGCGAGGTGACCGTGCTCGACCTGCCCGCGGGTCCACCGCTGGGTCTGGGCGGGCTGCCGTTCGAAACGTACGACCTCGACCTCCCCGAGGGCAGCCTGCTCACGCTCTACACCAACGGTCTTCTGGAGGCGCGCAACGGCGACATCGACGCCGCGCTGGAGCATCTGGACGAATGTCTCACCCACGTCGCCGATCCTCTGGACAGCACCTGCCACGCCGTGGTCGAAGCGCTGCTGCCGAAGGAGCACCTCCCCACCGACGACGTCGCGCTGCTCATCGCCCGTACCCGGGTGCTACCGCCGCAGGATGTCGCCATCTGGCAGCTGCCCCTGGAAGCGACCGCCGCCGCCCGTGCCAGGGAGCTGGCCACGGCGAAACTGACCGAATGGGGGCTGACGGAACTGACCTTCACCACCGAGTTGGTCGCCAGCGAGCTCGTAACCAACGCCTACCGGTACGCGGCCGGCCCCGTCACCCTGCGCCTCATCCGTACGCACTCCCTGATCTGTGAGGTGTCGGACGCCAGCCACACGTCCCCTCACCTCCGACGGGCCCTCAGCACGGACGAGGGCGGACGCGGGCTCTTCCTGGTCGCGCAGCTCACGGAGCGGTGGGGCACCCGCTACAGCCACGACGGCAAGACCGTCTGGACAGAGCAGCCGCTGCCGCACCCGTGACCCGCAATCCCCGATGGCAGCGACCAACTGCCCACGCGTAGGCGCGACGCGGCCTTCGACGCGCTGCGCGACGAGGACCAGTGGCCTGTCTTCCGGATCCCGTTCGGGGGCGGCCCCACCGCGATGGTCCTCGGATGCGACATTCCCGAGGACGCCACAGCCATCCGACCGCGACCCGCGCCTGCGCCCCCTGACGTACCGAACGGACTACCGCCGTTCGGATCGCGCGAGGCGGCCCTTCAGGTGATTGCCGGACGCCTCATGAGCCAGGCGGCCGTCGCAGGGGTACGACGTCTCAGCAAAGGACGAACCCAGAACGCCGTGAGGAGTTTGGCCATGTATGCAGCGATCCGGCGGTACGAAGGGGTGACCGATTCGGCCGAGGCCGCACGTCTCGTGAACGAGGGGTTCGTGCCGCTCATGCGCCAGGTCCCCGGCTTCGTGGCCTACTACTGGATCGATACCGGGGACGGAGCGATGGTCTCGACCAGCGTCTTCCAGGACCGGGCCGGTGCCGACGAATCGATCTCGAGGGCTGCGGACTTCGTGCGGGACAACCTCGCGTCACTGCTCCCCAACCCTCCCCAGGTCATGGCAGGCGAGGTGGTGGCTTCCGCATGACGGCGTTCGGGCCGGCCGCATGAGGCGTCACGGCCTTGGTCCCCCGTGGCGGGCAGCCCAACTGGCAACAGCCCTTGAATCCATGGCCGTTGGAGATGGGCAGCCCGTTCCGGGTGAGCGGACGGGTCAGACACCGGGCCACGGGGATACTGACCTGTATGACGGAGTGGCTCATATTCGCGGGCTATCTGGTGATCGCGTCGACGGCGTGGTCGCTCGACGGCACTGCGCGCGGCACCGCCGAAGATGCCCGGCTGAAGGCGTTCGTGGACCAGGACCGGCACGCCGCCGTCGTTGAACCGGATGCCGTGGAACGACTCGGTCCACTGGCCCTGGGCTCGCTGAGCGGCCGGGACCATTGGGAGGTGAAACAGGGGGCAGTGGCCAGGCTGGTGGCCGAGGGGCTGCTGCACCGGACGTCGCCCGATGAACCCGGCCAACAGCGTTGGGTCGCTCGCGGCACGTTGCCCGAAGACGCCGACGAGTTCGAGCGCGAACTGTGGGCCGCGGCGACACCCCTGCGTGTGCCCGATCCGGCCTTCTCCTCTGCCCACGACAAGGGCGTCTACCTGTGGAATCTGCACGCGCCGAACGCCCACCACCTTCTCGACGAGGCAAAGGCGCGGTTGATCGGTGAAGGCTATGCGCGGGGTCCGTTCGAGCCCGTTCCCGGCGGACGGCGGCTCCGGGGACGGTGGTCGACGGCCGCCACGGCGGCGGCGGTGCCGGTAGTCGCCGTACTGGTCCTCGACCACGCCTGGATCCGAGCCGTACTGGCGTTGATCATCGGCCTGGCGACTCTGGGACAGGCGGTTCCGGGCGGTCCGGTCATGCCCCGATGGCTGCCCACCACAACCGGCAAGGGGGAGAAGGTACTCCGGATGGCGCGTGAACGGTTCGCGGACCTGGATCCGGCGACGCGCCCGGATACGCAGGCGTACGACCCGCGCCAGGTGCGCATGGCGGTCGCGCTCTTCGGCTCGACGGTGCTCGAACGCATCGACGACAAGATCCTGACCGACTGGGCCCCGGAGCCGGTCTTCGTCGAGGGCCCCGGAGAGTGAACCAGGCCCCCGAGGAGCGATCCGCGCAAGGTGACCCTGATCGGTCCCGGGCGATGGATAGGCTCACGGCATGGACGTCCGTGTAGAGATCGCCCGGGAAGCGAGTCAAGAACTCGTGGATGCCTTCGGCCGACTGCTACCGCAATTGTCTTCGACGGCGGACCCGCTCGATTACGAGGCGATCGACCGGATGGTGACGTGCGAGACCAACACGGTGCTCGTCGCCCGGACATCCGATGACATCGTCGGCACCCTGACTCTGGTGCTGCTGCCCTTGCCGTCCGGCCTGCGAGCCCGTGTCGAAGACGTGGTCGTGGACAGCGTCGCGCGGGGCCGGGGAGTCGCCGGCCTCCTCACCCAGGAGGCCTTGCGGATTGCCCAGGAGGCGGGCGCCCGGACGGTTGATCTCACCTCCCGGCCGGATCGTGCGGCAGCGAACCGGCTTTATGAACGTCTGGGCTTCCAGGCCCGGCAGTCGACGGTCCACCGCTTCCCGATCGCCCGGTAGGACGCCTTTGCGGGCCTGGCTGGCGACTGCGCGGCCGACCGATGACCACCCGATGACCACCGTCGGCTTCATGCGATCGATTGATGAGGGTCGGCAGATGACCAGTCCCAGCCGCGACCGCGTCGCAGACGTCCGCAGCGTCGTGGTGACGCACATGCTCGACTACCAGATCGACTCCGTTGTGCCGCTCGGCGAGGGCCTGGACAACCTGGCGTACGAGGTCAACGGTGAGCTGATCGTGCGCTTCAGCAAGGAACCCGACCTGGCACGGCGGGCATCGCTGGTGGGCCGCGAGGCCCGCGTACTTGCTGCCGTCGCCGACATCTCGCCGCTGTCCGTCCCCGAACCGACGTTCACGGTCGCGGAGCAGGGATGTCTGGCCTACTACAAGCTCCCCGGCGCACCGCTGTTGGACATGTCGCGGCACCAGCGATCGGCCCACGGCGCGTCGATCGGCGCCACGCTCGGCGAGTTGCTCACTGCGCTGCACGCTGTTCCGATCGAACGGCTGGCCGATCTGGTGGACGTGGACCACCAGCTGCTGGCCGAGTGGCGACAAGAGGCCACGGAGAACTATGTGACGGTAGCCGGGCAGGTACCGGCGACGCACCGCCGACCCGTCGAGGCGTTCTTGGATGCCGCACCACCGCACGATGGATACACCCCAACGTTCTCCCACAACGATCTGGGGATCGAACACGTTCTCATCGACCCGGTCGCATGGACGGTGACCGGCATCATCGACTGGAGCGACGCAGCCGTCGTCGATCCGGCCTACGACTTCGGGCTGATCTACCGGGATCTCGGCCCCGCCGCCACCCGCACCGCCATCAGCAGCTGTCGAACCGACGCCGACGACCTCGCGGCTCTCAGCGAGCGCGCCGTGTTCTACGCCAGATGCAGTGTCTTCGAGGACCTGGCACACGGCATCGAGACGGACCAAGGCAGGTACGTCGACAAGAGCCTCGCCGCGATGGAATGGCTGTTTCCGCCATAGGTGTGTGCGGGCGGCTACGAAGGGGGGCGCACGAGGTCGGCCGCGCGTTCGGCGATCGCGTAGACGGTGGCGTTGGTGTTGGCGGAGACGCTGGAGGGCATCACGGAAGCGTCGGCCACGCGCAGGCCGCTGACGCCGCGCACGCGCAGCTTCGGGTCGACGACGGCCGTCTCGTCGGTGCCGATCCGGCAGGTTCCGGCGTGGTGGCTGTAGGTGCGCAGGACACCAACAGCCGCGATGTTGCCGCCATGGCCGGCGGCCTGCGCACGGCCTGCGCTAGTAGCGGGGATCGAGCAGCGGGGCCCCACCGGGTGTGCTGGTCGCCAGGCGCACCGTGCCACGGCTGAACGGCATCATGAGGGCGACCATGATGACGGGGTCGGCGACCTGCGGTTCGCTGCGGATCAGCCCCTGGACCTCGCCGTGGTTGTTCGCCCCCGGTGGGACCGGACGCGCCGCTCGGTAGACGATGCCGGACATGGGGTGGTCCCAGAGGTTGGCGCCGACACCGGGAAGGTCCACCGCCGTGTCGATCCCGACCTGCCCGAGGTGGTCCCGCGGGCCGATGCCCGAGAGCATCAGCACCTGTGGTGTGCCCACCGCTCCCGCGACGCCGGTGCAGTGGTCGCCGTCCAGGCCGCCGGCGAGATCCCGTACCTCGGTATGTCCGGCTTGTACGGCTGCGGTCAGGCCTGCCTCGGCCAGTGGATGGCGTTCGACGGCGGGTCCCACCCGCAAGGGGCCGTCCATGCCGCGTACCGCGGGGTCGCGTCCCGCGATGCCCGTGAGGTTCTCGCTGCGCTTGAAGTACGGCAGAAGGTCGTCGTAGCCCCAGCCTTCCGCGCCGACCTCGGTCCAGGCGTCGTAACCGGACCGGTGACCGCGCAGGAAGTTCATGGCGTTGATCGACGACGAGCCCCCCAGTCCGCCGACGTCCCCAGCAAGGTGGGCCAGGCCGGCGGTATCGCCATGGCTTCCAACGGCTCCCGGCCTCCCGCCTCCAGCAGAAGCACCCGTGCACCGCTGTCCTGCGACAGGCGTGCGGCGATGACGCAACCCGCCGTTCCAGCCCCTACGACGACGTAGTCGAACTCGGACACAGATCCCACCGGTCTCGGCCTTCCTCTCGCTTCCCACGGTGCCGTTGCCGGCGATGCGTCAGCCGTCGGCCCGTCACAGCAGGTGTTCGATCCTGATGGGCAGTTCGCGGACGCGGCGGCCGGTCGCGTGGAAGACGGCGTTGGCGATGGCGGCGGCGGCGCCGACCGTGCCGATCTCCCCGATCCCCTTGACTCCCAGGGGGTTGACCACCTTGTCCTGGACGTCCACGAACTCGATGTCGATGTCGGGGGCGTCCGCGTTCACGGGCACGAGGTATTCGCCGAGGCCGGTGTTGGCCCAGCGGCCGTCGCGGGCGTCGACGAGGGTCGATTCCAGCAGCGCGACGGCGGACATGATCTGGCCGGGTGTGCAGTACCCGCACTGGAAGGCGTCGTGCTCGCAGAACGCACGCTGCATCGGATGCAGCTCCGCACCGTCGGCCAGCCCCTCGATCGTGGTCACCTCACGGCCCTCGCACGTGATCGCCAGCGTCAGGCACGCCAGCACTCTGAGCCCGTCGACCCACACCGTGCAGGCACCACAGGTGCCCTGGTCGCAGCCCTTCTTCGAGCCCGTGAGATCGAGATGCTCGCGCAGCGCGTCCAGCAGGCTCACGCGCGGCTCCAGCGCCACCACGTGGCCCTTTCCGTTCACCGAGAGGTTCACCCTCACCGCATCCGGGCCACGTGTCCCCACGGTGGGAGCCTCCGCGACGGATGACAGCCCAGGTCGATCGGGCACCGTCTTCTCCTCGCACCAGAAGTCCTTGGTTCGAGCCTTGTCCGCCCATCGGCCCCCCGCAACCGGAAGTGCCCCGCTCACTCAGTGGTTCGGGCCTTTGACCTGGTGATGAGAGACCTGTTCCCGTGCCGTCCGCCACCGTGACCGAGTCTGCTCGACGACGCTGTCCCACTGTCGGTGGACCTCGTGGTCGGAAGGACGGTGGCCCTGGCGGATCCGGCCGAGCTCGTCGCGTACTTCTCGTCCCAGTGCCGCCGACGCGACCAGGACGAGCATGGCCGCGAAGAGGGCGGAGATCATCGCGAAGACGGCGCCGACCACCCCGTAGCGTGCGGCGGAGGAGTTGAAGAGGCGCGGCATGTAGATGGCCGCGCCCACCGAGTAGGCCACCGTCAGAACGGCGGCGGTGACGCCGAAGGGGATCAGGTCCGGCCGGCTGATCCGCTTCGCCGACAGGATCCGGCCGCTCCAGACAAGGAACGCGGCGGTCACCGGTACCTGACACACGGAGGCGGCCAGACCCAGCGCGCGCCCGCCAAGGAGCGCGGAGAGCGTCGCGGTGACCACCCCGTAGCCGCCGAGAGTGAGGATCCACCACAGGCCGTTGCGCGTATTGCGCACGCTGAGAGGCTTGAGTTCCCATGCCTGTTCGAAGAGCCGCTGCACGGCTCGCGCGAAACTGAGCACCGAGATCGTCAGAAACACGACCCCGAAGATGCCCACGCTCGCACTGGTGCCTTCGGCAGGAGAGAAGAGGGAGTTGACTGCCGTGGCGCCCGCTCCGGTGAGGTCGTAGCGCTTGATGATCCGCTCTGCGGCGTCGTAGTGCACGAAGTTGCCGAGGACGGCGCCGAGGAGGATGGAGAGCGGGACCAATGCCGTCAAGGCGCTGGACGCCAGGGCCATCGAGCGGTCGAAACCCACGATCTTCTGAAACCGGTTGATGACCCGCAACGCGAAGGCGGGACGCAGCCAGAAGGTCAGCGTTCTGACGAGGCGCTCTCGGTTGATCCCCGCCGTGTTGCCCTCCGTGAAGATCGGGACCTGTGGGACGGGGCGAGCCTAACGGACGGTCGCCGGACCGCTGAGGGGCGACACGAGCAGCCACCTGCCGGGCTCGAGCGCCGTGTCGGTGCTCGAACGCGGTGTCAGTTCTGGTCGACGAGCAGGTGGATGGGGCCGCGCAGGACGGGGCTGGGGCGGTACGGGGGTGGATCGGTCACCAGGGTGGGGTCGGCCAGACGGCGTACGAGTGCGGTCAGGGCGATCTGGGTTTCCAGTCGGGCCATCGGGCCGCCGAAGCACAGGTGGATGCCACTGCCGAAACCCAGGTGCTGGTTGTCCCGGCGGTCGGGGTCGAAGCGGTCGGGATCGTGGAAGCGCTCCGGGTCGCGACTGCCCGAGGCGAGCATGAGCATGATCTTCGAGCCCTTGGGGATGACGGTGTCGCCGACGGAGATGTCGCTGTACGCCGCCCGCCACGGAATGATGTGCACGGGGGGCTCGTAGCGCAGCAGTTCCTCGACCAGCGGTACGACCAGGTCCGGTTCGGCGCGCAGACGTTGCAGCACGTCAGGGCGGCGCAGCAGCGTCAGCATGCCGTTGGTGATGAGGTTGACGGTGGTCTCGTGGCCCGCGATGAGCAGCAGGTTGGCGGTGCTGACGATCTCGGCGTCGGTCATCCGCCCGTCGGGCCCGTCGTCGTTGGCCAGCCGTGTCAGGAGGTCGTCGCCGGGGTGGCCGTGGCGTTGTTCCAGCAGCCCGCCGAGGTAGTGGCGCAGGTCTTTGGTGGCCTGTACGCCGTTGTCCAGTTTCTCCTGCGGGTCGGTCTTGGGGTTGAAGTCGATCGAGTCGATGATGGCGTTCACCCACACGTGGAACCGTGGTTCGTCCTCGCGCGGCACACCGAGCAGGTGGCAGATCACGGTGACGGGGAACGGATAGGCGAAGTCGTCGACGATGTCGATCCGCTGCTTGCCCGCGAAGTCGTCGATCAGACCGGCGACGATGGCGGTCAGGTCGGGTTCCATGCCGGTCACGAGGCCCGGGGTGTGCGGGGGGCCGAAGTGACGCATCGCCAGGCGCCGCAGACGGTCGTGCTCGGGCGGGTCGAGGTTGATGAACGACGGTGTGGCGCGTTCCTGCATCGCGGGCATCGGATGTGTCAGGTTGCGGACGTCGGAGCTCAGGTGCGGGTCGTGCAGGATGCCGCTGAGTTCGCGGTAGGTGCTGATGACGTAGCTGCCGTCCTCCTGCAGGGCCACCGGCGTCTTGCGCAGCTCGGCGTAGAGCGGGTACGGGTCGGCCCGGTTCGCGTAGTCGAGGATCCGGGGCAGGATGTCGGGCGTCTCGGTCGTGGTCATGTCGCTTTCCCTCCTGTTCCGTCCTGCCTGTTCCCTCCTAGCGGTGCTGCCGCATGGCGGTGACGCGCCGCTCGCCGGGGTCATGGCCGGTGACGACCACCGTGGCGCCCTGGGCGAGCAGCGTGGGGCCGGGGAAGTCGACGGGCACCGGTTTGGCGTCGAGGGGCTGGTCGGGCGTGGGGCAGGGGGGCGGGAAGGGCGCGGCCCTCTCGATCAGCTGCCGGTAGTGGTCCAGCCACTTCGCGTTGTTGAAGCTGACGGCGGCGGTGACGCGGCCCTGATACCCGTATGCGGCGACAAAGCGGTGGTCGGCCACGGATCCCTGGGTGACGACGACCTCGTCGGCGTAGGTCGGTACACCGACGGACTTGATGTTGACGCCGAACTGGATCGACCAGAACGTCGGGATGGACAGGTGCGGCCAGCGGTTCGCCTGGGCGCTGACCATGTTGTGCGCCGCGATCTCGGCCTGCTCCACGGCGTTGGCCCAGTGCTCCAGCGAGATGAACCGGTACTCGTACATCGGGTTGGGGCTGCGTGCCACGTCTCCGGCGACGAAGATGTCGTCGGTGACCAGGCCGTTGAGGTCGAAGGCGCGGCAGCCCGCGTCGCAAGCGACTCCCCATACGCCCACCGCCAGTCCCGAGTCGCGCAGCCACTCGGTGTTGCGGATGCCCCCGAGCGCGACCACCACCACGTCGGCGTCGACCGTACTGCCGTCGGAGAAGTGGGCGCGGCGAACCCGCCCCTGCGCGTCGCCCTCCAGCTGGGTGACCTTGACACCGCAGCGCAGGTCGACGCCGTGGGCGCGCTGCATGTCCGCCGCGATCTCGCCGATCATGGCGCCGAGTCCCCCGACGAGTGGGGACGGCGCGAGTTCGGCGACGGTCACCGGGATGTCGCGCTCGCGGCAGACGGAGGCGATCTCGGAGCCGGTGAAGCCCGCGCCGATGATCAGTACGCGGGAGGGCCCGGCGGCGACCGCCCGCTGCAGGCCGGCCGCGTCCTCGCGCGTGCGGACCACGAAGACTCCGTCCAGGGCCGCCTCGGCCTCGACGGGCCAGGGCCGGGCCCGTACGCCGGTGGAGATCAGCATGCGGTCGAAGGGGACCGTGCGGCCGTCGGCGAGCCGCACATGGTTGTTCGCCAGGTCCAGTCCGTCGGCGGGGACGCCCAGGAGCCACTCCGCGTCGATGTCACGACGCCGTGGCAGGGTGGTGCCGTCGGCCGGTACCCATCCGGTCAGTACCTGCTTGGACAGCGGGGGGCGGTCGTAGGGCTCCCCCAGCTCGTCACCGATCATGGTCAGCTTCCCGGTGAACCCCTCGTCGCGCAGGGCCTCCGCGGCGCGCAGTCCCGCCAGTGACGCCCCGACGATCACGACGCGGCCGTCGCGCTTGAACCCCTGCAGGGTGTCGGCAGTGCTCATGACGGCGACGTCCCCACCGGCGCGTCCCGGCCCTCAAGCTGGTCGACCAGAATGGCCTGGAGGGGGCAGGCCGCCGCGGCGCGCAACACCTGTTGTCGCTGGGCGTCGTCGGGGTTCGAGGAGTACATCAGCGCTTCCTCGCCGTGCATCCGGAACGCGTCGGGAGCCAGGAACGCGCACTGCGCATACCCCTGGCACCGGGAAAGATCAACGACAACTCTCATCCCGACCTCCATTGCAGGGACCGCGAAGCCGCGGGTCCTGAGGCAGCACTCCCACGGCGTCCGAAGCACGAGGCACGCCTTCTTCGAAGAAAGGAGTCGGCAGGTTTCCGCAGGAAGAATCGATCATCGCGAATGAGGCCTCGGCGTCTGCAAAACCGCCCGGCGAACCTGACCTTGCCGTCAAAAGCGTATCCCCCGTGCACGTCGTCCGCACGGTGAGGATTCAGGAGGTGGGGATTGAGGAATACGTCGACCGCACACCGACCGGCCGCACGATGCGGGCGGCCCTCAGAACACCTCGGTCATTCCCGCCACTCCGCCGATGAACGCGCTGAGCAGCATCAAGGCGCCCAGCACACCGAGCAGCACCAGCAGCCCGCGCGGTGCTCGACGCGCACCGCCCTTGCCGCAGACGACCAGAATCCCCAGTAGCAGCACCATCAGGCCGAGCAGGGAAATCGCCAGCCACCCGAACGAGGACGCGGTGCCCGTCTGCTCGTATCCGCCGGAGGCCACCCGCTGCAACGCGACCGTGTCGCCGACGGGCAGGTTCTTGCCGATCGAGGCGTTCGGGTCGACGACGGTGCCGTCGGAGGAGCGGAAGATGCCACTGCAGTGGGGATACCGGTGGCCCCCGACGTGTTCCCAGGCGCACGCTTCGACCCGGAGATGCCCCGGGGTGCCGGCCAGGCCCGTGGCGTAGGCGAAATGCGTTGCGGCGAACCAGGTCAGCCCGATGCCCGCGGCCACGAGAACGACGACCATGACCGCCGGACGGCCTGCCCGAACTCTTTCCCCGCGCCGACCCCAGCCGTTCATCCGCTCTCCCCCAGAGTGCCCGCCCGGAACAACGCCCGGGTCACCCGGTCGTCCCGGCCGTCCCAAGCTACGCCTGGGCCACGACGTCGCTGCCGGGAGAGGTGCCCGGGAGCAGGCCGTCGTGGTCGGCGAGGCCGCGCGTACCGGCGATGGCGGCGTCCGTCGGGTCGGCCGACTGCGTCAAGGGTGCGTCGGCGCAGCGGTGTTCATCCCCTCCCCCGGCCTTCGGCCGAACCGCTTCCTCCGACACCCGAGCCGATGCGCCGCTGGTGGCAGCGCCGCGGCTGATGCACGGAGGACGCGGTGGGCGGGCGGGCCCGCCCGCGGCTCGGGGCGGGGGAGGCACCTGCCGCTCGGGCACCTCGCCCCGGTCCTCGCCGAGCGCTTCGACGCGCCGATCGACTTCGGCGGCCCGCGCGGCCACCGCGTCTCCCTCCCCGAGCGGGGTTTCGCATGATCAGGTGTCAAACCGTCGGTGGCTGGTGGGCCTCACTTCCGATAGCCGAGGATCGTCATCATGCCGGACTCCGAGTGGTACTGGTTGTGGCAGTGGAGCATCCACAGGCCCGGGTTGTCGGCGTAGAAGTCGACGACGAGTTTGTGGTGCGGCACCACGTGGGCGGTGTCCTTGCGGGCGCCGACCACGCCGAAGCCGGTGAGGGCGAAGGTGTGGCCGTGCAGGTGCATGGGGTGCCACATGTCGGTGGCGTTGATGAGGGTCAGGCGGATCCGTTCGCCGTAGCTGACCGGGTGGCGTTGCTCGACGGAGTACGGCCGGTGGTCGAAGGCCCAGTCGAACTTCTTCATCCCGCCGGTCAGCCTGATGCGCAGCTCGCGGTCCGGTTCGTCGTCGGTGAGGGCCACCGAGTCGTCCGGCACAAGGCGTCTGGCCGGGACGAGCTTGCCGTCGAGTTCGTCCGGGTGCACGGAGGGGCGGGGAATGTCCCCACTGCCGGTGCGCAGGACGGCCAGGGCCCTGGCGTTCTTGCCCTCGGCGAGCGCGACCAGCGGGAACACCCCGTCCTTGGCGGTGATCAGCACGTCGTAGCGTTCGGCCATGCCGAGCAGCAGCGCGTCCGTCTGCGTGTGCTCGACGGGGTAGCCGTCCGTGTGCGTGATGGTCATCTCGTGGCCGCCCAGCGCCACCCGGAAGGCCGTTTCGGCGCCGGCGTTGATGATCCGCAGCCGGATGCGGTCCCCCTTGCGGGCCCGGAAAACCGAAGGAGCCTTCGGGAGACGGCCGTTGACCAGGTAGAACGGGTAGTCGACGCTGCCTCCCTCGCTGTGCAGGATGCGGCTGTGGGAGTTCCGCAGGACGCGGGAGGGGCCGTGGGGCTTCTCGTGGGCGGCCTTGTCATGGGCCTTGCCCCCGGGTTCGTCGTCCTCACCCATGCCCATGCCCGTCGCCATGCCCTTGCCGTCGAGCAGCTGTGCGAGCACCCCGTCCGGGGTGGAGCCGGCCACGCCGTCCACCCAGTCGTCCAGGATGACGACCCACTCCTTGTCGTAGGACAACGGCTCCCTGGGGTCCTCGACGATCAGCGGGGCGTACAGGCCGCGGTCGAGCTGCAGCCCCGAGTGCGAGTGCAGCCAGTACGTGCCCGGGTGGTCCACGGCGAAGCGGTAGTTGAAGTCGTCGCCGGGCCTGATGGGGTGCTGGGTCAGGCCGGGTACTCCGTCCATGTCGCAGCGCATGCGGACACCGTGCGAGTGCAGTGTCGTGGACACGGGCAGATGGTTGGTCAGGTTGAGATCGAGGATGTCGCCCGACTTGATCCGCACCTCCCTGCCGGGCAGCGAGTCGCCGTACGCCCATGACCTGACGGTCCGTCCACCCAGGTCGAGGGTGGTCTCGGCGGCCGTGAGCCTGAACGAGCGAACGGGGCCGGACCCGCGTTTCCTCTCGACGGCGAGGACCTCGGGATCGGACGGGTTCACGTACCCCTTGGGCCCCCTGGGGACGAAGGGTCTGCCGCCGTGGCCGCTCCCCTGGTGCTCGCCGGGGCCGGGGTGCGAGCCAGGTCCGGAGGGAGAGTCGGACCCGGAGCAGCCGGCCAGGAGTCCCGAGCCGGCGGCCGCGATCGAGGCACCGAGCACGGTGCGCCGCGTAGGTGAGTGCATGAATGAATAACACACGTTTTACGCTGATATGTCCTCGAACCCGGCACGGCGTGTCCCCCATCGGAGCAGACCCCGTCACCCCGAAACAGAGACTAAGGTTAGGCTTACCTCATCGCGATTGATCGGAGTATTTTCGTGCGCACCTTGGGGTCGAGGGCCGTCCTGGCCGTTGCCATCGTCGGCGGTCTGCTGGCCGGATGTTCGTCCGGGAGCGGGGACGGGGACAACGGCTCCTCGCAGAGCAAGAACACCTCGAGCGGCGACCGCAATCTGGTGAGCGGGGCCTCCGAGGGCCCCTCCGTCGCCCCCAGCGCCGTCGCCGCCGGGATGGGCGCGGGCAGCGCCAAGGACGGCGAATTCCCCCGGACCGTCGGGCACTTCGAGGGCAGGACGGAGATCAGGAGCGCGCCCAAGAAGATCGCCGCGCTCAGCACCGGACAGTTGGACGACCTGCTGACCCTGGGCATCGTGCCGACCGTGACGACCCGCGCGGACAACGCCGGGCCGGCGCCGGACTATCTGAAGGACGCCTTCCCCGCGTACAAGAAGCAGTTGTCGGCCATGACCGACGCGGGGACCCGCACCGCGCCCAACCTGGAGACGCTCGCCGCCGCCAAGCCCGATCTGATCCTGATCAACGACTCGCTCGGCGACCTCTACCCGAAGCTGTCGAAGATCGCGCCCACCGTCGTGACGGCCGGCAACGGCATCAACTGGAAGCGGGATCTGCTCCTCGTCGGTGACGCGGTCGGCAAGGGAGACAAGGCGCAGGAACTGCTCGACGGCATCGTCAGCGACGCCGCCACGCGGGGCAAGCAGCTCGGCGATCCCGCCGTGTCCATGGTGCGGTTCACGCCGGACCGGACGCGGATGTTCGGCGTGTCGTCCTTCACCGGCTCCATCGCCGCCGACATGGGGCTCTCCCGGCCCAAGTCGCAACAGTTCAAGGCGATTTCGCAGGACATCGGGGCGGAGAGCATCGATGTCGCGGACGGGGACTGGATCTTCTACTCCGTTCAGGGCGACGCCTCCAGGACCGACGCGGGCAGCGTGCTCGCCGGGCCCCTGTGGAAGTCGATGAAGGCGGTCAAGGCCGGGCACGCGGTGAAGGTCGACGACGACCCCTGGTACCTCAACGCCGGCCCCACCGCCGCCCGGCTCGTCGTACGACAGCTCGCGGACACCCTCGGCAAGTGACCGGTCCCACGTCCGTCACACGCCCCACGTCCGCCCCGACGGGCGCGCAGCGTGCGACCTGGCTGGGTGTGGCCCTCCTCCTCGCCGTCACCGCCGCCGCCCTCAGCCTCGCCGTCGGCACCCGCCCCGTCCCGCTGTCCGCCGTCCTCGACGCGCTGGTGCACGGCGGGAGTTCACCGGACGCTCTGGTCGTACGGTCGCTGCGGGTGCCGCGGACCGCGATCGGACTGACCGCCGGTGCCGCCCTCGGACTCTCGGGGGCGGCACTCCAGGCGGTCACCCGCAATCCGCTCGCCGACCCCGGCATCCTCGGGCTCAGTCAGGGCGCGGCGGCCGGTGTCGTGTTCGCCATCGCGCTCGGCTGGGCGAACGGCTTCGACGGGTACGTCTGGTACGCCTTCACCGGCGCGGTCCTCGCCGCCTGCGTCGTGTACGCCATCGCCTCGCGCGGACGCGGCGGCGCCTCCCCGGTGAAGCTGGCGCTCGCCGGCACCGCCCTGTCGGCGATGACGGCGGGAGCCACGACCGTGGTCCTCACATCGAGTTCGGCCACGCTGGACCAGTTCCGGTTCTGGCAGGTGGGCGCGCTCAGCGGGCGCGACGCGGCAACGGTGGGGCGCATGCTGCCCTTCCTCGCCGCCGGTGCGCTGCTCGTGCTGGCCTGCGCCCGGGGCCTGGACGCGCTCGCGCTCGGCGACGACACCGCACGGGCACTCGGCCACCGGGTCACACTCGTACGGGGCTGTGCGGCGCTCGGCGCGACCGTGCTCACCGCGGCCGCGGTCGCCGCCGCGGGCCCCATCGCCTTCATCGGCCTCGCGGTCCCCCACCTCGCCCGCCGACTGGTCAACGGCGGCCACCGCTGGACCCTTCCCCTCTCGGCGCTCCTCGGCGCCGCCCTGCTGCTCGCCGCGGACGTGGCGGGCCGGGTGGTACGCGCCCCGGCGGAAGTGCCGGCCGGGGTGATGACCGCGCTGGTCGGCGTGCCGGTCCTGGTCATACTCGTCCGACGCAAGGGCATGGCCTCGTGACCACAGCACCCACGACACCCACCGAGCCCACCGCGAGCCGCACCACGTACCCGCACTCGGCCGGGCTCTCCGTGCTCCGCCACCGGCGCCTCTCCCTCCTGGTGCACCGGCGCGCCGCCGTCGTCGTCACCGTCCTCCTCCTGCTCCTCGCGGGCGTGATGCTGCTCGCGGCCTGCGTCGGGCAGACGTATGTCCCGCCGGGCGAGGTCTGGCGGGTGCTGCGCGGCCACGGCGGCCCCTACGACCTGGTCGTCAGCGAACTGCGGGTACCGCGGATCGTGCTCGGCGCGCTGGTCGGGGCGGCGCTCGGGCTCTCCGGGGCGCTCGTACAGACCGTGACGCGCAACCCGCTGGCCAGCCCGGACGTCATCGGCGTCGGGCACGGGGCCGCCGCCGCGACCGTACTGGCGCTGGCCACCGGAACCGTCGCCTCCCCCGGCGCGCTGCCGGCCGTCGCCGTCACCGGCGGACTCGCCGCCGCCGCCCTGGTGTACGTACTGGCCTGGCGGCACGGAATGCAGCCGAGCCGGTTCGTCCTGACGGGGGTGGGCATCGGTGTCGCCCTCTCCGCCGTCGTCCAGCTCTACCTCACCGACAGCGAACTGGCCGCCGCCGAACAGGTCAAGCTGTGGCTGACGGGCAGTCTGAACGGGCGCGGCTGGGAGCAGGCGGGGCCCCTCGCCCGGGTCCTCCTCCTCTCGCTGCCCGCCCTGGTGTGGGCGGGCCGAGCGCTGCGCCCGCTCGGTCTGGACGCCGAGACGGCCGCCGCGCTCGGCGTCCGCGTGCAGCGCAGCCAGCTCGGCCTGACCGTGCTCGGGGTGGTGCTCGCCGCGGTCGCGACCGGCGCGGCGGGCCCGATCGGCTTCGTCGCCCTCACCGGCCCCCAACTGGCCCGCCGCCTCACGCGCACCTCGCAACTCCCCCTCGCCGCCTCCGCCCTGACGGGCGCGCTGATCGTGGTCGGCGCCGACCTGGTGGCCCGCACGCTGGTGCCGCCGCTGGAGATCCCGGTCGGGGCGCTCACATCCTTGGTGGGCGGCCCCTATCTGCTCTGGCTGTTGGGCAGGTCGGGCCGCCGCTGACGGGATCGCTGTACGTACGGTGGAACACCGAGGGCGCCGACCGGTCGTACGACCGGTCGGCGCCCTCCGAACGCCGTCCGCGACTAGATGGTGGCGGTGTCGATCACGAAGCGGTAGCGGACGTCGCTCGCCAGCACCCGCTCGTAGGCGTCGTTGATCTCGGACGCGCTGATCAGCTCGATCTCGGCACCGAAGCCGTGCTCGGCGCAGAAGTCCAGCATCTCCTGGGTCTCCTGGATGCCGCCGATACCGGAACCGGCGAGGGTCTTGCGACCGCCGATCACGGAGAAGAGGTTGAGCTTGACGGGCTCCTCCGGGGCGCCCACGTTCACGAAGGCGCCGTCCGTCTTCAGCAGGGACAGGTAGGCGTCCAGGTCCAGCGGGGCGGACACGGTCGACAGGATCAGGTCGAAGGTGCCGCGCAGTTCCTCGAAGGTCTTCGGGTCGCTGGTGGCGTAGTAGTGGTCGGCGCCCAGCTTCAGCCCGTCGTCCTTCTTGCGCAGGGACTGCGACAGGACGGTCACCTCGGCACCGAGCGCGTCCGCGATCTTGACGCCCATGTGGCCGAGGCCGCCCATGCCGAGGATCGCGACCTTCTTGCCGGGGCCGGCGTTCCAGTGCTTGAGCGGGGAGTACGTGGTGATGCCGGCGCAGAGCAGCGGCGCGGCCACGTCGAGGGAGATGCCGTCGGGGATACGGACGGTGTAGTTCTCGTCGACGACGATCTTCTCGGAGTAGCCGCCGTAGGTCGGCTCGCCGTTCTTGTCGAGGGCGTTGTAGGTGCCGACGCCGCCTCCGGTGCAGTACTGCTCCAGGCCGGCCTTGCAGTTGTCGCACTCGCGGCAGGAGTCGACGAGACAGCCGACGCCCACGCGGTCGCCGACCTTGAACTTGGTGACACCGGAGCCGACCTCGGAGACGATGCCGGCGATCTCGTGACCCGGCACCATCGGGAAGATCGCCTCGCCCCAGCCCTCCCGGGCCTGGTGGATGTCCGAGTGGCAGATACCGGCGAACTTGATGTCGATCAGGACGTCGAACTCACCGACCGGGCGGCGCTCGATGGTGGTGCGCTCCAGCGGAGCCTTGGCGGCGGGAGCGGCGTACGCAGCAACAGTGGTCATGCCGGGGGTTCTCCTAAGGAGTGGTATGTCCTGTGCCCGGCTGCCTTCGGTCGGGCACGCTGTACAGCCTGCCCCGGCGGAGAGCCTTCACCCAGGTCACGGCTTTGCGTACGTCCGCTGGTCCTACTACTGGCGGGGGCAGGGTCACCGGCGTACGACCGTGAATACTGGACGTATGGACGAACAGCCCTCCCCGCCCCTGGACCGGCGTGCCGAGCTCAGCGAGTTTCTGCGCACCCGCCGGGCCCGGCTGAAGCCGGAGGACGTGGGGCTGCCCGACTTCGGCCGGCACCGCCGGGTGCCCGGGCTGCGGCGCGAGGAGCTGGCGCAGCTGGCCGGGGTGTCCGTGGCGTACTACACGCGCCTGGAACAGGGCAACGGACGGAACGTGTCGGCGGAGGTGCTCGACGCGATCGCCCGCGCCCTGCGGCTGACGGACGCCGAGCACGCGCATCTCACGCACCTCGCGAAGCCCAAGGCGCACAAGAAGAAGCAGCCGGCACGGCCGCAGCAGGTACGGGGCGCGCTGCGGCAACTGCTGGACTCGATGGACGGCATCCCCGCGTACATCGGTGGGCGGCGCACGGACATCCTGGTGTGGAACCGGATGGCGGCGGCCGTGTTCGGTGACTGGTCGGAGCTGGCGCCGCATGAGCGGAACTGGGCGCGGCTGGTGTTCCTGAAGCCCGAGTACCGCGACCTGTACGTGGACTGGGAGCAGAAGGCGATCGACATCGTCTGCATGCTGCGCATGGACGCGGGCTGTCACCCGGACGATCCCCGGCTGTCGACGCTGGTCGGGGAGCTGTCCGTGAAGAGCGAGGACTTCCGGCGGCTGTGGGCCACGCACGACGTCAAGGAGAAGAGCCACGGGGTGAAGCGGATGCGGCATCCGCTGGTGGGTGATCTCTCCCTCCAGTACGAGTCGTTCCGGCTGCCCGACGACAGCGAGCAGTCACTGGTCACTTACCACGCGGAGCCGGGGTCCGCCTCGGCGGAGGCACTGCGTCTGCTGGCCAGCTGGGGCACGGACGCGACCCGCGCGGGCACGACGACGCCCCGGTAGCCCGGGCCGCGCCCCTCGGACCGGGGCTCCGCCCCAGATCCCCAGCCGCCCGAAGTGCCTCGTGTGCGGGTCGGCGGGGGCTGGTCGCGCAGTTCCCCGCGCCCCTGAAAACCTCGGCCCGCGCCTTCAGCCCGTCCGGCGTTTCAGGACGAGGCCGTTCAGGCCGATCGGGGGTCTGGGGGCAGAGCCCCCAGGAACGGGATGGGACGGGTAGGGGCGGCGGGGGCGAGGGAAATCCGGCGTCAGGGCTGGTACGGCGGGGCCGCTCCCCATGTCCACCTCGGTACCGGTTGGTCGCCCGGAGGGGTCGCGTCGGGGGCGGAGAAGTGGACGGCCAGCCGCGTGCCCCATTCCGCGTAGGCGAGGAAGGCGGAGCGGAACTCGGCGTCCGTGGGCAGGCCCGCGTCGTCCGCGGCGTCCTGGAGCAGGTTGACCCACCGGCGTCGCTGCACCTCGGTGATGTTCTTGCCGAGGTGTTTGGCGACCATGTGGCCATGGCCGCCCTGGGCCTCGGAGTAGGCGGGCGGCCCGCCGAAGACCTCGCCGAGCCAGAGGGCGACGTGGGCGGCGTGTTCGGGGGCGAGGCCGGAGAAGACCGGTGCGAGGACGTCGTCCTTGAGGACCTTGTCGTAGAAGACCTCGGTGAGGCGGGCGAAGGCCTCGGCGCCCCCGGCCCAGGCGTAGAGGGTGGGGACCGACGCGCCCGGGCCCCGTACCGCCGTCGGCGTGTAGTGGCGCATCTCCTCGATGTAGGGGATGTAGGGCCGGATCTCGGCGAGGAAGGCGGGGAACAGCTCCGACTTCCGGAATCCCTCGACGTGGTCCTCGGTCGAGGTCCAGGTGATGCGCAGGACGAAGTGCTCGAAGTCCTCCTCGCAGCGCGCCAGCTCGTAGTCCACGCAACTCGGCGACGCGGCGAGCTGGCCCGCGGCCCGCGTGTAGGCGGCCAGGAACTCCGCGGACTTCTCCTCGGGAATGCGATACCGGACGTACTCCACGGTCTGGTTGGTCATGGTGCCCACGGAAACACGGACGGCCCGCCGGAAGCTGCTCTTCCGACGGGCCGTTCGCTATCGGCACACTTCACGTGGCCGCGCTACGGGATCACTTTCCGTAGTACGCGTTGTAGATCGAGACCGTCGACTTGTTGCCCTGCTTGTCGGTGATCTTCGCGTGGAAGGAGATGCCCTTCCCCTTCGCCGGGTTCTTGACGGTGATCTTGCCGTTCTTGACCTTGAGCATCTTCCAGGTCTGGCCGTAGTCGTACGAGACGTAGACGTACAGCGACTTGAGGTTCCTGCCCGCGGCCGAGCCCTGCACGGAGACCGGGATCGTGACCGTCTTGCCGGCCGCGACACGGCTGTCGAGGCCGGTGGTGGCGTTGAAGCGGACCGTGGAGGTGGGCAGCTTCGTGAAGTCGGCCTTCTTGGACTTGAAGGTCCAGCTGGCGTCGATCCGCGTGGAGGCCGCGGCGACCTTCACCGTGCGCTTGACCGAGGTCGTGAGCTTGTAGGTGGCCTCGGCGGCCGGGACCTTGAACTCCTTCATCCCGACGAGCGGGTCGTCGTTCGAGGCGATCTTCGCGCCGTTGCGGTACAGCGTCGTCGTCACGGAGGTGTACAGCGAGGAGCCGGGGTGACCGCTCCCGTCGGCGAACAGCGGCAGGTAGCCCGAGATGCTGTTGCCGTCCCGGAAGACGCCGTAGTCCGCGTTGATCTTCGGACCGAAGACGGCCGTGTTGTACGTCCTCGTGTAGCTCTTGCCCGCCAGGAGGGTCTGCGGGTAGTCGTCCGTGTAGTAGGCCTCGATGATCGGGGTCCCGGTGGCGTCGACGCCCGCGTCCTGCTCGAGGTCGAACGCCCACTGGACCTTCTCACCGGTCGACACGTACAGCGTGCGCGAGGCCGGCAGCGTCTGGGGGACCCCGACGCTCATGCTGTCGTCGTCGGGCAGGAAGCCGTACGCGGTGACCGCGCCCGTCTTGCCGGAGGCCGCAGCCCCGAGGTTCGCCTTCACCTTGGCCAGCTCGCTCGCCTTGTAGTGCTTGACGTGCGCGCCCTGGAGCTTGGTGGTCCTGGTGCCGGTGAAGGTGTCGTACTCGGTGCCCGCACCCTTGGTCCACTGTCCGGACCAGCTCTGGAAGAGGCCGGAGGAGACCGCCGCGCCGACGTGCGCCACGCGCACGTCCTGGAAGGAGGCCAGGCCGATGCCGATGCCGATGCCGGTGGTGTCGTCGAAGTAGTTGACGAGTGCCGACAGCGGCTTCGCCCCCGCGTCCGGCACCGTGATGTCGGCGCCCTTGGCGGTACGGGCGTCGAGGGTCACCGTGGTGTTCCCGGTGACGCTCAGCCGGGGCTGGATCAGCCAGTCGACCCCGCCCTTCGCCTGGACCAGGTCCTTCACGAAGAGGGAGTTGAGCACGTACTTGCCCTTGGGGACGCGCAGGGTCGCGGTGTCGGCCGTGCTCTGCGACGTGTAGTCCCGGGTCTCGCCGACGCCGGAGTAGCCCGCCAGGTCGGTGAGGTGGGTGGGCGTCTCACCGGGTCGGTTGACGTACTTGAAGGTGACGTCGTACGACTCCACCTCGCGCTCGACCGCGACGGCCGTGCGCACGGCCTGGCCGCCGCCGCTCGCCGTCACGTACGCCGAGTACGCGCCGTCGAGGGTGCCCCCGAGCTTCGTGTTCGTGGTGACGTCGACGGAGGCCTTGCCGCCGGCCGGGACGGTGACCGTCTTGGCGCCGAGCGCGAAGAAGCCCGCCGGAGCCGTCTGGCCCTTGGGGTTGGTCGCGGAGATCGCCAGGGTCAGGGTGACGTCCTTCGTACCCAGGTTGCGGTACGTCAGCTGCTTGGTCGTCGCCGTGTCGTCGGTGTGCGGCCACTGCGCGACGCCGAAGCTCACCGAGGACGGGTCGGCGATCACGGTCTGCTTGATCGCCCTGTCGACGGCGATCCGGCCCGACCCCTGCTGGAACGGCGTGTAATTGCCGCCCTTCGCGGAGCCCGTCAGCGCACTCTTGAGCTCGGTGTACGTCCAGTCCGGGTGTTCCTGCTTGAGGATGGCCGCGGCGCCCGCGACATGCGGGGTCGCCATCGACGTACCGGAAATGGTCAGGTAGCCCGCGGGCTTCTCGCCGACCTCCTGGTCGATGAGACTGCCCGGGGCCGCCGCCGCCGTGATGTCCACGCCGGGCGCGGTGACGTCCGGCTTGATGGCGCTGTCGCCGACGCGCGGGCCGGTGCTGGAGAAGTCCGCCAGCTTGTCGTTGCCGTCGACGGCGCCGACGGTGAGCGCGGCGTCCGCGCTGCCGGGGGAGCCGATCGACTCGGGGCCCTCGTTGCCCGCCGCGATCGCGAAGAGGATGCCCTTCTCGGCCGAGAGTTTGTTGACCTCGGCCTCCAACGGGTCGATGTCGGGGGTGTCCTGGCCGCCCAGGCTCAGGTTCACGATGTCGGCGCCCTGCTCGGCCGCCCACTCCATGCCCGCGAGGATGCCCGAGTCGTCGCCGCTGCCGGTGTCGTCGAGGACCTTGCCGTTGAGGATCTTCGCGCCGGGCGCGACACCTTTGTACGTGCCGCCCGACTTGGCGCCGGTGCCCGCCGCGATGGACGCGACGTGGGTGCCGTGGCCGAAGTGGTCGGTGGCGTCGGCGGCGGTGGAGAAGTTCTTGGACTCGATCACCTGGGTCTTGAGGTCCGGGTGGCTCGCGTCGACGCCGGTGTCCAGGACGGCGATCTTGACGCCCTTGCCGTCGTATCCGGCCGCCCATGCCGTGGGGGCGCCGATCTGCGGCACGGACTTGTCGAGGCTCGCCTTGCGGACGCCGTCCAGCCAGACGTGCGCGATGCCGGAGGCCGTCTTCCCGTCGTCGGTGACCGCGGACCACAGCTCGGCCGCGTCCCGCTGCGGCGTCTGCACCGCGTCCGCGTTCAGGGCCTTCAGGCTCCTGCGGAGCGTGCCGGCGTCGCGGACCTCGGCCTTGGCGGCCGCCGCGGCTCCCCGGTAGCCGACGATCACCTTCAGGCCCCGCTGCTGGGACTTGCGGACCGCCGCCTTGTTGAGCTCGGTGACATCGAACAGCCGGCGGTCGAGCTTGCCGTCGGCTATCAACGCCTGCGCGTCGGCCGGCACCACCAGGGTGTGGCCGTCGGCCTTGCGGATCTGCACGGGTACGTGCTCACGGCCCTTGGCCCGTTCGAAGCCGACGACGCGCCCCTTGGCGTCGACGACCACCCGGTCACCGGTGATCAGGGTGATGCGGTGCTTGGCCGTGATCCCGGCGGCTTTCCCCGCCGCGGAGACACCCCCCGTGCGCTGCTCCGCCCGCGCCGACGCCGGGCTGGTCATTCCCGCCGCCAGCGCCACGGACGCCGCTACGGCGACGCTCGCAGCGCACGCTCTCTTCACTTGTCTGCGCAAGTCTCCCCCTGGAGATCAGGTCCGGACGAATCCCCGTTCATCCGGTCGGGGGAAGCCTCGTACGCATGCACGTACACCCCCCGGAATACGAAAGTATGCCCGGGAGGTGATCGTCCCCTCAATAGCGGGGTGAGGGTGAAGAGTTGACGGAGTTGTTCCGCTAAGGCCCCGCACGCTCCTTTTGCGCTTCTTTAAGCACCCGCGTTTTCCTTGACGGAGATCTTCCCCTTGCGAATCGTCGCGAGGCGCGGGGCCTTCTTCGCGATCGAGGAATCGTGCGTCACCATGATGAAAGTGAGCCCGTGCTCCTTCCACATGGCCTCGAGCACCTCCATGATCTCGTCGCGCATGGACTCGTCGAGGTTGCCGGTGGGCTCGTCGGCGAGCAGCACCTTCGGCTGCTTGACCAGGGCGCGGGCGATCGCGACACGCTGCTGCTGGCCACCGGAGAGCTCGGCGGGCAGATGCCCGAGCCGCTCGGCGAGTCCCACCGACTCCAGCGCGTCGGCGGCCCGTTGCCGCCGTTCCTTCGCCTTCACACCGAGGGGTACGAGGGCGGTCTCCACGTTTTCCTGTGCGGTGAGCGTGGGAATCAGGTTGAAGCTCTGAAAGACGAATCCGATGTTCTCGCTGCGTACTTTGGTGAGTTTCACCTCGGACAGTTTGGCCATGTCCGTGCCGTCGAGTTCGACGCTGCCCTCCGTGGGCCGGTCGAGACCGCCGAGCATCTGGAGAAGGGTGGATTTTCCGCCACCGGTGGGGCCCTGGATGACGAGCCGGTCGCCGTCCGCGATGGTCAGGTCGACCCCGGCGAGCGCGTCGACCGTCTCCTTGCCCCGGGTATAGCGCTTGGTGACGCCTCTGAGTTCGTACATGGTGCAACTCCTGGGTGAGGTGAAGGGGGTGCCCGGTACGGCGAGCAGCAGTGGGCGATTTCGGGGCACCCCCCTGAGAGGGGCTGGGCCTATTCGACGCGGCGCAGGGCGTCCGCGGGGCGGAGTCGGGAGGCGCGCCAGCCGCCGAAGGCGCCGGCGATCAGACCACCGGTGATGGCGAGGGCCACCGCGCCGACGATGGTGCCGAGGCTGACGGGCGCGGTGAGCGCGACGTCGAGGGCCTTGGCCGCGGCCTGCCGGCCGGGACCGCCGAAGCCGCCCCCGCCGCCGGGGCCGCCCTGGCCTCCGCCGCCGCCCGAACCGCCCACCTGCGCCTGCAGGGTGGGGCTGATCTCGGTGACGACGTAGGCGCCCGCGAGGCCGATCGCGATACCGAGGGCGCCGCCGACCAGACCGTTGACCATGGCCTCGCCGACGACCTGCCGGGTCACCCGGCCCGACTTCCAGCCGAGCGCCTTGAGGGTGCCGAACTCGCGCACGCGCCGGGAGACGGCGGAGGAGGTGAGCAGGCCGGCGACCAGGAACGCGGCCACGAGCACCGCGATGGACAGCCACTTGCCGACGTTCGACGCGAGGCTGGAGGCGGTGGAGAGGGAGCCGGAGACGGTGGACGCGAGGTCGGCGGAGGTGGTGACCGTCGTCCCCGAGATGTTCTTCTGGATGGTGCTCTTCACGCTGGAGATCTGCTGCGAGTCCGACGCCTTGACGTAGATCGTGGTGACCTTGTCCTTGGAGCCGCTGAGCGTCTGCGCCTGCTTGAGCGGGATGTAGAGGTTGGCCGCCGCGTCACCGCTGTCGGGCGTGGCGATGCCGATGACCTTGTACTTGACGCTCTTGATGGTGACGGTGGAACCGACCTTGAGCTTCTTCTCCTTGGCGTACGAGACGTCGGCGACGACCACCTTGGCATCGGTCTCGGACGTCTGGAACGTACGACCGCTGGTGATCTTCGAGGAGGTCAGCGGGCCGAGGGCGGGCTTGGTGACGTCGGTGCCGTACACCGAGTAGTTGTTGACGTCGAAGTTGGCGCCGCCGCCCTCGACACGACCCTGCGGGGACTGCTGGGCGTTCGGGCGCCCGCCCCCCTGGCCGGTGCCGCTGTTCTGGTTCTGCTGGAACTGACCCCGCGTGAACTGGCCGTTGATCCTGATGACCTGGAGGCTCAGTCCGCCGACGGAGTCCGCGACGCCCTTCTGGGAGTCGACCTTGGTGACCGTGGAGGCGGCCAGGGTCTGGAAGCCCTGCACCATGACGCGGTCGCTGCTCTGCTCCTTGGTGGAGCCGTTGTCGTTCGCGTCGAAGTTGAAGCGCGGACGCTGGCTGGTGCTCGTCGCCGGCGCCGCCGCCTTGGTGACGGTCATGTCCGTACCCAGTCCGTACAGCGACTGGAGGACCTTGCCCTGCGCCTTCTCCATGCCGGACGACACGGAGCTGACCACGATGACCAGGGCGATGCCCAGGGCGAGTCCGGAGGCGACGACGAGCGCCGCCTTCCTGCGGCGGCGCAGTTCGCGCCTCAGGTAGGTGAAGAACATGGCGGAAAGCTAGGTACGGCGCGTGATGGCGCGATAAGCCCCGCATAAGAGAAGGATGAGAAGGCTGTGGCAGCCCGGAAGTTCACCTGTGGGCGGTCCCTGAAGGCTGTGAGAACGCCGATGGCGGCGGCGACCCGTGCGGGCCACCGCCGCCATCGGCGAACGAGGGATTGCGGCGCGACTAGACGGCCGAGCCGGCCTTCCAGGCGGACCAGCTCAGGTTCCAGCCGTTGAGGCCGTTGTCCGGGGCGATGGTCTTGTCGCCGGTGTTCTTGACGACCACGACGTCACCGATCAGCGAGTGGTCGTAGAACCAGGCCGCGGGCGTGTTCGGGTCGCCCGCACCCTTGGTGTCGGACAGACCCACACAGCCGTGGCTGGTGTTCACCGCGCCGAAGATGGACTTCGCGCCCCAGTAGTTGCCGTGGATGAAGGTGCCGGAGCTCGACAGACGCATGGCGTGCGGCACGTCCTTGATGTCGTACTCGCCCTTGCCGTCGGTCTTCGTGAAGCCGACCGTCGAGCCGTTCATCCGGGTCTCCTTGAACTTCTCGGAGATCACCATCTGGCCCTGGTACGTCTTGTGCTCCGGGGATCCCGAGGAGATCGGGATCGTCTTGATCGTCTTGCCGTCCTGCGTGACCTTCATGGTCTTGCTCTGGGCGTCGACGATCGAGACCTGGTTGCGGCCGATCTTGAAGGTGACCGTCTTCTGCTGCACGCCGTAGACACCGCTCGCGCCCTGGACGCCGTCCAGGTTGAGCTTGAGGGTGACGGTGGAGCCGCCGGTCCAGTAGTTCTCGGGACGGAAGTCGAGGCGGTTGGCGTTGAACCAGTGGCCGACGACCTCCTGGCCGCTGCTGGAGGAGACGGTGATCCCCTTCTGCACGGCGGCCTTGTTCGTGATCGCCTTGTTGAAGTTGATCGAGACCGGCATGCCGACGCCGACGGTGGAACCGTCCTCAGGCGTGAAGTTGCCTATGAAGCTGTTCGCCGGGGAGACCGTGGTGAACGAGGCGTTCTCGTGGGCGACGAGGCCGGCGGAGTCGGTGGCTTCGGCGGCCACCTTGTACGTGGTGGCGCGGTCGAGCGGGGAGGCGGGCTTCCAGCTCTTCTTGTCGGCGGATATCTGACCGGACACCGGCGTGCCCGACTCGGTCGTCATGGTGACGGCCGTGAGCGTGCCCTTGCTCACGGTGACCGCCGCGGCGTTGTTGATGGAGGCGTTGTCGGAACCGTCAGCGGGCGTGATCTTGATCTGGGCCTGAGAGCTCTTCTTGGCCGCCGCCGCATCGGCCTGGGCCTGCGAGGTCTCGCCGTCCGAGGCGCTGGCCTTGCTGCCGTCCCCGCTGCTGCACGCAGAGAGCACCAGCACTCCGCCGAGCAGTGCGGACGCGGCCGTCAGACCCCTGCGCCGCTTACTGTCCGTCATCACACGCTTCTCCATCGTCGCCGAATCACCTGGAACCACATGAGCCCCGTTCGAACACTCAACGCTACGACCGGTTCGTCCCATTCCATACACTTCTGAGGCGTGGGTAACACCACCTCGGTCCACGGCGTCAACCGAATCGACCCGAGTCGACGGACCCCGATCGAGTGGTACCGACAGCCGGACCGAATTCTGGTGCGGAGGTGGTCGGTGCGTCGTCGGAGACGACAAAACCCCGGGCAGCGGTTGCCACCCGGGGTCACGTTTTCCCCAAGAGGCGTCAGCCGACTCCGACTTCCTCGTCGTCATCCTCGTCGCCATCATCCTCGTCGAGGTCCCATTCCGGCGAATCGGGGTCGTAGTCGATCGGCTCGCTGCTCCAGGAGGCCTGGGCGAGGTCGACCCCGGGCACCTCGCTGACCAGGTCGAACGGGTCTACGAGATAGGCCAGGGCCTCGGCAGTGTCTTCCGTCACTGCGTTCTCGGCGTGGGTCCGCTCGTCGGCCGGCATGCCGGAGTCGTCCGCGATGCGGCGCAACGCGGCCTTGGTGACGGCGTCCGCGTCGTCGACTTCCAACACCAGCTCCACGCGAAGCCGGACAAATCGTGATGTCTCAGGAGTACTCATGGGACGGAGCGTACGGCCCGTGGCTCCCGCGACTTTCCCACGACCCGCGCCTTTCATTAGCATCGGCCCACACGGCCAATTCGCCAGCGCCACAAGGGGATCGATATTACGTGTCCGCCGCTCGTCGCTCGTTGCTGACCGCCACCGCAGCGGGAACCCTTCTGGGGGCCCTGTGGTTCGTCCCGTCCGCCAACGCGACCCCGGAAAAGCCTGCTCAGCACAGCAATATGTCGACGAACACCACGTCGAGAACCGCGCTGCAGGCATCCACCGAGTCGGGCGGCACCCAGCCGGGCGCCGCCGACGCGAGCGACGCCGGAGCGAACGACACGGGCTCCGACACCACCGGGGCGCAGGACAGCGGGACCCTGCTCGCCGACACCGGAAGCGTCGACACGACGCCGTACGTCGTCGGCGGAACCCTCTTCCTGGGCCTCGGCGCCGGCTTTGTGACCTACTCGGTGCGCCGGGAGCGCACGGCGGCCTTCTGAGCGCTCCGCTCCGGCCCGGAACCCACGGGATACCCATGCGAGACCTGACCGAGCTGACTGATGTCGAGGAGCCGGCATGGCCGCTCCTCTCCGAGGCGATCTCCAACAGCAGGGTGTCCATGGACGTGCTGCCGGTGGACCCGGCGCAGGCCCGTGGATCCCTGCTGCAACTGCAAGCCACCGCGCGCTCCTCGCTCGGCTCCTTCGTGCTCAACTGCGGCGGGGTACTGCTGGACAGCGGCTGGCTGCGCATCTACGGCAGCCCCGACGACGACGCGCCTCCGGGGACGCCGAGCTTCGCCGAGATCAACGACCTCCCCGAGCGGTTCGACCCGGCATGGCGGCCGGAGGGCGGGCTCGTCATCGCCCATGACATCCTCGGCGGCGTCTTCGTGGTCAACGGACCCGACCCCGCGCAGCTGAACCGCCCCGGCGGTCCCGGCGAGGTGCTGTACTTCGCGCCGGACTCGCTGCGCTGGGACGCGCTCGGCGTGGGCCACGCGGACTGGCTCAGCTGGCTCCTGGACGAAGGCGGCATAGAGCAGTTCTACGACACCCTGCGCTGGCCCGGCTGGCGCGCCGAGACGGGGCCCATGTCGGGGTCCCACGGGATCACCTTCGACCCGGTCCTGTGGACGGCCGCCAACCGCCGCGACCTTCCCGCGGCCCGCCGCCGTGCCGTCCACATGTCGGATCTCATGGACCTCCACCGAGGCACCGGCCTGGAACTCGACAAGATCGACCCGGGCTTCCTGGGCAACTTCGACTACTGAGAAGTTCCGGGCCCCTAGGGAGCGCGCCTTGGGGCGCTCCCTAGGGGCGCGGGGAACTGCGCGACCAGCCCCCACCGAACCCGCAGATACAAACCGGGCTACGCAGCGCGCCGCCCGCCGCCCTGCCCGCCACGCTCCGTACGCCGCTGCTGCGGAGCACGCCCACGACCGCCGGAGCGACCCGCACCCCCAGTACCGCCACCCGTGCCGCCACTGGCCGTACCGCCGGCGGCACGCCGCGGCTGACGGCCCTGCGACTCCGAACCCGCGCCCGCACCCGTTCCGGCCGGACGCCTCGCGCCGCCTCCGACGCGCGGCCGTGACCGCTTCTTCGGCTGCTCAGGCTGCTGCGGCACCTCGATGACGACCGGGACGCCGGACGGCTCACGGGCGCCGGTGAGGCGGGCGAGCTCCTCGTCGCTGGACGCGATCCGCGCCGTGCGCGGGGTGATGCCGGCGTCGGCCATCAGCCGCGTCATCTCCCGCCGCTGCTCGGGCAGTACGAGGGTGACGACGCTGCCGGACTCACCGGCCCGGGCGGTGCGTCCGCCGCGGTGCAGGTAGTCCTTGTGGTCGGTCGGCGGGTCGACGTTGACCACGAGGTCGAGGTCGTCGATGTGGATGCCGCGCGCCGCGACGTTGGTGGCGACGAGCGCGGTGACCTGACCGTTCTTGAACTGGTCCAGGGTGCGGTTGCGCTGCGGCTGGCTGCGCCCGCCGTGCAGCGCGGACGCCCGGACGCCGCTCGCGAGCAGCCGCTTGGTGAACCGGTCGGCGCCGCGCTTGGTGTCGACGAAGAGGATCACCCGGCCGTCGCGTGCCGCGATCCGCAGGGCGACGGCCTTCTTGTCGGTCTCGTCGGCGACGTGGAGCACGTGGTGCTCCATGGTGGTCACCGCACCCGCCGAGGGGTCGACGGAGTGCACCACGGGGTCCGTGAGGAACATCTTCACGAGCCGGTCGATGTTCTTGTCGAGCGTGGCCGAGAAGAGCAGTCGCTGACCGCCCGGCTCGACCTGCTTGAGCAGCGCGGTGACCTGCGGCATGAAGCCCATGTCGGCCATCTGGTCGGCCTCGTCGAGGACCGTGATCGCGACCTGGTCGAGGACGCAGTCGCCGCGCTCGATGAGGTCCTTGAGCCGCCCGGGGGTGGCCACGAGCACCTCGGCGCCGCGCCGCAGCGTGCCGGCCTGCCGGCCGATCGACATCCCGCCGACGGCCGTGGCCACGCGCAGGTTGACCGCGGTGGCGTACGGCGTGAGCGCGTCGTCGACCTGCTGGGCGAGTTCGCGCGTGGGGACGAGGACGAGCGCGAGCGGTGCCTTCGACTCCGCCCGGCGACCCGCCGTACGGGCCAGCAGGGCGAGTCCGAAGGCGAGCGTCTTGCCGGAGCCGGTGCGGCCACGGCCGAGGACGTCGCGTCCGGCGAGGGAGTTGGGCAGCGTCGCGCCCTGGATCGGGAAGGGCTCGGTGACGCCCTGCGCGGCGAGGGTCTTGGTGAGGGCCGCCGGCATGTCGAGCGCGTCGAAGGAGTCGACGGCGGGCAGCGCCGGGGTGATGGTCTCGGGCAGGGAGAACTCCTGCGGCGCCACGGCCTTGCGGACCGGGCCCTTACCCGTGCCACGGCCGCCGCCGCGGCCCGCGCCCTTCGCGAAGCCGCCGGTCTGGGCGCCACCTCGTGCGTTTGCCGGCCGCTTACGGACGGGACGTTCGGATCGAGTCATGCTGGATCTGGATTTCCTTCCTGGGCCCCACGGACTGCACGCACAGCGCTCGCAACTGACAAGCACTCACAGCACGAGCCGGGACCCGCACCCCGAAGGTGCGGGCCCCGGCTCTGGAAAAGCGCGTCCCCGAAATCAGGCGGGGATGATGTTCTCCGCCTGCAGGCCCTTCTGGCCCTGCGCGACGTCGAACGAGACCTTCTGGCCCTCCAGCAGCTCACGGAATCCGGAGCTGGCGATGTTGGAGTAGTGGGCGAAGACGTCGGGGCCGCCGCCGTCCTGCTCGATGAAGCCGAAGCCCTTTTCCGAGTTGAACCACTTCACGGTGCCAGTTGCCATGTTTTTCTCCTGAATAGGTAGGGCCCCAATCCGGAGATGCACCGGGAAAAGCCGGAGATGCCGGTAAAACAAAACGCGCCTGCGGAGGATTCCGATCAGGCGCACAAAGTAAATGGGTACCAAAAACGTATCAATGAGACAGTAGCACACCTCGGGCCGCCCCTGTGACAGTGGCGGCCCGAAGGCGCTCCGGTCAGGCCAGCGGTCCGGTCACCGGCTCCACCGCCGCCACCACCCGGCCGCCGCGCACGAACGCGTCCGCCGCCTCCAGGTCCGGGGCGAGGAAGCGGTCGGGGCCCGGGCCCTGGACGCCGGCCGCGCGGACGGCCTCGATGACGGCCTGCGAGGCGGGGGCCGGGGTCAGCCCCTCGCGCAGTTCGATCGCGCGGGTGGCCGCGTACAGCTCGATCGCGACGATACGGGTCAGGTTGTCCACCGCGGTGCGCAGCTTGCGCGCGGCCGACCAGCCCATGGAGACGTGGTCCTCCTGCATGGCGGAGGAGGGGATGGAGTCCGCGGACGCCGGTACGGCGAGGCGCTTCATCTCGCTCACCAGCGCCGCCTGGGTGTACTGGGCGATCATCAGGCCCGAGTCGACGCCCGCGTCGTCCGCGAGGAACGGCGGCAGACCGTGCGAGCGGTTCTTGTCGAGCAGCCGGTCGGTGCGGCGCTCGGCGATCGAGCCGAGGTCGGCGGCGGCGATGGCGAGGAAGTCGAGGACGTAGGCGACCGGGGCGCCGTGGAAGTTGCCGTTCGACTCGACGCGGCCGTCGGGCAGCACGACCGGGTTGTCCACGGCGGAGGCGAGCTCGCGCTCGGCGACGAGCCGGGCGTGCGCGAGGGTGTCGCGTCCGGCGCCCGCGACCTGCGGGGCGCAGCGCACGGAGTACGCGTCCTGGACGCGCGGGGCGCCGTCCTGGTGGTGGCCGGTGAGCTCCGAGCCCTTCAGCACGGCCAGCATGTTGGCGGCGCTGGCGCTCTGTCCCGGGTGCGGGCGGATGGCGTGCAGCTCGGGGGCGAGCACCTTGTCCGTGCCGAGGAGTGCTTCGAGGGAGAGCGCGGCGGTGACGTCGGCCGACTTGTAGAGCGTCTCCAGGTCGGCGAGGGCCATGACCAGCATGCCGAGCATGCCGTCGGTGCCGTTGAGAAGGGCGAGGCCCTCCTTCTCCCGCAGCTCGACGGGGGTGATGCCGGCCTCGGCGAGCAGCTCGCCCGCGGGCCGTACGACACCGTCGGGACCCTCGGCGTCGCCCTCGCCCATCAGCGTCAGCGCGCAGTGGGAGAGCGGGGCCAGGTCGCCGGAGCAGCCGAGCGAGCCGTACTCGTGGACGACCGGGGTGATCCGGGCGTTGAGGATGTCGGCCATGGTCTGGGCGACCTCGGGCCGCACACCGGTGTGCCCGGAGCAGACGGTCTTGAGCCGCAGGAACATCAGCGCGCGGACGACCTCGCGCTCCACGCGCGGGCCCATGCCGGCGGCGTGCGAGCGGACGATGTTGCGCTGCAGCTGGGCGCGCAGCTCCGGGCTGATGTGCCGGCTCGCGAGGGCGCCGAACCCGGTGGAGACGCCGTAGACCGGCTCCGGCTTGGCGGCCAGCGCGTCCACGATCTCGCGGGCCGCGGCGAGGGCCGCCACCGCCTCTTCGGAGAGCTCGATCCGGGCGCCGCCGCGCGCCACGGCGAGTACGTCGGACGCGGTCACTCCGGACGTCCCCACCACCACAGTGTGCATATCCATATTCAGGAGCGTACGCACTGAATTCGATGATGTCACTAGTGGGTGGGCGGTTGACCCCTTACTTCGACGTACGTCACACACGCCCGCGCCGACTCAGGGGCGGGGGTGCTCGTGACGCCCACGGAAGCGGCGGCGCTCCCCCCGCGCAGGGGAGGGCGCGTCGGCGAGACGCACGACCGGGTCGTCGGGTCCCTCGCGCCCGGCGACGACGGGCTTCGCGGCCCGTACGGCCTTCGCCCGGTACTGGGCGGCGTCGGCCAGCCGGAAGAGCCGCCGCGCCGAGCGCACCGGACCGATCGGGTCCGCGGTCGAGGCGACCCCGCACGCCACCCCCTCCCCCAGCTCCAACTCGGCGGCGCGGCGGCACAGTTCGTCCGCGATGCGGACGACCTCGTCGGCCGGCGGGCCGACCGCGAGCAGGCAGAACTCGTCACCGCCGAGGCGGGCGGCGAGCGTGCCCGGGAGCATCGCCCCGCACAGCGACAGCACCGATCCGAACCGCTCCAGGAGCCGGTCGCCGACGGCGTGCCCGCGGGTGTCGTTGACGTTCTTGAGTCCGTTGAGGTCACAGACGACGAGGCTGACCGCGGCCCCTTCCTGCCGGTGCAGCTCGATGGCCTCGTCCAGGCGTACGTCGACCGCGCGGCGGTTGGCGAGTCCGGTGAGGGCGTCCGTGAACGCGAGGCGCCGGGCCTCCTCCAGGCGCTCGGTCTGGGCGAGTCCGGCGGCGACGACGGAGGCCAGCACGGTCGCGAAGTCCGCGTCGGCCCGGTCGAAGACGGGTGCCGTGACCGGGCGGGCCACATACAGCTCGCCCCACGCCCGTCCGTGCAGCACGATCGGGGCGACGACGCAGCAGCCGCGGCGGCGTCGGCGCAGGGCGGCGACCCTCCCCCCGCCACCGCCGGGAGGTGCCCCCAGGTGGCAGTGGCCGACGGGACCGGCCGCCGGCCCGTCGGCGGTCTCCACCCAGGCGTTCGGGCCACCTCCCCCGGCCCAGCGCTCGTGCAGGAACTCGGTGATCTCCGGGAACTGGTGCACGGGGTAGGCCTCGCCGTCCGGGAACTCCTCCTCGTCCGGCGCGCGTTCGCCCACGTTCGCCAGGACCCGCAGCCGGCCGAGCTCGCGCTCCCACACGGAGAGCGCGGCGAAGCTCCCGGCGAGCGCGTGGCAGGCGCCGAGCGCCGCGGCCCGCCAGGACTCGCGCGGGGTGCGTGCCGCCGCCATCCCCTGCGCCAGCTCCACCACGGCCCTCAGCCGTCTGTCCTCACCCATCACTCCAGGCTAGGGATATTCACGATGATTCGGGACATTGGTGAGGCGAACAGGGGTCCGAGTGGCCGTACCGGCCGGAGGGCACCGGGAAGCGTGGGGGGCTACTCCCCCGGCCACTGCGGCGGGCGCTTCTCGTTGAACGCGGCGACTCCCTCCGCGCGGTCCCCCGAGAAGGCGACGGACCGCCAGGCCGCGTCCTCCACCTCCAGGCCCGCGCGCAGGTCGAGCCCGTGCCCGAGCCGCAGCGCACGCTTGGCGGCGCGCAGGCCGACGGGGGAGTTGGCGGCGATGCGGGCGGCGAGCGCGAGGGCTTCGCCGCGGTCCTGGCCCGCGTCCACGAGTTCGTCGACGAGGCCCAGCTCCCTCGCCTCGCCCGCCTCCAGCCGCCGTGCCGAGAAGATCAGCTCGGCCGCGCGGGCCGCCCCGACCCGCCGCGGCAGCAGCTGCGTACCGCCGCCTCCGGGAATCACCCCGACCGACACCTCGGGCAGCCCGAGCACCGCCGTACGGTCGGCCACGATCAGGTCGCACGACAGGGCGAGCTCGAAGCCGCCACCGAGCGCGAAGCCGTGGACGGCGGCGATCGTCGGCATCGGCAGCTCCAGGACGCCGGTGTACGCGGCCCGTGCGACGGGGCGCTGGCGGACCAGGTCGGCATCACTGAAGGAGTTGCGCTCCTTCAGGTCGGCGCCGACGCAGAAGGCGCGCTCGGCGGTGGAGGTCAGCACGACCACGCGTACGTCGCGCTCGCCGCCGAGCGCCTCGCAGGCGGCCGTGATGGAGCGGGCCATGTCCGTGGACACGGCGTTCATGGCCTTCGGCCGGTCGAGGGCGAGCTCCGCGACGTACGCGTGCCGCCGTACGACGACGAACTCCCCGAACCGCCGCTCGTCCCCTTGCTCCGCCATGACACCCTCCCGGTGAACGGTTAACGCGGGTTAACTCCCGATGCCTCCGATCATCGCAGCCACCCCCGCCCGGCGAAACCCGTCCCCTCCCCTCCCCTCGCCCCGCGCTCCCCGTTCGAGTGACATCCCGCCCAACTCCCGCCCCACGCCCGCAAAACGCGCATAACCTGCGCACCACCCGGTGCTTCGGGGGGCGCGGGCACATCGGGGAGGGATGACCATGACGAACGGCACGACGACAGACGTGACGAGGCCGTCGAGAACACCGACGGACTCTCCACTCACCCCGTACTCCCTGCCCACGGCCCGGCGCGCGCCGGTTCCCCCGGGCACGCGTGAACCCGGCGGCACGGCAACCCGCCCCGTGCTCCGCCCCGTGGGGGGCGACCGCACGCCCGCCGGTCGCCCGGCGGCGGACCCCGCACCCGCCGCCTCGCCCTCCGCGAGCCTCGCGGAGGGCGAGGCGGTCGGTCCGCTCCGCGAGCGGGGCGGCCGGGGGCGGCACCGTAAGCCGCGGCCCCGGCGGGCGCTGTTCGCCGTGGGTGGGCTCGCGCTGGCCGCGGGGGCGTTGAGTCTGGCGCGGATGGCGCCTGAGTCGGTGGTCGGCGGCGGGAGCGGGAACACGGAGGCCGAGCCGAGGCCCGGGGTCGCCACGGACGAGGCGCTCGACGCCGCGCCGACCGTCTGGGCCGTGCCCTCCGCGCATCCGGCGTCCCCGGGTTCGACCGGCGCGCAGGGCGGGGCGAGCGCGACCCCGACCTCGGGCGTGAGCCCGGCGCCCACGGCACCGTCGACGGCCGCCTCACCCTCGGCGACGGCGACGATCCCGTCCGCCCGGGCGAGCGCCCCCGTGGGGAGCGTGCCGGACACGACCGGCATCCCGACCGCGCCCGTCGTCGTACCGTCGCAGCCACACACGCGGCCGACGCCCGCCCCGAGTCCCACCACCCACACCCCGGCCCCGGCGCCCACCCAGAACCCGCCGGGTCTGTGCGTGCCGATCGTCGGCATCTGTGTGAACGATCTGGCGGGCCCCGCCGGAGGCCATTGAGGGAAACCGGGTCCCTTGAGGGCCAGGGCCTACGGCTGGTCACCGTTTCGGCGGGCCAGCAGCCACGGTTCGACCACGCCGAGGCCGCGGACGGGACGCTGCCACATCGGCTGGAGGGCGAAGCGGTAGACGGGCGGCTCCTCGCCCTCCTTCTCCGCGGCGGCCGCGGCCTCGGCGGCCTCCGCCTCGGAGGCGGGCGCGTCCGCGGTGCGGATCAGTTCCCCCGCGAAGGCGCCGTCCACCAGGACGGCATCCCGTGGCGCTATCGACGTGAGCCGCGAGGCGAGGTTCACCGTCGTACCGAAGACGTCGCCCATGCGGGTCGTCACGGTGCCGAAGGCGATGCCGACGCGCAGCTCCGGCATCGTCTCGTCGTTGGCCATCGTCTCGATGAGGCGCAGGGCGATCTCGGCGGCGATCCCGGCGTCGTCCGCGGCGTACAGCACCTCGTCACCGAGGGTCTTGATGAGGCGCCCCCCGTGCGCGGCCACCAGGTCGGCGGCGGTGGTCTCGAAGGCCTCGACGAGCTCGCCGAGTTCCTCCTCCTCCATCCGGCGCGTCAGCCGCGTGAAGCCGACGAGGTCCGCGAAGCCGACGGCGAGGCGGCGGTCGACCATCTCCTCGTCGTCGCCGGCCTGGACGACACGGCCGGTCGCGGCGGCGAGCTGGCGCCGCCAGACGTAGACGATGAACTCCTCCAGCTCGGGCAGGAGCAGCTCGATCAGCGGGTACGTGACCTCGGTGCGCGTCATGCCCGGCTCGGGGGGCTCGGTCAGGCCCTCCAGGAAGGAGTCGATCTGCCATTCGGCCAGGCGGGCCGTGGTCTGCCCGGTGGAACGGGCGACCTGGACCGCCATCGCCTCGCTCAGCAGGCCCGCCTCGACGAGACCGGCGAGGCGCCGCAGCGCCAGCACGTCGGCCTCGGTCAGCGCCTTGGCCTGGCCGATGTCGGCGAAGCCCATGGCCCGCCAGAAACGCGAGGCCAGTTCCATGGAGACGCCTGCGCTGCGGGCGGCCTGGAAGGGGGTGTAGCGGCGCTCGGCGCCGAGGATGAGCGTTTCGAGGCGCAGCGCGAGGGGGTCCTCGCCGGAGTCGACGGACTCCTCGTCCATCCGGTTCTGCGCGTCCAAGCGGCTCTGTCCGTCCATCCGCCCGGTCGTCTCACCGGTCGGCCCGGCGGTCCTCTCGCCGGCCATGTCACCGTTCGTGTCGACGCGCGCGGGCGCCGGGTCGGTGACCGGCCCGGCGGTACGCCCCGGCTCACCGTCGGGGGCGGGGTGTGCACCCGTGCCGGAGCCCGTGTCGTCGACGGTCACGCCTGCTGCCCTTCCGATCTGCCGTGGTCAGGTATCGACCGCGCTCAACTCTACGGCAGGTGTGCGCTGGCTCACTCCTGACTCGTACGCCCGGTCGGAGCTCGGCACCACGATCGGTTCCGGGCCCCACCGCTCAGTACGGTCCACCGACCTCCTCGGCTCACGCCGGCCGCAGATGAACGATGTCCCCCGCTCCCACCGGCTGCTGTACGCCCTCCTCCGTGGCCAGGACCAGACGCCCGTCCCCGTCGACCGCCACCGCTTCCCCGGTGATCGACGTGCCGCCGGGCAGTTCCGCACGCACCACCCTTCCGAGGGTCGCGCATCCCGCGGCATACGTCTCCTGGAGACCGGAGGCGGCGGGGTCGCCACCCGCGGCCCGCCACTTCTCGTACCACTGCTCCAGGGAGCGCAGGACGGCTCGCAGCACGGTGTCACGGTCCGTGGTCGTGGCGCCCGCGAGGGCGAGGGAGCCCGCGCCGGGCACGGGGAGTTCGTCCTCGCGCAGGGTGACGTTGATTCCGATGCCGACGACGACCGCGTCGTTCCCGGCGCGCTCGGCGAGGATGCCGCCCGTCTTGCGCTCCTCGCCGCCCACCGTGACCAGCAGGTCGTTGGGCCACTTGAGCGCCGTGTCGACACCCGCCACCTTGGACAGGGCCGTGGCCACCGCGACCCCGGTGAGCAGCGGGAGCCAGCCCCAGCGCTCGACGGGAACCCCGGTGGGCCTCAGGAGTACGGAGAAGAACAGGCCCGAGCGGGCCGGTGCCGTCCACTGGCGGTCCAGACGGCCCCGCCCGGCGTTCTGCTCCTCCGCGACGAGGACGACGCCCTCGTCGGCCTTCTCGTCCGTGGCGAGGGCCACGAGGTCGGAGTTGGTGGACCCGGTGCGCGGCGTGACCCGGACATCACCCCAGAGCCCGCCCTCGCGCACCAGAGCCCGGCGCAGGCCGGTCCCGTTCAGCGGTGGACGGTCCAGGTCGGACCACCGGTTGTCGTTCGCGTCTGAAGCATCTCGCGGCGTCATGCAACCCACCCTAGGTGTGGTAAACGCCGCACTGCCGAACGGTATCGACACCACTACCCTACGAGTCAGTAGCAACCCCCTGAGCACATCACCCTCATATTCGCACTGAGCAGGCAGGGAGCCGCATCCCGATGTCCGAGCCGGAAGAGCTGCACCACCCCGACATCCACACGACCGCGGGCAAACTCGCGGACCTGCGGCGCCGCGTCCAGGAAGCGACGCACGCCGGCTCGGCACGCGCTGTCGAAAAGCAGCACGCCAAGGGCAAGCTGACGGCCCGTGAGCGGATCGAGCTGCTGATCGACGAGGGCTCGTTCGTCGAGCTGGACGAGTTCGCGCAGCACCGCTCGACCGACTTCGGCATGGAGAACAACCGGCCCTACGGCGACGGTGTCGTCACCGGCTACGGCATGGTCGACGGCCGTCCCGTCGCCGTCTTCTCCCAGGACTTCACCGTCTTCGGCGGCGCCCTGGGCGAGGTCTTCGGCCAGAAGATCATGAAGGTGATGGACTTCGCGCTGAAGACCGGCTGCCCGGTCATCGGCATCAACGACTCCGGCGGCGCCCGCATCCAGGAGGGCGTCAGCGCGCTCGGCATGTACGGCGAGATCTTCCGCCGCAACACCCACGCCTCCGGCGTCATCCCGCAGATCTCGCTCGTCGTCGGTCCCTGCGCGGGCGGCGCGGTGTACTCCCCCGCGATCACCGACTTCACGGTCATGGTCGACCAGACCTCGCACATGTTCATCACGGGGCCGGATGTCATCAAGACGGTGACGGGCGAGGACGTCGGCTTCGAGGAGCTCGGCGGCGCGCGCACCCACAACGCGGTGTCGGGTGTGGCCCACCACATGGCGGGCGACGAGAAGGACGCCATCGAGTACGTCAAGCAGCTGCTGTCGTACCTGCCGTCCAACAACCTCAGTGAGCCCCCGGTCTTCCCCGAGGAGGCGGACCTCGCCCTCACGGACGAGGACCGCGAGCTGGACGTGATCGTGCCGGACAGCGCGAACCAGCCGTACGACATGCACGCGGTGATCGAACACATCCTGGACGACGCCGAGTTCTTCGAGACCCAGGCGCTGTTCGCGCCGAACATCCTCACCGGCTTCGGGCGGGTCGAGGGCCACCCGGTGGGCATCGTCGCCAACCAGCCGATGCAGTTCGCCGGCTGTCTGGACATCGACGCGTCCGAGAAGGCGGCCCGCTTCGTGCGCACCTGCGACGCCTTCAACGTCCCCGTCATCACCTTCGTGGACGTCCCCGGCTTCCTCCCGGGCGTCGACCAGGAGCACACGGGCATCATCCGCCGCGGCGCCAAGCTGATCTACGCGTACGCCGAGGCGACCGTCCCGCTCATCACGGTCATCACCCGCAAGGCCTTCGGCGGCGCCTACGACGTCATGGGCTCCAAGCACCTGGGCGCGGATCTCAACCTCGCCTGGCCGACCGCCCAGATCGCGGTGATGGGCGCGCAGGGCGCGGTGAACATCCTGCATCGCCGCACCATCGCCACCGCCGAGGATCAGGACGCCACCCGGGCCCGCCTGATCCAGGAGTACGAGGACACCCTCCTCAACCCCTACACCGCGGCCGAGCGCGGCTACATCGACGCGGTGATCATGCCGTCCGACACCCGCTCCCACGTCGTACGGGGCCTGCGTCAGCTGCGTACGAAGCGGGAATCACTCCCTCCGAAGAAGCACGGCAACATCCCGCTCTAGAACCCCGGACCCTTGGGAGCAGACATGACGATCAAGGTCGTACGGGGCAATCCGACCCCGGAGGAGCTGGCCGCCGCTCTGGCGGTGGTCCGAGCGCGCGCCGCGGCGGCCACCACGCCGCCCGGCGCGCCCGGCACCCGGGACTCCTGGTCGGACCCGTCCCGCATAGCCGCCCAGCACCTGCCCCAGCCGGGCCCCACGGCATGGACGCGGACGTACTGGCCCGCCTAGAAGCACCCCGCCACCTCCTCGGCCATCACCTCGTACCCGGCGTCATTGGGGTGCAGGTGATCGCCGAAGTCGTACACACCCCGTAGCCGATCCGGATCCTCCGGATCGGCCAGCACCCCGTTGAGGTCCACCACCGCGTCCCACTCCCCCGCCCCGAGAATCCACCCGTTCACCTCGCGGCTCACTTTCGCGGCCCGCTCCCCCCAGTGATCGGACCCCCCGAAGGGGATCAGCGTCGCCCCGATCGCCCGCAGCCCCCGCCCACGCGCCTGCCGTATCAACTCCCGGTATCCGTCGATGAGTTCGTCGGCCTCCACCACCGGCGCGGGCTTGTACGTCGGCTGTTCGTCCGTCTCGCTGAACCCGATGTCGTTGAGCCCCAGCAGCACGACGACCGCCTCGACCCCGGCCTGGTCGAGAACGTCCCGCCCGAAACGCCGGACGCCCTTCTCCCCGTACCAGGCGGAGTCGTTCAGCAGCAGGTTCCCGCCGATGCCCGCGCCCAGCACGGGCCGCCCCGTGCGCTCGGCGAGCGCGTCCGACCAGCGGCGGTTCGCGCCCGGCGTCGAGCCGAACCCGTCCACGATGGAGTCCCCGAAGAGCACGACACCGTCCGTACGGCCCGCGTCGACCTCGACGGCCGACAGGAAGTACCAGGACTCGCTCGTCTCGCCGAATCCGTCGCCGTCGAGGTCGTCGAGGCGGTCCCCTTCGCCCCGGTGGCTCGTCGCGAAGGCCTGGGCGTGGAAGGTCGCGGGCCCGGTGGCGGCGTCGAGGCGCAGGGTGACGGTCACGGACTCCAGGGCCTCCACCACGAGTTCGGCGGGGTCGCTGGCGACCTGTCCGCGCGCCGGGATCTCGACGCCCCCGGCTCCCTCGAAGGTGAGCCGCCGCAGTGAGCCGGGCTCGACACCGGCCCCCTCGCCCGCACGGGCCACGGTGGCCCCGGCGATCCGCAGCGGCGAGGTGCCGTACGCGTTCGACAGCCGTATACGAACCCGGCCGCCGCCCGCCCCGATGCGGACGACCTGGCGCAGGGACTGGCGCCAGAAGCCCTCCTGGGACCAGTTGGGGGTGAAGCCCACGGCGGGGAGCTGGGGCGATGCGGTCCAGGCGGTGGTGAACACGGCGACTGCCTTCCTAAAAGGGACCAGAGTTCCTTTAGTGACTGCCATGACCGTAGCAGGCGGACGCGCGTTAAAGGAACCCTGGACCCGTTTAATCGGGTCGAGGGCAAGTTGAGTACGCGTACTCAGGCGGTCGACGCCCTCGCCGCCGCACGATCGAAGGCATGCTGTGGTCCGACCCGGAGAACGAGCCGCCCAAGGAACTTCGCGACATGCAGGAGATGTTGCGGCGGCTCGGCCTTCTCATGGCGTTGGCCATGCTGCTCGCGATGATCGTCCTCGGAGTGATGTGATCGGCACGAGGTGATCGGCGCCGCGTGATCGGCACGAGGTCATCGGCGCGAGGTGAGACAGGGCGACGGGGGACGACACGCCCACGCCGATACCCTGACCGCATGACTGATCAGCCGCGCCGCCGCCTCGTGCTCGCCTCGCAGTCCCCCGCCCGGCTCGGCCTGCTGCGCCAGGCCGGACTCGACCCCGAGGTCATCGTGAGCGGCGTCGACGAGGACGCCGTCTCCGCCCCGACCCCCGCCGAACTCGCGCTCGCCCTGGCCGAGGCCAAGGCCTCCGTCGTGGCCGCCCGGCCCGAGGTCCAGGGCGCCCTGGTGATCGGCTGCGACTCGGTCCTCGACCTGGACGGCGAGGCGCTGGGCAAGCCCGCGGACGCCGAGGAGGCCACCGCCCGCTGGAAGGCGATGCGCGGCCGGGCCGGCACCCTCCAGACGGGGCACTGCGTCTACGACACGGCCGCCAAGCGCTACGCGTCGGGGACCGCGTCCACGGTGGTCCGCTTCGGCGACCCGACCGACGCCGAGATCGCCGCGTACGTCGCCTCGGGCGAGCCGCTCCACGTCGCCGGGGCCTTCACGCTCGACGGCCGCTCGGCCCCCTTCGTCGAGGGCATCGACGGCGACCACGGCAACGTCATCGGCATCTCCCTGCCGCTGGTGCGTCGCCTGCTGGCGGAACTGGGCGTGGGCATCACGGAGTTGTGGACCCCGCGGGAGAAGTGATCAGGACGCGCTCGGTGTCGGGGGCGCCGTGACCGGGGATCCCCCGGTGCCTCCGTTCGTACCACCGTTCGTGTCTCCGTTCGCGTCCCCGTCCGTGCCCCCGTTGCCGTCCTTGCCGCCCGCGCCGTCGCCCGGCGCGGCGTCGGCGGGACCCGCGCCGCGGTCGAAGGCCAACAGAGTGAACACGATCAGCCCGAGCGCCACCATCATGAACACGAACGCGCCCCAGCCCACCAGGCCCACCGTGAACGCGCCGAGCAGACCGTGCACCACGGCGGCGCTGATCAGCAGGATGCGGCCGAAGAGACCCGGGGCGCGGTCGCGCACCGCGACGAGCAGCGCGGCGACGCCGCACAGCGCGAAGTAGAGGCCGAAGACCAGCCCCCCGACCTTGGACGAGACGGACATCATGTTCGAGTCGAGACCCGCCAGAGACATGTCCTGGCGGTCGACGACCACGCCGAGGAACCAGTTCAGCAGCGCAATGCCGATCGCCTCCACGAAAAGCACGATCGCCGCCACCCACGCCACCGGTCTGCGCGCCACCGGTCCCCACCCACTTCCGAGTGCTGTTACCCCAAGTATGTTCGAGACCTCCCGAACGCTACTAACGGGTAAACGCCGGGACAAGGGTTCGGCCGCGGGCAAAGAATCGTTGGGCCATTCGTAGGGACTCCACAAAGAAACGCTGTGCGTCGCAGCACGGCCTCACAGAGACCTTGGCCACACAGGAGGGCTAGGGTTCAGCCAAGGATTCCTGCGTACCGCGGTGTGACAAGGGATCTCGCGGGTCGAGCGAGCCTCGAATCACGCTCCGTGTGGGCAAGCTCACCATTGGGGACGGGTCGAAAGGTCGTGTCGGCAGTCCCTAAACTCGGCTTGTTTCAAGGAGGGAGCCATCGTGCGCAAGGTGCTCATCGCCAACCGTGGCGAAATCGCTGTCCGCGTGGCCCGGGCGTGCCGGGATGCCGGGATCGCGAGCGTTGCCGTGTATGCGGAACCAGACAGGGACGCTCTGCATGTCCGGGCGGCGGACGAGGCGTTCGCTTTGGGCGGTGACACCCCCGCCACCAGCTACCTGGACATCGCCAAGGTCCTCCAGGCCGCCAAGGACTCCGGCGCGGACGCCATCCACCCGGGCTACGGCTTCCTGTCGGAGAACGCCGAGTTCGCCCAGGCGGTCCTGGACGCCGGCCTGACCTGGATCGGCCCGCCCCCGCAGGCCATCCGCGACCTCGGCGACAAGGTCGCCGCCCGCCACATCGCCCAGCGCGCCGGAGCCCCCCTCGTCGCGGGCACCCCCGACCCGGTGAACGGCGCCGACGAGGTCGTCGCCTTCGCGCGGGAGCACGGGCTGCCCATCGCGATCAAGGCGGCCTTCGGCGGCGGCGGACGCGGCCTGAAGGTCGCCCGCACCCTCGAAGAGGTCCCCGAGCTGTACGACTCCGCCGTGCGTGAGGCGGTGGCCGCGTTCGGCCGCGGCGAGTGCTTCGTCGAGCGCTACCTCGACAAGCCCCGCCACGTCGAGACCCAGTGCCTGGCCGACACCCACGGCAACGTCGTCGTCGTCTCCACCCGCGACTGCTCCCTCCAGCGCCGCCACCAGAAACTGGTGGAGGAGGCGCCGGCGCCGTTCCTGTCGGACGACCAGGTGGCGGAGCTGTACTCCTCCTCCAAGGCGATCCTCAAGGAAGCCGGCTACGTCGGCGCCGGCACCGTGGAGTTCCTCGTCGGCATGGACGGCACGATCTCCTTCCTCGAGGTCAACACCCGCCTCCAGGTCGAACACCCCGTCACCGAGGAGGTCGCCGGCATCGACCTCGTCCGCGAGATGTTCCGCATCGCCGACGGCGAGGAACTCGGCTACGGCGACCCCGCCCTGCGCGGCCACTCCTTCGAGTTCCGCATCAACGGCGAAGACCCGGGACGCAACTTCCTGCCCGCCCCCGGCACGGTGACGCTGTTCGCCCCGCCGTCGGGTCCGGGCGTGCGCCTGGACGCGGGCGTCGAGTCCGGCAGTGTCATCGGCCCGGCCTGGGACTCCCTGCTCGCGAAGCTGATCGTCACCGGCGCCACCCGCGAGCAGGCGCTCCAGCGCGCCGCCCGCGCCCTGGAGGAGTTCCAGGTCGAGGGCATGGCGACCGCCATCCCGTTCCACCGCGCGGTGGTCCAGGACCCGGCCTTCGCCCCCGAACTGACCGGCTCCACCGACCCGTTCACGGTCCACACCCGCTGGATCGAGACCGAGTTCGCCAACGAGATCCCCGCGTTCACGGCCCCCGCGGACACGGACACCGACGAGGAGCCGGGCCGCGAGACGGTCGTCGTCGAGGTCGGCGGCAAGCGCCTCGAGGTCTCGCTGCCGTCCTCGCTGGGCATGTCCCTGGCCCGCACCGGCCTCGCCGCCGGCGCCAAGCCCAAGCGCCGCGCGGCCAAGAAGTCCGGCCCGGTCGCCTCCGGTGACACCCTCGCCTCGCCCATGCAGGGCACGATCGTCAAGGTCGCGGTCGAGGAGGGCCAGGAGGTCAAGGAGGGCGACCTCGTCGTCGTCCTGGAGGCCATGAAGATGGAACAGCCCCTCAACGCCCACCGCTCCGGCACCATCAAGGGCCTGAGCGCGGAGGTCGGCGCGTCCATCACGTCCGGCGCCGCGATCTGCGAGATCAAGGACTGACGACCCGGTCGTACGCCATCCGAAGCGCCCGCCGAACCGAACAATCGGTCCGCCGGGCGCTTCGCCGTCTCCGACAACGACCAGATCGCTTACCCCTAGGCCGAGCCACAGAAGTCCGTCCGGACCGGAGCCCGGGGACCGGAGCCCGGGGACCGGAGCCCGGGGACCGGAGCCCGGGGACCGGGGACCGGATGCCGGGGGCCGGAGGCCGGAGGCCGGAAGCCGGGGACCAGAGCCCGGAAGCCGGGGAGCGGGGACCGGGGACCGGATGCCGGAAGCCGGGGACCGAAGGCCGGGGACCGGGGAGCGGATGCCGGGGAAATCGTCGCCTCGGCCGGGCGGGCGACCGGGATGATTCCGCCCGCGCCAGACCCGCACCTCGCTGATCACGACGGCCCGCAGACCGTCCTCCCGGCGGCACGCCGCAGACCCCCCCAGCCGCGACCCACAGACCGCCTCACCCAGCCGCGGACCGGGGAAATCGTCACCTCAACCGGGCGGACGACCTGGATGATCCGGTCCGCGCCGGACCCGCACCTCGCTGATCGCGACGGCACGCAGACCGTCCTCCCGGCGGCACGTCGCAGACCGCCCCCCAGCCGCGGCCCACAAACCGCCTCACCCAGCCGCGGACCGGGGAAATCGTCACCTCAACCGGGCGGACGACCGGGATGATCCGGCCCGCACCGGACCCGCACCTCACTGATCGCGACGGCCCGCAGACCGTCCTCCCGACCCCCGACCCACAGACCGCCTCTCCCAGCGGCAGGCCGCAGCCCGCAAACCATCTCCCCCAGCCGCGACCCACCGACCGTCTCTCCCGGCCGCAGGTCGGAGAATTCGTCGCCTCAGGCAGGTGAGCGGCCGGGGTGGTCCGGGGCGGGGCGGGTTCGGATCTCGCTGATTACGGACCAGGCGACCGACACCATCGGGACGGCGACCACCGCACCGATCACACCGGCGAGGATGCCGCCCGAGATGACGGACAGGGCCACGACCACCGGGTGCAGCCGGACCGCCCAGCTCAGCACGAGCGGGTGCAGGACATGGCCCTCGATCTGGCCGACGACCACGATCATGGCGAGCACCACGAGCGCGATGACCGGCCCCCGTGAGGCCAGCGCGACGACCGTGGCCACGGCCAGCGCGATGGGCGAGCCCACCAGCGGGATGAACGCGGCGAAGAACTCCAGCAGCGTCAACGGCAGAGCCAGCGGCACGCGCAGCGCGAACAGGGCGATCCCCACCAGTACGGCGTTGGTGGCGGCCACGATGATGATGCCGCGGGTGTACCCGGCGAACGTCCGCCACGCGACCCGTCCCGCGCGGCCCCAGGGATCCCGGGCGCTCTCGGGCAGCAGGCCCTGGAACCAGTGCCAGAACCTGTCCCCGGAGTGGATGAAGAACAGCGAGCAGAACAGCGCGAGCACCGCTCCGGTCAGCACCTCCACCGCCCGCCCGGCACCGCTGAGCGCGCTGCTGATCAGTGTGGAGCGGTGCTCCGAGAGGTACGTCCTCACCTTGCCCTGAAAGTTCGACAGCACGGTGTGCCGGACGCGGAAGGGAGGGCCCTCCAGCCACCGCTGGATCCGCCCGATGCCCCCGGCGAACTGCTGCCCCAACTGGTCCGACTCGCCCGCGACCTGGCTGCCGACCAGCGCCAGCAGCCCGAGCATCAGCACCAGACTGCCCAGGACGCTCACCACGACGGCCAGGGACCGGGGCATGCGCCGCGCCAGCAGATCGGCCAGGGGACGCAGCACCGAGGTCACCACCAGCGCGAGGAACAGCGCCACGGCGACCAGTTGCAACCGGCCCAGGATCTTGAAGGCCGCGTACACGGCCACCCCGAGCACCAGCAGCCGCCACGCGTACGCCGCGGCCACCCGCAGCCCCTGGTTCACCGGAACGTCGTCGCGCTCCGCGGCACGCCGGATCGCCGTCCCCGCCGTACGGGCCCGTGCCACCGCCCTCACCCCGCGGGCGGACCCGCGGGCGGACCGGCTCCCCAGGACGACGTACCGCATCCGTCGCCGGTGCGAACGGCGCGATCCGTCGTTCACCTGTGCGTCACCGCCTCCCGTCGCCGTGTCAAGGACAGGTTGCGGGTGGACGAGGAGCCGTCGCAAGCCGGGACGCATGCGGACAAACCGCACCCGTAGGCCGTGAGCTGGGCCGCTTCCCCGTAGCGGGGCGGGGGGACGGCCGAGTGGAGGGTGCCCGGCGTACGCCATACGGCCCATGGGGGTGCACGCCGGTCGAGTCGGTCAGCGGCGGCGCAAATCCGCCACTCGCGCCCGCTCTCCCGGGGACTGCTCGCCCAGGACGGTAGCGCTGCGCAACTGCGGTCCCGCACCCGGCACCTGGCCGCGGCGCGGACCGGGGAGAGGCATGTCCCGGCGCGGCTGGCGCCCCGTCGGGACCGCGTCCCCTCCCGTGCCGCCGCCCGCCTGCCCGGCCACCGCGATCTGTACGCCCTGGTCCGCCAGGGCCTGCAGTTCGGTGACCGCACGGTCGTCGTGCGCCGGCGGCTCGTCCGTGACCAGGCGGGTGATCAGATCGGTCGGCACCGTCTGGAACATGGTGTCGGTGCCGAGCTTGGTGTGGTCGGCGAGGACGACGACCTCCGCGGCGGCCTGCACCAACGCGCGGTCGACGGACGCCGACAGCATGTTGGAGGTGGACAGCCCGCGCTCGGCGGTGAGCCCACTGCCGGAGAGGAAGGCCCGCGAGACCCGCAGCCCCTGGAGGGACTGCTCGGCGCCGCTGCCGACCAGGGCGTAGTTGGAACCGCGCAGGGTGCCGCCGGTCATCACGACCTCGACGCGGTTGGCATGGGCCAGCGCCTGCGCCACCAGCAGGGAGTTGGTGACGACGGTCAGCCCGGGCACCCGCGCGAGCCGGCGCGCCAGCTCCTGCGTAGTGGTGCCCGCGCCCACCACGATGGCCTCGCCCTCTTCGACGAGACCCGCGGCGAGATCGGCGATGGCCGTCTTCTCGGCGGTCGCGAGATGCGATTTCTGCGGAAAGCCGGACTCCCGCGTGAACCCGCCCGGCAATACCGCACCGCCATGCCGGCGGTCGAGGAGTCCTTCTGCCTCCAGTGCGCGCACGTCCCGCCGTACGGTCACTTCGGAGGTCTGGACGACGCGGGCGAGCTCACGGAGCGACACGGCCCCGTTCGCTCGCACCATTTCGAGGATCAATTGGCGACGTTCTGCAGCGAACACGAAACTGACAGTAACCCCAACGACCGTCTGCTTTCAGCAGTTTGCGCCGAATAACAGAAGTTGTTCGCATGGCAGTACGCGAAGTGGTATACGCGCCTACTCGCTCCGCCTATGCCGTACGAATGGTCGACAACTCCCCGTGACCAGCGGGAAGTCGGGGTGGGGCGTCAGCCTTCGTCGCCCGCCTTGCGGGTGTGCAACTGCCGTGCGACCTCGGCGATCGAGCCCGAAAGGGAGGGATAGACGGTGAACGCGTTCGCGATCTGTTCGACCGTCAGATTGTTGTCGACCGCGATCGAGATGGGATGGATCAGTTCCGAGGCGCGCGGCGCGACGACCACGCCACCGACGATGATCCCGGTGCCGGGGCGGCAGAAGATCTTGACGAAGCCGTCCCGGATGCCCTGCATCTTGGCGCGCGGGTTGCGCAGCAGGGGCAGCTTGACGACACGGGCGTCGATCTTGCCCGCGTCCACGTCGGCCTGCGAGTAGCCGACGGTGGCGATCTCGGGGTCGGTGAAGACGTTGGACGAGACGGTCTTCAGGTTCAGCGGAGCGACCGCGTCGCCCAGGAAGTGGTACATGGCGATGCGTCCCTGCATCGCCGCGACGGAGGCGAGGGCGAAGACGCCCGTCACGTCACCGGCGGCGTACACACCCGGGGCGGTGGTCCTGGAGACCTTGTCGGTCCAGATGTGCCCGGAGTCCCTGACCCTCACCCCGGCCTCCTCCAGACCCATTCCGCTGCTGTTCGGGATGGCGCCGACGGCCATCAGACAGTGCGAGCCGCTGATGACCCGACCGTCGGAGAGCGTGACCTCGACCCGGTCGCCGACGCGCTTGGCGGATTCGGCGCGGGAGCGGGCCATGACGTTCATGCCACGGCGCCGGAACACGTCCTCCAGCACCGCGGCGGCGTCCGGGTCCTCGCCCGGCAGCACGCGGTCGCGGCTGGAGACGAGCGTGACGCGCGACCCGAGCGCCTGGTAGGCACCGGCGAACTCGGCACCGGTGACACCGGAACCGACGACGATGAGCTCCTCCGGGAGCTCGTCGAGGTCGTAGACCTGCGTCCAGTTCAGAATCCGCTCGCCGTCCGGCTGCGCGTCGGGCAGCTCACGCGGATGCCCGCCGGTCGCGATCAGCACCGCGTCGGCGACGAGCGTCTCCTCGGTCCCGTCCGCGGCCCGTACGACGACCTTGCGCGAGCCGTCCAGGGACTGCATGCCCTCCAGTCGCCCACGCCCGCGCAGCACCCGCGCGCCGGCCCGCGTCACGGAGGCCGTGATGTCGTGCGACTGCGCGAGCGCGAGCCGCTTCACACGCCGGTTGACCTTCCCGAGGTCGACGCCGACGACCCGGGCCGCCTGCTCCGCGGGAGGGGTGTCGTCGGCGACGATGATCCCCAGCTCCTCGTACGACGAGTCGAAGGTGGTCATCACCTCGGCCGTCGCGATAAGGGTCTTCGACGGCACGCAGTCGGTGAGCACCGACGCCCCGCCCAGACCGTCGCAGTCGACGACGGTCACCTCCGCGCCGAGCTGGGCGGCAACCAGCGCCGCCTCATATCCGCCGGGTCCGCCACCGATGATCACGATCCGAGTCACGTACTCCATTGTCCCGCACGCTTCAAGATGCTTCCGCCCGGGGGCCGCGCCCGCCCCCATCCGAGCCCCATCCGTTATGTGCTCCTCCGTTATGCGCTTATGCGTTCTGTTACGCAAGAGGCTCCTGTGCTCCCTGCCGTACCCTCGACCTCATGTCGCTCTACGCCGCGTACGCCGGCAATCTCGACCCGCGGCTCATGACGCGCCGCGCCCCGCACTCGCCGCTGCGCGCCACGGGCTGGCTGAACGGCTGGCGGCTGACGTTCGGGGGCGAGCACATGGGCTGGGAAGGCGCGCTGGTGACCCTCGTCGAGGCCCCCCGCTCACAGGTCTTCGTGGCGCTGTACGACATCGCCCCCCTGGACGAGGACTCCATGGACCGCTGGGAGGGCGTGGGCCTCGACATATATCGCCGGATGCGCGTACGGGTGCACACGCTGGAGGGCGAGGAGCCCGCGTGGGTGTACGTACTGAACGGGTACGAGGGCGGACTCCCCTCCGCGCGCTACCTCGGTGAGATCGCCGACGCGGCGGAGTCGGCGGGCGCGCCCCACGACTATGTGATGGAACTGCGCAAGCGTCCCTGCTGAGGGGCCCTTCCGCGCCCCGGGCGGCCCTGCCGGGGGCACCCCTGATGGGAAGCGCCGGTCCACCGCGTTCCCATCCCTTCGTCGGAAACGACAAGACAACGATCGCAAGACCGTGACCTCCGTCATCTACGCGCGTAGGCCTGGACCAGCTACCCTCATGCGCGTGAACGCATCTCTTCTTCCGGACGACATCCAGGGCGACCCCCACGCCGCCGCCGACGCCGCCGCCACCCGCCTGCGGGAGCTCACGGGCGCCGAGACCCACGACGTCGCGCTCGTGATGGGCTCCGGCTGGGCTCCGGCCGTGGACGCCCTCGGCACCCCCGAGGCCGAGTTCCAGGTCACCGAGCTGCCCGGGTTCCCCCCGCCGGCGGTCGAGGGGCACGGCGGCAAGATCCGCTCGTACAAGGTCGGTGACAAGCGGGCCCTGGTCTTCCTCGGCCGCACCCACTACTACGAGGGCCGCGGGGTCGCCGCCGTCGCGCACGGCGTGCGTACCGCCGTCGCCGCGGGCTGCAAGACCATCGTGCTCACCAACGGCTGCGGTGGCCTGCGCGCGGACATGCGCCCCGGCCAGCCGGTGCTGATCAGCGACCACATCAACCTGACGGCGACGTCCCCGATCGTCGGGGCGAACTTCGTCGACCTGACCGACCTGTACTCGCCGCGGCTGCGCGCCCTCTGCAAGGAGGTCGACCCCACCCTGGAGGAGGGCGTCTACGCGCAGTTCACCGGGCCGCACTACGAGACGCCGGCCGAGATCCGGATGGCCCGTGTCCTCGGCGCGGACCTCGTCGGCATGTCGACGGTTCTCGAGGCGATCGCGGCGCGTGAGGCCGGTGCGGAGGTTCTCGGCATCTCCCTCGTCACCAACCTCGCCGCCGGTATGACGGGCGAGCCTCTCAACCACGAGGAGGTCCTCCAGGCCGGCCGCGACTCCGCGACCCGCATGGGCGCCCTGCTCACCCAGGTCCTGGACCGCCTGTAGGGGTCCCATCCTCAACCTGGGGTGCGTTCTTCGACTGCGGGGCGGTGGGGGCTGGTCGCGCAGTTCCCCGTGCCCCTGGGGCACGGGGCTACGCCCTGGCGCCCCATCGGCCTGACGGCCCAGGCCTCATACGCCGGACGGGCTGGAGGCTTTCAGGGGCGCGGGGAACTGCGCGACCAGCCCCCACCGGCCGTCGGCCGAAAGACCACGGGCAGGCGGGGGACGCGGGGCGAAGCCCCGCCTGCAGGGGCGCGGGGAACTGCGCGGGCAACCCCCGCCCACCTGCGGCCGACAGACCCACCTCCTGGCCGGGTACACAGCAAGGGCAGCACAAACAGAGAGGTTCACCCGACGTGCAGGACGAACTCATCGCACGGGCCGAGGCGTGGCTCGCCGAGGACCCCGACCCGGAAACCCGCGAGGAGCTCGCCGAGCTCATCGCCGCCAAGGACGTCCCCGAGCTCACCGCACGCTTCAGCGGCACCCTCCAGTTCGGCACCGCCGGCCTCCGGGGCGAACTCGGCGCGGGCCCGATGCGCATGAACCGCGCGGTGGTCATCCGTGCCGCCGCCGGCCTGGCCGCGTACCTCAGGAAGCAGGGCGAGACGGACGGCCTCGTCGTCATCGGCTACGACGCCCGCCACAAGTCCGCCGACTTCGCCCGCGACACCGCCGCGGTGATGACGGGCGCGGGCCTGCGCGCCGCCGTCCTCCCCCGCCCCCTGCCCACGCCCGTCCTGGCGTACGCCATACGGCATCTCGGCGCCGCGGCCGGCGTGGAGGTCACCGCCAGCCACAACCCGCCCCGCGACAACGGCTACAAGGTCTACCTGGGCGACGGTTCGCAGATCGTCCCCCCTGCGGACGCCGAGATCGCCGCCGAGATCGCCGCCGTCGGCAGCCTCGCCGACGTCCCCCGCCCGGACTCCGGCTGGGAGACCCTCGACGAGGGCGTCCTGGACGCCTACCTGGCCCGTACGGACGCCGTCCTCGCCCAGGACTCCCCTCGCACCGCCCGCACCGTCTACACGGCGATGCACGGTGTCGGCAAGGACGTCCTGCTCGCCGCCTTCGCCCGGGCCGGCTTCCCGGAGCCCGCGCTCGTCGCCGAGCAGGCGGAACCGGACCCCGACTTTCCCACCGTCGCCTTCCCCAACCCGGAAGAGCCCGGCGCGATGGACCTGGCCTTCGCGAAGGCCCGCGAGACCGGCCCCGACCTGATCATCGCCAACGACCCGGACGCGGACCGTTGCGCGGTGGCCGTCAGGGACGGTGCCGACTGGCGCATGCTGCGCGGCGACGAGGTCGGCGCGCTGCTCGCCCAGCACCTGGTGAACCGCGGCGCGCGCGGCACCTTCGCGGAGTCGATCGTCTCCTCCTCCCTCCTCGGCCGGATCGCCGAGAAGGCGGGCCTCCCCTACGAGGAGACGCTCACCGGCTTCAAGTGGATCGCCCGGGTGGAGGGCCTGCGCTACGGCTACGAGGAGGCGCTCGGATACTGCGTCGACCCGGACGGCGTACGCGACAAGGACGGCATCACCGCGGCCCTGCTCATCACGGAGCTCGCCTCCGAGCTGAAGGAGGCGGGCCGCACCCTCCTCGATCTCCTCGACGACATCGCCGTGACGCACGGTCTGCACGCCACCGACCAGCTCTCGGTCCGCGTGGAGGACCTGTCCGTCATCGCGAACGCGATGGGCCGGCTGCGCGAGCAGCCCCCGACGGAGCTGGCGGGCCTGCCCATCACCGGGTCCGAGGACCTGACGAAGGGCACGGACACGCTTCCGCCGACCGACGGGCTGCGCTACACGCTGGACGGCGCCCGCGTCATCGTGCGCCCCAGCGGCACCGAGCCGAAGCTGAAGTGCTACCTGGAGGTCGTGGTCCCGGTGGGCTCGCACGCCGAGCTGCCCACGGCCCACGCGAAGGCCGCCGAGCTGCTCGCGGGGATCAAGCGGGACCTGTCGGCGGCGGCCGGCATCTGATCCCGCGTCTCGGATCCGGCACCTCGGATCCGGCGCCTCGGATCCGGCACCTCCGCGAGGGCCCGAGTCCAGGGCCCAGCCACGTACGGGTGATTTCCGCCCGGCAGTTGACGCAGCGCTCCGGTGCGCCACCATCCGACCGAGGAACGGTTGGCGGTAGCGCACCGCCGAGCCCCAGGAGCTGCCGCGTGTCCTCGACCGCTTCCCGGCCGACATCCTCCCCACCCCGGAACGCTCCCGGCGAATTCCCCGCGACCACGAACACGAACACGAGTACGGGCACCAGCACGCGTGCGCGCACAGGCACCCTGTGCGCCTTCCGCACCCAGCTGCGCCGGGCGGCCCCCGCCCTGCTCGCCTACGGGGCCGTACGCCTCGTGAGTCTGCTGTTCCTCACCCTGTGGGCGCACCATCAACACCACGGCGTGTGGCCCGTCCTGGCCACGCAGTGGGACGCGGACTGGTATCTGGGCATCGCCCAGCACGGCTACACCCACCACCTGGGCACCCGGTACGACGCGAACAACCTCGCGTTCTTCCCGCTGTACCCGTTGCTGGTCAAGGCGGCCGCGGTCCTGACCCCGGGTACGCGCGCCACGACGGGCCTGGCGATCTCGATCGTCGCCTCCTTCCTCGCCGCGTGGGGGGTCTTCGCCGTCGGCCACCATCTCCACGGCCGGCGGGTGGCCCTGCTGCTGACGTTCCTGTGGGCGGCCCTTCCGGTCGGCCTGGTCCAGTGGATGGGTTACACCGAGTCCCTCTTCACGGCGTTCGCCGCCTGGTCGCTGTACGCGGTGCTCACCGGCCGCTGGCTCTGGGCGGGCACCCTGGCGTCGTTGTCGGGCCTGACCCGCCCGACGGGCATCGCGGCGGCGGCCGCGGTCACCGTCACGGCCCTGCTCTCCCTGCGGCACCGCTTCTCGCCCCGCGTCCTCGCGGCCGCGGCCCTCGCCCCGGCGGGCTGGTTCGCCTACGTCGGCTGGGTGGGTGTGCGCCTGGGCCGATGGGACGGCTACTTCGCCGTGCAGCGGCTGTGGCACAACGACTGGGACGGCGGCGCGGAGACCCTGCGCCGTGTGCGGGAGGTCCTCGCGGACGACTCCAGGCCGGAGCTGTTCCTGGTGATGGTGACGCTCACGCTGATCGTGTCCGTGGTCCTCTACGCCCTGGGGGCCTGGGACCGGCAGCCGCTCCCTCTGCTGGTCTTCACCGGCGTCCTGCTGCTGATCGTGCTGGGCAGCGGCGGCGTCTACTTCCCCCGTGCCCGCTTCCTCCTGCCCGGCTTCCCGCTCCTGCTCCCGCTGGCCCTCCATCTGTCCCGCGCCTCAGCCCGCTTCCGGGCCCTCGCCGTGACCGCGGCCCTGCTGAGTTCGGCGTACTGGAGCGCGTACATGGCGCTGGTGTGGCCGAGCGCGCCCTGAGCCGGCGTCCGTACGGCACCACACCTGGATTCGAACGTCTCTCGATTCACGGGGAGTTGGGCTGTCGCATGCTTCTCGGCTGCCTGCTCCGTCCCCGCGCGTCCCACGCTGGAGGGAAGCGCGGATGTGCTCCTCACCCCCCTTGGACGCATCCGCCCGCCAGGTGTCCCGCGCCCCCCATCACTGCGATGGGCGGGACGCCGCGCATGGGCCGGACACGGGGTTCAGCCCGCCCCCCCCCAGGCAACTGAACCCCGTGTCGGGCTCCGGCCGCGCCGCCTCACACGCGCATGAGGTAGCTGAAGCCCGTGTTCGGGCCGACGCAGGACTGGAGCGTGAGGTCGCCCCAGTACAGGCCCTGGGACGGGGTGCCGCGGCCGGGGCTGAGGTAGTGGGCGTACACGCGGTACTCGAACGTGCCGCGTGGCGTCGTGGCCGTGACGACGGTGCCCACGGGCAGCTCGGCGAACCGCTCGAAGCCGCAGTAGTCGTGGCCGACGACGACGGCGGTACGCAGCGCGTAGCCGTCCTCCGTCCCCAGGTCGGGCCCCGTCCACTGCACGGCGTCGCGGCACGCGTCCACCGCGTCCTGCCCACCGCGTACCACCCGGGCCGACCAGGAGCCGATGCGCAGGGTGGTCGAAGCGTCCGGGCCACGCCGACCGAACGTCTCGGCACCGGCCGACGGCCTCGGTGACGGCTTCGCGGGCGTGGTGCCGGGGCGCGGCGAGTGGGACGGGGGTGGTGTGCGCGACAGGTCCGGGAGCTTCGTCGTCGGCGACACGGTGGGCGCGCCGGGGGACGGCGAGGCCTGCGGAGCGGGGTCGCGGGGAGGTGGAGTGGGGGTGGGTTCGGGCGTGCGGGGGCGGGCCGAGGTCCCGAGTCGGGTGGGCCCGGCCGCGTCCGGGGCTGTCCGCTCGGTGGGCGGGACGGACGCGGGTGGGCCCGCCGACGCCTTCTCAGGCGCTCCGGGGACGGCGCAGCCGGCGAGGGCGACGGAGGCGACAGCGGCCAGGAGGGCCGCGGTACGGGCCACCGCGCGGCCGGATCGTCCCTCGCTCGTCGCTCGGAGGGTGCCTGGCATCCGACGCCTCCGTTCGTGTGACCGGTCGTCCTATCCGAAGCGTCCGTTCACGTAGTCCGTCGTGCGGGGGTCCTGCGGGTTGTTGAACATCGCGTCCGTGGTGCCGTGTTCGACGATGGCGCCGGGGGTGCCCTGCTCGGCGAGGAAGAACGCGCACTGGTCGGAGACCCGGGCGGCCTGCTGCATGTTGTGGGTGACGATCACGATGGTGACCTCTTCGGACAGCTCGTGGATCGTCTCCTCGATGCGCCGTGTCGAGGTCGGGTCCAGCGCGGAGCACGGCTCGTCCATGAGCAGGACCCGCGGTCGTACGGCCAGCGAACGCGCGATGCACAGACGCTGCTGCTGGCCGCCGGAGAGCGCGCCGCCGGGCTGCCGGAGCCGGTCCCGGACCTCTTTCCACAGGCCCGCCTTCGTCAGGCACTCCTCGACGAGCCAGTCCTTGTTCTCGCGGCCGGCCTTGATGCCGCCGAGCTTCAGGCCTGCGGTGACGTTGTCGTAGATGGACATCGCCGGGAAGGGGTTCGGCTTCTGGAAGACCATGCCGATCTGGCGGCGGGCGTGGGTGATGCGGCGGCCGCGGTCGTAGATGTCCTCGCCGTCCAGCAGCACCCGGCCCGCGAGGGAGGCGGAGCCGATCAGTTCGTGCATGCGGTTGAGGATCCGCAGGAACGTGGACTTGCCGCAGCCGGACGGGCCGATGAGCGCGGTGACCTTGCGGGCGGGCATGGTGAGCGACACGTGCTCCAGGACCTTGTGCTCGCCGAACCAGGCCGAGATGGAGTCGGCCTCCAGGGTCGCCGGGTTGCTCTCGCCGGGGCCGGGGCCGGCGACGACGGGCCTGCTCGCCCTGGTGCTCCGCATCTTCACCGTCGGGTCGAGGATCTCGTCGACGAGCGTCGGGTTCGTGTCGGACATGATGGTGGAACTCCTCGTCGGTCAGAGCAGGTTGGGCAGCAGGCGGGTGGCGGCGCCGGAGACGGCGAGGCCGAGGGCGGTCAGCACGGGCACGCAGACGATCCAGGTCTGCCAGCGGCCCCACACGCGGTACGCGGCCATGGTGAGCAGGGCCGCGCCGAGCAGCCCCTGCGACCAGAGGAAGACCGAGAGCCAGGCGGCGTTCTCCGTGCCCAGGGCCTGCTCGGACTCGTCGATCCAGCCGAGCGCCAGCGGGCGGGGCGGGGCGGGCTGTACGGCACTCGCCAGGGTCGCGTCCAAGCGGAGGGTGCCGGAGGGGGTGTAGGGGGCGCCGTCGGCGGTGATGAGCGTGAGCCGGCCCTGGCCCTGCTTGAGCGTGGGCGGCAGCGGGTCGCCCTTGCGGCGGATGGAGGAGACCTTGTAGGTGGCGGTGCCCTGACCGGTCGTCAGCCGGATCTCGGTGCCGAGGGGCAGTTGGTGCAGGTCGTTGAACGGGCTGCCGTACCCCCACTGACGGCCCATGATGACGCTGGTGCCGGCCTGTCCCGGCAGCGGGGTGTCCCGGCGGTGGCCGGGGCCGGACATCAGCACACCGGAGGTGGTGCCCTCCCCCGCGACCTCCTTCAGGCCCAGCGCCGGGATGCGCAGCAGGGCGACGGGCGCGCCGGGCTCCAGCATCCTGCCGTCGTACCCCCGCTGGCCCACCGGTGCCGTTCCGAGGGCGAGTTGACGGCGGAACTCGTCGTACGCGGTCTGCTGGTCACGCGCGTGCTGGAGGTGGCCGACGATGGTGAGGTTGGCGGCGAAGCCGAGCAGCAGCGCGGCGAGCACGCACAGCGCGGCCCCGGCGAACGCGAAGCCGGGACGCTCGGCCCGCGGCGGCCCCGCTTCGGACCTGGGCTCGGGTGCGGGCGCCGGCACCGGCGGCGCGTCGGCCGGCGGGGGCGGGGACAACACGGTCACGGGGAGCGCTCCTGTGGAGAGGTGTGTGGTGGAGATACGAAGGCGCGGGCGGCGGGGTGGGGGCCCGCCGCCCGTGCTCCCGAGCCGCTACGAGCGGGGGTCGCCGAACTTCAGCAGCCCCTCGCGGCGGCCGTACCGCACGGCGAGGACGCCGGCCGTGACGAGGACGACGGCTCCGAGGCCGGAGAACAGCGCGATCTGGCTGCCGGTGGAGGCGAGCCCCCCGGTGGGCGAGGTCCCGCCGGAGGTGGAGTCGCCGCCGGTGCCGCCGCCACCGGTCGTGGTGGTGCCGGACGTGGTGCCGGACGAGTCGCCCGAGGAGCCGTCGGTCGGTTCACTGCTGGAACCGTCGGTGGGCTCGCCGGAGGGGGTGTCCGTCGGGGAGTCGGTCGGGCTCGCCGACGGGGACCCGGAGGACGGCTCGGGGACGGTGAAGTCCACCGCGCGCACGGGGTTCTTGCCGCCGGTGCAGTCCGGGCTGTAGTCCCAGTTGCTCGCCCCTGCCACGGCGTCGTCCGGCACGGTCAGAGTGGACCAGGTGACCGTTCCGCTCGCGTCGGCCGTCGCGGTGGGGAAGGTGGCGTCGTTGTGGAACATGGTCATCGAGTACGTCGCGTTCGGCTGGCATCCGCGGATGAGGACCTTCACGGTCTGGCCGCGCTGCAGCTCGGGGTTGTAGGCCAGCAGCTTCCCCGCGGCGTCGCGCATCTCGTATCTCGGCAGCTGCACGGTCACCGCGAAGGGCGCGGATTCCGAGGCTCCCCAGTCGGCGGCGTTCCCCGGAGTGAAGCGGGCCGTGACGCTGTGGTCCCCCTCGGCCGGCGTCGACGTCTTGAACTCGGCCTTGCCACTGGCGACCGTGGCCTGGCCCAGCGTGGTGGCGCCTTCCAGGAAGGTGACGGTGCCGGCCGCCGCCGCGGGCGACACCGTCGCGGTGAGCGTGGTCTCCTCGCCGGGCGCGACCACGGCGGGGGAGGCGGTCAGCGCGACCTGGGTGGCCTCCGCGCCTGTGCCGACCACCCAGTTGTCGCCGGTGACGGTGATCTTCTGGGTCCAGTACGGGTCGCCCGGCACGATCGAGTCGGGCGGAACGGCCCAGTCGTAGTTGTCCACGCACCGCAGGCGCAGCTCGTAGGTGCCGTCGCCCGTGATGGCGTCCGACAGGCTGCTGACCACCATCCCCGGGTTGTCCGCCGCGACCAGCGAGACCGCCGGGGTCGCCGCGGTGTAGGGGGCCTTGTTGGTGATCCCGTTGAGCGCCTTCACCTCGGTGCCGTCGGCCTTGACGACGTACAGGGCGAGGACGCTGTTCCAGTTGAGGTCCTCGATGGTGGCGGCGGGACACGCGCCGGGGATCGCGATCGAGCCGGCGATGGGCTGCGGGTCACTCATCCTGCCGCCGGCGGGCGTCATGGTGAACTCGCCGACGGACGCCGCCCGGGCAGGCTGGGACTGGGACATGGCCAGGACCACGAGGCCCAGGGCGAGTAAGGCACAGGCGGCCACGATCGCGGCCGCTCTTCGGAATGGTTGTGGCACTGTCACGGCGATGCCCCCCGGGGGACGGTTGACGGATTACGTTGACGGATGTCAGGGACAGCGCGTGGGGCCGGGCACCTGGAGGGTGCCCGGCCGTCACGCGAGGATCAGACGACGATCACGGATCACCGCTCGCCCGTGAGCGTGGTGGCACCGCAGTTGGACACGGCGCCGAAGCCGTAGGTCGCGATCGTGGAGGTGGCGGCGCAGACCTTCGAGCCCGAACCGACGAAGGTCCCGGCGACGACCGAGTCCGAGAGGTTGGCGGTCGGGACGACGTTGTAGACGTCGCGCAGGAAGCCGGGGTCGAAGGCCGTGTTGAGCGCGATCGCGGAGCCCGTGCCCGTGGTGGGCGCCAGGCCGTTGATGCTGCGCAGACGCGACTCACCGCGACGGTTCGGGACGTCGGAGAGGCCCTTGCCCTGGGCGATCCACTGGGCGATCGAGTACGGCATGAGCTGGTTGCCGTTGAGGATCGCCGCGCCGTTGTGCTCCTGGATGGTGCCGTCGACGCAGGAGCCGACCTGCGCCTCGGTGATCCCGATGGCCGACAGCCAGAAGGTCCGGGTACCGGAGCCGGACTGCGGCAGCAGCGGCTGCGCGTTCGGGAACTCGGTGGAGTTGCACTGGTAGATCGCGGCCAACTGCGCCTTCGTCAGGTTCGTCGGCAGCGTGCTGCCCAGGTCGGTGGCGTAGGTCACACCGTCCTTGGCGTACGGGATCCACGTGAGGTCCGTGGTGGTGGTGTCCACCGGGCCACGCGAGGAGCGGGCGAAGTCGATGCAGTGGGTACCGGCGGTGATGTCGGCGTTCAGCGCGTTGATACCGGCCGAGGAGCCGTCCGGGCGGGCGACGGTGTCACAGCCGGTCGCCTTGGTCTTCACGGTGGCGGTGCCGGTGGCGTTCCACGACGCGACGATCTTGCCGCCCGCGTTCGTGACGGCGTCGCCGATGCCGTTCATGACGTACTGCGTGGTGTCCGAGCCGACACCAGCCAGCTGACGGTAGTCGGTGACCGGGTTCGGGTCCGCCGAAGCGGGGGAGGCCAGGATGCCGAGACCGAGAGCCGCGACACCGAAAGCAGCGCCGACCTTGGCGCGAGACTTGACGTTCACTTCTGAACCCCTTGTTTTCTGGATTTCGAAGGCTGGCCGTTCAAGCAAAATCCGGATCTTTTTCCTGCCGGCCCGTCGGTCGGCCACCACAAACAATTCCAGGATTTCCGCGCGGTGACCAACCAATTCCCCGTGAGAGAAAGGTTACGGGCAGGCTTCCTAGGTGTCTCCTAGGGAGTCCGACGCTGCGCGAAATGCAGCATTATCGGACCCGAAAGTCCTGCCGCACCACCCAGGAACAGGACGACGAGAAGAATCCAGCGAATAACTCCCAGGATCTCTCCGGGGGTGAATCCGGCCTTGGCTTCCGCGACATTTTGCTGCGGCCCCGAGGAGGGAGGAGCGGAGCCGTTCACCGCGGCGGCGGAGTCCGAGGCCGAGGGGGTGGCCCCGCCGCCCGTTCCGCCCCCGGACGCTCCGCCGGTGCCCCCGCCGGAGGAGGTTCCTCCGGTGCCGGCTCCGGATCCGGGCCCTCCCGTGTCACCCTGGTTCGACCCGCCGGACGGAGGGCCGGTCGTGGTCGCGCCGCGCTCCAGGGCGTCGGCGGCGGTCCGGGCCTGCAGACGCTGCTGGGCCGGCAAGGGCGCGTAGCCGAAGGGCAGCTGGCCCGCCGACACGCCGAGCGTCTGGCCCGATCCCGCGGCGTACCTGATGAACCGGGCGTACGCCTTGCGAGCCTTCGCGTCCTGGTTCACCGAGGCCGCGGCGTAGGCGACGGCCGTCAGCGGATACGCCTGCCCCTTGGCGCGCGCCGGGTCGGGCTTGAGCACCGAAGCGTCCTCGGACGACGGCCGCATGGTCGCGACGTCGGCCGTGAGCGTGGCGGCCGAGGGCTTCACGAAGTTGCCGTCCGCGTTCCGCAGCGCCGCGGTCGTCAACCCGTAACGCTCCGCCGACGCGGCGTCGACGATCGCCATCACGGCGCGCTGACCCGACATGGGCGCGTCGTTGATGAGCTTGGCCGGCGACTGGGCGGTGTCCCCCGACTGCCACTGGATGGTGCGGGTGTTGTTGCCCCGGCGGGTTCGTAGGGCCCCGTCGTGCAGGTCGGCCGTGTACGGGTCCAGGTCGGTGATCGCGTAGCTGAGAGGGGGTGTCCCGTTGCCGAGGGCCGGCGTTGTCGTCGGGTCCACCTTGGGGTAGTCGGTCAGCGTGGTGTTCTCCGCCAGCTTGAGGTCCTGGAAATAGCGATTCACCCGCATCCCCCATCGGTCCTTCGTCCCGGAGAGGAAGCCTCGGGCGTCCGCGTCCGACTGGAGCCAGTTCCAGACGATCCGCGTGGTGTCGGAGGACTGCAGCGGAACCATGAGACTCCTCAGCTGGTGATTGGTCAGCCGAGGGAATCCAGGATTCAATTCCTTGAATTCCGGATCCGTGACGAGGGAAGTGCTGTTCCCTATCAGATAATCAGGGGTGGCGCCCAGCGTCACGTCTTCCGCATAGGAGTGGGTGAGCATCTTCGCCACGAGCCGCGGATTCAGTTTCATTCCCTGGACCACGCCGGACGGACCTTCTATGAAGAAGGCGATCGCAAGCCCGGACACCGCCACCGGCGCGTGCACGACCTTGGATCCGTCCTCCGGCCGGGCGACCGGGTCGACGGTGAAGCCCAGCAGGGGCGCGTCGGCTGACGTGCTCAGGACCTGGCCTCTGGCCTCCTCCTCGCCGCCCTGGGTGAAGGCGAACGTGTTCCCCGTGGACGAGCACAGCTTCGGCTGCCAGGAAGTGACGGCGTCGGTCATCAGTTCGGAGCCGACCGTGGGCAGCTCCGGCTGGCCCTGCGGACAGAACGCGTCGACCGGCTGGAAGTCCAGACGGACGACCATCCGCTGAGCCCAGTTCGTCGCGGACAGCGGCGAGCTCTGCAGTGAATTGCCCGCCTGGTTCGGCTTGGTGATCTCGGTGCCGTCCGCGTCGTGCGTGCCGCGCGGGACGACCACCAGCCAGCAGTGCCGCGGAACGGGGTCGCTCCCGGCAGGCGCCGTGTTCATGCCGCAGCCCAGGTGGGACGCCTGGATGCCGTCCTGCGCCTCGAAGGTCACCTCGCCCGTGCCGTCGGCATAGGTTCTGGCGAACCGCTGCTCGTTGGTGTCCAGCGGACCGAAGTAGGTGAAGTCGTGGGAGGACTTGGTGGGGGGCAGGTCACCGACCGGGCGGAACGGGACGAAGCCACCGGGGTACTGGGTCTCGCCCGGATCGGTGCCGACCAGCCGGCCGTTTCCGGCCCCGAGTATCGAGCCGTCGCCGCCGAAGACGCACTGATCACGGTCGGGCCCGGCTGGATCGTCGCCCCAACACTGCATGATCTGGAGGAAGTTGACGGCGGCGTTCTGTCCGTCGATCGTCGGCGCCCCGCCTTGCCAGGTGACCCGCACCCCCTGCGACCGCAGGTTCTTCGTCTGGTGGACGGTCACCTTCAGCTTGGAGAAGTCGTCGTACCTGCCCTGCTTCCCCGTCACCGTGACCGCGGAGTCCTCCCCCGCGCCGTCCGCCGCCGCGGCGGAGGTGGCGGCGGACGGCAGCGGGAGCAGGGCCAGGACCAGCGCGGCCAGCAGCGCGCTCACGGCGGCGACGACGCGCCGCCGGGAACGGGACATCGCGGTCATCGCAGTCATGCCACACCCCCCTTGCGGCGGGCGCGGTGGGACATCATGCGCCCGATCAGGGGTGGCCCGACGACCACGCCGATCAGGAGCACGGCCGACAGTGCCATCAGCACGGTGCGCAGACCGAGGGCGTCCCCGGTGCCGAGGGAGACCGGGCTGGCGGCGACCGAGGTGTCGCCGGTGCCTCCGTCGCCGCCGAGCACCTGGCCCGTGTCGGGGTCGACGACGCCACCCGCCGTCGTCCCGCCCGTACCGCCGGTGCTGCCCGCCGTACCGCTGCCGCCGGTGGTGGTACCGGCCGTTCCCGTCGCGCCCGATCCGCCCGTCGCACCGGAACCGCCGGACGTGCCCGAACCTCCGGTCGTACCCGAGCCGCCCGAGCCCGAGCCGCCGCCGGACGTGCCGGAGCCGCTCGGCGAGGTGGGCTGCTTGGCGCCGCCGGTGCCGGTGGCGCACTGGTCCGAACCCTTCTTGTCGCACGCCGCGGGATACGGGGCGTTCTGGGCCAGGAGGTTCTTCCCGTCACTGGAGAACGTCGGGTTGTTGCAGTTCTTGATGTTGATGTTGTCCGTCACGGCGCCGGGGATCCTGCGCACCTGCTCCATGGCCGCCTGCACGAGGTTGATCGGCAGCGGCGAGTAGCCGAGCCGGTCGGCCAGTTGCTGGCCCTCGCAGAGGAAGTAGTTGTCGAACGCGCTCAGCGTGGCGCCCTTGGCCTTGGTGAACCCCATCTCCTCCTTGGTCGGGACGATCATGTAGCTGTAGCTGGACAGCGGGTAGGTACGCCGGTCGCCGTACGTGTAGACCCCGTCCAGGTTCTGGGTGAGGTAGTTGGCGGACCGCGAGTCGTTGTTGATCTGCGCCTGGGTCAGGGCGACGGCCACACTGGAGGCGGTCGGCTCGACGTAGTACCCGGACTTGTTGAGGACCTTGACGACCGGGAAGCCCGCGTTCCTGGCGTAGGAGTACTCGACGTAGGTGATGGCGCCCTCGGCCTGGGGCTGCTTGGTGTAGCCCGCGACGCCGAGCGAGCCGGACTGGGCGACGAAGCCCGAGCCGGGGATGTTCGGGAAGTACGACGTCAGACCGCAGGGCGTGGGCTTGCCCGCCCGACGGCAGTAGTCGTTCCACAAGGTGCCGTACTGCTTGGACATCCACAGGGTGAACTGCGCGGTGGTGCCGGAGCCGTCGGAGCGGATGACCGGGACGATACGACGGGCGGGGAGGGCCAGCTTGGGGTTGTCCGCCCTGATCTCCGGCGCGTTCCACATCGTGAGCCCGCCGGTGAAGATCTTGCTGAGGACCTCCCCGGACAGCCGCAGGTTGGTGACCCGGTTGCCGCCGATCTTCAGGTTGTACATGAACGACGTACCGCCGGCCACGATCGGCATGTAGGCGTACTTGCGCTGCGGCGGAGTGTCGGTCGTACCGAACTCCTTGAGGCCGTAGGGGATCTCGGACACACCGAAGTCGGAGGTGCCGTTCGCGAACTGGGTACGTCCGACCGACGAGCCCACCGACGCGTAGTTCACGGTCATGCCCTGCTGGCGTACGTTGCGCCGCCACTGCTCGATGGCGTTGGCGCTCCATGTCGAGCCGGAGCCACTGATCTTCACGTAGGTGACCGCGAAGGCACCTGGCGGATGTACGGCCATGAGCGCGCAGACCAGTGCGACGACCAGCGCCAGCGCCTGGTACACGCGCACGCTGCGCGGACGACGGACGGGTGCGGATATCACGGGGTGCTCCTCGTCGATGCGGGACTGGTCGAGGCGGGACCGGCGGACGGCCGGCCGGCGGTTGCGTACACGTCGAAGCGCTGCGCGTCACGGCGGGACGCCCTGACCCGGCGGTGCTCCTGACGGCGGGTCAGCTTGCCCGGCCCGCGGCCGCCGACGACGCGGGCCGCGACGAACAGGACGAGCACCAGCACCAGAAGCACCGCCGCGGTGCCGAAGCCGCGGGCGATGTAGGTGGGCTCGGGGGACTCGACGAGCTTGAAGGCCGCCAGCGGCAGCGACACCATCGGGTCGTGGAGCGGGTTGGTGTTGAGCTCCTGGGTGAAACCGGCGGTCAGCAGGACCGGCGAGGTCTCGCCCACACCGCGCGCGGTGCCCAGGATGACCGCCGTGGTCAGCCCCGACCGCGAGGTGGGGAGCACCACGTGCCAGACCGTGCGCCACCGTGAGGTGCCGAGCGCGTAGGACGCCTCGCGCAGCGTGCCGGGGACCAGCCGGATCACCACGTCCGCCGCGCGGATGATGATCGGCAGCATCATCACGGAGATCGCGAGCCCGGCGGCGAGGCCGGACTGTCCGAAACCGAGGCTCAGGATGAAGGTCGCGTAGATGAACAGGCCGGCCACGATGGATGGCAACGCTGTCATCGCCTCGACGATGGTGCGGACGAACCGGCTGAAGGCGCCGGGGACCTCGTTGAGGAAGACCGCGCACACCAGCCCGGTCGGTATGCAGATCACCAGGGCGATGGAGATCTGCCACAGCGTGCCGACGATGGCGTGCGCGATGCCGCCGACGCCGAGGGGCTCCAGCGGACCCGCGTCGGCCATCGACTCGGTGTAGAAGTTCAGGTGCGGCAGCGCCTCACGCCCCTCGTAGAGGGTGTAGACGACCACGAAGGCCAGCACGGTCAGCATCACCAGACCGAGGCTCTGGACGATCGCGGCGGCCACCCGGTCACGGACCGCGGGACCGTCCTCGTCGAAGGAGACAAGCAGCGCGTACAGGGCGATGAAGAGCGCGTAGGCGATGACGACGAAGCCCAGGGCGCCGTTGAAGGGCAGCAGCCGGTCGAAGATCAGCCAGGTCAGGGCGAGGGACGCGGCGCCGGCGCCGAGCATGGCGTACACGTCGGTGGCGCGCAGCGTGGAGAGGTTGCGGCGCGAGTCTCCGCGCGTTGAACCCCCGCCGGGCCGGCGTCCGGGCAGGTGGGTGGCCGGGGCCTGGGGCGGCGCCTTCGGCGCACCCGCGGGGCTCGGATCGGCCCCCGGCCCCTGGTCGCCGGGCGGGCTCTGTGGAGCGGTGACGGTCATCGGGCTCGGTCTCCTCAGGAGTCGCTCGTCGCGCCGGAACGGCTGCGGGCGACGATCGACGAAGCGGCGAAGTTGACCACGAGGGTCATCAGGAAGAGCGCGAGGCCTGCGGCCATCAGCGCCGACATGCCCATGGGGCTCGCCTCGCCGTAGCGCAGGGCGATCAGGGACGAGACCGAGCTGGTGCCGTTCTGCAGGATGTGCGGCTGGATCACGAACACCGGCGAGATGATCAGGTACACGGCGATGGTCTCGCCGAGTGCCCGGCCCAGGCCCAGCATGGTGCCGCCGATCATGCCGCCCTTGCCGAAGGGCAGGACGACGCTGCGGATCATGCCCCAGCGGTTGGCGCCGAGCGCGTACGCGCCCTCCCGCTCGCCGACCGGAGCCTGCGAGAAGACCTCCCGCACCACCGAGCAGATGATCGGCGCGACCATCAGGGACACGACCATGCCCGCGATGAAGGTGGAGGAGGTGTAGACCGTCGCGGTGGCGAGCGGGTCCCTCGGATCGGCGCCGTCGACCTTGAAGAGGGGGATCCAGCCGAAGTAGGTCGAGATCCAGCGGGACACGGTGACCACGTGCCCCTGGAAGAAGAACAGGCCCCACAGGCCGTAGACGACCGACGGCACGGCCGCCATCAGGTCCACGACGCTGATGAGGGTCTGGCGGATCCGCGGCGGCGCGTACTCGGAGATGTAGAGCGCGGTGCCGAGCGCCAGCGGTACGGCGAACACGATGGCGACCATGGCTATCAGCACCGTTCCGACGAGCACGGCCGCGATGCCGAAGTGCCCGCCTTCGGGCTCCCACGCCTCGGTGGTGACGAAGTCCCACTTCGCGACCGACAGCGCCTGCCAGGCCCGGTACGTCAGGAAGCCGCCGACCAGCAGCATGATCGCGAGGACCAGGCCGCCGCCGCCGCGCAGGACGCCCCTGAACACGCGGTCGGGCAGCCCCCGATCGGGGTGCAGGCGTCTCGGAGGGTCGTCCCCCGGAACCACGGATCGCTCAAAGATTCGCGTTGTCACATGGGACGACACTCCTGACGCGTGATGGACGCACGCACACACGAACGTGAACGAGACGCCCCCGAGGGGCAACTTCCGGTGTTGACGTGAACGCGGCGAAAGGAGAACACGTGAGGGGCTGGGGTGCGCTCTTGTGGCGCTCCCCAGCCCCTCACGTACACGGTCGAGCCGTCAGCCCCGTCCGTTCGCTCGGGGTCGCCCCGTCACTCGGGCCCCCATCACTCGGCGTCGTCCCCTCACTCGGCCTCGTCCCACGGGATCACCCCACCCGACCCGAGCTCGGCCAGGAGAGCCCGGAAACGTTCGTAGGCGGCCTGGCACGTCGAGTGCCGCTCGTAGGCACGCGAGGACACGGCCACGGCGCCGCCGGTGCCGTCACGCAGCCGCCAGACCCATCCACTGCCTTCCGCGGTGTGGTGCACCGCGCCGGGTAATTTCCCGATGTCGGCGCACAAGCGCTCGAACGCCGCACGGCACTCGCCGTAGTTCCGGTACGTCCTCGCGGCCACGGCGATCACCCGCCCGTTCGTGGCGGTGAGCCGCCACGAGTAAGTGCCATCTGCACCTATATCTATTTGGCAGCGCGTGCCTGGTACGGCCGCGCCCCCCATTCTTGCCGCCATCCATCCCCACTCCTGTATCCCCATATCAGGAAGCCGCATGAGTCGACGCGGATTCGTCGGTCATGCGGCACACGCAGATTAGTGAGACTAAAGAGAAACTTGATCCACACGTGAAACACATTTCACGCGAAGGTTGCCCCTCGTTCATGCAGTCGACCATCAGGTCACCTCAAGAGCGGGCGAATTCATCGACGCGCCGACGGGGCGCCACCCCGGGGCGCCCCGCCCTCCCGGCCCACCACGAAGAGGGGTGGTACACGTAGGTGGCCTCCAGGTCCGCTGAAATTTGAACCGAATTTCCCCTTCGGCTTTCCACGGAAACGGCGCACTCGATATTCGCGCGCATTCCCTTCACCGGGAAATCAGCGACTCGCACAACCCTCATACGAACGTTCCGAAATCCCATGGCAACGAGTACGCTGCACACGTCAATTCGGGCCTGCCGGTGTGAAATTGACAGGCCGCGGCATTCACATTGGGGAATTCGCATGCGTATGAGTTCAGCTGTCGCCGCTGCGTGTGGCGTCGCCCTGTCCGCCCTCACCGTTCCGGCCGCGCACGCGGACGAGAGGTTCGGCGACACCGACATCACCGGCGTGGTCGTCAACGACGGCAACCCCGTCGTCGTCGGCACCGGCGCGAGAACCGTCACCGCCGAGGTCACCGCGACCGACCCGTCCGGTCTCCAGCAGGTCAACGCCACGCTCTACCACGGCCCCTTCGGCGCCCCGGACAGCACCGTCGCCTCGACGGCGGCCTGCGGTCCGACGGTCGCCACCACGATCACCTGCACCCTGACCTTCACCCTGACCCCCGGCACCGCCCCGGCCGACGACTCGCTGGCCGGCGACTGGCACCTCAGCGCCTACGCGATCGCCCCCGACAGCGACGCCGTGTTCCTGGACAGCGCCGCCACCGTCAGCGTGCTGCGCGACAGCCAGGTGAGCGTCGACGCCACTCCCAAGCCGGTGAAGTGGGGCCGCGTCCTCACCGTCACGGGTGGCGTGCGCAACGCGGACTGGGCGACCGGCACGTTCGCCGGCGCCGAGGCCGGCCGACCCGTGAGCCTGCAGTTCCGCCCCAAGGGCAGCAGCACGTACTGCACGCTCAAGAGCGTGCCGACCGCCGCCGGCGGCGCCCTCTCCACCACCGTCCGCGCCTACACCGACGGCTCCTACCGCTGGTCCTACGCCGGCACGGCGGACACCGCGGCGGCGGTGTCGGCGGGCACCTTCGTCGACGTGGTGGGCTGACTCCGGTACGAGCGGCGCCGGGCACCCCTCGGGGGCGGCCCGGCGCCGAACGGGACCGGGAACACGGGCGGCAGGACCCGGAACGTGGGCAGTCCGATGCCGTACGGGGCGACGGGTCGGGGTCGGCTCTGCGCGACGACGGACACCGGTCCGCCGCACCGCCCTGGCGTCACCCCACCGCCAGCAGGATCACCAGGACCACGGCCCCCGCGAGCGCGGGACCCATGACCTCGTACGCCCACCGCACGCTCACCTCGCCCTGCGCGCCCTCCGAGGCCGCCCGGGCCTCGGCGAGTTCGCGCAGGTCGTCCATGACCTGGTCGGAGTGCGAACGGGTGGGCCCGCTCGCCACCGAGGAGGTGCGGCCGCTGCTGTCGGCGGCGGCGCTGCGCGCCTGCCGTCGGGCCGCGGCCTTGCGGGCGCGCAGCGAGACGGGGATCGCCCAGAGCTGGAACTTGGTGCCCTCGGCGTCGACCACCTCGTTGGAGTACCCGGAGCGCAGTGAGGCGACCTTGCTCCAGGGCAGCACGACGACACGGAACGGGTTACGCACGCGCAGCCGGTCCTCGTTGGCGTAGACGGCGGGGCGCAGGGTGAAGGCGGCCACCAGCGGAACCAGGAGGATCAGCGCGGCGAGTGCCAGCCAGGGGGTGCGGCCGTGGCCGGTGACCAGCGCGTCGATGCCGAGCCAGCCCGTGATGGCGAGCAGCAGTACGCCGCCGGCGATACCGGCGTGCGACCGGTAGATCCGGTCCTGCGACTCGGGTCGCGGGGCGTCCGGCACGGGTGGCTGGTCATCCGGGGTCGTCATGCCTCCGATTCTGCCCGACGCCTCCTGAACACTTCCTTCACCCCCGCCCCACGCCGCCGCGTCGCCACGGGTGGGCGGGGATTCGTTCGTCTACGGGTGGACAAGGACTGATCGCGCAGTTCCCCGCACCCCTGGGGACGGGGCCGCGCCCCGGATCCCCATCCGTGCCGATTGCCTTGCCCACGGGCCGATGGGAACCGATCGCGCGGTCCCCGCGCCCGGGCGGAGCCGCGCCCCGAATCCCCGGCCACACCTGGTCGCCCGGCCGCGGGCGAGTGGGGGCCGGTCGCGCAGTTCCCCGCGCCCCCAAAAGCCTGGGCGCCCCCGGCGTTCGAGGGCGAGCCCTTCGGGCGATGCGGGGATCCAGGGGCGAAGCCCCTGACGGGGTGCAGGGCAACCCCCGGCGGAGTCGAAGGGGCCGAGCCCCTGGGATTATGGATTCCCCCTGCTCGAGCGAAGCCGAGAGCTTGAGGGAGGGTCGGGGCGGGAGATGTCCGGGCGTGCGCTGCCCCACACCCACCCCCGGGGGTGTACAGCCGCTACGCGCGTAGATATGCTCAGCTCGTGACCATGCCCACCACTGCACCCGCACTCGGCGACGTAACCGCGTCGGACAGCACGCTGCGCCGCTTCCTCCACGGGCTCCCCGGCGTCGACACGGTCGGCCTGGAGGCGCGCGCCGCCTCGCTCGGCACCCGTTCCATCAAGACGACCGCGAAGGCGTACGCCATCGACCTCGCCATCTCGATGGTCGATCTGACGACGCTGGAAGGCGCGGACACCCCGGGCAAGGTCCGGGCGCTCGGCGCCAAGGCGGTCCACCCCGACCCCACGGACCGTACGACGCCCACCACCGCGGCCGTCTGCGTGTACCCCGACATGGTGGCCACCGCCAAGGACGCCGTCGCCGGCTCCGGCGTGAAGGTCGCCTCGGTCGCCACCGCCTTCCCGGCCGGCCGCGCGGCCCTCGACGTGAAGCTCGCCGACGTACGCGACGCGGTCGCCGCCGGCGCCGACGAGATCGACATGGTCATCGACCGCGGGGCGTTCCTCGCGGGCAAGTACATGAAGGTGTACGACGAGATCACCGCCGTGAAGGAGGCCTGCGGGACCAGCGCCCGCCTGAAGGTCATCTTCGAGACCGGCGAGCTCTCGACGTACGACAACATCCGCCGCGCGAGCTGGCTCGGCATGCTGGCGGGCGCGGACTTCATCAAGACCTCGACCGGCAAGGTCGCCGTCAACGCGACCCCGGCGAACACGCTCCTCATGCTGGAGGCGGTCCGCGACTTCCGCGCCCAGACCGGCGTCCAGGTCGGCGTGAAGCCCGCCGGCGGCATCCGCACCACCAAGGACGCCATCAAGTTCCTGGTCCTGGTGAACGAGACCGCGGGCGCGGACTGGCTGGACAACCACTGGTTCCGCTTCGGCGCCTCCTCGCTCCTGAACGACCTGCTGATGCAGCGTCAGAAGCTGGCCACCGGCCGCTACTCCGGCCCCGACTACGTGACGGTGGACTGATCACCATGGCATCCGCATCCGCATTCGAGTACGCACCGGCGCCCGAGTCCCGCTCCGTCGTCGACATCGCGCCCTCCTACGGCCTGTTCATCGACGGCGAGTTCACCGAGGCGGCGGACGGCAAGGTCTTCAAGACCGTCTCCCCCTCCACCGAAGAGGTCCTGTCCGAGGTCGCCCAGGCGGGCGCGGAGGACGTGGACCGCGCCGTGAAGGCCGCCCGCAGGGCCTTCGAGAAGTGGTCGGCCCTGCCGGGCTCCGAGCGCGCCAAGTACCTCTTCCGCATCGCCCGGATCATCCAGGAGCGCAGCCGCGAGCTCGCCGTCCTGGAGACCCTGGACAACGGCAAGCCGATCAAGGAGACCCGCGACGCCGACCTCCCCCTGGTCGCCGCGCACTTCTTCTACTACGCGGGCTGGGCCGACAAGCTCGACCACGCCGGCTTCGGCGCGAACCCCCGCCCCCTGGGCGTCGCGGGCCAGGTCATCCCCTGGAACTTCCCCCTCCTGATGCTGGCGTGGAAGATCGCCCCGGCGCTGGCGACCGGCAACACGGTCGTCCTCAAGCCCGCCGAGACGACCCCCCTGTCCGCCCTGTTCTTCGCGGACATCTGCCGCCAGGCGGGCCTGCCCAAGGGCGTCGTCAACATCCTCCCGGGATACGGCGACGCGGGCGCCGCGCTCGTCGAGCACCCCGATGTGAACAAGGTGGCCTTCACCGGCTCCACCGCCGTCGGCAAGGCGATCGCCCGCCAGGTCGCGGGCACGGACAAGAAGGTCACCCTCGAACTCGGCGGCAAGGGCGCGAACATCGTCTTCGACGACGCCCCCATCGACCAGGCCGTCGAGGGCGTCGTCACCGGCATCTTCTTCAACCAGGGCCAGGTCTGCTGCGCGGGCTCCCGTCTCCTCGTCCAGGAGTCGATCCACGACGAGCTGCTGGACTCGCTCAAGCGCCGCCTGTCCACCCTGCGCCTCGGCGACCCCCTGGACAAGAACACGGACATCGGCGCGATCAACTCCGCCGAGCAGCTGTCCCGTATCACCTCGCTCGTCGAGCAGGGCGAGGCCGAGGGTGCCGAGCGCTGGTCCCCGGCCTGTGAACTCCCCTCCTCCGGCTACTGGTTCGCCCCGACGCTCTTCACGAACGTCACCCAGGCGCACACCATCGCGCGCGACGAGATCTTCGGCCCGGTCCTGTCCGTCCTCACCTTCCGGACCCCCGACGAGGCCGTCGCCAAGGCCAACAACTCCCAGTACGGCCTCTCCGCCGGCATCTGGACCGAGAAGGGCTCCCGGATCCTCGCCGTCGCGAGCAAGCTGCGCGCGGGCGTCATCTGGTCCAACACGTTCAACAAGTTCGACCCGACCTCGCCGTTCGGCGGTTACAAGGAGTCGGGCTTCGGCCGCGAGGGCGGTCGCCACGGCCTGGAGGCGTACCTCGATGTCTGAGAAGACCGACAAGACCGAGCAGCAGCGACTGAGCGTCTTCAAGACCTACAAGCTGTACGTGGGCGGGAAGTTCCCGCGTTCCGAGAGCGGCCGGGTGTACGAGGTGACCGACTCCAAGGGCAAGTGGCTGGCCAACGCGCCGCTCTCCTCCCGCAAGGACGCCCGTGACGCGGTGGTCGCCGCCCGCAAGGCGTTCGGCGGCTGGTCCGGCGCGACGGCGTACAACCGCGGTCAGATCCTCTACCGCGTCGCCGAGATGCTGGAGGGCCGCAAGGACCAGTTCGTCCGTGAGGTCGCGGACGCGGAGGGCCTGTCGAAGTCCAAGGCCGCCGCGGTCGTCGACGCGGCGATCGACCGCTGGGTCTGGTACGCGGGCTGGACCGACAAGATCGCCCAGGTGGTGGGCGGCGGCAACCCGGTCGCGGGTCCCTTCTTCAACCTGTCCACCCCGGAGCCGACGGGCGTCGTCACCGTCCTCGCGCCCCAGGAGTCGTCCTTCCTCGGCCTGGTCTCGGTGATCGCCCCGGTGATCGCGACCGGCAACACGGTGATCGTGATCGCGAGCGAGAAGTCCCCACTCCCGGCGCTGTCTCTGGGCGAGGTGCTGGCGACCTCCGACCTTCCGGGCGGTGTCGTCAACGTCCTCTCCGGAAAGACGGCGGAGATCGCGGCGCCCCTCGCCGCGCACCAGGACGTCAACGCGATCGACCTCGCGGGCGCGGACGACGTACTGGCGAAGGAGCTGGAGATCGCCGCGGCCGACAACCTGAAGCGGGTCGTCCGTCCACAGGCTGTGGATTATTCACGGACGCCCGGCATCGAGCGCCTGACGGCCTTCCTGGAGACGAAGACGGTCTGGCACCCGACGGGCGCGCTCGGCGCCTCCGGCTCGTCCTACTGAGCGTTTCCCCGTGCCCCGTCCCGGGGCACGGGGACTCTCACGCACCCCCCAGCGACCCCAACGCCTGCCCCACCACCGGCACGCTCCCCACCGACCGCGCCTGTGCCAGCGGCCCCGTCAGGGCCCGCGAGGTCAGCGGCTTGAAGTCCGCGAGCTGGGTGCCCACCCCGTTGTCGAGCGGGTCGACCCCCGTGCCGGCGAGCGGGTTGGGCTTGAGGCCGGCGATCGGACCGGTGACGTATCCCACCGAGCCGGTCAGGACCCCCAGGCCCGCCTGCGGGTCGAGGTTGCCCAGCGAGGTGGGCCGGGTGCGCGTCAGATCCACGGCGGAGGCCGTGTCCGCGACGGCCGGACTCGCGGCGGCCGCACCGGCGGCGACCACCCCGAGCGCGACGGCGATGCGCGTGGTGGTGCGGGCCAGGGGGGTCTGCTGGTGTGCGTGTCGCGCCATCGGGTGTCCTCTTCGGTGAACGTAACGAATGCGGGCGGAGAGCAACGGGAATCGCACGCAGAGTAGTTGACCCGGATGCCGTTCCGGGCGGCGATGGCGGCGGATTCCCCTGTGCGGGTCAACAGACATACGGACGTAACCCCGATAATCCTTCGGGATAATGTTCCGGAGGCCTGCCGAAGCGCGGCGTGGCCCGGCCGAGTCACAGAAGGTACAGAGAATTGGGTTCCCATCCTCCGATACCCACCCGTGTGGTGCTGCTCTGCGGCCCCTCCGGCTCTGGAAAGTCCCTTCTCGCGGCCGACTCCGGACTTCCCGTGCTCCGCCTCGACGACTTCTACAAAGAGGGCACCGACCCGACGCTCCCCCAGGTCGAGGGCAGCTCCGACATCGACTGGGACCATCCGCAGTCGTGGGACGCGGACATCGCCGTCGCGGCGATCGAGGAGCTGTGCCGTACGGGACGTACGACCGTTCCCGTCTACGACATCGGGCTGAGCGCCCGTACCGGCGCGGAGGCGCTGCACATCGAGCGGACACCGCTGTTCATCGCGGAGGGCATCTTCGCCGCCGAGATCGTCGAGCGCTGCCGGGAGCTGGGGATGCTGGCCGACGCGCTGTGTCTGTCCCGCGGCCCGCTGACCACGTTCCGCCGCCGTTTCCTGCGGGATCTGCGGGAGGGCCGCAAGTCGGTCCCGTTCCTGCTGCGCCGCGGCTGGCGCCTGATGCGCGCCGAACGTTCGATCGTGGCCCGGCAGAGCGCGCTGGGCGCCCACCCCTGCGACAAGGACGAGGCCCTGGGCCGACTGGCCGCGGCGGCCGCCGGACGCTGCACGACACCGGCGTAGTCAGGGGCCCTGCGCCAGGACACGCGAAGAGGCCACCCACCGCAAGGGGCCAGAACACGAAAAGAGGCCCAGGCGGACCCCCCGTCCGCCCGGACCTTTTCTCGTTTCCCCCGTGCTCCTCAGGGGTCCCCCGACCCCGTTGGTTTTCCCCCCGGTACTGCTCCCCCGTACCAACCGGTACCACCGGTTGCCCTTCTCCCCCACAGACCTTCAGGCGACGAGCTCCCCGAAGGACTCCTCCTCGTCACGGCCGAAGCTGAGGACCTCGTCCTCACGCATCCGGCGCAGCGACCGCCAGATGCTCGACTTCACCGTGCCGACACTGATGTCGAGGATCTCCGCGATCTCCGGGTCCGTGCGGCCCTCGTAGTAACGAAGGACCAGCATGGTGCGCTGGAGTTCGGGCAGCCGGGCCAGCGCCTGCCACAGCACGGCGCGCAGCTCGGTGCCGCGCATCGCGTCCGTGTCACCGGCGGTCTCCGGCAGTTCCTCGGTCGGGTACTCGTTCAGCTTGCGGCGGCGCCACGCGCTGATGTGCAGATTGGTCATGGTGCGGCGGAGGTAGCCCCCGACCGCGGCCTTGTCACTGATCCGGTCCCAGGCCCGGTACGTCGAGAACAGCGCGCTCTGCAGCAGGTCCTCGGCCTCGAAGCGGTCCCCGGTCAGGTGGTAGGCGGTTGCGTACAGGGAGGCGCGGCGCTCCTGGACGTAGGCGGTGAACTCCGCCTCCGACACCGAGCGACGTTCCCCCGTGGCCTCCCTGTACGCGGCTCCCCCGTGAGCTCCCCCGTTACCGCCGTTCTCCCCCGTGAAGGCGTCAACCACCGTCATGTACGTGGTGTGCTGACGCCCGGTGCCGCGAGCGCACCCCCGCCCGCTCACGGCACCGGACTTCTCCGAACCCCTGACGTCGTGGAGCCGCGTGACAACTGCGCTAGTGCTGGTGCTGTGCAGCGTGTTCATCTCGCGCCCCCCGTCGTGGAGTTCCGGTTCTTCGGTTCGTTCCGTCGTGCTGTGTCGCCGTCTTGCCGTCGTGCTCTCTTGCTTGTGTCGAAAAGCTTGCCCGGGCCACTTCATGGCCGTGTCCGTCGACTGTCACAGACCTGTCACAGGGCCCCTCCCCAGGAGCGTCACGGCACGATCACAGCGCGGTCACAGAGGAGAGCGGTACGGCTACGCGGACGCCCTTCGGGCGCCTGCTTCTGTGCGAGAGATGGGTGGGAGCGCTCCAACTGTCGAAAGAGTCCCTCGCCATGGGCCAGAATGACGTTCGTGCCTTCCCTGTTGCTGATCGAGGACGACGACGCCATCCGGACGGCCCTGGAGCTCTCTTTGACGCGCCAGGGACACCGGGTGGCCACCGCTGCCACCGGCGAGGACGGTCTGAAACTGTTGCGTGAGCAGCGGCCGGATCTGATCGTGCTGGACGTGATGCTGCCCGGCATCGACGGGTTCGAGGTGTGCCGGCGCATCCGGCGCACGGACCAGCTGCCGATCATTCTGCTGACCGCGCGCAGCGACGACATCGACGTCGTGGTCGGACTCGAGTCCGGCGCCGACGACTATGTCGTCAAGCCCGTGCAGGGGCGGGTGCTCGACGCCCGTATCAGGGCCGTGCTGCGGCGCGGGGAGCGCGAGGCCAACGACTCGGCGACGTTCGGTTCCCTCGTCATCGACCGTGCGGCCATGACGGTCACCAAGAACGGCGAGGATCTGCAGCTGACACCCACCGAGCTGCGGCTGCTCCTGGAGCTGAGCCGCCGGCCCGGACAGGCGCTGTCCCGCCAGCAGTTGCTGCGGCTGGTGTGGGAGCACGACTACCTGGGCGACTCGCGGCTGGTGGACGCGTGTGTCCAGCGGCTGCGCGCGAAGATCGAGGACGTTCCGTCCTCGCCCACCCTGATCCGTACGGTCCGCGGAGTCGGCTACCGACTGGACACTCCTCAGTGACCCCACCGCACGACGAGCTCCGCGGCTGGGCCGCGGCGCGCCGGGCGATCCTGGCGGGGTTGCGCTTCACGAGCCTGAGACTGCGGCTGGTCGTGGTGTTCGGACTCGTCGCGCTCACGGCCGCCGTGTCGGCGTCGGGCATCGCGTACTGGCTCAACCGCGAGGCCGTGCTGACGCGTACGCAGGACGCGGTGCTGCGCGACTTCCAGCAGGAGATGCGCAACCACGCGAGCATGCTGCCGGTGCATCCGGCGCAGGACGAACTGCAGCGCACGGCGGGCCAGATGGCCAACAGCAGCCAGCGCTTCAGCGTGCTCCTCGTCGCCCAGGACGGCAACGGCAAGAAGGTCATCGGCAACTCCGCGCTGGACACCTTCACGCTGGACGACGTACCCAAGTCCCTCCAGAAGGCCGTGAACAAGGAGCAGCCGCTCTCCTCGAACAACAAGTCGGCCTATCACCTGTACTGGCAGCGCATCACCGACCACGACAAGCCGTACCTGGTGGGCGGCGCGAAGGTGATCGGCGGGACGACGACCGGCTACATGCTCAAGTCCCTGGAGCCCGAGGCCAAGGACCTCAACTCGCTGGCCTGGTCACTGGGCATCGCGACCGGCCTGGCCCTGATCGGCTCGGCGCTGCTCGCCCAGGCCGCCGCGACTACGGTCCTCAAGCCGGTGCACCGCCTCGGCATCGCGGCCCGCCGCCTGGGCGAGGGCAAGCTCGACACCCGGCTGCGCGTCTCGGGTACGGACGAACTCGCGGACCTCTCCCGTACGTTCAACCACACCGCGGAGTCCCTGGAGAAGCGCGTGGACGACATGAGCGCCCGCGAGGAGGCGTCCCGCCGCTTCGTGGCGGACATGTCCCACGAACTCCGTACGCCGCTCACCGCGATCACCGCCGTGACGGAGATCCTGGAAGAGGAACTCGACGCGGAGACCGGCAGCGTCGACCCGATGATCGAACCGGCCGTCCGGCTGGTCGTCAGCGAGACCCGCCGCCTCAACGACCTCGTCGAGAACCTCATGGAGGTCACCCGCTTCGACGCGGGCACCGCCAGGCTGGTCCTCGACGACGTGGACATCGCCGACCAGATCACCGCGTGCATAGACGCGCGCGCCTGGCTGGACGCCGTCGACCTGGACGCCGAGCGCGGCATCATGGCGCGCCTCGACCCGCGCCGCCTGGACGTGATCCTCGCGAACCTCATCGGCAACGCGCTCAAGCACGGCGGCAGCCCGGTCCGTGTCTCGGTCCGCGTGGAGGCCGACGACCTTCTCATCGAGGTCCAGGACCACGGGCCCGGCATCCCCGAGGACGTCCTCCCGCACGTCTTCGACCGCTTCTACAAGGCGAGCGCCTCCCGCCCCCGCTCCGAGGGCAGCGGTCTGGGCCTGTCCATCGCCCTGGAGAACGCGCACATCCACGGCGGCGAGATCACCGCGGCCAACGCGCCCAAGGGGGGCGCCGTCTTCACGCTCCGCCTCCCCCAGGACGCGTCGGAGCTGCTCGCCGACGACGAGCGCGAGCGCGGACGGAACGGGAACGGTACGGAGGGCAGCGCCGGATGACGACCTTGGTACGAGGCCGAGGCGGGCGCCGACGGACGCCTCTCGCCTCTCTCTCCCTCCTCTCGCTCCCCCTCCTCGCCGTCCTGCTCGCGGGCTGCGGCATCCGCTCCACCCAGGTCCCGACGGACTTCGGCCCGGCGCCGTCACGGGTCCCGTGCGCGCTGTCCGGCCAGGACATCACCACCCAGTCCTCGCGCGGCATCCCGGTGCAGGTCTTCCTGATCTGCTCCGGGCAACTGGTGACGGTCGACCGGTCCGTGCGGATTCCCGACGGTACGGCGGAGGGCGTGCGGCGGGTTCTGGTGGCGCAGGGGCTCCTCGACGAGCTCGCCGAGACGCCCTCCACGCCCGAGCAGCAGGCCGGCTACACGACCGACGTGCGGGGCGGGATGACGGTGAGCGGGCCTCGACCCAAGGACCCCGAGGACGCGCTCCGCCTCAGCACCCCTCCTCAGGACCTGACCTCCGCCGCCCTCGCCCAGATCATCTGCACCTTCTCCGACTCCGCCGCCGCGCGGGACGACGGTTCGGTCATCCTCGGCGGCCCCGACGCCACCCCGCTGCGCAGCTACGAGTGCCCCACCGACGTCCGCGCCAACCCCACCACCAAGTCCCCGCCGTCCACACCGATCTCCGGCGCGTAGCCAGGCGCGCGGGGAACCGCGCGCCTCACAGCCAAACCCCCACGCACGGGCAGGGACCCGGGGTGAAGCCCCCGGCTCAGGGGCGCGGGGAACTGCGCGATCCACCCCCACCGACCCGCAGCCAAACCCCCACGCACGGGCAGGGACCCGGGGCGAAGCCCCCGGCTCAGGGGCGCGGGGAACTGCGCGATCCACCCCCACCGACCCGCAGCCAAACCCCCACGCACGGGCAGGGACCCGGGGCGAAGCCCCCGGGCTCAGGGGCGCGGGGAACTGCGCGACCCGCCCCCACCGACCCGCAGCCGAACCCCCACGCGCGGCGCCGAGCCGCCCCGCTCCGCCCCGTACGTGTGGCGCATCCCTCACCCCTCAGTCCCAAGCTCACCAACAACCCGGAACCGATCCTGCCGACCCCCGCGTCTTGGGAGGCGTGCAACGTCAAGGCGAAGGCGGCGGCAGCGCCGTGACCCGCGTCCGTGCGACAGGAGCTCTCCTCCTCGTCGCACATCTCGCGCTCGTCGCCTGGATCACCCTGCGTCCCCTGGACGTCCCCTGGGTGAGCCCCGCCAACCTCCGCCCGTTCGCCGGCATCAGAGCCGATCTCGCGCTGGGCCCGGCGGAAGCCGCCCGCCGGATAGGCCATGGCCTCGGCCTGCTCGCCCCACTCGGCGTCCTGCTCCCCATGGCCGGCGGCAAGCTGACGGCGTCCCCGCTCGGCTCCCTCGTCCGCACGGTCGCCGCCGGCGCCCTGATCTCGCTGGGCATCGAACTGCTGCAGACCGGCGTTCCCGGCCAGGTCGTGGACGTCGACTCCCTGCTGCTCAACACGGTCGGCGTCGCCCTGGCCCATCTCGCGATCGTGCCGGCCGCCAGGGTCAGGCTCCGCCGCCGGGCCGAGACCCGGCGCCGCGCGGCCCTCCCCCGGGAGGACACGGCTCAGGGTCGGACCCCGACGATTCCCAGGGTCGGCATCGCCCCATAGAGCGACGCTTCGCCCCCTTCGTCACCGTAGCGTTGAAGACATCGAAGCCGGAGACATCGAGAAGACGCCGAAGACGACGTCGATGTCCCAACACCCCGGCATCCCACCACGGTTCACGAAGGAGCCATCATGACCGCCCTTGCCCGCCCCACCAACGGCCGCATGATCGGCGGAGTGTGCGCAGCGCTGGCGCGGCGCTTCGGCACCTCCGCGACCACGATGCGCGTGATCTTCGTTCTCTCCTGCCTGCTCCCGGGCCCGCAGTTCCTGCTCTACATAGCGCTGTGGATCCTGTTCCCCTCCGAGGACAAGGCCCGCACGGCCTGGTGACCCCCGGCCCGGCTCACGGCATGACACGTCGGTGGGGCGCACCCGATCAGGGTGCGCCCCACCGACGTTCGTACAGGCGAAAGACCGAAACAAGCGGAAGACGTCAGCCGAGCGGCAGCCCGTTCACCGGCAGACCGTGCGTCGGCAGGCCCTGCAGCGGCAGCCCCCCGAGCAGACCGGCCAACGGCGCCGCCGGCCCGTCGGCAAGGACCTTCGCGACGGCGGGCTGGGCCGCGGCCACCCCCGCGCCGAGCGCGCCCTGCCCGTGGGCGAGCGCCTCTCCCGCACCCGGGAGCGCCGCAGCGGCGTTCTGCGCGGGCAGCGTCTGGGTAACGGTGTCCAGCGCCTGGGAGGCGTCCGGCACGGCCGGGGCGGCGTTCGCGGCGCCCGCGCCGACGGCGGCGAATGCGGCACCGAGAGCGGCGACACCGAGAGTCTTGGCAGCAGACTGCTTCATATTGAATGCGTCCTTGGATCCGTGTGACGGGGATGTGAGCGGTCCAAAAACGTAAACACGCAGAGCCACCCTCCGCAAACATCGGAAAGCAGCCGAGTCATGGAGAACAAGTGAAGACCCGGCTGCTTTTCGCTCCTTCGATCAGCCCTGTTCCCTCAAGGAACCGCTGGTGGAGGCGGTCTGCTGGAACAGCCATTCGGACTTGAGCTCTGCATATCCAGGCTTGATCACGTCATTGATCATGGCCAGTCGTTCATCGAAAGGAATGAATGCTGACTTCATAGCATTGACAGAGAACCACTGCATATCATCGAGCGAATAACCGAACGCATCGACCAGGTGCTCGAATTCACGCGACATGCTCGTCCCCGACATGAGCCGATTGTCCGTGTTCACGGTCGCCCGGAAGTGCAGGCGCCGCAGCAGACCGATCGGGTGCTCCGCGTAGGAGTCGGCGGCGCCGGTCTGGAGGTTGGAGCTGGGGCACAGTTCCAGCGGGACGCGCTTGTCACGGACGTACGAGGCCAGTCGCCCGAGCTTCACCGAGCCGTCCGCCGCGACCTGGATGTCGTCGATGATCCGCACACCGTGCCCGAGCCGGTCCGCACCGCACCACTGGAGCGCCTGCCAGATGGAGGGGAGCCCGAAGGCCTCGCCGGCGTGGATGGTGAAGTGGTTGTTCTCGCGCTTGAGGTACTCGAAGGCGTCGAGGTGACGGGTGGGCGGGAAGCCCGCCTCGGCGCCCGCGATGTCGAAGCCCACCACACCCAGGTCGCGGTAGCGGTTGGCCAGTTCGGCGATCTCCAGGGCACGGGCCGCGTGCCGCATGGCGGTGAGCAGGGCGCCGACCCGGATGCGGTGGCCGTTGTCCCGGGCACGCCGTTCACCCTCCCGGAAGCCCTCGTTGACGGCCTCGACGACCTCTTCGAGGGTGAGCCCGGTCTCCAGGTGCTGCTCGGGCGCGTAGCGCACCTCGGCGTAGACGACCCCGTCCTCGGCGAGATCCTCGGCGCACTCGGCGGCGACCCGCACCAGCGCCTCACGCGTCTGCATGACGGCACAGGTGTGGGCGAAGGTCTCCAGGTACCGCTCCAGGGACCCGGAGTCGGCGGCCTCGCGGAACCAGACGCCGAGTTTGTCGGGGTCGGTCTCGGGGAGCCCGGAATAGCCGGTCTCCTGGGCGAGTTCCACGATCGTCCCGGGGCGCAGGCCCCCGTCGAGGTGATCGTGCAGCAGGACCTTGGGTGCCCGGCGGATCTGTTCCGAGCTCGGGGTGTTCTGGATCTGGCTCGTCATTTTCGCACTGTAGCCCCTACGCGCGTAGATCTCCTGTCGCGGCGTCCGTCGATACGTAACGGTGACCACGCGGACGGGTGGCGTACACCGTCACTTCTGACACTGTTCTGTCATGGCACAGCAAGCGACGCCGGTTCGCAGGGCCCGGCTGGGGAGGACGATCGGCCCGGAGCCGACGGCCGTCAGCGGAGTGGTTCTGCTGCTCCCGGGCGGCGACGAGGTCTCCGCGCGCAGACCGTCCCCGATGTTGGCGACCGCCTCCGTACGCGCGCTCGGCCGCCGGCTCATGCGCGCGGGACACGCGGAAGGCCTGGCCACCCATGTCGTGCACTACCGCTTCCGCGGCTGGAACGGCAGCGAGGCGCATCTCGCGAACGACGCGTCCTGGGCCGCCGACGAGGTCGTACGCCGCTACGGGGACGTGCCGGTGTGCCTCGCCGGTGTGGGCATGGGAGGCCGGGCGGCGCTGCGCGCGGCCGGGCACACGGCCGTCAACTCCGTTCTGGCGCTCGCCCCCTGGCTGCCCGAGGACGACGTGGCGGCGCCACCCGAACCGGTGAAGCAGCTCGCCGGGCGGCGCGTGCTGATCGTGCACGGCACCAACGACGAGCGCACCGACCCGGAGTTGTCCTTCCGGCTCGCGGCGCGGGCGAAGAAGTCCAACCGGGACATCTGCCGGTTCGAGGTCCACTCCGACGGGCACGGGTTGCACCAGTACCGGTCCGAAGTGCACGCGCTGGCGGAGGACTTCGTGATGGGGGCGTTGTTCGGACACGGGGTGTCGCGCCCTCTGGAGGACGCGTTGGCCGCGCCGCCGCCGTTGGGGTTGCGGATGCCGCTTGCCTCCGGCTTCGGGCGGGCGTTGCGTCGCTAGGTTGTCCGGTGTCTGCGGGTGCGTGGGGGCTGGTCGCGCCCACGCGGCGGAGCCGCATGTGTCAGAGCCCCGCGCCCCTGAAAGCGGGGCGCGTCCGCCCCTCAGTCCGGTAGCAGGTGGCCCCTCCTCGACAGCAGGAACTTCTTGAAGGCCGCCACCGGTGGGGTGTCCGGGTGGCCGTCCAGCCATGCCACTCCGATCTCGCGGACCGCTCTCGGGGCCGTGACCGTCAGTTCGACCACCCCTGGGCGGGGCACGGCCGGCGGGGGCAGGAGGGCGACTCCGAGGCCGGCGGCCACCAGGCCCCGTAGGGTCTCGGCCTCCTCGCCCTCGAAGGCGATGCGGGGCTTGAAACCGGCCTCCTGACAGAGGTCGTCGGTGATGCGGCGCATGCCGTAGCCGGGTTCGAGGGTCACGAAGGTCTCGTCGGCGGCCTCGGCGAGGCGGACGCGCTTGCGGGCGGCGAGGCGGTGGTCGGCCGGGACGACGAGCCGGAGCTTCTGCTCGTCGAGGAGGCGGCCCACCAGGTCGGGCGCGTCCGGCACCGGCGAGGTGAGGCACAGGTCCAGCTCGCCCGAGCGCAGTCCCTCCAGCATCGCCTCGCCGTAGTTCTGGACGAGGCTGAAGCGGACCCGGGGGTGGTCGGCGCGGAAGGCACGGATCAGGCCGGGGACGGTCTCCGAGCCCATGGTGTGCAGGAAGCCGAAGGCGACCTTGCCGGTGGCCGGGTCGGCGTCCGCGCGCACCTCCTCCGCGGCGCGCTCGATCTCGGCGAGGGCCCGCTCGACGGAGGAGAGGAACGTACGGCCCGCGGGAGTGAGGGAGACCGTGCGGCCCCGGCGTGCGAACAGATCGACGCCCAGGTCCTGTTCGAGCCGGACCATGGCCCGCGACAGGGTCGACTGGGGGACCCGCATCTCCTGCGCGGCGCGCGTGACGTGCTCCGTGCGGGCGACCCCGGCGAAGTACGCGAGGCGCGGGGCGAGCAGCCTCGACATGCCCGCGCTGTCTTCTGTGTCACTGGACGGTGACAGGTGAGGCCCTGACCTTTGCTGATGCGCCATGGGAACGATTATGGCGATTCCATGCATTGGACGGATGAGCGGCGGCTCTTTAGTTTCGAAGTATGCCTTCCGCCAGTACCGGGGCGTCCACCACCGTGGGCGCCACCTCCTCCGTGACGTCCTCCGTCAGGTCCTCCACCGCCGCCGTCGACTCCCGTCTCACCCCGGGTGGGCCCGGCTACCGCCGCATGAGCTTCGCGCTCTTCCTCGCGGGTGTGGCGACCTTCGCGCTCCTCTACTCCACGCAGGCCCTCCTCCCGCTCGTCTCCACGGACTTCGGGGTCAGCGCGAGCGAGGCGAGCTGGACGGTGTCCGCGGCGACGGGTGCGCTGGCGCTGTTCGTCCTCCCCATGAGCGCGCTGTCGGAGCGGTTCGGACGGCGTACGTTGATGACGGCGTCGCTGGCGGTCGCGGTGACGGTCGGGCTCCTGGTCCCCTTCGCCCCGTCGATCGGCGCGCTGGTCGCGCTGCGGGCGGTGCAGGGCGCGGCGCTGGCGGGCCTTCCGGCCTCCGCGACGGCCTATCTGGCGGAGGAGGTCCGCCCCAAGGCCCTGATCACGGCGATCGGCCTCTTCGTGGCGGGCAACAGCGTCGGCGGGATGAGCGGCCGGGTCATCACCGGCTGGGTCGCGCAGGAGTGGGGATGGCGGGTCGCCGTCGCCGCGATCGGGATCATCGCGGTGGCCTGCGCGGTCGCCTTCCGTATGCTCCTGCCCGCGCCGAAGCACTTCACGCCCGGCTCGCTGCGGCCGCGGGTGCTGGCCCGTACGGTCCGTGACCACCTCGCGAACCCGCTGCTGCGCCGGCTGTACGCGATCGGCGCGCTGTTCATGATGGTCTTCGGCGGGGTCTACACGGTGATCGGCTACCGCCTGACCGAGGCCCCGTTCTCCCTCCCCCAGGGCATCATCGGCTCGATCTTCCTGGTGTACCTGGTCGGTACGGTGTCGGCGTCCACGGCGGGCAGGCTGGTCGCCCGCCTGGGCCGGCGCGGCTCCCTGTACCTGGCGGGCGGCACCACGACCGCCGGCCTGCTCCTCTCCCTGGTCGACTCCCTCCCCCTCGTCCTGCTCGGCCTGGTGCTGATCACCGCGGGCTTCTTCGCGGGCCACGCGGTGGCGTCCTCGTCGGTCAGCCACACCGCCAAGCAGGGCCGCGCCCAGGCCTCCGCCCTCTACCAGTCCGCGTACTACATCGGCTCCAGCGCGGGCAGCACGCTCGGCGCGGTCGCCTTCCACGCGGGCGGGTGGGCCGGGACGGTGACACTCGGACTGTTCGCGGTCCTCGGCGTCGTCACGATCACGCTGCTCGGCTCCCACGCGGCCCGCGCCCAGGCCCGCCACGAACCGGCCCTGGCGCACTGAGCGTCCCGGACGCTCCTACGTTCCCCCTGGTCGGACCCCGTTGTCAGTGGCGGCACCTAGCCTCCACCCCGTCAACCGGCCCGAACAGGGGGATCTTTCATGGAGTTCCGCGTCGATCGCGACGACCTCGCCGAGGCGGTGGCCTGGGCGGCCCGCACCCTGCCCACCCGCTCGCCGGTACCGGTGCTGGGCGGACTGCTGCTGGAGGCCGGTCCTGGACGGCTCGGCATCTCGGGGTTCGACTTCGAGGCGGCGGCGAGGATCGAGATCGATGCCGAGACGGGGGCGGACGGACGGATCCTCGTGCTGGGGCGCCGGCTGCTGGACATCTGCCGGGTGCTGCCGCGGGGACAGGTGGGCTGCGCGCTGGAGGGGACACGGTTCACGGTGGAGGCGGGAGGCACCCGGTTCGGTCTGTCGACGCTGCCCAGGGACGAGTACCCGGCGCTGCCGGTGCCGCCCGAGCCGTGCGGCACCGTGGACGCCGCCGCGTTCGCGACCGCCGTGTCCCAGGTCGCCGTCGCGGCCGGGCGCGACGACACACTGCCGGTCCTCACCGGCGTACAGCTGCGGCTGTCCGGCGAGGAAATGACACTCTCCGCGTCGGACCGCTACCGGTACGCCGTGCGCACCCTGGCCTGGAAACCCGAGGCCCCCCTCGACGGCGTCGTGGAGGCCCTGCTGCCCGCGCGTCGGCTGCACGAGATCGCCCGTTCGCTGGCCCGCTGCGGTGACGTGCGCATCGGGCTCGACCCCGCGGGCGGCGGGATGTTCGGCTTCGAGGGTGGGCCGATGCGGACGGCGGTGCGGCTGATGGAGGGGCGGCTGCCGCGGCACGGCTCGCTGTTCTCGGTGCCCGACGCCGCGGTCGCGGAGGTGGAACGCGAGGCGCTGGCGGAGGCCGTACGGCGCGTCGCCGTCGTCGCGGAGGTGAACAGTCCCGTACGGCTGGACTTCACCGGTGACGGCGAGGGATCCGTTCTGCTGCGCGCCGGATACGCCGACGACGTGGCCTCGCAGCGACTGCCCGCGGCGCTGACCGGCACGGCGGGGATCATCGTCGCCTTCAACCCGGCCTATCTGCTGGACGCCCTGAACTCCTTCGAACAGCCGCGGGTACGGCTGGAGCTGCTGGGGCCGGGGCAGCGGGCGCTGCTGAGCGGGGCCGAAGCCAGGGCCGAGGCGGGGGACGAATCCGGGGGTGAAGCGGGCGGTGCGCACCGGCATTTGCTCATGTCCGTGAAGCAATTGGTCTGAGCTCCGCTTTTTCCCACTCCGGGGGCCATTGTCAGTGGGCTGCGGTAGCTTCCGAAGTGCCGACGCAACGAGGCGACGGGCGACGGGAACGGCCACAGGGGTGGGTTGGCTATGAGCGACGGTACGGCGACGACAGATCTGGACGTGCGGCTGGAGAAGCACCGGGTCGAGCTGACCGGGTACTGCTATCGGATGCTCGGCTCCTCCTTCGAGGCGGAGGACGCGGTGCAGGACACGATGGTCCGCGCCTGGCGGAGCTACGACAAGTTCGAGGGCCGTTCGTCGATGCGGTCCTGGCTGTACCGGATCGCCACCAACGTCTGCCTCGACATGCTGAACGCGGGCAACCGGAGGGCGCGTCCGATGGATCTGAGTGGTCCCTCACCCCTGGCTCAGGCGGCGCTCACCCCGCGCCCGGACAACACCTGGCTGGAGCCGATGCCCGACGCGCGCGTGCTGCCCACGGTCGGTGACCCGGCCGAGGCCGCGGTGGCCAAGGAGTCGGTGCGCCTCGCCTTCATGGCAGCCCTGCAGCAGCTGCCGCCCAAGCAGCGCGCCGTGCTCATCCTGCGCGAGGTCCTGGCCTGGAAGGCGTCGGAGGTCGCCGAGCTGCTCGGGACGACGGTCGCCTCGGTCAACAGCGCGTTGCAGCGGGCCCGCGCGACCCTCTCGGAGAGCGACAGCGCCGAGGCCGCCGTCTCCGACCCGCTCGACGAGGAGCAGCAGAAGCTGCTCGAGCGCTATGTCGCCGCGTTCGAGGGGTACGACATGACGGCGCTGACCGCGCTGCTCCACGAGGACGCGATCATGACGATGCCGCCGTTCGACCTGTGGCTGCGCGGCACGGGAGACATCACCGGTTTCATGACGACCCTCGGTGCCTCCTGCGCGGGTTCGCGCCTGCTGCCGGTCGCGGTCAACGGTCTGCCGGGATTCGCGCACTACAAGCCGGATCCCGAGGAGGGCGGTTTCAGTGCCTGGGCGATCCAGGCACTGGAGATCTCAGACGGCCGCATCACCGGGTTCCACTGCTTCCTGGACACCAAGCGCTGGTTCCCGCTCTTCGGCCTCCCCCTCCACCTCGAAGCGGAGTCCGACTAGATCGAGAAGCAGGAGGAGAGGCGGGGTCGGGGCGCGCAGACGGACGCGGCCCCCGGCCCGGCGGGCGGTGAGCTGCATCCTGGCCAGGGCGTCGACGGTGGCCAGGCCGGGTGGACCGAGGCCCGCGACATCGCAGACCACCACCCCGGCACCGGTCGCCGCCAGCCGCGCGCGCACGTCGTCACAGAGCCCCGGCACCTGGTCACGGGTGACGGGGCCGGGCAGCACGAGTACGGCGGGTGTCGTGGCGTCCACAGTCAGTAGACCGGCCGGGGGCACGGAACTCATCGCGCTGAGCCGCCCCGTTCGAGGCGCTCGCCCGCAAAGGATCACATTGACCTGCGCCCCTCCCAGCCCAGAGGGTTGGGTGTATGCCCCATGAATCAGCGCCTTCCGTGATACCCGACGGCCTCCTCCGACCGACGGGGGCACCGTGCAAGGGGTGCTGACGGGCTTCGCGGTCATCGCCGTCGTCATCGGAGTCGGTTACGTCATCGGACGCCGCGGCTATCTCGGGGAGAACGGGCGGGAGGTGCTGACGAAGCTCGCCTTCCACGTGGCCTCCCCCGCCCTGCTGTTCACCACGCTCGCCCGGGCCGACCTGTCGGTGATCTTCTCCAGCCGGCTCCTGGTGACGGCGATGAGCACGGCAGCGGCGGCCGGGGTCTTCGTCGCGATCGGGGTCGTCCGCGGCTGGGGCGTGGGCCGGACGACGATCGGCGCGCTCTGCTCCAGCTACGTCAACTCGGGCAACCTCGGCATCCCGATCGCGGTGTACGTGCTGGGGGACGCCTCGCTCGTCGCGCCCGTACTGCTCTTCCAGCAGATCATGGTCACGCCCATCGCGCTCACCGTCCTCGACCTGTCGGGGGACGGCGAGAAGGGCCCCCTGTGGCAGCGGCTGATCACTCCCCTGCGCAACCCCATCGCGGTCGGCTCGCTGAGCGGGGTCGCGGTGTCGGCGACCGGTCTGACGCTGCCGGGACCGGTCATGGACCCGCTCACGCTGATCGGCAACATGTCGGTGCCCGCGGTGCTGCTGGCGTTCGGCATCTCGCTGTGCGGCAGCACGCTGCCCGGCCGGGGCGCGGACCGGTACCCGGTGCTGCTGTCCGTCGCCCTGAAGTCGGTGGGCCAGCCGCTGGCCGCCTGGGCTCTGGCCGTGGGCCTGTTCGGGCTGCACGGCGCGCCGTTGCTCGACGTCGTGGTCACCTCGGCGCTGCCCGCCGCCCAGAACCTCTTCACCTACGCCTCGCGTTACCGGGTCGGCGAGACGCTGGCCCGGGAGTCGATCCTGCTGTCGACGATCCTGTCGGTGCCGGTGCTGGTGGTGATCGCGGCCGTACTCGGCTGACGGGTACTCGGCTGACGGCACCCGCACGGGGCACGCGAAAGGGCCGGCGCGTCCGCGCCGGCCCCTCCACCGCCGTACGGAATCAGCTGCCGGACGGGGCAACTGCCGTACGGAGTCAGGCGATACGTTCCAGCACGACCGGCGTGGCCTTGAAGTCCGTGCCCGCGGCGGCGATGTCGTAGGAACCCTCGACCGACTCCAGGGCGTACTCGAAGCGCTCGGGGGTGTCGGTGTGGAGGGTCAGCAGGGGCTGGCCCGCGGTGACGGTGTCGCCGGGCTTGGCGTGCAGTTCGACGCCCGCGGCGGCCTGCACCGGGTCCTCCTTGCGGGCGCGGCCCGCGCCGAGGCGCCAGGCGGCGATGCCGATGTCGTAGGCGTCCAGGCGGGTCAGGACGCCGGAGGACGGGGCCGTCACCACGTGCTGCTCGCGGGAGGTGGGCAGCGCGGCGTCCGGGTCACCGCCCTGCGCGGCGATCATGCGGCGCCAGACGTCCATCGCGGAGCCGTCCGCGAGGGCCTTCGCCGGGTCGGCGTCCTTGATGCCCGCAGCGTCCAGCATCTCGCGCGCCAGGGCGATGGTGAGTTCGACGACGTCGGCCGGACCGCCGCCCGCCAGGACCTCCACCGACTCCCGTACTTCGAGCGCGTTGCCCGCCGTCAGGCCCAGCGGGGTCGACATGTCCGTGAGGAGCGCGACCGTCTTCACGCCGTGGTCGGTGCCCAACCCGACCATCGTGGCGGCGAGTTCGCGGGCGTCCTCGATGGTCTTCATGAAGGCGCCGGTGCCGACCTTCACGTCCAGGACCAGCGAGCCCGTGCCCTCCGCGATCTTCTTCGACATGATGGAGGAGGCGATGAGGGGGATCGCCTCGACCGTGCCGGTGACGTCGCGCAGCGCGTACAGCTTCTTGTCGGCGGGGGCCAGGCCGTCGCCCGCCGCGCAGATGACCGCGCCGGTCGTGTCGAGGACGTTCAGCATCTCCTCGTTCGACAGCAGGGCGCGCCAGCCGGGGATCGACTCCAGCTTGTCCAGCGTGCCGCCGGTGTGGCCGAGGCCGCGTCCGGACAGCTGCGGGACCGCCGCGCCGCAGGCGGCGACCAGCGGCGCCAGCGGGAGGGTGATCTTGTCGCCGACGCCGCCCGTGGAGTGCTTGTCGGCGGTCGGGCGGGAGAGGGAGGAGAACTCCATGCGCTCGCCGGAGGCGATCATCGCGGCGGTCCAGCGGGCGATCTCGCGACGGTTCATGCCGTTGAGCAGGATCGCCATGTTGAGGGCGGCCATCTGGTAGTCGGCGACCTCGCCGCGGGTGTACGCGTCGATGACCCAGTCGATCTGCGCGTCGCTGAGCTCGGCGCGGTCCCGCTTGGTGCGGATGACGGAGACGGCGTCCATGGCCATGGCTTTCCTTCCGAAGACTTCCGAAAATCCGCGGCCCCTCCCGATCGGTCGTTCATCGTCCGGTCGTCGGAAGGGGCCGCGCAGGCGTTACTTGGTGAGATTCTCCGGCCCGAAGGCCTGCGGCAGCATCTCGGAGAGCGGCAGGATTCCGGCCGGGGTCTCCAGGAGCAGATCGGCCCCACCGAACTCGTACAGCAGCTGGCGGCAGCGCCCGCACGGGACGAGGATCTCGCCCCGTCCGTCGACGCAGGTGAAGTGCGTCAGCCGACCGCCACCGGTGTTCAGCAGCTGGGAGACCAGACCGCACTCGGCGCACAGTCCCAGTCCGTACGAGGCGTTCTCGACATTGCAGCCGGTGACGGTCCTGCCGTCGTCGACGAGGGCCGCGACACCGACCGGGAAGCCCGAGTAGGGGGCGTACGCCCGGGACATGGCGTCCCGCGCGTGCTCCCGCAGAGCCTCCCAGTCGACGGCCGCGGACCCGGCGTCGGTGGACGTCACTTGCCCTGTCCTCTCCGGTACGGCATGCCGTCCGCCTTCGGCATCCGCAGGTGCTGTGCGGACAGCGAGAGAACGAGCAGGGTCACGATGTACGGCGTCGCGCTGACGACCTGCTTGGGGACATCGCTGGTGGTGGCGTACCAGACGAACATCAGCGCCGACACCGCGGCGGTGATCAGCGCGGGCACGAGCCGCTTCTTCCACGCGAGGTAGGCGGCGCCGAAGACCAGCAGAATCGCGATCAGCAGGATCAGCGCGTGCACGTTGGTGGTGCCGCCGCGCAGGTTGAGGCTGTCGGTGTAGCCGAACAGACCCGCTCCGAGGGCGAGACCGCCCGGCATCCAGTTACCGAAGATCATCGCGGCGAGACCGATGTATCCGCGGCCGGCCGTCTGACCGTCCAGGTACACGTTGGACGCGACGATCGACAGGAAGGCACCGCCGAGGCCGGCGAAGCCACCGGAGATGATCACGGCGAGGTACTTGTACTTGTAGACGTTGACGCCGAGGGACTCGGCGGCCATCGGGTTCTCGCCGCAGGAGCGCAGCCGCAGGCCGAAGGACGTACGCCACAGCACCCACCACGTCGCCGGTACGAGGGCCACGGCGACGACCGTGAGCGGCGACAGGTCGGTGACCAGCCCGCCGAGCAGACCCGCGATGTCCGAGATCAGGAACCAGTGCTTCCCGTTGAGCGTGTCCAGACCGCTCGACAGCCCCGGAATGTCGAAGGTGCCGAGCGAGTCGATGGGCGGGGACTGCTTGGAGGAGCCCTGCGGCGCGTTCTCGAAGGTGAACTTCGACAGGTAGCGGGTGGTGCCGAGCGCCAGGATGTTGATGGCCACACCGGAGACGATGTGGTTGACGTTGAAGGTCACCGTGGCGATGGCGTGCAGGATGCCGCCGAGCACACCGCCGATGATGCCGAAGGCGACACCGGTCCACGGGCCCCACTGATAGCCGGCCCAGGCTCCGAACCAGGTGCCGAGGATCATCATGCCTTCGAGGCCGATGTTGACGACGCCCGCGCGCTCGGACCACAGGCCGCCGAGGCCCGCGAGGCCGATCGGCACCGCGAGGCGCAGCGCCGTGGACATCTGTCCGGTCGAGGTGATGCCGTCCGCGCCGGTGATCAGGCGGACAGCCGAGGTCAGGATGAGTACGCCCGCGATGATCAGCAGGAGCACGGGGAGCGAGAATCGGCGGCTGCCCTTGCCGGGCTGCTGCGCCTGCGGCTTGGCGACGGTCGCGGTGCTCATCGGGCAGCCACCTCCTTCGGGGAGTTGTTGTTGGCGGCGGCCGCGGCCAGTTCCTCACCGACCCGCTTCTGCTGGCGGCGCAGGCCCCAGACACGTACGGCCTCGTAGGAGATGACGACCGCGAAGACGATCAGACCCTGCATGATCGTGGCGATCTCCTTCTCGTACGCCACCGGGGTCGCGTAGTCGAGCGCCGGGGACGCCTTGTCGAGGAAGGCGATCAGCAGGGCGGCGAAGGCGATGCCCACCGGGTTGTTGCGGCCGAGCAGGGCGATCGTGATGCCGGTGAAGCCGAGTCCGGTCGGGAAGCTCAGGCTGTAGCTGTGGGCGTCGCCGAGCAGCAGCGGCAGGCCGGAGAGGCCCGCGACCGCGCCGGAGATCAGCATCGCGGTGAGCACCATCTTCTTGGCGTCGACACCGGAGGCCGCGGCGGCGGTCTCGGAGGCACCGGTGGCGCGCAGGTCGAAGCCGAAGCGGGTGCGGTTGAGGACCACCCAGTACAGGACGCCCATGAGGACCGCGAGGAAGACCAGGCCGTAGATCTCGCCGACGTCCGAGCCGAGGTTGATGCCGGGAACCCAGCCGGACTTCTTCATGATGCCGGTCGTGTTGTTGTTGCCGACCTGCACACCCCAGATGTTGTCGAGGGTGAGGTAGCCGATGAGGCTGGTGGCGATCGCGTTGAGCATGATCGTCGCGACGACCTCGCTCACTCCCCGGGTGACCTTCAGGACACCGGCGATGCCGGCCCAGAAGGCACCGGTGAGCATGCCGACGAGCAGCAGCAGCGGCACCTGCAGGACGCCGGGCAGCGCGATGTGCGTGCCGACGACCGCGGTCATCATCGCGGCGAGGCGGTACTGACCGTCGACACCGATGTTGAACAGGTTCATGCGGAAGCCGATGGCCACCGCGAGCGCCGCCAGGTAGTACAGCGACGCCTGGTTGATGATCAGCACCTGGACGTCGGAGTACGTCGCCTGCTGAAGCATCAGGGAGTACGGCTCGAACGGGCTCTTGCCCGAGGCGAGCAGCACGACCGAGGTCAGCGCGATCGCCGCGACGAGCGCGATGACCGGGCCGGCCACCGCGAGGAGCACGCGCTCCTTGTCGAACTTCTTCATCGGGCCTCGTCCTCCGGGGCGGCGCTTTCCGCTACGTGCTCCAGGTGTCCGGAGGCGGCGCCGGTCATGGCCGAGCCGAGTTCCTCCGGGGTGACGGTCGCCGGGTCGGCGTCCGCCACGAGCCTGCCGTTGTAGATCACCCGCAGGGTGTCCGACAGGCCGATCAGCTCGTCCAGGTCGGCCGAGATCAGCAGCACGGCCAGGCCCTCGCGGCGGGCCTCGCGGATCTGGTCCCAGATCGCGGCCTGCGCGCCGACGTCCACACCGCGGGTGGGGTGGGCGGCGATCAGGAAGCGCGGCTTGTGGCTCATCTCGCGGCCGACGATCAGCTTCTGCTGGTTGCCGCCGGAGAGCGAGGCGGCGGTGACGTCGATGCCGGGGGTGCGGACGTCGTACTCCTCGACGATCCGCTTGGTGTCCTCCTGGGCGCCCTTGATGTCGAGCCAGAAGCCCTTCGCGTTGGGGGCCTCGGTGACATGGCCGAGGATGCGGTTCTCCCAGAGCGGGGACTCCAGCAGCAGGCCGTGGCGGTGGCGGTCCTCGGGGATGTACCCGATGCCCTTCTCGCGGCGCTTGCGGGTGGCCCACCCCGTGATCTCGTCGCCGAGGAACGTGATGGTTCCCGCGTCCGCGGCCTTGAGGCCGATCAGCGCGTCGATGAGCTCGGTCTGACCGTTGCCCTCGACACCGGCGATGCCCATCACCTCACCCGCGTGGATGGTGAAGGTGACGTCGTCGAGGATGCGCCGCACCGCGGCGGCGGTCTCGGCGGTGTCCTCGGTGAGCAGACCCGCGCCCGTCGGCTCGGCGAGCTCGCCGAGGGAGGGGGCACCGCTGGCGAAGACCGTGAGGCCCTCGACCTGGATGACCGGCTTGTCCGTGACGGTGGACTCGGCGGTCTCCGGGGTCGGGAGCTCGCTGCCGACCATCATCTCGGCGAGCTGGCGGGGGGTCGTCTCGGCGGGGACGGCCGTGCCGACCGTCGTACCGCGCCGGATGACCGTGATCTCGTCGGCGACCGAGAGGACCTCGCCCAGCTTGTGCGAGATGAAGATGACGGCCAGGCCCTCGGACTTGAGCTCGCGCAGGTTGTCGAAGAGCGCGTCCACCTCCTGCGGCACCAGTACGGCGGTGGGCTCGTCCAGGATCAGGGTGCGGGCGCCGCGGTAGAGGACCTTGAGGATCTCCACGCGCTGACGCTCGGCGACACCGAGGCCCTCGACCAGGACGTCCGGGCGGACGTTCAGGCCGTACCGGTCGGAGATCTCCTTGATCTTCTTACGGGCGCCGCCGCCGATGCCGTACAGCTTCTCGCTGCCCAGGACCACGTTCTCCAGGACGGTGAGGTTGTCGGCGAGCATGAAGTGCTGGTGGACCATGCCGATGCCGCGCGAGATGGCGTCGGCGGGGCTGTGGAAGGTGACCTGCTCGCCGTCGACGGTGATCGTGCCCTCGTCCGGCTTCTGCATGCCGTAGAGGATCTTCATCAGCGTCGACTTGCCGGCACCGTTCTCGCCGACGAGGGCGTGGACCGTGCCTTTGCGGACCGTCAGGTGGATGTCATGGTTGGCCACCACACCGGGGAAACGCTTGGTGATCCCCGCCAGCTCGACCGCGGTCGACTGCGCGGTGAGCGGAGGGCTGCTGGACGCGTCGATGGCGCACTCTCCTTGGAAAAGGGGCCTATCTACGCGCGTAGCGCCCCTGCTTTGAATTGCACTCGGACGGACCGGGTTCTTTCCGGACTGCCTTCGGTCCGATCCGATCCGATCCGAGCATTCTGCCGCGCGAACGGGGCACGGGAAGGTCATCCTCCCCACACCCCGTTCCGTGGCCGTAACGCTGCCATTACAGCGTTGCCATGGCCATGGTTTCGACGTCTGGTGATGACGTCGTGACCTGGGCCGGGATCAGGGCTCCGGTCAGGAGGTCTTGACCGTGATCGAGCCGTCCTTGATACCCGCCTCGGCCTTCTTCAGCGCGGCCTGCAGGTCGGCGTTGTTCTTGAACGCCGGGTTCGAGTCGGCGAGGCCGACACCGCCGGTGGCGAGGCTGGCACGGACGACGCCGGTCGCGGGCTTGCCGTCCGCCACCGACTTCGCGAGGTTGTAGACCGCCCCGGCGACGTCCTTGGTGGCCGAAGTCAGGATGTAGTCCTTGTACTTGGCCAGCGCGTCCTGCTTGTACTGGTCGGAGTCGACGCCGATGGCCCACACCTTGTGCGAGGCGGCGGACTGGATGACACCCTGACCCGACAGGCCCGCGGCGGCGTAGATCACGTCGGCGCCCGCCTCGATCTGACCCTCGGCCGCGTCCTTGCCCTTGTCGGGGCTGGAGAAGCCACCCTCCTGGGGCGTCTGGGTCAGGTACTGCTTCTCGATCTTTATCTTCGGGTTGACCGACTGGGCACCCTGGACGTAACCGGCCTCGAACTTGTGGATCAGCGGGATGTCCACGCCGCCGACGAAGCCGATGTGGTTCTTCTTGGTGGCCTTCGCCGCCGCGACACCCGCGAGGTAGGAAGCCTGCTCCTCGTGGAAGACCATGTCGGCGACGTTCGCGGCCTTGTCCTGCTCGTCGTCGATGATGCCGAAGGTGATCTTCGGGTACTTCGCCGCGACCTCCTTGATGGCCGGCGCGTACACGAAGCCGACGCCGATCACCGGGTTGTAGCCGGACTTGGCGAGCTGCTCCAGGCGCTGCACCTTGTCGGCGTCGGACTCGCCGTCCTGCGGCTCGATGTCCCGGCCGCTCATCTTGAGGTCGGTCTCGGCCTTCTGGAAACCGGCGTACGCGGCGTCGTTGAAGGACTGGTCGCCCTTGCCGCCGATGTCGTACGCAAGGCCGATGCCCTTGGTCTTGGCCGAGCCGCCGCTCGAGGCTGAGGTGGACGAGCCGCCACAGGCGGAGAGGGCAACGGCGAGGGATGCGGTCGCAACGCCCGCAACCGCGATTCGGGACACCCGGCGCATGAACGTGACTCCTTTGTGCAGGCGCCCAAACCAGGCGCTGATTCCGCCGCAGCGTAACGCGCGTAGACATAGCAGAGAACCCACGTCGCCAGAGTGTTATCCGACCGTTTTGAACCCTCGGCGAACAATCTCCGAACACCTAGGGCGCACCTGGGGCTTCCACTCGGCAAAGGCGCCCGGACCCCGGGCGCGGTGTCCACGCGGTGTCGACACACCTTCGACGCGGCATCGACGTATGCGATGCCATGTACCAGACCATGGTACTTTGCGGGATTCTGACCGAGTTTGATCTTTTCGCCAGGATCACCGTCGCTCCAGAACGACCCCGCGTGAACACATGAACGCCTGAATCCTGAACGCGTGAATCCTGAACGCGTGAATGAGGGAGCCCCCGGCCCGTACGGCGGGCGGGGGGCTCCCTCATCGGTGATCAGTGACGCCAGGTCGGTGATCAGTGACGACGGGCGCGACTCACTGGGTCGTCTTGACGGTGACCTTGCCGTCGATGATGTCCTGCTTGGCCTTGTCGACCGCCGCGACCACGGCCGTCAGGGCCTTGTACTTCGGGTTGGAGTCGGCGAAGCCGACGCCGCCCGACTTGAGGTCACCACGCACGACGCCGCTCAGCGGCTTGCCGTCGACGACGGACTTGGCCAGGTCGTACACCGCGCCGCCGACGTTCTTCAGCGCCGAGCCGAGGATCCAGTCCTTGTACTTGGCCAGCGAGCTCTGCGCGTACTGGTCGGAGTCGACGCCGATGGCCCACACCTTCTTGGACGCGGCCTCGGAGATCACGCCCTGACCGGACAGGCCGGCCGCGTGGTAGAGCACGTCGGCGCCCTTTTCGATCTGGCCGGCCGCCGCGTCCTTGCCCTTGTCGGGGCTGGAGAAGCCACCCTCCTGGGGCGTCTGCGTCAGGTACTGCGACTCGATCTTGATGCTCGGGTTGACCGACTTCGCCCCCTGGTCGAAGCCCGCCTCGAACTTGTGGATCAGCGGGATGTCCACGCCGCCGATGAAGCCGATGTGGTTCTTCTTGGTGGCCTTCGCCGCCGCGACACCCGCGAGGTAGGAGGACTGCTCCTCGTGGAAGACCAGGTCGGCGATGTTCGCGGCCTTGTCCTGCTCGTCGTCGATGATGCCGAAGGTCACCTTCGGGTACTTCGCCGCGACCTCCTTGACGGCCGGCGCGTACACGAAGCCGACGCCGATCACCGGGTTGTAGCCGGACTTGGCGAGCTGCTCCAGGCGCTGCACCTTGTCGGCGTCGGACTCGCCGTCCTGCGGCTCGATGTCCCGGCCGCCGATCTTGAACTCGGTCTCGGCCTTCTGGAAACCGGCGTACGCGGCGTCGTTGAAGGACTGGTCGCCCTTGCCGCCGATGTCGTACGCGAGACCGATGCCCTTCCCGGTGTAACCCGACGAGCTCTTCTTGGAGTCGCTGCTCGTGTCGGTACTCGACTTGCCACAACCGACCGCCGCGAGGGCGATGACCGAGACGGCCACCGCTGCTTGGGAGAACCTGGTCCTCCGAGACATCAGACGCACAGCAAGCACCCTTCATCCCCACGGCCGTCGCCGGTCCGCTTCCCCAACACGCCGCCGACGCAGCGATTTCGGCGCACAGTAACGCGCGTAGAAGGGGAGGGGAACGGTGTTTCTCCGGGCCGTTATCGAACCGTGCCGCCACCGGGTTACGTTTGCGCGCCACCCGTTACGGCGGGGTGACGCAAGCGGACGAAGGGGTGCCGATCGGGGCATCGGCGGACCGGCGGCCCGGGTACCCCTACGTCACTTGTGCGCCATCACTTGTGCGCCATCTCCGAGTGAGCGTCTCGTGTTCGCGGGACCGCGTCCAGACCCTGTCCGGAGGAGCGCGCCGGACAGGCCCTGGACCTACAGGCCCGGCGTGCCCTAGCGGATCGCGTCCAGCAGGGCCGCCGCGGTGAAGAGCTCGACTCCGACCGTGATGGCCGACTCGTCGGCGTCGAAGTCGCCGCGATGCAGGTCACGGGTGGTGCGCTCGCCCGGCGTACGGACGCCGAGGCGCGCCATGGCGCCGGGCACGTGCTCCAGGTACCAGGAGAAGTCCTCGCCGCCGAGGCTCTGCTCGGTGTCCTCGACGGAGTGCGAGCCGCGCCGCGAGGTCATGGCCTCATGGAGGAGCTCCGTGACCGCCGGGTCGTTGACGACCGGCGGGACGCCCCGGATGTAGTTGATCTCGGACTTGGCGCGGTACAGGTTCGCGATCTCGTCGATGGCCGCGTGCACCAGGTCGGGCGCCTGCCGCCAGGCCTCGAGGTCGAGGCAGCGGACGGTCCCGGAGAGCTCGGCGTGCTGCGGGATGACGTTGCAGGCGTGACCGGACTCGACACGTCCCCAGGTCACCGCGAGCCCGCTGCGGGCGTCCACGCGCCGGGCGACGAGGGACGGCACGTCGGTGACGACGCGCGCGGCGGCGGTGACGAGGTCGGTGGTGAGATGGGGGCGCGCGGTGTGGCCGCCGGCGCCGTCGAGTGAGACTTCCAGCCTGTCGCAGGCGGAGGTGATGGGACCGTGGCGCAGTCCGATCCGTCCGGCGTCGACCTTCGGGTCGCAGTGCACGCCGATGATCCGCCCCACGCCGTCCAGCACTCCGGACTCGATGGCGTCGGGCGCGCCCCCGGGCAGGACCTCTTCGGCGGGCTGGAAGATCAGCCGTACGGGATGCGGCAGGAGCCCCTGGCGATGCAGCTCGGCGAGGACGAGCCCGGCGCCGAGGACGACGGTCGTGTGCACGTCGTGGCCGCAGGCGTGCGCGCGGCCGGGCACGGTCGAGCGGTAGGCGCAGTCACTCTTCGTGTCCGGGATGGGCAGCGCGTCGATGTCGGCGCGCAGGGCGAGCATGCCGCGTCCGCCGTCGACCACACGGTCCCGTGCGCGGTCGCGCGCCCCGCCCGCTTGCCCCTCCCCCGCACCTTCACCGGCGTCGATCCCGATGTCACAGATGAGCCCGGTTCCGATGTCGAGCACGCGGGGCTTGAGGCCCGCCTGCTCCAGGCGCGCCTTGAGTGCCGCGGTGGTGCGGAACTCCTGGTTGCCGAGCTCCGGGTGCATGTGCATGTCGCGCCGGAACGCGATCAGCTCGGCACGCAGGGCGTCGGGCAGGGTGCCGGGGAGCGCTGCTCCCCCGGGGACATCGGCCTCGTACTCTCGGGACATCAATTGGTTCACCCTTTGAAGGGTAGGGCGGCGGGGCGGCCAACTGACCCACGATCAACAAAACTTCAGCCCGTTAGGGGAAGAAACTTGGCCACGCGCCGCATAGGTTTCCGGTGGGATGGGTACGCTCGCCCGTCTTTCCGGACGATGGGATCTTGAGCCAGACGGTATGCGCGCCCTGCCCGGACCGCATCCGGGCCGAAGGCCGACTGTCGCGTCCGGGACGATGGCCGACTGCCATGTCCGCCGCGATGGCCGACTGCGGTGACGGCCCGTGACCACAGGGTGACGCGGGCCCTTGATGCGGGCCGCCGCCCCTCTCCAGATCCAGTCCGCCGGGGCTGCCGGCGAACTCCCATAGGGGAACGCTCGGGGTGTCCGAACCCATTCCCGTACCCTACGGTCCCACAGACCTGACCAAGATCATGCGCACGGATGCCCGAACACCACTCCCTGTCGACCCGGGCGCGAGGGGCCACCGGGGTCCGCGCCGGAGGGGCACGGGGATGACCTGGGGCGCCCGATCGGTCGACGGCGTCGGACAGCCGTACCGCCGACCATGAGGATCTTGATCGCGCCGGCGCCTTCGCCGTTTCCTCTATGTGGCCCTGTGTGCGTGACCCTGCGTGCGTGACCCTGTCGACGCCGTCACACAGCCGCCGCGGGGTGGTCTTGCCGACGGCGGCTCAGCAGGTCAGACATCAAGATCCCCGCGCATTTCCAGCTCCGCCCAGACGGTCTTGCCGACGGTGAGTTTCTCCACGGACCAGCGGTTCGCGAGCGCGCGGACGATGAGGAGGCCTCGGCCGAACTGGTCATCCGCGACGGGCGTGGGCGGATACGGAAGCCGTTCACCTCTCGGGTCGGTCACGGCGACGCGCAGTGCGTTGCCGGTCAGCGACGTCTCGACGCGGAACAGGCGGTCCCGTAAGCACCCGTGGAGCAGGGCGTTCGTGCACAACTCGCTCGCCAGCAGCGCCGCGTCACCGGCGACGTCGGGGTGGCCCCAGTCGACGGCGAGTTGGGCGACGCGTCTGCGGGCGCGGGGGATGTTGCCCGGGTAGGGGGTGTAGTCCACGGAGTCGTAGCGGTCGTCGCCCTTGGAGAAGCGAGGGGGAGGGCAGGAGTTGGTCACGGGGTGCGTCTCCCTGTGCGAGGGCGGGCGCCAGGTGGGGTGGCCATGCCGCGCGGGCCGGTTTGGGCAGCACGGTGCACTTCCGCCAACTGGTGCCACTGGGTAGCCAATTGAGCACCGACAGTAGCGGAATGACGCCATGGCGGGCAAGAAGTCTCGGGGAAATATGTCCCCCAGCTTTGCGACCCTGCTCGGCGACCTGCACACTGGCCGCGACCCGGGAGGTAATCCGACGTGACCGCAGTCCCGTTCACGCGCGGCAACCGCGTATCCACCGTCCTCGCCCGCAAGTTGGGCGGTGAGCTGCTGACGCTGCGCGACACGGCCGGCCTGACGCAGCCACAAGCCGCGGAGGCGCTGTCGGCAACTGCGGCCAAGGTCGCCAAGATGGAGCGCGGCTGGGTCCCCTTCCGCGATCCCGACATCCAGATCCTGTGCGACCTGTACGGCGTGACCGACCCGAAGGTCGTGGAACGGCTGCTGAACCTCGCCAAGACCGACCGGGGGCGCCGTAAGGCCAAGGGGTGGTGGAACCAGTACCCCGAGCTTCGCTCTCTGGTGGAGTACGTGGCCCTCGAGGACATCTCGACCGGAATCCGTACCTGGCAAGGAGCATTCGTCCCCGGCCTCTTGCAGACTCCGGACTACGCCCGGGCTCTCGCGATCGGCAACGCCGACTGGGATGATCCCGACGACATCGAGCGTTTCGTCGAGGCGAAGATCGCGCGGCAGGCACGCTTGACGGACACGAACCCTCTCAGCCTGTGGGCTGTCGTGGGCGAGGGCGCACTGCGCCAACTTGTCGGCGGCCGCGAGGTCATGCGCGTACAACTGGCGCACCTGGCGGAAGCGTCCCGTCTGCCCAATGTCAGGCTTCAGGTGCTTCCCTTCCTCGCCGGTTCCCATCCCGGGATGACCAGCGCCTTCAGCATCGTCTCGTTCGCCGAACCCGGCGCGATGGACGTGGTCTACATGGACACCACCTCGTCTACCCTGTGGCTTGAGAGCGAGGCCGACGCCGCGCGCCACAACGCCACATTCGAGCGGATCGCCCGGAGCGGACTCGCTCTTCGCGATTCCACCGCTCTGATCGAACGTATCCGCAAGGAGTTGTGAGCCGTGCCGCAGTTCGAGTTCGCCAAGTCCAGCCACAGCAGCGGCAACGGCGAGTGCGTCGAAGTCGCCCGCAACATACCCGGCACCGTCGCGGTCCGTGACTCAAAGGACGTGGACGGGTCCGTAGTCGTGGTCGCTTCGTCCACCTGGGCGGCGTTCGCGGTGTACGTGGGGCAGCGAACGGGCCGAGCGCTTCACTGACCGGCGTCCGGCCCGTAGTCCGCGCGCGGATACCCGAGTCGTTGGGAGACGAGGGTGAGCCAGCCGCTGGGGCTGTAGGGAGCCGGCGGGTCGACCTCCATGCCCAGTTCGGCGACGGCCAGGGCGTAGTCGGGCTCGTCCAGGTCCAGGGCGAGGAGTTCGGACAGTTCGCCGACCAGGCGGGCGACCAGCTGGGGGTGGGTGCCGGCCGCGTAGTCGACGATGGCGGCGTCGTGGTCGTCGAACTCGTCCGGCATGTCCTGGGAGAACCAGCCGCCGAGGAGCTGGGCGAGTTCGGGGAAGCGGGCGTGCCATTCCCAGTGGGTGGTGGGGGTGGCCGGGGGCGGGGCCTCGCCGGTCTCGACGCTGTGCTGGATGTGGTCGGCGAGGCAGGTCAGCCACTGCTCGATGTCCGACTCGGGTAGCCCGACGTCCGGGATCGCGTAGAACTCCCCGAGGCGCAGGCGGAGTCGGCCGGGCGGGTTGCGGGCGTACTCCCGCAGCTGGGTCTCCGCCGTGGCCAGTGCCCAGGGACGGGTGTGCCAGGTGTGGCGGAGGTAGGCGGTCAGGGCCTGGCTGGGCTTGTCCGGGGTGTCGTCGGCGGGCTGCCCGGCGTAGGCACGGATCACCTGGTCCAGTTCGCCGTAGCGACGGTCGTGTTCGAGGGGGCTCAGGGGCACGGCGGTCGGCCTTCTACAGGTAGACGGGGAAAGTGGCGTGGACGACGAAGCCGTGCGGCCGGGACGCGTCCCGATTCAGGATCACGCGGGCGGCGCGTACGTCGACGGGCTCGCGGCCCGCCAACATCATCGCCTGGAGCAGCACCCGGCCGACCGGGTCGGGACGGCTCGGCCAAGAGGCCTCGATGGCCAGGCGGGGGCGAGTGCCCTGGGCCAACCAGCGGTGGATGAGCTGCTCATTGGCGGTGACGACCAGCTGGGTGGCCCACTGGGCGGTTTCGCGGTCGGGGTAGGTGGCGGAGCGGGTACGCATGATGGACCGATTGTCTCCTGCCCTAGTTCTGTTCCGGTTCCCACAGGGGTGAGTGGGCTTCCTTCAGGTGCTCGATACACAGGCGGGCAAACAACGGGAAGAAGTCGAGGAAATCCTCGCTACCGGAGCCGCCGGCCATCGCCGCATGGCTGAAGAACCGGTCCATTTGGTGCTCCGTGTGGAACAGGGCAAGTGCCTGGTAACACTCGGCGACAACACTGGGCAGGTACCACGGGCAGCGCGGATGCGTCTGATCGATGTACATGCAGATTCCTTCTTCCACCGTGGCGTCCTGCATGTCGTCACTGATGGCCATGCCGTCCTGACCGAAGTAGATCGGCAGGATCTGGCTGAAGCGGGGGAAACGGAGACCCAGCTCCCAAACGTCCATGGGTGTTTCCCCGTACCTCCTCCAATCGGCGTTCCAGTCTTCAAGATGGCGAGCGATCTCTCGCAGAACTTCGGACGTGCGCTCCTCGGTTTCCGCACACGGAATCCTGTTCAGCGCCTTGTGAGATCCACCGGGAAATTCCTCGAAGAGTTCTGCCGCCAGCCGCAGTTCGGTAGCGATCTCGCGCAGGTTTCGACCGCCGTCCCGTTCTGCGGTCCGTATTCCGCGAATGAGCGGAAACAGCTTCTTCTGCCACTCGGACGGTTCATCAGGAATCCTTCTGCTCCAGCCGTAGTACGGCTCCAAGAGCATGCGAGCGCCTGCGAAATTCGAGTATTCGAGAGCTTCAGGGTGCGTCATGCGACTCATCCTACTTCTTCACGTTCTTCGGCATCGAGGTCATCACTGTGAAGGGTGGGTCGAGGTCGGGGTCGTAGAGAATTCGGGTCTCAACGCCGTCCACATATTTCGCCTTGTCGACCGGGAAGGGGTCGCCCTGGATTTCTTCCTTGCCAATGCTCCGGCCGCTGTGGCCGTACGGGGTCTCGGGCACCGCGATGTCCATCCGATCCCCTTTCTTAGGCTTGTCCTCGGCGATCCAGTTCTTGATGACATCGGCGTTCTCGTCGATGTTGTACTGCGTCATCTTCTGCGCCGATTCCAGGTTCTTGAAAGTAGACGCCTCGGCGACCTTGGGTTGGCCGTTGGGCCAAGCCGACCCTTCCCGCGGCGGCTTCTTCAAGTCGTCCCGCAGTCGCTGTGCCAACTGGTCGTCCGTGAGACCCACGTGCTTACTGACCGTATGAGAGTTCTCCAGCCACTCCGTGGAAGCCAGGTCCAGTTTGTAGACCCCGCGGTCCGCATCCCCCGGAGTGGACCACTTGTGCTCGGGCTTGAATTCATTCAAGGACCGCGCGCCGAAAGCTTCCGCGCGTGCCTCTTCCGCCTCGTAGGTGGGAGCACTGAGCGAGGCCTCCCTGAGCTCCGGGAGGAGTTTGCGGAGCTGGTCCGCACCGTCGTGGAACGCCTTGTGGCAGGCCTCGACCGCCGCGTCGGCTCCTGACTTGTCCATGTGGGAGCGGAAGACGGCGGTGATCTCCACGACGGTGAGCACGGCCGCCATCTTGGTGAACTCCTCCCAGTCGAAGCCATCCGGGACGAGGTCCCTGACGGTCGCCTTCGTCGCCTCTGCCGCCAGGTGTTCGGTGGTCTTCCGGCACTTGTCGGCGGCGTCCGCCACATCGTGGAACGCCTTCTTCATATCGTCGCCGGTCTTCTTCAGGACCTCGATGATGGGGCGGCGTGCGGAAGGATTCTCCTTGAAGTTGGTGCGCCAGTCCCGGCCCCCTGACTGGCTCGGGGGTACGGCGTTGTTGTCGGTGTCCCGGCGCCCGCCCCACGCCGTGGTACCCCAGATCGACTGGCAGAAGCCGTTCATGGCGCTCTGCCAGTCACTGTTGCTGCCGTCGGTCAGATACTCGATGCACTCGGTGAAGTGGTCGGCGGACTTCTGCGCCGACTTCCCCGCGGCTTCCCAGGCGTTTCCGATGTCGCGCAGATCGTCAGTCTCGGCTCCCGGGGTGATCTCGTGGGTCTTGCCGAGCCTCAACCCGTCCTCAACGGCCGGCTTGATCAAACCTGCTAGTAGGTCGGGCAGTTCACCAATTCCGGCCCAGAAGGCGGTGTCCGTGCCGTCGCCGGTGCCGGTCCATTTGATGGAGGCCACCGGACCGTACAAGACCTCGCCGACGCCGATCGGGGCGTCCCTGCTAGGGGGCGGCCCCTGTATTCCGCGTGAGTGCCAGTCGGCGGCCGCGTAGTTGTTCGCGGTGTTGGTCAGACCGAGCGAGACTCCTCCGATGCTGCCGACTGCCTTGGCCCACACGTCCAGGAATGCCTTGGCCACCTCGTCGTACGTCTCGGAGAAGTCGTCGGCACCGCTGCCTTTTCCGGCCGCCTGCCGACGGTGCACATCGTCCACGAGCCCCGTGGCCGCCTTGTGAAAGGTGAACTGTTCGTCACGGATCAACGCGGACGTGTAGTAGACGTGCGCGGTCTTCACGTCGAAGCCGCCCCCACTGTCGGGTGCGGGCTGTCTGAGTTGCTCGCGCTCCCACGCGCGGCGGGCGTCCGAGGGACGGCCGTCATGGCCGGTCGGTGGTGGGGGCGGGGGCTTGTAGTTGGGGTCCGGGGAGGTACCGGGACTCGGCTCGGGCTCGAGGTCGGCGGGCTTCGGAGCGGGATGAGTGTCACCGGCAGAGGGGCTGGCCGACGCACTGGGCTCGGGAGTGGGAGTGGCCATCAAGCAGCCCCCCAGCCCCGCAGCACCGCTCGATGCGCCGCCGCGTAGTTGGTATGGCCGGTGGTCACGTACGCGTGCAGCCATTTCTGGGCGGCTTGGAGGTCCTGGGCCGAGCGGTCCCACTCGTCGAGCTTGTCGACGAAGACCTCGCGGGCTTCGCCCTCCCAGGACAGCACGACCGGTACGACGCGGTCATACAGACCGTCCAGCTTGCCGTTGAGCTTCTTGAGGATGTCCTCCAGCTCGGCGGCGAGGTCGTGAAGGGTCGCGAACGAGACGGCTATGTGGTCGTCGTCGGAGTTCCCGGTCGACATGGTCCCCCTTGGTCGTTGGCCGTTGGTCGTTACGGCTGTGCAGTGCGCGTTGAACGTCTTGACGGCTTGTGCAGGACGCTCAGAACGAGTCGAGGCTGCTGCGCGACGGCGCGGACGGAGTGCCCGAGGCCGCGTCCGGGTTCGGCGTGGACAGCCTGGCCACCTCGCTCGCCACGTCCACCCGGATCTGCCGCATCTGCTGGAGCACGTCCAACTCCTGCTCCGTGAAGCCGTCCCGGCTCATCCGCACGGCCTGTTCGAGGTGCTTCATCACGTCACGGATGCGTACGGCGTCCTCGGCCGCCGCCCGGTGGAACTCTCGGTACGCCGTCGCCGCCGGGCCGCGCCAGCCCGCCTCGATGCGGTCCACGATCGCGTCCATGCGCTTGACCTGCTGGTCCAGGTGGTCCTGCATGTCGTCGAGATCGTCGGCCAGCTTCGTCAGATCGTGACTGGCTACGCGCAGATCAGAACGGCCGCCCTGACCGGATCCGCTGTTTCCCTGTGCCCCCATGGCTCATCCCGTCCCCGTCGCACCGGCATCACAAGTCCCGTTGCTCTCAGGACAATCGTACGAGTGGGTGCAACAAGGCGTACGGCAGGCCACTCAACAAGCCTCGTCCGTCTCGCCCTTGTCCGTTTCCTTCGCGCGCGCAACAAATCCCGAGGTGTCCAGGCCGAAGTCCATGCCCGAAATCAGCCGGCAGAAGTTCGCTTACGGCTCGGAAGTCTCCTCCTGTGTCAACATAGCCGCCGCCCCCGACGGAACCATCCGCCTCCGCGAGAGCGACGATCCGGACATCGTCCTCACAGCCTCCCCCGCCCAGTTCGGCACTCTCATTGACGCCGTCAAGAACGGACATACGCGCGGGTAGCCCGTCCTCGGCGTCACAGCACCGTCTGCCCCGCCTCCACCCGGTCGATCGCCCTGCGGGTCGCGGCGGTGAAGGTCCAGAAGGATGGGAGGAGGTTGGTGGCGCGGTCGGCGATCGTGTTCTTCCCGGGGGCGAACATCGCGGTGCGCAGGGCCGTGGTCATCTCCAGCTGGGCGCCCATGCCGAGGAGTGTGCGGTTGCAGATGTTGTCCGGGGAGATGCCGGCGATCTCCTCCTCGCCGGACGCCGTCACCGCGCGGATGCCGACTGCGGTGAACTCCTCCAGCAAGTACTGCCGGAAGGTCGGGTTGAGGCCGCCGATCAGGACCGCCGCGGCGCCGGACTCCAGGCCCGCCTGCTCGGGGCTGCACCCGTGCAGGGACAGCGCGTTCAGGCTGCCCGCGCACAGGGAGCGGGCGATCGTGTCGTCGCAGTGGGTGGAGGTGACGTGCAGCGCTCCGTTTCCGCTGCTCATCAGGCCCTCGAACATCCAGAAGTCGTGCACCGGGCCGGCCACCGGGGTGGGTGCGAGGTCGGCGGGGTCGTAACCGGCTATCGCCAGGCAGAGTTCCGAGGTGCCCCCTTCGATGCCGCCGCCGTGCGGGGCGATGACCGTGGAGCGGAGGAAGGGGGCGCGGCCGGTCCTGCTCTGGTCGTCGATCAGGTGGCGTCTGGAGCGGCGGCCCCAGTGGACGCCCTCGGTCCACGTGGGGTCCGCGTAGAGGGCCGTGTTCGATGCGGGTTCGGCGGCTGCCGCGGGCGTGGCGGTCGTGGTCACCGCGACGCCGCTCAGGACGGGGGTGGTCGCGAGCGCGGTCAGGAGAGTACGGCGTCTGATCATCACGGAAGCCGAGGATGTCAGCCGAAGCGGCCCGCCACATAGTCCGCCGTGCGCTGATCCTCCGGGGTGCCGAAGATGTGTTCGGTGGGACCGTGCTCGACGATGCCACCGGGGGTGCCCTGCTCGGCGAGGAAGAACGCGCACTGCTGGGAGACGCGGGCCGCCTGCTGCATGTTGTGGGTGACGATCACGACGGTCACCTGGCCCGCGAGTTCGTGGATGGTCTCCTCGACCCGGCGGGTGGACGTGGGGTCGAGCGCCGAGCACGGCTCGTCCATCAGCAGCACCTGGGGACGTACGGCCAGGGCGCGGGCGATGCACAGGCGTTGCTGCTGGCCGCCGGAGAGCGCGCCGCCGGGCTGGCGGAGTCGGTCCCGTACCTCCTTCCACAGGCCTGCCCTGGTCAGGCTCTCCTCGACCAGCTCGTCCTTCTCGCGGCGGCCGACGCGCGTGCCCGTCAGGCGCAGACCCGCCACCACGTTGTCGTAGATCGACATGGCGGGGAACGGGTTGGGCTTCTGGAAGACCATGCCGATCCTGCGGCGGGCGTCGGTCAGGCGGCGCTCGGGGGCGTAGATGTCCTCGCCGTCGAAGAGCACCTCGCCGCCCATCGCGGCCGTGGGGATCAGCTCGTGCATCCGGTTGAGCGTGCGCAGGAACGTCGACTTGCCGCAGCCGGAGGGGCCGATCAGGGCGGTGACCTGTCCGGCGGGCATGGTCAGGGAGACCTGTTGCAGCACCTGGTGGCTGCCGAACCAGGCCGAGACGGCGCGGGCTTCGAGGGTCGCGGGAGCGACGGCCCCTTTCGCGGCTCCCCGCACGGTCCCGACCGCCACGCCGGGCTCGATGGGCGCGACGGACGCGAGGGGCGGCAGGACTACGGTGTCGGCCACCGTCGTATCGGGGGTAGCGGTCGCATCGGTCACGTCGGGCACCTCGTCTTGCTCGTAGGAGTGGCGGGTCACGGGGAGTTCACAGGAGAGTTCACAGCAGGTTGGGCAGCAGTTCCGTGGTGCGGACGGCCACCTGGAGGCCCAGGACCGCGACCACGGGGGCGAACACGATCCACGTCTGGTGTCGGCCCCAGCGGTGCCAGGTCCACACCGCGGCGACGGCGGCGGCCACCAGCGCCTGGAGCCACATGACCAGCGGCCACGGCACGCCGGAGGGGTGGGCGAGGGGCTGTTCGGACTCCGGGAGCGTGCCGGAGCGGATGACGGCCGCCGGGGTCTGGGCGGGGGTGGAGATCAGGTCGGCGTCGACGCGCAGCACCCCGCCGGGCATGAAGCGCGGGCCGGTGGCCGTGACGAGGACCAGGCGGCCCTTGCCGGAGGCCACGGCGGCGGGCGCCGGGTCGCCGGCCCGGCGGAGGCCGAGGACCTGGTACTTCGCCTTGCCCTGGCCGGTGGTCACGGTGAACGTGTCGCCCGCGGCGAGCTGGTCGAGACGGCCGAAGGGGCCCCCGTAGGCGGCGGCGCGGCCCATCAGCACGCTGGTGCCGGACTGTCCGGGCAGCGGGGTGTCCCGGCGGTGGCCGGGGCCGTCGGTGAGGACGGCGGAGTCGGTGCCCTCCAGGACGACCTGGTGGACGTCGACGGCGGGGATGTCGATGAGGGCGACCGGTGTGCCGGGCGCGAGCAGTCTGCCCTGCTGGTCGGTCTGGGCCACCGGGGCGGTGCCGAGGGCGAGTTGGGTGCGCAGTGCGTCGTACGAGGCGTGCTGCGCGGCCCGTTCCTGGATGCCGCTGACGAGCAGCAGCTGGGCGGTGAGGCCGAGCAGCAGGGCGGCCAGGGTGAGCAGACCGCCCCGGGCGAGGTGCCGGACGGCGGTGACTCCCCGAACGCCCAGCCGCGGTACGGGCGTGGTGAGCGTGGTCTGTACGGCGACCGTCACGGCGACGCGTCTCCTTCCATGGCTTCACTGATATGGCTTCACTGGTGGGGCTTCGCTGGTGGGGCTTCGCTGGTGGGGCCGTAGGGGAGACCGCGGTCGCGGCCTCCCCTACGGGTGGTGCGTCAGGTGGACTTGATGGTGAAGTTCGCGCCGTTCTTCGAGTTCACCGTCGTGGAGCCCGCGTAGAACACGTGCAGGGTGTGCTTGCCACGGCTCAGCTTGGGCAGGGTGATGGTCACCTTGCCGCCGCTCAGCGTGCCGGTGGCGATCACCCGGGAGCCCTCGTAGACGCGCACCGTGCCGGTCGGCGTGGTGCCGGTCGCGGTGACCCTTACGCCGACCTTGGCGCGGCCGGTGTGGCTGATCGACGCGGGCGCCGTGGAGCTGACCGACGGGGTCGCCTTGGTGATCGTCAGCTTGGCGGTCGTGACGGAGGCGTTGAGCTTGGTGCTGCCGCCGTAGGACACCGTGAGGGTGTGCGTGGCGACCTTGAGGTGGTTGGACAGGCCGATGGTGACCTTGCCGGAGCTGTCCAGGGTGCCCGTGCCGAGCGTGGCAGCGCCGTCCCTGACGGTCACCTTGCCGCTCGGGACGACACCGTGCGAGCCGGTGACCGTGACGGCGACCTTCGGGGTCTTGCCGTACGCGGTCGTGGCGGCGGTGGCCTTCACGGCGCTGGTGTACTTGACGGCGCCGGTCCAGGAAGCCGCGTTGCCGCTGCCGTTGAGGTTGGCGGCGGAGACCGAGGCGGTGTAGGTGCCGTTGGCCAGGCCGGTGAAGCTGTACGTCAGGGTGGTGGCCGGGACGTCCTTGACGGCCACGACGGCGCCGTCCGAACCGGTCAGCGTGACGCGGTAGTCGGTGACGGGCAGCGCGGGCGCGGGGGTGGGGGCGCCCCAGGTCAGCTTGAGGTTCGCGTCGCCGGGGGTGACCCTCAGGGCGGGGGCGGACGGCGTCGCGGTGTCGATGCCGGACACCTCCAGGCCGCCGAGCTTGGCGTGCTTGGCCGGGTTGACCGAGCCGTTGTACGACTCGTTCAGGAAGCCGAAGTCGGCGATGACCTTCTCGGCGGTGTCGGTGGCGAGGGCCGCCTCGTGGGTGCCGCTGGTGACGAAGACGTCGTACAGCGCCTTGTCGAAGAAGACGCTGGAGGGGTCGATCGCGCGGCTCGGGACGACGTTGTAGACGTCGCGGCCGAAGGTGGCGTTCTCGAAGTAACCGGCGACCGGGGTGAGCTTGCCGTTCACCGTGGTCACCGGGTTGGTGTCGCCGGTGTCGCCGGGCAGCTGGACACTGGCCAGGTGGGCTCCGGCGGCGACCGCGGTCTTGCTGTAGTCGGGGGCGATGCCGTTGTTCTGGGCGATCCAGCTGCCCACGGAGAACGGGACGAGCGCGCCGTCCTCGGTGAGCGCGGCGTTGGCCTGGTTCTCCTGGACGGTCGGGATCTCCGAGGAGACCGTGGTCTCGGTCAGGCCGATCGCCGCGAGGAAGAACTTACGGGTGCCGGAGCCGGCCTGCGGGAGGACCGCGTGCAGGGTCTGGCCCTTCAGCACCTTCAGGCGGGTGTCGCCGGAGGTGTAGATGTCGTGCAGCTGGTCGACCGTCAGGGTGTCGAGGGCCGAGCCGCGGACGGCGACGCCCACCGCGTCCCGGGCGAACGGGATGTAGGTGAGGGTGTTGCCGGAGGTGCTCGGGCCGCCGGAGGAGCGGGCGAAGTCGACCTGTCCCTTGACGGCGACACCGGTCGCGTTCGGGAACTTGTCACCCGTCAGCGACATGCTGAGGGCGGCGCGGCCCGGGCCGGACCCGTTGGGGCGCAGGAAGGTCGGGCCGCCGGAGCGGGTCTGGATGGTGGAGGTGGCGGCGCCGGGCACGAACGCGTCGTACGAGGCGATGCCCGCGTCGCCCGCCTTCACGGCGGTGTCGGCGTAGCTCTTGCCGTTGACGATGTCACCGGCGAGGGCGTTGAGGACGTCCTGGGTGGTGTCGGAACCCACGCCGACAAGCTGGCGGAAGGTCCCGGCGGGGGTGGGGTCGGCGGACGCCGGGCTCGCGAGAGCCAGCGTGCCGGACACCACGGCTGCGGCGACCATGGCCGCGGTGAGGCGCGTTGTGCGCATCGAGCTTCTCCTGTGGTTGAGCGTCGGTTGTACGGCGGTTCTGCGTGGGTGGATCTGGCAGGGTGGGGGGTCAGGCCGTCCGCCCCGACTGCCTTTCGGGGCGGACGGCCGTCTGTGGGGAGCCCGGCCCGGTCGGGCCTGGCTCCGTCGTCATGGAGCCCTGGCCCGGGGGGACCTGGCTCCGTCGTCATGGAGCCCCGGCCCGGAGGGGCCTGGCTCCGTCGTCATGCAGCCCTGGCCCGGTCGGACCTGGCTCCGTCGTGGTGGAGCCCCGGCCCAGCGGGCAGGACTCCCTCCTCGGGGAGCCTCGGCCCGGCAGGCCCGGCTCCGTGGTTCGGGAACCTCAGCCCCGTAGGCCCGGCCCCGTGGTTCGGGAGCCCCGGCCGGTGGGCCGGACTCCGTGGTTCGCGAGCCCGAGCCCGGTGGACCCGAGACCCCCTGCTCGAAAGTCCAGGCCCGGCAGGCCCAGCCCCCGTCGTACGGGAGCGTGGGCCCGGAAGGGCCGGACTCCGTCATCCAGGAGCCTCAGCCCGGCGGCCCGGACTCTCCTGTCCGAGAGCCACAGCCCGGCGGACCCGACTCCCTGTCCCGAGAGCCACAGCCCGGCGGGCCGGGCACGGGGGTCAGTCCCGTCCCGGGGGCAGCAGCCTGCGCAGCCGTTCCGGGAGGGTGGGGGCGGGGATGGTCAGGGCGCGGCCGCCGGGCAGCGGCACGCGCAGCGGGAAGCGGAGCCTGCCGCCGCCCGCGAAGGGCGCGCCGAGGCCGGCCACGGCGCCGAGCGCGGCGCCGACCGGGACGGCGTAGCGCAGCGCGTTCGCGGGGTCGGCCGGTGTGGTGCCCTGGGCGGTGGTCGCGACGGCCTTGCCGCCGTCGTACGAGGGCGCGTCACTGGGCGTGGGGCTCGCGCTCCCGCCGCCGGACGCCGCACCGCCGGAGTCGGCCGTGCCGCCGGTGCCGCCGGCGCCGCCCCCGGCCGACGTACCGCCGGAGTCACCCGTGCCCCCCGTACCGCCGCCGCTCGATCCTCCGGAGGTCCCGCCGGAGGAGCCGCCGTCGGTGGCGGACGGCCCGGTGTAGTGGACGAGGGCGTCGGCGGCGTGGGTCGTCTTCGCGCGCTGTGCCTTCGACAGCGGGGCGTAGCCGGCCGGCAGCAGGCCGGGGTCCGCGCCGGGGACCTGGCCGGTGCCGGCGGCGTACGTCAGCAGCGCCGCGTAGGCCTTGCGGGCCGCCGCGTCGAGCTTGGCCGGGCGCACCGCCCCGTACACGAGTTGCGCGAGCGGGTACGCGCCCTTCGCGGTGGCCTTGGCGGGGCTGATCTCGGGCGCGTGGGCGCCGGACGCGGAGGACGCGGCGGCGGTGAGGGACGCGGTCGTGGGCGCGACGAAGGTGCCGGCCGTGTTGCGCAGCCGCGCGGTCTGCAGGCCGTAGCGGACGGCGGAGGCCGCGTCCGTGACGGTGATCACGAACCGGGAGCCCACCGTCTGCGGGCCGGGGCTCTTGTACGCGGGCGGACTGGCCAGCGGGTCCCAGGTCGCCTTCCACAGGCTGTCGGCGCGCCGGGTGTGCAGGGCGCCGGAGTGCATGTCCGTCACATACGGATGGAAGTCGATCATGCACTGCTTGTTGTCCTCGGTGGCGCCGGAGTTCGGCGGAACCGTGCACCAGGGGTCGCTCTTGGGGTACGTGTCCGTGTTCGCCGGGTCGAAGGCGACACCGGTCGGGTTCAGGTCCGCGTTGGTGCTGAAGTACGGGTTGACGCGCATCCCCCAGTCGTCGGACACGCCCGCGAGGAAGCCTCGGGCCTCTTTGTCGGAGACGATCCACTGCCAGACGGCGCGGGCCGAGTCGGTGCGGCCGAGCGAGGTGAGGAGATCGGTGTCGGTGGCCGGGGTCTCCGGGATGGACAGTTCCGCGAACTCGGGGTTGAGCGCGAGGAACTCGGGGTCGCTCGCCAGGCCCGCCGGGTTGTTCTTCGCCCAGCCGTAGCCCTTGGCGACGGTGGTGCCGAGGACCGCTCCCCAGGGGGAGTTGCGGTAGGACTCGGTGAGCAGCTTGGCGACCAGCCGGGGCGTGAGGTCGATGGAGTCGACCTTGGTTCCGGCGAGTCGGCGGGTCGCTTCGGAGGCTCCGGCCTTGGGTCTGCGTTCGATGGTGAAGCCGATGACGGTGCCCGAGAGCGCGGTCGGCGCGTAGACGGTGCTGTCCGTCGGGGCGGTGGTGCCGGGGTCCGTGCCGAGGGCGCGGGTGGTGAAGGCGAGCCCGGAGGTGCCGTCGCCGGCGAGGCGGGCGCGGGTGTCGGGCTCGCCGAGCTCGGTGTAGCCGAACACCTTGCCGGTCGGGCACAGGGCCGCCTGCCAGCTGGTCATGGCGTCGGCGGCGAGTTCACTGCCGGTGGTGGCGCGTTCGTCGGAGCCGAGGGCACAGTTGGTGCCGACCGAGTTGAAGTCGAGTTTGACGGCGACGCGGTTCTTCCAGTTGGTGGAGGAGACCGGGGAGCCGGCGTTGACCTGGCTGGTGTCGGCGTACGGCTTGCCGTCGAGGTCGAGGTGGCCCTGCGGGACGATCACCAGCCAGCAGGAGCGCGGGGTCGTACGGCCGCCCGCCGTGACCGGGACGCCGCAGCCCAGGTGCGGGGCCTCGTTGGCGGTCTGCACCTCGAAGAACTCCTGGCCCTTGCCGTCGGCGCCGGTGCGGGCGAAGTCGACCTCGTTGGTGGTGTTGCGGCTGTACAGGGCGTTGTTCTGGGTGCCGGAGGTGATCAGCGTGCCGTCGACGGACTTGAAGGGCACCTCGCCCTGTCCGGAGACGCCGCCGGCGCCGTAGCGGTCGTCCTGGCCGTAGTTGGTGGGGTCGGCGCTGTAGAAGATCTTGCGGGTGTCGTCGTACTCGTTGCCCGGCCAGTTGCCCCGGTCGGTGGTCGGGGAGGCCCCGTACTGGCACTGGGTGCGCGACGGGCCGGGGTTGGCCGGGACGGTGCCGTCGTCGTCGCCCCAGCACTGCATGATCTGGACGAAGTCGGTGTTGAACAGCGTGCCCGCCAGGGTGGTCGGGGCGCCGCCGGTCCAGGAGACGGTGATCGCCTGGCTGGTGAGGTGCTTGGTCTGGCTGACCGTGAACCTCATGTCCTTGAACTCGCCCCGGCCGGAGACGGTGACGGCGGAGTCGGTGGCCTGATCGCCGCTCGCCGCGGTCGCGGGCGCGGCGGTCTGGGCGACCGCGAGGCCGGCCAGCGCGCCCACGGCGGCGCCGGCGACTAGGCGCACCAGCAGGTTGCGTATGCGCTTCATCGCGCGCCCCCGTCAGTGAGGTTCTCCGAGTCGCCCTTCCGGCCGGCTCCAGTTGCCCCACGGATCCCGCCGTTCCCGCCGTTCCCGCCCCGCCCGGCCATCGCCCGTGAGACGAGGGACGGCAGGAGCAGCAGCCCGAGCACCAGGGCCACGGCGAGCAGCATCAACGTCTGGGTGGTGGTCCAGCCGCTGTGCCCGGCCACGGCGACCGGCTGGGCGAGGGCGATGGTGCCGTCCGCGGCGGTGCCACCGCCGGTGCCGGTGCCCGATCCGCCGCCGGTGCCGGGCGCCAGGGTCTGTCCGGTGTCGGGGTCGACGACGGGCTGGGCGCTGCCGCCCGCCGTGCCGCCCGAGCCGCCCGTGCCGCCGCCGCTGCCCGAACTCCCGCCGCTCGTACCGCCGTTGGCGGAACCGCCCGACGTGCCGCCGCCGCCCGTACCGCCCGTCGTCCCCGAACCCCCGCTGCCGCCGCCCGACTTGGCGCCGCCGCTGCCGGTGTTGCAGGCCGCTGCGCCCTTCTTGTCGCAGGCGGCCGGGTAGGGGGCGGTCTCGGCGAGCTTGTTGTGGCCGTCGGAGGAGAAGGTCGGGTTGTTGCAGCCCTTGATGTTGATGTTCTTGGCCTGCACGCCCGGGATCCGGCGGATCTGGTCGAAGCCCGCCTGCACCAGGTTGATGGGCAGGGGCGAATAGCCGAGCTTGGGCATCTGCTGCTGGCCCTGGCACATGAAGTAGTACGAGAACGCGCCGAGCGTCTTGCCCTTGGCCTCGGTGAAGATGCCCTGCACCCGCAGCGGCAGGATCATGTACGAGTAGCTGGAGAGCGGGTAGTTGCGCTTGTCGGTGTCGTTGTAGACGCCGTCGAGCTGCTGGGTGAGGTAGTCGGCGGAGCTCTTGTTCGTGTTGATCCTCGCCTTGAGGAGCGAGACGGCGACGTTCTTCGGGGTCGGCTCGGTGTAGTAGCCCGCGTGGTTGAGGACCTTGGCGACCGGATAGCCCTCGTTGATGGCGTACGAGTAGTTGACGTAGCCGATGGCGCCCTCGCCGTAGTTCTGGGCGACGTAGCCCGCCACGCCCGGGTCGCCGGACTGGGCGATCATGCCGGGCACGGTCGGGTAGTACGAGGTCTGCCCGCAGGCCCCGGAGCGGCCGACCTTGCCGCAGTACGCCTGCCACAGCGACGCGTGCTGGTTGGCCATCCACATCGTGAACTGGGCGGTGGAGCCGGAGCCGTCGGAGCGGACGACGGGCACGACGGAGCGGTGCGGAAGCTGGAGCCCCGGGTTGTCGGCCTTGATCACCGGGTCGTCCCAGGTCTTGACGACGCCGGTGAAGATCTTGGTGACGACGTCTCCGGAGAGGCGGAGGTTGGTGACCCGCTTGCCGTTGACGGTCAGGTGGTACATGAAGGCGGTGCCGCCGGCCACGATCGGCATGTACGCGTAGCTGCCGGCCGACGGGCGTTCGGCGGCCGAGCCGTCGGTGGGGTGGGTCTGGAAGGGGATGTCCGAGACCGCGAAGTCGACGGTGCTGCTGAGGAACTGGCGGCGGCCGTCGGAGGAGCCGTTGCCGGCGTAGCTGATCCGCATCCCGTACTGGTTGACGGCCTTGCGCCACTGGTCGATGGCGTTCTCGGCCCAGGTGGAGCCTGCCCCGGCGACCGGGGTGTAGCTCTCGGCCGTGGCGGTTGCCGCCGCGGGCCCGGCCAGCAGTCCGGCGATCATGCCGAGCAGGGCGCCGAGGGTCCCGAGGGCGCGCAGGCGCCCGAGGACGGTATGGAGGTGGCTGCGCATCAGTCGTTCTCTCCGGAGGCGGTGGGGTCGGCTGTGGCGGACGCTTCGGCAGGAGATTCGGCCTCGAACAGGGACAGGCCGGGGGCGTGCAGTTCGTCGAAGCGCGCCACGTCCTGCCGCGAGGCGCGGGCGGTGCGGCGGGCCTGCCGCTTGGTCTGGTGGCCGGGGCCGCGGCCGCCGATCACGCGGGCGATCACGAAGAGCACCAGGACCAGGGCCATGAGGACGGCCGCCGCGCCGAAGCCGCGGGCGATCATGGTCGGCTGGGGCGACTTGACGAAGTTGAAGACGGCCAGCGGCAGGGACACCATCGGCCCGCTGGTGGGATCGGTGTTGAGCGCCGCGGTGAATCCGGCGGTCAGCAGGACGGGAGAGGTCTCGCCGATGCCGCGCGCGGTGCCGAGGATGACGGCGGTGGCGAGCCCGGAGCGGGCGGTGGGCAGGACGACGTGCCAGACCGTGCGCCAGCGGGGTGCGCCGAGCGCCTCGGCCGCTTCGGTCAGGGTCCCCGGCACCAGCCGCAGCACGACGTCCGACGCGCGGATCACGATCGGCAGCATCATCACGCTGATCGCGAAGCCCGCCGCGAGGCCCGACTTCTGCATGCCGAGGCCGAGGATCCAGACGGCGTACACCATGAGGCCCGCCACGATCGAGGGCAGCGCGGTCATCGCCTCGACGATGGTGCGCACGAAGCGGGAGAAGCGCCCCGGGATCTGGTTCAGGTAGACCGCGCAGGCCAGGCCCAGCGGGATCGTGATCGCGAGCGCGATGGCGGTCATGATGAGGGTGCCGAGCATCGCGTGGGCGATGCCGCCGTTCGTCAGCGGGTCGAGCGGGCCCGCCGCCTGCATGTCCTGGGTGAAGAAGTTGCCGTGCGGCAGCGCCTCCCGGCCGCGCCAGGCGGTGAAGCCGACGACGAGGACGAGCGCCGAGAACAGCAGCGTGGCCGCGGTCCACAGCACGACGGTCATGACGCGGTCCCGTACGGCCTGCCCGTCCTCCTCGAATCCCGTCAACACCGCGTAGATCGCGAGGAAGAGCAGGTAGGCGGTGAGGGCGAAGCCCAAGGCGCCGGAGAACGGGGCGAGTTCGCCGTACAGCAGGATCGTCACGCACAGCCCGGAGGCGGCGGCGCCGGTGAGGGACAGCACGCCCGAGCGGCTGAAACCGCCGATGCGGCGCGGCCGGTCGGGGGGCAGGTCGGGCTCCGGCGCGGGGGCCGAAGGGGCGGCGGCCGGGGCGGCCCGGACGGGAGTCTGTTCCACGACGGTCATCTCATGCCTCGCTCTGTGCGCCGGACCGGGAGCGGGCCACGACCGAGGAGGCGGTGAAGTTGACCGCCAGGGTGAGCAGGAACAGCGCCAGGCCCGCCGCCATCAGCGCCGACATGCCGAAGGTGGAGGCGTCGCCGTAGTGCAGGGCGATCAGCGAGGAGACCGAGTTCGAGCCGGTCTGCAGGATGTGCGGCTGGATGGTGAAGACCGGCGAGATGATCAGGTAGACCGCGATCGTCTCGCCGAGTGCCCGGCCGAGGCCCAGCATGGTGCCGCCGATGATCCCGGCCTTGCCGTACGGCAGGACGACCGAGCGGATCATTCCCCAGCGGGTGGCGCCGAGCGCGTAGGCGCCCTCGCGTTCGCCCGCCGGGGCCTGCGAGAAGACCTCGCGCATCACCGAGCACTGGATCGGCGCGACCATGAGGGCGACGACGATCCCGGCGACGAAGGTGGAGGCCGTGTAGACGCTGTCGGAGGCGAGCGGTTCGCCCGGCTGGGCGCCGTCCACCGTGAACAACGGTATCCAGCCAAGCCAGCTGGACAGCCAGCGCGACAGTCCGATCACATGCTGCTGGAGGAAGAACAGTCCCCACAGTCCGTACACCACCGACGGTACGGCCGCCATCAGGTCGACCATCGTCACCAGCGTGCGGCGCAGCTTGCGCGGGGCCACGTCGGAGATGAACAGCGCGGTCCCCACGGCCAGCGGCACGGAGAGCGTCACCGCGACGGCGGCGATCAGCAGGGTGCCGGTGAGGACGGCCGCGATGCCGAACCGGTGGACGTCCGGCTGCCATTCGGCGGTGGTGAGGAAGGAGAAGCCGGTGGCCTTGAGCGCCTGACCGGCTCTCAGGAGCAGGAAGAGGCCGACTCCCGCCATGATGGCGAGGACGACGACGCCGGCGGCCGTCAGCTGGTACCTGAAGATGCGGTCACCGAGCCCACGGGCGGCGTACGGCCGCCGGGACGCGGGTCTGTCGGAGTCCGATCTGTCGGACTCCACATGTGCGGACGCCACGTGTGGTCCCCCCACTGCGTAAACGAAACAGGCGTGCGGCGACCGATTGGTGCCGTGCGGGGAGATTCAATGGCTGGATCGTGTCGGTCCAACGCGCGATCCATGGATGGTTGACGAACAACACGTGTCTGTTCGGTGCAACCAGTGTGGAGAAGATTCGGGGTTCCCGTGACCCGCCCGGAAGGGGCCGCCGCCGCGAACTCAGTCGTGGAGCCTCTCGATCCTTGCCAGGAGGATTTCGAGATCCCGCGTGGCACGGACGCAGAAGTCCTGGTCCCCGTACTTGAGGTCGGACAGGACACCCGGGTACCCCGGAGCGGCTCCGGAGAGTTCGTCCCGCACCCTCCGTGGCGCGAGGCACCAGTTCTCGGCCGAGACGTCCGCGACCCACCCGACGTTTCCCTCGAACGTCTCGACGGTCGGCGGGATCGCCAGGCGTACCCGGTCCTGCGGATCGGCGTAGCGCCAGACGACCAAGGGCGGACGGACGAGGGAATCCAGCGGATCCACCCCGGCCGAGATCCGGAACCACGCGATCGTTCCGTGGGCGCGCAGTGCCCGCAGCACCTCCGCCGAGCCGATCACGAGAACGGCCCGGCGCAGCCTGGAGACCCCGGCCTCAACCCCGGATCGATCGACTTCATCGGTCTCCCGCAGTGACTCGACGGACGGTGCGCGGCTTCCCTACGCCGATGTCACCGCCGACAACCGGTGTACGTCCCGTGCCGTTCCCGTCACCCCGGACAGGAAACCCTGGGCGCGCGGAGAGGCGTTCTCCGTCAGCCAGGCCGGGTCGATGTCGCAGACGGCGACGCGGACCTCGGTGCCGGCCAGGGCCAGCGGCAGCGTGTGGACGACCGTGGAGGGGAAGCTGAGGATCGTGCGGCCGATGGGGCCGCGGCGGGCGATCAGTTCCAGGGGGAGATCGGGGCGGACGATCTCCAGGCCCGTCTCCGCGGCCAGCCGGTGGAGCTTTTCGACGCTCTCGCGGCGGTGGGCGAAGTAGCGGGTGGCACCGTGGGCCTTGGCGAGGGTGCGGACCGCCTGGAGATAGCGGTCCGGGTCGACCACACCCGTCTCGACGAGGGACGTGCCGACCATGTCCGCGCCCTTGGTGAGGCGGGGCGGCCCGAAACGGGCCCGGGTCCAGGAGAAGTCGTTGGCGCTGACGCGCACACCGATCGGGGTCTCGTCGATCGGCATCGAGGAGAACACCTCGACCGTACGGCGCTCACTGGGCGTCAGCCGGCGCCGGGCCAAGGAGGACACCGGGGCGAAGAGCAGGTCGCGCGGGCCCGGGCGGCCACCCTTGCGGTGCCAGCGGACCAGTCGTTCGCCACGGGCGAGCTGGGCGACGAACTCCATCGTCGCCGTGCCGTCGTCGACCACGACCAGGTCGGGGGCGCGGGTGATGGTCAGGAGGAGTTGCACATAGCGGGAGAACGGGTCTCCCATGACGATGCGGCGGGCCCTGCGCAGCAGCGGGGCGAGGCCGCCGATGGTGTGGAAGGGCGCCGTGGAGCCACCGCGCGCCTCCTCCCAGCGGACCGAGTGGCCCTCGTCGCGGGCCAGTTCGGCCATGCGGCGCAGTTGGCCACGGGTCATCGGGTCGTTGGGGGACAGGACGACGAGGGTGAGCCCCGCGCCGGGCGCCGTGCCGTGGTGGGCAGAGGTGTGTGCCCATTCCAGCACGTTCAGGAGCTGTACCGGACTCTCGACGAAGGCGAGAGTGTGGGGGCCGGTGGATCCGGCGCGGGGGCTCATCGACGTACGACCGTCCTGTCGTAAGGAGTTGTCGTAGGGGGGTGGGAGGTAACGCGTGGGGGGTTCTGGAGGTCAGGACCTCAGACCGTGACCGGCTCGCCCGCGGCCGCGGCGATCTCGGCCTCGGCGACGACGCCGGTGACGCGGCGCAGCTTCTTCATGGGGCCGAGCTCGGACTCGTAGACCTTCTTGACGCCGTCGCCGAGGGAGGCCTCGATGGTGCGGATGTCGCGGACGAGGCGGGTGAGGCCCCCCGGCTCGACGGAGGCGGCCTGGTCGGAGCCCCACATCGCGCGGTCGAGGGTGATGTGACGCTCGACGAAGGTGGCGCCCAGGGCGACCGCGGCCAGCGTGGTCTGCAGGCCCGTCTCGTGGCCGGAGTAGCCGATCGGGACGTTCGGGTACTCGGCCTGGAGGGTGTTGATGACGCGGAGGTTGAGCTCCTCGGCCTTCGCCGGGTACGTCGAGGTGGCGTGGCAGAGCAGGATGTTGTCGCTGCCCAGGACCTCGACCGCGTGGCGGATCTGCTTCGGGGTCGACATGCCCGTGGAGAGGATGACCGTGCGGCCGGTGGCGCGCAGGGCGCGCAGCAGCTCGTCGTCGGTGAGGGACGCGGAGGCGACCTTGTGGGCGGGGACGTCGAACTTCTCGAGGAAGGCGACGGCCTCGGTGTCCCACGGGGAGGCGAACCAGTCGATGTTCTTGCTCTTGGCGTACTCGTCGATCTGGCGGTACTCGTCCTCACCGAACTCCACGCGGTGGCGGTAGTCGATGTAGGTCATGCGGCCCCAGGGGGTGTCGCGCTCGATGTCCCACTGGTCGCGCGGGGTGCAGATCTCCGGGGTGCGCTTCTGGAACTTGACCGCGTCGCAACCGGCCTCGGCGGCGGCGTCGATCAGCTTGAAGGCGTTCTCGAGCTCGCCGTTGTGGTTGATGCCGATCTCGCCGACGACGTAGACGGGGTGGCCGGGGCCGGCGGTCTTCGAACCGAACTGGCGCAGACGGGAGTTGGTGCTCATGGTGGAGAAGTTCCTTACTTGTCGAGGGAGTCGAGAGAAGGGCCGAGGATCCAGCTGGCGATCTCTCGGATCGCGCCGTCGCCGCCGGGGACGGTGGTGACCGCGCGTGCGGCGCCGCGCACGACGTCGTGGGCGCTCGCGACCGCCACGGGCCAGCCCACGAGGGCGAAGCACGGGAGGTCGTTGACGTCGTTGCCGACGTAGAGCACGCGCTCAGGCGCGATGCCCTGCTCCTCGCACCACTGCTTCAGTGCGAGGTCCTTGCGGTCGATGCCGTGCAGGACCGGAATCTTGAGCTTCCGGGCCCGGGCGGCGACCACCGGGTTCTGTTCCGTGGACAGGATCAGCATCGTCAGCCCGCTCTTGCGGAGGGCGGCGATACCGAGGCCGTCCCCGCGGTGCACGGAGACGAACTCCCGTCCGTCGGAGTCGATCAGCACCCTGTCGTCGGTCTGGGTGCCGTCGAAGTCGAGGACGACCGCGTCGATGTCCTCCGCGGTCGGAAGCGAGCCGGGTCGGTTCGCGTCGAAGAGGGGGGCCAGCGCGCGGGCGCGGGCGAGGTCGTGCGGGTCGTCGATCTCCAGCACGCGGGCCGGGTCGGTGCGGACGAGCTCCGTGCGGCCGAAGAAGCGGTGCTGGTGCTCGCGCAGGCCCGCCGCGTCCATGGCGTAGGCCGCGCCGGTCTCCAGGAGGTCCTGGGGCCGGTCCTGGCGGCGGGGCCGGAAGGACTTGTCGTGGTTGACGCCGTTGCCGCCCTCGGTGGACTCGTCGGCGGCGTCGCGCCAGATGAAGCCGTGGAAGTTGGCCACCGTCAGCGCGGTGTCGGCGCCGTTCTCGACGACGGCCCCGGCGACCCCGTCGATGTCCTCCCGCGTGATGAACGGGCTGGTGCACTGGACGAGCAGGACCACGTCGACCGCGGATCCGTGCAGCGCCTCGTGGGCGTCCAGGGCGTGCAGGACGGCGGCCTCCGAGGTGGCGGTGTCACCGGCGATGGCGGCGGGGCGCAGTACGACCTCGGCGCCCGCCTCGCGGGCGGCGGCGGCGATCGCCTGGTCGTCGGTGGAGACCACGACGTCCGTGACGAGCCGCGTCGCCCGGCACTCGCGCACCGCGCGGGCCACCAGCGGCACTCCGCCGACCGGGAGGAGGTTCTTGGCGGGGACGCCCTTGGAGCCGCCGCGCGCGGGAATCACCGCGAGCACCCGGCGCACCGGCGCCGCGTGACCCGCTTCCGAGTTGGTCATGCGCTGTTCTCCTTGACGAGGGACACGGGGAAGGCTTGGGATCGGCGGAAGGCCCGAGGGATCGGCGGTGGTCACAGCTCCCCCATCCGCCGGATCACGGGGGCCACGCGCTGCACTCCGTGGCGGTAGGCGCCGCGGGCCGCCCGGCGGACGATCTGCCGTACGGGGCTGGGCTCCTTGTCGGCCGCGGGGGCGCCGGGCAGCGGGCTGCCGTCCGGGGCGAGGTGGTGGCGGGCGAGGATCCCGGGGAGGTAGCCGGGGGCGGTGACGGGCGTGTAGTAGGGGGCCAGGGGCAGCAGTCCGGGGGCCGCCAGCAGGCCGGTGATCCGGGCGCGCGCCTCGTCGAAGGCCGTCTCGTACTGGCCGTCGGCGGCGACGCCCTGCCGGGCCACCCACACCGGGTCGGGGGCCGGCTCGTGTCCGGCGTCGAGCTGGTCCCAGGAGGCGAGGCAGCCGGAGCCCACGAAGTGGTGGTTGCCGAGCGCCTCGCGCACCCCGAGGTCGCTGAGGACGACGGTGGGGATGCGGCGGTGCAGGGACTCCAGGGCCGCCGTGGAGCTGATGGTGACCAGCAGGTCGGTGCGGTCGAGCACCTCGCCCATGTGGCCGTACACCAGCCGGAAGTTGGCGGGCAGGTCGGTCTTCTGCGCCAGCTTCTGGTAGGGCAGCTCCTCGATGTGCGTGGTGTGCTCGCCCGGCTTGGAGCGCAGCTTCAGCAGCACCTCGCGGTCCGGGTGGAGGCGGGCGTGCTGGATCAGCCGGTTCAGCAGGTACGTACGGTCCTTGCGGTTCTCCGGGACCGAGGGCTGGGCGGCGAAGACGACCGTGTACGGGTCGTGCTTCTCGTAGGCGGCGCCGCCCAGGAAGGGCAGTGCCACCTCCGTCACCGAGGAGGCGTCGGCGCCCACTCCCTCGTACACGGCCCGGAACCGTTCCGCGTCCTGTCGGGAGTTCGCGAGGACGAGGTCCGCGCCGTGCCGCAGCAGCAGGCCGTCGGCGAGCTTCTCGTAGACGACGCCGACATAGCCGGTGACGACCACGGGCCGCTTGCTCCGCCCCTCCCAGACGTGGGCCAGCCCGTGCAGGATCGCCTGCACACCGCCGCCCACGAGGGCGATGACGAGGACGTCGTACGGCTCCCCTTCCATGGCGCGCAGGAATTCGACGGCGGTGACCTCGCGGAGGGAATCCGCGCGGACGCCGACTTCTTCGAGCTGGCGGGCGGTGGGGGTGGCTCGGCCACGCAGGAGATAACCGTCAAGCAGAATGTCCGATTCAGTCGGTGAAATGCGATTCGCGGTGAGCGAACCCCATTTCCACCGGGTGTCGGAATCCGCGAGAACGGCGACCCGCAGGGACTTCCTGGTACTTGCTGGCACGTCCAAGACGCTAGGAAGCCATTCCGAGTTGCGGCCCAACCTGAATGCAACAAACGGTTAACAGCACATCGACGAATGGCGAATCAGGCCGTGATCCAGCCGGAAATCAGCTGGGTTCACGGCTTCGCCACGCGTCGTTCACCTGACATCTCACCAACGGTCAAGACGAATGCCGGGCTGCCGCCTAACGTCACGTGGGTGGTCAAGCTCTCCGTCATCGTGCCGTTCTACAACGTGCAGCAATATGCACCCGACACCTTGAAGAGCCTGCGTGCGAACGCACGTGAGGACTTCGAATTCGTTCTCGTGGACGACTGTTCGCGAGACGAGACTCCGGACATTCTCGCGCGCGCGGAGCGCGAGCTCCCGGGCGCGGTGTATGTCAGACACGAGAAGAACGGAGGACTGGCGACCGCGCGCAACACGGGCATCGACGCGGCGCACGGCGAATACCTCACGTTCCTCGACGGGGACGACTGGCTCGCCCCCGGCTATTACGAACAACTTGTTGCCTCCATCGAGCAACTGGGCTGTGACTTCGTCCGTACGGACCATGTGCAGTGCACCGCGCGGGCCCGCACCATCCACAGGGTCCCGCACGGCCGTCGCGGAGTGGTACTGAACCCCCGCGACGCGATACTGCCCGCCGACCGCTCCACCTCCGTCGACTACGCCTACGCCTGGGCGGGCATCTACCACCGCCGACTGGTCGACCGGGGGCTGCTGCACTTCACCGACGGCCTGCGGACGGCCGAGGACCGGCCCTGGATCTGGAAGCTGCACCGGGAGGCGGAATCCTTCGCCACGGTGGGGCTTCTCGGTGTGTTCTACCGACGTGGCGTGGCCTCCTCCCTCACCCAGATCGGGGACGTACGCCAGCTCGACTTCATTCGCGCGTTCGACCAGGTGGTGGCGGAAACCGCGGCGGACCGCGACGCCGAAAAACTCCTGCCCAAGGCCGTGCGCACGTATTGCGCGATTATTTCCCATCATCTGGGATCCATCGAAAGGTTCGAGCCGGCAGTGGCACGGAAACTGAAGTCGATGAGCGCCGTCGCTCTGCGGAACATGCCGCAGGACGTGCTCGACGACGCCCTCGACTCGATGGACGTGCAGCGCGCCACGCGGCTGCGCCGGCTACGCCGCCGTCCGGCTTCCACCACGGGGGTGGCCGCGTGACCACCCAGATCTTCATGGCGTCCACGCTGTACGGCACGGCCACGCTCGCCGCGGCCCTGGACAGCGACTGCTTCCGCCCCGCCGACCGGCGCATCCTGCTCGTCTCCAACAACGCGGCGACGCCCGAGACGACGCCCGGCCTCGACGAGATGCCCGGGTTCGAGCAGCTGCGCGGCCGCTTCGACGACGTGATCTCGTGGAACGAGACCATCTCCCCCTTCCACCCGGGCGGCTGGGCCCCGCGGCTCGACGACGTCCCCCTGTGGGAGCGGCACCTGCGGCTCGCCTGGAGCCTCGGGGACGACGACATCGAGCTGGCCGTCGAGTCGATCCAGGTCAACCCGGCACTCGGCATCTCGCAGATCTTCATGGGCGCGCCCGTCACCGTGTACGCGGACGGCCTGATGAGCTACGGACCCACCCGCAACAAGATCGACCCGCTGGTCGGCACGCGCGTGACCCGCCTGCTCCACCTGGACCTCGTCCCCGGCCTCAAGCCGCTGCTCCTCACCGAGTTCGGCGTCGAGCCGGAGATCGTGCCGACGGACGCGTTCTCGAAGGTGCTCGCCGAGCTGGTCGACACCGGCGACGAGCTGCCCTTCGTCGACGAACCGGCCCTCCTGCTCGGCCAGTACCTCTCCGCGCTGGACATCCTCACCGCCGAGGAGGAGGAGAACCTCCACGTACGGATGCTGAAGGGCGCCCTCGCGCTCGGCCACACGCGCGTGGTGTTCAAGCCGCACCCCTCGGCCCCGGCCCGCTGGTCGCGCCTGCTGGAGAAGGAGGCCGAGAAGCTCGGCGCCGACCTCACCGTGCTCGACACCCCGGTCCTCGCCGAGGTGCTCTACCAGCGGATGCGCCCCGCCCTGGTGGTCGGCTGCTTCTCCACCGCGCTGCTCACCGCGTCGGCGCTGTACGGCCTGCCGGTCGCCCGCGTCGGCACCGGCCCCCTGCTCGACCGTCTCACGCCGTACGAGAACAGCAACCGCGTCCCCGTCACGATCGTGGACGCGCTGCTGCCCGAACTGACGGACGAGTCGGCGGTCAACGAGCAGCGCCAAAGCATGGACGTGACGGCCCTGACGGACCTCGTCCGGGCCGTCGGCTTCGCGATGCAGCCGAAGATCTACCCGGACCTGCGCCCGGCCGCCGAGACGTACCTGACCAGGCATCTGAACCACCACACCCGGCGCTACTTCAAGCGCAAGCGCCTCACCTCGCTGGCGCTGCCCGGCGCGGTCCCGGCGCAGCTGGCGTTCATCCCGCGCAACGCCACCGTGCGCCGCGTGGCGCGCCGCGCCCGCTCGCTGAAGCGGGCGGTGGGTCGCTGATCCGGTTCCTGGGCCGGGCCGCGCGAACCGGCCCAGGAACCCGAAACGACGTGCAGGTGAACGCGTAGGGACCGTCGGGCGAATCGTCGGTCGGACGGCCAGGTAAACCTTATTAATCGGATTAGTGTGCTGTGGGTCCACTGAGTCCCGTTGAGGGGAAACCTGTGATCGACTCGCGCGAGGCCGTCCAAGTGGCCTCCACGGGCACCGTGGCCCGCACCGTCCTGCCGCCCACGGACGCAACGCCCCCCGCGATACCGGCCAAGCGCCGGGAGACGCGGCTGCGCGCACTGGACGGACTGCGGCTGGTCGCCGCGCTGATGGTGGCCGCGTACCACTACGGCGGACGCGACGGCGAGGTCGCGAAGGCCTGGGGCGGCTCGCCGCGCCACCAGTTCCCCGTGCTGCACGGGTACTTCGCGTACGGCTGCCTGGGCGTCCAGGTGTTCTTCGTGATCAGTGGCTTCGTCATCTGCATGAGCGGCTGGGGGCGCCCGCTGCGCTCGTTCTTCGCCTCCCGCGCCTCCCGGCTGCTGCCCGCGTACTGGGCCGCCATCATCCTGGTGACGGTGGTGTTCGCGCTGCCGATGGTCGCGTTCAAGACGGTCTCGCCGAGCGACACCCTGGTCAACTTCACGATGCTGCAGTATCCGCTCGGCGTCGACCGGGTGCTGGGCGTGTGCTGGACGCTGTGGGCGGAGGTCCGCTTCTACGCCCTCTTCGCGCTGTGCATCGTCCTGCCGGGCGCGAACCGCCGCCGCGTGATCATGTTCTGCGCCGGCTGGACGCTGGCCTACGTCATCGCGCAGGGCGCCAAGATGCCGCTGCTGGACATCGTCCTGATGCCCGAGTACGCGCCGTACTTCATCGGCGGCGTCGGCCTCTACTTGGTGCACCGCGACCGCAAGGACGTGTACGCCTGGGGCATCGTGGCCGTGAGCTGGCTGATCGGCCAGCACTACGCGGTGCAGGGGCTGTGGCACGCCCCGCAGGCGGGCGGCTTCTCCTACCGCACCACCTACGGCATCGTCCTCGTCGTCACCTTCGGCTATGTCGCGGTCGCCGCGATCGCCCTGGGCTGGCTGCGCTGGGCCAACTGGCGCTGGCTGACGGTCGCGGGCGCGCTGACGTACCCCTTCTACCTCGTCCACGAGCACCTGGGCTGGGTCGTGATCAAGGCCCTCCACCAGGGGCTGCACATCCCGTCGTACGCCACGTTCCTGCTGACGGCGGCGAGCATGCTGCTCCTGGCCTGGCTCCTCAACCGGTACGTGGAGAACTGGCTGACGCCCAAACTGCGCACGGCGCTGGCGAAGCCCCGGCCGACCGTGGGGACGTCTCGGCCGTAGGGCGCAGCGCGCGGGTTCAGCCGATCCCGTACCGCAGGCGGCACGGCTTCGTGGCTGCGGGAGTACGCGAGGCGCTTGGGCGTCCTGGGCCAGGGCCTCTCCCAGGACCTGGCCGAGGAGCTGTCCTAGGCGCTGGCCAGGGTGAGCTTCACGGCGAAGCCCAGGAACAGGGCGCCCGCCGCGGTCGTGGCCCCCGCCGAGAGCCGCTTGCGCCGCCGGAAGGCCGCCGCCAGCTTCGTCCCGCTGAAGATCAGCGCGGTGAGGTACAGGAAGCTGGCGAGCTGGGCGAAGGCGCCCAGGACGACGAAGGAGAGGGCCGGGTAGGCGTAGCCCGGGTCCACGAACTGCACGAAGAAGGCGACGAAGAACAGGATCGCCTTCGGGTTGAACAGGCTGATCACCAGCGCCCGTCGGTAGGGCCGCTCCTCGGCGGCCGGCGCCGAGGCGGCCTCGCTCTCCTCGGCCCGCTCGTACCGGGTGCGCCACATGCCCCACGCGGCGCGCAGCATCCCGACCGCCAGCCAGGTCAGATATCCGGCCCCGGCGTACTTCACGATCCCGAACAGCACGGCGTTGGCCTGCAGCAGCGAGGCGACTCCGGCCGCGGACAGGGTCATCAGCACGGTGTCCCCGCACCAGACACCCGCGGCGGCCGTGTACCCCGTGCGTATGCCCTTGCGGGCGGCGACGGACAGCACGTACAGCGAGTTCGGACCGGGAAGCAGAACGATCAGCACGAGTCCCGCGAGATAGGTCGGGAGGTCGATAACACCAAGCATGAGGTGGAGTGTCGCACGAGAGTACGACACTCCACCTTCGGGTGTCGGTGGTCAGTCGCCGTCGAGGAGGGTGTCGACGGCGAGGTCGAGGCTGACACCGACGGAGTCGGGGACCGGAACGCTCTGACCGCGCTTGAAGCGCTGGGGGGCGTCGTACTTCCCGTCGACCGGGTCCTGGTAGAGGAGCACCTCGTCGTGCTTGCGGTCGACCACGATGTAGACCGGGATGCCGGCCTCCGCGTAACTCTCGACCTTGGGGCCCAAGTCGTCGGACCAGTTCGAGGACGTCACTTCCATGACCAGGCGGAAGACGTTCGGGGCGTAGCAGTTCTTCTGGACCAGAGCGTCGCGGAAGTCCTCGTCGACGACCGAGAAGTCCGGGATCGCGTAGTCGTCAGGTAGCGCGGGCAGCCAGAGGCCGATGCCCTGGACATACCTGAGCCCGGCCTTCCGTGCCCCCGCCCCGTCGAACGCTACGACCAGCCAAGACAACGACTGCGCATGCGAACCGTCCGGCGGCGGTGTCGCAGTGAGCCTCCCCTGGAGAATCTCCACGCGGTGCCCAGGCAGTGCACGGGAGAGCAGGTCGGCGGCTTCGCCCAGCGTCAGCTTGTGTTGCAGTACGGCCACGGCACCCTCCTTTTCAGGGGGCTCACTCTTCACGAGAGTAACCGGGGCCGATCGAACTCCGCCCCTGATCACTCATACGGAGTAACCGCCCAGCTCAGAACGCATCGCTCGGCACATACGCCCCCCAAACCCCCCGCAACGCGTTGCACACCTCGCCCACCGTCGCGCGGGCGCGCAGGGCGTCCTTCATGGGGTAGAGGACGTTGTCCGTGCCCTCGGCCGCCTTCTTGAGGTGGGCGAGGGCCGCGTCCACCGCCGACTGGTCGCGCTCGGCGCGGAGCTTGGTGAGGCGTTCGGCCTGCTGGGCCTCGATGGCCGGGTCGACGCGGAGGGGCTCGTACGGCTCCTCCTCGTCGAGCTGGAAGCGGTTGACGCCGACCACGACCCGTTCACCGGAGTCGGTCTCCTGCGCGATCCGGTAGGCGCTGCGCTCGATCTCGCCCTTCTGGAAGCCGTGCTCGATCGCGGACACCGCGCCGCCCAGCTCCTCGACCCTCGCCATCAGTTCGACCGTGGCCGCCTCGACGTCGTCGGTCATCTTCTCGATGACGTAACTGCCGGCGAAGGGGTCGACCGTCGCCGTCACGTCCGTCTCGTACGCCAGCACCTGCTGCGTCCGCAGGGCCAGGCGCGCGCTCTTGTCCGTCGGGAGCGCGATCGCCTCGTCGAAGGAGTTGGTGTGGAGCGACTGCGTGCCGCCGAGGACCGCGCCCAGGCCCTGGACCGCGACGCGCACCAGGTTCACCTCCGGCTGCTGGGCGGTCAGCTGGACCCCGGCGGTCTGGGTGTGGAAGCGCAGCATCAGCGACTTCGGGTTCTTCGCGCCGAACTCCTCCCGCATCACCCGCGCCCAGATGCGCCTGGCCGCACGGAACTTCGCGACCTCCTCCAGGATCGTCGTACGGGCGACGAAGAAGAAGGACAGGCGGGGGGCGAAGTCGTCGACGTCCATGCCGGCGGCCACGGCCGTGCGGACGTACTCGATGCCGTCTGCGAGGGTGAACGCGATCTCCTGCGCGGGCGAGGCACCGGCCTCGGCCATGTGGTAGCCGGAGATCGAGATCGTGTTCCACTTCGGGATCTCGGCCTTGCAGTACTTGAAGATGTCCGCGATCAGCCGCAGGGAGGGCTTGGGCGGGAAGATGTACGTGCCGCGCGCGATGTACTCCTTGAGCACGTCGTTCTGGATCGTGCCCGTCAGCTGGTCGGCCGGGACGCCCTGCTCCTCCCCCACCAGCTGGTACATGAGCAGGAGCAGCGCCGCGGGAGCGTTGATCGTCATCGACGTGGACACCTTGTCCAGCGGGATGCCGCCGAACAGGATCCGCATGTCCTCCACCGAGTCGATGGCCACGCCGACCTTGCCGACCTCGCCGTGCGCGATCGGCGCGTCCGAGTCGTGGCCCATCTGGGTGGGCAGGTCGAAGGCGACCGACAGGCCCATCGTGCCGTTCGCGATCAGCTGCTTGTAGCGCGCGTTCGACTCCACGGCCGTGCCGAAGCCCGCGTACTGGCGCATCGTCCACGGGCGGCCCGTGTACATCGACGGGTAGACACCGCGGGTGAAGGGGTACGCGCCCGGCTCGCCCAGCTTCTCGGCCGGATCCCAGCCCTCCAGAACCTCGGGTCCGTAGAGGGGTTCGATGGGCAGTCCGGACTCCGACTCGCGCGCCATTGCTGTGCCTCCCGCTGAAGTTACTTACTGGTAGGTCCGACCCTCGCCACGGACTGTAGCGGCGGCCGTGCGCGGGATGGAGAGGACCGCGCTGGGACCTTGCTCACAGGCTTCATCGCTCTCAGGATTCATTGCTCACACGCTTCATTCCCCAGGATGGCGCGTCGTTCGCAACCGGGCGCGCGTGGGGAGCATCTCAGGGGACACGACGACGCACCGGGGGTTGGAATGCGTACGACTGGTATGGGGAGATCGCTGGCCGCCCTCGTGGCACTCGTAGCGGTGAGCGGCTGTACGGCCCAGGCCGTGGACGCGCACGGGAGCACGCAGGGAAGGACGCCGGGCAGCACGCCTCCGTCCGCCTCGAAGACGGACCGTTCGGCCACGCCCGGGGACGACAAGCCGGGCGGCACGACGCCGTCCGCCGCCCCCAAGGTCCTCTGGTCCCGCGGCGACAAGGGGAACGACGTCCGTGAGGTCCAGGCCCGGCTGCACCAGCTCGCCTGGCTCATCCCGGCGCCGACGGGGACGTACGACACCCCGACGGTCACCGCGGTGAAGGGGTTCCAGGGCAAGCGCGGGCTGCCGCGGACCGGCGAGCTGGACGCCGTCACCTGGGGGCGGCTGCGGGGGATGACGCACAAGCCGGCCGCGTGGGAGTTGTACCCGTACGGCGGGCAGCCCGCCGCGCGGCCCGACCCGCGCTGCATGACGGGCCGGGTGCTGTGCGTCAGCAAGACGAGCCGCACCCTGCGCTGGATGATCGACGGGAGGACGGTCTCGGAGATGGACGTGCGGTTCGGCTCGCAGTACACGCCGACCCGGGAAGGGGTCTTCAGCGTCTACTTCAAATCCCGCTACCACGTGTCGACGATCTACCACACGTCCATGCCGTACGCGATGTTCTTCAGCGGCGGCCAGGCGGTCCACTACTCCCCCGACTTCGCGGCCCGCGGCTACTACGGCGCCTCGCACGGCTGCGTCAACGTACGGGACGAGGGGAAGATCGCGGCGCTGTTCGCCCAGGTCCGGAACGGGGACAAGGTCGTCGTCTACTGGTGACGGCCGGCCCGGAGGGGGCGGAAGGAGTGATGGGGCGCGGGCGGGACCGGGGGAACGTGTCCCGCCCGCGCCGATGTGCACCGGGCCTGGGTACGGGGGGAACCCCGGCTCGGTGCGACGGCCGATGACCAGTCGGCTCACCCAGTACTGCGTCGGCGCGGCCGAAAACGTCACACCCTGGCGGAAGAAATTTCCGAGGGAGTGAGAAACCGCAGGTCAGATGGCAGATTGCTGGGTTCTCGGAGTTCGCGTGGCTGAGAACACGCCCGGGCCGGATGGCCGAAAGCTCGCTCAGAGGGCCGACAGCGGCGACTGCCTGGAGGGTCTGCTTCAGGGACCGGCCAGAGGGCCGACCGCAGCGGCCGACCAGAGGGCCGACCTCAGCGACTGCTCAGAGGGCCGACCGCAGCGGCGCGACGACCGAGCTCGGCGACGGGGCGAGGATCCCGTTGTCGCCGTGATGGCTCCCCGTACCGCCCGACCCTGTGTGGCCGTCGCCGTCACCGCCGCTGTCCCCGCCACCGGAGCCGCTGCCCGAACCGTCGCCGGAACCGCCCCCGGCACCCTGGTCGGAGCCGGAGTCCGAGCCCTGATCGCCCCGGCCGTCGCCCGTGTTGGCGCCCGCCCGGCCCAGGACGTCCTTGCAGTACTTCGTCACGCGCCGGCCGCCGCCCGCGGCGTCCACCAGGACACGTCTGCGGCCGGACTCCAGGGTCTTGCCGTCCAGCACGTCGCGGCAGTACGAGCGTGTCTTGGCCCACCACTCGCGGGCGCGGGCCGACCGCCCCGCGTCGGAGGAGTCGGGCTGTCCGCTCGGCGCGCCGGGCCCCTGGGCCTCGTCGTCGCCGGAACCGGCACCGGTCGGCGCGCTCGTGGTGGCGCCCGGGACCGGGGCCTGGGAACCGTCGGCCTTCGACGCCTGCGGCGACGGCGAGAGGGACGGCTGCCGCGGTGTCTGTGCCGCGGAAATCGTCGCGGCCGGGTGCGGCGAGTCGTCACGGAACGGAGTCGGCAGCACTCCGGTTCCGGCCGCGACGGCGACCCCGCCGATCATCCCCGCGGCCAGCGCGGCGACGATCCCGAGGCGCACCGGGCGGCCCCAACGGGGCCCCCGCGGGGCCGGACCCGGACGGCCCAGCCGGACGAGACCCGCGTCGGCGGAATGGGCCGCGGCCCCCGGGCGCACCCGTCCGCCGCGCTGGGCGACCTCACCCTGCCGGTCCGCGCGAGCCCGCTGGAACGCGGCCAACGCGACAGCCTCGCCGGGGAGTTCGGCACTGGTCGGCGCGGGTTCGGGTGCCAGCGCACCGAGCACGTCGGCGAGCCGCTTGGCCCGGCCCTGGGTGTCGGCGTCGACGGCTTCCAGCGGCTCACCACGCAGCAGACGCTCCGCGGCGTCACGGTCCAGCCACTTGTCCTGCTCGTCGGCCATCACATGTCCTTCTGCGTCCGCGAACGCGTATGCGTCACACCCGCGGACGTCACCGCGCGTGTGCGCGACTCTGTTCGTGACTCTCTTTGTGGGGGGACGACACCGAGGCCGCCAGCGGATTCCGGATCCGCGCCGAGCAGCTCCGCGAGCCGCTTGAGACCGCGGTGCGCCGCGGTGCGGACGGCTCCGGGGCGCTTGCCGAGGGTCTCGGCCGCGGTCTTGGCGTCGAGGCCGACGACCACGCGCAGTACGACGGCCTCCGCCTGGTCCTGGGGCAGTTGGGCGATCAGCGAGAGGGTGCTGTTGGTGGCCAGCGCCTCGATCGCCTCGCCCGCGGTGTCGGAATCCCCCGCCTTCGCGGTCAGTTCCGTCTCGTCACCGCCGATCGCGGGGCGGCGCCCGCGCATGCGTATGTGGTCGAGGGCGCGGTTGCGGGCGATCCGGGCGGCCCAGCCACGGAAGCGGTCCGCGTCACCGCTGAACCTCTCCAGGTCACGGGCGATCTGCAGCCAGGCCTCGGACGTGACGTCCTCCGCGTCCGGGTCACCGACCAGCGTCCGTACGTATCCGAGCAGCCGTGGGTGCACCGAGCGGTACACAGTCCGGAACGCGGTCTCGTCCCCGTCCTGTGCCGCAAGCACCGCGGCGGTCAGCTCCGCGTCGTCCCCCAGCACCGCGCGCCCTTCTCCGCCTAAGCCGGCGCCGCTTTCGCGGACCGGGCTGCTCGCCGTTGTGGTTCCTCGATTGGTGGATGCGGTCCTAGGCCCCTCATGGGTGCGGTTGTCCGTCCTCCGCACCCCGGCGCGAATGGCACGTTACGGCCTGAAACCGCTCCCCGTCCATGTTCGTACAGGATGCAACTAACTGGTGACACAGCGAGGTGTGACAGAAAACGCAGCCGCGGCGCTGTAGAGAGTACGGGTCGCCGCGCGGCCCGTGCCGCGCGACGGTCGGGGCCTCTCCTGTGGGGGGTGGCGGCCCCGGCCGTTGCCATCGGCCCTCTGACTCTCCTTGAACGCGCGCCCCGGTCGGCGCTGCTGGCGCGGTCGCCAGTCGTCGCGCCGCCGGGACCGCGCCCCGTGCGCCCCGCCCTCGCGAGCGGCCCGGTACGCGGCGACGGCCCGCCCCTCGGCCTCCGGATCGACGGGAACACCCCTTACGGCGCAGGCGAGCAGCGCGTCGAGGGAGGTCCCGTTCTCGCCCATGCCCTTGCCCACCCCTGCCCGTCCTCGGCCGACCGCTTCCTGACGCTCGTCCCGAATCCCTCGGCGTCCAGGGGTCGTTGGGCGTCACACCCCGGGCTCCCCGTCGGCGCCGAGCTGCTGCGCCAGGCGCTTGAGGCCACGGTGGGCGGCGGTGCGGACCGCGCCCGGGCGCTTGCCGAGGACACGGGCGGCGGCGGGACCGTCGAGGCCGACGACCACCCGCAGCAGTACGGCCTCGGCCTGGTCGCGGGGCAGCCGAGCGACCAGTTCCAGGGCGTGCTCCGTGGAGAGGCTCTCCAGCGCCTGGTCGTGGGTGCTGTGGGTGCCGGGCAGTTCCAGTACGTCGTTCTCGAGCCCGGTCGCCCTGGGCCGTACCTTCTGCCTCCGCAGATGGTCGAGCGCGCGGTGCCGTGCGATGGTCGCGGTCCAGCCGCGGAACCCCGCCCCGTCCCCCTTGAACCGCCCGAGGTCCCGCGCGATTTCCAGCCAGGCGTCGGACGCCACGTCCTCCGCGTCGTCCCCGACGATCCCGCGCACGTACCCGAGCAGTCCGGGCTGCACGATCCGGTACGCCAGCGCGAAGGCCGCCTCGTCCCCCTGCTGCGCCCGCGCCACGGCCGCACCGAGCTCACCGTCGTACGCCTGTACGCGGCGGGGTTCCCCTCCCTGGCCCAACGCTGTCCTCGTTCGCCCCGAGTCGGTCAGAATGCGCACCGTGCGACACGGTCGGCCGTGTCGACGCCCACGTGGTCATCTGCGTCGGGCCTCACATAAATGTCACAGCTCGTCAGGCACCCCGGGCGCCCCTCGGAACACGTCCTGGCTCAGGCGTCCGTCTCCACCGGTTCGGGCAGCGGAGCCGGCCGCGCCTGCGGGGCCGGCATCCGGTCCGCGTTCACCACGACCCCGGCGATCAGCGCGGCCAGCAGCAGCGCTCCCATCGCCCACCAGGTGGCCACGTTGAAGCCGTGCACGGCGGCCCGGGAGGCGAGGGCGCGACGGTCGACGCCGGGGGCCGCGTGCGCGGTCGCGTACCGGGTCGTCACGCTCGCGGCGATCGTGTTGAGCAACGCCGTGCCGATCGAACCGCCGACCTGCTGGGCGGTGTTGAAGGTGGCGGAGGCCGCGCCCGCGTCCCGGGGCGCGACGCTCACCGTGGCCAGCGAGATGGAGGTCATCATCGCCGTGCCCATGCCGAGGCCGAGCATCAGCATGCCGGGCAGGATGTGCGAGGCGTACGCGGGTGCCACCCCGACCTGCGCGATGATCGCCAGCGCGCCCGCGGCCAGCAGCAGCCCGGGGACGATGAGGGCGCGCGGCGGGACCCGGTTCAGGAGGCGGGCCGCGACCTGGGTGGAGCCGGTGATCATGCCGACGGTGATGGGGAGGTAGGCGAGTCCGGTCTTCATCGGCGAGTACCCGAGCACGCGCTGCATGTAGTAGGTGAGGAAGAGGAAGACCCCGAACATCCCGATGGTGACGAAGAGGATGGTGAGGAACGCCCCGACCCGCTGCCGGTCCCTGACCACCGACATCGGCAGCAGAGGCACCCGGGCGCGGGTCTGCCAGAGACCGAACACGCCGAGCAGCACGACCCCGGCGGCCAGCAGTCCAAGGACCAGTCCGTCGCCCCAGCTCCTCGACTCCGCCTCCGAGAAGCCGTAGACCAGCGAGAGCATTCCGGCGGAGCCGAGCACCGCGCCCGGCACGTCGAGGCGGGCGTCCTCGTAGCGGCCGCCGCCGCTGAGCACCGCCAGCGCGCCGGCGAACGCGACCAGGGCGATGGGCACGTTGACGTACAGGCACCAGCGCCAGTCCAGGTACTGGGTGAGGAAGCCGCCGGCGAGCAGCCCGAACGCCGCGCCCGCGCCGACGATCGCGCCGAACACGCCGAACGCCTTGCCGCGTTCCCCGGGGTCGGTGAACGTCGTCGTGAGCAGCGACAGGGCGGCGGGAGCGAGCAGTGCGGCGAACACGCCCTGGAGGGCGCGCGCGCCGAACAGCATCCCGGAGTTCGCGGCCGCGCCGCCCAGCGCGGACGCGGCGGCGAAGCCCAACAGGCCGATCATGAAGGTGAGTCGGCGACCCGCGAGGTCGGCGATCCGGCCGCCGAGCAGCAGCAGTCCGCCGAAGGCGAGGGTGTACGCGGTGATGACCCACTGCCGGTTGCCGTCCGACATGTGCAGGTCGCTCTGGGCGGAGGGCAGGGCGATGTTCACGATGGTCATGTCGAGGACGACCATCAACTGGGCGAGCGCGATGACGACCAGCGCCCACCAACGGCGGTTGTCGGCCACGAGGCCTCCCGAGTCCGGCGGTTGTCCTCATGTTCACTCCGGAGACCGCCGTTTGGGAACGGTCGCGTACCTTAAGAACCGGCAATCTCGCCGCCGTTCGGCACGCTTCCCCCTATCCCACGGCCTCGCGGCACAGCAGCCGCAGCGAGCCGTCGCCCGCATAGCAGCGGTGGGCCTCGTCGATGGGGTCCCACAGGCGCCCGTCGGGGGTGCGCAGCCAGTGCTCGCCGCCCGTCTCCCACCACTCTGCGCCGGTGCGCCGGACGACGACCTCACCGGCGTACGCGCCGAAGCCGCGCAGCACGGTGTGGAGGGCGGCGTACGGCGCCCCCTCCCGGCGTATCTCCTCGATCAGCCGGTCGACGCGCCACAGGCTCTGCGCCGAGTAGTCGAGGCGCAGCCGCGCGCCCTCGCGCATCGTCGCGACGGTGTCCGCGGCCCAGCGCACGGGCTTGTTCGCGGCGGAGGGCCTGGTCGCCCGGATCGGGTTCGCACTCGTTGCGTTCACACTCGGAAGAGCGCCTTCCGGACGGGATCCGTCACGCGTGCCGGGCACCTTCGCGACACCGACCCAGGACCCCCATCTCCGGCCCCAGGACGGTCACAGGAACCCCTCAGGGAAACAGGTTTACGACCGCCCGCGCGCCCGACGCGACACCACCGCGCGCAGGACGCGCCGCCCCTCCGTCGACACCTCAAGGGCGGGGCGCAGGCCGCCCGCGCCGCGGCCCGCGAGCAGTTCCAGGACGGCGACCTGGCGGCGCCGTTCGGCCGCGACGAGGGGGCCGTCGCCGTCGGCGGCGACATCGAGGAGCCGGTGGATCTGCAGGGCCGCCGCCGAACAGGCGTCGGCCCAGGCGCGCAGGGCGGACGCGCAGGGGTCGCCGGGGGCGGTGGCGAGCATGCGGCGGGCGAGCGCGGCGGCACGGTCCTCGTCACTCACGGCGGCCTCGGTCTCGGCCTCGGTCTCGGCCTCGGTCTCGGTCTCGGTCTCGGTCTCGGCTCCTGAGCCGGATCCGGGGGCGGGGTCGGGGCCGAGGACGGTGTCGGCGGAGGGGTCGGCGCAGTCCAGTTCCGCCCGCGCCTTGGCGAGCCGTTCGCCCCAGGCGTCGCCGTCCGCGCCACCGTCGGCGAGGCTCGACCAGAGCGGCCGCAGGACCTCGTCGTCGCCGCCCAGCAGCGGTACGCACCGATCCAAACAAGCCAGCCCGCTCGCCGCCAGACCACGCTCGTCGGCCCGAGCGATCAGGTCCACCAGGCTCATCACGCCTCCCTCGACAGGGCGCTCCCGCTTACGGAGCCCGCACTTTCCCTTACTGCGTGCTCCGGAGCGGGAGTGTCACAGGGGCACCACTCCGAGCCGGTCGAGGAACCGGAAGAGCAGGTTTTCGGCCAAGGGGTCGGCGTCCGCGGTCAGCACGGCGAGCAGGGGCTCGGCCACCACCGTGTGCCCGGCCTCCGCGGCCCAGGCGACAGCCCGTGCGGCGGCGTCGGAGGGCTCCAGGAAGTAGTCGTCGACGGTGAGCCCCTCCTCGCCCTGCCCCAGGTGCGCGGCCATCGCCGTGCGCGCCAGACAGGTCGTCCACGCGCCGCTCCCGGGACCGGCCGCCTCGACGACCACACAGTCGCTGTTCATGACGTACCCGAAGAGCGCGGGCGCGCCGGTCTCCCGGGCGAGCGTGTTCATGCTCCCGACGTCGCCGTCACCGCTCGGGTACTCCCAGACCTGCCAGCCGTCGGGCGCCGTGGTCCGCAGCACCATCCCGTGCGCCGCGCCCAGTGCGTCCAGCTCCGCGAGCGGCCGCTCGCTTCTGCCCACGACGTAGTAGCCCCAGTAGCCCATGCCGGTTTCCCCCCGGTGGTGTTTCGGTTCGGCCGCGCCGAATACACCACAGGGGCAAGTCAATTGGCCAGGGAATCGGCCGAACCGGCGCGCCGCCCGCCTCCAACGGCCCAACGCCGACGGTCAGCGGTGGTCCCGGACGGCCGCCGGGACCGGCTCCCCGGGCGGGACCGGGCCGCGCAGGGCCTTCTCGTTCTGCATCCGGGTCAGCCGCAGGACGACGAGGATGGCGAGTACGGCGGCCACGACGCCGGTGACGTCCGCGAACAACACGTCGCCCACGGCGACGTAGAGCTCCGTGGCTGTCTCGGCCTTGCGGTAACTCTCGAACCCGGCCCGGCCGACGAACAGCGTGATGGTCCACATCACCCACCATGCGTTGACGAGCCCGTGTGAGGTGCGGGTGCCGGCGGGACGGCTCGCGTCCCAGGTGTTGAGCATGATCCGGCGCGGGAACCAGAGGTTCACCACCGGCACGAACCAGCCCCAGCCCGTCCAGGCGCGCCCCATCTCGTGCCCGAACGGGTCGAACACCTCGGCGTTGATCCGCACCCGGTGGAACCAGACGAGGTAGACGACGACCGTGGCGACCAGGGAGGCCACTTGCACGACCCCGACCTCGGCCATGACCGAGTCCGCGTGGACCGCGTCCCGCTGGACCGCCTCGCCGGCCTCGCCGGCCTCGCCGGTCACGATGGTGCCCGTGACGTCGTAGACCTTGACGCCCGCCCAGATCGAGAAGAGACCCACGACGACCACCACGCCGAGCAGCACCGCGACCGCCCTCCCGAGACCCACCGGCGAGCGCAGCCAGGCATCCCCGTGCGGCGGCGCCATGGTGCCCCCGGGCACGGGCATGGGCGTACTGGACATGAAACCCCCCGAATCACCGGCACATGAGTCCGTGCCGGTGGAAGAAACCGGGCGCGCCCCTCCCCAGGGCACACCCGGCACACGAATCACAGGGAAGATACGCCTCAGCCCAGCCGGTTCGCCAAATTCTTGAAGTCCGTCCAGGACAGCGTCGGCCGGCCCGGGTCCCACAGCTTCTGGATCGTGGCGCGCAGCGGCATCCTGATCCCCGCCGCCACCTGGTCCTGGGTCTGGGAGTTCGCGCGGTCGGACCAGACGGCGAAGCTCCCGCCGAGGATCTGGCCGTCGTACTTGGCGGGGACCGGTGTGGTGCCGCGGACGACGAGCGGGGTCCACTGCTCGTAGATGCGCTGCCCGGTCGGGTAGACGAAGGTCTGCGGCTCACCGAGGACGTAGTAGAGGTACTCGTCGTTGTAGTTGATGAGCTTGCGGCCCGCGCTCAGATATTCGACGGGCGGCCGCGCGCCGAGCTCCTTGCCCGTCCAGTACGCGACGTCCAGGTCCTTGTCCGCCTGGACCGTGCCGCCACGGAAGAACCCGTCGTTCCAGGCCCGTGCGGTCCGGTCGTGGCCGCGCACCACCTGGGCGCGGGCGTTGAGCCAGCCGGTGGCGAGGTCCGCGACGGTGGCGCCGGGGCCGTAGGCCTGCTTGGCGGCGGCGGCCAGCTGCGGGTAGGAGGTCGACGGGCTGGCCACGGTCAGGGCCTGGTACTCGTCGCCGCCGAGGTGCCAGTACGGGCCGGGGAAGAGACCGGCGTACTCGTTCAGCAGGTCGTCGACGATGGAGGCCGCGGCGGGCTTGGAGATGTCGACGGTGCCGCGCGGGGCGGTTCCCGCGGCGCTGCGCAGCTGGAGGTCGGGGTGGGCGGCGATCACCGCGCCGAGGTGGCCCGGCGAGTCGATCTCGGGGACGACATGGATGTGGCGGCTCTCCGCGAGGGCGACGATGTCGTGGACGTCCGTCTTGCTGAGGTGGTCCTTCGACACGATCTCCGGGTGGGTGTCCGACTGGATACGGAAGCCCTGGTCGTCGGAGAAGTGCAGCCCCAGCTCGTTGTACTTCAGATCGCCCAGTTCCCGGATCCGGTCCTCTATCCAGGCCGCGGAGTAGGGCTTGCGCGCGATGTCGAGCATGAACCCGCGGCGCGGCTTGGCGGGCTGGTCGCGCACGACGCCCTCGGGCGCCGTACCGCCGCCGTGCACCTCCTGCTTGAGGGTGCGGGTGCCGTAGAAGACGCCCGCCTCGCCGGGCGCGGAGATGGTGACCCGGCGGTTCTTGACGGTCAGGGTGTAGGACTCCGGGTCGGCGCCGCCGGTGTTCAGGCCGAGCTCGACGTCACCGTCCTTGGCCCCCGTCTGTCCGGCGTACGACAGTTTCAGCTCGTCGGCGAGCAGCTTTCCCTCGTCGGCGAGGGCGGCGTCGTCGACGACCACGCGGGCGCCGGACGCGGGACGCCAGCCGGGGCCGCGCGCCGGGGTGTGCTCGCGCACGGCGGGGATGGTGCGCGGGGCCCGGGAGAGGGGGTAGGTCCGGGTCGGTGTGGGGGACGGTGGGGGCGCGGCCCCGGTCCGGTTCGCGGACCCGGCCGCCGTCCGGCCCGGAGTGACGCTCGCCCCGGTCGGCGCGCCGGCGTCACCGGACGGCCACAGCGTGACGGTCGCCGCCACGGCACCCGTCACCACCGCCACCCCGACCGCTATCAGTACCGGCCGCTTCCCGTCCTGCACCGGCGCCCGTCGTCGCCTGCCCGTGCTCACCGCACCACGCCCTTCGCTTCGGTAACCGAGGCCCACGCCCTGACGTACGCATCGAGCGCCTCGTACACCTCACGTCGTACACCCCCGGACGTTCCACGCTCCCCCTCTCCACGTCACCCGTCCACCGCAGGCTCCGAAACTCTCCCGTCCGGGTGACATTCGGGCATCCGTCGGACACCTCCCGTCAATCATGGATACCGTGGTGGCACGATTCTCACTTCTTCCCCTGCCGCACCACACGTGACGTTCACAGGACGTCACGGCATCCCGTCGACATCCCACCGCCGAGGACCCACGCTGCCTTCGCACCGTCTTCCACGCCTCCCCGGCCAGGTCGCCCCACCCCAGCAGAAGAGCGTGCCGTCGTCCCCGGCGCGCCTGGAGCCGTTCAACTCAGCGCCCGCCGACTCCGTCGTGCGCGCGCTCCTGACCTGCTGCCGCAGCCTGCGCTGGGCCCACCGGCTGGCCGACCACCGGCCCTACCCGGACCTGGACGCCTTCCTGGCCGCGGCCGACGAGGCGGGCTACGACCTCACCCCGGCCGACCTGACCGAGGCCCTCGCGGGCGAGTCCCTCACGCTGCTCCCGGACGGCGCCTACTCCGCCGCCCACACGGCCCTGAGCGCGGCCCACGCGGCCTACGAAAGCCGATTCGGGCACGTGTTCGTCATCTGTCTGGACGACTTCTCCCCGGAGGAATCACTGGATCAGGTGCTGGCCGGAATCCGATCACGATTGACAAACGATCCCGAAGAGGAGCGGCTGGTCACGGCGGAGGAGCTGCGCCGTCTGGCCAGGGGGCGCCTGACGCGCCTCCTCGGGGACGCGGGGCCCTGGGCGGTCCGGAATAGCCCGAACGTGCCTGATTGATTGCCAGTTTGATCACATAGATAGGGCCGCTGTAAACGTTCCGACAAGTCGTCGCTACGATGGCCGGGGCCGGTGGACCGTACCCGGCCGGGCCGACCGACACAGAAGCCGGCAGGCCCCAATCCCCGCTCCCGGAGGGTTCTTCCGTGCCGGCTGGAACGCTGTACCGCGGCCGGGAAGGAATGTGGTCCTGGGTGGCTCATCGAGTCACCGGCGTCCTCATCTTCTTCTTCCTGTTCGTACACGTGCTGGACACCGCTCTCGTCCGTGTCTCCCCCGAGGACTACGACAGGGTCGTGTCCACGTACAAGAATCCGATCGTCGCGCTGCTGGAGTACGGCCTCGTCGCCGCCATCCTCTTCCACGCGCTCAACGGCCTGCGCATCATCGCCGTCGACTTCTGGTCGAAGGGCCCGCGCTACCAGAAGCAGATGCTCTGGTCCGTCGTCGGTATCTGGGTCGTGCTGATGGTCGGGGCCCTCTACCCCGTCCTCGGGCACGCATTCCGCGAAGTCTTCGGGAGCTGACGCAGATGTCCACTACTGAGACCGCCGCTTCCGGCATCGGCCCCGTCGAGGGCGCGGGTGAGTTCTCCGCGTACAGCGTCGACAACCCGGCGCCGTTCATCGAGGCCCCGCGCAAGCGCACCAAGAAGACCCCGAAGTCCACCCGTGGCAACTTCGAGATGTACGGCTGGCTGTTCATGCGCCTGTCCGGCATCGTGCTGGTCGTCCTCGTCATCGGCCACCTGCTCATCCAGCTCGTCCTCGACGGCGGTGTCTCCAAGATCGGCTTCGCGTTCGTCGCGGGCCGCTGGGCCTCCCCGTGGTGGCAGGCCTGGGACCTCGCGATGCTGTGGCTCGCGATGCTGCACGGCGCCAACGGCCTGCGCACGGTCATCAACGACTACGCGGAGCGCGCGAACACCCGGCTGTGGCTCAAGGGCCTGCTCTACACCGCCACGGTGTTCACCATCCTGCTGGGCACGCTGGTGATCTTCACCTTCGACCCGAACATCCGCTAGGCACGGGGCTGAGGTAACCGACTCATGCAGATCCACAAGTACGACACCGTCATCGTGGGCGCCGGCGGCGCCGGCATGCGCGCCGCCATCGAGGCGACGAAGCGCAGCCGCACCGCCGTGCTCACGAAGCTCTACCCCACCCGCTCCCACACGGGCGCGGCGCAGGGCGGCATGGCCGCCGCGCTCGCCAACGTGGAGGAGGACAACTGGGAGTGGCACACCTTCGACACGGTCAAGGGCGGTGACTACCTGGTCGACCAGGACGCCGCCGAGATCCTGGCGAAGGAGGCCATCGACTCGGTCCTCGACCTCGAGAAGATGGGCCTTCCCTTCAACCGGACGCCCGAGGGCAGGATCGACCAGCGCCGCTTCGGCGGTCACTCCCGCAACCACGGCGAGGCCCCGGTCCGCCGGTCCTGCTACGCCGCGGACCGCACCGGCCACATGATCCTCCAGACGCTGTACCAGAACTGCGTCAAGGAGGGCGTGGAGTTCTTCAACGAGTTCTACGTCCTCGACCAGCTGATCACCGAGGTCGACGGCGTCAAGCACTCGGCCGGTGTGGTCGCCTACGAACTGGCGACCGGCGAGATCCACGTCTTCCAGGCGAAGGCCGTGATCTACGCGTCCGGCGGCACCGGCAAGTTCTTCAAGGTGACCTCCAACGCGCACACCCTGACGGGTGACGGCCAGGCGGCCGTCTACCGTCGCGGGCTGCCGCTGGAGGACATGGAGTTCTTCCAGTTCCACCCGACCGGCATCTGGCGCATGGGCATCCTGCTGACGGAGGGCGCCCGCGGTGAGGGCGGCATCCTCCGCAACAAGGACGGCGAGCGCTTCATGGAGAAGTACGCGCCGGTCATGAAGGACCTCGCGTCCCGTGACGTCGTCTCACGCTCCATCTACACGGAGATCCGTGAGGGCCGCGGCTGCGGTCCCGAGGGCGACCACGTCTACCTCGACCTCACGCACCTCCCGCCGGAGCAGCTGGACGCCAAGCTCCCGGACATCACGGAGTTCGCGCGCACCTACCTCGGTATCGAGCCCTACACGGACCCGATCCCGATCCAGCCCACCGCGCACTACGCCATGGGCGGCATCCCGACGAACGTCCAGGGTGAGGTGCTCCGCGACAACACGACCGTCGTGCCGGGCCTGTACGCCGCCGGCGAGGTCGCCTGTGTGTCCGTGCACGGCGCCAACCGCCTCGGCACCAACTCGCTCCTGGACATCAACGTGTTCGGGCGCCGCGCGGGCATCGCCGCCGCCGAGTACTCGGCGAAGGCCGGCTATGTCGAGCTGCCCGAGGACCCCGCCTCGCAGGTCGTCTCGCAGGTCGAGCACCTGCGCAACTCCACGGGCACGGAGCGGGTCGCCGCGCTGCGCCTGGAGCTGCAGGAGTGCATGGACGCCAACGTGATGGTGTTCCGCACCGAGCAGACGATCAAGACGGCGGTCGAGAAGATCGCGGAGCTGCGCGAGCGCTACCGGAACGTCTCGATCCAGGACAAGGGCAAGCGGTTCAACACGGACCTCCTCGAGGCCATCGAGCTGGGCAACCTGCTCGACCTGGCCGAGGTCATGGCCGTCTCCGCGCTCGCCCGCAAGGAGTCCCGCGGCGGTCACTACCGCGAGGACTACCCGAACCGCGACGACGTCAACTTCATGCGCCACACCATGGCGTACCGCGAGGTCGGCGACGACGGCACCGAGTCCATCCGTCTCGACTACAAGCCGGTCGTCCAGACCCGCTACCAGCCGATGGAGCGTAAGTACTGATGGCTACCCCGACCCTCGACAAGGCGGACAGCGCCGGCCAGCCCGAGGCGGGCTTCGCCGACTCGCCGTACATCACCGCCACCTTCCGCATCCGCCGCTTCAACCCCGAGGTCGCGGCGGAGGCGGTCTGGGAAGACTTCCAGCTGGAGATCGACCCGAAGGAGCGCGTCCTCGACGCCCTCCACAAGATCAAGTGGGACCAGGACGGAACCCTCACGTTCCGTCGCTCCTGCGCGCACGGCATCTGCGGCTCGGACGCCATGCGGATCAACGGCAAGAACCGCCTCGCCTGCAAGACGCTGATCAAGGACATCAACCCCGCCAAGCCGATCACGGTCGAGCCCATCAAGGGTCTGACGGTCCTCAAGGACCTCGTGGTCGACATGGAGCCGTTCTTCCAGGCGTACCGCGATGTGATGCCCTTCCTGATCACGAAGGACACCAACGAGCCGACGCGCGAGCGTCTGCAGTCCGCCGAGGACCGCGAGCGCTTCGACGACACCACCAAGTGCATCCTGTGCGCGGCGTGCACGTCGTCCTGCCCGGTCTTCTGGAACGACGGCCAGTACTTCGGTCCGGCCGCCATCGTCAACGCGCACCGCTTCATCTTCGACAGCCGTGACGAAGCGGGCGAGCAGCGCCTGGAGATCCTCAACGACAAGGACGGCGTGTGGCGTTGCCGCACCACGTTCAACTGCACGGACGCCTGCCCGCGCGGTATCGAGGTCACGAAGGCGATCCAGGAAGTGAAGCGCGCGCTGATCACGCGTCGCTTCTGACGCCTCTGTCAGCTTTCGCACCAAGAACCCCGCCTCCGTACAAGCTACGTACGGAGGCGGGGTTTTATCGCTGCCCTCGCTGCCCGCCGGTCACCTCGGCGCGGAGCTCGTGACCGGTGTTGTCCTGCTGGGCGGTGTCGCCGGGTACCTGGTGTGGGCGCGACGCCACCGCTGGGGCGCGGAGTTGTCGGCGCCCATGTGCTTCCCGCTGCGCGACGGCAGTACGCGTGGACCAACTCCTCGGCGAGGTCGGCAACTCTGGCAACACCACCGAGCCCCATCTGCACCTGTACGCCGAGCGCGACGGACTCGGCCTCGACCTCCGGTTCACCGGCATCATCGGAACGCTGCACCGGGGACGCACGCTGCGTACCTGAAGGGCTCTCTGAAGGTCCCTCACACCGGGGACCACCCGGAACCACTCCTCGTGACATCCTCACCGCGCCAACACCCCGCGCCAGCTGATCCTGCGCCCCCGCGCGGCCCTCGATCCCTACGGCACCGGCGTCCCCGGCGGCTTCCTGTGCTCGGCGGCGACCCCGCCCGGCCCCGGCGTGCACGGCAGGTGCGGCCACCACGCGGCGCGCTCGGCCTTGCACCACCTGGGGGACCCGCACGGTCAGCCACCGGGACCCCGGCGCGGCCCGTACCTAATCTGATGGCATGTCAGATGATGTGTCGTACGAGCTGCTCGGCTTCGACAACGTGCTGCTGCCCGTCGGGAACCTCGGTGCCGCGGTGGAGTTCTACGGGCGGGCCGGCATTCCGGTGACGTTCCGGCTCGACGAGGCCGGGATCGCGCTGCTGAAGGTGGGCAAGGAGACGCCGGGACTGCTGCTGCGACTGGAGGAGGAGCTCGGCCCGCGGCCGCCGCTGTGGGCCTCGGCGCGGGTGTGGCTGGAGGTCAGGGACGCGCGGGCCACGGCCGACGCGCTGACCTCGGCGGGCATCCGGCCGCTCGCCCCCGTCTTCCCGGTCGCCACCGGCTGGACCGTCGAGATCGCCGACCCCTGGGGCAACGTCATCGGCTTCACGGACTACGGCAAGCGGCCCGAGCTGGGCCGCCACCAGACGTGACCCGCCTCACCCCGAACTGCGCACCCGCCTGACTTGAACATGTTCAAAAGCAGGTCTACATTCCTTCTCGACAGCGTTTTGAACGCGTTCAAGAAGGGGTGGGGACATGGACCTCACGGTCGTCGCGTACGTCATCTATCTACTGGTCAGCATCGCGCTGACGGTCTGGGTGGCACGCACGCTCAGCCACAACGGGCGGATCTTCCTCGCCGACGTGCTGCACGGGAACGAGAAACTCGCCGACGCCGTCAACCACCTCCTGGTGGTGGGCTTCTACCTCGTCAACCTGGGGTTCGTCGCGCTCTATCTGAACGGCGACGACGCCGGGATCACCGACACCCGCGGGATCTTCGAGGCCCTGTCGACCAAGCTCGGCGTCGTCCTGCTCGTCCTCGGGGTCATGCACCTCGGCAACGTGTACGTGCTCAACAAGATCCGGCGGCGGGGCGTCATGGAGCGGGAGCAGCTGCCGCCCGTCGCGCCGACGGACTGGGTGGCGCCGACGGCCGGGGCGTGAGCGCCATGACCGGCCTCGAGGCCACCGGTGACCGGGACGCCGCACGCGTCCCGGTCCTCGGGCTCACCGTCCTCTACGACGCCTCGTGCTCGCTGTGCACGTTCCTGCGCGACTGGCTGGGCAAGCAGCCCCAGCTGGTGCCGCTGCGGCTCGTGCCGGCCGGTTCCGAGCAGGCCAGGGCACTCTTCCCCGCCCTCGACCACCGCGCCACCCTCGACGAGATCACCGTCGTCGGGGACGGCGGTCAGGTGTACCGCGGGGCCGCCGCCTGGGTCGTCTGCCTGTGGGCGCTGCGCGAGCACCGGCCGCTCGCCCACCGGCTGAGCACCCCGGCCGGGGCCCGGCTCGCCAAGGGCGCGATGCTCGCCGCCGCGAAGTGGCGCTCCGCGCACGCCCAGCAGGGGTGGGGCGGGGGCGCCTACCGGCGGGGGGACGGGTGGGTGTACGAACCAGGTGGCGGGTGGACGTACCGGCCTCCGGGCTGTGACAGCGGCTCCTGTTCGACTCGTTAGGCTCTGTTCCCGTGCCAGCACCGACAGACAGCCCCGGCCCGGACGACACCAGCGCGCCCGGAAAGGCCCAGGAAAAGGGTCCCGCCAAGAGCGAGCAGACCCGCGCGCTGATCCTGGAGACCGCGCTGCGGCTGTTCCAGGAGCGGGGGTACGACAAGACGACCATGCGGGCGATCGCTCAGGAGGCCGGGGTCTCCGTCGGCAACGCGTACTACTACTTCGCCGGCAAGGAGCACCTCATCCAGGGCTTCTACGACCGGATCGGCGCCGAGCACCAGGCGGCGATCCGGCCGGTCCTGGAGCGCGAGAAGGATCTGGAGGCGCGGATCGCGGGCGTACTGCAGGCGTGGCTGGACGTGGCGGAGCCGTACCACGAGTTCGCGGCGCAGTTCTTCAAGAACGCCGCCGACCCGGAGAGCCCGCTCAGCCCCTTCTCCCCCGAGTCGGCGGGCCCCCGCGAGGAGTCCATCGCCATACACCGCGAGGTGCTCGCCGGGTCGAAGGCGAAGGTTCCGGAGGAGCTGAGGGACGTCCTGCCCGAGCTGATGTGGCTGTCGCAGATGGGGCTCGTCCTGTACTGGGTCTTCGACCGCACGGAGGGGCGCGAACGCAGCTACCGGCTCGCCGAGCGCGGCGCCCGCATCACCACCCGGGGCGTCTCACTGGCCCGCTTCCGCGTCCTGCGCCCGCTCGTCCACGAGGTGCACGAGCTGTTCACGGACTTCCTGCCGGGGATGACGAAGCTGCTGCCGGATCCGGGGCGGGGCTCCACGATCGGGTGACGCCGCCAGTACAGGACACGGGGGAGACGTCCGGCCTACGATGATGTTCTCGACACCAGCCCATGGGAGGCACGTGATGTCCGCAGCAGGTGTCGAGCGACCGCACGAGGACCGGCCGCTGATCGCCGAGGCGAACCTCATCATGGAGAGTCTTCCGGGCCGCCGCGTCGAGATCATCGGAGGCCAGATCCTCGTGACGCCCTCTCCTGACGTCGCTCACGCGCGGGCGCTCAAGAAGGTGACTCGCCCATTCGAATCAGCAGGTCTCGATGAGGGTGAGACCGAGGTGCTCCAAGGCATCGGCATCTGGCTGCCGGGCGGTCCCGAGGATTACGCGATCCCCGACTTCTGCCTCGTCGAAGCCGACATCGACAAGCACCTCATCGAGAACAACGCCTACGACCCCGTGGCGTTCCGCCTCATCCTCGAAGTCACCTCCAGCAACTGGAGGACCGACCTCCGTGCGAAGGTCACCGCCTACGCCGAAGCCAAGGTCCCCGTCTACGTCATCGTCGACCGCGAACACCAACGCCTCCACGTCCTCACCGACCCCGCCGGAGACACGTACGCAACCCATCGCGTGCACGCCCCCGGCGAAATCGTCATCCTGCCCCGCTCCATCGGCGCCGAGGTCACTCTGGACGTCAACGAGATCCTCAAGGCCGGGCAGCCGAAGGCTAATTGACGGCGTCCACCTCCCCCTCCGTCAACTCCAGGTCGTGCACCAGCGGTTCGTCGGTCACGACGACGTGCCGGGCGCGGGCGCCGTACGACGAGGCCGTCGCCGACAGCAGATACGTGCCAGGAGCCGGTACCGAGACGATGTACGAGCCGTCCGCCAGTGAGGTCACCCGGTCCAGTTGACGCCCGCCCTTGCTGAGCAGGGTGAGGACCGCCCCGTCGACCGGCGCGCCCTCCGCGTCACGGACGAAGCCGTGCACGACCGTCGGTCCTCCCGCCGAAGCCCGCGGCAGCGACTCCGCCTCCTCGGCCGGCTCCACCGCCAGGTGCGGCAACCGCTTCTCCAGACCCGCCGGCAGCCACCAGTTGGACTTGCCCAGCAGGTGCATCGCGGCCGGCACCAGCGCCGTACGGAGAATGAACGCGTCCAGCGCGACCGCCGCCGCGAGACCCACGCCCGCCATCGCCGCCCCCGAGTCACCGCTGAGGACGAAGGCGAGGAAGACGCAGACCATGATCAGGGCGGCGGAGTTGATGACACGGCTGGTCTCCGCGAGGCCGACCCGGACCGCCCGCGCGTTGTCCTTCGTGTGCACCCACTCCTCGTGCATCCGGCTCACCAGGAACACCTGGTAGTCCATCGAGAGGCCGAAGAGGAGGGAGAGCATGATGACGGGCAGGAAGGCGTTGATCGGACCCTCCTTGCCGAGGCCCAGCAGGCTCAGCCCCCAGCCCCACTGGAAGATCGCGACGAGGACGCCGAAGGACGCGGCGGCCGCGATCAGGTTCATCAGGGCGGCGGTCAGGGGCACCACCAGGGAGCGGAAGGCGACCATCAGCAGCAGGAAGCCCAGGCCGATGATGGTGGCGATGAAGAGCGGCAGCCGGTCGCCCGTGACGGTCGAGAAGTCCTTGGAGATCGCCGTCACACCGCCGACGTGCGCCTGTGCCCCGGCGTCCGGGATCACCTTGTCCCGCAGGGTGTCGATGAGCTGGTCCGTCTTCTCGGACTGCGGTGACGTGGTCGGTACGACCTGGATCACCGTGACGCCCTGCGCGGGCGGCAGCGCCGCGACCTGGGCGACGCCGTCGGTCGCGCGGAGGCCCTGCACCAGCTTGTTCGTGTCGCCGCTGGTGGAGACCACCTGGAGCGGGCCGTTGAAGCCGGGACCGAAGCCCTCCGCGAGGAGGTCGTACGCCTTCCTGGTCGTCGTCGACGCGTCGTCGTTGCCCTGGTCGGTCGCGCCGAGCCGCAGCGACAGCACCGGGATCGCGAGGATCGCCATGACGACGACGGCCATCACGGCGATCGAGCGCGGGCGCTTCTGGACGTTCGCCGACCAGCGGGCCGCGAAGCCGCTGGCCCGCTCCTGCTCGGGGCCTTCGGCGGCCAGCTTGCGCCGCTGGCGGCGGCTGAGCACCCGGGAGCCGAGGAAACCGAGCAGCGCGGGCAGCAGCGTGACCGCCGCGAGCACGCTGAACACGACGGTGAGCGAGGTGCCGATGACCACGCCGTCCAAGAAGCGCAGGTTCGTCACGAGCATCCCGGCGAGCGCGATGCACACCGTGCCGCCCGCGAACAGCACCGCGCGGCCCGAGGTGTTGAGGGCGGTGACCGCCGACTCCTCCGGGTCCATGCCGCGCAGGATGCCGCGCCGGTGCCGGGTGACGATGAACAGCGCGTAGTCGATGCCGACACCGAGGCCGATCAGCGTGGCGAGCAGCGGTGCCAGGTCGGGCACCGACGTCACATGGCTGAGCAGCTGGGTGGAGAACAGGCCCGTGCCCACCCCGAAGATCGCGATGCCGATCGGGAGCAGCATCGCGAAGAGCGAGCCGAAGGCGAGGAAGAGGACGACCGCCGCGGCCAGGATGCCGATCATCTCGGCGAGTCCGGTGGGCGGTTCCTGGACGCGCTGGATCGCCTGACCGCCCAGCTCGACGTGCAGACCGCCGCGTCGGGCGCCCTGCGCGGTGTCGACCACGTCCTGCACCAGCTGCTTGGGCACCGCGTTCGCCTGCTTGGCGAAGGTGATCTGGGCGTAGGCGATCCTGCCGTTGGCGCTGATCTGCGCCGCGCCCCGGTCGCCGGCGTACGGGCTGGTGACGCCGCCGACCCCCGCCATCTTGCCGATCTTCTCCAGCACGGGCTGGATCCGGGACTGTACGGACTGGTCCCGGACGGTTCCCGCGTCGACCTTCCACACCACCGTGTCGGTGTCGCCCGCGCGCTCCGGGAAGGCCTTCTCCATCTGGTCGTACGCGCGCTTGGAGTCCGTGTTCGGAAGGGAGAAGACGTTCGCGTAATCCGTGGCCGCGGTCGAGGCCGCGGCCCCGAGCCCGAGCAGTGCCCCCACCCACAGCAACAGGACCACCAGCCGGTGCCGATAGCACCACCGTGCCAATGTCGCCACGCTCAACGCTCCTTAGTCGACCGGTCACCCGGTCGTTCGGTTGTCGGTTGGTCCCCCAGGTCCTGGGACCAACCATCGACCGGCACGCTCGAGCGACGACACAGACCGCCCATGACTCTCAAGGAACTCCAAAGGGGGGAGCCGCCCCCTGGCGCGACCCGCGTGCGGATACTGGGGGCATGACCGCTCACGAGGGGGCCACCGTTCTCGTCGTCGAGGACGAGCCGAGCATCGCGGACGTCCTCGCCATCGCGCTGCGCTACCACCGCTTCGAGGTGATGACCGCGGGCACCGTCCGTCAGGCGCTCACGCTCGCCGAACGCACCCGCCCCGACGCGGCGCTGCTCGACGTGATGCTGCCGGACGGCGACGGGCGGGCGCTGGGCCGTGAACTGCGCCTGCGCCGGCCCGACCTGGCGATCGTCTTCCTCACCGCGCGGGACGCGCCCGCCGAGATCGTCGGCGCGCTCGGTTTCGGCGACGACTACATCACCAAGCCGTTCAACATCGACGAGGTCGTCGCCCGGATCACGGCCGTACTGCGCCGCACACGCCCCGACGACGTCCTTCCCCAGCGCCCGCCCCTTCGCTACGGCGAACTCGAACTGGACGAGACGACGTACTCCGTGCACCGCGGGGACCGCACGGTGGAGCTCACCCCCACCGAGTACGCCCTGCTGCGTTTCCTCGTCCGCAACGGCGGCCGGATCGTGCCCAAGGAACAACTCCTGCGGCACGTCTGGCAGTACGAACACTCCGCCGAGTCGACCGTCGTCGAGACGTACATCAGCTATCTGCGCCGCAAACTCGAACCCCTCGGCCCACCGGTGATCCAGACCCGCCGGGGCGTCGGCTACGGCCTCGCATGACCCCGGCATCCCCGGACCCGGGGGCCGCCGCGGCGCAGGTGGAGCCCTCCCCGCGCGCGGAACCCGCGTCCCGGACCGAGCTCGCCCTCTGTGCGGGGATTCCCGCGTACGTGAGTGTGCGGCGCCCCCGGCGTCACCGCGGGATCCACTCGTTGCGCGGCAAGCTGACGCTCGCCAACGTGGGGTTGCTGGCGCTGGGCATCATCGTGGCGACCGCCGTCAGCCTGATGGGCATGCGGCACTATCTGCTCGACCAGGTCGACACGGAACTGTCCAAGACGCGGGAGTCGCTGACCGGTTCGCGGCTCACCCTCCACCAGATCGACTCGCTCACCGCGCTCGCCTTCGTACGCGAGCGGATGGTCCCCGGCGCGGACCGGTCCGACAAGCCCGACTCGATCTTCGCGGCGGTGGACGGCCACGGGACCCCGCTCAGCGTCGGCGGTTTCAAGCCCACCGACATCCAGCGCGCGCTGGTCACCGCGGTGGACGATCCGAGCGCCCTCGCGCACGACCCCGCCCTGCACGACACCACCGTGCACGGCGCCTCCTACCGGGTCACCGGAGCCCGGCTCGCCGACGGCACGTACGTGCTGCTCGCCGCCTCCACCGACGCCCTGCACAAAGGCATCGCCAAGGCCCTCAAACTCGATCTGGGCGTCGGCACCCTGCTGTTGTCGCTGCTCGCGGTACTGACCATGATCAGCGTGAGCCGCCGGATGCGGCCGCTGGAGGACATGGTGGAGACCTCGTCCGCCATCGCCGAGGGAGACCTCACCCGGCGCGTGCCCTCCAGCCACCATCCGACCCAGGAGGTCGAACAGCTGCGGCTCGCCCTCAACTCCATGCTTCACCAGGTGGAATCGGCGTACCGGACCCGCGAGCGCAGCGCGGCGCAGCTGCGCCGGTTCGTCGCGGACGCCTCGCACGAGCTGCGCACCCCGCTGTCGGCGATCCGCGGCTACCTCCAGCTGTACGAGAAGGGGATGCTGCGCGAGCCGGGTGAGCGCCGGCGGGCCTGGGACCGGATGAACGCCGAGGCCGACCGCATGGGGCGGCTCGTGGACGAACTGCTCATCCTGGCCCGCCTCGACCAGAGCCCCGAGCTGCGTTTCAAGAACGTCGACCTGAGCCGTCTGGTGCGGGACGCGGCCGAGGATCTGCGGGCCCAGCAGCCCGGGCGTCCGGTGACCGTGGGCGCCGACGGGACACTGCTGGTGCACGCCGACGAGTCGGGGCTGCGGCAGGTGCTGGGCAACCTGGTGGCCAACGTACGCACCCACACGCCCGCCGACGTGCCGGTGCGGCTCGGTCTCGAACGGGAGGACGGGACCGTACGGCTGTGTGTCGCGGACCAGGGGCCCGGGCTGGCTGAGGAGGACGCGGCGCGCATCTTCGACCGGTTCTTCCGGGCGGGCGGTGGTGCGGGCAGCGGGCTGGGAATGGCGATCGTGCAGGGAGTGGTGGCCGCGCACGGGGGTGACGTGGCGGTGCGGACGGCGCCGGGAGCGGGGCTCGAGGTCACGGTGACGCTTCCGACGCGGTGAGCTGCTTTAACAAGCACAGTGAGGTGCTTGAACAAGCTCGGTGACTCGCTTGAACATAAGCAAACCCGGATGATTGAACACCGGCCGGTACGACCTCGTACCCAACAGATGAAGGCGGCCCCGACCTCAGCCTGGTCCGCCGCGCCACCACCGGGCTTCGCACGGAAGGACCGCCGGGTTGTCGTTCAACACGAGCTCTCGACAGCTGTCGAAAACGGACGAGGCGCCGGAGGACGTGCCCTCGCAGGAGGTCACGCCCCTGGACGCCCCCGCCCCGAGGGACACCGTCCAGACCTCCGAGGCGGAGACCCCCGAGGTGAGCGCTCCGGAGGCGAAGGCCCCGGAGACGGAAGCTCCGGAGGCGAAGACCCCCGAAGCGGAAGCTCCGGAGGCGAAGACCCCCGAAGCGGAAGCTGCGGAGGCGAAGGCTCCGGAAGCCCCGGAGACGGAGACTCCGGAGGCCACGACCGACCCCGAGCCGAAAGCCCCGGAAGCGAAGGACCCGGAGCCGGAGACTCCCGAGGCGGAGGCATCTCAGACCGAGACATCCCAGACCGAGGCATCCGAGACCGAGACTCCTGAGACGGAAAGCCCCGAGGCGGAAGCCCCGGACGCCGACGCTCCGGAGGGCGAGGTCGAAGCCCCGGAGCAGGCCGCCGCCGCACCCGACCCCGCCGTGTCCGACGCCGACACCCCCACCGCCCCCCGCCCACGCCGGTGGCGGCGCGTCTGGGGTGGGTGGCGGGAGAAGTACCCGGTCGCGGCCCGCGTTCTCGCGTGGGCCACCACCGCCGTGGCCCTCGCCGTCGTGGTCGTCGCGCTGCTCATGCCGACCCAGGCGGACAAGGTCCGGCTCGCCGCTTTCGTGCGTCTCCCGGTGGAGGCGATCTTCGGTGCCGCCCTGCTGATCGTCCTGCCCCGCAAGCCGCGGATCGCCGTGGCGGCGTTCGCCGGGCTCGGCCTGGGCGCCCTGACCGTCGTGAACTTCCTCGACATCGGTTTCAACGAATACCTCGGGCGAGGCTTCAACGTCGTCCTCGACTGGTCGCTCTTCAGCGATGCGCAGGGATACCTCCAGGACACGTTCGGCAAGGGTGGCGCGCTCGGCATCGCGGCCCTGGCCGTGACGCTCGTGATCGCCGTACTCGCCCTCACGACGCTGTCGGTGATCCGACTGGGCAACCTGGCGGCCCGGCACACCGAGACGGCGACCCGCACGACGCTGGTGCTGGCCATCGCCTGGGTCACCTGCGCGGCGCTGGGCGTGCAGTACGCCGCGGGGATACCCATCGCTTCGGAGCACACCATGCAGGCCCTCCAGTTCAAGGCGGAGCAGGTACAGCGGACACTGCAGGACGAAGCCGAGTTCGCCAAGATCGCGAAGAAGGACAACTTCGCCAACACGCCGCCCGACCAGCTCCTCACCGGGCTGCGCGGCAAGGACATGATGATCACCTTCATCGAGAGCTACGGCCGCAGCGCGATCGAGGACCCGGTCATGGCACCCGGGGTCGACGCGACGCTCACCGCCGAGAACAAGAAGCTGACCGACGCCGGGTTCGCGGCGAAGAGCGGCTGGCTGACCTCGGCGACGTACGGCGGAAGCAGCTGGCTGGGTCACTCCACCTTCATGTCGGGCCTGTGGATCAGCAACCAGCAGCGCTACCGCACCGTCACCGCGGGCGAGCGCCTGACCCTCCCCGGCGCGTTCAAGAAGACGGGCGCCTGGGACACGGTCGGCGTGATGCCGGGCGTCCAGAAGGCGTGGCCCGAGCAGAACTTCTACGGCATCGACAAGCTCTACGACTCCCACAAACTCGGCTACAAGGGCCCGAAGTTCAGCTGGTCGACCATGCCCGACCAGTACGCGCTGACCGCGTTCGAGCGCCTGGTGCACAGCAAGAAGCACGACAAGCCGCTGATGTCGACGATCATCCTGACCTCCAGCCACCAGCCCTGGGCGCCGATCCCCGAGCTGGTCCCGCAGGACCAGGTCGGCGACGGCTCGATCTACAACGCGATCGAGAAGGCCGGCAAGAAGCCCGCGGACATCATCACCGACTCCACCAAGTCGAAGCAGGAGTACGGCAAGTCCATCCAGTACTCGGTGTCGAGCCTCATCAACTACCTGGTGAAGTACGGCAACAAGAACACCGTGCTGATCTTCCTCGGCGACCACCAGCCCATCGCCCGGGTCAGCGGCAACCACGCCAGCCGTGACGTGCCGGTCTCGATCGTCGCCAAGGACCCGAAGGTCCTGGACAAGATCGCCGCCTGGAACTGGGCGGACGGCCTGCAGCCGAAGCAGGACACCCCGGTCTGGAAGATGAACGCCTTCCGCGACCGCTTCCTGACGGCGTACGGCTCGACCCCGGCGCCGTGATTCACGGGGCCGGGGACGCCACGAGCGCCCACACGGTCTTGCCGTGGCGGCCCCGCCTCCACACCCCCCACGCCACGGCGACGCCCTCCACTAGGTGCAGGCCGCGGCCGTGGTACGGCGAGGCCCTCGTCGGAGACCTCGACGAAGCAGGAACCGTCGGCGAGGGCGGTGACCGCGACCTCGAACTCCCCTTCGTGACCTTCGTGAAGGGGTCCGTGGCGTACGGCGTTGGTCGCGAGCTCGGAGACGATCAGGACGACGTCCGCGAGGGCCGGGTCGTCGGTGCCGTGGCCCCAGTCCCGCAGATGGTCGCGTACCCGGCGCCGGGCGAGTCCGACGGACGCCGGGTGCCGGGGCAGCCGGAACGCGTTGCGTCTCAACACCTCAGCTCCTCACCGCGCGCACACCTCCGGCACATAGTGCGCGCATGGTGCCGCGTTGGGCGAGAGCGCGATGTCACCGGGGTGGGGGGCCACCCCGCGGGATCACGTCACGTGTCATATCCAGCTCAGCCGCCAGAGGCGGAAGACACCGGTCCCGTCCGACAGGTACTGGCCGCCTCCTACGTCCTCACTGCTGAGTACATACTCCTTGCGCTGCCACAGGGGAATCAGGGGAACATCGCGGGCCACGATTTCCTGCAGTGTCTGGAAGTCGTCGGACGTGCGGCTGCGGTCCTCGTACTGCTGACTGTCCTGAATCAGCCGGTCCACGTCCTTGTCGCTGTACCCGTTCTTCATGCTGTTGCCGGTGCCGACGAGCGGGGCGCTGAAGGTGTCCGGGTCGGGGAAGTCGGCGACCCAGCCGACCGCCCAGGCGTCCAACTGGCCCTCGGCGTACCGCTTCTGGAAGTCGGTCCACTCGTAGCCCTTGATGTCCACCTTGAACAGGCCGCTCGCCTCCAGCTGCCGCTTGAGCTCGGTGGCCTCCTCACCGGCGGCGCCCCGCCCCTCGGCGTACCCGTAGGTGAAGCGCACCGGCGTCGACACCCCGGCCTCGGCCAGCAGGGCCTTCGCCTTCTTCGCGTCGGGCTTGGGGTAGGCGTCGAAGAACGACGTCGAGTGCCCCGTGATGCCCGCCGGGATCAGCCCGTACAGCGGATCGGTCGTCCCCTTGTAGGTCTGGCTGACCAGTTGCTCGCGATTGATCAGTACGGCGACGGCCTGCCGTACGAGGCGGTTGTGCAGCGGCGAGTTCGCGCGGACGTTGAGCACGAGGTTGCGGGTCTCGGCGCTGTCGGACTCGGTGACGTGCTGGTTCGGGTCGCTCGGCGAGAGGGTGGCGAGCGTCGCGGGCGGCAGCTGACGCGTCGCGACGTCGACCTGCTTCGCCTTCCAGGCGCTCTCCAGCGCCTTGGGGGTCGCGTAGTAGCGCAGCACGGTGGGCGTGCCGCTCCCCTCGACGGAGCCCCTGTAGTGCTTGTTGGGCACGAGGACGGCCCGCTTGTCCTTCGTATACGACTTCAGTACGTACACTCCGGTGCCGTCGGCGCCCGCGTCCTTGCGCAGGGCGCGCTTCGGGTAGCGGGTGTGGTCGACGATCGACCCGGCTCCGGTGGCCACCTTGAAGGGGAAGGTGGCGTCCGGCGAGGACAGGTGGAAGGTGACCTTGAGGCCGTGGGCGTCCACCGAGCCGAGGGTGGAGAGCAGGGACGCGGGCCCCACCTCGGAGTTGATGGCCTTGACGCGGTCGAAGGAGAACTTCACGTCCTCGGCGGTCACCTTGCTCCCGCTCGGGAACGTCAGGTCGTCGCGCAGGGTGCAGGCATAGGTCCGCAGTCCCGCGCCCACGAACCCGCAGCTCTTCGCCGCGTCCGGCACGGGGGCGGCGCCACTGGGATCGAACGTCAGCAGTGACTGGAACACATTGCTGAACAGGGCCCAGGAGCCGGCGTCGTAGGCGCCCGCCGGGTCGAGGGACGTGACGGCGTCCGTCGTCCCGACCGTGATGGTCCTGTTGCCGTTCTCCTTCGACGGCAGTAACTGCCAGCCGCCCACACCCACGGCCGCCAGTACCACCAGCACCGCGAGAATCCGTATGCGAACCGATCGCATCGGCGCCCCTCCCCAGGCCACGCCCCGTGTCACTCCCCAGTGACGCGAATCACCCAACCACAGGTGTTTCGTCTGTGGGAAGAGGTGTCCGAAGAATCAGACGGGGTATTGGGAAGGACCGTTTCGCCCCTGTTTCACAGCCGGTTCTCAGGCTTGCGGGGACGCCAGTTCCACGACGGTGATGTCCGAGGGCGCGCCCACCCGCGTCGGCGGCCCCCAGGCTCCCGCGCCCCGGGAGACGTACAACTGCGTGTCGCCGTACCGCTCCAGGCCCGCGACCGTGGGATTGGCCAGCTCCGCGAGGTAGTTGCCCGGCCAGAGCTGGCCGCCGTGGGTGTGCCCGGAGAGCTGGAGGTCGACACCGTGCTTGACGGCGTCGTGGATCTGGACCGGCTGGTGGGCGAGCAGCACCACGGCCCGCGCGGTGTCCCGGTCCCCCAGCGCCCTCCCGAAGTCGGGCCCGTGCCCCTCGCTCTCCCCCGCGACGTCATTGACGCCCGCGAGATCGAATCCGGCCATTTCCGTCCGGGCGTTCTCGAGCGGGTGCAGACCCAGTTCCCGTACTTCCCTGACCCATTGCGCGGCACCGGAGTAGTACTCGTGGTTGCCCGTGACGAAGTACGAGCCGTGCCGTGCCCGCAGCCGCGCGAGGGGCGCCGCGGCGGGGCCGAGGTCCTTCACGCTCCCGTCGACGAGGTCCCCGACCACCGCGATCAGGTCGGGCTGCGTCGAGTTGATCGTGTCGACGACCCGCTGACAGAAGTCCCGCCCGAGGGTGGGGCCGAGGTGGATGTCACTGACGACGGCGATCCGGTAACCGTGCGCGGACCGGGGCAGTTTGGCCAGCGGCACGGTGACCCGCTTCACCCGGGGCCCGCGCAGCACCCCGTACGTCCCGTATCCCACGGTCCCCAGGGCGACGGCCGCGGCGGCCCCGCCGACGGCACGCGAGACGAAGAGCCGCCGCGAGGGGGTGGTGACGGGCCATGTCGGTTCCGCGGGCGAGGGCTCCTGGGGGGCCGCCGCTCCCGTCGGCACCGGCTCCGTGTGCGGTACCGGCTCCGGGTGCGGTACGGGTGCCGGGTGCCGTACGGGTGCCGATTGCGGTACGGCCGCGGAGGGGGCCGCGCGGCGCTCCAGGACCCGGCGCAGCAGCGGTCGTACGACCTCCCCCGCCACCACCCCCAGCAGCAGGTAGATCGACAGCGCCATCCACAGGAACCCCGGCCAGGCCAGCACCTGCTGGAGCCGGAAGGGCGCACCGGCGCGCTCCGCGGCGACCGCGGCGATCATCAGCACCGGCCCGGCGACGAAGACCACGGTGCCCGCGCGCCGGGCGAGCCCCGGACCGGACGTCGTGTCACGCACCAGACGGCGCCACACGTACCAGTACAGCCCCGCGACCGCGGCGAGGGCGAGCAGTCCCACCAGTACGAAGACGATGACCAAGACGCCGTACCCCCCGTTGTCCGCCGTTGTGTTCCGTTGTCCCCCGTTTGTCCCCTGTTGCTATGACGTCTGGCGCAATGCGCGCAGTCCGCGGAACCCGATGCCGCCGACGACCGTCCCCAAGACAAAGGAGACGACGGCGAGCGTCAGGTGCACCCAGAAGTACGCCGTCGGATCCCCCGCGTCGTTGAACGCGAGCCCGCTGCCGTCCTTCCACAAATTCTTGACGAAAGTGACCCAGATGATCCAGCTCCACACTCCGAAGACGAGCAGGAACCAGGAGACGGGGCGGCTGAGCTTCATGGGTCCAGTATCGCCGTCGCCGGCCGGGACCCGGCGCCGGGGTGGCCGGGACCAGGGGACTCCAGCATCGGGTGATGGGACTTCCCGGTCCGCGCCCTGTAATTTCTCGACCGTGCCCGCCACCAAGAAGACCATCCGGCGATCGATGCTGGTCACTTCCGCCACCCTGTTGACCCTTTCGCTGACGACGACGGTCCCCGTCTTCGCGGCCGACAAGCCGTCGTCGTCACCGTCACCGACGGCGAGCCCGAGCGCGACTCCCCCGGCGAACATGTCGACGGTGGGCGGAGCGCGGCTGGGAGAGGCCGGGACGCAGGTGGATCTCGGCACGGGCGCCCCGGTGCTGCCCAAGGATGTGACCGCGCGCTCCTGGATCGTCACCGACGCCGAGTCGGGCGACGTGCTGGCCGCCCACAACGCGCACTGGCGGCTGCCCCCGGCGAGCACGCTGAAGATGCTCTTCGCCGACACCGTGCTGCCGAAGTTCCCCAGCACCGCGCAGCACAAGGTAGCCGTCACCGACCTCTCGGGCATCGGCGCGGGCTCCAGCATGGTGGGGATAAAGGAGGAGGAGACGTACAGCGTGCACGATCTGTGGCTCGGCGTCTTCCTGCGCTCCGGCAACGACGCCGTGCACGTGCTGTCGGCGATGAACGGCGGCGTGGAGCAGACGGTCAAGGACATGCAGGCGCACGCCGAGGACCTGCAGGCCCTCGACACGCATGTGGTCAGCCCCGACGGCTACGACCAGCCGGGCCAGGTGTCGTCGGCGTACGACCTGACGCTGTTCGCCCGCTCCGGGCTGCAGAAGAAGGACTTCCGGGAGTACTGCTCGACGGTGCGGGCGAAGTTCCCGGGCGAGACGAAGAAGAACGACAAGGGGAAGACGACCCGCGAGTCCTTCGAGATCCAGAACACCAACCGGCTGCTGACCGGTGACACCGACGTCTCCACGTACCAGGGCATCGCGGGGGTGAAGAACGGCAACACCACCAACGCGGGCGCCACCTTCACCGGTGTCGCCGAGCGGAACGGCAAGGTGCTCCTTGTCACCGTGATGAACCCGGAGAAGGACGAGCACAACGAGGTCTACAAGGAGGCCGCGCGGCTGCTCGACTGGGGCTTCAGCGCGGCCGGCAAGGTCAAACCGGTGGGTGCGCTGGTGCCGCCGAAGGGCGTCGACACCGGCGCGCAGGCGGGTGCGACCGCGTCCGCCGGGTCCAACACGCCGGTGTCGACCGGAGACCAGGGGACCAAGGCCTCGTCGTCGCCGGTGGCCGCCTCCGCGGCGGCGAAGGGCGGTTCCAGCGGGATCGGCACCGCCCTGGCCATCACGGGCGGTCTGCTCGCCCTGGTCGCCGGCGCCGTCTTCCTCGTCAACCGCCGCTGGCCCCTCCCCGACCTGATGCGCCGCCGCCGCTGACCTCCTCGAAGTCCCCGGGCTCCGCGGGCCCGTCGGGGTCGTCGTCGCGTTGCTTCGGGCCGGAGTCGGCATGTCCCGTGGCCGTCCAGGCGGCGCAGAACAGGACGAGTTTCGAGGTGAAGTTGATCCACAGCAGCAGCGCGACGGGCACACCGAAGGCGCCGTACATGCTCTTCGACGCCACGCCCCTCATATAGCTGCTGAGCAGCAACTTGAGCAGTTCGAAGCCGACGGCGCCCATCAGCGTGGCGACGACGAGCCGGTGGCGCGGCGGCTCGACGCCCGGCAGCAGGGTCAGGACGTACAGGAGCACCAGGAAGTCGGTGAGTACGGCGACGGCGAACGCGGCGGACTGCAGCAGCACGCTCCCCCAGTCGTGTTCGCCGATGCCGAGATGCCGGGCCGACCAGCCGACCAGCGAGGTCGCGACGGTGGAGACGGCGATGGTGACGAGTACGGCACCACCGAGTCCGACGAGGATGACGGCGTCCAGGAGCTTGCGCAGGAGGGGGTTCTCCTCCCTGTCGGGCAGCTCCCAGACCGCGCGCAGACAGTCCCGCATGGAGCCGACCCAGCCGATGCCGGTGAGCAGCAGGACGGCGCCCGCGATGAGCCCGATGGTGCCGGCGTTCTGGACCAGTGCGTTGATGTCGAGTTGGTCGGAGATGCCCGGCACCTGCTCGGCGATCTTGTCCTGAAGCTCCTTCTGCCGCTGGCTGGTGAGGGTGGCGGCGGCGATCGCGGCGCCGACGGTCAGCAGCGGGAAGAGCGCCACGAAGCTGATGAAGGTCATCGCGGCGGCGAGCCGCGTCCACTTCACCCGGTCCAGACGCTCGTACGACCGCCACCCGTGCGTGGCCATCAGGCGGGTGACCAACGGCCCCACGCCGGGGAGCTTTTTCAGCCAGTCCATGATCCGACTCTGCCCTCACCTCGGAAAACCCATGTCCGGGTACCCCAAAAACGCAGGACCGTGGCGAGTGCCATACCGATCCCCGCACCGGAGACCGTGTCGGCGCGTCGCGAGGTGAGCCCGAGGCCATAGTGGCTGACGGCGACGCACAGGAGCTGGACGAGGGCGCCCGCGAGGTTCACGGCGAGGAACGCGAGGAAGTCGGCGTACCGCCGGGGCCCCCGCACGGGGTGGTGCCGGTACGTGCCGAGCGCGTTGCCGGTGTACGCGACCGAGCAGCCCGCCACGAACGACAGCGTCTTGGCGGTGAGCGGGTCGAGGGCTACCGGGCCACGCAGCCAGAGGAAGAGGCCGAGGTCGGCGGCGTAGGCGAGGACGCCGACGGTGGCGAAGCCCAGGAGCTCCTGGGTCAGGGGCCGCCGGGCGAGGCTCACCAGTTCACGACCGCGAGCCCGTACATCGCGAGCCACACCAGCCCGATCAGGGCGAGCGCGCGGTCGCGCAGGACGACGTCCTCGGGCTCGCCCGCCGCGCCCCGGTCGGCGAAGACGGCGTACCGCAGGACGGCCAGGATGAAGGCGACCATGGACAGCTGGCGCCAGGGCAGCACCCCGGCGCTGGGCACGCCGCCCTCCTCCAGGGCCCACAGGCAGTAGGCGAGCACGGCGACCCCGGCGGCCAGCTGCCAGACGAAGCGCAGATAGCCGGTGGTGTACTCGGTGAGCAGCGCGCGGGTGGCACCGGCGTTCCCGGCCAGCTGGACGGCCTCGGAGTACCGTTTCGCCGCCACCATGAAGAGCGCGCCGAAGCCCGTGGTGATCAGGAACCAGCGGGAGAGCGGGATGCCGAGGGCGAGCCCGCCGATCATCGCCCGCATCAGGAACCCGGTCGTCACGACGGCGAGGTCGACGACCAGGACGTGCTTGAGGCTGACGCAGTACGCCAGTTGCATGCCGAGGTAGGCGGTCAGCAGTGCCGCGGTGACCGGGGAGGACAGCAGGGCGGCGGCGGTCGGGGCGAGGACGGCGAGCACGCCTCCCGTGGCGTAGGCGAGGGGGACGGGGACCTGGCCCGTGGCGACCGGGCGGTGGCGCTTGACCGGGTGGGCGCGGTCGGCTTCGGCGTCCCGGGCGTCGTTGATCAGGTAGACGGCGGCGGCGCAGGCCGTGAACAGGACGAAGACGAGCGCGAGTTGGATCACCGCGTGCCGGGAGAAGAGCTGGCCCGCCGCCGCCGGGGCCGCCACGACCAGCAGGTTCTTCACCCACTGGCGGGGGCGGGTGGTCCTGAGGAGACCCCGGGCGAGGCTGGTGAGGGTCCGCACGGGAACCGGGGCGGTCGGCGTGGGGTCCAGGAGCACCGTGCGTTCAGCCATGGCCGGCCTCGATCCAGCGGGCGCCCAGACGGGCCGTCAGGGCGCCCAGGGCGGCGCCCGCGAGCACGTCCGAGGGGTAGTGGACGCCGGCCACCAGCCGGGAGAGGCACATCGCGGCGGCGAGCGGCGGCAGCGGGCGGACTCCGAGCGCGCCGAAGGCGACCGCCGCGGCCGTCGCGGAGGCCGCGTGGGAGCTGGGGAACGAGTGACGTCCGGCCGTGCGCACCAGCGGGACGATGTGCGCGGGGCGTGGACGGCGCACGATCTGCTTCACGCCCATGCTGGCGAGGTGCGCGGTGGCGGTGAGCGCCGTGCCGCGCAGCCACGCGCCGCGCCGCCCGCGGTCGACCACCGCGCCCGTGAGCCCGGCCGCGAGCCACAGCACGCCGTGCTCCCCGCTCCAGGACAGGGCGTGTGCGACGGCCGCCACGCGTGGATCCGTGCCGCGCTCGTGGAGGGCCGACAGCAGCCGACGGTCCATGCCGTCCCACCGTCGGCGGTCCATGTCGTCAAGGTCGTCCATGTGATCTCACTCTTCTAGGGAGTGGCCGCAGAATTACGGAAATCTTGTACGACATCCCATTAATCACCCATTTCGGTGAGGAGCCGCGAAGACGGGAGAGGTGAGGGCTTTGTGTACCTTTTTCGCCGATACGGTCACGGTCATGCCTGCCGACACCGCCTCCGACCCGGCCGGATCCGCCTCCGACCCGGCCGAACCCGTCTCCGTCACGGGCTGGGGCCGCACCGCCCCGACCACCGCCCGTGTGGTCCGCCCGCGCACCTACGAGGAAGCGGCGGCCGCCGTCCGCGCCTGCGGGGTCCGCGGAGGCATCGCCCGGGGCCTGGGGCGGGCGTACGGGGACGCGGCGCAGAACGCGGGCGGGGCCGTGCTCGACATGACCGGCCTCGACCGCGTCCACGCGATCGACGTCGACGGCGGGACCGTGCTCTGCGACGCGGGCGTGAGCCTGCACCGGCTGATGGAGGTCCTGCTCCCGCTCGGCTGGTTCGTGCCGGTCACGCCCGGGACCCGCCAGGTGACCGTCGGCGGCGCGATCGGCGCGGACATCCACGGCAAGAACCACCATGTGTCCGGCTCGTTCGCCCGCCACGTCCTCTCCTTCGAGCTGCTGACCGCGGACGGCGCGATCCGCACGGTGGGCCGGGGCACCCCCCTCTTCGACGCCACCGCGGGCGGCATGGGCCTGACCGGGGTGATCCTCACGGCGACCGTCCGGCTCCAGCCCGTCGAGACCTCGCTGATGTCCGTCGACACCGAACGCGCGGCGGACCTGGACGACCTGATGGCCCGTCTCACCGCCACGGACCACCGCTACCGGTACTCGGTCGCCTGGATCGACCTGCTGGCGCGCGGCCGCTCGACGGGACGCTCGGTGCTCACCCGCGGGGAACACGCCCCCCTGGACGCGCTCCCCCCACGCGCGCGCCGACGCCCGCTGGCGTTCCGACCGCCGCGATTCCCGTCCGCGCCCCCCTTCGTACCGGAGGGACTGCTCGGCCGCGGGACGGTGGCCCTCTTCAACGAGCTCTGGTACCGGAAGGCACCCCGCGCGCGTGCCGGTGAACTACAGCGGATCCCGGCCTTCTTCCACCCGCTCGACGGGGTGCCGCACTGGAACCGGATCTACGGGCGCGGTGGCTTCGTGCAGTACCAGTTCGTCGTCGGACACGGGCGCGAGGAGGCCCTGCGGCGCATCGTGCGGCGCGTCGCCGAACGCCGGTGCCCGTCCTTCCTCGCCGTCCTGAAGCGTTTCGGCGAGGGCGATCCGGGCTGGCTCTCCTTCCCGATGCCGGGCTGGACCCTCGCCCTGGACATCCCCGCGAACCTGCCGGGCCTCGGCTCCTTCCTCGACGAGCTGGACGAGGAGGTGGCAGGGGCGGGCGGACGCGTGTACCTGGCGAAGGACGCGCGGCTGCGGCCGGAACTGCTGGCCGACATGTATCCACGACTGACCGAATTCCGGGAACTACGGGCCGAGTTGGACCCGCGCGGGGTGTTCACCTCCGACCTGTCCCGCCGCCTCGACCTCTAGAACCGATCGAACTTCCCGCCGCCCCGGCCTCCAGAACCGGTCGACCCTCCCGCCTCCTCACCCCTCTAGGAGTTGTCATGAAGGACGCCTTCGGAGCCCCCCAGTCCCTGCTGATCCTCGGCGGCACGTCCGAGATCGCGCTGGCCACGGCGCGCCGTCTGATCGCCCGGCGCACCCGCACGGTGTGGCTCGCCGGACGGCCCTCGCCGGCCCTGGAGCGGGACGCCGAGCACCTGCGCGCACTGGGCGCCGACGTCCGTACCCTCGCCTTCGACGCGCTCGACCCCGAGTCCCACGAGACGGTTCTCGGCAAGGTCTTCACCGAGGGCGACCTCGACATGGTGCTGCTCGCCTTCGGGGTCCTCGGCGACCAGGCCCGGGACGAGCGGGAGCCGGTGGCCGCCGCCCGGATCGCGCAGACCAACTACACGGGCGCGGTGTCGGCCCTGCTGGTGTGCGCGCGGGCCCTCCAGACGCAGGGGCACGGGTCCCTGGTGGTGCTCTCCTCGGTCGCGGGCGAGCGCGCCCGCCGCTCCAACTTCATCTACGGGTCGAGCAAGGCGGGGCTGGACGCCTTCGCCCAGGGTCTGGGCGACGCGCTGCACGGCACCGGCGTCCACGTGATGGTCGTACGCCCGGGGTTCGTCCGTACGAAGATGACCGCGGGGCGCGCGGAGGGACCCATGGCCACCACACCGGAGGCGGTCGCGACGGCCGTCGAGGTGGGGCTGCGACGGCGCTCGGAGACGGTGTGGGTGCCGGGGGCGCTGCGGCTGGTGATGGCGGCGCTGCGGCACGTACCGCGAGCGGTGTTCCGCCGCCTGCCGATCTAGCTCGACCGAGGCCGTCCGGCTCGACCGCGGCTAGCGGCTAGCGGCTAGCGGCTAGCGGCTAGCGGCTAGCGGCTAGCGGCTAGCGATGGTGCCGCGCTCCACGTCCGCGTGGCCCGCCTGCGGTGGCACCACGGATCCGCCGAAGGCGAACTCCCGGAGCTTGCGCCACACACTGTCGGAGCCCTGTTCGTAGAGCGCGAACCCCGTGCAGGGCCACTCGGCGTCGTAGTCGGCGAGTTCCTGGAACGCGCGGTCCATCGCCGCGTCGTCGATGCCGTGCGCCACCGTGACGTGCGGGTGGTACGGGAACTGCAGTTCGCGCGCCACGGGACCGGAGGCGTCGCGGACCCGCTGCTGGAGCCAGGTGCAGGCCTCGGCGCCCTGGACGACCTTCACGAACACCACCGGCGACAGGGGCCGGAAGGTGCCGGTGCCCGACAGCCGCATCGGGAAGGGGCGGCCGGCCACGGCGACCTCGGTCAGGTGCGCCTCGACGGCCGGCAGGTCGGCGGCGTGGACCTCCGTCGGCGGCAGCAGGGTGACGTGCGTGGGGATGCCACAAGCCGCGGGGTCGCCGAAGCCCGCGCGCCGCTCCTGGAGCAGGCTGCCGTAAGGCTCCGGGACCGCGATCGACACGCCGATCGTTACGGTCCCCACGTCGTCTCCTGTCGTCGTGTCCGGTGCGTCGTCGGTCGCGTCACCGGTTGCGTTGTCCTTCGCGTCGCCGGGCGCGTTGTCTGGTTCGTACTCAGCCGTCCGGCTATCGACTGTAAGGCCACGGCTGTGTTGTGGGCAGGCGCAGCCGTAGTGATGTGCAGCGCTCTGCCCAGTGGTACGTGTGTGCGGTCGTACGCCTCAGTGCTTGGCGGGCAGGAAGCCCACCCGGTCGTACGCCTGCGCGAGCGTCTCCGCGGCGACGGCGCGCGCCTTCTCGGCTCCCTTGGCCAGGATCGAGTCGAGCGTCTCCGGGTCGTCCAGGTACTGCTGGGTGCGCTCCCGGAACGGGGTCACGAAGTCGACCATGACCTCGGCGAGGTCCGTCTTGAGCGCACCGTAGCCCTTGCCCGCGTAGTTCTCCTCCAGTTCCGCGATACCGGTACCGGTGAGGGTCGAGTAGATGGTCAGCAGATTGCTGATACCCGGTTTGTGCTCGCTGTCATACCTGATGACGGTGTCCGTGTCGGTGACCGCGCTCTTGACCTTCTTGGCGGTGGTCTTCGGCTCGTCGAGCAGGTTGATGAGGCCCTTCGGCGTGGACGCCGACTTGCTCATCTTGATCGACGGGTCCTGGAGGTCGTAGATCTTCGCCGTCTCCCTGAGGATGTACGGCTTCGGGATCGTGAAGGTCTCGCCGAATCGGCCGTTGAAGCGCTCGGCGAGGTCGCGGGTGAGCTCGACGTGCTGGCGCTGGTCCTCACCGACCGGAACCTCGTTCGCCTGGTACAGCAGGATGTCCGCGACCTGGAGGATCGGGTACGTGAACAGGCCGACGGACGCGCGGTCCGAGCCCTGCTTGGCGGACTTGTCCTTGAACTGGGTCATGCGGGAGGCCTCGCCGAAGCCGGTGAGGCAGTTCATGATCCAGGCGAGCTGGGCGTGCTCGGGGACATGGCTCTGCACGAAGAGCGTGCATCGGTCCGCGTCGAGACCGGCGGCGAGCAGCTGCGCGGCGGCGAGCCGGGTGTTCGCGCGCAGGTCCGCCGGGTCCTGCGGAACGGTGATCGCGTGCAGGTCGACGACCATGTAGAAGGCGTCGTGGGACTCCTGCAGGGCCACCCACTGGCGGACGGCGCCGAGGTAGTTGCCGAGGTGGAACGAGCCTGCTGTGGGCTGGATTCCGGAGAGCACGCGGGGACGTTCAGAGGCCATGTTCACCATTCTCTCAGGTACACCCGGGAGCTCGGGAACAGGTGGGAACAGAGCTCTCCCCCAAAGGGGGACCTGGGCGGATACTCGGGCGGGTACTCAAGGCACGTACCGGGGGCGGCGGACGGGGGACGCATGGCGGGCCGGGGCAGACGGGCGAGGTCGGGGATCGCGGGGTTCGTGGGGTTCGTGGGGTTGGTGCTCGCCGTGCTGGGGGCGCACCCGGCGCGGGCTTCCGCACCGGCCGCGGGGCGCAGTGCCCCGGACATCGCGCTGGTCATCGAGGGCGGCACGGGGCGCACGACCGCGCTGCACTCCGGGGAGCGGGACTTCAGGCGGCTGTGGGACCTGCTGACTCCCACCTACATGGGGACGGAGCGGGTGCCGGACGCGTGGACGGCGGGCGACTTCCCGCCGGTACGGGCCACCGTGGTGTGGGGGCTGAGCGGGGTCGGGGGCTGGCCGCAGACCGACAGCGCGCCGGGGGCCGATGTCGCCATGGGGCGCCAGGACCAGCTGTTCCTGGCCGCGGACGGCACGCCCTGGGTACGCACGGACCCCTCGCCCGACGTCGTGGACGACGACATCCGCTGGCACCGCGCGTCGCGCTCGGTGTACGAGCGGGTGGTCGAGCGGGGGAAGCTGCTCGACGCCGCCGCAAGCGCACCGGGCTCGGAACGGGGTGTCGAGGAGCGTGCGCGGTGGGTGCTGCCGGGGCTGGGAGCGGGTCTGCTCCTCGGGGTCGGCGGCACCCTCCTGGTACGCCGCGCGGCGGCCCGGCGCGAGGGCGCCGTACCGCCGCGGGAACCACGACAGGAGTTGATCGACCTCTGAACCAGGAGGTGGGTCAGCCGAGGTCGATCTCCGGGTAGAGCGGGAACGGGGCCAGCAGGTCGGTGGCGCGGTGGGAGATCTCGTCGGAGATCTTCGGGTCCAGGACGTGCTGGGCCTTGGACGGGGCGCCCTTGGCGGTGGTGCCGGGCTCGGCGGCGGTGAGGACGCGGTCGATGAGACCGGCGATCTCGTCCATCTCGGTGGTGCCCAGGCCACGGGTGGTCAGCGCGGGCGTGCCGATACGGATGCCGGAGGTGTACCAGGCGCCGTTCGGGTCGGCGGGGATGGCGTTGCGGTTGGTGACGATGCCCGAGTCGAGCAGCGCGGACTCGGCCTGGCGGCCGGTGAGGCCGTAGGAGGAGGCGACGTCGATCAGGTTGAGGTGGTTGTCCGTGCCGCCGGTGACCAGGGTGGCGCCGCGCCGCATCAGGCCCTCGGCGAGGGCGCGGGCGTTGTCGACGACGGCCTGGGCGTAGTCGCGGAACTCGGGGCGGCGGGCCTCGGCGAGCGCGACGGCCTTGGCGGCCATGACGTGCGGGAGGGGGCCGCCGAGGACCATCGGGCAGCCGCGGTCGACCTGCTCGGCGAGGCTCTCGTCGCACAGGACCATGCCGCCGCGCGGGCCGCGCAGCGACTTGTGCGTGGTGGTGGTGACGATCTGGGCGTGCGGGACGGGGTCGAAGTCGCCGGTGAGGACCTTGCCCGCGACCAGACCGGCGAAGTGCGCCATGTCGACCATCAGGGTCGCGCCGACCTCGTCGGCGATCTCCCGCATGATCCGGAAGTTCACCAGGCGGGGGTAGGCGGAGTAGCCGGCGACGATGATCAGCGGCTTGAACTCACGGGCCGACGTCCGCAGCGCCTCGTAGTCGATGAGGCCGGTGGCGGGATCGGTGCCGTAGGAACGCTGGTCGAACATCTTTCCTGAGATGTTCGGGCGGAAGCCGTGGGTGAGGTGGCCGCCGGCGTCCAGGGACATGCCGAGCATGCGCTGGTTGCCGAAGGCCTGGCGCAGCTCGGCCCAGTCGGCCTCGGAGAGGTCGTTGACGTTGCGGACGCCGGCCTTCGCGAGGGCCGGGGCCTCGACGCGGGCGGCGAGCACGGCCCAGAAGGCGACCAGGTTGGCGTCGATGCCGGAGTGCGGCTGGGCGTAGGCGTGCTCGGCGCCGAAGAGCTCGCGGGCGTGTTCGGCGGCGAGGGCCTCGACGGTGTCGACGTTGCGGCAGCCGGCGTAGAAGCGGCGGCCGACGGTGCCCTCGGCGTACTTGTCGCTGAACCAGTTGCCCATGGCCAGCAGGGTGGCCGGGGAGGCGTAGTTCTCCGACGCGATCAGCTTGAGCATGTCGCGCTGGTCGGCGATCTCCTGGCCGATGGCGTCGGCGACGCGGGGCTCCACGGCCCGGATCACGTCGAGGGCGCTGCGGAAGGCGGTGGACTCGGTGGAAAGGGGCTCGGGCATTGACGGCCTCCGGACGTGGCGTTCAGCGTTCACGGGTCGGCCCAGGCGCACGGCACACGGTTCATGGGCCGCTCCCCGATGGTCGGTCCCATCCCAGCGCGCCAGTCACGGCCCCGCCCGTCAGCCTACCGGGCGCGCCGGATCGCCGGGTTCCTCCGTCCACCATGCGAGCGACGATAGGAGATAAGAAGGGAGCCACGAGCCCGACCCCCGTGGGGCAGCGATCCCTGGGCTGCAGGAAACGGAGATCCCGTGACCACCACCGAACGACTCATCGCCTCGGCCGAAGCGCACGGCGCGCACAACTACCACCCGTTGCCGGTCGTCGTGGCGACGGCGGACGGGGCCTGGATGACGGACGTCGAGGGCCGCCGCTTCCTCGACCTGTTGGCCGGCTACTCGGCGCTGAACTTCGGCCACGGCAACCGGCGGCTGCTCGACGCGGCGAAGGCGCAGCTGGAGCGGGTGACGCTGACCTCGCGGGCCTTCCACCACGACCGGTTCGCCGACTTCTGCGCGCAGCTCGCGCAGTTGTGCGGCATGGAGATGGTGCTGCCGATGAACACGGGTGCGGAGGCGGTGGAGACCGCCGTGAAGACGGCCAGGAAGTGGGGGTACCGCGTCAAGGGCGTCCCCGACGGCCGGGCGAGGATCGTCGTGGCGAGCGACAACTTCCACGGCCGTACGACGACACTCATCAGCTTCTCCACGGACGCGGAGGCGCGGACGGACTTCGGGCCGTTCACGCCGGGCTTCGACATCGTGCCGTACGGGGATCTGGCCGCGCTGCGGGCGGCCGTCACCGAGGAGACGGTCGCGGTGCTGCTGGAGCCGATCCAGGGCGAGGCGGGCGTGCTGGTGCCGCCGCCCGGCTACCTCGCCGGGGTGCGGGAGCTGACGCGCGAGCGGAACGTCCTCTTCGTCGCGGACGAGATCCAGTCCGGTCTTGGGCGCACGGGCCGCACCTTCGCGTGCGAGCACGAGGGCGTGGTGCCGGACATGTACGTACTGGGCAAGGCGCTCGGGGGCGGGGTCGTACCGGTGTCGGCGGTGGTCTCGAGCAGGGAGGTGCTCGGGGTGTTCCGGCCCGGTGAGCACGGGTCGACGTTCGGCGGGAACCCGCTGGCCTGCGCGGTGGCGCTCGAGGTGATCGCGATGCTGCGGTCGGGCGAGTACCAGCGGCGCGCCGCGGAACTGGGTGACCACCTGCACCGGGAGCTGGGGCTGCTGGCGGGCACGGGGCATGTCACGGCGGTGCGCGGGCGGGGGCTGTGGGCGGGCGTCGACATCGCCCCCGAGTACGGCACGGGACGCGAGATCTCCGAGCGGCTGATGGACCGGGGTGTCCTGGTCAAGGACACCCACGGGGTCACGGTCCGGATCGCCCCGCCGCTGGTCATCAGCAAGGAGGACCTGGACTGGGGGCTGGCCCAGCTGCGTGCGGTGCTGGGTGCCGACTGAGCGCCGACCGGGTGCCTAGAGGATCACGTGGGGCAGGAAGCGGGCGTACTCGTCCGTGACCAGCCCGGACGACTCACGGATGCCGAGCCCCGCCGACTCGCCGTCCACGACCCAGGCGCCGAGGACGACATGGTTGCCGTCGAAGGAGGGAAGGGGGGCCAGTTCCTGGTAGCAGCAGGGCTCGTCCTCGCGTACGACGGGAACGGCGCCCGGCGCGTGCACCGTCACCCCGGCGCCCTCGCGGCCGAGGAGCGGCTTGGCGACGTACCCCCGGGTGGTGGCCAGCTCCCGGGGTCCGTCGAGGTAGGCGGGGAGGAGGTTGGGGTGGCCCGGGTACAGCTCCCAGAGCACGGCGAGGAGGGCCTTGTTGCTGAGGAGCATCTTCCAGGCGGGCTCGATCCACAGGGTCGTGCCCGTACCGCCGCCGTTGTCGAGGGTGTCCAGGACGTGGTCGGCGAAGCGGTCGGTGGTGAGCCACTCCCAGGGGTAGAGCTTGAAGCAACTGCGGATGAAACGGAGCTGGTTGTCGACGAAGCGGCCGGAGAGGGGGTCCCAGCCGATCTCCTCCACCGAGATCCAGTCGGTGTCGAGGCCCGCCTGCTGCGCCGTCTCCTTCAGGTACGCGACGGTCATCAGGTCCTCGCCGAGTTCGTCGGCGGCGGAGTGCGCGAAGTGGAGGGGGCTGCCCGGCGGGAGGAGGGCGGCCTGCTTCTTCCAGGCGGCGACGAGTCGTTCGTGCAGGGAGTTCCACTGGTCGGCGCCGGGGAAGCGGTCCTCCATCCAGAACCACTGCGGGCTCGCCGCCTCGACGAGGGACGTCGGGGTGTCCGCGTTGTACTCCAGCATCTTGGCGGGGCCCGTGCCGTCGTGACGCAGGTCGAAACGGCCGTAGACGGAGGGGAGTTCGTCGCGGCGCTGCCAGGCCTCGGCGACCGCCCGCACCACGCGCGGGTCGGTGATGCCGAGGTCGGCGAAACGGTTCTCCGTGACGATGTGCTCGGCCGCCGCCAGGCACATGCGGTGCAGTTCCTCGACGACCTCCTCCAGCGCCTCCACCTCCGGGAGCGAGAAGGCGTAGTACGCGCTCTCGTCCCAGTAGGGGCGCAGGGAGTCGTCCGGGTAGCGGGTCAGGGGGTAGATGAGGCCCTGTCGCTCGACGGTCTGCTGCCAGCCGGCGCGGGGCTCGATGGTGCGGCGCTCCATGGCGTACGGGTCCGATCGGTGCTGGGCGCGCGGCCCACGGCTACGGGTGCGGTGACGTGGTGTCGCGTCGCTCAGCCGCCGGAGCTGCCCTTGCCGCTGCCGAAGCCACCGCGGTCGACGGAGTGATGGCTGCCGCCGCTGGTGCTGCTGCCGGATCCCTTGCTCGCCTTGGTGAAGGAGCCGCCGTCGACCCAGCCGCCCTTCTTCTTGCCGCCGTAGTACCAGCCGCTGCTGACCGAGGTCTTCGTGGTCCCGGTCTTGGTGGTCTTGACGGACTTGGTGGTCTTGCAGTTCTTGTCGGCGATGACCTTGTAGCCCTTGAGCGAGGTGTAGCTGTCGCGGTCGACGCAGCGCTTGTCCGGCTCCGAGGAGCAGGCGGTGAGGGCCGCCGCGAGGAGTCCCATGCCGCCGAGTACGACCGTTCCCGAACGCAGTCGCCGTCGTGTGTCCGCCATCTTCGATCCCCCGTTGGTCATGAGCGTGCGCGCGCTTTGCTCGGCGCTGGCGATCAGATTAGAGGTCCTTTGCGCAAGGCAGGCGAGGGACCCCTTCGATTCGGCGTCGCCTAGAGTCACTTCGTGCTCTTTGGAATGGTGTGCGCGCTCGGCGCGGCGGTCTGCTTCGGTACGGCGACGGTGTTGCAGGCGATCGCCGCGCGGGCGGCGGCCGACAGCGGCGGCTCGGGCGGGGACGCGGCTCTGCTGCTGCGGGCGCTGCGGCAGTGGCGGTATCTCGCGGGCCTCGCGCTGGACGGGCTTGGCTTCCTGTTGCAGATCGCGGCGCTTCGCTCCATCCCCATCTACGCGGTCGGGGCGGCGCTGGCGGCGAGCCTCGCGGTGACGGCGGTGGTCGCCGCGCGGCTGCTGCATGTGCGGTTGAGCGGGGTGGAGTGGGCCGCGGTGGGGGTGGTGTGCGCGGGGCTGGCGATGCTCGGACTGGCGTCCGGGACCGAGGGCAGCGAGGCCGGGTCCATGACGCTGAAGTACTGGATGCTGGGGACCGCGGTGGTGGTACTGCTGCTCGGTCTGGTGGGCGGGCGGTTGTCCGGGCGGGGCCGGGCGTTGGTCCTCGGGCTCGGGGCCGGGTTCGGGTTCGGGGTCGTAGAGGTCTCGGTACGACTGATCGACGACCTCGCGCCCGCCACGCTGCTGACCAACCCGGCGACGTACGCGCTGCTCATCGGCGGAGGCGCCGCGTTCATCCTGCTGACCTCGGCGCTGCAGCGCGGCTCGGTGACGACGGCCACGGCCGGTCTGGTCATCGGCGAGACCATCGGACCGGCCCTGGTGGGCGTGATCTGGCTGGGCGACCGCACCCGCGAGGGCCTGGCCTGGCTGGCGGTACTGGGGTTCGCGGTGGCGGTGGCGGGCGCGTTGGCGCTGGCACGGTTCGGGGAGGCGCCGGTGGAAGAACCGGCGAAGGAGCCGCTGCAGGAGGGGTGACGGGGCGCAGCGGTCGAACCGCTCGATCTTGCCGTCGACGAGCTCGAACACGTACTGAACGAACAGCACCGGAGAGGCCCGAGCAGGACAAGGAGTGCTGGAGCGTACCGACGAGCTGCAGCACCGCAGCCCTGACGGCACGCGCAGGATCCCCGAGTGCTCCACGGCCGCGCGTGGGGCGGCCCCCGTTCGCGTCCGGGCCGCCGCGGATCCCTGGAGGGAGAAGCACGGCGCAGCCCCGCCGCAGGGGACCGTCCGCGGCGGCGCGCCCCTTCGGTCCTCAGGTCATCGCCTCCACGATCCCGTCCCACAACCGCACCCTCGCCTCCAGGGCCAGCGTCGCTGTTTCGACCGCCTCCTGCCAGCGTGTGTCGTCCGCGCCGCAGAGGTCGGCCACCATCTGCATGGCCATGGGGGTGTGTTCCTCGCCGTCGACCTCGATATGTCGGGCCAGGTAGTCGCAGAAGAGCGGGAAGCGGTCGGTGCCCTCCTTCTTGATGACCTGGTCGAACATGTCGGGGATGAGGTCCTCCCGGGAGAAGGCGAACGCGGCCGCCCGGCAGTGCAGCGGCCGGTCCGAGATGATCTCGAACGTGGTGCGGACGAACCCGGCTGCGGGGGCGGGGACTTGGGCGACGCGGAGCGCGGAGGGCACGTCGTGGCCCTCGGCGATCAGGGCGAGGAAGGTGTCGATCCTGGTCCCGTCGGCGTCCGCCTCGGTCATGCCCGCGCGGTACAGCTCGAAGTGGCTGGTGAAGCCGCCGTTCAGTTCGTCGCTCTCCTCGACCAGGACGATGTCGTTGATCAGGCGTCGGCTCACCTCCGTGCCGCGCGGCACCCAGGGGACGTCGACGCAGGTCAGTTCCCGTTGCAGGGACTTCAGGAGCGACATGAAGTCCCATACCGCGAACACGTGGTGCGCCATGAACGTCGCCATGCCCTCCCGGCTGTTTATCCGCTGGTAAATCGGGTGGGTGGTGACCTCCTTACGAGCGGGTTCGATCACGGAACGCGCCCGCTCGATTCCCTCGTGGTTCATATTCCAGTCGTACCTGGACATGGGATCTCCTTCTTGGTGCCGGAGGGGGGCCGCAGCGGCGACGGATGGCGATCGTGCAGCTTTATCGGCGGGCCTCGCAAGCACTTTCTGAAATTACGGGAGAGTTACCAGGAGTATCGACCTGCAGAAGATGCCAAGATAACCGAAAGGTAAACAAAAGGTCACGATCCGGACACTCGAGAAACTTCGTTGAAGATTTGAACGCGCGGTACGCGCTTTCCGTACTCGATGGCGTGACCAGGAATCCCGTAACCGTCACCGTGGCGTATCACGTGATCCCGGGCCGCGAGACCGACTTCCACTCCTGGGGGTGGGCCGTACTGCGGGCGAGCTCGCGCGAACCGGGCTTCCTGGGGGGTGGTGTACTTGCCGACGGAGAGGCGGAGTGGCATGTGGTCTACCGCTTCGACAGCGAGGGGTCGGCCCTGGCCTGGGAAGACTCGACCATCCGGGCGCAGTGGGCCACCCGGGCGGACCCGTTCGCCCGGGAGACGGGCCGGCGGAGCGTGCGGGGCTCCAAGAGCTGGTTCGACGCCCAGACCGGCCCGCCGAAACCGCCGGCCGCACCGCCCCCGCCCGCGAAATGGAAGCTTTGGTTCGTGAATATGAGCGCGGTTTTCCCACCGGTGCTGTTATTCAATCTGCTAGTGATTCCGTATCTCGGTGGTCTCAATCCGCTCATCCGAACACTGCTGCTGTGTCTGTGTGTGACGGCCCTCGTCACCTGGATTCTCATGCCGCGCCTTCAGCGGTTCTTCAAGAAATGGCTGTACCCACCGCTCCAGGCGCTCCGCGGACGCCACAAAAGACGGACCGCGTAGGCCCGAGAACGATCAAAGGGAGGTGGGCGGGTGAAGACCCTGCTCATCGACAATTACGACTCGTACACGTACAACCTGTTCCAGCTGATCGCCGAGGTCAACGGCGAGGAGCCGGTGGTGATCCTCAACGACGCCGCCCCCGACGGAACAGGCGGAAGAACTCCGGATCTCTCGGAATTCGACAATGTGGTGGTGTCGCCGGGACCGGGGCACCCGGCCGAATCCCGTGACTTCGGGATCAGCGCCAGAGTGCTCGCGGAGTCCACGATCCCGGTGCTCGGTGTCTGCCTGGGCCACCAGGGCATCGCACTCGGGGAGCGGGGCCGGGTGCTGCCCGCCCCGGAGCCCCGGCACGGGCATCTGTCGAGAATCCGGCACGACGAGCGGGACCTGTTCCAGGGGCTGCCGCAGCACTTCACCGCGGTCCGCTACCACTCGCTGTCCGTGCGCGAGCCGCTGCCCGAGACGCTGGAAGCCACGGCCTGGTCCGAGGACGGCGTCCTGATGGGGCTGCGGCACCGTACCCGGCCGCTGTGGGGGGTGCAGTTCCACCCGGAGTCCGTCCTCACCGAGTACGGCCATCGGATGCTCGTGAACTTCCGCAACCTCACGGCGCAACGCGCCCGCAAGACCCGTACGAAGAACACCGCGGTCCCCCCGTCCGCGGCGGCCGTCCCCGCCCCCGCCACGCCCTCCCGCCCCGCGCGGACCGTCCGCCCCGCCCACCGGCTGCACACCCGCCGCATCGCCACCGCCGTCGACGCGGAGGCCGCCTTCACCCGCATGTACGCCGCCTCCCCGCGGGCGTTCTGGCTGGACAGCGCGCGGGTCGAGGAGGGGCGGTCACGGTTCTCGTTCTTCGGTGACGGCTCCGGGCCGCTGTCGGAGTTCGTCCGGTACGACGTCACGAGCGGCCGCTGCGAGATCGAGCGGGCCGGCCGGCCCGCGCGCAAGGTCCGGGCGAGCGTCTTCGACTACCTCAAGCGGCAGTTGGCGAACCGCCGCGTGGACGCCACCGGGCTGCCCTTCGACTTCACCGGCGGATACGTCGGCTACTTCGGGTACGAGACCAAGGCCGACTGCGGCTCCCCGAACCGCCACCGGGCCGAAACCCCCGACGCCTGCTGGCTGTTCGCCGACCGCCTGATCGCCGTGGACCACCAGGAAGGCTTCACCTACGCCGTCTGTGTGGCCGAGGACACCCCCCAGGCCACCCGGGAGGCCACCGACTGGCTCGACGGCGCACTCGCCCAGCTCACCTTCGTCGGCCCCGAGCCGCAGCCGTTACCGCCCGCTCCCGTGTCGGCCGAGCCGGACCTCGACGCCGCCGAACCGTGGCTCGTCCGCGACCGGTCCACCTACCTCGCGGACATCGAGGCCTGCACACGCGAACTCCGCGCGGGCACCAGCTACGAGATCTGTCTGACCAACGCCGCCCGGCTGCCCGCGCCGCCCGACGCGTACGACTTCTACCGGGTGCTGCGCCGCGTCAACCCGGCGCCGTACGCGGCCTTCCTGCGGTTCGGCGACCTCGACGTGGCGGGCGCCTCCCCCGAGCGCTTCCTGCGGATCACCCGCGGCGGCGTCGCCGAGGCCCGGCCCATCAAGGGCACCGCGCCCCGGGGCGGCACCCCGGAGGAGGACACACGCCTGCGGGACGCGCTGGCCGCCGACGCCAAGACCCGCGCCGAGAACCTGATGATCGTCGACCTGCTCCGCAACGACCTGGGCCGGGTCTGCCGGACCGGGACGGTACGCGTCTCCCGGCTCATGGCCACCGAGACCTACGCCACCGTGCACCAGCTCGTCTCCACCGTCGAGGGCCGGCTGCGCCCGGAGACGGACGCGGTGGACTGCGTCCGCGCCTGCTTCCCCGGCGGCTCGATGACCGGCGCGCCGAAGCTGCGCACCATGGAGATCATCGACACGCTGGAGACCGAGGCGCGCGGGGTGTACTCCGGAGCCCTCGGCTACCTGGGGTGCAGCGGCGGCGCCGACCTCAGCATCGTCATCCGTACCGCCGTACTCGCGGAGGGGCTGACGCACCTGGGCGCGGGCGGCGCGATCGTCCTCGACTCCGATCCGGCCGCGGAGTACGACGAGATGCTGCTGAAGACGGCGGCACAGATGCGGGCCCTGCGGGAGCACCAGGAAGCCACCTCGGCAGGGGTGAACGCCCGTCGGGCTGACGCTCCCCGCCGTGCCGCCGTAGAGGAGCCCGCCCGGTGACGATCCCCACGTCCACGCCGACTCCGCGGTCGCCGACCGGCACCCACGCGGACGCCGACGCCCCCGGCAACCTCGCCACCCATCTCGCCGCGCTCGCCGAGCGGCGCGGCTGGGGCGACCGGATCGCCTTCCACCAGGGCCACCGGGCCTGGACGCACGGCGAGGTGCACGAGCTCGCGGGCCGCGCGGCCGGTGTGCTCCGCGGGCACGGCGTGGGCGCGGGAGACCGGGTACTGCTCGCGCTGCCCGACGGCATAGCCTGGGTGGCGGCCTTCCTCGCCACCGCCCGGCTGGGCGCCGTCGCGGTCCTGGTCAACCCCGAACTGCCCCCGGCCGAGCACGCGTTCATGGCCGAGGACGCCAAGGCCGTGCTCTGCGTGACCGGACCGGGCCTGGAGGACCGCTTCACCGACCGTGTGCGCCTCGGCGCCGATCAGCTGATGGCGCTCACCGCCGACGCCGAGCCGGCCGCCGCGCACCCGGTCGACGCGCACACCCCGCTCTACGTCCAGTACACCTCCGGCACCACCGGCCGGCCCAAGGGTGTCGTGCACTGTCACGGCGACCCGAAGACGTACCACGACCTCATCGGCCGACGGCTGCTGCGGATCACCCCGGACGACGTCACCCTGTCGGTGTCGAAGCTGTACTTCGCGTACGGCTTCGGCAACGCCTTCGTCTTCCCGCTCTTCTCCGGCTCCTCCGCCGTCCTGGTGGACCGGCGTCCGAACCCGGCCGCCGTGGACGAGCTGGTCGCCCGGCACCGGGTCACCTTGCTCTACTCCGTGCCCTCCGCGTACGCCGCCCTCGTCGCCGACCGGGGCAGCGGCCACGCGACCTGCTTCGCCTCCGTACGCGCCGCCGTGTCGGCCGGGGAGGGCCTGCCCGCGGGGCTCGAGAAGCAGGTCGCCGATCTGCTGGGCGCGCCGGTCCTGGAGCAGATCGGCTCCACCGAGGCCGGTCACGCGTTCTGCGCGAACAGCTTCGAGCACAACCACCCGGGCACGGTCGGCCGCCCGGTCCCCGGTTTCGAGGTGGAGCTGCGCGACGGCGCCGGTGTGCCGGTGGAGGACGGCGCGGAGGGCGAACTCTGGGTGCGCGGGCCGACGCTGACGCCCGGCTATCTGAACCGGCCCGAGGAGACGGAACGCACCCTGGTCGGCGGCTGGCTGGCCACCCACGACCGGGCGCGCCGGGAGCCGGACGGCAGCTACCGGCACCTGGGACGCACCGACGACCTGGAGATGGTCGGCGGGATCACCATCTCCCCGCTGGAGGTCGAGGCCGTACTGCGGACCCATCCTGCGGTGAAGGAGGTCGCGGTCGCGGCCATGACCGACTGGCGCGGCTTCAGCCGGCTGCGGGCCTTCGTGGTCCCCGTCTCGCCCCTGCCGCACGGCCTCTCCGGACTGTCCGGGCCGTCGGGTCTCGAGACCGAACTCGTGGGCCTGGCGCGCGAGCACCTCGCCGCGTTCAAGGTCCCCAGAGCCATCAGCTTCGTCCCGTCCCTGCCCCGCACCTCGACAGGAAAGCTCCGCCGCCACCTCGTCCGCCAGGGCGCCTGGTGACCCCCGCGGCACCACGACCACGGGCCACGACCACAGACCCGGACCACAGCCACAGCCACAGCCACAGGACAGAAGGGAACGGGCCCATGCGACAGCAGCAGCCCCTGCTCGCCGACCGCGGTTTCTACCTGGGCCCGATGTTCCGCCACGCGGCGGACCGCCACGGAGCCGTGTTCGTCACCCTGGACCGGCCGCTCGACGTCCGTCCCGGCCTCGGGGTCGACCTCAGCTATCCGGTACTGGCCGAGGTGGTCGAGGAGCTCTCCGGACGGCTGTGGGAGGCCGGGGTCCGGCCCTCGGAGGAGGTGGTCGTCCACAAGACGGACAACGTCGACATCGTCCTGCTGACCTGCGCCGTCTCCCGTATCGGGGCCGTTCCCGTCCTCCTGTCCCCCGCGCTCGCGGGCCCGGTGGTGGGCCGGCTCCTCGAACGGCTCCACCAACCCTGGCTGATCACCGACAGAGCCAAGCTGGAAGGCCCGCTGGCGGACGTCGACCTCTCCACCCTCGTACGACGGACGCTCTCCGTGGACGACGCGCCCGGGGCCGAACCCCTGGAGAAGTACGCCGGGGCGGAAACCCCCTCTCCCGTCCGGCTTCATCCGCGCGAGCCCGCCCTGATCACCCACAGCTCGGGCACCACCGGCCTGCCCAAGCTCGCCGTGCACTGCGCGAACACCATGTGGAACCGGCTCGTCCCGCAGAAGGCGATGGGCTGGCCCACCCGCGGCGAGACCGCCGCGCTGCACATGTCGTTCGTGCACTCGCGCTTCTACCACCTGCTCGGCGTCCTGCTGCACTTCGGCAGCCCGCTCGTGCTCATCACCGACCCGGACCCCGCCACGGTGGGACCGCTGCTGACCCGGCACCGACCCGGCATCGTCGAGACCCACCCCAACACCTTCGTGCTGTGGGAGGAGCTGGCCGACGCGCCCGGAGCGCCGCTGTCCCGGGTCCGCTCGTACGGCTCCACGTTCGACGCCATCCATCCGCGCACCGTACGGCGGCTGCTGGACGCCTCGAAGCGGCGCGCGCCCTGGCTGATCCAGCTGTACGGGCAGAGCGAGACAGGTCCGGTGGCCTTCCAGTGGTTCACCCGGCGCAGCGCCGCCCGCGCCGACGGGCGCCGGGTCGGGATCGGGATCCCCGGGTTCACCCGGGTCCGGGTCACGGACGACTCCGGCGGGCGGGCCAGGCCCGGCACGCCCGGCCGCATCGAGGCCCGCACCAGAGGGCGGATCCTCACCTATCTCGGCGCCCGGGAGCAGTACCTGCGCCAACTGGACGGCGGCGGCTGGTGGCAGATGGGCGACATGGGGTACCAGGGCCGGCTGGGCGGGCTGTATCTGATCGACCGTGAGATCGATCGGATCGACTCGGTGCACAGCAATCTGGAGGTCGAGGACGCGCTGATGGACCGGCTGGAGGAACTGCGTGAGGTGGTCATCGTGCCCGGCGCGGACCGCGAACCGGTGCCGGTGGTGTGCGTGCGCGGCGAGCGGCCGCTGGACCCGGCGCGCTGGCGGGAGGCGACGGCCGATCTGCCGCCCCTGGCCGAGCCCCGGCAGTGGCGCTTCGAGGAACTGCCGATGACCGCGACCTGGAAGGTGAAGCGGGTGGAGATCACCCGCATGCTGACCGAGGGCGCGCGCACGTGAGCGGCGACGCCCCCGCCCGGCCGGTCCTCGTGGTGGGCGCCGGGCCCGTCGGGCTGTCGGCGGCGCTCGCGCTGCGCGCGCACGGGCTGCCGGTCGTGCTCCTGGAGGCGGACCCCGAGGAGCGCGAACGCCCGGGCAGCCGCGCCCTGTTCGTCCACCGGGAGACCCTGCGGCTGCTCGACGGGATGCGCCCGGGACTGGCCGCCGAGGTCACGGCGTACGGGCGCACCTGGCACACCCGACGGACCCTGTACCGGGGCCGCGAGGTGTACGCCCGCACCTTCCCGCCACCGTCCGCGCCCGGCCTCCCGCCCTTCACCAGCCTGCGTCAGGTGGACACCGAGCGTTTCCTGCGCGCCGCGTGCGAGGCGGCCGGAGTGGAGTTCGCGTGGGGGGTGCGGGTGACGGGGGTGCGCGTCGCACCGACGGAGGTCGTGCTCACCGGCGAGGACGGCCGCGTCTGGACCGGCACGCACGCCGTCGCCGCGGACGGGGCGCGCTCGGCGGTCCGGGGCGAGCTGGGCATCCCGATGGAGGGGACGCGCGCGGACGGCTTCCATGTCGTCGTGGACGTCGCCGACCTGCCGGGCGCCGAGCTGCCGCTGGAGCGGGTCTTCCACTACGAGCACCCGGGGGTGGGCGGCCGCAGTGTGATGCGGGTGCCGTTCACCGGGGGCTTCCAGGTCGACCTGCAGTGCCGGGACGACGACGCGCAGGAGGCGTACGGGACCGAGGAGGCCGTACGGGAATGGCTGCCCGCGGTGGTGGGCGACGGGTACGCCGAGCGGATCCTGTGGGTGTCGACGTACCGTTTCCTGCGCAAGGTCGCCGCCTCGTTCAGCGACCCGCACCGGCGGGTGCTGCTGGTCGGCGAGGCCGCCCATCTGTTCCCGCCGTTCGGCGCGCGCGGGATGAACAGCGGGATCGCGGACGCGGCGGCCGCCGCGCGGGCGATCGCCGACGGGACGGCCGAGGCCGTCGCCGGGTTCGCCAAGGTCCGGCGGGCCGCGGCCCTGTTCAACAGCGCGGCCGCCGGCAGCGCGCTGGACCATCTGCGACCGCACCGCCGGATCGTCCGCGTCAAGCAGCGGGCGGCGGCGGCGCTCGCGCCCGTGCTGCCGTGGTGCGGTTCCTGGCTGGAGCACGCGCCGTACGGGCCACGGAACGGTTCGCCCGCTGTCGCGGGCCGCACGTACTGAGACCGAGAGGGGTACGCAGTGACACAACCGGCCATCGCGGAGGAGTTGTTGGCGTGGGCGCCAGGCCGTGGGCTGACTTCCGGTCCGGCCCCCGGTACGTTGCCGGGCGGCCGGCTGCTCGTCGCGGACTCGTGGCTGCTGCGCGACGGCCGGATGCGCGGCTTCGACCGGCACCGGGAACGCTTCCTGCGGGCCTGCGGCGACTGCGGCGGCCCACCGCTGGACCGGCTCGTCGCGTTCTGGCGGGACATGACCGCCGCGCTGCCGCGCACCGGGGAGTGGTTCCCCCGGGTCGAACTGGCCTCGGGCTCCATGGAGTTGCGGCTGCTGCTGCGGCACGCGCCGCCGCTCGGCACGGGCGTACGGGTCTGGGCGGCGGGGCAGAGCGATCCACGGACCGTCCCCCGCCGCAAGGGGCCCGACCTGGACACCCTGGCCCGGGTGAGGCGGCGGGCATCCGGGGAAGGCGCGGAAGAAGCGGTGCTGATCGCGTCCTCCGGTGTGGTCCTTGAGGCGGCCACGGCCAGCGTGCTGTGGTGGGAGGACGACACCCTGTGCCTGCCCTCGCCGCAGCTGCCCGTCCTGGCCGGAGTGACGGCCGGCCTCATCCAGGAGCGGGCCCACCGGTCCGGCATCCGTGTCGCCCACCGCGAACGGACCGTGGCCGAGCTCGACGGCCGTGAGGTGTGGCTCGTGAACGCGCTGCACGGAATTCGGCCGGTGACCGCCTGGACGGCGCGGCCGATGAGCCCGGGGCCGGCCGTGCGCGCCCCGGAATGGCGGCAGTGGCTGGACGACGTCATGGAACCGCTGCCGGCCGACTGAATTCCGGACACGAAAACCGAAGACGGGCCGATGACCGAAAAGCAGCGCCGGGACGAATTGAATTCGCCCCGGCGCTCTCTCTCGTGCCCTCGTTCCCGAATTCAGCTTTTCTTCTGGGCGGGCTGATGGGCACCCGGCACCATGCGGGTCGCGATCGCGATCCGGTTGTACGCGTTGATGACGGTGGCCGCCCAGATCAGCGCCGCGATCTGGGCCTCGTCGAAGACCTCCGCCGCCGCGGCGTAGACCGCGTCCGGCACGTGTCCGTCGTGGACCAGCGTCACGGCCTCGGTCAACGCCAGTGCGGCACGCTCCCGTTCAGTGAAGAACGGGGTCTCCCGCCAGGCGTTCAGGGCGTAGATCCGCTGCTCGGTCTCGCCCCCGGCGCGGGCGTCCTTGGTGTGCATGTCGAGGCAGAACGCACAGCCGTTGAGCTGCGAGGCGCGAATCCTGATCAGCTCCAGGAGTTCCGGTTCGACCTTGGCGTCCTGGGCCGCGGAAACGGCGGCACCGTGCAAGGCGCCCATGGCACCGGACACCTCGGGGGTAATCTTCTTCAGGGCCACACGGGACAGGGCTTCACTATTGCTCATGAGGCGACTCTATTCCACGGAAAAGGCCGTCGTCTCCCTCGTTGCGGAAAGTGCCGTTGAAATTGCCGTGGAAGGTTCCGTTGAAAGTGCCGTTGAAAGGCAGTGCCGCGCACAATGCGTCCAGCGCCCCGGACCACCCGTGGTCCGGCGGTGTCCCGTACCCCACCACCAGTGCGTCGGTCCGCTCGGCGGGCGACTCGGGGTGGCGGTAGCGGTCGAGCCCGTGCACCGCGAGCCCCTGCCAGGCCGCCGCCCGCAGCGTCTCCTGCTCGGTGCCGGGCGGCAGGCGCAGCACCACGTGCAGGCCCGCCGCGATGCCCGTGGCCCGGACCCCGGGAGCCTGTTCGGCGAGCCGCGCCACCAGGGCGTCCCGGCGGCGCCGGTAGCGCAGCCGGGACGCGCGGACGTGGCGGTCGTAGGCGCCCGACGTGATGAACTCCGCCAGGGTGAGCTGGTCCAGCACCCCGCACGACCAGTCCACCCCGCCCTTCGCCGCGACCACCTCCGGGGCGAGCGACGGCGGCAGCACCAGCCAGCCCAGCCGCAGACCCGGGGCCAGCGACTTGCTGGCCGTGCCCACATGGACCACGTGGTCGGGGTCGAGGCCCTGAAGGGCGCCGACCGGCTGACGGTCGTAGCGGAACTCCCCGTCGTAGTCGTCCTCCAGGATCAGACCGCCCCCGCGCCGTGCCCAGTCCACCACCTGCGCCCGCCGGTCGGGGTGCAGCGGTACGCCCATCGGGAACTGGTGGGCGGGCGTCATCAGCACCGCTCGTACGCCTCCCAGCGCGTCCCCGCCCCGCGGGCCGGCCGCCAACTCCTCCGTGCGCGTGCCGAGTTCGTCGAACCCGAGCGGCACCGTCCGCAGCCCGGCCCGCTCCAGCAGCCGCCAGTGGACGTCGAGCCCGTAGGACTCCACGGCCAGCGAGTTCAGTCCCCGCTCGCGCAGCACCTGGCCGAGCAGCATCAGGCCGTGCACGAAGCCGGAACAGATGACGATGTGCTCCGGGTCCGTGCGGACGCCCCGGGCGCGGGCCAGGTAGCCGGCCAGGGCGGTGCGCAGTTCCACCCGGCCGCGCGGGTCGCCGTAGTCGAGGGCCTCGTGCGGGGCGGCGGTCAGGGCGCGGCGGGAGGCCTTCAGCCAGGCCGCGCGGGGGAAGGAGGACAGGTCGGGGGTGCCGGGGACCAGGTCGTACGCCGGGCGGGCGTGGGTCGGGCGGCCGGGTGCCCATGTGGTGGAGGGGGCCGGCACCGGGCGGCGGGCGACGCTCGTGCCCGAGCCCTGGCGGGCGGTGAGCCAGCCCTCCGCCACCAGGTCCGCGTACGCCTCCGCGACCGTGTTGCGGGCGATGCCCAGGTCCGCGGCCAGGGAGCGGGAGGAGGGCAGCCGGGTGCCGGGCGCGAGGCGGCCACTGCGGACCGCCTCGCGGAGGGCTTCCGTCAGACCTCTGCGGACACCCGGTCCGGTCGGCTCGACGTGGAGGTCGACCCCGAAAGTGGCCCAAGATTTCGCCATGTAAATGGACCATACACCTGGGCTGCTTCGCTCGTAGGGTCGAGAACATGACGACGAACGACACCACCACCGAGACGACCGCCACGACCGACACCACCGCCGAGTACGCCCCCGAGCACAGCCCCCGCCTGCACTGGGCCAAGCACGCCCCCGAGGTCTACAAGGCCATGCTCCGGCTGGAGACGGCCGCGCAGCAGGGGCTGGAGCCGAAGCTGCGCGAGCTGGTGAAGATCCGTGCCTCGCAGCTCAACCACTGCGCGTTCTGCCTCGACATGCACACCAAGGACGCGCTGGCCGCCGGGGAGAGCGTGCAGCGGATCGTCCAGCTCAGCGCGTGGGAGGAGTCGAAGCACTTCTACACGGCGAAGGAACTCGCGGCGATCGAGCTGACCGAGGCCGTCACCGTCCTCACCGACGGATTCGTGCCGGACGAGGTGTACGAGAAGGCGGCCCAGCACTTCGAGGAGGCCGAGCTGGCGCAGCTGATCGCCGCGATCACGGTGATCAACGCGTGGAACCGGTTCGGCGTGAGCACGCGCATGGTCCCGGGTCACTACGAGGCGGGCCGGCACCAGTGACGGAGCGCGGCGAAGCCACGAGGGAGCGTACGAAGGTGCTCGACCCGGCGGTCGGGCGGGCCCTGTCCGCGCTGAGCGCCGCCGCGAAGAAGGGGCTCGGCGAGCCCGCGCTCGCCGAACTCGTCATGATCCGCGCCTCCCAGCTCAACCACTGCGCCTTCTGCCTCGACATGCACCTCGAACTGGCCCGCAAGAACGGCGAGTCCGAGGACCGCCTCCAGCTCCTCAACGCCTGGGAGGAAGCGGAGGACCTCTACAGCGGGCGCGAGCGGGCGGCGCTGGCGCTGACGGAGGCGGTGACCGTCCTGACGGAGGGCTTCGTGCCGGACGAGGTGTACGCGCGGGCGGCCGAGCACTTCGACGACGTCCGGCTCGCGCATCTCATCGCCCTGGTCACCGCGATCAACGGCTGGAACCGGGTGATGGTGAGCCGTCGGATCCCGCCGGGGGGATACGCGCCGTGAGCGTGGTCGAGGCCGCGCTGTACGTCCCGGCGGGCGCCGACCGCGGGTATCCGGTCGGCGCCCCCGTCGACGTGCTGCCACTGCCGCGGGCCGGGATCCCGGGCCCGGTCAACGGGTTCGCGCGGTAGCCGGGGTCACGCCAGCCACGCGCGCCATGTCGACGCGTGGCTGTCGACCCACTTCTTCGCCGCGTCCTGCGCCGACAGCTTGTCGTTCGCGATCATCAGGGAGACCTCGTTCTGGTCCTCGGTGGTCCACTTGAACTTCTTCAGGAAGGCGGCCGCCTTGCCGCCGCTCTTCGCGAAGTCGGCGTTCAGGTACTTCTGGAGCGGTGTGTGCGGGTAGGCGCAGGCGACCTTGGCCGCGTCGGCGTCGCAGCCCTCCTTGTACGGCGGCAGCTTCACCTCCGTCATCGGGACCTTCTTGAAGAGCCACTGGGGCGAGTACCAGTAGGTGAGGAAGGGCTTCTTCTCCTTGGCGAACTGCTTCATCTGGGTGATCTGCGCGGCCTCCGAACCGGCGAACACCACTTGGTAGTTCAGCTTCAGGTTGGCCACCAGGGCCTTGTCGTTGGTGACGTAGGAGGGCGAGCCGTCCATGAGCTGGCCCTTGCCGCCGCTCTCCGCGGTCCGCATCTGGCCGGCGTACTTGTTGAGGTTCTTCCAGTCGGTCACGTCGGGGTGCTGCTTGGCGAAGTACGTCGGGACGTACCAGCCGATGTGCCCGGTGACGCCCAGGTCCCCGCCGGGGGCGATGGTCTTCTTGTCCTCGACGTACCGCTTCTCCTGGTCGGGGTGGCCCCAGTCCTCCAGGATGGCGTCGACCCGGCCCTGGCTGAGCGCGTCCCACGCGGGGACCTCGTCGACCTGGACGGTGTCGACGCGGTAGCCGAGTTCGTGCTCCAGCAGGTACTGCGCGACGGCCACGTTGGCCTGCGCGCCGACCCAGGACTGGACGGAGAGGGTCAGGCTCTTCGAGCCTCGCGCGTTCGCGAAGGGCGAGGCCTGCTTGGTCATGTCGACGGCGCCGCAACCGGTCAGCGTCAGCAGCGCGGCCGCACCGGCCATCACCGAAGTCGTACGTAGGCGCATGTCACGCTCCCTTCTTCGTGGTCCGCGCGGTCGGCTGGGTCACCCGGTCGAGCATCAGGCCGAGGCAGACGATCGCCGCGCCGGCCACGAGGCCGGTCGCCAGGTCGCCCTGCGCGAGGCCGAACACGACGTCGTAGCCGAGTGCGCCACCGCCGACCAGACCGCCGATGATGACGACGGCGAGGACGAGCACGACGCCCTGGTTGACGGCGAGCAGCAGCGACTGGCGGGCCAGCGGCAGCTGGACCTGGCGCAGCTGCTGGGCGCCGGTGGCGCCGAGCGAGCGGGCCGACTCCAGCGCGGCCGGGTCGACGGCGCGCAGGCCCTGGGTGGTGATGCGGACGACGGCGGGCAGCGCGTAGACGACCGCGGCGGCCACGGCCGGCGCGCGGCCGACGCCGAACAGCGCCACCACCGGGATCAGGTAGACGAACTGCGGCATCGTCTGGAAGACGTCCAGGACCGGCCGCAGCAGCCGCTCGACGCGCTCGCTGCGTGCCGCCGCGATCCCGGTCGCGAAGCCGAGCACGAGGGTCACGGCGACCGCGGCGAGGACCTGCGACAGCGTGTCCAGGGACGGCTTCCACACGCCGAGCACCCCGATCACGGCCATCGCGAGGACCGCGGTGAGGGCGGTGCGCCAGGTGCCGATCAGCCAGGCGAGGGCGGCGACGATCAGCAGGACCGACCACCAGGGCAGCCACTGGAGGCCGTCCCGGACGGGGTCCAGGACCCAGGTGGTGAAGTGGCCCGCCCAGTCGGCGGTGCCGCCGATGTAGGGGACGCCGGAGTAGAGGTGGTTGGTCATCCAGTCGACGACCCGGTTCACGGGCTCGGCGATGGAGAGGGTCCAGGAGGCGGGCCAGGCGAGCCGGCCGGTGAGATGTCCGGCCAGCGCCACGGCGAGGGCCGCGGCGGCGGCGTACGCCCAGCGCGGTGCCGTCGCCCCGGAGTCCGAGCCGAGCCGCTCCCCCGCCGCTCCCGTCACCCGGTCCAGGACGACCGCGAGCAACACGATCGGGATGCCGGCGGCGAGGGCGGCGCCCACGTCGACGGAGGCCAGCGCCTGGTAGACGCGGTCGCCGAGGCCGCCCGCGCCGATCACGGAGGCGATGACCGCCATGGACAGGGCCATCATGATCGTCTGGTTGAGGCCGAGGAGGAGTTCCTTGCGGGCCAGCGGGAGGCGGGCGGTCTGCAGGCGCTGGCGGGCGGTGGCACCGAGCGAGGTGACGGCCTCCATCACCCCGGCGTCGGCGTCCCGCAGGCCGAGCGCGGTGAGGCGGGCCATGGGCGGGGCGGCGTACACGACGGTGGCGAGGACGGCGGCGGGCACTCCGATGCCGAAGACGAGAACGACGGGGAGGAGGTACGCGAACGCGGGGAGCACCTGCATGGTGTCGAGGACGGGGCGCAGCGCGCGGTAGGTGCGGTCGGAGAGACCGGCGGCGAGGCCGAGCAGCGCGCCCAGCAGGACGGACGCGAGGACGGCGACCACCATGAGCGCGAGGGTCTGCATGGTCGGCACCCACATGCCGAGCAGTCCGCAGGCGAGGAACGCGGCGGCCGTGCCGAGCGCGAGCCGTACGCCCGCCGTGCGCCAGGCGACGAGTGCTGCGACGGCTGTCACACCGGCCCAGCCCGCCGCGAGCAGCACCACGTAGACGGCGCGCACGGAGAGGACGACGGCGCTGCTGACGTACCCGAAGAAGTACAGGAACAGGGGGTGGCTGTCCCGGTTGTCGATGATCCACTCGCTGGCTCTGCCGAGGGGTGCGGAAAGATCGACGGTGAGGGCGCCCGGCCAGGTGCCGCTCGCCCAGTGGGAGTCGAGGACCGGGACGATCACGGCCGCCGCGACGGCGAGCAGCAGCAGCTTGCCGACGGCCCGGTGTCCGCGGAGGTTCTTGAGCAGCGCGGAGACGCCGGAGTGACCGACGGTCGCGGTGACGGTGGCCATCAGGCGGCCTCCCCACGGGGGCCGTCCGGCGCCCCGGTGGCGGGCGTGTCCGCGCCGGCCACGACGCCGAGCAGCGCCGCCGAGTCCACGACGCCGAGGCAGCGTCCGTGGTCCATCACGCGGGCGGGGTCGCCCGAGCGGGCCACCGCCTCGATGGCCTCGGAGACGGTCGCGTCGGGTGCGAGCGCCGGACCCCGGGCGGCCTCCGCGGCGGACGCGGCCCGCATGGCCGTACGGACGGTCATGACCTGTTCGCGGGGTACGTCCCGGACGAACTCGCGGACGTAGTCGTCGGCGGGTGAGCCGACGATCTCCTCGGGGGTGCCGAGCTGGACGACACGGCCGTCGCGCATGAGCGCGATGCGGTCGCCGAGGCGCAGCGCCTCGTTGAGGTCGTGGGTGATGAAGACCATCGTGCGGCCCTCATCCTGATGCAGCCGGATGACCTCTTCCTGCATGTCGCGCCGGATCAGCGGGTCGAGCGCGCTGAACGGCTCGTCGAAGAGCAGGACCTGGGGGTCGACGGCGAGCGCGCGGGCGAGTCCCACGCGCTGCTGCTGGCCGCCCGAGAGCTGGGCGGGCCGGCGCTGTTCCATGCCCTCCAGGCCGACCTTGGCGACGACCTCGGCTGCCCGCTTCCGGCGCTCGGCCTTGCCGATGCCCTGGATCTCCAGGCCGTACGCCACGTTGTCGAGCACCGAGCGGTGCGGGAGCAGGCCGAAGTGCTGGAAGACCATCGCGGCGCGGTGGCGGCGCAGTTCCCGCAGCCGGTTCTTGTCCATGGCGCGTACGTCCTCGCCGTCGATGACGATCGCGCCCGCGGTCGGCTCGATCAGCCGGGTCAGGCAGCGGACCAGCGTGGACTTGCCGGAGCCGGACAGCCCCATGACGACGAAGACCTCGCCCTTGCGGACGTCGAAGCCGACGTCCCGGAGGGCGGCCGTGCAGCCGGTGCGGGAGCGGAGTTCGGCGGGGTCGAGGGCGGCGAGCCCGGGGTCGGCGGGGACGCGCTCGGCCTTCGGCCCGAACACCTTCCACAGGCCGTCGACGGAGAAGACGGCGTCGGCGGAACCGGGGGCACTGGCGGGCGTACGGGCAGGGGTGCCGGTGGTCGTACTCATCACGCACCGCCCCCGATCAGCTCGGCGCATTTCTCCCCGACCATGAGCACTCCGATCATCGGGTTCACGGCGGGCATCGTCGGGAAGACGGACGCGTCGGCGATCCGCAGACCGTCGAGACCGCGCACCCTCAACTCGGGGTCGACCACGGCCAGTGGGTCGTCCGTGGCGCCCATCCGGCAGGTGCCCGCCGGGTGGTAGACGGTGTGCGCGACCTGACGGGCGTACGCGCTCAGCTCCTCGTCGTCGGTGACCTCGGGCCCGGGGCACACCTCGCGCTTGAGCCAGCCGGCGAGCGGCTCGGTGCGGGCGATGCGGCGGGCGATGCGGATGCCCTCGACGAGGGTGCGGCCGTCGTAGTCGTCCTCGTCCGTGAAGTAGCGGAAGTCGAGGGCGGGCTTGACCGATGGATCGGCGCTGGTCAGATAGAGGCGGCCGCGGCTGCGCGGTTTGGGGATGTTGGGGGTCATGGAGACGCCGTGCGCCGGGCGTTCGTAGCCCAGCCGCTCCGGGTTGTCCATGAAGGGGATCTGGTAGAAGTGGAACATCAGGTCGGGGCCCGCCTGTTCGGGGTCGCGGCGCACGAACAGGCCCGCGTCGGAGTCCATCGCCGAGTTCTCCGGGATCGGCCCGTCGGTCTCCCAGACGATGACCGACTCGGGGTGGTCGAGCAGGTTCTCGCCGACGCCGGGCAGGTCGTGGGCGACGGGTACGCCGAGCTCCGCCAGGTCGTGGGCGGGCCCGATCCCGGAGTGCAGCAGCAGTCGCGGCGAGTCGACCGCGCCCGCGCACAGCAGGACCTCGCGCCGGGCCCGTACGAGGCTCTCCGTGCCGTCCTTGGCGCGCACGTGCACGCCCGTGGCGCGGGTCCCCTCCAGCTCCAGCCGGTAGGCCCAGGTCTCCAGCAGCAGCGTGAGGTTGGGCCGTTCGTCCATCACCGGGTGGAGATACGCGACCGACGCGCTGGAGCGCTTGTTGTTCTCGGGGTGGTAGGCGAGGTCGAAGAAGCCGGTGCCCTCGGTGAACGGCTTCTTGTTGAAGCCCTCGACGCGGGGCACGCCCAGCGCGCCCTGGGCGGCTTCGACGAAGTCGCGGGCGATGGCGTTGCGGTCCTTCTCGTCGACCGGGACGATGTTGTTGAGGAGCCGCGCGAAGTACGCCTCCATGGGCACCGCGCCCCAGCCCTTGGCGCCCGCCGCCTCCCACTCGTCCCAGTCGGACGGCAGCGGCTTGAAGGCGATCAGCGTGTTGTGGGACGAACAGCCGCCGAGGACGCGGGCCCGGCTGTGCCGGATGTGCGAGTTGCCGCGCGGCTGCACGGTGGTCGGGTAGTCGTAGTCCAGTTCGCCGCCGAGCAGGCCCGTCCAACGGCGCAGGGTGAGGACGTCCTCACGGCCGACGTCGCTGGGACCGCCCTCGATGACGGCGACCGTCACGTCGGCGTTCTCGGTGAGACGGGAGGCGATGACGGAGCCTGCCGTGCCGCCGCCGATGACGACGTAGTCGTACGTGTTCTCGGACGCGTTCTCGTGAGTGCTTTCGTGCATGGGGGTGCTCCAGGGTGCAGAGGCAAGTGCTGTGTGGGGTGGGGGGGTTACGTCACTGGGGTCGGCCCGCGAACCAGCGGACCGGCTTCGGCGCCAGGTTCTGGTAGACGTGCTTGGTCTCGCGGTACTCGGCGAGGCCCGCCGGGCCCAGTTCGCGCCCTACGCCGCTCTTCCCGAAGCCGCCCCACTCCGCCTGCGGGAGGTAGGGGTGGAAGTCGTTGATCCAGACGGTGCCGTGCCGCAGCCGTCCCGCGACGCGGCGGGCGCGGCCCGCGTCGGTGGTCCAGACGGCGCCCGCGAGCCCGTACTCGGTGTCGTTGGCGAGCGCGACGGCCTCGTCCTCGGTGCGGAAGGTCTCCACGGTCAGGACGGGCCCGAAGACCTCCTCGCGGACCACCTTCATCTCCCGGTGGCACTGGTCGAGGACGGTCGGCTCGTAGAAGTACCCGGTGGCGGGCCGTTCGGCGGACGGCTCGGGGCGGCGGCCGCCCGCCCGCAGCACCGCGCCCTCCGCGAGCGCGGAGGCGACGTACGCCTCGGTCTTCTCGCGCTGTCCCTCCGACACGAGGGGGCCGCACTCGACGCCGTCCTCGGTGCCGCGGCCGAGCCTGATCCGGCCGGCCCTGCGGGCGAGTTCGGCGACGAAGCGCTCGCGCACGGACTCCTCGACGATGAGCCGGGATCCGGCCGAGCAGACCTGGCCGCTGTGGATGAAGGCGGCGTTGAGTGCCTGGTCGACGGCGGTGTCGAAGTCCTCGTCCGTGGCGCAGGCGTCGGCGAAGACGACGTTGGGGTTCTTGCCGCCGAGTTCCAGGGCGACCTTCTTGACGCTCTCCGCGGCGGCCCGCGCCACCTTCGTGCCGCTGACCAGGCCGCCGGTGAAGGAGACGAGGTCGACGTCGGGGTGCTCGGCGAGGCGTGCGCCCACCGTGTGCCCCGGGCCGGTCACGAGGCCCGCGACCCCGGCGGGCAGGCCGGCCTCGGCGAGCAGCCGTATCAGCGCGATCGTCGTCAGCGGGGTGATCTCGCTCGGCTTGACCACGAAGGTGTTCCCGGCGGCGAGGGCGGGCGCGATCTTCCAACTGGCCTGCAGGAGCGGGTAGTTCCAGGGGGTGATCAGCGCGCAGACACCGACGGGCTCGTGCACGACGACGCTGTGGACGTCGGCGGACCCGGCGTCGACGACCCGTCCGCCGCCCTCCCCCACGACGAGGTCGGCGAAGTACCGGAAGGCGTCCGCGACACAGTCGATGTCGACCCGCCCCTCCTCCAGGGTCTTGCCCGCGTCGCGGCTCTCCAGGAGTCCCAGCTCCTCGCGGTCGCGGACGAGGAGGTCGGCGACGCGGCGCAGCAGCGCGGCGCGCTCGGCGACGGGGGTGCGGGGCCACTCCCCCGTGTCGAAGGCGTGGCGGGCGGCGGCGACGGCCGCGTCCGCGTCCCGCTCGTCACCCTCCGCGACCACGGCGAACGGCTTGGCATCCGCGGGATCGAGGATCTCGCGGGTGGCACGGGAGACGGCCGCCCGCCACTCTCCACCCACGTGAAGGGTCTGTTGTGCCTGCTGAGCCTGGTGCGCTTGGTGTCCGGCCATGGTCGGTGTTGCCTTCCGTTCCTGTTCCGTGCCCCTGCGTGCCCGTGTGTCACACGCGTGTCACTCTCGGGGACCGGGAGCGCCTGCCCCTCGACCCGGAATGCATGCACAACCAGTGACCGAAAGTGCCCGGCGTCACTGAAAAAAGAGCAGAAATGCGACCAGAAACCGCAAAGCGCACACCGGCCGGCTCGGTCGGCATCTCGCCGCCGGGAAGCGAACCGCAGAAGTCCTGAAGCGGCGCGGGCTTTCTTTGACTAAAGTCAAAGAATGACTCGGTCGGTGTCAGCGGAGGACGTACGGGCGCTGCGGCGCTTCAACCGGTACTTCACCCGGCGCATCGGAGCGCTCGACGACCACTACCTCGGACAGGACCGGCCGCTCGGCGAGGCGCGGCTGCTGTTCGAGATCGGGGACGGGGCCTCGCTGCGGGAGCTGCGCGGCCGGCTCGGCCTGGACGCCGGCTACCTGAGCCGGATGGTCCGGGCGCTGCAGGCGCAGGGGCTGGTGCGGGTGAGCGTCCCGGCCGAGGACAGCCGGCTGCGGGTCGCGGAGCTCACGCCGGCCGGGCGGGTCGAGGTCGAGGAGCAGAACCGGCGGGCCGACGCGCTGGCCGAGGGGCTGCTCGGCTCCCTCGACGAGCGCCGGCGCGGCGAGCTCACCGCCGCCATCACCGCCGCCGAGCGGCTGCTGCGGCTGGCCGCGATCACCGTCGAGTCCGTCGACGGTACGTCGCGCGACGCACGCGACTGCCTCGCCGGGTACGCCGCCGACATCGACGCACGGTTCCCGGAGGGCTTCGACCCCGCCGCCCTCGTACGGCCCGACGAGGTGTCGGGGGACTCGGGCGCCTTTCTGGTCGCGTACGAGGAAGGGCGTCCCATGGGGTGCGGGGCGCTGCGCAGGCTCGCACCGGACACCGGCGAGATCCGGCATGTGTGGGTGCGGCCCGAGGCCCGGCGGCTCGGCCTCGCCCGCCGGATCCTCGACGGACTGGAGCGGGCGGCCGTCGCGCGCGGGTACGGCGTCGTGCGCCTCGACACCCACGCGGTGCTCACCGAGGCGCAGGCGATGTACCGGGCGTGCGGCTACACCGAGATCCCGCGCTACGACGACAACGTCTACGCCGCCCACTGGTTCGAGAAGCGACTGCCCGCCCGTCGGTGGACCGGCGGAGGATCGGCGCGGAAGTGACGGAGGACTAGGTACTGCTCACGCAGTTCGTGTCGGCGGGGCAGAAGGAGTTCAGGGCCGTGGTGAGCGGGCCCGTCATGTCCACGCCCTCGGGGCCGCTCGCGTTGATCGCGTAGAGCGTGCCGTCGGCGGCCCGGAAGCGGTGGTCGACCACGTGCGTGGCGCCCTTCTGCGGGCTGTCGTAGCGGTAGGTGACCTCCGTCCAGCCGGTGCCGTTCTGCCGCTCGATGAGCCGGTACCCCGGGAGCTTCTGCGAGATCGCCTCGGCCTGGGACGACGACTCCGCCAGGGAGCTCTCCTTGACCTCGAACAGCATGAGCCTGCTGCTGCCGCCGGGGGCCGTGTAGGTGACGACCGGCGCCAGCTTGCCCTGGACCTCCTCGCGTACCCAGCCGTCGGGCACGTCCACCGTGTAGCCCACCGAATCCACCGACCTGCTGTAGCCGGGCAACGGCTCCGGGGTCGTGGGCTGCGTCGCCGGGTCGCTGGACCCGCCCGAGCCGGCGTAGATGTCGGGACTCCCGGAGGTGTACCCGGTGTCCGGGGAAGGAACGCTCTGGGTCGCCGTGACGGTCACCGCGGGGCGCGACGGGTCGGCGCCGGTGTGCCCGGACGAGTCGCCCCTGGTCAGCGCCCACACCGCACCTCCGACACCGCCCGCGAGGACGGCGACGGCCACGATCACCACCAGCAGCCGGCGCGAGTCCGTGGGGGCCGGACCCCGACCGCCGCCGGAACTCCCGCCGGGCCCGGACCACGACGGTGGCGGCAGGGGCGTCTCGGGCGGGCGCGGTGGCCCCGCCTGGGTCGTCGCCGACGCCCACCACTGCTGCTCCGCGTCCGGCGGCACCCCGCCACCACCGGCCCCGCCCCTGCCCTGCCCGCCCGCGCCGTCGTCGACCCACCGCTGGCGGTCCTCGTCCCACCGTTGCGCCACCTCGTCACCCCGTTCCCACTAGACCCGTCCCGCGCCGACCGCTATCCGGCCAGCTGCGCGATCACCTGCACCACGGCCGCCGTCGACGCCAGCCCCGCCACGGCCGCGGCGGCGGTGTCCAGACGCATCCGCAGCCGGCCGAGCCGCGCCGGGTCCGCCTGGCCCGTTCTCTCGATCTCCCCCTGCACCACGGCCAGTTCGCCGTCGAGCCCGGTCGTGTCGTCGGTCTCCGTGAGCAGCCGCAGATGATCGCGCAACGTGCGGACGGCCTCCAGGAGCGCCACGGTCGTCTCGTCGGCGCCGGCCGCGGGCGGCGCCTCGTGATAGTTCGCGGTGCCGTGGTCGCCGAAGTTCACCGCACTGCGCGTGATCCGGTCGACCCGCCCGCCCGAGCCCTCAGTCATCCCTGTTCCCCTCGTTGTACGACGCGCCCCCACTGCCCATGGAGACGGCGCTCTTGCTGATCCGACCCACCGCGGTGCCACCGCTCATCTGCCCGATGAACTGGCCGCCCGCGGCCACGTTGAAGATGTTCTGCTCGAAGCTGCCCGTCTCACAGCCGCTGCGCCGCAGCGCCTCGCGCACCCCGCTCGCGATCCGGTCCTCGACGGTCTTGATGTAACGGCTGACGTCCATCTCCTGGAACAGCGACAGCCGGTCGGTGCTGCCCATCTCCCGCACGGACACCAACGGGGCGTCCGGCGGGGCCTGTTCGGGCCGGGCCAGCCAGGTGCGCAGGCACTGGACGAGGGTGCGCAGCATGGAGAACCCGGCCACCACGCCCGTCGCCGGGGCGGACAGCACCGTCCGCACCACCTCACGCCCCGTCGCGCCCTCCCCGGAGGCCGCGATGAAGTCGACGCGCCGGTACTCCTCGAAGATCGGCCCCAGCACGTGCGGCACGACTTCCAGGACCAGCATCCCGCCCTGCGTGTGGACGCGGACCAGCACCGAGACCACCACCTGCTCGTCCCAGGCGCCGACCCTGACCCGCAGGAAGTGACGGCGCGCCTCGCCGCCCTCGTCCACCGCCCCGTCCAGGTGCAGCCGGGCCGACGACGGCTCGTACACCCCCTGGTTGCGGCCCACGCCGTACGGCAGGTAGACGAACTCCTCGACCTCCAGGTCCTTGAGCCGGTCCCGGCTGGTGCGCGCGGCGGACTCCCGCAGCGCCTCCAGCTTCGGTACGACCAGGTCGAGAATCTGCCGGTTGGTCAACTGCACCTGCGGGCGGTGCCCGTTCGCCGAACCGTCGCCGGTCTGCTCGGGCAACTTACCGTTCAGGCCGTCGAACGGCTTCTTGGCGGGGGTGATCTCCATCGCGAACGACCAGGGTTCGTACGGCTTTCCCGCGCCGACGAACGGCCGGTGGGCGTCGTAGAGCGCCACGGACGCGTGCTGCTCCCAGGTGACGGCCCGCGCGACCCGGAGCTGACGCTCGCTGCCCATGGGCAGCGCCACGGTCGTACGGGCGAAGGCGTCCCGGGACAGTTCGACGCTCATGACCGCGGCCACCTGGGAGCGGTGGGCGCCGATCACGAAGGTGAGCAGGAGCGGGAAGATCACCAGAAAGGGGTCATGGAGCAACTGGGTGAACGCGTACACCCAGTAGGCGAGCTCCGCGGCCCGCGCCATGAAGGTGAGCCCCCAGGCGGTCGCCCTGCGCGGCAGCCGCAGCCGGGCGGACTCGTCCCGGCTCGCGGCGTACATGCTCATGCCCCACCCGGACGCGACCCGCGCGGACCACAGCAGAAAGCAGACGGCGGCGTAGAAGAACACCGCGAGGGCGCCGAACGCCTCGGCGAAGCCCTGGGGTCCCGCGGCCGCGACGCCGGTGGCCGCCCGGACCATCTCCACCAGGAAGAACACGACCCAGATGGCCAGCAGCCCGAGCCCGGTCAGCGCCTCCCTGCGGCGTGCGCGCAGCGCGTGCGCGAGCACGGCGACGACGTCGACACCGAGGGACGGTGCCGCGGGCCGCTCCTCGTGCCCTATGAGTTCGTCGATGACCCGTGCCCGGAACACCGTGTCCAGATGTACTCCGGCACACAACAGCCGTGTCGCCTCGCTGTGTGCGTACCGTCTCTCCGATTCCGTCACTGGGACCACCCCCGTGTGTCTCCCCCGGCCGCGCCCCAGCTCTCTTGAGCAGCCCTGCGCTCCCCTACCGGACCGTACGTCACGACGATAGCGAGAGTTACTCCCCGTGCACCCCCGCATACAGCGAGAAAGCACGTACGTTCGATGCGTACTTTCTGTACGCATGCGTCGGCCCCGCCCGGGGCACTTCCCGGGCGGGGCCGATGGGTTGCGAGTGACTCAGGTGAGCCGGGTACGTCAGATCAGACCGAGACCGCGGACCGCGTCGCGCTCCTCCTCGAGCTCCTTGACGGAGGCGTCGATACGGGCGCGGGAGAACTCGTTGATGTCCAGGCCCTGGACGATCTCGTACTGGCCGTCCTTGGTGGTGACGGGGAAGGAGGAGATGATCCCCTCGGGCACGCCGTAGGAACCGTCCGACGGGATACCCATGGAGGTCCAGTCCCCGTCGGCGGTGCCGTTGACCCAGGTGTACACGTGGTCGATCGCGGCGTTGGCGGCCGAGGCGGCGGAGGACGCGCCACGGGCCTCGATGATCGCGGCACCGCGCTTGGCGACGGTCGGGATGAAGTCCTCGGCGAGCCACTTCTCGTCGTTCACGACCTCGGCGGCGTTCTTGCCGGCGACCGTGGCGTGGAAGATGTCCGGGTACTGGGTGGCGGAGTGGTTGCCCCAGATGGTGAGCCGCTTGATGTCGGCGACCGTCGAGCCCGTCTTCTTCGCGAGCTGGGTCAGCGCGCGGTTGTGGTCGAGGCGGGTCATCGCGGTGAAGCGCTCGGCCGGTACGTCCGGGGCGGCGGCCTGGGCGATGAGGGCGTTGGTGTTGGCCGGGTTGCCGACGACGAGGACCTTGATGTCGTCCGCGGCGTTGTCGTTGATGGCCTTGCCCTGCGGCTTGAAGATGCCACCGTTGGCGGAGAGCAGGTCACCGCGCTCCATGCCCTTGGTACGGGGGCGGGCGCCGACGAGCAGCGCGACGTTCGTGCCGTCGAAGGCGACGTTCGGGTCGTCCGTGATGTCGATGCCGGCGAGCAGCGGGAAGGCGCAGTCGTCGAGCTCCATCGCGGTGCCCTCGGCGGCCTTCAGCGCCGGTGTGATCTCCAGGAGGCGCAGCTTGACCGGCACGTCCGCGCCGAGCAACTGGCCGGAGGCGATGCGGAAGAGCAGGGCGTAACCGATCTGGCCGGCCGCGCCGGTGACGGTGACGTTCACGGGAGTGCGGGTCATGGCGTTCTCCGTATGACAGCAGGCGGTGGGGCGTCCCTGCCCCGGGGTGCAGGATCGTCCCCTGCGTCCACCGCAATGATCGATCAAAGGAACCGATGATCGATCTCTCGGCGTCAAGAGAGATCCGCCGTCAGGCTATCGCGCATCCAGGATCCCGGACGGCCGGGTCCCGTGTGGCCCACCCCACAACCCCCCGACGGGGCGGTCGTCGGTCCGGGAGAGGATGACACGACGACCGCCGTCGGGGTGACCGACCGGGGGCCGGATCCCGTGGGGGTACGTTGCGCCTGCCCCAACGGCGCCGGAACATTCCTGGGCTTCGGCGATTCTTCGACTGCGGGTGAGCGGGGGTTGCTCGCGCAGTTCCCCGCGCCCCTGGGGACGGTACTGCGCCCCGAAATTCCGGCCGCCTGTTGCCTTTTGGCCGAGGGTTGGTCGGGGGCGCTTGCTGGCACGACCCCTCGGGGGATTCCTCGACTGCGGGACGGTGGGGGCTGGGCGCGCAGTTCCCCGCGCCCCTAAAAGCCTCGGCTCGACCGGCGTTCGAGGACGCGGCCGAAGGCCGAACCCCACCCACCCCCGTCCACCCACCCACCCCGGCCCGCATCACCCAGCCCGTCCGGCGTTTGAGGACGAGGCCGTTCAGGCCGATGCGGGGGTCCAGGGGGCGCAGCGCCCCTGGCGGGGTCGAAGGGGCGGAGCTCCTGGGGATGGGACGGGTAGGGGCGGCGGGGGCGAGGAACCGTGCCGCGCGTGCCCACCCACCCCAGCCAAGCCCCCCCCGCTACTTCACTTCGTGCAGCCCTTCTGGCCCGACTTCAACGTGACGCACGCCTTCGCCTCGGCGCCATCCTTCACAGCGATCATCGGGGTGTACGCATCGGTGGCGTTGACGACGGTCCCGGTCTGCTTGGCAGCGGTACCGGCCGTCACCTGCACCGAGTCACCGAGCACGGCCTGGGTGATCCGGGCCCAGGCCGCGGCGCAGGTCTTGCTGTAGCGCACCTCGACGAGAGTGGTCCCCACGGTGATGCTGGTGCTGGTCGTCGCCAGCTGCCCACCGCACCCCATGTTCTCCGGGTCCTTGCCCGTGCAGCCGGCACCACTGCACTTCACCCCGGCCGGCAGATCGGGATTGACCGCGGCGGACGTCGAGGGCGTCTTCGGCGCGCTCGCCGCCTTCTTGCCGTCGCCGCCCCCGGTGAAGTACACGACCGCGGCTATCACCACGAGCGCACCCACAACCCCCGCGAGGAACATCGTCAGCCGCCGCTTACGCCGCGCCGCCGCGTCCGGGCCGGATCCCCCCACGGGCGCACCCGGCCCACCGGCACCGACAGACCCGGCCGCACCCACGGAACCGCCCGGCCCCGACGAACCCACAGAACCCGCTGAACCCACAGAACCCGCGGAACCCCCCGGCCCCACAGCCCCCGTCGCCGGAGTCGACGGACCGAACCGCCCCCCGTCACCGGACGGCGTGGCGACGACCCCCCAGCCCCCACCACGCGAGCCCCCACCGGACGAAGGCCCACCCGAAGGCCCACCCGAAGAGGACCCGCCGTACCCGGCACCCCCACGCGCCCCACCCCCGAGCGACGACGAAGAGCCGTACGACGAGTCCTCCACCTCCGTGGCGGACGGCTGCGGCGGCACCGTCGGCGACACCCCCGCGGGCCCCGCGATCCCCGGCGTGATGCCGGGCGTCGCGGTCGCGCTGCCGCCCTTGCGGGCCTGCTTGCCGTTGCTCCCCTTCGCCGGGGGCGCCCCGAACTCCCCGAGCGCGGCGCGCGCCTGGGAGATCCGGATCGCTTCCATGGTCATGTCGTGGCGCATCTCCGAGCGGCTCCACGCACGCTCGGCCAGCTCCCACATGGTCGTCAGATGGATGGGATTGGTCCCGGTCACCTCGGCCAGGGCGACGATCGCGCCCTTGGGCGCGAGGAGCCGACCGTTGAGGTACCGCTCCCAGGACGTCTTGCTGTAGCCCGTACGGTCGGCCACCGCGGCGATGCTCAGCCCGCTCCGGTCGACCAGCCGGCGCAACTGGCTGGCGAACTCCCTGACCTGCGGATCGAGTTCATCCGGCAAGTCCCTCCAACGAGGCATTACTGCTCCCCCCTGCTTCTTTCCCCCCGTACGTGCCTGACTGTTCCCCCGCGTGTCTCGGCACCCGTCCGCCGAGTCCCCCCGGCCCCGCCGGTCCCCGTTCTGGCTACCCACAGGGATGCGATCGGTCAGGATCTCAGTTCCCGGGATGGGGGCGCACGGGAGCATTCGGGCCCGGGCATGCACCGTTGCACGCCCCGCGGGCTGCGGCCCATTGTCCCATCGACGTCATGCCCGCCAATCGGACCCTCGTCCTCCGCAACAGGACGTCCGATACCGTCCCGATTGGCCACGCTATCCGGGTTGTTGGGATGGATCAGGGTAAATCCTTGAACTTGTCAAGACATCGACACAACGGGAACACAGGTGCGACCTCACCCGTCACGAGAACGCTCAGCTCACCCGAGGGTGACGGCACCCACGACGGCGGCGAGGAGGATGACGACGGCGAGGAGGGCCGCGTAGAGGAGGAGACGGGGCGTACGGAGCCCGGCGGGCCGCCGGGACGACTCCTCGTCGAGCAGGTCCCACCACGGGAGCGTGGGGTCCTCCTCGTAGCCGTCACGGCCACGCGCGGCGGAATCGGCGCGCGCGACGGGAACGCCCTGCACGGCAGGGACGGGGGCTTCGGCGCCGGGAGCGGTTTCGCCGCCGGGGACAGAGACGGGGCCGGGGACGGGGCCGGGGACGGGACCGCCCGCCGGTACCCGTACGGGCGGCACGGACGACACGGGCGGCACGGGCGGCACGGGCGGCACGGGCTCGCGCGGCCAGGCCCGCACCGCCAGTTCCCAGCGCACCCCGAAGCGTTCGGTCTCCTCGCCCGCGACACCCGCGACCCGGCACAGGGCGACGACCGCCTGCCGCGGCGGCGGCTGGCTCGCGTTGAGGTAGCGCTGCCAGGAGGACTTGCTGTACGCGGTGCGCGTGCCCAGCGCGACCAGGCTCATCCCTGTGCGGTCCTTGAGCAGCCGCAACTGCTCGACGAAGTGCCGTACCTCCGCCGGAAGCTCCTCCGGCAGCGGCTGCCAGGCACTCATCGCTTCACCCACCTCCCGCGGCGCTCACCAGGCGCCCCGTGTCGTTCCCTGTGAGCGATTGACGGCGCCGGGCGGTGGACGGTTCCCGTCACGTGGCGCGGACACCGTGGCGGAATGGTCACTTCCGTGCCACAGGGAACTGACAGCTGTTGTACAGGCGGTGCCTGTACAGAAGGGTTGACCCGGGCGGTCCGACCGCCCGGCCGCGGCCCGTCCTTACTCGGGGGAGGGGACGGGCCGCGCCCTGCTTCAGGGCATGCGCGGGGGTCTCAGCGGACCGTGAAGTGCAGCGTGTCGTCCAGGAACGGGATGACCAGCCACGGGTTGGGCTGTGCCATCAGCGAGAGCAGCACGATGGCGACGCCCAGCACGCCGTACGTGAGCATGTCCGTGAAGCGGGAGCGGACCGCGAGCATGCCCACGTCGGGCAGCATCCAGCGCATCACGGCACCGGCCAGCAGCGCGGCGCCGATCAGGATCGTGCCGAGCCGGAACACGTCGAGGGCGGTCAGCAGCAGGCCGAGTCCGACGGCCGACAGCACGGCGAGGATCGGCCACTGGCGGGCCGGGGCCGGGGCGTCGCCGCCCGCCGCCCGGCCGCCGCCCTCGGGCCGCGCGGTGTCCCTCGTGAACAGGGGGAAGCGCCGTGTGGTGCGGCGCGGCTTCCCCTCGGCGTCGGGCGCGCTCACGGCGTCGAGCGCACCCGGCTCGCTCTCGGCACCCTCCGCCTCCCGCACACCCGCCACGCCGTTCACGGCCCCCGCCTTCCCCGAACCGGCCACGCCGTTCACCGACCCCGCCTTCCGAGGACCGGCCTCACCGTTCAAGGACCCCGCCTCCCGCACGACGGACTCACCCTTCCCAGCCCTCGCCCTCCGCACGGCCGACCCGCCGTTCGCGGACGCGGCTCCCCGTACGGCCGACTCGGCGTCGGAGCCGGTGTCGGCGTCGGAGCCGGTGTCGCGGGCCGCGGCGTCCTCGGGTCCGCCGTCAGCCGACACTGCGCTCCGCCGCTTCCACCACGTTGACCAGCAGCTGGGCACGGGTCATCGGGCCCACGCCGCCGGGGTTCGGGGAGATCCACGCGGCGACCTCGGCGACGTCCGGGTGGACGTCTCCGACGATCTTGCCCTCGGCGCTGCGCGAGACACCGACGTCGAGGACGGCGGCGCCCGGCTTCACGTCCTCGGCGCGGATGAGGTGGGCGGACCCGGCCGCGGCGACGATGATGTCGGCGCGCTTCAGGTGCGCGGAGAGATCACGGGTGCCGGTGTGACACTGGGTGACCGTGGCGTTCTCGCTGCGCCGCGTCAGCAGCAGCGGCATCGGACGCCCGATCGTCACCCCGCGGCCGACGACCACGACCTCGGCGCCCTTGATCTCCACGCCGTAGCGGCGCAGCAGGGTGAGGACGCCGTTGGGGGTGCACGGCAGCGGGGCCGGCTCGTTGAGGACCAGCCGCCCGAGGTTCATCGGGTGCAGGCCGTCGGCGTCCTTGTCCGGGTCCATCAGTTCCAGGATGCGGTTCTCGTCGATGCCCTTGGGGAGCGGGAGCTGGACGATGTAGCCGGTGCACGTGGGGTCTTCGTTGAGTTCGCGCACCACCGCCTCGATCTCCTCCTGCGTGGCGGTCGCGGGCAGTTCACGCTGGATGGAGGCGATACCGACCTGGGCGCAGTCGCGGTGCTTGCCCGCGACGTACTTCTGGCTGCCGGGGTCGTCGCCGACCAGGACGGTCCCCAGGCCGGGCGTGACGCCCTTCTCCTTGAGGGCCGCCACGCGGGCGGTCAGATCGGACTTGATCGCGGCTGCGGTGGCCTTGCCATCGAGAATCTGGGCGGTCATGGCCCCATCCTCGCGGATGACCCGCTCCCGGTTCCAATCCGGGCGCCCCTTTCCCCCTGTGACCAGCCGAGATCAGCCGAGATCAGCCGTGATCAGCGATGTTGCACTTGCACAACACCTGCACAACACCATCGGAAGGGCTCTGGACAAATAAGTAAGGCATTGAGAACGATGAACATCACAGTGCCGCGGACAGTACCGGGGGGACGGACCGCTCTGTAGAACTCTCCTCCGCACCTTGCCGCGCGTCCCCGCACCAGGCAACGGAGGAACACCCGCCATGAGTTTCGGCGACCCGAACAACCCCTACGGTCCCCCGCAGGGCCAGCCGGCCGGCTACCCGCCCCAGGGCCAGCCCGGCTACGGCTACCCCCAGGGCGCGCCGCAGCAGCCCGGTTACGGCTACCCGCAGGCCCCGCCGATCGGCCAGCAGCCGTACGGCGGCTACCCCGGCGGCCCGATGGAGATGCCCGGCACGGTCAAGGCCGCGCGCGTGATGCTGTTCGTCATCGGCGGTCTCCAGGTGCTCGGCGCCATCCTGATCGCGATCTCGGCGCTCGCCGTCTCCGCCGCGAAGAACAACGCGGACCTCAAGAACGACGTCCAGTTCCAGCAGCTCGCCGACTACTCGGCCGGTGTCCTGTGGGGCATCACGGTCGCGGTCCTGGCGTGGGGCGTCTTCGCGATCTGGCTCGGCGTCAAGTGCGCGAAGGGCGGCAGCGGCGTCCGCATCGCCGCGCTGGTGTTCGGCATCCTCACCGCGATCCTCGGTATCTACCCGTTCATCGTCATCGGTCTGGTGCACACCGTGCTCGCCATCCTCATCGCGGTGTTCGTCGGCAAGGCGGACGGCGCCGCCTGGTTCGACCGCCCGAAGTACTCGGCCTGAGGCCACCGGCGGCACGGCCGCCACGAGGCCGACTCCGAGGCCGAGAAGGCGACTTCCCGCCATTCGATTCACTCCGAGGGCCGCCGGAACGGCGGTGGTCTCCGCCCCTCCCCCGAGGGGGCCGGAGACCACCGCCGCGCCCGTGCGCGAGCCGCCCTGTGGGTCAGCCGCAGTTACCGGTGATCCACTGGTGGGACCGCACCTTGTAGGTACCGGCGAGGTTGCCGCCCTGCTGCTGCCGGGTGCAGCCGATCCGGCCGTTGTAGTTGGTGTTCGCGTAGAAGGCGACACCGCTGTACGACCCGGTGCCGGCGTTCCACACCGACTTCACGTTCGTCGTGGCGGCCCAGGAACACTTGATGGCGCCGCTCTGCCAGTCGGGGTCGGCGACGCTCCACGAGCACTTGCTGCCGGTGAAGTTGAAGCCGGTCCAGAAGCAGACGTCACCCGACGCGCAGTCCACGGCGGCGGCCGAGGCGGGTGCCGCCGACGCGGAGGCGGGCAGGGCCAGCGTGGTGGCGGCCGCCGCGCTGACGGCGAGGGTCGCGAGCAGCGGGGAGAGTCGGCGCGGACGACGTGTCACGGAAAGGTTCATGGGTCTGTTTCTCCTTGCGATGCGGCTGCTGGTGGTCGGACAGCCAGAAGGTGGCAACGCGTGTCCCGGCCGGGCAAGGAGACCGGGCGGGCTGGGACGCCGGGACGGCCGGACGCCCGCTACTTGGCGCGTTATCTAACCCCTGGGACGGCCGTGGGACGGCTACTGTGTCCAGCCACTGCAACGTCTGACCAGCGTGCCGTAAGTGCCAGGGGGGAACCGCGATGCCCGCGTGCCCGGAAACCGAACGGTTCGCCGCGCTGTTGCGCTCGCTGAAGAACCGGTCCGGTCTGAGTTACGAGGCCCTCGCCAAGAAGACCGGCACGGCCGGATCCACACTGCACCGCTACTGCCGCGGCACTTCGGTGCCCCAGGACTACGGCAGCGTGCACCGGTTCGCCACCGCCTGCGGCGCGACCCCGGACGAACTGCGGACACTGCACCGGCAGTGGGCCCTGGCCGACGCCGCCCGGACGGAACCGGGGACGGGGACGGGAACGGAGGCCGACGCAGACGTTGTCGAGGGCGTCGAGGGCGTCAAGGTCGTCGATCTCGTGGACAGTGACGGCGCCGAGGAGCCGGAGGCCGTGGAGCCGGGAGCGGCGGATCCGAAAGCGGTGGAGCCGAAAGCGGTCGAGGTCGGGCCCGTTCGGCCGGTCCGTCAGGGCCGTTTCCGTCTTGACCAGTTCCGGCAGGGCCGGTTCCGTGTCGTGGTGATCGGCGCCGTGGTCCTGACGCTCGGTGTCTCCGCCTGGGCCCTGACGACCGATCACCCGTCGTCCGGCAGCAGCGGCGGCGGCTCCGCGGCGGACGGCCGTCTGCTCTTCTCGGCCGCCTGTCAGCCCGTGGTGGCCATGGGCCAGCACGACGCGTGCGTGGGTGAGGTACAACGGCTGCTGCACGCCAAGGGCGCGGACATCGACGTCGACTCGGACTTCGGCCCGCAGACGCTGCGCCGGGTCACCGCCTTCCAGGTGTACAGCGGTCTCCAGCCCAACGGAGTCGTCGGGGACGCCACCAAGAAGGCGCTCTACACCTCGAACGTACGCATGACCGTCTGGCCGCCTGCGAAGGTACGGCAGCACATCCGCGCGGTCTTCACCGACGCGCCCGACGCGGCGGTCGCCATCGCGGACTGCCAGTCGTTCCTCGACCCGCTGCACATCCTGCCCAACACCAACGGCACCCGTAACTGGGGTCTGTTCCAGATCTCCGACCTGCGCCTGCGCGAGCTGGGCGGGACCCCGCGTCAGGCGCTGGACCCGGAGTGGAACATCAGGGCGGCCCAACGCCTCTGGAGCAAGAAGCGCGACTTCCACGACTGGCCGAACTGCGAGCGCGCGGTCAAGGGCGCCGCCACCACCGCGCCGGCACGGTAGCGGCGGCCCACCGGAACCCCGGTGGACCGCCGCGCACGCACCGACCTGCCGCGGATCAGTGGAAGAAGTGCCGCGTCCCCGTGAAGTACATGGTGATGCCCGCCTTCTTCGCGGCGTCGACCACCAGCTCGTCACGGACCGAACCGCCGGGCTGGACCACGGCCCTGACGCCCGCCTCGGCGAGGATCTCCAGACCGTCGGGGAACGGGAAGAACGCGTCCGAGGCCGCGTACGACCCACGGGCCCGCTCGGCACCCGCCCGCTCGACCGCGAGCTTCGCGGAGTCGACGCGGTTGACCTGGCCCATGCCGACGCCGACCGAGGCGCCGTCCTTGGCGAGCAGGATCGCGTTGGACTTCACCGCGCGGCAGGCCCGCCAGGCGAAGGCCAGCTCGTCGAGCTCGCCCTCGTTCAGGGCGTCACCGGTCGCCAGGGTCCAGCTCGCCGGGTTGTCGCCGTCGGCCTGGAGGCGGTCGGTGACCTGGAGCAGGACGCCGCCGTCGATCGGCTTGAGCTCGGTCGGGTTCGCGGGCGCGCGGTGGGCGCGCAGCACGCGGATGTTCTTCTTCTTGGTGAGGGCTTCGAGGGCGCCGTCCTCGTACTCAGGCGCCACGATGACCTCGGTGAAGATCTCGGCGACCTGCTCCGCCATCTCCTTCGTGACCGGCCGGTTGACCGCGATCACACCGCCGAACGCGGACAGCGGGTCACAGGCGTGCGCCTTGCGGTGCGCCTCGGCGACGTTCGAGGCGATCGCGATGCCGCACGGGTTGGCGTGCTTGATGATCGCGACGCAGGGGTCCTCGTGGTCGTACGCGGCACGGCGCGCGGCGTCCGTGTCCGTGTAGTTGTTGTACGACATCTCCTTGCCGTGCAGCTGCTCGGCCTCCGCGAGACCGCCGGCGCCCGAGGTGTAGAGGGCGGCGGGCTGGTGCGGGTTCTCGCCGTAGCGCAGGGTGTGCGCGCGCTCCCAGGTGGCGCCGAGGAAGTCGGGGAACCGGGAGGCGTCGACGGGGGCGTACTCGGAGGCGAACCAGGAGGCGACGGCGACGTCGTACGCGGCCGTGTGCTGGAAGGCCTCGGCCGCGAGCCGCTTGCGGGTGGTGAGGTCGAAGCCGCCGGTCTTCACGGCGGAGAGGACGTCGCCGTAACGGTGGGGGCTGGTGACGACGGCCACGGACGGGTGGTTCTTGGCGGCGGCACGGACCATCGAGGGGCCGCCGATGTCGATCTGCTCGACGCACTCGTCGGGCGTCGCGCCCGAGGCGACGGTCTCACGGAAGGGATAGAGGTTGACGACGACGAGATCGAACGGCTTGACGCCCAGCTCTTCCAGCTGCCGCTGGTGGTCGGGCAGACGCAGGTCGGCGAGGATGCCGGCGTGGACCTTGGGGTGCAGGGTCTTGACGCGGCCGTCGAGGCACTCGGGGAAGCCGGTCAGGTCCTCGACCTTGACGACGGGGACCCCGGCCGCGGCGATCTTGGCGGCGGTGGAGCCGGTGGAGACGAGCTCGACACCGGCCTCGTGGAGCCCGCGGGCGAGCTCTTCGAGCCCGGTCTTGTCGTAGACGCTGACGAGCGCGCGCCGGATGACCCGCTTGGTGCCCTCGGTGCTCTCGGCCGTGACTGTGCTGTCGGCGGTCACTGGATAACTACCTTTCGTCCCTCAATGCGATAGCCGTTGCGGGCGAGCCGCCCCACGACATCGACGAGCAGTCTTCGCTCGACTTCCTTGATGCGCTCGTGCAGAGCGCTCTCGTCGTCCTCGTCCCGGACCTCCACCACGCCCTGAGCGATGATCGGTCCGGTGTCGACGCCGTCGTCGACGAAGTGGACGGTGCAGCCGGTGACCTTCGCGCCGTACGCGAGCGCGTCGCGTACGCCGTGGGCCCCCGGGAAGCTGGGCAGCAGGGCGGGATGCGTGTTGACGAACCGCCCACCGAACCGGGCGAGGAATTCCTTCCCCACGATCTTCATGAACCCCGCGGAGACCACCAGGTCGGGCTCGTGGTCGGAGACGGCCTCGGCGAGCGCGCCGTCCCACTCGTCGCGGGTGTCGTAGTCCTTGACGCGGCGGACGAAGGTGGGGATCCCGGCCCGCTCGGCCCGGGCGAGCCCTTCGATGCCGTCGCGGTCGGCGCCCACGGCCACGATCTCGGCCCCGTAGGCCTCCGGCCCGGCCGCGGCGATGCCGTCGAGCAGTGCCTGCAGATTCGTGCCTGATCCGGAGACCAGCACGACGAGGCGCTTGGTCTTGGCCACGACGGGGCCCTTTCTCGGGGGAGCGTTTGTACGGTCGTACGAATGCTTCGCGCCCCTGGATACAGGGAAGTCTACAAAGCGGCCGACCGTCAGCAACGATACCGGCACACCGGGCGGCCCCCACGGGACGGGGGCGTGGCCGGAAGGTAGCGTCTGCGGTGGATCCTCCCGGGAACACCGTTCGGCACGGGGAACGCCCTGTGCGCTTGGGACGTTGACCTGGGACGGGTAGAACGTTCGGGGTACGAGCCCCGGGGGCGAACGTCCGGGGCGCGGGTCTCGGACGGAAAACCCGGGGCAGGGACTCCACGGAGCGGTATCCGGGGCGAGAATCCCGGGTCCCGATCCTGAAAACGAACGCCCGGGGTGCGAGCCCCGGGCAGGACGCTCGGGGTGCGCGTCGCGAGCACGATGCCGTGTGGACACGCCGCCCGCCAGAACCACCAAGGGGAAGACGCACACCTGATGCCGGACCGCAGTCTCCGACTCCCTCCGCTGCTGCTGCGCGAGCGGCACCCTTCGCCTACCCCGCCGCGGGAGAGCGGGGACACGCCCGCGGGTGGGAACGGTTCCGCGGACGGACGCGGCCCGGACACAGACTCCGGCACGGGCTCCGGCTCCGGCTCCGGCTCCGGCTCCGGCTCCGGCTCCGACGACAATCCCTTCGCTCCGCCGCCGGAGGGCACGCCCGACCGCCCCTGGCAGCCTCGACGTCCCACGTCCGGCCAGGGCCCGAACGAGAACGACGGTTCCGGCCCCGGGTCCGACCCCGGACAGTCCCCATGGGGCAGTCAGTGGAGCGACCGGCAGCCGGGGCGTTCGTCCGGTGGCGGTTTCGGCGACCGTCCCGGGGCTCCGCACGGTCAGGGTGGCCCGGAAGGTCCCGGCGGTGGGCCGGGCGCGGGCATGCGCTGGGACCCGACGGACCCCGCCCAGCGCCGCGCGCGCTACGCGCTGCTCTCCGGAATGTGGGCGTTCTTCTTCGCCCTGTTCAGCTGGCCGTACGTGGCGCTGCTGCTCGGTGCGCTCGCCGTGTACTGGGGCGTCAGCGCACTGCGCGCCAAGCCGCGCGCACAGGACCCGGACACCCCGGCCCCCGACGCGAACACCCGCCCCCAGACGACCGCCGCGGTCAGCGGCCTCGTCACCGCGTCCCTGGCGATCATCATGGTCGCCGCGACCTTCACCGCGCAGCTCGTGTACAGCGACTACTACTCCTGCACGAACGACGCCCTCACCAACTCCGCCAAACAGTCCTGCAACGACCTCCTCCCGAAGGACCTGAGGGGCGTCTTGGGGACACGCGGCTAGCGCAAACGGGAGATGCGGGCATGGTCCCGCGCTGAAAAACGCGCCCCGTCAGGGGCGCGGGGAACGGCGCGCCCAGACCCCACCCACCCACAGCAAATCAGCCTGCCCCCGCCCGGGGGCGCAGCCCCGGGCGGGGTCTGGGGCGCAGCCGAGAGCTTGGTGGAGGGTAGGGGCGGCGGGGGCGAGGAAACCGAGGGCCGCTCACTCACTCCATGTCATCGGAGGGCAAGAGGTCGTACGGCTCCAGGCTCGGATCCCGAGCCGGGACCGACCCCGAAGCCGGACCCGCCCCCACCGTCGAAACCGCCCCCACCGCAGGAGTCGGCTCCTCCTTCGGCGCCGGCTCCACCGGACCCCCCCCAGCACGCGACCGCCCCGCCCAGACCCTCCACGAGAACCACGACCGCCACGCCCCCCACGAGGGCCACGAGGGCCACGAGGGCCACGAGAGCCGAGAGCGCCACGAGGTTCGAGAGCGCCACGCAGGCCAGGAAACCCCCGTCTCCGCCAAAGCCCCCACCCCCACAACCCCACCCCCGCAGGAACCCCCACCCCCACCGTCCACACCACCGCCGCTCCCCCCACCTGCCACCACACCGGCCCGAAGTGAGCCAACGCCGCCACCCCCAACGGCCCACCCGCCACCCCGGCCAGCACCGCCATCACCAGCCTGCACCACACGGCCGCGACCCCCACCCCCAGCACGACCCGCCCCCGACCAGGTCTCACGACCCTCCCCGGCGCGCCCCCGCGGTCACCAGGAACCACGCCACCGTCACCCCCGCCACCACCGGCACCCCCATCCCCATCTCATTCCACACCGCCCCGGGCACCGGCACCGCCGCCAGCAGCGGAAACGCCGGCAGCAACGGCCCCGGTCCCGCCGCGGACAACGGCCCCGCGACATGCCCGGCCCCCAGCACGACCCCGGGCCCGAGCCCGTACGCGGCCCCCCACACCGCCGCGTTCGGCACCAGCGCCAGACAGAGCAGCAGTACCGCGAACCGCCCCGACCACACTTCGGTGAGCTGCGGGAACGAGTCCCGGACGGCATCGCCGTGCCACACCAGCGACGCCGCCACCAACAGCGAGCCGCCCCCGACGAGCACCGCCGCCCCGGCCCCGGCCGCCCGCGCGGAGGCCCCGAGGAATTCGGGCGGGCAACGGCGTACGCCGGCGGGCAACACGGCGAGCAACCGCCGGACCCGTCCGAGCTCGGGGAAGCCGGCGCGCCCGTACGCCGCCCACACCCCCACCCCCGCCGCACTCCCGGCGAGCAACGGCAGGCATCCGGCGGTCCACACCCACGACGGCCGCAACTCCCCGCCCGAGCAGTACAGCGCCGCCGCCAGTCCGACCGTCAGATAGCCCCCGACGACCCCCGTCCACACCGTGCCCGGCTCCGCCTCGGCCCCGGCGTCCGCCACGCCACGCACCGCCCGGTACAGCAGCCACACGGGCAGGACGACCAGCAGCAGCGGTGTCACACCCACCGGCATGGGCAGGCCCGACAGGGTCTCGGTGCGGACCAGCTCCACGCCGTGCGCGAGCAGCCACAACGCGGCGGCCACGTGCAGCGATCCGCTCGGTCCGCTGTCCGGATAGGGCGAGCTGATCCACAGCATCATGACGAGGACGGCGAACGAGCCGAGTCCGAGCCCCGCCGCGAGGGCACCACCCAGGAGGCTGGCGCCCAGTCCGGATGAACGCTGGCGCATCCGGGTGAGCAGGGGCGGCAACGACAGCCTGCGGTCGGTCATTTGGGTCACGCCCGCCATGTTCCCAACGACACGCGCTTTCTCGTCGTAACAGGCGAACCTCGGATGTGTCGCTCAATATGCAGCTATGTACTTTTTCGTACTAAGGGGCACCCTATGGGGTCCGACATGACACGCACCCCTGAGACCCCGCTGCCCTCCCCCAAGGAGTGCCGCCGCCTGCGCGAGGCCCAGTCGCTGAGCCAGGCCGACGTCGCGGCCGCGTTGGGCGTCACCCGTGCGACGGTGCGCTCGTGGGAGAACGGCCGTACGACGCCACGCGGCACCAATCGGGATGCGTATGTACGACTGCTGGCGGGCGCCGAGGAGGTGACCCCCCATCAGGAGAACCCGGCTCCCGCCCTGGTCGGCGCCGCCATCGGCCCCGTACAGGCGTCCCCCGACCGTGCCGAACCCGCCCCCGAGCCGCCCTCCGAAACCCCGTCCGCCTCCGAACTCGCCCCCGAACCCGATCCCGAACTCGGCCCTGATCCCGCACGCGGCCCCGAACCCGAGCTCGGCTCCGAGCTCAGCCCCGAAGCCGAACCAGAACCCCTTTCGCCCTCCCTGACGCCCGATCAGGCCTTCGACGCCCTCTACGCGTTCTGCGCCCCCGCCCTCGTACGGCAGACCTACCTGCTCACCGGGCGGCGCGAACTGGCGCGCGAGTCGGTGGAGTGCGCCTTCCAGCTGGCCTGGCACCGCTGGCCCGAGGTGGCCATGGACCGCGATCCGGCGGGGTGGGTGCGGGCGACGGCGCACGAGTTCGCGCTCTCGCCCTGGCACAGGCTGCGCCCCCGGCACCGCAACCCGGAGCCGCCGCCCGCCGCCCCCGCGGATCGCGCGCTGCTCGACGTACTCCTGCAGCTGCCGCCCGTGTACCGGCGGACCCTGCTGCTCTACGACGGGGTCGGGCTCGATCTGCCGGAGACCGCGGCCGAGACGGAGGCGAGCACGCCCGCGGCGGCCAACCGGCTGCTGCACGCACGCGAGGCCGTGGCCACGCGGCTGCCGGAGCTGGCGGAGCCGAAGGAGTTGCACCGGCGACTCGCCGAGGTCGCCTCCGCCGAGCGGCTGCACGCCGCGAAGCCCACCACGGTCCGCTGGGGCGGAGAGCAGCGCGCCCGGCACTGGACCCGCGCCGCCATCGCCTTCACGGTCGTCCTCATCGGCGCCACGACACTGACGCTCCGTACGGCCCCGGACCACTACGAGCCGCCGCTGGCGCCCGGCGCCACGGTGCACGGGGTGCCGCCCCGGGTCGCACCCGGACCGCTGTCCGCGGAGGAGCTGGCCCTGCGCGCCAAGCTCAAGGGGGAGACGGTCAGCGGGCCGGAGCGGCTGGTTCCGGAGGCAGGCTGAGCCGGGTACGACGACGGGCTCGCACCCCCGTGGGGATGCGAGCCCGTTCAGTCCGGAGAAGGTCCAGCCCGGAGAAGGTCAGCCGGCGAGGATCTCGCGGGCCAGCTTCGCCGTCTCGGTCGGCGTCTTGCCGACCTTGACGCCGGCGGCCTCGAGGGCCTCCTTCTTCGCGGCGGCCGTGCCGGAGGAGCCGGAGACGATGGCGCCGGCGTGGCCCATGGTCTTGCCCTCGGGCGCGGTGAAGCCGGCGACGTAGCCGACGACCGGCTTCGTCACGTTCTTGGCGATGAAGTCCGCCGCACGCTCCTCGGCGTCGCCGCCGATCTCACCGATCATGACGATCAGGTCGGTGTCGGGGTCGGCCTCGAACGCGGCGAGCGCGTCGATGTGCGTCGTACCGATGATCGGGTCGCCACCGATGCCGACGGCGGACGAGAAGCCGATGTCACGGAGCTCGTACATCATCTGGTACGTCAGCGTGCCGGACTTCGAGACCAGGCCGATGCGGCCCGGCTTCGTGATGTCGCCCGGGATGATGCCGGCGTTCGACTGGCCCGGGGTGATGAGACCGGGGCAGTTCGGGCCGATGATGCGGGTCTTGTTGCCCTTCGACTTCGCGTACGCCCAGAAGGCGGCGGAGTCGTGGACGGCGATGCCCTCGGTGATGACGACCGCGAGGGGGATCTCCGCGTCGATCGCCTCGACGACGGCGGCCTTGGCGAAGGCCGGCGGCACGAAGAGGACGGACACGTTGGCGCCCGTCTTCTCCATGGCCTCGGCGACCGTGCCGAAGACCGGGATCTCGGTGCCGTCGATGTCGACGGACGTGCCCGCCTTGCGCGGGTTCACGCCACCGACGATGTTCGTGCCGTCGGCCAGCATGAGCTTGGTGTGCTTCATGCCCGTGGCACCGGTCATGCCCTGGACGATGACCTTGCTGTCCTTGTTGAGGAAGATAGCCATGGCGGTTGTTTCCCTCGTCCCTTACTTCGCAGCCGCGAGCTCGGCGGCCTTGTCGGCCGCGCCGTCCATGGTGTCCACGCGCTGGACCAGCGGGTGGTTGGCGTCCGACAGGATCTTGCGGCCCAGCTCGGCGTTGTTGCCGTCCAGACGCACGACCAGCGGCTTGGTGACTTCCTCGCCCTTGTCCTTGAGCAGCTGGAGCGCCTGGACGATGCCGTTGGCGACCTCGTCACAGGCGGTGATGCCGCCGAAGACGTTGACGAAGACGGACTTGACGTCCGGGTCGCCGAGGATGATCTCCAGGCCGTTCGCCATCACCGCGGCGGAGGCGCCGCCACCGATGTCGAGGAAGTTGGCGGGCTTGACGCCGCCGTGGTTCTCACCGGCGTAGGCGACGACGTCGAGGGTGCTCATGACGAGACCCGCGCCGTTGCCGATGATGCCGACCTCGCCGTCGAGCTTGACGTAGTTGAGGTTCTTGGCCTTGGCCGCCGCCTCGAGCGGGTTGGCGGCGGCGTGGTCGACCAGCGCCTCGTGCTCCGGCTGGCGGAACTCGGCGTTCTCGTCCAGCGACACCTTGCCGTCGAGCGCGATGACGCGGCCGTCGGCGACCTTGGCGAGCGGGTTGACCTCGACGAGGAGGGCGTCCTCCTTGATGAAGGTGTCCCACAGCGTCACCAGGATCTCGGCGACCTGCTCGGCGACCTCGGCCGGGAACTTCGCCTGGGCGACGATCTCGCGGGCCTTCTCGATCGAGACGCCCTCGTTGGCGTCGACCGGGACCTTCGCGAGGGCCTCGGGGTTCTCCTCCGCGACGACCTCGATCTCCACGCCGCCCTGGACGGACGCCATGGCGAGGAAGGTGCGGTTGGTGCGGTCGAGGAGGTACGAGACGTAGTACTCCTCGGCGATCTCGGGCGCGGTCTCGGCGATCATCACCTTGTGGACCGTGTGGCCCTTGATGTCCATGCCGAGGATGTCCGTCGCCCGGGCGACGGCCTCGTCCGGGGTGGCGGCGAGCTTGACGCCGCCGGCCTTGCCGCGGCCACCGACCTTCACCTGGGCCTTGACGACGGACTTGCCGCCAAGACGCTCGGTCGCCTCGCGGGCTGCCTCAGGCGTGTCAATGACTTCACCGGCCAGCACCGGTACACCGTGCTTGGCGAAGAGGTCCCTCGCCTGGTACTCGAACAGGTCCACGCGCGTCCGTCCCTATCAGTGATCTCGCGGTTCGTTGGATGCGTGGGCGTGCCGCGAAGGGCAACGTGACGTCCGCTGTCACAAGGGTGGCGCACACGGTGTCCGAGCGCGCGGCATGTCCGTCTCGCAGGTTATCGCCGCAGGACGTGGGTCCCTAAATCGCAGGTCACACCTGAGCGGTGATACCTGTCACAGATCTTGCCGGGACGGGGCCTCACCAGGCTGGGGTTTGCCTGGTGAGGCCCCTCGAACAGCCCCTGAGGGGCCCAGGGAGGGTGATCCCCACCCCAATGGGGACCACCCTCCCCATCCGCGGGGTTTCGGTCGGACACAGCCGACGGCTTTCGGCCGTCCGGGGCCGTGGCCCCGCGGAGTCGGTCAGTGGATACAGCGAGCGGTACGGCGGGAGGGGCGGGCAGACGCTGTACGTGTCGTACGCGGCGTAGCGCGGCGCGGACAGCTCGGCGTGACGGACTCGGCCGCACGTCGTCCGCGACGCCCGCCGCGAAGTCGCCGACATTCACCTCGCCGCCGTAGGCCAGACCGGTGGCGCCGGCGGACCCTGGGCTTCCGTCCGGGGACCGGAAAGGGTCCGGATCGGGAGCGGATCGGGAGCGGAAAGAGTCCGGATCGGGACCGGAAAGGGTCCGGACGGCGGGCAGACCTGTTCCGTCCCCGCGCGGCAGGCCGGCCACGGAGGAAGGACCGCCCTAACCGGGGAAGAGCGGAATGTCCCGGTACCTGTCGCGGGTACCGGCCGCGGCCACCGCCGCGGGAGCGCCGGGCACGAGCCGCAGCGGCGCCCGGTGACTCGGAGTGACGACGGCATGAGGATCGCCGTGGCGCGGCGTGCCGCTGTCGACGGCAGCCTGACCGCCCGGCGCGCCCGTGGGATCGCCGGGCGGTGCCTGACGGTCGGGCCCCGATCCCGGCGCCACACCCCGGTGCTCGCCGCGCACGGCGACACCGTCCGTGTCCGTACCGAGGCGAGCGGGGCCGTAGTACGTCGGTCCGACGGTCCCGGCGTCCGCGTGACGCACCACCGCATGCGACATCGAGGGCACGGCACCCGCACCCGAGTGCCGGGGCCCCGAGCCGGCGGACGGAACCTGACCCCCCGCGCCCGGAGCCGAGGGCGGACCGGGCAGCTCGGGCAGGGAGGGCAACGAGGGCTGGGACGGCAGGGACGGCAGGGTCTTCGGCGGAGCCTGGCCCAACTCGCCGGTCACGGTCTCCACGAGATCACCGACCGGCCGTACGACGTGCCGGACGGTGTCGGCCACGCGGGTGACGGTGTCACCGACCTGAGCGACGGTGTCCGTGACGTCGGCGTGAGTGACGGTGTCCGTGACGTGAGTGCGAGTGACGGTGTCCGTGACGCGAGTGACGGTGTGGGCCACCGAGTGCGCCACCGGGAGCGGAGCACCCGGCTTCACCAGCCGTACCGACGAACTCGTCGGAACCGTCGGAACCGTCGGAGCCGTCGAAACCAACCCGTCCGCCGCATGCGCCCGCTCCCCGCAGAGGAGCCCGAGCGCGAACAACCCGGCCACCAGCAGCGCCAGTCGCAGCGCACGTCGCCCGGCCGCCGTGCGCGTCATATGTGTCATGCGCAGAGCGGCACCGGCGAGGGGCAGTTCGGCGGCGGGCGGGGTCAAGACGGGGTGATCCTCCGTGCGGCGGGAAGAGGCGTCGATCCTCGCACGGGTCTCCCGAGGTCGCGCAAGCCCCCTGTCGCCGTCATCGCCGATGGCACGTCTCCTCAGGCGATGTCCGGTATCGGAAGCGGCCGTTTCTCGATCGCCGCCGCCATCACCTCGGGAAACAGGTCGGGCGTACAGGCGAACGCCGGTGCGCCCAGCGCCGCGAGCGCCGCCGCGTGCTCACGGTCGTACGCGGGCGCCCCCTCGTCGGACAACGCCAGCAGCGTCACGAACTGCACCCCCGACGCCTTCATCGCCGCGACCCGCTTGAGCATCTCGTCGCGTATACCCCCTTCGTAGAGGTCGCTGATGAGCACGACCACCGTGTCGGCGGGGCGGGTGATCTGCGACTGGCAGTACGCCAGCGCCCTGTTGATGTCCGTACCGCCGCCCAACTGGGTGCCGAAGAGGACGTCGACCGGGTCGTCGAGCTGGTCGGTCAGATCGACGACGGCCGTGTCGAAGACGACGAGCCGGGTGGCGATGGACCGCATCGACGCGAGGACGGCACCGAACACGGAGGCGTAGACGACGGACGCCGCCATGGATCCCGACTGGTCGATGCAGAGGACGACCTCCTTCTTCACGGACTGCGAGGCACGCCCGTAGCCGATCAGCCGTTCGGGCACGACCGTGCGGTACTCGGGCAGGTAGTGCTTCAGGTTCGCCGCGATCGTGCGGTTCCAGTCGATGTCGTGGTGACGGGGTCTGCTGATGCGCGTACTGCGGTCGAGGGCGCCGGTGAGAGTCGCCCGCGTGCGGCTCGCGAGCCGCTTCTCGAGATCCTCGACGACCTTGCGCACGACCGCCCGCGCCGTTTCCTTCGTCGTCTCCGGCATGGCCTTGTTGAGGGAGAGCAGCGTGCCGACCAGGTGCACATCGGCCTCGACCGCTTCCAGCATCTCGGGCTCCAGCAGGAGGGTGGACAGCCCGAGCCGGTCGATGGCGTCCCGCTGCATGACCTGCACGACGGACGAGGGGAAGTACGTCCGGATGTCCCCGAGCCAGCGCGCGACCGACGGCGCCGACGCCCCCAGCCCCGCCGAACGGTCCCGCCCGGACCGCCCCTTGCCGTCCTTCCCGTACAACGCGGTGAGCGCCCCGTCCATCGCGGCGTCCTGCCCCGCGAGCACGCATCCGGTGCCGTCCGCCTCCTCACCTCCCAGCACGAGCCGCCACCGCCGCAGCCGCTCGTCGGCGGCGTCGGCGGCGTCGGTGGGTCCCGTCGGACCGTTCGATCCGGTCGCTTCCACAGGTGCCGCTGTCATCGGGCCACCCCCGCAAAGTCGTCGTCGTAGGCCTCGCCCAGCCCCAGCAGCAGGCTCAGCACCGGCAGGACCGCGTCGGCGCGCCCGGGGTCGAGGTCGGGCGCGAACCCGGGTATGCCGGAGGCGGCGGCCTCGGCGCTCCCCCGCGCCCCCGGGCCGCGCCGAACCAGCTCGCCCAGCGTTCTGCGCACTCCTGCCTCGTACGCCGAGAAGGTGCGCCGCAGCAGTGGCAGCACATCGGTGAACGCCTCCGTCGGCACCCCGGTCAGCCACGCGTCCACCAGACCGAGCAGCCGCTCGTCGTGCACGAGCAGCATCCCGCCCCCGGAGCCACCGCCGACGAAGCCCTCGATCCACGCGGCCGCGTCCCCCGGCTCCGTACCCGGCGACAGCACGAGACCCATGAGCCGCGCGGCCTCGTCCTGCCCCAACTCCCCGTCGTCCAGCAGCAGTCGTACCGCCCGCCCGCGGATCACCCCCGGCACGGTGTCCCGCCCGGCCAGCACCCGGAGTACGGAGTGCCAGCGCTCGCGTATGCCGCCGGAGGCCGCCGCGCCCGGCTCCCCCAACAGCCCCACCGCGCCGTGCACCGCGTCCACATGGCGTCGCATGTGCTCGGCGGCCTCGGCGTCGATGGCCGCGCAGGCAGGTGGGAGCCCGACGAAGATCCGCTCGGCGAGGCCCACGGCGACGTCCGTGAGGGCGTGTGTGTCCGTGCCGCGCACATCGCCGTACCGCAGCGAGCGGACCAGCGCGGGCAGGGCCTGGGCGAGATGACCGACATCCGCGTCCAGCGCCGCCCGGTCGGCGAGGACCCGCATCACCACGGGCAGCGCGTCCGGGAGTTCGGCGAGCAGACAGCGCTCGGCCAGTGCCGTGACGTCGGCCAGGGCGTGCGCGGCGACGGCGTCCGCCTCGGCCTTGCCGGTCGCCGCCGACAGCACCGTCGTGCCCCAGACCCCGGCCTCAGCGACCCGCACGGACAGCTCCGGCTCCCAGCACAGCCGCCAGGTCTCCCGGAAGGTGCCGGTGCTGCCGCGCGAGGCGGTGGGCTCGCCCCACGCGACACCGAGCAGCCGCAGCCGGTGCAGGAGTCTGCTCCGCCCCGCGTCGGTCTCCCCCCGCAGGTCCAGCTCCAACTCCCGCTCCATCGGCTCGGGTTTCAGCCGCAACCGCTTCTGCGCACGCGCCAGATCGCGCTGCAACGGCACCGCGGGAGCCGACTGGGGCACCTCGCCCAGCACATCGCCGACCACGAGCCGGTCGTGCACGAGCCCCAGTGGCACGTCCGAGCCCTCGCACATCACGGCTCGTACGGCGTCGGTGGTCTCGGTCAGCCCGGGCAGTGGGCGACCGCGCATCGCGGCGAGGGTGTCGGCCAGCCGCACCGCCTCGATGACGTGCGCCGACGACACCATCCGGTCCTCGTCGCGCAGCAGCCGCGCCACCTTCGTCATCCAGCGCTCGACGGGACGGTCCGGAGCGGCGAACAGATGCCCGTACCAACCCGGCGAGTCGATGCCCGCGCCGTACCCGCTGACCCGCGACAGCCTCCGGTGCGTCCACGGCACCCACGTCATGTCGGCCTTGGCCTTGGGGAGCCCCTTGAGCAGCGCCCGATCGGCGGCCACGCTCGGCTTCTGCCGCAGCGCGGGCACGTGCCAGGCCCCGCACACCACGGCCACCTCGTCCCCGAACTCCCGCTGCGCCGCCCGCAACTGGAGCCGCATGTACGCCTCGCGCACCAGGTCCCGGTCGTGTCCCCCGACCCCGTAGACCTCCCGCAGTGCCCCCATCGCCTCCTCCAGCGCGGTGAACGGCGCGAACGGGTCGGCCCCGATCCCGGCCCCGCCCCGGTGCTCCACCACGTCCTCCCACCAGCGCTCGGGATCGTCGTGACCGGCCGTCTCCGCGAGTACGGCGAGGGGGTCGATCCGCACGTCCGCGTCGACGGAACGGTCGGACGCACCGGCCTCCTCCCCCTTCTCCTCTTGCTTCTCCTCTTGCCCCTTCTTCTCCTCCGCCGTCCCCTTCTCCTCTTCGTTCCCCCACGCCAGCGTGTGGGTCGCCGGGAGGTCGATGAAGCGGGCCGGGACTCCGTGCTCCAGGGCCCACCGGATCGCCACCCACTCGGGGGAGAACTCGGCGAGCGGCCAGAAGGCGGAGCGGCCGGACTCGTCCACGACATGGGCGAGGAGTGCGACGGGGGGACGCATGTCCTTCTCGGCGGCGAGCGGGATGAGCGCGTCCGCCTCCGGGGGTCCCTCGATCAGTACGACCTCGGGCGTCGCCGCCTCCAGCGCGGCCCGCACGGCACGGGCCGACCCCGGACCGTGATGCCGCACCCCCAGCAGCAACGGCCCAGCCGCGAAGGTCGTCATGCGCTCACCTCCCGGCAGGCCCGGTAGAAGTCCTTCCAGCCGTCCCGCTCGCGGACGACCGCCTCCAGATACTCCTGCCAGATGACCCGGTCGGCGGCCGGATCACGGACGACGGCACCGAGGATGCCGGCCGCCACGTCGGACGCGCGCAGGACGCCGTCGCCGAAGTGGGCGGCGAGGGCCAGGCCGCCCGTGACGACCGAGATCGCCTCGGCGGTGGACAGCGTGCCGCTGGGCGACTTCAGCTTTGTCCGCCCGTCTGCGGTCACCCCGTCGCGCAGCTCCCGGAAGACGGTGACGACACGGCGGATCTCTTCGATGCCCTCGGGCACGGCGGGCAGGTCGAGGGACCGGCCGATCTGGTCGACACGTCGCGAGACGATGTCGACCTCGGCGTCCGCGCTCTCCGGCAGGGGCAGCACCACCGTGTTGAAGCGGCGGCGCAGGGCACTGGACAGCTCGTTCACCCCGCGGTCGCGGTCGTTGGCCGTGGCGATCACGTTGAAGCCGCGGACGGCCTGCACCTCCTGGCCCAGTTCCGGTATGGGCAGGACCTTTTCCGACAGGATCGTGATCAGTGTGTCCTGCACGTCCGCCGGGATACGGGTCAGCTCCTCGACCCGGGCCGTCATGCCCTCGGCCATGGCCCGCATGACCGGGCTCGGCACGAGGGCGTCCCGGCTGGGGCCGTGGGCCAGCAGCTGCGCGTAGTTCCAGCCGTACCGGATCGCCTCCTCCGGTGTGCCGGCCGTGCCCTGCACCAGCAGGGTCGAGTCGCCGCTGACCGCCGCGGCCAGATGTTCGGACACCCACGTCTTCGCGGTGCCGGGCACGCCGAGCAGGAGCAGGGCGCGGTCGGTGGCGAGCGTGGTGACGGCGACCTCGACGATGCGGCGCGGTCCCACGTACTTCGGTGTGATCACCGTGCCGTCCGGCAGCGTGCCGCCCAGCAGATAGGTCGCCACCGCCCACGGCGACAGCCGCCAGCGGGCGGGCCGCGGCCGGTCGTCCTGCGCGGCCAGCGCGGCGAGTTCGGCGGCGAAGGCGTGCTCGGCATGTGGTCGCAGCGCCTCGTCCGCGCTCTCGCTCACGCCTTCGCCCAGTCCCTCGCTCACGGGCGGACGGACGGTCGTCGGTTCAACGGACGCAACGGGCACGGACATGGCTCGCTCCCCCTCCAGCTCGGCCGGTTCGGATCTGGTTCCACCGTGCACCACGCCACTGACAATGTGCTCTGACCTGCGCGAATACGCTCGCGAAGGTCGATTGTCAGTGGCGGGACCTACCTTCGATGACATGACTCAGCAGGGGGTGCGCTGGACGGCGGATCAGGTGCTGGCACTGGCGCCTGATGCCGCGTCACGTACGGCCGGCAGCAAGCTCGGCGCGGCCGGGCCGTGGTCGGAGGCAGGCAGTTCTGACGAGGGGACGGTATGGGGACTGTGCAGGGGAAGCGGCAGCAGGCCTTATCAGACGGTCATCGACATCGCGGACTCCACCGGGCCCGCGTACACGTGCAGTTGCCCGAGCCGGAAGTTCCCGTGCAAGCACGCGCTGGGACTGCTGCTGCTCTGGACGGGCTCGGACGGTTCGGTACCGCGAGGGCCGGCGCCGGACTGGGCGGAGCAGTGGATAAAGGGGAGACGAGAGCGAGCGGCGGAGAAGAGGACGACGGACGGGGCATCTGGGACGGCGTCACCGGGCGATCCGGAGGCTGCCCGGCGCAGGGCGCAGCGGCGGGCCGAGCGGATCACCGCGGGGGCGGCGGAGCTGGAGCAGCGGTTGGCGGATCTGCTGCGGGGCGGCCTCGCGTCGGCCGAGCAGGCGGGGTACGGGATGTGGGAGGAGACGGCGGCCCGCATGGTCGACGCGCAGGCGCCCGGACTGGCCGCGCGGGTCAGGGAATTGGGGGCGATTCCCTCCTCCGGACCCGGCTGGCCGGTGCGGCTGCTGGAGGAGTGCGCGTTGCTCCATCTCCTCGACCAGGGCTGGCTGCGCCGTGAGCGGCTGCCGGACGACCTGGCCGCGACGGTTCGCTCGCGGGTGGGGCTGCCCGGTTCGGCGGACGGACCACCGGTGCGGGACCGCTGGCTGGTCCTCGCCCAGTACGACACGGCGGACACCCGGCTCACGACCCGCAGGATCTGGCTCTACGGCGCGGAGAGCGACCGCACCGCGCTGCTCCTCTCCTATGGGGCCGCCGGCCGTGCGCCGGAGCTGACACTGCCGGTGGGGCTGGCCTTCGAGGCGGAGGTGTCCGCGTATCCGGGCGCCGGACAGCTCCGAGCGGCCCTGGGCGAGCGGTTCACGCCGCCGGCCCCCGCGCGGACACGTCCACCGGGGCTGACCGCCTCCCAGGCGGCGGCCCGCTTCGGCGAAGCCCTGCGGGCCGACCCCTGGCTCGACTCCCACCCGGTCACGCTGGCCCGGGTGATACCCACCCCCGATGGCGACACCTGGCAACTGGCGGACGCCGACGGCGACTTCGCCCTCCCGATCGCCTCTTCCCTTCTCTCCCGACCGGGGCTGTGGCGCCTCGCCGCCCTGTCCGGCGGCGCCCCCGTCACGGTCTTCGGAGAGTGCGGCCACCGCGGCTTCACTCCCCTGACGGCCTGGCCGGAGGGCGTCGGGGAGCCGGTGTCCCTGTGCTGACCACCGGCACCGCCCACACCACCAGCACCAGCACCAGCACCACTGTCACCGGTCGAACCATCAGCACCGCCTCCCCACGGAAAGGACGCTCATGAACACGACCTCCGCCTCCGCGGGCGCGTCCGTCGGAGGTTCCTGGGAGGAGCTCGTCACGATGGCCCTGCTCGGGACCGAGCGGCGCCCCCCTCCCGCCTGGGCCGCCGGGCGCGAGGCGCCGGTGGCCCTGCTGGACGCGGCCGCGGTGGAAACCCTGCGGCGGCGGGCCGGGGTGCGGGCCGCACGGGCGGCCGCCCGTCCCGAGCCCGCCGCGCCCGACCCACGGCGGGCCCTCCCGCCCGCCGCGGCCCACCGACTCACGACACTGCTGGCGGACCGTCCCGGCACGGGAGGCGGCGGCCGCCGGGGCACGGCGCCCGACCTCATGGAGCTGCTGCCGCAGTGGCTCGCGCTGGCGAACGCGCGGGGTTTCGCGCCGCCCCCGGAAGCACTGCCCGCGCTCCTCGACGCCGCCCGGGGCCGTACGGACCTGCGGCCCGCGGCCCTTGCCTTCGCCGGGCCGCGCGCCCTGTGGCTCGCGCGGCTGAACCCGGACTGGCGCTTCGCCCTGCGGTCGCTGCCCGGCGGCGGCACCGCGCTGCCCGGCCCAGAGGACCCCGGGCGCGCGCAACAGCTCTGGCAGGAGGGTCTCTTCGCCGAGCGGGTCGCACTACTCACCTCGATACGGGCCCAGGACCCCGGGGCCGCGCGCGAGCTGCTCGCCACCACCTGGGCGACCGAGCGGGCCGAGGACCGGCTGATGTTCCTCGACTCCTTGCGCTCCGGACTGTGCGCGGCGGACGAACCGTTCCTGGAGCGGGCGCTCGCCGACCGGAGCCGCAACGTCCGGGCCACGGCGGCGGAACTGCTGTCCGCGCTGCCCGGTTCGGCGCTCGCCGCGCGGATGGCGGCGCGGGCCGGCACCTGCGTGGCCGTCGACCGGACGCGGGGCACACCCTCGATCGTCGTCGAGGCGCCGCACGAGTGCGACGCGAGCATGGAGCGCGACGGTGTTGTACCGAAAGCTCCGGCGGGACGAGGGGAACGGTCGTGGTGGCTGGGCCAGTTGGTCGAAGCAGCGCCGCTCGGGACATGGTCGCGACGGCTCGGCGGACGTACGCCGGAGGAGATCGTGGCGCTTCCGGTGGCGGACGACTGGCAGAGCGAGCTGCATGCCGCGTGGTGCCGGGCGGCGGTACGGCAGCGGGACCCGGGCTGGTCCCGGGCTCTGCTCGGCGCGCCGTCGGCTCCGGAGGCCGGCGGGCCGGGAGCGGTGTCGCTGGCGGAGCGGTCGAAACTGCTCGCCACGCTGGGCTCAGCCGAGCGGGCCGAGTGGGTGGCGGGGTTCATCGCCACGCACGGTTTGTCCGAGGCGTTCCAGCTGCTCGGGGTCTGCGCGGTGCCGTGGGCGGGGCCCCTGGGGCGGGCGGTGGTCGACGCGCTCAATATCGCGCGGGACGCGGGGAGTTATCCATGGAGCTTCAGTGGGGTGATGGGGCTGGCCGAGCGGTGCCTGGATCCGGCGGAGGCGGGGCGGCTGGAGGGACTCACGGCGGTCGCCGACGAGCCGGAGAACGCGGCGCCCGGTGCCGGTGGCTACTGGGCGGAGGCCTTCCAGCGTCTCGTCACCACCCTGCGTCTGCGCGCGGTGATGTCCTCGGAGCTGGATGGGGCGCAACCACACTGACAGGAGCGCCCCTCGAGGGGCACGGGGAACTGCACCTCCAGTCCCCACCCACCCGCGGCCGCCCCACGAGCGATGGGGACCGCACGTCCGCCGGAGAGGTGCTACGCGCCGGCCGGCTGGCGCACGTTCGCCCGGACCCACTCCACGATCGACGTGGTCGTCGCGCCCGGCGTGAAGATCTCGGCGACGCCCTTCTCCTTGAGCGGCGCGATGTCCGCCTCGGGAATGATCCCGCCGCCGAAGACCTTGATGTCCTCCGCGTCGCGCTCCTTGAGGAGATCGATGACCGCGGCGAACAGTGTGTTGTGGGCGCCGGAGAGGATCGAGAGGCCGATCGCGTCGGCGTCCTCCTGGATCGCGGTGTCGACGATCTGCTCCGGGGTCTGGTGGAGCCCGGTGTAGATGACCTCCATACCGGCGTCGCGCAGCGCTCGCGCGATCACCTTGGCCCCGCGATCGTGGCCGTCGAGCCCCGGCTTGGCCACCACCACGCGGATCGGACCGGCTGCCACACCCATCACTGCCTCCATGAACGGACTTCATCGACCGCCCCGCACCGCACCGGCAGGGGAAGTGAACGAACGTTATCGTCAGATCCGTGCAAACCGCAGTTTCCCGCTGAAGACCGAGGGGGAAATCACACGGTGGGACACATTCGCCGCGCACCGCTCCGCGTCACTGCGGCACACGCGCCGCAGGGATCTGCGACGCGCGGGCCGTGGCCGGAGCCTGCGCAAGGAGAGCCGCCAGCGGGTGGCAGCACCACCGTCGCATCACGGAGGAGCGACGGCGGTGCGGCGCACCGGCGGGAGCACGACGGCAGGGAATCCCGTCGCGTCACCGGCGCACCACACGCCACGGACGCACCGTCGGCAACCGCCCACGCCATCGCCACCGGTACCACCACCGCGGCTTTCCACGAGGGCACACGGGGGACAGAGCGGTCCCGCTGCGTGCCGACTGGAGGTCGGCCATGAAGGTCACCGGGGCTGAGTTGCCCTTTCTCCCTCTCCGTCAGCGCCTGCTGCCCAGCCGACTGACCGGGCTCTCGGTGGCCCTGTTGAAGGCGACGGCCCTGGAGATCGCCATCCTCGCCGGACACCTCCTCCTCTATCCGTCCGGCATCACCCAGGAGCGCCGCGGCACCCCCGCGCTCCCCCCGCCCGACGCGCCCCGGCTGCCCACCGGGACCAAGCCGCCGGTCGTGCTGCTGCACGGCTTCATCGACAACCGTTCGGTCTTCGTGCTGTTACGCCGCAACCTCGCCCAGCACGGCAGGCAGCACATCGAGTCGCTCAACTACTCGCCGCTGACGAACGACATCCGCGCCGCCGCGGAGCTGCTCGGGCGACACATAGAGGACATCTGCGAGCGCACCGGGCGCGATCAAGTGGACATAGTGGGGCACAGCCTCGGCGGACTGATAGCGCGCTACTACGTCCAGCGCCTCGGCGGGGACCTGCGCGTCCGCACCCTGGTCACGCTCGGCACGCCGCACGCGGGCACGAAGGTCATTCCGCTGATGAACGCGCACCCGATCGTCCGTCAGATGCGGCCGGGTTCCGAGGTGATCGAGGAGCTGCGCAAGCCCGCGCCCGACTGCCGTACGCAGTTCGTGAGCTTCTGGAGCGACCTCGACCATCTGATGGACCCACTGGAGACCGCCTCCATCGACCACCCGGACCTGCTCGCACAGAGCGTCCAAGTGAGCGGAATCGGACATCTCGCCCTGCCCGTCCACCCCGCGGTCGCCGCCGGGATACGGCAGGCACTCGACTTCGAGGAGACACAGGCCCGTCCCGTCGCCGCGCCCGCCGCCGAAACCGGGGGTCTGACAGTGGCGTAACGCCTCCACGGAACACCCTCAACATCGAACGGCAATCGAACGCCAGGCCAAAGCCGTGCCCGCCCTCCCCCGAAACACGGCCGAATGCCCGTTTCCCGAGTGGAGGAAACCTGCGGAAGATTGTCGCGCCCGCGTACCGCCGGGTACAGTCACCGCACTGCTCTGCCAGCCCCTGTTGTCGAGGCGAAAGAGAAGTTGGTGAACGACCGTCACCCGTCGGGGACCGTAACGCCCCCGGCTCCGGCCTCCGATGCCGCCGCGGCGCCCTATGCGTCGTACGGTGGCCAGGAAGCCCAGTACGGCGACTTCACCTCGTACGACGGCTACGCCACCACCGGTACCTACGCGACCGGAAACTTCGAGACCTCGACCTTCGCGGCCGACCCTCTCTTCGGCGACATGTCGGGCGGCGACGGCACGGGTTCGTACGACGCCACGCAGTGGAGCACCGGCAGCCACCAGATGCCGCACTACGACCCGTACGCCGCACAGCACCAGGCCGCGTACGACACGGGTGCCTACGACACGACCGCCTGGGCGAGCGGGTACCAGCAGCTCGCCGACATCCCCGCGCAGCACCCGGGCCCCGAGGGCACCGGTCAGTGGGACGCGGCCGCCTGGCTCCAGGCCGAACAGACCGGCCAGGCCCAGCAGTGGACCGCGCACACCCAGGAGACGGGCGCGTACGACGCCACGCAGTGGAACACCGCGGGCGAACACGACCCGTACGACGGGTACGAGCAGCACCAGCAGGCCGAGTCGTACGAGCAGCAGCTCGCCGCCGAGGCCTACGAGCATCAGCCGGTGTCCGAGTCCGACGTGGACGACCAGACCTTCGACCGGCCCTTCGACCAGCAGGCGACCTCGACCTTCGAGCAGGTGTCGTACGAGGAATCCGGCGCCGCGGAGGACGAGTTCGAGGACGTCGGTGACGCGCAGGACGCGCCGCTGCTGGAGGACATGGAAGAGGTCACTCCGGTCCCCCGCCCCGCGAACCGGTCCGGGTCCCGTTCCCGGCGGCGCAGCCCGGCGAAGCGTTCCGCCTTGCTGACCGTCGCGGTGCCCTCGGCCTGTGTGATGGGGGTCGCGGGGATCGCCGCCGCCTCCGTGGGCACCATCGGCGGGAACGACAGCAAGGACAACACGACCCTCAGCGCGTCCGACGGGACCGCGGTGAAGCCGTCGGCCGCCAACAACAAACTGGACACCCAGCTCCAGAGCCTCTCCGCGGGCGCGGACGACTTCGCCGACCGGGCCAGCCGGACACAGGAACGTATCGACCTCAAGGCGCAGCAGGCCGCCGACAAGCAGAAGGCGGCGGCGGAAGCGGCCCGCAAGGAGCGGCTGCGGCCGAAATTCGTGCTCCCGGTCACGCAGAAGGGCCTCAGCGCCTACTTCGGCCAGGCCGGCATCAACTGGATGTCCGTGCACACGGGCATCGACTTCCCGGTGTCGTACGGCACGCCGGTGATGGCCGCGACCGACGGGACCGTACGGACGCAGTGGAACAGCGCGTACGGGAACATGGCGATCGTCACCGCGATGGACGGCACGGAGACCTGGTACTGCCACCTCTCCAGCTACAAGGTGCCGTCGGGGACGGTCGTGAAGGCCGGGGAGCAGATCGCGTTCTCCGGGAACTCCGGCAACTCGACCGGTCCGCACCTGCACTTCGAGGTCCGCCCCGCGGGCGGCTCGGCGATCGACCCGCTGCCGTGGCTGCGCAGCCACGGCCTGGACCCGACGTGACCCACGGGGCCTCGGGCCCGATGTAACCCACCGGCCCCTCACTCGGCGACGTGACCGAACGCCGTCGCCGAGTTCCGAGCTGCCGTCCCGTAGGACTACAGCTTCTCCACCGGCGCGTACCGCAGCAGCAACCGCTTCGGCTTCGCCTCGCCGAAGTCGACCGTCGCCTCCGCGTTCGCACCCGTCCCCTTCACGCCGACCACGGTGCCCAGGCCGAACTGGTCATGGGTGACCCGGTCGCCGACCGCGAGCGAGACCACCGGCTTCTCGGAGATCCCGCGGCGTGTCGCGAAGCCGGAGGCGCCGGACGCCGCGGACCGCGAACGCGAGGACGACAGTGAGGCGGCCACACCGGAGACGGGCCCCGAGGGCATGGGAGCGGTCGCGCCGGTGCGCTTCCACTCCAGGTGCGTCTCCGGGATCTCCTCCAGGAAACGGGACGGCGGGTTGTACGAGGGCTGGCCCCAGGCGCTGCGCATGGACGAGCGGGTGAGGTACAGCCGCTCCCGCGCGCGCGTGATGCCGACGTACGCGAGGCGCCGCTCCTCCTCCAGTTCCTTGACCTGTCCCAGCGCGCGCATGTGCGGGAAGACGCCGTCCTCCATGCCGGTGAGGAAGACGACCGGGAACTCCAGGCCCTTGGCGGTGTGGAGGGTCATCAGCGTGATGACGCCGTTGCCGTCCTCCTCGTCCGGGATCTGGTCGGAGTCGGCGACGAGCGCGACACGCTCCAGGAACGCGGAGAGCCCACCGGACGTCGCACCAGCAGCAGCCGCACCCGCAGCAGCGCCCGCCCCCGTGCCTTCGCCCTCGCTCTCGCCGGTCTCCTGCTCGAACTCCAGGGCCACGGCGGCGAGCTCCTGAAGGTTCTCGATCCGGGTCTCGTCCTGCGGGTCGGTCGAGGCCTGCAGCTCGGCGAGGTAGCCGGTGCGCTCGAGGACCGCCTCCAGGACGGTCGCCGGGCCCGCGCCGGACTCGACGATCGTGCGGAGGTCCTCCATGAGCGTGTTGAACCGCTTCACGGCGTTCGTCGACCGCGCCGCCATCCCGTACGCCTCGTCGACGCGGCGCAGCGCCTGCGGGAAGCTGATCTTCTCGCGCTGCGAGAGCGCGTCGATCATGGCCTCGGCGCGCTCGCCGATGCCGCGCTTGGGAACGTTCAGAATGCGGCGCAGCGGGACCGAGTCCTCGGGGTTGGCCAGGACCCTGAGGTACGCGAGGACGTCCCGGACCTCCTTGCGCTCGTAGAAGCGGACGCCGCCGACGACCTTGTAGGGCAGGCCGACGCGGATGAACACCTCTTCGAAGACACGGGACTGGGCGTTCGTCCGGTAGAACACGGCGACGTCGCCCGCCCTGGCGTCGCCCGCGTCGGTGAGACGGTCTATCTCGTCGGCGACGAACTGGGCCTCGTCGTGCTCGGTGTCGGCGACATAGCCGGTGATGTTCGAACCGGCGCCCGCGTTGGTCCACAGGTTCTTGGGGCGGCGGGACTCGTTGCGCTCGATGACCGCGTTCGCGGCGGTCAGGATCGTCTGGGTGGAGCGGTAGTTCTGCTCCAGCAGGATCGTCGTCGCGTCCGGGTAGTCCTCCTCGAACTGGAGGATGTTGCGGATGGTCGCCCCGCGGAAGGCGTAGATCGACTGGTCGGCGTCGCCCACGACGCACAGCTCGGCGGGCTCGAGCTCGCCCTCGGCGGGCGGCACGTCCTCGGGCCGGTCACCGGCGGCCGGGCCGACGAGCTCCCTGACCAGGGCGTACTGCGCGTGGTTCGTGTCCTGGTACTCGTCGACCAGGACGTGGCGGAAGCGGCGCCGGTAGTGCTCGGCGACGTCCGGGAAGGCGCGCAGCAGGTTGACCGTGGTCATGATCAGGTCGTCGAAGTCGAGCGCGTTGGCCTCGCGCAGCCGCGACTGGTACATCGCGTAGGCCTGGGCGAGGGTCTTCTCGAAGCCGTCGGCGGCCTGCGCTGCGAAGTCCTCCTCGTCGATCAGCTCGTTCTTCAGGTTCGAGATCTTGGCGCTGAAGGACTTGGGCGGGAAGCGCTTGGGATCGAGATCCAGATCACGGCAGACGAGCGCCATCAGCCGCTTGCTGTCGGCGGCGTCGTAGATCGAGAACGAGGAGGTGAAGCCGAGCTTCTTGCTCTCCCGGCGCAGGATCCGCACACACGCGCTGTGGAAGGTCATCACCCACATCGCGTTCGCGCGCGGGCCGACGAGCTGCTCGACGCGCTCCTTCATCTCGCCCGCGGCCTTGTTCGTGAAGGTGATCGCGAGGATCTGGCCGGGGTGGACATGGCGCTCGCCCAGCAGATGGGCGATGCGGTGGGTGAGCACCCGGGTCTTGCCGGAGCCCGCGCCGGCCACGATGAGCAGCGGGGAGCCGGAGTGCACCACGGCCGCGCGCTGGTTCTCGTTCAGCCCGTCCAGCAGGGCCGCCGGGTCCACGGCGGGGCGGTGCGCGCCGTCGCGGTAGTAGGCGTCCCGGCTCGCGGGCACGTCGAAGCTGCCGCCGAACAGGTCGTCCGGAAGCGGCTCCGGCGCCCCGTCCTCGGGCGGCGGCGGAGGCTCTTCCTCGTGGGCCCCGGAAGGCTGGAGGTCCGCCAGAAAGCTGTCATCAAAGAGGCTGCTCATCGCTCTCCGAGTCTAGGCGGCCCCACTGACAACCCGCGGCCACCCTGGAAACCCGACCGGTTTTTCCGCGACCGCGCATGATCTCTTTCCACGACCGCGCATGATCCCTTTCCGTGACCGCACCTGATCCCTTTCCGCCACTCTTTCCGCCGCGGACGCCGTCACCGTTCAGGATCGTTTCATTACGGTCAGCCACAGTCGGTCCGGATCAATGGCCCCCAGGATCAAGGTCACAAAAAAGTATCGGGCATATCGCACATCAAACTTCACAGAACACTTATGAGTTGGCTAGCGTGCCGGGCAGGCCGCTCGACCCAACCGGCGAACATCGCCGGGCCGTGCGGCCTCCGCCGAGTCCGGTGCGCCGTACGGCAGCCGGAGCCGGGGACCCAACCGACCTTGGGGTGAATCGGTCCAACTGTCCGCTGGGACAAGGACCGTAGGGCAAACCTTCCGGAATCACCCGCCCGAACCCGACAGCTAACTCGGTAGGCGGAAGACGGAAGGAGTCGCCTCTCTTGGCGTCGCATCGCAAGTGGAGTCCTACGGGTACGCGCATAGCGGGTATACGGACCCCCGCCCTCGCCACGGCGGCCCTCACCTCCGTGGCCCTGCTCTCCCAGACGGCGAACGCCGCGCCCTCGGCCGACTCCAAGCCGAGCATCGAAGAGGTCGAGAAGAAGGTCGACGACCTCTACCACCAGGCCGAGGCGGCGACCGAGAAGTACAACGCGACCAGGGAGAAGACCGCGCAGCAGCGCAAGCGCGTCGACTCCCTCCTCGACGACGTGGCCCAGCGCACCGAGAAGCTCAACACCGCGCGCGACGAGCTGGGTTCGTTCGCCGCGGCGCAGTACCGCACCGGCGCCTCCGCCCCCGACACCGCGACCCTCCTGCTGGCCGACAATCCGCAGGACTACTTCGACCAGACCCAGCTGATGAGCCGTCTGACCAGCCGCCAGAAGGTGGCCGTCGACGACTACATCACCGAGCAGGCCGCCACCACCAAGAAGCGCGCGGAGGCCTCCCAGAGCCTGCAGACGCTCACCACGACGCAGAGCGCGCTGAGGACGTCCAAGGCCGACGTGCAGCGCAAGCTCGCCGAGGCGCGCGACCTGCTCTCGAAGCTGACCGCCGAGGAGAAGGCGCGACTCGCGGCGATCGAGAAGAAGAAGCAGGAAGCGGCCGACCGCAAGGCGGCCGAGCTGGCGCAGCAGCAGGCCGCGGCGGAGAAGAAGGCCCAGGAGGCAGCCGCCCAGCAGCAGACGACCACCGGGACCACCGCCACCACCGGGACCACCGGGACCGCCGGGAGTTCGGCCACCGACTCCTCGTACACCGCCAAGGCCGACAAGGCCCTCGCCTTCGCCCGCGCCCAGGTCGGCAAGCCGTACGTCTGGGGCGCGACCGGGCCCGGCTCCTACGACTGCTCCGGCCTCACCCAGGCCGCCTGGAAGACCGCCGGCGTCGATCTCCCGCGCACCACCTGGGACCAGGTCAACGTGGGCACGACGGTCCCGCTCTCCGACATCAAGCCCGGTGACCTCGTCTTCTTCTACGACGACATCAGCCATGTCGGCCTCTACGTCGGCAACGGCATGATGATCCACGCCCCCAAGCCGGGCGCGTACGTCCGCGAGGAGTCGATCTTCTACGGCGGCGAGTCGATCATCCACAGCGTGGTGCGTCCGGCCTAACGCCTCGACGCCCGGCACGCGCGCGTGGGGCTCATCGAGCTCCACGCGCGCGTGGCCCGCCGCCAACCCGCTCGAAGGTCCTTAGCATCGGGCCCATGTCAGCCATCTCCCCGCCCGGCGCCCGGTGGACCGGCCTGCGCACCTGGTGGGCGCAGAGCCCGCCGGGCGCCGGAGCCGCGATCCTGGCCACCGGCATCATCTCGATCGGGCTGGAGCAGACCGGCTACGAGATCCTGTCCCGGGTCGTGCTGGTCCTCGCGGCCGTCGGCTGGCTCGGGCTCGCCGCGGCCTTCGTCGTACGGCTGCTGCGGGAACGGGAACGGTGGCTGACGGAGGCCGGTACACCGAGCGCGCTCACCGCGGTCGCGGCGACCACCGTGCTCGGCACGCGGCTGGTCACGCTGGGCTGGGAGGTGCCGGCCGAGGCCCTGCTCGCCCTGTCCGCGGCACTCTGGCCGGGGCTGCTCCTCCTGGTCGTACGGCAATGGCGGCCCCGTATGCCCGGAGCGGTGTTCCTCGGCTGTGTGGCCACGCAGGGGCTCGCGGTGCTGGGCGCGACGCTCGCCCCCGCGACGCACACGGACTGGCTCGCGCACACCGCGCTGGTGCTGTTCTGGCTGGGGCTCCTGCTCTACACGATGGCGCTGTTCTACTTCGACTACCGCGAGGTCGCCACGGGCGCCGGGGACCAGTGGGTCGCGGGCGGCGCGCTCGCCATCTCGGCGCTGGCGGGGTCGAAGCTGATCCTCGCCTACCAGGCGAACATCTACCTGTGGAACGACGACGACAACGGCGTGCTGCGCTGGGTGACCGAGGCGCTGCTCGTGCTCGTCCTCGGCACGTACTGCGTGCTGGCCGTGGCGGAGGCCCTGTGGCCCCGACCGCGCTACGACGTGCTGCGCTGGGCGACCGTGTTCCCGCTCGGGATGACGGCGGTGGCGACGCTGTCGGTCGCGGCCGCCATCGGCGTCGGCCGGCTCAGGGGGCTCGGGCAGGTGCTGCTGTGGATCTCGGTCGCGGCGTGGCTGGCGGTGGCGGCCGTAGCGGTCAGGCGTCCGCGGGAGCCGTAGCGGTCGGGCGCCCGCGGGAGCCGTAGCGGTCGGGCATCCGTAACGCTGTCCGGAAGCGCCGTAGCCGTCCGTGGGGGCCTTCGGGGGGTCGTCAGGTCCAGAGCACCGCGATGAAGATGTTCGCGGTCGTGAGCAGCCCTACGAGCCCGAACAGGCCCTTGTCCACCTTCTCGTCGTCCCGCTTCACATAGACGAGTCCGAGGATCACGATCAGCAGGGCGAGCTTCACGCCGATCTTGATGGTGTTGACCGAGTGGTCGTCGGCCTGGTTGAGGCCGACGAGTGCGATGCCCGTGACCAGCATGGTCAGCGCGCCGTGCAGCATGGCGGGGACGAACCGGGCGGTGCCCTGGCCCATCGCCTTCATCTGGGTGAGGAAACCGCCGAGGAGCGAGGCGATGCCGATGATGTGCAGGCCGACGAAGAGATGGATGAGTACGTCCATGGGGCCGGAGCCTAATCGGCGGCCCTGACCCCTCTTGTCACCGGCCCACCCCCTGTAGACCCGTACCACCTGGGAACCACCGATTGTCCCGGAACCGCCCCATCGGTCATCACACCGCGTGAAGTCGACCCCGTCGGGCCAGGATCACGGTCACATACGGTCGCCCCGCGATCCAGTGGTGCCACTTCCGTACATGACGTTACCGGGACATCACTCTCAGGTTTAGCGTCCTCCACCAGGTGGCCGGCTCCCCACCGCCGCCCGGGCCAGGGGCGGCAGCCGGACACCACCGCCGAGAAAGGTCCGGCGGCGGCCCGCTCCCCCTGTGTGGGCCGCCGCCGGACGTGTCCCCCGCAGACCGCGCTCGTCCCCGGCGGTCGTAGGAAAGTCCCCCGGGAAGGATGTGGGCCCTCGTGGCAGCGCACCGAAAGCCCAGACAGCGCTCGCTCGGTGGAAACACGGCCCGCACCGCCGCGACCATCGCCCTCGCGGGCGCGGCCACGGCGACGGGCTTCGACGGGACGGGGCACGCGGACCCGCAGCTGTCGCCGGCACAGGTGAAGGCCAAGGTGGACAAGTTGTACGAGGAGGCGGAGGTCGCCACCCAGAAGTACGACGGCGCGAAGGACAAGGCCGACAAGGCGGAGCAGCGGCTGAACGCGCTGCGCGACGAGGCGGCGCGCAAGGAGGACCGGCTCAACACGGCTCGGGAGGCGCTGGGTTCGATCGCCGCCGCGCAGTACCGCAGCGGAGGCCTGGACCCCGCGCTGCAACTCGCGCTCTCCGACAACCCCGACCAGTATCTGGAAGGGGCCGCGTTCGCCGAGCGGGCCGGCAGCCGGCAGGCGGAGGCCGTGGCCCGGGTGCGCAAGCAGTTGCGGGAGATCGAGCAGCTGCGCGGGGCCGCGCATGTCGAGCTGGCCTCGCTCAAGTCGCGTCAGGCGGAGCTGAAGCGGGCCAAGAAGACGATCACCGGGAAGCTGGACACGGCGCGGCAGCTGCTGTCGCGGCTCACCGACGAGCAGCGCGCGCAGCTCGGCGACCTGGGAGCGGCCGGGGGTACGGGAAGCGCCGGGCAGCGCGCCTCGCGCTCCGCCGTGCGGGACCTCGGCCCGGTGTCGTCACCCGGCTCCGTCGCGGCACCCAACTCGCGTGCGGCGGAGGCTGTCGCGTACGCCTACGGGAAGCTCGGGAGCCCCTACGTCTGGGGCGCCACCGGGCCCGACGCCTTCGACTGCTCGGGCCTGGCCCAGGCCGCGTACCGTGCCGCGGGCATCTCGCTGCCGCGCACGACGTACGCGCAGATCAACGCCGGACACCGGGTCTCACGGTCCGAACTCCGCCCCGGCGACCTGGTGTTCTTCTACTCGGGAATCAGCCATGTGGGCATCTACGTCGGAAACGGCCAGATGATCCACGCCCCGAACCCTTCGGCGCCCGTACGGCTGGCGCCGGTCGACGAGATGCCGTTCGCGGGGGCCACCCGAGTGGCGTGAAAGACGCGGGGGCGACCGCGGTGTGGTGCGGACGGAGAAGTGGATCACGGTAGCGTCGGCGCGGACTCTGTTTCCGTCGTTATCGCTCCGTCGTCCCGTCGTCGTTCCGTCGTCGCTCCGTCGTCGCTCCGTCGTCCGAGAGGTTCTGATGCCCGGCTCTCTGCTGCCGCCTCCGCCGCCGCCCGCGCACATCAGGACCTGGCCGGACCGTGCCGCGCTGCTGGCCGACCGGGGGCGGGCGCTGGAGGAGCTGCGCAGGCGGAGCCTCGGGGTGCACCGGGTGCTGCTGCTCTGGCTGCTGGCGCTCGCGGCGATCATCGGCTGGGCTCTTCTGGTGCTGCCGCTGCGACAACTCGAGCAGCGCGACCCCACCGGTTTCGTCCTGGGCCCGCTCTTCGCCCTGCTCGGCCTCGCCGCGCTCGCCCCGACCGTCGTCGCCGTCGCCCTCTCCGTGCGCCGGGACCACCACATACACCGACTGCTGGACGCCTGGTCCGAGTTGGACCGGCACCCCGCGACCGACTCCCGGCTCCGCTCCCCCGGCCTCAGCCTCTTCTGGCTGCTCTCCTCGCTCGGCGTCTGCGCGATCGGTGCCTGGACGTCCTTCACGGCGGCGGCGCGGGCCGAGCCCGGCCACCCCCTGTACAGCGATGTCGTCCAGGGCATGGGCATCGGCCTGATCCTGTGGCTGACCGGCCTCATCGGCATCGTGAAGGCCGTACGTCACTACCGCTGGGCGCTACGGATACTGGGCCGGGCGACCGACGCGGAACACCGGTAGCCAACCCTCTCGACGCGATCGGCTAGACCAGCCGACGCGCGGTGGCCCATCGGGTCAGCTCGTGGCGGTTGGACAGCTGGAGCTTCCTGAGGACCGCCGAGACGTGCGACTCGACCGTCTTCACCGAGATGAACAGCTGCTTGGCGATCTCCTTGTAGGCGTAGCCGCGGGCGATGAGACGCAGGACCTCGCGCTCGCGCTGGGTGAGACGGTCGAGGTCCTCGTCGACGGGCGGGGCGTCGGTGGAGGCGAACGCGTCCAGGACGAATCCGGCCAGGCGGGGCGAGAAGACCGCGTCGCCGTCCTGGACGCGGAAGATGGAGTCCACCAGGTCCGTGCCGGTGATGGTCTTGGTGACGTAGCCACGGGCGCCGCCGCGGATCACACCGATGACGTCCTCCGCGGCGTCCGACACGGAGAGCGCGAGGAAACGGACCGGCTGGCGGGCGTCGGCCATCAACGGGGCGCAGCGGCGCAGCACTTCGACACCGCCGCCGCCGGGCAGATGGACGTCGAGCAGGACGACCTCGGGCCGGGTGGCCGTGATGACCGTGACCGCCTGGTCGACGTCCGCGGCCTCGCCGACCACCTCGACGCCGGTCCGCTCGGTCTCTCCGATCTCGGCCTGCACTCCCGTACGGAACATGCGGTGGTCGTCGACGAGCACGACCCGCACACGGCGTCCGCCCGCGGCGGCAGTCGTGTGGGGGCCGACAGCGGTCGCACCCGTGGGCGCGCCCACACCGGCGACGGACTCGGCGGCCGATCCGGCGGCCGACCCGGTCGCGGCCTCAGCCCCGGCCCCGGCCGTACCCACGGCGGCATCCTCCGGCCCGTTCGATGCCGGGGTCTGCCCGGTCGGTCCGTTCACGTCGCTCATGACGTCTTCTCCGCCCTTTCCATCTCCAGCTCGACCTCCGTGCCGCCGTCCGGCACCGCGCGCAGTCGCGCCGTGCCGCCGTTGCGCTCCATGCGGCCGATGATCGATTCTCTAACGCCCATGCGGTCGGCGGGTATCCCGTCGAGGTCGAAGCCGGGACCGCGGTCGCGGACGGACACGAAGACCGTCCTGCCCTCGACTTCGGCGTAGACCTGTACGGCGCCGCCCTCGCCACCGTACTTGGCGGCGTTCACCATCGCTTCGCGTGCGGCCTGCATCTGTGCGGTCAGGCCCTCGTCGAGCGGGCAGTCGCCCACGACGACGACCTCGATGGGGACGCCGTGCTTGTCCTCGACCTCGGCCGCGTTGCGACGGACCGCCTCGGCCAGGGTCGTCGGCTCGTCCGCCTCGTCCTTGCCGGTGCCCTCCGGTTTGTAGAGCCAGGCGCGCAGGTCGCGCTCCTGGGCGCGGGCGAGCCGGCGCACCTCGTTCGCGTTCTCCGCGTTGCGCTGGATCAAGGTCAGGGTGTGCAGCACCGAGTCGTGGACGTGGGCGGCGACCTCGGCCCGCTCCTGGGCGCGGATGCGCATCAGGCGCTCCTCGGAGAGGTCCTGGGTCATGCGCACGAGATACGGGCCGGCGAGGAGCGCCGTGCCGACCAGGACCGCGAGTGCCGCCTGGAGGACCGACCCGAGGTGGGCCGCCGAGCCCTGCAGCACGAATATTCCGGAGACGCCCGCGGTGACGAGCAGGACACCGGCCGCGGAGCGCAGCAGCGTGAGCGTACGACGACGGCGGCCGACCTCGACCCAGCGGGCCCGCCGCGCGTTGTCCGCCTGGCGCCAGACCAGGGCGACGCCCGCGCCGACGAGAACGGTCGGCCAGAGATAGGCCCTTGCCCCACCGCCGAGATTCACATTGCCGACGAAGACCATGGCCACGACGACCATGAGGAGCAGGGCGACCATCTGGCCCCGGTCCGGCTTGCGGGCCACGAGTCTGCGGCGGCCGTCGGGGGCGGTCTCGGTGGTGAAGGCCGGGGTGCGCCCGGAGTCGACGCCGCCGACGCCGAGCGGCACGAAGAACCAGAACGCGGCATAGAGCAGCGCCCCGAGGCCGTCCGCCATGAACAGGCCGACGAACACCAGCCGCACCCAGATCACGGGCAGCCCGAGATGCCCGGCGAGCCCTCGCGCCACGCCCCCGAGCCAGCGTCCGTCGCTGCTGCGGTAGAGCTTGCGCGGGGGCCGCGGGTCGTCGAGGGGCACTGCTGCGGCTTCCGGCATGCCATCGATGTTCACACGGGCGGAGGGCGGGAGCATCAGGGTCGACCCCCGAGACTCCCCTGATCTTCGAGAGATTGGTGCTCGAACGGTTCCCTCCGACCCCGTCAGGGCCGATATCAGGGTTCGGCCAGGGTCGTCCCGACTGCCGCCGGGCCTTCCCGCCCGTCACCATGGACACATGACAGATCAGCAGCACGCGGCAGCGGAGCCGGATCCCGGCCCCGGCCCGGGCGCCCCGCCATCGGGTGCCGGGCCGCGGGACGCCGCTGCGCCCTCCGTGGGCACCGCCACGGGCTCCGCGGGAGCCGCGGAGGGTGCGGGAGCGCCGGGCGCGACAGGTGAGGAGCCGCGCGCGCACGGGGAGCCGCCGGCGCCCGAGGGCCCGCGCAGGTTCCGGCGCGACCGGCGGCAGAAGATGCTGGGCGGTGTGTGCGCCGGGCTGGGGCGGCAGTGCGACATGGACCCGGTGATCTTCCGGATCGTGCTCGCCGTGCTCTCCGCCACGGGCGGCATCGGTCTCATCTTCTACGGCTTCGTCTGGCTGTTCGTTCCCTACGACGACGAGGAGGAGAACGAGGTCCGCAAGCTCCTCACCGGCCGCGTCGACGGCCACGCGCTGGCGGCCGTGCTCTTCGCGCTGGTCGGCTGCGGGGTGTTCCTGTCGATGTTGAGCAACGGCAGCGTGCTGACGTTCGCCGTCGTCCTGTCCCTGCTTCTCGCGGGCGCGGGGTACTGGTCGCAGCAGCGCGGCGCCCCCGACCCCGACCCGCTCGCCGCCCAGGCGGTGGCGGACGCCCCGCCGGAGGCGCAGGCCCCGCCCGTCCCCGTCTCCTACCCCTCCTGGTGGCGCGACCCGATCGTCAAGGACGGCTCGCACGTGGGCGGCACCGGCTATCTGTGGGGCCCGCCGGACGCCCGGGACCGGGATGTCGCGGCGGCGCTCAACATCGCCCGCGGCACGCCCCGCCCGGACATACGGGACCTCCGCGCGGCCCGTGAGCCGCAGCCGCGCGGCCCGCGCTGGATCGGCGGCTGGGTCTTCCTGCTCGCGCTGGTCGCGGGCGGCCTCGGCACGGGCCTGACGTGGAACGACCATCCGCTCGCCACCAGCCTGCAGACCGGTCTGTCCTGCGCGCTCGTCGTGTTCGGCCTGGGCATCGCACTCAGCGCGTTCGTGGGGCGTACGGGCGCGGGGTCGATCTTCCTCGCAGTGATCACGGCGGCGCTGCTGGCCGGCTCCGTGGCCATGCCGAAGGACATCAGCACCCACTGGATGCGGGTCGAGTGGACGCCCAGGACCGCTGCCGCAGTGCCGGAGCGTTTCGACCTCGGCACGGGTGTGGGCACCCTCGATCTCACCCATCTCGGCCTCACCAAGGGCCAGACGGTGACGACGACCGCGGAGGTGGGCGCGGGCCAGTTGAAGGTGATCGTCCCCAAGGACGCGACCGTGAAGCTGAACATCGACGTGGGCGTCGGGGACATCCAGCTGCCGGGCGACGGCAAGAAGGACGTGGACGTGGAACCGGGCAAGCACAAGCAGGTGACCCTGCCGGCCCCGACCGGCGGCAAGAACGGCGGCACGCTCGACCTGAACCTCCAGGTCGGCGTGGGACAGGCGGAGGTGATCCGTGCCACGTCATGAGTTCCAGCCGGGAAAGCTGGTCGCCGGCCTCTTCCTCACCGCCGCGGGCGTCACCTACGCGGGCGACGCGGGCGGTTGGTGGGACACACCGTGGTTCGCGATCATCCCCGTCGTCACGGGTGGACTCTGCCTGGCGGGCGCGGTGGCGTTCCTGACCCATGGCATACGTCGGCGACGGTTGCGGCGACGGGCAGCGGGGGTGTCCGGATAGCGGGGGCGTGAACGCAGCACTGGTAGGTGCAGGGCGATCCACTCCCTGCACCTACCAGCCCGCGATGCCGTGCGATCCACCCTCGCAAGGCCGTGCGATCCACCCTGCGATGTCGTGCGACGCTCCGCGCTGAACCGCCCTGACCCGCGTTGCTCAGTAGCGGAGGTTTCCGGACCGTTGGCCGCGCCTCGCGCGCAAGGCCGCGTCGACGGAGAAGTACGAGGCGCCCGCGAGGACCAGGGGCAGCCAGGCCATCAGGTAGGCGAGGTCGTTGCCGTAGTAGTACGGGTCGGAGGCCCAGCTCACCGTCATCCACAGGCTGAGGGAGATGAGCGCGCCGCCGAGGGCCGCGAGGCGGGCCAGCAGGCCGATGAGGGTGCCGATGCCGACGGCCAGTTCGCCGAAGGCGATGGCGTAGCCGAAGCCGACGGGGCTCTTCAGGGCGAGGTCGACGAGGGCCGGGATCGCAGCGGAGTCGTGCACGTTGCGCATCAGCTCGCCGATCGAGCCGGAGCCGGAGTCGGAGAGGAAGGCGCTGTTGGTGAGTTTGTCGAGGCCGGCGTAGATGAAGGTGACGCCGAGGAAGACGCGCAGGGGCAACAGGGCGTAGCGGGTGGCGGTGTCCCGCCAGTCTCGTCCGCCGCCGTCGAGATAGGGGGTTTGGGTGTCCGACCGCATACCGTGAGTCATCGCTCTCCGCCGCCTCTCGCCACGTGCCGTTGACCCCTCAACAGACCATACGTACGAGAGCGGGCTCCCGCTCAACGCTCGGGGCCAGTTTTTTTCGATGGCGCGGGCGCGCCCTCGATGGACGCGGAGAACTGCGCGAACGGCCCCCACCGGCCCGCAGTCGAACGACTCCGGTGAGCCCACCCGCCCGCATTCGAACTTACTCCGGTGAGGCCCCCGCCCGCAGCCGCGGAGTTCAGTCCGTCACCTCGATCAGGCAGCGGTTCGTTTCCACCCCGGCTGCCGTGACGACCTGGACCTCCACCCGGCCCGGTTCCACGTCGACCGGGACCGGCACGGTCAGGACCGCGTCCGTGGGGTTGCTGAAGCCGCCCGGGACCGGCACCAGGGGGACATGGACGTGGACCGCGCCGATGCGGACCACCATGCGGGACAGACGGTCCGCGCTCTGGGCGCCGGGTGGCACGAAACCGGCGCCCCGGATCTCGATGTCGTCGCCGGTGCGGATCGGCGCGTCGAGGTCGCCGGCCTCACGGGAGCGGACGACGGAGAGGATGACGGGGCGGCCGCCCTCGGCGTACTTCCCGGCGAGGTAGGTGGCCGCCGAGACGAGGACCAGGAGCGCCAGACCCCAGGGGAGGTCGGGCAGTTGCTGCGGGCGCCTGGCGAGCCGTACCGCCGCGAAGACCAGGGCGACGGCGCCGATGACGACGTACTGGATGTCGGCGAAGCTGCCCCGGCCGGAGTCGTCCGTGAGGAGGTCGGCGGCGCGCGGCCGGTCCGCGCGTACCTTCTGCAGGCGTTGCCCGAGGACCCGCAGGCCCACGACCCGGCGTACCACCACCGCGATCGCGCAGACGACGGCGACGACGGTCACCACACCCGCACCGCGGGCGAGTTCGAGTCCGGCGATCAGGTCGTCGCGCTCGCCGTGGGCGGAGGCCGCCGCCAGTTGGCCCACGAGGACGAGTACGGCGTAGACGACGAACAGGACCCAGCCGGCGGCCATCGCCCGTGAGGTGGAGAGGCGGTTGTCCTCGCCGACGACCGGGGCGAGGGCCCCGCCCCGCGCCCGGTGCAGATAGCCCGCGCCCGTCAGCCCGGCGGCCACCACCAGAGCGGCCAGCAGGCCCGCCGTGCGCGCCGCCGTCCAGCCCGCGCCGATCGCCGTGAGCGCCTGGACGATGAGCAGGGTCAGGACGGTCCCCCACACCGCGTACGCCGTGCGTCGCCACAGGCGTCCCAGCCATGCCTCGCCGTCGACGCGTCCGCGCTCGGCGACCAGGTCGGCGGACTGGGTGAGTTCGTCGGAAACCCACTGCCGGGACGCGGACGCCGAGTGCGCGACGGCGGCGGGCAGTCCCTGTCCGGACGCCAACTCGTCGCGCCTGGCGAGGAACGCGGCGACGGCGCGCCGGTGCCCCTCGCGCGCCCCGTGCGGACAGTCCCCGCAGGTGCAGCCGCCCGTGTGCGCCGCCCCCTGTCCCGCACCGAGCCCGCCACCGCGCTCCGCGCCGTGTCTCGCCTCCTGCACCGCCACGCCCGCTGCCGCCTTCCCCGCGCCGAGAGTTGCCTCGCAAGCCTTGCAACTGCCTTGCGATGACAGGGCATTGTGCCGCACGAAACAGTGCCCGCGTCGGGCAGGTCCGGTCAGCGTGGGTGAAGCGCGGTTACCCCGTGTTGACCCGGCTGCGAGAATTTCCCCATGGCCGAGATCATCCAGCGCGACGGGACCTGGGCCTTCGACGGCAGCACGGTCAGGATCACGCCGGGACTCCATCGCTCCGTGCCCTTGTTCCGGCAGACGTACGGAGAGATCGCCGTTCCCCTGGAGGCGGTTTCAGGCATCGTCTACGAACCCGAACGCAAGCGCGGCAGACTGCGCCTCAGGCTCCGTGAGGGTGCCGATCCGCTGCTGCAGGCGACCGGCGGGCGGCTGCCCGACGCGGCGGACCCGTACCGGCTGACGGTCGACATCGACCGTACCGGGGTCGCCGAGTACGTCGCCGAGGAGATCCGGCACGCCCTGCTCCTGGACCAGATCCCCAAGGAGCCGGCGAAGGCCTTCCTCCTCGCGGGGCCGCCCGTGCCCGTGTCCGTCCGGTCCAGCGACGGCACGGTCTCCTTCGACGGCGCGCAGGTGCGGATCGACTGGGCGGACACCTCGGACCGGGTCAAGCGGGCGACGGGGCCGCGGATCATCGCCGTCGGGGACCTGGTGCAGGTGGAGTGGCTGCCCAATTCCGGGTACGAGGACGGGTTTCTGCGGTTCGTGACGCGCGAGACCGTGTTCTCCAAACTGCCGCCGGAGAAGGATCCGTTCGCCCTCGACCTGTGGGGCAGCGCCCGCCGCGACCTGCTCACGGCGCTCGTCGCCGCCGCGGTGACCGCCCGGCTGCCGCATCCGTCCCTCCGGGCGGGCGAGCACGTCGACCGGCCGCCGCAGCTCACCGCCGCGGCGGGACCAGGATCGGCACCGGTAGCAGCGTCGGTACCGGCCCAGGCCGACCATCACGACGTACTGCTGCGGCGGCTGCGGGAGCTGGGCGAGCTGCATCGCGACGGGGTGCTCACGGACGAGGAGTTCGCGGCGACCAAGGCGGCCGTACTGCGGGGTTTCTAGCCGTCACGCACCGGAACTCAGCTGAGGAGGTCCGGTTCGCCGCGGCTGATGTCCTGCCACAGCGGCTGGTAGTTGATCCACGCCACCAGGTCGCCGCCGAGCTGCTCCCGGGTCGCGACCGCCTGCTTGTGGTCGATGAGGAGGGGGCGGCCCGCGGCCCGTGCGGTCAGCTGGACCTGGCTGGAGCGCTCCATCGACAGGAACCACCAGGCCGCCGCGTCCACCGAGTCGCCCACGGTCAGCAGCCCGTGGTTGCGCAGCACGAGCGCCTTGCGGGTGCCGAGCGCGGAGGCGATCCGGCGGCCCTCCTCGGTGTCCACGGCGACACCGGTGTACGAGTCGTACAGCGCGTGGTCCTCGTAGAAGGCGCAGCTCTCCTGGCTGATCGGGTCGAGCAGGTCACCGAGGGCGGACAGGGCGCGGCCGTGCACGGAGTGGCAGTGCGCGACGGCGACGACGTCGGGGCGGGCGGCGTGGACCTGAGCGTGCACGGTGAACGCCGCCTGGTTGACGTGGTAGCGGCCCTCGATCACCTGCCCGTCCTGGTTGGCCATGACCAGGTCGCTCACGGTGACGTGCTTGAAGGGCATCCCGAAGGGGTTCACCCAGAAGCAGTCGCTGTACTCCGGGTCGCGCGCGGTGATGTGACCGGAGACCCCGTCCTCGAAGCCGAGCCGCCCGAAGATCCGCAGCGCCCCGGCCAACCGCTCCTTGCGATGACGTCGCTCGTCGTCCAACGAGTCGTACATCGGCGGCATGGCGAACTGCAGCTGGTCGGTGGGCAGGGGCACGGGCGGCGTGGGCCCTTGCATAGGTCCTCCAGCACTGGCGTGTCCGATACGGAGCGGAAGTTACCTCTGGTCGGTGCAGGAGAACAGAGCCGTTCGGTGAAGAGAGTGCGCAACCGTTACGAGAGGGCCGGAGCCGGGGCCCGAGATCGCCGACCGAGCGCCCGCCCATACCCGACAGGAGGTGTCGGGTATGGGCGCCACACTCACCGTATGAGCGCTACCAACGGCCTTGCCGAGAGCCCTGCCGAAGAGGTGAACCCCGCGCGCTGGGGCACCTTCGCCGCCGCCGAACCCTCACTCGCCCGGTCGGTCGAGGAGCGTTTCGGGGCCTTCACGCACCACGTCCTCGCGACCCTCCGCAAGGACGGTTCGCCCCGGACCACCGGCCTGGAGGTGCGTTTCCTGCGCGGCGAGCTGTGGCTCGGCATGATGCCGGACTCGCTCAAGGCACTCGACCTGCGCCGCGACCCGCGCTTCGCGCTCCAGGCGAACCCGGGGCCGGGCACGGCGATGGGGGGCGGGGACGTCCGCATCAGTGGACGGGCCGTCGAGGTCGGCGACGGGGCGGCCAAGGCCGCGTACGTGAAAGAGGTGGAACCGCCGGAGCCGTTCCACCTCTTCCGCACCGAGCTGACGGGGGTCGTACGGACCTACGTCGAGGACGACACGTATCTGGTCGTCCAGGTCTGGACGCCCGGAGAGCCGGTGCGGACTCTCAGGCGGACCTGACGGGTGGGACTACTCCCACTCGATCGTGCCCGGGGGCTTGCTCGTGACGTCGAGGACGACTCGGTTGACGTCCGCGACCTCGTTGGTGATGCGGGTCGAGATCTTGGCGAGGACCTCGTACGGGAGGCGGGACCAGTCGGCGGTCATCGCGTCCTCGGAGGAGACGGGGCGCAGCACGATCGGGTGGCCGTACGTGCGGCCGTCGCCCTGGACGCCCACGCTGCGGACGTCCGCGAGCAGGACCACCGGGCACTGCCAGATGTCACGGTCCAGGCCGGCCGCCGTGAGCTCCTCGCGGGCGATGGCGTCGGCCTCGCGGAGCAGGTCGAGCCGCTCCTTCGTCACCTCGCCGACGATCCGGATGCCGAGGCCCGGGCCCGGGAAGGGCTGGCGCTGGACGATCTCGTCGGGGAGACCGAGCTCCTGCCCGACCATCCGGACCTCGTCCTTGAACAGCTTGCGCAGCGGCTCGACGAGCTCGAACTCGAGGTCCTCGGGGAGGCCGCCCACGTTGTGGTGGGACTTGATGTTGGCCGTGCCGGTGCCGCCACCGGACTCGACCACGTCCGGGTAGAGCGTGCCCTGGACCAGGAAGGCGACGTCCTCGCCCTCCGCGGCCTCGGCGATGATCTCCGCCTGGGCCTGCTCGAAGACCCGGATGAACTCCCGGCCGATGATCTTCCGCTTCTCCTCGGGGTCCGAGACGCCCTTGAGCGCGGTGAGGAAGCGCTCCTCCGCGTCCACGACCTTCAGCTGTACGCCGGTCGCGGCCACGAAGTCCTTCTCGACCTGCTCGGTCTCGCCCTTGCGCATCAGGCCGTGGTCGACGTACACGCAGGTCAGCTGGGAGCCGATGGCCTTCTGCACGAGGGCGGCGGCGACGGCGGAGTCCACGCCGCCGGAGAGGCCGCAGATGGCGCGCTTGTCGCCGACCTGCTCGCGGATGAGGGCGACCTGTTCGTCGATGACGTTGCCGGTCGTCCAGTTCGGCGTGAGGCCGGCGCCGCGGTACAGGAAGTGCTCGAGCACCTGCTGGCCGTGCGTGGAGTGCATGACCTCCGGGTGGTACTGGACGCCGTACAGCTTCTTCTCGTCGTTCTCGAAGGCCGCGACCGGGACGACGTCCGTGGACGCCGTGACCGTGAAGCCCTCGGGGGCGGCGCTGCACGCGTCGCCGTGCGACATCCACACCGACTGCTCGTCCGGGGTGCCTTCGAAGAGGGTCGATCCGGACTTGGAGACGTGCAGGGGCGTACGGCCGTACTCGCGGGCGCCGGTGTTGTCGACCGTGCCGCCGAGGGTCGTCGCCATCAGCTGGAAGCCGTAGCACATGCCGAAGACGGGGACGCCGGACTCGAAGATCGCTCGGTCGAGGCGGGGGGCGCTCTCGGCGTACACCGACGAGGGGCCTCCGGAGAGGATGATCGCCGCGGGGTTCTTGGCGAGCATCTCCTGGACCGGCATGGTGCTCGGCACGATCTCGCTGTAGACCCGGGCCTCGCGGACGCGGCGGGCGATGAGCTGGGCGTACTGCGCACCGAAGTCGACGACCAGGACGGTGTCGGGGGCGGCGGGGGACGCTTCTGGCACGGTTTGCCTTCCGGCGGTGAGCAGGGGGTGTGGGGTATCGAGTCTACCGGGGGTCCACGCGAGCGTGCCTGCACCGGGTTCTCCGCCCCCGCCGCCCCTACCCGACCCATCCCCAGGGGCTCCGCCCCTTCGCCCCCGCCAGGGGCTCCGCCCCCGGACCCCCGATCGGCCTGAACGGCCTCGTCCTCAAACGCCGGACGGGCTGAAAGATGCGCGCCGGCGCCCCTTCAGGGGCGCGGGGAACTGCGCGGCCGGCCCCCACCGGCCCGCGGCCGAACGAACCGGGCCGAAGCCCTACCCGCCCGGAGCCGGGTCCGGGTCCGAGTCCGGGTCTCAGGATCCGAACCCACTTGGACGTGGCACGGCCCTGTGGGCATACTGCTTGCATGCTCACGCAGGCGACCTTCGTGTTTACCTATGGCAACCGGCCCACCGGCTGCCATGGTCGTGCTGCTTGAGCAACTGACAAGCGACTTCCCAGGCGCCCCGGGCCGACAAGGCCCGGGGCGCCTGTCGTTTCCGGGTCCTGCCGATCCGGGGCACCTCATCCCAAGAGGAGCCCACCATGGCCGACGTACTCGACAAGACCGGCGCCCGTACCGACGAGGCCGCAGACGTGATCACCGGCGCCCGTGAACGCATCGACGCCCTCGACGACCGGATCATCGGCCTCGTCCAGGAACGGATGGCCGTGTCGAAGGTGATCCAGGAGGCCCGGATCGAGTCCGGTGGCCGCCGGGTGAACCTCTCGCGCGAGATGGAGATCCTCGCCCACTTCAGGGACGCGCTCGGCAAGCCCGGCACCTCGCTCGCCATGACGCTGCTGGAGCTGTGCCGCGGCCGCGTCTGACCCCGTACGCGACGCACGCACGTACGCATGCCCTCTCACCCGTACGCCGCGTGACCGGGGCGCCGCGGACTTCGTTGGTCCCGGTGTCCGTGCCAGCCAGGGGCGGGCCCGAAAGAACCACGCGTGGCTCCACTGGGGCGATGAGACGTACGGATCGTGCCGTACGTCGTGGGACCTCGTCCCAGGGGTGTGACCGGACGGCAGGGGACAGCAGCCCGGTCACTCAAGAGAACGGTCGGCTCCGGGGACGCCCGGGGCCGTCCGGCGGAAGCTGTTCCACGGGCCGGGCACACCCCCAGGCTTCGGCTTCCGCCCTGCTCCACGGTCCCAAGTCCCGTACCCCGTGTCCGTACCCCCCGTAGCCATACCCCGTGTCCGTACCAAGACCCGCGGCGCAACCCCCGGCGCCGCTCCCCAGGCACCGGCGCTGCCCTGACGTCGGTGCTGGCGAAGAAGGGCCCCGCGGTCTCCGTCCCGCGGGGCCCTTCGCACGCCCGTCGGATCCCATCGAGGTCCCGTCGGATCCCGTCAGGTGCGGGACACCGTGCCGCACGTCTCCGTGCCGGAGTGCTCGATGTCCCGGCTGCGGTCGTACGGGTCGGTCGTGGGCCCCGTCGGAGGCGCGCCGGTCGGGGCGGCCGAGTCGAACTGGGGGTGCAGGAAGCCGTCGTAGACGTCGCAGGCGGTGTTGCCGAGGTCCTGGTCGTACCGGGTGATCGACAGCTTGCCGGGAGTGGCCTGGTACTTCCGCGGGTCGAGGAGTTCGAGGTCGAGGACGCGGCGCACGATGGTGCGGGCCACCTCGGTCGAGCCCCCACCGGAACCCTCGGTCGGCGCCCCCGACGTCTCCGTCGTCCCCGGCGCCTTCGATGCCTTCGATGCCTTCGATGCCTGGATCAGGGGGTAGACGAAGGTGTAGTCCATGTGGATGGCGACGGACGCGTGTGCGCCCGCCTTGAACGTCGTCCGGCCACGGACCTTGACCACATCCCCGGCCGGCCGCACCTCGGCCGGGTCGAACCGGCTGAAGAGCATCAGCGGATCGTGCTTCTTGCCCGGCGCGCGCAGCCAACTGTTCACGTCGTCGAGCATGCGGGGCTGCTTCGGGTCGAGGACGGCGAGCGCGCTCTCGGGGCGCTCGCCCCGCAGGGTCCCCGGAGCCAGGTTCGCGCCGACGAGCAGGGTCTTCGCCTGCTTCAGGGCCGCGGCGACCTGCGCGCTCGTGAACGTACCGACCGGCGTCGCCTTCGGTACGACGATGGCGGCGGCGCCATCGGCCCAGCGCTCGGCGGGCGAGCCGGCGAACGGCCTGTCGAGGGTGGGCGTGTCGGGCGCGGCGCTGGAGGGAGCGGCGGTCGGAGGCGCGGTCTCGGCGGGCAGCGCGGCGGCGGACGCGCCCCCGGACGGCGTACCGGCCGACGCACCGGACGACGTGCCGAAGGGGTCGCCGGGCAGCAGCGACGGCTTGACCGCCACCAGCGCCACGGCGATCGCGACGGGCACGCCGAGGATCGCCCACAGCCGGCGCCGACGGGCCGCGCGCCCGTCCATCTCCCGCCAGGCCGGACCCGTTCGCCACCCCTCCGGCTGGGCGCCCTTGGCGTCCTTCTGCCGGAGCCGTTCGGTCACCATGCGCGCCCGGGCGGACGGCTCCTTCGGCGCCGAACTGCGGATGTCACGTTCGGTGTCGCGGGCGAACCGCTCCCACACGTCGTCGGGGACGGAGGGTTGCTTGAACTCCCCGGACTCCCCCGCCCCTTCGGGCTGCTTGTCAGACACGAGGATCAGTTCTAAGTGGATCGAAAGCCTGTACACAAGGCAGATCCATGCAGATCCGTGTGTGACACAGCCCACATAAGAATTCTGTGAGTGAAGGCACAACCGTTCACAGGTTTCGCGGGTCACACCTGCAGAACCAACGGCCACACCCGCGCCCCACACGCGGAGGCCTCACCCCATACGCGTACCGCGACACAGCGGTACACCGGACTTTCCGAGGTCTTCATGAAGCTTCGCCGTGCCATGGCCCTGGCGGCCGCAACGGCAGCAATAGCCCCTCTGGCGCTGCTTTCGGCGCCGGCCGCGTTCGCGGAGGAGACCCCCTCCCCCACCGCGACGGTGTCCGAGACCGCGAGCGAGCCCGCGTCGGCGACCCCGACCGAGACGACTCCCGCGCCCACCGAGACCCCGTCCGCGTCGGCGACCGAGACCACTCCGGCTTCGAGCGCCACCGCCACCACCTCGACCTCCGCGACGCCGCCCGCACCGAGCACCTCGGCGCCCGCGCCGTCCGACACGCCGGAGCCCGAGCCGTCCGAGTGCCAGGACTCCAAGGTCGACGTCTCCATCTCCGGCCTGCCCGGCAAGATCGCGGCGGGCAGCGGTTGGCACAAGTTCTCCCTGAACGTGCTCAACAACTCCAAGTCCACGCTCAAGGAACCTGGCTTCTTCGCCGGCGCCTCCGCCGACAAGGCGGGCGAAGACATCTTCGAGAGCAAGAAGGTCCAGCTCCAGGCGTACAACGAGGACACCAAGGCCTGGGAGGACGTCGACTCCGAGGGCTACGCGGCCGGCTTCGTCGGCTACACCCCCGAGCTCAAGCCCGACTACGAGGTCGACATCCCGCTCCGTATCAACGTGAAGTCCAGCGCCCCGGTGGGCGTCGGCTTCTCCCTCGGCGCCAGCATCTACGGCGACGCCGACGGCTCGTGCACGGGCTTCGGCGAGGTCGCGTACAAGTTCCAGATCGTCTCCGCGGGCACCGACACCAACGGCACCAAGCCGCAGGAAGGCGGCAAGGTTCCGGTCTCGGACAAGCCGGCCGACAAGGGCAACACCCCTGTGGTCAACGGCAGCCTCGCCGAGACCGGCTCCAGCTCCGCCCTGCCGACCATCGCCCTCGTCGGCGGTCTCGCCGTCGTCGCCGGTGCCGGTGCGGTGTTCGTGGTGCGTCGCCGCAAGTCGGGCGACGCCACCGCGTAAGCGGCCAGTGGGCCAGTAGGTACGAAGAGAACTACGGATACAAGAAGGACCCGCACTCGGAGGGGGGTGCGGGTCCTTCTCGTATCCGGAGACGGAGTTACGGTTTCGGCGGCACCGTCGGCATCCCCAGGAACGGCAACCGCAGCGCGCCGAAGGCGTCCGCGGGTACCGCCGGGTCCCGGGGCTCGACCGGCTTCAGACGCTCGTACGCCGCCCCCGGCGCCGGGCGCGGGTCCGCCTCGCCCTTGTTGGGCCAGTACGACATCGCGCGTTCGGCCTGGGCGGTGATGGTGAGCGACGGGTTCACCCCGAGGTTCGCGGAGACCGCGGCACCGTCGACGACGGAGATGCCCGGGTGGCCGTACAGCCGGTGGTAGGGGTCGATCACGCCGGTCTCCCGGGAGTCGCCGATCGGGCAGCCACCCAGGAAGTGCGCGGTCAGCGGCGTTCCCATCAGCTCGCCCACGTTGCTGCCCGCGAACCCGTTGATCTCCGCGGCGACGGCGGACGCGGCCTCGGACGCGGCCCTGATCTGCTTGGGGTTGGGCGCTCCGTGCCCCTGCCGGGCCGTCAGCAGGCCCTTCCCCGCGCCCTTCGGCTTCAGGTAGGTCGTCAGGGAGTTGTCCAGCGACTGCATCACCAGACCGATGATGGTCCGCTCGGACCAGCGGCGGTTGGAGAGCGAGCGGAGCACGAGGAGCGGGTGCTTCGCCGCGTTCGCCAGCCATCCCGCCACCCTCGACGAGCCCTCCGCGTACGGGACCTGGAGGATGGACAGGCCCCCCATGGCGTTCGAGCCCTTGCCGTAGCGGACGGGCTCGATGTGGGTGTTCTCGTCCGGGTGGATCGAGGAGGTGATGGCGACACCCTGGGTGAAGTCGGCCTTGGGCGTGCCGTGCGCCTTGCGGTAGCGGCGGTTGTCGGTCTGCGCGCCCACCAGCGCCTCGGAGTTGGTGCGGGTCAGCTCGCCCAGCCTCGGGGAGAGGTACGGCAGTTGGCCGCCCGCCTTCATCCGGTGCAACAGGGTCTGCGTGCCGTAGGTACCCGCGGCGATGACGACCCTGCGCGCCTTGAGCGTCCGCCCCTCGCCCTTGCGTTTCTCGTCCGTGGGGAGGGTGGCGACGGCGTATCCGCCCTGCGAGTCGTCGGTGACGGACACGATGGTGGTCATCGGGTGCACGACCGCGCCCGCCTTCTCCGCCAGGTACAGGTAGTTCTCGTTGAGGGTGTTCTTCGCGCCGTGCCGGCAGCCGGTCATGCACTCGCCGCACTCGGTGCACGCCTTGCGGGCGGGTCCGGCGCCCCCGAAGTAGGGGTCCTCCACCTCACCGCCGGGCCCGGCCTTCGCCGTGCCGTCCGCGTCCTGCCCGTCGCCGAAGAAGACGCCGACCGGCGCCATGTGGAAGCTGTCGCCGACGCCCATCCGCTGCGCGGCCGCCTTGAGATGGACGTCGGACGGGGTCATCGTCGGGTTGAGCCGCACGCCGAGCATGCGGCGGGCCTGGTCGTAGTACGGCTTCAGCTCCGCCTGCCAGTCGGTGATGTCCTTCCACTGCGGGTCGTCGAAGAAGGCCTTCGGCGGTACGTAGAGGGTGTTGGCGTAGTTCAGAGAGCCGCCGCCGACTCCGGCGCCCGCCAGCACCATGACGTTGCCCAGCAGATGGATGCGCTGGATGCCGTACATGCCGAGCGCCGGCGCCCACAGGTAGTTCTTGATGTCCCAGGAGTTCTTGGGCAGCGCGTCACGGGTGAAGCGACGGCCCGCTTCCAGCACTCCTACGCGGTAGCCCTTCTCGGTGAGCCTGAGGGCCGTGACCGAGCCGCCGAAGCCGGAGCCGACGACGATGACGTCGTAGTCGTAAGCGGTGTCGTCCGGGTTGTGGACGGAGTTCTCCTGTGACACGTGCTGCTCTCCTCATTGAGAACGTGGTGCGGCCTGACGGAGCCCTTGCCGGGGCCCTTATCGCAGCCGGAGCGCCTTCATCACCCTCAGGCTGCGGCTCATGAACTGCGCGTACTTCTCGTCGTCCATGCCGAGCGAGGGCGCCATCGGCAGCAGCCGCTGCTGGGCGACGGTCTGTGCCTCGGTGTACTTGAGGATGCCCTCGGAGCCGTGCCGGCGGCCGAGGCCGGAGTCCTTCATGCCGCCCATCGGCGACTGGACACTGCCGTACGCGGGCGCGTATCCCTCGTTGACGTTGACCGTGCCGGTGCGCAGCCGCGCCGCGACCGCGCGTCCGCGCCGCCCGTCCTTCGTCCAGACGGAGGAGTTGAGGCCGTACGACGTGGAGTTGGCGAGTTCGACGACCTCGTCGTCCGTCTTGAAGCGGTAGAGGGAGACGACCGGCCCGAAGGTCTCCTCGTTGCAGACGGCCATGGGGGCTTCCACACCGTCGAGGATGGTGGGCTCGTAGAAGTAGGGGCCGATGTCGGGGCGGGCGACGCCGCCGGCGACGACCTTCGCGCCCTTCGCGACCGCCTCCTCCACGTGCCGGGTCACGGTCTCCAGCTGCCGCTCGCCCACCAGCGAGCCCATGTCGGCGCCGTAGGCGAGGGAGGTGCCGAGCCGCATGGCCTTGGTCCGGGCGGCGAAGCGCTCCGCGAACGCGTCGGCGACGGACTCGTGGACGTACAACCGCTCGATGGAGATGCAGAGCTGGCCGGCGGAGGAGAAGCAGGCGCGGACGGCGCCCGCGGCGGCCTTGTCGATGTCGGCGTCCTCCAGGACCACCATCGCGTTCTTGCCGCCGAGCTCGAGGGAGACGCCGACGAGCCGGGCGGCGGCGCCCTGGGCGACCTCGCGGCCGGTCCGGGTGGACCCGGTGAAGGAGACGTAGTCGGCGTGCTTGACGACCTCAGGCCCGACGACCGGACCGTCCCCGATGACGACCTGGAAGACCTCGGCGGGCAACCCGGCCTCGACGAGCAGGTCGCGCGCCCACAGGGCGGTGAGGCAGGTCTCGGTGTCCGGCTTCATCACCACCGCGTTGCCCGCGACGAAGGCCGGGAGCGCGTCGCCGACGGAGAGTTCGAGGGGGTAGTTCCAGGGCGCGATCTGGCCCACGACACCGCGCGGGTGGCGCAGTTCGGTGACCTTGGTGAGGGTGGGCATGGCCCCGGCGTGCCGCTTGGGGCGGAGGTAGGCGGGAGCCTTCCTGCCGTAGTGGCGGGCGGCCACGACGACGGCCTGCACCTCTTCGTGCGCGTGCAGCCGGGCCTTGCCGGTCTCCAGCTGGATGAGGTCGAGCACCTCGGCCTGGCGGGCGAGCACCAGGTCGTGGAAGCGGAGCAGGACGGCGGCGCGCTGGCGTACCGGCGTGGCACCCCAGGCGACCTGCGCCTTACGGGCCCGCTCGAAGGCCTCCTGTACGTCCTCGGGGGTGGACTCGGGCAGGTCGGCCAGCTTCTCGCCGGTGAACGGGGTGTGGTTGGCGGTCCGACCGGAGCCGACGACACCCTTGGTGAGCTGCGCGACCAGCTCGGGCGTGACCACGTCGGCGGCGGTGCGGGCGCCCACGGGAGCGGGGGCGAGGGGATTGGTGCCGGTCTTTTCCGACTTGACCGTGCCGGTGATTTCCGAGGCCTGCGAGTCCGTCATGAGGCGCAGCGTATGACGGAGCGAGGGCTTTGGGTACCCGTTGGTAACCCGCTTTCACCGACTGCACACACCGCGCCAGTGGCCACTGGCAGGGAACGCCCTGATCAGGGCGTTGTTCGGGAGCTCGGCGCCGCCTTGCCGACGCCGAGGCGTGCGCGGGCGCTCTTGAACGGCGAGGTGCCCCGGCGGCGCGCGCGGCGTCCGACGCGCCCTCTACAACTGGTCGATGTCCAGGTTCGCGATCGCCGTCCTGGCGACTTCACGGCCGCGTGTCGTGAAGTCGCCCTTGCCCGGATAGCTGATCGTGAGCTTGTACATGTCGCCCTTGGACGTCTTGTAGTAGAAGATCTTCACCTCGCGCGGGCGCGGGTTCTGGCTGTCGGTGGTCGTGTAGGCGACGGTGTTCTCGGCGGCCTGCCTGCCGTGGTACTTCGCGTTCTCCGGAGACGTCCGCGGGGACTCCGGCATGCTCAGCTCGTAGGCGCCGCTGCCCTTGAAGTCGTCGTTGTCGGCGTACATCTCTGCGGCCGAGGAGTCCTTGATCCGGTGGCTCGTGTCCTCGGACTTCTTGATCAGGGTCAGGCCGATCCAGATGCTGCCGCTCCAGTCGGTGTACGTGACCCAGTGCCCCTTGTCCGACGTCCGGTCCGGCGTCGATCTCTGGTAGCCCGCGGGTGCCGCCAGTGTCGCGGCGACGTCCGTCTCGTGGTGCTTCTTCCAGCCGTCGGGCAGCGGACCCGCGAACGGGTTCGCGAACAGCAGGTACGCCGCCACCGCCGCCGCGACGACCACCGCGCCGAGGCCGATGAACAGGGGCTTGCGGCGCACGCGCAGACCCTTGCCGCCCGGACCCGCGATCTGCACCACCTGCGTCGGCTCCGGGGCGGGTGGCTCGGCGGCCTCCTCCAGCATCCGTCGGACCCGGTCCGCGCCGGGGCGGCGGGAGGGGTCCTTGTCCAGGAGCCCGTTGATGGCCTCCGCCAGCGGACCACGCGCCGAAGCGGGCGGCGCCGGGGTGGAGTTGAGGACCGACTGGAGCGTCGCGGGCGTGTTGCTGCGGCGGAAGGGCGACACGCCCTCCGTGGCCGCGTACAGGACGACACCGAGCGACCAGAGGTCGGAGGCCGGGCCCGGACGCTGGCCGAGCACCCGTTCCGGCGCGATGTACTCGGGCGACCCGACGAAGCCGCCCGTGGCCGTCAGATTCGTCTCGCCCTCGATCTGCGCGATGCCGAAGTCGGTCAGGACGACCCGGCCGTGCGGGCCGAGCAGCACGTTGTCGGGCTTGACGTCCCGGTGCAGGATGCCCGCCGCGTGCGCCGCCTCCAGCGCGCCGAGCACCTCAAGACCGATACGCGCCGCCTCACGCACCCCGAGCGTGCCCTCTTGGAGGGCGGCGCCCAGCGAGCGGCCCCGCACCAGTTCCATGACGATCCAGGGCTGTCCGTCCACGACCGCGACGTCGTGGACGTTCACCACCGCCGGGTGGTCGAGCCGGGCCGCGGCGCGCGCCTCGCGGCGCATCCGCTCGAAGACATTGGCGCGTTCACGCTCGGGAAGGTGGTCCGGGACGCGGGGCTCCTTGACGGCGACCTCACGGTCCACCGTCTCGTCCTTGGCCCGCCAAACCGTCCCCATCCCACCGTGACCGAGCTTGCCGAGCAGCCGGTAGCGGCCCGCGATGAGCCGCCCGGTGCCGGGATCGGGGTCGGGATCGAGGTCGGAACCGGTCGCGGTCACGGGATGGGGCGCGGGCACCGGACCGGGCGCGGGCGCGGGTACTGGACCGGGCGCGGACCCGACCGTCGGTTCCGGGGCGACCCGGGTCGGCGGTTGCAGAACGAAACTCGTCGGCTCGTCGGCTCCGTAAGGGACTCCCCCGTTGTTCCTCATGGGTCCATCCCTATCGCGGCACGCTCTTCGGCATCCAGACCCGTCGCGCACCGGTCACAGACCCGTGACGCGGACCGTCCCTTATCTCCCGTTTACCTCCCGCCTACGGGGCCACGAAGGTGTCCAACGCGACGTCGAAGTACTCCTTCGCCTGCGTCACCTTGCCGACCGGCGCCGACACCCACACGTCGTACATCCGGCCGCCTTCCTCCCAGCAGAGGTCGTACGTGTGCCGCGCGCCCTCCGCCGTGGTGAAGCCGTTCCAGGTGAACTCCCAGAGCGCGGCGGGCTGTCCGTCGTGCGTGGTCGAGGTGACGGTGCCGTCGTGGTAGCCCGGGTTCGTGGACGGCCCGTCGGCGTCGGAGCGCCGCATCACCGCGAGCGGGCCGCCCGCCTCGGGGTCGGTCGCCTTGATGCCGAGGCGGAAGGTCTGGCCCGACGACATGTAGAAGATCCGCTCGCCCTGCGGATCGCGGGTGAAGCCGTCCGGCACGGCGAGCGAGAACCCGTCCGGGTCATGGACCGTCCGGTAGCCCGAGGGCGCCGGGCCGGAGGCGACGGTCGGCTTCTGCTGTCGGGTGACGGTGACCGTGGGGGCGGGGCTCGGTGAGGCCGAGGACCCCGGCGCTGCGGGCGCGCTCGGGGAGTGCGAGGCGCTCACGGACGTGCCCGGCGCCGAACTGGCGGACGGCGTCGACGTACCGCCCCCGCCGTTGCCCCCGCCGCCCCCACCATGGTTCACCAGCAGCACCGCCGTCACGCCCGCCCCGGCCACGGCGGCGACCAGCGCCGCGACGACGAGCATGGTCCGCGCCGACCGCTTCGGGGCACGGTCGGACCCGGCGGCAGGGAGAGAAACCGGTGGAGGGGAGGGGTGCGCGGCCTGCTGGACGGGTGACTTCCGCTTCGGCACGTCCCGTTGCGTGGGCGTGTACCCGGCCGACGCGGCCCGCGGCGTACGGCCCGTCTCCAGGAACGCCCTGAGCAGCCGCTCCGCCTCCACCGCGTCGAGCCGCCGCTCCGGATCGCGCTCCAGCAGCCCCCGTACGACGGGCAGCAGGGGCGCGGCCTGCGCGGGCGGGCGGATCTCGTCCATGACGACGGCGTGCAGGATGCCGCCCAACGAGTCGCGGCGGAAGGGCGATTCACCGCTCAGGACCGTGCAGAGCAGCGCCCCGAGCGACCACAGATCGGACTCGGGGCCGGTTCTGACCCCGGACATCCGCTCGGGCGCGGTGTACTCGGGCGAGCCGACGAACGACCCGCTCTCGGTGAGCGTCGTGGCGCCCGCGACCTGGGCGATGCCGAAGTCGGTGAGCACGACACGGTCGGTGCCCGCCTCCATCAGGACGTTGGCGGGCTTGAGGTCACGGTGCAGGACACCCGCCTCGTGCGCGCGCCGCAGCGCGCCGAGGAGGGCGAGGCCGATCCGGGCGGCCTCGCGCGCGTCGACCGGACCGTCGGCGGAGATCCGCTCGGCGAGCGAGCCGCCGTCGATCAGCTCCATGACGATGTACGGCCGTTCGTCCTCCTCGACCACGTCGTGCACGACGATGATGTGCGGGTGGTGCAGCTGGGCGACCGCGCGGGCCTCGCGCAGGGTGCGGTCGCGCTGCGTCCGGGCCTCGTCGTCGGAGAGCGAGTCGTCGAGGGCGAGCTCCTTCACCGCGACCTGCCGGGCGAGCAGCTGGTCGGTGGCGCGCCAGACGACGCCCATGCCGCCCCGGCCGATCCTGGCCTCCAGCCGGTAACGGCCGCCGATCACACGGACGTTCTCCCCCTCGGTCCCCATACGCCCCATCATGCCGCACCGGACGGACGCGCTCCGGGCCCCGGACCGCGCGATGGTTGTTATCCGGCCTCGTCAGACCGGTTGCGACCGGTTCGTGTCCGTCCGGCCCGTCAGGTCTTGGGGAGCCAGCTGCGGAGAATCACGTCGAACTGCCGACGCGCCGTGTCCCAGTCCGCCGCGGGCGAGGACATGTAGATCGCGTACTCGACACCCTCCCGGCTGAGGTACGTCTGCTCGATCGCCCGCCGGTTGCCGGGGAACGGCGTCTGCTTCGGCAGCGCGGTCCAGGTGAAGTCCCACAGGGAGCCCGGGCAGTCGCGGAACGTGTTGGACTGCAGTTGCACCCGGTGGTAGTCGACCAGCTTGGTCAACTGCTGTTCCAGGTCCAGCTGGTGTGCGTACGGAGTGGGGAAGTCCGGCGAGTCGTCGATGGCGATGCGGACGAAGTGCTTGCCGCCGTCGGGCGTGTAGTCGACCTGGTTGCCGTTGGCCTGCCGCTGCCAGGTCTTGTCGGGCAGGGAGATGGTGAAGCCCTCGACGTCGTCCCGCTGCACCCAGGTGTCGGGCACGGCGCCGGACGGCTCCTGGGAGCCCGAAGTCGCGGTCGGGGTGCTCCCGGGCTTGGTGGTGCCGGGATGCGCGGTGCCGGGCGAGGCACTGTTGTGGGTGTCGTCGGTCCGTGCGCCGTTCACATAGTGCATGGCCACGGCGCCGCCACCGCCGATCAGGGCGGCGAGTACGACGACGAGGGCGATCGTACGACCGCGGCGCCGTCTCCCGGACGCGCCCCCGGAGCCGGTGCCCTCGCCCAGGGGCCCGGGCACCGGCGCGTGAAGCGTCGGCGTCGCCCGGTGCGCGCCCGATCCGTGCGCCACGGACCCGTGCGACGCCGTCTCGTGCCCGCCCGGTCCGTGGGGCGCGGCGCCGTGCGATCCCGTCCCCTGGGGCGCCGACCCATAGGGCGCCACCCGCTGCGCGCCCATCCCCATGGTGCCCGTGTCCACGTGCTGTTGCGTCGGCACATACGCCTGCGCCGCACTCGGCCGACGCCCCTCCACGGCCTCGGCGAGCATCTGCTCGGCCTCTTCCGCACCGGGCCGCACGGCCGGGTCCTTGTGCAACAGCGCGGTGATGACGGGCCCGAGCGGACCGGCGTGCTGCGGCGGCGCGGGCTCCTCGTCGACCACGGCCTGCATGGTGGTCAGCGGCGAGGTCCGCCGGAACGGCGAGCGCCCCTCCACCGCCGTGTACAGCGTCGCGCCGAGCGCCCACAGGTCGGCGGACGGGCCGGGGTCGTGACCGCGCACCCGCTCGGGCGCCAGATAGTCGACCGAGCCGACGATCTCGCCGGTACGCGTGATGGTCGTGTCGCCCTCGACCTGAGCGATCCCGAAGTCGGTGAGCAGCACCCGTCGGTCGGAGGACAGCAGTACGTTCCCGGGCTTCACGTCACGGTGCAGCACGCCGGCGGAGTGCGCGGCGCGCAGGGCGCGCAGCACCCACAGCCCGATCCGCGCCGCCTCGGTCGGTTCGACGCGCCCCTTCTCCTTGACCTCGTCGGCCAGTGAGTTGCCCTCGACCAGCTCCATGACGATCCAGGGCCGGTTGTCGTGATCCAGGACGTCGTGCACGGTGACGACGGCCGAGTGGTTGATCCGGGCGGCGGCCCGCGCCTCGGCGTGGGTGCGCGCCAACAGCACGGCCCGGTCGCTCTCCGTCACGTACAGCGCGGCCGTCAGCTCCTTGACCGCGACGGCACGGTGCAGCACCTCGTCGTGCGCACGCCACACGCGGCCCATGCCACCGCTGCCGATGGATTCGACAAGTCGGTAGCGGCCCGCGAGGAGCAGGCCCTGCATCTGATTCACGTTTCCCCGCAATGGTATTGACAGGGTCAGAGTAAAGATCGGTCCCCGCGCAGGGAACCGGCGGGGTCGTACGGAGACCGCACTGTGACGGTTCTCCCTTCCGTGTACGGGAGGGAACCATTCGGCGTTCAGCGGTTCATGAGTACGGGAATTGCTCAGCCGGTGACTCGGTAGGTCGCCGACGCCTGCTCGTACAGCCTCGTGACCTCGTCCCGTTCGGCCTCCGGGCCACGCACCTGCACCACGTGGTAGCGGCCGCCGACGATGATCGCGAGATTGCGGACGTACAGCGACTGCCCCGCGGAGTTCTGCCAGGTGAACTGCCCCTCGGCCATGGTCCGTCCGCCCACGTCGATCCGCCGCATCCCGCTGGACGTGGCCCACGTCGAGTCGCGGAACGGCTGCAACTCGCTCTCGGTCTCGCGCTGGTACGTCAGCGGATCGCCGCCGTACCTGCTGGTGCTGTCCCGTCCGGGTACGACGATGAGCTCGAAGTCGCCCTGGGAGTAGACGACCTGGCCGCGCCCGTTCTTGGGCGTGCGGTTCCAGCCGTTGGCCACGGCGACCTGGAAGCCCTCGGAGTCCTTGCGCAGGGTGAAGCCCTGGCCGACCGCCGGGTCGTTGGACTGCGAGGTCGTCGAACTGGCGCCGCCCGAAGGGTTCGTGTCCGTGCCGGGAGAGGTCTGGTCCGGGCGCGGCCGGCTGCTGGCGCTGCCGTCGGCGCCCGTGCCCGCGGTGTTCCCGGGTGCCGGGCTCACCTGGCTCGCGGAGCCGGTCCGTTCGCCGTTCGCGTCGCTGTTCGGGTCGGTCTTCTTCGGCATGAAGACCATCGCGTACGCGACCGCCGCGACCAGCAGGAGCAGGACCAGCAGGAGCAGGTTCCGGCCCAGCTTGCGGGGCTTGGCCGTCTCCGTCGACCTGGCCGGCCTCGCCTGCCGGTCGGACTTCGCGCGCTTGTGGCGGGCGTGCGCGCTGGTCGCGGGCAGTCCGGCCCGGCGCCTGCGGACGAGCTCGCCCCTGCGCCGTACGATCGGCAGCCGGCTGGGGTCGACGGGCGGGGCCGCGACCACGTGCGCGCCCGCCTCGGGTTCCGGCGCGGACCGCACCAGTGAGCGCAGCCAGCCGCTCAGCTCCTCGAAGTCCAGCCGCTCGGTGGGGTCCTGTCGCAGCAGTGACTCCACGACGGGCCGCAGTGGCCCGCACTCCTCGGCGAACGCGGGCGGCTCCGCGCACACCAGCTGCACCAGCTCCGCGGTGTTGTCCTCCGGGTAGGGCGCGTGTCCCTGCACGGCCCGGAAGAGCAGGGCGCCCAGCGCCCACAGATCGGTCTGGGGGCCGATCGGCGCCGCCAACTGCCAGTTCTCGTGCACCGGCCCGGCCTGCTCCGGCGCCCATCGCTCGGTCACCGGTCCGACGACGGCCATCCGCGCCTGCCGGGCCCGCTCCGCGGCGAGCGCGGTGGCGGGGCCGCGCCGCGGGGGCGTACCGGCGACCAGCTCGTCCCAACGGCCGTTGGGCGTCGGGGTGGGGGTGGACTGCTGCCCGGGCACGAGGGCGGGGGCGCCGTGGTTCTGGGCGCCGTGGTTCTGGGCGCCGTGGTTCTGGGCGCCGTGGTTCTGGGCGCCGTGGGGGCCTTGGATTCCTGGGGGAACCGCGGTGCCGCTGTGCGCACTTCCATGACCGGCCGCGGGGCCGGGGAGCGCCGGGTGCCCCTGACCGCCATTGCCGCCGGGAGCCGGGGCGGGACCGGGGCCACCGAATCCGGGGCCGTTGACGCCAGGGGCGGTACCGGGGCCGCTTCCGGGGCGGGGCTGTGCGCCGGGCCACGCGCCCGCGCGTCCGACACCGACGCCGTACGGGTCGGCGATCTGACCGGGGGGCGGGGTCTCCGGGCGCTGCTCCCCACTCTGCCCGGAGGCCTGGGTCCCCGGCGCGGAGCCGTCTTCCGCCGGGGCGGGACGGGGCGCGGGCAGTGCCGCCGGACCGCCCCGCTGCTGCTCGTGCACACGGGCCGCGGCCCGGGCTCCGGCCCGGTACGCGGCGATGGCTCCGGCCCGGGCCGCCCGGGCGTCGCCTCCGGCCTCCAGTGCCCTGCGCGCCAGGGCCGCTCCGCCGTCGACGGGCGGCTCCCCCACGGGAGTGGTGTTCTCGGCCCGCGCCTCGATCGCGGCCCGCCGCGCGGCTTCGGCATCGGCCCCCTGCGCGCTGGCGACCACCGCGCCGAACGAGGCTCCGGGCCTCCCGCCGGAGGTACCGCCGGCTCCCCCGCCGGGCAGTGCTCCGGTCGCTCCACCAGGCGCGGCACCGCGCGCACGGGCCGCCCCACGCGGGACACCGGCGCCCGTGCCCGTACCCGCTCGTGAATCCGCACCGGGACCCGCGTGGGGCGAACCGGCGCCGACACCTCCCTCACCCCCGGGACCCTCGAAGTCCTGTACCGGCACCGGGTCGTACCCGCACAGTGCCTCCTCCGCGGCGCCGGCGGCCAGGCCGGTCAGCATCACCCGGCCGTCGTCGCAGACGAGCACCGTGCGCACGGTGATGTTGCGGTGGACCCATCCGTGCGCGTGCAGCACCCGCAGCGCGGTGACGACGTCGGCGGCGACCTCGGCCGCCCGATAGGGGCTCAGCGGCTTCTCGGCGAGCAGTGCGGCCAGCGACCGCGCGGGCACCAGTTCACTCACTATCCACAACGACCCGCCTTCGGCGAACACGTCGAAGACCTGGTCCAGCCGGGGATGGTCGGGAATCTGCGCGGCGGCCTGCGCCGCCTCGATCGCCCGCAGTACGGCGGGTTCGGTGGGCCTGCGCGTGGTCCGTGCGGAGGCGCGCCGCGCCCCGCCGTCCCGCGCCACGAACCCTTCGGGCAGCCCGTCCGCGTCGAGCATCTCCGCCTCGACGACCTCCGGCAACGGCACCTGCCGGACGAGGACTTCCTGACCGCTGTAGGTGTCGAAGGCCCGGCTCTCGGCGAGTTCGTACTCGTCGGAGGGCGGCAGCGGCAGGCGGTAACGGTCGGCGAGCACCCGACCCGCATAGTCGTCCACGACGCCTCCCCCGGCCGCCCGGTGGTCAATTCCGTTCGCCTCGCGTCCCGTTACGGCTTCGTACGGTCCGCAACCACTCACGATACGTGCCGGAGGCAACCCGCAATGTCGGGATGCGAGATGTCACCGCCCCGTGACCGACCCCTACAACAGACACCCGGGGCGAACCGGCCCGAACCTCACGGCATGAGCACGCGGCTCACGACGTGGGCTCGGGCCCATGCCTCACGACTTCGGCTGGAACGTCGCCGTCAGTGTCTTCCAGGTGTCCTTGCGCAGCTCGCTGTCCCAGTCGGATGCCTTCGCCGTGTACATCAGCCCGTACCCGAGATGATCATTCACGACGAACCCCCGGTCGATCGACTGGTACTTCGTGCCGCCGTCCTGATAAGTGAACTCCCAGTCGGCCGTGTTCCAACCGCGGTAGTCCACCTTCTCTATGCGCACCCGCTTGTACTGCGAGCGCACCATGTACCCCTCTTGGTTCTTCCAGTCCGCCACGGGGTCGCTCTTGGGCGTGGTCGTCCAGCCGACGAGGAGCTTCTGCCCGTCGGGACCGGTGAAGCGGGCTCCCGCGTCATCCGTCGACTGGTACTTCCACCCCTTGGGCAGCCCGATCTTGAACCCCTGGCCGCCCTCGTACGTCGACACGGCGGTGGAGCCCGAGGAGCCCGACTCCTTGCCGTCGCCGCCCGTCCCGCTCGTTCCGTTCGTTGCGGCGGCGCTGCCCGACGCGTCGGTGTTCGGCGCGCTGCCCGAACTCCCGTCCCCGGCCGCCCCGGTGGCACCGTCCGTCTTGTCGCCGCTGTCGGTGTGAGAGCCGCTGGTCGCGCCCTTGCCGCCGCTGCCCGCGGTCACCCCGTTGGACGCGGCCGCCTTGGTGTCACCGCTCTTGCCGTTCTTCGCCCCGCTGTCGTCACCGCCACCGAGGGTCAGGGCCAGCACGGTGCCGATCACGGCGAGCGCCACGACCACCGCGATGATCAACAGGGTCCGCCGCGACACCACATCGGTGAGCGGTGCCCGCGGCACGGGCCGCGGCGGCCGCTCGGGCGCCACGGGCCACCCCGAGGCAGGCTTGGCCTCGCCGGTCGAACCGGTGGAGCCGGAACCTCCCGAACCCGCCGAGCCGAGAGCCCCCTTCGAGCCGACGGGACCGGAGGCAGAGCCCACTGGCGCGCCGTCACGCACGCCCGACTTCGGGGAGCCCTCCGCCGCCTTGCCACCCTGGCCGGGCGTGACCGTCCCGGACTTCGCCGCAGCCGCGGCGGGCTTCGACACGTCCACGCGCGGCGGAGCCGGGGGAGCCTTCGGAGCGACCGGAGCCGCCCCCTCCACGCCCACCGAACCGGAAGCCGCGGTACCGCCGGCACCACCCGCACCGCCCGCGGTACCCGCGCTGCTCGCACCGCCCGTCCCGCCCGCGGCGCCGGACTTCGCACGAGCCGTCGCCGCGGCGGTGGCCGCCGCCGTGGCCGCACCGGCGACCGAGGCGGCCTTCCGCACGGAACGCAGCGCTCCGCGCAGCCGCTCCCCGGCCTCCTCGCCCCGCTTGGCCCCGGATCCGCCCGAGCCGCCCGAGCCACCCGAACTCTTCTTGCCCCGGCCCTCTTCCGGCACCGGCGGCAGCACCACGACCTTCGTCGCGTCCACCGGCTCCGGCACGGTCTCCTTGGGCTCGGGGGCGTAGACCACCTCGCTGAGCATCGCCCGGGCGCGCTCGTTGTCGAGCCGCTGCGCGGGGTCCTTCACGAGCAGCCCGTAGATCACGTTCTCCAGCGGGCCCGCGTTCTTCGGCTGCTCCACCGGCTCGGTCATCACCGCGGTGAGCGTCGCGATCGCGGAACCCTTGTCGTACGGCGGCACGCCCTCGACCGACGCGTACAACAGCCCGCCCAGCGACCACAGGTCGGCCGCGGGGCCGGGCTTGTGCCCGCGCGCCCGCTCCGGCGAGATGTACGAGGGCGCGCCCACCAGCATGCCGGTCGAGGTGATCGACGGGTCGCCCTCGACCTGCGCGATGCCGAAGTCGGTCAGCACGACCCGGCCGTCGTCGGAGATCAGCACGTTCGACGGCTTCACGTCGCGGTGCAGAATGCCCTCGCGGTGCGCGGAACGCAGCACGTCGAGTATCGCGAGCCCCACCTCGGCGGCGCGCTTCGGCGTGAGCAGGCCGTCCTCGCGGATGACCTCGGCGAGCGACTTGCCCTCGACGAGCTCCATCACGATCCACGGCCGGTTGTCCTCGTCGACCACGTCGAAGACCGTCACCGCGCCGTTGTTGCGAATCCGCGCGATCGCCTTGGCCTCACGCAGGGTGCGCGTGATCAGCCGCCGCTTCTCGTCGTCATCGATGCTCGACGGGAACCGCAGCTCCTTGACGGCGACCGTGCGGCCCAGCGTTTCGTCCTGGGCCCGCCACACCGTGCCCATGCCGCCGCGGCCGAGAACATCTCCCAGCCGGTAGCGCCCGGCGAGGAGACGTTCGCTCTTGTCCTGACGGGATGCTCCCGCCCGCTCCGCCTCCGACATGCGTCCCCTCATGCAACCCGCCCTGACAGAGCCTTCATTGTCCCTCACCCGACAAGCGCTCAGCGCCCAGGGGGCCCTTCGGCCGACAAGCCCCCGACGACCGGCACGCCCCTCACCTGCGGACCACCCGCTCGTGCGCACAGGTCCGTCCCCCATGATGTGCCGCAACAAGGAAGGAACGCCGATGCCTGTGCCCCGGACACCTCGGACACTCCTGGTCATACCCGTGTCTCTGGCCGTCCTGTTGCTGGCCCCGATCGACCTGCCGCGCCTGATGCCGACCGCCGGTCCTTCCCACTCCACCACACCCTCGGCCGCCCGTCACACCCCCAGGTCCGCGACCCCGACGGGCTCACACTCCCCCGCCGCCCCGGCAACGGGCGCCACCCGTGCCCTCCGCCGTCTGCTCCCCCTTCTCGTCACCCGCGGCAAGGCTCCCGCCGCCGCGCTGCTGGCCGACGACGCCTCCGGCGCACGCTTCGCCCGCGCCGGCGAGGGCATCGCGCGCGGCGACCACTTCCGCGCGGGCAGCATCACCAAGACGTTCATCGCGACCGTGGTGCTGCAACTCGCCGCCGAGCACCGGCTGTCCCTGTCCGACGCCCTGGACGCTCATCTTCCGGGTCTGGTGCGCGGCGCGGGCAACGACGGCCGGCGTCTGACGCTGCGCTCCCTGCTCACCCACACCAGTGGCCTGTACGACTTCACCGACGACACCAAGGGCGCCGTCCCCCTCACCCCGCTCCGGGCCGTCCGCATCGCACTCACCCACCCCCCGGCCGCCCGCGGCCGCTTCGCCTACTCGAACACCAACTACGTCCTGCTCGGCATGGTCATCCGCCAGGTCACCGGCCACTCGTACGCCACCGAGGCCGAGCGCCGCATCATCAACCCCCTTCGTCTGACAGGCACCTCCTTCCCGGGCGCCCGCACCTCGCTGCCCTCCCCGCACGGCCGCGCCTACGCCGCCGACGGCACCGACGTGACCGCCCTCGACCCGCGCGTCGCCGGCGCGGCGGGTGAACTGGTCACCACGCTCGCCGACCTGAACCGCTTCTACGCGGCCCTGCTCGCGGGCGACCTGCTCCCTCCCCGCCAACTGCGCGAGATGCTCGACACCCGCACCGCACACGGCCTGTACGGCATGGGTCTGTATCCGGTGAAGCTGTCGTGCGGCACCACGGTGTGGGGGCACGACGGCCACATATCCGGCAGCTACGTGCGCACCGCGGCCACCGTCGACGGCCGTCGTGTCCTCACCTTCCGGGTGAACACGGACGGGATCGAGGACCCGGACCTCGAACCCGACCTGCTCGCCGCCGATTTCTGCCCTCGCACCCAGTAGAACGGCCGGGTTTCGAGCAAAGATCCCAGCTCACGACACCCGTTCGAGTGACATCCACGGGAACCCCCGGGAACTCCTGGGATCCCCCAGGGAACTCCTGGGACCCCCTGGAGTCCCCTGGAACTCCCGGGCAGGCCCTCGCAGACAGCAGCGCCCGATCAACGCGGCACGATGTCCGGCGCCCCCAGCCGCGCCGCGTCCGCCGTCTGGTCGTCCGGCTGACGCTGGGACTCCCGCTCGGCCTCGACCCGCTTCTCGTAGTGCTCCACCTCGCGCTCGATCTGGTCCTTGTCCCAGCCGAGGACCGGCGCCATCAGATCGGCGGCCTCGCGGGCGCTGCGCGTACCGCGGTCGAAGGTCTCGATGGAGATACGGGTGCGCCGGGTCAGCACGTCGTCCAGGTGCCGCGCGCCCTCGTGCGAGGCGGCGTAGACGATCTCGGCCTTGAGGTAGTCCTCGGCGGCCGGAAGGGGTTCGCCCAGCGCGGGGTTGGCGGCGATGAGCTCGAATATCTCCTCGGCCAGCACACCGAACCGGTTCAGCAGATGCTCCACGCGGACCACATGGAGTCCGGTGCGCTGCGCGATGCGCGCCCGCGCGTTCCACAGCGCCCGGTACCCCTCGGCCCCGAGCAGGGGGATGTCCTCGGTGACGCATTCGGCGACCCGCTGGTCGAGGCCGTGCACCGCCTCGTCGACCGCGTCCTTGGCCATCACCCGGTACGTCGTGTACTTGCCGCCCGCCACGACCACCAGTCCCGGCACCGGATGGGCCACGGTGTGCTCGCGCGAGAGCTTGCTGGTCGCGTCCGACTCGCCCGCGAGCAGCGGACGCAGTCCCGCGTACACGCCCTCCACGTCGTCGCGGGTCAAAGGCACCGAGAGCACCGAGTTCACATGCTCCAGCAGATAGTCGATGTCGGCGCTGGAGGCCGCGGGGTGGGCCTTGTCGAGGTTCCAGTCGGTGTCCGTGGTGCCGATGATCCAGTGCCGCCCCCAGGGGATCACGAAGAGGACGGACTTCTCCGTACGCAGGATCAGACCCGTCGCGGCGTTGATCCGGTCCTTCGGCACGACCAGGTGGATGCCCTTGGAGGCCCGTACGTGGAACTGGCCCCTCTCGCCCACCATGGCCTGGGTGTCGTCGGTCCACACGCCCGTGGCGTTGACGATCTGCTTGGCGTGGATCTCGTACTCCCCGCCGCCCTCGACGTCCAGCACCCTGGCGCCGACCACGCGCTCGCCCTCGCGCAGGAATCCGGTCACGCGGGCACGGTTGGCGACCTTCGCGCCGTACGCCGCCGCCGTGCGCACCAACGTGGCCACATAACGGGCGTCGTCCACCTGCGCGTCGTAGTACTGCAACGCGCCGACCAGCGCGTCCTTCTTCAAGGCGGGTGCTATGCGCAGGGCGTGGGCGCGCGTCAGATGACGGTGGGCGGGCAGTCCGCGTCCATGTCCGCTCGTCATCGACATGGCGTCGTACAGCGCGACGCCCGATCCCGCGTACAGCCGCTCCCAGCCCTTGTGCTGGAGCGGATAGAGGAAGGGCACCGGCTTCACCAGGTGCGGTGCCAGGCGTTCCAGAAGGAGTCCACGCTCCTTCAGGGCCTCGCGCACGAGGGCGAAGTCGAGCATCTCGAGATAGCGCAGGCCGCCGTGGATCAGCTTGCTGGACCTGCTGGAGGTGCCCGACGCCCAGTCGCGCGCCTCGACCAGACCCGTGGACAGGCCGCGCGTCACGGCGTCGAGCGCCGTCCCCGCACCGACCACGCCCGCGCCCACCACCAGCACATCCAGCTCACGCTCGGCCATTCCCGCCAGGGACTCGGCACGTTCCGCCGGCCCCAGTTTCGCTGTCCTCACCGCTGCCTCCCGCTGTCTGTCGCGCTGGCCGCACCTGTCCGGCGACGCCCGGCTCACGTCCCCCTGCCCCAAAGTCTGACCGCGATGTCCCTCATCGGCCACCACGCGCCCCCAGCCTGTGGACAACACTCCCGGAAACTCGCCCGCCCAATACCGCGAATCGGTCATATTTACTCCTAGTCTGACATTGCGCTCGCCCGTTCTGTCCACAGGGCTTGCGCACCTGTCCCGCTTCGGTTACTGGGAAGGACGGCCCACGCCATGCCCGCAGATCTCGCCGTCATCGGACTCGGACATCTCGGCCTGCCCCTGGCCCAGGCCGCCGTCGCCGCCGGCATCCCCACGCTCGGCTACAAGACCGGGCCGGAAGGCGGCTCACTCACCCCGGCCGAACTGCGCCGGATGCTCTCGGGGGGCTTCCGGCCGACCACCAACCCCGCCGAACTCGGCCGCGTCCGCACCGCCGTCATCTGCGCCCCGACCCCACCCGTCCCGGACGGCACCCCCGACCTGGGCCAAGTGGCCTCGGCCGCCCGCACCCTGGCCGAACGGCTGCGCCCGCACACCACCGTGATCCTGGAGTCGCCGGTCCACCCCGGCACCACCGAGGACTTCCTGCGCCCGCTCCTCGAAGAGGGCTCGGGTCTGCGCGCGGGGCGCGACTTCCACCTCGCGTACTCACCCAGCCGCGTCGATCCCGGCAACCGCGACTTCACCCCCGCCAACACCCCCAAGGTCATCGGCGGCCTCACCCCCGCCTGCACCGAGTCGGCCGCCGCCTTCTACGGGCGCCTCACCGACAAGGTCGTACGCGCGCGTGGCCCCCGCGAGGCGGAGACCGTGCAGCTCCTGGAGAACAACTACCGGCACGTCAACATCGCCCTGGTCAACGAGATGGCCGTGCTCTGCCACGACCTGGGCGTCGACGTGTGGGACGTCATCCGCTGCGCCGAGACCAAGCCGTTCGGATTCCAGGCGTTCCGGCCGGGGCCGGGCGTCGGCGGCCACGGCATCGCCCAGGACCTGGCGGGCCACTCGGGCCGCACCCTCCGAATGGTCGAACTGGCCCAGCAGGTCAACAGCCACATGCCGCGGTACGTCATCCAGCGCGCCGCCACGCTCCTCAACGAACACGGGAAATCGGCCCGCGCCGCGCGCGTGCTCCTCCTCGGCGTCACCTACAAGCCCGATCTCGCCGACCAACAGGGCACGCCCGCCCACGAGATCGCCCTGCGTCTGATGGAGCTCGGCGCGACCGTCAGCTACCACGACCCGCACATCCCGGCCTGGAACGTCCTCGGCCGCCCCGTCCCGCGCGCCGACTCCCTCTACGAGGCCGCCGCCGACGCCGATCTCACGATCCTGCTCCAACAGCACCGCACGTACGACCTCCAGGGGCTCTCCGTGAAGGCCCAGCTCCTGCTGGACACCAGGGGAGCGACCCCGACCGGAGCCGCGCACCGGCTCTGACCCCTGCGAAACCCCTGGACGGGATGTCACTGCCGACTGCTACTGTGCGTCAGCTCTCGCACACCAGTGCGCCCGTGTCCCGGGCGCTCCCAGGTGTGCGCTCACATCCCTGGGGGGAACCACATGAGTCAGTCGTCTCCGCCGCCGTCCGGTCCACCGGTCGACAACCCGTACGCGGACCAGAACCCGTACGCCGACCAGTCGGGCCGGCCGCCCGCGCCGCCGCAGGAGACGGCCCAGGCCGGGTTCCCGCAGCAGGGTGCCCCGCAGGGCGCACCCCAGCCGGGCTTCCCGATGGCCCCCGTCGCCCCGGCCGCTCCGGTGCGCGACAAGCTCGGGCTCGGCCTCGCGGCCGCCGTCGGTGCCGCCCTGGTCGCGGCGGGCGTCTACGGAGTCGTCATCGGCCTCACCAAGCACGAGATCGGCTGGGCGGCCGTCGGCGTCGGCTTCCTGATCGGCCTCGCCGCGGGCCGCGTCGGCGGACGCAACCCGATCCTGCCGATCGCCAGCGTGATCCTTTCGGCGGCCTCGGTCTACCTCGGCCAGCTGGTCGGCGAGGCCATGCTCGGCGCCAAGGAGGTCGGCGTCGGCTTCAACGAGATCTTCTTCCACCACTTCGGTGTGGTCCAGGAAGCCTGGAAGGCCCAGGCCGACCCGCTGACCTTCCTCTTCTTCGCCATCGCCGCGTACGCGGCCTTCTCCGGCGCCAAGAAGGCCGGTCAGTAACCCGGCCCGGTATGCGCGAGGGCCCGCCCACCTCATGGTGGACGGGCCCTTCGGCGTCGTACGAGCCGCCGTACCGCTCCCGCTAGCGCTTGTGCTGGGAGTCCGCGACCGTCACCTCGACGCGCTGGAACTCCTTGAGCTCGCTGTAGCCGGTGGTGGCCATGGCGCGGCGGAGGGCGCCGAAGATGTTCATGGAGCCGTCGGGGATGTGCGAGGGCCCGGTGAGGATCTCCTCGATGGTCCCGACGGTGCCGAGGTCGACCTTCTTGCCGCGCGGCAGCTCCTCGTTGACCGCTTCCATGCCCCAGTGGTGGCCCCTGCCGGGCGCGTCCGTGGCGCGGGCCAGCGGGGAGCCCATCATCACCGAGTCGGCGCCGCAGGCGATCGCCTTGGGGAGGTCGCCGGACCAGCCGACACCGCCGTCCGCGATCACGTGCACATAGCGGCCGCCGGACTCGTCCATGTAGTCGCGGCGGGCCGCGGCCACGTCGGCGACGGCGGTCGCCATCGGGACCTGGATGCCCAGCACGTTGCGCGTGGTGTGCGCGGCGCCGCCGCCGAAGCCGACCAGGACACCGGCCGCGCCCGTGCGCATCAGGTGCAGCGCCGCCGTGTACGTGGCGCAGCCGCCGACGATCACGGGGACGTCGAGCTCGTAGATGAACTGCTTCAGGTTCAGCGGTTCGGCGGCACCGGAGACGTGCTCCGCGGAGACCGTCGTACCGCGGATGACGAAGATGTCCACGCCCGCGTCGACGACGGCCTTGGAGAACTGGGCCGTGCGCTGCGGCGACAGGGCGGCCGCGGTGACGACGCCCGAGTCGCGCACCTCCTTGATGCGCTGCCCGATCAGCTCCTCCTTGATGGGAGCGGCGTAGATCTCCTGGAGTCGGCGGGTCGCGGTGTCGGCGTCCAGCTCGGCGATCTCGTCGAGCAGCGGCTGCGGGTCCTCGTACCGCGTCCACAGGCCTTCGAGGTTCAGTACGCCCAGGCCGCCCAGCTCGCCGATGCGGATCGCGGTGGCCGGGGAGACGACCGAGTCCATCGGGGCCGCCAGGAACGGCAGCTCGAAGCGGTAGGCGTCGATCTGCCAGGCGATCGAGACCTCCTTCGGGTCTCGCGTACGGCGGCTCGGGACGACGGCGATGTCGTCGAAGGCGTACGCCCGGCGGCCGCGCTTGCCGCGCCCGATCTCGATCTCAGTCACGTGTGTGGCCTTTCCCTCTTCGTTTCTGCGCCTCCCAGTATCCCCGACGCCTACGACAAGGGCGGCCCCGGAACCTCCGGGACCGCCCTCACGTACACGTACGGCCAGTCGTCAGTACAGGTGACGGCTAGTCGTTACGGCTGTAGTTCGGCGCCTCGACCGTCATCTGGATGTCGTGCGGGTGGCTCTCCTTGAGGCCCGCCGAGGTGATCCGGACGAACCGGCCCTTGGACTCCATCTCGTCGATGGTGGCGGCGCCCACGTACCCCATGGTCTGGCGCAGACCACCGACGAGCTGGTGCAGCACGTTGGCCAGCGGGCCGCGGTAGGGCACCTGGCCCTCGATGCCCTCGGGCACGAGCTTGTCGTCGGAGGCCACGTCCGCCTGGAAGTAGCGGTCCTTCGAGTACGACCTGCCCTGGCCCCGGGACTGCATGGCGCCGAGGGAGCCCATGCCGCGGTACGACTTGAACTGCTTGCCGTTGATGAAGAGCAGCTCGCCGGGCGACTCCTCACAGCCCGCCAGGAGGCTGCCGAGCATCACCGTGTCAGCGCCGGCGGCCAGCGCCTTGCCGATGTCGCCGGAGTACTGCAGACCGCCGTCGCCGATCACCGGGACACCCGCGGCACGGGCCGCGAGGGCCGCTTCGTAGATGGCGGTGACCTGCGGGACGCCGATGCCGGCGACCACACGGGTGGTACAGATCGAGCCGGGGCCCACGCCCACCTTGACGCCGTCGACGCCGGCGTCGATCAGTGCCTGGGCACCGTCACGGGTGGCGACGTTGCCGCCGATCACGTCGACGTGCACGCTCGACTTGATCTTCGCCATCCAGTTGAGCGCGTTGCTGTTGTGCCCGTGCGAGGTGTCGACGATCAGGAAGTCCACCCCGGCCTCGGCCAGCGCCTGAGCGCGCTCCAGCGCCTCGGGGCTGGCGCCGACGGCGGCACCCACCAGCAGCCGGCCCTCGGCGTCCTTCGCGGCGTTCGGGTACTTCTCGGCCTTCACGAAGTCCTTGACCGTGATGAGGCCCTTGAGGACGCCCGCGTCGTCGACCAGCGGAAGCTTCTCGATCTTGTGGCGGCGCAGCAGTTCCATGGCGTCGGTGCCGGAGATGCCGACCTTGCCGGTGACCAGGGGCATCGGCGTCATGACCTCGCGCACCTGGCGCGAACGGTCGGTCTCGAAGGCCATGTCACGGTTGGTGACGATGCCGAGCAGCTTGCCGCCGCCGTCGGTGACGGGGACACCGCTGATGCGGAACTTGGCACACAGGGCGTCGGCCTCGGCCAGCGTCGCGTCCGGGTGCACCGTGATCGGGTCGGTGACCATGCCGGACTCGGAGCGCTTCACCAGGTCGACCTGGTTGACCTGGTCCTCGATGGAGAGGTTGCGGTGCAGTACACCGACGCCTCCCTGCCGGGCCATGGCGATCGCCATGCGCGACTCGGTCACCTTGTCCATCGCCGCGGAGAGCAGCGGGATGTTCACACGTACGTTGCGGGAGATACGCGACGAGGTGTCGACCGCGTTGGGCAGCACCTCGGAGGCGCCCGGCAGCAGCAGCACGTCGTCGTAGGTCAGCCCGAGTGTCGCGAATTTGGCGGGCACTCCGTCGACGTTGGCAGTCATGACACCTTCCCCAAATGGCCTTGATCGGTGCGGATGTCCATGCTAACGGGAAGCGAGGGTCTCCCATTCCACGGTTCGGATCGCCCTCGGGCTTCGTAGGTTCGTACGGGCGGGGTGGCGACGCCGTTCAGTTGTGGCCTGGGCCCGGTCCCCGCGGCGGAACGACGCGAACCCCACGCCTGCCAAAAAACCGGTCCGCCCCTTGGGAGGGCGGACCCGTCGCGCCGGCCGAAGCGTCTCCGGAGGTCCCGGTGGCGGCGGCCCCTGAGAGCCGCCTACTGCTCCGCCAGCGCCCGCAACCGGCTCAGCGCGCGGTGCTGGGCCACCCGAACGGCGCCCGGTGACATTCCCAACATCTGGCCCGTCTCCTCGGCCGTGAGGCCCACCGCGATGCGCAGCAGAAGCAGCTCGCGCTGGTTCTCGGGGAGGTTGGCCAGGAGTTTCTTGGCCCACTCGGCGTCGCTGCTGAGGAGAGCGCGCTCCTCCGGGCCGAGGGAGTCGTCGGGGCGCTCGGGCATCTCGTCCGAGGGAACCGCCGTCGAACCGGGGTGGCGCATCGCGGCGCGCTGCAGGTCGGCGACCTTGTGCGCGGCGATGGCGAAGACGAACGCCTCGAAGGGGCGCCCGGTGTCCTTGTAGCGCGGCAGTGCGAGGAGCACCGCTACGCAGACCTCCTGGGCCAGGTCCTCGACGAAGTGCCGCGCGTCGCCCGGAAGCCGGGAGAGGCGGGTGCGGCAGTAGCGCAACGCCAAGGGATGTACATGCGCGAGCAGGTCGTGCGTGGCCTGCTCGTCGCCGTCGACCGCGCGATGGACGAGCGCACCGATCACCGTCGTCTCGTCGTCGCGCATCGGTCCATGGTGCCTTGGCGTCGTCTTGTCCGTGGCACCGCGTCCGTAGTTGTGCACCGAAGCGTTATGAGCAGGTGCGCCGGAACTCATCTCCTGCGCCCTCCCCTTCCGCTCGACCGACTCGTCCCCGAGGAACTCCACACCTCAAGCATGCGGCATCCGCGGCGAAACGAGCAGCGGGCACTCGGCGGGCGCTGTTGTCGGCCCCGCCCACCATGAGGTAGGCGGGGTGCGTCGTACCCCCGCGACGGCTCACCTAACGAACCAGACCCCACCGGAAACCGAGCGCCACGGCGTGCGCGCGGTCCGAGGCGCCGAGCTTCTTGAAGAGCCGCCGGGCGTGCGTCTTCACGGTGTCCTCGGAGAGGAACAGCTCTCGGCCGATCTCGGCGTTGGAGCGGCCGTGACTCATGCCTTCCAGCACCTGGATCTCACGCGCCGTGAGCGTCGGCGCCGCGCCCATCTCGGCCGACCGCAGTCTGCGCGGGGCGAGCCGCCAGGTGGGGTCGGCGAGCGCCTGGGTCACGGTCGCGCGCAGCTCGGCGCGGGAGGCGTCCTTGTGCAGATAGCCGCGGGCCCCGGCGGCGACGGCGAGCGCCACACCGTCCAGGTCCTCGGCCACGGTGAGCATGATGATGCGCGCACCGGGGTCGGCGGACAGCAGCCGCCGAACGGTCTCGACGCCACCCAGTCCGGGCATGCGTACGTCCATCAGAATCAGGTCCGAGCGGTCGGCACCCCAGCGGCGGAGGACTTCCTCGCCGTTGGCTGCCGTCGTCACGCGCTCGACGCCGGGCACGGTCGCCACCGCTCGGCGGAGCGCCTCTCGGGCAAGCGGGGAGTCGTCGCAGACGAGGACGGATGTCATGGCCGCCCTCCGCAGCTGATGCGCGTCACCTTGAGCCTCCAGGCTGGTACGAATCGTCATCTGTGCGGTCGACACTCGCCGACGGAACTGCCGTCTGCCCGAGCGCTTGTTCCTTCAACCGCCTCCGCACTCTCAACGATGGTCACTCGAAAGAGTTACGGGGCAGTCGGTCGCCTTCGGCACTCTACGTGAGGGCGTGGACACGAGGCAGACATGCGCAACGGACCCTCAACGTTTCATCACAACCTATGCCCCATTCAGCCTGTTTTCTTCCCCTTTGCTGGTGTCTGCGGCTAGATTCGCAATGAGTCATATTTTCATCTCCTTAGATCGTAGATGTACGGTCGGTGGGCACAGAGCAGCCCAGAACGGCAACAAGGGGACAAAGCAATGGCAGATTTCTCCCGCCTTCCCGGTCCGAACGCGGACCTCTGGGACTGGCAGCTCCTCGCGGCCTGCCGCGGGGTCGACAGCTCGCTCTTCTTCCACCCGGAGGGCGAGCGCGGTGCGGCACGGAGCGCTCGCGAGAACTCGGCCAAAGAGGTCTGCATGCGATGCCCGGTACGCGCCCAGTGCGCTGCGCACGCCCTGGCGGTGCGCGAACCGTACGGCGTATGGGGCGGCCTGACCGAGGACGAGCGCGAGGAACTCATGGGGCGGGCGCGCAACCGGCTGGTGGCGGCGTCGACCACCGGGAGCGGCGATCCCGCTTCGAACAACTGAAGGAACGTTTCTGCTTTTCCGTCCACTGTCGGGCACGCGCACGCGTGCCCATGCTTTTTGGCGGCGTCAGCCGCTTTTGGGCGGCGTCAGCGGCTCGCGGCCCGCGCCAGTTGGTCGAGCGTCGCCGCCACCGCCGGCACCTGTGCCAGGTCCGGCAGGGTGAGTGCGACGATCTCGCGCCGCACCGGCGGCTCCACCGTCACGGTGCGTGCACCCTTGGGGCGTACGGACTCGATCGCGAGCTCGGGCAGGACCGCGACCCCGAGGCCCGCGCCGACCAGCCCGACCACGGCCGGGTAGTCGTCGGTGGCGAAGTCGATGCGGGGCACGAAGCCCGCGGCGCGGCAGACCTCCACCAGTTGTCCGCGACAGCGCGGGCAGCCCGCGATCCACGGCTCCCCGGCGAGTTCGGCGATCGCGACCGATCCGGCCCGCGCGAGCCGGTGCTTCTCGGGGACCAGCCCGACGAGCCGGTCCCGCAGCAGGGGCCGCACGACCAGGTCGTCCCACTCCTCGGCACCCGCGGCTCCCTCGTAGCGGAACGCGAGGGCGATGTCGCAGTCCCCGGCCCGGAGCTTCTCGACGGACTGCGGCGGCTCGGCCTCCTCCAGCGAGACCCGGGTGCCGGGATGCGCGGCGCGCAGCGCGGCGAGGGCCGTGGGGACGAGCGTGGAACTGCCGCTGGGGAAGGAGACGAGCCGGACCCGGCCCGCGCGCAGGCCCGCGATCGCGGCGACCTCCTCCTCGGCCGCGGTCAGACCCGCGATGATGCCCGCCGCGTGCCGGACCAGCGCCTCGCCCGCCTGGGTGAGGCGCATCTCGCGGCCGGTGCGGACGAGCAGCGGGGTGCCTACGGACGATTCGAGCGCCTTCATCTGCTGGCTGACGGCGGGCTGGGTGCAGCCCAGTTCACGTCCCGCCGCCGAGAAGGAGCCGGTGGCGGCGACGGCGCGCAGGACACGGAGATGACGGGCCTCGATCACCGTCCGAGCATAAGTGAGTCTTGGGTACGGCGGCGAATATTGCGTCGCCGCTTTGGTTCTCATCGCCTAGCGTGCTGCCATGAAGCTTCTGTCCCTGAACATCGGCCGCCCTCGGGCCGTCCCGTACACGGACCAGCCCGAGGGCGTGACCGGCATCGACAAGCGACCGGTGGACGGGCCGGTGCGGGTGACGGCGCCCGGGCCCAAGGGGGTCGGCGCGAGCGGCCTCGCCGGGGACGCGGTGTGCGACCTGCGCCATCACGGCGGGAACGACCAGGCGGTGTACGCGGTCGCCCGCGAGGACCTCGACGACTGGGGGCGCGAGCTCGGCCGGCCGCTGGCGAGCGGCGCGTTCGGCGAGAACCTCACGACCCAGGGGCTCGACGTGTCCGGGGCGCGGATCGGCGAACGCTGGCGCGTCGGCTCCGAGGTGGTCCTCGAAGTCACCTGCGGGCGCATCCCCTGCCGTACGTTCCAGGGGCACCTCGGTGAGCAGCGCTGGGTGAAGCGGTTCACCCAGAAGGGCGCGCCCGGCGCCTATCTGCGGGTGATCGAGCCGGGCGACATACGGGCGGGCGACCCGATCGAGGTCGTGCACCGGCCCGACCACGAGGTGACGGTCGCCCTCGCCTTCCGCGCCGAGACGACCGAACGGGCACTGCTGACAAGGGTGTTGGCCGCGGGCGACGCGCTGCACCCGGAGTTGCTGGAGATGGCGGAGAAGTACGTGGCACGGCACAGCGGCTAGCCGCTCGGAGCGGGGGCGCGGGGCGGGGCGTCCGGGGCGTGCGGGGAACTCGTGGAGCGAGGTGGGCGTTGGGTGGCGGGCGCGCGGCCCGGCTGGTCAGGTCACTAGCCTTGGGTCATGACAACGGCTCTGATTACGGGATCGACCGCGGGCATCGGCGCCGCCTTCGCGCGGCGGCTGGCGGCTGACGGGCACAACCTCGTGCTGGTGGCGCGCGACACCAAGCGGCTGGGCGAGCAGGCGACCGAACTGCACGACCGGCACGGCATCGAGGCGGAGGTACTGACCGCCGACCTGTCGACGGACGAGGGCATCGATGCGGTGGCCGCCCGCCTCTCCGACCGCAAGAACCCGGTCGACCTGCTGATCAACAACGCGGGCTTCGGCAACAAGGGCCACTATCTCGAGGTGTCGATGGCCGACGAGCTGACGATGCTCAAGGTGCACTGCGAGGCGGTGCTGCGGTTGACGTCGGCGGCGACCGAGGCCATGCGGGAGCGCGGCCGGGGCGGAGTCGTCAACGTCGCGTCGGTGGCCGCGTTCGTGCCGCGGGGTACGTACGGGGCCTCCAAGGCGTGGGTCGTGCAGTTCACGCAGGGCGCGGCGCGGGATCTGGCGGGCAGCGGCGTACGGCTGATGGCGCTGGCCCCCGGCTTCGTCCGCACCGAGTTCCACCAGCGGGCCGGGATGGGCACGGACAACATCCCGAACTGGATGTGGCTGGATGCGGACAAGCTGGTCGCGGCGGCGCTCGCGGACCTGGCCCGCGGCAAGTCGCTGTCCATCCCCGACCCCCGCTACAAGGCGCTGATGGGCCTGGTGAAGGTGGCGCCGCGAGGACTGCTGGGCGGGATCACGTCGAAGACGGGCCGGAAGTACGGCCCCCAGTAGGGGCCACCGCGCAGTGGGTGGTGTCGTCCCTCCGGTGGGAAACTGAGGGTGTTCAACCGGACCCAGGGGGCCGGAGGCGACGCCATGACATTCGTACAGCTCATCGATTGCAGGACCAGCCGGTTCGACGAGATGAACCAGCTGATGGACACATGGGTCGAGAGGACCAGGGGCAAGCGGACCGCGACGCACAGTGTGATCGGCAAGGACCGCTCCGACGCGACCCACTTCGTGGAGATCGTGGAGTTCCCCTCGTTCGAGGAGGCGATGCGGAACTCGAACCTCCCCGAGACCGACAGGATCTTCCAGGAGATGGTCGCGCTCTGCGACGGACTGCCGACGTTCACCGACCTGGACGTGGTGCGGGACGAGCAGTTGTTCGCGGCCAACATCCGCAGGTTCTTCGAGACGTTGGCCGGCCCGGGTGAACTGCCGCCGCTCAACGGTCTGATGGTGGAGAGCTACCACGACCACGATCCCGCCAACGAGCAGGACACCATCGGCCTCGACGCGATGCGGCGCGAGATCGAGATGTGGCGCGGCGGTTTCGACTTCACGTTCACCGTCGAGGACCAGCTCACCCAGGGCGACCGGGTCTGCACCCGGTGGGCCTGGAACGGCACCCACAAGGGCGACTTCATGGGGATCCCGGCGACCGGGAAACAGGTCACCATGACCGGCACGACCGTCTTCCGCTGCCGGGAGGACGGGAAGATCGCCGAGGGCTGGTGGCAGTACGACCGGCTGGGGCTGTTGGCTCAACTGGGGGCGCTGGACGCGCTGGAGCAGTAGTGCGGTGGTCGGTGACGCGGTAGCCGGTACGCGGTAGACGGTGGTGCCGCGTACGGGAGAAGCCCCCGTTCCGTGCGGAACGGGGGCTTCTTCGGGAGTACGAGACTCAGTGGGAGTGCCCGTGGCCGTGGCCGTGACCGGCGTCGGCCTCCTCCTCGGCCGGCTTCTCGACGACCAGGGTCTCGGTCGTGAGGAGCAGGGAGGCGATGGAGGCGGCGTTCTCCAGGGCGGAGCGGGTGACCTTGACCGGGTCGATGACACCGGACTTGACCAGGTCGCCGTACTCGCCGGTGGCCGCGTTGAAGCCCTGGCCCTTGTCGAGCTCGGCGACCTTGGAGGTGATGACGTAACCCTCCAGGCCGGCGTTCTCGGCGATCCAGCGCAGCGGCTCGACGGCGGCCTTGCGGACGACCGCGACACCCGTGGCCTCGTCGCCGGTCTTGCCGAGGTTGCCCTCGAGGATCTTCACGGCGTGGACGAGCGCGGAGCCACCACCGGAGACGATGCCCTCCTCGACCGCGGCGCGGGTCGCGGAGATGGCGTCCTCCAGACGGTGCTTCTTCTCCTTGAGCTCGACCTCGGTGGCGGCGCCGACCTTGATCACGCACACGCCGCCGGCCAGCTTCGCGAGGCGCTCCTGGAGCTTCTCGCGGTCCCAGTCGGAGTCGGTGTTCTCGATCTCGGCCTTGATCTGGTTGACCCGGCCGAGGACCTCCTCGGAGTTGCCGCCACCGTCGACGATGGTGGTGTCGTCCTTGGTGACGGTCACACGGCGGGCGCTGCCGAGCACGTCCAGACCGACCTGGTCGAGCTTGAGGCCGACCTCCTCGGCGATGACCTGACCACCGGTGAGGGTGGCGATGTCGCCGAGCATGGCCTTGCGGCGGTCACCGAAGCCGGGGGCCTTCACGGCGACGGCGTTGAACGTGCCGCGGATCTTGTTCACGACCAGGGTCGACAGGGCCTCGCCCTCGACGTCCTCGGCGATGATCAGCAGCGGCCGGGAGGCGTTGGACTGGATGACCCTCTCCAGCAGCGGCAGCAGGTCCTGGATGGAGCTGATCTTGCCCTGGTGGATGAGGATGTACGGGTCGTCGAGGACGGCCTCCATACGCTCCTGGTCGGACACCATGTACGGGGACAGGTAGCCCTTGTCGAAGGCCATGCCCTCGGTGAAGTCCAGCTCCAGGCCGAAGGTGTTGGACTCCTCGACGGTGATGACACCGTCCTTGCCGACCTTGTCCATCGCCTCGGCGATGAGCTCGCCGACCTGCGGGTCCTGGGCGGACAGCGCGGCGACGGCGGCGATGTCCGACTTCTCCTCGATCGGGCGCGCGGTGGCGAGGAGCTCGTCCGAGACCGCCTTGACGGCCGCGTCGATGCCCTTCTTCAGCAGCGCCGGGGAGGCACCCGCGGCGACGTTCTTCAGGCCCTCGCGGACGAGCGCCTGGGCCAGCACGGTGGCGGTGGTCGTACCGTCACCCGCGATGTCGTTGGTCTTGGTCGCCACCTCCTTCACCAGCTGGGCGCCGAGGTTCTCGTACGGGTCGTCGAGCTCGACCTCGCGGGCGATGGTGACACCGTCGTTGGTGATGGTGGGTGCGCCGAACTTCTTGTCGATGACGACGTTGCGGCCCTTGGGGCCGATCGTCACCTTCACCGTGTCGGCAAGCTTGTTGACGCCGCGCTCGAGGGCGCGACGGGCGTCCTCGTCGAACTTCAGGATCTTCGCCATGGGAGCGATTCAGCCCTCTCGGAAAACTGGGGTGAACGAACCGCGCCCCCGACGCCCGGCTGGTTATGGTCGCGGGGGCCAGGGGCGCAGTTCACTGCAAAACTGGGTGGAACGGTGAAGCTCGGCGAACTACTTCTCGATGATCGCGAGCACGTCGCGAGCCGAGAGAACGAGGTACTCCTCGCCGTTGTACTTCACCTCGGTGCCGCCGTACTTGCTGTACAGCACGATGTCGCCGGTGCTGACGTCGAGCGGCAGGCGCTCGCCGTTCTCGAAGCGGCCCGGGCCCACGGCGAGGACGACGCCCTCCTGGGGCTTCTCCTTCGCGGTGTCCGGGATGACCAGGCCAGAAGCCGTGGTCTGCTCGGCGTCCAGCGGCTGGACCACAACACGGTCCTCGAGCGGCTTGATGGCAACCTTGGAGCTGGTGGTCGTCACGATCCGACCTCCCCCTTCGGAGATCTCACGGGGTTAACTGTCTGAGGTGGCGACCAGGTGGATCCGTCGTCGCGGGTGCCGGACCTGCCCGTCGCTATTGGCACTCTCCAGGGGGGAGTGCCAGGGCCGAGACTATGACCGCGGTTAGCACTCGGTCAAGCGGAGTGCCAAAGCGTCCGGCGTGGCGTGGGGTTTTTGGGCACCCAGCGCGCGTGTCGGCGCGCCCGGGGCGCACGGCGCGAGCCACCCTCAAGCCCTTGCCCTCTCGAAGGTCTAGAGGTAGTTCTCCAGGCGCGCCGGTGTGAAGCCCTCCGCCTGGATGCGCCGCAGGAGTCTGATCGTCGCCTCCGTGAGGTTGGGTTCCTCGAAGCCGGAGAGGATGTCACCCGGTCGCAGACGGCGGGCGTCGGGCTCCCGGCCGAGGACGACGGCCGCGACCCCGCAGTCGGCGGCGGCGTGCAGCGTGGTGGTGTCGTAGGTGCCGTAGGGGGGACGGAAGAGCCGGGGGCGGACGCCGAAGCGGGCCTTGAGCTTCTCCTGCTGGCCACAGATCTCGGCCCGCTGGCCCGCGTAGGGCAGTCCCCGCAGCGAGGCGTGGTGCAGGGTGTGGTTCTGCACGCTCGCGCCTACCGTCCGCAGCTGGGCGAAGTGCCCGTACCCCGGCCCGACGACACTGTCCGTGAGGAACATGCTGACCGGCAGCCGCAGTTCACGGACCATGTCGACGAACCGCGGGTCGCGCTCGGCACCGTCGTCGTACGTCAGGAAGACCACCTTGTCGCGGGTGTGTACGCGGTCCACGACGGGGGCCAGCCCCGGCGCCGCGCCGCGGAGGGCGGGCCGGGCGGGTTGCCGCGGCGCGGCGGCGAGCGGGGTGGGCAGCCCCCAGTGCCGGTACGTCGCCGGGGTCGGGCCGTTCGGCCTGGACCTGCGCACCTCCTGCGCGGCCTTCTTGCCCAGCCGTTCGATCGGGTCGACGGACTGGGCACAGCCGGTGCAGTTGGTCAGGAGCGCCGCGGTGAGCGCCCCCGCGACCAGCGCCCGCGTTCTCACAGGTAGTCCTCCAGCCGTGCCACCGCGTACCCCTTGTCGGTGACCAGCTTCAGGAAGCGGCGGATCATGTCGGGCATGGTGCCGTCCCAGTCCTCCCTGCCGCGGAAGTGGGTGAGGACGATGTCGCCGGGGTGCAGGTCGCGGTCCCAGTCGCGGTACTCCCAGTGGTCGACGAAGACCTCCTCGTCCCAGATCGGCGCGTACTTGATGCCGCAGGACTTGGCGGCACGCAGGGTGTCCTGGTTGTAGTTGCCGTAGGGCGGTCTGAAGACCTTCGGACGCTTGCCGAACTGCTTCTCCATGATGTCCTGCATGCCGCAGATCTCGTCCCGCTGCTCCTCGTACGACAGCCCCGGCAGGTAGGGGTGGGTGAGGGTGTGGTTGTTGAGGGTGACGCCCCGGTCGCGCATCTTCCGGAAGTACCCGTAGTCGTCCTTGACCAGGTAGTTGCTCAGGAATGCGGTGTACGGGATCTTCAGGTCGCTCATCATCCTGAGGAACGCCGGGTCCTTCTCGGAGCCGTCGTCGATGGTGAGGAAGACGACCTTGTCCTTGGTGGGAACGGTCGTGAAGACCGGCGGCAGGCCGAGCTCTTCCTGATCGGTGACCTCGAAACCGTCGCGGGGTCCGATGACCGGCTTCCTCGCCGGGGCCGGCGGCGCGGCCAACGGGACCTTCGCGAGCCCCCAGTGCTTGGCCGCGACGGCCCGGGCGGCCTGCTGCGCGCGGAGTCTGGCGGCGTAGGAGTCGAGAGCGCGGGCCGGGGGCGCGTGCAGCGCCTGCTGGGGTCCCTCGACGGGACGGGCGCCGTTGGTGTCGTCGTCGGCGCAACCGGACGCGAGGGCGGCGACGGCGAGGACGGCCACCCCGCCCCACACGCGCGCCCTCTTTGCGTTGTTTTTGTACTTTTGTCGTACTGGTCGCATGGTGTCGGATCCTCGCAGGCCACCGCTCGTCCGGGGCTCCGACACCGCGACCGGGGGCGCACCGTCCACCGACTGGCCCACACCCACCCGCGCTGACCGACAATGGGCCGGTGAACGACGTCTCCTTCGCCTCTCTCCTCACCCCCGAGGGCCGCGCCCTGCTCGACGAGGTGCGCGGCACCGAACCGGCCCAGGAGCTCGCCGTCGCCACCCGGCTGCGCCGCGACCACCCGGCCGACCTGGTCTCGGCGGCACTCGGGCAGGCGCGGCTGCGGCAGCGGGCGGCGGCGAAGTTCGGCGCCGAGGACGCGGAGCGGATGTACTTCACCCCGAACGGGGTCGAGCAGTCGACGCGCACCACGGTCGCCACCCATCGCGCGCGGCGGCTGCGGTCCCTGGGTGTGCGCTCGGTCGCCGACCTGTGCTCCGGCATCGGCGGCGACGCGATCGCGCTGGCCCGTGCCGGGATCCGCGTCCTCGCCGTCGACCGCGACCCGCTGACGGTGGCGGTGGCGCGCGCGAACGCCGAGGCGCTCGGGCTCGCCGACCTGATCGAGGTGCGCGAGGCCGATGTCACCGAGGTCGGCACGGAGGCGTACGACGCGGTCTTCGTGGACCCGGCGCGGCGCGGCGGACGCGGCCGCATCTTCGACCCGGAGGCGTACTCGCCCCCGCTCTCGTGGGCGATCGCGACGGCCCTGAAGGCCCCGCTCGCCGCCCTGAAGATCGCCCCTGGCATCCCCCACGAGGCGGTCCCCGCCGAGGCCGAGGCCGAGTGGATCTCGGACGCCGGTGACGTGAAGGAGGCGGTGCTGTGGTTCGGCACCGAGCCGGGGCTGGTGCGGGCCACCCTGCTGCCCGGCCCGCGCGAGCTGCGCGGCCGCGGCCTGCCCGACCCCGCGGTGCGGGAGGTCGGGCGCTACCTGTACGAGCCCGACGGCGCCGTCATCCGCGCCCATCTGGTCGCCGAGGTCGCGGAGGAAGTCGACGGCGGCCTCGTCGACGAGACGATCGCGTACATCACTGCGGACGAACTGCGCCCGACGTCGTACGCCGCCGCCTACGAGATCACCGACCGGCTTCCCTTCAACGTGAAGAAGTTGAAGGCGCTGCTGCGGGAGCGGGGCGTCGGGGTACTGACGGTGAAGAAGCGGGGGTCGGCGGTCGAGCCGGAGGAACTCCGCAAGAAGGCCCTGCCCAAGCAGCACGGCCCCCACTCGGCCACCGTCTTCCTGACCAGGGTCGCGGGGGCACCGACCATGCTGCTCGGCCACCCGGCCCAGCGCTCCTAGAGCGCGTGCATGGCGTCGCGGGGCAGACGGGAATGTGACGACAGGGCCTAGCGGCAGTCCCGGGCCCTCGTCTCCAGCAGCTCGCGTTCCCGTTCGTTGCGGGCCAGGCCCGCGGCTCGTTCGAACTCCGCGCGGGCCTCCTTCGTGCGGCCGAGGCGGGCCAACAGGTCGCCCCGGACGCTGGGCAGCAGGTGGTAGTCGCGCAGGGCCGGTTCGCCGGCCAGCCGGTCGACGATCTCCAGCGCCGGGACGGGGCCCTCGGCCATGGAGACGGCGACGGCGCGGTTCAACTCGACCACGGGAGACGGGGAACGGGTCGCCAGCAGCCCGTACAGGGTGGCGATCTGCCGCCAGTCCGTGTCCTCGTACGCGTACGCCTGGGCGTGGCAGGCGGCGATGGCGGCCTGGAGGGCGTACGGGCCAGGGGGGCCGGTGGTGACGGCGCTCGCCCGGCCGAGGGCGGCGAAGCCGCGGCGGATCAGCAGGCGGTTCCAGCGGCGCCGGTTCTGGTCCTTGAGGAGGACGGGCTCGCCCGAGGGGCCGGTGCGGGCGGCGGCGCGGGACTCCTGGAGTTCCAGCAGGGACACCAGCCCGTGCACTTCGGGCTCCTTGGGCATCAACTCGGCGAGTACGCGGGCCAGTCGCAGCGCGTCCTCGCACAGGGCGGGGCGCAGCAGGTCGTCGCCCGCCGTGGCCGCGTACCCCTCGTTGAAGACCAGGTAGATGACCTCGAGCACGGACCCGAGGCGGGCCTCGCGGTCCGGGCCGTAGGGGACCTCGAAGGGGACGCCCTTCGTCGCCAGGGTCCGCTTGGCGCGCACGATGCGCTGGGCGACGGTCGCCTCCGGGGCGAGGAAGGCGCGGGCGATCTCGGGGGTGGTCAGACCGCCGACGAGGCGCAGGGTGAGGGCGATGCGGGCCTCGGCGGAGAGGACGGGGTGGCAGGCGGTGAAGACGAGCCGCAGCAGGTCGTCGTCGATGTCGTCCGGGTCGGAGGGTTCGTCGAGGTGGTGCGGGGCGGTCACCGAGAGGTCCCGCCCCACCTCCGCCAGCTTGCGCGCGTACTGCTCCCGGCGGCGTACGAGATCGATCGCACGACGCTTGGCCGTGGTCGTCAGCCAGGCGCCCGGGTTGTCCGGGACGCCGTCCCGGGGCCACTGCTCCAGCGCCGCGACCAGGGCGTCCTGCGCGAGCTCCTCGGCGATGCCGACGTCGCGGACGATGCGGGAGACGCCCGCGATGACGCGGGGCGACTCGATCCGGAAGATCGTCTCGACGGCTTCGACCGCTTCGACGGCTCCGACGGCACCTCGGGTGGCCCCGGACGCGACGGGTTGCGTGACGGGCGTGACGGTGGGCTGTTGCTCTTCCACAACCCACCATCAGACACCCACGGCGACCGCAGGCCAAGGAACTGCTCAGCCCTCGGCGATCTCCCGCACCTCGCAGGTCACCGTCCAGTGCTCCTCGTGCACCTTCAGGAACCGCTTGGTCCACTCCAGGGCCTCGGCCATGTCCTTGCACTGCATGAGCGCGTAGCCGCCGACGACCTCCTTGGACTCGGTGAAGGGCCCGTCGGTGACGGACAGCTGCCCGCCCGACCAGTGCACCCGCTTGCCCTGGGCGGACGGCGTCAGCCCGGCGGTGTCGAGCATGACCCCCGCCTTGGTGATCTCCTCGATCAGCTCGCCCATCCGCTGCATCAGCTCCGGGCTCGGGCCTTCGGCGGGCGCGGTGCTCTCGTCGATCTGGACCAGCGACAGGTAACGCGGCATGGTGACTCCTCGTGTCCGTGGTGCCTCGGAGGCGGGGCTTCTCCCTGCCTCTCACCCGTGCGTCGAACGGGAGACACCCGTTTCGACACCGTCCCCGAAATTCTTTGAACTTTCTCGCCGGGCGCTGCCGCGGGGTTCGTGTGGGCAGGGTCCTCGTATGCCCTTCGACCACAACGATCACTACCACCGGATGCTGCTGCGGAAGTTGCCGAAGCACGGGCGTGTCGCCCTCGACGTCGGCTGTGGCACCGGGGGTTTCGCGCGGCGGATGGCGGCGCGGGGTTATGAGGTCGACGCCGTCGATCCGTCGGCCGAGGTGATCGCCGTGGCGCGGCGGATCGGGGGCGGCCCCCGGTTCCGGCGGACGGACGTGGCCTCCGCCGGGCTGCCGAAGGGGCACTACGACGTCATCACCTGTCTGGCGAGCCTGCACCACATGCCGTTCGGCACGGTGACCAGGTTCCGGGAGGCGCTCGCGCCCGGCGGGGTGCTGCTGGTGCTGGGCTGCTACGCGGGGATCACCTGGTGGGACCTCGCCGCCGTGCCCGCCAATGCCGTGGCACGGGCGGGGGTGGCGGTGGGTGAGCGGCTGCGCGGAGGCGGAGCCGTGCCCCCGCGGGCGCCGGTGCGCGAGCCGCGGATGTCGCTGGCGGACGTCCGGAGCGAGGCGGACCGGCTGCTGCCCGGCTCCCGCGTCCGCCAACTCCTCTACTGGCGTTATCTGTTGACGTACCGGGTCGGCGGGGTCGACCGGGTCACCTGAGCGAGGCCCACAGGTCGCTCGCCTCCGGCTCGTCGGCCACCACCCGGTTGGGGTTCGACGGAGCGGTCACCACCGGCATGGTGATCGTCTTGACCTTGTCGGAGGAGAGGGACTTCAGACTCTGGCCGAGCTTCATCAGTTCGCCCAGCGAGTCGAGCCCGGTGTCCGTCGTCAGACTGCCGGTGACGGCGTCGGCGACCTTGTAGAGCTTGGTGGGGTCGGTCAGCAGGGACGTCGACGCCATCTGTTCCAGCAGTGCCTTCACCAGCTTCTGCTGGAGGCCTATGCGCCCGAGGTCGCTGCCGTCGCCTATGCCGTGCCGGGTGCGGGCAAGGGCCAGGGCCTGGGTGCCGCCCAGGTGGTGCGTGCCCGCCTTCAGGTGCAGATGGCTCTTGTCGTCGTCGATGTTCTGGTCCGTCGTCACCGTGACGCCGCCGAGCGCGTCCACCAGCTTCGCGAACCCGGAGAAGTCGATCTCGATGTAGTGGTCCATGCGGACGTCGGTGAGGGACTCGACGGTCTTCACCGCACAGACCGGACCGCCCACCGAGTAGGCGCTGTTGAACATCGAGTTGTACGCCACGGAGGTCGCCCCGCCGGACGAGGTCGGGCACGACGGGCGGGTCACCAGGGTGTCCCGGGGAATGCTCACCACCGTCGCCTCGGTGCGCCCCTCGTCGATGTGGACGACCATCGCCGTGTCGGAACGGGCGCCCGAGCTGTCACCGCCCCCGAGCGTGGCGTTCGCCTTCCCGCTGCGCGAGTCGGAGCCGAGGACCAGGATGTTCAGGGCGCCGCTCGGCAGCGGGGCGGCCGAGGCGGACGCGGACGGAGCCGACACCGCCTTCGCCGGACGGTCGTCGCCCAGCGCGCTGTTGATGTCCACGCTCTTGATGTTCTGGTTCAGATGCCAGTAGACCCAGCCCGCCCCCGCCACGGAGAGCACGAGGACGCCGGCGAGCGTGATGCCGGCGGCTTTCAGCAGACCTCTCCGCCGTCCGGCACGTCTCGCGGCGCCCTCGTTCCCGTCCCCGCTCCCGTCCCCGCTCTCGACCCCGTTCCCGTCCCCGCGCCCGGCCCCACGTCCGCCCCCGCGCTCCTCTTCTGCAGTCACGCGGAGGAACGTAAGTCCGAATTATTACGAGCAGGAACCTCTTCTGGGGTTTCCTTCGGAAAATCTAAGACTTCTCACGCCGCCCTCAGCCCAGCGTCACCGTGGGCACCGGATTGCTCCCGCTCCATGACGCGTTGAACCCGAACGTCACTGATCCGCCGTTCGGTACCGTTCCGTTGTAGGAGGCGTTCGCGCACGTCACCGCCGCACCGGACTGGGTGCAGTCGGCGTTCCAGGCCTGGGTGATCCGCTGGCCCGCGCCATACGTCCAGCTCACCTTCCACGACGACAGCGCGGCCCCCGAACAGGCGATCCTCACCTGCCCCGTGAACCCCGTGTTCCACTGGCTCTGGACGCTGTACGCCGCCGTGCAGGCACCCGTGGGCGGTGGTGTCGTGGTCCCGCCCAGTGAGCCCGCGATCGCGTAGTACGCCGGTTTCGGCACGTAGTTCTCGTCGTACGGGGTCGCCGCGCCGTAGCCGGAGAAGACGTCCGGGATCCAGGAGTCGGAGTCGGTGAAGCCCCAGACGGTGACGCCGTGGCACCGGGACACCGCCACGCACGCGTCGAACACGGCCTTGTAGTCGGCGGCCTGCTGCGTCAGCTTCGCGCTGTCGGAGGGGAGTTGCATACGGATGTCCAGCTCCGTGACCGCCACGTCGACGCCGAGGTCGGCGAAGCGCTGGATGTTCTGCTGGAGCGTGGCCGGCACCTGGCCGAGGATGAGGTGGGCCTGGAGACCGACCCCGTCGATCGGGACGCCGCGCGCCTTCAGCGACTTGACCAGGTCGTAGAGGGCGGTGCTCTTGGCGTTGACGCCCTCGACGTTGTAGTCGTTGATGTAGAGCTTGGCGCTCGGGTCGGCCGCGTGCGCCCAGGTCAGGGCCTGCGCGATGTAGTCGGAGCCGAGGCCGTTGTACCAGAGGGTCGAGCGGTAGGTGCCGTCCTCGTTGAAGGGCTCGTTCACCACGTCCCAGGCGGCCAGCTTGCCCTTGTAGCGGGTGACCTCGGTGCTGATGTGGTCCTGGAGGAGGGCGCTGAGCTGGGCCGACGTCCAGGTGCCGTTCGTCAGCCAGCTCGGGTTCTGGCTGTGCCAGACCAGTGTGTGACCACGCACCTGCTGGTTGTGGGCCTGCGCGAAGGCCACGATCTGGTCGGCCTCGGCCCAGTTGTAGGTACCCCGGGTGGGCTCGACGGTCTCCCACTTCATGGCGTTGCCAGGAGTGAGCGAGTTGAACTGGGCCCCGGCGATGTCTCCGTACGTCCCCGTCAGCTTGGACCCGGTGACGGCGGTGCCGATGACCTTGCCCTTGGCGGCGGCGAGGTCGCGCAACGGGGTGTCGGCCGCGTGGGCGGTCGTGGCGACCGCGAGCAGGGCGCCCACCACCGCGCCGCCGGTGAGGAGCGCCGTGAGGCGCGCACGTAAGGAAGTTCGGGAGGTTCGAGAGGTTCGGGAGGTTCTCATTGCGGGTGCCTCCGAAAGTTTCGGTCGTGCAACCGATTGACTTCGGAGAGTGTCGGGCCGAGCGCCCCACTCGTCAATAACAGGAACAGCAATCCGTTCCCTATGCCGGAGGCGCCCCCGTACTGCTGCGCACCACCAGACTCGTCGCCAGCTCCACTCTGGTCCCCGCCGCCGGCCGCTCCTCGCGCCCCAGCTCCAGCACCAGCTTGGCCGCCGCCTCCGCCATCTCCGTCAGCGGCTGTCGTACGGTCGTCAGCGGCGGCCCGACCCAGCGTGCCACCGGCAGATCGTCGAACCCCACGACGCTCAGGTCCTCCGGGATGCGCAGGCCCAGTTCGCGGGCGGCCTCGTACAGGCCGAGCGCCTGGAGGTCGTTGCCGGTGAAGACGGCCGTCGGGCGGTCGGGGCGGCGCAGCAGGCCGAGGCCCAGCCGGTAGCCGTCCTCGTGGTGGAAGTTCCCGACTCTGATCAGCTCCGGGTCCACCGGCAGTCCCGCCGTCTCCAGCGCCGCCCGGTATCCGTCGATGCGCGCGCGGCTGCACATCATCCGCGAGGGCCCGCTGATCGCGCCGATCCGCCGGTGCCCCAGGTCGACGAGATGGCGGGTCGCGGCCAGCCCGCCGTGCCAGTTGGTGGCGCCGATGGACGGCACGTCGTCGCCCGGGTCGCCCGCCGGGTCCATCACCACGAACGGGATGGACCTGCTGGTCAGCAGCGCGCGCTGGGACTCGTCCAGCCGGGACAGGACGAGGATCACGCCGTGCGGGCGACGGGCGGCGACCTGGTCGGCCCAGGTCCGCCCGGGTGTCAGCCGCCCCGCGCTCTCCGAGAGGACGACGCTCAGCCCCTCCTCCCGCGCCACGTTCTCGACGCCCCGGATCACCTCCATCGCCCAGGCGCTCTCCAACTCGTGGAAGACCACGTCGATGAGGGGCGAGCGGGTCGCCTCGGCCCGGCGGCGCCGGTAGCCGTACGCGCGCAGCAGCTCCTCGACCCGGGTGCGGGTGGCCGGGGCGACATCGGCCCGGCCGTTGAGCACCTTCGAAACAGTCGGCGCGGAGACGCCGGCCTCGCGGGCGATCTCGGCGAGGGTCGCGGTCCCCGAGGAACGGTCCGCCATCCGATTCTCCACGGGCTTCGCGGGATTCATGGGCGCGATCGTATCCCCGGGTGCACGCCGGGCGACCCCTCTCCGACCCCAGTGAGGTCCCTAACATTCGGAGACTGGCGGGAAACATTCGGCCGCCGCGGGAACCGACGGCTCACTTCACGCGCACCTCGCACCGCATCCGCCGCTCCCGGCCCACCACCCGCTCGGGCCCGGTCAGCGTCACCGGCACCGCGTACCGCACCCCGCCCTCGGCACTGGACGCCCCCAACCGCAGCTCCAGCTCCCCCGGTTCGACGATCCGGTCGCCGTCCGGGCCGGTGTACGCGGCCAGGTCCGCCGGGACCGTGAAGTGGACCTCCGCCGACGCGCCCGCCGCCAGCGGCACCCGCGCGTAGCCCACCAGCCGGGCCACCGGACGCGCCACCTTGCCGACCGGGTCGTGGAGATAGAGCTGCACGACCTCGGTACCGGCCCGCTCCCCCGTGTTGCGGACGATCAGCCGCAGGGTCGTCTCGCCGTCCGTCGGGAACGCGGTGTCGTCGACCGAAGGCGCCTGCCAGTCGTACGTCGTGTACGACAGCCCGTGTCCGAAGGCGAACAGCGGCGTCGGGTCGAGGTTGCTGGCCCCGCTGAGCTGTCCGAGCGGCGGCGCGAGATACGTCCACGGCTGTCCGGCCCGCTCGCGCGGCACGCTCACCGGGAGCCGCCCCGACGGGTTCACCCGCCCGGACAGCACCCCGGCCACCGCGGGACCTCCCTCCTGTCCCGCGAAGAACGCCTGCACCACCGCCGCGCACCGGTCCGCCCAGCGTCCGAGCGCGTACGGCCGCCCCGACAGCAGCACCAGCACGACCGGTGTCCCGGAGGCCAGCGTCTTGTCGACCAGCTCTCCCTGCCCCTCGGGCAGTTCGAGGTCGGCCGCGTCGCACCCCTCGCCCGAGGTGCCCCGCCCGAACAGTCCCGAGCGGTCGCCGACCGCGACCACACACACGTCGGCGGCCACCGGATCGTCCGTGAACTCCACGTCCGGCAGTTCGGCGCGCAGCGCCTCCAGCAGCGTCGGCACGTCCACCCCCATCTCGACCTCGGGGTGGTCGAGGAGGACATGGCGGGGGAAGGTGTAGCAGCCGAGCATGGCCGCGGGATCGTCGGCGAGCGGACCGAGCACGGCGATCCGCCGCACCCCGGGCGCCAGCGGCAACGTACCCCCGTTGGCCAGCAGGACGACCGACTCCTCCGCCAGCTGCCGGGCCAGCGCCCGCATGTGCGGCGGATCGAGATCGGCGGAAGCGGAGTCGGCGGGGGGCGCCCAGTCGGGGTCCAGCAGTCCCAGTTCGCACTTCTGCGTCAGCACCCGCAGCGCGGCCCGGTCCACGAACTCCTCGTCGAGGGGCCCGGCGCCGTAGCAGCGTACGGCGGGCAGCTCGACGTCCACGCCCGCCGCGAGCGCGAGCCCGGCGGCTCCCGCGGGCGAGTCGGTGAGCCCGTGCGCGGACTCCAGGAGGGACACCCCGAAGTAGTCGGCCACGACCGTGCCGGTGAACCGCCATTCCTCCCGCAGGAGTTCGGTGAGCAGTCGACGGTGTGCGTGGGCGGGCAGTCCGTCGAGGTCGTTGTACGAGGCCATCACCGAGCGCGCCCCGCCCTCCCGTACGGCCATCTCGAACGGCGGCAGGATGACGTCCGCGAGTTCGCGCGGGCCGAGCGAGGCGGGCGCGTGGTTGCGGGCGCCTCGGGAGGCCGAGTAGCCGGCGAAGTGCTTGAGGGTGGCGACGACACCCGCCGACTCCAGGCCCTGGACATAGGCGGTGCCGACGGTCGCCACGAGGTAGGGGTCCTCGCCGATCGACTCCTCCGTACGGCCCCAGCGGGGATCGCGTACGACGTCGAGGACCGGGGCGAGGCCCTGGTGGACGCCGACCGAGCGCATCGAGGCGCCGATCGCCGCCGCCATCTCCTTCACCAGGGAAGGATCGAAGCTCGCGCCCCAGGCGAGCGGGGTCGGGAAGACGGTCGCCCGCCAGGCCGTGAACCCGGTGAGGCACTCCTCGTGGGCGAGCGCCGGCAGCCGAAAGCGGTTCGCGGATCGGATGCGCTCTTGGAGGGCGGCAAGACGGGCGGCGCCCTCGGCCGGGTCGACCGGTGCGGTGCCGAAGGGGCGGGTCAGCTGGCCGAGCCCGTGCGGGAGCAGCCGCGTCAGGTCGATGTCCTCGGACAGGGCGTGCTGCAGCGGCGCCATGTCCCCGGCCGGGGTCTGGTTCGAGCCGGGCCAGACGCTGTAGAGCTGGGCGACTTTCTCTTCCGTGGTCATACGGGCGAGCAGATCGGCGGCGCGGACGCCTGCGGGCAGAGCAGGGTCCTGCCAGGGGTCGGTCATGTAACTCCTCACATCCACAGGGGCATCTGGAGGGGCTGGTGTTCAGCCCTTGGTCGCGCCGAGCGTGATGCCGCCGATCAGCTGTCGTTCGGCGACCGCGTAGAAGGCCAGGGCGGGCGCCATGGCGAGGACCAGATAGGCGAAGATGCGGGCCACGTCGGAGGCGTACTGGCCCTGGAACTGTTGGATGCCGACAGGGACGGTCCACCAGGTGGGTTCGCTGAAGACGAGCAGGGGGAGCAGGAAGTTGTTCCAGCTGCCCACGATGGCGAGGACGGAGACGGTGCCGAGCGCCGGACGGGCCAGCGGCAGCAGGATGCGCCAGAAGAAGCCGAACGGGGAGCAGCCGTCGAGGGTGGCGGCCTCCTCCAGTTCGCCGGGGATCTCCCGGAAGAAGCCGCGCAGGACGACGATCGTCATGGGCAGGCCGAACGCGGCCTGGGGCAGGATCACACCCCAGGGGTTGTCCAGCAGCCCGAAGGTGCGCAGCAGGATGAACAGCGGCAGGATCGCCACCGCGAAGGGGAACATCAGCCCCATGGTGAAGACGGTGAAGAGCACTTCCCTGCCCCGGAAGGCGAACCGGGCGAGCGCGTAGGCGGCGAGCGCCGACGCCCCCACGGTCAGCAGGGCGGTGGCGACCGCGATGAGGGTGCTGCTGCCGACGGACCGCCAGAACGGTCCCGAGCCGAGCAGCGAGGTGTAGTTCGAGGTCACCCAGGGGTGGGGAAGGCCGAAGGTGTTGCTGGAGAGCTGGTCGGTGGACTTGAAGCCGGAGACCAGGGCGTACAGCAGTGGGGTCACCATGACCGCGCCGACCAGCCACAGGATCACGTACACGGGCAGCGTGCGCAGCCTGCGACGGCGTACGACACTCTTGGGGACCGTGTTCTTCACGGCCGCGCTCTTCACGACCGCGCTCATCGGTTGGCTCGCATGGTGGTGATGGCTCCTTCGGTGTCGCGGCGCAGCACGAAACGCTGGTAGGCGAGGGCGAAGACGAGACTGATCAGGAACATCGCCACGCTGATCGCGCTGGCGTAGCCCATCTGGTAGCGCTTGAAGCCGTACTGGAACATGCTGATGACCATGGTCTCGGAGTGGTGGTCGGGACCGCCCGCGGAGATCACCCACACCAGGTCGAAGAGCTGGATGGCGCCGATCACGGACAGGAACACGCTGATCCGCAGGGTCGGCGCGAGCAGCGGGAGCGTGACGTGGCGGAAGCGCTGCCAGCTGCCGGCGCCGTCGATGCGTGCCGCCTCGTGCAGCTCCGCCGGGATGCCCTGGAGGCCTGCCAGGTAGAGCATCATGTGGAAGCCGAAGTACTTCCAGGTCATGACCAGGAAGAGGGTGGGCAGGACGGTGTTCTGGCCCGCGAACCAGAGCCCGCCCAGGCCGTCGAGACCGACCGCGCCGAGGACCTTGTCGGCGAGTCCGTCGCCCGGCGCGAAGATCATGCTGAACAGCACGCCGGTGATGACCTCGGACAGGATGTACGGCGCGAAGAACAGCATCCGGTAGACGGCCCGGCCGCGCAGCCTCTGGTTGAGCAGCACGGCCATGGCGAGCGCGAACGGCAGCTGGAGGACGAGGGAGAAGGCGACGAGCAGGACGCCGCGCCACAGGTCCCCGAGGAACACCGGGTCCTGGAAGAGCCGGGTGTAGTTGTCGAACCCCACGGAGTCGGTGGGCGAGCCGAATCCGCCCCAGTTGAAGAAGCTGACGTAGAAGGCGTAGCCCATCGGCAGGAGGACGAGCATCCCGAACAGGGCGAGCGCCGGGACCGTGAAGACGAAGGCCGCGAACCAGTCGCGCACGCGCCGCAGGACGGGACGGCGGGGCCCCCCGCCCGGTGAAACGGCCGTCACGCCGGTCGACTTGCCGAGCTCGGGCACATACGTCGACGCGGTCGAGGTCGAGGTCGAGTGCGTCATCGCCGGCCGCTAGCTCTTCTCGCTCTTGGCGACCTGGGTCACCGAACGCGTGACCTGCTCGGGTGACTTGGAGCCGGCGATGAGCGCGGCGACGCTGTCGTTGATCTCCTGGCCGACGGCGGGGGCGTACGCCTGGTCGAGGTAGAGCTGGAAGCCGGTGGCGTTGTTGAGGGCGTCCGACACGGCGGTGAGGTTGGGGTCGGTCAGCGCGGGGCGCGCGTCCTTGGACACCGGTATCAGGCCGGTCTCCTTGACGAGGGTCTCGGCGAACTGCTTCTCCGCGAAGAACTTCAGGAACTCCACCGCCGCGTCCGGCGCCCCCTTGCGCACCGCGTGGCCGCCGCCCCCGCCGAACACCTCGGTGAGCGCGCCCTTTCCGCCCTCCACGGAGGGGAAGGAGAAGAAGCCCAGGTCGTCGCCGATGCCCTTGCCCGAGTCCTTCTCGACGGTCGGCGCCCACTGGCCCATCAGTTCCATGGCCGCCTTGCCGTTGCCCATCAGGGCCGCCTCGCCGTTGGGGTCGGAGTAGGCCCCGCCGAGGAAACCCTTCTGGAAGGGTTCGAGCGCGACGAGGTCCTTGAGGTGCTGGCCGGCCGTGACGAACCCGGCGCCGGTGAAGTCGGCGTCGGTGGCGGCCTTCTGCATCGCCTCCAGTCCGGCGACGCGCATCGACAGATACGCCCAGTAGTACATGCCGGGCCACTTCTCCTTGCCGGCCAGCGCGATGGGCGTGATCCCGGCGCTCTTGAGGGCCCTGATGGTGTCGAGATAGCCGGACCAGGTGGTGGGCGGGGTGTCGATCTTGGCCTTCTTGAAGAGCGCCTTGTTGTACCAGAAGCCGACCATGCCGATGTCGAACGGGACCGCGTACGTCTTCTTGTCGAACTGGTAGGCCGCCAGCGAGGCGGGCACATAGTCCTTCGTCCAGGAGGCGGTCTTGTCGGTCAGGTCCTCGACCAGACCCGCGTCGATCTGCTGCTTGAGGACCCCGCCGCCCCAGGTGTGGAAGACGTCCGGAAGCTTCCCGGAGGTGGTCAGCGCGGTCATCTTCGACTTGTACGCCTCGTTCTCCAGCGTGACGACCTTGACCTTCACGTCCGGGTGCGCGGCCTCGAAGTCCTTGGCGCGCTGGGCCCACAGCTTCTTCGCGGGCTGGGTGGTGGTGATGTTCCACCACTCGATCGTGGTCTTGCCCGAACTGTTCCCGCTGTCGGAGGAACCGCACGCACTCAGGGCGGCCGCCCCCAGTCCGGTCGCCGCGGATGCCGCCAGGAACCTCCGGCGGGAGAAAGAGGTGTAGGTGTTGCCCAACGCTCGCATCGCACACCTTCCGGAAGAGAGCCGATAATTATCGGCCGAGTGCGCCGGAAGTTACGGGTGCGGGACAGCCGTGTCAACGCCCCTGACAAATATCGAGAGTTCTTCGCGTGCGGGCCGGTGGGGGCTGGTCGCGCAGTTCCCCGCGCCTCTTCGGGCACGCCGGGATCAGCGCCCCTTCAGGGGCGCGGGGAACCGCGCGACCGGCCACGAATCACCCGCAGCCGCCGAACCGCCTCAGACACCCCGCCCTTGAGGCGCCCCTCAACCCCGTCGCGCCGTACTCGCCCGTACGACCAACTCAGTCGCCAACTCCACCCGCGGAGACACCGGATCCTCGCCCAGCGCCAGCCGCAGCACCGTGCGCGTGGCCAGCTTCCCCATGTCCGCGAGCGGCTGCCGCACCGTCGTGAGCGGCGGCGCCGACCACCGGACCTCCGGCAGGTCGTCGAACCCGACGACACTCATGTCCTCGGGCACCCGCAGCCCCCGCCGCCGCAACGCCTCGATCGCCCCGAGCGCCATCTGGTCACTCGCCGCGAACACGGCGGTCGGCGGTTCCTCCAGGTCGAGCAGCGTGTTGCAGCCGTCGAAGCCGGCCTGATGGTAGAAGTCCCCCGGCACGATCAGGGCGTCGTCGACGGCGACCCCCGCGCCGTCCAGCGCCGCCCGGTACCCGTCGAGCCGCGCCCGCGAGCACAGCAACCGCACGGGCCCGGCGACAAAGCCGATCCGCCGGTGCCCGAGCCCGAGCAGATGCTCCGTCGCCGCCATCCCGCCCGCCCAGTTGGCGGCGCCGACGGTCGGCACGTCGAGGGTCGGGGACCCCGCCGGATCGATCACGACCAGCGGCACCCCGAGCCGCCGCAACTCCTCGTGCAGCCGGGGTTCGAGGACCGAGGTCACGAGGATCACGCCGTCCGAGGCGCGGGCGCGCAGATTGGTCATCCACTGCCGGGCCGAGCCCGACGCACCGTGGATGGCGGAGACGACCGTGCCCACCCCGGAGGCGTGCGCGACCTCCTCGACCCCCCGGATGATCTCCACGGCCCAGGGGCTGTCGAGGTCGTTGAAGACCAGGTCGATCAGGGCCGCCCGGTCGCCGGGCGCGGACGACCTGCGCTGGTAGCCGTGGCGCCGCAGCAGGTCCTCGATGCGGGCCCGGGTCTCCGGCGACACGTCGGAACGGCCGTTGACGACACGCGACACGGTGGGCACCGAGACGCCGGCCTGCCGGGCGATCTCGGTGATCGTCACCTTGTTCTTGATGCTCTCCCGGGCCACTGCGCCCACCTCCGTCGACACGTCGAACCGCCCCTCTACCGTTCCACACCCACACACGAAACTTTGCAGGAGTCTTCCGGAAAAGCGAGTTCGTCGTGAAGCCCGGCCGGAGACGAAGGCCTCAGGAGACCGACTCGAACCGCCACCGATGGACCGCCCGGGTCACCAACTCCCCGCCCGGCTCGGGGAGTTCGGGCAAGTCCGCGTCGTAGGGCGCATCCCACCAGGTGATGACGAGCACCCGGTCCTGCGGCGCGCGCAGGATCTCCCGCCGCAGCGGCTCGCTCGCCAGCTCCTGCCCCCGCACCCAGGCGAGCAGTTCCTCGCCCCGTCCGGGGACGGCCCGCGCCTCCCACATCAGCGCGACGCTCACGAGTACAGGTTCTCCTTGGAGACCTCGTGCACGTGATCATGATCGTGGCCGGATCCGTGGTCGTGGCCGTGCTCATGTGAACGGCCGGGCACGTGCGGGTCCGTCACCGGCAGCGAGGAGTCGGCCGACAGGTCCCAGTCGGAGGCGGCCCGGTTGCGGGAGACCATCTCCGCGCCCAGCGCGGCCACCATCGCCCCGTTGTCCGTGCACAGCTTCGGCCGCGGCACCCGCAGCCGGATCCCCGCGGCCTCGCAGCGCTCCTGCGCGAGCGCCCGCAGCCGTGAGTTCGCGGCCACGCCGCCGCCGATCATCAGGTGGTCGACGCCCTGGTCCTTGCAGGCCCGTACGGCCTTGCGGGTCAGCACGTCGACGACCGCCTCCTGGAAGGAGGCCGACACGTCACGCACCGGCACCTCCTCGCCCGCCGCCCGCTTGGCCTCGATCCAGCGGGCCACGGACGTCTTCAGGCCGGAGAAGGAGAAGTCGTACGCCGGGTCGCGCGGCCCGGTGAGCCCGCGCGGGAAGGCGATCGCGGAGGGGTCGCCCTCCTTCGCATACCGGTCGATGACCGGACCGCCGGGGAAGCCGAGGTTGAGCACGCGCGCGATCTTGTCGAAGGCCTCGCCCGCGGCGTCGTCGATGGTCGCGCCCATGGGCCGTACGTCGGAGGTGATGTCGGTCGAGAGCAGCAGGGACGAGTGGCCGCCCGACACGAGCAGGGCCATCGTCGGCTCCGGCAGCGGGCCGTGCTCCAGCTGGTCCACGCAGATGTGGGAGGCGAGGTGGTTGACGCCGTACAGGGGCTTGCCCAGCGCGTAGGCGTACGCCTTCGCCGCCGACACCCCGACGAGCAGCGCGCCGGCCAGCCCGGGCCCCGCGGTGACGGCGATGCCGTCCAGGTCCCTGGCGCTCACCCCCGCGTCCTTGAGCGCCCGGTCGATGGTCGGCACCATCGCCTCCAGGTGCGCGCGGGAGGCGACCTCGGGCACGACGCCGCCGAAACGGGCGTGCTCGTCGACGCTGGACGCGACGGCGTCCGCGAGCAGCGTGTTGCCGCGGACGATGCCGACGCCGGTCTCGTCGCAGGAGGTCTCGATACCCAGGACCAGCGGTTCGTCAGCCATTGCTCTCTGTTCCTTGTACGCCGTTTACGGAGGGTGAACCCGGGGCGGAGCCGCTGTCGGACGCGGTGCGCATCCGCATGACCAGGGCGTCGACGTTGCCCGGCTGGTAGTAGCCGCGACGGAAGCCGATGGGCTCGAAGCCGAAGCGCTCGTACAGCTTCTGCGCGCGGACGTTGTCCACCCGGCACTCGAGCATGACCTCGGCGCACTCGAACGCGGTCGCGGCCCGCAGCAGCTCGGTCAGCAGCCGGGCGCCGAGGCCGGTGCCCCACTGATCACGTCGTACGGCGATGGTCTGTACGTCGCCCAGGTCACCGGAGGCGGCCAGCCCGGCGTATCCGACGAGTCGGCCGCTCTCGGTCGCCACCACGTACCGGCGCGTCGCCCCGGGCCCGCGGGCGTGGGCCAGCTCGGACCAGAACATCCCCCGCGACCAGGCGTCCTCGGGGAAGAGGTCCTTCTCCAGCTCCAGTACGGGATCGATGTCCCACCAGCGCATCTCGCGCAGCTCGGCGGTCACTTCGGGGTGACCACCTTGTAGTTCTTGGGCACCTGGGCGTCCGGGCGGCGCAGGTAGAGCGGCCGGGGCGCCTCGAGCTCCTCGCCCGCGGCGAGTTTCTCCGCCGCCAAGGACGCGAGCGCGCCCGCGGAGACGTGCTCGGGAGCACGGGCGTCCGGGAAGGTGTCGGGATAGAGCAGCGCACCCGCACCCACGGCGGGCAGACCGGCGACCGTCCCGGCGATGTCGGCGGGCCGGTCGACGGCGGGCTCGGAGGCACGCGTACGGGGGTCGTCGTACAGCGCCCAGTACACCTCCTTGCGCCGGGCGTCCGTCGCGACGACGAACGGGCCCTCTACGCCGGTACCGTCGGCGGCGTACGCGAGCCCGTCGAGGGTGCACAGGCCGTGCACGGGCACGCCGAGCACGAGGCCGAAGGTGTCGGCGGTCATGAGGCCGACGCGCAGCCCCGTGTACGGGCCGGGGCCTACGCCCACGACGATGCCGGTGACGGCGTCCAGCTTGAGGCCTGCCTCGGCGAGCACCCGGTCGACGGCCGGCAGCAGCAGCTCTCCGTGCCGGCGCGCGTCCACCTGGCTCGACGAGGCGATGACGGACGTGCCGTCGTGCAGGGCGACGGTCACGGCGGGGGTGGCGGTATCCAGAGCGAGCAAGAGCACGCAAACAGCCTACGGCGCCCGAGCGGGACGCACGGCCGCCCCGGTCTGCGGGGCGGCGGCTGCTACCGTCACCACAAAGGACGTAATGGACACGAACGCGGTACGAGAGGCGGGTACACAAGGTGGCTAGGAGCAGCTCGGGATTCGTGGCCGGGCTCACCGCGGCGGCTGTCGCGGTGGTCGGCTTCCTCGCCTACCAGGCGTCCGCGAACGTGCCCGACACCCTGGGCAAGCCCCTCGCGGGCGCGTCCAAGGTCCCCACCACGAAGGCACCCCGGGACAAGAAGAACCCGGTGGCGCTGCCGACCGCCTCGGGCAGCGGTGAGCGGGTCGTCTACTCGGTCGACGACGACCGCGTGTGGCTGGTCGCCGCGAACAACAGGACCGAGCGCACCTTCAAGGTCACCCCCGGCACGGTGGACCCGGGAGTCGGCACCTACGCCGTCACCTCCCGGTCCAAGGCTGTCACCGGATCGGACGGCGCCCAGATCGAGCACGTCGTCCGCTTCACCGTCGTCGACGGCGTGGCGATCGGCTTCAGCTCCGCCATAGACGGCTCCACGGGTTCCCCCGACTCCACCAAGAAACTCGGCGGTATCCGGGAGACCCGCAAGAACGGCACCGCGATGTGGAACTTCGCGACGGTCGGCGTGAAGGTGGTCGTCATCCGCTAGTCGGCGGACCTGTGCGGAGGCGCGCCCTCAGGGGCGCGGGGCTGCGTACATCAGCGGCTCCGCCGCGGGGCGCGACCCGCCCCCACCCACCCGCAGACGAAGTACCGCCCTCCAGCGGAGCGCTCACGCAGCTTTGCGCGGCCGCGCCTCCGCACGCGGCGCCTCCGGCATCGGCGCCCGAGGCGGCCTGGACACCGCGTCGGCCGCCGCACACGACGCCAAAAGGTCCCGCATCGACACCCCACCGCACGGCTGCTTCACCGGCGCGTCACGTTCCGAAGCCGACATGGACGCCTCCTGGGGATTCGGGGGCAAGCGTGGTTAGGTAGACCTAACTACGGACTGAGGTCCATGTGACCACGGCCGGGACACCGAACGCAACATCTTGCCGACGACTTGTCGGAACCTTCACGTCCCCCGGAACCCTCACCCAGGGTGATCAAGCCGCGAGCACGCTCAGATCGGTCGTCGCCCAGCGCTCCCCGAGCCCGGTGAGCGTGACGTGCCGTACCTCGTCCGTGGTGTCACCGACGGCCCGGTGGATGACGACGGTGAGCCGGTCGTCGGTGAGCTCCTCGACCTTGCCCTCGCCCCACTCCACGACGATCACCGAGTCGGAGAGCGACACGTCGAGGTCGAGGTCCTCCATCTCGTCGAGGCCGCCGCCCAGCCGGTACGCGTCCACGTGCACGAGCGGCGGACCGTCGCCGAGGGAGGGGTGCACACGGGCGATGACGAACGTCGGCGAGGTGACCGCGCCCCGTACGCCGAGCCCCTCGCCGAGGCCACGGGTCAGCGTCGTCTTGCCCGCGCCGAGCTCCCCGTTCAGCATCACGAGATCGCCCGCGCGCAGCAGCTTGGCCAGGTGAAGGCCCAACTCCCGCATCTGTTCTGGCGAGTTGACGGTGATCCGGACGTTCACGCCCTCGGCGGCGGTCTCAGCCGGGTTGTGCGCTGCTGCTGGTGCTTCCATAGCCACCCACGGTAGCCCCTGCCGGGACGGCGCCCGCGCGCATCAGAAGGTCGGCGAGACGGTCTATGACCACCTCGGGGTGCTCCAGCATGACCAGATGCCCGGCGTCCGGGACGAGCACCAGCTCGGCGTCCGGCAGCAGGTCCGCGATCGCCTCGCTGTGCTCACTCGGTGTCACCATGTCGCCGACCCCGGCCAGCACCAGCACCGGCAGTTCGGCGAAGTACGCGAGGGCCTCGGTCTTGTCGTGCGCGGTGAACGCCGGGTAGAACTCCGCGACGACGTCGATCGGAGTGCCCTCGATCATCCGTTCGGCGAACCGCACGATGGCCGGGTCGACGTCCCGGGACGCGAACGAGTACCGCTTGATGATCCCCGCGAACAGGTCGGCCGTGGCCCGCCGCCCCCGCTCCACCAGGGCGGCCTGCTGACCGAGCGCCTTCAGCACACCGGGCAGCACCCGGCGCACCGCGTTGACGCCCGCGACGGGCAGCCCGAAGTTGACCTCGCCGAGCCGCCCCGACGACGTACCGACGAGCGCGACGGCGACGACCCGCTCGCGGACGAGGTCCGGATACCGGTCGGCCAGCGCCATGACGGTCATCCCGCCCATGGAGTGCCCCACCAGCACGATCGGCCCCTCCGGCACGGCCGCGTCGATGACGGCCTTCAGGTCCTGGCCGAGCTGGTCGATGGAGACGGGCGTGCCGTCCTTCGTCTGCGCGACCCCGCGCCCGGAGCGGCCGTGACTGCGCTGGTCCCAGTGCACCATGCGCACCACCCCGCGCAGCGCGGCCCGCTGGAAGTGCCAGGAGTCCTGGTTGAGGCAGTACCCGTGGCTGAAGACGACGGTGACGGGGGCCGGGGCCTTGCGCCCAAAGAGCCGGCGCCGGCGTGGGGTGAACGTCACATCCTGCTCGATGTCGTCCACCTCGTAGTACAGCTCGGTGCCGTCGTCGGCGTACGCCTTGCCCGGCGTGCCGCGCAGCGAGCCGTACGGGCCCGTGGAGTCGAGCGCGAGGCGGGCCTTGTTGCGCATACCGCGGCCCACCGTCAGCCGCTCTATGGCGACTCCGGCGGCGGCGCCCGCGGCGACCACGCCTATGGCGACGCCGGCGATACCGGCCTTGCGCCAGTTCCCGGCGGCGGAGGCGACGGCCGCCGCGGCGACGTCCGTGACGGCCTCCGCGCTGCTCTCGCTCACGTACCGCTCCTCTTCGCCGGGGTGTCGTTCACTTCAGAAGGTCGTGCTGGGGGTGGTGCCGGTCGTGCTGAGGGTGGTGCCGGAGGTACCGCTGATGGTGCAACTATGTCCTGTTGCCCTGTTGTCCTCCGAGGGGCACCCCCCGTACTCCTTGCGGGTTACCCGCCTTGTTCCTTATTCACGTATACGCGCGGCACTCGGGTTCCGATCCGGGTGACGATTTCGTACGCGATCGTCCCCGCCGCCCGCGCCCAGTCCTCGGCGGTCGGCTCGCCCCGGTCGCCCGGACCGAACAGGATCGCCTCCGAACCGGGCACCGGCTCGTCCCCGCCCAGGTCGACCACGAACTGGTCCATCGCGACCCGCCCCGCCACCGTCCGCCACTTGCCGCCCACCAGCACCGGTCCGGTGCCGGAGGCGTGGCGCGGCACGCCGTCCGCGTAGCCGACGGGGACGAGGCCGAGGGTGGTGGCACCCGCGGTGACGTAGTGATGCCCGTAACTGACCCCGTGGCCCCCCGGTACGTGCTTCACCAGCGCGAGGGACGCGCTCAGCGTCATCACCGGGCGCAGCCCGAAGTCGGCCGGGGTGCCGATCTCGGGGCTGGGCGAGACGCCGTAGACCGCGATCCCCGTCCGTACGAGGTCGAAGTGGCTCTCGGGGAGGGTCAGCGTGGCCGGCGAGTTGGCGATGTGCCGCACCTCGGGGCGCACGCCCCGCTCCTCGGCGTACGTCACCATCTCGCGGAAACGGTCCAGTTGGGCACGGATGGAGGGATGCCCGGGTTCGTCGGCGCAGGCGAAGTGCGACCACAGACCGGTGATGTCGATCAGCCCGCGTTCCTCGGCGCCCAGCGCCTCGCGCACGAGTTCGGCCCAGTCGGCGGGCTGGCAGCCGCCGCGCCCGAGCCCGGTGTCGGCCTTGAGCTGGACCCGCGCGGCCGTCCCGGCCGCCTCGGCCGCCGCGGTGACCTCCCGCAGGGCCCACATCCCGCTCACCGACACGTCGAGGTCGGCCTCGATGGCCTCCCGCCACGGCCCGCCCGGCGTCCACAGCCAGCACATGATCCGGCTGTCGGTCAGGCCGGCCGCGCGCAGCGCGAGGGCCTCCTCGGGGGTGGCGGTGCCGAGCCAGGTGGCGCCCGCCTCCAGCGCCGCGCGGGCGCACGGGACCGCGCCGTGGCCGTACGCGTCGGACTTGACCACGGCCATCAAGGCCGCGGACGGCGCGTGGGCGCGCAGGGTCCGCACGTTGGCCCGCAGGGCGGCCAGGTCGATCTCTGCGCGGGCGCGCAGGGGTGCTGTGTCGTTCATCGCGCCCCCAGTGTCTCAGAGGGGCCCGAGAGCCCCCGGAGGACGGTCAGGTGCCGGCCCTGCGGCCCCACGCGTACACCCGGTCGTTCGTCTTGGTGACGTTCCACAGGGAGCGGGCGTCGGCGAGGCGCAGATTGACACAGCCGTACGAGCCGTTCGGGTCGTAGACGCTGCCGTAGATGGCGTGGAAGGCCTCTCCGCCGCTGAAGAACTGGCTGTACGGCATCGGGGTGTTGTACAGGGTCGACCAGTGGTTCTTGTGCTTCCAGAAGATCTTGAACCAGCCGGTCCTGGTCCGGTACCCGGCCCGCCCGCTGCGCATCGGCACCGGTCCCCACAGCACCTTCTTCCCCTTCTGCACCCAGGTGAGCTGCCGGGTCAGGTCCACACACGCCACGCGGTACGACCGCACGGGGCACTTCCCGGCCGCGTTCGGGTTCTTCTTCGCGGACAGCAGCCGCATCCAGCCCCAGGTGGCGGGGCCGGCGAAGCCCGTGTTCGGCTTGATCCCCTGCTTCTTCTGGAACGCCCGGATGGCGGCGCAGTCGCCCTTCGACTGCTTCCCGTCGACCTTCAGCTTCAGCCACCGCTCGACCTGCCGCTGGTACGGCCCGGTCAGCTTGGTGCACGTCACGGACTTGCCCGCGACGGCCTCGCTGAGGGGGACGTACTCGATGAGCGCGTCCGTCTGCGCGGGGGCGTCCCTCGGCTCGACGGCGTCCTCCTTCGCGCTCGGTGTGTACACCTTGGGCGGCAGCATCTGGTCCGGCGTGTCCACCTGCCACGGTTGCTGGGGCCCCGGCGGCACGCCGGGCACCAGCTCGCTTCCCGGCCCGGGCGCCGGGGGCCCGGCCTCCGCCGCCGCCCCCTCCACCGGCATCACCACCAGCAGCGCGAAGAGCACCCCCGCGCTCCCGCATCTCATTCGTCTGCTCATCATCATGCGACCAGCGATACGCAACCCCGGGGCGAGCGGGGGTGCGCCGCGCGGACGGGGTCCCCCGTAATGGGCAACGCAGCGCCCCCCTAAGGGGCGCGAGGAACTGCGCGACAAACCCCCACCACCCGCGGACAAAGAACCCACCCGGGGGGGCTGGGGCGAAGCCCCACCCCAGGGGCGCGAGGAACTGCGCGACAAGCCCCCACCACCCGCGGACAAAGAACCCACCCGGGGGGGGCTGGGGCGAAGCTCCGCCCTAGGGGCGCGGGGAACTGCGCGCCCAGCCCCCACCGCCCGCGGACAAAGAACCCACCGGGGGGCTGGGGCGAAGCCCCGCCCTAGGGGCGCGGGGAACTGCGCGCCCAGCCCCCACCGCCCCGCAGCCAAAGAACGGCGCACTCAGCGGAGCGCGTCGCGGACGTCCCGCCAGGCCTCCGGAATCGCCGCCGCGACATCATGCGCCCCCAAGGGCGCCCCGTCCGCCGCGAGCCTCCCCGCCAGCCCGTGCAGATACGCGCCCACACTCCCCGCGTCCAACGCCGACAACCCGGCCGCGAGCAACGACCCCGCAAGCCCCGACAGCACGTCCCCGCTCCCGGCCGTGGCCAGCCACGCCGTCCCCGTCGGATTCACCCGCACCGCACCGCCCGCCGGATCGGCGACCAGCGTCGTCGACCCCTTCAGCAGCACGGTCGCCCCGTACCGAAGCGCCAACTCCCGCGCCGACGCCAGTCGAGCCCCCTCCACCGACTCCCGCGAGACCCCGAGCAACGCCGCCGCCTCCCCGGCGTGCGGAGTCATCAGCGTGGGCGCGGTACGGGCCCGTACGGCGGACCGGTCCGCGAGCCGCAGCCCGTCCGCGTCCACCAGCACCGGCACATCCGCCCCGAGCACCTGCGCCACCGCCGAAGCGTCGTCCCCGACCCCGGGCCCCACCACCCACGCCTGGACCCGCCCGGCCCGTGCGGGCCCCTGGTCCGACACGAGCGTCTCGGGAAAGCGGGAGATCACGGCATCCGCCGCGGGCCCGACGTACCGCACCGCCCCCGCCCCACCCCGCAACGCCCCGGACACGGCGAGCACGGCGGCCCCGGGATACCGCGCGGACCCGGCCGCGATCCCGACGACCCCACGCCGGTACTTGTCGCTCTCGGCCCCCGGCACCGGCAGCCGCGCCGCCACGTCCATGTGCTGAAGGGCCTCCAGCTCGGCCTCCTCGGGCAGTTCGAGCCCGATGTCGACGAGGCGTACCGAACCGGCGTACTCACGCCCCGGGTCGATGAGCAGCCCGGGCTTGTGCGTCCCGAAGGTCACCGTCAGATCGGCGCGGACGGCGGTACCCAGGACCTCTCCCGTGTCGGCCTCGATCCCGCTCGGCAGGTCCACGGCGACCACGGCCGCCCGGGAGTCCGCCGCGTACGCGGCCAGCGGCACCGCCTCGGGCCGCAGGCCGCCCTTGCCCCCGATGCCGACGATCCCGTCCACGACGAGGTCGGCCCGCAGGATCAACTCCTCGGCGGCGCCGGACCCGGCCACCGTGCCCCCGGCCCGCCGCAGCGCGGCCAGGCCCGCTCCATGCGTCCGTTCGGGCACGAGCAGCACGGCGGTGACCCCCGCCCCCCGCCGCGCCAGCCGGGCCCCGGCGTAGAGCGCATCGCCCCCGTTGTCCCCGCTGCCCACGAGCAGCACGATCCGGCTGCCGTACACCCGTCCCAGCAAGTCCGCGCAGGCAGCGGCCAGTCCGGCCGCGGCGCGCTGCATCAGCGCACCCTCCGCAAGCCGCGCCATCAGCTCACGCTCCGCCGCCCTGACCGTCTCCACGCTGTACGCAGTACGCATGGGTCGAGTCTCCCGTACGCGGGCTCACCGCGCCGCCCCGGCCGCGGGACGTCGGCCCCTCCCCCGCCCTACCCCTCGGCCACCACCACGGCCGAGGCCACCCCCGCGTCATGGCTCAGCGACACATGCCACGAACGGACGCCCAGTTCGGCCGCGCGCGCCGCCACCGTCCCCGTCACCCGCAGCCGCGGCCGGCCGCTGTCCTCGACGTAGACCTCCGCGTCCGTCCAGTGCATGCCGGCCGGGGCGCCCAGCGCCTTGGCGACCGCCTCCTTCGCGGCGAAGCGCGCGGCCAGGGACGCGATGCCGCGGCGCTCCCCGTTCGGCAGGTGCAACTCCTGATCCAGGAAGAGCCGATGGGCCAGCCCCGGCGTACGCTCCAGCGCCGCCAGGAACCGGTCGATCTCGGCCACGTCGATACCGACCCCGATGATGCTCATGCCCAGCACCCTATGGGCCGGACGGCCGCCGACGTGCCGACCTCTCGGCGTTGATTGCGCGAGCTCAGTGGCCGGCGTTCTTCGGCACGGTGATCTGGTGCTCACCCCAGCTCATCCGCGTCGTCGCCTCGTAGTTCACCGTCGTACCCGCCTCGAGACCCGCCTCCCGGGCCCTGGCCGACGGTTCGACCAGCACGGTCTGCTCGCAGAGCATCGCGCCGGTGGACGGGTCCACGACCAGCCGCTGCTGCACGCTCCCCAGCGGCGTCCGCGCCGTGCCGGGGAACGCGACACCGACGCCCTCACGCCCCAGAGGATCGGTGACACGCCCCAGCCCCCGGACGCCGGGCAGGTCCGCGATCACCCGATACGCGGCCGCCCGTACGGCGGGCTTCACCGGCATCGTGATGAGGTCGGCCGCCTGGCGCAGCACATAGGCCGTGCGCCCGCCGCCGGTCTCGGCACCGCTGCTGTCCTCCCCGTACAGCTTCTCCAGCTGACGGCGCAACTCCCCACTGCTGGAGGGAAGTTCGCGCAGATCCTGGTACGAGACGTTCCGCGGGCCGAGGGCGTAGATCTTGTCGCCGGCGTCCGTCCGCATGACCATCGGTCGCCCGGTTCCGATCCTGTACCCCAGCGTGCCCTGTCCGGCCGCGGTCGAGGCCTCGGCCTGCACCGTGGCGGGCGAGCCCGCGGCCCGCCAGCGCGCCTGGTCCGCCTCGGTGCGGGGCGCGGTCACGTCGTCCAGACCGGAGACCATCAGGCTCCGGGTTCCCGGACGCACACCCACCGACCACTCCCCCCTCGACGTGGTGCGCACGGCGAAGAGCTGTCCCTTCGCACCGACGACGTTCACGTCCTGCGAGCGCGTGGTGGTCTGCCAGTACGTTCCCTCGGCCGCCGGTGTCTCCGCCTTCTTCGCCACGCTGAGCAGTTCGAGGCGGCCGTCGACCTGGACGTCGGCGCGACCGTCCGACGCCGCCGACCCCGGCGTGGCGGCCGAGGACTGCGGGCGTGCGCTCGTGCGCACGCCTGAAGGATCCTGCCCGTCGAGCGTGCTCACGACCACCACCGACGCCGCGACGGCCGCGACAGCCACGACGGTCCCGAGCGGCCGGATCCCGACCCAGAGGCGCCGCGGTTCCTGGGAGCGTGCCGCGCCGCTGTCCGTCGCTCCGGCCAGGATGCGTGCCAGGTCGTCGTGCTGCCGCGGGGAGTCGGCCAGCCGGGCCGGGTCGAGTTCGTCGGGCCGGGCGTCCGCGAGCACCCTCAGGACATCGGGCCGCCCGGACCGTGCGTGGGTGTTCTTCATGTGAGTGCTCCTTTGCGATCGGTGCTGCGGTGCGGGGCCCGAGCCGGCGGCACTTGCGTGGCCGGCGCGTGTGCGGGTGACGCTTGCGTGGGCGGCACCCGTGCTGGGGGCGCTTGCGTGGGCGGCACCCGTGCGGGCGGCGCTTGTGCGGGGGCTACGGACGCCGTTTCCGCCGGGGACACCGCCTCCAGGGCTTTCTCCAGACGGCGGCGGGCCCGGTGCAGCCGGACGGTCAGCGTCGCGATGGTGCAGCCCAGGACCCGTGCCGCCTGCTTGGGGCTCAGCCCGTGCCAGGCGATCAGGGTCAGCAGCTCCCGGTCGGCGTCGGACAGACTCGCCAGGGCCTGCAACGCGGCTTCCCGGTCGGTCACGTCCGCCGCGACGTCACCGACGTCGCCCCGGGCACCGCTGCCGATGCGCTGCGCCTCCTCGGCGGCGAGGGCGTACTGGCGGCTGTCCCGGCGGCGCAGTTCGCGCACCAGGTTGCGGGCCACTCCCAGCAGCCAGGGCAGTGCGGGTTGCGGAATGTCCCGTACGCGCCGCCAGGCGACGGTGAACGTCTCGCTCGTGATGTCCTCGCCCACCTGTCGACCCACCAGACTCGTGGCATAGGCGAGGACGCGCGGATAGCACTCCTCGTAGACATCCCTGAAGCGTTGGGCATGTGTCACACGCCATCCCCTCGTATCGGCTCTCTCACCAAGCAATGCGTGTGACGGCCCACTTCTTACAGGGCGAGCCGAAATTCATGCGGTGTGGTCCGCGTCACGCCGAGGAGAGGCGAGGGTGCCCCATACGGATCGAGCGGGAACGGCCGCAGCCGTTCCCGCTCGATCTCTGTGCCGTACGGCCGGACGAGTCCCGGCCCGGATCTCTCAGACGGTGCCGGAGTCCGAGATGACGATCTTCTTGGACGTGGCGCCGGAACGGCTGCCGAGCTTCTCGACGGCCTTGACGACGTCCATGCCCTCGACGACCTCACCGAAGACGACGTGCTTGCCGTCGAGCCAGTCGGTGACGATCGTGGTGATGAAGAACTGCGAGCCGTTGGTGTTCCGGCCGGCGTTGGCCATGCTCAGCAGACCCGGCTTGGTGTGCTTGAGCTTGAAGTTCTCGTCCGGGAACTTCGCACCGTAGATGCTCTTGCCGCCGGTGCCGTCCTCGTTGGTGAAGTCACCGCCCTGCAGCATGAAGTCCGGGATGACACGGTGGAACGGCGAGCCCTTGTAGCCGAAACCGTTCTGACCGGTGGCCAGCTCACGGAAGTTGCGGGCCGTCTCCGGGACCACGTCGTCGTACAGCTTGAACTCGATCCGGCCGAGCGGCTCCCCGTCCGCGGACACCTCGAAGAAGACGTTCTGTCCCATGGCACTGCTCCTCTGGTATTCGAAAGGTCGTGTCCGAGAATAAGAGGGCACCGGCCCACGGGTCGCAGCGGGAACCCCCACAGCGGGACAAACGGCCTAACGCCACCATCGGGACGAGCCTCCTCGCCGACGCCGGCGCCTGTCCGACGGGCCAGGCCCTAGTCGCCGTCACTGCTGGACCGATTCGCACTCCGTCGCCCGTTGCTCTTCACGGCGGCGCGCACCAGCTGCCCCACGACGAGCGTCACCGCCGCCACGCCCCGGACCCAGCGGGGCCCGCCTCGCGACGCCCACACCACACACACGCACCCACCGATGACAAGCACCAGGAGACCGGCCAGCACCAGAACGCCCATGTTCCCCACCCTGCATTCGCATATCCGTACGGTGCGGGTGATCCTCTCAGGAGGGAGGGCCCCCGCGGGATGTCACTGGGCTCACTTGCCTGAGCCGACGTGGTAGCCGATGGGGTCGACGTAGACGTCGGGAGCGTCGCCGCTGGGGGCGGCGATGGTGATGGCCAGGTCGTTGAGGTTCACGATCTCCGAGACCTTCTCGTTGGGCGGGGTGACGGAGAGCCGGGTGTAGGTCTTGGCGGAGCCGCTGGTGCTCGGGATGTAGCGCAGCAGGAAGCGGGTTTCCTCGCCGGGCCCGATGCTGACAGTGGACCCCGAGGCGTCGGTGCGGGCGGCGTCGGGCCCGGTGTCGCCCAGACCGTCGGGGCCCACGAGTTGGACGCCCGGGAAGCCGTGCATGCTGCACTTGCCGGAACCGGTGTTCTTCAGGTTGACGACTATCTGGTCCTTGACCCCCGCGGCGGAGGCACTGAGGGCGAGATGGTCGGTCTTGCACATGGAGCCCGACGTCGCGGACCGGTTCTGGGCGGTCAGCCCACTGCCCTTGCTGGAGCCGGTGGAGGAACCGGACGAGGAGGAACCGGACGTGGAGGAACCTGCGGTCGAGGTCGAGTTCTGACCGCCGGTGGAGCTGCTCGCGGCGCTGGACGCGTTGGTGGGTGACGCGCTGGTGTTGGCGGAGGCGCTCGATCCGTCGCTGCTGCCGCACGCGGTCAGCGAGAGGCCGGCAGCGGCGACGACGAGGGCGAGAGCGGACATCTTCTTGACGCGCATCGGAACTCCTGGGAAGCGGTGTCGTCGTGCTCGCTCCGGCTGAGCGGGCTTCGTTGCTTCAGAGGAGACCCGCCGCCGGGCGGGCGTTGCGACAGGCGTCGCATCAAGACGCCCCTGTGACAGGCGAGTCGACGCGCCGTTACGGGAAGCGGAGGAAGCGGGACAGGAGCCAGGTCACGTGCCAACTGCCCAACCGCCCAACCGCCACGGCAAACACCGTTGCAGTATCAGGCCGCCGCCAGCTCGCACCACACGTACTTGCCGCGCTGTCCGTTCCTGGCGAGCGGCTGCCAGCCCCACAGATCGGCGCAGGCCCGTACGAGGGCGAGGCCGCGGCCCTCCTCCGCGTCGGCGACCCGGTCCCACGGCAGGGAAGGCTCCGGGGGCTGCGGGTCCGCGTCCCAGGCGCCGATGCGCAGGACCCCGGCCCGCCACTGCACCCGTAGCGCCGCCTGGCCCTTCGTATGCCGTACGGCGTTGGAGACCAGCTCGGCCGCGACCAGCTCGGCGACGTCGGCGAGGCGGATCAGTCCGTGCAGGGTGAGGATCAGGCGGACGGTACGGCGACTGACGGTGACGGCACGGAGGTCGTGGGGGATGTACATCATGTACTCCCAGGGCTCGGCGACGGTTTCGGGCATGGGTGAACTCCGTTCGAGGGGTGGGGGGTTGGGGATACGCGGCGGTTCCGGGCGGTGGCATTGACGCAGCCGTCATGGCAGGACGGAGCGGTGCGCTTCCGGTGCCCCGGGGTGTCGCAGTGTGTGCGTCGCGTCACCCACCGTAGGGATAACCTGTCATCCCGAGCAAGCCGATCGCGTAATCTGCCCCCGAACGAGGAGGAGCAACTGATGGTCCTGAGGCGCGAACCAACGGCACGTCAGATGCGCTTGGGGATCGAGTTGCGCAGGCTCCGCGAGGCGGCAGGGCTCACCGCCGTCGAAGCGGCGGCGTTGCTCGGTACCGGTCGCGTCCAGATCAGCCACATCGAATCCGGACTCACGGGCGTGAGCGAACAGCGACTCCGCCGCCTGACATCCCACTACGCCTGTTCGGACGAGGAGTTCATCGAGGCGCTGGTCGCCATGGCCACGGACCGGACACACGGCTGGTGGGAGGAGTACCGGGGCCTGCTGCCCACGTCATTCCTGGACCTGTCCGAGTTGGAGCACCACGCCCAGTTTCAACGCCACGTGGCCATCCTGTACGTGCCTGGCCTGCTACAGACGGAGGACTACGCCCGTGCCGTCTTCTCATCTCGGCTGCCCGAACTCACCCAAGAAGAGGTCGAGTTGCGCATTCGGCACCGAATGGCACGCCAGGAGATCACCCTTCCGTACGAAGTAGTGCTCCATGAGGCGGCACTTCGGATCAGGGTCAGTGACCGCGCCACCTCGAAGGCTCAACTCAACCGGCTCCTGGAGCTTTCCGAAGCGGACCACATCGCCTTGCGCGTCATCCCCTTCGACGTGGACGACTTCGCCAAAGCCTCGAGCACGATGACGTATGTGGGCGGCCCCCTGACCAAGCTGGACACAGTGGTGCGTGACGCGCCCCACGGCTCAGTCCTCATCGATTCCGAGGCTCAGCTCAACACTTACCGAACGAGCTTCCGTAGAGTGGAGGCCGCTTCACTCGAACCCGAACTGTCGCGCGAGTTCATCCACAAGCTGACGAAAGAGCTGTGAGGCACCCCATGGACAACTGGCGAAAGTCGTCCTATTCAGGCGAGGGCGACGGCAACGAGTGCGTGGAAATCGCGAACTCACCCACCCACATAGCCATCCGCGACTCCAAGGCCCCGGCCAGGGCCACCCTCACCTTCCCGACCGGAGCCTTCGTCAGCTTCATCGGCGCCCTAAAAACAACTCACTCCACCGTCACCGACTTCGCCAGGTTCCGAGGCTGATCCACCTCGTTCCCCCGCGCCGTCGCCAGTTCACACGCGAACACCTGCAACGGCACTGTCGCGACAAGCGGCTGAAGCAGCGTCGGCGTGGCCGGAATCCGGATCAGGTGGTCGGCGTAAGGCACCACCGCCTCATCCCCCTCCTCCGCGATCACGATCGTGCGCGCACCCCTCGCCCGGATCTCCTGGATGTTGGACACGATCTTGTCGTACAGAACCGAGCGCCCGCGCGGGGACGGCACGACGACCACGACCGGCAGATCGTCCTCGATCAACGCGATCGGCCCGTGCTTCAGCTCCCCCGCCGCGAAGCCCTCGGCGTGCATGTAGGCGAGTTCCTTGAGCTTGAGGGCACCTTCCAGGGCGACCGGATAACCGACGTGCCGCCCCAGGAACAGCACGGTCTTCTTGTCGGCGAGCGATCGTGCGAGCTCCCGTACCGGCTCCATGGTCTCCAGGACCCGTTCCACCTCGCCGGAGATCTGGGACAGGTCCCGGATGACGGCCTGGATCTCGTCGCCCCACTTGGTGCCGCGGACCTGGCCCAGGTACAGCGCAACGAGATAACAGGCGACCAGCTGCGTGAGGAAGGCCTTGGTGGACGCGACGGCGACCTCAGGACCCGCGTGCGTGTACAGCACCGCGTCCGACTCGCGCGGGATCGTCGAACCGTTCGTGTTGCAGATCGCCAGCACCTTGGAGCCCTGTTCGCGGGCGTGCCGCAGCGCCATCAGCGTGTCCATGGTCTCGCCGGACTGGGAGATGGCGATCACCAGCGACCGCGTACCGAGAATCGGATCCCGGTACCGGAACTCGCTCGCGAGCTCCACCTCGCACGGGATCCGCGTCCAGTGCTCGATGGCGTACTTGGCGATCAGCCCGGCGTGGAAGGCGGTCCCGCAGGCCACGATGACGACCTTGTCGACCTCGCGCAGCTCGTGAACCGGGATCCGCACCTCGTCGAGCGTCAGTGAACCCGCCGCGTCGATCCGGCCCAGGAGCGTATCGGCGACCGCCTTGGGCTGCTCGGCGATCTCCTTGAGCATGAAGTAGTCATAACCCCCCTTTTCCGCCGCCGACGCGTCCCAGTCGATGTGGTACTTGCGCACGTCCGCCGGACGGCCGTCGAAACCGGTCACCGTCACGCCGTCCCGGCGCAGCTCCACCACCTGGTCCTGACCCAGCTCGATCGCCGACCGCGTGTGGGCGATGAACGCGGCGACATCCGAGGCGAGAAAGGCCTCGCCCTCTCCCACGCCCACCACGAGCGGCGAGTTCCGCCGCGCCCCCACCACCACGTCCGGATCGTCCGCATGCACCGCGACCAGCGTGAACGCACCCTCCAGGCGGCGGCACACCAGCCGCATCGCCTCCGCCAGGTCGTCGCACGCCGAGAACTCCTCGGCGATCAGGTGTGCGACCACCTCGGTGTCGGTCTCGGAGGCCAGCTCGTGCCCGCGCTCGGCCAACTCGGCACGCAGCAGCGCGAAGTTCTCGATGATCCCGTTGTGCACGACGGCGACGCGCCCGGCGTTGTCGAGATGCGGATGGGCGTTCGCGTCCGTGGGCCCTCCATGCGTGGCCCAGCGCGTGTGCCCGATCCCCGTCGACCCGGTCGGCAGCGGCCGGCCGACCAGCTCCTTCTCCAGGTTGACCAGCTTCCCGGCCTTCTTCGCGGCGGCGAGGCCCCCGTCCGCCAACACGGCGACGCCCGCCGAGTCGTACCCCCGGTACTCCAGCCGCTTCAGCCCGGCCATCACCACATCAAGCGCCGACTGCGACCCCACGTATCCCACGATTCCGCACATGCGCCGCAGCCTAAGCGCCAACAGCCTCCCGAACCCGGCACTCCGTGCCCGAATTCGGAAATTCCAGCCACCTTTTGGTGGGTCCCCCGGCCCCCTGGACGCCTCTGGACGCTCCGCGTGACCCCGAGCAGCCGACTACGTGACCCACCCCACCCCCCACCCAGTCCACACTCCCGTAACAATGGACTGTGATCTCTCCGGTCTCCCCGATGCCCCGGAGCGCCCACCGGCACAGGCCGGAGGCGACTCCCTACGTCGACCTCACCCGAGCCGAGTGGAGCGTGCTGCGTGAAAAGACGCCGCTGCCACTGACCGCCGAGGAGGTCGAGAAGCTGCGCGGTCTGGGCGATGTCATCGACCTCGACGAGGTGCGGGACATCTATCTGCCGCTGTCCAGACTGCTCAATCTGTACGTCGGCGCCACGGACGGGCTCAGGGGCGCGCTGAACACCTTCCTCGGCGAGAAGGGCTCCCAGTCCGGCACCCCGTTCGTCATAGGGGTGGCCGGGTCGGTCGCCGTCGGCAAGTCCACCGTCGCGCGCCTGCTGCAGGCCCTGCTCTCCCGCTGGCCCGAACACCCACGCGTCGAACTGGTGACCACGGATGGTTTCCTGCTCCCCACCAAGGAGCTGGAGGCACGCGGTCTGATGTCGAGGAAAGGTTTCCCCGAGTCGTACGACCGTCGCGCCCTCACCCGGTTCGTCGCCGACATCAAGGCGGGGAAGGACGAGGTCACGGCCCCCGTCTACTCGCACCTGATCTACGACATCGTCCCCGACCGGCGGCTCACCGTCCGCCGTCCGGACATCCTCATCGTCGAGGGCCTGAACGTCCTGCAGCCCGCCCTCCCCGGCAAGGACGGCCGCACCCGCGTCGGCCTCGCGGACTACTTCGACTTCAGCGTGTACGTCGACGCCCGCGCCGAGGACATCGAGCGCTGGTACCTCAACCGGTTCAAGAAGCTCCGCCAGACCGCCTTCCAGAAGCCCGACTCCTACTTCCGCAGGTACACCCAGGTCTCCGAGGAGGAGGCGCTCGACTACGCGCGCACGACCTGGCGCACCATCAACAAGCCCAACCTGCTGGAGAACGTGGCTCCCACCCGGGGCCGCGCCACCCTCGTCGTGCGCAAGGGCCCGGACCACAAGGTGCAGCGCCTGAGCCTGCGCAAGCTGTAGCCGCGAGGCCTGGGGGCTCCACCGAGCAGCTGCTGTTCAACCTGCTGGGCATCGTCCGGCCGGTACGTTCACGCTGGTCGTCCAGAAGTGGCTCTGGGCCCAGCAGCGTGAACGTACCGCCAGAACGGGTCGGTTCTAGCCCAGCGCCGACTTCACCGCGTCCGCGAGCCGCCCCGCCACCGACCGCGCGTGGTCGATGTCGGCGGCCTCGACCATGACCCGGACGAGCGGCTCGGTGCCGGAGGGGCGCAGCAGCACCCGGCCGGTGGAGCCGAGTTCCCGCTCGGCCTCGGTGACCGCGGCCGCCAGTTCGGCGGAGCTGTTCACCCGCGAGCGGTCGACGTCGGGGACGTTGATGAGGACCTGCGGCAGCCGCTCCATGACGGACGCGAGGTCCTGGAGCGTACGGCCGGTCTGGGCGATCCGGGCCGCCAGCAGCAGGCCGGTCAGCGTGCCGTCGCCGGTGGTGGCGTGGTCGAGGATGATCACGTGCCCGGACTGCTCGCCGCCGAGCGCGTAGTTGTGCTCCTTCATCTCCTCCAGGACATAGCGGTCGCCGACCGCGGTCTGGATGAGGGAGACACCTTCGCGCTCCATGGCGAGCTTGAAGCCCAGGTTGGACATGACCGTCGCGACAACAGTGTCGGAGCGCAGTGCGGAACGCTCCCGCATCGCCAGCGCGAGTACGGCCAGGATCTGGTCGCCGTCCACCTCGGCACCCGTGTGGTCCACGGCGAGGCAGCGGTCGGCGTCGCCGTCGTGCGCGATGCCGAGGTCGGCCCCGTGCTCGACGACGGCGGCCTTCAGGAGGTCGAGGTGGGTGGAGCCGCAGCCGTCGTTGATGTTCAGGCCGTCGGGCGAGGCGCCGATCGTGATGATCTCGGCACCGGCCTGCGTGAAGGCCTCGGGAGACACCCGGGCGGCGGCGCCGTGCGCCTCGTCGAGGACGACCTTCAGGCCGTCGAGGCGGTTCGGGAGCACGCCGAGGAGGTGGGCGACGTACTGGTCGAGCCCCTCGTCGTACGCGCGCACGCGCCCGACGCCGGCGCCGGTGGGCCGGTCCCAGGGCGCACCGGTGCGGTGCTCCTCGTAGACGCCCTCGATCCTGTCCTCCAGCTCGTCGGCGAGCTTGTGGCCGCCGCGGGCGAAGAACTTGATGCCGTTGTCGGGCATGGCGTTGTGGCTGGCCGAGAGCATCACGCCGAGGTCGGCGCCCAGCGCGCCGGTGAGGTACGCCACCGCGGGGGTGGGCAGCACACCGACGAGCAGGACGTCCACACCTGCGCTGGCCAGGCCCGCGACCACGGCGGCTTCCAGGAACTCCCCGGACGCACGTGGGTCCCGCCCGACCACTGCCACCGGCCGGTGGCCCTCGAACGTACCCGCCTCGGCCAGCACATGTGCCGCCGCCACGGAGAGACCGAGCGCCAGCTCGGCCGTCAGATCCGCGTTGGCGACACCGCGCACGCCGTCCGTGCCGAAGAGTCGTCCCACTGGTGTCCTCCTGATGAAGCTCAGTTTTCGGAAGTCATCCGATCATGCAAGCCTTTGAGCGCCTTGTGCCGTTATACGCCCTGGGCTGTGATAAACGAACGCCCCAGCGGCACACAGCGTGCCGCCGGGGCGAACGGTCGTACGAATACGCAGCAGCCAGTGATTAACGCTTGCTGTACTGCGGAGCCTTACGGGCCTTCTTGAGACCGGCCTTCTTGCGCTCGACCGCACGGTCGTCGCGCTTGAGGAAGCCGGCCTTCTTCAGGGCCGGGCGGTTGTTGTCCACGTCCGCCTCGTTCAGCGCGCGGGCGACACCGAGACGGAGCGCACCGGCCTGACCGGAGACGCCGCCACCCGAGATACGGGCGATGACGTCGTAGCGGTTGTCGAGCTCGAGCACCTTGAAGGGCTCGTTGACTTCCTGCTGGTGCACCTTGTTGGGGAAGTAGTCCTCAAGGGTGCGACCGTTGATCTTCCACTTGCCGGTGCCCGGGACGATCCGGACGCGGGCGATGGCGTTCTTGCGACGGCCCAGGCCGGCCGCCGGCTGCGGGTCGCCGAAGCGGCCCGCGAGCGACTCCGAGGTGTACTCGCCCTCGACGGGGACCTCGGACTCGGTGGTGTAGTTCTCGATGTCGACGAGCTCAGTCTCTTCGACCGGCTGCTCAACGGTGGTCTCGGCCACGATTCTCCTCAGATTCTTTTCTGTCTTAGGGGGTGGTGGCCGGAACTACTGCGCGACCTGGGTGATCTCGAACGGGACCGGCTGCTGAGCAGCGTGCGGGTGGTTCTCGCCCGCGTAGACCTTCAGCTTCGAGAGCACCTGACGGCCCAGGGTGTTCTTGGGGATCATGCCCTTGATGGCCTTCTCGATGGCCTTCTCGGGGTTCTTGGCCAGCAGCTCGTCGTAACGGACGGAGCGCAGACCACCCGGGTAGCCGGAGTGGCGGTACGCCAGCTTCTGGGTCTTCTTGTTGCCGGAGAGGTGCACCTTGTCGGCGTTGATGATGATGACGAAGTCACCAGCATCGACGTGCGGCGCAAAGATCGGCTTGTGCTTGCCCCGCAGGATGTTCGCGGCAGTGGTGGCCAGACGGCCCAGGACGACATCCTGGGCGTCGATGACATACCACTGGCGAGTGATGTCGCCGGGCTTGGGGCTGAACGTACGCACTTCGCAGCCTTCTTCTTCAGTGGATGGGTGCTGACACATGGCATCACTGAAGCGATCGTGCAGCTGGGGACGACAGTGCCGGGAACGATGCCCGTATGCCGCCCACTGGTAACTGCTCCAGGGAACCTACGTAGGGGCCTCTCGCGTGAGAACGACCAAGCCGATACGCATAACGAACTGCAAGAGTACCCGCGGTTGCCCGGACGGGTCAAAACGCGGGTTCGCGACCCGAGCACCAGGGCACTCAGGGCCACGCGAGCAGTCCATGGAAACAGGGTAAGGCAGTCCTTTCCTCCGCAACGGTCCGACTACCCGGCGTCACCGGACGGCCGGTGCCCGGAAGCCTGTAGAAGCGTGTCGCACCAACCACCCGGAGATGTCAGTTTTGCCCGTGCGCACTCAGGTCACGCTAGGGGCTCAAGTGCCCTCCGGTGCGGACCGCCACCCCCCGGACCCCGTCTAAGATGCGCGCATGAGTTATGGGCAGGGTGGGCAGGGTGAGCCTCCGTGGGATCCCTGGAAGCCTGGTTCTCAGCAACCCGATTGGGGACGTCGGAACCAGACTCCGGACTGGGCGGCACTCGCCGACGCGTCCGAGGCACGCAACCGTCGGCGCAGACTGCTGGTGATCGTCGGCTCGGCGGTCGCCACGATCGCGGTCGGCGCTGCCGTCGCCGTGGCCGTCGTCTCCTCGAACGGGGACAACCAGGCCGGGAACGCGCCCAGCAAGCTGCCCGCCACCGCGAGCATCCCGAGCGACAGCACGGCGCCGGTGCCGACGTTCGCGCCGACCTCGGCGCCGCCGCCGCTGGATCCGATGGACTTCATATCCAGCGTGCAGAAGGACACCGCGCCGCTCAGCCCGGACATCCTCTTCCCCGGTTCGCAGCTCACGATGGGTGACCGCGTCTACCGCAAGGGCCCCACCGCCTCGACGACGAACTGCGCGTCGGCCGTGCAGGGCACGCTGCCCGCGGTGCTCAACAAGAACGACTGCACCCGGATGATGCGCGTCACCTACAGCAAGGACGGCGTCTCGGTGACCGTCGGCGTCGCGGTCTTCAACACCGCGGCCCAGGCGGCCAAGGCGAAGTCCGAGGCGGACAGCAAGAGCATCATCACCTCACTGTCCGGCCAGGGCGTCGCCAACTTCTGCCGCACGTCGATCTGCCGCTCGACCACCAACTCCTACGGCCGTTACGCCTACTTCACGCTGGCCGGCTTCGCCAACGGCAAGGACGTGACGACGAAGGACGCCAAGGTCTTCACGACCGGCGACGACCTGGCCGAGTTCGCCTTCCGCCAGATCCGCCGCCGCGGCGAGGCCCAGGCGTCGACGGCGGCCAACCAGTAGGCCGGCCGCCGCCGTACCCGGGCCCCGGGTCACTTGTTCTTCATACGCAGCCGGATCGGCACCACAGCCGACTCCAGCTGCGTCTTCAGCGTCATCTTCGAGACCCCCTCGGTCCGCTCCTCGAAACGGATCGGGATCTCGACGGCGCTGTACCCCGCCCGTACGGCCTTGTACTTCAGCTCGACCTGGAAGCTGTAACCGGCGCTGTCCAGCGTGGCCAGGTCGACGTCGCGCAGGGCCTGGGCCGACCAGAGGTTGAACCCGGCCGTGATGTCCCGGATCCGGGTGCCGAGCACGGTACGGGCGTACCGGTTGGCGAAGCGGGAGAGCAGGACGCGGTGCGCGCCCCAGTCCTCGTCCAGCGAGCCGCCCTCGACGTACCGGCTGCCGATGACCAGGCCCACCCCGTTGGCCAGGGCCGTGCCGAGCATCCGGGGCACGGCCTCGACGGGGTGGCTGCCGTCGGCGTCCATCTGGACGACGTACTCGGCGCCCTCGTCGAGCGCGAGGCTCATCCCGGCCGCGTAGGCGCGCCCGAGTCCGTCCTTCTCGGTGCGGTGCAGCACGCTCATCCGGCGCCGCCCCTTGGTGTTGTACTTCTCCGCCAGCTCGTCGGCGATCCTGCCGGTGCCGTCCGGGCTGGAGTCGTCCACGATCTTCAAGTGAAGTCCGTCGAGCGGCAGTTGAAGCACCGCTTCAGCCATTCTCGGCAGGTTGGCCGCCTCGTTGTAGGTCGGCATCACCACAGTGACGGCAGTGCCCGCCCCCAGGTTGATCGTCATTCCCCTTCTCCTCCCCATATGTCATCGTAAATTTCCCCCCGGTGGACGGCCGTGTCCGGCACGGCACCCGGAAGGCCGCTGCGCTCAGGTGTGGATCTTGCGCCGGGCGGCGTCGTCCTTCTTCCCTGACGTGACGCCCGTGGCCGCCTTGGCGGACTTTTCGAACAGCACCAGCGTGAGGCTGTCCAGCTTGCGTGTCTTCACGACGCGAAAGCCTCGCTCGACCGCGGTCGCCGTCGCCTTCGGCATACCGCTGAGCGGCTGTCCGTCGAACGTGGTGGACACCAGCCACAGCCGGTCGGCGTTCGCCAGGCACTTCGCGGGCCGCGGGCACTCCGCGGCGCCGAAGGAGCCCAGTTCCTGCGGGGTGCGGTACATGAGCACGTCCCGCGGACGCCCCTTGTCGTCGCGCAGCTCGTAGTCCATCGCCCGGCGCTCCGCCAGCACCCCGCTGAACACGATCCCGTCGCCCTTGCGCTGCCCGGCCTCGATGAACTGGGCCGCGCCGCGGAAGTCGGGCTCCCCGAGCGCGTTCTCGCGGGTCTCGCGGATGCCCGGAAGCGCCTGCCAGGCGAGCCCCGCGACCGCTGCCGCGGCAAGCACCCAGCCGAACCCACGCCGGGCCGCGGCCCCCGTACCCGCCTTCGGCCCGGCCACCGGCCCGGCGATCCGGCAGACCGCGACCGCGGCGAGCAGCACCCAGGCGGGCGCCGTGAACAGCAGATAGCGCGGCAGAAAGAGATGCAGCTTGGACGCGGTGACATAGGTCGCCAGCGGCGGCAGCACGATCCACACGGCCAGCGGAAGCGCCCGGCGGCCCGCGAAGAACAGGCCCAGAGCGCCCAGCGCCATCACCGGCGCGGCCACCGCCCAGGACCCGAAGAGGTTCTTCGGGAAGTCGACCAGGTCCTTCGTGACGGGGTTGTTCCAGGCGATCTGCCCGCTCTGGCCCGTGCCCTGGATCGCCATCGGGATGACGAAGCACAGGCCGACGGTGCCCGCCGCCGCGTACGCCCAGCCCACGATCCGGTCCCCCGAACGCCGGGCCATCAGGACCATCACGACATGCGCACCGAGCACCGCGAGCGAGGCCAGATGGCTCCAGCCGATCATCGGGACGGTGAGGGTGTAGCCCACCCACACCTTGAAGCCGGGCTGCTCCAGCGCCCTGGCGAGCAGCAGCGTCGACAGGAGCACGGCGGCCACGGCGAAGGCGTACGGCCTGATCTCCTGCCCGTAGCGCGTCACCGTCGGCACCACCGCGAACAGGAAGCCGGCGAGCACCCCGGTCTGCGTGGTGAACAGCCGCCGCCCGAGCAGAGCGAGCAGTCCCGCGGAGGAGGCCATGGCCAGGGCCCCCGGGATACGCATCGCGGTCGGTGAGTCCCCGGCGAGCGAGACCCAGAAGTGCATCAGCACGTAGTACGGGGTGAACACCACGTCGATGGAGCGGATCAGCTGGCTCAGGTCGTGGAAGGAGAGCGTCGCCGCCCACCAGGTGGCGTGCTCGTCGCGCCACAGCTGTCGATGGCCGATCCCGCGCAGGATCAGCGCCAGCGCGGCGGCCGAGGGCAGCAGGAAGACGAGCAGCGCCGTTAGGCGCCCGCCGCGGTCACGGGTGTGCTGCTCGGCCTCGCGCCGCGCCCTCCGTCCTCCGGAACCGGCGCCCGCGGACGTCTCCGAGGCGGGCTCGTACCCCGCCGCAGTACCGCCGTCGACCGCCGTCGTGCCGCTCATCGCTTGACCCAGATCCGGTAGGCGTTCTGACCGCTGCTCGTCGTGAAGGGGAAGACCGCGGCCAAGCGGTAGTGCGTGTTGCCCTTCAGCCCCTTCTTGACCGCCTCGTACGTCGCCGGGGTCACCGAGCCGTGCATCACGATCACGTCGAAGCGCCCGTCGCGCACCGCCTGTTCGAAGGCGTCGGGGCCGGTGTGCTGCTTGCCGTCCTTGCCCCGGTAGTCCATGAAGTAGGTGTTCTGCCACTGGTTCCAGCCGGTGACGTCGCGCAGGTAGTACGCGGGCACCTCCTGCTCCTCTGCCAGGTAGAACCCCTTCTTGTCGACGTGGGCCACCGTGCGCAGATAGGCGACCATCGGCGAGGAGTCCGGGAAGCTGTACGCCTTCTGCGCCTGCACCATGCCGAACACCAGCGCGAGGACATACACCATGATCCCGAGCTGTGGATGCCGGAAGTGCGGGCCGACCAGGCGGGCCATGCCCAGGCCCGCCATGGGCGCGGCGAAGAGCAGGCCGAAGCCGACGTGCTTGTAGAGCGAGACCTCGGTGTGCAGATGGATCTGGTACGCCGGTGCCAGCAGCGTCGTCCCGGTGAGCACCACTCCGAGCCCGGCGCGCCGCACCCGCCCGGCGGTCTCCCCCTCGATCCACGGCATCTCGCCCATCCGCCCGCGCAGCGCGTACGCGACCGAGCCGACGAGCGCCGCCAGGAAGACCAGACCGCCCCACTCGGCGCTGTGCTCCAGCAGCTTCATGGCGGAATCGGCGCCCTGGGCCCGGTTGGTGGTGGTGGAGCTGATGCCGCCGAGCGGCCCGGAGAGGACGTACCCGGCGCCGAGCAGCGCCCCGATGCCCGCGCCGAGGAACACCCCGCGGCCCAGGGTCTTCACCCCGCGGTGCCGGTGCGCGGTGACCACCGCGAGCAGCACCAGCGTCGGCAGATACAGGCCGGAGGCGTACTTCACGGCGAAGGCCAGCGCGGCCGGTGGCGCGGCCAGCAGGACGGCCGCCGAGCGCATCCGGTCGGTGCGCACGACGGCGTACATCGACAGGGCGAGCAGGAAGATCGCGGCGGCGTCGTACGTGGCGAAGTTGCCGAGCACGGTCGTCGACTGGAGGACGGAGAAGAGGGCGGCCGCGCCGAGCGCCGCCCGCAGGTTGAACAGGCGCCGGGTCACCGCGTACAGCAGGCCGGTGGCGGCCAGCATGAACAACAGGCTGAGGACCCGGACGCCGGTCAGCCCGAAGTACGAGTCCACGGCCGCGGCGAGCACCGGGTACAGCTTCGGGTGGCCGGAGAAGTAGCCCGCGAAGTCGACCGGCAGCTTGGTGCCGTGCAGCAGGTTGTTCAGTTCGTAGTGGCCGGAGGCGATGTAGAGCGCCTCGTCCTGGAAGGCCGTCCCCCGCAGCCGCAGCGAGAGCCCGGCCTGCACCAGCAGCAGGCACCCCAGCACTCCGCGCCCGAGCAGTTTGCCGCGCCGGTTGTCCACGGCCCAGGAGGACTCGGGGACGGCGGGCAGTGTGTAGCCGGGGTCGTCGGGCTCGGGTTCGGGTTCGGGCTCCGGTCCGGTCGCACGGACCGGGGTTCCGGGGCTCGAAGGGGCCGAGGGCTCCGCGTACGGGTCGTACGTCTCGTAGTACGGCGGATACGTCTGCTGCTGGGGCGGCCACGCGTACGAGTCCTGCCCGTACGACTCCTGTTGGTACTCCTGGTACTGCTGGTACTGCTGCTGGTGTTCCTGCGGCGGCTGCGGCTGTCTGCTGCTCATGGCTTGGTCACATCGAATCCGAAGCGGGAGGCGGCGGCCTGCTCGCGGAAGGTGCGCGTCGTGGCCGGACCGCTGGTGATGCGCCAGTCCGCTTCCTTGTCGAAGTTGAACCAGACGAAGCCGATCACGTCGTCGTGTGCGGCCGTCCCCTTGAAAAGGTCGGTGATGTCGGCCGGCTTGCGCTGCCCGGCCTCGGCCGCCGTCTCCGCGATGATCACGGGCTTCTTGGTGAAGGCACGGATCTGGGTCGTCGTCGGCCCGTACAGAGTCGAGAAGGTGGAGGGGCCGGTGCGGGCGTAGTAGCCGATGACTCCGACCCAGTCGACGTACTCCTCGCCCGGCCAGTACGGCTTCAGGCGCACGGTCGGCACCGGGTTGATCACGTTCGGGCTCCACACCCAGATGACCTGGGTGGCGCCCTCCTGGTCGAAGAGGTCGTGGACGTGCCGGTACGCGGCGACGAACTGCGCGGCGGTGGCCTTCTTCGTGCCCCAGGGGTACCAGAAGGCATTCATCTCGTGCGCGAAGCTGATCGCCACCGGCAGGTTGAGCTCCTTGACGGACCTCGCGTAGCCGCGGATGTACGCGTCGTCGGCGCCGGAGGCGATCTGCCCCAGCGTCTTGTCGAAGGGCTCCCAGGCGATGAAGGGCAGCGCCTTGTAGTCCCGGGCGTTCTGTACGGCGGCCGCCTCGTAGCGGTCGCCCCACGCCGAGTAGAACTCGATCAGGTTGGGCTTCTTGCCCGCGGACTTCGCGAAGGAGTCGACGTTCTTCATGTCGGCGGGCGCGCCTTCGGCGGCCAGGCCGAGGTACTTCTTCGCAGGTTTCAGCAACGGGCGTACGTCATACGGGGGTTCCGGCTTGGCCGTCTCGGTGGCCGCTGACTCGCCGGGGTCCGCCGCCTCGCCCTGGGCCCGTCGGTAATCGTCCCGGCCCTGCTCGGAGAACGTGCTGCAACCGGCGAGGAGTGCGCCGGCGAGCAGGACTGCCGCCAGCGCACGAAAACGATTCATCACGCGATCTGCTCCCGGGGCTGGACGAGCACGCGCCCGACGACCATGGCATAGAAGAGGCCGGCGGACAGCATCAGCGCGAAGTCCGGCGGATAGAGCGTGAGCATGCGCCAGGCGGCGACGCCGATCCACAGCACCGCGGTCCCGGCGCTCCACACGATCATTCCGGTCCAGTACCGGCGCATGCCGTTCTTCTTGGCGCCCTGCGAGCCGGTCGGCTTCCAACCCATCGGACGTCCGCGCAACACGTCCCACACGGCGAAGACATGCGACCACCCGTACATCACGCGAACCGACCAGGCCTCCAGGCGGTACGGCGCCCGGTGCCACAGCGGCAGCACCAGCGTCACGTACGCCACGCTGGGCAGCACCCAGAGCGAGGCCTCGGCGCGCAGCAGATCGGGCCGCAGGATGAGCAGCCCGAGCGGGATCAGCGGGGCGAGAAAGGTCGCGAGGGCGGTCTGCAGGTAGTAGAGGAACCCGGAGACGTAGCACAGCCGTGTCTGGAACTTGAGGTCCATCTCCCAGAACCGCTTGCTGGTCAGCAGCGACAACGAGCCCATGCACCAGCGGTACTGCTGGTTGTGGAAGGCACCGGCGGTGTCCGGGCACACACCGGCCGACAGCGCGACGGGCACGTAGCACAGCTTCCAGCCCAGCGCCCGCAGGTCGAAACCGGTGTACATGTCCTCGGAGTGCTCGATCAGCGTGATGCCGCCGATCTGGGCGAGGGCCGCGCGCCGGTACACCGCGCACGAGCCGACGCAGATCGATCCGTCCTTGTCCTCGCGGGAGGTCTGCACGGACCGGTAGAACTGCTCCTGCACCGCTCCCGCGCCGCGCTCGATCCAGTTCTGCCGGTCGGTGATCCGGAAGAACTGCGGCGACTGCACGATCCCGATCCGCTCGTCGGCGTCCATGTGCGGCAGCAGTTCGTCGAGCAGGTCGGCGCGCGGCGCGAAGTCGGCGTCGAGGATGAGGATGTGGTCGCCGTCGGTGATCCCGAAGGCGTGGTGGAGGTTGCCGGCCTTCTTGAACCAACCGCGGTTCGGCCGCACCACGTAGTGGAAGCCGAAGTCCCGCGCCATGGCGCCGACCTCCGGGTCGTCGGCGTCGTCCAGCACGTACACCTTGACGACGCCCCGGTAGGTGCCCGCGAGCCGGTTCACGTTGACCCAGGTGTTGTGCAGCACCTCCAGCGGCTCACCGCACACCGGCAGGAAGACGTCCACGCTCGGGTGGACGGCGGGCCGCCAGTCCCGCACCAGCAGCTTGTGCGCCTTGATGTCGAAGTCCTTGCTGAGCCCGTCCAGGTACAGCGAGATCAGGTAGTCCGCGACCACGAAGGCGAGCAGCGGCATCGTCAGCCAGAACCACGGGCTGGACGCCGTGAACAGGAACTGGCTCACCGCGAGACAGGCGAAGCTGATCAGCGAGCCCAGCGTCAGGACCCACAGGTGACGGCGCGTGTACGAGTACTTCTCGGCGTCGTCCGGCGGCTGCGGCAAGAGCCCATGGCTCTCCGGCTCGCGTCTGCGTCGATGAGGACGCTCAGCGCGCGCCGCAGCACTCACTGCACTATTCATGAACCCCCCCAGGACCTGGAACGGACCTGTGAACCCACCCCGAGCCCGGCTGCCCCAAATTCGAACTTTCAGCCGGACCGCGAAAGCATAACCGGCTCTCCCCTTTAAGACTCAACAACCTTGTTACGTGATGGTTTCATCACGAGTCACAGGGGTAGCAGTGGCGCCGCACAGCAGCGAAGCACACCCCCGCGGTGCGCAAAAAGGTGAACTGATGGTAAGAACAACCACTCAGTCTTCACGTTTGCGCCGCACCTGTGACCATTCCGGGTGCGAACACTAGGGGGAGGTCCCGATTTGCCCGGGTTTTCCGTGCCCGCACGCGGTGGCCGCCATCGCAACCGGCGGCGCAGATGGCTGTTCGCCACAGTGGCCGTGGCCGCTGCGGCACTGATCGGCACGACGATCAGCCTGGTGGCATCCTCGGCCCAGGCCGACCAAACCACCCAGGGCATCGACAACTTGCGCACCAACTGGGACCAGAACGAGGCCGGGCTCTCCCCGGCTGTTGTCCAGTCGTCCGCCTTCGGCCGGCTCTTCGCCACGAAACTGGACGGGCAGATATACGCCCAGCCCCTGGTGCTGGGCGACCAGGTGATCGCGGTCACCGAGAGCAACACCGTGTACGGCCTCGATCGCGCCACCGGAGCGATCGAGTGGAGCAAGAACTACGGACCGGCATGGCCGGCCTCGGCGATCGGCTGCGGGGACCTGACACCCAATGTGGGGGCGACCGCGACTCCCGTCTACGACCCGGCCACCAACGCCCTCTACTTCACCACCAAGGTCGACGACGGCACCTCCACGCACCGCCACCCGACGTGGCTGATGCACGCAGTGGACCCGGCCTCCGGAGCCGAGCGCCCGGGGTGGCCGGTCACCATCGCCGGCAGCCCCGTCAACGACCCGAGCGCCAAGTTCGACGCCTACTACGAGCAGCAGCGCCCCGGCCTGCTGTTGATGGACGGCGTCGTCTACGCGGGCTTCGGCGGCCACTGTGACGCGTGGCCGTACCGCGGCTATGTGGTCGGGGTGAGCACCACCGGGCACAGCATCACCTCGATGTGGGCCACGGCGACCGGTGCCGGCACCGGCGGCGCCGGCATCTGGCAGTCGGGGGGCGGACTGGTCTCGGACGGGTCCGGCCGGATCTTCTTCAGCACCGGGAACGGCATCAGCCCGGCGCCCGGGCCGGGCAAGACCGTTCAGGGAACCCTGGCCGAGTCCGTCGTACGCCTCCAGGTCGGCGCGGACAACACCCTCGGTACGGCCGACTTCTTCAGCCCGAGCGACGCCTCCACCCTGGACCTCAACGACCAGGACATCTCCTCGGGCGCCCCGATGGCGCTGCCGGACGGCTTCGGTACCAGCGAGCACCCGCACCTGCTGATCCAGCAGGGCAAGGACGGACGGGTGTTCCTGCTCGACCGCGACAACCTCGGCGGCATGGGCCAGGGAGCCCAGGGCGGCGACGCCGCGGTGAGCGTGTCCGGCCCCTACCAGGGCATGTGGGGGCACCCCGCGTTCTGGGGCGGCGACGGCGGCTATGTCTACGTCGTCGGCAACCAGGGTCCGCTGCGCGCTCTCAAGTACGGCGTGCGCAACGGCGGTACGCCCACGCTCACCCTCACCGGCCAGAGCCAGGACACCTTCGGCTACACCAGCGGCTCTCCCCTGGTCACGTCCGACGGCACGGACGAGTCCAGTGCCCTGGTGTGGATGACCTCCGCGAGCAACGCCTCCGGAGCCGACGGCACCCTGCGCGCCTACAGCCCCACTCCCGACGGCAACGGCCTGCTCCAGCTGCTGTGGTCCGCGCCGATCGGCACCGCGACCAAGTTCAGCACGCCGACCGCCGAGGGCGGCAAGGTGTACGTCGGCACCCGGGACGGTGTGCTCTACGGCTTCGGCAGCCCGGCCAGGACGGCTCTGACCGCGGCCTCGCTGGACTTCGGTCAGGTCGGTGTGGGCGACAGCGGCTCCGCCGAGATGAAACTGACGGCCACGCAGGACGTCAGCGTCACGGGGCTCAAGGCCTCCGGCGCGTTCTCGGTCGACCCGTCCGCCGTACCCACCCCCGAGCAGCCCACGGCGCTGGCGGCGGACGCCACCCTGGACGTACCGATCACCTTCGCCCCCACCGCCACCGGCGGCATCAACGGCACGCTGACCGCGAACCTGTCGGACGGCCAGAAGCTGGTCTTCGCCCTCCACGGCGTCGGCACCAGGCCCGGCCTCGGGGCGGCACCCGCCGCCCTGGACTTCGGGGAAGTGCCCACCGGCAGCACTTCGACGCTGAACCTTCAGATCACCAACACCGGTACCGAACCGGAGACCATCGACTCGGTCGACTCGCCCGGCGGCGCCTTCTCCGCCTCGGGGCTGCCGAGCGCGGGGACGGTCGTACCGGCCGGTGGCTCGTTCGTGCTCTCGGTCACCTACACCCCGACCGGCGACCAGGTCGACAGCGACGCGCTCGTGGTCAGCAGCAGCGGCGGCGGCGCCACACACACGCTGAGCCTGCCGGTCAGTGCGACGGCCATCACGGGGCAGGGACACCTGGAGTTCTCCACGAGCTCACTGGACTTCGGCCAGGTCCCGATCGGCAGCTCCAAGTCGCTGTCGTTCACCATCACCAACACCGGCAACATCCCGGTTACGGTGACCAAGGCCAAGGCGCCGACAGGTGACTTCAACAGCCCGGTGCAGCTGTCGGAGGGCCTGATCATCGGTCCTGAGCAGACCGCGGTGCAGAACGTGACGTTCACTCCGCGTTCGGCTGCGGATCTGAGCGCCTTCTACGAGGTCACCGGCACCGGGACCGACACGAACGGCAACAGCCAGGGCGCCATGTACGTGCCGGTCAAGGGCACCGGTACCGGCACCGCCACGACCACCTCGGCCGACGACGGGAAGTGGCAGACCAACGGCTCGGCGGTGCCGGCTGACGGCAGCGGGGTCCAGCTGACCCCGGCCACCAGCAATCAGGCGGGCACGGCGGTGTACACCGAGCCGTTGCGCACCGACGGTCTACGGGCCACCTTCACCACGAAGTTCGGCCCCGGCACCGGCGGCAAGGGCATGACGCTCACTCTGCTCGACCCGGCCCAGAACTCCGCCTCCGCACTGGGCGGGACCGGTGACAGCCTCGGCATCGCGGGGCGGCCGGGCACGGTGATCGCGTTCGGCACCGGCTGGAACGACACGCTCAAGACACAGAACTTCGTGGGCGTCGGCCCCAGTGCGGCCGGCTCGTCAACGATCGACTACCAGTCGGTGGCCACACTCGGCACCTCCCTGCGCCAGGGCACACACCAGGTCGACATCCAGGTGGCCGCCGGCCATCTGTACGTCTGGATCGACGGGACGCAGGTGACGGACGCGACACCGACGCTGCCGTCCACCGCGCTCCTCGCCTTCTCCGGTGCCACCGGCGACAACGCCGACGTGCAGACGGTGAGCGGCCCGGTCGTCAGCGAGGCGGCGCCTCCGGCCCCGGACCCGAAAGCGGCGACCTCGCTCCATCTCACCGCCCCGAGCACGGGTGTTCCGGGCCGGCCGTTGACCGTTGCCGGCACGTTGACCTCGTCCGTGGCGCCTCCCGCAGGTCAGGTCGCGCACATCACGCGGAACGGAACAGCACTGCGCGATGTGACGACGAAGGCGGACGGCTCCTTCACCTTCAGCGACACCCCGCTGGCAGAGGGCACTTACACCTACGCCGCGAGCTACGCGGGGGACGCGACACACGAGGCGGCGAGCACGACAAGCCTCGTCCAGGTGTCCAAGCTCGCCACCTCGGTCACTCTGGCGGCCCCGGCCACGGCCACCCGCACGCACAAGCAGACCGTGTCCGGCACGCTCTCCGGCTCGCCCTTCGCCACCGGTGGGGTCGTCACGGTGACGAAGACCGACCTCGCACACCCGTCCGGTGTCGCACTCACCGACGCGAAGGTCGCCGCGGACGGTTCGTTCACGTTCGCGGACACCCCGCAGATCGGCGGCGCCAACACCTACAAGGTGACCTACGGCGGCGACATCTCACACAAGCCGGGCAGTCGCAGCGCCACCGTCCAGGTGTCCCGAGTCTCGACGGGCCTGACCATCACCACCGACCACTCGACGTACGCATACGGTCAGTCCGCGAAGGTCACCGCTCACCTCGGTACGACCTACAACAAGCGAACGGTGGCGATCTACGCTCAGCCGTTCGGCGGCACATCGGTCCTGGTGAAGTCGGGCACGGTGGACTCCCACGGCAATCTGACAGGGTCCTACAAGCTCGCCCGCAACACCACGTTCAGCGCGGTGTTCGCCGGCGACTACCAGTACGCCCCGAAGACCGTCGCCCGAAGTGCGCAGTCCTATGTGCGGATCTCGGAGAAACTGTCCGGTTACTACACGAGCACGCACTACGGCAGCACTCTCTACTGGGTCTACCACCACACCGCCAAGGAGCAACTCGACGCCACCGTCGCACCCAACAAGGCCGGCCAGTGCCTCGTCTTCCGCGTGCAGCGGTACTACAGCGGCGCCTGGCACACGCAGACCACCACCCCCTGCTCCTCACTCGGTTCCACCAGCGCCGGCCGCCACCAGATGTCTCTCACCAAGTACGTCAACAGCAGGTTCCGCATCGCCGCGGAGTACATCCACAGCAGTAAGGACAACACCAACCTCAGCACCTGGGGCGCCTGGCAGTACTTCACCGTCAGGCAGTAGGCACGACGGCGACCCGGCTGAACAGCCCCGTCCTCGGACAGCGGTCCAGGGCGGGGCCTCGCCTTCCGCGCGGCAGGTCCTCGTGGCCGACCTCCATGCCCCGACGGAGGCTGCGACCGGGCACGTCCATGGCCCGGCCGACGGCCCATGCAGTGGGGCGTGCCACCGCCTTCCGGTCCTCCGCCGACAGCCGGTTCAGCAGCAGGCCCCCGGCAGCGTCCGCCGGTTGCGCGCCTCCTTGTTGCGCGCGGCGAGCAGTTCGTCCGCGGGGTAGCCGACCTCCTCCAGGGTCAGCCCGTGCGGCCGTACGACATGGACGGCCGAGTCCCGTACGCCGGCCGCGAGCACCTTCCCGGGCCAGTCGGGCCCGCGGTGCCCGTCCCCCACGAACAGCAGCGCGCCGATGAGCGAGCGCACCATGTTGTGGCAGAAGGCGTCGGCGCGGACGGTGGCGGTGATGACCCCGTCCCCCCCGCGCACCAGGCTCAGCTCCTGGAGCGTACGAATGGTCGTGGCGCCCTCGCGCTTCTTGCAGTAGGCGGCGAAGTCGTGCTCGCCCACGAGCCGCTCGGCCGCCTCGTTCATGGCGTCGACGTCGAGCGGCCAGTCGTGCCACAGGACATGACTGCGCAGCAGGGGATCCACTCCCCCGGGGTTGTCGGTGACCCGGTACGCGTACCGCCGCCAGATCGCGGAGAAGCGGGCGTTGAACCCGCTGGGGGCCTCCCTCAGGGACCACACCCGCACGTCCTTGGACAGCCGCCCGGCCAGCCGCTTGAGCAGCTTCTCCTCGTGCTCGGCCCACAGCTCGACGGGCAGATCGACGTGCGCCACCTGCCCGCGCGCGTGCACACCGGCGTCGGTGCGCCCGGCGACGGTCAGCTCGTACGTGGTGTCCCTGGACCGCGTGACGGTCCTGAGGGCGTCCTCGATCTCCCCCTGCACGGTCCGGCGCCCCGAGGCCTGCTTGGCCCACCCGGAGAACTCGGTCCCGTCGTACGACAGATCCAAACGCACCCGTACGAACCCGGGCTGTACTTCGTCACTCACACCTAGATCCTCTCAAGGCCGGCAGCTGTGCCGGAAACGCGAGAGCGGGCCCGCCCCCGAAGGGACGGACCCGCTCACAGCCAGGCAGTGCCTCAGGCGTCCTTCGACTCCTCGGCGGGAGCCTCGGCGGCGTCCTCGACCTTGGCGTCCTCGACCTTGGCCGGAGCCTCGGTCTTGACCTCGGCGTCCTTGGCGGCACGCTTGGTGGCCGCCTCGGCCTCACCGGTGGCCTGCTGGGCCACGGTCAGGGCCTCCACCAGCTCGATGACGGCCATGGGCGCGTTGTCGCCACGGCGGTTACCGATCTTGGTGATACGGGTGTAGCCACCCGGGCGGTTCTCGTAGCGCGGGCCGATCTCGGTGAAGAGCGTGTGCACGATGCTCTTGTCCGTGATCACCGAGAGCACCTGACGGCGGTTGTGAAGGTCACCCTTCTTCGCCTTGGTGACCAGACGCTCCGCGTACGGGCGCAGGCGACGGGCCTTCGCCTCGGTGGTCGTGATGCGGCCGTGCTCGAAGAGCGACTTCGCGAGGTTCGCGAGGAGCAGCTTCTCGTGCGCGGCGCTGCCGCCCAGACGGGCACCCTTGGTGGGCTTCGGCATGGTGTTTCTCCTAGGTGTCTGCCCCGGCCGTATCAGGTACCGGGGTCAGTGTCCGAGCGGGCGATTGCCCGTCGGAGATCCGGGCACCTCTTGCAAGGCGCCGGAGGACCCGCGCCCCGTAAGGGGCGCGGGGAACTGCGCGACCAGCCAAGAACCGGCCCGCAGCCTGGAACCGGCAGTGGAACCCGAGCTCTTAGTACTGCTCGGTCTCCACAAAGCCCGCGTCCGCGTCGTCGTCGGCACCAAAGGCGTCGGCGGCGGCGGTCGGGTCGAATCCGGGCGGGCTGTCCTTGAGGGCCAGGCCCATGCCGGCCAGCTTCGCCTTGACCTCGTCGATGGACTTCGCACCGAAGTTGCGGATGTCCAGGAGGTCGGCCTCGGAGCGGGCGACGAGCTCACCCACGGAGTGGATGCCCTCACGCTTGAGGCAGTTGTACGAACGAACGGTGAGCTCGAGCTCCTCGATCGGCAGCGCGAGGTCCGCGGCGAGGGCGGCGTCCGTGGGGGACGGGCCCATGTCGATGCCCTCGGCGTCGATGTTGAGCTCGCGAGCCAGACCGAACAGCTCGACCAGGGTCTTACCGGCCGACGCCATGGCGTCACGGGGACGCATGGCCTGCTTGGTCTCGACGTCGACGATCAGCTTGTCGAAGTCGGTGCGCTGCTCGACACGGGTCGCCTCGACCTTGTACGTGACCTTCAGCACCGGCGAGTAGATCGAGTCGACCGGGATGCGCCCGATCTCCTGACCGACCTGCTTGTTCTGAACGGCGGAGACGTAGCCGCGACCGCGCTCGACGGTCAGCTCCATCTCCAGCTTGCCCTTGCCGTTGAGCGTGGCGAGGACGAGGTCGGGGTTGTGCACCTCGACACCGGCCGGGGGCGCGATGTCGGCGGCGGTGACCAGACCCGGGCCCTGCTTGCGCAGGTACATCACGACCGGCTCGTCGTGCTCCGAGGAGACGACCAGCTGCTTGATGTTGAGGATCAGGTCGGTGACGTCCTCCTTGACGCCCGGCACGGTGGTGAACTCGTGCAGAACGCCGTCGATGCGGATGGACGTGACCGCCGCACCCGGGATCGAGGACAGGAGGGTCCGGCGCAGGGAGTTGCCGAGGGTGTAGCCGAAGCCCGGCTCCAGCGGCTCGATCACGAACCGGGAGCGGAATTCGTCGACGACCTCTTCGGTCAACGAGGGACGCTGAGCAATCAGCATGTTGCGATCCTTCAGTCATGGGCGCCCGCTATTTGACGCCCTGCTGCTACTGCAAGGGTACGGGCGGCACGCCTCCGAAGAGACGTACCGCCCGCAACCTCAAGACAACCGAGCCTCAGACGCGGCGGCGCTTGGGCGGACGGCAGCCGTTGTGCGGGGTGGGGGTGACGTCCTGGATGGAGCCGACCTCGAGGCCAGTGGCCTGGAGGGAGCGGATCGCGGTCTCGCGACCGGAGCCCGGGCCCTTCACGAAGACGTCAACCTTGCGCATGCCGTGCTCCTGCGCGCGACGGGCGGCCGACTCGGCGGCCATCTGCGCGGCGAAGGGGGTGGACTTGCGCGAGCCCTTGAAGCCGACGTGGCCGGCGGAGGCCCAGGAGATCACGTTGCCCGAGGGGTCCGTGATCGAGACGATGGTGTTGTTGAACGTGCTCTTGATGTGAGCGTGCCCGTGAGCGACGTTCTTCTTTTCCTTGCGGCGCACCTTCTTGGCAGCGCCCTGACGACCCTTGGGGGGCATCTATTACTCCTACGGGAGGTGGTCGGTCCTACAGCGAAGACCGCTGATAAGCGTCCGCTGAGGACTACTTCTTGCCCGGCTTCTTCTTACCGGCGATGGCGCGACGCGGGCCCTTGCGGGTACGAGCGTTCGTGCTGGTGCGCTGACCGTGGACGGGCAGGCCACGACGGTGGCGCAGACCCTGGTAGCAGCCGATCTCGACCTTGCGGCGGATGTCGGCCTGGATCTCGCGACGGAGGTCACCCTCGGTCTTGATGTTGGCGTCCACGTACTCGCGGATCTTGACCAGCTCTTCTTCGGAGAGGTCACGAACACGGGTGTTCGGGTTCACGCCGGTCTCGGCCAGCGTCTGCTGGGAAAGGGTCCGGCCGATGCCGAACACGTAGGTCAGGGCGACCTCCACACGCTTTTCGCGAGGGATGTCAACACCGGAAACGCGTGCCATTCAATGGCTCCAGTTGTCGTTCGGAGGTCTTCCGCAGAACCGGATCCCGCCCGCCGTCCTCTCCTCTTGTCGAAGATTCGGTACGAACCGGGTCCCCGGCCTCCGACCGGGGGTGTCAGGCCTGATGAGACTCAGCCCTGGGTTCTGCGTATGAACATGTACTGCTTGCGTCGCGCGAAGTATCTGCGGATGCAGAAGGTGCGGTCGTGCGTCAGCCCTGGCGCTGCTTGTGGCGCGGGTTTTCGCAGATGACCATGACCCGACCGTGACGGCGGATCACCCTGCACTTGTCGCAGATCTTCTTGACGCTCGGCTTGACCTTCATTGGTGAGGTTCTCCGGGTCAGTGCCACCCCCCGCGTCCCGGAACCGGGAACACGGAGTAAGGGCAAGATCTACTTGTACCGGTAGACGATGCGGCCACGCGTCAGGTCGTACGGAGACAACTCCACCACGACCCGGTCGTCAGGGAGGATGCGGATGTAGTGCATACGCATCTTGCCGCTGATGTGTGCCAGGACCTGGTGGCCGTTCTGGAGCTCGACCTTGAACATGGCGTTCGGAAGAGACTCGACGACAGTGCCCTCGATCTCGATGGCACCTTGCTTCTTGGCCACGCTTCGCCCTTCGAATCGACTACCTTGATCGACTTCGCACGAGCGCATGCAGACATGCGGGTGCACGAGAGCCGACGAGTCAGTCTACGTCAGGCCTCTCGGAAAGACGAATCGAGAAAGAATGCCCCACTACGGAGATCGTTAAGCAACGGGGGTCGTCAACGCGTCTCCGCGGACCCTCCGGGGCGGCGTCGCGGAGACGTACGGCGATCACACCGCGACCCACCGTATCCGCCCGGCACCCTCGCCCGGGTGCCGCGATCCCCCACACCCCACCGACCCGCCCCCGCCCGCCACGGTGAGACCAGCGGGTCCGCCACCACCGGGCCGGCACCATCAGGCCATCGGGTCTGTCACCGTCAGCCCAGCGGGACCGGCGCCATCAGACCCACAGGTCCGGCGCCGTCAGCCCAGCGGGACCGGGCGCCGTCAAACCAACAGGTCCGGCGCCGTCAGGCCAGTGGGTCCGGCGCCGCCGTGATCCCGTGCTCCGCCAGCTTCGCCCTGCCGCCGTCCGGGGACGTGAGGACCAGCGGGCCCTCCTCCGTCAGCGCCACCGAGTGCTCCCAGTGCGAGGACCACGTGCCGTCCGTCGTGATGACGGTCCAGTCGTCCTCCAGCACCTCGGTCCGCGGCGTGCCCAAGGACACCATCGGCTCGATGGCCAGGCAGAAGCCGGGGACCAGCTTCGGACCCTTGCCGCGCCGCTTCTCGACGTAGTTCAGCAGGTGCGGGTCCATGTGCATCTCGGTGCCGATGCCGTGGCCGCCGTAGTCCTCGATGATTCCGTACTTGCCGCCGCCGGGCTTCGGCTGGCGGCGGATGTACGTCTCGATCGCACGCGAGACGTCGACGAGCCGGTTGCCCTGCCTCATCGCCGCGATGCCCGCCCACATCGACTCCTCGGTCACCCGGGAGAGCTCGAGCAGCTCCGGGGCGTGACCGGAGCCCACGAACGCGGTGTACGCCGCGTCCCCGTGCCAGCCGTCCACGATCGCGCCGCAGTCGATCGAGATGATGTCGCCGTCCTTCAGGACCACCTCGTCGGACGGGATGCCGTGGACGACGACCTCGTTGGCCGAGGTGCAGATGGTCGCGGGGAAACCGCCGTACCCGAGGAAGTTCGACTTCGCCCCGTGCTCGGCCAGCACCTTGCGCGCGACCTCGTCCAGGTCCTTCGTCGTGGCACCCGGCACGGCCGCCTCACGTGTGGCCGCGTGAATGGCCGCGACGACCAACCCCGCCGCACGCATCTTGGCGATCTGCTCAGGGGTCTTGATCTGCACCATGGCGGCCCGCGCTCTCCGTCTTCTCCGTCATTCCGACGACGTACCCAACAAGGTCGTGCACCACTACGTACACGACCACCTGCACAACACTACGGCCGCGGCACCCCCGGAGGGCACCGCGGCCGATGGCAGCGTGACGACTACTTGTCGCCGACCTTGCTCTTGAGCGCCTCCATGGCGCGCCCCGTGACCTCTTCCACCTTGCCGAGCGCCGAGATCGTCACGACCAGGCCCTGACGGGCGTAGTAGTCGATGATCGGCTCGGTCTGCGTGTGGTAGACCTCGAGACGCGTACGGACCGTCTCCTCGGAGTCGTCGTCCCGCTGGTACAGCTCGCCGGCACAGACGTCACAGACGCCTTCCTGCTTCGGCTGCTTGTACGTCACGTGGAAGACGTGCGAAGAGTCGTTGCGGCAGATGCGGCGGCCCGCGATGCGCTTGACCACCTCGTCCTCGGGGACCTCCAGGTCCAGCACCGCGTCCAGCTTCATGGCCTCGGCCTTGAGCATCTCGTCGAGCGCCTCGGCCTGCGAGACGTTACGAGGGAAGCCGTCCAGCAGGAAGCCGTTGGCGGCGTCGGGCTGCTCCATGCGGTCCTTGGCCATCCCGATGGTGACCTCGTCCGGCACCAGCTTGCCCGCGTCCATGTACGCCTTGGCCTGCTTGCCCAGCTCCGTGCCCTGACTGATGTTGGCGCGGAAGAGGTCGCCCGTGGAGATGTGCGGAATCCCCAGGTTCTTGGCAAGGAACGCAGCCTGCGTTCCCTTCCCGGCACCGGGCGGCCCGACGAGGACGATTCGCATCAGCGGAGGAACCCTTCGTAATTGCGCTGCTGAAGCTGGCTCTCGATCTGCTTCACCGTCTCAAGACCGACACCCACGATGATCAGGATGCTGGTACCACCGAACGGGAAATTGCCGGTTGCCCCGAAACCCACCAACGCCATTGTCGGCACGAGAGCGATCAGACCCAGATACAGCGACCCCGGCCAGGTGATCCGGTTGAGTACGTAGCTCAGGTACTCAGCGGTCGGCCGGCCAGCCCGGATGCCCGGGATGAAGCCACCATACTTCTTCATGTTGTCCGCGACTTCCTCGGGGTTGAACGAGATCGCCACGTAGAAGAACGCGAAGAAAACGATCAGGAGGAAGTAAGAGACCAGGTAGATGGGGTGATCGCCCTTGGTCAGGTTCTGCGTGACCCAGGTCTTCCAGCCGGAATTGCCGTTGGAGAACTGGGCGACCAGAGCCGGGATGTAGAGCAGCGACGACGCGAAGATGACGGGAATCACACCCGCCTGATTGACCTTCAGCGGGATGTAAGTGGACGTACCACCGTACGACCGGCGCCCGATCATGCGCTTCGCGTACTGGACGGGGATCCGCCGCTGGGCCTGCTCGACGAAGACGACCAGCGCGACCATGACCAGTCCGACCGCGATCACGGTGCCGAACTCGATCCAGCCGCCGGCCAGCGTGCCCTGCGTCTTGATCGCCCACAGCGCGGACGGGAAGGTCGCGGCGATCGAGATGAACATGAGGATCGACATGCCGTTGCCGATGCCGCGGTCGGTGATGAGCTCGCCCAGCCACATGACGACGCCCGTACCGGCGGTCATGGTGACGACCATCACGACGGTCTGGAAGATCGACTGGTCAGGAACGATCTGGTTGGCCACCTGGCAGCCACTGAACAGGGCGCCGCTGCGGGCGGTCGCGACAAGGCCGGTGCCCTGCAGGATCGCCAGCGCCACCGTCAGATAACGGGTGTACTGCGTGATCTTCGCGGTGCCGGCCGAACCCTCCTTCTTGAGGGCTTCGAGGCGCGGGATCACCACCGTCAGCAGCTGCAGAATGATGCTCGCCGTGATGTACGGCATGATGCCGAGCGCGAAGATCGTGATCTGCAGCAGCGCACCACCACTGAACATGTTGACCAGCCCGAACAGACCCTGGTTGCCCTTGGCCACGTCGATGCAGGTCTGGACGTTCTTGTAGTCGACACCTGGGATCGGTACGTGGGTACCGACCCGGTAGACCACGATGATGCCGAGCGTGAAGAGCAGCTTCTTGCGCAGGTCGGGCGTCTTGAACGCCCGGGCGAACGCGGTGAGCACGGTGCCTCCTGCGACCCCCGCGCAACTGCGTCAGAGGTGACGGTCTTGAGGTTCGACGAATAGGTAGGTATCGGTCGACTGCCGCCCGACGGAACGCCGGACGAAAGTCGGCAGTGCAGGCCACCTTACCGGCGAGACTGCCCCCCTAGGAACGACCAACCGGGGATACCCCATTTGTAAGGGCACCCCCGGTCGGGATCGCTCATGTCATCGAGACGCCTGAAAAGATCAGACGAGCTCGGTGACGGTACCGCCGGCGGCGGTGATCTTCTCCTTGGCGGAGCCGGAAACGGCGTCAACCGAAACCTGCAGCGCGACGGAGATCTCGCCCTGGCCGAGGACCTTGACGAGGCTGTTCTTGCGAACGGCACCCTTGGCGACGAGACCCTCGACGGTGACCTCGCCACCCTCCGGGTACAGCGCGGCCAGCTTGTCGAGGTTCACGACCTGGAACTCGGTCTTGAACGGGTTCTTGAAGCCCTTCAGCTTCGGGAGGCGCATGTGGAGGGGCATCTGCCCGCCCTCGAAGCGCTCCGGAACCTGGTAACGGGCCTTCGTGCCCTTGGTACCACGACCGGCCGTCTTACCCTTCGACGCCTCACCACGACCCACACGGGTCTTGGCGGTCTTGGCGCCCGGGGCGGGACGGAGGTTGTGGATCTTGAGCGGGTTGTTCTCCGCCATGATCAGTCGACCTCCTCAACCGTCACGAGGTGGCGGACGGTGTGCACCATTCCGCGGAACTCGGGGCGGTCCTCCTTGACGACCACGTCGTTCAGGCGCTTGAGCCCGAGCGAACGCAGGGTGTCGCGGTGGTTCTGCTTGCTGCCGATGTACGACTTCGTCTGCGTGATCCTGAGCTGAGCCATGATTACGCACCCGCTCCCGCACGCGCACGCAGCAGAGCGGCGGGGGCGACGTCCTCGAGGGGCAGACCACGGCGAGCCGCGATCTCCTCGGGACGCTGCAGACCCTTGAGGGCCGCCACGGTCGCGTGCACGATGTTGATCGCGTTGGACGAGCCGAGCGACTTCGACAGGATGTCGTGAACGCCGGCGCACTCGAGGACAGCACGCACCGGGCCACCGGCGATAACGCCGGTACCGGGGGAAGCAGGCTTGAGCAGGACGACGCCCGCGGCCTTCTCGCCCGTGATCGGGTGCGGGATGGTGCCCTGGATACGGGGGACCTTGAAGAAGTGCTTCTTGGCCTCCTCAACACCCTTGGCGATGGCGGCCGGCACCTCCTTGGCCTTGCCGTAACCGACACCCACGGTGCCGTCACCGTCGCCCACTACGACGAGCGCAGTGAAGCTGAAGCGACGACCACCCTTCACAACCTTGGCGACGCGGTTGATCGCGACGACGCGCTCAACGTACGCGGTCTTCTCGGCGGCAGCAGCGCCGCCGTCACGGCCCTTCCGGTCCCGCCGCTCGCCGCCACCGGCACCGCTTCCGCGGCGCTGGGGTCCAGCCATTGGAATTACCTCTCTCTGTTTCCGCTAGCTACGGAACCGACTCAGAACTTGAGTCCGGCTTCGCGGGCGGCGTCCGCCAGGGCGGCAATGCGCCCGGCGTACTGGTTGCCACCACGGTCGAATACGACAGCCTCGACACCGGCGGCCTTGGCGCGCTCGGCGACCAGGGCGCCGACCGACTTGGCCTGAGCCGACTTGTCGGCTTCGCCACCGCGGATCGTCGTGTCCAGGGTCGACGCCGACGCGAGGGTGTGACCCTTAACGTCGTCGATGATCTGGGCCACGATGTGGCGGTTGGAGCGCGTCACGACCAGGCGCGGACGCTCAGCCGTACCCGAGATGTGCTTACGGATCCGGATGTGACGACGCTTGATGGCAGCACGCTTGTAAGCGTCGCCCTTAGCAATCTTGACACCGTATGCCATGGCTTACTTACCCGCCTTTCCGACCTTGCGGCGAATGACTTCGCCCTCGTACTTGACGCCCTTGGCCTTGTACGGGTCGGGCTTGCGCAGCTTGCGGATGTTGGCCGCAACCTCGCCGACCTTCTGCTTGTCGATGCCCTCGACCGAGAAACGGGTCGGAGCCTCCACCTTGAAGGTGATGCCCTCGGGGGCCTCGACGGTGATCGGGTGGCTGTAGCCGAGCGCGAACTCCAGGTTGGAGCCCTTCGCCTGGACGCGGTAACCGACACCGCTGATCTCGAGCTTCTTCACGTAACCCTGGGTCACGCCGGTGATCATGTTCGCCACCAGCGTGCGGGACAGGCCGTGCAGGGCCTTGTTCTGACGCTCGTCGTTGGGGCGGGTGACGTTCAGAACGCCATCCTCAGCCTTGACGACCTCGATCGGCGCGGCAACGGTGTGAGCGAGGGTGCCCTTGGGGCCCTTCACCTGGACCGTACGGCCTTCGATGGTGACGTCCACGCCGGCGGGAACCGTGATGGGGAGCTTGCCAATACGCGACATAGCTGTTTCCTCCGTTCCCTTCCGTTACCAGACGTAGGCGAGAACTTCTCCGCCTACGCCCTTCTTGCCGGCCTGCTTGTCGGTGAGGAGCCCGTGGGACGTGGAGATGATCGCCACGCCAAGGCCGCCGAGCACCTTCGGCAGGTTGGTGGACTTCGCGTACACCCGGAGACCGGGCTTGGAGATCCGCTTGATGCCCGCGATGGAGCGCTCACGGTTCGGGCCGAACTTCAGCTCGAGGACGAGGTTCTTGCCGACCTCGGCGTCCTCGACCTTCCAGCCCGTGATGAAGCCCTCCTGCTGGAGGATCTCCGCGATGTGCGACTTGATCTTGCTGTGCGGCATACCCACGGTGTCGTGGTACGCCGAGTTCGCGTTACGCAGACGCGTAAGCATGTCTGCGATCGGATCAGTCATGGTCATGAATTGGCCTTCGGCCTCTCTCGCCGGGGTTTCCTGTATGCGCCATCCCTCTCCCCACTCAGTGGCGGGACGGGTGCGGTGCGGGGACCTACGGCGTAGTAAGTCGTACGGGCGTCAGGCGCCCAACCCTCCTAGCCTAAGCCATGGAGGGGTGGGCACCTGACCGAGCCCTTTGCTTACCGAGAGCCTCTGGAGTCCGGAATTACCGGAACTACCAGGAGCTCTTGGTCACGCCCGGCAGCTCGCCACGGTGAGCCATCTCACGAAGGCAGACGCGGCACAGGCCGAACTTGCGGTACACGGAGTGCGGACGACCGCAGCGCTGGCAGCGCGTGTAGCCACGCACACCGAACTTGGGCTTACGAGCAGCCTTGGCAATCAGAGCCTTCTTCGCCATCTCGCTTACGCCTCCTTGAAGGGGAAGCCGAGGTGACGGAGAAGGGCACGGCCCTCAGCGTCGTTGGTCGCCGTGGTCACCACGGTGATGTCCATACCCCGGACGCGGTCGATCTTGTCCTGGTCGATCTCGTGGAACATGACCTGCTCCGTGAGACCGAAGGTGTAGTTGCCACGGCCGTCGAACTGCTTGGGGGACAGACCGCGGAAGTCGCGGATGCGCGGCAGCGCGAGCGACAGGGTGCGGTCCAGGAACTCCCACATGCGGTCGCCACGGAGCGTGACGTGGGCACCGATCGGCTGACCCTCACGCAGCTTGAACTGCGCGATGGACTTCCGGGCCTTGGTGATGGCCGGCTTCTGACCGGTGATCGTGGTCAGGTCACGGACGGCACCGTCCATGAGCTTCGAGTCACGGGCGGCGTCGCCGACACCCATGTTGACCACGATCTTGACGAGGCCGGGAACCTGCATGACGTTCTCGTAGGAGAACTCCTCACGCAGCTTGCCCGCGATCTCCTCGCGGTACTTCGTCTTGAGACGCGGAGTGGTGGTGGTAACCATCAGATGTCCTCACCCGTCCGCTTGGCAACGCGGATCTTGTTGCCCTCGTCGTCGAAGCGGTAACCGACGCGCGTGACGACCTTGTTGCCGTCCTTCTCCACGACGAGCTGAACGTTGCTCACGTGAATGGGGGCTTCGGTGGTCACGATGCCGCCGGCCTGCGAACCGCTGGCGGTGGGGCCGGCCTTCGTGTGCTTCTTGACCCGGTTGACACCCTCGACCAGGACGCGCTCGTCGCGCGGGTAAGCGGCAATGACCTTGCCCTGCTTGCCCTTGTCCTTGCCGGTGATGACCTGAACCGTGTCACCCTTCTTGATCTTCATGCTTACAGCACCTCCGGCGCGAGCGAGATGATCTTCATGAACTTCTTCTCGCGCAGCTCACGGCCGACGGGGCCGAAGATACGGGTGCCGCGAGGGTCGCCGTCGTTCTTCAGAATGACAGCGGCGTTCTCGTCGAAGCGGATGTACGAGCCGTCCGGACGGCGGCGCTCCTTGACGGTGCGAACGATGACCGCCTTGACGACGTCACCCTTCTTCACGTTGCCACCGGGGATCGCGTCCTTGACGGTGGCGACGATGACGTCACCGATGCCCGCGTAGCGGCGACCGGAGCCACCGAGCACACGGATGCAAAGGATTTCCTTCGCCCCCGTGTTGTCGGCGACGCGCAGTCGCGACTCCTGCTGGATCACGTCTATCTCCTGATTGTCTGCCGGTTCCCGCGGGGATCCCTTCCGGGTCGCCCCGCGAGCCTGGCGGAACCGTCCTGCGGATGAGCTCCGCAGGAATTACTTGGCCTGTTGAGGGAGAAAACCTCCGCCGGGGGCCGGGCACCTGACGGTGCGGCAGGCCCCCGGCGGGGGGCAACGGGGGGGTTGAGACCCCCGTTTGATTACTTCGCCTTCTCGAGGATCTCCACGATGCGCCAGCGCTTCGTCGCGGACAGCGGACGCGTCTCCATGAGGAGGACGCGGTCGCCGATACCCGCGGCGTTCTGCTCGTCGTGGGCCTTCAGCTTGCTCGTACGGCGGATGACCTTGCCGTACAGGGCGTGCTTGACGCGGTCCTCGACGGCGACGACGACGGTCTTGTCCATCTTGTCGCTGACGACGAGACCCTCACGGGTCTTGCGGAATCCGCGCGCCTCAGTGGTGTTCTCGGTCACGTTGCTCTCGCTCATCAGGCGCTCTCCACCGTTTCGATGCCCAGCTCGCGCTCACGCATCAGGGTGTAGATCCGCGCGATGTCCTTGCGGACGGCCTTGAGCCGACCGTGGTTCTCGAGCTGACCGGTCGCCGCCTGGAAGCGGAGGTTGAACAGCTCTTCCTTGGCTTCGCGAAGCTTCGCGAGAAGCTCCTCGTCACCCAGTTCGCGCAGCTCGGACGCCTTGGTACCGGCCGACATCACGCTTCACCTGCCTCGCGCTTGACGATCCGGCACTTCATCGGCAGCTTGTGGGCTGCGCGAGTGAGGGCCTCACGGGCGATCTTCTCGTTGGGGTAGGACAGTTCGAACATGACCCGGCCCGGGTGCACGTTCGCGATCCACCACTCCGGCGAACCCTTACCGGAACCCATGCGGGTCTCGGCGGGCTTCTTCGTGAGCGGGCGGTCCGGGTAGATGTTGATCCAGACCTTGCCGCCACGCTTGATGTGGCGGGTCATCGCGATACGGGCGGCCTCGATCTGGCGGTTCGTCACGTACGCCGGCGTGAGGGCCTGAATGCCGTACTCGCCGAACGAAACCTGCGTACCGCCCTTGGCCTGACCACGGCGCTTCGGGTGGTGCTGCTTGCGGTGCTTGACCCTACGGGGGATCAGCATGTCGGTCAGGCCTCCGTTCCGGTGCTCTCAGCCGGAGCGGCAGCCGCCGGAGCCTCGGCCTTGGGGGCCTCGGCAGCGGGAGCCTGCTGCGGCTTGCGGCCGCGGCCGCCACGCTCGCCACCACGGCCACCACGGCCGGCCGGGCGGTCGTTGCCGCCACCACGGGCCGGGCGGTTGCCGGCGCGGGCAGCGGCGTTCTCGGCGCGGACCTCGGCGATGTTCTTGACGTCGCCCTTGTAGATCCAGACCTTCACACCGATGCGGCCGAAGGTCGTCTTGGCCTCGAAGAAGCCGTAGTCGACGTTCGCACGGAGCGTGTGCAGGGGCACACGACCCTCGCGGTAGAACTCCGAGCGGGACATCTCGGCGCCGCCGAGACGGCCACCACACTGGATCTTGATGCCCTTGGCGCCCGCCTTCATCGCCGACTGCATGCTCTTACGCATGGCACGGCGGAAGGAGACGCGGGAGGACAGCTGCTCGGCAACGGCCTGAGCAACCAGCTGAGCGTCCGTCTCGGGGTTCTTGACCTCGAGGATGTTCAGCTGGACCTGCTTGCCCGTGAGCTTCTCGAGGTCACCGCGGATGCGGTCGGCCTCGGCGCCACGGCGGCCGATGACGATGCCGGGACGCGCGGTGTGGATGTCCACCCGCACGCGGTCACGGGTGCGCTCGATCTCAACCTTCGAGATACCGGCGCGCTCCATGCCGGACGTCATCATCCGACGGATGGCGACGTCTTCCTTGACGTAGTCCTTGTACAGCTTGTCGGCGTACCAACGGGACTTGAAGTCCGTGGTGATGCCGAGCCGGAACCCATGCGGGTTAACCTTCTGGCCCATTACCGGGTTCCTTCCTTGCTGCTGACGACCACGGTGATGTGGCTGGTCCGCTTGCGGATCCGGTAGGCACGGCCCTGGGCCCGCGGACGGAACCGCTTCAGGGTCGGACCCTCGTCGACGTACGCCTCGGAGATGAAGAGGCTGTCGGCGTCGGTGTGGTCGTAGTTGTGCGCGGCGTTGGCAATGGCGCTGTCAAGCACCTTGCCGACCGGCACGCTCGCGGCCTGCGGGGCGAAACGCAGGACCGCCTGAGCCTCCGTGGCATCCATGCCACGGATAAGGTCCACCACGCGGCGGGCCTTCATGGGCGTAACGCGGATGTACCGCGCCTGGGCCCTGGCTTCCATGGTTGTCCTTCCAGTGTCTGTCATGGTCATTCCACCCCGCGTTAGCGGCGCTTCGACTTCCGGTCGTCCTTGACGTGACCCCGGAAGGTGCGCGTCGGCGAGAACTCGCCGAGCTTGTGGCCGACCATCGACTCGGTGACAAACACCGGAATGTGGGTCTTGCCGTTGTGCACCGCGATCGTGTGGCCGAGCATGGCCGGGATGATCATCGAGCGACGGGACCAGGTCTTGATGACGTTCTTGGTACCGGCTTCGTTCTGAGCGTCCACCTTCTTTACGAGGTGGCCGTCAACGAAGGGTCCCTTCTTGAGACTGCGCGGCATCTAAACCCGCTCCTAGCGCTTCTTGTTCGTCTTGCGGCGGCGGACGATGTACTTGTTCGAAGCCTTCTTCGGCGAACGAGTACGACCCTCCTTCTGACCCCACGGGGAGACCGGGTGGCGACCACCGGAGGTCTTGCCCTCACCACCACCGTGCGGGTGGTCAACCGGGTTCATCGCCACACCGCGGACGGTCGGGCGAACGCCCAGCCAGCGCTTACGGCCGGCCTTACCCCAGTTGATGTTGCTCTGCTCGGCGTTGCCGACCTCGCCGACCGTGGCGCGGCAGCGCTGGTCGACCAGACGGATCTCACCGGAAGGCATACGAAGGTGGGCCATCGTGCCCTCCTTCGCGAGCAGCTGCACCGAGGCACCGGCGGAGCGGGCGAACTTGGCACCGCCACCGGGACGGATCTCGATCGCGTGGATCGTGGTACCGACCGGGATGTTGCGGAGGGCCAGGTTGTTGCCCGGCTTGATGTCGGCCCCGGGACCGTTCTCGACGCGGTCACCCTGCTGCAGGTTGCGCGGGGCGAGGATGTAGCGCTTCTCGCCGTCGGCGTAGTGCAGCAGCGCGATGCGCGCGGTGCGGTTGGGGTCGTACTCGATGTGCGCGACCTTCGCCGGCACGCCGTCCTTGTCGTGACGACGGAAGTCGATCACTCGGTAGGCGCGCTTGTGTCCGCCACCCTGGTGGCGAACGGTCACACGACCGGCGTTGTTACGGCCGCCCTTGCTGTGCAGCGGGCGGACCAGCGACTTCTCCGGCGTGGACCGCGTGACCTCGACGAAGTCGGCGACGGAGGAGCCACGGCGGCCCGGCGTCGTCGGCTTGTACTTGCGGATTCCCATTTCTCAGTCCTCGTCCGATATTCGGACCAGGGCGCTCCGTTAGGAGGCCTGGCCGAAGATGTCGATACGGTCGCCCTCAGCGAGGGTCACGATGGCGCGCTTGGTGTCAGCACGCTTACCGAAACCGCTCTTGGTGCGCTTGCGCTTACCCTGACGGTTGATCGTGTTGACGCCGGTGACCTTGACCGAGAAGACCGCCTGGACGGCCTGCTTGATCTGGGTCTTGTTGGCGCCCGGCGCGACGACGAAGGTGTACTTGCCCTCGTCGAGCAGCGCGTAGCTCTTCTCGGAGACGACCGGCTTGAGGAGGACGTCACGGGGGTCCGTGAAGCTCTTGCTCGCCGGCGTCTCGACGGTGTTCTTGCCCTCGGCCTCGTGGCGCTTCGCCTTGGCGACGCGCGCGGCCTTGGCGGCCTTGGCCGCCTTGGAGGCAATGCTCGGGTGACGCGTAGCCATCAGGCTTCGCTCCCTTCGGTGTCAGCGGCCTTGGGGCCAGACACGAAGGACTCGAAAGCGGCCTGGGTGAAGACCACGTCGTCCGAGACGAGAACGTCGTACGTGTTCAGCTGGCCCGGCTCCAGGATGTGGACCTGGGGCAGGTTGCGCGCGGAGAGCAGCGCGGCCTCGTCGGAGCGCTCGATGACCAGGAGCACGTTCTTGCGCTCGCTGACCTTGCCGAGGAAGCTCTTGGCGGCCTTGGTGGAGGGGGTCTCGCCCTCGATCACGCCGGTGATGACGTGGATGCGAGCGTTGCGGGCCCGGTCGGTGAGGGCGTGGCGCAGGGCCGCGGCCTTCATCTTCTTCGGGGTCCGCTGCGAGTAGTCACGCGGCGTGGGGCCGTGGACGACGCCACCGCCGGCGAACTGCGGCGCACGGGTCGAACCCTGGCGCGCGCGGCCGGTGCCCTTCTGACGGTAAGGCTTCTTACCGCCACCGCGGACCTCGCCACGACGCTTGACCTTGTGCGTGCCCTGACGGGCGGCGGCCAGCTGTGCGACGACGACCTGGTGAAGCAGCGGAATGCTGATCTTCTCTACGTCGAAGATCTCGGCCGGGAGCTCAACGGTCCCGGCGGTGTCGCCGGAGGGCGACAGAATGTCAATGGTGCTCATAGTCCTCAGGCCCCCTTGGCCGCGGTGCGGACCAGGACGAGGCCGCCGTTCGGACCAGGAACCGCGCCCTTGATAAGGAGCAGGCCCTTCTCCGCGTCAACGGCGTGAACGGTCAGGTTCTGGGTGGTGACCCGCTCGTTGCCCATGCGACCCGCCATGCGGAGGCCCTTGAACACACGACCCGGGGTGGCGCAGCCACCGATGGAGCCGGGAGAGCGGTGCTTGCGCTGGGTGCCGTGACCGGCGCCGAGGCCCTTGAAGTTGTGACGCTTCATGACACCGGCGAAGCCCTTGCCCTTGCTCTTGCCGGTGACGTCGACCTTCACGCCCGCCTCGAAGACCTCGGCGGAGATCTCCTGGCCGAGGGTGTACTCGGAGGCATCCGCGGTGCGGATCTCGACGAGGTGACGACGGGGGGTGACGTCGGCCTTGGCGAAGTGACCCTTGAGGGGCTTGTTCACCTTGCGCGGGTCGATCTCGCCGAAGGCGATCTGGACCGACTCGTAGCCGTCGCTGTCGTTGGTACGCACCTGGGTGACGACGTTGGGGCCGGCCTTGACGACGGTGACCGGAACAACACGGTTGTTCTCGTCCCACACCTGCGTCATGCCGAGCTTCTCGCCCAGGATGCCCTTGATCTGCTTAGCCATTCTCAGATCACCGATCCCTAGAGCTTGATCTCGATGTCGACACCGGCCGGGAGGTCGAGTCGCATCAGAGAGTCAACGGTCTTGGGCGTCGGGTCGAGAATGTCGATCAGGCGCTTGTGCGTGCGCATCTCGAAGTGCTCGCGCGAGTCCTTGTACTTGTGCGGCGACTTGATGACGCAGTACACGTTCTTCTCAGTGGGCAGCGGCACCGGGCCTGCGACCGACGCACCAGTGCGGGTCACCGTCTCGACGATCTTCTTCGCCGAGCTGTCGATGACCTCGTGGTCGTAGGCCTTGAGCCGGATGCGGATCTTCTGTCCCGCCATGGCTACTCAGTAGTCCTTTGTCTCGTGAAACGCTCTGGAACCCGGGGGTTCGCGTCCCGCATCTCCGACCCACGCGGTCGGGTGTGTCGCGCTCCTGCCGCAGAAATATCCGTAACGGATTTCCCTACGAGGGACGCGGCCCGCCCGAAAGCAACCGCAGGACCGGAGGCTGGAACACCCACCGGGTGCCTGGCCCGCACCCCGCTGACACTTCCCGAAAGATTCCCGTACGTCCGCCCCAGCGCTGCCTTACGGCAGTTGAGGCGACGAGTACTGTGGGACTCGCTTCCGGTCCTCCCGACGGGAGGCGCGCAGCATCGGCACTCGACCGAGCAACCCCGTTAGTCTGCCATACGGGGCGGGGGCCTGGCCAATCGAGCCGAGGATCGTACCCCTTGAGTGGCGCAGGTCAAACCCTGGGCGCCGGCATGCCCTGACCGAGGTCACTCAGGTCGGCCTTGGGCTGCCGACCGGGGTGTGCTGTGACGACGAGTGGAAGTCCACTCACAGTACGTGACCCTCTCTGGGGCCACAGGACGACGAACACGCGTACGACACAGTTCAAGGAAGTACCCCTTGCTCGGGGTCCCGCCGACCTCACAGTTTGCCGGTGACGACTCCGCGCCAGGTCCACCCCGCGCCGAGGACGGCGTCCTGCAGCGGACCCTTGAGCTCCGAGCTGTCGAAGCTGAACGTCTCGATCGCCTCGAGACCGCCGTCGTTCCCCCCGCCCAGCGTCCACTGCTTCGAGACCGTCTGCACCTGACCGCGTTGGACCTCGGCCGAGATGGACAGCCTGGGGGTGCCGCCGACCCAGGTGACCTCGTACTGCTGGTCGAGGGAGCGGACCTCGTTCTTCTCCGGGACCAGGCGCATACGGACCTGGAACACCCGGCTCACCTGGTTGCGGGCGAAGAAGCTCTGCCAGGCCGGCTCCAGCATCCGCCACTCCCCCACCAGCTCGACGCCCTCCGCGCGGCCGTCCCGGATGACGTACGGGACGTCGGGGCGGTTGAGGCCAAGCAGCGCCGCGCGGACCTCAGCGGCGGGTCGCGGGACGACCCCGTCGGCCGGGCGCTTGGTTCCGGTCAGCCTGTCGAAGAGTCCCATGAGATCAACCTATGCCGAAGCCGCGCCGGTGCCCGGGCGGACCGTGTGCACGAAGTCCCGGAAGTCGCCCTGGACGGCGGGGTGTTGGGCCGCGGTGGCGGTCAGGACCAGGGGGATCGTCGACGGCTTACGCGGGTCGACGGCGTCCAGCATGGACAGGTGGACCTGCACGCCGACTCAGCTTCCGCCCACGTCGCTCGCGGTCTGGTGGTCATCTGTCCTCCCGTCGACAGTCAGACCTTCAGCTGGGGTCCGTTCAGACCGCCGACACGCCACGCGCCGAGGAGGCTCAGCCTCGTAGTGGGGCCGGCGCCTGTTGAGCCGGGAGTTCCGGATCGCCCCACTCGGTCATGGGCGTACCCGACGGATATCGGGCGCACTCGGAGTAGGCGACAACACCCAGACGGTCATAGGGGAAAGCCTCAACCTGGACGACGTCGTCGGTGCCCGGGGGCTGCACGCTCAGTACGGTCCAGTGGTCGCTGATCTCGTAACTGGTGACTTTCCATCCGCGCCGCGTCAATTCCTTCCGCGCCCGTCGCAGCGCCGACACCGCCTGAGACGGGGTGACACCCTTCAGCCCCCATTCGCTGCTCACCGCGACCACACCCGGCACACTGGGCGGCGAGTCGCTCACCTGCTTGGTCAGGTCCTTGAGCCCGGTGTAGTAGCACCCGGAGCCGTCGGTCTCCTGGCCGCCTCCGGGCCATTTGGGGTCCAGCGTGGCCTGCGGCACGTCAAGTGTGTCGTAGACCTGTTGTGTGAGGCCGTCGAGGCGCTGCGAGGTAACGGCTGGATCCGCGACGGGGTAGGGGTCGCCGTTCCAGAGCCGCCCGACCCCGCGAGCAAGCCACACCCCTCCGGCTGCCGTCACCGCCATGGCCAACGCGGCGGCCGTGGCGAGAAGGATTTTCCGGTGCGGTCCGAGGGGACGGCATAGCTGTCTCATACAGAGATCGTGCGGCGGCCACGGCGAGGAGGTCATGAGCCCCCGTACTCAATTGCCGTGTGTGGACCACCCTCCGCGAAATCCCTCGCCCCACCTCGAGTCCCACCGGCCAACCGGTCACAGCTTCACGAGCACTCCGCGCCAGGTCCAACCCGCGTCGAGGACCGCTTGCTGGAGGGGATTCGTCATCTCCCGCGTGTCGAAGCGGAACGCCTCGACCTTGCGCCGGCGGCCGTCGGGCCCCTGCTCGGTCCTCCACTGCCGGTACACCGCGGGCGCGTGCCCACGTCCGTACTGCGCATCGGCCCGGTCGGACGAACGGTTCTCCCACCGCTCGTCGAGGAAACGCACCTCGCGTTTCTCCGGGAGCAGGCGCATTCGGGTCTTCAGAGTCACGCCCACCCGCGGAATCCGGCACTCCGCCACCAGGTCGGCCTTCTCGGCAGGGAGCGCATTGCGCACGCGGTACGGCACGTCCGGCCCGTTGAGCGCGAGCAGCGCGGCCCGGACCTCCACGGTGGACAGCGCTGCGACACCGCCTTCGGGGTACTTGGTGCCGACGAGCTTGCCGAAAAGGCCCATCGAATCACCCCATGAATGTGTGGCTACGCAGGGAGAAGATCAATTCTTGGTGCAGCCGAATTTGTCCGTTTCACGAGGCACGAAGTCATTGATGAAGCGCAGGAGCTTCTTATAGCCCAACGGGGTGTCCTCCACGCGATCGCCGGAGAAATAGACCGCGAACGACATGTATGCAGTGTGAGTGTTGCATTTCGCCTGAATTATGGCGTGGTCGCTTCCGATCGACGCGTAGCCCGGGAACGACACAGGTCGTTGAGCAGCATGCTTGTAGGGAGAGCCCACTTTGTTCCAATCCACCGGATCCGGGGCCCGGTCCCAGCGCACAATGTCGACGAACAGCACCTGATGGCCGTCCACCCGCAACGTGCAGGACGCCCCTGGCTGGGCTTCGGCGGCCGTGTACTTCTGCTTGATGGAGCTGCCGTTCGGGATGAGTGGCGCCAAGGAGTCCTTCTCCACGGAAACCTTGCAGAACTCCGCCGGGACAGTGGCATGTGCGCTGCTGCAGCCTGCCCCGGCTCCCAATACGGCGGTGCACAATACGGCCGCAGTCTTGCGCCTCAGCTTCGTCATTACTGGTCTCCCGACAATCCACGGGACCGTGCGTTGCCGTCATTGGCTGCCGCGGCGATCTGCTTGTACATGCCGTCATCGTAGGAATACCCAGTGTGGTTTGAAGCCCAGTCGGAGTTGACCGCGTGCCACTGCCGGGCGATGGCGTTGAGCTGGTTCTGACGAGTGTCGTATGTCGCCTGGCTGTCACTGGTCAGCTGGTCGGCCTGGTGCTGCTGTTCATCCATGATCCAGGCGCTGGTGAGCACATCAGCGCCGCGCTGTGCGATGTCGCCGTACACCGGGATGAAATTGAGCAGTGCCCCGGAGGCGTGGTAGCTCCATGCCTTGTCCCATGTGTAGTCGTGCTGATCACCCTTGAGCGCCTCATATCGGGCTTGCTCCATGAAGCCGACCGCGTAGCCTGCCGAGCTGAGGGTGTCTTCCGGCCGTCGTGAGCCGTCGTGGATGTCATCCATGATGGCGTAGTTCATACCCTCATGGAGCAGGCCGTAGGAATGCTCGCTCCGGGATATCTGCTTGGTGATCTCCATGACCTGGTGGCGGTCCAGCGGGGGTCCGTGGTCGGGTTGCCGCTGGTTGCTCAGATCGCTCATCGCCACATACGCCTCATGGCCGTGATTGGTCATGATCTTCGCCATGTCGTCGCGCAGCGAAGCCGGCATGTCATCGCCCTGACCGGACAGGACGTCCAACGCGTGTACGAACACCCGGTTGTTGGCGTCCGTGTGTGACGTGGGTCCCAGCGGGCGTGAGTCGTGCGGGTCAACACCGGTGGCTGCTGCTGTCAAAGCGTCGCCCAGACCGCTGCGGCTGTCGGTGTCCTGAACATCGCTCCCGTTCATCTCGATGTTCCCGCCCGGCCCTCCCCAGTGGGTGGTGTTGGTGATGCTCCAGTCGCGGCTGCCATCGCCGTTGCCCAGAAGGTAGTCAGAGCGTTCTTTACCCGCGGTTGTGCCGGGGTCGAGGTATCCCGCGGCCGCTTCTGGATTGCGGGACATGACCTCAAGAGCTCCGTCCACCGGATCGTTCGCGAACCAGCCGTCACCGTCTTTCTCGCTGAAGTGGCCGTACAGGTCCCAGACATCCGGGTTCTTCTTCTCCTTGGCGATCATGTCGTCGGTGACGTCTGCCACGAACTGCGGCGAATAGCCGTGACCCTGCTGCATCAGCGTGGCCAGGCTTTGGTAACCACGGACTTCCTGCCCCTGCCCCATGGCCAAAGTGATCTTCTCGCCTGCTGCATTGAGGGCGTACTTGTCATCGCCATACTCACGCAGCCCCTGGCGCCACTTGTTGTAGAACCGGGCATCGTCGGTCTTCGTCCACGCCGTGAACGCTTCGCTGTACGCCTGGGTCCCGAAGCGCAGGTGTTTCCCGTTGGCATCCTTGAAGTCGGGAACCCGCGTGGCAGTCGCCAGGGAGTCGGCCAGGCCCCCGTTGACCTCCAGGTAGGCGCTCTTGTGTTGGGTGTCGCCGAAGTACGCGAGGTCGTCGAGCCTGTTGGTCAGTTTAATCGTGCCATCAGGCCCCAACCCGTCCAGGAACGTTCGACTGAACCCCTTGTCGTTGGAATTGTCACGGAACGCGCGCCGCAGCTCGGCGAGGTCGGCAGCGGAGACCTTCTCGCCGCGCGCGACCCGGTTCGCGATGTCGTCCGCCTCCTGTGCCTCGTACTTCTCGATGTCGCCCTGGGCCTTCCCGTTGAAACCGTTGAGGGTGCCGTCGTTGACATCGGAGTCGATCACGACGGCTTTGAAGGCGACCTCGACGCCCTTGTCGGCGTCGTCCACGTCCCCGACCAGCTGATCGATGCGCTGCTGCCACGAACTGACACTCTTGCGAATGCTCTCCTGGTAATCGGGGTCGTGAGCAAGAGCGGTCCGATCCCCCTGGCTCAGCCTCTCGGTGTCGTACGAGACCACGCCCTGGTCCGACACCTTCATGCCCTTCGCCAGGGCTTCGTCCCGAGCCGCCTCCAGCTTCTTGCGCAAGTCCACGAACTGCGTGTGCGCGTCGCGCAGGAGCGAGGCGACCGCCTTGGCCTCGATCTGGGCGTTCTGGAACTCCTTGAGCGTGACATCGAAGCGCCTGTTCGCGGCCTCCGCGCTCAGTCCTGTCCACGTCTGGCCCATGGAGATGCCGTGCACGTCACGCTCGTACGCCGTCTCCTGCTTGTGGAACTCCTTCGCCATACCGTCCCAGCGCTCGGCGGCCGTGGTGAGCGTGGACAGGTCAGTGGTCATGATCTCGTGGTACGTCGGCATGGATCCCCGTTGTCTGCGATGGCGTGCGAGTCGGTCACGATGGCGGTGAGGAAAACCGCGCTTCGGTCAGTACTCGTCGATCGGAGACACCCCGCGCACGCTTGCCCGGACTCCGAGGTCCGTGCTCTGCAGCAAGATGTTGGTGCTCCCCAACGCCGCTTTCTCAGACGCGAGCCGGTTCATGAGGTTCTGAACCTGTTCGCCCCACGTCTCGTGCGCCTTCTTGAGGCATCCTGAGGTGAACCATCCGTGGCCGTCCTTGGGCCCGAATGCCTTGACGGCGGCGCCGGTCTCCCCGTCCGCCCAGTCACCTGACTTCCGGGTGTCGGGCTCGATGTGCAGTTCGATGGCGCGAGCCGCGGCCCGCTTCTCGGCTGGCGACGACGCCAGATCCGGTTGACCGCCAAGGGCCCCACCGCCCGGGTCTGCGGGGAGTTGGTTCAGCCGCATGCCGACCGGGCGTACAGCCTCGCTGCTGACTATGTGCTGCTCTCCTGCAGACTCAGCCATGAATACCTGCCCCCGTTGCGCTCAATTGGCGTGCGCCTGTCAGGCTATCAACCAGCCAGAGCTTCGCCGTAATGGATCCTGAGCCATCACATTCCCTTTACAGCCACTCATCTGACGGGATGTTCCGGCGCGAAGCGGCCTTATGTCCAGATCGCGTTACCGACAACAGCGACTACGCAATGGACCGTCGACGTTTGCCGATGACGGCAGCTGTTACTGCTCCGCCGAGGATTGCGGCACCGACGCCCAACGCGATCCAAAGGATGCTGCGGTCGTTGCCCTTGGAGGAGGCTTCGGCTGCCGCCTTGCCGTCCTTTGCAGGAGCAGAAGGTTCCTTGGAGGCTGCAGCGCCCGGAGAGGGCGATGTCGAGGCCGTGGCCGGGAAGTCCGGGAGCGGATAGGCATGGGCAGGGCCCGGATTGCCCGGGTTTTGAAGGGCGATGCGTGGGCGGACGATGCCGTAGCCGATGGAGTCGTTACGCTTCGCGCCGTCCGTGGGGCCGCCGATGGTGTTGAGCATGACGCGCAACACCTGGTTGTTGGTCCAGGTCGGGTGCTTGGACCAGATCAGGGCGGCGCTGGCGGAGGCGAGGGCGGTGGCGTCGCTGGTGCCGCTCCCCTTGCAGAGGCCCGTCTTGCCGCCGCAGGCGTGGACCATTTCCTCGCCTGGGGCGGAGATGTCCACCTGAGGGCCGTACTGGGACCAGGAAGTCCGCCGAAGATTCTTGCCCACGGCTGCCACACCGACGACACCTGGAGTGGCGGCTGGATACTCAACGGTATTGCCCTTGTCGCCGCTATTCCCTACCGCCGCGAAAACGAGCGAGCCGTGGTCCAGGGCGTATTTCACGGCAGCAGTCAGCTGGGGTGCGGTGATAGTCGTACCCGCTGAAATGTTGATGACCTGAGCACCTGAGTCTGCCGCGTAGTGGATGGCCTTCCCGAGGTACGAGGGCCCCGCAAAGCCATTCTCGTCACCCTTGGCAGGCAGACGGATGGGAAGGATCTTGGTACCCGGTGCAAGACCGAACGCACCGTTTCCACCTCCGTACGCCCCCGTACCAGCGATGAGTCCGGCCATCCCCGTACCGTGGCCGTCATAGTCCGTGTGCTCGTCTCCAGAACGGCTTGAAGGTGCCAGATCCAGTCCGTCGAGCACCCGTCCCTTCAGATCGGGATTGTTCGGGTCGACTCCCGTATCGATCACAGCGACGGTTATGCCTTTGCCCGTGCTCGTCCGCCACATGTCCTCGGCGTGCATGGCGTCCAGGTACCACTGCTGGGAGCGGGTGGAGTCGGCGTGAGCCTGAGTGGACGTACCGCCCACCAGCAGCAGGCCAATGGCCGCTGAGGCCACAGCCTGGACCCTCCTGTGCCACGTATTGCCGACGGGCATGTACATCCCTCTCATACTCATGGAACTCATTCGGCGGTCGGTGGTTCACCGCGATGGTCGGTCTGCCGCTTCCGCTTTTCCTGCCGGGCGCCACCCGTCTGTCCAGCAGCACCGCCGCGAGCCCCTCTGCGACTGCCTGCCTCGCTGGGCGTACCGCCGGAGATGCCTCCTCGCGTCGGTGCGGAGGGTACCGGTGCACCGGGGCGGGCCGGCGCGCGGCCTGTCTGCTGCGGGGTGCCACCCACGACGCCGCGAGTGGGCGTCGACGCGGAGCGCCCGGCAGGTTGACCGACGGCCGGACGGGCAACCGCCTGCCCTCCCGGTCCTGTTGTCTGCACGCGGCCAGTCGAACCTCGACTGCCTGCAGGCTCACCGCCGACGACCGTCCCGCCGGGCAGCCGACCCGTCGACCTGCCCGTGCTGGGCGTCGCAGTAGGACGCCCACCGGTGATGCCTGAATTGCTCGGAAGACCACGACTGGAGCCTTGGCCTGGAACGGTACGGCCCGCAGCCGCGCCGGAGCCTGGCATGTTGCGGCTCGGGATCGGACCGGCTCCAGCGGCTCCACGGCCGGGAAGAGAGTCGACGGCTCGCTGCCCAGGTCGGGCAGACATGCGTCCACCGACGTCCGGCCTACCCGGGCCGACGGAGGCCGAAGGAACGCGTGGAGCAGCGCCCGAGATCGGCAGTATCACGCCATTGCCCGCAGAAGGTGCCCCCGTGTCCGGACGAGAAGGGGCGGGCATCCCTTGCGTCGCTCCTGTGGGCGGTTGGTGAACTTCGGGGACCGTAGTCGCCGAGTCGATGCCGACATGCGTGACAGGCTCGATTGTCCGCGCACGCAGGTGAACAGACGGCGCCTCACTTGTGGGCCGGTCCGTCTCAAGCCGCCTTGGGGGCACCGCATGGCCGTTCTCAGTCCCCACGTTTCCGGCGGTCGCGAAGGCTCCGGAGCCCGTGCCACCCCCGCTCACACCACTGGAGTACTGGGACCCAGGGCGAGCCAGGTCCTCAGACCTCTCACGGGGAGGCACAAAAGCCTCAGGCGGCGGTGGAAACTTGGGCCTCTCCAGCCCGTCCAGCTGCGTGGCCGACAGGGAGTAGGTCTGGCCCAGCTTCCGCATCTGCGCGGCCGCCTCCTGGCGCACCTTCTCCTTGTCCGCCGCCAGCGCCGCGAGTTCGCTCGTGGACTTGCTGCTCACCGCCGCCGCGTCCGGGTCGTTGTGGGCCGCTCGGGCCGCGTCCAGGTTGGCCTGGGCGCTCTTGGTGTCGCGCGGGATGGACGCCTGCGCCGTGGCGATCGCTCCCGAGGCCTCGCCCAGCCACTTCGCGGCGCCCTCGCTGAAGTCACCCAGGCGCAGGGCCGAGTTGGCCAGGTCGCCGCTCCACGTGCGGAACGCGTCCGCGCCCTCGCCCTTCCACTCCACGTACTGCGGGCGGACCTTGAGCTCCTCCGCGATCTTGCGGATCTCCTTGGCCGCGGCGATCAGCCGGTCGGCGGCGCCCTGCACCGTGCCGGCGTTCGCCTGGTCCAGCCACGCGAGCATCTGCTCGTGACTCATGCCCTCGAAAGACGTACCGCCGCCGGTCCCCTGGCCGGACATCAGATCGTGCCTCCCGAGTCGCCGCCCGAAGGCGTCTGGTCCGGCTTCGACCCGGTGCCGCCTTCGCGGCTCTTCTTCGGCAGCGCTGGGTCGTAGCTCCCGCCGTAATGCTTCGTCGTCTCCGTGCTGATCGCCGTCATACGGTCCCGGATGTCCAGGTCGATGTTCTGGTAGCCCTTGTGGGAGGCCAGCACGGCGATACCCATGCCTTCCATCGAGTCGGACAGCAGTTTGGACAGGTTCTCCAGCTCGGTGATCACCGTCTCGTACGAGGTGAAAAGGCCGGACGCCTCCGCCCACGCCCCGCTCCCGCCGCCGAACTGGTGCCGTGCGAGCTGCTCCTGGCCCACCTCGCCCGGTCCCGCCGCCGAACCCTTGAGGTCGCGGATCAGGTCGTCGACGCGCTTCTGGAACTTCGTGAACGACGACAGCTCGGTGACCACATCACCGATCGCGTTCTGCGCCGCGTCGAACACGCCCGACGCCCACGACGACGGTCCAGGCGCCGCCCCACTATCGCTCGGCAACACAATCTCTCCCCCGTACAGCCAAAACAGCCGAAGCTTCACCAGCAACTCTAGCTATCGGCTGTGACAGTCCACAGACAGCCCCTGGCGGAGAGTGAACGGAATCGCGCCATTCCGAGGGGCGGCTCGGCCAGTCGCCGCGGCCGGTGAGGAAGAGCATGACCCCACTCAACCCCGCTACAGGAGACGGCACATGAGTGTCCGTACTCATATGCGGAGCGGGAGTATCCAAGTGCCCGTCCGGGCCGAACTCGACCTCGCAGCACCGCAGCACCGGAGCACGGCGGAGCGTGTTCCGGTGCTGCCTGCGCTCTTCCCAAAGAAACACGAGAGGGAAAGAACCCCACCAAGCCCCACCCCTCCCGCCCGCCCGCCGAAGCGGTGACCACCGCGCAAACTCACTCCCGCGAGTGAATATGCTCACGCCCGTCCCGCCGGCGTCATCCACGACAACACCCGCCACACCACCCGCTTCACGGTGATCGGCAACCACCTCGCCCAGCACCCGGAGCTTTCCGGACTCGCGATCGGGCTGGCCGTCTACATCCAGTCGCTCCCCACCGGCGCCCGCGTCGACATCAAGACCCTCGCCGCACGGTTCCCCGAAGGCCCGACCCGTATCGCCGCCGCCCTGCGCGAGCTCGAAACCCACGGCTACCTCCGCCGCACCCGCGAACGCACCCCCGGCGGCCGGATCGTCACCCGTGGGAGAAGGTGCCGTCCTCTCCGACATCCACCCCACTCCCGGCGGCCCCCGCTACGCGACCCGCAAGGACTTCATGTACGGCGAAGACGTCACCATCGCCGAATGGACGATCTCCACCGCGGACCTGCCCCGATACCCGAACCAGTAAGCCGGACCGCGGCGACGACGGCACGACGAAGGCGTTCCGCTGCTCCGCCTGGAGCACTCCCGCACGACACCCCACCCCCGCCCGACGATGCTGAACGCATGGCAGAAGAGACCAGCACACTCGCCGAGCGGCCCGAGCGGCCTCTTCCCCCTGTTCGGGACTGGCCCGCCGGTGAGCTGAACGCCACCGAGTTCGAGCCGGTGCTCGCGGAGTTGATGCGGGAGGGGCCGCTGACGCGGATCCGGCTTCCGTACGGGGAGGGCTGGGCGTGGCTGGCGACGCGCTACGACGACGTGAAGATGATCACGAACGATCCCCGGTTCAGCCGGCGGGAGGCCTCCGTCCGGCAGGTCACGCGACTCGCGCCGCACTTCGCGCCGCGCCCCGGGGCCCTGGCCTGGGCCGATCAGCCCGACCACAACCGGCTCCGGAACGCCGTCTCGGCCGCCTACACCGTGAGCGCCGTGAAGCGCCTGCGCCCCCGTGCCCAGGAGATGCTCGACGCCCTGGTGGACGGGCTGGTGGCGGACGGCCCCCCGGCGGACCTGGTCGAGCGGGTCCTCGAACCCTTCCCGATCAACGTCGTCTGCGAGGTCATGGGCGTACCCGCCGACGAGCGAAAGAAGTTGCACGACTGGACGCGGGAGATCATCAGCACGGCGGGCGGCGCCGAGGCCTCCGAGGAGGCCAAGAAGGGGCTCTTCGGGTGGATCGGGGAGGCCGTCCGCGAGCGCCGCGACAGCGAGAGCGACGGTGACAGCGAGGACGTGCTGTCCCTGCTCGGTGGTGCCGTGCGGCGGGGCGAGCTCGGTCTGGAGGAGGCGATCAGTGTCGCCGGGCCGCTCCAGATCGGCGGCGAGGCCGTCACCAACAACAGTGGCCAGATGTTCTACCTCCTCCTCACCCGGCCCGAACTGCTGCAACGCTTCCGCGACGACCCCGCCTCCCGCCCGGCGGGCATCGAGGAACTCCTGCGCCACATCCCGCACCGCGCCGCCGTCGGTCTGCCCCGCATCGCCACGCAGGACGTCGACATCCACGGCACCCGCGTCAGCGCGGGCGACGCCGTCTACGTCTCCTACCTGGCCGCCAACCGCGACCCGGACGTCTTCCCCGACCCCGACCGGATCGACTTCGACCGGGACGCGGGCGCCCATGTGTCGTTCGGCAACGGGCCGCACTTCTGCACGGGCGCCGTCTTCTCCCGTATGCAGATCGAGCTGCTGATCGACACCCTGCTCAAACGCCTGCCCGGACTGCGTCTCGCCGTACCCGCCGATCAGGTCCCCTTCCGGCAGCGCACGATGATCCGCGGTCCGGTGGCCTTGCCGGTCACCTGGTGACACCCCGGTCCACACGGTGACTCTCCGGCGGACCCAGGTACGTCGGTCCGAGCCCACCCGTGTCGATCACCAGCCGTTGCAGCACCACCGTCGGATCGACCATCCAGAGCTTCAGGAGGTGCACCCCGGGAGCGGCGATCGCATGCCTCGTCGACGTCATGTTCACGTTGTCCGAGGTGTTGCGGGCCCACTGGCTGTTCATCAGGCCGTCGTCGGCTCCCGTGGCCGCGTGGATGTCGACCGTCAGCGGCGCCGCGTCGTCGAAGGAGAGCGCGTAGCGCAGGCCGCCCGTCGGGAGGGCCGGGTTGCGTGGGGACAGGTACGCCCACACGGTCACCGTGCCGGCGCCCAACAGGCTCACCTCGTACTCCAGGCGGGGGGAGGCGGTGCCGCCCGGCGTCCGGCGCGGGGCCGTCACGGGGTACGGCGTCATGCCCGCCCCGGTGCGGCCGATCCGGTCGATCCGCCGCCAGGTGCCCACCGCCCGTACGCAGTGCTCCGCGTCCATCGCCACATACCCGCCCGCCTCGACGAATCCCCGCAGGCCGCGGGCGGCCGGGTGCTCGGCGATCACCGGCACGACCACCGAGGCTCCCGCGCCGCTCACCGTGATCCGGGCCCGCGTACGTCCGTGCGGCGCCCGCGACCAGTCCGCCTTCACCACCGCCCGCGCCTGGTCCCGGACTCTCCCGCGGGGACGGTCCACGGTGATCCACGGCTCCGAGGCCTCGATCCGGTAGTCGAAGGGGTCCCGGCCCCGGTTGAACACCTCGATGTACGGCGCCGGACCCGTCCGGTACGGGCTCAGCACCGCCTCCGCGCCCGGGGCACCGTCGACCGCCACCCCCAGCTCGGCGCCCGGCGGCAGTTCGATGCGGCGCACCGCGGGAAACAGGACGTCCGGCAGTGCCACGTTGTTCAGCTCCGGCTGCTGCCAGCTCGCGTTCGGGCCGTAGCGCGCCACATCCCCGTAGTCGATGTGCGGCTGCGTCTGGAAGCCCGCCCATTTGCCGCCCGCGACGCCGTGGTTGAAGCGTTCGGCGAGCGCGAAGTCCCGTTCCAGGGCCGCCTCCGCCGCCGCGGCCAGGTCGTTCGTCGCCGCCCGGCCCTGGGCGGCGTAGAGCAGGTTCGTGAACTCGGCCTCCCGCAGCTCGTACAGGTTGGCCGTCGCCTCGACCTCGTAGCCGACCAGCTCGAACCACGCGTCCCGCGCCGAGTCCGGCAGCCGTCCCGCGATGCGCCCGGCCCGAGCCGCGAGCGTCCGCCACTCCTGTGTGACCTGCTCGAGTTCGCGGCCGTGGAAGGGGGTTGCCCCGTCGTCGTACACCACCGCGCCCGATGCCGGGTCGAGGGTGATCCGGCGGTTGAGGAGTTCCGGCTTGCGGCGCGACTGGAGTTGTCCGTACGTCGCCAGTACTTCCGCGATCGCCGCCGCCTGCCCCGCGCCGAAGTTCTGGCGCGCGTACCGCCTCTCCCACTCGCCGAGCGCGCCAGGCTCGTCCCAACGGCCGGGATTCCAGGCGTAGTCGAGGAAGAACTCGGTGGGCAGCTCGTTGCCCTTGAGGTCGCCGACGTTCGTCACCCACAGCCCGTGGTTGCCGTACGCGTGCGCCTGGTGGAGCTGGTCCCAGAGGTTGGGCAGACTCGCCGTGTCGACCCACTTGTAGTTGCGGCCCGCGCCCACGTAGTCGAAGTGGTAGTAGAGGCCGTAGCCGCCGGGCCGCGCGGGCTCGGCCGGGTCGGGGTGCTTGCGGATGTTGCCCCAGTTGTCGTCCGTCAGTACGACGGTGACGTCGTCCGGGGCCCGCAGCCCGCGGTCCCAGTACCGCTGGACCTCCTTGTAGAGCGTCCACACCTGGGGGACCGAGGCCGGGTCGCGGCCCGTCACCTCGGCGATGATCGTCCGCTGCGCGTCGATGATCTCCCGCATCAGCTCGACGCCGTCGCCGTCCGGCAGGCTGGTGTCGCCGTTCCCGCGCATCCCGAGGGTGACGACGCCCTCGAAGTCCTGGTCGGCCATCCGGCGAATACCGTCGCGCCAGTACGCCTTGAGCGCTTCGGCGTTGCGGCGGAACGACCACTCCCCCGTACCGCCGTACGGGTCATGGCCGGGCGTGACGACGGTTCCGGCGCTGTCGCGCACGGCGGGTACCGCGTGCCGGTTCCACTCCTCGATGCCCCGCATCATGGGCGCCTCATGGGACGTGCCCATGACAATCCCGTACTCCTTGGCGCGGGCGTGGTTGCGTGGATCGTCCTCGGCGAAGGCGCGGCCCCACACCGCCGGCCACAGGTAGTTCGCCTTCAGGCGGAGCAGTACCTCGAAGACCTTCGCGTAGAAGTCGGCGTTGAAGCCGCCCTCGTGGCCGGGCGCCCTGCCGGGCCCGAAGTGGGCGGGGGCCCAGGTGCCGAGGGCCGGGTTCTCGTCGTTGATGAAGATCCCGCGGTACTTCACCGCGGGGGTGCCCTGTGTGTGCCGTCCCGGCAGCACATGGAGGGCGTCGCGGTGGACCGGGCGTACGTCGTCCCACCAGTACCAGGGCGAGACGCCGATGCCGTACGAGACGTCGTACGCGCCGAAGATCGTGCCGCGGGGGTCGCCGCCCGCGATGACGAAGGCCCGGTCGACGCCGGGCATCGGCCGCTCCACCACGGTCTGCAGGGAGGTCTCCCACCGCCCCCGCACTCCCGTGACATCCAGCTTCCCGGCGGCGATCAGGCCGTCGATCAGCGGGCTGCGCCCGATCGTCCCGACGAGCACGACCTCGCGCGCCATCCCGTCGCCGGGCCGTACGTCCGTCACCCGTTCGAGGTCGTCACGGAGGTCGCCCGCCACCCGTACGACTCCGGGGTGGTCCTCCGGGGAGACCACGACCGGAGCGCCCACCAGCGAGAACGCTCCGCCGGTGAAGGAGATGTACGCGCCGGGGTCGGTGGGCCGCGGCCGCCCGCCATCCGCCCACGCCACTCCCGACAGCCCCGGCCACACCGCGAGCCCCGCACCGAGCCCGGCACCGAGAACGGTTCTGCGACTGACGTCTCCAGACATGCCTCACCCCTCGCCCCGACGGTGTACGAATTTGCTCAGCGGCATGACAAATAGTGGAGGGAGGGTCACGCGGGGGGAATGGGTCGTCGGCGTCGAATACTTTCGGGGGCCGTCATCACGCTTACGGAGGCCGTCGTCGGTGTACTGAGACCGTCATCGGCATACGGAGGCGGTCATCGCTTGAGGGAGACCGTCATCGGCATACGAAGGCCGTCATCGGCGAAGACCGTCGGCGCTGTCGGCCACCGCCGGGCCGAGCCCCGCCGGAAGGTGGGCCACGACCAGGGCCACGGCCGCTTCCGCCGTGTCGGTCTCGCCGAGGAGGGTCCCGACGCGGGGCACGAAGGCCCGGAAGCGCCCGTCGTACCGAGGCAGGACGCTCGGTACCCGCAGCACGTACGGGTACCGGGTGCAGCTGCTCAGATGCAGGGCGAAATGGCTGTTGTACGGATACAGCTGCCGCAGTGTCCGTTCCGCGCCGGCCGCCTCTATGAGGTCCACGATGCCCGGGTAGCCCCCCCCGGCCGGAGGACCTCCTGCCGCTCGCGACGCCACTGCCACGCCAGCGCCGGCTGCCGCCACCGCGCCTCCACGGCATCGGCCGGGCCGCGCCGATGCGCCGCCGCCACGTCCGGAAGAACCGGCTTCGTCGGCAGCGGCCGACGTCCCACCATGTCCAGGTCATTGGAATCCGCGCACGCAGTGTGCGCGATGGGCACGGCAAAGGGGCCCGTACGACCGAAGTCGTACGGGCCCCTTCAAGGAGCTCGCGAGGAGCTACCAGGCTGTCAAGCCAACAAGGACTTACTTGTTGATCTTGATGACCTGGCCGGCGCCCACGGTCCGGCCACCCTCACGGATGGCGAACTTCAGGCCCTCCTCCATGGCGACGGGCTGGATGAGCGAAACGGTCATCTCAGTGTTGTCGCCCGGCATGACCATCTCGGTGCCCTCGGGGAGGGTCACAACGCCGGTCACGTCCGTCGTACGGAAGTAGAACTGCGGACGGTAGTTGTTGAAGAACGGCGTGTGGCGGCCACCCTCGTCCTTGGACAGGATGTAGGCCTGGGCCTCGAACTCGGTGTGCGGCGTGACCGAACCGGGCTTGATGATGACCTGGCCGCGCTCGACGTCCTCGCGCTTGATGCCACGGAGGAGCAGACCGACGTTCTCACCGGCCTGGCCCTCGTCGAGCAGCTTGCGGAACATCTCGATGCCGGTGACCGTGGTGGTGGTCTTCTCCTGCTTGATGCCCACGATGTCGACGGTCTCGTTGACCTTGAGGACACCACGCTCGATACGACCGGTGACGACGGTGCCACGACCGGTGATCGTGAAGACGTCCTCGATCGGCATCAGGAACGGCTTGTCGACGTCACGCTCGGGCTGCGGGATGTTCTCGTCGACGGCCTGCATCAGGTCGAGGACGGTCTGGCCCCACTCCTTGTCGCCCTCAAGGGCCTTGAGCGCCGAGACCTTGACGACCGGCAGGTCGTCGCCCGGGAACTCGTACTCGGAGAGCAGCTCGCGAACCTCGAGCTCGACGAGCTCCAGGATCTCCTCGTCGTCCACCATGTCGGCCTTGTTCAGGGCGACGACGATGTAGGGAACGCCGACCTGGCGGGCCAGGAGCACGTGCTCCTTGGTCTGCGGCATCGGGCCGTCGGTGGCGGCGACCACGAGGATGGCGCCGTCCATCTGGGCCGCACCCGTGATCATGTTCTTGATGTAGTCCGCGTGACCGGGGCAGTCGACGTGGGCGTAGTGACGCGTCTCGGTCTGGTACTCGACGTGCGCGATGGAGATGGTGATACCGCGCTGGCGCTCCTCAGGAGCCTTGTCGATCTGGTCGAAGGCCGAGGCCTCGTTCAGGTCCGGGTACGCGTCGTGCAGCACCTTGGTAATGGCGGCCGTGAGGGTCGTCTTACCGTGGTCGATGTGACCGATGGTGCCGATGTTGACGTGCGGCTTAGTCCGCTCGAACTTCGCCTTCGCCACTGGGTCCTCCTGTGGAGTGGTTCTGGTACGCCTTACTCATCGGCGCCAGGTGATCTTTGCTGGGATGCCGCCCGCCGGGGTTCTCCCCCGGGGGACGATCTCTCGTCCCCTTGCCGGTTCGAAGCCCCGGCGGTCGGTGTCAAGCCTAAAGCGTGTAAACGGGGTGCGTTACTCGCCCTTGGCCTTCGCGATGATCTCCTCGGCGACGTTCCGGGGAACCTCGGCGTAGGAGTCGAACTGCATCGAGTAGCTTGCGCGACCCGAGGTCTTGCTGCGGAGGTCGCCGACGTAGCCGAACATCTCCGAGAGGGGCACGAGGCCCTTCACGACGCGGGCACCGGCCCGCTCCTCCATGGCCTGGATCTGACCACGGCGGGAGTTGATGTCGCCGATGACCTCACCCATGTAGTCCTCGGGCGTGGTGACCTCGACGGCCATCATCGGCTCGAGCAGCACGGGGCTGGCCTTGCGCGCGGCCTCCTTGAAGGCCTGCGAACCGGCGATCTTGAACGCGAGCTCGGAGGAGTCGACCTCGTGGTAGCCACCGTCGAGAAGAATGACGCGGACGCCCGTCATCTCGTAGCCGGCCAGGATGCCGAACTGCATGGCCTCCTGCGCACCCGCGTCGACCGAAGGGATGTACTCCTTCGGGATGCGGCCACCGGTGACCTTGTTCACGAACTCGTACGAGGCGTCGCCGCCCTCGATCGGCTCGATCGCGATCTGCACCTTGGCGAACTGACCGGTACCACCGGTCTGCTTCTTGTGCGTGTAGTCGTGACGCTCGACGGCCTTACGGATCGTCTCACGGTACGCGACCTGCGGCTTACCGACGTTGGCCTCGACCTTGAACTCACGGCGCATACGGTCGACCAGCACCTCGAGGTGCAGCTCGCCCATACCACCGATGATGGTCTGGCCGGTCTCCTCGTCCGAGTGAACCTGGAAGGAGGGGTCCTCCTCCGCGAGACGCTGGATGGCGACACCCAGCTTCTCCTGGTCACCCTTGGACTTGGGCTCGATGGCGACCTGAATGACCGGCGCCGGGAAGTCCATGGACTCCAGGATGACCGGGTTCTTGTCGTCGGCCAGCGTCTCACCGGTGGTGGTCTGCTTCAGGCCCATGACGGCGACGATGTCACCGGCGCCCACCGACTCGATCTCCTCACGCTTGTTCGCGTGCATGCGGTAGATCTTGCCGATGCGCTCCTTCTTGCCCTTGACGGAGTTCAGCACGGCGCTGCCGGACTCCAGGCGGCCCGAGTACACCCGGACGAAGGTGAGCTTGCCCAGGTGCGGGTCGCTCATGATCTTGAACGCGAGGGCGGAGAGCGGCTCGTCGTCGGACGGCTTGCGCTTGACGACCAGCTCCGGGTCCTTCACGTCGTGGCCCTCGATGGCCTCGACGTCAAGCGGAGTCGGCAGGTAGCGCACGACCGCGTCGAGCAGGGGCTGAACGCCCTTGTTCTTGAACGCGGTGCCACAGAACACCGGGGTGACCGTGACGCCCTTGGACTTGCCGGACGCGATGGTGACACGACGGATCGCGGCGTACAGCTGCTCCTCGGTGGGCTCCTGGCCCTCCAGGAACAGCTCCATGATCTCGTCGTCGTTCTCCGCGACGGCCTCGACGAGCTTGCCGCGGTACTCCTCGGCAGCCTCGGTGTGCGTGGCCGGGATGTCGACGACGTCGTACATCTCGCCCTTGGCGGCCTCGGCGGACCACACGAGCGCCTTCATGCGGACCAGGTCCACAACGCCCTTGAAGTCCATCTCGGCACCGATCGGGAGCTGCATGATCAGCGGCACCGCACCGAGGCGGTCCTTGATCATGTCGACGCAGCGGTGGAACTCCGCGCCGGTCCGGTCGAGCTTGTTGACGAAGCAGATGCGCGGCACGCCGTAACGGTCGGCCTGACGCCACACCGTCTCGGACTGCGGCTCCACACCGGCGACACCGTCGAACACCGTGACGGCACCGTCGAGGACGCGCAGCGAGCGCTCCACCTCGACCGTGAAGTCGACGTGCCCCGGGGTGTCGATGATGTTGATCGTGTAGTCGTTGTCCTCGAGCGGCCAGTGACAGGTGGTGGCAGCAGAGGTGATCGTGATGCCACGCTCCTGCTCCTGCTCCATCCAGTCCATGGTGGCAGCGCCGTCGTGGACCTCACCGATCTTGTAGCTGACGCCGGTGTAGAAGAGGATCCGCTCGGTGGTGGTCGTCTTGCCCGCGTCGATGTGGGCCATGATCCCGATGTTGCGGACCCTGGCCAGGTCAAGTGAAGTGGTAGCCATAAGGCTTCGGTCTTCTCTCGGTCTCGATGGGGGTAGCGACTACCAGCGGTAGTGCGCGAAGGCCTTGTTGGACTCGGCCATCTTGTGGGTGTCCTCGCGCTTCTTCACAGCGGCACCAAGGCCGTTGGAGGCGTCGAGAAGCTCGTTGAGCAGACGCTCGGTCATGGTCTTCTCGCGACGGGCGCGGGAGTAACCGACGAGCCAGCGCAGCGCGAGCGTGTTGGCACGACCGGGCTTGACCTCGATCGGAACCTGGTACGTCGCACCACCGACACGGCGGGACTTGACCTCGAGGGTCGGCTTGATGTTCTCCAGCGCGCGCTTCAGCGTGATGATCGGGTCGTTGCCCGTCTTCTCACGCAGACCCTCCATGGCGCCGTAGACGATGCGCTCGGCGGTGGAGCGCTTGCCGTTCAGCAGCACCTTGTTGATGAGGGAGGTCACCAGAGGGGAACCGTAGACCGGGTCGATGATGACCGGGCGCTTCGGGGCGGGGCCCTTACGAGGCATTTCTACTTCTCCTTCTTGGCGCCGTAGCGGCTGCGGGCCTGCTTGCGGTTCTTGACACCCTGGGTGTCGAGCGAGCCACGGATGATCTTGTAGCGAACACCCGGCAGGTCCTTCACACGGCCGCCGCGCACGAGCACGATGGAGTGCTCCTGCAGGTTGTGTCCCTCACCCGGAATGTAAGCGGTGACCTCGATCCCGCTGGTCAGACGCACACGCGCGACCTTACGCAGGGCCGAGTTCGGCTTCTTCGGGGTGGTCGTGAACACACGCGTGCAGACGCCGCGACGCTGGGGCGAACCCTCGAGTGCGGGCGTCTTGTTCTTCTCGACCTTGTCCTGCCGGCCCTTCCGGACCAGCTGCTGGATCGTAGGCACTACTTCTCCGGTTTCTGTGTGCCGAATGGTGAAGCTAACCTGGAACATCTCCGACCCACGCGGTCGGGTGTGTCGAATGCTGCAGACTCCCGCCGCGAGGCGAAAAGGGCGCAGATTACGGTGGCCGGTTACGGCTCGCCTTGCGGTTTGAAGGCACGCACGCGAGCCAGGGCACACCCCAGGCACAAGGTCTGAGCGTACCTACCTCAACGACTTCGGTCAAAACAAATGCTGTCCAGGGCGACACGCCGGACTTCTTGCCACGTCAGCGCGGTGCTGCCGCAGGTCGGACGCGAGTCGGGGACGGGCGGTCGTGGGGCGGTGGCGGGGCGGTCGCGGAGCCGTTGCGGGGTGGTTGTCGGGCCGGCCTTAGCGCATTCCCTGGGCGCCCGTCCCCAAAAGTTTCCGATCTCCGACGGTACCGCGCAATCTCTGTCCACCGCCGTGTGCCCTTCAGTACCTTGATCGGTCGGCTGCGGCGATCGGGGGGACCATGACGGCAGCACACGCACCGGACTCATCCGGGTCATCCGGGTCATCGGGCTCGTCGGGCTCGTCGGGCTCATCGGACTTACCCGGTTCGTGGGATTCGTCGGGCTTACCCGGCGACGGGGGGCTCGACGACCGGGTGCCGTTCCTGGCCCGGCTGGAGAGCGAGGACCGCTCGGCGCTGCTCGATCTCGGGCACGAGCTCTCGTACGCGCCCCGGACGGTGCTCCTGCACCAGAGTGAGCCGTCCTCGCACGTCCTGTTCGTCACGCACGGCTGGACGAAGGTGACCGCGGCCGCCTCCAACGGCTACGAGGCGCTGCTCGCGCTGCGCGGCCCCGGCGACATCATCGGGGAGTCCGCGGCGCTCACCGGGCGCCCTCGGTCGGCCACCGTGACGGCCTTGGAGCCGGTCCGTACGGTCGCGGTCGAACGCGGCCGGTTCACCGAGTTCCTCGCCCGCTCCCCCGCCGTCTCCTTCGCCCTCCTCGGCCTCACCTCCGATCGCACCCGGGCGGCCGATCGGCGCCGCCTGGAATTCGCCTCCCTCAGCGTGCGGGAGCGCTTCGCGATCCTGCTGCTGGACCTCGCCCGCACCCACGGGCGGCGCACCGACCAGGGCATCGAACTCTCCGTACCCCTGAGCAAACAGGAACTCGCCGGGTCGGTGGGGGCCTCCCGCGAGATGGTCCAACGCCTGCTGAAGGACCTGCGGGAACGGGGGGTCGTGATGACGGGGCGCCGGGCGCTGGTGATCGTGCGGCCGGATGTGCTGCGACGGATCGCGCGGGGGTGACGTGGGTTCGGTGGGGGGTGGTGGCTTTGGCGGGGCCGGGTCCGGTGGATCACTGCGGGCCGGTGGGGGCTGGTCGCGCAGTTCCCCGCGCCCCTGGGGGCCGGGGCTGCGCCCCGGGTCCCCCGTCCGCCCGCAGTTCTCCGGCTGCCGGCCGGTGGGGGTCGGTCGCGCAGTTCCCCGCGCCCCCAAAAGCCTCGGGGTGTCCGGCGTTCGAGGTCGGAGGCCCACCCGCTCCGACCGCACCTGCCGTCGAGGACAAGGCCGTGGGCCAGTTCCCACCCCACCCGACCCCACCCCACCGCTCACCTCCAGCCCGTCCGCCGGTCGGGCACGAGGCCGTGGGCCGCTCCCCGCCCACCCCGGCCCGCGTTTTCAGCCCGTCCGGCGTTTGAGGACGAGGCCGTTCGGGCCGAAGCGGGGTCCGGGGGCGCAGCCCCGGGTGGGGTGCCCGCCGGGCGCCGGGGTCGAAGGGGCGGAGCCCCTGGGGATGGGACGGGTAGGGGCGGCGGGGGCGAGGGACCGGGCGTTCTGTGTACGCCGTCACACTCCGACTGCGTCATCCGCCCTCACGCCACCACAACCCCGCCCGCCACTCTTCTGCCACTGCCGCACCACCTGCGAAAGGCGACCATGACCGACCCCGTGAGCCGCACGATCCTGTTGCTCGACATCGAGAAGTACAGCGACCGGGACGACATCGAGCAGGCGTACCTGCGGCGCATGCTGTACGACGTCGCCGACCGCACCCTGGAGCGCGCCGGCATCGACGAACGCCTGCGTCTGCGCGCCGACCGGGGCGACTCCGTGATGGAGCTGATCGACGCCAACGCCTCGGTCACCGCACTGCTGCGCGCCCTGCTCACCGAAGTCCCCGCCCAGCTGCACGCGGTCAACCGGATGGCGTCCAGCTCGGCGCAGATCCGACTGCGCGGCGTCGTCGCCACGGGCTACGTCGCCGTGGACGAGCACGACGGCTGGGTCGGCTCCGACCTCAACCACGCCTGCCGCCTGCTCGACGCCCAGCTGCTGCACACGGCCCTGCGGGAGCGGAGGGACGACTTCGCCCTGTGCGTCTCGGAGAGCGTGCACACGGGGATCGTGCGGCACGGTCACGCGGGCATCCCCGCCGAGGACTTCCATCCGGTGACCGTGGACAGCAAGAACGGCCCACTGCGCGCCTGGCTGCACGGCCCGGTTCCGGGGGCCGGCGACGACCACAGTGAGAAGGGGGGAACCTCGGTGCCGGGCGCCAGCTCGGGGGAGCGTCCGGCACCGAGGCGGGACCAGCCCGGGGCCCAGGCGCCCGGGGCCCAGGCCCCCGAGGCCCGCGCGGCCCGGCCCTCCGCCCCTCCCGCGGGCGCCGTCTTCCACTTCGACGGAGGCGCCCCCACCTTCGGCGGCAGCCTCGTCGGCGGCGACCAGCACGGCGTGTCGGGCGGCCAGGTCACCGGAGACGTCCACCTCGGCGGGTCCGGGGGTGAGTCGGCGTGACGGTGCCTGCACCCACGGCGCCGGGCCCCGACGACGCACCCCCGAAGGACGTACACCCGGCCCCCGAACCGGACACCCGGCGCCAGGACGCGGAGGGGGAGGGAGAGGGGGAACAGGAACGGACGCAGGAGGCGCGCGCGGCACAGCGCGAGCTCTTCGCGCACACCCCGGGGTTCATCCTCGGCTCGGCCGCGTCCTTCGGCGGGAGTCTGGTCGGCGGCGCCCAGCACGGCGTGTCCGGCGGCGAGGTCGCCGGTGACGTGTTCATGGGCGGCAAGACGGAGATCCACCACCACGGCTCGGCGGCTTCGGCGACGTACGCCTCCGGAGAGATCCCGCGGCGCCACCTCGAAGACCTGGACGCCGTCTTCGTCGAGAGCCCCGCCTTCGCCGCCGCCCTGGACCGGCTGCGCGAAGAACGCGTCCTCGTCCTCGCCGGCGCCCACGCCACCGGCCGCCACGCCGCCGCGCTGATGCTCCTGCACCGGCTGGGCGTGCCCGCCGTGCACGCCCTCTCGCCGGAGACGAGCCCGGCGACCCTGAGCGCCCCGCTCACCGCGCCCGGCGGCCACGTCCTGCGCGATCTGCCGCTGAGCCGCAACCGGCCGTTGCGCGACACCCATCTCCACGCGGCCCGCGACCAGCTCAAGAAGGTCGACGGGTATCTGGTGGTGACGGTCGAGAACTCGCCCTTCCTGCTGGGCGCCACCGCCTCCGTCTGGCAGCCGCCGGAGGCGTCGGCCGTCGTCCGCGCGTATGTGAGCAGGCACCGCGCGCAGGACACCGACGGCCTTCTCGCCCTCGCCCCGGTGCGGGACTTCCTCGCCCGGGGGCACCATCAGCCCGCCGAGGCGGCCGAGTTCGCGAAGGAGGTGGCGGGTTACGACGGCGGCGAGGCGGCCGCGGCCCGGCTCGCGGAGTTCGGGCAGGCGGCCGTGGAGCAGCAGTGCCGGGAGTGGCTGAGCGACCCCGAGTCCACGCTGCGCGACAAGGCCTTCCTCATCTCGCTCGCCGTCTTCGACCGGGCGCCGTACGTCCTCGCCGCCGAGCTCGCGGACAAGCTGTTCGTGCACTTCCAGCGCTTGCAGCACCCCGAGGAGCCGCCGGAGATCCCGGTGTTCGGGCTCGCCGCCGAGACCCGGCTCGCGCGGGCTCGCGCCGAGGGGGAAGTGCGCAACGAGGCGACCGAATGGGGCCCGGTGCCGCAGTTCACCGCGTTCTTCCGGAAGGAGAACACCCCGCGCGCCCTGCTCACCGAGGTGTGGACGGGACATCCCTCGGCCCGGCCCGCACTGATCGCCTGGCTGAGGGAGCTGGCCCGCGACGGACGTCCCGTCGTACGGACCCGGGCCGCCGCGGCCACCGCCATGCTCGCGCTCGCCGACCTGCCCTCCGCGGTCGCGCTGCTGATCGACGGCTGGGCGGTGTCGAAGACGTTCGGCCCCCGTGTCACCGCCGCGAACACCCTCACACTCGCCCAGCTCCTCGACGCGCCCGTCGTCCTGCGCCTGCTCACCCAGTGGTGCACGGACGCCCACCCGGCCCGCCGCTGGACCGCGATCCGCGCGTTCGGGCTGCTCGCGCCGTTGCGCCCGGACCTGGTGGCCCCGGCCCTGAGCGCCCTCGCGACCCTGGCCCGGGCCGACAGCAGCAGTCCGGCCGAGGCGGCCAACCTGATCGAGTCCACGGCCCTGCTGCTCTCGGTGGGCCTCAGGCGCGGCGAGATGCTCTCCGAGCTGGTGCGGCTGCTCCACCACGACACCCCCGCGGTCCGCGCGCTGGCACTGGGCGCCTTCGTACTGGCCTGCGACAACGCCGAGGAGGGCGCGCTCGTCGAGTGGTACGCCGGCGACGGCATGTACCAGGCGGACTCGGCCCGCGACCTCGCCACCCTCTGGCGCACCGCCCTCGGCGACCGCGCCCACACCCGGGGCGCCCTGAACGCCCTGCACACCTGGGTGTACGTGGCCGAGCACCGCCCGGACGCGGCCCAGGCCCTGGAACTGCTGCTGCCCGCACTGGTCGTCACGGCGGACGACCACAAACGCCTCAGCCACGAACTGCGCACCCTGCGCGGCCGGGACGGCGGCCCGCGCCCGCCCCTCGCCGACCGCCTGCTCGCCGCACTGCGTCCCCCCGTCCCGACAGCCTGACACAGAGTTACGAGGAGTTGACCCATGGCGGAATTCCGCCGCCCGCCGGAGTGGCAGCAACAGGCCGACCGGCACACCACGCTGATCGACCCGGTTCTCACCGTGCGGCCGATCTCCCGTTTCGACTACACGGCCCGGCGGCCGGTCTCCGCGATCGACCACGCACTGGTGTTCGCCACCGCGGGCGGCGGCTACGACGCGTACATGCCCCCGCACCGGCCCAGCCGCACGGACGCCGCGACCCGCCGCTACACCTCGGTCTACGAGGTCGACATGGGCAGCCACCCGGTCCAGCTGGAACTCGAACTGCCCAGCGACGACGACGCGTTCTCGTTCGGCGCCACCGCCGATCTGACCTGGCGCGTCTCGGACCCGATCGCGTACGTGGCCGGCGGCGAACGTGATGTGCCCACGCGGCTCGCCCGTGAACTCCACCAGCTGGCGCGACCGGTGAGCCGCCGGTTCTCCATCGAGGACAGCCGGGACGCCGAGGCCGAGGTCCAGTACGCGGTCGAGAGCGGCGTCTTCGCCGACGGCATCGGGCTCGCGGTCACGTGCGCGGTGCGGCTGCGCCTGGACGACGACGCGATCGCGCACAGACGGCGCAAACGGGCGCTGCGCTACGAGGCCGACATGCTCGACCCCGAGCACGAGTACCGGCTGCGCCAGGCCCAGCAGTTGCACGAGCTGGAGGTGCTGCGCCAGTACCAGTCCCAGGAGTTGATGGCCCAGAAGATCGCCTTCTACCAGCACCACCTGCAGCACGGGGGCGTCGCCCAGTGGGCCTTCCACCTCGCCGCGCACCCCGAGGACACCCGGATGGTCATCAACGCCCTCCAGAAGGACCAGCTCTCCGCCATCGAGAGCCAGCTGGAGCTGATCGCCGGAGACACCCTGGAGGACTACCAGAAGGCCGAGTCGGCCCGCTCCACCCTGCGCGTCGTCAAGGAACTCAACAGCCGCCAGGAGGCCCCGCCACAGCCCCCGGTTCCCGGCCGACCGGCGCCGCCGCCCGGGGGCGTACCGCAGCAGCCGTACGACCCCTCGCAGCCGCAGCCGTACAACCCCTCACCGCCGTACGGGGCCGCCGCACAGCCCTATGGCGGCGCTCCGACCCCCGGAGGCGTACCGGGCGCCCCCTACGCCCCGCCGGGGCCGCCCGTGTCCCACCAGCCGTACGTCCCGCCCGCGCCCGGTACCGTGCCGCCCGGGCCGTACCAGGCCGAGCCCCCGGCCGCGCCCGCCGCCGGGAACCCGTACGACCAGGCCCCGCCGCCCCCGGCCGTCGCTCCCACGCCCGTCATTCCGCCCGCGCCGTCCGCCTATCCGCCCTCGCCTCCGGCACCGGAGTCCTCCGAGACGGGCCCGGAGTGACCACCACCGCTCCCGGCACCCGAACCGCCGAACGGCTGCTGGAGGAGCTGCGGGGCGAGATCGCCCGGGCCGACAGCAAGGCGTCCGTGCTCGTGGCGGCGCTCGGGATGACGGCGGGGGTGTTCAGCGGGCTGCTGGCCGGGCGGAACTGGTCCCCGAGCTCGCTCTCCGCACCCGGTACGGCCGTCTGGTGGACCGGCGCCCTGGCCCTCGCCTTCGCCCTGTTCGCGCTGCTGCTCGCGGTGCTCCCCCGGTACCGCGCCAGTTCATGGGCCCGGGGCCGGCCTCTCTGTTTCTTCGGCGACATCCAACAAGCCGTACGTGAAGGTCAGTTGGCGACCGCTCTCGCCGACACCGACCGCGACCCCGCCGCCGGTCTCACCGCGGCGCTCACCGAGACCAGCCGCATCGCCGCCCGCAAGCACCAGTGGATCCGCACCGGCCTGATCGCCTTCTGCGCGGGCACGTTGCTGCTTCCCGCCGGGCTGCTCATCGGCTGACGTCCCCATCCTGAAGGAGCCCCACCTTGTCCTACCCACCAGACCCGGCCGCCCAGGAGCCCGGCCCCGTCTACCCGGACCCCCCGTACCCGGGCACGCCCGCGCCCCCGTACCCCGGGTCCGCCGTTCCCGCGCCCCCCTATCCCGGGTCCGCCGTTCCCTCGCCCCCGTATCCCGGATCCGCCGCTTCCGCGCCCCCGTACCCCGGATCCGCCGTTCCCTCGCCCCCGTATCCCGGATCCGCCGCTTCCGCGCCCCCGTACCCCGGATCCGCCGTTCCCTCGCCCCCGTATCCCGGATCCGCCGCTCCCCCGCCCCCGTACCCGGAGACCCCCGCGCCCCCGTCCTATCCGGGCGGCGCACCCCAGTACCCCGGGGCCGCACCCTCGTACCCCGCGGCGCCGCCCGCCCACCCGGGGGTCACGCCCACGTACCCGAGCGGTCCGCAGCCCACCGCCACCGCTCCGCCGTACGTCCCACCGCAGACGCCCCCGGCCGCCCCCACACCCGCGGCACCGTCGGAGGCCCCCGCACCCGACGACCTCGACTACCGTCACGCGGGCTCCCGCATCCACGTGGCCGCGCACCAGCGCGGTGCCGACGCCACCGCGATCGGGCAACTGGCGGTCCAGGTCCCGGGCTTCCTGGTGAGCCTCGCCGTGGTCGCCTCGTTCGCCGTGGGAATCCTCGGCACGGCCATGGGCTGGCTGGTCATCCTCGCCTGGCTGGCCTCCGGGGCGCTCGTCTTCCACCGGCCCACCGAGCTGGCCTTCGCCCGGCACGTGATGAAGCTCAGGGCGCCGCTCGCCGAGGAACGGGCCCGTCTGGAACCCGTCTGGCGCGAGGTCACCGCCCGGGCGGGCATCGAGGCACACACGTACGAGCTGATGGTGGAGAACAGCACGGACCTGAACGCCGTGGCGGCCGCCGGCCATGTCGTCGGCGTCACGACGTACGCACTGAACGAGATCCCCAGCAGCAACCTCGCCGCCGTACTCGCCCATGAACTCGGCCACCACACCGGCGGTCACGCCTGGACGGGCCTGCTCGGCTACTGGTACTCGCTGCCCGGCCGGATCGCCTGGGCCTTCATGCGGGGCATCGCCAGGATCGCGATCCGGGTCGCGAGCGTCTTCTCGCTCGCCGCGACGGGGATGGTCTACCTCTTCATCGGGATGTTCGTGATCGGCGGGTTCGTCGCCGCCTGGTACATCACCGTGCCGCTCGTCGCCGCCCCCTATCTGCTCGCCTACGTGGGTCGCCAGGGCGAGCTGCGTGCCGACCGGCAGGCGGCGGACCTCGGCTTCGCGCCCCACCTGGCGCAGGTCCTGCACCACTTCCAGGCCCAGGAGGACGCCGTGAAGGCGCAGGCCGCGGCGCAGGGCAGGCAGCTCAAGGAACCGGGCGGCCTGGCCAAGCTGCTGACCACCCACCCGGACAACTACACCCGGCTCCAGGCCCTGGAGCCCTACCTCCAGCTCGGCCGCTGACCACGACGACCGGCACCGGACAACGCCGAAGGGCGGCCACCCCGTACGAAACGGAGTGGCCGCCCTTCAGTACTTCAGACGTACGCCTTACTGGTTGTACGGACCGTAGTCGTAGTCCTCCAGCGGGACGGCCTGGCCGGAGCCGGTGCCGAACGGCGAGTAGTCGATGTCGTCGTAGCCGACGGCCGAGTACATCGCGGCCTTGGCCTCCTCGGTCGGCTCGACCCGGATGTTGCGGTAACGGGACAGACCCGTACCGGCCGGGATGAGCTTACCGATGATGACGTTCTCCTTGAGGCCGATCAGGGAGTCGGACTTGGCGTTGATCGCCGCGTCCGTCAGAACCCTGGTCGTCTCCTGGAAGGACGCCGCCGACAGCCACGACTCGGTCGCCAGCGAGGCCTTGGTGATACCCATCAGCTGCGGACGGCCGGAGGCCGGGTGGCCGCCTTCCTGGACCACACGACGGTTCTCGGTCTCGAACTTCGAGCGCTCGACCAGCTCGCCGGGCAGCAGCTCCGCGTCGCCCGACTCGATGATCGTCACACGGCGCAGCATCTGCCGGATGATGATCTCGATGTGCTTGTCGTGGATCGACACACCCTGCGAGTTGTAGACCTTCTGGACCTCGCCGACCAGGTGGACCTGGACGGCACGCTGACCCAGGATGCGCAGCACGTCGTGCGGGTTGGTGGCACCCACGGTGAGCTTCTGGCCCACCTCGACGTGCTCGCCCTCGGACACCAGGAGCCGGGCGCGCTTCGAGATCGGGAACGCCGTCTCGTCGCTGCCGTCGTCCGGGGTGACCACGAGCTTCTTGGTCTTCTCGGTCTCCTCGATCCGCACGCGGCCGGAGGCCTCGGAGATCGGGGCGACACCCTTGGGCGTACGAGCCTCGAAGAGCTCGACGACACGGGGCAGACCCTGGGTGATGTCGTCACCGGCCACACCACCGGTGTGGAAGGTACGCATCGTCAGCTGGGTACCGGGCTCACCGATGGACTGGGCGGCGATGATGCCGACCGCCTCACCGATGTCGACCAGCTTGCCGGTGGCCAGCGAACGGCCGTAGCACATGGCGCAGGTGCCGACGGCGGACTCGCAGGTCAGGACCGAGCGGGTCTTGACCTCCTCGATGCCGTGCTTGACCAGCTCGTCGATGAGGACGTCGCCGAGGTCGGTGTTGGCCGGGGCCAGCACCCTGCCGTCGACGGTGATGTCCTCGGCCAGCGCACGTGCGTACACGCTGGTCTCGACGTTCTCCGCCTTGCGCAGGACACCGTCCGCGCCGCGCTCCGCGATGTGCAGCTTGAGGCCACGGTCGGTGCCGCAGTCCTCCTCGCGGATGATGACGTCCTGGGAGACGTCGACCAGACGACGGGTGAGGTAACCCGAGTCGGCGGTACGCAGAGCCGTGTCCGCCAGACCCTTACGAGCACCGTGCGTCGAGATGAAGTACTCCAGCACCGACAGGCCCTCACGGAAGGAGGCCTTGATCGGACGCGGGATCGTCTCGTTCTTGGCGTTCGACACCAGACCGCGCATACCGGCGATCTGACGCATCTGCATCATGTTTCCTCGGGCACCCGAGTCGACCATCATGAAGATGGGGTTCGTCTTCGGGAAGTTCGCGTTCATCGCCTCGGCGACCTCGTTGGTCGCCTTGGTCCAGATCGCGATGAGCTCCTGAGTGCGCTCTTCCTTGGTGATCAGACCGCGCTCGTACTGCTTCTGGACCTTCTCGTCCTGCGCCTCGTAGCCCTTGACGATCTCCTTCTTCGCCTCGGGAACGACGACGTCGGAGATGGCCACGGTGACGCCGGAACGGGTCGCCCAGTAGAAGCCCGCCGCCTTCAGGTTGTCGAGCGTCGCCGCCACGATGACCTTGGGGTAGCGCTCGGCCAGGTCGTTGACGATCTCGGAGAGCTGCTTCTTGCCCACCGAGTAGTCGACGAACGGGTAGTCCTCGGGCAGCAGCTCGTTGAAGAGCGCACGGCCCAGGGTCGTACGGAGGCGGAAGGTGTCACCCTGCTGCCACTCGGGCTCGCCCTCCTCCTGCGCCGGCGGGGTCCAGCCGCGCGGCGGGATGGTGCCCACCGGGAAGCGGATGTCGACGGCCGACTGGAGCGCGAGCTCCCCGGCGTCGAACGCCATCGTCGCCTCGGCCGTGGAGCCGAACGCGCGGCCCTCGCCCTTGACGTCGCGGAGTTCGCCGTCGGTGGTGAGGAAGAACAGACCGAGGACCATGTCCTGGGTCGGCATCGTCACCGGACGGCCGTCGGCGGGCTTGAGGATGTTGTTCGAGGACAGCATCAGGATGCGGGCCTCGGCCTGCGCCTCCGCGGAGAGCGGCAGGTGGACGGCCATCTGGTCACCGTCGAAGTCCGCGTTGAACGCGGTGCAGACGAGCGGGTGGATCTGGATGGCCTTGCCCTCGACCAGCTGCGGCTCGAAGGCCTGGATGCCGAGGCGGTGCAGCGTGGGCGCACGGTTCAGCAGAACCGGGTGCTCCGCGATGACCTCTTCCAGGACGTCGTACACGACCGTGCGGCCGCGCTCGACCATCCGCTTGGCGCTCTTGATGTTCTGCGCGTGGTTCAGGTCGACCAGGCGCTTCATCACGAACGGCTTGAAGAGCTCCAGCGCCATGGCCTTGGGCAGACCACACTGGTGCAGCTTCAGCTGCGGACCGACGACGATCACGGAACGCGCGGAGTAGTCCACACGCTTGCCGAGCAGGTTCTGACGGAATCGACCCTGCTTACCCTTCAGCATGTCGCTGAGGGACTTCAGCGGACGGTTGCCGGGGCCCGTGACGGGGCGACCACGACGGCCGTTGTCGAAGAGCGCGTCGACGGCCTCCTGAAGCATGCGCTTCTCGTTGTTCACGATGATCTCGGGGGCACCGAGGTCAAGGAGTCGCTTCAGACGGTTGTTGCGGTTGATCACGCGGCGGTACAGGTCGTTCAGGTCGGAGGTCGCGAAGCGGCCACCGTCCAGCTGCACCATCGGACGCAGGTCCGGCGGGATGACCGGCACGCAGTCGAGCACCATGCCCTTGGGGCTGTTGCTGGTCTGCAGGAACGCGGAGACGACCTTGAGGCGCTTGAGCGCACGGGTCTTCTTCTGGCCCTTGCCGGTGCGGATGATCTCGCGGAGGCGCTCGGCCTCCTCGTCGAGGTCGAAGGACTCCAGGCGCTTCTGCAGCGCCGCGGCACCCATCGAACCGTCGAAGTACGTGCCGAAGCGGTCACGCAGCTCGCGGTAGAGGAGCTCGTCACCCTCAAGGTCCTGGACCTTCAGGTTCTTGAAGCGGGTCCACACCTCGTCGAGACGGTCGATCTCGCGCTGCGAACGGTCACGCAGCTGCTTCATCTCACGCTCGGCACCTTCGCGCACCTTGCGGCGCACGTCGGCCTTGGCACCCTCGGCCTCGAGCTCGGCCAGGTCGGTCTCGAGCTTCTTGGCGCGGGCCTCGAGGTCGGCGTCGCGACGGTTCTCGATCTGCTGACGCTCGACGGAGACGTGCGCCTCCAGCGAGGGCAGGTCGCGGGTGCGGCGCTCCTCGTCGACGAACGTGATCATGTACGCCGCGAAGTAGATGACCTTCTCGAGGTCCTTCGGGGCGAGGTCGAGCAGGTAGCCCAGACGCGACGGAACGCCCTTGAAGTACCAGATGTGGGTGACGGGAGCGGCCAGCTCGATGTGGCCCATCCGCTCACGACGCACCTTGGCGCGAGTGACCTCGACGCCGCAGCGCTCACAGATGATGCCCTTGAAGCGGACACGCTTGTACTTACCGCAGTAGCACTCCCAGTCCCGGGTCGGACCGAAGATCTTCTCGCAGAAGAGTCCGTCCTTTTCGGGCTTGAGGGTGCGGTAGTTGATGGTCTCGGGCTTCTTGACCTCGCCGTGGCTCCACTGACGGATGTCGTCAGCGGTGGCCAGACCGATCCGGAGCTCATCGAAGAAGTTGACGTCGAGCACTATGCGTCAATCCCTCTCAGGGTTGTAAGTCTTGGGGTCTGAAACGGGGGTCCTGGGGCCGGCGGGCCTTCTGCACCTTTTCCAAGGGCGTTCAAAGGCCCGCCGAACTCCCGTCAGACCTCTTCGACGCTGCTCGGCTCGCGCCGGGACAGGTCGATGCCGAGCTCCTCCGCCGCGCGGAAGACGTCCTCGTCGGTGTCACGCATTTCGATGGACATACCGTCGCTGGACAGCACCTCCACGTTGAGGCAGAGAGACTGCATCTCCTTGATGAGCACCTTGAAGGACTCGGGGATGCCGGGCTCGGGGATGTTCTCGCCCTTGACGATGGCCTCGTAGACCTTCACGCGGCCGGTCACGTCGTCGGACTTGATGGTCAGCAGCTCCTGGAGGGCGTAAGCGGCGCCGTATGCCTCCAGCGCCCACACCTCCATCTCACCGAAGCGCTGGCCACCGAACTGGGCCTTACCACCCAGCGGCTGCTGGGTGATCATCGAGTACGGACCGGTCGAGCGGGCGTGGAGCTTGTCGTCGACCAGGTGGTGGAGCTTGAGGATGTACATGTAGCCGACCGAGATCGGCTCCGGGAACGGCTCGCCGGAGCGGCCGTCGAACAGCGGCGCCTTGCCGGACGGAAGCACCATGCGCTCGCCGTCGCGGTTCGGGATCGTGTGGTTCAGCAGACCGGCCAGCTCGTCCTCACGCGCACCGTCGAAGACGGGTGTGGCGACGTTGGTGCCCGGGGCGACCACGTCGGCCTCGATGGCCTGCAGGCGCTGCGCCCAGTCGTCGGCGAGACCGGAGACGTCCCAGCCGCGGCTGGCGAGCCAGCCGAGGTGGATCTCCAGAACCTGTCCCGGGTTCATTCGGGACGGGACACCGAGCGGGTTGAGGATGATGTCGACCGGGGTGCCGTCCTCCAGGAACGGCATGTCCTCGATCGGCAGGATCTTCGAGATGACACCCTTGTTGCCGTGGCGGCCGGCGAGCTTGTCACCGTCCGTGATCTTGCGCTTCTGCGCCACGTAGACACGAACCAGCTGGTTCACGCCCGGCGGCAGCTCGTCGCCCTCTTCACGGTCGAAGACGCGGACGCCGATGACCTTGCCGATCTCGCCGTGCGGCACCTTCAGCGAGGTGTCGCGCACCTCGCGCGCCTTCTCACCGAAGATCGCGCGGAGCAGGCGCTCCTCCGGGGTCAGCTCGGTCTCACCCTTGGGCGTGACCTTGCCGACCAGGATGTCGCCGGCGACGACCTCGGCACCGATGCGGATGATGCCGCGCTCGTCGAGGTCGGCGAGGACCTCCTCGGAGACGTTCGGGATGTCCCGGGTGATCTCCTCGGGGCCGAGCTTGGTGTCACGGGCGTCGACCTCGTGCTCCTCGATGTGGATCGAGGAGAGGACGTCGTCCTGCACGAGGCGCTGCGACAGGATGATCGCGTCCTCGTAGTTGTGACCCTCCCACGGCATGAACGCCACGAGCAGGTTCTTGCCGAGCGCCATCTCGCCGTTCTCGGTCGCCGGACCGTCGGCCAGAACCTGACCGGCGACGACCCGGGCGCCCTCGTCCACGACAACCTTCTGGTTGACGGAGGTGCCCTGGTTCGAGCGGGAGAACTTGTGCAGGCGGTACGTGGTGTACGTGCCGTCGTCGTTGGCGGTGGTGACGTAGTCCGCGGAGACCTCCTGGACCACACCGTCCTTCTCCGACTTCAGTACGTCACCGGCGTCGACCGCGCAGCGGTACTCCATGCCGGTGCCGACCAGCGGCGCCTCGGACTTGATGAGCGGAACGGCCTGACGCATCATGTTCGCGCCCATGAGGGCACGGTTGGCGTCGTCGTGCTCGAGGAACGGGATCATGGCGGTCGCGACCGACACCATCTGGCGCGGCGAGACGTCCATGTAGTCGACGTCCTCACCGGGGACGTAGTCGACCTCTCCGCCACGACGGCGGACCAGGACGCGGGACTCCTCGAAGCGGAGCTCGTCCGTCAGCGGCGCGTTGGCCTGCGCGATGACGAATCGGTCCTCTTCGTCGGCCGTGAGGTAGTCGACCTCGTCGGTGACGACACCGCCGGTGACCTTGCGGTACGGCGTCTCGACGAAACCGAACGCGTTGACCCGGCCGTAGGAGGCGAGCGAGCCGATCAGACCGATGTTCGGGCCTTCAGGGGTCTCGATCGGGCACATGCGGCCGTAGTGCGAGGGGTGCACGTCACGGACCTCGAAGCCGGCCCGCTCACGGGAGAGACCACCCGGGCCAAGAGCCGACAGACGGCGCTTGTGGGTGAGACCCGACAGCGGGTTGTTCTGGTCCATGAACTGCGACAGCTGGCTGGTGCCGAAGAACTCCTTGATGGAGGCGACGACCGGCCGGATGTTGATCAGGGTCTGCGGCGTGATCGCCTCGACGTCCTGGGTCGTCATGCGCTCGCGGACGACGCGCTCCATACGAGCCAGACCCGTGCGGACCTGGTTCTGGATGAGCTCGCCGACGTTGCGCAGACGACGGTTGCCGAAGTGGTCGATGTCGTCCGTCTCGACGACGATCTGCGTGCCGTTGTCACCGACGGTCTCGGTCTCACCGGCGTGCAGCTTCACCAGGTACTTGATCGTCGAGATGATGTCCTCGACGGTCAGGATGCCGGCGTCCAGCGGGGCCTCGCCGCCCAGCTTCTTGTTGACCTTGTAACGGCCGACCTTCGCGAGGTCGTAGCGCTTCGGGTTGAAGTAGAGGTTCTCAAGAAGCGTCTGCGCGGCCTCGCGGGTCGGGGGCTCGCCCGGACGCAGCTTGCGGTAGATGTCGAGCAGCGCGTCGTCCTGGCCCTGGGTGTGGTCCTTCTCCAGGGTGGCGCGCATGGACTCGTACTCGCCGAACTCCTCGAGGATCTGCTCGGTCGTCCAACCGAGAGCCTTCAGGAGAACGGTGACGGACTGCTTGCGCTTGCGGTCGATGCGGACACCGACCATGTCGCGCTTGTCGATCTCCATCTCCAGCCAGGCACCCCGGGACGGGATGACCTTCGCGGAGAAGATGTCCTTGTCGGACGTCTTGTCGATGGAGGAGTCGAAGTAGACGCCCGGCGAGCGGACGAGCTGCGACACCACGACACGCTCGGTGCCGTTGATGACGAAGGTGCCCTTGTTGGTCATGAGCGGGAAGTCGCCCATGAAGACCGTCTGGGACTTGATCTCGCCGGTCTCGTTGTTGGTGAACTCGGCGGTGACGAAGAGCGGGGCCGCGTACGTGAAGTCGCGGTCCTTGCACTCGTCGATGGAATTCTTCGGAGGCTCGAAGCGGTGGTCCCGGAACGTCAGGGACATCGACCCGGAGAAGTCCTCGATCGGGGAGATCTCCTCGAAGATCTCCTCCAGACCGGACTTCGTGGGGACGTCCTGTCCGTTGTCCAGAGCCGCCTCGACACGAGCCTTCCACGCGTCGTTGCCGAGCAGCCAGTCGAAGCTCTCGGTTTGCAGCGCAAGAAGGTTCGGAACCTCGAGGGGCTCCTTGATCTTTGCAAAGGAGATGCGCAGCGGGGCGGTGCTGGCGCCGTTGTTCGTATTCGCGGTCGAGGCAGTGCGCGAGGCGGCCAAGAGGGGGTCCTTCCGAGGGCTCGGACTCACTACGCGCGTACCGGCCCCCCACTGTGGGCACAGAGACAGTCCGTTCCCGATTCAGCCAAAAGGCCAGGTCAGGGATGATCTAGTCATCGGTGCTCACGCGAGGGCATGCCCCTGGTGACGGGCAGGAGGCAGCTAACAGGCAGCGCAAAGGGTCAGTGTAGCCACTAGGCCCACTGATGTCCAGTCCCGGTTTTTTGAGACCATCGTTGTTCTCAACACCTGCGGCAAGCCACGCCCTCAATGCACATCGATACTGCCCTCTTCGTCACCGATCCATGCCTCGGATCCGGATCGTTGTGACGACGCGTCCTGAGAATTGCGCGCTGCGTGCGGTTCGTCAAGGCCCCCCATGCCCTCAGCAAGTGCCGCGATCGTCACGTGCAACCTGTCTTGCAGCCCGTCTTGCAGCCCGTCACGGGCTCGGCCGGAGGCACAACGAAGATCACCATACTCGTCGCCACCGACAGTGCAAGGCAGCCGCCACCGGACCCCCGGGAACGCCGAAGAGCGACCACCCAGATGGGTGATCGCTCCTCAGTGCGTCAGCGTTACAGGTCTACGAGAAGTCCTGTATCGGCTCGCGAGGGGCCCTCAGCGGGCCCGTGGGACTACTTGACCTCGACGGAGGCGCCGGCGCCCTTGAGGGACTCGGCAGCCTTCTCGGCGGCCTCCTTGGCGACCTTCTCGAGAACGGGCTTCGGGGCGCCGTCCACGAGGTCCTTGGCCTCCTTCAGACCCAGGGAGGTCAGCTCACGCACGACCTTGATGACCTGGATCTTCTTGTCGCCGGCACCCGTGAGGATGACGTCGAACTCGTCCTGCTCCTCAGCGGCCTCGACGGCGGCGGCGGGGCCGGCCGGACCGGCGACGGCGACCGCGGCGGCGGCGGTGACGTCGAACTTCTCCTCGAACGCCTTCACGAACTCGGAGAGCTCGATGAGGGTCATGTCCTCGAACTGCGCGAGCAGGTCTTCCTGGCTGAGCTTCGCCATGATGGGCGATCCTTCCACTTATTCGGCTGGTGCCGGGATGTACATGTGAGGCGGGCGTACTTTCGGCCCGCTGCGACCACTGCCTGGGCGGAACTGCTCAGGCGGCGGTCAATGCGCGAGCCGAATTACTCGGCACCGCCCTGCTCGGCCTGCTTGGCACGAAGAGCGTCCACGGTGCGGACGAGCTTCGAGGGGAGCGCCTGGAAGAGCTGGGCAGCCTGAGTCTGCTTGCCCTTGAAGGCACCCGCCAGCTTGGCGAGCAGAACCTCGCGGGACTCGAGGTCCGCAAGCTTCTTGATCTCGTCGGCGGACAGCGCCTTGCCGTCAAGGACACCGCCCTTGATGACGAGGTTGGGGTTGTCCTTGGCGAAGTCACGAAGACCCTTCGCGGACACCACCGGGTCACCGGTGATGAACGCGACCGCCGTCGGACCGTTGAACAGGTCGTCGAGCGTGGAGATCCCGGCCTCGTTGGCCGCAATCTTGGTCAGCGTGTTCTTCACCACGGCGTACTGGGCGTCTTCACCGAGCGAACGACGCAGCGTCTTGAGCTGCGCCACGGTGAGACCCCGGTACTCGGTCAGCACGGCGGCGTTCGAGCTGCGGAACTGGTCCGCGAGCTCGGCTACCGCGGCAGCCTTGTCGGGCCTTGCCATAGAGCGTCGGCCTCCTTCCGGGTGATGAGGACCGCTCAGAAGGGGCTGGGCAAAACGAAACGCCCCGGCGCAGGCGCACGGGGCGTAGCTCGACCGGTACGTCCGCAAGCTGGGCAAGCGAACTCCGGGAGCACATCCACGGTCACCTACGCGGGTCGTCCGCAGTTTCAGCGGATCCTTCGGCCGCCCCGTCCTCTTGCGAGCACAAGGCAACGACCAGCGGTCTTTGGCTTCTGGGGAACAGTACGTGACGGGGTCGCTGTCAAGCAAATCCGCTCGACAGCGCCTCGTCCCGGCACTCGACGGCGCCTCGGCCCAGCGCCCCACGGCGCCTCGGCCCAGCGACGGTTCAGTACAGGATCAGCCCTTCTGGGCGTCCTTCATCAGCTGCGCGAGGTCGACGGTGTCCTTGGCGGGCGGGGCCTTCACCGTCACCGGCTTGTTGTAGTCGAGGAAGACCATGGTCATGTCGAGCGGGCCCTTGTCGGAGGCCGCGCGCACCCGGACCTGCTTGGTGTGGTCGTCCGGCCCGACCCACATGTCCATCGTGAGCTTGTCGGCGCCCAGCTCCTCGTACTGCTTCAGGCTCTTCTCGCGCTTGTCCCGCGTCGCCTTGTCCTTCTTCTTGAGCTCGGCGCGGAGGTCGTCGAGGGTGACCGTGCCGTTGTAGTGGGTGGTCTGCACGCCGTCGATCTTCTCGGTGCCGACCTTCTTCACGTCCTTGGAGCCGGTCAGGTACGTGGACTCCTGGGACGGGTCCTGCTCGGCCTGGTCGGAGAGCTTGCTCGCGTCGATGCCCGGGGAGTTGTTGGCACCCTTGGCCATCCCGGAGATGTCGAACTTCATCCAGCTCTTGCCGTCCATCTCCTTGGCGGCGGCCGCGCCCCCGCCCAGGTACATCGCCCCGTCGACGACCCGGATCTCCACCTTGCCGTCGGCGCCCTGGTCGAGAGCGGTCATCTTCATGCTCATGGCCAGCGGCTTCATGCTCATCGACGCCTGGGCCTCGACGCGGCCCGTCTCCGGGACCTTGCCGGTCATCCGGTAGCTGAGCGAGGTGATGGCCTCGCTGTTCTTCGCCGCCTTGGCCACGGCCGCCGCGGGCGTCATCTTCGGCGACTCGTCGCCCTTCGCACAGGCGACGGCGCCCCCCGCGAGGACCAGGGCCGCGAGCGCGGCCCCCGCCGCTCCGTGACGTACGGAGTCACGCACAGAAAACATCAGGATCCCCCCCAGGGAACACATGAGCGATACACAGACTTCGGCAGCGTAGCCCAGGGAGGTTCCAGCGGTCTCATGAATTCTTTTGAGTTTCTTGGTACTTGAGTTTCTTGGTACCTGGGCCTCCGGGCGCCCGGAGCCTCAGCTCGTGGTGCCCGAACCGCTCGAAGTGTCGCCGCTGCCCGGCGTCAGGCCCTGTGACTTCAGCAGGTCCTTGAAATCGGTCGTGTCTCCCGCCGGGGGCGCCACGGCGGCGACCTTCACTCCGTAGTCGCTGTAGTACGTCGTGGAGGACATCGTGCCGCTCGACAACTCGCCCTTGGAGACCGCCTTGACGAGCAGGTCCTTGCCGTTGACCCAGATGTCGACGTCCTCCGTCGTGATGCCGGCCTGGGTGAACTGCTTCTTGAGGTCGGCGAGTTGGCTCGCCGTGAGGTGGGAGCTCTTGGCCGCGAGGTCCGTCACGTTCACCGTGCCCGCGTAGTGCGTGGTCTTCTCGCCGCGGACCGTCTCGTCGCCGACCTTCTTCACATCGCCGGAGGCCAGCAGGAGCTTCACCGACTGGTTCGGCGAGCTGTTCTGCATCTGGTCCTTCAGGAACGCGCCGGAGCCGCCCGCGATCTTCGCGAGGTCGTCGTACGCGTACTTGATCCAGTGCTTGCCGCCCATCTGCCCGGCGAACGCCTCGCCCATCTTGGCGTAGTAGGCGTCCGACAGATAGCGGGCCTGCATGGAGGTGCTGCCCGTCTTGCGCATCGCCTCGGCCATCGTGCCGCCGGTGTACGTGATCGTCATGTCACCGGTGAGGCCGCTGCCCCAGCTCATGGAGCCGCCCGACTTCATGGACATCAGCGTGCCCAGGCTCGTCGTGGACTCGATCCTGGCGGAGTCGGCGCCGTCGGTGGACTTCTCGGCCGACTGGAGGGCCGCTATGGGGCTGACGTGAGTCGTGCCCTGGGCCGCCTTGTCGTCCTTGCCGGAGCCTCCGGAGGAGCCCGAGGAACAGGCGGCCACCCCCGCCAGCGCGCTCACCAGCGCGATCGAAAAGGTCACTCGGCGCACGCGCGTGCTCTTCATTCGTCCCACCCCTATGCGAATCCTGAGAGCTGCACGCTAACGCAGCCCACTGACACACGTATCCAGGAATGGGGACGGGCCCCGCACCTCGAAAGGTTGCGGGGCCCGTGCCAAGAACGCGTATGCGACGCGGTCACCGTGGTGAGCGGAAGGCTCAGACGGCGGCCGGGTCCTCCTCGACGAGGAGGTTGCGGGTGCGGTTCGGGTCGACCGGAACGCCGGGGCCGATCGTGGTGCTGATCGCGGCCTTCTTGATGTAGCGACCCTTGGCGGCGGACGGCTTCAGACGAAGGATCTCGTCCAGCGCGGCGCCGTAGTTCTCCACCAGCTTGGCCTCGTCGAAGGAGGTCTTGCCGATGATGAAGTGCAGGTTCGAGTGCTTGTCGACGCGGAACTCGATCTTGCCGCCCTTGATCTCGGTCACGGCCTTGGCCACGTCCGGGGTCACGGTGCCGGTCTTCGGGTTCGGCATCAGACCACGCGGGCCGAGGACACGGCCCAGACGGCCGACCTTGCCCATGAGGTCCGGGGTGGCGACGACGGCGTCGAAGTCCAGACGGCCCTTCGACACCTCGTCGATGAGCTCGTCGGAGCCGACGATGTCGGCGCCCGCGGCGAGTGCGGCCTCGGCACGGTCACCGGTCGCGAAGACCAGGACCCGGGCGGTCTTACCGGTGCCGTGCGGGAGGTTCACGGTGCCGCGGACCATCTGGTCGGCCTTGCGCGGGTCTACACCCAGGCGGAAGGCGACCTCGACGGTGCCGTCGAACTTGCTCGTGGAGGTCTCCTTGGCGAGACGGACGGCCTCGAGCGGGGCGTAGAGCTTCTCCCGGTCGATCTTGGCGTCCGCAGCGCGGAGAGACTTGCTGCGCTTGCTCACTACTGCTCCTGATGTGTTCTGAGGAGTCGTGGTACGGACCGAGCAGGCCCTGCCACGTGCGGCTCGCGCCGCATGGTTCCTACGAAGGTGGGTGTCAGCCCTCGACCGTGATGCCCATGGAACGGGCGGTGCCGGCGATGATCTTCGACGCGGCGTCCAGGTCGTTGGCGTTGAGGTCGGGCATCTTCGTGGTGGCGATCTCGCGGACCTGCGCCTGGGTGATCTTGGCGACCTTGGTCTTGTGCGGCTCGCCGGAGCCCTTCTCGACACCCGCGGCCTTGAGGATCATCTTGGCGGCCGGCGGAGTCTTGGTGATGAAGGTGAAGGAGCGGTCTTCGTAGACCGTGATCTCCACCGGGATGACCCAACCGCGCTGCGACTCCGTCGCGGCGTTGTAGGCCTTGCAGAACTCCATGATGTTGACGCCGTGCTGGCCCAGCGCCGGACCGACCGGCGGAGCCGGGTTGGCCGCGCCGGCCTGGATCTGGAGCTTGATAAGCCCCGTGACCTTCTTCTTCTTGGGAGGCATGTGCTCTCTCCGGGTCCTAGTGAGAGTTTTCAGCTTCCGTCCGGTTCATCCGGATGGAGGCATACCGCACAACGATAACGGGTATCCATGCGCGGCCAAAAACCGAGCAGGTCAGACGGGCTGCGTGAGCCCGTCTGACCTGTTCGGAAGACGTACGTCCAGAAGCTGCTAGTTCTTCTGGATCTGGTCGAACGAAAGCTCGACCGGGGTCTCGCGACCGAAGATCTCCACCAGGCCCTTGACCTTCTTGGAGTCGGCGTTGATCTCGTTGATGGTCGCCTGCAGCGTGGCGAACGGGCCGTCCGTGACGGTGACCGAGTCGCCGACCTCGAAGTCCAGCACCTGGACTTCGAGCTTGCGCTGCGGAGCGGGCTTGCCCTCGGCCTCGGCGGCCTCACGGGCGGCCTTCTCCTCGGCCTCCGGGGCGAGCATCTTGACGATCTCGTCCAGCGTCAGCGGGTACGGGTCGTAGGCGTTGCCCACGAAGCCGGTGACACCGGGAGTGTTGCGGACGACACCCCAGGACTCGTTCGTCAGGTCCATGCGGACCAGGACGTAGCCCGGGAGCTTGTTCTGCTTGATCGTCTTGCGCTCGCCGTTCTTGATCTGCGCGACTTCTTCCTGCGGCACCTCGGCCTGGAAGATGAAGTCCTCGACGTTCAGCGAGACGGCGCGCTGCTCGAGGTTGGTCTTCACGCGGTTCTCGTAACCGGCGTAGGTGTGGATGACGTACCACTCGCCGGGGAGCGTGCGCAGCTCCTCGCGCAGAGCGGTGACGGGGTCGACGGGTTCGGCCTCTTCTTCGGCCTCTTCCTCGTCGCCTTCCTCGGCGTCTACGGCAAGGGCCTCGTCGGGAACGTCCTCGTCCTCGACGTCCTCACCGGACTCGTCCTCGACGTGCAGGGCCGCTTCCTCGGCGGGCTCGCCGGTGGCGGCATCGGCAGCCTCGAACTCGTCCACGACGTCCGCGCCCTCGACGATGTCGAGCTCGTCGTCAACGGACTCGACCGACTCGCTGGCATCGTTCAGGTTCGGGTCAGACACGGTGGCTGCTTCTTCCTGGATACATGGGGGTGGAACGCGCGAAAGGGGCGCCGGTGACGGCGCCCTTCGCTCTCGGCTCAGCCGAAGACGTACTTGGCGGCGTGGTTGAGCCCATAGTCAATCACGGTCACCAGGCCAATCATGATGACGACGAAGACAATCACCACTGTGGTGTACGTCGTCAGCTGATTGCGAGTCGGCCAGACGACCTTGCGGAGCTCCGCGATGATCTGGCGGTAGAAAGTGGCAAGGCGCTTCAGCGGGCCCTTCTTGGCACGCTTACCGCCCTTGCGGGCCTTCTTCTGAGACTCGGGCGCCTCGGCATCAGGCATGTCGATGGAGCCCACGGCGTCCGTCACTCGTCCTCACCTGATTCCGGGTCGTGGCCGTGCCGCGCCCGGTTGAGCCGCACGGCGGTGCATTGCAGTACGTACATGCGCACACATCCTGGCGAAGGTGTGTGTAGCAGGGCCGGAGGGACTTGAACCCCCAACCGCTGGTTTTGGAGACCAGTGCTCTACCAATTGAGCTACGACCCTTTGTTTCCCCCAACGTACCGCATCCACCCGGATGCTCGGTGTGCATCGGATGAGTGCGGCCGGTGAAGGCCAACGAGGTGAGAGTGTACGTGGTCCGGGGCCGGTCGTCGAACAGAAAGTGTCCGTACGGGCTTTGTCCGCCGAAGATCGACCGGTGAGGGATCCGGATCCGGACGGTTGTTCTCTTGTTGTTCAGTCCGTGAAACCCGCGTGCCGGGGAAGTTTCCAGTCTGAAACGATGGGTGCCATGAGCCCTGCAACCCCTCCCACCGAGCGCCGGGTCTCCGCCCGAGTCGGCGCGATCTCCGAGTCCGCCACCCTCGCCGTGGACGCCAAGGCCAAGGCACTCAAGGCCGCCGGGCGCCCGGTGATCGGCTTCGGCGCCGGTGAGCCCGACTTCCCGACCCCGGACTACATCGTCCAGGCCGCCATCAAGGCCTGCTCCAACCCGAAGTACCACCGCTACACGCCGGCCGGCGGGCTCCCCGAGCTGAAGGCCGCGATCGCCGCGAAGACCCTGCGCGACTCCGGCTACGAGGTGGAGGCCGCCCAGGTCCTGGTCACCAACGGTGGCAAGCAGGCCATCTACGAGGCCTTCGCCGCGATCCTCGACCCGGGCGACGAGGTCATCGTCCCGGCGCCCTACTGGACGACGTACCCGGAGTCGATCCGTCTCGCCGGCGGTGTCCCGGTCGAGGTCGTCGCCGACGAGACCACCGGCTACCGCGTCTCGGTCGAGCAGCTGGAGGCCGCCCGCACCGAGAACACCAAGGTGCTGCTCTTCGTCTCCCCGTCCAACCCGACGGGCGCGGTCTACAGCCGCGAGCAGATCGAGGAGATCGGCCGCTGGGCCGCCGAGAAGGGCCTGTGGGTCCTGACGGACGAGATCTACGAGCACCTGGTCTACGGGGACGCGGAATTCCACTCCCTCCCGGTGGTCGTCCCCGAGCTCGCCGACAAGTGCATCGTCGTGAACGGCGTCGCGAAGACGTACGCCATGACGGGCTGGCGCGTGGGCTGGGTCATCGGCCCGAAGGACGTCGTCAAGGCCGCGACCAACCTCCAGTCGCACGCCACCTCGAACGTGTCCAACGTCGCCCAGGTCGCCGCCCTCGCCGCCGTCTCCGGCGATCTGACGGCCGTCGCCGAGATGCGCGAGGCCTTCGACCGCCGCCGCAAGACCATCGTGCGGATGCTCAACGAGATCGACGGCGTGCTCTGCCCCGAGCCCGAGGGCGCCTTCTACGCGTACCCCTCGGTCAAGGCCCTCGTCGGCAAGGAGATCCGCGGCAAGCGCCCCAAGGACACGGTCGAGCTGGCCGCGCTCATCCTGGAGGAGGCCGAGGTCGCGGTCGTCCCGGGTGAGGCCTTCGGCACCCCGGGGTACCTGCGCCTGTCGTACGCCCTGGGTGACGAGGATCTCGTCGAGGGCGTCAGCCGGATCCAGAAGCTCCTGGCCGAGGCACGGGACTGACGTTTTCGCGCTCCACGCGTGTGTGCGGGCCGTTTCCCCCGGGGGGAGACGGCCCGCTTCTTCGTGCGAGCAAGACCACTAACGAGGAAAGCGCTACCGACACGGCGGGAACGTACGGCAGGATCCTGGAATGGAGCGCGTACGTGATCTCTCTGAACTGCCGAAAGCCCATCTGCACCTGCACTTCACCGGTTCGATGCGGCCCACCACCGTGCTGGAGCTGGCCGACAAGTACGGCGTCCGGCTGCCCGAAGCCCTCACCGAGGCCCTGACCAGCGGCGAACCGCCCAGGCTGCGGGCGACCGACGAGCGCGGCTGGTTCCGCTTCCAGCGGCTGTACGACGCGGCGCGGTCCTGCCTCAGAGAGCCCGAGGACATCCAGCGGCTGGTGCGCGAGGCCGCCGAGGAGGACCTGAGGGACGGCTCCGGCTGGCTGGAGATCCAGGTCGACCCGACCTCGTACGCGCCCCGGCTGGGCGGGCTCATCCCCGCCCTGGAGATCATCCTGGACGCGGTGGACTCGGCCGTGCGGGAGACCGGGCTCGGGATGCGCGTCCTGGTGGCCGCGAACCGCATGAAGCACCCGCTGGACGCCCGCACCCTGGCCCGGCTCGCCGTGCGCTACGCGGACCGCGGCGTCGTCGGCTTCGGGCTCTCCAACGACGAGCGGCGGGGCATGGCGCGGGACTTCGACCGGGCCTTCGCGATCGCGCGGGACGGCGGTCTGCTGTCCGCGCCCCACGGCGGCGAGCTGACCGGCCCGGCGTCGGTCCGCGACTGCCTGGACGACCTGCACGCCACCCGGATCGGGCACGGTGTGCGCGCCGCCGAGGACCCCCGGCTGCTGAAGCGCCTCGCGGACCGCGGCATCACCTGCGAGGTGTGCCCGGCGTCGAACGTCGCCCTGGGGGTCTACGAGAAGGCCGAGGACGTCCCCCTGCGCACCCTCTTCGAAGCCGGCGTCCCGATGGCCCTCGGCGCCGACGACCCCCTGCTGTTCGGCTCCCGGCTGGCCGCCCAGTACGAGCTGGCACGCCACCACCACGGCTTCACGGACGCGGAACTGGCCGAGCTCGCACGCCAGTCGGTGCGGGCCACGGCGGCCCCCAAGGACGTCAAGGAGAAGCTCCTGTCGGGCATCGACGACTGGCTGACCGCCCCGGTCGCCTGAAGTGGGTGTAGGGCGGATACGCCTGGAAGCCGATGTCCAGCTCGACGTGACAGCCTCGGGACGGCGGCAGGTGCGGGGTGAGGGAGGCGACGAGCACGTCCTGCCCCTCGGCGGCCCGCTTCCCACGCGGCCCGAACCCGGCCGCCGCCTCCAGCTGCGTGGCCGCCGAGGCGAAGGTGTCGCGGGCGCCGAGGAGGAAGAGCGTCCCCGCGTGTACGGCCGGACGGATCCGGTCCCGCACGTCGAGGCGGTCCCAGCGCTGCTCCCAGCGCGCCTCCCAGGCGGCCGCGTGGGCGGCGGTGCGCTCCTCGTTCGTGCGCACGGTGAGCGGGGTGCCCTCACCCAGCCGACGGCGCAGTTCGGGCCAGGCGGAGGCCCGCAGGCCCGGCGACCGGTGGGCGAGGACGAGGTCGACCGGCACCCCGGGCGCGTAGGCCCTGGGGATGCTCCGCCGCAGCGGGACGTACACGATCGTGTGCCGGGAGAACGCGGCGAACGAGAAGAGCGCGGCGAGGCGGGCGAGTCCGTCGTGGTCGCCCACGAGGTAGCCCCAGCCTTCGATGGGGTCACTGAGCGTGGTGTGCCGCAGCGGCGGACGCGGCTGGACGACCCGGTAGGCCCGGGGGCCGATGCGCGGCGTGAACTCCGTGACGCTCAGCCGCACAGGGAGCGTCTCGCGGCCGTGGGGGCTTGTCTCATCGGGCCAGGGTGACCGTCACGAGGGTTCGTCCGCAACGGAGATTCCGCCCAGCAGCGTGCGGGCGATCGACAGGGCGAACTCGTCCACGGGCGGCGGCTTGCCCTCCTCCGTGGAGTCGTAGGCGAAGGCGCGCTGGGCGCAGGCGCCCAGCAGGAGCGAGGCGGCCGCGTAGGTGTCGACCCCGGCGCGGACCCGGCCCGCGTCCTGTTCGGCGCGGAGATAGGCGTCGAGACCCCGGATGGGCATGTGGGGGCCCGACCCCATGGAGCGCATCGACTCCTCGTGCCGGCGCTTGAGCTGCGTTTCCGCGTACAAGGAGGCGGCGATCGGAAAACTCTGCTCATAGAAGAGGGCCGCCTGGCGGGCGATCTCGGTGAGGTTCTCCAGAAGGGAGCCCCGGCCCGGCTCGGCCGCGAGGCCGGCCAGCAGCGGCTTCAGCTGGGGCAGGCGTTCCTTGAGCACGTTGACGAACAGTTCCTCCTTGCTCGGGAAGTACTTGTAGAGCGCCGCCTCCGAGCAGCCCGCGGCCTTGGCGATCTCCTTGGTCGTGGCGCGGGCGAGGCCGATGGTGAGCATGAGCTCGTGCGCCGCGTCGAGGATGCGGATCCGGGCCGGTTTCTGCTGCATGGGCCCCAAGGATTCCATGGTCACCCCTGTTCGGCCTTGACGAGTGGGTGAGTGCTTACCCACTCTAGGAGCAAGCAGGGGTGAGTGAATACTCACCCACTCAATCCGTCCAGGGGGATCACGTCATGAAACTCACCGTCTTCGGGGCCACCGGCGGCATCGGCCAGGAGATCGTCCGGCAGGCGCTGGACTCCGGCCACCAGGTCACGGCCGTCGTACGGGACCCGGCGCGGCTGACCGTCACGGGTGCGGGCCTGGAGGTGTTCCGCGCGGACCTCACGGACCCGCAGGCGCTGCGCCCCGCGGTCGCGGGCCGGGACGCCGTCCTCTCCGGGCTCGGCGCCCGCAGCCGCAAGGACGCCGGGATCGCGACCCGGCTGACCCGTACGGTGCTGGGCGCCATGGAGGCCGAGGGGGTGCGCCGGCTGCTGGTGGTGAGCGCGGGGCCGGTCGGTCCCGACCCCGAGGGCGCGGCGTTCGCCGACCGCGCCGCGCGGGGCCTGGTCTCGCTGATCCTGAAGGACGTCTACGCCGACCTGGCGGCCATGGAGGGCGAGCTGGCCCGGAGCACGAGCGACTGGACGGTCGTGCGGCCGCCGCGCCTGCAGAACAAGCCGGTGACCGGCTCGTACCGGACGGTCGTCGGAGGCTTCCCGCTCAAGGGCCGGTTCATCGGGCGCGCCGACGTGGCGCACGCGATGCTGGCGATGATCAACGACCCCGGGACGGTGAAGCAGGGCGTCGGAGTCGCCTACTAGAGCCGGAGCTCCGCCTAGAGCTCCACGCCCACCGTCACCGGCTCGTTGACGAGGGTGATCCCGAAGGCGTCGCGGACGCCGGCGACGACCTCGCGGGCCAGCGCGAGGAGGTCCTCGGTGGTGGCCCGGCCCCGGTTGGTGAGGGCCAGCGTGTGCTTGGTGGAGATCCGGGCGGGTCCGGAGCCGTAGCCCTTGGTGAAGCCGGACTTGTCGATCAGCCAGGCCGCGGAGGTCTTGGTGTGGCCGTCGCCCGCCGGGTACGCGGGCGGCACGACGTCGGTGCCCAGCCGCTCCGCCACGCGCGCGTGGAACGCGGTGAACTCCTCGTCCGTGAGGATCGGGTTGGTGAAGAACGACCCGGCCGACCAGGTGTCGTGGTCCTCGGGGTCGAGCACCATGCCCTTGCCGGAGCGCAGCTTCAGGACGGTCTCGCGGGCGGTGGCGAGCGGCACCCTGTCGCCGGGCTCGACCCCGAGGGAGCGTGCCGTCTCGGCGTACTTGATCGGCGCCGACAGCCCGTCCGCGTCCTCCAGCTCGAACCTGACGCGCAGCACGACGTACCGCTCGGGGTCGGCCTTGAAGCGGCTGTGGCGGTACGAGAAGGCGCAGTCGGCGTTGGCCAGGGTGACCGTCTCGCGCGCCCTGCGGTCGTACGCGACCACTTCGGTGATGGTGGACGACACTTCCTGGCCGTACGCGCCCACGTTCTGGATCGGGGTCGCGCCGGCGGAGCCGGGGATCCCGGCGAGGCACTCGACGCCGGCGAGCCCGGCCTCGACGGTGCGGGCGACCGCGTCGGTCCACACCTCGCCCGCCGCCAGCTCCAGCCTCGTACCGTCGAGGGCGAAGCCGGTGGTCGCGATGCGCAGGGCGGTCCCGGCGAAGCCCTTGTCGCCGATGACCAGGTTCGATCCGCCGCCGATGATCAGCAGCGGCGTACCGGTGTCGTCGGCCTCTCGGACGGCGGCGATCACCTCGTCGTCGGTCGTGGCGGTGATCAGCCGGGTCGCGGGACCCCCCAGCCGGAAGGTGGTCAGCGGGGCGAGGGGGGCGTCGTGGAGTTCCTGCACGGGCTCAAGAGTACGAGAAGGGCCCCGCCGGTCGAGGCGGGGCCGCTTCTGTGTGCGCACGGGATGAACCAATCAAGGGTTTGGATCCTGGACCCTCTACGACGAGCGGTTGCCCTCCCACTCACCGCGAGGCGGTTTCTCCGGCCTCGGAGTGAGGCGTCTCCTGTGTCTCAGCGTGAGGCGGTTTCCCTTGCCTCAGCGTGAGGCGGTTTCCAGAACCGGGCCCTGGGCCAGATCCTGCCCTTGGGGCGACTCGGGGGCGACGACCCGGGTCTGAGCCTGAGCCGCACGCCGCGCCGTCGGGATGAGCAGCACCGCGACGCCCGCCAGGGCGACCACCGCCGAGCCCACCACGAGCGCCGGCCGCAGACCGTCCACGAAGGTCTGCGCGGTCCCGTAGCCGCCCTGCGCGGAGAAGATCGAGGACATCACCGCGATGCCGAGCGCGCCGCCCACCTCACGCAGCGCGTTGTTGGCGCCGGAGGCGATGCCCTGCTCCTGCGGACGGACGCTGGACATGACCAGGTTGGAGGCCGGGGCGAAGTACAGGGACATTCCGATGCCGCTGACGATCAGGGCGGGCAGCTGGGCGGCGTACGAGGCGTGGGCGGCGACCACGGAGGCGTAGTACGCGAGCCCGGCGGCCTGCAGGAAGAGCCCGGTGGCGACCACGGGACGCCCGCCGACGCGGTCGGAGAGGTACCCGGCGATCGGCGCGACGAGCATCGGCATCCCGGTCCAGGGCAGCATCCGCAGGCCGGCCTGGGTGGGCGAGTAGCCGAGGACGCCCTGCATGTACTGGCTGAGCAGGAAGATCGAGCCGAACATCCCGAGGAACATCAGCAGGCTCGCGGCGTTGATCCCGGCGAAGGCACGGGAGCGGAAGAGCCGCATCGGCAGCATCGGGTTCTTGGCGCGGATGCCGTGGACGACGAAGCCGGTGAGCAGCGCGGCGCCGGCGAGCAGACCGGTCAGGACGATCGGGCTGGTCCAGCCCTCGGCGGGCCCGCGGACCAGGCCGTACACGATCCCGAACAGACCGCCGCTGACGAGCAGGGTGCCGGTGATGTCGAGCGGGGCGCCGGTGCCGTGGGACTCGGCCAGCCGCAGTCGGGCGAGGGGCAGCAGGGCGAGGCCCAGCGGAACGTTCAGCCAGAAGATCCAGTGCCAGGAGACGTGCTCGGTGAGACTGCCGCCGATGAGGGGCCCGGAGGCGACAGCGAGTCCGTTCACGGCACCCCAGATCCCGTACGCCATGCCGCGCTTGGCGGCCGGCACCGCGGCCGTCAGCAGGGTGAGCGTGAGCGGCATCATGATCGCCGCGCCGACGCCCTGGACCGCGCGGGCGGCGATCAGCGAGTCGAGGCCGGGCGCCATGGCGGCGGCCGCCGAGGCGCCGGTGAAGACGGAGAGACCGACGAGGAAGAGCCGACGACGGCCGAACCGGTCGCCGAGCGCCGCGCCGAACATCAGCAGGACGGCGAAGGTGAGCGTGTAGGCGCTCACGGTCCATTCCAGGTCGTCCAGCGCTCCGCCGAGATCCCTGCGGATGGAGGGCAGTGCGGTGGTGACGACGAGATTGTCGAGAGCCGCCATGAATCCGGCGACGCTGGTGATGATGAGGGCCCAGGTGGCTCCCCCGCGACGTGCGGTCTGCTGTGACATCGCTCCCCCTAAGGGCGATCGTTCCCTATGATTAGTTATTGCTGACTAACTTTCGCGGCCAAAAAAAGGCGCTTCCACCCGCCTCCCCCACCCGCTTCCCTGCCTACTTCTCCAGCTGGCCAGTGAGCCGCGCCGACGGATAGAGCCCTTCCCAGACCCTGTGCTCGGGCGGAAAACCCATGGCCACCAGGCAGTTGATGAGCATCCCGTACGCCATGAAGCCCGTCGTCTCATTCGGATCGGCGCCCAGCGACAGGTGGGCGGTCTCCCACAGCCGCATCCAGCCGGCCCGCACGGCCTCACCGAGCTCGCGATCACCGGCCTGCTCGGCGGCAGCGGTCGCGACGTACATCTGCATCTGCATCAGCAGTTGCTCCGGGCGCTCCGCGATGCTCTTCGTGTACGCGTTCGCCATGGCATGCAGGGCACCTTCGCCCTCCAGCCCCTTGGCGGCTTCCTCGAAGGCGCGGATGGTGTCCTCCATGCAGCGCTGGGCCGCCGCGAGGAACATCGCCCGCTTGTCGGGGAAGAGCCGGAAGAGATACGGCTGCGAGACGCCCACACGCTTGGCGATCGCCTCGGTGGACGTGCCGTAGTAACCACCCCGGGCGAACTCCGCGATCGCCGCGCGAATGACGCTCTCGCGCCTCTCGTCTGCGCTCATCCTGACCATGCGACTAAGTTAGTGCCCAATCACTAACTAAGTCAAGCGGTGGACGGGAGCGACTTCGAAGGACACGCGCGCCCCCCACGACCGGCAGCCGCGCACGCACGGAAGGGGCCGTGCCGGTACGTCGCAAGCCCGTCGCTCACGCCCGGATCGAGCAGCGGCTCCCTTGCCCGGCCCCCGTCTGATCCAGCGGCGACGGGCTCGACGTACCGGCACGGCCCCGACCCACCCCCGCCGGACAGCCGGACCGCGGACGACAGACCACGGACGCCCATAGACAACCGGACCACGAACGGGCGAACCGGGTACGACGAGGTACGACCAAGTACGACCAGGCGAGGCCGACCACGACCAGACGCACGTAAGGGGCGCCGACCATGGCCGACGCCCCTTACCCGCCCCTACCCATCGCCCCTCATGACGGCCATCAGGCCAGTCGAACGACCGCTCGCGACATGCCCAGGACCTTCTGCCCCGCGCTCATCGCGGTGAGGTCGACGCGGACGGTGTTGTCGTCCAGCTTGGCCGCGACCTTGCCGCTGACCTCGATGGTCGCTCCCTTGTCGTCGTTGGGGACGACGACGGGCTTGGTGAAGCGGACGCCGTACTCCACGACCGCACCCGGGTCGCCGGCCCAGTCGGTGACGACACGGATCGCCTCGGCCATGGTGAACATGCCGTGCGCGATGACGTCGGGGAGACCGACCTCGACCGCGAACTTCTCGTTCCAGTGGATGGGGTTGAAGTCCCCGGAGGCGCCCGCGTACTGCACGAGTGTGGCGCGCGTCACAGGGAAGGTCCGGGCCGGCAGCTCGGCACCGACCTCGACGTCGTCATACGCGATCTTCGCCGTCATGGTCAGCCCTCCTCCGCCGCACGTGCCACGAGCTTGGTGACGGCCGTCACCACGTGCTCGCCCGCCTCGTCATGGACCTCACCACGGATGTCCACGATGTCATTGCCCGCCATGGACTTGATCGCCTCGATGGTCGAGGTGACCGTGAGCCGGTCACCCGCCCGCACCGGACGGGTGTAGGCGAACTTCTGGTCACCATGCACCACGCGGCTGTAGTCGAGACCCAGTTGGGGGTCCTGGACGACCTGCCCCGCGGCCTTGAAGGTGATCGCGAACACAAAGGTCGGCGGGGCGATCACATCGGAGTACCCGAGTGCCTTGGCGGCCTCCGGGTCCGTGTACGCCGGGTTGGTGTCCCCCACGGCCTCCGCGAACTCGCGGATCTTCTCCCGACCGACCTCATAGGGGTCGGTGGGCGGGTAGGACCGCCCCACGAAGGACTGGTCGAGCGCCATGGGCTCGGTACCTCCTGGTTTTCAGCCGGTGCAGCGATTCTCGGACCGATGCCCGTACGAGAACTGTCGGCGACTGCTCGACGACCACTCGCACGTCGGCACTCGACCGGTGAACGACGCGAGGCCGCCCCCGTTGCTGGGGACGGCCTCGTGTACGAGCCTGATTTATCGCGTTTCGCGGTGCGCGGTGTGCGCGTTGCAACGCGGGCAGTGCTTCTTCATCTCCAGTCGGTCCGGGTCGTTACGCCGGTTCTTCTTGGTGATGTAGTTCCGCTCCTTGCACTCCACGCAGGCCAGCGTGATCTTCGGGCGGACGTCGGTGGCAGCCACAGGAGTGCTCCTTGACGAACGGATGGGACATTAACGCATAGAAGAGTAGCCGATCGAAGGACCGACCCCACAATCGGCTACTGTCTGTAGCGGTGACCGGACTTGAACCGGTGACACAGCGATTATGAGCCGCTTGCTCTACCGACTGAGCTACACCGCTGTGATGCGATTGGTCCCCGCCTTGCGACGGGAACCCCTCACACCAGAGCCCCAATACGGAATCGAACCGTAGACCTTCTCCTTACCATGGAGACGCTCTACCGACTGAGCTATTGGGGCGAGCGATGAAGACATTACACGCTCGCCCGCCGATCGCCCAAATCCGTTTCGCGGCACCCGCCCCGGCCTGTTCCCGGCCGTTCGCCGCCGCGACTCCGGCCCCTCACGAACGGTGTGTCACGGCCGTGACTCCGGTCGCTCCCGACCCAGGGATCACGGGCACACAGCCCGGTCGACGCCCCCGGTTCCCGCCTCTCCGCGCGTCCGACCAGCGACTCCGTCCGGCCGTCCCGACTCGCGTGTCCGGCTCTCCTCTCCCACTTTCTGTCCGTGCACGGACCACACCGGTACGACTATTGCGCTCCTCCCGGACGAGGAGGGTTCGCCACCCTAGGCTCGACTCACGCTGCGTGATCTTGCCCCCACCACCCACGACCTCGCCCCACCCCTCCACCGGCCACCTCCCACTCCTCCTCCACCACCCAGCCACCCCACACCCCACACCCCCCACCACCCAGCCACCCGCCATCACCCCACGCCCCCACCACCGAAGCGCCCACCTCTCCAGTCGCCCCTCTCAACCGAAGCGCCCCACCTCCCCCAGTCGCCCCTCCCCGCAGCCGCCCCCGAGCCCCAGGAGCGCGATGCCCGACAGTCAGTCGCAGCCACCCCACTCCTCGTCGGGACAGACCGACACCGCCACCCTGCTGCTGCGCGGAGCGCGGCTCACCGACGGCCGGACTGTGGACGTGCGGCTGGGCGGCGGCCGCATCGAGGCGGTCGGCACCGCCGGGAGCCTGGCGACCCCCTCCTCCGGCTCGCGCGCCTCGAAGGTGGACCTCGACGGCTACCTGCTCCTGCCGGCCCCCGCCGAGCCCCACGCCCACGGCGACACGGCCCTGACCGCCGACGGCGACGGTCCCGTCTCGTACGACACCCAGGAGGTCCAGCGCCGGGCCACCGAGGCCTCGTTGCTGCAACTCGGGCACGGGGCGACGGCATTGCGCTCGCACGTGCGCGTCGGCGACGTACAGGGTCTCGACGCGCTGGCGGCGGTGCTCCAGGCGCGGCGGGCGCTGCGCGGGCTGGCCGAGCTGACGGCGGTGGCGATGCCGCGGGTACTCACCGGGGTCGCCGGTGCCGACGGGCTCGCGATACTGCAGGACGCCGTGAAGATGGGCGCTTCGGTGGTGGGCGGCTGCCCGGACGCCGACCCGGACCCGACGGGGTACGTGGAGGCGGTCCTGGAACTCGCCTCGGAACACGGCTGCCCGGTCGACCTGCACACGGACGCCGCCGATCCCGCCCGGCTCGCCCGGCTCGCGGCGATGGCGGGCGGCCTGCGGTCCGGCGTGACGCTCGGCCCGTGCGGCGGCCTCGGCCGACTGCCGTCCGAGGTGGCCTCCCGGGCGGCCGACCAACTCGCCGCGGCGGGCGTGACCGTGGTGTGCCTGCCGCAGGGCGGCTGCGGGGGCGTGGACCGGCGCGGAACGGCTCCGGTGCGGATGCTGCGGGCAGCCGGGGTACGGATCGCCGCGGGCAGCGGCGCCCTCCGGGACGTATCGAACCCGGTGGGCCGCGGGGACCCCCTGGAGGCCGCCTACCTGCTGGCCTCACGGCACGGTCTGTGCCCCGAGGACGCGTACGACGCCGTGAGCTCCGGCGCGCGGGCCGCCCTCGGACTGCCCGAGGTGCGCGTGGAAGCGGGTTTCCCTGCCGAGTTGCTCGCGGTGCGCGGGAACCGGCTGGCAGGGGCGCTGTCGCTCGCGTACAGCCGGATCGTGGTGCACCGGGGGCGCGTGGTGGCACGGACCAGCGCGGTGCGGGAGTACTACAACTCGGCGGCGGTGGCGGGTCTGGACCTGCCACGACAGGGGCGCGGAGAGCCTTCCTAGCCACAACTGCCGTCCATCACCCCGCGCGTTGTGCGAGCGCAGCCGCAACCACCGCCCGAGCGGCCCCTGTTCACCACGCGGACCGAGGGCACGACGGCCTCCACCGCCGCGCGCCCCTGGGGACAACTCAAGAGACCCCTGAGTTGTCCCCAGGGTCGTGCGGCGAACGGGTCCATCCGGGCGTACGGTCAGAAACATGCGCATTGTCATCGCTGGAGGTCATGGTCAGATCGCGCTGCGGCTGGAGCGACTGCTCGCCGCGCGCGGTGACGAGGTCGCGGGGATCATCCGCCGCGCCGAGCAGGGCGACGATCTGCGGGCGGCCGGTGCCGAGCCGGTCCTCTGCGATCTGGAGTCGGCTTCGGTGGAGCAGGTCGCCGCCCATCTGCAGGGCGCGGACGCGGCCGTCTTCGCGGCGGGCGCGGGCCCGGGCAGCGGTCCGGCCCGCAAGGCGACGGTGGACAGGGGTGCCGCCGTCCTGTTCGCCGACGCCGCGGAACGAGCGCGCGTACGGCGCCATGTCGTCGTGTCGTCCATGGGCGCGGACCCGGCGCACCCGGGCGACGACGTCTTCGACCTGTATCTGCGCGCCAAGGGCGAGGCCGACGAGTACGTACGCGGTCGTACGTCCCTGGAGTGGACGATCCTGCGTCCCGGATCGCTGATCGACGACGCCGGCACCGGCCTCGTACGTCTGGAGGCCTCGACGGGCCGCGGAGCGGTCCCGCGGGACGACGTCGCCGCGGTCCTGGCGGAGCTGGTGGAGACTCCCGCGACGGCCGGACTGACCCTGGAGTTGATCAGCGGCTCGACGCCGATTTCGGTGGCGGTCAAATCGGTCGCGGGGAACTAGACACCGACCGGACCAGGCCATTCGCCGGCCCGCTCAGAACAACGGAAGCTGCCCGGGAAAGTCGGGCACGGAGTACCCGTCCAGCGTCGGCTGGGCCGCCCCCAGCTGCGCCGGCCGACGCGACCCAGGACACGAGACCAGCTCCCCGCTCCCCCGGGCACCAGGCGGATCATGCCGGGCGAACCGTCCCGCGACGACGGCGATCTCCCGACGGCACTCGGGGCAGTTCCTACGACGCGATGACATGAGATCAGTCTGCCCGGCCGGCAGCAGCCGCACCGACCGCGACAACGCGCATTCCTCGTCCCCCGCGATCCAGCGCTCGCAGCCAGTCGCGTTGAACGGTGAGCATCTCGGAGACCGCATCAAGACCCACCCCCGGCGCGTCGATCGGCGCCACGGCCCTTCCACGCACCCCGAGACAGGGCGGTTCGCATGCGAGACAGCGCGCGACAGGACGTCTCTCGCGAGAGCGCATGACAAAGGGCCCGTGACCTGTGTAGAGGACAGGTCACGGGCCCTTAGTTTCCCGTGTGGCGGCGCCAGGATTCGAACCTGGGAAGGTAGAACCGGCAGATTTACAGTCCCCTCAAGATCGGGCTCTCAAATCCCGCTTGACCAGGCCCATTGTGGGATGCATGAGCGGGGCACTCCGTCCCCGTCCACATCTCGTCCTGATCTTGAAAATTCGTGCGCCCGCGGACGTGGCCGTGATCGCCCCTGGGAGCGTTGAGTCTGTCCGCCGGAGACTCGTCAACCGCCGCCCTGTAAGGGCGGCCGTGGTCGGCGGCGGAGTTGCCCAGGTCACTCCGGGTGTAGCAGTAGCCCAGCTGAACGGGGCATCTCGACTGCGGCGACCCGTCGTTGACCGTGATTGACCGCACGATGTGGCACGGCTGTGGCACGTTCCGAACGACGGAGCACTTAGAAGGCGCTCTGTGGCTGCGTCCCGTCCTCCTCTTGACCTGTGGCTCTTCCTCAGCTGAGCTGCTTGCCGGTGGAACTTCGACACGGATTCGACACGCAGTGTCCTGGCGGATCTGTACGGTGCGAACGACACACACCCTAGGGGCGAACTGTTGGGGGCGGGCATGACGGCGTATCTGACTGAGGCTGATCCACGATGGGCTAAGCACTCTGGTGAAGCGGGGCACTATGGAGCCCCGGAATGGGGTCCGGAGGACTTGGAGCGCGCCGCGATGTTCTTGGCCGAACTCGCGCCGCAGGCCCGGCGGGTGTTCCAGCACCTGCTGCGCAACCCTGGCCGGAGGATCCACTGCACGGAGTTGGTGGATAAGGCCCTGGGCGGGCCGAACGAGAGTGATCCGGCGCGGCGCGTGGCAGGGGCGCTGTCCGGGATGAGCAAGGGACACAGCAACAGTGAGCGGCGGCTTCCGTTCTACTGGTGGGAGGCTCCCGAGGGGAACGCGGGTGCAACGTACGCAGTCCGCCCCTCGGTGGCAGCGGTGTTCCTGGCCGCTCAGCTCGACGCCACGTGATCTGCACAACCCCAACTGATCAAGGGCGGCCGTGACCTGCGGCTGCCTAACCGATCACCGCTCTGACCTGCTGCTGAGCTGTCGGCAGTTGTCGACGTTGGTCACCATCGAGCGCCCCTCCACGGCCCCAGGACGGCCCGGGAGGGCGCTCGTGCGTTGAGGGAGACAGCCGCCTTGTAAGTTCGATTCGTGGGCCGCGCGGACTGCTTGGGCCCATGCTGGCTGGGCGAATCGGGATCCAGCTTTGGACGCTGGGATCTGTGGTCGTCTGGCGACGTTGATGTCAGCTGGTGATGTCAGACTGCTGGATGCTCGTCGGGCAGAGGATCGCGGACGAACTGGGTACACCGCTCGTCCGAAGGTCGGCCGAGCGGGTGGGTGGGTGGCGGTGCCTCCAGGGCTGCACGGCGGTGTTCAGCCTGTGCAGCCCAGGACACTTCCGGGCGGAGCGCAGTTGTCCGGGGTGTTGTTACGAACCACGGACCGGTCGAGGCTCAAGGAGCCGCCGGCTTTGTAGACGCCGCCGCCACTGCCGGGGCCGCCCGTCGCGGTATTGCGTTGCACCGTGGAGTGGGTCACCGTCAGCGTTCCTCGGTTCCAGATGCCGCCGCCGAAGGGGGCAGTGTTGCTGTACACCGTGGAGCCGGAGACCGTCATCTCGCCCAGGTAGTTGAGGATGCCGCCGCCGTCACTCACTCTCGCGGTGTTGTGGTGCACCGACGAGCGGATCAGCGTGACCGTTTGGCCGGCGAGGTAATTGAAGATGCCTCCGCCATTGTCTCCGGAATTGCCGAACACACTGGAGTCACGCACCGTGAGGGACCCGTTGTTGTTGATTCCGCCGCCGGCGCCGATTGAGTAGTTGTCCCTCACCGTGGAGCTGACCACCGTCAGCGTGCCCAGGTTGTGGATGCCTCCACCCGCGCCTGAGGGCGCCGTGTTGTCTCTCACCGTGGAGTGGCTCACCGTCAACGTGCCCTCGTTGTCGACGCCGCCGCCGGAGGACGCAGCGCTGCCATGGGTGAGGATCACGTGGTCCAGGAGAACCCGGGCTCCGCTGCCGACCGTGACGGTGGAGCCTGCTTGGTTACCGTCGAGCACCGCCCCACCGAGGCCCCTCAAGGTCAGGTCCTTGTCGATGGTGAAGGGGCCGGTACAGGTCCCTCTCACCAGCAGGGTGTCGCCGGGCGAAGCGGCGGTAATGGCGGGCTGCAGGGCGTTGGGGTTGGCGCTGCAGCTCACCGTGGTCACCTGGGCAGCCGCGGCCGGTACCACTCCGGCCAGGCCGGCTGCCCCTGCCGCTACCGCAACTGTCGCCTGTGGCAGCCAGCGGCGCCGTAGGAACCTGCTTACTTCGATGAGCATCTGGCTTCTCCTGGCCTTTCAGTACGCATATGCGGGAAAGAGGTACGCCCTAACGTCGTTCTCTCAGCGCGGCGCGAGCACCCCTTGATCGAACATGTGGTGCCCCGGCCGGACAGCGCAGAGTCGGGGGCGATCGGCTTGTCCCTCGAATAGTCCGACAAACCTGCCTGATCGGACTACGCGGACCGTTCGGGCTTGAGGAACCTAGGTAAGGCATGAGGGAGTCACAGCGTGGACTGGAAGGCGATCGCAACCGTTGCTGTCGGAGTGATCGGGCTGATAGGCGTCCAGCACTTTTCGAGATCAACGAGATCAGAATCGACCAGACGTCGGGCGATCCGCGTTCTGAGGCTTCTGATCGTGGAGAGCTCGAAATTTAGGGCCTACGGCCAATCCTCGTGTACTCACGCCGCGAAGCGAAGCTTCTCCGGCGTGGGCGTACGGTCGACGAAGCCATGATCAGCTGACCGTGCCGCCCGCTGCGCGAGCCACCCCGACACCCGGGGCCCGCCATTCACTGCCGCACCCTCGCGGACGGTACGAACATGTGTGAAGCCGTGCGCGAGGTAGTACCGCTGGAGCCCCTCGTTCGTCGTCCAGGCATCCAGGCGGAGCCATCGAGCACCCGCACGATATGCACGGTCACCGGCCCAGTCGAGCAGCCGGCCCCCGAGGTCCTGCCCGGCGTACTCACGAGCGGTGGTGAGCTTGTTGACGAACATCGACGGCTCGGTCAGTTCGTCGTCCGTCCACAGCCCTTCTTCGGCGTCGGGCGTGAGGGTGATCGTGCCAGCGGTCGTATGCCCGTCTCGGAGCATGAACACAGTGCCCGCTTCGATCGTGGCCAACAACTTGTCGGCAGGATACGGACGGCTCCACTGATCGGACCCCAGGCTCCGCAACCAGGCTGCCGCCTCCTCGCGAAAGGCAAGCAGCTTGGTCACGTCGTGCGGTTCTGCAGGAGTGATGATCACGTGTTCTCGCTTCGGGCGGACAACTCGCCGATCTCGTAGTTCATGCGGTTCAGGTCCCCTCGGAACGTCGTGATCGTGCACCGGATCGGACGGTCTGCCGAGTAGCCGGTACGCGTCCAGAGCATCACTGGCACGCCGGCTCCGATCTCCAGTAGTCGGGCTTCCTCTGGCGTAGGCATCCGAGCGGCGATCTCATCGAAGTACCCGACCTGCTCGATGCCTCGCGAGGCGAGGTATCGAGTCGTGCCTTCCTCGATGTCTCCCGGCTCAGCCAGTCGCGGCGACGCCTCGACGAGCCAGGACGGATAGTAGGTCGCCTGCGTGGACCACGGAACGTCGTCTACGTAGCGATGACAAAACCGCAATACCGCCTTCGTACCTGCCGGGACCTTGAGTCGCTCAGCGACGTCCTTCGAAGCTGGGAGCATCTCCACGCGGAATGTCTGGTGGGGCCGCCGACCAGCGTTCGTCACGTCGGTGCTGTAGGCGTCCCCGTTCTGCGGGAAGGTCAGATTCTCGAACCGCGTCGCGTTCAGCTGGAACACCTCGTGCGACTTGACCTCGTATCCCAGCCCCTGGCTGGACGTGATCAGACCTTCGCTGACCAGCAGGCTTAGTCCGTTGCGGATCGTGTTCCTGGACGCGTCGAAGCGCTGCTGCAAGTCGTTCTCAGAGGGCAGCCGCGCCCCCGGCGCGTAGGTGCCGTTGTCGATCTCGCGGCGCAGGACGTCAGCGACTTGCCGGTACTTCGGCTGCTTGTTCATGGCCCCATCATGACGCACTCGCACCTCTTGTTGGTACATGTAAGCCCTAACCCCTTGACGCCTCACTGCCCGTGGGTGCAGCATCACTGCATCAGCTTGTACCAACAAGCTGAGCAAGAGGTGCAACACCTTCAAGTGTGCCCACTTGCGCTGAAGGCGCACGGAGGAAAGCCCGCGGGGGTGAGTACGAAGGAAGCGCCGCTTGGTTGAGAACTCAACAGCGTGTCTAGATCGACGGGGTGAGATTCCCCGTCCCCGTGGCGGCCCGGGTGAAGGTCGCCGGCGGCCACTTCCCCGCGCACCGGCTCTGGACAACGTCCCTCGGGATCATCCCTCCATTCCTGGAGGTCAGCCCTTGGTGATGCCACCTGGTGCGCGCCGCCCTGCTGGCGTCAGAGCAGTAACGATGACGCGCCCGATTCACCGGCTCGGGACCGGTCCGCCGCAGCAACGGCGGACCGGTGAAGCCGACACCCTTCCGCCGCAGTGTCTGCTGCGGCTCGTCGGAGCACCCCTGAGCTTCCAAGGAGCCCTGATGGCTGCTGTTGAGATCGTTTCGTTCGGCTACCTGCACGACGAGCCGCCCGCCGCGCACCTGACCGTCGACCTGCGCCACCACTTCCGCGACCCGGACGTCAGCCCGGAACTGCGGTACATGACCGCGGACGACGAGCCGGTACGCACGGCGGTGCTGTCCACGCCGGGTGTCGCCGCCCTCGTGCTCGCGACCGCCGCGGCGGTGGACGCGTTCACGTCCGGCCCGTCCGCCGGAACCGTCACCGTCGCCGACGGGTGCGCGGGCGGCCGGCACCGCGCCCCCACCTTCGCCCGCGCACTCGCCGAACTGCTGCGCGACGCGGGCCATGACGTCACCGTCCGGCACCGCGACCTCGGCAAGGACGTCGTCCACCGCTGACCGCACCGCGGCCGCTGTTCCACGGCCATGCCGCCCATCATCCGCACGGCTTTCCACCACCAACGGCACGCGGTCCCCGGGATGCCCCCCGGGGACCGCTTTCGGGCCGTACCACCGACTAGGGAGAACACGACCCAATGGACCACATCGTCACTGTTCAGGAAGCTGTTACCGCGTTCGCCGACTGGAACGAGCCGACGGATGCGGAGCTGGACGCGATCGAGTCGGAGATGCCGCTGATCCTGGCGGACGTCGACCTGATCGACGCGCAGATCATCGCCATGGACCACACCCCGAACGAGGTCGACACCCGCCGCGTGCGCCGCGCCCTGGCCCGGGTCCTCACGGAGTGGCGGATCCTCGCCAACCGCAGCGCCAACGAGATGGCCGCCGGGGGCGCGGCATGAGCGCCAAGACCGTGTTGCCCGCCGTCGCCATGACGGCCGTGTCCATGGTCCTCACCCTGGCCGTGGTGGTGATGTGGCTGGGCACGGCGATGCCGTGGCCCGTCGCCCTGGTCGTCGGTCTCGGCATCGACGGCGGATGGCTGGCCACCCTCGCCTACGAACGCCGCCTCGCAGCCCAAGGCGACCACAGCAACGCCGTCACCGGCGTTGGCTGGTCCTTCGGCCTCATCGCCGCCGGCGTCCTCATCGCCCACGCACTCACAGCAGAGGCGTCCGCTGGCGCGTGGCTGGCCGTGGCCTGGCTGCCCATCGCCGCCAAGGCCCTGTGGCTGGTCCACGGACTGTGGGAGCGCACCGCACTCACCCCGAACGCTCTCGGAGCGATCCGCGGAATCCAGCAGGAAGCCCGCGACGAAGCCGCCGTGGCCCGCGCCCGCCTGCGGGCCGAAGCCACCACGGAGGAGACCCGGCTGACGGCCGTGACGCAGGCCGGCGCCCGCGTCGCACGCGTCCAAGCGAAGACCGCACAGACCCTCTCGCGGGCGTGGTCGACGCTGGAGACGGCACGGGACGGCGAGGACACCGGCAGGGCGCTGACCAGCGTGACGAACCGCGTCACACCCGACGTCACACCCCGCTGGCAACTGCCCGTCTGGGGGCCCACCGAGCCGGTATCCGCGTTCACGCTGGACGCGGCGCCCGCTCTCACCGACGCAGCGCTTGACGCGCTGGTCGACGAGATCCGCCACAGCGAAACCCCCGCCCTGTCCTACCGCGAGATGGCCACCCGCTTCCGCGCGGCCGGCCACTCCGCATCAGAGGTCCGCCTGCGGGCCGCGTGGAAGCGCGTGGTCGCCTGATGTCGGCCGCGTTGGGCAAGTGCTTCGACCCGTCCGGCGCCCGCTACGGCATCCCCACCTACCCCTGGAAGTTCGCCCCCGACGACGACCAGTTGGCCACCCGCCGGCAGTTACGGGCCCGGGGGCTGCGTCCGGGCGGTCAGCCGATAGCGGCGCAGGTCATGCGCATCAACCGGCGCGCCGGGAACGTCCGGGTCGCCTACCTCTACCGCATCGACCTCGCCAAGCCCGTCCGGCCCATGACCTCACGCAAATGGGGCGCTCTCGCCCTGGCGATGCTCGCCCGCCGCACCTGCCCCAAATGCCGCCTCACCTACAGCTACTGCATGCCGCGCTCGCTCGGCATGTGCGTGCTGTGCGCCTACCCCGACAGCCACGACTCCGCCCGCCAGGGGGCCTGTTGAGCATCTGCCGCGAGACCGCCGCCGACGACTGCGCCCGCACCGTAGGCCTGATGACCGCCCTCGGTGACTCCCTGCCCCCCGACCGCGAGCCGGACGAGTTCGAACAGACCGTCGCCTGCGCCCTGTACGCCAACCGGTGCGACCAGCCGCCCGCCGGCCACACCTACCCCAGGAGGGGATGACCATGGCCAACTCCGACATCCGCCGTTTGGACCGCGAGATCCAGCAGACGCAGAAGAAGCTGGAAGCCGTCCGCCGGGGCGAGTGGTGGCCGCTGAACGGCTCGGAGCGCCGCGCCATGGCCCGCGCACTGGCCGGCGGCGCCTACCGCGCCTCCCGCGGCCGCAGCACCAGCCGGGCCGAAGAGCGGATGGACACCACCGGGTCCGCCGCCGAGATGCGGCTGAACGCGGAACTGACCGCCCTGCACAGCGAGAAGCAGCGCCTCATCACCGAGGCCGCCCGCGCCAAGGCCGCCAAGAAGTCTTCCCGCTGGTTCTGACCAGCCCGCACAACCCGCCGGGGTGACCGCCCCCTGCCACGGACACGGCCACCCCGGCGCCCTCCACAACTCCCGCCCCAAAGGGGCAGTCAGGAGCACCCTCAGCATGACTGAGAACGTCGTTCACCTCCACAAGCCCACCGACCCCCCGACCGACGACGCAGCGCCCACGGTGCTGACCGTCGTGCCCGACGCCCCGCCGGCGCCCCCGGTGCCGCTGTGGGTGCGCTCGGGCCGCGCCGTAAAGACCGCGGTCACGCACGAGACCACCAAGACAACCGCCCGCGCCGTCGCCCGGCACAGCCTGTACACGTTCAACGGGGGCCGGATCGTGGCCCGCCGCACCTGGGACGGCAAGACCGGAGCCCGCTACGAGCGCATGATCCGTACGGCCGAAGCCGCGGGGAACCTGGAAGCGGCCGAGGAGTGGGAAGAGCGGTTGCAGCGCTTCCGCGCCGCCCGCCACCACCGCCGCATGGACCTCCTCCACTCGCCCGTAGAGGCCGCCAAGGGCATTGCGGTCGGCACCGGCGTGAGCATCGGCGTGCTGGTCGCGCTCGGGGTCGTCATGGCCATCAACAACCACGACGTCACCGACGTCATCACCCCGCTGAAAGCGACGATCGAGTTCATTGCCCTGCTCATCCGGATCGTGCAGGTCGTATGGGGCCCTGCCCTCACGATCGGCCCGTTCCTCGCCCTGCTCGCCCTGTGGACCGTCGGCAGCAAGCAGCAGGCCGCCCCGCAGTGGGCACTGCCTGCCAACATCCGCAACGGTGAGGGCGAGCCGATCACCCCCTCGATCGTCGTCAAGGCCCTGCGGGACCTCGGGGTGCCCGCGCTGCGCAACGCCATCAAGGAGATGGGCGACGCCGGCGCGAGCATGCTCGGACCGATCCGGATCGCCGGATGCGGCGTGGAGGTCGACGTCACGCTCCCGTCCGGGGTGGCGACGAACGAGGTGCAGGCCAAGCGCCGCAAGCTCGCCGAGAACCTCACCCGGCACGAGCACGAGGTGTTCATCACCATCCCCGAGGCCGCCCGTACCGTCCGGCTGTGGATCGCCGATTCCGGGGCGCTGGACGAGCCGATCGGCCCCTCTCCGCTGGTCACCGACGAGACGATGACTGCGAACTACAAGACCGGTAAGGCCCCGTGGGGGCAGGACCTGCGCGGCGACGCCGCCGCGATCAGCCTGTATCAGCGGCACCTGTTGGTCACGGGCCTGTCCAACCAGGGCAAGACCGCCGCCCTGCGCGCCCTCGCCCTGTGGCTGGCCCTGGACCGCAACGTGGAGTTCTGGATCGCCGACCTCAAAGGCATCGGCGACTGGGCGGTGTTCGAGGGCATCGCGAAGATGCTGATCGAGGGCCCCTCCGACGACCACTGCATCCAGGCGACCGAGATGGTCGAGGAAGCGGTGGAGGAGATGAACCGCCGGATCGAGGCGCAACGCCGGGACCCGAGCATCGTGTTCCCGCCGCTGATCGTGCTGGTCGACGAGGCACAGAAGGCGTTCATGTGCCCGGCCAAGGGCGAGGACAAGCGGCCCTACGGCGGCTCCAAGGCCACGTCCCGGTACTTCATGGCCGTCCGTGAGATCCACAACCAGGGCCGTGCGGTCGACGTGCTGATGTGGCAGGGCACGCAGGACCCCACCGACCAGAACCTTCCCAAGCTGGTCCGCGAGGGCGCCCACACCCGCGCCTCCCTCGTGGTGGGAACCGAGTCTCAAGCTGAGATGGCGCTCGGTGCCAAAGCCGTCAACGCCGGCGCCGCTCCGCACCTGCTGCGCCAGGGTCTGGACAAGGGAACCCTGGTGGTTGCCTCCGACGGCATCGCCATTCCGGCGGGGCAGTCGTCCATCACGGTGCGGACCCACTTCATCGACGACGAGCCGGCCGCCGAGATCGCCGCCCGGGCCAAGGCCCTGCGCGACGGCGTCGCCACCCTGCGCGCGGTCGACCGGGGCGAGGAGCGCGACGCGCTCGCCGACGTCGCCGCCGTCCTCGGCGACGCGCCCCGGCTGCGGACCAACGAGGTCCTCAAGCGGCTGCACGCCCTGGACCCAAGCACCTACGGCGACCAGTGGACCAACGACCGGCTCAAGAGCCTGTTGGAGGAGCACGGCGAGGAGCCGAAGAAGTCGCACGGGGTCATGGTCGTCCACCGCGATCACGTCCTGCGAGCGCTCGCCAACCGCGACGCCGAGGGTTCCGCTTCCGCCGCCGAGTAGCGGGGAAGCAAGGCCGTCCGGCCCGGGGAGGCGGGGAGAACTCCCCAACCCCCTCCCCGAGCCACCTCCCCCACGTTGATCAGCGAAAACACCGCTTCGGGGAGGCGGGGAGGCACCCCAGGTCAGACCCCGAAAACCCCCTCCACGCGCCCCGGCAAGGGGGTGCCCCTGCCTCCCCACCCCAGCACCAGAAGGGATTCCGCATGTACCCCGACCACACCGACCGCGCGCCCGCCGTACGGGCCCCGGAAGTCCACCAGCCCACCCCGCTCACCCCCGCCATGGCGCCTTACCCGGCGCCCCTGGCCACCGTCCAGCCGCACACCGTGCCGGCGGTCGCGTCCGTTGTCCTGCCCGACGGACGGGTCGTCACCGGCTACGCCATCACCCCGATACAGCCCGAACCCCTCGCCGCCAAACCCGCCGTCTCCCGCGCCGCGGTGAACATCGCGCTCGGGGGCATCGGGTTCGGCGCGGTGTGCGGCGGGCTCGTGCTGCTCACCACGTTCATCGCCGCCCTCGCCGCGCTGATCCACCAACTCATCATCCTCGCCGCCGTCATCTTCGGCGGCTGGATCGCCGCGCAGGTCTTCAGCGCGCGCGGCCACCGCGGCGCCACCACGGTCAACATCCGCAAAGCCGTCATCAAGCGCAACCACTTCCACGGCTGAACACCACCAGAGGAGAACCGTGTTCGACATCCGCATCATCTGCGACCCCGCCGACGAGCCGGACATCACCCGCGCGTTGACCGCCGCGTTCGACTGCGACCCCATCCAGCGCCGTCCCGCCCACAACGGATACCGCGTCCGCCTCTACACCAAAGCCTTCCAGCCCGACCCCGCCGCGCTGCTCAACGACGCCCCCGAGGCGACCGAGGTGGGGCCGGCAGCATGGCCCACGCCGGAAGACGCCTACGCCACCGCCCCCGGCATCACCTACGAGATCGCGTGGACCGCTTCCACGGCCAGGACGCCCGCCAAGAACCCGCACCGGGGCGACGTGGACCGTGAGTACTGGCTTCGCAAAGCCGCCCTGCTGGACCGCATCGCGCTGGAGTACGAGGCCGACGGCGTCCCCAACGGGACGGATGAGGTCGCGGCCAACGCCGCTCGCCAGCTCATCGAGGTCGACCAGGACACCGAGGGCGACTACAGCGGTGCCCCGTACGGGCCGGAGCACCCGGCCACGCTCACCCACCCGCGCGGCTACGTCCGCCAGGAATACGCCGTCTGGGCCGAGAACCAGTAGCTACGCCAAGGGCGGCCCCCGTCTCGCCAAAGTCCGGGGCCGCCCTTGCCAACCAGCCCACTACAGACCTGTTGGAGGTCTCCAGCATGACCCAACCGACCGACAATCGGCGAGAGGCCTTACTCGCCGCCGCCCTGAACGCTGCCGGCCGCGGATGGCACGTCTTCCCGCTCCGTCCCGGCACCAAGCGCCCCGCCCTCCACGGGGAAGCCACCTGCCCGCGCACCGGAACGTGCGCGGGAGGACACCGGAAGTGGGAGCAGCGGGCGACGACCGACCCGGACCGCATCTGCGCCACTTGGGCCACGGACACGTTCAACGTCGGTATCGCCACTGGCCCTTCCGGGCTGCTGGTCGTCGACCTCGACATGCCCAAGGACAACAGCAATGGGGACGCGCCTGACGGCGCGGCGACCTTCGGGGCGCTCTGCGAGCGCACCGGCCACGCCGTCCCCGACACCTACCGGACCCGGACCGCGAGCGGCGGCCACCACCTCTACTTCACGGCGCCGCCCGGGGTTCGGCTGGCCAACACGGCAGGAACGATCGCCCCGTTGGTCGACACCCGGGCATGGGGCGGCTACGTCGTCGCCGCGGGCAGCATCACCCCCGCCGGACCCTACGAAACCGTCAGCGGCCCCGTGGCGACCTCTCTGCCCCCGTGGCTGCTGAGCATCCTGAAACCGGCCCCCAAGCCCGTACAGGCCCCCTCAGTGCCCGTAACGGCACAATACCGCCGATACGCTGACATCGCGCTCACCAACGAGACGCGCAACGTCTCCGGGGCCCGACTCGGCCAGCGCGAGGCGAGGTTGTTCCGGGCGGCGCGAGCCATGGGGCGCTTCATCGCGTGGGGCGACCTCCCCCGGCACGAGGTCGAGCAGGCTCTTCAGGAGGCAGGCGAGGCGGTGGGACTGCCGCCATCACAGTGCCGCGCCACCCTCCGCAGCGCCCTCAACTGGTCCATCGCCCACAACCAGCGCCGGCGGACGGCATGAGCACCCACCGGCATCCCCCTCTGAAGAGCATCACCACCACCCCGGACGGCCCGCATGCCGCTCCACAGCCTGTGGACACCGCGGGCGTGGGCGAGCCGAAAGGCGCCGCCCGTCAGGGCGTCCGAACGAGCCCTGACCCGCACCCGGAAGACCCGGGCAACCCCACCCCGGACCGCCCCGGCATCCGCATCTTCGCCCCACCCGTCTACCGCCACCCCAACGACGGGGGGCGCTGGTCAAAGCGTTACGGCAGCACCCCGACCGCCGCCTACGCCTGCCCCTGCGGACAGACCCGTACCGCGACCGGAGCGCACGCCGTGGCCGCGCTGGTCGCCGACTACGGCGCTCACCGATCCATCTGCACCGGAACACCCGCCCCGCGTACCGAAGGGAGGACGGCCGCATGATGAACCGCCCCACCGCCGACACCGAGACCGAGGAACTGCCCCCGCCCACCAACCCCCTGGCCGTGGCTCGTCGGCTGCTGCCCGACTGGCAGACCGAGGACGGACGGCTCGTCTGCCGGCGCTGGCGGGCATCGTGGATGCGCTGGAACGGCTCCTGCTGGCGCGAGATGGACGACGCCCAGATCCGCGCCGGTATGTACACCCGCCTCGAACACGCCATCTACATCGGCCTCAACAAGAAGGGCGAGCCGGAACCGCACCAGTGGGCCCCGACAAAGCAGAAGATCGGCAACCTCCTCGACGCGCTCGGGGCGATCACCCTGCTGCCCACCGACACCGACGCCCCGGCATGGATCGACGGACAGGGCGCCACGGGACAGGACGAGGGGCCCATCGTGGCCTGCGAGAACGGACTCCTGCGCATCCAGGACCGGGCACTGCTCCCGCACGGACCTGAGTTCTTCAACCTCGTGTCCGTGCCGTTCGCCTACGACCCCGACGCGACCGCGCCGACGTGGGAACGATTCCTCGCGCAGCTCTGGCCCGACGACCCCGACACCATCGCCGCACTTCAGGAATGGTTCGGCTACGTCCTGTCCGGCCGCACCGACCAGCAGAAGATCCTGCTCATCGTCGGCCCCTCCCGCTCCGGCAAAGGCACCATCGCCCGGGTACTGAAAGCACTGGTCGGCAAGGAGAACCTGGCCGGCCCCACCCTGGCAGGGCTCGGGACGAACTTCGGTCTATCCACCCTGATCGGCAAGTCCCTCGCGATCATCTCGGACGCCCGCCTGTCCGGGAACGACAACAGCCAAGTCGTGGAGCGACTGCTGACGATCTCCGGTGACGACACGATCGACATCGACCGCAAGTTCCGAGAGCCGTGGACAGGCAGGGTGCCCTCGCGACTGATGATCCTGTCCAACGAGCTGCCGCACTTCGGCGACTCCTCCGGCGTCATCGCCAACCGGTTCATCCTGCTCAGCATGCGCGTGTCCTGGCTCGGCAAGGAAGACCCCACCCTCACCGACCGCCTCACCGCGGAAATGCCCGGCATCCTCAACTGGGCCCTCGACGGCCTGGCGCGCCTCCAGCGCAACGGACGGATCACACAGCCACCGTCCAGCCGCGACGCGATCACCACCATGCAGGACACCGCCTCACCGACCAGCGCATTCATCCGCGAACGCTGCACCACCGGCCCGGCATGCACCGTCGCCGTGGACGACCTGTGGAACATCTGGCGCGAGTGGGCCGAGGACAACGGCGTCCGCGGCGGCACGAAACAGATCTTCGGCCGCAACCTCCTGTCCGTCGTCCCGCAGCTCAGCCTCACCCGTCCTCGCGACGGCGGCAACCGCATCCGCACCTACACCGGAATCGGCCTGCGCCCCTTCCAGAACGCATCCGAGTAGAGCGCCGCCGACATTCCGCTGGGTCGCGGACCATCGCGGACCACCCTGCCTGACCTGCGCGTTCGCCTCCGCCGGGAACGGGACCATTGCGGACCCCCCGCCCAACGGTGGTCCGCAACGGTCCGGACACCGCGCCGACAAAACCGCAGGTCAACAGGGGTGGTCCGCGATGGTCCGCGACCCACGGGACTGTGGCGCCAACTGCCTCCCTTACCGCCCTCTCCTCAGCTCAAGGAGATCTCCGCATGAGTACGCCCACCCGCAGGCGCCGTGCACCGAAAGACGAACTGCTGCCTCTGAGCGACGCCCTGGAAGAGATCGGCATCAGCCGCGCCACCTGGTACCGCTGGCGCAACCAGGGCTACGGCCCGGAGGCCCGACGCACCCCATCTGGCCGTATCTGCGTACGACGCAGCGCCCTGGACGCCTTCAAAGACGAATTGGAAGCCGCGTGACCGAGTGGAGCTACACCGTCAAAATCTGGGCGATCCGGAAACGCGACTACCGGAAGCCCTACCAACTTCGCTGGAAGGTAGGCGTACGCCCGCACTCCGAGTCGTTCCTCACCCTGGGCCTGGCAGAGAGCCGGCGGGCGCAGCTCATCACCGCGGCGCGCGAGGGCGAACCGTTCGACGTCGACAGCGGGTTGCCGAAGTCTCTGGTCGCAAAGGACCGAGATATCTCCTGGTACGAGCACGCGCGCAACTACATCGAAATGAAGTGGGACGACTCCCCCGCGTCTACGCGGCGCACGCTCGCCGAAGCGATGGCGACCGTGACCCCCACGTTCGTGAAGGACACCAAGGGCATGCCGGACGCGAGGGCCGTCCGCACCGCGTTGTACGGCTGGGCCTTCAACAAGAACCGGTGGGACGAGGAACCTCCCGCCGACGTCACCAAGGTTCTGGACTGGTTCGAGCGCAAGTCTCTGGCCACGTCGGCACTCTCGGATCTCGTTCTCGTGCGGAGCAGTCTCCGAGCCATCTCCAGGAAGTTGGACGGGAAGACAGCAGCGCCCGGAACCATTAGCCGGAAACGGGCAATTTTCTACAATTCTCTTGAATTCGCCGTGGAGGCTGAACTCCTCACTGACAACCCGCTGACTCGCATCAAATGGAAGGCGCCTGAGCAGGTGGTCGAGGAGGTGGATCCTGCATGCGTGCCCAATCCTGAGCACGCATCCAAGCTGCTGGCCGCCGTACGTGACCAGAGCCCTCGTGGGCGTCGTCTCGCGGCATTCTTCGGCTGCATGTATTTCGCGGCTGCACGGCCGGCGGAAGTCATCGGGCTGCGGTTGCGCGACTGCGACCTCCCGCGGCGCGGGTGGGGGCTGCTGAAGCTCAGGGAGACCCGTCCTCGCTCCGGATCGGCCTGGACGGACAGCGGCGAGTCACACGACAGGAGGGGGCTCAAGCATCGCCCGCGGAAGGCGGTCCGGCACGTCCCGATCCCGCCCGAGCTGGTCGCCTTACTCCGATGGCACGTCACCGCGTACGGCACGGCTCCGGACGGTCGACTCTTCCAGACGACGCGAGGTGGGTTGATCCAGGACACCGGATACGGCGAGGTCTGGGCGGAGGCCCGGAAGCGCGCCCTCACCACCCCTGAGTTCGAATCGACGCTGGCCAAACGACCATATGACCTACGTCACGCCGCCGTCTCCACGTGGCTCAGCTCCGGTGTGGAACCTCAGCTCGTCGCGGAGCGGGCCGGCCACAGCGTGGGGGTGCTCTTCCGGGTGTACGCGAAGTTCCTCAAGGGGGGTGATGACGCTGCCAACGCCAAGATCTCGGCCCGGCTGGGACTGCGTGGCTGACCTGCCAGGAATCCCGTCCACGCCCCGTCCACGCATCCCGAGATACGGCGTTCGAACACGAGACAGAGTGAGACAGCGAGCCGCCCGGCGGGTGGCATCACTAAGGGCCCGTGACCTGCTGTTTAGACAGGTCACGGACCCTTAGTTTCCCGTGTGGCGGCGCCAGGATTCGAACCTGGGAAGGCTGAGCCGGCAGATTTACAGTCTGCTCCCTTTGGCCGCTCGGGCACACCGCCGGGGTTGCTGCCCTGAGGACCGCTTTTCGGCGGTGCTCCCTGGCAACGACGTAAACGATACCTGATGCTCGGGGGTGCTTCGCCACCCGATTGATCTGCGCTTGGAGGGGAGGGGGTGGCTAGGCTTATGCGGATGCGGCCGGGGACCTACGCCGGGCTCGACGGCCGCCCCTACGCACCCCGATACAAGGAGCCACAGGACATGGCCGACTCCAGTTTCGACATCGTCTCGAAGGTCGAGCGGCAGGAGGTCGACAACGCCCTCAACCAGGCCGCCAAGGAGATCTCGCAGCGCTACGACTTCAAGAACGTGGGCGCCTCCATCTCCTGGTCCGGCGAGAAGATCCTGATGGAGGCGAACTCCGAGGAGCGGGTCAAGGCCGTCCTCGATGTGTTCGAGACCAAGCTGGTCAAGCGCGGTATCTCGCTGAAGGCGCTGGACGCGGGCGAGCCCCAGCTGTCCGGCAAGGAATACAAGATCTTCGCGTCCATCGAGGAGGGCATCTCCCAGGACAACGCGAAGAAGGTGGCGAAGATCATTCGCGACGAGGGCCCGAAGGGCGTGAAGGCGCAGGTGCAGGGCGACGAGCTGCGCGTCAGCTCGAAGAGCCGCGACGACCTGCAGGCCGTGCAGGCACTGCTCAAGGGCAAGGACTTCGACTTCGCGCTGCAGTTCGTGAACTACCGGTAGCCATCGGCAGCCCACCGGCTTCGGCCGGTGGTTCTTTGCACGTACGAGGAAAGTTTCGCGTACGAGGAAGGGTGGGCCCCCGGGGGTGCCCACCCTTCTCGCCTGCTGGCTGCGGCCTCGGGGCGCGCCCTCAACGGCGCGAGTCGCCGAACAGGATGCGGTAGAGGATGAGCAGGACGAGCGAGCCGCCGATCGCGGCGGCCCACGTGGCGCCGTCGTAGAACTGCTTGGCGATCGGGTGGTCCAGCCAGCGCGCGGAGATCCAGCCGCCGAGGAAGGCGCCCGCGATGCCGATGACGGTCGTTCCGATGAAGCCGCCCGGGTCACGGCCCGGCAGCAGGAATTTGGCGACGGCTCCGGCCAACAGTCCCAGAATGATCCAGCTGATGATGCCCATGCCCTGAACCTGCCTCTCCGCGCTGTGCTTGTGCTGTGATCCTGCTCCGGACCTGCTGTCTCATGCCTTCGAGTTCGAGCAGCCGGTGGTCGTGCTGGTGTTCGTGGCGCGTTGTCGGGAAGGACGCCTCGTCGGCGGCGGTCGGTTGCAGCGGTCAGTAGGGTGCCGCCCATGGCACAGTCCGGATCAGAGTTGCGGCGCACCCTGGGCGTCGGGGACGCCGTGGTCATCGGGCTCGGGTCGATGGTGGGTGCCGGGATCTTCGCGGCGTTGGGCCCCGCCGCACGGGCGGCCGGGTCCGGTCTGCTCCTCGGGCTCGCGGTCGCGGCCGTGGTCGCGTACTGCAACGCGATGTCCTCGGCACGGCTGGCCGCTCTGTATCCCGCCTCCGGTGGGACCTATGTGTACGGGCGTGAGCGTCTCGGCGCCTTCTGGGGGTATCTGGCGGGCTGGTCGTTCATCGTCGGGAAGACGGCCTCCTGTGCGGCGATGGCGCTCACCGTGGGCGCGTACGTCTGGCCGGGGCAGGCGCACGCGGTGGCGGTCGGGGCCGTGGTCGCCCTCACCGCGGTGAACTACGGCGGCATGCACAAGTCCGCCCGGCTGACCCGGGTGATCGTTTCGGTGGTCCTCGCGGTCCTCGCTTCCGTGGTGGTCGTGTGTCTCGGATCGGACGCCTCCGACGCCGGTCGGCTGGACGTCGGGGTCTCCGGTGGCGCGGGCGGGGTGCTTCAGGCGGCGGGGCTGCTGTTCTTCGCGTTCGCCGGATACGCACGGATCGCGACGCTCGGTGAGGAGGTACGGGATCCGGCGCGCACCATTCCGCGCGCGATCCCGACGGCTCTGGGTGTCGCGCTCGTGGTGTACGCGGCGGTCGCTGTGGCGGTCCTTTCGGTGCTGGGGCCGGAGGGGCTCGGGCGTGCCTCGGCGCCGCTGGCCGACGCGGTGCGGACGGCCGGTGTGCCGGGGCTCGTGCCGGTGGTACGGGTGGGTGCGGCCGTGGCCGCGCTCGGCTCGCTCCTCGCCCTGATCCTGGGCGTCTCACGAACGACCCTGGCCATGGCCCGCGACGGTCATCTGCCGGGCGCCCTGGCCGACGTACATCCGCGTTTCCAGGTGCCGCACCGGGCCGAGCTGGCCGTGGGCGCGGTCGTCGCCGCGCTGGCCGCGACGGTGGACGTGCGGGGCGCGATCGGGTTCTCCTCCTTCGGTGTACTGGCGTACTACGCCGTGGCCAACGCGTCGGCGTGGACCCTGAGTTCCGCTCCGGCGGCGCGGCTGGTGCCGGTGGTGGGACTCGTCGGGTGCGTGACCCTGGCGTTCGCGCTGCCGGCGCTTTCGGTGGTCGTGGGCGCGGCTGTGCTGGGTGTGGGGGTGGCGGCGTACGGCGTGAGGGGATGGCGGCGTACGGCGTGAGGGGATGGGTGGCGTACCGCGTGACGAGGCGGGTGGCCTCGCGGTAGCCATCGGCGGGGCGTCGGTGGCGGGCGGGTCGCTACGAGGCCTGTGTCGTCGCCGTGCGTATGCGGAAGTCGGGCCAGGGGGCCAAGTCCGCGTCGTCGTTGGACTCCTCGTACCAGCCGGAGCCTTCCAGCCAGGTGGCCAGCCACGCCTCTAGGTCGGGTGCGTCCACGTACCAGGCGTGATCGGCCTCGTCGGCGTTCGGCTCGAAGAGCAGGACCGTGCCCCGGGGGGTGCGGCAGTCCACGCACGCGTACATCCCGCAGCCCCAGTGGGATATCGGCAGGACGCCCTCGGGCCATGGCCAGTCGGGATCCTGGCGACCGCTCTCCCGATGGGCGAGGTACTGCGGGACGGCGGCGGGCTCGCCTGACGGGGAGCCGTCGAGCAGCGGCAACAGGCCGTACTCCGGACCGAAGCCGCCGTCACCTATCTGCAGGTAGAGCGCGGCGAGCAGTGGCGGCAGGGTGAAGCCCAGGACGGCTTCGGCGCGGGTGACCGTCGCCGCGTCCACGGGCTCGGGGAGCGAAGGCCAGCCCCACGGGCGGGTGTTGCGGGCCTCCGTACCGACCCGTGCCAGCAACTGCTCGATTTCGGTCATGGCTTCATGATGCAGCGCGCCACTGACAATCGGGCGGCCTGTGGATAACCCATCAGGCGATGCGTACGTCGACGCCGTTCTCGGCGAGGAAGGCGAGCAGTTCCTCGAATGTCGGGGGTCTGCGGTCGCGCCACGGTGTCACGCCGAGGCAGGTGCGGGCGACGTCCGCGTCGTGCCAGACGAGGGTGAAGGGCGGCTCGGCGCCGTAGCCGCCTCGCAGGCAGTCGACGACGGCGCTCAGGTCGTGGCCGAAGTAGCCGCCGGGACCGTTCACCGCCTCGCCCAGCGCGCAGTGGAAGGCCGGCGCGTCGGTGACGTGGCGGCCGTCGAGGTGGTAGGTGGTTCCTGGCTCTGGGTCGGGCCCGTACGGGTTCGTTCCTTCCCGTGCCCGGTCGAGCCAGAACTCGCGCCCTTGCGAGCTGCATCGGGCCCAGCTGTTCGGCTCGGACTGGCGTTCGCGCCACCACACGTCCCAGGCCTCGCGGGCTGCTCTGGGAAGCCTCCGCGACCAGGGGTCGAGCGTGAGATCGACCAGGCCCCGGCCGTGCGCGGAGGGGATCCACGCGATGATCTCGCCTTCGAGTACGGAGCCGACCGTCCGGCCGACCCGGTTGAGGCGCAGCACGTGGGCGTGTCCCAGGTCCTCGTCGCCCGCTTCGAGCGCGTCGCGCAGGGGTCCGCGCGGGGAGCAGCCGAGCAGGCGCACCGGCGGGTCGGCCGGTTCGAGGAATTCGCCCGGGACTTGGACGAGGTCCCGGCAGTGGCCCCACGGCTCGCCGTCCGCGCCCAGCAGTCGGTGTCCCGCGGAGAGTAACGGCCGTTGGGGGTGTTCGGCCTGGGTGTCCGGGACCGCCGACGCCTCGACGGTGATGTCGCGCAGCGTCGGGTCGAGCGCGCACGGGCGGTCGCCGAGGACCCGTGCGTACTCCAGTGGCCATTCCTCCCCGACCGGGGTGTGCGTGGCGTCGAGGGTTCGCACCAATAGGCCACCCAGCGGAGCGGAGCCTGTGGTGCGGGCCCGCTCCACGGCCCCGGCCAGCTCGCCCTGGGGTGCGCAGCCGAGGAGGTCGTACCGGACGCGCGGGGGAGGGAGCGGATCGGCGTAGAGCTCGTCAGTGGCGTCCTTGCACAGCGCCCATATCGACTCGCCGACGCCCCTGTTGCTGTACGCCGCCACGGCGTACTTCGGATTCTGCACCCCCGCGCCGCCCTGTCAGCGCGTGGCGAACGGCTCGTCCGTGCGGACGATTTCGCGGCCCAGCGGGAGCAACGAGACCGGGATGAGCTTGAAGTTGGCGATGCCGAACGGGATGCCGATGATCGTGATGCACAGCAGGATGCCGGTGACGATGTGGGCGAGGGCGAGCCACCAGCCCGCGAGGACCAGCCACAGGACATTACCGACGCAGGAGGGGGCGCCCGCGTCGCGGCGCTCCACCGTCGTATAGCCGAAGGGCCACAGGGCGTAGACGCCGATACGGAAGGCCGCGATGCCGAACGGGATGCCGATGATGGTGATGCACAGCAGCACGCCGGCGGCCAAGTAGCCGAGGAACAGCCAGAAGCCGCTCAGGACGAGCCAAATGACGTTCAGGATTGTCTTCATTGCTGGCGACCTGCCATCTGCTCGAGACGGGCGATGCGCTCCGCCATCGGCGGGTGCGTGGAGAACATCTTCGACATTCCCTGGCCCGGGCGGAAGGGGTTGGCGATCATCATGTGGCTCGCGGTCTCGATGCGCGGCTCGGGGGGCAGAGGCAGTTGTTTGGTGCCCGCGTCGAGCTTGCGCAGGGCACTGGCGAGGGCGAGGGGGTCGCCGGTGAGCTGGGCGCCGGACGCGTCCGCCTCGTACTCCCTGGAGCGGCTGATGGCCAGCTGGATGAGGGACGCGGCGAGCGGACCCAGGATCATGATCAGCAGCATGCCGAGGATGCCGGGGCCCTCGTCGTCGTTCGAACGGCCGACCGGGATCAGCCAGGCGAAATTCACCAGGAACATGATCACGGAGGCGAGGGCGCCCGCGACCGACGAGATCAGGATGTCGCGGTTGTAGACATGGCTGAGCTCGTGGCCGATGACGCCGCGCAGCTCGCGCTCGTCCAGGATGCGCAGGATTCCCTCGGTGCAGCACACCGCCGCGTTGCGTGGGTTGCGTCCCGTCGCGAACGCGTTCGGCGCTTCGGTCGGTGAGATGTACAGGCGCGGCATGGGCTGGCGGGCCTGGGTCGAGAGCTCCCGGACGATGCGGTACAGGGCCGGGGCCTCGAATTCGCTCACCGGGCGTGCGCGCATCGCGCGTAGAGCCAGCTTGTCGCTGTTCCAGTACGCGTACGCGTTCGTCCCGATCGCGATGAACAGCGCGACGACGAGGCCGGTACGCCCGAAGAAGCTGCCGATGACGATGATGAGTGCGGACAGTCCCCCGAGGAGTACGGCGGTCCTGAGCCCGTTGTGCCGGCGGTGCACGGTACGCCCTCCAAGTGGTGCGGCAGGGGAACCCTTTGCTTGCTGATACCTTGCTTCCACTTTTCAGTGGAACCTCCCGCACTGGTCAACGCCAGGCGGGGAGCACTAGTTCCCTTGTGCGCGCGACAGCGCATGTGGACCGTCCGGGTGACGGTCTCAGAACAGGCCGGTCACGGAGAAGCGCAGAACCAGCTGAGGTGCCCCGGAGAGGGCGATGCCCAGGACGGCCGTCAGGGCGATCGCGGCGGTCAGCGGGGCCGGGACGCGGTGCTTCTCGGACTCCCCCTCGGGGGCGCGGAAGAGCAGGGTCGTCCACTGGAGGTAGTAGAAGAGCGCGATCACGACGTTGACGGCCATGACCACGGCCAGCCAGCCGAGCCCCGCGTCGACGGCCGCCGCGAAGACGGTGACCTTGGCGAAGAGCCCGATGATGCCCGGCGGCAGTCCCGCGAGGCAGAGCAGGAAGAAGCCGAGGATCAGCGCGGACAGGGGGCTCCTCGCGTACAGGCCCCGGTAGTCGCTGATGCGGTTCAGGGGGCTCGTACGGGCGACGAGGGCGGCCACGGCGAAGGCGCCCAGGTTCACCACCGCGTACATCAGGGCGTACGCGACGGTGGAGCCGATGGCCTTCTCGGCGTCCTTGGAGTAGGCGGCGGACGCGATCGGGACCAGGAGGTAGCCGGCCTGGCCGACGGAGGACCAGGCGAGCAGGCGGACCGCGCTGTACGCGCGCGTGGCCTGCTGGCGCAGGGCGCCGACGTTGCCGACGGTCATGGTGAAGGCGGCCAGCGCGGCGAGCGCCGGGCCCCAGACGTCTCCGTACGAAGGGAGGGCGACGACGGTGACGAGGATCAGGCCGGAGAAGCCGACCGCCTTGCCGACGACCGACAAGTAGGCGGCGATCGGCAAAGGCGCCCCTACGTAGGTGTCGGGCACCCAGAAGTGGAAGGGCACGGCGGCCGTCTTGAAGGCGAAGCCGACAAGGGTGAGGACGACGCCCGCCTGGGCGAGGGTGTGGAACTGTCCGTCGACGTGCTGGATCTTGTCCGCGATCTGGGTCAGGTAGAGGCTGCCGGTCGTCGCGTAGACGAAGCTGACGCCCATGAGACTGACGGCGGTCGCGGTGACGGAGGACAGGAAGAACTTCAGGGCCGCCTCGGAGGACTTCTTGTCGCCGCGTTTGATGCCGACGAGTGCGAAGGCGGGCAGTGAGGCGACTTCGAGGGCGACGATGAGCGTCGCGAGGTCGCGGGAGGCGGGCAGCAGGGCGGCGCCCGCGGCCGAGGAGAGCAACAGGAACCAGAACTCCCCTTCGGGGAGGTCTTTGTTGGCGTCCTTCAGGGCCGTGACCGACAGCAGTGCCGCCAAGAGCGCGCCGCCGAGGACCAGGAACTGGATGACGAGGGTGAAGCGGTCCGCCGTGTAGCTGCAGGCGTGCGCGTCGCCCGTCAGACAGAAGGTGGCGCGGTCGCCGTCCCGGAGGGGCAGCAGCATGAGCGCGGACGCGGCGAGCCCCGCCACCGACACCCAGCCGAGTACCGCCTTCTTCTCCTCTCCGATGAAGAGGTCGGCGACCAGCACGACGAGTCCGACGACCGCGGCGAGGGTGGGCGGCGCGATCGCGAGCCAGTCGACGGACTGGACCAGGGAGCTCATCGGGTGCCTCCTGCGAAGAGCTGCTGTACGGCCGGGTCGGTCAGGCCGAGAAGGGCCTTGGGCCACAGACCGGCGACGACGGTGAGGGCGACGAGCGGCGTCCAGGCCGCGAACTCGTAGCTCTGGACGTCGGCGAGCTTCGGCGCCTCCTGCCCCGGGGTCTCGCCCATGCACACACGGCGTACGACGACGAGCATGTACGCGGCCGTGAGCAGCGTGCCGAAGGCGGCGATCGCCATGAACGTCAGATACGCGGGACGGCTGAGGTCGGCTGCGGGTTTGAACGCGCCGAACAGAGCCAGCATCTCGCCCCAGAATCCGGCGAGGCCCGGGAGCCCGAGCGAGGCGACGGCGGCGAAGGCGAGGAGCCCGCCGAGACGCGGAGCCTTGCCGTAGAGCGCGGCGCCGGTCTCCTCGGCGAGGGTGTCGAGGTCGGTGGTGCCCGTGCGGTCCTTCAGCGCCCCGACGAGGAAGAAGAGCAGTCCGGTGATGAGGCCGTGGGCGATGTTGGCGAACAGCGCGCCGTTCACGCCGGTCGGGGTCATCGTCGCGATGCCGAGCAGGACGAATCCCATGTGACCGACGGACGAGTACGCGATGAGCCGCTTGAGATCGCCCTTCGCTCCCTGTTTCGCGAGGGCCAGGCAGGCCAGGGATCCGTAGATGATCCCGACCACGGCGAAGGCGGCGAGGTAGGGGGCGAAGGTGTGCATCCCGTTCGGCGCGATCGGCAGCAGAATCCGGACGAAACCGTACGTACCCATCTTCAGCAGTACACCGGCCAGCAGGACCGAGCCGACGGTGGGCGCGGCGGTGTGGGCGTCCGGCAGCCAGCTGTGCAGCGGCCACATCGGCGTCTTGACCGCGAGCCCGATTCCGATCGCCAAAACGGCGATGACCTGCACGGATGTGGTCAGCGACCGGCCGTTGTCAGTGGCGAGTGCCACCATGTCGAATGTGCCCGCCTTGATTCCGATCAGGAGCAGGCCCAGCAGCATGACGACCGAACCGAGCAGTGTGAAGAGGATGAACTTCCAGGCCGCGGCCTGGCGCTGCGCACCGCCCCACCGGGCGATGAGGAAGTACATCGGGATGAGCACCATCTCGAACGCGAGGAAGAACAGCAGCAGATCGAGGACGGTGAAGGTCGCGAGGGTGCCGGACTCGAGGACGAGCAGCAGTGCGACGAAGGCCTTCGGGGTCGGCCCCGCGGGCATCTTGAAGTAGCTGTAGAGCGCGCAGAGGAAGGTCAGCAGCGCGGTCAGGACCACAAGGGGGAGGGAAATGCCGTCGATGCCGAGGTGGATCCGCACGTCTAGTGCGGGGATCCAGCTGATGTCCGTCGTGGCCTGCATCTTTGACGGGTGGTCGTGGTCGAAGCCGAGCGCGAGGACGATCGCGGCGATGAGCACCACACCGGTGACGATCACGCCGTGCCGCAGCACGGCCTGGTCCGGTGACTTCCCCTTCAGTCCGGGCGGCGCGGGCAGGAGAGCGGCGGCGGCGCCGATGAGCGGCCCGACGACGATCAACGCGAGAAGAATCTGCATCACGGATTCACTGATATCGATCACGCCTGCTCACGCTCCCGTGGCGACGAGGAGGGCGGCGACCACCAGGACGACGGTGCCGGCGAGCAGCGCGCTCACATAGGTCTGCACATTGCCGGTCTGCGCGCGCCGTACGGCGGCGCCGAGCAGGCGGGGTAGGGCGGCGGCACCGCGTACGTAGGTGTCGACGACCTCACGGTCGAGGAACCGGACGAGTGCGGCTCCGGCCTGGACGGGGCGGACGAACAGCACGTGGTACACGGCGTCGAGGTGGAATCCGACGGCCGCGTGCCGGTGCAGCGGGCCGAGCAGCAGCCGTCCGGGATCCGCCGGGTCCGGGGCGTAGGCCACGTCTCCGAACATGGGCGCGTGACTGGCGATCGCCTCCGCCTCGACCCGCGCGGGTTCGGCATCGGGATGGGCCACGACCGCACCCATCGGCACGCGGGGAGCCAGCGCGGTGGTGTGCCGCCAGGCGCCGTAGGTGACGATCCCGCCCACCAGGGCGAGCCCCGTGCCGAGGACGGAGGTGGTGAGGACCGGTGTCAGGTCGCGGCCGTCGAACCAGTCGGGCAGTCGGCCGTACGCGAGCCCGAAAGCGAGGGAAGGGACGGCGAGCACCCACAGCACGACGGTCATGCTGCGCGGCTCCTTGCCGTGGTCGGGAGCCTTGACGCCCCGGCCGTGGAAGGCCAGCAGCCACAGCCGAGTCGCGTACGCGGCGGTGAGTACGGCGGTGACCAGACCGGCGACGAGGACGATCCAGCCCGCGGAGCCGGGGGCGTGCTCGGTGTGGCCGGTGGCGACGCGCTCGGCCGCGCCGAGGACGGCCTCCTTGGAGAAGAAGCCGCTGAACGGCGGGATCGCGGCGAGCGCGAGCAGCGCCACGGTCATCGTCCAGTAGGCGTCGGGGACGCGGGATCGCAGGCCCGTCATGCGGGACATGACGGCCAGCGAGTTGGTGCCGGAGGCGTGGATGATCACGCCGGCGGCGAGGAACAGCAGCGCCTTGAAGGCGCCGTGGGACAGGAGGTGGAAGACGGCGGCACCGCGGTCGCCGACGGCGAGGGCGCCTGCCATGTAGCCGAGCTGGCCGATCGTCGAGTACGCGAGGACCCGCTTGATGTCGTCCTGGGCGAGTGCGGCGAGTGCCGAGCCCGCCATCGTGACGGCGGCCATGACGGCGAGGACCACCATCGCGGCCGAGGAGGCCTGGAAGACGGGGAGGAGCCGGGCGACGAAGTAGATACCGGCGGCGACCATCGTCGCCGCGTGGATCAGGGCGGAGACGGGTGTCGGGCCCGCCATCGCGTCGGGCAGCCAGGTGTGCAGCGGGAACAGCGCCGACTTGCCCGCCACGCCGGCGAGCAGCAGCAGGGCGATCAGCGTCGGATGGTGCAGTCCGCCGCTCGCGACGGTGCCGAGGACCGTGGTGATGCGGAAGGACCCGGCGTCGGTGGCGAGGGCGAACAGACCGATGAGGAAGGGGACGTCGCCGAGTTTGGTGACCAGGAAGGCCTTGATCGAGGCGGCGCGGGCCTCGGGGGTCTCCCAGTAGTGGCCGACCAGGAAGTACGAGCAGATGCCCATGACCTCCCAGCCGACCAGGAGCACGATCAGGTCGCCGGAGTAGACGACGAGCAGCATCGCGGAGGTGAAGAGGGAGATGAGAGCGGCGTACGAGGGGTAGCGCGGGTCGTCGCGCAGGTATCCCGTCGAGTAGATCTGCACGCAGGAGGCGACGACGCCGACGAGTACGGCGACGAGGGCGGCGAAGCCGTCGATGTGCAGGGCGAGTTCGATCGGGACCGAGCCGGTGGGCGTCAGTTCGGTGGCCGCGTTGATGGCCTGGCCGCCGCCCTGGCGCACGGCGACCAGTACGGCGAGGACGAGCGAGGTGAGGGACGGGAGTACCGCGAGGGGGCGGACGTAACCGGGGGCCGTGCGGCCGAGGAGGAGTCCGGCCGCTGCGCCCAGGAACGGAAGGAGGGGGACGAGGACGGCGAGGGTGGTCGTGGTCACGCGGTGGCCTCAGCCTTCTCGTCTCCCGTGACGGGGGCTTCTTCGGTGCCGTCGCCGTGGGAGCCGTCCGGGGCGGGGCCCTCGGCGGTGTCGCGGAGCTTGTCGATGTCCGAGGTACCGCGGCCCCGGTAGACGGCGAGGACGATCGCCAGGCCGATGCCGATCTCGGCGGCCGCGATGGCGATGGTGAACAGGGTCAGGGCCTGGCCGGAGTGGAGCGTGTCGCGGGCGGTCCTGGAGAGCCAGACGTCGAAGGCGACGAGGTTCAGGTTGACGGCGTTGAGCATGAGCTCGACGGACATCAGGACCAGGATCGCGTTGCGGCGCGCGAGGACTCCGTACAGGCCCGTGCAGAAGAGGAGGGCGGAGAGCACGGCGGGATAGGCGAGGTGCATCAGCGGGTCCCTTCCTTCTCGCTCCGGCGGCTCTGGGCACCCGCGGGGGTGGCAGCGTCCGCCGTGGTGGTGGCGTCAGCCTTCGCCTTGCGGGAGAGGACGATCGCGCCGACCAGGGCGGCGAGGAGGAGGACGGAGAGGGCCTCGAAGGGGAGGACCCAGTTCTGGAAGAGGCTCGCTCCGGTGACCTCGGTGGAACCGGCGGCGGGGCCCTTCAGGTCGACCCAGGTGGTGCGGAAGGCGTCCACGACCACCCAGACGAGGGCGGCGGCCGCGGCGACGGCCACGGTGAGGGCGGCCCAGCGGTTGCCCGAGTCGGCGTCCGGGGAGCGGCCGATCGGCGCCTTGGTGAGCATCAGACCGAACAGAAGGAGGACGACGACGGAACCGACGTAGATGAGGACCTGCACCCAGGCGATGAACTCGGCCGTGAGCAGGAGGTACTCGACGGCGAGGCCGCCGAGCGTCATCACCAGCCACAGGGCGGCGTGCACCAGCTGCTTGGTGGTGACGGTGACGATCGCGGCGCCGAAGGTGACCAGTCCGACGAGGAGGAAGGCGATCTCGACGCCCGTCGGGGAGAGGAAGCCGTGGCTCTCGGCGGTGGTGGTCGTGGCCCGCGCCGCGGCGGCCGTGGCTGCTGCGAGGCTCACGACGCACCGTCCTGCGGGTCGGAGGGCTTGGAGGGCTCGGGCGTGCCTGTGGTCGCGTCCGTGGTCGTGCCTGCGGTCGTGCCTGTCGTCTCGTCCGTGGCCGGGCCTGTGGTCGTGGTCGTGCCGCCGGCCGGGGGTTCGGGCTGGGCTGCCTGTTCGGCTGTCCGCGCCGCGAGTTCGGCTGCCTCGGCTGCCGTGGCTGCCTCGGCGGCGAGTTTGTCGGCGGTTTTGCGGGCGGCGGCCAGTTCCTTCGGTTCCTCGGCGCCGGGGTCGAGAGCGGGCGGGGCCGGAACCGTCCACATCCACTCGCGGAGCTTGTCGCGCTCGTGGGTGAGTTCGTGGATGTCGGTCTCCGCGTACTCGAACTCCGGTGACCAGAACAGCGCGTCGAAAGGACAGACCTCGATGCAGATACCGCAGTACATGCACAGGGAGAAGTCGATGGCGAAGCGGTCGAGGACGTTGCGGCTGCGCTCGCGGCCACCGGGGGCGGTCGGCGGGACCGTCTCCTTGTGGGAGTCGATGTAGATGCACCAGTCCGGGCACTCGCGGGCGCACAGCATGCAGACCGTGCAGTTCTCCTCGAACAGGCCGATGACGCCGCGGGAGCGGGGCGGGAGTTCGGGCTGGACGTCCGGGTACTGCGCGGTGACGGTCTTCTTCGTCATCGTGCGGAGGGTGACGGCCAGGCCCTTGGCGAGTCCGGAGCCAGGAATGCGGGAGCGGGTGGGCGGGAGAGGCTCGGCCATGGTTACGAGATCACCACCTTGACGATGCCGGTGAGGGCGATCTGGGCGAGAGAGAGGGGGACGAGGAGGGTCCAGGAGAGTTTCTGGAGCTGGTCCTCGCGCAGGCGGGGGTAGGTGACGCGCAGCCAGATCACGACGAAGGCGAGGAGGGCCGCCTTCAGAAGGGTCCAGACCCAGCCGAGGCCGTCGGCACCCCACGGACCGTGCCAGCCGCCCAGGAAGAGGACGGTGGTCAGACCGCACAGGACGACGATTCCGGCGTACTCGGCGAGGAGGAAGAGCGCGAAGCGCAGACCGGTGTACTCGGTGTACGCGCCGAAGATGATCTCCGAGTCGGCGACGGGCATGTCGAAGGGCGGGCGCTGGAGTTCGGCGAGGCCCGCCACGAAGAAGACGACCGCGCCGACGATCTGCCAGGGCACCCACCACCACTCGAAGGCGGCGACGATGCCGGGCAGGGAGACCGTGCCGGCCGCCATCGCGACGGAGGCGGCGGTCAACAGCATCGGGAGTTCGTAGGCGAGGAGCTGCGCGGCGGTGCGCAGGCCGCCGAGAAGGGAGAACTTGTTGGCGGAGGCCCAGCCCGCCATGAGCGAGCCGAGGACGCCCACGCCCATCACGGCGAGAACGAAGAAGATCCCCGCGTCGACGACCTGGCCGACGGCGCCCTCACCCGGGCCGATCGGGATGGCGAGGAGGACGAGAAGGTACGGGAGAAGGGCGACGGCGGGGGCGAGCTGGAAGATACGGCGGTCCGCACCCGCGGGGACGATGTCTTCCTTCTGCGCGAACTTCACGCCGTCCGCGACGAGTTGGGCCCAGCCGTGGAAGCCGCCGGCGTACATCGGGCCGAGGCGGCCCTGCATGTGGGCCATCACCTTGTGCTCGGTCTGGCCGACGATCAGGGGGAACGTCAGGAACACGACGAAGACGACGAGGAGGCGTAGGGCGACGTCGAGAGCGTCGTTCACTGCGTGCCTCCGGCTGGGTTTCTGGGGGTGGGGTCTTCGGGAGCGGGATCTTCGGGAGCAGGGTCTTCGGGGGTGGGGGTGGAGTCGGGGTGCGAGCCGGAGCCCGAGTCAGAGCCCGAATCAGAGCCTGAATCGGAGTCCGAATCAGGGGATGCCGGGGGTCTCGAGGTGGCCTCGGGGGCCGGACTTGGGGCAGCCGCGGGCTCCGGGGTGGCCCCCGGCTCCGACTCCGACCTGGACTCCGGCTTCGGCTCCTGCTTCGGCTCCTGCTTCGGCGTCTGCTCCTGCTGCGGCGTCTGCTCCTGCTCCGACTCCTGCTGCGGCTCGTCGAACGCGGGGCGGGCGTGGTGCCAAGGGGCGTCGGAGCTGCGCGGCGCCGCGGCAGCGGGCGGCTGCTCGGTGGCCTGTGTCCTTTGTGTCGCCGAGCCCTGGCTCGCACTGCGCGTACGGCGCGGGCCGGCGGGAGGCGTCGGCTCGGCGGACCCCGGGACCGCGGGGGCGGCTGTCGAAGGCGCCTGTTCGTCGGCGGCCGGGGCCTCGGTCTGCTGGCTGGCCGAGCCCTGGCCGGCGCTGCGCGCCCGACGAGGGGGCGTCGGGGCCTGCGCACCGGCGGCGGCAGCAGCGGTGGCACCGGCGGCGGGACCGGTTCCTGTGTCACCAGTGGTGGTGGTCTGGCTTGCCGAGCCCTCGCCCGCCGTGCGGGCCCGCCGCACCGGGCGGTCGCCGGCGGCTCGGGCCGCTCCGCGCGCCGGGCGGGCGGGGGCCGGGGGGAGCTGGCCCTTCAGGGGACCCCATTCGTTGGGGTCGGGTACGCCGGGCGGAAGCATCTGGCGGCGCTTGGGGCCACCGTGATCGGACTCCCCCGGCTCCTTCGCCCCGGGCCAGGCCTTGGCGACGCGGGCGGCGAGGACGAAGTCCTTGCGGAGGGGGTGGCCTTCGAAGCCCTCCGGGAGAAGAAGGGGGTCGAGGCCCGGGTGGCCCTCGAAGATGACGCCGAACATCTCGTGGGTCTCGCGCTCGTGCCAGCCGGCGCCGGCGTACACGGAGACCGCCGTGGCCAGGACGGGTGCCGAGTGCGGGACGGTCGTACGGACGAGGAGGCGGCGTACGGGAGACAGGGCCACCACGTGCGCGGCGACGCGGAAGCCCGTGCCGGGTTCGTCGACGGCGCTCAGCCAGTCGAAGTAGGTGCAGCCCAGTGAGTCGCGCGCGGTCTCCAGGGCGGGGAGCCAGGCGGTCGGCGGTACGTCGACCGTCAGGACCTCGTACGACTCCTCGGCCGTGGCCTCCGGGCCGAAGAGTTCCTCGACGGGGGCGGGGAGCCAGCCGACGGTCATCGGTCCTCCCCCACGGCGGGCGGACGCACCAGGTCGCTCTGCAGGGCGGCGGCCGACGGACGCGGCGAGGAGCTGTAGCGCTCCCCCAGCGACTCCCGGGCGATCTTCTCCTGGAGCTTGAGGATGCCCTGCAGCAGCGCTTCGGGGCGGGGCGGGCACCCGGGGACGTAGACGTCCACCGGGATGATCTGGTCGACGCCCTTGGTGACGGAGTAGGAGTCCCAGTACGGGCCGCCGCAGTTGGAGCACGCGCCGAAGGAGATGACGTACTTCGGCTCGGGCATCTGCTCGTAGAGGCGCTTGACGGCCGGGGCCATCTTGTCCGTGACCGTGCCGGAGACGACCATCAGGTCGGCCTGGCGCGGACCCGGCGCGAACGGGATCACGCCGAGCCGGATGAAGTCGTGGCGGGCCATCGACGCGGCGATGAACTCGATCGCGCAGCAGGCGAGGCCGAAGTTGAAGACCCAGAGCGAGTAGCGGCGGCCCCAGTTCAGGACCACCTTCATCGGCTCCGGGGCCAGCCGGGAGAGCACGCCGAGCCGCTTCGGCTCGGGAAGCAGCACCGGCTCGGAAAGCACCACCGGTTCGGGCAGCACCGGCTCGGGCAGCGGCGCCGGCTCGGAGGGCGTCGAGGGGGTCACGTCCGAGGGGGTCACGTCCATGTCAGGACGCCCTTCTTGTATGCGTACAGCAGGCCCACGGCCAGGAAGCCGAGGAAGATGAACATCTCCACGAGGGTGGCCGCGCCGTAGCCGGGCGCGGCGAAGACGGTCGCCCAGGGGAAGAGGAAGATCGAGTCGACGGCGAAGATGACGTAGAGGAAGGCGTAGACGTAGTAGCGGACCTGGGTGTGGGCCCAGCCCTCGCCGACGGGGTCGACGCCGCACTCGTATGTCAGGAGTTTCTCGGGGGTCGGGACCACCGGCCGCAGCAGACGGCCCGCCCCGAAGGCGACGGCGACGAAGAGCACGCCGACGACGACGAGCAGTCCGACGACCGAGTACGACTGGAAGTAGCCCGCCGCGACGACGGCCCCGGTTGCCGAGACAACGGTCGGTTCCGGCACGTCAGCCCCTCACTCCCTGACCTCGTTGCGCCCGGCGCGCGCCCCGTCGCGCACGCTGTGATGCGCCCCGTTCGACGATCTGTACGGACGGGAGTCTAGGGCCTGCTAAAGAGACGGTAAGCAGCCCGTCACGCATTGACTATCGGGGACATGTCAGGGACTCGTCCGTCTCGCCCGTCGCCGGGTTCGCGCACTCGCCCGGCTCACGTGTCACCGGGTTCCCGTCCGCATCTCGCGGTCACTTCCCATTTCACCTCGCGAGCACATCCAGGTACACCGCGCGGCGGCCTTTGCTTTCATCTCAAGGGGTGGGGTTTTCCCCAGTGGATCGTGGCGGTCGACCTCATGGCGCGACGGCCCGCCGCCGGGCAGGCTAGCGAATATGACCGAACGCATCACCCCTGTCGGCCCCCTCGGCCCCCTCGGCCCGTCGGACACGCCGCAAGCCCCGGACATACGGGGTGTACCGGATGTACCAGATGCACAAGATGTACCGGACGAGTCGGCCGACAGCGACCGGCTGCCTCCCCCACGCTTCGCGCTCGGCCGGCAGACGTGGAAGGAGATCGCGCACCTCCTCGCCAATCTGCCGGTCTCGATCTTCGGCTTCGTGTACGTCGTGACGCTCGTCTCCACGGGCGCGGGGCTGGCCGTGACGGCGATCGGGCTGCCGCTGCTCGCGGGCGGGCTGCGGGGCACCCGGCTGCTGGGCCGGTTGGAGCGGGCGCGGGCACGCAAGCTGCTCGGCGTGCGGATCGACGAGCCGAGCCCGATGCCGGTGCGCGGGACGGGCTTCTTCCCCTGGTTGTGGTCGAGCCTGCGGGACCCGGTGGCCTGGCGGACCGTGCTGTACGACTTCATCCGGCTGCCGTGGGGCATCGTCACGTTCACGGTCACGCTGATGTCGTTGTTCCTGCTGTGGCCGGTGCTGCCGTTCCTCGCGCGGGGGCTGACGAACGTGGACCGGGCCATGGTGCGTGGGCTGCTGTCGCCCTCGGACGAGTTGGAGCGGCGCATCGCCGAGCTGGAGTCGGACCGGGGGGTCGTGGTCGACACGGCCGCGGCGGACCTGCGGCGCATCGAACGCGACCTCCACGACGGGGCGCAGGCCCGGCTCGTCAACCTCGCGATGGGGCTCGGGCTCGCCAAGGAGAAGATCCTCGAGGGGCAGGCCGACGAGACCGTCGCGGCCATGGTCGACGAGGCGCACGGCGAGGTGAAGCTGGCCCTTCAGGAGCTGCGCGATCTGGCCCGCGGCATCCATCCCGCGGTCCTCACCGACCGGGGCCTCGACGCGGCGCTGTCGTCGATCGCCTCGCGCTGCACCGTGCCGGTGAAGGTGACGGCCGACCTCCCGACGAGACCGGCCGCCGCCATCGAGGGCATCGCCTACTTCACCGTGTCCGAGCTGTTGCAGAACGTCAGCAAGCACAGCGGCGCGCGCTCCGCGTCCGTCGACGTGTGGCGGACGGACGAGCGGCTGCTCATACAGGTCCAGGACGACGGGCGCGGTGGGGCCGCCCTCGACGGCGGTACGGGGATGGCGGGGCTCGCGGACCGGCTGGGCGCGGTGGACGGGCTGTTCGTCATCGACTCACCGCCCGGCGGCCCGACCACCATCACGGCGGAGCTGCCTTGGCGGGACCGGGGGGACGGGCAGGGCTGACGGGGCTGACGGGGCTGACGGGGCTGACGGGGCCGGCCTATGGGGTGACCTGCGCGGGTCCGCCTCGACGGGTCGGCCTTGGCGCGTCCACCTTGGTGCGTCCACCTTGACGGGTCCGCCTTGACGGGGCCGTCGGCATGCGGCTTCCGTCCGGCTTCGAGGTAGGGAAAACCCCCGTCCCAAGACGCCGACCCGCTCCATGGTCGGCAAGGGCCGAGAACAGCAGGGTGGGGGTACGAACCGACAAGCAGGACGAGCAGAACGGACGAGACCGATGGCGACGGAGTACGGACAGGGGTACGGGTACCCGAACGGGCCCGGATTCCACGAGGCGGGTGCCGAGGAGCGGCGGCACCGCCTCCCGACACCGCTGCGGGCGCCGATCGAGGCGCGCAGCTGGCGCGAGTTCGGTTACGTGATGTCGAGCCTGCCGGTCGGCATCCTCATGTTCACGTTCGCCGTCACGATGTTCTCGCTCGGCATGGGTCTGCTGATCACCTTCCTGGGGATCCCAGTGCTCGCCGCGGCCCTCGCCGGCGTCCGCGGGTTCGGCGCGCTGGAGCGGGCGCGGGCGCGCGGGTTGCTCGGGATCGACGTGGCCGCGCCGGAGCCCCTGCGGGTGCGCAAGCAGGGGGCGCTGGCGTGGATGGGGGCGATCCTGAAGAGCGGTTCGGCGTGGCGGCATCTGCTGTACTCGGTGGTGCAGTTCCCGTGGTCGGTGTTCTCGTTCGTGGTGGCGCTGAACTTCTGGGCGTACGGCTGGGCGATGCTGACGTATCCGCTGTGGTTCTGGCTCTTCCCGGTGTACGGCGGACAGGGCGGCCTCCAGCTCTACGGCGACGGCATGCACCGCATCTACCTGGACAACCCCTTCGAGATCACGGTCACCGCGCTGCTGGGGCTGCTGATCACGATGGCCACGCCGTGGATCGTGCGGGCGCTGACCATGGTGGACCGGGTGATGGTGGCGGGGCTGCTCGGGCCGTCGCGGCTGGCGAGCCGGGTGGTCGAGCTGGAGTCGGACCGGGGGGTCGTGGTCGACACGGCCGCGGCGGACCTGCGGCGCATCGAGCGGGATCTGCACGACGGGGCGCAGGCCCGGCTCGTCAACCTCGCGATGGGGCTCGGGCTTGCCAAGGAGAAGCTCACCGAGGATCCGCAGGCCGCGGCGCGGATGGTGGACGAGGCGCACGGTGAGGTGAAGACGGCGTTGCAGGAGCTGCGGGATCTGGCGCGGGGGATTCATCCGGCCGTGCTGACCGATCGTGGGCTGGATGCGGCGCTGTCTTCCGTGGCCTCGCGGTGCACCGTGCCGGTGCAGGTGGATGTGGATCTTCCCGCTCGGCCGGCGCCTGCGATCGAGGGGATCGCGTACTTCACCGTCTCCGAGCTGCTGCAGAACATCAGCAAGCATGCGCGGGCGACGCGGGCCACGGTCGATGTGTGGCGGGTCGAGAACCGGTTGATGCTTCAGGTTGTCGACGATGGTGTGGGTGGGGCCGATGTTTCCCGCGGGTCCGGGTTGGCGGGGCTGGCGGAGCGGCTCGATGCGGTGGACGGGGTTCTGGTGGTGGACTCTCCTGTGGGTGGGCCCAGTCGGATCACTGCGGAGTTGCCCTGGCGGGGGTGAGCGGGAGTGAGCGGGGGTGAGGGGCGGGGTGTTTCTCGCCCCCGCCGCCCCTACCCGTCCCATCCCCGGGGGCTCCGCCCCCGACCCCCCGGCGGGGCTCCGCCCCTGCGCCCCATCACGGGCGCTGCCCCTGCGCCCCATCACGGGTGCGGCCCGTGCGCCCCATCACGGGCGCTGCCCCTGACCCCCGCGGGGCAGCTGCCCCGCACCCCACCACAAGCGCCACCCCTCACCCCCACGGGGCTCCGCCCCCGCCCCTGTCCCCGCTCCCCACCGTCAGCCCGAAATCCCCGCCCCCTAATCCCCACCCCGGAGCCAAAAGTGCGCCCCCCGCATTCCCCCTTCCCTCTCCTTCCCCCTCCCCCTGATTTCCCTTGATTCCCCTTGCTCGGGGGCGGGTGGGTCCGAATGCTGGGATGCTGTGGGCTGATGTATGGGCGGGGACGCGGCCGACGTGGGTCGGGGAATGGTGTGGGGGGCCGAGAATCGTGGAGGACAGGGTGCGGGTGGTCATCGCCGAGGATTCAGTGCTGCTCAGGGAGGGCCTGACCCGGTTGTTGACCGACCGCGGGCACGACGTCGTGGCCGGTGTCGGAGACGGCGACGCGCTGATCAAGACGATCACCGACCTGGCGGCCCAGGACTCGCTGCCGGACGTCGTGGTCGCCGACGTACGGATGCCACCGACGCACACCGACGAGGGCGTGAAGGCGGCCGTGCAGCTGCGCAAGCAGCACCCGGGGGTGGGGGTGCTGGTGCTGTCGCAGTACGTGGAGGAGCGCTACGCCACCGAACTGCTGGCCGGTTCGAGCCGTGGCGTCGGCTACCTGCTCAAGGACCGCGTCGCGGAGGTGCGCGAGTTCGTGGACGCGGTGGTGCGGGTGGCCCAGGGGGGTACCGCTCTGGACCCGGAGGTGGTCGCGCAGCTGCTCGGCCGCAGTCGTAAGCAGGACGTACTGGCCGGGCTCACCCCGCGGGAGCGGGAGGTCCTAGGACTTATGGCCGAGGGACGCACCAACTCGGCGATCGCGCGGCAGCTCGTGGTGAGTGACGGAGCGGTCGAGAAACACGTCAGCAATATCTTCCTGAAACTCGGGCTTTCCCCGAGCGACGGCGATCATCGGCGTGTTCTCGCGGTCCTCACCTATCTGAACTCCTGAGGGACTGACACTAGGAACTGACACGGGGCAGCCGAACGCACTGGGTCGGCCGAACGGGATCGCCCTCGAAGGACAGGGGGCCCGGCATGGCACCAGAGCGGCGCGAGACCGGCACGAGAACCAAAGGATGAGGTAGAAGCGTCTTCCAGAGCAGCGTCGGGGGCGAGTAAGTCATGACAAGTCAGGGCGTCGAACCATCTCAAAATGGTGTCCATCATGCGAACGGCCGAGGGAAGGCGACCCTTACAGACGTAGGGTTGATCCCGGGAAGGCCTGCGGGAAGGCCGCTCCCAGACAGCCGCCTCGAAGGAGGTCCAGTTAAGTGACCAGCCAGGTCAGTAGCCCAGCGGAGCAGGCCGACGAAGCCGTCGTAGGAGAACAGCGCAAACCGGCGGGGGCAAAGGAAACACGCCGGCTCGACCGGGTGATCATCCGGTTCGCGGGTGACTCCGGTGATGGAATGCAACTCACCGGCGACCGCTTCACCTCCGAGACGGCGTCCTTCGGCAACGATCTTTCGACGCTGCCGAACTTCCCCGCCGAAATTCGAGCGCCCGCAGGCACACTGCCGGGCGTTTCTTCATTTCAGCTGCATTTCGCGGACCACGACATCCTCACGCCCGGTGACGCGCCGAATGTGCTGGTGGCCATGAATCCGGCGGCGCTCAAGGCGAACATCGGTGATGTGCCGCGCGGCGCGGAGATCATCGTCAACACGGACGAGTTCACGAAGCGGGCGATGGCGAAGGTCGGCTACGCGGCCAGCCCGCTGGAGGACGGTTCGCTGGACGGGTACGCCGTCCATCCGGTCCCGCTGACGACGATGACGGTCGAGGCGCTCAAGGAGTTCGAGCTGTCCCGCAAGGAGGCCGAGCGCAGCAAGAACATGTTCGCGCTGGGCCTGCTGTCCTGGATGTACCACCGGCCCACCGAGGGCACCGAGAAGTTCCTGCGGAACAAGTTCGCGAAGAAGCCCGAGATCGCCGCCGCCAACATCGCCGCCTTCCGGGCGGGCTGGAACTTCGGCGAGACGACCGAGGACTTCGCGGTCTCCTACGAGGTCGCCCCGGCCACCAAGACCTTCCCGACCGGTACCTACCGCAACATCTCCGGGAACCTGGCCCTGTCGTACGGCCTGATCGCCGCCTCCAAACAGGCGGACCTGCCCCTCTACCTGGGCTCCTACCCGATCACCCCGGCCTCCGACATCCTGCACGAGCTGAGCCGGCACAAGAACTTCGGCGTGCGGACCTTCCAGGCCGAGGACGAGATCGCGGGCATCGGCGCGGCCCTGGGCGCGGCCTTCGGCGGCTCCCTCGCCGTCACCACCACCTCCGGGCCGGGCGTGGCGCTGAAGTCGGAGACCATCGGGCTCGCGGTCTCCCTCGAACTGCCACTGCTGGTCATCGACATCCAGCGCGGCGGGCCTTCCACGGGGCTGCCGACGAAGACGGAGCAGGCGGACCTGCTCCAGGCGATGTACGGGCGCAACGGAGAGGCCCCGGTCCCGGTGGTCGCCCCGTGCACGCCGGCCGACTGCTTCGACGCCGCCCTGGAGGCGGCCCGGATCGCCCTCACCTACCGCACCCCCGTCCTCCTCCTCTCCGACGGCTACCTGGCCAACGGCTCCGAGCCGTGGCGGATCCCGGACGTCGACGAACTTCCGGACCTGCGGGTGCAGTTCGCACAGGGTCCGAACCACACCCTTGACGACGGCACCGAGGTGTTCTGGCCGTACAAGCGCGACCCGCAAACCCTGGCCCGTCCGTGGGCGATCCCCGGCACACCGGGACTCGAGCACCGCATCGGCGGCATCGAGAAGCAGGACGGCACGGGCAACATCTCCTACGACCCCGCCAACCACGACTTCATGGTCCGCACCCGCCAGGCGAAGATCGACGGCATCGACGTCCCGGACATCGAGGTCGACGACCCCTCCGGCGAGGCCAACACCCTGGTTCTGGGTTGGGGTTCGACGTACGGACCCATCACCGCGGCGGTACGGCGGCTGCGGGCGGCCGGGGAGAACATCGCGCAGGCCCATCTGCGCCACATCAACCCCTTCCCCCGGAATCTCGGCGCGGTGCTGGGGCGTTACGAGAAGGTGGTGATCCCCGAGATGAACCTCGGCCAGCTCGCCACGCTCGTCCGGGCGAAGTACCTGGTCGACGCGCACTCCTACAACCAGGTCAACGGCATGCCGTTCAAGGCCGAACAGCTCGCCACGGCGCTCAAGGAGGCCATCGATGGCTGAGACGTCCACAGGAAGCGCGGACACGATCGAGGCCCTCACTCTGGTGCCCAAGGCCGAGGCCAGGCAGTCCATGAAGGACTTCAAGTCCGATCAGGAAGTGCGCTGGTGCCCCGGTTGCGGTGACTACGCGGTCCTGGCCGCCGTACAGGGCTTCATGCCCGAGCTCGGCCTGGCCAAGGAGAACATCGTCTTCGTGTCGGGCATCGGGTGCTCGTCCCGCTTCCCGTACTACATGAACACGTACGGCATGCACTCCATCCACGGCCGCGCGCCCGCCATCGCGACGGGCCTCGCCTCCAGCAGGCGGGACCTGAGCGTGTGGGTGGTGACCGGTGACGGGGACGCCCTCTCCATCGGCGGCAACCACCTGATCCACGCGCTGCGCCGCAACGTGAACCTGAAGATCCTTTTGTTCAACAACCGGATCTACGGCCTCACCAAGGGGCAGTACTCGCCGACCTCCGAGGTCGGCAAGATCACCAAGTCGACGCCGATGGGCTCGCTGGACGCGCCCTTCAACCCGGTGTCCCTGGCCATCGGCGCGGAGGCGTCCTTCGTGGCCCGGACCGTGGACTCCGACCGCAAGCACCTCACCGACGTACTGCGGCAGGCCGCCGCCCACCCGGGCACGGCGCTGGTGGAGATCTACCAGAACTGCAACATCTTCAACGACGGCGCCTTCGAGGTCCTCAAGGACAAGCAGCAGGCCGAGGAGGCGGTGATCCGGCTCGAACACGGGCAGCAGATCCGCTTCGGCGCGGACCGCGCCAGGGGTGTCGTACGGGATCAGCTGACCGGTGACCTGAAGGTCGTCACCGTCACCCCGGAGAACGAGGCACAGGTCCTGGTCCACGACGCCCACTCCGCGTCCCCGACCACGGCCTTCGCGCTCTCCCGGCTGGCCGACCCGGACACCCTGCACCACACCCCGATCGGCGTCCTGCGCTCCGTGGAGCGGCCGGTCTACGACACCCAGATGGCCGACCAGCTCGACACGGCCATCGAACAGAACGGCAAGGGCGACCTCGCCACGCTCCTCGCGGGCGGGGACACCTGGACGGTCGTCGGCTGAGCGAGCCGTCCGTTCGAGGCGTTCAGGAAGTTCCAGGGGCCCGGGTGGCTGACACCCGGGCCTCGTCGTACGCGTGGCGGGACTTCTCCACGTCGTCCATCCGGTCCTTGGTCCAGACGGCCAGCGCGCGCACCTGCTCGGCGGCCTCGTGGCCCAGTTCGGTGAGCGAGTAGTCGACACGGGGCGGGATCACGGGCTTCGCGTCACGGTGGACAAGACCGTCGCGCTCCAGGGTCTGGAGGGTCTGGGTGAGCATCTTCTCGCTGACCCGGCCGATCGCCCGGCGCAGCTCGCTGAAGCGGTAGGGGCGGTCGAGGAGCTCGATCAGCACGAGTACACCCCAGCGGCTGGTGACGTGCTCCAGGACGAGGCGGTACGGGCACATCGCCTCGCCCGTGTCGTACTTGGAAACGGCCGCAGGCCTGGAAACGGCCGCAGGCTTGGAAACGGCCGCAGGCTTGGACGCGGCCGCGGTGTCGGTGGGTACCTCTGCACTTACTCCCATGCCAGTACCTTACTTCAAAGTGGGTACTTTCGCTGAGTTAGTGCACCTCCTAGGGTTAGTGACAGACCTACCCCACAAGGAGCCACGTCATGAGCATCGTCGTCACCGGAGCCACCGGACACCTCGGCCGCCACGTCATCGAGGGACTGCTGGAGAAGGTTCCGGCCGACCAGATCACCGCCGTCGTCCGCGACGCGGAGAAGGCCGCCGGCTTCGCGGCCCGCGGCGTGAAGATCGCGGTCGCCAACTACAACGAGCCCGAGACCTTCGGGACCCTCCTCGCCGCCGGCGACAAGGTGCTGCTCATCTCCGGCAACGAGTTCGACAAGGGCCGCGTGGCCCAGCACCAGGTCGTCCTGGACGCCGCCAAGGCCGCCGGGGTCGCGCTCTTCGCGTACACCAGCGCGCCGGGCACCCTCACCGCCGCCCTCGCCGACGACCACAAGGGCACCGAGAAGGCGATCCTGGAGTCGGGTGTGCCCTACGCCCTGCTGCGCAACGGCTGGTACAACGAGAACTACACCGAGAACCTCGCCCCGGTCCTCGAGTACGGCGCCGTCACCCAGGCCGCCGGCGACGGCAAGGTCGCCTCCGCCGCCCGCGCCGACTACGCGGCCGCCGCCGTGGCCGTACTGACCGGCGAGGGCCACGAGAACAAGACGTACGAGCTGAGCGGCGACACCGCGTGGGGCTTCGCCGAGTACGCCGCCCTGGTGGCCGAGCGGTCCGGCAAGGAGATCGTCTACAACGCCGTCTCCGTCGAGGCGCTCACCGGCATCCTGACCGGCGCCGGACTGCCCGGCCCCCTCGCCGCGATCCTGGCGGGCGTCGACGCGTCCATCGAGAAGGGCGAGCTCGCGGGCACCAGCGGTGACCTGTCCCGGCTGACCGGCCGCCCGACCATGCCGGTCGCCGAGTCCATCGCGGCGGCGCTGAAGGGCTGACTCCCCCTCGGGGCCCTGGCGCCGTCGCCGCCCGCACCCCCGCCTGTAATGACCGTATAGCGATACGGGCATGACAGGCGGGGGTGCTCGGCGCTACCTTCTTGGAGGCTGCGCGGGAGCAGCTGTGCGAGAGGGAGGGCCGGTGGCCGTGCAGCAGGCGAAGAATTCGATGGGTGCGACCGGCTCCGCGGGTTCCAGTGGCCCCGCCGGTTCCGCGGGTTCCAGTGGCCCTGTCGGCTCGACGGGTCCCCGTACATCCAAGGCAGAACAGCGCGTCGGGCTGTTGAACGGCTTCGCCGCGTACGGCATGTGGGGGCTCGTTCCCCTCTTCTGGCCGCTGCTGAAGCCGGCCGGGGCCCTCGAGATCCTCGCCCACCGGATGGTGTGGTCCCTCGCCGTGGTCGGCGTCGCCCTGCTGGTGATGCGGCGCTGGGCCTGGCTCGGCGAGCTGCTGCGCCAGCCGCGCAAGCTGGCGCTGATCAGCGTCGCGGCGGCCGTGATCACGGTGAACTGGGGCGTCTACATCTGGGCCGTGAACAGCGAGCACGTCGTCGAGGCGTCCCTCGGATACTTCATCAACCCGCTCGTCACCATCGCCATGGGCGTCCTGCTGCTGAAGGAACGGCTGCGCCCCCTGCAGTGGACGGCGGTCGCTGTCGGCTTCTCCGCGGTGCTCGTCCTCACGATCGGGTACGGCCGGCCGCCGTGGATCTCCCTCACCCTCGCCTTCTCCTTCGCCACGTACGGGCTGGTGAAGAAGAAGGTCAACCTCGGCGGGATCGAGTCGCTCGCCGCCGAGACGGCGATCCAGTTCCTGCCCGCGCTCGCCTATCTGCTGTGGCTGGGTTCGAGCGGGGGCGCGACCTTCGGCACGGAGGGTGCGGGGCACGCGACGCTGCTCGCGGCCACGGGCGTGGTGACCGCGCTTCCGCTGGTGTGCTTCGGCGCGGCCGCGATACGGGTGCCGTTGTCCACGCTGGGGCTGTTGCAGTACCTCGCCCCGGTGTTCCAGTTCCTGCTCGGCATCCTCTACTTCCACGAGGCCATGCCGCCGGAGCGGTGGGCCGGGTTCGCGCTGGTCTGGCTCGCGCTGTCGCTGCTCACCTTCGACGCGCTGCGGACCGCGCGGCGGGCGGCCAGGGCGCTCAGGGCCGGGGCGGTCGCGGGTGCCGTCGCCGGCGTGCGGGGTGCCGCAGCCGTGGACGCCAAGTCGTAGAGGGTTTCGCCCCCGGCGACCCGGGTTCGCTATGCGAACCGCCCTGACCGGATTGCGCTCTTGACGGAACGTCAGCCTCAGAAACACCATCAGGCACCTCATTCCCACAAGGAATCCGGAGCCCCCCCCACATGAAGCTCTCCGTTCCCGGGCGTGCCACCGGCGCCGTCGTCGTCGCGGCCGTCACGCTCCTCACCACCGGCGCGATAACCGGCGCGGCGCCGGCCCCCACCGCCGCGGCAGCCGCACCCGACATCCCCGTGGCCAACGTCAAGGCCCATCTCGCGCAGCTGCAGTCCATCGCCACCGCCAACGGCGGCAACCGCGCACACGGCCGCACGGGCTACAAGGCCTCCATCGACCATGTGAAGGCGAAGCTGGACGCGGCCGGATTCACCACGACCCTCCAGCAGTTCACGTCCTCAGGCCGCACCGGGTACAACCTGATCGCCGACTGGCCCGGCGGCGACGCCAACCAGGTCGTCATGGCGGGCTCCCACCTCGACAGCGTGACCGCGGGACCCGGCATCAACGACAACGGATCGGGGTCCGCCGCGATCCTGGAGACCGCGCTCGCCGTCTCCCGTGCCCAGTACCAGCCCACCAAGCACCTGCGGTTCGCCTGGTGGGGCGCGGAGGAGCTGGGGATGGTCGGCTCGAAGTACTACGTGAACGGCCTGTCCTCCGCGAACCGGGCGAAGATCAGCGACTATCTGAACTTCGACATGATCGGCTCACCGAACCCCGGCTACTTCGTCTACGACGACGACCCCACGATCGAGAAGACCTTCAAGGACTACTTCGCGGGCGTCGGCATCGCCACGGAGCCGGAGACCGAGGGCGACGGCCGTTCGGACCACTCCCCCTTCAAGAACGTGGGCATCCCGGTCGGCGGTCTCTTCAGCGGCGCCGACTACATCAAGACGGCCGCCCAGGCCGCCAAGTGGGGCGGTACCTCCGGTCAGGCCTTCGACCGCTGCTACCACGCCTCCTGCGACACGGCGTCCAACATCGACGACACGGCGCTGAACCGGAACGCGGACGCGCTGGCGTACGCCGTGTGGACGCTGTCCTCCTAGGGCTCCTGGGCTCCTGGGGCGCACTGGGGCTTCCTGGGGCGCACCGGGGCTTCCTGGGGCCCACTGGGCTCCTCGTCCTCCCAGCCCGCCTAGGGGGTGTACGGATTGTCCGCCAGGGAGCGGGCCCGGGCCCGGTCCGTGAGGCGGGTCATGCGGGTGCGGGCCGATTCGAGCTGTTCGAGGTCGTCGGCGGCGGGGCCGCCGTCGGCCACGAGCTCGGTCCACAGCGTGATCAGGTCCTGCCCCAGGTTCAGCCCCTGCACGGGGTCGCGCACGGCGCGCCAGGCCGCGGCGGCGCTCTGTACGTTGCCGTACGCGGCCTCGGGGTCCTGGTGCCGCCTGCGGACGCGGGCGAGGTCGAGGGACACGTGGAACGCCCGGAGCGGGTCACCGGCCAGATAGGCGATGTACGAGGTCAGCTCGCGCAGCCGCAGCACCTCCGGGTGCTCGGGGCCCAGCGACCGCGACGCGTCCGCGCCGACCCGCTCCGCCATCCCCGTGGCCTCTTCGATCCGGCCCATCTTCACGGCCTCGTTGATCCGCGCCACGGGCTCCACGAGGAACGCCGCGCCCTCCGTCTCCTGAACCGGTGCCAGCACGGACTCGGCGACGGCGTCGAAGCCGCGCGCGGGAGTGGGCTTCGGATCCGGCTCCGGCTCGGGGTCCAGGACGGACATGGCCTCCATCGCGGGGGCCGGACGCTCGGGAGTCGGTCCCACGGGCGGCGGCGGGCCGAACTCGCCCGTCGGAGCCACCGCGACGCCGGGGGCGACGTCCCGCGTCGGCTCCGGCAGCGCGCGCAGCGCATGCGTCGGCGCGGCCCCGGGCAGGGGCTGAGGCTCCGACACCGGCACCCGCGGCGGCGCGGGAGGGGCCGCGGGCATCGCGGGAGGGGGTGCCGGCAGCGCGGGCACCTCGGCCGACGGCCCCAGCCGTACCGGCTCGCCCGTGTACCGGCTCGACCCGTCCCCGTACACCTCCAGCGGTACGACGAAGCCGATCCGTTCGTCGTGGATGGTGGCGCGCACGGAGTGACCGGCGGCGAGGGCGAGTCGGTGGAGGTGGTTCAGGACGCAGGCCTGGACGGTCTCGCCGGGCACGACGACGACCGGCACACCGCCGACCGTGGCGCCGCCCCCGCTTTCCCCCGCGGGCGCGGGGACCCATACCTCCACCGGGCCGGCACCGGGGCCGACCGCTGAGCGCTGCCGCTTGGATTCCCGCTTCTGTTCGCGGCTGAGTCGAGACATCGATTCCCTCACTCGGGTCGTACTTCCATGCGTCGACCTTGCCTCAAGATCCCGTCAGGTACATACAGTCAAGTCTCTCGGCTCACCACCGCTGCATGCGTCACTACGGCGTCACAGCCTCGTAAGAGTGGCCGACAACGCCGACAACGACCGAGGAGAGTGTCAGGTGATGCAGGTGAGCATGCGACAGGGGGCGGAGGGGCCCGAGATCTGGCTCCGCGGGCCGGTCGCCGACACGGTGGAACCCACTCTGTGGCCCGAACCCGGCGGGGACGAACCCGGACACCTCGCCGTCGGCCCACGGCGGTTCGCCTGGGTCGCGACGCATGGCGGGGCCGGCACCACCACGCTCGCCGCGGTCTTCGGCGGCCATGACGCCGGGCGGAACTGGCCCCGGCCCGACCTGGGAGAACCGGGGTCGGTGCTCCTCGTCGGGCGTACGCACGCGGCGGGACTGGACGGCGTCTCGCACACCCTGGAGACCTTCCGCCGGGGCGAGGCGCCCCCGGGGCTCGACCTCGAGGCCGTGGTGCTGGTCGCGGACGCGCCCGGACGGCTGCCCCGCCCACTCGCCCAGCGCGTCAAGGTGATCGATTCGATGATCGACGTGTATCAGGTGCCGTGGATCCCGGGGTGGCGCATCGGTGACCTCACCTCGGCGCCGCCCCGCGAGACGGCCGCGCTGGCCCGCCTGACGGGCGGCCCACGCCTGCCCTGACCCCATCCCTGTCTCTCGGCACGGACCCTGTGTCTCGGCATGGACGTCACATGCGTATGCATATATTGTGCACGCATGCAGTTGCACTCGCGGGTCGTGGCGTTCCGCGACCTGTCGCACACGCACCCTGGGGGACCCATGAGCCGTCACTTCCTGTTCCTGCTGGGCAGCAGCCGCCCCGACGGCAACACCGAGCTGCTGGCCCGACGGGCCGCCGAACAGTTGCCCGCGGAGGTCGAGCAGCGCTGGCTGAGCCTCGCCGAGCACCCGCTGCCCGACTTCGTGGACCTGCGGCGCGACAGCGACCACGTACACCCGGCCGCGGGGAGCAATCCGGCGCTGCTGCTCGACGCCACCCTGGCGGCCACCGACATCGTGATCGCCTCGCCGCTGTACTGGTACTCGGTGTCCGGCCTCACCAAGCGCTACCTGGACTACTGGTCGGGCTGGCTGCGCACGCCCGACATCGACTTCAAGGCCAGGATGGCGGGGCGCACCCTCTGGGGCGTCACCGCGCTGGCGCACGAGGAGGAAGAGGTCGCCGACCCGCTGATCGGCACGCTCAACCACTCGGCCGCGTACCTGGGCATGCGTTTCGGCGGCGTCCTGCTCGGCAACGGCAGCAAGCCCGGTGACGTACTGAAGGACACGGCCGCGCTGGCGCATGCGAAGACGTTCTTCGCACGGGAGGCGCCGCTCGCCCGCTACCCCTACGAGACGCACGAGACGCGAGGCACCGGCGACACGCAGGGCATGGCAGCCGCGCGCTAGCGGCTACGCGGTGATGTCCTTCGCCGCGAACCGCGCCCACGCCGCCGAGCCGAACACCGCCGCGTACAGGCCCTGGAGTCCGAGATTGCGGACCATGTCGTCCCAGTACACCGGGTCGCGCATGAGGTCGGCGAAGGACAGCCAGTAGTGGGAGAAGAAGTACGGCTGGAGGGCGTGGAGCTGGGGTATCTGGTCGAGGATCTGGATGGTGATGAGAAGGCCGACCGTCGTCGCCATCGCCGCGATGCCGCTGTTGGTCAGCGTCGAGACGAACAGGCCGAGGGCCGCGACGCCGATCAGTGACGCGGCGACGACCAGCGCGATGAGAAGCGCCCGTCCGAGCCCCTCGGTGAAGCTGATACGGGTCCCGGAGATCGTCGTCAGCTCGCCCAGGGGGAAGAGCAGCGCGCCGACCGTGAGCGCCGAGAGCGCCACCACCAGGGTCGCGACCAGGCAGAACGTCATGGTGGTCGCGTACTTGGTGAGCAGCAGGCGGGTACGGCCGGCCGGCGCGACCAGCAGGTAGCGCAGCGTCCCCGCGTTCGCCTCGCCCGCGATCGCGTCGCCCGCGATGACGCCGATGGCCATCGGCAGGAAGAAGGGGAGGGTCGCGGCGAGCGCCGTGAACACCAGGAACAGGCCGTTGTTGGTGATCTGCGAGATGAACGCCGGTCCTTCGCCGCCACCACCGCCCGCCGTCGAGCCGTCGCGCGTCTCTATCTTGATCGCGATGCCGATGAGGATCGGCACGGCCGCGAGCACGGCGAGCAGCGCGATGGTCCGCCAGCGCCGGAAGGTGGTGAGGAGTTCGCTGCGGAAGAGTCCGAAGGTCCACAGGGGGCTCGGTTTCCGTACCGCCATGTCCTCGACGCGTACCGCCTCGGCCCCGGCCTCGACTTCAGCCCGCGACATCGAACCCCTCCCCCGTCAGCGCCACGAACGCGTCCTCCAGTGAGGCCCGTTCAACGCCGAAGCCACGGACGCGGACGCCGGCCGTGACCAACGCGGCGTTCAGTTCGGCGAGTTCGCGGTCCGGAGGTTCGGCGCTCACGCCCGTCTCCGTCACGACGAGATCCGCGACTCCCTGTTCCTTCAGTACGCGCGCCGCGTCCCCGGGGTCCGGGGTGGTCACGACCAGCCGCCCCCGCGCGCCCGCCGCGAGCTCCGCCACCGGGCCCTGCGTGATCAGCCGCCCCTGTGCCATCACGGCGGCGTGCGTGCACACCTGCTCGATCTCGTCGAGCAGGTGGGAGGAGAGGAAGACGGTCGTGCCGTCCGAGGCCAGCTCCCTCACGAGGGAACGGATCTCGCGCATGCCCTGCGGGTCCAGGCCGTTGGTCGGCTCGTCCAGGACGAGCAGGCGACGGGGCTGGAGCAGCGCGGCCGCGAGCCCGAGCCGCTGCTTCATGCCGAGCGAGTACGCCTTCGCCTTCTTGCCCGCGGCCGCGGTGAGTCCGACCCGGTCGAGGGCGGCCTCGACGCGGGTACGCCGGGTGCGCGGGTCGGCGGTCGGGTCGGCTGCGTCGTACCGGAGGAGGTTGTCACGGCCGGAGAGGAAGCCGTACAGCGCGGGGCCCTCGATGAGGGCGCCCACGTGCGGGAGCACGGCGCGGGTGGCGCGGGGCATGGGCTGCCCCAACACATGCGCCGTGCCCGAGGTCGGCTCGATCAGCCCCATCAGCATGCGGATGGTGGTGGTCTTGCCCGAGCCGTTGGGTCCGAGGAAGCCGAAAACGCTGCCCGCCGGGACGATCAGATCGAGACCGTCCACGGCGAGCTGTCCGCCGCGGAAGCGCTTGGAGAGCGCGCGGGTGGCGATCACCGTGCCCTCGTCGGACGCGCTGGCGGTGCCCGCCACAGGCGGGTCCGTACCCTCGGCGGACCGCTCCTCCATGGGCTCCCTCGTCTCGGCTTCGTCCGTACGTCAGTTCCGTACGTCAGTTCCGTACGTCAGTTCCGTACGTCAGTTCCGCACGTCAGTTCCATACGTACGGTACTCAGTGGGCCGCGTTGGCCGCCTTGACCAGCGCGTCCTTGGTGACCGCACCGGCGTACACCTTGCCGTCGTCCGTGATCAGCGCGTTGACCAGGCGGGTCGAGAAGACCGTGCCCGAGCCGAACTTGCCCTTGACGTGGTCACCGAGGGAGTTCAGGAACCCGGAGACGTTGCCGCCCTGGGACGACGAGCCGGAGGGCATGCCCTGGCCGCCGGTGTCGAACTCCGCGATGGTGCTCCAGCCCTTGCCGACGGTCTTCAGACCGTCGAGCCCCTTGCCGAGGTCTCCGCGGCTCGGAGCGGACTCCGGGGCCTTGGAGTCCTTGGAGCCCTTAAAGTCCTTGGAGTCCTTGGAGTCCTTGAGGTCCTTGGAGCCCTTGGAGTCCTTGCCCTCGGTGACCTTCGCACCCTTCGGCGGGGTGAAGTCGAAGGTCGAGGCGGCCGGCTTGGTGAAGGCGACCTGAGTGAACCCGGCGTCCACGACGGCCGCGCCGCCACTCGTCGGGACCAGCGTGAACTTCAGCGGCACCCCGGTCTTCGCGTCCACCGCGACGGTGATCGCGCCGACCGTGGAACCGGACTGCTTCGGCTTGATGAGCAGCTTGTAGGCGTCACGGCCCGCGACCTGCGCCGTGCCGTCGACCGTCACGGAGGTCGTGTCGTCGACCGACTTCAAGGCCTCGTCTGCGAGCTGCTTGGGCGTCGTCGGGACGTCCTTCGGCGCCTTCTCCTGGCCCTTTTCGGCTGCGGGGGCCGTCGAGTGGTACACCTCGTTCGACTTGCTGTCGTACGCCCACACGTCGTTGCCGTTGTGGATGATGCTGTACTCGGCGGCGTTCTCCAGGACGGAGACCTTGGCCTTGTCCGGGCCGTCGGCCGCGACGCGCACCGTGTGCGTGCCGGAGGCCAGCTCCATGAGCTTGGACTGCGGGTCGGCGGAGGAGCCGCCGGACCCCTTGGTGACGCCGGAGAGCATGCCGCTCTCCAGGCCGCCCAGGCTGGGCAGTCCAAGATCGGTGCTGACCTTGACCGTGCCGGACAGCTGCTGGACGTCCGACTTGGCGATCTTCTCGATGAGCTGCTCTGCGGTGATCTTCGGCAGGCTGGGGTCGCCGGAGTCCGCGAGCGCCGGGACGAGCCCGATGGTCGCGGCCGCCACCCCCACCACTGCGACCGGAACGACGTAACGAGCCGCCTTGCGCCGACCGGCGCGGACGTCGTCGGCCTCGTCGGGCAGCCCTTCCGCCCCGGCGGTCCTGTCGGATTCGTACGGTGCCATGTGTGCCTTACCTCCGTCGTCGGCGGCGGCCTACCGTCCTCACTTCTCCACCCCTATAGCCGCCATTCTCACCCGAACCGGTGAGGAGTGGTGTTCTCAATCTGACCAAATCGGCCGACGAGAAGCGTCAGACCCCGGACTCAACTCCACGTAGTCCTGCGGTATGACGTGAGGAGGCGGTGGCTCCCCCGACCCGTAGGGGTTGGGGAAACCACCGCCTGAGCCTCACAGAGGCCCGGTACCCGTCAGCGCTGCACGAACACGTAGTCCGCCTGGTAGGGCACGCCCACGATCGTGCCCGGTGAACAGGAGCCGGCCGGCGCGACGCCGCCCACGGTGTTGAGGCGCAGGATCTCCTGCGTGTCGGCCAGCAGACCGCGGTGCTTGCCGGACCGGGTGGCCTTGAGGTCCAGCTCGGCGATGTTCTTCTCCCCGTTCGGAGTCTTGGAGATCACCGCTCCGGTGACCGCGCTGCGGTCGGGCGCGACCCACTGCGGCGTACCGGAGTTGGGCTTCACGAACGTGTGCACGATGTCGCCGCCGAGCAGGGCCGCGACGTCACGCTGAGCGAAGGCGTAGCCACCGCCTTCGACGGGCTTGCACTCGTAGATCTGCTTGCCCTTGACCACGGACGCCTGGAAGTTGCCGAGGGCGTCACGGAAGTCGAAGGAGCCGGTGACCTTGTGGAGTTGGCCGCGGACGGCTCCGCCCGGGAACTCGGCGGTGTGCAGATTGGCGTAGAACGCCCCCGGGTCGTTCTTCAACCGATCCAGCAGGGCGACGTCCTTCACCTTCACGGTGCCGACCACGTGGTGACCCTTGATCCTGCCGAGCAGCTTGGTGAAGTCGATCTTGACGCCGCCGTTGGTGCCCTTGGCGCCCTGGTGGATGTGGAGCATGGTGGGCCTGCCGGTGCCGCGCCAGGTCACGGCGACGGACACCTTGTCCCCCTTGACCTTGATGAACTCCAGGGCCGCGCCGTCCTTGTCGCCGACGGCGGGGCCGCCCTGGACGGGCACCTCGTTGGCGCCGCGGAGGCTGGTGGCGAGGATGGTGCCGCCGCTGCCGCCGACGACTCCGCTCTGCGCGACGATGGTCTGGTCGCCGTGCGTCGAGTGGCTCATGCCGCCGTGGTCACTGCGGTGGCTGCCGCCGGCCGCGACCGCCGGGATGACGGCGGCGGCGACACCGGCCGCGGCTGCCACCGCGACACCGGCCATGACCAGGCCCTTGCGGCGCATGTCCGACATGGCATTGAACGTGGTGTTCGAATCCATGATTCTTTTTTCTCCCCGTAATGCAGCCGACGCCCCCTGCGTCAGCTTCTGTACGGGAGTACGGACTGATTCCTACCCTGGACTCAATCCAACAGTGTGACGTGCGTCACAGCGAGGAGAGCCCATTCGCCTGCACCGGGGAGGGCGTACGCCGCGGCACCCGAGGAGGGCGTACGCCAGTGGCTCGCTCCGGGCACCTAACCGGCCCGGTGCACCACCGCGTCCACCAGCTCCATGAGCGCCGCCTTCGCATCGCACTCGGGGAGCGGAACGAGCGCGGCGCGGGCCTCCTCCGCGTACCGCACGGTGTCACGGCGGGCCTGCTCCAGCGCGGGATGCACCCGCAGCAGAGCCAGCGCCTCCGCGTGCCGGTCGTCGTCCGTGAGGTCGGAGTCGAGCAGCTCGCACAGCGCGATGTCCTCGGCGAGACCGAGCCGCTCCGCCCGCTCACGCAGCCGCAGCACCGGCAGTGTGGCGATGCCCTCGCGCAGGTCCGTACCGGGCGTCTTGCCGGACTCGTGCGAGTCGGAGGCGATGTCCAGCACATCGTCCGCGAGCTGGAAGGCGACGCCCAGCCGTTCCCCGTACTGCGTCAGCACGTCCACGACCGTCTCGTCGGCGCCCGACATCATCGCGCCGAACCGGCACGCCACGGCGACCAGCGAGCCGGTCTTGCCGCCGAGCACGTCGAGGTAGTGGTCGACCGGGTCGCGCCCGTCGCGCGGCCCCGCCGTCTCCAGGATCTGCCCGGTGACGAGCCGCTCGAACGCCTCGGCCTGGATACGGACCGCCTCGGGCCCGAGGTCGGCCAGGGTGTGGGACGCGCGCGCGAAGAGGAAGTCGCCGGTGAGCACGGCGACCGAGTTGCCCCAGCGGGTGTTCGCGCTGGGCACGCCGCGCCGCGCGTCGGCCTCGTCCATCACGTCGTCGTGGTACAGGGTGGCGAGATGGGTCAGTTCGACGACCACGGCCGAGGGCACGACACCCGGCGCGTAGGGGTCACCGAACTGCGCGGCGAGCATCACGAGCAGCGGACGGAACCGCTTCCCGCCGGCGCGCAGCAGGTGCTGCGCGGCCTCTGTGATGAAGGGGACCTCGCTCTTGGTGACTTCGAGCAAGCCCTCCTCCACAGCCGTCAATCCGGCCTGGACATCGGCTTCGAGAGCCTGGTCCCGCACGCTCAGCCCGAACGGCCCGACGACGGTCACGAGAGGTTCTCCTGTCTGCTGACGATCACATGGCGAACTCGGTCGATCATTCGGTCGATGACACGGTTTGTCGATGTGTCGCTGCCATCACTCAAGTCAGCGTATCCGGTCACGTTTCGATCACCACGAGCGCCCACCGTCCCCACTGCCGACTTCCTCCCGACTTCCCTCTCCCCCGCCATCCGATGTCCCCCGAGCGGCAGACAGTCCCCCACCCGGGCGGTACGGGATCACGGGCGGTATGTTCTTGGTCATTCGATATGACCCGATATGGGATGTATTGACTGATCGGACGTTGTTGAGAACCGACCGCCGAAGACGACCGGGGCACCGAGGACGGCCACAGGGCACGAAGGGCACCGAGGACACCCAGGACACCGTGATGAGCATGCACATCCGTACGTCCTTCTCGCACGAGACGACTCACGAGGATCTGTGGATCCCTCTCCCGGACGGCACCCGCCTGCACGCGCGCGTGTGGCGCCCGCTGACCGACGCGCCCGTCCCCGCGCTCCTCGAATATCTCCCGGACCGGCTCACCGACCGGACCGCGCCACGCGACTGGCAGCGTCACCCCTGGTACGCGGGCCACGGCTACGCCTCCGTCCGGGTGGATGCCCGCGGTCACGGCAACTCGGAGGGCGTGCCGGCGGACCCCTACGGGGAGAGCGAACGGGCCGACGGGGTGGAAGTGATCCACTGGCTGGCGGACCGGCCCTGGTGCAGCGGCGCGGTGGGCATGTTCGGCATCTCCAGGGGCGGCTTCACCTCCCTTCGGATCGCGGCCCTCGCGCCCGAACCGCTCAAGGCGATCGTCACGGTCTGTGCGACCGACGATCCCTATGACAACGACGGGCACCGCTTGGGAGGTGCCGTCCTCGCCGTCGAGACGCACGCCCGGGCGGCCACGGCGCTCGCCGACGTCGCCCGTCCGCCGGATCCGGTGCACGTGGGCCAGGTGATGTGGCGCGACATGTGGGTGAAGCGCCTGGAGAAGGTGGAGCCGTTCATCCATACGTGGCTGTCCCACCCGACCCGGGACGCGTACTGGCGCCACGCCGGTGTGCGCGAGGACGGGGGATACGGAGGAATCCGGGCCGCCGTGCTCGCGGTGGGCGGCTGGCACGACCCGTCCTGCGACACGGTGCTGCGGCTGGTCGAGAGCCTCCCCGCCGACCGCGTACGCGGCCTGATCGGCCCCTGGTGCCACCAGTACCCGGACCGGGGCCTGCCGCCGGGTCCGGCGATCGGCTTCCTCCAGGAGACGCTGAGGTGGTGGGACCACTGGCTCAGGCCGACCGCCACGAGCGTCCCCGATCCCGGCCCCGGCCCCGGCCCCGGCCCCGGCGTGAACGACGATCCAGGGCCCGGCGTGAACGACGATCCGGACCCCGGCGTGAACGGCCGTGCCGTCATGGCGCAGCCCCTCCTGCGCTCCTACGTCATGGCCGCGCACCCCCCGGCGACGACGTACCCGTCCCTCCCCGGCCACTGGGTGGGCGACACCGCCTGGCCCTCCCCCTCCGTGACCCCGATCGCGTACGCGCTGCGGGGCGCACCGGTGCTGGTGCGCTCCCCTCAGCACACGGGCGTGGACGCGGGCCGTTTCCGCCCCGTCGGGAACGACGCGGACCTGCCGCCGAACCAGCGGGAGGAGGACGCGAGATCGGTCTGCTTCGAGTTCGAGGTCCCGGGGGAGACCTGGATCCTGGGGCGCCCCAGGGTCCGCCTCCGTCTGACGTCCCACTCCCCCTGGGGCCAGGTGATCGCCAGGGTGTGCGACGTCGCCGCCGACGGTTCCTCGACGCTGGTGACCCGGGGTGCCCTGAACCTGTCAGCGCGCTACGGCCCCGACCAGGCGGTCTCCTGGAAACCGGGCTCTACGGAGGACGTGGTTTTCGACCTGACCGCCACCGGCTACGCGTTCCCGTCCGGCCACCGCATCCGGCTCTCCCTGTCCTCCGCCTACTGGCCGTGGATCTGGCCCCAGCCGGGCTCGGCGGCGGGGCTCGTCCTGGACCCGGCGGGCAGTTCCCTCGAACTTCCGGTGCGAGCAAGGGAGTCGGACCCGAGGATCACCTTCGAGGAGCCGGAGCAGTCCGAACCCCTGGGAGTGACGTCCGCGGCCACCCTTGACGAGCCCCGCCCCGAACGCCTGGTCGCCCGTGACGTGGCGAGGGGCGAGTGGCGTCTGGAGGTCGACCCTCGCCAGGACGGCACCCGTGTCCACCCTGACGGCCTGGAATGCACGGAGGACGCCCGGGACACGTACACCATCGACGAGTCGGACCCGCTCTCCGCCCGTACCCGCTCGACGAGGTCGATCCGTCTGCACCGCCCGGAGCTGCCCTGGGACGCCCGGGTCGAGACACGCTCCGAACTCAGCTGCGACGCGCGGGAGTTCATCACCTCGAACGAGCTGATCTGCAAGGACGGCAACGAGGTGGTCTTCCATCGGACGTGGGAGAGAAGAATCCCCCGGACGCCGCCGGACTGGGGACCCGGCGGCGGCATGGGCAACCCCTGAGGAGCATGGCGCGGACCGATGAGTTCCTGATGGCCCTGGACGAGGGGATGCTCGCGCACTTCCACGAGATGACCGCCGAGACGACCGACGAGATGGTCACGCGTTTCGGGATTCCCCGGGCCGAGGCGGTGGCGAGGATCAACAGGGCTTACGCGGGGCGGTAGTTCGGGGCCCACCCGGACCTGATGTGCCACGAACTCCCCGAATACTGGGCCCACGGCCTCTACTTCAAGCCCCACGCCGGCCGGCTCCCCGACGACGACCCCGACACGGACCTGCCCGTGTGGGAGGTACGCCCGGCTCCGCCTACGGGCTCAACGGCCTGGACACTCGAAGCCGTATGTCCGATTTGCCGCCAGTGCCGCTTTATTTCTGCTTGGTCGAGTGAATTGGGTCACTCCCATGCGAAGTGGGCCCTTTATCCCCTCTTGACGACTCCCCCTTTGCATAAGGCAAGTTGAGCGTCACGTTCCGGATTAATCGGGCATTTTCTCCCCCTTATTGCACAGGTGAAAGCGATCTACACCGGGAAATGAGGGCTTGTTCCGGACATGTGCTCTCGCATACGTTCACGTCGATCCGGACGGACCGCCCAATCCTGCCGCCGACCGGAATATCCCAGCCACCCACACACACGCACGGCAGGAGCGGGGGACCCAGGTAAGCCGCCGATCCGGACACCGGAACGGCTAGGGGTGAAGTCGCACACACCGTGCGGCCGGGCAGCTCCCGCCCGAACCCGACAGCTCACCTCGCAGGCGCCGGAGAGGAATTCGCCATGTCCGCACGAGGCAAGCACCGCAGCTTCAAGATCCACGGCATGCTCACTCGGGGCATCCTCGCCGCGGGAATGGGCGGAGTCGCACTCGCCCTTCCGCTCGCGGCGGCGACCTGCGCACAGGCCGCCACCGCCACCACCACCGATGTCCAGCTCATCACGTACAAGGTGACCGCGGGCGACACCCTGGCCAAGATCGCGCGGAAGTACCCCAAGAGCGGCGGCGCGGCGAAGCTGTACGCCGCCAACCGCGCGGTCATAGGCCCCGACCCGACGACGCTCCGTCCGGGCCTCACCCTGACCGTGGGCACCAAAACCGTCCAAATCCCCGCCAAGGCGAAGACGGCGCCCACCACCTCGAAGACGTACGCGAACAACCTCGACGGATGGATCAAGCACTCGCTGGACATCATGGCCCGCGCCAAGATCCCCGGCAGCTACAACGGCATCCACCGCAACGTCATGCGCGAGTCCTCCGGAAACCCCATGGCCATCAACAACTGGGACTCCAACGCCAAGGCCGGCATCCCCTCCAAGGGCCTGCTCCAGGTCATCGACCCGACGTTCAAGGCCTACCACGTGCCGGGCACGTCGATGAACATCTACGACCCGGTCGCGAACATCACGGCGGCCTGCAACTACGCGGCGGCGAAGTACGGCTCGATCGACAACGTCAACGGCCCCTACTGACAGGACTGTGGGGCTGGCTGAGCCGGTAGGGCTCGTACGACTGCCGGGGCTGATGCGGCTGATACGGCTGATGAGGTCGGAGCGACTCGGAGAGCTGCCGGGACCCACCGGGCTCTCCGGACTCCCGGAACCGATCCGACCGGCACGGGAACAGCCGCTCCAGCACCACCGCGATCCCGTCGTCCTCGTTCGACAGCGTCACCTCGTCGGCCACCGCCTTCAGCTCCGGATGGGCGTTGGCCATGGCGACCCCCCGGGCGGCCCAGTCGAACATGGGGATGTCGTTGGGCATGTCGCCGAAGGCGATGGTGCCGGCGGGAGTGAGACCGAGGTGGGCGGCGGCGAGCGCCAGACCGGTCGCCTTGGTCACGCCGCATGGCTGGAGTTCGACGGTCCCCGGCCCCGACATGGTGACGGTGGCCAGCGAGCCCACCACACCCCGGGCGGCCGAGGCCAACTCGTCGTCGGACAGCGACGGGTGACGGAGCAACACCTTGCTGATCGGCTCCGTCCACAGGTCGTCGCGGTGATGCACCCGTACCGCCGGAAGCGTCGGATGCGGCATCACGTACCCCGGCTCGATGAGCGTCAGCCCGTCCACGCCGTCCTGGTCCACCGCGGCGTAGAGCAGCCCGACCTCCGCCTCGATCTTGCCGAGCGCGGTCTCCGCGAGTTCCCTGTCCAGGGTCACCGACCACAGCAGGCGGTCCGCCGCCGCGTCGTACAGCTGCGCCCCCTGCCCGCACACCGCCAGCCCCGCGCCGCCGAGTTCGTCGAGCAACGGTCGTACTCTCGGCGCCGGGCGCCCCGTCACGACCAGGTGTCGGGCGCCCGCCTCGGCCACCCTCTCCAACGCGGCCCGGGACCGGTCGGAGAGGGTGTCGTCGCCGCGGAGCAGCGTTCCGTCCAGGTCAGTGGCGATAAGTGAATATGCAGTCGGAGCGGCCATGATCCGAAGAATACGGATCGAACGACTCATCGGCCCGGCGTGAACCGGACGACGTCCGGTATCCCGTCAGCAACGCCGTTCACCGTACGGGCCGTACCGGGCGTACAGAGTGCAGTTCCGCCCCGTCCACCGATGCGGACGGTACGAAAAGACTCCGAGCGGAATGTCACTCCAGAGGATGACGCTGCTGCGGTGACTGTGGCCGCCTGAGCCCAACACGAGCTCCGACGCGGCGGGTTGGGCCCCGCCCACGGCGTGGCCCACCAGTCACCGCCCCCCTCCGACCGAACTGGCCCCGGTCACCTCACCCGTGCGCGCTCGCCAAGTGCTTGGCCAGCCGCGGCGAAGCGAACTCCGTACCGCACACGAACCGCATCACCGGCCCGTACGAAGCCGCCGCCGGCAACCCCGTGAAGTACAGCCCGGGCACCGAAGAGCAGTACCCCGCACCGAGCTTGGGAGTGCCGCGGCTCACCGCGAGCGCCGTACGCAACTCGTGTCCCAGGAAGTCCATCGCGGCGATGTCGACGCGATAACCGGTCGCCGCGATGACATGGTCGGCGGCGAGCTCCTCGCTCCGGCCGCCCAGGGTCTGCACGGAGAGGACCGGACGCCCGTCGGAGACAGCGGCGCGAACGATTCCGGAGACCTCGCTGACCTCGACCTTGCCCTCGAAGCGGTCGCGCAGCCACCACGCCCCGAGGGGGCCGAGCACCCGGCGGACCAGGTAGTGCCGGGCTTCGGCGGGCAGATAGCGGTAGGGGTGCGGGTAGTAGCTGAGCGCCCACAGGGACCAGGCGCGTCCGAAGGGCGACTCGGGACGCAGCTTCGGCTGCTTCCAGGGCGGTGCTCCGAAGGCGACCCTGCCCCGTCCCCGGGACACCACCCGCACCTGCGCGCCCGCCTCCGTCGCGAGCGCCGCCGTCTCCAGCGCGGACTGGCCCGCGCCGACGACGATCAGTTCCTTGCCGGAGAACCGGGCGAGGTCGTGGTGCTGGGAGCTGTGCGAGACGGGGCCGGTGGGTGTGGGTCCGTCCGCCGCCGCGCCCCCGAGCTCGGGCGGCAGATGGGCGAGTCCGTACAGTCCCGTGGCCACGACGACCGCCCGCGCCGTGAACGACTCCCCCGAGTCCAGCTTGAGTTCGAAGCCCTCGCTGCCCCGGCGGTCGACGGACACGACCCGCACCCGCTCCAACTCGGGCACCAGCTGCTGCTGGAACCACTCGCCGTACGCGATGAACGTCTCGACCGGAATGATGTCCTCGTCCGTGACGAGCCGGCGGATCCCCGCCGCGTCGCAGTAGTCGGCGAGCGTGTGGCCGGGCTGTGGGGCGTCGAGGCTGGACGCGACCGGCGTCGACTTGAGAAGCATCCCCTCGGGCATGTGGTCACGCCAGCTCACCATGGGTTCGCCGAACACGCGCACCGGGATGCCCCGCGCACGCAGATGGGCGGCGGTGGACAGGCCGAACGGGCCGGCGCCGATGACTGCTACCGGATGAATCACGAAGTCCCTCCCCAGGACGTACGTTCGTCACTTCGTGGTCGTACTGGTGCTGTTGCCACGGCGGTTGGTCCGCCACAGCTGATACAGATGCCTCGCGCCCGGCCGCACGAAGCGCGCGAGCATCGTGAAGAACGGCCGCAGGTCGTCACCCGCGAGCCAGGCCAACTCCGTGCCGCTCGCGCGAGCCGGCGCGTGCGGGGTCGTGTAGCCGCTGCGCCGGTAGGCGAGCAGGGCCGGCAGGTCGATGTTCTCCACGATGTACCGGTGACCGGCCCGCTGTTCCCCTTCGGGAACGGTGCGCCCGGTCAGGTCGAGATGCATGGCCCGGACGACGTCGATCCCCGACTCGTTCTCGAAAAGCCGGAACTGCGCGCCCATCCGGGGGTTGAAGTCGAGAAGTTTGTACTGCCCGTCGCGCCGGTCGAAGCGCAGGTCGAGGTCGATGACGCCGCTGAAGCCGATCTGTTTGATGAAACGCGCGGCGAGGTCCGCGAGTTCCGGATTGTCGACGACGTACGCGTTCGCCGTCATTCCCGCGTGCGGCGGCCAGGAGCGGACCTTCACGCCCGTGAACATCGCGAGCGGCGTCGAGTCCGCGTCGAAGTACGCGTGCACGATCCAGTCCTCCGCCTCCTCCCTGGGCAGGTACTCCTGGAGGATCACGCCCGGCTGATCTCCCCAGTCCCGGGCGAGTGACAGCAGCCCCTCCCGGGTCGCGATCCTTGTCGTCCCGTTCACCGCCGGCTGGCTGCGGCGTACGAACGCCTCCCGGTTCTTGGCGACGATCGGAAACCGAGCGCTCTCGGCGAACGCCACGATCTCCTCGTACGACTGCGGGAAGGCCGCCGCCGGACTGGGGATGCCGTGTTCCACACAGAGTTCGTGCAGGCCCTGCTTGCTGGCGAGGCGCCTGGGCAGTTTGGCGTCGACCCGGGGGAAGAGGAACCGCTCCCCCAGTTCCTCCTGGTGTTCGGCGATCAGGACGGCCGCCTCCTCGTCCGTCGGGACGAGCACCGTCGGCCGCCCGATGCGGGCCCCGATCCGCAGCAACCCCTCGACCAGACGTTCCGGCTCCTCCGTCCCCGTCGTCGGCCAGACGAAGGCACGGCGCAGATAGCGCGAGGCCGCGGCAGGCGTGTAACGGTCCTCGGTGATCGCATACATCGGTATGCCGAGGCGGCCCAGACTTCGGATGGCGCCCACACCGCCGTGGTGCAGCGGATAGTCGCCAAACTTCACGATCAGGCCCGGAACGTTCCGATCGGCGTCGACCGGCACTCCGCTGACGCTCCTGGCCACGGGTCCCCCCACGTGTCCCCCCTACGGACCGGACCCACCCCGTCCGTGTCCCCAAAGGACGCTAAGCCGGAACTACCGAGTCCGACAAGGCCTATTCGGACATTGCGAACTCTTTAGGCACTGTCGAGGCAACTCTTCAGGTACTGCCACAGCGCCTCATGACAACGCGCGGCAACTCATGGCAACTCTTTGGGCACTGCCACAGCACGTCACTCCCCCGTAACCTGTGCCGCGACCACCCGGAACACGTGAAACACCCACACGTGCACCGCGCGGATCACACGGCCAAGACAGTCACACGAACCACACAGCGCGCACGACCACGAAAGCGAGGCACCACCCCGATGCCCCCCTTCGATGTCCCCGAGGGCGATCCCTTCGGCCCGCACAACCTCCCCTACGGCGTCTTCTCCCGGGCCGGAGCGTCCGAGCGGAGCGTCGGCGTCCGGCTCGGCGACCACGTCCTCGACGCGGGAGCGACCGCCCGGGCACTCGGCTCCCCGTACGCCGAACTGCTCGCGCAGCCCACCCTGAACCCGCTGCTCGCCGCCGGCCGCACGGCCTGGTCCGACGTACGCCGCGCACTCACCGCCTGGGTGACGGTCCCGGCCCACCGGGAGACCATCGCACCCCTCCTGCACCCCCTCTCCGAGGTGACCCTGCACCTCCCCTTCGAGGTGGCGGACTACGTCGACTTCTACGCCTCCGAGAACCACGCCCGGAACGTCGGACAGATCTTCCGCCCCGACGCCGCCGACTCCCTCACCCCCAACTGGAAGCACCTGCCGATCGGATACCACGGCCGCTCCGGCACGGTCGTGGTGTCGGGCACGGAGGTGGTCCGCCCCTCGGGCCAGCGCAAGGCCCCCTCCGACACCGCCCCCGTCTTCGGCCCCTCCGTCCGGCTCGACATCGAGGCGGAGGTCGGCTTCGTGGTCGGCGCACCCTCGACCAGGGGCACGCCCGTCCCGCTCTCCTCCTTCCGCGACCACGTCTTCGGCCTCTGCCTCCTCAACGACTGGTCGGCGCGCGACATCCAGGCCTGGGAGTACGTCCCTCTCGGCCCCTTCCTCGGCAAGTCCTTCGCCACCTCGGTGTCGGCGTGGATCACCCCGCTCGACGCGCTGGACGACGCACGGGTCGCGCCCCCGGCCCGCACGCACCCCCTCCTCCCCTACCTGGACGACTCCGAGGACGAGCCCGGCGGCTACGACCTCCGTATCTCCGTCGCCGTCAACGGCCACGTCGTATCCGAACCCCCCTTCTCCACCATGTACTGGACGGCCGCCCAGCAACTGGCCCACATGACGGTCAACGGGGCCTCCCTGCGCACCGGCGACCTGTACGGCTCGGGAACGGTCAGCGGCCCGTCCGAGCACGAGCGCGGCTCCCTCCTGGAACTCACCTGGAACGGCCGCGACACCCTCGACCTCCCCGACGGCAAACGGGCCTTCCTGGAGGACGGCGACGAGGTCACCCTGACGGCCTGGGCCCCGGGCCCCGGCGGCACGCGGGTGGGACTGGGCGAGGTGAGGGGCCGCATCACCCCGGCACCCAACCCCTCCTGACTCCAGCGGCGCCCGGGGGCAACAACCCCGGCGGGGTGCAAGGGCGACAGGCCCGACGGGGTCCAAGGCCAATAGGCCCGACGGGGTCCAAGGCCAATAGGCCCGACGGGGTCCAAGGGCAATAGGCCCGCCCTGTTCCGGGGGCGCAAACCCCGCCGGGGTGCAGGGGCGAAGCCCCGCGTGACGACCTGAGCGCACAGCCCCCGCCGGGGTGCAGGGGCGAAGCCCCGCGGTGGCCCCTCCGGGAGGGGAGACCAGGGGGTCGAAGGGGCGGAGCCCCTGGGAGGGGACGGGTAGGGGCGGCGGGGGCGAAGACCCCTACCCCGCCGACCCCACGTCCCCGCACTCGCACTCGCACTCGCACTCGCACCCACAAGACACCCCCGCCCCACACCGCGCCCCCACGGGTGGCAGATCTCCCCTCCTCCCGGCCAAAACCGCAGGCCAACCCCCGACCCTCACCATCGACAGGTGGCGCAACACTCCAGCAACACCACCACCCGCACCCCGTCGGTATGGTCCGTCGCATGCCCACCGAACGCGTCCGAGAGCACGCCGGCCCCGGCGCGACCACCGTCGCCGCCCACCGGCGTCGGCTGCGCGCGGACCGGGCGAGGCAACTCGCCGACCTGCTCCGCCACCAGGTGCTGACCGGCGGTTTCCCGGACGGCACCCTGCCGCACGAAGCCGCCCTCGGCCCCGACTACCGCGCCTCGCGCAACACCGTCCGCCAGGCCCTGGACCTGCTCCGCGCGGAGGGCCTGGTGGAACGCCTCCCCGGCGTCGGCACCGTCGTCGTCGCCCAGAAGTACCCGCACGGACTCGACCGGCTGATGGGACTCGCGGAGACCCTGCGCGAACACGGCCAGGTCACCAACGAGGTACGCACGGTCGGCCCCGTGGCCGCGCCCACCCCCGTGGCCGACCGACTCCGTATCGCCCCCGGCGCCGACGTCCTCTACATCGAACGCCTCCGCCGCCTCGACGGACTCCCCCTCTCCCTCGACCTCACCTACATCCCGCTCGACCTCGGCACCGCCCTGCTCGGCGCCGACCTGGAGAACACCGATGTCTTCCGTCTCCTGGAAGCCGTCGCCGGCCAGCCGCTGGGGCACGCCGAGATCACCCTGGAGGCGGTCAACTCCGACGCACACTCGGCGGTCGTCCTGCAAGCGCCTCGCGGTGCGGCCGTCCTCATGCTGGAGCGGCTCACCCACCTCGCCGACGGCCGCCCCGTGGACCTGGAGTTCATCCGCTTCCGCGGCGACCGCATCACGATGAGCGGCCGGCTCCGCCGCGCGCTCTGACGCCTCCCTTCACCACGTCACCGTCACCTCCCTTCCGCGCCGCGCCCTCACCACAGCTCCCTCTCACCACCACCCCCCCTCAACCACCGCGCCCCTCCACCCCTTCATCGTTTCGAAGGGTCCTCCCGGTTCATCCCACGCACGACTTTTCTGGAGACAGCCATGCCCTTGGCGCCCCAGCGGGCCGACGTGCCCGTGACCATCGACGAGTCGAAGTGCATCGACGGCTGCACGCTCTGCGTGGACATGTGCCCGCTGGACTCCCTCGCCATCGACGAGAGCAACGGCAAGGCGTACATGCACGTCGACGAGTGCTGGTACTGCGGCCCCTGCGCGGCCCGCTGCCCCACCGGGGCCGTCACGGTCAACATGCCCTACCTCCTCCGGTGAGAGGACCGAACTCCCATGAAACTCAAGGCATTCGCCGCCCTGGCCACGGCCGCCCTCGTCCTTCCTCTCACCGCCTGCGGCAGCGGCACCACGACCGGCTCCGGCTCCACGGTCACCATCACGGTCGGCTACCAGTCCAAGACCATCAACACCGTCACCGCGGGAACCCTGCTTCGCTCCCTCGGCTCCTTCGAGAAGGAGTTGAACTCCCTGAGGGACGGCACGACGTACAAGGTGAACTGGCAGGACTACGCGACCGGCGCCCCGATCACCGCCCAGATGACCGCCGGGAAGATCGACATCGGCTCGATGGGTGACTTCCCGCTGCTGATCAACGCGGCCCGCGGCAAACAGCTCGGCCGCCCCACCCGCCTCGTCTCCGTCACCGGGTACAACCTCCGAGGCGGCCTCAACACCATCGTCACGGCACCGGACTCCACACTCGCCACCCTCGCCGACCTGCGCGGCAAGAAGGTGTCGACCAGCATCGGTTCGGCGGCCGACGGCACCCTCGTACGAGCCCTGCAGCGCGCCGGGATCGACCCGGACCAGGGCATCCAGAAGCTCAACCAGCAGCCCGCGGTGGGCGCTTCGGCCCTCTCCGCGGGCAGCGCCGACGCGCTCTCGCAGTTCGTCGCCTGGCCCGGCCTGCTCGCCTTCCAGGGCAAGGCGAAGGCTCTGTACGACGGCGCCGCACTCGATCTGCCGACCTTCCACGGCGTCACCGCCCGCGAGGACTTCGCGAAGAAGCGCCCGGCCGTGCTGGAGGCCTTCCTCCAGGCGCAGTCGGAGGCGACGACCTATCTGCACGACCACCCGCTGGCCGCCGCCCAGAAGGTCGCGAAGGCGACCGCTCTGCCCGCCGAGGTCGTCTACCTCTACAACGGCGCTCACGGCATCGCCACCTTCGACCCGGCCCTCAAGCCCCAACTGATCTCCGCGCTCAAGAAGGACGTCTCCGTCCTGAAGTCGGCGAAGCTCGTGGGCGACGTCGACGTGGACGCCTTCGTCGACGACCAGTACGTGAAACGCGCCCTCGGCCCGACCACGTACGCCGATCAGCTCGCCGCGTCACCTCCACCGGCCTCTAGCGAGGTGTGGCCCAAGGGCGCCTCCTCGACCCGTACCTTCGCCTCCCCCTCCGCTCTCCTCCACTACGTGTCCTCCCACCGCGACACCGTCCGCGCCGCGTACGTCCCCGACGCCACGACCGGCACCCTGTGGTTCGCCGACCGGGCGGTGTGGGTGGCCGACGGCAGCGGCCTGCGCCCCTTCGTCACGGCGGCGAACGCCCAGGCGTACCTCGCCGGCCACCGGGGCGCGCACACGATCTCGTACGCCTCCGCGCTGGAGCGGGCGTCATGACCCGGTATCTCGTCAGGGCCGCTTCGCTCGCCGCGGTCCTGACCGCCTGGCAGCTGCTGACCAGCCTGAACGTCGACCTCTGGCTGCGCTTCTCGCAGTTCCCCACCGTCGCCGACGTGGCCCGTGCCTTCGGTGACCGCCTCGGCGGCCACGACTACTGGACGGACCTCACCGACAGCCTCACCCGGATCCTCACCGGCTTCCTGCTGGCGGCCGTCCTGGGGGTGGCCACGGGCGTGCTCGTGGCTCGCTCGCGCCTGGCCGAGGACCTGCTCGGCCCGCTGGTGGAGGTGCTCAGGCCGATCCCCGCGATCGCGCTCGTGCCGGTGGCGATCCTCCTCTTCCCCAGCAACGAACAGGGCATCGTCTTCATCACCTGCGCCGCCGCCTTCTTCCCTGTCCTGGTCTCCACCCGGCACGCGGTTCGGGCCCTGGCCCCCGTGTGGGAGGAGGCGGTGCGCACCATGGGCGGCGGCCGATGGCGGATCCTCGGCTCGGTCGTCCTGCCCGGCGCCCTCCCCGGGATCTTCGGCGGTCTCTCGGTCGGCATCGGCGTCTCGTGGATCTGTGTGATCTCCGCCGAGATGATCTCCGGCCAGTACGGCGTCGGCTACCGCACCTGGCAGGACTACACCGTCGTCGACTATCCCGGTGTCTTCGTCGGCATGGCCACGATCGGTGTGCTGGGCTGGGTCACCTCCACGGCCGTCGAGCGCGTGGGGCGATGGCTCACCCGGTGGCTGCCGCGCACCGAGTACGTCGCCGGGGCCCGCGTGCGCAGGGCCCCTGCCCCGGTCCCGTCCGTCCCGGAGCCCGTCCGCGAGGAGGGGGTGCGCGATGAACACCTCGTCTGAGACCGGGACGCCCGTCACCGTGCGCGGCACCCGGCTCTCCCTCACCCGTGCCTCGCTCGGCCGCCCCGGCGCCCCCGTCCTCGAAGGCGTCGTCCTGGACATCACCCCCGGCGAGATCCTCACCGTCGTCGGCCCCTCCGGCTGCGGCAAATCGACCCTCCTGCGCACCCTCGCCGGGCTGCTGCCCGCACTCGCCGGAACCGTCGCCCAGGACGGTCGCCCCCTGGTGGGCCCAGGTGCCGACCGGGCGCTCGTCTTCCAGGAGGATGCCCTTCTTCCCTGGCGCACCCTGCGTGCCAACGTCGAACTCCCGCTGGCCATCAAGGGCTCGTCCCGCACCGAGCGGCGTGCGCAGGCCTCGGCCTGGCTCGGCCGCGTCGGACTCGCCGACCGCGAACGGCAGTTGCCGCACCGCGTCTCCGGCGGCCAGCGCCAGCGCGCCCAGCTCGCCCGCGCCCTCGCCGGAGCACCCCGCGCCGTCCTCATGGACGAACCCTTCGGCGCCCTCGACGCCCAGACCCGCGCGGGCATGCAGGACCTCCTCGTCGAGGTACTCCACGGCACCGGAGCGACCGTCGTCTTCGTCACCCACGACGTGGACGAGGCGCTGTTCCTGGGCGACCGGGTCGCACTCCTCGGCTCCGGGCACCCGGCCGACGACGGCGGTCCCGGCGGCCCAGGCCGGCTTCTCGCCGTACGGGAAGTACCGCGCCCGCGTGATCGATCCGCACTCGACGACCCGGCGCGGCTCGCACTGCGCCGCGAGGTCCTCACGTCCCTCAGCACCTGAAAGGCACCCTCGTGGACACCCCCGTGGACACCCTCGTGGAGATCCCCGCGCTCGCGGACGCCGAAGAGCTGTCCTGCGACGTGCTCGTCATCGGCGGCGGCACGGCCGGCACCATGGCGGCACTCACCGCCGCCGAGCACGGGGCCGACGTCCTCCTCCTGGAGAAGGCGCACGTCCGCCACTCCGGCGCTCTCGCCATGGGCATGGACGGCGTCAACAACGCGGTCGTCCCCGGCCGCGCCGAACCCGACGACTACGTCGCCGAGATCACCCGCGCCAACGACGGCATCGTCGACCAGTCCACCGTCCGCCAGACCGCGACCCGCGGCTTCGCGATGGTGCGGCGCCTGGAGTCGTACGGCGTGAAGTTCGAGAAGGACGAGCACGGCGAGTACGCGGTCCGCCAGGTGCACCGCTCCGGCTCCTACGTGCTGCCGATGCCCGAGGGCAAGGACGTCAAGAAAGTCCTCTACCGGCAGCTGCGGCGCCGCGAGATGCGCGAGCGCATCCGCATCGAGAACCGGGTGATGCCGGTACGGGTCCTCACGGCGGAGGGGCGTGCGGTGGGCGCCGCGGGCTTCAACACCCGCACCGGGCGGTTCGTCTCCGTACGTGCCGGGGCGGTGATCCTCGCGACCGGCGCCTGCGGCCGCCTCGGCCTGCCCGCCTCCGGCTACCTCTACGGCACGTACGAGAACCCCACCAACGCCGGTGACGGCTACGCCATGGCCTATCACGCCGGCGCCGAACTCACCGGCATCGAGTGCTTTCAGATCAACCCGCTGATCAAGGACTACAACGGTCCCGCCTGCGCCTACGTCGCCAATCCCTTCGGGGGCTACCAGGTCAACCGGCACGGCGAACGCTTCGTCGACTCCGACTACTGGTCGGGCCAGATGATGGCCGAGTTCGCCGCCGAGGTCGCCTCGGACCGGGGGCCGGTGTACCTCAAGCTCAGCCACCTCCCCGAGGAGTCGATCAGCGCCCTCGAGTCCATTCTGCACACCACCGAACGCCCCACACGCGGTACCTTCCACGCCGGTCGCGGCCACGACTACCGCACCCATGACATCGAGATGCACATCTCCGAGATCGGCCTGTGCGGCGGCCACTCCGCTTCGGGCGTACGGGTCGACGACCACGCCCGTACGACCGTGCCCCGTCTGTACGCCGCCGGGGACCTGGCCTGTGTCCCCCACAACTACATGATCGGCGCGTTCGTCTTCGGCGACCTCGCGGGAGCGGACGCCGCCCAGTACAAGCCCTACGAGGGCGAGTTGCCGCAGGACCAGCTGCGCGACGCACACCAACTGGTCTACCGCCCGCTGCACCACCCGGACGGGCCCCCGCAGTCCCAGGTCGAGTACAAACTCCGCCGCTTCGTGAACGACTACGTGGCGCCGCCGAAGTCCGGCGCCCGGCTCTCCCTCGCCCTGGAGGCGTTCGAGCGGATGCGCGCGGACATCGCGGAGATGGGTGCCCGCACTCCGCACGAGCTGATGCGGTGCGCCGAGGTCACGTTCATCCGCGACTGCGCGGAGATGGCGGCCCGCGCCTCCCTGGCCCGCACGGAGTCCCGCTGGGGCCTGTACCACGACCGCACGGACCATCCCGCGCGTGATGACGACTCCTGGTTCCACCACCTCGACCTGCACAAGTCCCCCTCCGGCTCCATGGAGTTCACGGCCCGTCCCGTGGCCCCCTATCTCGTCCCGGTTCCCGACTTCACCCCGACGGGCGGCGCCTCCCGACACCTCGGCGAGGTCCACCCGGAGTCGGTCGCCACGGCGGGGGCGCGGGACGCCGCGCCGGTGGCCTCGGCGCCCCCTCCCGTCACGGTCCCCGTCGCCGATCCCGACCGCAGGGGACTCGACCACACCGGCGCGGGCACCTCGCCCCGCCTCCTCGAACTCCTCGCCCTCACGGAACAGGAGCCCGAACTCAGCGCGCTGCTGCCCTACTTGGACGACCCGTCCCCCGCTGTCCGGCGCTCGGCCGTCGGCGTCCTCACCGAGACCGTGCCGCCCGGCACCGGTCCCGCCCTCGCCGCCGCGCTCCGGGACCCGCACGGCGACGTCCGGGCCACCGCCGCGGCCTCGCTGCGCGAGCTGGTGGAGACCCTGCCGGCCGAGCCGGACCTGCGCGAGGGCCTCGCCGCCGCCCTCACCGAGGACGATCCCGTCGTACGCGCCGCCGCCCTGGACGTCCTGCGCGCGCTGCGCCTGGGCGACGCGGAACGGTTCGCGGACGCCCTCGCCGATCCCGAGACCGCCGTCCGCGTCGAGGCCGTGCGCGCCCTGGTCTCCGTCGACGCCGCGGAGCCCCTGAGCCGGGCCGCGGCCGACCCGTCCCGCGAGGTCCGCGTCACGGTGGCCAAGGCCCTCGCCAACGTGACCCCGGGAAAGCTCGTCGCGGGCACTCTCGACCGGCTCACGACCGACCCGGACGCCCTGGTACGGGCAGCGGCCTTCGCGACGCTGGCCGTCACCGGCTGCTCGTCTTCCCTGGCCGCGCGCGCCGTCGCCGCCCAGGCCGACCCCGCCTGGCAGGTCCGCTCCGGCGCCGCGACCGCGCTGTCCGCCGCGGAGGCCCGGCTCGCCGTCCCGGCGCTCGCCCGGGCCCTGGAAGACCCGAACGCCGACGTCCGCAAGGCGACGGTCCTGGCCCTCGTGCAGCACTCCGCGATCGACGAGGAAGCCCGCGCGGCCCTGGCCACGGCCACGGCGGACTCCGACGCGGACGTCAGGGCGTACGCGTCACGCGCCCTGTGACCACAGGGCCGAGCAGAGAACTGGGCAGAGGGCCGGGGCGCCCTACATCCAGTCCTCCGGCTCCGGTTCCGCGTCCATCTCGGGCCAGTCCGGGTCCGGTGCCTCACCGGCCGCGGCGGCCGGTGCTGCTCCGGGGGCGCCGCCGGCCAGGGAGGCGAGCACTCCGATCACGCCCTCTCCGTATGTCGCGCGCTTCTTCTCGCCCACCCCGCTGATGCCGCCGAGGCCTTCGACCGAGGTGGGCCACACCGTGGCGATCTCCCGGAGCGTGGCGTCGTGGAAGATGACGTACGCCGGGACGCCCTGTTCCTTGGCCTGTTCGGCGCGCCAGGAGCGCAGGGCCTCGAAGGCGGGGACGAGTTCTTGGGGCAGGTCGACCGCGGCGGCCTTGGCCTTGCGCTCGCCCCGCGAGGACGAGGAGGAACGGGAGACGGTGGGCTTCGGCGGCTCCTTGCGGAGCGGCACCTCGCGCTCGCGCCGCAGCACCGTCCCGCTCTCCTCGGTCAGCACCAGCGTCCCGTACTCGCCCTCGACCGCGAGCAGGCCTTGCGCCAGCAACTGCCGCACCACGCCGCGCCATTCGGACTCGGCGAGGTCCTCACCGATGCCGAACACGGACAGCTGGTCGTGATCGAACTGGATCACCTTGGCGGTGCGCCGCCCGAGCAGGATGTCGATGATCTGGCCGGCGCCGAACTTCTGTCCGCGCTCGCGCTGCAGCCGTACCACCGTGGACAGCAGCTTCTGTGCCACGACCGTGCCGTCCGAGGTCTCGGGCGGTGCGAGGCACGTGTCGCAGTTGCCGCATGCCGGGGTGTGCGGGTCCTGGCCGAAGTAGGCGAGGAGCTGGGAGCGCCGGCACTGGACCGTCTCGCACAGGGCCAGCATCGAGTCCAGGTGGGCGGCGGCCCGGCGGCGGAACGCCTCGTCGCCCTCCGAGCCCTGGATCATCTTGCGCTGCTGGACGACGTCCTGAAGCCCGTACGCCATCCATGCCGTGGACGGCAGTCCGTCACGGCCCGCGCGTCCCGTCTCCTGGTAGTAGCCCTCGACCGACTTGGGCAGGTCGAGGTGGGCGACGAACCGCACGTCCGGCTTGTCGATACCCATGCCGAAGGCGATGGTGGCGACGACGACCAGGCCCTCTTCGCGCAGGAAGCGTGACTGGTGGGTGGCGCGGGTGCCCGCGTCCAGACCCGCGTGGTACGGCACCGCCTCGACGCCGTTGCGGGAGAGGAACTCGGCCGTCTTCTCCACCGAGTTGCGCGAGAGGCAGTACACGATGCCCGCGTCGCCCGCGTGCTCGTCGCGCAGGAAGGACAGCAGCTGCTTCTTGGGGTCGGCCTTGGGGACGATCCGGTACTGGATGTTGGGACGGTCGAAGCTCGCCTCGAAGTGGCGGGCGGTCGGCATGGCCAGGCGCTGGGTGATCTCCTTGTGCGTCGCGCGGGTGGCCGTGGCCGTCAGCGCGATGCGCGGGACGTCCGGCCAGCGCTCGCCGAGCAGGGAGAGCGCCAGATAGTCGGGGCGGAAGTCGTGGCCCCACTGGGCCACGCAGTGCGCCTCGTCGATCGCGAAGACGGAGATCTTCCCGCGTGACAGCAGGTCCAGCGTGGTCTCCAGGCGCAGCCGCTCCGGGGCGAGGTAGATCACGTCGAGCTCCCCCGCCAGGAACTCGGCCTCCACCACGCGCCGCTCGTCGAAGTCCTGCGTGGAGTTCATGAACCCGGCGCGCACGCCCAGCGCGCGCAGCGCGTCCACCTGATCCTGCATCAGCGCGATGAGGGGGGAGACCACGACTCCCGTACCCGGTCTGACCAGGGCTGGAATCTGGTAGCAGAGCGACTTGCCGCCACCCGTCGGCATCAGGACGACGGCGTCACCGCCCGCCACCACGTGCTCGATGATCGCTTCCTGCTCGCCGCGGAAGGCGTCGTACCCGAAGACCCGGTGGAGCGTGGCCAGTGCCTCGCTCTCTCCCAGCGTCTCCGTCGCGTCCGCTTCGGTCATCACACCCGTCCCGCCCATCGTCCTGTCCCCCGTACGTCGCGCCTCGACCACTGCGTCCACGATAGGGGTCCGCGCCGACAGCCCGAGAGTTATCCACAGGCTGCGACCGATCGGCTTCCCTACGCACTCGGGTCCGGCCGGTCTCAAGCGACGACAGAGCCTCGATCTTCGGAGGACGGAAGTTCGACGGGCCGATGCGCTGATCACAGCTCGGGCCCCGCTGCCTCACGAGGAGGGAGCGGGGCCCGAGCCGTGCGTGGTTCAGCGGACGAAGACTCCCGCCTGGCTCGCCAGGTTCAGGAAGTACTGCGGCGCCACACCGAGCACCAGCGTGACCGCCACGCCGAACCCGATCGCCGTCATGGTCAGCGGCGAGGGCACGGCGACCGTCGGTCCCTCCGGCCGGGGCTCGCTGAAGAACATGAGCACGATCACGCGGATGTAGAAGAACGCCGCGATCGCCGACGAGATCACACCGACCACGACCAGCGGGCCCGCGCCGCCCTCCGCCGCCGCCTTGAAGACGGCGAACTTCCCGGCGAAGCCGGAGGTCAGCGGAATACCCGCGAACGCCAGCAGGAAGACCGCGAAGACGGCCGCCACCAGCGGTGACCTGCGTCCGAGGCCCGCCCACTTGGACAGGTGCGTGGCCTCGCCGCCCGCGTCGCGGACCAGGGTCACGACCGCGAAGGCCCCGATCGTCACGAACGAGTACGCGGCCAGGTAGAAGAGGACCGACGAGACGCCGTCCCGCGAGGTCGCGATGACGCCCGCGAGGATGAATCCGGCGTGCGCGATGGACGAGTACGCCAGGAGCCGCTTGATGTCGGTCTGGGTGATCGCGACGATCGCACCGCCCAGCATGGTGACGATCGCGACGGCCCACATGACCGGCCGCCAGTCCCAGCGCAGGCCCGGCAGGACGACGTACAGCAGCCGCAGCAGCGCCCCGAAGGCGGCCACCTTCGTCGCCGCGGCCATGAAGCCGGTGACCGGCGTCGGCGCGCCCTGGTAGACGTCGGGGGTCCACATGTGGAACGGCACCGCGCCGACCTTGAAGAGCAGGCCCATGACGACCATCGCGGCGCCGATGAGCAGCAGCACGTCGTTGCCCATGGTGCCGACGAGTGCCGGGTCGACGTTCGGGATCGTGCCGTCCACGACCTGCGCGATCGTCGCGTACGACACCGAGCCCGCGTAGCCGTAGAGCAGGGCGATGCCGAAGAGGGTGAACGCGGAGGCGAAGGCGCCGAGCAGGAAGTACTTGACCGCGGCCTCCTGCGACATGAGCCGCTTGCGGCGGGCCACGGCGCACAGCAGGTAGAGGGGCAGCGAGAAGACTTCCAGCGCGATGAACAGGGTCAGCAGGTCGTTGGCCGACGGGAAGACCAGCATGCCGCCGATCGCGAAGAGCAGCAGCGGGAACACCTCGGTGGTGGTGAACCCGGCCTTCACCGCGGCCTTCTCGCTGTCGCTGCCGGGCACGGAGGCGGCCTGCGCGGCGAACGAGTCGACGCGGTTGCCGTGCGCCTCCGGGTCGAGCCGTCGCTCGGCGAAGGTGAAGACACCGAGGATGCCCGCCAGCAGGATCGTGCCCTGCAGGAACAGGGACGGTCCGTCGACGGCGATCGCACCCATGGCCGCGATGTGCGCCTTCGTGGTGCCGTATCCGCCCGCCGCCAGTGCGATCACCGCGGCGAAGGCTGCGGCGAGCGCGACGACGGACAGGAAGACCTGCGCGTAGTACCGGGACTTGCGCGGCACGAAGGCCTCGACGAGCACCCCTACGAGCGCCGCCCCGATCACGATCAGGGTGGGCGACAATTGCCCGTATTCGATCTTCGGCGCGTCGATCTTGGAGATCGGTTCGGCCGCGGTTGTCCACAGGCTGTGGACAGCTGCTGTGCTCACTTGGCCGCCTCCACCTCGGGCTTGGGGTCCGTCTTATGGACGTCGGACATGGTCTGCTGGACCGCCGGGTTGACGATGTCGGTGACCGGCTTCGGATAGACGCCCAGGAAGATCAACAGGGCGATCAGCGGGGCGACCACCAGAAGCTCACGCACCCTGAGGTCGGGCATCTCGGCGACCTCCGCCTTCACCGGGCCCGTCATCGTCCGCTGATAGAGGACGAGGGTGTAGAGCGCGGCGAGGACGATGCCGAAGGTGGCGACGATGCCGACGGCCGGGTAGCGCTCGAACGCGCCCACCAGAACCAGGAATTCACTCACGAAGGGCGCGAGCCCGGGGAGCGAGAGGGTCGCGAGGCCGCCGATCAGGAAGGTGCCCGCGAGCACCGGGGCGACTTTCTGCACCCCTCCGTAGTCGGCGATCAGACGCGAGCCGCGCCGCGAGATCAGGAAGCCCGCCACCAGCATCAGGGCGGCGGTCGAGATCCCGTGGTTGACCATGTAGAGCGTCGCGCCCGACTGGCCCTGGCTGGTCATCGCGAAGATGCCCAGGATGATGAACCCGAAGTGCGAGATCGACGCGTACGCCACCAGCCGTTTGATGTCCCGCTGGCCGACCGCGAGCAGCGCCCCGTAGATGATGCTGATGAGGGCGAGGACGAGGATGACCGGCGTCGCCCACTTGCTCGCCTCCGGGAAGAGCTGGAGGCAGAAGCGGAGCATCGCGAAGGTACCGACCTTGTCGACGACCGCCGTGATCAATACCGCGACCGGGGCCGTGGCCTCGCCCATGGCGTTGGGCAGCCAGGTGTGCAGCGGCCACAGGGGCGCCTTCACCGCGAACGCGAAGAAGAAGCCGAGGAACAGCCACCGCTCCGTGTTGGTCGCCATGTGCAGCGAGCCGTTGGCGCGGGCCTGCACGATCTCCTGGAGCGAGAAGTTTCCGGCCACTACGTAGAGACCGATGACGGCGGCCAGCATGATCAGGCCGCCGACCAGGTTGTAGAGGAGGAACTTCACCGCGGCGTAGGAGCGTTGGGTCGCCGCCGCCTTGTCGCCGTGTTCGTGGGCGCGGTCTCCGAAGCCGCCGATGAGGAAGTACATCGGGATCAGCATGGCTTCGAAGAAGATGTAGAAGAGGAAGACGTCGGTGGCCTCGAAGGAGATGATCACCATCGCCTCGACGGCCAGGATCAGGCCGAAGAAGCCCTGAGTCGGACGCCAGCGCCTGCTTCCTGTCTCGTGCGGGTCGGCGTCGTGCCAGCCCGCCAGGATCACGAACGGGATCAGCAGCGCGGTCAGCGCGACGAGCGCCACCCCGATGCCGTCCACACCCAGCTCGTACCGCACCCCGAAGTCCTTGATCCAGGCGTGGGATTCGGTGAGCTGGTAGCGGTCGCCGCCCGGGTCGAAGCGTACGAGCACGATCGCGGCCAGGACGAGCGTGGCGAGCGAGACGAGCAGCGCCAGCCACTTGGCGGCGACGCGTTGCGCGGCCGGCACGGCGGCCGTGGCGATCGCCCCGACCGCCGGGAGCGCCGCCGTCGCTGTCAGCAGAGGAAAGGACATCGGTATCAGACCGCCCTCATCAGCAGGGTCGCGGCGACGAGGATGGCCGCACCGCCGAACATCGAGACCGCGTAACTGCGCGCATAGCCGTTCTGCAGCTTGCGCAGGCGCCCGGAGAGGCCGCCCATGGAGGCCGCGGTGCCGTTGACGACCCCGTCGACCAGGGTGTGGTCGACGTACACCAGGGAGCGGGTGAGGTGCTCCCCGCCGCGCACCAGCACGACGTGGTTGAAGTCGTCCTGGAGCAGGTCGCGCCGGGCGGCCCGGGTGAGCAGGGAACCACGCGGGGCGACGACCGGGACGGGGCTGCGCCCGTACTGGGCGTACGCGATTCCGGCGCCGACGACGAGCAGCACCATGGTGGCCAGCGTGACCGTGAGGGCGCTGACGGGCGAGTTGCCCTCCGAATGCCCGGTGACCGGCTCCAGCCAGTTGAGGAAGCGGTCGCCGATACTGAAGAAACCGCCCGCGAAGACCGATCCGAAGGCCAGCACGATCATGGGGATCGTCATGGACCTCGGGGACTCGTGCGGGTGCGGCTCATGGCCTTCGGCGTCCGGCTGCCAGCGCTTCTCCCCGAAGAACGTCATGATCATCACGCGGGTCATGTAGTACGCCGTGATGGCCGCGCCCAGCAGGGCCGCGCCGCCGAGGATCCAGCCCTCGGTGCCGCCCTTCGCGAAGGCCGCCTCGATGATCTTGTCCTTGGAGAAGAAGCCGGACAGGCCCGGGAAGCCGATGATGGCGAGGTAGCCGAGACCGAAGGTGACGAAGGTGATCGGCATGTACGTGCGCAGACCGCCGTACTTGCGCATGTCGACCTCGTCGTTCATGCCGTGCATGACCGAGCCGGCGCCGAGGAACAGCCCGGCCTTGAAGAACCCGTGCGTCACCAGGTGCATGATCGCGAAGACGTAGCCGATGGGGCCGAGGCCCGCGGCCAGCACCATGTAGCCGATCTGCGACATCGTCGATCCGGCGAGCGCCTTCTTGATGTCGTCCTTCGCGCAACCGACGATCGCACCGAACAGGAGCGTGACGGCGCCGACCACGGTGACGACGAGCTGGGCGTCGGGCGCGGCGTTGAAGATCGCGGCGGAGCGGACGATCAGGTAGACGCCCGCGGTCACCATGGTCGCGGCGTGGATGAGGGCCGAGACCGGAGTCGGGCCCTCCATCGCGTCCCCGAGCCAGGACTGCAGCGGCACCTGAGCGGACTTGCCGCACGCGGCGAGCAGCAGCATCAGGGCGACGGCGGTGAGCTTGCCCTCGGTCGCGCCACCGACGAGCCCCGGGTGCCCCTCGGTACCGAGCACCGGCCCGAAGGCGAAGGACCCGAAGGTGGTGAACATCAGCATGATGGCGATCGACAGGCCCATGTCGCCGACGCGGTTGACCAGGAAGGCCTTCTTCGCGGCGGTGGCGGCGCTGGGCTTGTGCTGCCAGAAGCCGATCAGCAGGTACGAGGCGAGGCCGACGCCCTCCCAGCCGACGTACAACAGCAGGTAGTTGTCGGCGAGGACGAGCAGCAGCATCGCCGCGAGGAACAGGTTCAGGTAGCCGAAGAAGCGGCGGCGCCGCTCGTCGTGCTCCATGTATCCGATCGAGTACAGGTGGATCAGTGAGCCGACGCCGGTGATCAGCAGGACGAACGTCATCGACAGCTGGTCGAGCTGGAAGGAGACGTTCGCCTGGAAGCCCTCGACGGGGATCCAGCTGAACAGGTACTGGCTCATGGCCCGGTGGTCCGCACTCTTGCCCAGCATGTCGGCGAAGAGGATCGCGCCGATCACGAAGGACGCGGCCGCGAGCGCCGTGCCGATCCAGTGGCCGACGGCATCGAGCCGCCTACCGCCGCACAGCAGTACGGCCGCTCCGAGCAGAGGCGCCGCTACCAGCAGCGCAATCAGGTTCTCCACGATTCAGCGACCCCTTACAGCTTCATCAGGCTGGCGTCGTCGACCGAGGCCGAGTGGCGGGAACGGAAGAGCGACACGATGATCGCGAGCCCGACCACGACCTCCGCGGCGGCGACGACCATCGTGAAGAAGGCGATGATCTGGCCGTCGAGATTGCCGTGCATGCGGGAGAAGACGACGAACGCGAGGTTGCAGGCGTTGAGCATGAGCTCGACGCACATGAACACCACGATCGCGTTGCGCCTGATCAGCACGCCGGTGGCGCCGATCGTGAACAACAGGGCAGCGAGATAGAGGTAGTTGACCGGGTTCACTTGGACGCCTCCTCCGTCTTCGTGCGCTCCAGGCGTTCTTCGGCCCGCTGCTCCAGCGCCTTCAGATCGCTCAGCGCCTCGGTGGACACGTCACGGATCTGGCCGCGGTCCCGCAGCGTCTTGCTGACGGTCAGCTCGGACGGGGTGCCGTCCGGGAGGAGGCCCGCGATGTCCACCGCGTTGTGCCGGGCGTAGACACCGGGGGCCGGCAGCGGCGGTACGTGCTTGCCTTCCCGTACGCGCTGCTCGGACAGCTCGCGCTGGGTCTTGGCGCGCTCGGTGCGCTCGCGGTGCGTGAGCACCATGGCGCCGACGGCGGCCGTGATGAGCAGGGCGCCGGTGATTTCGAAGGCGAACACGTACTTCGTGAAGATGAGGGCGGCGAGGCCCTCCACGTTCCCGTTGGCGTTGGCCTTGCTCAGGCCGTTGAAGTCCTTCAGGGACGCGTTGCCGATGCCCGCGACCAGCAGGACGCCGAAGCCGAGTCCGCACACCAGGGCCAGCCAGCGCTGGCCCTTGATGGTCTCCTTCAGGGAGTCCGCCGCGGTGACACCGACGAGCATGACCACGAAGAGGAACAGCATCATGATCGCGCCGGTGTAGACGACGATCTGCACGACGCCCAGGAAGTAGGCGCCGTTGGCGAGGTAGAACACCGCCAGGATGATCATGGTGCTGGCGAGACAGAGCGCGCTGTGCACGGCCTTCTTCATGAAGACGGTGCACAGGGCGCCGATCACGGCGACCGTGCCGAGGATCCAGAACTGGAAGGCCTCTCCGGTGGAGGTGGAGTAGGCGGCGAGCTGCGCGCTCATGCCCCCACCCCCTCTTCCGTGGGCTTCTCACCCTTGGAGACGGCTACTTGGCGCTCCGTGCCCGGCGCCGCCTCGGTCACCAGACCCCGGTAGTAGTCCTGCTCGTCCGTACCGGGGAAGATCGAGTGCGGTGTGTCGACCATGCCCTCGTCGAGCCCGGCGAGCAGCTGCTCCTTGGTGTAGATGAGGTTGGCGCGGCTGGAGTCGGCGAGCTCGAACTCGTTCGTCATCGTGAGCGCGCGGGTGGGGCACGCCTCGATGCACAGGCCGCACAGGATGCAGCGGGCGTAGTTGATCTGGTAGACGCGGCCGTACCGCTCGCCCGGCGAGTAGCGCTCCTCGTCGGTGTTGTCCGCGCCCTCCACATAGATGGCGTCCGCGGGGCAGGCCCAGGCGCACAGCTCGCAGCCGATGCACTTCTCCAGACCGTCCGGGTGACGGTTGAGCTGGTGCCGGCCGTGGAACCGCGGGGCGGTGGTCTTCTGCTGCTCCGGGTACTGCTCCGTCAGGCGCTTCTTGAACATGGCCTTGAAGGTCACGCCGAAGCCTGCGACGGGGTTCTGGAAACCGGGCTTGGTCTCCTTCGGCTCCTCAGCCATCGGACCCCTCCTTTCCGTCACGAGTTCCGCCATTCGATCCGTCACTCGCAGTATCGGACCCACCACTGACAATCAACTCGCGCTCGCGGCGCGGGCGACGCCGCGGCACGGGTGGCAGCTCCTGTCCCGGCAGTGGCGGCACCGGGAATCCACCGGCCATCGGGTCGAAGGCGGCGGGCTCGGCGGGCGCTTCCTGAGCACCCTGCTTGTCGCGGAAGATGTCCACGGCGAACGAAAGCAGCAGCAGGACGAGGACACCGCCGCCTACGTACAGGGCGATGTCGGCGAAGTCGTAGTTCTCGTTCCTGAGGGTCCGTACGGTCGCGACGAGCATCAGCCAGACCACGGAGACCGGGATGAGGACCTTCCAGCCGAGTTTCATCAGCTGGTCGTAGCGGACGCGTGGCAGCGTGCCGCGCAGCCAGATGAAAAAGAACAGCAGCAGCTGCACCTTCACCACGAACCAGAGCATCGGCCACCAGCCGTGGTTGGCGCCCTCCCAGAAGGTGCTGATGGGCCACGGGGCCCGCCAGCCGCCCAGGAAGAGCGTGGTCGACACGGCCGAGACCGTCACCATGTTCACGTACTCGGCGAGCATGAACAGCGCGAACTTGATGGACGAGTACTCGGTGTTGAAACCGCCGACGAGGTCGCCCTCGGACTCCGGCATGTCGAAGGGGGCGCGGTTGGTCTCGCCGACCATCGTGATGATGTAGATCAGGAACGAGACCGGCAGCAGGATGATGTACCAGCGGTCGTGCTGCTGCTCGACGATCGTCGAGGTCGACATCGACCCGGAGTAGAGGAACACCGAGGCGAAAGCGGCGCCCATGGCGATCTCGTACGAGATCATCTGCGCGCAGGACCGCAGACCGCCCAGCAGCGGGTACGTGGATCCGGAACTCCAACCCGCGAGCACGATCCCGTAGATGCCCACCGAGGCGACCGCGAGGATGTAGAGCATCGCGATCGGCAGGTCCGTGAGCTGCATCGTGGTGCGGTGGCCGAAGATCGAGATCTCGTTGTCGGCGGGCCCGAAGGGGATCACCGCGATCGCCATGAAGGCCGGGATGGCCGCGACGATCGGCGCGAGGACGTAGACCACCTTGTCCGCGCGTTTGACGATGACGTCTTCCTTGAGCATCAGCTTCACGCCGTCGGCGAGCGACTGGAGCATGCCCCAGGGGCCGTGCCGGTTGGGTCCGATGCGCAGCTGCATCCAGGCGACGACCTTGCGCTCCCACACGATCGAGAACAGCACGGTGATCATCAGGAAGGCGAAGCAGAAGACCGCCTTGACGACGACCAGCCACCAGGGGTCGCGGCCGAACATGGAGAGGTCTTCAGTGGCGAGGTACAGACTGCTCATGCCTCCACCTCCTTGGGGGCCTCGCCGACGAGCGTCGCCGGGCCGATGCGGACGAGTGCGCCGGGCAGCGCCCCCGTGTCGGAGGCGACGCCCCCTCCGGTGGAGTTCAGCGGGAGCCAGACCACGCGGTCGGGCATCTCGGTGATCTGCAGCGGCAGTTCGACGGTTCCGGCACTGCTGGTGACCGCGAGGAGGTCGCCTTCCTTGACGCCCGCCTCGGCGGCCGTGGCGGCCGACACACGCGCGCGTGCGGCATGCCGGGTCCCGGCGAGCGCGTCGTCGCCCTCCTGGAGGCGGCCCTGGTCGAGCAGCAGCCGGTGGCCCGCGAGCACGGCCTCCCCCGCGGCGGGACGCGGCAGCGATGCCGCGATCTCCACGGGCCCGGTGGCCCGCAGGCCGCCCCAGGGACCGAGCCGGTCCAGCTCCCCGCGCGTGGTGCGCAGATCCGGCAGACCCAGGTGTACGTCCATGGCGTCGGCGAGCATCTGCAGGACACGCGCGTCGGTGGGTGCCAGGCGACGGGTCATCTGGTCGGGCTTGAGCGCGGCCTCGAAGAAGCGCACCCTGCCCTCCCAGTTCAGGAAGGTGCCGGCCTTCTCGGCGACCGCGGCCACCGGGAGGACGACATCCGCGTGCTCGGTGACCTCACCGGGCCGCAGTTCGAGCGACACCAGGAAGCCGACTTCGGAAAGGGCCGCACGCGCGCGTGCCGGGTCGGGAAGGTCGGCGACCTCCACGCCCGCCACCACCAGGGCCCGCAGCTCACCGCCGACGGCGGCCTCTACGATCTGGCCGGTGTCGCGCCCGTAGCGGTGCGGGAGCGCGGAGACGCCCCAGGCGGCCGCGACCTCCTCCCGCGCGCGCGGGTCGGTGGCCGGACGCCCGCCCGGCAGCAGCGACGGCAGCGCGCCCGCCTCGATCGCGCCGCGCTCCCCGGCCCGGCGCGGGATCCACACCAGTGTGGCGCCGGTCGCGGCCGCGGCCCGTACGGCGGCGGTGAGGCCGCCCGCCACGCCCGCGAGCCGCTCGCCGACGACGATCACGGCGCCCTCGGTGCGCAGCGCCTCGGCGGCCCTGGCACCGTCGCCCTCCAGGCCGACGCCGCTCGCGAGGGCGTCCAGCCACTCGGTCTCGGTACCGGGCGCGGCGGGCAGCAGCGTGCCGCCCGCCTTGTCCAGGCCGCGTGTCGCGTACGTGGCGAGCGAGAACGTCTTCTGTCCGTGTCCGCGCCAGGCCTTGCGCAGCCGCAGGAAGACTCCGGGCGCCTCCTCCTCGGACTCGAAGCCGACGAGCAGGACGCCGGGCGCCTTCTCCAAAGAGGTGTACGTGAGGCCCGTACCGTCGAGGTCCCGTCCGTGTCCGGCGACCCGGGAGGCCAGGAAGTCGGCCTCCTCTGCGCTGTGCACGCGCGCGCGGAAGTCGATGTCGTTCGTGTCGAGGGCCACGCGCGCGAACTTGCTGTAGGCGTAGGCGTCCTCGACGGTGAGACGGCCACCGGTCAGGACGCCGGTCCGGCCGCGGGCCGCCGACAGGCCCCGGGCCGCCGCCTCCAGGGCCTCGGGCCAGGAAGCGGGCTCCAGTTCACCCGACTCGCCCCGTACGAGGGGCGTCTCGAGCCGGTCCCGCTGCTGCGCGTACCGGAACCCGAACCGCCCCTTGTCGCAGAGCCACTCCTCGTTGACCTCGGGGTCGGGGGAGGCCAGGCGCCGCAGGACCTTGCCGCGCCGGTGGTCGGTGCGGGTCGCGCAGCCGCCCGCGCAGTGCTCGCACACCGAGTGCGAGGAGACGAGGTCGAACGGGCGCGAGCGGAAGCGATACGCCGCCGAGGTCAGCGCGCCCACCGGGCAGATCTGGATGGTGTTCCCGGAGAAGTACGACTCGAACGGGTCGCCCTCGCCGGTGCCGACCTGCTGGAGCGCGCCCCGCTCGATCAGCTCGATCATCGGGTCGCCGGCGATCTGGTTGGAGAAGCGGGTGCAGCGGGCACACAGCACGCACCGCTCGCGGTCGAGCAGTACCTGCGTGGAGATCGGGACCGGCTTCTCGTAGGTCCGTTTCTTGCCCTCGAAGCGGGATTCGGCGTTGCCGTGCGACATCGCCTGGTTCTGCAGCGGGCACTCGCCGCCCTTGTCGCAGACCGGGCAGTCCAGCGGGTGGTTGATGAGCAGCAGCTCCATCACACCGTGCTGGGCCTTTTCGGCGGCGGGCGAGGTGAGGTGAGTCTTCACCACCATTCCGTCCGTACACGTGATCGTGCAGGACGCCATGGGCTTGCGCTGGCCCTCGACCTCGACGATGCACTGGCGGCAGGCGCCGGCCGGGTCGAGCAGCGGATGGTCGCAGAATCGGGGGATCTCGATGCCGAGCTGTTCGGCGGCCCGGATGACCAGGGTGCCCTTGGGCACGCTGATCTCGGCTCCGTCGATCGTCAGCGAGACGAGATCCTCCGGCGGAACCGCCGCCTCTCCCCCTCCCGAGGGAGCGCTGGTGGTCACCGTCATGCGTTCACCTCCGTGCGGTCGGCCCAAGCCGTGGACTTGGCCGGGTCAAAGGGGCAGCCGCGGCCCGTGATGTGCTCCTCGTACTCCTCGCGGAAGTACTTGAGCGAGGAGAAGATCGGCGAGGCGGCGCCGTCGCCGAGGGCGCAGAACGACTTGCCGTTGATGTTGTCGGCGATGTCGTTGAGCTTGTCGAGGTCCGACATGACGCCCTTGCCGGCCTCGATGTCGCGCAGCAACTGCACGAGCCAGTACGTCCCTTCGCGGCAGGGCGTGCACTTGCCGCAGGACTCGTGGGCGTAGAACTCGGTCCACCGGGTGACAGCCCGCACGACGCAGGTCGTCTCATCGAAGCACTGGAGTGCTTTTGTGCCGAGCATGGAACCCGCGGCACCCACTCCTTCGTAATCAAGAGGGACGTCGAGGTGCTCGTCGGTGAACATCGGGGTCGAGGAGCCGCCCGGCGTCCAGAACTTCAACCGGTGGCCGGGGCGCATCCCGCCGCTCATCTCGAGGAGTTGGCGGAGTGTGATGCCGAGCGGAGCCTCGTACTGGCCGGGGCTGGCGACGTGGCCGCTGAGCGAGTACAGCGTGAAGCCCGGGGACTTCTCGCTGCCCATCGACCTGAACCATTCCTTGCCTTTTCGGAGGATTGCGGGAACTGACGCGATCGACTCGACGTTATTCACCACAGTCGGGCACGCGTAGAGGCCCGCGACGGCTGGGAAGGGGGGACGGAGCCGCGGTTGACCACGGCGGCCTTCGAGCGAGTCGAGCAGTGCGGTCTCCTCACCGCAGATGTACGCGCCCGCGCCCGCGTGCACGGTGAGCTTGAGGTCGAGTCCGCTGCCGAGGATGTTCTCGCCCAGGTAGCCCGCCGCGTAGGCCTCTCGAACGGCCTCGTGCAACCGCCGCAACACGGGGACGACTTCACCGCGGAGATAGATGAACGCATGCGAAGACCTGATGGCATAACACGCGATCACAATGCCCTCGATGAGGCTGTGCGGGTTCGCGAAGAGGAGCGGGATGTCCTTGCAGGTTCCCGGCTCCGATTCGTCGGCGTTGACAACTAGATAGTGAGGTTTGCCATCGCCCTGAGGAATGAACTGCCACTTCATTCCGGTGGGGAATCCCGCGCCGCCCCGGCCGCGCAGACCGGAGTCCTTGACGTACGCGATCAGGTCGTCCGGCGACATGGCCAGCGCCTTGCGCAGCCCCTCGTACCCCTCGTGCCTCCGGTAGACGTCCAGAGACCAGGACTTCTCCTCGTCCCAGAAGGCCGACAGCACGGGTGCGAGCAGCTTCTCCGGGCTGGTCTCGTCGATCTCGGGTGCCAACGTCATCACTCCCCCTCCTCGGCTGCGGGACCCGCCGGGTGCGACGGATCGGAGGCCGATGTGTCCTGCGGCGCGTCGTGCGAGCTCAGGTGCTCGGCCGGCGGCTGGTCCTGCGGTGCCTGGCCGCCTCGCGGGTGGACCACGCGCGCCTGGACGCTCTCCCCCTTGGCCAGGCGGAGACCGATCAGTGAGGCGGGGCCCGCGCTGCCGCCCGCCTCCACGGCTCCCTCGCGCTCGTCGGGGAAGCCCGCCAGGATCCGCGCGGTGTCCTTGAAGGTGCACAAGGGGGCGCCGCGGGTGGGCGCGACCTGTGCTCCCGTGCGCAGGTCGTCCACGAGGCGCTTCGCGGAGGCCACGGTCTGGTTGTCGAAGAACTCCCAGTTGACCATCACGACCGGTGCGAAGTCGCAGGCCGCGTTGCACTCGATGTGCTCCAGCGTGACCTTGCCGTCGTCGGTGGTCTCGCCGTTGCCGACGCCCAGGTGGTCCTGCAGGGCCTCGAAGATCGCGTCGCCGCCCATGACCGCGCACAGGGTGTTGGTGCACACACCCACCTGGTAGTCACCGCTCGGCTTGCGCCGGTACATCGAGTAGAAGGTCGCGACGGCGGTGACCTCGGCCGTGGTCAGGTTCAGTACGTCCGCGCAGAACCGCTGCCCCGTGCGCGTGACATGGCCCTCCTCCGACTGCACGAGATGCAGCAACGGAAGGAGCGCCGAACGGGAGTCCGGGTAGCGGGCGACGATCTCGCGCGCGTCCGCCTCGAGCCGGGCTCGGACGTCGTCCGGATAGTCGGGCGCGGGCAGTTGGGGCATGCCCAGGCTGACGCCCTCGGGGGTGGTGGTCACCGGTCGACGCCTCCCATCACGGGGTCGATGGACGCGACGGCGACGATGACGTCGGCGACCTGGCCGCCCTCGCACATCGCCGCCATGGCCTGCAGATTGGTGAAGGACGGGTCGCGGAAATGGACCCGGTAGGGGCGGGTGCCTCCGTCGGACACGGCGTGCACCCCGAGCTCGCCCTTGGGCGACTCGACCGCCGCGTACGCCTGTCCCGGCGGGACGCGGAAGCCCTCGGTCACCAGCTTGAAGTGGTGGATCAGGGCCTCCATGGAGGTGCCCATGATCTTCTTGATGTGGTCGAGGGAGTTGCCGAGACCGTCGGGGCCCAGAGCGAGCTGGGCGGGCCAGGCGATCTTCTTGTCGGCGACCATGACCGGGCCGGGCTGCAGCCGGTCCAGGCACTGCTCGACGATGTGCAGCGACTGGCGCATTTCCTCCAGGCGGATCAGGAAGCGCCCGTAGGAGTCGCAGGTGTCGGCGGTCGGGATCTCGAAGTCGTACGTCTCGTAGCCGCAGTACGGCTGGGCCTTGCGCAGGTCGTGCGGCAGACCCGCGGAGCGCAGGATCGGGCCGGTGGCGCCGAGGGCCATGCAGCCGGCCAGGTCGAGGTAGCCGACGTCCTGCATACGTGCCTTGAAGATGGGGTTCCCGGTGGCGAGCTTGTCGTACTCGGGAAGGTTCTTGTGCATCTTCTTCACGAACTCGCGGATCTGGTCCACCGCGCCGGGCGGCAGGTCCTGGGCGAGTCCGCCGGGGCGGATGTACGCGTGGTTCATCCGCAGGCCGGTGATCAGCTCGTAGATGTCGAGAATGAGTTCACGATCACGGAACCCGTAGATCATGATCGTGGTGGCGCCGAGCTCCATGCCGCCGGTGGCGATGCACACCAGGTGGGAGGAGAGTCGGTTCAGCTCCATCAGGAGGACGCGGATGATCGTGGCGCGGTCGGGGATCTGGTCCTCGATGCCGAGGAGCTTCTCGACGGCGAGACAGTAGGCCGTCTCGTTGAAGAACGGCGTCAGATAGTCCATGCGCGTCACGAACGTGGTGCCCTGGGTCCACGTGCGGAACTCGAGGTTCTTCTCGATGCCGGTGTGGAGGTAGCCGATGCCGCAGCGGGCCTCGGTGACCGTCTCACCGTCGATCTCCAGGATGAGCCGGAGCACGCCGTGGGTGGACGGGTGCTGCGGGCCCATGTTGACGATGATGCGTTCGTCGTCGGACTTCGCCGCGGACTGGGCGATCTCGTCCCAGTCGCCACCGGTGACCGTATATACGGTGCCCTCGGTCGTCTCCCGCGCCGCCGCGGCGGACGCGCCGGAAGAAGGGGTCTGCGTGCTCATGAGTACGACCTCCGCTGGTCCGGAGCAGGGATCTGGGCGCCCTTGTACTCGATGGGGATGCCACCGAGGGGGTAGTCCTTGCGCTGCGGGTGGCCCTGCCAGTCGTCCGGCATCATGATCCGCGTCAGTGCCGGGTGGCCGTCGAAGATCAGGCCGAAGAAGTCGTACGTCTCGCGCTCGTGCCAGTCGTTCGTCGGGTAGACGGAGACGAGCGAGGGGACGTGCGGGTCGGCGTCGGGGGCGCTGACCTCGAGGCGGATCAGCCGGTTGTGGGTGATCGAGCGCAGGTGGTAGACGGCGTGCAGCTCCCGGCCCTTGTCGCTGGGGTAGTGCACTCCGCTCACGCCCGTGCACAGTTCGAAGCGCAGGGCCGGGTCGTCGCGGAGGGTCTGGGCGACCCGGACCAGGTACTCGCGTTCGATGTGGAAGGTGAGCTCGTCGCGGTCGACGATCGTCTTCTCGATGGCGTTGTCGGGGACGAGCCCCTGTTCCTCCAGGGCGCCTTCCAGCTCGTCGGCGACCTCGTCGAACCAGCCGCCGTAGGGGCGGGTGGCCGGGCCGGGCAGCCGGATGGAGCGGACCAGGCCTCCGTAGCCGGTGGTGTCGCCACCGTTGTTGGCGCCGAACATGCCGCGCTGGACGCGGATCTCCTCACCGCCCTCGCCGCGCTGGCCGGGGAGGTTCGAGGCGCCGAGGTCCTTCTCGGGGTTCACCCCGTTGCCGTTCGCGTCGCTCACCGCAGCAGGCCCTTCATCTCAATGGTGGGGAGCGCCTTGAGCGCCGCTTCCTCCGCCTCGCGGGCCGCCTCCTCGGCGTTCACGCCGAGCTTGGAGGTCTGGATCTTCTGGTGGAGCTTGAGGATCGCGTCCATCAGCATCTCGGGGCGCGGCGGACAGCCGGGCAAATAGATGTCGACCGGGACGATGTGGTCGACGCCCTGCACAATGGCGTAGTTGTTGAACATTCCGCCCGACGAGGCACATACCCCCATGGAGATCACCCACTTGGGGTTGGGCATCTGGTCATAGACCTGCCGGAGCACCGGCGCCATCTTCTGGCTCACGCGGCCGGCGACGATCATGAGGTCGGCCTGGCGCGGTGAGCCGCGGAAGACCTCCATGCCGAAGCGCGCGAGGTCGTAGCGGCCCGCGCCGGTCGTCATCATCTCGATGGCGCAGCACGCGAGTCCGAACGTGGCGGGGAAGACGGACGCCTTACGCACCCAGCCCGCGGCCTGCTCGACGGTGGTCAGCAGGAATCCGCTCGGCAGCTTTTCTTCGAGTCCCATGTCTTAAAGGCCCCTCAGTCCCATTCCAGGCCGCCGCGCCGCCATACGTACGCGTACGCGACGAAGACGGTGAGCACGAAGAGCAGCATCTCCACGAGCCCGAAAACACCCAGGGCGTCGAAGGTGACGGCCCAGGGGTAGAGGAAGACGATCTCGATGTCGAAGACGATGAAGAGCATCGCCGTCAGGTAGTACTTGATGGGGAAGCGCCCGCCGCCGGCCGGCGTGGGGGTCGGCTCGATACCGCACTCGTAGGCCTCGAGCTTGGCCCGGTTGTATCGCTTTGGACCGATAAGCGTGGCCATGACCACGGAGAAGATCGCAAAGCCTGCCCCGAGGGCTCCCAGTACGAGGATCGGCGCATACGCGTTCACGCTCCTCGCTCCTCTCAGTCGGCACTGACTGCTGGCGGTTGTGTCAGGCAAGCACTTCCGCCCCACCCGTCCCACGAACCCCGTGCGTCCCGACGAAGATCGCGTACATGTGAAGCAGGTCACAAGCCCAACTGCCTCGCATCTTATGCCCGCCGGTCTGTGATCTGCGACACGGGGTATTGCACAAGCTTTGTGATCTCCACCACCTGACGAACGATCATGAAGTCGGATGAGCGGTGATCTTCATACGCGAAGCGTCCGTGCGATCACCAGATGTGACATTTCCGCTCGTCACCACAGGTCCAGGGCGGCGTCTCAATATCAAGAGACTTCCGACGCATGCAAATTGGTGCTGGACGCGGGGGCTTGATAGAGGAGCGCGTTCACACATCAGGGGGAGGGGTGTGGACGGTGTGGACGAGCATCGGCGCGTGCATGCGTTCACGAGTACGGGGGGAGTCGCGAGGTGCGCGCGAGACGCCACTGGCCCGGTGACCGTTCCGTGACCTGTGTCACATCGACCTATGGGTCGGATAAGCCGGCCTTGGCCACAGGCTGCAACCAATGGTAGGCAGAGGGCAATTCGGACGTAATGCGGAAAGTGCATGATCACAGGCTTGATCATCTCTGTCCGGAATGCCCGTTACGGCGTCAATAAAGAGTGACGCGCCCCGGATTCGGCCGCGGATTGAACAACTGTGGCGCACCACACGTTTCTTGAAGGTATGAGGGAGTCCCTGATACCGGTTGTACCCATGTCCCACACCGCTCACATACGCAACCACCGGAAGCCCCGCCGCAACGCGTCGACGCTAGCGATGCGCGCCGGAGTTGCCGGTGGCGTTCTCAGCACCTTGGCCGTGGCCGGTGCGGCTGGTTCGGCGAACGCCGCCGAGCCCGTGACCCAGACCCTCGAACTGCCCACCCTGACGGCCGACCTGGCCACTCAGTTGGCGCAGTCCGCGGACGCCACGCAGCAGGCCGCTGCGAACTACGAGCTGCAGGCCGAGCGCGACGCGGCCGCCGCAAAGGCCGCGAAGCAGGCCAAGGCGGACCTCGCGGACGCCAAGAAGAAGGCCGAGGCCAAGAAGAAGGCCGAGGACGCGCGGAAGGCCGCGGCCGCCCAGGCCGCCTCCCGGTCGTCCACGCGGACCGTCCTGTCCAGCTCCGCGGGCTCCTCGAGTTCGACCGTCTCCGCCCCGGCCAGCGGCAGTGTCGCCACCGTCATCGCCTTCCTCAAGGCTCAGGTCGGCGACGCGTACGTGATGGGTGGTACGGGCCCCAACGCCTGGGACTGCTCCGGCCTCGTGCAGGCCGCGTTCCGGCAGGTCGGTGTCGACCTGCCGCGCGTCTCGCAGGACCAGTCGACGTCCGGTACGCCGGTTTCGCTGTCCAACATCCAGGTCGGCGACATCCTGTACTGGGGTTCGGCCGGTGCGGCGTACCACGTGGGTGTGTACATCGGTAACGGCCAGTACCTGGACGCGGCCAACCCCTCCAAGGGTGTGGTGATTCAGGACCTTTCGGGCTACCCGGCCACGGGCGCGGTGCGCGTTCTCTGAGTCGCGGGACCTTGTGAGTCATACGGCGTGAAGGCCGCCACCCGAGTGGGTGGCGGCCTCGCCGTGCTGTCCTGGGGGCCTGGACCGCCCCCCCGGAGGTCGCCGGGGTCGCCCGGGCCCAGGGCGACCCCGTGAGGGCGTCAGGCCTTCGGTGCCACCTTCGAGAGGCCGTTGATGATGCGGTCCATCGCGTCACCACCGGTCGGGTCCGTGAGGTTCGCGAGCATCTTGAGGGTGAACTTCATCAGGAGCGGGTGGGTCAGGCCGCGCTGGGTCGCGATCTTCATGACCTTCGGGTTGCCGATGAGCTTCACGAAGGCGCGGCCGAGGGTGTAGTAGCCGCCGTAGGTGTCCTTGAGGACACGGGGGTAGCGCTGGAGGGCCAGTTCTCGCTGGGTGGGCGTCGAGCGGGCGTGGGCCTGCACGATGACGTCCGCGGCGATCTGGCCGGACTCCATGGCGTAGGCGATGCCCTCGCCGTTGAAGGGGTTGACCAGACCACCGGCGTCGCCGACCAGCAGCAGACCCTTGGTGTAGTGCGGTTGGCGGTTGAAGGCCATGGGGAGGGCGGCACCGCGGATCGGACCGGTCATGTTCTCCGGCGTGTAGCCCCAGTCCTCCGGCATGGACGCGCACCAGGCCTTCAGGACCTCGCGCCAGTCCAGCTCCTTGAAGGAGTCGGAGGTGTTGAGCACGCCGAGGCCGACGTTCGAGGTGCCGTCGCCCATGCCGAAGATCCAGCCGTAGCCGGGCAGCAGGCGGTCCTCGGCGCCCCGTCGGTCCCACAGCTCCAGCCAGGACTCCAGGTAGTCGTCCTCGTGGCGCGGGGACGTGAAGTACGTACGGACCGCGACGCCCATCGGGCGGTCCTCGCGGCGGTGCAGGCCCATCGCCAGGGACAGGCGGGTGGAGTTGCCGTCGGCGGCGACGACCAGCGGAGCGTGGAAGGTGACCTCGCGCTTCTCCCCCGCGTCGCCCAGCTTCGCGTGCACGCCCGTGATGCGGCCGGTGCGGTCGTCGATGATGGGGGCGCCGACATTGCAGCGCTCGTACAGCCGCGCGCCCGCCTTCTGCGCCTGCCGGGCCAGCTGCTCGTCGAAGTCGTCGCGCTTGCGGACGAGTCCGTAGTCCGGGTAGGAGGCGAGATCCGGCCAGTCCAGCTGGAGGCGGACGCCGCCGCCGATGATGCGCAGGCCCTTGTTGCGCAGCCAGCCGGCCTCTTCGGAGATGTCGATCCCCATGGAGACGAGCTGCTTGGTGGCGCGCGGGGTCAGGCCGTCACCGCAGACCTTCTCCCTCGGGAACGCGGTCTTCTCCAGGAGCAGGACGTCGAGTCCGGCCTTCGCCAGGTAGTACGCGGTCGTGGAACCGGCTGGTCCAGCCCCGACGACGATCACATCTGCGGTGTTTTCGGAGAGGGGTTGGGGCTCGGTCACGGCGGGGTCTCCCCAAGACTCGAAATCTGCGTGCTGACGGGCACTGGACATGGGCAGTCTATGCAGCGGTACTGATCACCTGGCTGAAGGGTTGCCCCGTGAACCGAGCTCTCCCCGACGTACGGCTGCGTGTCCCCACCGACGAGGACGCGTTCGCCTGGCATCGGATCTTCGCCGACCCCGAGGTCATGGAGTTCCACGGTGGGAAGGCGGCCGAACTGTCGGTGTACGAGGAGCTCACCGCACGGCAGCGCAGGCACGACGCCGAACTCGGTTTCTGTCTGTGGACCCTGGTCGACGCCAAGGGTGAGGTGCTGGGCTTCACCGGGGCGCAGCCGTGGCCGCGCGAGTGGGGGCCGAAGGGCGAGATCGAGATCGGGTGGCGGCTCGGCAGGGCGCATTGGGGCAAGGGGTACGTCACCGCCGCCGCGCTCACCACCCTGGAGCGGGTGCGCGCGGCGGGCGTCTCGGATGTCGTCGCCGTGGTCAGACCCGGCAACGAGCGCTCCATCGCCGTGACCCGACGCGTCGGCATGGAACTGGCCGAGGCCTTCACCCATCCCGCGACGGCCGAGCCCGCGCACTGTTACCGCCTCGCTCTCTGACGGCTTCCGGAAGGCCGCCTCACGGTTTCTGGCAGCCACCCCGACGGTTTCCGGCAGCCACCCGACGGCTTCCGGAAGGGCCGGGCCCGGGCTTACCCTTCCGGTACCGCTGGGGGTGACGTCCGTGCGCCTGACACCCAAGACACCCGAAGTGCGCGTGCCGCGACTCATCGGCCTGATGGCCGTGGACGCACGCGAGACGGCCGACGCGCGAGGTGTGCTGCTCGCCGCGCCCGACCGGCCCGACTTCCATCTCACCGTCGTCGACTACGTCGTACGCCAATATCCGCCGCCCGGCTCCGAGGTGCCGCGCGGGGCCGTGGTCACCGTGTGGTTCGACCTCGGTGACGCGGAGGGCGGCGCGGGTGTGCGGGAGCCGCGACTGCCGGGTCCGCCGTCGGGCGGCATGCGCCGCGAGCTCGACGAGCCCGGGGACCCGTTCGAGGTGCTCAGGTGAGAGAGCCGCTCTCCGGAACCGGGAGCGGCAGCTCGCCCGGAGAGCGCGTCAGCCGACGCTCGCCCGGAAGAGGAGTCAGGCGGCGCCTGCCCGGGGGACGGCGCCTGCCCGGAGGACGCGTCAGGCGGCCTTGAAGCCCCGGTGCAGGGCCACCACGCCGCCCGTCAGGTTCCGCCAGGCCACCTTCGACCAGCCGGCCTTGCGCAGCTTCTCGGCGAGCTCGGGCTGGTTCGGCCAGGCGCGGATGGACTCGGCGAGATAGACGTACGCGTCGGGGTTGGAGGACACGGCACGGGCGACCGGCGGCAGCGCGCGCATCAGGTACTCGGTGTAGACCGTGCGGAACGGCGCCCAGGTGGGGTGCGAGAACTCGCAGATCACTACCCGGCCGCCGGGCTTGGTCACGCGGTACAGCTCGCTCAGCGCCGTGTCGGTCTCCTGGACGTTGCGCAGGCCGAAGGAGATCGTCACCGCGTCGAAGGTGTCGTCCTTGAAGGGCAGCTTCGTCGCGTCGCCCGCGGTCAGCGGCAGCCAGGGGTGGTTCTTCTTGCCGACCCGCAGCATGCCGAGGGAGAAGTCGCAGGGCACGACGTACGCGCCGGTGCGGGCGAAGGGGAGGGACGAGGTCGCCGTACCGGCCGCCAGGTCCAGGATCTTCTGCGCGGGGCGCGCGTCGACCGCCTTCGCGACCTCCCTGCGCCACACCCGGTCCTGGCCGAGCGACAGCACGTCGTTCGTCAGGTCGTACCGTTCCGCCACGTCGTCGAACATCGAGGCGACTTCGTGCGGCTGCTTGTCCAGGGATGCGCGGGTCACTCCCCCATTGTGGCAGCACGGACCGGGCGACTCTGCGGCGCCCGGCCCGTACGCCGGTCTCACACGCCCCTTCAGGGGAGCAGCTTCGGCTTCTTCTTGGCGGCCACGTCCTCGACCCAGCCGACCAGCGGGATGGCGACCCAGATCAGCACCCAGCCGATGCCGAACAGGAACCACTGGCTCTCCAGCGGCAGCCACTTCTCGAAGGCGGGCACGTTCCAGAACTGGTCGATCAGCGGGACCGCGAGCACGAGGGCGATCTCGTGCCAGAGATAGATCGTCACCGCGCGCCCGTTGAAGATCGTCACGGTCCGGTCGAGCCGCTTGAAGCGGGCGAGCCAGGCGAAGTCGACGTCGTAGTACGCCTTGAAGTACATCAGCAGCGTCACGAAGCCGGCCGACCAGAAGGTCTGCGCGACGGGGACCTCGTCCAGGTCGTACGTACCGAACTCCGCCTGGTGCGCGAAGGCGTACCAGCCGCCGTACGCCAGGAGGACGAGTGACGCCAGGATCACCAGGGCGGGCTTGAGCCGCTGGAGGACGCCCTCGCGGTGCGCGAAGCCGACCAGCCAGCAGAACAGGAAGGTGGCGAAGTCCGTCAGGCCGCTGCCGAAGCGGTTGTACGGAGGCTGCCAGGCGTACTGGAAGACCAGGATCGGGGCGAGGGAGAGGAGCAGGACGGGGAGGGGAGCCTTGCGGAAGACCTTCAGGAGCAGCGGGGACATCAGGACGAACCAGAGGTACGTCCGCAGGTACCAGAGGATCTCCCAGGCCTGGATGCCCCACTGGTTGCCCGGCGGGTCGCCGACCGGCACGATCCAGAAGACGATCTGCCAGCCCGGCATCCAGTCGTGGATCAGCATCGCCACCACGACGAAGAAGCCCCAGAACCAGAAGGGCGGCAGCAGCCGTCGCATCCGGCTCTTGACCACCTTGAGCGCGGGGCGTTCGAGGGACTTGGCCATGAGTGAGCCGGCGAGCGCGAACATCACGCCCATCGACGGGAAGACCAGGCCGGCCCAGGCCCAGCCGAAGGTGTGGTACGCCACGACACGGACCAGCGCGATGGCGCGCAGCGCGTCGAAGTAGCGGTCGCGTCCGCCGCCCTTCGGCCTGGGCCCGGCATCCGGTTCGGGTTCGGAACCGGGTTCGGAACCGGGTTCTGGTTCTGGTTCCGGCACCGACCCCGGTTCCGGTTCCGGTTCCGTCCGGGGCTCGGCCTGGACCGGGTCCATCTGGATGGTGTTCGAGGCCGCCGCTCGCGGTTCTTCGGCAACGTACTGCCAGGGCTGCTCGTACTGGACGGGCTGCGCGGGCGGCCCGTATCCCTGGTCGTACTGGGGGTATCCCTGTCCGTACGGCTGCGGCGGCACCTGCTGCCCGTACCCGTAGCCGTACCCCTGCTGCCCCTGCTGCCCCTGTTGTTCCGAGCCCCAGCTCATGTCAGCTCACTCCTGCCGGGGTCCCGACCTCACCCGTGCGCTTGAGCTTCTGCCAGCGGAGGCGGCCGCCGGTCAGGGCGGTCACGGAGGAGTGGATCAGGACGAGGTACATCATCTGGCGGTATGCGAGCTGCTGCAGCGGCAGCATCGCGAGGTAGCGGTACTTCTCGCGGTCGAGGCGGAACGCGTAGGCGGCGCAGACGAGTTGGACGACCAGCACCGCCAGCCAGGCCAGCAGTGAGGCCCAGAAGTCCACGAAGATCATCGAGTAGACGGTGAACACGTCGATGAGCGGAGCGAGGACCGGCGTGATGATCTGGAAGATCACGACGAGCGGCATGCCGATGCGGCCGAAGCGGCCCGACGGGCCCTTGTCCGTCAGGGACTTGCGGTGCTTCCACAGCGCCTGCATGGTGCCGTACGACCAGCGGTAGCGCTGCGACCACAGCTGCTTGAGCGAACTCGGCGCCTCCGTCCAGGCCCTGGCGTGCTCCTGGTAGACGACCCGCCAGCCCGCGCGGTGCATCGCGATGGTGATGTCGGTGTCCTCGGCGAGCGTGTCCTCGCTCATGCCGCCGACCTCGAGGACCGCGTCGCGGCGGAACGCGCCGATCGCGCCCGGGATGGTGGGCATGCAGCGCAGCAGGTCGTACATGCGGCGGTCGAGGTTGAAGCCCATCACGTACTCGATGTGCTGCCAGGCGCCGATGACGGTGTTGCGGTTGCCGACCTTGGCGTTGCCCGCGACCGCGCCGATGCCCGGGTCCGCGAAGGGCTGGACGAGCTGGTGCACGGCGTCCGGCTCGAAGACGGTGTCGCCGTCCATCATCACGACGATGTCGTAACTGGCGTTGCGGACACCGTTGTTGAGGGCGGCCGGTTTGCCCGCGTTCTCCTGGCGGATGACCCGGACATTGGGCAGGCCCAGCGACTCGGCGATCTCCTTGGTGCCGTCCGTGGAGCCGTCGTCGACGACGATGATCTCGATCGGATGGGTGCTCTGCGCCAGCGAGTGGAGCGTGTTGGCGATGCACTCCTTCTCGTTGTACGCGGGCACGATCACCGTCACCGGCCTGGTGACCGTCGGCCCCCAGCTGAACTTGCCGCCCTTGCCGCGTTTCCTGTTGCGCTGTCTGTAGTGGCGGCGGGCAAGGATCAGCATCATCCCGAAGCGCCCCATGACGGAGACGCCGACGACCAGCAGCAGCCAGGAGAGCAGCGGCAGGACCCATTCGGCGACCGCGACCGCGTAGACGAGGGCCTTGCCCTCGTAGAGGGTCGAGCCGGTGGCCTTCTGCTGGCCGGACTGCTCGACGTTCACCTTGTTGGAGGAGTTGCTGGAGGAGGAGTTGGTGGAGCCCGAACCGGGCGCGGACTGCGCGCCGCCCGGCTGCTCGCCCAGCGCGCCGGCACCGGCCCCCGCACTCGCCCCGGCACCCGCACCCGCACCGGTCTGTCCCACCCCGGCCTCGACGGCCTGTCCGGAACCGGTGGCGCCCGTGCGGCCCGCACCGTTCGGCGCCCCGTTCAGCTTCGCCATCGCGCCGCTGACGGTGGTGAAGGAGTACCCCTTCGCCTTCATCTTCTTGATGTACGTGTCGAGCGCCTTGACCGTCTCCGAGCGGTCGCCGCCCGCGTCGTGCATGAGGACGACGGCGCCCTCGTTGTCCTTCGGCGTGGCCCACTGGACGATCTTCGAGACGCCCGGCTTCTTCCAGTCGTCGCTGTCGGTGTCGACGAAGACGCTGGTGTAGCCGAGGTTGCCGATCTCCTTGTAGACGGGCCAGCTGTAGTTGTCGACGGCGTTGATCTCCGAGGAGTACGGGGCCCGGAACAGCGTCGTCGTGATCCCCGCCGCACCCGCGAGCGCGAGCTGGGTCTGCTTCAGCTCGCGCTGGAGCCGGCCCGTGCCCTGGTAGGAGAGGTCGACGTGGGTGAAGGTGTGGATGCCGACCTCGTTGCCCTGGTCCACGAGGTCCTTCACGACGCCCGGATAGCGGGAGACCATCGAGCCGACCATGAAGAAGGTGGCCTCGATGTCGTTGTCGTCGAGCACCTTGAGGATCTGGGGAGTCCAGGTCGGGGTCGGACCGTCGTCGAAGGTGAGCACGATGGTCTTCTTCGGAACGGACTGGGTCTTGGCCGTACCGCCCGTGAACGTCAGGAGCGGACCGCCGTCGAGGATCTTCTGCGGCACCTTGTCGTAGGCCGCGCCGTCGCGCACCCGCGCGTCGTTGCCGATCTCGGAACGCAGATAGCCGTCGAGCAGCATCACACTGGTGAGCCCCAGCAGGAGCAGCAGGGCGAGGATCACGCGCGGTTTCTGCAGCGCCGCGGCCTTGCCGGCCGCCCGCTCCATCTTGGTGGGGGCGCGCCGGCGGCCGCGTGAAGGCGTCGTCGAAGTCATGGAGGTGGGTCCGTTCCGGTCAGTTGGCGCCGGTGGAAGCGGACGCGGATGCGGCCGGGGAAGCGGCCGAGGAGGGGGCCGTGCCCGTGCGCAGGCCCGACGGCGGGGTGCCGGTCGGCCTGCCGGTGGGGGCCTCGCCGCCCTGCGGCCGAAGGTTGCCCCCGGGTGCGGAGCCGGCCTGGCCGCCGCTGAACGGGAAGAGCGAGGACGGGGTCAGCGAGGTGCCCCAGCCCATGAAGGCCATCCCGAGGACGACCGCGTAACCGAAGCAGACGGCGCCGACGAGCATGCCGAACCTGCGCAGCAGACGTGCTCTGCGCCCGGAGTTGTCAACGAACACGGGACCGTCTTCGGACGCGTTGCCGCGTTTGCGGCGGCGGCCGCGCCCTTGACTGTGGTTTTCGATGGCTGACTCGGATTGCATTCCCCGGATATTAGGGCTCCTTTATGTGGCCAATTCTCTGGTTCTCATGTGAGGCGCCCATGAAACTTGGCCCAAGCTGTCCATTCCCTGAGAGAATCCTTGAACATCCGCGCAGCTCAAGGTCGATACATATTCCCCTTGTGTACCGATTCGCGGCCCGGCTTGCCCGATTCGCGTACCGCTACTCATGGGTTTCCCATGCGCTTCCTGTATTCGGGAATCACTCTCGGATGTGCCACCTTGGAACTCCCGAATCGCACTTTGTTTCGGTCCTGAGACAGAAATCACGAGAGCGGGTGCATACGCAATGAGGGGTTATCTGAGGCCGACTGCCGGGCTCACCTGCCTGTTTGCTCTGGCGGCGGCGGGGTGCTCTTCCGGCGGTACGGGCACCACGGACGCGGCGCCCGCGCAGACCTCCCGGGCCCCGCGGACGAGTGCGGCGCCCTCCGAGAGCGCGTCCTCCTCCAGCACCTCGTCCAGCACTTCGTACGCGCCCTACGTGAGCGCCACGGAGGCCTCCGCGACGGACTCGACGGGGTCTCCGAGCACGTACAACCTGGCCTTCGTGATCTCCGACGGCACCACCTGCACGGCCAAGTGGAACGGCACGGACGCCATCGACAAGGCGGCCGTGAAGTCCCGGATCTCGGCGCTGAAGGAGTCCGGCGCGAGTGTGCGTGTCTCGTTCGGCGGAGCGTCCGGCAAGGAGCTGGCGGAGGTCTGCGGCAGCGCGAGCGCGCTCGCGGCGGCGTACGGGGCGGCGCTCGACGCCGCCGGCTCCACCCAGGCCGACTTCGACATCGAGGGGGACGCGCTGACCGACTCCGCGTCGGTGGCGCTGCGGTCCAAGGCGATCGCGCTGCTCCAGAAGGAGCGCGGTGACCTGAAGGTGTCCTTCACGCTGCCGGTCATGCCGTCCGGGCTGGATTCGGACAGTCTGGCGCTGCTGGAGTCCGCCAACGACAACTCCGTGAAGGTCTCCACGGTCAACATCATGACCATGAATTACGGGAGTTCGTACTCCGGGGACATGGGCGACTACGCCGAGACGTCCGCCAAGGCGACCCACGATCAAGTGCAGGATGTGTTCGGGCTGTCGAGTGCGGGGGCCTGGCAGGGGCTCGCGTTGACGTCGATGATCGGGGACAACGACGTGGCCAATGAGACGTTCAGCCTCTCGGACGCGGCGCAGGTCCGTGCGTTCGCCGAGTCGAAGAAGATCGCTTGGGTGTCGATGTGGTCGACGTTCCGGGATCAGCAGTGTTCGAGTGATGACGCTTCTTCGGACAATGCGGCCACCAATTGCAGTGGCGTTTCGCAGAGTTCGGGGGCGTTTGCACAGGCGTTCGCTGGGTGAGTTCTTTGGCTGCAGGTTCGATGTGGCTGGTCGCGCAGTTCCCCGCGCCCCTAAGGGGCGCTCCAGTGCACGCGGCTCCAGAACTCAGCGGCGTCTGTGTACCAGGCGGCCCGCGCACACCGTCGCGATGCATGCTCCGTCCACGTCGAAGACCGCCAAGTCGGCCCGACCGGTGTCGGTGATCTCGGTCTTTGTTGCACGCGGGAGTACGGCGACCTCGTTACGGGAGGCCGCCGCGCGGAGGTCGGGGGTGTCGGCGTATTGCTGCAGTACGGCGGTGGCGCCCGACTTCAGGACGGCGTGCAGCCGCTCCCTGGGGGACGGCGCCTCGGGCAGTGGGCCCTCGTGGACGAGCGCCGGCCCGAGGGCCCCGGGCCAGCTGCGGACCCGCGCCCCCGGAAAGCGCTCCAGCAGCACGTCCAGCGGGCCGGTGCCCGCGACCCGGTCGCCCTCCACGGCGACCGCGCCGTCCTTCAGCGGGTCCGCGTCCCAGCTGACGCGCAGCTCGTCGGCGGTGTGGATCGTCAGCACGGCGGGGCTAGTTGGAGGCGAGCAGCTTCAGCTCGGGGTGCGCCGTGCCGCCCTCGATCGCGGTGGACGAGATGTGGGACATGACGCGCTCGTCGACCGGGTCGTTCGCCGGGTCGTCGTGGACGACGATGTGCTCGTACGTCGTGGTCCGCTGGGCGGGCACGCGGCCGGCCTTGCGGATCAGGTCGATGATCTCCATGCGGTTGGAGCGGTGCTTGGCGCCGGCGGAGGAGACGACGTTCTCCTCCAGCATGATCGAGCCGAGGTCGTCCGCGCCGTAGTGCAGGGAGAGCTGGCCGACCTCCTTGCCGGTGGTGAGCCAGGAGCCCTGGATGTGGGCGATGTTGTCCATGAACAGCCGGGCGATCGCGATCATCCGCAGGTACTCGAAGAGCGTCGCCTGCGTGCGGCCCTTCAGGTGGTTGTTCTCGGGCTGGTAGGTGTACGGGATGAAGGCGCGGAAGCCGCCCGTGCGGTCCTGTACGTCACGGATCATCCGCAGGTGCTCGATGCGCTCGGCGTTGGTCTCGCCGGTGCCCATGAGCATGGTGGACGTCGACTCGACGCCCAGCCCGTGCGCGGTCTCCATGATCTCCAGCCAGCGCTCGCCGGACTCCTTGAGGGGGGCGATCGCCTTGCGGGGGCGGGCCGGGAGGAGTTCGGCACCGGCGCCCGCGAAGGAGTCGAGGCCGGCGGCGTGGATCCGCTGGATGGCCTCCTCCACACTCACCTTGGAGATGCGGGCCATGTGCTCGACCTCGGACGCGCCGAGGGAGTGGATGACCAGCTGCGGGTAGGCGGCCTTGATCGCGGCGAAGTGCTTCTCGTAGTACTCGACGCCGTAGTCCGGGTGGTGTCCGCCCTGGAACATGATCTGCGTACCGCCGAGTTCGACGGTCTCCGCGCAGCGGCGCAGGATGTCGTCGAGGTCGCGCGTCCACCCCTTGGCGGTGTCCTTGGGAGCCGCGTAGAAGGCACAGAACTTGCACGCCGTGACGCACACGTTCGTGTAGTTGATGTTGCGCTCGATGATGTACGTGGCGATGTGCTCGGTCCCCGCGTACCGGCGGCGGCGTACCGCGTCCGCGGCGGCGCCCAGGGCGTGCAGCGGGGCGTCGCGGTAGAGGACGAGCGCCTCTTCGGGGGTGATCCGCCCACCCGCGGCAGCACGGTCGAGGACGGCTGTGACATCAAAAGACGTGAGGTCGGCCTTCTCGGTCACCGGGAGCGTCCCTTTCGTAAGGGTTCTGGACGGACCCGGCCAGCCTACGCCAGCCCCGCCCGCGGCCCGACGTCAGGCCGCGTACGCCCCGATCAGCAGCCCGACGTACGCCCCCGCGATCAGGAACGGTCCGAAGGGGATGGACGTCTTGCGCCCCGCGCGTCGCATCAGCACCAGCCCCAGCCCGTACAGGCCGCCGAACAGGAACCCGGCGAAGGTGCCGAGCACCACGGTCCCCCATCCGTACCAGCCGAGCACGGCCCCGATTCCCAGCGCGAGCTTCACATCCCCGAAGCCCATGCCGTTCGGGTTGACGAGGAAGAGGAGGAAGTATGCGCCACCCAGCACGAGCGATCCGAACAGCGCGGTCGGCCACTCACCCGCGTGCTCCGGTACGAGGGCCATCACGCCCAGCAGTACGAGCGCCAGGCCCGCGAGCGGGAGGGTCAGGACGTCCGGCAGGCGCTGTACCCGGAAGTCCACGACCGCGAGCAGCACGCCGAGCGGCGCGAGCAGCAGCCAGACCGCCAGTTCGGGGCGGGCGCCGGTGGCGAGGGCGAGACCGGCGCAGGCCCCCGCGGTGGCGAGGGCGACCAGCGGGGTGCCGGGGCCGTAGCGGTACGCCGTCGGGGCGTCGCCCGGCATCCGCCCCGCACGGCCCGGCACCCGCCCCGCACCGCCCGGCGCCCGCCCGGCGTCTCCGGGCACGCGGCCCGCATCACCGGACACGCGCCCCGCGTCCCCGGGCGCCGACCTCGACGTACGAAAGTCACGAAGGTCCTGGGCGCAGTCGGGGCAGCGGGCGAGGCCGAGCCAGCCGCCCGCGGCGCCGGTGAGGACGTGTCCGTCGGGGCACCGGGTCCGCCACGCCTCGTCCGGCTCCACCGCGAACCGGTAGGCGGCCCGCGGCACCAGCAGTCCCGCCGCCGCGCCCCAGAGGGCGGCGAGGACGGTCAGCCACAGCGGCCGGACGGACCAGAGTTCGAGGTCCACGGCTACTCGGCCTTCGCCATGCGCGCCACCGGATCGCCCGCGTCCGCGTTGTCCGTCTCGTACTTGAGGTCGCCCCCGGCGGGGATCAGCCGCACCTCGTGGCTACCGGTCGTACAGGTGCCGGGGTTGGACGTCTTGGCGATGCTCGTCGCGGTGAGCTGGGTGTCCGTGACCTTCTTCAGGACGAGTACGTCGTCACAGTTGCCGCCGATCAGATCGGTCGACCGGAACGTGCCCAACTCCTTGCCCACGGCGGCCTGGTGGAGGGTGACCCGGAACGTGCCCGCGGGCAGCTTCCCGTTCAGCGCGTAGGCGTCGCCCGACCAGGTGCCGAGGTAGTGCGCGGGCACGGAGGCGAGCGTCGCGCCGGCCGAACCGGCGACGCTCGGTGTCGCCGCCGGAGGGCTGGCCGCGGAATCGGAGCCGCTGGAGGCCGAGTTGTCGTCACCGCCGCCCGGGAGCAGATGGAACATGAACACCGAGCCCACGGTCACCGCGGCCAGCGCTCCCGCCACGGCCAGCGCGAGCGTGCAACTCACCCTGCGGCCACGACCGTTCGCACCGGGGGCCGAGGTCGCGGCCATGCTGACGGAGAGCTTGCCCGGGTGATCCTCCCGGTGCTCTCGCCGGTCCTGGCGACCCTGATGATCCTTGCGGCCGGGGTCGGCCGCGGGCGTGCTCGGGTGGACCGTCGGCGCCGCGACCGCGTCCTGGACATCGCGCTGCCCCGGAACGTACGTCGGCATGGCGTACGGCGGCATGGTCGGCGGCGGACCGAACACCCCGCCGGGCGGCGGCGTCCCGGCCCCGGAGTCCGTGCCCACCGAAGGGCTGCTGAACCCCACCGGCCCGGACGGCGTCACCTCCGCCGCCTCCAGGTTCAGCAGCTGCACCGCGCTGCGGCTGACCTGCTCCACCAGGGGCCCCGGCAGCCACCCGGCGGTCACCAGCCGGGCCGCTCCCTCGGGGGCCAGGCGTCCGGCCACCTCACCCGGGGTCGGCCGCCCCGCCGGGTCCTTGGCGAGGCAGGCGGCCACGAGTTCTCGTAGCTCCCCGTCCAGGGAGCCGAGCCGGGGTTCCTCGTGCACCACCTTGTAGAGGAGGGCGGCCGAGGAGTCACCGGGGAACGGGGACTCGCCCGTCGCCGCGTACACCAGCACCGCGCCCAGGGAGAAGACGTCCGCCGCGCCCGTGACCCCCTTGCCGAGGATCTGCTCGGGGGACATGTAACCGGGGGAGCCGACGGAGACGCCCGTCGAGGTGAGTGAGGCGGTGCCGTCGGTGGCCCGGGCGATGCCGAAGTCGATGAGGAGGGGGCCGTCGAGGGTGAGCAGGACGTTGGAGGGCTTGACGTCACGGTGGACGAGGCCCAGTGCGTGGACCGCCGTGAGGGCCTCGGCCAGGCCCGCGCCCAGCACCCGTACCGAATGCGCCGGAAGCGGACCGCCCGCGTCCGCGACCGCCGCGGCGAGCGAGGGACCGGCCGCGTAGCCGGTCGCGACCCACGGCACGGACGCCTCCGGATCCGCGTCGAGGACCGGGGCCGTCCACGCGCCGCCCACCCGTCGCGCGGCCTCGACCTCACGGCGGAAGCGGGCGCGGAACTCCTCGTCGAGCGCGAAGTGCGGGTGCACGATCTTGACCGCGACCGTCCGCCCGCCCGCGCTGCGGCCCAGGTACACCCGCCCCATGCCGCCGGAGCCCAGCCGGCCGAGCAGCCGGTAGGGCCCCACGACCGTGGGTTCATCCACTCCGAGCGGCTGCATGGCGCTCCCACCTCCCCCGTACGCACGGACGCACTGCCCAGCAGGGTAGTTCCGTACGCCCCCGCGGGGTCCCGAACACCCCCGCGGGTTCACGACGTCCCGGCGGTCTCAGGGAGTCAGCAGTTCGACCTTCACGTCGGTCGGGAAGCCGGTGGTCGAGCCGACCCGCCGGGCGAACTCCTGTACGGCCGCGAGCTGCGGGCCGCCGAAGCGGAAGTCGAGCGTGGTGAAGTACTGCTCCAGGGTCCGCTCGTCGAAGGCCTCCCAGCGGGCCGCCTGCTCGGCGACCTTGGAGACCTCGTCCAGCGAGAGGTCCCGGGAGGCGAGGAAGGCCTCGTGCACCTTGCGGGTGACGACGGGCTCGCGCTCCAGGTAGTCGCGGCGGGCCGCCCACACGGCGAAGACGAACGGCAGGCCCGTCCACTGCTTCCACAGCGTGCCGAGGTCGTGCACCTCCAGACCGAACTTCGGCCCGTCGAGGAGGTTGGCCCGCAGCGCCGCGTCACCGATGAGGACGGCGGCGTCGGCCTCCTGCATCATCAGGCTGAGGTCGGGCGGGCACGTGTAGTAGGACGGCTGGACGCCCACGCTCTCGGCCAGCAGCAGCTGCGCAAGCCGAACGGATGTACGAGAGGTGGAGCCGAGGGCGACCCGGGCGCCGTCCAGCTGGTCCAGCGGGACCTGCGAGACGATCACACAGGACATCACCGGACCGTCGCAGCCGACCGCGATGTCCGGGAAGGCGACCAGCTCGTCGGCGTGCTTGAGGAACTCGACGAGCGTGATGGGCCCGATGTCGAGGTCGCCCTGCACCAGCTTCTCGCTGAGCTTCTCCGGGGTGTCCTTGGTGAGCTCGAAGTCGAGGAGCGTGCCCGTTCTCGCGAGCCCCCAGTAGAGGGGCAGGCAGTTCAGGAACTGGATGTGGCCGACGCGCGGCCGGGTGCGGTAATTGTCCACATCGCGAGGCTAGACCCCATGGAGTACCGTGCAGTCTCCAGGGTCCCCGCGCGTTTCAGAAACCCTTCCGCCCCCTTGTGTCAACCCTTGCGACAGCGAGTCGACACCACCCTCGTCAACCCATCCGCCATGCGGGTCAAACATCCGGGTGACGTGATCTTGCCCCCTATTGCTTTCGGCTGCCTGCGTGCTAGGCTCGCCGCAAGTTGCAGTTTGGTTTCCCTTGCAGTACAGAGCCTGCGGAGCATGTGACCGCGGGCTCTCGTCGTTTTCAGACGTATGCAGTTGTTTACACAATCGCAGGTTCTGGAGCAGGGCAACCCTTTGGGCCCAAGGAGGGCTTATGGCTACCGGAACCGTGAAGTGGTTCAACGCCGAAAAGGGCTTTGGTTTCATCGCCCAGGAAGGCGGCGGCCCGGACGTCTTCGTCCACTACTCCGCGATCAACGCGAGCGGATTCCGCTCTCTCGAAGAGAACCAGTCGGTTTCCTTCGACGTCACGCAGGGTCCGAAGGGCCCGCAGGCGGAGAACGTCACCCCGATCTGAGTCTGCGGGCTTCATGAGCCCAATGCTTTGATCCGGAACGGATCGCAGTACCCAAGGAGCCCCGCGCCAGCCGGTCGCGGGGCTCCTGCCTTGTCCTCCCCTGTCCTCTCCTGTCGGCGGTGCGTTCCTACCGCACGTACAGCTCCTCGATCTCCTTGCTGAAGTCACGTTCGATCGCCGCCCGCCTCAGCTTCATGGTGGGGGTCACGTGACCCGCCAGTTCCGTGAAGTCTCCCGGGAGGACGGCGAAGCGGCGGATGGACTCGGGGCGGGAGACGAGTTTGTTGGCCTCGTCGATCGCGCGCTGGAGGATGACGTTCAGCTCCGGGTCGTCCATGAGGAGCTCCGGCGGGACGGGATGCTTGCCGATCATCTGGCGCCAGTGGGTGACGCCGTCCTGGTCCAGGGTGATGAGGGCCGTGACGTAGGGGCGGCGGTCGCCGAGGACGATGCACTGGGCGATCAGCGGGTGCGAGCGGAGCCAGTTCTCCAGGGGCGCGGGGGCCACGCTCTTGCCGCCCGCGGTGATCAGGATCTCCTTCTTGCGGCCCGTGATGGTGAGGTAGCCCCCGTCGTCCAGTTCGCCGATGTCACCGGTCGCGAACCAGCCGTCCGGCGCCGCGTCGACGACGCCGCCCGCGTTCGGGTCCCAGTAGCCGCGGAAGATCTGTTCGCCGCCCAGCAGGATCTCGCCGTCCCCGGCTATCCGTACCCGGGTGCCCGGCAGCGGCCAGCCCACCGTGCCCAGTCGGGGTTTGAGCGGGGGCGTGACGGTCGCGGCGGCGGTGGCCTCCGTCAGGCCGTACCCCTCGAAGATCTCGATGCCGGCACCCGCGTAGAACGCGGCGAGACGGCGGCCCAGCGGGGAGCCGCCGCAGATCGCGTAGCGGACCTTGCCGCCCAGCGCGTTGCGGATACGGCGGTAGACCAGGGGGTCGTAGAGGGCGCGGGCGGCGCGCAGGGAGCGCGAGGGACCCGGCCCGGTGCCGTGCTGCTTGGCCTCGATCGCCTCGCCGTAGCTGCACGCGATGCGCGCGGCGCGGTCGAAGGAGGACCCGCGGCCCATCTTCTCGGCCGTGGCCCGGCCGGTGTTGAACACCTTCTCCAGGACATAGGGGATGGCCAGCAGGAAGGTGGGGCGGAAGCTCGCCAGGTCCGCGAGCAGGTCCTCGGTACTCAGGCTCGGCGCATGGCCCAGGCGCACCCGGGCGCGCAGACAGGCGACCGCGACCATCCGCCCGAAGACATGGGAGAGGGGGAGGAAGAGCAGCATCGACGCGGCGTCCGAGGTCTTCGCCTTGAAGATCGGGTAGAGCAGTTCGATCGCGTTGTCGATCTCGGCGAAGAAGTTGCCGTGGGTGAGTGCGCAGCCCTTGGGGCGGCCGGTGGTGCCCGAGGTGTAGATGAGGGTGGCGAGCGTGTCGGGGCCGAGCACCCCACGGCGCACGGCGACCTCCTGGTCCGGGATGTCCTGGCCCAGCTCGGCCAGCCGCTCCAGGTGTCCCTTCTCGAAGACCCACATGTGCCGCAGGTCGGGGATCCGGTCGCGTTCCGGGCCGAGCGAGGACGCCTGCGCCACCGTCTCCGTGGCGAGGGCGACGGCTCCGGAGTCCTGGAGGATCCAGCGGACCTGGAAGACGGAGGAGGTGGGGTAGACGGGGACGGTGACCAGGCCCGCAGCCCAGGCCGCGAAGTCCAGGAGCGTCCACTCGTACGTCGTCCGCGCCATGATCGCGATACGGTCGCCGGGCGCCAGGCCCTCGGCGATCAGGCCCTTCGCCACCGCCAGCACCTGCGCGGCGAACTCGGTGGCGGTCACGTCCTCCCAGGCACCCTCGGCGTTCTTCCTGCTGAGGACCGCCGCGTTCGGGGCCACGGCCGCGTTGTCGAACGGGATGTCCGCGAGCGAGCCGTGGGTCACCTGACCGACGAGGCGTGGCACGGACACCTCGCGCACCACTCCGTCCAGCCGCCTGATCTCGGGCTCCACGAGGGAGGGTGGGGAGTCGTACGGGCTGGGCTGGGTGGACATGGAGCGGCTCCTTGGCTACCAGGACCCGGTCGGTATGAGGCGGGTTGGGGGCGCAAAGCCTCATACGTGCCTGGGGCGTGGGGGGTTCATGCGAGTTTCAACAAGGCAGGGGTGACCGGGATCGTACGGGGCTGGGGTGTGGGGTTTGTGGGTGTCTGGGGCGGGCGGGGTGCGAGTTACCTCCGGTACGGGGTTTCGGGTGTAGGTGGTTTTTCGAGTGCGGGCCGGTGGGGGCTTGTCGCGCAGTTCCCCGCGCCCCTAAAAGCGCCGGGGCGGGCGGCATTGGAGGGCGCCGTCGTCAGTGGCGTTCCAGGATGGCCGTGACTCCCTGGCCGCCTGCCGCGCAGAGGGAGATGAGGCCTCGGCCGGGGGTGTCGCGTTCCGCGAGGAGTGTGGCCAGGGTGGCCACGATGCGGGCGCCGGTGGCGGCGAAGGGGTGGCCGGTGGCGAGGGAGGAGCCCGCGACGTTGAGGCGGGAGCGGTCGACCGTGCCCAGGCCGCGCTTCTCCCAGGCGGCCAGGGTGGCGAGGACCTGGGAGGCGAATGCCTCGTGGACCTCGATGAAGTCGAAGTCCCCCAGGGAGAGTCCGGCGCGTTCCAGGAGGCGGGGGACGGCGTACGCGGGGGCCATCAGCAGGCCGTCCTCGCCGCCGACGACGTCACCCTCGACGAAGTCGACCGCGGCGGTCTCGTAGGCGGTCAGGTGGGCGAGCGGAGCCAGACCCCGCGCCTCGGCCCAGTCGTCGCTCGCCAGGAGCACCGTGGCCGCGCCGTCCGTCAGCGGGGTCGAATTGCCCGCGGTCATGGTGGGGTGGGGCTGTTCGGTGCCGAACACCGGCTTGAGCGCGGCCAGTTCGGCGGGCGTCGAGTCCGGGCGGAGGTTCTGGTCGCGGGTCAGGCCGCGGAACGGGACGACGAGGTCGTCGAACAGGCCCCGTTCGTACGCCGCCGCCAGCCGCTGATGGCTGGCGGCCGCCAGTTCGTCCTGCGCCTCGCGGGTCACCCCCCACGCGCGGGCCGTCACGGCGGCGTGCTCCCCCATGGACAGAACCGTGCGCGGCTCGGCGTTGCGGGGAATGTCGGGGACCAGGTGGGAGGGGCGGACGCGGGCCAGGGCCCGGAGGCGGGCGCCGGGCGACTTGGCGCGGCGGACCTCCAGGAGGATGCGGCGCAGCTCGTCGTTGACCCCGAGCGGGGCGTCGCTGGCGGTGTCGGCGCCGCCCACGATCGCGGACTCGGTCTGGCCCAGCGTGATCTTGTTCGCGGCGGCGACGACGGCCTGCAGGCCGGTTCCGCAGGCCTGCTGGATGTCGTACGCCGGGGTGCGCGCGTCGAGTTTCGAGCCGAGGACGGTCTCGCGGGCGAGGTTGTAGTCGCGGCTGTGCTTGAGGACGGCCCCGGCGACCAACTCGCCCACCGCCCCCGGCCCTTCGAGCCCGTACCGCTCGACCAGGCCGTCGACCGTCGCGGTCAGCATCTCCTGGTTGGAGGCGGTGGCGTACGGGCCGTCGGAGCGGGCGAAGGGGGTGCGGGCGCCGCCGACGACCGCGACGGGGCGCGTCCCGGACAGCGTTCCGGCGGTGCTTGCTCTCGGTGGATTGCGGGGGCTCATCTCGACCTGCTCCTGATCCTTCACGTAGCCTTACCCTGGGTAACCTTACTCTGGAGTAAATTTACGTCCGAGCTGGGAGTTGGACAATGGCGGACCGCTATCTGAGCTTCACCGGCACCGCACCCGGTCGCTTTCTGACCCGCCGGCTCGGGCTGCCCCAGCCGGCCGCGCTGCACCGCTGGTCGCCCGAACGGCCCACCCTGGAGGGGGCGTTGCTGCTCCTGACGGCCGGGAAGTCGACGCTGGACGACATGGCCGCCGTGCTGGCCCGGACGGGGCTCGAGGTGCGGACGGAGGCGACGGCACAGCGGCCCGCCGGGGTCGTACTCGACGCGACCGGAGTCGCCGACGTGGAGGCGCTCGCCGAGGTGCACGCGGCGCTTCATCCCGTGGTGCGGTCGGTCGCCGACGGTGGGCGGGTGGTGGTGCTCGGCGCCGCCCTCGACCCCGCCGATCACCATCAGGCGGCGGCGCAGCAGGCGTTGGAGGGGTTCGTGCGGTCTCTGGGGAAGGAGATCGGGCGGGGGCGGACGGTGACGTCGGTACGGATCGTGGGGGCGGCGGCGGGTTCCGTGGCCGGTGCCGAGTCCACGTTCCGGTTTCTGCTGTCGCCCAGGTCCGCGTATGTCAGTGGGCAGGTGATCGAGGTCCGTGTCGCCGGTGGTGACGGTGGCGCCGGTGAGATGTCCGTGCCGGAGGACTGGGCGCGGCCCCTCGCCGGGCGGACCGCCCTCGTCACCGGGGCCGCGCGGGGGATCGGACGGGCGGTGGCCGAGACCCTGGCGCGGGACGGGGCGCGGGTGGTGTGTCTGGACGTGCCCGGCGCGGCGGCCGAGCTCGACGTGGTCGCCGCACGGCTGGACGGCGGTCGGGCGTTGGCGCTCGACATCACCTCCGCGGACGCGGGGGCACGGATCGGGGAGGCGTTGCCCGACGGGCTGGACGTTCTCGTCCACAACGCCGGGATCACACGGGACCGGAAGCTGGCCAACATGCCCGCGGAGCGGTGGGGGTCGGTGCTCGACGTGAATCTCGCGAGTGTGCTGCGGACGACGGATGTGCTGTTGGGTGACGGGGTGGTGCGGCGTGGGGGGCGGATCGTGGCCACCGCGTCGATCGCCGGGATCGCCGGGAACGTCGGGCAGACCAACTACGCGGCCAGTAAGGCGGGGGTCGTGGGGTTCGTACGGGCGCTCGCTCCGCGGGGGTGGGGCGAGCACGGGGTGACGGTGAACGCCGTCGCGCCCGGGTTCATCGAGACGAAGATGACGGCGGCCGTGCCGTTGTTCGTTCGGGAGGCGGGGCGACGGATGAACTCCCTCGGGCAAGGGGGGTTGCCGGTCGATGTCGCCGAGACGATCGCGTGGCTCGCGGGGCCGGGGTCCTGGGGCGTGAACGGGCAGGTGGTTCGGGTGTGTGGCCAGAGTCTGCTGGGGGCGTAGGGGGTTCGTTCGCCCCCGCCGCCCCTACCCGTCCCATCCCTCTGGGGCTCCGCCCCAGACCCCGTGGGGCGGCCTTTTGGCTGCGGGTGGGTGGGGGCTGGTCGCGCAGTTCCCCGCGCCCCTGAGCGGGGGGCTTCGCCCCCGCCGGCGCCGCTCGCCCAGCGTTTTTGGGGGCGCCGGGAACTGCGCGCTCAGCCCCCTCCGGCCCGCAGTCGACGAACCACCCCACCACAGCCTCCCGGGAGGAACCCATGACCACTCTCACCCTCACCGCTCCCCCGGCCCTCACCCCTCTCCTGGCCCGAGGTGCCCTGTTCTCCCCCCTGAAGCGGCGGCCGCGCCCGGACGCCCACGTCCCGCCGACCCGTCTCGTTCTCCCTGACGTCCGTATCGATCTCGCCCGGCTCACCACCTACGAGCGGGTCTGCGGGTTCGCCACGGGGGCGGACGCGCTGCCGGTGACGTATCCGCACGTCCTCGGGTTTCCGCTCGCCATGCGGATCATGGCGAGCCGCTCGTTCCCGCTGCCGCTGCTCGGGCTCGTCCACACCTCGATCGAGATCACCCAGCGGCAGCCACTGGCGGCCTCGGAGACGTACGAACTCGGCGTGCGCGTAGCGGGGCTGGAACCCCACCACCGTGGGACGCAGGCCTGCGTCGTGACCGAGGCGAGGGTCGACGGCACGTTGGTGTGGGAGTCGAGGAGTGCCTATCTCGCCCGGCACCGGACGGCCGGGGAGCCGACGTCCACGCCCCCACGGGAGCCGGGCGACGGCACGCCCCTCCCCGTCCGTGCCGAGTGGCGGCTCGGTGGTGACGTGGGGCGGCGATACGGCGCCGCCTCGGGGGACCGCAACCCCATTCACCTGCACCCCCTCACCGCCCGCCTGTTCGGCTTCCCCCGCGCCATCGCGCACGGCATGTGGACGGTGGCCCGTTGCCTCGCGGAACAGGGCCCCCAGGACGCGGTACGTCTGCATGCCGACTTCAAGGCCCCCGTCCTCCTCCCGGGCACGGTCACCTACGCCGCCGACGGCCCCGCGTTCGAGCTCCGCGGCACGGACTCCGGACGCCTGCATCTGACGGGCGACCTACAGCCCATACGGTGAAGAGGTCAGTCCTGCGGGGGCGTCCACGGGCGGTTCTCCATCAGGTCGCCCAGGCCCGCCCAGGCGAAGTTCATCAGGGTCGCCGCGGCCTGCTTCGCGGAGACGCCCGGCGTGGCGTTGGCCCAGGCGGCGAGGGACTCGGCGGCGCCGACGAGGGCCTCGGCGAGCCCGGCGACCTCCCGTTCGGCCAGGGACGGGTCACGATGGGCCTCGCGCGCGGCGACCACGATCAGCTGGGTGACGAACGCGACGAGTTCCTCGCGCATCGCCGCGACCTCGGCCGCGAACGGCTCGCCGTGCGTACGCGCCTGACGGTGCAGGACCGCCCAGCCGTCCGGGTTCTCGGCGGTGTGCGTGAAGAACGCCCGCAGGCCCGCCCAGAGTTGGCGGTCGGCGGGCAGGCCGGGCTGGACGCCCGCGCGTACCGCCGTGGTCAGTGCGGCCGCCTCACGGCGGATGCAGGCGGTGAAGAGGTCTTCCTTGGAGTTCAGGTACAGATACACCAACGGCTTGGACACGCCCGCCAGATCGGCGATCTCGTCCATCGAAGCGGATCGGTAGCCCCGCTGCCCGAAGGTCCGCACGGCGGCGTCCAGCATCTGCTGTTCACGTACCGCGCGCGGCATCCGCTTGTTCTTCACAGCACCCATACGGGCAAGCGTACGATCGGCCGCCGTCGGCCAGGCACAGCGTTACGAGGTCTGGCCCTGCACGCCGCCGCGGGTGGCGTCGTCCACGCCGTCCTCCTGGCTGCGGTTCTGCTCCAGGTTGGTCTTCATGCGATCCACGCGCGCGACGACCTGGGCGGAGGCGCGGTCGCGCTCCTTGCGCAGCACGACGAAACTGATGGGCGCGGAGATCACCAGCGCGAGCAGGACGATCCACATGTAGTTGGAGTCACCCAGGCCGCGCGGAGCGATGCCCAGGTAGACGAGGCCCCAGACGACCACGAGGCAGCCGGCGAAGACGCCGAGGCGCATCAGTGTGTAGCGGCCCATGTCAATCCACTCTTCCGTTCCGAACCGTTTCGAACGTTCCCAAAGGGCACCGTCCAGTGAAGCACGCCCGGCCCGATCCTCGTGCAGGGGGGCCTCAGTCGCCAGGCGGGAGAGGCAGCAGCATCGTGATCTCGTCACGGTCGTCGCCCGGCGCGACACGCAGCGCGTCGGGCGCCCGGCCGATCTCCTTGTAGCCGCAGGAGGCGTAGAAGCGTTCCAGCCCCTCCCCGCCCCGGCAGGTGAGGCGGAGTCCCTCCAGGCCGAGCGCGCGGGCCCGGTCCTCGGCCTCGCGGAGCAGGTCGGCGCCGTAGCCGCGACCCTGGAGGGCCGGGTCGACCATGACGGTGTACAGCCAGGCCCAGTGGCGCATGAGGGGGTGGTCGTTGAGGGCGAGGAACGCGGTGGCGGCGAGCCGGCCGTCGGCGGTGAATCCGGCGAGCAGCCGGGTGCGGCCCTCGGCTATCGCGGTGAGGTGGGCCTCGGCGCGGGGGCGTATGTCGACGGCGGTCACCGGCGGCACGAAGCCGACCGCACCGCCCGCGTTGGTGACATCCGTCCAGAGGGTGAGCAGCTGGTCGGGCAGGGGCTGGGTCGGCTGCGCGTCACGGGTGAACAGGGTGAAGGTCAGTGGCACGGCCACCGAGCGTAGAACACCGAGGTCGGAGTGGACCAACTGCGGATGTCACCCGTCCACGCCGGGTTGAACTTCCGGAACACCGAGGACGGAGTCGTCGGACGAAGCGCAATGCCGGCCCCCTCCGCGAGGAGGGAACCGGCACCGGGGCCGTCATCGGCGTACGACCGGACCGCGGAGCGTCAGACGCGCATCGGCTGCGGCGACTCGCGGCGCGCCGGGTCCGGGCCGTCGTACTCGCGGATGATCTCGTAGCGGGTGTTGCGCTCGACCGGCTGGAAGCCCGCGTCGCGGATCAGGTCGAGCAGGTCCTCGCGGGTCAGCTTGTTCGGCGTGCCGTAGTTGTCCGCGTCGTGCGTGATCTTGTACTCGACGACCGAGCCGTCCATGTCGTCGGCACCGTGCTGGAGGGCGAGCTGCGCGGTCTGCACGCCGTGCATCACCCAGAAGACCTTGACGTGCGGCACGTTGTCGAAGAGGAGGCGGGAGACGGCGAAGGTCTTCAGGGCCTCGGCGCCGGTCGCCATCTGGGTGCGCGCCTGGAGCCGGTTGCGGACCTTGCCGTCCTTCATGTCCACGAAGTCGTGCTGGTAGCGCAGCGGGATGAAGACCTGGAAGCCGCCGGTCTCGTCCTGGAGCTCACGGAGCCTGAGGACGTGGTCGACGCGGTGGCGGGGCTCCTCGATGTGCCCGTACAGCATCGTGCACGGGGTCTTCAGACCCTTCTCGTGCGCGAGCCGGTGGATGCGCGACCAGTCCTCCCAGTGCGTGCGGTGGTCCACGATGTGCTGGCGGACCTCCCAGTCGAAGATCTCCGCGCCGCCGCCGGTGAGGGACTCGAGGCCCGCCTCGATCAGCTCGTCGAGGATCTCCGACGCCGACAGCCCGGAGATGGTCTCGAAGTGGTGGATCTCCGTCGCCGTGAAGGCCTTCAGGGAGACGTTCGGGAGGGCCTTCTTCAGCTCGCTCAGCGACCGCGGGTAGTAGCGCCACGGCAGGTTCGGGTGCAGGCCGTTGACGATGTGCAGCTCGGTGAGGTTGTCGTTCTCCATCGCCTTGGCGAGGCGGACGGCCTCCTCGATGCGCATCGTGTACGCGTCCTTCTCGCCCGGCTTGCGCTGGAACGAGCAGTACGCGCAGGACGCGGTGCACACGTTCGTCATGTTGAGGTGGCGGTTGACGTTGAAGTGGACGACGTCGCCGTTCTTGCGCGTGCGCACCTCGTGGGCGAGCCCGCCCAGCCAGGCCAGGTCGTCCGACTCGTACAGCGCGATGCCGTCTTCGCGGGTCAGCCGCTCACCGGCTCGAACCTTCTGCTCCAGCTCGCGCTTGAGCCCGACGTCCATGCCTCTACCTCTTCCTCAGACAGCCTTCGTAAACCGTACTCCCCCACCCTCCGGGCGGGAGGGCCCCCATCAGGCACGTCGTGCCCTAACCCTCTTCGGGCAGCTCTCCGACCCGGTTCTCCCACTTCGTGGAGAGCACGATCGTCGTACGGGTCCGGGAGACACCCTTCGTCCCCGAGAGCCGTCGGATGGTCTTCTCCAGCCCGTCGACGTCACTCGCCCGCACCTTGAGCATGAACGAGTCGTCGCCCGCGATGAACCAGCAGTCCTCGATCTCGCCGAGGTCCCGCATCCGCCGGGCCACGTCCTCGTGGTCGGCGGCGTCGGAGAGCGAGATGCCGATCAGGGCGGTGACGCCGAGACCGAGCGAGGCGGAGTCGACGGTGGCGCGGTAACCGGTGATGACCCCGGCCGCCTCCAGCCGGTTGATGCGGTCGGTGACGCTGGGTCCCGACAGACCGACGAGGCGCCCCAGCTCCGCGTAGGAGGCCCGGCCGTTCTCTCTCAGGGCCTGGATGAGCTGCCTGTCCACCGCGTCCATGCGATCGCTAGCCTTCCGCTGAAGTGTGTGAGTCGTGAGTGGTGCGATGTTGCTCAGTGGTGCTCGGGTCGTGCGTGCTCGGGTCGTGCGTGCTTCGCTTCACAGGTGCTGGGCCGTGGCCGCTCAGGTCGCTCGGGAACCGCCGCCGAGTTCGCCCTCCCACCGGCGGTACAGCCCGTGTTCGACGCCCGCCGCGTCCAACACCCGCCCGGCGACGAAGTCCACCAGGTCCTGGATGTGGGTGGCCCCCGCGTAGAACGCCGGCGAGGCGGGCAGCACGGTGGCGCCCGCGTCGTCCAGGGAGACCAGATGACGCAGCGTCTGCCCGTTCAACGGGGTCTCGCGGACGGCGACGACGAGCTTGCGCCCCTCCTTGAGCGTCACACTCGCCGCGCGCTGCAGCAGATCCTTCGACAGCCCCAGGGCGACTCCGGCCACGCAGGCCGTCGAGGCCGGCACGATCAGCATGCCCTTGGAGGGGTACGAGCCCGAGGACGGCCCCGCCGCCAGGTCACCGGCGCTCCAGTGCCGTACGTCCTCGATGCGCACGTCGAAGGTGCCGGGCTTGCCGTCCGCGCCACGCGCCAGCCATTCCCGCAGGTCGTCCTGCCAGTGGGCGTCCCGGAAGGGAAGGCCGGTCTCGTCGAGCAGCGTGAGCCGGGAGGCGCGCGAGACCACCAGGTCGACGCTCTCCCCCGCCGCCAGGAGCGCCCGCAGCACGGAGGCGGCGTACGGCGTACCGGAGGCACCCGACACCCCCACGATCCAAGGCCGGCGCTGCGTCTGTCCTGGCTTCATGATGTCGAGGGTATCCGGCGGCTGTCGGGATTCAGACCGTGAGCCCGCGGACCAGCAGATCGAGCAGGGCACACACGAACAGGGCGATGCCGATGAATCCGTTGACTTGGAAGAACGCGCGGTTCAGACGGGACAGGTCGTGCGGCTTCACGATGGAGTGCTCGTAGAGGAACGCGCCCGCGACGATCAGCAGGCCCAGCCAGAAGAACGCGCCCGCGTCGGTGGCGACGGCGTACCAGGCGAACAGGGCGGTGGTGACGGCGTGGCAGCCGCGCGCCCCCCAGATCGCGGCGGGGATACCGAAGCGCGCCGGCACCGACATGACCCCGATCTCGCGGTCCGTGTCGACGTCCTGGCAGGCGTAGATCAGGTCGAAGCCGCCGATCCAGATCCCGACCGCGAGCCCCAGGATGACGGCGTCCCACGACCACTCGCCGGAGATCGCCAGCCAGCCGCCGATCGGGCCCATCGCCTGGGCCAGGCCCAGGATGGCCTGCGGGAAGTTCGTGAACCGTTTGCCGTACGGGTACACCACCATCGGGATCACCGCGATGGGGGCGAGGGCCAGGCACAGGGGGTTCAGGAGGGCCGCGGCACCCAGGAAGAAGACCAGCGCGACCAGCGCGCCCGTCCACGCGTGCTTCACGCTCATCGCGCCGGTGACGAGCTCGCGGTGGGCCGTGCGCGGGTTGCGGGCGTCGATCTCGCGGTCGATGATCCGGTTCGCCGCCATCGCGAACGTGCGCAGCCCGACCATCGCGATCGTGACGAGCAGCAGCCTGCCCCAGTGGATGTTCCTGTCCCACGCGAACATCGCGGTCAGCGCGGCGATGTAGGCGAAGGGCAGCGCGAAGACGGAGTGCTCGATCATGACGAGCCGGAGGAAGGCCTTGGTGCGCCCCGGCTGCTGCGGGAGCGCGGCGGATGCGCTGGTCACCGGCCGGCCGCCCGTCCGCTGTCGATCCGTCCGCTGTCGATGGACCTCACAGGCCGTACTCCTTCCAGCGGCGGTCGACCGTCGCCGCCGTCTCCGGGTCGGAGAGAACCATTTCCGGCCATCCCCCGTCCCGGGTGTAGCCCTCCTCGGGCCACTTCCTCGTCGCGTCGATGCCCGCCTTGCCGCCCCAGAACTGCTGGTAGGACGCGTGGTCGAGATGGTCGACGGGGCCTTCGACGACGGTGAGGTCGCGGGCGTAGTCGGTGTTGCCGAGGGCCCGCCACGCGACCTCGTGCAGATCGTGGACGTCGCAGTCCGAGTCCACGACCACGATGAGCTTCGTGAGGGACATCATGTGCGCCCCCCAGACGGCGTGCATCACCTTTTGGGCGTGCTTGGGATATTTCTTGTCGATCGCGATGATCGCGCAGTTGTGGAAGCCGCCGGCCTCGGGGAGGTGGTAGTCCACGATGTCCGGCACGATGATCTTCAGCAGGGGGAGGAAGAAGCGCTCGGTCGCCCGCCCGAGGGGGCCGTCCTCCGTCGGGGGCCGCCCCACGACGATCGACTGGAGCAGCGGCCGCTTGCGCATGGTGACGCAGTCGATGGTCAGCGCCGGGAAGGGCTCCTGGGGCGTGTAGAACCCGGTGTGGTCGCCGAAGGGTCCCTCCGGGAGCATCTCCCCCGGCTCCAGCCACCCTTCGAGCACGACCTCCGCGTTCGCGGGCACCTGCAGCGGGACGGTCTTGCAGTCCACCATCTCGATCCGCTTGCCCTGGATGAACCCGGCGAAGAGGTACTCGTCGATGTCACCGGGCAGCGGGGCGGTGGAGGCGTACGTCACGGCGGGCGGGCACCCGAAGGCGATCGCGACCGGCAGTCGCTCTCCCCTTCTCGCCGCCACCTGGTAGTGGTTGCGGCTGTCCTTGTGGATCTGCCAGTGCATCCCGATGGTGCGCTTGTCGTGGCGCTGGAGGCGGTAGAGCCCGAGGTTGCGGATTCCGCTCTCCGGGTCCTTGGTGTGGGTGAGCCCGAGGTTGAAGAAGGAGCCGCCGTCCTGGGGCCAGGTGAAGAGCGCGGGGAGGGCGTCCAGGTCGACGTCCTCACCGTGCAGCACGACTTCCTGCACGGGCGCGTTGTCGGACTTCACCTTCTTCGGCGGTACGTGGGTCATCGCGCCGAGCTTGCCGAAGGCCTCGCGTACGCCGACGAAGCCGTGGGGCAGCTCGGGCCTGAGGAGGCCGCCGATCTTCTCGCTGATCTCGCCGTACGACTTCAGGCCGAGGGCCTTCAGCAGCCGCCGGTCGGTGCCGAAGACATTCATGGCGAGCGGCATGGCGGACCCGCGCACGTTCTCGAAGAGCAGCGCCGGTCCACCCGCCTTCTGCACCCGGTCGACGATCTCCCCGACCTCCAGATACGGGTCCACCTCGGCCTTGATGCGCTTGAGGTCGCCCTCGCGCTCCAGCGCCCTCAGCAGGGATCGAAGATCGTCGTAAGCCATGCGTCCAAGTATCGCTGAGGCCCACCCGACACCGACGTGCGCCCCACCGCCGTGGGCGTGACCACCCCTCTCGCCCCCGCCGCCCCTACCCGTCCCATCCCAGGGGCTCCGCCCCTTCCACCCCGCTGGGGGCTGCGCCCCCAGACCCCCGCATCGGCCTGAACGGCCTCGTCCTCAAACGCCGGACGGGCTGAAGGGTGCGGACGTGGATGGGTAGGTGGGGTGGGTGGGGCATCGGCCTCCCACCTCGCCCTCAAACGCCGGACGGACTGAAGGGTGCGGACGTGGATGGGTGGGTGGGGCATCGGTCTCCCGCCTCGTCCTCAGACGCCGGACGGGCTGAAAGATGCGGGCCGGGGTGGGTGGGGTGCGTGCGGCCTCCGGCTTCGCCTGCGAACGCCGGGTGGGCCGAGGCTTTCAGGGGCGCGGGGAACTGCGCGATCAACCCCCACCGGCCCGCGGCCGAGGAACCGCCCCGAGGGGCAGCGCCCCTTCAGGGGCGCGGGGAACTGCGCGACCAGCCCCCGCCCACCCGCAGCCGACGAACCACCAGGCGCACGGGGAGTCGGGGCGAAGCCCCTCCAGGGCCGGGTGGAGCCCCTGGGGTGGTGGGGGCGGGGAAAGTGTCATCCCCCCGTTGAAGTCAGCCGCTACCCTGTGCGCGTCACCGGGGCCCCGAACCGCCCCGCCACCGTCCACTGGGGGACCGTTCCGCCATGCTCAGGTATCTGCCGTTCCTGCTGGTCCTGGCGCTGTGGATCTACTCGTTCATCGACTGCCTGAACACGCCGGAGGAAGAGGTCCGCGGCCTGCCCAAGGTGGTGTGGGTGATCGTCATCCTGCTCTTCGGAGAAGTCCTCGTCGGCCCGATCGCCTGGCTCGTCGCCGGCAAGGTCGGCCGGGGCCCGACCCGAGGCGTCACGCCCTCGGAGTGGCACCGCGAGCAGCGCCCGCAGTACGTCGCCCCCGACGACAACCCCGAGTTCCTGAACTCGCTCAACACGGAGCCCGCTCCCTCCAAGAACGTCAAGGACGAGGCACTCCTGAAGGACTGGGAGGCGGACCTGCGGCGCCGCGAGGAGGAGCTGCGTCGGCGCGAGGCCGGCGAGGAGTCCGAGAGCTGACGCCCGTACAAGGTGTACGCCGACGAGCCTCCCGGAACGGACAGTGCGCCTCTGGCCGGGGGTGACGGCGCCCCGGACACTTACGGTGCATGACGACCGCTCCCGCCGGCACCACCGCACCGATCACGCCCGAGTACGGCGACCGAGTCATCGCCGTCGAGACGGCGGGCTCGGAACCGATCCCCGACGCCGAACGCCACGGCAGCCCGCTCCAGTTGCTGTGGACCTGGGCCTCCCCGAACATCGAGTTCGCGACCGTGTACATCGGCGTGATCTCGGTCCTCTTCTTCGGGCTGAACTTCTGGCAGGCGGCCGCGGCACTGCTGCTGGGCACGGCGCTGGGCGCGCTGACGCAAGGCGTCCTGTCCCTCGACGGACCCCGGTTCGGCGTCCCGCAGATGGTGATCGGCCGCCTCTCCTTCGGCTACCGGGGCAATCTGCTGCCGGCCGGAGTGAACGCCCTGGTGGCGGGCGTGGGCTGGTTCGCCGTGAACAGCGTGAGCGCCGCGTTCGCGCTGAACACGCTGACAGGTCTGCGCCCCCTGCCCTCGCTGCTGCTCGTGGTGGCGGTCGAGATCGTGATCGGCTTCATCGGCCACAACTTCGTGCACGCCTTCGAGAAGTACGCGTTCCCGGCGCTGGCGGTGGTGTTCCTGGTGGCGGGCGTGTGGACGTTCGACCACGCGGACCTCGGCGCCTCGGGCGGGGGCGGCGGCATCGGCGGCTTCCTGCTGGCGTTCAGCACGGCGTGGGGGTACGCGGCGGGCTGGAACCCGTACGCCACGGACTACTCGCGCTACCTCCCCCGTACGGCGAACAGGTTCAGGACCGCTCTCTACCCGGCCGTCGGACTCTTCCTCTCCGTCGCGGTCGTCTCCCTCGTCGGCGCGGCGTCGGCGACGATCGCGGCCCCCGCCGGCGCGACCCCGACGGCCGCCTTCACCGGTCATCTCCCGTCCTGGCTCGGCGACCTGGTGCTGCTCTCCATCATCCTGGGCGGCATCTCGGCGAACGCGCTGAACGTCTACTCCTCCGCCATGTCCATCACCTCGCTCGGCCTGCGGCTGCCGGCCTGGCTGGGGCGCGGCGCGCTGGTGGTGATCTCGGGCGTGGCGGGGACGGCGGCGGCGTGGGCGTCGCTGTCCGACGCCGGGCATGCCTACGAGGCGTTCCTGCTGGTCATCGCGTACTGGATCGGACCATGGCTGGGAGTGGTGCTGGTGGAGCGGTGGCTGCGGACCCGTACGCCGGACGACGAGCCGGCCCGGCGCCTGGGCGACCGCGCGTTCACCAACTGGCCGGGGATCACCGCCCTGTTGGTCGGCGTGGCGGTCTCGGTCCCGCTCTTCTCCAACCAGGAGAAGTACGTCGGCTGGGTGCCGAAGCACTGGGCGTCCTTCGGCGACATCACCTGCCTGGTGGGGTTCGCGCTGAGCGCGGCGCTGTACGCGCTGCTGCGGCGGGCGCCCCGCACGGGCTGAGCGGTCAGCCGGTGGTGCTCAGCAGCGAGGCCTGTTCGGCGTACCCCACCTCGATGTGCCGTGCGCCGAACGCCTTCTTGAGGAGGGGCGCGGCGGTGGTGGGGTCGTCGACGCCCACGAACACGAACCCGGCCTCGTCCACGCCGACTTCGCGCAGGTCGAAGGTGCCGTTCCAGCGGTTCATGTCCGCGGCGATCCGGTCGGCGAGGGCCTCCAGGTCGGTCCGGTTGGCATCGGTGTCGTGCAGCCGCACCGTGACGCCCTTCTCGGCGGCGCCACAGAGGTCGGCGTCGAAGGAGGCGGACGGCATGCGGTACACGTCCGTGGCCCGGTCCTCCTCGTCGACCGACAGGCCCGTGTACACGGCGGCGTAGCGGGCGGACTCGCCCATCCTCTCGACGTGGGCCAGAGTCCGGTCCAGCGGGGTGAAGTCCTCGGCGCCGCGGTCGGAAAGGCTCCCGGCCGGCCGCGTGCCGACGCAGGTGGCGGTGACGGGCGCGGAATGCGCGGGCTCGGCCTGCGCGACGGCGCTCGATCCTTGGAGCAGCGCCCCCAGCAGCACGACGGCACCGGTCACGGTGGCACCGGTGGCCGTCCGACCCCTCACACGCTTCTTCATGCCCCTTCGACGCGGGAGGCGGCGAATCGGTTCAGTGCGCCCGGTCCTCACGCAGAACCAGGTCGAGGAGTCCGGGGAAGCGGGCCTCGAACTCCTCGCGTCGCAGGCGGTTGACGCGCTTGGGGCCTTCGTCGCGCTGCTCCACCAGGCCCGCCCCGCGCAGCACCGCGAAGTGGTGGCTGAGGGCCGCCTTGCCGACGGGCACGTCGAAGCTGCCGCAACTCCGCGCCCACTCCGCCGAGTCGGCCAACTCCCGCACGAGGGTGACGCGTACGGGGTCGGCGAGGGCGGCGAGGGCGGTCTGGACCGGAACGTCGTCGGGATGGACGTGTTCCGGGGCGGCCCGGTGACTCGCTCGTTCCGTCACGCCCGACTCCCCTCAGATCTCTCACACCTTGCCGAGTGTTCGATAGAAACCATACACTCCCGAGTGTTCGGTTTTCATTGAACAGTCGAGCGGACGAGTTCTCGTGAGAGGTGTGCCATGCGCGCGGTCGAGATCCAGGAGTACGGCGGTCCCGAGGTGCTGAGGGTCGTCGAGGCGGAGGTGCCCACGCCGGGTCCGGGGCAGGTGAGCATCGACGTGGCGTACACCGGTGTGAACTTCGCCGACCTCAAGGCACGGGCCGACGGCTACCGGGTGCCCGCCCTGCCCTTCGTCCCCGGTCTGGAGGCCTCGGGCCGCGTCCGGGCCCTCGGCGCAGGGGTCACCGGCCTCGCCGTGGGGCAGCAGGTGGCGGCCCTGACGCAGGGCGGCGCGTACGCGGACGTCGTCGTCGCCGACGCGGTGACCGTCTTCCCGCTGCCGCCCGGCGTGGACCTGCGCACCGGCGCGACCCTCCCCACCGTGCTGCCCACCGCGTACGCCCTGATCCACACCGTGGGCCGGCTCCAGCCCGGCGAGACGGTGCTCGTGCAGGGCGCGGCGGGCGGGGTGGGCACGGTACTGGGGCAGTTGGCGAGCGCGGCGGGGGCCGGGGCGGTCCTCGGGGTGGTGTCGAGCGAGGCGAAGGCCGAGTACGCGCGGGAGCACGGTTACGACGAGGTCTTCGTCACCTCCTCCACCACCCCCTCCTTCGCCAAGGAGGCGCGCGAGGCGACGGGCGGTCGCGGGGTCGACCTGGCACTCGACCCGGTCGGCGGCGAAACCCTCCGGGCCTCCCTCGACTCCCTCGCCCCCTTCGGCCGCCTGGTCTCCTTCGGCAACGCGAGCGGGGCGCAGCCCTGGCAGGTGGGCCAGCCCGACCTCTACCCCCTGGCCCTCTCGGTCTCCGGCTTCTCCATCCTCACCCTGGCCCAGACGTCCCCGACCGAACTGCGCGCCCTCACCGAACGCGCCTTCCGGACGGTGGTGGACGGGGTGGTGTCCCTGCCGGTGACGGCGGAGTTCGCCCTGCCGGACGCGGCGGAGGCACACCGGCTGATGGGAACACGGACGAGCACGGGAAAGCTGTTGCTGCGCGCCCACGGCACGGACGGGGACGCCGACCTCGCGTGACGACCACGCACCAGGCTTGTCAGTCCCCCCGACTAGTCTTCCGCGCCATGACCTCTCACCCCATGACCTCCCGCCCGGACGCCACCAGGGCGTCGTACGACACCGTCGCCGTCGACTACAGCGAGCTCCTCAAGGCCGAGTTGGAGCACAAGCCCTTCGACCGGGCCATGCTCGCCGCCTTCGCGGAGAAGGTGCGGGACGGCGGAGGCGGACAGGTCGCGGACCTCGGGTGCGGGCCGGGACGGGTGACGATCCACCTGGAGAGCCTCGGGCTGGACGCGTACGGGATCGATCTGTCGCCGCGGATGGTCGCCGTGGCCCGGCGCAGCCATCCGCACCTCCGCTTCGAGGTGGGCTCGATGACGGACCTCGACATCGAGGACGCGTCACTCGCCGGGGCCCTCGCCTGGTACTCCACCGTGCACACGCCGCTGGACGAACTCCCGCTGTTCTTCCGTGAGTTCCACCGGATCCTGGCACCGGGCGGTCATCTGCTGCTCGCCTTCAAGGTGGGCGACGAGCGCGTGCACCTCGATCACGCGTACGGCCATGACCTGGACCTCGACGTCTACCGCTTCCCGCCCGAGCGCGTCGCCGAGCTGCTGCGCGAGGCGGGGCTGGTGGAGGTCGCCCGCCTCGTCCGCGAGGCCGACGCCCGCGAGAAGACCCCGCAGGCGTTCGTCCTGGCCCGCAGGCCGGAACCCTCGGTGTGACGTCGACGTTTTCCTCCGAGGGACGGGATGAGGAGGGGAGCGGAGACGCATGAGAACACGGTTCAGGCTGACCCGGGACGGGGACGGGTTCGTCGCGCGGCTCACCCCGGCCCAGGCTGCGGCGATGCGCGAGGCGCTGAGCCATGTGCGTCACCGGGACGTCAGTGACCTGACCCTGAGGCTGCGGCTCGGTACCGGCCGGGAGACGGTCGACGCGCTCATCGAGCGCCTCTCCGGCGGCCTCACGGAGTCGCACGACATCCGCTTCGATACGGAGGAACTGCACGCGGTGCACAGCGCGCTGACCACCGCGCCGACCATGTTCGTCTCGCGCGAGGGCGCGTTCCTGCAGGAGCCCTTCCACATCCGGCTGGGCTTCTACCGGGAGAACTTCGACGCCCTGGCGTACGGCATCGCGGAGGCGGCGTCCGAGGTGTGACGTGCGCTCGAGGCCCCCGCCGATACTTTCGTCGGCCGTCCGTAGACCATCGGCGGACGGCGGCACGAAGGACCGCCTCCCAGACTGAAGTCCGCGAACGCGAAGGCGGACACGGGAGGCGCGATGCGGGGGATCACTCGGGCACGGTTCATGGGGATGGCCGCGGGAGCCGGGGGCGCGGTGGTGCTGCCGGTCGTGCGGGCCGGGGCGACGGGCCGTCGGCCGGGGCTGACGTACCGGGGTGTGGTGTACGAGGTGACGGACGGGGAGACGCCGAGCACCGGGTGGAGCCCCGGGCGCATGCGCCGCGACCTGCGCGCCATCGCGCACGACCTGCACGCCGACTCCGTCAAGGTCACCGGCGACGGCGTCGAACGGCTCACCGCCACCGCGGCCGAGGCGGCGGAGCTCGGTCTGAACGTCTGGCTGGAGCCGGCCCTGGGCGACGTACCGGAACGCGAGATCCTCGACCACCTCGCGGAGACGGGCCGGTTCGCCGAGCGGCTGCGGCGACGGGGCGCGGGAGTGCATCTCAGTGTCGGCTGCGAGTTCGTGCTGTACGTGCCCGGGATCGTGCCCGGCGCCAACGCCCAGGAGCGCGTCGAGCATCTCCTCAAGGGCGACTTCGATCCCGTACTGATGGCACGGCGCCTGCACCGGTTCACGGCGAAGGCGGCGTCCGTGGGCAGGTCCGTCTTCCACGGGCGGCTCACGTACGCCGCCGCGCAGGACGAGGACGTCGACTGGGGCCTCTTCGACCTCGTCGGTGTCGACTACTACGGCTGGTTCCGGGACCGGAACGCCTACGTCCGCGACCTCGCCGCGCTGCGGCGCTTCGGGAAGCCCGTCGCCGTCATGGAGTTCGGCTGCTGCACCTTCGAGGGCGCGCCGGAGAAGGGCGGCATGGGCTGGGACGTCGTCGACCACGGAAAGGAGCCGCCGGAGATCAAGGGCGGTCTCGTCCGCAGTGAGCGCACCCAGGCCGCCTATCTGACGGACGTGCTGTCGGTGTTCGAGTCGATGGGCCTGTACTCGGCGATGGCGTACACCTTCGTCACCCCCGACGCCCCGCACCGCCCCCGCGACCCCCGCCACGACCTCGACATGGCGAGCTACGGCATCGTGAAGACGATCGAGGACCGCCCCGGTGGATGGCACTGGGAGCCGAAGGAGTCGTTCCGCGCGCTGGCCCGGCAGTACGCGCGGGCCCGCCACTGCTGACGGTCAGGTCAGGCCACCGTCCGCAGGCCGCCTCCCGCCGTCGCCGGTACCCCCCGCACGATCCGCTGCGCGCACAGGGCCGCCAGCAGTTCGCCCAGGAGGTCCGGGTCGTCGATCTCCAGGCCCAGGAGGGATTCGATGCGTTCCAGGCGCTGGTAGAGGGACTGGCGGCCGATGTGGAGCAGGGCCGCCGTGCGGGTGGGTGAGCAGCCGTGGCGGAGGTGGATCTCCAGGGTCCGGACGAGGTCGCTGGGGTGGGCGGCCTCCCAGGCCAGCAGGGGACCCAGGGTGTGCTGGACCAGGCGGGCGAGGCGGTCGCGGTTGGCGTCCACGCCGCCTCGGGTCAGCTCGCGTTCCAGGGTGAGGGCGCGGGAGGAGGTGACGGCGGGGCCACCGGTCGGACCGGGTTCGGCGGACGGCACGGTGAGCGCCAGTTCCAGGGTCGTCCGGGCCGCCCGCAGTGTCTCGCTCCAGCGCAGCCAGCCGCCGCCCGCGAGGACCGCGTGTCCGACCGCCACGGTCATCCCGGCCTCGGCGACCGTCCGGAAGGCCTCCTGCACGGCCCGTACGACATCGCGCCGCGCCGTCACCGCCCGTACGGCGTCGTCCGGCATCGCCACCAGCGCCAGTACATCCCCCGGGAACGCCGCCCGCAGCACCGCGACCCCGCCCAGGGAGCGGGCCGCCCGGTCGACCACGCCCAGCTCGCGCGCCCCGTGCGCCGACACCCCGACCAGCCGCGCGCCCGGCCCCGGATGGAACCCGGCGAGCGCCGCGCGGGCCTCCACCTCGGGCTGGTTGAGGGCTTGGCCGTCGGCGAGGTCGGCGAGCAGGGCGGCGGTGTGGTCGCCGCCCCAGGGCCGCATGGACGCCGCCCGCCCGGACAGGCCGCGCGCCACGATCGCCCGGTTGGCGGCCTCGGTGATGCGGACGAAGGGCACCACCCGGTGCAGGGCGAGCAGGGGCAGCCCGAGCCGCCGCGCCTCGTCGACGACCTCCTCCGGCATCCGCACCAGCGACCGTCCGACCTCCACCGCGAGCCCCGCCGCTCCGCGCGCGGTCAGCTCGCGGACGTAGCGCCGCCGGGTGTCCTCGTCCGCGTCGGTCAGCCCGAAGCCGTTGGTGAGGAGCAGTTCGCCGCCGTCGAGGAAGTTCGCCCCCTCGTACACCTCGCTCGAATGCACCCAGCGGACCGGGCGGTCCAGGGCGCCTTCGCCGGCGAGGAGTTCGGGCTCGCTGCCACGGACGGGGTCGAGGGCCAGGATGTCGCGGAGGGTGAGTGCGGGCACGGGAACCTCCTTCAGACGCTGACAGTCCGTCCGGGTGCGGCTTGCCGGGAGAGTACTTTCCGCACGTTGCCCTCGTGTTTCGGCCACAGGAGAGTGGAGTCATGGAGCGTATGGATCAGGCACGGGCACGGATGTGGTTGTCGACCGCCGTCGCGGAGGCCCGCGCCGGGCTGGCGGAGGGCGGCATCCCCATCGGCGCCGCGCTGTACGGCGCGGACGGCACGCTTCTGGGCCGCGGCCACAACCGGCGGGTCCAGGACGGCGACCCGTCCATGCACGCGGAGACGTCGGCGTTCCGCGCTGCGGGACGACAGCGTTCGTACCGCGGTACGACCATGGTGACGACCCTGTCGCCGTGCTGGTACTGCTCCGGCCTGGTGCGCCAGTTCGGCATCTCGCGGGTCGTGGTGGGCGAGGCGGAGACCTTCCACGGCGGCCACGACTGGCTGGCCGAGCACGGCGTGGAGATCGTGCTCCTGGACGACCCCGAGTGCGCCGCGCTGATGCGCGACTTCATCAAGGACAACCCGGCTCTGTGGAACGAGGACATTGGTGAGTAGGCCCCTGGGCAGCCCCCGTACCCCCGGCACCCCGCGCATCCCGACCATCGACCTGCGGCCCTGGCTGGACGGCGACCCCGACGCCCGTACCGCCATCGCCCGCACCGTCGACGAAGCCCTCCAGAGCGCGGGTTTCCTCCTCGTCACCGGACACGGTGTGGACCCGGCCCTCCGCTCCCGCATCCGCGAGGCCGCCCGCGCCTTCTTCACCCTCCCGACGGAGGTCAAGCAGCCCTACGCCGTCCAGGTCGGCGGGCGCGGCTGGCTCGGCCCGGGGGCCGAGGCCAACGGCTACTCGGAGGGTACGCAGACGCCCCCCGACCTCAAGGAGTCGCTGACCTTCGCGACGCACGAGCCCTTCGAGGACCCTGCGACCAACGCGGAGTGGTACGCGCCGAACGTGTGGCCCGCCGAGGCCCCGGAGCTGCGGAAACTCTGCGAGGAGTACCTGGCGGGGATGGGCGGGCTGGAGAACCACCTGCTGGCCCTGCTGGGTGAGGCCCTCGGTCTGGAGCCGGACTTCTTCACCCGGCACATGGACCACCCGACGTACGGCTTCAACATCAACTGGTACCCGGGGACAGAGGTCGTCGGCGAGCCCGAGCCCGGCCAGTTCCGTATCGGCCCCCACACCGACTTCGGCACCGTCACCATTCTCGACCGTCAGGCGGGCAAGGGCGGGCTGCAGGTCTACACGGACGAGGGCGGCTGGGAGGACGCGCCCTTCGACCCGGCGGCGTTCACGATCAACATCGGTGACCTGATGGCCCGTTGGACGGGCGACCGGTGGCGCTCGGGCCGGCACCGGGTGCTGCCTCCGCCCGCCGACGCGCCGGCCGAGGAGCTGATGTCGCTGGTCTACTTCGGCGAGTGCACGCCGGGGACGGTGGTGGAGTCGGTCCCCGCGCCGGTGGGCCGCGTCGCGTATCCGCCCGTCGACTCCCATGTTTATCTGCGCGAAAAGCTGGATTCGATCACCGTGGGATAGCTGGATGAAAGGGCGCGGAAAAATTTCGTAACCAAACGGACATCCCATGCCCTAGTCCGAATCAACTCCCCCTTTTTACACTGGTGTTGATAGACCTCACAGCAGCACAGAGCGGGACCGGACCGCGCCAGGGGGAGATGCGGTGCACAGAGGGCTGCACGGACGCGGAGCGTTGTTCGACACCGATCCGCCCGGTCTTGCGTCACGGCTCGTCGGCCTGCGCCCGTACCAGCTCCGCTCGAACCCGTACGAACACCCGAAGGAACTGCCCTTCGTGGTGTTCGCGGGCGGGCGGGGGCTCGGCAAGAGCGCCGTACTGCGGGAGCTGCGCGACGCGTACCGCGGGCACACACCGGTCGCGCTGATCGACGGCGAGGAACGGCAGTTCGCCGGCCCACCCGCCGAGCGGCCCGCGGAGTCCTGGTCGCCGGTGGGACAGGCGCTCACCACCATCGCCGAGCAACTCGCGGAGCCGGTGACCGGCGCCGGGCGGATCGGCTTCCCACGCCTGACGTCCGGGCTGCTGGCCGTCGCGGCGAGCGGCTGGAGCGATCGCGACGTGCCCCGCATCCGGCAGGAGGCGGAGCGGATCCTGCTGCTGAACGAGACCGGCTCATGGCTCTCGGGGTTCGCGGGCCGCTGGGTGAGCAAGGTCGTCTCCAAGCTCATCGCCTCGCTCAGCGGTACGGGTCCCGTGATCGCGCCGATCATCGAAGCCACCCTGGAGGCGTTCGCCGAGGGGATCGGTCCCGCTCCCCGCCGGCTGCGCAGGGCCGCCACCTGGTACCGCGACTATCCGAACGCGGGCGGCAATCCCAAGCTCGGCCTGATCCTGCTCTCCTCGCACTTCCGGGCGGGCGGCGACTCCCGCACCCACGCCGAGCGCTATCTCGTACGGGCCCTGCTGGCCGACCTCGACGACGCGTACGCGGGGGTCATGCAGCGCTCGCACCGGCTGGGCCGCCCGGTCGTGCTGATCGACAACGTGCAGGAACGAGCGGGCCTCGGCCTGCTGGAACCGGTGCTGCGCGACCGCGCCGACGGCATCGCCGACCACGTCGTCTTCTTCGCCGCCCTGCGCGGATACACCCATGGAGCGCTGCGCAACGCGAGCCGCCGCACCCTCCCCGAGGTCGCCCGGCACACCGGCTGGGAGCCGGGCACCTCACCGTCCTCGCGGGCGCTGCTCGTCGCGCTGCCGCCGCTGACCCCCGACGACACCCTGCACCTCGTGGGCGGCGTCTCGCAGGGCCTCGCCGTCCCCCCTCAACTCCCGTACGCCACCCACCGGCTGTCCGGCGGCAGCCCGCTCGGCGTCACCCTCCTCGCGGACTCCGCCCGCCAGAACCTCCCCCAAGGAGCCAAGTCGCTCGGCGAGTTGCTCACCTCCGACGTCGCCGTCCACGAGGACAACGACGGCCGGCCCACCTATCAGGAGCTGCTCGACCGGCTCGTACCCGGTGGCCGGCTCGACGAGCTGACCGTGCTCGCCGCGGCCCACGACCGCGACTCGGCCTGCGTGCTCGCGGAGGTCCAGCTCTCCGACGACTTCGGCGCGTCGGGGGTCCTCGCGCTGGAGGAGCGGCTCGCCGAGGAGGGCTGGCCGAGCGCCGCCGGACAGTTCGTGGGCGATCCGTTCCTGCGCGCGCTGCTCCTGCTGCGGCTGCACCACGACGACCCCGACCACGCACGCTGGCAGTCCGTGCACCGCGCCCTCATCGACCACTACGGCGACGGGGACCAGCCGGACGGCGCGCGCTATCGACTGCACCACGAACTCGCGCTCGGCAAGGCCGACTTCGCGGTGGCGCACCTGCGCGACACCTTCCCGCGCACCGACACCGCGTCCTGGCTGTCCTCGCTCGTCTTCATCGCGTCCGCGCCCTACTACCACGCACACGACCCGGACGGCCGCGACTTCGGCGGCCACGGCGGCCACGACGACCGGGCGGCCGTCGCGCTCGGCCGCACCGACGCCGCCCAGCAGCCGCCGGACAGCGTGGACGCCGTACTGCACTTACGGGTACGACGGCTGCTGCACGCGGTCTGGCAGCTCACCGATCCGCTGGTGCTGCCCGACCCGAAGGTGTCCGACCGGCTCCGTTTCGAGCTGGAGCAGCTGTCGAACCTGCGGCCCGCGGGCAACCCGCTGCTGTGGCGGGCCTCGCGGGAGTGGCCGTCCGACGCGCTCGCCGGCCACCCGCTGCGCGTCCCTGGTGACGACGACGACAACGTGAACGGGGACCTGTGATGGCGCGCTTGTGGACCTGGCTGCGCGAGGACGTCTGGGAGATTCGTTTCCGCAGGTATGTCGCGCTGACCCTCGCGGCGGTGCTCGCGGGCCTCGGCGTCTGGGGCGGTATGACGGCCACCAAGGAGAATCGCTCCTGCGCGCCCGGCGTCGTCCAGCCCAAGGGCAGCGACGAGTGCGTGGGCGTCTCGTGGACGACGTACGCCTTCGGGCGTGCGCAGTTCGCCGACACCGTACGGGCCATTCATCGCGAGAACGCCCGACTGGCGCCCGGCAGTTACGTCACCGTCGCGCTCCTGGAACCCTTCACCGCCACCGACGCCGACAACCTGGGCGATGTGCTGCACGAGCTCCAGGGCGCCTATCTGGCCCAGTACCAGGCCAACCACGACACCACCGACCTGAAGCCGAAGATCCGCCTGGTGCTGGCCAACCCCGGCTCCACCGGCACGTACTGGCAGCACACGGTCGACCAGCTGGCGGGCATGACGGGAGGCTCCGACCGGCTGCGCGCGGTGACCGGGGTCGGCCTGAGCACCGACAACAACAAGAAGGCCGTCCAGGAGCTGACCAGCCGGGGCATCCCGGTGATAGGGAGTTCGATCACCGCCGACGACCTGGCCAACGGGCAGAACGGCAAGGACCCCTTCCCCGGGCTCGCGCGGGTCTCCCCCACCAACACCGACGAGGCCCGCGCCCTCGCCTCCTTCGCCAAGGTCTCCGCCGCCAACGCCTTCCTCGTCTACGACCGCACCGGCGACCCGTACACGCGCACGCTCCAGGCCTCCTTCGAGAAGATGCTCAAGGGATCGCGCTACGAGGCCCAGCCGTTCACGCCGCCCGCCGACCGCAGCAAGGAGGGCAGCACCTCCAACGTCTTCATGCAGATCACCAACATCCTCTGCAACACGCCGACCACCACGAACACCATCCTGTTCGCGGGGCGCCACACCCAGCTGCGGCAGTTCATCAACATGCTGGGCCAGCGCGGCTGCCACGACCGCCGGTTCACGGTGCTCACCGGCGACGAGGGCTCCTATCTCGCCGGGGACAAGGACCTCGACCCGGCCGCCCTCAAGGACCCGCTGCTGACCGTCCGCTACACGTCCCTGGCCCACCCGGACGCCTGGCTGAAGGACGCCGCGACGACGGGCGGCAGCGCGGCCGACGCGAAGGTGCTGCAGTCGCTTCTGGGGGGTGCCGGGAAGGAGCCGGTCGGGCCCCTCGGGCCGATCGCCCTGGACGACGGCCAGCTGATCATCGCGTACGACGCCATGCGGCTCGCCGTGCGCGGCATCCGCGGGGCGTCGCCGACGGGGAAGATCCCGGCCCTCGCGGACGTCGGGCTCCAGTGGCCGCAGGTCAAGGGCAAGGAGCTGCGGGTGAACGGGGCGAGCGGGTGGATCTGTCTGGACGCCCACGGCAATCCGTACGACAAGGCGGTGCCGATCGTGCAGCTGACGCCCGAGTCACGGGCCCGCTTTGTGAAGATCGCGTGGCCTGAGGGGAAGCCGCCCTCCGCGGAGTGTCTGCCGCCGGCTTGACGGGGGCGCCGCTGGAGTTCCGTGGTCGGGTGGGTGCGGGTCGTGTGTGGCTGGTCGCGCAGTTCCCCGCGCCCCTAGGGAGTGCCCTCGACGTAAGCCGACAGGTGCTCGAAACGCTGGCGCCAGCCCGGGTCCTCGTCTCTTGGGGACTCGTGGGTGAAGCGGACCGTCGTGCCGGACGGGCGGGTCGGCTCCAGGTGGAAGCGGATGCGGCCCCGCCCCTCGACCGTGTACTCGGCGATCCGCTCGACGTCCCACGCCGTGATCCGACCGCTGCCGATCCCGCGCAGCGTGACCGCCCCACCGAGGCGTGGCTCGAACACCTCGGCGGCGGCCAGCCATCCCCCTAGTCCATCCGAGGTGGCCACCGCCGCCCAGACGTTCTCCACAGGCTGGGGAAAACGCAGCAGGTAGTGCAGGACGCGGGTGCCGTCCTCCCGGGTCTCGGTGGCGCCCTCTTCGATGCCTCGGGTCACTCCGGTCATGACACCAGCGTGGCCCGAGGCGGCCCGTTCCGCACGCGCCGAAGGCCAGGACCTGTCCTAGACGCCCGCGTAGGAGTGCTTGCCGGAGACGAAGATGTTGACTCCGTAGTAGTTGAAGAGGAAGCAGGCGAAGGCGATCAGGGCGATGTACGCGGCCTTGCGGCCCTTCCAGCCGGCCGTGGCGCGGGCGTGCAGGTAGCAGGCGTAGGCGACCCAGGTGATGAACGCCCAGGTCTCCTTCGGGTCCCAGCCCCAGTAGCGGCCCCACGCGTCGCCCGCCCAGATGGCGCCCGCGATGATCGTGAAGGTCCACAGCGGGAAGACGGCGGCGTTGACGCGGTAGGAGAACTTGTCGAGGGAGGCCGAGGAGGGCAGCCGCTCCATCACGGAGGTGGCGAAACGGCCCGGCCGGCCGCCGGTGGCGAGCTTGTTCTCGTACGAGTCCTTGAAGAGGTACATCAGGGTGCCGACCGCGCCCACGTAGAACACGGCGCCGCAGAGGATCGCGGTCGAGACGTGGATGTACAGCCAGTACGAGTGGAGCGCGGGCACCAGCTGGTCGCTCGCCGTGTAGAGCACCGTGACCGCGAGGCCGAGGTCGAGGAGGACGGTGGTGACCAGGGGCAGGCCCAGCCAGCGGATGTTCTTCTTCAGCACGAGCATCGCCAGGTACACGGTGACGGCGACCGTGGAGAAGGTGACGCTGAACTCGTACATGTTGCCCCACGGCGCCCGCTGCACCGACAGCGCGCGGGCGACGACGCCGGCCGCCTCGACGGCCCAGGCGAGCACGGTGAGGGACACCGCGATCCGGCCGTAGAGGTCGCCCTGCTCGTCACCACCGTGTGCGCCGGGCCCGTCGGGCACGTCACGGGCGCCCGCCGCCGACCGGGTGACGACCTTCGGCCGCTCCAGGACGGCCGTACCGCCCGCCGACTGCACGGTGACCGCGGGGGCCTTCGCCTTCTCGGTGGTGGTGAGCGCGGCGGCCGTACGGGCGACCTTGCTGCGGCTGCCGAAGATCCACTCGGCGATGTACGCGAAGAAGGCCAGGGTGTAGACGGCCATCGCGGAGTAGATCAGCGTGTTGCTGATGTTGGCGAGGTGTTCGTTGGTGGCCGTGGCCAGATCGGTCACGGCACCCAGGTCGGTTGCGGTGGCGAGAGTCACTTCTCAGCCCCTTCGGCGGCAGGTACGGAGGGTTCGGCGTCGGGGTCGGTTTCGACTGCGGCTTCGTCTGTGTCGGGCTTGGTGGGCGCCTGTTCGTGGACGAGTGCGGCCAGGTCGCCGAGTTCTTCGGGGAGCTTCGCGGACTCGCTGCGGCCGAGGCCCGCCATCTCGACGACGGTGACGCCGTCGGCCCCGGTGGCCGCCCGCACCCACACGCGGCGGCGCTGGATGAAGAGCGAACCGGCGAGACCGAAGATCGCGGTGAAGGCACCGACCAGCGCCCAGTCACTGCCGGGCTGCTGGGTGACCTGGAAGTTCGCCCACTCCTTGATGCCCTTGTCGAAGGTGATGGAGCCGGCGCCGTTCGGCAGCTTCATCGTCTCGCCGGGCAGCAGGCGCGCCTTGACGATGTTGCCCTTCGCGTCCTTGAACTGCTTCATCTTCGAGGTGTCGAGCTGGTACACGTTCTGCGGGATGCCCGCGTCGACCCCCAGGCTGCCGTGGAATCCGGACAGCGCGAGCACGGGGAAGTCGAGCGCGGGGAACTGGGAGAACATGTCGCCCTTGCCCGCACCCGCGAAGGTCGGCACGAAGAAGGCGGAGAAACCGAGCTGTTCGCTCGTCCCCTGGGCGTTCTTGTAGCCGTCCATGACCTTGATCGCGCCCTGCGAGGTGACGTTCGGGTCGAGCGGCAGCATCGGCACGGCGTCGTGGTAGATGACGTTGCCCTTGCCGTCCCGGACGGTGACGACGGGCGCGTAGCCGTGCGCGGTGAGATAGACCTTCGAGTCGCCGATCTTCAGCGGCTCGTTGACCTTGACGGTGGTCTTCTTCGCCTTGCCGTACGCGCCGATGCTGTAGGTGATGTCCGCCTGGTACGTGCGAGGGGTGCCCTTGTTGGGGCCGGTCCGCTCGTAGGTGCCGGTGAACTTCTTGAGGTTGAAGCTGAACGGCGTGAGGTCGTCGGTGCTGAAGAGGTTGCCGGACTTGAAGTCGTCGTACTGCGAGATCGTGTTGGAGAACCCGTCGCCCTCGACGATCAGCTTGTTGCCCTCGGACTTGAAGAGCTGGCCCCAGGCGAAGGCGACCAGCATCACGATCAGCGCGATGTGGAAGAGCAGGTTGCCGGTCTCGCGGAGGTAGCCCTTCTCGGCGGCGACGGCGTCCTTCTCGATGTGTGCCCTGAACCGCCGCTGCTTGAGGATCTTGAGGGCGGCCTCGCGGACCTGCTCGGGCTCGGCCCCGGTGCGCCAGGTCGCGTACGCGGGCAGCCGGTTCAGCCGCTTGGGGGCGCCCGGCGGACGGCCGCGCAGCTGCCCGACGAACTGCCAGGTGCGCGGCACGATGCAGCCGATGAGCGAGACGAAGAGCAGGATGTAGATCGCGGAGAACCACACCGAGCTGTAGACGTGGAACAGGCCGAGCTTGTCGTAGACGGACCCGAGGATGCTGTGCGCGTCCTTGAAGTCCGCCACCTTCTGGGCGTCGGTCCCGGACTGCGGGATCAGCGAGCCGGGGATCGCCCCGAGCGACAGCAGGAAGAGCAGGATCAGGGCGACCCGCATCGACGTCAGCTGCCGCCAGAACCAGCGGGCCCAGCCGACGACCTCACGGCCGGTCCAGGTCAGCCAGCCCAGGGCGCCGGGCGCGCGGGACCCGCCGAAGGAGCCGGGCACGGCCGTGTCGACCGGCGCGGTGGACAGCTGGGATCCGGCTTCGCCGAGTTCGCCGTCGGCGCTCACCCCGATGTGCCGCTTGGCGGTCGCCGGGTCCTTCGTCCTGCCCGTGCCGGTGTCGGTGTCGGTCGTGCTCATCGATCAGATCCCTACCGTGAAGCCGTTGGACCAGGTCTGCATCTGCTGCACGATGCTGTCCCAGGCGCCGGTGAGCAGGAGCAGGCCGGTCACGATCATCATGCCGCCGCCGATCCGCATCACCCATGCGTAGTGCCGCTTGACCCAGGCGAAGGCGCCGAGCGCCTTGCGGAAGGCGACGGCGGCGAGGACGAAGGGCACTCCCAGACCGACGCAGTACGCGACGGTCAGTATGGCGCCGCGGCCCGCGCTCGCCTGGTTCATGGAAAGAAAATTGATGGAGGAGAGCGTCGGTCCCAGGCAGGGCGTCCAGCCGATACCGAAGAGCGCACCGAGTATCGGAGCACCCACCAGGCCGGTCACCGGCCGCTTGTGGAAGCGGAACTCGCGCTGCGTGAGCCAGGGCATCATCCCCATGAAGAACACGCCCATCGCGATCATCAGCACGCCGAGGACCTTGCTGAGCGTGCTCTGGTACTCCTGGAGGGTCGATCCGAAGTAGCCGAACAGCGCGCCGCCGGAGACGAACACGGCGGTGAACCCCACCACGAACAGACTGGCGCCCGCGACCATCCGCCCCCGTCTGGCCTCCGCCAGATCCGTGCCGGTGACACCGGTCACGTACGACAGATAGCCGGGGACGAGCGGCAGCACGCACGGCGAGAAGAAGGAGACGAGCCCGCCCAGGACGGCGATCGGCAGGGCGAGCACCAGGGCACCGCTGACGACGGTGTCGGACGACGCGGCGAGGTTCGTGGACGCGGCGAGAAGGGACACGTCGGTCACTTCTCCGCGACAACGGGGTCGAGCATCTCGCGGAGCTTCTCCTCGCTGAGGGCCTGCAGCGTGCGGGCCGCGATCTTCCCGTCCCGGTCGATGACGATCGTGGAGGGGATCGTCTGCAGGTTCAGCGTGCCCTTCTTGAAGCGGAGCAGCAGCTTGCCCGTGGGGTCGTAGAGGCTGGGGAAGGTGACGTCGTGCTGCTTCTCGAACGCCTGGGCCAGACTGACGTTGGCGTCACGGGTGTTGATGCCGACGAACTGCACGCCCTTCGCCGCGGTGTCCTTGGCGACCTTGGCGAAGTTCGGTGCCTCGGCGCGGCACGGCGGGCACCAGGAGCCCCACACGTTCAGGACGACGACCTTGCCCTTGTAGTCCTTGACGTCGAGCTGCTTGCCGTCCACGGTCGGGCCGGAGAGGTCGGGGGCCTGGACCCGGGAGCCCTTGGCGACGGTAGAGATGCCGTCCTTGCCCGCCACGAAGTTGCTGTCGCCCGAGCCCCCGGACGTCCCTCCCGAACCGCACGCGGACAGGACAAGCGCGGCGACGGCGGCCCCGGTGGTGAGCAGGGCGGCACGGCTACGGGTGCGGTTCGAGCGCTGTTCGGCGCGGCAGGCGGCACTCATGTGAAAAGTTTCGCATGCCCGTTTCGAGGATCTTCCGCACCCCCCTTGCGGGCGGAAAACACCATTTCAGGCGGCGTCCCCGGACCCCTTGGAAGTGGCCGTCCCGGAGCCCTTGCCTGTGCCGGTGCCCGAACTCGTACCGGTCCCCTTGCCGGTGTCGCCGAGGAACGTCTTCCAGCCACCCGCGGGCCGCTGTCCCACGTCCAACGTCCGCAGCTTGGCCAGGATCTCGGGCTTCTGTACGTCCATCCAGTCCACGTACTGCCGGAAGGAGACGAGGCGGACGTCCTCGCCCTTCTCCTTCTCCCGGGCGATGTGCTTGAAGGCGTACTCGACGGCGTCCATGTAGATGCCGCCGTTCCAGTGCTCGAAGTGGTTGCCGATGAAGAAGGGCGCCCGGTTGCTCTCGTAGGCCCGCCGGAATCCGGCGACGTACGCCTCGCCCGCCTGCTGCCGCCACGCCGGGTAGTTGTGCGCGGGCGCCTTCGTCGAGTTGATCGACTGGTTGGCCAGCATGTTGTAGTCCATGGACAGCACCTCGAAGCTGCGCCCCGGGAAGGGGATCGCCTGGAGGGGCAGGTCCCACAGTCCGTGCCGCTTCTGCGGCCAGACCTGGCGGCCGCCGGGCGAGGAGGCGTCGTAGCGCCAGCCGAGTTCCTTGGCGGTGGGCAGCAGGTTGTTCTGGCCGAGCAGACAGGGGGTGCGCGCGCCGACGAGTTCCTTCTCGTAGTCGAAGGGCAGCGGGGGCAGATCGGTCCAGCCCGTGTTGGTCCGCCACTCCTTGACGAAGGACTTGGCCTGGTCGATCTCACTGCGCCACTGCGCCGGCGTCCAGTTGCCGACGGTGCCGTGGCCGGAGCAGAAGTGGCCGTTGAAGTGCGTGCCTATCTCGTGGCCGTCGAGCCAGGCCTGCCGGACGAGCCCGAGCGTCGACTTGACGTGGTCGTCGGAGAGATAGCCGATGTCGGAGGCGCCCCGGGGGTTGTTCGGCGGCAGGTACTTGCGCTTCTTCGACTCGGGCAGGAGGTACAGCCCGGAGAGGAAGAAGGTCATGTGCGCCTCGTGCTCGCGGGCGAGCCCGAGGAAGCGGGAGAAGAGACCGGTCCCGACCTCACCCGCGCCGTCCCAGGAGAAGATCACGAACTGCGGAGGGGTCTGGCCGGCCTCCAGAGGAACCGGCTTCGCGGGCTGCTTCGGCTGCTTGCCCGTGAAGGAGGTGGAGCCGTCGCCTATCAGGCGGGCGGGGCGCGAGGAGGCGCCGGGCTTGTCGGACGCACCGGGCTCGCCCGACCGGGAACCACCGCCCCCGCCATGACCGTCCTGTTGATCGGTGCCGCACGCCGCGAGTCCCATCGCCGCCGCGGCACCCGCCCCGAGGCCGATCATTCCCCGCCGGCTGATGTCCCGCATTCGGTCCCCATCTCATCGCGCCCTCTCAGCTGGCTCCCAGCTGACACACAATGAGAGGGCACGACAAGCAGATAGGTTCCTTCGAACGCGCAAGGTTGGTCGTATTTTACGAAGAACAGTTCGGGTAGCGACGCATACGAACACTTTGCGCCAACATGTACGGGAATAGACGCTCTACGCCCCGAACGCCTTGCCCTTCCCCTTCACCGGCTTGGCGCCCGCGAGGAGATGGGCGGGAACGAGATCCCGGGCGGGCTCGCTGTACCCCACGGACACGATCTTGTCGCCGCGGTAGGTGAAGGACGTCAGGGACGCCAGCGTGCACTGCCGTTTGCGCGGGTCGTGCCACAACCGCCGCTTCTCCACGAAGGACCGCACGATCCAGATCGGCAACTGGTGGCTGACCAGCACCGCTTCATGCCCACGGGCCGCGTCCTTGGCGGCGTCCAGCGCCCCCATCATCCGTACGACCTGATCGACGTACGGCTCGCCCCAGGACGGCTTGAACGGGTTGACGAGGTGCTTCCAGTTCTCGGGCCGCCGCAGCGCCCCGTCCCCGACGCCGAAGGTCTTCCCCTGGAACACGTTCTCGGCCTCGATCAGCCGCCCGTCGGTGTCGAGGTCGAGACCGTGCGCCTTCGCGATGGGCGTCGCGGTCTCCTGCGCCCGCTCCAGCGGGGAGGCGACGACATGCGTGACGTCCCGCGGGGCCAGGTGCTCGGCGACCCGCTCGGCCATCTGCCGCCCGAGCTCGGACAGGTGGTAGCCGGGCAGCCGCCCGTACAGCACCCCGTCCGGGTTGGCGACCTCGCCGTGCCGCATGAGATGCACGACGGTGATGTCCTGATCCCGGCCCTGTGTCTGATCCTGCGTCTGATCCTGGCTCATGCCGTGGCCTCCGCCGCTGCCCGGGCCGCCGCCGGAAGGGCGTCGGCGATCCGCTGAATGGCCCGCTCGTCGTGGGCCGTGGACACGAACCACGACTCGAAGGACGACGGGGGCAGATAGACACCCTGCGCCAGCATCGAGTGGAAGAACGCGCTGAACCGGAAGGACTCCTGCGCCTTCGCGCCCTCGTAGTCGCGCACCTCACGCCCGGTGAAGAAGACCGAGAACATGTTGGAGGCGGTCTGCAGCCGGTGCGCCACGCCTTCCTTGCTCAGCGCCTCCGTGACCAGCCCGCGGATCTGCTCGGAGACGGCGTCGACCTTGTCGTACGCGGCGTCGTCGAGCAGCCGCAGCTGGGCGAGCCCGGCGGCGGTCGCGACAGGGTTGCCCGACAGCGTGCCGGCCTGGTAGACGGGCCCCGCGGGAGCCAGGTGCTCCATGACGTCCTTGCGGCCACCGAAGGCGGCGGCGGGGAATCCTCCGCCCATGACCTTGCCGAAGGTCATGAGATCGGGACGTACCCCGTCGATCCCGTACCAACCGGCCTTGCTGGTCCGGAACCCGGTCATGACCTCGTCGGAGATGAACAGGGCGCCGTTGCGCGCGCAGGCGTCCTTGAGTCCCTGGTTGAACCCGGGCTGGGGCGGTACGACGCCCATGTTGCCCGGCGAGGCCTCGGTGATCACGCAGGCGATCTCACCGGGGTGCGCGTGGAAGGCCTCGTTCACGGCTTCGAGGTCGTTGTAGGGCAGGACGATCGTGTCCGCGGCCTGGGCGCCGGTGACACCGGGGGTGTCGGGCAGCGCGAAGGTCGCCACCCCGCTCCCCGCCGACGCCAGCAGCGAGTCGACATGCCCGTGATAGCACCCGGCGAACTTGATCACCTTCGACCGCCGGGTGAACCCGCGGGCGAGCCGGATGGCGGACATGGTCGCCTCGGTCCCGCTGGAGACGAGCCGGACCTGCTCGACGGGCTCGACGCGGGCGACGATCTCCTCGGCGAGCGCGACCTCGCCCTCACCGGGAGTGCCGAAGGAGGTGCCGCGCGCGACGGCCTCCTGGACGGCGCCGATGACGTCGGGATGCGCGTGTCCGAGAATCATCGGCCCCCATGAACACACGAGGTCGACGTATTCCCTCCCGTCGGCATCGGTCAGGTATGGACCGTTTCCGGACACCATGAAGCGGGGCGTACCGCCCACGGCACGGAAGGCGCGCACCGGAGAGTTCACGCCGCCGGGCGTGACGGCAGCCGCACGGTCGAAAAGAGTCTGCGAAACTGGGGCTTCGTACGGATAGCTCACACGGGCCATGGTGTCAGAGGCTGCGAAGATCCTGCGGACAGGTGTTTCAGCGTACGTTTCGGCGTGCGGCCGTGGGGGAGGTCACTGTCACGATGATCGGGTTGCGTGGCGGGGGTCGCGCGCCTTAGAAAAGCAGTCGGGTGGAGATATGCATCGCGGTGGCGGACTGGGCGAGGGGACCGATGACCTCGGTCCTCGGCGTGCCCGGCGGGGAAGGCACCGGCGCGAGGCGGAGGAAGCGGCCGAGGCACGACAGACGCAGGGGTCGCCGGGCTCTCCCGGATCATCCGGGTCGCAAGGATCACAGAACGATCCTGAGCGGATCGACCCGTCGGGCCGTATGGACGGTATGGACTACACGGACCGCGGGGCAGACCGGCTCAGGGCAGGAAGCGGGAATGGTGGCCGGGTGGGGGTGACCTACAAATACTTCGGCGCGCCGGACGGCGCGACGGCGGCCCGCGTGCCGATCTCGATGCGCCCCGAGGAACTCGGAGGCGACGAGCTCGGCATGAACGGCATGTTCACCAAGATCAAGCCGGAGACCATGGCCGCGATGGTCCTCACCGGCATCGAGGGCGTCCCTCTCCACAAGGTCCCGCCCCTGGAACTGGTCGTCCTGCACCCCGACTACGCCGTCGTGAAGCTCCCCATGACCGTCGTCGACCCCCTGCGGGGCATCGGCGAGGAGGCGGTCGGCGCGGCGGCCTTCATCTGGTCGACGGTCCCGGACCGCGGGGGCCCGCGGGACGCCTTCAACGTGTACCAGCTTCTCCACGAATGGCAGGATTTCAGCCATCGTCTGCACGAGGCGGGGCATCAGCCGTACTGCCTGGTGTGGCCCTGATCTCCGGTTCTCCGTGACACGGGCGAGGCCTTCGGGTCCCGCCCGGAAACGGTCCGCACAACGGGCATGACGGGGCATGACGGGCATACCGCACCGGACCGGCGGATACTGAATTCCATGCGCGTCGATTTCGACCCGGAAACCATGCGCGGGGCCGACTTCTACCGGTTCCTCACCTCGGTCGTCATCCCTCGTCCGATCGCATGGATCTCCACCGTCACACCGGACGGCTCGACCGAGAACCTCGCCCCGCACTCCTTTTTCAGCATCGCCAGTACCGACCCGCCGATCGTGCAGTTCACCTCGATCGGCCGCAAGGATTCCCTGCGCAATGTCGAGGACACCGGGGAGTTCGTGGTCAACTTCTCCTCCGAACCGCTGCTGCGGTTGATCAACGCCACTGCCACCGACTTCCCCCGGTCGGTCAGTGAATTCGACTTCGCGGGAATCGACCGCGAACCGAGTCTGCGGGTACGACCGCCCCGAGTGGCGGCCTCCCCCGTCGTTCTCGAGTGCCGTTCGCACACCACCCTGCGGATGGGGAACTCCACCCTCGTCTTCGGACGGGTGCTCCACGCGGCGGTGCACGAGGACCACATCGTCGATGGCCGCCCCGGCTCCGCACGTCTGCTCCCGCTCACCAAGCTCGGCGGCGACGAGTGGGGCACGCTGGGAGAGGTCCTGCACCTGAGCCGCATCCCCTACGAGGAACCGCGTCCCTAGGCAGGGGCCGGGGCCGGGGCATGGGCTGGGGACACGGCCGCGGTCACAGCCAGCCGTTGCGCTTGAACCCCCGGTGGATGACGAAGCACGACACGGCGATCACCGTGAGGGCCAAGGGGTAGCCGAAGCGCCAGTGGAGTTCGGGCATGTGGTCGAAGTTCATGCCGTAGACGCCGCACACCATCGTCGGTACGGCGATGATCGCGGCCCAGGCCGTGATCTTGCGCATGTCCTCGTTCTGGGCGACGGAGACCTGGGCGAGGTGGGCCTGGAGGATGGAGTCCAGGAGGGCGTCGAAGGCGGTGATCTGTTCGGTGACCCGGGACAGGTGGTCGGCGACGTCACGGAAGTACGCCTGTATCTCGGGGGCGACGAGGCGCATCGGCTCGGTCGCCAGGATGTGGAGAGGGCGGCCGAGGGGGACCACCGCGCGTTTGAGTTCGAGGAGTTCGCGCTTGAGCTGGTACATGCGGCCGGCGTCGGCGCCCCTGGCACCGCGGGGTGAGAAGACGGACGTCTCCACCTGGTCGATGTCGACCTGGACGGCGTCCGTGACGGTCAGGTAGTCGTCCACGACGTGGTCTGCGATGGCGTGCAGCACCGCGGCCGGGCCCTTGGCCAGCTGCTCCGGCTCCGCTTCCAGGTCCTCGCGCAGGGGGCCGAGGGAGCCGTGCCGTCCGTGCCGCACGGTCACCACGAAGTCGGGGCCTGCGAAGACCATGATCTCGCCGGTGTTCACGACCTCGCTGGTGGCGGTCAGTTCGGCGTGTTCCACGTAGGAGACCGTCTTGAAGATGGCGAACAGGACGTCGCCGTACTGCTCGACCTTGGGGCGCTGGTGGGCGTGGACCGCGTCCTCGACGGCAAGCGGATGCAGGCCGAACAGCTCGGCGACCCGGGCGAACTCCGTCTCGGTCGGCTCGTGCAGCCCCAGCCAGACGAACCCGTGGCCGCCGCGTTTGCGGACCCGGGCGACGGACTCCTCGACGCTGGGCGCTGCCTCCTGGCGGACGCCGTCGCGGTAGATGACGCAGTTGACGACGGCGGAGCCGAGCGGGGAGCGGGCGGGGTGACTCAGGTCCACCCGGCGTCCGCCGCGTGCCAGACGGGCGACTTTGCGCAGGTTGCCGACCATCGACATGCGGTGCTCCTTCCCCCGGATTTCCCGGAATGGACGGCCAGTGTGCCAGCAAGGGGTAAGACCGACGTCAGAGCCCGGTTCGAGCGTGCGCCCTGCGCCGGTCCCGCGGTGTCAGGGGGGCGTCATAAATCACGCCCGCGCCGTCAGGCCCGCGCCAACGCGGCGGTCCGCCGCCGTCCTCCGGCCCTTCGATGGCCGATGGGTACGTGTGTGGACCGACATCGAGGAGTGCGCGAGCGATGAGCGAGGAAGAGCGGGGACCGCGCGTGGTCGCGGGAGTGAGCGGTTCACCGGGGAGCCTGGCGGCCCTGCGCCGGGCCGCCGCGGAGGCCCGGCGCGGCGGAGCCGAACTGCTGGTCGTGATCGCCTGGGAGCCGCCCGGCGGTGACTTCGCCCACCGCAGTGCGCTCAGCCCACTGCCGATGGCCACGCTCCGGCTGGACGCGGGCCGACGGCTGCTCGCCGCGCTGGACACCGCCTTCGGCGACGCGGGGCCCGGGGTCCCGCACCAGGGCCTTGTCGTACGGGGCACACCGGGGCGGGTGCTGGTCGAGACCGCCGACCGGGGCGACGACCTGCTGGTGGTCGGCCCGGGGTGCCGAGGAATTCTGCACCGGTGGCTGTTCCCGTCCGTCGCCCGGTACTGCCTCGCGCACGCCGTCTGCCCGGTGCTGGCCCTGCCGCCCTCGCCCCTGTCCCGCGAGCTCGCCTCGGTGCACCGCCGTATCCGGCTGGGGCTGCCGCTCGACACGCGGGAGCTGACCGAGGACAGGTCCTGAGCGACCCAGGGGGTGTCGCCCGGGTCACCCCGGGTCCGGGGTGACCTGAACAACACCCCCAGCCGCCCACGTCAGGGGCGCGTTACGGGGACGGGGCAACGCGTCAAACCTCCGTCAGCGAGCGGCCCCGTCCCCGGCCCGGCGGGCATAGCCTCACAGAGGCGCACGGCCGAACCGGCCGGCGCCCATCTCTTCCGCGAGGAGCAGCACCATGTCTCCAGTCGACCGCTCCGAGGATCCCGAGCCTTCCGAACGTTTCCCGGCCGGACTTCTCTTCGTTCCTGTCCGGTCGGGGCCCGCGGGCTGCACGGCCCGGTTCTTCCGCACCCCCCTGGGCGGCCGTACGGCCGTCGGCTTCACCTCGGCGGCCAGGCTCACCGCCACGCTCGGCACGGACCAGGCCTGCATACGGCTCTGCGAACCCGCGCTGCGCGCCCTCGCCGCGCCCCTGGGCGTCACCACCCTCACCATCGACCCGCAGCTCTCCGCCCCCTCGGCCGACCGCACCGCGGCCACGGCCCGAGAACGCGAGAACTCCTGGCGCCGCTGGCATCCCCAGCACGTCGGCGCCCTGCGGGTGACCGGCGCCGCCGCCGTCGTCGCATGCCTGAACCTGCTGATCGGCTGAGGAGACGCCATGTCCATTCAGGAACTGCCCCTCCAGGAACCGCCTGTTCAGGAACTACCAGTCCAGGAACAGCCTGTTCGGAAACAGGCCGTCCAGGAACTGCACCGGGCACCCGGGACCGACAGCCCCGGCCAAGGAGCCCCCGCCGACGCGCGCGACGCCGAAGGCCTCTCCGTCTGGCCCCGCTCCGCCCGCCCCGAACCCCACGGAGACGTCTCCGTCGGCGGAGTCTCCCTCACCGAGGCCGCCGACCGCTTCGGCACCCCCCTCTACCTCCTCGACGAACAGGAAGTCCGCGAGCGCTGCCGCGCCTACCGCACCGCGTTCCCCGACGCCGACATCCTCTACGCCGCCAAAGCATTCCTGTGCCGGGCCATGGCCCACTGGATCCAGGAAGAAGGCCTCGGCCTCGACGTCTGCTCCGCCGGAGAACTCGCACTCGCCGTCACCACCGGCTTCCCACCCGAGAAAATCGTGCTCCACGGCAACGCCAAAAGCCCCGAAGACCTCAGCACCGCCCTGCGCCTCGGCGTCGGCCGCATCGTCGTGGACAGCACCTCCGAGATCACCCGCCTCGCCGCCCTCACACCCCCCGGCACCCGCCAGCCCGTCATGGTCCGCGTGACACCCGGCATCGCCGCCGGCGGACACACCAAAATACGCACCGGCACCGACGACCAGAAGTTCGGCCTCTCCCTCACCGACGGCTCCGCACAACACGCCGTCACCCGCATACTCGACCAGCCACACCTCGAACTCGTCGGCCTGCACTGCCACATCGGCTCCCAGGTCACCACCGTCAAACCCTACGTCGCCGCGGTCCGACGCATGGTCGGGCTGATGGCCCGCATCCGCGACCAGCACGGCATCACCCTCCCCCAGCTGAACATCGGCGGCGGCCACGCCATCGCCTACCGCCCCGGCGAGGAGAGCCTCAACATCTCCGCCCTGGCCCAACGCGTCCGCGCCGAACTGGAAGACGGCTGCGCCCGCGCCCACCTGCCCCTGCCCCGCCTCACCCTCGAACCCGGCCGCGCCATCGCCGGCCCCGCCGGCGTCGCCGTCTACCGCGTCCTGGCCGTCAAACGCACCGGCACCCGCACCTTCGTCGCCGTCGACGGCGGCATGAGCGACAACCCCAGACCCGCCCTCTACGGAGTGCGCTACGCACCCCGCCTCATCGGCCGCCCCACCACCGCACCACCCCGCCTCGCCACCGTCGTCGGCCGCCACTGCGAAGCCGGCGACATCCTCGCGGACGAGGTGGCGCTGCCCGGCGACGTACGCCCCGGTGACCTCCTCGCCGTCCCGGCGGCCGGCGCCTACCACCTCTCCATGGCCTCCGGCTACAACCTCATCGGCCGCCCACCCGTGATCGCCGTCTCCAACGGCACCGCACGCACACTCGTACGCCGCGAATCACAGGACGACATGAACCGCCGGGACATCGGACTGTAGGGCTGCGGGGCCGTAGGGCCCTCTTCGGGATCAGGACCTGGCCCGGCGGCCGGTTCAGAGGCTGAGCCGGTAGGGCACCACGCAGACGACCACGTCCGTGCGGGCCCGCAGCGCGGCGGCGAGGAGCAGACCGCGCTGGTTCTGCAGGATCTGATAGCGGCGGTGGAGGGGTTCCACCTCGGGGATGAGGACGGCGATCTGCCGTCCTCCCTCCTCCGCCCTGCGGACGTACGCGACGATCGGTTCCACGAGCGAGCGCTGTGGGCTGTCGACGACGTCCAGGCGTACGCCCGGGTTCCAGCGGTCCCAACTCTCCCTGAGGGCGCGGACCTTGGCAGGGTCGGCGTGTACGGCGACGGCGACCACCTCGTGGCCGAGGGCGCGGGCGGCGGACAGCGCGTGCTGGGTGAGTCTGCTGACCTCGCCGACCGGCACGATGACGAGGGAGTCGCCGACACGCAGGGGCGGCGGGACCTCGCCGAGTCCGAGTTCCAGGCCGACGGTCGTGTAGTAGCGCTGGATGCGGTCGAACAGCAGCATCAGCAGCGGGATGGCGACGACCACCACCCAGGCTCCTTCCAGGAACTTGGTGGTGAGCAGGACGACGCCCGCCACGGCGGTCAGTACCGCGCCGACCCCGTTGAGGACCGCGCGCCGCAGCCAGCCGTGCGGACGCTGCCCGGCCCAGTGCCGTACGAGACCGGTCTGACTGATGGTGAAGCCGATGAACACGCCGATCGCGAAGAGCGGGATCATGCGGTGGGTGTCGGCGTTCACGGCGATCAGGAGCGCGGCCGCGAGCAGGGCGAGGGTCACCACGCCCCAGCGGTACACCGGCCGTTCCGTGCGCAGCCCGAAGAGGTGCGGCAGCCGGTGGTCCTTGGCGAGCAGGCTCATCAGGACGGGCAGACCGCCGAAGCTGGTGTTCGCGGCGAAGGCGAGGGCCAGGGTGACGATGAGATTGGTCGCGTAGTACGGCCATCCCGTCCCGTACGCGCCCGCCGTCAGCTGTGCGAGTACGGTCACGCCGCCGCGCGGGGCGACATGGTCGCGGCGGATCAGCAGGGCCATGCCGATGAGCATCAGACCGAGGAGTGCGCCGAGCATCAGCTCCGTGTGCTGGGCGCGTTTGACGCGCGGCTCGCGGAAGGAGGGCACGCCGTTGGCGATGGCCTCGACTCCGGTGAGCGCGGAGCAGCCGGAGGAGAACGCCTTGAGGAGCAGCAGGACGCTCAGTGCCTCGGTGGCGTGGACGGGCTGGACGGTGCCGACGAACGCCACGGGATGGCCTCGCCCCAGGCCGAGCACGACGATGCCGAGGATGCTCACGATGAACAGCACGGTGGGCAGCATCAGCACCCGCGCGCTCTCGGCCACACCGCGCAGGTTCACGGCCGTGAGCAGGGCGAGCCCGATCAGGCAGACCGCGAGCAGGTGCGAACCGAGCACCGGGAACGCGGAGGCGAGGCTGGCCGCGCCCGCGGCCAGACTGACCGTCACGGTCAGCACATAGTCCACGACCAGGCTGGCCGCCGCGAGCAGGCTGACGGTCGGTCCGAGATCCTTCTTCCCCACCGCGTACGCGCCGCCGCCGTCCGGATGCACGGCGATCACCTGTCCGTAGGACACGACGAGCACCGCCAGCAGTCCGGCGATGACGAGCGTCACCGGGAGCGTGGCGGAGAGCGCGCCCGTCCCGGCGGCGATCAGTACGAGCACGATCGCCTCGGGGCCGTACGCCACCGAGCTCAGCGCGTCCAGGGAGAGCGCGGCGAGCCCCTCGACGCTGGTCAGGTGGTACTTGTCACCCTCCCCGTGCCGCAGCGGAACTCTCGGCCGCAGTTCGCGGCGGGCCAGGCCGTACGCCATGGGGACCTCGCGGGGGTGAGGGTGTTTGAGTCAGTGTGACCGGCTTGGTGCGGTGTGGCGGGGCAAGGACGCGCCAGGACCGCCGCGGACCGAAGGTGCGGGACGCGCAGTCGTGTTGCCGCCGATCGGGTAGTACCCGAGGCGCGGTGCGGGCGGGGGCACGGCCGCTCACCCCTGGCGAAACAGCAGGTCAGTGCAGTCTGACGGGTCATCGGTTGGCCCCATGGGCCTGAGTGGGCGTGACCTCGGGGGTGCGCCAGGTGAGCGGCTCGAGTGGTGCGCGGAGCCCGGCGGATTGACGGTGGATCACGTCGGGGTCGGGTTCTCACGAGCTGACGCAGTGTCAGCTGCCTGGCTGCGACGGAAGGACTCCGAAGATGCGATCTGCCCGCATGCTCCTCGCCACCGCGACGGCCACAGCCGCCCTCGCGATCGGCGCACCAGGCGCCCTCGCCGCCACGGCGGGTGACGGGGGCCACGATGACTCTTCCTACAGCAGGGAGCACGACAAGCCGAACGGGGGGGTGCACGCGGGCGGCGGAGCACTGACCACCGTGCGCGGTGACGACTCGGGTTCCGATCGTGGAAACAACGATTCGGGCTCGGACCATGGCAAGAGCGACTCGGGCTCGGACCGTGGCAAGAGCGACTCGGGCTCGGACCGTGGCAAGAGCGACGACTCCGGCGACGAACACGGCAAGAAGGGCGGCTCCGACCACGGCAAGGGCGACGACTCGGGCTCCGACCGCCGAGGGCCCCGCGGCGGCATGCACACCGGCGGCGGCGCCCTCAGCGCCGTGCGCGGCGAGGACTCGAACAGGGACGACTCCGGCTCCGACCGTGGCAAGAGCGACTCGGGCTCGGACCGTGGCAAGAGCGACGACTCCGGCGACGAACACGGCAAGAAGGGCGGCTCCGACCACGGCAAGGGCGACGACTCGGGCTCCGACCGCCGAGGGCCCCGCGGCGGCATGCACACCGGCGGCGGCGCCCTCAGCGCCGTGCGCAGTGACGACTGGAACAAGGACGACGAGAAGTTCGACCCGGAGACCTACAAGGACAAGGGCGACAAGGGCAACAAGGGCAACGACGACTCGGGTTCCGACCGCGGCAAGGACGACTCGGACTCGGGGCGCGACAAGCCCCGCGGCGGCATGCACACGGGTGGCGGTGCGCTCGCCACTCCGGGCAGGACGGCCGGTGGGCTGGCGGTCCTGGCTCTCGCCGGTGCGGGTGCCTACGTGGTGCGCCGCAAGCGTGCCGCGGACGGCCTTTCCTGATCCATGCCTGACGACATAGCAGCCCGGGCCGCCTCCTGCGCACAGCGTGGCGGCCCGGCTGGTTGCCCCCGTGCCGCGCCGGCTCCGCCGCCGTAGCCCAGTGAGTTGTCCCGTACGTGTTCCAGTGAGGTGGTGCCCGATGGCATCCCGGTTGTCCTCCCCTGTCGAGCCCCGGTCCGTGACGCCGCTCCAGGGCGCACGGCCCGGCGTGCCGATGTTCGTGTGGTGCGTCGGAATCCTGGTCCTGGCCCTGAGCCTGTTCGGCGGCCACGGCAAGCCCTCCGACCCCTCTGACCCCTCGGCCAAGCCCCATGGCGCGGCGGCGCTCGCACCGTCGTCCTCGGCCCGGCCGCCGGGCAAGCACCTGCCGCGGTCCGAGCCGACGCGGCTGCTCATCCCGAAGATCGGCGTGGACGCCCCGTTCACCGAACTGGCCGTCGACGCCGCGGGCAAGCTCCAGCCTCCGACCGCCGACGACACCAACCTGGTCGGCTGGTACGCCAAGGGCGTGTCCCCCGGTGAGCAGGGCACCGCGATCATCGCCGGTCATGTCGACACGACCACCTCCGCGGCCGTCTTCGCCGACCTCAGGGAACTGGAGATGGGCGACCGGTTCACCGTGGAGAGGGCCGACGGGCGCAAGGCCACCTTCGTGGTCGACAACGCCGACACGTTCGCGAAGGACGACTTCCCCGACCAGCGTGTGTACGCCGACACCCGCGACGCCGAGGTCCGGCTGATCACCTGCGCAGGCGACTACGACCATTCGGCGAAGGACTACACAGAGAACCTGGTGGTCTTCGCCCACCTCGTCTGACCTCACGGCCGGTGACGTGTCAGAGGCCCGGGACTCCGTGTTCGCGCAGCGGCCCGACCCGCCAGCCGTGCGTCTCGCAGGTGTCGAGGACGCGGGGCAGGGCGGCGAGGGTGGTGCGCCAGGAGTCCGGGGCCGAGGTGCAGTCGGAGTCGTGGAGCAGGATGGTGCCGCCGCCGGACAGATCGCGGGTGACGGTGCGGTGGACGGAGTCCGGGGTGGCCCGTTTGCGCCAGTCCTCGCCCCAGGCCGTCCACAGCGTCGGGGTCAGCCCGAGGCGGCGGCAGGTGAGGTGGGCGGCGGTGTTCATCACCCCGTACGGCGGCCGGAAGAGCGTGGGCGGGCGGCCGGTGACCTCGGCGACGGCGTCGCGGGCCCGGGCGAGGTCGTCGTACGTGGCGCGCGGGCCGCGCAGCAGCAGGGGACGGTGGTGCCAGCCGTGGATGCCGATCTCGTGCCCGGCGGCGGCCATCTCCTTGGCCAGGCCGGGCGAGCGGGCCAGCATCGAGCCCAGCAGGAAGAAGGTCGCCCGGATGCCCCGGGCGTCCAGCAGCCGCAGGAAGTGCGGGGTGGAGAGGTGGTCGGGCCCGTCGTCGAAGGTGAGCGCGACATGGTCGGGGCGGCCGCGGCCGGCGAGGCGGGGCATGGCCCGGTTGCGCAGCGGGCCGAAGGTGGAGATCACCGGCGCGGCGTGCGCGGCGGCGAGCGCGGGCAGGGCGATCGCCCCGGCCCGCCCGACGGTACGGGCCGTACGGCCCGGGCCTGACCTCATCGGTCGTCGTCCTCCAGGTAGTGGGTGAGCGCACCGAAGTGGTGGCCGGGGGACTCCCCGTAGGCGTAGGCGAGCGGGGCGCCGATGCCGAGGGAGAGGGTGGCGGCGACGGCGGCGACCATGAGGACCGTACGGCGCCGCGCCTGCCGTGACCTGGCGGCGAACCGCGCGGCGACGGGGAGGCGCGGCGCCTCGACCGGTACGGACCTCGGCGCGTCGGACGGTACGCCGGCCAACGCGTCGGCCGGTACGCGCGTCGGGAGTCCGGACACGTCGAAGGCAACGGCGGGCCGCGCGGCGACCGGGCGGCGCTGGGACGGAATGGCGGTGGCGGACAGCGGGCCGCGGGCCATCGTCGTGACGGCCGGTACGGGGCCGGGGGCCGCGGTGAACAGGGCCAGGCCCGCCTCGCGCTGTGCCCGGCCGCGCGGGCCGTGGAGGAGTTCGGTCAGGGTCGGCGCCAACCGGTCCGGCTCGCGGATCCAGGGGGCGAGGCCCGCCTCGTCGAGCGCGGCGGCGTTGGTCTGGCCGTGCCCGGGTATGCAGCGGTAGCTGACGACCGGGAGTCCGCCCGCGAGCGCCTCCAGCGAGGTGAGCCCGCCCGCGTTCTGGACGAGGACGTCGCACGCGTGCATCAGTCCGGGCATGTCGTCCACCCAGCCGTGCACGTGGGCGATGCCGTCCGCGCGCAGCCGTTCGGCCAGCGCGTGATTGCGTCCGCAGACCACGACCGGCAGGGCGACCCCGGTGCCGAGGATCTCCGCGGCGGCCTCCCGGACGGGCCCGACCCCCCACGAGCCCGCGACCAGCAGGGCGAGCGGTGTGTCGGGGGGAAGGCCGAAACGGGTGCGGGCGGCACGCCGTTCGTCCTCGTCGGCGGGGGTGAAGCGCGGGTCGGTCATCGGGCCGGTCACGGTGACGCCCGCCGCGCCCTGCTCGTGCGCCTGGGCGGCGGGTATCGCGTGGGCGGCGAGGTGGGCGTCGATGCCGGGCGCCACCCACAGGGAGTGGACGGAGAAGTCGGTGAGGTAGGTCAGGGCCGGTATCGCGAGCCGGCCGCGCAGCCGCAGGGCGCCGAGGACCTGGCTTGCTCCGGGGTAGGTCGAGACGACCGCGCGGGTGTCGGGGGTGACGGTGGCGAGGGTGCGGCGTTCGGCGCCGCGCAGCAGGGCCCGTACGGCGGGGTTGGGGCGTCGTTCGTGCTCGGTGGCGGCGTAGATGCGCTGGTAGCCCGCGGGGGCCCAGGTCAGCAGCCGGAGGTAGGCGCCGGAGAGCAGCTTTCCGATGCGGGCGGGCAGCAGGTCGAGGAAGTCGTGGCGGTCGACGAGGAAGCCCGCCTCCGTGAGGTGGCGGGTGAGTTCGGTGGCGGCGCCGTCGTGCCCGGCCCCCATGCTCGCGGAGATGACGGTGATGCGGGTGGGACTGTCGGAGTGGGGCACAGCGGATCAGCCTCCAGAGTGGTGAGGGCATGACGGGGGACGTCACCGACTCGCCGGAACAAAGGCGAAGGAAACAAACGCAGGAGCGACCGAGGTCGCCGCCACCGGCGTCGGCGATGCGGACCGACGCCGGTGGTGAGGTGTTGAGCGCTCAGGTGTCGAGCACTCAGGCGCTCAGCACTCAGGCGTTGAGCGCTCCCGCACCCAGCAGCCCGAGCAGCAGCACGCCGACGACAATCCTGTAGATCACGAAGGCGTTGAAGGAGTGCTTGGCGACGAACTTCAGCAGCCAGGCGATCGACGCGTAGGCGACGACGAAGGAGACGGCGGTGCCGACGGCCAGCGGCACGGCGCCCACCCCCGCGCCGACGGCGTCCTTCAGCTCGTACAGACCGGCGCCGGTGAGGGCGGGGATGCCGAGGAAGAAGGAGAGCCGGGTGGCGGCGACCCGGTCCAGGTCCAGGATCAGCGCGGTCGACATCGTGGCGCCGGAGCGCGAGAAGCCCGGGAAGAGCAGCGCGAGGATCTGTGAACAGCCCACCAGCATCGCGTCCTTGAAGGTGGTGTCGTCCTCGCCGCGCTTGTGGCGTCCCATCTGGTCCGCCGCCCACATCGCGCCACTGCCGACGATCAGCGAGACGGCGACCACCCAGAGGGAGCCGAGCGCCCCGTCGATGAGCGGCTTGGCGGCGAGGCCCACGATCACGATCGGGATGGTGGCGTAGATGACCCACCAGGCGAACTTGTAGTCGTGACTGTGCCGCTCCTCGCGGTCGCGCAGTCCCCGGCCCCACGCCGAGACGATCCGCACGATGTCCTTGAAGAAGTACACGAGCACGGCGGCGATCGCGCCGACCTGGATGACGGCGGTGAAGCCGACGACGGCCTTGTCGTCGACCGGGATGTTCATCAGCCCCTCGGTGATCTTGAGGTGGCCGGTGGAGGAGACGGGGAGGAACTCGGTCACTCCCTCGACGACTCCCAGGACGACGGCCTGGCCGACGCTGATAACACTCATGGGATCCATCTCTGCGGTGAACGGGGCGAGCACGTGTCCCCCGGGGCACGGGCGCACGGCGACACATGGCAGACTCGGACCACGGCAGCATTTACACCGCCGTAGAAGCTCAAGTTTTACACGACTGTAGAAGATGGACGGGTGAACGACAAACCCATGGGCCTCGATTCACGCGATTCACAGGCTCGGGGCTCCAAGCGGGCCAACGGCGAGCGGGAGTCCGAGATCCTCGGCGTACTCCAGCGGGCCGAGGCCGCGCTCACCCCGGGCGAGGTCGCCGAACGGCTCGGGGGCGAGCTGACGTACAGCAGCGTGGTCACGATCCTCACCCGGATGCACACCAAGCAGCTGCTCACCCGCACCCGGCGCGGACGGGCGTACGCCTACGCGCCCGTGACCGACGACCCCGGGTTCGCCGCCCGCCGGATGCGCACCGTGCTCGAGGAGCGCCCCGACCGCGAGGCGGTGCTCGCCCGCTTCGCCGACAGCCTGTCCGACACCGACGCGGACCTGCTGCGCCACCTGCTGGGATCCGACGCGGACCCAGACCGGTAGGACAAGGAGCCCGCCCGGATGCGTATCGCCGTCTATCTGCCGCTGCTGCTGTCCGTGATCGCGCCTCTCGGCGCCCGCCCGCTCTCCGAACGCTGCGAACCGCGCCTGGCCACCTGGCTGCTCACCGCCTCCGCGCTGATCCTGGGCGTGGCGACCACCGTCTCACTGGGACTACTGGCGATCACCGGTCTGATAGGCGTTCCGTTCCTCGCCGACCTCGGCCACTGGTCGGCCCGCACCGCGCAGGTCAACGACCCCGCCGAACCGCCGGTCGCGCTCCTCGCCGGCCTCCTGCTCGGCGGCGCGCTGCTGACCGCGGCGCGGATGCTGTGGCGCCGGGCCCGCTCCATCGCCTCCGCCATCTGGGACGCCGCGTGCATGCCCACGCCGGACGGCCTCGTCATCGTCGAGGACGAGGCGCCGGACGCGTACGCGCTGCCGGGCCTGCCGGGGCGGGTCGTCGTCTCCACCGGCATGCTGCGCACCCTGGACAAGGCCGAGCACGACATCCTGCTCGCCCACGAGCGCGCCCATCTCACCGCCCATCACTATCTGTTCGTGGCCCTGGCCGGCCTGGGCGCCGCCGCCAACCCCCTCCTGCGGCCCTTCGCCACCGCCGTCACCTACACCGTGGAGCGCTGGGCCGACGAACAGGCCGCCCGAGCCACCGGCGACCGCCGCCGGGTCGCCCGCGCGGTCGGCAAGGCGGCCCTGGCCGCCCACAACGCCCCCGCCCCCCGCCTCTCCACCCTCGGCTTCCGCGGCGTCCTCGGCCGACGGGGACCGCTCGCCGGCGCGGGCCCGGTCCCCCGCCGGGTCGCCGCCCTCCTCGCCCCGCCGCTCACCCGCCATCCGGGGCTCGCCCTCGTCACGACGGCGTGCCTGGCCCTCACCATGGTGTCGACCGTCGCCGCCACCCGCGACCTGCACGACCTCCTCGAGGTGGTCGGCATCGCCCACCACCACGACCCGCATCACCCCGACACGGACAGGCCGAACCACGACGCCTTGCCCTTCGGCTGAACCGGTCGTCGAGTCCTCGCGCGGTCAGCCATCTCCCCCACGTGCGGGAGGCGACCGGGTCAGCAGCCCCCGCACGCGCGTGGGTACGGCGACGGCCCGCGCGACGGCCTCCAGCACCGCCATCCGCTGGCTGCACGAGCCCCGCCCGAGCGCCGGCGTCCGCGAGGTGCTCCGCAGGTCGTCCGGGGATCCGCTCGACGAGGGCGGTGACGTTCGGGTGGGTCCAGTCGAGGATCGGGGTGGGGCGCGTGGAGCCGGGTACGGGTTCGGTCCCCGGGGCGTGTTCGGAAGCCCGGACCGGGACGGCCACGCCGCCGCGAGCTGCGACGGCGGCCCGGGAGCCGTCTGTGACCTGTCCGACCACCTCCGCCTCGACCTCGGCCACCTCACCTCCCGCGACGGACTCTTCGCCCGCCACGGCCGGACCCTGTGCCTCCCGGACCGCGGCGGCAGGCCGAAGCCTCTTGTCGCATCCTTGACGCCCAAGTCATCAGAGACCCGTCAAGGCATGCTGCCTCCGGCCTCCCCGGTCTCTACCGTCGGTCGTATGGAACGCCGCAACCGCCGCAACAACGCGCGCACCGCGGTCGACGCACCCGCCCCACCCTCCGCGGAAGTGGCGCGCGACCACCTCTGGGCCCAGGACGTACGCAGTTCGATCCGCTGCGCGGCCGTGCTCCTCGCCCTTCTCCTCCTCATCGACTGGGGAGTCGGCACCCTCTCCGCGCCACGCGCCACCCTGTGGGCCGCGCTCGCGGTGCTGCTGTTTCTCGTGCTGTACCCCACCCGGGTCTCCGCGGGCGAGGGCTGGCTGGTCTCGCGCGGGTTGCTGCGCGCGCGCCTGGTGCGCACCGACCACCTGGTGTCGGTGCGCTGCCTGGACGGAGTCGGCCAGCGGCTCGTGCTGCGGGACACGTTCGGCGCTCGCGTCGAGATCGACCCCCGGGTCCTGGTCGCCAATCCGCCCCTGTGGCGCCGCCTCGACGAGGACGCACGCCTGTCCGCGCTGCGCTCCACGCTCTCGTGCGGGGAGACCGCGCTGCACCGCGTCTCGGAGCGGATCGACCGCGAGACGGCACTGACGGTCTTCAAGGTGTCCGGGCTGGAGTGAGGACCGGGGTCAACCGGCGGCGGAGCCGCCGGGGGCGACCAGGCCCGTCTCGTAGGCGAGGACGACGGCCTGTGCGCGGTCGCGGAGCGCGAGCTTGGCGAAGATCCGGGCGACGTGGGTCTTCACGGTGGCCTCGCTGAGGGTGAGGGCTCCGGCGAGTTCGGTGTTCGACAGGCCGCGGCCCATCAGGGCCAGCACCTCGAGTTCACGAGGGGTCAGTGGAGCCAGGTCGCGGTGGACCGCGAGCGTGCGGGCCGCCGCCGAAGCGGTGGGGCGGTGAGCCGGGCCGGCCTCCTCGCCATCGCGGGCGGTCGCATAGCGCTCGACCAGACGGCGGGTGATCGAGGGGGCGAGCAGTGCGTCTCCGGTGTTCACCAGTCGCACCGCTGCCGCGAGGTGGGCGGCGGTGACGTCCTTGAGCAGGAAGCCGCTCGCCCCGGCGGCGAGCGCCGCGTAGACGTAGCGGTCGAGGTCGAAGGTGGTCAGCATGATCACCCGGCAGTGCGGGAGCAGCCGCAGGACGCGTCGGGCGGCTTCCAGGCCGTCCAGGTGCGGCATCCGGATGTCCATCAGAAGGACGTCCGGGCACAGCCGTTCGGCTTCCGCGACGGCCTGAACGCCGTCTGCGGCCTCGCCGATGACGTCGATGCCGCGCGAGGCGAGGATGAGGCGGAAGCCGGTTCGGATGAGCTCCTCGTCGTCGGCGATGAGGACGCGCGGGGCGCGGCCGTCGGGGGCGGATTCGGTCACGGGCGCTCCAGGGGGATGCGGGCTCGGACGCGGTAGCCGCCGCCGATGCGGCGCCGGGCGTCGAAGCGGCCCCCGTAGACGGCGACGCGCTCGCGCAGACCGATCAGACCGCGCCCGGCACCGTCGTCCCGGCGCTCGCGGGCGCCCGGTCCGGCATCCCTGCTCGCGCGGTCGGCGGACAGCACGCTCGGTCCGCTGTTGAGCACCTCGACCCGCAGACTGTGGTCGGCGTAGCGCACCGTCACCGCCGCCCTGCCGCCCTCGCCGTACTTGAGCGCGTTGGTCAGCGCCTCCTGGACGATCCGGTAGGCGGTGACGTCGATGCCGGGCGGCAGCGGGCGCGGTTCACCGGAGATCCGCACCTCGACCGGGAGGCCGGCGAAAGCGATCCGGTCGACGAGGGTGCTCAGTCGACTCAGGCTCGGCTGCGGCGCGAGCCCGGAGAGGTCTCCTTCGCCGTACCGCTCGGCCCGCTCATCGTCGTCGCCGTCGGGCGACGGCGCCAACAGGCCGAGCAGGTGGCGCAGTTCGGTCATCGCGTCGCGTCCGGCACCCTCGACGGCCCGCAGCGCGGTCTCCGCCTCGCCCGGCAGGGTGACCAGCACCTCACGAGCCGCGCTCGCCGATACGACCATCAGGCTGACCTTGTGGCTGACGATGTCGTGCAGCTCGCGGGCGATACGGGCGCGCTCGGCCGCGACCGCCGTGCGGGCGGCGGCCTCCCGCTCGCGCTCCAGCAGCCAGCCCCGGTCCTCCAGGACCCTGCGGTAGCGGCGGCGGGCCCGCGCCAGCAACACGACAGCGCCCCCGGCCACCGCCAGGCTCACCCCCGCGAGGGCGATGAGCAGCCGGCCCGTCCCCGATGTCCACACGCCGTCCATCGTGCCAGGCAGCCGGCGAGGGGGCGTCCACCTGCGGGTCCACCCCGTACATCGCCAGGATGACGACCGTCGCGGGTTACCTCCGGGGGCTGACGCCCGGACGGCCCACGCCGCCTACCGTCCCTGCCATGACCACCGAAGACATCAGCGACACGGCCCCGGCGACCGCCCCGGCCGCCGTGCGCGACCAGGAAGTCGTCCGGGTGAGCGGCCTGCGCAAGGAGTACGGCGACACCGTCGCCCTGAACGGGGTGTCGCTGGAGATCCGGGCCGGGGAGGCGGTGGCGGTGATGGGCCCGTCCGGCTGCGGCAAGTCGACCCTGTTGAACATGATCGCCGGCCTTGACCGGCCGAGCGCGGGCTCGGTGCACGTACACGGCGAGGACCTGGGCCGGATCAACGAGACCGGCCTCGCGCTCTTCCGGCGCCGCCGGATCGGCATGATCTTCCAGTTCTTCAACCTCATCGACGACCTGCCCGCGATCGACAACGTCGCCCTGGCCGCCCAGCTCACCGGAACTCCGGCCCGCCAGGCCCGGCGCCGGGCGCTGGAGTTGCTGGACGAGCTCGGCATCGCCGACCGCAAGAACGTCTATCCCGCCGCACTCAGCGGCGGCGAGCGCCAGCGGGTCGCGGTGGCCCGCGCACTGATGAACCGTCCCGCGCTGCTGCTGGCGGACGAGCCGACCGGTGCGCTGGACAGCCACGCGGGCGAGCAGGTGATGGACCTGCTCATCGACCTCAACGAACTGGGCCAGACCCTCCTGCTGGTGACGCACGACCAGCGGCTGGCGACGCGCTGCGCCAGCCGCCTGGTGACCATGGCGGACGGCCGGATCATCGGCGAACGGACCCTGGAGCGGTCGGCATGAGCGCGGTGTGGCGCGCCTCGCGCGCGGCCGTGCGCCGCCGCCGGCTGCAGACCTCCGTGATCGGCGTGGTGGTCCTGGTCTCCAGCATGGCCCTGGTGGTCGCCCTCGGCCTGCTGGACGTCGCGTCCGGACCGTTCGACCGGCTCTTCGGCCAGGCGCGCGGCGCGCACGTCATCGCCACCTTCGACGCGGCGAAGGTCTCCGGCGCGCAGTTGGCGCGGACCGCGCACCGTCCGGGCGTGCGGGCCTGGGCCGGGCCGTTCCCGGAAGCCGTGGTCGACTTGCCGCAGAACGCGGCCTCCGAGATGCCCGGAATGGGGCCCGGCCCCCTGACCGTGGTGGGGCGGGCGCAGCCGGGTGGACCGGTCGACCGCCTCGACCTCTTCGCCGGGCACTGGGCCACCGGCCCCGGCGAGATCGTCCTGGCGTCCATCGACGGGCCCGGCGCGGGCAAGGGGCCGGACTCGCCGATCGGCAAGCGGATCCGGCTGCCCGGGCTGCCGCCGCTGACCGTGGTCGGCCTCGCGTCCAGCGTGAGCGGGACCGCCCAGGCTTGGGTCTCCACGCAGCAGATCGCGGCCCTGCACCCCACGACGTACCAGATGCTGTACCGGTTCGACCAGGTCGCGACAGCCCGTCAGATCAGCACGGACACCGCCGCGGTGACCGCCGGCCTGCCGTCCGGATCGCAGGTCGCCGGCCAGTCGTATCTGACGCTGAAGGCGCAGATCGCGTCCAAGCCCAACGCCTTCGTGCCGTTCCTTATGGCCTTCGGGATCCTCGGTCTGCTGGTGGCGGTCCTGATCGTGGCCAATGTGGTGAGCGGTGCCGTGGTGTCGGGCTTCCGGCACATCGGGGTGCTCAAGTCCCTTGGGTTCACGCCCAACCAGGTGGTCGCGGTCTACATGGTGATGATCTGCGTCCCGGCGACGGCGGGCGCGCTCGCCGGTACGGCCCTGGGCGCGGTGGTGGCGCGGCCGCTGCTGCACGTGGTCTTCCAGGGCGCGGACCTCGGCACGGTGAACGTCGCGCCGACGATCGGCTCCTGGGTGTACGCGACCACGGCGCTCGGCATGCCGGCCGTGGTGCTGCTGGCCGCGCTGATCCCGGCACTGCGCGCGCACCGGCTCTCCGTGGCCCGTGCGATCAGCGCGGGCAGCGCACCCAGTGGCGGACGGGGGCTCGCGGTGCAGCGGTGGCTGAGCGGGGTGCGGCTGCCGCGCTCGGTGAGTCTGGGCCTGGGCCTGCCCTTCGCTCGGCCCGGACGGGCGCTGCTCACCGTCTCCGCGGTCCTGCTCGGGGTGGCGACGGTGACGTTCGCCACCGGCCTGTCGGCCACCATGGTCTCCTACGGCAACGCGGTCGAGGGCGTCGGCAAGGTGCAGGTGATCGTCGGGCGAGGGGAAGCCAGGTTCGGGCAGACCGCCCCGAAGCACGGCGACGTCGCGGCCCAGGCGCTGCTGCGCGGACTGCCGCACGCGGCGGACGTGTCCGCCGTGGGCTTCGCCGACGTACGGCTGCTCGGGCAGAGCGAGGACGTGTCGATCGAGGGCGAGCGCGGGGGACGGTCGGCTCTCCAGGACGACCTGGCCAGGGGCCGCTGGATGCGGGGGCCCGGCGAGGTGGTGGTCTCCGGCCGGTTCCTGTCCAAGTACGGCATGCGTCTCGGTGACTCCTTCGTCCTCGGTGCGGCGGGCGGCCGGCGGGAGCGAGTGACCCTGGTCGGGGAGGTCATGTCCGGGCCGGCGGACTGGATGCGCGCGGACTGGGCGACCCTGACCGCCCTCGCACCGGGCGCGCAGGCCAACCAGTACTGGGTGCGGCTCACCCCCGGAGCCGATGTCGGCGCCTATGTGAAGGCCGTCCGGGCCGCCGACCCTGGTCTCTACCCGGACGCGAAGACTTCGGTGAACGCCGGGGCCGTGACGGTGATCAGTTCCGCGTCCGTGCTGACCCTGATGCTGACGGTGGTCGCCGCGATGGGGGTGTTCAACACCGTCGTACTGAGCGCCCGGGAGCGGCGACGCGACCTCGGGATGCTCAAGTCGATCGGCATGACGCCCCGGCAGGTCACGGTGATGATGGTGGTGTCCATGGCCGGGCTGGGCCTGGTCGGCGGGATCCTGGGGCTGCCGCTGGGAGTCGCGGCGTACCGCGTGGTGGTCCCGATGACCGAGCGCAGCGCCCACCTCACCTTCCCGGACCGGATGCTGGACGTGTGGCATCCCGGGTCGATGACGCTGCTGGCGCTGGCCGGGGTTGCCATCGCCGCACTGGGCGCGGTGATACCGGCGCGTGCGGCGGCACGGCAGACCATCGCCCGAGTCCTGCACACCGAGTGACGTCCGCGCCGTGTCGGAGGAGGCCCTCCACCACCCCTGTCCGCGCGACCTCTGAGTCAGCTGCGGCCCGGAGTGAGTGTCGGGCCCCCTCCCGGCCCCTCCCCCGGCTTACCCTCCGCCCGTGTTCAACGTCACGGGGATCCTCAAGCGGCTGGTGATCGGCCGGGCCATGCGCAGCGAAGAGCTGCACGAGACGCTGCTGCCCAAGCGGCTCGCCCTGCCGATCTTCGCCTCGGACCCGCTGTCCTCGGTGGCGTACGCGACCCAGGAGATCCTGCTGGTCCTCACCCTGGGCGGCCTTGCCTACCTGCACTTCACGCCGTGGATCGCGGCCTCGGTCGTGGCGCTGATGGCGGTCGTGGTGCTGTCGTACCGCCAGGTGGTGCACGCCTACCCGAGCGGCGGCGGCTCGTACGAGGTGGTGTCGACGAACCTCGGCCCGACCGCCGGACTGGTCGTCGCCGCCTCGCTCCTCGTCGACTACGTCATGACGGTGGCCGTCTCGGTCGCCTCCGGCGTCGACAACATCATCTCCGCCGTCCCACGCCTCGCCGACCACCGCGTCCTGATGGCGATCGGCTTCGTGGCGGTCCTGACGGCGATGAACCTGCGGGGCGTCCGGGAGTCGGGACGCGCCTTCGCCGCACCGACGTACCTCTTCATCAGCGGTGTCCTCGTCATGGTGGTCACGGGCCTGATCCGCTACGCCCTCGGGGACGCACCGGTCGCCGAGAGCGCCGCGTACGGCGTCTCGCCGGACCCCTCGGACGCGAACCTGACGGGTCTCGCCCTGCTGATGCTGGTGCTGCGCGCGTTCTCCTCCGGCTGTACGGCGCTGACCGGGGTGGAGGCCATCTCCAACGGCGTACCGGCCTTCCGCAAGCCCAAGTCGAGGAACGCGGCCGAGACACTGACCGCGATGGGTGCCCTCGCGATCGTCATGTTCGTGGGTGTCACCGCGCTGGCACTGATCACCAAGGTGCACATCACGGACGACGCGTGCCGGCTGACGGGACTCACCGGCGACTGCGCCTCGTACACCCAGCGCACGGTGATCGCACAGATCGCGGCGGCGGTCTTCGGCGGCGAGCACAGCGTCGGCTTCTACGTCATCCAGGCGGCGACCGCGCTGGTCCTGATCCTGGCGGCGAACACGGCCTTCAACGGCTTTCCCCTGCTCGCGTCCATCCTGGCCCAACACCGCTATCTGCCCCACCAGTTGCACAACCGGGGCGACCGGCTCGCGTTCTCCAACGGCATCCTGGCGCTCGCGGTCGTCGCGGCTCTGCTGCTGTGGGGCTTCAAGGCGAACGTCACCAGCCTCATCCACCTCTACATCCTGGGCGTGTTCACCGCCTTCACGCTCTCCCAGCTGGGCATGGTCCGGCACTGGAACAGCGAGCTGCGCACGGAACGCGACCCCGCGCCGCGGCGCCGCCACCACACGGCCCGGGTGATCAACGCGCTCGGCTCGGTCGTCACCGGCCTGGTCCTGGTGATCGTGCTGGCCACCAAGTTCACGGAGGGCGCGTGGCTCGCCGTACTCGCCGCGATCGTGCTGTGGGTGATGATGCGCGGCATCCGGCGCCACTACGACGCCACGTCGGCGGAACTGGCGGTGGCCGACCCGAAGGGCGACCTCACCCTCCCCTCACGCGTGTTGGGGATCGTACTGGTCTCCACCCTGCACAAGCCGACCCTTCGTGCCCTCGCCTACGCGCGCGCCTTCCGCCCCGACCGGCTGGAGGCCCTGACGGTCTCCGTCGACCGTGACGAGGCGGCGGCGCTGCTCAGGCGCTGGGAGGAGTACGGCATCGACGTCCCGCTGAAGATCATCGACTCGCCGTACCGCGAGGTGACCCGGCCGGTCGTGGAGTACGTCCGCTCGATCCGCCGCGAGAGCCCGCGGGACATCGTCGCCGTCTTCATCCCCGAGTACGTCGTCGGACACTGGTGGGAGAACCTCCTGCACAACCAGTCGGCGCTGTGGCTGAAGAACCGGCTCCTGTTCACCCCGGGAGTCATGGTCACGAGCGTGCCGTGGCAGCTGACGTCCTCCGCCCACGCCGACCGGCCCGCGGCCAGGGCGCCGGGGTCCTTCCGGCGGGGGGAACCGCAGGGTCCGGCGCCCCGGGCGGGCACCCGGCACCGGTGACGCGCCCACGGCGGAACCCGGTGCGGCGCACCCCCGTTCAGCGGAACTCGGCGAGCCTCGGTCGCAGCCCCAGCAGGATCAGCGCACCCGCGCCGAGCAGCAGACCGCACGTCCACGGGAGCAGTCCGGTGGCCTCGAAGCGGCCCGCGCGGACCGCCGCCGTGAAGTGCCGCCGATTGATGTCCGTCACCTGGTCCAGCGCCGTCATCCAGGCCCCGAAGTGGGCGTTGGACGTGCCCGGCTCCCAGCCCATGCAGAACGCGACGGCCTCGCCCTCCTTGCCCTGCGCGACCAGGGCCCGGATCCTCCGGTCGTCGCGCTGGTAGACGGCGTACGCGTCCACCGTCCGCTCCGCCGCGGCCCGTTCGCCGGGGAAGGTGAGGTTGGCGAGTTCACGCGCGAACTCGCCGCCGAAGTCCAGGGTGTGGTGGTCGGCGCGGTACTCCTTCCAAGTCGTGGCGAGCCCGGAGTCGTACGAGTCGAGGCTCGCGCCCTTCATCCCGTACAACTGCTGCGACTTGGCGAGGAACGCCTGCGCGTACTGTTCGCGGCGCTCGGGGTCCAGCAGATAGCGGCTCTCGTCGGCGTTCGCGTCGTAGGCGATCGCGCGGGCGCGGGAGAGGGCGACGACGGAGTCGAAGGCGTCGCGGCGGGCGCCGTGCAGCCGGTCGGCGGAGGCGGACAGCGCCTGGCCGCCGAGGAGCACGGCGAGCAGCGCGCAGACGCCGGCGGCCAGCACACCGGGGTTGAGGATCCGGCGGAAGCGGCGGGCCAGGTACCACTGGAGGACGCCGAGGGCGGCGAGCAGCAGCGCGCCGAGCACGAGAACGGCGGCGAGCTCGGCCGCGAGGACCGAACGGGCCTGGTCGTACTGCCGGTCGAAGGCGCTGTTGTTGGAGTCCACCAGCTTCCTCGCGCTCGGCAGGAGCCGGGCCTGGAGGAGATCGGTGGCCTCGCGGTAGTCGACGAGCGCGGCCGGTCTGCCGCCGGCGCGGTCGTCGTTCTCCAGCGTGCGGCCGATCAGCTCCTGGTACTCGGCGAAGTCGTCGGTGAGCGACTCGACGGTGTGCTCGTCGGCGGCGTCGCCCTGGGCGGCGACGGCGAGGGCGCGCAGGTCGTGCCCGATCGCGCGGCGCGCGTCCCCGTAGAAGCCGACCGCCTTGTCGTACGGCGTCGCCAGGCGCCCCTTGCCCCCGTCGCCGCCGGCCAGCAGGAGGTTGGCGGCCTGCGCGTCCATGTCGTTGAGGGCGAGGTTCAGGTCGGCGGCGCTGGTGGTGCGGGGTGCGTCGCGGCCCGCGACGGTGTCCCAGGTGCCGGTGGCGGCGAGTCCGGCCAGCCCGAGCAGCAGGGCGAGGGCGACGGTCAGCAGGAGGGTGACGGTGCGCAGCAGCCGCAGTCGCGCGGGCAGGGTCGCCCAGAAACGGCGGTGCAGGGCGGTGGCGGCTCTTCGGGCTGCGTAGCGCGGAGGGAGCCCGGGACTTCGGGACCGCCCGGCGCGTCGGGGGCGTCTGGATCGCGGCCCCCCGCGCCTGGGCCGAGGCTGGCGCCCACCCCCGGAGGGGGCGCTCGCCACGCGCGGTGGCGCTCCGACGGTCCCGGCTCGCGCCGGACTGTGCGTGGTCCCGGCTCGCGCCGCAGGACTGTGCGTGGTACCGCCCGTGACAGCCACGAACCCCTCCATCGGCACGCCACGGACGCTCGCCCGTGTCCCCCGTGCCGCGCCCAGTCTGTGACCGCTTCACCTCACACACACCGGACCTTGATGGGCCCCTGATGTCGCACCGGACGACTTTGACGCGGCCTTGACGCCGTCGGCCGACCACATGTGCGAAAAGCACGGCATTCTCGTCGTCGGGGGCGGACCGAGCGCCGGACCGGAGTGCCGGACCTCGGTGCCGGACCGAGGGCTGCCACCTCCGCGACCGCACCGCCGTCCCCCGTTCGCCGCAATGTCCACCGCCCTGCCGTTTTCTCCCCCATTGCCCACAATCGGATCACAATGGGCACTACGCCGGGCAGCACGTCAGGAGCACCCCGATGGCCACCACCGACCACGCTCGTCCCGGAGGTACGACGGGTACGAGCCGGCTGCGTGCGTGGATGCTCGAGGGGCTGTCCGACATGGGCAGGACCCCGCAGGGCCCGCACGCCCTGCCGGAGCCCGTGCACCAGGGGCAGCGCTGGTGGCGGGTGATGTGCCTGACCGGCGTCGACTACTTCTCGACACTGGGCTACCAGCCCGGCATCGCGGCCCTGGCCGCCGGACTCCTCTCGCCCGTCGCGACCATCGTGCTCGTCATCGTCACCCTGGCGGGCGCACTGCCCGTCTACCGGCGGGTGGCCGAGGAGAGCCCGCGCGGCGAGGGCTCGATCGCGATGCTGGAGCGGCTGCTGTCGTTCTGGAAGGGCAAGCTGTTCGTCCTGACCCTGCTGGGCTTCGCCGCCACCGACTTCCTGATCACCATCACCCTGTCGGCGGCCGACGCCTCCACCCACCTGGTCGAGAACCCCCACCTCACCAGCACGCTGCACAACCAGCAGATGCTGATCACGCTCATCCTGGTGGCCCTGCTCGGCGCGGTGTTCCTCAAGGGCTTCCTGGAGGCGATCGGCGTCGCCGTCGTCCTGGTCGGGATCTATCTCGCCCTCAACGTCGTGGTCGTGATCGTGGGCCTGTGGCACGTGGCGACGGCCGAGCATGTGATCACCGACTGGACCAGCGCCCTGACCACCGAACACGGAAACGTCTTCGCGATGGTCGGGGTCGCCCTCCTGGTCTTCCCCAAACTGGCCCTCGGCCTCTCCGGCTTCGAGACCGGCGTCGCCGTCATGCCGCACGTCCAGGGCGACGCCACCGACACCGACGAGAAGCCGACCGGCCGCATCCGGGACACCAAGAAGCTGCTGACCACCGCCGCCGTGATCATGAGCGTCTTCCTCATCTTCACCAGCTTCATCACCACGCTCCTCATCCCGGAGCAGGAGTTCAAGTCCGGCGGCCAGGCCAACGGCCGCGCCCTCGCCTATCTCGCGCACGAATACCTCGGCGGCGCCTTCGGCACGGTCTACGACGTGTCGACCATCGCCATCCTGTGGTTCGCGGGCGCCTCCGCCATGGCCGGACTGCTCAACCTCATGCCCCGCTACCTCCCCCGCTACGGCATGGCCCCGCACTGGGCACGCGCCGTCCGCCCCATGGTGATCGTCTTCACCCTGGTGGCGTTCCTGGTCACCTGGATCTTCAATGCCGACGTCGACGCGCAGGGCGGCGCCTACGCCACCGGTGTCCTCGTCCTCATCAGCTCCGCCGCGATCGCCGTGACCATCGCCGCGCGCAAGGCCGGCCAGCGCAAGTGGACCATCGCCTTCGCCGTCATCTCCGCGGTCTTCCTCTACACGACCGTCGTCAACGTCATCGAGCGCCCCGACGGCGTCAAGATCGGCGCCTGCTTCATCGCCGGCATCATCCTCGTCTCGCTGCTCTCCCGGCTGGCCCGCGCCTTCGAACTGCGGGTGACCAGTGTGAGCCTGGACGACATGGCGGACCGGTTCGTACGCGACATAGCCAGCCGCCGGATCCGGTTCATCGCCAACGAACCCGACAACCGCGACAAGGCCGAGTACCGCGAGAAGATCGAGCAGATCCGCGCCGACAACGACCTCCCGGCCCAGGAGGACTTCGTCTTCGTCGAGGTCACCGTCCTGGACCCCTCGGAGTTCGAGGCGGGCCTGACCGTACGCGGCGAGGTGCTCCACGGCCGCTACCGCGTCCTGACCCTGGAGTCCTCCTCCATCCCCAACGCCCTCGCCGCCCTGCTCCTGTACGTCCGCGACCGCACCGGCTGCACCCCGCACATCTACTTCGAGTGGACCGAGGGCGACCCCTTCACCAACTTCCTGCGCTTCTTCCTCTTCGGCCAGGGCGAGGTCGCCCCCGTCACCCGAGAGGTCCTGCGCGAGGCCGAACCCGACCGCTCCCGCCGACCGCGCGTACACGTCGGCTGAGCGCTCCGCCGAAGCGCACCGGACTTCGCCGGGCCCGCTCAGGGGCCGTCCGGCGGATCATGCCGGAGACGCGGCTCCGAAAGGCCGGGGCCAGAAAGCCGTCCGCCCGTCAGTCCTCTTCCGTCGGGTAGTCCGCGCTCACCGTGAACCCGATGACCGCGCCTCCCCCCTCCCGCCGGAAGGCGAACGGCGCTCCGCCGTGGCCGGTGGCCACCTCGCGGACGATGGACAGACCGAGCCCGGAACCGGGCAGGCTGCGGGCGTCGGTGGCGCGGTAGAAACGGTCGAAGACCCGGACGAGATCGCCCTCGACCACGCCCGGACCCCGGTCGAGGACCTCGATCCGGACGCTGCGCGGAAGACCGCCGCCCGCCCCGGCGCCGGGGCGCACCGGACCGGTGACCGCGATCTCGATCGGCGCCTTGCCCTCGCGGTCGAACTTGGCCGCGTTCTCCACCAGGTTGGATATCGCCCGCTGGAGCGCCGTGGGACGGCCGTCGACCGTCGTGTCACCGCCCACCCTGACGAGGACGTCCCGCCCGGTGCGGCGCCGCGAGGCGATCGCCACGTCCTCGGCGAGATCGGCCAGGTCGATCCGCTGCACGGGCTCGGTGTCGGACCGCCCGGCCGCGAGCGCCACCAGCTCGTTGACGAGGTCGGTCAGCTCACGGGACTCCTGCGCCAGGTCGGCGACCAGCTCCTCGCGGGCGTCGGGCGGCAGCTCGTCGATGCGGCGCAGCATGGAGATGTTCGTACGCAGCGAGGTCAGCGGCGTACGGAGTTCATGGCCCGCGTCCTGCACCAGCCGACGCTGGTCCTCCTCGGACTGGGCGAGCCGGCCGAGCATCCGGTCGAAGGAGCGGCCGAGGCGGGCCACCTCGTCGTATCCCGCCACCGGCACCTGGATGCCGAGTCGCCCGGTGCGCGCCACGTCCTCCGCGGCCCCGGCCAGCCGCACCAGCCGCCGGGTGATGCGCCGGGCCAGCCACCAGCCGAACAGCCCCGACGCGATCACCACCGCCCCCACCAGCAGCACGGTCCGCTGCTGCAGCTCCCGCAGCAGATCCTCCGTGTCGCTGAACTGCTGGGCCACCTGCACCGCGCCCCGCCCGCCGCCGAGCGCGACGGTCGCCACCCGGTAGCGGTCGCCGGCGACGTCGACCTCCCCGTGCTCCACCCACTTGCCCGCGGCGGCGGACGCGGCTGTCCGCCGGTCGGCGGCGGTCACGGGCAGTGCGGGGTTCCCGCGGTCGGCTATCACCCCACCGCGCCCGAGCACCTGCACATCCGTACGGGCGGGCCGGATGATGTCGTCCAGGGGCCCGTCGTGATCGGGGTCGGACGACGAGAAGTCACCCGGGTCCAACGCCGTCTCGCGCACCTGGACCCGCAGGTCCTGCACGACACCGGAGAAGACGGTCTGCTGGTCCACCCGCACCAGCCGGGCGGCGGCGTCGTAACTCAGGAACCCGACGAGGACGGTGACCACGGCGGCCACGGCGGCGAAGGACAGGGTGAAGGTGGCCCGCAGCGAGGACACCCGCCGGGGCCGCAGCCCCGTGAGCCATCGGGGGGGCACTCAGTCCTCCCTCAGCACATACCCCACGCCCCGGACGGTGTGGATCAGCGCCGGCGCCCCCGGCTCGTCGAGCTTGCGCCGCAGATACCCCACGTACACGGCGAGGTTCTTGGAGCCGGGACCGAAGTCGTAGCCCCAGATGCGGTCGTAGATCGTGGCGTGGTCGAGGACGATGCCCGCGTTGCGGACGAGCAGTTCGAGCAGCTCGAACTCGGTGCGGGTGAGTTCCAGCTCGCGCTGTCCGCGCCAGGCGCGGCGCGCCTGGATGTCCATGCGCAGCCCGGCCGCGGAGATCTGCCCCGCCGCCTCCTTCGACGCGGACACCGACGGTGACGACGCCGGTGCGTCGGCGGGGGTTCCGTTCACCGGACCCGTCCGGCGGAGCAGGGCCCGCAGCCGGGCGAAGACCTCCTCCACGTCGAACGGCTTGACCACGTAGTCGTCGGCCCCGGCGTCCAGACCCGCGATGCGGTCGGCCGTCTCGACCAGCGCGGTGAGCATCAGGATCGGCGTACGGTCCCCCTCGGCGCGCAGCACGCGGCACACCTGCAGCCCGTCGATACCGGGCATCATCACGTCCAGGACGAGAACGTCCGGTGGAGTGCGGTGAGCCTGGGCCAGCGCCTCTACGCCGTCGGCAACGGCCGTCACCGCGTACCCCTCCAGTGTCAGTGCCCTTTCCAGGGCATGGCGGATGGCACGGTCGTCCTCGGCGAGCAGCACATTCTGGGGCACCCCACCAGTCTGCCAAGCCGCTGGCCAGGTACCACCTGGTGGGTGGTGGTGAGGGTGGGCTTCTTACCCGCCTCTCACCCCTCCGCCCGCGAGCCCCTTACCTCGCCCGGTCAGTCTGTCCCGTATGTCAGGACGGGCGGACCCGCGAATCCCCCGGTAGGGGTCCGGCCGGTGCGGAGGGGGTGGGCCGGAAGCACAGGACGGTGGCGGCCCACCCCCTCTTCCGGCCTTCACGACCTTCTCCCCCTACGGCCGCAGCGCGGCGAGCTGCTGCTCGAAGGGGATGACGGTGAACCGGTCGGCCGAGGCGAGAGCCCCGTCGAGCGAGCGCGGCGCGATGGCGGCGGCGGTGTCGGTGTCCACGACCACCGACGCGTCCGCCTTGTCCGCCGCACCCGCCGTGTCCGCCACCTCGGCCCTTCGCACAGCCCCGGCCCCGGAGCCCAGGCCTTCCATGAGCCTGCCCAGTTCGCCCGCCGCGCGGTCGATCCGATCGGCCAGGCCTTCCGCACCCCAGTCCTCCGAGGCCGCGTAGACCGCGGTCGGTACGACCACGGCGCGCAGGTAGGCGAAGAGGGGGCGCAGGGCGTGTTCGAGGACGAGGGAGTGGCGGGCCGAGCCGCCGGTCGCGGCGATCAGGACCGGCTTGCCGGTGAGCGCGTCCTGGTCCAGTACGTCGAAGAAGGACTTGAACAGGCCGCTGTAGGAGGCGGAGAACACCGGTGTGACCACGATCAGCCCGTCCGCCTCCGTGACCGCCTCCAGGGCCGCGGACAGGGCCCGTCCGGGAAAGCCGCTGGTGAAGTTGTGGGCGATCTCCACGGCCAGGTCGCGCAGTTCGACGACCTGGACGTCGACGGACGTGTACCGGCCGGTGGCGGCGGCCAGCCGGTCGGCCAGCAGCCGGGTCGACGAGGGCACGCTCAGCCCCGCCGAGACGACGACGAGCTTCATGCGACGCTCACTTCCTGGGCCTTGAGCAGGGACTGGTGGGTCGGCGCGTCCGGCACATCCGCCGGGCGCCCCTTGGCGAACTCCTCGCGCAGCACCGGGACGACCTCCTCGCCGAGCAGGTCGAGCTGCTCGAGGACCGTCTTCAGCGGCAGCCCGGCGTGGTCCACCAGGAACAGCTGGCGCTGGTAGTCACCGGCGTACTCGCGGAAGGCCAGCGTCTTCTCGATGACCTCCTGCGGGGAGCCGACGGTCAGCGGGGTCTGGTCGGTGAACTCCTCCAGGGAGGGTCCGTGCCCGTAGACCGGCGCGTTGTCGAAGTACGGCCGGAACTCGCGCACGGCGTCCTGGGAGTTCTTCCGCATGAACACCTGCCCGCCGAGACCGACGATCGCCTGCTCGGGCGTGCCGTGCCCGTAGTGCGCGTAGCGCTCGCGGTACAGCTCGACCATCCGCTGGGTGTGGTCGGCCGGCCAGAAGATGTTGTTGTGGAAGAACCCGTCACCGTAGTAGGCGGCCTGCTCGGCTATCTCCGGCGACCGGATCGAGCCGTGCCACACGAACGGCGGCACCCCGTCCAGCGGACGCGGCGTCGAGGTGAACGACTGCAGCGGCGTGCGGAACTTGCCCTCCCACGTCACCACGTCCTCGCGCCACAGCCGGCGCAGCAGCGCGTAGTTCTCCACGGCCAGGTTGATGCCCTGGCGGATGTCCTGCCCGAACCAGGGATACACCGGCCCGGTGTTCCCGCGCCCCATCATCAGGTCCACCCGACCGTCGGCCAGGTGCTGCAGCATCGCGAAGTCCTCCGCGATCTTCACCGGGTCGTTGGTGGTGATCAGCGTGGTCGACGTCGAGAGGATCAGCCGCTCGGTCCGCGCCGCGACATAGCCGAGCATCGTGGTCGGAGACGACGGCACGAACGGCGGGTTGTGGTGCTCACCCGTCGCGAACACGTCGAGGCCCACCTCCTCCGCCTTCTGCGCGATGGCGACCATGGCCTTGATCCGCTCGGCCTCGGTCGGCGTACGGCCGGTCGTCGGGTCCGCCGTGACATCGCCGACGCTGAAGATTCCGAACTGCATGGTCGCTCACCCTCCAAGTTGTTTACGATTCAACTATACCCCCAAACGACCCCCCCCCGCCGCTATTCCGCGCACCCCCCACCCCCGACTCCTCGCCCCTGCCCCCCTGCCCCCTGCCTCTGTCTCTCCCTCTGTCTCTCCCTCTGTCTCTCCCTCTGTCTCTGCCCCTGCCCTTGCCTCTGGCTCTGGCTCTGGCTCTGGCTCTGCCCCCGACTGTCAGTGCCCCGCCCTACGATCCCGTCATGGCCGCCCCACGCCGTGACACCCGAGGCATCGTCGACGCCGCGGAGCTCTTCGCGCGCGTCCGCTTCCGCCGCCGCGAACCTGCCGAGCCGCTCCGCCCTTACCTGGAGCACTACTGGCTGATCGACTGGGACCTGCCCGAGCCGTACGCCTCCCACGTGGTCCCGCACCCGTCCGTGAACGTCGTCTTCCAGAGGTACGCGGGTCGCAGCCCCGTCGACTTCGGCGAGGTGGCCGGCATCGGTCTCGACCTGTTCACACAGAAACTGGAGGGCCGGGGACGGGTGTGCGGGATCCAGTTCCGCCCGGGGGGCTTCCGCCCCTTCGCGCCGGGACGGGCCCTGACGTCACTCACGGGCGAGCGGATCCCGCTCCACACGGTGTTTCCCACGGTGGACGCCGCCACGGTCCCCTCCGTCCTCGACCCCGCCGACGAGGACGCACGCGTGGCCGCGCTCGACGCGTTCCTCCTGGGCCTCGGTCCGCGCCCGGATCCCCAGGCCGATCTCGCCATGGCCCTGGTGGACCGCATCCGGGGCGACCGCGCCATCCGGCACGTCGGCGACTTCGCACGCGCCGAGGGGATGACCGTACGGGCCCTGCAACGGCTCTTCGCCGCGTACGTCGGCGTCGGCCCGAAGTGGATCATCCTGCGCTACCGGATCCACGAGGCCCTGTCCCGCGCGGAGGCCTCCGGCCCGGTCGACTGGGCCGCGCTCGCCGCCGACCTCGGCTACGCCGACCAGGCCCACCTCGTCCGCGACTTCACAGCGACGGTAGGAGTACCCCCCACCACCTACGCGGCCACCACCCACTGACCCGACTCCGCTCGCGGACGGGCCGGGGCGCAGCCCCCGGGGCATCACCCGGACATCACACGCGTGGTGGTGGTGATCGTGTCGCGGAGCCAGCGCTGCGCGGCGTCGTCGTCCAGGCGGGGATGCCAGGACATCGCACAGCTGATCGGGCCGATCTCGCTCGGCGCCGGGATGACGGTGGTGGTCCCTGGGGACGCGTGCCGGATCGCGAAGCGCCTCGGCAGAGTCGCCATCAGCGACGTTCCCGGCACCGCGGCGGCTGCCGCCGCGTGATAGGGCACGGTCACACTCGCTCGCCTCGGGCTGCCCAGCAGTTCGAGACACCGGTCGACGTGCCCCTGTCGTCCGTCCGCGACGTCCACCACGATGTGCGCGCACTCCAGATAGTCCCGCAGCGACACGACAGGGCGTTGCGCGAGCGGGTGGTGGCTGGAGACCAGGCAGGCGTAGTCCTCCTCGAACAGCACCTGCGAGCGCAGCGGCGGCGGAGCCGCACCGCCGTGGACGAGCAGGTCCACCATGCCGTGCTCGGCATCGCTGAAGACGGCATGGTGCCAGCGCGAGAAGAGCACGGTCGAGCCCGGCGACTGCTCGAACACTCGGGCAAGCAGCGCCCCGCTGAGTACGGAGACCGTGTAGTCGGTTCCGGCCAGGCGGAACGAACGTGCCGCCGTCGCGGGGTCGAACGCCTCGCCGGAGAAGACGTGTTCGAGCCTGGGCAGCGCGTGCTCCAGTTCGGCCTGGATCCGCTCGGCCCTAGGGGTGAGCCGGTATCCGCCGGGCCCGCGCACGAGCAGTTCGTCGCCGAGGGTGGCACGCAGCCGCTGGAGAGCCCGGCTCATCGAGGGCTGGCTCATGTGCAGCCGGTCCGCCGCGCGGGACACGTGCCGCTCCTCGAGCAGCGCGTGCAGCGGCGCCAGCAGGTTCAGGTCCACCGAATCTATACGTGGCACGCATACACCGTATGCAACATATGGCATTGCCGCATAGTCCCTGGATGGAGAAGGCTGAGGGCATGAGTAAAGAGCAGCGCGAAGCGCTCGACACCCTCTTCCGCAACGGCCCGCTCGACATCGGCGGCGACCCTGTGCAGCAACGCGAGATCTTCACCCGGATGCTCACCTCCCGGCCGCTTCCCGAGGACGTGGTGCTCACCCCCGGCGGACTGGGCGAGGTCCCGGTGCTGGAGGTCGGCATCGACGGCGTCACCCCGGAAGGCACGCTGCTGTGGTTCCACGGCGGCTTCTACGTGTTCGGTTCGGCACGCACCTCGGCGGGTCTGGCCTCGAACGTCGCCCGCCGGACCCGGACGAGGGTGATCCTGGTCGACTACCGGCTCGCGCCCGAGCACCCGTTCCCGGCCGCGCCGGACGACGCCCTGACCGCCTACCGTGCCCTGCTCGGCGAGACCCGAAGCGGCGACCCGGCGCGGATCGCCGTGGTCGGTGAGTCGGCCGGTGCCGGCCTCGCCGGGGCCCTGCTGGTGCGTGCGTGTGAGCAGAACCTGCCGATGCCGGCCGCCGGCGTGCTCTTCTCGCCGTACGCGGACCTGACGCTGAGCGGCGCGAGCATGACGACCAGGATCGCCGTCGACCCGTCGTTCACCCCCGATGCCATCGCGGTCCGGGCCAAGGACTACACAGGCGCCGCGGACCCCGCGGATCCACTGATCAGCCCGGTGTTCGCGAACCTGCGTGGCCTGCCGCCGCTGCTGATCCAGGTCGGGTCGAACGAGCTGCTGCTCGACGACGCGGTCAGGCTCGCGGCGCGCGCGGCCGCGGACGACGTCCCGGTCACACTCGAGGTCACCCCGGGCGTCCCGCACCTGTTCCAGGCTTTCGCCGCGATGCTCGACGAAGGCGAGGCCGCGCTCAGGCGGGTGACCGAGTTCCTGCACGCGGCATTCACCACCGCCGACGTTGAGCCGAACGGGTGACGGGCGGCAGCACCCAGGGCTCCGAGATCACCCCATGGCCCCTTCGGGCACCCCGCGGACTCATTCGGGCACCCCACGGACTCAGGGGATCAGGACCAGCCGCCCCCGCAGCCCGCCCTCGGCCAGCCGCGCGTGCGCCTTCCCCGCCTCCTCCAGCCCGTAGGTGTCGGCGACCCGGGTCGTGAGGACCCCCTCGTCGACGAGGGCCACCAGCTCCGCGAGGCGCGCCCCGTCGGCGCTCACCTCCACCGAGTCCGTCCGCACCCCCCGTACGGACGCCGGATGCGTCCCCGGGATGACGCCCACGAACACCCCGCCGTCCCGCACCCACTCCAACGCCGCCGCGCCGAGAATCGCCGCGTCCAGCACCCCGTCCACGCCCTCCACGCCACCCGGCGCGAAGTGGGCCGCCCCCAGGGACCGTACGAGCTCCTCGTCGCCCTCGCGGGCCACCCCCGTCACCACGAGACCCCGGTGGGCGGCGAGCTGGACGGCGTACCCGCCGACCGCCCCCGCCGCACCCGTCACCGCCAGGCTCTGCCCGGGCTCCAGGGCCAGCAGGTCCAGGGCCTGGTCCGCGGTGAGGGCGTTGAGGGGCAGGGTGGCCGCGTGGACGGGGTCCACCGAACTCGGCGCCCCGGCCACCGCGTCCGCCTCCACGACCACGTGATCGGCGTGCGTGCCGAGGGACTTGACCGCCCCGTACGACAGCGCCACCACCTCGTCGCCGACCCTCCACCCCGCGTCCGCGCCCACCGCGTCCACCGTCCCGGCCACGTCCCAGCCCAGTCCGAGCCGCCGCCCCGCGCCCCCGAAGCCGCCCGCGCGCACCCCGGCGTCGACCGGATTGAGCGCGGCGGCGGCCACCTTGATCCGTATCTGCCGGGCACCCGGCTCCGGCACCTCGACCTCCGCGATCTCCACCGCTTCCGGCCCACCGAACTCCGTCACGACCACTGCCCGCATGTCAGCTCTCCCTGTTTCCCGCGCTCGGCGAGTAGATTCACCTGATTCATCCGGGTTTCTCTCCCGTTGCAACAACCCTAGGAAGAGTTACTCTCTTTTGGTAAGTAGGCACCTGAAGGTGCGTACCTCACCCGGAGGTGAGTCATGGCGACCACGACCGCGGCGCAGCGGCGCGCGCAGGCGCGGATCGAGTACGACGCGTTCATCCGCAGCTGCCCCACCAACCAGCTCCTCGACCGCATCAGCGACAAGTGGGTCAGCCTGGTCGTCAGCGCGCTCGCCCAGACGGACGCGGCCTCGATGCGCTACAGCGACCTGGGCCGCAAGCTCGCGGGGATCAGCCCCAAGATGCTGACGCAGACGCTGCGATCACTGGAGCGCGACGGCATCCTGGTCCGCACGGTGACGCCGTCCGTGCCCGTCCGCGTCGACTACGAACTGACCCCTCTCGGCACCAGCCTCGCCGGACTCCTCTCCGCCGTGAAGGACTGGGCGGAACTGCACATCGAGGAGGTCAACGAGGCGCGGGAGCGTTACGACGACGACGGCGACGCCTCGTCCGAAGGCTCCCGAGGCTCCGCGGGCTCCGGACGGTCCTCGTCGGCCTCCTGAAGGTCCCCGTCCCGCAGGCGGGCGATCTGCTCCGCGCTCAGGTCCACCGTGCGGCGCATGTGCCCGATGATCAGGGCCAGTTCGTCGTCCGCCAGCTCGTCGAAGAGCGCGTACCAGCCGCCGCCCAGCCGGTCCCACACCCGCCCGAACTCGGCGACCTTCTCCGGCACGGTCGCCACCAGCACCCGTCGCCGATCGACGGCGTCCCGCTGCCGTACGACATAGCCCGCCTTCTCCAGCCGGTCCACCAGCCGCGTCGCCGAACCGGTCGTCAGACCGGTCAGCTCCGCGATCCGGCCGGTCGTCACCGGCCCGCCCTCCAGGCCGAGCAGGTTCACGCACTGCATGTCCGTGGGATGCAGCTTCAGACGGTCGGCGAGGGCCTGGTTGAAGAGCGCGTACGAGGCCATGTAGCGGCGCGAGACGGTGGACAGCTCGTCGAGCAGCCGCGCACGCGCGTTTCCTGACATGGCACGCCCCTTCGTCCGCCCTTACTGCTCGTCCGCCCTTACTGCCTGCTCCGGGTCCTAGAACACGTACGAGTCCCCGGTGTCCAGCACCAGCACCCGCTGCCGGTCGTTGCCGTGATTGCGGTCGACCGCACCGCCGCCCCACACCGTGTCGATCTCCAGCGTCACCTCCGACGGCTCCCCCCGCAGCCGTACGTCCAGCCGCATTTGGTCCCCCAGCCCGTCCGCCTCCAACGGCCCCGTACGGCACACCACCGCCCGTTCGCCCGAACGCACGCAGTCGCCCGGCAGCCGCTGCACATCCGCGAGCGGGGCCGACCAGCGCAGCCGGACCGTCGCGTCCTCGACGGCGCTCGGACCGTGGTTCCGCGGGGTCAAGCGCAGGTCGACGAGCCCGGCCGCCATGGCCACCGAGCCGTGATAGGCGAGATCGGCCTCGGGAGTGAGGGCGCCGACGGACGACGCCCCGCCCAGCGTCAGGGCCGCCCCCACACCCGCCACACCCATGCCCCGCACCCACGCACCGATCCCCGTCCCCCACCGCGTCCCCGACCGCCTCCGCAATCGCATCCGCAATCGCATCCGCATCTCCATCATCCGCATGACGTCGCTTCCTTCGCTCGGGGCCCACACGCACTCACGCTCACGTGATCACCCGATGTATGCCACCCCGGACCGCCGACAGGCGCCGTCCATCAGGTGACGGAAGCGGCGAATGCGGCCCGTGCGAGAGTGACGGCATGCTGATCGTCCGCTCCGCCGCCCTCTTCGTCGTCGCCGCGCTCTTCGAGATCGGCGGCGCCTGGCTGGTCTGGCAAGGCGTGCGCGAGCACCGCGGCTGGCTCTGGATCGGCGCGGGCGTCATGGCGCTCGGCGTCTACGGCTTCGTCGCGACACTCCAGCCGGACGCCGAGTTCGGCCGCATCCTCGCCGCGTACGGCGGAGTGTTCGTGGCCGGCTCCCTCGCCTGGGGCATGGTCGCGGACGGCTACCGCCCCGACCGCTGGGACGTGACCGGCGCCCTCATCTGCCTCGCCGGAATGGCCGTGATCATGTACGCGCCGCGCGGCGGCAACTGAGCCCACGACCCCGCGGACGCCGACCGCCTGCCTATCCTGACGAGGACCGACCACACCACGTACGCCAGTCAGCCACGTCCTAGGAGCAACCCATGACGTCCGCCGTGCCCTCCGCCTCCTCCCGTATCGCCGTCGTCACCGGCGCGAGCAGCGGCATCGGCGCGGCGACTGCCCGGCAGCTGGCCGCGGCCGGCTACCGCGTCGTGCTGACCGCCCGCCGCAAGGACCGCATCGAGGCGCTGGCCGAGGAGATCAACGCGACGGGCCACCAGGCGACCGCGTACGCGCTGGACGTCACGGACCGCGCGGCGGTCGACGAGTTCGCCGGCGCCTTCAAGACGATCGGTGTCCTGGTCAACAACGCGGGCGGCGCGCTGGGCGCCGACCCGGTCGCGACCGGCGACCCGGCCGAGTGGCGCCAGATGTACGAGACGAACGTCATCGGCACGCTGAACATCACCCAGGCCCTGCTCCCGGCGCTCACCGCGAGCGGCGACGGCACGGTCGTCGTGCTGTCGTCGACGGCGGGGCACGGCACGTACGAGGGCGGCGCGGGCTATGTCGCCGCCAAGCACGCCGAACACGTCCTCGCCGAGACCCTCCGCCTGGAGATCGTCGGAACGCCGGTCCGGGTCATCGAGATCGCGCCCGGCATGGTCAAGACGGACGAGTTCGCGCTGACCCGCTTCGGCGGCGACGCGGAGAAGGCGGCCAAGGTCTACGCGGGCGTGGCCGAGCCACTGACCGCCGACGACGTCGCCGACACCATCACCTGGGCCGTCACCCGCCCCAGCCACGTCAACATCGACCTCCTCGTCGTCCGCCCCCGCGCCCAGGCGTCGAACACCAAGGTCCACCGGGAACTGTGATGCCGGACGGGACACCGATCGAGGCGCCGGACGAGACGTCGAACGCGCCCTCCGCGGAGCGCCGCCACCTCGCCGCGGAGAAGAAGAACCAGCGCTACGTCTGGTGGTACCTCGCGTACTTCCTCTTCGGCATCCACATCGTGGCCTTCGTCATGATCTACGCGATATCCCACGCGAAGTGATCGCGGCAGCCGTACGTCCGCCGTACGCTGCCGCGACGTGAACAGACACATACTCTTCGCCCGTCTGCACAACTTCCGCGACCTGGGCGGATACACCACCGCGGACGGCCGTACGGTCCGCCGGTCCCGCCTGTACCGCGCGGACTCGCTCGGCAAACTGACCCCCGGGACGCGGGACTGGGATCTCTTCCTCTCCCTCGGCATCCGCACGGTCGTGGACCTCCGCTACCCCTGGGAGATCGACGCGAAGGGCCGCGTCCCCGAGCACCCCTCCCTCACCTACCACAACCAGAGCATCGAGCACCGCCCGTACGACCAGGCGGCGCTGCCCCCGTCCGTCGCCCCCGGCCCCTACCTGGCGGCCCGCTACGCGGAGGTCGCCGAGGACGGCACGAAGGAGATCCGCGAGACACTGCAACTGATCGGGGCAGCGGCCGAATCGGACACCCCCCTGGTCTTCCACTGCGCCTCGGGCAAGGACCGCACGGGCCTGGTGGCGGCGCTGGTCCTGTCTCTCCTGGGCGTCCCCGAGCAGACGATCACCGACGACTTCACCCTCACGGAACGTGCCACGCCTCTGCTGGTCGCGGACTGGCGCACCGACAACCCCGACCGCGAACTCCTGTGGCCGGCCTACGGCACGGCCCCCGCCGAGATCATGACCAGATTTCTGTCGGGCCTGAAGTCCCGCTACGGGTCGGTCGAGTCCTACGTCACCGAGACCCTGGGTCTGCCTCCCACCTTCGCCTCGGCCCTCCGCACACACCTCCTCGAACCCCCCTCCCCCCTCACCTTCCGACGGGCGACCGAGACGGACATCCCCACCCTGGTCCGCCTCCGGGACGAAGCGGCCCACTGGCAGCTCTCCCAAGGCATCGACCAGTGGAAGCCGGGCCAACTCACCGAGCCCCACTTCCGCACCCGCCTGACGGAGGGCGAAGTCTGGCTGGCCCTCCAGGGCGACCAGGTGGCGGGCGCCTGGGAACTCTGGTGGGACGACCCGGCCGCCTGGGGTCCCCAACCCCCCACCGCCGCCTACATCCACCGCCTGATGACCGACCGCCGCGTGGCCCCGCCCGGAGCGGGCCGCCACATGCTGGCGGAGGCGGAACGCCGCATCGCAGCCGCGGGCCGCCCGCTGTCCCGCCTGGACTGCCTCTCCACCAACCCCCGCCTGCGCGAGTACTACCAGGCAGCCGGCTACACGGTCGTGGGCGAACAGACCGCCAAGGACGGCGGCCTGGGCACCCCATACGCGGTGACCCTCCTGGAGAAGCGCCTCCGCTGACTCACAAGGGCGAACCGCATAGATCACCCATACGCCACCAGAACTCCCGCCCCGGGCTCGCGCCACAACATCGAGCACGACGGCCCTCGGCCGGGACTGCCATCCCGACCGAGGGCCTGACCAAGAAGGAAGGCGGGCTTCCCTGTGGCTGAACGCGAGCCTGACGCGCATCAATTCAGGCTGGACTAGCCCTTCACACAGACGACCTGCTTCAGCTTCGCCACGACCTCCACGAGGTCGCTCTGCTGCTCGATGACCTGCTCGATCGGCTTGTACGCACCCGGGATCTCGTCCACGACGCCGGAGTCCTTGCGGCACTCGACGCCCTGCGTCTGCTCCTCCAGGTCGCGCGTCGAGAAGCGACGCTTCGCCGCGTTGCGGCTCATCCGCCGGCCCGCGCCGTGCGACGCCGAGTTGAAGGCCTTCTCGTTGCCGAGGCCCTTCACGATGTACGAACCCGTGCCCATCGAGCCCGGAATGATGCCGAACTCTCCGGCTCGGGCACTGATGGCCCCCTTGCGCGTGACAAGCAGGTCCACGCCCTCGTAGCGCTCACGGCTCACGTAGTTGTGATGGCAACTGACCTCCGGCTCGAAGGTCACTCTCGCCTTCCTGAACTCCTTACGGACCACGTCCTTGAGAAGCGCCACCATGAGCGTTCGGTTGTACTTCGCGTACTCCTGCGCCCAGTAGAGGTCGTTCTGGTACGCCGCCATCTGCGGGGTGTCCGCGACGAAGACCGCGAGGTCACGGTCGACCAGCCCCTGGTTGTGCGGGAGCTTCTGGGCGACGCCGATGTGGTACTCGGCCAGCTCCTTGCCGATGTTGCGCGAACCGGAGTGCAGCATCAGCCAGACGGAACCGGTCGTATCTGTGCAGATTTCGATGAAGTGATTGCCCGATCCGAGCGTTCCTATCTGCTTAGTGGCACGTTCCTGACGGAATTTGACCGCTTCGGCGATGCCATCGAACCGCCCCCAGAAGTCGTCCCACCCACTCGTCGCCAGCCCATGGAAGCCGCCCGGATCGACCGGGGAGTCATGCATCCCCCGCCCCACCGGAATCGCCTCCTCGATCTTCGACCGAAGCCGCGAAAGATCCCCCGGCAGGTCATTGACGGTGAGCGACGTCTTGACGGCAGACATCCCGCAGCCGATGTCGACCCCCACCGCCGCCGGACACACCGCGTCACGCATGGCGATGACCGAGCCGACCGTCGCGCCCTTGCCGTAGTGGACGTCCGGCATGACGGCGAGGCCCTTGATCCACGGAAGCGTGGCCACGTTCTGGAGCTGGCGCAGGGCCACGTCCTCGACCGACGCCGGGTCCGTCCACATACGGATGGGCACCTTGGCGCCCGGTATCTCTACGTACGACATAACATCCTCATTCCCCCGAAAAACGACAAAAGTCATAGAACGCAAAACCCGCGCCAAGGTCGACGTATAGGACAACGGACCGGCGTCCACGGCTGTGCGTGCGATACACATTGTCTGCAGGGGCCGCCCCCGCGCGGCAACCGAATAACCACAGGACAGCACCACAGAGCATCCCGGCCACATGCCCCGGGAGCCGTCGAGAGGAGCCCGACCGTGCAGCGGAAGGCGTACGTTCCCGGTATCGCCGCGCTCCTCGCGGCCCTGCTGGCCGGCTGCACCGGAGGTTCGGGAAGCAAGGGCACGGCGGCCGACCCCAAGCCGGGCGACATCAGCGTGAACACCCCGGCCGCCCAGCCGGGCAAGTACCGCACGCTCCCGGAGGCCTGCGCCGCGGTGAGCCACGACAGCCTCGACTCCCTGCTGCCCGGCATCAGGGAGATCACCGACCAGGACCGGCGCGACACGGCGTACGAGGGCCAGGCCACCCTCACCTACGACACCGACCGCCGCGTCGGCTGCGGCTGGAAGGTGGAGTCCACGGACGCCACCGACCATCTCAGCGTCGACTTCGAGCGCGTGGTCTCGTACGACAACGCGGTGAGCGACGACTCCCGCGCCCAGGACATCTACGCGACCGAGGAGACCGCGGCGGACCTCCCCGAGGCCTCCGCTTCGGCCACGCCGTCCGGCAGCGGTTCCGCCACCGCCACCCCCTCGGCGACCCCCTCCACGTCCGCCTCCTCGTCGGCGTCCGCGTCCTCGACCTCCTCCGCCTCCGCCTCGACCTCGGCCGGCCCGAGCGAGACCCCCGCCGACCTCCAGCCCCGCAAGCTCAGCGGTCTGGGCGACGAGGCGTTCCTCAACGACAAACTCAACTCCGGCTCATCGACGGCGCAGCAGCGCACCGTGACTGTGGTGTTCCGCACGTCCAACGTGATCGTGAGGATCGAGTACGCCGAGCAGCCGGCCGCCTCCACCGGCACCCCGGACAGCAAAGAAATGCAGGACAAGGCCCGGAATCTGGCACACAAGCTCGTCGACCGGTTCAACGGCTAGCGGGTCCGCCGGGGCGCGGGGGCACCCCACGCGAACCCCTCGAACAGGAAACGCATGGCTGCCTCACCGCGTACCGTGGCCCCTCGGACCCGACCGGCCGCACCACCCATGTGCGGTCGCACCACGAGCGCCACGAGTGAAGGAACCATGCACCGACCAGCACAGCGAGTAGGCCGAGCCCCGCGACTCACCCGCATCCTTGTCAGCGCAGCCGCCGTCCCGGTGGCGCTCGCCGCCGCCGGCTGTTCCTCGGACTCCGGCTCCGGCTCGGGATCGGGTTCGAGCACCGACAACGCCGCCCAGAAGGGCACGGCCGCGACCTCGTCCGCGTCCCCGAGCACCTCCGCGAACGCCGTCAAGCCGGCCGCGTACGCGACGCTGCCGGCCCCCTGCTCGGTGTTCTCGAAGAAGACGCTGGGCGAACTCGTACCGAAGGGCCTGAACTCCGCCAAGTCGGGCAAGTCGGACGACGCGAAGAACCGCAGCAGCTGCTCCTGGAACAGCCTCGACAACAAGGGCGTCAAGGGGTCCCAGTTCCGCTGGCTGAACGTCTCCCTGCTGCGTTTCGACTCGGACGCAACCCGCGGTGAGGGCAACCAGCTCGCGCAGACCTACTACGACAAGCAGGTCAAGGACGCGCAGACGGTGACCGGCGCGACGGGCGCCCGGTCGGAGCCGGCCTCCGGGATCGGCGACGCGTCGACGGCGGTGCGCTACGGCCTGAAGAAGAAGGAAGGCTCCTTCAAGCAGCAGACGGTCGTGACGCGCGTCGAGAACGTCGTCATCACGCTCGACTACAACGGCGCCGGTCTCGCCGGCGACAAGGCCCCCAGCGCGGACGACCTGATGAAGGCCGCGGAGAAGGCCGCCAAGGAGGCGGTGGCCTCGGTGGCCTCCGCGAACCAGGACGGCAGCCGGGCGACCACCGCCCCGTCGCAGTCGGCCTCCCCCTCCAAGTCCGCGAGCCCCTCGAAGTCGGCTTCCCCGTCGGCGTCGGCCAGCTCCAAGCCTTCGGCGTCGGCCACCAAGAAGAACTGACATTCGAGAAGTACTGACATTTCACGGGCGTCGGCGCGCAACTCGCCTGCCCAGCAGGGCATTTGACGGAGTCCGGTCACCTCGCGGGCCGGGCTCCTGCCATACCGGCCGCCCGTGCGCCGTACACATGTGCCACCCTGTTGCGCGCAACAACACGCAAGGAGAGGGGAGTACGGGTGTCCGCGCCAATCCAGCTCACACGAATGCACCGGATTCTCATCGGTGTGGTCGTCGCCGGTGCGCTCGTCATCGCGGGAATCGGCTTCGCGGGTTCCTACGCGGCCGTGCGCGAGCTGGCCCTCAAGAAGGGCTTCGGGAACTTCGCGTACGTCTTCCCGATAGGCATCGACGCGGGTATCTGCGTCCTGCTCGCCCTGGACCTCCTGCTGACCTGGATCCGCATCCCCTTCCCACTGCTGCGCCAGACGGCGTGGCTGCTGACGGTCGCGACGATCGCCTTCAACGGCGCGGCGGCCTGGCCGGACCCACTGGGCGTCGGCATGCACGCGGTCATCCCGGTCCTGTTCGTGGTCTCCGTCGAGGCGGCCCGGCACGCGATCGGCCGGATCGCGGACATCACCGCCGACAAGCACATGGAGGGCGTCCGCCTCACCCGCTGGCTGCTTTCCCCGCTCCCCACCTTCCTCCTGTGGCGCCGTATGAAGCTGTGGGAGCTGCGCTCCTACGAGCAGGTCATCAAGCTGGAGCAGGACCGCCTCGTCTACCAGGCCCGCCTGCACTCCCGCTTCGGCCGTGCCTGGCGCCGCAAGGCCCCGGTGGAGTCGTTGATGCCGCTGCGCCTGGCCCGCTACGGCGTGCCGCTCGCCGAGACCGCCCCCTCCGGCCTGGCGGCGGCGGGCATCGAGCCGGCCCTCCTGCCCCCGGCGCCGCAGTTGGCGGTGGCGCGCGAGCCGGAACCGACGGCACCCGTCGTACGGAGCAACGCGGCGCCCGTCCGGGAACAGCTTCCCGCCGCCGAGGCGAACGGGCCCTTCGAGCAGCCGGAGGACTACGCCGAGCCGCAGAGTCAGTGGCTTCAGGCGCGGGACCCCCAGTCCGTCGCGTATCAGGGCGGCTACGACCCGACGTACGACCCGGATGTCGCGTACCGGCAGTGGTACGAGGAGCAGCAGCAGGCCGAGCAGTTCGAGGAGCAGCAGCAGTTCCGGGCTCGGCAGCAGTTCGAAGAACAGCGGCGGTTCGAGCAGCAGACGTTCCCGCAGCAGCGGTACGAGGAGCAGCCTGGCCCCGCCCCGGAGCCCTCTCCGGAGGACACCGGTACCTTCCCGATCCCGTCCGGCCCGGGCCGTACCCGTGAGCTGGGTGCGGGCGGCGGCTCGGAGCCGACCGAGGAGGACTACTACCTGGTCTTCAAGAAGTCGATAGACGGCAGCTATCCGACCTCGGGCCAGTTCAGGGGCGACGTGGAGGCGACGTACGGCACCACGCTCCCGCAGCGCGAGGCCGACCGCATGGTCAACCGCTTCACCAACCGCCACACGGCGGAACTCCAGGAAGACCACATCGCGTAGGCACGTCAGCGTGCTCAAGCACGTCAGCGTGCACAGGAAGGGGGCGCCCGGTGATCACCGGGCGCCCCCTTCCTCGTACGGCCGAAGGCCCTACGCGCCGAGCAGCTTGCGCACCCGGTCCTGTCCGACGGCGAGCAGCAGCGTGGGCAGGCGCGGACCGGTGTCACGCCCGACCAGCAGGTGGTACAGCAGCGCGAAGAACGTGCGCTGGGCGACCTTGATCTCCGACGGGAGCTCCTTGGCGGTGGCGTCGGCGGGGAAGCCGGCCTGGACCTTGGGGACGCCGTAGACGAGGTGGGTGAGGCCGTCCAGGGACCAGTTCTGCTCGAGCCCGTCCTGGAGCAGCCGCAGCGACTCGCGGCCCTGGTCGTCGAGCGACTTGAGCAGGTCGACGTCGGGCTCGTCGCGCACGACGGTGCGCTCCTCGGCCGGCACCTGGGTGTTGATCCAGGTCTCGGCCTTGTCGAGCCGGGGCCGGGCCTCGTCCAGGGAGGCGAGCGGGTTCTCGGGGTCGAGCTCGCTCAGGATCCGCAGGGTCTGGTCCTCGGCGCCGGCGGTGATGTCGGCGACGGAGGCGAGGGTGCGGTACGGCATCGGGCGGGGGGTCCTGGGCAGCTCGCCGGCGGCGGTGCCGACCGCGCGCGCGTACGCGGCGGCGTCGGCCGGGAGGACCGAGCCGTCGGCGACCTTGCCCGCGAGCTTGTCCCACTCGTCGTACAGCCGCTGGATCTCCTGGTCGAAGGCGATCTTGAACGACTGGTTGGGACGGCGGCGGGCGTACAGCCAGCGCAGCAGCTGCGGCTCCATGATCTGGAGTGCGTCGGCGGGGGTGGGCACCCCGCCCTTGCTGCTGGACATCTTGGCCATGCCGGAGATGCCGACGAAGGCGTACATGGGCCCGATCGGCTGCTTGCCGCCGAAGATGCCCACGATCTGGCCGCCCACCTGGAAGGAGGACCCCGGGGAGGAGTGGTCGACCCCGCTCGGCTCGAAGATGACGCCTTCGTAGGCCCAGCGCATGGGCCAGTCGACCTTCCAGACCAGCTTGCCGCGGTTGAACTCGCTCAGCCGGACGGTCTCGGAGAAGCCGCAGGCGGAGCAGGTGTAGGCCAGCTCGGTGGTCTCGTCGTCGTACGAGGTGACGGTGGTGAGGTCCTTCTCGCACTGGCCGCAGTAGGGCTTGTACGGGTAGTACCCGGCGGCCGAGCTGCCGTCGTCCTCGGCGGCGGCGCCGGAGCCTTCGGCGGCTTCGAGCTCGGCCTCGTCGACCGGCTTCTGGCCCTGCTGCTTCTTCGCGGGGCCCTTCTTGGTCCGGTACTGGTCGAGGATCGCGTCGATGTCACCGCGGTGCTTCATCGCGAACAGCACCTGGTCGCGGTAGACACCGGAGGTGTACTGCTCGGTCTGGCTGATCCCGTCGTACTCGACGCCGAGCTCGGCCAGCGCCTCGACCATGGCGGCCTTGAAGTGCTCGGCCCAGTTCGGGTGCTCCGAGCCCTTGGGGGCCGGGACGGAGGTCAGCGGCTTGCCGATGTGCTCGGCCCAGGAGTCGTCGATGCCGGGGATGCCGACCGGGACCTTGCGGTAGCGGTCGTAGTCGTCCCAGGAGAGCAGGTGGCGCACGGTGTGTCCGCGGCGGCGGATCTCGTCGGCGACCAGGTGCGGGGTCATGACCTCGCGGAGGTTGCCCAGGTGGATCGGGCCTGATGGGGAGAGGCCGGACGCGACGACCACAGGTTTGCCCGGGGCCCGACGCTCCGATTCCTCGATGACCTCATCCGCGAAACGGGAGACCCAGTCGGTGGTCTCGGTGCTCTGAGCCACGATCGGCACGTCCTTCTTTCTCATACGCCAGTACGGCTGACGCCACCATTCTCCCAGCTCGGGCGTGAACCGCGAAAACGGCTTTTCACCGCATGGGATACTGGCTTTCCTGTACTCAGAAACTCCCGGAACCCGAGCAGAACGGCAGCCACTCCATGGCCTCGGTCACGTCCCTCACCGCCTCCGTCCACCAGCGCCTCGCGGACGCCCTCTCGGCAGCCCTGCCGGAGGCCGGTTCCGCGGACCCGCTGCTGCGACGAAGCGACCGGGCCGACTTCCAGGCCAACGGGATCCTGGCCCTCGCGAAGAAGGCGAAGGCGAACCCGAGAGAGCTGGCGACGCAGGTCGTGGCGCGGGTCGAGTCGGGTGACGTGATCAAGGACATCGAGGTCTCCGGGCCCGGCTTCCTGAACATCACGATCACCGACAAGGCCATCACCGAGAACCTGGCCGCGCGGTACGAGGACGGCGAGCGCCTCGGTGTGCCGCCGGCCGAGAACCCGGGCACCACGGTCATCGACTACGCGCAGCCGAACGTGGCGAAGGAGATGCACGTCGGTCACCTGCGTTCGGCGGTCATCGGCGACGCGGTGGTCCAGATCCTGGAGTTCACCGGCGAGAGCGTGGTCCGGCGCCATCACATCGGCGACTGGGGCACCCAGTTCGGCATGCTCATCCAGTACCTGATCGAGCACCCGCACGAGCTGGACCACAAGGGCGCGGCGGAGGTCTCCGGCGAGGAGGCCATGTCGAACCTGAACCGGCTCTACAAGGCGGCGCGGACGCTCTTCGACTCCGACGAGGAGTTCAAGACGCGGGCGCGGCGCCGGGTGGTCGACCTCCAGGCGGGTGAGCCGGAGACCCTCGCCATGTGGCAGAAGTTCGTGGACGAGTCGAAGATCTACTTCTACTCGGTCTTCGACAAGCTGGACATGGAGATCCGGGACCCGGACGTGGTCGGCGAGTCGGGCTACAACGACATGCTGGACGAGACCTGCCGTCTCCTGGAGGAGTCGGGGGTGGCGGTCCGCTCGGACGGCGCGCTCTGTGTGTTCTTCGACGATGTGAAGGGCCCGGACGGCAACCCGGTCCCGCTGATCGTGAAGAAGTCGGACGGCGGCTACGGCTACGCGGCGACCGACCTCTCGGCGATCAGGGACCGTGTCTTCAACCTCAAGGCGAACACCCTCGTCTACGTGGTCGACGCCCGTCAGTCCCTGCACTTCAAGATGGTCTTCGAGACCGCGCGCAGGGCGGGCTGGCTGGGCGACGACGTGCAGGCGCAGCAGCTGGCCTTCGGCACGGTGCTGGGCAAGGACGGCAAGCCGTTCAAGACGCGTGAGGGCGAGACGGTCCGGCTGGTGGATCTCCTGGACGAGGCGATCGACCGTGCCACCGCCGTCGTGCGGGAGAAGGCCGAGAAGGTGGGCCTGAGCGAGCAGGAGATCGAGGAGAACGGCCGGTACGTCGGCATCGGCGCCGTGAAGTACGCGGACCTCTCCACCTCCGCCGTCCGGGACTACAAGTTCGACCTGGACCAGATGGTCTCGCTGAACGGCGACACGTCCGTGTACCTCCAGTACGCGTACGCCCGTATCCGGTCGATCTTCGGCAAGGCCGGCGACCGTACGCCGCTGGCCCACCCGGAGCTCGAACTGGCCCCGGCGGAGCGGGCGTTGGGTCTGCACCTGGACCGGTTCGGGGAGACGCTGGACGAGGCCGCCGGCGAGTACGCCCCGCACAAGCTGGCGGCGTACCTGTACCAACTGGCGTCGCTCTACACGACGTTCTACGACCAGTGCCCGGTCATCAAGCCGGCTCCCGCACAGGAGGTCGCGGAGAACCGCCTCTTCCTGTGCGACCTCACCGCCCGCACGCTCCACCAGGGCATGGCTCTGCTGGGCATCAGGACGCCCGAGCGTCTCTGATCTCCCGATCCCGTAGTACCTGATCCCGTAGGCCGCTGACGTGCCTGCGGGATCAGGCGTTTCCGCACCCGGACGCGCGTACGCACGATCACCCGAGCGGGTACCGCTGTCTGCTCGGGACTGTTACTCACTTTCGGGTGACGGCGGGGGGCGCGGACGGGTGGCGCGACATGGCGAAGAAGTGGCGCAGGCCAGTACTGATGCGGCCACACCCCCCGAATGGGCGTCAACCCGACACACCTTCACAAAACGTGCGCACTACATGCGACTATCACGACAATGTCGTTGATCGGCAACGCCCTCCGATTCCGGGACGTAGCGGAGCACTTCAGTCGGCAAGCTATGCGGTGTCCGGCCAGCAGGCCGGGTGCACGAACAGCGGGCCGCCGGCACGATCCTGTCGCCATGGCCCGCCAGTACCCCAAGGGGGCACCCATGACCGCTTCGCAGACCTTCACGGCCCGTCGCCTGGCCGCCGCCGCTCTGTCCGCCGCCGCGCTGGTGGGGGCAGCCGCCCTGCCGGCGGCGGCCAATGGAGCCGAGCCGCGCGGTCCGCAGGTGGAGATCAGCAAGGTCCAGTACGACGCCCCGGGACACGGCTCCAGGTCCAACCGCTCGCTGAACGAGGAGTGGGTGCAGATCACCAACAGCGGGCGCGAGAGCGTGAACCTGGACGACTGGACGCTGTCCAACCGTCAGGGCCGCGTCTACACGTTCCACCACCTGCGCCTGAACGGTCACTCCACCGTACGCGTCCACACCGGCGTCGGCCGTGACACCTACCGCGACGTCTACCAGGACCGCCGCAACTTCGTCTGGGACGACCGCAGGGACACCGCCACGCTCCGCAACGACCACCGTCGCGTGGTCGACACCATCTCCTGGGACGCCAGGCACCACGGCGACGACGGTCGCGGCCACGACGACGGTCGCGGTCACGACGGTCGCGGTCACGGCGACGACCACGGCCGCGGTCCGGGCCACGGCCACCGCTGACCCCTGGCGGGTCGAGCCCGGCGTACGGACCGCGCCTGCCTCGACCCGCGCCTGACCCTCTTCGCGCGGCGTGCCACGAGCCACCTGTGGCACGCCGCGCACGTGTGCCCGGCCATCCAGGACCTCGTGGGCGGACCCCGAGGCGCGTTGTCAGTGGCGGGCCCTAAAGTCACCGGCATGGCGGCACTTCCGAACCCGCTGCCCTCGCTGGCGGCAGATCCGAGCGGGCGCGCGCTCGGCCTCGAACTCCCGCCCGGGAAACTGATCGACGCTGGGGGTACCTCCCACGCCCTTAAGGCAGTGGGGGAGCATGAGGGCCCCAGGCACGAGCCGTTGCTGTGGCACGCCGAGGCGCCGGCCGCCCCCGGAGACTGGGCCACGCTGGGTTCCGCCCCGCGCATGGCCGGCCTGCTCCCCCTCCTCATAGACGTCGGCGGCGGCCAGGGCGGCCCGGAGGAATGGGAGTTGATGCCCGAGGAGACGTCGTATCCGGGGGATCACGACGCCGACGAGGTACTGGCGGGGTACTGGGAGGAGTACGCGGAGGACGAGCTCGAAGCCGACGCGGACTACCCCGGCAAGGAAGCGGTCACCGAACTCTTCGGTGAGGCGAAGGAGTTCGCCGAGACGATCGCGCCGCACGGCGTGCAATGGCCCGGCCTGGCACCGGCCACCGCGCCCGAGGCGGACGCGGACGACCGGGCCACCGAGGTCGCCGACTCCCTCGCGGGCGGCGGCTCCTGGCTGAAGGAGCCGCGCCTCGCCCTGGTCCCGGCGCGCCGCAGCGCCGACATCCCGGCGGCGATCGGCTGGTCCGGTCCGGTGAACTACGAGGGCGACGTGGCCCGCCTGTGCGCGGTCCTGCGCTCCTGGGAGGACCGCTTCGGCGTACGGGTCGTGGCCCTCACCTTCGACCAGCTGGTCCTGTCGGTGGCGGCCCCGCCCACGACGGCGGCCGAGGCCGAGGCGGTGGCCGCCGAGCACTTCGCCTTCTGCCCGGACAACATCACGCAGGGCGAGAGCGAGACGCTGCGCGCGTACGCGGCGGACGAGGTGCTCGGCAGGCGGGTGTGGTCCTTCTGGTGGGACTGACCGGCTCCCTGTCCACCGAAGCGAGTCCTTCAGGGGCGCGGGGAACTGCGCGCCCGGCCCCCACCCGCCCGCGGGCGGCGAAGGCACCCGGGGGCTGGGGGCGGAGCCCCCGGGATGGGACGGGTAGGGGCGGCGGGGGCGGGAGTCAGGGCTTGACGCCCGTCACCCCGTACACATTGATGTCCGCGTCCGTGACGTCGTTGATGTCGCGATAGCGGATCTTCTCGATGTCGTCGAGGCCGGCGAAGTACGCGGGATCCACCTTCTCGGGCACCGGAGCCGCACCGTCGGGCCGCCAGCGGTGCACGGGCACGACACCCGGCTCCTCCACCTCGAGCCCGTTCTCCGTGAAGAACCGCTCGACCTCGGCCCTGGACCGCAGCACGAACGTGAACCCCCGCTCGGTGAACGTCCGCTGAACCGCCCGAATGTTCTCCGCGTTGAGATCCTCGGTGAGGTGGCTGAGCACGAGCCTGCTGCCCGAAGGCAACGCCTCCACCAGCTCGCGCACGATCGGATAGGCCGCCTCGTCCTCGATGAAGTGCAGGATCGCCACCAGCACGAGCGCGATCGGCTGCTCGAAGTCGAGGGTCTTCGCGGCCTCTTCGAGTATTCGCGCGGGCTCCTCGAGGTCCGCGTCGATGTAGTCCGTCTGCCCCTCGGGCCCGCTGGTGAGCAACGCACGCGCGTGAGCGAGCACAACGGGGTCGTTGTCGACGTACACGACCCGCGACTCAGGCGTGATCCGCTGCGCGATCTGGTGGACGTTCTCCTGCGTCGGCAACCCGGTACCGATGTCCAGGAACTGGCGGACACCCGCTTCCTGGGTCAGCGTGGTGACCGCCCTTCGCAGGAAGTCCCGGTTGTGCCGGACGTCGAGGTACCCGCGCGGATTGGCCACGATGGCCGCGGCGGCCGCGGACCGGTCGACCGGGTAGTTGTCCTTGCCCCCGAGGAAGACGTCGTAGACGCGCGCCGGGTGCGCCTTGGTGGTGTCGATCCTCCTTCTCAGCTCGGCGGGGTCCTGGCTGAGAGCATCACCGGGCATAAAGCCTCTCCCTGGAGAGTCGCGTCATTCAACGGGCAACAACGTAACTCCTAGGGGGACTTGATAGTGCCCGTCTCCCGGCTAACCTGTCGCGGCCGTCTTCCACTCGCTGCCGCCCAGCGGATAGTCGTACGCGGGCCGCCCCACATTCCCGCTCGTCCGGAACGGCTTCCCGTTGTCGTCGACACGCACCGTGCCGCTGCGCGCTCCGCTGGACCAGTCGAGCTCCAGGTACCAGCTCACGTCGTGCGCCCGCGCGTCCGCGAAGACATAGAAGACCTCGGGGTCGGACTCGCTGACCTTGTAGGGGAAGTCCCGCTGCCCGGCCTTGGGCGTGGTCACGGGCCGCCCCGCGTCGAGATCCACGGCGAACGACTTCGTCTGCACGCCGCCGCCGCAGCCGACGCCCATCGCGTAGTCGTTCCAGGCGAGCGGCGCGTCCTTCCCCACCACCCGCACGTGCAGCCCCTCCAGGACCACGGTGGCCTTCCCGGTGCCCTGCACGGTCAGCGCGAGCATCTGCTCCTGACCGGCGACCGCGCCGAGCGCCGTGACCCACCCGCGCGCGTCCGACTCGTTCGGCGGCGGGGGCACCCGCTCGGCGTCCCGGTTCACCAGGTAGTGCTGGCTGCACGGGCCGTCCCACTTGTACGGGTTGGCGGCCACGAGGGGCGCGGTGGCGCCGTCGGCGACGTCCTGGCCCGTACCGCCCCCCGAAGCCGCCGTCGAGACGGACGCCTCGGGCCCACCACCGTGCGAGGCGGAGACGGAGGCGCTGACCGAGGCGGACGGCTCCCGGTGCGTGCCGTCGGCCGACGCCGTCCCCCGCGAACTCCCCCGGGGACCGGACGACGCGGCGGCCCCCACGACCTCCCGCCCCCCGCTCCCGTCACCCTTGCCGTCCGGCACGAACCGCACCGCGAGCGCCGCGGACGCGAGCACCGCGACGACGGCGACCGAGGCGAGGAGGACCGTACGCCGTCGCCGCCCCCCGCTCGAAGCCTCACCCGAGGGCCCGCCGACCACCTCCGAAGCCACACCCGGCTCCCCCGAGGAACCCTCCGCCCCCACCGGCGTCACGGACTCCACATCCGTCACAGGCGCCACATTCGTCACGGACTCCGCATCCGTCACAGGCGCCGCGGGCACCCCCTTCTGTCCCCGCAGTACATCCGCCCGCACCCACCGCCGATGCAGTTCCACCAGCTCCTCGGGAGTCGCCCCGCACACACGCGCGAGCCGCTCCACGGGTGCGTAGTCCGTCGGTACGGCGTCCCCGTTGACGTACCGATGCAGCGTGGACGTACTCACGTGCAGCCGCTTCGCGAGCACCCCGTAACTGAGTCCGGACCGTTCCTTCAGCTCCCGCAGCAACCCCGCGAACTCGTCCCCGTCCACCGTTCCTCCACCCCCAGCGTCCCGGTCCGCGTTCCAGGGGGACGGTATTCCCCCTGGTCAGACCCCCTACGAACGTTCCGGCGTCCCGTATCCCCCGGCAACCGTGGCGCCCGGGACGGATCAACCGACAAGCTGTGGTCATCCAAGCACGCCGCTCCCCTCGACCGGTCGAGCGGCTACCGACCAGTCACACCCACAGGGGGATCACCCATGTCCGCACGCACCGCCCGCACCCGTCTCCTCGCCGCCACGACGGTCGCGCTCGCCGCGCTCGCCCTCACGGCGTGCGACAACGGAAAGGGCGTACGTGACGAGGGTCCGTCCGCCGCGTCCCATTCCTCGTCGCAGCCGACCGGGTCCACGGCCGCCGGCGGTACGAAGGCGAAGCCGGCGGGTGAGACGGGGGGCTCGACGGCCGCCCCCAAGAGCACCGCCACGCCGGGCACCACCACGGCGGGCACCAGCGGCGGCTCCGGCTCCTCCGGCAAGAACGGCTCGGGCACCACGGCCACGCGGAACCCGGCCTGCAACGGCGCCAACAGCAAGACCACCGCGACCGAGGTCTCCCGCCCCCTCAACCACCTGCTCCTCACCGTCACCAACACCGGTACGAAGAACTGCGATCTGACCGGCTATCCGATCGCCCGCTTCAGCGAGGCCCAGTCGGTCCCGCCGGTCGCCGAGTCGACCCACCCCCAGGCGGTCGTCACGCTGGCCCCGGGCGAGTCCGGCTACGCGGGTGTCCTGCTCTCGGCCGCCGACGGCAGCGGCGGCAACGGCTACACGGCCAAGTCCCTCGTCGTCGGCTTCGCCAAGGGCAGCAGCGCGACCCCGGCGCTCCCGGCGAAGGGCGTGTACGTGGACGACAAGCTCACGGTGACGTACTGGCAGCAGAGCCTGGACGACGCGCTGGCCTACTGAGCGGCTGCCGGGCCCTGACGGAGCTTCAGCGCGACCTCGGTGGCCCAGTAGGTGAGGATGTTCTGGGCGCCGGCCCGCCTGATGCCGGTCAGCGTCTCCAGGATCGCCTTGTCGCGGTCGATCCAGCCCTTCTCGGCCGCCGCCTCGATCATCGAGTACTCGCCGGAGATCTGGTAGGCGGCCACGGGCACGTCGACGGAGTCCGCGACCCGCGCCAGGACGTCCAGATACGGTCCCGCCGGCTTCACCATCACCATGTCGGCCCCCTCCTCCAGATCGAGGGCCAACTCCCGCAGGGACTCCCGCACATTGGCGGGGTCCTGCTGGTACGTCTTGCGGTCGCCCTTCAGCGAGGAGGCCACGGCCTCCCGGAAGGGCCCGTAGAAGGCGGAGGAGTACTTCGCGGTGTAGGCGAGGATGGCGACGTCCTCGCGCCCGATCTGGTCCAGGGCGTCCCGGACGACCCCGATCTGCCCGTCCATCATCCCGCTGGGCCCCACCACTTGGGCTCCGGCGTCGGCCTGGACCTGGGCCATCTCGGCGTATCGCTCCAGGGTCGCGTCGTTGTCGACGCGGCCTTCCGCGTCGAGCACTCCGCAGTGCCCGTGGTCGGTGGTCTCGTCGAGACACAGATCGGACATGACGAGCAGTTCGTCGCCGACCTCGGCGCGCACGTCACGGAGGGCGAGCTGCAGGATCCCGTCCGGGTCGGTCCCGGGGGTGCCGACGGCGTCCTTCTTCGCGTCCTCCGGCACGCCGAAGAGCATGATCCCGGAGATCCCGGCCTCCACGGCCTCCAACGCGGCCTTCTTCAGGCTGTCGCGCGTGTGCTGCACGACGCCGGGCATCGCCGCGATGGGAACCGGCTCGCTCACACCCTCCCGTACGAACGCGGGGAGGATGAAGTCGGCGGGGTGCAGCCGGGTCTCGGCGACCATGCGCCGCATGACCGGCGTCGTACGCAGCCGCCGCGGCCGCGTACCGGGGAAGGATCCGTACTTCGTCATGCCCCCTACGCTACGCCCGCCCCTCGCCTCCCCTTGCCGACACCGTGCCGGTACCCGATTCGATCGGCTGACGGCCGGTGGAGCACTGGGATGGCGGGGCCCTGGGGCACTTGGACGCAGCCCCGTGCCCCAGGGGCGCGGGGAACTGCGCGACCGGCCCCCACCCACCCGCAGCCGAAAAACACGCGGGGGGTATGAGGGCCGGAGCCCTCATACCCCCCGCGCACGCCCATGCCGCACGACTACGTCGTACGACGCCTCCGCGCCCCCGGCCGACGCTCACTCGGCCGAGTCACCGGATCCCCCGCCTCCGCGGCAGCGGCCCGGCGCCGGAGACCGAAGTCCGCCAACGCCTCGGCCAGCTTGTGCACGGACGGCTCCGGAGCCATGACATCGACCCGCAGCCCGTGCTCCTCCGCCGTCTTGGCGGTGGCCGGACCGATACAGGCGATCACCGTCACGTTGTGCGGCTTGCCCGCGATGCCCACGAGATTGCGTACGGTCGAGGACGACGTGAAGAGCACGGCGTCGAAACCGCCCCCCTTGATCGCCTCCCGGGTCTCCGCCGGCGGCGGCGAGGCCCGTACGGTCCGGTAGGCCGTGACGTCGTCGACCTCCCAGCCCAGGTCGATGAGTCCCGCGACCAGCGTCTCGGTGGCGATGTCGGCCCGCGGCAGGAACACCCGGTCGATCGGGTCGAACACCGGGTCGTACGGCGGCCAGTCCTCCAGAAGACCCGCGGCCGACTGCTCACCGCTCGGCACCAGATCCGGCTTCACGCCGAAGGCGACCAGTGCCTTCGTCGTCTGCTCGCCCACCGCCGCGACCTTGATCCCGGCGAAGGCCCGCGCGTCGAGCCCGTACTCCTCGAACTTCTCCCGCACGGCCTTGACCGCGTTCACGGAGGTGAAGGCGATCCACTCGTAGCGGCCCGTCACCAGGCCCTTGACCGCGCGCTCCATCTGCTGCGGCGTCCGCGGCGGCTCGACGGCGATCGTCGGCACCTCGTGCGGCACGGCTCCGTAGGACCGCAGTTGGTCGGAGAGCGAGGCCGCCTGCTCCTTCGTCCGCGGGACGAGCACCTTCCAGCCGAACAGCGGCTTGGACTCGAACCACGAGAGCTGCTCACGCTGAGCCGCGGCGGAACGCTCACCGACCACGGCTATCACCGGACGCCCACCGTCCGGGGACGGCAGCACCTTCGCCTGCTTCAGGGTCTGGGCGATCGTCCCGAGCGTGGCCGACCAGGTCCGCTGACGCGTCGTCGTACCGGCGATCGTCACCGTCATCGGCGTGTCCGGCTTGCGACCGGCCGCGACCAGCTCGCCCGCGGCGGCGGCCACGGAATCCAGCGTCGACGAGACGACGACCGTCCCGTCCGACGCCCCGACCTCGGTCCAGCACCGGTCGGAGGCCGTACGCCCGTCGACGAACCGCACGTCGGCGCCCTGCGCGTCGCGCAGCGGCACACCGGCGTACGCGGGCACGCCCACGGCAGCGGCGACACCCGGCACGACCTCGAACGGCACGCCCGCGGCGGCGCAGGCCAGCATCTCCTCGGCGGCGTACGTGTCGAGCCCGGGGTCACCGGACACCGCACGCACGACCCGCTTGCCGCCCCGCGCGGCCTCCATGACAAGATTGGCAGCGTCCCTCAACGCGGGGTCACCAGCGGTCGTTGACACGGCGTCAACAACCGCTAGTTGAGGCGTGCCTGTGCCCGGATACGTACTGGAAGACGTGCCCAAAGGCGTCCCCCCGTCCGTATTCGTACTCAGTACGGCGACGCCTTGTCTGGCATGGACGCGGACCATGTCGAGTACCTCGTACTCGGCGACGAGAACATCCGCGTTCGCCAGCGCCTCGACGGCGCGCAGTGTCAGTAGTCCCGGATCTCCGGGTCCGGCACCGAGGAAGGTGACGTGCCCGTGTTCGGGACCGGCGGGAAGGGTGGTGGGGCTCAATGTGCTCGCTCCCCCATCAGACCGGCCGCGCCCTTGGCAAGCATCTCGGCGGCGAGTTCACGGCCGAGCGCCATTGCTTGGTCATGTGTCTCGGGCACGGGACCGGTGGTGGACAGCTGCACCAGCGTCGTGCCGTCGGTCGTGCCGACGACGCCGCGCAGGCGCATCTCCTTGACAATCTGCCCGTCGGCCAAAAGGTCGGCGAGAGCACCCACGGGTGCGCTGCAGCCGGCCTCCAGGGCGGCGAGCAGGGACCGCTCGGCGGTCACGGCGGCCCGGGTGAACGGGTCGTCGAGTTCACCGAGCGCGGCGACGAGATCCGCGTTGTCCGCGGCACACTCGATCGCCAGTGCCCCCTGGCCGGGGGCGGGCAAAACGGTGTCGACGGACAGGAAGTCCGTCACGTCCTCGGTCCGCCCGAGGCGGCCGAGGCCTGCGGCGGCGAGCACGACGGCGTCGAGCTCCCCGCTGCGTACGTATCCGATCCGCGTGTCGACGTTCCCACGGATCGGGACCGTCTCGATCGTCATCCCGTGGTTACGGGCGTACGCGTTCAGCTGGGCCATCCGGCGCGGCGAACCGGTGCCGACGCGCGCGCCGTCCGGAAGCTCCTCGAAGCGCAGCCCGTCGCGGGCGACGAGCACGTCGCGCGGGTCCTCGCGCAGCGGCACGGCGGCCAGCGCGAGCTCGTCGGGCTGCCCGGTCGGCAGGTCCTTCAGGGAGTGCACGGCGAAGTCGATCTCGCCGAGCAGCAGCGCCTCGCGCAGCGCGGTCACGAAGACGCCCGTGCCGCCGATCTGGGCGAGGTGCTCACGGGAGGTGTCGCCGTACGTCGTGATCTCCACGAGCTCGACGGGCCTGCCGGTCACCTGGCTCACGGCCTGCGCCACCAGCCCGGACTGGGCCATGGCGAGCTTGCTGCGCCTGGTCCCCAGCCTCAGTGCCGCCTTCTCATCTGGTCGCCCTTGGGGCGCTCCAGCCTGCCCCTGCGGCGCACGTGGCTCACGTGGCTCACTCATGCTCGCCCTCGGTTCTTGGCGTTCTCGTTGTTGTTCTCGGCCCGCGAGACGGAGGCGACCGTCTCGGGGTCCAGGTCGAACAGGGTTCGCAGCGCGTCCGCGTACCCGGCGCCGCCGGGTTCGGCGGCGAGTTGCTTGACCCGTACGGTCGGCGCGTGCAGCAGCTTGTCGACGACGCGCCGCACGGTCTGCGTGATCTCGCCCCGCTCCTTGTCGTCGAGGTCCGGCAGCCGCCCGTCGAGCCGCGCGATCTCGCTCGCGACGAGGTCGGCGGCCATGGTGCGCAGCGCCACGACGGTGGGGGTGATGTGGGCGGCCCGCTGGGCGGCGCTGAAGGCGGCCACCTCGTCGGAAACGATCCTCCGCACCTGGTCCACGTCCGCCGCCATCGGCGCGTCCGCGGACGCCTCGGCCAGCGACTCGATGTCGACGAGCCGCACGCCGAGCAGCCGGTGCACGGCCGCGTCGATGTCACGGGGCATGGCGAGGTCCAGCAGCGCGAGCACGGGCGCGGGCCGGGGGGCCTCGGCGACCGGCTCGGGCCTGCGGCGCTCGGGCACCCGGCCGACGGTGGCGACGGCCAGGACGAGCGCGGCGATGGCGTCGGCGTCGGCCTCCGGGTCGAGCACGGCCGCCCCGCGCGGGGCACGGGCCGCGACGTCGCCCTTGTCCACCCAGGCCGCGTGCTGCTCCAGCTCGGCGGCGGCCATTCCGGCGACGGCGGCCTCGCCGAGCACGGAGAAGCCGGCCGTGCCCTGCACGGCGGACAGGTCGAGCGGACAGTCCTCGTCGGTACCGACACTGGTGGGAGCGAGCTGCGCGTGATCGCCCACGACCGCGGACGACGCCGTACGAGCGGAGCCGGCACGGCGCACGGCGGGCTTCGCCGCGGGCTCGGCCGTGGCCACGGACACTCCCGTACGTCCCTCCACGGCCGCCGCGACCGACTCGGCCGTCAGGACGAGCCCGGTGGCGCCGGTGCACGAGATGGCGATGTCGGCACGTGTCAGCTCGACCGGCACCGAGTCCATCGATACCGCGCGGGCCAGCACGTCCGTGTCGCCGCCCTCGTTCTCGTTGAGGATCTGGGCGAGCCGCTCCGCGCGGTCCGGGGTGCGGTTGGCGATGACGATCTCGGAGACTCCGGCGCGCGCGAGCGTCGCCGCGGCCAGCGAGGACATCGAGCCCGCGCCGATGACGAGGGCCTTCTTGCCCTTGGCCCAGACGTCGACGGCGGTGCCGGCCGACAGCTGCTGGAGGCCGAAGGTGACGAGGGACTGCCCGGCGCGGTCGATGCCGGTCTCGGAGTGCGCGCGCTTGCCGACCCGCAGCGACTGCTGGAGCAGGTCGTTCAGCAGCCGGCCCGCGGTGTGCATCTCCTGCGCGGTGGCGAGCGCGTCCTTGATCTGGCCGAGGATCTGGCCCTCGCCCACGACCATCGAGTCGAGCCCGCAGGCCACCGAGAAGAGGTGGTGGACGGCCCGGTCCTCGTAGTGCACGTAGAGATGGGGGGTGAGCTCGTCGAGGCCGACCCCGCTGTGCTGGGCGAGCAGCGTGGACAGCTCGGCGACGCCCGCGTGGAACTTGTCCACGTCGGCGTACAGCTCGATGCGGTTGCAGGTGGCGAGCAGCGTGGCCTCGGCGGCCGGTTCGGCGGCGACCGTGTCCTGCAGCAGCTTGATCTGGGCGTCCGCGTTCAGCGTGGCCCGCTCCAGGACGCTGACCGGGGCGCTGCGGTGGCTCAGCCCGACGACGAGGAGACTCATGCCGGCATCACGGCGGGGACGTCCCCGTCAGGACCTTTGCCGTTGTCCTCCTGAGCGGCCTGGGCCACGGCGGCGGCACCGGCCTGGGCCTCGGCCTCCTCGCCGGCCTTGCGCTGCTCGTGGAAGGCGAGGATCTGCAGCTCGATGGAGAGGTCGACCTTGCGCACGTCGACGCCGTCCGGGACGGACAGGACGGTCGGCGCGAAGTTGAGGATGGAGGTGACCCCGGCCGCGACGAGGCGGTCGCAGACCTGCTGGGCCACGCCCGGAGGGGTGGTGATGACGCCGATGGAGACGCCGTTCTCGTCGATGATCTTCTCGAGGCCGTCGCTGTGCTGCACGGCGATCCCGGCGACCTGCTTTCCGGCCATCTCCGGATCGGCGTCGATCAGCGCGGCGACCCGGAAACCACGGGAGGCGAACCCGCCGTAGTTGGCCAGCGCGGCGCCGAGGTTACCGATACCGACGATCACTACCGGCCAGTCCTGGGTCAGGCCCAGCTCACGGGAGATCTGGTACACGAGATACTCGACGTCGTACCCCACACCACGCGTCCCGTAGGAGCCGAGGTAGGAGAAGTCCTTGCGCAGCTTCGCGGAGTTGACCCCCGCCGCGGCCGCGAGCTCCTCGGAGGAGACCGTGGGTACCGAGCGCTCCGACAGTGCGGTGAGGGCTCGGAGGTACAGCGGAAGCCGGGCGACGGTGGCCTCGGGAATCCCTCGGCTGCGGGTCGCCGGTCGGTGAGTTCGGCCAGTTGCCACGGTGCTCCTGCGGGTAGCGCGGGGCTGCAGGCGGTCACACGTACCTAGACCGCCCCGTCGAATGCAGGCTATGTCTTTGTGAACGCGTGCACAAAGATGGTGTCCGATTTGCCCGGGCAACGTGACGGGGGTCACGCACTCCCGGCGCGCCTGTATGGAACCGGCGCGCGCACCGCTTCGTTCCGCTCCTGAAGGGGGCAAAACCGCACACTCTCCTCAACGAACCCCGCCCCCGAGACCAATCGCCGTCGATCCTAGGCGACTTTCCGGACCCGTTGGACTCACCGGTCAGGACGGGGTGCGGACCCGATCACGGCACAATCCGGACGCAACACCACGCCTCACCGCGCCACGCCGCGCCGCTACGGAGCGAGGGCTTTGCGCAGCCGCGCCTCGTCCACACGCCAGAAGGTGTGCTGCGCCCCGTCCACCAGCACCACGGGGATCTGCTCCCAGTAGGCACGGTGAAGCTCTTCATCCTCGGTGATGTCCTTGTGCTCCCAGGGGACCCCGAGATCCCCACACACCTTCTCCACCACTTCTTGTGCGTCATCACACAGATGACAACCAGGCTTCCTGATGAGCGTGACCAGCCGCTCCGAGGGTGCCTTCTGCGTCGTACGGCGCCCACCGCGCCGGAACATGGAACTCATACGGGTCATTCTCCCGCCACCCGCGCGCCCCGGAGGCGCCGGTCGGACGTCATCTTTAACGGCTCGGTCGCGGAGAGTTCACAGCCTCGCATCCTCTCGACTCCGGAAGCTCCGAACAAACTGGCTATGCTCACGACATGGCCGCTCTCGGATGGCTCACTCCCCGTAGGCGCTCCGCCACCGCGCGGAGCGTGTTGGCAGGCGAGGCCTCGGCGGAGGCAGCGCGCAAGTCCTCCCAGGAACTGGAGGAACTAGCCCACGACGCCGCGCCCGACGCCGCCGCGCCCGACCGGGAACCGGAGTTCCCGGTCCTCGGCGACGAGAAGGCCGCGGCCTTCTTCGACCTCGACAACACCGTGATGCAAGGCGCCGCCCTCTTCCACTTCGGCCGGGGCCTGTACAAGCGGAAGTTCTTCGAGACCCGCGACCTCGCCCGATTCGCCTGGCAGCAGGCGTGGTTCCGGCTGGCCGGCGTCGAGGACCCGGAACACATGCAGGACGCCCGCGACTCGGCACTCTCGATCGTCAAGGGCCACCGGGTCGCGGAGCTGATGTCGATCGGCGAGGAGATCTACGACGAGTACATGGCCGAACGCATCTGGCCCGGTACGCGCGCCCTCGCCCAGGCCCACCTGGACGCGGGCCAGAAGGTCTGGCTGGTCACGGCGGCCCCCGTGGAGATCGCCACGGTGATCGCCCGTCGGCTGGGCCTGACCGGTGCGCTGGGCACGGTCGCGGAGTCGGTGGACGGCGTCTACACGGGCAAGCTGGTGGGCGAGCCCCTGCACGGCCCGGCGAAGGCGGAGGCGGTCCGCGCGCTGGCCGCCGCGGAGGGCCTGGACCTGTCCCGCTGTGCCGCCTACAGCGACTCGCACAACGACATCCCCATGCTGTCCCTGGTCGGCCACCCCTACGCGATCAACCCGGACACGAAACTCCGCAAGCACGCTCGTACGTTCGAGTGGCGTCTGCGCGACTACCGCACGGCCCGCAAGGCCGCGAAGGTCGGCATCCCCGCCGCGGCCGGAGTCGGCGCCGTGGCCGGCGGCACAGCCGCCGCCATCGCCCTCCACCGCCGCCGCCGCTGACCCCCCGGGGCCACGCCCCGCATCCCCCGCCCGCCCGACGTTCTTCGACCACCGGCCGGGGGGCTGGTCGCGCAGTTCCCCGCGCCCCCAAAGGCCTCCAGCCCGTCCGGCGTGCGAGGACATGGCCACTCAGGCCGATGGGGCGCCGGGGCACTGGGGCGCAGCCCCGTGCCCCAGGGGCGCGGGGAACTGCGCGACCAGCCCCCACCCACCCGCAGACAAAGAACCCACTGGGGGTCTGGGGGCGGAGCCCCCAGGACACCCCGCCGGAAGTCGGCCAATCCCCTGTCCTACCCCCGTGGCCCCCCGCCCAGTCACCCCGCCCCCACACGGCCACAACACGCCCCGCACCCAGACGGAACCCGAACCCATCCGATCAACAACCGGTCACCGTATGGCACTTGATCAGGCGTCAATCGGTTACAGAAGCGACGTAATCGATGATTTGAGCAACTCGGTGTAGCGCTGCCTGTACGAAGCGTTATTCTCCTCAGACGCAAACCGGTACCCCTCCGTCGCTACGACGGGTGAACGGTCCCGCACTGCACGTGATGGAAGCTCTGCCTCTGGGAGTCCCGTGTACTCACACGTCGGGGTTGACGCCTCGGGCCTGGCTACGCTGCGCGCAACGGTCCTGGACCGCTTGCGCGGCTTCGTCCCCACCGCGTACGCCGTCCCCGCCCTCGCCGCCGTCCCCGCGCCCCTCGGCCCTTGCTACGCCCTGGCCGAGGGCAGCGCGGCGGTCGGCAGACGAGGCCGCTCGGGCTCGGCCGCCACGCCCACCGCACGCCGCCCGGCCGCAGACAGCGACAGCGCCCGGATGATGGATCTCGTCGAGCGCGCCCAGGCCGGCGAGGCCGACGCCTTCGGCCGCCTCTACGACCAGTACAGCGACACCGTGTACCGCTACATCTACTACCGCGTCGGCGGCAAGGCGACCGCCGAGGACCTCACCAGTGAGACGTTCCTGCGCGCCCTGCGCCGCATCGGAACGTTCACCTGGCAGGGCCGCGACTTCGGCGCCTGGCTGGTCACCATCGCCCGCAACCTGGTCGCGGACCACTTCAAATCGAGCCGATTCCGACTCGAAGTGACCACCGGCGAAATGCTCGACGCGAACGAGGTCGAGCGAAGCCCCGAGGACTCCGTCCTGGAGTCACTGTCGAACGCGGCCCTGCTCGACGCGGTACGACGGCTCAATCCTCAGCAGCAGGAGTGCGTCACCCTGCGCTTCCTGCAAGGGCTCTCGGTCGCCGAGACCGCCCGGGTGATGGGCAAGAACGAGGGCGCGATCAAGACCCTCCAGTACCGAGCCGTCCGCACCCTGGCACGGCTCCTCCCGGACGACGCCCGCTGAAACCCGTACGAACACCGGCCCGTACGAACGCCCCAGTGATCCCACACACTCAGCGACGCTCAACTCACCTTCCGTGAAAGTCCGTTGACTTCACGGTCCGATCATCCGTCGTCCGTAACCCAAGTGCCGCGACGCTCGTTGTGCGGGATACAGGCTCCCTGTGGTCACGACCCGGCCATCGCCGATCACTCGATCGTGTGGATGCGCTCGGGGCGTGCAACCCTCAGGACCCCCTGGGGAGTCGACCGTCTTGACGAGAGGAGGTGCCGCCAGTGATCGCGAACGTATCGGCACACCGGCGGGCGAACGCCTTCGCCCAGGCCCTGGAGGAGCAGTCCGACCAGGGCACGGCGGCCGAGCAGCCAGGTGGATCGGCACCGTCCCAGGCTGCGTCGGAACAGACCGAGCAGGGCCTTCTGTTGGCCCTCGCCACCGGTCTCGGCGAGCTGCCCAAACCGGAGCTGGACCCCGAGGTCAAGGTCGTGCAGCGAGCACAGCTCGTGGCAGCGATGGAGGCCATGCTGCTGGAAGGCACCGCCGCGGGGGGCGAAGGCCCGGACCGTTCCGTGCCCGAGCAGCGCTCGCACCGGGCACGGGGCGCACACCGGGCGACCGGACTGGGGAAGCTGCGACCGCGTTCGCGTTTGTCCAAGGGCCTGGCCGCGGGCGGGCTCACCGTGGGCGTGGCCGCCGGAGCCTTCGGCGGCGTGGCGGCCGCCAGCTCCGACGCCCTGCCCGGTGACTCGCTCTACGGGCTCAAACGAGGCATGGAGGACCTCAAACTCGGCCTGGCCCACGGCGACAGCGACCGCGGCGAGCTCTACCTCGACCAGGCGTCCACACGCCTGAGCGAGGCACGCCGGCTGATGGAGCGCGGCCGCTCGGGCCACCTCGACCACGAGTCCCTGGGCGAGATCCGCCGCGCCCTGTCCGGCATGCAGCACGACGCCTCCGAGGGCCACCGCCTGCTGTACGAGGCGTACGAGCGGGACGGTTCGCTGGGCCCCATCCAGGCCCTGTCCGCCTTCGCCCAGTCGCACCGCGAGGCCTGGGGCGCACTGCGCGACCGGCTGCCCGTCCAGCTCGGCGACGTCAGTCAGCAGGTCTCGTCGGTGTTCGCAGCCATAGACGAAGAGGTCGACCCGCTGCTCCCGGGAGCCCCGGCGAAGGAGGGCACGGGCCGTCACCGGGGTGCCAGTTCGGACGCCCCCGGCTCGTCGTCCGGTACGGACCGTCCGGCGCCCAGCGCCAGCAGCGGCTCCGCCACCGGCAGCCACAGCAGCGGCAAGCCGAAGCCGTCCAGCACCAGCAGCACCGGCGAGGGCCTGCTCGGCGGCACCACGGGCGGTCTCCTGGACCCGCCCAAGGACGCCACCAGCTCGTCCCCGTCGGCCGGCAAGTCCAGCCCGACGAGCGGCGCGCCGGACGTCACCCTGCCCCCGCTGCTGCCCGGTCTCCTGCCGGGCCTGGGCATCGACAGCCAGGACAACAGGTAACTCCGCCACGTGGCTGGGGGCGCCCTTCTCAGGAAGGGCGCCCCCAGCCACGTACGTCCGTCACCGGTGGAACGTCCGGCGGAAGAACATCCGTCCGTCCGGCGGAGCATCCGTCAGATGCGGAACATCCGTCAGAAGAAGACCGACCGGCGCTGCACCAGCAGCTTGTACAGCGTGTGCTGGATCTGCTCCCTGACCTGGTCCGTCAGGTTGAACATCAGCATCGGGTCCTCGGCGGCCTCCGGCGGATAGCCGTCCGTGGGGATCGGCTCGCCGAACTGGATCGTCCACTTCGTGGGAAGCGGGACGGCGCCCAGCGGACCCAGCCACGGGAAGGTCGGCGTGATCGGGAAGTACGGGAAACCCAGCAGCCGCGCCAACGTCTTCGCGTTGCCGATCATCGGGTAGATCTCCTCCGCGCCGACGATCGAGCACGGAATGATCGGGGCGCCCTGCCGCAGAGCCGTCGACACGAACCCGCCCCGGCCGAAGCGCTGGAGTTTGTAGCGCTCCCCGAACGGCTTGCCGATGCCCTTGAAGCCCTCCGGCATCACACCGACCAGCTCGCCGCGCTCCAGGAGCCGTTCGGCGTCCTCGGCGCAGGCGAGGGTGTGCCCGGCCTTGCGGGCCAGCTCGTTGACCACCGGCAGCATGAAGACCAGGTCGGCCGCGAGAAGGCGCAGATGGCGGCTCTCGGGGTGGTTGTCGTGGACGGCGACCTGCATCATCAGGCCGTCCAGCGGGAGGGTGCCCGAGTGATTGGCGACGATCAGCGCGCCGCCGTCGGTCGGGATGTTCTCGATGCCCTTCACCTCGACCCGGAAGTACTTCTCGTACAGCGGCCGGATCAGGGACATCAGGACCTGCTCGGTGAGCTCCTGGTCGTACCCGAAGTCGTCGATCTCGTAGTCACCGGTGAGACGCCGACGCAGGAAGGCGAGACCACCGGCGACGCGCCGTTCCAGCCCGCCGCTCACCCGCGCCTGTGACGTCGACGGCGCGTTGTTCGGCGTCGACGGCTGAGACGGCTGTTCCTCACGCGTCACAGGAACATCATCCTGCGGGAAGGCCCGGCCAGGCAGAGGCTGGACCTCACGTACCACCGCGGGATCGCCCTTGCGCCGGCTCCCCGCGGCCCGCCGCCGCGGCGGGCGCTGCACAGCACCCCCGCGCGACCGGTCGTCGTCGAACGGAATGACCTTGGCGTCCGCCATCGTCGATGCGCTCCTCAGTTGGCGCTCAGTGTCGGGGGGTGGCCGCCGCCCACGAAACGCAGCGCGGCGATCCGGTCGACGGCCCCCGCGAGGGCCTCGGGGGGCAGGAGTCCGGGCCCCCGGCTGCGTGCGAAGTCCGCGAAGGTCTCCGCGGTCGAGTATCTCGGTTTGTAGCCCAGCGTCTCGCGCATCTGGTTCGTCGACACGACCCTGCCGTGGGTGAGCAGCCGCAGCTGCTCGGGCGAGAAGTCCGTCACGCCCAGGGTACGCACCGCCGTGCCCGCCCAGCTGAGCGCCGGCAGCAGCAGCGGCACCGTGGGCCGGCCCAGGCGTCGAGCGCACTGCGAGAGCAACAGGACGCCGTCTCCGGCGATGTTGAAGGTGCCGCTGTTGAGCGTGCCGCGCTGTGGATCGTGCGAGGCGATCCGCAGTACCTCGATCACGTCGTCCTCGTGCACGAACTGCAGCCGTGGGTCGTAGCCGAAGACGGTCGGCAGCACCGGCAGCGCGAAGTACGAGGCGAGCGGCGAGTCGGCGCTCGGCCCGAGGATGTTCGCGAACCGCAGCACACACACGGCGACGTCGGGCCGCCGCCGCGCGAAGCCACGCACATACCCCTCGACCTCCACCGTGTCCTTCGCGAAGCCGCCGCTGGGCAGCGACTTGGGTGGGGTGGTCTCGGTGAACACGGCCGGATCTCGCGGCGCGGACCCGTAGACGTTCGTACTGGACTTCACGACGAGCCGCTTGACCGACGGGGACTTCTGGCAGGCGCCCAGCAGCTGCATGGTGCCGATGACGTTGGTCTCCTTGACCGTCGTCCGGCTGCCGCCACCCAGCGCGATGCCCGTCACGTCCATGTGGACGACCGTGTCGACGGAGTGCTCGGCGAGCACGCGGGCGATCGTGGGCTGGCGGATGTCGGCCTGGACGAACTCGGCCTCGCCCAGATGGTGCTCGGGCAGCACCGCGTCCACGGCGATCACCCGGTCCACCTGAGGGTCACGCTGGATCCGTCGTACGAACCGGCCTCCCAGCTGACGGGCCACTCCGGTGACGAGCACGACCTTCCCCAAGATCAGCGCCTCTCTTCCCGTTCTGGACGTGAGCCGACGTAGCTCTGCTCGTACCCTGCCGTGTTCCCCGTGTGCCGCCAACCTAGCGGGTTGATGTTGCGCTGTGATGACCACCCGATGCACGAAGTGACGACAGCCACGAACGTACGATCAGACCAAGCCACACGGCACATGGGCGTATGCACAGCATCGCCCTCCGGGGCCCTCGCGCAGGAGACGCGCGCACGCTCCCCACGGAAAGTACCCGCTCTGGGCGAAAGCCGCCGCGACGACGGAGGCCGGTACGCCGAGAGCCTGGCCGGAAAACGGCTGTGGCCCCCCACCGGCCGGTGGGGGGCCACAGAGCGCGCCGTTCGCAGCGCTCGCACAAGCGCAAGGACGAGCCCCGGCGATGCGGGGCACGGTCTTACTTCTTGTTGCGACGCTGAACGCGAGTGCGCTTGAGCAGCTTGCGGTGCTTCTTCTTGGCCATCCGCTTGCGCCGCTTCTTGATAACAGAGCCCACGACTACCCTCGCTCACTTCTCTTTACTCGGTGCTGGGCTGCATGGGCCCATACGACCTATGAGGGGCCAGCCTACCCGTCCGAGCGCTGAGGTCGTAATCGAGGGGATCCGAGTGGATTCCCGAGTCGACCACAAGGGCCTCTCGGGAACCCCTCGAAGCAACCGTCAGGCTGTCTCCACCCCCACATAGCTCTCGCGGAGGTACTCGTGAACCGCTTGCTCCGGCACCCGGAAGGACCTCCCCACCCGGATCGCCGGCAGATGACCGCTGTGCACCAAGCGGTACACGGTCATCTTCGACACTCGCATCACCGAGGCGACTTCCGCCACGGTAAGGAACTGAACCTCGTTCAGAGGCCTCTCGCCAGCTGCAGCCATGACACACCTGAACCTTCCGCACTCGACGGCCACCGGCTTCCCCTTCCGGTGACTCTTCGTCGTTGCGTGCTCACTCCCCAATGTAGGGGCGGGTGATGCGAGTGGGGAAGAGGAGATGGCATCGGCCGCCTACTGTGACAGACACGCTCGATTGAGTACATAGCGAGTAAGCGGTCGGTAGTAATCAGACCGCACAGCGTCATCAAGCGGAACGACGACGGACACCCGCCCCTCTGCCTCTCCGACGAAGAGCGCAGGATCGTCCGTATCGGCCAGCCCCATGGCCTCGAACCCCAGCTGACCTGCTCCGCAGACCCAGCCGTGGTCCCCGATGACGAGTTCCGGGAGCGGCCCGCCACCCTCCGCGGCGGCCGCCAGAACGGTCCGAACCGGCAGCGGTGAGTGGGTATGTGCGCCGGTCGCACCACCGGGGGCTTGCGCGCCGGGTTCGCGTACCAGCGCGACACCTTGTACGTAGTCAAGGTTGTACGTGCGTAGGCCGAACCGGGTCGTTATGTCGACAGAGCTACCCTGCGCGGGGGTGAGGACGGTACATCCCGCCGCCGACAGGGCGTCCGCAAGGGCGGCGTAGAAACCGAGCAGACGGTGCGGGTGACCGGTCCCGAGGAGTACCGGCTCGCGCTTGCGGGCCGCCGTTCCGAGTCGCGCCGCGAAGGAATCGAGCGCGACCAGAGTCCGCTCAGGGTCGATCACATCATGCCCACTCGTGTGTGCCGGATCGGCCGAAACTCCACACTTGTCGGCCATCAACTCGATCAGGTCCCGCTGCTCCCACGTCCACTCGGGATCGAGCCCGAGCAGCACCCGGGGATCGCGGGCCGCGAAGAGCCGATAGCTCCGCAGACTCTCCTCACGCGAGGTGGCAACGGGCCCGGCCAATCGGGCCGCCAGCAGGTGCGCACGTAATGCTCCGGTGCTCAACACGACAGCGATGCTGACGCACATGCCCCCTCTTCACCCCGAATTTCCCGAAAACGCCCCACAGTTGGCGTAATGCGCACTCTGGCCCCCGGCGGCATGAGGCCCGGCGCAGCCTCGCCGGGGTCGAAAAGGAGCAGCCCCCTGGGGGTCCAGGGGCGCAGCCCCCTCCAGAGGTCCGGGGGCGCAGCCCCGCCAGGGGGTGCAGGGGCGGAGCCCCGGCGGGGTCGAAGGGGCGGAGCCCCTGGGGATCCGGGGACGCAGCCCCGCCGGGAATCCGGGGGCGCAGCCCCAGGGGGTCCAGGAGCACAGCCCCCGCCGAAGATCCGGGGACGCAGCCCCAGGGGTCCAGGGGCGCAGCCCCGGCGGGGTCGAAGGGGCGGAGCCCCTGGGGATGGGTCGGGTAGGGGCGGCGGGGGCGAAGAAGGGTCAGGGCAGCAGGCCCCGTAGGGGGAACACCGCACGGCGCGTCGCGACAATCGCCTGATCGAGACGGTCGGCCGGGTCGTACCCGGACTCCCACCCCTTCCAGGACACGGGCCACCGCCCGTCCGTCATCCGCACGGGCGCCAACTGCCGCGTACGAGCGAAGACCTCCTGCCGCCAGCTCTCGGGAATCACCGTCTCGGGATCGATGGGCCGCCCCGCCGCGACGGCGACCAGATGCGTCCACGACCGCGGCACGACATCCACGACCGCGTACCCGCCCCCACCCAACGCGACCCACCGCCCGTCGGCGTACTCGTGCGCCAGGTCGTGACAGGCGACCTGCACGGCCCGCTGCGCGTCGAGCGAGACGGCCAGATGAGCGAGCGGATCCTCGAAGTGGGTGTCGGCACCGTGTTGAGTGACCAGCACCTGCGGCCGAAACTCGGCCACGAGCTCAGGCACCACGGAGTGGAACGCCCGCAGCCACCCCGCGTCCCCGGTCCCGGCCGGCAGCGCGACATTGACGGCGGAGCCCTCCGCCGAGGAGGCCCCCGTCTCCTCCGGCCACCCGGTCTGCGGAAACAGCGTCCGCGGATGCTCGTGCAGCGAGATCGTCAGCACCCGGGGGTCCTCCCAGAACGCCGCCTGCACCCCGTCCCCGTGATGCACATCGACGTCCACGTACGCGACCCGCTCGGCCCCCAGCTCCAGCAGCCGCGCGATCGCGAGCGAGGCGTCGTTGTAGATGCAGAACCCGGACGCCCCACCCGGCATCGCATGGTGCAGCCCACCCGCGAAGTTCACCGCGTGCAGCGCGTCCCCGTGCCACACCGCCTCCGCCGCCCCGACCGACTGCCCGGCGATCAACGCCGACACCTCGTGCATTCCCGCGAAGGCGGGATCGTCCATGGTCCCGAGCCCGTACGAGGCATCCGCGGCCCCCGGATCCACCGACGCGGCCTTGACCGCCTCGACATAGTCCTCACGATGCACGAGCCGCAACGTCGACTCCCCGGCCGGCTTCGCCGCGACGACATCCACCTCCCGATCGAGCCCGAAGGCGTCGACCAGTCGCCGGGTCAGCGCCAGCCGGACCGGATCCATCGGATGGTCCGGGCCGAAGTCATAGCCCGTTACTGCCTCGTCCCACATCAGCTGTGCGCGGCCGCTCATGTCCGTCACCGTATCGGTCCGGTTCGGGCGCGAACGAGCGGGCGTACCCCAAGGTCGCCAGGACCAACACCATCGGTACAAGCATGGCGCCCCGGTAGTTCCAGGCGTCGCCCAGCGCCCCCACCAACGGCGAACCGATCAAGAACCCGACGTAATTGAAGATGTTCAGCCGTGCGATGGCAGCGTCCGAAGCCCCGGGAAACAACCGTCCGGCCGCCGCGAACGTCTGCGGCACCAGCACACACAACCCCAGCCCCAGCAGAGTGAACCCGAGCATCCCGACCCACGCCCCCGGCGCCACCGCCACCACCGCGAACCCCAGCGCCGCCACGACCGCCCCCAGCCGTACGACGGCCACCGCCCCGAACCGCCGCACCCCGAAGTCCCCGACGGCCCGCCCCACCAGCGTCATCACCATGTAGACGTTGTAGGGAACGGTCGCCAACTGCTCCGAGCTGCCCAGCACATCCTGCAGATACTTCGCACTCCAGTTTGAAACCGTCGAATCCCCGATGTACGCGAACGTCATCACCAGACACAGCGGCAGCAGCAGCCTGAAGACCAGGGCCCCACTCTCCCCCTGCCCCTTCCCGGCATCGGCATCGGCCTCGAGCCCAGAGGCCGCGTCCCCGTCGACGTACCACCGACTCCCCACGAACGCCGCCGGCAGCAGCACCAGCACCACCGGCAGATAGGACACGAAGAGCGAGAGATGCCAGTGCGCCCCCACCCACGCGAGCGAGGCGCCCACGATCCCGCCCAGGCTGTACGTGGCGTGGAAACCGAGCATGATGCTGCGCCCGTACGTCCGCTGGAGGCTCACCCCGAGCATGTTCATGGACGCGTCGAGCGCGCCGACCGCGAGCCCGAAGGCGCCGAGCGCGACCGCCAGTTCGACCAGCCGGTCCCCCGACCCGACCCCGAGCAGCGCCAGCAGCACAACGGGCTGGGACCAGCGCAGCAGCCGACTGGGCCGTATTCGCTTCACCAGCTGCTCGGTCGTCACGCTGCCGACCCCGGCGAGGATCGGCACGGCGGCCAGGAACGCGGGCAGCAGCGCGTCGGAGACGCCGTACCGGTCCTGGATGGCCGGAATGCGCGTCACGAGCAGGGCAAAGGTGGCGCCCTGAGCGAAGAAGCTGAACGCCAAAGAGGCCCTACCGCGCCGCAGCACATCTGTCATGGCGGCGAGCGTAGGGCCCCGGCATACCGGTGGGTAGATCCAGCCGAAGATGAATTTTGCTCAACTCTTCGGCTGGACGCTCCCGGCGACCTCGTTCTCCAGCAGCTTCTCCATCGGAACGACCGCCAGCCGCCCACTGACCAGGATGGCCACCGCGATCGCACCGAGCATCACGACCGTGCCCAGCCAGACCATCGTGTCGACCGGCACGGTGTACGCGCCCACGACCCGCGCGACGCACTCCCCGAGCAGCGCCACGCCCCAGACCAGGGAGAAGGTCCGCTCGGCCTTCCGGAACCGCGGGGAGCCGGCCGCCAGCCGGTCCCACGCGGCGCTCTTCGCCGCGTCGCCCTTGATGAGGAACGGCTTCATGCCCGCCGTCATCATCGGCCTGCCGAGCTTCACGGACACCAGGATGCCGATGCCGACCGCACTGCTGACCCCGCTGTCCTTGGCCAGCATCAGCCGCGGGTCACCGGCGACGAGGCTGAGCGCCAGCCCGACGACGTTGACGAACAGGATCAGCCCGGCCAGGGCGTTGGCCTTTCGCTCCTTCACCGCGCCCCACACGGTCCGCACCGCCGGCACCACGCTGCTCCAGCCGAGGGCCGCCATGGTGCTCATGCCGAACCCGTTCTTGAGGAGGTAGTACGACCCGACGGGCACCGCCACGTCGAGGATCAGCGGCAGGAAGCTGGGCCTGGCGGCGGCATCGGCGCTCGTGGCGGCCGGTGCCTCGACAGTGGCCGCTCCAGTGCTGGTCTCGATGGCCGTGATGCTCATGATCGGGTCCCTCCGTCGTCGCTGTGTACGTCCCGTTCCGATGTACTCAGCTTCGCGGTCGGACCCCACTCGCCAACAGAAACGATCGTCCGGAGCTCGGCGTGACAAATGTCAGTGCCGTGCGATGGGTGCCGTCATACGAGCAGGTCAGCCAACTCGCCCAGTTCGGAGAAGAGTTGAGTGGCACCGGTGAGCTTGGCGGCCGGCGTCATGGCGGTGAACCCGTACACGTCCATCCCCGCGGCGTTCGCCGCCCGCACCCCGAGCGGACTGTCCTCCACGACGACACACCGCTCCGGCGCCACGCCCATCCGTTCGGCCGCGTGAAGGAACAGATCGGGTGCCGGCTTGCCCCGCCCCACATCCTGCGAACTGAAGACACGCCCCTCGTCGAACCATCGGTCGAGCCCGGTCTTGCGATGCCCCACCCGGATCCGCTCATGGCTCCCGGAGGAGGCCACGCAGTACGGGACCTCGTCCGCGGCCAGCTTCTCCAGCAACTGCACGGCGCCGGGAACGGGTTGCAGCTCCCGCTCGAAGGCGGCGAACACCCGCCCGTGAAAGACGTCGTCGAAATCCTCCGGCAGCCGCTGCCCGCTCCGCTCCTGGACGAGCTCGTGGATACGGTGCATGGCAGACCCCATGTAGTCCCGGATGGACTCCTCGTACGAGGTCGGATGCCCGAGTTCGGTGAGATAGGCGGCCAGGATCGTGTTGGAGATCGGCTCACTGTCCACGAGGACGCCGTCATTGTCGAAGATCACCAGGTCATAGCGCATGACAAAACACTAGACCCCCGAACGCAGAAAACCCCCGTACCGATTTCCCGGTACGGGGGTTCTCCCTACAATTAGTTCGGCGGCGTCCTACTCTCCCACAGGGTCCCCCCTGCAGTACCATCGGCGCTGTGAGGCTTAGCTTCCGGGTTCGGAATGTAACCGGGCGTTTCCCTCACGCTATGACCACCGAAACACTATGAAACTGTAACTACCGCACCGTTGCCGTGGCCCGACAACGGGGTTGTTCGTGGTTTCAGAACCAACACAGTGGACGCGAGCAACTGAGGACAAGCCCTCGGCCTATTAGTACCGGTCACCTCCAGCGGTTACCCGCCTTCCAGATCCGGCCTATCAACCCAGTCGTCTACTGGGAGCCTTAACCCCTCAAAGGGGGTGGGAATACTCATCTCGAAGCAGGCTTCCCGCTTAGATGCTTTCAGCGGTTATCCCTCCCGAACGTAGCCAACCAGCCATGCCCTTGGCAGGACAACTGGCACACCAGAGGTTCGTCCGTCCCGGTCCTCTCGTACTAGGGACAGCCCTTCTCAATATTCCTACGCGCGCAGCGGATAGGGACCGAACTGTCTCACGACGTTCTAAACCCAGCTCGCGTACCGCTTTAATGGGCGAACAGCCCAACCCTTGGGACCGACTCCAGCCCCAGGATGCGACGAGCCGACATCGAGGTGCCAAACCATCCCGTCGATATGGACTCTTGGGGAAGATCAGCCTGTTATCCCCGGGGTACCTTTTATCCGTTGAGCGACGGCGCTTCCACAAGCCACCGCCGGATCACTAGTCCCGACTTTCGTCCCTGCTCGACCCGTCGGTCTCACAGTCAAGCTCCCTTGTGCACTTACACTCAACACCTGATTACCAACCAGGCTGAGGGAACCTTTGGGCGCCTCCGTTACTCTTTAGGAGGCAACCGCCCCAGTTAAACTACCCATCAGACACTGTCCCTGATCCGGATCACGGACCCAGGTTAGACATCCAGCACGACCAGAGTGGTATTTCAACGACGACTCCACAACAGCTGGCGCTGCCGCTTCAAAGTCTCCCACCTATCCTACACAAGCCGAACCGAACACCAATATCAAACTGTAGTAAAGGTCCCGGGGTCTTTCCGTCCTGCTGCGCGAAACGAGCATCTTTACTCGTAGTGCAATTTCACCGGGCCTATGGTTGAGACAGTCGAGAAGTCGTTACGCCATTCGTGCAGGTCGGAACTTACCCGACAAGGAATTTCGCTACCTTAGGATGGTTATAGTTACCACCGCCGTTTACTGGCGCTTAAGTTCTCAGCTTCGCCACCCCGAAGAGTGACTAACCGGTCCCCTTAACGTTCCAGCACCGGGCAGGCGTCAGTCCGTATACATCGCCTTACGGCTTCGCACGGACCTGTGTTTTTAGTAAACAGTCGCTTCTCGCTGGTCTCTGCGGCCACCCCCAGCTCAAGGAGTAAATCCTCTCACCGGTGATGGCCCCCCTTCTCCCGAAGTTACGGGGGCATTTTGCCGAGTTCCTTAACCATAGTTCACCCGAACGCCTCGGTATTCTCTACCTGACCACCTGAGTCGGTTTAGGGTACGGGCCGCCATGAAACTCGCTAGAGGCTTTTCTCGACAGCATAGGATCATCCACTTCACCACAATCGGCTCGGCATCAGGTCTCAGCCTTGATGTGTGACGGATTTACCTATCACACGGCCTACACCCTTACCCCGGGACAACCACCGCCCGGGTTGGACTACCTTCCTGCGTCACCCCATCACTCACCTACTGCAGGTCTGGTCCGTCGGCTCCACCACTCCCCTTTGCCCGAAGGCTCCGGGGCGGCTTCACGGACTTAGCATCGCCTGGTTCAATGTTTGACGCTTCACAGCGGGTACCGGAATATCAACCGGTTATCCATCGACTACGCCTGTCGGCCTCGCCTTAGGTCCCGACTTACCCTGGGCAGATCAGCTTGACCCAGGAACCCTTAGTCAATCGGCGCACACGTTTCTCACGTGTGTATCGCTACTCATGCCTGCATTCTCACTCGTGAACCGTCCACCACTGCCTTCCGGCGCGGCTTCACCCGGCACACGACGCTCCCCTACCCATCACAGCCGCCGTTGGGCGTATTGCTGCAATGACACGACTTCGGCGGTACGCTTGAGCCCCGCTACATTGTCGGCGCGGAATCACTAGACCAGTGAGCTATTACGCACTCTTTCAAGGGTGGCTGCTTCTAAGCCAACCTCCTGGTTGTCTCTGCGACTCCACATCCTTTCCCACTTAGCGTACGCTTAGGGGCCTTAGTCGATGCTCTGGGCTGTTTCCCTCTCGACCATGGAGCTTATCCCCCACAGTCTCACTGCCGCGCTCTCACTTACCGGCATTCGGAGTTTGGCTAAGGTCAGTAACCCGGTAGGGCCCATCGCCTATCCAGTGCTCTACCTCCGGCAAGAAACACACGACGCTGCACCTAAATGCATTTCGGGGAGAACCAGCTATCACGGAGTTTGATTGGCCTTTCACCCCTAACCACAGGTCATCCCCCAGGTTTTCAACCCTGGTGGGTTCGGTCCTCCACGACCTCTTACAGCCGCTTCAACCTGCCCATGGCTAGATCACTCCGCTTCGGGTCTTGAGCGCGCTACTAAATCGCCCTATTCGGACTCGCTTTCGCTACGGCTTCCCCACACGGGTTAACCTCGCAACACACCGCAAACTCGCAGGCTCATTCTTCAAAAGGCACGCAGTCACGAGGCAAGCACAAGTGCTTGCCCGACGCTCCCACGGCTTGTAGGCACACGGTTTCAGGTACTATTTCACTCCGCTCCCGCGGTACTTTTCACCATTCCCTCACGGTACTATCCGCTATCGGTCACCAGGGAATATTTAGGCTTAGCGGGTGGTCCCGCCAGATTCACACGGGATTTCTCGGGCCCCGTGCTACTTGGGTGTTTCTCAAACGAGCCGTTGACGTTTCGACTACGGGGGTCTTACCCTCTACGCCGGACCTTTCGCATGTCCTTCGCCTACATCAACGGTTTCTGACTCGTCTCACGGCCGGCAGACCGTGAAAGAGAAATCCCACAACCCCACATACGCAACCCCTGCCGGGTCTCACACGCATATGGTTTGGCCTCATCCAGTTTCGCTCGCCACTACTCCCGGAATCACGGTTGTTTTCTCTTCCTGCGGGTACTGAGATGTTTCACTTCCCCGCGTTCCCTCCACATACCCTATGTGTTCAGGTATGGGTGACAGCCCATGACGACTGCCGGGTTTCCCCATTCGGAAACCCCCGGATCAAAGCCTGGTTGACGACTCCCCGGGGACTATCGTGGCCTCCCACGTCCTTCATCGGTTCCTGGTGCCAAGGCATCCACCGTGCGCCCTTAAAAACTTGGCCACAGATGCTCGCGTCCACTGTGCAGTTCTCAAACAACGACCAACCACCCATCACCCCGAACCTTCCGGTTCGAGTGCACTGGGGCCGGCACTGAAGGCAGCCAACAATCGGCCGTGCCCTCAGACACCCAACAGCGTGCCCGGCACCCTTGCCGCTTCCCTCATTCGTTCCACGCCCCGAAGAGCAGTACTGGAAGGAGAAGACAGTCAAGTGCGCCGAATAATCAACGTTCCACCCATGAGCAACCACCGTCGAACGTGTGCCGACGTAATGGCCCTGGACCACCGGGCAAGCCCGGCAGCCTAGATGCTCCTTAGAAAGGAGGTGATCCAGCCGCACCTTCCGGTACGGCTACCTTGTTACGACTTCGTCCCAATCGCCAGTCCCACCTTCGACAGCTCCCTCCCACAAGGGGTTGGGCCACCGGCTTCGGGTGTTACCGACTTTCGTGACGTGACGGGCGGTGTGTACAAGGCCCGGGAACGTATTCACCGCAGCAATGCTGATCTGCGATTACTAGCAACTCCGACTTCATGGGGTCGAGTTGCAGACCCCAATCCGAACTGAGACAGGCTTTTTGAGATTCGCTCCGCCTCACGGCTTCGCAGCTCATTGTACCTGCCATTGTAGCACGTGTGCAGCCCAAGACATAAGGGGCATGATGACTTGACGTCGTCCCCACCTTCCTCCGAGTTGACCCCGGCAGTCTCCTGTGAGTCCCCATCACCCCGAAGGGCATGCTGGCAACACAGAACAAGGGTTGCGCTCGTTGCGGGACTTAACCCAACATCTCACGACACGAGCTGACGACAGCCATGCACCACCTGTACACCGACCACAAGGGGGGCACTATCTCTAATGCTTTCCGGTGTATGTCAAGCCTTGGTAAGGTTCTTCGCGTTGCGTCGAATTAAGCCACATGCTCCGCTGCTTGTGCGGGCCCCCGTCAATTCCTTTGAGTTTTAGCCTTGCGGCCGTACTCCCCAGGCGGGGAACTTAATGCGTTAGCTGCGGCACCGACGACGTGGAATGTCGCCAACACCTAGTTCCCACCGTTTACGGCGTGGACTACCAGGGTATCTAATCCTGTTCGCTCCCCACGCTTTCGCTCCTCAGCGTCAGTAATGGCCCAGAGATCCGCCTTCGCCACCGGTGTTCCTCCTGATATCTGCGCATTTCACCGCTACACCAGGAATTCCGATCTCCCCTACCACACTCTAGCTAGCCCGTATCGAATGCAGACCCGGGGTTAAGCCCCGGGCTTTCACACCCGACGTGACAAGCCGCCTACGAGCTCTTTACGCCCAATAATTCCGGACAACGCTTGCGCCCTACGTATTACCGCGGCTGCTGGCACGTAGTTAGCCGGCGCTTCTTCTGCAGGTACCGTCACTTTCGCTTCTTCCCTGCTGAAAGAGGTTTACAACCCGAAGGCCGTCATCCCTCACGCGGCGTCGCTGCATCAGGCTTTCGCCCATTGTGCAATATTCCCCACTGCTGCCTCCCGTAGGAGTCTGGGCCGTGTCTCAGTCCCAGTGTGGCCGGTCGCCCTCTCAGGCCGGCTACCCGTCGTCGCCTTGGTGAGCCACTACCTCACCAACAAGCTGATAGGCCGCGGGCTCATCCTTCACCGCCGGAGCTTTTAACCCACCCGGATGCCCGGGCAGGTGTTATCCGGTATTAGACCCCGTTTCCAGGGCTTGTCCCAGAGTGAAGGGCAGATTGCCCACGTGTTACTCACCCGTTCGCCACTAATCCACCCCGAAGGGCTTCATCGTTCGACTTGCATGTGTTAAGCACGCCGCCAGCGTTCGTCCTGAGCCAGGATCAAACTCTCCGTGAATGTTTTCCCGTAATCGGGACGACACCACGAGAGCGGAACCGAAGGGAGGAATAATCCCCTCGGTTCACAGCGTCCTCGCTGTGCGCCCACCGAGACCATGCCCGGCAGGACTTTTTCAAAGGAACCTCGCCCCGACCGATCGGCCGGAGACGGGGTATCAACATATCTGGCGTTGATTTTTGGCACGCTGTTGAGTTCTCAAGGAACGGACGCTTCCTTTGTACTCACCCTCTCGGGCTTTCCTCCGGGCGCTTCCCTTCGGTCCTGCTGTCCTGCTTTGTTCTTGCGTTTCCGACTCTATCAGACCGTTTCCCGATCCGATTTCCTCGGTGCTTTCCAGGTTTCCGCTTTCGCGTTTCCCTTTCCGGCGGTTCCGACTCTATCAGATCCTTTCGGGCCTGATTCCCAGTCAGCGGGGCTTGTCTTCCCGGCCCTTGAGCCGTTCCGACGAGTGAGACTTTAGCGGATTCCTGGCTCCCGAGCTAATCGGGGTGGCGCCCTTTCGAACGCGGATTCCTCATTTCGCAAACACGCATGAAAACGAGCCGACGACGAGTCGCCGTTCGCTGAGTGCTTGTTGCGGAATGGCTGTCCGGGGACCGACCGGGGTCGGCGCTCACGTCGGACAACTCGGAGAACACTACGTACCGGGTAGGGGCGTGTCAAATCCGCCCCGGGATGGCCTCCGGAGGCGTAACCTCGGGGCCATGACTACGCATACGTGCACCCAGCAGTGGTGGGCCGCCTGACGGCGGCCGTACACACGTATGTACTCAACGGCCGCCGCCTCGGCGGCCGTTTTTGTGTCTCCCTCCTGGGGAGCCGGCCGGCGGGTGCGGCGGCCTCGACCAGGAGGTGGAGAGATGACGCGGGTCTTCAGTGGGGTCAAGCCGACCGGGCATCTGACGCTGGGGAACTATCTCGGGGCCATGCGACGGTGGGCCGACGTCGACCAGCACCAGGCCGACGCCCTGTTCTGCGTCGTCGACCTGCACGCGCTGACCGTGGACCACGATCCGGGGCGGGTGCGCAGGCTCAGTAGGCAGGCGGCGACGTTGTTGCTGGCCTCGGGGCTCGATCCGGAGCTGTGCACCGTCTTCGTACAGAGTCATGTGGACGAGCACGCGCGGTTGTCGTATCTGCTGGAGTGCGTCGCGACCGACGGGGAGATGCGGCGGATGATCCAGTACAAGGAGAAGGCCGCGCGCGAACGGGAGCGGGGCGGGAGTGTGCGGCTGTCCCTGCTGACGTATCCCGTGCTGATGGCGGCGGACATCCTGGCGTACGGGACCGACGAGGTGCCGGTCGGGGACGACCAGACGCAGCATGTGGAGCTGACCCGGGATCTCGCCGTGCGGTTCAACCAGCGCTACGGGCACACCTTCGTGGTGCCCCGCGCCACGCGGCCGCAGGTTGCGGCGCGGGTCATGAATCTGCAGGAGCCGACGTCGAAGATGGGCAAGAGCGATGACGTGGGGCCGGGCGTCGTCTATCTGCTCGATGAGCCGGATGCCGTCCGGAAGAAGATCATGCGGGCCATGACCGACAGCGGGCAGGACGTCGTGTACGACCCCGAGGCGCGGCCGGGGGTCTCGAACCTGCTGGAGATTCTCGCCGCCTGTGAGGGCGCGGATCCGGAAACCCTGGGCGGCGCCTATGAGTCGTACGGCGCTCTGAAGAAGGACACCGCCGAGGCCGTGATCGAACTCCTCAGGCCCGTGCAGGAGAGGCACCAGCGGTTGTGCGCGGATCCCTCGTATGTGGAAGGGGTTTTGCGCGACGGCGCCGCAAAGGCCCGGGAGATGGCGCGTCCTCGGGTGGACGCGGCGTATCGGGCGATCGGGCTGCTGCCCGCCGGCTGACGTCCCGGAGGGGGAAGGGTTGAGCGAGCGGCGGGCCGGGGCGGTGGCCCCGCCCCGGCCCCGCTGTCTTCAGCTGTTGCCGGAGGCCAGTTCGCGGCTGCGGTCGCGGGCTGCCTCCAGTGCGGCGATGAGGGCCGCGCGGACGCCGTGGTTCTCGAGTTCGCGGATCGCGTTGATCGTGGTGCCCGCGGGAGAGGTGACGGCCTCGCGGAGTTTCACGGGGTGCTCCCCGCTGTCGCGGAGCATCACGGCGGCGCCGATCGCGGACTGGACGATCAGGTCGTGGGCCTTGTCGCGGGGCAGGCCGAGCAGGATGCCCGCGTCCGTCATGGCCTCGACCAGGTAGAAGAAGTACGCCGGTCCCGAGCCGGAGAGCGCGGTGCAGGCGTCCTGCTGGGACTCCGGGACGCGGAGCGTCTTGCCGACGGCGCCGAAGATCTCCTCGGCGTGGGCGAGGTGCGCTTCGGTGGCGTGGCTGCCGGCGGAGATGACGGACATCGCCTCGTCGACGAGGGCGGGGGTGTTCGTCATGACCCGGACGACCGGGGTGCCCGCGGTCAGGCGCTCCTCGAAGAAAGAGGTGGGGATGCCGGCCGCGCCGCTGATCACCAGGCGGTCGGCGGGGACGTGGGGGGCGAGTTCGTCGAGGAGGGTGCCCATGTCCTGCGGCTTGACCGTGAGGATCAGGGTGTCCGCGTTCTTCGCGGCCTCGGCGTTGGTGACGGCGGTGACGCCGTAGCGCTCCTGGAGTTCCCTGGCGCGCTCAGGGCGGCGGGCCGTGACCAGCAGGTCGGTGGGGGCCCAGCCGGAACGGATCACTCCGCTGAGCAGGGCTTCGCCGATCTTGCCGGTGCCGAGGACTGCGACTTTCTGGGTCATGGTGCGGGTGCCCTCCGGGGGTGCGTCGTCCTGGGGTCATCCTCGCACTTGGGGGCTTGGGCGGGGCGGGATGTCCGTTGGGCGGACGGGGGTGGTCCGTTGCCGTGGAGGCCCGGACCCCCGGGTGGGTTCTTCGGCTGCGGGGCAGTGGGGCTTGGCGCGCAGTTCCCCGCGCCCCTGGGGGCGGGGCCGCGCCCCTGCCCCCTATCGGCGTCGGCGTGGATGCGTCATGCGGTGCGGCGCCTCAGGGTTGCCGCGCCCAGGGTCAGGACCAGGAGGGCGCAGCCCGCCACGATGAACGCGTCGCGGACGAAGTTGGTCGTCATGTCGGTGTGCTTGAGGACTTCGTTCATGCCGTCGACCGCGTAGGACATGGGGAGGACGTCGGAGAGGGCTTCGAGGACGGGGTGCATGGTGGAGCGGGCCGTGAAGAGGCCGCAGAGGAGGAGCTGGGGGAAGATCACCGCCGGCATGAACTGGACCGCCTGGAATTCCGAGGCCGCGAAGGCCGAGACGAAGAGGCCGAGCGCCGTGCCGAGCAGGGCGTCGAGGAGGGCCACGAGCAGCAGGAGCCAGGGGGAGCCCGTGACGTCGAGGCCGAGGAACCAGACCGCGAGGCCCGTGGCCAGGGCCGACTGGACGACGGCGACGGCGCCGAAGGCCAGGGCGTAGCCGGCGATCAGGTCGCCCTTGCCGAGGGGCATGGCGAGGAGGCGTTCCAGGGTGCCCGAGGTCCGTTCGCGCAGGGTGGCGATGGAGGTGACCAGGAACATCGTGATCAGCGGGAAGATCCCGAGGAGGGAGGCCCCGATGGAGTCGAAGGTGCGCGCGCTGCCGTCGAAGACGTAGCGGAGCAGGACGAGCATCAGGCACGGGATGAGGATCATCAGCGCGATGGTGCGCGGGTCGTGGCGGAGTTGGCGCAGGACGCGGGTCGCGGTGGCGGTCGTACGGGAGTAGTTGATCGCGCTCGGGCGGACGGGGGCCGTCGTGCCCGCGTGCGGGGTCGCGTTCGTGGGCGTGGTCATCGGACGGTCTCCTTGCTGGTGCCGGCGGTCGCGGTGGCCTCGTCGACGAGGTGGAGGAAGGCGGCCTCGACGGTGTCGCGTCCGGTGCGTTCGCGCAGGGCGTCGGGTGTGTCGTCGGCGAGGATCTCTCCCTCGCGCATCAGGAGCAGGCGGTGGCAGCGCTCGGCCTCGTCCATGACGTGGGAGGAGACCAGCAGCGTCGCCTTTCGTTCCGTGGCGATGGCGTGGAAGAGGTTCCACAGGTCGCGGCGCAGGACCGGGTCGAGGCCGACGGTGGGCTCGTCGAGGACCAGGAGTTCGGGGGTGCCGAGCAGCGCGACGGCGAGGGAGACGCGGTTGCGCTGGCCGCCGGAGAGGTTGCCGGCGAGGGAGTCGGCGTGGGTGGTGAGGTCGACGTCGGCGATGGCCTGGGTGACATGGGCGTCGCGGCGGTCGGCGGCGGCGCGGCCGGGGTCGAGGATCGCGGCGAAGTAGTCGAGGTTCTGGCGGATGGTCAGGTCGTCGTAGACCGAGGGGGCCTGGGTGACGTATCCGATGCGGGAGCGGAGTGCGGCGTCGCCGGCGGGGCGGCCGAGGACTTCGAGGGTGCCGGTGACTTTGGCCTGGGTGCCGACGATGGCGCGCATGAGGGTGGACTTGCCGCAGCCGGAGGGGCCGAGGAGTCCGGTGATCTGGCCGCGGGGTACGGCGAAGTCGAGGCCGCGCAGGACGGTGCGGGGGCCGCGTACGACGGTGAGGCCTTCGGCGTGGATGGCGATGGCTGGGGGCTGGGAGGACCGGAGGGGCTGGGAGGACTGGGGGGTGGTGGTGGCCGTGTCCGTGGCGCGGTCGGGGGGCCGAGGAGCAATATTCATCATGTGATGAATATTGCTCGTGAGGGCTGGCGTCGTCAAGCCCGGTCGCACTCGACGGCGCAGGCGCGCGGCGGCGTGATCGGAAGGGGGCACTCCGGCGTACGGCGGGGTGGTGCGCTTCCGTGTTCACTCGGCGGTTACGCGGAGGGGCTGCGCGATCAACTCCCGTTACCGACAATGGATTTCAGTGCGCGGTCATATGCCCACCGGCCTTGGTGCCGCGCCGTTGGATCCGCCGTGCCCTCCCCCGGCCCGGCACCCACGCATCTTCCGCTCTCTACCGGAGGTGCCGTTGCCATGCGTAAAGCCGATCTGCGTCGAGCCGATCTGTTCGCGTCTCTCGTCGTGTTTCTCGTCGCGTTGCCGTTGTGTGTAGGGGTCGCCATCGCCTCGGGCGTGCCGGCCGAGTTGGGGCTGGTGACCGGGATAGTCGGCGGGCTGGTCGCCGGGGTGCTGCCCGGGAGCAGCCTTCAGGTCAGCGGGCCGGCGGCCGGGCTGACCGTGCTGGTGTACGAGGCGGTGCAGACGTACGGGCTACGGGCCCTGGGTGTGCTGGTGCTCGGCGCCGGGCTGGTGCAGCTCACGCTCGGGGCGCTGCGGCTCGGGCGGTGGTTCCGGGCCGTGTCCGTGGCGGTGGTGCAGGGGATGCTCGCCGGAATCGGGCTGGTGCTGATCGCGGGCCAGGTCTACGCGATGGGTGACGCGTCCGCGCCCGCGAGCGGGCTCGGGAAGATCGCCGGGCTGGTGTCGCTGCCCGGGGACGCGCACCCGGTGGCCCTCGCGGTCGGGGGCGCCACCGTGGTCGTACTGCTGCTGTGGCCGCGTTGGCGGCGCGGGGCGCGGGTGGTGCCGGCGCCGTTGCTGGCGGTGGCGCTCGCGGCGGGTGTGACCGGGGTGTTCGATCTGTCCGTGCGGCGGGTCGAGGTGCGCGGGCTGCTCGATGCCGTGCAGCCGCCGTCCTTGGCGGACCTGGGACGGCTCACGGAAGTGGGCATGCTCGGGACGGTGGTCGCCTTCGCGCTGATCGCCTCCGCCGAGTCGCTGTTCAGCGCGGCGGCGGTGGACCGTCTGCACCGGGGGCCGCGGACCGACTACGACCGTGAACTCATCGCGCAGGGTGCCGGGAACGCCGTGTGCGGGGCGCTCGGGGCGCTGCCGATGACCGCGGTGATCGTGCGGAGCGCGGCGAATGTGCAGGCCGGGGCCCAGACCAAGGTCTCGCGCGTACTGCACGGGGTGTGTCTGCTGGTCTTCACGGTGGTGGTGCCCGGGGTCCTCGGGATCATTCCGGTGGCGGCGCTGGCAGGGTTGCTGGTGCACGCGGGCTGCAAGTTGGTGCCGGTGCGGGAGGTGCGGGTGCTGTGGCGCGGCCATCGCGGGGAGGTGATCGTGCTGGGTGTGACGGCGGTGGCGATCGTGGTGGGGAATCTCTTTGAAGGGGTGCTGGTCGGGCTTGCGCTCGCCGTCGCCAAGACCGCGTGGGACATCAGCCATGTGCAGGTGGAGACGGAGGACCGGGGCGCCGCGGGGATGGTCGTACGGGTGATGGGGAACGCCACGTTCCTACGGCTGCCGAAGCTGCTGGACGCCTTGGAGGCGTTGCCGCACGACCGTGACGTACGGCTGGAGTTGGGCGGGTTGCGGCATGTGGACCACGCGTGCGCGGCGGCCCTGGAGCGGTGGGCCGCCGCGCGGGATCACGAGCGGGTGGCCACGATCACCAGTACGTCGTAGACCTCCTCGACCCGGCCGTCCGGGAAGGTCTCCAGGAGGCGGGTGCGCTCCTCGGCGAGGAAGGCGTCGGTGTCTTCCTTGCCCTGGATCAGGAAAGCCGAGTGGCTGCCGATGTTGGCTAGGTGGGTGTCCACGGCGACGTGGCGGCTCCAGCGGACGACGCGGTGGGTGTGGGGTGGGGTTTCGGGGGCGCCCTTGAAGGCGCGTTCGGTGAGGAAGCCTACGGCTCGCCGGCTGGATTCGGTGTCTTTCGGGGTCTTGGTGGCCGTGCCTTCTTCGGTCTTGGTGGCGGCGCCTTGTTCGCCTTTCGTCGCGGTGCCTTCTTCGGTGGGGTGGGCGTCCTCGAAGTACTGATCGATGCGCTGGGCCTGGGCGGCGATCCAGGGGACGTCGAGGGCGGACGTGTTCCACCAGAGCGCGAGGGCGCCGCCGGGGCGCAGGACGCGGAAGGCCTCCGGGAGGGAGTGGGCCGGGTTCGTCCAGTGCCAGGACTGGGCGTAGGTGAGGAAGTCGGCGGAGGCGGTGGCGAGGGGGAGGGTGTCGCCGGTGCCCCGGACCAGGGGGATGTCGGGGTGGGCGCGGCGGAACTCGGCGGCCATGCCCTCCCCGGGTTCCACGGCGATGACGTCCGCGCCTCGGGCGTGCAGGAGGGTGGTGGAGATGCCGGTGCCCGCGCCCACGTCGACGACCTTCGCGCCCTTGAGGGGGCGGGCGGCGAGGTCTTCGATGGTGGTGAAGAGGGCGGGTGGGTAGGAGGGGCGGTTCGCGGCGTACTGGGCTGCGGCCGTGTTGAAGGAGTGGGCCCGGGTGCTGTGGGAGAAGCGCGGGTGCGTCGTCATAAGGGAATGGTGGTGCGGGTCGGGGGTGGAGAACAGCGGATTTCGCCCCCGCCGCCCCTACCCGTCCCGTCCCTGGGGGCTCCGCCCCCAGGCCCCCGGGTGGGTTTGTCGGGTGCGGGTGGGTGGGGGCTTGGCGCGCAGTTCCCCGCGCCCCTGAGGCACGGGGCCGCGCCCCGGTCCGTCAGGGGCGGCGGCGTTTTTTGGAGGGGTTGCGGGAGCGGCGCTCGTACTGGCGGCGTGCCTCCTCGTACTCCTCGCGGGCCAGCTTCTCGCCCGGGGCCTCGGTGAGGGTGCGGAAGGCGTAGGCGAGGAGGGAGCCGATGAAGCCGATGGCCAGGAGGCCGCGGAGGGAGGCCTGGCGGTCGGGGTCGGGGCGCTTGGAGAAGGCGTCCCAGGTGTGGCGGAACGCGAGCGCGCTGCACACCGCGAACATCACCACGACCAGGAGGGTCACCGGTTTGCCGACGTCCGCGATCGCCAGGCCCTGGTAGGCGAAGCGGAGCACGAAACAGGCGGCGACCGCGGCGGCGAGCGAGCCGACGGCCACGGCGATGCGGCGGGCCGTGTAGCCGCCGTCCTGGGCCACCCAGGTCGTCCCGAAGAAGCGGAGGGGTTCGGGCTGGGGTCCCGCGGGGGTACCGGATTGGTTCTCGTCACTCACCTGACGATTATCGCTCCGGCCGGCCGCGGGGCCCCAGGCCACGTTCGGGCCGCTGCCCTCGTTCGGGCCCAGGCCTAGTTCGGTCAGGCGCAGCGCGGCGCGATGTAGCCGTCGCTGCCCGTGTTCACGTAGGCGTCGGCCACGAACTGTCCGTTGGCGATGTTGTCCCAGACGTTGGAGGTCCCGTAGGGGCCAGTGACCGTCTCTCCCGGGGCCTGGCAGTAGATGGGCACGGACGAGCCCGGCACCAGCGTCCGCACGACGCTGTAGTGAATGCCGGGGCCGGAGCGCACGTTCACCGAGTACCCAGGGGCTATGGGGTAGGTCCTGGTGGCCGCGGCAGCCTCGGAAGCGGCTCCCACCACGAGCATGACGGTGGCGGCGAGCCCTCCGGCCAGCATGCTCCGTCTGCGCAAGGGGGTCATGATGTCGTCTGTCTCCTTCTTCTCAGGAGCAGCGCGGCGCGATGTAGCCGTCGCTGCCGGTCTTCACATAGGCGTCGGAGATGTACTCGCCGTTGGCGATGTTGTCCCAGATGCTGGTGGTGCCGTACGGGCCGCTCACGGAGTCACCCGGGCGCTGGCAGGAGATCGACACGCGTGAGCCCTCGGGCAGCACCCGCACGATGCGGTAGCTGGTGCCGGGGCCGCTGCGGACGTTCACCGCGTAGCCGGGTGCGATGGGGTAGGTGACTTGCGCTGCGGTCGCCGTCATCGACACCGCTTCGCCATCACTGCTTTCCGTGTTTTCAATTCGCTCAACAGCCATTGAGGCCTCCCCCGTTGAATCGGATGGACCAGATCCAGCAGATCGAGCTGATCGAGCTGATGGATCGGTGGACCGATGGATTCAGGCAGTGCACATGTGTACGCCTGTCGCACGCGGAGGCTAGCAAGCCGCCTCGGTCTCGTACGAGGAATCGACTAGGCTCCGTGCGTCGCGCGTGCGGACGAACAGCACGGGGGTGGGTCCATGGCGCCACAGCGGAACTCCGGAGCGGATCCGGAAGCGGAACTTCCCGAGTACGCGGGGCAGTACCGCCTTGACGAGCGCCTCGGATCCGGTGGCATGGGCGTGGTCCATCTGGCCCGCAGCGGCTCGGGGCTGCGGCTCGCGGTGAAGGTCGTGCATGCCGCGTTTGCCATGGATCCCGAGTTCAGGGGGCGTTTCCGGCAGGAGATCGCCGCGGCGCGGCGGGTGAGCGGTGCGTTCACCGCCCCCGTGGTCGACGCCGACCCGGAGGCCGAGCGCCCCTGGATGGCCACCCTGTTCATACCGGGCCCGACCCTCGCCGAGCAGGTGAAACGGAACGGGCCCATGCCCGCCTCCCAGCTGCGGCGGCTGATGGCCGGGTTGGCCGAGGCGCTGCGCGACATCCATCGGGTGGGCGTCGTACACCGGGATCTCAAGCCCAGCAACGTCCTGCTCGCCGAGGACGGCCCGAAGGTCATCGACTTCGGTATTTCACGGCCGTCGGACAGTGAACTGCGTACCGAGACGGGCAAATTGATCGGAACGCCGCCGTTCATGGCACCCGAGCAGTTCCGCCGTCCGCGGGAGGTGGGACCGGCCGCCGACATCTTCGCCCTGGGCTCGGTGATGGTGCACGCGGCGACGGGCCGTGGCCCCTTCGACTCCGACAGCCCCTACGTCGTCGCCTACCAAGTCGTCCACGACGAGCCGGACCTGACCGACGTGCCCGGCAACCTCGCACCGCTCATCACCCGCTGCCTCGCCAAAGAGCCCGAGGACCGGCCGACGCCCGACGAGCTGATGCGGGAGCTGCGCTCGTTGGCGGCTTCGTACGACACGCAGGCGTTCATTCCGGCCCAACGCACCAACCAGGCCGACGCCCCGGCCGCCCCCGCCACCCCGTCCGCTCCCGCCGACGCGCAGTCCCCGCCGCCCGCGCCACGGTCCAAGGGTCGAGCCCTCAGGCGCGTCTCCCTTGCCGTCGGCGCTCTCGTCCTAGTCGCGGGCGGGGCGCTGGCCACGACCCGGCTGCTCGGGCAGGACGGCACCGGCACCGCTCCGGACCATCAGCAGCAGTCCGCACCGGCCGCGTTCAACGGGTGGGACACCAAGCCCGTAGCCCGAGCCGAGGGGGCGCCCCAATGCTCGTACGGCGGCGGGAAGTTGTTCTGTGCCCAGCCGGGGCTGGTCTCCGCCCTCGACCCGGTCGACGGGAAGGTGCTGTGGCGTCACGCCTCGACCGAGCAGCGCGTCCCGGACGAGGCGCCCGCGTTCTCGGGCGGCCTGGTGCATGCCGTGACTCACGCCGGTCGGCTCCTGGAGGCACTCGATCCTGCCTCGGGCAAGGTGCGCTGGAAGATGGACCTTAAGGCGTACGGCCGATGGCAGGAGGTGGGGGGCCTGGTGCTCCTCACCCGTGCCGACGGGACGGTCAGCGGGGTGGACGGCGCCACGGGTGAGGGTCGTTGGAGCCGCCGGCTGCCGGAACAGACCGCGCCGAACGTTGCGGCGTTTGCCGGGGACGAACTCGCCTACGCCACGAGCACGACGGACGACGGAACGCGTACGCAGGTGACCGCGGTGGACCCGGAGACCGGCGCCGTGCGGTGGAACGTCGGTCTGAAGGGGACGCTGTCTCCGGTCGGCGCATGGCGGGGCACCGTGTTCTTCACGTCGGTCGACAAGAGCACCCAGACCGTCGCCCTGGTCCAGTACGACCCGAAGAGCAGGACGTCGCACCGGGTGGGGCTCGATGTGGCGCTGCCACAGACTCAGACCACCGTTCGCGGGAGCACCGTCTACATGATGAGCACCCTCGGCGCGCTGGTGGCCGTCGACATGGACGCCCGGGAGCAGCTCTGGCGCCTCGAGACCTCCGTGAGCCGGGGCTCGGCACCGGCCGCCGACGCCAAGCACGTGTACTTCACCGCGGCCGACGGGCGGCTGCTCGCCGTGGACGCCGTCCGGGGCAAGCTCGTCGGCCAGACCCGGACAAGACTCGGAACGGAGTCGGACCGGGTCGCGGCCGGACTGCAGAAGCCGATGATCGCCGATGGCCACGTCTATACGAGCGCGCCCGACGGGACCGTGTTCGGCGTGGCGGGGGACGATCCGGCGGCCTGGTGAGCCAAAGGGGCAGAACAACGAAGGGGCAGAGCAAAGGGGCCGCTTCCGAAGAAGCGGCCCCTTCCGATGAGTTTCCGGGGTTTGGTCAGCCCAGTTTGGAGACGTCTCGTACCGCGCCCTTGTCGGCGCTCGTTGCCATCGCGGCGTAGGCGCGGAGGGCGGCGGAGACCTTGCGGTCGCGGTTCGCGGGGGCGTAGACGCCGTTCAGGGCGTCGCGGCGGGTGGTGAGTTCCTCGTCGGAGACCAGGAGTTCGACCGAGCGGTTCGGGATGTCGATGCGGATGCGGTCGCCGTCCTGGACCAGGGCGATGGTGCCGCCGGAGGCCGCCTCGGGGGACGCGTGGCCGATGGACAGGCCCGAGGTGCCGCCGGAGAAGCGGCCGTCGGTGATCAGGGCGCAGGTCTTGCCGAGGCCGCGGCCCTTGAGGAACGAGGTCGGGTAGAGCATCTCCTGCATACCGGGGCCGCCCTTGGGGCCCTCGTAGCGGATGACGACGACGTCGCCGTGCGTGATCTGCTTCTTGAGGATCTTGTCGACGGCCTCTTCCTGGGACTCGCAGACGACCGCGGGGCCCTCGAAGGTCCAGATGGACTCGTCGACGCCCGCCGTCTTCACGACGCAGCCGTCGACCGCCAGGTTGCCCTTGAGGACCGCCAGGCCGCCGTCCTTGGAGTAGGCGTGCTCGGCGGAGCGGATGCAGCCGCCCTCGGCGTCCTCGTCCAGGGCCTCCCAGCGCTCGGACTGGGAGAAGGCCTCGGAGGAGCGGACGCAGCCGGGGGCCGCGTGCCACAGTTCGATCGCCTCGGGGGACGGGGATCCGGCGCGCACGTCCCAGGTCTTCAGCCAGTCGGAGAGGGACGGGCTGTGGACCGAGTGGACGTCCTCGTTCAGGAGGCCCGCGCGGTGCAGTTCGCCCAACAGGGCGGGGATGCCGCCGGCGCGGTGCACGTCCTCCATGTAGTACGTGCGGTCCTTGGCGACGTTCGGGGCGACCTTGGCGAGGCACGGCACGCGGCGCGAGACCTCGTTGATCTCGTCCAGACCGAAGGGGACGCCCGCCTCCTGGGCGGCGGCCAGCAGGTGCAGGATCGTGTTGGTGGAGCCGCCCATGGCGATGTCGAGGGCCATGGCGTTCTCGAACGCGGCGTGCGTGGCGATGTTGCGGGGCAGGACCGACTCGTCGTCCTGGTCGTAGTAGCGGCGCGTGATGTCGACCACCGTGCGGGCCGCGTCCTCGTACAGGCCCTTGCGGGCCGTGTGGGTGGCGAGCACCGAGCCGTTGCCGGGGAGGGACAGACCGATTGCCTCGGTCAGGCAGTTCATCGAGTTGGCCGTGAACATGCCGGAGCAGGAGCCACAGGTCGGACAGGCGTTCTCCTCGATACGGAGGATGTCCTCGTCCGAGATCTTGTCGTTCACGGCGTCGGAGATCGCGTCGACCAGGTCGAGCGTACGGACCGTGCCGTCGACCAGGGTGGCGCGGCCGGACTCCATGGGGCCGCCGGAGACGAAGACCGTCGGGATGTTCAGGCGCAGGGCCGCCATGAGCATGCCGGGGGTGATCTTGTCGCAGTTCGAGATGCAGATCAGGGCGTCGGCGCAGTGCGCCTCGACCATGTACTCCACCGAGTCCGCGATCAGGTCGCGGGAGGGCAGCGAGTACAGCATGCCGCCGTGGCCCATCGCGATGCCGTCGTCGACCGCGATGGTGTTGAACTCGCGCGCGATGCCCCCGGCCGCGGTGATCGCCTCGCTGACGATGCGGCCGACGGGCTGGAGGTGGGTGTGGCCCGGCACGAACTCCGTGAAGGAGTTGGCGACCGCGATGATCGGCTTCCGTCCGATGTCCGCGCCCGGTACACCGGAGGCGCGCATAAGGGCACGTGCGCCCGCCATATTGCGGCCGTGGGTGACTGTGCGGGACCTCAGCTCGGGCATCGTCGCTCGCTCCTTCGGAGAGTAATGACTGAGGTCGAGCCTACGCCGGTGGGCCAGGATTCGGACGGCGCGTCCGGAATGCGGGATGCGCGTCTCGGTGGGCGAGTGCCGGGGGGAGAGTGCCGGGGGTTGTTCTCAGTGGGTGGGTAGTGGGTGGGTGGGTGCGTGCGGGTCCGATGTGGCTGAGCGCGCCCACGCGGCGGAGCCGCTCAATGTCACAGCCCCGCGTCCCTTCGGGGGGGCGCTCAGCTCACGGGGCTGTCAAGTGGCCCTGTACCACCGGCGCCACCCGCTCGACGATGCGTTCCACGTCCGCCGATGCCAGCGGCTCGACCTTGATGACGTAGCGGAGCATCGCCACCCCCACCAGCTGGGCCGCCGCCAGTTCGGCGCGCAGTTCCGCGTCGGGCAGGTCGAGGCGGCCCGCGATGCGGCGCAGCAACTGGGCGGCGACGAGGCGGCGGAAGACGGCGGCCGCGCTCTCGTTGTTCACGGCGGAACGGACGATGGCGAGCAGCGGGGTCCGAGTGGTCGGGTTCTCCCAGATACCGAGGAGGAAGCGGGTCAGGCGCTCGCCGACCGTGTCGAGCGGGCCGTCCTCGACCGCGGTCGGCGCGGCCAGGGCGGGCGCGAACGCGCCCTCGATGGCCGCCTCGAAGACCTGCTCCTTGGTGCCGAAGTAGTGGTGCACGAGGGCGGAGTCGACCCCGGCGGCCTTGGCGATGCCGCGCACCGACGTCTTCTCGTAGCCGCGCTCGGAGAACTCCTCGCGGGCCGCGTCCAGGATGCGGTCGCGGGTGGCGGGGGCCGCCTCCGTCTCCGTACGGGAGGGCCGTCCCCTGCGACGGGGGGTGGCGGCGTCCGTCACCGGCGGGGCACCTTCACCGCGGAGGCCAGGTGCAGGCGGGTGAAGGCCAGCGCCTCCGCCAGGTCCGCCTCGCGTTCGGCGCTGGACATGGCACGGCGGGTGTTGACCTCGATGACGACGTGGCCGTCGAAGCCGGTGAGGGCGAGGCGCTCCAGCAGCTCGGCGCAGGGCTGGGTGCCGCGGCCCGGAACGAGGTGCTCGTCCTTGTTGGAGCCGTTGCCGTCGGCGAGGTGGACGTGGCCGAGGCGGTCGCCCATGCGGTCGATCATCTGCAGGGCGTCGCTGCGGGCCGTCGAGGTGTGGCTGAGGTCGATCGTGAAGTGGCGGTAGTCGTCCTTCGTCACGTCCCAGTCGGGGGCGTACGCGAGCATCTCGCGGTCGCGGTAGCGCCAGGGGTACATGTTTTCGACGGCGAACCGTACGTCCGTCTCGTTCGCCATGCGCCACATCCCCGTGACGAAGTCGCGCACGTACTGGCGCTGCCAGCGAAAGGGGGGGTGTACGACGACCGTCGACGCGCCCAGCTTCTCCGCCGCCGCCTGGGCGCGCTGGAGCTTGACCCAGGGGTCGGTGGACCAGACGCGCTGGGTGATCAGCAGGCAGGGGGCGTGCACGGCGAGGATCGGGATCTGGTGGTAGTCGCTGAGGCGGCGGAGGGCTTCGATGTCCTGGCTGACCGGGTCGGTCCACACCATCACCTCTACACCGTCGTAACCGAGGCGCGCGGCGATCTCGAAGGCCGTCGCCGTCGACTCCGGATACACGGACGCCGTGGACAGCGCGACCTTCGCATCCGGGATGCGCACGACTGGTTCTGCCACGAGGGACAGCGTAAGCCTCCGGCGGTTGAGCGGGGGGTGGTGGGGGTTCGCTGGGGGTCGGCGTTGGGTGGTCGTCGGGTGGGGGCGCCCTGTCGCCGTTGTGGGGCTCACCGTGGGCGGGCGCGGGTGGTTTGTGGCTGGTCGCGCAGTTCCCCGCGCCCCCGCTGGGGCGGGCGTCGGTGGGTGGGGTGCGCGTCGTACGCGGCTGGGCGCGCCGTTCCCCGCGCCCCTGGTGGGGCGGGGGACACGTGACGTCGGGTTACGCGGTCACTCTGAGGCCATCTGGTCCAGGCGGCGGAGGATGACGCCCTCTCGTAGGGCCCAGGGGCAGATTTCCAGGGTCTCCACGGCGAAGAGGTCCATGGCGCCCTCGGCGACGAGAGCGCCGGCGAGGAGTTGGCTGGAGCGGCCGGGGGAGACGCCGGGGAGTTCGGCGCGTTCGTCGGCGGTCATGGAGGCCAGGCGGGGGACCCAGTCCTCCAGGGAGCGGCGCTTGAGCTCGCGCTGGACGTACAGGCCGTCCGTGGAGCGGGCGGCGCCGGCCAGGCGGGCGAGCTGCTTGAAGGTCTTGGAGGTGGCAACCACGTGGTCGGGGGCGCCGAAGCGGCTGAATTCACCGACGGTACGGGCGATCTCGGCCCGGACGTGGCGGCGCAGGGCCCTGATGTCCGCCGGGTCGGCGGGGTCGGTGGGCAGCCAGCCCGCGGTCAGCCGTCCGGCACCCAGTGGCAGCGACGCCGCCGCGTCCGGCTCCTCGTCCATGCCGTACGCGATCTCCAGCGAGCCGCCGCCGATGTCGAGGACCAGCAGCTTCCCCGCCGACCAGCCGAACCAGCGGCGGGCCGCCAGGAAGGTCAGGCGGGCCTCTTCCGCCCCGGTCAGGACCTGGAGCTCGACACCGGTCTCGGCCTGCACCCGGGCCAGTACGTCGTCGGCGTTACTGGCCTCGCGCACGGCGGAGGTCGCGAACGGCAGCAGGGCCTGGACACCCTTGTCCTCGGCGGCCTCCAGCGCGTCGCGGACGGTCGCGATCAGTTTTTCGACACCGTCGAGGCCGATCGCCCCGCTCTCGTCGAGCAGTTGGGCGAGCCGCAATTCGGCCTTGTGCGAGTGCGCGGGCAGCGGGCGCGCGCCGGGGTGTGCATCCACCACCAGCAGGTGCACCGTGTTCGAACCCACGTCGAGGACACCGAGTCTCATGTACGGAACGCTACTGCGAGTACGACGATCGACCGTCCCCGGAGCGGGCTGAAGCGACTTACCCTGGACGGGTGCCAAAGACGAAAAAGGCGAATCCCGACAAATCGACCAAGGGTTCTTCGCAGGCGAAGACCTCCGCGTCCAAGAAGTCCCCGACGAAGTCCCCGAAGAAGGCCACCGTGTCCGACGAGAAGGGGCTCGACTTCGCTCGGGCATGGGTGGAGTTTCCGGATCCCGCCGACGACGAGCAGGTCTTCCGGTGCGATCTGACATGGCTGACCTCTCGCTGGAACTGCATCTTCGGAAGCGGCTGCCAGGGCATCCAGGCCGGTCGCGCCGACGACGGCTGCTGCACCCTCGGGGCCCACTTCTCCGACGAGGACGACGAGAAGCGGGTGGCCGGGCACGTGGCACGGCTCACGCCGGACATCTGGCAGCACCATGACGTGGGGCTGAAGACCGGCTGGGTCTCCGAGGACGAGGACGGCGACCGCCAGACCCGCCCCTACCAGGGCTCGTGCATCTTCCAGAACCGGCCCGGCTTCGCCGGCGGCGCGGGCTGCTCGTTGCACATCCTGGCGATCAAGGAGGGGCGCGAGCCCCTGGAGACCAAGCCGGACGTCTGCTGGCAGCTGCCCGTGCGACGGACGTACGAGTGGATCGACCGGCCCGACGACACGCGCGTGCTCCAGGTCTCCATCGGCGAGTACGACCGCCGGGGCTGGGGGCCGGGCGGCCACGACCTGCACTGGTGGTGCACGTCGGCGACCTCGGCACACGGCGCGGGCGACCCGGTGTACGTCTCGTACCGCCCGGAACTGATCGAGCTGATGGGCAAGGCGGGGTACGACCGGCTGGTCGAGCTCTGCGAGGAGCGGCTGGCCTCGCAGCTGCCGTTGCTGGCACCGCATCCCGCGGATCCGGTCGCCTGAGACCCCCCGGTCCACCGCCTTCCCGCCCTTCCCGCCCCGCGGGCGTTACGAGGACGGGGTCGGGGCGGAGCTGGCGCCGGGCGGCGGCGTCGAACCGCCCGGGGCCGACGGGCTGGACGGGCCGGACGGGCCCGAGGGGTCCGACGAAGGGGGCGGGGACGAGGTGTCCGTGGGCGTCGGCTGGGGGTCGCTGGGCGTCGGTGGCGGGTCCGAGGCGGGCGGGGTCGGGCCGGGGGCGGACGGGGTGGGACGGCCGGGCGTCGGGCCGGAGCCGGCCGGGGCGGACGGACCCGCTGTTCCGTACCCCCCGATCGTGACCACCGCTCCCGCCGGTGCGATCGCCACCCGCGCGCCCCAGGCGCCCACCGGCTCGCGAAGATGATCGACGTACACCTTGATCGTGAACGTTTCTCCTGGGGCCAGCGTTCCCGACGACTGGCTGAAGTAGAGCCAGGACGCTCCCGTCCCGGCCGACCAGTGGACCGGTGAGTTCCCGGAGGCGGCGAGCGTGACCAGGGTCGTGTCGCCGCTGCCCGAGGCCCGGACCGAGAGGTGTCCGGCGCCGCTTCCCGCGCTGGGGGCGCTGATGACCTCCACGGAGACGTCGGGCGAGCGGTTCCCCTTGGCGAAACGGGCGTCGGCTCTGGCGCCGGCGTTGCCGGCGTTCTCGTAGCCGCCCGCCTCCTCGCCGGTGATGCCGTCGGAGCCGTGCGCCTCGCTCGCGGTGATCGAGCGGCCGTCGGCGCCCTCGCCGGTGAGGGGCTCGCCACGGTAGGCCGCCCAGAGGGCCAGGACGGGTGCGGCGACGACGGTGGCGACGACGGTCGTCGTGACGGCACGCGCGCGAAGACGGTCCCGGCGGGCGGCGTGGTCCTTGGGGTCCACGGGGAAGCCGCGCCGGTCGAAGCGCGGAGCGGCACCCCGCGCGCGCGGGACGTGTGCCATCGCGATGTGCAGGGCCGCGCGCGGGGCCTCGAGGACGGGGAGCGCGGCGGGCGTGACGGTGGTGCCGGGCCAGGCGCCGGGCGCGGCGCGCTCGGCGGTGCGGCGGCAGCGCGGACAGTCGTCGACGTGCCGGACCAGTTCCCGGCGCAGGGTGGTGCTCAGGACGAGCTGGTTGTCGCCGGTGAGGCGGCCGACGCTCGGACAGGTGCCGGTCTCCACGACGGCGAGGGCGGCGCGGGTGCGTTCGACCTCGCAGGCGGCGGTGGCCAGCAGTTCGCGCGCCTTGACGAGGTCCAGGCCGAGGACGGCGGCGACCTCGGCGGCGGCAAGCTGGTGGCGCACCGCGAGTTCGAGCGCCTCGCGCTGCTCGGGGGTGGTGCCGGCCGCCTCCGGCCAGGCCAGCAGCGCGAGTTCGTGCCGACGCCGGTCCTGCGCCTCCTCGGAGACCGGGGTGCTCAGCGCCTCGGCCGCATGCCGGTCGGCGGCTTCCTTGTGCCCCTTGAAGAGGGCCTTGTGCCCCTTGGCGGGCGCACGCCGACCGGAGGCGTGGGCCGCCTGGCGCCTGCGCCGGGCCTCGGTCAGCTTGCGCAGACAGGACCAGCGGGCGAGGGCGTACAGCCAGGCCCTGCGGTCGTCCGCGGACACCGGGCCACGCTGGCCACGGCGCTCGGCCAGCGCGAGGGCGTCCCCGAGGGCGGCGGTGGCCTCGTCGTGGTCGCACAGCACGGACAGGCAGTAGGTGAAAAGGCCGTCCAAGTAGGGCTCGTAGCGCGCGGGAGGGCGCTGAGCCAGGGTGCGGGTGTGCGCGCCACGGGGCGCGGTCACCCGCTTGCGCGCATCTCCGTGCGCCCGGTGTGCACCGGTGGTGTGCGTGGAGGTCTCCGGACTGCTGCTCATCACCCGTGCGACCGTAGGTGCCCCGGGGTGGCCCCTTCTTCCCCCTTGAGCACATTTAATCCGTACGGGTGAAACGATCCCTCAAAAGGGGACAGGACCCTCCGATTCCGTGGCCCACACCGTCACAGGCGGCAACGGCAGGCCATGGCAGATGCCCCGCCGGGCGGCCCCGCCCGTGCTGTCAGTCCTCTCGGCTACGGTTCCGTCATGGCTGCCCGTACGAAAACCGCGAAGGACCGGCCGTCCTACCGCTGCACCGAGTGCGGATGGCAGACGGCCAAATGGCTGGGCCGCTGTCCCGAGTGCCAGGCGTGGGGCACGGTCGAGGAGTACGGCGCACCCGCGGTCCGTACGACGACACCGGGCCGCGTCACCACCTCCGCGGTGCCGATCGGGCAGGTCGACGGCCGCCAGGCCACGGCCCGCTCCACCGGCGTACCCGAGCTGGACCGCGTCCTGGGCGGCGGTCTCGTGCCCGGCGCGGTCGTCCTGATCGCGGGCGAGCCCGGTGTGGGCAAGTCCACGCTCCTCCTGGACGTGGCGGCGAAGGCGGCGAGCGACGAGCACCGCACGCTGTACGTGACGGGTGAGGAGTCGGCCAGCCAGGTCCGTCTGCGCGCCGACCGCATCAAGGCGATCGACGACCACCTGTATCTGGCGGCGGAGACCGACCTGGCCGCCGTGCTCGGCCACTTGGACGCCGTGAAGCCCTCGCTCCTCATCCTGGACTCGGTCCAGACCGTCGCCTCTCCGGAGATCGACGGGGCGCCCGGCGGCATGGCCCAGGTCCGGGAGGTCGCCGGGGCGCTCATCCGTGCCTCCAAGGAGCGCGGCATGTCCACGCTCCTTGTGGGCCATGTCACCAAGGACGGCGCGATCGCGGGCCCCCGCCTGCTCGAACACCTGGTGGACGTCGTCCTGAGCTTCGAGGGCGACCGCCACGCGCGCCTGCGTCTCGTCCGAGGGGTCAAGAACCGGTACGGGACGACGGACGAGGTCGGCTGCTTCGAGCTGCACGACGAGGGCATCACGGGCCTCGCGGACCCCTCCGGCCTCTTCCTGACCCGCCGTGCCGAGCCCGTCCCCGGCACGTGCCTGACCGTCACCCTGGAGGGCCGCCGCCCGCTGGTGGCCGAGGTGCAGGCCCTCACCGTCGACTCCCAGATCCCCTCCCCGCGTCGTACGACGTCCGGCCTGGAGACCTCCCGGGTCTCGATGATGTTGGCGGTCCTGGAGCAGCGGGGCCGGATCAGCGCCCTCGGGAAGCGGGACATCTACTCGGCGACGGTGGGCGGCGTGAAGCTCTCCGAGCCCGCCGCGGACCTCGCGATCGCCCTCGCGCTCGCGTCGGCGGCGAGTGACACCCCTCTCCCCAAGAACCTCGTGGCGATCGGCGAAGTAGGGCTCGCGGGCGAGGTCAGACGGGTCACGGGAGTGCAGCGAAGGCTCGCCGAAGCCCACCGTCTGGGCTTCACCCACGCCCTCGTTCCCAGCGATCCGGGCAAGATCCCCGCCGGTATGAAGGTCCTGGAAGTCGCCGACATGGGCGAGGCGCTGCGGGTCCTTCCACGCTCCCGTCACAGAGAGGCCCCACGGGACGAGGAGCAGCGCCGGTAGACTTTGCCCTGGTCTTGCCCGTCCGTACGAACCCTGGACGATTCTTGGGCGACCGGAAAACCGCGACCGGAGGAGTGCAGTGGCAGCCAACGACCGGGCAGCAGCTCCCGGAAAGTCCGGTGGGAGCTCCGGTGCCGATGGCCTGATGCGCGCCTCATTGAGCGCCGTGGCACCTGGCACGGCCCTGCGCGACGGGCTCGAGCGGATCCTCCGCGGGAACACCGGCGGGCTCATCGTGCTCGGCTGGGACAAGACCGTCGAGTCGATGTGCACGGGCGGTTTCGTCCTGGACGTCGACTTCACGGCGACCCGGTTGCGCGAGCTGTGCAAGCTCGACGGCGGCATCGTCGTCGACAAGGACATCACCAAGATCCTGCGGGCGGGCGTCCAGCTCGTGCCCGATCCGACGATCCCGACGGAGGAGACCGGCACCCGGCACCGCACGGCGGATCGGGTGAGCAAGCAGGTCGGCTTCCCCGTCGTCTCGGTGTCCCAGTCGATGCGTCTGATCGCGCTGTACGTCGACGGTCAGCGCCGCGTCCTGGAGGACTCCGCCGCGATCCTCTCCCGCGCCAACCAGGCCCTCGCGACCCTGGAGCGCTACAAGCTCCGCCTCGACGAGGTCGCGGGCACGCTCTCCGCGCTGGAGATCGAGGACCTGGTCACCGTCCGGGACGTGTCGGCGGTGGCGCAGCGCTTGGAGATGGTGCGGCGCATCGCCACGGAGATCGCCGAGTACGTGGTGGAGTTGGGCACGGACGGGCGGCTGCTCGCCCTCCAGCTGGACGAGTTGATCGCGGGCGTGGAGCCCGAGCGGGAGCTCGTGGTCCGGGACTACGTGCCGGAGCCGACCGCGAAGCGCTCCCGCACGGTCGACGAGGCCCTCTCCGACCTGAACGCCCTGGCCCACTCCGAGCTGCTCGAACTGCCCACGGTGGCGAGAGCCTTGGGTTACACCGGCTCCCCCGAGGCGCTCGACTCGGCGGTCTCCCCGCGCGGCTTCCGCCTCCTCGCCAAGGTCCCGCGTCTGCCCGGCGCGATCATCGACCGCCTCGTGGAGCACTTCGGCGGTCTGCAGAAGCTCCTCGCCGCGAGCGTGGACGACCTTCAGGCGGTCGACGGAGTGGGCGAGGCGCGGGCGCGCAGCGTCCGTGAGGGGCTGTCGCGACTGGCGGAGTCGTCGATCCTGGAGCGCTACGTCTGACGCACGCCGTGTGACGCGCCATGTCTTACGCGCTACGTCTTACGCGCTACGTCTTACGTGCCGCGTCTTACGGGGCCGGGCGCGTTTGAAGGGCGCGTGCGGGCCGGGCGGGCGTGAGCGCCGGCCTCGGCCCTCGGGGGCTCCCGCCCCCGCGCTCAGTCCTGGGACAGCACGAACGACGTCGTCGCCTTCGCCAGGCCCGGCGCCTTCGCCTCCACCAGGTAGGTGCCCGCGGTCGCCGAACCCGCCGGAGGTGTGGCGCACTGGGCGGCGCTGGCCGTGCGGTCCCAGTCGACCGTGTAGGTCACCTGGTCGCCGGCCGGAACGCGGAAGTAGAGACTGGCCGCGTCCTTGGGGCAGTCGCTCGACGACCAGAAGCTCTTGTCGCCGCCGGCCTGAGTGATCGTCAGGACCGCGCTCTTCGGGCCGAGATCGACCTTGCAGTCACTGGCGGAGGAGTTCTTCGCGATCAGCTCGATCGAGGGCTTGTCTCCGGGGGCGTACGTGTTGTGCACGCTGCGCAGGGTCAACTTGACGGCGCCCGCAGTGCAGTTGGGGAGGGTGGAGCCGGCCGGGACCTGATCCCCGGAGCTGGTGCCACCGCCGGAACCGCCTTCCGAGCCACCACCGCCCGCGCTGCCGGTGCCACCGGACCCGTCCCCACCACCAGTGCCAGTGCCACTGCTGCCGCCACTGCCACTGCCACTGCTGCCACTGCCGTCACCGCTTGCCGTGCCGGCAGTCGCGCCGGGGCTGGACTCGTCGCGGCCGCCCGGGTGTTGGCTGATCGCGGGTCCGGAACCGGAGGGGCCCGGGGTGATCGTCTGCACGGGGTTCTTCCCGTTGGACCCGTCCGCGTTCTTCTTGCCGCCTCCGCCGCCGCTGCTGACCACCCAGGCGATCAGCAGCGCCAACAGCGCTACCACGGACAGCAGAACGACCCTCCGACGCCAGTAGATGGTGGAGGGAAGTGGCCCGACCGGATTGCGCATAGATCCCACGGCGCAAACTGTACGAGAGATCCATGCCGGCGCTCGCCCCACCCGCCGCCCTGAGCGTCAACTTTTCCGGATCATCATTCCGGCACACCGGTCGAGTTGCCCCCACACCGCCCCTTCCCTTCCTCCGGGGGCTGCCGGGCCAGGCCCTCCGGGCGACCGGAGCGCCCCTTCAGGGGCGCGGGGCTGTGACATTGCGCGGCTTCGCCGCGGGGCGCGACCGGCCTCCACCGCCCCGCAGGCGAAGGAGCCCGTGCGGGACCGGGGCGAAAAGCCACTCCTCCGCGCCTCGGGGGAAACCGCGTAGTCCCACCCCCGCATGGCAGGATCGGAACCGCCATGACTGCACCCACCATGCCCACACCCAGCCCCCAGCCCGACGCCCCCGGCAAGACCCTGCACGAACCGGTGATCACCTGGTTCGACGAGCACGCCCGCGACCTCCCCTGGCGCCGACCCGACGCCGGCCCCTGGGGCGTGATGGTCAGTGAGTTCATGTTGCAGCAGACCCCGGTGAGCCGTGTCCTGCCCGTGTACGAGCAATGGGTCGCCCGCTGGCCCCGCCCGGCCGACCTCGCCAAGGAGGCTCCGGGCGAAGCCGTCCGCGCCTGGGGCCGGCTCGGCTACCCCCGCCGTGCGCTCCGGCTGCACGGCGCCGCGGTCGCCATAACGGAACGGCACGGCGGCGACGTACCCACGGAGCACGCCCAACTGCTCGCACTGCCCGGTATCGGGGAGTACACGGCCGCCGCCGTCGCCTCGTTCGCGTACGGGCAGCGGCATGCCGTGCTGGACACGAATGTCCGAAGGGTGTTCGCACGGGCCGTCACCGGCGTGCAGTACCCGCCGAACGCCACCACCGCCGCCGAGCGCAAGCTCGCCCGTGCCCTCCTGCCCGAGAACGAGGGCACCGCCTCCCACTGGGCCGCCGCCTCCATGGAGCTCGGCGCACTGATCTGCACGGCGAAGAACGAGGCCTGCCACCGCTGCCCGATCGCCGCGCAGTGCGCCTGGCGGCTGGCGGGCAAGCCGGCGCACGACGGCCCGCCGCGGCGCGGCCAGACGTACGCGGGCACGGACCGCCAGGTGCGCGGCAAACTCCTCGCCGTACTGAGGGATTCCGTCGAGGGCCCGGTCCCGCAGTCCGTGCTCGATCGCGTGTGGGACGAGCCCGTGCAGCGGGCCCGCGCCCTCGACGGACTCGTCGCCGACGGACTCGTGGAGCCGCTCCCGGGTGGTTTGTATCGGCTGCCCCTGACCTAGTCACCGCCCCCAGGACACCGGTCACACCCGCAAAACCACCCCAACCGGGACTTGTAACCACACCGCCTTACCCACCTCATACATCCGTTACACAACCGACGTACAGCCGAGCGCTCACCGAAGGCTGCCTCGGACAACCCCGTGACAACGCCTCCGTAGCTTCATTTCCGTACCGCACACACAGCAGAACGACAGCGGGACACAGGAAACGGACAACCGGCAGCAGGCGCGAGCCAGGTCGGAAACGGGGATGGAGGCGGTTGATCATGGCGCACGGCGAGGTGCTCGAATTCGAGGAGTACGTCCGCACTCGGCAGGACGCGCTGCTGCGCAGTGCCCGTCGCCTGGTCCCCGACCCCGTCGACGCCCAGGACCTCCTGCAGACCGCGCTCGTACGGACGTACGGCCGCTGGGACGGCATCGCGGACAAGCGGCTCGCGGACGCCTATCTGCGCCGCGTGATGATCAATACGCGGACCGAGTGGTGGCGGGCGCGGAAACTCGAAGAGGTGCCCACCGAGCAGCTCCCGGACGCCTGCGTCGACGACTCGACCGAGCAGCACGCGGACCGGGCGCTCCTTATGGACATCATGAAGGTTCTCGCTCCCAAGCAACGCAGCGTCGTGGTGCTGCGACACTGGGAGCAGATGTCCACGGAGGAGACGGCCGCCGCCCTCGGCATGTCGGCCGGAACGGTCAAGAGCACGCTGCACCGGGCGCTCGCCCGGCTCCGCGAGGAGCTGGAGAGCCGCGACCTGGACGCACGCGCGCTCGAACGTGAGGAGCGGGAGCGTTGCGCGGCCTAGGAACTCGGGCCAGGCAGGTCCTGAAGGCGGGGAGCGCGGTGACGGCCGCGCTCGCCGCCCTCGGGCTTTTCCTGACCGCCTGCGCCACGGGTGGCACGGGCGCCCGCGACGAGGGCCCGGCGAGCAGTGAGGCGGTGGCGAAGGGGGCGGCCCCGAGCCCCGCGCGCTCCGCCTCCCCGTCCAAGACGCCCAAGCGCGTGGACGCGATCAAGCTCGTCAAGGACGACCCGGAGGTCAGCGACTCGGTCAAGAGCGCGCTGACGAAACCGTGCGTCGCCGACGAGTACCCGGTCGACGTGTCGTACGGGGATCTCACCGGAGGAACCACCGACGACGTCGTCGTCAACGTCATGACCTGCGGGGACGCCGTGGGGATCGGATCGTACGTCTACCGCGAGGAAAGCGGTAGGTACGAGAATGTCTTCAAGACCGAGGAGCCGCCGGTCTACGCGGAGATCGACCGGGGAGACCTGGTGATCACCCAGCAGTTGTACAAGAAGGGCGATCCGGTGGAATACCCCTCCAGCGAAGAAGTGATCACCTACGGGTGGACCGCGACCCACTTCACCGAGAGGTCCAGAACGCACAACGACTACAGCAACGCGGTGGGCGGCGTCGACACGCCCGCTCCCGCCAACTGAGCGCAGACGGAGCAGCCGGATGGCAGAGCAGACCCACGTCCTGTTCGTCGAGGACGACGACGTCATCCGCGAGGCCACGCAGCTCGCTCTCGAGCGCGACGGCTTCGCGGTGACGGCCATGCCCGACGGGCTCTCGGGCCTGGAGGCGTTCCGCGCCGACCGTCCCGACATCGCCCTGCTGGACGTGATGGTCCCCGGACTCGACGGTGTCTCGCTGTGCCGCCGCATCCGTGACGAGTCCACCGTCCCCGTGATCATGCTGTCCGCGCGCGCCGACTCGATCGACGTCGTGCTGGGGCTTGAGGCGGGCGCCGACGACTATGTGACCAAGCCCTTCGACGGGGCCGTGCTGGTCGCCCGGATCCGCGCCGTGCTGCGCCGTTTCGGACACGCGAGCGGTCCGAACGGAACCCCCGAAGAGGCCTCGTCCGTCGACGGCGGGATGCTCTCCTTCGGTGACCTGGAGATCGACACCGAGGGCATGGAAGTCCACAGGGGCGGTACGCCGGTGGCTCTGACGCCCACCGAGATGCGGCTGCTGCTGGAGTTCTCCTCCGCGCCGGGCACGGTGCTGAGCCGCGACAAGCTGCTCGAACGCGTGTGGGACTACGGCTGGGGCGGGGACACGCGTGTCGTCGACGTCCACGTGCAGCGGCTGCGGACGAAGATCGGCCAGGACCGGATCGAGACGGTCCGTGGTTTCGGCTACAAGTTGAAGGCCTGAGCAGGGATATGCGGGGGATATTTCGGCGCCGGACTCCGGCGGGCGGCGACGGCCCGACCGGCCGCAACGGACCGGCCGACGGGCACGACGGGGGCGCCGGGCGCGAACCGGTCAACGGGTACGGCCCGGCCGCCGGGTACGGGCCTGCCGACGGGCACGGGCCGGCCGACGGGTACGGCTCGGTGACGGGGAACAATCCGGTGACCGGGAACGGTCGGACCGGCTGGAACGCACCTGCCGACGGCCGGGGCACACCCGTCGGCCGGGGCACACCCGTTCGTCGCGGCACGCCCGTCGGCGGGGGCCCATCCCCGCGCCGCGGCGCGCCTGTGGGCATGCGTATGGCGGCCGCCGCCGGGAACTCCGGGATTCGCACGGGTATCCGGTGGAAGCTCAGCGCGGCGATCGCCATGGTCGGCGCGCTGGTCGCGGTCGCGCTCAGCCTCGTCGTGCACAACGCGGCGCGCGTCTCGATGCTCGACAACTCGCGCGACCTGGCGGACGAGCGCATCAAGGTCGCCGAGCGCATGTACCAGTCCGGGCGGACCCAGGCCTTCGGGGTCAAGATCGACGACCCGGCCATCCCGAAGGACCTGCTGGCGAAGGTCATGCAGGGCAGGCGGGCCACCTTTGTGGCCGACCGTCCGAACGGGGTTCCGGACATCTGGGCGGCCGTACCCCTCAAGGACGGCCGCGTCCTCTCGCTCCACACCGGTTTCACGAACCGCAACACCGACATCATGAAGGACCTCGACCAGGCGCTGATCATCGGCTCGATCGCGGTCGTCTTCGGCGGCAGCGCGCTCGGCGTGCTGATCGGCGGCCAGCTCTCGCGCCGGCTGCGCAAGGCCGCCGCCGCGGCGAACCAGGTCGCCAAGGGTGAGACCGACGTACGGGTACGGGAAGCGATCGGCGGGGTCGTACGGGACGAGACCGACGACCTCGCGCGCGCGGTGGACGCCATGGCGGACGCGCTCCAGCAACGCATCGAGGCCGAGCGCCGGGTGACCGCCGACATCGCCCACGAGCTGCGCACGCCGGTGACCGGCCTGCTGACGGCGGCGGAGCTCCTTCCCCCCGGCCGCCCCACGGAACTCGTCCGCGACCGGGCCCAGGCGATGCGGACCCTCGTCGAGGACGTCCTCGAGGTGGCGCGGCTGGACGGCGCCTCCGAGCGGGCCGAACTCCAGGACATCCTGCTCGGCGAGTTCGTGTCGCGGCGGGTGGCCGCCAAGGACGCCGACGTCGACGTACGCGTGATCCACGAGTCGGAGGTCACGACGGATCCGCGTCGCCTGGAGCGGGTGCTGTTCAATCTGCTGGCCAACGCGGCACGGCACGGCAAGCCGCCGATCGAGGTCTCGGTCGAGGGCCGGGTCATCCGGGTCCGCGACCACGGTCCCGGCTTCCCCGAGGAGCTTCTCGCCGAGGGCCCCAGCCGTTTCCGCACCGGCAGCAGCGACCGCTCGGGCCACGGTCACGGCCTCGGCCTCACCATCGCGGCCGGTCAGGCCCGGGTGCTCGGTGCCCGGCTGACCTTCCGCAACGTCCGGCCCGCGGGAGCTCCGGAGCACGTGCCCGCGGAGGGGGCGGTCGCGGTGCTGTGGCTGCCGGAGCACGCGCCGACGAACACCGGCAGCTATCCGATGCTGCCGACCTGATGCCGGTGAGCGAGTACCGGTTGCTATTGCCGTTGCTGTCGCTATTGCCGTTGCTGTTGCCGTTGCCGTAGTCGTCGTGGGAGCCGTCATCGTCGGCCGGGCCCGGCTCGGCCCGTTCCCCGCCCGCCCACCCGATTCGTTCGGCTGCGGGCCGGCGGGGGCGGGGCGCGCAGTTCCCCGCGCCCCTAAAAACCTCGGCTCGCCCGGCGTTGCGAACACAAGGCCAGACACCGACCCGCATCACTCGGCCCGTCCGGCACTTGAGGACCCTTCAGCCCGTCCAGCGATCGAGGACAAGGCCGGCGGGCGATACCCCACCCACCCCCGGCCCGCATCATTCAGCCCGTCCGGCGTTTGAGGACGAGGCCGTTCAGGCCGATTCGGGGGGCCGGGGGCGGAGCCCCCGGGGATGGGACGGGTAGGGGCGGCGGGGGCGAGGAGGCTCGGGTGGCGCCAGGTGCGTACAGGAGAAGACCCCCGGGGCGGACACTCCGGGGGTCTTCGGATCAAACGGGGTTGGATCGGGTGAGGTCGGGTCGGGCGACGTCGGGTCGGGCGAGTCAGACGGTCTCGGCCACGGCCGGCTTCGGCGCCGAGTCGTTCACCGCGTCCTCGGCCGAACCCTCCGGCGCGGGCGCCCCCGCCCCCCGAAGCGGAACCTCCTTCACGAACACCGCTGCCACCAGCGCCCCCACCGACACCACCGCACCCAGCAGGAACGCGGAGTGCGTTCCGGAGGACACCGCGTACTGGTACGCCTCCCGCGCCGCGGCCGGCAGCTTGGCCAGGCTCGCCGCGTCCAGCTGCGCCGACTGCTCGGTGACCTTGGACCCCAGCGCCCCGGCCCGCTCGGTCATCACGTCCTGGACCCGCTGGTTGAACAGCGCACCCATGATCGCGACGCCGAAGGACGAGCCGAGCGTACGGAAGAGGGTGGTGGACGAGGACGCGACGCCCATGTCCTTCATCTCGACGCTGTTCTGCGCGACCAGCATGGTGATCTGCATCAGGCAGCCCATGCCGAGGCCGAGTACGGCCATGTACAGCCCGGAGGTGAACCGGGTCGTACCGGTGTCCATCTGAGAAAGCAGGAACAGGCCGACCGCCATGAGGACGCCGCCGACGATCGGGAAGGCCTTGTAGCGCCCGGTGCCGGTGGTGACCCGACCGGCGACCATCGAGGTCACCAGCATCGCGCCGAGCATCGGCAGCAGGAGCAGCCCGGAGTTGGTCGCGGACGCGCCCTGCACGGACTGCTGGTACAGCGGCAGGAAGAGCGTGGCGCCGAACATCACGAAGCCGGTGATGAAGCCGATGATCGACATCAGCGTGAAGTTGCGGCTGCGGAAGATGTGCAGCGGCATGATCGGCGCGGCGGCCTTGGTCTGTACGAAGACGAAGCCGACCAGCGCGGCGACACCGATGCCGATGAGCTCCATGATCCTGGCCGAGCCCCAGGCGTACTCGCTGCCGCCCCAGGTGGTGACCAGCACGATGGACGAGATACCGAGGGCCAGCAGTCCGGCGCCGAGGTAGTCGATCTTCGCCTGGACGCGCTTCTTCGGCAGGTGCAGGACGGCACTGATGGCGAGGAGCGCGACGATGCCGAGCGGCAGGTTGATGTAGAAGGACCAGCGCCAGCCCCAGTGGTCGGTGATGGTGCCGCCGATGAGCGGTCCGCCGATCATGGCGAGCGCCATGATGCCGGCCATCATGCCCTGGTACTTGCCGCGCTCCCGCGGCGGAATCAGGTCACCGATGATCGCCATGACGCCGACCATCAGACCACCGGCGCCCAGTCCCTGAACGGCACGGAAGCCGATGAGCTGCCCCATGTCCTGGGCCATACCGCTGAGCGCGGAGCCGACCAGGAAGATCACGATCGAGGTCATGAAGGCGCCCTTGCGCCCGTACATGTCGCCGAGCTTGCCCCAGATGGGGGTGGAGGCGGCGGTCGCGAGCGTGTACGCGGTCACGACCCATGACAGGTGCTGGAGGCCGCCCAGCTCGCCCACGATCGTCGGCATCGCCGTGCCCACGATCATGTTGTCGAGCATGGCCAGCATCATTGTGATCATGAGCGCGAGCAGCACGACGCGTACGCTGCGCGGTTGTTTCTCGGTCTCTATGACCGCTTCCTTGTTGTCCGCCACGGTTCCACTCCCCTGGGTACTTACTTGCCGCCCGGCAAGTTGACTACACTGAGGGAAGTTAGACCGGTAACTAGCCGGGCGTCAAGTAAGTTTTCCTGGATTTGCCAGTCGGACGACGCGTACGTTTCAAGGAGTGCGAGGAGTACAGGGATGGGCGGCGACACCATGGACGGCACCAAGCGACAGCGCCGCGGGGACACCCGCCAGCGCATCCAGGACGTCGCCCTCGAACTCTTCTCCGAGCACGGCTACGAGAAGACCTCGCTGCGCGAGATCGCCGAGCACCTCGACGTCACGAAGGCGGCGCTCTACTACCACTTCAAGACCAAGGAAGACATCCTCATCAGTCTCTTCCAGGACCTGTCCCGGCCCATGGACGAGCTGATCGAGTGGGCGCGGCAGCAGCCTCGCACGCTGGAGACGAAGCAGGAGATCCTGCGCCGCTACAGCAACGCGCTCGCCGACGCGGCCCCGCTCTTCCGCTTCATGCAGGAGAACCAGGCCGCCGTCCGCGAGCTGCGCACGGGCGAGGACTTCAAGGACCGCATGATCCGGATGGTCGGCCTGCTCAAGGAGCCGGACGCCGATCTGACGGACCAGGTGCGCTGCATCAGCGCGCTGTTCTCGATGCACGCCGGGATGTTTTTGCTCAAGGACGTCGAAGGCGACCCCGAGGAGAAGCGCAAGGCTGTCCTGGAGGTCGCGATCGACTTGGTGACGCAGGCGCACGGCGGCGCCGTCGTCACCCCTGAAGCGTCTTAGACGGTCACGCCCTGGGCGCGCAGGAAGACGACCGGGTTGACCGCGGAACCGTAGTTCGGGGTCGTACGGATCTCGAAGTGCAGGTGCGGGCCGGTGGAGTTGCCGGTGCTGCCGGAGAGCGCGATGTGCTGGCCGGTCGCGACGACCTGCCCGATCCGCACGTCTATCCGGGACAGGTGGGCGTACTGCGAGTAGGTCCCGTTGCCGTGCTTGATGACGACGGCGTTGCCGTACGCGGGACCGTCACCGGCGCCGTTGCCGCCGGCCTTGACGACGGTGCCGCCGTGCGCGGCGACGACCTCGGTACCGGTGGGCACGGCGAAGTCCTGCCCGGAGTGGTTGTGCTGCCACAGGTTGCCGGCCTGGTTGAAGCCCGCGGAGAGCGTGTACTTCTTCACCGGGTCGACCCAGGAGGCGGCCGGCTTGGTGGCGGCCGTCTTCACGGCGGCCTGCGGGGCCGCCTCGGTGGCGGCGGCCGCGACCCCGGCGCCCAGTACGGCCGTGGCACCCACGCCGACGGCCAGGACGGCCGCCCTGGAGCGGAGCAGGGACATACGGGAGTGGCGGGACGTGACGCGCTTCGACATGCGGAACCTCGTGGGAACGGAGACGGGGGTCAGGTCCACCCGACGGACAGGTCGTCGCCGAGTGGGCCATCCCTTGGTAACCCGAGTCCTGGCCGTCCCACAAAGTCCTCATCTACGACACCAGGTCGTAGTTCACCCTAAAATTTCCAGCTTCTTGACAGACGCCCCACCCCGTGGCGAATACGCCCGATTTTTCAGAGTAGAGACGTTTAACCCCACATACGGGCGTTGCGTTCCGGCGCAATACGGCCCTCGTCGCACCGCCGACCACGGCACCGCACACCCCATGGGGGTTGTGCACCGTTGTGTCCGTTTTGCCCGCCGCTCGTCACCTACTACCCGCCCTAGTACGGGAAAAATCGCCTGTGCGTCATGTCACCGCGAGGGCGTGTCACAGGGCTGTGCGGGACCCCCGACCCCGACCGCACTCCCCACCCGCGAGAGGCCCTAATGTGAGCTGCGCAGCCGTCACCGTGCCGTCCGGGGGAGCGTCATGGAACCAGCAGCCGTAGGTACCAAACTGGCCTCGAGCGTGGTCGCGCCACTCGTCAGGAAGCTGTTCGTGGCGGACGGGCCGGGCGCAGGGCTGGTCGAGAAGCCACTGCGGATCTCCGGGTTCGTCTCCTTCAGGGGAGAGAAACGGACCCTCGGGGAGAAAGAGCTGACCACGCTGGCCGCCGAGCTGGTCGCACGAGCCCTGCGCACCGGGGAACGCCCGCTGGCCTCCGACGAGGAGCAGGCCGTCGTCCACGCCCTCGCCGACACCCTGCACGCCCTCGGCGACCTCGCCATGACCGACGTACAGGCCGTGGAACTCGGTCACGAGGCGCTCGCCCTGCGGCTGCGCGCCGCGAGCGGCAACCCCGAGCGGGACCTCTCCCTCGACGCGACCCTGTTCTACGAGCGGATCCTGAGCGCGGCCTGCCTGCACATCCTGCACTTCTTCACCCAGCGCTCGGCCTTCGTGGCCCGCACGCTGGTGGAGCAGAGCCGCAGGCAGAGCGAGCTCATCGCCAAGATCGACGAGCTGATCGCGCGGACTCCGCCGCCCGGCGGCACGGATCCCGCCTTCGAACAGCGGTACCTCGCGTACGTCGCGACCAAGCACAGCCGGCTCACCATCTACGGCATCGATCTCGTCAACTCCCCCGAGCGCTGGCCCCTCGACGCCGCCTACCTCAGCCTGCGGGCCGTACGGGCCACCGAGGACGCGGAGGCGACCGGCCCGGGCGGGACACACATCGCGACCGCCGGCAGCACCCTCCCCGCCGAACAGGCCCTCGCCGAACAGGACCTGGTGCTGCTGCGCGGAGTGGCCGGCTCCGGCAAGACCACCCTCGTGCAGTGGCTGGCCGTGACCGCGGCCCGGGGCGAGCGCGGCGACCGGATCCCGTTCGTCCTGCCCCTGCGCACCCTCGTACGCCGCCCCGACGGACTCCCGGAACCCGACGGTTTCCTCGCCGCCGCCCGCGTGCCCTTCCACGCCACCCAGCCGGACGGCTGGAGCGACCGCGTCCTCGGCGCCGGGCGCGGGCTGCTCCTCGTCGACGGCATCGACGAGATCCCCGAACGCGACCGTGAGCGGACCCGCCGCTGGCTGCGCGAACTGCTGGACGTCTATCCCGGCAACCAGTGGCTGGTGACCTCCCGCCCCTCGGCCGTCCGCGAGGACTGGCTCACTCCCGACGGCTTCACCGAGCTCGCCCTCACCCCCATGAGCCGCGACGACGTCACCGCCTTCATCCGCCGCTGGCACACGGCGGCCCGGCTCGACGCCCCGGACACCGACCGTCTCGACGGCTACGAGCACTCCCTCCTCACCGCCGTCGGCACCAAGCCCGACCTCGGCCGACTCGCCACCAACCCGCTGATGTGCGGGCTGATCTGCGCGCTGCACCGCGACCGGCGGGGCTATCTGCCGCACGGCCGGCAGGAGCTGTACGACGCCGCCCTGTCCATGCTGCTGTCGCGCCGTGACGAGGAGCGCGACATGTTCGCGCCCGAACGCACCGGCGGCATCCACCTCACGGAACTCCCGCAGGTCCAGCTCCTCCAGCGCCTGGCCTACTGGCTCATCCGCAACAACCAGTCCGAGATGGACCGCGACCGTGCCGAACGCATCGTCGCCGACGTGCTGCCGTCCCTCCCGTCCGCCGCCGCGCAGGGCGACGCCCCCGCGATCCTGCGCCACCTTCTCGTCCGCAGCGGCCTGCTCCGCGAACCCACCCTCGGCACCGTCGAGTTCGTCCACCGCACCTTCCAGGACTACCTGGGCGCGCGGGCCGCGGTGGAGGACGGGGACTTCGGGCTGCTGGCGCGCAACGCCTTCGACTCCCAGTGGTCGGACGTCATCCGGATGGCGGTCGCCCACGCCCGCCCCCGCGAACGGGCCACCCTCCTGGCCGACTTGACCAAGTCCGCCGAGGAGACGTCCGGAACGGCGGGTACGCGTATACGACTTCTCGCCCTGGCCGCGCTGGAACACGCCACGGAACTCGACCCCCACGTCCGCGCGGCCGTGGAGCGGAACGCCTCCTCGCTCATCCCGCCCCGTACGACCGAGGAGGCCCGCACCCTCGCCGACGCGGGCCCGCTCGTCCTGGAGCTGCTGCCCGGCCCCGAGGGGCTCACCGACGACGAGGCCAGGGCCGTGGTCATCACCGCGTCACTCATCGGCACGGACGCGGCGCTCCCGGTCCTGGCCCGCTTCCGTTCGCATCCGTCGCTGCCCGTACGGGCCCAACTCTCCTGGACCGCCCACCGGTTCGACACCCGGCGTTACACGGCCGACGTCGTCGCCCATCTGCCACCGGACGACCTGTACATCTGCGCGCACACCGCCGACCAGCTGCGCGCCCTGCGCGACCTCGGCGGCCGCCCCATGCTCCAGGTCGTCGGGGACATCGACGCGGACGACATACGCGAGGGCCTGCTGCCGGACCAGCTGTCCAAACTCGTCGTACGCGACAACCGCGTCCTGCGTGATCTGAGCTTCCTGTCGGACCAGGCACGGCTCGTCCATCTGGACGTCAGCGGCGGCAGCCCGTACGTCGACGACCTCACTCCGCTCGCCGGGCTGCCCCTGAAATGGCTTATGCTCGCCGGGTTGCCCGGACTCGAGAATCCGGAAGCGTTGGCACCGCTCTCGGCGTCCCGCACTCTGCGCCTGCTCGACATCGGCTTCCCGTTGCACGGAGACTCCCTCGATGAGGTACTCCCCCGGAATCTGCCGCTGACGTATCTGCGGTTCACCAGGAACGCTCTGCGGCACACCGGATTGCGCGGCCTGAGTCATATGCACTCGCTGAAGCAGCTGAGTCTGGCCACACTCCCCGAAATCCTCACCCCCGAGGACTTCGAAGAGATCACCCGGCTTCCCGCTCTACAAGAACTTCGTGTGAACTGGAATGCCGTCGGGTGGAGCGCGGGTCCGGTACTGCCGAACGTGACGAGACTGCGGCTCAACAAGTTCACAGGAAACGAAGACCTCTCAAATGTCGCGGCCCTCTTTCCCGGCCTGCGCAGGGTCACGTTCCATCTCGCCCCGGACGTGACCGACGTACCGGAACATCTCCTGGCGTTCCTCCCGGGCACCGCGGCCGTCACCATCGAGAAAACGGACAGCGTGGTGTGAAAAAAGGGGCTGCCCCGGGACCGAGGTCCCGGGGCAGCCCCTTCGTTCAGGCGAGCGCCGAGCGCTACGCCTCCTTGCTCAGGTTGGGTCCTGCCCCACCCGCGGCCTGCTCGATCGGCGGGACGTCGGGCAGCGCCGACTTCTCCTCACCGCGGAAGGTGAAGGTCTTGGTGTCGCCCTCGCCCTCCGTGTCGACGACCACGATGTGACCGGGGCGCAGCTCGCCGAAGAGGATCTTCTCCGAGAGCGTGTCCTCGATCTCGCGCTGGATCGTGCGACGCAGCGGCCGCGCGCCCAGGACGGGGTCGTAACCCTTCTTGGACAGCAGTTCCTTGGCGGACTGGGAGAGCTCGATGCCCATGTCCCGGTCCTTGAGGCGCTCGTCCACCTTGCCGACCATCAGGTCGACGATCTTGAGGATGTCCTCCTGCGTCAGCTGCGGGAAGACGACCACGTCGTCGACGCGGTTGAGGAACTCGGGGCGGAAGTGCTGCTTGAGCTCGTCCGAGACCTTGTTCTTCATGCGCTCGTAGTTCGACTTCGTGTCACCCGTGGCCGCGAAGCCCAGGTTGAAGCCCTTCGAGATGTCCCGCGTGCCGAGGTTGGTCGTCATGATGATGACCGTGTTCTTGAAGTCCACGACCCGGCCCTGGGAGTCGGTCAGACGACCGTCCTCCAGGATCTGCAGCAGCGAGTTGAAGATGTCCGGGTGAGCCTTCTCGACCTCGTCGAAGAGGACCACCGAGAACGGCTTGCGCCGCACCTTCTCCGTCAGCTGACCGCCCTCTTCGTAGCCCACGTATCCGGGGGGCGAACCGAAGAGACGCGACACCGTGTGCTTCTCGCTGAACTCCGACATGTCGAGGGAGATCAGCGCGTCCTCGTCACCGAAGAGGAACTCGGCGAGGGCCTTGGACAGCTCGGTCTTACCGACACCGGACGGGCCCGCGAAGATGAACGAACCACCCGGACGCTTCGGGTCCTTCAGACCGGCGCGCGTACGACGGATCGCCTTCGAGAGCGCCTTGACGGCGTCCTTCTGGCCGATGACCCGCTTGTGGAGCTCGTCCTCCATGCGCAGCAGACGCGAGGACTCCTCCTCGGTCAGCTTGAAGACGGGGATGCCGGTCGCGGTCGCGAGGACCTCGGCGATCAGCTCGCCGTCGACCTCGGCGACGACGTCCATGTCGCCGGCCTTCCACTCCTTCTCACGCTTGGCCTTCGCCGCCAGCAGCTGCTTCTCCTTGTCGCGGAGAGAGGCCGCCTTCTCGAAGTCCTGGGAGTCGATGGCCGACTCCTTGTCGCGGCGGACGCCCGCGATCTTCTCGTCGAACTCGCGGAGGTCCGGCGGCGCGGTCATCCGGCGGATGCGCATCCGGGATCCGGCCTCGTCGATGAGGTCGATCGCCTTGTCCGGCAGGAATCGGTCCGAGATGTACCGGTCGGCCAGGGTGGCGGCCTGGACCAGCGCCTCGTCCGTGATGGAGACCCGGTGGTGCGCCTCGTAGCGGTCGCGCAGGCCCTTGAGGATCTCGATCGTGTGGGGGAGGGAAGGCTCCGCCACCTGGATCGGCTGGAAGCGGCGCTCGAGGGCCGCGTCCTTCTCGAGGTGCTTGCGGTACTCGTCCAGGGTCGTCGCACCGATGGTCTGGAGCTCACCGCGGGCCAGCATCGGCTTCAGGATCGACGCCGCGTCGATGGCGCCCTCGGCGGCACCCGCACCCACGAGCGTGTGCAGCTCGTCGATGAACAGGATGATGTCGCCGCGGGTGCGGATCTCCTTGAGGACCTTCTTCAGCCGCTCCTCGAAGTCACCGCGGTAGCGGGAACCGGCGACCAGCGCGCCCAGGTCGAGGGTGTAGAGGTGCTTGTCCTTGAGGGTCTCGGGCACCTCGCCCTTGACGATGGCCTGCGCCAGGCCCTCGACGACGGCGGTCTTGCCGACGCCGGGCTCGCCGATGAGGACCGGGTTGTTCTTGGTCCGGCGGGACAGCACCTGCATGACCCGCTCGATCTCCTTCTCGCGCCCGATGACCGGGTCGAGCTTGGACTCACGAGCGGCCTGGGTGAGGTTCCGGCCGAACTGATCGAGGACCAGGGACGTGGAGGGGGTGCCCTCGGCAGGACCGCCGGCGGTGGCGGTCTCCTTGCCCTGGTAGCCGGAGAGCAGCTGGATGACCTGCTGCCGCACCCGGTTGAGGTCTGCGCCCAGCTTGACCAGGACCTGGGCGGCGACGCCCTCGCCCTCTCGGATCAGGCCGAGCAGGATGTGCTCCGTGCCGATGTAGTTGTGGCCCAGCTGAAGGGCCTCGCGGAGCGAGAGCTCCAGGACCTTCTTGGCACGGGGGGTGAAGGGGATGTGCCCGGACGGGGCCTGCTGCCCCTGCCCGATGATCTCCTCCACCTGCTGGCGGACCGCCTCGAGCGAAATCCCGAGGCTCTCCAGGGCCTTAGCGGCGACACCCTCACCCTCGTGGATCAGGCCCAGGAGGATGTGCTCGGTGCCGATGTAGTTGTGGTTGAGCATCCGGGCTTCTTCCTGAGCCAGGACGACAACCCGCCGCGCGCGGTCGGTGAACCTCTCGAACATCGTTAATCGCTCCTCAGAGCGGTCAGGCAGTAAGGGGACGCTCCCCTCCCTGTCCTTCCGCAGCTTAGTCCCGCAAGCGGGGACCGCTCATTCCAACTGCCGACACCGTCCTTGGCCTCCTGACCCCGAACGCCGACATCCTGTCCAACCTGATGGTGCGAGACGATGTTCCCGCAGGCCAGGCAGATACCCTCTCCAGCTGTACGCCGATGGCGAACGTGAGATGCCCGAGCCATGCGTGTCGCCCTTCCCACTAGGGATGTCTTACCCGTACGCACTGACACTCCATGCCGCGCGCACCGGTTCCCTCCGCTATGGGCGAACATCCTTGCGCCACCGATCGCCCCTACACGCCTCTTCTTTCGATACTCAGCGCACATGATGAAACACCCAGCGTAACTCTGGAGCCCTTCCGACGGTTGCTCCTGACATGCTTCCCACTGTCCCCCTCCCCCGCCGCCCGCTCCACCCGAGCGACCCGGTGCGGCAGTGGTACGAGAACGAACTCGGCTGGGCGACAGTGCCCGGTTCGCCGCTACGACTGGCCGCCGGCCTGCGCTTCGACGTCCTGGACATCCCTGCGGAGGCGGGTGTCAGAGCCCTGCGACACCTGGGACCGACCTCTCCGGTGGCACTGCACGCAAGCCGATCGGCACCGTGTGGGGATCCGGCGGCTCGGCGTGAGAAATGGCCGGCTCGGCACGGGAAGCGGATGTGGCTGCTGGTGGCCGCGGGAAGCGCGGAGGAACTGCCGGGGCTGCTCGACTGGCTGGAGTGGGGCGCTCTGGCGCTCGATCTCACGGCGATCGACGCGGGCGGGAGCATCGAGGCTCCGCTGCCGCCGGGGGTGCCCGAAGGGGCGTCCGAGGGGCTACTCACCGCGGACGGGGCGGGGACGGAGGGGCCCGGCGGGTCCGGTCCACAGGGGGCCGCCGTCTGGCTGCGGCCCCCCGAGCCGGGGTGCGAGGTGGAACCCTCGTTGCCGACTCTGTCGGCCGTGGGGGGCGGTGGGGGCGCCCCCGATCTCGTACGACTCGTGGACACGGTGGCGACACAGTGCCACCGGATCCGGCTGCGACGCGCGTGCGCCCAGCCGCCGGCCTACTCGTAGACCTTGGCTGGGCAACTGGGCCATGGGCCTCGACTCAGCCGTTGGCCTTCTCGTAGGCCTCGCGAATTGACGCCGGAACGCGGCCACGGTCGTTGACCTCGTAACCGTTCTCCTTCGCCCACGCGCGGATCTGTGCGGTGTCCTGGCTGCCACCGGAAGCGACACGCGCCTTTCCACGCCCCCCCGCAGCGCGGCCTCCGGTACGACGACCACCCTTCACGTAGGGCTCGAGAAGGCCACGGAGCTTGTCCGCATTGGCGGTCGTGAGATCGATTTCGTACGTCTTGCCGTCCAGCGCGAACGTCACGGTCTCGTCCGCCTCGCCACCGTCGAGGTCGTCGACAAGAAGGACCTGAACCTTCTGTGCCACCGGATTTCCTTTCATCGATAACTTGAGGGTCGAGGGCCTGCGGCGTGTGCCGCTGTTTCACGTCCCCTGTTATATGCAGTACTGCAGTACGTCGGAAAGCAAACCGCTTTTGCTGGAAAAACACAAACCCCTGGGTGAGACTCGGGGGCCGCTGGAAGACCGGAAACGTGCGCGTTTCGGACATAGGGAACGCGGGCAAGGCGGTCGGACGGAATAGTCGCCGGCGATCACAGATGCAGAAGCATCCGGCTGTTGCCCAAGGTGTTCGGTTTCACTCGTTCGAGACCGAGGAACTCCGCGACGCCCTCGTCATAGGAACGCAGCAGCTCCGCGTAGACATCCCTGTCGACGGGCGTCTCGCCGATCTCCACGAAGCCGTGCTTCGCGAAGAAGTCGACTTCGAAGGTCAGACAGAAAACCCGGCGAACGCCGAGCCAGCGGGCGGTCTGCAGCAACTTCTCCAGCAACTGATGACCGACGCCGACGCCCTTGACCGCGGGGTTCACCGCGAGAGTGCGGACTTCCGCGAGGTCTTCCCACATGACGTGCAGCGCACCACAGCCGACCACCTCGGCGTTGTCGTCGCGTTCCGCGACCCAGAACTCCTGGATGTCCTCGTAAAGCGTCACCGTCGCTTTGTCGAGCAGGATGCTACGGCGGACGTTCGCGTCGAGGAGGCGGCGCACGGCCGGGACATCACTGGTCCTGGCCCGCCGGACGGTGACGGCTTTTGCGGTGTCTTCGGGACGAGGTGCTGGATGCTCTGCTGGCATGGGCGGACGCTATCGCCCGGTGCCGCCCGGGCCGGAGTCGGGGTTCTCGCCCGGCTTCTCACCCTGCTTCTCACCCGACGCCTCGACGGGCTTCTCGTCGGGCTTCTCGACCCGCTTCTCGTCGGCGGCGTCAGGGGTTACACGTGTTTCGCCGCTGTCCGCGCCTTGTTCGGGGCCTTCTTCAGGCCCTTGCACGATGTGTACGGCATCCCGCAGCGCGCGCCGCTGTTCCTGGCTCATCATGCCGAAGAAGGCGACGAGAGCGGCGGCGGGGTTGTCGCTCTGGGACCACGCGTCGTTCATCAGTGCGGCCGAGTAGGCGGCACGCGTCGAGACCGCCTCATATCGATAGGCCCGGCCTTCCGCCTCCCTGCGCACCCAGCCCTTCTGATGGAGATTGTCCAAAACGGTCATCACCGTGGTGTACGCGATGGACCGTTCCTGCTGAAGGTCTTCCAGGACTTCTCGAACGGTCACCGGGCGGTTCCACTTCCACACCCGCGTCATGACCGCGTCTTCGAGTTCTCCCAATGGGCGAGGCACAGCTCAGAACAATAGTGGGAGATCACCAACAAAAAGGGCGTACGACTCGAAAAACGTATGAGAACGTATGAGTCGTACGCCGACGAGTGCCCCGGCGGGGACGCGGGCCGCGTCGGCCGGGGCATGTGACCTTGGTGTCGCCTCAGGCCTTGGCGTCGGGGGAGGCCTGGCGGGCGCTCTCCGCGCGCGCGAGGGCGGCGTCGACGACCGCGTCCTCCTTGGACTTGTTGGCCCCGCCCTGGGTCTTCACGATCGTCACGATCAACCCGATGAAGAACACGGCCATCACTACGGGGGGCACCAGCGCGGAGACATAGTCCATGCCCCCAGAGTAGCTAGCCCGCGGCGAGTTGCTGCGGCGGGTTCGCCGGTGGCGGCGCGGGCTTGCGCTTCGGCGGGAAGACCTCGCCCGGGGTCGGGATGGGACGGTCCGGGCGCGGGCCCTTGGCCGGGGACTGCGGCCGCGGCTCGGCGGCGGGGTTGCCCGCGGGCTTCTTCACGGGTTCCTCCGAGGCCGAGAGCGCGGCCAGGCCGCCGGGCAGGGCCGTCAGGCGGGTACGGGAGGCGGGGACCGTGGGTGTGGTGCCGCAGCCCGCGAGGCGGGTGCGGACGCCCTGCTCGGCGAGGGTCGCGCAGCGGTCCAGGAGAGCGGCGGCAGTGGGGTTGCCGCGCAGCGCCCGGAGCGCCGAGAGGTCGTCCGGGTCGGGACGGTAGCCCGAGCCGAGCGCCTCCTCCAGGAGGACGAGATAGCCCGCGGCGGTGCCGGGCAGGGCGGCCCGGTAGCGGGCGAGGTCGGCCAGCAGGAAGGCCCTGAGCCTGGCTCCCTCGCGGGCCGCCTCGTCGACGGACTCGGCGAGACGGAGGCAGTCCTGGACGTCTTCGGCCGAGGCGGGGGTGGGGTGGAGGGCGAGGGCGAGAGCGCGACGGAGCACACGCAGCTCCTGTGCTCCGAACGCCATGCCGCCGCGGGATCCGTAGGGCGTGGGCATGCGGCGACGATACGCGCTAATCAGACAAAATCCGCATAGCGTCTGCGCGTGTCCCTCCGGGGGTCGGCGGGGGGTTCGATCCGGGGGTGACTGTCCCCCACGGCACCCCCTGCCGGGGCTCCGCCCCGAACCCCCTCCACCCGATCCCTTCGCCTGCGGGACGGCGGGGGTTGCTCGCGCGGTTCCCCCGCCCCCAGGGCGGGGACTTCGCCCCCCATTCCCCGCCTGCCCGAGTTCGTTCGCCCGACGGCCGGTGGGGGCTCGGCGCGCAGTTCCCCGCGCCCCTGAGAGCCTCGGCTCGTCCGGCGATTGAAGACGAGACCGGAGGCCGATACCCCCCGGTCCACCCGCCCCCCGGGCCCGTATCACTCAGCCCGTCCGGCGTTTGAGGACGAGCCCTTCGGGCGATGCGGGGGTCCGGGGGCGGAGCCCCTGGGGATGGGGGGCGAAGGGAGTCAGGTGCGGGACACGTTGCGTTCGTAGACCAGGCGCAGGCCGATCAGCGTGAGCCACGGCTCGTGCTCGTCGATGACGGAGGACTCGCCGAGAACCATCGGCGCCAGCCCACCCGTAGCGATGACGGTGACATCGTCGGGATCCTCCGCCAGCTCGCGCACCATCCGGTTGACGACCCCGTCGACCTGCCCCGCGAACCCGTAGATGATCCCGGACTGCATCGCCTCGACGGTGTTCTTGCCGATGACCGCCCGCGGCCGAGCCACCTCGATCTTACGCAGCTGGGCCCCCTTGACCCCGAGCGCGTCCACGGAGATCTCGATCCCGGGCGCGATGACACCGCCGACGTACTCACCCCGCGCGCTCACCGCGTCGAAAGTGGTCGCCGTACCGAAGTCGACGACGATCGCCGGCCCCCCGTAGAGCTCGACGGCGGCGACCGAGTTGATGATGCGGTCCGCGCCGACCTCCTTGGGGTTGTCCGTGAGGATCGGCACGCCGGTCTTGACGCCGGGCTCGACCAGCACGGCGGGCACGTCGCCGTAGTAGCGGCGGGTCACCTCGCGCAGTTCGTGCAGTACGGACGGGACGGTGGCGCAGATCGCGATGCCGTCGATGCCGTCGCCCAGTTCCTCGCCGAGCAGCGGATGCATGCCCATCAGGCCCTGGAGGAGCACGGCGAGCTCGTCGGCGGTGCGGCGGGCGTCCGTGGAGATGCGCCAGTGCTCGACGATCTCCTCGCCGTCGAAGAGACCGAGGACGGTGTGCGTGTTGCCGACATCGATGGTGAGCAGCATGGGTCCTACTCCGCCTCGTCCGTCGAGGCCTGGTCCGTCGACGCCTCGCGCAGGTCGAGGCCGATGTCCAGGATCGGCGAGGAGTGGGTCAGCGCGCCCACGGCCAGGAAGTCGACGCCGGTCTTCGCGTACACCCCGGCGTTGGCGAGCGTGAGCCGCCCCGAGGCTTCGAGGAGCGCTCGGCCCTCCACGATGGCCACCGCCTCCTCGCACTCGACGGGCGTGAAGTTGTCGAGAAGGATCAGGTCGGCGCCCGCGTCCACGACCTCGCGCAGCTGGTGCAGCGTGTCGACCTCGACCTCGATCGGCACCTCCGGGAAGGCCTCGCGGACGGCCTCGAAGGCCTGGGCGACCCCGCCGGCGGCGACCACGTGGTTGTCCTTGACCAGCGCCGCGTCCGACAACGACATGCGGTGGTTGACGCCGCCGCCCATGCGCACCGCGAACTTCTCCAGGGCGCGCAGGCCCGGCGTCGTCTTGCGGGTGTCGCGCACGCGGGTGCTGGTGCCCTCCAGGGCGTCCGCCCACGCGCGTGTGGCGGTCGCGACGCCGGACAGCCTGCACAGCAGGTTCAGCGCGCTGCGCTCGGCGGTCAGGAGGTCACGGGTGCGGGTGGTGACGCTGAGGAGCTTCTGGCCCTCCTCGACCCGGTCGCCGTCCTCGACGTGCCGCTCCACCTCGAACTCGTCGGTGCAGACCACGGAGATGACCGCCTCGGCCACCCGCAGGCCCGCGACGACGCCCGCGTCACGGGCGACGAAGTCGGCGGTGGAGACGGCGTCCTCGGGGATGGTCGCGACGGTCGTCACGTCCACGCCGTGGTCGAGGTCCTCCTGGATGGCGACGTTCGCGATGTCCTCGACCTCCAGCGGGTCGAGCCCGGCGTCGGCGAGGAGCTGGGCGAGCGCGGGGTCGAGACCGCACTCCATGTACGCGTCGTCGTCCGCTTCGGCGCCGCAGCCGCAGCCGTCGCCGCAGCCGCCGCTCTGGACGAGGGGAAGGTCGGGGGTGCTCACTGCTGTCACTGCTCCTGAAGGCGCTGGGGCACGGGGGTCCCCCCTGGTCGGGGGGAGCCGGGGGTCTGCTGGAGGGTCGGGGGGAAGTCTGCGGTGTCCGTGGTGTGTACGGCCAGCGTGCGGTCGGGATTCAGCCGTACGACGATGTGGCGGCGCCAGTCGGCGTCGTCGCGGTCGGCGTGGTCCAGGCGCCAGTGGCAGCCACGAGTCTCCTCGCGCAGGCGCGCGGCCGCGACCAGGACCCGGGCCACGCACAGGAGGTTGGTGGCCTCCCAGGTGTCGACGCCGGGCTCGGAGGTCTTGCCGTTCTCGTCGAGGGCGTCGCGGGCGTCGGTGTGGAGTTGCTGGAGCCGGCCGGTGGCGGTCGCGAGGGACTCGGCGGAGCGCAGCACACCGGCGCCCTCCGTCATGATCCGCTGGATCGCGAACCGGGCCTCGGGGGCGAGCAGGGGGTGGGCCGGCTTCTCGGGGTGCGGGACCGGTACGGGCACGCGCGCGTGGAGGCCGTTTTCCGAGCGGCTCCGCGCGATGTCCGCGGCGATGCGCTCGGCGTAGACGAGACCCTCCAGGAGGGAGTTGGAGGCGAGCCGGTTGGCGCCGTGGACGCCGGTGCAGGCGACCTCGCCGCACGCGTAGAGGCCGGGCACCGTGGTGCGGCCGCGGGCGTCCGTGCGGACGCCTCCGGAGGCGTAGTGGGCGGCCGGGGCGACCGGGACGGGCTCGGTGACCGGGTCGATGCCGTGGGCACGGCAGGCGGCGAGGATGGTCGGGAAGCGGTGCTCCCACATGTCGGCGCCGAAGTGCCGGGCGTCGAGGTACATGTGCTCGGCGTCCTGCTCCTGCATGCGCCGCATGATGCCCTTGGCGACGATGTCCCGGGGCGCCAGTTCGGCCAGCTCGTGCTGGCCGACCATGAAGCGCACGCCGTCCGCGTCGACCAGGTGGGCGCCCTCGCCGCGTACCGCCTCCGACACCAGCGGCTGCTGGCCCTCGGCGTCCGGGCCGAGGAAGAGCACGGTCGGGTGGAACTGGACGAATTCGAGGTCGGAGACCTCGGCGCCCGCGCGCAGGGCGAGTGCCACGCCGTCGCCCGTGGAGACCGACGGGTTGGTGGTCGCGGAGAAGACCTGGCCCATGCCGCCGGTGGCGAGGACCACGTTGGGGGCGTGGACGGCTCCCACGCCGTCGTGCTGGCCCTCTCCCATGACGTGGAGGGTCACACCCGCGGTGCGTCCGTCGGAGTCCGTGAGGAGGTCCAGGACGAGCGCGTTCTCGACCGTGCGCAGGCCGCGCGCGCGTACCGCCTCGACGAGGGCCCGGGAGATCTCGGCGCCGGTCGCGTCGCCGCCGGCGTGCGCGATGCGACGGCGGTGGTGACCGCCCTCGCGGGCGAGTGCCAGCTCGCCTTCGGTGGACTCGTCGAAGTGGGCGCCGGTCTCGATCAGGCGGCGTACGGCGTCGGGGCCCTCGGTGACGAGGATGCGTACGGCGTCCTCGTCGCACAGGCCCGCGCCCGCCACCAGGGTGTCGTCGAGGTGCTGCTCGGGGGTGTCGCCCTCGCCGAGGGCCGCGGCGATGCCGCCCTGTGCCCAGCGCGTGGAGCCGTCGTCGAGGCGGGCCTTGGTGACGACGACGGTCCGCAGACCCGCGGCCTCGCAGCGCAGCGCCGCGGTGAGGCCCGCGACGCCGGAGCCGACGACCACCACGTCCGCGGTGAGGGCCCAGCCGGGGGCGGGTGCGTGCAGTCGTATGCCAGTACCCGTAGGTGTACCTGTGCCTGTGGCGGTCACGAGGCGGCTCCGAAGGTGAGGGGGAGGTTGTCGATGAGGCGGGTCGTCCCGACCCGGGCGGCGACGGCGAGGACCGCCTCGCCGGTGAAGTCGTCCTCGATCTCGGTGAAGTCGGACGGATCGACCAGCGCCAGGTAGTCCAGGACCAGCGGCGGCTGGAGGCGGGCGGCCTCGTCCAGGACGAGGCGGGCGGCGGCGCGGACGGCGGCGGGGGCGCCGGGTACGGCCTTGGCGACCGCGTGCGCGTCGGCGGCGGCGCGGGATTCGCCGATCGCGCTCAGCGCCTCGGCACGCGCGCGTGTGGCGGGCACCTCGCGGGCCCGGGCGCGCAGGGCCTCCTGGGCGGCGTGCCGGTCGCGGCCCGCGAAAAGGGCCTGCGAGAGGGCGAGCGCGGTGCGCCGCTCCTCGGGCGAGAGGTACCGGTTGCGGCTGGAGAGGGCGAGCCCGTCCTCCTCGCGCACGGTGGGCACGCCGACGATCTCCACGCCGAAGTTCAGGTCGCGCACCATGCGGCGGATCAGGGCGAGCTGCTGGGCGTCCTTCTGCCCGAACAGCGCGGCGTCGGGCCGGGTGAGGTGCAGCAGCTTGGCGACGACGGTGAGCATGCCGTCGAAGTGACCGGGGCGCACGGCACCCTCCAGGCGCTCGCCCATGGGACCCGCGGAGAGGCGGACCTGGGGGTCGCCGCCGGGGTAGACCTCGTCCACGGAGGGGGCGAACACGGCGTCCGCGCCCGCCTCCTCGGCGATCTTGAGGTCGGCGTCGAGGGTGCGCGGGTAGCGGTCGAGGTCCTCGCCCACGCCGAACTGGAGCGGGTTCACGAAGACCGTGACGACGACCTCGCCCTCGGACCCGGCGATCTCGCGGGCGGCGCGGATCAGCGTGGCGTGGCCCTCGTGCAGGGCGCCCATGGTCATCACGACGGCCCGGCTGCCGCGCCGTACGCGCGCGTGCAGCTCGTCGGCGGTGCGCAGCAGGGTGGTGGTCATCGGTCGCTCCCGTCGTCGGGCAGGGTCGCGCCGTCGGCGAGTACCCCGAGGAGGTCCTCGGCGAGTTCCGGCTTCAGCAGGCCGTGGGCCAGCGCCCGGTCGGCGGTCGCGCGGGCCATCGCGAGATAGCCGGCGACGGTCCCCGGGGCGTGCTTGCGCAGTTCGGCGACGTGCGCGGCGACCGTGCCGGCGTCTCCGCGCGCGACGGGCCCCGTGAGGGCGGCGTCGCCCGACCTGAGGGCGTTGTCGAGGGCGGCGCCGAGCAGCGGGCCGAGCATCCGGTCCGGGGCCTCCACGCCGGCGGTGCGCAGCAGTTCCATGGACTCGGCGACCAGGGTCACCAGGTGGTTGGCGCCGAGCGCGAGGGCCGCGTGGTAGAGCGGGCGGGACTCCTCGGCGATCCACTCGGGCTCGCCGCCCATCTCGATCACCAGGGCCTCGGCGGCCAGGCGCAGCTGTTCGGGCGCGGTGACCCCGAAGGAGCATCCGGCGAGCCGCTGCACGTCCACGGGGGTGCCGGTGAACGTCATGGCGGGGTGCAGCGCGAGCGGCAGGGCGCCCGCCCTGAGCGCCGGGTCGAGCACCCGCGCGCCGTACCGCCCGGAGGTGTGCACGAGCAGCTGTCCGGGCCGGATGGCGCCCGTCTCGGCGAGCCCCTCGACGAGCCCGGGCAGGGCGTCGTCCGGGACGGTCAGCAGGACCAGGTCGGAGCGCTCCAGGACCTGCGCCGGGGAGACCAGCGGCACGTCGGGCAGGAGCAGCGCGGCCCGCCGCCTGGAGGCGTCGGAGACCCCGGAGACGGCCACCGGGCGGTGCCCGGCGAGCTGGAGCGCCGCAGCGAGGGCGGGGCCGACCCGGCCCGCGCCGACAACGCCGACGGTGAGCCGCGCGGGGCGGTCCTTGGGGTCTGGCTGGGGGAATGTACTCACTCGACGGCGGCCTTCCGTTCCAGTCCGCTCGGGGTACCGGACGATTTCTCGTCATGTTAACGCGATTGGTTCGAGCGTCGTTTTCGTTGTCCACAGGTTGTGGGTTTCCGCAGGTCGCGGAGGGTGCGGAAAACGAGGATGCCGAGGCGGGGCCGCGCGCGACATCATCCGGGGATGAGCGATACGGCGGAAACGGCGGCGGGACAGGACCCGATGACGGTGGGACAGGACCCGGAGACGGCGGGGCAGGGCCCGGAGGGCGCGGGCCAGGATCCGGAAGAGGCGGCCGAGCGGCTGCGGGAGCGGCGGAGTGCCGCGCTGCGGGCGGCCCGGCGCGTGCTGTGGCAGCCCAGCCACCAGCACACGGTCCGGGAACGGCTGGCCTGGCTGAACGACGGCGCCGAGGGCGTGTACGACCTCGACCGGCCCGTCGACATGTACGGCGGCCAGATCGTCGAGACCCTGGAGGAGCGGGTCGCGGGCCTGCTCGGCAAGGAAGCGGCCGCCTTCTTCCCCACCGGCACCATGGCCCAGCAGGTCGCCCTGCGCTGCTGGGCGGGCCGTACCGGGAACCCGACCGTCGCACTCCATGCGCTCGGCCACCCCGAGGTCCATGAACGGCAGGCGTTCAGCCAGGTCAGCGGCTTGCGCCCGGTGCGGGTGACCGACGAGCCCCGGCTGCCCACGGCCCAGGAGGTACGGGACTTCGAGGAGCCCTTCGGGGCGCTGCTGCTCGAACTGCCGCTCAGGGACGCCGGTTTTGTGCTGCCCTCCTGGGAGGAACTCTCCGAGGTCGTGGAGGCCGCCCGGGATCGTGACGCGGTGGTCCACTTCGACGGGGCCCGCCTGTGGGAGTGCACCTCGCACTTCGGCCGCCCGTTGGACGAGATCGCGGGCCTCGCTGACAGCGTCTACGTGTCGTTCTACAAGTCGCTCGGAGGCTTCGGCGGGGCGGTGATCGCGGGCCCGAAGACGCTGATCGACGAGGCGAAGACCTGGCGGCACCGGTACGGCGGCATGATCCTCCAGCAGTTCCCCACGGCGCTCGCCGCGCTCATCGGCCTGGACCGGGAGCTGCCCCGGCTGCCGGAGTACGTGGCCCACGCGCGCGTGGTCGCCGCAGCCCTGCGCGAGGGTTTCACGGAGGCCAAGGTCCCCTGGGCGCGCGTCCACCCGGAAGAGCCGCACACCCACCAGTTCCAGGTCTGACTGCCGTACGACCCGGACGTCCTCACGGACGCGGCGCTGCGGCAGACCGAGGAGACGAAGACCTCGCTCTTCTCCCAGAGCTGGATGCGGGGCGGTCCGGGTCTCGCGCTCACCGAGGTCACGGTGGCGGCGCCCGCTCTGGAGTGGACGGCGCAGGACGTACGGGCGGCGGTCCGGGAGTTCGTCGAGCGACTGCCCGTCTGACCGCACGCGGCGCCCGGCGACCGGCCGGCCCCGCACGGAAACCTGCGCGACCCGCACGGAGGTCAGCAGCCCGGGTGCGGGCGCCGTCCGCGCAGCCGCCGGCCCAGGGCCCGGCGTATCCGCCCGTGGGCCGGGCGGCCCGCCACGACCGCCCGGAACCGCCGGAGGTCGCGCAGCTCGCGCGCTACCTGCCAGTCGTGCGCGCCGGGCGCCGGAGGGGCCGGCTCGCCGTGGCGACGGGCCCGGTAGGTGTCGAGAAAGTACTGCTGGGTGATGCTCATGGCTCATCGCCTCTCGGGACGGGAAACGCGCGACGGGAGGGAAGTCCGAAGGCCCGCGGTTGCCCCGGTCGTCCCAGATTGCGCCCGTCCTCGGTGGCTGTCGCCCCGATTGACGGTCGCCGTCAATCGACGGCGGCGTTGTCGGTGGCGGGGTGCACCATGAGGTCATGAGCGTGCACATCGATGTCACCGGGCTGCGGCAGGAGCGGATCTCCGTCGTGCCGTCGCCCCTGGCCGAGCTCTGCATGGCGCTGCACGCGCTGTCCGAGCCGGGTCACCACCCCGGGCTGCAGGGCTGGGCGACCGGCGTCACCGCCCGGCTCGACTCGCATCTCGCGGACCGGATGTGCGAGGCCGACTTCCTGTGGCGGACGACGTTCTCGGACCTGTTCCTGCCGTACGCGGGGATTCCCGGCAGGACCACGCTCCCCGGCGCCACGCTCGCCGAGGAGCTGGACCTGCTGGACAAGCTGACCGACGAGCAGTTCGTGGACGCCGCCCTGGAGTTCACCTGCGCGCTTCCGTACGCGGCGCCGTGCCGGGACACGCTCTCCGACCCCGAGCTGCAGCAGCGCGCGCTGGAGCTGGCCGCCGCGCGCGGACCCCAGCAGGTGCGCTTCAGCAAGCGGCTGCTGGACGATCCGCCGCAGATCCGGGCATGGCTGCGGCAGTTCCTGGAGGACTGCGACGAGGCCTTCTTCGCCGAGACCTGGTCCCGGCTGCGCCACCAGCTCGCGGCGGACGCCCGCCACAAGACGGACCTCCTGCGGCACAAGGGCCTGGCCGAGGCCATGGCCTCGGTGTCCCCGGCGGTGACGCTGGACGAGACAGGCCGGACGATCACGGTCGACAAGCTGGGCCAGGGCCAGACGGCCACCGGGGAGGGCGGGCTTCTCCTCGTGCCGACCAGTCTCGGCTGGCCGCACCTGATGGTGCTGCATCGTTACGGCTGGCAGCCGGTGCTGCACTACCCGGTCGGTTCCCCGGAGCTCGCGGCACCGTTCTCGCTGGAGCAGCTGACCCTGCGGATGACCGCGCTGTCCCATCCGGTCCGGATGCGGATCTGCCGCAGCCTGGCCCGCAGCGCGTTCACCACGGGCGAGCTGGCGCAGGTGAACGGGATGACGGCCCCGGAGATATCCCGGCACCTGGGCGTGCTCAAGAAGGCGGGCCTGATCACCACGAGACGCCGCGGGCGGTACGTGCTGCACCAGCTGGACGTCAGCGTCGTGGCCCGGCTGGGCAGCGACTTCCTGGAGGGCATCCTGCGCTGAGCCCGGCGGACCCCTGTCGAGTTCGACGGCTCCCTGTCGAGCTCGACGGCCCTTGTCCGGCGCTCCGGAGGCTCAGTCGAACCGGATGTGCTTGGCGCCGGTCCACGCCCGCCGCAGCCGTCCCCGCACCGCCCCGTCCTTGTTCGGCGTCAGCGTCAGCCCCGCGAGCACGGCGATCCGGTCGGCCGTCTTGGCGACCGTCGTGTGATCGGTCCACAGGTGCTCCGCGAACTCCGGCTCACGCAGCCGCTCCAGGCAGTCGTCGAGTTGTCGCACGGCCCAACTCTCGTGCCGCAACGGGGCGTCCTTCCCGGCGACGTACTGAAGAAGGTGTCCGAAGCCGCGCTCGCGCAGCCGCTTCAATACGGTCTCGCGCTCGGCGAGGAGGGCGAAGTGCCGAACATCGTGACCCAGTTCGGTCAGTCGCCCGACCGTCTCCTCGAAATAGCGGGCGTTGGTGACCGTCATGGGGACGATGACCACGCCGTCGTGTTTGCCGAGGGCGAGGTCGAGCACCTCGACCACACCCTGCCGCCAGGACGCCAAGTCCTGGAAGTCCCCGCGCAGTTCGGGCGGCAGCATGCGGCGCAGGCCGAAGCCGGCGTGTTCCGGGTCGCAGACGACGCTGCCGGGCAGCCGTCGCTGGATCTCGTGTGCGGTCTGTGTCTTGCCGCCCCCGAAGGGGCCGTTGATCCACAGGAGCATGCGCAGACCCTAGTGGGCCCCGGTCACGCCCCGGTCACGCACCCACGATCGCCTCGCCGGCCCGTCGGCCCGGATCAGCGGTGCCCGCCCCGGATCAACGCTGCCCGCCCGCCCGCACGAGCCCCGTCTCATACGCGAGAACCACCACCTGCACCCGGTCCCGCAGCCCCAGCTTGGTCAGGATGCGCCCCACATGCGTCTTCACGGTGGCCTCGGACAGCACGAGACGGGCCGCGATCTCGCCGTTCGACAGACCCTGCGCGACCAGCACCATCACCTCGCGCTCACGGTCGGTGAGCCGCTCCAGCTCCTTGTGCTGGGGCTCCTTGCCGGCGTGGGGCAGCATCGGCGCGAACCGGTCGAGCAGGCGCCGGGTGGTGGAGGGCGCGACCACGGCGTCGCCGCTGTGCACGGAGCGGATGGCGGTGAGCAGCTCGCCGGGCGGCACGTCCTTGAGCATGAAGCCGGAGGCGCCCGCTTTCAGCCCGGAGAAGGCGTACTCGTCGAGGTCGAAGGTGGTGAGGATCAGCACCTTCGGAGGGTTGGGGTCCGAGCAGATGCGGCGGGTGGTCTCCACCCCGTCCAGCTTCGGCATGCGTACGTCCATCAGCACCACGTCGACCGCGGTCGACCGCAGGACCTGGAGGGCCTCGACGCCGTCGCCCGCCTCGGCCACGACCTCCATGTCCGGCTGGGCATCGAGCACCATCCGGAAGCCGGTGCGCAGCAGCACCTGGTCGTCGACGAGCATCACGCGGATCGCCATCGGGGTCTCTTCCCTCTCCATCAACGGTCAAAAAGTATTTGGAACTGACCAAAAGGTGTCGTTACAGGTGTCAGTGAGCCGACTTGAGCGGCAGCAGGGCGCTGATGCGGAAGCCTCCACCGGGGCGCGGCCCCGCGTCCAGAGTGCCTCCGACCATACCGACGCGCTCGCGCATCCCGATCAGGCCGTGTCCCTGGCCGTCGGCGCCGCCCTCCTCGTACAGCTCGTGGGGCGCGCCCTTGCCGTCGTCCTCGACGAGCAGCCCGAGCCCGTCGTCGAAGTAGACCAGGCGCACGCTCGCGCCCGCGTTGGGGCCACCGTGCTTGCGCGTGTTGGTGAGCGCCTCCTGGACGATGCGGTACGCCGTGAGCTCCACCCCGCTGGGCAGCGGGCGCGGGGTGCCCTCGACCTTGAAGTCGACGGGCAGGCCCGAGGTGCGGCACTGCTCGATGAGGTCGTCGAGCTGCTCGACGTCGGGCTGCGGCACGTACTCACCGCTCTCCTGGTGCTCGCCGGTGCGCAGCACGCCGAGCAGGCGGCGCATCTCGGCGAGGGCCTGGCGACCGGTCCCGGAGATGGTCTCGAGGGCCTTCTTGGCCTGCTCGGGGGCGGCGTCCATGACGTAGGCGGCACCGTCCGCCTGGACCACCATCACCGAGACGTTGTGCGCGACCACGTCGTGCAGTTCGCGGGCGATCCGGGCGCGCTCGGCCGCGACGGCCACCTTGGCCTGCGCCTCGCGCTCCTTCTCCAGACGGGCGGCGCGCTCCTCCAACTGGGCGAGGTAGGCGCGGCGGGTGCGGATGGAGTCGCCGAGCACCCAGGCGAGCGCGAACGGAACCGTCTGGAAGATCACTATCAGGACGGCGCCCAGCGGGCCCTGATCCCGGAGCGGCCAGCGGAGCTGCCCGACGGTCGCCGCGCAGAGGCCGCCGATCAGCCCGAGGCGCGAAGCCCAGCGGGCACCGTCCGCGGCGACGGTGTAGATGATCACCAGCATCGCGAAGTCCCCGGGCGCCGGCGGGACATCCAGGACGACCTGTGCGATACCGACCATTGCGGCCAGGACCAGCATCTTCTCGGGCATGAGGCGGCGCAGCGCGACGACCGCACTCAGTACGACGGCGATCGGGAGCGCCGCGGCGAGCGACCCGCGCTGATCGGCGGCGCCGTTGACGTTGGTCAGGCTCACGCCGGAGATCCCGAGCAGGACGACGGCCCAGAAGCTGTCGACCCACGTCGGGTGCCTGCGGAGAAAGTCATAGAGGCGCTGCACGTAACCCAGCGTAGGGAAGCATGCAGTGTGCAGGGGTCAACCGGAGGGTCGATCCGCAAGGGGCGCTCGTACTCCCCAAGGTGGATGCTCCCCCGCCCGAGACGGCTAAGGCCCGTCTTTCAGGGGGGCCTAGGCTGGCCCGGTGAGGCGCGTGGGGACGGGTGAGTGGCGAGGTTGGCGCGAGGCGACGGAGGAGGCCCTGTACGGGCCCTCCGGCTTCTATCGCGGGCCCGAGGGGCCGGCCGGCCACTTCCGTACATCGGTGCACGCGTCCCAGCTGTTCGCCGCGGCCGTGGCCCGGCTGCTGTGCCGGGTCGACGAGGCCCTCGGCCGCCCCGCCGAGCTCGCCTTCGTCGACATGGCGGCTGGCCGCGGTGAGCTGGTGACCGGTGTCCTCGCCGCGCTCCCCGCCGAAGTGGCCTCCCGCGTGCGCGGGTACGCCGTCGAACGCGCCGACCGCCCCGCTGCGCTCGATCACCGGATCGAGTGGCTCACCCAGCCCCCGAAGGGGATCACCGGGCTGCTGTTCGCCAACGAGTGGCTGGACAACGTGCCGGTGGAGGTGGCGGAGGTGGACGCGACGGGCGTACCCCGGCTGGTTCTCGTACGGGACGACGACGGGGCCGAGCGCCTGGGTGAGCCCGTGGCCGGGGCGGAGGCGCAGTGGCTGCGGAGGTGGTGGCCACTGGCCTCCGAAGAGGTGTCTTTCCCAGGGGCGCCCTCCGAAGAGGGGCCTTCCGATGACGTGCCTTCCGAGGAGACGCCCGAAGAGATGCCCTTCGAGGGAGCCCGCGCCGAGATCGGTCTCCCTAGAGACACCGCTTGGGCCGGTGCCGTCGCCTCCCTGGACCGGGGCCTCGCCGTCGCCGTCGACTACGCGCACTTCGCCGCCGCGCGACCGCCCTTCGGGACACTCACCGGCTTCCGCGAGGGCAGGGAGACGGCGCCCGTGCCGGACGGTTCGTGCGACATCACGGCGCATGTGGCACTGGACGCGTGCGCGCTGCCCGGAGGGCGCGTGGTGACCCAGCGGGCGGCCCTGCGCGCGCTCGGCGTGAGCGGCGCCCGGCCGGCGCTCTCACTCGCCGCCACGGACCCCACCGCCTACGTGCGCGCTCTGGCGGGCGCGGGGGAAGCCGCCGAACTCACCGCGACCGGCGGCCTGGGCGACTTCGGCTGGCTGCTCCAGCCGGTTGGAATTCCAAACCCGATGGTCGACAGCCCCCTTGCCGACGATTCACCGGCCGACGGCCTACTTGTCGATGTCCCCGACCACGAAGAACAGTGACCCCAGGATCGCCACCATGTCCGCGACCAGCGTCCCGGGCAGCAGCTCCACCAGCGCCTGGATGTTGTTGAACGAGGCCGAGCGCAGCTTCAGCCGGTACGGGGTCTTCTCGCCCTTGCTGACCAGGTAGTAGCCGTTGATCCCGAGGGGGTTCTCGGTCCAGGCGTAGGTGTGCCCCTCGGGCGCCTTCAGGACCTTCGGGAGGCGCTGGTTGATCGGCCCGGGCGGAAGGTCCGCGAGCCGGTCGAGACAGGCGTCCGCGAGGTCGAGCGCGTTGTGCGTCTGCCCCAGGAGGCACTCGAAGCGGGCCAGACAGTCGCCCTCCTGGCGGGTGACGACCTTCAGGGTGTCCTGGAGCTCCCCGTAGGCGAGGTACGGCTCGTCCCGGCGCAGGTCGAAGTCGACGCCCGAGGCGCGCGCGATGGGCCCGCTCACTCCGTAGGCGTGCACGGTCTCCGGCGCGAGGGCGCCCACGCCCCGCGTACGCCCCCGGAAGATCTCGTTGCCGAGCACCAGGTCGTCGTACACACCCATCCGCGAGCGCAGGGCCGTGACGGCGTCGCGCGCGCGGGTGGTCCAGCCGGCCGGGAGGTCCTCCTTGAGGCCGCCGACGCGGTTGAACATGTAGTGCATGCGCCCGCCGGAGACCTCCTCCATGACGTGCTGGAGTTCCTCGCGCTCCGTGAAGGCGTAGAAGATCGGGGTGATCCCGCCCAGCTCCAGGGGGTACGAGCCCAGGAACATCAAGTGGTTCAGGACCCGGTTGAGCTCCGCGAGGAGGGTCCGCATCCACACCGCGCGCTCGGGGACCTCCATGCCGAGCATCCGCTCCACGGCGAGGACCACGCCCAGCTCGTTCGAGAAGGCGGAGAGCCAGTCGTGGCGGTTGGCGAGCATGACGATCTGGCGGTAGTCGCGCGCCTCGAAGAGTTTCTCCGCGCCGCGGTGCATATAGCCGATCACCGGCTCCGCGTGCTGGATCCGCTCACCGTCCAGGACCAGCTTCAGCCGCAGCACCCCGTGCGTGGACGGGTGCTGGGGTCCGATGTTGAGCACCATGTCGGTGCTCTCCGCGGCACCGCCGATACCGACCATGGTCTCCGTAGGAGGAGTCATGGGGACAGTCTGTCGTACGTACCCTTGCGGCATGGATACGGGGAGCGCGGAGACCGCGGGAAACACCGTGGGAAGCACGGCGGCGGAGCCGGTCTGGACCGGGCTGCCGCCGGGACTGCTGCGGATGCGCCGGCTGCTGCTGGTGGTGTGGCTGGGACTGCTGACGATCGTCCTGGGGGTGCTTCTCGCGGTGTTCGCGGGCGCCGTCTGGGCGGCCTTCGCGCTGCTGCCGTTCGCCCTGCTGGTGTGGGGCTGGGGGATGCTGGGGCGCAACTGGCGCTCCTGGCGGTACGCAGAGCGCGCGGACGACCTGCTGATCAGCCGCGGTGTGCTGTTCCGCGAGGAGACCGTGGTGCCGTACGGGCGGATGCAGCTGGTGGAGGTGACCTCCGGGCCCGTGGAGCGGCACTTCGGGCTGGCGAGCGTGCAGCTGCACACGGCGGCCGCCGCGACGGACGCGTGCATCCCGGGCCTGGACCCGACCGAGGCCGAGCGGCTGCGTGACCGGCTGACCGAGCTGGGCGAGGCCCGATCGGCGGGGCTGTGAACACGCCGGCGCCCGACACCGAGGACGTCATACGGGAGCGGAAGCCGCTGGTGGAGCGGCGGCTGCACCCGGTGACACCGTTCCGGCGCGCCTGGGCGCCGGTCGCCGTGGTCGCCGGTTGGGCCGTGCACGACCCCAACCAGGCGCAGGAGCAGCTGACCAGGCTGACGACGACCGCGCTGCTCATCGGGCTCGCCGTCATCGTCCCGGCGGCCGCCCTCTACGGCTTTCTGAGCTGGTGGTTCACGCACTTCGCGGTGACCGAGACCGAACTGCGCATCCGTACCGGCCTGTTGTTCCGGCGCACCGCGCACATCCGGCTCGACCGGCTGCAGGCCGTCGACGTCACCCAGCCGCTGCTGGCCCGCGTCGCGGGCGTCACCAAGCTCAAACTCGACGTCATAGGAACGGACAAGAAGGACGAACTCGCCTATCTCGGCGAGGACGATGCCCGCGCCCTGCGCGCCGAACTCCTCGCCCGCGCCGCCGGTTTCGCCCCCGAGACGGCTCACGAGGTCGGCGAGGCGCCGGTACGGCAGCTCCTGCACGTGCCGGCGGGTTTCCTCGCCGTCTCCCTCCTCCTCACCGGCGCCACCTGGGGTTCCCTGGCCGCCGCCCTCGTCGTGCCCCCGTTCCTGTGGTTCGCCACCCACAGCGTGTGGACGGTCCTCGCCACCGGGGTGCCGCTGCTCGGCGCCGCGGGCGCGAGCAGCGTGGGGCGGTTCGTCGGCGAGTACGACTGGACGGTGGGCGAGTCGCCGGACGGGCTCCGCATCGACCACGGCCTCCTCGACCGTACGCACGAGACGGTGCCGCCCGGACGCGTGCAGACCGTACGGATCGTCGAACCGCTGCTGTGGCGGCGACGCGGCTGGGTACGGGTGGAACTCGACGTGGCGGGGTCCTCGAACTCCGTCCTCGTGCCCGTCGCTCCGCGCGAGGCCGCCGAGTCGGTGATCGCGAGGGTGCTGCCCGGGGTGACGGTGCCGTCCACCCTGTCCCGGCCGCCGCGCCGGGCCTGGTGGTGCGTGCCGCTGTGGTGGCGGGGGTACGGGCTCGCCGTCACCGACACCGTCTTCGCGGCGCGTCACGGACTGCTGCGCCGCCGCCTGTCGCTCGTGCCGCACGCGAAGGTGCAGAGCGTACGGCTGACGCAGGGGCCCTGGGAGCGCTTCAGGGGCGTCGCCGACGTCCATGTGGACACGGGGGCCAACCAGACGGTGACGGCGCGGCTGCGGGACGCCGCGGAGGCCGCGGAGCTTCTTCAGGCGCAGGCCGACCGGTCACGGACGGGGCGGCGCGAGGCCCGGCCGGACCGCTGGATGGCCTGAGACGGCGAGAGGGCAGTGGCCCGAGCCACTGCCCTCGTCCGCGTGAGCCACGTACCCACGTACCCGTACAGGCGCCTCAGGAGGCCGCGGTCCGCAGCTCCGTCAGGTCGATGTGCTCGGTCTCGTCGTGCGCGGTCAGGTCGATGACCTGACCGACACCGCGGGAACCCTCGTCGACGGGCTTGAACCCGGACTCGGCCTCGGCCTTGTGCAGGGCGAGCGCCTCCTGTCCGACCACGTCCGCGAGGTCCTCGTTCTGCATGGCGTCCATGGCGGCCGAGGACGCCCCCTTCTGCGTACCGAAGAAGTCGAACCCACCCTCGACCGAGGGGCGCCGCACGGGCGCGGCCGGGGCGACGGCCACCGCGGTCGGCACGGTGAAGTGCCCGGAGGCACGGGCGGGCTTCGTCGGCTTCACGGGGTGGGCCGCCGGGGCGGCCGGCTCCGCCTCGACGGACGCCGCGCGTGCGGCGGGGACGGGCAGCGCCGCCGTCTTGGCGTCGGTCAGGGGGCGGTTGCCCTTCGGAGGGCCGTCCGTCGGGGGTTCCCCTTTGTCGGAATCTCCTTTGGCGGCCCCTCCTTCGGCGGACTCTCCTTCGGAGGGCTCGCGCTCGTCGGAACCGGAGGCGGCGGCATCAGCCTCGGAGTCCGATGCGGTCCCGGTTTCGACCTCGGCTTCGGAATCGGAAACGGAATCGGCTTCGGTGTCGACTTCGGCTTCGGATTCGGCGCCGGGCTTCGCGTCGTCGTCCGGATCGGTGTCCGGGTCGGTGCCCGGTTCAGCGTCCGCGTCGGAGACGTCGGTCGCCGCGTCGCCGTGCGTGATCCGGCTCAGCGCGGCGTCGGCGCGCAGGAAGAGCGACGACCCGGCCGGGGAGAAGACCTGGGGAGACTCGGGCGCGTCCGTCGGCTCCTCGGAGGCGCTCTCCGCCTCTACGGTGGTCACGTCGCCGACGGTGACACCGTCGTCGGTGTCACCGCCCGTGCCCTCGTTCCTGTCCTCGTCCGTGGCTGCCACGTCCTCGAGAGCCTCCGGCTCCGCCGAGTCCACGGCGTCCACGGCGTCCACGGCGTCCACGGATTCCGCTGACTCCACGGTCTCCGTCGCGGCGGTCAACGCGCGAGCGGGGGCAACCGTCTCGATCTCGAGCAGCCGGCGACCCTCCAGGGCGCTCGCCCGCTCGGTCTCCGCCGTGGCGTACCGCCGAAGCAGTGCCGCGTGTTCGTTGCGCAGGCCCGCCAGCTCCGCCCGCTTCGCGCGCAGCTTGTGCTCCAGCTTGGTGCGCAGCTCGCGCGACTCGTCGAGGTCGGTCTCGAGCTCGGCGACGCGCTCCTCGTGACGCCACTCGTCACTCGCCCGCGCGCGCGTGAGGTCCGCGACACGCTTGCCCGCCGCCGTGTCCCAGCGGCGCATGACGACGCCGCCCACGACGGCGGTCACCGCGGCGGCCGCGGCCAGGGCGCGGAGCACCGTTGGTTCCGTGAACAGCCAGGGCCCCGCGGCGCAGACGAGCGAGACGCCTGCGATCGCCGAAGGAGGCAGCAGCCGGTGCAGAGGTGGGGAATGGCGGTGACGTCCACGTGGCATGGCCAGAAACTTACCGCGCGTAGGGGAATCTTGGAGCCCCGCCCGGTAAAAACACGGCCACCCCAGGGGCTTCACACCGCCTCAGCCGCCTATAAGGGCAACTCCTTGTCCCACAAGGGCTCCCGCTTGCCCCGCACAGCGGCTACTTGTTGATCAATTCCCTTGAGTTCGCGTGATTCGAGAGATTCGAGGGACTCCATGAATTCCAGGAGGCTCGGCACGGATCACGCGGGCCGCCACCTATTCGGGGACGACGGTCAACGGTCGCTCAGCCGCCCACTGAGCCACTGAAGCGTCGGCGGGATCTCCCGCCGCCACGTGTTGAAGTTGTGGCCGCCGCTGTCGAGGATGATCGACGCGATCTGGGTGCGGTGCTTGGACTGCACGAGGCTGATGAACTTGAGGGTCTCCTTGTAGTTGTGCTCGCCCACCTTGCTGCTGGTGACCAGCAGCGATGTGGCGGGGGCGGGCTTGTGCTGCATGAACCAACGCAGGTCCGCGCTGTTGCGCATCTCCTTGTTCCCGTGGAAGAGGTCACCCGTCGTGGGGTCGATCGGCGCCTTGTAGTACGGCGACAGTCCCGCCGCGGCGGCGTACGACTCGGGGTGGTGCATGGCCAGCTTCAGCGCGCAGTAGCCGCCCGTGGAGTCACCGACGATGCCCCAACTTCCGGGCTTTTTGCCCACCCTGTAGTGAGCCGACACGGCATCGGGGAGGTCCTTGGCGAAGAACGTCTCGGTCTGCGGACCGCCCGGGATGTCCACGCACTCCGTGTCCCGCGGCGGCGCGACCGTCGGCCTCATCATGACGAGGATCATCGGCTGCATCTGCCCGTTCTTGGACAAGTCGTGAGCCGTCTGCGGATAGTGCAGGCCCTTGATGAGCGCCGCGGCGGTACCCGGGTAGCCGGTGAGGATCGTGACCGCCGGGAAAGTGCGGGTGCGGTAGCGCGACTGGAAGTACTCGGGGGGAAGGTAGACGAACGCGGGCGTGGCGATGTGTGTCGTACGGCCGACGATGTCGACCTTCTGGATCTGGCCGCCGATCTGCGGCCGGGTCCCGCCCGACACACTCACCGGCTGGGTGTCGACCACCTGGAGAGGCCCGCCGTCGGAGCCGCCCCGGCCGCCGTGGAAGACGACCACGCCCTGGCCGCTCTCCTGACCGAAGAGGTCCGCCCAGCTCGCGTAGAACCCGAACGCCTGGTTGGCGAACAGGCCGATCGAAGCGAAGATCGCCACCTGGGTGACCAGAAGCAGTCCGATCCGTCCGATGACGGCCCGCCAGTTACGACGCGCCAGCCGTGGCCACCACCACACCGTGCCGACGAACAGCAGCACGGCGGACAGAACCGCCAGCACTAGCACCTTGTTGCTCGTGAGACCCATGAGCTGTCCTGCCTGCGCTTTCCGCCCCTGGCCGCCCTGCTGCTTCGCGGGGCCTTGCCCTGGACTTTCCTTGCCTTTTGAACCGGCTTTCCGTTGGGGAGTGAACCTGACCCCCCAAGACACCGTCCTAGAGGGCGCAATGTCGCCGGATGCCGGAATGGCGCCGGATTCAAGGTCTCTCGCAGAACTACGGGATGCGATGTCTGTCAGGATAGATGGGGAAATGTCGAGCGAGGTTCCAGACCGCACGGGCAGGACGCGACGCATACTCCGTGGTCCGCGCCCAGATGCCGTTCCCGCCCTCGTCGCCAGGGCCTGCACACTCGTAGGGGTCCTGGACATCGCCGCGGGGGTCTTCCCGCGCTTCCGGCGCAGCCGTATGCACGCCATGGCCGAGGTGCTGCCCGGCTCGTTCGGCCCCTTCGCCGCCGCGCTGTCGCTCAGCGCCGGCGTACTCCTGCTGCTGCTCGCTCATGGGCTGCGGCGCCGCAAGCGCCGAGCGTGGCGGGCCGCCGTGGCCCTGCTGCCGGCGGGTGCCGTCGCCCAGTTCGCCTACCGCCACTCGATCATCGGCGTCGTCATCTCCCTCGCGCTGCTCGCACCACTGCTGCGCCACCGGAGCGAGTTCGCCGCCCTGCCCGATCCGCGCAGCCGCTGGCGCGCGCTCGCCAACTTCGTCCTCATGGGCGCCGGTTCCCTCGCCCTCGGGCTGGTCATCGTCAGCGCCCACCAGAACCGGATGGTCGGCGACCCGAGCCTGGCCGATCGCATCACGCACGTCCTGTACGGCCTGGTCGGCTTCGAAGGCCCCGTCGACTACGCCGGATCCACGTCCTGGACGGTCGCCTTCTCGCTCGGCGCGCTCGGCTGGCTGACCGCCGTCACCACGATCTACCTGGCCTTCCGGCCCGAGCACCCCGCCGCCCGCCTCACGGAGAACGACGAGACCCAGCTTCGGGCCCTGCTGGACAAGCACGGCGGTCGTGACTCGCTCGGCCACTTCGCGCTCCGCCGCGACAAGGCCGTCGTCTTCTCCCCCAGCGGCAAGGCGGCCGTCACCTACCGCGTCGTCTCCGGCGTGATGCTCGCCAGCGGCGACCCCATCGGCGACGTCGAGGCCTGGCCCGGCGCCATCGAACGCTTCATGGACGAGGCCAAGGCCCACTCCTGGACCCCCGCCGTCATGGGCTGCTCGGAGACGGGCGGCGAGGTGTGGACCCGTGAGACCGGCCTCGACGCCCTCGAACTGGGCGACGAGGCGGTGGTGGACGTCGCGGATTTCTCCCTGTCCGGACGCGCGATGCGCAACGTGCGTCAAATGGTGAAGCGCATCGAACGGGCTGGCTACGAGACCCGGGTGCGGCGCATCCGTGACCTCAGCGAGGGCGAGCTGGAGCGGATACGCCGCGCGGCGGAGGCCTGGCGCGGCACGGACACCGAACGCGGCTTCTCCATGGCGCTCGGCCGCATCGGCGACCCGTCCGACGGCGACTGCCTGATCGCCACCGCCCACAAGGCGGACGACGCGCTCGGCCCGTACGGCGACCTGAAGGCCGTCCTGCACTTCGTCCCCTGGGGCACGGACGGTGTCTCGCTCGACCTCATGCGCCGCGACCGCTCGGCCGACCCCGGCATGAACGAGCTCCTCATCGTGGCGGCGCTCGAGGCGTCCCCACGACTCGACATCAAGCGGATCTCGCTCAACTTCGCGATGTTCCGCTCGGCGCTGGCCCGCGGCGAGAAGATCGGCGCGGGGCCGGTGCTGCGGGCCTGGCGCGGCCTGCTCGTCTTCCTCTCGCGCTGGTTCCAGATCGAGTCCCTGTACAAGTTCAACGCGAAGTTCCGCCCCCGCTGGGAGCCCCGCTTCGTCGTCTACCGCTCCTCCCGCGACCTCCCGCGCATCGGCATCGCCGCCATGCAGGCCGAGGGCTTCGTGAACCTGGCCCTCCCGAGCCTGCTGCGCCGCCGCACACCGGCTCCGCGCCCGTGCGCCCACGGCGTGGCGGAACGCGGGGTCAGGGCGGCGTAGCCCCCTGAACAGGCCCGAGCGAGGGCCCCTACCCCAGCCCTGGGGACCCTCGCTCGGGCCGCGGTCTTCCTGGGTGCCCGATATCGACACTTCCGCCCTTTTCGCGGCACCTGCTTGGCCCGACCGAGTCGGACGGGTGGGCGGGAAACAGTCCGGTAAGCGGCCAAAAGACCCCCGCCGGAGCGAACCCGCAGACGATTCGGCCCCCCGCCGGAGGCCTAGGCTGGACGTATGAACTCCGAGCGCCGCCGCGGCCACGTCGCGGGACTGCCGACCTGGGACCGCTGCGCGGTCATGGGGGTCGTCAACGTGACCCCCGATTCCTTCTCCGACGGCGGCCGCTGGTTCGACACGACGGCCGCCGTCAAACACGGCCTCCACCTGGTCACCGAGGGCGCCGACCTGGTGGACGTGGGAGGCGAGTCCACCCGCCCCGGCGCGACCCGCGTCGACGAGGCGGAAGAGCTCAAGCGCGTCATCCCGGTCGTCCGCGGCCTCGCCTCCGAGGGCGTCACCGTCTCCGTCGACACCATGCGCGCATCCGTCGCCGAGCAGTCGCTCGCCGCGGGCGCCGCCCTCGTCAACGACGTGAGCGGCGGTCTCGCCGACCCCGCGATGATCCCCGCCGTCGCCGCGGCCGGCGCACCCTTCGTGGTCATGCACTGGCGCGGCTTCCTCGAGGGCGGCAACGTGAGGGGGACGTACGCGGACGTCGTCTCCGAAGTCGTCGACGAGCTGCACACACGCGTGGAGGCCGTTCTGGCGGGCGGCGTCGCCCCCGACCGCATCGTCGTCGACCCGGGCCTCGGCTTCTCCAAGGACTCCGAACACGACCTGTCGCTGCTCGCCCACCTCGACCGGCTGAGCGAACTCGGCCACCCCCTGCTCGTCGCCGCCTCCCGCAAGCGGTTCCTGGGCCGCGTACTGGCGGGCCCTGAGGGCGCCCCGCCGCCGGCCCGCGAACGGGACGCCGCCACCGCCGCCGTCTCCGCGCTCGCCGCCCACCAGGGTGCCTGGGCGGTCCGGGTCCACGAGGTACGGGCCACCGCCGACGCCGTACGAGTCGCCCGGGCCGTAGAGGGAGCCCAGTGAGCGCACCCCGCACCGACGTCGAGCAGGTCGAACTCGCCAACACCGCCTTCTACGAGGCACTCGAGCGGGGTGACTTCGAAGGACTGTCGTCGCAGTGGCTGGCTCCCCTGGACACCGCCGACGACGACATCGAGGGCGACGGCGCGGTGATCTCCTGCGTCCACCCCGGCTGGCCGGTCCTCAACGGCCGTGGCGAGGTCCTGCGCTCGTACGCGCTGATCATGGCGAACACGGAGTACATCCAGTTCTTCCTCACGGACGTGCACGTCTCCGTCACGGGCGACACCGCGCTGGTGACCTGCACCGAGAACATCCTGAGCGGCGGCCCCGCCCCCGAGGACAGCGACGAGCTCGGCCCCCTCGTCGGCCAGCTGGTCGTCGCCACGAACGTGTTCCGCCGCACGGCCGACGGCTGGAAGCTCTGGTCGCACCACGCCTCACCGGTCCTCGCCGAATCGGGCGAGGAGGAGGACGAGGACACCCCCGGCTGAGGACGAGAACACCCCCGCTGAGCCCCTGGACACGCCCGGTCGGGTGGGCGGGATGTCCGCCGGCACCAAGGAGTGGTTGGAATCACGAACCGCTGGGTAGGGGCGGCTACCAACCCGTGAGCCGCCGTGTTCCCCAGGGGAAACGCCCGATGAAGCCTCGTGCCCATCATGTGGGCGCGTGTCCCGTGGGTGAGCTCTGTCAGTGCCCGCAGGTAGATTCGTTCGAGGCCGGTGCGCCGACCGTACTCGGTGGACATCGGCCGCTACCGACGATTGCAGGAGTGATTCGCGTGGATCGTGTCGCGCTGCGCGGCCTCAAGGCCCGCGGGCACCACGGTGTCTTCCAGAAGGAACGCGAGGAAGGCCAGACCTTCATCGTGGACCTGACACTGGGCCTGGACACCCGACCGGCCGCGGCCGAGGACGACCTGTCGAAGACCGTGCACTACGGCATCGTGGCCGAGGAGGTCGTGGCCGTCGTCGAGGGCGAGCCCGTCAACCTCATCGAGACCCTCGCCGAGCACATCGCCCAGACCTGCCTGAAGCACGACGGGGTCCAGGAGGTCGAGGTCTGCGTGCACAAACCGGACGCGCCGATCACGGTCCCCTTCGACGACGTGACCGTCACGATCACCCGGAGCCGAGTATGACCGCCTACTTCACCGAGGGTCAGAGCGACCCGACCGTACAGCCGGTGCCCGCCTCCGTGGTCGAGCGGGTGGACGCCGCCGACACGACCCTGCAGAACCCGAAACGGGCGGTGCTCTCCCTCGGCTCGAACCTGGGCAACCGCCTGGAGACCCTCCAGGGCGCCATCGACGCCCTGGAGGACACCCCCGGCGTCCGCGTCAAGGCGGTCTCCCCCGTCTACGAGACGGAGCCCTGGGGCGTCGAACCCGGCAGCCAGCCGACGTACTTCAACGCGGTCGTGGTCCTCAAGACCACCCTCCCGCCGTCCTCGCTCCTGGAGCGGGCCCACGCGATCGAGGAGGCCTTCCACCGCGTACGGGACGGGCGCTGGGGCCCGCGCACGATCGACGTGGACATCGTGGCGTACGCCGAGGTCGTCTCCGGCGACCCGGTCCTGACCCTCCCTCACCCGCACGCCCACGAACGGGCCTTCGTGCTGGCCCCCTGGCACGACGTGGAGCCCGAGGCCCAGCTGCCCGGCCGCGGCCCCGTGAACCACCTGCTCACCGCCGTCACCCGGGAAGGTGTCCTGCCCCGGCCCGACCTGGAACTCCGGCTGCCCGAGTAGTCGTTAAGGTCAGGACGACCAAGACGGGCTTACAAGAGGGGCAAAGGGACAACAACGTGAAACAGCTGCGCATCAGGACGCTGGCAGCCGTGTTCGTGGTGGCCGGTGTGCTGTCCTGGGCAGGCGCGCGCCTGTGGAGCGCGGTGGGGACCCTCCCGCGGGTCCCGCTGGCCGCCCCCATCGTCCTGGCCCTGATCGCCGTCGTCCTGCTGTCCACGGCGCTCTCGCTGCGCGCCCGCCTCAAGGCCCAGCGTGAACGCCGCCCCGGCGCCAAGGGCGTCGACCCCCTGATGGCGGCCCGCGCGGTCGTCTTCGGCCAGGCGAGCGCCCTGGTCGCCGCCCTCGTGTCGGGCATGTACGGCGGTACGGGCGCGTTCCTGCTCGAGTCCCTGGACATCCCCGCCCGTCGCGACCAGGCCATCTACGCCGGCTTCTCGGTCCTCGCCGGCATCGCCGTGATAGCGGCCGCCTTCTTCCTGGAGCGCGTCTGCAAGCTCCCGGAGGACGACGACAACGACCACGGCGGCGCGGCCCCGGTCGCCTGACGGACGGGCCGCGCCGCCGAGCGTGCGCAGGGGCGCCAGGGGATCAGGTCGGAGGAAAGTGACCGCGCCCCACAAGCGCGGGTGAGCATGATCCGCCGGACAGGCCCTAACGCGCCATGATCAGGCTCATCGCCTCGTTGCGGGTGGCGGGATCGCGCAGCTGGCCGCGCACGGCCGAGGTGATGGTCTTCGCGCCGGGCTTGCGCACCCCGCGCATCGACATGCACATGTGCTCGCACTCCACGACGACGATCACCCCGCGCGGCTCCAGGATCTCCATCAGCGAGTCGGCGATCTGCGTGGTGAGGCGTTCCTGCACCTGTGGCCGCCGGGCGTAGACGTCCACGAGCCGGGCCAGCTTCGACAGGCCCGTGATCTTGCCGTCCGTGGACGGGATGTAGCCGACATGGGCCACGCCGACGAACGGCACCAGGTGATGCTCACAGCTGCTGAGGACCTCGATGTCCTTCACGAGCACCATCTCGTCGTGTCCGAGGTCGAAGGTGGTCGTCAGCACGTCCTCGGGCTTCTGCCACAGCCCCGCGAATATCTCCCTGTACGCCCTGGCGACCCGCCCGGGCGTCTCGCGCAGTCCCTCGCGGTCCGGGTCCTCGCCGACCGCGATGAGAAGCTCCCGTACGGCGTTCTCCGCGCGCTTCTCGTCGAACTCGCCGATCACACCTTCGCCGTCCAGCGTCACGGGGTCGGTCATGTGGTCCTCGTTCCTGTGGATCTTGCGCGTGCTGGTCGACGCGTCAAAAACATGCGGTCGTGCCAAAATGCCGCGCCCCCCAGGCTAGAACCTGGGGGGCGCGGCATCCATTCCGGGCCTGGTGGGGCCACCAGGAGCCGGGTCAGCTCTCGGAGCGATCCTCCGGAGCCACTTCCTTCGCCGGGACGGACTCCGTCACATTGGCGATGGCCGGCGTCGATCCGTTCGCCCCGTTCGTCAGCGACAGCTCCTTGGGGGAGAGCACCGGCGGGCGGGTGGACGGGGTGCGCCGGGAGGAGCCGGTCCACGCGGGGCGGGCCGGGCGCTTGTGGATCGGAGCGAAGATCTCGGCGATCTGCTCCTTGCTCAGCGTCTCCTTCTCCAGCAGCTGGAGCACCAGCGCGTCGAGGACGTCGCGGTTCTCGACCAGGATCTCCCAGGCCTCGTTGTGCGCGTTCTCGATGAGCTTCTTGACCTCTTCGTCGACGAGCGCGGCGACCTCTTCCGAGTAGTCACGCGGGTGCGACATCTCCCGGCCCAGGAAGGGCTCGGTGTTGTCGCCGCCGAACTTGATCGCGCCCAGCCGCTCGGTCATGCCGTACTGCGTGACCATCGCGCGGGCCGTTGCGGTGGCCTTCTCGATGTCGTTCGCAGCACCCGTGGTCGGGTCGTGGAAGACGAGCTCCTCGGCCGCGCGGCCGCCCAGCATGTAGGCCAGCTGGTCCAGCATCTCGTTGCGCGTCGTGGAGTACTTGTCCTCGTCCGGCAGGACCATCGTGTAGCCGAGGGCACGGCCACGCGACAGGATCGTGATCTTGTGGACCGGGTCGGAGTTCGGAGACGCCGCCGCGACCAGGGCGTGGCCGCCCTCGTGGTACGCGGTGATCTTCTTCTCCTTGTCCGACATGATCCGGGTCCGCTTCTGCGGGCCCGCGACCACGCGGTCGATCGCCTCGTCCAGCATGGAGTTGTCGATCAACTTCAAGTCGCTGCGGGCCGTCAGAAGCGCGGCCTCGTTGAGCACGTTGGCGAGATCGGCACCCGTGAAGCCGGGGGTGCGACGGGCGACGGCCGAGAGGTCGACGTCCTGCGCGACCGGCTTGCCCTTCTGGTGAACCTTGAGGATCTCCAGACGGCCCTGCATGTCCGGGCGGTCGACCGCGATCTGGCGGTCGAAGCGGCCGGGACGCAGCAGCGCCGGGTCGAGGATGTCGGGCCGGTTCGTGGCGGCGATGAGAATCACGCCGCCCTTCACGTCGAAGCCGTCCATCTCGACGAGCAGCTGGTTCAGCGTCTGCTCGCGCTCGTCGTGACCGCCGCCGAGGCCGGCGCCACGGTGGCGGCCGACCGCGTCGATCTCGTCGACGAAGACGATCGCCGGAGCGTTCGCCTTGGCCTGCTCGAACAGGTCACGGACTCGGGAGGCACCGACACCGACGAACATCTCGACGAAGTCGGAACCCGAGATCGAGTAGAAGGGAACGCCCGCCTCGCCCGCGACAGCGCGTGCGAGGAGCGTCTTACCGGTTCCAGGAGGCCCGTACAGGAGCACACCCTTGGGGATCTTCGCCCCGACGGCCTGGAACTTCGCCGGCTCCTGGAGGAACTCCTTGATCTCCTGGAGCTCCTCGACCGCCTCGTCCGAGCCCGCGACGTCCGAGAACGTCGTCTTCGGGGTGTCCTTGGTGATGAGCTTCGCCTTGGACTTCCCGAAGTTCATGACCCGGGAGCCGCCGCCCTGCATCTGGTTCATCAGGAACAGGAAGACGACGACGATGAGGACGAAGGGAAGCAGAGACAGCAGGATGCCGAGGAACGGGTTCTGCTTGGACGGCGAGACCGTGTAGCCGTCCGGAATCTGCTTGTTCTGGAACTTGTCCTGGAGTGTGTTGGCGAGGTTGACGCCCTGGTCACCGATGTAGCTCGCCTGGATCTTGGAGCTGCCGGAGACCTTCTGGCCATCCTTGAGCTGCACCTTGATGACCTGCTCGTCACCGGTGGTCAGCTTGGCCTGTTGGACCTTGTTGTCATTGATCGCCTGGACGACCTGGCCAGTGTCCACTGTCTTGTAGCCGCCGGACGAGCCGACGACCTGCATCAACACGACCACGGCAAGGACGGCCAGCACGATCCACATGACCGGCCCACGGAAGTATCGCTTCACGTCCATCCATACGGAGCGGTGCCGCCCCGTCCCTCCTGCCATAGTGAGTTTGATAAAGACTTTTAAAGACTGTTCTTCGGACGGTACCCCAGCATTGTCACCCGAAGCTGCAGGGGACGACTGGGAATCCCTCCCACGCATGCTCCAACGGCGCGAAACCCGCTGGGGTTCCCGATCGTCCTACGAGGACTGCGACCCGGAGGTTCAGCCGCCGTAGACGTGAGGCGCGAGCGTACCGACGAACGGGAGGTTGCGGTACTTCTCCGCGTAGTCGAGGCCGTAGCCGATCACGAACTCGTTCGGGATGTCGAAGCCGACCCACTCCACGTCGATCGCGACCTTGGCCGCCTCCGGCTTGCGCAGCAGCGTGCACACCTTGAGGGAGGCCGGCTCGCGGGAGCCGAGGTTGGAGATCAGCCAGGACAGGGTCAGCCCGGAGTCGATGATGTCCTCGACGATCAGGACGTGCTTGCCCTTGATGTCGGTGTCGAGGTCCTTGAGGATCCGCACCACACCCGAGGACTGGGTGCCGGCGCCGTACGACGACACCGCCATCCAGTCCATGGTGACGGGGGTGGACAGCGCACGCGCGAGGTCCGCCATGACCATGACGGCGCCCTTGAGGACACCGACGATCAGCAGGTCCTTGCCCACGTACTCCGCGTCGATCTTCGCAGCCAGCTCAGCCAGCTTGGCGTCGATCTCTTCCTTGGTGATGAGCACCGACTTGAGGTCGGTGCCCATGTCTTTCGCGTCCACCCGCATCACTTTCGGTCGTCCGTCCCACTTTTTTCGGGCTCGTTCACCTACGGGGCGCCGATGTCGCTCCCCTTCGGCTCACTCGCTCGGCCGCCCGGACCGCCCGCGACCCGAGTGAGGGGTCCCGGAGAGCCGCGTGAGCGGTCCCGATGGAGGGTCCGGTTTCAGCCTTGCCGAATCACCAGTCTGCCACCCTGTCGCTGAGCGACGACTTTGCCCGGGAGATTGATGGCTCCCTGGCCGCGCCAGCCGGTGATCAGCCGGTCGACTTCTTCGATGTGGCGGGCGAACAGCGAACCGGCCGGGGCGCCCGCCTCGATGGCGGCGCGGCGCAGGATGCGGCGGCGTACGGCGGGCGGCAGGGCGTAGAGCTTCGCGCACTCCAGGAGGCCCGCCGTGTCGCGTACGGAGGCCTCGGCCTGGCGGGCCCAGGCGTCGAGGGCGTCGGCGTCGTCACGGGACAGCTGTGCCGTCCTGGCGAGGGCCTCGACGACTCCCTTGCCCAGCGCCTTCTCCAGGGCGGGCAGGCCCTCGTGGCGCAGCCGGGAGCGGGTGTAGGCCGGGTCGGCGTTGTGCGGGTCGTCCCAGACGGGCAGCGACTGGACCATGCAGGCCTTGCGGGCGGTCTGCCGGTCCAGGTGCAGGAACGGTCGGCGGTAACGGCCGCCGGCCCCCGAGACCGCGGCCATGCCGGACAGGGAGCGGATGCCGGAGCCGCGGGCGAGGCCCAGCAGAACCGTCTCGGCCTGGTCGTCACGGGTGTGGCCGAGCAGGACGGCGGAGGCGCCGTGGCGCTCGGCGGCGGCGTCCAGGGCGGCGTACCGGGCGTCGCGGGCGGCGGCCTCGGGGCCGCCGTCGCGGCCCACGGTGACGGCGAGGGACTCGACGGGGGTCATGCCGAGCTCGACGAGGCGGGAGACGACGTCGTCGGCGCGCAGATCGGAGCCGGGCTGCAGACCGTGATCCACGGTGATGCCACCGGCGCGGATGCCGAGTTTGGGGGCTTCGAAGGCGAGAGCCGAGGCGAGCGCCATGGAGTCGGCGCCACCGGAGCAGGCGACGAGGACGAGCGGGGAGGACTCGCCTGGGGGACGGGTGTGGTCGGAGAGGACGTCGTGGAGTACGCGGCGGACCGCCAGGCGTATCGCCGCGACCGCAGGATGGGGACCCATGTCCGGTTCCCTTCATGAAGTTTTCGGGGGGTGAGCCCGAGCCTGGTCACACAGAGTGTGTAGATGGTGACAGAAACGGGCCGTTCCCCGAGCATTGCACGCCTACCGTTGGCTCACGGTCCCTCGGACGGGTGATTGGAGGGGCGTTCACCTGCCGTCGGCCGAATTCGTTTCACGACCTTGCCGTAGGGTTCACGACTCCGCTTTGCGGTGCACCCGTGCGACCCAGTCCGCCGGTTTGGCGATCTCCGTCTTGGTCGGGAGGGTGTTCGGGGAAGTCCAGACACGGTTGAAGCCGTCCATGCCCACCTGATCGACGACCGCGCGCACGAACCGCTCACCGTCCCTGTACTGCTTCAGTTTGGCATCCAAACCGAGCAGCTTGCGCAGGGCGAGGTCGAGCCGTGAGGCCCCCCTGGCCCGGCGCTGCTGGAACTTCTCGCGGATCTCGCCCACGGACGGGACCACGTCCGGACCCACGCCGTCCATCACGAAGTCCGCGTGGCCCTCCAGGAGGGACATCACGGCGGTGAGGCGGCCGAGGATCTCCCGCTGGGCCGGCGTCTGCACGATCTCGACCAGGGACCGGCCCCCGTCGTCCTCCTCGCCCTCGGGACGGCCGCCCGCGAGCGACTGGGCCGCCTCCCTGATGCGCTCCAGGACCGTCATGGGGTCGACCTCGGTCTCGCCCAAGAAAGACTGGATTTCGCCCTCCAGGTGGTCGCGCAGCCAGGGCACGGCCGTGAACTGCGTACGGTGCGTCTCCTCGTGCAGACACACCCACAGGCGGAAGTCGTGGGGCTCCACGTCGAGTTCGCGCTCCACGTGGACGATGTTCGGCGCGACGAGAAGGAGCCTGCCGCCGCCGTTCTCACCCGCCGGGAGTTCCCTGGTCGCCGGGGCGAAGGTCTCGTACTGCCCGAGGACGCGCGACGACAGGAACGACAGCAGCATGCCCAGTTCCACGCCGGTGACCTTGCCGCCGACGGCGCCGAGGACGGCCCCGCCCGGGGTGGTCCCCCGCCGTTCCTGCATCTTGTCCAGCAGGGGCTTCAGGAGTTCCCGGAACCCCGCGACGTTCGCCCGGACCCAGCCCGGGCGGTCCACCACCAGGATGGGGGTGTCGTGGAGGTCGTCCGTGCCCATACGAGTGAAGCCCCGGACGTGTTCCTCCGAGGCCTTCGCATGCCGGCGCAGCTCCGCGACGACCTCTCGGGCCTCGTCGCGGCTCACCTCGGGGCCAGGCCGCACAAGCCGTGTCGCGGTCGCCACCGCGAGATTCCAGTCGACCATCTCGGCACCACCGATGCTCGTCATGCGTCAACCGTACGTGAGCGGGTCCAAGTGCGGTGAGGGGTAAGGCACCGGATGCGCCCGTGCTCGGGGGCGCACGGGGCTCGTGGTACGAGTGGTGCCCAGGACCCGGCCGGGCAGGCCCTAACGGCAGCCGCAGCCCGCCAGTGCCGAGGCCGTGCGGTCCAGGGCCGACTGGGCCGCCGACGGGTCGGTCGTGTCGGAGGCCAGGAACGCGAAGGCCAGCAGCCGGCCGTCGGCGTCGACGACCGTGCCCGCCAGGGTGTTCACCCCGGTCAGCGTGCCGGTCTTGGCGCGTACGAGGCCGGTGCCGGACGCGTCGTCGGCGTAACGGTCGCTGAGGGTGCCCGTGAAACCCGCGACCGGCAGACCGGTCAGGATCGGCCGGAGTTCGGGGTGGGCGGGGTCACCGGCCTTGACCAGGAGGGCCGTGAGCAGGTCCGCCGTGAGCCTGTCGTCCCGGTTCAGACCGCTGCCGTCCGTGAAGTGCGCGCCGGACAGCGGGAGTCCGAGCTTCTTCAGCTCGGCGTCGATCGCCGCCGCGCCGCCGTCGAAGTCGGCCGGTCGGCCGGTGGCGAGGGCGACTTGGCGGGCCATGCCCTCCGCGATGTCGTTGTCGCTGTTCGTCAGCATCCGCTCGATGAGGGCGGACAGCGGCGGCGAGGAGACCGAGGCGAGGGACTGTGAGCCGTTCGTCGCCTTGGAGAGGCCGGGGGTCGTCGTCTTGATGCCCTTGGCCTCCAGCAGCCCCGCGAACTTCCCGGCCGCGTCCGCCGCCGGGTCCGCGGCGCGGGTGACCGGGCCGCTGGCCGAGTCGTCGGTGCGGGCCTCGTCGACCATCAGGGCGCTGACCGGCGCGAGGTTGGGGTTGGTGCCGATGGGGTGCAGGGCGGGACCGGCGTAGAGCGAGGTGTCGTACGAGAGCGTCACCTGGTTCAGATGACGGGCCTTCAGGGCCGTCGCCGTCTCGTCGGCCAGGGTGCGCAGGCTCGCCCAGCCCGCCGCCTCCTTGCGAGCGGTCAGCGTGGGGTCGCCGCCGCCGACGAGCACGACCTCCTTGGTGCCGGGCTCCAGGACCGCGCGGGTCTCGATGCGGTGGTCGGCGCCCGCCGCGGAGAGCGCGGCGACCGCGGTGGCGATCTTCGTGGTGGAGGCCGGGGTGTGCGCGTCGTCGGCGCCCTTGCCGTACAGCCGCTTGCCGGTCGCCACGTCGACGACCACGGCCGTGCGCCGCCCGCCGAGCGCGGGGTCGCCCAGGAGCCGGTCGAGGGTGCTCGTGAGGGCCTTCTGGGTGGGTGCGGGCACCGAGACGGTGGAGCCGCCGAGACCCGTCAGCACGGAGGCGGCGCTGGGCGCGGGCTTCGGCGCCGTGGGGGACGTATCGGAACTACGTCCGTGATCTGCGCCACCCTCCCCTTCTCGCGATGCGGCCCAGTCACGCTCGGCCGTACGCTGACCGGAGGAGTCCCAGGGGCCGGCGAAGGCCACCGCCCCGGCCGCGAGTGCCAGGCCCGCGGTGGCGGCGACGGCTGTGAGCCGCGGGGTCGTGAACTTCACGGAACGCGGCCGTACGGCTTGAGCAGCCCGCACCACATGCGGTCGCACGGACTGCGCAGCCCTCGTCACACGCGGCTGCACGGCCTGCGCGACCCGCGTCACACGAGGCTGCACGGTCCGCTTGATCCGCACCACATGCGGTCTCGCGGCCCGCCAAGCCCTCAGCTCTGGCACGACCACCAGCCCCTTTCGCGATCACACACCTGCGTGAGGGACACTTAACCACCAGAACTATGTGTTGATCATGGAGGAGCCACCGGTGGAGTTCGACGTCACGATCGAGATTCCGAAGGGTTCGCGGAACAAGTACGAGGTGGACCACGAGACCGGTCGGATCCGCTTGGACCGTCGACTCTTCACCTCGACCAGCTACCCGGCCGACTACGGCTTCGTCGAGAACACCCTCGGCGAGGACGGCGACCCGCTGGACGCGCTGGTCATCCTGGACGAGCCGACCTTCCCGGGCTGCCTCATCCAGTGCCGCGCGATCGGCATGTTCCGTATGACGGACGAGGCCGGCGGCGACGACAAGCTGCTGTGCGTCCCGGCGCACGACCCGCGTGTGGAGCACCTGCGGGACATCCACCACGTGTCGGAGTTCGACCGCCTGGAGATCCAGCACTTCTTCGAGGTCTACAAGGACCTCGAGCCCGGCAAGTCCGTCGAGGGCGCCAACTGGGTCGGCCGCGCGGAGGCCGAGGCCGAGATCGAGCGTTCCTACAAGCGCTTGAAGGAGCAGGGCGGTCACTGATCCCTCCTGAGCCCCGCGGGCCGCGTGACCCCTCCCGGGGTGGCGCGGCCCGTTCGCGTATCCGTGCGCATACTGGGGCGTACGGGAGGTGCACGGTCGGCAACAGCGGGAGTGGTGGGTGACGGACGCGGAGGACCGCAAACCGCAGTCGGACGAGGCGAGGAGTGCCTTCGCGCAGCCGGACGGCGTGGCACCGGCGGTCGAGGACGAATCGGGGACAACGTCGGAGTTCGCGGTCCCCAAGGGGCTCGTGCCGCCCGAGACGGCCGGCACCGAGTCCGAGGGGTCGGCGTTCAGTACCCCGCACACCTACAGCGCGAAACACGCCCCGCCAGCCTTCACACCGGCGACCGGCGTCCCCGTGGTCAGCCTGACCAAGGACGTGCCCTGGCAGGACCGGATGCGCACGATGCTGCGCATGCCGGTGGCCGAGCGTCCGGCACCCGAACTGCTGCACAAGGAGGACGAGGTCGGCCCGGCCGTCCCCCGCGTGCTCGACCTGACGCTGCGCATCGGCGAGTTGCTGCTCGCGGGCGGTGAGGGCGCCGAGGACGTGGAGACGGCGATGTTCGCCGTCTGCCGCTCGTTCGGCCTGGACCGCTGCGAGCCGAACGTCACCTTCACCCTGTTGTCCATCTCGCACCAGCCGTCCCTGGTGGACGATCCCGTGACGGCCTCCCGGACCGTACGCCGCCGGGGCACCGACTACACACGGCTCGCGGCCGTCTACCGGCTCGTCGACGACCTGAGCGACCCGGAGACCACGTTCTCCCTGGAGGAGGCCTACCGGCGCCTCGCGGAGATGCGGCGCAACCGGCACCCGTATCCCGGCTGGGTGCTGACCGGCTGCACCGGGCTGCTGGCGGGTGCGGCCTCGGTGCTCGTGGGCGGTGACGCGATCGTGTTCGTCGCCGCGGCGCTCGGCGCGATGCTGGGCGACCGGCTGGCCTGGCTCTTCGCGGGGCGCGGGCTGCCGGAGTTCTACCAGTTCACGGTGGCCGCGATGCCGCCGGCCGCGATAGGTGTCGCGCTCCAGCTCGCGCACGTCGACACGAACTCGTCCGCGGTGATCACCGGTGGACTGTTCGCGCTGCTGCCCGGGCGGGCGCTCGTCGCGGGCGTCCAGGACGGACTGACCGGCTTCTACATCACCGCGTCCGCGCGCCTCCTGGAGGTCATGTACCTCTTCGTCGGCATCATCGTCGGCGTCCTCATCGTGCTCTATTTCGGCGTGAAGTTCGGCGCCGCGCTCAATCCGGACCAGGCGCTCAGCATCTCCGAACGGCCCCTGGTACAGATCGCCGCCGCCATGCTGCTGTCGCTGACCTTCGCCGTCCTGCTCCAGCAGGAACGATCCACCGTGCTCGCGGTGACCCTCAACGGAGGCGTCGCCTGGTCGGTGTACGGGGCGATGCACTACCCGGGCGGTATCTCGCCGGTCGCCTCCACCGCCGTCGCGGCGGGCCTGGTGGGCCTCTTCGGGCAGCTGCTGTCCCGCTACCGGTTCGCGTCCGCGCTGCCGTACACGACCGCCGCGATAGGGCCCCTGCTCCCAGGGTCGGCCACTTACTTCGGGCTGCTGTCGATCGCCCAGAGCAACGTCGACAAGGGCCTGGTGTCGCTCTCCAAGGCCGCGGCGCTCGCCATGGCCATCGCCATCGGTGTGAACCTGGGGTCGGAGATCTCCCGGCTGTTCCTGCGACTGCCGGGGGGCTCCGCCGGGGAGCGCAGGGCCGCGAAGCGGACGCGGGGGTTCTGAGGGCCGGGCGCACGAGAGCTCGGCCGCTTCTGTTCGGCCTCGACCGCGGGCTTGTGGTGGCTGATCGCGCAGTTCCTCGCGCCCCTTTCGGGGCGCTCAGTTGCCGTACGGGTATTGCTGGTAGCTCTGGTCCTGGTTGCCGTAAGGCTGCTGCTGCGGGTAACCCTGGCGGGGCGGGTAGGCCTGGCCCTGGTCGTAGTTCGGGTCGTAGTTCGGGTCGTAGTTCTGACCGTAATTCTGGTCGTAGCCCTGGCCCTGGTAGTAACCCTGGTCCTGGTTGCCGTACGGCTGCTGGGGCTGCTGCTGCGGGTATCCCTGGGCGTACTGGTCCTGCTGGTGCCGGTCCTGCTGGTACGGGTCATGGCCCTGCTGCGGCTGGTGCATGCGCAGCGGACGCGTCGCGTCGTCCATGGCGGGGGGCGTGGGCTGCTGCTGGTAGGCGGCCGGGCCCTGGGGGGCCTGAGGCGCCGGCGGGTTCTTCTTGGCCTTGGAGCGCGCCCGCAGGAACTCGATGGCGATCGGGACCACCGAGACGAGGACGATCAGGATCAGGATCGCCTCGATGTTGTTCTTGACGAAGTCGATCTTGCCGAGCCAGGAGCCGAGCAGCGTGACGCCCGCGCCCCACAGGACTCCACCGATGATGTTGAAGGTGAGGAAGGAGCGGTACTTCATGCCGCTGACGCCCGCGATGATCGGCGTGAAGGTGCGCACGATGGGCACGAAGCGGGCGAGGACCAAGGACTTGGGCCCGTACTTCTCGAAGAACTCGTGGGCCTTGACCACGTTCTCCTGCTTGAAGAGGCGGGAGTCCGGGCGGGTGAAGAGCGAGGGGCCGACCTTCTTGCCGAACAGGTAACCCGCTTGGTCGCCGAGGACCGCGGCGACGCAGATCAGGGCGACGGCCCCCCACAGCGGGAAGTTCAGCTGGTTCGACGTGATCAGCAGGCCGCAGGTGAACAGCAGCGAGTCACCCGGCAGGAAGAAGCCGATCAGCAGGCCGGACTCGGCGAAGACGACGAGCAGCAGGCCCCATATGCCGAAGTTGTCCAGGAGCGTGTTCGGATCCAGCCAGCTTGGACCAAGGGCAAGCGTCGTCACGGTTCCGGGCTCCTGAGGGGTGAAGGAAAAGTACGGCGGTCCTGGGACGGCAGTACGGCAGCACATCAGTACTGTCGGCCAAAGCTATCAACGCACAGTGTCCGTGCCAGGTTCCACCAGTGCCCCCAGGATGCACTGTGTGCCCACTGGGACAAAGCTGTGGGCCATGGGCATCGATGAATACGGAGGCGGCCAGGGACCCCAGTCGGACGTCCTGGTCGTGACGACGAACGACGCGCCCGGCTACCGCGTCCAGCAGGTCATCGGCGAGGTGTTCGGCCTCACCGTGCGATCCCGGCATCTGGGCAGCCAGATCGGCGCGGGTCTGAAGTCGATGATCGGCGGCGAGCTCAAGGGGCTCACCAAGACCCTTGTGGAGACCCGCAACCAGGCCATGGAACGACTCGTCGAGCAGGCACGCGCGCGGGGGGCGAACGGCGTGCTGATGATGCGGTTCGACGTGACCGAGGCGGCGGACGTGGGCACGGAGGTGTGCGCGTACGGCACCGCGGTGGTCCTGGTGAAGGAGTAGGGCGCGACCGGCCGCGGAACCGGAATCCGGTAAGGGGCACCCGCAGTGGCGGGTGCCCCTTACCGCCTTGCCGTCAGGCTTCCTGGGAGTGCCGGGCCGCGTTCGCCGTGATCGCGTCCCTGAGGTGTTCGGCGAGACCCGGGCGCATGGAGTCGTAGTACGCCTTGAAGCGTTCGTCGGACACGTACATCGCGCCGAGGCAGCCGTGGTGCTCGTACGAGCAGTCGTAGAACCACTTGCCGATGTGCTGCCGGTGTTCCTCGGCCATGTCCATGGCCCGCTCGCCGGTCGCGGGTTCGCCCGCTTCCATGAGGGCGGCGTAGCGCTCGCCCCAGGAGGCGACCTCGTCCTGGATGCGCTGCCAGTCGCCCTTGGTGTAGCGGGCGGCGCGGCGCTGCGACTCGGCGTACTCCGCCGTGCCGCCCCACCGCTGTTCGGCCTCCTCCGCGTGCTCCTCGGGATCCTTGCCCCCGAAGACCTCGAACTTCTCCTCGGGCGTGAGGTTGATGCCCATCGTGCGTGCCTCCATGGCGTGCTCCACGGCCGCGGCCATCTTCTGCAGCTTCTCGATCCGGGCGGTCAGCAGCTCGTGCCGGCGGCGCAGGTGCGCGCGCGGGTCCGCCCCCGGGTCGTCGAGCAGGGCCGCGACCTCGTCGAGCGGGAAGCTCAGCTCCCGGTAGAACAGGATCTGTTGCAACCGGTCGAGGTCGGCGTCGCTGTAGCGCCGGTGCCCCGCGTGGTTGCGCTCGCTCGGAACGAGCAGGCCGATCTCGTCGTAGTGGTGCAGGGTGCGCACCGTGACCCCGGCGAAACCGGCGACCTGGCCCACTGAGTAGCCCACTTCCGCTCCTTCCTCGGTACGTGTCCCACCATCGGCCCTCACGCCACGTGAGGTGCAAGCCGGAATTCCTCGGATCCCGAATCGCACCCTTAGGGATGTTGTGCGCCTTTTGCCCGCTTAGGGTGTGGCCGTGAGCACCGATGCGTCCACGGCGACCCCCTTACGGCGTCTGCTGCCGTTGATCGTGCCCTCCGTGGTGGTCGGTGTGGCCGCGGCGCTCGTCCTGCTGGGCGTCAGCCTGCTCGCCGACCGGTTCAAGGACGTCCTGTGGGAGACCCTTCCGGACGCACTGGGTGTGGGCCGCTACTCCGTGGTGTGGATGGTCGTGATGCTCACGGCGACCGGCATCGCGGTGGGTCTGGTCGTGTGGAAGGTGCCGGGGCACGCGGGGCCGGATCCGGCGACCACGGGTCTGGTCGACGCTCCCCTGCCACCCCGCGTTCTGCCCGGGCTGCTCGTCGCCACCGTCCTGACGCTGGCGGGCGGGGTGAGCCTGGGCCCCGAGAACCCGATCACGGCGGTCAACGTGGCCCTCGCCTACTGGCTCGGCACCCGCGTGATCCCGGGCTCCGCCGTGGGGCTGTGGGTGGGCCTGGCGGTCGCGGGCACGATCGGCGCCCTGTTCGGTACGCCGGTGGCCGCAGCGCTGATCTTCTCCGAGGTACTGGCCGGGCAGCCGGGGCCCGGCGCCCTCTGGGACCGGCTGCTGCCGCCGCTGCTCGCGGGCGGCACGGGCGCGCTCACCATGATGCTGCTCGAGCACCCGAGCTTCGACCTCGCGCTGCCCGCCTACGAAGGCCCCCACTGGGGCGACCTGCTGAGCGCCCTGGTGGTCGCCTCGCTGGCCGCGGCGATCGGGATGACAGCGGTGTGCGCCCTCCCTTACGCCCACGGCGCCTTCTCGCGGCTCAGGCACCCCATGGTGGCGCTTCCCGTGGGCGGTCTCGTCCTGGGGCTGCTGGGGGCGCTGGGCGGGCCTCTGACGCTCTTCAAGGGCCTGGACGAGGTGAAGACCCTCGCGGCTAACCCGGAGGGCTGGTCGGCGGGACGGTTCGCGCTGATGTTCGCGGTGAAGCTGGCCGCGCTGCTGGTCGCCACCTCGTGCGGCTTCCGGGGCGGCCGGATCTTTCCCTCCGTGTTCGCCGGGGTAGCTCTCGGGCTGTGCGCGCACGCGTTGGTACCGCAGGTGAATCCCACGCTCGCCGTGGTGTGCGCGGTCCTGGGTGTGCTCCTGGCCGTCACCCGGCAGGGCTGGATCAGTCTGTTCACGGCGGCCGTCCTGGTGGCCCAGCCTGCCGTGCTGCCCCTGCTGGTGCTGGCCTCGGTACCGGCCTGGCTGATCGTCACCGGACGCCCGCAGATGCAGCTGCGCGCCGACGGGAGCGCGATCCGGTGAACCGACAGGCCCCTCCGATCCGATGAACCAGTGGGAAGCCGATCCGATCAACCAGTAGGACCCTCCGATCAACCAGCAGGACCGTCCGACCGCCGACTCGATGGGAGATCCCATGCCGCTCCACCAAGGTCCCGAGAAACCCGACGAGCGCCCGGTGTCCGTCAACCCCTTCTTCGGGGAGGCGAACCCGGTCGGGGGCATGACCGAGGCCCCGCCCAAGCACCGGCTTCCGGACGGGCCGCTGCCACCCAACACCGCGTATCAGGTCGTCCACGACGAGCTGATGCTGGACGGGAACGCGCGGCTGAACCTCGCCACCTTCGTCACCACCTGGATGGAACCGCAGGCCGGGGTGCTGATGGGCGAGTGCCGGGACAAGAACATGATCGACAAGGACGAGTACCCGCGCACCGCCGAGCTGGAGCGCCGCTGCGTGGCGATACTCGCGGACTTGTGGAACGCGCCGGACCCGGCGTCCACCGTCGGCTGTTCGACGACCGGATCGAGCGAGGCGTGCATGCTCGCCGGCATGGCCCTGAAGCGGCGCTGGATGCGGCGGAACGCGGATCGCTACCCCGGAGCACGCCCCAATCTCGTGATGGGGGTGAACGTCCAGGTGTGCTGGGAGAAGTTCTGCAACTTCTGGGAGGTCGAGGCACGCCAGGTGCCCATGGAGGGCGACCGGTTCCATCTCGACCCACAGGCGGCGGCCGAGCTGTGCGACGAGAACACCATCGGGGTCGTCGGCATCCTCGGCTCCACCTTCGACGGGTCCTACGAGCCGATCGCCGAGCTGTGCGCGGCCCTCGACCAGCTCCAGGAGCGTACGGGCCTGGACATCCCCGTCCATGTCGACGGCGCGTCCGGCGCGATGATCGCCCCCTTCCTCGACCCGGACCTGGTCTGGGACTTCAGGTTGCCGCGGGTGTCCTCGATCAACACATCGGGCCACAAGTACGGGCTGGTCTACCCGGGCGTCGGCTGGGCACTGTGGCGGACCGAGGCCGAGCTGCCCGAGGAGCTCGTCTTCCGGGTCAACTACTTGGGCGGCAACATGCCGACCTTCGCCCTCAACTTCTCCCGTCCGGGCGCGCAGGTCGTGGCGCAGTACTACACGTTCCTACGGCTGGGCCGGGATGGCTTCCGGGCCGTGCAGCAGACGACCAGAGACCTGGCCCGCGGGCTCGCCGAGCGGGTCGAGGCGCTGGAGGACTTCCGACTCCTCACCCGGGGCGACGAGTTGCCCGTCTTCGCTTTCACCACGGCCCCGCATGTGACCTCGTACGACGTCTTCGACGTGTCCCGGCGCATGCGGGAGAGCGGCTGGCTGGTGCCCGCGTACACCTTCCCGGCCAACCGGGAGGACCTGTCCGTCCTGCGTGTGGTGTGCCGCAACGGCTTCTCGGTGGATCTCGCCGACCTGTTCATCGAGGACCTGAGCCGGTTGGTGCCCCAACTGCGCAGGCTGCCGCATCCGCTGACGCAGGACAAGGAGGCGGCGACGGGCTTCCATCACTAGGGCCTGTCCGGCCAAGGGCGTGGCTACTCCTGGTCGCCGGGGTGCGGGGTTCGCGTGGCGTACGGGTTCTCCTCGCCGTCGACCAGGACGCCGACGAAGGGTTCGCCCTCCCCGGCGAAGGTGTACGCGCCGCCCTGGATGCGCTCGATCAGGCCCCGGGTCCACTGTGCGCCGGAGTCGGCGGAGTGGACCCAGAAGTTCATGATCTCGCCGATGTGGCCGAGCTGTCCGGGGCCGTCCTCGGGGGTGTAGTACCCGGTGACGGACTTGCGCCACTCCTCGATGGCGCGCACCCGCTCCCGGAGGAGTTCGAGGGTCTCCGCACGGCCGAGGTCGACCATGAAGCCGAGCGCGGCCGAGAGGATGTCCGGTTTCTGGTCGTACGCGGTCAGCGACCGGCGCAGCAGCGTGAAGTACTCCTCGGTGCCTTGGTCCGTGATCTCGTACTCGGTGCGCGGCGGGCCGCCCGCCGTGGACGGGGCGATCTCGTGGGCGAGCAGCAGTCCCTGTTTCGCCATCTGCTTGAGCGCGTGGTAGATCGAGCCGGGCTTGGCGTTGGACCACTCGTGCGCGCCCCAGTACTCGAGGTCGTTGCGCACCTGGTAGCCGTGGGCCCGCCCGTGCTGGCGGACGGCGCCCAGCACCAGGAGACGGATCGCTGACATGCGGTCCAGGTTATGGGGGCAGATGAGGGCGCGGAGGTCAACCCTCCTGCGCGCGGGCGACCAGCTCGAAGGCGGTGGCGCCGTCCAGGGACTCGCGGCCAGGTCACATCACGGTGCGGCCGATGTGCTCGATGTGAAGCGTGCGCGCTTCCGCATCGATCCGGTAGAGGATGCGCCAGGGGCCGTGATGGAGGCGACGGTGGTCCACGCCCCATGCGCGCGACCCCTCGGGCCTCTCGTCCTCGGCGAGTTGGTCAGTGGCCCGCAGGAGGGCGTCGACGCCTTGGGGGTCGTCCTTGAGGTGCCCTGTGGCAGCGTTGAGGGCGGCCGGTTCCCAGAGAACGCGCCAGGTCACTCGCCCCTCCCCGCCGCTTCGAGCAGTGCTTGGCGGGCCTCTTCGTGGGGGATGGGAGCCTCGGTACGCCCAAGGGCGCGGTCACGCTCCAGGCGGGCCAGGGCCAGAGCGTCCTCGAGGTCCTCCAACTCGGCGGGAGAGATGAGGACGGCCGCCGGGATGCCGCGATCTGTCAGGGTGATGTGCTCGTGCTGGGCGGCTCGGCGGGCGAGGTCGCCGAGCTTGCCCCTCGCCTCGGCGATGGGATACGTAGCAGACATGCACCTAGTGTACACCTGGATGCATGTCTGCTACGCCGAAACCGGACGCTCAGAACGGGAAGAAGCTGCGGCCGTGCTGGACCGAGATCCACTTCTGGGTGGTGAAGGCGTCGACGGTCGTCTCGCCGTTCAGGCGGCCGATGCCGGAGTGCTTCTCGCCGCCGAAGGGGACCAGCGGCTCGTCGTGGACGGTGCCGTCGTTGACGTGGAACATGCCGGTGTCGATCTGCTTGGCGAAGGCGACACCGCGCTCGACGTCGGCGGTGTGCACGGCGCCGCTGAGCCCGTACGGGGTGTCGTTGACGATGCGGACGGCCTCCTCCTCGCCGTCGAAGGTGACGAGGAGCGCGACCGGGCCGAAGATCTCCTGCCGGAGGATGGCGGAGTCGGCGGGCAGGTCCGTCAGGACGGTCGGCTCGACGAGGTTGTCGGTGGTGGCGCCGCGCACCAGGGCCGTGGCACCCTCGGCGATCGCCTGGTCGACCGCGCCGGTGAGCGAGTCCGCCTGGGAGGAGTTGATGACCGGGCCGATGATCGTCTGGGGGTCGCTCGGGTCGCCGACCTTCAGCGTCTTCACCTTGGCGACGAACTTCTCGGTGAACTCGTCCGCGATCGAGCGGTCCACGAGGACGCGGTTGGCGGCCATGCACACCTGGCCCTGGTGGACGTAGCGGCTGAAGACCGCAGCGTCGACGGCGTAGTCGATGTCCGCGTCGTCGAGGACCACCAGGGCGCTGTTGCCGCCGAGCTCCAGCACCGCGCTCTTGAAGTGCGAGGCGCAGACGGTGGCGACGTGGCGGCCGACCTTGTCGGAGCCGGTGAAGGAGATGACCTTCGGTACGGGGTGCTCGATGAAGGCGTCGCCGATCTCGGCGATGTCGGTGATGACGACGTTGAGCAGACCGCCGGGCAGGCCCGCGTCCTCGAAGACCTTCGCCACCAGGGAGCCGCCGACGATCGGGGTGTTCTGGTGCGGCTTGAGGACCACGCCGTTGCCGAGCGCCAGGGCCGGCGCGACGGACTTCAGGGAGAGCAGGAAGGGGAAGTTGAAGGGGCTGATCACGCCGACGACACCGACGGGGACGCGGTAGAGGCGGTTCTCCTTGCCGTCGATCGGCGAGGGGAGGATCTTGCCCTCGGGGCGCAGCGCCAGCTGGATCGACTCGCGCAGGAACTCCTTGGCGAGGTGGAGCTCGAAGCCCGCCTTCAGGTGGGTGCCGCCGAGCTCGGCGATGATCACCTCGGTGATCTCGGCCTCGCGCTCCTCGATGATGCGCAGGGCCTTCTCGAAGACGGCGCGACGGGCGTACGGGTTGGTCGCGGCCCATTCCTTCTGGGCGCGCCGGGCGGCGAGGTAGGCCTCGTCGACCTCGTCGACCGTGGCTATGGTGATCGACGCCAGCTTCTCGCCGTTGTACGGGTTGAAATCGATGATGTCCCAGGAGCCGGTGCCCTGGCGCCACTCGCCGTCGATGTACTGCTGGGCCAAGTCGGTGAAGTAGGACGACATGTGCTCCCTCAATCCCCTTGCTGCCGAGGCAGACATCCGAGTCTGAGTCAGCAGACACATCCGATCAACGTCTGATCAGACGTCATCGTACTTGCGTCCAAAGGGAGTTGGAGAGCACCTCCGAAGAGTCCACGAAGACTCACAGGCGAACAGACCGTGAAGACTCGCCGGAGGCGGTGGGGAGAAGGTCAGGAGAGCTGGAGCAGCCCCCGCAGCAGATCGCGGCTCTCGGAGGGCCCGGGGCTGTCCTGCTGCAGCTGCTTGAGCGCGCCTTCGTACTGGGTGACGTCCTCGCGTTTGTCCAGATAGAGCGCGCTGGTGAGCTGCTCCAGATAGACGACGTCCGACAGGTCGGACTCGGGGAAGCTCAGGATGGTGAAGGAACCGCTCTCGCCCGAGTGGCCGCCGAAGCTGAACGGCATGACCTGAAGTCGTACGTTGGGGCGCTCCGACACCTCGATCAGATGCTGGAGTTGCCCCCGCATCACCTCGCGGTCACCGTACGGACGGCGCAGCGCGGCCTCGTCGAGGACGATGTGGAACTCCGGGGCCTTCTCGGAGACGAGGTACTTCTGCCGCTCCAGGCGCAGCGCGACGCGCCGCTCGATGTCGGCGGGCGAGGCGCCCCGCATGCCGCGCGCGACGACCGCGTGGGCGTAGGCCTCCGTCTGCAACAGGCCGTGCACGAACTGGACTTCGTACGAGCGGATCAGATGAGCCGCGCCTTCCAGGCCGACGTAGGTCGGGAACCAGCTGGGCAGGACGTCCGAGTAACTGTGCCACCAGCCCGCGACGTTGGCCTCCTTGGCGAGGGAGACGAGCGATGTGCGCTCGGCCTCGTCGGTGATGCCGTACAGCGTCAGCAGGTCCTCGACGTCGCGCGTCTTGAAGCTCACCCGTCCCAACTCCATGCGGCTGATCTTCGATTCGGAGGCACGGATCGAGTAACCGGCCGCTTCCCGGGTGATTCCGCGCGACTCCCGCAGGCGCCGCAGATGTGATCCCAGCAGCATGCGCCGCACCACCGAGCCACTCGACTCACCAGCGCTCACGTTCGTCCGCCTCCCCAACCGTCTTCAAGGGCCGAAGTCTGCCACTAAAACACTTCAAGCAGTACTCGTTCAGTTACAGAAACGGAAAGACTCCAAAGGGGCCACACAGGAAAAGATCAGTAGAGGGTCAACAAGCGGGAAGAAGGTGACAGAAGAAATGACCAAGAAAGGGTGGAGGAAGGTCTAATTCGGGCGCGTGCACGTGCATCTGCCCTTGCATCTGCTGTACGCATTCGGAACCATGGTCCTCGCGCCACCGCTGCATCGCAACGACCGCGAACACCCGGGAGTGCCTCGCATGGGGACGAATGGATCGACCATGCTCGAGCCCTTACGGCAGGGACTTCCGCCGCTCGACCCCGCGGCTGTGTCCAGCGCCGCTTCCTGCGCCCTGCCGGCGCGCTACGAAGCGGTGCGCGAAGCTCGGCAGTTCACCCGCAGAACGCTGGACCAGTGGGACATCGGTGAGCGCTTCGACGATGTCTGCCTGGTGGTCTCCGAACTCGTGACCAACGCCCTGCGGCACGCCCTGCCCTCGGACACACCCCGTTCGGACGACCAAGGCCCGCCCGTGCGGCTGCACTTGATGCGGTGGACCTCACGTCTGGTGTGCGCGGTGCGCGACCCCAGTCACGACAGTCCGGTCGCGGGCGACTCGGAGGACTTCTCGGCGGAGTCGGGCCGGGGCCTGTTCCTGGTCGACTCGTTCGCCGACAGCTGGGGTTGGCACCCGCTCGCGGGCACGCTCAGCGGCAAGGTCGTGTGGGCGCTCTTCAGGCTTCCGCAGCCGGCCGTCGGCGGGGTTTCGGCCGAATAGAGAACCGCGGCGCTTTTTGGCGCCGCGGTTCTACGCGCGTTACACGCCGCGAGAAGGTCGTTGCCGTCAGTTACGCCGGTCGCCCCGCCCGAAGGCGCGCCCGGGTGTGCGGCGCCGACTCACGTCAGCCGGCGATCAGGTGGTCGAACTCGCCGTCCTTGATGCCCAGGAGCATGGCTTCGATCTCGGCGCGGGTGTAGACGAGCGCGGGCCCTTCCGGGAACCGCGAGTTCCGCACCGCCACGTCGCCTCCGGGCAGCCTCGCGAACTCCACGCAGGAACCCTGCGAGTTGCTGTGCCTGCTCTTCTGCCAGGCCACCCCGGTCAGCGCGGTCGCAGCCATGCCGTTGTACACGTCATCCAGGTCATCCACGTCGTACACGTCGTGGTCCACAAGTCGCTCCCCGGTCGTGCAGTGGCCGATGTGGCCATTGATGCAGTGGCCAACTGCCCCGGATCATAGCTCTGTTCATGTGCAGATGCATGGGCAGATGCACGTGCACGGGGGGTGGTCCCACGGTTACAGCTTTTACCGCCATTTGACTACCGAGTGTTGACCGCCCGACTACTGCCTGGTACTCGCCGGGCTGCATCTGGTCCAGCGTCTGCCCTGGAGAACGCATGACATGCGCTCTCCAGCCCCCGTGCATGATCTTCCACGCCATCATCCGTGCTGGGTCGTCCGGGTCGAATCCCTCATGCAATAAGAAGAGACGCGTACCGGGCCCTTCGAGTTTCAACGTTCACGTAATGGCCCAATCCGGAGGGTCGTCGGATCGGCGTCGGCCCACCGGACCCGCGGCTTCCGGTCCGGCTCGTACGCGAGAATCCGCACGTCGCTGGTGCCGGAGAAGCGGATCGCCCTCCGGAGCGGGGGCGGGGCTCCGTGCGGGGCGGGGTTCATGACGTGCCGTCGCCGGGTTCAGTCTCGGCCTCGCTCCCGGCTTCGGCTTCGGTGCCCCTGTGGTCAAGGAGTTCGCCGGGGCCCTTGAGGCGGTCGTGCCGGAAGCGTTCGTACGGTGGAGCCCGTCAGCGGCCGGTGCCGGAGTACGGCAACAGCGCCATCTCACGCGCGTTCTTGATCGCGCGGGCGAGCATCCGCTGCTGCCGCGCGGTCACCCGGGTGACCCGGCGGCTGCGGATCTTGCCGCGGTCGGAGATGAACTTCCGCAGCAGGTCGGTGTCCTTGTAGTCGATGTACATGATCCCGTCGCGGTCCAGCGGGTTGGGGCGGGACTTGGTCGCGGGCTTGCGTTCCGGCTTGCGGGCCATGGGTCAGACCTCCAGGAGGGAGTCGAAGGCGGGCGGGAGTCGCTTCCAGGCGGCGGGGCCCGCGGCGTACTCGGCGTCGGTCAACAGGCAGGACTCCAGGAGCAGTTCGAGCCCCTCGCGGTCGAGCCCCGGCGAGGTGAAGACGAGGTGCTGGCAGCAGTCGCCGTGCTCCGGATGCCAGTCGAGCGCGGCGGCGGCGCGACGGACGGGCGGGACCATGTCCCACGCGGCGTCCGGGAGCGAGGCGAGCCAGGGGCCCGCGCTCTCCACGCAGAGCGCGCCTCCGGCCGCGTCCCAGTGCAGCAGGGTGTCGGGCCGGTCGGCGAGCCAGAACCGCCCCCGGCTGCGTGCGGCCGCGCAGGTCAGGTCCTCCAGCGCCGCGTACAGCCGCTCAGGGTGGAACGGCCGTCGCCGATGCCATACGAGCGTGCCGACACCGGCCTCGTCCGCCTCGGCCGGCAACAGCGCACAGGCCGGATGCTGGGCCGCGGCCGCGGCTTCGACGTCGAATCCGGCGAACGCGGCATCGACGAGCGCGGATGCGGTTCTCCCGGACCGGGGTTCGGTACCGCCCGCACCGGAGCCGATCCGCTCGGAGCGGGGGCCCGCACCGGCCTCAGCGGGGTCGGCCCCCGGGGCATCGGCACCGGCACCCGCATCGGCAGTCGTACCGGCGCCGTCGATTCCGCCCTCACCGGAGGTGGCCACGTCCGGGCTCCCGCACCCGTGCGGCGGAGCGGCGTTCGTCGTGTGGACGGGGTCTGCCTCCCATCCCGGTGGGGTCCAGCCCGTGGCCGGGGGCCGGGTCGGTGCGAACCAGTCGGTCCCCCTGGCCTCGCCGTCCGTCACGTCGAGTGCGTCGATCGGGACCCGGCGGGCCGTGGGATGGAGTTGGGCCAGCAGCGCGCGGTCCTCGTCGTCGGCCTGTTCCGAGGAGACGACGGCGAGGACGGGGGCGTACTCCAGCTGGCGGGCGAAGGTGTCGGCGACCGTGCGCCGGTCGGTGGCGGCCGCGGCGAGGCCGACCTCGGCGAGGTCGTCGCCGTCGGCGAGGTAGGGCAGGAGCAGGGCCGGGTCGACGGCGGTGATCACGGAGGTCAGCCGGAGCCCGCCCGCCGCGACGACCTCGGCCATGGCCTTGGGCTCGACCGAGTCCCACAGTTCGACGACGGCGAGGCGTGTCAGGCCCGCGTCCGCGAGGCGCCGCAGCTCCGGCACCAGATCCTCGCGCAGGGCGCAGCACGCGCAGTCGTTGACGAGCGGGGCCTCGCCCGCCGACACGATTCCGGTGGCGTCCCGGATCGTACGGACGACCGTGCCCGCCGCGGCCGTCGTCAGGTCGTGGTGGAGGGCGACGCTGTCGGGAACGTCGGCGAGCAGCCGTGCGACGGCGGCCTGCCGCGCATCCGCGTGCAGGCCGCCGACGATCACGACGCAGAGGTGCGAGGTCGGCATCAGCCGGCACCGCCGCGCTTGTCGCCCGCCTCGCCGAGCGTCTTGTCGCCTGCCTTGTCGCCCGCCTCGCCGAGCGCCTTGTCGCCCGCCTTGCCGCGCGTCCTGCCGAGCGCGTCACCGGCCGGTCCGTAGCGGCGCTCGAAGCGTTCCACCCGGCCCGCGGTGTCCAGCACCCGCGCGTTGCCCGTGTAGAAGGGGTGGCTCACGTTCGAGATCTCGACGTCCACCACCGGGTAGGTGTGGCCGTCCTGCCATTCGATCGTCTTCTCCCCCGCCGTGGCGGCGAGCGTCGAGCGGGTGAGGAAGGCGTGGTTCGCGGCGCGGTCGCGGAAGACGACGGGGCCGTACTCCGGGTGGGTTCCCTCGCGCATGACGGTCAGCGCTCCTCTCGGAAGTCGACGTGCCGGCCGGCGACCGGGTCGAACTTGCGCAGGGTCATCCGGTCCGGGTCGTTGCGCCGGTTCTTGCGGGTGACGTACGTGAAGCCGGTCCCGGCCGTGGACCGGAGCTTGATGACGGGACGGAGTTCGTTGCGTGCCATGGCTGGTATGTTAATGAAAATGACTTCCATTTCCAAGACGTCTCAGAGAGAGGTGCGTCACCCTTGTCCGCGCACTGCATGCTGACCGGCGCCACGCCGGGCTTCGGCAACTCCATCTCCCACTCCCACCGGCGCACGTCCCGCCACTTCGACCCGAACGTCCAGCGCAAGCGGTACTGGCTGCCGAGCGAGGGCCGTCACGTACGGCTGCGGCTGAGCGCGAAGGGCATCAAGACCGTCGACGCGATCGGCGTCGAGGCGGCCGTGGCCAGGATCCGGGCCCGTGGGGTGAGGGTCTGATGGCGAAGAAGAGCAAGATCGCGAAGAACGAGCGGCGCCGGGAGGTCGTCGCCCGGTACGCGGCGCGGCGGGCCGAACTGAAGGAGATCCTCCGCCGGCCGTCCTCGACCGAGGCCGAACGGGCCGCCGCGCGGGAGGAACTGCGCCGCCAGCCGCGCGACGCGAGCGCCACCCGCGTCCGCAACCGCGACAGCATGGACGGCCGCCCCCGCGGCTACCTGAGCGCCTTCGGGCTGTCCCGGGTGAATCTGCGGGAGCAGGCGCATGCGGGATTCCTGCCGGGTGTGCGCAAGTCGTCCTGGTAGCGCTGCGCACCCGACGGCGCTCGCGAGGCACTCCCGATGCCTCGACGACTCCCTCGAGACGATGACTCGGCGACTCCCCCGAAACGACAGCCCGACGACTCCCTCGAAACCGTGCCCCGACGACTCCCTCAGAAGATTCGTAAGTTCTCCCGATGTCTCGCTCAGGGTGTTCGGGAGTGTGGCTGATAGCTTGCTGCGGTCGTTCCGGCGACCCCAGCCACACCATCACCCTTGGGGGCTTCAGTGACATCGGCGACTTCGGCGACCCTTCCGCGTCGGCGGGCCCGGGGCGCGGCCATGGCCTTGGCCGCGGGTCTGGCGGGCACGCTCGCGCTGACCGGGTGCAGCAGCGACTCGGGGTCCGGCTCGGGGGACGGGTCCGCGAGTCCCGGCGCGTCAGCTTCGGGGACGGCCGGCACCGGCGGTGAATCGGGCACCCCTTCGACCGCCGGCGGCAAGTTGGAGGGCAGCTGGGTGGCCACGACCGGCGGCAAGGCGGTGGTGCTGGTGATCACCGGCAAGCAGGCCGGGCTCTTCACGACGGGCCGCACCGTGTGCACCGGGACCGCCGGTGACGAGGCGGGCATGCAGATGATCCACCTCAAGTGCACGGACGGGAACAAGGACCGCGCGTCGGGCATGGTCGACTCCGTGAACAGCACGACGCTGAAGGTCACCTGGTCGGGGAACCTCGGCAAGGAGTCGTACACGAAGGCCGAGGGCGGTCAGCTCCCGTCGGGACTGCCGACGGCGAGCCTGGGCTCCTGACCGGCCCGACCCCTCCCTGACCTGACCTAACCTGCACCGATCTACCCCGGTCGGCTCTTGGCGGCGGGCCGCGGAATCCCTGGGACTCCGCGGCCCGTTCGCGTGTCCGTCGCTCATGTCGTCGACGCGGGGCGACCTTCGGTTCGTATTCGGGACATACGCGACGCGGGAGAGGTGCGTGACAGGGGGGCCGCGCAACGCGTGCCCACCGGTCTGCGTGATGATCCATGAGCACCTTCACGAACTCAGGGGGAAACCCATGCGCGCCCTTCCGATCGCCGTCGTCGCCGCCGCGGCGGCACTCACCCTCACCGCCTGCGACAGCGGCGGCAGCAACAGCACCGAGGGCGGCAAGAAGGCCTCGACCGCCTCCTCCGCCGCCGCCTCCTCCACGGCCTGCAAGATCGACCAGATCGGCATCCAGGTCGGCCCCGCCAACGCCGCCCCGACCGCCGGCGACACCGGCAACGTGCCCGTCACGCTCACCAACAAGGGCGCCGAGTGCACCCTTCAGGGCTTCCCCGCCGTCAAGGTGCAGGACGGCGGCACGGGTACGGACGTACCCGAGGAGAAGTCCGCGACTCCGCCGAAGCTGACACTGGCGGCGAGCGGTACCGCCTCCTTCACGATCACCTACGTACGGGGCACGGCGGGCGATGGAAAGAGCCTCGCCGCGACCACGCTGAAGATCGGCCTGCCCGGTGCCGCCACCACCCAGAGCTTCAAGTGGTCGTACGGTCCCCTCGCGGGCAAGACCGGTCCGAACGACCCGAACGCCTCCGTGAGCTCGTTCCAGCCCGCGGGCGACTGAGCGGCGCTCCCGGCCCGCAAGCCGGGAGACACCCGGCCGCCCGGCGGAAGCCGGGGAGCCCAGCGGTCCCGCGCGAGCCGGGGGCACAGCCGGCCCGCGCGAGCCGCGAGACGCTCGGCCGTCCCACGCGAACCGGGAGGCGCCCAGCCGCCCGGCGGAAGCCAGGGAGCGCCCAGCGGTCCCGCGCGAGCCAGGGGGCTCAGCCGTCCCACGCAAGCCGAAAGACGCTCGGTCGCCCCGCGCAAACCGGGCGTCAGCGAAGTGGCGGACGTGCTCTGACCTGGGCGCGGTCCGCCGCCGCGGCTCCTTCCTGCCACCCGGCCGCGTCGTTGACCCCGCGCAGCCGGGTGGTGACGGTGTCCGGGAACATCCGCTCCATGTGGTCGTTGACCGCCACGTCGCGGGCCGCCAGGACGGGCAGCAGCTCCGCCACCGGGGCCTGCGACGTGGCCTCCCCCTCGGCCTCCTCGGCGGCGGTCGCCAGCCGGTCGCCGATCCGGTGCGCGTACGCGGCCAGGAACGACTGCCGGAAACTCTTCGTACGCTTCCTTCCCCCGGCCCGCTGGGCCGCCTCCGCCTTCGTCATCGCGGCCGTGGCCTGCACGAGCAGCGAGGTGTAGAGGAGTTCGACGGCCTCCAGGTCGGGTTCGAAGCCGACGACGGTCGAGAATCCGAGCGACTCGTTCCACACGGCGCGACAGCGGTTCGTGTCGGCCACCGCGTCCAGCAGCACCGCCTTGGCCGTCTCGTACGGCGGCTCGACACCGATGCGGCAGGCGCCGGGCGCGTCCTTGGCGTGCGTACGGGCCGCGAGCAGCGCCTCGTCGATGCTGTGCCGGGCCATCAGCTCCTGGGCCTTGGCACTCAGCGCCTCCGCCTCCTCCGGGAATCCGGTCGCCTCGGCCTTGGCGAGCAGCGCGCGGATTCGGGTGAGCATGCGGGAGTCCTGCGCGGCGGCCGGGTGCCGTGATGTGCCGTCGGACAGGTGCGCGTCGAGGGGTTCGAGGGTGGGGAGGCGGAGCAGCAGCCGGTACAGCTCCAGCGCGGCGGTCGCGAGCGAGAAGCGGTCGGTGCGCGGGGCACGGGCGTCCAGCTCTTCGAGCTGCGCCGCCCAGCGTGGGCCCCGGGGCCGCCGGTCCCGGCCGGCCTCCGCGCGCACCAGCTCCGACACCAGCTGCAGGTGTACGTCGTCCAGTTCGCGCCGCACGATCCGTACGACGTCGGCGGGCTGCCAGCCGCGACGCCACGCCGCGGCGACGAACTCCTCGCCGCGGCGGGCGAGTTCGGCGTCGGAGGCGGGGTCGGCGGCGAGCAGCGAGGCACCTGTGTCGAGGGCCGCGTCGCTGTCGGCGTAGAGCGCGACCTCGAAGGCGCGCTCCACGGTGCTGGGCGTACTGCTCATGCGTCGATCGTGCCACGCCCGCCGAATCGGACCGTCCACACCCTGTGGACAGGGAAGCGTGGACGCGGACACAGGGGATGTCCGCGGGCACAGCGGGTGTCAACTACGGGTTGACACCCTCCACCTGTGGCGGGTGTCAACTACGGGTTGACACCCTCCACCTGTCAACCTACGGTTGACACATGACGACGAACCCACCCGGCAAGGCATCCGTACGTCTCGACGACCTCATCGAGGCCATCAAGAAGGCCCACACCGACGCCCTCGAGCAACTCCAGGACGCGGTGATCGCGGCGGACCACCTCGGCGACGTGGCCGACCACCTGATCGGCCACTTCGTGGACCAGGCCCGGCGTTCGGGCGCGTCCTGGACGGACATCGGCAAGAGCATGGGGGTCACCCGGCAGGCGGCGCAGAAGCGCTTCGTCCCCAAGGCCGAGTCGGACCTCGACCCCAGCCAGGGCTTCGGCCGCTACACGCCCCGCGCCCGGAACGCGGTGATGGCCGCGCACAACGAGGCCAAGGCCGCGGGCAACGCGGAGGGACTCACCGAGCACCTCGTCCTCGGCCTCCTCTCCGAGCCCGAGGGGCTCGCCGCGAAGGCGATCACCGCGCAGGGCGTGACCCTGGACGCCGTCCGCGAGGCCGCGACCGCGGCGCTCCCGCCGGCGGCCGACGAGGTCCCGGAGCTCATCCCGTACGGCCCCGCCGCCAAGAAGGTCCTGGAACTCACCTTCCGCGAGGCCCTCCGCCTCGGCCACAACTACATCGGCACCGAGCACATCCTCCTGGCCCTCCTGGAGTACGAGAACGGCAACGGCGTTCTCAGTGGCCTCGGCATCGACAAGACAGCGGCGGAGACCTACCTCGCGCGCGTGCTGGAGGTCATCGCGGTGGGGGGACAGCAGAAGGACCAGCAGAAAGACCAGCAAGAAGATCAGTAGGTCGCGTCCGCGGCCGTTGTCAGACCCCCCTGCGAGACTCGGAACCATGAGCGACCGGTGGGCTCTCGCGCCGGCCGAGGACGGAGGTGCGGAGGTGGCCCCCCTCGGCTCCGACGGGCTGCCCGCGGGGCCGGTGCGCAGGGAGGCGGACCTGGTCGAGGCCGTGCGGGGGCGACCCGACGTGGTCCGGTGGGTCTGGCGGTCCACGGCCGAGGTCTATCCGCGTCTGCTCGCCGCGGGGGTGCGAGTGGAGCGGTGTTACGACATCGAGGCCGCCGAGACACTGCTGCTCGGCCACGAGGGCCGGCTCGGCGAACCCCGGTCGGCGGCCGCCGCGCTGGCGAGACTGCGCGGCGGCCCCGTGCCGCCGGATCCCCCGCAGCGCTCCGCCGAGCCCGGCTCGCAGTCGTCCCTCTTCGAGCCGCGCCCGGTCCGCGTACCCCTGGAAGACCTCCTGGCGGTGTACGCCGATCAGCGCCGACGGCACGACACGACCGCGCACCCGGAGCGCATGCACCTGCTGACGACCGCCGAGTCCGCGGGCATGCTGGTGGCGGCCGAGATGAACCGCACCGGGCTGCCGTGGCGCGCGGACGTCCACCGCGAGGTCCTGCACGAGCTGCTCGGCGAGCGGTACGCGGGCGGCGGCGAGCCCAGACGCCTCGCCGAGCTCACGGACGAGGTGTCGGCCGCCTTCGGCAGACGGGTCCGCCCCGACCTGCCCGCCGACGTCATCAAGGCCTTCGCGCAGGCCGGAATCAAGATCAAGTCCACCCGGCGGTGGGAGATCGAGACCATCGAGCACCCTGCCGTGAAACCGCTGCTCGAATACAAGAAGCTGTACCGGATCTGGGTGGCGCACGGCTGGTCCTGGCTCCAGGACTGGGTGCGCGACGGACGCTTCCGGCCCGAGTACCTGCCCGGCGGGACCGTCACCGGCCGCTGGGTGACCAACGGCGGGGGCGCCCTGCAGATCCCCAAGGTGATCCGGCGTGCCGTAGTCGCCGACCCGGGCTGGCGGCTCGTGGTGGCCGACGCCGACCAGATGGAGCCGCGGGTGCTGGCCGCGATCTCGCGCGACCCCGGCCTGATGGAGGTCGCGGGCCGGGAGAGCGACCTGTACCAGTCGGTGTCGGACCGGGCGTTCGCCGGCGACCGGGCACAGGCCAAACTCGCCGTGCTCGGCGCGGTCTACGGGCAGACGTCTGGCGACGGCCTGAAGAACCTGGCCGCGCTGAGAAGACGCTTCCCCCGCGCCGTCGCCTACGTGGACGACGCGGCGCGGGCCGGCGAGGAGGGCCGACTCGTACGGACGTGGCTGGGGCGGACGAGTCCCCCGGCGGCCGGCGCGTCCGACGCCTCGTCGGAGGAGGCGGGCATGCCGCAGGACGAACCCGCCGAGCCCCTCGGGGACCAGGGCTGGGTGCCGGGCTACGCCTCCTCCAACTCCCGCGCCCGGGGCCGCTTCGCACGCAACTTCGTCGTCCAGGGCAGCGCCGCCGACTGGGCGCTGCTGCTGCTCGCCGCCCTCCGGCGCACCTGCGCGGACCTCGCCGCCGAGCTGGTCTTCTTCCAGCACGACGAGGTGATGGTGCACTGTCCGGCCGAGGAGGCGGACGCGGTCGTGGCCGCGATCCGGGAGGCCGCGGAGCTGGCGGGACGGCTGACGTTCGGCGAGACCCCGGTCCGCTTCCCGTTCACGACGGCGGTGGTGGAGTGCTACGCGGACGCGAAGTGACCCGGACGGCGGCCCGCGTCTCTCCCCTCGGCTGACCTCGTCGGCCAGGTGCCCGACTCCTCCAGGTGACCTACTCCTCCTCCAGGAGTTCCCTCAGCGCGCCCACCACCGAGGTGTCCGTCCCGTCCAGCGCCGCGAGCGCCGACTTCCACAGCTCGTACGCCCCTGCGGCATCCCCCTGCGCGTGCAGCAGCAGCCCCAACTGATGCCGGGCGAGCCCGCCGGTGTAGCGGTCGGCGCGCTGATCGGCGCGGAAGAGCAGCAGATCGCACTCGCGGGTGGCCCGTTCGACATGCCCCACCCCGCGCAGCGCGCGCACCAGCCCGAGCCGCGTCTGCGACTCCCCGTGCCAGTCGCCGTGACCGCCGAGGATGCGCAGGCTCTCCTCGAAGTGCGGTACGGCGGCGGCCGGTTCGCCGAGCGTCAGATGGGCGTAGCCGATGTTGCAGTGCGCGGAGTGCCGGATGATCACGTCGTCCATCGCGTCGCCGATCGCCAGGCTGCGCTTGTGGTGGTCGATGGCGGCCCGGGCGTCCGTGTGCTCGTACAGATTGCCGAGGTGGCTGTAGGTGATGGCCTCGGTGTGCGGGTCGCCCAGCTCCCGGGAGAGTTCGAGGCTCTGCAGCAACGCCTCGCTGGACTCGGCGTGGCGGCCCAGCCCCTCCAGCAGCATGCCGCGGTTGTTCAGACCGCGCCGGATCCACGACAGCACCCCGAGCCGCCGCCAGATCGCCAGCGCCTCGTCGTTCAGCGTGAGTGCCTCGCCCGCGCGGCCCGTCATGAAGTGCAGCCCCGCGAGGTCCCCGAGCGCGTACGCCTGCGCGGCCTCGTCCCCGAGCCGCCGCGCCGCGCCCAGCGCGGCCCGCAGGAGCACCTCGGACTCCGGGACGCGGCCGCTGCGCTGGAGATAGGGATTGAGCAGCCGCACCAGCACGGGAACGTACGCGGAGGTGTCCGCGTACCGCTCCACCAGCGCCACCACGTTCTCCAGTTCCAGGTCGCCCCAGGCGAAGGCGTCCCTGGCGGTGCAGAACGGCGGCGTGGCCGCGGCGTCCACCGTGTGCGAGGCCGGCTGCGCGGCGGTCGGCCGGCTGCGGTCCTCGCGGTCGAGGCCCGGCTCGACGATCGCTTCGAGGGAGCGGGCGGCGACACCGGCGTACCAGCGCAACGCCCGTTCGGACACGTGAATGTCCGCGCCCCCGGCCCCGGGTTCCCCGTCCGTCTCGCCCGCGATCTCCCGGGCGAAGTCGCGGACGAGGTCGTGGGGCGCGTAGCGGCCGTACGCCGTCTCCTCCAGGAGCGCGACGTCGACGAGGCGGTCGAGGGCGGCCTCGGCACGGAACTCGGCGATGCCGGAGAGCCGGGCGAGCAGGGGCGCCCCGTACACGGGGAGGTCGAGCGCGCCGATGCAGCGCAGCACGAGCGCCGCGTCCTGGTCGGCCTCCCGCTCCGAGGCACGCAGCGCGTCGAGCGCGACGGCCAGCGATCTGCGGACGCTCAGGTCGTCGTACTCCAGATGATGCAACCGTCCTTCGGTCGCGGTCAGTTGACCGGCGAGGACGTCCGGCGTGAGCGCGCGGCGCGCGGCGAGACGGGCCGCGACCACGCGCAGGGCGAGCGGGAGCCGGCCGGTGAGTTCGACGAGGGGGTGCGTACCGTCGAGGCCGTCCACCCGCCCGGACACCGCGCGCAGCAGCGCCGCGCTGTCCTCGACCGAGAGCGGCGCGAGCGGGAAGCGCCGCGCGCCGTCCAGCGCGGTGAGCGGTGAACGGCTCGTCACGATCACCGCGCACCCCGTGCCCGCGGGCAGCAGCGGCCGTACCTGAGCGGCGTGCGCGGCGTCGTCGAGCACCATCAGGGTGCGCGTCGGAGCCAGCATCGAGCGGAGCAACGCGGCGGCCGCGTCCGGGTGTTCGGGGATCCGGCGCGGCTCGGCACCGAGGTCGCGCAGCAGCGCGGCGAGCGCCTGGCCGGGGGTGAGAGGGGTCATTCCGGGCGTGGCGCCGTGCAGGTTGACGTACAGCTGGCCGTCGGGGAAACGTTCCCGCAGGCCGTGTGCCACATGCAGCGCCAGGGCGCTCTTGCCGACTCCGGCCATCCCGCTGATGACGGCGACGGCCGGAGCGGAGGGGCTGGGGTGCCGGGCCGTGTCGAGGGCCACGTTCAGTTCCCGGCGTACGTCGGCACGGCCGGTGAAGTGTCCGGGCGGAGGCGGGAGCTGGGCGGGCCGCGGCGGGGCCGGTTCCGCCGGGGCGGACCGCTCCGCGCGGTCTGCGTCCGCGCCCCCGTTCCCGTCCCGGTCGTGTGCGGACTCGTCGCTCTCCCCCGCCCGCTCACGCAGGATCTCCAGATGCGCCGCGCGCACCGCGGGCCCGGGCTCGACACCGAGTTCCTCGACCAGGCGGGCCCGTAGGTCGCGGTGGACTGCCAGGGCCTCGGCCCGACGTCCGGTGCGGTGCAGTACGAGCATCAACAGCCGGTGGAAGGCCTCGCGCAGGGGGTGCTCGGCGACCAGCGCGGACAACTCGGGTGCGAGGGCGGCGAGTCGGGTGGTACCGGGGGAGCCGGAGGTGTTGGGGGCGCCGGAGGTGTTGGGTGCACCGGAGACTTCCATTGCTTTTGCGTCGGCGGAGACCCCGGTGTTCCCGATGTCACTGATTTCCCCGATGTCACCGAAAACCCAGCCGACCCCGGTACCACCGGTGCCCCCGGCGTGCGCGGTGTCACCGGCGCCCCCGGCGTGCGCAGTGTCACCGGCGCTTCCTCCCGCACCACCCGCAAAAGCCCGCCCAGCCCCCGGCCCCGCAAGCCGCAACTCGGCCTCGTACCGGCACTCCAGGACGAGCAGCCGCGCCTCCTCCAGGCGCTGGACGAGCGCGTGTCCGCCGAGTTCGGGCGGGACCCCGCCGAGCGGTGTGCCGCGCCACAGCGCGAGCGCCGCGAGGGCCTCGCGCAGCGCCCGCTCCCAGTCGCGCCCGGCGTGCGCGGCGCGCGCGGCCGTGACGTGGGACTCGAAGACGCGCACGTCCAACTCGCCCTCGCCGACCCGCAGGAGATACCCGGGCGGCATGGCCCGCAGCCGCTCCGGATCGTCGAGGAGCCGCCGCAGCCGGGTGACGTGGTTCTGCAACGAGGCCTGCGCGGACGCGGGCGGCGCCCCGCCCCACAGTGCGTCCTTGAGCGCGTCCACCGAGACGACCCGGCCCGGCTCCAGGAGCAGCGCGACCAGCAGGGCGCGCATCTTGCCGCCACCGATGGAACGGACCTCGCCGTCGGCGTCGTACAACACCGGAGGCCCCAGCAGCCCGAACCGCAGCCCGTACCGCATAGCCCGCCCCACTGCCTTTCCGTGCGACCGACCCGACCGGTTCAGACCGGTACCGACCACACCCATGGCGACTTCGCGCCTTCTTGCGACGACTTCACGCCGACCGACTTCCGGTTTCCGGGTTTCCGGATGGAAACCCGTTGGCGACATGTTAGCGATCCGTTGGCGCGGGCTGATGGGATCACTCCATCGGATCTGGCCCGACGGTGCGCGCGTACGACGCGTAACTCGGGGGAGTGTCGCCGCCGTGGCCGGATCCGGGGACAGAGAGGGCCCCGGTCGTCGGAGGTGAGCGACCGGGGCCCTCGTCCGCCCCCGGCCGTCCTGCCGCCCGCCGTCAGATGACGGGCGGGCGTCCCAGCCGCGTGAGCCGCCACACCGTCCGCCACCGCATCGGCCGCCGCTCGCCGCCCGACTGCCGCAGCCCTTCCGCGAAGCCGCCGAACCAGGCCCGCAGCCCGCCGAGCGAGCGCGTCCGTGCGAGCGTCAGCAGCATCCAGATTCCCAGGTGAACGGGGATGAGCGGGAGGGGCAGCCTGCGACGGGTGAGCCAGACCCGGTTGCGGGCGGTGACCCGGTAGTAGATGGCGTGCCGGGCGGGCGAGGTCTTGGGGTGCTGGAGCAGCAGTTCGGGCTCGTAGAGCACGGTCCACCCGTCGTCGATGGCCCGCCAGGCCATGTCCGTCTCCTCGTGTGCGAAGAAGAACTCGGCGGGCCAGTCCCCGATCCGGGCGAGCATGGGCATGGACAGCGCGTGTCCACCACCGAGGAACCCGGTGACCGGACCGCCCCGCATCGGGTCCTTGGCCCCGACCCGGGGCACGTGCCGGCGCTGGGTCTCCCCGTGCTCGTCGGCGATGCGGAAGCCGACGATGCCCAGGCGCGGATCGGCGGTGTACAGGTCCCGCACCTTGCGCAGCACATCCGCGTCGACCAGCAGCCCGTCGTCGTCCAGCTCGACGACGACGTCCACGTCCGCGAACTCCCTGAGCCGGGCGAGGCCCACGTTGCGCCCGCCCGGGCAGCCGAGGTTCTCGTCGACCTCGATGCCGGTCACCTCGCCGGGCAGTCCCAGCCGCTCGGCGAACTCGGGCAGCGGACACCCGTTTCCCACGATCACGATCCGCGCGGGCGCGACGTCCTGCTTGGCCACCGAGGTGAGCAGCGCGTCGACCTCGTCGGGCCGGTTCCCCATGGTCACGACGGCAACGGCGATCCGAGGCCCCTCCGACACGACACCACTCCATCCCAGGCCGACAACTCTGCCCGCGATGCTAGCCGTTCACCCGGAGTCTCCCTCACGTACGCCGCGCTTCCCCGCGCTCTCCGCATTTGCTCACGTCGTACGAAGCTCTTTGCGCCGTACGAACTTCAGCCCCGACCAGTCCTCCCCCAGCGCGGCCACCTTCACGTCGACCACCCCGAGCGGCAGGAAGATCTCGCGCAGGGCGTTCTCGGTGATGTCGCTGCGGTGCCCGGCCGCCCTGCGCGGCCAGGCGATCCAGAACATCGCGTGATCGGCGAGGCCGCCCACCAGCGCGGGGGCCTCGGCGACCAGTTCGCCCAGGGACCGGTGGAAGACGACGGCGACATCGGCCCCCGCGGCCCCGTCGCCCCCGGACACGGCACACCCCTCCGGCAGTCCGGGGATCTCCCACCCCTCGGGCCGGTGCACCAGCCGTACCCGCTGCCCGGCCTTGACGCCGATCTTCTTGGCGAGCGGCGTACCGGAGTACCCGCCGCCGGCCGTACGGGACGTACTCACACCGGGCCCCTTCCCGCCCCTGCTTTCCACACGGTCAGGGGCGAACCTGCTCGGGAACCTACTCGGCGCGGGGGCCACGACACGGGGTGCGCGCCCGGAGTCCCTTCAATTCTCACCGACTCCTGGCGACTCTTACCGACTCCTGTCGGCTCCTGACGGCTCCTGACGGCTCCCGACGGCTCCTGTCGACTGTCGGGGCCCTTACCGGACGCACACCCGCGCGGCCTCAGGCGGCGTACGCGCCCCGCACCTCGAAACGCTCGGCGGACGGCGGGGCGGCCAGCCAGTCCTTCAGGCCCGCCTGGAACTCACGGAACTCCTGGATCTCGGAAAGCGGATTCTCGATCCCGTCTGCGATCTCGAGTTCCGCGAGGTAGGTGACTCCGTCGGGGAGCCGGTACGAGGCGTAGCGCACGCCCTTGGGCCGCGCGGCCTCGATCGCGGCGAACATCTTCCGCAGCGCCGCTTCGAGCTCGTCGACGCACTCGGGCCTCACCGTGGCACGCACCATCAGAACAGCCATGTCGTCATCTCCTTTTCGTCCCTGTCACACCTGTCACACCGCTACCGGGCCACGTGGGTGGCGCCATCTCCCTGACGCGCCCGGAGGCGGAGGTGTGACGGGGACGAAGAAGGAAATCCCCGACCGGTCAGGCGTTGGGGTCGAACGAGATGCCCGCCGGCATGGCCTTCGTGAGGTGGGCGGCGAAGTTGGCGTCCTTGAGTCCGAAGTTGGCGCTGCCGAAGTCGTAGGCGCTCAGCTTGTCGCGCAGACCCGCCGGGTAGCCGTTCCAGCCGACCAGGGTCGGGTACCGCCAGGTGTGGTAGCCGTTCTCCGGCGGCTCGTCGCCCGAGTTCGCGAGCCGGAAGTCGTGGGTGCTCAGACCGTCCTTGTGGTAGACGATCTTGGGGTGCGTGCCGTCCCACAGGACCTGGTCGGCGCTGTAGACGTTGAAGTCGCCGTGCGCGGACGTGGAGACGTACTTGGCCTGGTTGTTCTGCACCCAGACCGCCACGTGCTCCCAGTCGTGGCGGTGCCCGCCGATCGTGGCCTGGTCCTTCTCGAAGTAGAGGCCGTAGAGGATCACGCACCAGCCGTTGTTGCACTTCTCGCGCGAGTAGCCGTTGGTGTTGTCGAGGTCCGAGGTGTCGTGGCACTCGCCGCTGGGTGAACCCGAGGGCTTGAGGCCGCCGTTGATGGTCCCGTCGGGGCCGATGGCGGGCGTGGGGTAGCAGCCGTCCGTGTCGTAGTCGTACGCGGGCTGCCAGGTCTTCTCCAAGTCGTCCGCGTTGGCGGGCAGGGCCTTGGGCGGGGCGGCGAGCGCGCTGCTGGGGAAGGCGACGACCAGCGCGACGGCGCTGCCGAGGATGAGAGAGGCCCTGCGTACGCGCGAGCTCTTCTGCACTGCGTCCTCCTGAGGGACCGCGAGGGGGGTGGGGCAAGCGGTTTCATTGGCATGCCCGGATCACCCTCACCCGACTCGTTGAGCGCTCAAGCGGTGCGGGGGTGTCCCGAGAGTGAAGGATCAACGAATAAAGGGGACGCGGGAGTTGACGCCGATCTCGACCGTCACCTCGGTCGACCCTTCGACCGACGTCTCGGTCGGCGCCTCGGTCGGCGCCTCGGTCGACACTCCTAGGCAGACACCCCGGTCGGCATCCCGGACACCGGTGCGTTCGGCCGCCGGCCCTTCGGAGCGACGCTCGCCGCCGCGGCGGCTCTCATCACGCTGTTCCGAACCACACCCGGGCGGGCCGGGGAACCGGCCCGCCCCGAGTCCCCGCCCTCCCCCTCACGCGCTCGACTCACACGCTCAACTCACCCGCTCAACCGCGCGGCCAGGGACGCCCGTCGAGACGCTCGATGTCGCGGTTGAAACGGCTGAGATACGCGGCGAACTCGGCCACGTCCTCGGGATCCCAGTCGGTCATGATCTTCTCCAGACCGTCCAGGTTCTCGGCGCGGTGGGCCTCCAGTCGGCGCCTGCCCTCCGCGGTGATGGCGAACTTGCGGGCGATGCCCCCCTCGGGGTCGGGCATGCGCTCGACGACCCCGGCCCGCAGCATCGCGGCGGTCTGCCGGTTGAGGGTGGACGCGTCCAGGCCGAAGGCCTCTCTGAGCTCACCGATGGACATCGGGCCTTGCACCTGAATGCGGCTGAGCAGGACGTACGCACTGCGGTCCAGCCGCTCCTCACTCATCCCGCGCCCCCGCGGGTTGAGCATGTGCATGTGGCGCCCGAGCAGCATGGTCTCGAATTCCAGCAGGTCAAGTGGCTTGTCCACGCGAGGCATCCTTCGGCTCCTGGCTCGCTTCCCCTACAGGAAAGCTACCTCCCGCCAGGTATACCACCGCGATGTGTATGATGCATTAGACGTGCATGATGCACATTGCGTGCAGCATGCACCTCACGTGCGCCTCGCCCGCGGCTCACCGCGAACCAGGTGATCCAGGTGATCCGGAGACGCGGCAGGCCCGCGGACACGGCAGGCCCGGATCCCGACAGGCCCGGATGCGCAGCACAGCAACAAGCCCGGAAAGAGCAACAGGGAGTACCCGTGGACAGTTCCCAGCCCGCAGCCCGCTCCGGCGGTGTTGTCGGCATCCTCGCCTTCGGCGGCATCGTGGCCGCGATCACCCAGACACTGGTGGTGCCACTGATCGGGGAACTCCCGACCCTCTTCGACACCACCGCCTCGAACGCCTCCTGGGTCGTCACCGCCACGCTGCTCGCGGCGGCCGTGATCACCCCCGTCGCCGGCCGCCTCGGTGACATGTACGGCAAGAAGCGCATGCTTCTGGCCTCCCTGGTCCCGCTGATCCTGGGCTCCGTGGTCTGCGCCCTGTCCTCCTCGGTCGTCCCGATGATCGCCGGACGCGGTCTGCAGGGCCTCGGCATGGGCGTGGTGCCCCTCGGCATCAGCCTGCTGCGGGACGTCGTACCGGCGGAGAAGCTCGGCTCGTCCATCGCGTTGATGAGCGCGTCCATGGGTGTGGGCGGCGCGCTCGGCCTGCCGTTCTCCGCGGCGATCGCCGAGAACGCCAGCTGGCGTGTGCTGTTCTGGGTCGTCGCCGCGCTGACCCTCGCGGTCGCCACGCTGATCTGGTTCTTCGTGCCCGCGGGCCGCGAGAACACCGCCTCGGGCAGCTTCGACCTGCTCGGCGCCATCGGCCTGGGCATCGCCCTGGTCTGCCTGCTCCTCGGCGTCTCCAAGGGCGCGGACTGGGGCTGGGGCAGCGGCACCACGCTCGGCCTGCTGGCCGCCGCGATCGTCCTGCTGCTGGCCTGGGGCTGGTGGGAGCTGCGCAGCGCCGAGCCGCTGGTCGACCTGCGGGTGACCGCGCGTCCGCAGGTGCTGATGACGAACGCCGCCTCGATCCTGGTCGGCTTCGCGATGTACTCCCAGTCCCTCGTGATCCCCCAGCTGCTGCAGCTGCCCAAGGAGACCGGCTACGGCCTCGGCGAGTCGATGCTGGCCATGGGCCTGTGGATGGCCCCGGCCGGCCTCATGATGATGATCATTTCTCCGATCGGCGCCAAGCTCTCCGCCGCCAAGGGCCCCCGGATCACCCTGACCGTCGGCGCCCTGGTCATCGCCCTCGGCTACGGCATCTCCCTGCCGCTCATCGGAAACGGCTCCGCCTTGGGCCTGCTCGCCGTGACCATCGTCTGCAGCACGGGCGTCGGTTTCGCCTACGGTGCGATGCCCGCGCTCATCATGGGCGCGGTGCCCCAGTCCGAGACGGCCTCGGCCAACAGCTTCAACACGCTGATGCGCTCGATCGGCAGCTCCGTCTCGGCCGCCGTGATGGCCGTGGTCCTGGCCCAGATGACCACGAAGTTCGGCCCGGTCTCCCTGCCGTCCGAAAGCGGCTTCCGTGTCGCCATGCTGATCGGCTCCTGCGTCGGCATCGCCGCCGCGGTCGTCGCCTTCCTGATCCCGGACCGCCCCACGGCCACCCGGCCGCAGGCCGAGCCCACCCAGGACGCGGCCCCCGAGGCGGTCGAGGCAAAGGCCTGACCCTCGCAGAACCAGAGAAACCGCAGGTCGGGATCCGACCTGCGGTTTTTCGTTTCCCCAGGTAAGGGCCTTGGGACGTCCCCGCGCGTCCCTGGGACGCCGGTAGGTCTGGCGCCCCGCCGACCTCCGATCCGACAGTCGTGATCGCTCCGGGAGAGCCCCGGTTCAGGAAGGATCACGGTGAGACGTCGGGTGTGCCCTGCGGGCACCTGCGAACGGACGTACGCACGGCCGCACGCCGCTCTGCGGCCGGGGGTGCACGGCTATCGCGGGTTCAGGCTGACGCACACGGGACCCCAGCGACGGCTGGTCATCCCGCGGGGAACGGTGTCCTTGGTGATCGGCTTCGGGCCGGGACCGGAGCCGGACGGACCGAGGGACGGGACCAGGGACGGGGCGAGGAGCGGGCCCACGGGTGGCCATGGCGGCGAGCACATCCGTGCCACCACCTCCCTGGCGACCGGTCTGCACACGCGGGCCCGGCACTTCGCGCGTCAAGGAGCCCTGCACGGCGTCGAGATCACCCTCGCGCCCTGGGTCGCGCACCAGATCTTCGACGCGTCCATGAGCGAACTGGCGGACACCGTGGTCGACCCCGTCGACGTACTCGGTCCCGGTTTCCGGGAGCTGACGGAAGCCCTCCAGGCCGCCCCCGACTGGCCGGCCCGTTTCGCGCTGGTCGACTCGGCGCTGGTGCGGTGGACCCGGTCCGCGCACCTCGGGCGGTCTCCGGCGGGCGAGCTGCTGGGCGCCTGGGACCTGCTGGTCCGCTCCGCGGGGACCATCACCGTACGGGATCTGGCGGCGGCCACCGGCTGGAGTCAGCGGCACCTGGAGAACCTGTTCCGCGAACAGTTCGGCCTCACCCCCAAACGGCTCGCGCGGATCATCCGGTTACGCCGCGCGCTGCGGCTGCTCATCACCGGCACCACCCCCGCCGACACCGCGTACGCCTGCGGCTTCTCCGACCAGGCCCACCTCACCAACGAGTTCACCGCCCTGGTCGGCATGCCGCCGCGCCGTTTCCTGGCCGCACGTGGCACCAAAGGGCTGCCGAGTCACTGGGTGGCGGGGTGAGCGTCTCCGCGTTTTTCTTCAATCCCCGCGCCCCCGCCCCTTGCGAGGGTTGACCTGCGCGGCCCGGCCGGGTCGCGCCGCGGGACTTCCGTGGACGACCGACTCGAAGGAACGACCTGATGAAGAAGGCTCTGGCCACCCTGGCCATCGCAGGTGCCGCCGCCACGTCCGTGCTCGCGCTCGCGCCGGCCGCGTCGGCCGACTCGTGCGTGCGGACCAGCCTCAACACCGGATACCGCTCGTACTGGAACACCGCATACAAGTCGTCCACCAGCGGCTGCCACGACCTCAACGTCGTCATGGCCAGTGCCCCCGGCGGTGATTCGGGCGACTACTACGCCGGCATGTACGTCAACTCGTCCGGCAACTGGACCTTCGGCTCGCGCGGGTACGTGTGGATCCCGAACGGGACGTACGCGGTCGACAAGTACGTCCTGGTGAGCGACCTCACGGGTGGCCGGGAGTTCGGCGTGGCCGCCTACAACAACATCGGTGGCGCGGTGACGATCGCGCACTGACGTCAGCCGCTCGTCCCTCTCGTGCCCGGCCGCCCGTACGGCAGCCGGGCACGGAAGCACCCACCCCGGTTCCGGAGGTACGCCGACCATGTCCCACCCCGACCCTCACGTGCGCGCCGCCCGTTGGCCGGCCCGGGTGCTGTTCCTGGGACTCGCGCTGGCCGCGCTGAGCGCCTGCGCGAGCGGCCAGGACGGCCGGTCCCCCTCGTCCGCGACCGCACCCGTGTCCGGGCACTCCGCCCCGGCGGCTCAGCGCGTCGCCGTGACACACGCGATACCGACGGACATCACCGACCTGGTGCTGCCCGTGACGGGCGCGGACACCCGGTGGGCGCAGGGCCTGGACGCGCTCGGCCGGCTGGCCGCCGACAAGGCGACCCGCCAGTGCCTCGCGTCCCACGACGCGTCGATGCCGCCTCAGCCGCCCGTCAGCTTCCTCCGCTACTCCGCCGTCCCCGACCTGGACTTCATAGCCCGGCACGGCTTCAACGGCGTTCCCGTCCCCGACGGCGCCGCCGCGACCCCCAGGGACGGCTCTCCGGCCACCGCGGCGCCCGCGGGACCCGACGCCGCGCAGCGCACGTGCCTGACCCGGGGCTCGGCCGTCGGCAACGACTTCCGGACGTCGTACCTGCGACTGCAGACACAGTGGTGGCAGGAGGTCGCCTCCCTGAACTCCGCTCCCGAAGTGAGGTCCGCGTTCGGCGAGTTCGGGCGCTGCCTGGCCGGACACAGGACACCGGCCAAGGACGAGAGCGCCTTCTTCGACCTCGTCGACCGGCGTCTGCAGGCCGGGGACACGGACCGTTCCCTGGGAGCCCTGTACGCGACCTGCATGAAACCGGTCGAGGACACCCGCGAACCGCTCCGCGAACGCCTCAGGGACAAGTTCCGCGAGGAACACCGCGGGGAGGTCGAGAAGGTACGTACGACACTGCCGCGCACCGTCCGGGACCTGGAGCGGCGTTACGACATCCGCATCTCCTTCCCGGCCCCCTGACCCCCTGAGAGAACCTCACCCCTGGGGAGTGCCGGGCACCGGCATGTGACGGGTGCACTCGCGGGCACCGCCGTTCGGCTGCGTCCCACAGGCCCACGCGGTCATCCTCCCCGTGACGGCGACCATCGGTGAGTAGACGTCGTTGCCCCAGTGCACGGGCGTGGCGAAGCTGTCGCCCGCCGAGTTGTCCGCGTCGACGATCGCGCTCTTGCTGGCGTACGTGATGCGTCCCCAGGCGGCGGCACAGGCCTTGCTGTAGCGGAGTTCGATGACGATGTCCTTGTTCCTGGTCAGCGTCAGCGTCTGCCCGTCCAGGCCGCAGTGCGTGGCCGCCGGGTCCTTGCCACCGCAGCCCGCCGCCCTGCACTGCGGGGTCGGCGGCTGAGCGGACCCGGTCGCGGCGGCGGCCTTGGACGCGGCGGGGGCGTCGTGGGAGTCCCCGCCGGTGGCGAGTACCGCGGCAACGGACACCGCGGCGCCCAGGAGGCAGGCCGCGCCCACGAACAACAGCCGCCGACGGCCGGCCGGCCGCTGCCGAGGAGTCGCGGAGGTGTCGGCCTCCGCTACAGCGGCGCCTCCTGCTCCGTGCCCCGGCTCCTCCGGTTCCCCGGCACCGTTCGCCGAGTCCCCAACACCGCCCTCGTCGGCACCGGTCGCGTCCGCGCGAGCCTCGTCGGCCCGCTCCCACAGGGCCAGCAGCCGCTCGGGATCCAGTTCCAGGGCCGCGGCCAGGCTTTCGACAGCCGCACGCGGAGGGAACTGCTTGCCGTTGACCCAGCGCTCCCAGGAGGACTTCGCGTAGTGCGTACGCGCACCCAACCTGGCATAGCTGAGTCCTGAGGCCTGCTTGACCGCGAGCAGTTCCGCACGCAGCGCTTCGACCGGGTCTTCCGGCGGCTGCCCCTGAGAGAAATGCCCGAAGGCCATCGTCCCCCGCCCCACACTCCATAGGCAGAGCCCGCACATGGACGAGGGCACGGTGAAACCGCGGCACCAAGAAACAAGCCCCCCGCCCCCAGTCCCGGTGCTCCACGGTTCCTGAGAATCGCGCGAAGCATATCGCACAGAGGTTCGCCATAAATGCCCTTCTGTCGGGCGACACGCCGACCCCGCGAGGTCAGACTCCCGGGCCACCCGCTCCATGCCTCCTCCCGTTACGGCGAAGGCCCCTGCCGGTCACGCCGCGATCCCGTCGACCGTGCCGTACCACAGGGGCAGATAGGCGAACTGGAACAGGCGGTGAGTCCGGCTGAGCGTGCCGAGGACAAGCGCGAAGGAGGAGATGAAGAGCGCCCCGAGGAACCAGTGGACCAGGCCCTGGGTGTCGGATCCGGTGACCATGCGCACCGCGGGGCCGATGCCCGCGACGACCGTGAGCAGGAAGCCGGCTCCCCACTCCGCGGCCATCCGGCTGCGCGCCGCGGGATAGGCGCCGAGGATGGCCTCGACTCCGGACTCATGGCGCTGAGTGCCCAGGCGGGACCAGATCAGAACCGGCCAGATCCAGGCCAGCGGACGCAGGAATCGCGACCAGGGGGCGTAGTCCGGGCTTTCCGTACTCCAACGTCAGCCCCAGGCTGAACTCGCCGACGTTGTCGGGGTCGATGCCCTGCGCCTTCATGCCCGCGGGGTTGACCGTCATGGTCTCCCCGCGCCCCAACTGCATCACCACCGCGGTGACCACGAGGACGCCCAGCATGGAGGCCGGCACCAGCACACTGCGTCGACGTAGGCGAGCGCCGACTGCCCACCCGTAAGGTCGCCCCATGACTCGGACGGCGAACGGTCCTCGTTCTTTCGGCCGAGGCTGGCGCTGGCAACCGGCCGTTGGGCCGAGGCGGCGGGAGTGGGCGCGGGAGGAGGCTCTGAGGACAGCAGCCGGTAGGGACCGGCCACCACGCGAACCGAGGAGCACCCCATGAAGCGCATCGTCATTGCCCTGGCCGTGGCCGCAGTACTGGCGGGAGGCGTCGTGGTGGCATGGAGCGTGTTCGACAACTCCTCGGTCGCCACCGCGAGCGGAACGGATCACACGGTGCCGCGCACCGAGGTCGAGAAGCTGGCCAAGGAGAACTACGCCATCCCCTTCGTCCAGGACGGGCCACAGTCCGTGAGCTGCCCGCGGGGGCTGCGCCCGAAGATGGACGACACCGTGGAGTGCACCGCTGTCTTCAAGGGCGAGAGCAAGACGATGCTGATCTCCGTGACCGGAGTGAAGGGCGACAGGGTGAGCTTCGACTACGGCCTGTCGAAGTAGAAGAAGGTCGAAGCGGAACAAGGGCCGAAGCAGAACAAGTGGGAGACCGAGAAGCGGCGTGGCGCGGGGACCGGATCAGCGGTCGCCGACCACGCCGCAGCGCCATGCCCAGGCGGCGATCTCCACCCGGTTCCGCAGCTTCAACTTGGCCTGGATGCTCGCCATATGGGTCTTGACGGTGGAGAGCGAGACGAAGAGTTCCTCGCAGATCTCCTGGTTGGTCCGCCCGTCGGCGACCAGCCGGACCACATCAAGTTCCCGCCCTGTCAAAGGACTTGAGGCGACCTCCGCCCGGGCGGCAGCGGGCCGCTGCTCGCCGATCCGCTCCAGGAGCCGTACGGTCACGGCGGGCGAGACCAGCGCGTCGCCGCGCGACGCCGCGCGCACGGCCTCCACCAGCAGCCCGGGGCCCGCGTCCTTCAGCAGGAACCCGCAGGCACCGCCGTGCAGCGCCCCGTAGACGTAGTCGTCCTGGTCGAAGGTGGTCACGACCACCACGCGCAACGGGTCGACGGCCTTCGGGCCCGCGAGCAGCCGGGTCACCTCAAGGCCGTCGAGTTTCGGCATCCGGATGTCGACGAGGCATACGTCGGGGCGCAGCTTCCTGGCCAGCTCCACACACTCCGCACCGTCGGCCGCCTCGCCCACGACCTCGATGTCGGGCTGTGTCTGGAGAATCAGCCGGAAGCCGGTGCGCACCATTTCCTGGTCGTCGGCTATCAGGACCCGGATGCGTCTCGCTGAACCGCTGGATCCGCTGGATCCGCTGGATCCGCTGGATCCGCTGGCGTCGGTCATGCGGGGGATCCTGTCACAGCGCCGCGCAGGGGGAACTCCGCCGTCAGCCTCCAACCCCCGTCCTCGGCCCGGCTCGCGTGCAGAGTTCCGCCGACGGCCTCCGTACGTTCCGTCAGCCCGACGAGACCGAGACCGCCACGTCCGCCGAGAGGTTCGGCGTTCGGCGCCGTCTGCCGCGGCGACGGCGCGTTGTGCACCTCCACTCGAAGCCGCCGGACCCCCGCCCCCGCGTCGCCGCCCGACAGGCCGACCCGTACGGAGACGGACGGTGAACCCGCCGCGTGGCGGCGTACGTTCGTCAGACCCTCGCGCACGACGTTCCGCACGGAGGTCTCCACCTCGGGGTCGGGCCGCGCCTGCCGGGCCTCGGCCGCGACCTGGAGGGTGGCGGGGGCGTCGCGTTCGGCGAACGCGGCGACCAGCTCGCCCAGTTCGGCGAAGAGATCCCCAGGACGCACCGCCCGTGCGTCGTCCTCGCGCAGCACACGGACCAGCTTGCGCATCGACTGCAGGGTCTCGGACCCGGCCTGCTCGATACTGCGCAGCAGCGGGTCCACCTGCTCGGGCGCGATGTCGCGGATCGCGCGGGCGGCCTGGGCCTGGACGACGATGCCCGTGACGTGGTGGGCGACGAAGTCGTGCAGTTCGCGGGCGAGTTCCAGGCGTTCACTCTGGCGGGTGTCGGCGACGGCACGCCTTCTGCGCTCGTCGAGGCTGCGCAGATAGCAGCCGAGGCCGACGGCGCCGCCCGTGGGGAAGGTCAGGAGGAAGGAGAAGACGACGCCGCCCTCGTCCAGCCGCATCGGTGCCGCGATGACGGCGACGCCGAGTGCGGTGCTCAGCGCGGCGGCCGGCCAAGGCTGCGCCATGTCCTTCGCCGCGCGTACCAGCAGGAGCAGCAGGCACAGCGTCTCCAGCAGGCCCCAGCCGGCGAACGTCGGTGTCACGGACGTGAGAAGGGCCAGCGTCGTCACCCAGGAGGCGAGCACCGCGGCACCCGCGCCCCAGGTCAGCGCCGGAGGCCTGCCCGGCAGCAGCAGCGCGACGGCTGCCACGAGGCCCGGCACCGCCCTCCACCAGACACTGTTCCCTTCGAGTCCGGCGGTGCCCTCGATACCGGCCGCGTCGAGCAGCCACAGCAGCGCCATGACCACCGTCAGCGCGGTGAGGGCGGTGCGGCGGGACAACCGGGAAAGGGGCGTCTGATCGTCTCGATCACGCGCGTGTCGCACGTCTCGCATATTTCGCGCGTCACGCACGTCACGCACGTCTCTCAGGTCTCGGTCTCGCACACCTGGCAGCGTAGGGGCGGCTCTTGTCGTACGACCTCGGCCGAAAGGACGACGCGGCCATGTCGAACCGGTCGGTCGGCCGAGGCGAAGCACCGTGCCCCGGCCCGATGTTGGAGCACATGAACCCCACCGCCTCAACTCCGCCCGTGCTGAACGGCATCGGGCTGTCCAAGTCCTTCGGATCCACCCGCGCGCTCGACGCGGTGGACATCGCCGTCGGCGCGGGCGAGTCCGTGGCCGTCATGGGCCCCTCGGGGTCGGGCAAGTCGACGCTGCTGCACTGCCTCGCGAACATCGAGCGCCCGGACAGCGGCCAGGTCCTGCTGGACGGCGAGCGCATAGACCAGTTGCGCGAGCCGGACCGCAGCGAACTGCGCCGTACCCGTTTCGGATTCGTCTTCCAGTTCGGGCAGTTGCTGCCCGAACTGCCGGCGGTGGAGAACGTGGCCCTCCCGCTGATGCTCGGCGGGATGACCCGCCGCGAGGCCGAGCGGAACGCACGCCAGTGGTTCGCGCCACTGGGCCTGGAGGGCAAGGAGGACAGCCGCCCCGGCCAACTGTCCGGCGGCCAGGCCCAGCGGGTGGCCATCGCACGGGCGCTGGTCGCGGGCGCCCAGGTCGTCTTCGCCGACGAACCGACGGGCGCCCTCGACCAGACGACGGGGCAGGAGGTGATCCGGATGCTGGTGGAGGTCACCAGGGCGCAGAACGCCGCGCTGGTCGTGGTCACCCACGACCAGTCGGTCGCCCGGTGGTGCGACCGCACGGTGCAGGTACGGGACGGGCGGATCGTACGAGGGACGGGCCCGTCGGTCTCCGGCTCCGTCGGCGCCGGTACCGCCGGAGTCACGCGATGAGGGCGACGCGGATTCTGGACCGTACGACCTGGACCCTGACCTGGCGACTGCTGCGGGGCGGTGGGCGGCACGGCAATCTCGGCGTGGGACTCTCCGTCGCCGCCTCGGCACTCTGCACCACGCTGCTGTTCCTGTGCGTCGGTGCCAACCTCGGCTTCGGCGAACGCGCCGCGCACGCCGACTGGCGCACCCCCGCCGAGGCCGGACTCTCGCAAGCGATGGCCGTACAAGCGGTGAGCACCGCTTTCATCGACGGCGAACCCGTCACCGTCATCGACGTCGCCGCACTGCCGGGCAAGCAAGGCAGGGCACCCGCACCTCCCGGCATGCCGCGCTTCCCCGCACCCGGCGAGGTATGGACCTCACCGGCACTCGGCAAACTGCCGGGCAGGGCCACCACCACGGGCACCCTCGGCCGCGCCGCACTGGCCAGACCCGGCGAGAAGGTGGCAGTCGTCGGACACCGGGCCGACGACCCGGCGATGACGACGAAGCGCGGTACCGACCCCCGCCGCCCGGGCGACATCGTGACCCCCACACCCGTCGCGGACTTCACGGGAACGCGCACGACGGACGGCATCGCCTCCCAGTACCAGGACCTGACGAAGCTCGCCACGCTCCTGGTGATCGTGCCGCTGCTGGTGCTCGGCGCCTCGTCCGCCCGCCTGTCCGTCTCACGCCGCGACTCGCGGCTGGCCATGCTGCGGTTGGTGGGTGCCGCGCCGGGGCGGATCGCGGGGATGGCGGCGGCCGAGGCGGCGCTGACCGGTGCGGCCGGGGCCCTCGCGGGCGCGCTGGGCTACGCGGCACTGCTGCCCCTCTCGGCCAAGGTCCCCGTGGCAGGCGGCAGTTGGTACGCCTCCGACCTGTGGGTGGGCGCACCCGTGCTGCTCGCCGTGCTCGCCGGCGTGGTGCTGATGGTGACGGTCAGCGCGCTGGCCGGGCTGCGGCAGGTGGTCGTGGGCCCGCTGGGAGTCGTACGCCGATCCTCCGCTCCCCGTATCAAGGCCGTACGCGCCCTGCTGTTCGTCGCCGTGCTGATCGGCTACTGGCAGATCTCCAAGGACAAGGGGGCGGACATCAACACGGTGGTGTACTGCTGCGCCGCTGTCTTCGCCGCGCTGTCCGTCATCGGCCCCTGGGCGGTCGGCGTGCTCGGCGGCCTCGTCACGGGTCTGGCACGACGCCCCACGACGCTCCTGGCGGGGCGTCGGCTGCTCGACGACCCCAAGTCCGTGTGGCGCGCGGTGTCCGGGCTGACGCTGGCGGGCTTCGTGGCCGGTTTCTTCGCCCTGTTCAGCATCGCCGGCGGCTCGCCCTGGAGCAGCCCCGACCAACTCTCGCTGTCCGTACCGAAGGAGCGCGTCGCCGCCGTACGGCAACAAACCGACGCCCGCCTGAAGCACGCGCACATCGACGCCACCGTCGGCACGAACACCGCCTGGGTCGCCACTGGCACAGGCACCGGCGCCGAACGCCAGGTCACCGCGACCATCGCGGACCCGGCCCGGCTCGACGCGGCGCGCGCCGCACTCACCGGCCTCGTACCCGGCCAGTACCCGATCACCGGCACGGACGTCGACTGGCAGTCACGGCAGTTCGACCACGACTTCCACCTCTCGACGTTGGCCGTGCTCGGCGCGAGCTTCACCATCGCCATCGCCTCGACGGGCATCACGGCCGCCTCGTCCGTCCTGGACCGCCGCCGCGCATATGGCCTGCTGCATCTGGCGGGCACCCCGCTGCGGGTCCTGGACGCGGCCAGGCGTACGGAGTCGCTGCTGCCCGGCGTGGTGCTCGCGGGCGGCGCGGTGCTCACCGGCCTGTTCTGCGCGGCACCCCTGACATTCGCCGGGGGCACCCCACACCTGGACGCCCGCGGCGGCACCCTCCTCGCCGCCTGCCTGGCCCTGGGCTTCACCGGCCTGGCCGCCGCGAGCGCGGCAAGCCGCCCGCTGCTCCGCGAGGTGGTGAGAGACGCGGGCCCACGCCCGGACTGAAGCGTGCCTCTTCGACGAGCCGCCCCAGGAAGAAGTCCTCCCGGCCCCGTCCTGGCCCCAGGAAGGCCCCGTCGGCGCCCCGGGGGTTCCCGGGGCGCCCTTCGTGGTGGTCGTCAGAACAGGCTGCTCAGCGCACGTCCACGTAGTCGTGGTAGCTCTCGGCGTCCACGTAGGAGCCGGACGCGAGGTAGACCCCGACCCAGGTGCCGTCCTGCTTCGCGGTGAAGCGGGCGGTGAAGTGGCCGCGCGAGTCGGCCTTGACGGAGCCCAGGCTCGTCCAGGACTTCTTGCCCTTGGCCTGGAAGAGGATGTAGACGCGCTGCTTGCCGAACGCCACCCACTTCGTGCCGCTCAGCTTCTGCAAGGTGCCGGTGGTGGTCACGGTGTGGCCCTTGCGCACCGGCTCGGGACCGGCGTTGAAGCCGGTGATCCGGGTGGCGGTGCGGTTGAAGTGTACGGAGTTGGAGTAGCCGGGCTGGTAGTCCGAGGACCCCTCCGAGTACAGCCGCCAGTAGCCCTTCGGCACCGAGACGTACCCGTCGAGGTTGAAGGTGCCGTCGGACTTCGTGGTGAACCAGCCGAGCGACTTCCAGCCGGTCTTGCCGTCGGCCGACTGCTGGACGTACAGCTTCCGGTTCGGCGGCACCTTGCCGTTGCTGGCGCTCATGCTGCCCTGGATGTGCAGGTCGGAGTACTCGTCGATCCAGCTCGAACAGAAGCAGATGTTCGTCCGGTTGATGACATCGACCTTGAACTGCGCGTGCGAGGCGGTCAGATACGGGTCGGCCAGGTAGCTGTCCAGGCTGGTCTCGACCGTGAATGTGCTGTCGTCGTAAGGGATGTACGGGTAGGTGAGCGTGAAGCGCCCGCCGGTACCGCTGGTCGCCTTGGCGTAGTAGCCCATTTCGAGCGCGACGCCCTTGGCCGGACGCCAGGTGCCGTCGTACAGGTACTCCACGACACCGGACGAGGTCACCTTGGCACCGAACTTGATCCGCACGCTGGAGTGGTCCAGCCGAATCCGGCTCGGGCTGACCACGACCGGCAGCGTCTTGCTGTCGACGAGGACATAGGTGCTCGTGCCGTCGGGGTTGGCGATCCAGAAGGAGAGGAAGACCGGCACGGACGTGGCGTTCAGGCCGTTCAGCTTCGGTGCCACGTCGATCGCGTAGCTGCCGTCGGCGGCGGTGACGGCGCTGAAGCCGTTCTCGGCCACAACGCTCAGCTGCTTGCCGGCCAGCGGCGAGGTGTCGCCGGTGATCGGGTCGAAGAGCGAGATGCGGCCGCTGAGCGTGACGTGCGTGTGCTCCACGTCCAGCGCGGCGGGGCTGATGCTGCGGTCGGCGAAGACCGGCTTCGGCTCGACGTCCACGGTGGTGGCGTGCGCCGACGAGGTGCTGTCGCCGTCGCTGTCCTGGGCGCTGACCGTCACGTCGTAGCTGCCGTACGACGGCAGTTGCGACATGCGCGGCGAGCGCCAGACGCCGTCCTGCGGCGTGCCGGATACGAGCGTGAAGCCGGTGACGGCGACGGTCGCCGGGGCCGCGCCACGCAGCTCGGTCAGGTCGGCGGACACCTCGGTGACCGCCGAATCGGAGGAGACGGCGACCGTCAGGAAGCCGGCGTCGGAAGGGTCGGAGCCGACGCTGCCGAACACCGGGGCGCCGGTGCCGTCGGCAGGCGCGCTACTGCTCGGGGCAGGCGTCGGGCCGCCGGAGGGCGTGTCGGACGGGGTCGGATCGGACGGGGTCGGATCGGCAGAGGTCGGGGTGTCCGACGGTTCACCGATGGGCGGGCTGGACGGGGACGGGGTGTCCGAAGGAGTGCCGGACGCGGCGCTGGTGGGCATGTCCGTCGCCGTCGGATCAGCCGTCGGATCAACCGTCGGATTCGTGGTCGCGGTGGCCACCGGGTCCTGCCCGGACGTGCCACCGTCGGCCCCGTACGCCAGCGCCGGCGCGGCGAGGAGCGCGGCGCCCAGTGCGGCGGACACGGCCGCCGACCCCAAAGAGCGTGTTCTCACTGCTGGATTCCCCCCACGGGAATGGCGCGGCCCCGCTGCCCCGGAAATCCGGAGGCCGGCCGCGCTTTTTGTATGGCTGCTGTGAACATCACGCAACACATCGGACTCTAGCGCCTGCCCCCGACACAGGAGCAACAGGGTTTACGGAACCGGCCGAAGGCCTCAACTGCGCCTGCCTGCATGGCTGTTAAGAACCCTTCCCAGAGCGGTCCACCGGTGTCAGGGCACTCGACGACAACCGCTCATGCCCAGTCGGGCGGTGCGTCCGGTACATGGTCGGGATCGTCCTCGCAGACCGTCGTGGTCCCCGGGACTGAGGCCGCCGCGGTCATCGTCCCCAAGCTCGCGACGAACCTCACCGCGCTGCTCGACCAGCGCAGGGAACTCGCGCCACCATCAGGTCCCTGCTGGGGGCCCACCCTCTTTCGAATCTGCTGACGTCGATGCCGGGGACAGGCGTCAGGACCGGAGCCAGAATCCTCATCGACGTCGGCGACGGCACCGCATTCCACACCGCCGGACACTTCGCCGCCTACGCGGGCTTGGTCCCGGTGACCAGGAGATCCGGGTCCTCGATCCGCGGCGAGAGTCCGTCCCGCAGAGGCAGCGAACACCTCAAACGGGCGCTCTTCCTGGCCGCGTTCGCCTCGCTGTCCGACCCGGCGCCCAGGGCCTGTTACGAGCGGAAGAAAGCCGAGGGCAAACGGCACCGCCAGGACCTGGCGTGCACGGAATGTCCGGTTACCTGGGCGCCCGTTCCGCGCTGAGACACGAATTCGGCATTCACACAACACCAAGCCTCGCCCCTAACCAGATCGCCCGCACCGGTCCATGAGGTGGCGGGCACGACAGGCCGCCGAGGTCCCTCGTGCACAGCCTGCGCGTCCTGGCCCGCGCCCCAAACGACCGCGGACCGGGAACTTGTTAACGTGCGAGCCATGACAGCTGATGAACATGAAGAACCTGACACGGAGCACGAGTTAGCGGCGTCTCCTGGGAGTTGGGCGGGCCCGGTCGGCGGCTTCCTCTTGATGCTCTCTGGACTCGGTCTGCTCCTGTGGGGGTTCCTGGGCCGGTCCAGCTCCAGCCCTTCACTGATCTACCAGGCCGCGAAGGTCGTGGCGATCGGCCTGGTGGTCACCGGTACCACTCTGGTGGCGCGCCGACGCGACTCGTCACGGCGCCCCGACGCAGAGGCAGAGCCCGGAACCAGGATGTGCTCGAAGGCGGCGACAACCTCGCCCAGATCGTCATCCTGTTCATGGTCTTCACCGTCTCCAACGCCTACTTCGCGCCCGGCGCCAAGCGGCGGCGGGCGCGGATGCGCGCGGACGAACGGCCGACGACCTCCACCGTGCTGCACAACCTCGCCGCCTTTCTCATCGTCTTCCAGACCGCGGTGCTGTACTTCACCGCCGGCTACTGGAAGATCACCGGGAAGGTGTGGCAGGACGGCGTGGCGATGTACTACATCAGCCGGATCACCGGCTTCGAGATGTCGGCCACGTACGCGCACCTGATGAACAACGCCTTCGTGGGTACCGCCCTCTGCTACTTCACGATCTTCATCGAGCTGGCGCTGCCCTTCGCGATCCTGTCCGCTCGCCCGTGGATCCGGAAGGCCAACACGGTGGCCCTGGAGGGCATGCACCTGGGCATCATCGCCTGCATGGGCCTGGTGTGCTTCGGGCTACTGATGATCGGCGCGGACTGCACCTGCCTGCGCGACGAGGACTACCGGTCACTCGCGCGGCGCTTCCGGTCCGTCAAGGAAGGTGTACTGGGCGGGAGTTGGTCACCGCTGCCCGCGCGCGTCATGACCCCGGTGGCCATGACGGCGGGACAGGACGGTACGGCCGATGCGTGATACGACCGACGAAGCGGCGAACGCCGCGCCGGACGCCCTGTACCGGTTCCTCACCGCCGAGCCCGCCGACCGGGAACGCCTGGCACCGCGCGTGGTCGCCGCCGTGGGCCGGGAGCGGCTCGACGAGATCGTGGACACCACGCTCGGACGGATCGGCGAGGTCACCGGCGTGCGCGACAGCCGCGACGGACTGGTGATCGAAGGCACCCGGGGGCGGGCCCTCGCCTTCGCCGCCACCAGGGACGGCCATGAGCTGGACGGGCTCCTGATCGCCCCCGGCGCACACCGCCCGGAACGCCTGCGCACCAACTGGGTGCGCCCGGCTCTGGCCTGGACCGTGCTGGTGCTGCTGTTCGTCGTGCGCATCGACGCCTGCTGGGAGGCCCCCTCCCGGATCGCCTGGTGCGGCCGCCTGCTGATCGTCGGGGCCGGATACCTGGTCGTGGAGGGCTGGCGTGCCCCGGCCCTGTTTCCGTGGTGGATACGCCGACCGCTGGAGGCCGGGGCGCTCGTCGCCCTCGCCTCCGCCTGGCGACTGCCCGGGCTGCCCACGTCGGGCGGTGCCCCCGAACTGGTCGTGGGGGCCGCACTGGTCGCCGTCCTCGGCGTACTCCTGATGCGGGCACGGCGTCACCGCTGGGGGACGGCCGTCTCCCAGCCCCTCGTCTTCCCCTTGCAGGGCGGCAGTTGGTACGTGGGGCAAGGAGGCGGACGCAGCCTCAACCATCACTTCGCCGTCCCCGAGCAACGCGGCGCCCTGGACGTGGTCCAGGCCGGCCCGGGCGGGACGCGCGGGCGTCACCGCGCCCGCACCCAGGGCACGCACGGCAAGAACGAGCGCTACCTCATCTACGGGCAGCCCGTGCACGCACCCTGCGACGGTACGGTCGTCTCCGCCGCCGATCACATCGACGACCAAGAACCCGGCGCCGTCCGCTACCAACCCCTGTACGGCAACCACGTGTGGATCGACACGGGCGCCGAGATCGTCAAGCTCGCCCATCTGCGCCCCGGCACCGTGACCGTGAGCACCGGCGACCCCGTGCGCGTCGGGCAGGTGCTCGGCGAGGTCGGGAACTCCGGCAACAGCAGCGAGCCGCACCTGCACCTCCACGCCGAGCGCGACGGCCTCGGCCTCGACCTGGAGTTCCAGGGAGTCTCGGGCCCGCTGTCCCGGGGCCGGACCGTCCGCACCTAGGCCCTGTCGTCACATTCCCGTCTGCCCCGCGACCCGGGCGGACGACGGGAATCTGACGACAGGACCTAGGCATCCTCTTCAGTTCAGCAGCCACCGGGCCGGTACGGCGAGACGTCCGTGCCGCGCCCCCTCGTTCTGCTCTGCGCGCCGTCCGGCGCCCCCACACCAAAAGGTCTGCATCCCGTGCCTCTCCATGCCCCCATACGCCCGCTGCGTCGCCTGCGCGGCTCCGTCGTCGCGGCTGCCTGCGCCACGCTGCTCGGCACCGCCGGCTCCCTTCCCGCCGCCCACGCGGCCGACCGGCACCCTCTCGTGGGATCCCGGCCCGCATACGCGACGCGGACCGCCGACACCGGCCCCGTCCCCGCCGGTAGTCACGTCAGCGCGCGTCTCTACCTCAACTCCCGTGACCCGCAAGGGCTCGCGGCGCTCCTGCGCGACATCAGCGACCCCCGCAGCCCGCACTACCGGCACTACCTCACCCCGGCGGAATACCAACGGCACTTCGGCCCGACGGACCGTCAGATCCGGACCCTCACGGCATGGCTGGGCGGGTCCGGATTCACCGTCACCGGCCGAACCTCCCACTATCTGGGGATCGAGGGGCCCGCCCGCGCCGTCCGGCAGGCCTTCGGCACGAGCCTGCACGGCTATCGCACCGGCCGCGGCACGAGCGACGCCCCCGCCGGCGACCTGAGTGTGCCCGCCTCCCTCGGCGCCACCGTGCTCGGCGTGTCCGGCCTGTCCACCCCCGCAGCGGCCCACCCCCTGTCGACCCCCGCGCCGGCTCTCGACGTACCCGCCGACGACGCCGTCTGCTCCGGTCACTTCGGGGAGAAGCCCGCCACAGGTCTACCCAAGGCGTACGGCAGGACCGCCACGTACGCACCGTGCCCCTACACCCCCGCCCAGCTCCGCCACGCCTACGGCACGGGCGCCAAGGGTGCCACCGGGCGCGGCTCCACCATCGCCGTCGTGGACGCCTACGGATCACCCGACATGCTCGCCGACGCCGACCGCTACGCCCGGGCCACCGGCGATCACGCCTTCCGGCCGGGCCAGTACCGCCGGCACGTCACTCCCGGCGACTGGCACATCGACGACGCGTGCGCGTCCCCGCGTACCTGGGCCGGCGAACAGGCTCTCGACATCGACCTCGCCCACGGCCTCGCCCCGGACGCGAACGTCCTCTACGTCGGTGCGAACTCCTGCCTCGACAACGACCTGATGGACGCCGAGTCGTACATCATCGACGGCCGCCGGGCGGACGTCATCTCCAACTCCTGGGCCGAGATCATCCACTCCAGTCCCGGGCACCTCACCCCCACCCTCATAGCCGCCTGGAACCTGCTGTTCGAGCAGGCCGCCGCCGAGGGCATCGGCGTCTACTTCGCCGCGGGGGACTGCGGCGACTCCTCGCCCGAGGCCGCCCAGACCGGCGTCAACTGCGATCCGAAGACCACCCGGGCCCAGGCCGACTTCCCCAGCGGCTCCCCGTGGGTCACCTCGGTCGGCGGCACCACCCTCGCCCTCGACCGGCACGGCGACTACGCCTGGGAGACCAGCATGGGTGACGGGCTGTCCGTTCTCACCGACAAAGGCAAGGCGTGGGGGCCCGTCCCCGGTGTCTTCGCCTTCGGCGGCGGAGGGGGTGCGAGCGACTTCCCGCAGCCCTGGTACCAGCGCGGCAGCGTCCCCGGCGGCACCGCACACCGCACGACGCCCGACGTGGCGCTCGAAGGCGACGGGGCACTGCCCGTCCTCGTCGGACTCACGGACGCCGGGGCCTACCACCTCGTCGGATTCGGCGGCACGTCCGCGGCCGCGCCCGCCTTCGCCGCCGTGCAGGCCGACGCGCAACAAGCCTCCGGACACCGGCTCGGCTTCGCCAACCCGCTCCTGTACGCCCTTGCCCGGACCCGCGCCCACGTCTTCCACGACGTCACCGACCGGCCCGCGAACGCCGGCGCGCAACCTCTCACCGTGGTACGCGACGAGGGCCCCGCCGTCGACACGTCCACGGGCGCACAGCGCTATCTCCTCTACACCCTCGGCCACGACTTTGGACTCCAGGCCCGCCGCGGCTACGACGACGCCACCGGTCTCGGCTCCCCCGACACCGGCTACCTGCGCTGGTTCCAGCACACCAAGGGCACGCTGAAGTGACCGTCGACGCCTTCGTCGTGGGAGCGGGGCCCAACGGCCTCGCCGGCGCCGTCACGCTCGCCCAGGCGGGCCTCTCCGTGACCGTCCTGGAGGCCGCGGCCACCATCGGCGGCGGCACCCGCAGCGGCGAGGTCACCGTGCCCGGCCTGCTCCACGACCACTGCGCAGCGGTGCATCCCATGGCCGTCGCATCGCCCTACCTGCGCACCCTCGGCCTGGACCGCCACGGACTGCGCTGGGAGTACGCCGAGACCGACCTCGCCCACCCCCTCGATGGCGGTCGGGCGGCCGTACTCCAGCGCGACCTGGACGCGACCGTACGCGGCCTCGGCGCCGACGGCCCGGCTTGGCGTCGGCTGTTCGCGCCCCTGACCGCGCACTACGACGCCCTGAGCGAAGACCTCATGCGCCCCTTGGCGGCGCTGCCCCGCCACCCCGTCCGCACGGGAGCGTTCGGGCTGCTGGCGGCCCAACCGGCGCAGTGGACCCTGCGCCGATGGCGCGGGCAATCGGCCCGGGCCCTGTTCGCGGGGGTCGCCGCCCATGCGCTGAGCCCACTCACCGGCCCGGGCAGCTCCGCCATCGGACTCATGCTCACCGCCGCCGCGCACCGCCATGGCTGGCCCGTCGCCCGCGGGGGTTCGGGGGCCATCGCCGATGCGCTCGCCGCTCGTCTCGTCGAACTCGGCGGCACCATCGAAACGGGCACCCCCGTGCGTTCCCTGCGGGACCTTCCCCCCGCCCGCACGGTCCTGCTCGACCTGGCTCCCCGCGAGGCGGCGAGGGTGTGCGGTCCGCGTCTTCCCGCCCGCGTCCGGCGCGCGTACACCCGCTACCGGCACGGGCCCGCCGCGTACAAGGTCGACCTGGCGGTGGAGGGAGGCGTTCCCTGGCGTGCCGAGGTGTGCCGCACGGCGGGCACCGTTCACCTCGGCGGAACCGCGGAGGAGATCGCGGAGGCCGAACAGGCGGTCTCCCTCGGTCGGATGCCCCGGAATCCCTTCGTACTGGTCGCCCAGCAGTACCTCGCCGACCCCGGGCGCTCGGCCGGCGACGTCCACCCCGTCTGGGCGTACGCACACGTCCCGCACGGCTACGACGGGGACGCGACGGCCACCGTCCTGGAGCGCATCGAGCAGTACGCCCCCGGACTGCGCGACCGCGTCATCGGCCTGACCGCCCGCTCCCCGGCCGCGCTCGAGGCGTACAACCCCAACTACGTCGGCGGGGACATCCTCAACGGCGCCAACTCCCTCGCCTCTCTCGCGTTTCGCCCGCGCCTGGCACCTGATCCATACGCCACGGGAATCCCCGGCGTCTATCTCTGCTCGGCGGCGACGCCGCCGGGGGCGGGCGTACACGGCATGTGCGGGCACAACGCCGCGAGATCGGCGCTACGGAAACTCGGACTGACCGTGGCCGTCTGAGCTGCCTGGCGGCGGACCGATCCGTGTGGACGAAGAGCTCGCCAGACCGCACCCCCGGGCTTCCCCGATCATCCTTCATTTCACCGTTCCAGCAGGTCAGACCCGGTGACGTTGGCGGGGGCTCGTGGAATCATTCACGGGGCTTACCGGTTCTTCCGTTCCCATCACGTTCCCAACGGCCGTCCGTCAGCAGCATCCTGACCTGGAAACAGAGGCTGCTCGGGCTGATCTGCGGGACCAGCCCGTACAGAACGGCGAGCAGTACCACCCGCAGGTCTTCTCCGACCGCTGGGACCGTCTGGTGGGACAGTCTGGCCTGCCGCCGGTCCGGTTGCATGACGGGCGACACGGCGCCGGCTCGCAGACGAGGAAGCGAAGGACCGTCCGGACTCAGCCGAGCAGGAGGCGGAAGAGGACGACGACGAAGGCGAACCGGCGGCGGCGTAGCGCCCCGGGAACGGTCCGGCTGCGGCTCCGTTCCCATCCGGCCATAGTTGGGGCCTGTCAGGGCAGTGGTGTAGACCGTGAGTCGATCAAGGAAAAGCAAAAGCCCCAGTTCACGGCGAGTGAGAATCCTGGGGCTTCTACAGAGCCGCCTTCGGGATTCGAACCCGAGACCTACGCATTACGAGTGCGTTGCTCTGGCCATCTGAGCTAAGGCGGCGCGCTGTCCACACTATGGTGCGATCAGCAACGTCGGTAAGTCTACACAGTTCCCGGGGGTGCTCCGTACACGCCCCGGGAGGACCGGTTCCGGGGCGTGTGGGAGGGCTATGCGCAGCGCTTTCCCTTTGCGGGAGGGGTGCCCTGGAGGAGGTAGCGGTCGATCGTGGAGTCGATGCAGACGCTCCCGCGGCCGTACGCGGTGTGTCCGTCGCCGACGTAGGTGAGGAGGACACCGGAGGAGAGCTGGGAGGCGAGGGACTCGGCCCAGGCGTAGGGGGTGGCCGGGTCCCGGGTGGTGCCGACCACGAGGATCGGGCCCGCGCCCTTCGCCTCGATGCGGTGCGGCTCGCCGGTGGGCCGCACGGGCCAGTACGCGCAGTTCAGAGAGGCCCAGGCCAGACCGTCACCGAAGACGGGGGACGCCTTCTCGAAGGCGGGGAGGTCCTTCTCCACCTGCTCGGGCGTGGAGAAGGCGGCCGGGAGGTCGAGGCAGTTCACAGCCGCGTTGGCGAACATGAGGTTCGCGTACTTGCCGTCGGCGTCGCGCTCGTAATAGCTGTCGGAGAGGGCGAGCAGGCCCGCGCCGTCCTTGTCCTTCATCGCCGCGGTGAGCGCCTGGCGCAGCTGCGGCCACGCCGCCTGGTCGTACATCGCCGCGATCACACCCGTGGTCGCGAGCGCCTCGCCGAGCTTGCGGCCGCCCGCGTCGCCTGTCGGGATCGGCTTCGCGTCGAGCTGCTTGAAGAAGGCGCTGAGGTTCTTGCCGACCTGGTCCGGGCTCGTGCCCGGGCCGCCCAGCGGGCAGTCGCTCTGGCGCACGCAGTCCTTCGCGAAGGACTGGAACGCCGTCTCGAAGCCCGCCGTCTGGTCCCGGTTGAGCTTGCGTGCGGACAGGGACGGGTCCATCGCGCCGTCCAGGACCATGCGGCCCACCCGGTCCGGGAACAGGCCCGCGTACGTCGCCCCGAGGAGCGTCCCGTACGACGCCCCCACGTAGTTCAGCTTCTGGTCGCCCAGGACCGCGCGCAGGATGTCCATGTCCCGGGCCGCCTCGACCGTGGAGACGTGCCGCAGCAGGTTCGGCGAGTGCCGGCCGCAGCCCTCGGCGAACTTCTTGTACGCGTCGACCAGTTCACCCGTTTCCTTCTTGTCGTCGGGGGTGACGTCCGTCTCCGTGTACGTGTCCATCTGGGGGCCGGTGAGGCACTCGACGGGCTCGCTGCGAGCCACCCCGCGCGGGTCGACCGCGACCATGTCGTAGCGGGCGCGGACCTCCGCGGGGTAGCCGATCCCCGCGTACGACTGCAGGTAGCCCACCGCCGAGCCGCCCGGTCCGCCCGGGTTGACCAGCAGCGAGCCGATGCGCTTGCCGGGGCCGGTGGCCTTCTTGCGGGCCACGGCCAGTTTGACGTCGCCCGAGGCCGGTTTCGCGTAGTCGAGCGGCGCCTTCATCGTGGCGCACTCGAAGCCGGAGGCGCCGCAGCTGCGCCAGGTCAGCTTCTGGTCGTAGTACGACGACAGCGTGGAGGGTGTGGCGCGGGGCAGCGCCGCCAGCACCGCGTCCGCCGACGTCGTGGCCGTCCTGGTCGAACTCCCCGTGGAGCAGGCGGAGACGAGCAGCGTGGTGGCGGCGAGCAGCACGCCGCCCGCACGGACGGTGCGCATCGCGCGGATCGCACCGCGGGGTCGGTTCGGCCGACGGGACCGGGGCGGCCGAGGGGTGCGCCTGAAGTACCTGGAGTACATCTCGCGAGCGTAACCCTGCGCGACGCCGTGATCACCAACAGTCGTCCATGTGCCTCGTACGAGTGATGTCGTCAACACGGCGACTCAACTCCTGCTCCCCACACCTCGCCTCAGCTCCTCACTCCGGCTCCTCGGCACGGCCCCGGGCCCCGGCTGCCGGCCGGTCGCGGTCACCGTCGGCCGCTCTCCGGTCGCTGTTGGCTCCGGGGCCTCGGCTCGACCATGCCTCGAGCCTCTCGGCTCAGCCCGCCCGCAGCGCCATCGTCATCGCCTCCACCGCCAGCAGCGGGGCCACATTGCGGTCCAGCGCCTCACGGCACGCGGCGATCGCGTCGATCCGGCGGAGGGTCGCCTCCGGCGAGCTGCCGCGGGCGAGGCGCTCGAGTACATCCTCGGCCTCCGTGTTGGCGAGGGCCACCCGGGAGCCGAGCTGGAGGGCGAGGACGTCGCGGTAGAAGCCGGTGAGGTCGATGAGGGCCAGGTCCAGGCTGTCGCGCTGCGTACGCGTTCTCCGGCGCTTCTGCCGGTCCTCCAGCTCCTTCATGACGCCCGCGGTGCCACGCGGCATACGGCCGCCCTGCGACGCGCCGAGGGCCGCCTTCAGGTCTTCGGTCTCCTTGACGTCGACTTCCTCGGCGAGCTGCTTCGCGTCCTCCGAGGCCGTGTCGATCAGCTCCTGGGCCGCCCTGAGACAGCCGCCGATGTCGTCGACCCGCAGCGGGAGCTTGAGGACGGCGGCCCGGCGCTCACGGGCACGCTGGTCCGTGGCGAGACGGCGGGCGCGCCCGATGTGCCCCTGTGTCGCGCGGGCGGCGGCCGCCGCGACAGCGGGCTCGATGCCGTCACGGCGGACGAGGATGTCGGCGACCGCGTCCACCGGCGGGGTGCGCAGGGTGAGCAGGCGGCAGCGGGAGCGAATGGTGGGCAGCACGTCCTCGATGGAGGGCGCGCAGAGCAGCCAGACCGTACGCGGGGCCGGTTCCTCGACGGCCTTCAGAATGACGTTGCCCGCGCCCTCCGTGAGGCGGTCCGCGTCCTCCAGGACGATGACCTGCCAGCGGCCGGTCGCCGGGGACAGCTGGGCGCGGCGGACCAGATCGCGGGTCTCCTTCACACCGATGGAGAGGAGGTCGGTGCGGATGATCTGCACATCGGCGTGCGTCCCGATCAGGCTGGTGTGGCAACCGTCACAGAAACCGCAGCCGGGGACTCCGCCCAGCGCGCGGTCGGGGCTCACGCACTGGAGCGCCGCCGCGAAGGCCCGCGCCGCGGTGGAACGCCCGGAGCCGGGCGGGCCGGTGAACAGCCAGGCGTGCGTCATCTTGGACGCCTCGGGGAGCGGGGTGTCCGCGGCGACCGCCGAGACGAGGGCGTCGGCGTCACGAGCGGCGGCGGCGAGCTGCTCGCTCACCTTGTCCTGGCCCACCAGGTCGTCCCATACCGGCACGGGGCACCGCCCTTTCGTCGCACTTTGCCTTGCCGCGTCCATTGTGCGGGTCGCCACTGACAACGGGCCCCCGGACCTCAGCGACGGCGGCGACCGCCCCGTCCCTCGCGCCCGTCGTCCTGCTCGTCGTCGTCACGCGGGCCCAGCAGTTCGTCCGCCAGGGTCGGCAGATCGTCGAGCGGGGTCTCCTCCGCCCAGTCGGAACGGGGGCGGCGACGCGGTGCGCCCTCGGCATTGACCTGGGGCAGCTCGCGCGTACGGTCACCGGCCCTCTCGGGCCGGGGCTCGGCCCGCTCGTCCCGGAAGAAGCCCGGAGGCACCCGGTTCGCGGGATCACCCGCACCGGCATCCGGAGCGGCACCCGCGCCCCCGTCGCGTACCGGAGGAAGCACCGCCGTCTCGTCGGCCGCGCCCGGTGCCACCGGCGGCAGCACGGCGGTCTCGTCCGCGGCCCCCGGCACCACCGGCGGGAGCACGGCCGTCTTCTCGGCCGCTTCCTCGGGCACGGGCGGCTTCGGCAGCTTGGCCGTCTCCTCCGAGTCGGAGCGGGAACCCTGGCGGCTCTCTCCGGAGCGCACGGGCCGCAGCACCGTCGTCTCGTCCGCCGAGCCACCCGAGGTGCTCGGGGGCGTCACGACAGGCGTGGGCACCGTCGTCTCGTTGTCGGCCACGGGACCCGTGGCCGCCGGCTCAGCAGAACCCGCAGGCGCCGGACCGGAAGCAGGAGCCGACGGAGCCGATGAAGCGGAAGCCGCGGTCGAAGCAGAAGCGGAAGTGGAAGCGGAAGCAGACGTCGAAGCCGCCGTGGCTGCGGCCGCCGCCGCTGCCGCCGTCTCCGTCGCGGCCCGTCGCGCCTCCTCCGCCCGCAGCAACGCCTCCTCGGCCTTACGCTGCTTCTCCAGACGGCGCTCCTCGGCCTCGGCCCGCAGCCGTGCCTGCTCCTCGGCCAGCCTGCGCAGCCGGTCCTGCTCGGCGGCCTGGGCCTGCTCCTGGGCCAGCAGCCGCGCCCGCTCCTCCTCGGCCCGGCGGCGGGCCTCCTCGGCGCGCTGTCGGGCCTCCTCCGCCTGGCGCTCCGCCTCGCGCCGCTGCGCCTCCTCCAGCTCACGCTGCTTGCGCTCCTCTTCCTCCGCACGCAGCCGGGCGAGCTGTTCCTGGCGCTCGCGCTCCAGTCGCTCCTCCTCGGCCTTGCGGGCGGCCTCTTCCTCGGCCTTGCGCCGGGCCTCCTCCTCGGCCGCCTTGCGTGCCTCCTCCTGAGCCTTCACCTCGGCCTCGGAGAGGGGCAGCATCACGTCGAGCCGGTGCCGGAGGACGGTGGTGACCGCCTCGGGCTCCTGGGCGGCGTCGACGACCAGGTACCGGCCCGGGTCGGCGGCGGCCAGCGTCAGGAAACCGGACCGCACGCGCGTGTGGAACTCGACCGGCTCCGACTCCAGCCGGTCGGGCGCCTCCGTGAAGCGTTCACGAGCCGCCTCCGGAGAGACGTCGAGCAGCACCGTCAGATGCGGCACCAGTCCATTGGTCGCCCATCGGTTGATGCGGGCGATCTCGGTCGGGGACAGGTCCCGGCCGGCCCCCTGGTAGGCCACCGACGAGTCGATGTAGCGGTCGGAGATGACGACGGCACCCCGCTCCAGCGCGGGCCGCACCACCGTGTCCACGTGCTCGGCGCGGTCGGCGGCGTACAGCAGCGCCTCCGCGCGGTGCGACAGGCCCGCCGACGACACGTCCAGCAGGATCGACCGCAGCCGCTTGCCGACCGGCGTCGCGCCCGGCTCGCGGGTCACCACGACCTCGTGACCCTTGGCGCGGATCCACTCCGCGAGCGCTTCCGCCTGCGTCGACTTCCCGGCCCCGTCGCCGCCCTCCAGGGCGATGAAGAACCCGTTCGCGGTGGATTTCTGCACCGGGTCGTCGCCGCCGCGCAGCGCGTCCAGCAGGTCGTGCCGCAGCGGCACTCCGGAGCGGTCGTCGACCTTGGCGAGCACCAGGGCGGCGACCGGCAGCAGCAGGGCGCCCACCAGCATCAGTGTGAAGGCGGCGCCTCCGTGCGCGAACACGAACTTGCCGTTCTCGAGTCGGTGCGGGCCGATCGCCGCGGCCACCACGGGCGCCAGCAGGGCGCCGAGCGCCACGGAGACCCGTACGACCGCGTGCAGGTGTTCCGTCGTACGCGCCCGCCGGTACTCCTCGGTCTCCTGGTCGAGCAGCGCGTGCCCGGTGTTCGCGGCGACGCCCGCGCCGATGCCCGCGAGGCCGGCGATCAGCAGCACCGTGGTGACGTCCGGGACCAGACCGGCGGCCAGCAGCGCGATCCCGGTGAAGGCGATCGCCAGCGAGAGCAGCCTGCGCCGCGACAGCGGCGGCAGCACGGAGGGGGCCGTCCGGATGCCGATGACGACACCCCCGGTCAGCGCCAGCACCAGCAGGCCGTACGTGACCGGTCCGCCGCCCATGTCCTTGGCCTGCAGCACGGAGACGGCGACAGCGGCCGCGATCGCCGCGGCGACGGCCGCGCAGGCGAGCACCAGGAGCGGGATCGCGCCGGTACGGCCGTTGTCGACGCCTGTGCCCGTCCTGGGGCGGCGCAGGCCCTCCAGGGGCGAGCGCGCACGCGGGGTGCGGGTGTCGGGCAGTTCGAGGGACGTGAGCACGGAGAGCGAGGCGGCGAACAGTCCGGCGGCGACGTACGAGGCGAGCGCCCCCTGGTGCTGGTCGAACCAGGCGATCCCGGCACCCAGCAGATTGCTGACGAGTGACACCACCACGAGCGTGGCGGCCGCGATCGGCACCGCCGCGAAGGCCGTACGCAGTGACAGGCGCCGCAGGGCGTCCAGGTGGTCCGGCAGCGGACGTACGGTGGCGCCCTCCAGCGGCGGCGCGGGCAGCAGCGCGGGCGCCGCGCTCTCCCGGCACACCGTCCAGAAGCGCTCGGCGACGCCGGTCACGAAGGCGAGGACGAGGAGTGCGGCGAGTGCGTTGTCCGGGGTCCAGTCGATCCACAGGGGAGCGATGAGCATGAGCACGGCGCGCAGTCCGTCGGCTCCGACCATGGTCCAGCGCCGATCGAGCGGCCCCTCCTGGGACGTCAGCGAGGTGAGCGGCCCGAGGAGTACGGCTCCGAAGAGCAGCGTGGCCAGGACGCGTGCCCCGAAGACGGCCGCCACGGCGAGGGCGACCCCGCGGTAGCCACCGCCGAAGGAACCCTCCGCGATCGCCGCCTGAAGGACGAGGATGACCAGCACGAGCAGGGCCAGGGCGTCACCGACACCGCCCACCAGGTGGGCGCTCCACAACCGTTTCAGCTGAGGTCGGCGCAGCAGCGCGCGGACGGCGCGCTCGCGGGAATCCGCGACCAGGGCGTCGTCGGGGGCCGGAGTGTGGGCCGTTGGCTGCTCGGCTCGCGTCATTCTGCAAGCCTATCCGGCCCCACTGACTGCCCGTACGGGTGCCCGAACATGTGGACGCCCCCACACCGAAAGGTGTAGAGGCGTCCACATCTGAATCTGTCTGACAGAGGCCGCGGCCCGAGAGAGACCGCGAGACCTGACGGCGGGCGCGAGACCTGACGGGGCCTCGAGCCCGGACCTCAGTTCTCCGAAGCCGCCGTCTTCTTGGCAACGGCCTTCTTGGCCGGAGCCTTCTTGGCAGCCGTCTTCGAAGTCGTCGTCTTCTTTGCGGCTGTCTTCTTGGCAGGGGCCTTCTTGGCCGGAGCCTTCTTGGCGGCCGCCTTCTTCGCGGTCTTCTTGGCGGGAGCCTTGGCGCGCTTCTCCGCCAGCAGCTCGTAGCCGCGCTCCGGAGTGATCTCTTCGACGCTGTCGGCGGAGCGCAGGGTCGCGTTGGTCTCGCCGTCGGTCACGTACGGCCCGAAACGGCCGTCCTTGACCACGACGGGCTTCCCGCTGATCGGGTCCTCGCCCAGCTCCTTGAGCGGCGGCTTGGCGGCCGCACGCCCGCGCTGCTTGGGCTGGGAGTAGATCTCCAGCGCCTCTTCGAGGGTGATGGTGAAGAGCTGGTCCTCGGACTGCAGGGAGCGCGAGTCCGTGCCCTTCTTCAGGTACGGCCCGTAGCGCCCGTTCTGCGCGGTGATCTCCACCCCCTCGGCGTCCTTGCCGACGACGCGCGGCAGGGACATCAGTTTGAGGGCGTCGTCGAGCGTCACCGTGTCGAGCGACATCGACTTGAAGAGGGAGGCGGTACGCGGCTTGACGGCGTTCTTGCCGGTCTTCGGGGTGCCCTCGGGGAGCACCTCGGTGACGTACGGGCCGTAGCGGCCGTCCCTGGCGATGATCTGGTGGCCCGACTCCGGGTCCGTACCGAGCTCGAAGTCGCCGCTCGGCTTGGCGAGCAGCTCCTCGGCGAGCTCGATGCTCAGCTCGTCCGGGGCCAGGTCCTCGGGCACGTCCGCGCGCTGGTGGTGCTCGGAGTCCTTCTCACCGCGCTCGATGTACGGACCGTAGCGGCCCACACGCAGCATGATGCCGTCGCCGACCGGGAAGGACGACACCTCGCGGGCGTCGATGGCGCCCAGGTCGGTGACGAGCTCCTTGAGGCCGCCCAGGTGGTCCCCGTCGCCGTTGCCGGCCTCGGCGGCGCCCGCGGCGTCGCCCTCACCGAAGTAGAACCGCTTGAGCCACGGCACGGCCTGCGCCTCGCCCCGCGCGATGCGGTCGAGGTCGTCCTCCATCTTGGCCGTGAAGTCGTAGTCGACGAGCCGCCCGAAGTGCTTCTCCAGGAGGTTGACCACGGCGAAGGACAGGAAGGACGGCACGAGTGCCGTGCCCTTCTTGAACACGTATCCGCGGTCGAGGATCGTGCCGATGATCGACGCGTACGTCGACGGGCGGCCGATCTCGCGCTCTTCGAGCTCCTTGACCAGCGACGCCTCGGTGTAGCGGGCCGGGGGCTTGGTGGCGTGCCCGTCGACCGTGATCTCCTCGGCGGACAGCGGGTCGCCCTCGTTGACCTGCGGAAGACGGCGCTCACGGTCGTCGAGCTCGGCGTTCGGGTCGTCCGCGCCCTCGACGTACGCCTTCAGGAAGCCGTGGAACGTGATCGTCTTGCCGGACGCGCTGAACTCGGCGTCGCGGCCGTCGGAGGCCGTGCCCGCGATCTTCACGGTGACGGAGTTACCGACCGCGTCCTTCATCTGGGAGGCGACGGTCCGCTTCCAGATCAGCTCGTACAGCTTGAACTGGTCGCCGCTCAGGCCCGTCTCGGCCGGGGTGCGGAAACGATCACCCGAGGGACGGATCGCCTCGTGCGCCTCCTGCGCGTTCTTGACCTTCCCGGCGTACGTCCGCGGCTGGGCCGGCAGGTAGTCGGCGCCGTAGAGCTGCGTGACCTGGGCTCGGGCGGCGGAGATCGCCGTTTCCGAAAGGGTCGTGGAGTCCGTACGCATGTACGTGATGAAGCCGTTCTCGTACAGCTTCTGGGCCACCTGCATGGTGGCCTTCGCGCCGAAGCCGAGCTTGCGCGAAGCCTCCTGCTGGAGGGTCGTCGTGCGGAACGGCGCGTACGGCGAGCGGCGGTACGGCTTGGACTCGACCGAGCGGACCGCGAAGTTCGTGTCCTGGAGGGCGGCGGCGAGCGCACGGGCGTTCGTCTCGTCCAGGTGGAGCGTGTTCGCGCCCTTGATCTGCCCCAGCGAGTCGAAGTCGCGACCCTGGGCGATGCGCTTTCCGTCGACCGCGGTCAGACGGGCGACCAGGTTGGACGGGTCGCTGGCGTCACCGGCGCGGCCGGTGCCGAAGGTGCCGGTCAGGTCCCAGTACTCGGCGGAGCGGAAGGCGATGCGCTCGCGCTCCCGCTCGACGACGAGCCGGGTCGCCACGGACTGCACGCGGCCGGCCGACAGCCGCGGCATGACCTTCTTCCACAGAACCGGCGAGACCTCGTAGCCGTAGAGGCGGTCGAGGATGCGGCGGGTCTCCTGGGCGTCGACCAGCTTCTGGTTGAGCTCGCGCGGGTTGGCGACGGCGGCCTGGATCGCGGCCTTGGTGATCTCGTGGAAGACCATCCGCTTGACCGGGACCTTGGGCTTGAGCACTTCCTGGAGGTGCCACGCGATGGCCTCGCCCTCGCGGTCCTCATCGGTGGCGAGGTAGAGCTCGTCGGAGTCGCGCAGCAGGTCCTTGAGCTTCTTGACCTGGGCCTTCTTGTCGGCGTTGACCACATAGATGGGCTGGAAGTCGTGCTCGACGTCCACGCCGAGGCGGCGCACCTCGCCGGTGTACTCCTCCGGCACCTCCGCGGCGCCGTTGGGGAGGTCGCGGATGTGCCCGACGCTCGCTTCGACGACATAGCCGGGGCCGAGATAGCCCTTGATCGTCTTCGCCTTGGCAGGCGACTCGACGATGACGAGTCGGCGGCCGCCGTGTGCGGTGTCGCTGGTCGGGGACAACTTCGCTCTTCTCTCCGGTCGACGCAGGGGGTCTCCCCAGGCCTTGGTCCCGGGGGTCGGGTCATGCTGACGCTGCGGAGTGTGACGGTACATCCCGCCCCCGTGTCAAACGGGGAAAGCCCGCAACGGCCACTCGAACGGTAACCCGACTACCGCCATTCCTGCCGCCCGGAGTGTCCAGCAGCCCTTTCGGGCCTATCCGGAGCGTGACCTCTCAGTTACTGCGGAGCCGCCTCTCACGCGCGCGTAAAACACCACATCCCGAGCGCCAGGGCGCCGGCTCCGGCGACGCCGGCGAGCGTCGCCGATGCGACGCGGTTCACACCGACGGCGACGGGCTCACCCTGTCGCACCCGCACCGCGGTCCAGACCAGCAGTCCGCCTCCGAACAGGGCGAACACCGTCCCCACGAAGATCGCCGGTCCGCTTTCCATTGATATGTCCTTCCACCCCGGAGCCCCAGGGTGGGGAGGTTGCCACTCCCCGGAAGCCGACGTGCGAACCTGCGGTGAACGCCGGGAAGACGGCGCTCCATGGACCGCTCAGACCGTGGCGGGATCGGGTATCCGCTCGCTCGTCCGCGTTCCGTCGACCCGTCTCACGGTGCACAGGACTTTGTTGAATCCTTGATTCCACTCTTCCTCACTGGCCAGCCAACCGGAGACGGTGTGCTCCGTGTCGGACGCCCAACTCGACGCGAACTTGTTGGTACAGAGCTTGCCTCCCTGGGCGAGGGCCTTCTTGTAGTCCATGCCCGCCGCGGCCTGCGCGGTGCCGATCACCTGGTCGGTGTGCGGCTCACCACAGTCCGCCAGGTGAGCATCGAAGCTCTTGCCCTTCTCCGCGTAACTCCAGCAGTCCCCGGTGCCCATCTGAGTGGGCCACAGAGTCACCCCCGCGTCCCGGAACCGCCCCACTTCGCCGCCTATCGCGACATGGCGTCCGAGCACGAGACATGCCGTACCGCCCTTGGCCGCGCCGAACCCGTCCTTCGTCGGCGCGACGGCGTAGACACCCGCGTCGGGCAGGGCGTCGGCCGTCGCCGCGCTCTGGCTGGTGCAGCGCTGCGCGCCATGGGCGAGGGCGTCGGCGTAGTCGTCGGCCGTGTCGACGGCCACGACCTGGCCGTCCGGCCAGTCCTTGGCGCAGTTCACGACGCCCAGGTTGAGCGCCGACTTGAAGGCGGGTCCCGACCAGACCGCCTTCACGCAGTCGCCGGCCTGCAACGGCTTGGTGAGGCCCACCTGTTCGCCGTACGGATACACCGGTCCCGTCGGTCCCGACGACGGGTTCCCTGTGGGGCGCTTCTTCGCGGTCGCGTCCTGCGTGCCGCCGTCGTCGCCGGTGAGTGAGACGGCGGCCCAGGTGCCGCCGACGACCACCAGGAGGACGCCCACGACGAGGGCGACGACGGGGATGAGGGGCCTCCTGCGGCGCGCCGGCGGCAGGGGCGGACCGGCCGTGGACCGGGTGGGCGCACCGGTCCCGGCGTACGGGTTCCACTCGTACGCGCCACTGGGGGTGGACGGGCGCCAAGGGCCGTACGCAGGCGGGGTCCCGGAGGCCGGTCCGAGCGGGCCACCGGGGGCGGCCGGGCCGCCCGGTGGAGTGTGCGGGGTGTTGGGGTTCTGCGGGTTGTAGGGGGTGTACGGGGTGTTCGGGGTCGGGGGTGCGCCTGAGGTCTGCGGGACGCCGGGGGCCTGCGGGAGGCCTGAAGTCTGCGGTGTGCCAGGAGGCGAGCCCGTGGCATGCCCGGGCGGCGCCCCGGCGACGAACCCGGGCGGCGCCCCTGCGGCGTACCCGGGTGACGGTCCGGCGGCGTACCCGGGTGACGGTCCCGCGACGTACCCCGGCGGTAGCCCCGCGGGATACCCCGGCGGTGGCCCGAACACCCCGCCCGCCGCCGTCTGCACCACCCGCTCAAGCCCGCGTGCGACCGCCTCCGGCGACGACCGCCGCAGTGGGTCCTTGACGAGTAGTCCGTGCAGCACGGAGGTCAGTTCACCCGCTCGGACGGGCGGGGTGGGTTCCTCGCCGAGCAGGGCCGTCAGAGTCGCGTACTGACCCGGCCGGTCGAAGGGGCCACGGCCCTCGACGGCGGCGTACAACGTGGCGCCGAGGGAGAAGAGGTCCGCGGCCGGGGTGGGCGGCTCGCCGCGGGCGCGCTCGGGGGCGAGATAGCCGGGCGTGCCGAGGATGCCGGCGGTGGCGGTGAGCCGGGGCTCGCGGGACTCGGGCTGGAGTGCGATCCCGTAGTCGGTGAGCAGTACGCGCGCGTAGGGATCGCCCGAAGAGTCGGGCGCCAGAAGGATGTTGGCCGGTTTCACATCCCTGTGGAGGATCCCGATCCGGTGTCCGGCGGAGAGCGCGTCGAGGACGGCCAGCCCGATCCGGGCGGCCCGAGCGGGCGACAGCGGCCCCGACTGCCTTACGACCGCCTGCAGATCGACCGCGTCCGGCACGTACTCCATGACGATCCACGGCAGTCCCTCGTGCACCACCACGTCGTGCACGGTGACCACATGGGGATGCCCGCGCAGCCGCGCCGCGTGCCGGGCCTCGCTGCGCGCACGGGCGACGCGCTGCCCATGCTCCGCCGTGTCCATCGGCACGTCGGGCAACGCGATCTCCTTCATGGAGACCTCGCAGGCCAACTCCGCGTCGTACGCGAGCCACACCCTCCCCATGCCGCCCGCGCCGAGCGTCCGCAGCAGCCGGTACCGGCCGCCGATGATCCTGCCCTCGCCCTGATCCGGCGTCTCCCCCGCCATGGCGCCTCCCCCGAGACAGCGCGCCTCCCCCCGAGGACGCATGGAACTTGTCTCTTGAAGGTAGCTTCGCACGCACCACTGACAGGAGCCCTTTTACCGACCAATCCTGATCAATATTGCGCAATCCCGTCAGAACAGGCACATGCGACTCAGCCCTTCACTCCGCGGGCTCGAGGAACCCCTGTTCCACCAGCAGCCGGATCTGCGCGGGCGTCCGGTCACGCAGCAACACCGGGTCCTCGCCGACCAATTGGGCGATGGCGTCCAGGATCCGCCCGGCGCTCAGCGTGCCGTCGCACACGCCCGCGAAGCCCGCGCCGACCGTGTCCACCTTGGTGGCCCGGCGCATCCCGCGGTGCTGGCGCAGCACCACGTGCTCCGGGTCCTCGGCGCCGGGCAGCCCGACCTGCTCCTGGACGACTTCGGCCACGAGCCTGAAGTGCCCGTCGAGCAGGGCAGCGTCGTCGCTCGCCCGCAGGTAGTCGACGCGGTCGAAGTGCGCGCGCACGGTCTCGCCGAGCGGCTGCTCGATGGAGTGCGGCCACTCCTCGACCGTGATCGAGGGCTCGGCGGCCGCCGTTCTGCGCAGCGTGATCCATCCGAAGCCCACGGCCTTGACCTTGCGGGCCTCGAACTCGTCCAGCCAGGCGTCGTACCGCGCCTGGTACTCGGCGGGGTCGTCGCGGTGGTCGCCCGCGTCGCGCAGCCACAACTCCGCGTACTGCGTGACGTCCTGCACCTCGCGCTGCACGATCCAGGCGTCACAGCCGCGCGGCACCCAGGAGCGCAGCCGGTCCTGCCACTCCTCGCCCTCCACGTGCTGCCAGTTGGCCAGGAACTGCGCGTACCCCCCGTCGCTGAGCCGGTCCCCCGCCTGCTGAACGAGCGTGCGGCACAGATCGTCCCCGCCCATCCCGCCGTCGCGGTAGGTGAGCCGGGCGCCGGGCGAGATCACGAAGGGCGGGTTCGAGACGATCAGGTCGTACGTCTCGTCGTCCGCGATCGGTTCGAAGAGGGAGCCCTCGCGCAGATCGGCCGCCGGGGCACCGGAGAGCGCGAGGGTGAGCGCGGTGATGTGCAGGGCGCGCGGGTTGAGGTCGGTCGCGGTCACCCGCGTGGCGTGCTGCGCGGCGTGCAGGGCCTGGATCCCGGAGCCGGTGCCGAGGTCGAGCGCGGAGGAGACGGGTGTACGGACGGTGATGCCGGCCAGGGTCGTGGACGCGCCGCCCACACCCAGGACGACGCCCTCCTCCCGGCTGCCGATGCCGCCCGCGCCGCCGACGGCGCACCCCAGGTCGGACACGATGAACCAGTCCTCGCCGCCGGGCCCTCCGTACGGCCGGATGTCCACGGTCGCGGCCACCTCGTCCGCGCCCGCCCGGGTCAGCCAGCCGCTCTCCAGGCAGTCCTGCACCGGCAGCACGTCCGCCACGCGCGCGTGCGGCACGGGCTGCTGGAGCAGGAGCAGCCGTACGAGCGTCTCCAGCGGTGCGTCCCCGCGGGTCGCCCGGAGCGCGGGCACGGTCTCGCTGCGCGCCAGCGCCGCGTATGCGGGGGCGCCGAGCAGGTCGAGCAGGCCGTCGGCGGTGAAGGAGGCGCCGAGCAGGGCGTCCCGCAGCCTGGCGGCGACGTCGGCGCGGTCGGACGAGGGCAACGGTGACAGGCTGGTGTGACTCACGTCCCCCATTGTGTCCGTTCCCGCCGAAAGCGACGTACATCTGTGGACAGAGCCCGTGCGAATGTGGACAAGCCCGCACGAGGAGCCCTGGGGGCTTTGCAGGGGGAGTCCTGGGGACTCTGCAGGGGAGCCGTGGGGCGCTTTGCAGAGGAGCCGTGGGGCGCTTGTGCAGGGAGCCGTGGGGCGCTTGTGCAGGGAGCCGTGGGGCGCTTGTGCAGGGAGCCGTGGGGCGCTTGCGCAGGGAGCCGTGGGCCATGCGTCGCCGAGAGCCGTGGGCTTGTGCCGGGAGCCGTGAGGCACGCGCCACGGGCCCGGTACGCGCGCGTACCGGGCTCTTTCCGGGTGCCGGACCGAATCCCGCTCTGCGGTCGCTCTCCGGGCGCTCCTCGGGGGGGGTCAGCCCTGGGTGGTCGCCGGCGAGGCTGACGCGGAGGCGGACTTGCAGCTCACCTGCTTGGCCATCGCCTTGCCGACGTCGCCCGCTTCGAGCTCCTTCAGGGCGTCGGTCCCGGTCTTGCTGAGCTTCTCAAGCTGCTTGGCGACGCCGTCGAGGCCGTCCGCGAACTTCGCCTGGTCCTTCGTGTTCAGCGCGTCGGACTGCTTCCCCAGATCGGCGTAGGAGGCGGAGAGGGCGTTGAGCTCCTTGACCGCGTTCTCCTGCTTGGTCTTGCCGCTGTCCACGTCCGGCGGGCCGGCCTTCTCGATGGCGGCCGCCATCGCCTTGTAGGCGTCGGAGATGTCCTGGAAGCCCTTGGAGTCGGCCTTCTGCACGTCCGCCGGTGCGCTCTGGTCCGTGGTCTCCTTCTGGATCGCGGTGTTGGCGGCCGCGATCTTCTGGACCTGCGGGTGCACCGCGTCACAGACCTGCTTCGCCCAGGGGTCCAGCTTGTCGTCCTTGCTACTACTACCGCTGCTGCATGCCGACAGCGCCAGCACCAGTACCGCACCGCCGGACAGTGCGGCCGTGAGCTTCTTGTTCACCGGTTTGGTCCCTTCCGTGGCTCTCGGCCCCGGAACTTACACGTCGCATGGGCGCCGCCCCTATGGCGAATTTCCGATTTAGCCCCTATTGCAGCTATTTGCGCCATGCGAGAGAAGGCTCACGACATAGGCGTCAACACACCCGAACGACGGGCGGACGGCACGTCGCTGCGTGCCGCCCGCCCGTGGGGACCTGCCCAAAGACCCGAACGCTACGAAACCACCGCGGCGTCGTGAGACTTGGACACTCGTTCCGCGTTGCCTTCGTCACCCACGGCGATCCCGCGCCGCTTGGAGATGTACACCGCGCCCACGATCACGAGGATCGAGAGTGCCGCGATCAGGATGCGCATACCGAGGTTCTTGTCGTTGCCGTACGAGAACTTCACGACCGCGGGTGCGATCAGCAGCGCCACCAGGTTCATCACCTTGAGGAGCGGGTTGATCGCGGGGCCCGCGGTGTCCTTGAAGGGGTCGCCGACGGTGTCGCCGATCACCGTGGCGGCGTGGGCCTCGCTGCCCTTGCCGCCGTGGTGGCCGTCCTCGACGAGTTTCTTCGCGTTGTCCCACGCACCGCCGGAGTTGGCGAGGAAGACCGCCATCAGCGTGCCGGTGCCGATCGCGCCCGCCAGATACGAACCGAGCGCGCCGACGCCGAGCGTGAAGCCGATGGCGATGGGCGCCAGGACGGCGAGCAGGCCCGGAGTGGCCAGCTCCCGCAGGGCGTCCTTGGTGCAGATGTCCACGACCCGCCCGTACTCCGGCTTCTCCGTGTAGTCCATGATCCCGGGGTGCTCGCGGAACTGCCGCCGCACCTCGTAGACCACGGCCCCCGCGGACCGGGACACCGCGTTGATCGCGAGGCCCGAGAACAGGAAGACGACGGCCGCGCCCGCGATCAGGCCCACGAGGTTGTTGGGCTGCGAGATGTCCATCATCAGGTTCAGCGGCGCACCAGGACCGGAGACCTTCTCGCCCACGTCGTTCGCGGCCGTGAGGATCGCGTCCCGGTACGAGCCGAAGAGCGCCGAGGCCGCGAGGACGGCCGTGGCGATGGCGATGCCCTTGGTGATGGCCTTGGTGGTGTTGCCCACCGCGTCCAGGTCGGTGAGCACCTGGGCGCCCGCGCCCGTGACGTCGCCGGACATCTCGGCGATGCCCTGCGCGTTGTCGGAGACCGGACCGAAGGTGTCCATGGCGACGATGACGCCGACCGTGGTGAGCAGACCGGTTCCGGCGAGCGCCACCGCGAACAGCGCGAGGATGATCGACGTACCGCCGAGCAGGAAGGCCCCGTAGACGCCGAGGCCGATCAGCAGGGCGGTGTAGACGGCCGATTCCAGGCCGATGGAGATACCGGCCAGGACGACGGTGGCCGCGCCGGTGAGCGAGCTCTTGCCGATGTCCCGTACGGGACGACGGGTGGTCTCGGTGAAGTAGCCGGTCAGCTGCTGGATGAGCGCGGCCAGCACGATGCCGATGGCCACCGCGATGAGCGCAAGAATCCGCGGATCGCCGTCCTTCGCCTTGATCGCCGCGTCCGTGACGCCGTCGAGGTCGGCGTACTTCCCCGGCAGGTAGACGAAGACGGCCACCGCCACCAGCACCAATGAGATCACCGCGGAGATGAAGAAGCCGCGGTTGATCGCGGACATGCCGCTGCGGTCGGAGCGTCGGGGTGCCACCGCGAAGATGCCGACCATCGCGGTGAGGACGCCGATCGCGGGCACGATCAGCGGGAAGGCGAGCCCTGAGTCGCCGAACGCCGCCTTGCCGAGGATCAGCGCGGCGACGAGCGTGACGGCGTACGACTCGAAGAGGTCCGCGGCCATGCCGGCGCAGTCGCCGACGTTGTCGCCCACGTTGTCGGCGATGGTCGCGGCATTGCGCGGATCGTCCTCCGGAATGCCCTGCTCGACCTTGCCGACCAGGTCGGCGCCGACGTCGGCGGCCTTGGTGAAGATGCCGCCGCCGACACGCATGAACATGGCGATCAGCGCCGCGCCGAGACCGAAGCCCTCCAGGACCTTCGGCGCGTCGGCCGCGTACACCAGCACCACACAGGAGGCGCCCAGCAGACCGAGCCCCACCGTGAACATGCCGACGACGCCACCGGTGCGGAAAGCGATCTTCATGGCTTTGTGCGAGACGGCGGTGAGATCCTTTTCGGGTTCGCCCTTGGCCGGAGTCGCTTCCCTTGCCGCGGCGGCCACGCGGACGTTGCTTCGTACGGCGAGCCACATGCCGGTATAACCGGTGGTCGCCGAGAACACCGCGCCGATCAAGAAGAAGATCGATCGTCCGGCGCGCTGATTCCAGTCGTCCGCGGGCAGCAGCATGAGCAGGAAGAACACCACGACGGCGAATACACCGAGCGTGCGCATCTGCCGCCCCAGGTAGGCGTTCGCGCCTTCCTGGACCGCCGCCGCGATCTTCTTCATGCTGTCGGTGCCCTCGCCGGCCGCGAGCACTTGCCGTACCAGCACCCCGGCGACCGCCAGGGCCGCCAGGGCCACGGCACCGATGACCATCACGATCAAGCGATTGTCATTGGTCAGTACTGCGGCTGCGAAGGTTGTGGGATGGTCAAACTGATGAGGGGTAGAAAGCCCCGCCATTCGTCCTCCTTGACGCCTGTGCTGAGCTCAAGATGTGGACGGATTGTAGGTACCGGAACCTGATCAAAACAGTGCCCGGTAAACGGAATTCGCCTTCACATGCCCATCAGCAAATGATCGACGGGCTTCCATGGGACCCAAAAGAAGTAATGCCCCAAAAGCGTTGACGCTTGATCCAATAATCGCTTGATTGATCGTGAATCAATTCACGAAAAGGCGGGAGCGGGTCCCGGCCGGGAGCGGGCATACAAAAAGGGCCCTGCCGAGCAGGGCCCTTCGAGTGTGTTGCGGGGGTGCGATCAGGGAACGAGCGCGGCCGGCGGCGTGGTCGGCCAGCTCATCTTGATCACTCCACCATGCTCACCGGCGGTGACTTCGACATCGTCGACGAGGCCACTGATGACCGCGAGGCCCATCTCGTCCTCCTCGGCATCCATGTCCGGATCACCCGAGGCACCGGGCGCCGTCTCACCGGGCGCCGAACGCGGCGCCTCGTCGCCGACCTCGATGGAGAACTGCTTCTCCTCCTCGATCAACGTCACCCGCACCGGCGCCGAGATGCCGCTGCTCTGGTGCAGTCCGACGGCACGAGTACAGGCCTCGCCGACGGCGAGTCTGACCTCGTCGAGGACGGCCTCGTCCACTCCAGCCCTGCGCGCCACCGCTGCCGCCACCAGTCGGGCGGTCCTGACGTGCTCGGGCAGCGCGCTGAAGCGGAGTTCAACGGTGGCCATGCATCCCCCTCAACTACGGGCGTGCTGTCAGGGGGCCGGGCCGCCGAGGCCCGGTCCCCCGTCCATTGCTTCTACCGTCTCGGACGCCACATCACTCGTGATGCCCAGAAGACGGGGTCAGTCGGTGGCCGCTACCGCTTCCTCGACCGAGGTGTGGATGGGGAACACCTTGGTGAGACCGGTGATGCGGAAGATCTTCAGAATGCGCTCCTGGTTGCAGACCAGTCGCAGCGAGCCCTCATGGGCACGCACACGCTTCAGGCCGCCCACCAGCACGCCGAGCCCGGTGGAGTCGAGGAAGTCCACGCCCTCCATGTCGACGACAAGATGAAAATTGCCGTCGTTCACCAGCTCGACCAGCTGCTCGCGCAGCTTGGGCGCGGTATATACATCGATTTCGCCACCGACCTCGACGACCGTACGATCGCCGACGGTACGGGTCGACAGGGACAGGTCCACGGATCCTCCAGCACCTTGCTATCGAGCGGTCATCCCAAGGGACACCTCGGCAGAGCCCCCGGGACGGTTCGCCAGCCGCGATGGCATTCAATCACTTACCGGCAGGCGTGCACGACGCCTTGGCCCCATTGTCCGTCACGCCAGTGACACACTCGGTGCCGATGGCCAAGAATCATCGATCCGATCGACCCTCGACGGACACCGCTTCCCGCCCCGATCCGGGCACTGTCCTGGACCGGCTCGCCTCGGGGCCGAGCCGGGCTTCGCGCATCACTCATACGGAGCACTTGCCCCCGCGGGCGGGTCGCCATGCCGTGTGGCCCGACCGGATCCGTCCAGAGGTCATCGCCGCGGTGCAGGCCGCGGGCATCGAACACCCCTGGGCCCACCAGGCGCTGGCCGCCGAGCACGCCCTGGACGGCGACTCCGTGATCGTCGCCACCGGCACCGCCTCGGGAAAGTCCCTGGCGTACCTCACACCGGTCCTGACGGCCCTTCTGGACGGCTCCGAGGCTCCGAACGGCCGGGGGGCCACCGCGCTCTATCTGGCCCCCACAAAGGCCCTCGCAGCCGATCAGCGCCGTTCGGTGAAGGAACTTTCACAACCTTTGGGCAATGCGGTTCGCCCAGCCGTGTACGACGGCGATACTCCGTTCGAGGAACGCGAGTGGGTACGGCAGTACGCCAACTACGTCCTGACCAACCCCGACATGCTGCATCGCGGGATATTGCCCTCCCATCCCCGCTGGTCCTCCTTCCTCCGCGCCCTGAAGTACGTCGTCATCGACGAGGTCCACACCTACCGCGGCGTCTTCGGCTCCCACGTGGCCCAGGTACTGCGCAGGCTGCGCCGCCTGTGCGCCCGCTACGGCTCCTCCCCCGTCTTCCTGCTGGCCTCCGCGACCGCCGCGGAGCCCTCGGTCGCCGCCCGTCGGCTGACCGGTCTCCCGGTCGTCGAGATCGCCGACGACGCCTCCCCTCGCGGCGAACTCGTGTTCGCCCTCTGGGAGCCCCCGCTCACCGAGTTGCACGGCGAGAAGGGAGCACCCGTTCGGCGTACCGCCACCGCCGAGACGGCCGACCTCCTCACCGACCTGACCCTCCAGGGAGTGCGCTCCGTCGCCTTCGTACGATCCCGCCGCGGCGCCGAGCTGATCGCGGTGATCGCCCAGGAGCGCCTCGCCGAGATCGACCGCTCACTGGCCCGGCGCGTGGCCGCCTACCGCGGCGGCTACCTCCCCGAGGAACGCCGCGCCCTGGAGCGCGCCCTGCACTCCGGAGAACTCCTCGGCCTCGCCGCCACCACGGCCCTCGAACTCGGCATCGACGTCTCCGGCCTGGACGCCGTCGTCATCGCGGGCTACCCGGGAACCCGGGCCTCCCTGTGGCAGCAGGCGGGCCGCGCCGGCCGCTCGGGGCAGGGCGCACTCGCCATCCTCGTCGCCCGCGACGACCCGCTGGACACCTTCCTCGTGCACCACCCAGAGGCCCTGTTCGAACAGCCGGTGGAATCCACCGTCCTCGACCCCGACAACCCGTACGTCCTCGCCCCGCACCTGTGCGCCGCCGCCTCCGAGATCCCCCTCACCGAAGAGGATCTGGAGCTCTTCGGCCCGGCCGCCGCGGATCTGCTGCCACAGCTGGAGGCCGCGAAGCTGCTGCGCCGGCGAACCACGGCGTGGCACTGGACCCGTCGGGAGCGGGCCGCCGACCTGACCGACATCCGCGGCGAGGGCGGCAGTCCGGTGCAGATCGTCGAGGCCGGGACCGGGCGGCTGCTCGGCACGGTCGACGCGGGCTCCGCGCACACCACGGTCCACGAGGGCGCGGTCCACCTCCACCAGGGCCGTACGTACCTGGTGAAGCATCTGGACCTGGAGGACTCCGTCGCCCTGGTCGAAGAGGCCAACCCGCCGTATTCGACGGTCGCCCGCGACACGACGTCCATCTCCGTCCTGGAGACGGACATCGAAGTCCCCTGGGGCGATGGCCGGTTGTGCTACGGCTCCGTCGAAGTCACCAACCAGGTCGTCTCCTTCCTGCGTCGTCGTGTCATCACCGGTGAAGTGCTGGGCGAGTCGAAGCTCGACCTCCCTCCTCGTACGCTCCGCACGCGCGCCGTCTGGTGGACGGTCACCGAGGACCAGCTGGACGCGGCCCGGATCAGCCCGGAGATCCTCGGCGGCGCCCTGCACGCCGCCGAGCACGCGTCGATCGGCATGCTCCCGCTGTTCGCCACCTGCGACCGCTGGGACATCGGCGGCGTGTCCATCCCGCTGCACCCTGACACGCTCCTGCCCACGGTCTTCGTCTACGACGGCCACCCGGGCGGCGCGGGGTTCGCGGAGCGCGCCTTCCACACCGCCCGCGCCTGGCTCATCGCCACCCGGCAGGCCATCGCGTCCTGCGAGTGCGAGGCCGGCTGCCCGTCCTGCATCCAGTCCCCCAAGTGCGGCAACGGGAACGAGCCGCTGCACAAACGAGGCGCCGTGCGGCTTCTCACGGAGCTGCTGCGGGGCGCGCCGGAGGGCTAGGCGCCGGCTCCTGTGGTCTCGCGGGACCGGCTCTGGACCTGACCTCCACGTCGAAGGGGCCGCCGCCCGACGCGGCCGTGACGTCCGAGATCTCGCCCTCCACGGCGCACCGCACCAGCCGGGCACGCTGGGCCCGCGCCACCCGGTCCGCCTGGGCGCAGGCCGCCGTGCCGCCGTCCGCCCAGTGGTCCGCCGCGGCGAGCGCGGCCAGGTCGGCCGCCCCCGCCGCGCGGTGCCGGACCACGACCGCCTGTCCCATGGCCAGGACGGCCCCGAACACGACACACAGCACGGCGATCGCCCCGACGGTCCAGACAGTGGCCGATCCTCTGTCCGAGCAACGGATCCGGTAGGTGTGCCATCTGTTCCGAGCGGCCGTCCGCGCGACGTGACCGCGGCTCCAGGCCGTCATCCCCTCACCACCCCCACCGTCTCCTCCGCCAGCGCCACGGCCTCGTCGCTGAGCTCCAGCGACAGTCCGTCCGGTCCCGGCGCGCTCGCCTCGACCGTGACCCGGACGAGGTCGCCCTCCCGGGTCACCGTGACCCTGGCGCCGCGCGGTGCCGCGCGGCGGGTCGTCGCCAGCACCGTGTCCGGCGGGTCCTGGCGGGCCGCCGCGCGGGCGCCCGCCCTGGCCGCGTCCACGCACTGGATCTGCGCCGACGCGGCGAGCAGGGCCCAGACGAGCGCCATTCCGACGAGCACCAGCGAGGGCAGCACCACGGCGGCCTCGGCGGTCACGAATCCCCTGTCCCCGCTCCGGTCCCAACTCCGACTCCGGTCCCAACTCCGACTCCGACTCCGGCTTCGGTCCCGATCCCGATCCCGATCCCGATCCCGATCCCGGTCCCGGTCCCGGCCCGCCGTCCCGCGTTCACATCGGCGCATTGAGCGCCCGCCCCACGATGCCCTGCAACTCCTCGCCTACCTGGCCGCTCGTCACCACCTTGTAGAGCACCGCCGCGAAGGCCACCGCCGCGAGGACACCCACCGCGTACTCGGAGGTGACCATTCCCGCGTCCCTGCGCGCCGCCAGACCCAGCAGCCACGCCCGCATCCGTACGCCCACCGTCTTGCACATCCCAACCCCCGTAAGGTTCGAACCTGTTGATCGTCCGTCGTTCACCGCACGCCGCCGCCCGTCATCCGCCACCCCCTCCCAACACCCCGTCCGCCAGCCCGATCACCACGGGCAGGACGCCCATCGCGAGGAACGCGGGAAGAAAGCACAGCCCCACGGGCGCGGTGACCATGACGGCCGCCCGGCGCGCCCGCGCCGTCGCGGTGCGGCCCCGCTCGGCGCGGGCCTCCATGGCGAGCCGCCCGACCGGCACGGCCGCCGGTACGCCCGACTCACCCGCCCGTTCCAGCAGCCGTGCCAGCGCCCCAGCGCCCGGGAGCGACGCCAACCTCCGCCATGCCTCGACCGGTTCGCCCCCGAGCCGAACCTCCGCCGAGCCCCGCGCGAGCCGCTCCCCCACCGGTCCGCCCAGGGCCTCACCCACCGCCTGCGCCGCGACCACGGGGTCCGCCCCCGCCGCGATGCAGGCGGCGACCAGGTCGGCCGCCAGGGGGAGTTGCCGGGCAGCCAGCGCCACGTCGTACTCCTCCACCGGCCCCGGTCTGCGTCGCTGCCGCCACCGCCAGGCCCCGAACCCGGCCAGCAGCCCCACCACAACCCCGGCAAGACCCCCGACCAGCACCCAGCCGGCGCACCCCGCGCCCGCCACCGGCAGCCACCGCCGCACGACGTCCCGGACCGCGAAGTGCCGCCTCTCGGACATCCTCTCCAGCGCCAGCAGCTCGGTCAGCCTTCTGCGCGCCCGTCGCTCACGCCGCGCCGCGCCGAGCGCTCGCGGCAGCCACCCCACCGCCAGCGCCCCGCACACGAGCGCCCCCAGCCTGTGGACAGCTTCCGTGCTCATGCCGCCTCCGCTCCCCTCACGATGCGCAGCGCCCACCACAGCCCCACGCCCTCCAGCACCCCACCGACCACCAGACAGCCCAGGCCCGGCCCGCTGTGCAGCAGCACGTGCAGCGGATCTGCGCCCAGCGCGGTACCGAGCAGAAGGCCCAGAACCGGCAGTCCCGCGAGCATCACCGCCGTGGATCGCGATCCCGCCAATTGGGCGCGCAGATCGGCCCGTTGGTCCCGCTCCGCGCACAGGGCCCCTTCCAGGCGGTCAAGCCCCGCCGCCAGGCCCGCGCCCCGGTCCACCGCCACCCGCCAACACGCGGCGAGCCCCACCAGCCCGTCGGCCCCCGGCTGCCATGCCGCGTCGGTGAGCGCGCCCGGCACATCACCGCCGAACCTCGCCGCCGCCAGCACCACCGCCTGCGCCTCGCCGAGCCCGCCCGAGTCGTGTGCGGCTCTCCGCAGTGCCTCGCCCGGCTGATGCCCGGCCCGCACCTCGCCGGCCAGTGCCCCGCACAGGGCGATCACCGCCTCACCCCGACGCTCCCCCGCGCGCCGCGTCTCCCCGGCCCGCCGTACTCGGCGGAGCAGCGGCATCCCGGCCGCCCCGAGGAACAGCGGCACGACGGACGCGCCCAGTACCGCGATCACCAACCCGGCGACCAGTGACCACCCTTCGGGACGCAGCCGCGCGCGCAGTCGCCGCCACTCGGCCCGTGCCCGCTCCCGCGCCGGCGGTCCGGTGGCCACCACCCCGCCACCCGCGCACAGCAGCCGTGCCCTACGTGTCCCCGCGTCCCAGCCGCCCATCAACCAGGCCGCCGCCCCGGCACACGCCATGGCCGCCCCCACCGAGATGTCACCGGCCCCCGTCACAGCCCACTCCCCTCGGTCCCGTCCCGGAGCAGCCCCCGCAGCCGCTCCCACCCCCGCTCGTACGCGAACGCCTCCGCGCCCCATCGCAGCGCGGGCACCGTCACCACCAACCCCGTCGCATCGCGCTCCAGGACATGCACCTCGGCGATCCGCCGCCGCCCGGCCCGGTCTCGTACGAGATGCAGGACCACGGACAGCGCCGCCGCCAACTGGCTGTGCAGCGCGGCCCTGTCGAGCCCTGCCGCGGTACCCAGGGCCTCCAGACGGGCCGGTACCTGCGCCGCCGCATTCGCGTGCACCGTGCCGCAGCCACCCTCATGGCCGGTGTTGAGCGCCGCCAGGAGCGACACGACCTCGGGTCCGCGCACCTCGCCGACGACCAGCCGGTCCGGTCGCATGCGCAGGGCCTGGCGGACCAGATCCTGCAGCGCCACGAGTCCGACGCCCTCCTGGTTGGCCGGCCGCCCCTCCAGCCGCACCACATGGGGATGGTCGGGCCGCAGCTCCGCCGAATCCTCGGCCAGCACGATCCGCTCCCCGGCACCGACCAGCCCCAGCAGCGCGCTCAGCAGGGTCGTCTTGCCGCTTCCGGTGCCACCGCTGATCAGGAACGACAGCCGGGCGTCCAGCAGGGCTCTGAGTACCCGGTCCCCGCCGGGCGGGACTGTTCCCGCCTTCACCAACTCGTCGAGGGTGAAAGCGCGCGGCCGTACGACCCGCAGCGACAGGCAGGTGGAGCCGACGGCCACCGGGGGCAGCACCGCGTGCAGGCGGGTGCCGTCCGGAAGCCGGGCGTCGACCCAGGGACGGGCGTCGTCGAGCCTTCGCCCGGCCACGGCCGCGAGGCGCTGCGCGAGGCGTCGTACGGCCGCCGCGTCCGGAAAGGACACGCTCGTCAGTTCCAGGCCACCGCCCCGGTCCACCCACACCCGGTCCGGCGCGGACACCAGGACGTCGGTCACCGACGGGTCGGCGAGCAGTGGTTCCAGCGGCCCACTGCCGACCAGCTCGGAGCGCAACCGCTCGGCGGCGCCGAGGACTTCGGCGTCGCCGAGCACTCGCCCCTGCTCGCGCAGGGCCTGTGCCACGCGCGCGGGTGTCGGCTCCGACCCGCTCTCGGCGAGCCACTGCCGTACGCCGTCCAGCAGTCCCGTGCCGGACCCCACGCCCGTGCTCGCCTCCCGGCTCATACGCCCCCGCCTTCCACCGGAACCCGCTGCCAGAAGGCCGTGCAGAACCGGGCGAGCGGTCCCCGCGCCGCTCCCCCGGGTGGCACACCGGCGTCCAGCGGCGCGGATTCCGCGGGCACCTCGCCGACCAGCGGCAGTCCGAGCAGGCGGGCCACCTCGCGGTCGTCGAGGCCCGGCGCATAGGGGCCGCGGACCGCGACACGCAGATCGCGCAGGACCATGCCGACCACGGACGCCACCCGTTTGGCCGCCGCGACGGCACGCAGATCGGCGGGAACGACCAGCAGTCCGAGGTCGAGCTGGGCGAGGGCTTCCGCGACTCCTTCGTCGACGCGGCGGGGCAGGTCGACGACCACGGTGCCGCCGCGCCGTCTGGCGGCGGCCAGGACCGCGCGGACGGCCTGCGCCGGGATGGTGACGGAGTCGCCGCGGTCCCAGCTGAGGACGCGCAGCGCGTGCAGCTCGGGAAGGGACTCCTCCAGGGCGCCGCCGCCGACCCTGCCGCGGGAGGCGGCGAACGCCGGCCAGCGCAGGCCTTCGGCGGCCTCTCCACCCAGGAGTACGTCGAGTCCGCCACCCAGGGGATCCGCGTCCACGAGCAGGGTGCGGCGTCCCTCGCGCGCAGAGGTGACGGCGAGCGCGCAGGCCAGCGTGGAGGCTCCGGCCCCGCCGCGGCCGCCGATCACGCCGACGGTGAGCGCGGGTCGGCCGACTCCCTCGGCCACGTCGGCGATGCGGTCGACGAGCCACTGCTCGCCGTCCGGAAGCATCAGGACGTGGTCGGCTCCGATCTCGACAGCCCGTTTCCAGACGCCGGAGTCGTCCTGGTCCCGGCCGACCAGCACGACTCCGCGTCGGCGCGCTGCTCCGCGTACGCGCCGCGCCGCGTCGTCGCCGACCAGGACGAGGGGTGCCGCCTCCCAGCTGCCGCGGCCCTCAGGCACCCCGTGGTGGACCTCCGGCCTCGCGCCCGCCGCGGCGCACAGGCGCAGCAGGTCGTCGAGGAGTTCGGCGTCCTCCGTGACGATCAATGGTCCGCCCTGCCGCCCGTCGGCGGCGGGTGGCAGGTCGTGTGTGATGGCTCCCGCCACGATCTCCAGCCCCCTTCGCTGCTCCTTGCGCGGAGCTCGCAAGGTCCTCCGCGGACCCGCGATTCCCGCTCGTGTGAAGAACCGGCACGCGGCCTCCATATGAACGGCCGATACGAACCGGCCAAACGCGTCCGACAAACGGAACCCGCCATGAACTTGCCGCGAGGAACTCGCCGCGAGCGGGACGCGCTGGAATCACGGTGCAGCGATCCAGAAAATCGTGTGGATCTTGGTCGATAACTGTGGACAACTCAGTGGTTGTGAATATCGCCTTCACCCATACCGGTGAGTCGCCTGTGACTTCCGCAGAGCAGCCTCACGGATACGCAGAGTGACGAATCACGGGCACGCGGAAGGAACGGCCACAGCGGTGACAACGGGGTCCCGGGGCCGTGCGAAAGAGGGGAAAAACCCATCCGGACATGCGACGACCCCCGCCGGGGGGGAGAGCGGGGGTCGTCCCCACGGCCGACTCGGGGGGGGAGGAGCCGGACCGGGTTAGCACGGTCGCGAACGATCCGTGACTTCCATGGTGTACCCGAGAGCCCTCTCAGGCAAACCCACGCGCCCCACACTAGCCCGAATGGTGGGCGCATATGCTCGGGCTCGTGGAAAACCACTCCTTGCCTCGCACGGCAGCCTTCTTTGACCTGGACAAGACGGTCATTGCGAAGTCGAGCACGCTCACGTTCAGCAAGTCGTTCTACCAAGGCGGGCTGATCAACCGAAGGGCCGTGTTGCGCACCGCATATGCCCAGTTCGTGTTCATGGCGGGCGGCGCGGACCACGATCAGATGGAGCGGATGCGCGCATACCTGTCCGCGCTGTGCCGGGGCTGGAACGTCCAGCAGGTCAGGGAGATCGTCGCCGAGACGCTGCACGACCTGATCGACCCGATCATTTACGACGAGGCCGCCTCCCTCATCGAGGAGCACCACAGCGCCGGGCGCGACGTCGTGATCGTCTCCACGTCCGGGGCGGAGGTGGTCGAGCCGATCGGAGAGCTGCTCGGCGCGGACCGGGTGGTGGCCACGCGCATGGTCGTCGGCGAGGACGGCTGCTTCACCGGGGAAGTGGAGTACTACGCGTACGGTCCGACGAAGGCCGAGGCGGTCAAGGAGCTGGCCGCGTCCGAGGGGTACGACCTCGCGCGCTGCTACGCCTACAGCGACTCCGCGACCGACGTTCCGATGCTGGAGGCCGTCGGCCATCCCCACGCGGTGAATCCGGACCGTGCGCTGCGGCGCGAGGCGCTTGCCCGCTCGTGGCCGATTCTGGACTTCCACCGGCCGGTCCGGCTCAAGCAGCGGCTGCCCGCGCTGTCGGTGCCGCCGCGTCCGGCGCTCGTCGCTGCGGCCGCGATAGGAGCGGCGGCGGCCACGGCGGGGCTCGTCTGGTACGCGAGCAAACGGCGCACGACGGTGGTGTGAGCGCGTCACGCGTGTGCGTGCGGCACATCTACGTCCCGATTCACTCCCATTTGAACCTAAAAGTAAAGAAGTGCAGTCAGGGGTTCCGCTTCCTCTGGACCAGGAGTAGAAAGGGTTTAACGGCCCGCGAGACCAAGGATATCCGAAAGGATCACCTTCAAACGCAACCAAGGCCCCACGGACCGCGCATGGACATCGAGCACCCACGCGACGTCGACCCGTCGATTACGGGCCAGCCGCACCAGGTGACGGGCAGGAGTTCCCGACCTGATGGGCAACATATCGAGGACGCTTGGTAACCCGGTGAGCATGCCAGCGGCGGTACGAAAACTCGTACCGCCGCAACCCTGTCCGGGGACTTACGCCGCGCCGCGCTGAAGCGCCTCGCAGACGGCTGTCGACTCCCTGGCTCCCAGTTCAATCGCTCTGCCGCAGTGGGCGATCCAGGTCGCCATGCCCTCCGGGGTGCCGGAGACATAGCCTTCCAGTGCCGCCAGGTAGGCCGCGCGGCCCGGCTCGGCGTGACCGACCTCCGCCGGGCAGACGGATTTGGGGTCGAGGCCGCTGCCGACCAGGACGATGCGCTCGGCCGCGCGTGCAACCAGGCCGTTGTGGGTGCCGAAGGGGCGCAGGGCGAGCAGTTCGCCGTGCACGACGGCAGCCGTCACCAGGGCCGGCGCCGAACCACCCGCGATGATCAGCTGCGAGAGCCCTTCGAGTCGGCCGGCCACCTCGGTCGCGTCCGGCAGGGGCAGGTCGACGAGCGGCTCGTCGACCGGTTCGCCGTCCTGGCGGGGCCGGCCGACGGTGTCCTCCTCGCCCGCCGCCGCGACGAGGTGCAGCCGGGCCAGCACCCGGAGGGGCGACTGTCGCCAGATGGACAGGAGTTGGCCCGCCTCGGCGGTCAGCCGCAGGGCCGCGCCGACCGTGCGGGCCTCGTCGTCACCACTGAAGTCGGTGCGGCGGCGTACCTCTTCGAGGGCCCAGTCGGCACCGGACAGCGCCGCGGAACCACGGGCGCCCCGCAGTGCGGCCTCGGAAGTGATCTCGTTGCTGCGGCGCCGCATGATCCGGTGTCCGTAGACCCGGTCCACCGCTTTGCGGACGGACTCGACGGATTCGGCCACGCCGGGCAGCGAGCCCAGGGCCGCGAGCGGATCGGCGGTCGCGCCTGTCGTACTCATGAGTACGACCCTACGCACCCCGGCGGCCCACCCCACGAAGGAGTGGTCTTCTTCACGTCACCAGGGCACTGTGCGCAATCACCCCACTACCCTTGGTGAACATGAAAATTGCTTTCGTAGGGAAGGGCGGCAGCGGCAAGACGACCCTGTCCTCCCTCTTCATCCGCCACCTCGCGGCCTCGGGATCGCCGGTCGTCGCGGTGGACGCCGACATCAACCAACACCTGGGGGCCGCCCTCGGCCTCGACGAGGCGGTGGCCGCCGGGCTGCCCGCCATGGGCCCGCGGCTAAAGCTGATCAAGGACTACCTGCGCGGCTCCAATCCACGGATCACGTCCGCCGAGACGATGATCAAGACGACCCCGCCCGGTGAGGGGTCCCGCCTGCTGCGGGTGCGCGAGAACAACCCGGTGTACGACGCCTGCGCACGGCCGGTGGAACTCGACGGCGGTGCCGTCCGTTTGATGGTCACCGGCCCGTTCAGCGAGGCCGATTTGGGAGTGGCGTGCTACCACTCCAAGACCGGTGCAGTGGAGCTCTGCCTGAACCATCTCGTGGACGGCCAGAGCGAGTACGTCGTCGTCGACATGACGGCGGGCTCCGACTCCTTCGCGTCCGGCATGTTCACCCGCTTCGACATCACGTTCCTCGTCGCCGAGCCGACCCGGAAGGGGGTCTCCGTCTATCGGCAGTACAAGGAGTACGCCCGCGACTTCGGAGTCATCCTGAAGGTCGTCGGCAACAAGGTGCAGGGCCAGGACGACATCGACTTCCTCCGCGCCGAGGTCGGCGACGACCTCCTGGTCACAGTCGGGCACTCGGACTGGGTGCGTGCCATGGAGAAGGGCCGCCCACCACGGTTCGAGCTCCTGGAGGACGCCAACCGCCGCTCCCTGCGCACCTTGCAGACCGCCGCCGACGCCACGTACGAGCTGCGGGACTGGGAGCGCTACACGCGCCAGATGGTGCACTTCCACCTGAAGAACGCGGGCAGTTGGGGCAACGAGAGGACCGGGGCCGACCTGGCGGCGCAGGTCGACCCCGGTTTCGTGCTGGGAGAGGGACTGGTGGCTACGGCTTGAGGGCCGGCGCCCCGGGGATGCCCTTCGGGGCCGGGGCGGGGCGGCCCGACAGGAAGGACGCCCAGCCCTGCTTCGGGACCTCTCCGACGTTGAGGCCGCGCAGCCTGTCCAGCGTGGCCGGGTCCTGGGCGTCGAGCCAGTCGGCGAGTTGCCGGAAGGAGACGCAGCGGACGTCGGGCTTGTTGCAGACGTTCTCCACGACCTGGTCGATGGCACGCATGTAGGTGCCGCCGTTCCAGGACTCGAAGTGGTTGCCGATGATCAGCGGCGCGCGGTTGCCGTCGTAGGCGCGGTCGAAGCCCTTCAGCAGGCCGTCACGCATTTGGTTGCCCCAGTACTCCTGCTTGTCGGGGTCGCCCTGGGTCCGTGTACCCGACTGGTTGACCATGAAGTTGTAGTCCATGGTGAGCTGCTCGAAGGTGTGCCCGGGGAAGGGGACCAGCTGCATCGACAGATCCCACAGGCCGTTCTTCTTCTTGGGCCATACCTGGTTGTTGACGCCGCTGGTGTCATAGCGGAAGCCCAGCTGCCGGGCCGCCTTCATGAAGTTCTTCTGGCCCTCCAGGCACGGGGTGCGGGCGCCGATGAGCTCCTTGTCGTAGTCGAAGGGCAGCGGAGCCGCGTTCTTCATGGCCGCGTTGGTCTTCCAGGACTTCACGAACGCCTTCGCCTGGGCGATCTCGCTCTTCCACTCGGCGACCGACCACTCGCCGACACCGCCGTCCGCGCCACAGAAATGGCCATTGAAGTGCGTGCCGATCTCGTTGCCCTCCAGCCACGCACCGCGTAGCTGCTCGACGGTGTCCCTGATGCCCTTCTCGTCGTTGAAGCCGATCTCCGAGCTACCCGGCGAGTGCTCCGGCGGCTTGTACAGCTCGCGCTTGTCCTCCGGCAGCAGGTACACGCCGCTCAGGAAGTACGTCATCGTCGCCCCGTTGGCCTTGGCGACGTTGCGGAAGTGCGAGAAGAGCTTCTGACTGTCCTCGCCGGCGCCGTCCCACGAGAAGACCACGAACTGCGGGGGCTTCTGACCGGGCTTCAGCCGCTCGGGCTTGGGCAGATGCGGCTGCGCTCCGGTGTACGCGGTGGAGCCGTCGCCGATCAGGCGGACCGCGCTCTGGGGCGCCGGCGCCCCCGCCTCGTTCGCGCCGTGCGCGCCTTCGTTGGAACCGGTGGTGCCGGTGGCGCAACCGGCGAGCGCCGTGGCGCAGGCCGCGGCGACTGCTGCGCCCGCGGCGATCCTCTGGGTGGTGGCCATCTCCGCCCACCTTCTTCCTTCTGTCAGAGCAACGCCACTTTGGGCGTTCTAGGGTGCTGTGCGGTGAAATGCCGACAGCGCCGTCAAGGTCGCACGAGGCCGAGATCGAATAAATACGACAAGCCGATAAAAAGCTCGCTTCACCCACGTGAGTGATTTACTGCCCCATTTGCCACTAAAGTCCGCACATGGGCTTTACTCTGGATTACGATCCGTTTACCGAGCGTTGAAAGTCCCGCCACTGCACGCCGTGACCCACGGCCGCGATCTGCCCCCGTCCTCCCTGGACGGGGACCACCTGTTCCGCGACCGCGCTGCCCCGGAGGAGACGGGAATGTCTGCCTGCGTCCCCACCCGCGCCGCCGACTCGACTCGGCCCAGGCGCACCCACCAACCCCACAGCCCCCCGCCGACCCCGCCCCGCCGATTCCGTATCGCGGGCGCCGATCTGTCAGCCTCGATCGCGGTCTTCCTGATCGCCCTGCCCCTGTCCCTCGGCATCGCGCTCGCCACCGGCGCGCCGCTCCAGTCCGGCCTCGTCGCCGCCGCCGTGGGCGGAATCGTCGCCGCCCGGCTCGGCGGCTCACCGCTCCAGGTGAGCGGGCCCGCCGCCGGGCTCACGGTCGTCACCGCCGAGCTCATCCACCGCTACGGGTGGCGTGCGACCTGCGCCATCACCGTCCTCGCCGGAGTCGCCCAGCTTGGTCTGGGATGCCTGCACGTGGCCCGCACGGCGCTCGCCGTCAGCCCCGCGATCGTGCACGGCATGCTCGCCGGCATCGGTGTGACCATCGCCGTCGCCCAACTGCACATCGTGCTGGGCGGCACCCCACAGAGCTCCGTGTTCAACAACCTGCGCGCGCTACCCGCCCAGTTGGTGCACGTTCACCCCGCGGCGGTCTCGATGAGTGTGCTGACACTGACGCTCCTCTTCGCCTGGCCACGGATTCCCGGACGGGTCGGACACGTCCTGCGTACCGTGCCGGCCGCGCTCGTCGCCGTCGCGGGGGCCACCCTGACCGCCTCACTCACCGGGCTGGTCCTGCCCAAGGTCGACCTGCCGTCCTGGAGCAGTCACGCCCTGGCCGGGCTGCCCGAGGGGCCGGTGCTCGGGATCGCCGCCGCCGTCCTCACCGTCACGCTGGTGTGCAGTGTGCAGTCGCTTCTCGGCGCCGTGGCCGTGGACAAGCTGGTGGCGAGGCGGCCCGCGCAGCAAACCCGGGTGGGCCGCTCCGACCTGAACCGGGAGTTGCTCGGTCAGGGCGCCGCCAATGTCATCTCCGGCGCGCTCGGCGGACTGCCCGTCGCCGGGGTCGCCGTGCGCAGTTCGGCGAATGTGCAAGCCGGTGCCGTGAGCCGGAACTCCACGATGCTGCACGGCGTTTTCGTAGTAGTTGCCGCGCTGCTGATGGTCCCGATCCTGGAGCTGATCCCCCTCGCATCGCTCGCCGCCCTGGTGATGGCCGTCGGCATCCAGATGGTGTCCCTGCACCACATCCGCACGGTCACCCGCCACCGCGAAGTGCTGGTGTACGTAGTCACCACGCTCGGCGTCGTGTGCCTCGGTGTTCTCGAGGGTGTGGTGTTGGGGGTCTCCGTGGCCGTCGCCGTCGCCCTGCACCGGCTCGCCCGCACGCGCATCACGCATGAAGAGAGAGAAGGAGTCCATTACGTACGAGTGCGAGGGCAGTTGACGTTCCTCGCGGTGCCTCGGCTCAGCCGCGCCCTGCACCTGGTACCTCAAGGGACGCATGTGGACCTGGAGTTGGACGGCTCGTTCATGGACCACGCGGCATACGAGTCCCTGCAGGACTGGCAGAACGCGCATGTCGCGCGAGGTGGCTCGGTCGAGTTGACCGGGCGATCCGGCACCCGGATCGCCGAGCCCGCGGGCCCCTCCCACTGCCGCTGCCGCCCCTGGACGCCATGGCGCAACCACCACTGCGAACCCTCCGCCGGTCCGCAGCCCGCATCCGGCGACGACCGGTCGGATGGGGCGGGCCCGGCAGACGGGTCGGAGGGGCCGGACGGTGCGGCCGGTGCATCCGGAACCACCGGGCGCGATGGCCGCAGCGGGCAGAGTGGGCATCAACTGGCGCGTGGAATCAGCGCGTTCCAGCGCAACACCGCGCCCCTGGTGCGGGGTGAGCTGGCACGGCTGGCGCGGGAAGGGCAGCGGCCGTCGCAGCTGTTCCTGACCTGTGCCGACTCGCGGCTCGTCACGTCGATGATCACCTCCAGTGGTCCGGGCGACCTGTTCGTCGTACGCAACGTGGGCAACCTCGTGCCGAAGCCCGGGGAGGAGAGCGGGGACGACTCGGTGGCCGCGGCGATCGAGTACGCGGTGGACGTGCTGCATGTGCGATCCATCACGGTCTGCGGGCACTCCGGATGCGGGGCCATGCAGGCCCTGTTGAACGCGGAGCCCGGCGGGGCGCAGACCCCGCTCAAGCGGTGGCTGCGGCACGGGGTGCCCAGTCTGGAGCGGATGGCCGCCAAGGACCGTCCCTGGGCCCGGCTCGCCGGGCGGGCGCCGGCCGACGCGGTGGAGCAGCTGTGTCTGACCAACGTGGTGCAGCAGTTGGAGCATCTGCGGGCGCACGAGTCCGTGGCACGGGCCCTGCGGGAGGGCGCGCTCGAACTGCACGGGATGTACTTCCACGTCGGAGAGGCGCAGGCGTATCTGCTCGTCGAACGCGACGACGGCGAGCTGTTCGATCACGTGGGGGCGACGGAGGATCTACGGCACCCCGCCTGACCTCGCCACCCGTGTGACCTCGGCGTGGTGCGCGGCCCCGCTCGGCGGGGGTGCGTGCCACGCCGTGCGTAGGGATGCGGTGGGTGCAGTGGGTGCATGGGCGCGGGGCACCCTTGCCGGGAGCGGGAAGCCGAGAGCCGGGTGCGGGGGCCTGGCGTGGGGGGCCGGGCGTGAGGGGTGGATGTAGGGGGCCGTACGTTAGGGGCCGCGACACGCCCGGGCGTCTCGTGTGTCACGGCATCCACGTGGGGGGCGGTCGCGGGAATGGTTACCGGGTGAACCCGCGAGCCCGTCCGTACGTGGCTCGGAGTGCGTACCCCATGCGTGCCTGGTGCGTACCTCTGAAGGGACCTCAGCTCCTCGATAGGTCTAAACCAATTTGAGGTCGGCCCTTGTCATCGAGGCCCCCGGTCTGATGAGCTGTGGCCTGGGACACAACGGACACCCTGGGAAAGGGAGATGTCGTGAGCAACGAAAGCCTGGCCAACCTGCTGAAGGAAGAGCGCAGGTTCGCGCCGCCCGCCGACCTGGCGGCGAACGCCAATGTCACCGCGGAGGCGTATGAGCAGGCCAAGGCTGACAGGCTCGGCTTCTGGGCCGAGCAGGCCCGCCGGCTGACCTGGGCCACCGAGCCGACCGAAACGCTGGACTGGTCGAACCCGCCGTTCGCGAAGTGGTTCGCCGACGGGAAGCTGAACGTCGCGTACAACTGCGTCGACCGGCATGTGGAGGCCGGGAACGGCGACCGGGTCGCCATCCACTTCGAGGGCGAGCCCGGTGACAGCCGGGCGATCACCTACGCCGAGCTCAAGGACGAGGTGAGCAAGGCCGCCAACGCACTGATCGAGCTGGGCGTCGGGAAGGGCGACCGGGTCGCCGTCTATCTGCCGATGATCCCCGAGGCCGTCGTCGCGATGCTGGCGTGCGCACGGATCGGTGCGGCGCATTCGGTCGTCTTCGGCGGATTCTCCGCGGACGCGATCGCCACGCGCATCCAGGACGCGGACGCCAAGCTGGTCATCACCTCCGACGGCGGTTACCGGCGCGGCAAGCCGTCCGCGCTCAAGCCGGCCGTCGACGACGCGGTGAGCCGGGTCGACGGGGTCGACAAGGTGCTGGTGGTCCGCCGTACCGGCCAGGAGGTCGACTGGACCGAGGGCCGCGACGTGTGGTGGCACGAGATCGTCGAGCGGCAGCCCGCCGAGCACACGCCGGAGGCTTTCGACGCCGAGCAGCCGCTGTTCATCCTCTACACCTCCGGGACCACGGGGAAGCCGAAGGGCATCCTGCACACCTCGGGCGGGTACCTCACCCAGGCCTCGTACACCCACCACGCCGTCTTCGACCTCAAGCCGGAGACCGACGTGTACTGGTGCACGGCCGACATCGGCTGGGTCACCGGGCACTCGTACATCACGTACGGGCCGCTTTCGAACGGTGCGACGCAGGTGATGTACGAGGGGACGCCGGACACGCCGCACCAGGGGCGGTTCTGGGAGATCGTGCAGAAGTACGGGGTGACGATTCTCTACACGGCGCCCACCGCGATCCGTACGTTCATGAAGTGGGGGGACGACATCCCCGCGAAGTTCGATCTCAGCAGCCTGCGGGTGCTGGGGTCCGTGGGCGAGCCGATCAACCCCGAGGCGTGGGTCTGGTACCGCAAGCACATCGGCGGTGACCGGACGCCCATCGTGGACACGTGGTGGCAGACCGAGACCGGCGCGATGATGATCTCGCCGCTGCCGGGAGTCACCGAGACCAAGCCGGGGTCGGCGCAGCGGCCGTTGCCGGGTATCTCGGCGACCGTGGTCGACGACGAGGCGCGGGAGGTTCCCAACGGGGGTGGCGGGTACCTGGTGCTCACCGAGCCGTGGCCGTCGATGCTGCGCACGATCTGGGGCGACGACCAGCGGTTCCTCGACACGTACTGGTCGCGGTTCGAGGGGAAGTACTTCGCCGGGGACGGGGCGAAGAAGGACGACGACGGGGACATCTGGCTCCTCGGGCGGGTCGACGACGTGATGCTCGTGTCCGGGCACAACATCTCGACGACCGAGGTCGAGTCGGCGCTCGTCTCGCATCCTTCGGTCGCCGAGGCGGCGGTGGTCGGTGCGGCGGACGAGACGACGGGGCAGGCGATTGTCGCGTTCGTGATTCTGCGGGGGACCGCTTCCGCGGAGGATGCCGGACTGGTGGCGGATCTGCGGAATCACGTGGGGGCGACGCTGGGGCCGATCGCCAAGCCGAAGCGGGTGTTGCCGGTGGCCGAGCTGCCCAAGACTCGGTCCGGGAAGATCATGCGGCGGTTGTTGCGTGACGTGGCGGAGAACCGGGAACTGGGGGATGTCACGACGTTGACGGACTCCACGGTGATGGATCTCATCCAGGCGAAGCTGCCGGCGGCGCCGAGCGAGGACTGAGGGTTTTCCTCACCCACGCGCCTCTTGGGGGTGTGGGGGCCCTACGCGCCCCCGCACCCCCACCTTGCACCCTGCGGGGCTCCGCCCCAAACCCTGCAGAGCTCCGCCCCTGCGCCCTGCCCGGAGTTCCGCCCTGCCCCCCCAACGCAGCGGTGCCGCCATCCCTGGGCCCCCGCGCCCGCACCCCACGCCGGGCTCTGCCCTTGCACCCACAACGCTGCCGTGCCCCTAGCGCTGGGCCCCCGTCGGCGCCTCATCGTGGGAGGTCTCGGCACGGCCGTGAGCCAACGCGTCCAGCCTCGTCGGTGCCGAGGCGCGCCCCCGCGCGTCTGCGCGACCGCTCACCCCTCTTGCGCACCATATGTCCGTAACACGAAATATCTCGCCGTAATGGCAAGGTAAAGTAGTGGCCTCAGGGTGTGCCGGGAAGTCTGGTCGGCGGCGTCGTCAGCGATCCCGCGTGACGGCCGTCAGCAAACAGCCGTAACGACCCGGAGGTCCCGCCGTGGCGACGACGCCCAGCGCCAACAACCGCAAGCTCCTCGGACGGCTGTCCCTGCCCGAGCGGAACTTCGTCGCGGAGGCGTTGCGGACCGAGACCGTCGGTGGGGTGCTGTTGCTCGTCGCGGCGGTTGCCGCGCTGGTGTGGGCCAACACGCCGCTGCGGGACAGCTACGCGAGCGTCAGCCATTTCCACCTCGGGCCCTCCGCGCTCGGGCTGAACCTGTCCGTTCAGCACTGGGCGGCGGACGGACTGCTGGCCGTGTTCTTCTTCGTCGCCGGTATCGAACTCAAGCGCGAGCTGGTGGCGGGGGATCTGCGCGATCCGAAGGCCGCGATACTGCCCGTCGTCGCGGCCGTGTGCGGAATGGCCGTGCCCGCGCTGGTCTACGCCCTCACCAATGCGATCGGGGGCGGATCCCTCGGCGGGTGGGCAGTCCCCACCGCCACCGACATCGCCTTCGCCCTCGCCGTACTGGCCGTGATCGGCACCTCCCTGCCGTCCGCCCTGCGCGCTTTCCTGCTCACCCTCGCCGTCGTCGACGACCTGTTCGCGATTCTCATCATCGCGATCTTCTTCACCGACCACATCGACTTCGGCGCGCTGGGCGGGGCCGTCGTCGGGCTCGGCGTGTTCTGGGTACTGCTGCGCAAGGGCGTACGCGGGTGGTACGTGTATGTGCCGCTCGCTCTCGTCATCTGGGGGCTGATGTACAACAGCGGCGTCCACGCCACCATCTCCGGCGTCGCGATGGGGCTCATGCTGCGCTGCCACCCGCACGAGGGCGAGGAGCACTCACCCGGGGAGCACATCGAGCATCTTGTCCGGCCCCTTTCCGCCGGGCTCGCCGTGCCGCTGTTCGCGCTCTTCAGCGCCGGGGTCGTCGTCTCCGGCGGGGCGATCGGTGACGTGTTCACGCGCCCCGAGACACTCGGTGTCGTGCTGGGGCTCGTCGTCGGGAAGGCCGTGGGCATTTTCGGGGGGACCTGGCTGGCCGCCCGGTTCACCCGGGCCTCGCTCAGTGAGGATCTTGTCTGGCCCGACGTCTTCGCCGTCGCGTCCCTCGCCGGAATCGGCTTCACCGTCTCCCTCCTCATCGGCGAACTCGCCTTCAAGGACGACCCGGTACTCACCGACGAAGTGAAGGCCGCGGTACTGATCGGCTCGCTCATAGCCGCCGTACTCGCCACGACGCTGCTGAAGGTACGCAACGCCAAGTACCGTGCGCTGTACGAGGCCGAGGAGCTCGACGAGGACAGCGACGGCATCCCCGACATCTACGAGCAGAACAACCCGGCGTACCACCTGCGGATGGCCGAGATCTACGAACGGAAGGCCGCCGAGCACCGAAGGCTTGCCGAAGTGGCAGCCGGGGCAAGCGAGGAGAACGACGGTCCGGCATGATCTGAGCAGAGCCGGATGGTCAGGACTCGACGGTGAGGGCCGGATGGTCGGGGCCGGATGGTCGGGGCCGGGCGGTCCGCAGTAGACGGTACGGGCACTGGAGCAGCCAGGCCGTGCCGGCACCGTTGGCAGCCGGACCGTACAGAGCAGCCCGTACACAGCAGGCACATACAGAAGAGGGAGTCCGCGATGAGCGCACCCGACGGCAGCCCGGTCGGCGCCGAACGCAGCATCGGCCAGTTGTTCGCCTCGGCGACGACCGAGATGTCCGCACTGGTGCACGACGAGATCGCGCTGGCGAAGGCGCAGCTCAAGCAGGACGTCAAGCGCGGCGCGGTCAGCGGCGGCGCGTTCTCCGCGGCCGGAGCGGTGCTGATCTTCTCCCTCCCGATGCTGAACTTCGCCCTGGCGTACGGCATCCGGACCTGGAGCCACTGGAATCTCGCGATCTGCTTCGTCCTGTCGTTCGCCGCGAACGTGCTGGTCGCCGGCTTCCTCGCGCTGATCGGCCTGGTCTTCGCGAAGAAGGCGAAAAAGGGCAAGGGCCCGCAGAAGGTCGCCGCCTCGGTCAAGGAGACCGCGGGTGTGCTCCAGAACGCCAAACCCCACCCCCGGACCGCCCCTGTGAGTGATGCGGTCGAGGTTGTGGCACGCTCGACGTCATGACGGACCCCGCCACCCCTTCGGCGCAACCCACCTCAGTCGTGCGGCTCGACGTCCCCGGCGGGAGAGAAGTGACCCACCGGGACGTCGCCGCCAACGGCGCGCGCTTCCACATCGCCGAGATGGGCGACGGGCCGCTCGTCCTGCTGCTGCACGGCTTCCCACAGTTCTGGTGGACCTGGCGCCGGCAGATGGTGGCGCTCGCGGACGCGGGCTTCCGGGCCGTGGCCATGGATCTGCGCGGCGTCGGCGGCAGCGACCGCACGCCGCGCGGTTACGACCCCGCCAACCTCGCGCTCGACATCACCGGGGTCGTACGGTCCCTCGGTGAGCCCGACGCCGCGCTGGTCGGACACGACCTGGGTGGCTATCTGGCGTGGACGGCGGCCGTGATGCGCCCCAAGCTCGTCCGCCGCCTCGCCGTGTCGTCCATGCCGCACCCTCGGCGCTGGCGCTCGGCCATGCTCTCCGACGTCAAGCAGTCGGCGGCGGGTTCGTACATCTGGGGTTTCCAGCGGCCCTGGATCCCGGAGCGCCAACTCGTCGCCGACGAAGGCGCTCTGGTGGGTCGTCTGGTGCGGGACTGGTCGGGGCCGCGACAGCCGGACGACGAGGCCGTGGAGACGTACCGCCGCGCCATGTGCATCCCGTCGACGGCGCATTGTGCGATCGAGCCCTATCGGTGGATGGTCCGTTCGATGGCACGACCGGACGGGATCCAGTTCAACCGCCGTATGAAGCGGCCGGTTCGGGTGCCGACGCTGCATCTGCACGGATCGCTCGATCCGGTGATGCGGACGCGGAGTGCGGCCGGTTCCGGGGAGTACGTCGAAGCGCCCTACCGTTGGCGACTGTTCGACGGTCTCGGACACTTCCCCCACGAAGAGGACCCGGTGGCGTTTTCGACCGAATTGGTCAACTGGCTGAAGGATCCCGAGCCTGACCGGTGACCCGTCGGTGACTGTCCGATTGCGGCCCGTGGCCCGCCCGGTATGCGGACGCGAACGCCTGTCCTACGAACAGCCAAATGCCTCGCGCATAGGCCAATTGGGGGGCTTGGGCGAGGTTATCGACCTTGGGGCAGGGGCAGACGTCGAGGTATGGGCTGGACGCACGACTACAGTGACGCACCACGCAACCGCCGCTCGGCGACGGGCCTGAGCTCCCATCAGAGGGGCACCCCGCAGTTGCCGGGCGCGGACCCCCAAGTGGGGATCCCGCGCATTTTGCGCCGCCGGGCCCGCTGGGTTTCGGTACGGCTGCGTCACCCACGAGGCTGAGGCCCCGCACACCGGCGCTCGTCACCCTTCGCTCTCAAAGCGGCCCGTCACCCTTCGCTCTCAGAGCGCGCAGCTGTCGCTGTTCACCTGCTGATCGGCCGCACGCCCCTTGGTGGCGTCCGGCTGGACCTCGTCCGCGGTGAGCGCGTACCCGGTGTTGGCGTCGTCGAGGGACTTCGCGAAGACCACCCCGTACACCTTGCCGTCGGGCGTGAGCAGCGGGCCGCCCGAGTTGCCCTGGCGCACGGTCGCGTAGAGCGAGTAGACGTCGCGGCGCACGGTTCCGCGGTGGTAGATGTCCGGGCCGTTGGCCGTGATGCGGCCGCGCACGCGCGCGGGCTGGACGTTGTACGCGCCGTTCTGCGGGAAGCCGGCCACGATCGCGTTGTTTCCGCTGGTCGCGTCCTTGGCGGTGAACTGGAGGGCGGGCGCGTCCAGGTTCGGTACGTCGAGTACGGCGATGTCGCGCTCCCAGTCGTACAGGACGACCTTGGCGTCGTACTTCCTGCCCTCGCCGCCGATCTGGACGGTGGGCTCGTCGACCCCGCCGACCACGTGCGCGTTGGTCATCACGCGGCGGTTGCCGAAGACGAAGCCGCTGCCCTCGAGGACCTTGCCGCAGCTCTGCGCGGTGCCCATCACCTTGACGATGGACTTCTGGGCGCGGATGGCGACGGGGCTGTTCGCGAGCGCCGGGTCGGGGGGCTGGACGTCGGTGATGGGTTCGTTGGCGAACGGGCTGAAGACCTGCGGGAAGCCGTTCTGCGCGAGGACCGAGGAGAAGTCGGCGAACCAGGTGTCGGCCTGGGAGGGCAGGGCGCTGGAGACGCCGTGGAGCACCTTGGAGCCGCGGACCTCCTTGCCGAGCGTCGGCAACGTCGTGCCCGCGAGGGCCGAACCGATCAGCCAGGCGACCAGGAGCATCGCGACGACGTTGACGAGGGCGCCGCCGGTCGCGTCCAGGGCGCGGGCCGGGGACCAGGTGATGTACCGGCGCAGTTTGTTGCCAAGGTGGGTGGTGAGGGCCTGGCCGACGGAGGCGCAGACGATCACGACGATCACCGCGACCACGGCGGCGGTCGTACTCACCTTGGAGTCGTCTGTCAGGGCACCCCAGATGACGGGGAGCAGATAGACGGCGACGAGGCCGCCGCCCAGGAAGCCGATCACCGACAGGATGCCGACGACGAAGCCCTGGCGGTAGCCCACGATCGCGAACCACACGGCGGCGACCAGCAACAGGATGTCCAGCACGTTCACGGGGGCCACCCTGTCATGCGCGCCAGTCGAGCGGGACCTGGTTCTCGCGGTCCCAGGGCAGCTCCCAGCCCGCGTAGTGCAGCAGACGGTCGATGATCCCCGCGGTGAAGCCCCAGACCAGGGCCGATTCGACCAGGAATGCCGGACCTCGGTGGCCGCTGGGGTGCACGGTCGTCGCGCGGTGGGCGGGGTTCGTGAGATCCGCCACGGGGACCGTGAAGACCCGGGCCGTCTCGGCCGGATCGACCACGCCGACCGGGGTCGGCTCGCGCCACCAGCCCAGGACCGGGGTGACCACGAAGCCGCTCACCGGGATGTAGAGCTTCGGCAGCACGCCGAAGAGCTGGACGCCGCTCGGGTCGAGTCCGGTCTCCTCCTCGGCCTCCCGCAGCGCGGCCCGCAGCGGCCCGTCGGCCTTCGGGTCACCGTCCTGCGGGTCGAGGGCGCCGCCGGGGAAGGAGGGCTGCCCCGCGTGCGAGCGCAGCGAGCTGGCGCGCTCCATCAGCAGCAGCTCGGGACCGCGGGCGCCCTCGCCGAAGAGGATGAGCACGGCGGACTGCCGCCCCGCGCCGTTCGCCGGCGGCAGGAAGCGGCTCAGCTGGAGCGGTTCCACGGTCTCCACGGCGTGCACCACCGGGTCGAGCCAGGCGGGCAGACCGTCCTTGGTCACCACGACCCGGCCGTTCTGCGAGTCGGGGCCTTCGTGTGTGCGGTGGTGTGCGCCGGGGCCGTCGTACGTGCGGTGTGAGCCCTTCTCGTTCCGTGTGCTGTGCGTACCCGTCTCGTTCTGCGTGCCGTGCGTGCCGGGTTCGATCTGTGTGCCGTGCTTGCCCGTCTCGTTCTGCGTGCGGTGTGTGTCCGGCTCGTCGTGCCTGCTGTGCGTGTTGCTCGCGTGCGTCATCGCCACCCCCGTTCTGCTCTCCCCAACGCCGGGCGGCGCCGTGTTCGTTCCGTCATCCGGCGCCCAGTGGGGGTGCCGGGATGCCGCCCGCGTCCAGGTAGGACTGCGGCGGGTTGAGGCGCTGGCCTGGGAAGCCGCCCTTCTCGTACTTCAGGAGCTTGCGCGCCTTCTCCGGGTCCGTCTCGCCCTCCCCGTACGCGGGGCAGAGCGGGGCGATGGGGCAAGCGCCGCACGCGGGCTTACGGGCGTGGCAGATGCGGCGGCCGTGGAAGATCACGTGGTGCGAGAGCATCGTCCACTCGCTCTTCGGGAAGAGCGCGCCGACGGCGGCCTCGACCTTGTCCGGGTCGGTCTCGTCGGTCCACTGCCAGCGGCGCACGAGCCGGCCGAAGTGGGTGTCCACGGTGATACCGGGGCGCCCAAAGGCGTTGCCCAGGACGACGAAGGCGGTCTTGCGGCCCACGCCGGGGAGCTTGACGAGGTCTTCGAGGCGGCCGGGGACCTCGCCCCCGAAGTCCTCCGCCAAGGCCTTGGAGAGCCCTATCACCGACTTGGTCTTGGCCCGGAAGAAACCGGTCGGACGGAGGATCTCCTCGACCTCCTCCGGATTCGCCGCGGCGAGGTCCTCGGGCGTGGGGTACTTGGCGAAGAGCCCCGGGGTCGTCTGGTTCACCCGCAGGTCGGTCGTCTGGGCCGACAGGACCGTGGCGATCACCAGCTGGAAGGGGTTCTCGAAGTCCAGCTCCGGGTGGGCGTACGGGTACACCTCGGCGAGCTCACGGTTGATGCGGCGGGCGCGGCGCACGAGAGCGGCGTGGGACTCGACGATCGCCTTCTTGGGAGCGGGTTGGGCGGGGGCGACCTTCTTGGCCACGGTCTTGGCAGGCGCCACTTTCTTGGAAGCGGCCGTCTTGGCAGGTGCCGCCTTCTTGGCGACCGTCTTGGCAGGCGCCGCCTTCTTGGAAGCAGCCGCCTTCTTGATCGTGGCCGTCGCCTTCTTGGCCACGCCTGTCGCCTTCCCGCTCGCGGCTGTCGCCTTTTGGGCAGCCTTCTTCGCGGCCTTCTTCGCGACCGGCTTCACCGGTGTCGATTTTGCCGCTTTTGTCGTTTTCATACCTTCGGCGGAACTCTGTTCGCCCACAGCGGAATCGCGACGTACAACCACCCGCCCAGCCCCCTTGGCCTGTGCTCTCACCGGCGATTTGGACACCCGGCCAGCCTAAAGCCCCCCACCGACATCCGCCCCGGACCCAGAAGATCAGCCCCCAATTGGCCCCCTGCCGCACTGCCCGGCACGCCAGTGCGGCAGACTTGTGACTGATCACACTGTTTGGACCGTCCAGCAAGATGGGGAGCACGCTCCCCTGGTATCACGGGGGAGCAAGATCCCCTGAGCAGGTCGACAAGGAGAGAACTCGTGGACGACGTTCTGCGGCGCGCCCCGCTCTTCGCGGCGCTCGATGATGAGCAGGCCGCGGAGCTCCGCGCCTCCATGAGTGAGGTGACCCTCGCACGCGGCGACGCTCTCTTCCACGAGGGCGACCCCGGGGACCGCCTTTACGTGGTCACCGAGGGCAAGGTGAAGCTCCACCGCACCTCACCCGACGGCCGCGAGAACATGCTGGCCGTCCTGGGCCCCGGTGAGCTCATCGGCGAGCTGTCGCTGTTCGACCCGGGCCCGCGCACGGCGACCGCCACCGCGCTGACCGAGGTCAAGCTGCTCGGCCTCGGGCACGGCGACCTCCAGCCCTGGCTGAACGCGCGGCCCGAGGTGGCCGCCGCGCTGCTGCGCGCCGTCGCCCGGCGGCTGCGCAAGACCAACGACCAGATGTCCGACCTGGTCTTCTCGGACGTGCCCGGCCGCGTGGCCCGCGCGCTCCTGGACCTCTCCCGTCGCTTCGGCGTGCAGTCGGAGGAGGGCATCCACGTCGTGCACGACCTCACGCAGGAGGAGCTGGCCCAGCTGGTCGGCGCGTCCCGCGAGACGGTCAACAAGGCCCTGGCCGACTTCGCGGGCCGCGGCTGGCTCCGACTGGAGGCCCGCGCGGTCATCCTGCTGGACGTGGAGCGCCTCGCGAAGCGCTCGCGCTGACCGCACCGCGCGCCGGCTTTCGACGCACCTGAAGGGCCTCGCCGCACAGCGGGGCCCTTCTCGTATCCCCGGCATCCCCGGTTCTCGTAGGGCCGATTCTCGTAGGGCCGGTTCTCGTCACCCACCGCCCGGACGCCCCCGGACGCTCCTGGACGCCCCCAGGCGCCTAGATGAGGCCGTGTTCCCGGAGGTAGTCCATCTGCGCCCGGACCGACAGCTCCGCCGCCGGCCACAGCGAGCGGTCCACGTCCGCGTACACGTGCGCGACGACCTCGGCCGGCGACCGGTAGCCGTTCTCGACCGCCGTCTCGACCTGGGCCAGGCGGTGGGCCCGGTGGGCGAGGTAGAACTCGACGGCGCCCTGGGCGTCCTCCAGGACGGGCCCGTGCCCCGGCAGCACGGTGTGCACGCCGTCGTCCACGGTGAGGGACCTGAGCCGCCGCAGCGAGTCCAGATAGTCGCCCAGACGGCCGTCGGGGTGGGCCACGACGGTCGTACCGCGGCCGAGGATGGTGTCACCCGTCAGGACGGCCCGATCGGCCGGGAGATGGAAGCACAGCGAGTCGGCGGTGTGACCCGGGGTCGGTACGACACGCAGTTCGAGCCCGCCCACGGCGATGACGTCCCCGTGCGCCAGCCCCTCGTCCCCGAGCCGCAGCGCCGGATCCAGCGCCCGCACCTTCGTGTCCGTCAGTTCCGCGAACCGCCCGGCGCCCTCGGCGTGATCGGGGTGCCCGTGCGTCAGCAGGGTCAGCGCCACCCGCTTCCCCGCCTTCTCGGCGGTGTCCACGACATTGCGCAGATGTACGTCGTCCAGGGGCCCGGGGTCGATCACCACCGCCAGGTCGGAGTCCGGCTCGGAGACGATCCAGGTGTTGGTGCCGTCCAGGGTCATCGCGGACGCGTTGGGAGCGAGCACGTTGACGGCGCGCGGGGTGGCGGAGCCGGAGAGGACCCCGCCTCGCGGCTGGCCGGGGAGGGCTGCGGCGTCGGTCATGCGGGGGCTCCACCGGTCGGGATGTGCTTGGTGAACTCGTCGTGGCCCGGCCAGGCGAGGACGACTTCGCCCTTCTCCAGGCGGGCCTTGGCCAGGACGGGGGTCAGATCACGGGCGGGCGCGGCGGCGAGGACGTCGGCGGCGCTGTCGTACGGGATGAGCTGGCGCAGGGTCGCGACGGTGGGCGGCATCATCAGGAGCTCGCCCTTGTCGTACCCGTCCGCCGCGTCCGCGGGGCGGATCCAGACCGTGCGGTCGGCCTCCGTGGAGGCGTTGCGGGTGCGCTGGCCCTCCGGGAGTGCGGCCACGAAGAACCAGGTGTCGTAGCGGCGGGTCTCGAACTCTGGGGTGATCCAGCGGGTCCAGACGCCCAGGAGGTCGGACCTGAGCACGAGTCCGCGGCGGTCGAGGAACTCGGCGAAGGAGAGGTCACGGGCGACCAGGGCCGCGCGCTCCGCCTCCCAGTCCTCGCCGGTGGTGTCGCCGACCACGGTGTCCGGGGTGGGCCCGGCCAGCAGGACACCGGCCTCCTCGTACGTCTCGCGGACCGCCGCGCAGACGACGGCCTGGGCGGACGTCTCGTCGGTGCCGAGCCTGTTCGCCCACCACGCGCGCGTGGGGCCCGCCCAGCGGATCTGGTGCTCGTCGTCGCGTGGGTCCACGCCGCCGCCCGGATACGCGTACGCGCCTCCGGCGAAGGCCATGGAGGCGCGTCTGCGCAGCATGTGCACCACGGGGGTGGTGGGGGTGTCCTTGAGCAGCATGACGGTGGCCGCGCGCTTGGGGGGTACCGGGATCAGGGTGCCCTCCGCGAGCGCGCGGATCCGCTCGGGCCACTCCGGTGGATACCACTGCCCATTCGCCATGGCCGGAGGCTATCCCGAGCCGGGCGAATGTTCGAGGGGCCCATGGGGATCCCCGGGCCGGGGGGTGGGGGCGGCGGGGGCGAAGAAAACCGCCACCGGTCCCGACCGCCTACGCCTCCGTCAGCTCCACCTGGATCTCGACCTCGACCGGGGCGTCCAGCGGGAGGACGGCCACGCCGACCGCGCTGCGGGCGTGGACGCCCTTGTCGCCCAGGGCCGCGCCCAGGAGCTCGCTCGCGCCGTTCAGGACACCCGGCTGGCCGGTGAAGTCCGAGGCCGAGGCCACGAAGCCGACGACCTTCACGACACGCGCGATGCGGTCGAGGTCGCCCGCGACGGACTTGACCGCGGCCAGCGCGTTCAGCGCGCAGATGCGGGCCAGGTCCTTGGCCTCCTCGGCCGTGACCTCCGCACCCACCTTGCCGGTGAGCGGAAGCTTGCCGTCCACCATCGGCAGCTGCCCCGCCGTGAAGACGTACACGCCGGACTGCACGGCGGGCTGATAGGCGGCCAGCGGCGGTACGACGCCCGGCAGCGTCAGACCGAGCTCCGCGAGCTTCGCCTCGACGGCGCCGCTCATGCCGACCTCTCGCGCTTCAGGTAGGCCACCAGCTGCTCGGGGTTGTTCGGCCCGGGCACGACCTGGACGAGCTCCCAGCCGTCCTCGCCCCAGGTGTCCAGAATCTGCTTCGTGGCATGGACGAGCAGCGGCACGGTTGCGTATTCCCACTTGGTCATGTCGCCGACTGTAGTCGTTGCCGCGGGGGTCTCGCGCGCACGTTGTCCACAGCCTCCTGCGTAGTACGGCGGCGGACTGGTTAGGCTCGAAGACGTGAGCAGGCTCCAGGTCGTCAGCGGCAAGGGCGGTACCGGCAAGACCACGGTAGCCGCGGCCCTCGCGCTCGCCCTCGCGACCGAGGGCAAGCGCACCCTCCTCGTCGAGGTCGAGGGCAGACAGGGCATCGCGCAGCTCTTCGAAACAGAAGCGCTGCCCTACGAGGAGCGGAAGATCGCCGTCGCTCCGGGGGGCGGGGAGGTGTACGCCCTCGCCATCGACCCCGAACTGGCCCTTCTGGACTACCTCCAGATGTTCTACAAACTGGGCGGCGCCGGCCGGGCCCTGAAGAAGCTCGGCGCCATCGACTTCGCGACCACCATCGCGCCCGGTCTCAGGGACGTGCTCCTCACGGGGAAGGCGTGCGAGGCCGTCCGCAGGAAGGACAAGAGCGGGCGGTTCGCGTACGACTACGTCGTCATGGACGCGCCACCCACGGGCCGCATCACCCGCTTCCTGAACGTCAACGACGAGGTCGCGGGACTCGCCAAGATCGGGCCGATACACAATCAGGCGCAGGCCGTGATGCGCGTCCTGAAGTCGCCTGAGACGGCGGTGCACATGGTGACGCTGCTGGAGGAGATGCCCGTCCAGGAGACTGCGGACGGCATCGCCGAGCTGCGGACGGCGAAGCTGCCGGTGGGACGGATCATCGTGAACATGGTGCGGCCCGCGCTCCTGGACGACGTCGACCTGGAGCTCACGGGCGACGTCGCGCGCAGCGCCATCGCCAAGTCGCTGTCCGCGGCCGGGCTCGGCGGCGCCCGCCGCGGCGGGAACGCCGAGCGGCTCGTCGGGCCTCTCCTGGAACAGGCCGAGGAGTACGCCGAACGGCACACCCTGGAGCGCGAGCAGCGGGCAGTCCTGACCGAGCAGGACCTCCCGCTGCACGAACTCCCCCTGCTCGCCGAGGGAATGGACCTGGCGGGCCTGTACGAGCTCGCCACGGAACTGCGCACTCAAGGGATCTCATGAGTCTGGACCCGGCCCGCGTACTCGACCTCGACCCGCTGCTCGACGACCCCGACACCCGCATCGTGGTGTGCTGCGGCTCGGGCGGCGTCGGCAAGACGACCACGGCGGCGGCCCTGGGGCTGCGCGCCGCCGAGCGGGGCCGCAAGGTGGTCGTTCTCACCATCGACCCGGCACGCCGACTCGCTCAGTCGATGGGCATCGACTCCCTCGACAACGTCCCACGCCGGGTGAAGGGCATCGACGACTCCGCGGGCGGCGAGCTGCACGCCATGATGCTCGACATGAAGCGCACGTTCGACGAGATCGTCGAGGCGCACGCGGACGGCGAGCGGGCGGCCGTGATCCTGAACAACCCCTTCTACCAGTCGCTTTCGGCGGGCTTCGCGGGCACGCAGGAGTACATGGCGATGGAGAAGCTGGGGCAGTTGCGGGCCCGGGACGAGTGGGACCTGATCATCGTCGACACGCCGCCGTCCCGCTCGGCGCTCGACTTCCTGGACGCGCCCAAGCGGCTCGGATCCTTCCTCGACGGACGGCTGATCCGGCTCCTGACCGCGCCGGCGAAGCTGGGCGGGCGTGCGGGGATGAAGTTCCTGAACGTCGGGATGTCGATGATGACCGGCACCCTGGGGAAGCTGCTGGGGGGACAACTCCTGAAGGACGTGCAGACGTTCGTGGCGGCGATGGACACGACGTTCGGGGGCTTCCGTACGCGCGCGGACGCCACGTACAAGCTGCTCCAGGCGCCCGGGACGGCGTTCCTGGTGGTGGCGGCCCCGGAGCGGGACGCGCTGCGCGAGGCCGCGTACTTCGTGGAGCGGCTGGCGGCCGAGGACATGCCGTTCGCCGGTCTCGTACTCAACCGGGTGCACGGCAGCGGTGCCGCCCACCTCTCCGCCGAGCGGGCGCTCGCGGCCGCGGAGAACCTCGATGCCGAGGCCGCGGAAGATCTTGAATCCACGGCTGTAGAAAATCTTGACGACGCCCGCATTGTGGATCAGGAGGGCGGGAAAGCTGGACTTCGTAACTCTCCCGACACGTACGGCAGTTCAGAATCTCCCGCTTCCGAGACATCAGCTCCCGACGGCTCCGAAGGTCCAGCCGGCTCCGACGGTTCCGATGAAGGCTCCCCCGCCGCCACGGACAGCACAGACGCCACGGACAGGACCGACGCACCGACCGACACTCCGCCGCACGGGCACCGGACCGTCGAACAACTCACCGCAGGCCTGCTGAGGCTGCACGCCGAGCGCATGCAGCTGCTCTCCCGCGAGCAGCGCACGCGTGACCGCTTCGCCGCGCTCCACCCGGAGGTGGCGGTTGCCGAAGTGGCCGCACTGCCCGGCGACGTACACGATCTCGCAGGACTGCGGGACATCGGAGACCGGCTCGCGGCCAACCGGCCGGAGCTGCCTGAAACCGACGCCTGAGCGGCGCCGTCCACGAGCCCGGGGCCGGGTCTGAGTCATGTGCTCTGAGTCATATGCGCTCTGAGTCATGTGCTCTGAGTTCTGAGCTCGTGGTCATGAGCTCATGGTCATGAGCCCGTGGCCGACCCGAGATGGCCTGAGGCAAGTGGGTCCCGAGGCGGTGAGTGGGTCTGAGGCGGCGGGTGGGTCCGGCGCGGGCCGAGGTGGCCGCGCGGGACGCCCTCCGTGGCGCCCTCAGCCCACCGCCGCGTAGCGCTCGTACACCTCTTCCTCGTCGAGGGGCAGCAGGCCCGCGCCGCGCTCGTACTCCGTACGCGCGGTCTCCAGCAGGCGACGCCACGAGGTGACGGTGGGACGCCTGCGCAGCAATGCGCGACGCTCCCGCTCCGTCATGCCACCCCACACGCCGAATTCGACGCGGTTGTCGAGCGCATCGGCAAGGCACTCCGTGCGTACCGGACATCCGGTGCACACTGCCTTCGCCCTGTTCTGCGCTGCTCCTTGAACGAACAGTTCATCCGGATCGGTAGTGCGGCAGGCCGCCTGCGCACTCCAGTCGGTTACCCAGCCCATACCGGCGCCGTCCTCTCCCGAATCGAGGCTCCCCCACGGCGGCAGCGGCATATTCACCGCCGCCAGTTGAGGACGTTACGGAAGGCAGGCACAGCGCAACACCCCCTGCGGGCCCAATCTTGAATGGCCCGAACGGACTATGCGTAAGCGGCAGATCACCCGGGGGAGTGAGCGGCGGACATACGTGAGTATCCCGGCAAACCGGGACAGTTCAGTTGAGTCACAACGGACGCCTGGTGACGCATGAGGCTGATTCGGACACGACCTCCCCAAAAAAGTTGGGGAACCTCCGGAACGATTCGGGGTCGCCGGACGTATTGATACGTGGCCATACTGCTGTGACAGTTGAGAGCAGCTTAGGCCAAGGCATATACGCGTGTCCGGCGAATGAGAACGTAGGCTGCCCCTATGCCAAAGAAGCGCTCGGGCGGTGGTCTGTCGCCAACGCAACAGGCCGCCAAGTTCCTCGGTGTCAGCGTGCTCGCTGGAGCAGTCATGGCCGGAATCGCGCTGCCCGCAGCGGGCGCGCTCGGTCTCGCGGCCAAGGGTTCCGTCCAGGGGTTCGACGAGATTCCCGACAACCTGAAGAGTCCCGCGCTGAGTCAGCGCACCACCATCCTGGACAGCAAGGGCGGTCAGATCGCGACGGTGTACTCGCGCGACCGCACGGTGGTCGACCTCAAGGACATCTCGCCGTACATGCAGAAGGCGATCGTCGCGATCGAGGACTCCCGCTTCTACCAGCACGGCGCGATCGACCTGAAGGGCGTCCTGCGCGCCCTGAACCAGAACGCGCAGAACGGCGGGGTCGCCCAGGGCGCCTCCACGCTCACCCAGCAGCTGGTGAAGAACTACTTCGTGGAGGAGGCCGGCGACGACCCGACGAAGGTCGCCCAGGCCACCCAGCAGACCCTCGGCCGCAAGGTCCGCGAGCTCAAGTACGCGATCCAGCTGGAAGAGAAGCTCGGCAAGAAGAAGATCCTCGAGAACTACCTGAACATCACGTTCTTCGGCGAGCAGGCCTACGGCATCGAGGCCGCCGCCCAGCGTTACTTCTCCAAGCCCGCCAAGGACCTGAACCTCCAGGAGTCGGCGCTGCTGGCGGGCATCGTCCAGTCGCCCAGCCGGTACGACCCGGTGAACGACGAGGCGGAGGCCACCAAGCGCCGCAACACCGTGCTGCAGCGCATGGCCGAGGTGCACGACATCTCCCAGCAGGAGGCCGACCAGGCCAAGGAGGCGAAGCTCGGCCTGAAGGTCAGCCAGCCCAAGAACGGCTGCATCACGGCGGTCAAGGGCGCGAGCTTCTTCTGCAAGTACGTGGAGAACGTGTTCCTCACCGACCCGGTCTTCGGCAAGACCAAGGAGGCCCGGGCGAAGCTCTGGAACCAGGGCGGCCTGACCATCCGTACGACGCTCGACCCGCAGGCGCAGAAGTCGGTGCAGTCCTCGATCAAGTCCCACGTCAACAAGTCGGACTCGGTCGCCACGGCGGCCACCCTGGTCGAGCCGGGCACCGGGAAGATCGTCGGCATGGGCCAGTCGAGGCCGTACGGCTACGGGAAGAACGAGACGGAGTACAACTACTCGGTCGACCGTGACATGGGCGGTTCGAACTACGGCTTCCCGACCGGTTCGACCTTCAAGCCGTTCGTGGCCGCGGCCGCGCTGGAGGAGGGCCGGCCGGCGACCCAGCAGTACCCGTCGCCGTACGAGATGGCCTACCCCAGCCCCGTACAGACGTGCAGCAGCAAGCCCTGGACCAACCTGACCAACGAGAAGCTGTCGAACGAGAGCACCGAGGAGAAGGGCCCGTACGCGCTGAAGACGGCGATGGCCAAGTCGGTCAACACCTACTTCGTGCAGATGATCTCGGACATCGGCATCTGCCCCGTGGTGAAGATGACCGACAAGCTGCACGTCGTGCAGGGCAATGGCGACAAGCTGCCCGAGGTGCCCGCCATCACCCTCGGCTCCAAGGGCATCTCCCCGCTGACCATGGCGAGCGCGTACGCGACCTTCGCCTCTCGGGGCATGTACTGCACGCCGATCGCCATCGAGTCGATCACCCAGAAGGCCGACGGCAGGGAGAAGTCGCTCGAGGTCCCGAAGTCGACCTGCTCGCGGGCCATGTCCGAGAAGACCGCGGACACCGTCAACACGCTGCTCCAGGGCGTGATCGACTCCGGAACGGGTCAGCAGGCCGGCCTCTCCGACCGCGACAACGCCGGTAAGACGGGTACGACGGACGAGCGCAAGAACGCCTGGTTCGTCGGGTACACGCCGAACCTGTCGGGCGCGGTCTGGGTCGGCAGCCCCAAGCAGAACGTCAAGATGACCGGCATCCGCATCGGCGGCGTCTACCACGACCTCGTCTACGGCGGTCAGGTACCCGGCCCCATCTGGAAGGACGCCATGACCGGCGCCCTCGTGGGCAAGGACTCCCCGTCCTTCAACCTCGTCGACATTCCCGACGAGAAGCCCAAGGACAACGGCCATGGCCCGACCGACGGGAACAACGGCGCCAACGCGAACGGTGGGAACACCACCAACGGCAACACCGTCAACGGGAACACGATCAGCGGCAACACCATCAGTGGCGCCACCGGCGCCACCGGTAACACGAACGGTGGCGGGTTCCCGACGCCGACGTTCTCGCTCCCCTCGGGCTTCATCCAGGGTCAGAACGGCAACGGGGGTCGTCACGGGTAACCCACCCCGTCACGACCGCTGACAGAGAACCGCACAGCACAGCCGTCGGCCTCGGCGCTCCCCTGATGGGGAGCACCGAGGCCGACGGCTTTTGGTGGGCGGGGTGGTGCGGGTGCGGGTGTGGGTGCTCGTACAGGTCCGGGTACCGCGTCTACTACTGGTTCTGGTCTTCCACCACTGGTTCCGGTCCCTCTCGGACTCAGCCCGCGAGCAGCTTCTTGACCACGGCGGCGACACGGCCGCCCTCGGCCAGCCCCGCGACCTTCGGGTTCACGATCTTCATGACCTGGCCCATGGCACGCGGCCCCTCGGCACCCGCCGCCCTGGCCTCCTCGACGGCCTGCCCGACGATCTGCTGGAGCTCCTCGTCGGACAGCTGCTTGGGCAGGTACGTGGCGAGGACCTCCCCCTCCGCCTTCTCCCGCTCGGCCGACTCGGGACGCCCGCCCTGCGCGAAGGCGTCCGCGGCCTCGCGGCGCTTCTTCGCCTCGCGGGTGATCACCTTCTGTACTTCGTCGTCGGAGAGCTCGCGCTTCGTCTTGCCGGCGACCTCCTCCTTGGTGATCGCGGCGAGGGTCAGCCGGAGCGTCGCGGAGCGGAGCTCGTCGCGCTCCTTGATGGCGGCGTTGAGGTCTTCCTGCAGCTTCGACTTGAGCGTGGTCATGCCGTCGATTGTCGCAGGTGTGGTGCGGCGGTCGCCTGCTGATTTCAGTGCCGTGCCCCGGGACGCGCCGTCGGATGGGCGCGAGACTGTCCACAGGTTCGAGGTTGTCCACAGGGCGGCACGCGGGGCTGTCGGGGTCTGACACGATGGACGTATGCGCGCGCGATACGGAGTACCCCTGGGAATCACGGCGGTGGGCGCCGCCGGACTGTTGTACGCGGCGGGTTTCGAGGCCCGCTCGTTCCGCCTCCGACGGGTGACGGTCCCGGTCCTGCCACCAGGCATGCGGCCGCTCCGCGTCCTCCAGGTCTCCGACATCCACATGGTGAGCGGTCAGCGCAAGAAGCAGCGCTGGCTGCGCTCCCTGGCCGGGCTGCGCCCCGACTTCGTCATCAACACCGGGGACAACCTCTCCGACCCGGAAGGCGTCCCCGAAGTCCTGGACGCCCTCGGCCCGTTGATGGAGTTCCCCGGTGCGTACGTCTTCGGTTCGAACGACTACTACGGCCCCAAACTCCGCAACCCCGCCCTGTACTTGCTGGAGAAGTCCCAGGGGCGCCACGGTCTGAACGGCAACAAGCCGGCCGTGGGCGTCATCCACAACCCGTGGGAAGACCTGCGCGACGGCTTCGACACGGCGGGCTGGCTGAACCTGACGAACGCCCGGGGGACGCTCAAGATAGAGGGCGCCGAGATCGAGCTGACCGGCCTCGACGACCCGCACATCAAGCGGGACCGGTACGCGCGGGTGGCCGGCGGCCCGTCGGAGTCGGCCGACTTCTCGATGGGCGTGGTCCACGCCCCGTACCTGCGTACGCTCGACGCCTTCACGGCGGACGGCTACCCCCTGATCCTGGCCGGTCACACCCACGGCGGCCAGCTGTGCCTCCCCTTCTACGGCGCCTTCGTCACCAACTGCGACCTGGACACCGACCGTGTGAAGGGCCTGTCCACGCACACGGCGGAGGGGCGGACGTCGTACATGCACGTCTCGGCGGGCTGCGGTACGAGCCGCTACACGCCGGTACGGTTCGCGTGCCCGCCGGAGGCGTCACTGCTGACGCTGGTCGCTCGGCCGTAGGCCGGACGGCGGTAGACCGGACGGCGGTAGATCGGACGGCGGTAGATCGGACGGCGGTAGATCGGACGGATGCGGGTCGGCCGGAGTGTGGCGGTCGGGCGTAGTGGGCGAGTGTGCGGGGGGGCGATCGGAAGCGGCGCCCAGGACGACGGCCGCCGTGCGGGTAGATCGGGTAGATCAGAGCTTGATGTTGATGTTGTTGATGATGATGTTGGTGGGGCGTGGGTCCACGCTCGGCCGTCACCCGCCCGGGTGACCCATATCGCCCGATTCGCCCCCCATGCTTAGCGTGGGGGCATGATCCCCCCGATCCCCAGGGACATACCCGACCTGCCCGCGATACCGGGCATCCTCCCGCAGCCCCCCTCCCTCGTCCCGGCGACGGCAGTGGTGGCCCCCGTGCGCCGCCCCTTGGTGGCCTTCTTCCGCTTCCTGGTCGCCCTTGTCGCGGCCGCGGGCGCGGCCATCGAGATGCGCCTGGGCAGTCCGCTCCACGTGCTCAGCTACTTCACCGTCCAGGCCAACCTGCTGGTGGCGGTGGTCTTCGTCGCCTCGGCCCGGCGGGCACGGACGGCGCGTCGCCCGCTGCCCGCGGTCCTCATGGGCGGCACGCTGCTCTACATCTCGATCACGGGCCTGGTCTACCACCTGATCCTGGCGGACCCCTCCAGCGGCTTCTCCATGACCGGGGGCATCGCCCCGCACACCGGCTGGCAGGCGGTGTCGAACCAGATCCTGCACACGGTGATCCCCATCGCCGCGGTGATCGACTGGCTCCTGCTGACCCGCCCGGCGCCGTTCGCCGTCCGGCATGCGACGACGTGGCTTGTCTACCCTCTCGTCTACCTGGTCTTTTCCCTCGTCCGCGGAGAGATGCTGCCGCCGGGCACCCCGGCGCGCTACCTCTACCCCTTCGTGGACGTCGACCGGCACGGCTACGTGGGCATCCTCGGCAACACCGCGATCCTCGGCGTCGCCTTCTACGCCCTCGCCCTCCTCGCCATCGCCCTGGACCACGTCCGCCCCGACCCGTTCCGCCACGGCAGCCGACGCCCCGAAAACCGGATTTCGTCTCCGGGCACCGGTGGGCTAAAGTAAACGACGTCGCCGCGAGAGCAGTGACAATCGGGGTGTAGCGCAGCTTGGCAGCGCGCTTCGTTCGGGACGAAGAGGTCGTGGGTTCAAATCCCGCCACCCCGACAGCTATAGCACCAGGTCAGGCCCGGTTTCCGGAAACGGAAACCGGGCCTGATGCGTTCTCCGGACCGCCTCGGGAGTGAGCGGGGAGTGGATCATGAAAATCTCACTCCCCGGGAGTGAGACAAAGTGGAGTAGCGCCGGAGTGCAGCAACGCCGGCAGCGCGGTTCGCGCGCACCCTCGCAGAGCACAGGCAGGCTTGGTCAGCGGCCGACCGGTGACCGTACCGGCACACCGAGCGTGCACCTCGCTGGCCCGATCCCCCTCGGCCAACTCGACGATATCCACATAGTTGTGGTGCCGAGCGATGACGCCGAGCGTGTAGCACGGCTCCCCGGCGGCTGGCGTACGAGTCGCCCTTGCGTAGCGCGAAGTCGTCGACCCCGAGGACCCGCACGCTGATCTGTGGTAATTCCGGTAACGCCCGGAGGAGTTCAAGGAGCTTGCCCTTGGCGACGCTAATGCTCAGCGCGGCTGCGAGCCGCGCACCCGGCCGGCCTGCCAGACACGCGGCGATCGACGTGAGCAGCGTGCGCAGCAGCGGCGTGTACCGGGCATGCGAGCTGGTCAGCCCTTCGATCTGCTCGGCGAACGTCACTGCCGGACACTGCGGATTGAGGCACTTGAACCGGCGCACCATGAGTTCGACCACCGCCGGGGCTCCGCCGACGGGCGCGTCAGCGAGCCGGCGCGCGTACCGGCCGTGCACACGCCACGACACCACCCTGCATCTTGGGCACCTCGCCGTCGGCACTGCGGAGTGAGCGCAGAACGTGACCGTTCCGGCCGCACGCTCGATCGACTCGACCACCACACCGGCTAATGCGGCAGCAACCGCCGCAAACCCCCTGAATCGCACACCGGGTAGATGCCCAGATCAGGCAGGTGACGTCACAAGATCCCCGACAGAGCCGAATTAAGTGACCGCTGACAAGAGCGGAGCGGTGACAATCACGAGTGCGATCTCGCTGAACTTCCTGGGTTGGCCGTCAGAGCTCCTTCTGGGAGCCGTTTGGGAGCCAACCCGCTCCCGATACCCCCCTCCACACCATCCGACCCCAATCGGAACCACGCCGCCGCCCAGCACAAGCGCCATCCGTGCAGGCCAGATCAGCGACCGGCCCTCATCGGGACGAAGAGGTCGTGGGTTCAAATCCCGCCACCCCGACAGAGAAATATCAGGTCAGGGGTCTGATTCGCTCAGCGAGTCGGGACCCTGAGTGGTTCCGGGGACCATTTTGGGAGCCGTCTGGGAGCCGACCTCAGAAAGCGGCTCCCAGACGGCTCCCCAGCCAGGCCCCATCCCGGCCCTTGCGCGCGTGCGTTTCCTCCTCGCGGGATGCGCGATCTTGAAGACGTGGCGATCGAGCGGAGCTACCCGCCCAGAGCCCGGATGGTCATCTGTTCCGACGGTCACCTCTACGTCGACGACGTCGCCGGTGCCACCGCCACCACATATCGCCAGGCTGCCGCCGATGGCGGCGGTTCCAGGACGGCTTGCGACATGGTTCGGCGGGTCTGCTGGGTCCTGCTCGAAGTGGCTGGGGCTGCCGTCGCGCTGGATCAGCCGGCCCAGCTGAGCTGCCTTGGCTCGGGGCATGAGGGTCCAAGTGCCATCGGTACGGCATCGGGCCACCGAGTGCCAGGGGGTGGTCCAGGCGTCGGGGGCGTCGAGGAGGCGGATACCGAACTTGGGAGCCCCGATGGGCTGGGTGTGGATGGACAGACGTACGGCGTGGGGGTGGTGCTCGGCGATCAGGTCGCCCCAGGCCCGGCTGTGCTGGATGACGCCGTACACGCGCTGCCGACACTCGCGCTGGAGGGCCGAGCGGGTGCCGGGGTAGGCAGCGGTGTCCTCGGCGGGGAAGCGGGTGATGCCGCGATAGAGGGCGAGGGCGTGTTCGTTGGCGCGGATCTCGGCGCGCAAGGCGTCGACGGTGGGGGCGTAGCACTCGTGAACCATGGTGTCATGCGGGAGGTCGCCTAGTACGTCCCGCAGGTCGAAGACGGACACCGTCAACCACCCCGCCACCAGGACATATACCCAACGAAAAAGGAACCCAGCACTAGTGCGGAAGCGTATCCGCCCCGGGTCGGCCGGCGGCGGCGCCGCCCCGGCCGGCCCGGTCTCACGTCCCCACGACCGTCTGGCTCGTGACGAGCTCCCGGTAGGGCTCGCAGCGCTCCATCAGGTCGTCGTGGGTACCGGAGTCGGTGAGCGCACCGGCCGTGACCATGACCACGTGGTCGGCGTGGCGGACGGTGGAGAGTCGGTGGGCCACGACCAGGACGGCTCGGGTGGCGGCCAGGTCGTCGACGACATGCCGGAACCGCTTCTCGTTGATGCTGTCCAGCTGCGACGTCGGCTCGTCGAGGAGAACGACGTCGGCGTCGGTGAGCAGCGCGCGGGCCAGTGCGAGGCGCTGCCGCTGCCCGCCGGACAGGTCGTTCTCGCGGCCCAGGACGGTGTCCAGGCCGTCCGGGAGCGCGTCGACGTCCTCACGCAGGCCGACGGCGTCGAGTGCCTCGGCGAGGTCGTGGTCGGCGGCCGGGCGTCCGCGGCCGAGCTGGAGGTTCTCCCGGACCGACCCTTCGAGCAGGGTGAACTGCTGGTCGACGTAGGTGATCCGGCGGCGCAGCTCGGGCAGCGGCCAGGCGCGTACGTCGTGGCCCAGGAGGCGTATCCGTCCGGCATCGGCGTGCATGAACCGGTCGATGAGGGCGAGCGCGGTGGACTTGCCCGCGCCCGACGGGCCGACGAGCGCGGTCAGGCCCGTGCGTGGGGCGGTGAAGGAGAGCCGGTCGAGGGTGGGCGGCCCGCCCGGCCCGGCATAGGAGTAGGCCACGTCGTCGAAGGACACCGCGGCCTCGCCGGGCAGCGGCTCGGGGGCGGTGACTCCGAGGACCGCATCGTCGGTCTCCTGCGGCAGGGCGAGGAGTTCGTTGAAGCGGGCCTTCGCGGCGAGTCCGGCCTGGAGCCGGCCGACGCCGGTGGCGACCATCGTGACGGGCGAGACGAGCTGGAGGAGGTAGAGCAGGAACGCCGCGAAGTCCGGCGTCGACAGCTCGCCGTGCGCGATCCGCACCCCGCCGCCGATGATCACCGAGACCAGTGCGATCTGCTGCCCGAGCCCCATCACGGGTGAGATCAGCGACTGCAGCCGGGCCCCTGTCAGCGAGGTGCCGGTCAGCTCCTGCGCGTCCTCGCCCAGCTGCGCGGCGGACCGGCCCTCCGAGCGGTACGCCTTGATCGTCGCGAGCGCGGCGAGGTGTGCCGTGAAGCGCTGGGCGAGCCCGCCGATGGCGGCCTGCTGATCGATGACGTTGCGCTTCACCCGGATGAGGACGACGCCGATCGCAACGCCTGCGACGGCGAACGACGCGATGGTGATCAGCACCAGCAGCCAGTCCAGGACGGCCATGATGACGAGGGTGGACACCACCGTCAGGGTGGCGAGCGGCAGTTGGACGACACCGACGTCGATGACCGCGCGCAGCAGCATCGCGTCGGAGGTGATCCGCGCGACGAGGTTGCCGGCGCCCTGCGCCCGTACGGTGTTCACTGGCAGGCGCAGCGTGTGGTCCATGATGCGGCCGCGCAGCCGCAGGATCATGAACTCGCCGAGGCGCGCCAGCAGATAGCCGGATCCGGCCGAGGCGAGGGCCGCGCCGAACGCGGCACCTGCCATCAACGTGACCGGCCAGGTGATCGACGCGTCCCGGGCGAAGGCGTCGATGACGTCCTTGACGATCAGTGGCACGGCCAGCGTGCCCGCCGCGGACACCACGGCCAGCAGCAGCGCCGCCGCGAGCTGCAGCGGGCTGCGGCGCACGATGTCGGCGCCGATACGGACCGTGGCGGCGGGCGCCGGGGCGTCGCGGTGTCGTCCCATCTCAGTGCTTCGCCGCCAGCGTCACCAGTTCGACGGCTTCCGCGAGGCCCAGCTTCGGCACGGCGCGGCGCAGTTCGCGGATCGCGTGGGTGGAGGTGTCACCGGTGGGCACGCCGGCCTCGGCCAGGTACTGCCGCGCCCAGCGGATCTTGAGGTCGTCGTCGCTGTGGGCGGAGGCCTCCAGGATGGACAGCGCCCGGCGCAGGCCGGGCGCGTCGGCCGGGTCCGCGCCGGCCAGTGCCTCCTCGATGGCGCCGCGGGCGGCGTCGAGGTCGTGCAGGACAACGAGGTTGAGGTGCTTGGTGGAGCGCATGGCGGGATCCCTTCGGGTGGCGGGTGCGGTGGTTCAGGCCGTGCCGTCGAGTGCGGCGTGGCCTTCGGTGTCGATATAGCGGGGCAACGTGGTGGCGTACAAATCGAGTTCGGCGTGCCACCCGACGTAGGCGGCGAAGTCGTGCGCATGCGTCATGATGCGCAGCACGGCCGCCCTTCCCGTGGTACCGGGATCGGCGCCCGCTCCGTATCCGTCGAGCAGGGCGGCGGGCAGGTCGGTCAGGACGGGGCGGTGCAGCGCCCTTGCGGCCGTGGTCATCCGCAGTTCCAGGAACTCGCCCAGCAGCCAGCCGAGATCGAATCCTGCGGGGCCGCGGGTGATGTCCTCGCCGGTGAACAGCGCCGCGTCAGTGCCGGCCGGGCTGGGCACGAGGCCGCCGGTGCTCGGCGCCCCGTGCAGGAGGGTGCCGCCGCCGGGGGAGGGCTCGGTGAGGGCGTGGCACCAGGCCCGTACGGTCTTCCAGCGCGCGTCGCCGAGGCGGTCGCGCAGCACGCCGTGCAGCTGCCGGGCGCAGCGCGGGCCCGTGCCGCTGTCCATCCATGAGGCGAGCCGTGCGGGGCCGCCGGGGCCGGTCCGGTCGGTCTCTGCGGTTCCGCCCGGAGCCGTGTGCAGAGCTCGGAGCAGGCGGCCCGTGCCGTGCAGGACCGCTGCCAGGTGGGCGGTAGCGGCGGGGGTGAGGTCCGTCCACAGGAGTTTGGCGACGGAGTCGGCGCCCGGTGCCGGGTAGTGGAGGGCGTCGGACTCCGTGGTGGGCAGCGCGAGGCAGACCCCCGGGGAGGACAACGGCGGCAGGGAATCAAGGGCGGCACGGGCCCCGGGCGTGGGTCCGGTCAGCGGTGTGGGGCGGTCGGCGCCGGGGCGGCGGACCCACAGGTAGCCGCCCGCGGGCAGCCGGTGGATCGCCGTACGCAGGAACCCGGTGGCGAACGCGTCGACCAGCGGAGCCGTGAGCGGGGTCGTCGTCATGCCCTGGTCGCCTCCGCACGGTCCGCACACCCGGTACGGTCCGTTTCCCCGGTACAGTCCGGGGCCTGCGTGGCCCGGGCCTGTCCGGCGTCCCGCGCGTTCCCCGTGGCTTCGGTGCCGTTCGCGGCCGCCAGCCGTGCGCGCAGTTCCTCCAGCGCCGGGATGACCTCCGTCAGCGGGGCGGCCGTCATGGCGCCCGGCTTCCCCGTCGTCATGCTCATCCCGGGGTGGGGCCGCACCACCGTGACGTTCGGCCGCTCGGCCAGGGCCCGCGCGTGCTGCTGCCACGCCGGCGAGGTGATCGCGCCGGGTGGCAATGCGGGCGCCAGTGCCACGGGCACCTGGGCGCACTGCAGGGCGAGCATGGCGGGGGTGTCCGCGGCGCCCAGCGCGAGGCGGCTGGTGAAGTGGAACGTCGCCGGATGCACGATGACCGTGTCGGCCCAGTGCGCCAGCTCGACGTGCGGTGCGCTCGTCTCCGGTTCGTCCGACCAGACGTCGAGCTCGGGCTGCTTCCCGCCGAAGACCGACAGCGTGGTGGGCGTGACGAACCGCGTGGCGGACCGCGTGATGACGGTCCGCAGCTCCACGTCCGGATACGAACTGCGCAGCCAGTGCAGCCACATCGGCATGAACATCACGCCGAGCGCACCGGTGCCGATGTAGAGCAGCCGGCGTCCGGTGAATGCTGGCGGCGCCTGGTTCGGCAGTGCGGAAGCGGCGTCGTTCATGGCGTCATCCATGGGTGCCGTCCACGGCGGTGAGGATGTCGGTCAGGTCGGTGATCGCGGCGCCCAGACCGTGTGCGTTGAGTACGCCGCACAGGTTGAGGATGACCTCGCCGACGCCGTGTGCGCGGTAGACGTCCAGTCCGGCGGCGATCTCCTGCGGCGTGCCGCTGACGAACGTGCCTGATTCCACCAGGAGTTCGGCGCCCTTGCGGGGGTGCGAGGCCTCGGCGGGGATGCCTGCCTGGCGCAGCATGTCCGTGTAGTGCGGTGCGCTGAGGTGGGCCCGCGCGGCGGCGAACGCCGTATCGACCATGTCGCGGCCGGGCCGGGCCACCGCCGCGTGCACGACGGTCGCCACCCGCGGGACCGGCCGTCCCGTCTCCGCCGCGCCATCCCGCATCGCGGGCAGCAGCACATCCCGTACGTAGGCGGGCGGCGTCAGCCAGGTGATGGCGACGTCCGCGACCTGCCCGGCGGCGCGCGCCATCGCGGGCCGCAGCACGCCGAGCCCATACTCGACGGGCGGGGAGCTCATCGTCGGCAGGGAGGTGTGCGTGCTGTACTCGTCGGTGTCGGCGTGCACGACCTGGCCGTCGACGAGCGCGCGCATGGTGGTCAGGTACTCGCGCGCGGCCGTGACCGGCTTGGGCAGCGGTCCGGACCGTACCGAGCGCTGGAAGTCCGTCGAACCGGGGCCGATGCCTGCGACGTACGGCAGCCCGGACAGCTGGGCGACGGAGCGGGCCTGCACGGCGGCGTCGTAGGGGTGGCGCAGCGGCGAGAGCGCCACGGACGAGCCGAACGGGATCTGGAGGCCGGACCCAGCGAGGGCGGCGAAGACGTGGTGGGTCTCGATGCCCAGGGACTGGCCGAGCCACAGCCGCCCCCTGCCGCGCTGCTGCAGCAGCCGTGCGAACGGCACGACATGGGCGACGTGGCTGGCCTGGAGCGGGTAGACGACGCTTGTCGTGTGCGGGGAGTTCACAGGGAGGGGTCCGTATCGGTGAGGTGTGCGGTGTCGCCGAGGACGATGCCGTGGTAGTCGGCGGGGTCGTAGAAGCGGGCCGCTGCCGCCGCGACGTCCTCGACGGTCACCCGGGTGAGCGCGTCGAGGAAGTGGGCTATACGGTCCGGCTCCTGACTAAGCGTCAAAGACATCAGGAGGCTGCCCGCCCACGCCTGCTGCGAGGAGGTGGCGAGCGCGGTCATGCCCGTCACGTAGCGGCGGGCCGCCTCCACCTCGGCCGCGGACGGCGGTTGCTCGGCCATCAGCCGCAGCTGGGCGTGGATGCGGCGCAGCGTCTCCGGTGCGGAGGCGGTCGCGGTGTCCGCCTCCAGCGAGATCACCAGCTGGTCCAGGTGGTCGCGGAATGCGGCCTCGCAGCGGTACGCCAGCCCGCGCCGCTCGCGCACGTCGGCGACGAGACGGGAGGAGAAGTAGCCGCCGAAGACGATGTTGGCCAGGGTCAGGGCGGCGAAGTCGGGGTGATCACGGCCGATCGCCGGTCGCACCAGCCGGATCTGGGACTGCACCGCCCCGGGCCGGTGCACCCAGGCCGTGCCGGGCCGGCGCAGGACGGGCAGCTGCGGTGCCGTACCTGGGTCCTGTCCGGGCGATAGCGCCCGCCAGGGCTGCAGCGCCCGCGCCGCCTCGGCGACCGCGGCCTCGGGGGCCAGGTCGCCGACCAGCACGAGGAAGGCGTTGTCGGGGCGTACGACCGTGCGGTGCGCGTGGCGTACGTCGTCGGGGCCGACCGCGGCGATGGCGTCCCCGCGCGGTACGTCCTGCATCCGGGGCAGGTCTCCGTAGAGCTGGTCGAGCAGTGCTTCGGAGGCGATGACCTGGGGCTGCCTGCGGGTGGTGGCGATCTGGCGCCGCGCGCGGTCGCGTGCCGCGTGGACGGCGTCGTCGGCGTGCGCGGCGCCGGTGAGCGAGTCGGCGAGGACGGCGAGCAGCGTGGGCAGCGCGGCGGCCGGGCCGGAGCCGGTCAGGCCCAACCAGCGGGACGTGCGGGAGGCGGCGAGGGCTGCGCCGGAGACCGCCAGTTCGTCGGTGATGGTGTGCCGGGAGCGCCGCGGCGTGCCGTGCAACAGCGTCGCGGCGAGCAGTTCGTGGACGGCGCCGGTGTGGGACGAGGCGGCGTCCAGCGGTATCGCCAGCCGGAGTTCGGCCATCGGGATGGACGGGTAGCGGACGGCCACCACGCGCAGCCCGGACGGCAGCCGGACGTCCGCGGTCGGCGGGATCGTCAGCGGCGGTACGGGCCCGATGGGGGGCAGCAGTGCGGCGGTGCGGGTCATCGGGCGTCGCCTCCGGCGGATACGAGGGACCGGGCGGTACCGGGCACGAGGCTGAGCACGCCGCGCCGCTCGGGATGCAGGTTCGCCGCTGCGGCGGCCACCCCCGCCGCGTCGACGGCGGCGAGCCGGTGGGCGAGCTCGTCGACCAGGTGCGGGGCGCCGAAGAGCAGTTCGTAGGTGCCCAGCGCGCGGGTGCGGGCCACGATGTTGTCGAAGCCGCGCCATGTCGCGGAGGTGAGCAGGGCCCGCGAGCGGGCCAGTTCGCGCTGCTCGGGCCCGGTGGCCGCGAGGCCGGCGAGCTCCGTGTCGATCGCGTCCAGAAGCTGCTCGGTGGTGGTCTCGCGCGGGTGCATCGCCACGCACACGAACGTCTCCGGATCGCGTGCCCGCAGTGGCCCGAACAACCCGCAGCTCGTGCTGATGTCGGTGGCCAGCGGCGCGCGGTGCACGAGGCGATGCTTGAGCCGTGAAGTGTCCCGGCCGGTGAGGAGCTCGCCGAGCACCATGTGCGCGAGATAGCCGTCGAGGCCGGTGCCCGCGTCGGGCATGCGCCAGCCGATCGCGGTCGCCGCGAGCGCGGCGTGCGGATCGGGGTGCGTCCCGGACCGGGCCTGCTGCGGCACCGGTTCGGCCAGTGCGGGCGGCGCCGGTACGGGCCGGGCGGGGATGGCTGCGAAGTGCCGGGCGACGAGGTCGGCGGCGTGGCCGGGGTCGACGTCGCCGCAGATGGTGACGACGGCGTTGCCGGGCGCGTAGTACGTGTCGAAGAAGGCCTGGCACTCGGCGACGGTGGCCGCGTCGAGATCGTCGAACGCCCCGTACCCGTTATGGGCGTTGGGATGGGTCCGGTAGAGGACGGCGGGCAGCACGGTCCACGGGAAGCCGCCGTAGGGCTTGTCCGTGACGGATTGCCTGATCTCCTCCTTCACCACGGCCGTCTGCGTGCGCAGCGTCTCCGGCGTTATGCGCAGCGCCCGCATCCGGTCGGCCTCCAGGAACAGCACGCGCTCCAGGGCCTGCGCCGGCACGACCTGGTAGTAGTCGGTGTGGTCCTGGTGCGTCGAGCCGTTGGCCGTGCCGCCGGAGGCCTGCACGTGCCGGAAGTGGTCGGCGGGGGCGACATTCTCGCTTCCCTGGAACATGACGTGTTCGAAGAGGTGCGCGAAGCCGGTGCGGCCGAGCGGCTCGGAGCGGAATCCGACGTCGTAGTGCACGGCGACCCCGACGGACGGCGCGCCGTCCAGCGGCTGCACCACGAGGCGGAGGCCGTTGGGCAGCGTCGAGCGGTACAGGGAAGGGCGGGACATGCCGGTCACCCTAGGACCGCATTACCGCGGAAAAGAAATACGGGATTTCCATTTCTTTTTCGCCGAGTCGCAATATGGCACATAGTCGCAGGTCAACGGCATGTTGGCGATCCTCAAGGCAAAGGAATAAACAAACTTGTGAGGTTTCTTCGTGGTGGGCGGGAGGTAATCTATTTAGCATTCCGCCGCGTGACAGATAACAATGGAACGGCACTCGGGGAAGCCAAGCAGACCCGGGCCCGTTACGATCCCCTCGCCCTCGACAAGGCGCCCCAGGTGGCGCGGCTGCTCGATCGGCTCGGCCTCGGCGCGTTCGAGCCCGACGAGCTGACCTCGCACGTCGGCCGCAATGACAACTGGTCCGGACCGTCCACCACCGGCGACCGGGTCTTCGTCAAGCAGCTCAGCGGACCGTCCCTGGAGGACGCCCGCCGCCGCTTCGAGCGCCTCCTCGCGTTCGAGACGCTCGCCGCACGCGCCGGTGACGACGCGCTCGCGGGGCCGTCCCTCCTCGGTTCCGACGAGGAGTCGCTGCTGGTCGCCTTCGAGCTGATCGACGATGCGCGCTCCGGTTCCGAACTGGCCGCAGACGACAGCTTCGACGCCGGTCTGTGCCGGCGCGCCGGACAGATCACGGGTGCGCTGCACGCGCTGCCCGCCGACACCACGCTGCTGGATGGGGCCGCGCACGCGCTGCCCGCCACCGACAAGATGCGCGCCCTGCCGCTGCACGCCTTCACCGGTGCCACGTTCGGCGAGCTGGAGACCTGGCGGCTGCTGCAGACCGACCGGGAGCTGTTCGACGCGCTGGTCGCGCTGCGCGAGCGGGAGGCCGCGCTCGCGGACCGCCGGCCCATCCACGGCGACATGCGGCTCGACCAGTTCCTGTGGGCGGACGGGCGGCTGTGCCTCACCGACTGGGAGGAGTTCCGGCTCGGCGACCCGGCGCGCGACATCGGCGCTTTCATCGGCGAATGGCTCTACTTCGCGATCCGCGGCATCCCCAAGTCCCTAGGGAACGAGCCCGACTTCAGCTTCGAACACGAGACCACGCACGAGGAGATCCTCGCCCACGGCGTGCGGGAACTCGACCGCTACCGGCCGCGCATGCAGGCCTACTGGGCGGGCTACCGCACGGCCCGCAGTGCGGCGGACTCCGCGGACGAGTCGCTGCGGGCCCGTGCGATCGCCTTCGCGGGCTGGCACATGTTCGACCGCATGTTCGCCACCGCCATGGTCGGCGGGCGCGTCCTGGCCGCGGACCGGGCCTGCGCGGGCATCGGCCGCACCATCCTGCTGTCCCCCGACAACTTCATCGACGTCCTCGGACTGGGAGAGCAGCCGTGAACCTCACCATCGACAGCCTGGCACCCGCCCTCGCCGCCGTCATGGCCACCGTCTCCGTCACCCCTGACGGACGGCACGCCACGATCGGCGACGAGAAGCTCGACGCCGATACGCCGCAGAAGCTGGCTCAGCAACTGAGCGGCATGCTCTACCAGTTGGTGCACGCCGGCCGCGACAAGCCGGAGACCAGCCGGCCGCGCACCCTGCGCGACCCCGACTTCGACCGGACGCTCGCCGAGGCGATGCCGCACACCAGCACGCTCGCCCGCGCGACCGTCCTCGAACGGGCCGCCGACGGCAGCCTGCTGGCCTCCCTCGACGGCCTGCGCGTCGTACTGCCCGGCGACGTCCTCACCACGGAGCTGCCGGAGTCACTCCCCGCGCAGGTCGCGATCCGGATGCCCGCCGCGCGCCCCGCCCTGTCCACCGGCTTCTTCCTCACGGACGGCTCGGCGGGCACCGGCACGGGCGGACCGCACACCCTGCGGATGTACGTGCACGTCGCCACGGCCGACGCCGCGCCCACGGTGTGGCACGGCGTCCTGTCGTACTTGGAGGAGCGGTCCGTGCCCTACCGGGCGAAGATCACCTCGTCGCCACAGATGTTCCCGCGCCGTGACGCCCTCGTCGTCTACCTCGGCCCGCAGGGCCGGCAGGCAGCTCCGGGCCTTGCGGCCTGCGCCGCCGCGCTGCCCGGACTGGGTCGCGCGACCTCGCCGTTCGCGCACGAGGTCGCGCCGGGCGTGGCCGTCGCGTGGGAGCCGCAGGACCAGCGGCCGGGCACGCGGTCGCTGAGCTTCGGTGAGCACCGCAGCGGCGCGCTCGCCGAGGCGCTGGTCAAGCACGCGGTCCGGACGGACGGGGTGGGGCGCTCCGCGACCGTCGAGGAGTCCTTTCTGAACGCCGGGATCGACCCGCTCGCCCCCGGCCGCAACCTCGCCTCACCGCCCCTGCCCGGCCTCGGCCTGATGTAGAGCGCGCCGTCGTGCGATGCCACACACCGCCGGCGTCGCTGCGCCGCCACGCCGTGCTCCGGTACCTCAGCGGAGCGGAGGCCGCGGAGGTGCTGTGCGGCCGGCTGCGTGTCTGCCGCGACTGTTTCGACCAGTGGTGCCAGACCTTCCTCGGCTCCGCGGCACGCGGGCTCGCGGAGCCCGAGGACGTACTGGCCGCGGACGCCGAGGAGTTGCGGCAGGTGCTCGGTGAGGCGCAGGAGGAACTGACGGTGTGGGAGCGGCTGGCCGTGGCCGCCATTACTTTTCCTCCTTCCGAAACATCGCAGGTCAGGGGCGTAAAAGCAGAAAGATGACGGTAATTTTCGCCCCCCGCGGACCACTTGTTCCGTGTTGGAATCGAGCACGCCGGACAGGACCGGGACGTCGCGATGACGACCCGCTCCGACCGAATACCGAAGGGGAATCACGTGAACACCGCTGACCAGCTCATCGCCGGTTACACCGCCTACACCGACGCTGCCGACTTCGGCGCCTCCGCCGGTGGCCAGGCCCCCGCGACCACGCCGACCATCCTCAGCGTCATCGCCGAGTCCACCCCCGCCTGCGGTGGCGCTGTGAGCGCTGTGAGCGCCTCGGCCGTCGGCTTCACCGCGCACTGGGGCTGCTGACACCCGCTCAAAAAGCGCCGGGCATCCTCTGGTTGAGGCGTTCCGGCAGTTTGCTGCACGACCCGAGCAATCCATTCACACCATGCAGACCAGTCAAAGGGGTCCCTCATGAACACCGCTGACCAGCTCATCGCCGGCTACACCGCCTACACCGACGCCGCCGACTTCGGCGCCTCCGCCGCGGGCGAGGCCCCGGCCACCACGCCGTCGATCATCACGGCGTCGTCGCCGGAGTGCGGCGCGTTCTCGATCTCTGCCGCGAGCGGGATCCTGACCAGCGTCTCCATCACGCACGGCGCCGGCTGCTGACCCGACTCGTACGGGACGTGGGGGCTGCCGCCGGGAATGCGGCAGCCCCTACGCGTCGTGGTGGGTCCGGACCCACTCGGCGCCGGGACCATTCGCCGCTGGGCCTCACCCGGCGCCCTCCCGGCAGGACTTGCCCTGTAGCCGCGGCGCGAACCGTGCCGGTCGCACACGCGCCGCGAGACCGGCCGCCGTACGTCGTGGGTCACCCCCGGCCTCGACGTACGGCGGCCTTTTGCGTGCCCGGGCGCCGGCTGCGCGTCAGTCCTGCGCCTGCGCGCGGGCCTGGTCCGCGATGCTCTGGAGCGCCATGAGGTGCGCGGCGAGGCGGCGCCGACCGTCGAACGTGAGCGCCAGCCAGGTGCGAGGACGCTTGCCGACATAGCCCTTGCGCACGGACACGTACTCCGCCGTCTCCAGCGCGGCCACCGTCTTGCTCAGCGCGGAGTCGGACATCTGCAGCCGCTCGCGAACCGTCTTGAAATCGGCTTCCGCACAGCCGGAAAGGAACGCCACGAGCGCCAGCCGGGTGGGGTGCTGGATCGTCGGGTCGAGGCTGGACCCGGTATCCGGAACGGTCATGCCGCGGTCCCCTTGCGGGCGCTCGCCATCTGCACCCAGGTGAGGATGCCGAGCCCGGCGCCGAAGACGCCGATGAAGCCGGGGAAGCCGAGGAACGCCCAGGCGATGCCCCCCGCGACGATCGGCAGCGCGACCGCCGACTGCCGCCTCGCGCGCTCGCGGGTGCTGCCGGCGGGCCACGGTGTGATGCCGCCCGCGCGGCTGGAGGCAATGGTCAGGGCCAGGAAGATGGCGAGGCAGAGGGCGGCGCCGAGCAGATACGCCCAGGTGTGGGGATGCGCGTCGTAGAGCGCGAGGCAGCCGAAACCGGCGGCGAACAGCACGCCAGTCACCGGCGGACGCCAGGCCGGTACCGGGCGCGGCCGACGGGCGGCGGCCAGTGCCGAACGGGCCGTGGTGAGCGCGGCGTCGGCGTCGGCAGGAGAGGTCGACTCAGTCATGACGCCATCGTGGCATGTACTTTCCTCAATGGCAAGTACTTTCGTTACAACCGGTGCGCATGTGGTCCGTCTTGTCAAGGGCGCAAGAGGCCAATAGGGTGATGTACGTCAGTGACGGGCTTGACCACCCGTGCTGCATCGCCATCGATCCGGCCCTTCTAGAGCCGGTCGCAGTTGGTAACCGGGGGTTTCACCATGCATCGCGTCATGTCCATCACGCGTATCCGCGATTCACGCATCCGTGCACCGCGCTTCCCTTCACCGCCACGGCTGAACTGACGGTCTTTCTGCGCCGTAAAGCATTTCCCACTCCGACGTGATCGCGCTGCGCGGTCGCGCGAAAAGGGCTGCCCAAAAGCGCGCGGAATCGACTTCGCGGCAACGGAAATTTTGCCGCGCCATTCAGCTCAACTCTTCCTCAATTCGCTTCCCGATCCGGTGTGTTGCCGGAGAGGGTGGCACTATTCGATCACCCGCCCGAAGGGAAAGAGAATCGTGGCACGCCCACCCGTCATGCCTCCGGAAGAAAAAGCCAAGCTCGTTCTCCATCTCCTCTCCGGCGAACTCTCCGTCTCCCAGGCCGCCCGCCAGGCCGGCGTCTCGGAGCAGGCCATCGGCAATTGGAAACGTCAGTTCATCGCGGCCGGCAGCCAGGGGCTGGAGGGCGGTGACCGGCAGAGCAGCGAGCGGGAGCGCAAACTCAACGCCCAGATCACCGAGCTGAAGACCGCTCTCGGCGAGGTCTACGTCCAGCTGCGCGCCCGCCGAGCGGCGGTGGACTTCCATGCGGTCCCTTCGCAGACCTCGAAACCGTACGGCGTGACTGCGGGCTCAGCGTTTCGAGGTTCTGCCGCATCCTCGGGATACCGCGAAGTACTTACTCCCGCCGGGGACTGACGTAACGCCAGTTGTAAGGAAGAGTTCTATGCACCACGCACCAGGCGCCCTGGAAGTGGATTCCCTGACCAAGCGGTACGGGACCCAGGTCGCACTCGATGGAATGTCGTTCTCGGTGAGTCCGGGCGAGGTCTTCGGATTCGTCGGCAGCAACGGCGCCGGAAAAACCACAACGATGCGTATCGCGGTGGGTGTCCTGGACACCGACCGCGGCGAGGTCCGGTGGCGCGGAAAGCCCGTCGACGCCGAATCCCATGCCGTGATCGGCTATATGCCGGAAGAGCGCGGCCTCTATCCGAAGATGACGGTGGCGCGGCACCTCGTCTATCTGGCACGGCTGCACGGACTGTCCCGCGCGGACGCCGTCACCGCCATGCAGACCTGGACCGAGCGGCTGGGTGTGGACAAGTACCGCGACCGGACGGTCGACTCGCTGAGCCTCGGCAACCAGCAGCGCGTCCAGCTGGCCGCCGCCCTCGTCCACGACCCCCAAGTCCTGCTGCTCGACGAGCCGTTCTCCGGCCTGGACCCGCTCGCCGTGGACACCATGAGCGCCGTGCTGCGGGAGAAGGCCGCCGAGGGGGTCCCGGTGCTCTTCTCCAGCCACCAACTCGACCTGGTGGAGCGGCTCTGCGACCGGATCGGCATCGTGCGGTCCGGGACGACCGTGGCGTGCGGCTCCGTCGAGGAGCTGCGTGCCCGCGGCAGCGCGGGGGTGTACGTCGAGATCGACGGCGCCCCCGACGACTGGGCGAGCGGCGTCGCGGGCGTCGAGGCGCACCGTCCCGAGGGCAGCGGCACGGTCGTGCACCTGAACACGGAGGCCGACGAGACGGAGCTGGTCCGCCGGGCCCTGTCGGTGGGCCGGCTGCGGACGTTCCAGCGCCGGCAGCCCACGCTCACCGAGCTGTTCCGCTCCTACGTGGCGGCGGAACCCCACGACGCCGGCGAGCACGAAAACGGGAACGGGAACGAGCCGGAGCATCCCAGCAAGGCCCGCAAGCGCGCGAGGCGCGGGAAGCGCGAGAAGGTGACAGCGTGAGCAAGCAGCAGGCCAGGGCTGCCCGTTCGTCGGCGTCGGCGGCAGTGCGGCTGGTCACCGGCCGGGAGATCGCCGCCCGCGTCGCCAACCGCTCCTTCGTGATCGGCACCATCGTCAACATCGCGGTCATCATCGGACTGCTGGCCGTCTTCGGCCCGTCCTCCGACGACGACCACCACACCACCGTCGCCGTCACCGGCATCGCCACGAGCGCCCTCACCCCCGCCGGGAACCACGCCGCGAGCGGCGCCACGCACTGGCACGCCGTCGCCGGCGAGGCGGCGGCCCGCCGGCAGGTGGTCGGCAAGGACGCGGACGCCGCACTCGTGGTGCACGGCAGCGAGGTCCTGATGCTGGTGCGCGCCGACACCTCCCAGGAGGCGCGCGCCGCGGCCACCGCGGCCGTCCAGCAGTGGGCCACCACCCGCGCCCTGAACCGTCAGCACGTCGACGTCGAGCGGCTCCGGCAGGACGTCGCCGCATCCCTGCCGCGCACCCAGAGCGTCGACGGCCGGGGCAGCGGCAGCGCGGGGCCGGGCACCGCGATCGGCATCGTGACGATCCTGTTCTTCCAGCTCTTCGGCTACGGAATGATGGTCGCCCAGGGCGTCGTGGAGGAGAAGTCCACCCGCGTCGTCGAGGTGCTGCTCGCGACGCTCACCCCGCTGCGGCTGATGGTCGGCAAGGTGCTGGGCATCGGCACGGCGGCCGTGCTGCAGACCGCGGCCTTCGGGGCGGCCACATTCGTTGCGGTGCGGTTCGCTCACGTACTGCCCGCGCAGTTCCCGGCGGCGTCCGCGATCCTCGCCGCCGTCGGCTGGTTCGTGCTGGGCTTCCTCTTCTTCGCGTTCCTCTTCGCGGCGGCCGGCTCACTGGTCTCCCGCTCCGAAGAGGTCGCCACCGCCGTGATGCCGGTGCTGATGTCCACGATGGTGCCGTACGGCGTGGCGGTCGCCGCCACACAGGACCTGAACGCCTCATGGGTGCAGATCGTGCAGTACATCCCGCCGTTCTCGATGCTGATCATGCCGCTGCAGGTCAGCGTGCACGGCGCGGGCTGGGGTGCCAACGCGGTCGCGGCGCTGCTGATGGTCGCCGCCGCGGCCGGGCTCGCTGTGCTGGCCGGGCGCGTCTACGAGCGGTCGATCTTGCGGGTCGGCAGCGCGGTCCGCTGGCGCGAGGCGCTGGGGAAGGCCGCCTGAAAAGCCGGTCGGTGGGCGCGTGACGTCGTGGGAGCGTGACGCCTGAACACGGCGAAGAGCCCGTGCCCCGTGGACATCCACGGGGCACGGGTCCAAGTCGTCCGCAGCGCTCAGCCCTTGAGCTGCGCCATCCACGCCTTGACGTCCGAGGACGTGCGGGGCAGGCCGGCTGACAGGTTCCGGTTGCCGTCCTCGATGACGAGGATGTCGTCCTCGATCCGGACGCCGATGCCGCGGTACTCCTCCGGCACGGTGGTGTCGTCGGCCAGCACATCCACGAGTGACTCAGGGATCGCTTGTCACTGCGGCACTGGGCTGGCCATAGGTTCAGCCTGACTACGTAGAACCGCCTTCGACGTCCAGATCCCAAGCGGCTCCAGCACGTGGCGTGTGCACAGGAATTCGCCGAGTACGCGCGCCCTATCGTCGGGCTCATCGCCCGGCGGACGTCGAGCGCCGCCTCCCGCTGCTCGACCAGGCCGAGCATGAGGAGCTTGCGCATGCCGGAAGTGATGTGGGCGCAGCGCGCCGAGATGCCGACTCGGCAGTTGCCGTCGATGCTGCTCCCGTCCGTCAGGGCGATGCTCTTGGCCGAGTCCGGGCCGCGAACGCCCCTCATCGGCCGGCCTTGTCCTTGGAGACGACCGACGAAGCCGAACTGGCTGGTCATGTCGGTTGCGCGGCTTATCCCCCGGCATGTAGAGCGCGAAGGGCGAGGACGCGCATGTGGCAGCGGTGCACGGCCGATGGCCTTAGCGGCGCGGTCGGGCCGATTCAAGCGGTCGCGAAAATCCGGGTTCATATCGGCATCGCGCCACTGGTTCAAGAGCCCATACTCGCAAAGTCGCAGGTCAGAAGCCATTAACGGGGACGGCTAACAGGAAAGACTGAAGGGGCACCACAGCGGCTGCCGACACATTCGCGAGAACTCGAATCGGCTCCCCGCGCGGTGCAGTCTCCTCCGTGTCCCGGGGCGCCACCGGACACGGCCAACGGACTTGCGCGGCTAACTCCCTGCCGGTCGATGGTTCCTTCCCCAACTCACCGCGTGCTTCTGCATGCCCGAGAAACAGAGGTTTGCCATGTCCATCACGAGCACCCACCCGGATGACCCGCAGCCGCACACGCCGGAGGCAACTCCCGCTGAGCAGCCGTGCGCACAGAACGGCCTCGCCTGGGCCACGGTCGGGCTGTCCGCCGCCTGCTTCACTGCCGGGGTGGTCCTCTCCCTGACAGGCCACGAGGAAACCGGCCGGGCCCTCATCACAGCAGGGTCCTTGGGACGAGGAGTCAACACCCGGAAGTAGGGCGGGGTCGCGGCGCGGGCCACTGCTGCCGGACGCATCCCGTCTGGCGGCAGTGGCCGACCTCCGCGGAAATACGCGGGGCATCTTCGACCAGACAGGACCTCAGCCCGGTCGCAGGCTCCACGGCCTCGGGTCGGAACGCCGGGCCGTGGCTGAGTTCGCCGGCCGCCGTCTCGCCGAAGCACCGAACCAGAAGCCGGTGCCTTGAGGCGCGTGCGAACGCGGTTGCCCCGTTGACGCCTGCGTGCTGGGAGATTCGGTCCAGGTGGTGTTGTGGGACCACCGACGCCGTCTCCGTCAGCTCGTGCCGCCCCACACCGCTTCCAGGTCCCGGCAGCGGACCAGGATGCTCGCGTCGGTCAGCGCGATCTCGTGTGTGCAGCCGCCGTCCTCGTCCGGAAGGATTTCGTCGAGGAGGACAGCGTCGACCAGCATCCAGTCGATGGAGTGTTCATAGTCGACGGAGAAGTGCGTCACGCCCGAGTAGGTGATACGCAGGCCGGAGTCGTGCTTGAACTTGTTGGGCGCGAAGTCCAGGACCAGGCCGCCGCTCTTGTCGGTGGCGAAGTGGACCCCGGCCAGTTCCAGATCCTTGACACAGCGGGTCGCGCCCGCGATGTCGTAGTGGCCGGGGTCGGTGGCGAAGGACCGGGCGCCCGGGGGCAGGTCGGCGCGCAGACGCGGCAGTTCGGCCAGATAGGCCCCCGGATCCACGGAGAACCCTCCGTCGTCCCAGACGGCCGTGACGTACTTCATTTGCATCCTTCCGCGGCGAGAGGCGGTCGCCTCCATTTGTCTCCGGTGATGTCCTCGGTCCCCTTGGGGCTGATGCGGCCGACCTTCCGCAGCTCGTAGATCATCCGCCCCTTGATGGCATTCTCCACGCCGGGCGGGACCTCGACTTCCGAAGCCTTGATGCCATGTTTGTTGAACCAGCCCTGGCTGTTGTAAAGCCCGACTTCGCGCATGGACTTGTCGTAGACGTGGATCTCCACGTCCCTTCCCTTGTTGCCCACCGGGAAGATGTCACGCCGGCCCGTGTACCCCTGCCCGAAGTCCAGTGGGTTCTTCGGCCCCGACGGCCCCTTCCCGGCAAGCCCGAGGGGGTCGGTCCAACCCAGTGGGTTCGGAACGTAGGCGTGGTGATCGGGTGCGGGGACGAGACCCAGCGGATCAGCGCTGATGTACCGCGCCGTCTCCGGGTCGTAGTACCGGTGAAGGTTGTAGTGCAGGCCCGACTCGGGATCGGCGTACTGGCCGGGAAAGCGCAGGGGACAGTCCACCGGCGACGCATCCTCCCCCGGAGCCGGGAGGCGAGTGCCCCACAGGCTGGTACGGCGCTGCCAGACCAGATCTCCCGTTGCGTCCACCAGTTCCGTGGGCGTGCCCACCGCGTCGGTGACGACGGTATACAGCTGGGCTCTGTGCTCAGGAGCCGATTCCTCCGCCAGCCGCGCCAGGAAGGACGTGTTGCCAGTTGACGCGGTTGGTCTGTGGCTCGTCTGGGCGACCGGGCGAGGATCGTCAGTCGCGTAGTCCCAGGTGGTGACCCAGCCGTCAGGCGTGGTCTGCTCGGCCAGGCACAGGTCGTCCCAGACGAAGTCCGTACGGTCGGCAACGGAACCGTCGTCGGCCACACGGTGCTTGGAGACGCGTCGGCCGAACGGATCGTACGCGTAGTGCCAATGGCTGCCGTCCGGAGCGACCAGGTCCATGAGACGGTCCTCAGCGTTCCACGCGTAGCTCCAGACACGGGTCTGGCCGTTCAGGAGCTTGCGGGTCCTCCTGACGAGGCGGCCTTCGGCGTCGTACTCGTACGAGGTGCGACCGGCCGAGCGGACGAGCGTTCCGTCGAACCGGCGTTCACCGCCTGCCTCTTGGTCCGGCGACGTGGCGTGCACTAGGTTGCCCGCCGGATCGTACGCGTAACTTTCCGTCCAGCCGTGGGCGCGGACGCCGCTGACCCGGCCCATGACGTCCAGGTCGAAGCGGCGGGTGCCCGACGTCAGTTCCCGGATCTCGGTCACACAGCCGTCGGCCTGGTGGGCGTAGGTGCGGTGTTGGAGGAGGCGGTCCGCGCCGGACACCAGGGAGGCGGAGGTCGCGGTCAGAGTCTGCGCTGTCAGCAGCCCCACCGCGCTCCAGCTCTGCGTCAGCGTCACCTCCGCGCCGATGTGGCGCTCTGTCTCGCGGCCCGCGGCATCGTGCACGAAATCCAGCGTGCCCGCACGCGAGCGCAGGGTGAGAGGGCGCCCGGCCGGGTCGTACGTCCACTCCGAGACCAGCCCGGACGGCGTCACCCGTCGGGTGCGGAGCCCGAGGGCGTCATGGACATATGTGGTCGTGCCGCCGTTCACGGTCTCCGTCAGAACCCGGCCGAAAGCGTCACGCGTCAGCACGACTTCGGCGTCCGCGTTGGCCGCGCGGCACAGACCGCCGTCAGGGCCGTAGCCGAACGTGGTGACGTCACCCGCGTCCGAGCGTTGCTCCACGACCCGCCCGAGCGCGTCCCGCGTGAAACTCAGGGTCTCTCCGGCGCCGTTGGTACGCGCCCGCAGACCACCGACAGCGTCGTGCGTGTACCTGAGGGTGCGGCCGTTGAAGTCGGTTTCCGTGGCCAGGCGGCCGGCCTCGTCATAGGTGTACGACCAGGCCAGACCCAGTGGGTTGGTGACGGATGTGAGGCGGAGTTCACTGTCGTAGGCGAATGCGTACTGTGCGCCGTCCGGGTCCGTGCGGGAGGCCGGAGCGCCGAAGTGGGTCGCTGTGTGGCGAGTGGTGTGGCCGGCGGGATTCGTGTGGGTGAGCAGGTTGCCCTCGGCGTCCCACGTCCACGACTCGCGTGTGCCATCAGAGTGTTCGCGCCAGGAGGGCCTGCCCTCGATGGTCCAGCCCATGCGGGTGGTGTGGTCCAGAGGGTCGGTCGTTTCGACGATTCGGCCGAACGCGTCGCGGCGGACCGTAGTCGTGTGGCCCAGCTCGTCGGTCAGGGCGAGGGGCAGGCCCGCCGCGTCGTAGGCCACCGTGCGTGTGTGGCCGAGAGCGTTCGTGATCGCCGTCGGGCGGCCTTCCGCGTCGCAGGTGTATCGGGTCTGCGCGCCGACCGGGTCGACCGTCGTCAGCAGGTTGCCCCGCTCGTCGTACGTGTGTCGCCAGACCGCTCCACCAGGCTCGACGAGTTCCGTGGGCAGGCCGAGCGCGTTGTAAGCGGCCCGTGCCGACGACCCGTCGGGCAGGGTGAGTTCGGTGAGGTTGCCCGTCTCGTCGTAGCGGTATCGGGTGGTGTGGCCGAGCGGGTCGGTGACCGTAAGAGGTTGGCAGCCGTACTCGTCCCACTGGGTGCGGGTGACGTTGCCGAGCGGGTCGGTCTCCTCTTCGACCAGGCCCTCCGTGTTGTGGCGGTGGGTGGAGGCGCGGCCCTGGGAGTCCGTGTACGTCGTCGTGCGCGCCGTGTCGTCGTACGTCAGCGTCCCGGAGAGGATTCCGTCGACGCCCTCGGTGCGGACGACTCGGCCGCGCTCGTCGTAGACGTAGCCGAACCAAGTGCCGTTCCGGTCGGTCCACTTGGTGACCCGGCCATCGGCGTCGTACGCGAACCGCAGTGGTTCCCCACTGGAGTTGACGACCTCCGTGAGGTTGCCGGCGCCGTCGTAGCCGTAGCGCATGACGACCGTGCCCTCGTCCGGCACGTTCCGTGTGTAGCGGGACGGGGATTCGTCGAGCAGGCGCAAGGCGGTGATGCGGGGGCCAGTCGTGTCGACGGCGACGTAGTAGCCGCCGGAGTGGCGGAGGCCGAACGGGACGCCCTCGTCGTCGCGTTCGACGTCGATGCGGTTGCCGTTGCGGTCGCTCCAGGAGTCCAGTGCCAGGTGGAAGACGCCGAAGGTGGGGGAGGGGACGGGGGCGGCGAAGGTGCGGACGACGCCGGTCGCCGGGTCGGTGACGGTCATCGCGCTGTCCGGCTTGCCGTCCCATTCCAGGGGCCAGCGCACGCCCTTCACCGGCATCGTCGGGACGCCCGGTTCCGGCACCGGGTAGACCAGGCGCATGCCGTCCGCCGCCGCGAACACCACGCCCTCGCCGTCGATCTGGAGGCACTCGTCGAGGGTGGAGATCCAGGTCGGGCCGAAGCAGACCCCACCCCGGTACGAGGACAGATGGGTGCGCGTGAACTCCAGCGGCAGGCTCCCCGGCAGCGCCAGATCGGTCTGCGTCATCAGCATCGCGCCGGTCGCCACGTCGATCGGCTCGCCGACGCAGGGGGTGCGGTCGGCGTTGCGCGCGGCCGGGCCGAGTTCGACCAGGTCGGGGCGGAGCGAGGGCGGTCGGAGCAACAGCGGTGTCGTGTCGCTGAACGCGCCCTCGATGCCCGCCTTGACGACCCCGCCGCCCGCGCCCAGGGCGCCACCGAAGATCATGCCGTCCTTGGCGGCCTGGTTGACCTCGTCGAGGCTGAAGCCCTGTTGCAGGCCGGTCGCGATCTTCAGGGGCTGGGCCACAGCCAAGTCGACGGTCACCGACTCGATCCCGCCGAAGGCCGCGGCCACCAGCGTGCCCGCGGCGATCTCGGCGATCGTCGTGGAGACGGCCACGCCGAGACCGGCGCCGAACTCGATGACGAGGTCGGCCGCCGCGACGGCCGCGCCGGAGGCCAGGCCCGCGGTGAAGAACGCCAGCGCGACCCCGCCCGCGATCACGGCGGCGTCGATGCCGATCTGCGTCCAGAGCTTGTTGATGGCGTCGTCGATCGCGTCGGCGAACTTGTCGAGCGCCGTGGCCATTTGGCGCCCGGAGTCGGCCAGGTCCTTCAGCCAACCGCTGTCCTTGCCCTTGGCGCTCTGCGCGTAGCGGCCCCAGAACTTGTCGAACGCCTCGATCGACTCACCCGTGTTGTTGTGGATGATCGACGACGCGCTCTGCTGCACCGGGCCCCGTACGTCGTCCACGGCGTCCGCGAAGGTGCGCCAGGCCGTCGCCGCCGACCGCAGCTTCCCGGAGTCGGCCTCCGGCCACCACAGGCCCAGATGGAGCAGGATCTTCCGGGCCTCGTCCTCAACGCTCACCGGCACCGTCCGTCTTCGGGACCTTCACCTCGGTGAACATTCCGGCGATCAACTCGTCGTTGTCGACATGACCGTCCGCCATGTCCGCCATGGCCTCGTGAATGCTCGTCAGCCCGAGCACCAGCGTGCCCGCCGCACCCTCGATCTTCTTCTGCAGCGGCTTGTAGGAGTCGCCGAACTCCTTGCCCTGCTTGTCGTTCCCCCAGGGCTCGCCCAGCCCGTCGAGGGACTTCACGAGCGCGGTCAGCGCCTTGCCCAGATCGACGGCGGCCGTCTGGAAGTCCGGTGCCGCCCGTTTGATATCGGCGGTCTTGATGTCGAGGACCTTGGCCGGGTCCTTGCCGTCGCCCATCGACGCCTCCCCCGTTCGCAACTGCGGCCTTCGACCCTAGGGGAGACAGGTCAAGAGATGGTCATACAGAAGGCACGTGAAGGTAATGCAGCGTCGGTGGAAATACGCACCACCGAGGGCGAGTTCATCGTCTTCGGCCAACTGAGAGACAGCGTCTGTCTCTTGGTGGCCATGTCTGACGACATGGCCGGGCGGGCCGGTAACGCCTTGCCCTCCACCATCGCAAGCATGGTCGAGGAGACCCAGGCGATCGCCGGTTCCGTGTAGGCCGACCGCAGTCTGCGCAGACAGACACTCGGGATGCGCGAACGAGCGAGCTTGGGTCGCCGCAGTCGTCTGTCCGGCAAACCGGACGGGCCCTGCCGGAGATCACCGCTGCCTGTCCCTTGGCGATGCCGCGTGCGACTGACGTGCAGCGAGAAGTCGTAGACGTGCGTGCCGTCGCCCTTGGGAAGGCTGTCGACCGACCCGGTGGTGGCACGTCTTCACATGACCGAGGGGTTTCTGTGGACCGCTCGCGCTCGACGAGCCTGCCGGTCCGCCCGGTGCCCTCATCCCAGAGCGGGCGGGCTGGGCCTCAGCGAAGCTGACGTTGGTCACAGCTCATGGACGAACCGCGTACGCCGTGCGAGTCCCGTGGCACCGCTGACGGCCTGGGCTACGAGGCGAGGTAGATCATTCCCCTAGGACCGCTCTGTTCCTTCTCTGCACAGACCTGTTGTTCCCCAAGGGAAAGATTCTTGACGATGACCTCCCGCGGCCTGCCCCTTGTTCGGGCTGCAACGGCGAAGGTGTTGGAGGCAGAACCCAGGCCGTCCAGGTCGTCCGTCGTAGGAGGAAATCCATGGTGTCCCCCGACAATGTTGCGGGACACCATAGAGCTATCAGAGCGCCATCTCGCGTGCGCGCAGGAGCTCGTTGAGTACGCGCACTGGCGACGTCGGACCCGTGGCCAGTCGGGCGTCGAGCGCTGTCTCCCACTGCTCGGTCAGTCCGAACATGAGGCGTTTTCGCATGCCGGAGGTGACGTGGGCGTAGCGCGCCGAGACGGAGCCGTCGACGTGGCCCATGCGTTCGTCCATGAGGACCTTCTCGGTGCCGAGGTCCTCCATCATGGTCCGGTGGGTATGGCGCAGGCCGTGGGGTGTGAGGCCCTTGGCGATCGGGAGCCAGCAGGCGTCGGCCCGGTTGCTGGCTCCGCGTCCTCGGGCCGGGACTCCTGGCCACGGCTCGCCGAGGATCGGCACAGGGCGGGGCTCCTGCGGTGCCTTCTTCGGGTACCAGCCCGAGACCGCAGGAGTGAACAGCCAGGTCCCGAAGCCGTTTCGACGCCAGTGGGCAGCGCGCACCGACACCACGCCGCCCCGCACGAACCCCAAGTCCGAGACGGCCTGTTCCACCCTCGCCCGCTTGGCTTCGGTGACGCGGTCGGGGTGGTTAAGGACGTTGGACACCGTGCCCGTGGAGACTTCGGCACGGCGTGTTTCGGCCTGGTGCGGGCGACGTGGTTGGCGACCAGGCCCGACAGCCAGTCCGGTGCATCGATCTTGCGGTAGCTGTCGTCCTTGGGCGGACAGCGCACGAGCTCGCCGGTGTCGAGTTCGTACAGTTGCCACTCGACGCGGACGGAGCCGGGGCGGGCGAACTCCGTCTCCAGGCCCACGATTTCGCCCCAGCGCATGCCGGTGTGCCCCTTGAGGACGACGGCGACGAACTCGTCGTCGCGGCCGGAGAGCAGGGCAGCCCGTTCGGCGGTCAGCAGGATGCCGAGTGCGGAGCGTGCTGATGAGCACGTGAAACACGCACTTGCCGCGAGAGGACGGCCCCGTCCGGACCGTACGGGGAGTGACACTGCGGGCAGTCTCGCCCTGGCCCGTAACCGTGCGTTCACTCCCAGTCGGACCACTTCAACGCGAGTTCCATTCACGGAAGTGCTACGGAAGTTGGCCCTGCGCCTGGATATTGACTCGGTGGCCGAACCATCCAAGCCAAGACCGCATGATCCCCTTGTGGTCGGTGGCAGATATGCAGTAGACGGGTTGGTAGGTTCCGGAGGGATGGGGTCCGTCTACCGAGCGAAGGATCAACTGCTTGGGCGCGTCGTTGCCATCAAGTCACTTCGACGAGACCTCTCGGATGATTCGAGACTTCCGCTAATTCTCCGTGACGAGGCTAGGACCGTTGCGACGCTTAACCATCCCGCGATCGCAGGAGTACACGACTTCGTTGAGAGTGATGAAGGCAACTTCATCGTCATGGAGTACGTATACGGTGAGAATCTTATGGCTGTGCTCCGACGGGGGCGGGTTAGCCCGATGGAAAGCGTCGCATTGCTGCGAGTGGTTCTCGACGCCTTGAAGCATGCACACGAGTCAGGGATCATCAACTGCGACATCAAGCCCGGCAACATTATGTTGACCCCTGATGGAAGAGTAAAGGTCCTCGATTTTGGCGTCGCGAGCCTCGTCGAGAACCCGCGCCAGGGAGTACACAGCACGGAAGGGTCCATCGTTGGCACGCCGAGCTACATGTCCCCCGAGGCCATCCGAGGCGAAGCGCCGACCCTGCACCGGGATCTCTATGGAGCAGGCGTAACCCTCTACGAACTGCTCACCGGGCGGCAGCCATTCCATGGCATGGGATCGGCGTACAAGATTTTCCATGCGATAACTTCACTTCCGGTACCGCCACCGTCATCCGTAAACCCACTGCTCGACCCCGCCGGCGATTCCGTATTACTGAGAGCCCTACGTCTGCTCACGCATCGCTCGCGCGAGAGTCCTGCGTCTGGGCGCACGTGTTAGATCACACAAGCGGTCGCCACTAAGGGTGACCACGAGACCGCCTCCAGCGCTGTCTGCATGCCCGCTGCGTCCTGGAAGCGATCTGCAGGATTTCGCCCCATGTCTATGAGGAACCGACCGTTGTGTCCGACGAAACCCGGCCGCCTTCGGATTCTGAGGGTTCAAATCCCGCCACCCCGACAGCTGAATAGCAGGTCAGAGGGCCCTTACCGGATCGGTAAGGGCCCTCTGGCGTTGCTGCGTGCCGATCTGCGTGACTGTCGATTCCTGCGCGCCTACTACCGCTGCTGGACGGCGCCGCAGATGCCGTCCATGGCCACGGCGCCGGTCTGGATCACGGGCCGGATGACCGACGAGTCGGGAGATCTCTTCCAGCGGGACACCCCCGGTCGGAGAGCAGAGACACAACCTCGGACGCGGTCACCGTCCGGCGTGCCAGTCACGCTCCGGATCGTCTGTGTCGCATACGCTGCGAAGACGTCCGACCTGGCGTCCTCGGTCACGCGTACGCACCTTCACGCCGGTTCGGATGGCGCGGCTGCCCGATGCGGAAGGGGTGTGGCATGAGGTCCCCAGGTGTGCACCTACGGGAGATCACCGACGCAAACCGGGATGCCGTACGTGCCCTCCGGGTCCGACGTGACCAGAAGCAGTTCGTCGCCTCTGTGTCCAGGTCGCTCAAGGAGGCGGCGAAGAAACCGGAGGCCAATCCCTGGTATCGCGCCGTGTACCGTGGCGACGAGCCAGTCGGCTTCGTGATGCTGTCGTGGAAGCCGCCGTCCGGTCTTTTCCAAGGGCGGCATTTCATTTGGCGCCTACTCGTCGACAAGCGGTACCAGCGACGAGGGATCGGCCGAGAGGCGCTCACGCAGATCGCCGCCCTGGTTCGCGCGGACGGCGCCACCGAGCTGCTGACCAGCTACGAGCCCGGCGACGGCGAACCGTTGCCCTTCTACCAGGAGTTCGGGTTCGAGCCCACCGGGGAGATGGACGACGGTGAGATCGTTCTGCGGCTCACCTTCCCCGCTCAGTGAGCTCACGCGGGAAACCGCGGACGGCTGCGGGGGCCCCAGTATTGACCTCGATCCGGGTGGCGACGACAAGGGACCCCGCGGCCCTCTGCTCGGTCGGCTCAGGCGTTGGGACGCTTGCCGTGGTTGGCCTTCTTCTTCTTACGGCTGCGTCGCTTGTTCCCTCGCTTGGCCATGGCACATATCTCCCTAGTCCAGTGCTTTCTACGGCTTCGCCAGTCTAGATTTGGTCCGGTATGTCCGCATCAGGGGTGCAGCGGGCACAGCGCCACCTGTTCGCCGCCCTGGACCTGGGCGAGGACAAGCTCACCCGGGTCGGCGACTGAGCCAAGGCCAACATCGTCGAATTCGCTTGCGGACCATCGTCACTCGGGTCAACGTCGCCTGACACCTGACGAAGGCAGAGACGATGACCACGCAGATCCACCCCGTCGACCACGAACTCATCGAGGCCGCGGCGCACGTCGCTCGCACGCGCTGCCAGGGCGACAACCACACCATGGCGGCCGCGGCCCGTGCCCGGGACGGCCGGATCGTCACGGCGGTGAACGCCTACCACTTCACGGGAGGACCCTGCGCCGAGTTGGTCGTCATCGGCGCGGCAGCCGCCCAGGGCGCCTACGAGCTGGACACGATCGTTGCCGTGGGCGACCGCGACCGGGGAGTTGTCCCCCCGTGCGGCCGGTGCCGTCAGGTCCTTCTCGACTACTTCCCTGCCCTCAAGGTCATCGTCGGCGAAGACGACCGCATCCGAACCGTCCTCATCACCGACTTGCTCCCCGAAAGCTACATCTGGGCCGATCACCAGCTCGACGCCGAGTAGCCGCGCGTCGTACGCCGCCCCCGCGGAGTGCGAAACCCCTCCATGCGCGTCCTGGTCGTGTGGCGCAGCCCGTGAGGTGGGAGACCCTTCGTGGGATTTCGGCCGACGCGGCAATCCAAAAGGGCGCCGTCGACGTACTGATAAGAGAGCTGCAACCCGGGGATACGCCCCGGTCGGCTGGTTCCCGTGCAGAGGGGATCTTGGCTGCAAGACGTGCTCCCGTCTGTGCGAGGCAACGCCGGCGACCGCGCCGCTCCTCCCCTTCGGCTGCGGCTGTCCCTCTCGTGCCGCTAAGAGGTGCGCGAGACGATGGAGGAGAAGGTGCATCCATCATGCGAGCACAACGCGCGAGGCGTCTCGCCGCGGTGTCCGCGGTCGGCGTTCTGATGGCCGGCGGCGCTGCGATCGGCGCAGCGGGCACGGCCGCGGCAGCAGCCCCTGCCGTGCACACTCAGGTGACCACCAACTGGTGCGGCGGCCACGACGACTGGGGCGGACGCTGCTTCGACCAGCGCTTCGACCACCACGGGTTCCGCTTCGATCACCGCTTCGACCACCACCGCTTCTTCAACAACGGAGGTTTCGTGATCATCGTGCTCTAGTACTCCCTTGCCCTCCCTCGTCTGTCCTCCCTTGTCGAGTCAGTGCGCGTCGGTGCGCGCCGCAATGTCGCGATCGTTCGCCCCGGGAGAGGCACTGGGAGAGGCACTGGGAGAAGTCAACCGCCGCTGTCCATTCCCGTCGTATGACTGGCCTGGCATGCTCTCTACGCTGCTGGAACGAGTCGCACAGCCGACGTGGCGAGGGATGGGTCTTCGGTCATGGACACCTTTGAATGGGCAGTGGCGATCCTGGCCGTGACGATCTGCTTCGGGCCCGGCCTGGCGGCCGTGACGACGGCCTGGCTGTTCCCCTGGCTCAGAGGCTCGATTGCACGGCCACGCCTTTGGGGCTGGGGCGAGCTGATGCTCGGCCTCTTCTTCGCCATGCAGCTCATGGACCAAACGGTCGTTTCCACCCCCCACAGCGGCGACGTGCTCTTCTACGGAGGATTGGCATTCGGCATCGCCGGCCTGTATCTGATGATGCTCGTCCGGAGTCCGGGCACACCTCCTGAGGTACAGGTACCGGCGCAGCCGTACGGCAGCGAAGTGCAGCTACCTCCCAGGCAGTAGCCGACCTGAGTCGGCCCGCCACGATCAGGACGACCGGGCTCAGGAGCAGAGATTCACGTGCCGGACGGCCAGGACGTGCCCCGCCGCGTCGATGAGGCGGCTGCGGGAGAGGTGTCCGCCGGTCACCGCATTGGTGATCGCCGTGGCGATCGAGGACGTTTGGGAGCTGACGTTGCTCCCCAGGTCGAACAAGACCATGTCGGCGCCGGAGCGCAGGGCCTGGACGGCGGCGGCGGGGACGCTGAAGCCGGCGGCGGAGATCGCCTTGGCGCTGAGCGAGTCGGTGACCACCAGCCCCTTGAATCCCATCTTGCCGCGCAGCTCGGAGCTGATGGCGGTGGGTGACAGGCTCGCCGGATTGGTACCCAGGCCCGGCACGATGTTGTTGGAGACCATGATGGCCGGGGCACCGGCCTTGATGGCCGCTGTGAACGGCGGGATGCCCACCTTCTGCAGGGTGGACCAGGGCAGGGTGCGGGCGGGGCCGAAGTCGGAGTTGTAAGTGGAGCCGCCGAGGCCCGGGAAGTGCTTGACGACGGGTATCACGCCGCCGGCGCGCAACCCGTTCATGTACGCGACACCGGCCTTGGAGACCACCGAGGTGTTGCCGCTGAAGGACCGCCATCCGTCGGGGTTGGTATGGCTGGGGGCGACGTTCCTGCCGTCGACGTCGACGACCGGCGCGAGGTCCATGTTCACCTGGGCGGCCGCCATCTTCTTGGCGACCTTCGTGACGTTCTGCTGGATCTGGGCCGGGGTCCAGTGCGCGCCCATGTACGCGGGCCAGGGCAGGGATCCGACGAGGTTCGCCATGCGCTGGATGCCGCCGCCCTCCTCGTCGGTCATCACCAACAGGCCCAGGTGGCCGGGTACATGGGACTTCAGGGTGGTCAGCCGGGAGCCGAGGTCGGACGGCGCCTTGCTGCCGAACAGCAGCACACCGCCCGCACCGGCGCTCACCTCGGACGTGGCGTCGGACACCGAGGTCTCCGACACCGGGACGGCGATGGTCAGCATGGCCAGCCGACGGTTCGACCACCCGGCCAGCTTCGAGCTGTTGGTACACGCGGTGGCGGCGGTGGTGAGGGCCGGAGCGAAGGTCGAGCGGGAGTGGGAAGGCGTGGCGGACGGGGCGAGGGACACGCCGGGACCGCTGGAGTGCGGGGACGCCTTGGAAGTGCCCGTGTCACAGCCCACCAGGAGCATCGCCGCCACGGCGGCGGCAGCGCTCAGTCTTCGTGCGTTCCTGGCCCGGCCGGGGAGCCGCGGCGGTGCTGTCGCTCTTCTGCGGTCACGGTACGACGGGTGATTCATCGCCCGGCCTCCTTCGGGAAGGCGCGACGGTACCCGTCGCGCTGAGGGCCGTATGACCATGAGGTGGGCTTTACGAGGCGTGACAGGCGCACCAGCCCGCACTTGTTCGCTGGTCCACGGTCGGAGTACCAGGATCTCGCGCCTCGGAGCCGGACGAAAGTCCAGCCGCCGTGAGCCAGGACTTGTCTTCGAGGGCGCTTCACCCGGGTCGCAGCGCGGTTCGCCGGGGGACGGGTGTGGGGCCAGGGCGCCCTCGGGCCGGGAAACGGCAGGTCGGGGGGGGCTTCCGGCGACCAGCGAGCTGGTAGATCTTGTCCAGCGGGAGCCTCGGTCGGAGCTGCGGTCGTGGTGTGAGGGGTACGTCCCGCTGCACGGCGACACGCCCGTTCGTTCAGTAGCCGGCGCCTCGCCGCGTGTGACCGGGGCCGTGTCCGGGCGTCACCAGGTAGCGAGCTTTTGAGAACGTGTGTACGAGCTTCCCGTCGGCGTCACGAGCGAAGCCGTCGGTCAGGTCCCGGACGAATCTCCGGGCCGCCCCCGGACAGGCCGGGGATGCAACCATTCCCTTCAGAGCTGGAACCCCCGGAAGCCGACCGCGCGTTGGAGACCCCAACCGCGGGCACTGACAACGGACCTGCCGGTGATCGATGGTATGGGTGCGCGTTCCCGAATCGAGAGCGCCGGCCGACCGGTCACGGACGTAGCGCCTGCTCTGGCCGGCCTTCGCTGTTGCGCCGCCGCCCATCTCGAACCACTCGCCACGGGGATCGTCAACTATCGTCTGCGGCTGTAGACATACGTTCGACAAGGAGAGCCGATCCGTTGAACCGAGCCTCGGCCGACAGGTCTCGTACGGTGGCGATCGGTGCCGCCGCGTCGCGGCCCTGCACGCTAGTCGTCTGCCGTGGATGTTGTTGCGGCGATCCGCGGAAGTATCCCGACGACGATCACGCCTGGCAGTTGGAGCGGTTGCGGGCCGGGGCCGAGGCGTCCGGGGGACGGTTCGTGGTGCGGACCGTGGACTGTCTCGGACCCTGCGACCAGGCCAATGTCGTGGTCGTGCAGCCCTCGGGGGACGCGCGGCGCCGGGGTGCGCGGGCGATCTGGATCGGGTTCGCGATGGGGGACGACTGCACCGAGGAGCTGGTGAGTTGGGCGTCCGCCGGAGGGCCGGGGATCGCCGAACCTCCGGTCGCGCTGGAGTTGCAGTTCGTCCGGCCGCCGCGCGAGGCACGGGCCCGTACGCGTCGCTGAGGCGATGTCGGTCAGCAGGCCGCACTCTGGAACCACACCTCCCCGTGCGGCACTCTTCTCCCTCGTGGGGACCCTTCCGTATCAAAGCCCGTCGACCGACACGACCCAGCACATGGTGGTGGCCGGTGACGACGCCCTGGCGCACCGGCTGGCCGCCGAACTGCGGGGTGTCTACGGCGAACGGGTGACCCTCGTCGTGCCGCCCACCCAGCGCAGTGTGCGCCCGCCGGTGGTCGGGCGGGCGCGGGCCTCGACTCTGTTCGACCGGATGTCCGCGGCGGTGAACCGGGCCGCGGGCAACGGGGAGGGTCCGCCCAACCGGACGGCCGAACCAGCCGGTTCCGAGCGGGTGTTGGAGGCCACCGAACTCACCGAGTCCGTACTCGCCGAGGCGGGTGTGGAACGGGCCGCCGCCCTCGCGCTCGTCCATGACGACGACGAGACCAACATCCGGGCCGCGCTCACCGCGCGCCGCCTCAATCCGCGGCTGCGGCTCGTCATACGGCTCTACAACCGGCGCCTCGGGCAGCACATCGAGGAACTCCTCGATCAGGCCTCGGCGTTGGCCATGGCCATGGCCGACGGTGAGGGAGACGGTGGCGGCGGGAGCGGGGGGCTCGGGTTCGACGCCTCCACCACCGTGTTGTCCGATGCCGACACCGCCGCACCCGCGCTCGCCGCGACCGCCGTCGCCGGGACCAGCAAGGTCGTCCAGACCGATGGGTTGATGCTGCGGGCGGTGGAGCGGCCGCCGCCGGGGCCCGGCGAGGTCGCCGATCCCGGGCTGTGCACGCTCGCGCTGCTGTCCGCCACCACCAACGACCCCGCCGGGGCCGACGGTTCGGAGAGCAGCGGGTCGCAGGGCCCTCGGCTGCTGCCCGACGAGCGGGCCGTGGCGGCGGCCACCGGGCGCGGGACCGTCGTCCTGGAGACGGTGTCGTACGCCGCGTCCGCGCCGTCCGCCGGGCGCAGTGTCGTGCCCTTCGGCTCGCTGCTGTCGCGGCGGCTGCGCTGGTCGTTCGCCGGGCTGGTGGGGTGTGTGGTGGGGCTGGCGGTCGCGTCGATGCTCGTCACCGGGGAGCCCCCGCTGCAGGCGACCTATCTGACGCTGCTCGATCTCTTCGCCATCAACAACCCCGCCATCGGTGAGCCCATCGGGCGACAGATTCTTCAGCTCTTCTCCGGGCTCGTCGGGTTGCTGCTGCTGCCTGTGCTGCTCGCCGCCGTGCTGGAGGCGCTCGGTACGTTCCGCAGCGGGTCCGCGTTGCGCAAGCCGCCGCGGGGGCTGTCCGGGCATGTGGTGCTGCTCGGGGTCGGGAAGATCGGGACGCGGGTGCTGACGCGGCTGCGGGAGCTGAACATTCCGGTGGTGTGCGTCGAGGCCGATCCGGAGGCGCGGGGGCTGGCGCTGGCGCGGCGGTTGCGGGTGCCGGTGGTGTTGGGGGATGTGACTCAGGAGGGTGTGCTCGAAGCCGCGAAGATTCATCGGGCGCATGCGCTGCTCGCGTTGACCAGCGCGGACACGACGAATCTGGAGGCCGCGTTGTACGCCCGTGGCGTGCGGCCCGATCTTCGGGTCGTGCTGCGTTTGTACGACGACGACTTCGCCACCGCCGTGTACCGGACCCTGCGGGCCGCGCATCCGCAGGCGCTGACTCGGAGTCGTAGCGTGTCGCATCTGGCGGCGCCCGCGTTTGCCGGGGCCATGATGGGGCGGCAGATCCTCGGGGCGATTCCGGTGGAGCGGCGGGTATTGCTGTTCGCGGCCATCGTGGTGGGTGGGCATCCGCAGTTGGAGGGGCGGACTGTGGGGGAGGCGTTTCGGGCGGGGGCGTGGCGGGTGCTTGCGTTGGACACGGCTGCGTCGGGGGGACGGCGGGGTGGTAAACCGGTGTCCGCCGTGGGGGGTGGTGGGGGCGAGCGGGGTGGTTCCGGGCTGGTCTGGGATCTGCCCTCTACGTATGTGCTTCGGGCGGAGGATCGGGTGGTTTTGGCTGCGACTCGGAGGGGGCTGGCGGAGTTGTTGGGGCGGCGGCGACGGGAATCGGCGGGTACGTAGGTTTTTGGTCTCGGGGGTGGCTGATGCCGGTGCCGGTGCCGGTTCTGGCGCGGGGAGTGGGGTGGGGGGTTTCTTCGCCCCCGCCGCCCCTACCCGTCCCATCCCTCTGGGGCTCCGCCCCAGCCCCCGCCAGGGGGCTCCGCCCCCACACCCCCCGCGGGGCTCCGCCCCTGCACCCCGCTAAAAACGCCGTCCCCAGACGCCTGCGGGACTCCCGCCCCGGACCCCGCCGGGGGGCTCCCCTCCCCCCCACGCACACACGGGGCTCCGCCCCGGATTCCCTCGGGGCTGCGCCCCAGACCTCACCAGGGGGGCTCTGCCTTCGGACTCCCTCAGGGCTCCGCCCCGGACCCCGCCGAACGACGCCACCTCCGGACTCCCTCTGGGCTGCCCCGGACCCCGCCAGGGGATCCTGCGCCCCGCCAAACAACGCCGGGGGCGCGCGGTTTGTTGGGGGTGGGTTAGTGGGGCAGGTGTCTGGTTGCGAAGTCGAGTTCGAGCTTTACCTGTTTGATGCGTTCGTCGACGACCAGGGAGCCGTGGCCCGCGTCGTAGCGGTAGACCTCGTGGATGGCGCTGCGGGCGGTGAGGCGGGATACGTAGTTGTCGATCTGGCGGATGGGGCAGCGGGGGTCGTTGACGCCGGCCGAGATGTAGACGGGGGCCTTGACCGCGTCGACGTAGGTGAGGGGGGAGGACGCCTCGAAGCGTTCGGGGACCTCCTCGGGGGTGCCGCCGAGGAGGGTGCGGTCCATCGCCTTCAGGGCTTCCATCTCGTCGTGGTACGCCGTCACGTAGTCGGCGACCGGGACGGCGGCGATGCCGAGGGTCCACGCGTCCGGCTGCGTACCGAGGCCCAGAAGGGTGAGGTAGCCGCCCCAGGAGCCACCCGTGAGGATCAGGCGGGCGGGGTCGGCCAGGCCCGACGTCACCGCCCATTCCCGGACCGCCGCGATGTCTTCGAGCTCGATCAGGCCGACCCGGTGCTTGAGGGCGTCCGTCCACTCCCGGCCGTAGCCCGTGGAGCCTCGGTAGTTGATCCGGACCACCGCGTACCCGTGGTCCACCCAGGCCGCCGGGCCCGCCGCGAAGGAGTCGCTGTCGTGCCAGGTCGGGCCGCCGTGGATGTCGAAGACGGTGGGCAGGGGGCCCGTCGTGCCCGCCGGCTTCTGGATGAGCGCGTGGACACGGCCGCCGGGGCCCTCCACCCACACGTCCTCCACGGGGACCGAGCCCGGGGACTTCAGGCCCGGGGGATCGAGGACGATCTCGCCCGTCGTCGAGCGGACCACGGACGGCTCGGCCGCCGAGGACCACAGGTACTCCACGGTTCCGTCGGGGCGGGCCGTCGCCCCGGAGACGGTGCCCTGCGGGGTGGGCACCTGGACCAGCTCGCGGGACGCCAGGTCGTAGCGCCACAGGTCGCTGCGGGCCTCGAAGCTGTGGGCGATGAGCAGGGCCGAACCGTCGGGGTACCACTCGGCCGCCACGTCGCCCGGGAGGTCCAGGGCCAGGTCCGTCTCCTCCCCCGTCGACACGTCCCACACCAGCGGCTCCCAACGGCCGCGCCGCTGATGGCCGATGAGGAGGCGGGTGTCGCCGTCGACGGGGGCGAAGCCGAGCACTTCCAGGCCCAGCTCGACCGTGCCGCCCTTGGTGTCGTCCAGCTCGGCGACCGTCGAGCCGTCCGGGCGCAGCACCCGCAGCGCCGAGTGCATCGCGTCGCCGTGCTCGGTGTGCTCGACGGCGATCAGGGAGCCGTCGTGCGAGAGGTCGCCCACGCCCGCCGACTCCCGGTGGCGGTAGATCTCCACCGGCTCCTCGCCGAGGCGGACCACGTGGATCGTCGAGCCGTCCTCGTCCGTCGAGCGGCCCACGACCGCCGTCCGGCCGTCCCTGCCGATGGCCAGACCCCCGGGGTAGGAAGGCTCCAGACCCGGAGCGGCGGGGGCGTCGGCCTCAGCAACACCGTCACCGGCATCGAGGCCGCCGTCGCCGTCGCCGGAATCCGCGCTCTTGGGAGCGGTGAAGCGCTGGCGGCGCCAGATGCCGAACTCGTCCCCGTCCTTGTCGTCGAACCACCAGATCCACTCGCCGTCCGGGGAGAGCACCCCGTCCGTCGTACCGTTCGCCCGGTTCGTGACCTGGCGCTGCTCCCCCGTCCCGCGGTCCCACGCGTACAGCTCGTACGTCCCCGTCGCGTTGGAGACGAACAGCGCGCGGTGCGGGGCGTCCTCCGCCCAGTCGGGCAGCGACACCCGCGGCGCCCGGAAGCGCTTCTCCCAGTCGGGCATGGCTGCCTGCTGCTGCTCGATGGACCCGTTGCTCTCAGTCATGGCCCCATAGTGCCTGGCCCGACCGACCCCGCGCTGGCGAGGTCCCCAGCCTGTGGATAACTTCGCCGAACGCGCCGAACCAACTTCGAAAGAGCACCGGCATGAGGGGCCCCGAAGCCCCGGCGTCGCGCGCGGCACCGTACCTTTAAGTCGTGTACCGGTTCCTGCTGACGCCCCGCTGGTGGGGGATCAACGTCTTCGTGCTGTTGGCCATCCCCTTCTGCATCTTCATGGGGTCGTGGCAGTTGAGCCGGTTCGAGGCTCGGGTGCAGGACCACCGCGCGGCCGGTGAGCAGGCCGCCGCGGCCAGGACGGAGGCGGCCCGTCCGCTCGCCCGGCTGCTGCCCGTGAGCACGGAGACCTCCGGAAAGCAGGCCACCGCGACCGGCCGGTACGGCAAGCAGCTCCTCGTGCCGGGCCGCGAGCTCGACGGCGAGCGCGGGTTCTACGTGCTGACGCTGCTGCGCGTCGACGGCGGCAAGGCACTGCCCGTCGTACGGGGCTGGCTGCCCGGAAGCGCCGACCCGGCGAAGGCGCCCGCCGCCCCGACCGGTGAGGTCACCGTCACGGGTGCGCTCCAGGCGTCCGAGAGCCCGGGGACGAACGGCGTCACCGCCGCCGGGGGTCTGCCCGCAGGGCAGACCGGCGCGATCAGCTCGGCCTCACTGGTGAACCTGGTGCCGTACGAGGTGTACGACGCCTGGATCACCCTCGCGAAGGCCGACAGCGGGATGCGTGTGGTGCCCGCGACCGAGCCTCAGGGCACCGGCCTGGACCTGAAGGCGTTCCAGAACCTCGGTTACACCGGTGAGTGGTTCGTCTTCGCGGGCTTCGTGGTCTTCATGTGGTTCCGGCTGCTGCGCCGCGAGGCGGAGTTCGCCCGGGACGCGGAGCTGGGACTCGTCCCGGAGCATGACGAAGAAGAAGCCACGGTCACCGAAGCCACCGCCCGAGCCGAAACCGCTGGCGACACCACCGCCGAAACCACTGCCGACGCCACCGCCCAAGCCGCTGCCGCCGGCGCCCCTCAGGACGCCGACAACATCCCCGTCCGGTAGATCGTCCCGGCGCACGCGTTGGGCACGGTCGTCGTGGCCGTCGCCGCGCCCGTCTCCGCCGTGTACGACACGGTGACGCTGCCGTCGGCCAATCCGCCGTCCTCCCTCACCATCTGGGTCGAGGTGCCGGTGCCACCGGTGCCCGTGGCGGTGCCGCCCGTGCTGGGGGCGCCGTCCGTGGTGGTGGTCGGGGTCGGCGAGGGCTGACCGCCGCCGGTGGTCGGACAGGTCTCCGAGGGCACCCAGGCGAACTTCACGACGTACGAGGCGCTCGGCTTCAGCACCACCGAGGCGACCTCCGTGGTGGGGTCGGGCAGCCCGGAGGCCGCGTCGCCCGCCACATGCGTCACCACGCTGATCTTGGCCGAGTCCGCGGCGCCCTGCGCGAGGGTGCCGAGCGTGCCCGCGCCGCTGACGGTGCAGCTGGTGGCGGAGACGTTCGAGACGCTGAAGGAGCCGTAGACCGCGCCGGTGGCGTCCGGGGTGCCGACGGTGCTGGTGCCTCCGCCGAGCTGCGCCGGTGTGCACGCGGGCGAGATCGGGGCCGAGGCCGAGGGATCGGGGCCGCCCGTGGCCGACCCGGTGTTCGCCCCCTTGCCCTTGTCGGGCGTGCCGGTCTGGCTGCCGTTGCCCTTGTCCTTGGAGGTGCCTGTGCCGCCGCCCACGGAACTCTCGCCGCCGTCGGGGCCCTTGCCCTGGCTGGTGCCGCCCTGGGCCTGTGAGCTGTTGCCCGCTATGGACGGGTCGGCGTTCGACCCGGAGGCGTTCGAGACGTGCACGAGGGCGGGGACGGCGGTGCCGATGAAGAGCGCGGCGGCGGCCACGCCGACGATGGCCTGACGCTTGCGGGCCCGTCGTGCGGGGACCGCGCGGCGCAGGTGCTCCAGCGTGCCGTCGGTGGGTTCGATCTCCTGGACGGCCTGGTGCAGCAGCCGGCGCAGCGCCAGCTCGTCCGAACCGAACCCGTCCGAACCGAACCCGTCGGAGCCCAGCTCGTCCGAACCGGACCCGTCCGAGCCCAGTGCGTGCGGGCCCTGCGGGTGGGGGCCGTTTGCGTCGGGGCCGTGGTTCACAGTTCCGTTCCCAGCTTGCTGCTCGTGCTCGTGCTCGTCTTCGGCGGGCGTGGGCCGGTGTGTCGGCTCATGCCACTCGTAGGGCTCGTGTCGGTCGTGGTTGTCGCGTCGCTGGCTCATGCCGGGGCCTCCATGGCGACACGGAGCGCCGCGATACCGCGCGAGCCGTACGCCTTGACCGACCCGAGCGATATCCCGAGGGTCTCGGCGACCTGGGCCTCGGTCATGTCCGCGAAGTAGCGCAGGACGAGGACCTCGCGCTGGCGGCGCTGCAGGCCCTTCATCGCCTTGATCAGGGCGTCGCGCTCCAGCTGGTCGTACGCGCCCTCCTCCGCGCTCGCCATGTCGGGCATCGGCTTCGAGAGGAGCTTGAGGCCGAGGATGCGCCGACGCAGCGCGGAGCGCGAGAGGTTGACCACGGTCTGACGCAGATACGCGAGCGTCTTCTCGGGGTCACGGACGCGTTTGCGCGCCGAGTGCACGCGGATGAAGGCCTCCTGGACGACGTCCTCGCAGGAGGCGGTGTCGTCGAGCAGGAGCGCCGCGAGGCCCAGCAGCGACCGGTAGTGGGCGCGGTAGGTCTCGGTGAGATGGTCCACCGTGGTGCCGGCGGCCATGCTGTCTTCAGCGCCGTCGCGCTGACTGGGTATGCGGGCGGGCCGCGCTGCGGGCATGGGCGCGATCACCGGCATGCCGCCGGGCACGCCGGGGCTGCGGAGTCGGCGGGGTGGACGCAGGGACGTGCCCCTGGTCTGTACCGCGGTGAATTCGAGAACCTCTGCCACGCCAGTTGGACACGCTTACCCCCGCCAGGGTTGTACGCGACAGGCATCACATTCGCTCCAGGGTTCACACCGGCCGAAGCACCCGTGTTCACACCGGCCGAAGGACCCGCTCCCACGCACCCCACGACGCCTGTCCCCACGAACCGCACAACGCCCGTCCCCACACACCGCACAACGCCCGCCCCCACGCGCTCCACAAGACCCGCCCCCACGCACCTCGCAACGCCCGCCGGACCATGTGCCGGAACGCCTGCCGACGCGACCGGTAGCGCGCCTGGCAGTGCATTGAATGCCCTCATGCGTACTAGCTCATCCCCTATGCCCCGTTATGCCGTGCCGCCCCCGGACACCCGTTTAGGGCGACCGCAAAGACGCTCCCCGCCCTCCGCGCGGTTGCGGAGAACGGGGAGGGAAATCTTCGAACGCCAAGCGGGTCCTGTACAAGTGGTCCGGACCATTATTCCGGCCACACAACTGACACAGATCCTACAAACGAATCCGGTCATGGCCAGGGAGTTTTTGCCCCCTGGACACCCTGGGCAGGGAAACCCACCGGCCGGTCACCTGACGCGGCCGTCTAGAACAGCTCCGCCGCCACCAGTTCCGCGATCTGCGCCGTGTTGAGGGCGGCGCCCTTGCGGAGGTTGTCGCCGCAGACGAAGAGTTCGAGGGCGGTCGGGTCGTCGAGGGCCCGACGGACGCGGCCCACCCAGGTCGGGTCGGTGCCGACGACGTCCGCGGGGGTGGGGAACTCGCCGGCGGCCGGGTTGTCGAACAGGACGACTCCGGGCGCGGTGGCCAGGATCTCGCGGGCCTTGGCCACGGTGACCCTGCCCTCGAAGCGGGCGTGCACGGTGAGGGAGTGCGTGGTCACGACCGGGACGCGGACGCAGGTCACGGCCACGGGCAGGGCCGGCAGCCCGAGGATCTTGCGGGACTCGTCCCGCACCTTCATCTCCTCCGAGGACCAGCCGTCCTCGCGCAGCGACCCGGCCCACGGGACGACGTTCAGCGCCACCGGCTCCGGGAAGGGGCCCGTGTTGTCGCCCACGACCCGACGTACGTCACCGGGGGTGGTCCCCAGTTCCGTACCGGCGACGAGGGACAGCTGCTGACGCAGGGTGTCGACGCCCGCGCGCCCGGCGCCGCTCACCGCCTGGTACGAGGAGACCACCAGCTCGCGCAGGCCGAACTCGGCGTGCAGCGCGCCGAGCGCCACGATCATGGAGAGGGTGGTGCAGTTCGGGTTGGAGATGATCCCGCGCGGGCGCACGCGCGCGGCGTGCGGATTCACCTCGGGGACGACCAGTGGCACGTCCGGGTCCATCCGGAACGCGCCCGAGTTGTCGACCACGATGACGCCCTTGGCCGCGGCGATCGGCGCCCACTGCGCGGCCACCTCGTCGGGGACGTCGAACATCGCGACGTCGACCCCGTCGAAGGCGGCCTCGTTGAGCGCCACCACCTCGACCTCCTCGCCGCGCACGGCCAGCTTGCGGCCGGCCGAGCGCGGGGAGGCGAGCAGGCGGATCTCGCCCCAGATGTCCGCGTGCTGGGACAGGATCTGGAGCATGACCGTGCCGACGGCCCCGGTCGCGCCCACGACCGCCAGCGTCGGTCCTGCCGGCCTGGTCATCAGCGGCGGCCAGTGCCGCCGTACGAGAGGACGGTCATCGTCCGGTGCCTCCGTAGACGACGGCCTCGTCGCTGTCGGAGTCGAGTCCGAAGGCGGTGTGCACCGCGCGGACGGCCTCGGAGACGTCGTCGGCACGCGTGACCACCGAGATGCGGATCTCGGAGGTGGAGATCAGCTCGATGTTCACCCCCGCGTCGGACAGCGCCTCGAAGAAGCCGGCCGTGACACCCGGGTTCGTCTTCATACCCGCGCCGACGAGCGAGATCTTGCCGATCTGGTCGTCGTAGCGCAGCGAGTCGAAGCCGATCACGTTCTTCGCCTTCTCCAGGGCGTCGATGGCCTTGCGGCCCTCGGTCTTGGGGAGGGTGAAGGAGATGTCCGTCAGGCCGGTGGAGGCGGCGGACACGTTCTGCACGACCATGTCGATGTTGATCTCGGCATTGGCGATGGCACGGAAGATCGAGGCGGCCTCGCCCGGCTTGTCAGGGACACCGACGACCGTGACCTTGGCCTCGGAGGTGTCGTGAGCGACACCGGAAATGATGGCCTGCTCCACCTTCTGGTCCCCTTGCTTGATCGGTGCGCTGCTGACCCAGGTGCCCTGCAGCCCGCTGAAGGACGAGCGCACATGGATCGGGATGTTGTAGCGGCGGGCGTACTCCACACAGCGGTGGAGCAGCACCTTGGAGCCGGAGGCGGCGAGCTCCAGCATGTCCTCGAAGGAGATCCAGTCGATCTTCTTCGCCTTCTTCACCACCCGCGGGTCGGCGGTGAACACGCCGTCCACGTCGGTGTAGATCTCGCAGACCTCGGCGTCCAGCGCCGCGGCGAGCGCGACGGCCGTGGTGTCGGACCCACCGCGCCCGAGCGTGGTGATGTCCTTCTTGTCCTGCGAGACGCCCTGGAAGCCGGCGACGATGGCGATGTTGCCCTCGTCGAGCGCCGTCCGGATGCGGCCCGGCGTGACATCGATGATCCGCGCTTTGTTGTGGACCGAGTCGGTGATGACGCCTGCCTGGCTGCCGGTGAAGCTCTGGGCGCTGTGGCCCAGGTTTTTGATCGCCATCGCCAGCAGGGCCATGGAGATCCGCTCTCCGGCGGTCAGCAGCATGTCGAACTCTCGTCCGCTGGGCATCGGAGATACCTGCTCGGCGAGATCGATCAGCTCGTCCGTCGTGTCGCCCATCGCGGAAACGACCACGACCACCTGGTGGCCGTTCTTCTTCGCTTCCACGATTCGCTTGGCGACGCGCTTGATGCCCTCGGCATCGGCTACGGAGGAGCCTCCGTACTTCTGCACGACAAGGCCCACGTGCGCTCCTCGCTCAATCCGTCTCTGTACCGCACAACTGCGGTCGGCTCAGTCTAACGAGCGGCCGGATTTCCCTTCCGGAGTGTCGAATCGTGAGATGTCCCGCTCACGACGTGATCACTCCGGACCGTCGAGGTCCACCGGGAGTCCACCGGAGTCGTCAGATCCACCGGTTTCGGCAGGGTTCCTCCGGCCGCTCCGAGCGGCACCTGCCCGCCCACACGCCCCGCCACTCCGGAAAGTGCCCCGTGTCACACGACGTCGCCGTGTCTTAACTCTCAAGCACTAAGGTTCGGCTGTGCGCGTACTCCTGGTGGAAGACGATGAGCCGGTCGCCGAGTCACTGCGTCGAGGACTGCTGCGCTACGGCTTCCAGGTCGAGTGGGTGACGACCGGCCACGCGGCGCTGGCCCACCAGGGCCCGTACGACGTCGTCCTCCTCGATCTCGGCCTGCCCGACACCGACGGCCTCGACGTCTGCAAGGCGCTGCGGACCCGCGGTGACGTGCCGATCATCGTGATCAGCGCGCGCAGCGACGAGACCGACCGGGTGGTGGGCCTGGAGATAGGCGCCGACGACTACGTCTCCAAGCCCTTCGGCGTACGGGAGGTCATCGCGCGAATAAGGGCGGTGATGCGGCGCGTCCGGCCCCGTACGGAGACGTCGGCGGGCCCCGACCGGTACGGGCCCCGGCTCACCGTCGACCGCAAGGCCGCCCGGGTCCGCCTCGACGGCGTCGAGGTGGCGCTCGCGCCCAAGGAGTACGACCTGCTCGCGTTCCTCACCGAGGAGCCGGGCGCGCTGATGTCACGCGAACAGATCATGGAAGCGGTCTGGGACGCGAACTGGTTCGGCCCGACGAAGACGCTCGACGTCCATGTCGCCGCGCTCCGGCGCAAGCTCGCGGGGGCGATCACCATCGAGGCGGTACGGGGGGTCGGGTTCCGTCTGGAGGTCGTACGGGATCCGGTGCCGGACTTGAAGACGGCCTCGACCTCGGAGACTGCCCCGACCTCTGACTCGGCCTCCGACGCGGCCTTCGGCTCGGACCCGCAGTCGGCCCCCGCTCCGGATCAGGGCGCGCCCGGCTCATGATCCGGCAGCTCATCGTCAGTTACGTCCTGCTGGTGGCCGTCGCACTGACCGCGTTCACCGTGCCGGTGGCCTTCACGCTGACCTCGCAGCTGCGCGGCGACACCGAGGCCTCGGTGCGTCGGGAAGCGAACACGATGGCGCTGATGCTGGCGCAGGGCGACCCCGCCTCACGGGCCGCGCTGGACCGGCTGGCGACCGCGTACGCCGACCGGACGCCCGGCCACGTGGACGTCCTCCCGGCCTCCGGCACGGACGGGACGGACACGGCGCGCTGGGGCGACGGCGCGCTGCGGGTGACGGTCCCGGCGATCAGGGACAACCACATCGTGGGCGCGGTGCGCGTCACGTACCCGACCTCCGATCTGACCGCCCGGCTGTGGCGGATCTGGGGCTTCCGGGCGATCCTCGCCGTCGGTGTGCTGGCGGTGGCCGCCGGGCTCGGCGCGCTGGTGGCGCGCCGGCTGACCCGGCCGCTGCGGCAGCTCAACGAGATGGCGAGCAAGTTCGGCGACGGGGATCTGACCGCGCGCTCGCCGGTGACCGGACCGCCGGAGACCCAGCGCCTCGCCCGCACCCTGAACTCGGGCGCGGAACGCCTGGACACCCTCATCGACTCCCAGCGGATCTTCGTCGCCGACGCCTCCCACCAGCTCCGTACCCCGCTCACGGCGTTGCGCCTGTCCCTCGACAACATCGCGGACGGGGTCGAGGACGCGTTCGTGCGCGAGGACGTGGACCAGGCCACCGCCGAGGTCGTCCGGATGAGCCGGCTGGTGAACGGACTGCTCGTGCTCGCCCGCGCCGAGGCGAAGGTCTCGGCGGCCGAGGCGCTGCCGCTGCGGGAGCTGGTGGAGAACCGGCTCGCGGTGTGGCGGCCGGCCGCCGAGGAGCGCGGGGTGACCATCGCGCAGGAGGGGGAACTCGGCGGCCGGTCGCTCGTGCTGGCCAGTCCCGGGCACCTCGACCAGGTCCTGGACAACATCCTGTCGAACGCCCTGGAGGTCTCCCCGGACGGTTCGGTGATCACCGTGAAGGTGGCGGTCCGCCCCGACGAGGTGGTGCTCTCGGTCCTGGACCAGGGCCCCGGCATGTCCGACGCGGAGAAGGCCCGCGCCTTCGACCGCTTCTGGCGCGGCCAGGGCCTGACCGGGCGCTCCGGGTCCGGGCTCGGCCTCGCCATCGTCAAACAGCTGGTGGCGGACGACGGCGGGACCGTGGCCCTGCGCGACGCGCCCGGCGGCGGGCTGTGGGTGGCCGTCAGCCTTCGGGCATCACCGAGGAGTGGTGGTTGACGATCAGCCACTTGCCGCCGCGCTTCTCGTACTCGTACGTGTAGCGGGCCTCGACGGTGCGCCTGGCGCCGGTGTCCGGGTCGGTGAGCGTGAACTCGTACAGGCCGGTGTCGAGGGCGGAGTTCTCGTCGAGGACGTTGACGATCGTCTCGATCTTCTTGCCGACCGGCTTGTTCGCGAGGAAGTGCTCGAAGTAGTCGACGATCTCGGCGTGCGTGTCGCGGATCCTGTTGGAGACGGTGGGCAGCAGGACGGCGTCGGAGGCGTAGCGGTCGGCCACCTTCTCCGGGTCGCCGGTCTTCAGCGCGGCGTTCCAGCCGTCGAACAGTGCGGCGATCCGCGCCTTGGTCGGCGGCTTCTGCGGGACCGCGCCGGCCGATGTGGTGATGCCGATGCTCACGGCGGTCGCGGCGGCGAGGGTGGAGGCGGTGATGACGGCGGCGCGCTTGCGTATCCGGCGCTTCATGAGAACTCCAGTGCGGTGGGGGTACGTGCGGTGGGAGTGCTCCGCTTGCCGCGGGAGCGACTCCAGGCTCTCTTCGCGCTGGTTAGGGGCCGTCCAGCGGACGTGCAGGGCTGATCCAACTCCCGGCCAACTCACGCTGCGCGAGGGGGTGGTGACGGGCCTGTGGGAGAGCCGGGTGGGGTAAGGGACATGGGTGACGGGTGAGTTGATGCTGGGCGGGATCGTGCTGGTGGGGTCCTGTGTGCAGTGGCTGACCGGGATGGGCTTCGCGCTCGTCGCCGTGCCGGCGCTGGTGCTGCTGCTCGGGCCGGCCGAGGGTGTCGTCCTCGCGAACTGCGCCGCCGGGGCGATCTGTGTCGTGGGGCTGGCCGGTGGGTGGCGGCGGGTGCGGCCACGCGCGATGGTGCCGTTGTGTCTGGCGGCGGCGCTCACCGTGCCGGTGGGCAGCTGGGTCGCACGGCGGCTGCCGCCGGCCGAGCTGTTGGTCTTCATGGGCGCGCTGGTGACGGTGGCCGTGGTCGTGGTCATGCGGGGCGCCCGGCTGCCCGCGCTGCGTGGCACGCGGGGTGCGGTGGCCGCGGGGGCGGCGGGCGGGTTCATGAACTCCGCGGCGGGGGGGGGGGGTCCGCCGGTCTCCCTGTACGCCCTCAACGCGGGGTGGACGGTACGGGAGTTCGTGCCGAACGCGCTGTTCTACGGGGTGGTGGTGAACGCCTTCTCGGTGGCCTCGAACGGCGTTCCGCATCTTGGGTCGGCACAGTGGGGGGTCGTGGTGACGGGGATGGTGCTGGGGGCCTCGATCGGGAGGGTGCTTGCCGAACGGGTGCCGGAGCGGCGGGCGCGGGTGCTCGTGCTGTTGCTGGCGTTGATCGGTGGGCTCACCACGTTGGGGGAGGGGTTGTGGGGGCTGGGGTGACCTGTGACGCGGCGGAGCGCCGGGGGGGGGCGGTTCGCGGGGCGCCTGGTGCCTGTGGTGGGGCGGGGCCGTGGCGGTGCGTCGAGCCCGTCGCCGCTGGATCAGGCGTGGGCCGGGCAAGGGAGCCGCTGCTCGATCCGGGCGTAAGCGACGGGCTTGCGACGCACCGCCACGGCCCCTCGCGTCGCATTGCGGCTGCGGGTGCGGTGGCTGCGGGGGTCAGTCGTTGCGGAGTGTCGTGGGCTTGCGACCGGGCGTTGCCGAGCGGGGTGGGGTCGTGCGCATGTGGGTGCGGACCCGGCCCAGTACGTCGCTGAGTGTGGTGATGTCGGAGCGGTTCAGGGGTGTGACGAGGAGCCTGCGTACGACCGCCACGTGGCCCGGCATCACTCGGCCGAGGAGCTCCTTGCCCTGTGGGGTGGCGGTGACGTTGACGCTGCGTTCGTCGTCCGCCGAGGGTGCCCTGGCGACCAGTCCCGCCTTGGCCAACTGGGCCACCTGGTAGGTCAGTCCGCTGCGACTGTGGACCAGGCGGTCGGCGATGTCGGTCATCCGCAGCTGCCCCTCGGGGGCCTGCCCGAGCACGGCGAGGATCTGGAACTGGGTGTAGCTGAGGCCGCCCTCGTCGCGCAGCTGCTGGTCGACGGCGTGCTGGAGCAGGCTGCCGACCTCCATCAGGGCGAAGTAGGCGGCCAGTTGCTCGGGATCCAGTCGCTCGGGATCGGGGGGCGGGGTGTCGGGCATGACCAAGAGTTTACTTGCTGCGAATTCGAAGCAGAAGTAAGGTCACCATGTGCTTCGAATTCGTAGCATCTGCCACAGCGAAGGGGAGACTGGTCATGAGCATGGCTTATCTCGCGCAGGCCGATCAGCAGCAGAAGCTCGAATGGCTCGACGGCGGCGTCTTCGCCGTGTTGCTGGACAGCGCGGCCACCGACGGGCAGCTGACCGTCGGGCGGTTCAGCGTCACCAAGGGCGAGGCGCCGCCGTACCACGTGCACACCCGTGAGGACGAGGTCTTCATGCTGATCAAGGGGACCGCGCTGGTCTGGTCCGACGATCAGGAGATGGAGCTGTCCGAGGGCGGCATCGTCTATCTGCCCAAGAACGTCCCGCACGGCTACCGGATCACCTCCGACACCGCCGACCTTTTGATGATCTGCACCCCGGGCGGCATCGAGGGCATGTTCCGGCACGCCGGACGCGATCTGGCCACCCCTCGGCCCGAGGGCTTCCGGATCGAGCCGGAGCTGCTGGCCGAGGCCGCCGACAAGTACGGGCAGATCGTCCTGGGACCGCCCCGCTGACCGACGCCCGCCCCGCCCCGCTCACCGATGAGAGGTCCCTCATGACTCAGCAGCAACGCCAGACTCTTGACGAGCTCCTGCGGCACGCCCCGTTCGACATCGGAGGTGAACTCGGCGAACAGCGCGCCCTTTTCCACGAGATGATCGCGTCCGTGCCGCCGCCCGAAGACGTCACGGCCACGCCGGGCCGGCTCGGTGGCATACCGGTCGTCACCGTGGAGACTCCGGGTGATGATTCCTCGGCCGTGGTGCTCTACTTCCACGGCGGCGCCTACGCCCTCGGCTCGGCCGGCGACTCCGTGGGCCTGGCCGCCGACGTGGCCCGGCGGGTCGGGGTCCGTGCCGTGTCGGTGGACTACCGGCTGGCACCGGAGCATCCGTTCCCCGCGGCCGTCGACGACGCCGTGGCCGCCTATCGCGCCCTGCTCGCGGACGGGACCCCCAGCTCCGAGGTCGCGTTCGTCGGTGAGTCCGCGGGCGGCGGGCTGGTGGTGGCGACGCTCGTCGCGCTCAAGGAGGCGGGGCTGCCGCAGCCGTCGTCGGCCGTGGTCTTCTCCCCCTGGGCCGATCTGACCCTGTCCGGGGACAGCCTGACCGGCAAGGCCGACGTCGATCCCGCGCTGACCGCCAAGGGGCTGCAGATCCGCGCCCGCGACTACCTGGGCGAGACCGACCCCGCCACGCCCCTGGCCAGCCCGGTCTTCGCCGACCTGACGGGGCTCGCGCCCCTGCTCATCCAGGTCGGTTCGCACGAGATCCTGCTGGACGACGCCGTACGACTGGCCGCCCGCGCCGCCGAGCACGACGTGGCGGTCGAGCTGCAGGTCTGGCCCCAGGTCCCGCACGTCTTCCAGGGGTTCGCCGCGCTGCTCGACGACGCCGACGCCGCGCTGACCTCCGCCGCCGCCTTCACCCGGGCACACTGGCCCGCCGGTTGACCCCGGACCGGGACTACTTGGACGACCTGATGCCGAGCGGCCCGCCGATCTCCTCGGCCATGACCCGGCCCGCCTCCTCCGCGAGGACCTCCTCGCCGAGGTCCTGGTCGGTGTCGAGGCCGTTGAGGTCGTCCAGGGGCTGGTTCAGGCGGACGTGGGCCACCAGGGACTGGAGGGCGCGCAGGGCCGCCGAGGTGGTGGACCCCCAGTTGGAGAAGTAGGAGAACTGCCACCACCACAGGGCCTCGGTGGTGCGGCCCGCGCGGTAGTGGGCCATGCCGTGGCGCAGATCGGTGATGACGTCCGCGAGGTCGTCCGAGATGCGGCAGGCCACCGGGGCCTTGCGCGGTTCGTACGGGTCGAACACCTCGGAGTAGACGTCGATCGGGTCCAGCATGACCGCGAGGCGCTCACGCAGGTCGTCGACGTCCGGCTCCGGACCGAGGTCCGGCTCGTAGCGCTCGTCGGGGACGATGTCCTCGTGCGCGCCGAGACGGCCGCCCGCCAGCAGCAGCTGGGACACCTCCAGAAGGAGGAAGGGCACGGCGGAGTCCGGCTCGTCGCCCTTCGCCACTTCGGTGACGGCGACGATGAAGCTCTCGACCTGGTCCGCGATCTGAACCACGAAGTCGTCCGGGTCCTGGCTGGTCGCGTGCAGCGTGGCGTCAGACATCTAGGAGTCGTCTCCCCTCGAAGGCGCGGCCGAGTGTGACCTCGTCCGCGTATTCCAGGTCGCCACCCACCGGGAGGCCGCTGGCCAGGCGGGTGACCCTGAGGCCCATGGGCTTGATCATGCGGGCGAGGTACGTGGCCGTCGCCTCGCCCTCCAGGTTCGGGTCGGTGGCGAGGATGAGCTCCGTGACCGTGCCGTCGGCGAGACGGGCGAGGAGTTCCCTTATCCGGAGGTCGTCGGGGCCGACGCCCTCGATCGGGCTGATCGCGCCGCCCAGCACGTGGTACTTGCCCCGGAACTCGCGCGTCCGCTCGACCGCGACGACGTCCTTGGGCTCCTCGACCACACAGATGACGGTCAGATCCCGACGCGGGTCGCGGCAGATGTTGCACAGATCCTCCTGCGCCACATTGCCGCAGGTCGCGCAGAAGCGGACCTTCGCCTTGACCTCCATGAGGCACTGCGCGAGCCGGCGGACGTCCGTCGGCTCGGCCTGCAGGATGTGGAAGGCGATCCGCTGCGCGCTCTTGGGACCGACGCCGGGCAGCCGCCCCAACTCGTCGATGAGGTCCTGGACCACGCCTTCGTACACGGACTGCCGCCCTTCCTGGAATCTTTCAGTACGTACGGTAGTTGGCCGCCGCCGGTCTTAGAAAGGCAGGCCGGGGATGCCACTGCCGCCGAGGCCCTGGGCGAGCGGGCCGAGCTTCTGCTGCTGGAGCGCCTGGGCGTTCTCGTTGGCCGCCTGGACCGCCGCGACGACCAGGTCGGCGAGGGTCTCGGTGTCCTCGGGGTCCACCGCCTTCGGGTCGATGACCAGCGCACGCAGCTCGCCCGAGCCCGTCACCGTCGCCGTCACCAGACCGCCACCCGCCTGGCCTTCGACCTCGGTGCGCGCGAGTTCCTCCTGCGCGTTGGCGAGGTCCTGCTGCATCTTCTGGGCCTGCTGGAGCAGCTGCTGCATATTGGGCTGGCCACCACCGGGAATCACGATCAGCTCCTGGTTCGTACGGCTGTCTGGACGGGGTTTTCCCGTTCAGCACGAGCCTACGTGGTTGGCGGGGCCGTCGCCCAAGCACTCTTTCGAGTGAGACGATCTCGAATCCTATACCTGATCAAGACCCTCTTCCGGGCGGAAAAGCGGCGAAACCCGGGCCATCGCCACCCATTGGGCGGTAGGAAGGGAGCGACGCTTCGGCACCACGCGTCACTTGACATCACACAACGTCACCAGACACAACGTCACCAGCACGATCCAACATCACCAGCTTCGTCCTTCGTCGTCCTTCGCCAGTAGGGAGTGCCGGGTGAGCCAGCCGGAGATGCAGCCCGAGGGGCCGCCCCAGGACGGGCGGGACGACAGGGCCGCGGGGACCCGGCCGGGTGATCTGACCGGCCGGGCGTTCCCGCTCGGGGACTGGGGGGAGCCTGCCGAGCGGCTCCATGAGCTGTACCGGTGGGTGGAGCGGGGGGCGCTCGACACGGCGTCCTGGTATCTCGCGGACCGGGTGTGGAAGCGGCGGGGGGCGCGGGTGCTGCGGGGTGGGGCGGCGGCGGGGGCGGTGGCCGGGGCCGCGCTTCCCCTGCTGGATCTCACCGGAGTGGTCGGCGGGGTCGCCCCCTGGGGGTATCTCGCGCTGCTGCTCGGGGTCGCGTGCGTGGCCGGGGACCGGTTCTTCGGGGTGACCTCCGGGTGGATAAGGGACGTGGCGACCGCGCAGGCCGTACAGCGGCGGTTGCAGGTGTTGCAGTTCGACTGGGCGTCGGAGAGTGTGCGGGAGGTTTTGGGGCCGACGGAGGGGACCGCCAGCGAGGCGGCGGATCGGTGTCTGGGGGTGTTGCGTCGGTTCTCGGAGGACATGACGGAGTTGGTGCGGGTGGAGACGACGGACTGGATGGTGGAGTTCCGGACCGGGGCCGCGCCGCTGGGGATCCAGTCGTCGCTGGCCGGGGTTCCTCGGGCGGAGGGTGCGTCGGCTGGGCGGCTGCCGTTACCTCCGGGCACCCGCCCGAACATGCCTCGCCAGCGACCCCCGGAGCCGCGCTAGCGTTCCCTCGCCCCCGCCGCCCCTACCCAACCCATCCCCAGGGGCTCCGCCCCTTCAACCCCACCGGGGCTCCGCCCCCGAACCCCCGATCGGCCTGAACGGCCTCGTCCTCAAACGCCGGACGGGCTGAAAGATGCGCGCCAGCGCCCCTTCAGGGGCGCGGGGAACTGCGCGACCAGCCCCCACCAGGCCGCAGCCGAACGAACCGGGCGGGCGGGGGGCGCGGGGCGAAGGGTCAGTTGGTGCCGCAGATTTTCAGGCCCACCGGGGTACCGCACGGTAGGTGGCCGTGGGTGCGGATGACGTCCTGGCCGTTGCCGCGGCTGATGTAGGTGAGGAAGCTGGAGGCGAGGGAGTCGGCGGGCGGCTGGCCGTAGGTGTAGGCGTACTCGATCTCCCGGTACGGGTAGGAGGACGTGCCGTGTTCCAGGTCCTCCACGGACGCGGTGTGGCCGTCGAGGGTGAGCTGGTGCAGGCCCTTGTACCCGGTGGCGAGGTTCAGTTCGCTGTAGCCGATCGCCCCGGGCAACCCGGCCACGGTGCTCAGCCACTCCATCGCGAGCCACTCCCCCGAGCCCAAGGTGCGGTCACCGTACGGCTCGAGGCGGGAACACCCGGCGTACGCCGGGTGAAGTTCGGCGGCCTTTCAACCGAACTGACGCCTCGTCATCCACTCTTCGTGTAAGTCAACGACTCACCCGAGCCCGTGTTCACCCGGCGCAGCCGGCCGTCGGACTGCAGGGTGATCTCGGAGGCGGCGCCCGGGGAGCAGGAGGAGATCGGTGCGCCGCCGGTGACTTCGGACGGCCCGATCACCAAGGGGCCGCCGGCGCCGGGGGCGGCGGTCAGTTCGGCCCGGAAGACGCAGTGGTAGGTGCTGCTGCCGGACGGACCGTCCGCGACGAGCGAGAGGACCGTGTCGCCCACCGCGCCCTGCTGGATGGTCAGTCGGCGGGTGTTGTGGCCCGTCGCGTTGTCGATGGAGGCGTCCCAGGTGCCGAGGAACCCCTCCGGGATCGCGCCGCCGCCCTGGGATGCCTGGGGCGAGGGCGAGTCGGAAGGGGAGGAGGAGGGAGTGGAGGGGGAGGACGGGGACGAGTCGGGCGAGGACGGGCTCTTGGACGCGGCCGAGGACGCCTTCGCGTCGTCGGTGCCCTTGGCCGGGCCGCCCTGCATCAGCGCGTAGACGGAACCGCCCGCGCCGAGCGCGACGACCAGCGCCACGACGATCAGGGCGGCGGTGGAGCGGCCGCTTCTGCGCGGCGGCTCGGGCTCGGGGACGCCCGCGGGGCCGTACGGCGTGGTGGGCATGCCCGGTCCGTACGGCGGCGTGGGGCCGTACGAGCCGGGCGCGCCCCAGCCGCCCTGCGGATGGCCGTACGCGGGCGGGCCCGTGGGGCTGGGGTGCTGCTGGGGATGGCCGTACGCGGGGTGCGCGGCGGGCGGTGCGGCCGGCGGGGGCGTCTGGTCGGCGCCCGCGATCAGCGTCGGGAGGTGGTCCGTCGAGGCCGGTCCTCCCGGCGGGGGCGGGGTGGCGGCGTGTTCCGGGGCGACCTCGGGAGCGGGAGCGGGGGTAGGGGCGGGTGCGGCCGAGGACTTGGACAGGTCCAGGGCCGCCGGGGCGGATCCCGGGGCCGGTTCCTGAGCGGGGGCGGCGGCCTGACGCGTGGGCGGCGCCGGAGCCGGTGCGGGGCGCTCGGCCGGGTTCTCCGTGTCCAGCAACCGCACGGCGTGCCGCCCGAGTTGGGCCACCAGCGCGCTGGGCAGCCACGGGTCGCGGGAGCGTCCTTCCACGACGGTGTCCTCCGCGCCGATGCGCTCCAGGATCTCGTCGAGGCCGGGGCGGGCGGCGGGGTCCTTGCGCAGACAGTGACGTACGAGGTCGGCGAGGCCCTCCGGTACGCCGTCCAGGTCGGGATCCTCCTGCGCGATGCGGAACATCATCGCGTGCACCCCGCTGTTCGCCGCCCCGAAGGGCAGGGCGCCGGTGGCGGCGTACGAGAGGACCGAGCCCAGGCAGAAGACGTCGCACGCGGGCGTGACGCGGTCGCCGCGGACCTGCTCGGGCGCCATGAATCCGGGCGAGCCGACGAGGGCGCCGGTGCGGGTGAGGCCGCCGTCGGTGACGGTCTCCAGGGCGCGCGCGATCCCGAAGTCGATGACGCGCGGGCCGTCGATGGTCACGAGGACGTTGGAGGGCTTGAGGTCGCGGTGGATGAGTCCGGCGGCGTGGATGTCCTTGAGGGCGTGGGCGAGTCCGGCCGCGAGGATGCGGACGGAACGTTCCGGTAGCGCTCCGTGGTCGTGGCCCACGACCGTCTGGAGGGAGGGTCCGGCGACATACCCGGTCGCGACCCACGGGACGGCGGCCTCGGTGTCCGCGTCGAGGACGGGGGCGGTCCAGAGGCCGCCGACCCGGCGCGCGGCCAGCACCTCCTGGCGGAAGCGGGCCCGGAACTCCTCCTGCGCGGCGAGTTCCTCGCGCACCAGCTTCACGGCGACGGTACGGCCCCGGTCGGAGCGGGCCAGATAGACGCGTCCCATGCCACCGGCACCGAGCCGCGCGAGCAGTCGGTACGCCCCGATCTGCTGCGGTTCCCCCGCCCCCAGCTTCTCCATCGTCGTGCCGCCCTCCCCCGCGCCTGTGCAACCGCCCGAGGCCGAGGATAGTGCGGCCCCACCGGGAGGTGGGTGGGGCGGTGTCTACGGTTCAGTAACAGCACCTGGCGTTTCCGTGACGTCCGTCGCGGCCCCGTCGATCTCGTCGAGAACCGCCGACAGTCGCTCCAGGATCCGTACGGTCTCGGCGAAGCCGTCCTCCCCGAGCGCCCGCGCCAGCCGGTCGGCGAGGGTCGCGTGGCCGGGGCCGATCGCGGCGACAGCGGTACGGCCGGCGGCGGTCGGGGAGAGCAGTTTGGCGCGGCGGTGGGCGGGGTTGGGCAGGTACTCGGCGAGGCCCTCGCCGACCAGCAGATCGGCGACGCGCTGGACGCTCTGCCGGGTGATGCCCATGACGCGGGCGATCCCGGCGACGGGGAGCGGCTCGGGGAGCACCGCGCCCAGCACCTGCCACCAGGCGGCGGTCAGCCCCGCGGGGCGGGCCAGTTCGTCCGCCACGGAGAGGAACTGGCCGTTGAGCCGGAAGACGCCGAGGGCGGCGCGGCTGAGGAGGTTCTGCCGTTCCCGGCTCATCGGGCGGCCTCCTCGGCGGCCCCTGAGGCTTTCTCCAGTACGGCGTACGCGGACGCGTCGGAGTCGTGGAACAGGCGGTACCAGGCGTCCAGGACCTCCCCCTCGTACACCCCGAGGAGGCGGAGGACCTCCCGGGCGAAGGCGACGGGCTCGGTCGGTCCGGCGGTGACGAGGTTGCCGTCGGTGACGGCGTCGGTGTCGGCGTACCGCCCGCCGCCCCGGTAGCCGGTGGCGGCGAGGTAGAAGGACACGGCACTGGTGTGGTCCCGGTCGTCGAGGAGCCCCTCGCGGGCGAGCCCGGCCGTCGCCCCGCAGATCGCGGCGACCGGCACGCCCGCGTCGAGGAAGGCACGGGCCTTGCGGGCGAAGGGGGCGAGGTCGTCGGAGGTGTCCCAGAGGTCGGCGCCGGTGAGGATCAGCAGGGAACTGTCCTCGGGGCGGAGTTCGTCGAGCGCGAGGTCGGGCTGGATCCGGAGACCGCCGATCGTCGTCACCGGCTCCCGGGTGGGGCCGACGGTCCGGATCTCGCGGCCGGCGCGGGCGAGATACGCGGTGGTGTGGCCGGTCTCCCAGTCGGCGTAGGTGTCGTAGACGGCGAGGTGGACGGGACCGCCGTGGTCGTTCATCGCGTTCATCGCGCTCGTTGCTTTCATCGCTCTCTCCTCGCGTGGGTCATGAGGGCGCCTGTGCGGTGGTGGCGGTGATGCGCTATGTCAGCATGCTGTCATTTAGACAGTATGCTGTCAATGAGTGGTTGTCGGCGGCCAAGCCCGACAGACTGTCGTGGAAAGCCCCCGGTCACAGACAGGACGCCGATGTCGCGCCCCCTCCGGGGACATTTACGCTTCGGCGCATGACCCCTCAGCCCAACCCCCAGGTCGGCGCCGCCGTGAAGGCCGCGGACCGCGCGCACGTGTTCCACTCCTGGTCCGCTCAGGAGCTCATCGACCCGCTCGCCGTCGCCGGCGCGGAGGGGTCGTACTTCTGGGACTACGAAGGCAAGCGGTATCTGGACTTCACCAGCGGGCTCGTCTTCACCAACATCGGCTACCAGCACCCCAAGGTCGTCGCCGCGATCCAGGAACAGGCCGCGACCCTGTCGACGTTCGCGCCCGCCTTCGCCGTGGAGGCCCGTTCGGAGGCGGCCCGGCTGATCGCCGAGCGGACCCCGGGCGACCTGGACAAGATCTTCTTCACCAACGGTGGCGCCGAGGCCGTCGAGAACGCCACGCGCATGGCCTGGCTGCACACCGGCCGTCCGAAGGTGCTCTCCGCGTACCGCTCGTACCACGGGGCCACCTCCACCGCGATCAACCTCACCGGTGACCCGCGGCGCTGGCCGAACGACAGCGGCGCGGCGGGCGTCGTCCACTTCTGGGCGCCGTTCCTCTACCGCTCCCCCTTCCACTCCGACAGTGAGCAGCAGGAGTGCGAGCGGGCGCTTCAGCACCTGGAGGACACGATCGCCTTCGAGGGGCCGGGGACCGTCGCGGCCGTCATCCTCGAGACGATTCCGGGGACCGCGGGGATCATGACGCCGCCTCCCGGCTATCTCGCCGGGGTGCGGGCGCTCTGCGACCAGTACGGGATCGTCTTCATCCTGGACGAGGTCATGGCGGGGTTCGGGCGCACGGGGAAGTGGTTCGCGGCGGACCACTACGACGTGACGCCGGACCTCATGACCTTCGCGAAGGGCGTGAACTCGGGCTACGTTCCGCTCGGCGGTGTCGCGATCTCCTCGGCGATCGCGGAGACCTTCGCCCGGCGGCCCTACCCCGGGGGGCTCACGTACTCCGGGCATCCGCTGGCCTGTGCCGCCGCCGTCGCCACCATCAACGTGATGGAGGAGGAGGGCATCGTCGAGCAGGCCGCGCGGATCGGGGAGACGGTGCTCGGGCCCGGGCTGCGGGAGCTGGCGGCGCGGCATCCCAGTGTGGGTGAGGTGCGCGGTACGGGGGTGTTCTGGGCGCTGGAGCTGGTCAAGGACCGGGAGACCCGGGAGCCGTTGGTGCCGTACAACGCCGCCGGTGAGGCCAATGGGCCGATGGTCGCGTTCGGGGCGGCGGCGAAGGCGCGGGGGCTGTGGCCGTTCATCAACATGAACCGGACTCATGTGGTGCCGCCGTGCAATGTCTCCGAGGGGGAGGCGAAGGAGGGGCTCGCGGTGTTGGACGAGGCGTTGTCGGTGGCGGACGAATACACCGTGTGACGTGCGGGGGACGGCGCGCGGGGGGATCTCGCCCCCGCCGCCCCTACCCGTCCCATCCCCCAGGGGCTCTGCCCCTTCGACCCCGGGGTGGCTGGGTCGGCTGCGGGTGGGTGGGGGCTTGGCGCGCAGTTCCCCGCGCCCCTCGGGGCGGGACTGCGCCCCGCATCCCCCGGCCGAGCCAAGTTCGTCAGCTGACGCCCGGTGGGGGCTGGGCGCGCAGTTCCCCGCGCCCCTGGGGGCGGGGCTGGGGCCCGCGTTCTCCTGGCCCTGAGGGGCTCGTGTCCGCGTAAGGTGTCGTGCTTGTAGAGAAGCGCACGCACGTGCACCCGTACGCAATGAGGGAGCGAGAGGCCATGCCCGGCACCGGCGGCAACGGCGCCGTAACCCGCAGCACCCTGCGGCAGCAGATCGCGGACGCGCTCCGCGACGAGGTGCTGGCAGGCCGGCTCCGGCCCGGGCAGGCGTTCACGGTGAAGGAGATCGCCGAGCAGTACGGCGTCTCCGCCACCCCCGTCCGCGAGGCCCTCGTCGATCTGTCGGCCCAGGGCCTCCTGGAGGCGGACCAGCACCGCGGCTTCCGCGTGCACGAGTACTCGCCGGACGACTACCGCGGCATGATCGAGGCCCGGAGTCTCGTCACCGACGGGATGTTCCGGAGTCTCCTCGCCGGAGGCATGGCGCAGGCCGACGATCCGCGCACCCTCGCCGCCCTCGCCGGGGTCCGCCGCCGCGGTGAGGAGGCCCAGCGCGCCGCGACGGCCGGCGACCTGAACATCCTCATCGGCTACGACCTGCGCTTCTGGCGCGAGCTGAGCGCCCTGTTCGGCAACGCCTACCTCGCCGACTTCCTGCACCGCCTGCGCGTCCAGTCCTGGGTGTGCACGGTGCAGCACCTGCGCCGGGTGGAGGATCTGAAGGGCCACCTGTGGGCGGGCCACACGGAGCTCGTGGACGCGCTGGCCCGCCGCGACCCGGGCGCGGCGCACGCGATCGTCGCCGCGTACAACGAGCACTCCCTCGCCCTCATCGAGCGCCTGGCCGCCGGATGAGCGCGACGTGAGGTCGTGGCGGGAGGTGTGTGCGCCGGTGCGACAGGTGGGCGCTCGGGGTGTGGGTACGGGATCCGCACGAGGGGGACTGAGGACGGGTCCCACCCATTACGCTTCCCTGACCACCGTGCTTCCCAAGGAGCTAGAGGAGCCGTCTGTTGGCCTGTGACCTGTGGCTGGTCCCGCTCGTCGACGTGTTGTGCCACACCCCCGACAATCCCTTCGCCGAGGAGCTCGCGCTCTACGACAAAGCGCTGGGCGAGGCCGGACTTCCGCCGGTCCCGGTGTACGCGTACATGCCGGGGCTTTCCGGCGACGTGGCCCCGGTCGCCGGTTTCGACTACGACGCGCTGCACTTCCTGCGCCGGGCGTATCTGCTCCAGATGTGCGGCCTCGCGGTGACCCCGGTGGACGAACTGGGCGGCGACTACGAGCAGTTGCTGGAGATGTTCGAGACGAACGCCCAGCAGTCGCACCTCGTGTGGCACTACGACCACGCGGGCGCGTACGTCCCGGTCGACTTTCCGCACCCGCTCGCCAATGACGAACTCCTCGCCGGGGGCGGCCCCCTGGGCTCCTCCCAGACGCTGCTGCGTGAGCTGGAATTCGTGGCCCCGTCGATCGGTATCGACCCGGCGAACCCGCCGGCCGCCCCGCAGCCGCCCATGGCTCCCACGGAGCTGGAGGAACCGGCCGCGCCCGCCCCGTACGACGCGAGTCCGTTCGCGCGCGAGCGGCATGTGTGGCTCGGCCTGCACGCGGCGGCGACCCGCAGCCTCGCCCAAGGGTCGATGATCATCTTCAGCTGAGGCGCACGCTGCCCGCGGGAAAGGCCCAGGTCCCACCGGAGTCGGTGGGACCTGGGCCGCCTTGCTGTGTCGGTCGCGGACCGCCCCCCAGGTTCTGCCGTTGTCGTCGGAGAACTTGTGGGACCAGGCTCGCCTTGGACCGGAGTCCTTTGACTGGCTGTCAGCTGGCTGGGAACACCGGCGTCCCGTCCTGCGTCAGCTTCCAGTTGGTGACCGCGAAGTCGGCCGGGTCGAGGGTGCCCTTGGCCGTGACGTAGTCGATCATCAGCTGGCGGATCTCGTTGGTGGAGCTGTACGCGATGTCGGCGGCCGCGATGTGCGGGTAGCCGCTGCCGCCGTTGGCGCGGTAGTTGTTGACGGCGACGACGAAGACCTGGTCGTCGGCGACCGCCACACCCTTGTAGGTGAGGTTCTTGATGCGGGAGCCCTCGGCCTGCGCGATGTCGATGTCGTACTCGACACCTGCGGCGGTGTCGTACATGTAGTCCCAGAAGTTGTTGGCGTTGGTGAGGGTGGCCGTGTCCACCTTCGTGCCGGACGCGAACTGGTGGTAGTACTTCGCCGCGTACTCCAGGTAGTCCTTGAGCTGGGCGCCCGTGAGCTTCTTGCCGTACAGGGTGTTGTCGTAGATGTAGAGCCCGGCCACGTCGCGGATGGTGACGTTGCCCGCCGGGATGTCGGCGGTGCGGCTGAAGGGCGCGGCGACGGAGATCAGGGGGAGGGCGGCGTCGGCGGTGGACAGGCCGGAGGCCACCGTCGCCATCTGGACCTGGTGGATGAAGTCCATCACCGGGACGTCCTTCCAGCAGGCCTCGGCCGCGGAGAGGTCCACGGTGCAGGTGCCGACCGGAGTGTTGACGTACTTCACGACCAGGTCGTGGTCGGCCTTGAGGAGCCTGGTGATCTCCGGGTCCTCCTCGACGGTGTTGCTGTTGAGGGTCTGCGCCTTGGTGCTCGTCACCTTCCACTGGCCGTGGTGGAGTTCGAGCTCGAAGTCGAAGACGGTCAGGCGCATGCCCCAGCAGTACGGCTCGGAGAGGACGACGTCCTTGCCGGTCTCCTCGTTCTTCACCGTGTACGACGAGACCTCGACGTGCGTGTGACCGACGAGGATCGCGTCGATGCCGGGGACCTGCTGGGCGACGAGGTTCGAGGCGTTCTCGACGTACGGCAGCTCACTGCCGTACGACGAACTGCCGTCCAGGCCCGAGTGGTCGGTGAGGAACACGACGTCGCACCCGAGGGCGCGCATCCGCGGGACGTACTTCTTCGCCTGCTCGACGAGTCCGGTGAACGCCATCTTCCCGGAGACGTTGTCCTTGTCCCACAGGGCGATGCCCGGGTTGGTGAGGCCGAGGATGCCGACCTTGATGTCCGGGGCGCCGGGGACACAGATGCGCTTCACGGTGTACGGCTGGAAGGCCGGACGCAGCGTCTTGGCGTCCAGCGCGTTGGCGCCGAGCAGCGGGAAGTGACACTGCTTCTCGAACTTGCGCAGGGTCTCGATGCCGTAGTTGAACTCGTGGTTGCCGAGGGCGGCGGCGTCGTAGCGCATGTGGTTCATGGCGACGGCCATGGGGTGCACGGGGGCACGCTTGCCCTTGGCGGCGACGATGGGGTCCACACGGGCGTAGTAGTACGCCAGCGAGGTGCCCTGGATGATGTCGCCGGCGTCGACGAGCAGGACGTGGTTCTCGCCCTTGGCGGCGCGCTGCTGCTTGATGAGGGTGGCGACGCGGGCGACGCCGACCGAGTTACCCGCCTTGTCCTTGTACGTCGCGTCCGTGTAGTAGTCCCAGTCGAAGATGTGGCTGTGCAGGTCGGTGGTGCCCAGGATGGAGAACGACCAGGTACGGGGCGCCTTTTCGGGCTTGTGGTCCGCGGTCTGGGCCTGGGCCGGGGTCGCGGCGACAGCCCCCGCGACCGTGACGGCCGCCCCGGTGACGGCCGACTTCTTCACGAACTCCCGGCGGTTCATGGGATTGACGGGCATACGTGTCTCCTGGGACTGGCTGGGACTTGACTGACGGGAGCAACTGCGCGAGTCGTGCGGGGACTTCGGGCACTGCGGATGCGCCGGCTGCGCTACGTGCGCTGCGCGCACTCAGTGCACTACACGCGTAGATCGTCGTCGGGTCCCGGTCGGTCGGGAACCAGGAACAGACCATGTCCAGGTCAATTAACGGTCAGCTCGCCCTGCCCGACGGTCACTCCGTGCCAAGACGGCGCCCCCGTGAACCAGGGTGATGAGACACGTGTCGGTCGCACATTCCCTGGCGAACGCGAAGGCCGCCGCCCCCGGTTGGGGACGACGGCCTCTCACTGCATCCGAACGATCCGATCGGTCTGAACGGTCTGAACGGTCTGAACGGATCAGATGAACGAGTTGATCTCGATCGTCTCGTCGCGGCCCGGGCCGACGCCGATCGCGGAGATCTGGGCGCCGGACATGTCCTCCAGCGCCTTGACGTACGCCTGGGCGTTCTTCGGCAGGTCGGAGAAGGACTTCGCCTTGGTGATGTCCTCGGACCAGCCCGGGAGGTTCTCGTAGATCGGCTTCGCGTGGTGGAAGTCGGTCTGGGAGTACGGGAGTTCCTCGACGCGCTTGCCGTCGATCTCGTACGCCACGCAGACCGGGATCTCCTCCCAGCCGGTCAGGACGTCCAGCTTGGTGAGGAAGAAGTCGGTCAGGCCGTTCACACGGGTCGCGTAGCGGGCGATGACCGCGTCGAACCAGCCGCAGCGGCGGTCACGGCCGGTGGTGACACCGCGCTCGCCACCGATGCGGCGCAGCGCCTCGCCGTCCTCGTCGAGGAGCTCGGTCGGGAACGGGCCCGAGCCGACACGGGTCGTGTACGCCTTGAGGATGCCGATGACCCGGCTGATCTTCGTCGGGCCGACGCCCGAACCGGTGCAGGCACCGCCGGCCGTCGGGTTCGACGACGTCACGAAGGGATACGTGCCGTGGTCGATGTCGAGGAGCGTGCCCTGGCCGCCCTCGAAGAGCACGACCTTGTCCTGCTCCAGCGCCTGGTTCAGGATCAGGACCGTGTCCGCGACGTACGGCTTGAGCCGGTCCGCGTAGCCCAGCAGCTCCTCGACGACCTGCCCGGCCTCGATGGCACGGCGGTTGTAGAGCTTGGTCAGCAGCTGGTTCTTGACCTCGAGGGCCGCCTCGACCTTCTGGGTCAGGATCGACTCGTCGTAGAGGTCCTGGATACGGATGCCGACGCGGTTGATCTTGTCCGCGTAGGTGGGCCCGATGCCACGCCCGGTCGTGCCGATCTTCCGCTTCCCGAGGAAGCGTTCCGTCACCTTGTCGACAGTGACGTTGTACGGCGTGATGATGTGAGCGTTTCCGCTGATCAGAAGCTTGGAGGTGTCGACACCGCGCTCGTTCAGTCCGTTCAGCTCGGAGAACAGGACCGACGGGTCGACGACGACTCCGTTTCCGATCACCGGAGTGCACTCCGGCGTGAGGATTCCGGAAGGGAGGAGGTGGAGGGCGTACTTCTGATCGCCCACGACTACCGTGTGGCCGGCGTTGTTGCCGCCCTGGTAGCGCACCACATAGTCCACGGATCCACCGAGCAGGTCGGTGGCCTTTCCCTTGCCTTCGTCACCCCACTGAGCACCGAGCAGCACAAGTGCGGGCACAGGCGTACACCCCTTCCGGGCGGGGCATGTCCAAGGTCGGGGACGTACGCGGCTGGTTTTCGATACGGCTGCGTACGCCGGCGACCTCCTTTGGCCGCGACCGTCGGACCGGATGCCCCGGAATAGACGAAGCCCCTGGCGCAATAGCGCAAGGGGCTCTTGCACAAAGATGCTACCCGAGGAAGCGAGGCATGACCGAGGTGGCGGCTTCCGACCAGCTCCTTGTGGTCATCGACCCGGTCGCCCGTTGGACGGACGGCGAGTCTGTACGGATCGCAAAAGACGTGCTCAGCGCGGGTGCGACGACGAAAGTATGCCTCCCGGAAGGGCCCGAGGAATTTGCCCGGGCGCTGGCCCGGAGAGGTTCCCGGCGCCCGGTCGTGGTGGGCGACGACCGTGCCCTCTTGCGTGCTGTGTCCCTTTTGCACCGAAAGCGGGAGCTGGCCGGATGTGGGGTGTCGTTGGTGCCGGTGGGGGGTGTGCTGTCACTGGCGCGGGCACTCGGCGTGCCCGTCGGGGCCGTCGCGGCGGCCCGGGCCGTGCTCGACGGGGTCGAGCGGCGGCTCGATCTGCTGGTCGACGAGAGTGACGGGGTGGTGTTGGGGGCGTTGCGGATTCCTCCGGTGGGGGCGGGCGGGGGGATGAGGGGTGCCGAGGAGGTCGAGGTGGGGGGTCTCGGCGGTGTCGGCGGTTTCGGGGATGCCGAAGGTTCTGGGGGCTCCGGTGGCTCCGCGGGTTTCGGGAGTTTCGGGGGTGGTGCTTCCGGGCTTGGGGGGCATGCGTGGCTGCGGACCTGTCAGTCACTGGTCCGTACGCTCGCGGCGCGGCCCGCGCGCGTGGCGTCCGTGCCGGGGCCCGGGCCTTCGCGGCTGCGGGTCGAGGTCGACGGGGTCACCCTGGTCGATCTGGATCAGCCGGTCGAGGCGGTGTCCGTGACGCCCGGCGTCGCCGGGGGTGCGGAGGTGGAGGTTCGGCCGGTTTCCGTGGGGGCGGAGGCTTCGCCGTTGCGGGTGGTGGGGCGGCGGGTGACGGTGTCCGGGGCGGACTTTCGGTATCGGGCGGATTCCGTGGTGTCCGGGCCTGTGCGGACGCGGACGTGGACGGTTCGGGAAGGGGGGTGGGGGCTCACGCTGCCGAGCTGAGCCCCCGGGGGGTTTTCTCGCCCCCGCCGCCCCTACCCTCCCCCGAGCTCTCGGCTTCGCTCGAGCAGGCGGGACCCCCATCATCCCCGGGGCTCCGCCCCTTCGACCCCGGGGTGAGTTGTCGGCTGCGGGGCGGTGAGGGCTGGTCGCGCAGTTCCCCGCGCCCCTGAAGCGGGGCTTCGCCCCGCATCTTCGCTAAGGCAACGCGGGGGTGGACTCGTCCTTCAGGGATACGCCGGTGCGGCCGAGGTCGCGTGCTCTGCGCATCAGTGTCGCCAGCTTGGTCGCCGCGTCGGTGTGGGACAGGCCAAGGGGTGGACGGATGTTGGAGAGGCAGTTGCGGTCGGCGTCGGTGGTGCGACCCGGGCGCGGGTCGTACGTGAGATACGCGCCGAGCGAGTCCGCGGCGGACATCCCGGGCCGCTCCCCGATGAGGACCACGGCCATCCCGGCCCCCAACGCGTGCGCGATGTCGTCGCCGAGAGCCACCCGCGCCTGCTCGGCGAGTACGACGGGAGCGACACGCCAGTCGGAGGGCAGCCGCTGTGTCGTCGCGTGTACGACGGCCGCCGCGTGCTCGTGCACCGCCCGGCTGGACAGCCCGTCGGCCACGACGAACACCACGTCCCAGCCGTCGCGGGGCAGGTGCGCCCGGTCCACGTCGTGGAGCCTGCGTCCGAGGTCGGGGCGCTGGAGATAGGTGAGCCGGTCGGGGGCGGCGCTGCGCACCCGTATCGTCGCCGCACCCGCCAGCGCGGACGCCACCACGTCCGGGTCGAACGGCGAGTGCACCGCGTCCCGCGCGGCGGCGTGCGCGGCCTGCAGTTCGAGCCGGTGCCGCGTGGGCAACGCCGAGCCGGCCCGCCCGAGCCCGATCCGGGCCTGGGTGTGCCGGCGCAGGGAGTTCCAGAGGACGGCGTCCGAATCGGGTGCCATCACTTGACGTTCCGTCATGCCGCCAGCCCCCGCCCGATCGCCGTCAGCGGATGGCCCGTACCCGCCACGTCCCGTATCCCGCCACCTTCGTCCAGCAGACCGATTCGCCCCAGCCACGTCTCGAACTCCGGTGCCGGGCGCAGTCCGAGCACCTCGCGCAGGTACAACGCGTCGTGGTACGAGGCCGACTGGTAGTTGAGCATGATGTCGTCGCCTCCGGGGGTGCAGATCACGAAGGAGGCGCCGGCGACACCGAGCATGGTGAGCATCGTGGCGATGTCGTCGTCATCGGCGTCGGCGTGGTTGGTGTAGCAGATGTCGAGGCCCATGGGCAGGCCGAGCAGTTTGCCGCAGAAGTGGTCCTCCAGGGCCGCGCGGAGGATCTGGCGGCCGTCGTAGAGGTACTCCGGGCCGATGAAGCCGACCACCGTGTTCACGAGCAGCGGGTCGTAGCGGCGGGCGACCGCGTACGCCCGTGCCTCCACCGTCTGCTGGTCCACCCCGTGGTGCGCGTCGGCGGAGAGCGCGCTGCCCTGCCCCGTCTCGAAGTACAGGGCGTTGGAGCCGACCGTGCCCCGGGCCAGTGAGCGCGCCGCCTCGTAGGCCTCGTCCAGGAGCCCCAGCGTGACCCCGAACGAGGCGTTCGCGGCCTGCGTACCGGCGATGGACTGGAAGACCAGGTCCACCGGGGCGCCGCGTTCCATCAGGTCGATGCTGGTGGTCACGTGGCACAGGACGCAGGACTGGGTGGGGATGGAGTAGCGGTCGATCACTCCGTCCAGGAGGTCCAGCAGGTCCCGTACCGCCCGGGGGCTGTCCGTGGCCGGGTTGATGCCGATCACCGCGTCGCCGGAGCCGAGGAGCAGTCCGTCCAGCAGGGCCGCCGCCACGCCCGCGGGGTCGTCGGTGGGGTGGTTGGGCTGGAGGCGGGTGGCCAGGCGGCCCGGGAGGCCGATCGTGGAGCGGAAGGCGGTGACGACCTGGACCTTGCGGGCGACCGCCACCAGGTCCGCGTTGCCCATCAGTTTCGACACCGCGGCGGCCATCTCGGGGGTCAGCCCGGGGGCGAGTGCGGCGAGTGTCGCCGCGTCCGCCGCGTCCGACAGCAGCCATTCGCGCAACTCCCCCACCGTGAGGCCCGAGACGGGGGCGAAGGCCGCCGTGTCGTGGCTGTCCATGATGAGGCGGGTCACGTCGTCGGTCTCGTACGGGATCACCGGCTCGGCGAGGAACCGCGCGAGCGGGACCTCGGCCAGCGCCCACCGCGCGGCGACGCGCGCCTGCGCGGAGTCGGCGGCGAGCCCGGCGAGGCGGTCGCCGGAACGCTCGGGGCTCGCGGCGGCGAGCAGCCCCGCGAGACCGGCGAAGGTGTGCGTCCGGCCGCCGAGGGTGGCGGAGTAGGTGCTCATGCCAGGGACCGTACGGAGGGGCGCCGGGCGCGGTCCACGATCCGGCGCAGAGTTAACAAGGACGTTCGCTCCACCCGGACTCCTAAAGGTCTGGTTGACGCACATTTAACGTCCCGACCCGTGACAGGACTCATTTCTCGTGCAGCATTCCGGTTCGTAATCCACTCCGCCGCGCCCAGGGTGCGGACGGCGAGCGACCATGGGAAGGGGCCACTCGATGGCAGTGCAAGAGGGCGTGGTCCCTGAGGCGGCGGGCACCCCGGAGGCCCCCGGAGGCGCAGTTCACCGGCTCAAGCCGAACGCGATCGGACTGCTGGGCGTGGTCTTCATGGCCGTCGCCACCGCCGCCCCGATCACCGCCATGACGGGCAACGTGCCCTTCATGGTCTCCGCCGGCAACGGCATCGGCGCCCCGGCGAGCTACCTCGTCGCAATGGTCGTCCTGGCCATCTTTGCGGTCGGCTTCACCTCGATGGCGAAGCACATCACCTCCACCGGCGCCTTCTACGGCTTCATTTCCTACGGCCTCGGCCGCACCGCGGGACTCGCCTCGGGACTCCTCGCGACCTTCGCGTACGTCGTCTTCGAGCCGGCCCTGATCGGCATCTTCTCGACCTTCGCCACCGGAACCCTCAAGGACCAGACGGGACTTGACGTGCCCTGGTGGGCGTTCGCGGTCCTGATGCTCGCCGTCAACGCGACGGGCACGTGGTTCGGGGTGTCCGTCGCCGAGAAGCTGCTCGTCGTACTGCTGGCCACCGAGGTGACGATCCTGGCCGCCATGGCCGTCTCCGTCGCCCTGCACGGCGGCGGTCCGCACGGCTTCACCTTCGGCCCGGTCAATCCGGTCAACGCCTTCAAGGGGACCTCGGCGGGCCTCGGCCTCTTCTTCGCGTTCTGGTCGTGGGTCGGCTTCGAGTCCACGGCGATGTACGGCGAGGAGTCCCGCGACCCGAAGAAGATCATCCCCAAGGCGACGATGATCTCCGTCCTGGGCGTCGGCGTCTTCTACGTCTTCGTCTCCTGGATGGCCATCATCGGCAACGGCGAGAGCGAGGCCGTCACGGCCGCCTCCTCCTCGAACCCGCTCGCCCTGTTCTTCAACCCCACCGAGCACTACGTCGGCCACTGGGCCGTCGACGTCATGCAGTGGCTGATGATCACCGGCTCACTGGCCTGCGGCATGGCCTTCCACAACTGCGCCGCCCGATACATGTACGCACTGGGCCGCGAGGGCGTCCTCCCCTCGCTCCAGCGCACGATCGGCCGCACCCACCCCCAGCACGGCTCCCCGCACATCGCGGGCCTCGTCCAGACGGTCGTCAGCGCCGTCCTCATCGCCGCGTTCTGGCTGGCCGGCAAGGACCCGTACACCGGCACGTACGTCCTGCTCGCCATCCTCGGCACGATGGCCATCCTGGTGGTGCAGGCGGTCTGCTCCTTCGCGGTGCTGGCGTACTTCCGCAAGAACCACCCCGAGAGCAGGCACTGGTTCAAGACCTTCACCGCCCCGCTCATCGGCGGCCTCGCGATGCTCGGCGTGGTCGTCCTGCTGGTGTCCAACATGGGCGCCGCGGCCGGCACGGAGTCCGGCTCCCTCGTGCTGAAGGCGACCCCCTGGATCGTCGCCCTGATCGCGGCGGGCGGCGTGGCGTACGCGACGTACCTCAAGCGCCGCGCACCGCAGCGGTACGCCCTGCTCGGGCGGACGGTCCTGGAGGAGACCAAGGAGCGGTAGGACCAAGGAGCGGTAGGAGACATTTCTTCGGCGAGGGCTCTCAGCCCTCGCCGAAGTGCTGCTCCCGGTGGACCCGCCAGCGGTCCATCATCGACTCCAGCTCGCCCTCCATGAACTCGAAGAAGGCAAGGGTCTCCGCGAGCCGAGCGCCCGCCGGGGTGTCCGCGCCCAGGCTGACGACGCCTTCGCGCAGCGCGTCCTCCCAGCGCTTGATGATCGCCTCACGATTGGTGAGCGCCTCGTACCACTGGTCGCTGTGCACGCGGTACCGCTCCCGGCGCGAACCGGGTTCCCGCTCGCGCGACACCATGTGCACCTGCGCCAGATAGCGCACCGCACCGGAGACCGCCGCGGGGCTGATCCGCAGTTGCTCGCCCAGTTCGACCGAGGTCAGAGCGCCGGTGTCCGAGGCGAGCAGCGCCCCGAAGACCCGGGACGGCATCCGGGGCATCCCGGCCTCCACGAGTTGCGCCGCGAAGTGCTCGACGAACCGCGAGACCGCCTCCGCGTCCCGACCCACCGCTCCTGCCGCTCCCAGCGCCTCCGGCTCTGCCATCCCTCGATTATATCCGAGCGTTTATACAATTCGTTAACTTCACAAATTTCTGAAAGAAGCGTACGTTCTGGAGCATGACGAAGGGCAGGGCCAAGGGAATGACGAAGGCCACGACGAAGGCGATCACCGTCTCCGGGCTGCACAAGTCGTTCGGCGGGACACACGCGCTGGACGGTCTCGACCTGGACGTCGAGGCCGGCGAGGTGCACGGTTTCCTCGGTCCGAACGGCTCCGGGAAGTCCACCACGATCCGGGTCCTGCTGGGCCTGCTGCGCGGCGACGCGGGCGCGGCGCAGGTGCTCGGCCGGGACCCCTGGGCGGACGCGGTGGAGCTGCACCGCCGGGTCGCCTACGTTCCCGGTGACGTCACCCTGTGGCGCAACCTCTCCGGCGGCGAGGTCATCGACCTGTACGGGCGGCTGCGCGGGGGGCTCGACCGGGCGCGCCGGGCGGAACTGATCGAGCGCTTCGAACTCGACCCCACCAAGAAGGGACGCACCTACTCCAAGGGCAACCGGCAGAAGGTCGCCCTCGTCGCCGCCTTCGCCTCGGACGTCGACCTGCTGATCCTCGACGAGCCCACGTCGGGTCTCGACCCGCTGATGGAGGAGGTCTTCCAGCGGTGCGTCGAGGAGGAACGCGACCGCGGCCGGACCGTCCTGCTCTCCTCGCACATCCTCAGCGAGGTGGAGGAGCTGTGCGACCGCGTCAGCATCATCCGCAAGGGCCGCACCGTCGAGAGCGGCACCCTCGCCGACCTGCGCCATCTGACCCGTACCAGCGTCACCGCCGAACTCGCGGGACCGCCCAACGGGCTGGCGCACCTGCCCGGCGTGCACGACCTGGACATCCAGGGCCACCGGGTCAGGCTCCAGGTCGAGACCGACAAGCTGGACGCCGTACTGCGCTCGCTCACCGACTCGGGCGTACGGTCGCTGACCTCGACGCCGCCGACCCTGGAGGAACTGTTCCTTCGGCACTACCAGGACGACGTCCAGGACGACGTCCGGGTGAACGGCGAAGGGACGATGGCGCGATGACCACCGCGACCACCGCGACCGCTGCCGTACGGGGTGGGGTACGAGCCCGGAGTTCCCGCCAACTCGCGGGGACCGGCACACTGTTGAGGTTCTTCCTCCGCCGCGACCGGCTGATGATGCCGCTGTGGGTCGGCGTGATCGGCCTGCTGGTGCTGTCCATGCCGAACTCCCTGAAGTCCGTCTACGGCACCGCCGCCGAACGCGCCGACCTCGCCCGCCAGATGCTCACCAACAGTTCCCTGCGCGCCACGTACGGGCCGGTGTTCGACGACTCGCTCGGCGGACTCACCGCCTGGCGCATCGGCGGCTACGCCGGTCTGTTCGCCGGGATCATGAGCCTGCTCGTAGTCGTACGGCACACCCGCGAGGAGGAGGAGAGCGGGCGCCAGGAACTCCTCTCGTCGGCGATGGTGGGGCGCCGGGCCCCGCTGACGGCGGCGCTGCTGGCCGCCCTCGTCGCCAATGGCGTGCTCGCGCTGCTCATCGCGGGCGGGCTGGCAGGGCAGGGCGGTGCCGGGGCGTTGGCCCTCGGGCTCGGCGTCGGGGGCGTCGGCATGGTCTTCGCCACCATGGCGGCGATCGTCGCCCAGCTCACCGAGAGCGCGCGGCTCGCCAAGGGGCTGACGGGCGGGCTGCTCGGCGCGGCGTTCGTGCTGCGGGCGGCGGGCGACTCGTCGACGAGCGACGGTTCCTCCGTGCTGACCTGGGTGTCGCCGCTGGGGTGGCTGGAGAACGAACGCCCCTTCGCGCATGAGCGGTGGTGGGTGCCGGCGCTGTTCGTCGCGGCCATGGTGATCCAGGGCGCGGTCGCCTACGAACTCGCCGGGCGGCGCGACGTCGGGATGAGCTTCCTGCCGACCCGGCCGGGGCCCGCACGGGGGCGGCTCGGGTCGGCCGGGGCGCTGGCCTGGCGACTGCAGCGGGGGGCCGTGCTGGGGTGGAGCCTCGGGTTCCTCGCCGCGGGGGCCGCCTTCGGCGGGATCACGAAGGGGGCCGCCGATCTCGTCGGGAGCAACGCCAAGACCCGGCAGATCATCGAGCGGATGGGCGGTCAGTCCGGGATCACGGACGCGTTCCTCGCGGCGATGGTCGGCATGCTCGGGATGGTGGCCGCGCTGTACGTCGTCTCTTCGGTGCTGCGGTTGCACGGTGAGGAGACCTCGCAGCGGGCGGAACCGGTGCTGGCGAACGCGGTGGGGCGGCTGCGGTGGGCCGGCGGCCATCTGGTCGTCGCCTTCGGCGGCGCGGCGCTCATCATGACGCTGGGCGGGCTCGGCCTCGGACTCGGGTACGGCCTTGAGCTCGGGCCCGTGCTCGGCGCCTGCCTCGTCCAGGTCGCGGCGGTCTGGACACTGGGCGGACTTGCGGTCCTTCTCTACGGGGTCTCGCCCCGGCTGGCCCCCGGCGCCTGGGGCGCGGCCGGGGTCGCCCTCCTGCTGGGCTGGATCGGCCCCGCCCTGAACGTCCCCCAGGCCGCCATGGACCTCTCCCCCTTCGGTCACCTCCCCAAGCTGCCGGGCGGGGAGATGACATGGACACCGGTACTGATCCTGACGGCGATCGCGCTGGCCCTGACCGCCACGGGGCTGGCGGCGTTGCGGCGACGGGACATGAGCACCTGAGGGCGGGCGCGCGTGCCTGGTGCGGGGACCCGGGAACCCCGGGTCCCCGCACCACGTCCATGAGGGTCATGGGGCAACGGATGCAGGCCGCGGGCGGATGTCTGATCGCTGCCGTCGGCGCGGGGGCGGGGCTGGCGGTCTGGGCCGTCAACAGCCGCGACCGGTTCCAGCGGTTCGAGCAGGGCCCCGACTGGAGCGTGCTCTATGCCGAGCTGCCCCTGACGGTCCTCGGCGGGACGGCCGCCGCGCTGGGACTCTGGGCCCTCGGACTCCGCCCCCTCGGCCGACGGGTCAGAGCACGACGCTGAGCCCCTCGAGCCCGCGGATCACGAAGTTCGGCTTGCGCTCCGGCTCCGCGGCAAGGGCGAGCGTCGGCGCCTTCTCCAGCAGAGCGCCCAAGGACGCCGCCAGTTCGAGGCGGGCCAGCGGGGCGCCGATGCAGTAGTGGATACCGGCGCTGAAGGAGATGTGGGGGTTGTCGGAGCGGGAGAGATCCAGACTCTCCGGGGACGCGAAGACCTTCGGGTCGTGGTTGGCGGAACCGAAGAGCAGCGCGATCTCCGCACCCCGGGGAACGGTCGTGCCGTCGATCTCGATGTCCTCCAGAACCCACCGCTCGAAGAGCTGGAGCGGGGTGTCGTAGCGCATCAGCTCCTCCACCGCCGTGGGGATCAGCGAACGGTCGCCACGCAGGGCCGCCAACTGGTCGGGGTTGCGGAACAGCGCCCACCACCCGTTCACCGTCGCGTTCACCGTCGCCTCGTGCCCCGCGTTCAGCAGCAGGACACAGGTGGAGATCATCTCCTGTTCGGTCAGGCGGTCGCCCTCGTCGTGCGCGGCGATGAGCCCCGAGATCAGGTCGTCGCCCGGCTCCTTGCGGCGCGCGGCGATCAGTTCCCGGAGGTACTCGGTGAACTCCACCGACGCCCGGACCGCCTTCTCCGCCGTCTCCTCGGAAGGGTTCAGCTCGTACATCCCGCAGATGTCCGCCGACCACGGCCTGAGCGGCGCCCGGTCCGACTCCGGGATGCCCAGCATCTCGGCGATCACGGCCACCGGGAGCGGCTCGGCGACATCGGTGAGCAGATCACCGCCGCCGGCCGCCACCAGGCCGGCGACCAGCTCGTTCGCCAGCCGGTCCACGTACGGCCTGAGCTGCTCGACCGTGCGCGGCGTGAACGCCTTGGAGACCAGCCGTCGGATCCGCGTGTGGTCCGGCGGCTCCAGGTCCAGCATTCCGTGGTCGTTGAGGACGTGGAACGGCTCGTGCTCGGGCGGAGGTGCCGTCCGCCCGAAATCCTCGTGCGTGTAACGGTGCTGGTAGGTCCGGCCCAGCCGCCGCTCCCGCAGCAGCGCCGACACGTCCGCGTGGTGCGGGACCAGCCACTGGTCGGTCGGCTCGTAGTAGTGCACCCGGCCACGCTCGCGCAGCTCCGCGTACGCGGGGTACGGGTTCGCCACGAACTCCGGGTTCCAGGGATCGAAGGCCGACGGTGTCCGCGGAGACTGCGGAGGCTGCGAGGACTGCGAGGACTGCGGGGTGTGCGAGGCTGCCATGGGCGGACGCTAGCCCGACTCGGCCCCGCTGAACAGGGGTGTCTCGGCGGCCGAGCCGTCGGCGGGGACCCCCGTACCCCGCCATCGGCCCGGCCGCCGCGCTCCCCCGGTCAGAGGCCACCTGGGCCACCCGGGTCACCTGGGTGTGATCAGCCGCGCCTCGTACGCGAACACCGCCGCCTGCGTGCGGTCCCGCAGGCCCAGCTTCACCAGGATCCGGCTCACATGGGTCTTGATCGTGGACTCGGCGACGAACAGCCGCGAGGCGATCTCCGCGTTCGACAGACCCTGGGCGATCAGGACCAGCACCTCCGTCTCCCGCTCGGTCAGCTCGCCGTAGGCCGCCTGGGCCGTGGCCGAGAGTCTCGGAGCGTCCGAGAGCTTGGAGAACTCGGTGATCAGCCGCTTGGTCACGGACGGGGCGAGCAACGCCTCCCCGGCCGCCACCACCCGCACCCCGTCGGCGAGTTGACGCGCCGAGGCGTCCTTGAGCAGAAAGCCCGAGGCTCCCGCGCGCAGCGCCTGGTACACGTACTCGTCGAGGTCGAAGGTGGTCAGCACCAGCACCTTCGCGGCGCTGTCCGCCGCGACGATCTCCCGGGTCGCCTCGATGCCGTTCATCTCCGGCATGCGGATGTCCATCAGCACGACGTCCGGCCCGAGCTCACGGACCCGCTCGACCGCGTCCCGGCCGTTGACCGCCTCGCCGACCACCTCGATGTCCGGCATCGCGCCGAGCAGCACCGAGAAGCCCTCGCGGACCATCACCTGGTCGTCGGCTATCAGGACGCGGATGGTGCCGTTCGTCATCCGGATTCCTCCGCCGCCCGCAGCGGCACCGGCAGGAAGACCGTCACCTCGTAGCCCCCGTCGTCCGTCTCGCCCGTCGTCATCTCGCCGTCCAGCATCGTGACCCGCTCGCGCATCCCGGTGATGCCGTGCCCCGCGCCGTGGGTGGACTTCACCAGGGTGGTGGTCTGCGCGGGGCCGTTGACTATGCGCAGGCCGAGCCCGCCGAGAACGTAGCCGATCTCGACGCGGGCCGTCGCGCCCGGCGCGTGCCGCAGGGTGTTGCTCAGCGCCTCCTGGACGATGCGGTACGCCGACAGCTCCACGCCCTGCGGGAGTTCGCGCACCGCGCCCGTGACCGTCTTCTCCACGCTCAGACCCGCCTCCCGCACATTGGCGAGGAGCGCGCCGAGGTCGGCGAGGGTGGGCTGCGGGGCGTCCGGAGCCTCGTAGTCCGCGGCCCGTACGACACCGAGGACACGGCGCAGCTCGGTGAGCGCCGCCACCGCGTTCTCGCGGATCGTGACGAAGGCCTGCTCCAGCTCGGGCGGTGGGTTCTCCACCCGGTAGGGCGCGGCCTCCGCCTGGATGGCGACCACCGACATGTGGTGGGCGACCACGTCGTGCAGCTCGCGGGCGATCGTGGTGCGCTCCTCCAGGAGGGTGCGCCTGGAGCGCTCCTGCGCCGTCTCCGACTGGTGGGCCGTCACCTCCTGCTCGGCCGTGCGGCGTACGTGCAGGACGGTGACGACCAGGAGGGCCAGGGCGGAGAGGAACAGCAGCGGAGCCGCGTTGCTCCCCATGTGCCCGGCGCCGAAGAGGGACTCGGACATGAATCCGTACCACGCGGTCAGCACCCACATCCAGGCGGCGGTGCGCGGCCGCGTCCGCAGCGCCACGACCGTCAGCACCACCAGGTGGGTGAGGAAGGCACCCGGCGGCCACGGCCACTCGCCCCAGCTGCCGCTGAACACGGCCGCGAACGGTGTCGCCGCCAGGGAGAACCAGAAGGCTCCGACCGGCCGGACGAGCGTCAGCAGGACCGGGAGCAACGCCAGGAAGCCGGGCACCAGACTCTCGATACCGGGGCCGCCTTGGTTCGCGGTGCTCGCGACGGCCATCGCGAGCAGTCCACACGCCGTGATCACAGCGTGCGGAGTCCAGGCCGCGTACTCCCTGACGCGCTCGGGGAGGCGCCGGGCGAGCGGACCGTCCACCCGCATCCGCGGCAGCGGGCGGTAGGCGAAGGCGTCGTGGAACAGGTCCTGCCGCAGCCCGCGCAGGGCGTCCGCGGCCAGCCGGAACTCCGGGCTGCGGGGCTTGGCCCCGCCCGGCGGCTTCATCTGCGTCTGGGTCGTCTCGGTCACGTTCAAAACGGTAGGCCGCCTGCCGGGTCGCGGTCGTCACCAGTGAGAAGGGTCCTGCGGGATCCGTCTCAAGTACTACGGGTATCCCCCGGGAGGGAGCGGGGTGGCGGGCTCAGTAGCCGGACGGACGCACCAGGCCAGACTCGTAGGCGAAGACCGCGGCCTGGGTGCGGTCGCGCAGGCCCAGCTTCACCAGGATGCGGCCCACATGGGTCTTCACGGTCTGCTCGGCGACGACCAGGCGCTCGGCGATCTCCGCGTTCGACAGGCCCTGCGCGATGAGGGCCAGCACCTCCGTCTCCCGCTCGGTCAGCTCCCCCACGCGCTGCTTGAGCGGGGCGCGGGGTGTGGAGTCCAGGCGGGAGAACTCGGCGATGAGACGGCGGGTGATCCCGGGGGCGAGCAGCGCGTCGCCCGCCGCCACCACCCGTACCGCCTCGGCCAACTGGTCGGCGGACGCGTCCTTGAGCAGGAACCCGGAGGCGCCGGCCCGCAGCGCCTCGTACACGTACTCGTCGAGGTCGAAGGTGGTGAGCACCAGCACCTTGATGTGCGGGGTCTCGCCGGTGATGCGTCTGGTCGCGTCGATGCCACCGAGCTCGGGCATACGGATGTCCATCAGCACGACGTCCGGGGCGAGTTCGGCGACCTTGGAGATCGCGTCCAGGCCGTCGACCGCCTGGCCGACCACCTCGATGTCGGGCTGGGTGTTCAGCAGCACGGTGAAACCCTGGCGGACCATCTGCTGGTCATCGGCGATCAGTACGCGGATGGTGCTGCTCGTCATCGGCTCTCGTCTCCTGTGCGGCCCGAACGATCGACGTCGGTGAAAGGGGGAGGGGAAAGGTCGGTGGAAGGGGCGTCGCCCGTGACCGCGCCGTCGCGCGGCAGGAAGGCCGCCACCACGAATCCGCCGTGCGCGGTCTCGGAGGTCACGAGGGTGCCGCCCAGCATCGCGGCGCGCTCCCGCATACCGAGCAACCCGTGCCCCGCGCCCGGGGACGGCGGGGCGGGACGCTCCGGTCTGGAGTTGATCACCCGCACCTGAAGCCCCCGCGGGAAGTGCCACAGCTCGACACGGACCGCCGAACCGGGCGCGTGCCGCAGCGCGTTGCTCAGCGCCTCCTGGATGATCCGGTACGCCGACAGCTCCACGCCGGGCGGCAGTGGGAGCTGCTCGCCGGTGATCTCCGTGGTGACCTGGAGACCGGCGGCGCGGGTGTTCTCGACGAGGGCGTCGAGGCGGTCGAGCGTGGGCTGCGGGGAGTTGGGGGCGGTACCGGTGCCTGCACCGAGGCCGTACGGGTCCTCGGGGTTCTCGGAGCGCAGCACGCCGAGCACGCGGCGCAGCTCGGTGAGCGCCTCCAGGGCGTTCTGCCGGATGCCCTCCAGGTTCTCCTTCAGTTCCTCGGAGGGGTTCTCGACCAGGTGCGGGGCGACCTGGGCCTGGATGGAGATCACCGACATGTGGTGGGCGACGACGTCGTGCAGCTCGCGCGCGATCCGGCTGCGCTCCTCGAGGAGGGTGCGGCGGGCGCGCTCCTCCTCGGTCTGCGAGGCCTGTTCGACGAGCTGGGTGCGGGCCTCGCGGCGGCCGCGCTGGGCGATTCCGAGGAGGACCACCGCGGCGAAGACCACGACCGCCAGGAACCCCGTCGAGTGGTACAGCTGTCCGCCGACCACGCCCTGCATGACGTACGTCAGCAGGGCGGTCACGGACAGCGCGCCGATGGCCACCCGTGCGGGCAGCCGCAGCGCCAGCAGGAAGAGCACCAAGGCCTGTGCGATCAGCGCGGGCGTACTCCACGGCCAGTCGGGGCGCGACGCCGGGATGTCCGCCATCATGTGCGCCCTGGCCCCGGCGGCGGCCAGGAGCGTGGCACCCAGCGACAGCCACCACGCCGGCACGGGCCGCCGCAGGGCGAGGGCGATCGCGACGCCCTGCGCGGCCCCGGTCACCTCACCCAGCGGGAACCCGAGTCGATAGGTGTCGTTGAGCTCGGCCACGCCCGCGAGTGCGAGCCCGAGCGCGATCAGGTACAGCACCACGTGCGGCAGTCGGCGCAGCCAACGGGGCCGGGACAGCGGGGGCAGCGGGGCCACCGACGGTGACGCGAGGTCGGTGAGGACCTCGCGCAGGAGGGCGCGGATCGGCTCGCTGTCCGGGGGCCTCGGCTCGGCGCTGGTCACGTGATCACCCTAGGCACGGCGGGCCGTTCGCGACCCCGCCGGACCACCACGACGGTGGACGCGGACGACCCGGGAGGGACGACCGGACCGGCGGCGCGGACCCTGCTCGTAGGAGCGAAAGGCGACCCAGCAGACGCCGAGCGCGAAGGCGAAGACCGGAAGCCAGGCGAGGCGGGCAGCCACCCAGCCCAAGCCGTCGGGAACCGTGTGCAGACCGGGCAGCCTCCCCAGCAGCAGGCCCACGGCGGTGACCGCCATCATGGACGTCTGGTGCCAGAGGAATATCGTCATCGCCGACAGATTGACCAGGGCCACCGCGGCCCACGCCAGGGGCCGCCGCAACCACCGGCGCAACGGCTCGCGCAGCAGAAGGGCGAGGCCGCACTGGGCCACGCCGAAGGTGACGGCGGCCAGCGTCGGCGGGTTCAGGTTCGAGACCGCCGCACCCGGCACGCCGACCATCGACGCCGGGTAGCCGGCCCACGTCACCAGCACCACGGTCGCCGCCGCGCCGCACAGGAGCAGCACCCAGCCCGCACGCCGCCGGTCCAACTCACCGCGCGTCCAGGCCGCGCCCAGCGTGTACGGGACCATCCAGCCCGCAGCCACGTTCACCCAGCCGAGCCAGGACGGGCCGCCCAGTCCGAAGCGCATCAGGTCCACGTGGAGAACGACGGCCAGCGGCCACAGCGGGTTGAGCCGGGTGAGCAGGGGCGTCGCGGCCGTCAGTCCCGCGAAGACCAGGAGGAACCACAGCGGGGACAGGGCGAGTTTGACGAGGGTGTGGACCGTGTCGACTCCCGTGCCCGACGCGAGCAGGCCGACGGTGGCCACCGTCCAGAGGGTCAGTACCGCGGCCACGGGTTTGAAGAGCCGCGTGAGACGGGCGCGCAGCCACTGTCCGTACGTCGTGCCACGCGCCCGCGCCGACGCGTAGCTCTTCGTCGCCACATGGCCGCCGACCAGGAAGAACACCGCGAGCGTCTGGAAGACCCAGGAGATGGGGGCCAGCCACGGCATGTGCTGCAACGGGCTCGCCGTGTGCAGCGCGCCGCCGTCCGCGACCAGGGCCGTCACCAGCCAGTGGCCCAGGACCACACCGAGGATCGCGAAGGCGCGCAGGGCGTCGACCGCGCGGTCCCGCTCCGCGGGGGTGGCGGCGTCGACACGGCGGGCGCCGTCTCCTATGGCGTGGGTGGCGGTGCGCAGGGCGGCGGACATGCGGGTGGGGGTGGGGCGTATGGGGGTGGAGGGGGGTGTGCGTGGCTTCGGTGCGGTCGATGCGGTCGGTGGGGTCAGTGGGGTCGGTGGGGTCGTTCGGCGGGTGGCTGCCTCTTCATGAACCGTCGACTCACGCACGGGATACCTCCGAGGTGTCTCCGAGGACGATCCGGGCGAGGTTGTCCAAGGACACGGTGCCCGGTTTGAAGTAGTCGCTGTGGCCGCCGGCGCCCGCCGCGAAGACATGGGCGCCGAAGGCCGGGGACACCGGGTCGGCGCCGAAGCCGACGGTGGTGCCGAAGAGATCGGCGTGGACGTGCGGCACGTTCACGATCCAGTCGTCGGCGCCTCGGGCCGCCCAGATCCGGGCGGAGGTGCGCAGTGCCGACACGGAGTCCGCGCCGGTGCCAGGGCTGCCGATGAGGGCGATGTCGTCCACGTCCAGCCCGCGTGCCGCGCGGCCGCAGACGACCGTTCCGTACGAGTGGCACAGCAGGGAGACGTGCGCCTTCTCGCCGACGACGCCCCGCAGTTCGCGTATGAACCGCGTCAGCGGCGGGGCCGCGTCCTCGGCGCGGCCGGTCGTCAGGACCGTGGTGCTGACCGTGCCCGGTGTCTCGTAGCCGAGCCAGGCGATGACCGCCGTGTGCGGACGTGAGGTGGATCCGTGGGTCCCGTGGGTTCCGTGGCGATGGCCGAGGCTGTTGAGGCGGGCTTGGAGGGCTGCCGCTCCTGCTCGGAAGCGGCCGTAGGTCTCCAAGGTCGTGTCGGAACCCGGGACCAGGACCGCGACGCGGTCGGCGTGGGCGAGGTCGCCGAGGACCTCGACGGCCAGGCCCTGGCCGCGGCCGTCGAAGGTGAGGAAGTGGCGTGAGGGGGCGGCCATGGCGCGGTCCGCGGCGGCACGGGTGCGGTCGCCGTGGGCGGCGGCCATGCGGGACGCCTCCGCGGCGTTCGCCCGGTTCGCCGTGTATGCCTTGTCCAGCGTCGCGGTCGTCGGCGGGGCGAGGGCGGCGGGGGTCGGGGCGGGGATCCGGGGGCGGGCCGCGGCGGAGACGGGGACGACCACGGCGGCCGTGACCAGGGCGGCGAGCAGGGTGCGGCTCAGGCGCCGGAGGAATCGGACGCGAAGGGTGGGGGGTAGGAGCTCTCCCGGTTGAACCGAGTGTGCCAACGGGGCCAACGGGACCGGCTCGGCCGGCTCGGATGGCTGAGGTGGACCGGGCCGCTCAAGAGCCGGATCGGATGGTGGTGTTCGGGTGGCTTGCGCCCTTCCCGCCGCGGTCGGCTTCCCCCGGAGCTCCATGGCGTCCTTCCCATCCGGTCCGCCCGCTCATCGGGCGCCTCTGGATGGGAAGTTACGGATCGTGACGTGTCGCTCGCGTCCCGCCAGGGAGCTCATCTTGGAGGTAGCTCTCAGGTACTACGGGTATGACCGGGGAGCGCTACCAAGCCAGTTGGGCGATCTCCTCGGCCACCACCGCGCACGCGTCCGCCGCCGGGTCGATCAGCGGGAAGTGGCCCACGTCCTCCAGGAGCGTCAGACCGACCACCTCGCCCGCCCTCGCCGCCGCCTCCGCGTACGACTCGGCGACCGCCTCCGGGACGATGACGTCGGTGCGGCCCTGCACGAGGGTCGTGGCGATGCCGGTGGGGAGCAGGAACGCCGGGTCGGCGTACGGCTGTCGCTCCGCGAACCTGGCCCCGCCACCGAGGAGTTGGCGGGAGGCGCCGGAACAGACGTTCAGTTTCTCGGCGACCGTGAAGTCCGCGATCGGAGCGAGGGCCACGACACCGCGCAGCGGGGCGGGGCGGTCGGTGCGCCAAGGAGCGTCGGCGGGCAGGACGTGACGCGCGGCGGCCCACAGGGCGAGGTGTCCGCCGGCCGAGTGGCCGGTGATCACCGTGCGGCGGAGGTCCGCCTTCGGCAGGTGCTCACGGGCGAGCGCCGGCAGCGCGTCGAGTGCGGCCGCGATGTCGTCGAAGGTGTCCGGCCAGCGGCCCGCGACCGGGCCTTCGCCGCCCTGCGCGGGGATCGTGGCGCCCCGGCGGTACTCCACGTTGGCCACGGCGAAGCCCCGGCGGGCCAGGAAGTCCGCGAACGGGGTGATGTGGCGACGGTCGTACGGGGCGCGCCAGGCGCCGCCGTGCAGGACGATCACCAGTGGGGCGGGGACCTCGGGGTCGGGTTCGCGCGGGGTGTAGAAGTCGATCACCTGGTCGGGATGGTCGCCGTACGTGGCGGTGACGTCGGGGTCGACCGGCGGGTGGGAGAAGGCCGAGGCCTCCTCGGCGGCGTCCCGTGCTGCGGCGTCGTCCGGCATGCTCCAACCTCTCAGCGGTGAAACGGATTTGGCGGACCAGGAGTGAATTCGGCCGTTGGCGGGGACGGTATCAGGCCCGTGACGTGCGTCTACACCCGGATGTCACGCTCGGTGAGGGGTAAACGGATCTGGTGTTTCGTTACGCTGGTGGGGTTACTCGAACGGCGTTGCTGAGGAGTCCGTCATGTCCGCCGAGTCCGGCACCGTGGGTCGTGGCGAGCCTGGCACCACGGGTTCTGGTGAACCCGGCACCGTAGGTCCTGGTGTACCCGGCACCGTACGTCCTGGTGGGCGTACCGCCCGGGTTCGTGCGGCCGTGTTGCGTGCCGCGGGGGACGTACTCGCCGAGGAGGGGTTCGCGCATCTCGATCTCGCCGACGTGGCGCGGCGGGCGGAGGTCGGGAAGACGACGGTGTACCGGCGGTGGGGGTCGGTCACGGGGCTCGTCGCCGATCTGCTGAGTGACATGGCGGAGCAGTCGTCGCCGCGTGCGGAGACCGGGTCCGTACTCGGTGATCTGCGGGCCAACGCCGCGTTGGTGCGGCGGACACTGGCTGATCCTCGGCAGGGGGCGTTGTTTCGGGCCGTGATCGCCGCGGCGACGTGCGATGTGCGTACGGCGGAGGCGTTGCGGCGGTTCTATGACGTGCGGGTGAGTGAGTGGGTGCCGTGTGTCGAGGAGGGGGTGGCTCGGGGGGAGTTGCCCGTGGGGACCGATGCGGCGATGGTCGTACGGGCGGTGTCGGCGCCGCTGTATTACTCGCTGCTGACTGTTGGGGTGGTGCCGGACGAGGGGGCGGCCGAGCGGGCGGCGGAGGGGGCGTTTGCTGCGGCGGTGGCGGGGGTGTACGTCGTTGGGGAGTGAACCGGCGTGGGGGACGGCCGGGGGTTGATCGCCCCGGCCGCCCCCTCGCTCGCCGTCAGGTCACCGTTTGCCCCAGCACCCGCGCCGCCCGTTCCGCGTCACCGAAGCCCACGTAGAGGGGGGTGAAGCCGAAGCGGAGGACGTCGGGGTGGCGGAAGTCGCCCACGACGCCCCGTTCGATCAGGCGCTTCATCACCTCGCCCGCGTCCGCGCAGCGCAGGGCGACCTGGCTGCCGCGTTCGGCGTGGTGGGAGGGGGTCAGGGACTCGACGCGACCCCGGGGGACGTACGCCTCGACGCATTCCAGGAAGAAGTCGGTCAGGGCGAGGGACTTGGTGCGGACGGAGTCGATCGAGACGCCCTCCCACACCTCCAGCGCGGCCTCCAGGGCCAGCATGGACAGGATGTCCGGGGTGCCGACGCGGCCCCGCAGGGCGCCCGGGGCCGGTTCGTAGGCGGGGCTCATGCCGAAGGGATCGGCGTGGGAGTTCCAGCCGGGGAGCGGGGAGTCGAAACGGGGCTGGAGGTCGGCGCGGACGTAGAGGTACGCCGGGGAGCCCGGGCCTCCGTTCAGGTACTTGTAGGTGCAGCCGACGGCCAGGTCGACCCCATGCGCGTCGAGGTCCACCGGCAGTGCCCCGGCACTGTGGCACAGGTCCCAGACCGCCAGGGCGCCCGCGTCGTGGATCGCGGACGTGAGGGCCGGCAGGTCGTGCAGACGGCCGGTGCGGTAGTCGACGTGGTTCAGGAGGACCGCCGCTGTGCGGGGGCCCAGCGCGGAGGGGACTTCCGCCGGATCCAGGGGGCGCAGTTCGCAGCCTGTCAGGCGGGCCGCGGACGCCGCGATGTAGCCGTCCGTCGGGAACGTCGTCGCGTCGACGATGATCTCGTCACGCCCGTCGGAGGTCAGGGCGGCCAGGCGGACCGCTCCCACCAGGGCCTTGAAGACGTTCACGCTCGTGGAGTCGCCCACCACGATCTGGCCGGGAGCCGCTCCGACCAGCGGCGCGATGCGGTCGCCGATCCGTTCCGGCGCCGTCCACCAGCCGCTCTCCTCCCAGGAGCGGATGCGCATTTCGCCCCACTGGCGGCGTACGACGTCGTCGACCCGGCCGGGGACCGACGCCGGGAGCGCGCCGAGCGAGTTCCCGTCGAGGTACACCACGTCGTCCAGGACGAACTGCGCGCGCAGTTTGGCGAGTTCGTCGGAGGCGTCCAGCTCGGCGGCCCTGACACCCAGTTCGGACCGCAGTTCGGACCGCAGTTCGGATCGCAGTTCAGACCGCTCAGACATGGGACCTCGCCGTCCACAGCTCGGGGAACACGTTCTTCTGCGCCCGCTTCTCCAGCCAGGCCACCCCGGCGGAGCCGCCCGTGCCGGTCTTCGCGCCCATCGCGCGGCGCGTCGCGACGAGATGGTCGTTGCGCCATCGCCACACCAGTTCGGCGACGTCCGTCAACGCCTCACCGAGGCGGGCGAGTTCGTCGTGCTCGTCGCCCGCGTACAGGGCCGTCCACACCGCCTCCACCTCCGGCGAGGACTCGTAGCGCCGGGACACGTCCCGGACCAGCACGGACTTGGGGACCGCGTGGCCGCGGCGCGCGAGCAGCCTCAGGACCTCGTCGTAGAGGCTCGGTTCGTGCAGTGCCTTCTCCAGTTCCGCGTGCACGCGCGGCGCGCCCCGGTGCGGCACCAGCATGGACGCGGACTTCTCGCCGAGCAGGAACTCCATCCGGCGGTACATCGCGGACTGGAAGCCGGAGCCCTCGCCGAGGGCCGAGCGGTACGAGTTGAACTGGGCGGGGGTGAGTTGGGCGAGGGGCCGCCAGGAGGCGTTCAGCGCCTCCAGCTCCCGTACGGACCGCTTCAGCGCGGCCACCGCGACCGGCACCCGGTCCTCGCGGAGCGCGTTCGCCGCGGTCTCCCACTCGTGGACGATGACCGTGAACCACAGCTCCATGACCTGGGTGGTGACCAGGAAGACCATCTCTCCGGGGTCGTCGGAGAGGGTGTGCTGGAGGTGGGTCAGAACGTCCGCCTGGACGTAGTCCTCGTACGGGGTCGTTCCTTGGAAGTCGAGATGCGGGGTCTCGGGCTCCTGAGCCTCGGCGGGCTGAGCCTGCTGGGACGACATCGCTGTCTCCTGATGCGTACTCCGGGTAGCGGTCCGCCCCTGCCGTTTTCGACACGGGGGCCCCGGTCCCCACCGGGCATCCTCCACAATCGTCACCCGAAACCGCAAGGTCCGCCCGGTCACATCGACCAGGCGGACCCGTACGACCTGCGAGTACACCCGGACGCCCACACGGCGGGTACACCCTGGGAGGGCTCGGCCGTCCCCGGGGAGGACTCAGCCCAGGGTCTGCGCCGCCGTCGGCGAGGAGTCCTTCAGGAACTGGCTGCAGCGCTCGTACTCCTCCTGCTCGCCGATCGCCTGCGCGGCGCGGGCGAGGGCGTGCAGGGCGCGCAGGAAGCCGCGGTTCGGCTCGTGCTCCCAGGGCACCGGGCCGTGGCCCTTCCAGCCGCCCCGGCGCAGGGAGTCCAGGCCGCGGTGGTAGCCCGTACGGGCGTAGGCGTACGACTCGACGACGCTGCCTCGCTCGAACGCGTCGTCGGCCAGCTGGGCCCAGGCGAGCGAGGAGGTGGGGTACTTGGCGGCGACATCCGCGGGCGCCGTGCCGTTCGCGAGGAGCTCGCGCGGCTCCGGGTCGTCGGGGAGGTGAGTCGGGGGCGGGCCCCCGAGGAGGTTCTCGTGAATCGTCATACGTTCCAGTCTGCGGCACTCTCCGGGGGTTGTGCCGTACGGGGTACCCGGTGCCCGAGCAGCCGCCCCGGAGCCACGACGGGCGGCCCCGCCTGCCGCTTCACTGGGGCTGGGGCGGGCGGGGGCGCGAAGGCTCCAGTGGCGGGGCCGTCACACAGCCGTGCGTACGGCACTGGGGGCGCCGGCAGTCGGGGGCCGGGCGGCGCACGGTCGTGAAGGCCAGCACCGCCCCGACGACCAGCACCCCGGCGCACAGGGGCATCGCACGCCGGAAGGCGGCGTTGAAGGCGTCCGCCGAGCGGTACGCCTCCGGGCCCATCCCGGCCAGCAGGGGCAGCGCGGCCACCGCGATCAGTCCGGCCGCGCGGGCCGCCGCGTTGTTGATCCCGCTGGCCAGGCCCGCCCGCCCGGCGTCCACGGAGGCGAGGACGGTCGCGGTCAGGGGCGCGACCAGGGCCACCATGCCCGCGCCCATCACCACCAGCGCCGGAAGCACATCTCCGAGGTACGAGGCGTGCGGGCCCACCCGCAGCATGAGCAGCATGCCCGTCGCACACAGCAGCGGGCCGACGGTGAGGGGGATGCGCGGGCCGATGCGCTGGGCGAGCTCGCCGGAGCGGGCGGAGAAGAGCAGCATCAGGACGGTCGTGGGCAGCAGTGCTGTACCGGCGCCCAGGGCCGAGTAGCCCGCCACGACCTGGAGCTGGAGCGCGGTCAGGAAGAAGAAGCCGCCGAAGGCCGCGTACACGCACACCGTGACGAGGTTGACGGCCGTGAACTGCCGCGACGAGAAGATGTCCGGCGGCATCATCGGGTCGGGTCGGCGCCGCTCGACGTACACGAAGGCCACACCGGCCGCCACGCCCCCGACCGCCGACACCCAGACCAGTACGGAACCGCTCGTGGCCTCGATCAGGGCGTACGTCACCAGGGCGAGCGCCAGGGCGCCGAGTACGGCGCCGAGGACGTCGAAGCCCCGGCCGTGCGCACGGCCGTCGGACGACTCCGGGACGTGGCGCACGGCGATGGGGGCGCAGACCAGCGCCACCGGAACGTTGATCAGGAAGACCCAGCGCCAGCCGGGACCGTCCACCAGCCAGCCGCCCAGGAACGGGCCGACCGCCGCGCCGACGCCGCCGAAGCCCGACCACAGGCCGACAGCCCTGGCCCGGTCGTCCGGGTGGAAGGACGCCTGGATGATCGCGAGCGAACCGGGGGTGAGCAGGGCTCCGCCGATGCCCTGCAGGGCGCGGGCCGCGATCAGTACGCCCCCGGTCGGCGCGAGGCCGCACAGCAGCGAGGCGGAGGCGAACCACACCACACCGAGGACGAAGATCTTGCGCCGTCCGAAGCGGTCGCCGAGCGAACCGCCGAGCAGGATCAGGCCCGCGAGGGTCAGCATGTACGCGTTCACGGTCCACTGGAGTGCCGCGAGGCCCGTGCCCAGGTCACGGCCGATCGTGGGCAGCGCGACGTTGACGACCGTCGAGTCCAGCATGGCCATGCTGGAGCCGAGGACGGTGGTCAGCAGGATCCACTTGCCGGTGGGACTGGAGATCCGCACTTCGGGACCCGGTCCCGCTCCCTCGCCCGATGTCTTCTGCAGAGGCGCAGCCATACTTCGGAGCATACGGAAGGGCCCGGCACCGTGGAGGCGCCGAGCCCTTTCTCGTACGGTCCGGACCGGGGAAACCCGGGTACCGACCGGGGGAAACCGGGTGACCGACCGGGGGAACCCGGGTGACTACTTGAGCTTGTTGCCCGCGGAGCGCAGCATCTCGCACGCCTCGGTGACACGCCCCGCCATGCCCGCCTCGGCGAGCTTGCCCCAGGTGCGCGGGTCGTAGGTCTTCTTGGAGCCGACCTCGCCGTCGACCTTCAGGACACCGTCGTAGTTCTTGAACATGTGGTCCGCGACGGGGCGCGTGAAGGCGTACTGGGTGTCGGTGTCGAGGTTCATCTTCACGACGCCGTTCTCCAGCGCGGTGGCGATCTCCTCGGCCGTGGAGCCGGAGCCGCCGTGGAAGACGAAGTCGAACGGGGACGGCTTGCCGTACTTGGCGGCGACGCCGTCGTTCAGCTCCTTGAGGAGGTCGGGGCGCAGGACGACGTTGCCCGGCTTGTAGACGCCGTGCACGTTGCCGAAGGACGCGGCCAGCAGGTAGCGGCCCTTCTCACCCAGGCCGAGGGCCTCGGCGGTGCGCAGCGCGTCGTCGACGGTGGTGTAGAGGGAGTCGTTGATCTCGTGGCTGACGCCGTCCTCCTCACCGCCGGTCGGGGTGATCTCGACCTCGAGGATGATCTTCGCGGCGGCGGCCTTGGCGAGCAGCTCCTGGGCGATGGCCAGGTTGTCGGCGAGGGTCTCGGCGGAGCCGTCCCACATGTGCGACTGGAACAGCGGGTTCTCGCCCTTGGCGACGCGCTCGGCGGAGATGTCGAGCAGCGGACGGACGTACGTGTCCAGCTTGTCCTTGGGGCAGTGGTCCGTGTGCAGCGCGACGGTGATGTCGTACTTGGCGGCGACGATGTGCGCGAACTCGGCGAGCGCGACGGCGCCGGTCACCATGTCCTTCTTGTGCTGGCCGCCGAGGAACTCCGCACCACCGGTGGACATCTGGATGATGCCGTCGCTCTCCGCCTCCGCGAAGCCGCGCAGCGCAGCGTGCAGGGTCTGGGAGGAGGTCACGTTGATGGCCGGGTAGGCGAACTTGCCTGCCTTCGCCCGGTCGAGCATCTCGTTGTAGACCTCGGGGGTTGCGATGGGCATCTGTCCGCTCCTTGTATGTGCGGGTCTGCGTACCGCTGCTGCGGCACGACGGGACTGGTGCTTTCGGCCCTGACCTAGGGGGGCGACGTCATCGTCGTCCCCATCTTTCCAGACTTGACCGGATGCTCCAGACACCCTGTCCGGGATACGGGACCCCGAGTTCTGCGGGGTCCCGTGCCGGGCGCTAGTCCAGGCCGAGATCCGTCTTGGAGTAGGCGAAGAGGTACGGCACTCCGGCCTTCTCGGCGACGGCCTCGGCGGCACCGGTGTCCCGGTCCACGATCGTGGCCACGGCGACGACCTCGGCACCGGCTTCGCGCAGCGCCTCCACCGCGGTCAGCACCGAGCCACCGGTGGTGGAGGTGTCCTCGACCGCCAGGACACGGCGCCCCTTGACCTCGGCACCCTCGATGCGACGCTGAAGGCCGTGGGCCTTGCCTGCCTTGCGCACGACGAAGGCGTCCAGCGTCTTCCCGCGCGCGGCGGAGGCGTGCAGCATCGCGGTCGCGACGGGGTCCGCTCCGAGGGTCAGACCGCCGACGGCCTCGTAGTCGATTTCGTCGGTCAGGTCGAGCATGACCTGACCGACCAGCGGCGCGGCCACACCGTCGAGCGTGATCCGGCGAAGGTCGATGTAGTAGTCGGCTTCCTTGCCCGACGAAAGGGTCACCTTGCCGTGCACCACGGCCTTGTCCTTGATCTGCTGCAGCAGCGCGCCGCGTACGTCACTCATGTCCGCCAGCTTAGAGGCGCCGCCAGCTCCAGGTCATGGTCGCCTCGACGGGGTCGATGGGGGTGACCAGGCGCGGGTGGGTGTTCAGCCCGTTGGGCGGGCCGGTCTGCGGTTCGACGCAGACGGCTGCCTCCTGCTCGTCGTACACCACCACCCACTGCTCCCTGCTGGCCACCTTCAGCTCCAGCTGCCCCGGCCAGGTGAGCGTGACGTCGACGCCGTCGGGCATGCCGAAGCAGTCGTCCCAGGGGCTGGGCTTCGGTTCGATGCGGTGGCCGGTGGGCAGGTGGTCCTCGCCGCGTTCCTCCTGCCAGGCCGGGGTGAAGTCGACCTGGACGTCTTCTCGGCCGAGGTTCCTGTTGAACCACGGGTGCCAGCCGACCTGGGCGGGGAACGAGTCCTCGTACGTCTCCACGGACATGGTGACCGTGAAGGCGTCCTCGGTCAGGGTGAAGAGCTGGGTGACGCGGCCGGGGTGGGGCCAGGGGGCCACGAGGTCGTACGTGATCACGGCCTCGGACTTGCCGGTGCGGGCGGTGCGCCAGGCGCCGTCCCGGGCGGTGCCGTGGATGGCGTGCGGTGGGGCGTTGAGCGGCATCTGCTGGATGGTGGCGCCGTCCAGGAAGCGGCCGTCGCGGATTCTTCCGCACCACGGGACCATCGGGAAGCAGCCGAACTTATGGCCCTGCCGCAGTAGTTCGACGTCGCCGATTCGTAGACTGCCGATCCGTCCGCCGTTGCCGGGTGTGACGGTCACTTCCGCGTCGCCCGCGGTCAGCGTGATGTCTTCGTTACTCACGGAGTTGACCCTACTGGGCCGGATTCCTTGTTGGGGTTGTCGGCCGCGGGACGGTGGGGGCTGGTCGCGCAGTTCCCGCGCCCCCAAGGGCGCCGTCAGCGGCGTTTGCGCAGGGCTCGGGTGACGGCGATGGCCGAGGCCAGGGCGACGGCCGCGGCGGGGGCCGCCCAGCGGAGCGTGGCGCGGGCGTCGGCGGTCTCCGGCGCCGGGACGGGGGCGTAGCGGCCACGCGGCGGGGCGTGGTCCACCTCCTCCGCGCTGCGGCCGATCATCGTCCGCCGCGCATGCGCCGCCTCGGCCACGGCATCCTCCCTGTTCACACGGCTCGGGGCGGGCGGGGCCGGTTCCTCCTCCTCGAAGAGGGCGGAGGGCTCGGCCTCCGGGGCGGGCTCGACCTCCGCTTCCGGCTCGGCCTCCGGCTCCCGGTCAACCTCCGGCTCCGGCTCCGGCTCCCGTCCCTGCTCAGTCTCCCGTTCCGGCTCCCGTTCCGGCTCCCGTTCCGGCTCCCGTTCGGCCGCGGCCGGTGGCGTCTCCGGCACCTCCGCCAAGTTCTCGACGAACCGGTTCAGCAGGCGGCCCGTGGTCGCGGAGACCGCGTCCGGGGGGAGGTCCGCCACGCGGCCGTCCGCGGTGGTGGTTCCGGTGATGGTGACGGTCGTGCCGCCGTCGGAGGGGGTGAGGGTGAGCACGAGGGCGAGCTTCACGGTGCCGGGGCCGCGCGCCTCGGTGGCGTCGCCCTCGACGGCGTACGAACCGTCGTCCCTCGCGGTGACCCGGACCGTCCCCCGGTAGGTGATGGTGTGGCCGCCGACGCGGACTTTCAGGCGCCCGGAGACGGGCGGCGTCCCGGCGTCCTGCTGGAGTCCGGGGACCGCCCGGGCCACCCGTACGGGATCGGCCAGCGCCTCCCTCAGCCGTTCGGCCTGAACCGGAACGAACACCTCATGCTCCATGTCGGCCGAGCCTACCCAGGACGGCCCGCACCGCACCCTCGTATCCGGGGATTCGTCCGTCCGCCGTCTCAGTCGGCGTAGCGCGGATGGACCAGTGTGGAGGGGGCCAGACCGGGTACGCGGGTACGCCACGCGGCGTAAGCGTCGGCGGTGAGGGACGGCTGCGTGAGCGTACGCAGGCGTGGGCCGTGCGGGTCGAGGCGCAGGGGCGTGCCCGTGGCGGAGGCCAGGATGAAGCCCCAGTCGCGGGGGGCGCTCGACGCGCCCGCCGTCCGGTCGGGGCCGGCCGCGAAACCGGAGTCCCGGCCGCCGACGCGGTAGGGGGTGGTGCGCAGGCCGGCCGCCCGGAGTGTGGACTCGACCGTCCAGAAGACGCGGGGGCGGGAGGACACGGGGCCCGCGTGGACGGCCAGGCGGCCACCGGGGGCGAGGACGCGGCGCGCCAGGCCGTAGAACTCCTGCGAGTACAGCTTGGTGCTCGCCGTGATCCCGGGGTCGGGCAGATCCGAGATGACCACGTCGTACGTCGACGCGGCCCCGCGCAGCCAGCCGAAGGCGTCGGCGGTGAACACGTGCACGCGCGGGTCGCCGAACGCGTGCGCGTTGAGCGCCGACAGGGCCGGGTCGGTGCGCGCCAACCGCACCACCCCGGGGTCGAGTTCGACCACGTCGACGCGGCGCACGCCCGGGTCGCGCAGTACCTCGCGGGTGGCGAGTCCGTCGCCGCCGCCGAGGACGAGCACGCGCGCGTGGGGGCCGTTCATCGCGGGGTGGACCAGCGCCTCGTGGTAGCGGTGCTCGTCGCGGCCGCTGACCCGCAGGCGTCCGTCGAGGAAGAGGTCGAGCGGGCGGCCCTGCGTGCCGCCGGTGAGCACGACCTCCTGGACGCCGGTCTGCAGGGCGACCCGTACGTCCTTGCCGTAGACGGCGCGCCGGGCCGCGCGTTCGAAGTCGCCGACATGGGCGGCGGCCGCGGCGAGCAGGGCGAGGACCAGGACGTTGGCGATGAGCAGGAACCAGCGTCCGCGTCGGCTCAGGTCCCCGCGGAACAGGCCCAGTACGAGGGCTCCGCCGGCCAGCGCGTTCACGGTTCCGGTGAGCAGCGCGCCCTCCAGCTGCCCGAGGAGAGGGAGCAGGAGGAAGGGGAAGGCGAGGCCGCCGACGAGGGCGCCGACGTAGTCCGCCGCGAAGAGGTCCGCCACCGCACCGCCCGGGTCCTGGCGGCGGATGCGCTGTATCAGCTCCATGAGGAGGGGGACTTCGGCGCCGATGAGGAGGCCGATGGCGAGGGAGAAGGCCGCCAGGAGGTAGCGCGAGCCGCTCGTCCACACTCCGCCCCAGTCGCCGGTCCACGCGAACACCGCGTACAGGGCCATCGCGCTGCACCCGCCGATCAGGGCGAGCGCCGCCTCGACGGCGCCGAAGCCGGCCGCGGCGCGGGGGCGCAGGCCTTTCGCGGCGAGGGAGCCGATGCCCATGGCGAAGACCATCACGGAGAGGACCACGGAGGCCTGGGTGACCGAGTCGCCGATCAGATACGTGGCGAGGGCGACGAGTTCGAGTTCGTACACGAGTCCACAGGCCGCGCAGACGAACACGCCCGCGAGGACCAGGAACCGCCCGATGCCCGGGCGGACGGGCAGCCGCGCCTGGCCCTGGACGCCCCAGGACGGCGGCGCGCCGGGGGGAGCAGGCGCGTGCGGTTCGATCACGCGTGGAACGCTACGTCACGCCACCACGACGCTTCGTCACCCACACGTGTGGAAGTGCCGTCCCGATGTGTGGCGTCCGGCGCTGACGACGAGTTCATCGGCAGGCGAGACGGCTGCCGAATCGGCAGGCGAAGCGGCGGGCGAAGCGACAGGCGAGACCACAGGCGAGACGACAGCCGAAGCACCACCCCCCTCACAGCACCGCCGCCGTCACCCGTACCCCCACCCTCGTGCGTGTCGCCACCAACTGGCCGTCCTGCGGGTAGGCGTGCCACGTACGCCAGTGGACCTGCCCCTCGTGGCGCTGGGCGAGCAGCGCGGTGAAGGCGTGCGGACTGCCGGGGAAGACGCCGGCGAGCCCGTTGGGGTGGTCGGAGACCAGGGCGAGTAACTCCTGCGCCCGCCCCGCGAAGGACCCGCAGGAGAGCGTCTCGACGCGCGCCGCGAACTCGTACTCCCAGTCACCGACCCGCTTGGCCACCCCGAGCGGAAGCGGCGTGCTGCTGCCGGCGATGCACGCGACGGTTTCCGAACAGCTGCCCCGCTCCTCCTCCAGGAGGACCTGGTGGGACGCGCCGAGGAGCCGCAACTGCAGTCTCGCCCCGTCGAGTTCGAGGTCGAGGGTGGCGAGCGCGGGGAGCGGTTCGCGCCCCAGGGCCCACGCCAGGTCGGCCGCGCGCGTGTCGGTGTACGAGGTGTTCAGGGTCGTGAGCATGGGTCGGCTCCGCTAGCACGCAAAAAAGGGAGGTGGGGATCCGGCGCACCCGGTCGGTACCTCGGTACCGGGGGATCGGCCCGGTCAGCCCGGTCTGCCCTGTGGGGAAGGGACGATCCGAGGGCTGCTTTGGTGGTTTAGAGGGAATCATGAACTGTGGCGCCGTCACAGCGTTTTTACCCAACTTCGTGGGGTTTCCATCCCCCCGAGGGCTCCACAGTTCAACTGTTCAACTACGGCGTGCGCCGGGGCGCGCGGAACGAAGCGCCCCGGCGCACCGCAAGGGGCGCGGGACGGTGACGTCTTCGGCTCCATCGCGCGGGCGCGACCAGCCCCCACCGACCCGCGACAGAAGCCCCTCCCTCGCCCCCGCGCCCCACACCCCCGGCGAGGCTCAGCTGCCGGAGCTGTCCGAGGACCGGCCCCGCGAGCGGCGACCCCGCGCCGAACCCGACGAGCTCTTCGAGAGCCCGACCTTCTTCCGGCCGCGGACAGCGGCACGCAACGACACCACGAACAGGATGAAGACAACCGCCAGGATGAAGCCGATGAACATGGCGTCACCCTCCTTTCGTTCCCCCGAAGCGACCCCCCGTGGGCGCCTCGCTTCTTGCGTGCCAGGGGGATGCCCTCGCGTCTCACCAGGCAAAGCAGAGTTGAGGAAGTTCAGAGGATTCCGCAGCGTCAAGAGGTGAGCGGCGGGGCAACCCTGCCCTCGCCTCATGGGTCACACAGGCGTCACCTGTTTCACCTGTTTCCCACTTGGTCCGGAAGGGGCCCCACTCTCTGTGATGACTCGTACCCGGCTGACCGCGCTGGCCGCGACGGCCACCCTCGCCGCCACCGGCGGCCTGATCACCGCCTCCCCGGCCTCCGCGGCCGTCACCTGCACCTCTCCCGTCTGGAGGGCGCAGTACTTCGGCAACTCCACTTTCAGCGGCACGCCGAAGCTGACCGCCTGCGACTCCGCCATCGGCGAGAACTACGGGTACGGCGACCCGACCGGCGTCACGCTGCCCAAGGACAACTTCTCCGTCCGCTGGTCCCTCACCCGGGACTTCGGCTCCGGCGGCCCCTTCCGGTTCTCCGCCGCCACGCAGGACGGCATGCGCGTCTACGTCGACGGCGCGCGGAAGATCGACCTGTGGAAGAACGTCTCCACCACCGCCCGCAAGACCGTCGACCTGACCATCCCGGCCGGCAAGCACGCGATCCGCGTGGACTACGTTGCCTGGACCGGCTATGCCCACGCCGCGTTCACGTACGCCCCGCGTACCGAGGCCGCCGTCGACACGGTCAAGCCGCTCGCCCCGACCGGCCTCACCGCCGCGTACAACCGGGACACCACGAAGACCACCCTGCGCTGGGCCGCGAACAAGGAGATGGACCTAGCCGGTTACCGCGTGTACCGCCGGCTGAGCGCCACCCAGTGGGCGAAGGCCGGCGGCCCGTCGCTGCTCACCTCCCCGTCGTTCGTGGACGCGACGCCCGCCACGGGCCAGACCTTCCTGTACGAGGTCCGCGCCGTCGACAAGGCGGGCCGCGAGTCCGCCGGCAGCCTCGACGCCACCGCCGCGACCGTGGACCGCACGGGCCCGGCGGCGCCGACCGGTCTCACGGTCACCGGCGACGCGTGGTGGGCCACCCTGGCCTGGCAGGGGGCCGCCGACGCCGCGAAGTACGAGGTGTACGCCGCCTCCGCGGCCACCGGCCCGTTCGAGCTGCTGGGCACGACGACCACGACGTCGTACCGCACCGACGCACCGGTGAACACCGCCCGGTACTACCGGGTCCGCGCCCTCGACGCGCTCGGCAACCCGTCGGCGTACGCCGCCGTCACCGGCGACGGCGTCGACCGGACGCCGCCGATGTCCCCGACCTCCCTCGGCGCCGTCGTCCGCGTCGGCTACACCGAGGTGTACTGGAAGCAGCCCGACGGCTTCTACGAGGACTTCGACAACGGCGGGACCTACCGCGTCTACCGCTCGACCGGCAAGACCCTCGATCCGGCCGCGCTCACCCGCGTGACCTGCGCCGAGGAGAGCGACGAGACCAGCACCGGCGGGAAGTGCTACGACCTGGGCATGCCCGCGGGCACGTACGTGACGTACGCGGTCGTGGCGGTGGACCCGGCCGGCAACGAGTCGGAGCTGTCCGCCCCGCTCGTCGTCCGCACCGGCGACCGCGTCGCGCCCGGCCCGGTCACGGGCGTGAAGGCCACCCCGCGCGCCGACGGCGTGCTGGTGAGCTGGGCGGCCTCGACCGAGGACGACGTAGATCGCTACACGGCCTGGAACGGCGTCCGGCAGGCCGACGGCACCGTCAAGTGGCTCAGCTCCACCTCCTGCACGGAGGGCACGAGCGACCCGCTCGCGGTCCTCTGCGGCGACCTGCCGGACGGCGAGACCTCCGTGTACGCGGTCGTCGCCAACGACCGCTGGGACAACGCGCTGCCCCCGAGCGACTCGAAGGTCACGGTCGTCGAGGCCACCGAGCTGGACGTCCGGCCGTCCGTGACGGTCACCCGGGACTGGGACCTCGGCAGCATGGGCTACGACACCCTGATCGGCGGACCCGGCGTGAAGGGGCCGTCCATCAACTGGGGGTGCGACAAGGCGGGCGAGTGCGACAGCGTCGCGGGCTACCGGGTCAACCGATGGAACGCGGCCACGAAGGCGTACGAACCGCTGCACGCCGGACTGCTGCCGACGGGGACCCGTGCCTACACGGACACCACGGCCGCACGAGGGACCACGCACTTCTACACGCTGGAGGCGGTACGCGCCGACGGCAGCGTCGCGGGCACGCACGTGTGGAGCTGCGTCTTTCAGGACCGCGTCTAGTCTCTGCCGTCCGCCCCTGGGAAAGAGAGGGCGCCTTGGGTACCGGCGCAGGTACCGAATCATGAACGTAAGTTGAGGAAGTCCAGAGCTTCGGCGCAGGATGACCGGCATGACCTCCAACGGCCGCCGCCCCCTCCTCAACCGCCGACTCGCCGAGTTCGGCACGACGATCTTCGCCGAGATGTCGGCCCTGGCCCTGAGCACCGGATCGATCAACCTGGGCCAGGGCTTCCCCGACACGGACGGGCCCGAGGAGATCAGGGAGGCGGCCGTACGGGCGCTGCGCGACGGGCGCGGCAACCAGTACCCGCCGGGCCCCGGCGTGCCCGAGCTGCGTACGGCGATCGCCGCGCACCAGAAGCAGCGGTACGGGCTGGCGTACGACCCGGACCGCGAGGTGCTCGTCACGGCCGGTGCCACGGAGGCCATCGCGGCGTCGCTGCTCGCGCTGGTCGAGCCCGGTGACGAGGTCGTCGCCCTGGAGCCGTACTACGACTCGTACGCGGCCAGCATCGCGATGGCGGGCGGGACCAGGATCCCGGTCACCCTGCGCCCGCACGAGGAGACCCGCGAGGGAGTCACCCACCGGCGCTTCCGGCTCGACCTCGACGAGCTGCGCGACGCGGTCACCGACAACACCCGGCTGCTGCTCGTCAACACCCCGCACAACCCGACCGGCACCGTCCTGACCCGCGAGGAGCTCGGGGAGATCGCGAAGCTCGCCGTCGAGCGGGATCTCCTCGTCATCACGGACGAGGTGTACGAGCACCTGGTGTTCGACGAGGCCGAGCACCTGCCGCTGGCCTCCTTCCCGGGGATGCGGGAGCGGACGGTCACCATCGGCAGCGCGGGGAAGACCTTCTCCTTCACGGGGTGGAAGGTGGGCTGGGTGACGGGCACACCGGACCTCGTCGCCGCCGTACGGTCGGCCAAGCAGTTCCTGACGTACGTGGCGTCGGGGCCGTTCCAGTACGCCGTGGCCGAGGCGCTGGCGCTGCCGGACACGTACTTCGCGGCGTTCCGTGCGGACATGCTGGCCAAGCGGGACGTGCTGGCGGCCGGGCTCACGGAGGCGGGGTTCAAGGTCTTCCAGCCGGCGGGCACGTACTTCATCACCACCGACATCCGGCCGCTCGGCGAGTCCGACGGCTTCGCCTTCTGCCGCGCGCTCCCGGAGCGCGCCGGGGTCGTCGCCATCCCGAACGCGGTCTTCTACGACCACCGGGAGGCGGGCGCGCCCTTCGTGCGGTTCGCGTTCTGCAAGCGGACCGAGGTGCTGGAGGAGGCGGCGAAGCGGCTCAAGGCGGCCTGGTAGCACGGCGGCCCGGGACGGTGGGGACGGCGCGCCGAAGTGGGGGAAACCGCACCCTCCCAGGCGTGTAAAGCTCGCAAATACCCCGTAAGGGACGCACAGTTCGGGTGTGACCCACGCCAGTACCCTTCCGGCCCCCGCCGCCCCGAAGCCCGGAGACGGGGGGCGCGGCCGTCCGACGCGCCCCGCGCACGGCCTGCCCCCTCTCGCGCAGGCGCTGGCGCTGTTCGCGACGGCGCGACTCGTCGGCGTTCTCGTGCTCGCCGGAACCGCCTGGGCGGGCGGCAAGCGCCCCCTCGCCCTGCTCGGGCGATCCTGGGACTCGCTCTGGTATCTGGGGATCGCGGCGCACGGCTACGGACGGACCCAGTACTTCAGGACCACCGTCGTCCACAGCGACCTGGCGTTCTTCCCGCTGTATCCGGGGCTGATCCGCGTCGTCACGACGCTGACCGCGCTGAGCGGCGGCGCGGCGGGGCTGCTGGTCGCCTGGACCGCCGCCGCGGTCGCCGCCTGCGGGATCTACGCGATCGGGGCCCGGCTGCACGGCCGCGCCGTCGCCACCGCGCTGGTCGTGCTGTGGGGCCTGCTCCCGCACTCGATCGTGCTGTCCCTGGCGTACACCGAGCCCGTCCTCACCGCCTTCGCCGCCTGGTCGTTGTACGCGGTGCTCACCGGGCGCTGGCTGTGGGCGGGCACGCTGGCCGCGCTCGCGGGCATGTCGCGGCCGAACGGGCTCGCGGTGGCCGCGGCGGTGCTGGCCACGGCGGCGTGCGAGGTCTGGCGGCGGCGCGGACGGGTTTCCCACAGGCTGTGGACGGGCGCCGCGCTCGCGCCGGTCGGCTGGGGCGGCTATGTGCTGTGGGTGGGCCGACGCGAGGGCGATCCGCTCGGCGGCTATTTCGAGGTGCAGCGGTTGTGGGGCTCGCGCTTCGACTTCGGCGCCGGTTCACTGCGCTTCGTCCGGCATCTGCTGACGCACGGCGACCGTTTCGTGTTTCCGATGACGATGGTGGTCGTGGCGGCGGCCATGCTGCTGTACGCGCTGCTGATCGCGGACCGTGCCCCGCTGCCCCTGCTCGTGCACAGCGGGGTACTGCTGCTGATCGCGCTCGGCGGCTCCGGGTTCTTCGAGTGCAAGCCGCGCTTCCTGCTGCCCGCGTTCCCGCTGCTGCTGCCGCTGGCCCGGGCGTTGGTCCGCACGGCAAGAGCCCGGCCCTGGCACGCCGTCCTGGTGGTCGGCGCCCTGGCCGGGCTCTCGTTCGCCTACGGCGCGTATCTGGTCGTCATCGCGCACACGCCGCTGTAAAACCTGGTGGGAGGACTACTCCTCTTCGTCGTCCTCGGGCTTCTCCTCCGCCTCGTTGACTTCCTGCTCGAGGCCGAGCTGCTCGACGAGCCACTTGTCGAACTCGATGGCGGCCCGCACCCAGCTGACCGTCGACGAAACGAAGTGCTCGAGGGCGACGCCGGTGCCGATCAGCATCTGTGCCTCGCCGATCAGGCGGACAGTGCCGTCGTCGTGCGTGTGGCTGTAGACCTTCGGCCACAGCGTGCGGCGGTTCCAGTCGTCGATGGACTCCAGCAGAGTCGGCTTCTCGTCGATCTGGTGCGGCCGGTCGTAGAACGTCCGCACCGAGAAGACCTGCTGGTCGCCCTCACCGCGGAACATGAAGTACGTACGGAACTCCTCCCACGGCGCCGCGAGGTCACCCTCGTCGTCGACGACGTACTTCAGCTCCATCTGATCCAGGAGCTGCTTCACGAGGTCCTGATCCGGGACGACGGGGCCCGCCGGTCCGCCGGGCTGCGGCTCGGGCTGGCCCCCGAAATTCGGAATCGAGGACGGGTCGATGCTCACCGTGTATTTCCCTTCGTACGGATGCTGCCATCCTCCCCCATCACGGGCGGTCAGTGGCAACCCCCACAGGCAAAGGCACGGACACCACCACCAGGAGTGTGTATCCGCTGCGGCCAGTGACGACGGCGCCGCCGGGACCGCGCCGTCGACCGCTGGGAATCAGCCCGTCCGGGCTACTGCGCGACCCCCACGATCAGGCCGTCCCCGAAGGCGTCCACCCGGACCGTGTCGCCGTCCTTGACCTCGCCCGCCAGGATCTCCTTGGCGAGCCGGTCGCCGATCGCGGTCTGGACGAGGCGGCGCAGCGGCCGGGCCCCGTACGCAGGATCGTTGCCCTCGTCCGCGAGCCAGGCCAGGGCCGCGTCGCTGACCTCCAGGGTGAGCCGGCGCTCGGCCAGCCGCTTGGCGAGGCGGCCGATCTGGAGCCCGGCGATGCGCTCGAGCTCCTCCTTGTTGAGGGCCGAGAACACCACGAGATCGTCGAGGCGGTTGAGGAATTCTGGCTTGAAGGAGGCCCTGACGACTTCCAGGACCTGCTGCTTCTTCTCCTCCTCGGAGGTCAGCGGCTCGACCAGGAACTGGCTGCCCAGGTTCGAGGTCAGGACGAGGATGGTGTTGCGGAAGTCGACCGTGCGGCCCTGTCCGTCGGTGAGCCGTCCGTCGTCCAGCACCTGGAGGAGGATGTCGAAGACCTCCGGGTGCGCCTTCTCGACCTCGTCCAGCAGGACGACGCTGTACGGGCGCCGGCGCACGGCCTCCGTGAGCTGGCCGCCCTCCTCGTAGCCGATGTACCCGGGCGGGGCACCGACCAGCCGGGCGACGCTGTGCTTCTCGCCGTACTCGCTCATGTCGATGCGGATCATGGCCCGCTCGTCGTCGAAGAGGAAGTCCGCGAGGGCCTTGGCCAGTTCGGTCTTGCCGACGCCGGTCGGGCCGAGGAAGAGGAAGGATCCGGTGGGCCGGTCCGGGTCGGCGATGCCGGCGCGGGTACGGCGTACGGCGTCGGACACGGCCTGGACGGCCTCGCTCTGGCCGATCAGACGGCGTCCCAGCTCCTCCTCCATGCGCAGGAGCTTCTGGGTCTCGCCCTCCAGGAGGCGTCCGGCCGGGATGCCCGTCCAGGAACCGACCACGTCCGCGATGTCGTCGGGGCCGACCTCCTCCTTGACCATGGTGTCCCTGGCGGCTTCCTCCTCCGCCTCGGAGGCCTCCTCCAGGTCCCGCTCCAGGGTGGGGATCTCGCCGTAGAGCAGCTTGGAGGCGGTGTCGAAGTCACCGTCGCGCTGGGCACGCTCGGCCTGGCCGCGCAGCTCGTCGAGCTTCTCCTTCAGCTCGCCGACGCGGTTGAGGGACTGCTTCTCCTTCTCCCAGCGGGCGGTCAGGCCCCGCAGCTCCTCCTCCTTGTCGGCGAGGTCGCGGCGCAGCTTCTCCAGACGCTGCCGGGAGGCGGGGTCGGTCTCCTTGTCGAGGGCCAGCTCCTCCATGCGCAGCCGGTCCACCGCGCGCTGGAGTTCGTCGATCTCGACGGGGGACGAGTCGATCTCCATGCGCAGCCGGGAGGCGGCCTCGTCGACGAGGTCGATGGCCTTGTCGGGCAGGAAGCGGGAGGTGATGTAGCGGTCGGAGAGGGTGGCCGCGGCGACCAGCGCGCTGTCCGCGATCACGACCTTGTGGTGGGCCTCGTAGCGGCCCTTGAGTCCGCGCAGGATCGCGATGGTGTCCTCGACGGACGGCTCGGCGACCAGGACCTGCTGGAAGCGGCGCTCCAGGGCGGGGTCCTTCTCGATCCGCTCGCGGTACTCGTCGAGGGTGGTGGCGCCGACCATCCGCAGCTCACCGCGGGCGAGCATCGGCTTGAGCATGTTGCCGGCGTCCATGGCGGAGTCGCCGCCCGCGCCCGCGCCGACGACCGTGTGCAGCTCGTCGATGAAGGTGATGATCTGCCCGTCGGAGTCCTTGATCTCGGCGAGGACGGTCTTCAGCCGCTCCTCGAACTCACCCCGGTACTTCGCCCCGGCCACCATGGCGCCGAGGTCGAGCGAGACGAGCCGCTTGTTCTTGAGCGACTCGGGCACGTCGCCCTTCACGATCCGCTGGGCGAGCCCCTCCACGACGGCGGTCTTGCCGACGCCGGGCTCACCGATGAGGACGGGGTTGTTCTTGGTGCGCCGGGACAGCACCTGCACGACCCGGCGGATCTCCTGGTCCCGGCCGATGACCGGGTCGAGCTTCCCGTCGCGCGCGGCGGCGGTGAAGTCCGTACCGAACTTTTCGAGCGCCTTGTACTGGCCCTCGGGATCCGGGGTCGTCACCCGGCGTCCTCCCCTGCTCTTCTGGAACGCCTCAAGCAGCTTCTTCGCACTGGCGCCCTGCTGGGAGAGTACGTCGCCGCTCGGGCCGCCCTTCGCGGCGATCCCGATGAGGAGGTGCTCGGTGGAGAGGTACTCGTCCCCGAGTTCCTTGGCCTTGTCGGCCGCCTCGGCGATGACGGCGAGCAGTTCGCGGTTGGGCTGCGGCGGCGCGACGGTGGATCCGGTCACGCTGGGCAGGCCGGCGAGGACACGCTCGGCCGCGGCCCGTACGGCGGCCTGGTCGGCGTCGACCGCGGCCAGCAGGTCGGTGATGTTCTCGTTCTCCTGACCACCGAGCAGCGCGAGCAGCAGGTGGGCAGGGGTGAGGTCGGGGTGCCCCTCGGACACGGCCCGGCTGGTGGCCGCGTTGATCGCGTCCCGGCTCCTGTTGGTCAGCTCGGCGTCCACGTTCGCGTTCTCCTCCTCAATACGACCCTGATGTACGACTCTCATGTACGGACTGACTCAACCAACGTACACAAAGTTGAGTCTATTCCACTCAAGGACGGCCGGGAAGCCATGGCACTCACGGGTGGGGATACATTTCCGACCATGAGCGCATACCCGGTGGACCCCCACGATCCCGACCCCGCGTACCTCACCTTCTGGCGGGAACGCCATCTGTGCACCCTCACCACCCTCCGGGCGGACGGCAGCCCGCACGTCGTGCCCGTCGGGGTTACATACGACCCCGAGGCGGGCCTGGCTCGGGTGATCACCAACAAGTCCAGCGCGAAGGTGGGGCACGTACTGGCCGCGGGGGCGCAGGGGGCGCGCGTCTCGGTCTGCCAGGTGGACGGACGCCGGTGGGCGACGCTGGAGGGGCGCGCGAGGATCGCCGCCGACCCCACGCATGTCGCGGAGGCGGAGCGGCGGTACGCGGAGCGGTACGGGAGGGTGCCCTCGCCGAACCCCGACCGGGTGGCGATCGAGATCACCCTGACCTCGGCGATGGGACACGGCTGACCGACCCCGGGCCCGGGGTCCGGCCGACAGGCCGCGGGCCCGGGGTCCGACCGACCGACCCCGGGCCCGGGGTCCGACCGACCGACCCCGGGGCGTGAGACCTGGCCGACCGACCCCGGGCGTGCGACCCGGCCGAACGACCCGGGCGCGGAATCCGGCTGACCGGCCCCGATCCCGGGCGCGGGGTCCGACTGACCGGCCCCCGGCGTGCGACCCGGCCGACCAGCCCCCGGCGCGGGACCCGGGCCGCGGGCGTGCGACCCGGCTGGTTTCAGCCGTTGTGGAGATGGCATGGAGATGGGCGGATACGTGGATCTTTCGCCCAAAACTGCAGCGGCGTCACCGTGTTCAGGTCACGGTGACGCCGCTGCGGGGGGAAGTACCTGCGCGATCTACTACGACGGGGGAATCGCGTCAGGCACTGCGGGGGGTGGCTGAGATGGTCCTTACGTCCGGGACTTCCGGCTCGTCCAGCTGGTGGTCACGCTGGTCGAGGTTCACAAAAATCATTCCGTACCGAATGGCACACCGCACGGGCTGCGGCGCGCCGCGCGGGCGCCGCAGACACCGGTACGCCCGGACGTCCTCGTCGTCATCCCGGGTGACGACGACCGGCTCTCCGAACACCGTCACCATCAACGAGTCGCCACTGTGGGGAATGGCGGTGGCCAGGTCGATGAAGTGCCATCCAGAGCGGTAGGCGGTGGCCATTTCTCGACGGAAGGAGCGGTCGTCGGGTGGAGTGGTCACGTCAGCCTCCAGCTCCCTCTGCCGTGTCCACGGGCGTGGTGGACACGGCAACCGCCGGCCACTTGCTGTCCGCTCGCATGTCGCTCTTCGTACCGGATAGGCCACTCAGAGCTCCGATGGCCACAACGGCAGAGAAGGCAGCGACAAGCACCGAGCGAAGCATTCTGTTACGCATAGTCGGCTTCGTCCTCACTTGAAGGTCCCCTCTTCCCCCGTCGGATACGACGATGGCTCATTCGGGCACGTCATGGCCACACAATCGGTGCATCATGTTCCTGCACGTTCAGGACCCTGGGGGGTGGAGATTTGACAACGAATCGGACTAAAGCGACACATCCCCATGCGGTGACCGAACTGTGTGAGGAAGGTGGCCGACTTTATGCGCATGCCCTGCGCACCGGACGTATCGCCCGCGAAGACGTAAAGTCGGCTTCCTGTCTGATGGAATTGTCCCTTCTTCACCCTGATCCCGACGACCCGGACTGGCTGCGACCCGTACCTCCGGCAGTCGCCCTGGCTCAGCGGCTCAACCCCCTAGAGCAGGAGATAGCCGAGCGCAGGCGCTGGTCAATCGAACTGTCCGATGCTTTCGAGCCGTTCATGGCGCTCAGCACCCAGACGACGGCGACCACACACTCGATCACGGTGCTGGAGGGCGGCGACCGCATCAACGCGGCGCTCAACCTGGCCACGGCCCAGTGCCAGACCGAGATGCTCACGGTCCAGCCGAGCAACCGGTTCTCCGAACGCAGCATCCTCCAGGGGATGGAGCGCGACCGGCCGCTGACCGAGCGCGGGGTGCGCATCCGGACGCTCTATCAACACACGGTCCGCTACGACCTGGAGCGGCTGGCCTACGTGGAGCAGCTCTCGAACGGCAAGGTGGAGTACCGCACCATCGACGAGCTGGTCGAGCGCCTGATCATCTGCGACGAGACCGTCGCCTTCATCCCCACCCGCGACGACCAGCAAGTCGCCCTGGAACTCCGCAACCCGGGACTCGTCCGCTACCTGATCAAGGTCTTCGAGTTCATGTGGGGCCGGTCCGTCCCGCTGAGCGCCGGCGCCCCCTACGAGACGGCCCCCGACGGCATCACGGAGATCCAGCACTCCATCGCCAAGCTCCTCGTGGAGGGGCACGTCGACGAGGCCATCGCCCGCCGCCTCGGCATGAACGTCCGCACCTGCCGCGCCCACATAGCCAAGCTGGCCACCGCCCTCGGCAGCGGCAGCCGGGCCCAACTCGGCTTCCTCATCGCACAGTCGGGGATCCTGGACCAGGATCGCTGAACCAGCGAGGAGGTGCACCACACATGACAGCCGAGGCACACAGCCACGGAGTGGACGAGATGTGCGAGGCCGGCCGCACCCTGTACGAACGCGCGTTGCGCAACGGCGGCGTACTCGCCCATGAGGCCACGGACGTCCCCTGCCTGATCGACCTCGGCCTGCTCCACCCGAGCATCGAGGACCTGGAGTGGCTGGAACCCACGGCCCCGGCCGTCTCACTCCACCAGCTGCTGCGCGACATCGAGGACCGCATCGCGGACGAACGGCGGCGCGAGGCCCGGCTGGCCGCCGTGTTCGAGCCCCTCATGCGTATCGACGGCCGGCACACGTCGTCCGCGTCGGACACCCCGATGCTCAGGGTCCTCAGTGGTTCGGACCGGATCAACCGGGCCATCACCGAGGCCATGGCCGAAGCGACCCGGGAACTCCTGTGCATCCAGCCGCACACCGGCCACACCGGTCGGCGCAGCGCGGTGGCGCAGGCCCGCTCCCTGACCCGCGACCAGGATCTGCTGAGCCGCGGAGGCCGCATCCGCACCCTCTACCAGCACACGCTCCGACACGCCCCGTCCCTCCTCGCCCGCTATGAGCAGCTGAGAGGCGACGCCGAGGCCCGTTCGCTCGACGAGGTCACCGACCGGCTCATCGTCGTCGACTCCACCATCGCCTTCATCCCCGCCAACAAGGACGGCTCCCTCGCCCTGGAAGTCCGCCACCCCGCCCTCGTCGACTACTTCGTCACCACCTTCGACCGCCTCTGGCGCCTGGCCATCCCCATGTACCCCCAAGCCGTCCAACGCCCGTCCCTCAACGGCATCACCCCACGCCAGCGCGCCATCGCCGGCCTCCTCATAGAAGGCCACACCGACTCCACCATCGCCGACCGCCTCGGCATGAACGTCCGTACCGCCCGCGTCCACATCGCCAAGCTCGCCGCGACCCTGGGAAGTGAGAGCCGGGCGCAACTCGGCTATCTCATAGGCCGGTCGGGGATTCTGGAACAGGATCAGGAACAGGACCAGGAGCCGAGCCAGGAGCGGTGAGTGTCTGGAGTTCCGGGGAACGCGGCGGCCCGTCCAGCCCCGCCTGCGCGATCCGCACCCCCAACTGCGTACGGCTCGCCGCGCCCAGGGTCTCCGAGAGGCGCGCGATGTGCGCGCGGCAGGTACGGACGCTGATCCCCAGCCGCTCCGCGACCACCGCGTCCTGGTGTCCCTCCGCCAGCAGCGCGGCGATGGACCGCTCGCGGTGGGTGATGCCGTCGATGCCGGTCTCCGGGAGCGGCGCGGCGAGCGGGATCGCGAGGCGCCACAGCCGCTCGAAGACCGTGACCAGGTAGTCGACGAGGGCGGGGTGGCGCAGTTCCAGGGCGATCGTGCGGTCCGCGTTCGCCGGGATGAAGGCCACCTTGCGGTCGAAGAGGATGAGGCGCTCGACGACTTCGTCGAGGGTGCGGGCCTCCGCCGCGTCGCCCATCAGCTCCATGTAGTTGTGCAGGCCCTGGCCGTGCCGGGCCACGTGCGTGTACAGGTCGCGCATCCGCACGCCCCGCCGGCGCATCTCCAACGCCCGGTGCAGTCCCTCGGAGAGTTCGTCCTCGCGGCGGATGCCGCCGGGCTGCACGGTGAGCACCTCGGTCGCGCACGCCTCGGTCGCCTCGTCCATCGCGGCCCGGATCCGCGGCAGTCCGTCGAGCACGCGGATCGCCACGCCCTCCGTGGGTGCCTGGACGCGCCCGCCCAGACCGGCGTACCACTCGAACGCGGCCACCGCGTCGCCCACCCGCGTCTGGCTCGCGCTGACCTCCTCGTAGACCCCGCGCAGCAGCCGTGTCATGACCTCCTGCGGCGAGGTCGGCACCAGCCACCCCATGTCGTCGGGGTCCGGATGCAGCAGCGCCAACTCGACAAGACAGGGCACCGTCTCGGCGTCCTCGCGCGGCACGCGTCCGCGCCGCACGGCCCGGGAGTACACCCGGTCCCCGGCCTCGCACAGTCGGTCAGCGCCGTGCGGATGCCTGTCCCTCCTGTGCCCGGCCATCTTCCACCCCTGGCTCCAGCATCCTCGCGATGCGACGCCTCCGCGCCGTCCGCAGCGCAACTATGCGCGGACCCGACCGCCATCGCAACACGGCTGCGCCCTTCGCACGCCCCCTCTCGCCCATGTACGTACGGAAATATCCCCACCTCCGCACGGCGCTCTGCAACAAGATGACGGTGGTCGGGGTGCACGACCCGGTGCCATGGTGGACCCGGTTCACCGGGACGACACGGCGTCCTGGCCCGCCCTGGCCGGACACTCCTCGTCCGGCCAGGGCTCCGCGGCCCCTGTCCGGATCGCGTGAGCTGCCGGAAATCGTCGAGTGATCGGTACGTTACGTACCGCACCTACCGTCGGGCCATGGCGGACATATTTGACGCGTACGCGTTGGCCGATGCGTGGGACGAGATGTTTGAGCGGCCGGGTGAAGTCAGGACCGCCTATGAGCCGGTACTGGCCGCCCTGCAGCCGATCGAACCGGGTGAACTGCGCTTCCGGGCCGACCAGATGGCCCGCGCGTTCACCGACCGTGGCGTGACCTACGCCTTCGCGGGCGAGGAGCGCCCCTGGCCGCTGGACCTGGTCCCCAGGATCCTCGACGCCCTCGAATGGGACCTCGTCCAACGAGGGGTCTCCCAACGGGTGAGGGCCCTGGAGGCCTACCTCTCCGACGCCTACGGGCCCGGCCGCGCCTTCGAGGACGGGGTCGTGCCCTGGCGTCTCCTGCTCAACTCCCCCCATTTCCACCGGGCGGCGCACGGGATCGAGCCACCCGGCGGCGTACGGATCCACGTCGCCGGCATCGATCTCGTACGGGACGAGGCCGGGGACTTCCGGGTCCTGGAGGACAACGTCCGCGTGCCGTCCGGGGTCTCGTACGTCATCGAGAACCGGCGCGCGATGACCAGGATCTTTCCGTCCCTCTTCGCCGAACAGCACGTCGTCCCCGTGGACGGCTACGCGCAGAGACTTCTGGCGGCCCTGCGCGCCGCCGCGCCCGACGGGGTCGACGACCCGAGGGTCGTCGTCCTCACGCCCGGCCCCAGCAACGCCGCCTACTTCGAACACGCCCTGCTGGCACGGCTGATGGGGGTGCAGCTGGTCGAGGGGCACGATCTCGCCTGCCGGAACAACCGTGTCTGGATGCGGACCACGCGGGGCGAGATGCCGGTGCATGTCGTATACCGACGGCTCGACGACGACTTCCTCGATCCGCTGCACTTCCGGCCCGATTCGGTGATCGGCTGCCCGGGCATCCTCAGCGCCGCCCAGGCGGGCACCGTCACGCTCGCCAACGCCGTGGGCAACGGCATCGCCGACGACAAACTCCTCTACACGTACGTACCCGATCTGATCCGGTACTACCTCGGCGAGGAGCCCGTTCTCCCGAACGTCGAGTCCTACCGTCCGGACGAACCGGGCCAGTTGGACGCCGTCCTCGACCAGATCGACCAGCTGGTGATCAAGCCGGTGGACGGGGCGGGCGGCCAGGGCATCGTCATCGGACCCAAGGCCGACCGGGACACCCTGGAGCGCACCCGGGCGGCCGTCGCCGCCGACCCGCGTGGCTGGATCGCGCAGCGGCCCGTGGCGCTCTCCACCTCGCCCACCCTCGCGGGCGACCGGATGGCGCCCCGCCACATCGACCTGCGCCCGTTCGCCGTCAACGACGGCACGGACGTCTGGGTACTGCCCGGCGGCCTCACCAGGGTCGCCCTCCAGGAGGGCAACCTCATCGTCAACTCCAGCCAGGGCGGCGGCTCCAAGGACACCTGGGTGCTGGCGGAGGGCCCCGCCGAGCTCCCCCGAGTTCTCGACTTCGCTCGAACAGAGGGGACCCCGATCGCCGAGGACCCCGACGGCCGCGGCACGGCGTTGGACGTGGTCCCGCGCCAGCTCGGACCCGACGGCGCCCGTGGCGTCGTACAGGAAGGGGCACAGCAGCAGTGAACGACGTGATCCTCTCCCGCATAGCCGAGGCCCTGACCTGGACGGGCCGTTACGTCGAGCGGGCGGACGCCACCGGCCGCATCCTCGACGCCTACCTCCACCGCCTCCTGGAGGATCCCTGGCGCGACGAGGACGTGGCCTGCCGCTCCCTGTACGCCATCCTCGGTGTCGACGCGGGCTCCGAACGCGTCGACATGCAGCAGGTCCTGGACCAGCTCGCCTTCGACGCCCGCTCCACCTGCTCCATCGAGGGCGCGCTCGGAGCCGCCCGCCTCAACGCCCGCAGCGCCCGCGAGGCCGTCTCCTCCGAGATGTGGGAGTGCCTCAACTCCACCTGGCACGCGCTGGCCGACCAGCGCCTCGCGGCCCGCCGTACGGGCCCGTACGCGTACCTGGAGCTGGTACGCCGCCGGGCCGCGCTCTTCTTCGGTCTCGCGGACTCCACGATGAGCCGCGACGACAGCTGGCGTTTCGTGGTGCTGGGCCGGAGCCTGGAGCGGGTGGACATGACCGTACGGCTCCTCTCCGTCCGCGTGCTGGACGCCGCCCACGCCCCCGACTGGCCGACACTGCTGAGCGCGAGCGGCGCGGACGAGGCGTATGCCCGGGTGTACGGCGGTTTCGGTGACACCCCGAGAGTGGCCGAATTCCTTCTCCTCGACCGGGACTTCCCCCGGTCGGCCCTGCACGCGCTCACCACCGCCGAGGAGTGCCTCGCCGCCCTCGGCCGTCCCCGTCAGGACCCGGCCCGCCGCCCGATAGGCCGTATGAGAACCCGCCTGGAATACCTGGACCTGGCGGCCCTGGAGGAACAGCTCCCCTTGCTCCTCCGCGACCTGCAACAAGCGTGCACGGCCTCGGCGGAGGCGGTGGCGGAGAGGTTCTTCCCGTACCAGGGGCCCGTCGAGTGGGCCCAGGAAGGAGCGTGAGCGCGATGAGCACTCCCGTGACACGCCGGCTGCGGATCCGGCACACCACCCGCGTCTCGTACGCGCAGGCCGCGGTCTCCTCCCACAACGAGGTCCGCATGACCCCCCTGACGCTCCCCGGCCAGACGACCCTGGACGCCAGGGTCACGGTCAACCCGACCACGCCCACCTGGTCGTACTGGGACTACTGGGGCACCCAGGTCACGGGCTTCGACCTGATGGAACCGCATGAGGACCTGACCATCACGGCGTCGAGCCTGGTGGAAACGGCCCCACCGGGCCCGCAGGCCCCCGCGCCGACCTGGGCGGAGGTCGCCAGGACGACGGCGAACTCCCGCCTCCTGGAGTACACGTCCCCGACCGGCCGTACGACGGTGACGCGGGAGTTGGTGGAGCGGGCGAGGTCGGCGTCGACGGGCCTGGATCCCCACGAGACGGCGGTCGCGGTCTCGGCCATGGTCACCGACCAGGTCTCGTACCTCCCCGGCGCCACCGGCGTGAACACCGGCGCCATGGAGGCCTGGGCGCAGGGCGCGGGCGTCTGCCAGGACATCACCCACCTGACGGCGGCCCTCCTGCGCGGCCTGGGCCTGCCCACCCGCTATGTCTCGGGCTACCTCCACCCCGAACGCGATGCCGAACTCCACCGCCCCGTCGCCGGCCAGAGCCACGCCTGGATCGAGTACTGGGCCGGCGACTGGACCGGCTACGACCCCACCAACAGCACCCGGGCCGACGAGTCCCACGTCGTGGTCGGCCGCGGTCGCGACTACGACGACGTCACCCCGCACAAGGGGATCTACCGGGGCGTGGCCGGGGGCCCACCGGAGGTGACGGTGGAGTTCACGCGGGTGGCGTGAGGGGGAGGTATCCCCGGGGGGTCGGGCGCGGGCTCAGCTCCGCTTGGGCCCGGTGATCGTCTCCCCGATCACGAACCCCTTGGCGGGGCCTTCGGGGATGGTGACGTCGGTGCCGTAGTAGACGCGGTGGATGTCTTCCCAGTCCGCCTTGTCGGGACGCGGGCCGGTGCACAGAGTGACCGATCCCTGAGCGTCGTAGTCATCGATGCCGACATAGGTCGGAATGCCGGCGCGAGCGTATTCGCGAAGCTTGCGGACCCGGTCTCGGTCCTGGTTGCGCTTACCAGGGGAAACGACTTCCACGATGGGGTAGACGGCCTCGGCCCTGACACCGAGGTCGTCCTCATCACCCCAGGGTTGCGTGTCCTCCGGTGCGACGAAGGCGTCGGGGATCCACGCCTTGCGCCTGTGGATCACGTTCACGCCCTGATGGCACGCGTATTCGCCACCGTCCAAGAACTTGTCCAGGGCCCTACGCACACGATTGGTGATCAGGCCGTGCGAACGGCGGGCGGTGGGCGACACCTCGATGGCTCCCTCGATGATCTCAGCGCGGTAGCCCTCGGGGAGTTCCATGGCCTTCCATGCCTGCCACAGGACCTCGTCGAAGTCGGAATCGTTCTCGGACTCGGTCCTGACCTCAGACATGGTCTCGGGCCTCTCGTGCGCAAGAGCGGTCATGGCGGCATCACCTCCTCAAGTGTGGGCTCGGCGTCCATGGGGCACAAGCAACGCGATCACGGTAGGTACGGCGACAGGGCCGACCAGGGGAACCGGCTCCGGGTCCCCCGATGCGGTGAGGACGGAACGATCCGCCTCCGGGAAAGCGACGAACCCGGCACCGTACTCGCCACCACCCCGGAGGGGCTCGCCGCACTCCTCGAACATCTCAGGCCGAGGCCCAACTCGTGAGCAGGGCCTCGCGTGCCGCCCGCCAGGGCGTCACGCCGTCGCCCTCGACACTTCCCCACTCCAGCAGCCGCGCCACGTCCGCCGTACCGTCCACGAACCGGTTCAGCAGCGCCACCGACAGCTCGTACTCGGACTGGACGTAGCCCCCGACGGCCGCGGTGTACACCGTCAGCTCGGCCTTCTCCTCGTCCGTCCGTACGTGGAGTTCGAACGCGGGCGGTGCCTCACCGCCGCCCGTCGCCATGTCGAGGACCGTGTCCATCACGTTGTTCACCAGCCACCGGGTACTGGAGCGCACCTGCACGTCGTGAACGGTGACCTCACGGACGTCGGCCCAGGACCAGAACCCCTCCTGGCCCGTGCCCACGGCCTGAAGCCCCTCGGGGGTGAGCCGCACCCCGCGCCCGTACCCCTCGGGCTCGGCGCCCACGTACACGCTCTCCTTGGTGATCCAGAACAGGCCGATCATGGCCACGGGCGCCTCCAGCACGACGAGCACATCCAGTACGACAAACACGGTCGCCCTCTGAGACACCGGCGGGCCCGGATTGGTTCAGCCGGGACGTGAGGGTCAGGACTGTCGAACACGACGCCGTCGAACCGCGTGCGGACGGGGCGACGTTGGTGACCACCGTGCCCGTGCCGCCGCGGACGGAACGGAAGGACCGCTGGACGACATCCCGCGATCGGAAGGTGCAATGGGCGTTCGGCGCGCTGTTCGCGCTGGGGACGGCCCTCGCCGCGGCCGCCGGGGAGTGGACGTTCAGGGGAAGCGGCCGGCTCGTGGCGACCGATCCGGAGCGGATCGAGGTGACCTACGACCCTGGCGCCCCGAAGCGGATGACCGCGCGCGACGGGCCCGTCGTACGCACGCTCTCCGTCCTGCTGTCCGCGCTCTAGGCCCTGAGCGGCGCAGCCGCTCCAGTGACAACGGCGACGCGCCGCCAGGCAGTCTGGCAGTCGATGGGGCGCTGACCCCTGATCCGACGAACGCGCGGGAGCCCCTTGTCCAGGGCTCCCGCGCGTTCGTCAGGGAAGTTCGTCAGTCCACGACTACTTGAGGCCGATCGCCGTGCAGTCCGCCTTGGTCGAGGAGGTGCAGATCTGCTTGACGGTGTAGATGCCGTCCTGGATCACCGTCTCCTTGATGTTGGCCTTGGTCAGGGCGACCACGGGCATCAGCTGGGAGGGGATCTTCTTGTTCGTGGGGCTGTCGACCTTGTCGCGGGTGAGCGCGTCGAACTCGATGCCCCGCCCCTGGACCTTCGCCACAGCCATCTCGGCGGCCGCGGAGGCCTCGTCGGGGTAGGACTTGTAGACGCTCATGTACTGCTCGCCCCGGACGATCCGCTGCACCGCGTCCAGCTCGGCGTCCTGACCGGTGACCGGCGGCACCTTGCTGACGCCCATGGTCTTCATGGCGTCGATGACGGCGCCCGCGAGGCCGTCGTTGGCGGAGTAGACACCGGCGATGTTGCTGAGGCCGATGGCCGAGATGGCCTTCTCCATGTTGGCCTTGCCGACGGCCGGGTCCCAGTCCTTGGTGTCGTACGTCTTGGAGATGACGACCTTGCCGTTGAGCTCACCCAGGGCGCCCGACTTGAACTGCGCCGCGTTCGGGTCGGTGGGCGAGCCGTTCATCATGACGATCTTCTTCGAGGAGGCGTCGGTGCCCAGCGCCTCCAGGAGCGCCTTGCCCTGCACCTGGCCGACGAGCTCGTTGTCGAAGGAGATGTACGCGTCGATCGGGCCCTGCGCCAGACGGTCGTAGGCGATGACGGGGATGCCCGCGTCCTTGGCCTTCTGCACGTCGCTCGCGATGGCCTTGGAGTCCACCGCGTCGACGAGGATCACGTCGACCTTGTCGGCCACCATCTGCTGGAACTGCTGGCTCTGCTTGGTGGCGTCCTGAGCCGCGTTGGCGTAGTCGACCTTGCCCTTGTTGTTGGTGAGCTTGGCGACCTGCTGCTCGATGATCGGGTAGTCGAACTTCTCGTAACGGGTGTTGGCCTTCTCCGGGAGGAGCAGGCCAACCGTGATGTCGTCACCCTTGGTCGGGCTCGCCTTGGTGCTGCTGCCGCCGATCCCGTCCACGACACCGCAGGCGGCAAGGGAGACGGTCATCGCGGAGCAGGCCAGGGCTATGGCGGTACGACGAAGCCGGGTGTTACGAGTGTTCACATCAGGTGCCTTCCGGGCGAGGTAGCTGCTTTGCGACCCAGGTGGCTGAAAGCCAACGCGGCGATCACCTCAGCGTCAAGGAGTAACCACTTAACGAGATGGCAACAGCATTCTGTGTTCCCCAAGTGAACACGATGGGAAGGGGGTGCGCCGCCACTTCCACAGAACCCCTCTGATTGACTTGCGTCACTCGCTCCCTGGCGGCATACAACCCTCCCCCAGTCCGCGAGTCTCGAAGGTGGCCGCACACGTCGCAGCACGAAACAGGGGAAGCATGAGACCAGTTGGGCGGAGCGGACCGGCGCTCGCCGCGACGCCGACGATCGCCACCACCGGGGGCCTGCTCGCCGTCTCGGGGGCGCCGGCCTCCGCCGCGAGCAGCTGCGCATCACCGGTGTACAAGCGGCAGTTCTACGTGAACACCACCTTCTCTGACACACCGAAGAAAACGGACTCGACCTCACCCCACCGGCGACTGGACGGTCACCGAACCGGCGCGGTGAGCCGAGGAACGCCGAAGGGGGTGGAGAGGTCGACGACCTCTCCACCCCCTTCGGTACGTGGGAGCTAGTCCGACTGCCTTTTCGGCCGCCAGACCACCAGCGCGCTCGTCTGTTGGACCTCCTGGTACGGGACCAGGTCGCGGCGGTACGAGGCGTGCACCGCGGCCTCGCGCTGCTGCATCGCGGCAGCGGCGCCGTCCAGGGCCGATTCCAGTTCCGCGACGCGGGACTGGAGGGCGGCCACCTGGTTCTCCAGCTCGATGATGCGCTTGATGCCGGCCAGGTTGATGCCCTCGTCCTGGGACAGCGCCTGCACCGTGCGGAGCAGTTCGATGTCGCGGGCCGAGTAGCGCCGGCCCCGGCCGGCGGTGCGGTCCGGGGAGACCAGGCCGAGGCGGTCGTACTGACGCAGGGTCTGCGGGTGCAGGCCGGAGAGCTGGGCCGCCACCGAGATGACGTAGACCGGGGTCTCCTCGGTCAGTTCATAGGGGTTTCGACGACGGCCGTCCATCTGCTCATGCTCCCTTCGCGGCCTGGAACAGCTCCGCCCGTGGGTCCTCGCCCGCGGTTGCCTCGCGATACGCCTCCAGGGCGTCGCGAGCCTTGCCCGACACGTCCGTGGGGACCGCGACCTCGACGGTGACCAGGAGGTCGCCGCGCGTACCGTCCTTGCGGACGGCACCCTTGCCGCGGGCCCGCATCGTACGGCCGTTGGGCGTGCCCGGGGGCAGTTTCAGGGTGACCGGGGGGCCGCCCAGGGTCGGTACGCGCACCTCGCCGCCGAGTGCCGCCTCCGCGAAGGTGACGGGCACGGTGACGGTGAGGTTGTCGCCCTTGCGGCCGAAGACCGGGTGGGCGTCCACGTGGACCGTGACGTACAGGTCGCCTGCCGGGCCGCCCCGTTCGCCGGGTGCGCCCTTGCCGCGGAGGCGGATGCGCTGGCTGTCGCTCACTCCCGCCGGGATGCGGACCTGCATCGTGCGCGAGGACTTGGCACGGCCGCTGCCGTGGCAGATCTCGCAGGGGTTCTCCGCGATGAGACCGCGGCCCTTGCAGTCCGGGCAGGGGTCCGTGAGCGAGAAGCCGCCGCCGGAGCCGCGCGCGACCTGGCCGGTGCCGACGCACGTCGGGCACACGCGCGGTGTGCCGTTCGCGTCGCCGGTGCCCGAACAGGCCTTGCAGGGCGCCTGGGACGTCATCCGCAGCGGGACCGTCGCGCCGTCCACCGCCTCGGTGAAGCTGAGCGTCACCTCGGTGTCGATGTCCTGGCCGCGCCGGGGCTGGGTCCGCGTACCCGTGCCCGCGCCGCCGCGGTTGAACAGGCCCCCGAAGACGTCACCGATGCCGCCGCCGAAGCCACCGGCACCGCCTGCTCCGCCCTGGGCGCCGCCTCCGAAGAGGTCGCCCAGGTCGAAGTTGAAGTTGCCGCCGCCCGCGCCGGGACCCGGACGGAAGCCGCCGTTGCCGAAGAGGGCGCGTGCCTCGTCATACTCCTTGCGCTTCTTGGGGTCTCCGAGCACGTCGTTCGCCTCGGAGATCTCCTTGAAGCGCTCCTCGGCCTTGGCGTTGCCCTTGTTGGCGTCCGGGTGGAACTCGCGGGCGAGCTTCCGGTACGCCTTCTTGATCTCAGCCTCGGTGGCGTCCTTGGGGACGCCGAGGACCTTGTAGAAGTCCTTCTCGATGAAGTCCTTGGTGCTCATCCTCGACGCCCCTCCTCTCTCATGCGTTCAACGTCAGCCCTCGTCCGGGCCACCGCTCTCCTTGTCGTCGGCCGCCTCGGCGGAATCCTGGGAGTCCGCCTTGCCGGTCTGCGCCCCCGGCTGGGGTTCGGCGACCGCCACCCGCGCGGGGCGGATGGTGCGCTCGCCGATGCGATACCCCGGCTGCAGAATCGCCACGCACGTCGTCTCCGTGACGTCCGGCGCGTACGAGTGCATCAGGGCCTCGTGGATCATCGGGTCGAAGGGCTCGCCCTCCTTGCCGAACTGCTGGAGGCCCATCTTCGCCGCGACGGTCTCCAGCGACTCGGCCACCGACTTGAAGCCGCCGACCAGTTCGCCGTGGTCCCGCGCGCGGGCGATGTTGTCGAGCACGGGCAGGAGCTCGGTCAGGAGGTTCGCGATGGCGATCTCCTTGACCGCGATCCGGTCGCGCTCGACCCGGCGGCGGTAGTTCTGGTACTCGGCCTGGAGCCGCTGGAGGTCCATCGTGCGCTCGCCGAGCGCCGTACGGACCTGGTCCAGCTGTGCGGTCAGACCGGCCATCTGTGCTGCTGATGCGTCCCCGGCCGGGGCCGCCGCCTCCTCCGTGGAGGGGGTGGCGGCCTGCGGCTCGGCGTCGTCAGGGGTGGCGCCGGAGGGGACGTCAGGCTTCTCGTCGAAGCCCGGGGTCTCCTCCGTCACGCGGCACCGTCCTTGCGCTCCTCGTCGACGATCTCGGCGTCGACGACGTCGTCATCGGCCTTGGCCTGCTCGGCACCGGGGGCACCATCGGCGCCACCGGCGGCCTGCGCGGCCTGGGCGTCGGCGTACATGGCCTGGCCGAGCTTCTGCGAGACCGCGGCGACCTTCTCCGTGGCCGTGCGGATCTCGGCGGTGTCCTCGCCCTTGAGCTTTTCCTTCAGCTCGGCGATGGACGCCTCGACCTCGGTCTTGACGTCACCCGGGACCTTGTCCTCGTTGTCCTTGAGGAACTTCTCGGTCTGGTAGACGAGCTGCTCGCCCTGGTTGCGGGTCTCGGCGGCCTCGCGGCGCTTGTGGTCCTCGTCCGCGTACTGCTCGGCCTCCTGGCGCATCCGGTCGACCTCGTCCTTCGGCAGCGAGGAGCCACCGGTGACGGTCATCTTCTGCTCCTTGCCCGTGCCCAGGTCCTTCGCGGTCACGTGCATGATGCCGTTGGCGTCGATGTCGAAGGCGACCTCGATCTGCGGGACACCGCGCGGGGCCGGCGGCAGACCGGTCAGCTCGAACATCCCGAGCTTCTTGTTGTACGCCGCGATCTCGCGCTCGCCCTGGTAGACCTGGATCTGGACGGACGGCTGGTTGTCCTCGGCGGTGGTGAAGATCTCGGACCGCTTGGTCGGGATCGTCGTGTTCCGCTCGATGAGCTTCGTCATGATGCCGCCCTTGGTCTCGATGCCGAGGGACAGCGGGGTGACGTCGAGGAGCAGGACGTCCTTGACCTCACCCTTGAGGACACCGGCCTGCAGGGCGGCGCCGATGGCGACGACCTCGTCCGGGTTGACACCCTTGTTGGCGTCCTGACCGCCGGTCAGCTCCTTGACGAGCTCGGCGACGGCGGGCATGCGGGTCGAGCCACCGACGAGAACGACGTGGTCGATCTCGGAGAGGTTGATGCCCGCGTCCTTGATGACGTTGTGGAACGGCGTCTTGCAGCGCTCCAGAAGGTCCGCGGTGAGCTGCTGGAACTGGGCGCGCGTGAGCTTCTCGTCCAGGTGCAGCGGGCCCTCGGCGGAGGCCGTGATGTAGGGCAGGTTGATCGAGGTCTCGGTGGACGAGGACAGCTCGATCTTCGCCTTCTCGGCGGCTTCGCGCAGACGCTGGAGCGCCATCTTGTCCTTGGCGAGGTCCACGCCGTGACCGGAGCGGAACTGCTGCACCAGGTAGTCGACGACACGCTGGTCCCAGTCGTCACCACCGAGGTGGTTGTCGCCGTTGGTGGCCTTCACCTCGACGACGCCGTCACCGATCTCCAGGAGGGACACGTCGAAGGTGCCGCCACCGAGGTCGAAGACGAGGATCGTCTGGTCGTCCTTGTCCAGGCCGTACGCGAGGGCGGCGGCCGTGGGCTCGTTCACGATGCGCAGGACGTTCAGGCCCGCGATCTCGCCGGCCTCCTTCGTCGCCTGGCGCTCGGAGTCGTTGAAGTAGGCCGGGACGGTGATGACCGCGTCCGTGACCTTCTCGCCCAGGTAGGCCTCGGCGTCGCGCTTCAGCTTCTGCAGGATGAAGGCGCTCATCTGCTGCGGGTTGAAGTTCTTCCCGTCGAGCTCGATCTTCCAGTCCGTGCCCATGTGACGCTTCACGGAGCGGATGGTCCGGTCCACGTTCGTGACCGCCTGGCGCTTGGCGACCTCGCCGACGAGCACCTCGCCGTTCTTGGCGAAGGCGACGACGGACGGCGTGGTCCTGGCGCCCTCTGCGTTGGTGATGACGGTGGGCTCGCCGCCTTCAAGAACGCTGACGACGGAGTTAGTCGTGCCCAGGTCGATGCCGACCGCACGTGCCATTTCAATTCCTCCAGCAATGACTTGAGTGGAACGGACTCAAGTGTGCACCACACTCATTGCTGGGTCAACAGACATGAGTCACGGGGGCTCAAGTCTTATCTCTTGCTTACACGCAGGTGTGCTTGTACACGTGCTCCGACCTGCGGCTTCACGGTCAACCGACTCCCGTACGCGGGGACATGCCGTCCCCCGTAAGTGGGGATCCGAAGCAGCGCGAGCACGGCGACACCGACGCCGCCCGCCACCCACAACGCCGCCGTCGCGCTCACCCATCCCATGTCGATCAGCATCCCGACGAGTGCACCCGCGAAGCCGGTGACCCCCACGACGACCGCGGCGCCCTGGGGCGTGACACCGAGGCGTCGCAGCCGGTGGACGAGATGATCGGGGGCGCCCCGCAGCAGCGGACGCCCGGCCCGCCGCCGCGACACCAGCACCAGTACGGCGTCGGCGGTCGCCACGGCCGTCAGCGCGAACCCGGCGCCCACGCTCGACCCGGCCGCCCGCCCGGCGTGGACCAGTACCGCCGCCGAGGTCAGCACGAACCCGACGAACAGCGCGCCGCAGCGCCCCGGCACGATCCGGGCCGGGGGCCAGTTGTGCATCAGGAACCCGGTCAGCGCGGCGGCCAGCACGCTCAGCAGCGCCGCGAGCCCGTCCATGACCTCGGCGGCCGCGCAGCCGCTCAGCGCGAAGGCGGTCACCACCGCGACCGTCCCCATCACTCCGTCGGCGTGATCGAGCGAGGTGAAGGCATGGGTGGCGAGGGCGATCCAGCCGACGGCCACCACCCCGACCACCGGGCCGAGTTCGTCGTACGGCACGGTCAGCGCGGCGGCGCCGGTCACGACGGCCGCCTGGAGCGGAACCCGCACAAGGGCCGGCGGGGGCCACAGGTCCGCGACGAGTCCGAGGACGCCGACCCCGATCCCGGCGGCCAGCAGCCGTCCGGCCGCCGACCCCAGCGGCGCCACGTCCGTCCAATCGCCGACCCCGGCGACGAACGCCGTGACCGCCACCACCGCGACCCCGCCGAGCAGCGGCACCGCGCGTGCCCTCCGGCGTTCGACCACGCCGAGGCGCAGGGCGAGGAGCCGCAGCAGGGCGGCGAGGAGGGCGGCGAGGAGCAGGGCGGAGGTGGCGGCGGCGATTCCGTACAGCACGCCGCCAATTTAGTGTTAAATGTCGTAAATATGCTGCATATAGCACGATCGGGTTTACGTGTCGGCCGGAGACCGGCAGCTGTCGGCCGGTGACGTGCGCAACTGCCGGTCGGTGACTTCGGCGACTCAGGTGGACCTCAGCGACGCAGATCACCGCACCGCTGGCTACAGTGCGGCGGAAGATATGGGTAGTCTCAGACGGACTGCATAAGTTACCGCTTAGTAATCGGCTGAAGGTCGGCCTTCAGCTCCCTCCCTCGCAGGCCCGAGGAGCCCCCGAATGCAACTCGCCGCGATCATTGTGTCGCTGGTACTCGCCGTGGTCGGCGTGGCGCTGTTCTCCCGCGCCATCGCGCAGATCTACCGGTTCGTACGGCTCGGCCAGGACGTCCCCGCGGGCACCCGCACGGACGACTGGACCGCGCGCACCGTCACGGTGGTCCGGGAGTTCCTCGGCCACACCCGGATGAACCGGTGGGGGGTGGTCGGCGTCGCGCACTGGTTCGTGGCGGTCGGCTTCTTCTCCCTCGTCGCCACGCTGGTGAACGCCTTCGGGCAGCTCTTCCAGGCCGACTGGGCGCTGCCCATCATCGGGCACTGGCTGCCGTACGAGATCTTCGTCGAGTTCATCGGCCTGATGACGACCCTCGGCATCCTCACGCTCATCGTGATCCGCCAGCTGTCCCGGCCCGACCGGCCGGGCCGCAAGTCCCGCTTCGCCGGGTCCAACGTCGGCCAGGCCTACTTCGTCGAGTCGGTCATCCTCATCATCGGCCTCGCGATCATGACCCTGCGCGGCCTGGAGGGCGCCCTCGCCGACGTGCACGGCTACGAGGCCGCGTACTTCGCCTCGTACCCGATCGTCGCCGCCTTCAAGGAGACGAGCGTCGGCACGCTCCAGAACCTGATCTACCTCACCGCGATGATCAAGATCGGGACGTCCTTCATCTGGATGATCACGGTCTCCCTCAAGACGGACATGGGCGTCGCCTGGCACCGCTTCCTCGCCTTCCCGAACATCTGGTTCAAGCGGAACGCGAAGGGCGAGACCGCCCTCGGCGCGCTGCTGCCGATGACGAGTGACGGCAAGGCCATCGACTTCACCGACCCGGGCGAGGACGACGTCTTCGGTGTCAGCCAGGTCGAGCAGTTCTCCTGGAAGGGCCTGCTGGACTTCTCCACGTGCACCGAGTGCGGCCGCTGCCAGTCGCAGTGCCCCGCCTGGAACACGGGCAAGCCGCTCTCCCCCAAGCTCCTCATCATGTCGCTGCGCGACCACGCGCACGCCAAGGCGCCCTACCTGCTCGCGGGCGGCGGCAAGACCATGGAGGGCGAGGAGAAGGCGTCGGCGGAGCAGCTGGCCGACGTGCCCGCCGCGGCGCTCGCCGAGGCCGAGCGCCCCCTGATCGGCACGTTCGAGGAGAACGGCGTCATCGACCCCGACGTGCTGTGGTCCTGCACCACGTGCGGCGCGTGCGTCGAGCAGTGCCCGGTCGACATCGAGCACATCGACCACATCGTCGACATGCGCCGCTACCAGGTGATGATCGAGAGCGCGTTCCCGTCCGAGGCGGGCACGATGCTCAAGAACCTGGAGAAGAAGGGCAACCCCTGGGGTCTGGCCAAGAAGCAGCGCCTCGAGTGGACGAAGGAAGTCGACTTCGAGATCCCGGTCGTCGGACGCGACATCGAGGACCTGTCCGAGGTCGAGTACCTGTACTGGGTCGGCTGCGCCGGCGCCCTGGAGGACCGCGCCAAGAAGACCACGAAGGCCTTCGCGGAGCTCCTGCACATGGCGGGCGTCAAGTTCGCCATCATGGGCGGCGACGAGAAGTGCACCGGTGACTCCGCGCGTCGTCTCGGCAACGAGCCCCTGTTCCAGGAACTCGGCATGGAGAACGTCGCCGCGCTGAACATGGCCTTCGGCGAGGATGACGAGGACGAGTCGACGAAGAAGCCGAAGTCGGCGAAGAAGATCGTCGCGACCTGCCCGCACTGCCTCAACACCATCGGCAACGAGTACCCGCAGCTCGGCGGCGACTACGAGGTCATCCACCACACCCAGCTGCTCCAGCACCTCATCGACGAGGGCAAGCTGCTGCCGGTCACCCCGGTGGACGGCCTCATCACCTACCACGACCCCTGCTACCTGGGCCGCCACAACAAGATCTACACGCCGCCGCGCGAGATCATGTCGGCCGTCCCGGGCCTGCGTCAGCAGGAGATGCACCGCCACAAGGAACGCGGCTTCTGCTGCGGTGCCGGTGGTGCGCGGATGTGGATGGAGGAGCGGATCGGCAAGCGCATCAACAACGAGCGCGTCGACGAGGCTCTTTCGCTGAACCCGGACATCGTGTCCACAGCCTGCCCGTTCTGCCTCGTGATGCTGACCGACTCGGTCAACGGCAAGAAGAACGACGGCCAGGCCAAGGAGTCCGTCCAGGTCGTGGACGTGGCCCAGCTCCTTCTCGACTCCGTCAAGACGCCGGTCGACCCGGCGGGGGCGGCGGAGGCGGAGAGTGAGCCGGAGCCCGAGCCGGTGAAGTAACCGACGTGATCATCCGGACGCCGGTGGGCCGAGCTTCTCGCCCACCGGCGTCCGGCGTTTCCCCGCCCCCGAGTGCTTGGGGGCGGGTAGGGGCGGCGGCGGGGGCGAGGATCCCTTCGGACGGCGCGACGCCGAGCCCGATGGCGTGCGGGCTCGGCGTCGTGGTGGGACGGTGCTACTTCGCGGAGCGCCGCCGCTTCGAGTCGCCCGTCACCTTCGCGATCCACGTGAGGAAGTCACCCGGGTCGACGTTCGAGCCGTGGCCCTCGTCCCAGTAGTAGAGGTGATCGACGTCGTCACCCAGGTCGTCCAGCGCCGCGGCGAGGTTGGCGGACACCGTCAGCGAGGTGTCGGAGTCCTTCGTACCGAGGCGGATCCACCAGTGCCTCGACCGGCCGGGGTTCTCCTCCCCGATGTGGTGCATCGGGTTCATCAGGTCGAGCTTCTCGGGGATGTCGCTCGCGACCCGCTTGGTGCTGAGGCCGGTGGTGTCGTTCTTCGCGCCGTACGCCGTGAAGTGCCGCGCCTCGGTGGTGCCGGCGCCGAACTCGTTGTTCTCGCCCGCGGACAGGTCGAACGCGTCGAAGGCCGGTGTCGTCTTCTTCCGCGCGCCGACGTGGGTGAGGAAGTCGGCCCAGGTGAAGGTCGCCCTGCCGCCGGACCACGTGATGAACGTGTTCGCGGCCAGGTACGTCGCACGGTCGGCCTCCGACAGCGCCGCCAGGTACTTCGTGGCGGACGGCTGGAGGTAGGTCTGCACCAGGTAGTCGTCGTAGTTGCGGGCCGTGAGCGGGCCGAAGCCGTTCAGACCCCGCAGCCTCAGGGATGCCTGGTACTCCGCGAACTGGGCCCGCAGCGCCTTCGACACCGTCTGGTCGACGACCTTGCCGGTGCTCGCCGTGACGTTGGTGCCCCAGTTGAACTCGTACGCGCCGTCGGCGTGCTCGAGGTCCGTGATGGGGCACCAGGCGCCGGTGGCGAAGATCGCGTCGGACGCGTCGGCGGCGCCCAGCTCCTTGAGGTACTTGTCGTAGATCGGGCTGTCGCCGGACGCGCCGAGCAGGGAGGACAGGGCGCCGCCCGCGCTCGTACCGGTGGAGACGATCCGGTCGGTGTTGCCCGGGATGACTCCCTTGTTGGCGCGGACGTAGCGGACCGCGGCCTTCAGGTCGACGATGGCGGCCGGGGCGGTGCCGTAGTACGTGCCGGCGGAGTCGGTGAGGGTCCGGCCGCGCGCGCCGGGCTCCACGACGACGTAACCCGCCGCCAGGCCCAGCTTCCCGAGGTTGACCATCCCGCCCTGGGCGTTCACCATCGCGTTGCCGCCGGACTGCACCTCGCCCGTGCCGGCGCTGCTGGAGGCCGAGGGGCCGGCGGACGCGCTGGGAGAGGCACCGCCGCCGGCGCCGCCCGTGGGCATGCCGCCGGTCATCTCGGCGCCGCCCACGCCGGTGGCGTCCGCCACGGACGACGGCATGTAGCCGCCCACCGCGTTGGCGAAGACGATCGGAGCGTTCGTCGCGTCCACGGCCTTGCCGTCGATCTTGACGGGGACACTGACGTTCAGGCTCTGGTACTTCGCGTCCACCGGACTCGCGACGTAGGTGATGGCCTTCCAGAAGTGGTACACCACCGTGTGATCGGTGCCGTCGGCGTCCGCGATGGTCGTCGTCAGCTCGGCGTAGGCGTCCTTGTCGAAGACCAGGGAATCCGACGCACCCGAGGACTTCGCGCCCGTGCTCGACGCGTTCGCGCTCAAGGCGAAACCACCGGCTGCGGCGGCTCCGGCGGTCGCGCCGATACCCATGACGACGGTCCTGCGCTTCACTGCCCTGTGCTTCACAGAATGCCTTCTCCCTGTTCACGGCGGCCATAAGGCGGCCAAAACGGCTGGTCAGGGGCTCGCGGGCCACTCTTCACGCCGGGTGCCGCCCCCGTTTGTCCGGTCCTTGCGAACGTAAATTGAGCCGCTCGATATTGTCAACAATTCTGTAAAATTCATCGCTGACACACAGCCCTTTCCGAGGTGGCGACACCGCCCCGACACCGCTCCGATGCGGCTCCGGTGCCACTCCGGTGTCGCTCCAATTCCGCTCCCGTCGAATCCGGCGCATCATGGCGAGGTTGTTGTCCATGGGGCGGATGAGGTGAACGGTGGGCGAGCGAAAAGCCGGTGTACGGGCCGCGGCGGTCAGCTGCGTACTGCTGCTCGGGGGATGCGCCGGCACCGGGAACACCGGTTCCGCGCGACATGAACCCGTGACCGTCGCCAAGGCTCCCGCCCAACTCCCCGTCCCCCGCGGCAAGGGCGGCAAGTCCGCCGACGACTTCAACGGCGACGGCCGTCGCGACCTGGTCCTCAACGACCTGGTCAAGGACCCCGACGACGCCCACGGCGACGACGCGGGCATCGGGATCGTCTACGGAACCGGAGCCGCACATGGACTCGCGCCCGGCGCACGGCAGTTGCTCAACCCGGCGCGCCAAGCGGCCCGTACGAAGGGCCAGCCGCCCGCCGTCTTCGACACGGAGGCGAGCTGCGACCTGGACAGGGACGGCTTCACCGATCTCGTCGTGTCGACGGACCCGCCGTACGACGGCCAGGGCCGGCCCCCCGTCCCCCTCCAGATCCTCTTCGGCTCCCCGGCCGGCCTCACCGGCAAGGCGGTCAAGCTGGTCATCCCGGAGGGGGCCCGCGCCGGCAATGACTGGCCCGACCAGCCCGTGTGCGGCGACTTCGACGGCGACGGCGCCGAGGACCTGGTCGTGCACGCCTCGGACGGCCGACTCAGCTATCTGCGCGGCCCGTTCACCAGGAAGGGCGCCCCGCGCGCGGCGGGCAGGCCCCTCCCCTCACCCGGCACCGTGCCCACCGGCCCCGCCCTCGACGTGAACCGCGACGGCTACGACGACCTTCTCGTCCGTACGGCGGAAGGCCCCGCCACGTCCGCGCTCGTCCTCGGCGGCCCGGCCGGCCCCACCCGCACCGGTACCGCCCTGCCGAGCGGCATCGACGTCGCCCTCGGCCGCTTCGGCAGGGGCCGCGCGCTCGACGCGGCGGTCGTCTCGATGGACGGAACGTATCTGCGCTACGACCTCCCCACCGCCGTACGCGACAGCATCAGCACCCCCGGGTCGGTGCTGGACGCCGGGGACTTCGATGGGGACGGCGTGAGCGAACTCGTCTCCAGCGGAGCGGAGTTGCGGATCCTGCGGGGTCGTACGTCCGGACTGTCCGCGACGGGGATGGTGACCGTGCCGCCACCGGCCCGGGGCACCACCCGGGTCCTGGCCGTCGCCGACTTCACGGGGGACGGGCGGGCGGACCTGGTCGTACGGACGTACGACGGGGAGACGAAGGACACGGTCGCGGTGTACGCGGGCAGCAAGGAGGCGCTGGTGACGGCGAAGCCGACGGTCACGTTCTCCACGTCCGAGTTCCTTGGAATGGACTCCCGAACCACCAGCGACACCCACCTCAGGAATTGATCAAACTCACGAACCACCCTTGGCCCCCTTTCAAGGTCTTCTGATCGCCGACCCGGCCGGCTCCTCGCACGACTACTGGTCCTTCAGCCGGGGCCGTGCCCCGTAAGGGACACCCGTGCTCCTCCCCTTAGGGGATGTCACAGCTCGGACCCAAACCCCCCTCCGATGGCCCGCACCCCGCACGTCACAGTGCGGGACCAGGTACGTTCGATTACGTGGCTGGATTCAGGATCGGACGCGGCCGGGACGACCGAGCCCCGCAAGCGCGACCGCAACAACACCGACCGTCGTACGGACAGCAGGCTCCCCAGGGAGGCCAGCAGCCGTACGGCTACCCGCCCGCGCCCTCGCAGCAGCAGCCGTACGGGGGGCAGCAGTACGGCGGCGGGCGGCAGCACAGCGGCGGACAGCCGGGCTGGCCCCAGGCGAACGGTGGCGGAGCCGGCGGCCACGGCGAGCCCGAGTACTTCGGCGACGGTCACCCGCAGCAGGGCCCCGACCCGTACGCGGCGAACAGCCCTGGTCACACCCAGGCCTTCTCGGTCGGCGAGGACCCCTACACCCAGGGCGGGACCTACCGCGCCGGCCAGGCGGCGGCCCCGCCGATCGGCCCCCGTCTGCACTGGAAGGACCTGCTGAGGGGCATCGTCACGGCCCCCAACCACACCTTCCTGCAGATGCGCGACTACACGATGTGGGCCCCGGCCCTGATCGTGACGTTCCTCTACGGCCTGCTGGCCGTCTTCGGCTTCGACGGCGCCCGCAAGGACGCCATAAACGCCACCCTCTCCAACGCCGTCCCGATCGTCCTGACGACGGCCGTGGCGATCGTCATCAGCACGTTCATCCTGGGCGTGGTCACCCACACCCTGGCCCGCCAGCTCGGCGGCGACGGGGCGTGGCAGCCCACGGTCGGCCTCTCCATGCTGATCATGTCCATCACGGACACCCCGCGCCTGATCGTCGCCATGTTCTTCGGCGGCGACGCGTCCTTCGTGCAGCTCCTCGGCTGGGCGACCTGGGTCGCGGCGGGCGCCCTGCTGACCCTCATGGTCAGCAGGTCCCACGACCTCCCGTGGCCGAAGGCACTGGCCGCGTCGGCGATCCAGCTGATCGCGATCCTGTCGATCATCAAGCTGGGCACGTTCTAGCGAGGACGCGCGGTACGCCGCGTACGGTCGAGCACGTACGAGAGGGCCCCCGGCACCGAACCACCGCCGGGGGCCCTCTCCATCCCCTGCGGGACCGAGTCGCCGTTCGGGGAGGGGCAGCGGCTGACGCGTTCAGCCTGCGGAGAAGGTTACGGAACCGCAGGTCAGAGCGCTTCCTTGTTCGCCTTGGGCGCCTCTCCCGACTTATGCACCGGAGGCAACACACTCCAGGGGAAGTTGATCCAGTCGTCGGTCCGCTTCCACACGTACTCGCACTTCACCAGCGAGTGGGGCTTCTCATAGATCACGGCGCTGCGGACCTCGGCGACGGTGTCGACGCAGAAGTCGTGGACGAGTTTGAGCGTCTTGCCGGTGTCGGCGACGTCGTCGGTGATCAGGATCTTCTTGTCGGAGAAGTCGATGGCGTTCGGGACGGGAGCGAGCATGACGGGCATGTCGAGCGTCGTACCCACACCGGTGTAGAACTCGACATTGACCAGGTGGATGTTCTTGCAGTCGAGGGCGTACGCGAGTCCACCCGCGACGAAGACGCCCCCGCGGGCGATGCTGAGCACTATGTCGGGCTGGTACCCGTCGTCGGCGATGGTCTGGGCGAGCTCACGGACCGCGACCCCGAACCGCTCGTAGGTGAGGTTCTCCCGCGCGTCGGACACGCTCATGCCCGCGCTCTCCCCGCTCCCGCTCACACCTGGGTCCGATGGAAGTTGAGGAAGGACCGGGAGGCGGTCGGCCCGCGCTGGCCCTGGTAGCGGGAGCCGTACCGGTCGCTGCCGTACGGGAACTCGGCCGGCGAGCTCAACCGGAACATGCACAGCTGCCCGATCTTCATGCCCGGCCAGAGCTTGATCGGAAGCGTCGCGAGATTGGACAGCTCCAGGGTCACGTGCCCGGAGAAGCCGGGGTCGATGAACCCGGCGGTGGAGTGTGTGACGAGCCCCAGCCGACCGAGCGAACTCTTGCCCTCCAGCCGCGAGGCAAGATCCACGGGAAGCGAGATCACCTCGTACGTGCTGGCGAGCACGAACTCCCCGGGGTGCAGGATGAACGGCTCGTCCCCCTCGGGCTCGACGAGCCGAGTCAGATCGGCCTGCTCGACGGAGGGGTCGATGTGTGGATAACGGTGATTCTCGAACACCCGGAAGTAGCGGTCGAGCCGCACGTCGATGCTCGAGGGCTGCACCATGGATTCGTCGTACGGGTCGATGCGCACCCGACCGGCGTCGATCTCGGCCCGGATGTCCTTGTCTGAGAGAAGCACGCCCCGAGGATACGCGGGGACTGTCAGCATTTCGCACAGTCCCCGCGCCCCAGGTCCTACCGCTGGTCCTACTGCTGAGTCCTACCGCTTCTCGAGCGTGACCGGAACGACGCTCCGGAGCCGCGCACACCGCGGACACCGGACCAATCGACCGGGGCCGAGTCGCTCGGCCTGCTGCATCGGGAACGAAGCGGTGCTGAACACGTGCCCCTCGGCACAACGGACGACGGTGCGCTCCATCAAGTCCTCAGAGTCCCTTCCCCAAGAGCCGCGTCTGACTGACGACGAAAGCCACATTACGGGATGAAAGGGATGGCCCTCCAAGCGGCACTCCGGTCCCGCCCGGACCCTCTTCCACTCCTCCACCGTACGCCCCAACTCCGGCCCCCCGCACCCATGTCCACGCCCCGAAACGCGCACCGGCCCCTCGGCGTCAGCGCCAGGGACCGGCCATGAGGTAGAGTGAGCGAGCATTCGACACCGGGCAATCGGCGTCTTACGCGGGTGTAGTTTAGTGGTAGAACATCAGCTTCCCAAGCTGAGAGTGCGAGTTCGATTCTCGTCACCCGCTCCATATGAAACCCCCAGGTTGATGACCCGGGGGTTCTTTGTTGTCTAGACCTGTAGGCGGGGCGCGCACCACATCCGCACCATAAGGGCTCGACTACGTGCCAGTGGGCTTCTCTTTGTGGCTTCCATCTGGCTCTCGCGGTCTCGTCGCACGTGGTCGCCCTGTCGGTCACGGACGACGGCGGTACCGGCACCGCGCCGAAGGCCGAGCACGCAGACCACAACGCCACACACGGGCGAGGCCTCGGCATGGTCACCGCGATCGCACACCGGATCGTGATCCACGACAGCCAGGCCGGCCACACCGTCACCGCAGAACTCTTCACGAGCGCCCGCCCGGGAGGCCACCCGTGCTGACGTCGACCACTCCCGAGGACTTAGCCGCGGAAGGACAGGGCGGCGGGTACCGCTGCTGGGCCACGGCCTACCCGCTGCACGAAACCAGCTCTATCCCCCTGGGATCACACGAGGCGACTAGCCCACGCCTGGCGCTGCGATGGCTTCGCGAGCGCGCGAGGAACGTCACGGACCAGCTCGACATGGCATACGCCCAGCCGGGCCGCTACTGGCTGAGGGACGAGACCGAACACGAACGAGCCCTCGCCTACCTGACAACGGGCACGGCCTACCAACTCACCCTGCACGACGAGAACACGCGCTACGTCCTCGTGGCCTACCCGCCGGGAGCGACCTCGTGAACGGATACATCCGCGGCTTCTGGTGCGAATGCTGGACCGAAGACCTCACCAAGACAGAACAGCCGGCCTTCCACAGCTCCTTCGACGCCCACTCGGCCGGACAGGCAGACCGCTGGATAGCGATCGCACTGCGCACCATCACACCAGCGCTGGACTCCAGAGCCTCAGACGAGGCTTGGGAGTGGCTGTACGAGGGCCGCATCGAAACGGTAGCTGTCAAGTCAAATGAAACGCATATGCGGCTATGAACTGTGTTGCTGTGGTTCGCGCCGTCGTGCGGGGTCGTTGATCCACGCCTGCTGAGGAATCTTCGGCGGCGCCGGCCGGCGGTTGAAGCGTTCGGGATGCTGCTCGAACGCGACTGTGAGGGTGGCTGCCCGTTGCTCGCGGACGAGTTCGGCGGTGCCGAAGTGGACGCTGGCGGGGGTGTGGTAGCCGATCCCGGAATGCCGGTGGACGTGGTTGTAGTGCGAGATGAACGCGTCCATCCACTCCCGTGCGTGGGCGAGGGAATCGAAGCGCTCGGGGTAGTCCGACTGGTACTTCGTGGTGCGGAACTGGCTCTCGCTGAACGGGTTGTCGTTGCTGACCCTGGGCCTGGAGTGGCTACGGGTCACACCGAGATCGAGGAGCATCTGGGAGACCTGCCTGGAGGTCATCGAGGTGCCGCGGTCGGCGTGCACGGTGTGCGGCACGATGCCGTTGCGGTCGATCGCCTCACGGATCAATTCCTCTGCCCGCGCGGCGGATTCGGCCGCCTCGACGGTGTGGCCGACGGCGTAGCGGGAGTAGATGTCGAGGATCACGTACCCGTGGAACCAGACCCCCTTCGCCGGACCTGCCAGGCGTGTGATGTCCCAACTCCACACCTCGGAGGGCCCGTTGGCGACCAGCTCGGGAACCGTGCGGGGCGGATGGGTCGCCTGACGGCGGCGTTCACCGTCCTGCCCGGCCTCCTTCAGGATCCGGTACATGGTGCGCTCGGAACAGTGGTAGCGGCCCTCGTCCAGCTCTCGTGCGTAGATCTGCGCGGGCGGCAGGTCCACGTACTCGGGCCGGTTCATCAGCTCCAGCACCGCCTGCCGCTCGACGGCCGACAGTGCGTTGACCGGCGCCGGACGCGGCGTCTTCGCCCGGGGCGGGGCAGGGTTCAGCCGCCGGTGGTGGGTGGCCCGGGAGCGTCCGGTGATCCGACACGCAGCCACGATGCCCAGATACGGGGCCAGGTCCTCCACGGCCTCGTGGAGGAGAGGCTCCAGGGCGTCCTTCAGTCCGCGCTCTTGGAGAGTGCTTCCAAGAGCGCGTGTGTTTTTCCCAGCACCTCCAGCGCGGCGTCCCGCTTCGCGACCTCCTCCTCCAGGCGCTCCACCCGCCGCCGCAGCTTGTCGTTCTCGGCCTCTGCAGGGTGCTTCTTCGGGCGGGAGGGGCTGGTGCGGTGGTCGGTCAGCTTCTCCAGCGCGCCGGCGTCCCTGGCCTGGCGCCACTCGATGATGTGGGAGTGGTACAGCCGCTCCCGGCGCAGGATGGCGCCCTTGTCCCCGGTGGGGGCCGCGTCGTACTCGGCGACGATCCGCAGCTTGTACTCGGGGGTGAAGCGGCGCCGCTTCGGCCGCGGCGCGGGATCCTGCTCGGAAGGCTTGGTGCTGGTCATGCGGGTGATGCTCCTGTCGTGCCCGCCCACAATATCTGATCATTTCGGGGCGTCTCACCCGACGATGTCAGAGAGGGAAACGAGGAGAGCTCTCCTGTGCTCGGAACCCTGCACGGTCACGATCAACCAGGGCGGCACACACATCACTTGGACGGCCCGACCAGCGCTCTTCCTACCCCTGGCCCACCGGCGAAGCCTTGAACTTCCATCCTGCGCGTACGACTTCAAGCCCCACGCCAGGTACTGAGTTACAACTTTCTCTACTGGTTCAAGTGCCCGCGCGAGCGCGGGCTGGCCCCTGGGGCCCGACCCCTCTGCGCCTTCGGCGCCGGGGCCGGCCCCTGGGGCCGCAGCAAGCAACGGCCCATGAGTAGAGACCTGGACACGGAGTCCTCCGGTCAGAACATGCCTCCGGCGAGGGCGCTCAAGCTCCGAGATGGAGGGGGCGCCGTTCGCGAGTGCCGGCCGCGTCGTGGCGTGCGCGGGGTGCTCTCATCCCGTCTGCCATCGACCCAGGCAGAGCCGAGCAGCCGTGGCCCAGGGCGTCAAGGTCGTTCGTACAGTGGCGCGCTCCACCTTGACGCCCTGAACCACGCCCGCTCCACGGTGTGTGGGCCGACGGCAGACGGGATGAGAGCTGGGGCACGTGGTGGGTGAAGGAGAGGGATCAGCGGTGCTGCGGTTCCCAGTCAGCCACGCTGACCAACCAGAAGCCGAACAGCATCACAACCACGCCGAACACCTTCACCGCCAAGCCGAGGTGTGGCGTGTTGGTCAAAGAATCGCTAACCAGTTACACGGTAAACCGCAAGCGGACGGTCTTTCAGGTGCTCCGGCTCGGATGCCGCGCGAAACACACGGCCAACTGGGAACCCACGTGTCCGCCCCTCCATCCTCCAAATCACGAGTCCCGAAGCCGCACCGATCCGCGACCAGGCGGCCGGGACCCATCACAGGGGGAAGGAACCGACTCTTGCGCAACAAGTTCGGCCGTACGATCACCGGCGCAGCAGTGCTCGCCCTCACCGCCACCGGCGCCATCACAGGAACAGCGAACGCCACCACAGACGTTCCCGGCACTTCGGGCGCCATCACAGGAACAGCAAACGCCGCCACAGACTCTGCCGACAATGCCTCCGCAGACGTTGCCGACAGCCCCTCCATAGATCTTCCCGACAACTTCTCCGCAGCCGTTCCCGACGCGGCGTGGACCGCGAACGGTTGGCCCGCACCTTCAGCCGATCCGCACCTTCCTGACGCGAACGGCAAAATCGCCGCCGACCAGGAGGAGGAGCCGCAGCCGCTCATCGATGAAGGCATCTACGGCCCTGACGCCGACCCGGCGTCCACGTCCGCAGATTCAGCCGATTCGGCAGCCGCAGCCGCAGCGATCAGCGGCAACGGAACGGCCAACTGGGCGTACAACAACCTGGACACCAGGTGGGAGTACAGGACCGACTGCGCGAACTTCGTCTCCAAGGCCCTGTACCACGGGGGCGGGATGAAGATGCGCCCCGGCGGCCGCAAGGCGGACAATGCCTGGTGGCAGGGCAGGTATGGGTTCGGTAAGAGCTGGAGTTGGACGAGCGCGGACTACCTCCGGCGGCACGTGACCAAGTGGCGGAATTCCGCGATGATTCCGCACGAGTACAACGCCAAGGTGGGGGACCTCGTCTTCTTCAAGTGGAAGAGGGAGAGGATTTACAACCACGTGGCGATCGTCTCAGCCATGGTGCAAGGGCACGCGAGGATCGTGCAGCACGGCCTGAAGAATGAGACCACTCTCAACGAGGTGATCAATCGGTACCGTCACTCCTCGAACCCGATCGAGAAGGTCACGATCGTCAGGCCCAAGACCCGCAATTAGCAAGGATGTGAGATGCCCAGGTTGAAGCAGAGCCATACGGCGACCGGATGGCTGGCAACAGCAGTGTTGCTGACGTCTGGATGTGCTGTCCTCGACAGCAGCTCTGCTGATGCCAGAGGGCCGGGCGCGTCCTACGAGCAGGCGTACGCCGACCACGAGCCGTTGCACGTGGTCGGCTACCCCTCCACCGGCTCTCTGCTGGTGGTGCAAAAGCTCGTGTGGGACATCGCCGATGGCAAAACGGATGAACTTCGCAAGGTGGCGACCAGCGACAGCAACGAGACGGACGCCCGGAAGACCGCCGAGAACTGGATCAAGGGCTTCGGTGCCGGCGCCCGTCGCAATGTGACAGGCGATTTCTATGACGACGGCTCAGAGCGCCAAGTCGTGGTCCTGTACTTCCATGACACCCGCCAGGTCAAAGAGTTCACCGTTCGGCTCGATGGCGACGCGGGCAAGGAGGACTGGCGGGTTCTGATGAAGTCGGCCGATTTCAAGGACGCAACCCATGCTCCCAACTGGGCGCCGAAGGAGCCGGGAGGAACCGGCTCCAGAATGAAGAACAGCAACTGATCGCATGAGCACCCCGGGCCCCCGCCCTCCGGAACGAGCCGGAGGGCGAGGGCTCGTCATCTCCCATGTCACGGCGCCCTGCGCCCCCTGGTGCGCGACAGCGCCAATCCTCCGATCGGGCGCTGACCTGCTGTTTGTCTCGCAATGGTGGTCCACGCCTGGTCCACACGCAGTGATCCACAACGCTACACAGCCGGATCAAGGTGAGACAGGACCCACGCAGATGGGGTGCCCCTCGGTGAGAGACACCCCATCTGACCAGCAGGTCTATGACCTCGGCGGAGGCGGTGGGATTTGAACCCACGGTGACATCGCTGCCACGACGGTTTTCAAGCTCGTTCACGGGTTGTGCGCGGTCGGCGCTGGCAGGTCTCCCCTTAGCCATCAACAGAGCCTGACCGTCGGTTGGGCCACGGGTTGGATACCGGACCACCCCCAGACAGAGTCAGGGATGCAGCTGCACTTCAGAGCTGGATACCTCGCCGCCGAACACGCGACGCCGACCCTAGCCGCTCGCACTGACAAGCGAATCCCCCCAGCGGTCAGGCCCGCGGCGATAACATCGGGCATGCCTGTCTCCTAGAGATCCAGCGCCGACGCCTTCGCGGAGATCTTGCAGCGTCGCGGTGTCGAACCCGAGGCGGTCGTGGACGTGGAAGCCGCATGGCAGGCATTCGAGGAGTTCGTACAAGTCTCACTCACCGGCATCGAAGGTCCGGAAAGCGATGGCGACTGCATCATCGCCCAATGGGGCAAGTGGGACTGGAACGAGGAGCAGCCAACGCTGTCTTTCGGCCGACAGCTGGCGGTCTCGGAAGGTGACCGGCGTGATCCAGGCTGGCAACCGGCCTATTGGTTGGTCGAGCTGGAGCTGCGCTTTGCTGACGATCCGGCCTGGTCCGATATCGACAGTGTCGGCCTGCAGGACACCGGAATCGACGCTGCCGAGATCGGCGCTCCCAGGACCGCCGTGCTCGCGGACATCCATCGTCTGATGCACTCATACCCGCAGCTGGCAGCCATGTGGCGGGCTCAGCCGGTACGAAGCCGCGTTGCCCTGGAGCGCAACGATTGACCCACTCCGGTGGGATCGCTGGTGCAGCTCGATCCGTCTCAGTTTCCGTCTCATTCAGCCACAGCCATGACCGTTCACAGGGGTCCAGGGCATCTCGTCGAGCGCTTCGGCGGTCCGGGGAGTACGCAGGTGAACGGCGGTGAACGACCCCCACCGCTCCACCAACACAGTTGGAAAGCGTGTGGAGGGCGACGTGCGAGCGCCTCAACCCGCTTGACATGGTTGAACCGTCATGAGGTGATCCACCCACTGTGATCCTTGGGGGAGAGTCTTGTGTTGTACATGGCCGTGACGCTTGCTGGCGCCGATTCACCGAGTGAACACCTCCAGCTGGCCGCCTTCACGGCGATGGCAGCGGTCGTCTTCATATGGCTGGGGCGGAGGCAACGCCGCACCGGGCGCAGCCTGGTTGCTCCGAACGAGACGATGAGAGCAGGCGATCGGCTGATCCAACCGCCGCCGCCCAGCCGCGGCCACCGAACCGCCGGGTGCGTGTGGATCGGCGTCGGGGGCATCTTCGTCCTGCCAGCGGTGTTCAACGTCGTGGCGGCGATCCGCCAGCTCATCGGCTAAGCGTCCGGGCGGCCCTGACCGGTTGCGCTGGGATACCAGCGCACCACAACCGCACCAGATCGGGCGGGGAACAGCGGGGAATCACGGTGAGTGCAGCCAGGCCCGACGACAACGCACCTCATCCGTTCGCCCAGGTCAGCTCCCAGACCAGCGGCAAATGCCCGCAGCTTCCCAAGCTGAGAGTGCGAGTTCGATTCTCGTCACCCGCTCCATGAGGAAACCCCAGGTCAGCGACCTGGGGTTTGTGTTTTGCCGGAGGTTGTCCAGCAGTTTCCGGCCCGCCGGGCACACGAAGATCGGGCGGCGGAGGGCACGGGTTCCGGGCGGCAGCCGTGGCCTGACCCTGTCGGGGATCTTGAGGATCCCCGGTGGACCAGCATGATCAGCGGGGGATCCCCCGGTCGAGGTTCTGGCGAACCCTCGGCAGCCGACCTCGACGATCGAGATCCCCGACAGAGTCAAGCTTGGACGCACCGCTTCCAACCTCGGAAGGCGGGCTCGGACGGCGGCTTCGCGGTTCGGGCGGGGACCGCTCCGCGTCAGGAGGCCTCAGCCCGCTGTTCCTCCGCGAGTCTGGATGTCGTTGTGTGCGCAGCGGAGGTGATGCCGGCCGAAGTCTCTTTCAGCGGCTGGGGCTTCGGTGCCGGAAGCCCGTCACGGCGGCAGATCGTCGGGCAGGACTCGGAATGCCTTGTGACGGCCCAAAAGCCGTATGGCCCTCGGCACGGAAGTCACGCCGGTCGAGGGTGAGGATCGCGTTACCTGTGCCGCACGCATCGGACGGGATGCCCCTGCACGGGTGTCGGAGGCGTCCTACGGCCCAGTTGCTGACTGTGTTGACGGTGATCGGTGCGGCGACCTGCGATTTCGGCCTGGAACGATCCCATCGGCGGCCTGTCGGAGTGCATGGCGTCTGCCCACGCAGGCGGGTTCAGCGCGTCGGCGCCCATGCCTGACGTTTCTTCATCTCATTTGACCCGCTATTGCACAGCTGTGACAGCGAGCGCACAGCCCTGTCACCCCCTGTTGGAAGACTTCTCTCATCGCGAAGGGCGGCAAGCCGACGGACCGGTTCGGGTCCCGGGGACGGCAGGCGGTTCCCGCGAAACTCTCATCGCAGCGTCATTCACGTCCCTGGGGGAACCTCGATGTCCGCTCGTAACCGTCGGACCACCGCAGCCGTCACCACTGCAGGTGCCGCCGCACTGCTCACCCTGTGCGGCACGGCCGCAACCGCGATGGCCGCACCGTCCTCCGGCGGCGACGCCAAGGGCAGTGCCGCGATGGTCGCCGCAGCCGCGTCCGCCCACACGGTCACCGTGCCCAGGGGACTCACCATCAGCGACGGCACCCGCCACGTCGTGGTCAACGGCAAGTCGATCGACTTCGGCACGACCGTCCGTGACCTGGCCTGGAACCCCAGCGGCAGCAAGGCCGCCTTCATCGACGGGCACGGCGACCTCGTCGTCTCCAACCCCGACGGCAGCCACCGCGTCACCGTCGCCGCCAACCCGGGCGGACAGACCTGGTCCCACCCCACCTGGCAGGTGACCGCCGCCGACCGGACGAACCAGATCCCCGCGAAGAACAACCTCATCTTCTCGGCCAAGATCCACGGCAGCACCGTCCTGGAGGGCGTCAAGGCCACCAGCAACCACGGCAGGCCGACCAAGATCAGCCTGAACGGCGAACCGGGAGACGGCAACGTCCCCCAGACCAACAACACCTGGCCGAATGTCGGCGGCAGCTACGGCTCGGCCGTCTACGAGAACACCCACACCGGCGAGGTCTACATCCGCGACGACTACCTGCGGCAGCAGGGCGGCGCGCTGACCAAGGGTTCCGAGCCCGCTCTCTCCCCCGACAACGAGGAGGTCGTCTTCGTCCGCTCCGTCCACGGGCACGACCACCTCTTCGTCGAGGACTTCGGCGGCTCCACCAATGTCGTCAAGGACGTCACCCCCAACGCCGGCACCGACTACACCGAGCCCACCTGGTCGCCCAACGGCAAGACCATTGCCTTCCGCGCCCCGACCGGTACGTACACCATCACGAAGACCGCCCACGGCTTCGGCAAGCCCGTCAAGGTCTCCAAGCACACCGGCCTGCCCGCCTACCGCGGCTGACCGCCACCCAACCGGCCGCCGGAGCGGGCGAGTTCAGCCTGGAGTTCGGGCAGGTGCTGGTCGGCCGTGTCATGCGGCAGGTACTCGACCACATCGAGAAATCGGAACAGAACCTGGGTCTTGGTGACGGCGAACTCGTAGTCGCCGTACCCCACCACGGCACCCATATCGCCACGAACAGTGCCCCGGACGACATGCGCGGTCATGTCGTCCGGGCTTTGTGCCGTCAGCCCCCGCCGCGCGTTGGGGCGCGCCAGATACGGGCAGACCATCGAGGCGTAGAGCATGCACGCGCGGTGCCCCGGCGCCTCCAGGGTCGCCGCCATGTTGCGGTACGGCCGCCCGGCAGCAAGCGCCTCGCCGATCGCGGAACTCTCCGCGGCGCCCACCACCCGCCACACCGGACCCTTGGGGATCAGGGTGTTGCAGACGGAACACAGCCGCTGTCGTGCGCACTCGGCGCTGCGCGCGTAGTCGGTGAGCGCGAACTGTGGCTCGCCGCCCTCCCACGGGGTGATGGCGGGTACGGGATAGCCACGGCTGTCACGAGGTCTGGCCTCGACGGTCGCCGGCATGGGAACGGAATCGAATCGCACACCCCATGGTGAACCAGATGGCCTCGCCACCGCGACGGTTGTCGGGCATGTACGAGCCCTGTGTCCACCTCGCACCGGATGAAGGACGCGGTCGTGCGGACAAGCGCGGTCGACAGCAAGCTGAGAGGTTGTGTCTGGCGATCAGAGCAACAGGCGTTCGGTGATCTTGGTGTTGGTCGGGCCGTCGGCGATGGGGGTGGGGACGTCCTTGTCGCGGACCGTCAGTTGGTCGAGGAGCGCGCCCGCGGTGTCGTCGTGGGGCCGGGGTGCGATCCGGGTCCCGTCATGGGCGGAATCGGCGAAGACGAACAGCCGCAGCACCAGGAAACGTCCGGTTCCCGCAAGCCCGGCGGCGCTGAGGTAGACGGCCTGCTCGGAAAAAATCCCCGGCGATGGCCGCACCATGTGCAGAACGGCCATCGCGGCGCAGGTCACCGCGTAGGCGGCAGCGGCCGACCCCGCGGACTGCCAGTGCCGGCGCCATCCGGCGCGCCGCCCGGACCCGAAGGCGAAGCGCGCGTGGAGCTCCGTACAGAGGACGGTGGAGGCGGCGGTCATCAGCGCGTTCGCCACCATCCAGGACATCAGAGCGGCGCACAGCGACACAGCGGCACTGGAGACCACCCCGACACCGCCCCCGCACAGGACGAAACGGGCGAAGGCAGTGGTCGGACCGGGAACGACCGGGATCCACCGTGCGTCGTTCCGGTCGGTCGCCGTCCGCCCCGTACGCGGCGTGGCACCTGTGCCACACCGTGTTTCGCGCGCCGTCTCCGGCTTCGGCGCGAGCGGCGACTTCATGGGTTTCCTTCCGGACGTGGCAGCTGTGAGCCGAGGTCGCTGTGAGCCTCTGGGCGGGCTGGGTCGGCCCATGCCGTTGCGCGTTCGCGGCGCCGAGGCGGCGCCCCCCCCCGAGCCGAGGGTGGGCCGCGCCGCACCCTCGGCCCGGGGGCCGGGCCGTCAGCTCGCCGTGTCCGAGGTGGCCGGCGCGACGGTGTTGCCGGTCACCGTGCCGCCGGCACCGTCGATGGTGACCAGGTGCCGGACGCCGTCGGTGCCCAGCACCTCGACCTCCCACGCGCTTCCGCCACCCTGCTCGGCGACCACGCGCAGCGCCTCCGTCTTGCTGTCGGGAACCGCCTTGCCGGCCGCCTCGATCGCCGCCGCGGCCGAAACCGCCGGCAGCGGCGCGGGCGCGAGGGTCCCTGCGGCGCTCTGACCCTCCTGACCGCTCTGGCTGTTCTGGGTGCCCTGGCTGTTGCCGTCGAGCCTGGATTCGCCGTGCCGGCCGCCGCGACCGCCTCGTGCCTGCCCGTATGCGCCCTGCCGGTCGTCGCGACCGTCCGCCCGCCTGTGCTCTGCCGCAAACCGGCCGTGGTCACCCTTTTCGCCGTGGTCGTGGTGGACGACCACAGCGGCGCCGGCCGCGGCCGCCAGGAGGACCGCGGCGCCGAGGACGGTCCCACGACGCCGGCTCACCCGGGGGAGGCGCGCCCGGAAGATCTTGGCCGACTTGGCGGACTTCGGGAGCTCGACCGGTGAGTCCGGCGTCGACTGGGGCTGCTGCTGCGGCGGTTCGGGTTGGGACATGCTCGGGCTCCTGATCGCCTCGACCGGCCCGGTGCCGGCGGCTGCGATCAGCTTGGAATGCCGTTGCTGAAGCCAGGCTGAAGGTGGCTGAAGGCGTCTTCAGCCACCGTCTGTCCGGCGTGCGAGGCTGTATGCCGTGCGCGTACTGGTGGTCGAGGACGAGAAGCGGCTGGCCGCCGCTCTGCAGCGAGGTCTCAGGGCCGAGGGTTTCACCGTCGATGTCGCCCACGACGGGAACCAGGGACTGTGGCTCGCCCTGGAGCACAGCTACGACGTGGTCGTACTCGACATCATGCTGCCCGGCCTCAACGGCTACCGGGTCTGCGCCAGGCTGCGCTCGGCCGGGAGCGTCACACCGATCCTGATGCTCACTGCCAAGGACGGGGAGTACGACGAGGCCGAGGCGCTGGACACCGGTGCCGACGACTTCCTGTCCAAGCCGTTCTCCTACGTCGTCCTGGTCGCCCGGCTCCGCGCGCTCCACCGTCGCACCGGCCACCGGCTCCCTCCGGCGTTCCGGCTCGGTGACCTGGTGATCGATCCGGCCGGCCACACATGTGTCCGCGGCGGCACCGAAATCCGGCTCACCGCACGGGAGTTCGCCATTCTGGAGTACCTGGCCCGCCGCACCGGCGAGGTGGTGTCCAAGCGCGAGATCCTCGAACACGTCTGGGACTCGGCCTTCGAGGCGGACCCCAATCTCGTCGAGGTCCACGTCAGTGCCGTACGCCGCAAGATCGACACCGCCTTCGGGCGCTGCGCCCTGGAGACCATCCGCGGCGCCGGGTACCGGCTGGCGGCCGACGGTGGCTAGACGACTCGTCCCCCGCGTCGGCGAGATACCGGCAGCGATCCGGCGCCTGCGCTGCGCCGCCGTGAGGCTCGTACGACATCCGTGGCCGGGATCGGTGCGGGCCCGGGCGACACTCGGGGCGACCGCGGTCGTCGCCCTCGCACTGACCGCGGCCTCCGTCGCGCTGTTCGCCATGCTGCACGCCGACCTCCAGCGCAACGCCAACGACGCGGCCACCGCGCAGGCGGACACCGTCGGTCAGCTGGCCGCCGAGGGCAAGCTGCCCGACCTGCTGCCTCTCACCCACGGCGCCGACTTCATCCAGGTCGTCGACAGCAGTGGGCGCGTGGTGGCCGCCAGCCAGAACCTCGTCGGCCGCCCGGCCGTCGCCCACCTGCGCCCCCACGAGGGCAGGCTGCGCGCCACCTGGTCCGGCGAACCGTTCGGCGAAGGACACCGCCAGCGGATCGTCGCCGTCACCGCCCAGACCCCCGGCGGCGCGGTCACCGTGTACGCGGGCACGTCACTGCGGGACGCGGACGCGGCCGACGAGATCACCAAGGTCGCGCTGGGCATCGGCACACCGCTGCTGCTGGCCACGGTCGCCCTGGTCACCTGGTGGGTGACCGGCCGGGCCCTGCGCCCGGTGGAAGCCATCCGCTCCGAGGTCGCCGAGATCACCGGACGCGCTCTGCACCGCCGCGTCCCGGTACCGGCCGCTCAGGACGAAGTCGCCCGCCTCGCCCGCACCATGAACGCCACCCTCGACCGCCTGGAGGACGCCGTCGTCCGCCAGCGCCGGTTCATCGCCGACGCCTCGCACGAACTGCGCAGCCCCATCACCGTCCTGCGCACCCAGTTGGAGGTCGCCCTCGCCCATCCGGACCCGGCCCTGTGGCCCGACCTGGTCAGAGACGCCCTGGAGGACACCGTCCGGCTCCAGGACCTCGCCTCCGACCTGCTGCTCCTCGCCCGTCTGGATGCGGCCGAGCCGGTCAGCCGCATCCCGCTGGACATGGCCGAACTCTGCCGTACGACCGTTGCCGCGCGGCACGGCGACCGGCTCCCCATCGACACCAGGCTGCAACCCGGCCTCACCGTGGAGGGCAACCGCGGCTGGCTGGTCAGACTCCTCACCAACCTCCTCGACAACGCCCAACGGCATGCCGATCGCCGCATCGAACTGGTGCTGCACACCGACCAGGACGCCCGCCTGGCCGTACTGGAGGTGACCGACGACGGACCCGGCATTCCCGATGCCGACCGTGAGCGGATCTTCGAGCGCTTCACCCGCCTGGACGACGCCCGCAGCCGGGACCTCGGCGGAGCGGGCCTCGGGCTGGCCATCGCCCGCGACATCGCCCATCAGCACCACGGCACTCTCCACGTCGAACCCCACCGCAACGGCGCCGGCATCGTCGCCCGCCTCCCGCTGTCGCCATCAGGGCCCTGAAGCGGACGCTCGGGTCCGACGGCGATCGCCGCATCAGCCCCGCGACTTCGAGTGCATCGCCGCCGTGCCCAGAGCGTGCCCTCAAGAGCGGTCGACCCCGGTCAACAGCAGCACGTTCCTGCGCCCTCGGACGCCTTCTCGGACGACTGCCCGTTCATCCGCTCGGGTTCGGCGAGACGAACGCGGACGCGGAGGGCGTCGAGGTCGACGTTTGACCCCCGCCGGCACACGCATCACCTGGACGATCCGCCCAGTCCTCTTCGTGCCGCTCGCAACGGTGCCAGGGACCCCGCCCTCGCTGTCCCACAACCGCACCGTAACCGCACGCACTGACAACCCAGAGGCCGCGTTACAACTTCGCAAGGAAGCCGCCCGCGGGCCAAAGACACGCCTCCGGCGGGGATCGGCCGGCAACGGGATGGAGGGGGCGCCGTCACGGCTGCGGCCCTGTCACAGATCGGAGCTCTGTCCGGTCCATTACACAAAATGCACAAATCTGGTCGGATTGATCTCAGCAGGATCCGGCCGAGGTCGTCCACGTCCTGCCGGGACACATGCCGCCCCAGCCGTCCACCCCGCCGTGGTCCTGGTCGCCGCAGCCGCAACCGACCTGCGTGAGAACGACAGCCACCTGGGTGAGGAGGACAGCTCGATGACCAGCACTGACATGGTGACCCTTGGTAAGCGATCGAACACGCGTGAGGTATCCGCGTCGGCGGTCGCGATGCTCGACGAGCGCGGGACGGTGGTCGCTTGGACGCAGGCCGCCGAGCACCTTCTCGGGTACTCCGCCGGGGACGTGGTGGGCCGGTCCGGCGCACTCGTGCTGCCGTCTTCCGAGGAAACGCCGACGATATCGGCGTTCATCGAGCAGTGCCGTGCCCAAAGCGACTGGTCGGGCACGATAACGGTGCGCCACCGCGACGGCCGCATGCTCGACATCAACCACCGGATCTCGATGTTGTGGGGGCAGGACGGAACATTCCGGTGGCTTGTGTCCGTCACCGACATCGGCACGCTCTCCCGCGAAGCGAGAAACGGATCGGTGCGGGAGTCGCTTCTCACCCACGCGCCGATCGGCATCGTCGTTCGTGACCAGCAGCTGCGCTGCGTCTGGGTCAACGACACGATGGAGCGCCACGACGCCATATCCCGTGACCGGCGGTTCGGCCGACGGCTCGTCAGTTCAATGCCCGGCAGCGAGGCCGAAGCCCTTGAGGCGGTGATGCGGCGGGCGCTGCGGAACGGCACCACCGCGGTCCACGAGTACCGGGCGTGGCCGACGAAAGATCCGCGCCAGGAGCACGCGTTCTCGGCCTCGTACTTCTGCCTCAAGGACGCGGACGGCAAGACACTCGGGGTGTGCGGCATGAGCGTGGATATCACCGGCAGTCAGCGGGCGCGCGAGCGCCTCGCCATCCTCAGCCAGGCCGGCACGCGTATCGGCAGCACCCTGGACGTCATGCAGACCGGGCAGGAACTGGCCGACCTCGCCGTGCCCCTGCTGGCCGACTACGCCTACGTCGACCTGGGGGAATCCATCCCGTTCGGCGAAGAGCCCTCGCCCCGAATCGACACGATGAGCGATCGCCCTACCGTTTTCCTCCGCGCCGGTCAGGCCTCGATCCACCCAGGAACCCCAGAATCGACCTTTGCGCGAGGGGAGACGGTTTTCGTCCCCCCGATCTCGCCGCTCGCCGACGTGCTGCGCACGGGAAGGTCCCACCTGGAACCGGTGCTGGACGCCTCCCCCGGGACATGGGTCGACCAGGATCCAGCACGGGCGCAAAAGATCCGTGAGTACGGGATTCACTCCCTGATGATCGTGCCCATCATTGCGCGGCGCGCCGTCCTGGGTATCGCGCTGTTCCTCCGCACCGAGGACCCCGTTCCGTTTCACGAGGATGACCTGCTCCTCGCCGAGGAGCTCGTCACCCGGGCCGCGCTGTCCTTGGACAACGCCCGCCAATACACCCGCGAACACACCACGGCCCTGGCGTTGCAACGCAACCTGCTTCCCCACCGTTTGACGGGCGGCGCGGCGGTCGAGGTGGCCTGGCGCTACCTGCCGGCCGACACGGAAGCCGGCGTCGGAGGCGACTGGTTCGACGTGATCCCGCTGTCCGGCGCCCGGGTTGGCCTCGTCGTCGGTGATGTCGTCGGACATGGCATCAACGCCGCCGCGACCATGGGCACGCTCCGCACCGCCGTACGCACGCTCGCGGACCTGGAGATGCCCCCCGACGAACTGCTGGCCCACCTCGATGACACCTTCCAGCGACTGGCCGAGCAAGACGCCGACGCCCCGGACCAGACCCCCGCGGTTGTAGGCGCCACCTGTCTGTACGCCGTCTACGACCCGATCACGCGCCGGTGCACCATGGCACTGGCCGGGCACCCCCCGCCCGCGATCATCGGCCCACAGGGCCAGGTCACCTTCCCCGACCTGCCCACCGGAAGCCCGCTCGGCATCGGCCTGGGCATCCCTTTCGAGGCCGTGGAGCTGGAACTGCCCGAGGGAAGTCTCCTCGCCCTGTACACCGACGGCCTGATCGAAACCCGCGACCACGACATCGAAGAGGGAATGCGCCGCCTGGGCACCGCCCTGGCACAACCCAGTCGCTCCCTGGAAGACCTGTGCACCCGAGCCACGGAGACCTCCCCTGGCCAGGCACCGTCCGACGACATCACCCTGCTCCTGGCGCGGACGCTCTCACTCAGCCCCACCCAGGTCGCCTCCTGGACGCTGCCGAACGACCGGACCGCTGTCCGCAGCGCCCGGCACATGGCAGCCCGCCGGCTGACCGAATGGGGCCTGGAAGGTCTCCAGGACCCCACGCAACTGATCGTCAGTGAACTGGTCACCAACGCCGTCCGCCACAGCACCGGCCCGATCGGACTGCGTCTGATCCGGCACCAAGTCCTGACCTGCGAAGTATTCGACACCGACGCCCACTCCCCGCGTCTGCGTCACGCACGCGCCATCGACGAAAACGGCCGCGGCCTGTTCCTGGTCACCCAGCTGTCCCGCAGATGGGGCACGCGCTCGGAATCGGGCGGCAAAGTCGTCTGGGCCGAACAAGACCTGGACTCCTTAACCGCGAGCATCGGGCATGCTCCGCTGCGGGGGACACTCCGGCCGCCACAGCGGGGCCGTCTGTGGGCCGTCCTCGGGAGACCAAGGACGGCCAACGACGACAGAGGGAGCCCACGGCATCTGAACTGGTCGGAGCCGTGGGCCTGCTCTGCCTCGCTGGAACGCATTGTCGGGTGGTTCATGCGCCACCCGGGAATCGCTCCGTCCACCAGGGCCGCCAGCGGGAGTCCAGTTCGGCCAGCTGGGCGTCGTCGAGGTCGTAGGTGCTCAGGATCGCCATGGCCACGCCGTTCGGCTTGCTGGGTGATGGGTCCGCACTGGACACGATGAGGAGTCCGTTGCCCCAGGCGTCGACCGTGATGCCGAGTTGGTGGCCGGAGCGGAACCACATGTCCCCTGCGACGTCCTCGCCGAGCAGATTCCTCTGGAACGGGGTGCCCGCGGCGATGTCCGCGAGGTCGAGTGCGTCGATGAGGTGCACCGCGTTGTCATTGCCGCCGACGAACGAGAGTGTGCGGCGGACGGCGCCGGGGTGGCGCTCGACGGCGAACTTCAGCTGCTGCAGGAAGGTGACCCAGCCTTCGGTGACGTCGTCGTAGTAGGCGTCCCGGTCCGGGTCGTCACCACGGGGGACGCGGGTGAGCGTGACCCGGGTGCCCTCGCCGTGCGGTTCGAGCCTGAATTCGTCGCCACCGTGCAGTGTCAGCGTGCGTGCGGAGGCGTTCTCCACCGTGTCGGTGAAGAAGATCAGGTCGATCTCGCCGGGCAGGCCCTCGTAGTCCCAGCCCATCCAATGGCGGATCTTGTCCTTGGACCGCAACGCATCCCACACCACGTCCACCGGCGCCGCGATGGTGACCTCGATCCGCGGCCGTGCGTTGTCACTCATCCGATCCACCTTCTGTCACGACGGGAGCCGGGTGGCCGAGGGCGACCATCCGGTACGGGCGGCCGTCGGCGGAGTCGTAGCGCTCGACCACCTGCCCCACCGCGACCGCCAGCTCTTCGGTGTCGTAGCTCACCTTATGAAGTGCGGGACGACCCAGCGCACGAGACCCACGAAGCGACCGCAGGTCAGAGCGCTTCCTTGTTCACCTTGGCGGCTTCCCCCGACTTGTGCACTGGAGGCACAACACTCCACGGGAAGTTGATCCACCCACCGTTGGACAGCACCCCGCCCGGGCCGTCTCTGGGCCAGCTAAGTCGCAGGTCGCAGCGTTGGTCGACTACACCTCGTTGAAGCCACGCGACGCGTCGTAGATGTCAGCCTCGATGACGACCACGAAGAAACTCGTCACGACGTAGTGGACCATGACGCGGTCTTCCCAGGCCGCGCGCGTCACAGTGTCGGTCGTGTAGGCAAGGTGGCTGCCGGCGCCTTCGGGCTCAGCTGCGATCCTGTCGACGAGCCGCTGGAACTTTTCCCGATCTGCCATCGGCATGTAGTCACGGAACCGCACAACCTGCTCGGTGAACTGCACGCGTCTCTTCATCGAGGCAGGATTCTATGACCGCGGCGTTGGCCCCTGCAGGCAATATCGATCGGGGCCTACTCGCCTGCCGGCGGCTCAGGCGACGGTCTCTTTCGGGATGTCGGACACGGGGCCGGATTGTCCATCCCCAGGATGGTGCGGCAGTCGCGTGCCGGATCGTGCGGGGAACCACGGGAACGGGCACCGACCCCGGGTGGGAGCAGGGCTCCCACACCACTCCGCCGCAGGTCAGCGCAGCAACTGCCCCCAGAGGGCCCAAGCTTCCCAAGCCTGATGGGCAGTTGACGGACCCGGCGGCCGGTGGCGTTGAACACCGCGTTGCCGATCGCCTGGCTGTCGGCGAGTTCGGCGCTGATGACCCGGCCCGCGTCGTAGACGCCGACCAGCTACTGGGACGAGGCATCCCGGCAGCCGCGCGCTGACCGCCGAGTAGGGCGCGACGGCTTGCCGCCTCCCCGGACGTACGGCTTCAGCAGCCGGTCGGCCGACTCGGCTCCGGCAGACGGGTCTTCGCCCACTGTGCGAGCTCCTTGAGCGCAGGCTCCAATGCCGCGCCCGCTTCGGTCAGTCGGTAGGACACCCGCAGTGGCGGACCCTTGTCCACCTCGCGCACGACGAGTTCCGTGGCGGCAAGCTCGGCCAGGCGGTTGGAGAGCATGCGCTCGCTGATTCCGGGGATCGCCCGACGCAGGTCGGCGAAGTACGTCGGTCCCGTGATCAGCACGGACACGATGGGGCCGTTCCAGCGCTTTCCGAGGAGTTGGAAGACGCGTGTGATGCCCTCGTCGACCTGTGTACGGGTCTCCGCATCGTGACGGGCTGCGCTGTCGCGGGCCCGGTGCGTCGGCCGATTCATACGCCGAGGCCGTGGCGCGATGCCGCGGTCATGTCGGCGAGGATGCGTGGGTCGAGCGCCGACTCGGACATGGCTCCTCCGTGTGGATACCCGGCGCGTGCGGGTGCGGGTGCGGCGTGGAGGGGTCCATGGGCGGTGTCCCGGCCGCCCTCGCCAAGACAGCGGTCCCAACTCGTTCGTGTGGCAAGGCGGTTCGACATACGAACCGACTCCGCACCGGCAGGACGATCAGTCGTGGGTCAGCCTCTGAATGTTCGTTCGGCCTGGTCCCGGTTGGTGGTGTGCAAGTCCCAGTAGATGGGGGCGAGTTGGTCGGCCGTGGCCTGCGGTCGGCCGTAGAAGGTGGGGATGCCGATCGTCACGTCGAGGCCGATGTGGGCGGCTTGGATGCCGGTGTCGGCAAGCTCCTTGTGCAGGTTGATCGCCCAGTTGCGCAGTGCGGCCGCGGCTGTGTCGACATTGGCGGTCGGCGGTTGGGGGTTCATGGAGCCCGCGCCAGTGGTGAACAGCAGCGTGCCGGTGCCGGCCTCGCGCATCGCGGGCAGCACCGCCTTGGTGGCGGCGATGGCGCCGTAGAGGTGAAACTCGATCTCGTGCTGCACGTGCACGAGATCGGTCTCGGCCGGGGTGGTCATCGCGCTGGTGTCGAGCCCGGCCAGCGGGGAGTATTCCAGGACGTCGATCCCGCCGAATTGCGCTGCGGCGTCCTTGAGCGCCTGGGTGAGGGCGTCGCGATCGAGTACGTCCGCGGGGAACGCGGCGGCGGTGATGCCCTCGGCGGTGAGGGTGCCCACGAGATCGTCGAGCTTGGTGCGGTTGCGGGAGATCAGGGCGACGTCGTAGCCCTGGGAACCGAAGGTACGGGCGATGGCCAGACCCAGCTGGGGGCCGGCTCCGACAATGGCGATGCTGGTCACAGCGATCCTTTCAAAGCGGGGTGGGGGTCTTTCAAAGGGGTGGGGGTCTTTGCTGCCATACCGTCACCACCACCGGGGGTTCCGGTTTCGTCAGGACGGATCGGCCGGTCGCCGGGCTGGACGTGAGAGGGACCGTTGGCTCTCTCTGTTTCCTTGTGAGGCTCCGCACGATCCACTGGCACACGCCAGGCACATGTGCATCAGAGCGGAAGCCCTCTTCTGGGATCGCGACGCGGCGTGGCGGGCCGCGGCGCGATCAGGGTTCGACGAGGGAGCTGGTGCGGTGTCAGCCGCGGGGGAAACCCTCGGCATCGAGCTTGAAGACGAGCTCGGCCTCGTCGCGCTTGGTGGTGTGCAGCTCCCAGTACATCGGTGAGATCTGCTCGGGCCGGGCCGCCTCGACGCCAGGGAGGACGGAGACGCCGATCGACGAGTCGATGCCGACGTGGGCGGCCTGGATGCCGGTGCCGACCAGTTCCTTGTGCAGGTTCATCGCCCAGTTGCGCAGCGCCGCCGCGGCGGCGTTGACGTTGGCGACCCGCGGGTCAGGCCAGATCGAGCCGGCGCCGGTGGTGTAGAGCAGGGTGCCCGCGCCGGCCTCGCGCATCGCCGGCAGCACTGCCTTGGTGGCAGCGATGGCCCCGTACAGCTGGAAGTTCATCTCGAACTCCACATGGGACGGTTCGGTTCCGGCCGGAGCGGTCAGCGTGGTGATGCCGAACGTGCCCACTGGGGAGTACTCCAGGACGTCGATCCCGCCGAATTGTGCTGCGGCGTCCTTGAGCGCCTGGGTGAGGGCGTCGCGATCGAGTACGTCCGCGGGGAACGCGGCGGCGGTGATGCCCTCGGCGGTGAGGGTGCCCACGAGATCGTCGAGCTTGGTGCGGTTGCGGGAGATCAGGGCGACGTCGTAGCCCTGGGAACCGAAGGTACGGGCGATGGCCAGACCCAGCTGGGGGCCGGCTCCGACAATGGCGATGCTGGTCACAGCGATCCTTTCGTAGAACGCCGTCGAGGAGACACGAGCGGCGCTGAAGAGACGGGGAGATATGGAAAGGGCTATCCATTTCGAGATCCGGATAGCCCTTTCCGGTTCACTGCAACCACCGTAGCACACGAAATGGATAGGGCTTTCCGATTGCTAGACTGCCCCTCATGAACCCCGGCGACCAGCACTCCGACGCCCCCGCGGCCCAGCCTGTGCGCAGTGACGTCGAGCGCAACCGGGGGCGGATCCTCGCTGCCGCGCGCACCGTGTTCGGACGCGACGGCCTGGGCGCCTCCATGGCCTCCGTGGCCCGCGAGACAGGCGTCGGAATCGCCACCGTCTTCCGTCACTTCCCCACGAAGGAGGCGCTGGTCGCAGCCGTCTTCTCCGACCGCATGGACGCCTACGCCGACGCGGTCGCCACCGCCCTCGAAGACCCCGACCCCTGGCACGGTTTCACCGGCTACATCGAGGCCGCCTGCGCGATGCAGGCCGCCGACAACGGCTTCGCCGACGTCCTGACCATGACCTTCCCCACCGCCAAGGCCATGGAGAAGCGCCGGAACGAGGCGTACGAGGGCATGGTGCGGCTCATCGGCCGCGCCAAGGCCACGGGCCGGCTGCGCGAGGACTTCGACCCCTCGGATCTGGTACTGCTGCACATGGCCAACCTCGGCGTCGTCAACGCCTGCGGCGACGCCGCTCCGGACGCCTGGCGACGCGTCGTCGCCCTGATGATCCAGTCCTTCGAGGCCCCGGCCCGGGCCCCCCTTCCCGCCTCGCCCGAGCACGACGACCTCTACAGGGCCATGCTCCGCGCCGTCCCGGCGGGCGACTCCGCCCGGAAGCCGGAGCAGAACCGCTGACCTCCTGAGCCTCTCCGTCAGCTGACGGAGGGCGATGCCGACAGGTTCTGGTCAGCGGCCCCGCGGATCGTGGCCCAGCGCACCGTCGCCGGCACCGCGCGATGTGACGAACCCGCGCGGGTGCCAACGCACCGCTGATCACCGCCACCTCTGATCACCGTCCGCACCAGCCGAGGGAGATCCACCGAGGTTCGGCTCGCCTGCACAAGCCGCCCCCGCACAGGCCACTCCCCACCCTGAAGGTCATGCACAGGTAAAATGCTAGGATCCGGCCACTTGCCTGGGGGGTGTCGGAACGTCAGCTGTGCCGTGGGTCCATGACCTGCGGCTCAGCGGCGCGCGCAAGTCTCTCCAAGCCTTCGCCTACCGTCCTTGGAGAGGTCCTGAATGGGCAGACGCGCGCTCGTACGAGGCGCCACCGCCGCAACCGTCTCCTTCACGCTGGCTCTCGGCCTCGGCTCGCTGACCGTCGGCAGCGCGCACGGTGGAACGGTCACCGGAGAGGTGCTCGTACCGGCCCGCCACGGCCATGGTTCCCCGGACGGGCCTGCTGAGCGCGGGGCCCTCGGGGTTCCTCCGGTACGAGGAGGGGCTGGGCCAGCTCTGGACGACGTACGACGGTGTCGACACGGTCGTCGACGCATCGGGCACGGACGTGTACGGCGTCACGAGTGCCGGCGCCGGCTCGGACGTCGTCGCCCGCTACGACACCTCCGCCAGGACCGTGACGCTGCGAAACATGACGTCCGGCCAGATCAGTACGGTCGCGCTGCCCGACGGACACTTCTACTTCAGCGCCCTCGGGTCGACGGTCGTCACGACCGCGGGAACCCCTGGAGCCGACAGCACGTGGCATCTGCTGGACGCCCGGGCCGACGGCTCCGTCTCCGACCGCACGGTGCAAGGCGTCCCCTCCGGCGTCCATCTGCAGTCCGCCGCCGGGCTGGGCGACGCGCACGGGCAGGTCGTGCAGTACCGCAAGGGCGACGACATGGTCACCGGGTGGCTCGACGTCGAGCAGGGGCGCTTCACCGCCCTGCCGTACACCGTGCAGTCCTGGAACTACCTGGTCGCGCTCAGCCCCACCCACCTGGTGTGGTACTACGACGGCACCCTGCACGTCGCCTCCCGCCAGGACCCGGCCGCCGCCGTGCGGACCGTGCGGGTCGGCGAGATCTCGCAGGTGCTGGGCCTGGTCGGCGACAACGTCATCGTGTCCCGGTACGACTCCTCCCTGGGCCAGAACGACACCTACCGCGCGGTCTCGCGGGTCGAAGCCGTCCCCCTCGACGGCTCCGCGCCGCGCACGCTGCTGGCCAGGACGTCACGGCAGGCCGTGCCGACTCCGGACGGCGGGCTCCTGGTCGCGGGCGGCGCCGACACGGACCACTGGGGCGTCTCCCTCATCGAGGCGGCCGAGGGCGGCGGGGTCACCGTACGGAGGATCGCGGACGCCCACCCGCGGCAGGCCGCCCACACGGTCTCCCAACTGACGCTTGCCCAGGGGCGGTTGACCACCGTGGAGACAGACCCCGTGGGTGACTGGTCGTATCTCCACACCCGGGAGACCGGCGTGGCCGACTCCCCCACGGCGGGGGCACGCACCACCCGCGGCCGTATCGTGCTGGAGAACTACTCGGGAAGCCGCCCACGTCTCCTCGACACCGGCGACGGCCGGACGGTCGTCTCCGGCTACGGCACGAGCGCCGCCCAGCAGCCCCAGCTCCTCGGGGCCGACCGGTCGCTGCCCGGCACCCGGATCGACAGCTCCCGCAGCTACCAGACCGCGACCGCCGCGGGCGGCCGTTTCGCCGCGCTGACCAGGCCGTACGACAGCAAGGGAGTGGCGGAGACCCGAGTCGTCGACCTCGACTCCGGGCGCACGGTGTTCACGACGACGGACAGCGTGCGGGCGATCTGGGGCACCACCGTGTGGGTGATGTCCGGCAACGACACCGTGGTCCCCTACGACCTGCTGACCGGGAAGCAGGGCGAGCCGGTGTGGTTCGGGCGCGGCTGCCTGCTGAACGACTTCCAGGCGGTCGGCCGGTGGCTGCTGTGGAACTGCGTGCTCAACTCGGAGGGGCAGGGCGTCTACGACACCGTCACCAAGCGGAATCTGACGCTCGTGTCGGGCTCAGGCTGGGAGCAGGCGCAGCTCGGCGACGGCTTCGTCGCGACGGTCGAGGCCGGGCAGCTCAAGGTGATCGACGTCCGCGGCGGGACGCCCGTGTCGCACACCGCCGGGGAGTTCGAGGGGAACGCCTGGGACGTCGACCCGTACACCGGCGTGATCGCCCAGCTCCGTTCCGACAACGCCATCCGTCTGACCTCCAGTGACGTCCCCGTCTCCGCCCTCGTCCAGCGCGACGCCACCGTCGCCGCCTCGGTGGACGTCAAGGGCGGCGCCGCGCCGTGGAGCCCGAAGTGGTGGCTGAACAAGCCCGCGGCCTCCTGGAAGCTCGTGATCGGCAACAAGGCCACCGGTGCGGCCGTCCGCACCCTCTCCGGCGGTCTGTCGCGCGGTGTGGTGAGCCCGGCGTGGAACGGCAAGGACGGTTCCGGCCGGCTGGTGCCCAACGGCGCCCACACCTGGACGCTGACCGTCACCCCCGCGGACGGGCAGGGCGCGGCGCTGACGAGGACGGGCACGGTCAAGGTCACCGGAGCCGCCGCGGTCCGCCGCGACTTCGTCGGGTCGGACGGCTTCGGCGAGCTGGTGACGCTGAACGGCTCCGGTGGGCTGACGTACCAGTACGGGACGGGCAAGGGCACCTTCACCGGGAAGCTGACCGGGAGCGGCTGGGCGACATCGATCAAGGCCGTGCCCTTCGGCGACCTGAGCGGTGACCGCTGCAACGACGTGCTCGTCCGATTCAGCAGCGGTGCGTTGCGCGCCTACCGGCCCGCGTGCGGGGCGGCCGTGACGCCTTCCACCGCGTACACCTCGCTGGGCAGCGGCGGCTGGCAGCAGTACGACGTGCTGACCGCGCCCGGTGACGTCAGTGGTGACGGCCGACCGGACCTGATCGCCCGCAACACCTCCACCGGCACCGTCTACCTGTACAAGGGCACCAGCGCCGGGAATCTCTCCGCCCGCGTCAAACTCTACGACAACTGGAAGACGTACAAGAAGATCGTGGGCGCCGGTGATCTGAACGGCGACGGCATCGGTGATCTCCTCGCGCAGGACAAGGCGAACAACCTGTACCGCTACGACGGCACCGGCAAGGGCACTTTCAAGGCCCGCGTGAAGCTGTTCGGCAACTGGGGCGGCTCGTACGACGCGATCGTCGGCGTCGGGGACATCACGGGTGACGGTAAAGCGGACATCGTCTCCCGCGACACCTCCGGCGCCGTCTGGCGCAACAACGGCAACGGCAAGGGCTCCTTCGGCGGTCGTACGAAGATCGCCACCGGCTGGCAGGGGTACAAGGGCCTGTTCTGAGCCGCTTTCGAGAGGCGACGGGTCATCGGGACGCAAGGCGCGCGTTCCGATGACCCGTCGCACGGCTCAGGGGCACCGGTACGTGACAGGCGCGGCTCCGTGTCCGGGGCGGCAGGCCCTACTCTGATCCCCGTGAGGCAGGCAGGCGCTGGGAAGGATGATCGGCGATGACGCCCCTGAGCACCGGGGACCCGGAGTCCATAGGCGGGTACACCCTTCTCGGTCGGCTCGGGGCGGGCGGCATGGGAGTCGTCTATCTGGGAGTCTCCGCCTCGGGACGGCAGGTCGCGGTCAAGCTCGTGCACGGGCCGTACGCTCAGGAGGAGGAGTTCCGGACGCGCTTCCGGCAGGAGATCGAGGCAGCGCGCAGAGTGAGCGGCGCCTTCACCGCGCCTGTCGTGGACGCCGACCCGGACGCCGACCGGCCGTGGATGGCGACGCTCTACGTGCCGGGGCTCAACCTTGCCGAAGTCGTGGAGAAGGACGGCCCGTTGAGCCAGCGGGAACTGCGCGCGCTGGGGCTGGGGCTCACCGAGGCGCTGCGCGACATCCAGCGGGCGGGCCTGGTGCACCGGGACCTCAAACCGCGCAACGTCCTGATGACCGAGGACGGGCCGCGCGTCATCGACTTCGGCATATCGCGCGCTTCCGACCACCAGAGCCTCACCGCGACCGGGCGGATGATCGGCACTCCGCCCTTCATGTCGCCGGAACAACTGGCCTCTCCCCGGGACGTCACCCCGGCCTCGGACGTGTTCTCGCTGGGGTCGCTGCTGGTGTTCGCGGCCGTCGGCACGGGGCCGTTCGACGCCGACAGCCCGTATATAACCGGCTATCAGGTGGTGCACGGGACCCCGGACCTCGGCGGCGTGCCCGAAGCGCTCCTGGCCATTGTCGAGCGCTGCCTGGACAAGGACCCGGCCGCACGGCCGGAACTGACGGACATACACCGCATGCTCCAGGCGCTGCCGGAGTCCGACGCCACCGGGCCCCCGAAGACCGGGCAGTCCGCGAAACCCCGGCACCACCCCACTTCTCGGAGCGCGGCCACGACCTCCGCGGGCGCCGCGTCCGGCATCGGTACCGGCAAGCGACGCCGAGCCCGGATGCTCCTCACCGGCCTCGGTGCGGTGCTGGCCGTCACGGCGCTGTGTATCGGGGTGGGTGTCTTCGTGTCCGATTCGGACACCACCACCGCCACCGCCACGGCCACGGCCGGCGCCCACGCCGCGTCACTGCCCGACGGTTGGCGGCCGTGGCAGACGAAGCTGCGGTACGACCTGAAGGGTGTCCCTCTCGACTACGACAGCCCTGGATGCGTGGTGGAGGGAAGCGCCCTGTTCTGTGGCGGTACGGGTTTCACGGCCGCCAGGATCGACGCGGCCTCCGGCCGCACCCTGTGGCGGACCGGCACCCGCCCTCAGGGGGCGCAGCCGATCGGCGTTCGCGACGGGCTGGTCTACATGTACGAGGAACCGGACGAGAAGACCAGGCGCATGGTGGCCCTCGACGCCGGTACCGGGCACCGGCAGTGGCAACGCGACATCAACCCGTCCGAGGAGGCGGTCCTGTACGACGGCGGACTGCTGACCCTGTCTCCCGACTACTCGTCGTTCGTGGCTTACGGGCCTTCCGGCAAGGAACTGTGGCGGGCACCCTCGCTGGACGAGTACTGCACTCCGTCGGCGCTGGGAGGCGCCCCCTACGCCCTGTGCTCGAAGGGCAACGAGCCCGGCCAGGCCCCGGTCGAGCTGATGAAGCTCGGACCCGGCAGCCTGACCGAAACGGCCACACTGCCCAAGAAGGCGGAAGCGCTCGGCGCTGTCGGCGGGCAACCCCTGTTCCTCGCCCCCCAGACCGCGAAGGACGTGTACGAAGCCGGGTACGAACGGCCGTACAACGCACTGCTGCGGGTGGCCTCGGAAACCGGGCAGGTCAGACGGATACCGCTGGCACATCCGCTGACCGGCGCGGCCACCCTTGTGGACGGCGTCGTCTACTTCGTCCGGTCCGACGGGTCGGTCACCGCGGTGTCGGCGGACAGCGGCAAACAACTCTGGCGGAAGATGACGGACGTGGAGAGTCTGTCCGCGCCCGCGGTGTCGGCGACGTACAAGCGGGTCTATTTCTCCAACCGCTTCGGCCGTCTGCTGGCACTGGACAGCCGCACCGGAGCGGAGGTCTGGCGCACCTCCGCACTCGACGACCCCGGGGACAAAGTGCAGAGCTACCCGCCGCGAGTGCTGCTCGTCAAGGACGCGATCGTGGCGACGGCCGGCGACACGGCCTTCTCCCGGAGCCCCGACGGGCCCACCTGACCGGCCTGGGGTTTGTTTGTTGTCCAGCCCAGTTCCCTTGCGAGAGGGGACTGCTCTCCAGGAACAGGCAATCACGTGGCCGGCGTCGCGCCTGCCTTGTCCGCGACCCCGACAGCCAGCAGCGCCTCGTCCGCCGAGCCCAGGAAGCCGAGGGACTTCTTGTCGAAGACCCAGACCGTGCGGCCGTCGCGCTCCTTGAAACTCAGGCCGATGCCGGAGCGGCCGGTGTAGTCCTTGGCGTCGGTGACGACCGAGACGCCCGGGATCTTCGCGGCCGCGCGGTAGAGCGCGGCGCCCCTCGTCCAGGGCCGCGGCTTCGGGTCTCAGCTTCTCCCTGAGCCGCCAGGCTTCCAGGAAGGTCAGGGACACCACGTCCTCGGCAGTGCCCCGGTCTGCCGACAGGCGGGCGGCATGACCGTAGACGGCCCGGGCATGTGCGCCGAACAGTTCGGCGAAGGCTTCCGGATCGCCGGCGCGTATCCGGTCACGCAGGGAAAGTTCCACAACCGGCCCTGTCCGCTCGACACCCGTCGTCTCTGTGGCGACGATCACATCACGAGCGGACCCTCCAACTCGCCTCGTGTGCGAACGCAAGGACAGCCGGCCAACCGGTTCGGCAAGGTCATCCGTCGTGCACAAGTGCTAGTATCCGCCCGCTTGTTCGGGGGGATGGGGCCCTCCGTCGGGGAGGGGAAGCAAGTGACTCGTCATACCTTCAGGCGTGGCTCTCTCGCCACGATCATCGGGATGGCGCTCTCTGTGTCAGCCGTGCCGCTGGTGGCGCCCGCGCACGCGGAGACCGCAACGGAAATCACCGTTCCGGCCACCATGGGCACGACTCCGCGCACGGCGTATCTGCAGAGCGCGGGGGCCTCCGGCTTCCTCGAGTACCGCTCCACCGCCGAGGGTTACGGCCTCTGGTGGACCGGCTACGACGGCAGCCGAAAGCCGGTGGAAGGCGGCGAACGACTCGGGCCGCGCACTCCCGGTGCGTACGGCACCGGTTCGGACGTCGTCGCCCTTCGCACGTCCCAGGGCAGTGGGGGGCAAGTCCTGCTCCGGGACATGGGAACCGGTACGACGGAGACCGTGGCCGTCCCGGCGGACCAGCGCTATCTGCAGACGTACGGGCACACGGTCCTGACCGGCACGTCGACGGGTGGGGAACGGACTCGGCTGTTCCTGCTGCGCAACGAGAACGGCAGCACGGTGCAGAAGCCCGTGACCGGACTCCCGGACGGGACGGTCTTCCCCTTCTTCCCCAAGGGTTCCGCCTCCGGCCTCCTCGTCAACTACTACGGCCCGGACCGGGTCCTCCAGTACGCCTGGGTGGATACGGAGACCGGTGCCGCCACGATTCTGCCTCCACTGGTGGCGAACATCGACACCGTGGTGGGATCCGACTACCTGGTCAGCTACAGCGCGTCCCGGGCGCGGGTGTACGCCCAGGGTGCCTACGACGCTCCCTCGCACGAGGTCGCGTTCCCCCACAACTCCGGGGACAAGATCCTCGGCGTCGTCGGTGACGCGCTCGTCGTCGCGCGGCGCAGCGACTCCTCCGTCTGGAGCGTGTCCGCGCTGCCCTTCGACGGCTCCGCGGAGCTGCCCCTGTTCAAGCGGGCGGATCCCGCGACCGTCGTGACCCCCGACGGCGGCCTGGTCCTCGCCGGCGGAGAGTCCTCTCTGGACTACGGCATCGCCAAGGTCGAAGCGGGGGCCGACGGTCTGCCGCGGGCCCGCCGGATCGTGGACCTTCCGGCCGTGCCGATGGGGATCGAGTCGTTCGATCTGAGCGGCGGCGAGCTGACGACCTACGAGTCCGGCGACGGGGCGACGCACCTGTACAGCCGCTCGTTGGCCACGGCGGGGACCCTGACGGCGGGCGCGCGCACGGACCGGGGAGCGACCCAGAGGTGCGGGGTCATGGCCGGGGACTACGGGAGCTGTCCCGACCTGAGGGGTACGGGTGACGGCCGGGCGGTCATCCATGACGCGGCCGGGGAGGTCTCCGTCCTGGACCGGGGTCGGTCCCTTCCCGGCACCGTGTTGGCCTCCGGCCTCCAGGACAACCATGGCCTCGTGGACGTCGAGGGCCGGTATGCGGCCTGGCGTGGGCCCTCGCCCGCGGGAGACGGCCTGATGGTGGCCGATCTGGACACACGGAAGGTCGTGCTCACCCGCACGGGCACGGCCGGTGCGGTCCCCTCCGCCCTGTGGGGGGAGACGCTGTGGACGGCGGCAGCGGACGGCACTGTCACGGCCACGGAGGTGCGTTCGGGCACCACGATCACGTCGTTCCGGGTCGGCAGCGGCTGCGGTCTGAACGACTTCCAGGCGGTGGGACGCTGGGTGTACTGGTCCGGCTGGTGCGATCTTCCCCAGGGCAGCGTGCAGAAGGCCCTCGTGTACGACACCCGCAGGAAGACGCTCATCGCCGTGCCCACCGGCGGGGAGAAGCGCCTGGGCGACGGCTTCCTCGTCACGCGTGACTCCGGATCCGGGGCGCTGACCTTCACGGACGTCACGAGCGGCTCCGCGGTGAACCGGACCCTGGCGGCCAAGGCCGGAAAGTGGGACGTCGATCCGTACACGGGCCTGGTCGGTTACGTGGACCCGGCCTCCCAGGACATCCACGTCCTGCGGAGCGGCATCCCCGCCACGGACATCGCGGTCCTCGGAGCGAGGACGGAACCTTCGGTCGGCCTGGTGGACTCGTCGTCCTCGTGGGACGGCACGTGGTGGCTGTCGAGGCCGGCCGCGTCGTGGACGCTGGTGCTCAGGAACAGGGCGACCGGCGCCACCGTGCGCACCCTGTCCGGTGGCGCCGCGCGGGACGCGGTCCACGCCTCCTGGAACGGCAGGACGTCGACGGGCGCGTATGTGCCGAACGGTACGTACGGCTGGACGCTGACGGTGGCCCCGGCCGACAGGCACGGCGCGTCGGCGACGGCGTCCGGCTCGCTGAAGCTGACCGGTGGTGCTGCGGTGCGACGTGACCAGATCGGGTCCGACGGCATCGGCGACCTGGTCACGCTCACCCCTTCGGGTGCGGTCGCCTTCCACCAGGGTGACGGCGCCGGGAAGTTCTCCACGAAGACTTCGGCTTCGGGCTGGCCGGCCTCGATCACGGTGGTGCCGTTCGGAGACCTGAACGGTGACCGCTGCAACGACGTGCTCGTGCGGCTCAGCAGCGGTGCGCTGCGGGCGTACCGCCCGGGGTGCGGCAAAGCCCTGACGACATCCACGCCGTACACCACGCTGGGAACGTCGGGTTGGAACCAGTACAACGTGCTGACCTCACCGGGCGACATCACCGGTGACGGCAGGGGGGACCTGATCGCCCGCCAGGCCTCCACCGGTGACATCTACCTGTACAAGGCCACAAGCAGCGGAAAGCTCTCGGCACGGGTGAAGATCTTCTCCAAGTGGTCCGGTTACAAGAAGATCATCGGCGTCGGCGACCTCAACGGTGACGGGTACGGAGACCTGCTGGCGCAGGACACGTCGAACACGTTGTGGCGGTACGCGGGCACGGCGACCGGCGGCTTCAGGGCGCGGGTCAAGGTGGCCGACAACTGGGGTGCCACCTACAACGTCGTGGTGGGCGCCGCCGACATCACCGGGGACGGGAGGGCGGACATCGTCTCCCGCGACACCTCCGGCAAGCTGTGGCGCAACAACGGCGACGGCAAGGGCTCCTTCGGTCCTCGCACCGAGATCGCCGCCGGCTGGCAGGGCTACAAGGCCCTGTACTGACCGGCCGCGACAGGTCGCGTCCGTCGTTCGGTCCTCACCGTGAAGTCGGCCTTCACGACCGCGTACGCCGGATCGTGAAGGCCGATTTCGTGCTGGGGGACCGCATGCGCCGGTCGGCGTGGCGCGCCGCGCCTTCGCGGGCTTGGGCTACTTGATGTAGACGAGGCTGTCGGTGGTGACGGTGGGACGGCCGCTGGTGCCGACCACGACGATCTTGATGGTGTGCTTGGCGCTGCTGGACCAGGTCTTGGTCCAGATCGCCTGCCGGTACAGGGTGGTGGAGGACTTCAGGTCGACGGTGGAGATCTTGGTGCCGTCGACGTAGACGTACGCCTGGCCGGAGCTGGCGGCGCGGGAGACGACCCAGGCGGCGGAGCGGCCGGTGAAGGTCCAGGTGAGGCTGGCGCCCTTGGAACCGCTGGAGTAGGACTGGCCGCCGAGGTAGCTGGTGGAGGAGCGGGTGGTCCAGCTGCCGGACTTCGTGGCGGCGGTCTCCTGCAGTATCACCGGGGTGTACGAGGGCGAGGACGTGCGGTAGTTACCGGCGTAGTCGTAGGCCCGCATCGACCAGATGGTGGCGGCGCCGGACTTGGCGGTGCTGTTGGAGGTGGTGATGGTCGGGCCGAAGGTGGCGCTGGTGGGGGACAGCAGCTTCACGTAGCGCAGGGCCTTGTCGTCGGTGGCCTTCCAGCCGAGAGTGACCGGGATGGCGCTGGTGCTGACGGTGCCGGAGCGCAGGGAAACATTCGGGTTGGTGGTGAAGGTCGGTGCGGTCGTCTCCGCGACGACGCTCAGCGCGGCACTGGTCGCGGTCCTGCCGGACTGGTGCACGGCCCGCACGGCGACAGTGTGGCTGCCCAGGGCCAGGGTGACGCCGGCGGACGTGGCGGTGCCGGAGGTGGTGGCGACGCTCTTGCCGTCGACCAGCAGCTCGAACTTGGAGATCAACGACGCCGGGGTGGTGGCCGTCCAACGGACGGTGATGCCGCCCTTGGTGTAGTACGTCGAACCCGAAAGGGCCGCGCCGTCGACCGAGCCGACCTTCAGGCCCTGCACCGGGCCGGATGCCCAGGTGCGGATGGTCGGCAGTTGGTCGTAGAGCAGGCCGCCGGGGCACTGTGTGTTGTAGCCGTCCCGGTGGCCGGAGATCCGCTGGAAGGTGTACTTGGTGCCCGCGGTGAAGTTGGTGTTGAAGTAGTTGTGCTGGTCCGCGCCCGCGGTGAGCTGGGTGGTTCCGGCGGGATCGGCGCCGTACTGGCCGAGCTTCCAGGCCGCCAGGCGGGCGACCGACGCCAGCGTGGCGTTGGTGGCGCTGGTGGTGGTGTAGTCACCGAGCACCGCGACGCCCGCGGCCTCCCGGTTCCAGCCGTAGGTGTGTGCGCCGAACACCGGAAGGTCGACGCCGCCCTTGCGGCCCTCGAAGATGGTGCCGCATTTGTCGACGAGGAAGTTGTAGCCGATGTCCTTCCAGCCGCTGACCTGGACGTGGTACGCGTAGATGCTCCGAATGATCGACGGCGAGTCGGCGCAGGAGTAGTCGTTGGCCCCGTCGGTGTGGTGGACGAAGATCGCCTTCACGTCCGCGGTGTACTCCGGCGCCTCGGGGCTGATCGACTCGTCGGCACCCCAGTCGGCGCGCGAGACGATCGGCGGTTCGGGCACGGTGGACGGCGGTGCCGAGGGCGGCGCGCTGGAGGACGTGCTCGGCGACGGCGACACGGAGTCCGTGGGGGACGCCGGCGCGGAGGGCGAGACGGAGTCCGTGGGGGACGCCGACGCGGAGGGCGGGACGGAGTCGGTGGCCGCCGGCGTGGTGTCCGTCGCGGCCGGGGATGTGGTGGTCTGGCCGTCCGTCGGCGCGGCGGTGGTGCCGTCGCTGGGCGCGGCGGAGTCGGTGGGGGCGGACGCCGTGGCGCCGGGACTCACATCGGCGACGAACGCGGCAGGCTCGGCCGCGGTACCGCCGGTCTTGGTCTCGGCATCGGTCACCACCCCCGGGTCGACCAGGTTGACCTCAAGGCCCTTGGGCAGAGCGGAGCTGCTGGTGCCGTTCTTGCGGATGACCTGCACCTGCATGCCGTCGGACGGGCCGACCCACAACGGCTCGGATGCTCCGCGCACTCCGACGCCGGGGTTCTCCAGCGGGTCGACGTTCAGTTCGAGGTCCTGCCAGGCGCTCCACTGGCCGGTCTTGAGGCTGCGGGTGCGTACCTGCGCCACGCCGTCGAGCCGCTTGGTCGCCCCCGTCCAGGAGACGCCGAGCATCGAGAACGGCTGGGTGTCCGTGCGCGGCAGCTCCCGCTTGTCGCCTGTGCCGCCTTTGAGCGCGAGGTCGTACACCTTCGCCGGCCGCTTGGCCCGGCCGGCCGCGCCGGGATCCGAGGACGGGCTGGCGACGGCGTAGGTCACCACGCCCCCGCCTCCGAGGACCACCGCACCGAGCGTCAGCCACGCCCGTCGTTTCATGCTCAGTGATCTGTACACGTGCGACGTACGACGACCCACCACGTATCCACCCCTAGAAGGCCTGGAAAGGCCACAGAAAAAAGTCACATGCGGCACACCTGTCACACAGGTGGCCGCCCTCTACAGCGCACCGCGTCCGACGAACATCACGGGGCGAGGGGCGCCAGTGATGCAGATCACTACGATGGCGATGTGTCCTGCGTGTCACGGGTGGCGCGGGCCGTCGAGGTCCGTCCGCGTGAGGCGGGCGATCGACCGATGCCTCCCGCCGCGGCCGGCGTCGGCACGGTCAACGGCACTTGTGATGGCGGCACTTGGGGCGTGCTGTCGGAGCGCCCGGTGTGGGGGCGGCAGTGGCGGTGGTCCTCTTGCCGTTCTTGCCGCCCCGCTTGGCGGGGGCCGCGGACGGGGAGGGCGTGGGAGCACCGGGCTCGTCGGCGCCGCGGCCGAGGGGTGCGGGCGCGGGGAAGGGGGCGTCGGGCAGGCCGGCGAGGGCGTCGCGCATGTACTGGGTCCAGATCTCGGTGGGGATGTCGCCGCCGAACACCTTCTGGAGGCCACCGACGCCTGCCAGGGACTGCAGCTGTGGGTGGTTCGAGTCCTCTCGGAAGAGGACGACGGAGGTGGCGAGTTGCGGGGTGTAGCCGATGAACCAGGCGGAACGGTAGTCGTCGGTGGTTCCGGTCTTGCCCGCCGCGGTCCTGCCGAGAGCCTGGGCCTTGGTGCCGGTGCCCCGGGCGATGACGCCCCTGAGCACGTCGGTCACGTTCCCGGCGACCGCCGCCGGCAGGGCCCGCACGGGGGCGGGGGCGGAGAAGCCGGCCAGTACCGAGCCGTTGTGGGTGACCTTCGTGACCGAGTACGGGGTGGCCTGCATCCCGTCGGCGGCAAAAGTCGCGTACACGCCTGCCATTCGAATGGCGCTCGGTGTGGAGGTGCCGATGTAGAAGCCGGCGCTGGGGGCGGCGAGGCTGCCCGGGCGCAGGCCGAGAGACTGTGCCGTCCTCGCCACGTTCCCGTAGCCGACGTCCTCTCCCAGTTGCACGTACGGCGTGTTGACCGACTGCTCCATGGCCTTGCGCAGAGGGATGTAGCCCCAGCGCTGGGGGGTGTCGTTGTGCTGGTGGAGGAGCCCGGTGGGGTCCTTGGGGTCGGCGACGTCGTTGCCCTGCTGGTCCTTGATCTTGATGCCGTCGTCACCGTTGAACTTGCCGGCCGGGGTGATCGGCTCGGGTGACGTGCCGGGTCGCAGTACCGCTCCGTGCTGGAGTGCGGCGGCCAGGACGATGGGCTTGAAGGTCGATCCCACCGGGACGCCGGAGGTGTCGGCGTTGTCCGAGTAGTGGGCGTGGTCGAAGCCGGGGCCGCCGTAGACGGCGAGGATCCTGCCGGTCGTGGGTTCCACCGAGGCGGCTCCGACCTGGACGTCCCGGTCGACCGGCCGGTGGGCGGGGTCGAGGCGTTGCCCCCGCACCGTGGCGACAGCCCTCGCCAGTTCCGCCGTCCTCTTCCTGTCGAAGGTGGTGTGGATCTGGTAGCCGCCCCTGCTCAGGCCGCTGTCGGTGATGGTCGGGTCGTGTGTCTCGGCATACGACCTGGCGAGCTGGACCAGGTAGCCGGTCTCGCCCGTGAGCCCTGAACCGCGGGTCCACTTCCTGGGTGTGGGGAAACCGGCGGCCGCGTACCGTGCCCGCTGCCCGGGTGTCAGCCTGCCGGTCTTCACCATCCGGTCGAGCACCCAGGACCAGCGTGCTTCCGCCTTTGCCCTGGCCGCGGGATCGGAGTCCGCGTACTGGAAGAGGCTCGGCTCGTTGACCGCCGCGGCGAGGAAGGCTCCCTGGCTCGCGTCGAGCCTCTCCACCGGGAGGCCGTAGTACATGCGCGCCGCGGCCTGGATGCCGTTGGCCTGACGACCGAAGAAGCAGGTGTTCAGATACCCCTGGAGGATCTGCTCCTTGGTCATCCCGGCGCCGATCTTGGTGGAGATCAGCAGTTCCTTGAACTTGCGTGAGATCGTCTGCGACTGGTCCAGGTAGGTGTTCTTGACGAACTGCTGGGTGATCGTCGAGCCGGACTGGACGGAGCCGCCCGCGGCCATGTGGACGACGGCGCGGAGGATTCCCCGCGGGTCGATGCCCGGGTCGGTGTAGAAGGAGGCGTTCTCCGCGGCGATGAAGTCCCACCGCACGTCGGCGGGTACCTGTGAGAGCGACACGTTCTGCCGGTTGACGCTGCCGTCGGTCGCCAGGACCGTGCCGTCCGACCAGTAGTAGACGTTGTTCTGCAGCAGTGTCGTGGGATTGGGGTCGGGGATGGTGACCGTGGCGTAGGCATAGCCGACGGCCGCTGCCGTGGCGCCGAAGAGGAGCAGGAAGAGCGACAGCAGTTGGCGCACCGACGGCAACCAGCGGCGCGGGCCCGTCCTGCCTCGGCGCGGGTAGTCGATCCAGCGTTTCTTCTGTGGCGCCCTGCTGCGGGCACGGCGTGACATGTCCTGTCGGGGGGCCTGGTCACGATGTGCGGCCCGGTGGCCCGTGGCGCGGTCACCTTCGGCACGCGTGCCGCCGACGGAGCGCTGCGGCGGTCGGCGCCTGTGTCCGCTCATGGGCTCTGATCACTGTCCTCTCAGTACAACTGCGGTGTCTTGGACGGTCCGGGCTGCCGGAAACCGGGGTGGGGGGAGGGCTGTGGAAGTCCGCCGTACAGTGCCGACTGCCGGAGGGGGCGTACGGCGGCCCGGACGTGGCCGCAGGCAGCACGATGCTGGGCAAACCCGGCAGCAGTTCTCCGTTCGTCCCGCAGTCGGACTCCACGCACGAGCGACGTAGCCGCCGGCGGGGATCACCAGCAACCGGGCGGCGCGGCGTGCGCGGCGTCGGCGTCGCCCCGCGTGCCCGGCATCGCCGTACGGATCCTCGCCGTACGCTCCGCCGCTTTCGTCCGTCCGCCGCACGAGTCGTGCCCCCTGTCCCGGCCGACCGACATGGTCGTCCGCATGGAAAGAGCGCACTCGGCCGGAAGTGTTACACCTCGGCCTCGCCGTACGTACCTGCTCGACCGCCGGGAACGAGCCGGACGAGAGGTGAGCGATCATGACGACGGCTTGCCTGGGGCCCGCGTGCGGGAGAACGGCCGACGGGGAGCGAGCGTGCCGTTCGCCCTCGGCGAGGCGGACACGCGGCGCCTCTGTCGGCCGAGGATTCCTGACCCGCGCCCTACGCGCGCCTCAGGTCGGCAGCCATTTCACCACCGCGTCCCCGCACTCGGCCGTCCGTGCGTAGAACGCCCTCAGCTCCTGGTGCGCCACCGCGAACGCGTACCACGTCTCGGGCTCCGCGGTCGCGCCGCCGTAGCGCGGCAGCAGTTCGGCGCGGGCGAAATCCCACAGCGCGTCGAAGTCGGCCACCGCCAGGAACCTGGCCACCCGGCGGGCCTGGGCCGCCGTCAGCACCAGGAACGGCGACTTGCGCCGGTCGGCGCGGAACACCGGCCGACCACCGAGCACCACCTGGGTCTGGGGCCGGTCCTCGGCACGATGCGCGGGAGCGCCGGCGTAGATGCGTTCCTGGTCCAGATATCGGTTGTCCAGCTCCTCTTCGCGGTGCCGGCCGACCCCTCGTCGGACGGTCTCCGAGTCGTCCTCGAAGAGCCGTTCGAGCCAGGTCGTACTGTTGCGCAGTGCGGGAGGCGGCACCGCTCGCAGACGGAGGTACGTACTCATGCCAGAGGGAGCGCACGGGGACGCCGAAGCATTACGCCGCCCGCGCCGGTTGCCGGGAATCCCCCGCGGCCGCGTAACGGATCGACCGCCGACCTCGCTCTCTTCGTATGTGACGACAGATCAGGAAACGAGACCCCCTGCGGCGGCCAGGCCCGTGCGGTGGGCGGCGGACACGGTGGCGACGATGCGGGAGGGGGCACGGCTGCGCCTCGACTACTCGGCATCCAGCCTGTGGCCCGTCGACCGGATGATCGACGACCTGCGGCAGGAGGACACGCCCTACGCCGCCGTGGAGAGCGTGCTGCGCGGCTTCGGGGCGTATGCGGGTGAGGTGATCGTCCGCCAAACGGACGCCGAGTGGTGGGAGGCGGACGGCCACCACTGGATCCGCACGGCCAAGGGACGGCTGTGGGATCCCATCGACGAGGCCCGCCGCTGCTTCGCCGGAGACGGCTCACTGCGGCTGCTGTGCCGCGACGCGACGAAGGACGCACCCGAACCCCGGGATCGGCAACCGCGGCAAGGTCCGTCCGGGAGTACGGCGCCGGCGACGACGTGAAGGGGCGCCCAGGCGTTGTGACACTTCTGTGAGGACAGACGCTGATCACCATGGGGACGTCGATGCGACCGGAGCACGGCGGACGGCATGCACTCGCCATGAACCCGGTACGAACGAGGACAGTCTTGGGCCAGGTACGGCAACCCCGGCGTGTACAGGCGTACGACGGGGAATTGGGCGCGGCGGTCGCGCGGGCCCAGGACGGCGACGAGACGGCCTTCGCGTTCGCGTACCGGATGGTGCAGCCGGGCCTGCTCGGCTATCTGCGCGGCCTGGTCGGCGACGACGCGGAGGACGTGGCCTCCGACGCCTGGCTGGAGATCGCCCGTGACCTCGGCCGTTTCAAGGGGGACGGGGCCGGGTTCCGCGGCTGGACCTCGACCATCGCCCGGCACCGGGCGCTGGACCATCTGCGCCGCCAGCGCGTACGGCCCCGGGCAGGAGGGACCGAACAGGACGTACTCGACCTGCCCAGTCGGCACAGCACCCATGAAGAGGCCCTGGAGTCCCTGTCCACCGAGCGGGCGCTGGAACTGGTCCGCGGGCTGCCGCGGGACCAGGCAGAGGCCGTACTCCTGCGGGTCGTCGTCGGCCTGGACGGTCCCGCCGCCGCACGCGTCCTCGGCAAACGCCCGGGAGCGGTGCGCACCGCCGCCCACCGGGGCCTGAAACGCCTCGCCCGCCAGCTGGGCGTCGCCGGTGAATCGGAGAAGGGTGTGACGAATGAGGCTTCCCCAACGCTGGGGAAGTCGAAATGAACAACGCCGGCAACAGTGACCGACTGACAGGCATCAGGACCGGAACACCGAACGCATCGAACCGGTCGAACAGGAACGGAAGCGGACATGGGTGAACGGCTGGGCGGCGACGGAGTTCCGGGCCGTCGGCGTGTGCACCCTGGCGGCGCCGCGTCCGACCCGTGGGAGGTGCGTGAGGCCGCCACGTTGGAATCGGAGCTGGGCGCCGTCCTGCTCGGAGGCCCTCTCGACCCCGAGGCCGAGCGGCGGGCCCTGACCGCCTTCCGGACCGCCCATGACGCGGGTGCGCACCGGGCACGTACCCGGCGTCGGGACGACTGGCGGCTGCCTGCGGAGCGGCGTGCCGGGCGTCCTGTGAAGATGACGCTCGGCGTGGTGTTCGCCAGCCTCACGCTGGGTGGAGTCGCGGTCGCTGCCATCGGTTCCGTCGGCTCGTCCACGGACGGTGACGGTGCCGGGCGGGGGACGGCGCACCCGTCGGCGGTCGCCCCGGACCAGCCGGGCGGTGAGGCCTCGTCGACGCCCTCCGGCGTCCCCGGACCGACGGACGGCCGCCCGGCCACCGCCCAGGACACCGAAGCCCACTGCCGCGCCTACGAGCAGGTCAAGGATCGCGGCAAGGCGCTCGACGCGCGGGCCTGGCAGCGACTCGTCACGGCCGCCGGCGGGAAGGACAAGGTCGCCGCGTACTGCTCCGAGCAGCTGGCGCGGGCGACAGCCGAGCCGAGCAGGACCGCCGACAACGGCAAGGCGGGGAGGGCGGCCGGAAACGGCCAGGGAAACGACGAGAAGAGCAACGGGAAGGGCAGCGGGAAGCACAAGTAGCCTCCGCCGTGCCCCATCCATGCCCGTCAGGTCGGACAACCGTGGTCATCAGCGGTGAGATCGGGCCGGCGCAACGGCGAAGACACGATGAACACTCGCTGGTCCGCCGCCGAGCAGCCGGCCAGGACCGGCACCAGGGGGGCGGAGGCGGCCGAGCGCGGCCTCCTCCGCCCGTGCGAGAGGACCGGGCAAGCCCGATCCGTCCGCCGCGACACGGGACCGGGCCGGCCGGGAGGTGGGCGCGACCCTCGCTGGGCGCGGCGGACGCAGGTCAGGAGATCCCCTTGTACCCCTGCCAGCCGGAGGCGATCTTCACCCGCGCCGCGAACGACCCCGAGCCGTTGCCGGTCTGGCGGTACAGGTTGCCCGCGGTGTCCCGGGCGACGATGTCCGCCTTTCCGTCGCCGGTGATGTCCCCGACGCCGACGATCGCGTTGTAGGTGCCGCCCCAGTTCGAGAAGACCTTCACCCGGTCCTTCAGCAGTCCGTTGCCCAGACCGTTGTAGCGGTACAGCGTCCCGTTCCCGTCCCGGGCCAGCACGTCGCCGAAGCCGTCACCGTTCAGGTCACCGGCCCCCACGATCTTCGTGTAGCTCTTCCACCCGGACCGGATCTTCCGGCCGGCCGCGAGCGTCCCGTCGCTCTTCGCGGCGAAGAGGTAGAGGTCGCCGGTGGACGCCTTCCGTGCCAGCAGGTCCGGCCGCCGGTCTCCCGTCAGGTCACCGGGCGAGGTGAGCACGTTGTACGCGTTCCAGCCGGAGCCGAGCCTCGTGTACGGCGTCGAGGTGGTGAGCCCCTGTCCGCACGGAATTCTGTAGCCGCGCAGCGACCCGTCGGGCATGCGCACCAGGACGTCGTTGCAGCGGTCCTTGTTCAGGTCTCCGAACGGCACGGCAACCACGTTCGTGGACCAGCCCTTCCCCGAGGGCGTCCCGGAGAACGTGCCTTTCCCCGTGCCCTGCTGAAAGGCGAACGCCCCCGAGGAGCTCAGAGTGAGCAGGTCGCCGGTCCCGTCCGGAAGACCGCCGGGGCCCACGTGGTCGTGGCGCGCGGGGCTGCCGTACGCCAGCCGGACGGAGCCGCGTACCTCCAGCGGCGGTCCCACGCCGTCCGCGGGTGCGACGGACAGCGTCCAGTCGTAGGGGCCATTCGGCAGGAAAACGCCTTCGGGGGTTTTGGAGTCGACGCCGAACCACCCGACGCTCAGCTCACCGCGTGCGGCGTCCCCGTCCCGGGTGTCGACGACCTTGCCGGTCTCCTTGCTGCGCACGGTCAGCCGCCAGCTCGCGGACGGCTTCGACAACAACACGCTCGTCAGGGTGTCCGGCGTCGTGCCGACCTGCTCGGCCCGCACGGTGGAGGCGTTGTGCGCGGGAGCCAGCAGGCGCAGCGGCTGCTGCGGCACCCCGGACGGTACGAGGTGGATCTGCTCCTGGTCGTCGACGTAGGCGGCGTTCGCACCCGACTCGTCGACCGTCCAGCGCACGTCCCGCTGGGAGACGCCGGTGTCGGGCAGATCGCCGATGACACGGCCGACGGGCGTGCCGTCGGCGACGGTCGTGAGCGTCAGCTCGCCGGCCTCCTTGTCGTGCGTGACGACGAATCCGTCGCCGAGCTTCGCCTCGCCGGCCGGCACCGGCACGGACTTCCGCGCCGTACGGTCGTAGACCCCCGCCTTTCCGTCGCAGGTCCAGTACAACCAGCGGCCGACCGCCTGGAGCTCGGTCGGCGTGCAGTCGGCGCCGGTGGTGAGGGTCTCGGTGGTCCTGCGGTTCGTCAGGTCGTACGCGGTGACGTCGCCGGGGGTCGCGGCGGCCGTCCAAAGGGTGTCGCCGGAGAGGGCGGCGGCGCCCGGGGTCCGGGTGACGACCGGGGTGCCGTCGTTGTCCGTCTTGAGGACGGTCTGCTCGGTCGAGGTTGTGTAGAGCAGATACTGTCCGGAGGCATCCGTGATCTGTCCGCCGGCCGGGACGGTCCGCTCCCAGAAGGAGTGCGGTCCGGGCCCGGCGACACGGATGCGGTCGCCGCTCGTGTCCCTGCTCACCCAGGCGATCCGGCCGTCGGGCAGGCCATGCAGCTGGGAGCAACCGATGTCCTCCGTGGGGCAGTTGCCCACCAGCACGTCGGTTCCGTCGTAGTTCGAACGCTCGCCGAACTCGGGCGTTCCGGTCACCGCGACGGTCCGTCCGTAGTCGTCGCGGGTTCCCGCCCAGCTGGGGTCGGCCTCGACGAGCTGTCCCTGGTCCAGCGACAGCCCCTGGATCTTGTACGGCGGCTTCGGCAGCGGCTTGACGAGGCTGACGACCGGGCGTCCGTCGGCGCCTGGCCGGATGTGCTGGATGCCCCAGTCGTCGGCGCCCGTACGGCCGATGACGACGGCGGTGCCGTCCGACGCTGCCGAGAGGCCGCCGGCGGAGGCGGCCGCCAGGGAGACCGGGTCGCCGCCCGCGAGGGGCACGGCGGTCACACGGCCACTGATACCAAAACGGTGGACGATCCAGTCACCGACCACGGAGACACCGGCGGTTCGGGGGCCGCCGCTGCCGTCGCGGTCCAGGGGGACCTCGCTCGGGGCGGCCGTCAGATCGGCACGGGAGAAGACGAGGGCTGTGGCGCTGTCGGTGCCGCGGTACACGACGAGGTGCTCGGGTGAGAGCCTGGTCAGGGAGTAGCCGGTCGGCAGCCCGCGCGTCCAGCTCAGCACCCGGCCGGTCTCCGGGTCGACCGCGGCCATCCGCAGGGCGCCGTCCATCTTGGCGGCGAAGACCAACCCCGTGGCGTCCCCGCCCAGGGGGCCCATGAGGGTCATGCCCGCCGGGGCGCCCTCGACGGTCATGTCACGCGTGGTCCCGTCGGGCCCCGCGGTCAGAAGGTGCTCGACCTTGGCGACGGTGCCGTCCGCGGCGGTGACGTTCTGGTAGGCGACAGCCGTGCTGCCGTAGGCGCCGTACAGGGTCTGGCCCTCGGGAACGTGGAGGGTGGTGGTCGTGCCGTCGACGGCGTTCCACAGTTCGACCCGACCGTCGTAGTGGCGGTAGGAGAGCACGTCACTGCTCGTCCCCCTGGTGATCACGTCGACCGGGGCCGGCGGCGCCTCGAAGGACCGGCCGTCCGAGTAACGCGTCCACACGAGCCCCGAGTGACCCTCCAGGTAGTGGAAGACGCCCTGGCTCCCCGCGCCGGACGCGCTGTTCGGGGCGTCGGCGTTGTAGAGCGACGCCGATGTGTACGTACTGCGGTAAGTCGCCGGCACCGCGGTCTCCTGCGGCGCCGACGGCGTCGCCGAGGCGGACGGGAGCAGCGGTCCGAGGCCGGCTGCCAGTGCGGCGGATGCGACGACGGTCACGGCCGTCCGTCTCGCGCGAGAGTGACGGACGAGGGCGTGGCGAGCCAAGGTGATCCTCCCCAGGAGCACGAGAGGAGACGTACGCCGCTTCAGATGCCCCCCGGCCCCCGGCCGCCGCATCTCCTCAGAAGTCGCCTGATCCTACAGACAGTTCACAGCTCCGGCCTGAACTTTCCGTTCACACGTTCGGGACGTTGGCCGCGGCCGGGCGGCTCGGTTTCGCCCGCTGCTCGCCCGGTTGTCCGGGAACCACCCCGGGATTGTCCTTGATCGGTAACCGACGCATCCCGTGGCCGCCGTTCCTCGTCCTGCCAGATGGTCGCGACGTGACCAAGGAATCGGCGAGGAACTGCGGGAAAGCGGGGCGGACATGGCGCGGCACAGCGGCGGGCAGGGCTGGTACGGCAAGGTGCTCGGCGCGGCGATCGGGGTGGCGTTGCTCGCCGCCGGTGCCTCGATGTGGGCCGCGCAGGCCGAGGCCGTGGGCGGTTCGTCGCCGAAGGCGACCGCGTCGGCCGCCCCGGGCGGTGGCGTCAAGGCGGTCGCGGTGACCATCGCGCATGCCTCGGACAAGGGGGCGCGCGGCGTCAACATCACCATCGACGACGGCCCCGACCCCGTATGGACCCCTCAAGTGCTCGACGTGCTGCGGGAGTACGGGGTGAAGGCCACGTTCTGCATGGTGGGGACGCAGGCGCAGGCCCACCCGGACCTCGTGAAGAAGGTGGTCGCCGCCGGGCACCGGCTGTGCGACCACTCGGTGTCGCACGACACCACCATGGACAAGAAGTCCCAGGCCTACCAGTCGCAGCAGATCCTCGGCGCCGAACGCATGATCACCGAGGCGTCCGGGGGCGTACGGCCGATGTACTACCGGGCGCCCGGCGGGGCCTTCACCCCGTACAGCCGCACGCTCGCCGCCTCCCGTGGCATGCGCCCGCTGGGCTGGAACGTGGACAGCAAGGACTTCGAGCGGCCGGGTACGGACGCCATCGTCGCCACCGTCGAGCGGGAGTTGCCGGGCGGGCCGACGCTCCTCTTCCACGACGCGGGAGGCGATCGCGCCCAGACCGTCGAGGCCCTGCGCCGGATCCTCCCCCGACTCAAGGAGCAGGGCTATTCCTTCGGTTTCCCGGTGCGCTGAGCCCCAGCCCTGGCATGCCGAAGAGAAAACCGGCGGTCCAGGCCCGGCGATGGCGACCCGCGCCCAGCCGGCGCGTGATTCGCCCGTCGTGCGTCCCTCGACCATCGCTCTCTCGGGTGGATCAGCACAGTGAAACGGGAACGAGCGCCCCCGGTGGGGACCTATGGTCTCGCGGGCGAGGTCTGCGGTCCGCCACAAGGGAGTCGACGGACCGGTGCCTGGTGAGGGGCGAGCATGGAAGCTTCAGTGCGCGAGGTCGCCGTGAGCAAGTTGCCGCTGGTCGGCGCAATGTTCTGGGCGACCAAGATCGTGGCCACCACGCTGGGCGAGTCGGCATCGAACTTCGTCACGATGGCGCCGTTGAATCTCGGCTACGCCGTGGGCGCGATCATCTTTCTGGTGGCCTTCGCGCTCACCCTGGTGATGCAGCTCAAAGCCGACCGCTTCCGCCCGATGGTGTTCTGGTCGGTCATTCTGACCACCAGCATCGTGGGCACCTCGATGTCCGACTACATCAACCGCACCGCTGGGCTCGGTTACGCCGGCGGCTCGATTCTGCTGACCAGCCTGCTGGCGATCGTACTGATCGGGTGGCGGATGACCGGACAGACCATGGATGTGGAGCGGATCGCCACGACGGAGGGCGAGGTCTTGTACTGGACCGCGACGCTGGTGTCCAACACGCTGGGCACCTCCAGTGGTGACTTCCTCTCCGGCGGTCTGGGTCTCGGCTTCCGCGACAGCTCCCTGTTGCTGTGCGGGGCCATGCTCGTGATCCTCGCCGCGCACTATCTGACCCCGATCTCGGGCACGGTGCTGTTCTGGGCAGCCTACGTGTTGACCCGCCCGCTGGGTGCGGTGGCGGAGAACGCGGTGGAAAAGCCCGTCGCGCAGGGCGGACTCGGAGTAGGAACCACGATCACCTCATCCGTTCTGTTCGCCGTCCTGGCCGTTCTGGTGGGCTGGCAGATGCTCACCGGCCGCCGGCAAACCCGCACGGTGGATACCGTCCTCGGATCCGACAGCCCCCATCACCGGCCCGCTGGTCAACCAACAGAGTGAGTGGGGGTGAGGCTGTCGACAGGAGGACTTCAGTCGAGGCGTTGTTCCTCGCCGTCGAGGCCACCCGTCCGAGCTCCATGACAGTCGAGGCCACCCGTCCGAGCTCCATGACAAAGGCCCAGGTCAGAGACCCGGGCTTTTTTACTGTCCGTGGTGATCAGCTGTCGCGTGTTCCACCGGGCCCACAACCGCGATGGTGCCGCCGGCGCGGCGACCTGGTCCGCGGACAGGCTGGATTGCAGAGCCTGTCCGTGGCGCTTAGCGTGATGTCGGGGACGCCAGGGGCTCTCGGGTGCGGTGCGTGCGGTGGACTTGGCAGGGCGCCCGGGGTCCTCCGCCCTGGCCTCAGACCAGTGCGCTGCGGCGAGCGGTCCTCACCACGGACCTCGGCACGGTTCCTGTCCAGCACGCCCGCGGAGTTCGTCGAGCGCTGAGAGACGGAAGGCCACTCATGCCACGATCCATGCGCGCGCTCGTCGCCGGAAAGGTTGGCGAGCCGGCCGATGTCCTGCGGCTGGAATCCCGTCCTGTTCCCACGCCAGAAGCCGGTCAGGCGTTGATCCGCGTGAAGGCGACTCCGATTCACGCCAGTGATCTGCACGTGCTGCGTGGCCGCTACGGCTTCTCCCCCGAGTTTCCCACTGTCGGGGGTCACATGGAGTGCGTGGGCCGTGTCGAGGCCCTGGGCCCGGACACCGAGGGACTGAAGATCGGTGAGCGCGTGGTGGCCGTTGCCGTCCCGGCGGTACCCGGGCCGCATGTGGCCGGCACTTGGCAGGAATACCTTGTTGCCGATACACGAAGGCTCCTGCCGGTCCCCGATCAGCTGAGCGACTCCAGCGCCTGTCAGCTCGCCGTCAACCCGTTGACCGCGCTGCTCCTGGTGACTCGCGAACTCGACGTACAGCCGGGTGAATGGTTGTTGCAGACGGCCGCGGGCTCCACCGTCGGCCGACTCGTCATTCAGCTGGCCAGGCATCTGGGTGTACGCACGATCAACGTCGTGCGGCGCCGCGATGCCGTCGAGGAGATCAAGGCGCTCGGTGGTGACGAGGTCATTTGCACCGAGGACGAGGACCTGTTGCCGCGTGTGGCCGAGGTCGCTGGATCGTCCGGCGTGCGCAAGGCCATCGACTGTGTCGCGGGCCATGTGGGTGCCCAGGTGTCCCAGGCATTGGCTCCGGGTGGAGAGGTCGTGGTCTACGGCGCGCTCTCCACCCATCGGCAGACCGACCCGGCAGCGCTGACGATCCCGCTGTCGGCACGCTCGGTCATCTACGAGACCAAAGTGGTCCGTGGCTTCTGGCTGAACCGCTGGTTCGGCACTGCCTCGCCCGCGGATGCGCTGCGCGCGCTGTCCGAGGTTCGCAGTCTCGTCGCCGATGAAGTGCTGAGCATCCCCCAGGGCGAGCCGTTCCCGCTCGAACGCTTCACTGAAGCCATCACGTTCGCCGAAGCACCCGCGCATGGCGCCAAACCGCTCTTCGTCTTCGAGGACGGCCGGGACGAAGACAACAGCTAGGACGCGGCCCGGCCGGTGCCGGCGGCGGTGCCGCTGCGGCTGCGGCTGCGGCTGCGGCTGCGGCTGCGGCTGCGGCTGCGGCTGCGGCTGCGGCTGCGGCTGCGGCTGCGGCTGCGGCTGCGGCTGCGGCAAGGTCGCCGACGCCCCCCGGTACCGCCCGGCTCGGGCAAACCGCACCACTCGGCCAACCGGACCAGGGGCATCAGGCCGGCTGCCGCGATCCGACCGTGCGACGGCCGGGAGGCGGTCCCGGGTGCCGTTGGCGGATCGACGCCGGAAGCGCTCGTAGGCAGCCTGCCACCGCGGGTACGCGCCGAGCGGCGGATGTGGCGGGCGCCTACCGCTTCGGGGACGGAGGGGGCACGAGCGTGGCCGTGAGCGTGTCGGCCAGCCATTTCTCGTACGTGTCGGCGGACCAGCCCCGTCCTGCCGTGAGCTGGGTGTACAACTGGGGGCCGGCCAGGGCCCAGAAGACGTCCGCCAGGTGGGCCGGATCCGCCTGCGGACCCAGCACGCCGGTCTCGTCGAGGTGTGCGACGAAGGCGGTGACGCCGGTCAGCCGTTCCCGCTCAGCGGTCTCCAGGACTTCTCCGACGTCCGGCCCGGCCTGGGTCAGCAGGGCGAACAGCGCGGCGACCCGTTCATGGATGCCGCGCGCGTACGCGGCGTAGAGCCGGAGCTTGGCACCCAATTCCCTTGTCCCCAGGATCTCTTGCACCTGGGGGCGGTCCCCCATGGGAACCGGTTCGTCGTCCCCGGCCAGCGTGATGTCCCACAGGGCCTTGACCATGCCCGGCTTGCCGCCGAACGACTTGTACACCGTCTCGGCAGAGACACCCGCCCGCTCGGCCACGGCCCGCACGGTCGTGGCGTGGTAGCCCTCCCGGAAAAGCAGCTCACGGCAGGCCGCCAGCACCGCGGCCCGGTTGCGGCGCGCGGCCTCGCGTCGGCCCTCCGAGTTATAGGACCGCCGTGGCGTCCCGTCTGCCATCGACACACGCTCCAATTCTGTTACAGTCGACTGTATTGAATATTGCCCGGTTGTCGGAGGCTTACATGTCCCGTCCCGCGCCCACGCAGGTGGCACCTGGCGTCCACCGCCTCGGCGATCACGGCGTCAACTTCTACCTGATCGAGGACCCGGACGGTCTCGTCCTGGTCGACGCGGGAACGCCCGCCCATCTGATGCAGCTGCGCACGCTGCTGGTCGGCCTCGGCCGCCCGGTGGCCAACGTCCGTGCCGTACTCCTGACCCATGGCCACGCCGACCACACCGGGCTGGCCCACACCCTCCAGGAAGCCGGCGCCGACCTCTGGATCCACGAGCGGGACGCCGCCATCCTGCGCGACGGCCCACGGAGTGCGATGCGCCACGCCAGGCCCGAGCGTTCGATGCTCCCGTACCTGCTGCGCAGACCCTCCGCACTGGCCCTCCCCCTCCAGCTGGCCCGCGCCGGAGCCTTCACGACTCCCGCGGTGCAGGGTGCGCGGGTCTTCGACGCCGACCAGGTGCTGGAAGACGTCCCCGGCGCCCCGCAGGCCGTCGTACTGCCCGGCCACACACCAGGCAGCACCGCGTACCTCTTCACCGGCCGCGGGCTGCTCTTCACCGGCGACGCCCTGGTCACCGCCGACGGCTTCTCCGACCGCACCGGACCAACGATCGTGAGCCGCTGCTTCACCCACGACAGCCGGGCCGCGCTCACCGCCCTCGACCGTCTCGACGAACTGACGGCGGACCTGCTGCTGCCCGGGCACGGCGAGCCCTTCACCGAAGGCGTCCGAACCGCCACCCGACAGGCACGGCGGTTCGGCGTCCACTGACCCCATCACCTTCCATCACCTCCCAACGCCTTCTCAACACCCCTCTCAACACCCCTTCCAAGGACACGACATGAGTTCTGCACCGCTCGACAGCAGCACGGCGACGCCGGATTACCACCGTCCGCGCGTCCTGCACGTCCCCGCCGAGAAAGGCGTGGTCAAGTGGATGTCCGGCGACGTCTACGAGACCATGGCGACGGCCGATTCCACCAACGGCGCACTGGGCTTCACGGTCTGCTGGGTGCCTCCGGGCGGCGGACCGATAGCGCATGTGCACAAGAGTGCTGACGAATCCTTCTATCTCATCTCGGGTTCGCTGGAATTCCTGAACGGCGATCAGACCTTCATGGCGAACGCCGGTGACTTCGTCTTCGTGCCGAGGGGCACGCGGCACCGGTTCCGAAACCTCACCGACGCACAGGCGCACATGGTGTCCTTCTTCACTCCCGGCGGAGGCGAAGCGCTGTGGCTGGAAGGCGGGGACGACCCCGTCCCCGGCGCGAAGCCCGAGTTCTGGCCGCCGGAGCGCGGCCTGGCGCTGGGCCCGCTCCTCGTACGCAAGGACATCGACATGGAGATCCTGCCCGAGGAAGCGGACTTCAACGGGCTCGCCGACGAGGCCTGAGCGAGGACGGCACGGCGACTCCGCTCGGACCGAGAGACCATCGGCCCGAGCGGAGTCCACGCCTCCATGGGGTCGACCGACTGGCCCGCGCCGAACGGCGACGAATCACCCAGGTCAGCAGCCAGGCGGCCGCACAAGCGCCGTCGCGGGCCGGGACGTCAGAACACGCCCTTGTACGCCTGCCACCCCGAGGCGATCTTCGTGCGGGGCCCGAACGAACCCGAGCCGTTCCCGCTGTTACGCCACAGGTTGCCGGAGGTGTCGCGGGAGACGATGTCGGCCTTGCCGTCGCCGGTGATGTCGCCGACGCCCACGACGACGTTGTACGACGAGCCCCAGCCGGAGGCCACCTTCACGCGGGGCTTGAAGCCGCCGGAGCCGTTGCCGTCGTAGCGCCAGAGAGTGTTGGAGCGGTCCTGCGCCAGGAGGTCGCCGCGGCCGTCGCCGTTGAAGTCCCCGACGCCCACGACCTTCTTGTAGCCCGACCAGTTCGCCGCGATCCGGACCCGTGCGGACAGCTTCCCCGTGCTCGTGCCCTTGTACAGGAACAACTCTCCCGTCGACGCCTTGCGCGCGATGAGATCGGGACGCCCGTCACCCGTGATGTCCCCGGGCGAGGTCAGCACGTTGTACTGGTTCCAGCCGGTGCCCAGCGAGGTGTGCGGGGTGCTCGTGAGGAAGGCCTGTCCGAGCATGGTCCGGTACACGCGCAACTCGCCGCTGCTGAACCGGACGAGGACGTCGTTGCGGCGGTCGCCGTTGAGGTCGCCGAAGGGGACCAGGGTCACGGAGGAGGGCCAGCCCGAGGCCGCCACGGTCTTGCCGAAGCCGCCCGTGCCGTTGCCCGGCCGGTAGTCGACGACTCCGGAGGAGGTGAGGGTCAGGGCGTCGCCGATGCCGTCGGGCGCCCAGCCGGCGCCGTTGGTGAAGTCACGGCGCACGGCGGCTCCGTCGGACACCTTCACCGTCTGCGACACCGCCAGCGCCGGTCCCGAACCGTCGGCGGCCGGCGCCGTCAGCTTGAAGGTGTACGTGCCGTCGGGGACCAGCGCGCCCTTGCTGTCACGGTTGTCCCAGTGCGCGGTCAGGTTGCCGCTGACCTCGCCGCCGGAGAGCGTACGGACCACGGCGCCGGTGGCCTTGCTGGTGAGCGTGGCCTGCCAGGAGGCGGCGGGCTTGGAGAGCAGTCCGCGCCAGTGCCACCACGGGTTGGTGGCCGCGCTGCTCTCCCCCGCGTTGTCGGTCACCTCGGACTCGATGGCAGAGAGCCGCTGGGTGGCCACCCCGCTGGGCACCAGGTGGATCCGCTTGTCCGCGTCGACGTAGGCCGCGGGGCCGCCGAACTTGTCCACGGTCCAGGTCACCCCGCGCACGCTGGAGGTGCCCGCCGCGAGGTCGCCGATCTTCCGGGTAGTCGCGGTGCCGTCGGCGAAGGCGGTGAGTTGGAGCGCCCCGGCCGTGGTGTCGTGCCGGACGAGGTAGCCGTCGCCCAGCAGCGCCTGGCCGGCGGGGACGGGGATGTTCTTCTTCGCCGTACGGTCCCAGACGCCCGCCGTCGCGGTCGGTCCGCAGGACCAGTAGATCCAACGGCCCACCGCCTGCAGCTCCTTGGGGACGCAGGGGGCGCCGGTGGAGACGGTGTCGGTGGTCTTGCCGGTCTTCAGGTCCTTGGCGGTGAGGACACCAGTCCCGGAACTCGGCGTCCACAGGCTGGTCCCCCAGACGGAGGCGGCGGTGACGGAGCGGGTGAGGATGGGCCGGTAGGTGTAGACGCCGAGGTCGCCGACGTACTGCTTGGCAGGGGAGGAACCGTTGACGATCGCGTAGCGGCCGGTGATGTCGAGGACGGTTCCGGCGGCCGAGGGCAGGAAGAAGCCCGCCGTGTTGTCGAGGGACTGGACGTACGACCCGACAGTGGGGTCGGGCTCGGCGGTGAACGTCACCGCTTGTCCGTCGCCGGTGGCGTAGGGGCCCGCCCCGCGGACTTTCCAGGTCTGCCAGGTCGGCGCGCCCGGCGTTCCGTCGGCAGCGATCCGCCGGGTGTAGTAAGCGCCCAGGAAAGTGCTGTTGGGCTCGTCGGTGGCCAGGGTGCCGTTCTGCAGCGACAGTTGGGCGATCCTCGCGGCCATGGGCGGTATGGCGGTCAGCTCCGTCAGCGTCGGGGTGTCCGCCCCGGTGTCGGTGATCCGGCGTGCCGCCCAGTGCCCGGCGTCGATGCCGCCGACGGTCAGCAGACTGCCGTCCGGTGCCGTGACGAGGGAGGTGTTCGCGTGCCGGAGCAGGGTGATCGGGTCACCGCCCGTGAGCGGGACGGCCATGAGCCGCTCGCCGGACTTGTCGGTCGGGTTGTTCGGGTCCCACGGCACGGAACAGGCCACCACCAGCCAGCGCCCGGCGATGCCCACGGACGGGGTGCCCTCGGTGCCGGGCAGTGTCACCGTCGTCGCGGCGGCGGAGAGGTCGGCTCGATCCAGGACGTGCGCCACCTTGAGGTCGGACCACCAGACCAACCGGTCCGTACTCAGCGCGACGCCCGTCGGAGCGACGGGGACGACCACATCGCCGCTGACTCTCGCGGTGGCCAGGTCCACCAGCGCCAGGTGTCGCGTGCCGTTTCCCAGCGTGTAGCCGAGGACGGCGGTGCCGCTGTCGCCGCCCAAGACGGTGAAGTTGGCCGTGATTCCGGTCGGCCAGCCGTCGACGAGGGTGCCCTCGGCGGGCGCCCCGTCGCCGTACAGCCACAGCACGCGGTTGCCTGCGGTGTCCCGGGCCTGGGTCAGCACATGGGTGCCGAAGGTGGCCGCGTACGCGCCGTGGGTGAGGGCGACGTCCGTGGTGGTGCCGGCGGACAGGTCCCTGAGGACGACCTTCTGGGTGGGCGAGACGACATCGGCCACGACGTCGGACGACGATCCCAGGTACGCCGGGACTTCGAGTCGGGCCAGGTCGCCCAGTTCGGTCGTCGTACCGGTGTCGTACGACGTCCACAGGAAGCCGGAACGATCCTCCTGGGCATGCAGATAGCCATGCGGGCCGGCACTGTAGATCCGGTCCCTGCGCGGTAGGTAGCGGTCCACCTGGAAGACCTTCTCCGCCGCGAAGGCGGTGCCCCCGGCACCGTTGTCCGCGTCGGCCGTGACGGCGAGCGGGCCAGGACCGGCGGTCACGGCGAGGACCGCCAACGCGGCGACGACGCCGCGGGCGGTGGTACGGGCGGTGGTACGACGGGTCATCGTCGCCTCCTGGGCCTCTGAACAGAAAAAGGCGTGACGGGACGGCGATGGCCGATCAGGCGCGCGTCGACGGTGCTGCGAAAATGCGCAGCTCCCCCCAGCTGCCCCCCATACACAGCGGCACGAGAGTAACAGCAGGCCCAGGCCCATCAGGAGCACCGGGGAAAGAGATCGCGGAGTGGCCGGGCTGTGCACCGCGCTCACCGCAATCAGCCCTGCAGTACGGTTCGTTGGCGCACAAGCTGACCGGCTGGAAGTACGGGGGAACCTCGTCATGACCTGTTCGAACCCGCGGGCATGGCTCGCCGGATGCGCCGTGGCGGCGTCCGCGATCCTGCTCGCCTCGTGCACGTCCGGCAGCGGTGACGGCAAGGCCTCCAAGGATCTCTCGTCGCCTGCTGCGAGTGGGTCGCGGGCGGCACCGGGGTCGTCCGAGAAGAAGCTCACTGAGCAGGCTCTCGCGGCCCTGGGCGCCGTTCACAGCGGGAAGATGGTCGAGGCCGGCTCGGAGCGGGTGATCGACGGCATCCACACCGAGCCGAGCCTGAGCGAGGGCAGGTCCTACAGGCTCAACCTGGTGTGCGTCGGCAACGGCACTGCGCGGTTGACGTTCACACCGGCGAGCACCGGCACGGACACCGAGGTGCCGTGCGATCAGTCAGTGGTCCAGCAGCGGATCACCGCGCACAAGCCGGTACACGTCGATGTCGACGGCGCCAAGGGGTCGACCGGCGTGCTCGCCTGGCGGATCGACGCCATCTGATGTGTCGGACGCCGGCAGCCCGCAGGTTGCGTATGCCGAGAACGGTTGGTGAAGTGGCGGCGGCTAAGCGCTCGTCCTCGGGGCTGTGGTCCGAGGGGGGTGCCCGGTGTTGGATCCCGTTTCCCGGGGGAGGAACGCTGCCGCGGCCAGACCGCCGAGGCCGAAGACCGCCAGGGTGATCATCGCTGCGGCGTAGGCGCCCTTGGTGAGACCGGCGACGAGGATGGTCCCGGCGATGGCCGTGCCGAAGGACGAGCCGAGGTTCGACACGCTTCGGGACAGGCCCGAGATTTCTCCCTGCTGTTCCTCGGGGAAGCTCGACTGCACGACGTTGACGGACGGGGTCAGCATGACGCCCAGTCCGAGTCCTATGAGGAGGAGACCGGGGACGAAGGCCCAGGCGGTGGAGAAACTCCCGGCCAGGGCGACCAGCGCGACCACGCCGACGACGGAGACGGCGAAACCGGTCATGACGAGGGTGCGTTGGGAGTGCCGGCCGGCCAGGCGCTCGGCGGACAGCGACGTGACCAGCAAGCCCAGCGTGGCCGCCGTGAAGATGACTCCGGTCTGGATGGCGTCGTAGCCGCGTACCACCTGCAGATAGGCCGCCACCGTGAACGACGTCCCCATCAGCAGCAGCCATTGGACGTTCTGGGTGACGAGTCCGAGGTTGGAGGTGCGGTTGTGGAAGAGGCGAAGGGACAACAGCGGCTCCCTGCCGGACGCTTCCCTGGCGCGCACGGAGCGGAAGAACCACCAGAGCACGAGTACGCCGAGGACCAACAGGGCGATCATGAGCCAGATGTTGTTGTCCGCGGCCAGGATGCCCATGACGACGAGGACGAGGCCGACGGCCGAGAGGACCGCCCCGACGACGTCGAAGGAACGGGTGGGATCCGGGGGCAGCGGATCCTCGATACGACGGCTGAGTACGACGATCACCGCGATCACCAGGGCCTGGAACACGAAGGCCGCGCGCCAGCTGATCGCGGTCGTGATGAGTCCGCCGATCAGTGGCCCCGCGGCGGCCCCGATGCCGCCCAGCGCCATGACGACCCCGAACGCGCGGGCGCGGGAGGTGACGTCCGGGTAGAGAAGGGTCGTAAGGATGTAGACGGGTGGGATGAGCAGCGCGGTGCCGATGCCTTCGAGGATCGAGTTGCCGAGGATCAGAACGCCGAGTCCCGGGGCGGCCGCGCTCAGCAGGGCACCGATCGCGTAGACGACGAGACCGGTCAGGAAACAGCGTTTGCGGCCGTAGCGGTCGGTCAGCTTGCCGCCGGGAATCATCAGCGCGGCCATCACCAGCAGGAAGACCGTGATCGCCACCTGGACGCCTTGGACGGTGGTGTCCAGGTCCTCGCTGATGTCGTTGATCATCACGTTCATGTTGGAGCCGGCGAAGCTGCAGATGAACTGGGCGAGGGCGAGGGCGGCGAGCACACGTCTCTGTCCCGCTTGTCCCGCCCGTCCCGTCGGCTGTGCGGGCCCGGCCGCCTCAACCACCTGTGTCGCCCCCGCCCGTGTCCTCGTCGGGCGCCCTGAGGCCATGGGTCGCCGGATGCCCGTGGTCGCCGTATCGCGGTCCGGTCTCCGCCTTCTCCAGCTCTTCGTCCAGGGCCATGGCCGCGGTGACCAGGGCGAGATGGGTGAACGCCTGCGGGAAGTTCCCGAGTTGCTCGCCCGAGGGGCCGATCTCCTCGGCGAAGAGGCCGACGTGGTTGGCGTAGGTGAGCATCTTGTCGAAGGCGTGGCGGGCCTGGTTGAGCCTGCCACTGCGGGCGAGTGCCTCGACGTAGAAGAAGCTGCACAGGTTGAACGTGCCCTCCGAGCCGCGCAGCCCGTCGGGGGAGGCCTTCGGGTCGTACCGGTAGACGAGGCTGTCACTGACCAGTTCCTCGTCCATGGCGTCCAGGGTGCTGATCCAGTCCGGATCGTGGGGCGAGACGAAGCCGACCCTCGGCATGAGCAGGAGTGAGGCGTCCAGGACGTCGGTGTCGTAGTGCTGCACGAAGGCGCCCCGCTTGTCGTGCCAGCCGCGTTCGACGATCTGGCGGAAGACCGCGTCCCGCGCGCCTGTCCAGCGAGCGATGTCGGCGGGGCGGGAGAAGTCGGTCGCCGCGCGGACGCCGCGGTCGAACGCCACCCATGTCATCAGCCGGCTGTAGGTGAAGTTCTGACGGCCGCCACGGGTCTCCCAGATGCCTTCGTCCGGCTGGTCCCAGTTGTCGGCGAGCCAGTCCAGGACGTCACTCAACGCCTTCCACCCGCGGATCGCACCGATGTCACCGCCCACGATCAGGGCGTCCAACGCCTCCCCGTAGATGTCGAGTTGCAGCTGGTCGGCCGCCGCGTTGCCCGCCCGCACCGGACGGGACCCCAGGTAGCCCTCCAGGTGGTCGAGGGCCTCTTCGGTCAGGTGGGGATCGCCGTCGACGCGGTACATGATCTGCAAGGGGTCCGCCGAGGCGTCGCCTCCGGCCTCGATGCGCTCGCGCAGCCAGCGGCGGAAGGCCTGCGCCTCCTCCTGGAAGCCCAGGTCCATCAACGCCCTGACGGACAGCGCCGCGTCACGGATCCACGTGTAGCGGTAGTCCCAGTTGCGCTCACCGCCGACCTGCTCGGGCAGTCCCATGGTGGCAGCGGCGATGGGTGCCCCGGTGGGGGCGTACGTGAGCAGCTTGAGCGTGATCGCCGAGCGGTTCACGATGTCCTGCCAGCGGCCCCGGTAGGCGCAGGAGCGCAGCCACGACAGCCAGAACGCGCGGCACGTCTCGAACGCGTCGGCGATCCCTTCCAGGGAAGGGCGCTGTGGGGCGGGATCGCCGCTCGCCGTGCTGGTCAGCACCACCGCGGCCGTCTGGCCGGCGGACAGGGTGAAGCGAGCGGTGATGTCGTTGCCGTCCGCGCGGAGCGCGACGCCGGTGGTGGACTGCAGATGCAGGTCCCTCCCCGGGCCTTGGAACACCGCGGAGTGATCACCGGTCTGGGAGAGCGTGTGCGAGGCACGGCCGTAGTCGAAACGCGGGCGACAGGCGAGAGCGAAGGGCAGGCTGCCCCGGACGACCCGTGCGACCCGCACCAGACGGTGCACGTCCGTCGGGGCCGAGGAGTCGATGGGCACCATGAAGTCGGCGACTTCACCGACTCCGCCGGGTGCCATGAAGCGGGTGACCAGGATGGCTGTGTCGGACAGATACAGCTGCCGGACCGTCATGCCGTTGCCGTTGCGGTTCCCGCTGCTGTCCCCGTTGCCGTTCCCGTTGCCGTCCGGGGCCGGGGCCTCCGCGGCGAGACGGCAATGCCCTCCGCGTTCGCTGTCCAGGAGTGAGGCGAAGAGGCTGGGCGAGTCGAAGCGGGGCGTGCACCACCAGTCGATGGTTCCGCCGGACGACACCAGGGCGGCGGTCTGGAGATCGCCGACCATGCCGTGCTCCGCGATGGGCGGGTATCGGTTCACAAGATCTCCCTGCTCGCTCCGACGCGCTGCGGCAGCCCGGACAGGCACACATCAGCCACCTGTCCACGCCAAGCGTTCGACACTGCCGTGGCCGTCGCCTCACCCGCGGCGGGTGAAACCGGAACCGGGCGCACGAGGTGCACTCGGCCGCAGGGGGCGATCGTGCACTCGGCCTCAGGGGGCGATCTTGTCGGGGCGAGCAGACAATGAGCGCGAGGGAGTCCGGAACTTGGAGCCCGCGAGGGCAACCGGAACATGGTGGCGCGGCTGAGGGCCACCTGCCCCTGCGTCGAACGCCGGTCCCGGAAAAGGACTGATAGGTGATGTCGGACGAGAGAGCCGAACGCATCGCGGATTTCATCGGGCCACTACGGGTGGAACCGGGGTCGAAGGTGCGCCTGGACCGGGACTTCGATCCTCGCTACAAGGCAGGTCTGAAGAAGCGGGACGGGATCGAGCTGCTGCGGACCGGGGTGTCGATGCTGGCCGAGTACCAGGAGCGGCTGGCCGCCCAGGACACGTACGGCGTACTGCTCTGTCTCCAGGCACTCGACGCCGGAGGCAAGGACGGAACGATCCGCCACGTGATGAGCGGCGTCAATCCCCAGGGCGTACGGGTCAGCAGCTTCAAGGTGCCCTCCACCGAGGAACTCGACCACGACTACCTGTGGCGTTACGCCCAGCGGCTGCCCACGCGCGGCGAGATCGCCATCTTCAACCGCTCGCACTACGAGGAGGTTCTCGTCGTACGAGTCCACCCCGAGAACCTGGTCCGGCAGAAGCTGCCGGACGACACCCTCGGGCCGGGCATATGGGACCGGCGCTACCGGGAGATCAACCACTGGGAGCGCTACCTCACGGACAACGGGTTCAAGGTGGTGAAGATCTTCCTGAACCTGTCCAAGGAGGAGCAGCGCACCCGCTTCCTGAAGCGGATCGACCTGCCGGAGAAGAACTGGAAGTTCTCCGCGGCCGACGTCCGGGAGCGGCGCCGCTGGGACGACTACCAGGACGCGTTCTCCGAGATGCTGTCGGCCACGAGTACGAAGTGGGCGCCGTGGTACGTCGTGCCGGCGGACCGGAAGTGGTTCGCGCGGATCTGCGCGGCGGCGGTCCTCGCGCACGCCCTGATGGACATCGATCCTCAGTACCCCGAGGTGGGGGAAGAGGCGCGGAACGAGCTGCTCGTCACCAAACGGGAGTTGGAGCAGGAAGCCCCCGCCGGGGCCCCGGCCGATCCGTACGCCTCCCGGCATCCGTCGGCCTCCCAAGCCACCGACCGGCCGACGAAGAAGAAGACGACGACGGCAAAGAAGGAGAAGACGAAGTCGAAGACCAAGAAGCAGCACGGCTAGGGGACCTGTCGGATCGGCGGACGACCGGCCCGGACGCATTCGCGGCCACGGATCGGAGGCAGAGCGATGACGGTGCGGTCGGATTCCGTGGGAGAACAGCCGCGGGCTTCGGGGGACAGCTGGTGCACGCACGCTCCCGAGGAGGTCGTAGCGGCGTTCGACGTCGATCCGGCGGTCGGTCTCTCCGCGGCACGAGCCGCGCAGCTCCTGAGCGCGCACGGCCCGAACTCGCTGCCCGAGGAGAGGCGAACTCCGGCCTGGCGCCGGTTCCTCAGGCAGTACCGGAGTTACATGCAGATCGTCCTCGTGGCCGCGGCGATCGTCTCACTGCTCATCGAGCAGTGGACCACCGCGATCCTGCTGATCGTCCTGACCCTGCTGAACGCCGTCGTGGGCCTGCGTCAGGAGGGCAAGGCCGAGAGCGCGATGAACGCCCTGCAGTCGATGATGAAGGCCACGGCGCGGGTGCGCAGGGACGGGACGGAGGCCGAGATCCCCGCCGAACAGCTGGTCGTCGGCGACATCGTGCTCATCGCCGCCGGGGACCAGGTGGCGGCGGACGGACGCATCATCGAGGCCAGTGCCCTGCAGATCGACGAGTCGGCGCTCACCGGCGAGAGCGTTCCCGCCTCGAAGGACGCCCGCACGCTGGCGGGCCTCGGCCCGTCACCCGGCGACCAGACGAACATGGCGTTCATGAACACCCCGGTCACCCACGGCAGCGGCGTACTCGTCGTGACCGCGACCGGCGCCGGAACCGAAGTCGGCAAGATCTCCGGGATGCTGTCGGCCACCGAGAAGGAGGTACCGCCGCTCACCAGGGAGCTCGACGCCCTGACGCTGTGGATCACGGGGGCGGCGGGCCTGACCATGATCGTGATGTTCGCCCTGGGACGGCAACGGGACCAGGCCTGGGACGTCCTGTTCGTCAGCGCGGTCTCGCTGGCCATCGCCGCCATCCCCGAGGCCCTGCCGACCGTGACCCAGGCGATCCTGTCCGTCGGCAGCCTCAACCTGGCGAAGTGGAACGCGATCGTCAAGGAACTGCCGTCGGTCGAGACCCTGGCGTTCACGTCGGCGATCAACTCGGACAAGACCGGCACCCTGACGATGAACCAGATGACCGCCGTCGAAGTCGTCAGTCCCACCGACCGGTACACCGTCTCGGGCACGGGCTACGGGCTCGACGGGAAGGTCCACCATGCCGCGGGGTCCTCCACGGGCATCGAGGACGCGATCCTGCCGTATGTGGTGGCCAGCGACGCGAAGCTGGTGGACGGCAAGGTGGTGGGCGACCCCACCGAGGGCGCGCTGCTGGTGCTCGGGCACAAGGCCGGGCTGGACATCGACGCCACCAGGGAGAGCCTTCCCCGGCTCGCCACGCTGCCGTTCGACCCGGGCTACAAGCTGATGGCCACCTTCAACTCGGCGGTCGACGCCTCCGGGCGGCAGGTCGTCCGGTGCTTCGTCAAAGGCGCGGTCCCGGCGGTGATGGCGCGGGCCGCCACCGCGCTCGCGGCGGGCGAGACCATCCCGTGGGACGCCGAACTGGTCGCACGTGCCGAAGCGCAGACCGAACGGATGGGCGGCGAGGGTCGCCGGGTGATGGCCGCGGCCACCCGTGACCTGGACCCGGCAGGCTTCGATCCGGACGGCGACCTGCTCGCGTACGTCACCGAGCTGCGGATGGTCAGTCTCGTCGGCATGGTCGATCCGCCCCGCGAGGACGCCAAGGCCGCCATCGCCGGCGCCCAGGCGGGGCACATCCGGGTCCGCATGGTGACCGGGGACGACGTCACCACCGGTGCGGCGATCGCGCGGCAGCTCGGCATTCCCGGCGAGGCGGTCCTCGGCGCCGATTTCGCCGCCATGAGCGCGGACGAGCAACTCGCCCGTATCGACGGCATCGGTGTGGTGGGGCGCGTCGCGCCGGAGCACAAGGTGCTGCTCGCCGACACGCTCAAGAAGAAGGGCGATGTCGTGGCGATGACCGGGGACGGCGTCAACGACGCGCCCGCCATCAAGGCCGCCGACATCGGTATCGCCATGGGCAGCGGCACGGATGTGGCGAAGAACGCCGGACGCATGATCCTCTCCGACGACAAGTTCGCCACCATCGTCTACGCCGTGGAGCAGGGCAGGAGGATCTACGACAACCTCACCAAGTACATCCGCTTCGTACTGCTCCTGCTGGTCACCTTCGTGCTGACCTTTCTCGGCGCCACCGTCTTCAACATCGCCGCCGGTGAACCCTTCACCCCGCCGCAGGTGCTGTGGATCCACTTCGTGGTCAACGCCTCCTTCGGCTTCGCGCTCGGCTTCGACCGGGAGAGCCCCGGGCTGATGCGACGCAGGCCGCGTCCCCGGGGGGAGTCGGTGCTCACCCGGCCCGTACTGGTCACGGTCGGAATCGGCGGACTGGCGATCACCGTCGTGCTGCTCGGACTGATCAAGCTCGGTCAGGCCCACTTCGACAGCGTCGAGATCGGTCGGTCGATCGCGTTCACCGCCTTCGCCCTCTGTCTGATCGTGGCCGCGTTCGAGTGCCGCAGCGAGACGGATTCGGTGCTGACGACGTCCACCTTCGACAGCAAGCAGATGAACTGGGTGGCACTGGCCCAGTTCGCACTCGCGGTGCTGGTGACCCAGCTGGACGGCTTCCGCCGCATCCTCGGGACGACGCAGATCAACGCACGGCAGTTCGGCTGGGCGCTGCTGGCCGCCCTCGCGCTCCTGCTCCTGTGGGAACTCGGCAAGCTCCTGGCCCGTCGGTCGAGAGGCACCTGACGCGTCGGGGTGCGCCACCGTGCGTCGGGGTGCGCCACCGTCGTGGCTCTTTCAAGGACGGTGGTACTTCTGATGATCCCGCCCCTCCGGACGGGAAGGCGGCCACTTGTCGAGCGTCTCGTCCGGCGCGAGCCGGGACAGCGCCTCCGCCAGGCGCCCGCAGGCCTCTTCGATCTCCCGGAGGGTGTGGTTCTGCTCGGTGACGACCGCCGAGAGCAGAAGGGCCGTCAGCGACACGGTGCCGTTGAAGGCCTGCAGGATGACCATCTTGGCGAGGAGATCGTGACCGGCGAACGGACCCGCCCCGGCGGCACCCGCGTCGATCGCGATCACGGAAGCGATCAGCGCACAGGGCGCGGCACCGACCAGCTGGAAGCGGAAGGCGGCCCAGATCAGGAAGGGGACGACGAGAAAGAGAAGGGTGATCGTGCTGTGCGTGGCCAGCACGCCGACCGCGGCCGTGCCGCCCAGCAGGGCGATCGCCTCGACCCAGCGCAGGACAGGTGCGCCGCGTGGCCATCGGACGGTGCGCGCGGCCAGCAGCAACGGCGCGATGACCAGGACCCCCATCGCGTCGCCCGCCCACCACACCGACCAGGTCGGCCAGAAATCATGGACCGGCAGCGCGCCGGCGGCCACCAGGACTCCCGTACCGACGGTCGCGCTGATCACCATCCCGCTCAGGGCCCCGAGGAAGACCAGCGCCAGAGCGTCCTGCAGCCGGTCGAGTGCGGTATGGAATCCCACGCGCCGCAGGAGGAGGTAGGCGCAGACCGGGGCGAGCGTGTTGCCGACCGCGATGGCGAGCACGGGGAGGATCGACGGCCCGAGCATCACGTTCACCAGGAACGCTCCGAGAGCGATTCCCGGCCACATGCGAAGGCCCCAGAGCATCAGGACGACGACAGCGACGCCGGTGGGCGGCCAGAGCGGCGTGACCTGCCCTCGTACCAGCTGCTGCTCCAGCCCGATCTTGGCACTGACGTAGTAGGCGGCCGCGACGGCAACCAGCAGCAGGCCCTTGACGGTGTACCGCCGGAGCCGCTCACCGCGCGCCGCATCGCTCATCCTCGCCCACCACAGCGGTCACACCGGGCGCGGCGTGCCGCACCGGGGTCGTACCTGCCACGCGTGCCGCTCATCTTTCGCCCTGCCGCTTGTCCTGGGACCCTCCGGAACACCGCTCGTCCCGGAGCCCTCCGTAACGAAGGACGAGGACCGCGGCGTCGTCGCTGTGGCCGGTGAGATCAGCCACCTTGATCACCTGCGCGGCCAGCTCATCGGGGTCGGTGCGACAGGCGCCGTTGACCAGGCCGGCCACCTGCTCGAGGCCTTCCTCGATCGGATAGCTGGGGCCTTCCACCACGCCGTCGGTGAGCAGCACGAAGGCGCCCACGCCGGTGAGCGGTCGGCGGGTCGACGGGTAGCTCTCGCCGGCCCGGATGCCCAGCGGCAGGCCGCCGTCGTTCAGGACGATGTCGCAGCGGCCGTCCGCCGTGGCCCAGACGGCGGGGATGTGCCCGGCGCGGGCGTCGGCGAGCTCGCTCGTGACCGGGTCGAAGCGCAGGAACGAACAGGTCACGAACAGCCCGTAGTCCATGGCGACGAGCAGGTCGTTGGTGCGCCGGAGCACCTCCGCCGGGTCCGTGGTGGCGGTGGCGACGGCGCGCAGACAGGTGCGCACCTGCCCCATGAGAGCCGCGGCCTCGACATCGTGGCCCTGTACGTCTCCGATCACGAAACCCACCGAGCCGTCCGGCATGAGGAAGCCGTCGTACCAGTCGCCTCCTATGTCCAGCCCGTCCCGTGCAGGTGCGTACCGTCCCGCCACGTGCAGATAGGGCAGGACCGGCAACTCGGCGGCGAGGACCTGGCGCTGCAGCGCGGCAGCGAGTTCCACGCGGGCCTGCTGGACCTTGATCCGGTCCAGTATCCGGCCGGTGAGATCACCGAGCGTGTTCAGCAGCTCTGCGGTCCCACTGGACGAATCGGTGTGGCGGCGAGGCATGGCATCACATTTCAGGTTTTTTCGCATTTGCGCCGTAGGGCACGATTTCACGGTACCCCTGTTACAGGCAGCGCATCCTGCCGACGCACACCGCGCCGTCACTGCCACGACCAGCGAAAACGGAGCGCCGCGGTCAGCTCACGTTGATCTCCGCCGACGTTCTTCGGCCCCGGGGATGCGCCCCGGGCGGTTCTCAGTGCGGGAGGAGTTGCTGACCGCCGTCGATGTCGTACGTCGCGCCCGTGAGCGCGCCGTTGCACATGATGTGTACGGCGAGAGCGGCGACGTCGGCCGGGCCGACCACCCGTCGGATGGGAAGCGTGGTCCGCAGTTCCTCGCGCCGGGCGTCGAGCCGGTCCCCCAGCAGCGAGGCCGACAGGGGTGTGTCGACGAATCCGGCGGCGATGAGGTTCACCCGGACCGGCGCCATCTCGAGCGCCAGGTTGGCGACGAGGGCGGGCAGAGCCGCGGTGGCGGCCGACGCCACGGCCATGCCGACACCGGGACGTCGGCCGCCGGTGCCTCCGATGAACAACAGGGTGCCACCGGCGCGGATCTTGTCACGGCTGTAGAGGGCGACCCCGAGGGCCAGGGCCATGCGCTCGTCGAAGGCACGACGGGCGTCGGCGAGGTCCATGCTCTCCAACGGCATGTAGTAGGGGCCGCCCGCTGTGACCAGTACGTGGTCGACCGGTCCGGCCAGATCCTGGAAGAACCGCTGGAGGCGGTCGGTGTCGGTGGCGTCGAACGCGGCCGTGCCGACGGGTTCCAGCTCCAGCGCGGCCTGCCGCAGCCGTTCGGGGTTGCGGCCGACCAGGACCAACCGGCCGCCGTCCGCACGTACCTGCCGAGCGGCCTCGAGTCCGATTCCCGCGCTGGCGCCGATGACCACGACCGTCCGGTCGGCGAGGTCGGACCGGCGATGGGTGCCGGGAACGCCGGGTGCGGCGGTCATGAGGAGGGGCCGTCGTCGAGAACGGCATGGCTGTGGCCATGGTTGCTGTCTCTCATCCCTGCCTCCGGATATCGGCCTGGTTCTACGGTCGCGGGCACGCGGTGTCAGCGGCCCGGGGCCCGCTTCCTCACCTCCTGGAGCACCCAGCCGTTGCCGTCCGGGTCGCTGAAGGTGGCGTAGGAGCCGTAGTCGGCACGGTCGGGGTGCGGGCCGGGCACCCGTTCCGCCTCCCCGCCCTGGTAGGTGACCCCCCGGGCGCCGTGGCCGTGCTGGAAGATCCCTCCGGCGTCGTGGAACACCTCGCTCATCTCGACGCCTCGGCCGCTGAGCTCCGCGTGGGCCTTCTCGATGTCCGGGACGATGAGGTACAGGCCCCGGACCGAACCGGGCTCGGCGGAGGTGACCCCTTTGCCGAAGATGACGGCGCATTCGGAGCCGGGCGGCGTGAACTGCACCACCCGGTAGTCGTCATTGGCTGCGTGGTCGGCGTCCATCCGGAATCCCGCCGCCTCGTAGAAACTCCTGGCCCGGTCGACGTCGGAGACGGGCAGCACGATGACTTCGAGTTTCAGGTCCATGCGGATGTCTTTCTTCTCGACGGAGTCAGGTTCCTGATGAGGCGTCAAGGGTGAGGTGGAAGGTGAGGTTCCGTATCGTCTTCCCGGCGGGGACGGTGTGGACGTAGCCCCGAGCCGAACTGAAGGCACCCGAACCGCCGGTGACGGCGATGTCGATGGAGGGGGCCGGCGGCAGGTGGAGCAGCGCCTGCGAGGTGATCTGCCCCTGCGGCAGAGCGAAGGTGCCGACGCACTGGAGTTCGTCCGGATCGAGGTGGACATGGACGCAGACCACGCTGTGGTCGCCGATCCTCCGGCCGTCGCGGTACAGGTCCTCGGCGATGACGAGCTCGTCGCCCCGGCTGAGCCCCTTCTTGCCCAGGTCGAGGGATTCGGACTGGGTCTGTTTGGCGATCAACTGGAACACCTGCGTGCGCTGTTGGGTGTCCGGTCGGCCGTACGGGGTTGACGTCGCGGCCGACGCCGGCGGGGCGACGACGAGGGCGGCGGCCAGGCCCGCGACCGCACTCAGGCAGCGCTGACTGATCCTGCGCATGGTGGGTCTCCCACGGGGGGCTGAGATGTGCCCTTCATTCCCAACGTACCGGTTCGTACGTCCCCTCGCGCGACGTCGCCCACGGGGTCGCCCACGGCGTCTCCCCCAGCGGGGCGCGCGGCGGGGCGGCGTTCGCTACGTGGCTCGCCAGCCGGGTTCGAGGCGGTCGAGGAGGACGCGGAAGGCCGCGTCGGCCTCGTCATAGTCCCCGTCGACCACGGGTCCGACGATCAGACCGAAGCACGCGTCGACCAGGAGGACGGCCTCGGTGCGCGCTCGCGCCTCGGACAGGCCCATGTCGCGGAAGACGGAGGTGAGCAGGCCCGTCCACTCGGCGAGGATGTCGCGCATGACGGGTCCGTACCGGTCGGGGTGGAGCAGACCGGTGACCATGATCTCGAGATAGAGGGGGAGCATGGCACGCATGTCGGGGTCGGCGAACTGCTGCCAGACCTCCTCCATGAAGCGGCGGACCCACGCCGGGTCCTTGGGAGCGTCGACGGCGCCGAGCAGGCTCCGGGTGCGCAGGAGCGGTCGCCGCTCGTCCAGGGCGAGCGCCTCGGCGACCATGCGTTCCTTGGTGCCGAAGTAGTACAGCAGCATGCGGTCGCTGGTGCCCAGGGCCCGGGCCAGCGGGCGGAGGGACAGGTCCACCAGGCCATTGCGGATCATGTACTCACGGACCTGGTCCAGCAGGTCGCGTCGCTTGGCCGGGTCGGGCGGGCGCGGCATGGAGGCTCCCGTGCGGTCGGAGGTGCGGCCGGAGGTACGGTGTCTGATTCGTTGCTTTCGATGAGGTATTTACTGTAGCGCCCGCTACGCGTATATTTGAAATGTAGCGAGTGCTACGCGAATGCGGGGTCCGGCATACCCTGCCTGGTCAGCGGCGCACTTCCGCCGCGGCAACCATGGCCGCCGACGCTTCAGAAGGGACTGATTCTCCATGGCCCTCCAGGCCATCGGCCTCACCGCGACCCCGCGCAGGGGACTCGTTGCCCGGCTTTGCCGCCGGCAGGAAGAGCAGGAAGAGTCGGGGCGGAAGGCCGCATTCACCTCGTGGTTCGCCCGACACCAGGCTCTCTGGTCGCGCACGCTGGCACCCGTACGTCCCTTTGACGCGCCTCGCGGCCGCGCCACCGACTGGGACGCCTCCTGGCCCCTGCCGCGGGAGCTGACTTCGGTCCGCCGGGGCCGCCGCCTGGTGACCGCGCAACTGGACGACTGGGGTCTTCAGGACCTGGCCGACACGGCCGAGCTCCTGGTCAGCGAACTGGTCACCAACGCCCTGTGCCACACGCGCGGCCCGCTGCGGCTCAACCTGCAGGTGCGCGACTCCCGCCTGCGGTGCGAGGTCGAGGACACCGACCCCACCGGGCCCGTACGGCGTGTTGTCGACGCCGACGCGGAAGGCGGGCGCGGCATCGACCTGCTCGACCTGCTCGCCGAGGCCTGGGGCAGCACCAGTACCGCCACCGGCAAGACCATGTGGTTCCAACTGCCGGCGAAGGCATCCTCGCCGCAGGAGTCAGCCGCCTCCGACTGAGCCGGTGCGCGGCGCCGGCCGTCGATCAGGCGGTCGCGACCGTCCGTGTCTCCCTCTTCCGGGCGCAGTAGGCCGCGGCCTTGATCCTGTTGCCGCAGGACTCCATGCCGCACCACTGCCGACGCATGCCCCGCGAGCGGTCGATGTAGATCCGGGTGCACTCCGGGTTGCCGCACTCCTTGAGCAGCGGCACATCCGGTCCGCCCAGCCAGCTCGACGGCGAGCCGCGCCACCGTCGACAGCGCCGGTCCGGTGAGGCGAGCATCTCGAACCGCAGCGAGCGGCGAGCGCGGAGTGTCGCGGCGAAGTCGAGGGCCGGGTTCCCGCGGACGAAGACGTGATCCAGATTTACATCACCATCTTGACAGGTGATGCGCGGGGCCGGAACATCTGGGCATCATCACCAGTTGAGTAGGTGACTGGTCGAAGTCGCCGACCGGGGTGCACCTACCGAAGCGAGGTACGCGAGATGACACAGACAGAGCGGACGGAGACGGCCCCCGACGCCGCGGAGGCGGCACGCCGGGCGCGGTTCGGCACGCTGCCGGAGCGCGTTCGGGTCGAGGACACGGTCGAGGAGCGGCTCGCCACGGTGCCCGACCCGGCGCGAGACGCGTACAGCGCGGACGAGTGGCTCGTCCGTTACTGCCTGTGAACGGAAAGGAGTCCGGGATGACGACCAGAACACCACAGGTCCTCAAAGCCCTGACAGCGATCGTGGCGGTGCTCGTGATCGGCTTCGGCTGCTTCACGCAGGTCTTCTGACAACGCAGGACTCCCCCTGTTCTCGCGAGCCCGGCCGGCGCCGCGTGTCCGGTGATCCGTTACGCTGACCGCCGCTGACCTCAGGGGGAGACATGTTCGGCAAGCGGCTGCTGGTGGCCGGAGCGACCGCGGTCCTCATAGCCGGGCTGGGCGCGTGCGGCGGTGGAGGCGGGGGCGGGGGCGCACGCGGCGTGGACTCGGGAGCCGTGACCGATGCCGGTCAGGGCGGTACGGGCACCGTCCAGGAGGCCCCGCCGAGCCCGCACACCGTCTCCGGACTCAAGGACTCGGTCCGCCACCTCGCCGCGAAGACCACCAGGGCCACCCGCCCGCACCTGGTCAGGAAGTGCACGTCCGCCACCAGGCAGGTCAGGCACACCCAGCGCACGGGCACGGGCACGCACAGGACGACCCGCACCTGGTACACCACGGAGCGGTACCAGAGCTGCAAGAAGGTCCGCGCGGGCACCGAGACGTACACGCGAACCGTTCGGCCGCAGCGGTGGTGCGTGAGCCTGGACGACGTCGCCGGCGACACCGCCAGGGACGACGTCTGGTACCAGGTCACCCCGGCCACCTACAACGAAGCCCATGGCGCGGACGAGCACGCCCGCATGGAGTTCACCCCGACCGGCACCGGCTGCTGAACAACACGCGCCGCGCGACTCGGCCGGGGAACAGCCCGGTTCCGAGAACGGCCGCACCATGTTCTGAACAGTTAACTGTAAAGAACCTTGACAGACAATTGGTCTAGTCCAACCATGGTCCCTGTTCGCCCTTGGTCATGGAGAGCTCTCCGGCGTGTACCGACCGGTGGACATTGCACGAACCTTTCCGGATTCCCGCTGTCCCACCTGCTCTTCCTTCACCATGGGAGCGTCAATGAGACGATCTGGGCCACTTCGCGCGCTGCTGTCCGGCGCCACCGCGACCACGCTCACAGCCGGGCTGGTCGCGCTCGGCGGAGGCGGCGCGCTCGCCGCGGAGGCGGCACCCGCGCATGTGGCGCGGCACATGCCCGCACATGTGACGGCGCCGTACTTCGAGGCGTGGACGGGCGAGAGCCCCGCCGCGCTCGCCGCCGAGTCGGGCAACAAGTACCTCACGATGGCCTTTCTCCAGACGGCCGCGGCGGGCTCGTGCACCGCGTACTGGAACGGCGCCTCCACCCAGCCGATCGCCGAGGCGACCTTCGGCGGGGACATCGCCACGATCCAGGCGCACGGCGGCAACGTCATCCCGTCCTTCGGCGGCTACAGCGCCGACACCACCGGCACCGAACTGGCCGACAGCTGCACCGACATCGACGCCATCGCCTCGGTCTACGAAAGCCTCGTCAAGACCTACGGCGTCACCCGGATCGACCTCGACATCGAGGCCGACTCCATCAACAACACCGCCGGGATCGACCGCCGCAACAAGGCCATCGCCAAGGTGGAGCGCTGGGCCGAACGGACCGGCCGCAGCGTGCAGTTCTCCTACACTCTGCCGACCACCGCCACGGGCCTCGCACCCAACGGCGTGGCGCTGCTGAAGAACGCCGTCGACAACGGCGCGCGCGTGGACGTCGTCAACATCATGACGTTCGACTACTGGGACGGCGCCACCCACGACATGGCGGCCGACACCAGGACCGCCGCCTCCGGGCTGCACGACCAACTCGCCGCGCTCTACCCGAAGAAGAACCCGGCGAAGCTCTGGCACATGATCGGCGTCACCGAGATGCCCGGCATCGACGACTACGGCCCGGAGGAGACCTTCACCCCGCAGGACGCGGTGAAGGTGGAGAACTGGGCGGTCGCCAAGGGCATCGACACGCTCTCCTTCTGGGCACTCCAGCGCGACAACGGCGGTTGCGTGGGCACGGCCGGCGCCAACTCCTGCTCCGGCATCGCCCAGGACACCTGGACCTTCAGCCACATCTTCGAGCCGTTCGCGCGGGGCATCCGCGTCGGTACCGGATCCGGCATCGGCTAGAGGCCCGTCCCGTCCTCCATGACGTCTCGCCCGCGCGAACCCCCAGGTCGGGAACCTGGGGGTACGTCGGTTCGCGGTGCCCGTGCCGGAGCCCGAGAAGGTCATCGCCGGAATGGCGGGATGATGGTCCGCATGCGCATCCGTATCGACGCCGTCGACCTGCCCGGCCGCACCTGTCCGGCCCCCGTCGGCAGCGGTGCGCCGACGTACGACAACATCCACGTGGCCGTACAACGCCGGGACCGTCCGGCCGAACTCCTCGAACCGCAGCCCGGCGACGCCGCGTCCGCGACCTGGACCCTGGAGTGCACCGCGCTCGCCTCGCCGACCGGCACGGAGGTCAAAGGGCCCTACGTGCAGGACCGTCTGGGCCGCCGGTTCATCTACCTGTCATGGGGCACGGTCGACGAGTCGGGCGTCTTCAGCATGTTCCGGCGCGCCAAGCTCATGCTCGACGTCGTCCCCGCCGAGGTGCTCGCCGCCGCCGCGCGTGAGGGCCTGCTGGTCGGACGCCTCGGCCTGACCGACGCGCACGGCAACCCCCTGTGCGCGCGGGTCGAACCCCCGCACATCACGTGGACCGCCGAGTCCGCCTCGTAGCCACCCGGGGTGCGGACCTCGACCGACCAGGCCGCAGGGCAGGCCTGTTGAGGACCCTCAGCGGGTCGTGGTGCCCTCGTCGACCGCGCGGGTCGACGCGGCCCTCGGGCGCGCTCTCGGACCGGGGCGCGGCGGACACGGTGGAGGGTGCGGTGCCGTCGTGCTTCATGGCACTGGTCTCGCTCTTGAGGATGCGCATCGACTTGCCCAGCGCGCGGGCGGTGTCGGGCAGCTTCTTCGAGCCGAACAGCACGATGATCACGATCGCCACGATCAGCAGGTGCCAGGGTTCCAGTCCGTTGCGGAGCATCCCGCCCACCTCTTCCCTTCACTGTTGCTACGTTGCGCAACTTTACAACCATCGGGCGGGGCCGAGCGTCCCTTACATATGAGTCGGACGGATGAGAGCACACGTGTGACGACCAGTGACCAGGCGCGACCACCGCGCCGCAGACGGGGCCCTCTGCGGATCGCCCTCGTCGTGGCCCTGTCCGTGCTCCTGCTCGGCACGGCCGGACTCGGCTGGATCTATCTGAAGCTGAACGGCAACATCAACACCTTCGGCGCCGACGGTCTCTCCAAGGACCGGCCGGCCGCTGCGACGAAGGGCGAGAACGTCCTCGTCATCGGCTCGGACGCGCGCACGGACGGAAACAGCGCGCTGGGCGGCGGCGACAAGGGCGACATCGGCCGCTCCGACACCGCGTTCCTGCTGCACGTCTACGCAGACCACCGGCACGCCGTCGCCGTCTCGATCCCCCGCGACACACTGGTCACCCTCCCCCCGTGCAAGCTTCCGGACGGGAAGTGGACCAGCACGCGGCCGAACACGATGTTCAACGAGGCGTACTCCGTGGGGCAGACGGCCAAGGGCAACCCGGCCTGCACCCAGAACACGGTCGAGAAGCTGACCGGCCTGCGCGTCGACCACACCGTCGTCATCGACTTCAAGGGCTTCGCGGCACTGACGCGGGTCGTCGGCGGGGTGAACGTGTGCCTCCCGCAGGACGTGTACGAGAAGGACCTCAACCCCAACCGTGCCACCCGGGGCGGGCTGCTCTTCAGGAAGGGTGAGCAGAAGCTCTCCGGGCAGCGGGCGCTGGACTACGTCCGCATCCGGCACGGCATCGGCGACGGTTCCGACATCGGCCGCATCAAACGCCAACAGGCCTTCGTCGCCAGCCTGGTGAAGAAGGTGAAGAGCGACGGGCTCACCCCCACCGGACTGCTGCCGCTCGCCGACGCCGCGACGAAGTCGCTGACCGTCGACCCGGGGCTGGGAACGGCGAAACGGCTGATCTCGTTCGCGATGTCCCTGCGGAACATCGACCTCCACGACACCAAGTTCGCCACCATCCCCTGGCGGTACCAGGGGGAGCGGGTCGCGATCGTCCAGCCGGACGCCGATCAGCTGTGGGCCGCGCTCAAGGCCGACCGCACCCTCGACGGCACCGACGCCGGTGGCAAGAAGGGCGGGCAGACCGCCACAGCGGCCACCTCGCCCGGCATCGCCGCGGAGGTCTCGGGGGACGGTATCGACGTCGCCGTCTACAACGGCACCACCACCCGCGGCCTGGCCTCGCGCGCCGCGACGGCCCTCACCGAGCACGGCTTCACCGTCACCGGTACCGCGAACGCGGTCGACCGGGACCGCGCCGACACGGTGATCGAGTACGGCGCGGGCCTGCGGGCCCGGGCCGAGACGGTCGCCCGGCTCTTTCCCGGCGCCGAACTGAACTCCGTGCCGGGCGCGGGCGTCGACGTCGTCCTGGGCCGGAGCTACGCCGCCAAGGGCGGCACGTCGGCCTCACCCGCGTCCACGCCCACCGCCCTCCCCACTTCGGTGGCGCGTGACGCGCGCTCCGCCGACGACGACGTGTGCTCCAACCTGTCCTACGGATAGACCGCATCTGCCGGAGACGGAGTGGCCTCGGGCGGAGTGGTCGCGGCCGGAGTGGTCGCGGACGAAGTAGCGGGAGGTGAAGGAGTGGCGGGTGAAGGAGTGGCACGCGGAGGGGCGACGTGCGAAGGGGTGGCCTGCGGAGTGTTGGCCGCCCGCACGATGACGTAGAGGGCCAGGGCGAGGACCAGCAGAGTGAGCCACCGCCACCGCGTCCAGGATGCGGCCATGTCCCGCCTTCTCTCTTCCGCCCGTTCACCGGTGCGCCGAGGCGAATCGCTGGAGGGAAGAGTAAGCCCGCGTCACCCTCCGTCGTGGATGCGCTCGCCGCGCGCCCCTTGATCACTGTGGGAGATCCCGCCGTCGTCCTCGGAGCGACGGCGTTCGTAGCGTGACCGTGTGGCCACCAGCCCCACCGCGTACAGGCCGAGGACCGCGGCCAGCAGCAGGTAGTAGAGGGCGGGCAGTGCGGTCATGCCCAGCGGCGGGCCGAGCGGGGAGAGCGGCAGCGCGAGGCCGGCGACGGTGAGGGCGGTCGCGCCCCAGCCGACGGGACCCGGTTTCCGCCGGCCCTCGGTGCCCCGGCGGCCGAGCCGCAGCAGGAGCATCACCAGGGCCTGGGTGAGCAGGTTCTCGGTGAACCAGCCGGAGTGGAACACGGACTCGTCGTTCGCCGTCCCCTGCCCGTGCACGGCGAGCGCGAGGACACCGAAGGTCGCGAGGTCGGCGACGGCGTTCAGCAGGCCGAAGCCGGTGATGAAGCCCAGCAGGTCGCGCGAGCGCAGCACGGTGGGACGCTTCAGGGTGCCCGGCGCGGGACGGTCGTAGGCGAAGGCGAGCTGGGCCGCGTCGAAGCACATGTTCTGCACGAGGACCTGCGTCGGCAGCATCGGCAGGAAGGGCAGCAGGATGCCCGCCGCGAGCATCGCGATCACGTTGCCGAGGTTGGAGGAGAGGGTGACCCGCAGATAGGTGCCGATGTTGCCGCTGGAGTAGCGGCCCGCGGTGATCGCGTGCGAGATCGCGGTGAGGTCCTTGTCGGCCAGCACCACGTCGGCGCTCTCCCGGGCCAGGTCGGTGGCGTCGCGCGGGCAGATCCCGACGTCCGCGGCGTGCAGCGCGGGCAGGTCGTTGACGCCGTCGCCGAGGTAGCCGGTGGCGTGTCCGCGGGCGCGCAGTGCGACGGTGATACGCGCCTTGTGCTCGGGCGTGCAGCGGGCGAAGACGGTGGTGCGGTCGGCGAGTTCGCCGAGTTCGGCGTCCGTGAGACCGTCGAGTTCGGCGGCGGTGCGTACCTCCCCGGGGTCGAGGCCCAGGTCGCGGCAGGCGCGGGCGGCCGTGCCCGGATGGTCCCCGGTCAGCACCCGTACGGCGACGCCCCGGTCGGCGAGCACCCGCAGCGCTTCGGCCGCGCTCGGCACCAGCGCGTCCCGCAGCGTGACGAACCCCTCGAAGGTCAGGCCGCGTTCGTCGGCCGGGGTGTAGTCGCGGTGGCGGGCGGGGCGTACGGCGGTGGCGACCGCCAGGACGCGCAGCCCGTCGTCCGTCAGCTCGTGGGCGCGGGCGAGCAGCCGTGCGCGCTCCTGCGGATCCAGCGCACAGCGCTCCAGTACGGCTTCGGCGGCGCCCTTGACCAGGAGGGTGTGGGAGCCGAGGGTGCCGGGGGTGCGTACGACGGCGGTGGTGAGGCGGCGTACGGGATCGAAGGGCAGCGCCGCGATCCCGTCGTACGCCGTCAGGTCGTCCTCGTCGGCCGTCTGCAGGAGCGCCTCGTCGAGGGCGTCGGGCGCCGGCAGGTCGGCGAGTTGCAGTGTCCACCAGGCGGCCGCGGCCGCCCGGCGCAGTACCTCGGGCGCGTCCTCGCCGTCCGCGTCCAGCGCGCGGTCGACGACCGGCCGGTCCTGGGTGAGGGTGCCGGTCTTGTCCACGCAGAGCACGTCGATGGCGCCGAGGTCGTGGAGCGCGGGCAGCCGCTTCACGATCACCCCGTGCGTACGGGCCAGCAGCGACGCCCCGCGGGCCAGGCAGGTCGTGATGATGACCGGCAGCATCTCCGGGGTCATCCCGACCGCCACCGCGACGGCGAACGGCAGGGTCTCCAGGCCCCGCCCGCGCAGGGCCGCGCCCGCCATCAGGACCAGCGGCGGGGTGAGCAGCATGAACCGGATGAGGATCCAGGAGATGCCGTGCACGGACCGGTCGAAGGCGCTCGCCTCCCGCCGCCCCGGGTCCCGGTGGCCCTCGGCGAACCGGGTGTGCGCGCCGGTCGCCACGACCACGGCGGTGCCGCTGCCGGAGGCGACACTGCTGCCCTGGAAGCACAGCTGCGGCTGCTCGAACAGCTCACCCGCCGTGGTGCCCGGCGCGTCGACCGGGTACTTGGCGACCGGCGCCGACTCTCCGGTGAGCGCCGCCTGGTACACGGTCAGCCCACCGGCCCGCAGCAGCCGTACGTCGGCTGGGACCAGGTCGCCGGGACCGAGCCGGATCACATCCCCCGGCACCAGCTGGTCGACCGGGAGGTCACGGTCGGTGGGTACCGCGTCCGCGTCGGTCCTGCGCAGCACGGTGGCAGTGCTGGCGACCAGGTCGCGCAGCGCCGCCATCGAACGGTCGGCCCGGTGCTCGCCGGACGACCGCAGCACACAGCTGACCACCACCAGTACGGTGATCACGCTCGCGGTGCCCCAGGAGGCCACGAGCGCCGAGACCAGGCCGAGGCAGAGCAGTACGGCGGTGAACGGATCCCGCAGACTGCGCAGGAACCGCTCGAACCACGGAACGGGCCGCCGGGCGGGCAGGATGTTCTCCCCGAACCGGGCGAGGCGTTCGTCGGCCTGCGTCTGCGTCAGCCCCCGCGGACCGCTGTCCAGCCGCCGGAGCAGCTGGAGCGCGGTCGGCCCGCCGTGTCCCTTCCCGCCCGGAGTTCCTTGAAGGACCCGGGGTTCCTCCGCCGCCGGGCCGTCCGCGCGGGCGGGGCGCTCGGCGCCCCCTCCCGCCGTCGCGGACGTCTCAGCCACCGATCCCGCGCAGCCTGCGTACGGGTGCCGATGCCTCCTCGGCGCGTGCGGCCAGCTGTCCGACCATCACGCGCACCACGGTCACGACGTCGGGATCGTCGACGTAGTAGACCTGTCGGCGGCCTTCGCGCCGGGAGCGGACGAGGCCCGCGAGCTTCAGCTTCGACAGGTGCTGGCTGACGGCGGGCAGGGCGCCGCCGACACGCTCCGCGAGGTGGGTCACGTCGCTCTCACCCTGCGCGAGGGCCCACATGATGTGCAGCCGGGGCGAGGAGGCCAGCAGTCCGAACGCGGCGGCCGCGTCCGCCAGCACCTCGGCGGGCGGATCGTCGAAGCCACCGGCGTATGCCGTCACAGTCTCTTCTCCCGTCCCGCCCCGGGCATCCGTGCCCGCGTCCGCGCCGACCCAGTTTAGGCGTCCGTCCCCAGGGCGCCGCCACGGAACCGGCGGCTCCGGCTCCCCCGTCGTCCTCCCCGTTGAACGAAGCCTTCGAACACCCGCTCACGGTGCCGAGTCCTTGATGCCGGAGGCTGCTCGGTAGGCCTGGGTGGGGGTCATGGCGACGCCGTTGAGACTGACGGTCCTGTACGAACTGACCTTGGCGCAGGTTTTGGACTGGTCGGCGGTCTCGGCGTGGGCGTTGGAGGTGGCGGCCTTGGTGTCGGCGGGGGCGGGAGTGGCGGCGGGGTAGGCGGTGCCGCTCGTCCAGTCGGTGCCGATGACCAGGGTCAGGCCGGTGCCGGTGGCGTCGCTCTGCTTGAGGTGGGAGGACGGCAGGCCCAGGGCCTTGGCGGCGGTCTGGGCCTCGGCCTTGTGCCCGCTGCCGTAGGTGAGGGTGGTCGTGGACGTGGTGCCGCCGGCGTTGCCGGTGGTGGTGCCGGAACCGAAGCCCTTGTCGAGCAGGGCGGTGGCGACGGCCGAGGCCCGGCCGGTGACGGTGGTGCCGTTCTCCACGGTGACCGCGATCTGCGCGGCGGGGACCGTGGAGGCGGAGGCCGTGGCTTTGGCTGTCGTGGAGGCCGCGGCGGTCTTGTCGCCCGAGGAGTTGGTCAGGGACTGGTCGTTCGCGATGGTGGCGAACAGGCTCTGGGCCGTGGCGGCGGGCACGAGCCGGTTGCTGTCGCCCGGGTCCGGCGCCGTCTGCATGGTGGTGAAGGTGATGCGCTTCGCCGGGACCTTGTCCACGTCGGCGGCGAGCCCGATCAGCTTGCTGATGCTGCCCAGCCCGGTGTCGACGGTGAGGGCCTTGGTCGCGGCGTCGGCCAGGCGGTAGACGGCGGTGGGGTCGGTGAGGGTGCCGGCGCTCTTGAACTTGCGGATCATCGAGCTGAGGAAGAGGTGCTGGGAGTAGGTGCGCCCCAGGTCGCTGCCGTCGCCGAAGCCGTGTCGGGAGCGGACGAACTCCAGGGCCGCCACGCCCTTGAGGGTGTGCGTGCCCTGAGCGAGTTTCAGGTGGGAGTAGGTGTCGTAGACGTCCTTGTCGACGCAGGCCGACACCCCGCCCACCGCGTCGGACATCTTCACCACGCCGGAGAAGTCGAGCTTGACGAAGTGGTCGATGGGGATGCCGGTGAGCCGGTGGATGGTGGCCACCTGACAGGCCGGCCCGTACTGCAGGGCGCTGTTGACCATGCCGGTGTAGCCGTTCGTGGAGACGCCGGTCTCGGTGTCCTTGCAGGCGGGGACGGTGGTCACGGTGTCGCGGGGGATGCTCATCACGGTGGCGTTGGAGCGGTCGGCGGATATGTGCATCACCATCTCCACGTCCGCGTTGGCCCCGGACTGCACACCGGTCTGTGAACAGCCGCCGCCGAGCTGGCAGTCGCTCGCGTTGGTACGGCCGTCGCTGCCCACCACCAGGAGGTTGATCGGGGTCCTGCCGAAGGCGTCGGCCTTCTCCTTGCCCGCGCTGTCGCCCGAGCCGTCGGTCAACGGGACGCTGTGCAGATTGCCGTTCAGATGCTCGTAGAACCACCACCCCACCCCCGCGGTGGCCAGGACCAGCGCCGACAGCGATATCGCGGCCGTCCGCAGGATCCGCCTGCCCCGGCCCACGGGCCGGGCCCGGCGCCCCGCGCCGGCCTTGGGACGCGCACGGGACCCCGTCCGGGAGGGCGCGGAGCGGGAGGGCGCATGACCGGAGGTCGCGGAACCCGAGGTCGCGGAACCCGAGGTCGCAGAACCGGAGGTCGCAGAACCGGAGATGTGGCGCTGCCTGGGCACGCCGCGTGCGTGGCTGCGTGCGGCGTTGCCGGCGGGGGCGTCCCCAAGGTCAGTCATGTTCGCACTCCCACGAAACGGTCGGGCCGTTCAGGCATACGTCAGGCGTTGCGGGGACGCCTCACTTGCACAGTTGCGCAATATAACAACCCGGCCCGAGACCCGGCGCGGCTCCCACCCACCACCCCTTGAGAGGGCTCCGGACGCGGGGGCGTTCCGACATCCGGAGTCGTCGGTCGTCACAGTGGTCCCGACTCATGACCGAGATGTGGTGAAGTCGTGGTGAGCCGTGGGGCCCGGGCCCGCTATGTTCGGTGCGATCATCCGAGATTCGGAGCTGGCGTGCAGAAGACTGACGAACGGGCCGTGGGGGCGGACGAACCGTCCACGGGGGCTGAGGCGGACGTGGCCGTCGCGGTCCCCGCGGCGGGGGCGAGTGCCGGCGGGCCCCGGCGCGACTGGCCCCGCCACTGGCCCCTTCTGCTCGGAGCGTGCGCGCTGTCCGGGCCCGCGTTCTACGTCCTCAGCCGGTGGATGGAACAACCGGCCATGCAGGCCTGGCGGACCGTCGCTCTCGCCGTCACCGTGCAGGCGCTGCCGTTCCTGCTGCTCGGCACGGCGCTGTCCGGCGCGATCAACGCGTTCGTGCCGGCCCGGGTGTTCACCCGGCTGCTGCCCCGGCGGCCCGTGCTCGCCGTCCCGGTCGCCGGAGTCGCGGGAGTCGTCCTGCCCGGCTGCGAATGCGCGTCGGTGCCGGTCGCCAACAGCCTGATCGGCCGCGGTGTCACCCCGGCCGCCGCGTTCGCGTTCCTGCTCTCGGCACCCGCCATCAACCCGGTCGTGCTGACCGCCACCGCCATCGCCTTCCCCGGCCACCCCGAGATGGTCCTGGCCCGGCTGCTCGCCTCGCTCGCCACCGCCGCCGTGATGGGCTGGCTGTGGCTCTTCCTGGGCCGCGACACATGGCTCAAGCCTGTCGTACGGCACACCGGGCACGAGCCCGAGCAGAGCCGCCTGCGGGAGTTCCGGCGCGGCTTCCAGCACGACTTCCTGCACGCGGGCGGCTTCCTGGTCCTCGGGGCCATGGCGGCGGCGACGTTCAACGTGGCGGTCCCGCGCACCGTGCTCGACGCGTTCTCCGGCTCTCCCTGGCTGTCGGTGCTGTTCCTGGCCGCGCTCGCCATCCTGCTCGCGGTGTGCTCCGAGGCCGACGCCTTCGTCGCGGCCTCGCTCACCGGCTTCTCGCCCGTCGCCCGGCTGGCGTTCATGGTCGTCGGGCCGATGGTCGACCTGAAACTGATCGCCCTTCAGGCGGGCACCTTCGGCCGGGCCTTCGCGGTCCGTTTCTCCACGGCCACGACGGTCGTCGCGATCCTGTGCAGCGCGCTCATCGGAGGAGTCCTGCTGTGAAACGCCCCCTCCAGGTGACCCTGCTCGTCCTCAGCGGCCTCGGCCTGCTGCACGCCTCGCTCTTCACCGACCTGAGCCTCAGGTTCGTCAAGGAGGGGATGCGTCCGATGCTGGTCGCGTCGGGGGTGCTGCTGCTCGTGCTGGGCGTGGCGGAGGCGTGGTCGAGCCAGAAGCCGGTCAGCGGCGACGACGCCGACGGTCACGGTCACGGTCACGACCAAGACGACGGCCACGGCCACGACCACTCCACCGTGCCCCGTATCGCCTGGCTGCTCTTCCTCCCCGCGCTGAGTCTGCTCTTCTACGCCCCGCCGGCCCTCGGCGCGTACACCGCCGCGCGCGAGGCGCCCAAGGCCGTCGCGGAGCAGAGGTACTTCGATCCGCTGCCCGCGACCTCGCCGATCCCGCTGACGCTCACCCAGTTCACCAGCCGGGTGCAGCAGGACCACAAGCGGGACATCGGGGGCCGTAGTGTCCGGATGACCGGTTTCGTCACGCCCGACGAGGGGGCCGACGGCTGGTATCTGACCAGGATCATCTTCACCTGCTGCGCGGCGGACGCCCAGTCCGTGAAGGTGCGGATCCACGGGGCGGCGGCCCTGCCCGCCAACACCTGGGTGACCGTCACCGGGACGTGGCACCCCGGCGGAACGCTGGGCACGAGTTCCGCCCCGGCCGCGCTGGACGCCCGTACCGTCAAGAAGGTCGCCAAGCCGGTGAACGCGTACACGGACGCCCTCCCGCTGTTCTAGGCCGGCCGTCCCGCTACGCCGGCCGTACCAGGCCCACGTCATACGCGAAGATCACCGCCTGGACCCGGTCCCGTACGCCGACCTTGGCGAGGACGCGGCTGACGTGGGACTTGACGGTGGACTCCGCGAGGGAGAGGCGGTCGGCGATCTCGGCGTTGCTCCAGCCGGAGGCGATGGCGGTGAGGACCTCGCGTTCGCGGTCGGTGAGGGCGTCGAGCCGGCGCTCCTGCTCGCGGGTGTGCCCCGGGCGTCGCTCGGTGTAGGCGTCGATGAGTTTGCGGGTCAGGCCGGGGGCGATCACGGCGTCCCCGGCGGCCACCGCACGGATTCCGGCGACGAGTTCGTCGGGCAGCGCGTCCTTGAGGAGAAAGCCGCTGGCCCCGGCGCGCAGCGCGGCGTAGGCGTACTCGTCGAGGTCGAAGGTGGTCAGGACGAGGACGCGGGAGCGGCCGCCGGACTCCACGATGCGGCGGGTGGCCTCGATGCCGTCCATGCCGGGCATCCGGACGTCCATCAGGACGACGTCGGGGCGCAGTTCGGCGGTCGAACGGACCGCCTCGGCGCCGTGGGTGGCCTCGCCGACCACGGTCAGGTCGGGGTGCTGTTCCAGGAGCATGCTGAAGCCGAGGCGTTGCAGGGCCTGGTCGTCGACGATGAGCACGGTGGTCATGCCGGATGGTTCTCCGTGGGAGCGGTGGTGGGGATCAGGAGGGCACGGACGGTCCAGCCGCCGCGGGTGTTCGGGCCCGCGGTGACGGTTCCCTGGTAGAGGGCGGCCCGCTCGCGCATGCCGACCAGGCCGCGTGCGTCGTCCCGGGCGGCGTCGTCGCGCGGGGTGCGGGGCGGGCCGGTGTCGTCGACGGCGAGGCGGACGCGGTCGCGGTCCGCGGTGACGCCGACGTGCGCGGTGGTGTCGGACGCGGCGTGCTTGAGGGTGTTGGTCAGCGCCTCCTGGACGATGCGGTAGACGGCGAGTTGGATGCCGGGGGCGAGGCCCGTCAGGTCGCCCTCGGTGTCCAGGGTGACGGTGAGGCCGGCGGCCCGGACCCGTTCCAGGAGGGCGGCGAGGTCGGCGAGGCCCGGTTGGGGAGCGAGCGGGGTGCCGCCCGGTTCGTCGCTCCCGTCCCCTTCCTCACCGATGACGGCGAGCAGGCGGCGGAGTTCACCGAGGGCGCCGCGTCCGCTGTCGGCGATGATCCGCAGGGTGTCGGCGCCGCGCTTGGGGGACTTCTCGGCGAGCCCGGCGGCGCCGCCGGCCAGGCCGACGATGACGGCGAGGGTGTGGCCGAGGATGTCGTGCATCTCCCGGGCGACGCGGGCGCGTTCGGCGGCGGCGGCGAGCCGGGACCGCTGGTCGCGCTCCACCTCCAGGCGGAAGGCGCGTTCGTGCAGGGCCCCGACGTACGCGTTCACGACCCGGCCGACCAGGCCCGCCGCGGCGACGGCCGCCACCAGGGCCGCCTGCACGATCGCCAGCACCGCGGTCCCCAGGAACGAGCTGCCCGGCTGGTCGGCGGCGCGGGCGACGACCCCCACGGACGTCTGCGTGACGGCGATCGCCATACAGACCACCAACTGGGCGGGCCCGACCTTGCGGCCCACGTTGAGCAGCGCGACGATCCGCGCGGCCTCGGAGCCCGTGCTGACGTCCATGGCGAGGCCGACCGCGCCGACGGCGGAGGTGAGGGCGAAGACCAGGACGGGCCGCTGCTGCCGCCACAGCAGGGGAAGGCAGTATCCGGCGATCAGCGCCAGCACCACGGGGACGCCGCGGCCGATGCCGTCCGCCGCGTCCCGCAGGGCCGGGACGCCCAGTGCCGCGCACAGGAGCGGCGCCGTCACCCGCTTGACCCACGGATGGGCCAGGTCGGCCCGTCTCACCCGGGTGAGCCACTGCAGGACCGCGACGTCCGAGCGGTGCTGCGCCCCGCCCAGCAGTTTCTCGGGCGTGACGGGGCGGGAAGTCGGCCCGGGCGCGGTCGGTGCGGTCACGTCGTACGCCCTCTCGGTACGGGAAGCCGTCCGCCGGCCCCCCGGGGGAGTGGGGGTCGGCGGACGGGGCGCGATGGTCACGGCCGGTGCGGCCGTACGTCCTGTCGCGGATCGTACGGCCGACGCGTCAGCCCCTTGCGGTGGGAAGGGGCTCGGCGTCCCGCGTGCCCTCGGTGTCCTGCGCCTTCGCCAGCAGGTGGCGCAGCTTCTCGCCCTCGACGTCCACGTTGGGCAGGACGCGGTCCAGCCATCCCGGCAGCGACCAGGCGCGGCGGCCGAGCAGCGTCATGACGGCGGGCACGATCGTCATCCGGACGACGAAGGCGTCGAGGAGCACGGCGACGGCGAGACCGAGGCCGATCGACTTGATCAGCGCGGTGTCGCTGAGCAGGAACCCGGCGAACACGGAGATCATGATGATCGCCGCGGCCGTGACCACGCGGGCGCCGTGCCGGAATCCCGCGACCACCGCCTCGGTGGGCTCGGCGCCATGGACGTACTCCTCCCGCATCCGGGTGACGAGGAAGACCTGGTAGTCCATGGCGAGCCCGAACACCACGCCGACCAGGAAGATCGGCAGCAGGCTCACGATCGGCGCGGTCTGGTCGACGCCGAGGGCGCCCGCGAACCAGCCCCACTGGAAGACGGCGACCACGACGCCGAGGGTCGCCAGGACGCTGAGCAGGAACCCGGCGGCGGCCTTGAGCGGGACCAGGACCGAGCGGAACACCAGGAGCAGCAGCACCAGGGCCAGGCCGACGACCACGGCGAGGTAGGGCACGAGGGCGCCGCCGAGCTTGGCGGAGATGTCGATGTTGAGCGCGGTGGTGCCGGTGACCATCAGTTCGGCTCCGGTGTCCGCGTGCAGGGCGGTGCCGCGGTCGCGGATGGCGGAGACCAGGTCGACGGTGTCCTGGCTGCTGGGTGAGCTCTTCGGGACGGCGCGGATCAGGGCGACGTCACCGGCCTGGTTGAAGGTGGCGGGGCTGACCGAGGCGACGTCGGGCATCGTGCCGAGCAGGGTGACCGCGTCCTGGGCGGCGCCCTTGGCGTCGTCGCTCGTACGGGCGTCGACGACCACGGTCAGCGGCCCGTTGTAGCCGGGCCCGAAGCCCTTGGTGATGGTGTCGTAGGCGACGCGCTGGGTGGAGTGCGGGGCGGCCGAACTGTCGCTGGGCATGGCCAGTTGCAGCGACAGGGCGGGAATGGCCAGGGCGAACAGGGCGGCCACCGCGACGGCGAGGACCTTGACCGGGTTGCGGGTGACGAACCGCGCCCAGCGCACGCCCGCGGGTTCGACCCCGCCGCGCTCCTCGATCGCCCGCATCCAGCGGGTCTTGAGCCTCCCCTTCATGATCCGGGGACCGGCGAAGCCCAGCAGGGCGGGCAGCAGGGTGAGCGCGATGAGCACCGCGATCGCGACCGCTCCCGCGGCGCCGAGACCGATGTCGGTGAGCAGGCCGACCCCGATGATGCTGAGCCCCGCCAGCGCGATGACCACGGTCAGACCGGCGAACACCACCGCGGAGCCGGCCGTGCCGAGCGCGCGTCCGGCGGCCTCCTCCGGCTCGTGCCCCTCCCTGATCTCGCCGCGGTAGCGGGAGACGATGAACAGCGCGTAGTCGATCGCCACCGCGAGGCCGAGCATCAGCGCCAGCGTCGAGGTGGAGGAACTCAGGTCCACGAACGCGCTGGTGAGGGTGATCGCGGACACCGCCACCACGATGCCGAAGACCGCGGTCAGCAGGGGCAGTCCGGCCGCGAGCAGCGAGCCGAAGGTGATGACCAGCGCGACGGCGGCGACGGCGAGGCCGATCAGCTCACCGGCGCTCTGCTCGGACTTCACCTGGACGGCGTTGCCCCCCATGCTCACCGTGAGGCCCGCCCTGTCGCCCCGGTCGGCCACGGACTTCAGGTCCGCGCGGGCCCGGTCGGTGACGTCGGCCTGGGCGACCTTGTACGTGACCTGGGCGTAGGCGACGGAGCCGTCCTTGCTGACGGTGCCGCCGGTGAACGGGTCGGCGACGTCCGCGACCTGGGAGGCCTTCCTGAGGTCGGCGACGAGGGAGACGACCTCGGCCTTGTCGCCGCCGGACGTCAGCTTCCGCCCGTCCGGGGCCTCGAACACGACACGGGCGGTGGCTCCGGCGGCCGAGGCCTGCGGGAACTCCTTCCCCAGCAGGTCCAGCGCCTTCTGGGACTGGGTTCCGGGAATGGTGAAGGAGTCCGACGTACCGGCCGACACACTGGCGGCACCGATGCCGACGGCCGCCAGGACGGCTATCCACAGCATGAGGACAAGTCGTCGCCGCCGGAACGCGAACCGGCCGAGACGATGGAGGAACGTGGCCACGAATGACTCCCGGAGAGGGGAAGAGAGGCCTTCGTGGCCTCCTGACGCCAGGCTAGGAACGCCCGGTCGCCACTCAGCGGCACTCCGGAGGTGAATACGGCCCGGCGGTTAGTACTTCCGTGCCATACGCATGTCATCCGGCCGGGGTACGAGACGCGGCTGCGGCCCGCGTGGGCCTCGGACGTCTCGGCGGGTCTTACGGACCCGTGACGTGACGGGCGCGGTACTGCCGTGCGCCGCCGTCGCGGTCCTAGCGTTCGGCGTATGCGAGTACTGGTCACCGGCGGTGCCGGGTTCATCGGGTCCCATGTCGTCGAGGCGCTGAGCACGCGGGGGCACGAGGCGGTCGTGTTCGACCTGCGCGACGGCCTGGACGTACGGGACGCCGAGGCGGTCGGCGCGGCGCTGACGGGCGTGGACGCCGTGTGCCATCAGGCGGCGATGGTGGGACTGGGGAAGGGGTTCGACGACGCGGTCGCGTACGTGTCGCGCAACGACCTGGGCACGGCGGTGCTGCTCACCGCGATGGCCGACGCGGGGGTGCGCCGCCTCGTGCTCGCCGGGTCGATGGTCGTGTACGGCGAGGGCGCGTACGGGTGTGAGTGGCACGGGCCGGTACGCCCCGGGCCCCGGACCGTCGCCGATCTCGACGCGGGGCGGTTCGAGCCCCGCTGCCCGCGGTGCGGCGAGGAACTGACACCCGGTCTGGTGCGCGAGGACGCTCCGGTCGACCCCCGGAACGTGTACGCGACGACCAAGCTGGCCCAGGAGCATCTGGCGGCGGCCTGGGCCCGGTCGACGGACGGTTCGGCGGTGTCACTGCGTTACCACAACGTGTACGGGCCCAGGATGCCGCGGGACACCCCCTACGCGGGCGTCGCCTCGTTCTTCCGGTCCGCGCTGGCCCGGGGCGAGGCGCCGCGGGTCTTCGAGGACGGCGGGCAGCGACGGGACTTCGTGCACGTAAGGGATGTGGCCGCGGCCAATGTGGCGGCTCTGGAGGCGGGTTCGCGCTCCGGGGCCCTCACCGTGTACAACACCGGGAGCGGCGAGCCGCACACGGTCGGCGAGATGGCTCGGGCCCTGGCCACCGCCCACGGCGGGCCCGAGCCCGTGGTGACCGGGGAGTACCGCCTCGGCGACGTACGCCACATCACGGCCGACTCCGCACGGCTGCGCGCCGAGCTGGGCTGGAAGCCCGAGACCGGCTTCGCGGAGGGGATGCGGGAGTTCGCGACGGCGAGGCTGCGCGGGGAGTAGGGGAGCAGCGGCCAGGGGCCCGCGCCTCACGCCCTCGCCGTGGGTGGCCTCTTCACGCCCTCGCCGTGGGCAGGGTGACCTCGAAGCGGCAGCCGCCGGGGACGTTGTGGACGGCAGCCTGGCCCTGGTGCGCCTCGACGATGCCCCGGACGATGGCCAGGCCCAGGCCCGCTCCGGCGGGAGGCGTACGGGCGTGGGTGCCGCGCCATCCGGTGTCGAAGACGCGCGGGAGGTCCTCCTCCGGGATGCCGCCGCAGCCGTCGGTGACGGACAGGACGACCCCCGTGTCCGAGCGCTCGGCGGCGACCGCGACCGTGCCGTCGGCCGGGGTCCGACGGATCGCGTTGACGAGGAGGTTGCCCAGCACCCGGCTCATCTCCTTGCCGTCCACCTCGACCGGCACCGGCTCGATCCGGTCCCCGACCAGGCGTACGCCGTACTCGCGGGCCAGCGGGTCCGCGCCCGCGAGGGCGTCGCCGACGAGGTCGTAGAGGGAGATGCGGGACGGCGACAGGGCGAGGGTCCCGGCGTGTATACGGGAGAGTTCGAAGAGGTCGCCGACCATGTCGTTGAGGCGTTCGACCTCGGTGCGGATCTGCCGGAGGTAGCGGTCCGGGTCGGCGGCCACCCCGTCCTCCAGCGCCTCCGACATCGCCCGCAGTCCGGCGAGCGGGGTCCGCAGGTCGTGCGAGATCCAGGCGACGAGTTCACGGCGGGAGCTCTCCAGCGCGCGTTCACGGTCGCGGGACTCGGCGAGCTTCGCGCTCGTCGCCTGCAACTCCCGGCTCAGCGCGGCGAGTTCGGCGGTCGCCGCGCCGTCGGGGGCCGCGAAGTCGCCACCGTCGCCGAAGGAGCGCGCGGCGAGGGTGAGCGCCCTGCTGCGGGCCACCACCCAACGGCCCAGCAACAGCGCCGTCGCCAGGGACACCACCGCCGCCATGGCCACCACGGTCGTGACCACGCCCAGGTCGTGCGAGGACAGGAACATCGCCCAGGCGACGGCCAGCGTCCCCGCGAGCATCGCGGTGACCGCCACGGCGGCGACGACGGCGAGGGACACGGTCAGCGACCGCCGCCGGATCAGCCACAGCGTCCCCGCGCCGAGCAGCCCGACCGCGGCGGCGCCGAGGAAGGCGTACAGGGCGATGAGCAGCATGTCGTGCGTGGAGTGCACGGTCTGCATGGCCCGCGTGACGTGCATGGCCTGCGTGACCTGCATGTCTTGCGCGACCTGCAGGGAGGTCACGGAGTGCATGGCGTGCATGGTCAGACCGCCTCTTCGTGGGGCGTCGGGGCCTCGTGGGGCGTGGGCTCCTCGAAGCGGTAACCGACCCCCCAGACCGTCTGGATCAGCCGCGGTCTGCCCGGATCCTCCTCGACCTTGCCCCGCAGCCGGCGCACGTGGACCGTGACCGTCGACAGGTCGCCGAAGTCCCAGCCCCACACCTCGCGCATCAGGTCCTCGCGGCTGTACGCCCGGCCGGGATTGCGGAGGAAGAACGCGAGCAGGTCGAACTCGCGGATGGTGAGGGCGAGATCCTCGCCGTTCCTGGTGGCGCGGCGGGCGTCGGGGTCGACGGCGAGACCGGCCAGCCGGAGGGGGCGCGTGCCCGCGGCGGGGCGGCTGCGGCGCAGTACCGACTCCACCCTCAGGACCAGTTCGCGGGGGCTGAAGGGCTTGGTGACGTAGTCGTCGGCGCCCACCTCCAGGCCGAGGATCCGGTCGTCCTCGTCTCCGCGCGCGGTGAGCATGATGACCGGCACGGGCCCATGGCCGCGCATCCTGCGGCACACCTCCAGGCCGTCCATCCCCGGCAGCATCAGGTCCAGCACCACCAGGTCGGGCCAGTGCGCGGCGGCCCGGGCGAGCGCGGCGGGTCCGTCCGCGGCCCGGTCCACGACGTACCCGGCGCGGTCGAGGTAGCCGGAGACCACCTCGGCGACGGTGGGGTCGTCGTCGACGACGAGGATGCGGACGCTCGGCCCGGACCCGCCCTGGGCAGGTCCGGTACCTGCGGATTCGTACGGCTGCTGCATGAATCCAGCGTCCCACCGGCCGCACCCGCCTGCCGCGATCCCGCCGCGACGTCCGCGTTTCGTAAGGACCCGAAGTCCGATATATCCCTTTCGCGTTCGTAGGGTGAAAGCCGTGACGACCTCTCCCCAACCCGAGCCGGACAAGGCCCCGGACACGGACCCGGCGCCCGTCGACGCGGTCCTCCCCTGTCCGGTCGACGTGATCCTCCCCTGTCTGAACGAGGCCGAGGCCCTGCCCTGGGTCCTCGCCCGCGTCCCCGCCGGGTGGCGCGCGCTGGTCGTGGACAACGGCTCCACGGACGGCTCGGCGGAGCTGGCCCGCGGCCTCGGCGCGACCGTCGTGCACGAGACGCGCCGCGGGTTCGGCGCCGCCTGCCACGCCGGTCTGCGAGCCGCCACCGCCGACATCGTGTGCTTCTGCGACTGCGACGCCTCGCTGGACCCGGCCCGGCTCCTGCCCTTCGTCAGCGAGGTCCGGGACGGCGAGGCCGACCTCGTGCTCGGGCGGCGCCGCCCACAGGGCCCGGGCGCCTGGCCCGCGCACGCCCGGGCCGGCAACCTCGCCCTCGCCCGGATGCTCCGCCGCCGCACCGGACTGCGCCTGCACGACCTCGGTCCCCTGCGTGCCGCCCGCCGCGAACCGCTGCTCGCCCTCGGCCTCACCGACCGCCGCAGCGGCTACCCGCTCCAGATGGTCGTGCGCGCCGCCGACGCCGGCTGGCGCGTCACCGAGCACGACGTGCCGTATCTGCCGCGCACCGGCACCTCCAAGGTCACCGGCACCTGGCGCGGCACCTGGCAGGCGGTACGGGACATGCGCCGCGTCCTCGCCGAGCCGCCCGCGCCGTCCCACCACGCCCACCCCGCCCTCACCCCTTCCCTCGCCTCCACGGATTCCCGTTCCCAGGGAGGAACCAGCCAGTGACGACGCTCCTCGTCATCGCCAAGGAACCGCGACCCGGCCGGGTCAAGACCCGCCTCACCCCGCCGTTCACGCCCCGGGAGGCGGCGCTGCTCGCCGAGGCGTCTCTCGTGGACACCCTGCGCACGGTGGCGGCGACCCCGGCACGGCGCCGGGTGCTCGTGCTCGACGGAGCGGCCGGCGACTGGCTGCCGGCCGGCTTCGACGTCGTACCGCAGTGCGCGGGCGGCCTCGACGAACGGCTGGCCGCCGCCTTCGCGGGCTGCGCCGGGCCCGCCCTGCTCATCGGCATGGACACCCCGCAGGTGACGCCCGCGCTCCTCACCGTGGACTTCGCCGACTGCGACGCGTACTTCGGCCCGGCCGAGGACGGCGGCTTCTGGGCCCTCGGGCTCGCCGCCCCCGATCCGGAGCTGCTGCGGGGCGTGCCGATGTCGACGCCCACGACGGGTGCGGTGCAGCGGGAGCGGCTCGTCGCCGCCGGGCTGCGCGTGCGCGACCTGCCCCGCCTCCGGGACGTCGACACGGCCACCGACGCGGAGGCGGTCGCCGCCCTCGCACCGCCCGGCAGCCGCTTCGCCGCCGAGCTCGGACGTCTGCGGACGGCCACCGGGCGATGAGCACCGCGCACGGGACGACGACACCACCGGGGGTGCCCGGCCCGCGCCCCTGGTCCGCCGACCCCTACTCGGACGCCCTGGTCACCGGCCGGGGCCCGCTCTTCCTCCGACGGACCGACGGCTGGCTGCTGCCCCTGGAGGTGGAGCGCTGGTGCGCACGGGCCGACGCGGTGGACCTGACGGTGCTCGCGCGCTGCGAGGGGACCGTGCTCGACGTGGGCTGCGGGCCGGGGCGGCTCGTCGCCGAACTCGCCGCCCGGGGCCGGCCCGCGCTCGGCATCGACGTCAGCGAGGCGGCCGTCGCGCACACCGCCCGGCTCGGCGGGCAGGCCCTGCGGCGCTCCGTCTTCGAGCCGCTCCCCGGCGAGGGCCGGTGGGACACCGCGCTCCTCCTCGACGGCAATGTCGGCATCGGCGGCGACCCGGCCGCGCTGCTCCACCGGATGGCCCAACTCCTCACCCCCCGTGGACTGTTGATCGTCGAGACCCTCGCGGACGTGGACGTCGACGAACGGGTCAGCGTCCGCATCGTCCGGGTCGCCGACCCCCGGAGCACGGCGGGACCGGCCTTCCCGTGGGCCCGCCTCGGCACCCCGGCGCTGCTCCGGCACGCGGCACGCGCGGGCTGGCACCGGGAGGGTCAGTGGTCGGCCGGGGGCCGCTCGTTCGTCGCCCTGCGCAACCGCGACGGGCGCGACGGCCCGGACGACCGCGACGACCGCGATGACCGGGACGAGCGGAACAGCCGCAGTACGAGCAGCGCCGCCGAGCCCCCGAACAGCACCGCGGTGATCAACAGCCAGCGGGCCAGGAAGCCGTCGCCCGAGAGCCCGGTGGCCAACCGGTAGTGCTCCGCCATCTGCCCGCTGATCAGCGGAAACCACATCAGCAGCAGAAGCGCCGAGAACGCGGCCGGGAACCGGACGTAGAGCGTCCACTCCCGGCGGCCGACCGCGCCAAGACCCCTCGCCACGGCCCGGTCCGCCCCCGCGTACAGCGGAACGAGCACCAGGTCGTGGAGGACCGCCGCGCCCACGAACCACAGCGCCACCCCGAACCAGTCCCCGGCGAGCAGCCGCACCCCCGCGTATGCGGCGAGCGCGAACGAACAGGCCAGCAGCAGGATCTGCAGCGGACTGCCCAGGACGGGCTTCCCGAAAGGCCACCGCATCGCAGGTCGCCACATCTCAGGTCGTCGCTTCTCAGTCCGTCGCTTCTCAGGTCGACGCATCACAGTTCTCCGAACGTCATCCGGGCCACCCACTTGGTGTTGAGCACGCCGGGCGCCGCGGGGACGATGATCCGCGCGGGATAGCCGTGGTCGGGGGTCAGGTCCTCCCCGTTGGCGAACAGGGCCAGCAGGGAACGCGGGTCGCGCACCTGGTTGTAGCGCAGGGCCGCGTGCCGGAAGGCCCCGTGCCGCTGCAACGACTCCACCAGCACATCGGGCGCCGTGCCCTCCTCGTATCCCACGAGCGCCGCGAGGTCCCGCAGTCGCACCCCCCGCCACCACTGGTCGGAGGTCGACCAGCCCTCCACGCAGGCGATGGGCAACGCGGCGCTGTGGAGCGGGAGTTTCAGCAGCTCGTCCCGGCTCAGCCGGACCGTGCGCCCGCGCCCCTCGACGACCAGCCGCCATGTCTCCCCGGACGTCTCGCGCATGTCGATGCCGACCGCCTCGGCCGTCTTGTTGATCTGGAAGCCGCCGGGTCCGCTGCCCGGTTCGGGGCCGCCGTGCGGCACGAGCACGGCCGTCTCCCGCAGCGGCTCGTCGAAGTTGCGGCCCACCGTCGTGGCGAACAGCACCAGCGATCCCCCGCCCACGAACCCGAGGGCGCCGCGCCGCGAGACGGTGGGCGGGTCGGGATCCGGCGCCACCAACTCGTCCTCCGTTGGGGGGCCTTGCTCCTCATCGCGGAGATGACGCAGATTGCGCAGCGCCATGGGCACCCGCAGCACGGCGTGTACCACGAACGCGGCGAAGAACACCCAGGCCCCGTAGAAGTGCAGCGGGTAGAAGGAGCCCGGGAAGATGTAGTCGAGCTGGACGTTCAGCACACCCGTCGTGAACTCGAACAGCGCGCCCCCGACCAGCAGGAGCAGCGAGATGCGCTCCAGCCCGTGCGCGAGCGACCGCACCGGCGGCAGCGTGAACAGCTTCGGCACGACCGACCACAGCTTCGCCAGCAGTACGGGGATCAGCGTGATCCCGAGCGTGACGTGGACGCCCTGGTTGAGGCGGTACAGCCAGGGCGGGTTCGTCGGCCAGGAGAAGAGATAGAAGCCGAGCAGCCCCTTGTCCGGGGTCATGTCGTTCACCGGTGACAGGTTCGGGTTGTAGGCGGCGTACGACACGAGACCCGTCACGAACAGCACGGTGATGCCGCCGAGCAGGACGACGCCGAGCACCGAGGTGAACCAGGGGCCACGCAGTGGGCTGCGCCAGAACGCGGGGGAGGAGGGAGACCGTGGCATGCCCCGACCGTAGGACCGCGACACCCCCCGAACGGGTCCGCGAACCATGACGAAACTCTGACATCCACTCCTGCGGCGTCTCCGGCGGCCGGTACGCGGCCTAGCGTGCGGATGTGAACCGCGATCTTCCCCAGGCCCTTCCCCCGGAGCTCGACCGGCGCCAGGACCGACGCCACGACCGGCGCCGCGATCCGCTCCTCGACCTGGCCGCCGTCCTGGCCGCCGTCCTGCTCGTCACGGCGGCGGCGCTGGTCGGCACGTCGATCGAACGCCGCCACCACTCGCTCTTCGTCCGTTGGCCTCCCCTGTTCGCCCAGTGGGAGCCGCACCTCGGCCCCGGCACCCCGGCCGCGCTCGCCGTGGCCGTCGCGGTCGTCGCGTACGGGCCGCTCCTCGCCACGCGGCTGCCGTGGCGGGCGCTGCTGTGGGCGTCCTGGGGCACCGCCGCCGCCTGGACGTTCTCCCTCGCGCTGGTCGACGGGTGGCAGCGGGGGATCGCCGGGCGGCTGACGGCCACGAACGAGTACCTCACGGTCATCGACCGCTTCCACGACATCCCCGCCACCCTGCGGGACTTCACCCACCACATCGTGAGTCACTCTCCCGCCCCCTGGCCCGCGCACATCGCAGGTCACCCGCCGGGGGCCACCGTCACCTTCGTGCTCCTCGACCGGGTCGGGCTGGCCGGCGGCGGCTGGGCGGGCGTCTGGTGCATCGTGGCCGGGGCGGCGGCGCCGGCCGCGGTCCTGGTCGCCGTACGGGCGCTGGCCGCGGAGGAGCTCGCCCGCCGCGCCGCACCCTTCCTGGTCCTCGCCCCGGCCGCCGTGTGGGTGGGCGCCTCCGCGGACGGCTACTTCGCCGCGGTCGCCGCCTGGGCCGTCGCCCTCCTCGCCCTCGCGGTCACCGGACCCCGGCCCCGGACGACGGGCCTGGCCGCCGGGCTCCTCCTCGGCCTCACCGCGTACCTCTCGTACGGCCTGACGCTGTTCGCCGTGATCGCCGCCGCCGTCCTGCTGCTCGGCTCCCGCCGACTCCGTCCCTTCCCCTACGTCCTCGCCGGACTGGCCGTCGTCCCCCTCCTGTTCACGTTGCTCGGCTTCAACTGGTGGGAGGCGTACCACCTGTTGGTCACCCGCTACTACGAAGGGGTCGGCGGCGTACGGCCGTACGGCTACTGGGTCTGGGCGAACCTCGCCTGTACGGCACTGATCGTGGGCCCGGCGACGGTGGCGGGCCTGCGCCGAACGGTCACGACGGCCGTACGCGAAGGCCCCCGCGCCCTCCGCCGCCCGCACGCTCTCTCCCCCGAGCCCCGCCTCGCCCTCCTCGCGCTCGCCGCCCTGCTCGCCCTCCTGGCCGCCGACCTCTCCGGCATGAGCAAGGCGGAGACGGAACGGATCTGGCTGCCGTTCGCGATGTGGCTCCTGCCGACCTGCGCGTTCCTGCCCCGCCCCCGCGCCTGGCTCACCGCCCAGGCCACCCTGGCCCTGCTCCTCAACCACCTGCTGCTGACCGGCTGGTGACCGGCCGGGAGCGGGGGCGTCAAGGCCCTGATCAATTCAGCTGCGACCCACGGACCGGGCGTCATAGCCTCCCCCGCATGACCGACCACCCCCTCGTCCCCGACGACTTCGCCGTCCCCACCGAGCTGATCACCCCGCACTTCCGTCTGGAACCCCTGGGGCCTCAGCACAACGCCTCCGACCACACCGCCTGGTCCAGCAGCGTCGAACACATCCGTGCGACCCCGGGCTTCGAGGACGGGGAATGGCCCCCCACGGACGGAATGACCCTGGAGGCGAACCTCGCCGATCTGCGACGCCACGCGGACGACTTCGCTCGCAGACGCGGATTCACGTACACCGTCCTCGACACCGTGAGGGGCGAGGTGATCGGCTGCGTCTACATCTATCCCTCCCGCGACCACGCCCACGACACCGACGTGAGCTCCTGGGTCCGAGCGGACAGGGTCCACCTGGACGCGCCCCTGCACGAGGCGGTCACGGCCTGGCTGACCGCCGACTGGCCCCTCGACACCTTCACCTACCGGCCTCGCCCCCGTCGACTCCCCTGACAGCCGAACGGCGGCGGGCCGGGGCGGTCGGGGCGCATCGGGGGAAAGGTGCTGTTCAGTGCCGTACCGGGGAGGGAGCGGGGGGCTCGGCGGGGGCGTGGGGCGGGTTGCGGCGGGGGGTCGTGGATCTCACGGTGGGCCCAAGCAGAAGCAGCCGTCGAAAGGACCACGAATGCGTGCCCTCATGTCCCGATCCCGAATATCCCGGTCCCACGGAGTCCTCCTACCGCCCCCGGGCGGCGCCGCGCCGGTCCGCGGCCCGGTCGGCAGGGCCGACCACGACGCCGTGTTCCACCCGCTGCTGGACGTACTGTCCGCCGTCGCCGAACGGGGCGGCCGTCTCGACGCGGCCGAGGCCGCCGGTTTCACGCGCGCCCTGGAGACGGCGAACGCTTCTCTCGAGCGGCGGCTGAAGGAGCGGGCCTCCGCCACGTCCGCCGCCTCCGCCACGTCCGCCGCCTCCGCCGCCCCCGTCGTCACCGGCGTCGCCGATCGGGCCGGGGTCGCGGGCGCTGATCCGGTCGCGGTGGCGGTCGCCGATCCGGTCGCGGATCTCCTCGCCCAGCTCCAGTCGACGGTCGACGGGCTGGTCAAGGCCCTGACGGGGGCGCTGGGCACGGTGACCGGCCTGCTGTCGCCGGTGGTCGGGGTGGTCACGGGCCTCCTCGGCGGCGGACCGTCCGGGCTTCCGGCCCTGCCCACCGCGGGAAGTCCGGCGCCGCCCTCGCGCTGACAGGCGCCCCGGAGCCGGAGGGACGTCAGCGGGCGAGGGACTTGGCGTCGCCCATGACGATCACCGGGTGCCGGGCGGGATCCAGCGTGCGCATCAGTTCCTTCAGGTGCTCCTGGGCCAGGCTCACACAGCCGTGCGTGGGGCCCCCGTGGTCGACGTGCAGCCAGATGCCGCCGCCCTTGCCCGCGCCGAGCGGGCGGGTCCAGTCGAGGGGTGAAGTGCCCGGCTCGTGGTTGTAGTTGATGGCGACGACGTAGTCGAAGGAGCCGGCCAGCGACTCCCCCTCGAAGCCCGTACCCGCGATGGTGAACCCGACCGACCGGTCGTAGGGCAGCTTGGTACCGGGGTCGGGCCGGAGTCCGCCCGCGTCGGTGAGGGTGAACACGCCGATGGGCGAGCGGAGATCACCGGCGTGATGGTCGTCCGTCCAGCCCTTGAGGGCGTTGTGGGCCGGCCAGGTCGCTCCCCGCTCCCAGCCCGCGCCCGTACGCCGGTACAGCACCACCTGGGACACCGGGGAGTCCTTGCCCCGGCCGGTGACCAGGACGACCTGCCGCGCGTTCCCGGGTATCCCGGCCAGCGTCTCGGGGCCGACACCCGGCAGCCGCGCCGGTACGACCGGCGCGGCGGACTCCGCGCCGTCCGGTGCGGGCCGCCCGGGCCTGGCCTGCGTCGTACCGGAGGCTCCGGTCGACTCCCGGGCGCCGCCCACCGATGCGGCGTGGGTGCTCCCGCATCCGGCGAGCGTGACGGACAGGACGACCAGGGCCCCGGCGACGGTCAACGGCGTACGGAGACGCCGTCGGGGGGAGGCCGGGCGACGGGTGAAGGAAGCCATGATCGTCAGCCTGGGGGTGACTTGTGAGGAACCGGTCAGCTCCGCCCGGCGGACCACTTCGGCTTCGGTGGCTGACGCCGGGGTGAGCCCGAAGCGAGCACCGGTGTGCCCGGAATGAGCCTTTTGTTAAGGCAAGGGCCCCTGCTCATGTCCCCCGGGTAGGGTGACGGAAATGGAGATCCGCCAAGCGACGGCCGACGCCGCCCCGCCCGACACGACCCCGGTCCGTAAGCCGTGACCGGCCGGATCGTGCTGAACACGACGGGCCCGGCCGCGGACTCATGCCGCTCGGCGGGCCCATCGGGGGCCACCCCTCCCTGCCGGAACCCGTACGGGACGCCGTGAACACACCGGCTCCGCTGCCGTCCGTCGCCCCCGCAACCCCCGCCACAGGAAAGAACATGCCCCTTTCTCACGCCGCGACCGCCGCCGCCACGACCACCCCCCTGGCCGTCACCCCGCCGCAGCCCCCGGAGGGAGCCGCCGACATCCGGCTCATCGTCACCGACATAGACGGCACGCTCCTGGACGACGCCAAGCGCATACCCGACGGCTTGTGGTCGCTCCTGGCGGAGCTGCGCCGACGGGACGTGCTCTTCTGCCCGGCGAGCGGCCGTCAGTACGCCACCCTGGCCAAGGAGTTCGCCGACGCGGGGCAGGGCATGGTGTTCATCGCCGAGAACGGCACCTACGTCGTACGGGACGGCGTGGAGCTCAGCTCCGACCCGCTGGACCCGTCCGTCGCCGCGCGCATCGTCACCACGACACGGGGGCTGCGGGCCGAGGGCGTCGACGTCGGCGCGGTGGTCTGCGGCAAGCGGTCCGCGTACGTCGAACGGACCGACGAAGCGTTCCTGGCCGAGGCCCGGCAGTACTACACCCGGCTCCAGCCCGTCCCCGACGCGACCGCCGTCGACGACGAGATCCTCAAGGTCGCCCTCTTCGACTTCGGACCCGTGGAGCGGACCACCGCCCCGGCCCTGCGGCCCTTCACCTCGACCCACCAGGTCGTCGTCTCCGGCGCACACTGGGTCGACATCATGAACGTCACCGCCGACAAGGGCGCCGCCGTACGCCGCCTCCAGGACGACCTGGGCATCACACCCGCCCAGACGATGGTGTTCGGCGACTACCTCAACGACCTCGAAATGCTCGACACCGCCGAGTGGTCCTTCGCCATGGCCAACGCCCACCCCGCCATCATCGACCGGGCCCGCCACCTCGCCCCGTCCAACAACGAGAACGGCGTCCTCCGCACGATCACCCGCCTGCTCCACCTGCCGCCCATGTGACCGCGGCCGATCAGCCCTCCAACACCCGCCGCGCACCGACCTCGCTGGGATACTCGCGGACGGTGAACGCGGCGAGCACCCAGCCGACGGCGTACGCGAGCAGGGCCGGCAGGACGGGCGCCGCGACAGGGAAGAGGATGCGGCCGGCGAGGGCGAGCCCCGTGGAGCGGCGGGTCCGGTCACGTTTGCGGCCGCGGGCCTCGCTGGGGGTCGGCGGGTCCAGGAGGTCCCTGCGCTGCACCACCCACCCCCAGACCAGGGCCACGCAGGACACGACCACCTGCGCCCAGTCCCACACCATGCGCACGCCCGACGGCAGGTCGCCGCGGAACGACTGGTAGAGCACGAGCGCGATGTAGCAGGCGAAGCCCAGCACGGCGAACCAGAGGACGGCCCCGGAGACACGGCGCAGCCAGTAGCGCACACCACGCTCGTACCAGGTGGTACCGAGCCCCGGCAGGGACGGGATGCGGGCGGGGGCTCCGAGTGGCGGAGAACCAGACGATTTTGTGGTCACGCCGAGGATCCGTGCTCCCGCGACCAGCGCCGAGCGCCGACCTCGGGCGCTGCTGAGCGCGGCTCCGGGTTCGACGGACGAGGTTCCGGGGCCGGGGAATCAGCCTTGGCCGACGGCTCGGCCGGCCCGGTCTCGGCGTAGTCGGAAATGTGCGACCGTATCGGCGCCCCCACCGCCGTCACCTCTTCACTGTTCACTCTTCACCGTGGGCATGGTTCGAGCTGGACGTTTTGGCGCGCTCACCCTAACGACCGGCCCCGAGGGCAAATCCCGCTATGTCAGGCTGCCGGGCCGTGTACATGCCGAGTGCATGCCTACCGCATACCGACCCCATACCGGCCGCATGCCGAACCGATACGGCCGCTGTGACCCAGCTCTCATCTCCCCCGTGCAGCAGATGAGAGGGCTGTCCCGTCGTGGAGGGGTGACAGGAAGGGAGGAGCGTGTGGATCTGGCAACCGAGTGGAAGCTGGGCGCCGAGCGTGGCGGGACCGAGTCGCTGGACATGGACTTTCCCGCTTTCGTCGCCGCCCGGTCGGCCGCCCTGTTCCGTGGCGCCCTCGTCTTGACGGGGAGCCGCGAAGCCGCGGAGGACCTGCTCCAGGAGACCCTGGAACGGACCTGCCGCAAGTGGCGCGCGATCGCCGCCAAGGACGCCCCCGACGCCTATGTGCGGCGGATCATGGTGAACCTGGCGAACGACCGTTGGCGAAGATTCCGCCGCACCACCCCGCACCCCGACAGCGGCGGCGACCGGGCCGCTCCGGGGGACGAGTACGGGCAGATAGACAGCAGGGACCAGCTCGTTCGCGCCCTTCAGCGGCTGCCGATGCGTATGCGCACGGTCGTGGTCCTGCGGTACTTCCACGATCTGTCGGACGCGGAGATCGCGGCCGATCTGAAGATCTCGACGAGTACCGTACGGTCCCAGCTCGCTCGTGGGATCGAGAAGCTGAGAAGCCAGTTCCCCGCGCTCCCCGGCCCTTCATCGCAGCGGCCCACGGAAGGAAACCGATGACTTCACACGATGCACGGTCTTCCGGCCGCACCGGTTACACACCCTTCGAAGAGGAACTGGTGAACGCCATGAACGAATTCGCGAACTCCGCCGACGCGCCGTCCGTCGACACCGTCGGCATCGTGCGCAAGACCCGCCGCAAGCGCGTCACGGCCATCGCGGGTCTCGCCGCCGCCCTGATCGTGGCCGGCGGCGGCACCGCCCTGGCCACCGCCGTCACCAACGGATCCAGCCCCGCGAAGCCCGCCGCCGCGACCACCTCGGCCGGCAACGACGCCACCAACGTGCTGCTGAAGGGCAGTAAGTTCCCGCTGGAGTTCGCGGGCCTCGACGTGGACTTCGCCAAGCAACTGCTGCTCAAGGGCCAGCTCAAGCTCGGCACGGTCAGCAAGGTGGACTGCGGCAAGAACGGCAAGCCGGGCTCGGTCCACTCGGTCGACCCGCACAGCCCGAAGACCGTGTCCATCGGCGCCACCATCAACCTGACCCTCTGCGCAGGCTGATCCAAGACACCTCAACCGCCCCCGCCCCGGCCGTCGCGAGCTCCGACGACCGGGGCGGACGACAGAGGTGTGTGCCGAAGTGTCATGAACGGTCGGAACCTCGTCAGGTGAACGCCAACCCCCTGGCCCGCCGCACTCCCCCCGCGTTCGATGGAACGCGATACCCGTGTCGACGTACGCCGAGGGGTGAGCGAGCGATGGGCGAGGGAGAGCGGCGGCGGGTCGTCGTGGGGGTGAGCGGTTCGCCGGGGAGTCTGGCGGCGCTGCACCGGGGCGCGTTCGAGGCGCGCCGCACCGGTGCCGTGCTGCTGGCCGTGGGTGCCTGGGAACCGCCGCGCGGCGCGCTCGCGCACCCGAGTTCGATGCTCGCGCCGCCGATGACCGAGTTCCGGCAGATGGCGGACGACCGGCTGCTCACGGCCCTTGACACGGCCTTCGGCGCCGACGGGCCCGGAGTGCCGTGCCGGGGGTTGGTCGTGTGGGACCGGCCGGGGCGCGCCCTGGTGCGGACCGCCGACCGGATCGGCGACCTCCTGGTGATCGGCGGCGGGCGACGCGGCCGGATGCGCCGGGCGCTGTTCCCGTCCGTCGCGCGCTACTGCCTCGCGCACGCCGCCTGCCCGGTACTGGCCGTGCCGCGCTCACCCCTGCACCGCGAACTCGCCTCCGTACGCCGCCGGGTCAGCCTGCGCCTGCCGCTCGACGCCAGTGAACTGACGGACGGCAGGTCCTGAACCGCCGTACTGACCGCTGTCCCGATCTGCCGCTCCAGCCCCGCCGTCCGGACTCAGCCGACCCGGAAGCCCGCCGAGACCGTGTCGAAGACCGGGCGAAAGCTGTCCCACTTGAGGTCCGGAGCCGAGAGGTAGATGTCGTACTCCCGGCCGCCCTCCTGCCCGAAGCCCAGGTCGATGGCGCGGAACGCCCGGACCCGGCCCTTGAAGGTGAACTCCCACACGGCCGCGGGCTTCTCCTGGAACGTGGTGCGCTGCATGCGCAGTTTCCGGTACGAGGAGGGGTAGTTGAGCTTGGTGTTCGCCTCGATGTTCGTGAAGTGCGACTCGGGGTTCGCGCCCGCCGGCTCGACCATGCCGATCGTGAGGTCCACGAGACGGGTTTCGTCGACGTAGGTGACCTGTTCGGCCGACGCCTTGCCGCGCTTCCAGCCGTCCGGGACCGGGAAGGAGACGCCCAGCTTCTTCTCCGTGACCAGGTGGTAGCCCGCGGGAACGGCCGGGGGCGCGGAGGTGGAAGCGGCGGCTTTGTGATGGGTGCCGCCGCTCTTGCCGTCCCGGGTCATCGACCACCCGCCCGCCACCGTCGCGGCCGCAAGCACCACGGCCAGCGCGCTCCAGACGGCCACGCGGCGCCCACGGGGCCGGGGCGGCGCGTCTTCCCGCGCCGGTGCCACCGTCGTCGCGGTCGGCGGAGACTGCGCCGGTGCCGGTATCGGCGCCGGTATCGGTGCCGGTACCGGACGCGTAGGCGTCAGCTGCGTCGGTACCCCCGACACCACTTCCCTCAGAACCCGCTCCACCTCCTCCGCCGACGGCCGCTCCTGCGGTTCCTTCGCGAGCAGCGCGTCGATGAGGGGTTCCAGCGGCCCGGCCTGCTTCATGGGCTCGACCGGGTCGACGGCGATGGCGTACGCCGTCTCCACGGCCGTGGCCTTGCGGAACGGGGGCCGCCCCTCGACGGACTGGTAGAGGGTCGCCCCGAGCGCCCACAGGTCCGCGGCGGGTCCGGGCTTCTTGCCCCGCATCCGTTCGGGCGCGATGTAGTCGATCGAGCCGATGATCTCGCCGGTCCTGGTCAGCGTCGAGGTGCCGGTCGCCATGGCGATGCCGAAGTCGGTGAGGACGACGCGGCCGTCGGCGCCGAGCAGGACGTTGCCCGGCTTGACGTCACGGTGCAGCACCCCGGCGGCGTGCGCGGCCCGCAGCGCGGCGACCATGCCGAGGCCGATCCGGGCGGCCTCGGTGGGCGGCACCGCGCCGCCGTCCGCGAGCAGGGCGGCGAGGGTCGTGGAGGGCACGTACTCCATGACGATGCAGGGCAGCCCCTCGTCGTCCACCACGTCGTGCACGACGACCACGTGGGGATGGGCGATACGGGCGGCGCTGCGCGCCTCGCGGCGGGTGCGTTCGTGGAGGGTGGCGAGCTCGTCGTCGGTCAGGTGCCGCTGGACGTGCAGCCGCTTGACCGCGACCTCACGGCTGAGGACCTCGTCCTCGGCACGCCACACCGTGCCCATGCCGCCACGGCCGATCTGTTCGATCAGCCGGTAGCGCCCGGCGACCAGCCGCCCCTCGTCCGCCACCGCGTGCCCCTCGCCGTTCTTTCCTGACCGCTCGCTCCGGACCGGTTCGAACCATTGCGCGTTCGATTCGTGTCGACACCATAGTCGGCGCAGGTTGCGGGGGAGTCTCAGGCGTCGTCCCGCTCGTCCGGGGCCGCGAGGACGAGTTGGGTCAGCGGAGTGGGGTCGCCCGTGTCCAGGGTGACCCGGTAGAGGCCGGGCGCGGGCACGGTGAGACGGGCCGCGAGGTGGTCGTCGTCGCCGTACAGCCGGGCGGGTCCGGCGAAGGCCCCGCCGACCTCCTCGACCGCGCAGTCCAGCCCCGCGGGACTGTCGACGCCGCGCACCCGGACCGTCCAGGGCGTGCCCGGCGCGACGAGGTCCGGGACCTCGATGCCGACCCGTGCCCCGGCCTGCGGGGGACCGAGGTGCTCGTCCTCCTCCAGGAACGAGGTCACCGCCTCCAACGCGGCCTCCCCCTGGGCCAGCGCACCGTGCTGCAGCGCGAGGGGCACGGTGGCGCGGTTCAAGGGAGAGGCGGCGGACTCCTTGTGTACGGTGCCGTCGCCGCCCACGTCGAAGCGGCGCGGGGCGCCCGTCTCGTCGCGCATCAGCTCGCCGTCGCTGTGCTCGCGGTAGCAGTGCTCGGAGGCGGTCACGACACCCTGACGGAGGGTCAGGGACTGGAGGGTGGGCTGGCTGATGCCCACCAGCGCCCGGTGCCCCGGCAGCGCCCGCCCGCGCAGGGTGTCGTGCAGGGTCTGGGAGTCGACGGCCAGATCCTTGTCGCCGCCCAGGTCGGCGATGTCCGTGGGGCTCAGCCGGCGGATGTTCAGGCCCTCGTCGAGACAGGGGAACGTCGGGAGCAGGTCGTGCAGGCCCGGCATGGTGTACGCGAGTCTCCTGAGCCTGCCGTGCGGCAGCGGAACCGGCGCTCCCTGCCCGGTGTTGAGGATCGCGGCGGCGGCCACCGCCCCCTGGAAGGGCGTACCGAGGGTGAGCACCCCACGGGTGTCCGCCGCGAGGTCGCCGTCGGGGCCGTCGGTGAGAGCGGCGAGGGTGAGCAGTCCGCCCATGGAGTGCGCGACGAAGACGAGCCGACCCTCCCGTTCGTCGACCCGGTGCTTGCGGGCGAGCGCGTGCGCGGGGTGCCGCCGCCACCGTTCCAGGTGTTCGCGCGCCGCCTCGGCGAGGAACCGGGCGTTCGTGGCGACGGACAGCCGCCAGTCGTAGGCGAAGGGCAGCACGGCCTCCGGGTCGGCCACGCTCCGGGTGACGGTCGCGACCAGGTCGTTGTAGGGCTCGATGCCGCGCAGGAACGGGCTCCAGGCGGGGGTACGCAGCAGGCGCCGGGCCCGGATGCGGCCGAGGCGGCCCTCGCGTTCGTCGGGCGTGAGGCGCAGGGCGCGTAAGCCCTGGGGCGCCGTCCACGCCTTCAGCAGCCATCCGGCGTTCGCGAGGCCCCAGACGACGTCGCCGGACTCGGTGTCGTACAACTCGCTCCCCATGATGCCGGGAACGACGACGACGGCGTCCTGCGTCGTGTTCGGGGAGAGGCCGGGGAGGCTGTAGGGCCGCTCGTCCAGGCGGCGGCCTGCGGTATTGGGCTGCGACGGGTCGGTCATGGCGGGAAGAATAGAGAGCATGCGAGGGCGGGCGGGGGGGCTTGTCAGGATCGGGGAGCCGGGGGACGCCGGCGATACGGGGAGGGCCACGGCGGGCCGTGCGTCGGTGGGCACCGTGGAGGAGGACTCCGCGCGGCGCACTCTGTTGACCGTCGCCGTCCGTGACTACGGCGACGGGGACGCGGAGTTCACCGCCGGCATCGACGAACAGCTCTCCGTCGTGGCCGACTGGTGGTGCGCTCCGGGGGCACCGGAGCCCTTCACCCACGTCCCCGCGCCGGAGCTGCGCGAGCGCTACGACGTGGAGCGCTTCCTGCACGAGAGCGAGGTTCGCGAGACGCCCGGCCGCGCCCTGGTGGTCTTCATCACGGGACACGGCCAACTGGGCGCCTCCCGCACCCACTTCCTCCAGCTGCCGAGGACCGAACCCCGGCGCCAGCTGGCCACGGCCATCCGCACCAGCGAGATCGTCGCCGCCGCCCTCGACTCCCGCGCCGAACACGTACTGGTCGTCATCAACACGTGCTACGCGGCCGGGATCGCCGAGGAGCTGGAGAAGCTGCACCAGGAGATCCTGCCGAGCCGGCGCACCGGCGGCAGCCTGGACGTCGTCGCCACCTGCGCCCACGACCAGCTGGTCCAGGTACGGCAGTTCCCCTCGGTGATGCGCCGTGTGCTGGAGCGGCTGCGCACCACCGCCCAGATCACCACGCCCTGGCTGAGCGTCGCCCACCTGATGACGGAGTTCGAGAGCGAACTCGGCACCGACACCGAGCGGCGCAAGCACCGGCTCAAGCGGGTCCTGGACGGCGGCGGCCAGACGGCCCTGACGCCCTGTCTGCCGAACCCCGGCTACCGGCCCGTAAGGGAACTGGTGGGGCCCGCGCGCCGCCAGGTCGCCACCCCGGCCGACGAGGTCGACCACTGGCTCGACCGCGCGAGCGGCCGCCCCCAGGAGACCGACCCCGGCTGGTACTTCAGCGGTCGCGAGGGACTGGGCCGCGCCGTCACCGCGTTCCTCGGCCGTCCTCGCGGTGTCCTGCTGCTGACCGGAACCGCCGGCAGCGGCAAGTCGGCCGTGCTGGCGCGGGCCGTGACGCTCAGCGACCCGCTGTTCCGCGACGACCCGCGCCACGGCCGCGCGCTGCGCTCGGCCGCGCCCGAGACCGTCCCGCCCGAGGGCTCCGTCACCGCCGCCGTACTGGCCCGCCACCGCACCGCCTCCGACGTGCTCGGCGACCTGCTGCGCGCCCTGGAACTGCCCCCGCGCCCGGCCGGGCCGACCGACGACCCGGTGGAACTGCGCCGCGCCCAGCTGCTGGCCCATCTGGACGAGCCGGGCGATCCGGTCACGCTCGTCCTCGACGGGCTGGACGAGTCCGTCGAACCCTTCCGCGTGGTCAGGGACGTCCTCGCCCCGCTCACCGCCCACTGCGGCGCCGCCCCCGCCCTGCCCGGCCAGCGCCGCCCGGAGCGGCAGCGGTCCCTGCGGCTGCTGATCGGCGTACGCAGCAGCCGTCCCCGTGCGGACCGCGCCGCCCCTCCCGGCCCCGCGGGGCGGGCGGCGGGGCTGCTCGGCGCGCTCCGGGAGGTCTTTCCCACGGCGTCCGTGCTGCGTACCGACGAGACGGACAGCGAGAGCGACATCGCCGACTACGTCCAGGCGCTGGTCGGCGCCGAGACGCCCGGCGGCGACAGCACCCGGCAGGCGGCCGAGACCGTCGCCAAGCGGGTCTGGCCGTCCTTCCTGGACGCCCGGCTGGCCGGCGAGCAGCTGCACCACGCGTCCGACCCCGACGCGCTGGCGGGCAACCCCGACTGGCTCGACCTGTTGCAGGCGGGCACCATCGGTCTGCTCCGGCGCGATCTGGCGCTCGTCGAGGACGAGGGGCTGCCCGCGGAGGTCGCCCTCGCGCTGCTGCGGGCCGCCGCGTTCGCGCTGGGCGCGGGCATCCCCTGGTCGGACGTGTGGCCTGCCGTCGCCGGGGCGCTGCTCGGACGGCCGGTCGAGGAGCCGGACCGGATGATCGAGAACCTGCTGAAGAGCAGGCTCGCCGGATACCTGGCCCACGACGACGAGGACGACCGGCTGGTGTACCGGCCGGCCCACGAAGCCCTGGCCGAGCTCCTGCGGGATCCCCGCCAGGACCTGCTGGCCGGCGTCGGGGGCGACGCCGTATGAGCGACGCGGACAGCCCGTTCCGCGCGCCCCGTCCGGGCCGCCCCGACACGGGCGACTCGAGGACGTGGGCCGACGACGCGAAGGCGTGGGCCGACACCAGGGACGCGCACCGGCTCATCGCCGAGGCGCTGGCCCGGCTCGTCGCCGCGGACCCGACGATCCCGCCGCACCCGTATCTCAGCCGCCACCTGGCCCATCACGCGGCTCGGGGCGAGGTCCTCGACGACGCCCATGTACCGCTCGCCGTACTGCCCTGGGAGTCCAGCGCGAACGTGCGCACACTGCTGCGGCAGAGCGACGCGGTGAGCGCCGTGCGACGGCAGGAGTGGCTGGAGGCGTGGGCCCGCATCGAGCCCTTCATCGGCGGCGCCGGTCCGGACTCCCGGCTGACGAGTCTGCACCTGGCCCATCACGCGGCGACCCGCCCCCGCACCCCGCTCGACACGTCCGCCGCGCGGGTGTCCGGTTCGCGCGTCACCCCGCTGTGGAGCGACTGGACGGCGCGGGACAACGTACTGGCGGTCTCCGAGACCCGCCTCGAATCGCTGACCCGCACCACGACCACCGACGGCCGCTCCCTGCTGGTCAGCGGCGACGACCACGGCACGATCCGCATGTGGGAGCCGCACGGCGTACCGGCGATGGCGCCGCTGCACACGTACGGCGGCGCGGTCCAGCATCTGCTGCCGCTCCCGGGCGATCTGCTGCTCTCCGCGGGCACCGACGGTTCGGTGCGCGTCTGGCACCTCACCCGGGGCCAGCTGCTCGCCGAACCCGTCCACCGCCCCGGCACCTGGGTCAGCGCTCTCACGCTGTTCGCGGCGAAGGACGCCCCGGAGGTCGTCCTCGTCGCCCACAGCGACGGCCGTCTCGGCGCGCTGGATCCCGTCACCTTCCGGCCCGTCGACACCCCGCTGCCCTCCCTCGATCCCGCGCCGGCCCTGCTGAGCGGGGTCGGTCTGGGCGGGGCGGAGGGGATGGCGCTGGCCGTGGCCCAGGGCCGGCGGGTGCGCGTCTGGGATCCGCGGCGGCCCGACGGGTACACGTACGAGCACCAGCACGAGGGGGCGGTGCGGGCCCTGGTGGACCTCGCGGCCCCGGGGCGGTACGCGCTCTGCGACGACTCGGGGTACATCGGTTTCCGGGACGCCTCGACGGGCCGGGAGACGCCCGTCGCGCCCGCTCCGCCCGCGGGGCCCGTCGTCGCGCTGACCGCCCTGACCGTGGCGGGCCGGGCGGCGGTGGCGTCCGGGGGCAGCGACCACACCCTGCGGGTCTGGGACGCGCGGACGGGCGCGGCGATCGGCGGCCCCCTGGAAGGGCACACCGCTCCACCCGTGGCTCTGACCACCCTGCCGGGCACCTCGCAGGCCACCTCGCGGGAACTCCCCGCCCCGGCCGGGCAGGAGCTTCTCGTCCCGGCCGGGCAGGAGCTTCTCGTCTCGGCCGGCGCGGACCACACCCTGCGGCGCTGGAAACCGGGCGGCGGGGGCGGCGGCGCCGGGCGCGCGGTCCGGCGGCCCGTCACCACGGCGGCGCTGTCCGGTCCCGGGTCCACCGCCGGGGCGCCGCTGATCGCCGTGGCCGACGAGTCCGGTACGGCGCTCTGGGACACCGGGACCGGTCGCCCGGTCGCCCTCCCGGCGGGCCACGCCCCGGTGACCGCCTTCGCCTCGGCGCGCGTCCGGGGCGAACCCCTGCTGGTGACCGCGCACCGCGACGCCGGAATCCAGCTGTGGTCCCTGGAACGGGGTGCCCACGCCGCCCCCGCGCGGCTGGCCGGACTCCTCGGCCACAGCCTCCCGGTGCGGTCGATGGCCGCCTTCCCGTACGAGGGGCGGACCCTGCTGGTCACCGGGGGCGAGGACGGCACCGTACGCCTGTGGGACCTCGACCGGGTGTGTGCGCTGGCCTGCCGGGAGGACCATCTGCTCAGCGTCCGGGACGTCGCCGTGCTCGACACGGCACGGGGTCCGCGGATCGCCTCGGCGGGCACCGACGGGACCGTACGGCTCTGGGATCCGGTCACGCTGCGGCCCGCGGGGGCGCCGCTCCACTGCGAGCAGCGGGTCGTCAACGCCGTCGCCGCCGTGCCCGTCGACGAGCCGGACGGTGCCGAACTCGTCGCGTCCGGCGGGGAGGACGGCACGATCCGGCTCTGGGATCCCGGCACCGGGCGGCCGGTCGGGCGGCGGCTGGACATCGGCGACGGGCCGGTGGCCGCGCTGGCGTTCTTCCGGACCGCGACCGGCCGCCCCTGCCTCGCGGCGACGGGCCCCGGCGGAACCATCCACCTGTGGGACACCGACACCGGCTCGCACCTGCTGCGGATCGTGACGGGCAGCCCGCTCGGGGCCCTCGACGCGCTCGACGCCCGGCAGCCGGGCGGCCCGCACCCCGAGCACCCCGTCCTCCTCGCGGCCGGAGTCGCTGGCGTATGTGTGTTCGGCATCCGAATGGAGGGGCGCTGATCCGGCGCCCGCCGGGCCGCCGCATGTGGGCGTGCGCCTCCCGTGTGCCCCAGCGCCCCCCTCTCGCGCCCCCGCCACGGCGTGGAAGCGGGCATCCCGGGGCGCGCGCTACGGGAGAATGATCGCCCGCATGTACCGGCGGAACATGCGGGCGAGGGAGACGTACGGCCTCGGCCCGCCGGGCGGCGCCCCGGCAGTGCGGCAGCGGCCGCAGACCATCGGCTCAGCAACGAGGACCAGGATGAACAACAGCCCTTCGGCGGTGACCACAGCCCACTTACCGTCCCTCGTCCCCGCACCGGAACGCGGAGTGTGGCGGCTGGGCAAGAGGGACCACCCCAAGGAGTACAACCGGCTCGAACCCGAGACCAGCCAGGGCTCCAGCGCGGGCCGCTTCAGCCTCGCCACCTACGGAACGCTGTACTGCGCCAGCGATCCGGCCGGCTGTTACGCCGAGGCGCTCGCGCCCTTCCGCGTCCACCCCAAGCTGCGCGGGCTCATCGGCCACGAGTGGGACGAGCGGCCCAGCCACATGAGGCTCGGCCACCTGGCCTCGGGCTGGCGCGAGGACCACATCCTGGTCCGGCTCGAACCCGCGAAGGACGCCCAGTTCCTCGACGTCGACGCCGAGGCCACCCGGGCCGTCCTCGCGCGCGAACTCCGGGGCGAGCTGGCGGCGTGGGACATCGAGCCCCCGCTCACCGACCCGCACATCCACGGGCGCGACCGCAGGCTCGCCCGGCAGATCGCGGCCTGGACGGTCGCCCAGCGCAACGACGCGGGCCACCGGCTGGCCCAGGGCATCGCCTACCGCTCCGGATACGGCGGGCGCACCTGCTGGGCCATCTTCCACGACGTCGATCTCGTCGAGGCCGAGCGGCGCCCCATCCAGCCGGAGTCCCCCGAACTGCGCGCGGTCGCGGCGGAGTACGGCCTGCGGGTCTTCTGAACGGGGCACGCAGATCTCCTGATCGGGGCCCGTGGATCTCCTGGACGGGGGCCTTCGGGTCCGCCGAACGGCGCCCGTCCCCCGGGCGTTCGGCCGCACCCGCGTCGCCCGATCGGGCGGTGCTCCGTCCCGTACCCATCTACGGCGCCGGATAAAACCCCTGGTCAGACCCCTCACACCACTTTCGAGGTTGGATTTCACAGGGGATTGAAGGGGGGAAAACGGTGGAGTGAGAGACCCTCGCACGGGTAGACTTCCCTCAACACAACTGAGGAGACGCCATGTTGACACCCCGTCTGTCACCCCTCGCGCCATCCCGCGTCTTACCCGTTTCATGACCGCCAGGAAGCGAGGAATCATGCAGCCACTGCGAGAGTCCGCGGTCAAGACGGTCACCACGAGCGTCACCGACACGGTCACCGAGACCACCGCGCACGCCAACACGGTCCAGAAGTCGATCGCCGACATAGCGCGCTTCCTCCAGGACAACTTCGGGCAGAAACTCACCGCGTTCATCGCCGGTATCGAGGACCCGAAGCAGGTCGGCAAGTGGTCCAGCGCCCAGAACAGCCCGAGAATCGACTCCGAGCTGCGCCTGCGGGCGGCCTACCAGGTGTTCCAGATCATCGAGCTCCAGGAGAACTGCCACACGGCACGCGCCTGGATGATCGGCATGAATCCGCAGCTGGAGGACGACTCACCGCTGCAGGCCATCGCCGAGGATCGGCACAAGGACGTCATGGCGGCGGCCCGCTCGTACGTCAAGGGCGATCTCTGACGCGCCCCATGGGCTTGCTTGCATATGCAAGGATCTCGCGCCTATCTTGGCGCGCATGCAGTCCTACACCATCGGTCAGGCGGCCCGGCTGCTCGGCGTGAGCCCGGACACCGCACGTCGGTGGGCGGACGCCGGGCGGATGGCGACGCACCGGGACGAGGGCGGGCGGCGGCTGATCGACGGGCGGGATCTGGCCGCGTTCTCCGTCGAGCTCGCCAAGGGCGGCAGCGGTGAGGAGGACGCCTCCTACACCTCCGTGCGCAACGCGTTCCCGGGCATCGTCACCGCCGTGAAGCTCGGCGACGTGGCGGCCCAGGTGGAGATCCAGGCCGGACCCCACCGGCTGGTCTCCCTGCTGACTCGGGAGGCCGTGGAGGAACTCGGCCTCGAGGTCGGCATGGAGGCCACCGCCCGCGTGAAGTCGACGAACGTGCACATCGACCGCGTCTAGAGCCTGTCTTTCGCATCAGGCCCGTCGGGGGCGGCCTCGACGGCCGTCGGTCTACCCGCTCATCGGGTGACGGAGTACGAGTGCGCCCCCGTCCCCGCCAGCGCACCCCCGTCGACGATCAGGTACTCGTCCCGGATCGGGATCCCGTCGAGCCAGGACTCCAGGATCTCCCGCGTGCCCGCCGCGTAACGGGCCTGCGCGGACAGCGACGAACCCGAGATGTGCGGGGTCATGCCGTGGTGCGGCATGGTGCGCCAGGGGTGGTCGGCCGGTGCGGGCTGCGGATACCAGACGTCACCCGCGTACCCCGCCAACTGCCCCCCGCGCAGGGCCCGTTCGACGGCGTCCCGGTCGACGATCCGGGCCCGCGCCGTGTTGATCAGATAGGCGCCGCGCTTCATCGTGGCGAGCAGCTCGTCGCCGAACAGGCCCTCCGTCTCCGGATGCAGCGGCGCGTTGATGGTGACGACGTCGCAGTGCGGCGCCATCTCGGCGGCCGTGGCGTGGAAGGTCAGCCCGAGCTCCCGCTCCACCTCCGCCGGCAGCCGGTGCCGGTCCGTGTAGTGCAGCTTCACGTCGAAGGGCGCGAGGCGGCGCAGCACCGCGAGGCCGATGCGTCCGGCGGCGACCGTGCCGACGTGCATGCCCTCCAGGTCGTACGAACGGGCCACGCAGTCCGCGATGTTCCAGCCGCCGTCCAGGACGACCTGGTGGGAGGGGAGGTAGTTGCGGACGAGGGAGAGCGTCATCATCACCACGTGTTCGGCGACGCTGATGCTGTTGCAGTACGTCACCTCGGCGACCGTGACTCCGTGCGCGATGGCCGCGTCGAGGTCGACGTGGTCGGAGCCGATGCCCGCCGTGATCGCCAGCTTCAGGTTCTTCGCGGCGGCGATCCGCTCGGGGGTCAGATAGGCGGGCCAGAACGGCTGCGAGATGACGACGTCCGCGTCCGGCAGCTCCCGGTCGAAGACCGAGCCGGCGCCGCCGCGCACCTCCTTGTCGGAGGTGACGACCAGGGTGTGCCCGCGCTCCTCCAGGAAGCGGCGCAGACCGAGTTCGCCGCTCACGCTGCCGAGGAGGTGGCCGGGGGTGAAGTCGGTCGCCTTCGGGGTCGGCGTGGTCCGGCCACCGGGATAGTGGTCGATGACGGGGAGATCGTCCCGGGCGTACGTCGTGGGGTATCCGTCGGTCGGGTCGTCGTACAGCACGCAGAGCACCTTGGCCATGACGCGGCTCTCCTCAACTCCGTTGATCGCGAGCTCCGTTGAACGGACGGTGCTGTCACGATCCTCGGAGCCGATCGCGCTGGTCAAAGCGAACCTCGCTATGCCCGGATAGACGGCGGCTATCAACTCGCCCTCAACCACGCCCGCCCAGATAGGTGTGGAGCAGCGCGTCCAGCGCGTCCCTGACCCGCGCCTCCCGCGCCACCGTCAGCAGGGCCTCCGCGAGGACGGACGGAGGATCGTCCCGCGCCATGACGAGCCCCACCCTCGGCCCGTGCGCGGGCCCCTCCAACGGAACCACCCGCATCCCCTCCGGCACCCCGAACATGTGCAGCCAGGCATGGGAGATCACGCTGGACCAGCGGCCACTGGGCAGATGCGCGTACAGGCCGGCGACACTGTCCGACTCGATCGCCGGGGTCGCCTTCGCGCCGTCCGCCGCGAAGCACTCGTCGATGATCCGCCGGTTGCGCATCCGGGGACTCAGCAGGCACAGGGGCAGGGCGGCCGCGTGCGCCCAGCGGGCGGTCGTCGCCGCGCCGAGCGGACCGGCCACCGGGGTGAGGAGCACATACCGCTCCTCGTACAGCGGGAAGCGGCGTACGTGACGGAGCTCTTCGTCGTCGAGATACGTCATCGCCGCGTCGAGCTCGAACTCGGCGAGCCCCTGGGTGATCTCGGCCGACGACAGGGACTCCAGGCCGACGCGGGCCCCCGGGTGGCGTTCGCAGAACGGGGTGGTGAGGAGGGAGGCGGCGGGCAGCGCGGTGGGGACGATGCCCAGGCGCAGGGTGCCGGTCAGGCCGCCGCGCAGCGCCGACAACTCCTGGTGCAGGGCGTCGCGTTCGGCGAGGATGCGGTGCGCCCAGGCGAGGACCACCTCCCCCTCCGGGGTCAGCCCCTCGTACCGTCTGCCCCGGCGCACGATCGGCACGTCCAGCTCATGTTCGAGACGGCGGATCGCGGCGGACAACGAGGGCTGCGAGACGAAGCAGGCGGCCGCCGCGCGGGCGAAGTGCCGCTCCCTGGCCAGCGCGACCAGGTACTCCAGCTGGCGCAGCAGCATCCACGACCTCCCCGGCGGGTCAGGCTCGCAGACGCGGGTGCGTGGCGTCCATGCCCTGCCCGTCTACGTCCACGACGGGTAGCGCCCGTCCACACGGATCGCGTTGATGCCGCTGATGTGCCGGGCGCCGCAGCGGTCCTGGGGCAGCACGAGCTGGGGGCCCGCCCGGTCCAACGGGGTGTCGTCGATGCCGACCGCGAGGAGGACCGGGGCGTGCCCGAAGTCCGGGTCGATCTCGGCCCAGGTGAGGAGCGCGTGATGGCCGTCCGCCCCGGCCACCGCGATGAGGAAGCGCAGCCGGTCCTTGCGGCGGGCGGGGTCGAAGCCCGGTCCGGCGTCGTGCAGGACGTCGTGCAGCAGGGGCCCTTCGAAGCGGTGGTGCTGTACGCCGCTGGTGGCGCACTCGAAGCTGACCCGGGCCCGGTGCTGGGGCCAGGCCAACAGGTCGGGCACGGTCAGCCGGACGGGGCGGGCGAGGTCTCCGGTCAGGGCGACCGACGCGAGCGAGTGAGCGGGCGACTGAGTCGGGGACTGCCCCACTGGGCACCACCTCCCGATTGTCCGTACCCAGGAGGCGGTCCCGTACAAACGCACATGCGTACACCCAGGCAACGATCGTGCAGCTCATGCGATGTGACAGGAGACTTCCGGCTTGCATCTGCGGAAGTATGATCGGCGTAAGCATGCCTGAGGCTTCCGAGGGAGTAGACCCGTGATGACCCGATCCACGCGCCGGACCCGCACCCGCACTCTGCGCGTGGCCGGCGTCGGTGCCGCCGCGCTGCTGGCCCTGAGCGCCTGCTCGTCCTCCGACTCCGGCTCCTCCTCCGACTCCTCCCCGAAGTCGGACACCTCGGCCTCCTCGTCGCCGAAGCTCTCCGGCACGGTGACCGTGTTCGCCGCCGCCTCGCTCAAGGAGAGCTTCACGACCCTGGGCAAGGAGTTCGAGAAGGCCAACCCGGGCACGAAGGTCACCTTCAACTTCGGCGGCAGCGACACGCTCGCCGCCAGCATCACCGGGGGCGCCCCGGCCGACGTGTTCGCCGCCGCCAGCCCCAAGACGATGGCGATCGTGACGGACAAGAAGGACGCCGCGACCACGCCCGCGACCTTCGTGCGCAACCAGTTGGAGATCGCGACCCTGCCCGGCAACCCCGACAAGGTCGCCTCCCTGAAGGACCTCACGAAGTCCGGCCTCAAGGTCGTACTCTGCGACAAGACGGTGCCGTGCGGCGCCGCCGCGCAGAAGGCGCTGGACGCGAGCAAGCTGAAGCTCACCCCGGTCTCCTACGAACAGGACGTCAAGAGCGCCCTGACGAAGGTGGAGCTGAAGGAGGCCGACGCCGCCGTCGTCTACAAGACCGACGTGAAGGCGGCGGGTGACAAGGTGGAGGGCGTGGAGTTCCCCGAGTCGGCCAAGGCCATCAACGCATACCCGATCGCCCTGCTCAAGGACGCGCCCAACGCGGAGGCGGCGAAGGCGTTCATCGCGCTCGTGCAGTCCGCCGAGGGCCAGAAGGTGCTCACCGCCGCGGGGTTCCTGCAGCCGTGACCGAGCTGGACGCCTCCGACGCCGCGGCCGACACCCTCACCGGTGGGCCGCGGCGCCGGCGCGTCCGGACGGCCGGCCGACCGACCGGGGTCCCGCTCCCCCTCCTCCTCCCCGCCCTGGTCGGCCTGGCCTTCCTCCTGCTCCCCCTGCTCGCCCTGCTCCTACGAGCCCCCTGGCGGGACCTCCCGAACCAGCTGACCAGTACGGCGGTCTGGCAGGCGCTCCAGCTGTCCCTGGTCTGCGCCACGGCGGCGACCGGGGTGAGCCTGGTGCTGGGCGTGCCGCTGGCCTGGCTCCTCGCCCGTACGGACTTCCCCGGCCGGGGCTTCGTACGGGCCCTGGTGACGCTGCCGCTCGTGCTGCCTCCGGTGGTGGGCGGTGTGGCGCTGCTGCTGGCGCTCGGGCGCAACGGCGTCGTCGGGCAGTGGCTGGACTCGTGGTTCGGGATCACGCTGCCGTTCACCACGGCGGGCGTCGTGGTCGCGGAGGCGTTCGTGGCGATGCCGTTCCTGGTCATCAGCGTGGAGGGCACGCTCAGCGCGGCCGATCCGCGCTACGAGGAGGCCGCCGCGACGCTCGGCGCCTCCCGGTTCACCGCGTTCCGCCGGGTCACCCTGCCGTTGATCGCGCCCGGGATCGCCGCCGGCGCCGTACTGGCGTGGGCGCGGGCCCTCGGCGAGTTCGGGGCGACGATCACCTTCGCCGGCAACTTCCCCGGGCGCACCCAGACCATGCCGCTCGCCGTCTACCTGGCCCTCCAGAACGACCCGGCCGCCGCGATCGCCCTGAGCCTGGTCCTGCTGGCGGTGTCGATCGCGGTCCTGGCGGGCCTCAGGGACCGCTGGACGGCGGCGCCGTCATGACGGACCCGACGCTTCCCCCGGGCAAGTCCTCCGCCTGCGACAAGGGCCTCGACGCCCACCTGGTCGTCCACCGCGACGCCTTCCGTCTCGACATCGCCCTGGCCGCCGCGCCCGGTGACGTCGTCGCGCTGCTCGGGCCGAACGGGGCGGGCAAGAGCACCGCGCTGCGGGCGCTGGCGGGGCTCACGCCGTTGTCCGACGGCGGCTGGATCCGGCTGGACGGCGCGGACCTGGGGCGTACGCCGCCCGAAGGCCGCCCGGTCGGCGTCGTCTTCCAGGACTATCTGCTCTTCCCGCACCTGTCCGCCCTGGACAACGTGGCGTTCGGGCCGCGCTGCCAGGGCGTACCGAAGGCGGCGGCGCGGGAGCGGGCCGCGCGGTGGCTGGACCGGATGGGGCTGGCCGAGCACGCGGCCGCCAAGCCGCGCCGGCTGTCCGGCGGACAGGCGCAGCGCGTCGCGCTCGCCCGCGCGCTGGCCACCCACCCCCGGCTGCTCCTGCTCGACGAGCCGCTCGCCGCGCTGGACGCCCGCACCCGCCTCGATGTGCGCTCCCAACTCCGGCGCCACCTCAGCGACTTCGAGGCCGTCGCCGTACTCGTGACGCACGACCCGCTGGACGCGATGGTGCTCGCCGACCGGCTGGTCGTCGTCGAACACGGCCGGGTGGTCCAGGAGGGGACACCGTCGGACATCGCCCGCCACCCGCGCACGGACTACATCGCCCAGCTGGTCGGCCTGAACCTCTACCGGGGCGCGGCCGAGGGCCACACCGTACGACTGGACACGGGTCCGGCGATCACCACGACCGAGGACCTGGCCGGGCCCGTCTTCGTGGCGTTCCCGCCCAGTGCCGTCACGCTGTACCGCGACCGTCCGACCGGCTCCAGCGCGCGCAACCTGTGGCGGTGCGAGGTCGCGGGCCTGGAGACGCACGGCGACCAGATCCGCGCGGACCTCACCGGAGAGCTCGCGCTCGCCGCGGACCTGACGACGGTCGCCGCGGCCGAACTCGACCTGCACACCGGGGCGCCGGTCTGGGCGACGGTGAAGGCCGCCCAGACGCACGCGTATCCGGCCTGACGAAGCCTGAAGAGGGGGAGGGGTCACTCCTCCGGGCACTCCTCCCGGTCGCTCCTCCCGGGCACTCCTCCTTGGGTACGGCGTCCGCGCGGACCAGACGCGGGTACGTTTGCCGCGCCGGTGGACCACCGCCGCACCCGAACCGAGATCAAGAACCCGCACCCCGACCCGGACCCTTTCCGACCACTCCTGTGAGACATGGGAGTGGTCGGAGAACTTTCGAACGGAAGGACGGAAAGTGAATACGCGCATCGATCCGGAGAAACCGGCGACGGCCGCCGCACTGGGCATGCGGAGGCATCCCGAGGGCGGCTGGTTCGTGGAGACATGGAGGGCCGCGCGGGACTTCCACCCCGACGGCTACCCGGGTCCCCGGGCCGCCGCCACCGCCATCTACTTCCTGCTGTCCCCCGGGGAGACCAGCGCCTGGCACACGGTCCGCTCCGACGAACTGTGGCTGTGGCACCGCGGCGGCCCCCTCGACCTGCTCCTCGGCGGCGACGGCGAAGCCCCGGACGCGGAGCTGGCGGTCCTCCGTCTGGGCCCCGCCCTGGAAAGCGGCGAGCGCCCACAGGTCCTGGTCCCCGGCCACGTCTGGCAGTCCGCCCGCCCGACCGGCGACCGAGAGGTCCTGGTCAGCTGCGTGGTCGCCCCCGGCTTCGACTACGCGGACTTCCGCCTCCTCGGCAACGGGCCGTGAACCCCCGGCAACTCTGCCGTGAACCACCAGCAACTCTGTACATCCTTGGCGGCTTTGTGACCTCCGCCCCTGGTTGCCGATCGCCAGGGGCGGGCATCACCCGAGGGCAGGACCGGCCGCGCACCAGGTGCGCGGGTCCCGGCCGGCGGGGGTCCGGTCGCCGGGTACCGGTTGTCCTGGGAGGGGAAGTGAGGTTGTCATGCGTGCGCAGCAGCGCGCCGTCCGACTGACCGCCCGCGTGGAGTACACACTGCCGCGCACGGCCGTTTCGGCAGGCAGGGCCCGCAGGTTGACCTCGGCGTTCCTGACCCGTCCGCGTCCGCGGACGGCGGCGCCGACCGCCGACCAGGTCGACGACGCCACGCTCATCGCTTCGGAGCTCGTCGCCAACGCCGTCCGGCACGGCCGTACGGGCTGCCGCCTGCGGTTGCAGCTGGGACAGGGCGGCGAGGTGACCGTCGAGGTCCATGACGACAGCCCCGGCCGCCCCCGGGTCGGCCTGGTGGACACCGACGCCGAAAGCGGCCGCGGTCTCGCGATGGTCCAGCACCTCGCCCACCGCTTCGAGGTCGTCAACACCGGCGTCGGCGGCAAGACGGTCCGGGCGATCCTGGCGGTGTAGCCCCGCCCGCCTCACCCGGGAGAGTGACCCGGAGCGGCCCGTCCAGCGGAGTCGACCGGTGGAGAGCCCGCCCGCAGGTAGAGACAAGCATGCGCTTCTCTCCTCACGAGCCTCACGAGCTCCCCGTGCCGCAACCGCCGCGCAAGCCAGGCGAGCCACGCGAGCCGGGCAAGCCGCGCGAGCCGCGCAAGAAGATCTGGGTGGCTGCGATCGCGGCCACGACGGCGCTGGCGGGCGCCCTGACCGCCCTCCTGCTGCTCCCCGGCAACGGAGACACGTCCCCGCACCCGGTCTCGGCGGACGAGGCCCAGCGCCTGGCACTGGCCCGCTTCCGCGCGTACGAGGCGAGTCCTGCGGAGGTGACGGTGCGGCTGCCCGCGGCGGAGACGGGGGACGGGACGATCACGGTGCGTGCGGTGGTCGACCACCATGCGCACCGGGCCGTGGGCGCGTACGAGATCGTCGACGACACCCGGACCGTGCAGGGCCTGCTCGCCTGGGACCAGGAGGGCATCGCCGTGGCCCGCCCACCGGCTGCGGCGCCCGGCGCCGAGCCCGGCCGAACGACGACCAGGACTCCCGCTCCGGACATCGTGACGACCGCCGCGCAGGCCGTCCGCAGGGCCGGCACCCTCAAGCGCGAGGAGTGGACCCGCCGCCCCTACTCCACGGCGCCCCTGGACCGAGCGCTGCGCCTGGTGGTGTCCGTGGCCGCGGACCGGCCCGACGACGCGGCGCTCCTCGCCCGTTCGGGTCCGTTGTGGCTGCGCGACGAGCGTCTGGACGGCCACGGTTACGGCGTCTTCTCCGGCCCGCGCCCCACCCCGAGCGTCTCCGCGAGCCCCGCCGACGACTCCACTCTCACCTACTGGATCGACGCCGACGGCAATCTCCGCCGTGTCACGGCCCGGATGTCGCCGGGCCACTACGCGACGGTGGACTTCGTGGCGACGAGGGTGCGGACGGTCGTCCCCGGCGCCCCGTGGACGAAGGGCTGAGGAGACCTTCTTCGGCCGCGCCGGTCCGGCCGGTCCGGAAAAGGGCCCGGGGCCGCTGGGCCGAACGGGGTGTTACGCGGTCTCGGCCCAGCTGGGGACGGCTGAGCGGGCCGGGGTGACGACCGGGTGGCAGACGAAGCCCAGACGGGTGAGGGCGCGGGCGACCTCGAGCTCGGTGAAGTCACGGCGGTCCTGCTTGGTGATGACCTCCCCGACCTGCTTGACGGGGTAGGAGTGCGGGCCGATGACCACGGACGCGCTGGTGACGGGTTCGGGCTCGCGGCCCGCCATCGAGTGCTCGACCTCACTCTTGATGAGGTCGAAGGGGAAACGGGCGATCACACAACGCATGGTGTCTCCGCGGGATGAAGTTTCACGGCGCCGGAAGGTGGGCACGGCGGAGCGGAAAGTGGGCACAGCGGCCAGAAAATTCGCCGGAAATTCAATCCGGAACGACCGGGAACGGCGGGGCTGAACCGGGGCCGACCCGGACGGAAGAAAAAAAGCAGGTGGCCGGGGCCCGCACCTCATGGTGCAGGTCCCGGCCACCTGTAAGCGTCGGCCGACTCAGAAGTCAGGCGTCAGCAGGTCCCGGACTAGGCGGGGACGATGTTCTCCGCCTGCGGGCCCTTCTGGCCCTGCGTGACGTCGAAGGTCACCTTCTGGCCTTCCTGGAGCTCACGGAAGCCCTGGGTGGCGATGTTCGAGTAGTGGGCGAAGACGTCGGCGCCGCCGCCGTCCTGCTCGATGAAGCCGAAGCCCTTTTCCGCGTTGAACCACTTCACGGTGCCAGTAGCCATGTCAAATCTCCTTCGGGGCAAAGCTCGAGGACCCACACTGTGCGGGTCCGCGTCGCCGCAATGATTGCCCCATCCGGAAAAACTTCCGGATAATTCAGAAGCGACGAACCGGTACGGACCGGAAAGTACGCTCCAAGACTTTGGGAACCACAACTGCAACTGATATCGACACTAGCACGTGCGGCTCCCGAGGGGCGGCGCACTATCTCACCCCACCTCGGGGAATAAAAAAACCGCCCGGACGGCGGCCCATTTTCTACCACGGTCATGACAGATATGTGCCCGCAGAGCCTCGCCGGGGCGGTCCCGCGGGCAGTGGCGGGGTGATCGGCCGGGCCGCTCACCCGGACGGCCCGGTGCCACTGGTGGGCCGCCGGGCCCGGTGGTGGCGTGGGAGGGACACTCGCGCGTCCGCCCCCCTGGAGGCCCCCGCCATGAAGGTTCCGACCGGTCCGAGCGGTCCGTACCGTCTCCTCGCCCGCGCCCTGACCGCGGGCGTCCTGGTGTCGGCGTCCGCGTGCTCGTTGCACGGCGTCCTGAGGCCCGCGGACGCGCCGTCCGTCGAGCGGCCCGCCACCTCCGCCACCCCCTCCCTCACCGACGCCCAGGCCTCGGCCGCGCTGATCACCCAGGGCGAGCTGGGCGGTCACTGGTCCGCGACACAGGGCGGGGCGACCTGGCGGGACGGGCTCCTCAAGACCAGGACGGACGCGCCGGACTGTCAGCGGCTGCTCGACGGTCTGTACGCCGAGGATCTGCTGGGCGAGCCGACGGGTGCCCGGGCCGTCGTGGGCCTCGACGAGAGCGGCAACGCGGCGCAACTGCGCTACCAGGTCGCCGCGTACGCCGCTCCTTCGGAGGTGGACGCCAAGCTGGCCTGGTTGCGGACGCTGCCCTCGAAGTGCGCGCAGTTCACGTCCACGGACGTGCGGGGCGGGCGGCTCAACGTGACGGTCGTGCCGTCGGTGTTGCCCGGGGTGGGCGACGCGCGGGAGGGGCTGCGGCTGACGATGAGCGATGCGTCGGCCGCCAACGCCGGTGACGGTTCCGGCGCGGCGCCGATGCTGACGCTGGACTTCGCCGCCGTGCGGGTCGGGGACCGGGCGGTCTCCCTCACCAACGGCGGGCTCGGCGGGGCGGCACAGGACTCCACCCAGCAGGCCGTCCAGATCGGCACGCAACGACTCCAGGACGTCCTGGCGGGCCGACCCCCCACCACCGCGCCGGTCGAACCCACCACCATGCCGGTCGAACCCACCACCAGGCCGGTCAACCCCACCACCGCGCCGGTCAAGCCCACCACCAGGCCGGTCAACCCCACCACCGCGCCGGTCAACCCACTCACCGGCAGGCCCACCGAACCCCTCACCGAAAGCCCCGCCGACACCGACAACACCACGGCCGACACGGCCGATACAGCGGACACCGCCGATACGGCCGACACGGCCGACACCGCCGACACCGCCGACACCGCCCAGGAGGGCTGACCCCGGCGCCCGACACCAGGACGGGGCTCCGCCCCGAACCCCCGTACTCGGTTCGGCGCAACGGCGGCACCTACCCGGCCGGTACCGCCACCACGGACGGTTCTGTGGGCACTGACGGCGTGGGCGTGTCGGCGGTCCGACCGGGATAGGTCGCGGCGCCGCCGGTGCCGCCGGTGCCGCCCGGCAGGACCGTGCCCTCGGTCGCCGACGGCGACAGGTCCGTCGCCGGGGTCGGGGTGGCCGCGCCCCTGATCTCGATCACCGCGCCCGGCTCCAACTGCTTGTACAGCCATACCGCGTCCGCGCGGCGCAGGCCGATCCATCCGGTCGTGACGTCGTAGTTCCCGGGGGCCTTCTCGTCGCTCGTGAGGGTTCCGACGAAGTTCGTCGTCCCGTCGGCGGCACGCAGGCCGATCACCCAGGCCACTTTCTGCAAGTCCTTGCCCGCGAACAAGGACAGCGTCCTGACGCTGTCCTTCGTGACGACCATCATCCGTCCCGTGGCCGTTGGGTAGCGGACGGAACCGGAGGAGATCGGCAGGTCGCGGCCCGCGACCGTCAGCATGCGCCGCGAGAGGTCGACGGTGGCGTCGGGCGCGGCCGGGGAGGGGGTGCTGGGCGGGGCGGTGGGGCTCGCGGCCGGGGAGGGGCGGTCCTCGCGGTCGCCGCCGGTCAGGTCCGCCGCCACGACCAGGGCCAGGCTCGCGGCGGCGCAGGCACCGGCGACGGTCACGGCGGTCCATCGAAAACGCCGGCGCCTGCGGCGTACGGCCCGCAGCCGGATCTCGGCGCCGGACACCGACGGGGGAGTCTCGGCGTCCTGGGCCAACTCTCGCAGGCCGGAGGCGAGTTCATCGGACACGGTCGTCCTCCCTCTTCCCCTCGTCCGTCGGATTCAGCGAGCGCGCGGAGCGCGGCGAGTCCGGGGAGCCCGCGGACGGCTTCGCCCTGTCCGCGCTCTTCCTGCCCCCGTCGACGGTCTCCCACTCGTCCGCCGTCGCCAGCGTCTGCGCCAGCGCCGCCCGGCCGCGGGACAGCCGGGCCTTGACCGTGCCCACGGGGGCACCGGTTTCGGAGGCTACCTGCTCGACACTGAGGTCGCACAGATGGTGCAGGACCAGCGCCATCCGCTGCGCCTCGGGCAGCGTGCGCAACGCGGCGACCAGCGCGGTGCGCTCGGGGTCGGGGCCCGGCGTGTGCTCGGGCGGCGGGGTGCGGCGGACGAGTTCCAGCCAGCGGCGCGCGCGACGCCAGCGGCTCACCGCGAGCCGCATCGCCACGGTCCGTATCCACGCCTCCGGCGCCCCTTCGGCGAGGAACTCCCGCCGCCGGTCCCAGGCGCGGACGAACGCCTCCTGGACGACGTCCTGCGCCTCGCCGTGGTCCCCGGTGAACGCGTACAGCTGACCGGTCAGCCGGGGGAACGCGGCGGCGTAGAACGCGTCGAACTCTTCCTCGGTCATGCCCCCCGTCTCTTCCTCGGTCGTGCCCCCGCCGAAGACTTCGAAATTTCAACCGCCCCGTGCAACCCGGCGGTCCGTGCCGTGCGTACAGGTCCCGTACGCCGCACATCGAAACACACCGCAGGGGGATCAGGATGACCAGGAGAGCCAGGAGCCGTCGTATCGCGGCCGGTTGGACGACGGCCGCCCTGTGCGCGCTCGCACTCGCCGGCTGCTCGAAGGGAGCGGTGACGGGGAGCGCGGGCACCGAGGTGGACACGGCGGCGAAGCCGGACACGACGGCCGGTCGGACGCCGACCACCCGGCCCGTCAAAACGACACCCCTCGCGAAGCTGACCGGCGCGCACATCAACATCGCCGACGGGCAGACCGTGGGCGTCGGCATGCCGATATCCGTGACCTTCGACCATGCGATACCGGCCGGTGAACGCGCCGCGGTGGAGCGGCAGTTGAAGGTCGACGCCGATGTCGAGGGCTCCTGGAGCTGGGTGAAGGACCGCGATCTGCTGGAAGGGCAGCGGGTGGACTTCCGGCCGCGCGCGTACTGGACCCCGGGCACCGCGGTCACCGTCCGGGCGGGCTCGGGCATCACCCGGCGCTTCACCGTGGGCCGTTCGCTCGTCGCCACCGTGGACGTGCGCACGCACATGATGAGAGTCGTCAAGGACGGGCAGACCCGGAACGTGCCCATCACCGCGGGCGCCCCGGGCATGGACACCTGGAACGGCACGATGGTCGTCTCCGACAAGGCGACCAAGGTCTTCATGAACTCGCAGACCGTCGGCTACGGCGACGCCTACGCGGACTATTACTACTACGCCGTCCACCTCACCACCTCCGGGACCTACCTCCACCAGAACCCGAAGGCCAATACGTACGCCGGGCACCAGAACGTCACCCACGGGTGCGTCGGACTCGCGACGGACGGCACCGCCAGAAAGTTCTACGACGAGGTCATCCCCGGCGACGTCATCACCGTCGTCGGCTCCAAGGACACGGTGGCCGTGGGCAACGGCTACGGCGACTGGAACGCGGACTGGGCCCAGTGGCGGGCCGGCAGCGCGCTGAAGTGAGCGTGCGGGCGGGAGAGCCGGGTGTTCAGGTCCCGGCTCCCCCGCCCGCCCACACCCCCCACGTACCCGACTCCGAGGAACCGCAGGCCGTGCCCCACACCTCCTCCCCCGCCTCCTCCGACGCCGCGTCCCACGACGTTCCCCCTGCCGCCTCGCACGCCACCTCGCATGCGGCCACCAAAACCGCCGACGCGCCTGCCGGGAACGGCGAGTTCGCCCCGTACGCCACCGCGGCCTGGCCCCGTCTGGTCCGCACCGCGCACCTGCTCACCGGCGACCGCCACCAGGCCGAGGACCTCGCGCGGACCACGCTGGCCCGGGTCCGCGCCCGCTGGCGGCGCATCCCGCGCAACGACGTCGACTTCTACGTACGTCGCTCCCTGGTCAGAACCCACCTCGGCCGGACGCGGAGGAGACGCGCCGCCCGGCTGCTGACGCCGCTCCTGCCCGAGCGGGCGCGCCGGGCCCTACCGGATCCCGCGGGGGCCGTCGGCCGGCGGGACGCGCTCGGCCGGGCGCTGGCCGCGCTGCCCGCGCGGCGGCGGGCCGTGGTGGTGCTGCGCCACTGGGAGGGACTGGGCGAGGCCGAGATCGCGCAGCTGCTCGGCTGCTCGGCCGGCACGGTCAGGGCACATGCCCGGCGCGGCCTCGCGGCCCTGCGCGCCCATCCCTCCCTGGGCCCTGTCGTCACCCCCTCCGTCGTCCCGTCCCCCGCTCGCCGACACCCCGTCTCCGGAGCCCGCTCATGAAACGTCACCGCAAGTTCCCGCGTCCGTCGGCCGAGTCCGAGCGGCTGCGCGAGGTGTTCGCCGAAGCCGCCTACGACGTCACCCCCTCGGCCGTGCCGCTGGCCGCCATCGAGCGCGCGGGCCGGCAGCGCGGGCGGCGCCGTACGGCCGCGGTGGCGGGGTCCGCGTGCGCGCTGCTCGTGGTCCCGCTGGCCGTGGTCGCCCTGCGCGCGGCCGTGTCCCCGGGGTCGGGCGACGAGCGGGGGACGTCCCCCTCCGGTACGCCCATGGCCACGGTGCGGGTCGTGACCGCCGGCGAACGGGTCGAGGTCGCGCACGGCATCAGGATCTGGCTCACCGAGGACGGCGCGCACTGGTCCACGGCCGCCGGCTCCGGCCCGCTGTTCAGCAGTGTGAAGGACGGCGCCGACAAGCCCGGCGTCACCGTCCAGCAGGAGGGCGCGGGGGACTGGGGGTACTTCCTCTCCGGTGTCTACCGCGGCAAGCGCGAGGCGGCGCGGGTCGTGATCGAGACCACCGCGGGCCAGGTCCCGGGCACGGCGCTCACCCTCGCGGGCGGACCGCACTGGGGAGTCTGGTACGCGATGGTGAGCACACCGAAGTCGGTCGCCCCCGGCAGGCCCGTCGATGTGACCAGGAGAGTCACGGTGTACGACTCGGCGGGCGGGGTGACAGCGAGCACGGGGGCCGGCCGGTGAACGGCGCGGACGTGGACACGGGCGGACGCGCCGGCGGCACCGGCGTCGCTGTGATCGCCGATGACCACGACAGGGGCGGCGGCCCCGGTCATGGGCCCGGTCGCGGACCCGGTCGCGGGCCCGGTGGCGGACGCCACGGCGCCGGTGGGCGCGGCCGGCTCATGGCGGGCCTGCGACGCAGGCTCGTCAAGCGGCGGATCCGTATCCGTCGCACCCGCGGGCGCCGGCTGCGCCGCGCGCTCGTCGTCCTGCTCGCGCTCCTCGCGAACCTCGTCGGCGCGGCCGTGGTGGCGTACCACCTGACGAAGATCCCCGAGCCGCACCCGGAGACGGCCATGCAGAGCACGGTCTTCGTCGACGACCACGGGGACTACCTGGGCCGGCGCGGCCCCGTGGACCGGCAGGAGATCCCGCTCTCGCAGGTCCCCCGCTATGTGCAGGAGGCGGTGATCGCGGCGGAGAACCGCTCCTTCCGCTCGGACACGGGCATCTCACCGAGGGCGATCGCCCGGGCGGCCTGGGCGACGGTGAGCGGGGGCGACCGGCAGGGCGGTTCCACGATCACCCAGCAGTACGTGAAGAACGCCCTGCTCAGCCCGGAACAGACGCTGTCCCGCAAGGCGCGCGAGGCGCTGATCTCGATCAAGCTGGACCGCACGCGTTCGAAGGACGAGATCCTGCAGGGCTACCTCAACACGGTGTACTTCGGCCGGGGCGCGGCCGGCATCCAGTCCGCCGCCAGGAACTACTTCGGCGTCGACGCCAAGGACCTCACGGTGAGCCAGGGCGCGGCGCTCGCGTCCGTCATCAACATTCCCTCGTACTACGAGAAGGCCGGCTCCGATCCGAAGGTGACGGCCAAGCTGGTGGACCGCTGGGAGTGGGTGCTGGACGCGATGGCGCACAGCGGCGCGATCACGTCCGCGCAGCGGGCCGGGGCCCGTTTCCCGGCCTTCCGTTTCTATCCGCCGGGCGACACGGACGGCCAGCGCCAGTACCTCATCGACGCGGCCGCCTCGGAGGCCGCCGACCGGCTCGGCATCACCGAGGACCAGCTCGCCCGCGGTGGTTACACGGTCCGTACGACCTTCGACCTGACGGCGCAGGACGCGACGGCGGAGCTGGCGGCCGACGGCACCGAAAAGAAGACCGGGGAGAAGACGGCCGAGGAGAAGGCGGCCGATGCGAAGGCGGGTGGGAAGAAGCGGGCCGAGGTGAAAACGAGCGGGGACGTGCGGGTCCACACGGCCGTGGTCGCGCTGGTCCCGGGCGACGGCGCGGTCCGCGTGCTGTACGGCGGCGCGGACTACGCCAGTCAGCCCTTCAACGACGCGCGGGACGGAGCGGTGGAGGCGGGCACCGCGCTCCAGCCGTTCTCCGGCATGAAGCTGCTCGCCCCCCTCACGGACCTCACCCGCACCGCGGCCCCGACCCCGCTCCGGCTCGCCTCCGCGTACGCCACGGCGGCGGCGCACGGCGTCTACGCCACGCCGTACACGGTCGCGAAGATCACCCGCGCGGGCCGCACCCTCTACGAGGCCCACCCCCGCACCCGTACGGCCATGACACGCGCCGACGCGGGGATGGTCGCCAAGCTCCTGTACGGCCGGTTGGACGCTGCTCCGGCCACCCGGACCGGCGCCGCGGGCCTGCGCACGCTCTGGCAGACGACCTACGACGAACATCTCACCCTCACCGTCGCCCTCTTCGCGGAACACCCGGCCAAGGGCAAGAAGGCGGCCCTGCCCGCACCCCTCCCGTACACGGCGGGGAGCCGTTCGCTGTCCGTCTCCGAGGGCGTCTGGTCCAAGATCGTCGGCACCGCCGAAGGCCACGATCCGGCTGCGGAACCAAATCCGGGGCTTCCAACCGGCCAAACAAAGCCCATACTGGCTACACGATGACGAAACCCTCCGCGCCCCGGCGCCACCTGCCCACCAGCCCCTTCGCCGCCCCGGTCGTCCCCGTGGCCAAGGAATTCAGCCTCGGAGACCGGGTCACCCACGACCAGTTCGGCCTGGGCACGATCATCGGTGTCGAAGAGGGCATCGCCATGCTCGTCGACTTCGGCTCCCGCCAGGCCCGCATCCTCAGCCCCTACACCCGGATGGACCGGCTCTGACGCACGTCACGAGCCCACACCTCGCGACCGCGCAGCTCACGAACGGCCCACTCCACTAGCCGCTCGCCGTTCGTCGGCAGAGGCTGGACGTATGACCGTCCCGGCGCGTGATGACCTTCCCTTCGACGATCTCACGGACTTCGAGAACGCCGATCGGGGGTTCATCGCGGCGTTGGACCCGCCCGTGATCACCGACGCCGAGGCACAGATCGTCTACGACGGGAACGCGTACGCCTTCCTGGACGAGGAGTGCCCCGACACCGCGCACCCAAGCCTGTGGCGGCAGTCACAGCTGTGCGCGCGCCACGGCCTGTACGAGGTCACCGAGGGCGTGTACCAGGTGCGCGGCCTCGATCTCTCGAACATGACCCTCGTCGAGGGCAAGCACGGTGTGATCGTGATCGACCCGCTGATCTCGGCGGAGTGCGCGGCTGCCGCGCTCGGGCTCTACCACGAGCACCGGGGCGCACGGCCCGTGACAGGCCTCCTCTACACCCATTCCCACGTCGACCACTTCGGCGGCGCCCGCGGAGTGGTGGCGCACGGCAGCGAGAGCGGACTGCCCGTCCTCGCGCCCGGGGGATTCCTTGAGCACGCGGTCAGCGAGAGCGTCTTCGCGGGCAACGCGATGCTGCGACGGTCGGCGTTCATGTACGGCTCCCGGCTGCCGAGGGCCCCGCGCGGCCAGATCGGTACCGGGCTCGGCACCATCACCTCCACCGGCACCGTGACGCTCATCGCCCCGAACGTGGACATCACCCGGACGGGGCAGGAGGAGACCGTCGACGGTGTGCGGTTCGTCTTCCAGCTCACGCCCGGGACCGAGGCGCCCGCCGAGATGAACTTCCTGCTCCCCGAGCAGCGCGCCCTGTGCGTGGCCGAGAACGCCAGCCACACCCTGCACAACGTGCTCACCCTGCGCGGGGCCCCGGTCCGCGACGCGCACGTGTGGGCCCGCTACCTCGACGAGACGATCGACGTGTTCGGTGACACCTACGACGTGGCGTTCGCCTCCCACCACTGGCCGATCTGGGGCCGGGCGAACGTCGTCAGGTTCCTCGGCGAACAACGGGACCTGTACGCCTACCTGCACGACCAGACCCTCCGGATGCTCAACCGGGGCCTGACCGGCACCGAGATCGCCGAGGAACTCCTGCTGCCGCCCGCGCTGGAGAGGGCCTGGCACGCCCGCGGCTACTACGGCTCGGTCAGCCACAACGTCAAGGCCGTCTACCAGCGGTACATGGGCTGGTACGACGGCAACCCCGCCCACCTCTGGGAGCATCCGCCGGTCGAACTCGGGCGGCGGTACGTGGAGTTGGCGGGCGGCCAGACGGAGACCCTGGTCAAGGCGCGGGCGTACATCGACGCCGGTGACCTGCGGTTCGCCGCCACCCTCCTCAACCACCTGGTGTTCTCCGACCCGTCGAACAACGCGGCCAAGGACACCCTCGCGGGCGTCTACGAACGGCTCGGGTACGGCGCGGAGAACGGGACCTGGCGCAACGCCTACCTCACGGCCGCCCTGGAACTGCGCGCGGGCACCGCCGACATCCCCGTCGACACCACGAGTCCCGAACTGACGTCCGCGCTGACCGTGAGCATGCTCCTCGACTCGCTCGCCGTCCGTATCGAGGGCCCCCGCGCCTGGAACGAACACCTCACCCTCGACCTCGTCGTCATCGACGAGCAGCGCCGCCACCGCGTCAACCTCCACAACGGCGCCCTCACCCACCGCGCCATGCCGGTCCATCACACCCCGAAGCCGCACGCGGACCTGACCCTGACCCTCACCCGCCCGGAACTGCTCGGGGTCGTGTCGGGCCGGGGTCTCGCGGGCATCGAGTCGGACGGCGACACCACCGTGCTGGCCCGGCTGCTGTCGTACGTCTCCGAGCCGGACAAGGCGTTCCCGATCGTGACGCCGTGAAGCACCCAGGGAGGGCGTGCCGGGGAAAACCGTTCGACAGGTCCGGCTCCCTCCGATGAGGATCCGCGCTGTGACAGACAACGCTGCAAGAGACAACGTCGAGCGGGTCGCCCGCGTCCTCCCCGCCGGCCCGAAGGCGGTGCGATTCGTCGAGATGACGAGCGCGGCCATGACCGCCCTGCTGGAATCCGACCTCGACCGGGCCGGTGCCGAGGTGGGGGCCGAGCTCACGGAGTACTTCCTCAGCGACAGCGCGCGCTGGCTCTGGCGCTACCGGCTGAACCAGCTGACCGCGCGGCCCGAGTGCGCGGGATGGCTGTCCAAGGTCGTGATCGCCGAACCGGAGGGTACGGTCGTCGGCTTCGCCGGGTTCCACGGGCCGCCGGACGAGACGGGCATGGTGGAGATCGGCTACTCCGTGGATCCCGCCCACCGCCGCCGGGGCTACGCACGGGCGATCCTGGCCGCGTTGATGCGCCGGGCCGCCGCCGACGCCCGGGTTCGGACCCTGCGCCTGACGATCAGTCCCGACAACGCCGCGTCCCTGGCGACGATCGCCGGGTTCGGCTTCACGGAGGTCGGCGAGCAGTGGGACGAGGAGGACGGCCTCGAAACCATCTTCGAGATCCCCGCCTCCGAGATATCCGCCTCCTAGACACCACTCTGGGTGCGCGCTAACGCCGCTCACACCCCCGCTTCGACCTGAACGGCCTCGCCCTCAAGCGCCGGACGGGCCGAAAACGAGGGCGCGCTGGGGCTTTTAGGGGCGCGGGGAACTGCGCGACCGGCCCCCACCGGCCCGCGGCCAAGGGACCGCCCGCAGTCGCGGGACCGGCCGTTACAGCGGGGGCTGGGCCGGGGCCGGCCCCAGGGTGGTGGTGCCGGGGGCCGTACGGTGGCCGAGGCCCGTGCGGTAGGCGTCGAGGGCCGCTTCCACCCGTCCCGTGCGGCGCAACAGGTCCCCGAGGAGCCGGCACAGGTCGGCGAGATCCCCCGCCGCCCCCGCCCGCTCGAGAAGGCTCAGCGCCCGCACGTAGTGCTCCTCGGCGGACTCCGTGTCGCGGGCGTCCTCGGCGATGATGCCGAGCAGGCGGTGCGCGCCGGCCGAGTGCACGGCGCCGCGCTCGGGACTGAGGTCACCGAGCACCTCGTGGAGGAGGATGGCGGCCTCGGCCGACTTCCCACGCCGGTGCAGTACGTCCGCCAGCTCCACGTTGACCTGGCTCGTGTACAGGGCGGCGCGCTTCGCCGAGAGCATCGCCTGCGCCTCCCGCAACTCGCTCTCCGCCCGCTCCAGTTCACCGTTCTGCGCGTACAAGTAGCCGCGCATCCAGTGACAGTTGGCGAGCTCGGTACGGATCTGGAGCTGCCGGTACAGCTCGGAGGCCTTGGCGAGGGAGGCGTCGGCCTCGGCGACCCGGCCCTCGGCGATCATCGTGCGGGCCACGGAGCGGTGCATCCGGGCGACGAGGGCCGGATCACCCACCTGGGGCGCCAGGGCGAGCGCGAACTCCGCCGCCTGCGCGGCCCGCGCATGGGCGCCCATGTCCATGTACGGGGCGATGACGCCCGTGTAGAGGAGCAGCAGCGCGTCCGGGTCGTGCATCCCCGTGCGGTTGAGCTCGTCGAGGGTGGACTCGAACAGATAACAGGCGTAGCGGAGTTCACCGGCGAGGTAGTGGGACACGGCCCGGCCGCGCAGGGCGGGCACCCGGTTCGGCAGGGGCGCGTCGCCGAGGCGCTGTTCCGAGGCCTCGAAACGTTCCCGCGCGGTCTCCAGGTTCCCGGTCTCCAGGGCGCATTCGCCGAGGCCGAGCAGCGCCGCGGCCTGCTCGGCGACGAGCCCGTGCGCGTCCGCCTCCGCGAGGAGCGCGTCGTACTGCTCCGCCGCGACCTCCGCCTCGCCGGTGGCGAGCGTGCGCTGGGCGTCGGTGAGCCGCAGCCGCAGATCGGTGGCGAGGTGGGCGGGGCGCCCGGTCGCGATCTCCTCGTACGCCACCCCGAGCCGCTCGGCGATGTGCCGCAGCGCGGGCTCGGAGGCCCGCACCCGCCCGGCCTCCAGGGTGGAGATGTACGCGGGCGTGTACGCCGGTTCCGCCAACTGCTTCTGCGTCAGTCCGCGTTCCGTACGCAACTGCTGAACCCTGCGCCCGATGACCTCCGGGCCGTCACGCTCCGCCATGGATTAAGCATGCCATTAACCCGAGTTACACTCGGCCAACTTTTGACTATTGTCCAACTCCCCTTGCGCCCCTTGCCCTTTGATGCTTCGAACCCCTACGTTAAGCGGCGGATTAAGCCTGCTTAATACGCCGCTGTTGTTGCGAGGTCGCCATGCTCCGACGTATTTCCGCGCGCTACTTCAGAGGATTCGGCGCGGCCGTCGTCGCCGTCGCCGCCCTGGTCCTGGCAGCGAACGCCGGCCCCGCCCGGGCGGCCGAAGCCACCGTCCCGCACCTCCAGCACCTCACGGGCCACGCGCAGGCCCTTCGATAGACCGGCCGCCGACGGGAACTCCCCCGTCCCGTCGGCGGCCCCTACGCTGGCCCCGTGATCTCGCCCCCCGCACGCATCGCACTGGACCTCACCGCCGACCTCCCGGTTCCCGACCTGGAGGACTTCTACCGCGACCTGCACCGGCACCCGGAGCTGTCGATGCGGGAACACCGGACGGCCGCCGCGCTCGCCGACCGGCTGCGCACGTCCGGGTTCGACACGGTCACCGGAGTCGGCGGCACCGGAGTCGTCGGAGTCCTGCACAACGGGCCCGGGCCGACCGTGCTGCTGCGCGCCGACATGGACGCGCTGCCGGTGCAGGAGGAGACCGGACTGCCGTACGCCTCCCGGACGCCCGGCGTGATGCACGCCTGCGGGCACGATCTGCACGTCACCTGGCTGGCGGGCGCGGCCCGGGCGCTCGCCGCCGGACGCGACGCCTGGTCCGGCACGCTCCTCGTGCTCGGGCAGCCCGCCGAGGAGACCGGCGAGGGCGCGTCGGGAATGGTCGCGGACGGACTGTACGAGAGGTTCCCGCGGCCGGACGTCCTGCTCGCCCAGCACGCGGCCCCCGGTCCCGCCGGGCTCTACGCCCACTCGCCCGGCCTGATCATGTCCGCCTCCACCGACGTGGACATCGTCGTGCACGGGCGGGGCGGGCACGGCTCGCGTCCGGAGTCGACCGTCGATCCGGTCGTCACCGCCGCGTACCTGGTGACCCGGCTGCAGACCGTCGTCAGCCGGGAGCTCGCGGCGCGCGAGTCGGCCGTGCTGAGCGTGGGACGGATCGAGGCGGGCACCCGGCACAACATCATCCCCGCCGAGGCCCGGATCGCCCTCAACATCCGTACGCAGTCGGACGAGGTCCGTGAGCGGATGATCGCGGCGATCCGGCGGATCGCGGCGGGCGAGTGCCTGGCCGCCGGCTGCCCGCGCGAGCCCGACGTCGTCGTCGGCAACAACTTCCCGGTCACCGTCAACGACCCGGAGACCGACCGCCGGGTCGCGGCCGTGCACGGCGAGGTCTTCGGCGCCGGGACGATCCTCGACCCGGGCCCGGCGATGGGCAGCGAGGACTTCCCCCGGCTCGCGGAGGGGAAGATCCCGTACTCCTACTGGTTCGTGACCAGCACCCCGGCCGAGGTGTGGGACGCGGCCCCGGGCGACGACCTCATGGAGAAGTTCGCGGCCGTGCCCAGCAATCACAGCCCGCAGTTCGCGCCCGACCTGGCGACGCTCGCGCCGGGCGTGCGGACGCTGGTCTCGGGGGCACTCGCGTATCTCGTCAGCCCGGAAGAACCTTCCTGAGTTCCTTGTCCAGTTCGGCGGCCAACTCCGCGTCGCCCGGCGGGTCGTCGGTGAACAGCGTGCCCAGCTCGGTGGCGAACGTCTGGGTGAACGCGCCGTACAGGGGGGTGCGGGGGCGCTGGACGGCGCGCCGGAGCGCGGGGAGCAGGATCGTCCGGGCGTACGCGGGGCGCCCGTGGTCGTCGCGCGGCATGCGGTCGGCGCTCTCGCCGGAGGGCGAGGGCGAGGCCGCTCCGGGGGTCCTCGCCACGCCGCAGGTCACGTCGTCGGCCGTGTACGCGGACTCCCGGGTGGCCGCGAACCCCGCGTCGAGCAGACAGCGTTCGCTCTCCCTGCTGGTGAGGAACCGTATCAACTCCCTTGCCTTGTCGGCCTGTTGGGACGATCCGGCGAGCGCCAGGTTCTGGCCGCCGAGCACCGCCCGGCCGGGCAGCGGAGCGACGCCGAGCTGCGCGTCGGTCAGGGACTGGTGCAGGGTGCGGTAGGCGTAGGGCCAGTGACGCAGGAACGCCGTACGCCCGTCCGCGAAGTCGGTGAGCGACTCGCCCTCGTCCGAGCGGACCGCGTCCCCGAGCGTGTACGCGCCCTGGGTGCGGGCGCGCAGCTCCGCGATCCCGTCCGTCAACTGCTGGACGGTGGCGGTGTAACGGCCGTTCTCGTCGGTGAGGCCCGCGCCGTCCGTGGCGGACAGGAACGCCTCGATCCCGTTGACCGTGCGGCCCTCGTACGGGCCGAGCTGGGTGGTCCAGCCCTTCTCGTACCCCTTCGGCCGCGAGCGGCCCGGCGCCTCGACGGCGTCGATGAGGTCCCGCAGCTGCCGCCAGGTGATCCCCTTGCTCAGGTCGGTGTCCTGGACGTGCGCCTGCTTGAGGTGGTCCCGGCGGTAGTAGAGCAGGCCGACGTCGCTGTTGAAGGGGACGGCGTAGAGCTTTCCGCCCCAACGGGCCGTGCTGGCGACCGACTTGATGACGTCCGCGCCGACCAGGGCGTCCGGCAGCGGGCGGATGAGGTGCGCGGCGGCGAACTCCGGCACCCAGGTGACGTCCAGGTTGACGACGTCGTACTGGGCGCTGCCGGACTGGAGCGCGCCGAGCAGTTGGCTGCGCTGCTGGTCGGCGGAGCCCGGCAGTTCGACCAGGCGGGCGTGGACGTCGCTGTGTTCCCTGTCCTGCTGGGCGTTCCACGCGTCGATGAGTTGCTGGCGGATGCCGCCCTTGCCGGTCACGTCCCGCCCGCTGGCCACGACGATGTCCCCGGAGGCGCCGGGGGTGGCCGTGGCACCGGGTCCGGCCTGCCCGCCGCCGCTGCAGGCGGTCAGCAGCAGAGCGAGGGCCAGCCCGTACCCGTAGACCCTCCCGGAGAGCCGTCCTTGGACTCGTCCGTGGACTCGACCTTGGACCCGCCCGTGGCCCCGCCCGGATGTCCGCAGCCGTCGCCGCATCACTCGTCCCCCGTTCCGGTGCGCGCGACCTCGTCCCGCAGGCCCGCCACGAGGTCGCCCTTGGTGTCCAGGCAGCGCCCGCCGCTCGCGTCGGAGATCCGCTGGTCGGGCCTGCCCTTGGCGCAGCCGCCGCTGTCGAGGGCCGCCATGACCACCGGGACGCCCTTGGTCCGAGCCGAGGTGAGCAGTTCGTCCAAGTGGCCCTTCGCCGTGAGGTGGTTGTCGTCCTCGTCGTCGGTGAGGAAGACGATCAGCTCGGGGCGGTCGTCGTCCCTGCCCTTCTGGGCCATGGTGTCCAGCGCCGCCTTCAGCGCGCCGTACGGGTCGGCCTCCGCGTCCTTGACCGCGGCCCCGTCCAGGGCCCGCTCGGCGTCGCCGCGCTTGTGGGGTCCGAAGGGCAGCAGTTCGGCGTACGGGCTGCGGCCGAGGGAGGCCACGGACCAGACGCCGTACTCGTCCTGTGTGCCGAGTCCGCCGAGGGACTGCTTGAGGATGCCGGGGGCGCCGCCCGGCCCCTGCCACAGACCGGCCATCGAGCCGGAGCTGTCCAGCAGGAAGAGCACCCGGCCGGGGCCCTTGGCGTTGCGGTACTGGTTCAGGGCCGTGTCCATCGCCTCGGCGCCCGCGGCCCCGGCGGGCCGGCCGGGGTCGGAGATCAGACCGGTGGCCGAGTCGTGGGCCGCGAGGAAGGCGTGGGAGCCGGAAGGGGCGCGGAAGCCGTCCTGCCCGAAGACCGCGAGACCGTTGTCGACCTCCTTGCCGCTGTTCTTCTCGCCCGTGTCGCCGGTGCCCGTGAGCCAGTCGTGGAAGCGCCGTACCGCGTCGTCCCGGGCCGCCTCGTCCTTGTCGCCGCCCGTCCAGCGGACGCGGACGAAGGTGGGGGTCAGGCCCGGCACGTCGTCGGGGTACTCGGCCATCCGCGGGGTGCGTGTCGTCCGGTCGCAGCCGACCCCGCTCACCATCAGGAACTCCGGTACGAGGGCCGCGGTGCTCCGGTCGGTGTCCGCGTTGTCGGGCAGGGTGCACAGCAGGTCACCGGCGGTGGGCGCGGGCGGTCCCGTCTGGGCCACGCTCCCCTCCGCCCGGCCCACGTCGGCCCTGCCCGGGCCGTAGAGGCCGACCGTGGCCAGCAGCGCGGAGTCGGTGTACTCGGGGTCCGGGCGCCGTACGGAGGCGCTCTTGTCCCGGCGCGCCAGCTTCGCCCGCAGGCCCGCGAGCGAGTCGCCGGTCCGGTCGCGCTGCGAGTCCTCGGCGATGCCCTGCGGCAGCGACAGCACCATCGGGGAGTACGCGAACGGCGCCGCGTCCGGCTCCAGCGTCACGTAGGTCCGCGCCACCCCGGAGGAGCGCGCCCTCACCGCGGTCGCGCGCGTGCCCGGGATCCAGATGTCCGGCTGGGGCCCGATGTCGCGCTGCGGGTCGGTGTCGTCGCTCACCGGCCGTCGCCAGGGGTCCGACTGGTCGCGCAGGCCCGCCACCACGGCCGCCGAGCCCGCGCCGTACACCGTGATCCCACTGCGCCGGCAGCTGCCGCCCGTGGTGTTCGCCGCCGACGTGAGATAGGTGTCGGCCGCCTTGCGGACGGTGGATTCGAGATCGGGGTCCGTGAGCAGCCGCAGTTCCACGGGCGGGCCGCAGGCGGACCGGTCGGAGGCCGCGTTGTCGACGACGAAGTAGCCGACGAGACCGAGGGCGGCGGCGAGGACGAGGAGGACGACGGCGGCACGGCGGGTCGACCGCCCGCCGGGGGCGTGGCCTGGAGGCCGGTGCGGGGCGGCAGCCGAGAGCCGGAGCGCGCCCGGGCCCACGCCCCCGGACCATAACCGGGCCACCGCCCCACGCATCCGGGCCGCCGCCGCACGCACCCGAGCCACGAAGGCGCGGTGCCGACGGCGGCCGGACGTGGGGCGGCTCGCCGCGCCCGTTCCGACGGCCTCCGCCCTGGAGCCGACGGGTCTCCCGGCCCCCGCCCGGATCCCCAGCACCACGTCCACCGGAGGGTTCTCCGTGCGGCTCTGCGGTTCCCAGGCCTCGCCGCGTTCGGTCCGGTGGTGGGTGGACATGTAGGCCCTGAGCGCCTCCGCGAGGGCCAGGAAGTGAACCTCGTCGCCCCGCCCCTCGCCCTCCCGATCCTCGACGCCCGACGTCAGCAGTTCCACCATCCGGGCGGTGAACGGCGTGGGGGTGTCGGCATCTCCCGCGTCGATGCGGTGGTTGGCCTGCACGCTCATCAGCACCGAGACGCGCCGTCGGACGTCGGGGCGCTCCACGGCCTCCCACACCCGGGCGGCGTTGCCCGCGTTGCAGCAGTCGAGGACGACCACGATCCGCTCCGCGTGGCTGTTGGCGAGGATGCGCAGCACGTTGGTGAACCGGGCCGCGCCCTCGAACCCTGCCGTCTCGCCCCGGACGACCTCGGCGTCGCGCATCTGCAGCCACAGTTCGTCGCCCGCGCTGGGCACGGCGCCGTGTCCGGCGAAGTAGAGCAGGAGCAGCCCCTCGGCGGAGTCGGCGGCCGCGCGCAGGGAGTGGCGGAAGTCGGCCAGCCGCGGTGAGCGCGCGACGGTGATCTCCAGGGGCCGGAGGACTCCGCCCCGCTCCAGGGCCCGTACGAGCACGGCGAGGTTGTGGGCGACGGCGGGCAGCTGGCCCGGGACGCCGTCGCGGTGCTTCGGCCGCGTGAACTCGTACTCGGACACACCGACCAGCAGCGCCCGGTTCACCTTTCCCCGCGGGTCGAAGCGGTCCACCCGGCTACCTCTCGTCGGGACCCAGGGGATCGACACGGGCCTCCGGCGGATCGCCGTTCTCCACGGAGCCGCGGTTGTCGCTCCAGGCCCGTACCGCGCTCTTGACCTGTGCGAGCAGTTCCTTGAAGAGCGTCTCGGCGCCCGCGCCGATCAGCACCAGCACGATGTCCATGCCGACGCCCATGGGCGTGCCCTGCTCATCGGTCCCGGCGCGCTCCTCGATCCTGAGATCGCCCCGCTTGACCAGCTGCTCCAGCGGCCTCTCCCGCTCCAGCCACTTCTTCAGGGCGCCGACATCGCTGTCGCTCGCCGTCCCGTCCAGACGCACGCGGATGGCCCGGGCTGCCACACCCTCCCCCTCAGCAGTCATGACTCACCATCATGGCACCGGAGTTGACGCCGGGGGAGGCTCTCGACAGGGGCGGAACGGCATGCCCACACATTCCTGGGACCCCTGCGCCTCCTGTTGTGAGTGGCATGTCTTCACCGGCTGATTCATCGGCCGAGCCGACGCGTCGGCGCCGTGGCCCGGAAGCCCGCCTTCCCCGGGGAAGGCGGGCTTCCGCATGTCTCGGACAGTTGTTCCCGACCTGGCCTCACTACCTGCCGGTACGTGTCACCATACGAGCCGCTCTGTTTGAAATTGACATTTCAATCGACGTCTTCAACAAAATGTGCCAGTAAAGGAACAGGACATGACCACCCCTGTCCCCTTCGACTCCCCCGCCCGGCTCCTCGTCGTCGACGACGAGGAGCATCTGCGCGCCATGCTCACCATGGCCATGGAGTTCCTGGGATTCGAGGTGACCGGCGCGGCCACCGGGCGCGAGGCGCTCCACGCCGTCGCGCGCGGCCGCCCCGACCTCGTGCTGCTCGACATCAACCTGCCCGACCTCGACGGCTTCGACATCTGCCGGACCCTGCGGACGCGGGGGCACACCATGCCGGTGCTGTTCCTCACCGCGCGCAGTGACGTCGACGACCGGGTGCGCGGACTGGACCTGGGCGGCGACGACTTCGTCACCAAGCCCTTCGAACTCAAGGAGATCGCGGCCCGCGTACGGGCCCTGCTGCGACGCACCGCCGAGCGCCCCGCCGAGCGGCACACCCTGCAGGCCGGTGCCGTGCGCCTGGACGTCCACACCCACGAGGTGTGGGCCGCGGGCGAACCCGTCGGCCTCACCACCACCGAGTTCGCCCTGCTGCGCTATCTGATGGAGAACCCGGGCCGGGTACTGTCCCGCGCCCAGATCCAGGAGCGGGTCTGGAACCACCGCGCCGACGGCTCCGGCATCGTCGACACCTACGTCTACTACCTGCGCCGCAAGCTCGGCGACCCCGGAGTGCCGCTCATCCGGACCGTACGCGGGGCGGGTTATCTGCTGTGCTCGGACTGAGGACCGGGGATCCGCGCGACCCGCACCGCGCACCCCCGCGACCACCCGTCGCCGCCGGTTCACGGGCCGTCGCCCTGTGGCTCGCCGCCACGCTGGTGACCCTGGGCACGGTCGCCGCGCTCTCCGCACAGGCACTCGGCCACCACCTCGTGCTGCGCACCGACGAGGAGATCGAGAAGTACCGCGGCGTCCAGCTGAGCGAGGCGGCCGGCGTGCCGGGCTCGAACGGGCGCCCCGCCCTGGACCGGTCGTGCCTGATCCTCGTCCTGGACAGCACCGGCCGGGTGACCGGGCGGTACGCGGGCGCGCCGGGTATGCCGTCCTTCCCCTCGCTCGCCCCGGCCCGGCTGGCCGCCCTCGCCGCGCGGGGGCACCCGGTGGGCATCGGCGGCACCTACCGGGCGCTCGTGGTGCGCCCCCGGGGCCCGGCCCCGGACCGCGACCGCACCTATGTCGTCATCGCCCGCTCGATGGCCGACGCGCACCAGGCCGTCACCCGGCTGCTGCGGGCCGAGGCCGCCGCCTCGCTGGTGCTGCTCGCCGCGGTCGCGTGCGGCGCCCGCTGGCTGGGCGGCCGGGCGGCCCGGCAACGGCTCGACGCGGAACGGCGGTTGCGGGAGTTCCTCGCCGCCGCCGGACACGAACTGCGCAATCCGCTGACCACCATCTCGGGGTACGCCCAGCTGGCCCGCGTCGGGCATCCGTCCTCCGAGCGGATGCGGGAGGAGGCGTTCGGACGGATGTCGACCGAGGTGGAGCGGATGACCTCGCTCATCGACGAACTGGTGCTGCTGTCCGAACTGGACCTCGGCCGGTCCCTGCGGGTGCGGTACGTGGACCTGGCGGAGCTGTGCCGTGCCGCCGTCACCGCCGCCCGCGACTGCCATCCCGAGCATCCCGTACGGCTGCTGGTGGCGCCCGGTGAGCACACCGTCGCCGGGGATCCGCTCCGGCTCCACCAGGTGGTCGCCAACCTGCTGGCCAACGCCCGCACCCACACCCCGCCCGGCACCACGACCACGCTGGGGCTCGGCACGGAGGACGACCACCGGGTCATCGAGGTGACGGACGACGGGCCGGGGGTGCCGGACGCGCTGCGGGCCAGGATCTTCGACCGGTTCGTACGGGGCGAGGGCGCGAGCGCGGGCGGTGGCGGGAGTACGGGCAGCGGGCTCGGGCTCAGCATCGTCGCGGCGATCGCGGCGGCGCACGGCGGCACGGTGACGCTCGAACCCTCCGACCGCGGCGCCTGGTTCAGGGTCAGACTGCCCGCCGGGCCCTGAACCCGACCGTCACACCCGTGCCTGGAGCCTGCTGAGGTGCCGCTGTATGTGGTCGAGGGCGCCCCGTCGGCGTCCGGGCACGCGCAGCCTCAACTCGGCCAGTGCGGAGCCGAGTTCGACGGCCCGCGCGGAGTCGCCGATCCGCCCCCACTGATGGTGGGCCCGGTCCGCGGCCGACTCGACGGCCGGGGCGTCGGCGGGCTGGCCCGCGTCCAGCCGGTGTCCGGCGATCGCCAGCCAGGTGCGGCAGCTGCCGACCGGGTCGCCCGCGAGCATCGCCAGGTCCGCGCGGACCTCCGCCCAGTGCAGGGCCTGTTCGGAGGCGACGCCCCAGGTGCGGGCCGCCTCCTGCTCCCAGCGCGCGGCCAGTGCCGCGGCCTCGTCGTGCCGGCCGGCCTGCGCGGCGGCGGTGATCGCGGCGTGCGGATCCGGGACCACGGGTATCCGCGCGGGAGCCGTCAGCACGATCCCCGACGGCCCGCTCTCGGCCTCGATCCGGGCCAGCGACTGCTGGTGCAGCAGCGGGAGTTCGGGGCGCCGGCCGCTGCGCAGGATCGTCGCGAGCGCCTTCATGTACGCCGGTGACGCCACCGTGCGCCGGGGCGGCGGCGGGGCGACGCGCCCGTACAGGCCGACCCCCGTGCCCGCGGTGAGCGGGCTCGTCGCGAGGTACTCCCAGGTCTCCGCGTCGGCGTGCAGGTCGACCAGGAGCTCGGTGGTGCCCGGAGCGCGCAGCCGGAGCTCCTCGGTGATCCAGTGCCAGGGGAAGGCCGTGTAGCGGACGGTCGAGGGGGTGGTGCGGGCCAGCGCGAGGTGCGGCAGGCGCTGGCGGCGGTCCAGTTGGAGCTGGCCCGTCACGAACATCGTCAGCGGGCCGGGAGCCGTGGCGGCCGCGCGCAGCCTGGTCAGCACGGCCTGCGGCTCCAACGGGTCGGCCAGTTCCACCACGTTCGCGGTGTCCGTGCCCGACAGCACCGCGGGGGACACCGCCGCGAGCACGGGGAGCACGGACGCCGCGTCCACCAGACACCCCTTGCCCACCGGTGAGGCCGCGAGGAGCAGCACGGTTCCGGGCATGGTTCCCTCCCTCCCCATCGATCACGTACGCCAGCACCGTAACCGCTGCGCCTGCGAAGGGGGGACGGCAGCCGGGCAAACGCCCGCCTATGGCTGGGTTGTGCCCCCGCCCGTGCCCTCCGGGACCACGTTCGGCGACACCACCGGCCCGGGGTCCCCCCGTCGTCGTACCGCGAAGATCGTGGTGTCGTCGGCCAGCCGCCCGCCGCTGTGCCGCAGTGTGCCGTCGCGGACGAGTTCGACGAGGCGCTGTGGCTCGACGGTGCGCGGGTCCTCGGTCAGGGCGCGCGTCACCCGGTCGAGGAGCGGGAAGAACGCTCCGTCGGCGTCGCGGGCCTCGGTCACCCCGTCCGTGACGAGGAGCAGGGTCTCGCCGGGGACCAGCACGGCGGTCAGGACGAGCGGCCGGTCGGAGGTCAGCTCGGCGAGACCCAGCGGAAGTCCGTGGCCCGGCGGCAGGGTGCGTACGCCGTCGGGCGCGACCACGAGGGGCGGCTCGTGGCCGAAGTTGACGAACTCGACGGTGTCCCGGGTGTCGTCGGGGAAGCCCACCAGGACGGCGGTGGCGAAGCGGTCGTGGTCGTCGCGGCCGACCGCCTTGCGGTAGCCGACGTGCCGGCTCATCCGCACCTCCAGCCGGTCGGCGACCGTCCGCAGGAGGGGTTCGTGGTAGGCCGCCTCGCGGAACGTGCCGAGCAGCGCGGCCGCCGCCTCCACCGCGCCCAGCCCCTTGCCCTGCACGTCGCCGAGGAGCAGCCGGGTGCCGCGGGGGCCCGGCTGGATGTCGTAGAAGTCCCCGCCGACCCGGGCCTCGCTGTCGGCGGCGAGGTACACGGCCGCGTGGTCGAGGCCGCCCCAGCCCGGCGGCATCGGGCGCAGCACCGTGCGCCGGGTGGTCTCGGCGACGTCCATCATGTGCAGCATGCGCCGCTCGCCGCGGACCCGCACCGCACAGGCCAGGACCGCGAGGACGCCGCCCACGCTGACGAGGATGAAGTCGGGAAGGCCGGTCTGGTACTGGTGCTCCCAGGACGCGTCAATCTCGACGTACGTGACGACCGCCAGGCAGGCGAAGACCGCCGTGGTCCACACCCCGCAGATCGCCGCCGCGACGCCGGGGACGACGACGATCCAGGTGATGATCCGGAACTCGCCGGAGGTGTTCCAGTCGGCCAGCCCGATGGCGATGAGCAGGAGCAGCGGGGGCACCCAGGCGACGCTGTGGCCGCGCAGCCGCAGCATCTTCTGCCGCTGGAGGGAGTCGTCCCGCTGCTCCGGCGGCACCGGGCCGAGCAGCGGCGACAGGTCTCGGATGCGTCGCAGGGCGCCCACGTCGCCGTACCACCCCTTCCTCGTCAGTACGCCACCGACATCCGGGCGCGCGGGTGGGCGGGCGTCTCCAGCTCGTCGACGAGGGCGATGGCGTAGTCCTCGGCGCTGATCCTGCTGTTGCCGTGGTCGTCGGTGAGCAGCTGGTCGCCGCCCAGGCGGAAGGCGCCGGTGCGGGCGCCGGGGGCGATGTCGGCGGCGGGCGAGATGTACGTCCAGTCGAGGTCGTCGACCGTGCGGTAGAAGTCGAGGACGTCGCTGTGGGCGCGCGCCTCCGCCAGAACGGCCTCCGGGAAGCCGGGCTGGTCCACGACCGCCTGTCCGGGCGCGACCTCCAGACTGCCCGCCCCGCCCACGATCACCAGCCGTCGCACCCCGGCCGCCCGGGCGGCCTCCACCAGCGCCGTGTTCAGCGCCAGAAACGGCCCCCGGGGATCCGTCCCGTCTCTCGGCGGTACGCAGGCCGAGACCACCACGTCCGCGCCCGCCACCAGCTCGGTCACCTTCGCCGTGTCCGAGGCGTCCGCGGCGGTCGCCGTGACCCCGGGGACCGGCGACTGCCCGGAGCGGCTCACCGCCAGGACCTGGTGCCCGCGCGCCGATGCCTCCGTTGCGATGCGGCTGCCGATCATTCCGGTGGCGCCGAAGAGTACGACCTTCATGGAGTTCAGCGAAACACGAGGCCAAAACCCCCGCATCCCGACTTGCCAGCCACCGGGCCGGGGTGTGACCTGGAAGGCGGGACGAGGAGAGAGGAGTGCTCCCATGACTCACGCGGCACCAGTCTCGAAGGCGTCAGGGGCACGACACGCAGCGGTGACAGGGCGTACGGCGGGAACGGCGGGAATCGCGGGTTCGACTTGGGCGGCGCGGACGCACCGCGCACCCGATGTCTTCGACGCGCGCACCCACTCCGTCGCGAAGTGGGCGGTGCCCGTCGTCGGCGGGCTGATCTACGGGTACTGGGCGGCGGCCAACGCGCGCGACGCCGGACCGATCACGGGCTGGAACGTCCTGTTCGGGTTCGTGTGCGCGATCGTGTTCGCGGCCGCCTACATCGGCGTGCGCATGCTGGCGCCGGTGCTGCGGCGTGAACTGCACGCGCTGGTGTGGACCGCGTTCGCGGGCATCGCGTTCGGGTTCCTCTACAGCCTGACCGGCGCTTCCGTGCTGCGCTCCACGTTCATGGCGCTGGGGGTCTCGGTGTTCGTGCTCGCGGGGAGCTTCTACCACTACTACACGCACGAGGACGCGGCCGGCCATCCGGTGAACTGACGCGGCGCCGCGCCGACGCGACGCCACGGCATGGTGCACGAGGCCCCGGCAGGCTGCCGGGGCCTCGTGCACCTCCCTCACTCACCTACCCCCTGGGACCAGGTCCCAGGAGTCTGGGGAAGAGCCGCTACAACCAGGTAACACCCGTTCGGGTGAGCTCTCCACCGGAGCGGCTCGTCGTTTGCACCCATATGGAGTCACACCGCTCGCGCTCGCCGCCCACGGGGCCTTGCCTGGTGGGGTGTCCCCTCGTGTGCGCAGCGCCCTGTCGGCCGTCCTGATCGCCCTCGCCTGCCTGTTCGCGCCGCTCGGCGCGCTGTCGACCTGGGCGGCTTACGGGATCGGCGACGACGAGCGCTACGCGGCCGCGATGGAGCCGCTCGCCGCCGACACGGACGTACGGGAGGCGATCGCCGCGGCCGTCACGACCGGGATCCTGCGCGAGGTCCATGTGCGGGCACCGCTCCAGGGACCGGTGAACCACTTCGTGCGGGACGCGGTGCGCTCGTTCACGCTGACACCGGCGTTCCACACGGCGTGGCAGGCGGCGAACCGGGCCGCGCACGAGGCGGTGATGCGGGCGCTGCGCAGTGACCGGGAGGAGGCCGTGACGATCGACCTCGCCCCGGTCGCCGAACAGGTCAGAAGTCAACTCGCCCACGCGCACGTGCCGTTGGCGAACCGTATCCACGTCGAGCACACCGAGATCACGGTGTTGCCCTCGGAGGATCTGGCCGAGCTCCGGAAGGGGTTCCATGTGCTTGAAGTCGCCGGATTCTGGCTGCCCGTCTCGGCGGCCGTCCTCGCCGTGACGGGCATCCTCGTCGCGGTGTGCCGCAGACAGGCGGTGCTGGCCACCGGGCTCGGCACGGCGCTGGGCGCAGCCCTGCTCGGCGTCGCGGTCGCCGTCGGCCGCCGGCTCACCCTCGCCGACCTGCCGCCCGACGTGTCCCCCACGGCGGTGGGCGCGGTCTACGACGCCCTCACCGAGACCCTGCGCCTGGTCTCCTGGGCGCTGCTCGCGCTCGGCCTCACGGTGGCGCTGACCGCCCTGCTCACGGCCGCGTACGCGCGACGTCGGCGAGCGTCCCGAGCGCCCGGGCCAGCTCCGGCGGAGCCACCGACGCGAGTCCGAGCCTGACGGCGTCCGAAGCGCCCGCCGCGGCGGCCGGGGCGGCGGCGAAGGCCGAGCCCGGGGTCACCGCGATCCCGCGCGCCGCTGCCGCCGCCGTGAACGTGTCCGCCCGCCACGGCCCGGGCAGCTCCCACCAGACCTGGTACGCCCGCGGATCGGCCCGCACACGGAACCCGGCGAGATGCTCGGCGACCAGTTTCTGCCGCAGCTCCGCGTCCGCCCGCTTGGCGGTGACCAGCCGGGCGACCGTGCCGTCCGCGAGCCAGCGCACCGCGGCCTCCAGCGCGAACCGTCCCGCGCTCCAGGCACCGGAGCGCAGCGCCGCCGCCACGTCCTCGACCCGGTCCTCGGGCACGACGAGAAAACCGACGGTGAGGCCGGGCGCGACGCGCTTGGAGAGGCCGTCGACGAGGTAGGTGCGCTCGGGGGCGTGGGCGGCGAGGGGGTCCTGGCCGGTGTGGAGGAAGGACCAGATGCGGTCCTCGACGAGCGGGAGGTCCAGGTGGCGTGCGGTGTGGGCCAGTTGCCGGCGGCGCGCGTCCCCCATCGTCACGCCGGTCGGATTGTGCAGGGTGGGCTGGACGTACACGGCGGACAGGGGCGCCGAGCGGTGGGCCGCGGTGACCGCCTCGGGCCGCAGCCCTTCGTCGTCCATGGCCAGCGGGACCAGAGTGACGCCGAGCCGGGTCGCGATCTCCTTGACCAGGGGGTACGTCAGCGCCTCGACGCCGACGCGGCCGCCCGGCCGGACGAGGGAGGCGAACGCGGCGGCGATGGCCTGGCGGGCGTTGCCCGCGAAGGCCAGCCGGGACGGGGCCGGACGCCAGCCCGGGGTGGTGAGGAGGTCGGCGGCGGCCTCACGGGCGGCGGGCGTACCGGTGGCGGGAGCGGTGCGCAGGGACTCGGTGAGGACGTCGGGGCGCAGCAGCGGGGCGAGGGCGGGCGTGAGCAGCTCCGACTGGCCCGGCACGGTGGGGTAGTTGAGCTCCAGGTTCACGAGCGGGGCCGGGGATTGGGGGGACGGCTCGGCGAGGGCGCGTCCCGAGGCGACCGGGGCGGCCCGGACGAAGGTGCCGCGCCCGACCTCGCCGACCACCAGTCCGCGTCGCACCAGTTCGGCGTAGACACGTCCCGCCGTCGATCCGGCGATCCCGCGCCGCCGGGCGAACACCCGCTGCGGGGGCAGTCGTTCGCCGGGTCCGAGCCGCCCGGCGGCGATGTCGTCGGCGAGCCGGTCGGCGATGCGCCGGTAGTCGTCCACCACGTGAGGTCCCCCTGTTCGCGTTCTGGATCGCGGCATCGGATCGCACTGCCTGGATCGCACCGCCGGGATTGCACCGAGGGCAAAGATCCTATTGCACCGAGCAGTTGGCCGGACCTAGGGTCGTGACCATGCCACCCTTCCTCGCATACGAGGACAAAGGGGGCGCCGCCGATGTCACGGCACTCCCTCTCGTCCTGATCCACGGCCACCCCTTCGACCACACGATGTGGACCCCTCAGATCGCCGCGTTCTCCTCGCGACGGCGAGTGATCGCCCCGGATCTGCGCGGCTACGGCGCGTCTCCGGTGATCCCCGGCGTCACGCCCCTCGCCACCTTCGCCGAGGACATCGCAGCACTGCTGGACCACCTCGGGGTGGACCGGTTCATCCTCGCCGGACTCTCCATGGGCGGCCAGATCGCGATGGAGTGCTACCGGCTGTTCCCGGAGCGGATCCGGGGGCTGGTGCTGGCCGACACGTTCCCGTCGGCCGAGACCCCGGAGGGCAGGAAGGCGCGCGCCGCGATGGCGGACCGCCTGCTGCGCGAGGGCATGGCCGGCTACGCCGACGAGGTGCTCTACAAGATGGTCGCGCCCTACGCGGACGCCGAGGTCGCGGCGCACGTGCACCGCATGATGACCGCCACGCCGCCCGAGGGCGCGGCGGCCGCCCTGCGCGGACGGGCCGAGCGCCCCGACTACCGCGACCTGCTGACCCGCGTCACCGTCCCGGCCCTCGTAGTCGTCGGCGCCGACGACGCGTACACCCCGGTCCCGGACGCCGAGGCGATGCACGCGGCGCTGCCGCACTCGACGCTCAGCGTGATCGCCGCGGCGGCCCATCTGCCGAACCTGGAGCGACCGGAGGAGTTCAACGCGGCGCTGGCGGACTTCCTCGACGGACTCGACGGACTCGACGGACTCGACCTCTGAGCAGACGCCCCGCCCGTCGGTGAGGGAGGATTCGGGCACCCCACGCGAACGAGCGGAAGGCAGGCCCGGACGTGGACACTGCGGTGACTGCCCCGGCGGAGTCCGAGGACCGGCCGACGCGGTCCGGGGGCCGACGGGCCGCGGCCTGGGCGTGCGGACTGCTGCTGGCCGGGGTGAGCGTGGTGGTCGGATGCCGGGCCGCCGACAGCGACGGCATCACCCCCGTGCCCCAGCTGCTCGCCTTCCTGCCATGGCTCCTCGCGCCCACCGGCCTCGGACTCCTGCTCGCCCTGTTCGCCCGCCGGCCGCTCGGCATGGTGTGGGGTGTGCTGGTGCTGGGCGCGCTCGCCTGGTACATCGAGCCCTACGGCAGGACCGGTGAGCCGACCGGGAGTCCGGTCGCCCAACTGCGCGTGATGACGTCGAACGTGCAGTTCGGACGGGGCGCCCGCGCGCTCGTCGCCGCCGTCGAACGGCACCGGCCCGACATCGTGTTCGTGGAGGAGTGCGAGTACACGTGCTCCGCCGCGCTCAAGAAGGCCTTCCAGGGCCCGGGGGGCGGCTATCCCTACCGCGTGTCCGTCGAGGGCGCCGGGTCCGACGGATCCGTGATCATCAGCCGGTTCCCGCTCGCGGTGGCGGACGGCGTACGCGGGACGATGGGAATGCCGGGGGCCGTGGCCGACGTACAGGGGCACGCCGTACGGCTCCAGCTCGCGCACCCCATGCCGCCGCTGCCGGGGCAGGTCGGACTGTGGCGGCACGAGCTCGGCGAACTGCGCGCCTACGCCGCCGGGGGCAAGGACAGCTCCACCATCCTCGCCGGGGACTTCAACGCCTCCCAGGACCACGCCGCGTTCCGCCGCATCCTCGACACCGGACTGCGCGACAGCGCCCGCCTGGCCGGCTCCCCGCGCACCCCCAGCTGGCCCGCCCGCACCGCCCCCACCCTCGGCGCCCAGATCGACCACGTCCTCGTCTCCCGGGACTTCTCCGCGAACGCCGCCACCTTCCTCGGCATCGCCGGCAGCGACCATCGCGCGCTCGTCGTCGATATCACCCTTCACCAGCACAAATGAGCCCCGGGAGCGGTGGCGCGATGCGGTCATAATGGGTCCATGCCCCGCCAGTTGCCCAGTGTTCTCACCCCTCCCGACTGGCTGGTCAGGAACCTCCGACCGCAGCAGGCCCCCGTGCCCTGGGCCGCCGCCGCACGCGCCGCGATCGCGCTGGCCCTGCCGCTGGCGATCGGCCTCGCGGCGGGCGAACCCGCGTACGGCGCCCTCGCCTCCATGGGCGCCCTGTCCGGCGTCATCGGCGACACCGCGGACGCCTACCGCATGCGCATCTTCAACATCGCGGTCCCCCAGCTCTTCGGCGCGATCGGCGTCACCATCGGCTCGCTCGTCTACGGCCACGGCTGGGTCGCCGTCGGCGCGGTCACCTGCGTCGCGCTCGTCTCCGGGATGATCTCGACGATCGGCGCCGTGGCCTCCGTGTCCAGCCTGCTGCTCCTCCTCAACTGCTCCATCGGCGCCGGACTTCCCCTGCCGGGATCCTGGTGGCTCGCACCCGTGCTGATGTCCGGCGGCGGCCTCCTCGTACTGGCCCTGGCCCTGCTCGCCTGGCCGCTGCGCTCGGGCATCCCCGAGCGGGCCGCCGTCGCCCACACCTACCGGACCGTCGCCGACCTGCTCGCCGCGACCGGCACCGAGCGGTACGTCGACATCCGCCTCGCCGTCACCCAGTCCCTCAACCAGTCCTACGACCTCGCCCTCGCCCGGCGCGCCTTCCAGCACGGCCGCAACCCCGAACTCGCCCGGCTGCTCGCCCAGCTCAACGCCATCACGCCCGTCGTCGAAGCCGCCCCGGCGGCCCACCAGTTCGACGAGCCGCTGGCCCCCGAGGTCGCGGACGCCGTACGCCACCTCGCCGACGCCGTCGAGACCGGCTACACCGGCCCCATAGGGCTCAGCCTCCCGGTCCCCACCAACGAGACCGCCCGCGCCGTCGACCACGCCCTGCGGCACGCCGCCGACGTCGTCAGCGACCGGTCCGCAGGCAAGGCGTCCCCCCGCAACGTCGACGACCGCCTCGGCAGGCCCTCCCCCAAGCTCTCGGCTTCGCTCGACCAGGGGGGACCCCCATCCCTGCGCGTCCGCGCCACCCGCGCCTCCCGCAACGTCCTGCTGTCCGCCGCCTCCTGGCGCTACGGCCTGCGCCTCGCCCTGTGCATCGGCCTCGCCCAGGCCCTGGTCTCCCTCGTCCCGGTGCCACGCTCGTACTGGGTCGCCCTCACCATCACCTTCGTCATGAAGCCCGACTTCGGATCGGTCTTCTCCCGGGCACTGCTGCGCGCGCTCGGCACGGTGGCCGGACTCGTCGTCGCGGCCGTCGTCCTCGCCCTGGTGCCGCTCGGCTGGTGGGACGTGCCGGTCATGTTCGTCCTCGGCCCGCTCATCCCGGTCCTCGGCCGACGCGGCTACGGCTACCAGACCGCCGCCGTCACCCCGGTGATCCTCCTCCTCTCCGACGTCCTCAACCATCTGGGCACCGGCCTGCTCGTGCCACGCCTGGCCGACTCCCTCATCGGCTGCGCGATCGCCCTCGTCGCCGGCTATCTGCTGTGGCCGGAGAGCTGGCACACCCGGGTCGGCGACCGCCTCGCGGACGCGGTCGCGGACACCGCCCGCTATGTGGAGTACGCCTTCGGGGCGGACGTCGACCCCGCCGCCCGCGCCCGGATGCGCCGCCGCCTCTACCGCGACCTGTCCGCCATCCGCACGGAGTTCCAGCGCGCCCTGAGCGAACCGCCGCCCAACGGCCGGCGCGCCGCCGCCTGGCTGCCGCTCGTCGTCGCGGTCGAGCGCATCGTGGACGCGACCACGGCCGCCGGAGTACGGATCCGGCACGGCGCCCAGCGCCCCTCCCCGGCCGAGATCTCCCACGTCGCGCTGCAACTGAGGGAGTTGTCGGACGGGCTTCGCGAGACCGACACCCTCGTCGCGGTCCGTACGGATCTCACGGGGCCGGCCGGCAGTGTGCTGGAGCCACTGCGCCAGGAGGTCGCGGCGGCCCGCGCCATCGCGTCACCGCACTGACCGCACTGACCGCCCGGCCGGGTCCTGCTCGGCCGGGCTCAACCCCCGCGTCCTGCGCGGCGATTACCACACGCCGGCGTCCCTGGTGGCGACCGGTGAGATCGTCACCGTCCGCCGGCCGACCCGCCGGTCCGGCCCCGAGACGGTGGTCCGCGGACTGTACGGCGACCCTCTCGGGGAGTGGCTGGAACGCAGCGGCGTGGACAACCCCGTCCCAGCCCTCCCCCAAGACCCGTACGCGGGTTTCGCGACGACTCCCGCGACGACTCCCGCGGCCTCAGACCCCGATGTCGCAGCCGTCCGTGCGCCACACCGAGACGACCGCCGGGCGCACGATCTTCCCGGGTCCGTCGGGCCAGTGGCTCGCCGGCTTCTCCACCGACGCGCCGTCGATCTCGCCCGGGTGCTGGACCGCGACGAGTACCCGCCGGTCCTGGATGATCGGCCCGCAGGTCTCCGCGCCGGTCGGCACCGTCAGGAACTGCTTCAGCTCACCGCGCCGCTCGCCCTTCGTCGCCACGCCCAGCAGGCCGTCGTGCGAGCCGAGCTGGTTGCCGTCCGTGGAGATCCACAGGTTGCCGTGCGGGTCGAAGGCCACGTTGTCCGGGCAGGAGATCGGGCTGACCCTGTCCTTCGGGAAGCCCGCGAAATAGGTCGCGGGGTCGGCCGGGTCGCCCGCGACGAGGAACAGCGACCAGCCGAAGGTGGTCGCCTCGGCGCGGCCTCGGCGCTCGGTGAGCTCCAGGATGTGCCCGTGCTTGTTGGCGTTGCGCGGATTGGCCTCGTCGGCGCCCGCGGACCCGGCCTTGCCGCGGTTGGTGTTGTTGGTCAGAACGACATAGACCTTGCCGGTGTGCGGGGAGGGCTGGATGTCCTCGGGCCGGTCCATCTTGGTGGCGCCGACCTTGTCACCGGCGAGCCGCGTGAAGACGAGGACCTCCTCGGCCGTCATCCCGTCCACGTGCGAGACGGCCCCGTGGGCGGTCGCGGTGGCCAGCGGAATCCACTCACCGCTGCCGTCGAACTCCCCGTCCGCCGGAAGCTTCCCGCTCCCGTCGATCTCGGCGGCGGGGGAGTCGCCGGTCAGCCGGGCCACGTAGAGCGTCCCCTCGTCGAGGAGGGAGAGGTTGTGCTCCCGGACGGAGCGCGAGGAACCGTGCCGCATCCGCTTGCTGCCGACGAACTTGTAGAAGTAGTCGAAACGCTCGTCGTCGCCGGTGTAGACGACGGGCCGCCCGTCGTCCGTCAGCCGCACGGTCGCGGCCTCGTGCTTGAAGCGGCCCAGCGCCGTGCGCTTGCGGGGCGTGGAGGAAGGGTCGTACGGGTCGAACTCGACGACGTATCCGAAGCGGTGCGACTCGTTGGGCTCCTGCGCCACGTCGAACCGCTTGTCGAACCGCTCCCACTTGCGCTCGGTCGCGCCCGTACCGAGCCCGTACCGCTTGTCGGTGTCACGGCTCGCGTTGGCGAAGTACTGGTTGAAGTTCTCCTCGCCGTGCAGCGTGGTGCCCCAGGGGGTGGTGCCGCCGGAGCAGTTGTTGAGCGTGCCGAACACCTTGCGGCCGGTCGGGTCCGCGGAGGTCTTGAGCAGGTCGGACCCGGCGGCGGGGCCGGTGAGCCGGAACTCGGTGGTGGCGGTGACACGACGGTTGAGGGCGTGCCGGGTGACGGCGGTGAGTCTGCCGGTCCTGCGGTCCTCCTCGACCACGACGGCGGACAGACCGTGGGCGGCCCACGCCACCTCGACCTGCTCACGGGTGGGGTTCGCGGGGTCGTACCCGCGGAACATCAGCACCTCGTCGGTGTACTCGTGGTTCGCCACGAGCAGCTGCCGACCGCGCTCACCGGGCAGCGGGAGGAGCGCGAGGAAGTCGTTGTTGTAACCGAACTGGCCGGCCTGGGCCTTGGCGGTCTGGTGCTCCGGGTCGAAGGCGGGAGCACCGCGCAGGATGGGCTCACCCCAACGGATGACGACATTCTGGCCATATCCACCGGGGACGGTGACGGCGTCGGCGGTGTTCGGCGCGACGGGGCTGAACCGGAGCCCGCGCGCGGCCTTGTCGACCGGGTGTCCGGTACGGGCCGCGGCACCCCCGTCCACCGCCTGAGCGGCCTGCGCGTCCTGGGCGCCGGTGCCGACGACCGCCGCACCCGTGGCCGTGGCGACCGTGACGACGGCCGCGGCCCGCATCATCGAACGGCGGCCGATCGCACCGGCGATGACATCACCGACGTACGCGTTGTCGCTGGTGTTGGGCACCTCGTGGAAGCATGCGTCACCACAGCGGAACCGACAGGTCAGGGCGGATCGCCCACCGGGATGTGAACCGGGCGTTCCGATCAACGGCAGCAGTCTGCGCACTTTACTCTCCCCATACGAACCCTTGGTGTGAGCGTGACGCTAGGGGGGTGCGGGTGCAAGCACCCTGCGGCCGGGTGAACAGAGTGTGAACCTCCCGCTCTCACAGGGGTCTTGATAACGCTCTTGACACCGCTACCTGTCGGTACCCGACCCTGCCCAAGATCGCCGAAGACGGCCGCTAACCTTACGTGTCCGTCCTGGCCAGGGATTGACGGCTTCAACTCATGCGAAGGGTTGCGCACATGGGCATTCTCACTCTCCTGCGGAACGCGTTCGGCCGCTCACGCCAGGGGCGTGACGCCGACGCGGAGACCTCGCCGACGGAGGCTACGGCCCCCACGGTCCCGGCCCCGGCCACCGAGCCGGAGCCCACGCCGGCTCCCGCTCAGGAGGCCGAGCCAAAGATCCCCGCACCTTCGTCGGAGCCGTCCGTGGTGGACGAGCTGGTGTCGGCGGCCTTCGACAACGTCACGGTCCCCAAGCCGGCGGAGCCGGTACTGGAGGAGAAGACGACCGAGGAAACGAAGGAGCCGAAGGAGACAAAGGAGACGGAGGAGACGGAGGAGAAGGCCGAGACGGAGCCGACTCCGGCTGCCGCTTCCGCTTCTCCTTCCGCTTCGATTCCGTCTCCGGCTCCGGATCCCGAGCCGGTGACCACGGCCGAGGCCGAGGTCGAGGTTCCGGCCGAGCCTGAGGTCGAGGCAGAGGCCGAGGTCGAGGCCGTGGTGGAGGCGCCCGCGCCGGAGCCCGAGCCCGTGGTCGAATCGGAGCCGGTCGCCGAAACCCCCGAGGCGTCCGCCCCGGAACCCGAGCCCGTGGCCGAGGAGGTTCCCGAGCCCGTGGCGGAGGAGGTCTCCGAGCCCGAGCCGGAACCCGTCACCGAAGAAGCCCCCGCGCCCGCCGCCGAGGAGACCCCGGAACCGGTCGCCGCGGAGGCCTCCGAGCCCGTGGCCGAAGAGGCTCCCGAGCCCGCCGCGGCAGAGCCCTCGGAGCCGGTCGCCGAGGAAACCCCCGCCCCGGTCACCACCGAGATCACCCCCGCCGAACCGGTCGCGGAACCGGTCACCGAACCGGTCGCGGAAGCGGTCACCGAACCGGTCAGCGAACCGGTCGCAGCCTCGGCCGACGAGCCGACGGCCGACTCCGTGGACGTGTCGACGGACGAGCCGGTGCTCGACTCGGTGGACGAGCCCGTCGCCGCCGACGGCGATCAGCCCCCGGCGGGGCCACCCACAGCCGACGACGAGAGCGTCACGGGTGCTGCGGGCGGGGAAGAAGACGCGGCCGAAGGCGAAGCCGAGGCCGGAACGACCGCCACCCCCGCCACCCGCCTCACCCAGGTCAAGACCCACGCCCCCGACCTCGCCACCGCCTACGAACAAGCAGGAACGGCCCTCGCGAAGAGGGACCTCACCGGCACCCGGGCCAAGGTCTACCTCGTCCTCGACCGCTCCGCGTCCATGCGCGCGTACTACAAGGACGGCTCCGCCCAGGCACTCGGCGAGCAGGCCCTCGCCCTCGCCGCCCACCTCGACCCCGAGGCCAAGGTCCAGGTCGTCTTCTTCTCCACCGAACTGGACGGCACCGGCGAGCTCACCCTCCCCGAGCACGAGAACAAGATCGACGACCTCCACGCCGGCCTCGGCCGCATGGGCCGTACGAGCTACCACATCGCGGTGGAAGAAGTCGTCACGCACCACCAGAAGTCCGGCACCACCGACCCGGCCCTGGTGATCTTCCAGACGGACGGCGCCCCGGACGCCAAGACCCCCGCCACCCAGTCCCTCACGGACGCGGCGAAGGACCACCCGACCGTGTTCTTCTCGTTCGTCGCGTTCGGTGAGCACGACAACAAGGCCTTCGACTACCTCCGCAAGCTGAAGACCGACAACACGGCCTTCTTCCACGCGGGCCCGACCCCGCGCGAACTGACCGACGCGGAGGTCTACGAGGGCGTACTGGAGAACTGGCGCCCGTAGCAGCCCGTAGGTCCGACAAGAACAATCCGAGGCCGCCCGTTTCCCACCCCTTGAAAAGGGAAACGGGCGGCCCACCCATGTCGGCTACGATTTCAAGGTTCGCAAGACGACCGACGGTACGACCAGCACCGACGATCGTCACCCCACGTAACGACACGTAACGACTTGGGAGCAGCCGCGATGGCTCGACACCTCATCACCAGCGCCCTTCCGTACATCAACGGGATCAAGCACCTGGGCAACATGGTGGGGTCCATGCTCCCGGCGGACGTGTACTCCCGGTACCTCCGCCAGCGCGGCCACGACGTCCTCTACATCTGCGCGACGGACGAGCACGGCACCCCGGCCGAGCTGGCGGCCAAGGAGCAGGGTCTGCCGGTCGACGAGTTCTGCGCACAGGCGCACGACGCGCAGAAGGCGGTGTACGACGGCTTCGAGCTGGCCTTCGACTACTTCGGCCGCAGCTCCAGCCCGCAGAACCGCGAGATCACCCAGCACTTCGCGCGCCGCCTGAACGAGAACGGCTTCATCGAGGAGCGCGCGATCCGCCAGGTGTACTCCCCGGCGGACGGCCGCTTCCTCCCGGACCGCTATGTGGAGGGCACCTGCCCCCACTGCGGCTACGACAAGGCCCGCGGCGACCAGTGCGAGAACTGCACCCGCGTGCTGGACCCGACCGACCTGATCAACCCGCGCAGCGCGATCTCCGGCTCGACGGACCTGGAGGTCCGCGAGACCAAGCACCTCTTCCTCCTCCAGTCGAAGCTCCAGAGCGAGGTCTCGGAGTGGGTGGCGCGCCACGAGCACGAGTGGCCGCAGCTCGCCTCCTCCATCGCCCGCAAGTGGCTGACGGAGGGCCTGCACGACCGGGCGATCACCCGTGACCTGGACTGGGGCGTCCCGGTCCCGGCCGACACCTGGCCGGAGCTGGCGGCGGAGGGCAAGGTCTTCTACGTCTGGTTCGACGCGCCGATCGAGTACATCGGGGCGACGAAGGAGTGGGCGGACGCCGCGCGAGACACAGACGCGGAGAACCGCGACTGGAAGTCCTGGTGGTACGAGGCGGACTCCGGCGAGAACCCGGTCCGCTACACGGAGTTCATGGCGAAGGACAACGTCCCCTTCCACACCGTCATGTTCCCGGCCACCGAGCTGGGCGTGCGCGAGCCGTGGAAGAAGGTCGACTACGTCAAGGCCTTCAACTGGCTGACGTACTACGGCGGGAAGTTCTCCACGTCCCAGAAGCGCGGTGTCTTCACCGACCACGCGCTGGACATCCTGCCCGCGGACTACTGGCGCTACTTCCTGATCGCCAACGCCCCCGAGTCGGACGACTCGTCCTTCACCTGGGAGCACTTCACCGCCACGGTGAACAAGGACCTGGCCGACACCCTCGGCAACTTCGTCAACCGCGTCCTGTCCTTCTCCAAGAAGCGCTTCGGCGAGGAGGTCCCGGCGGGTTCCGCGGCGGGCGAGGCGGAGGCGAAGCTCGGCGAGGAGATCGCGGGCCTGCTGGCCGAGTACGAGACCCAGATGGAGGCCCTCCAGTTCCGCAAGGCCGCGGCGGCGCTGCGCGCCCTGTGGTCGGCGGGCAACTCCTACCTGGAGGAGAAGGCCCCCTGGCTGGAGATCAAGACCGACCCGGACGGCGCGGCCCTGACCCTGCGCACGGCGATGAACCTGATCCACCTCTACTCGGTGGTCTCGGAGCCCTTCATCCCCGCGTCCTCCCGCGCGATGCGCTCGGCGTTCGCACTGCCGGACGACACGGCGGCGTGGGTTTCGGCGGACGAGGCGAGGTCCCTGTCCTCCGTCCCCGCGGGCACCCCCTTCACGGTTCCCCCGGTCCTGTTCGCCAAGATCACGGACGAGGACCTGGAGTCGTACAAGGAGCGCTTCGGCGGCGCACCGGAGTAGTGACGGCGTAGCGAGGGGCCCGGCACCGAAGCGGTGCCGGGCCCCTCTCTTTTCCCGTCCTCCGTCTCACTCCTCGGCCGGAAACCGACCCCGCTGGTGACATGCTCTTGACCACCCGTATGGTTTCGCCATGGCAGTCCCTCCGGTCATCCCGATCGCCTACGAGCCGAAGTCCCGCACCGAGAGCATCGGTCGCTACGCGGACGGGCAGTTCCTGGCGTCGATCACCTATGCCTTCCCCGAGGGCTACCGTCCCGACGATGGCTGGGAACAGCACAAACGCCTCTACACGGTGCTGCACACCTTCGACGCCGAGGGCCGCTACCGCGACTCGGAGATCTGGTGCGCGGGCACCTGGGCCGAACAGCAACTGGCGCCGGACGGACCGGACTCGGTGCTCTCCCGGGCCAGGGCCCATCTGGCGAAACTCCTGCGGAGCCTGCCCCGCCGCTCCTACACGAACATCGCGATCCGCCCCTTCCAACGCACCGTCGAAGGCGTCCTGTTCGGCCTGGTGATCAGGGAGGACGAGGAGGAGGCCTGGGCCGAGCTCTACCCGGACCGTCTCGCGTTCGCCGAGCCGTGGAACGGCCAGTACGACACCTGAGCCGCGCGGCGGCCCCCTTCCCCGCCCTTTCCGTGTCCTGACCTAGTTGGCCAGAACCGCACCGGTGGTGGTGGCCAGCTCGGTCGGCAGGTTCTTCGCGGAGGACTGGATCCCGGCGTTCAGGGTCGGCGTCCAGTTCACCGTCGTCTTCAGCTTCTTCGAGTTCGCGGCGTTGTACGCGGCGACGAGGTCGGTCGAGGTGCCGTTGACGAGGTTGCCGCCGCCGGCGATCGAGCCGGTGCCGTCGCCGCTGAGCAGCTTGGAGATCTTCCCGCCCGTCGGGACCTTCCAGTAGTTGTCCTCGGCGACGGCCTGGGCCTTGGCACGGGAGTTGATGCTGTAGAGGGGCGCGTACCCGTTGACGGTCGTGGTGTCGAAGTAGTTGTTGTAGATGTGCACCTGCCCGATCCGGGTCAGGGGAGCCCTCTGAACGATCCCCTTCCACACGTTGTGGTGGATGGAGACGCGCAGCTTGCCGACGCTGTCGGTGTCGCTGCTGCCGATCAGCATGGTCTTGTCGTGGTTGGTGAACTGGTTGCGTTCGACGGTCACCAGGTCCGAGCCCTTGGTGATGTCGAGGTCACCGTCGTGGATCTGGTACTCGCGGCCGTAGTGCTTCGGGTTGGCGCTGTCGAAGTGCGACGCGTCGGTGAAGGTGTTGTGGTCGGCCCACACGTGCGTCGCGCCGCGCAGGGTGACGGCGTCGTACTGGGAGTTCCAGTTACCGCTGTCGCCGTCGGTCGGGTCCCACTGCGGGAAGCAGTCCTCGGTGGCGGAGAAGGTCAGATTGCGGATGATGACGTTGTCGACGCTCTGCACCTGCAGACTGCCACCGGTGATCCCGGCCTTGGTGCCCGGCACGCCCACGATGGTGGTGTTCGCGGGCACCTTGAAGACGATGTTCTTCGCCTGCTTCTGCTGCGCGGCGTCGCGGGCCTTCTCCTGCGTGCCGGAGGGCAGCTTGGAGGTGCCGTACGTGGCCGGGTCGTAGGCCTTCAGATAGGCGGCCGCCGCATACCCCGTGCCGGCGGAGTAGTCGGCGCAGCTCAGCTTCCTGCCCGAGTCGTCGGTGTTGGCGTCGATGACACCCTTGACCTGAATGATCTTCGGCGTGGAGTTGTCCGCCTTGCCCAGTGCCTTCACCAGCTGGGCACGGGTGCTGACGGTGTAGACGTGCGAGGAGTCGGCCTGCGAGCCGCCGGTCGTCCCGGACCCGGATGCCGCCCAGCCGTCCTTGGCGGGCAGCACCTGGTGCGCGAGGTCGACCGTACCCGCGTTCGCGTTCATCACGAACGCGACGGCGCCGAGACCCGCGGCCGTGACGGCGGCGGCGGAAACAATGACGACACGACGCTTGCGGAGGGACCTGCGGTGCGAGGGGGATGCCACGGATGAGTCCTTACGTGGTTGTGGAGCACGGTGTTTCTGACTCATCAGTGACCGCGGAGACCGGAAAGGTTGCCGGTCTTTTGTTTCAGAGACCTGAAGCCCGAGCTTCAGAACATCGGGCCGCCCCCGTGCGGGCGGCGGAGGCCGTCGAGGAGGGCGTCGGCCAGGATCACTCCGCCGGCTCCGGCCGCGCCGGCGACGAGGGCCGTCTTCCACCAGGGGGCGCTGTACCAACCGCCCGGCATCTGTCGGCCGCCCACGACCCCGCCGGGGTAGTAGTAGGGCGTCGCGTCACCGGGGCGGGGCGAGGCCGCGTAGGTCCGGCCGTCGATCGTGACGCGGCCGTCCCGGGCGGTGATCGCGCCGGGGCCCAGGTCGGGGAGGGTGGGGCCGGGGTCGAGGCCCAGCGAGGTGCGGGCGGCGCGGATGTAGTGCAGGCCCTCCAGGGCCGTCTGCGAGGCCATCGCGTACTGCGCGCCGGAGCGAGCCGTGACCAACTGCCCCTGCGCGGCCCGGTGGCGCTCGGCGGCGTCGGTCAGCGCCTGCGCCGCCGCCGCGTTGCCCCGGGCGTCGAGCGTGGACAGGCTCCCGCCGAGCCGCTCCACCCACCGGTGGGCCCCCGCCTCCGCGTCCAGGTCGGACACCGCGCCGTACGGCTGCGACAGCCGTCGCTGGTAGGCGACCGCGGCCACCGCTCCGACGATCAGCAACACTGCGACCAGCACGACTCCCATGGCTTCCTCCGGCGCTTGCGGTGTTCCGGTACGGCGCGCGGTGACCTCACCCGCCTCTCCCCATCCCACGCCCGGCCACTGTGCACCCCCGCCGAACCGCCTGTGCGTCGACGGTGAACCTCCCCGCACCGGGGTACTGGGCTACAACCCGCGCGGCGGCAACCTCATCGACGTCATGCACCGCTTCGGCAACTGCCTGACGCGCGGCGGGCCCGGGTTCGGCGACTTCCTGGAGCGGGTGGACAACATGGAGGAGATCGATCCCGATGGCGCGGAGGTCTACGTCGGAGGGGTTCCCGTGGTCGTCCGCGGAACGGCACTCCGCGTGGACGCCGCCGCGAGCACCCCGCTGGAGGACGTGTTCCGCCTGCTCGCCGAGGGGAACAAGGAGCTTCTCCTGGCCGACGGGACGGAACTGCGGGCCGACCTCCCCGCCGACCTGCCCGTACTGCTACGGCTCGACGCATGGCACCAGCCGCAAGACCTCTGGGACACCGTGCCCAGTACGCACGAGACCTTCCGGCTGATAGCGGAGGTGCTGAACTCCTCGGATCCGGCCCGGTACCGCCCGACCCTCCCGCCCAACACCCACTGGTCCCACTGGCCCGACGCCGGAACCCTGTAGGCCCTGTCCAGCGGGACGTCGTTCAGGAGACAGCCGGTGTCTGTGCGGCGGAGGCGAGCAGGAGGAGTTTTTCGGCGCTGTCGGTGCCGGGGTCCGGGTGGTAGATGACAAGCGTCTGGCCTGCCGTTCCGTCGATGCCCAGCCGCTCCCGGTTCAACCACAGGCCACCGACCTGGGGGTGGTCGATGTGCTTGGGTGCGCCTTCGCACGCCTCCACGTCGTGGCGGGCCCAGAGCCGGCTGAAGCGGGGGCTGGCGAGGCAGAGTTCGCCGACGAGCTCGATGAATCGGGGATCGTCGATGTCCGTGCCGACGGACTCGCGGAAGCCGGCGACCATGCCCCCGGCCGCGCTCTCCCAGTCCGGGTGGAGGGCCTGTTCGGCAGGGTCGAGGAACAGGGCCCGCAGCCGGTTGGCTCCCGCCACGAGGCGCGGTGACAGAGCGGTCGCCAGGGCGTTGGCGGCGAGGACGTCGAAGTAGCGGCCCTCGACCAGTGCGGGCAGCGGGAGCGTGGCGACGAGCTTGGCGATGCCCGGAGGAACGGTCTCCCTCCGGCGTCGGCGTCGGTGCCGTCGGGGTTTGTCGGCGCCGAGGCGCAGCAGGTACGCCGTCGCGGCGTCGTCCAGCCGCAGCACGCGGGCGAGGGACTCGAGGACCTGCACGGAGGGGTTGCGGTCCCGGCCCTGCTCCAGGCGCAGGTAGTAGTCGGCACTGATGCCGGCGAGCATCGCGACCTCTTCCCTGCGCAGACCCGGCACCCGCCGTACCCCCGAGACGGGGATGCCGACCTGTTCGGGAGTGACGAGCTCACGGCGGGCGCGCACGTAATCGCCCAACAGATTGGGGGCGTCGGTCATCTCCCCACTGTAATTCGGGCCGTCGCGCGCGTGCCTGGTCCTGTCACCCCCAGGATCGCGGGGGCCCTGGCTCGGCCACATCCCCGGCGGCAGCCTTCAACACGACCGAGCCCGACCACACCGCCGTCGACCTCACCACCGGTATCGACGGCGCGCAAGGAGCGAAACCATGTCAACGTATCTGCTGGTACACGGTGCCTGGCACAGCGGAGAGTGCTGGGAGCGGGTGGTCCCGTTGCTGGCGTCGGCCGGACACCGGGTGTTCGCGCCGTCCCTGACCGGCTACGGCGACACGTCGCATCTGCTCGGCCCCGAGGTGGGGCTCGACACACACGTCGACGACGTCGTCGATCTGATCGTCGAGGAAGACCTCACCGAGGTGGTCCTCGTGGGACACAGCTACGCCGGGCTGGTCATCTCGTCCGCGGCCAACCAGGTCCCGGACCGGATCGCGCGGTTGGTCTACCTCGACGCGATGGTCCCCGAGGACGGCGAGAGCGCGGCCGACGTCCTCCCGCTGACCCAGGATCTGATCGACCTCGCCGTGCGGTCCGACAGCGGCTGGCGGGTTCCGCCGCTGCCCGAGATGCCGCCGCCCTCGGGTCTGTTCGGGGTCACCGACCCGGCGGATGTCGCCTGGCTGCGCACGATGCTGTCCGATCAGCCGGTGCGCTGCCTCCAGCAACCGGTCCGACTGGACAACCCGGCCGTGAACACGATCCCGCGGACGCACATCCACTGCGCGGTGGGCAAGCCGGAGGGCTTCGCCCGGCGGCCCGTCCCCGCGACACAGCCCAACGGCACCCCGGCGCAGGTGTGGGAACTGGCGACCGGCCACGACTGCATGGTCACCATGCCGGTCGAGCTCACCGAACTGCTGCTCAAGCTCGGCTGACCCGCTCCTCCCGCGCCGACGGCCCGAAGGGCCCGGAACCAGTGGAGTTCCGGGCCCGGGTCGAGCGAGCTGACGGGTCAGCTCGCCGAGGGCGACGCCGACGTGCTCGGCTGCGTGTCCGTGCTGTCGTGCGTCTCGTCCGGGGCCACGCCCATCGTCAGGTGCGCGCGAACTCCCTTCGCGATGTTCTTCTTGTCGTACTTGAGGTAGAGGAGGCCGCCCGTGTGGCCGTTCTGGGGGTAGATCGTGTCCTCGGTGAGCGTGGTGCGCGTGGCGGTGTTGGTGGAGTACGGGGAGACCTCCGCCGACGCCAGCACCGACTTCTCGTCGAAGAAGAACTGGCCCGTGTGGCAGGTGTGCCCGCCCTCGTAGCCCGCGTCGGTCCAGGTGCCGTCCACATGCACCTTCGTGTGGATGTGCACGGCGCGGCCCTGGTACCAGCCCGGGAAGATCGTCTTGAAGGTGACATAACCGCGCTTGTCCGTCTTCCAGGTGCCCCGGAGGTAGCGCTCGTCGTCGGTCGGCTCCGAGTGGCCGCCACCCGTGCCGCCGGAGGGCCCGCCGGACGGGGGCTCACCCGTGGGCGTGCCGGAGGGGGCGTCGGTCGGGGCGCCGGAGGGCGGGGTCCCGCCGCCACCGCCGCCGCCACCGCCGCTGCCCATCGCCTCGTAGCCGGAGTAGATGCCCAGCGCGGTGCAGTGCCAGATGTCGACCGCGGCGTTCTTCACGGGCTTACAGGTGTCAGCGTCGATCACTTTGAGTTCGAGGGTCATCGGAATGCCCTCCTTGCCCTCGGTGATGTTCTGACGGATCTTGTCCGCGTCGATGTAGTAAGGGCCCTCGGTGGTCTCCGAGGTGAGGGTGTAGCACGTCTCCGACGCCGTGGCGGAAGAGGAGGCAGAGGCGTCCGTCGTGGTTTCGCCCGCGAACGCGTTCACGGCGAGTCCGCCGCCCGCGCCCACGGCCGCGACAGCCACGCCACCTGCGACGACGACTTTGCGTCGTGTCATGTTCCGCTTGTGCGCCGGTTCTTGTTTCTCAGTCATGTGCACGGACGCTAGGGACGCCGCCTGTCAGCAACATGGGTGCGGACTGTGGTTTTGCGTGGACACGCAAAAGTGGCTCGGAACCGGCGGCGGTTCCGAGCCACTGAGGCAGGGACGGGTACCTGGAATTACCCTGCGAGGACTACTTCGGCTGCGGCTTGCGCACCGAGAGGTGCAGCTCGCGCAGCCGCGTCTCGTCCAGCTCCGTCGGCGCGCCCATCATCAGGTCCTGCGCGTTGCCGTTGAGCGGGAACGCGATCGTCTCGCGGATGTTCGGCTCGTCCGCGAGGAGCATGACGATGCGGTCGACGCCCGGGGCGATACCGCCGTGCGGCGGGGCGCCGAAGCGGAAGGCACGCAGCATGCCGGCGAACTGCTCCTCGACGGTGTCACGGTCGTAGCCCGCGATCTCGAAGGCCTTGAGCATGATCTCGGGCTCGTGGTTGCGGATCGCGCCGGAGGACAGCTCGACGCCGTTGCAGACGATGTCGTACTGCCAGCCCAGGATGTCCAGCGGGTCCTGGGACTCCAGGGCCTCCAGGCCGCCCTGCGGCATCGAGAACGGGTTGTGCGAGAAGTCGATCTTCCCGGTGTCCTCGTCCTTCTCGTACATCGGGAAGTCGACGATCCAGCAGAACCGGAAGACGTTCTCCTCGAAGTTGCCCGAGCGCTTCGCGGCCTCGACCCGCACCGCGCCCATGATCTTCGAGACCTCGTCGAACTCGCCCGCGCCGAAGAACACCGCGTGGCCGGGGGCCAGGGAGAGGCGCTTGGTCAGCTCGGCGACGTTGTCCTCGGTGAGGAACTTGGCGATCGGGCCCGTCAGCGAGCCGTCCTCACCCACCCGGACCCAGGCCAGGCCCTTCGCACCCTGCTCGACCGCGTAGTCGCCGAGGCCGTCGAAGAACTTGCGGGTCTGACCGGCGACGTCCGGCACCGGCAGGGCGCGTACGTGCTTGCCGGCGAAGGCCTTGAACTCCGAGCCCTCGAAGATGTCGGTGATGTCGACCAGCTCCAGCTGGGCGCGCAGGTCCGGCTTGTCGGAGCCGTACTTCAGCATCGCCTCGCGGAACGGGATGCGCGGGAAGGGGGAGGTGACGTGACGGCCACCGCCGAACTCCTCGAACAGCTCCGTCATCAGCTTCTCGATGGGCTGGAAGACGTCCTCCTGCTCGACGAAGGACATCTCCACGTCGAGCTGGTAGAACTCGCCCGGCGAGCGGTCCGCGCGCGCGTCCTCGTCGCGGAAACAGGGCGCGATCTGGAAGTAGCGGTCGAAGCCGGAGATCATCAGCAGCTGCTTGAACTGCTGCGGCGCCTGCGGCAGGGCGTAGAACTTGCCCGGGTTCAGACGGGAGGGGACCACGAAGTCGCGCGCGCCCTCGGGGGAGGTGGCGCTGAGGATCGGGGTCGCCATCTCGTTGAAGCCCAGCGCCGTCATCTTGTGACGGATCGCGGAGATCACGGCCGTACGCAGCAGGATGTTGCGGTGCATGCGCTCGCGGCGCAGGTCGAGGAAGCGGTACTCCAGGCGCCGCTCCTCGTTGACGCCGTCCTCGGCGTTGATCGTGAACGGCAGCGGGGCGGCGGCGCCGAGCAGCTCGACCTCGCTCACCTCGACCTCGATCTCGCCGGTGGGCAGGTCCGGGTTGACGTTCTCCGCGCCACGCGAGACGACCTTGCCGTCGACGCGGACCGTCGACTCCTTGGAGACCTTGTCGAGGGCCTCGTAGGCGGGCGTGCCGGGGCGGGCGACGAGCTGCGTGATGCCGTAGTGGTCGCGCAGATCGATGAAGAGGATGCCACCCAGGTCTCGGCGATTGTGCAGCCAGCCGCTCAGCCGGACGTCGCTGCCGACGTCAGAGGCGCGGAGCTCGCCGCAGGTGTGGGACCTGTACCGATGCATCGTCGTTCATCCAGTCTTCGCGGATCGGGGTCTGATTCACATGAGCTTGGGTCTGTTTCACGTGAAACTTCCGGGCCGACGCCCGGATCCCCCAAGGGTACCGGCCGCCCAAAGATCACCGCCCCGAATACTCTCGGTGGCACCTTCCGATCACCTCTTCATACAGTGGGTCAATGCGCACTGGTGAGCCCCTGCCCGCCGTAGGGGACGTACTGGCCGCCCTTGCGACCGGCGTGTGGCGCTGGGACAACGCACACGGGCAGGTCACCATCGACGCCGAGGCCGCCCGGCTCCTCGGGTTGCCCGCGGAAAGGGCGACGGTCACCGAGGTGGCCATGCGGTCCCGGTTCCACCCGGCCGACTGGAACGAGGTCGTCAGCGTCGTACAGCTCGCCATCGCCGAGGACACGCTCGCCGAGGTCCGGCTGCGGATCATGGACGAGCACGGGCGGGTGATCCGTACCGTGCGCAGCCGCTCCAAGCCGACTGTCGACCCCGAGACCAGGGAGTTCGTGCTGTTCGGCACCCTCCAGGAGGTCACCGAGACCTCGGGAGCCACCGCCGCGCGCACCCCGCTCACCGGCGACTGGCGCCGCTCGCGCGAGGCGTTCCTGCTGGACGCGGGGCGGGCGCTGGCCGAGGCGCGGTCCACGGCGGAGGTACTACGGGTCGCGGCGGGCCTGTCGATGCCGGGGTTCACACCGGACGGGCTGGCCGTCTTCGGCGTGGACGGGGACCGGCTCACCGTCGTCGGCCACCACGGGCAGAAGCCGGGGGACGAGGGACCCTTCACCCATATGTCCCTGGCCACCGACTACCCGGCCGCGGAGGTCGTCCGCACGGGCCGCGCCGTCTATCTCTCCTCGCCGAAGGACTACAAGGAGCGCTATCCGGTCTCCTGGCCGCTCGCCGAACACTTCGGGCGGGAGTCCTGGGCCTTTCTGCCGCTGACCGTCGCCGGGCGCACGATGGGCGCGTGGATGGCGGCCTTCACCTACCCCGTCAGCTTCACGCCCGACGAGCGTTCCGTGCTGACGACCGTGGCCCGGATGCTCGCGCAGGCCCTCTCCCGGGCCGTGGCCGCCGAGACGGAGCGGGAGCTCACCGACGGCCTGCAGCGCTCGATGATGCCCACCCTCGGCCCGCAGATGCCGGGCATGGGGGTCGCCGCACGCTATGTCCCCACCGGCGGCGGCCTCCAGGTCGGCGGCGACTGGTACGACGTGATCCCGCTGCCGAGCGGCCGCTTCGCCCTGGTCATCGGGGACGTCCAGGGCCACGACGTGCGCGCCGCCGGGCTGATGGGCCAGCTCCGTATCGCCCTGCGCGCGTACGCCTCCGAGGGCCACCGGCCCGACGCGGTCCTCTCCCGGGCCTCACGGTTTCTGTGCGGGATCACGGACTCCGTGACGTACGGCTCCACCGGCGAGACCGGCGGCAACACCTCGGACCCGCGCTTCGCGACCTGCCTGTACGTCGAGGTGGACCCGGCGACCGGCATCCTGGACTTCGCCCGTGCGGGCCACCCGGACCCCGCGATACGCATGGCGGACGGCACGGTGCTGATACGGCCCACGGCGGGCGGACTGCCGCTCGGCATCGACCCGGACGCCGACTACCCCACGACCCGGCTCGCCCTGGAACCCGGCGAGACCATGCTGATCTGCACCGACGGGCTGATCGAGACCGGCGGCCACGACCTCGACACCGGATGGCGCCGTATCCGCCACATCCTGGAGTCCCACGACGGCGACATGGAGGAGCTCGCCGACGCGCTGGTCCAGGGCGTGCACGGGCCCTCCTCGCACCACACCCCGGGGCCGCTGGCCGACCGGCGCGAGGACGACATAGCCGTGCTGCTGCTGAGCCGGCAGGGCAAGGGGGGCGGCGACACGGTCGAGGCCCCGCTCCCGCCCTCGGTGCGGCGCACCGCGCTGACCGTGGCGCAGGCCGAGCCCGAGCGGATCTCCGGGGCCCGCCAGCAGCTGCGCGAGATGCTGCACGACTGGGCCTGCGACGACCAGCGCGACTCGGCGGTCCTGCTCGTCTCCGAGATGCTGACCAACGTCCTCGTCCACACCGACGCCGACGCGCTGCTCGTCGCCGAGGTGACCGGCGGTGCGGACGACCGCCGGATGCGGGTGGAGGTCACCGACGCCAGCGATGACCTGCCGCACCGCCGCCACCCGGGCGAACTGGCGTCCTCCGGACGCGGGCTGATGCTCGTGGAATTCCTCGCCGACGCCTGGGGCGTCGACCCACGGGGCGAGGGCAAGAGCATCTGGTTCGAGTTCTACGAGGCGTCCGGTGGGGACGGGGACGCCGGTGGGGACGGGGAGACCGGTGGAGACGGGGACGCCGGTGGAGACGGGGACGCCGACTCGTAGTGGGTCCGTAGCTCCGCGAGGACCCCGAACCCGGCGGCCGTCAGCGGCACGGCGAGCAGCATGCCCAGGATGCCCGCGACGGACGCGCCCGCCGTGATCGCGAGCATCACCACCGCCGGATGCATCTGCACGGTCCGGCTCTGGATCATCGGCTGCAGCACATGCCCTTCGAGGACCTGCACGGCGAGCACGACCCCGAGCGCCCACAGCGCGATCACGAACCCCCGGTCGGCGAGCGCGACCAGCACGGCCACCGCGCCGGAGAGGAAGGCGCCGAGGTAGGGGATGAACGCCCCCACGAAGACCAGCGCACCGAGCCCGACCGCGCCCGGGACGCGCAGGATCAGCAGGCCGATCGTGATGCACAGGGCGTCGATCAGGGCGATCACCGTGGTCCCGCGCATGAAGCCCTGGACGGCGTCGAAGGCGCGGCGGGCCATGGCCTCCACCGTGTCCGCGGTGCCGCGCGGCGCCAGCGAACGCAGCAGCCCGGCGGTGCGATGGGAGTCGCGGAGGAAGAAGAAGACGAGCAGCAGGGCCAGTACGGCCATGGCGATCGACTCACCCACCACGCTCACGCCACTGATCACGTTGGACGCGGCCGTCCCGCCGAACTTGGTCAGCAGGTCCTTGGCGTTGGCGGCGAGGTCGTCGAGGGAGGTGCCCGCCGCACCGAAGTGCTGGGCGACGGACCGCGCGGCCAGCCTGAGGGAGGCGATGATCTGGTCCCCGGTGTCGATGAGCGCGGCGACCACGATGTAGACGGCGCCGCCGACGACCACGACCACCGCGACACAGGTGAGCCCCGCTGCCAGCGACCGGTTGACCCCGACGTTCACCAGCCGCCGGTACATCGGCCCGAGCAGCGCGGTGCCGAGGAGCGCGAGCAGCACGGGCACGATCGCCGTACGGAACTCCCCGCACAGCCGGATCCCGACCCACGCCACACCGGCGACGAGCAGGATCACGGCGCACCAGGCGGCCAGCCGCCGGGCGCCCTCGGGGAGTAGCTGCACGCTTCCACCCGACCACGCGAGGGCCGGGCCGTCCCGCCGGGACGGCCCGGCCGGGTGACACGACATCAGCGCGAAAGGCCCCGCCCGACGGGCGAAAGGCCCCGTCCGGGGTACGGACGGGGCCTTTCGTGGTCGTGCGGAAGAGGGCCGGAAGGGGCCCGGGCAGGGATTACATCCCGCCCTCGGACATTCCGTGCACCGCCGGAACGGTGCCCAGACGGCCCTTCTGGAAGTCCTCGAAGGCCTGCTGCAGCTCCTCGCGGGTGTTCATCACGAAGGGGCCGTAGTGGGCCATGGGCTCGCGGATCGGCTGTCCGCCGAGCAGGACGACCTCGAGGTCCGGCGTGTTCGCGTCCTGCTTCTCGTCCGCGCGGACGGTCAGCGAGCCGCCCGCGCCGAAGACGGCGGTCTGGCCGGTGTGGACCGGTCGACGGCCCGTACCGACGCTGCCGCGTCCGGCGAGGACGTACGCGAGACCGTTGAAGTCCTCGCGCCACGGGAGGGTCATCTCGGCGCCGGGCGCCAGGGTCGCGTGGACCATGGTGATCGGCGTGTGCGTGATGCCGGGACCCTGGTGGCCGTCGAGCTCACCGGCGATGACGCGCAGCAGCGCGCCGCCGTCGGGGGTGCTCAGCAGCTGGACCGAGCCGCCGCGGATGTCCTGGTACCGGGGGGCCATCATCTTGTCCTTGGCCGGGAGGTTCACCCACAGCTGGAGGCCGTGGAAGAGACCGCCGGACATGACGAGCGACTCCGGCGGGGCCTCGATGTGCAGGAGGCCGGCGCCCGCGGTCATCCACTGGGTGTCGCCGTTGGTGATGGTGCCGCCACCACCGTTGGAGTCCTGGTGGTCGAAGACGCCGTCGATGATGTACGTCACGGTCTCGAAGCCGCGGTGGGGGTGCCAGGGGGTGCCCTTGGGCTCGCCCGGCGCGTACTCCACCTCGCCCATCTGGTCCATCATGATGAACGGGTCGAGGTGGCGGTAGTTGATCCCGGCGAACGCACGGCGGACCGGGAATCCCTCGCCCTCGAAGCCGCTGGGCGCGGTCGTCACGGTGAGCACGGGACGGTCCACGGCGTCGGCCGGCGCGACCACACGGGGAAGGGTCAGCGGGTTCTCGACGGTCACTGCAGGCATGTCGGTACCTCCTTGTGCTTCGAGTTTAGTTGATTGTTGAACTTTCTGCCACCCACAACGACGGACGCCCGGAGGGCATTCCCTCCGGGCGTCCGGACTGTCGTAGGGGGGTGGTCGCCACCGTGGTGGGCGCTCCCCGCGGCGGGCGCTACCCGTACATACGGCGCATGGCGAAGTCCACCATCTGCTCCACGGCCTTCGCGTCGAAGACCATGCGGTGCTCCCCCTCCATGTCGAGGACGAAGCCGTAGCCGGTGGGGAGCAGGTCGATCACCTCGGCGCCGGTGATCACGAAGTACTTGGACTCCTTGCCGGCGTACCGGCGCAGCTCCTTGAGCGAGGTGAACATCGGGATGACCGGCTGCTGGGTGTTGTGCAGCGCCAGGAATCCGGGGTTGTCGCCGCGCGGGCAGTAGACCTTCGACGTCGCGAAGACCTGCTGGAAGTCCTCCGCGGACATCGATCCCGTGGTGAACGCCCGGACCGCGTCCGCCAGCGAGGGCGGGGACGGCTCGGGGTAGAGCGGCGGCTGCTGGCCGTAGCCGCCGGGCATCTGCTGCTGCGGCGGGGCGTACTGCTGCTGGGCGCCCGCATTCTGGTCGTAGCCGTACATGGGTCAAAGAGTAGTCGGCCACATATGGGCCATCAGGGGTTGATTCTTATTACCGACGGGTAGCATCATCGTAGCTACTTGCCAGTACGTGTAACGAGGCTGCGAGTACCTCCACCTCCCCGATCCCTTACGGAGCCGTCGCCATGGGGCACTACAAGTCGAATCTCCGCGACATCGAGTTCAACCTCTTCGAGGTGCTCGGGCGCGACAAGCTGTACGGCACCGGACCGTTCGCGGAGATGGACGTCGACACCGCCAAGAGCGTCCTCGACGAGCTGGCCCGTCTCTCGGAGAACGAGCTGGCGGACTCCTTCGCGGACGCCGACCGCAACCCGCCGGTCTTCGACCCGGAGACCAACACGGCTCCCGTACCGGCATCCTTCAAGAAGTCGTACAAGGCCTTCATGGACTCCGAGTACTGGCGTCTGGGCCTGCCCGAGGAGCTCGGCGGCACCACCTCGCCCCGCTCCCTGATCTGGGCGTACGCGGAGCTGGTGCTCGGCGCCAACCCGGCGGTCTGGATGTACTCCTCCGGCCCCGCCTTCGCGGGCATCCTCTTCGAGGAGGGCACCGAGGTCCAGAAGCACATCGCGAAGATCGCCGTCGACAAGCAGTGGGGCTCCACCATGGTGCTCACCGAGCCGGACGCCGGCTCGGACGTCGGCGCCGGCCGCACGAAGGCCGTCCAGCAGGAGGACGGCTCCTGGCACATCGAGGGCGTGAAGCGCTTCATCACGTCCGGTGAGCACGACATGTCGGAGAACATCCTCCACTACGTGCTCGCCCGTCCCGAGGGCGCCGGCCCCGGCACCAAGGGCCTGTCCCTCTTCCTCGTCCCGAAGTACGAGTTCGACTTCGAGACCGGCGAGCTGGGCGCGCGCAACGGCGCGTACGCGACGAACGTCGAGCACAAGATGGGCCTCAAGGCGTCCAACACCTGCGAGATGACCTTCGGCGACCGCCACCCCGCCAAGGGCTGGCTGATCGGCGACAAGCACGACGGCATCCGCCAGATGTTCCGGATCATCGAGTTCGCCCGCATGATGGTCGGCACGAAGGCGATCTCCACGCTCTCGACCGGCTACCTGAACGCGCTGGAGTACGCCAAGGAGCGCGTCCAGGGCCCGGACCTCGCGAACTTCATGGACAAGACCGCGCCCAAGGTCACCATCACGCACCACCCGGACGTGCGCCGCTCGCTGATGACGCAGAAGGCCTACGCCGAGGGCATGCGCGCCCTGGTGCTGCACACCGCGGCGATCCAGGACGACATCCAGGTCAAGGAGGCCGCCGGCGAGGACACCGCCGCCCTGGAGGCCCTCAACGACCTGCTCCTGCCGATCGTGAAGGGCTACGGCTCCGAGAAGGGCTACGAGCAGCTCGCCCAGTCGCTGCAGACCTTCGGCGGCTCCGGCTTCCTGCAGGAGTACCCGATCGAGCAGTACATCCGCGACGCCAAGATCGACACCCTGTACGAGGGCACGACCGCGATCCAGGGCCAGGACTTCTTCTTCCGGAAGATCGTCCGCAACCAGGGCGCGGCGCTGAACTCCCTCGCCGAGGACATCAAGAAGTTCCTGGCGCTCGGCACGGGCGGCGAGGACCTGTCCGCGGCCCGCGAGCAGCTCGCCAAGGCGGCCGTCGAGCTGGAGGCCATCGTCGGCCTCATGCTCACGGACCTGGCGGCCACCGAGCAGGACGTCAAGAACATCTACAAGGTCGGCCTCAACACCACCCGCCTGCTGCTGGCCTCCGGCGACGTGGTCGTCGGCTACCTGCTGCTGCGCGGTGCCGCAGTGGCCACCGAGAAGCTGGAGACGGCGACGGCGAAGGACAAGCCCTTCTACACCGGCAAGATCGCCGCGGCGAAGTTCTTCGCCGCCAACGTCCTGCCGGGCGTCACCGGCGCCCGCAAGCTCGCCGAGGGCGTGGACCTGGACCTGATGGAGCTGGACGAGGCGGCGTTCTGATCCTCGTGGTCTGGTTCTGATCCTCGTGGTCTGACGGCATCGCCGTCGGCGGCCCGTTCCCGGAGCGATTCTCCGGGGGCGGGCCGCCGTCGTATGCCGCCACAGGGGGCTCGCGGCAGCCCGCTCCTCGCATGGATTTCCCCCATGGGCCCGCACGAATTTCCCGCATGGCCCCGCACGATTTCCCGCATGGATTCGCACGGATTTCCCGCATGGATTCGAAGACCACGGGCGCGGGGAGCGAACCGGAACCTGCCCCTCCAGTCGGATGTCCGTCCTTCACATCCCCCTTACGAGGGGCCGTCCCCATCGCCGGGAGCGGGCCCTCGGGCGTCGTTAAGGTGAACCCATGAGCACAAGCGCCCGCTTCGACCGCGGCCACACCGACGACCTCATGACCTTTCTGGCGGCAAGCCCGACGCCGTACCACGCCGTGGCGAACGCCGCCGAGCGCCTGGAGAAGGCCGGATTCCGTCAGGTCGCCGAGACCGATGCCTGGGAGGGGACGAGCGGCGGCAAGTACGTGCTGCGCGGCGGCGCGATCGTCGCCTGGTACGTGCCCGAGGGCGCCGAGCCGCACACCCCGTTCCGGATCGTGGGCGCGCACACCGACTCCCCCAATCTGCGGGTGAAGCCGCAGCCGGACAGCGGGGCGCACGGCTGGCGCCAGGTCGCCGTGGAGATCTACGGCGGCCCGCTGCTGAACTCCTGGCTGGACCGGGACCTGGGGCTGGCGGGACGGCTGACGCTCAAGGACGGCTCCTCGCGTCTGGTGAACATCGACCGGCCCCTGCTGCGCGTGCCCCAGCTCGCCGTGCACCTCGACCGTTCCGTCTCCACCGACGGCCTCAAGCTCGACAAGCAGCGTCATCTGCAGCCCGTCTGGGGTCTGGGCGACCCCGGCGAGGGCGATCTGATCGCCTTCCTGGAGGAGGAGTCGGGGCTGGCGGCGGGTGAGGTCACCGGCTGGGACCTGATGACCCACTCCGTCGAGCGGCCCGCGTACCTGGGCCGCGACAAGGAGCTGATGGCCGGACCGCGCATGGACAACCTGCTGTCCCTGCACGCCGGTACGGCGGCGCTGATCGCGGCGGCGACGGGCGAGGGCTCCCCTTCCGGTTCCGGTTCGGGCTCGCCCTCCGGTTCGGATTCCGGTTCCGGCTCGGGTTCCGGTTCGGGGCTTTCGTACATCCCCGTCCTCGCGGCCTTCGACCACGAGGAGAACGGCTCGCAGAGCGACACCGGCGCCGACGGTCCGCTGCTGGGCGGCGTGCTCGAACGCTCGGTGTTCGCGCGGGGCGGCTCGTACGAGGACCGGGCGCGCGCCTTCGCGGGCACGATCTGTCTCTCCTCCGACACCGGCCACGCCGTCCACCCCAACTACGCGGAGCGGCACGACCCGACGCACCACCCGCGGGCCAACGGCGGCCCCATCCTCAAGGTGAACGTCAACAACCGCTACGCCACGGACGGTTCGGGCCGTGCGGTCTTCGCCGCCGCCTGCGCGAAGGCCGGCGTCCCCTTCCAGTCCTTCGTCTCCAACAACTCGATGCCCTGCGGCACCACCATCGGCCCGATCACCGCGGCCCGCCACGGCATCAGGACCGTCGACATCGGCGTGGCCATCCTCTCGATGCACAGCGCCCGCGAACTCTGCGGCGCTGACGACCCGTTCCTGCTGGCCAACGCGCTGGTGGCGTTCCTGGAGGGTTAGTTCCGCATACCCGGCACGCCGCCGGGTACCCGGACCGGGCCGGAGAGAAGCCGAGTTGGTTACAAGGAGGCGACACCCATGAGTCTGGGCGGATGCATCATCCTGATCGCAGCGGGGGCGGTCCTCACATTCGCGACCGACTGGCACATAAAGGGGGTCAACCTCGACCTGGTCGGCATCATCTTCATGATCGTCGGGCTGATCGGCGTGGTGACGTTCAGCAGCATCGCCAGGAGGCGCCGGGTGGTCATGCCGCCCAGCACCCCGGTGATCGAGGAGGAGCGGCACCACCGGGGCGGCTACGGCGTGTAGCCGACGCTACGGAAGTGGGAACGGTCAGTCGGCCATGCCCGCCAGCACCAGCGGCAGCCGGTCCGTACCACCCTCGGTGAGGCGGACCGGCACACCCCAGTCCTGCTGGTGGACATGGCAGGCCGGGTACTCGTTCGCCGGATCGTCGTCGCAGGACGCCGCCATCGCGGAGACATGCAGAACGCCCTCCGTGACCGCCGGGTTCAGCTCCAGGGCGCGGAAGAGATCGGTTCCCGCGCCCTCACCCGTGAGCAGCAGCTCGGGCGGGGTCGAGGACACGAGCAGCCGGGTGGACGGCCCGTAGCGCGTGTCCAGCTTCTGGCCCGTCGGGGCCTGGAAGACGACGTCCAGCCGGAGCCCTCCCGAAGCGACCTCGGTCGCCGCGCGCTGGGTGCGGTGGGCCACCGACTCCACCCGCACGGCCTCCTCGGGAAGCCGCAGCCGGGTCAGCCGGTGTCGCGCCGACTCCACGACCACGATGTCGTCCCCGACGAGAACCGCGTCGCTGGGCTCCCTCAAGTCGGTCGCCAGCGTGGTCACTTCGCCCGTCGCGGGGTCGTAGCGGCGCAGTGCGTGGTTGTAGGTGTCGCTGACCGCGACCGAGCCGTCGGGGAGGGCCGTGACACCCAACGGGTGCTGGAACAGGGCCTGTTCGGCGGCCCCGTCCCGGTGTCCGAAGTCGAAAAGACCGGTGCCGACGGCGGTGTGCACGGTCCCGTCGAGGTCCACCCAGCGCAGGGCGCTCGTCTCGGAGTCGGCGAGCCAGAGCCGGTCGGCGGTGGCGGCGAGCCCGGACGGCTGCGCGAACCAGGCCTCGGCCCCCGGCCCGTCCACGAGCCCCTCGTTCGTCGTCCCGGCGGCGACCCCGACGGTGACGCCCTCCGGGTCGTACGCCCACAGCTGGTGCACCCCGGCCATGGCGATCCAGACCTTCCCACCGAACAGCGCCACGTCCCACGGCGAGGACAGGTCCACCTCGCGCGCCGGGCCGGACGTCGGCGAGCCCTGCCACCACTGGCGTCCGGTCCCCGCGAGGGTGCTGACCTCGCCGGTCACGAGGTCCAGGCGGCGCAGCGCGTGGTTCACGGTGTCCGCGACGACGACCGAACCGTCGTCGAGCAGCGCCAGCCCCTGCGGCTCGCTGAACCCGGCCTCCTCGGCCGACCCGTCCACGAACCCCCGCACCCCGGAGCCTATCCGCCGTACAACGCTCTCCCCGTCGCCCTCCAGCTCGACGAGCTGGTGCCGGGTCGTGTCGCTGACCAGGAGGTTCCCGCTCGGCAGGGCGAGGGCCTTGCCGGGGAAGCGGAGCGCCGTGGGCTCGGGCTCGGGTGCCACGTACGGTCCGTCGCCGCGGCGCAACGTCCCCTTGGCCGCGTGCTCGGCCTGCAGCTCCTCCACCAGGCGGGCGATCGCGTGCGCGTGCCCCTCACCGGCGTGCTGCGCGACCACGTACCCCTCGGGGTCGATCACGACGAGCGTCGGCCAGGCACGCACGGCGTACTGCTTCCAGGTCGCGAGCTCGGGATCGTCGAGCACCGGGTGCTCGACCCCGTACCGCTCCACCGCGTCCACGACCGCCTGGTGCTCGGCCTCGTGCACGAACTTCGGCGAGTGCACCCCGATGATCACCACCGTGTCCCGGTGCTTCTCCTCCAGCTCCCGCAACTCGTCCAGGACGTGCAGACAGTTGATGCAGCAGAAGGTCCAAAAATCGAGGATGACGATGCGCCCTCGCAGGTCGGCAAGGGTGTACTGCCGCTCTCCCGTGTTCAGCCAGCCGCCCTTGCCGATCAGCTCGGGGGCACGGACACGGGCGCGACGGGGGGTGGGTGCCGAGGCTGCGGTCGGGGCGGAGTCGTTCATGGAAACAAGGGTGCCATCCGCCACCGACAGTCAGTTCAGGGCATGCCCCGTGGTGGCGTCCACGTGGTCCGGGATCTCGTCGTGGCGGTCGCCGACGGTGACGGTTCCGGTGGGCTCGAAGAGCAGGATCGCGGCGCCGGTCGGGGCGGCCGGCCTGTGTTCGGTGCCGCGGGGGACGGTGAAGACGGAGCCCTTGGGCAGGACGACGGTCCGCTCGCCCGCCGTCTCCCGGAGCGCGATGGTCAGCTCGCCCTCCAGGACCAGGAAGAACTCGTCCGTGTGGTCGTGCACGTGCCACACGTGCTCGCCCTCGACCTTGGCGATGCGCACGTCGTAGTCGTTGACGGCGGTGACGATACGGGGGCTCCAGAGGTCGGAGAAGGAGGCGAGGGCGGTGGACAGGGCGACGGGCTCACCGCTGCTGTTCGAAGAGGTCGTGTGGGTGCTGCTCGAAGAGGCCATGTGGGCATCCTCGGCGGTGGTGCGGCAAGGACACGAGTGCTAGAAATCGCATATGGCGCAAGAATCCTCTCACCGTGTCGTGCTGATCGTCGACGAGAACTCGAACCCGTTCGAGATGAGCTGTGCCATCGAGATCTTCGGGCTGCCCCGGCCCGAACTGGGGCGGGAGTTGTATGACTTCCGGCTCTGCGCCGCCGGGCCGCGTACGCGGATGCGGGACGGCTTCTTCACGCTGACCGGAGTCGCCGGGCTGGAGGCGGCCGAGGAGGCGGACACGCTCATCGTGCCGAACCGTCCGGACACCGAGGCCCCGCGCTCACCCCGCGTGCTGGACGTCGTACGCCGGGCGCACGCGCGCGGCGCACGGCTCCTCGGCTTCTGCTCCGGCGCGTTCACCATCGCGGAGGCCGGACTGCTGGACGGGCGGCGGGCGGCCTGTCACTGGATGTGGGCGGACTCCTTCCGGGCGCGTTTCCCGGCGGTGCGTCTGGAGCCGGACGTCCTCTTCGTGGACGACGGCGACATCCTCACGGCGTCCGGCAGCGCCTCGGCGCTCGACCTGGGGCTGCACGTCGTACGGCGGGACCACGGCGCCGAGATCGCCAACGTGGTCAGCCGACGGCTCGTGTTCGCCGCGCACCGGGACGGAGGTCAGCGGCAGTTCGTGGAGCGGCCGGTGCCCGACGTGCCGGACGAGTCGCTCGGTCCGCTGCTCGCGTGGGCGCAGGAACGGCTGGGCGAGCCGTTGACGGTGGCGGACCTCGCGGCCCACGCGGCCGTCTCCCCCGCCACCCTCCACCGCCGTTTCCGAACCCAGCTGGGCACCACGCCACTGGCCTGGCTCACCGGGGAACGCGTCGCCGTCGCCTGCCGGTTGATCGAGCGGGGAGAGGAACGGCTGGACGTCGTGGCCGAGCGGAGCGGCCTGGGCACGGCGGCCAATCTACGGGCACGGCTGCGGCGGGAGACCGGGCTGAGCCCGTCGGCGTACCGGAGACGGTTCGGGCCGGCCCCTGGGGAGGCGATGACACCCGGCCCCTTCGTGAGGAAGGAGCCGGGGGCGGGTTTTCCGGCCTCAGGAGGACGGAGGGGGATCGGGCCGTGAAATGGCCCGGGATCCGACCCGCTTGCCCGAGTCCTCCGACACCGCCTTCGGAGGAGTGAACTCGTGATGATCTCGCGGTTCCCGGGAACCGGTAACGGTATGAGATTCCTCGTACGCGACCGGCTCCTCGGCTTCGGTGACGACTACTGGATCGAGGACGACCACGGCAACAAGGTGTTCCTCGTCGACGGCAAGGCGATGCGACTGCGGGACACCTTCGAGCTGAAGGACACCCGCGGGCGTGTCCTCATCGACATCCACCAGAAGATGTTCGCCCTGCGGGACACGATGGTGATCGGGCGGGACGGGGAACCGCTGGCGACGATCAGACGCAAGCGGCTGTCCCTGCTCCGCAACCACTACCGGGTGTCCCTGGCGGACGGTACGGAACTCGACGTCAGCGGCAAGATCCTCGACCGCGAGTTCGCCGTCGAGTACGAGGGCGAGCTGCTGGCGGTGATCTCACGCCGCCGGCTGCACGTACGGGAGACGTACGGCGTCGACGTCGTCCGCGAGGACGCGGACCCCGCGCTGCTGATCGCGGTGGCGGTGTGCGTGATCCACCTGGCGGAGAAGGAGCGGGGCGAGGACTGACTCGACGGACCGGGGGCGAGGAGGGGCCAGCGGAGTGGAGCGGCCGGAAGACCGGAAAAGGACCGACTCAGCGTCGCGGTGCCGTCAGTCCCAGCATCCGGTCCTTCAGCGCCGGGAACTGCTCCCGCGTGGTCGCGACCTTCCCGGGGTCGAAGTCCACCGTGAGCACCTGCTCCCCGGCCCCGGCCTCCGCCAGGACCTCCCCCCACGGATCGACCACGATCGAGTGACCGGCCTGGGGAACGCCCGCGTGCGTGCCGGCCGTTCCACAGGCGAGCACGAACGCCTGGTTCTCGACCGCGCGGGCCTGGGCGAGCAGCGTCCAGTGGGAGCGGCGCCGCTCGGGCCAGCCGGCCGAGAGGACGAGGGTCTCGGCGCCGGCGTCGACGAGCCCGCGGAAGAGCTCGGGGAAGCGGAGGTCGTAGCAGGTGGCGATGCCGAGGGTGGTCTCCGGCAGCCGGACCGTCACCAGTTCGGCGCCCGCGCCCATCAGTACGGCCTCGCCCTTGTCGAAGCCGAAGCGGTGGATCTTGCGGTAGGCGGCGGCCAGGTCGCCGGAGGGGGTGAAGACGAGGGAGGTGTTGTAGAGCGTGCCGTCGGCGTCCCGCTCGGGGATCGACCCGGCGTGCAGCCAGGTGCCCGCGTCGCTCGCCGCCTTCGCCATGACCTCGAACGTCGGCCCTTCGAGGGACTCCGCCTCCGTACCGAACGCCTCGTAGGCGAACGCGCCGGTGGTCCACAGCTCCGGCAGCACGACGAGATCGACTCCGGCTTGTTCTCGTACCAGAGCCGCCACACGCCGCCGACGCGAATCGACCGTTTCGCCGTCGTTTACGTCGATCTGGAGGAGAGAGGCGCGCACACTACCACCGTCCTGGCATTCGAGCCGTCCATACAGGCCTACGATCGTCACACGAAAGCACTGCCGGGGTGCCTCACAGCAGCGTAACTTAGCGTCCCAAGACACCCGCTGCCTGTGCACTGCCCGCGTCCAACCGCCCGAGGGGTCCCGTTCCGTGAGTCTGCATCCCAGCCTTCAGTCCTACGCCGACGCCTGGACCCACTCCGTCGATGCGATATCCGAGTTGGTGTCGCCGCTGGTGGAAGGTGAGTGGAACCGGCGCACGCCCTGCCCCGGCTGGTCGGTGCGGGATCTCGTCTCGCATGTCATCGGGCTCGACTGCGAGATGCTGGGCGATCCGCGGCCGATCCACACCCTCCCCCGCGACCTGTACCACGTGACGAACGAGCACCAGCGGTACATGGAGATGCAGGTCGACGTGCGCCGCCACCACACGGCGCCGGAGATGACCTCCGAGCTGGAGTACACGATCATCCGCCGCAACCGTCAGCTGCGGAACGAGTCGCGGCAGCCGGACGCCAAGGTGCGCGGGCCGCTCGGGACCGAGATCACCCTCGAACAGGCGATGCGCAGGCGTGCCTTCGACGTGTGGGTGCACGAACAGGACCTCCGGACCGCGCTCGGCGTCCCCGGCAACCTCGACTCTCCCGGCGCGCACATCGTCCGCGACAAGCTCCTCGGGGCCCTGCCGAAGGTCGTCGCCAAGGACGCGGGGGCGCCCGCGAACTCGGCGGTCGTCTTCGACATCCACGGGCCGCTGGAGTTCCTGCGGACGGTGCGGGTCGATGCGGACGGGCGCGGCTCGATAGACGGCGCCCCCTCTCTCGGCCCGGCCGCCACCCTCACCCTCGACTGGGAGACGTACTTCCGTCTCGCCTGCGGCCGCGTCACGGCCGACGCCGTCTCCGACCGCATCAAGACGGAGGGCGACCCGGAACTGACCACGGCCATCCTGAGGAACTTCACGGTCACGCCGTAGCGCGGAGTTCTTGGACCGCGGGTGGGCGGGGGCTGGTCAGGCAGTTCCCCGCGCTCCTGAAGGGGCGCTACGCGGGGACGTGCACCGTCTCCACGCGGCTGGCCACCAGCCGCTCACGCTCCCTGCGCGCCGCCTGCTTCCGCAAGCGGAAGATCTGGCTCAGCCCCAGCGCCTGAAGAACGAACACGGCGGAGAAGGCGACGTGATAGTCGTCCCCGGTCGCGTCCAGCAGTACGCCGATCGCGAACAACGTCGTCATGGAGGCGACGAAACCACCCATGTTGGTGATCCCGGACGCGGTGCCCTGCCGCTCCGGCGGATTCGCGGGCCGCGCGAAGTCGAACCCGATCATGGAAGCCGGCCCACACGCCCCCAGCACCGCGCACAGCACGACCAGCAGCCACATGGGATCCCGGTCACCGGGATACGCGAGCGCGCTCGCCCAGACCACGGCCGTCGCCGTCACCGTCCCGAGCGCCAGCGGAAGCCGCGCGGCGTGATGCCGGGCGACGATCTGCCCGTAGACAAGACCCACGAACATGTTGGACAGCACCACGAGGGTGAGTAGTTCACCGGCTGTCGCCCGCGACAGCCCCTGCGCCTGGACCAGGAACGGCATGCCCCACAGGAGCAGGAAGACCATCGCCGGGAACTGTGTCGTGAAGTGCACCCACATCCCCAGTCGCGTACCGGGCTCCCGCCACGACGCCGCGATCTGCCGCCGCACATACGCGGCCCCCTGGTGCGGGAACGGTTCGGGCTCGTGTCCCTCGGGGTGGTCCTTCAGGAAGAGAAGGAGGAGTACGAGGACGACGACTCCGGCGAACGCGCTGCCCGCGAACGCCGTCGTCCACCCCACCCCGTGCAGCAGCCGCGCGATGACGAGGGTGGAGACCAGGTTGCCGGCCATGCCCACGAGACCGGCGAGCTGCGCGACCAACGGCCCCCGCCGCGCCGGGAACCACCGCGTGCCCAGCCGCAGCACGCTGATGAACGTCATGGCGTCCCCGCAGCCCAGCAGCGCGCGCGAGGCCAGGGCCATCCCGTACGTGGAGGAGAACGCGAAACCCAACTGGCCCGCGGTGAAGAGCAGTACGCCGATGGTCAGCACCTTCTTGGTGCCGAGTCCGTCGACCAGCAGTCCCACGGGTATCTGCATGCCCGCGTAGACGAGGAGTTGCAGGATCGAGAAGGTGGAGAGGGCGGAGGCGTTCACATGGAAGCGGTCCGCGGCGTCGAGCCCGGCCACTCCCAGCGACGTACGGAAGATGACGGCGACGAAGTAGACGGAGACGCCGATGCCCCAGACACCGATCGCGCGGCGGCCGCCGGGCGGGTCCCCGGGGAGCGAGACGGCCGAGTGGGAGCTCATCGGACCTCTCCCCGCGCCAGGTTCGAGAACCAGCTGACGTGGCCGTGGACGATGTCGACCGCCGCCTCCGCGTCGCCGGACCGCAGTGCTTCGAGGATCGCCTCGTGCTCGGTGAGCGTCTTGGTGATCCGGTCGGGGTGCGCGTGCATGACGGCGACGCCCATCCGCAACTGCCGGTCGCGCAACTGGTCGTAGAGCCGGGAGAGGATCTCGTTGCCGCCGCTGCGGACGATCTCGGCGTGGAAGCAGCGGTCGGTGACGGCGGCGCCGGCCAGGTCTCCCGCGGCGGCCTGCTCCTTCTGCTGCGCGAGGAGTTCCTCCAGGCGCGCGATGAGACGCGGCGACGCGGGTACGGCCTTGCGGACCGAGTGTTCCTCCACGAGTTGCCGTGTCTCGACCACGTCCGCGATCTCCTGAGCGGAGACGGGCAGGACGAGCGCGCCCTTCTTCGGGTAGAGCCTGATCAGGCCCTCGACCTCGAGCCGGAGCAACGCCTCGCGCACCGGCGTGCGCGAGACCCCCACGGCCTCGGCGAGCTCGCCCTCGGTGAGCAGCGTCCCACCCTCGTAACGACGTTCCAGGACGCCCCGCTTGATGTGGGCGTAGACACGGTCGGCGGCGGGGGGTTGCTTCGTGGCGGGCGGAGCGGACACGGACGGCGCGGCAGGCATGCGCACATCATAGATACAACACGTACGCATGGTCGTGCGTCGTCCAGGATGCGGACCGGTAGCCTTTCACGCGGTCAACACCCGCCCCTCGGCGTAATCCACGTCACACAATTCCACCTCATCTTCCGTGCATCCCTTTGGGTCCCTCACGAGTCCGTACGTAAGACGGCACTGCCATGTGCCGTTCTCCCAGGGGCATTTCGCGCATTCGGAGCGTTCATTTTGATTACCGGCATTAAGGGCACGCGTTTCCGCCGAGCCGCCGCTGTCACCGTTACCACCGGCGCCGTACTGGCGGCCGGAGCCTTCGGGGCCGCTCCCGCAGGGGCCGTCACGACGCCCACCATCGCCGCCGCCGGCGGCTACGTGATGAACAACGGCACGGCCAAGACCTTGTACACCAAGGCTGCGGACACCCAGCGTTCCACCGGTTCCACCACCAAGATCATGACCGCCAAGGTCGTGCTCGCGCAGCCGAACCTCAACCTCGACGCCAAGGTCACGATCCAGAAGGCGTACAGCGACTACATCGTCGCCAACACCGCCTCCTCCGCCCACCTGATCGTCGGTGACAAGGTCACCGTCCGTCAGCTCCTCTACGGTCTGATGCTGCCGTCCGGCTGTGACGCCGCCTACGCGCTCGCCGACAAGTTCGGCTCGGGCTCCACCCGCGCCGCCCGTGTGAAGTCGTTCATCGGCAAGATGAACACCACGGCGAAGAGCCTCGGCATGACGAGGACGAAGTTCGACTCGTTCGACGGCATCGGCAACGGCAGCAACTACTCGACGCCGCGCGACCTGACGAAGCTCGCCAGCAGCGCGATGAAGAGCACCACGTTCCGCACGGTCGTGAAGACCAAGTCGTACACGGCGAAGACCGTGACGAAGACCGGCAGCATCCGCACCATGGCGGCGTGGACCAACACGAACACGCTGCTCAGCAGCTACAGCGGCACCATCGGCGTGAAGACCGGCTCCGGCCCCGAGGCCAAGTACTGCCTCGTCTTCGCCGCCACCCGCAACGGCAAGACGATCATCGGCACGGTCCTCGCGTCGACCTCGATCACTCAGCGCGCCACGGACGCCACCAAGCTCCTGAACTACGGCTTCGCCCAGTAGTTCCCGGACAGAGTGGTTCCCGGACACCACAGCCGAAGGGGGCCCGTCGCCGAACGCGACGGGCCCCCTTCGTCTTGCCGCGCGCCGACTGCGCGCCGGCGCTCACGCCCAGGTGATCAGGCGCTTCGGCTGTTCCAGGATCGCCGCCACGTCGGCCAGGACCTTGGAGCCCAGTTCGCCGTCGACCAGGCGGTGGTCGAAGCTCAGCGCGAGCGTCGTCACCTGACGGGGCTTGACCTTGCCCTTGTGGACCCAGGGCTGGAGCTTGATCGCGCCGATCGCGAGGATCGCCGACTCGCCGGGGTTGAGGATCGGCGTGCCGGTGTCGACGCCGAAGACGCCGACGTTCGTGATCGTGACCGTGCCGCCCTGCATCGCGGCGGGTGAGGTCTTGCCCTCGCGGGCCGTGGCCACCAGCTCGCCCAGGGCCCCGGCGAGTTGGGGGAGCGTCTTGGTGTGGGCGTCCTTGATGTTCGGGACGATCAGACCACGCGGGGTCGCGGCGGCGATGCCCAGGTTCACGTAGTGCTTGAGCACGATCTCCTGGGCCGCCTCGTCCCAGGACGCGTTGACGTCCGGGTTGCGCTTGATGGCGACCAGCAGGGCCTTGGCGATGAGCAGGAGCGGGTTGACCCGCAGGCCCTGCATCTCCTTGTCCTGCTTGAGCTCCTCGACGAGCTTCATCGTGCGCGTCACGTCGACCGTCACGAACTCGGTGACGTGCGGCGCGGTGAACGCCGAGCCGATCATCGCGGCGGCCGTGGCCTTGCGGACCCCCTTGATCGGGATACGGGTCTCACGCGCCGTGTCGTACGTGACGACCGGAGCGGGAGCCTGGGCCTGGGCGGGAACCGGGGACGCCGTCACCGCCGGCACCACCGGCCGCTCGGGGGCCGGAGCCGGTGCGACCGCCGCGTGCACGTCCTCGCGCGTGATGATGCCGTCCGGGCCCGAAGGCGTGATCGTGGCCAGGTCGACGCCGAGGTCCTTGGCGAGCTTGCGGACCGGGGGCTTGGCCAGAGGGCGCTGCCCGACCGCCACGGACCCGTGGCCGTTGAGCTCGCCCTGGATCGCGGCCACCGCCGGGAACGTCTCGGGCTGCTGGGCCGGGACCTCGGCGCCCTTGCGGGGGCGGCGCTTCGTGGAGGCCTCGGACACCCCGTACCCGACGAGGACCGGCGTGCGGCCCTCGGGCTTGGGTTCCTCGGCGACCGGTGCCTGGGGGGTGGAGGCGGGCGCCTCGGCCACAGGGGTTTCCACGGCGGCGGGGGTCTCCTCGGTGGGTGCCGATCCGCCGGCCACGTCCACCGCGATGATCACCTGGCCCACGTCCACCGTCGTCCCCTCGGGGAAGTGGAGTTCGCGCACCACGCCGTCGTACGGGATGGGCAGTTCCACGGCGGCCTTGGCGGTCTCGACCTCGCAGACGACCTGGCCGTCGGTGACCGTGTCACCGGGCTGGACGTACCACTTGAGGATCTCCGCCTCGGTGAGCCCCTCGCCCACGTCGGGCATCTTGAACTCGCGGAGCCCCGACGCGTTCTCAGTCATCGTCGTCACGACCCTCTCCTCAGTACGCCAGTGAGCGGTCGACGGCGTCGAGCACCCGGTCCAGGCCCGGAAGGTACTCCTCCTCCAGGCGCGCCGGCGGGTAGGGGGCGTGATAGCCGCCCACTCGCAGGACGGGTGCCTCCAGGTGGTAGAAGCACCGCTCCGTGATGCGGGCGGCGATCTCCGCGCCCGTACCGAGGAAGACCGGGGCCTCGTGCACCACGACCAGGCGGCGGGTCTTCTCCACCGAGGCCTGGACGGAGTCGAAGTCGATCGGGGACATCGAGCGCAGGTCCAGGACCTCGATCGACTTGCCCTCCTCCTGGGCGGCCGCGGCCGCCTCCAGGCAGACCTTCACCATCGGGCCGTAGGCGGCGAGCGTCAGATCGCTGCCCGCGCGCGCCACGACCGCCTTGTGCAGCGGTCCGGGAATCGCGTCGGTGGTGACCTCGCCCTTGTCCCAGTAGCGCCGCTTCGGCTCGAAGAAGATCACCGGGTCGTCGCTCTGGATGGCCTGCTGCATCATCCAGTAGGCGTCCGACGCGTTCGACGGAGAGACCACCTTCAGGCCCGCCACGTGCGCGAACAGCGCCTCGGGGGACTCGGAGTGGTGCTCGACCGCGCCGATGCCACCGCCGTACGGAATCCGGATCACGACGGGAAGCTTGATCTTGCCCAGCGCCCGCGCGTGCATCTTCGCGAGCTGCGTGACGATCTGGTCGTACGCCGGGAAGACGAAACCGTCGAACTGGATCTCCACCACCGGCCGGTAGCCGCGCAGCGCGAGACCGATCGCCGTGCCGACGATGCCCGACTCGGCGAGCGGGGTGTCGATGACCCGGTCCTCGCCGAAGTCCTTCTGGAGCCCGTCGGTGACCCGGAAGACACCGCCGAGCTTGCCGACGTCCTCACCCATGATCAGGACCTTGGGGTCGGTGTCGAGGGCCGTGCGCAGCGACTCGTTGATCGCCTTGGCCAACGCCATCTTTTCCGCAGCCATCGCTACTTGCCCTCCCCTTCATCCGCGAACGACGCCTGGTAGGCGGCGAACTGGGCCCGCTCCTCGTCGACGAGCGCGTGCCCGTCGGCGTACACGTTCTCGAAGATGGCGAAGTGGTCCGGGTCCGGCATGGCGCGGACGACTTCGCGTACTCGTTTGCCCAACGCCTCGCTCTCGGCCTCAAGTTCCGCGAAGAATCCCTCGTCCGCGTGGTTTGAAGCCTCCAGGTACGCGCGCAGGCGCAGGATCGGGTCCTTCGCCTCCCACGACTCGCGCTCCTCGTCGGCCCGGTACTTGGTCGGGTCGTCGGAGGTGGTGTGCGCGCCCATGCGGTAGGTGTACGCCTCCACGAGGGTGGGGCCCTCGCCGCGGCGGGCCCGCTCCAGCGCCCACTTGGTGACCGCCAGGCAGGCGATGACGTCGTTGCCGTCGACCCGGACGCCCGGGAAGCCGTAGCCCTGCGCGCGCTGGTAGAGCGGGACGCGGGTCTGCTTCTCGGTCGGCTCGGAGATCGCCCACTGGTTGTTCTGGCAGAAGAACACGACCGGGGCGTTGTAGACCGCGGAGAAGGTGAACGATTCAGCGACGTCGCCCTGGCTGGAGGCGCCGTCCCCGAAGTACGCGATCACGGCCGAGTCCGCGCCGTCCTTGGCGACGCCCATGGCGTAGCCGGTGGCGTGCAGCGTCTGCGAGCCGATGACGATCGTGTACAGGTGGAAGTTGTTGCTGTTCGGGTCCCAGCCGCCGTTGTTCACACCCCGGAACATGCCGAGCAGGTTGGTCGGGTCGACCCCGCGGCACCAGGCGACGCCGTGCTCCCGGTAGGTCGGGAAGACGTAGTCGTCCTCGCGGGTGGCCCGCCCGGAGCCGATCTGGGCGGCCTCCTGGCCGAGCAGCGAGGCCCACAGGCCCAGCTCGCCCTGGCGCTGCAGGGAGGTGGCCTCGGCGTCGAAACGGCGGGTCAGCACCATGTCCCGGTACAGACCACGCAGCTCTTCGGGGGTGATGTCGGCGACGTACGGGTCGTACGTGGCGTCCTTGACCCGCTCGCCCTCCGGCGTCAGCAGCTGGACGAGCTCGGGACCGGGGCCCGATGCGCCAGGTGCGCCGGGTACGCCCGGTGACTTCTTGCCGGCCGCGCTGGTGCGCTTGCTCGCGGCGCTCTTCGTACCGGTCGTACTGGCGCCGCTTTTCGCAGCGGTCGTACCGGCGCTGCGTCGCGGCTTGCGCGCGGCAGTGCTCTCCACGGTCACGTGTGCTCCTCCGTCGGTCCGGCCCCCGGGGTTGCCGGGTGGCCAGTGCGGCTCGCCTGTTCCAAGTACCCGTGCACGGGGTGGGTGCACTCGGCCGGGAACAGGCGTGACAGGTGCCCCGGCGAGCGCCCTGCAACGGCCACGTTACCCAGTGCTCCACAATTCTGTGAAACCCCTCCTGACCTGCGTTTTTGCTTGGACTTCCCACTATTTATTAGTCGGATTTCCAAGTAATGCACGCAGGTCGGGAACAGTCGCTGGTCACAGCACTGGTCACAGCCTCGCAGGGGGCCGGAACACGGGCACGTTATCCCGGTCACCCCAGGCACGGGAAGAGTTCACCCCCGGCAGGGCCAAGGGTGGTGTGTGACACTGACTTTGTGCCCGAAAGCGGAAAAATTACCGTATTTCTCCTCGACGATCACGAAGTGGTACGCCGCGGTGTCCGTGAGTTGCTTTCGGGCGAGGACGACATCGAGGTCGTCGGCGAGGCCGGCACGGCGGCCGACGCGCTGGCTCGGATCCCGGCCGCGGCCCCGGACGTCGCGGTCCTGGACGTACGGCTCCCGGACGGCAGCGGAGTGGAGGTCTGCCGCGAGATCCGGTCGCGGAACGAGGACATCAAGTGCCTGATGCTGACCTCCTTCGCCGACGACGAGGCACTTTTCGACGCGATCATGGCGGGCGCGTCGGGCTATGTGCTGAAAGCGATCCGCGGCGCCGAACTGCTCTCGGCCGTACGCGATGTCGCGGCCGGCAAGTCGCTGCTCGACCCCGTGGCCACCGCCCAGGTCCTGAAGCGGCTGCGGCACGGCGGCAGTGCCAGGAACGACGACAAGCTCGGGCACCTCACCGAGCAGGAGCGCAAGGTCCTCGACCTGATCGGCGAGGGGCTCACCAACCGCGTGATCGGCGAGCGGCTGCATCTCGCCGAAAAGACGATCAAGAATTACGTGTCGAGCCTGCTGTCCAAACTGGGCATGGAACGGCGTTCCCAGGCCGCCGCCTACGTGGCGCGCATCCAGGCGGAGAAGCAGCACCACTGAGTGCGGCCCCGCCGATACCGCCCTCCTTGCATTTCGGGATGCATTTCGGGACCTTTGGCCCCCTCTTCAAGGGGCGGGTGCCTCTTTTTCGGGGCCTTCAAGGTGTCGGAAATTGGGGGCATGCCCAACGACGAAGAGCTCGCCGTGGAACTCCTCGGCCGTACCGACCACGGCCGGTTGGCCGCCAGCCTGCGCGCCATGCCCTTCCTCGCCCTCGCCCGCCACGTCGTGGTGGACGGCCGCGTCCTGTTGCGCCTGCACCGGGGCTGCGGCTACCACCGGGCCTGCCTGGGGAGCGTCGTCGCCTACGGCACCGACAACCTGACTTCGGCAGGGCCCGGCGAGAGCGTCTGGTCGGTACAGATCGTGGGCCGGTGCGAGGCCGTGGAGCCGACCGCGTCCCACCGCGCGCTGTTCGGACCCGCGCCACGGTTCATGGACGGCGAGCCCTTCGACCCGGTCCATCTGAGCATCGAGCCCCAGTTCTCCACCGTCCATTCCGCGGACGATGCCATGGAACGCCAGTTCCGGCGCACCCTGTGACTGCCTCGTGATCGAAGATGACTGTCTGTGACAAACGCGAGGTCAGGGGCCCGGCTCGTGCCCTAGCATCTGGCGCGTGCCGCGCTTATCCGCACCACCCCCGGTGTCTCACGCGCCCCCTCTGGGCGCCCTCCTCCGCCAGTACGCCGCCGGGTCCGCGCTGACCTGCGACCCCGTCGAACAGGGGCTGCTCAACCGCGGCTACCGGCTGCGCACCACCCGCGGCCGCTACTTCCTCAAGCACCATTTCGACCCCGAGACCGCCGACCCGGCCGCGATCGCCCGCCAGCACCGGGCGACCCAGCGTCTCGCGGACCTCGGCGTCCCCGTCGCCCCGCCGCTGACCGGCACCGACGGGCGCACCGTCGCCGTCATCGGGGGCCACGCGTACGCGCTGCACCCCTGGATCGACGGCCGGCACCGGCACGGCGGCCAGCTCACCACGCGGCAGTGCGCACGGCTGGGGGCGCTCCTGGGCGTCGTCCACGCGAGCCTGGAGCGGGTGATGCCGACGCAGGGCCGCACCCCTGCGCGACCGACCGACGCCACCGGGGCGACGGAAGGCTCGGCGAGGGCCGGCGCGGGAGGCTCAGCGGCGGCGGAAGGGGTGGATCCGGCCCGGGGAGCCGACCCCGCCGACACCTTCGCACTCATCGACCGCCTGCTCGCCCGGGTACGCCGCCACCGCCCGCACGACGCCTTCGACGAGCTGGCCCGGCACCGGCTCCTGGAGCGGCGCGCCCTCCTGGAGCGGCATGCCGACCGACGGCCCCCGCAGGGCGGCTCGGTGGGCTGGGTGCACGGCGACTTCCACCCCTTCAACCTGCTCTACCGCGACGGCGAACCGGCCGCGATCGTCGACTGGGACCGGCTGGGCGTCCATCCCCGCGCCGAGGAGGCCGTACGCGCCGCGGTGATCTTCTTCGTACGTCCCGTCGGCGCGCTGGACCTGGCCAAGGTGCGGGCCTACGCGCGCGCGTACCGGCGTACCGCGGGCGCCGGCCCCGCCGAGCTGGCCGCCGCCGTGCACCGGGTGTGGTGGGAGCGTCTCAACGACTTCTGGATGCTGCGCTGGCACTACGAGCGCGGCGACACCCGCGCCGATCCCCAGTTCCCGGCGGCCTCGGCGCTGGCGGTGTGGTGGACGAGGGAGTACGACACGGTGTGCGAGGCGTTCGCGGGCTGATCGCCGACATCGGTCGGGGCAGACGCAGCGGCCGGGGCGCGAACACCGCGACCGGGGGGCGGGAAACACCACGCGCGCGTGGCGCCCGTTTCGGGCTTCACGCGCGCGTGGATGACGTTTCCGTCGGTGTCGTTCAAGGGCCCGTCGAGCCGCCCAGGCTGCCGCCGATGTCGGCGCCGGCCGTCGGATCGGCCGGCGTCGTCGGGTCCTGGCTCTGGGTCGCCGGGTCCGAAGGCGTCGTGTCCGTCGGCGTCGTGTCCGTGGCCGTGTTCGACGGCTGGTCCGAGGGCCGGCTGCTGTAGCTCGGGGACGGCGTGTACGAAGGCGTGTAGTTCGAACCGCCGCCCGAGCTGGTGCTGTTGTCCGTGGAGTTGTCCGTCGCGGTGTCCGTGGGGCTGTCGCTGGGACTCGCGCTGGGCTGGTTGTCCTTGGCGGACGACGTGGCGGTCGGCGAGTGGGTCGTACCGCTCCCGCCGCTCCCACCGCCACCGGTCTTGTGGAGCGCGAGCGCGACGCCCGCCGCGATCGCGATCACCGCGAGGACCGCGAGGATCCACAGCTTGCCGCGGCCGCTGCCGCGGTTGCCGTGCCCCTCGAAGCCGCCGTCGTCCCCGCCGTTGCCGTACGGCGGGATGATCGGCGCCGGGATCTGCGTGGTGCCGGACTCACCGGGGTGCGGCAGCGCGGTCGTACCCGCGAAGCCGGACGCCGGCGTGTGGAACCCCTCGTGCATGGCGACCGGACCGGTGTTCCAGGTGCCGGTGTGCCCGCCCTGGTCGTACAGCATCTGCAGCCCGTACTGGACGAGGCCGCGCATCTCCTCGGCGGTCTGGAACCGGTCGTCCGGCTCCTTCGCGAGGGAGCGCATGACGAGCCCGTCGAGCTCCGGCGGCGCGCCCTGCGCGACCTCGGAGGGGGGCACCGGGATGTCCTGGACGTGCTGGTAGACCACCGACAGCGGCGTCTCGCCGGTGAACGGGGGCCGCAGCGCGAGCAGTTCGTACAGCAGACAGCCGGTCGCGTACAGGTCGGAGCGGTGGTCGACGGCCTTGCCGAGGGCCTGCTCCGGGGAGAGGTACTGCGGTGTGCCCATGACCATGCCGGTCTGGGTCATCGTCGACTGCGCGCCGTGCAGGGCGCGCGCGATGCCGAAGTCCATCACCTTCACCGCACCGGTGTTCGTGATGATCACGTTCGCCGGCTTGATGTCGCGGTGCACGATGCCGTGCTGGTGCGAGTAGGCGAGCGCCTCCAGGACACCCGACACGATGATCAGCGCCTGCTCGGGCCCGGGGGCCTCGGCGTTGATCAGCAGGTCGCGGATCGTGCGGCCCTCGACGAGCTCCATCACGATGTACGGCACGATCGCGTGGCCGACGACGTCCTCGCCCGAGTCGTACACGGCGACGACGGCGTGGTGGTTGAGTCCGGCCACCGACTGCGCCTCACGCGTGAAGCGGGCCTTGGACACCGGGTCCTCGGCCAGGTCGGAGCGGAGCAGTTTGACCGCGACGGTGCGCCCGAGGCGCACGTCCTCGGCCGCAAACACCTCGGCCATGCCGCCCCGGCCTAGTCTGTGAGTCAGCCGGTATCGGCCGTCCCCCACAAGTCCGCCGTTACCCCACATCTCCGGCGCATCTGACATACCGCCGCCAGTCGCCTCGGGGTCGGACGGGCCCTGAGCGCGCTGCTGCTGTGCCATCAGTCCTCGCCGTCGTTTCTGCCCGCGGTCTGCGCGGTGGTTGTTACGGTCTCCGTCGGGCCACGCTACAGGCTTCGCGCAAGGCTCCGGCCCGAGATGGAAGTGAGATGGACCGGCCATGAAACCCGTCCAGGGTGTCGGCGTGCAAATTCTGTGTACCGCCCGTACGGCACCTGTAACGCTTCCGCGACGCTTCTTTCGCAGACGGTCACGGAACGGGCACCGCGCTTGACGTGTCAGTGCCCTACGGCAGACTTGGCCGGGAATCAGCCAATCGATCACTGAGACACAGATCGATCACAGCACGGACTCGAACGGACTCGGTACGGATCACAGCGCAGTTCGCCGCGCGGATCACCGCACGACCGCGCGGAGCGCGTGCAGGACAGCTCGCAGCACAGGCAGAACAATCCGCGCCAATGGGGGACGCAGAACATGAGCCAGGACGGCGCACAGGGCCGGTACGCGGGGCGCGCGGTCGCCGGCGGCCGCTACCAGCTGCGTGATCTGCTCGGCGAAGGCGGTATGGCCTCGGTGCACCTCGCCTACGACTCGGTGCTCGACCGCCAGGTCGCGATCAAGACGCTGCACACCGAGCTCGGCCGCGAGCAGGCCTTCCGCGAGCGCTTCCGCCGCGAGGCCCAGGCGGTGGCGAAACTCACGCACACGAACATCGTCTCGGTCTTCGACACCGGCGAGGACGAACTGGGCGGCATGACGACGCCGTACATCGTCATGGAGTACGTCGAGGGCCGCCCGCTCGGCTCCGTGCTCGACCAGGACATCGCGCAGTACGGCGCCATGCCCGCCGACAAGGCCCTGAAGATCACCGCGGACGTGCTGGCGGCCCTGGAGATCAGCCACGAGATGGGCCTGGTCCACCGGGACATCAAGCCGGGCAACGTGATGATGACGAAGCGCAACGTCGTCAAGGTGATGGACTTCGGCATCGCCCGCGCCATGCAGTCCGGCGTCACCTCGATGACGCAGACCGGCATGGTCGTCGGCACCCCTCAGTACCTCTCGCCGGAGCAGGCGCTCGGCCGGGGCGTGGACGCCCGGTCCGACCTCTACTCCGTCGGCATCATGCTGTTCCAGCTGGTCACCGGGCGGCTGCCGTTCGAGGCCGACTCGCCGCTGGCCATCGCGTACGCGCATGTCCAGGAGGAGCCGGTCACGCCCTCCTCGATCAACCGCTCGCTGCCCCCGGCGGTGGACGCGCTGATCGCCCGCGCGCTGAAGAAGAACCCGAACGAGCGTTTCCCGAGCGCCGAGACCATGCGCGACGAGTGTCTGCGGGTGTCCCAGTCGCTGCAGGCCGCCGCGCCGAGCATCGTCCCGGGGGCCAGGACGTCGAGCGGCGCGGGCGTCGGCTCGGCCGTCTTCCCGCCCGTCGACCAGGCGATGCCCGCCCCGGGTCCCGTACAGACGCCGTACCAGCCCAATCCCTACGGGGCACCGACCCCGCCGCCCGCGCCGTCCCAGGCGTACGGGTATCCGCAGCAGGGGGGCTACTCGACGCCGGGGGCCCCGATGTACGCGCCCCAGCAGGGCATGTCGACCCCGCCGCCGTACCACCTCGCGCCCCAGCCCCAGACCTCCGTTCCGGGCGGCTCGGGCGGTTCCGGTGGCCGCAAGGGCAACAAGGCGGTCGTCGTCGGCTCGATCGTGGTCGCGCTCGTCGCGATCGGCGGTCTGATCACCGCCCTCGCGCTGAACAACAACGGCGGCGGCGCCAACCAGGGAGGAGGCGGCGGCAGCCCCTCGCCGTCCGTGGTGGCGGGGCACAAGGGTCCGGACACGTCGAAGACGATCGACAAGGAGAAGTGCACGTCTCCGCAGGAGTCGTACAACGACCCGAACAAGATCAAGATCCCGGACTTCCAGTACAAGAACCTGACGTCCGTGAAGTCCTGCTTCCAGGCCGCGGGCTGGCAGATGAAGATCAAGCGCGTCGACGAGAACACCTACGGCCAGGACACGATCATGGACCAGTTCCCGTCCGCGGACGAGGACGTCGATCCCAAGAACATGCCGGTGATCGAGCTGAGCGTCTCTTCGGGCAACCCGTCCTGAACCGCCACTCATAGGCGCCCGTACCACTTACGCGTGCCTATGGCACGCGTAAGCGCCCATAGGACAGGCCCGGCACTTCACGTGCCGGGCCCGTTTCGTGAGAAGGGGTCGCCCGGGGCTACAGGTACGGTCCGCCGGAGCGGCCACCCGCGCGCGGGTCCTCGTCGCCGTCCAGGCCGCCGACGCCCGGCGGGAGCGCGCGGCGCATCTGCTCCAGCTGGGCCCTGGCCGCCATCTGCTGGGCGAACAGGGTCGTCTGGATCCCGTGGAAGAGGCCCTCGAGCCAGCCCACCAGCTGGGCCTGCGCGATGCGCAGCTCGGCGTCGCTGGGGGTCGCGTCGTGCGTGAAGGGCAGCGAGAGCCGCTCCAGCTCCTCGACCAGCTCGGGCGCCAGGCCGTCCTCGAGCTCCTTGACGGAACTGGCGTGGATCTCCTTGAGCCTGACCCGGCTCGCCTCATCCAGAGGTGCGGCGCGCACTTCTTCGAGAAGTTGCTTGATCATGCTCCCGATACGCATGACCTTGGCGGGCTGTTCGACCATCTCTGTCACCGGGACCTCGCGGGAGTCCTCGTCACCGGTGCCGCCGAGAGCCATCCCGTCCTGGCCCACGACCAGGATCTGGGGGTTCTCCGGCGACCTTTCGTTCCTCGGCATCTCCATGCCGCCATTCTCTCGCACACCTCCACCCCATCACGGTGGTGCCCCCCATACAGCGTGATCCACCGTCCAGGTGACCGTCGAGATGCCGGGAAGAAGGGGTCATGTGAGGCTTGCCCCATTGATCATGGGACTCCTCACCGGGAGGGGGTCACCCACGTGACTCCACGGCTCACCGCGCTCCGTGTGACCGGACTGCTGCTCGCCTTGACGACCGGCGCGGTATCCCCCGCGTACGCCGTCTCGCGCGCCGTCCCGTACGCGGTGTCGTACGCCGCCGATCCCGCTCCGAGCGCCCACGCCTCCCGGGCGGGGAGCGCCGCGGGCGAGGGCCGTACCCGTCCTGGGCGCGAGGAGCCCACGGCGGGGGACGAGGACGGGAGCGGGAGCCGCGAGGACACCGTGCCGACGTACACGGACCGCGACCCCGCCGGGGAGGGCGCCGCGTCGGACCGTCCGGAGGCGACCGGCGCCCCCGAGCCGTCGCAGCCCGCGGCCGTGCCCGTCCAGCACCACGAGGTCGGCCCGGCGACCGCCCCCCAACCGGTCCTCAAGATCCTGCCCCTCGGCGGCGGCCTGATCCTCATCGGCCTCGGCCTGGGCCTCGCCTTCCTCGCCCTGCGCCTGCGACGCGGCTGAGCGGGTCGTCGGCGCGGCTGAGCGGATCGCCCGAGGACGGTCCTTTCCTGGTCCTCTGCCGGCCCTTTCCTAGTCCTTGCCGGGGACCACGAGGAGGACCTTGCCGATGTGTCTGCTCCCCTCCAGGACCTGGTGGGCCGTCGCCGCCTCGCTCATCGCCAGCTCGCGGTCGACGACCGGCCGCACGTGGCCGGAGGCGATCAGCGGCCACACGTGCTCGCGCACGGCCGAGACGATCGCCGCCTTCTCGCCGAGCGGGCGGGCGCGCAGCGAGGTGGCGCTGATCGCGGCACGCTTCGTGAGGAGTGCGCCGATGTTCAGCTCACCCTTGGCACCGCCCTGCAGACCGATGATCGCGAGCCGTCCGTTGACCGCGAGGGCCCGCACGTTCCGGTCGAGGTACTTGGCGCCCATGTTGTCGAGGATGACGTCGGCGCCCGTGCCGTCCGTGGCCCGCTCGATCTCCTCGACGAAGTCCTGCTCGCGGTAGTTGATGAGGATGTCCGCGCCGAGCTCGGCGCAGAAGTCGAGCTTCTCCTTGGTACCGGCCGTGACGGCGACCTTCGCACCGACGGCCTTCGCCAGCTGGATCGCCATGGTGCCGATGCCGCTGGAGCCGCCGTGCACGAGCAGGGTCTCGCCCGGACGCAGGTGGGAGATCATGAAGACGTTGGACCAGACGGTGCAGGTCACCTCGGGCAGCGCGGCCGCCCGCGTGAGGTCCAGGCCCTCGGGAACGGGCAGCAGCTGTCCGGCCGGGACGGCGACCTTCTCGCCGTATCCGCCGCCCGCGAGCAGCGCGCAGACCTCGTCACCGACGGCCCATCCGGAGACTCCGGGGCCGATCTCGACGATCCGGCCCGAGCATTCGAGTCCGGGGTACGGGGAGGCGCCGGGCGGCGGGTTGTAGAAGCCCTGCCGTTGCATCAGATCGGCGCGGTTGACGGCGCTGGCCACTACTTCGACGAGAACCTCCCCGTCACCGGGAACGGGATCCGGCACATCCGTCCAGGTGAGCACTTCGGGGCCGCCGGGCTGGGTGATCGTCACTGCCTTCATGAAGCTGACGCTACCCCTGTCCCAAGGTGAGAAGCCCGCGGGCACCGTCCGCGGCGCGCTGCTGGCGCTCGGCCCGGCGGACGACGACGAAAGGGGGCGCGTGGTCCCCGCACGCTGGGTGGGTGTCTGCGGGAGTCCGGGGATCGGAGTCCGGGGATTCAGTCCCGGGGATTCAGTCCTGGGGCAGTGGTCGGCTGTGCGGGGTCACCCGGGTGCCGGGCGTGACCCGCACGATGGTGATGAGCCGGTCGGTCAACTGGAGCTTCCCGATGGCCGGATCGTCGTAGCCGAGCACGCGATGCCCCCGTACGACGCTGACCACCAGGTCGTCCGTCTCGCGTACGCCCTTGCCCACCTCGGCCTTCACGACCGGCCGTTCCACGATGTCGAGCCCGCTGCCCTGCTGGATGAGGTCTTCCATGACCATACCGGCGCTGGGGCTGAGCACGGAGAGGCCGAGGAGCCGCCCGGCCGCGCTGGCACTGGTGATGACGGCGTCGGCACCTGACTGCTTGAGCAGCGGCGCGTTCTCCTCCTCACGCACCGCGGCGACGATCTTCGCCTGCCGGTTGAGCTGACGTGCGGTCAGCGTGACCAGCACGGCCGTGTCGTCGCGCTGGGTCGCGATGATGATCTGCCGCGCCTTGTGGACCTCGGCCCGCATCAGCACATCGCTGCGGGTCGCGTCCCCTATGACCCCGGCGTACCCCTCGGCCGTCGCCGCGTCGACCGCCTTGGCACTGGGGTCGACGACCACGACCTGCTCCTTCTTCAGCCCGGTCGCACAGACGGTCTGCACCGCCGACCGCCCCTTGGTCCCGAACCCGACAACGACGGTGTGGTCGCGCAAAGCCGCCCTCCAGCGGTTCAATCGCCACTCCTCGCGGGTGCGTTCCGTGAGGACCTCGAGCGTGGTGCCGACCAGGATGATCAGGAACAGCACGCGCAGCGGCGTGATGACGAAGATGTTGGTGAGCCGGGCGGCGTCGCTGACCGGGGTGATGTCGCCGTATCCGGTGGTCGAGAGGGTGACGGTCGCGTAGTAGAGGGAGTCGAGGAAGTCGACGCCGTCACCCGCGTTGTCGTTGTAGCCGTCGCGGTCGACCCAGACGATGAAGGCGGTCGCGGCGAGCACGAACAAGGCCATCGCCAGGCGTTTGACGACCTGGCGGATGGGGCGTTCCACCACTTTTCTCGGGAGTTTCACCCGGTGGGTCACGAGATGCTCGTCCGCTTGGCGGGCGATCGCATCATGGCCCGGCAGTTTCACGTGAAACACTCCCCGATCCGGCTCACCGTCCGGTTCATGCCCCCACTCATCTCAGGCATTCCCCATACCGGCCAACGCCCAGGGCAGATCGAGGAGTTCCAGCTCCTGGCCCGGACGGGCGCCGCCGGGCGGTACGACCGCGAGGGCGTCGGACGCCGCGATGCCCCGCAGCATGGCCGGACCGTTGTAGTGCAGGGGCACGGCCCGGTCGGCACGCACCACGACGGGGATGAGCCGGGTGTCGTACGGGTGCCCGTGGACCGCGTCCCCGAGGGGCAGCGTGTACGGCTCCGGGGCCGACCGACCTGCCAGGACCCGCAGGAGGGGCTCGGCGAGCGTGAGCAGGCCGGAGACGGCCGCCAGGGGGTTGCCGGGCAGGCCGACGAGGTGCTGGTTCTCCTTGGTGCGGGCCAGGACCATGGGGTGACCCGGGCGGACCTCGACGCCGTCCACGAGGAGTTGGGCGCCGATGCGGCTCAGGGTGGGGTGGACGTGGTCGACGGGGCCCGAGGCGGTACCCCCGGTCGTGACGATCAGGTCGGCGTCGGAGCGGGTGATCGCCTTGTGCAGGGCCTTGGCGTCGTCGCCCAGCCTGCGAACCGCGAGGACCTCGGCACCGAGCGAGCGCAGCCAGGGCGGCAGCATCGGCCCGAGCGCGTCCCGGATCAGGCCCTCCTGGGGGAGCCCCTCGGTGAGCAATTCGTCACCGAGGACGAGGACTTCGGCGCGGGGGCGGGGAATCACGGTGAGGGTGTCGTATCCGGCGGCCGCGGCGAGGCCCAGCACGGCGGGAGTGACCAGGGCACCGGCCGGCAGGAGCTGGTCGCCGCTGCGGCACTCCTGGCCACGGGGCCGGATGTCCTGCCCGTGCGCGGTCTCCCGGACGGCGTACAGCCGCCCCTTGTCGTCGAGGCGCCCGTGCTCGCTGCGCAGCACGGCGGTGGCGTCCTGCGGGATGCGCGCGCCGGTGGCGATCCGCATCGCCTCGCCGTCGACGAGCGGCTCCGGCTTCGCGTGGCCCGCGAGTACCGGCTCCTCGCGGAGGTCCCAGGGGCCGGGTCCGGCCACCGCGTAGCCGTCCATCGCGGAGGTGTCGAAGGAGGGGAGGTCGGTGAGCGCGGCGAGCGGGGCGGCGAGGACCAGACCGAGGGCCGCGTCCAGGGAGACGGAGACGGGAGCGCGCCGCGGCACGGAACGGGCGGCCCGCTCGGCGGTCGTACGGGCCTGGGGCCAGGGGGTGGCCGTGTGTCCGTCGCCCTCGCCCTTGGCGCCGTCGGGGGCGTGGGTGCGGCTCTCGCCCGCCGTTGTGGGCGGGGGGACCGCGGGGGTGCCGTGGCCGTGCCGGGGGCCGGACGCGCCTCGGGGGTCCTTGACCAAGGCCAGGGCCTCCTCCACGTCGAGGTCGTCGGCGTCCTGACCGAGAGGCCGGGCGCGGGGCGCGTTCATCCGGCGTCGGGGGTCGGCTTGGCGTCCGAGGTCGGCTTGGCGTCGGGGGTGTCCTCGGCCGCCCAGCGGAGCGCGAGCGCCGCGGCCTTGCGGGATGCCTCCGCGACGGCCTCGGGGCCACCCCCGGCCTGTGCGGCGGCGTACCCCACGAGGAACGTGGTCAGCGGCGCCGCGGGCCGGGCCACACTGTGCGCGGCGTCGCGGGCCACGTCGAGCAGGGCGCCGGTGTCGACGTCCAGGTCGATGCCCAGCTCGTCCTTGACTGCGGAAATCCATTCATCCAACACGTTCCCATGCTCCCTGATGCGGGCCCGGGCGGCGGCGATGTCGTCCCAGGTGTCGCAGTCGAAGGACGCGACGGGGTCGGAGATGCGGGTGAGGTCGAGCGCGGCGGTGAGCCGCCGCAGCGGCAGCCCGGTGACTCCGCCGTGGGCGACGGCGAGCGCGGCCAGCTCCCGGCGCAGGGCGTCCGCGCGGTAGGCGGCCACGAGCGGCTGGTCGCGGCCGTCGGGGTCGGTGAGCAGCACGCCGTCGGCTCGCGCCGGACCCTGGGGGGCGTCGCCCGTCCGCAGGGCGCCCAGCAGGCGCCGTACCGTCGCCTCGTCCAGGAACGGCAGGTCGGCGGAGAGCACCACGACGTGTTCCGCCGAAACGTGCCGCAGGCCGGCGTCGAGCGCGGCGAGCGGCCCCCCGCCGGGCGGCTCCTCGCGCGCCCACTCCACGGGGCGCGCGGTCCGTCTGGGCTCGGCGACGACCACCGTGGTGGTGGCGGTGGCGCAGGCGGCGAGCACCCGGTCGAGCAGCGGGCGCCCGCCCACGCGCACACCGGGCTTGTCCGCTCCGCCGAGCCGGCGGGCGGCGCCGCCCGCGAGGACGACGGCGTCGTACGGGGCGGCGGGGCCGGAGGTGCCCGGTGGCTCGTACGCGGTCATCCCCCGAGTATGCGTGCCGCCGCGATCACAGGGAACGCAGGAGCACCGCCGGCTGTTCGACGCAGTCCGCCACATGGCGCAGGAAGCCGCCCGCCGTGCCGCCGTCGCACACCCGGTGGTCGAAGGTGAGCGAGAGCTGGACGACCTGGCGCACGGCCAGCTCGCCCTCGTACACCCAGGGCTTGGGGACGATCCGGCCGACGCCGAGCATGGCGGCCTCGGGGTGGTTGATGATCGGTGTGGAGCCGTCGACGCCGAACACTCCGTAGTTGTTCAACGTGAAGGTGCCGCCCGTGAGTTGCGCGGGTGTCAGCGTGCCGGTGCGTGCGGCCTCGGTCAGCCGGGCGAACTCCGCGCTCAGCGATTCCGCGTCGCGCGTGTGCGCGTCCCGGACGACGGGGACGACGAGACCGCGCTCGGTCTGTGCCGCGAAGCCCAGGTGGATGTGGTCGAGGCGGACGATCTCGCGGGCTTCCGTGTCGACCGTGGAGTTGAGCTCCGGGTAGCGGGCCAGTGCGGCGGTGCAGATGCGGGCGAGCAGCGCCAGCAGGGAGATCTTGGGACCGCCGGTGGCGTTCATCGCCCTGCGCGCGTGCAGGAGTTCCGTCGCGTCGGCGTCCACCCAGCAGGTCGCGTCGGGGATCTCGCGACGGCTGCGGGAGAGCTTGTCGGCGACCGTGCCGCGGATGCCGCGGAGGGGGATGCGGGTGCCGGCCGTGGTAAGTGCGGGGGCCACGGGGGTGGGTTCGGGGGTGTGCGGGGCGAGCGGGGTTTCCGGCTGCCGGACCGGGGTGCCGGCCGAGCGCAACGCGTGCTCCACGTCCGACCGCAGGATCAGTCCGTCGGGGCCGGATCCCACCAGGGTCCGCAGGTCCAGGCCGTTCTCCCGGGCGAGCCTGCGGACGAGCGGGGAGATCACCGGGACGGGGCCGTCGGCGCGTACCGCCGCCGCGATGTGCTCGCGGGCAGGCCCGGGCTCGCGCGCCGGGGCGCCCGGGTGGCCGTCGGCGGCGGGGTGGTGCGCGGGCGGGGTCTGCGTGTGCGCCCCGGGCGGTGTGGTTGACCCGGCGGGCGGCCGTACCCTTCTGCGTCGCGCCGGCGGCGCCCCGGTGCCGTACCCCACCAGCACGTTGCCGGAGCCTTCGGTCTCTTCGCCGGAGGACGGCGCGCCGACCGCGACGGTCAACAGGGGGGAGCCCACGGGCAGTTCCGTGCCCTCCTCGCCGAAGCGTGCGGTGACCACGCCTCCGTAGGGGCAGGGCACCTCGACCATCGCCTTGGCCGTTTCGACCTCGACGACGGGCTGGTCGACGGCGACGACGTCGCCGACCTCCACCAGCCAGCGGACGATCTCCGCCTCGGTGAGTCCCTCACCGAGGTCGGGGAGCTTGAACTCGAGCACCTGGGCCATCAGCTGTCCGCCTCCCATTGCAGGCGCCCCACGGCGTCCAGGATCCGGTCGACGCCGGGCAGGTGGTGCCGCTCCAGCATCGGCGGCGGGTACGGGATGTCGAATCCGGCGACGCGCAGCACCGGCGCCTCCAGGTGGTGGAAGCAGCGCTCGGTGACGCGGGCCGCGATCTCGCCGCCCGGGCCGCCGTAACCACCGGCCTCGTGCACGACGACGGCGCGTCCGGTCCGCCGCACCGATGCCGCCACGGTCTCGTCGTCGAAGGGCACGAGCGAGCGCAGGTCGACGACTTCGAGGTCCCAGCCCTCGGCCCGCGCCGCCTCGGCCGCCTCCAGGCAGACGGGCACGGACGGCCCGTACGTGATGAGCGTGGCGCTGCGGCCCGCGCGCCGCACCACCGCGCGGCCGATCGGGTCGACGGCCGTCGGCTCGTCGGGGCTCCAGGAGTCCTTCGACCAGTACAGGCGCTTGGGCTCCAGGAAGACGACCGGGTCGTCGGAGGCGATGGCGGCGCGCAGCAGCCCGTAGGCGTCGGCGACGGTCGCGGGCGTGACGACATGGAGTCCCGGAGTCGCCATGTAGTACGCCTCGGAGGAGTCGCTGTGGTGCTCGACGCCGCCGATGCCACCGCCGTACGGGACCCGGATGGTGATCGGGAGCGGCATGGCGCCGCGGGTGCGGTTGCGCATCCGTGCCACGTGCGAGATCAACTGCTCGAACGCCGGGTAGGCGAACGCGTCGAACTGCATCTCCACGACCGGCCTGAGTCCGTACATGGCCATGCCGACGGCCGTCCCCAGGATGCCCGCCTCGGCGAGCGGGGTGTCCGTGCAGCGGTCCTCGCCGAACTCCTTGGCGAGCCCGTCGGTGACGCGGAAGACGCCGCCCAGGGTGCCGACGTCCTCGCCCATGACGTGGACGGTCGGGTCGGCGGCCATCGCGTCGCGGAGCGCGCGGGTCAGGGCCTGCGCCATGGTGGCGGGTTTGAGCGCGACGGTGGTCATCGGGCCGCACCCTCCGACTCGGCCTCGGCCGCGAGCTCGGCGCGCAACAGCGCCTCCTGCTCGCGCAGTTGTGGTGTGGGCTCGGCGTACACGTGGGCGAAGAGGTCCATGGGGTCGAGCACCGGGTCCTGGTTCATGCGGGCGCGCAGGTCGGCGGCCATGATCTCGGCGGCCTCGCGGGCCTCCCGTATGCCGTCGTCGTCGAGCAGGCCGCGCTCGGTCAACTCGTGCTCCAGGAGGGCGATCGGGTCGTGTGCCCGCCAGGTCTCGACCTCGGAGTCGCCGCGGTAGCGGGTGGCGTCGTCGGCGTTCGTGTGGGCTTCCATGCGGTACGTCACGGCCTCGACCAGCGTCGGACCGCCCCCGGCGCGCGCGTGGCGCACGGCGTCGCTCAGGACCTCGTGCACGGCCGCCGCGTCGTTGCCGTCGACCAGTCGGCCGGGCATTCCGTAGCCCACGGCCTTGTGGGCCAGGGAGGGGGCGGCGGTCTGCTTGGCGAGCGGGACGGAGATGGCGAAGCCGTTGTTCTGGACGAGGAAGACGACCGGGGCCTGCCAGACCGCCGCGAAGTTCAGCGCCTCGTGGAAGTCGCCCTCGCTGGTGCCGCCGTCGCCGACCAGGGCGAGCGCGACCACGTCGTCGCCCTTGAGGCGGGCGGCGTGCGCGAGGCCCACGGCGTGCGGGAGCTGGGTGGCGAGGGGGGTGCACAGGGGGGCGATGCGGTGCTCGTGGGGGTCGTAGCCGGTGTGCCAGTCGCCGCGCAGGAGGGTGAGGGCCTGGACGGGGTCGAGGCCGCGGGCGACGGCGGCGAGGGTGTCGCGGTAGCTCGGGAAGAGCCAGTCGCGCTCCTCGAGGACGAGTGCGGCGGCGACCTCGCAGGCCTCCTGGCCGGTGCTGGACGGGTAGACGGCGAGGCGGCCCTGCTTGGTGAGGGCGGTGGCCTGCGCGTTGTAGCGACGACCGCGCACCAGCTCCGCGTACAGACGGCGCAGCAGGCCCGGGTCGACCTGCGCGGCGGCTTCGGTGCCGAGGACGCGGTGGGGCAGCGCGTCGGGCAGCAGCGGCGCGGGGTCGGTGCGGGGCTGCCAGGCGGGCGGCGGCGTGGGCCGGTAAGCGCCTCGCTGCTCCATGACCGTCATGACGGCACCTCCTCGTGGGAGCGGCTTGGGCGCTGCACGGGTGTGAGGCGCCTCACCTACCGATTGTTCGGTCGTCGGCACATTTTGGCTACAGGCACCGCCAGGCTGTGGACAAACGGTTCTGCACAGCCTGAGATGGACGCAGTACGTCCATGGTAGGGAGGCGGGGGGACATGGCACCTGAACAAATGGCCGAGCCGCCGGAGGCCGGCCCCGTCCCGCCGCCCGCCCGTCCGCTCGACGCCATCGATCAGGACATCCTGCAGATGCTCCAGGCGGACGGCCGCGCCTCGATACGCTCCGTGGCCGAACGGGTCCATGTGTCCCGCGCCAACGCCTACGCGCGGATCAACCGGCTCATCGAGGACGGTGTGATCCGCGGCTTCGGAGCGCGCGTCGACCACGAACGCGCCGGGCAGGGCACGTCCGCGTACATCACCCTCAAGATCGTGCAGAACTCCTGGCGCACGGTCCGTGAGCAGCTCAGGGTGCTGCCCGGCGCCTCCCACATCGCCCTGGTGGGCGGCGACTTCGATGTCCTGCTCCTGGTGCACACCCCCGACAACAGAGCCCTCCGCGAACTGGTCCTCACCCGCCTCCAGGCCATCCCCGAGGTCCTCAGCACCCGCACACTCCTGGTCTTCGAGGAGGAGGACCTGGAGCCGGAGGGGTGACGGGGCCGCGGGAGACGTGGGACCGGCGCCGGGGCGGTCCTGGACCTGCGGCTTGAGGCCGGAAGCATCGGCCCTGCGGCTGGATGCCGGAAGCCTCGGGGTGCGGGTGGGAGTGGGGCTTGGCCTGGGGCCGGGACTCGGGTGGGTGATCGGGGCGGAGGGTCAGCGTTCCTCTCTGAGGCCGCTGAAGACCAGTTGCGCCACCGCGTCGGCGACCTCGCGTTCGCCCATGCCTCGGCTGTCGGGGCGGTACCACTCGACGAGTGAGTTGATCATTCCGAAGACCAGGCGGGTCGCGAGGCGGACCTCGATGTCGCCGCGCACGTCGCCGTCGGCGGCCGCGGCCTTCAGGAGTTCGGCCACCTGGTGGTCGAACTCGCGGCGCCGCTCCAGGGCCCAGCGCTCGGTGTCCGTGTTGCCGCGCACGCGCAGCAACAGAGTCACGTACGGGAGTTCCGCGGTGAGCACCTCGACCATGCGCCGGACGACGTACTCCAGGCGCTCCACCGCACGCCCCACGCGCGCGTGCTCCTCGTCGAGGATGCCGAAGAGGCCGTCCAGGGCCCGGCACACGGCGCGGCGCAGCAGCTCCTCCTTGCCCGTGACGTGGTGGTATATCGACGACTTGGAGATGCCCGCCGCCTTGGAGAGGTGCTCCATGGAGGTGCCGTCGTAGCCGCGCTCGTTGAAGACCTGGACGGCGACGGAGAGCAGGCTCTCGGGGGTGTACGTGTCGCGCTTGGCGGTGGTCATGAGGTTCCCTCGCGCTTCTCGGTGGCGTACGCGTGGCGGTAGAGCGCGAGAGAGGGCGCGTAACGCCCGGAGGGATCGCGCTGGTGCAGGTCGTCCAGAAGGGAGCAGGCCCAGCTCCGGCCGAGCCTGCGGCTCCATTCGAAGGGGCCCAGGGGGTAGTTGACCCCGAGCCGCATCGCGGTGTCGATGTCCTCCTCGGTGGCGACGCCCTTGGCGACGGCGTCGTGCGCCAGGTCGACGATCCTCGCCACGGTCCGGGCGACGATCATGCCGGGTGCGTCCCCGATGACGCTGACGTTCTTGCCCAGCGCCTGGAACAGGCCGACGGCCTCGGAGAGGGTCTGCGGGGCGGTGTCCTGGGAGGCGGAGAGGGCGATCCTGGTCGCCCTGCGGTAGTCGAGCGCCAGGTCGAAGTAGACGACGTCGCGGAACTCGACCGACGTCTGCCCGTCGGCGAGGACCAGCTGGCCGCCGCTGGGCAGCACCAGGCGGGTCCCGTGGTCCTCCTCGTCCTCGCGGACCTGGATGCCCGCCTCGCGGATCAGCGTGAGCAGTTCGGAGGCCGGACCCAGATCACCCTCGGCGACGACATACGCGGGTGCCTGCGCCTTCTCCGCGGTGTGCGGCTCCGGACGCTCGGCGTCGGCCCCGTGGTCGAACCAGCCGTGCCCCGTCTTGCGGCCGAGCCGGCCGGACTCGACGAGCCGCCGCTGGGCGAGCGAGGGCGTGAAGCGCACGTCCTGGAAGAAGGACTGCCACACGGAGTGCGTCACGGACTCGTTGACGTCCTGGCCGATCAGGTCGGTCAGCTCGAAGGCCCCCATCCGGAAGCCGCCGGACTCGCGCAGGACGGCGTCGATCGTCGCGGGGTCGGCGGCCTGCGCCTCGTACACCGCGAAGGCCTCCGCGTAGAAGGGCCTGGCGATGCGGTTGACGATGAAGCCGGGGGTGTCGGCGCAGGCGACCGGCGTCTTGCCCCAGGCGCGTGCCGTCTCGTACGCGCGCGTGGCCGACGAGAAGTCGCTCGCGTACCCGGAGACGACCTCCACCAGCGGCAGCAGCGGCGCCGGGTTGAAGAAGTGCAGTCCGACCAGCCGGCCGGGGTTGCGCAGGGCGCCGCCGATGGCCGTGACGGACAGCGAGGAGGTGTTGGTGGCGAGCAGACAGTCGTGCTCGACGATGTCCTCGAGCTCGCGGAACAGCTGCTGTTTCGCCTCGAGTTGTTCGAGCACCGCCTCGACGACGAGCGCGCAGTCCGCCAGCTCGGCGAGGCTGTGCGCGGGGTGCAGCCGGGCGCGTGCCGCGTCCCGGTCGGCGGCGGCGAGCCGGTCCTTCTCGACGAGCCGGTCGAGGCGCGCGCCGATCGCTTCGGCCGCCGCGTCGGCACGCCCGGGAACCGTGTCGTAGAGCCGCACGGGGTGGCCCGCGACGAGCGCGACCTGGGCGATGCCCTGGCCCATGGTGCCGGTGCCGACGACGGCCACGGGGCTGCTGAGGTCGAGTGCTGTCATGTGCGCGATCCTCCCGCACGGGGTTTTCCACAGATGCGGCGGACCCCCTTGTCCCGACCGATCGTTCGGTTACTCTAACTCTGTCCGGCTATTTCTGCCCAGGTCATGAGCTCAGCGAAGAGTTCTTGAGACGAGGAGATGGTCCCGCATGGCCGCCGAACTGACCGCGCACGAGCTGACCGCCCAGCACCGGCCCACCCTCGACCAGGCGCTGGAAGCGATCCGCACGCGCGCGTACTGGTCCCCGCACCCCGAGCACCCGAAGGCCTACGGGGAGAACGGCAGCCTGAGCATGGCCGAGGGCAAGGCCGCCTTCGACGCCCTCCTCGGTAGCCGCCTCGACCTCGGCCAGCCCGGCACCGACGACTGGGTGGGCGGCGAGACCTCCCCGTACGGCATCGAGCTGGGCGTCACCTACCCGCACGCGGACGTCGACGTGCTGCTGCCCGCCATGCGGGCCGGACAGCGGGCCTGGCGCGACGCGGGCGCGGAGATGCGCGCGATGGTCTGTCTGGAGATCCTCAAGCGGATCGCCGACCGCACGCACGAGTTCGCGCACGCGGTCATGCACACCAGCGGCCAGGCCTTCATGATGGCGTTCCAGGCGGGCGGCCCGCACGCGCAGGACCGCGGCCTGGAAGCGGTGGCGTACGCGTATGTGGAGCAGGTCCGCACCCCCGACACCGCGGAGTGGACCAAGCCCCAGGGCAAGCGCGACCCGCTCGCGATGACCAAGCAGTTCACGCCGGTGCCGCGCGGCATCGCGCTGATGATCGGCTGCAACACCTTCCCGACGTGGAACGGCTATCCGGGCCTGTTCGCCTCCCTGGCCACCGGTAACGCCGTGCTCGTCAAGCCGCACCCGCGCGCGGTGCTGCCGCTCGCGCTCACCGTGCAGGTCGCGCGCGAGGTGCTCGCCGCGGCGGGCTTCGACCCGAACCTGGTGGCGCTGGCCGCCGAGCGGCCCGGGGAGGGCATCGCCAAGGCCCTGGCCGTGCGCCCCGAGATCCGGATCATCGACTACACCGGGTCGACGGTGTTCGGCGACTGGCTGGAGACCCACGCCCGCCAGGCGCAGGTCTACACGGAGAAGGCCGGCGTCAACACGGTGATCGTGGAGTCGACCGACGACTACAAGGGGATGCTGTCCAACCTGGCCTTCTCCTTGTCCCTGTACAGCGGCCAGATGTGCACGACCCCGCAGAACCTCCTCATCCCCCGCGACGGCATCCGCACCGAGGAGGGCACCAAGTCGTACGACGAGGTGGTCGCCGACCTCGCCCGGTCGGTCGACGGACTCCTCGGGGACGACGCGCGTGCCAACGGGCTGCTGGGCGCGATCGTGAACCCGGACGTCAAGGCGCGTCTGGAGGCCGCGGCAGGGCTCGGCGAGGTCGCCCTCGCGTCGCGTGAGGTCGGCAACCCGGAGTTCCCGGACGCGGTCGTCCGCACTCCGGTGATCGTCAAGCTCGACGGTGCCCGGAAGTACTGGGAGGGTGCCGACGACGAGGCCGCCTACATGAACGAGTGCTTCGGACCGGTGTCCTTCGCGGTCGCGGTCGACTCGGCAGGGGACGCGGTGGAGCTGCTGCGGCGGACCGTCCGGGAGAAGGGGGCGATGACCGTCGGGGCGTACACCACCGACGAGGGCGTCGAGGAGGCCGTGCGGGAGGCCTGTCTGGAGGAGTGTGCCCAGCTGTCCCTGAATCTGACGGGCGGCGTGTACGTCAACCAGACGGCCGCGTTCTCGGACTTCCACGGGTCGGGCGGCAACCCGGCGGCGAACGCCGCGCTGTGCGACGGGGGCTTCGTGGCCAACCGCTTCCGGGTGGTGGAGGTCCGGCGCTAGGACCTGATCCGCCGGACACCCCCTAGCCCCCTTACGGGGCCTAGCCCCCTTGCGGGGCGCTCCAGTGGAACAGGGTCATGGCCACGCTCGTCGCCAGGTTGTAGCTGGAGACCTGGGGGCGCATCGGGAGCGACACCAAGTGGTCGGCACGCGCGCGCAGGTCGGCGGAGAGGCCGCTGCGCTCGGAGCCGAAGGCGAGCACGGCGTCGTCCGGGAGTTTCAGTCCCCGGATGTCCTCGCCGTCCGGGTCGAGGGCGAACACCGGCCCGGACGGCAGCTCGGCCACCGTCAGCCGCTCCACGGCGGTCGCGAAGTGCAGGCCCGCCCCGCCCCGCACCACCGTGGGGTGCCAGGGGTCGAGCGTGCCCGTGGTGACGACGCCGGTCGCGCCGAACCCGGCCGCGAGTCGGATCACGGCGCCGGCGTTCCCGAGGTTGCGCGGATGGTCGAGGACGACCACGGGGGCGGTGCGCGGTGTGCGGGCCAGCACCCGCAGATTGGCCTCGCGGGAGGGACGTACCGCCAACGCGGCCACCGCGGTCGGGTGCGGACGCGGGACGAGGGAGCGGTACGTGGCCTCCGGGACCTCCACCAGGAGGGCGTCCAGGGTGTCGCGTACGTCCGGGGCCAGCTCGTCGGTGAGGGCGAGCGCCGCCTGCCGGTCGCTGGTGACCGCCACCAGGACCTCGGCCCGGAAGCGCACGGCGTGCTTGAGGGCGTGGAAGCCGTCGAGCAGGACGGAGGTGTCGGCGAGGCGGTGCCAGACGCTCACGGGGTCGTGGTCCTGCCGGCGGCCGCCCACCGGGTCCTGCGCACGGTCCGTGGGGTCGCTTGCGGGGTCCTTCATGCGGTGAAGCCTACGTGCGGGTCCTCGGCCGGCTCCGGGGTGCGCGGCCCCCGAGCGCGCTGGCCCGGCAGCTTGCGGGCGCCGGGCGGAAACAGTCGTCCACGCGCGCGTGCCGCCCCTCCGCCGAGGCGCCGCAGGAACGACGTCGGCAGGAACACCGCGTCGGCGGCGATCATCGCGAGCGAGAAGAAGGGCAGCCCGAGGACCACGGCGATCACGGCGTGCTCGGTCATCATGGCGGCCAGCAGGACGTTCTTGACGCGCCGGTTGATCAAGGTGAACGGGAAGGCGACCTGCACGGCGACCGTCCCGTAGGTCACCAGCATCACCATCGTGCCGTGTGAGGCCAGCAGGTCGGACAGGGCGGGCCAGGGGGAGAAGTAGTCCAGGTGGAGCGGGTAGTAGACGGCCGTGCCGTCCTGCCAGCGCGAGCCCTGGATCTTGTACCAGCCGGCGGTCGCGTAGATCAGACACGCCTCGGCCATGATCACGAGCAGGGCCGCGTTGTGCACGGCGTTGGCGATGATGTCGAGCAGGATCCGAGGCTCCGCGGTGCGCGCCAGGCGGCCGACGGCCCACCACAGCGCCTGGACCGCCCACAGCCCCCAGAAGATCGCCAGCCAGCCGGGGCTGAGCCGCCCCGCGCCCGTCGCCGCGGCCAGCAGCAGGCCGAGCGCCGCCCACAGGACGAGACCGACCCGGTCCTGGGTCCCGGCCTGTGGGAGGTCCCCCCGCGCGCGTGCCTCCCGCGCGAGCCGGGCCCGCCGGGCGTCCAGCGACCACACCTGTCCACAGCGCGTGAACACCAGATAGATCGCCATGAGGTGGATGACGTTGTCGCCGCCGTCCCCCATGAAGATGCTGCGGTTCTGCAGCGAGAGCACGCCGACCATGAAGAGCACGGACATCGTGCGGGTCCGCCAGCCCGCCAGCAGCAGGAGAGCGGAGAGGACGGCCAAGGTGTAGACGGTCTCGAACCACACCTGGCTGTCGGACCACATCAGGATCGTGAAGGCGTGGTTGTCCGCGACGAGCCGCTGGGCGAGGTCCCACTTCCACGGTCCGTCGGGGCCGTACATCTCCTGGCGGTGCGGGAGCTCGCGCAGCAGGAACAGCAGCCAGGTGGCGGCGAAGCCGATGCGGATCACGGCCGTCTGGTACGGGCCCAGGGCGGCGTCGGCGACCCGGGCGATACCGCGCGAGATCGACACTGCGATGCGGTTCATCCGGCGCTCGCCTCCGTCCGCGCGTCCGTGACGTCCTCCTCGGGAACGGTCCACCAGGGCAGCTCGCGCAGGACGGGCGTGTCGGACACCTGCTCCTCGCTCCATTTCGGGGGTGGCACGTTGGTGGTACGGGAACGGACCTGGACGCTTTCGACGACGGCGCCCTTGCCGCCGGCCCCCTCACGGTCGAGACGCAGCAGGACGATCCGGCGCAGATAGCGCTGGGAGAGGTCGCCGCGCAGGCCCACCGGGTGGTTGTCGTTGTCGTGGGTGCCGAGGTAGAAGTCCCAGGCCCGGCGCAGTTCGTTCTGCTGGGTGTGGCTCGGGAGCAGATTGCCGTCGATCGCCGCGCCGTCCAGCGCGGACAGGTCGTACCAGCCGGTCTCGGTGATGCCACCGTCCGCGCCGCGGACCTGCGCACGGACCTGGACGTCGATGTTCTGCTGCAGCGGGTTGGGGGCGAAGAGCTTCCAGTTCTGCTCGAACTCCGGGTAGATCCAGTCGTCGATCGCCCGGCCGTGCTGCTTGGTGACCGTGTTCGAGGGCGCGACGTGCAGGAACACCATGCCGAGGTGCACACAGGCGACAACCGCGACGACCGCGAGGGCGAGCGCGGCGACAATCTGGGACCTGAGGGGGAGGGAGGCTATGCCGGTGGGGGCGGGGATGGGGACGGGGGGATCGGCGGCGGGGGCCTCGGGGCCAGATACCTGGGGGCCAGGGGCCTGAGCAGTGGGCGCCTGGGAATCGTGGTGCTGCGGAACGGATTCCTGGTCGGTGGATTCCTGGCCGACGGATTCCTGGCCGGTGGATTCCTGGTCGGTGGATTCCTGGTCCGCGCAGGGGGTGCTGTCGGGGGTGGAACCGGCGGAGGCGGGGCCCTCGGGCAGGGAGCTGTCAGGGCCGTCCGGCAGATGCCGGGCCTTCGAGCCCTCGTCGTACGCGTCCATTCTGCCCCGATTCCCGATCCCGGTCCGATTCCCGCCGCCGGACCGCGCGGCACCGTGGCGCCCGCGCGCACCACACCGCGGCGTGCGCACGGGAACGGTACTCAGCCCGGACCGCCCGGCACAGCCCCATTCGGCACAGCGGGCACAACAGCGACACAACAGCGACCCTGAGGTTATCCACAGCGGTGGACACCCTACGGCCGCCCGACTCACGACGTGGAGAAAAACCGAACGTTCGGTCTGCCGAGCGGACGGGCCTTCCGCGGTCGGACCGTTCCCTTCTTGTAGAACCTGTTCTATCTTGACGCTCCGTCAGATCCGGTGTCCGCCGGGTCGGTGGATCGGTGCGTGGGAGGACAGGGACGTGGACTTCACCTTCACCGAGGAGCAGCAGGCGGCGGTCGAGGCGGCGAGGGCGGTGTTCGGCGGGGTCGCGCCCGACGGAGTGCCCAGCCCCGCGATCACCGCGGGCGCCGTCGCCGACGACTTCGACCGGGCCCTGTGGACGAAGCTCGCCGATGCGGATCTGTTGAGTCTGTTGCTCGCCGCGGAGTACGGCGGGGCGGGCCTGGACGCGATCGCGCTGTGCCTGGTGCTGCGCGAGGCGGCGAAGGTGCTGGCGCGGGTGCCGTTGCTGGAGAGCAGTGCGGCGGCGGTGGCCGTACAGGCGTACGGCGGCGAGGAGTTGAAGGCGGAGCTGCTCGCGCGGGCGGGCCGGGGCGAGGTCGTGCTGACCGTCGCGGCGAACGGGCGGACCGGGCACGACCCGGCCGAACTCGCCGTGACCGCACGGCGGGACGGTGACGCGTGGGTGCTGGACGGGGTGCAGACGGCGGTTCCGTGGGCGGAGAACGCCGACTTCACCGTCGTACCCGCGCACACGGGCGACGGCCGGACCGTCCTCGCGCTGGTACCCCGGGTTCATGAGGGGGTCGTCCTCGGTGAGCAGATCTCCACGACCGGGGAACGGCTCGGCGAGCTGCGTCTGGAGTCCGCGCGGATCACCGCCCGGGATGTCATCGACGCCGACGGGGCGTGGGAGTGGCTGCGGGAGCTGTTGGCCACCGGGACGTGCGCGCTGGCGCTCGGGCTCGGTGAGCGGGTGCTCTCGATGACGAGCGCGTACACGGGCAAGCGGGAGCAGTTCGGGTTCCCGGTCGCCACGTTCCAGGCCGTCGCCGTGCAGGCCGCGGACCGCTATATCGACCTGCGGGCGATGGAGGCGACGCTGTGGCAGGCCGCGTGGCGGATCAGTACGGGGGCGGGGGGTGCGCTTCCGGCGTCCGGGGACGTGGCCGTCGCCAAGATCTGGGCGTCGGAAGGGGTACGACGGGTCGTGCAGACCGCGCAGCATCTGCACGGGGGGTTCGGCGCCGACGTCGACTACCCGCTGCACCGGTACCACGCCTGGGCCAAGCAGCTTGAGCTGTCGCTCGGACCGGCGGCGGCGCACGAGGAGGCACTGGGGGATCTGCTCGCGGCCCATCCCCTGGGCTGAACGCCCACGCCCACGCCCGCGCGACGCCCTCGCCTCTCCAGACGCATCCTCGCCTCTCCAGGCCTGGGCAAGCCCCGGGCGGCGGTGGTCAGCGCCGCTCGGCGGATGCGGGCGCGAACCCCTGCCGGTGCCTGCAGCGGGCGTGAACCCTCGGTCGCTACCGTACGAAGCCGGGGGTGCCCCGCCGGTGGCTACAGCACGAAGCCGGGGGTGCCCTTGTCGTCCACGACCGGGCGGCCGGCGGCGGCCCAGACCTGCATGCCACCGTCGACGTTCACGGCGTCGATGCCCTGCTGGACCAGGTACATCGTGACCTGCGCCGAACGGCCTCCGGAGCGGCAGATCACATGGACCCTGCCGTCCTGCGGCGCCGCCTCGGTCAGCTCGCCGTAGCGAGCGACGAACTCACTGATGGGGATGTGCAGCGCCCCCGCGGCATGGCCCGCCTGCCACTCGTCGTCCTCCCGGACGTCCAGCAGGAAGTCTCCGTCCGCGAGATCCCCGACCTCGACCGTGGGCACACCAGATCCAAAACTCATGCCCCCGACGCTACCCGACCGGGCAGGCGACCCGAAGCCCCCGCCGGACAGGCCCTAGGACAGGCCCTAGTCGACCAGCCCGGCCAGCTCCTTCTCGCGCTCGTCGACCTGGGCCAGCAGCTGCTCGGCGATCTCGTCCAGGAGCCGGTCCGGGTCCTCCGGGGCCATTTTGAGCATGGCGCCGATGGCGCTCTCCTCCAGCTCGCGGGCGACCAGGGTCAGCAGTTCCTTGCGCTGGGCGAGCCACTCGAGGCGGGCGTAGAGCTCCTCGCTGCGGCTCGGCTTCCACTCCTCGGGCACCGGGCCCGCCGCCCACTCCTCGGACAGCTCCCGCAGCAGGGCCTCGTCGCCACGGCTGTACGCGGCGTTGACCCGGGCGATGAACTCGTCGCGCCGCCTGCGCTCGTCGTCGTCCTGTGCCAGGTCGGGGTGGGCCTTGCGGACCAGCTCACGGTAGAGCTGACGGGCCTCGTCGCTGGGGCGTACGCGCTGCGGGGGGCGTACGGACTGGTCCGTCAGCATCGCCACCGCCTCGGGGAACAGTCCCTCGGAGTCCATCCAGCCGTGGAAGAGCTCCTCGACCCCGGGCATCGGCATGACCCGCGCCCGTGCCTCGTCCGCCTTGCGTATGTCCTCCACGTCTCCGGTGCGCGCGGCGACCGCCTCGGCGATCTGCGCGTCCAGCTCGTCGAGCCGCGAGTACATCGGGCCGAGCTTCTGGTGGTGCAGGCGCGAGAAGTTCTCGACCTCGACGCGGAAGGTCTCCACGGCGATCTCGAACTCGATCAACGCCTGCTCGGCCGCCCGCACGGCCCGCTCCAGCCGCTCCTCGGGCCGCGCCTGCGCCTCGGGCGCCGCCTCCGGGGCGGACTCGTCGTGGGCATCCGCATCCCCGGCGCCCTGGGGCCGGGCATCCTCGGCCTGGGTACGGTCGGACTCGCTGTGCTCGGCTTCCGGGGTCGTCACCCGACCAGACTAGGCCACGGCCCCGTACGACTCGCGGCCTTCCCCCGGCCGGGGCGGTGCGCCACGCCCCGGCCCCGCCGCTCTCGGCCCGACCTCGCTCCTCTCAGCCCGGCCCTCTCCTCTCGATTCGGCGGCGCGACGGTGTCCCTCTTGCGGCCCACCGTTGCGGCTCAGAGTTGCGGCTCACCGTGGTGGCTCACACCCCGAGCTCCGCCGCCAACCGCCCCTCCCTGACCGCCGCCACCAGCTCCGCGTGGTCCGCCTCCGTACGGTCGGCGTAGGCCACGGCGAACGAGGCGATGGACTCGTCCAACTCCTCGCTCTTCCCGCAGTACCCGGCGATGAGGCGGGGGTCGGCGGTGTGGGTGTGGGCGCGCGCGAGAAGGGCGCCGGTCATACGGGCGTAGTCGTCGACCTGGTCGGCGGCGAGGGCGGCGGGGTCGACGCTGCCCTTGCGGTTGCGGAACTGGCGTACCTGGAAGGGGCGGCCCTCGACGGTGGTCCAGCCGAGCAGGATGTCGCTGACGACCTGCATGCGCTTCTGGCCGAGGACGACCCGGCGGCCCTCGTGCGGCACCTCCGGTATGGCGTGGCCTGCCGTCGCCAGGTGCGGGAGCAGCGCCGAGGCGCGGGCCTCCTTCACCTGGAGGACCAGGGGTTCGCCGCGGTGATCGAGGAGCAGCACGACATAGGAGCGGGTGCCGACGCTGCCGGTGCCGACGACGCGGAAGGCGACGTCGTGCACCGCGTACCGGGCGAGGAGGGGGAGGCGGTCCTCGGAGACGGTGGTCAGGTAGTGCTCCAGCGAGGCCGCGACCGCCGCGGCCTCCGCGTCGGGTACCCGGCGCAGCACCGGAGGCGCGTCCACGAAGCGGTGGCTGCCGTCCTCCGTCGGCTGGGTCGACTTGGCCGCGAACCGTCCGCTGGTGTTGGCCCGCGCCTTCTCCATGACCCGCTCCAGGGTGCCGAGCAGGTCGTGGGCGTCGGCGTGCGAGACGAGTTCCTCGTCCGCGATGGCGTTCCACGCGTCCAGCACCGGGAGCTTCGCGAGCAGCCGCTGCGTGCGTCGGTAGGCACCGACCGCGTCGTGGGCGGCCTTGCGACAGGTGTCCTCGTCCGCGCCCGCTTCCCTGCCCGCGAGCACGAGCGAGGTGGCGAGGCGCTTGAGGTCCCACTCCCAGGGGCCGTGTGCCGTCTCGTCGAAGTCGTTCAGATCGATGACCAGGCCGCCGCGCGCGTCTCCGTACAGGCCGAAGTTGGCCGCGTGGGCGTCGCCGCAGATCTGGGCGGCGATGCCGGTCGCGGGGGTGCGCGCGAGGTCGTAGGCCATGAGGCCCGCCGAGCCGCGCAGGAAGGCGAAGGGGGTGGCGGCCATCCTGCCGACCCGTATCGGAGTGAGCTCCGGGATCCGGCCGAGGTTGGACTCCTCGACGGCGGTCACCGCGTCCGGCCGGCCGGCGTCGAAGGTCAGCTCCGCGTGGGCGCCGCGCGGCACCCGTCGGCGCAGCGCCTTGCCCTCTTCCTTGGGTGCGGCCTGCACGGGCCGGCCCGCGAATCCCCGCACGCCGAAGACTCCGGAGACCCTGGACGCCTGCCGACCCGGCTCGCTCAGGCGGCTTTCTTCGCTCCGCCGACCCCGTTCGCCCCGTTCGCCCTGATGGTCCTGCCCGTCCGGTCGGCTCCGCTGGTCCTGCTGCGCCCGATCCGCTGCACCAAGATCCGTCATACCGACTGCCTCCCCCGTCACGCACGAACATCAACTCGTGATGACCGTACCGCCGGTGGCCGAAACGCGTCAGACCCTGTGGACAACTCCCAGCCTGTGGAAAACCCGGCCCCGGCGAATCAGCCCCGGTCCAGGGTCACTTGCGGAGTTCACCCGGGCACGGCGGGCTCCCCGGCAGGTGCTTCTCCGCCCAGGTGCCGAGTTCCACGAGCGCGGGCTGCAGTGCGGCGCCCGCCTCCGTCAGGCCGTACACGACCCGCAGCGGAGGGCCCTCGTCGACCTCGCGGACGACCAGCCCCGCCGCGCCGAGTTCCGTGAGGCGGTCGGAGAGCATCCGTTCGCTGATGCCGGGGATCGCTCTGCGCAGGTCGGCGAAGTGCGCGGGGTGCGGCAGCAACACGGCCACGACCAGGCCGGTCCAGCGCTTCCCGAGCAGTTGGAAGACGCGGGCCATGCCGTCGTCGACCCTCTGGCACGGCCCTGCGTCGTGAGTCCCCGGCTCTGGCATGGGTCCAGGGTACTGTGTTCCCGTGGGGGGATGAAAAAAAGTAAGTAGCTGTGTTATCTCTAGTCCAGTACGAAAAGTTCGCACCCTTCCCCTGGAGATCCCCATGGCCACCCTCCTGCACGTCGACTCGTCCGTTTTCCCGGGCGCAGCCTCCGCCTCCCGCACGGTCACGGACGCGTTCCGCAAGGCCTGGGAGGAGCAGCACCCGCAGGGCACCGTGATTTACCGCGACCTCGCCGTGAACCCGGTCCCGCACATCACGGCCGACGCCCACACCGCCGGTTTCGCCCCCGCGGACGCGCACACCCCCGAGCAGGCCGCGGCCTTCGCCGAGCGCCTGACGTTCATAGAGGAGCTGGAGCGGGCGGACGCGATCCTGATCGGCGCGCCCATGTACAACTTCACGATCCCCTCGACCCTCAAGGCGTGGCTGGACCAGGTGATCCTCATCGGCCGTACCGCCATGAGCGAGGACTCGAAGATCAAGGGCACCCCGGTCACGGTCGTCGCCAGCCGCGGCGGCTCCTACGCGCCGGGCACCCCGCGCGAGGGTTACGAGTACGTCCAGAACTACCTGGAGGCGATCCTGCGCGACACCCTCGCCCTGGACGTCCACGTCATCGTCCCGGAGCTCACGATGGCGCCGCACAACCCGGCGATGGCCGACCTGATCCCGATGTACGAGGCCTCCCGCGCCAAGGCCGTCGACGAGGCGGTCACGAAGGCCAAGGAGTTCGCCGAGCGCTTCGCCGCGTAGCCCCTCCGGGGGAGGGCCGAATGAACCCCTGCCCCGGTACGCCCCCCTCACGACGCGACGGCCCCGCAGGTTCGTGACCTGCGGGGCCGTCGCGTCGTACGGGCCGTCGCGTCGTACGGGCCGTCGCGTCGTACGGGCCGTCGCGTCGTACGGGCCGTCGCGTCGTACGGGCCGACGGCCCATACGAACTGTCGTGCTGTATGGGCCGCCGAATGCCCACTGCCGCGGGGGATGGATCACAGCGGGCATCCGGCGGCGGTACCGGGGGGACGAGCGGGCCGAGTGGGCCGAGCCGACTACTTGAACGCCGGGAGGCTGCGGCTCACCCAGCCGGAGAAGGGGGTGGCCGGGCGGCCCAGGACCTTCTCCACATCGGGGCTGACCCGCTGTTCGGCGGGGAGCGGGGCGCCGAGGATGTCCAGGGTGCCGGGGATGACGTCCTCCGGCATGAACTGGGCCATGTGGGTGTGGGCGGCCTCGCGGGTCAGTTCCACGAAGGTCACTTCCTCACCGATGGCCTCGGCGATCACGCCGGCCTGCGCGCGCGGGCTGACCGCTTCGGGGCCGGTCACCTCGTACGTACGACCGGCATGACCGTCCTCACGCAGGACGACCGCGGCGACCGCGGCGATGTCCGCGGGGTCGACGACCGGCAGGGTCACGTCACCGAACGGGGCGAAGACCGTGCGGTCGGCGCGGACCGACTCGGCCCAGGCGAAGGCGTTGGAGGCGAATCCGCCCGCGCGCAGGATGGTGAAGTCGAGGCCCGAGCCGCGTACGGCCTCCTCGAACTCGCGCAGCCTGCCGTGCGAGGCGGAGTCGGGGCGGGTGGCGTTGATCTGCGAGGAGAGCAGGACGACCCGCTTGACGCCGGCGTCCCTGGCGGCGGCCAGCAGGTCGGTCGCGGCCTCTCCGTAACCGAGCAGTTCGCCGGCGAGCAGGATGAAGAAGGCGTCGGCGCCTTCGAGGACCGGCCGCATGCTCTCGGCGCTGCCGAGGTCGGCCTGGGCGTGACGGACACCGTCCGTCGGGGAGGGCAGCGGGCGGCGCGAGACCGCCACGACCTGCTCCCCCGCCTCGGCGAGCGCCTCGATCAGCGGACGTCCGACATTTCCGGTGGCTCCAGTGACGACAATCATCAGAAAAAACTCCCTAGTGCGTTAATCCGAACCAGTAATCAGCAGTCATCGGTTGCATCGGTGTGGGGATTGGAGTGGAGAGGGGGGTGGGGGTCGGTGTGGGGATCGGTGTGGGGAAATCCGCCGGTCACCCGTGGTGAGCGGCCATGACAGGGACGCTAACATCCTCCGTATAGTAGGTACCTAGAGGAAAGTGGCTATCCAGGCGGGTCTCTTCCTCGCGCCCGCCGTACACCGCGGTGAGCGAACGGCCCAGCCGCACGAGCGACTCCCGCGCCTCCGGAGGGTCGAGCACCTCGACGCGGCTGCCGAGACCGGCCAGTTGCGCGGCGAGCACCTCCACCGAAGGACCGTCGGCCGTGAACTCGACCCGGCCGTCGAGCTGGGCCTCGCCCGTCCGCAGCCGACCGCCCAGCAGTTGCCGCAGCACCGGCAGGGCGTCACGGTCGGCCCGCGCCCGTACGGTCGCCGCGGTCAGCCGCTGCTCCACCTCGGCGGCCAACTCCCGCCAGGCGACGGCGAGGTCGAAGCCCTCCGGGCGCCGCACCGGCTCACCGGTCCTGGTCGCGGAGGTGACCCGGCTGAGCCGGAAGGTGCGCAGCCCCTCCTCGGTACCGGCGACGAGGTACCAGCGGCCGGCCTTCGACACCAGGCCGAGCGGGTGCACCGTGCGCTCGCCGGGTGCCCGGTCGGGATGGGCGTAGCCGAGCCGGACCTGTTCGCCGTCGAGGACCGCCCGCTCCAGAGTGTGCTGGTGGGGGCCGCCGCCACCCGCCGTGCGCGACCAGTCGACACCGTCGATGAGGATGGCCTTGGCGGCCGCCTCGGCGTGCGGCCGCATGGGCGCGGGCACCGCCCGCATCAACTTCCTTAACGCGGCACGTAGTTCGGGCGAGGCCGACAAGGGGCCCGCGGCCAGGAACAGTGCCCCGATCTCCCGCGAGGTGAAACCGGTCAGATCGGTGCGGGCGCCGCCGACCAGGCTCCAGCCGCCGCCCCGGCCGCGCTGCGAGTAGACGGGGACACCGGCGGTGGTGAGGGCCTCCAGGTCGCGGCGCGCGGTGCGTTCCGACACCTCCAGCTCCTGGGCCACCTCGCGCACGGTCACCCGCCCGCGCGCCTGGAGCAGCAGCAGGGTCGCCACCAGACGGTCAGCCTTCACAACAACCGCTCCCCTCAGCGATTTTGAGATGCTTTGAGCCAATACATCTATTTTCAGCAAGATCTGATGAGGCTTCAGAAATAGGCCACAAGATGACCTGTTTGACCTCGACGATGAAGACATGACTCAAGACATGGCCGACAGCACCAATTCCCCCGCCAACCCGCCCACCGACCCCCGTGGCGGCCTGTTCAAGGCCGTCGAGCTCACCGGACGTACGCTCGCCGCGCTGCGCCCCGAGCAGTACGACACCGTCACCCCGTGTCCCGACTACTCGGTCCGTGACATGGCCAACCACGTGGTGTCCGTGCTGCGCCGGGTCGCCGTCATGGGCGCGGGCGGCTCCTTCATGAGCGTTCCGCACTTCGCCCAGGACGTTCCCGACGGCGACTGGGCCAAGGCCTGGGCGGAGGCCACGAAGGAGTTCGACGCGGTGTGGTCGGACCCGGCCGTACTGGGCCGCCAGATCGGTCTGCCCTGGGGCCCGGTTCCCGGGGTGGTCGCCTCGGTGATCTACACCAACGAGTTCGTGCTGCACGCCTGGGACCTGGCGAAGGCGACCGGTCAGAGCCCCGAGTGGGACCCGGAGATGCTCGCCGCGCCGCTGGCCAACATGCACCGGGCCGTGCCCGCGGAACCCCGCGGCGGCCAGGTGCCGTTCGGTCCGGTGGTGGAGGTGCACGAGGACGCTCCCGACATCGACAAGCTGGTGGGCTGGTACGGACGTCGTCCCTGACGGGGCGACGCGGCAGACGATCGAGCGGGCGGGCCGCCGGAGATCGATCCGGCGGCCCTCCCCCATGTCCGGGATCACGAAGCGTCAGGCTCCGATGCCCTGGGCGAACTTGAAGTAGCGGTACGGGTCGTACTTCGCCTTCACGACCTTCAGCCGCGCGTAGTTCTCGGCGTAGTACGACTGCCGCCAGTTCGGCAGCTCCGCGTCCATCCAGTTCTGGTACGTCTCGCCGTTGGACAGCGGGTCGATGGTGTCGAACCCGTGGTCCACCCAGCTCGTGGCGACGGCCGTGGCCTCGGCGGTGACCTGGGCCGGGTCGTTGATCAGGACCCGGTAGTTGACGGAGAAGAGCGAGTCACGGTGCACGTACGCCGTGTCGGTGCGGGCCGGGTCGTTGGCCGCGCCCCCGAAGAAGTGGAAGTCGAGGTACCGGGCCTGCCCGGCCTTGCGGTCGGCGTCGAAGGCCGTCACCACGTTCGCCCAGTCGCTCTGCCCGTAGGGCGCGCGGCCCAGCCGGGTCCGCTCCAGACCGAAGGCCGGCCGGGTGAGCACCCCGCTAGGCGACTTCCCGGCGCGCTGGCACTGGTCCTGGGTCAGGGTGCTGCAACCGAAGATCATCATCATGACCTGCTGGTACGTCATGACCGCGTCCTGGCGCGCCGTCACCGCGCCGGTCAGCGACAGCAGCCGCGCCGCCTCCGAGGCCAGTTCGGCCGGGGTGCCGCGGGAGGCGAGGAAGACGTTGAGCGCCGGTACGCTGCCGGGCGCCGCGTCGGCCTGGACGAGGTAGGCGCCGCCGCCGATGGTGCGGGGGGCGTCCACCAGCCACTGGCCCACGCCGTGCAGCACGTCGGCCGCGCGGTCGTACGGGAAGATCAGGTTGCTGATGGCCATCTGGTCGCCCTCGTGCGGGGTGACCGTGAAGCGGGTGACGACACCGAAGTTGCCGCCACCGCCGCCGCGGATCGCCCAGAAGAGGTCGGGGTGGCTGGTCGGCGAGGCGGTCACCACGCAGCCGTCCGCCAGGACCACCTCGGCCGAGGTGATCGCGTCGCAGGCCATACCGGTCGGGCGGGTCAGGAAGCCGAAACCGCCGCCCTGCAGGAAGCCGCCGGCCGACACGGTGGGGCAGCCGCCCTCGCTGACCACCAGGGCGTGCGGGGCGAGCGCGTTGAGTATCTCGACGTTCTTGGCGCCGGGGCCGATGTCGACGGTCCCGTTGCCGACGGTGATCGCGTTGAGCCGTGACACGTCGATGATCAGGCCGGGTGTGGTCGAGTAGCCGGCGAAGCTGTGGCCGCCGCTGCGGACCGCGGACGGGAGTCCGTTGTCCTGGGCGAAGCGCAGCGCGACGGAGACGTCGGAGGAGCTGACGCAGTAGGCGACGGCCCGCGGGTTGACCGAGTCGAACTGGCCGAGTTCCAGCTGCTTGGCCACGCCGTAGCCGGAGTCGGTGGGCAGCACCAGCTGTCCCTGGAGCTTGCCGGCGAGGGTGCTCCAGGGGGCGGAGGAGCCCGCGGAGACGGGGCTGTTGGGCAGGACGGCCAGGCCGACGGCGGCGGTTCCCGCACCGATCAGTGCTCTACGAGTGATCACGGATGTCCCAAGGTTCTAGGAAGCGGTGGATGTAGGTGGAAGTCAGTGGGGGGAGACGTGGAGGAAGGAGCAAGGGGGCCGGCGCCGGGCCCACGGGGGGAAGGTGGGCCCGGCGCCGGAACCGGGGGGAAGTGGCTCTGTGAAGGCGGGCCCGGGAGACGAGCCCGGGACGCCGGGCCTTCGAGTCGGGGCCTTCGAGTCGGGGCCTTCGCGATGGAGCCTTCGAGAGGGGCCGAGGTCAGGACACCTTGCGGCCGCGCACCCCCTGCTTGACGACGCCGGCCAGCATCGAGCGGCCGAGGTCGCGCATCTCCTTGGGGCCGGAGGTGCTGGCCCACCACATGAACTTCATCATCGTGGGGGTGGTGGCCCGGAAGAACCGGAGGTCCTCGGGGCCCTTCCAGCCGAAGGGCGTGTTGACGGACTCGCAGTCGCGGATCGCCTCGAAGACGATGTCCGCGGCCTTGTCACCGTCGATCTCGCCCGCCTCGTACCGCTCGCAGGTCTCTGCGGTGGTGTCGAAAAGGACCTTGAAGGCGTGGCTGTCCGGCCACCACAGACCGGTGTAGGGCGCCTTCTCCATCTCCTTGAAGTGCCGGTCGTCACCGTCGAGCTGGAAGTTCTGGCGCGCCATGATCTGGCGCATGGTGGCCGGCGTGGTGAAGCACGCCCACACCCGGAACACCGCGTTCCACAGCCGGAAGTGGCTGAAGGCGATGTACGAGCTGTTGACGATCTTGTCGTTGTACTCCAGAAGCCCCTGCTCCAGGCGCTCCACGTACTCGAAGCGCTCCTCGGTGAAGTCGTTCTCGCGCAGGGCGTCCAGGATCCGGTAGGCGAGGGCGTCGACGACCTCGAAGGTGTTGGACAGACCGCGCGAGTACAGCGGGTCGATGAAACCGGCCGCGTGCGACATCAGGCACCAGCGGGCGCCGATGGTGCGCTTGGAGGAGTACTGGAGACGGTCGGTGGAGACCCACTCGCGGATCCGCTTGGCGCCCTCGAACTGCCGCTTCACCGCCGGGTACATGTCGAGGTAGTGGTTGAACTCCTGGTCCGGCGTCATGTCCTTCGGCTTGGGGTACAGCCGCTCGTCGAAGGTCAGGCCGACACTGCAGGCCGGGTTCTTGGAGTCCTTGTAGTTGTCGAACGGGATGATCCAGAACCAGCCCCGCTCGATGAGGTGGTGCAGGGTGCCGCCGTGGAAGGGCGACTCGGCGGGCGGGCGCAGCGCCTCCGGGTAGTTGCACACGTCGTCGTACGGCTTGATGCCGACGTAGTGCGTGAACAGCGAGCGCGCGTGGTGCTTGTGCCGGGGCGGGTTCTCGCGCAGGTCGAACTTCTGCGCGAGCGGGGAGCGGAAACCGCTCGCGTCGATCAGGTACTTGGCCCGGAAGACCTCGCCGTTCCTGCCGGTGATGGTGACCCCGTCGTCGTCGACGTCGAGGTCGGTGGCGAACCAGTTCTGGCGGAGCGTGCAGCCGTACTTGGCGGCGACGTTCAGGTAGTGGGAGTCCGTGTCCTGGCGGAAGAGGTGCACCGCCTCGGTGAGCATCTTCGGGATGACGAACATCGTCGCCTCGTGCGGGTCCGGCTCGCGGTTCGGCCGGTGCGTGACGAAGCCGAAGCTCTGCTTGCGGCCGTGCGTCGGGCCGATGTGCTCGGTGACCGCCTTCACGTCCAGCATGTGCTTGATCTCGGGCACGTCGTAGCGCACGGCCAGAATGTGCAGCCACTCGACGAGCTGCGGGTTCTGGGACTCGCCGACGGCGAACCTGGGGTGCTGACCGGCGTCGATGAGCACCACGTTCGCGCCCTGACGGGCCAGGATCGCTCCCATGATCGAGCCCGCGAGGCCCGACCCCAGGATGGCTACGTCGCATTCGGTCCACTCGGCGGCCTTGTCGGCCTTCTTCGCTTCCTCAGCCTTGGTGGGCAAGACCGCACTCCTCTTTCTCGTTTCACGGACGGGTCGGATGGGTGGCGCGCGTCCTACTGGAGGGATTCGGATCAACGGGTCGGATCAACAGGTCGGGTCAACGGGTCGGGTCGACCGGGGGATTCAGACGGCGGTGCCGGGCTCGCCGAACCACTGGGCGAGCGCGTCGGTCAGGCCGTCCGTGGAACCGTCGGCGCCGACCCAGGCGATGTAGCCGTCGGGGCGTACTAGGAGGTCGGCGGCCGGGGCGGCGGCGTCGGGCCGGGCGGCGGTGACGACGTCGACGCGGTCGGCCCAGGCGGCCGCGGCCTCGCGCAGCGCCGCGTTGTCGTGCAGGTCGAGGAGGACCGGACGGCCCTGGTGCAGCAGCTCGTACGTGGTGGTCTTCTCGTCGCCGACCAGCAGTTCCTGGTCGGGCAGCCGGCGGCCGAGCAGCGGGTGACCGCCCTCGACGGCGCCGTAGGTGATGTCCAGGCCGGTGACCAGGCCGACGAGGTGACGTCGTACGTCCTCGATCCGGACCAGTTCGGCGAACAGGTCGCGCAGCGGCTGGGCCTCGGGACCGCCGAGGTAGAGGGTGCGCTGGACCAGGGTGTTGTAGACGATGCGGGCGCCGACCGGGTGACGCTCGGAGTGGTAGGTGTCGAGCAGGCCCTCCGGGGCGTGCCCCTTGACCGCGGCGGCGAGCTTCCAGCCGAGGTTGACCACGTCGCCGACGCCCGCGCTGATGCCCTGGGCGCCGATCGGCAGGTGGATGTGGGCGGCGTCGCCCGCGAGGAAGACCCGGCCCTTGCGGTACTCGGCGGCGTGCCGGCTGGCGTCGGTGAAGTAGCTGGTCCACAGCTGCTTGGCACCGCTGATGTCCTCGCCGGTCACCCGCTGGAAGGCGGCGGCCACCTCCTCGAAGGTGGGCGGCTCCTGGGTGGGGCGGACACCGGCGCCGCGCTCGAAGACCACCACGCGGGTGGCGCCCGGGCCGAGCGGCAGGACCACGACCATGCCGGCCTCGCCGACCTCACCGGTGGGGCGCAGCCGCAGCTGGACTCCGGCGACGTCCGCCATCTTCATCTCGATGGTGGCGCTGACGCCGGGGAAGTCGATCCCGGCCAGGTGGCGGACGGTGGAGCGGGCGCCGTCACAGCCGACGACGTACGCGGCGCGCAGCGTCTCGACGCCCTCCGGGCCCGCGACCTCGACCTGGACCCCGTTCTCGTCCTGCGTCAGGCCGATGACCTCGTGGCCCCGGCGGACGTCGGCGCCCAGACCCACGGCCCACTTGTTGATGATGGCCTCGGTGCGCGACTGCGGAACACCGCGGACACCGAAATTTCCGCCCTCGACAATGCGGTAGTCGATGGGGAGTCCACCGAAATGGCCGCCGGGTATGGTCTCCAGCGGACCGAAATCCTCGAGAAGGCCGCGCTGGCCGAATTCCTCGATCGTACGGGCCGAGAATCCCAGCGCACGGGACTGCTGCATCGGCTGTTCCAGCCGGTCGAGCACGATGACCGAGAGACCCGAGAGGCGCAGTTCTCCCGCGAGCATGAGACCCGAGGGCCCCGCTCCGGCAACGATCACATCGGCATTGAAGGCGTCCATATTCCCTCTCCCGCTGGCGTTTTCTCCAGTATTCCGAGGGCTCCCGGGAAGCTGAATGGCCGCCGATACAGAACTCTGACAAGTTCTGACAAGTTCGTCAGAGGCCTTGCAGCTACTGGGCGGTACGGGTTGGCGAGTACCGGGCAGGTACAGGCGGAGCATGCGAGAGGGTGCCGGAAGCGTCTTCCGGCACCCTCTCGCCCCGTATGTGCTCCGGGAGTTCGGTACAGGCCGTTCAGTACAGGCCCATCACGCGGTCGACCGCGATCTCGATGACCGCGAGGCCCGGGGGCTGCGGCGGCTGGGACCAGTACCGCTTGGCGTAGCGGCGCATCCCCTCCACCACCCGGGGCGGGTCGGTGGAGACGGTGGCCGGGCCCTCCAGGGTGATCCAGCGGGGGCCGACCAGCTGGCACACGGCGGCCCGGCCACCGGCCCTGGCTAACAGGTTGCGGGACTTGCGGCGGTGCACCGTGGTCATCACCCGGGCCAGGCCCGCCTCACCGTCCCAGGTGAACCGTACGGGCGCGACGTGCGGCGTGCCGTCCGGGCGAAGGGTGGTGAGGGTGCACAGGGCGTTCTCGGCGAGGAACTCCTCCGCCGCGGCGGACAGGGGCAGGGGCTTGGACATGGCCGGGTCCGTTCTTCCGTCGTCCGAATTCGGTCTCTGGTCCGCCGTCAGGCGTGCGCGGGGACGGCCGCGGACTGCTCGGAGGACTTGGTGAACGGCAGCAGCACCAGGGTCACCACGAAGGCGGCCGCGGCGAAGCAGGCGCCCACGAGGAACGCGTCGTGGAAGACGGTCGTACGGGCCTCCTGGACCAGGGCGGGAACACCGTGGGCCTTGGCCGTCAGCTCGTCGACCCGGCGGAAGGCGTAGGTCGCCGCGACCGCGAGGCCGAGCGCGCCGCCGACTTCCTGGGCGGTGTTGATGAGACCGGCGGCCAGACCCGACTCGCGCTCCTCGATCCCCGCGAACGCGGAGACCTGCAGCGGGACGAAGGACATTCCGAGGCCGAGGCCCATCAGGACGAAGGCGGGCAGCACGTCCGTCAGGTAGGAGGCGTCGGACGGGGCACGCCACAGCAGCATCATGCCGGTCGCGGCGAGCGCGAGGCCGACCAGCAGGACGGGCTTGGCGGCGACCTTGGTGACGACCTGGGAGGCGACGCCGGCGCCGACGGCGGTGAGCACCGCGAGCGGCACGTACGCGAAGCCGGTCTTGACGGCGGAGTAGTCCAGGACCTGCTGCATGAAGAGGCTGGCGAAGAAGAACAGGGTGACGCAGGTGCCGAGCAGCAGGATGGCGATGCCGTTGGCGGCGCGCAGCGAGGGGCGGCGGAAGATGCCGAGCGGCATCAGCGGCTCCTTGGCGCGGCGCTCGATGACGATGAAGGAGACGAGCAGGATCGCGGAGAGGATGAACCCGCCGATGACCCGGCCGGTCGGGACGTTGGAGTCGGAGACGGTCTGACCGAGGGTGAAGATCAGCAGGACCAGGCCGGCGGTGAGGGTGACCGCACCGGCGACGTCGAAGGACTTGCTGCGCTGGGCGGAGCGGCTCTCGCCGACGACCATCGGGGCGACCAGGGCGCCGATGACGCCGATCGGGACGTTGATGAAGAAGATCCAGCGCCAGCCGGGCCCGTCGGTGAGCAGACCGCCGAGGGTGACACCGGCGACGGCGGCGAGACCGCTGAGCGCGCCCCAGGCACCGAGCGCCTTGTTGCGGGCCGGGCCCTCTTCGAAGTTGTTGGTCAGCAGGCTCAGCGCGGCGGTGGCGATGAACGCGGCCCCCAGGCCCTGGGCACCGCGGGCGCCGATCAGCATCGCGGCGTTCTGCGAGACCCCGGCGAGCAGCGAGGAACCGGCGAACAGAAGCAGACCGGTCTGCAGCATCCGGCGGCGGCCGAGGGTGTCGGCGAGCCGGCCGGTCAGCAGCAGGAAGCCGCCGAGGAGCATGCCGTAGGTGGTGACCACGTACTGGAGAGCGGTGGTGGAGATGTTGAGCTCGTCCTCGATGGTCGGCAGGGCGACGTTCACGATCGACACGTCGAGGAAGGTCATGAAGCCGGCCAGGCAGAGGAAGGCCAGGATGAGGCCGGGGCGGCGGGCCGGCCCGGACTCGCCCGCCGCCTTGGCGGGGCTGTGGGTGGACTCTTGGATGGACATGTCACTCCCTAGGAGCATGAGGATTCTCGGACGGGGACGTACAGGGAGGTACTGGCTTTGCTGGCTTCTTGGAAGCTAGCATCCTGGGTATAGTAGGTACCTAGAGGAAAGTGACTTCCCGAAAGGTGATGATCGGAATGAAGAGCACAGCCACGCAGGGCCCCACGGCCGCGAGCGGCGCCGCCGACATGACCGGCACGCCGGTCACGACCAGCCCCGAAGCCGCGCACGCGGCCGCCGCCGGCACCCCGCAGAGGTGCCCGATCGCCCCGGTCCTCGACATCGTGTTCAGCCGCTGGACCACGCCGATCCTGTGGACGCTGAACGCCTTCGGCACCCAGCGCTTCGTGGAACTGCACCGCAACATCGGCACCATCACGCCGAAGGTGCTGACGCAGCGGCTGCGTCAGCTGGAGCGGGACGGGCTGGTGATCCGCACGTACTACCCGGAGGTGCCGCCCCGCGTGGAGTACGAGATCAGCGATCTGGGACGGACCCTGGCCCCCCTGTTCGCCTCGCTCTTCGACTGGTCGACCGGCCACCTGCCGCTGGTGGAGCAGGCGCGGCAGGCGTTCGACGAGGCGGAGGAGCAGGCCGCGGCCCGCAACCACTGAGCCGGGTAGGTCCCTCAGCTCCATGCCGGTGTCCGCATGGAGCCCTGGAAGAAGATCAGCGGGTCCTCCTGTTCGGCTTCGGAGGGCGCGCGCAGACCGACGACCTCGCCCAGCAGGATGGTGTGGTCGCCACCGTCGTACTCGGTGACCAGCCGGCACTCCAGATGCGCGAGCGCCTCGCTGAGCACCGGCAGGTCGAGGACGGACCTGTGGTGCGGCACCTCCTCGATCCGGGCGGTCCGCCGACCGGCGAACGCCCAGGCCACGGGCTCCTGTCGCTGCGTCAGGAAGTTCACGACGAAGCCGCCGGACTCCTGGACCACGGGCAGCAGCCGGGAGTTGTCGTGCAGGCAGATGAGCACCAGCGCCGGGTCCAGGGAGACCGAGGTGAAGGAGTTCACCGTGGCGCCCGTGGCGTTGTCGCCGCTGCCCGAGGTGATGACCGTGACACCGGTGGCGAAGTGTCCGCACACGGTGCGCAGCGCGCGGCCGTCGACCGGACCGAGCTGCTCGGGGATGGCTTGCGAAACGGGGATCACGACAGCCCTCTCGTTCTCGGATACGGGGTTACGGAGTGACGCGGTTACGGAGTGACGGGAGTTCCGGGGCGTTCCTGATCAGGCGGCGCGTGAGGCCGGGGCCTCGGACGGCTCGGGCACGACGGCCGGCACCGGACGACGCCTGGACAGCAGCGGACCCGCCATCGCCGTCGTGACCAGCGCCATGATCACGAGCATCGTGAACATGCGGGTGTCGAGCACGCCCAGGCTGACGGCCGCGTTGAGGATGATGAGTTCGGTCAGACCCCGGGTGTTCATCAGCAGCCCCAGGTCCTTCGACTCACGCCAGGAGAACCCGGCCAGCCGCGCCGGAAGGATGGCGCCGACCAGCTTGCCGGCGCAGGCCACGACGATGATCGCGACGAGCGCGACGAAGTCACCGGCGGTGAGCGCTCCGAGGTCCACGCCGAGCCCGGTGACGATGAAGAAGACCGGAAGCAGCACGACGCTGACGTGGTCCATCGGCTTGCGCAGATGCTCCGCGAGGACCATGGCGGGCTCACGGGGCATCACGAACCCGAACAGGAAGGCCCCGAAGATGGCGTGGATGCCGATCCAGGTGGTCAGCCAGGCCGAGGTCAGGGCGCCCGCGCACAGCACCGCGAGCAGCGCCGACCAGCGCTCGGTGGCCGCCCAGCGCCACACCAGCCGGGCCACCAGCGGACGTACGACCAGCAGCATCCCGGCCACATAGAGCACGCTGTAGAGACCGATGCGGGCGAGGTCGGAGTAGTTCCCGTTCGCCGTGACCAGGGCCGAGACATAGGCCAGCAGGCACCAGGCGAGCAGGTCGTCGATGGCGGCGCTGGCCAGCGAGAGCGAACCGGCCCTGGTGTCCAGGAGCTTGTTCTCGGTGAGGATCCGCGCGAGCACGGGGAAGGCGGTCACCGACATCGCGGTGCCGATGAAGGTGGCGAACGCGACGAAGGAGATGTGGTGTCCGGCCACCGTGGAGTGCTCGTCGTACAGGAACGGGGCCAGCGCCACGCCCAGGCCGAAGGCCATCGCGATCGACGAGAGCGAGACACCCGCGGCAAGCCGGGCATGCGGCCTGATCAGGCGCTTCTCGAACTCCCAGCCGACCACGAACATGAACAGGATCAGACCGACCTGGGAGACCGCGGACAGCAACGGCCGCACGTCGGCGGGGAAGAGGCGCTCGGTGAGGTTCCCCGGCAGCAGGCCGAGGACGCTCGGGCCGAGCAGGATGCCCGCGGTGATCTCGCCGACCACCATCGGCTGACGCAGCTTCTGCGCGAGCCGGCCGAGTGCGGCGCCGGCCACGAGCACCACGCCGATATCGGCAAGCATGATCGCGAGTTTCATGTCCTGGGGGCTGGCCGCCGCCAGAGTCGTCATTGGGGCTCCCGGGGTCGGGGCGGGGTGCCGCGGGTCCACAGCACGCGGAAGGTCAGGGAGGAGAGCCGCCAGCCCTCCGCGGCGCGGCGGGCTTCGCCGGTCGCGAGGGTGCCGACCTGGAACAGGGGCTCGTCCGCCGCGTCGGGGTGGTGCACATGCGTCGAGACGAGGTTGGCGCGCAGCACGGCCCGCTCACCGGCGTCGTCGAGGTCGACGACCGCGGGCGAACCGAGGTGCTGGGTGGCGGCGAAGGCCGCCAACGCGTCACGGTGGTAGCCGGCGAGTCCGTCGAGGCCCTCGTGCCGGCTCATGGGGAACTCGACCAGGGCGTCCTTCGTGAAGAGCCCCCGCGCCCACGCGTCGTCGAGTGCGTCGTCGTCGAGACCGATGAGGTACCGGTCAAGGAGAGTGGATATCTCTAATGCTTCCGGGCCTGACTGCATTACCCGAGCATGGCGCCCACGCCAATCGGCAACCAAGGCCGCTTTTCACAGCCCTGACGAAGTTGAGAAAGATCTGACACCACCCTCGAACAATTGACAAAAGCGCCGCCAATCCTGAAGTGCCGACCCTTTCACATGGGCAGATCTTCTTGCCATGCTGCATTCGTAGCTGCATTCGTGGCTCCACCCGCACCTTCATTCGCACCTCCATTCGCACTCCCATTTCCTCGAACGGAAGAGACGAGAGAATGCCGAAGATCGCAGCCGATGGTCAGCACCTGACCGTTCTCAACCTGTTCTCGACCGACGCCGCCGAGAAGCAGGTCAAGCTGCTCGCCGCGATGCGCCAGATCGTCGACACGGCGGCCTACGAGGGCTGGATATCCAGCACGGTCCACGCCGGGCAGGACAAGCCGGGAACGGCCAACTTCATCCAGTGGCGCAGCACCGAGGACCTGGAGAGCCGTTACGCCGGTGAGGAGTTCAAGCACCGCACCCTCCCGCTCTTCGGTGAGATCACCACCTCGATCCGTCTGCTCCAGAACGAGATCGCCTTCACGCAGCAGAAGCCGGAGCTGGGCGGCGTCACCGAGATCTCCCCGTCCCGCGACGACTACACGGCCATCGAGCTGTTCGGCGTGCTGCCGGAGAACCAGGAGGACCTGATCGACGCCCTGGGCGAGTCCCAGACGTGGCTGGTCGACGTCCCCGGCTACCGCACCCACACGGTGCTCCGCGGCCTGCGTGCCCGCGGCATCGAGGGCAAGTTCGTCGTCGTCTACTCCCAGTGGGACAGCAAGGAGGCGTACGACGCCTTCCGCTCCGTGCCGCAGGGTGAGCGCTCCCCGGAGCGCCAGAAGGTCGACGCCCGCGTCGCCGCGCTCCAGACCTGGCAGGACGAGAACACCTACCAGGTCGTCCACACCCGCTCCGCGGGCGAGTGAGCCACCCGGTGGCGGGCCGACCGGTCGGGCGGCGGCCGGCCCGCCACCGGGTCTGCACGTTGTTTCACGTGAAACACCCGCACGGCGGCTCTGAAGACATGGCAGCCCCGCCCGCACGGCAGACCCACGCACAACAGAAGCACGTATGACAGATCGCGCACGGACGCGGACGCACGGGCGCGTTCCCATCCCCACTGGCTGGCCGCTGCCGGGAATCCCCCACCCGGCAGCGGCTTTTCTGTCCGTCACGTTCCCGTTCCCGTCCCGCCCCCGCGCGCCACACCAGGACGAGGAGACAGCACGCATGGAACACCCGGGCATGCGCCAAGTCGCGCACGAGATCAACATCGCGGTCCCGGCGGACACCGTCCACCGGCTGATCGCCGAGGTGGGGAACTGGCCACGGATCTTCCCCTCGGTCATCCACGTCGAGTACGAGGAGGCTCCCGAGGGCGAGGAGCGGCTGACGATCTGGGAGACCGCACCGACCGCGGCGGGCGAACCCCGCTGCCGTCCGCTGCGCCGGATCGTCGAACCCGCCAAGCTGCGGGTCAACTTCCAGCACCTGGTCACCGCGTCCCCCGTCGCCGGCCTCGGCGGCGCCTGGCTCGTCGAACCGCTCGGGGAGAACACGTCCCGAGTACGGCTGCTGCACGAGTTCCGGGCCGCCGCCGACGACCCCGGAGCCCTGGACCGGATCGGCGCCGAGATCGACCGGAGCGCCGTCGCGGAACTCGCGGCACTGAAGGAGAACGCGGAACGCGAATACGCCGACGCCGAGTTGACGTTCTCCTTCGAGGACACCGTCCACGTCGACGGCTCCGCCAAGGACCTGTTCGCCTTCATCAACGAGGCGAACCTGTGGTCGGAGCGCCTGCCGCACGTCGCCACGGTCCGTCTGGAAGAGGACACCCCGGGGCTCCAGACTCTGGAGATGGACACCCGGGCCAAGGACGGTTCCGTCCACACCACCAAGTCCTACCGGGTGACCTTCCCGCACCAGCGCATCGCGTACAAGCAGGTCACCCTGCCCGCGCTGATGACCCTGCACACGGGCCACTGGACGTTCACCGACACCGACCAGGGCGTCGCGGCCACCTCCCAGCACACCGTCAGTCTCAACACGGCCAACATCGCCCGCGTCCTCGGTGACACCGCCACCGTCGCCGACGCCCGCGAGTACGTCCACACCGCCCTGTCCACCAACAGCCTGGCCACCCTGAACCACGCCAAGGCTCACGCGGAGGGCCGCCGTTGACCCCGACGGTGCGCCGGCTCGCCGTAGCGCGAGGGGAGTTGGACGTGTGGCTGCTGCCACCGCCCGACTCGCCGCGTGACGTCCCGTACGACGAGCTCGACGCGTACGAGAGAGGTCGGGCCGACTCCTACCGTCGCCCCGACGACCGCCAGATGTACGCCGCGGCGCACGTGGGACTGCGCCGGGTCCTCGCCGGTTACACCGGCATCGAACCGAGCCGGCTCAACCTCGCCGGCGAGCGGTACAACGGCAACGGTGAACGCCACGGTCGGCCCGTGGTGCTCGGCGTGCCCGGCGGCGCCCCCCAGTTCTCGCTCTCGCACAGCCACGGCCTGGCGATCGTGGTGGTGGCGGAGTCACGGGTGGGCGCCGACGTCCAGCGGCTGCCGTCGCCCCAGACCGCCGAGGCATGTCTGCCGGCGCTGCATCCGGCCGAACGTGAGGAGCTCGGGAAGATTCCCGAGCACGAACGGACCATGGCCTTCGGCCGCCTGTGGACACGGAAGGAGGCGTATCTGAAGGGGCTGGGCACCGGGCTGACCCGGGGGGCCGACCTCGACTACCTCGGTGAGGCGGGGCTGGCCGATCGGCCGACGGGTTGGGTGGTGGGCAACCTGCCCCTGTGTTCCACCCACATCGCGGCGGTGGCGCTGGCCGGGGCGGGGGATCGGCCCGTCGCGATTCGCGCCGTGCCCACCGCCTATCTGTACGCCCCGGATGCGGTGGAGCGTCTGGTGGAGATGGAACCGGGGTTGCGGTCGATGCTCCGGGATCCTGCTCAGCACGGGGACCTGGAGCGCTGAGGAGATGGGGGGACTGCGGGTCGGCCTCGGGGTGCGGGTTGTCCTGGGCTGGTCGCGCAGTTCCCCGCGCCCCTGAGGGGCACGACCAAGGGGCCGGAGAGTTCTGGTGAACTCTCCGGCCCCTTCGGGCTGTGGTGCCCGTGACGGGTTCAGGCCGCCGCTCGCCAGGTGCGGGGGCCGTCGAAGCCGGTGACGCGTTCGGGGCGGCGCCACAGGGCGACGACCTGGTGCTTGCGGGCCGTGTCGTCGGGTGCGACGCCGGGGCCCGCGGTGACGGCCATCAGTACCGCGGTCAGCGCGGCCAGCTCCTCCGGGGAGGGGCAGCCGCGCTCGATCCGGAAAAGCGGACCGGCCGCGGGTTCGGAGACGGGACCGGGGGCGGGATCGGGAACGGGGACAAGGGCGGGGCGCTGGATGCTCATGGTTTCCTCCCTGCTCACTGGGGCGGGTTGCCGTGCTTGCGGCGCGGCAGCTCGGCGTGCTTGGCCGCGAGCATGGCGAGCGAACGGGCCAGGACCGCCCGCGTCTCGCGCGGGTCGATGACGTCGTCGACCAGCCCGCGTTCGGCGGCGTAGTAAGGGTGGACCAGCTCCTCCTTGTACTGGTCGATTTTCTCTTGACGCATCGCGTCGGGGTCGTCCGCGGCCGCGATCTCCCGCCGGAAGACCACGTTGGCGGCCCCCTCGGCGCCCATGACCGCGATCTCGTTGGTCGGCCAGGCCAGCGCGATGTCGGCGCCGATGGAGCGGGAGTCCATCACGATGTACGCGCCGCCGTACGCCTTCCGCAGCACCACCGAGACCCGCGGCACGGTCGCGTTGCAGTACGCGTACAGCAGCTTGGCGCCGCGCCGGATGATGCCCTCGTGCTCCTGGTCCACACCCGGCAGGAAGCCGGGCACGTCGACCAGCGTGACCAGTGGGATGTTGAAGGAGTCGCAGAACTGCACGAACCGCGCGGCCTTCTCGCTCGCCTTGATGTCCAGGACACCCGCCATGGCGGCCGGCTGGTTGGCGACGATGCCGACGGTGTGACCGTCGATCCGGGCCAGGGCGCAGACGATGTTCGGCGCCCAGCCCGCGTGCACCTCCACGTAGTCGCCGTCGTCGACGAGTTCCTCGACGACCCCGCGCATGTCGTACGAGCGGTTGCCGTCGTGCGGCACCAGGTCGAGCAGCGCGTCCCCGGACCGGTCGCCCGGGTCGCCGCTGACGTGCCGGGGCGGCAGCTCGCGGTTGTTGGACGGCAGCAGCGACAGCAGATAGCGCACCTCGGCGAGGCAGCTCTCCTCGTCGTCGTGGACGAAGTGCGCCACTCCGGAGACAGCGCCGTGCACATCGGCGCCGCCGAGCCCGTTCTGGCTGATCTCCTCGCCGGTGACCGCGCGGACCACGTCGGGCCCGGTGATGAACATCTGCGAGATGTCCCGGACGGCGAAGATGAAGTCGGTCAGGGCGGGCGAGTACGCCGCGCCGCCCGCGCACGGGCCGAGCATCACGCTGATCTGCGGGATGACGCCGGAGGCCCGGGTGTTGCGCTGGAAGATGCCGCCGTACCCGGCGAGCGCGGAGACACCCTCCTGGATGCGGGCGCCCGCACCGTCGTTGAGCGACACCAGCGGCGCCCCGGCGGCGATGGCCATGTCCATGATTTTGTGGATCTTGCAGGCGTGGGCCTCGCCCAGCGCGCCGCCGAAGACACGGAAGTCATGGGCGTAGACGAAGACCGTACGGCCCTCGACCGTGCCCCAGCCGGTGATCACACCGTCGCCGTAGGGCTTCTTCGCCTCCAGGCCGAAGCCGGTCGCCCGGTGCCGGCGCAGCGGTTCGACCTCCTGGAAGCTGCCCTTGTCCAGCAGTAGTTCGATGCGCTCGTGAGCGGTCAGCTTGCCCTTGGCGTGCTGTCGTTCGGTCGCCTTCGGGTCCTGCCCGGCACGGGCGATGTCCTTGCGTTCGGCCAGCTCCATCAGCCGGCCGCCCAGTTCGATGGGTATCGCGGGCTCCATGTACGGATCTCCCATTCAAGTGGATCAAGAGGAAAGACGGTTCGGTCAGCGGGCGAGCAACGCGGTCAGTTCGCCGACGGTGCTCTCCCGCAGCACCTCGGCGGGCACCTCGGCGTCGAGGGCGCGCCGGATCCGGCGCCCCAGGTGCAGGGCGTCGAGCGTGTCCAGGCCCTGGCCGCGCAACGGCAGACCGGGCGAGAGCCGGTGCCCCGGCGGGACCGCGAGCAGGTCATGCAGTTCGAGGCGCAGGCAGTGACCGATCGTGCGGGCACGTGCGTCGGGGGCCATGGCGCGCAGCTGGACCGGGTCCGGGAGCCGGTCGAGCCAACTGCACGGGGTGTCGTCACTCAGGGGACTCATGGGGCTGCCTTTCAGGGAGAGGGCCGGGCCCGAGGAGTGCCGGTTCCGGCCGGTGGCTGGGGAGGAATCGACGTGTCCGCCCCGCGAGCAGCACCGCGAGCGCCGCCGCCGACGAGGCGAGCCCTCCCACGTACAGGCCGGAGCGCGCACCGTGACGGACGGTGAGCCAGCCCACGAGGAGGGCGCCGAGTGGGGTGAGTCCTTGCAGGATGAGCGTGTAGAGCGCCATCACCCGGCCGCGGTAGGCGGCGTCGCTGCCCAACTGGATGCGGTGGTTGGCGGCCTGGGCGAAGTAGAGGGTGGCGAAGCCGGTCAGCAACAGCAGCACGGCCGCCCACGCGTAGGTGGGCGACCAGCCTGCCGCCGTCTCGAGGAGCCCGAAGGCGAGTGCGGAGGCGGTGACGGTCAGGGCGGCCGGGCGGGCGCTGCGCACGGTGGTGGCGAACGCGGCGAGCAGCGAACCGGCGGCGAACGCCGTGGTCAGCAGCCCGAACGCGGTCGCGCCCGAGTGGAAGACGGTCTTGGCGAGCAGCGGCAGGGTGAGCTGGAAGTTGAAGCCGAACAGGCCGACCACGGCGACCAGCGCCAGCGGCACGAACAGGTCGGGGTGCCCGCGCACGTACCGCAGCCCGTCGACCACCTTGACCCCGCGTTCCGGCGGGGCCGTGCGCAGGAGTTCCCCCGGGCGCATCAGCCGCAGCCCGGTCACGGTGGCGAGATAGCTGGCCGCGTTGAGCAGCATGGCCGTCCCCGCGCCGACCGCGCTGATCAGCAGCCCGGCGAGGGCCGGGCCCACCACGCGGGCGGTGTTGAAGTAGGCGGCGCTGAGCGCCGAGGCGTTGGGCAGCAGCTCCGGGCCGACCATCTCGCTGACGAACGCCATCCGGGTGGGCACCTCGACCGCGTTGACGGTGCCGAGGCCCAGCGCGAACAGATACAGCTGCCACAGCTGGGCGGAGCCGGCCAGGACGAGTACGGCGAGTGCCAGCGCGAGGGCGCCGGAGACGAGGTTGGCGACGGTGAGCAGCAGCCGCTTGTCGTGGCGGTCGGCGAGCCGGCCGCCGTACAGCGTGAACAGCAGCAGTGGGGTGAACTGGAGCGCGGTCACGGTGCCCAGGGCCGTGCCGGAGTCCCCCGTCAGGGAGAGCACCAGCCAGTCCTGGGCGGTGACCATCATCCAGGTGCCCGCGACCGAGACGACCTGGCCGGCCGCGAAGAGCCGGAAGTTGCGCACCGCCAGGGACCGGAAGGGCGTACGACGGCTGCCGGCACCCGCGGCCCGCCTGCCCCTCCCTCCCCGCCTCGCCCTCTTCGTCGTGTCCCTGGCGTCGGGCCGTGTGGTCGTCATGGCATCAGGGCGTCACGGACGCGCCCGCGGACCGGCGCGCGAGGCATTCCTCGAAGAACGCGAACGCGCGCAGGTGGTAGGTGCGGGCGGCCCAGCCGAGGCTGATGTTGTGCCCGGCGCCGGGCTGACGGTCGACGGCGGCGGACGGCGCCGAGGCGAAGTGCGCGGCGAGGTCGGCGACGGTGTCCTCGTCGTGGTGCCACCACAGTTCCTGCTCGGCGAAGGTCAGCCGCACCGGGACCTGCACGGCCGCCGCCGCGACCGGGAACCGCCGCGGCCACTGGAGTGCCTCGGCCTGCTCGCGCGGGGGCATGGGGGCGACCAGGCCCTCGGCCTCGCGGAAGGTGTTCGGCGGGTAGAAGCGCAGGGCACCCCAGTTCCGCTTCCAGTGCCGGTGCTGGTGCGGGTCGGGGCCGCCCTCCGGGTGGTCGACCGCGTAGTCCCGGCCGAGCCCGGAGATGTCGAGCCCGAGCAGCGGCGGTACGGCCGGATCCGGATCGCCGGCCTGGCAGGCGGCGTACGTCAGGGCGAGCTTGCCGCCGAAGGAGTGCGCGAGCAGGAAGACTCCGGCGCCCGTCTCGGCGCGGCCGGCCAGGTGCCGCAGCGCCGCGTGCAGCGCTGCGGACTGCTCGGCCAGGGTCTGACCGCTCGGGGCGTCCGCGGCGGACAGGCCGTAGCCGGGCCGGTCGACGGCGACCATGGTGTAGCCGAGCCGGGCGCCGAGGGCGAGCAGGGAGACGTCGGGGTGGGCCTGCCCGTCGAAGTACCCGGCGCTCATTCCTCCCCCGTGCACCGCGACGACCGTGGCCCGCGGTGGCCCGGACGGTTGGGCGATCAGCGCGGAGAGCGTGACGTCACCGGCCGCCAGGGCGACGGGGCGCACACCCGGGGACATCGAGGGCATGGCCGAACCGGGTACGGACGAGGGGATGGTCTCGACCGTGGGAACGCTCACTGGGGTACTTCCTCTCGTGTTCGTGCTGGTGTGTTCGTGCTTTCGTGTGGGTGCTCGCGTCTTTGTGCGCGCGTGCGGATCGGTTGCCGGTGGTGGTTCTCAGCGGGCCTCGGGTGCGCCGAACCAGCGGTGCAGCGTCGCGCACAGCTCCGCCGAACCGGTGTCGGCCCAGGCCACATAGCCGTCGGGGCGGACCAGCACCGCGGCGGCGCCGCCGAACGCGGCCGGGTCCCGCGGGGTGCCGGTGACGACGGTGACGCGGTCCTTCCAACGGGCAGCCGCCTCACGCAGTACGGAGTCGTCGGCGAGGTCGAGCAGCACGCCCTGGGCGGCGTGGAGGAGTTCGGGCGTGCGGACCTCGCCGGTGGCGGTGTTCAGCGCCCGCGGCGGCAACCGGCGCCCGACCAGCGAGTCCCCGGTGTCCCCGAGGTCGTAGCGGACGTCGAGGTGGCTGACCACCCCGGCGAGGTGCCGCTTGACCGAATCGAGGCCGATGAGCTCGGCGAACAGATCGCGCAGCGGCTGGGACTCGGGGCCGCCGAGGAAGACCGTGCCCTGTGCCTTGGTGTTCATCAGCAGCCGCGCGCCGACCGCGTGACGCTCGTCGTGGTAGGTGTCGAGCAGTCCCTCGGGGGCCCGGCCCTGGACGGTCGCCGCGAGCTTCCAGCCGAGGTTGACCGCGTCCTGGACACCGGTGCTCAGTCCCTGGCCGCCGGCCGGCAGATGGATGTGCGCGGCGTCGCCGACGAGCAGCACCCGCCCGCGCCGGTACTCGGTGACCTGGCGGGTGGCGTCCGTGAACGAGCTGACCCAGTCCGCGCCGCCGCCGGAGATGTCCTCACCCGTCAACCGCTCCCAGGCCGCCGCCACTTCGGCGAACTCCGGGGTCTCGCTGCGGTCGGCCGGCGGGGTGCCGTGCTCGCACACGATGATCCGGTCCACGCCCTCCTTCAGCGGCGCGGCCATCACCATGCCGCCGGGCAGCCGCTCGCCCAGGAAGCGCGGCGGGATCTCGCAGCCGACGACATCCGCGAGGTACATGCCACGGGTGGCGGGCGTACCGGGGAAGTCGAAGCCCGCGGCCTTGCGCACCGGGCTGTGCCCGCCGTCGGCGCCCACCAGGTACGCGGCGCGCAGCGTGCGCTCGCCGTCGGGCGCGGCCACGGTGACGGTGACCCCGGTCCCGTCCTGCTCCAGCGCCAGGAACTCCCAGCCCCGCCGGATGTCGGCGCCGAGCTCACCCGCCCACTCCTCCAGCACCGCCTCCGTCTGGGACTGGGGGACGCCGCGGGCCCCGAAGTGGGCGTCCTCCAGCACGGTGTAGTCGAACTGCACCCCGCCGAAGTGGCCCATCGGGCTCTTCTCCAGCCCGCCGAAGCGCGGGACGAGACCGCGCTGGTCGAAGGACTCCATGGCGCGGGCGGTGAACCCGAGCCCGCGCGACTGTCCGGTGGGCCGCGCCAGCCGCTCGGCGACGATGACACTCACCCCGCCCAGCCGCAGTTCCCCGGCCAGCATCAGCCCGGCCGGGCCGGCGCCGACGACGATGACGTCCGCGTCCATCTGCGCGTCCATGGGTGTCCTCTCCTCGCGCGCCCGGGCGCGCGTCGCATCGGTGGGTGACGTGCGGTGCCTCAGCTGTGCGTGTGCTTGTCCGTGCGTGTGCGTGAGCTTGTCCGTGCCCTGCCGTGCCTGTGCCTGTGCCTGTCCGTGTGCCTGTCCGTGAATGGCCCGTGCGGCCGTACTCAGTCGTCGGCGGCCAGGGTGCCGAACCAGCGGGTCAGCGCTCGCGCCAGACCGGCCGGACCGGAACCCGCCCAGGCCACATAGCCGTCGGGGCGGACCAGCAGGGCCTGCCCGGCCGGCAGCGGGCCGCCGGCAGCGGGGCGGTCGGCGACGAAGGCGACCCGGTCCGACCAGGGGGCCGCCGTCGCGCGCAGCGCCGGGGCGCCGTCCCCGTCCAGGGACAGCAGCAACCCGCGACCGGTGCACAACAGTTCGGTCGTACGGCGCCGCGCGCCACCCTCCGCGGGCTCCAGCCACGCGTCCGGCAACCGCCGCCCGAGCAGCGGGTGTTCGTCGGAGTGGATCTCGGGGCCCTCGACGTCGTACCGGATGCCGAGGCCGCTGATCATCCCGGCGAGGTGCTGTCGTACGCCGTCCAGGGCGACGAGTTCGGTGAGCAGGGCGCGGGCGGGTTCGACCTCCGGGCCGCCGAGCAGCAGCTCGACCTGGGCCCGGATGTTGGCGAGGACCTGGCGGCCCACGGTGTGGCGCTCGGCGTGGTAGGTGTCGAGGAGGTCCTCGCCCGCGCTGCCGCGGACGACGGCGGCGAGCTTCCAGCCGAGGTTGAAGGCGTCCTGGACGCCCAGGTTGAGGGCCTGTCCGCCGCTCGGCATCTGCCGGTGCGCCGCGTCCCCGGCGAACAGGACGCGACCGTGCCGGTAGTGGGCGAGCTGCCGGTTGGCGTCGCCGAAGGCGTTGACCCACAGGGGGGTGCCCTGGCTGATGTCCTCGCCGGTGACGCGCTTCCAGACGTCGGTGACCTCCGCGAAGTCCGGTTCGGCGCCGTCGCGTTCGGCGGCGGGGCGCCCGAACTCGTGGACCATCACCCGGGTCACCCCCTCGCGGGTGGCGGCGATGGCGAGTCCGTGCTCCAGGCGCTGGAAGCGCCGGTCGGCGACCTCGACGCCGGAGACGTCGGCGCGCAGCAGTTCGCGTGCGGCGTCCCGGCCCGGGAAGGGGGCCCGGACCAGGCGCCGTACGGTGCTGTCCTCGCCGTCGCAGCCGACCAGGTAGCGGGCCCGGATACGGACGGGACCGTAGGGACCGATGGCCTCGGCCTCCACCCCGCCCCGCCCGACTCCGCCCCGCCCGGCCTCGTCCCGCCCGTCCCCTTCGCTCTTCGCTTCCAGGGACAGCAGCTGGTGCCGGCGCCGCAGATCGGCGCCCAGCACGGCGGCCCGCCGCTGCAACAACTCCTCGGTGCGGGTCTGCGCGACCTTCCACTGCCCGGGGTGCGAACTGGGCAGCGTCAGGTCCAGCGGTACGCCGCCGAAGTGACCGCGCGGCTCGCACGGCGGCGTACCGAGCTCGTCCAGCAGCCCGCGGGAGTCGAGGATCTCCATCGTGCGGGCGTGCAGGGTGGAGGCCCGGGATTCGGTGGTCGGGCCGGGGCGCTGGTCGACGACGACCACCTCGGCGCCGCCCAGCCTCAGCTCGGTGGCGAGCATCAGCCCGGCGGGGCCCGCTCCGACCACGAGGACGTCGGTGTCCAGGATGGTCGTGTCGGTGTCCTGATGGTCCGTCGTCATCGTCAACGCCTGTTCTCTGCGAAGGCCTTGGCGTGGGTGAGGGTGGCCCGGCTGTTGGTGGACAGGGCCGTGTGGACGTACTCGCGGGCGTCGGCGACGGTGGCCCCGCAGCCGAGGATGCTCTCGATGTTGTCCGTGTTGAGGGTGACGGTGTGCTGGGAGGTCGCCGCGACGCCCTGGTCGGTGTCCTCGAAGGTCCAGTGGCCCGTGTGCAGGGTCATCAGCGCGGGGAGCGTGACCTGCTTGTACGCGATGCGCTGGTGCGGGAAGGTCACCCGGTAGGACTTGGTGGTGTGGACGGAACCGTCCTTGGCCCGGGTGTCCATCTCCAGGGTCTGGAGCCCCACGGTGTCCTCTTCCAGACGGACCGTGGCGACGTGCGGCAGGCGCTCCGACCACAGGTTCGCCTCGTTGATGAAGGCGTACACGTCCTTCGCCGAACCGTCGACGTAGACGGTGTCCTCGAAGGAGAAGGTCACTTCCTCCGCCGCGTGCGCGAACTCGACGTTCTTCTTCAGCGCCGCCAGCTCGGAGCGGCTGTTCTTGTCGACGGCCTCGTCGATCCACAGGAGGTCGTGCGGGTCGTCGTCGACGGCGCGGTAGTCGTGCAGCAGCCGTACCCGGGACTCGTTCTCGCCGAGCGGCTCGATGATCCAGGTGCCGCCCATCGCGGCGACCGGCGGGGCGGTCACCTCCTGGCGGAAGGTGATGCGCAGGGCCTCGGGGTCCAGTTCGCGGCGCGAGGTCCAGTTCTTGGCCTCGCCGTTGGCGGTGGCCCAGATCCGTATCCGCTCCTGGGAGCCGTCGTGCTCCACGCGGTCCACGTGGATGGTGGGCGGGAAGATCCGGGGCCAGTTGGTGACCTCCGCCAGCAGCCGGTACACGGCCGGTGCGGGCGCGGCGATCGTGATCTCGTGCTCTACCTCACGGGTCGTCATGACGCTTTCTTCTCCATGGCTGGGTACGGGCTGCCGGTCGGTGGGGGTGCTCAGAAGTTGCCGAGTCCGCCGCAGACGTTGATGGCCTGCGCGGTGACCGAGGCGGCCGTGTCGGAGGCGAGGTAGGCGACCATGCCGGCGACCTCCTCGGGGGTGGAGTAGCGGCCGAGCGGGATCTTGGCCTGGAACTTCTCGAGGATGGCGTCCTCGGAGGTGTCGTAGGCGGCCGCGTATCCGGCGCGCACGCGCTGGGCCATCGGCGTCTCGACATAGCCGGGGCAGACGGCGTTCACGGTGATGCCGGTGGGGGCCAGCTCATTGCCGAGGGCCTTGGTGAAACCGACCACGCCGTGCTTCGAGGCGGAGTAGGGGGCTCCCAGGACCACGCCCTGCTTGCCGGCCGTGGAGGCGATGTTGATGATGCGGCCACGGCTCTTGTGACGCATGCCGCCGGTGTTGAGCACCTCCCGCGTCAGCCGGAACACGCTGTTGAGGTTGGTGTCGATGACATCGGTCCACAGTTCGTCCTCGATGTCGGCGGTGACGCCGCCACCGGACCGGCCGGCGTTGTTGACCAGGACGTCGACGGTGCCGAAGCGGTCGACCGCGGCCTGCACGAAGGCGCCGACCGAGGCGGGGTCGCGGACGTCGAGGACCGTGCCGTCGGCGTCGATGCCCTCCTCCTGGAGGATCTTGACGGTCTCGGCGACGTTGTCCGCGCTGCGGGCGCCGATGAACACGCGGTGGCCGGCCGCGGCCAGCGCCCGCGTGGACGCGAGGCCGATGCCGCTGGTGGCCCCCGATATGAGAGCGACCCGCTTTTCCAGCGTTGACATGTGCTTCCTCTCCCTCTTGTGCTGCGGGGGTGCGGCGGTACCGGACCGGACGAGGTCAGGTGAAAGGTTTCGCCCGGTCCGGGAACGCCGTCGGGCGTCAGGCGGCGGCGGGCTCGTCGGCGCCGAACTGCTGGTTCACGGCCTCGATGAGGGCGCGCGGGGTGTCGGCGTCGGTCAGCAGGTCCTCGTCGAGGACGATCCCGTACTCGCGCTCGATACGGCTGCCGGTCTCCAGGAGCGCCAGCGACTCGTAGCCGAGGACTTCGAACGGCTCGTCGAGGATGTCGCCGTCGAGGTCGACGCCCTCGTCGACACCGGCGCCCTCCTGGAGGATGCGGCGCAGGTCGTCCAGGGTGAATTCCGAAGTGGACACGTGGGTTCCTTCCCAGGTCGAAATGGATCGTTCAGTCGGGGGTCTCGGGGGCGTTGGGGGCAGGGGGAGTGCCGGTCAGTCGACGGCGCGGACCACGACGGCCGAGTTGAAGCCGCCGTAACCACGGGCCAGGACCAGGGCGGTGCGCACCTGGGCGGTGCGCGACTGGTTGAGGACCAGGTCGAGGCCGTACTCCTCGTCGGGGTTGATGTGGACCGTCGGAGGGATGAGGCCCTCCTCGATGGCCAGCAGCGCGGTGGCGACGTCGAGCGGGGCCGCGCCGGAGTACAGCCGGCCCGTCATCGTCTTGGGCGCGGTGACCGGGACACCCCGCACCCCGAAGACCGCCGAGATCGCGTCGGCCTCGACACGGTCCAGCTCCGGCACGCCCGCCGCGTCCGCGAAGACCACGTCGACGTCCTCGGGGGCGGTGCCCGCGTCGGCGAGGGCGAGTTCGATCGCCTTGCGCAGGGCGGGCTCGCGGTCGCTGCCGGGCCGCGGGTCGAACGTCGAGCCGTAGCCCGCGATCTCGCCGTAGATCTTGGCGCCGCGCGCGCACGCCGACTCGGCCGACTCCATGATCAGGATGGCGCCGCCCTCGCCCGGTACGTAACCGGCCGCGTCGGCGTCGAAGGGCAGGTAGGCACGGGTCGGCTCGTCGCTGGTGCTCAGCCGGTCGCCGGCCATCTGCGCCACCCAGCCCCAGGGGCAGATCGACGCGTCGACGCCCCCGGAGACGATCATCGGAGTGCCCTTGCGGATGAGCCGCCGGCCGTGCGCCACCGCGTCGAGACCGCCGGCCTCGTCACTGACGATGACGCCGCTGGGACCCTTGAGCCCGTTGCGGATGGATATCTGACCGCTGTTGACGGCGTAGAACCAGGCGAAGGACTGGTACGCGGACACGTACTGGCTGCCCTGGCTCCACAGCTTCTCCAGCTCGCCCTGTCCGAACTCGAAGCCGCCCGAGGAACTGGCCGTGACGACGCCCATGTCGTAATCGGGCAGTTCCTTGGGGTCGATGCCCGCGTCCGCGAGCGCCCACTCGGCGGCGACCAGCGCCATCCGGGTCATGTGGTCGGTCTGCGGCAGCAACCGGCTCGGCAGCACGTCCGCGGCGACGAATCCGGGCACCTCGCCCGCCAGGGTCGACGGGTAGGAGGACGGGTCGAAGCGGGTGACCCGCCCGATACCGTTCTTGCCGGTCCGGGTGGCGGCCCAGTAGTCCTGTGTGCCCAGTCCGTTGGGGGCGGCGATGCCCAGACCGGTCACTACCACCGTGGTGGTCATGCCACGCTCCTCTCGGGACGCGCCAGCACCATGGCGCTCTGGAATCCCCCGAAGCCGCTGCCGACCGTGAGCACCGCGTCGGTGAGCTGCTCACGGGCGACCAGCGGCACGTAGTCGAGGTCGCACTTGGGGTCGGGGGTGGTGAGGTTGGCCGTGGGCGGCACGACGTGGTTCTCCATCGCCAGCGCGGACGCGGCGATCTCGATGGAGCCGATCGCGCCGAGCGAGTGCCCGACCATCGACTTGATCGAGCTGACCGGGGTCCGGTAGGCGTGGTCGCCCAGGCTCCGCTTGAACGCCTCGGTCTCGTGGCGGTCGTTCTGCTTGGTGCCCGAGCCGTGCGCGTTGATGTAGTCGATCTCGGTCGCGTTCATCCTGGCCTCGTCGAGCGCGACCGTGATGGCCTCGGCCATCTCCGCCCCGTCCGGACGCAGACCCGTCATGTGGTACGCGTTCGAGCGCGTCGCATAGCCCGCGATCTCGGCGTAGATGTGCGCGCCGCGCCGCTTGGCGCTCTCCAGCTCCTCCAGGACGAACACGGCGGCACCCTCCCCGAGGACGAACCCGTTGCGGGTCCCGTCGAAGGGGCGCGAGGCGCGCTCGGGTACGTCGTCCCGAGGCGTCGTCGCCTTGATCGCGTCGAAGCACGCCATCGTGATCGGCGAGATCGGGGCGTCGGACGAACCCGTGATCATGACGTCCGCCGAGCCCTCGCGGAGCAGCTCCACGGCGTGCCCGACCGAGTCGATGCCGGACGTACAGCCCGTGGAGACCACCGTGTTGGGGCCCTGCGCGCCCACGGCCCACGCGACCTCGGCCGCGAAGGAGCTGGGGACCAGGTAGTTGTACAGGTGCGGGGCCGTGTAGGCGTGGTCGACCAGGTGGAGCCGGCCGCCGTCGCTGACGACGTTGTACTCCTCGTCCAGACCCATGGTCGCGCCGACCGCGCTGCCGATGGTGACGCCGACGCGGTACGGGTCGTAGGCGTCGATGTCGATACCGCTGTCGGCGACCGCGCCACGGGCCGCGACCACCGCGAACTGCGCGGCGCGGTCCATCCGGCGTATCTCCTGCGGGCGCAGTCCGTGCTCCGCGGGATCGAAGTCGATCTCGGCGGCGACCCGGGAACGGAACGGACTGGGGTCGAAGAACGTGATGCGGCGGGTGGCCGTACGGCCCTCGCTCAGCAGGTTCCAGAAGTTCTTCGCCCCGACACCACCGGGGGCAAGCACCTCGATACCGGTGATGACAACTCGTCGGCCGGTCACGCGGACGCCTCCCAGTTGTAGAAGCGTGTGGCCATCGCGTCGGCCGGGGAACGCCAGGTGGCCGGGTCGTACGCCTCGATGAACGGCTTCAGGTCCTCGCTGATCTGTATGAAGCGGGGGTCGTGCCGGGCGTGCTGGATCAGCTCGCCGCCGTTGTCCGCGTCGAAGTCCTGGAGGTGGAAGTACAGACCCCGGTACTGGAAGAGCTGGCGCCGGCGCGTGCCCATGCGGTGCGGCATTTCCGTGTCGTCGAAATCACCGAAAATCTTCGCGACGTCGACGCTCGACCCGGGATCCATCCGAGCCACAATCAGCGTGCTGTACATACGTTTCCCTCTCCTCGAGGCCCACCACACAACAGTTGACGAAAGCTTATTTTCAGTATCTTGGGCGGTACGAGCGGTTTCAATATTCCCCGTGTCAGGGAATTGTCAGACCGGTTCAGAATTGCGCTGGAGAATGCCGGGGAATGCCAGGCAATGCCCCGGGAATTCAGCTGGTGATTTCGCACATGACGGCGCCCGAGGCGACGGACGCGCCCACTTCGGCGGTGAGGCTCTTGACGATCCCCGAGCGGTGGGCGTTGAGGGGCTGTTCCATCTTCATGGCCTCCAGGACGACGACGAGGTCGCCCTCCTTGACCTCCTGGCCCTCCTCGACCGCGACCTTGACGATCGTGCCCTGCATGGGCGAGGCGAGCGTGTCACCCGAGGCGACCGGGCCCGACCTCCTGGCCGCGCGGCGCTTCGGCTTGGCGCCCGCCGCGAGGCCGGTGCGGGCCAGGGACATGCCCAGCGAGGACGGCAGCGAGACCTCGAGGCGCTTGCCGCCGACCTCGACGACGACGGACTCGCGGCCCGGCTCGTCCTCCGCCTCCGCCGCCTCGGCGGGGTCGGTGAAGGCCGGGATGTCATTGGCGAACTCGGTCTCGATCCAGCGGGTGTGGACCGTGAACGGGTCGGTGGAGCCGGTCAGTTCGGGGGCGAAGGCCGGGTCCTTGACGACCGCGCGGTGGAAGGGCAGCGCGGTGGCCATCCCGCCGATCTCGAACTCCTCCAGGGCGCGGGCGGCGCGCTGGAGCGCCTGCTCGCGGGTGGCGCCGGTGACGATCAGCTTCGCGAGCAGGGAGTCCCAGGCCGGGCCGATCACGCTGCCGCACTGCACACCCGCGTCCAGGCGGACGCCGGGGCCGGAGGGCGGCGCGAAGGTGGAGACGGTACCCGGTGCCGGGAGGAAGCCCCGGCCGGGGTCTTCGCCGTTGATGCGGAACTCGAAGGAGTGGCCGCGCAGGGCGGGGTCGCCGTAGCCGAGTTCCTCGCCGTCGGCGATGCGGAACATCTCGCGGACGAGGTCGATGCCGGCGACCTCCTCGGTGACGGGGTGCTCGACCTGGAGGCGGGTGTTGACCTCGAGGAAGGAGATCGTGCCGTCCATGCCGACGAGGAACTCCACGGTGCCGGCGCCGACGTAGCCGGCTTCCTTGAGGATCGCCTTGGAGGAGGAGTACAGCTCCGCCACCTGGTCGTCCGACAGGAACGGCGCCGGCGCCTCCTCCACCAGTTTCTGGTGGCGGCGCTGGAGGGAGCAGTCGCGGGTGGAGACGACGACGACGTTGCCGTGGGTGTCGGCCAGGCACTGGGTCTCGACGTGGCGGGGCTTGTCGAGGTAGCGCTCGACGAAGCACTCGCCGCGGCCGAACGCGGCCACCGCCTCACGCACGGCGGAGTCGTACAGCTCGGGGACCTCTTCGAGGGTGCGGGCGACCTTCAGGCCGCGTCCGCCGCCGCCGAAGGCCGCCTTGATCGCGATGGGCAGCCCGTGCTCCCGCGCGAAGGCGACGACCTCGTCGGCGCCGTTCACCGGGTCGGGGGTGCCCGCGACGAGGGGGGCTCCGGCGCGCTGGGCGATGTGGCGGGCGGCGACCTTGTCGCCGAGGTCGCGGATGGCCTGCGGGGGCGGGCCGATCCAGGTCAGGCCGGCGTCCAGGACCGCCTGGGCGAACTCGGCGTTCTCCGACAGGAAGCCGTAGCCCGGGTGGATGGCGTCCGCGCCGGAGTCCTTGGCGGCCTGGAGGACCTTGGCGATGTCCAGGTAGCTGGTGGCGGGGGTGTCACCGCCCAAAGCGAACGCCTCGTCCGCCGCCCGGACATGCAGAGCGTCCCTGTCTGGTTCCGCATACACGGCAACGCTCGCGATCCCGGCATCCCGGCACGCCCGGGCCACGCGGACAGCGATTTCGCCACGGTTGGCGATGAGCACCTTGCGCACGATGAACCTCCCCAGACTCCGCTCGGAGCCACAAGACTGTTCGAGTGCGCACTTCTCCTTCAATACGGTCCGTTGCAGAACTGGGTCAGAATCCGCAGACCCGGGGCAGCACTTACCGGAAGAGGAAAGAGGAAGGTCAGACCTCCGTCAAATAGCCGGACCCGGCGGACGGATCCGCCGGGTCCGGAAAGAAAAGGAATGCGCCATTCCGTAGAAAATTTTCGAAGGGCGTACGAGGGGCGCTCGGAGGCGTTCCGGGACGGCGTCGGAAGGCGTTCAGGAGCGTCCACTTGGCCAGTTGATCACTTGGCCGGTCGAACACTTGGCCGTCGAGCTCTCGGGCTCGTCCCCGGTCAACCGTCCCGCAGGGCCTTGCGGTACCAAGGCGCCGCGAGGGGGAAATCGGTGTCGAAACCGGCGCCGGGTGCGCGACGCAGGTCGGACCAGAGCGGGGTGCTGTCGAAGACGTGGTCGGTGGTGAACATGTCGAGTCCGGACGGAGGTACGCCGTGCTCGGCCAGGACCGCCCGGGCTCGGTCGACGGTCAGTTCCCGGTCCGGCCAGTCGGCCCCGGTGCACTCGGCGACCGCGCGCAGAAGGGTGTCCACGGGGAGGGGCTCGGGGTGGGTGGCGTGGTAGACGGAGGCGGTCAGGTCGGCGGCGGGGGCGAGCGCGGTGGCCACGAGCAGCGCGGCCAGCTCGGGTACGGCGATCGCGGAGCTCCGGGCGGGCCAGCCCTCCACCGTGCCGGGCAGCACGCGCAGCATCCGGGTCAGGCCGGGCACCACCCACCTGTCGCCCTCCCCGTACACCAGGTGCGGGCGCAGGACGACACCGCCGGCCGCGAGAACGGTGTCCTCGGCCGCGGCCCGGGTGCGGGACGTGGGCGAGCCCGGGTTGCGGCGCAGTTCTTCGGGCCGGTCGCCGCGGAAGGTGCCACGGCCGTAGACGGACGCGGTGCTCAGCTGGACGATGCGCGCAACCCCCGCGCGGCGCGCTTCCTCGACGAGCGCCGCCGTGCCACGGGCGTTGACGGCCTCGTTGGCCTCGACACCGCCGCCGATCTGCGAGGCGCAGTGGATCAGGACGTCGACGCCGTCGCACACCCCGCGCAAGGACGCGGGGTCGGTCAGATCGGCCCGTACGACGCGAGCACCGTCTTGGCCCGCAGGACGCCCCTGGGTCGGGGGACCCTCATGGACCGGGGGACCCTCCTGGGTCGGCGGACCGGAGCCGAGCAGGGGACTGCGATGGGACATGAGCCTCAAGTCGGCCCGGTACCGGGCCGCTTCACGGGTGACGTGTCCGCCGACGAAGCCGGCGGCGCCGGTGATCAGGATGGTGGGCACGGGTCTGTCTCCTCGGGATGGGGACGTTCTCCCAGGCGTACGGAGGATGCGCGGGCTCAGCGGCCGCGCGGGCTCAGGACGAGCTCGGCGGTGAAGACGGTCTCAGCGTGCTGCGTACCGCGCACCCGCACCAGTACGCCGCCCTCCGTACCGTGCGGTTCGGCCTGCGGCTCGATCCAGCAGGGCGCGTCGAACTCGGCGTAGCGCGCGAAGTTGCTCTTGAGACCCAGCAGGAGGGCGTCCGGCATCCCGGTCGACACGAGGGCGGCCTGCCGGGCGGCTTCCAGCAGGACCATGCCTGGTATGTGATCGACGGGGTGGTCGAAGAAGGTGGGGTGGGCGGTGTCGACGCGCAGTTCCCAGCGGTCGCCGCTGCCGGAGGCCGATCCGGGCTCGGCGAGCAGCACGTGCCGGTCGTCGGAGTGGCCCACCGCGGCCGGGTCGATCGCGGGCGGCACGACGCGGTCACTGGTGGTGGGCCGGCCGGCGCGCAGCCTGCGGTGGACGGCGGGACTGGTGCAGCTGAACGCGGCGCCCGCGGTGGCCAGCGCCCTTCCGTCGCGCAGCACGGTGACGTCGTAGCGCATACCGCCGAGCACCCGGCCCCTGCGGACGATGTCCCGGCAGACCGTGCGCAGTTCGACCTCCGTGGGGACGCCGTCCGCGACGAGGAGTTCGGGGGAGGTGCTGAAGAACATGTCCCACATCAGGAACTGGTGCCCGAAGGGGACGCCGAACTCCGCGTGCGCGAGCAGGGAACCGATCTGGCGGACGGACTCGATCAGGAGCATCGGGTCCTGGTAGCCGCCGGACTGGGTGAAGAAGGAGTGGCTGCGCGGCCATTGGGCGCTGACCGCGAACTCGTCCGGGTCGGGTCCGGCTGGTTCGGCGGCGGCTTCCCAGCCGGTCAGCAGGACCTCCGAGACGGCGGCGCGATGGACGTACTCGCGCGGAACCGTCGTGGTCAGCCGCGGCGTCAGAGTACGCGCGGCGGTCTGGACGGAGGCTTGGGCAGAGACCTGGACAGAGGCCTGGGCAGAGGTCTGAAGGGCGGGTTGAACGGCGTTTCGGGCAGCGGGTCGTGAGGCGGTTCGTGAGGCGCTTGTGCCCACCGTCGCGACGTCGTCTTCGACGGACACACGGGTGGAGGTGGTGTACGACATGTACGGCACTCCTGTCTGTTTCCGAGCAGGGGGCAGCAATCCGTACCGCCGGCAGCCACCCCCCGTGGCCGACGTTCTCTCGCTCACACAAGATACAGACATGTCTGTTCGGTTTTTCAAGTAAAGCTTTAGCATCCTTCGAGCGATGAGCCGCCACTACGGGCCGGTACAGCACGATTGCGCCACCGGAGACGCCTGATCTTTCAAACCGTGCAGACCTGCATGGTTATCGCCAAGGACACACGCAGGACAAGGGGCTTCACCCCGACCGCAACCTGCCGGAAACATGACCTTGAAGCACTGGATCTCTCCACACACATGCAGGTCAACGTGGGTGGATTGGAAAAGGTACGGACCGACGCGCGGGGGATTTCGAACGCGTTGACAATCAGACAAGTCTGTTTGCTATCGTCCTCATTGTGAGAGTTCAGCAGTCCGTTCCGTGATGACGAGACTGTGCCTCAGGAGGAGCAGATGAATCGGCAAGCCGTGGATCTACTCGACGCCCGATCGCAGCGCAATCTTCCGCACCGCCCCACGATTCCCCAGCCCGGGCGGGCCGTTGCCCCACAGACGGCCGCCGACCACCCCGGCCCCCCGGCCGGCGCACTGCGCGTCCTGGTCGTAGAAAACGATGTCAGGGCCGCCGACTCCCTCGTCCAGGGCCTGCTGCGGCAGGGGTACGCCGCGCAGAGCGTGGCCACCGGCACCAAGGCGCTCCAGGCGCACCGCGATGCCGATCTCCTACTGCTCGACCTGGACCTGCCCGACCTGGACGGGCTCGAGGTGTGCCGGGGCATCCGGGCGGTCTGCGACACCCCGGTCATCGCCGTCACCGCGCGCGGCTCCGAGCTCGACCGGGTGCTCGGACTACAGGCCGGCTCGGACGACTACCTGGTCAAGCCGTACGGCTTCCGCGAGTTACTGGCCCGGATGGAGGCGGTGATGCGCCGGGTGCGTCAACAGCCCGCCGCCGCCCAGGTCATCACCCACGGGCCGCTGCGCATCGACGTCGGCACCCGGGTGGCCACGCTGGACGGGAAGCCGGTGGACCTGACCCGCAAGGAGTTCGACCTGCTGCATCTACTGGCCTCGCAGCCCGGCACCGTCATGCCGCGACGCCAGCTCATGGCGCAGGTCTGGGACGACACCTGGTCGCACCGCGGGCGCACCATCGACACCCACGTCAGCAGCCTGCGCGGCAAGCTCGGTTCGAGCAGTTGGATCATCACCGTACGCGGTGTCGGTTTTCGGCTCGGCCACCCGTGAGCGGCACCCGCAGGCCGTACGAGGACCACGTAAAGACCGCTTGAGGGCTGCTCGAAGACCACTCGAGGTCCACTTGAGAAGCACTCGACGAACGGCCGAGGACCGACCGAAAATCGAGCCAAACCGGAAGCAAATACTCCCGCCTACTGGCGGCGTGCCGCCTTGCCGATACAATACAGACCAGTCGGTAAAATTCCAGTGGGCGAGAGCAAGGACCTGGTATGGCCACACAAGAGCGCGGGACGAGGTCGAGGCACTCGATCCTGGAGTCCGCGGCCCGCGTGTTCGACGAGCGCGGCTACGACGCGGCGAGCACCAACGACATCCTGGCCCGGACGGGCCTCACTCGAGGCGCGCTTTACCACCACTTCCCCTCCAAGGAAGCGATCGCCGTGGCCCTCGTGACCGCGCACAGCGAGGCGCTGGTGGTGCCGGACCAGGCGGTGAAGCTCCAGGCCGTCATCGACCTCACCCTGGAGTTCGCCCAGCGTCTCCAGCGCGATCCGGTGCTACGGGCCAGCGTGCGGCTCGCCGTCGAGCAGACGTCGTTCTCGCGGCCGCCGCAGACGGCGTACGAGCAGTCCGGCGCCGCCATACTCGCTCTGCTGCGGCAGGCCGAGGAGCAGGGCGAGATCCTGCCGGGCGTGGACATCCAGGAGGCCACGTCGACCATCGTCGGCGCCTTCACCGGCCTGCAGTTGATGTCCCAGGTCTACAGCAACCGCGAGGATCTGCCGGAACGCATCGGTGCGTTCTGGCGCTTCATGCTGCCCGGCCTGGCCACGCCCGGCATGCTCGGCCGCCTCCGCACCATCCCGCCACCGGCCCGCGAGACGGCCTGACCCCCGCCCGACACCCCACAGCCAAGTCCCACAGCCAAGTCCCACAACCGAGCCCCGCGCCCTGCCCACACCCTGCACCGCGCCGTGCTCCGCCCGCCGAACAGCACACGGCGCCCCGAACGCGAACTCCCGGGCGGGGCCGCCTCACCCGTGACGGACCCGAGCCCGACACCTCACCCGGGCCAAGCCCCCCACCACGGGTCCCCGTCGCATGCCATGGGTCCCCTTCGCATGCCGTCCCGTTCACGGGCAAGCCCCGCAACGGACCTCCGAAGGCCGAGGGCGCCTTCTCGCGCCGCCCCGAACACGGGCACCGCCCCGCAACCGACCTCTGGGCACCGAGGGCTCCGCTGGACACCGAGGGCTCCACCCGCACCTGGGCTCCAGCCCCTCCCGCCTCCCGAACGGGGCCGGTGTCCCCCGGGTCCCGGGCCGCGCACCCAAGCCCTGCCGAGTCCCGCACGCCGACCCTCAGGCCAACTCCGCCCAGGAAGCGCGACCTTGAGGAGACTCCGGACGCGCGACCTTGAGGAGACCTCAGACATGCGCCTCGAGGGGACCCCGGACACGCGACCTTGAGGGGACCCCAGAGGCCCGCCCTCACCCCCGCTTCGGAACTCAGACCCCTTCGGACCCGCTCCCCACCCGTCGTTCCTCCTCGGCCAGCCCCTCCCCGGCCAACGAGAACAACGGGCGCAACAACACCCACAGCCGCTTGGACGTCTTGGGGTCCCACCACTCCGCGTCCGTGTGCCCGAGCGACTCCAGCCCCGCGGCCACCACCACCGCCAGCTCGGCCAGATCCTCCGGCGCCGGCACGACGTCCCGGTGCGCGTCGACCACCCGCCTGCGCACCAACGCCAGTACGTCGTCACGCAACCGAGGCGGCCCCGCCGACCCGTCCACCGCCAGCTGTATGCCGGCCCGGACCAGTTCCTCCGTGCGCAACGCCTCGCACAGAGCGACCAGGAGGCGCTCCGGGGCATCCTCCACGGGCCCCTCGAAAGCCTCGTCCATCAGCGCGACGACGCGCTCGTGCGCCTGCTCGTAGACCGCGGCGGTCAACTCCGCGGTGGAGGAGAAGTGGTGGTAGAGAGCCCCCCGGCTCACCCCGGCCCGGCGACAGATGTTGACCAGTCCCGCATCGGAGAGCCGGCCGTTCGCTATCAGTTCCGCCGCGGCACGGACGAGAGCCTGACGGGTCTGTTCGGACCGGGTCTGCATCAGGCTGCACCTGCCTATTCCTGCTCTTGGCATGAAGGAGCGCGCGGGTGCCCCGAAGGCGCCAGCAACAACCGGAATCATACAACCATGCCTGTTTTAGTCGACAGCCCTGTGAACGCAGACCTCCATCCAATCCCCATAAATCCTGCAGCTCTTGCCCATGGATGGCCTCTTGACGGCCGGACGATCCCGTGACCACACCCCATCCGGAACGCCAGTCCACTCTTGACAATCAGACAAGTCTGTTTGTTACGTTGACGATGGCCACGTTGCCCCGGCACCCAAGCGTCACCCGAGCGTCGAGGAGTCCGATGAGCAGCACGACCGCCCCCACCGCGCCCACCGCCACGACAGCACCGACGTCATCGGCCTCACCGATCTCACCGAACTCACACCCTTCGCCCACCGGCCCGATCTCCCCTGTCACCGCGGCCGTCCCCCTGGTCGGCGGTGGATTCGGCGAAGCCCTGCACGAGGGCCTGGTCCGCGCGGCGGCCCGGATGTCGTCCCGCCCGGGCCACTCCCCCCTCATGTCGTCCGCCACCACCCTGGGGTCCTGGGAGACCGGCGCCGTCCTGGACCGCTTCACCGTCCGCCTCCCCTCCGCACTCGCCCCCGCCGAGGCGGAAGTCCCCACCCTGCGCACCACGCTGACGGAGTTCGCCCGCACCGCCCTGGCCCGCGCCGCGGACACCACCCCCGCACCCACCCCCATCGCCCCGCCCGCCGCCTCCCCGCACCAGGTGGCCGCCGCAGTCGCCCTGCTCCTCGAGTGCGCCCTGCTGCACGTCCTGGAGAACGGCATCGCGCACCACGAGAGCGCGCTGCCCCGCGCGGTGGCGGTCGTCCGGCGCCTCGGCGAGGTCGTCCGGGAGGCAGGGGAGGGCATGTGGTCCGGCGACGACGGCCGCGGCGAGCGCCGCCGGCTGGCCCGGCAGCTGCACGACGAACTGGGCGGCGCCCTGTCCCTCGCCCGACTCAGCCTCGACGCCGCCGCGACCTGCGCCCCCGTCAGGACCGGCTCACCCGCCTCTGACTCTCCCGGCGCCGTCGCGGCCCACCTCGCCACCGCCCGAAGGGCACTGGCCGCGGCGGCCAGGGAGAACCAGGCGCTCATCGACGGCGTGCGCCACCGCGCCGACCTGCCGCCCCTGCGCGAGGCCCTGGAGGCTTTCCTCGCGGGCCCTCGTCCCCGCGACGGCCGCCGTATCCAGGCCTCCGTCGAGGTCATCGGTGACGAGTGGACCCTCGCCGAGCGGCACCGGGAGGAGACCTTCCTCGCCCTGCGCGAGGCCCTGCGCGACCGCCTGGCCCGCTCGGGCGCGCGCCGCGTGGACACTGTCGTGCGCATCACCCGGCGCTGGCTTTACGCGAAGGTGACCGACGACGGCCAAGGCCCCGCGGCGGGTTCCGCCGGCTCCGCCGATTCCGCGCGGGCCCTGCGCTCCCTCACCGACCGCGTCGAGGACCTCGGCGGCCGGACCGGCATCACCCCGGGCACCCCCACCGGCACCCTGCTGGAGATCCATCTGCCCCTGCGCGGACACCCCTGAGCTCGGCCCGAGGAAAACTGAGAGACAGAACACACTCCGACCAGCACCCCGGCCAACCCCACCCCGGCCCGCCCCCGAACCCGCACCGGAGACATGGAAAAGGGCCCATCGTCTTGACGATGAGCCCTTTTCGCTGGTGCGCGAGGGGGGAGTTGAACCCCCACGCCCTTGCGGGCACTGGAACCTGAATCCAGCGCGTCTGCCTATTCCGCCACCCGCGCATTGGGTGTGTCTTTGGTCTCTCACCGAGCGGTGTGAGCGCCTGTCGACATGCAGAAGATTAGCACGCTGTCCGGGGTGGAATCACATCCCTTTCCACGGCCACAGGCCCCGCCGGCACCGCACGTCTCAGGCCTAACCGGTTCACGTATCAACCTCGTACCGGTCCAGGCCATCTCTCCAGGAGCAGGGCAGGGTGCACAGTCAGGTGCGGGACACTGGTCTCGGAGCGCCTCTACGATCCTTGGCAGGAGTAGTGCCGGGAAGTGTTCGAAGAGGGGCACCTGAGGGAACTTCGGGAAGGGACTTCGGAAGGCGTCGACACCCGTCGACAGGGCCGACAGGGGGAACCAGCCGATTTCCCGACGCGTGGATACGATCAGTAAGCAGTACCAGCAGGACCAGGACGACTACGGCAGGCCGTGCGACACGGCGGGCCGTACGCAGCACGACATGGACAGCAGGCAGAACCAGGACGGCTACGAAGGAGGAGGTGCCCCATGGGAGTCCTGAAGAAGTTCGAGCAGCGTCTCGAAGGTCTGGTCAACGGCACCTTCGCCAAGGTGTTCAAGTCCGAGGTCCAGCCCGTGGAGATCGCCGGAGCACTGCAGCGCGAGTGCGACAACAACGCCACGATCTGGAACCGCGACCGGACCGTCGTACCCAACGACTTCATCGTGGAGCTGAGCACGCCGGACTTCGAGCGCCTCAGCCCCTACTCCGGCCAGCTCGGCGACGAACTCGCCGGGATGGTGCGCGACTACGCCAAGCAGCAGCGCTACACCTTCATGGGCCCCATCAAGGTGCACCTGGAGAAGGCGGACGACCTCGACACCGGTCTCTACCGGGTGCGCAGCCGTACACTCGCCTCCTCCACCGACCAGCAGGCCCCCGAGCGTGCCCCGGCGGGCCCGCCTCCCGGCCGGCCCGGTGGCTACGGCTATCCGGCTGCCGCCCCGAGCGCGGGTCCCACGGGCGCTCCCCCGATGCCGTCCGCGCCGCCTCCCGGCGTGCGCCCCGGCCCCACGCCGATGGGCTCCCGGCCCGGCGCGGCTCCGGGCCCGGCGGCCGGCGGCCGCATGCGGCACTGGATCGAGATCAATGGCGCCCGCCATCAGATCTCCCGCCCGACGCTGGTGCTGGGTCGCAGCACCGAAGCCGACGTGCGGATCGACGACCCCGGCGTATCCCGCCGGCACTGTGAGATCCGGACCGGAACGCCCTCGACGATCCAGGATCTCGGGTCCACCAACGGCATCGTGGTGGACGGGCAGCACACCACCCGCGCTACGCTCCGCGACGGCTCGCGGATCGTCGTGGGCAGCACCACCATCATTTACCGGCAAGCCGAAGGGTGAAGCGGGGGCAATGTCAGAGCTGACCCTCACGGTCATGCGGCTGGGTTTCCTGGCCGTACTGTGGCTGTTCGTGATCGTGGCCGTGCAGGTCATCCGCAGCGACCTGTTCGGAACGCGCGTCACACAGCGCGGCTCGCGCAGGGACGCCTCCAGGCCGCAGCAGGCCGCGCGCCAGGCCACACCACCTCCGCAGCGCCAGCAAGCGGCGCCGCCGAGCGGCGGCGGTGGCCGACAGCGCCGCGGCGCCCCCACCAAGCTGGTCGTCTCCGAAGGCACTCTCACGGGCACGACCGTCGCGCTGCAGGGGCAGACCATCACCCTGGGCCGCGCGCACGACAGCACCATCGTGCTGGACGACGACTACGCGTCCAGCCGCCATGCCAGGATCTACCCGGACCGGGACGGCCAGTGGATCGTCGAGGACCTCGGCTCCACCAATGGCACGTATCTCGACCGGAGCCGACTGACGACTCCCACGCCCGTCCCGCTGGGCGCGCCGATCCGCATCGGCAAGACCGTCATCGAGCTGCGGAAGTAGTACGACAATGAGCGAGCGGAGCGAGCACGCAGCAGCGGTCCACACGACGGACCCCGGCGCGCTCCCGACCGGAGGGTGGGCACCGTGCGGATGTACCCGGAGCCGACGGGCGAGGTGCGCATGAGTCTGTCACTGCGCTTCGCCGCCGGATCGCACAAAGGCATGATCCGCGAGGGCAACGAGGACTCCGGTTACGCCGGTCCCCGCCTGCTCGCGATCGCCGACGGTATGGGCGGCCAGGCCGCCGGTGAGGTCGCCTCCTCCGAGGTGATCTCCACCATCGTCGCGCTCGACGACGACGTCCCGGGCTCCGACATCCTCACCTCGCTGGGCACCGCCGTACAGCGTGCCAACGACCAGCTGCGGATGATGGTCGAGGAGGACCCCCAGCTGGAGGGCATGGGGACCACCCTCACCGCGCTCCTGTGGACCGGTCAGCGCCTCGGCCTCGTGCACGTCGGCGACTCGCGCGCGTACCTCCTGCGTGACGGCGTCCTCACGCAGATCACCCAGGACCACACGTGGGTGCAGCGCCTCGTCGACGAGGGCCGCATCACCGAGGAGGAAGCCACCACCCACCCGCAGCGCTCCCTCCTGATGCGCGCGCTGGGCAGCGGCGACCACGTCGAGCCGGACCTCTCCATCCGCGAAGTCCGCGCCGGCGACCGCTACTTGATCTGCTCCGACGGCCTGTCCGGCGTCGTCTCCCATCAGACGATGGAGGACACCCTCGCCAGCTACCAGGGCCCGCAGGAGACCGTCCAGAACCTCATCGAGCTCGCGCTGCGCGGCGGCGGCCCCGACAACATCACCGTCATCGTCGCCGACGTCCTCGACATCGACTCCGGCGACACCCTCGCCGTCCAGCTCTCCGACACCCCGGTCGTGGTCGGCGCGGTCGCCGAGAACCAGCACCAGCTGCACGACAACGGCGCCATGCAGACCCCCGCGGGCCGCGCCTCCAGCCTCGGCCGTCCGGTGCCCGGACAGGGCGGTGGCGGCGAGTTCGGCCCGCCCGGCAGCGGCGACACCACCGGGTACGTCTCCACGGGCGGCTACGGCGACTACTCCGACGAGGACTTCGTCAAGCCGAGCGCCGGACGCAAGTGGCTGAAGAGATCCCTCTACACCGCGCTGGCCCTCGCCGTCATCGGCGGCGGTCTGTACGGCGGCTACCGGTGGACGCAGACGCAGTACTACGTCGGCGCCCAGGACCAGCACGTCGCGCTGTACCGCGGGATCAGCCAGGACCTGGCCTGGGTCTCGCTCTCGAAGGTGGAGAAGGATCACCCCGAGATCGAACTCAAGTACCTGCCGCCGTACCAGCAGAAGCAGGTCAAGGCGACGATCACGGAGGGCGGCCTCCAGGACGCCCAGAAGAAGATCGGCGAGCTCGCCACACAGGCCTCCGCGTGCAAGAAGGACGCCGAGCGCCGCGCCGTCGACAGCCAGAACAGCACGAAGACCGGCACGGGCCAGGCAGGTGGAACCACGGGAACCACAACCACCTCTCGGACGTCCAAGGCCACGTCCAGCCCGTCCGCCACGCCGAACCCATCCAGCTCGGCACCGTCTTCGAAACCGTCCACCTCCGCCGCAGCCACTCCCACACCCGGCCCCAGCCTCTCCGACGAGGAGCAGAAGCTGGTCTCGCTGTGCGGTAAGCAGTAAGAAGCCGTGAGGGGCCCTGTCACACCATGAGCAGTAGTACGAACACGCCGACGCACCACACATCGACCATCGGTTCGATCGGCACACCGAGCCGACGCAACACCGAGTTGGCGCTGCTGGTGTTCGCCGTCCTCATCCCGGTCTTCGCGTACGCCAACGTGGGCCTGGCCATCGATGAGAAGGTGCCGGCCGGCCTGCTGAGCTACGGCCTCGGCCTCGGCCTGATCGCGGGCGTCGCCCATCTCGGCGTCCGCAAGTTCGCGCCGTACGCCGACCCGCTGCTGCTGCCGCTGGCGACGCTGCTCAACGGCCTCGGCCTGGTGATGATCTGGCGCCTCGACCAGTCCAAGCTGCTCCAGTCGCTGCCCAACTTCGTCCAGGCGGCACCCCGCCAGCTGATGTACACCGCGCTGGGCATCGGTCTGTTCGTCGCCGTGCTGATCTTCCTGAAGGACCACCGCGTCCTGCAGCGCTACACCTACATCTCCATGTTCGGCGCGCTGATCCTGCTCCTGCTGCCGCTGGTCCCCGGTCTCGGCGCCAACATCTACGGCGCCAAGATCTGGATCTCGATCCCCGGTCTGGGCACCCTCCAGCCCGGTGAGTTCGCGAAGATCATCCTCGCGGTCTTCTTCGCCGGCTACCTCATGGTGAAGCGCGACGCGCTGGCCCTCGCCAGCCGCCGTTTCATGGGCCTCTATCTGCCGCGCGGCCGCGACCTCGGCCCGATCCTGGTCGTCTGGTTCGTCTCCATCCTGATCCTGGTCTTCGAGACCGACCTCGGTACCTCGCTGCTGTTCTTCGGCATGTTCGTGATCATGCTGTACGTCGCCACGGAGCGGACCAGCTGGATCGTCTTCGGTCTGCTGATGTCGGCGGCCGGCGCGGTCGGCGTCGCCTCCTTCGAGCCGCACGTCCAGCAGCGTGTCCAGGCCTGGCTCGACCCCATGCACGAGTTCATGCTGAGCAGGCAGGGCGTCGGCGGACACACCGAGCAGTCCATGCAGGCCCTGTGGGCCTTCGGCTCCGGCGGCACGCTCGGCACCGGATGGGGACAGGGCCACTCCGAACTCATCCGGTTCGCCGCCAACTCCGACTTCATCCTCGCCAGCTTCGGCGAGGAACTGGGCCTGGCGGGGATCATGGCGATCCTGGTCGTCTACGGCCTGATCGTGGAGCGCGGCATCCGTACGGCGCTCGCGGCCCGCGACCCGTTCGGCAAGCTCCTCGCGGTCGGCCTCTCCGGCGGCTTCGCGCTCCAGGTCTTCGTCGTCGCGGGTGGCGTCATGGGCCTGATCCCGCTCACCGGTATGACGATGCCGTTCGTGGCCTACGGAGGCTCCTCCGTCATCGCCAACTGGGCGCTGATGGGCATCCTCATCAGAATCAGCGACACCGCCCGCCGCCCGGCCCCCGCGCCCGCCCCCAGCCCCGACGCCGAGATGACCCAGGTGGTCCGCCCGTGAACAAGCCCCTGCGTCGGATCGCGATCTTCTGCGGGCTCCTCGTCCTCGCCCTGCTGATCCGCGACAACTACGTCCAGTACGTCCAGGCGGACAGCCTGCGGACCAACGCGAACAACCGCCGCGTCGCCATCGAGCGGTACGCCACTCCGCGCGGCGACATCATCGTCGACGGCAACCCGATCACCGGGGCCACCAAGTCGACGAAGAACGGCATCAACGACTTCGAGTACAAGCGCACCTACAAGGACGGCCCCATGTGGGCGCCGGTCACCGGGTACGCCTCGCAGGCCTTCGACGCCTCCCAGCTGGAGAAGCTGGACGACGGCATCCTCACCGGCAACGACGACCGGCTCTTCTTCCGCAACACCCTCGACATGATCACGGGCAAGAAGAAGCAGGGCGGCAACGTCGTCACCACCCTCAACGCCGCCGCGCAGAAGGCGGCGTACGAGGGCCTGCTGAGCCGGGGCAAGGGCGCCGTCGCCGCGATCAACCCGCAGACCGGCGCGATCCTGGCGCTGGCCTCGACTCCGTCGTACGACCCCTCGACCTTCGCCGGAACCTCCGGGAGCGACGAGAAGGCCTGGAACAAGCTCCAGAAGAAGAACAACCCCGACGAGCCGATGCTCAACCGGGCGCTGCGCGAGACCTACCCGCCGGGCTCCACCTTCAAGGTGGTCACCGCGGCGGCGGCGCTGGAGAACGGCCTGTACAAGTCCGCGGACGAGAACACGGACTCGCCACTGCCGTACACCCTGCCGAACACCACCACCGAGCTGAAGAACGAGGGGAACATCCCCTGCAAGAACGCCACCATGCGCGTGGCGCTCAAGGTGTCCTGCAACACGGTCTTCGGCAAGATCGGCGCCGACCTCGGCACGGACAAGATGCTCGCGGAGGCCGAGAAGTTCGGCTTCAACTCCGAGCAGCTCACGCCGGTGCGTTCCAACGCCTCCGTCTTCCCCAAGTCGATGGACAAGCCGCATACCGCGCTCAGCTCCATCGGCCAGTTCGAGACCGCCGCGACCCCGCTGCAGATGGCCATGGTGGCCTCCGCCGTCGCCAACAACGGCACGCTCATGAAGCCGTACATGGTCGACAAGCTGCAGGCCCCGAACCTGGACGTCATCTCGCAGACCGACCCGCAGAAGATGAGCCAGCCGCTCTCCCAGTCGAACGCCCAGATCCTGCAGTCGATGATGGAGACGGTCGTCAAGGAGGGCACGGGTACCAAGGCGCAGATCTCCGGCGTCACCGTGGGCGGCAAGACCGGTACCGCCCAGCACGGTGTCGCGAACAGCGAGAAGCCGTACGCGTGGTTCATCTCATATGCCAAGCTCCCCGACGGCAGCTCGCCGGTCGCCGTGGCCGTCGTGGTCGAGGACGGCGCCGCGAACCGTGGAGACATCACGGGCGGTGGTCTCGCCGCCCCCATCGCGAGGAGCGTGATGAAGGCAGTCATCGACAGCAAGAAGTGACCCCTGTCACGTCCCCTTCACATCGGTGCACGTTGCGATACCGGTCCTGTATCGGGTGACGGGCTTGGCCAGGTCACAGAAGCCGAGCCGGGTACGGTATGCCCGGACGGCACACCGCCGGACCACACATGCGTGCGGTCGGGACCGACGGAGAGGGCTGGTAGGTAGCTATGGAAGAGCCGCGTCGCCTCGGCGGCCGGTACGAGCTGGGCCAGGTGCTCGGCCGTGGTGGCATGGCGGAGGTACATCTCGCCCATGACACCCGGCTCGGCCGCACCGTGGCGGTGAAGACGCTGCGAGCCGACCTCGCACGCGATCCGTCGTTCCAGGCCCGGTTCCGCCGGGAGGCCCAGTCGGCCGCCTCGCTCAACCATCCCGCGATCGTCGCCGTGTACGACACGGGTGAGGACTACATCGAGGGCATCTCCATCCCGTACATCGTGATGGAGTACGTCGACGGGTCCACGCTGCGCGAGCTGCTGCACTCGGGCCGCAGACTGCTCCCCGAGCGGTCCATGGAGATGACCATCGGCATCCTCCAGGCCCTCGAGTACTCCCACCGCGCCGGAATCGTCCACCGCGACATCAAGCCGGCCAACGTCATGCTGACGCGCAACGGCCAGGTCAAGGTCATGGACTTCGGCATCGCCCGCGCCATGGGTGACTCCGGCATGACGATGACGCAGACCGCCGCGGTCATCGGCACCGCCCAGTACCTCTCCCCGGAGCAGGCGAAGGGCGAGCAGGTCGACGCGCGCTCGGACCTCTATTCGACCGGTTGCCTCCTCTACGAGCTGCTGACCGTACGCCCGCCCTTCGTGGGCGACTCCCCGGTCGCGGTCGCGTACCAGCACGTACGCGAGGAGCCGCAGCCGCCGTCGGTCTTCGACCCCGAGATCACGCCCGAGATGGACGCGATCGTCCTGAAGGCACTGGTCAAGGACCCGGACTACCGCTATCAGTCGGCCGACGAGATGCGCCAGGACATCGAGGCCTGCCTCGATGGCCAGCCCGTCGCCGCCACGGCCGCCATGGGCTCCGTGGGCTACGGCGGCTACCCGGACGACCAGGCCACCACGGCGCTGCGCTCCACGGACGCCCAGGCCACGTCCATGCTGCCCCCGATGAACCCGGACGACGGCGGCTACGGCTACAACAGCTACGACGACCGTCCGGCCCGCCGCCGCCAGCAGAAGAAATCGAACACCTCGACGATTTTGCTGGTCGTGGCGGGTGTGCTGGTCCTGGTCGGCGCGATCCTGATCGGGAAGTGGATGTTCGGGGGCAGCGGGGTGAGCAACAACAGCGTCACCGTTCCCAACCTCGTCAGCCAGACGCAGAAGGAAGCCACCCAGCTGGCCACCAACGCCGAGCTGAAGGTTTCGATCACCAAGAAACCCTGCGAGAACGAGAAGACGGGCAACGTCTGCGACCAGGACCCGAAGGCGGGCGTGAAGGCCACCAAGGGCGACACCATCAACCTGGTGGTGTCCACGGGAGCGCCCAAGGTCGCGGTGCCCAGCGTCCTCGGCAAGAGTCTGGACGAGGCCAGGACGATCCTCGAGGGCGACGGCTACCAGTTCCAGGTCAAGACGAAGGCCCAGGAGTCCACGGAGACCCCGGACACCGTCCTGGAGCAGTCCGTGCCGCTCGGCAAGGAGGTGGAGAAGGGATCGACGATCACTCTCACCATCGCCAAGGCTGTCGAGAAGTCCACGGTCCCGGACGTCACCGGCAAGTCGTGTGACGAGGCCAAGGCCGCGATGACGGCCAACAACCTCGTCGGCACCTGCAGCCAGATCGACGTGACCGACCCGAACCAGGCCGACAAGGTCGTCTCGACCGTTCCGGCGATCGGCAGCTCGGCCGACAAGAACTCCAACGTGAACATCCAGATCGGCAAGGCGCAGGCCCAGCCCTTCCAGATGCCGCAGGTGACCCAGATGACCCTTGCCCAGGCCAAGCAGATCCTGGCGCAGAACAATCTCCAACTCGGCAACGTCGCAGGCTCGACGGACGACAACGCCACGGTGCTCGCCAGCGATCCGCAGCAGGGCGCGCAGGTGACGGCGGGCCAGAAGGTCAACCTCATCGCGGCCAATTCCGGGCAGAACGGCGGCGGCAACAACGGCGGCGGCAACGGCTTGTTCGGCGGTCTCACCGGAGGCTGACGCAGCGGTTGGAACAGCGGTCGAACGAACTGTGCCCCGCCCGGGAATCCTCCCGGGCGGGGCACAGTTCGTTCGGGTTCGGGTTCGGGTTCGGTCGAGTCGTTTGACCGGCCGCCTCAGCCCAGTTCCTTCGGCGGCGTGCGCGCGCTGTCCACCTTCTGCACGCGCTCCAGCTCGCCCCACACGATGTAGCGGTACTCCGACGTGTAGACCGGCGTGCAGGTCGTCAGGGTGATGAAGTGGCCCGGCTTCGTCCTGCCCGACTGCTTCGGGACCGACTGGAGGACCTTGACGTTGTACTTCGAGGTCTCCGGGAGGATCGAGAAGACCTTGTAGACGTACCAGTCGTCCTTGGTCTCGAAGACGATCGGGTCGCCCTTCTTTATCTTGTCGATGTTGTGGAACTTGGCGCCGTGGCCGTCGCGGTGGGCGGCGAGCGTGAAGTTGCCCGTCTTGTCGGTCATCGGCAGCGTCGCCTTGACGGGGTCGATGTAGTAGCCGGCGACGCCGTCGTTGAGGACCTTCGTGGAGGTGCCCTTCTCGACCAGCACCTCGCCGTTCTTCATGGACGGAACGTGCAGGAAGCCGATGCCGTCCTTGGTGTCCAGCGCACCCGGGCCGCCCTTGTCCTGGGCCCAGTTGTCGCGGACCTTGTCGCCCTGCTTGTCGGCCTTGCGGTCCGCGACGACGTTCGTCCACCACAGCGAGTAGACGACGAACAGGCCGAGCACCAGGCCCGCGGTGATGAGGAGTTCACCCAGGATGCTGACCGCCATCGCGAGCCGGCTCGCTCCACGACGCTTCGGAGCGGCCGTTTCGGCGCCGGCGTCGGCCTCGGCGCGCTCGTCGTGGTCGGTCCTCGCTGCCACTGTGCATCTGCCCCGTCTGATCTGTCTCAGGTTGTCTCACGTGCTGGTGCCCGACGGGGCTCCTATCCGAGGAGCGCGTCCGGCTTGCCCTTGCTGCGCGGGCGTTCCTCGACCATCTTGCCCCACACGATCATGCGGTAGGTGCTGGTGAATTCCGGCGTGCAGGTGGTCAGTGTGATGTAGCGGCCCGGCGCCGTGAAACCGGACCCCTGGGGGATCGGGTCCAGCACCTTCGTGTTCGACGGGGACGTCACCGGCAGGATCGACGTCATCTTGTAGACGAAGTAGTCGTCCTGGGTCTCGACCACGATGGAGTCGCCGGGCTTGAGCCGGTTGATGTAGCGGAACGGTTCGCCGTGCGTGTTGCGGTGCCCCGCGAGTCCGAAGTTGCCGGTCTTGGCGTCCGGCATCGCCGTCTTCAGGGCTCCCTCGCCGTAGTGACCCACCATTCCGCGGTCGAGGACCTTCGTCTTGCTGGTGCCCTCGGCGATCGGAGCGACCACGTCCAGCTTCGGGATGTGCAGGATGGCGAAACCCTGTCCCGGCTCGAACGTCCCCGGACTCCGCTTGCCGCTCGCCCAGTCCTCCTGGAGGTGGTGCGCGGCACTGCCCGCCTGCTGGTGCGCCCGCACGTTCGACCACCACAACTGGTAGGTCACGAACAGCAGCATCAGGACGCCGGTGGTGATGAACACCTCGCCGATCACCCGGCTGACGAGGACGGCCGCACCGGGCTTCTGCGCGCGCGCCGCCCTCCGGGCCTGAACACGGCTCAGGGGCGCCTGAGCGGCCTTCTCCGCCGACTCCGCCGACTCCTGGGCACCCGGGGACTCCTGGGGCTCCTGAGCCCCTCCGTGGCGCCCGTGGCGTCGCGCCGCCTTGCGCCGCGCCGCACGGCCCCCGGGAGCGGGCATCCCCTCGTTCGTGGTCCGACCCGCCAACTGCTCGGCCCTGCGCCGCGCCTCGGAGACCTCCGAGGCCCGCAGCGCCACGGTCTCGTCGTCCAGCTTCGAAGCCGCGCCGACCGGTTCGGCGTACAGGGGCATGGGTCTGGTGAGCGGTGCGTCGTAGGCGGGAGCGGGATCCTGGGCACCCCCCGGCGCCCCCTGCCAGTTCCGCGCGTAGGCCTCGGGGCCGTCCACGGCGTACTGGTGCTGTCCCTGCCCGGACCACTCCTGCCCGAGCCCGCCGGGCCGCGCGGCGCCCCTGGAGCCCGGCAGCGGATCGGTGAGCGGATCCGCGAGCTGCTCGACCGCGGCCTCGAACGCGCCGGGCCCCCCGTACGGCTGCTGCCCGTACGAGGACCCGTCGTCTCCGGTGCCGCCGTAGGCGGCGCCGGACTCGCGCTCGGGGCGCAGGGCGGTCACGCCGTGGCCCTGCCCACCACCGGGGCGAGCCCCACCGACCTCGCCACGGCACCCTGGTCGCCGCACTCCACCAGCCAGTTGGCGAGCATCCGGTGACCGTGCTCGGTCAGCACCGACTCGGGATGGAACTGCACACCCTCGACCGGGAGTTCACGGTGACGCAGCCCCATGATGATCCCGTCGTGGGTACGGGCGGTGACCTCCAGCTCGGCCGGCACCGTCGCCGGCTCGGCGGCCAGCGAGTGGTAGCGGGTCGCGGTGAAAGGGGACGGCAGTCCGGCGAAGACACCTCTGCCCTCGTGCTCCACCAACGACGTCTTGCCGTGCAGCAGCTCGGGCGCCTGGTCCACGACACCGCCGTACGCCACCTGCATCGACTGCATGCCGAGGCAGACGCCGAAGACGGGGACACCCGTGTCCGCGCAGTGGCGGACCATGTCGACGCAGACGCCGGCCTGCTCGGGAGCGCCGGGGCCGGGTGACAGCAGTACGCCGTCGAATCCGTCCTGGGCGTGCGCGGTCGAGACCTCGTCGTTGCGCAGCACCTCGCACTCGGCGCCGAGCTGGTACAGGTACTGGACCAGGTTGAAGACGAAGCTGTCGTAGTTGTCGACGACGAGAATCCGCGCGCTCACTGGTTGTTCACCGTCACATCGTTGAAGGGGAGCAGCGGTTCGGCCCACGGGAAGACGTACTGGAAAAGTACGTAGACCACCGCGAGGACGAGCACGAGTGAGATCAGCGCCTTCACCCATGCGTTACCCGGCAAATGCCGCCAGATGAAGCCGTACATGCTGTCCCTTCCGTCGCATCACGGCACCAGAGCCACGCCCTACACCATCGGACCCACGCCGTACGGGACCAGACTAACGGCGTAGCGCCTGAGGTTTCCCGGCCTCCACGGGCTGCGTGGAATCCAGGTGGGCCCAGACGATCAGCCGGTGGCTGTGTCCCCACTCCGGATCGCACGTGGTCAGCGTGAGATAGCGGCCCGGAGCCGTATACCCGGACTTACGTGGCACAGGATCGATCACCTCAACGTCCGTGGGCACTGTTTTGTAGGGGCCTTTGTCGATCCGATACGTGAACCAGGTCGTCCCGTCGGTCAGCACCACCGCGTCCCCCCTGCGCAGCTGGGGAAAGTCCTTGAACGGGTCGCCGTACGTGCGCCGGTGCCCCGCGACGGCGAAGTTCCCCTCCTGCCCGAGCTGGGCCGTCCCCCGGTAATGTCCGAGCCCCTTCTGCAGGACGCTCGTGCCGGTGCCTTCGAGTACGGGCTTGTTCCACGTGAAACCAAGACGGGGGATGTACATCACCGCGAAGGGCTTGCCGTAGGCGTAGGGGCCCGGGGCCTTCGGGCTCTCGGTCGTTCTCGCCGTCGGCGTCTTCGGGTTCCCGGTTGCCGGGGTGGTCGCAGGAGCCTTCGACTGCTGCGCGACCGATCCCTTCGACCACTGCTTCTGGAGCTGGTCGATCTGGTGGTTCATCTCGCTGTCGGCCTTCACGCCCGTCCAGAACAGGACGTAGACCACGAAGAGCACGATGAGCGTGCCGATGGTGATGCACAGTTCGCTCACTGTCCGGACGAGCACTCGCACCGACACGGGACCCCCAGCGGCAGCTGCTTCAGCCACTACTCCACAGGTTTTGCGTAGTGGAGATCCACTGTGCCCGAGTAGCCGGGAAGAGTCACCGTCCCGTTCTCCTCGACTTTCCAGCCGAGCCCGTAGACGTTGACGTACACCATGTAGTTCTGGATCGCCGGAGAGTCGGCGAGGGCCTTCTGGAGCTTCTGGGGGTCACCGATCGCGGTGATCTTGTACGGGGGCGAGTAGACGCGGCCCTGGAGGATCAGGGTGTTGCCGACACACCGCACGGCGCTGGTGGAGATCAGCCGCTGGTCCATCACCTTGATGCCCTGGGCGCCACCCAGCCACAGGGCGTTCACCACGGCCTGCAGGTCCTGCTGGTGGATGACCAGGTAATCGGGCTGCGGCTCGGGGTAGCCGGGCAGCTTGGCCGTGGCGTTCGGCGGCGCGTCGTTGAGGGTGACCGTGACGGCCTTGCCCCTGAGCTTCTGGGTGCCGGTGTTCTTCTCCAGTGCGGCGAGCTTGGCGGTGTCGGCCTTGCTGCCGCCGTTCTCCCGCCTGGCGAGCGTGTCGACCTGGTCACGCAGGACGCCGTTGGTCTCGTCCAGCGACGCGTTCTTGTGGCTGCGCTCCTGAATGAGGTCGGAAAGCTTCAGCAACGACGCGTCCGTGCGGATATTGGTGCCCTTGGCCGTGTTGAAGCTGGTGAAGAAAATCAGCCCGGCGAGCGCGAAGACGGCGACGGTGAGTACACGTACGGGCCGGAAACGGCGCGTAACGGCAGGACTGGAACCCGTCCCGGGGGAGTCGGCAGAATTGCTCAACGTACCCTTATCTCCTTCGGCGCCGCGGAAGCACTACGCTAACGGACGCCCGGGGGAGCACTCAGTGTCCCCTTGTACGCTGCCCCGGAGCCCGCCCCAGTTCCCTGCGCGGCCACGCAGCGCATCGACAGGAGAGACCCTCGTGCCGAAGTCACGTATCCGCAAGAAGGCCGACTACACGCCGCCCCCGGCGAAGCAGGCGACCAACATCAAGCTGACCAGTCGCGGCTGGGTCGCACCGGTCATGCTGGCCATGTTCCTCATCGGCCTCGCCTGGATCGTCATCTTCTACGTGACGGACGGCTCGCTGCCCATCGACGCCCTCGGCAACTGGAACATCGTGGTCGGCTTCGGCTTCATCGCGGCGGGATTCGGCGTCTCCACGCAGTGGAAGTAGCTCTGCCCAGGGTTATCCACTGAGTTATCCACAAGAGTTTTCCACAGGTGGAAAACTAAGACGATCTGTGGATAACTCATCCGGGGTTGACGCCGGTGTGACTGACCTACCGGGATCCGCAAACCTGTTCGCCCCCTGTCCGACCTGCGAAAACTCGGGTCAGTGACAGGGGGCACAGCTGTTCCCACACAGCGTGCACAAGATCCGCCACGATCTGTGGACAACATCGCTCTCGAAGGCTTCTCAAGTGAGCCGAGCGGCACCTCAGGTGAGCTGAGCCGTCCTGACCAGCGTCGCGACGACCACCGCGGCCAGGACCACGGCACACACCCCGTACTGGATCAGGGTCCGCCGCTCGCGCGGGGCGTGGACCATGGCGTAGCCGACGACGACACCGCCGACGAGTCCACCGATGTGGGCCTGCCAGGCGATGTTGCTCCACCCGAAGGTGAAGATCAGGTTGATCACCAGCAGGGCGATCACGGGGCGCATGTCGTAGTTGAGCCGGCGCATCAGGACGGCGGTCGCGCCGAAGAGGCCGAAGATCGCGCCGGAGGCGCCCAGCGAGGGCTGGTTCGGCGCGGCCACGAGGTAGGTGAGCGCGCTGCCCGCGAGACCGGAGACGAGGTAGAGGGCGAGATAGCGGGCACGGCCGAGGGCCGCTTCCAGGGGGCCGCCGATCCACCACAGGCTGAGCATGTTGAACAGGATGTGGATATAGCTGCCGTGCAGGAACATCACCGTCAGCATGCGGTACCACTGGCCCTCCGCGACGCCCTCGACCGAGCCGAGCAGCGGGACGTACGCGCGGCCGATGAGGTCGAAGCGGTCGGTGAAGCGGTCGCCCACCGACAGCTGGACCAGGAAGACGGCGAGGTTGAGCCCGATCAGGATCTTGGTGACGAGCCGGGGGTCCGCGGTGACGGTGCCGCCCGCGAGGGTGCGGGGCTGTGAGGCCGACGGCGCGTGGCCCGTACCGGAGCCGGCGCGGACGCACTCGGGGCACTGGAAGCCCACGGAGGCACTGATCATGCACTCGGGGCAGATGGGGCGCTCGCAGCGGGTGCAGCGCACGCCGGTTTCACGATCCGGATGCCGGTAGCAGGTGGGCAGGGCCCGGGCGTCCTGATGTCCCTGGTCCTGCGGGCCCTGCGGGTTGCCTGGCGCCTGGTCCATGGGGTCCCCTCAATCCGGTCGTACGCAATGCACCGCCCCGCCCATCCTTACGGATGAGCGGGGCGTTTGGTTCCCTGCGGGAGCCCTCGGACCTTCAAGTCCTTGGGTCTCAGCCTCGCGGAGCGGGTCTCAGCCCTTGCGGGTCTCGACGACGACCGACTCGATGACGACGTCGTTGACCGGGCGGTCGGTGCGCGGGTTGGTCTGGGTGCTCGCGATGGCGTCCACGACCTTCTGGCTGGCCGCGTTGGTGACCTCGCCGAAGATGGTGTGCTTGCGGGTCAGCCAGGCCGTCGGGGAGACGGTGATGAAGAACTGCGAGCCGTTGGTACCGGGGCCGGCGTTGGCCATGGCCAGCAGGTACGGCTTGTCGAAGGCGAGCTCCGGGTGGAATTCGTCCTCGAACTGGTAACCGGGGCCGCCGGTGCCGTTGCCCAGCGGGTCACCGCCCTGGATCATGAATCCGCTGATCACCCGGTGGAAGACCGTGCCGTCGTAGAGCTTGTCGGTGGACTTCTCACCCGTCTCCGGGTTGATCCACTCACGCTCGCCCGTGGCAAGCTCGACGAAGTTCCGGACCGTCTTGGGCGCGTGGTTCGGCAGAAGCCGGACTTCGATGTCGCCTTGGTTGGTCTTCAGGGTGGCGTAAAGCTGCTCAGCCACGATCTGCCTTCCGTTGCCTTCTTTTGACCCCCCGATCCTCGCACGGACCGGGCCCCGCGTCGCTCGGCCACCACCTCCGAGCGAATATCCGGGGTCGCCCTTGCAGAAATCCCGTCGAGTCCTTGCGTGCACAGGACGCGAAGCGACGATCCGTGGCATTGTCGGCGACAAGCTCCTGTTGCCCCGTATGCCCTATCTCGCATGCCTCGCGGCCCCTCGAGGGGCATGATCTCGAACAGGGCGGAAAGGTGAACCGTGCCCCCTTTGGGGTACTCGAACGCCCACGTACGCCACCGAGGAGGAGGAAAACCCGTGACCCGCATTGACAGCGTGCGCGCCGCGACCGGCTCGGCGAAGGACAGCGTGCTGCACGCCGCGGAAGTGGTGGCGCCTTACGCCGACACGGCCAAGGACCGGGCCTCGTACTACGCGAACGAGGCACTCGTACGGCTCGCGCCCAAGGTGTCGCTGGCCGCAGAGCAGGCCCGCGTCCAGTACGGCGCCCATCTCGCGCCGCGCCTTGAACAGGCCCGTACGCATGTGCCGCCGAAGGTCGACCAGGCCGCCGTCCGTACCCGGCAGGCGGCCGTGCAGGCCGCCGAGTACACCAGGCCGAGGATCGAGCAGGCGGTGGCCGCGGCCCAGCCTGTACGTGAGGAGGCCGCGTCACGCGGTGTGGCGGCGATCGCCGCGCTGCGTGGACAGATCTCGCCCCAGGAGATCCAGAAACTGGTCCGCAAGCACGAGCGGCGCGCGAAGGCCGGCCGCGTCGCCAAGGGGCTGCTCGTTCTGGGGATTCTTGCGGGCGGTGCCTTCGTCGCCTGGAAGTGGTGGGACAAGCAGGCCAACCCCGACTGGCTGGTCGAGCCGCCCGCCGCGACGGAGGTGCCCGAGACGGGCCGTCTGTCCTCGGTCGACGGCACCGGCCTGTCCGACCTGGACCCCGAGGTCCAGGCCAAGCAGGCCGAGGAGGAGGCGGACCGCGACGACCGCCGCTGACCCCGAACCAGGTGAACAAGCCCTGAGCAAGGGCAACAACATCGCCGTGGGGCAGGAGACTTGAGGGTCTCCTGCCCCACGGCGATGTTTCACGTGGAACCGGCGGAACCGGCGGAACCGGCGGAACCGGCCGAACGGAACCGAACGACGGACCCACGGGCGCGGCACGGAATCAAGCCGATTTAGGCCTTCCGCCACGGTGACGTTTGCAACGACCGATGCTCACAACATCCGCACAGATCCTCTTCACCCTGCGCATTGCCATGATTACGCATATCTGCTTACAGCAGCTCACACGAGGCTCCGACGGCGGCACGGACCGCCCTCGCGCCGCGTCGGCCACGGGTGGGGCACCGTCGACGCCCGCACACAGGCCGATCATTTGCGCAAACAACTGCAACGGCTGCGAAGCCTGCCGCGTGACTCAGGTCACCGAAAAACAAGGACCGGCCAGCCGCCCCGAAGGGCGTCTGACCGGTCCTGGATGTGGAGCCTAGGGGAGTCGAACCCCTGACATCTGCCATGCAAAGACAGCGCTCTACCAACTGAGCTAAGGCCCCGGAAGACAGGCGTCCGGCCGGTGGAATCGGATACCGGAGGGCGCCGCAGACCAGAGTACCGGGTCACCCCCGGGATCTCGCAAAAAGATTAGGGGTCCCCGTGGGCGACCACTCTCCGTAAGATGCTCGACGTGGTTCGCGACAGCGAACCGCCGTATTTGGGGAAGCGATGGGGAGACGCAATGGACGCTGCACAGCAGGAAGCAACCGCAAGAGCCCAAGAGCTGCAGCGGAACTGGTACGGAGAGCCGTTGGGGGCGCTCTTCCGTAGGCTCATCGAGGATCTGGGCCTCAACCAGGCGCGTCTTGCCGGGGTGCTGGGACTTTCCGCGCCCATGCTGTCGCAGCTGATGAGCGGTCAGCGTGCCAAGATCGGCAATCCCGCGGTGGTCCAGCGCGTGCAGCTGTTGCAGGACCTGGCGGGGCAGGTCGCGGACGGCAGCGTCAGCGCCGCCGAGGCGACCGAGCGCATGGACGAGATCAAGAAGTCGCAAGGGGGCTCGGTGCTCAGCAACACCACGCAGTCGACGAGCAGTTCAGGTGCGCCCACGGTGAAGCGGGTGGTCCGCGAGATCCAGTCGCTGCTGCGCTCCGTGGCAGCCGCGGGGGACATCATCGACGCGGCCGACACCCTCGCCCCGACCCACCCGGAACTGGCAGAGTTCCTCCGGGTGTACGGCGCCGGCCGCACCTCCGACGCGGTCGCGCACTACCAGTCGCACCAGGGCTGAGCCGGCGGCCCGGCCGCCGCACACCCGGCGCCGGGGGCTCAGGACGCCGTCCGGCTCCGCACCTCGGGCCGCCGGGCGTCTCAACGGGGGGCCTGCGCCGGACCGACCGCCGAAGGGGAGCGACGCACGACCATGGGTGAGGTCTTCGCCGGACGCTACGAACTGGTCGACCCGATCGGCCACGGGGGAGTCGGTGCGGTCTGGCGCGCCTGGGACCAGCGGCGGCGCCGTTATGTGGCCGCCAAGGTGCTCCAGCAGAGCGACGCGCACGCGCTGCTGCGCTTCGTGCGCGAGCAGGCGCTGCGGATCGATCATCCCCATGTGCTCGCGCCCGCCAGCTGGGCCGCCGACGACGACAAGGTCCTGTTCACCATGGACCTCGTGGCCGGGGGCTCCCTGGTCCACCTGGTCAACGACTACGGCCCGCTGCCACCCGCGTTCGTCTGCACCCTGCTCGACCAGCTCCTCTCGGGAGTCGCCGCGGTACACGCGGAGGGCGTCGTGCACCGTGACATCAAGCCCGCCAACATCCTGCTCGAAGCGACCGGTACGGCCCGTCCACGGCTGCGGCTGTCCGACTTCGGCATCGCGATGCGACTGGGTGAGCCACGGCTGACCGAGACCAACTACGTGGTGGGAACGCCCGGTTACTTCGCTCCCGAGCAGATGATGGGCGCCGAGCCGGACTTCCCCGCCGATCTGTTCGCCGTCGGGCTGGTCGCCCTGTACCTGCTCGAAGGGGCCAGACCCGATGCCAAGGCCCTGATCGAGTACTTCGCGGAGAACGGCACACCGGCCGCTCCCCAGAGCATCCCCGAGCCGCTGTGGCAGGTCGTGGCCACGCTGCTGCAGCCGGACCCCCGGGCACGGTTCCGCACCGCGACCGGGGCACGCAAGGCGCTGGCCTCGGCCGCCGAGCTGCTGCCCGAGCCCGGCCCCGACGACGAGCTGGTCGAGGTCTTCGACCAACTCGGCCCGCTTCCCCCGGGGTTCGGCCCGAAAGGCCCGCTCAGGGCGTCCACGCCAAGCGCCACGGAGAACGCGGCTTCGTGGTCCGGCCCCGCCTCCGACACCGGCACCGAGTCCGCGACCGGCTCCAGCACCACTTCTGACACGGCTCCCGGCGCTGCCTCCGACGCCGGCACCGGTTCCGGCCCCCACGACTCGAGGCCGTGGCGTCACGATTCCGGGGCGCTGTCCCAGAAGCCCGTCTCCGGGGCGGCATGGGCGGATCGTTCCTCCGGGGGCGTATGGCCTGCGTCCGACTCGGGTGGCGTACGACACGAGGCCGCCCCCGGCGCCGTACGACACGAGTCCGCGCCCGGCACCGCAGCACCGCACCCCGCCCCCGACGCCGTGCCACCGCAGCCCGCCGCGAGCGCCGTACCACCGCACCCCGCTCCCGACGCCACACCCCCGCAGCCGTCCGCGATGTCGGACACCGGCAGCTTCCACCTGCCGCCACCGCAGCCACGGCCCCAGTCCTTGTGGCAGCACGATCAGCCCCCCACTCCCCCCACCTCGGTCGTGCTGCCGGTGCCGACCCCCACCCATGCCCTGCCGTTCGACCACACGCCCGTGCAGCCGCCCTCCCCCGTGTGGCCCGCGGATCCGACCGCCGCGACGCGTCAGCACGCGCGGCCCCGCCCCGGACCGCCCGCGAAGGTGGCCGTCCCGGTACTGCTCCTCGCGCTGGCCTGTTTCGCGGTGGGCTTCTGGGCGCTGACCCAGATCTGAGCGCCGGCGCCGTAGGCCCTGTCCCCCCTTGATGGGCCTACCAGCCGCGCGGCGTCGCCCGCCGTCGTGCGGCCACCGTCCACACCCCGAGCGCCAGCACCAGGACGGTCCCGGTGCCGATACCGCCCACGGCGACCAGCTTCATGGTGGTGCCGTCGTCGCTCCCGCCGCTTCCGGCGGGCCCCGTCCCACCCGTGGCCGGCACGGAGTCACCGGTCGCGGAGTCGAACACGCCCTGCGGTACGGCTCGCCCCGCGTACGCCGGGCCGGTCTGCGCGGCGCCGTCCACCCGTACGCGCAGGGTCAGTCCGAACGGCCCGTCGCCGAACTTGTCGGCGACCTGCGCCGCGAGGTGCACGACGAGGTAGTACGAACCGGCGAACCGCATGCCGCTGATCCGGTCGTTGAAGGCGTAGCGGTTGTCGTACTCGACGGGCGGCAGTGGATCCAGTGCGGCCGCCCGCTGGCTGCCGTCGTATCCCGCGCCCGCGTCGGTGACGAGTCCGCGCACGGGGTTGTAGAGGGACATGACGAGAGCCGTGCCCATGAAGCCCGTGAATCCCTCGCCGCCGCTCGAACTGCCGAGTTCGGCGGTGGCGTAGAACTGCTGTCCCCAGTCGACCGGCACCTTGTAGAAGAGCGTCTGCCCGGGGCTGATCTCGTCCTTCCAGACTCCCTGTTCGAGGGCGCCGGCCGTGGTGAACCCCGCGCCGCCCCGGCGTGGCCGTGCGTCCCCCTGGAGGGCCACGGGCGAGGCGGAGTTCCAGGTCTCGGGGGCACTGGTCGAACCCGCCTTCTTCAAACGGGGCTCCGACACATAGCTCAGTTCGAGGTCCCAGGCGTCGGGGGAGGAGGGCGGGGAGGCCGGGGAGACGGGTGCCCCGGTGCGCTCGACGACCACGTAGTACGTTCCGGCCGTCTGGCAGGCGTACTTGCCGGGGCCGATCTCGCGCGACGCCCAGGCGGCGATGGGGTGGGGGCTCTGGGAGGCGCCGAAGTGGGCGGTCGTGGAGGAGGAGCAACTGCCGCTGTTGCCGTCCTGTACGGAGACCTTGACGCCGTCGGAGTAGGCGACCTTGGCGCCGCGCCTGGGGACGGCGGTGGCGGCGACGTACGCGTTGGAGGTGGCGTCGAGCTCCAGGCGGTAGTAGAGCTTGCCGTCCTTGCCGAGGGAACTGCGGTACGTCCCGCCGGGCTCCAGCCGTACGGCGTCCGTGGTGCCCGTGGCGCCCTGGACCGTCGTGGCGTCCTGGGCGAAGGCGTACGGCTTCGGTGTACCGGTCTCGGCTGCCGCGGCGGGCCGCCCGGGCAGGGCCGCCGTCGCGCACAGGACCGTTGCCACGATCGCGAGCGGCCGACCGCGATGCCACCATGCCGTGCGCCGCCCCATCACACGCCACCCCTCGTCGTCGCCCCGGACCGTGGCCCATCCTGCCCCGCCGGCCACGGGGCCACCCCCGCTATCCGTACAAGCGGCCGAAACGACCCGCCCGAAGGCCGATACCTTCGCTTACGCAATCAATTCGTTCGCTGAAGCGAATTCAGGGCGAGTCGGGGCAATACAAAACCCCGACCGCGAAGGCGGCCGGGGTCTGATCTGAGACTGGTGTCGATTCTCACGAACCCGTGGGCACGGAGTCAGTCGCCTCCGTCCACAGATCCTGCTCGGCGCGATCCGCCTGGATCTGGCGGTACACGAGGAGCCCGCCGATGGCGGCCAGTGCGACCAGGAGAAGCTTCTTCACCGCGCGACCTCGTCTTTCGTTGACGTAGGGGACCTCTGGCGCCCGACTATACACACCGACCGATATCGATCGGTGACCTGCATCGACCCCCAACTGCCGCCCGGCTGAGAGCAGTAGGAGCGGATCCGGCCGCTCCGACCACGGTCGTATCGCAGGGTGATCACACCTCGCACACAGTGACTTTCTGCACCCTCTCGCACCTTTCGGGCACTTTTCCGACCTCTTGCGTCCATCCGAGTGGTGTTGATCTGAACATCAACGCGCCACGGGCGTCGGTCCACCACTTCGCGGCCCACATACACATCATGAGGAAAGTACGCAAATCGCCTGACCCGAAAGTGAGGGGCCATGACCCAGAACAAGGTCATGAAGCTGTGGACCGCCATCGTCACCGCCTTCGTCGCGCTGTGCACGGCGCTCGGTTTCATCACGACCACCGCGGCCGCGGCGGTACCGCAGGCCGAAGCGACGCGCAACAGCACGATCTCCGCGACAGTGCCGACCCTCACTCCCTGGGCCGGTCCATACAGCCGGGCCTTGCCCCCCACGATGAAGCAACGCATCCGCGCCGAGGCCCACGGCTCCTCACCGAGCTGCCGGCACCGCCCGCCGACCGACGCCACCGAGATCGACCCCGCCGACCTCGCGTCGCTCTACGCCCCTGAGGCCCCCACCGAGCCCGAGACCCCCTTGCAGCGCTGACCGGCGCGGCTCCGCCTCATCCCAGCCCCTCTCCCCCGACGTAGCGGCGAACTTGCGTACACCGCACTCACGGATCCGAAGACCCGGCACCTCGAAAGAGCTGCCGGGCCTTCGCCATGTCCGCCACCTCGCCATGTCCGGCGTACCGGCGCCGCTCGACAGTCGTCAGGAACGCCCCCGGTGGCCTCGGATCCGGGCCCCTCCGGTAGCGTCCCGTGCCGTCTTCACAGGACCACCAGGTCAGGAGGCAGTACATGGCGCCAGTGATCTCGAACCGCGGGCCGTCACGGTCCGCGAACCCGGCCCAGCGGCTGGCGTTCTCCGTCCTGTTCGCACTGATCGGGGCCGGGCTGACTGCGTTCGGGCTCTACCAGGCAGGCCACGCCGTGGGCCTGCTGGGCGAGCCCGGCACGCTCACGGTCGCGTCCTGCGCACGGGTCGGTCAGCCGAAGCCCGAGATCCGGTGCACCGGCTCCTTCCGGTCGGACGACGGCCGCTCCACGGACCCAGCGGCACGCTTCACCGTGAACCCGTCCTTGGCCTCGGGGCAGACCACCCGCCTGGACCGGGTCGACGCCGGCTCCTACGTACGGATCAGCCCAGCCGGCACCGAGGAGTACGCGGCATTGACGCTGTTCGGCATGGCGCTGTTCGTCTTCGCGGGGTCCGGGTTCGCATCCCGGGCGAACTCCACCGGCCGCCCCGAACTCCGCGCGGGCCCCGTCGGCCGCGTAGGGCTCCGACTCGGTCAGGCGGGGATCGTCCTGCTGCTGGGTGCGGCGCTCTGCGCGGTCATCGCTTTCCTGAGCCCACGCTGATGTCGGCCGCAGATGCCAAAAACCCCCGGGTGTGATCACCCGGGGGTTTTCTGGTTGGTGGGGCTAACAGGATTTGAACCTGTGGCCTCATCCTTATCAGGGATGCGCTCTAACCAACTGAGCTATAGCCCCGCCGCGCTTTGCGGTGTGTGTCCCGCGCGCTGACCTCTGAAGATTAGCGCACGACGCGGCCAGTCCCAAAATCGGTATCCCAGGCCTCCTGGCCGGGCCCGACGAGCTGCTGTTACTCGTCCTCGGCGAGGGTCAGTTCAATACCGCCGACGAAGCCCGCGGAGAGGTTGTAGATGAACGAGCCGAGCGTCGCGAGCGCCGTGGCGAGCACGACGTCGATGACCGCGATGATCGACGTGAACATCAGGACGTGCGGCAGGGAGAGGAACGACTGCAGGTCGAAGCCGTTCGACTCGTTCGAACCCGTCGCCTCGGAAATCGTGCCGCCGACCGTCGAGAAGACGCCCATCGCGTCCAGGACCATCCACAGCACCGCCGCCGCCACGATCGTGCAGATGCCGAGCGCGATGGAGAGCAGGAAGCTGACCTTCATCACCGACCAGGGGTCGGTCTTGGCCACCCGCAGCCGCGCCTTGCGGGTACGGGGCGCGGTGCGCGCTCCGGTCCGCGGCCGGCGTACGGCGCCGGACGGCGTCTGAGCCGGGTACGCCTGCGGCGGGTGGTACGGCTGCGCGGGCTGCTGCGGCTGCCGTTCCCCCGGCAGCGCTGAGGCCGCCTCGGGTGCGGCCCCGGCAGGGGCCGCCGAAGCGGTCGAAGGAGCCCCCGGTGGGGGCGCCGAAGCGGGCGCCGCACCGGGCGTGGCCTTGGTCTTTGCCGGACCGGCCGCCGCCGGGCCCGCTCCGGCCGCGTACTGCTGGGCCTGCGGGCCTCGGGTGTCCGTCACAGTTCCCCCCTGGGATCCATGAGAGTCATGGGAGTCAGTCGTCTCCGCGGCGGAGCCACGGCCGCCGTCCGTATCCGTACCGGTCGATCCGGCGCCCGTGGCTCCGCTCACGATGACTCACTCCTCGCGCTACTCGGGCGAGGACTGCTCGCCCTCGTCCGTACCGACGACCTCGACGCCCTCGGCGGTCTCGTCCTCGGCGATCTCGCCGTCGACTTCCTCCGCCTCGCGACCGGCCTCGGCGTTACGAGCGATGCCGACCACGGCATCGCGCTTGCCCAGGTTGATCAGTTGGACACCCATGGTGTCACGGCCCGTCTCCCTGACCTCGTTGACTCGCGTGCGAATCACACCGCCGGACAGGGTGATGGCGAGGATCTCGTCCGTCTCCTCGACCACCAGCGCGCCGACGAGGGACCCGCGGTCCTCGACGATCTTGGCGGCCTTGATACCGAGGCCACCACGACCCTGAACGCGGTACTCGTCAACAGCGGTCCGCTTCGCGTACCCGCCGTCCGTAGCAGTGAACACGAACGTACCGGGTCGAACAACATTCATCGAGAGCAGCTCGTCGCCCTCGCGGAAACTCATCCCCTTGACGCCCGAGGTCGCACGGCCCATGGGCCGCAGGGCGTCGTCCGTCGCCGTGAACCTGATCGACTGCGCCTTCTTACTGATCAGCAGCAGATCGTCCTCGGCCGATACGAGTTCGGCTCCGATCAGTTCGTCGTCGGAACCGTCCTCCGTCTCGCGCAGATTGATCGCGATGACACCGCCGGAGCGCGGGGAATCGTAATCCTTCAGAGGCGTCTTCTTCACGAGGCCGCCCTTGGTGGCCAGCACCAGGTAAGGCACCGCCTCGTAGTCACGGATCGCGAGGATCTCGGCGATCGCCTCGTCCGGCTGGAAGGCCAGCAGGTTCGCGACGTGCTGTCCACGCGCGTCACGCCCGGCGTCCGGGAGTTCGTACGCCTTCGCGCGGTAGACGCGGCCCTTGTTGGTGAAGAACAGCAGCCAGTGGTGCGTGGTCGACACGAAGAAGTGGTCGACGATGTCGTCCTGCTTCAGCTTCGCGCCGCGTACGCCCTTGCCGCCCCGCTTCTGGGAGCGGTAGTCCTCGGTCTTGGTCCGCTTGATGTAGCCGCCACGCGTGATGGTGACGACGATGTCCTCTTCGGCGATCAGGTCCTCGATGGACATGTCACCGTCGAAGGGAACCAGCTTGGAGCGACGGTCCTCGCCGAACTTGTCGACGATCGCCGTGAGTTCCTCGCTGATGATGGAGCGCTGGCGCTCCGGCGAGGCGAGGATCGCGTTGTACTCGGTGATCTTCGCCTGGAGCTCGTCGTGCTCCTGGATGATCTTCTGACGCTCCAGGGCGGCCAGTCGGCGCAGCTGCATCTCGAGGATGGCGTTCGCCTGGATCTCGTCGATCTCCAGGAGGCCCATCAGGCCTTCGCGCGCGATCTCGACGGTGTCACTGCGCCGGATCAGCGCGATGACCTCGTCGATGGCGTCCAGGGCCTTCAGGAGGCCACGCAGGATGTGCGCGCGCTCCTCGGCCTTGCGCAGCCTGAAGCGCGTACGACGGACGATGACCTCGATCTGGTGCGTCACCCAGTGGCGGATGAACGCGTCGAGCGACAGCGTGCGCGGAACGCCGTCCACCAGCGCCAGCATGTTGGCGCCGAAGTTCGACTGCAGATCGGTGTGCTTGTAGAGGTTGTTCAGTACGACCTTGGCGACCGCGTCGCGCTTCAGGACGATGACCAGCCGCTGGCCCGTACGGGACGAGGTCTCGTCACGGACGTCCGCGATGCCGCCGACCTTGCCGTCCTTCACCAGGTCGGCGATCTTCTGCGCGAGGTTGTCGGGGTTGGTCTGGTAGGGGAGCTCCGTGACCACCAGGCACTGGCGGTTCTGGATCTCCTCGACCTCGACGACCGCGCGCATCGTGATGGAGCCACGGCCCGTGCGGTACGCCTCCTCGATGCCCTTTCGGCCCACTACAAGGGCGCCGGTCGGGAAATCGGGGCCCTTGATGCGCTCGATCAGGGCGTCGAGCAGCTCCTCGTGGCTGGCCTCGGGGTTCTCGAGGTACCACTGGGCGCCGGCCGCGACCTCACGGAGGTTGTGCGGCGGGATGTTGGTGGCCATGCCGACCGCGATGCCCGCCGAGCCGTTGATCAGCAGGTTCGGGAACCTGGCCGGCAGAACCGTCGGCTCCTGGTTGCGGCCGTCGTAGTTGTCCGTGAAGTCGACGGTCTCCTCGTCGATGTCACGGACCATCTCCATGGACAGCGGCGCCATCTTGCACTCGGTGTAGCGCATGGCGGCCGCGGGGTCGTTGCCCGGAGAGCCGAAGTTGCCGTTGGAGTCCACCAGCGGCATCCGCATCGACCACGGCTGCGCGAGGCGGACCAGCGCGTCGTAGATCGAGGAGTCGCCGTGCGGGTGGTAGGTGCCCATGACGTCGCCGACGACGCGGGCGCACTTGTAGAAGCCCTTCTCGGGCCGGTAGCCGCCGTCGTACATGGCGTACAGGACGCGGCGGTGGACGGGCTTGAGGCCGTCCCGGACATCGGGCAGCGCGCGCGACACGATGACGGACATCGCGTAGTCGAGATACGAGCGCTGCATCTCCGTCTCGAGCCCGACGGGCTCGACGCGCAGGGTGATCTCGCCGCCGTCTTCAGGCGTGCTCGGAGTGTTCTCGTCGGCCATTGCTGGTGAAGATCCTTTCTGCTGCGGTCAGCTGAGACCGACTCAGATGTCGAGGAAGCGGACGTCCTTGGCATTGCGCTGGATGAACGCGCGGCGGGCCTCGACGTCCTCGCCCATGAGGACCGAGAACAGGTCGTCGGCCTGGGCGGCGTCGTCGAGCGTGACCTGGCCGAGGACCCGGTGCTCCTGGTCCATGGTCGTGATCCGCAGCTCCTCGGCGTTCATCTCGCCGAGGCCCTTGAAGCGCTGGACCGAGTCGTCACGGATGCGCTTGCCGGCCTGCTTGCCCAGCTCGATCAGCGCGTCGCGCTCACGGTCCGAGTACGCGTACTCGAAGTCGTCCCGGCCCCACTTGATCTTGTACAGCGGGGGCCGCGACAGGAACACGTGCCCGGCCTCGACCAGCGGCCGCATGAAGCGGAACAGGAAGGTCAGCAGCAGGGTGTTGATGTGCTGGCCGTCGACGTCGGCGTCCGCCATCAGGATGATCTTGTGATAGCGGAGCTTCTCGATGTCGAAGTCCTCGTGGACCCCGGTACCGAAGGCCGAGATCAGCGCCTGGATCTCCTGGTTCTGCAGGATCTTGTCGATCCGCGCCTTCTCGACGTTGAGGATCTTGCCTCGGATCGGGAGGATCGCCTGGTACTGCGGGTTGCGGCCGGACTTGGCCGAGCCACCGGCGGAGTCACCCTCGACGATGAAGATCTCGCACTTGGTGGGGTCGTTCGACTGGCAGTCGGACAGCTTGCCCGGCAGGGAGGCCGTCTCCAGGAGGCCCTTGCGGCGGGTGAGGTCGCGGGCCTTGCGGGCCGCCACGCGCGCGGTGGCCGCCTGGATGGACTTGCGGACGATGTCCGCGGCCTCGTTCGGGTTGCGGTCCAGCCAGTCGTTGAGGTGCTCGTAGACGGCCTTCTGGACGAAGGTCTTCGCCTCCGTGTTGCCCAGCTTGGTCTTCGTCTGGCCCTCGAACTGCGGCTCGCTCAGCTTCACCGAGATGATCGCGGTCAGACCCTCGCGGATGTCGTCACCGGTGAGGTTGTCGTCCTTCTCGCGCAGCAGCTTCTTGTCGCGCGCGTACTTGTTGATCAGCGAGGTCAGCGCCGCCCGGAAGCCCTCCTCGTGCGTACCGCCCTCGTGGGTGTGGATGATGTTGGCGAAGGAGTACACGCCCTCGCTGTAGCCGCTGTTCCACTGCATCGCGACCTCGAGGGACAGGCTCTTGTCCTTGTCCTCGGCCTCGAGATCGATGACGGTGGGGTGCACCACGTCTCCCTTGCGGGAGTTGAGGTACTTCACGAAGTCGACGATGCCGCCCTCGTAGTGGTACGTGACGGTCTTGACCTCGGCCTTCTCGTCCGCACCCGCCTCGTCCGCACCGGCCGTGGCCTTCGCCGACTCGCGCTCATCAGTGAGTTTGATCGTCAAACCCTTGTTGAGGAACGCCATCTCCTGGAAGCGCCGCGAGAGCGTCTCGAAGGAGTACTCGGTCGTCTCGAAGATGTCGCCGTCGGCCCAGAAGGTGACCGAGGTGCCGGTCTCCTCGGTGGCCTCGTGCTCGACGAGAGGGGCGGTCGGGACGCCCATCTTGTACTCCTGCGTCCAGCGCCGTCCGTCGGTCTTGACCTCGACGGAGACCTTGCTCGACAGGGCGTTCACGACGGAGACGCCGACGCCATGCAGACCGCCGGAGACCGCGTAGCCGCCGCCGCCGAACTTACCGCCCGCGTGCAGGACCGTCAGCACGACCTCGAGGGCCGGCTTCCCTTCGGAGGGAACGATGCCCACGGGGATGCCGCGGCCGTTGTCCACGACACGCACGCCGCCGTCGGCGAGGATCGTGATGTCGATCGTGTCCGCGTGGCCGGCCAGCGCCTCGTCGACGGAGTTGTCGACGACCTCGTACACGAGGTGGTGCAGTCCGCGCTCGCCGGTCGAGCCGATGTACATACCGGGTCGCTTGCGAACCGCGTCCAGACCCTCGAGGACGGTGATGGCGCTGGCGTCGTACGAGGCTGTGACCTCGCCGTTCGAGGTCGTGGCCTCGGCGTTGTCGCCGGCGTCGGTGGACGGGGTGTTCTCGTTGGGGTTGCCGGAATCGGCCACGAAGCGCCCTTTCTGGCACAGCACAAGCCAAGCTCGTCGGCGGGTTGCCGGAGCGGCTGCGGCACGTTGCGTTGGTAAGCCTTGATCAGCGTTGCTCAGCTTTTCCCGGACGGTCCCCGCAAGCGGGGCGGGATTAGCTTCCAGTCTACCGGTAGCGCCGACAGTGATGGGGGTTTGCCGGTACCTGAGTCCGCATGTGCCGCCCTGAACCGGTCTCTCCCGACTCCCCATATGTGGACCCGGGCTCAAAGAGGCTTACAGCGGCACTCAGCGCTTCCGGGTGTCAACCCTTGGCTACCGCGGAGTCAGGTCGGTGTTCGCAACCGCGTGCACTCCCGCGCAGGGGCCGCTCGATGTGGCCTCTGTCACCCGTAGGTGTCGCCGGGACCCGTGCTTCCAGGGGCGCGCAAGGGGCCGAAGCGGCGCGCGGGACCATGGGGGCCCTGCACCTTGATCAGTCGCACCGTGCCGTGCCCGAGATCCTGGTTCAGCCGCGCGACCACCTGCGGGGCGAGCAGCCGCAACTGGGTGGCCCAGGCGGTCGAGTCGCACTGCACGGTCAGCACCCGCTCGGCAGGGTCGTCGTCATACTTCAGCGGGACGCAGTGCTTGGCCAGGTCCTCGCCGACGATCTGCGGCCAGCGGCCCATCACACCGCCCACCGCGGCCGGGGTCTCCCAGCCGCGCTCGGTGAGCAGCCGGTTGATCGCGGCGCCGAGCGCCATCGGATCGCGCCCGTCGGCGCGCGCGCCGGAGCGCAGGCCGCCGCGCCGCGCCTGTTTCTTCTGCTGCGCCGCGTCCCCCCGCGCGCGTGCCTGCTCCTTCGCGGCGCGCAACGCCACGCGCGCGAGGTCGACACCGGAGTGCTCGGGGGTCTTCTTGGAGGCCGTTTCCGGGCCCTTCTCCGGAGTTCCCTCGGAGGCGGCCGATCCGCCGGGTGTGTTCTCCGTCATACCCGCTCCACCGTGCCCTCGGAGACGGCGTACCGCGCCCCCGTCAGTACGTCCGGTACGTCGTCGTCGACCGCGGCCGTCACGAGGACCTGCTCGCCGGGAGCGACGAGTTCGGCGAGGCGCTCCCTTCTGCGGCTGTCCAACTCGGCGAAGACGTCGTCGAGGACCAGCACCGGTTCATTGCCCTCGGCCCTCAGGAGGTCGTACGAGGCCAGGCGCAGCGCCAGCGCGTACGACCAGGACTCGCCGTGGGAGGCGTATCCCTTGGCGGGCAGCTGACCGAGTTTGAGAACCAGATCGTCCCGATGGGGTCCTACGAGGGTCACGCCCCGCTCGATCTCCTGCTTGCGGACCTCGGCGAGCGCCGCCATCACCTGCTCGTACAGGTCCTCGCGGGTGTGCGCCTCGCCGGGCGCGGACGGCTTGTACTCCAGGGCGACGGGTCCGCCACCGGGGGCCAGCTGCTCGTACGCCTTGTCGGCCAGCGGCTGGATCGCGGCGACCAGGTCGAGCCGCTGGGCCAGCAGCTCGGCGCCCACGCGCGCGAGGTGCTGGTCCCACACGTCGAGCGTGGAGAGGTCCATGGTGCGACCGCCGTGACGGCGGGCCAGCGCGGCCGACTTCAGGAGGGTGTTGCGCTGCTTGAGGACCCGCTCGTAGTCGGAGCGGACGCCCGCCATCCGCGGGGAGCGGGCGGTGATCAGCTCGTCCAGGAAACGGCGCCGCTCACCGGGGTCGCCCTTGATCAGCGCGAGATCCTCGGGCGCGAACAGCACGGTCCGCACGATGCCGAGCACATCACGGGGTCTGACCTGCGAGGACCTGTTGATGCGGGCACGGTTGGCCTTGCCGGGGTTCAGCTCCAGCTCGACGAGCTGCTGGCGCTCGCCCTGGCGGACATTGGCCCGGATGATCGCCCGGTCGGCACCCATGCGCACCAGCGGCGCGTCGGAGGAGACGCGGTGGCTGCCGAGGGTCGCGAGATAGCCGACCGCCTCGACCAGATTCGTCTTGCCCTGTCCGTTGGGGCCCACGAACGCGGTGACGCCCGGGTCGAGCGGGACCTCGACCCGGACGTACGAGCGGAAGTCGGCCAGCGACAGATGCGTGACGTGCATGGTCGTTCGCCGACCTCCCCCAGGGTTGTGGATCCACCGCCGCACGGCCTGTGGATCTGTGGATTACTTCGTCTCGACCGCGTGGCCGCCGAACTGGTTGCGCAGCGCCGCGACCATCTTCATCTGCGGCGAGTCCTCCTGCCGCGAGGCGAACCGCGCGAACAGCGACGCGGTGATCGCGGGCAGCGGCACCGCGTGGTCGATGGCGGCTTCCACCGTCCAGCGGCCCTCGCCGGAGTCCTGTGCGTAACCGCGCAGCTTCTCCAGGTGCTCGTCCTCGTCCAGGGCGTTCACCGCCAGGTCCAGCAGCCAGGAACGGATGACCGTGCCTTCCTGCCAGGAGCGGAAGACCTCGCGCACGTCGGTGACGGAGTGGACCTTCTCCAGGAGCTCCCAGCCCTCGGCGTAGGCCTGCATCATGGCGTACTCGATGCCGTTGTGGACCATCTTGGAGAAGTGGCCCGCGCCGACCTTGCCGGCGTGCACCGCGCCGAAGTCGCCCTCCGGCTTGAGCGCCTCGAAGATCGGCTGCACCTTGGCGATGTTCTCGGCGTCGCCGCCGTACATCAGCGCGTAGCCGTTCTCCAGGCCCCAGACGCCGCCGGAGACGCCGCAGTCGACGAACCCGATGCCCTTGGCCGCCAGTTCCTCCGCGTGCTTCTCGTCGTCCGTCCAGCGGGAGTTGCCGCCGTCCACGACGACGTCCCCGGGCTCCAGGAGCTCGCCGAGCTGGTCGACGGTGGACTGCGTGGCGGCACCGGCCGGGACCATCACCCACACCACGCGCGGACCCTTGAGCTTGCCCACAAGATCTTCCAGGCTGTGGACATCGGCGAGGTCCGGGTTGCGGTCGTATCCGATGACGGTGTGGCCTGCGCGGCGGATCCGCTCGCGCATGTTGCCGCCCATCTTGCCGAGGCCGACGAGACCGAGCTCCATCAGTTGTTCCTTAGGTTTGCGACGTGGCGTGAGGGCACTTTCGTACCTGTGTCCGAGCCTAAACCCGGACGCTCACGCACACCTGTGGGCATAGCCGCTCAGACGTACGCCCCACATGCGAATGCGCCCGCCGGTCCGATCGGACCGACCGTCCGGCGGGCTCACCTCGCTCAGCCGCTCAGACGCACCGGCATGATCAGGTACTTGTATGCCTCGTCCGCCTCGGCGTCCACCGCGGGCTTGCCGCTCAGCAGCGCGGGCTTCGTGGACGTGGTGAAGGAGAGCTGCGCCACCGGCGAGTCGATGGCGCTGAGGCCGTCGAGCAGGAACGTCGGGTTGAAGGCGATCGAGACGTCGTCGCCCTCCAACTGCGCGTCGACCCTTTCCACAGCCTGTGCGTCGTCGCTGGAGCCCGCCTCCAGGATCAGCACACCCTGCTCGAAGCTCAGACGCACCGGGGTGTTGCGCTCGGCGACCAGGGCCACACGCTTGACGGCCTCCACGAAGGGGGCGGTCTCGATCACCGCGATGGAGTTGAACTCCGTCGGGAACAGCGAGCGGTACTTCGGCAGGTCGCCCTCCAGCAGGCGGGTGGTCGTGCGCCGGCCCGCCCCCTCGAAGCCGATGAGTCCCTCGCCGGCGCCCGAGCCGGACAGCGCCAGGATCACGCTGTCGCCGCTCGTGAGGGCCTTGGCGGTGTCCAGGAGCGTCTTGGCGGGCACCAGGGCCACCGCGGACGCATCGGGGTTCTCCGGCTTCCACAGGAACTCGCGGACCGCGAAGCGGTAGCGGTCGGTGGAGGCCAGCGTGACCGTGTCGCCCTCGATCTCGATGCGCACACCGGTGAGCACGGGCAGCGTGTCGTCACGGCCCGCCGCGATGGCCACCTGGGCGGCCGCCGAGGCGAAGACCTCACCGGGGACGGTGCCGGTCGCCGACGGCATCTGCGGCAGCGCGGGGTACTCCTCCACAGGCAGGGTGTGGAGTGTGAATCGCGAGGATCCGCAGACCACGGTCGCCCGTACACCGTCTGTGGAAATCTCCACCGGCCGGTTGGGGAGGGCGCGGCAGATGTCCGCGAGCAGGCGGCCGGAGACGAGGACCGTGCCCTCCTCGTCGATCTCCGCGTCCACGGAGACGCGTGCCGAGACCTCGTAGTCGAAGCTGGAGAGGCTCAGTGCGCCCTCCTCGGCCTTCAGAAGGAGGCCGGCGAGCACAGGCGCCGGCGGACGGGCCGGGAGGCTGCGTGCCGCCCAGGCCACTGCCTCCGCGAGTACGTCGCGTTCCACCCGGATCTTCACCGTTGCCGCCTCCGTCTGTTGCCGGCGCTCTCGCCCTGCTGGCCTTCGTCGTCTGACTCGGTGTCGTTCAGCCCTGTGGCGGGCAGGACACCGGGGACCAGTCTGACGCACCGCGCTGACAGTCGGTGCCCCTCGGGGTCAAGTCGTGCCGAGCGGCACCAGAGCCTCCGAGAGCGAGTTGTGCACAGCCCCGTCTTCGAAACGATTCCCAGCCTCTATCTAGTTGGTCTTAGTAGTAGGGCCTGTGGAAACCGTGGATAACCGTGTTTTCGCAGGTCAGCCGGGATTTTTTGTCCACTGACCCTGTGGGCGGAGGCGGTGGACAACCGGGGGTCTCTGTGGACGACGAAAAGTTCTGCACACTCGATGCACAGCCTCGGGCCACTTCTCCCCAGATCCGTCCCCAGCTTTACCCACGTTCCCCACAGGCCAATCCGGCACCTTGGTGTGACGCCTTTCACTCGACACGGTGATTGGGCGCGTCACGTTGCCGAACAGTGGACAGGGGTGTGGAGAAGCTGGGGACGGCTGGGGACAACCGGCTCCAGCCTGTGGGTCGTCGGTGGACAACTCCGTGCACACCCTGTGGATCTTTTCTTCGTCCACAGTCTGTGGAGAGTCTTCGTCCACGAATCCACAGGGGGCTGACCTGCTCTGATGGTCTTTCAACAGTGGCCCCTGTGGACACGATCGGGACAACTTCACGGTCCCCAGGGTGTGGACGCCAGAAAGTCACCGAATCTGTGGAGAGTGGCCGTAACCCGGCTCGTATTCGAACAGCTGATGTCGTTCCGGTAGCGGTGAAACGAGGGCCGACGGCCTCGGAACAGGCCCCAGAAGCCCTCGGCGCCCCCTTGGGACCGGGTCTCAACCCCCTCGGAGCGAGGTCGAGCACCTTCCGGGGCCCTCTCGGAGCGAGTGCCGGAGGCTCTGGGACGGCTGCCGGAACCCGTCTCGGCGCGCATACGAGAACCGCGGGCCAGAACCGCGGGCCGCGCGGCCCGGAACAGCCGCGCGGCCCGGAATATCGCTCCGGAACAGCGAAAGGCGCCCTCGGGACCGTGTCCCGGGGGCGCCCTCGGCGGTGTACCGCCGCGCCTGTCAGCCGTTCTTGATGCGGTTGGTGAGCTCGGTGACCTGGTTGTAGATGGAGCGGCGCTCGGCCATCAGCGCGCGGATCTTGCGGTCGGCGTGCATGACGGTCGTGTGGTCGCGGCCACCGAACTGCGCGCCGATCTTCGGCAGCGAGAGATCGGTGAGCTCGCGGCACAGGTACATGGCGATCTGTCGCGCGGTCACCAGGACGCGACTGCGTGAGGACCCGCACAGGTCGTCCACCGTGAGGCCGAAGTAGTCCGCGGTGGCCGCCATGATCGCGGTCGCGGTGATCTCCGGGGCGGAGTCCTCGCCGCCCGGGATCAGGTCCTTCAGGACGATCTCCGTCAGCCCGAGATCCACCGGCTGCCGGTTGAGCGACGCGAACGCCGTCACCCGGATCAGCGCGCCCTCCAGCTCACGGATGTTGCGCGAGATCCGGGACGCGATGAACTCGAGCACCTCCGGCGGAGCGTTGAGCTGCTCCTGCACCGCCTTCTTACGAAGGATGGCGATACGGGTCTCCAGCTCGGGCGGCTGGACGTCCGTGATCAGACCCCACTCGAAACGGTTCCGCAGCCTGTCCTCCAGGGTCACCAGCTGCTTGGGCGGCCGGTCGCTGGAGAGCACGATCTGCTTGTTCGCGTTGTGGAGCGTGTTGAAGGTGTGGAAGAACTCCTCCTGCGTCGACTCCTTGTCCGCCAGGAACTGGATGTCGTCGACCAACAGGATGTCCATCTCGCGGTACCGCTTGCGGAAGCTGTCGCCCTTGCCGTCGCGGATGGAGTTGATGAACTCGTTGGTGAACTCCTCGGAACTCACGTACCGCACCCGCGTACCCGGGTAGAGGCTGCGCGCGTAGTGCCCGATCGCGTGCAGCAGGTGCGTCTTGCCGAGACCCGACTCCCCATAGATGAAGAGTGGGTTGTACGCCTTCGCGGGCGCCTCGGCGACGGCGACGGCGGCCGCGTGCGCGAAGCGGTTCGAGGCGCCGATGACGAACGTGTCGAAGAGGTACTTCGGGTTGAGGCGCGCGGTGGGCTCGCCCGGACCGGACGCCGGCGCGGGCTTCGCGCCCAGCGGGCCGGGAGCGCCGCTGGAGGACGGCAGCGAGGGGCCGCCGCGGTGCGACGGCGCACCGCCCGAGGACGGCTCCTGGAGGTCGCGGCGGTCGGGGCGCTCGTACTCGGAGCGCGGCTGGTCGTAGTCCTGGCGCTGCTGCTCGTAGGGCGGGCGGTCCATCGACTGCGGCCGGTAGCCCTGCGAGGGCGAGGCGTACGGGTCGCGGTCGGGGAAGCCGAGACGCTGCTGCTGCCAGCCGTAGTCGTCCTGGCTGTGCCGAGGCCAGGCGCCGGGCTCGGGGCGCTGGTAGTCCGGATAGGCGGGGCGGGCGGTCGGCAGGTGGTCCGCGCGGGACTGGTCGGAGCGGCCGGGCGGCAGCTGGTCGCCGGGGGCGCCCGGGAGCTGGTCGGAGCGACCGCCTCGGTGGTCACCCCGGTGGTCGTCGGCGCGGTGGCGGCCGTACCCCTCGTACCCGTCGCGGCGCTGAGTGTCATAGGGGTTGCGCTCGTCACGGCCCGGGGAGTCGTAGCCGCCCCGGTCTTCGCGGCCCTGGGAGTCGTAAGCGTGGCGCTCGTCACGGCCCTGGCCGCCGTAGCTGTTGCGGTCCTCGCCGCCCTGGCCGCCGTAGGGGTTCCGCTCGTCGCCGCCCGGACCGTCGTACGTGTCACGGCCCTGGCCCGAGCCGGAGGGGAGCTCGGGCTCCTCGTACCGGGCCTGGGGGGCGGGCGGCGTCGGAGACTGGGGTTCCCCGGCCGAGTCGTCGACGGTGATCGCGATGCGGATCGGGCGGCCGCACTCGCGGCTCAGCGTGTCACTGACGATCGGCGCGAGACGTCCTTCGAGGACGCCCTTCGCGAATTCGTTCGGAACCGCGAGCAGCGCGGTGTCCGCGACCAGTGCCAGCGGCTGGCAGCGCTTGATCCAGTGCTCGTCCTTCGCCTCCACACCCTGACCGCGGCCCTCACCGAGGAGCTGTTCCAGTACTCGTGGCCACACTGCGGCAAGATCGGCAGGTACGTCAGCCACAGGGCACGCTCTCTCACGGGTCCCACGAACGTGTGGTTCTGGGAACAGGTTGGGAAGTCAGTCGGGTGGGGCGGTGGGAACAAATCCGCTGGGGCGGTGGGAACGGAACGAATCGGAGTTCAGCCACGGTAGTCAGGGCGACCGCTGCGGTTCAAGTTGTTGTCCCCAGCCTGTGGATAGTGTCTCCCGCCAGGAGCTGGTTTGACCGGATGGCGCAGCCGCGCGTACCGTAACCAGGTCGAGTTGTCGATGGCTGCTGCCGCCTGCCTCCGATGGGCACAGATCGCGAAGAGTGATCGGGAAGCGGTGCACTCGGGCGTAATACGAGCTACCTCGTGGGCGCACGGTGACAGCCAGGACGGCACCCCGCCACCACCGATTCTTTCTGGAGCCCCCGAGTGAGCAAGCGCACCTTCCAGCCGAACAACCGTCGTCGCGCCAAGACCCACGGCTTCCGCCTGCGGATGCGCACCCGTGCCGGCCGCGCGATTCTCGCGAACCGCCGTGGCAAGGGTCGCGCCAGCCTGTCCGCCTGATAACAACAGGTCATGATGTCGTGCTGCCTACCGAGCATCGGCTGAGGCGGCGCGAGGACTTCGCGACCGCGGTACGCCGAGGACGCCGGGCCGGACGCCCGCTCCTCGTCGTCCATCTACGTAGCGGTGCAACGGACCCGCACGCGCCTGGGGAGAGCGCTCCCCCGACGCGTGCGGGTTTCGTCGTGAGCAAGGCCGTGGGCGGAGCGGTCGTCCGCAACAAGGTGAAGCGCAGACTTCGCCATTTGATGCGTGACCGAGTCGCCCAGTTGCCCCCCGGTAGCCTGGTAGTCGTACGAGCGTTGCCCGGTGCGGGCGACGCCGACCATGAACAGCTGGCCCGAGACCTGGATGCCGCCCTTCAGCGGCTGCTGGGAGGGGGCGCGCGATGAAGTACCCGCTGCTGGCTCTTATCAAGCTGTACCAGTGGACGATCAGCCCGCTGCTCGGGCCGGTGTGCAAGTACTACCCGTCGTGCTCCCACTACGGCTACCAGGCCATCGACCGGCACGGTGCGATCAAGGGAACGGCACTCACCGCCTGGCGCATCCTCCGGTGCAATCCGTGGTCGCTGGGCGGCGTGGACCATGTTCCGCCGCGCAAGCGTCCGCGGTGGCACGAAATGCTGCGTAACGCCTGGCGCGCACGCAAGGGCGGGAACTCCGCCGCCGAACCGGCCATTGAGGGTCATGGAATGTCCGACCATCCCTCGAGTCCGGCCGCCGAGACCCCGTCCCATGCTCAAGGAGCCTGATTAGTGGACACGATTGCCAGTCTGTTCAGCTTCATCACGACACCCGTTTCCTGGGTCATCGTCCAGTTCCACTCTGTGTACGGGAAGATCTTCGGTCCCGATACGGGCTGGGCCTGGGGCCTGTCCATCGTGTCCCTGGTGATCCTGATCCGTATCTGCCTGATCCCGCTCTTCGTGAAGCAGATCAAGGCCACTCGGGCCATGCAGACACTGCAGCCCGAGATGAAGAAGATCCAGGAGCGCTACAAGAACGACAAGCAGCGCCAGTCCGAAGAGATGATGAAGCTGTACAAGGAGTCGGGTACCAACCCGCTCTCCTCGTGCCTTCCCATCCTGGCGCAGTCGCCGTTCTTCTTTGCTCTGTACCACGTGCTCAACGGCATCGCGACCGGCTCGACGATCGGCGTCATCAACGAATCGCTGCTGGCCAGCGCTCGTAAGGCGCACATCTTCGGCGCCCCGCTGGCCGCGAAGTTCACGGACGGACAGTCCAAGGTCGAGGCCCTCGGTGCCTCGCTGACCGATGTCCGGGTCGTCACCGCGATCATGATCGTGATGATGTCGGCGTCGCAGTTCTACACGCAGCGCCAGCTGATGACGAAGAACGTCGACACCACGGTGAAGACGCCCTTCATGCAGCAGCAGAAGATGCTGATGTACGTCTTCCCGGTCATGTTCGCCGTCTTCGGTATCAACTTCCCGGTCGGTGTCCTCGTCTACTGGCTGACCACCAACGTGTGGACCATGGGCCAGCAGATGTACGTCATCCGCAACAACCCGACCCCGGGTTCCAAGGCTCAGGCCGCGTACCTCGAGCGCCTGCAGAAGCACGTCACGCACCACGAGAAGACGCGCAGCCGTGGCGAGAAGGCCATCGTGAAGGCGATCGTGGCCAAGGGCCGCGACCGTAACGAGTTCGAGCGCAAGTTCATCAACAGCCTGACCAAGGTGGGCCTGGTGGCCCAGGCTGACGGCACTGTGGTGAAGGGTCAGGCCGAGGCGACTGTCGAGGCCGAGGACGGCACCACGACCACCACTGGTGGCGCTCCCAAGCGTCAGCAGCCGAAGCGCCAGTCCAAGTCCCAGCGTCAGTCGGGTACGGCGGCAGGCGGGGCGAAGGCGGCGGGTGAGCCCGAGCCGAAGACCTCGCTGACCAAGTCCGACGACCCGCAGGACGCCAAGCCCGCCGCCAACCCGGCAGGTGGCGCCAACAAGCCGGGCACCGGTACCCGCAGCAAAGCCCAGTCAGGACAGCGCAAGGGTCCGCAGCGGCCCAAGTCCCCGTCCAAGAAGTAAGAAGGAGTCCATCCCGTGACGGAAGGCACCACCTCCGCCGCCGCTGAGGGCGACACCCTGACCCGCCTTGAGCAGGAAGGCGAGATCGCGGCGGACTACCTCGAGGGTCTGCTGGACATCGCCGATCTCGACGGCGACATCGACATGGACGTCGAGGCCGACCGCGCCGCTGTCTCGATCATCAGCGACGCCAGCAGCCGCGACCTGCAGAAGCTGGTCGGTCGCGACGGCGAGGTGCTCGAGGCCCTCCAGGAGCTCACGCGCCTGGCCGTTCACCGGGAGACCGGGGACCGCAGCCGCCTGATGCTGGACATCGCGGGCTACCGGGCCAAGAAGCGCGAGGAGCTCTCCGAGCTGGGCGCCAAGGCCGCGGCCGAGGTGAAGAGCTCCGGCGAGCCGGTGAAGATGAAGCCGATGACGCCCTTCGAGCGCAAGGTCGTCCACGACGCGGTCAAGGCCGCGGGTCTGCGCAGTGAGTCCGAGGGCGAGGAGCCGCAGCGCTTCGTCGTCGTGCTTCCCGCCTGATCGGTACGAAGGTTTCTTCGGCCCCGTCTGTTGAGCAGGCGGGGCCGAACTTTGTCAGCCTGATAGTCCCTCGTAGTTCGTGGTAATCCCTGATAGCCCTGGTGGTCAGCGCTCAGCGCGCTTATGTGGTACGGAAGGACGGTCCCCGTGACGGAGGCAGCGGAGCTTCCCCCTGCGCCCGAGCAGGCGCGCGAGGTATTCGGCGATCGCTTCGCAGACGCGGTCCGGTACGCGGAGCTGCTGGCCGAAGCGGGAGTGCAGCGAGGGCTGATCGGCCCCCGCGAGGTACCCCGGCTGTGGGAGCGGCACCTGCTGAACTGCGCGGTGCTCTCGGAGGTCGTGCCCGAAGGCGTGACCGTGTGCGACGTCGGCTCCGGCGCGGGGCTGCCCGGTATTCCGCTGGCCCTGGTCCGGGACGACATCAAGATCACTCTGCTGGAACCGTTGCTGCGGCGGACCAACTTCCTCACCGAGGTCGTCGAACTCCTCGGTCTCGACCATGTCACCGTCGTGCGCGGCCGCGCCGAGGAGGTCATGGGAAAGCTGCCGGCGGTCCACGTGGTGACGGCCAGGGCTGTCGCCCCACTGGACCGGCTGGCGGCATGGGGCATCCCCCTTCTCCGTCCGTACGGCGAGATGCTGGCTCTCAAGGGCGACACCGCTGAGGAGGAGCTGAAGAGCGCCGCGACGGCCCTGAGCAAGCTCGGCGCCGTGGAGACGTCGATCCTGCACGTCGGCGAGGGCATTGTGGACCCGTTGTCGACCGTGGTGCGGGTCGAGGTCGGGGAGAGCCCAGGTGGCGTGCGCTTCGCCGCGAAGAGGGCGAAGGCGGCCCGGACGGGGCGGACACGCCGACGGCGCTGATCCTGAGCGCGCAATAGATCGTGGACTCCCGGTTCCGCAGGGCGGAGCCGGGAGTTCTTTGTCACTCTGGCTGATCCGTCCTGACGACGACCCGTACTCCACACAAGCTGCCAAACCTACGCATCTCGGAGTGTCGCGCCGTGATGGCCCTGGCCGCTAGGCATCGTGTTTCACGTGAAACGTCGCTCACTGCTGCACGGCATCATCAGTCGCGGCCGCGCCGCGGCCGAACCCCGCGACCGGAAGCCTCTTGGTTCACTCGCGGAGGGTGCGGAGTTGTCCACAGAGGTGGATTTCTCCACAGAAGAACGGGCCTCGCTGGTTCACGACCCCGAAGGCATGGGAGGCTCTGTTCATTGCGAGCCTGAAGTCGAGGAGAGTGAATCCTTGCGGTCCGACGCCAACATCGCGGGACCGATGACCGATCCGGTCCCCGGTCCCCGTACCGAGTCGCTGGGGGAGGATGTTTCACGTGAAACACCGCCCCCCATGGACGACACTCCTATTGGTCGTGCTGCCCAACTGGCGGTGGAGGCGCTGGGTCGCGCCGGTGAGGGCCTGCCACGGCCCGAACAGACCCGCGTCATGGTCGTCGCCAACCAGAAGGGTGGGGTGGGCAAGACCACGACCACGGTCAACCTTGCTGCCTCGCTTGCCCTGCATGGCGGCCGTGTCCTGGTGATCGACCTCGACCCTCAGGGCAACGCCTCCACGGCACTCGGCATCGATCATCACGCCGAGGTGCCTTCCATCTACGACGTGCTGATCGACAGCAAGCCGCTCTCCGAAGTCGTCCAGCCGGTGCCCGATGTCGAGGGTCTCTTCTGTGCGCCTGCCACGATCGATCTCGCCGGTGCGGAGATCGAGCTGGTGTCCCTGGTGGCACGGGAGAGCCGACTGGAGCGAGCGATCCAGGCGTATGAGCAGCCGCTGGACTACATCCTCATCGACTGCCCGCCGTCGCTCGGTCTCCTCACGGTCAACGCGCTGGTCGCCGGTGCGGAGGTCCTCATTCCTATCCAGTGTGAGTACTACGCGCTGGAAGGCCTGGGCCAGCTCCTGCGTAACGTCGACCTGGTGCGGGGGCACCTCAACCCCAACCTCCATGTCTCAACGATCCTGCTCACCATGTACGACGGCCGGACGCGCCTCGCGTCCCAGGTCGCGGACGAGGTGCGCAGCCACTTCGGTGACGAGGTGCTGCGGACGAGCATTCCTCGCTCGGTCCGTATCTCCGAGGCCCCGAGCTACGGCCAGACGGTGCTGACCTACGATCCAGGATCGAGTGGTGCCCTGTCGTATCTTGAGGCGGCACGAGAAATCGCCCTCCGCGGAGTCGGAGTGGCGTACGACGCGCAGAACGCCCATGTGGGCGTACAGAACAGTCAGAACATGGTGGAGGGGATCCAGTGAGTGAGCGACGACGAGGGCTGGGGCGGGGCCTCGGCGCACTGATCCCCGCGGCTCCGACAGAGAAGACAGTTCCCTCGCCGGCAGGCGGATCCTCCGCCTCGTCGGCGGTTGGACCCGTGCTCACGGCAGAGCGCGGGGTGGCCGCGGCGAAGGTGACCACACTGCCGCCTGTTTCACATGAAACAGAGGAGTCGCCGACGATCGGGACCCCGGAGGTGCCCTCCGCGCCTGTCGGTGCTCACTTCGCTGAACTGCCTCTCGACTACATCACCCCCAACCCGCGTCAGCCTCGTGAGGTGTTCGACGAGGACGCTCTTTCCGAGCTGGTTACCTCCATCAAGGAGGTCGGGCTTCTCCAGCCGGTCGTCGTGCGTCAGGTGGGTCCGGCGCGCTACGAGCTCATCATGGGTGAGCGGCGCTTCCGTGCCTGCCGTGAGGCGGGGCTTGAGGCCATTCCTGCGATCGTGCGGGCCACGGAGGACGAGAAGCTTCTCCTGGACGCGCTGCTGGAGAACCTGCATCGCGCCCAGCTGAACCCGCTCGAAGAGGCGGCCGCCTACGACCAGCTGCTGCAGGACTTCAACTGCACACACGATCAGCTGGCGGACCGTATCGGCCGCTCGCGCCCGCAGGTCTCCAACACTCTGCGGCTGCTGAAGCTCTCGCCGGCGGTTCAGCGTCGTGTCGCCGCCGGAGTGCTCTCCGCGGGCCACGCTCGCGCTCTGCTCTCCGTCGCGGACTCGGAGGAACAGGACCGGCTGGCCCACCGCATCGTGGCCGAGGGACTGTCGGTGCGGGCCGTCGAGGAGATCGTCACCCTCATGGGATCGCGCCCCCAGACCGTTTCGCGCTCCAAGGGACCGCGGGCCGGCACCCGGCTCTCCCCGGCACTGAGCGACCTTGCCACCCGCCTCTCGGACCGCTTCGAGACCCGCGTGAAGGTCGACCTGGGTCAGAAGAAGGGAAAGATCACGGTCGAGTTCGCCTCGATGGACGACCTCGAGCGGATCCTTAGCTCTCTCGCCCCGGGTGAGGGAGGCGTTCTCCAGAGGAGTCTCCTGGACGACGACTCCGAGGACACGGAGGCCTGAGTCGCGCGGCGACGGGGCGGTTCCCGTCGATCGACCACAAGAGCGGGCCGTGTCCGGTGTGTACCGGAACACGGCCTGCTCTTTGCTTTCAGGCGGTATCGATGCAATCGCATCGTGGATACGATGCGATCGGGTATGGCGCATCCACCTGACGGCACCTTCATTGGGGAGGCGGGGGCCATGCAAACCGTGAGCCGTACCGGACTGGTGACCGCGGGCCTTGGACTGGGGGCGGTCGGTGGGTTCATCGGCAGTCTGCTCAGGGAACGAAGCGCTCTGACAGCCGCTCGCGACGCTGCGGGCGAAGGAAGCGAGGAACATCCTTCATGGGGCGCCGGCTCGTACCGCTCACGCTGGACAACCTTCCGGACCTTCCCAAGCGCTGTCGCGCGTGTGTCTTCTGGGAACTGGATCCCGTCAGCGGGGAAGCCGCGGTAAAGGCGGGAAGGCCCGAACTCGAGAAGGAGGCGTGGATCTCCGCCGTCCTCCTGGAGTGGGGATCCTGCGGCCGCGTCGTCTACGTGGACGACATACCGGTGGGCTTCGTGCTGTACGCACCCCCCGCCTATGTACCCCGCTCCACTGCGTTCCCCACGAGCCCGGTCTCACCGGACGCCGTCCAACTGATGACCGCCTTCATCATGCCGGGCTATCAGGGACAGGGACTCGGCCGAGTGATGGTGCAGACGGTTGCCAAGGATCTGCTGCGCCGAGGCTTCAAGGCGATCGAGGCCTTTGGGGACGCACGGTGGAAGGAACCGGCCTGCGTGCTCCCCGCCGACCATCTCCTCGCGGTCGGCTTCAAGACGGTGCGCCCCCACCCCAGGTACCCCCGTCTGAGGCTGGAGCTGCGGACGACGCTCTCCTGGAAGGAAGATGTGGAGTTGGCCCTGGACCGCCTCCTGGGAGCGGTACAGAAGGAACCGGCGCTTCGTCCTCTGTAGCCGTGATGCCGCCCACCGACGCAACCCCTCCGTCATGCGAATGGGCCAGCCCTTCCGGGCTGGCCCATTCGTGTTTCACGTGAAACATCGCCGTCGTTGTAGGACGGCGCTTCCGGTCAGACGGTCTTCTCGGCGCCCTCGGTGATGAAGTCCTCCAGGTCGCGGACGATCGCGGCCTTCGGCTTCGCACCCACGATGGTCTTGGCGACCTCGCCACCCTGGTAGACGTTCAGGGTCGGGATGGACATGACGCCGTACTTGGCGGCCGTACCCGGGTTCTCATCGATGTTGAGCTTGACGACCTCGATCTGGTCGCCGTACTCCGCGGCGATCGCCTCGAGGGACGGCGCGATCTGGCGGCAGGGACCGCACCAGGCGGCCCAGAAGTCCACCAGGACGGGCTTGTCGCTCTTGAGGACGTCCTGCTCGAAGGAATCGTCGGTCACATTCTTCAGGGTGCCGGCCACGGCGGGCTCCTTAACTGGTTGGTGCGGTGGGGCGGACGGGGGTCAGACGGTGGCAGCCGCGGCGGTCTCGCTGTCCGCGAGGGCGGCGAGGTAGCGCTCGGCGTCGAGGGCGGCGGAGCAGCCGGTGCCGGCCGCGGTGATCGCCTGGCGGTACGTGTGGTCGACGACATCACCGGCGCCGAAGACACCGGTGAGGTTCGTCCGGGTCGAAGGCGCCTCGACCTTGAGGTAGCCCTCCTCGTCCAGGTCGAGCTGGCCCTTGAAGAGCTCGGTGCGCGGGTCGTGGCCGATCGCGATGAACAGGCCGGTCACCGCCAGGTCGGAGATCTCACCGGTCTTGAGGTTGCGCAGCTTCAGGCCGGCAAGCTTGGGGTCGCCCTCGATCGAGGCGATCTCGCTGTTCCAGACGAAGCTGATCTTCGGGTCGGCGAAGGCACGCTCCTGCATCGCCTTGGAGGCGCGCAGGGTGTCACGGCGGTGCACGATCGTCACGGACTTGGCGAAGCGGGAGAGGAAGGTTGCCTCCTCCATCGCGGTGTCGCCACCGCCGATCACGGCGATGTCCTGGTCCTTGAAGAAGAAGCCGTCACACGTCGCGCACCACGAGACGCCGCGTCCGGAGAGCGCGTCCTCGTTGGGCAGACCGAGCTTGCGGTGCTGCGAGCCCGTCGTGACGATGACGGCCTTGGCGCGGTGCACGGTCCCCGCGGTGTCCGTGACGGTCTTGATCTCGCCCGTCAGGTCTACAGAGACGACGTCGTCCGGGATCAGCTCGGCACCGAAGCGCTCGGCCTGGGCGCGCATGTTGTCCATGAGCTCGGGGCCCATGATGCCGTCCTGGAAGCCGGGGAAGTTCTCCACCTCGGTGGTGTTCATCAGCGCACCACCGGCGGTGACGGCGCCTTCGAAGACCAGCGGCTTCAGCGACGCGCGCGCGGTGTACAGCGCTGCCGTGTAGCCGGCAGGCCCGGATCCGATGATGATCACGTTACGGACGTCGCTCACGGCTTGATTCCTCGTCTCTGGAGACTGCTGCGTACTACCGGTGGGAGCCTCTCTCAGAACTCTCACCCCACCCAACGGATCCTAAGGGGCTTGCATTCCCTCTGTGTCCGGGCACACGGAGACGAGACACCGCACAGAGATCCCATGGGGTTATTGGGGAAGCGGCCGGTCGACGCGGAGGCGCTCAGTAGCGGGCGTACGAGTGCGTCAGCAGGAGCTTGCCAGGGGATGCCGAAGCCTGTTTTACGCACGCGGCTTCGACGATGTACGCCGTGACCTTCGTGCTGTCGGAGGCGTCGGGCACGACGACGAGATACACCGTCGTCCCCTTGTACGTGCCCTGCTGCGCCGCGAGGATCGTCGCGGTGCTTCCGGTCCCCTTCTGAATACAGTCGGGGACCTGCACCGTGGGCGTGATCAAGGTGTCGACCCCGGCGGACCCGTTGCCCGCGTCGTTGGACTGGACTCCCCAAGGACGCTTCGGGCTGGCGGAGGGGGTGCTCGCGCTCCTGTTCTTCGCGAGGAGATCCGCGACCTGAGTCTTCAGCTTCCCCTCGGAAAAAGTGTCCTTCGCTCCCTGCTGCGTCACCGTCTGCGAGCTCTTGCCGGAGCCGTCGCCCAGCGACTGCACGAGGATCGTGCCCAGCCCGAGAGCGGCGGCCGTGAACACCGTGCCGAGAACGACCACCCTGCGGCGCCCACGGCGGCCCCGACGTGAGCGACCGGGACCGGTGGCAGCGTGGGGGCGTCCCGAGGGGCGGTCGGTGAGCGAAGCAGGGTTCGGTTCGCCGGACGTGTGTGAAACCCCGGCGAGCGGTGTTTCACGTGAAACATCCGCGCTGTCGTCCTCGGCCGCTTCGCGGTCGGGCGCCGTGGCACTCAGCAGAGCCTCCGCGGCAAGGGCGGCATCGATACGGCCGGCCACGTCATCGGGCATGCGCGTGGGGCCCGGCAGAGTGCCGAGCAGTCCCCGGATCTCCTCCAGGGAGTCGTACACGTCGGCGCAGAGCACGCACTCGTCGAGGTGTCGCCGTACGTCCGCGGTGCGGGAAGGTGGGAGCAGCCCCTCGGAGAGGTCGGAGATCTCCGCGACATCCGGGTGCCCGGCCGTATCCGTCGTGGATGTCACGCTCGCCCACCTCCGCCCTTCACAGCAGCTGAATCGCTTGGTCCTGCATCGCGTGGACCCGCATCGTGCGGTCCCGCTGCCGGTGGGACGGATGCCCCCTGCGTCCGGTTCCTTCCGCCGCCCGACTTGTTGCCGCCCCCGCCGCTTCCGTTGTCCGCACGGAGATGGGTGAGCAGCGGGAGAAGTCTGGCTCTGCCCCGTGCGCAACGGCTCTTCACCGTGCCGACGGGCACATCGAGGACGCGGGCCGCCTCCGCCACGGGGTAGCCCTGCATGTCCACGAGGACGAGAGCGGCGCGCTGGTCGGCCGGGAGCGTGCTCAGTGCCGTCAGTAGCTCGCGGTGCAGATCGTTGCGCTCGGCCGGGGCGGAGGCGGACTCGTGCGGTTCGAGGAGCTGTTCCAGGCGCTCGGTGTCATCGACGGGAGACGTCTTCCTGGACGCTGCCTTGCGGGCGCGGTCCAGGCAGGCGTTCACCGTGATGCGGTGCAGCCAGGTCGTGACGGCCGACTGGCCGCGGAAGGTGTGAGCGGCCCGGTAGGCGGAGACCAGTGCGTCCTGGACGGCGTCAGCGGCCTCCTCGCGGTCTCCCAGCGTCCTCAGGGCGACTGCCCAGAGCCGGTCGCGATGACGCCGCACGATCTCGCCGAAGGCCTCGTGGTCGCCCGCTACGTGACGGGCGAGGAGGTCCTGATCGCTTGCGTCGCCGTATCCGGTTTCACCGGCCATCGGACCCCCTCCCCTTCGTCGACGAACGTCAGCCGGTGAACTTCACGTCCGTGATGGCTTGCTTGTAGCCGGCGCCGCTGTACTGATCACCGGACGCGTAGGGCATCGCCGTGATCCAGAGCAGCACGTACTGAGTCTTCGCCTTCTTGGTGACCGTGATCTTCGCGCTGGCGCCGCTCGTCGTGATGGTCCCGATCTTCGTCATCGAATCCACCGGCGTCGAGGAACTCATCGAGTCCGTCCCATAGAGGGTGATCGTCGTGTGGTCCCCGGGGTACCGGAGCCCTATCGAAGCCCCCGTGACGGTCTGCTGCGAACCGAGGTCGTAGACGATGCCGACGCCGGGCTTGAAGGCCGGCTTCATCTCCGGACCGTCCACGAAGCTCTTGCTCCGCCAGTACGTCGAGCTGTCGCCGTCGTACGTCTTGCCCACGTCCCCGGGTGCCTGGGCGTCACCCTTCGCGACGTACTCCTGCGCACCCTTGATGGCGATCGGCTTGACCGGCTTGGTCTGGTCGGTGCCCTTGCCGTTGCCGTCCGTCGTCTTGGTCTTCTGTGTGTCGTCGGACTTGCTGTGTTGCATCAGAGTCTCCGCGAGCTGCCAGCTGCCGAGGCCCAGGGCGGCGATCAGGAGGGCCGACACGGCCCACTTGAGGGCCTTGCCGGTGCGGCTCTGCAGCGGGGGCGGCGGGGCCGTCACGGGCTGCGTGGCGCCCATGTGGGGCGCGGGGCGGCCGTAGCCCTGCTGGTACGAGGTGCGCTGGTACTCCGGCGGGGCCGTGAACGTGGGCTCCGGCGGGCGGATGCGGGGCATCTCGGCGATCGCCTTCACCAGTTCCTCCGGCGTGGTGCACGGAGTCTCGTGGCGGGAGGCGGTCGCGCCGTCGTTGGCGAGCGCGCGCATGGCGAGCTCCGACAGGCCCCGGTGGACACCGGCGCGTACCTGGTCGGGGGCGATCAGGCCGACCCCCTTGGGCAGCCCGGACAGACCGTAGGCGTCGTTGTCGTAGGGCCAGCGCTGGGTGAGCGCGGCGTACAGGAGCGCGCCGATCGCCTCCGTGTCGGTGCGCTGTGGGGTCTCCGAGCTGATGCCACGCAGCGCGGCGTTCACGGCGAGCCCACGGATGCGCCACTGGCCGGTCGAGGTGCGCAGCACGGCACTGGGCGTCAGCCGCAGATGCGCGAGGCCCTCACGGTGCGCGGCGGCCATGGCCTGGGAGACCTGGCTGACCATCTGGTAGGCCTCGTGCACCTCCAGCGGGCCCGAGGCCAGCAGCGCGGTCAGCTCCGTGGCGTCCGGCAGCCACTCGTGCACCACATAGACGAGGTCGTTCTCTTCGACCGCGTCCAGGACCTGGACGAACCGGGGATCGCCCAGCAGGGCCGAGGAACGGGCCGCCGCCAGTACGGAGCGGGCCCGTGGATGGTCGGCGGGCAGGAGATGCACGCCGACGGCGCGGCGGAGTTTCTCGTCCACCGCACGCCAACTGCTGAAACCGTCCAGACGGGTGACGCACTCCTCGAGGCGGTAACGCCTGGCGAGTTTGTGTCCGCTGTGCAGTTCGGGCGGTGAGGCCTTTCCGGGACTCTCGGTCCCGCCGCTCCCCTGTGCCTCTTCGCTGTCCGTCTCCCGCTCCCGGTTCTGGGCCACCCCGTCGGACGTGGACTGGTCCGCCTTGGCGGTCAGCGGCTCGTCGCCGCTGTTGTCTGCCACGTCGACGGCAGCCGTGCTCCGTTCCGCCACCGTCGTTCCCGCCTCCCCATTCGTTGCGCGCTGTCCGACGCAGAAACCAATTGTGCCCACAGTCCGGCGCTATGCACGACACACGGCGACGGACGATGGTTGTGCGCGTACCCCCGCCTCAGCGCCCCAGGCGCCCGCGGACCATTCCGACCATTGAGTTGAGTTCTTCGATCCGCATCTTTCGCGCGGCGACGTAGAAGACGCCGAGCAGGGCGATGCCGCCCGCGAGGAGGGCCGCCAGGGAGCCCCCGACGCCCTGTCCGAGGGTGTGGCCGATGCCGTAGCAGGCCGCGCCGCTCAGCAGGGCCGCGGGCACCGAGGCGATGCCGAGACGGGCGTACGTCTGCAGGACGCGGGTGCCGTCCAGGTCACCGCCGAGCCGCTTGCGCAGCCTGTTCCAGGCGACGCCGACGCCGATCGCGTAGGCGAGACCGTAGGAGGCGGCCATGCCGACCACCGCCCAGCGGGCCGGAAGCACGAAGTAGCACGCGGCGGAGGCCACGGCGTTGACGGCGGCGACGATGACCGTGTTGTAGAAGGGGGTGCGCGTGTCCTCGTACGCGTAGAAAGCACGCAGGACGACGTACTGCACGGAGTACGGGATCAGGCCGAGGCCGAAGGCCATGAGCATGAAGCCCATGTTGGTGGCTTCGCTGGTGCCCGAGGAACCGAAGATCAGGGTGCACATCGGGATGCCGAGGGCGACGAAGCCGAAGGCGATCGGCACGATGGCCACGGCAGTCGTGCGCAGTCCCTGGGAGATGTCGTCACGGACGGCTCCGCTGTCGCCCTCATGGGCCGAACGGGCGATGCGCGGAAGCAGCGCCGCCATCAACGAGACCGTGATGATGGCCTGCGGCAGGCCCCACACGAGCTGGGCGTTGGCGTAGGCGGAGAAGCCGACACCCTTGACCTTGCTGTCATTGGTGGCGGCGGTGGCCAGCTGGGTGACGACGAGGGCGCCGGCCTGGTTCGCGAGGACGAAGAGCACGGTCCACTTGGCGAGCATCGCGGCCTTGCCGAGGCCGTGGCCCTTCCAGTCGAAGCGCAGCCGCATGCGGAATCCGGTCTCGCGCAGATACGGAATCATCGCGAGGGCCTGCACGACGAGGCCGAGGAGGACGCCGATGCCGAGGAGCCGCTGCCCGTCCGGCGGGATGTTCGTGACCTCCATGCCGGAGTTCGCCGCGGTGCCGTACACCCAGATGAACATGCCGAGCGTCACGATGATGACGATGTTGTTCAGGACCGGGGTCCACATCATCGCGCCGAATTTCCCGCGGGCGTTGAGGATCTGGCCCATCACCACGTGGATGCCCATGAAGAAGATCGTGGGCAGGAAGTAGCGGGTGAAGGTGACGGCGACCTCATTGGCCGCGGGGTTGTCCGCGACCGACGTCGACAGCATCCGGACGAGCAGCGGGGCGGCGAAGACCGCGAGTGCGGTGAGCAGGCCGAGCGCCACCATGACGAGGGTCAGCAGCCGGTTGGCGAAGGCCTCGCCGCCGTCCTCGTCGTCCTTCATGGCGCGTACCAGCTGTGGCACGAAGACCGAGTTGAGGCCGCCGCCCACAGTGAGGATGTAGATCATCGTCGGCAGCTGGTACGCGACCTGGAAGGAGTCGCCCAGGAAGCCGATACCCAGGGCCGAGACGATCAGCGCGGAGCGGATGAAGCCGGTGAGCCGGGACACCAGCGTGCCCGCCGCCATCACCGCACTCGACTTCAGCAGGCCCGAGGCGCGTCCGCCAGGCTTCTTCGCGGTGGGCGCCGGTTCGGGCGCGGGGGTCTGCGGGGAGGCCGGAGCCGGCTCGTGGGCCGGCGACGGTACGCCGGGCGTGGCGACGGATGTACGGGTGCCTGCCTGGCCCTGGTCGCGGAAGAGGTGGGCGAAGGCGTCGGGCTCGTGCTGCTGGTCGCCGGCCTGGGTCACGAGGTCGTCCACGCCGACGAACTGGGTCGTGCGGGCGTCCTCGCCGTAGGGCAGGTGCCGCGTCGGGCCCGCGGGCTCCGGCGGGGGCGTCTGGGCCCACACACGGGGGTCGGGGGTGTACTGCGAGGTGGGCGGCTGGGCGTAGAGCGGCTGCTGCGGGTAGTAGGAGCCCGGGGGCGGCGGGGGGTGTGCCGCACGGTCGTAGAGCGCCTCGGACACCGGATCCTGGGCGGCGAGGTCCTGCGCCCGGTACGGGTCCTGGGTATAGGCGTCCTGGAAGTACATGTCCTGGTACTGCCCCTGCGGCTGCTGCGCGGGGTCGGCCGGTGGTCCCTCCGGGTACCCCTCGGGGTAGCCGGTGTGGGCCATGCCCTGGTCCGGGTAGCCGTCCGGGTAGCCCGAGCCGCCCGCGGCATGATCCGGGTAGCCCTCGGGGTAGCCCGAGTTGCCCGCGCCCTGGCCGCGGTCACCGTCGTACGGCGCGTTCATGGTTACCCCACCTCATCGTCCCCGGGCCCACCGGCCACGACATCGCTCAACGGTCCACTCTCTCACCCGTGCCGGACGGGTCGGTGCTTTCCGGTGCGGTGTCCGGTGTCGGGTCACTCGGGTGCTCCGGGTCGTCTGCCCCGGACTCCGTCGTGGACTCCCCGTCGGGACCGTCCTTGGAGCGCTCGGTGTCCTCAGTAGTGTCTACGGTGCCCTCGGCGTCCGTGTTCACGCCGTTCAGGGCCTCGGCCCCGCCCTCGGTGTCGGGGGTGTTCTCCTGCTCCTCCGCGGCCTGGCGGGCTGCCGCGCGCTTGCGCTGGGTGTACATCCGGAATCCGGCGAGCACGAGCAGCAGGACGCCACCGCCGATCACCAGCATCACCGTCGGAGTGATCTCGGTGACCTTCACTTCGAATCTGACGGGGGGACCGTACGCCTGGCCGTCGTCCGTGAACAACTGCGCGACGACCGTCACCGGACCGTTGGCCTTGGCGGAGGTGGTGAACTTCACCGACTGGCTGTGCTCGCCCGCGACCTGGATCGGCCGTTCGTCGAAGGTGTCGTCGCCGATCTTGAGTCGGGTCGGCTGCTGTGAGGTGAGACGCAGCACCAGGTGGTGGACGCCCTGCACGAGGTTGTTCTGCACCGTCACGGGGATCGTGGCACTGCGGCCCGAGAGCTTCGCGTCGGACTTGTCGATCAGCCTGACGAGACCGGTGAGGTCGTCCAGGTACGACTCGACACCCTTGCGGAAGGTCTCCGCCTGGTCGGCACGGCCGCGCCAGGACGTGGACATCCCTCGGTCTATGGCCCGACCGAAGGGAGTGACCACGCGGGACTTGTCGGTGAGGATGGCCTTGAAGTTGTCGAGCGTGCTCTGCGTGCGCTGGATCTCCTCGAAGGCCGACCGCGGCAGCTCCTGCTTGCGCAGCGAGGAGGGGTACGAGGACGCCGAGGGCACATTCGTCGTGGCGCTCGGGTCCGGTTTGGCCTTGGCGGCCGCGGAGAGGTTCTGGGAGTCGGACCAGTTCCCGTCCTGGAGGGCCCTCACCGCCGTCGCCATGGTCTGGGCCTGGCTCACGGAGGGCATGCGCTGCGGGGCGACGACGATGCTCCGCTGCTTGCTCGGCTCCTGCAGATCGACCATCAGGCTCTGGGCGAGGAATTCCTGCACGGCGAGCGTCGAGTTGTCGGCCTTCGCCATGTCGCCCTCGAACGCGGTCGACAGCCTGGAGTCCGCGACCACCGCCGTCGTGCCGCCCCCGATGGGGCGGGCGGCGGTGGGCGTGTACGTCAGGCCGCCGGTCTCGCGCAGGCTGTCGCTGCGGGCGATCACCTTGTCGGCGCCGGCGGAGGTGGCGACCTTGACGATCGACGGATCGACCGCGCCCTCGGCGGACCAGGCGAAGTCCGTGTTCGGCTTCACATGGAGGATCGTCTGCACCGTGCTGGAGGCCACGTCCGTGGCGTCCTTGAGGTGGCTGAGGGAGCCCGTGACGTCCTTGCCGTTGTGCGCCAGCGACGCGAGGTCGGGGTCGGCGAAGGGGAGAGCGACGACTTCCTTGTCCTTGTCCGCGACGGTCTTCTCGAGCTTGTCGAGCCACGCCTTGGCGACGGCCTGGTTCTTGCCCGCCGTCGTGGTGTCGCCGTTCTTGATCTGGTAGCTGCGCGTCATGGCGTCGACGGAGGCCAGCAGGTCCGGGTCGAGGACCCAGGTGACGTCGAGGTCGCTGCCCAGGGACAGGAGCTGGTCCAGGCGGCCGCCGGGGGAGATCTCCTTGGCCAGGTCGTCGTTCTGGAAGACGGGCGTCTGCTGCGCGTCCGAGCCGGTCTCCGCCCGCAGGTGGACCGCCGAGATCAGCGGCCAGAGATACGTCGTCTTCGTCTTCGTGTCGGCGCCGGCGGGCTGCCAGGGCAGGAACGTCCGCTTGATGCCGAGCACCTGGTCCCACGGCTGCGCGGCGGTCTGGCCGGTGAGGGAGACGCCGAGCTGGTACACCCCGTCGGAGTCGAGGTTCAGGTCCTTGACGGGCACCGAGATGCTGAAGTGCTGCGAGACGCCCGTGGCGAGCTTGGAGAACTTCTCGACGTACTTGCCGCCGACCTCCAGGGGGTCAGGGCCCAGCTGGAACCCGGTGCGCTTCTCAGCGTCGTCTATGGCGACCCGGCCCTGGAGTGTCGGGCCGACCCGCAGGCCCACGTGCGCGCCCGTGACCGTCTGCTTGCCCTTGTTGGTGACCGAACCGGAGACGGTGATCGTGTCGCCCTCCGCGGGCGCGCTGGGGGTCAGCGAGTCGAGGGAGATGTCCACCGCGCCGGACCCGGTGGCGTCGGCCACAGCGGCCGTCTGAGCGGCGTGTGCGGCCGGGGAGGAGGGCAGCTGGAGCACGCCGGCCAGCAGGGGCGCACCGGCCAGCAGTGTGCCGGTGCGCCGCAGCCACCGGCGGGCAGGTGAGGGACTCATCCCCTGGAAGTCTGCCGCCTCGGCCACGCGCTCGTCCGTCCCTCGTCATCGTCAGTGGTCGTCGGAATGTGCGTCCACGCATGGTAACGATGTGCGCCGAGGGTAAGTGCCGCGGACCGCTCCACAAGATCAGTAGACAGGGCCGAGTGTCCTGTATGCGTAAGTATTGATCCCCCGCATGAGAAGGGGATGGCTGTGCACGTTTTATGGAGGCGCCCGCGAGTGCCTCGGCCACGTACCCTTTTCTGTTGTGCCGAACGCCAACGAAGACAACCCCAGTGCCCTGAGCCAGGTGCAGCGCCGCGCGGTGAGTGAACTGTTGCGGGTGTCCCCTGTCGCCGACGACCTCGCCCGCCGTTTCCAGGAGGCGGGGTTCTCACTGGCCCTGGTCGGTGGCTCGGTCCGGGACGCGCTCCTTGGCCGGCTCGGCAATGATCTGGACTTCACGACCGACGCCCGCCCCGATGACGTACTGAAGATCGTGCGGCCCTGGGCGGACGCCGTCTGGGAGGTCGGGATCGCCTTCGGCACCGTCGGCGCGCAGAAGGACGCCCGCGTGGACGACGTCCAGCAGTCGTTCCAGATCGAGATCACGACGTACCGCTCCGAGGCGTACGACCGGACCTCGCGCAAGCCCGAGGTGTCCTACGGCGACTCGATCGAGGAAGACCTCGTGCGCCGTGACTTCACCGTGAACGCGATGGCCGTGGCGCTGCCGGAGAAGGAGTTCATCGATCCGTACGGCGGTCGGGACGACCTGTCCGCGCGGGTCCTGCGTACCCCGGGTACGCCCGAGGAGTCCTTCTCCGACGATCCGCTGCGGATGATGCGGGCCGCGCGGTTCGCCGCGCAGCTCGACTTCGAGGTGGCCCCCGACGTCGTCGCCGCGATGACGGACATGGCTGGGCGCATCGAGATCGTCTCGGCGGAGCGGGTGCGGGACGAGCTGAACAAGCTGATCCTCTCCGCTCACCCGCGCAAGGGTCTGACGCTGCTCGTGGACACCGGTCTCGCCGACCATGTGCTGCCGGAGCTTCCCGCGCTGCGACTGGAACGTGATGAGCACCACCGCCACAAGGACGTCTACGACCACACGCTGATCGTCCTGGAACAGGCCATGGCGCTCGAGGAAAATGGTCCGGACCTGACGCTCCGGATCGCCGCGCTGCTGCACGACATCGGCAAGCCGAGGACACGGCGCTTCGAGAAGGACGGGCGGGTCTCCTTCCACCACCACGAGGTGGTGGGCGCGAAGATGACCAAGAAGCGGATGACGGCGCTCAAGTACTCCAACGACCTGGTGAAGGACGTCTCGCGTCTGGTCGAACTTCATCTGCGCTTTCACGGATACGGCACCGGTGAGTGGACGGACTCCGCGGTCCGTCGCTATGTACGTGACGCGGGTCCGCTCCTCGACCGGCTCCACAAGCTGACCCGCTCCGACTGCACTACGCGCAACAAGCGCAAGGCCGCAGCGCTCTCTCAGGCGTACGACGGCCTGGAGGAGCGCATCGCCGAGCTCCAGGAGCAGGAGGAGCTGGACTCGATCCGTCCTGACCTCGACGGCAACCAGATCATGGAGATCCTGGGCATCGGCCCCGGCCCGGCGATCGGCCAGGCGTACAAGTTCATGCTGGAGCTGAGGCTGGAGAACGGGCCGATGGAGCACGACGCGGCAGTGACAGCACTCAAGGAGTGGTGGGCCGAACAGGGCTGAGGCTCATAGACCGGGCCGTGTGGGGTCATGTTTCACGTGAAACATGACCCCGGGGTCTGTGCCGGGAACAACAAGGGGCGGTGTTTCACGTGAAACACCGCCCCTTGGTACATCCAGATCCGCGGGCTACTTGTTGGATCCGAGGCACAGCGTGAAGGACTCGCCGGTTTCCTTCCACGTCAGCGTCGCCGTCGTGCCCGTGACGTTCTGGCACGTCAGTGAAGGAAGCGAGGCGCCGTCCGCCTTCTTGAGGACCTTGTGCGTGGCCTTGGAGTCGGTGCAGTCGACCTGGATGACGTCCGGCTCGTTCGCGGTCCCCTTGTTGTACAGGCAGTCGCCCACGGCCAGCTTCTTGGCGTCCTGGCTGTCGTTATTGAGCACCAAACCGCCCACGACGACGCTGAGGCCCGCGACGGCAAGGACTATGCGCAGGTACCACTTGACGCCGCGCTTCGGCCGCAGCGGCGCGACCGGAGCGTAGGGAATCGGTCCCTGCTGCGGGAAGCCGGGCTGGCCGGGCTGCTGGGGGTAACCCGGCTGCTGGGGGTACCCCTGCGGCGGCGCCCCGTACGGAGCCTGGCCCTGGGGCGGCTGTCCGTAGGGCTGCTGGCCCTGGGCGAACGGGTTCTGGCCCTGGGGCGGCGGAGTAGTCACTTAGGGGTCCCCCTGGAACGTAAGCGCGTGGCGTGAATAAGACGCACGTAAGTTATCGGGACCGACTGACAACGCAGTAGCCCAGAGAGGCTCTGTGGCCCTGATGTGACACTTACTGCATCTCAAAGCGGGCCATAACAACAGCAATTGCTGTGTAGACCGCGGCCAGAGTGACGACAAGGGAAGCTGAGCGTCCGTCAGGAGGCAGCATCAGGGCGGCTACTGCGGCCGCGCCGACGAAGGCGACGTTGAACAGGACGTCGTAGACGGAGAAGATCCGGCCGCGGTAACCGTCGTCGACCGAGGACTGCACGATCGTGTCGGTGGCGATCTTCGCGCCCTGTGTGGTCAGGCCCAGAATGAAGGCGGCGGCCAGCATGGGCGCCGCCTCGAAAGGGAGGCCGAGCGCCGGTTCCAGGACCGCCGCCGCGGCCGCGCACGCGGCGATCCAGCCGCCGGGGCCCAGTCGTCCCACCGCCCAGGGCGTCACCACGGCCGCGACGAAGAAGCCCGCCCCGGAGATGCCCACCGCCAGGCCCAGCAGGGCGAGCCCGCCGTCGGAGCCGGACGACCAGGCGTACCGGCACAGCATCAGCACCATGACGGTCAGGGCGCCGTAGCAGAAGCGCATCAGGGTCATCGACAGGAGCGCCCAGGCCGCCTCCCGCCGCGCGGGCTCGGCGAGATGGCGCACACCGGCCACGAGACCGCGCGCGGTGCCGGTGAGGGACGTACGCAGGCTCGGCTGCACCAACCCCTGGTCGGGGCCGAGCAGTTCCGGTGCGATGCGCAGCGAGGCGAGCGCGGCGCACAGATAGAGGGTCGCACCGAGGAGGACGACCGCCGCGTCCGAGTCCGAGGCGACCAGTCGTACGACGAACGCGAGACCGCCGCCCGCGGTCGCGGCGAGTGTCCCGGCGGTGGGCGACAGGGCGTTGGCCATGACCAGCCGGTGGGAGTCGACGACTCGGGGCAGGGCGGCCGAGAGGCCCGCGAGGACGAACCGGTTGACCGCGGTGACGCACAGCGCGGAGGCGTAGAAGAGCCAGTCGGGGACATGGCTCAGCATCAGCACGGCCGTCGCGCAGGCCAGCGCGGTCCGCAGCAGATTGCCGTACAGGAGGACCTGGCGGCGCCGCCAGCGGTCCAGCAGGACGCCGGCGAAGGGGCCGACCAGGGAGTACGGCAGGAGCAGTACCGCCATCGCGGAGGCGATCGAGGCCGCTGAGGTCTGCTTCTCCGGTGAGAAGACGACGTATGTGGCGAGCGCGACCTGGTAGACGCCGTCGGCGCCCTGGGACAGCAACCGGACACCGAGCAGGCGTCTGAAGCCTTGGAAGCGCAGGAGGACGCGCAGGTCACGCACGACGGCCATGGGGCACAGCCTCACATACGAGGAGGGTCCCCGGGTCAAAGACCCAGGGACCCTCGACGGGCAGGAGCGAAAAGCCCCTCGGCACTCCGCGCCGTGTCTCGACGGCGCTCGGAGGCCTGTCTTGCTAGCGCTCGACCTCGCCCTTGATGAACTTCTCGACGTTGGCGAAGGCCTCGTCGTCGAAGTACTGGACCGGCGGGGACTTCATGAAGTACGAGGACGCCGACAGGATCGGGCCGCCGATGCCGCGGTCCTTGGCGATCTTCGCGGCGCGCAGGGCGTCGATGATGACACCCGCGGAGTTCGGGGAGTCCCAGACCTCGAGCTTGTACTCCAGGTTCAGCGGGACGTCACCGAAGGCGCGGCCCTCGAGACGGACGTACGCCCACTTGCGGTCGTCGAGCCAGGCCACGTAGTCCGAGGGACCGATGTGGACGTTCTTCTCGCCCATGTCGCGGTCGGGGATCTGCGAAGTGACGGCCTGCGTCTTCGAGATCTTCTTCGACTCGAGGCGGTCGCGCTCCAGCATGTTCTTGAAGTCCATGTTGCCGCCGACGTTGAGCTGCATGGTGCGCTCAAGACGGACACCGCGGTCCTCGAACAGCTTCGCCATCACACGGTGCGTGATGGTGGCGCCGACCTGCGACTTGATGTCGTCGCCGACGATCGGGACACCGGCCTCGGTGAACTTGTCCGCCCACTCCTTGGTGCCGGCGATGAAGACCGGGAGGGCGTTGACGAAGGCGACCTTGGCGTCGATGGCGCACTGGGCGTAGAACTTCGCCGCGTCCTCGGAACCGACGGGCAGGTAGCAGATGAGGACGTCGACCTGCTTGTCCTTGAGGATCTGGACGACGTCGACGGGCGCCTCGGCGGACTCCTCGATGGTCATGCGGTAGTACTTGCCGAGACCGTCGAGGGTGTGGCCGCGCTGGACCGTGACGCCCTTGTTCGGGACGTCGCAGATCTTGATGGTGTTGTTCTCGCTGGCACCGATGGCGTCGGAGAGGTCGAGGCCGACCTTCTTCGCGTCGACGTCGAAGGCGGCGACGAACTCGACGTCACCGACGTGGTAGTCGCCGAACTGGACGTGCATCAGACCCGGGACCTTGGACGCCGGGTCGGCGTCCTTGTAGTACTCGACGCCCTGCACCAGCGAGGCGGCGCAGTTGCCCACGCCGACGATGGCTACGCGAACCGAACCCATTCCGGTTGCTCCCTGTGTGTACGAGGTGAAGCCCCGACTGGACCTCACGTGGTGGTGTCGTCGGACGGATCCGGCCGGGACTGGTCCCGGTGCCGGGGCAGGCCGCCCGTCTCTCCAGATGTGCTGTTCTGCTGAGCGGAGCCTTCGAAGGCGCCCGGTGAGCTGCCTTCGGGGACACCTCGGGAGGTGCCTTCGGAGGCGGAATCCTTGACGTCCCGACCTGCTCGCTCGCTCTCGATGAGCTCGTTCAGCCAGCGCACTTCGCGCTCCACGGACTCCATTCCGTGGCGCTGGAGCTCAAGGGTGTAGTCGTCGAGGCGCTCCCTGGTGCGTGCCAGCGAGGCACGCATCTTCTCCAGTCGCTCCTCGAGCCGACTGCGGCGGCCCTCCAGTACGCGCATGCGCACGTCGCGTGACGTCTGCCCGAAGAACGCGAACCGAGCGGCGAAGTGCTCGTCCTCGTACGCGTCGGGCCCCGTCTGCGCGAGCAGCTCCTCGAAGTGCTCTTTACCTTCAGCCGTCAACCGATAGACGATCTTGGCGCGCCGCCCAGCGAGCGGGGCGGCGAGGGCGTCCTCGGTGGTGCTCCCCGATTCCTCGATCAACCAGCCGCTCGCGACCAGCGTCTTGAGGCAGGGATAGAGCGTCCCGTAGCTGAACGCACGGAACACACCCAGTGACGTATTGAGTCGTTTGCGCAACTCGTAGCCGTGCATCGGGGACTCGCGAAGCAGGCCGAGGACGGCGAACTCGAGGATCCCGGAACGCCGGCTCATATCGCCTCCTCGCTGTCGCGGTGTCCTCGGCACGTTCTTTATGCCGAGCTGATGTATCGACTCGATACATCAGCACGATAGATCGGCCGTCCGTCTGCGACAAGGGGGACCATGGTGAACGGCGTCACATCACCGATTCATACGAAGCAAGTTGCCTGATTTGGGGTGAACTTCAGGATTAGGGGGGTTTTGACGGTGCGTAGTCTGTGCGCCATGCAAAACCACCGGGAACCGAGTGACGCCTGAGGGCGTCCTTGTCCCTGGTGCAGTACGGGTGAATGCGCAAACGACCGCATCCGTACTTCGGGGGGACCGGAAACCAGCTGCCGTTTCCAGGCGCGCACGGGTGCGCCTGCCCGAGGAGTAATCGTTCGATGAGCGAGCACCGTCGCAAACCGTCGCAGCCACAGGGCGGCGGGCGTGCCGCGGCCCGACGCGGCCAGACCGGCCCGTCCTCCGGCCGCCGTGCGGCACCGCGAGGCGCCACCGGGTCCCCTTCCGACTCCTATGAGTCGGGGGGTGAGGAGGAGCGCCCGTACACCGGCCGCGCCGAGGCCCGGCGCGCAGCCCAGAGAAGCAGCGGTGGCGGCCGGCGCCGAGGCGCCGACGCCACAGGGCCCGGCGGCCGCCGCGGCGGTCCTGACGGGCCCGGGCGCGCGCGGGCCTCTGGGCCTGTAAAGAAGCGTTTCATCGACTACCCGCGCGCGGGCAAGTCGGGAGCCGGGCGCTGGATGCCCTCCTGGAAGCTGGTGACGGGCACGTTCCTCACCTTCATAGGAGGGCTGCTGGTCGCGGCAGGCATCGGGTACGCCATGGTGGGCGTCCCGAACCCGAACGACACGGCCCTGGCCCAGAACAACGTCTTCTACTGGTCCGACGGCAGTCAGATGGCAGCCACCGGCGGTCAGACGAACCGGCAGATCGTGGGGCCGGAGGAGATCCCGAAAGCCATCAAGAACGCGGTGGTCTCCGCCGAGAACGCGACCTTCTACAAGGACTCGGGCGTCGACCCGATGGGCATCGCGCGCGCCTTCGTCAACATGGCCAAGGGCGGCCAGACGCAGGGTGGCTCGACCATCACTCAGCAATACGTGAAGAACACGTACCTGAGCCAGGACCAGACCATCACGCGCAAGTTCAAAGAGCTCTTCATCTCCATCAAGGTGAACTCGAAGCTGAGCAAGGACGAGATCCTCGCCGGCTACCTCAACACCGCGTACTACGGGCGCAACGCCTACGGGATCCAGGCGGCGGCCCAGGCCTACTTCGGTGTGAATGCCAAGGACCTCAGCACCGAGCAGTGCGTCTTCCTCGCGTCCGTCCTCAAGGGCCCGAACCTGTTCAACCCCGACGGGGGTGTGGGGGCGCTGGCCTCGCCCGAGGCCAACACCAAGCGCGTCCAGGACCGATGGACATGGATCCTGGACCGTGAGGTCAAGGTCGGGAACATGACGCAGGCCGATCGGAACAAGATCACCAAGTTCCCCATGCCGAAGAAGCAGACCTCGTCCCTGTCCGGCCAGACCGGTTACCTCGTCGACATCGCCAAGGAGTATGTGGCGAAGCAGGCCGGCATCACGCCGGAGCAGTTGGAGAAGGGCGGCTACCGGATCTCCACGACCTTCGACAAGAAGAAGGTCAGTGAGCTGGAGAAGGCCGTCAAGGCGACGAAGAAGAGCTTCCTCGACACCAAGGCGCGGCCCACGACCGACAAGGACGTGCAGTTCGGCGCGGCGTCGGTCGATCCGAAGACCGGCGCGATCGTGGCGCTCTACGGGGGCGAAGGCTTCGACAAGGGCCACTACTCCAACAACGCCAATACGACGGGCGTGCCGGTCGGATCGACCTGGAAGCCGATCGTGCTGGCCACCGCGATGCAGTACGGAACGTACAAGACCACTCCACAGGTCCTGTCGCCGATGGCCCGCTACAACGGCGACGACCTTCTGGTGATCAAGGACCAGAACGGCGACCCGATCATGGGTAATGACGGGAAGCCGTTCCGGCAGAAGAACGAGGGCACCAAGGCCTGGGGGATGGTGACGCTCAAGAAGGCCATGGAGCAGTCCATCAACTCCCCGTTCGCGCAGTTGGGCGTCGATGTCGGCCTTTCCAAGACCCGGAAGGTCGCGGAGTCCATGGGCATCCTGCCGGACTCCTTCGACCAGGGAAACCTGAACAACGTCTCCTTCTCGCTCGGTACGTCGACCCCGAGCGCCATTCGTATGGCCGACGCGTACGGCACCTTCGCCGCGTCGGGCTCGCACTACGACCCGTACTCGGTCACCAAGGTGCTCAAGGACGGCAAGCCGCTCGCGCAGTTCAAGCCGCCCGCCGAGAAGACCGCGATGCCCGAGAAGGTGGCGAACAACGTCACCGACGTCCTGCAGAACGTGGTCCAGAACGGAACCGGCAAGAAGGTCGCCGACATGGGCTTCCCCGTGGCCGGCAAGACGGGTACGACCGACAAGAACAAGTCGGCGTGGTTCGTCGGCTACACCAGGGAGCTGTCCACGGCCGTCACCCTGTTCAGGTCCGACCCGAAGACGAGCAAGCTGGAATCGATGAACGGCACCGGCGGTGTGCCGTCCGTTCACGGTGGTGACATCCCGGCCCAGGTCTGGAAGGACTACATGGCCGTGGCCTTGAAGGACTCCAAGCACGAGCCCTTCCCGGCGGCCGAGCCGCTCGGCGAGATTCTGAACGCCAGCCCCAGCCCGAGCCCGAGCCCGTCGACCACACCGTCGCCGTCGGCGAGCCCGACGCCGAGTACCTCGCCGAGCCCGTCCCTCAGCAGCTCTCCCACGGCCTCGCCGACCGACACCTGCGGCAACTTCGGCTGGAACTGTGGGAACAACGGCGGGACGAACACGGGGACCACCGGCGGTGCGACCGGAACCACCTCACCCACGCCGACAACGTCCATTACCAACGGGAATAGCAGAGGTAATGGCAACGGCGGCATCTTCGCCGGACAGAACGGCGGATAGACAGACGCGCAACCCGACGAACAGGGGCCGTCAGCTGTGGCTGACGGCCCCTGTTCTCTTACCGCTCCTGCGGCCATTCTCAGACGCGTACGGCAGGATGTGCGCCATGCCCAGTGCAGAGACGACGCGAACGAGCGTGCGCGAGCCGGAGCCGGTGCGGCCGACCAGGGACGACGAGGTCGCCGCGGCCGGAAGTGAGCTGATCGGCGGCCCCATCGGACGGAGAGCGTTGCTGGGGGCGTCCTGGTGGACCCCGGTACGGGTGATCGCGCTCGTCGCGATCGGCATGTTCGCCCTCGGTATGGTGCAGAAACTGCCCTGCTACGACAGCGGCTGGTTCTTCGGGGCCAGCACGCAGTACACGCACGCGTGCTACTCGGACATCCCGCACCTCTACCAGGGACGCGGTTTCGCCGACGGGCTCGTGCCGTACTTCGACAAGCTCCCCGGCGACATGGACTACCTCGAGTACCCGGTCCTGACCGGTCTGTTCATGGAGGTCGCGGCCTGGCTCACACCGGGTGGCGGCAGCATCCAGCACCAGGAGCAGATCTACTGGATGGTCAACGCCGGGATGCTCATGGTGTGCGCGGCGGTCATCGCCGTATGCACCGCGCGCACCCACCGCCTGCGCCCCTGGGACGGCCTCCTGGTCGCCCTCGCGCCCGCCTTCGCGCTCACGGCCACCATCAACTGGGACCTCCTCGCGGTGGCCCTGCTGGCCGCCGCGATGCTCATGTGGTCGCGTGGCCGCTCCCTCGCCTTCGGTGTCCTGCTCGGGCTCGCCACGGCCGCCAAGTTCTACCCGTTCCTGCTCATGGGACCGCTGCTCGTGCTGTGCTGGCGGGCGGGCAAGTGGCGGGAGTTCGGGAACGCGCTCATGGGCGCGGTCGGAGCCTGGCTCGTGGTGAACCTTCCCGTGATGTACCTCGCGCCGGAAGGCTGGGCGAAGTTCTACAGCTTCAGCCAGACCAGGGGGATCGACTTCGGTTCGGTCTTCCTGTTCATCTCCACCTGGTGGAAGGTCCCGATCAGCTACCAGACGGCGAACGCGTGGGCGCTGGTCCTGATGGTGCTCGTCTGCGTGGGCATGGCCGCGCTCGCGCTCACCGCCCCGCGCCGCCCCCGCTTCGCCCAGCTGGCCTTCCTGATCGTCGCGGCCTTCATCCTCACCAACAAGGTCTACTCGCCCCAGTACGTGCTGTGGCTGATCCCCCTGGCCGCGCTGGCCCGGCCGAAGTGGCGGGACTTCCTGATCTGGCAGGCGTGCGAGGTCGCGTACTTCCTGGGGATCTGGATGTACCTCGCGTACACGACCAGCGGGGAGGCCCACAAGGGCCTCTCCTCACACGGGTACCAGTTCGCGATCGCCGCCCACCTCCTGGGCACGCTGTACCTGTGCGCCGTGGTCGTACGCGACATCCTCATGCCGGAGCGGGACGTCGTGCGCAGGGCGGGTGAGGACGATCCCTCGGGAGGCGTCCTGGACGGCGCGGAGGACGTCTTCGTGCTCGGCGCGGCGGCCCATCCACCGCGGCACGCGGCGCACTTCGAGGGGCCTCAGGTGGAATGGGGCGGCAACGGCGGGGGGTCGACCCCGGAGGACAGTTCGCTCTGAGCGAACAGGACTCGGGCCCGGCTCCGACGGGCAACGCGAAAGGCCGTACACGGTATGTGTGTACGGCCTTTCTGCTGTTTCCTCAGGGGGCGGAGACAGGTGATCCCTCCCGGGATCAGCGCTCCACGATGCGGTCGAACTGCGTGGTGGTGTGCCGCAGATGGGCCACCAGCTCGTCGCCGACCCGCGGCTCCGTGGCGTCCGACGGCACGAAGAGGATCGACACCTGCATGTGCGGCGGCTCGGCGAACCAGCGCTGCTTGCCGGCCCAGACGAACGGAGAAAGGTTCCGGTTGACCGTCGCCAGGCCGGCCCGGGCGACGCCCTTGGCGCGCGGCATGACGCCGTGCAGAGCCTTCGGGGCCTCCAGGCCCACTCCGTGCGACGTACCGCCCGCCACGACGACCAGCCAGCCGTCGGAGGCCGTCTTCTGCTGCCGGTAGCCGAAGCGGTCGCCCTTGGAGACACGGGTGACGTCCAGGACGGCTCCGCGGTACTCGGTCGCCTCGTGGTCCCCCAGCCACAGCCGGGTGCCGATACGGGCGCGGAAGCGGGTCTGCGGGAACTGCTGCTGCAGCCGCGCGAGCTCATCGGCCTTGAGGTGGCTGACGAACATCGTGTGCAGCGGCAGTCGGGCCGCGCGCAGACGGTCCATCCAGCCGATGACCTCCTCGACGGCGTCCGAGCCGTCGGTGCGGTCCAGCGGCAGGTGGATGGCGAAGCCCTCCAGCCGGACGTTCTCTATGGCGGAGTGCAGATGCGGCAGATCCTGCTCGCTGACACCGTGCCGCTTCATCGAGGACATCACCTCGATGACGACACGGGCGCCCACGAGGCCGTACACGCCGTCGATGGACGACACCGAGCGGATGACACGGTCGGGCAGCGGTACGGGCTCCTCGCCCCGCCTGAACGGCGTCAGGACCAGCAGATCGCCGCCGAACCAGTCCTTGATCCGGGCGGCCTCGTACGTGGTGCCGACGGCCAGGATGTCCGAGCCGAGGCGGGTGGCCTCGTCGGCGAGCCGCTCGTGGCCGAAGCCGTAGCCGTTGCCCTTGCAGACGGGGACGAGCCCCGGAAACTGCTCGGACACCTGCTTGTGGTGTGCCCGCCAGCGCGCGGTGTCGACGTAGAGCGTGAGCGCCATGGCCGGTCCCGGAACCTTTCTCGTGGCTGCGGTGAATCAGAGGTAGGGAAATTGTGGCGGATCCGCCGGACCGACGGGGCCACGCCGGGCCGGATGGGCGGCTCGGCATGCGCTCCGGGCCGGCTCAGCGGCGCGACGTGTCCGGGCTCAGCGGCGTGACATGTAGATGTCGAGCGCCTTGTGGAGCAGCTTGTTGAGCGGGAAGTCCCACTCGCCGAGGTACTCGGCCGCCTGCCCGCCCGTGCCCACCTTGAACTGGATCAGACCGAAGAGGTGGTCCGTCTCGTCCAGCGAGTCGGAGATGCCGCGCAGGTCGTAGACGGTCGCACCCAGGGCGTACGAGTCGCGCAGCATCCGCCACTGCATCGCGTTCGAGGGCCGGAACTCACGCCCGATGTTGTCCGATGCGCCGTACGAGTACCAGACGTGCCCGCCGACGACCAGCATCGTGGCCGCGGACAGGTTCACGCCGCCGCGCCGGGCGAAGTAGAGCCGCATCCGGTTGGGGTCCTCGGTGTTGAGGGCCGACCACATGCGCTGGAAGTACGACAGCGGGCGCGGCCGGAAGTGGTCGCGGATCGCCGTGATCTCGTACAGCCGCTGCCACTCCTCGAGGTCGTGGTAGCCGCCCTGGACGACCTCGACGCCCTCCTTCTCGGCCTTCTTGATGTTGCGCCGCCACAGCTGGTTGAAGTTCTTGTGGACCTCTTCCAGGGAGCGGTTGGCCAGCGGCACCTGGAAGACGTAGCGGGGCTGTACGTCGCCGAAGCCGGCGCCGCCGTCCTCACCCTGCTGCCAGCCCATGCGGCGCAGCTTGTCGGCGACCTCGAAGGCGCGCGGTTCGATGAAGTCCGCCTCGATGTCGCGCAGGCGCTTCACGTCCGGGTTCTGGATGCCGCCCTTGATGGACGTGGCCTCCCAGCGCCGGATGATCACCGGCGGGCCCATCTTCACGGAGAAGGCGCCCTGCTGCTTGAGGTGCGCGAGCATCGGCTGCAGCCACTCGTCGAGGTTCGGCGCGTACCAGTTGATGACCGGACCCTCGGGGAGGTAGGCGAGGTAGCGCTTGATCTTGGGCAGCTGGCGGTACAGCACCAGCCCGGCGCCCACCATCTCGCCGGTCCGCTCGTCGAACCAGCCCAGGCTCTCGGAGCGCCACTCCGCCTTGACATCGGCCCATGCCGGAACCTGCATGTGGCTAGCCGCGGGCAGGCTCTGGATGTAGGCCAGATGCTGCTCTCGGCTGATGGTCCTCAGGGTCAGGCTCATTCGGGGCGCTCCTCGGGCTGGTGTGTCCCCATGGGTACAGGGGCTCCGGCTCTCGCGCCGAAGCCTACTGCGCCCTGGGAGCGCCCCGACTGGGCCGTACTGAACCTGCGTCCCGACCGAAGCGTGGTCAGGACGTTCTGAGGTGATGTGTCCGGCTGTATCGGCAGGCGGTGGTGTCTCCGGCCGCCCGGACGAGGTGGTGATCGGCTGCCCGGCCCGCGGAACGACTCCGGCTGTGCGGTCCGCGGAACGGGTCCGGTCGCCTCAGCCGATGATGCCGCCGAAGAGGCCGCCGTGCGCCATGCCGAGGAAGAAGCCGACGGCCGAGGCACCGAGACCCAGGATCAGGCCGAAGCGTTCCCGGGTCGTCTCCGAGATGAACTGCCCGGAGGCGCCGGTGATGATCCCGATCAGGCCTGCCCACGAGCTGATGAGGTGCAGGCTGTTGAAGGCTGCCGTGATGAGAGCGGTGACTCCGAGGACCAGAGTCACCGCGAGCAGCGTGTCTTGGAGGGGATGGGGCTTGTGGTCCGTCGCGAACAGAGAGCCGGCAACGGTGGGTCGCGTCTGTGCCATAGGGCACCTCCTGCGGAAGGCGGCGCATCGTAGCGCCATACACACCCGATGTGTACAGATTGACGGTGACCCCGGCCGGATTTCAACCGGAAGCGGGTGTGCAGGTACTCTGTACCCTCTGCACCGGTGTCTGCCCAGGCCATGGCCAGGTCACGACAAGGATTCCCCTTCGGTTCACCGATCACTCGGTACATCGACGGAGTCCTCTTGTCAGTGGCGTTGTCAGTGGCCGCGGATACCGTTGCGAACGCATCACAACCCTCCTGCCACGGAACCGCCGTGGCCGTTGAGTCCAAAGGAGGTGGGTTCCACATGCGTCACTACGAGGTGATGGTCATCCTCGACCCCGATCTCGAGGAGCGCGCTGTCTCCCCGCTGATCGAGAACTTCCTCTCCGTCGTCCGTGAGGGCAACGGAAAGGTCGAGAAGGTCGACACCTGGGGCCGTCGTCGTCTCGCGTACGAGATCAAGAAGAAGCCCGAGGGCATCTACTCGGTCATCGACCTGCAGGCCGAGCCTGCGGTCGTCAAGGAGCTCGACCGCCAGATGAACCTGAACGAGTCGGTCCTCCGGACCAAGGTCCTCCGTCCCGAGACCCACTGAGCCCTGCAGCTCAGCTGATCTCGGGCATCGAGTAGCAGCACTAGCAGCCAGCAGCAAACCCGCCGAGAGGTTCCCCCATGGCAGGCGAGACCGTCATCACGGTCGTCGGCAATCTTGTCGACGACCCCGAGCTGCGCTTCACCCCTTCCGGTGCGGCGGTCGCGAAGTTCCGTGTCGCGTCCACCCCCCGCACCTTCGACCGTCAGACCAATGAGTGGAAGGACGGCGAGAGCCTGTTCCTGACCTGCTCGGTCTGGCGTCAGGCGGCGGAGAACGTCGCCGAGTCGCTCCAGCGAGGCATGCGCGTCATCGTGCAGGGCCGGCTGAAGCAGCGGTCCTACGAGGACCGTGAGGGCGTCAAGCGCACGGTCTACGAGCTGGACGTCGAGGAAGTCGGCGCCAGCCTGAAGAACGCCACGGCCAAGGTCACCAAGACCACCGGTCGAGGTGGCCAGGGCGGTTACGGCGGCGGCGGTGGCGGCCAGCAGGGCGGCGGCTGGGGCGGAGGCTCCGGCGGCGGCCAGCAGGGCGGCGGCGGAGCTCCCGCGGAGGACCCCTGGGCGACCAGTGCTCCTGCCGGTGGCAACCAGAGCGGCGGCGGTGGCGGCTGGGGTGGAAACTCCGGCGGCTCCGGCGGCTCTGGCGGCGGCTACTCGGACGAGCCCCCCTTCTAGGCCCCCGGGCCGAGGGTGGGCCGTACCCCCACTTCTTGATCACACAGGAGATACACCATGGCGAAGCCGCCTGTGCGCAAGCCGAAGAAGAAGGTCTGCGCTTTCTGCAAGGACAAGGTCACGTACGTGGACTACAAGGACACGAACATGCTGCGGAAGTTCATTTCCGACCGCGGCAAGATCCGTGCCCGCCGCGTGACCGGCAACTGCACGCAGCACCAGCGTGACGTCGCCACGGCCGTGAAGAACAGCCGTGAGATGGCGCTGCTGCCCTACACCTCCACCGCGCGATAAGGGAAGGGTGACCGACTAATGAAGATCATCCTCACCCACGAGGTCTCCGGCCTCGGTGCCGCGGGCGACGTCGTCGACGTCAAGGACGGTTACGCTCGCAACTACCTGATCCCGCGGAACTTTGCGATCCGCTGGACCAAGGGTGGCGAGAAGGACGTCGAGCAGATCCGTCGTGCTCGCAAGATCCACGAGATCGCGACCATCGAGCAGGCCAACGAGATCAAGGCCCGCCTCGAAGGCGTGAAGGTCCGTCTGGCCGTCCGCTCCGGCGACGCCGGTCGTCTCTTCGGTTCCGTCACCCCGGCCGACATCGCTTCGGCGATCAAGGCTTCCGGTGGCCCCGAGGTCGACAAGCGCCGCATCGAGCTGGGCTCGCCGATCAAGACCCTGGGCGCCCACGAGACGTCCGTGCGTCTGCACCCCGAGGTTGCCGCCAAGGTCAACATCGAGGTCGTCGCGGCCTGACCGCTGCGCTCGGCATAGCTGAGAGAAGGGCCGTACCCAGCTGGGTACGGCCTTTCTTCGTTCGGCAGGGGTGAGTTCGTTCGGCTGGGGCGAGCTGCTCTGTGTTTCACGTGAAACGGGGCCGAGGGCGAGGGCGAGGGCGACAGCGAGGGCGTGGGCGACGGCCTGGACGAGGGGCACGGCCAGGTCGGGCTGGCCGGCCGGGCTGGCCGTTTCACGTGAAACGGCCACTGCGCTGGTTCAGCGCGTCGCGCCCGTGACGATCCAGCGTCCCGAGTGGGAGCGCAGCCACAGGGTCAGCATCCTCACCGTCATCATCAGCGCCATCGCTCCCCAGAGCGCGGTGAGCCCGCCTCCGAGCGTGGGCACCAGCAGCGCGACGGGAGTGAAGAGCGCCAGGGTGAGCAGCATGGCCCACGCCAGGTAGGGCCCGTCCCCCGCGCCCATCAGGACTCCGTCCAGGACGAAGACGACGCCGCTGATCGGTTGTGAGACGGCCACCAGAACCAGTGCGGGAAGCGCCGTGTTCTGGACGGCCGAGTCGCTGGTGAACAGGGGAAGGAAGATCGGGCGGGCGGCGATCACCAGCAGGCCGAGGACGACACCGGAAACGATGCCCCACTGGACCATGCGGCGGCAGGCCTCGCGAGCACCCTGAGCGTCGTTCGCACCGAGATGGCGTCCGATGATGGCCTGTCCGGCGATGGCGATCGCGTCGAGCGCGAAGGCGAGCAGACTCCACAGGGACAGGATGATCTGGTGTGCGGCCATGTCGGCGTCCCCGAGCCGTGCGGCGACAGCGGTGGCGATCATGAGGATCGTCCTGAGCGACAGCGTGCGTACGAGCAGGGGCGCACCGGCCTGAGCGCAGGCCCGTATCCCGGCGGCGTCCGGTCGCAGCGGGGCCCCGTGCTTACGGGCTCCGCGGACGACGACGAACAGATACACCGCGGCCATACCGAACTGGGCGATGACGGTGCCCCAGGCGGATCCGGCTATACCCAGTCCGGCGCCGTAGACGAGACCCGCATTGAGCGCGGCGTTGGCGACGAAGCCCCCGACGGCGACATAGAGGGGGGTCTTCGTGTCCTGCAGTCCGCGCAGGACACCGGTGGACGCGAGCACGATGAGCATCGCGGGGATACCGAGCGAGGAGATGCGCAGATAGGTCGTCGCGTACGGGGCCGCGGTGTGCGAGGCGCCGAAGAGCTCCACGAGGGCGGGTGCCGTGGGCAGGACCACGGCTATGACGACCGCGCCGAGCAGCAGCGCGAGCCAGATGCCGTCCATGCCCTGGCGTATCGCGGCCCGCAGATCGCCGGCGCCGACCCGTCGGGCGACGGCGGCGGTGGTGGCGTACGCGAGGAAGACGAAAACACTGACGGCGGTCGTGAGGAGGGCGGAGGCGACACCGAGGCCGGCCAGTTGCGCGGTGCCGAGGTGTCCGACGATGGCGCTGTCGGCCATCACGAAAAGAGGCTCGGCGACGAGTGCGCCGAAGGCCGGAACGGCCAGCGCGACGATCTCTCGGTCGTGCCGGCGTCGGGCGGCCTCGGGTGCCGGGGGAGCCTGTGTCATGGGCACCAATCTAATCTTCCACAGGTAAGAGATGCAACGTGATAGTGACCATTACCTGTGCTTCCGTCGGGCGTGTCGCCGTGTACCGTTTGCAGCGATCTTTGTCCGACCGGGAAAGTTTTTCTTCTGCACAGCCGGTGGATGGTTAACAAGCAGGTCAGGGCGGTTTCTCTCGAGTGGTTGAGGGCTTGTTCACAGGCCTGTCCACCGGGTCGTGCACAGGTTTTGTGGAGTTCTCCACAGCATCCGGGCCGTCGTCCACATGGCCTGTGGATAACCAGATTGGCTGTCGGTCCCCGCGGGCCTACCGTGGTGCGGCGCCCGCTCTCCTTTCTGCCTTCGGAAACCTCGCAAAACCGACACGTCAGAACCGGAGTTGGGCCTCTTAGTTGTCAGTGCCGTGCCGTAGAAATAAGGGGCACGGCTAGGTCCGCTCGGCGGACGGGAGGAGGTGGCTCGGTGAGTATTTCCGAGCCCTTGGACGACCCGTGGGCCGACAGCGGTCCCAGCGATCGTCTGCCCGCTTCCCGCCGAGGCCGCGAGGGTGGCCGGGGCCGCGACGAACAGCACGACCGGGACCGGGACAACGGGCCGTGGGAAGGCGGAGGTTCGTCCTTCGAGCGCGTACCTCCCCAGGACCTCGACGCCGAGCAGTCCGTTCTCGGTGGCATGCTCCTGTCCAAGGACGCCATCGCCGACGTCGTCGAGGTCATCAAGGGCCACGACTTCTACCGGCCCGCGCACGAGACCATCTACACCGCGATCCTCGATCTGTACGCGAAGGGCGAGCCGGCCGACCCGATCACGGTCGCAGCCGAGCTCACCAAGCGGGGTGAGATCACCAAGGTCGGTGGTGCCTCGTATCTGCACACCCTGGTCCAGACGGTCCCCACGGCGGCGAACGCCGAGTACTACGCGGAGATCGTGCATGAGCGGGCGGTCCTGCGCCGCCTGGTCGAGGCCGGCACGCGCATCACACAGATGGGATACGCGGCCGACGGCGACGTGGACGAGATCGTCAACACCGCCCAGGCCGAGATCTACGCGGTCACCGAGCAGCGCACCACCGAGGACTACCTGCCGCTGGGCGACATCATGGAGGGCGCGCTCGACGAGATCGAGGCGATCGGTTCACGGTCGGGCGAGATGACCGGTGTGCCGACGGGCTTCACCGACCTGGACTCGCTCACGAACGGTCTGCACCCGGGCCAGATGATCATCATCGCGGCTCGTCCCGCCATGGGTAAGTCGACGCTGGCGCTGGACTTCGCGCGGGCCTGTTCGATCAAGCACAACATGCCCAGCGTGATCTTCTCGCTCGAAATGGGGCGCAACGAGATCGCGATGCGCCTGCTGTCAGCCGAAGCCCGCGTGGCCCTGCACCACATGAGATCCGGCACGATGACCGACGAGGACTGGACACGGCTCGCGCGCCGGATGCCCGACGTCTCGGCCGCACCGCTCTACATCGACGACTCCCCGAACCTGTCCATGATGGAGATCCGCGCCAAGTGCCGGCGCCTCAAGCAGCGCGCCGATCTGAAGCTCGTCGTCATCGACTATCTGCAACTGATGCAGTCGGGCGGCAAGCGGTCCGAGAGCCGGCAGCAGGAGGTCTCCGACATGTCGCGAAACCTGAAACTGCTGGCCAAGGAGCTGGAGCTGCCGGTGATCGCGCTGTCGCAGCTCAACCGTGGCCCCGAACAGCGCACGGACAAGAAGCCCATGGTCTCCGACCTGCGTGAATCCGGATCGATCGAGCAGGACGCGGACATGGTGATCCTGCTGCACCGCGAGGACGCCTACGAGAAGGAGTCACCGCGCGCGGGCGAGGCGGACATCATCGTCGGCAAGCACCGTAACGGCCCGACGGCCACGATCACCGTGGCCTTCCAGGGCCACTACTCGCGCTTCGTGGACATGGCACAGACCTGATCCACCCTCCTGGGCGCGGTGCGGAAGACATGCGCCCGGTCTTCGGGGAAATGCACTCGACGTGCGATGCCGGGCCGGGTGGACTGAGGGCATGACGACACCCCAGGAAAAGCTCCTCCCCGGCACGCGCCGGGCTCTGTTGCACCGTATCGCCGCCGCTCAGGCCGAGGGACGGGCACCGTCGCTGGTCGCGGCGGTCGTCCGAGGCGGGGAGCCGGTGTGGCACGGGTCGCGCACCTCGGTGGACGGGCACGGACCGGACGAGAACGTGCAGTACCGGATCGGTTCGATCACCAAGACCTTCACGGCCGTGCTGGTGCTGCGGCTGCGCGACGAGGGACTGCTCGACCTGGGCGACCCGCTGGAGAAGCATCTTCCGGGCACCGGTGCGGGGGAGGCCACCATCGCCCAGCTCCTCGCGCACACCGCCGGGCTGGCGGCCGAGACGCCCGGCCCCTGGTGGGAACGCACACCCGGTTCGCTGCGCCCCGAGCTCTCCGACGTGCTCGGTGAGCAGCCCTTCCTACATCCGGCGGGGCGGCTGCATCACTACTCGAACCCCGGCTACACCTTGCTGGGCGCACTGATCGAGGAACTCCGGGGAGTTCCCTGGGAAGAGGCCCTGCGGCGCGAGGTGCTCGACCCGCTGGGCCTGCACCGCACGAGTGGGCAGCCGCAGGCGCCCCATGCGGGTGGCTGGGCCGTGCATCCGTGGGCGGACGTCATGATGCCGGAGCCCGCCGAGGACCTCGGTCGGATGGCTCCGGCCGGGCAACTGTGGTCCACCACGGGGGACTTGGCGCGCTTCGCCGTCTTCCTGGCCACGGGGCACGCGGCGGTGCTCAGCGCGGAGTCCCTGCGGGAGATGCGTACGCCCGCGGCCCCCTTGGAGGCCGATCAGCTCGCCTCGGGGGACTCCTACGGGCTGGGACTGCAGGTGCTGCATCGGTCGGGTCGCATCCTGGTGGGTCACTCGGGGTCGTTGCCAGGCTTCCTCGCGGCGCTCGCGATCGGTGTGGAGGACGACGTGGCGGCGGTGGTGCTGTCCAACTGCACCTCCGGTCCGCGGGTGCTGACCGTGGCCACCGATCTCGTACGGATCGTCGCCGAGGCCGAGCCGCGCATTCCCGAGCCATGGCGTCCGGCCGCCGAAGTCGATCAGTCCGTCCTGGAGTTGGCCGGCCCCTGGTACTGGGGCACCCAGGCGTGCGCGCTTCGTCTGAGGGCCGACGGCATGGTCGAGCTGGGCCCGCTGGCCGGGGGTGGCCGCGGGTCGCGCTTCCGGGCGAATGGTGACGGGACCTGGACGGGACTCGACGGCTACTACATGGGGGAGCCGCTACGGGCCGTACGGCGCCCTGACGGGTCCCTGAGTCACCTCGACCTCGGTTCGTTCGTCTTCACGCGTCAGCCGTACGACGAGGGCGCTCCTGTGCCGGGTGGAGTGGACCCCGAGGGCTGGCGAGGGATTCAGTAGCCGCTGTCATGCGGGCGGGGGTCCGTTTCACGTGAAACGGACCCCCGGCGTACACAGATGGCTCAGAGCGCCAGCTTGAAGCCCACGTGTGAGGCCGTGAAGCCGAGCCGCTCATAGAAGCGGTGGGCGTCAGTGCGGGTGGCGTCGGAGGTCAGCTCGACCAACTGGCATCCCTGGCGCCGGGATTCCTCGATCGCCCACTCGATGAACCGGGTGCCGAGACCGCTGCCGCGCTCGTCGGAGTGGATGCGGACGCCCTCGATGAGGGAGCGGGTCGAGCCCTTGCGGGACAGCCCGGGAAGGACCGTGAGCTGCAGGGTGCCGACGACGCGTCCCTCGCGCACCGCGACCACCAGGTGCTGATTCGGGTCGGCGCTCAACCGCTCCAGCGCGGCCAGGTAGGGGGTCAGGTCATCGGGTGACTCCCGCTGGGCGCCGAGCGGATCATCGGCGAGCATCGCGACGATGGCGGGGACATCGTCCGAAGCTGCCGGTCGAATCTCAAGATCTCCCATGGCCACAGCGTATCCAGGCACCGGTACGCGCTGTGTGGACACCCGGCAGGGGGACGGGAGGTCGTCCCTGTCTAGGCGGACACACTCGCCGACTCCACGACGCGGACCAGTGGGGCGAGTTCGGGGGACTTGGCCGCTTCGTCGAGCGCCTCGCGCAGGGCGGTGTCATTGGTGGGCCGTGCCTCTTCGAGGAGCTTGAGGCCGGCCTCGCTGACATTCGTGTAGATGCCGCGGCGGTCGGTCGGGCACAGGTAGCGGGCAAGCAGACCACGGTCCTCGAGCCGGGTGACGAGCCGTGTGGTGGCGCTCTGACTGAGCACGACCGCGTCCGCGACCTGCTTCATCTGCAAGTGACCACCCTCGCCGTCGTGCTGTCGGCTGAGCACGTCGAGCAGGGAGTACTCCCTCACGCTGAGGTCGTGGTTGGTCTGTAGGGCGCGCTCGATGTGGGCCTCGATCCTCCCGTGCAGCAGGGAGAGGGCGCACCACCCCTGAGCAAGGGCGGTGAGCGCGGGGTCCGTGGCTGTCATGGCGTGTTCCTCCGTCCCGGAGCGGCTGACACCAGGGTAGAGCACGAGCGCAATAGTCCTCTCTTGCACTTAACCCGCGTGTGCAACTATTGTGAACGCACGCAAAGCGCTCCTGCAATCATTTGGGAAGGTGTCCCCACCATGCCTCTCGCGCTCCTGGCCCTCGCGATCGGGGCCTTCGGAATCGGAACCACCGAGTTCGTGATCATGGGTGTGCTGCCTGAGGTCGCCGGTGACTTCGGTGTCTCCATCCCCACGGCCGGACTGCTGGTGACCGGCTATGCCCTCGGCGTGGTGATCGGCGCCCCGATCATGACCGCGCTCGGCACGAAGGTGTCCCGCAAGCGGATGCTGATGCTGCTGATGGGGTTGTTCGTCGTCGGCAACCTGCTCTCCGCCGTCGCCCCGGCCTTCGGGCTGATGCTGGCGGGCCGAGTCGTCGCCTCTCTCGCCCACGGCGCGTTCTTCGGCATCGGATCCGTCGTCGCCGCCGAGCTTGTCGCGCCGGAGAAGAAGGCCGGTGCGATCGCCATGATGTTCAGCGGTCTCACCATCGCCAATGTGGTCGGTGTCCCCCTGGGCACGTTGATCGGGCAGTCCGCGGGCTGGCGGGTCACCTTCGCCGGAGTCGCCGCGCTCGGAGTGATCGGTCTGCTCGGAATCGCCAAGCTGGTCCCCGAGATGCCGAAGCCCGAGGGCGTGCATCTCCGCCACGAGCTCGCCGCCTTCAAGAACGTCCAGGTCCTGCTGGCCATGGCGATGACCGTGCTCGGCTTCGGAGGTGTCTTCGCGGCCATCACCTACATCGCGCCGATGATGACCCACGTCGCCGGCTTCGCCGACACCTCCGTCACCTGGTTGCTGGTCCTCTTCGGCCTCGGCATGGTCGCCGGAAACCTCATCGGAGGCAGGTTCGCCGACCGAGCCCTGATGCCGATGCTGTACGTGTCCCTGGGCGGCCTCGCCATCGTGCTCGCCCTGTTCACGGTGACCGCGCACAACAAGATCCTCGCGGCCCTCACGATCGCGCTGATCGGCGCCCTCGGGTTCGCGACCGTGCCGCCGCTGCAGAAGCGCGTCCTCGACCAGGCGCACGGCGCCCCCACCCTGGCCTCGGCCGTGAACATCGGCGCCTTCAACCTCGGCAACGCCCTCTCGGCCTGGCTCGGTGGCCTCGTCATCGCAGCCGGCCTCGGTTACACCGCCCCCAACTGGGTCGGCGCGGCGCTCGCCGCGGGAGCTCTGGTTCTCGCCGTCGTCTCGGCAGCCCTGGAGCGCCGAGCCGATGCCTCCGGCACCGTCGCCGCCGCAAGTGCGCCCATCGAGCAGCGGACCGCCGTCCACCACTGAGCCACTGAGTAGCAGCCGGCCCCTCACGGCTGAGCCCACCACCCTGATCGGCCAACGACCGAACAGCACCTCAAGGAGAAAGTCCCTCATGACCAGCACCACCGTCGCCGTCGCTCCGCTGACCATCCAGGACGCCGAGGTTCTCGTCTCCGCGGCTCACCGTGCCGCCGAGGCCGCCGGAGTCACGGTCAGCGTCACCGTCCTCGACGCGGGCGGCCATCTGCTCGCCTTCCGGCGCGACGACCGCGCCGTACTGATTTCCGGCGAGACCAGCACGCGCAAGGCCTACACGGCCCTCCAGCTGGACTCCGCCACGAGGGAACTGGTCGACGCGGTCCAGCCCGGCGGCCTCTTCCACACCTTGCCCACCGCGCTCGACCGTCCCCTCCTGTTCATCGCGGGCGGCGTTCCGGTCCGTCGCGACGGTCGTCTGATCGGGGCGATCGGGGTCGGTGGCGGAGCGCCCGAACAGGACCACGACTTCGCCGTCACGGCGGTGGAGACGCTCGTCTGACCGCACCCCCGTAGACAGGCGCCGGTCCCCCACAGACGACGGGGACCGGCGTTTCTCTATGCGGTGAGTGATTCTCCGGGCGGTGGATGCGACTGCACCCCCCGGCGGCTCTCAGCCCGCCGCCACCGTGAGCGGAGCGAAGCGTCGCGTCCAGTCCCCGGGCAACTCCGAGATCCCGTACGTCATCACCGCGTTGAAGCTCGTGGGCTCCAGGCCGTGTTCCTTAACCCAGGACAGCAGCTCTTCGTGCCGTACGTCGATGTCGGTGCGCAGCGGGCGGTCGGTGTGGGCGGCGAGCGAGGCGATGAGTGCCTTCGCCGTCTCGGAGTCACGGGCGATCAGTGGACCCACCACATGGGTGTCCATGTTGGGCCAGGCCGCCGCGTAGCCGATGATCCGGCCGTTCTCCACGGCGACACGCAACTGGTCGGAGAAGGCGGGCAGCCGCGTGATCACATGGGTGCGGTCGGAACCGAAGACCTCCGCGTCGAGCCGAAGAATCGTGGCGAGATCCTCGGCGGTGGCCGGGCGCGTGGCCACCTTCGGGTCCGGCCCGCCAGGGACGAAGTGTCCACGGACCATCTCGGCGCGGCCCGTGACCTTGAAGCCCAGCTCCTCGTAGAGCGGTCGGCCATAAGGAGTCGCGTGCAGGGTCAGCGGGGTGGTGCCCATCTCTGCCACGACATGCCGCATCAGGCGCCGGCCGACACCCTGGCGGGCATGCCGCTCGGCGACCAGCACCATTCCGATCGCTCCCAGTTCAAGCCTCTCCGGCGTTCCGTACTCGGTCACGACGCAGGCGGTGACGAGACCGCCGTCGGGGTCGTCGATGCCGTAGCCCGTCCCGGCGGTGAGGAGTAGACCCCACTTGTGTTCCTCACGGGGCCACCCCCGGTTCTCTGACAAATCGGCGCAGGCGGTGAGATCGCGAGGCGTCAGTCGGCGGATGGGCAGAAGGGCGGGGGAAGGTGTCGACACGCAGGTCAGGCTGTCTGACGTACCCCCCTGACGTCCACCTGTTTGCCCAGGGATCCATGCGCTTTTGGCCATGTCGTGTCCTCAGGTGCGGGCATGGAGGCAGCGTCGCTTCCCACAGCGCACGGACAGATGTTTCACGTGAAACAGCGAAAGGTGCCCGGGCCGCTAGCCTCGGCTTCCATGCCACGACTTCATCTCTTCGACCTTGACGGAACGTTGCTGTACGGGAGTTCCGCGCCCCAGGAGATCTCACGGCAGATCGGTCTGGAGGCCGAGGCTGTTGCCCTTGACCAAGCGATCTCGGCAGGACGGATCGGTCCGCCGGAGTACGCCGCACAGGTGCATGCCCTGTGGGCGGATCTCAGGGAGGAACATGTGGCGGCGGCCTTCGAGGGCGCGCCGTGGCTGTCCGGCATCGAGGACGTCTGGGCGGAGATCAGAGGTAACGGCGACTACTGCGCCGTCGTCTCCCTCTCGCCCTCGTTCTTCGTCGAGCGACTGACGGCGTGGGGTGCGCATGCGGCATACGGTTCGCGTTTTCCCGCTCTGCCGTTCAGTGAGCCCGTTGATCTCGCGGGCATTCTCAGTGCTGCGGCGAAGGTGCAGATCGCGGACCGACTCTGTGAAGAGTTCGGGGTGATGCGGGCCGATTGTGTCGCCTATGGCGACTCGCTGTCCGACAAGGACCTGTTCGAGACGGTGCCGGTCTCCGTCGCGGTCAATGCGGATCGGCATCTGGCAGGGCTTGCCACGCACTCCTACGTGGGACGGGACCTGTGGGATGCCTATGAATTGGTCCGGCGCTCCTTGTAATTACGGCAGTTGAGAGTGGGGCGCCGCCTCTTCGGGCGGAAGGAAGCGGGTACTTGTTTGTGCGGCGGCTGCCGGTATGGTCGACTCCGGTTCGCGTCCATCGTGATGTACGCACGTCTCGTGGGGCACGAACGCAGGCCAATGCAGCGTAACGGGATGGAGAGATCGAAGACCCGTATTTCCCGTTATGCGGCCGAGCGTTGACTCGGAGTGGGATGCTGCAGTGAGGGTAGTGCGGCCAATGTCACATTCTCGCCTTACTTGTCCGTACAGACTGGCAATCCGGGTTGAATGTGGCCGCATTGGCCGGTGGGGACTGAACGGGGCAGGAAAGCAAGTCGTCTACGGGGGAAAGTAGGCATCTTCCGACCGCGGAAGTGCGCAGACCGACCGAAAGATGTTCGAGGCGAGGCACACCATGGACGCTCCGACCACCACGTCGGCCGACAACGGCACTTCCGGAGGCAATGGCGGGGGCGGCTGGTTCACGCCGCGCAAGGAACCACTGCCGTCCGATGGGGAGAGGGAGCCCGCCGACGGCCGCCGTCTGGCAGCGATGCGCCCGGTCGGCCGACCCACCGCGGGTCGGGGAACGACACAGCAGGAACGAATATCCTCCGCCGTGGAGGCAGAGCCGACTTCCCAGCAGGCCGCGCCCACTGAGGCCCCACGCCCCGAGCCGGAGCCCGCCCACACATCCGCTCGGCCGTGGTCAGGTCCGGCCGGGCCCGACCACGACTCCTCCGCGCAGTCCGATGCCGGCCCGGAGCGGTCAGCGTTCGGGCGGGAACGGACGGATCCCGGACGTGAGCAGTTCGGCCCCGGCCCGCAGCCGCCGGTACCCGCCCAGGAGCAGCGCCTTGCCGGGCCTCGGGTCCCGGTCCAGGAGCAGCGGTTCCGCGAGCCTCCCGCGCCCTTCGACGGGCCTCGGTTGCCTGAACCTCCCGCTCCCTTCGACAGGCCGCGGTCGCCCGAGCCCGCAGAGCCTCTTGAGACGCCGCGGTCACCCGAGCCTCCCGTCTCCCGTCAGGCGCCCCCGCTGCCCGAGCCGGGACCGTCCGTCCCGGAGCCGCGGTCGCCCGCCCAGAGGTTCGACCCCACTCCGCAGGCGTCTCCGGACGCCGTGCTCATCCGCCGGACCATGGCCGAGGTCGGCCCCGTCGCCGACAAGGTCACTTCTTACTTCTACGCACTCCTCTTCGTGCGTCACCCGGATCTACGGCCGCTGTTCCCCGCGGCGATGGACACCCAGCGAGACCGACTGCTCAAGGCGCTGCTGACCGCCGCCGAACACATCGACAACACTCCGGTTCTCGTCGACTACCTGCAGAACCTCGGCCGTGGCCACCGGAAGTACGGCACCCGGCCCGAGCACTATCCGGCCGTCGGTGAGTGCCTCATCGGCTCGCTCAGCCGGTTCGCCTCGGCGATCTGGGACGCCGAGACCGAGGCGGCCTGGGTGCGCGCGTACACGACGATCTCCCAGGTGATGATCGACGCGGCGGCCGCGGACGAGTTGCGCGCCCCGGCCTGGTGGTACGCCGAAGTCGTCGCGCACGACCTCAGGACACCGGACATCGCCGTCATCACGGTCCGCCCCGACCAGCCGTACCCCTTCCTCGCCGGGCAGTACACGAGCCTGGAGACACCGTGGTGGCCGCGCATATGGCGGCACTACTCCTTCGCCTCGGCGCCCCGGTCCGACGGACTGCTGTCGTTCCATGTGAAGGCGGTCCCGGCGGGCTGGGTTTCCAACGCGCTGGTGCACCGTGCCCGTCCCGGCGACATCATCCGGCTCGGCCCGCCGGCCGGCTCGATGACCGTCGACCACACCACCGACAGCGGCCTGCTCTGCCTCGGCGGCGGCACCGGCATCGCGCCCATCAAAGCGCTGGTCGAGGACGTCGCCGAGCACGGGGAGCGGCGGCCGGTCGAGGTCTTCTACGGTGCCCGCACCGATCACGACCTGTACGACATCGACACGATGCTCCGGCTGCAGCAGAGCCACCCATGGCTTGCCGTACGCCCGGTCGTCGACCAGCGGGCGCATCTCCATCTGCCCGACGCCGTACGCGAGTACGGCCCGTGGAACGAGTACGACGCCTATCTCTCGGGGCCACCCGGCATGATCCGCAGCGGGGTGGACGCTCTGAGGGCAGCGGGCATCCCGTCGGACCGTATACGCCACGACTCGGTCGAGGAACTCGTCGCGGCAGGGGACTGACCGGGCCCATCCGGCAGCCGGGACATGACCCCGGCCCGAAGAGCCTCAGCCCAGGTCCGGTGCGTGCATCGCCCGTACGCCTTCGATGTTCCCGTCGAGATAGTGCCGCAGGGACAGCGGTACGAGGTGGACGGAGGCGATGCCGACCCGGGTGAAGGGCACCCGCACGATCTCGTACTCGCCGCAGGGCTCGTCCACCTCGGGGCCGTGCCGCTGGGACGGATCCATGGACTCCAGACGGCAAACGAAGAAGTGCTGCACTTTCACGCCGGTTGCGCCGCCGTCATCACCGATGTGCTCGACGGTGTCGACGAAGCAGGGCACCACATCGGTGATCTTGGCACCGAGTTCCTCGTGCACCTCACGATGGAGTGCGTCGACGACAGTCGTGTCCTCCGGTTCGACCCCGCCACCCGGTGTCAGCCAGTAGGGATCGACGCCGGGTTTGGTGCGCTTGATCAAGATCAGGTCATTGCCATCGAGCAGGATGGCGCGGGCGGTGCGCTTGACCACGGGTCGGACGGTCATGGGAGAAATGTGGCCCGGTTGGTTCCACGTGAAACATCGCGGAGCCCCGAGGCGCTCAGGAAGGGCTCAGAAACCCCCCTGGGAGGCTCAGGGAGCCCGGGGAGGCTCGGGGGGCATCAGGACCAGTCGGCCGCGGCGTGGAGCAGCCAGTCGTGCGCCCGAGCGATGTGCGGCATGGCCAGTGTGCCGGTGCGGACCACCAGGAAGTACGTACGCAGCGGAGGCACCGCCGGGTCGAGAAGCGCGACCACGTCACCCCGTTCCAGGGCTTCGGCGCACAGATACCGGGGCAGCACCGCGAGGCCCGCGCCCGTGGCGGCGCAGGCGAGCACGGCGCGCAGATCGGGGACGACGACGGTGCCCGAAGCGGCCGGGTGGGAGTCGAAGACGGATGCCCAGTAGCGGGCGACGAGCGGCAGCGACTCGTGCACTTCGACCACGGGAAAGTTCTCCAGGGCCGGCGAGCCCTTTCGGCGGAGCTTTCCGGCACCTATACGGGCGGCCCAGCGCGGGGCGGCGACCAGCACGTGCTCCTCGTCGCAGAGCGGAGTCGCGGTGAGCAGGGTGCCACGGGGACGGGCCGTGGTGATGGCCAGATCATGATGTCCGGCGGCGAGCCCTTCCAGTGTCTCCTCGGCGTTGCCGAAGGAGGCACGCAGCGCGAAACCCTGGCCGTCCTCGCCCGTCAGCTCCGTGAGCGCGGGCAGTGCCCGCTCGGCGGTGAACTCCGGTAGCCCGGCCAGATGCAGGGTGCGTACTGACGAGTCCTCGTCGAGTCCGGTCTCGGCGATCTCCACCAGGGCGTCGAGATGCGGCGCGGCCTTGTGGGCGAGCTCGTCACCGATCGTCGTGGGGGTCACCCCACGGGCCTGGCGAAGAAAGAGCGGCCGCCCCAACTGCCGCTCCAGTGTGCGGATCTGTGAGGTGACGGCAGGCTGTGAGAGACCGAGCAGCGCGGCGGCGCGAGTGAAGGAACCGGCCCGGTGCACGGTCACAAATGTGCGCAGCAGGGCCAGATCCATGGTGCCCCTCCCCTCCCAGCGCCCCCGACCGAGCCCCAACTATAAATAAGTCGATAGGTCTCTGTCGCTACTGTGATTGGACACTGACACAGAGTCAACTAGCCTTGTTCGCGCGGTTCTTCGCGCGCAGAACCGGGACGGTCCGAGCCACGAGGGGGGAGGCTCGGACCGTCCGTTGTACGGAGCGAGGTGCCAAGCGGACAGCCTGGATGTATGCCGCAGGAGACTCACCGGTCGTTCAGGCAGGGGTCACTCCGCGGATTCGTCGAGCGCGCGCAGTACGTCCGCCACCAGGTCCTCGGGGTCCTCGGCGCCGGCCGAGAAACGGATGAAGCCTTCCGGCACCGCGTCGCCGCCCCACCGGCCGCGTCGCTCGGCGGTGGACCGCACCCCGCCGAAACTCGTCGCGTCGTCCACCAGGCGCAGCGCGTCGAGGAAACGGTCGGCACGCGCGCGCGTGGGCAGTGTGAAGGACACCACGCATCCGAAGCGCCGCATCTGCTGCGAGGCGATCTTGTGCGAGGGGTCGTCGGGCAGTCCCGGATAGCGCAGCCCGGTCACCTCGGGCCGACCGCGCAGCGCCTCGGCGATCACCAGGGCGTTGGCGTTCTGCCGGTCGGCGCGCAGCTGGAGCGTGGCGAGGGAGCGGTGGGCCAACCAGGCCTCCATGGGCCCGGGGATCGCTCCGACGATCTTCCGCCAGCGCCGCACGGGCGCCATCAGGTCGGCGTCGAGCGCGGTGACGTACCCGAGGAGGATGTCGCCGTGCCCGGTGAGCATCTTGGTGCCGCTGGCGACCGAGAAGTCGGCACCCAGCTCCAGCGGGCGCTGCCCGAGCGGGGTCGCCAGGGTGTTGTCGACCGCGACGAGGGTGCCCTGCGCGTGGGCCGCCGCGACGAGGCGTCGTACGTCGCAGACGTCGAGCCCCGGGTTCGACGGGGTCTCGATCCACAGCAGCTTCGCGCCGTCGAGCACCTCGAGCTGGGCGTCGCCGCCGGTCGGGGCGGTGCGTACCTCGATGCCGTACGCGGTGAGCTGCTCGCGCACCAGTGGCAGCACCTGGTAGCCGTCGACGGGCAGGACCACCACGTCTCCGGCCTTCAGCTGGGAGAAGAGCACCGCCGAGATGGCGGCCATCCCGGAGGGGAAGGCGAGCGTCGTGACACCGTCCTGCCCGGGTGCCTCCAACTCGCCGATGGCACGCTCCAGGAGCGTCCAGGTCGGGTTCTCGTCACGACCGTAGGTGTACGGGCCGGTCGGATCGCCCGGCAGATGGAAGTGCGCGGCGAAGACCGGGCCCGGAAGCGTCGGCTCGTATTTGACGGGGTCGGGCAGCCCCGCCCGTACCGCTCGCGTGCCGTCGCCGCTTCCCGTGACGAAATCCCCTGACGTCATGCTGCCCGTCCCTCCAGTTCTTGCTGTACAGCGGCGAGCAGTCCGGGGCTCGCCGCCTCCACCATCTCAAGACATTCCTCGAAGCCGTCCATGGGTCCGTAATACGGATCGGGAACGTCCAGGTCGTCGCCCGCTTCGGGGTCGTACGACCGCAGCAGCCGGACCTTCGTCGCGTCCTCGGGAGTGGGCGCGAGCCGGCGCAGGGCCTTGAGGTGGCCGGAGTCGAGGGCGATCACAAGGTCGAGGTCGGAGAACCACGAGACGTGGAACTGGCGGGCCGCATGGCCGCTCTCGTAGCCGGCCGCCTCCAGGACGGCGACGGTGCGCGAGTCCGCACCGTCGCCCTCGTGCCAGCCGTCCGTGCCCGCGCTGTCGACCTCTACCAGGCCGTCGAGTCCGGCCTCTTCTATGCGGGTGCGGAAGACGGACTCGGCCATCGGCGACCGGCAGATGTTGCCGGTACAGACGAAACAGACGCGATAGGACATCGGACGCTCTCAGTCCTCGCCGTCGGGCAGCACGACATTGAGCGCCCAGGACACGACCGAGATGATCAGGCCGCCCACCACGGCGGTCCAGAAGCCCTCCACATGGAAACTGAGGTCGAGCTTGCCGGCCAGCCACGAGGTGAGCAGCAGCATCAGGGCGTTGACCACGAGGGTGATCAGGCCGAGCGTCAGAATGAAGAGCGGGAAGGTCAGCACCTTCACCACCGGCTTGACCAGGAAGTTCACCAGACCGAAGACCAGGGCGACCACCAGCAGCGTGCCGACCTTCTTGCCGGTGCTGGTCCCTGTCAGGGTGATCTTGTCGAGCAGCCACACCGCGACGGCCAGGGCCCCCGCGTTGGCGATCGTCTTGACTACGAAATTCTTCATGTGTCTGATCGTGGCAGAAGAGATCGACTGGCGAGCAAGGCTGTGGACACAGCTTTCGGAGCACGGGAGCGGACGAGGGCGATGAAGGCATTCCGGCTGGACGAACTGGAGGCGGAACGGGCCGCCAACGACGGTGCTTACCTGCAGTTTCTGCGCGAACGGAACATGTCGGTCGGCCTGTACGCGCTCGACGCGGGCGACCCCGACCCGCAGAAGCCGCATCAGCAGGACGAGGTGTACTTCGTCGTGAGTGGCCGCGCTTCGATTACGGTCGGCCTGGAGACCACCCAGGTCGCGCGTGGCAGCGTCGTCTACGTACCCGCGGGGGTCGCCCACAAGTTCCACCACATCACCGAGGACCTGCGGGTTCTGGTGGTGTTCTCTCCGCCCGAGAGCTGACGGGGGCCTCAGGGTTCCCTAGGGGGACGGTCAGGGGAGGACAAGGGGTGCGGGGCCCCCGTCGGCCCCTTCGCGGCCCTAGCATCGAATGCAGGACATCACAGAACCCGGAATCAGAGTCCCGGACTTGGGGCCACGGGCGCAGAGAGGCTAAGGACAAGGGCGATGCGAGAGATCTTCGGCGGGATGCCGTGGTGGGTGAAGTGGATCGCGGTGCCGGTCATCGCTCTGGTCGTGTTCGGCACGGTGATAGTCAGCGTGCTCAGTGTGTTGATCGGCCTGCTTTTCAAGGTCCTGATCTTCGTCGCCCTCGTCGGCGGATTGATCTACGTGGTACGCAAGTTCATGTCGAGTTCGTCGTCGCGCAGCGACTGGTGAGACTCAACCGGGTGAGTAACGGGTAACGGGCAGGTCAGGAAAGGGAACTCAAGGTTCCCTCGGCCGAGGGAAGTTTCCGGCGAGGCCGTCTGCATGCGGTGATGGGCGGTTACAGTCCGGAATTCGACGCGGGGACGACCCCCGCGAGCAGCGCACAGCCCCCTCCCGTGTTTCCCCGCACGGGCGGTTCCCCTCGCGCTCCGGGAGTGCCCCTTGGCCACGGTTGACACCGCACCCGCACAATCACCCGCCCCACCCCTGCAGCGGTCCAGCGCTTCCGCGGGGACACGTCTCCCGCCCGCCCAACCGCGCACCTCACCCGCGGAGGCGCGCACCCCCCTGCCGGACGCGCGCACTCCCCTGGAAGCCGTGTCATCGGAGCCGCATCCCACGACGCTGATCGGCTCCGTGCAGCGGGCGATGCGTCTCCTGGAGGCCGTTGCCGCGCGCCAGCACGGCGCCCCGGCGAAGCAGCTCGCCCGGGAGGCCGGGCTCGCGCTGCCGACGGCCTACCACCTGCTGCGGACCCTGGTCCACGAGGGCTATCTGTGCCGTGACAAGGGGCTGTTCTTCCTCGGTGAGGCCGCCGAGCGGTTGGGCAGCAGCGGAGCGCAGCAGAAACGTCGCAGCACGGTGAGCGAGACGCTCGCCCAGTGGCGCGATTCGATCGGTGCGCCCGTGTACTACGCGGTCTACCGTGACGGCGAGATCGAGGTCGTGTGTGTCGCCGACACGCCAGGGAATCCGGCGGTGGAGGAGTGGGCGGACTTCCGGGAGACCGGACACGCCCATGCGATCGGCCAGTGTCTGCTGTCCCAGCTCGACGAGAAGGCCCGCCGGGATCATCTCGACCGCTACCCCGTGCAGTCGATCACTCCCTATACGGTGCGTGACAACGTCAGTCTGCTGCGGCGGCTGGAGCGGACGGGGCGGATGGAGCCCGTCATCGAGCGCCAGGAGTACGCGCTGGGCACGGTCTGTGCGGCCCTTCCCATCACGGTCGGCACGACTGCCGCCGCAATGGCCTTTTCTCTCCCTCTTCACCAGGCCGATCGACTGCTGCCCGCGGCGCGGCAATTGCAAGGTGAGATCGGCAGACTGCTGGGGACACTCGCGATCTCTATCAGTATCTGAAAACTCACTCCTTGTGATCTCGCATGCACGTTGAGCAATATTTCAGCAGAGTCAGGGGGATGATTCCTGGCCGGTCGACGGCAAAACGACGGGGTAGGCGATGCGCGAGTCGGTACAGGCAGAGGTCATGATGAGCTTCCTCGTTTCGGAGGAGCTCTCTTTCCGCATTCCGGTGGAGCTGCGCTACGAGACCTGTGATCCCTACGCCGTGCGGCTGACCTTCCACTTGCCCGGCGACGCGCCTGTGACCTGGGCGTTCGGGCGGGAGTTGCTGATCGACGGCGTGGGACGGCCGTGCGGTGACGGGGATGTGCACATCGCGCCCGCCGACCCGGAGGCGTTCGGTGAGGTGCTGATCCGGCTCCAGGTGGGGGGCGACCACGCGCTGTTCCGGTCCGGGGCGGCGCCGCTCGTGGCCTTCCTCGACCGCACGGACAAGCTGGTGCCGCTGGGGCAGGAGCGTTCCCTCGCGGACTTCGACGCCCACCTCGACGAGGCGCTGGACCGCATCCTGGCGGAGGAGCAGAGCACGGGCTGAAGCCTCCAGTCCCCCAAGCGGAGTGCGCTTCCTCACGCGACGCGGGCGTGGGGAGGCTTCAGCGCTTGCGGCGACGACCCTTCCCGCCGCGTGCCGGCGCCCTGCTCTCGACAGGCTCCGTGGCGGCGGCCGGGACTGCCGGACGGTCCGCGGAGACCACCAGGGCGGCCAGCAGCGTGGTCACCGGCACCGAGGCGACCAGGCCGATCGAGCCGACCAGGGTGCGCACGATCTCTTCGGCGACCAGTTCGCTGTTGGCGACCGTGCCCACGCTGCTCTGCGCGATCGAGAAGAGCAGCAGCAGGGGAAGCGCGGCACCCGCGTACGCCAGGACGAGCGTGTTGACGACCGATGCGATGTGGTCACGGCCGATCCGGATTCCCGCGCGGTACAGATCGCGCCAGCCCATCGTCGGGCTGGCCTCGTGCAGCTCCCAGACCGCCGAGGTCTGCGTCACCGTCACATCGTCGAGCACACCGAGCGAACCGATGATGACGCCCGCGAGCAGCAGACCGCTCATGTCGATGGACGGATACAGGCCGTGGATCAGACCGGTGTTGTCGTCCGTGTTGCCGGTCAGCGCCGCCCAGCCGATGAACTCCGAGCCGAGGATGCCGATCAGCACCAGGGAGAGCAGGGTGCCGAGCACCGCCACCGACGTACGGGCCGAGAGGCCGTGGCACATGTAGAGCGCGATCAGCATGATCGCGCTCGCCCCGACCACGGCCACGACCAGCGGATTCGAGCCCTGCAGGATCGCGGGCAGGATGAAGAAGGTCAGGATCACGAAGCTGATGGCCAGGGCGACCAGCGCCATGACACCGCGCATCCGGCCCACCACCACGACGGCCAGCGCGAAGATCCCGGCGAGCAGCGCCATCGGGAACTTCCGGTTCACATCGGTGACCGAGTACTGCAGGTCCCTGGGCGCGGAGGGCTCGTACGCGGCCACGACCTTCTCGCCCTCGTGCAACTGTCGTGACTGGTCGGGCTGGATGATCTCCGTGAACGTACGGCCCTTGTCCTTGCCGGTGTCGATCCGGATCGTCGCCTTCTTGCAGTCGCCCGTCGCCTGTTGCTGCGCGGAGGAGCCCTCGGCGGTGGACGTGTTGCCGGTCGGGGTCTCCCCCGACGCGTTCACGGACTTGCAGCTGACCTTGTCGACCTTGGTGACCGTGGCCTGCTGGGTCTGCCGGTCGAAGCCGACGCCGGTGCGCTCGTGGGAAGGGGCGCCACCGGGCCAGAGCACCGCGAGACCCACGACGACCGCGGCGGCGAAGGGGATCAGAATGGCCGCGATGACCTTGCGCAGATGCTTGGAGACGGGCGTGGCGGGCCCATGGCTGTGACTGTGCGAGTGCCCGGATCCGTGTCCGTCCCCAGATCCGTGCCCGTCGCCACGGCCGTGCCCGTTCCCCGGCCCAGGTCCGTTCCCAGACCCAGACCCATGTCCGTGTCGGTCCCCTGGGCCGTGCCCGTGTCCCTCACCCGGTCCGTGCCCATGCCCGCCGCCTGGACCGGGGCCGGGGCCACCGCCCGGCCCGTGTCCGCGGCCGTCTCCGGAGCCAGGTCCATAGCCGTCTCCGGGACCGCGTCGGCGCGGCGGCTCGGACGGCGGGAACGGGGGCTGCTGCGTTGTGGTCACCGACCGATCATCGCAAGAACGGCGAGGGCCCTCTGTTCACCGCGCCAGATATGACGCTAGCGTGGAGTCACCTTTGCACACGCGGGAGCTCGGAGCACCGGGCTGAGAGGGCGCTGACCTCCGTCTTAGCGATGTTTCACGTGGAACGAGTGATGTTTCACAAGGGACGTCGGCAGACGGAATCCGCTGCGTCGACCGCCGAACCTGTTACCGGGTAATGCCGGCGTAGGGAGTAGGTCTCATGACCAACAAGGACGTACGCACGCCTGCCTCCAGCCAGATGGGCGGGGCGCCTGCCACGCCCGAGGGCGAACAGCCGCGGGAGGCCGGGAAGTCCATCGGCTGGCACAAGGGATACGTCGGGGGTTCGCGCCCCGATCTGCGGGTGCCGGTCCGTCAAGTGCACCTCACCAACGGGCAGTCCGTCACGCTGTACGACACCTCCGGCCCGTACACCGATCCGGTCGTTGACACCGACGTACGCAGGGGCCTCGCGCCACTGCGCGAGAACTGGATCATCGCCCGCGGTGACACCGAGGAGTACGCGGGGCGTCCCGTCCGTCCCGAGGACGACGGAATCAAGCACACCTCGCCGCGCGGGGGCCTGCGCAACCTCGACGCGGTCTTCCCGGGGCGGCCACGCCAGCCGCGTCGAGGCCGTCCCGGAGAGGCGGTCACGCAGCTCGCCTACGCCCGGCGGGGCGAGATCACACCCGAGATGGAGTTCGTGGCGGTCCGCGAGAACGTCGACCCCGAGGTCGTACGCGAGGAGATCGCCGCCGGTCGCGCGGTGCTGCCCGCGAACGTCAACCACCCGGAGATCGAGCCGATGATCATCGGCAAGCGGTTCCTGGTGAAGGTCAACGCCAACATCGGCAACTCCGCCGTCACCTCCTCCATCGAGGAGGAGGTCGAGAAGATGACCTGGGCGACCCGCTGGGGCGCGGACACGGTCATGGACCTGTCCACCGGTCGCAATATCCACACCACGCGGGAATGGGTCCTGCGCAACTCCCCCGTCCCCATCGGCACGGTGCCGCTCTACCAGGCTCTGGAGAAGGTGGACGGCCGCGCCGAGGAGCTGACCTGGGAGATCTACAAGGACACGGTCATCGAGCAGGCCGAGCAGGGCGTGGACTACATGACGGTGCACGCGGGCGTGCGGCTGCCGTACGTGCCGCTCACGGCGAACCGCAAGACCGGCATCGTCTCGCGCGGCGGCTCGATCATGGCGGCCTGGTGCCTCGCGCACCACAAGGAATCGTTCCTCTACGAGAACTTCGAGGAACTCTGCGAGATCCTCGCGGCGTACGACGTCACGTACTCGCTCGGCGACGGGCTGCGGCCCGGGTCGATCGCGGACGCCAACGACGCTGCTCAGTTCGCGGAGTTGAGGACGCTCGGGGAACTCAACACGATCGCGAAGCGTTTTCATGTGCAGACGATGATCGAGGGCCCGGGACATGTCCCGATGCACAAGATCAAGGAGAACATCGACCTTCAGCAGGAGATCTGTGATGAAGCTCCGTTCTATACGCTCGGCCCGCTGACGACGGACGTCGCGCCGGCGTACGACCACATCACCTCCGGCATCGGTGCCGCGATGATCGCCTGGTGGGGCACGGCCATGCTCTGCTATGTCACGCCCAAGGAGCACTTGGGCCTGCCCAATCGTGACGACGTCAAGACCGGCGTCATCACCTACAAGATCGCCGCCCACGCAGCCGACCTCGCCAAGGGGCACCCGGGTGCGCAGGAATGGGACGACGCGCTGTCCGACGCCCGCTTCGAGTTCCGGTGGGAGGACCAGTTCAACCTGGCCCTCGACCCGGACACGGCACGGGAGTTCCATGACGAGACCCTGCCGGCCGAGCCCGCCAAGACGGCGCACTTCTGCTCCATGTGCGGCCCGAAGTTCTGCTCGATGAAGATCAGCCAGAGCATCACCGAGCAGTTCGGCGGTACGGCGGCCGCGGGGGCGTCGGCCGAAGAGGTCGCCGAGGGGATGCTGCAGAAGTCCAGGGAGTTCGCCGCCGCCGGCAACCGGGTCTATCTGCCGCTCGCGGACTGAGCCGCACGCACGCGCAGTCGTGCCCGGAGCCGTTCGCGGCGTAGATCCAGCGCAACGAACGGCTCCCGGGCCGGCTTCTCTCGGCAGACTGGGCCCATGACATCGACATCCATGAGCAAGGGCGCCAACCTTCCCGTCGCCGCCGGGGCGGTGCGGGCCGTGCTCGGCTGGAGAGGAGGTGCCGGTGCACCGGACGCGGATGCCTCGGCGCTGCTGCTCGGCCCGGGCGGACGTGTGCGGGACGACGGGGACTTCGTCTTCTACAACCAGCCGCGGCACGCCTCCGGCGCCGTACGGCATCTCGGGAAGCAGCGGGACGGCGCCGCCACGACGGACACCGTCGAGGTGGACCTGCGTGCCCTGGAACCGGAGATCGAGCGGGTCGTCCTGTGCGCCTCGGCCGATGGCGGCACCTTCGGCGGGCTGTCCGGACTGACGCTGCGGCTGCTCGATGCCGGGACCCAGCAGGAGATCGCGCGCTTCGAGATGGAGGCCACGACGGAGACGGCGTTCATCGGGGGCGAGCTGTATCTGCGGGGAGGTCAGTGGAAGTTCCGGGCGGTCGGACAGGGCTATGCGTCCGGGCTGGCCGGTCTCGCCACCGACTTCGGTATCAGCGTGGAGTCCGACGGGGCCGGTGCGCCCGGGCCGGAGCCGACGGTTTCACCCGGGGGCACACCGGCGGTCTCTCCCGCGCTCCCGCCGACTGGCTCACGGACGGCCGCTTCCACCGCTGCGGGCGCCCCGCCGGCGCCCTCGGCACCTCCGGCACCATCAGTGTCCCCGGCTTCCTCCCCGCGTCTCAGCAAGGGCGAGGAACGGTTGCCCGTGGACATGCGCAAGCGGCTCTCGTTGCGCAAGGAGCAGGTGGCGGTCAGTCTGCGGAAGCACGGTGCGGAGGGGGTCACGGCGCGCGTCGTGTTGATCCTCGACGCCTCCGGTTCCATGTCGCTCCTGTACTCCAAGGGCGTCGTGGCCGACGTGGTGGAGCGGATGGCCGCGGTGGCGGCGCAGCTGGACGACGACGGGGTGATGCAGGCGTGGACGTTCGCCTCCCATGCCGCCCGGCTGCCCGACCTGAGTCTGGGCGAGCTGCCCGAGTGGCTGGAGCTCCATGTCCGGGTCGGTGAGCTGAGCCTGTTCCGGCGGAGCAACAAGCCACGGAAGGGCCTGCTGCCGGGGCAGGTGGACATGCGGTCGGTCGGTATCCAGAACGAGGAGCAGAAGGCGATCGCCGAGGTGCGTACGTATGTACGAGAGCATCCGGCTGTCGATCCCACGCTGGTGTTGTTCTTCTCCGACGGAGGTGTCTACCGGAACAAGGCGATCGAGCAGGAGCTGAGGGCCGCGGTGGAGGAGCCGATCTTCTGGCAGTTCGTGGGCCTGGGGCGGTCGAACTACGGCGTGCTGGAGCGGTTCGACACGTTGCCCGGTCGGCGCGTCGACAACGTGGGGTTCTTCGCGGTGGACGACATCAGCGGCGTACCGGACCCGGAGTTGTACGACCGGCTGCTCTCCCAGTTCCCGGCCTGGATGACGGCGGCCCGGGGGCTCGGCATCATCTGACGGGGCGCACCAGGACCGTACGAGCGGGGCGGGCGCCGGTGAGGGTGAAGGGGTGGGCAGCGGCAAAAGGGCCCGCGCCGTATTGGCGCAGGCCCCTCGTTCCCGTCACCCCGGTGTCGGCCCGCCGGGTGTCACTCCGGCTGGTGCTCGGGCCCCCCGAAGTCCGGGCTGGTGAAGTCCGGGCTGGTGAAGCTCGGGCGCGGGCCGGCCGCGGGTCCGCCGTCGGGGCTGCTGAACCCCGGCCGGTTGTAGCCGAGGTGCGGCATGCGGCCGGTGGTCGGTGTCGGTGACGGACGGGTCAGTGCCGCCGAGCCCGGATCGGCGAGGGCCTCCCGGAGGAACGGCATGATGCCGCGCTCCAGCAGGGCCTCGCGCCAGGCTTCCCTGGCCCGGGCCACCTCCGCGTTGAGCTCGCCGGGCGCTCCGGCCCGGAGCGAGGACGAGCCGTTGCGCAGAGCGGTGAGCAGCAGCCCGACCGCGGCGACCAGGATCGCGGCCGCCGTGACCGCGCCGAAGACCCACCCGGTGGTCAGCAGGGTCTGGGCGAACGCCAGCTCGGGGGTGAGGACCTTCAGGATGAATCCCACGAGCAGGAAGATCGCCGCGGCTGTTCCGGCGAGGACGGGCGCGAGCACCGCGACGACGGCGATCGCGCCGGCTCCGGCGGTCTCGGTGACCTCGCCCATGGTGGCGGCGAGCCCCATCGCGGTCGCGCCGGGCTCCGCGGAGCCGGCGCCTTCGCTCACGGTTGGGGTGGACGGCGCCGGGCGGCGCAGTTCCTCGCGGACCTTCACGTAGTGCGCGTACTCGGTCGCCGCGGCCGTCGTGATGAGTGCGGTGGCGTTGAGCGCCATCGTGCGCAGCTGTTCGGCATTGAGCCGCTGGCCGACAGCGGCGAGTTCCGGGCGGTGTGGGGCGGAGCGCAGCGCCTCATCGAGGATCCGCTCGTATTCCTGGCGGTCCTCGCTCAGCAGGTGCTGCGGAACGCTGTTCATGTGCATCCCCCGATGCTCCGTAGGGCTGGTGGCTCGCACGCTGACGAGCCGTCGGGCAGAAACGGAGGGGAGCCTGCTACGGATAAGCCGATGGTAGAGCGGTGACGGCACGCCGTGACAGGGGGTTTCCAGAAATTGCCCCCTGGCCAGCGCTGTCCTTCCTGGGGGACGTCTGCCCGAAGAACCCTCAGCTATCCAGGGGCAGTTGCTGGACCAGCAGTTTTCCGGCCATGGTCACTCCGCCGTCCATCGCGATGGCCAGTCCGTCGGCGTAGAGATGCGGTCCCTCGACCACGGGGCCCGCGGCGTCCTCGCCGTCCTCCGAGCCGACCTCGCCCAGGAGGTACGGGATGGGGCTGTGGCCGTGGACGACACGGGTGCCGCCGTAGGTGTCCAGCAGGGACAGCGCCGCCTCGGCACCGCCTTCGTCGCGGAAGGCGAAGCGTCTGGTGAACTTCCGGAAGAGGTCCCAGCACTCGTCCGCGTCGTTGCGCGTGAGGGTTTCGCGGATGGTGTCGTTGACCGCCTCGATCGAGTCGCCGTAGTCGAGGTAGGCGGTGGTGTCGGAGTGCACGAGGAGGTGCCCGTCGACCTGCTCCATGGCGTCCAGGCGGGCCATCCACTGCAGGTGGTGGTCCTGGAGGCGGTCCATGTCGGTCTTCTGGCCGCCGTTGAGCAGCCACGCGGCCTGGAAGGTGGCGGTACCCGCGCCGGAGTTGACGGGGGTGTCGCCGAACCGCTTGGCGCCGAGCAGCAGCAGCTCGTGGTTGCCCATGAGCGCCTTGCAGTAGCCGCCGACCGCGGCAGCCTCGGCGGACAGCCGCATCACGAGGTCGATCACGCCGATGCCGTCGGGGCCGCGGTCGGTGAAGTCGCCGAGGAACCACAGGCGCGCGGTCCCGGCGGACCAGTTGCCCGCGGCGTCGAGGAGGCCCTGTTCCTGGAGCGCGGCGACCAGCTGGTCGAGGTAGCCGTGCACGTCGCCCACGACGTACAGCGGACCCGGCCCGTCGGCGGGCTGGGGGGCCGCCACGGCGGCGGGGTCCATGACGACCTGCACCGTGTCGCCCCGGTTGATGACAGGCAGGTCGCGCCGGGTGGGCGTGTAGCCCTCGGGCTCCTCGCCGACTCCGGCCGCCTCGCCGGGAGCTGCGCTCGGCGGGTACGGACCGGTCTCGTGGATGTACGCGGGCACCCGGAAGTCGCGCAACGTCTCCGTCCGCACCGCCTCGGGTCCCTGACCGGCCCCCTGAGTCATCGACCCCTCCACCACCATCGCGCCGCATCTGCACCGGATCGGACTGCCTGGTCGCAGCGGCCCGCGGTGTCGTGGGCCCATCATAGGAATGCGGATCGCGCCATGTGATGACCCAGGGGTGGTGAATCGGAGCAGGAGCCCTGTTCACCACGGTTTTCGCCCGAATTGGGCGGGGCTTTCCCTGGTGGATGCCCCGCCGCCGACATGACGGACGTCAACCTCAGCGTACGCCGGGCCACTCCTCCCCGGGGTCCCGGACTACCCCTTCTCGGGTGACCGGGGCGGGCTGACCGTCGTACGAGGTGGACGCCGCTCGGAGGAGGTACGCACGATCAGCTCCGTCGGTATGACCTGTTCGACGGGTTGGTCGGTTTCCGCTCCCTCGATGGCGTCGATGAGGAGCTGGACGACGGCGGTGCCGATGCGGCGGGGTTTGAGCGAGAGGGTGGTGATGGGCGGCTCGGTGCTGGCGTAGACGGTGGACTCGCTGCAGCAGACCAGCAGCAGGTCGTCCGGGACGCGCAGTCCGTAGCGCCGGGCAGCGGCCAGCAGATCGGTGCCGTTGGGGTCGAAGAGGCCGTAGACCGCGTCGGGGCGGTCGGGCCGGGCCAGTAGCCGGTCCGCGGCGACGGCGCCCGCACACGGGTCGTGGGCCGGGTAGGCCTCGTACACCGGATCCTGTCCGACCCGCTCGCACCAGTGCAGGTACGCGGTGGTGGAGAGGTGGGTATAGGTGTCGGTGGAGGTGCCGGTGAGGAGGCCGATGCGGCGGGCGCCGGCGTCGGCGAGGTGGTCGAGGATGCCCAGGACGGCGGCTTCGTGGTCGTTGTCGACCCAGGCGGTGACGGGCAGGGTGCCGGCGGGGCGGCCGTCGGAGACGACGGGTAAGCCCTGACGGACGAGTTCGCTGACCACGGGGTCCTGGTCGGAGGGGTCGATGACGACGGTTCCGTCGAGGGCGACGTTGGACCAGACGTCGTGGCGTGAGGTGGCGGGGAGGATGACCAGGGCGTAGCCGCGGGCGAGTGCGGCGGAGGTGGCGGCTCTGGCCATCTCGGCGAAGTAGGCGAATTCGGTGAAGGTGAAAGGTTCATCCCCGTAGGTGGTCACGGTCAGGCCGATGAGGCCGGACTTGCCGGTACGGAGGGTGCGGGCGGCGGCCGACGGGCGATAGCCCAGCCGGTCGGCGACTTCGCGGACGTGGCGTCGGGTGGCGTCCGGGAGCCGGCCCTTGCCGTTGAGGGCGTCGGAGACGGTTGTGATCGAGACGCCTGCGGCCGCGGCGACGTCTCTGATTCCCGCCCGGCCCGGTCGACCGCTTCGGCGGGTAGTCTCCGCCCGGCTCACCTGGTGCTTCCCTGCTGCTGTCATGGCGAGCCGATAGTAGGGCTCATGCGGTGGGGTAGTGCGGACGCATATGCACGCGTTGACAGGCACGTTTCTGCATGATCGAAACCTCCCTACTCCCTTTGAAACCAAGTCAGTTAAACGATCCAATGGCAGTACGTGACGCGTCGGCGCGCATGGGCCTGCCAAGTGGGTCATGTTTCGAAGAGGTCTCAACTCACCTGCACGGGTGATGCGCGCTACGGCGTGAGCCACCAGCGCACAGCCTTGAAGGCAACGCGCCCCCCGATTCGTACGCCTTCGTACGAGGATGACCGCGGAGTTCGCACGGAGACGGTCGCCGGGGAGTATGACGATGATCACCAAGGCGTACGCGGCGGGTCGTCGGCCCGGGCCAGGGGCGTCGCATGGTTGTCCCCGGCCCATTCGCAGCGGCGCCGAATCCTCATAAGGTGAGAAGCATTGGTAGCCGGTGGTGGTCATGAGCCAGCGGTGGTCGCGAGGAGGACTGCGGTGAGCGAGACGAGCCCCAAGCTGCGTGCCGAGCTGGAGGGTATCCCCACCTACAAGCCGGGCAAGCCCGCCGCGGCCGGCGCGGTGGCGTACAAGCTGTCCTCCAACGAGAACCCCTACCCGCCGCTGCCCGGGGTGATGGAGAGCGTGACCGCCGCGGCCGGTACGTTCAACCGCTACCCGGACATGGCGTGCACCGGACTGATGAGCGAGCTGTCGGACCGCTTCGGGGTCCCCCTCTCGCACCTGGCGACCGGCACCGGTTCGGTCGGGGTGGCCCAGCAGCTGCTGCAGGCGACCAGCGGACCGGGCGACGAGGTGATCTACGCCTGGCGGTCCTTCGAGGCGTACCCGATCATCACGCAGATCAGCGGGGCGACCTCGGTACGGGTGCCGCTGACCTCGGACGAGGTGCACGACCTGGACGCCATGGCCGACGCGATCACCGACAGAACGCGGCTGATTTTCGTCTGCAACCCGAACAACCCGACCGGCACTGTGGTGCGCCGGGCCGAGCTGGAGCGATTCCTCGACCGGGTGCCTGGCGATGTCCTGGTGGTCCTGGACGAGGCGTACCGCGAGTTCATCCGGGACGTCGAGGTGCCGGACGGCGTTTCGATCTACCGTGACCGTCCCAATGTCTGTGTTCTGCGCACCTTCTCCAAGGCGTACGGGCTCGCGGGCCTGAGGGTCGGTTTCGCGATCGCGCACGAGCCGGTGGCCGCGGCGCTGCGCAAGACGGCGGTGCCCTTCGGCGTGAGCCAGCTCGCGCAGGACGCGGCGGTCGCCTCGCTGCGCGCCGAGGACGAACTGCTCGGCCGGGTCGGCGCGCTGGTGTGCGAGCGCAACCGCGTGGTCGAGGCGTTGCGCGGGCAGGGCTGGACGGTGCCCGAGACGCAGGCCAACTTCGTGTGGCTCAGGCTGGGGGAGCGCACGCTCGAGTTCGCCGCCCACTGCGAGCAGGCCGGGGTCGTCGTGCGGCCCTTCGCCGGGGAAGGGGTGCGCGTGACGATCGGCGAGACCGAGGCGAACGACATCTTCCTCAAGGCGACCGAGGGGTTCCGCGAGCAGCTCTGACGTCACATCCCCTCCGACGTCGCATCCCCGCTGACAACCCCGTTGCTTCCGTGCCTCGCGGCGCCGGAGCAGCGGGGTTGTCGTCGTCGGTCCGGAGGACACCGTGGTGTGGTCCGGAGGACACCGTGGTGTGGTCCGGAGGACACCTTGGTGTGTTCGAGACCTTCCGAGGGGTTGACGCAAAGGGGGACCCCCCTTCGAGGGTCGAAAACCGGTGCGTCATAATTGCTTGTGAATGTGAACGCGTTCACAAGCGTGTCCCGGTTGTCCCGTGATGTATGTAGCAAAAGGGGCAAACTGCCGCTGTAACCACGGCGGCGTAAGGAGACTGACGACGTGGAACTGGCTTTGGCACCGGAGACTCTGGCTCGGTGGCAGTTCGGCATCACCACCGTCTACCACTTCCTTTTCGTCCCGCTGACGATCTCGCTCGCCGCTCTCACGGCGATTCTGGAGACCGCCTGGGTGCGGACGGGCAAGGAGCACTACCTCAGGGCGACCAAGTTCTGGGGAAAGCTGTTCCTGATCAACATCGCCATGGGTGTCGTGACCGGCATCGTGCAGGAGTTCCAGTTCGGCATGAACTGGTCCGACTACTCGCGCTTCGTCGGTGACGTGTTCGGTGCCCCGCTTGCCTTCGAGGCCCTGATCGCCTTCTTCTTCGAGTCCACCTTCATCGGGCTGTGGATCTTCGGCTGGGACAAGCTGCCGAAGAAGGTGCACCTCGCCTGTATCTGGGTGGTCTCCATCGGCACGATCCTGTCGGCCTACTTCATCATGGCGGCCAACTCCTTCATGCAGCATCCGGTCGGCTACCGGCTGGTCAAGAAGGCGGACGGCACGATGCGCGCCGAGCTGACCGACTTCCCCAAGGTGCTCTTCCAGGAGACGGCGCTCGTCAACTTCTGGCATGTGATCAGCGCGTCCATCCTGGTCGGCGGCGCCTTCATGACCGGCATCGCCGTCTTCCACCTGCGCAAGAAGCGGCATGTCCGCACCATGCGGATGTCGCTGCGGCTCGGCCTGGTCACCGCGCTGGTCGGCACGCTCCTCACCGTCGTCAGCGCCGACACCCTCGGCAAGGTGATGTACGAGCAGCAGCCGATGAAGATGTCGGCCGCCGAAGCCCTGTGGGACTCGCAGCAGCCCGCGCCCTTCTCCCTCTTCGCGTACGGCGATGTCGCCAAGGGGCACAACACCGTCGCCATCGAGATCCCGGGGATACTCTCCTTCCTCGCCAAGAACGACTTCAACGCCAAGATCCCCGGCATCAACGACATCAACAAGTCCGAACAGGAGAAGTTCGGGCCCGGTGACTACCGGCCCAACATCCCCACCGCCTACTGGGCGTACCGCTGGATGATCGGCTTCGGTGGGGTCTCGATGGCCCTGTGCACCGCCGGCCTCTGGCTGACCAGGCGGAAGTTCTGGCTGGCGCCGGAACACCGCACCGGGGACGAGGACGTCCCGAAGCTCATGCTCACCAAGAACATGGAGCTGACGCCGAAGCTCGGCATCTGGTGGTGGCGGCTGTCCCAGTGGACGTTGATCTTCCCGCTCATCGGCATCTCCTGGGGCTGGATCTTCACCGAGACGGGGCGTCAGCCCTGGGTGGTGTACGGCCTGTTGAGGACCAGGGACGCGGTCTCGCCCGGGGTCTCCCAGGCGGAGGTGCTGACCTCGCTGATCGTGTTCACCCTCATCTACGCGATCCTCGCCGTCATCGAGGTGAAGCTGATGCTCAAGTACGTGAAGCAGGGTCCGCCGGAGCTCACCGAGGCCGACCTCAACCCGCCCACCAAGATCGGCGGCGACCCCCATGACGCCGACAAGCCGATGGCCTTCTCCTACTAGGCCCAGGGAGCTGCTGAGTCATGGAACTCCACGACGTCTGGTTCGTCATCATCGCGGTCCTGTGGACCGGCTACTTCTTCCTGGAGGGCTTCGACTTCGGGGTCGGCGTCCTCACCAAGCTGCTGGCCCGCGACCGCACCGAGAAGCGGGTCCTCATCAACACCATCGGACCCGTCTGGGACGGCAACGAGGTCTGGCTGCTCTCGGCGGGCGGCGCGACCTTCGCCGCCTTCCCGGAGTGGTACGCCACGCTCTTCTCCGGCTTCTATCTGCCGCTGCTGCTCATCCTCGTCTGCCTGATCGTGCGCGGAGTCGCCTTCGAGTACCGGGTGAAGCGGCCCGAGGAGAACTGGCAGCGCAACTGGGAGGCGGCGATCTTCTGGACCTCGCTCGTCCCCGCGTTCATGTGGGGCGTGGCCTTCGGCAACATCGTGCACGGAGTGAAGATCGACAAGAACTTCGAGTACGTGGGCAACTTCGGTGACCTGCTCAACCCGTACGCGCTCCTGGGCGGTCTGGTCACGCTGACGTTGTTCACCTTCCACGGGATCGTGTTCGTGGGGCTCAAGACCGTCGGGGACATACGGGAGCGGGCGCGCAAGCTCTCGCTCGGGGTCGGGCTGGTGGCCGCCGTGGTGGCACTCGTCTTCCTGATCTGGACCCAGGCCGACAACGGCGACGCGAAGTCCCTGGTCGCGTTGATCGTGGCCGTGGTCGCCCTCGTCGCCGCGATCGCGGTGGCCCAGACGGGGCGCGAGGGCTGGGCGTTCGCGCTGTCGGGGCTCACCATCGTGGCGGCCGTCGCGATGCTCTTCCTGACGCTCTTCCCGAACGTCATGCCGTCCTCGCTCAACCCGGACTGGAGCCTGACGGTCAGCAACGCCTCGTCGTCTCCTTACACCCTGAGGATCATGACCTGGTGCGCGGGAATCGCCACACCGATGGTTCTGCTCTACCAGTCGTGGACGTACTGGGTGTTCCGCAAGAGGATCGGTACGCATCACATCGCCGCGGATGTTGCGCACTGACCCCGGCCTTATGGGCTGAATCCGACCTCATGGACCAAGTCCGACCCAAGGGCATGTTTCACGTGAAACATGCCGGATGAGCCAAGGGTGTGTTTCACGTGAAACCAATCGATCCGCGTCTGCTGCGGTACGCCCGCGCCACTCGCTTCTTCCTCATGGCGGTCGTGGGGCTGGGCGCGGCCGGAGCGGCGCTGGTCATTGCCCAAGCGATGCTCATCGCCGAAGTGGTCGTGGGTGCTTTCCAGCACGGTCACTCGGCTTCCGAGCTCCGGACGCCCCTGGTCCTGCTGGTCGCGGTCGCCATCGGGCGAGCGGTTGTCTCCTGGCTCACCGAACTCGCCGCGCACCGGGCGAGCGCGGCGGTCAAGTCGGAGTTGCGGGGGCGGTTGCTGGAGCGGGCCGCCGCGCTCGGTCCCGGGTGGCTGAGCGGGCAGCGGACCGGGTCGCTGGTCGCCCTCGCCACGCGGGGAGTGGACGCGCTCGACGACTACTTCTCGCGCTATCTCCCCCAGTTGGGACTCGCGGTCGTGGTGCCCGTGGCGGTGCTCGCGCGGATCGTCACCGAGGACTGGGTGTCGGCGGCGATCATCGTCGTGACCCTGCCGCTCATCCCCGTCTTCATGGCGCTGATCGGCTGGGCCACCCGGTCCCAGATGGACCGTCAGTGGCGACTGCTGTCCCGGCTCTCGGGGCACTTCCTGGATGTGGTCGCAGGTCTGCCCACGCTCAAGGTCTTCGGGCGGGCCAAGGCGCAGGCCGAGTCGATCCGGCGGATCACCGGCGAGTACCGCCAGGCGACCATGCGGACGCTGCGGATCGCCTTCCTCTCGTCCTTCGCGCTGGAGCTGCTCGCCACGATCTCGGTCGCCCTGGTCGCGGTGACCATCGGGATGCGGCTCGTCCACGGCGACATGGATCTGTACGTCGGGCTCGTCATCCTCGTCCTCGCTCCCGAGGCGTATCTGCCACTGCGGCAGGTGGGGGCGCAGTACCACGCCGCAGCCGAGGGGCTCGCGGCGGCGGAGGAGATCTTCTCGGTGCTGGAGACCCCGGTGCCGACCACCGGTTCGCTCGTCGCGCCGGAGGGGGAGATCGGCTTCGAGGGAGTGACGGTCCGGTATCCGGGACGCTCCGGGGACGCGGTCTCCGATGTCTCCTTCACGGTCGAGCCCGGTGAGACGGTGGCCGTCGTCGGACCGAGCGGTGTGGGCAAGTCGACGCTGCTGAACGTGCTGCTGGGGTTTGTGGAGCCCGTCGCGGGGCGGGTGCGGATCGGAGGAGTCGATCTCGCCGAGGCCGATGCGGAGGAATGGCGGTCTCGGGTGGCATGGGTGCCTCAGCGCCCGCACCTCTACGCCGGCTCGATCGCCGAGAACGTACGGCTCGCCCGGTTGGACGCCGACGACGCGGCGGTGCGGCGGGCGCTGGCCGACGCGGGGGCGCTGGAGTTCGTGGACGCCCTGCCCGACGGGGTCGGGACGGTCCTCGGCGAGGACGGCAGCGGACTCTCCGCCGGGCAGCGCCAACGTCTCGCGCTGGCCCGGGCGTTTCTCGCGGACCGGCCCGTGCTGCTGCTCGACGAGCCGACGGCTTCGCTGGACGGGGCGACGGAGGCGGAGGTCGTGGCGGCGGTGCGCAGGCTCGCCGTCGGCCGGACGGTGCTGCTGGTCGTGCACCGGCCCGCGCTGCTGGAGGTGGCCGACCGGGTGGTGCGGCTCGAGGCCGCGGCGTCGGTCGTCGCGACCGGTTCCGTCCACGGCGAGGGCGCGAAGGAGCTCCCGGCGGTCGAGCCGGAGGGCGTGCCCGCGGCCGCTACGGAAGAGGCCCACGCGGCCCCTTCGCGACGCGGAGGTGTGCTCGCCCGGGTCCGTGCGACGGCCGGCCCCCGGAGCGGTCGTTTCGCGCTCGCCCTTCTCCTCGGGAGCCTCGCCCTCGGAAGTACCGTCGGGCTGATGGCCACCTCCGGGTGGCTGATCTCGCGGGCGTCGCAGCAGCCGCCGGTGATGTACCTGATGCTGGCCGTGACCGCCACGCGGGCGTTCGGGATCGGCCGGGCCGTCTTCCGGTACGCGGAGCGGCTCGTGTCGCACGACGCGGTGCTGCGGATGCTGGCCGACACCCGCGTCGCCGTCTACCGACGCCTTGAGCGCCTGGCCCCCGCCGGACTGCGCACGGCCCGGCGGGGCGACCTGCTGTCGCGGCTCGTGGCCGATGTGGACGCCTTGCAGGACTACTGGCTGCGGTGGCTGCTGCCGGCCGGGGCGGCGCTCCTCGTGTCCGCCGCCTCCGTCGGCTTCACCGCCTGGCTGCTCCCCGAGGCCGGGGCCGCCCTGGCCGCCGGGCTGCTGGCGGCCGGGGTCGGTGTCCCGCTTCTGACCGGCGCCGTGGCGCGCCGCGCGGAGCACCGGCTGTCCCCCGCTCGTGGCGCCCTGGCGACCCGGGTGACCGACCTCCTCACCGGGACGGCCGAGTTGACGGTCGCGGGCGCGCTGCCCACCCGTACGGCCGAGGCGCGGCGGGCCGACACCGTGCTGACCCGCATCGCCTCCCGGGCCGCCACCGCGACCGCGCTCGGCGACGGGCTCACCGCGCTGGCGACCGGACTGACCGTCGCGGCGACCGCCCTCGTGGGCGCCCAGGCGGTCGCCGGCGGGCGACTGAGCGGCGTGGCGATGGCCGTGGTCGTTCTCACCCCGCTGGCGGCGTTCGAGGCCGTCCTGGGGCTGCCGCTCGCCGTCCAGTACCGGCAGCGGGTGCGCAGGAGTGCGGAGCGTGTGTACGAGGTGCTGGACGCCCCCGATCCCGTACGCGAACCGGAGGTCCCGCAGCCGGCGCCCGCGTCGCCGTTCCCGCTGCGTGTACAGGGGCTGAGGGCGCGCCATGCCGGACAGGACCGTGACGCGCTCGCCGGCCTCGACCTGACCCTCGAACAGGGCCGCAGGGTCGCCGTCGTCGGCCCCTCCGGCTCCGGCAAGACCACGCTCGCACAGGTGCTGCTGCGGTTCCTGGACGCGGAGGCGGGGACGTACACGCTGGGCGGCACCAACGCGTACGGGATGGACGGGGACGACGTGCGCCGACTGGTCGGGCTCTGCGCCCAGGACGCGCACCTCTTCGACAGCACGGTGCGCGAGAACCTCCTGCTGGCCCGGAAGAACGCCACCGAGGCCGAGCTGCGCGACGCGCTCGCGCGGGCCCGGCTCCTGGAGTGGGCGGACGGACTGCCCGACGGACTCGACACGCTCATCGGTGAGCACGGGGCGCGGCTGTCCGGTGGTCAGCGCCAGCGGTTGGCGCTCGCTCGCGCGCTGCTGGCCGACTTCCCCGTGCTCGTCCTCGACGAGCCCGCGGAACACCTCGACCTGCCGACGGCCGACGCGCTCACCGCGGACCTGCTGGCCGCGACCGAGGGCCGTACGACGCTGCTGATCACCCATCGGCTGGCCGGTCTCGCGGCGGTGGACGAGGTGATCGTGCTGGCGGCGGGACGGGTGGCGCAGCGGGGTGCGTACGCGGAGCTGTCGGTGGCGGAGGGGCCGTTGCGGGAGATGCTGGAGCGGGAGGCGGCGGGGGATCTGCTGGCCGGGGCGGCGGCGCGCTAGCGGCTCCCCGGGCAACGATCCGACTTTCCGCACCAAAGGGGACTAACTACTCTCGAGGCATGTCAGTGGTCCCCGCCTCCCCTCGTCCGGACGGCGGCCCGGACGTGCCGCGGCTGCTGGAGGCGGTGCGGTCGATCGGGTCGGGGCTGGAGCTGCACGCGACGCTGGACCGGATCTGCGAGAAGGCGGCCGAGCTGGCGGACGCGTGCTACGCCGCCATCGGGGTCGTGGCGGAAGACGGCGAGGGACTCGCGGACTTCGTCTTCCACGGCGTCGACGAGGAGACCGCCCGGCGGATCGGGCAGTTGCCCGACGGACACAAGGGGCTGCTCGGGGCGCTCATCCACGACCCGGCGCCGGTACGGCTCGCGCGGTTGGACGAGGACACGCGCGCGTGCGGATTTCCCGAGCACCATCCGGCGATGCGCAGCTTCCTGGGGGTTCCGATCCGGGTGCAGGGGGAGATCTTCGGGAATCTGTACCTGGCCGAGAAGCGTGGCGGTGGCCCGTTCACCGACGACGACCTCAGCATGGTCCGCGTGCTGGCCGCGGAGGCGGGTATCGCGATCGGCAACGCCCGGCTGTACGAGGCCGCCCAGCAGCGCGAACGGTGGATCGACGGCTCGGTGGCCGTGACCCGGGCACTCCTGTCGGCCGACGACCCCGAGGACGCGCTCCAGGTCGTCGCGGAACAGGCCCGCAGGCTCTCCGGATCGGTGGCCGGGATCGTGCTGCTGCCCGCCGCGGAGGGCGGTCTGGAGATCAGCGCGGTCGCCAAGGACCGCCCCTCCAAGGTGCTGGGAGCCGTCGTCCCGCCGGAGAGCGAACTGGTCGCCGAACTCCTCGACGGAGAGGCCGTGTTCCTCGACGACGCGGCCACCGACCCGCGCATGGTCACCGACTTCGCCCGCGAGTACGGGCCGACGATGATGCTTCCCCTGCAGAGCGACTGCCGTCTCCTGGGAGCCCTCGTCACTCCCCGGGAACGGGGCGGGCGACCTTTCACCGAGAACGAGCGCACCCTCGCCGCGCACTTCGCCTCGCAGGCCGCGCTCGCGCTGATCATGGCCGAGGCACAGCGCGACCGGGAGCGGCTCGCGGTCTACGAGGACCGTGACCGGATCGCCCGTGACCTGCACGACCTCGTCATCCAGCGGCTGTTCGCCACCGGGATGATGTTGGAGAGCGCACAGCGGAACTCGGCCGTGCCCGAGGTGCGGCAGGGCGTCGAAAGGGCGGTCGACGAACTCGACGTCACCATCCAGGAGATCCGCACCGCCGTCTTCGCGCTCCAACAGGGACCTGCCGAAGTTCCGTCCGGGCTGCGCACCCGGGTGCTGCGGGAGATCAACATGGCCGCCGTGCCGCTCGGCTTCAAGCCCACGCACCGTTTTGTCGGGCCGGTCGACTCGGCGGTCGGTGAACTCACGGGCAAGAACCTCATCGCGGCCCTGCGTGAGACACTCTCCAACGCCTTCCGGCATGCCGGGGCCTCCCGCATCGACGTCGTCGTCGACGCGACCGTCGTCCTGCCGGACGGTCGGCAGGGTGTCCGGCTGACCGTCGAGGACGACGGCGTCGGCATCCCCGAGGGCGGCCGGCGCAGCGGCCTGCGCAACCTCGGGCGGCGCGCCGAGTCGCTGGGCGGCGACAGCTGGTACGGACCGGGGCCCGGAGCCGACGGCGGCGGTACGACGGTGGTGTGGCAGGCGCCGCATGTTCCGCAGGGGGAACCGCTTTAGAGACCCGAGGACGGAACCGGTTTGGACCCCGGGCGCGGCACCGCTTTGGAGCCCCGGGCCGTTGTGGAAACCGCCGGTCCTGCCCAGCCGCTGCTACCTGCCCAGCCGCCCCTACAGCCGCTCGGCGAGGATCTTCTCGATGACGACCGCCACCCCGTCCTCGTTGTTGGCGACCGTGCGACCGGAGGCCGCGGCGATCACGGTGGGGTGCGCGTTGCCCATCGCGTACGACGTGCCCGCCCAGGTCAGCATCTCGACGTCGTTCGGCATGTCCCCGAAGGCGACGACCTCCTCGGGGGAGATACCGCGCTCGGCGCAGCACAGTTCGAGCGTGCTGGCCTTGGAGACGCCGGGGCCGCTGATCTCCAGCAGGGCGCTGGGGCTGGAGCGGGTGATGGTGGCGCGGTCGCCGACGGCACGACGGGCCACGGTGAGGAAGGCGTCGGGGTCGAGCTCGTGGTGGAAGGCGAGGATCTTGAGCACCGGCTCGCCGGCGCCGGGGGCGTCCGGGGCCAGGAGCCGCTCGGCGGGCGCGAGGTTGTCGGGGATCTCCATGTGCAGCTTGGGGTACGCGGGCTCCTGGTAGAAGCCGTACGTCTGCTCGACGGCGAACACGGTGCCCGGCGCGGCCTCCCGCAGCAGTCGTACGGCGTCGAGCGCGTTCTCCCGCGCCAGCTCCCGGACCTTGACGAACCGGTGGGCGCCGGGGCCGCCGTGCAGGTCGACGACGGCGGCGCCGTTGCCGCAGATCGCCAGGCCGTGGCCGTGGACGTGGTCGCTGACGACGTCCATCCAGCGGGCCGGGCGGCCGGTCACGAAGAAGACCTCGATGCCGGCCTCCTCGGCGGCGGCGAGGGCGGCGACCGTGCGCTCGGACACGGACTTGTCGTCGCGCAGGAGGGTGCCGTCGAGGTCCGTGGCGATCAGGCGCGGCGGAAGGGCGGCTGCCGGGGTCTCTGGCTGTCGGGTCGCTGAGGTCACCGGGCCATTCTCGCGCATATGCCCGCACGGCCGTGCGGGAGCCCGCACAGGTGAGTGGTTACCGCTCTCACCAGTGCCGTTACACCCCGTTGTCGCCTTCCGCCATGGATCTGGCCGTCAGGCCAGCTGCGCCGGGGCCTCCATGGCGATGCGCTCGAAGACCTTCTCGTCCGCGGCGAAGTCCGAGTCGGGGATGGGCCAGTGGATCACGATGTCGGTGAAGCCCAGCTCCGCGTGCCGGCCCGCGAAGTCGACGAACGCGTCGAGGGACTCCAGCGGACGGCCACGGTCCGGGGTGAAGCCGGTGAGCAGGATCTTGTCGAGTTCGGACGCGTCACGGCCGACCGCGGCACAGGCGGCGGCCAGCTTCTCCACCTGTCCGTGAATGGCCTGAACCGACTGTTCAGGGGTGCCCGTTTCGTACAACTTGGGGTCGCCGGTGGTCACCCAGGCCTGTCCGTGGCGGGCGGCGAGCTTCATGCCGCGCGGGCCGGTGGCGGCCACCGCGAAGGGCAGTCGGGGCCGCTGGACACAGCCCGGGATGTTGCGCGCCTCGTGTGCCGCGTAGAAGTCGCCGTCGTAGGAGACCGAGTCCTCGGTGAGGAGGCGGTCGAGCAGCGGCACGAACTCGCCGAAGCGGTCGGCGCGCTCGCGCGGGGTCCAGGGCTCCTGGCCGCTCTTCAGAAGCGTCGTGGCGTCGAATCCGTTGCCGCCCGCGCCGATGCCCAGGGTGATCCGGCCGTTCGAGATGTCGTCGAGGGAGATCAGCTCCTTGGCGAGGGTCACCGGGTGCCGGAAGTTCGGCGAGGTCACCAGCGTGCCCAGGCGGAGCCGGTCGGTGGCGGCGGCCGCGGCGGTGAGCGTGGGCACGGCGCCGTACCAGGGGCCGTCCCGGAAGGTCCGCCACGCCAGGTGGTCGTACGTGAACGCGGTGTGGAAGCCGAGCTGCTCCGCACGCTGCCAGGCGGCACGCCCGCCCTCGTGCCAGCGGAGGTACGGCAGGATCACAGTGCTCAGACGCAGACTCATGCATCGAGCGTAAGCGGAGCCGCGGGGTGGTCGTGGCCACCGCGTGATCGCTCCACCGGCGCCCCTCGGCCCGCCGGTCGGCGGCCGATCAGTGCGGGCCGGGGAAGCGCAGGTACTTCGGGGGTACGGCCTCGGTGAGCCACACCCCGTTCGCGCTGACCCGGAAGACATGGCCGTCGCGGTGCATGGCGGCGGCGTCCACGCCGAGCACGACGGGCCGGCCGCGGCGGGCACCGACGCGGGTGGCGGTGTCGCGGTCGGGCGAGAGATGCACGTCGTGCCGGTTCATGGGCCGCAGGCCCTCGGCCCGGATCGCGTCCAGATTGCGAGCCACGGTCCCGTGGTACAGGTACTCCGGCGGAGTCGCCGGGGGCAGTCCGAGGTCGACCTCGACGGAGTGGCCCTGGCTGGCGCGGATGCGGGTGCCCTCCACGGCGAAGCGCCGCTTGTCGTTCGTGGCCACCACATGGTCGAGCTCCTCGCGGGTGATCCGGAAGCCGTGCTCCGCCGCTGCCGCGATCAACGTGTCGATCTCGACCCAGCCTCCCTCGCCGAGCGTGAGCCCGATCCGCTCGGGCTGATGCCGCAGATGCTTCGAGAGGTACTTCGACACCTTCACGGTGCGTCTTTCATCCATCGGTTCGTTCATCCTGCCAGCGTGCCTGGCGAGAGACGGATCACGCATTTGATTTTGGTTCGGAGGTTTGATCCACAAGCAAGTCCGGTTATCCACAGGTGAATTGACGAATCTGTGGACAACACGCAGAAGATTTACGGCGTTTCGCCAATAACATTGTGATTGTTGTAATTTGAGGTGAGATGGTCCAACGTCCTTGCCTGGACCTCCCGTTCCACGGCCGCCGCGACGAAGGCCGCCACCTGCGCGGACCCAACCAGGGTCTCCACGGCCCGCATTGTGGCGAGCGGGAGCTGGACGGAACGCGTCTCGTCCCCAGGGTCCTGGGACGGTCCCGCCCCAAGACGTTCACGCAGGTGTCGGGTCGCGAACAGCCGCATGGCGCGGGCCAGTTCCGCGTCCACCGTCTGCTGCGCGAGCGGTCGCAGCCGGCGTACCAGGGAGGCCGCCTCGGCCGCTTCCGCGTCGCTCGGCGGATGCTCACCGAGATAGCGCGCGAAGACGTGCTCGGTCGTGAACTCCAGGAAACGCGCGGCGATGTGCTCGACCTTGCCCCTCAACTCCCGCAGATGGCCCGAGATCGCGGACAGCGGAACGCCCGCCGCGTACAACTCCACCGCCACAGCCAGCTCTTGGGGGCTCGGGACCAGATACACCTCACCCGCGCCGGGGACGCGCTCCAGCACTCCGAGCTCCACCGCCTCCGCCACCGCCGCGTCGTCCGGACGGCCGCCGAACCGCTCGTCCAGCTCGGCCCGCGACATGCGCACGGCCTCCTCGTCGCTCCACGGTCCGTCGACCTCCGCGACCAGCCCGAGGATCCCGCCCAGCCCCCGGCCCGCGTCCCAGGCCTCCAGGAGTTCCTTGATGGAGGCCAGGGTGTAACCACGGTCCAGGAGGTCGGCGATCTGCCGCAGCCGGGCCAGATGCGCGTCCGCGTACACGTTGGCGCGACCGCGCCGCTCGGGGCGGGGGAGCAGCCCGCGGTCCTGGTAGGCGCGGATCGTCCGGACCGTGGCGCCGCTGTGATGCGACAGATCCTCGATGCGGTACGCGACCCGGACCGGCTCGTCGTTCACGCTGCCTGCCTCCCGACCCCCTGGGTACTACGCGACGGCCCCGCGCGGCGAGCCCTCCTGCGAGGGATGGTACGACCGCCGCGGACAGCGGGACATGGCCGTGCCGAGCTCCTCCAGAGTGGGCAACAGGCCCTTTCCCGCGCCCCTGTTGCGGGCGGCCACGAACCTCACAGCGGTGGCTCCATCCGCGCGATCGCGCGCAGCGCCCTCGGCGCCAGCCGGGACATCAGGCGGCCACCGCGCGCCTCGGGGGTGACGGGCACGACCGCCTGGTTGCGGACGACCGCGCGCAGGATCGCGTCGGCCACCTTCTCCGGCGGGTAGTTGCGCAGCCCGTACAGCCGCGCCGACTTCTTCTGTCGGCGCTTCTCCTCGCTCGCGTCCACCCCGGCGAAGTGCGCGGTCGAGGTGATGTTCGTGTTCACGAAACCCGGGCAGATCGCCGAGACGCCGATGCCCTGCCCGGCCAACTCCGCGCGCAGGCACTCGCTGAGCATCAGCACGGCCGCCTTCGAGGTGCTGTAGGCGGGCAGCGCCTTCGAGGGCAGGTACGCCGCCGCCGACGCGGTGTTGACGATGTGGCCGCCCTGCCCACGCTCGGCCATCTGCCTGCCGAAGAGCCGGCAGCCGTGGATCACGCCCCACAGGTTGACGTCGAGAACCTTCTTCCAGTCCTCCGGAGTCGTGTCGAAGAAGGACCCGGACAGTCCGATCCCGGCGTTGTTCACCAGCACGTCCACCACGCCGTACTCGCCGGCGACCCTTTCGGCGAGCTTCTCCATGGCCTGCTCGTCGGAGACGTCGACCGTCTCGGCCCACGCCTCGGGGGAGCCGATCAGCCGGGACATCTCCGCCGTGCGCGCCGCGCCCTCCGCGTCCCGGTCGACGGCCACCACGCGCGCGCCGGCCTCGGCGAACGCCAGGGCGGTGGCCCGCCCGATGCCGCTGCCCGCGCCGGTGACCAGCACGAGCTGCCCGCCGAACCGGTCGGCGTACCTGCCCGAGGCGATGGTGTCCCGCACCGGCACGCCGTCCTCGTTGGCCTGCACGAAGTCCGTGATCCAGGACGCCAGTTGGTCGGGCCGCGTACGCGGGATCCAGTGCTTGTCCGGGAGGGTGCGACGCACCAGCTGCGGGGCCCACTCCTCCAGGTCGTCGTAGAGCCGCTCGGAGAGGAACCCGTCCCCCAGGGGCGTGACGAGCTGCACGGGCGCGTGCGCGTAGGCGTCCGTGCGTGGCCTGCTCAGCCGGGCCCGTACGTTGTCGCGGTACAGCCATGCGCCGTGCGCCGCGTCCGTCGGCAGCGAGGAGGTCGGATAGTCGCCCGCGGGCACCTTCTCGACCCGCCGCAGGATCTTCGGCCACTGCTTGCCGAGGGGGCCGCGCCAGGCGAGCTCCGGCAGCACGGGCGTGTGCAGCAGGTACACGTACCAGGACTTGGCGCCCTGGCCGAGGAGCTGGCCGACCCTGCGCGGGGTGGGCCGCCGTACACGCCGCTTGATCCAGTGGCCGAAGTGGTCGAGGGACGGCCCGGACATGGAGGTGAAGGAGGCGATCCGGCCCTGGGTGCGCGCGACCGTGACGAACTCCCAGGACTGCACCGAACCCCAGTCGTGCCCCACCAGGTGCACCGGGCGGTCGGGGCTCACCGCGTCGACGACGGCCAGGAAGTCGTCGGTCAGCTTCTCCAGGGTGAACCCGCCCCGCAGTGGCTGCGGGGCCGTCGATCCGCCGTGGCCACGGACGTCGTACAGCACCACGTGGAAATGCTCAGCCAGGCGGGTGGCGACCTCGGACCACACCTCCTTGGAGTCCGGATAGCCGTGCACGAGCACCACCGTGGGCTTCGCCGGATCGCCCAGCTCGGCGACGCACAGCTCGATCCCACCCGTCCGCACCCGGCGCTCGCGCGCGCCTTCGAGAGTCACGAGAGTCACTTCTCCTTCGTCCAGCGCCGCACGGTACGTGTCCGTAACGTGACACTGGCGAATGTGACAGTTGTTAGAGGCTGCGTCAATAGACTTGCGCGGCACCTGTGGACAACCGGTCCGATGTGGACAAACCCCCGCCGGTTGTTCGACTTCAGGCGGACCCCTACGGGCCCGTACGACTGGAGTCGGACGCGGATACAGCTCCGTGGGTTGACGACCGCTGTGGTGTGCGCCACTACGTTCGACAACGTGACTGTGATCGCGACCGAAAGCCTGAGCAAGCGGTACCCACGGGTGACCGCTCTTGACCGGCTCTCCGTGGACGTCGGACCCGGTGTGACCGGACTCGTCGGAGCCAACGGAGCCGGCAAGTCCACACTGATCAAGATCCTGCTGGGTCTCTCCCCCGCCACCGAGGGCCGCGCCGAAGTCCTCGGACTCGATGTCGCCACCCAAGGCGGCGCCATCCGCGAGCGGGTCGGGTACATGCCCGAGCACGACTGCCTGCCCCCCGACGTCTCGGCCACCGAGTTCGTCGTCCACATGGCGCGCATGTCCGGGCTCCCGCCGGCCGCGGCCCGCGAGCGCACCGCGGACACCCTGCGCCACGTCGGACTGTACGAGGAGCGCTACCGTCCCATCGGTGGCTACTCGACGGGCATGAAGCAGCGCGTCAAGCTCGCGCAGGCCCTCGTCCACGACCCCCAGCTGGTCTTCCTCGACGAGCCGACCAACGGCCTCGACCCGGTCGGCCGCGACGAGATGCTCGGACTGATCCGTCGTATCCACACCGAGTTCGGGATCTCGGTCCTGGTCACCTCGCACCTGCTGGGCGAGCTGGAGCGCACCTGCGACCACGTCGTGGTCGTGGACGGCGGCAAGCTGCTGCGGTCCAGCTCCACCACGGACTTCACCCAGACCACGACGACCCTCGCCATCGAGGTCACCGACACCGACGAGCACCCGGACGGCACCAGCGCGGTCCGCGAGGCGCTCCACGCGCGCGGGGTCGAGACCCACGACGGCAGCGGGCTGCCGGGCGCCGGCCACATCCTGCTGCTGACCGCCGAGGGCGAGGAGACCTACGACCTCGTCCGCGACGTCGTCGCCGACCTCGGCCTCGGCCTGATCCGCATGGAGCAGCGCCGCCACCACATCGCGGAGGTCTTCCGCCAGGAACAGACGGACGGGACGGACGTGCAGGGCGTACGGAAGGAGGCAGTGGGCCATGGCAGTTGAGCAGTCCCTCACCCCCCGCGGTGAGCAGACCCGGATCCACGACATCGGCTACCGCCACTACGACGGCCCGCGCCTGGGCCGCGCCTACGCACGCCGCTCGCTGTACTCGCAGTCCCTGCGCGGCTCCTACGGCCTGGGCCGCTCGGTCAAGTCCAAGGTGCTGCCGATGCTGCTCTTCGTGGTGATGTGCATCCCCGCACTCATCATGGTGGCCGTCGCGGTCGCCACCAAGGCGAAGGCCCTGCCGGTCGACTACACGCGCTACGCGGTCATCATGCAGGCCGTCATCGGCCTGTACGTCGCCTCCCAGGGACCGCAGTCCGTCTCGCGCGACCTGCGCTTCAAGACCGTGCCGCTGTACTTCTCACGCCCCATCGAGACCGTCGACTACGTACGCGCCAAGTACGCGGCGCTGGCCTCGGCGCTGTTCGTCCTGACGACCGCGCCGCTGATCGTGCTCTACGTAGGGGCGCTTCTGGCGAAGCTCGACTTCGTCGACCAGACGAAGGGCTTCGGACAGGGGCTGGTCTCCGTGGCGCTGCTGTCGCTTCTCTTCGCCGGGATCGGCCTGGTCATCTCGTCGGTCACCCCGCGCCGCGGCTTCGGCATCGCGGCCGTCATCGCGGCGCTGACCATCTCCTACGGAGCCGTGTCGACCGTCCAGGCCATTGCCTTCGAGCAGTCCAGCTCCTCGGCCGTGCCCTGGCTCGGCCTCTTCTCTCCCATCACGCTCATCGACGGGGTGCAGACGGCCTTCCTCGGCGCCACCTCCGCCTTCCCCGGAAGTCAGGGCCCTTCGACCGGGCAGGGAGTCGTCTACCTCGTCGTCGTCCTCGGGCTCATCGCGGGCTCCTACGGCCTCCTGATGCGCCGCTACCGAAAGGTCGGGCTGTGACCACGCTCAACATCGACCATGTCTCGCGCTGGTTCGGCAACGTGGTGGCGGTCAACGACATCACGATGACGATCGGCCCCGGCGTCACCGGCCTGCTCGGCCCGAACGGCGCCGGGAAGTCCACCCTCATCAACATGATGGGCGGCTTCCTCGCCCCCTCCACCGGCACCGTCACCCTCGACGGCCGGCAGGTCTGGCGCAACGAACAGATCTACAAGCACATCGGCATCGTCCCGGAGCGCGAGGCGATGTACGACTTCCTCACGGGCCAGGAATTCGTCGTCGCCAACGCCGAGTTGCACGGCCTCGGAGCGAAGGCCGCCCAGCGGGCGCTCGCCACGGTCGAGATGGAGTACGCGCAGGACCGTAAGATCTCGACGTACTCCAAGGGCATGCGGCAGCGCGTGAAGATGGCCTCCGCGCTCGTCCACGACCCCTCCCTGCTGCTGCTCGACGAGCCCTTCAACGGCATGGACCCGCGTCAGCGCATGCAGCTCATGGACCTGCTGCGCCGCATGGGCGACGAGGGCCGCACGGTGCTGTTCTCGTCCCACATCCTCGAAGAGGTCGAACAGCTCGCCGCCCACATCGAGGTGATCGTCGCCGGACGGCACGCGGCCAGCGGCGACTTCCGCCGCATCCGGCGCCTGATGACCGACCGCCCGCACCGCTACCTGGTGCGTTCCAGCGACGACCGGGTACTGGCCGCCGCGCTGATCGCCGATCCGTCGACGTCCGGCATCGAAGTGGACCTGGCCGAGGGCGCGTTGCGCATCCAGGCGGTCGACTTCGGCCGGTTCACGGCGCTGCTGCCGCGCGTCGCGCGCGAGCACGGCATCCGGCTGCTCACGGTCTCGCCGTCCGACGAGTCCCTCGAGTCCGTCTTCTCGTATCTCGTCGCGGCGTAGGAGGCCAAGATGTACGACCCCACAGTCGCCCGGCTCACCTATCGAGCCCTGCTCGGCCGCCGCCGGGCCCTCATCCTGTGTGCGCTGCCCGTCCTGCTCATCGTGATCTCCGCGGCCGTACGCAGCTTCGCCGGAGCCGACGACCAGGTGGCATCGGACCTGCTCGGCGGCTTCGCGCTCGCCACGATGGTGCCGATCATCGGCGTCATCGCCGGCACCGGCGCGATCGGCCCCGAGATCGACGACGGCTCGGTGGTGTATCTGCTGGCCAAGCCCCTGAAGCGGCCGACGATCATCTTCACCAAGCTGATCGTCGCGATCGCCGTCACCATGGCGTTCTCCGCCCTGCCGACGTTCATCGCCGGCATGATCCTGAACGGCAACGGCCAGCAGGTCGCCGTCGCCTACACCGTGGCGGCGCTGGTCGCCTCGATCGCGTACGCCGCGCTGTTCCTGCTGCTCGGGACGGTCACCCGGCACGCGGTGGTGTTCGGGCTCGTCTACGCGCTGGTCTGGGAGGCCCTGTTCGGGTCGCTGGTGTCCGGCGCGCGCACGCTCAGCGTCCAGCAGTGGGCGCTCGCCGTGGGCCACAAGGTCACCGGCGGCGACCTCGTCACCTCGGACGTGGGCCTGCCCACCGCGACGGTGCTCCTGGTCGTGGTCACCGTGCTCGCCACCTGGTACGCCGGGCAGCGGCTGCGGTCGCTGACGCTGGCCGGCGAGGAGTGAGCCGGGGGTCCCACGCGCGTGTGCCGGTTGTCGCCACGCACGCGCGCGTGGAACCCGCTTTTTTCTTGGCTCTGACTTGATTTTCGTAGCGGGTGATCGAACCCGTCGTGGTTCTCCCTGCCCTGGGCGCAGACTGGTGGGTGTATGCCCTCGAGTTGGAGGTCCTGCTGCCGCAGCTGGCCGCGGTGCAGGTACGGGAAGTGCAGGCTGGCGGGGATCTGATCCAGATTATGGCCCGGACCCGGGACGGTGTCGCGGTGGCGTGTTCGGGCTGTGGCTGGTTATCGGACTGGGTGCACAGCCGGTACGAACGGCATGTCGCTGACGAGGCGGTCGGGGGCCGGCCGGTCACGGTCGACCTCTCGGTCCGCCGCCTGTACTGCGAGAACCCCGGGTGTTCGAAGACCACGTTCGTGGAGCAGGTCGATGGACTGACCGTGCGCTACCAGCGACGCACCCCTGCCCTGCAGCAACTGCTGAGTGCTGTCGCGGCGGCGCTCGTCGGCAAGACCGCCGTCCGATTACTGCCTCACCTGCATCAACTGGTCAGTTGCAGCACGTTGCTGACCATGCTGATGGCACTTCCGCTCCCCGTCCTGCCGGTTCCGCAGGTGCTGGGAGTCGATGATTTCGCGCTACGGCGCGGTCACCGCTACGCCACCGTCCTGATCGACGTGATCACCCACGCCCGCGTCGACGTACTGGCCGACCGCACCGCCGAGACGCTGACCGCCTGGCTGCGTGCACACCCCGGGGTGGAGGTCGTATGCCGGGACGGCTCGGCCGGCTACGCCGAGGGCATCCGTCAGGGAGCCCCCGACGCGGTGCAGGTCAGCGACCGATGGCACCTGTGGCACAACCTCGCCGCCGCGGTGGAGAAGACGGTGGCCGCGCACGCCGCGTGCTGGCGCGCGGTGCCCCCCGAGGCGACGCCCGGGTCGCGCAACGCGCGTGTCCTGCAGACCCATGCCGCCGTGCACGCCTCACTCGAGACCGGGGTGAGTCTGTGCGAGACCGGCCGACGCCTGGGCCTCGCGCTGAACACCGTCAAACGGTACGCCCGCGTCGGTGACCCCGCGCAGCTGATCCGGCCCCCTCAGTACCGGCGCTGCCTGGTCGATCCCTACCGCGACCACCTGCGGACTCGCCGCGCGGCCGGTCCGGTGGCCACCACCACCCTCCTCGCGGAGATCCGCGTACTGGGCTACACCGGCAGCCCGAACCTGCTAGTCCGCTACCTCGAACAGGGCCGGGCCGAGGAGTCTTTGGCCGACCCGTCCGTCCGCCGCCTCACCTCCTGGATCATGACCGACCCCGACCACCTGGCCGATGAGCCGGGGACCCACCGCGACAAACTCACCGCCGTCTGCCCCGAGATGACCGCCTTGACCAGCCACGTCACCGCTTTCGCCAAGCTACTGGCCCACCACGAACATCCCACCACCGGGCACGCGGCCCTGGCCGAATGGATCGAGGCCGTGAACGGCGACGACCTCCCCGCCCTGCACGCCTTCGTCCGCGGCCTTCAGAAGGACCAAGACGCCGTTCAAGCCGGTCTCGACCTGCCCTACAGCAACGGAGCCACCGAGGGCATCAACAACAAGACCAAGCTCCTCAAGCGCCAGACCTACGGACGAGCCGGCTTCGCCCTCCTCCGCCAGCGCATCCTGCTCAACTGATCTTCGGGTCAACGGGACGATCACCCGCTACGAAAATCAAGTCAGAGCCTTTTTCTTGACAGTGGCTTCACCTCTGTCCCGGCACACTGGGCAGAGGGACGCGCGGCTAGGAGGAACGGGGATGGCGGAACCGCAAGGTGAGGGACAGAGGGAGACCGAGGACGTCTGGGACGGCCTCGTACTTGACGAGAGCTTCATACGGTCGGCGGAGACGACCGAGCCGTCCGCCCGCGCCCGTATGCTCGCCGCCCGCTGGCGCGAGGGGGGACCCGACCCGCAGCCCTGGCGCTCCGACGAGCCGCCCGCGGGGTGGTTCTTCAGCAAGGCACGTCGGCGCAGGTGGCGCCGCCGGTAACCCTCTTTGGGCCGTCGGTGACCCCCTTTGAGGGGCGGCTTTATTCAGTGGCGCCCAAGTCGGCGTACGGGCACAGTAGTTATGTCCACGTCGCCGCATCGAGTCGGCGCCACATTCTGGGAGAGGAGCGCGACGATGCCCATGAGTAGCAGTCCGTCGAGCTCCCTACAGGGCAGCCCGCGGCAGGCTCAGGAGTAGTTACCCCTCCGTGGAGCCCGCCCGCACGGGGGGCTGCCCGGGGCGGCCGCTTCGAGCGCGCGTACGCCGCGCGGGCCGCCCACCCGGAGGATTGGCCGAGAGGTAAGGCACCGGCTTGCTGAGCCGTGGTCGGGGTCAACCCCGCGCGCGTTCGATCCGCGCATCCTCCGCAAGACGTTGTCACAGGCACTCGGCAGAGTGCGGGTTCTGACAAGGCATACGGCGCCGCAGGCCGTGCCCTCACCCGCTAACCCAGCATCCGCTCCAGCACCACCGCGATGCCGTCCTCCTCGTTCGAGGACGTCACCTCGTCCGCGACAGCCTTGAGCTCGTCGTGGGCGTTCGCCATGGCCACACTGTGGGCCGCCCAGGCGAACATCGGGATGTCGTTGGGCATGTCACCGAAGGCGATCGTGTCCGCGGCCTTCACACCGAGCCGTCGGGCGGCGAGGGACAGCCCCGTGGCCTTGGAGAGGCCGAGGGGGAGGATCTCCACTATCCCCGCGCCCGCCACGGTGACGCCGACCAGGCCGCCCGCGACCTTGGCGGCCACCGCGGCCAGTTCGTCGTCGGAGAGCGTGGGGTGCTGCACGTACACCTTGTTCAGAGGGGCCGACCAGAGGTCCGTCGCGTCCCTGATCGGGACGACCGGGAGCGAGCCGTCCTGCCTGCGGTAGCCGGGGCCGACCAGCACCTCGCCGTCGAGCCCGTCACGGCTCGCGGCCAGCAGCAGCGGGCCGACCTCCGCCTCGATCTTGGCGAGCGCGAGCCCGGCCAGCTGCCGGTCCAGCGTCACCGAGGTGAGCAGCCGGTGCTCCCCCGCGTCGTACACCTGCGCGCCCTGGCCGCACACCGCGAGACCCTCGTAGCCGAGGTCGTCGAGGATGTGCCGGGTCCAGGGCACCGCGCGCCCGGTGACGACGATGTGCGCGGCGCCCGCCGCGGTCACCGCGGCGAGTGCCTCACGCGTGCGCTCCGAGACCGTCTCGTCGGAACGCAGCAGCGTGCCGTCGAGATCGGTCGCGACGAGCTTGTAGGGGAACGATCCGGTCGGACCCGTGGATCCGGCCGGACCCCTGGATCCGGTCGGACCCCTGGATCCGGTCGGACCGGTCGACCCGGCGGCGGCGGTCACTTGGAGATCGGCTCCAGAACCTCACGTCCGCCCAGGTACGGACGCAGCACCTCGGGCACCCGCACGGAGCCGTCGGCCAGCTGGTGGTTCTCCAGGATCGCCACGATCGTGCGCGGGACGGCGCACAGCGTGCCGTTCAGCGTGGCGAGCGGCTGGACCTTCTTGCCGTCGCGCATGCGCACGGACAGGCGGCGGGCCTGGAAGCCGTCACAGTTCGAGGCCGAGGTCAGCTCGCGGTACTTGCCCTGGGTCGGGATCCACGCCTCGCAGTCGAACTTGCGGGACGCGGAGGCACCGAGGTCGCCCGAGGCCACGTCGATGACCTGGAAGGGCAGCTCGAGGCCGGTCAGCCACTGCTTCTCCCAGTCCAGGAGCCGCTTGTGCTCGTTCTCAGCGTCCGCGGGGTCGACGTACGAGAACATCTCGACCTTGTCGAACTGGTGCACACGGAAGATGCCGCGGGTGTCCTTGCCGTAGGTGCCGGCCTCACGGCGGAAGCACGGCGAGAAGCCGGCGTAGCGCAGCGGCAGCTGGTCCGCGTCGAGGATCTCGTCCATGTGGTAGGCCGCGAGCGGGACCTCGGAGGTGCCGACCAGGTAGTAGTCGTCCTTCTCCAGGTGGTACACGTTCTCCGCGGCCTGGCCGAGGAAGCCGGTGCCCTCCATGGCGCGCGGGCGGACCAGGGCCGGGGTCAGCATCGGGGTGAAGCCGGCCTCGGTGGCCTGCGCGATCGCCGCGTTGACGAGGGCGAGCTCCAGGAGCGCGCCGACACCCGTCAGGTAGTAGAAGCGCGAGCCGGAGACCTTGGCGCCCCGCTCGACGTCGATGGCGCCGAGCGCCTCGCCGAGCTCCAGGTGGTCCTTGGGCTCGAAGCCCTCGGCGCCGAAGTCGCGGATCGTGCCGTGCGTCTCCAGGACGACGAAGTCCTCCTCGCCGCCGACCGGGACGTCCGGGTGGACCAGGTTGCCGAGCTGGAGGAGCAGACGTTTGGTCTCCTCGTCCGCCTCGTGCTGTTCGGCGTCGGCGGTCTTGACGGCGGCGGCGAGTTCCCCTGCCTTTTTCAGCAGCTCGGCCTTCTCGTCGCCGGATGCCTTGGGGATCAGCTTTCCGAGCGACTTCTGCTCGGATCGGAGCTCGTCGAAGCGGACGCCGGACGACCTGCGCCGCTCGTCGGCGGAGAGGAGGGAGTCGACGAGGGCGACGTCCTCTCCACGGGCGCGCTGGGAGGCGCGAACACGGTCGGGGTCCTCACGGAGCAGGCGAAGGTCAATCACCCCTCAAGGCTACCGGTGCGCGCTTCCGGCCATCGACTCGATATTCCGCTCCGTCACTTCTGTGACGTTATGAGTGAAATGCCGTATCGATATTCCTTGATCGCCAATGATCACCCATGAGCGCCGGTCCGCGTCAATAAAAGGGACGGTACTCCCTGAAACGGGGCAGACGGTAATCAGAGGGTTGACTGATTCCCTTGTGGAGAGCGGCACTTGAGAAGGGGTTGTCCACAGGGATCCACATCCCCGCAGAGTTATCCACAGGCTGTGCGGAAGATCTGTGGACTTCGGAGGTGATCGTTCCGAAAGCCGCATGTGGGGCGAAGAATTCCCGGGTCGAACCAGCTGTACACCCACGTTCGAGTGGAAATGCTTCGCTCCAAAGGATTGATCAAGGGAAAAGAGTGGACGAGGGGTGACGTGCGGGGCTGTGGACGAACTTGGGCCCTGTAGGCCGATTTGTCGATGATGTAGTGCTTCCTTGTCGACTTGTCCCCAGATCGAGAAGCACACCTGTGGATAACGTCTGTGGATGACGAAAATCGGCAGGTAGGACTGATGGAATGCGGAGAAGGGCAGTGGAAAAGCCCACGCCGACGAGCCGCCGACACGGGAACCCGAACGCCTGAACGGGCCTGATCCGGCCTGGATCCGGCCCGGCTCCGGTTCTGGATCTGGTTCTGGTTCTGGATCTGGCCTGGAACCGGCCTAGAACCGTCCGTCCTGGCAGCGCGCCAGCCAGTCCGACGCCGCCGAGAACGCGCTGTCGGACGTCCCGGGCCGCAGCGGCCGTACGTCCTCCAGGGCGACCCCGGCCCGCGGATAGGACCCGAGGAAGCGCACCTGGGGGCTGATGCGCTTGAGGCCCATCAGTGCCTCGCCCACACGGCGGTCGGTGATGTGGCCCTCGGCGTCCACGGAGAAGCAGTAGTTGCCGATGCCCTGGCCGGTCGGCCGTGACTCGATCCGCATCAGGTTGACGCCGCGCACCGCGAACTCCTGGAGCAGTTCGAGCAGCGCACCCGGGTGGTCGTCGCCGAGCCAGATGACCACGGACGTCTTGTCGGCGCCGGTCGGGGCCGCGGGCCGGGCCGGACGGCCGACCAGCACGAAGCGGGTCTCGGCGTTCGCCGCGTCGTGGATCTCGGTGACCAGCGGCTCGAGCCCGTAGGTCGCCGCCGCGAACTCGCCCGCGAAGGCCGCGTCGTACCGGCCCTCCTGGACCAGCCGGGCACCGTCCGCGTTCGAGGCCGCCGACTCCCACACGGTGTTCGGCAGGTGGGCGCCGAGCCAGTTGCGTACCTGCGGCTGGGCGACCGGGTGGCCGGTGACCGTCTTGATGTCCTTCAGGGCCGTGCCGGGCCTGACCAGCAGGGCGAAGGCGATCGGCAGGACGACCTCGCGGTAGATCATCAGCGGCTCGCCCTTGGCGAGCTCGTCGAGGGTGGCGGTGACACCGCCCTCGACCGAGTTCTCGATCGGGACGAGGGCGCCCGCGGCCTCGCTCGCGCGCACCGCGTCGAGCGCGGCCGGCACGGACACCATGGGCACCAGCTCCCGTGTCGCGGCTTCCGGGAGCGTGCGGAGGGCGGCCTCGGTGAACGTTCCCTCGGGGCCGAGATAGGTGTAGCGCGTCGCCGACATACTCGTCACCCTAATGGGCCCCGTCCCGCGCGGATCACGCTTCCAGCAGCCGTTGCCCCACGTACTCCCCCTCCGCCGCACCACCCGGCACCGCGAACAGCCCGCTCGCCTCGTGGCGGATGAAGGTCGACAGGGCGTCGCCGCGGTCGAGCTTGCGCTGCACCGGGACGAAGCCGCGCAGCGGATCCGCCTGCCAGCAGACGAAGAGCAGGCCCGCGTCGGGCACCCCGTCCGTGTCGAAGCCGTCGTGGAAGGAGAACGGGCGGCGCAGCATCGCGGCGCCGCCGTTCTGGTCGGGCCGGGTGATCCGGGCGTGCGCGTTGAGGGGGACGACCAGGTTGCCGTCGGCGTCGGTCTTGTCGAGGTTCATCGCGGTCGTCTCGGTGCCACCGGTCAGCGGCGCCCCGGTGGATTTCTTCCGCCCTACGACGTCCTCCTGGGCCTTGACCGACAGCTTCTCCCAGTCGTCGAGGAGCATCCGGATCCGGCGTACGACGGCGTAGGAGCCGTTCGCCATCCAGGCCGGGTCGCCGGCGGCCGGCACGAAGATGCGCCGGTCGAAGTCGGACTCGGACGGCTTCGGATTGCGGGTGCCGTCGATCTGGCCCATCAGGTTGCGGGCCGTCATCGGCTGGGCCGTGGCGCCGGGCGAGCGGTTGAAGCCGTTCATCTGCCAGCGCACCCGGGCCGCGCTGCCCGCGTCCTTCTGGAGCGTGCGCAGGGCGTGGAAGGCGACCAGGGCGTCGTCGGCGCCGATCTGCACCCACAGGTCGCCGTTGCTGCGCGCCTTGTCGAGGTGGTCGGAGGAGAAGTCGGGCAGTGGGTCGAGGGCGACCGGGCGCTGCTTCTCCAGACCCGTCCGGGCGAAGAAGCTGTTTCCGAAGCCGAAGGTGACCGTCAGCGAGGACGGTCCGGCGTCACGGGCGACGTCCGTGTCGTTCTGCGCGGCAGCCTGGCCCGCCATCAGCCGCTGGGCCGTCGTCGACCAGCGGCGCAGCAGGGCGGCGGCCTCCTTGCGGCCCGCGCCCGCGGCCAGGTCGAATGCGACGAGGTGGCCACGGGCCTGGAGCGCGGTGGTGATGCCGGGCTGATGTTTCCCGTGAAACATCACCGTGTCCGCGCCGAGCGAGGTCAGGGGTGCGGCCTTGTCGGCGGCGGGCGCTGCCGCGTACCCGGCGGCACCTCCGGCCGCGCCCAGGGCGAGACCGGTGGCACCGGCGGTGCCGAGCAGCCGGCGCCGGGAAAAGACCCCGCCAGAAGAGGGCTTCTGGGAAACGGCCTCTCCTGGAGGGGTGTTTTCCGTGGTGGCTTCCGGAGTGGGCTGGTCAGCCATGGTGAGGTTCAGCCGATCTTCGCGTTCTTGGTGACGGTCGTCTGGTCGATGTCGGAGGTGCGCACGGTCACCGCGATCTCCCAGTCGCCCGCCATGGGGATCTGCACCCCGATCGCCGACCAGTGGCCGGTGGCGATGCGGTCGGGGGTCACGGGCAGCGGCCCGATCTTCTTGGCCTTCAGGGTGAAGGCGACCTTCACCTCGGGGATGTCGAAGGCCTTGCCGTTCGGTCGTTCCACGTAGACGTGCATCTCGTTGCCGCCGACGCGGGCCGGGGCGAGGGTGACCTCCGCGGTGCCCTTGCCGTCGTGGCCGCCCGTGTCGAACGGGAGCTTCAGGGAGAGCGGCCCGGACCGCTGCGAGGAGGACGAGGTGGCCTGCTTGGCCGCCTCCTCCGTGCGCCCCGGCTCGGTGGACGTCAGCACGGTCGTCACGGCCAGCAGGACGACGGCGACGCCGGCCTCGGCGAGCACCGAGCGGCGCAGGCCGGCCCGGGCCGGGTCGGCGTCGCGGAGGCGCTTTTGACGCGCGATGGCCACGGCGGTCTGCTGCCGGGCGAGTTGAGCGGCACGCCGTGAGTCTCCGGAGTGCGAGTCCCTGGAGTTCGAGTGTCCGGAGTTCGAGTCCCTGGAATCCGCGTTTCTGGAATCCGAGCCCCCAGAGCTGGAGTCCCTGGAATTCGCGGGCACCTTCGTCGGCTGCTTCGTCCGCAGTTCGGCGAGAGCCGTCGCTCCGGCTGTCGTCCCGGTTCCGGCCCCGGCTTTGGCCCCGGCCGTCGCCAAGGCCTTCGCCTGCGGCGCCTCGGACAGCTGTGCCGTCCAGCGCCGCGAGATCCACGCGATGCCGACGAGGACCGCCACCAGGCCGATCTTGATGAGCAGCAACTGTCCGTACCACGTTCCGGTCAGCGCCGACCAGGAACCGACCTGGCGCCAGGACTGGTAGATCCCGGTCGCGGCCAGCACGGTCACGCTGCCGAACGCGAGGCGCGAGAAGCGCCGTACGGCCGCCGCGTCGATCTGTGTCTCGGTGGGCGCCCGGAACAGCGCCACGAGCAGCGCCGACAGGCCGCCCAGCCAGACGGCGACCGCCAGCAGGTGCAGCACGTCCACGGGCATCGCGAGGCCCGCCTGGATACCGGTGGAGGCGTGCTCGGCCATCGCCCAGCTCGCCGCCAGGCCCGCCGCGACGACGGCGCCGCCGATCGCGAGCCCGAAGGTGAGGTCCCTCTTCTCGGCATCGGCATCGACACCGCTCTTGTCGGACCCGTCCCCCTTGTCGGACGCGTCACTCCTGCCGGACGCGTCGCCCTCGTCGGTCGCGTCGGCCTCGTCCCGCCGCGCGTACGCCCCGAAGAGCACCGCGATGAACAGCGCGCCCGCGGCGAGCAGCAGCAGCCGCGAGACCAGTGCCGCGCCCGCCTTGGTCTGCAGCACCTGCCCGAGCAGCGTCAGGTCGAAGATGTCGCCGACCTTGCCGGAGCCGACGTAGGAACCGCGCAGGAGCAGCAGCGCGAGGGTGGCGCCGGTCAGCGCGAGCCACCCGGAGACCACGAGCCGTTGCACCGGACGGACCCCGGCGCCGCGCTGCCAGCAGGCCAGTACGAAGGCCGCGCCACCCACCAGAAGGATGAATCCGGCGTACGAGACATACCGCCCGACCCCGTAGAGCGCGCCGACGACTCCGCCGCCCACGGCCGGGTCGGAGAGCGCGACGGAGGTCTGCGAGGGCGCGCCGACGGAGAAGGTGAAGGCGCCCGAGACGGGATGGCTGTCCGCCGACACCACCTGGTAGGTGACGGTGAACGTGCCGTCGGGCAGCCCCGAGTGGAGCTTCACGCCGTAAGTGGTGCCGCCCAGGTCGGTCGCCTTGCCGGTGTCGACGCGCTTGCCCTTGGGGTCGAGCACGCGCACCGAGTCGTCGGACATCGCGACCTTCTCGGAGAACGTCAGCGAGACCTGGGTGGGTGCCCGGCCTACCACCGCTCCCTGCTGGGGGTCGCTGCCGGTCAGCGCGGCGTGCGCGGAGGCGGGCGCCGCGCCGGCCAGGACCGCGCCGATCACGGCGAGGAGCAGCAACAGCAGTGCCCGTACCCGAAAAGCGACCCCTCCAGTGGTGGTGGCAGCCGCACGGGGAGCGATGGCCTGTGTCACGGTGATCCCTCCCTCAGTGCCCGGTCTTGGGGTTGTACGTCGCGGACTTCACCGGCATGGAGACCTTCACCGCGCCCGCCTTGGTGAAGTGCAGCGTCACCGACACCTTCTCGCCCTCCAGAGGCTTGTGGGTGAGCTTTTCGAACATGAGGTGGTTGCCGCCGCTCGCGAAGTCGAGTGACCCGTCGGCGGGCACGGCGAACGACTTCTGCTCCTCCATCGCGCCGCCCTTGGTGGAGTGCAGCGTGACGTCCGAGGCGAGGTCGCTGGTGACGGAGGTCAGGGTGTCGGCGCCGCCGGAGTTGGTGACGGTGAAGAAGCCGGCGGCCATGGTGTCCATGACGGGGGCGGGCATGTAGGCGCCGGTGATCTTCATCTCGGGCTTGCCCGCTTTGTTCGAGGGGGAGTCCTCGGAGCCGCAGCCCGCCAGCGCCAGCGCCGTGGCCGTCAGGGCCACGCATCCCGCGAGACGCCTCGAAGGGGCTCCGGGTCGGCTCACGGATTCTCTCCCTTGATGAGCTTGGGGAGGTCCCTGGTGTAGTCGTCGACGGTGGCGTCCTCGCCGTAGATCACATAGCCCCCGTCGGTCTTCGGCGAGAACGCGATGACCTGGGTGCCGTGCACGGAGACGAGCTTGCCGTTCTTGTCCTTCGTCGTCGGCTCGATGGAGATGCCCAGGGTGCGGGCGCCCGCCTGGATGGTGGGGAAGTCGCCGGTGAGGCCGACGAAGGCGGGGTCGATCCCCTTGAGCCACTTGCCGAGCGTGGCGGGGGTGTCGCGGGCCGGGTCGGTGGTGACGAACACGACCTTGAGCTTGTCCTGTTCGGCCTTGGGCAGTTGCTTCTTGGCGACGGCGAGGTTGCTCATCGTCGTCGGGCAGACGTCGGGGCAGTGGGTGTAGCCGAAGTAGATCAGCGTCGGGACACCCTTGGTCTCGGCCCGGAAGTCGTACTTCTTGCCGTTCGTGTCGGTGAGGACGAGGTCGGGCTTCTCGAACGCCTTGTCGAGGACTGTGGCGGCCTTGCCCGTGCCGGCCTCGGCGGACACGTTGGCGATCGGCTTGTTGCTGTCGTCGCCGCTGCCGCAGGCGGAGAGGGTCAGTGCGGCGGCGGCGAACAGGGCGGCCGCGGCATACGTCTTCTTGCGCATAGAAAAATGTCCCAGATGTGAGGGCTCCGGTGTGCACCGGGGTCGTACGACCTCTTTGACGAGGGCGTACGACCTACCGGTGCACAAAGGAGGCGTGCGATGGGCCTCAGGCCTCGGTGCGCCGACGGCCGGCCAGAACGCCGTACGCCACGCCCGCCGCGCCGACGACGATGCCGACGACACCGAGGACGCGCGCGGTGGTGTCACTGCTGTCCGCGGAGGAGGCGGAGGTGGACGAGGCGGGGGCCGCCGTGGAGGTGTCGGAGGCATCCTTGGCGGTGCCGGAGGACCCGTGGTGGCCGTCCGCGGACGCTTCGGAGAGCGTGAGCACCGGAGCCGGGTTCTCGGGCTCCTCCTGGCCCGCCTTCTGCGGCTCGATCCAGCGCACGACCTCCTTGTTGTCGTACGTCTGGATCGCCTTGAAGACGAGTTCGTCGGTGTCCTCGGGGAGCGCGCCGACGGAGAGCGGGAACTTCTGGAAGAAGCCCGGCTCGATGCCCTTGCCGGTGGCGGTCCAGGTGACCTTGCTGACAGCCTCGGAGATCTTCTCGCCGTGCATCGTGAGCGGCTTGGCCAGCTTGGTCTTGGTGACCTTCACGGACCAGCCGTCGAGGGGCTGCGGCATGACGGAGGCGAGCGGGTGGTCGGTCGGGAAGTTCACCTCGACCTGGTTGGTCGAGGCGTTGTCGCGCTCGTTGGGGACCTTGAAGTCGACGACGGCGTAACCGCCCTTGGCGGCCTCGCCCTCCGGCTGCACGCTGACGTGCGCGAAGGCGGGGGCGGAGACGGCGAGGACGGCCGAGACGGCGACGGCACCGGCGGCGGCGATACGGGAAGCCTTCATGGAAGAGAGCACTCCACTTTCAGTCCGATGAGAAGAGAAGGGGGTGCGCGTGCGAAAGGTGCGAGGGGCCCCTGGGGGTGTTTTCGCGTGCACGCGCGCGTGCCGCACGACGGCAGCCCCTTCGGATCCTTCAGATCCTTCGGATCGGTCCGGACGGATCCTTGGGATCGGTCCGCGTAGTGGCGCGTCGTGTCAGGCGGCGAGGACGAGAGCGGTGGAGTGGGGCGGTCCGCGGCGGACGACGCTGTGCTGAAGCTCGGCGGTACGGGGCTTGGGCGGCGTCAGAAGCGCGGTGCGCCGGGCGCGCGGCGTCGCGTCGGGCGTACCCGGCAGTCCGGCCCGCAGGGCGCGTACGAGCGCGAGCGCCCCGCGCAGGGACCGTACGAGCGCCCCTTCCGCGACTCCGTGCGCGGACAGCCGCATCAGCCGCAGCAGCGCCAGATCACCGTGGCGCAGCACCCAGCCGGCGGCGACGGCCGCGAGGACGTGCCCGAGCAGCATCGGCAGGGACGGCCACACGGACATCGAGGACCCCGTGGCGGCCGACATCGCGTCCGAGGAGTGGGGCATGGGCATGGACATGGACGGGGTCGTGCCCGTGTCGAGCCGTGCGTCGGCGAGGATCTTCATGGCCTGAGCCGGGCTGATCGCCGCCGCGGTCGTGCCGCAGACGAGGCGCGCGGCACGTTCCACGAGTGAGGTGTCGGCCATCGACATGGAGCTTGAGCCCGCCGTAGCGGTCCCGGCGAGCCCGAAGAGCGTGTGCAGCGCGGTCTGACCGCCCGCGAGCAGCGCGGCGATGCCCGGTAGGGAACGCTCCCGTCCCGCCAGCCCGGCGGCGACGGCGAAGACCGCCAGGAATCCGGCGCCGAGCGTCCACAGCGGGACGGTGGCGCAGGAGGCGAGCCCATGACCGGCCGCGGCCAGCACGACACAGACCGCGGCGAACACCGCGGCCCGCAGAATCCGGAGCCCGTGTCCGGAGCGCGCCCTGCGCTGGTGGGGGGCAGTCATGGCGGGCTCATCATCGCACTCGACCCACCCGCTGCCCACGGCAGGTCCGCAAGATGACGGTCCGCGAGCCGTGGTCCGGAAGATCACGATCTGGGCCGAACCACCCGCACATACACCGATCGTTGTCGCGTGCGCATCCGCCATATGGGCGGCATCACGTCCTGCGGGCGATTGCGCACAGGTGCTTGCGGCAATACGTAACGGTATGTCGAGCCGCGGCCGGGAGGCTGGAGCATGAGCATCTGGTGGTCACTCCATTTGCGGCGTGAGGCTGCGAGCGTTCCGCTCGCCAGACGTCTGCTGCTCGGCACGATGGAGACGGCGGGTGTCGATCCGGACGTCTCGTACGACCTCTCCGTGGCTCTCACCGAGGCCTGCGCCAACGCCGTGGAGCACGGCGGCGACGCCGCTCCCGGTACGGCGTCCGAGGCCTATCGGGTCACCGCCTACCTCGACGGCGAGAAGTGCCGCATCGAGGTCTCCGACTCCGGCCCGGGCTTCGCCCCGGGCCGTGCGCGTCCCGCGCTCCGCCCGGTCCGCGGCGACGCGGAGCACGGCCGGGGGCTCTGCCTGATCCGGGAACTCGCCGATCACGTCCAGATCGGCAACGAGCCGGGGCGGGGCGGTGCGGTGGTCAGTTTCGACAAGATCCTCAAGTGGAAGAAGGACGCGCCGCTGATGGCGGTTTAGCGCCCGGGCGGGAGCGGATCGCCAAGGCGGTCTCGCGGGTCGCCAACGCGGCCTCGCCCAGCGGGAGTTCGGCCCTGACCTCGAAGCCGCCTCCGGGTCCGGGCCCGGCCCGGAGGCGGCCGCCCACGGACTGGGCGCGTTCGCGCATGCCGACGAGACCGAAGCCGCCGGGGACCTGTGGTGTGGGCGGGGCGGATCGCAGGGCGCCTCCGTCGTCGGCGACCGTGAGGGTCAATCGGTCGTGGGAGTAGGCGAGCCGGACCCGGGCGGTCTTGGCGGCCGCGTGTTTGGTGACGTTGGTGAGCGCTTCCTGCACGATCCGGAACGCGGTGAGATCCGCCGCCGGGGTGAGCTGTTGGGGTTCCCCCTCGGTGCTGACGGTGACGTCGAGACCGGCGGACCGGAAGGAGGCGGTCAGGCCGGCCAGGCGGGCGAGTCCGGGAGCGGTCGGCGAGGATGCGCCCTCGGACTCCCCGGACTCCCCGGACTCCTCGGACTCCTCGGACTCCTCCGTGTGTTCAGTGTCCTTGGTGTCCTTGGTGCCCTCGTGCCGCAGCAGGCCGACGGTGGCCTTGAGTTCGCGCAGCGCCGCGGAGGTGGTGGTGGCGAGGTCGGCGAGAATCTTGTGGACCTGGTCGGGCTGGCCGCGCAGAAGGTGGGCGAGGGTGCCGGCCTGGGCGTTGGCCAGGGCGAGGTGCTGGGCGGTGACGTCGTGCAACTCGCGGGCGATGCGCAGCCGCTCCTCGGCGACCCGGCGCCGTGCCTCCTCCTCGCGGGTGCGCTCGGCGTGCTCCGCGCGGGCCCGGACGGCGTCGAGGTAGGCGCTCCGGAGCCGGACCGCGCTGCCCAGAGCCGTCGGCATCAGCACCCAGGCGGCGGGGCCGACCGTCTCGAGGTCCAACGGGCGGTCGGCGGGCCCGGCGATGACCTCCGTGGTCATCAGGAGCGCGGCGACACCGAAGACGTAGCTCCTGCGCAGGGCGTTGTGTTCGGTGCGGAGGGCGAACGAGTAGAGCGCCACCATGAGCGGGCCCAGCGACAGCACGGTGAGCAGCCGGCCCTGCGCGGCCGAGGTCACGGCGGCGGCGGTGGTCAGGGCCAGTGCGGTGCGCGGGTGGTCGCGGTGGAAGAGCAGGGCGGTGCAGGAGACACCGGACAGGAGCGCGGCCGTCCACCACGGGGCGGCCGGGTCGGGGGAGCCGGTGGCGACGTACAGGCTGCCGGGGAAGGAGACGGCGAACAGGAGCAGGGCCGTTGTCGTGTCCCGGGCGCGGGGACTGCTTCGCACGTGTCGCTGCCAGTTGGCGATCATCACCGGTTCCTGTCGGGGGTACGGAGTGAGGGCCGCCCGTGTTCGGCACGGGTGGCCCTCCGGCACGCGGGGATGGTCAGATGCGGGCCGGTTCCCGTGGGGCCGGGTCGTCGTGCGCCGGGGGTGCCGGGGGGATCGTGGACTGCTGGGTGAGTGCCTCGCCCTCGACGTCGACCTTGGGCAGGATGCGGTCCAGCCAGTGGGGCATCCACCAGGCGGCTTTGCCGAGCAGGGCGAGGACGGCTGGTACGAAGGCCATGCGGACGATGAAGGCGTCGAACAGGACGGCGATCGCGAGGCCGAAGCCGATCATCTTGATCATGGACTCGCTGGCTCCGATGAATCCGGAGAAGACGGCCATCATGATCAGTGCGGCGGCGACGACGACCCGGGCGCTGTGGCGGAAGCCGCTCTCGACGGCCTGGCGCGGGTTGTCGCCGTGGACGTAGGCCTCCCGCATCCGGGCGACGAGGAACACCTCGTAGTCCATCGCGAGGCCGAAGACGATGCCCACCAGGAAGATCGGCATCAGGCTCATGATCGGACCGGTGGTCTCCACGCCGAGGAGTGAGGCCAGCCAGCCCCACTGGAAGACGGCGACGACGGAGCCGAGGGCGGCGAGCACCGACAGGAGGAAGCCGACGGCCGCCTTGACCGGGACCAGGACCGAGCGGAAGACCACCATCAGGAGCAGGATGGCCAGGCCGACGACCACGATCAGGTAGGGGATCAGGGCGTTCTGGGTCTTCTGGGCCATGTCGATGTTCAGGGCGGTGGTGCCGGTGACCTCGAAGCTCGCGCCGTGGGTCGAGGCCTCGGTGGCGGGGCGCTGGTTGCGGATGGTTTTGACGAGGTCCTGGGTCTTCTTGTCGGTGGGCGCGGTGGAGGGGACGGCGGTGAACATCGCGGTGTCGCCCGCGGGGTTGAAGCGGGCGGGGGAGACGGAGACGACTCCGTCGGTGGCTTTGATCTTCTTTTCGATGGTGGTGACGGCGGCCTTGGGGTTCGCGGCGGCCCTGGCGTCGACGACGATGGACAGGGGGCCGTTGAAGCCGGGGCCGAAGCCCTTGGCGAGGTCGTCGTAGGCGCGGCGCTCGGTGGTGGAGGTGGGTTTGGCCTCGTCTCCGGGCATGCCCAGCTGGAGGTCCATCACGGGTACGGCGAGGGCGCCCAGGCCCACGACCGACAGCAGGAGCACCGGGAGGGGGCGGCGCAGGACGAAGCGTGCCCAGCGGCTGCCGCCGTTGTTCGTGCCGCCTTCTTTGATCCGGCCGCGCTTGCGGGCCTTGCGGGAGAGTACGGCGTTGGGCCAGAAGCCGAGGAGGGCCGGGACGAGTGTCAGTGCGATGAAGACGCCGATCATGACGGCTCCGGCGGCGGCGAGGCCCATCTTGGTGAGCATGGGGATGCCGATGACGGAGAGGCCGGCGAGGGCGATGACGACGGTGAGGCCGGCGAAGACGACGGCGGATCCGGCGGTTCCGGTGGCGAGGCCGGCGGCTTCCTGCGGGGTGTGGCCCTTGGCGCGTTCTTCGCGGTAGCGGGAGACGATGAAGACGGCGTAGTCGATGCCGCAGGCGAGGCCGAGCATGGTGGCGAGCGTGCCGGTGGTGGAGGACAGGCCGAACGCGCTGGACAGGGCCATGATCGCGGCCATCGAGACGCCCACACCGATGAGCGCGGTGAGCAGCGGCAGCCCGGCGGCGGTCATCGAGCCGAAGGTGATCAGCAGGACGAGCGCGGCGATGGCGATACCGATCCCCTCGGCCGCTCCGCCCGCGGCGGGCTGGGCCGCCAGCGCGTCACCGCCGGCCTCGACCGTCAGACCCGCGTGCTTGGCCTGCGCTATCGCGTCCTTCAGGTGGTTCTTGCTGGCGTCGGTGAGGCCGTCGGCCTTCACCTTGTAGGTGACGGTCGCGTACGCCGTCGTCGCGTCCTTGCTGATCGCGTTCGCCTGGAAGGGGCTGACCGCGCCGGCGACCTGCGAGCCGTCGGCCGCCTCGTCCACGAGCTTGTCGATGGCCTTCTTGTTGCCGGCCGCGGTGATCTTCTGGCCGTCGGGGGCCACGAAGACGATCCGGGCGTTCGCCCCGTCGGCCTTCGCCCCGGGGAAGCGCTGCTCCATGAGGTCGAACGCCTTCTGGGACTCGATCCCCGGCATGGAGTTCGAGGCGTCGGGAGCGGCCGGAGCCTTGACCGCGCCGAAGCCGACAGCGCCGAGCACCGCCACCCAGATCAAGGCGACGTACCAACGCCGCCGGAAGGCCGTACGGCCCAGTCGATAAAGGAAAGTAGCCACGGGAGTGGTCTCCAAGGTCTGTGTTCGGGGCAGCGAGCGGTGGGGTGCTGCGAGCGGTGCGGTGCGGTGCTGGGCGGGCGCGGGCATGCCGGGGTGTCCCGTGGCCCGGAGGGGGCGTCGTAGGCGCCGGGGTCAGAGGTTGAGCCGGGGTCAGAGGCTGAGGGGGATGAGCGTCGGGCCGTAGTCGGAGCGGCAGGCGCGTCAGGCCGGGGGGCGGTAGGCGCGTCAGGCCGGGGTCGGCGTCCTGCGGCCCTGCGTTTCGAGGGCCTGTGTCCCGCGGTTTCGCGTCCCGCGGCTCTGGAGGAGGCCGAAGCCCGCGCCGAGCGAGACGAGGCCCATACCGGCGGCGGCAGTGATTCCCTGCACGCCGTCAAGGGCGAAGCCGGCGGCCACGGCGACGACTCCGTTGAAGAGGAACAGGAACCAGAGCACCGGACGGGAGGAGAGGAACGACTTGATCGGGTCCTTCTTGGCGATGCGGGAGCCGGCCAGGAGGGAGAGGGCGATCCCGCCGTAGGTGGCCACGTCCTTCTGCGTGCCGTCGAGTACGGAACCGGAGGCCACGGTGGCGGAGAGGCCGACCAGGAACAGCGACCAGAGCACGATCGAGGAGAGCAGCGACTTCATGAACCTTTTCCTTCGGCGGGGAGTCTGTAGGGGCGTGAGCTTCCGGATTCAACGATCCCGTCGGAAGCTCGCCGCCACGAGTGAGTGCTCCCCCGAACCTGTGGTGTAGCGGGCTACACCATCTATCTGGAGCCTGCTCTCCCGCGCAGCCGCACCAGGCGTGCCTAGCCTGGACGGCATGGGAACGACAGTGCGGCAGGCAGCGCGAGCCACGGTCCAGTTGGGACGGGCAGCCGTACTGGCGTTCGGCTCGATCATCTTCATCACCGTGCTGCTGTTCACGGCCGTCGCCACCCTCGTGGTGGTCGGTGCCGGACTGCTGCCCGAGACGGTGCTCCTGGTGCGCCGCTTCGCCGGCGCCAAGCGGCGCCAGGTCGCCGAGTGGACCGGCCGGGAGATCCCCGAGGCGTACCAGCGCGTCGAGGGCCCGCTCCGCCGGCGGCTGCGCACGGCGGTCCGAGACCCGGGCACCCTCAACGACCTGCGCTGGATGGTCGCCCACTACGCCTACGGCTTCCTGGGCGTCCTCGCGCTGCCGCTGTGGCCGGCCGGCCTGCTCGTCGACGGCGTACGACAGGGTGTGCTGGGCCGTTCACCGCTGGTCCTGCCGCTGATCAGCCGGCTCGCGGACCTCGACGCCGTCTGGTCCACCGCCCTGCTCAAGCCCTCACCCAAGGCCCTGCTCGCGGAGCGGGTCGAGGAACTGACCGAGACCCGGGCGGGCGCGGTCGCCGCGCACGAGGCCGAACTGCGCCGCATCGAGCGGGACCTGCAAGAGGGTACGCAGGCCCGACTGGTGTCGCTCTCCCTGCGGATCGGCATCGCCAAACGGGCGTACGAACGCGACCCGGACGCCGCCCGCAAACTTCTCGACGACGCCCAGGACCAGGCCGAAGAGGCGCTGACCGAACTGCGTCACGTCGTCCGTGGCATCCACCCGCCGATCCTCACCGACCGTGGACTCGTCGGGGCGGCGCGGGCGCTCGCGGCGAGCAGCGGGCTCGACGTGACCATGGACGTGGACGGTCTGGAGGACGGGGCGCAGAGCGGGGTCCGGGCCCCCGCGGCGATCGAGGCGGCCGCGTACTTCGTGCTGGCCGAGGCGCTGACGAACGCGGGCAAGCACAGCACCTCGGAGCGGGCGGCGGTCCGGCTCGCCCGTACGCCGACGGGACTGAGTGTGGTCGTCCGTGACGAGGGCCGCGGCGGTGCCGACGAGGCGGCCGGTTCGGGACTGCTCGGTATGCGACGGCGGGTCGCCGCGCTCGACGGGGCCGTACGACTGACCAGCCCTGTCGGGGGGCCGACGGTGATCGAGGTGGACCTGCCGTACGCGTGGTGACGCCCTCGGCGTTTCGGCGACACCTTTGGCGTTTTCGGGCTCCCTGTAGAGGCCGATTTTCCGTCGACTTCAGCTTTCTCAGGATTCTTACCCTCCTCACAGCCCCACCCCATGTCCCTGACGGTTGACCTTCCTAGCTTTCCGATCATGACGAGAAGCCACAAGGACACTTCGGTCACCCGGCGCCGTGCGCTCGCGGTGACGGGTGGCACGGTCGCCGCGGGCGGGCTCGCGGTCGCCGGCTACCAATCGGCGTTCGCCGACGGGACGACCAGCGCCACCGACGCCGAGGCGACCGCCTCGGCGACCTCGACCTCCACCGGCAGCGGCCAGTGCGTGCTGATGTCCAGCGTCACGGAGGGGCCGTACTACCTCGACGGCGCTCTGGTGCGCAAGGACATCACCGAGGGCAAGGGCGGCGTCCCGCTGACGCTGCGCATCACGATGCAGGACACCACCGACTCCTGTGGCCCGGTCGCGGGCGCGGCCGTGGAGATCTGGCACTGCGACGCCTGGGGCTACTACTCCGGCTACACCACCGCCAACCCCGGCGGCTCCGCCCCCGCCGAGAGCGAGGACGGCTCGACCGCGAACGACCAGACCTACCTGCGCGGCTACCAGGTCGCCAACGCCAACGGGGTCGTCAAGTTCGAGACGATCTTCCCCGGCTGGTACACGCCTCGCACCACGCACATCCACGTCAAGGTGCACACCGGCGGCGAGAAGGCGGACGGCACCTACGAGGGCGGCAAGGTCAACTTCACCGGCCAGCTCTTCTTCGACGACGACATCGCCGCCGAGGTCCAGGCCCTGGAGCCCTATTCCAAGCACACGGGCAGCTACACCAAGCTTGCCGACGACATGGTGTACGACGGCGGCGGCACCTCCAGCGGGCTGCTCACCCTGACGCCGGTCCACAAGAAAGACCCGTCCAAGGGCTTCAAGGGGTCCATCATCCTGGGCATCGACCCCGACGCCGAGAGCACCGGCGCGGGCGGCGGTGGTACGCCCCCGAGCGGCGCTCCGACCGGTACGCCGCCGAGCGGTGCCCCGACCGGTACGCCGCCGAGCGGTGCCCCGAGCGACAGTGCCAGTCCGTCCGCCTCGGCGTCCTCGTAGGGCTCGCGCGTGAGCGGCCGCGAGGACGAGACGCTGGCGCGGGCCGCCGTGGCCGCGCTGACAGGGCAACTGGAGCTCACCCCCAAGCCCGGCCTGCCCGATCCGCGTGATCTCGGCGCCCGGGACACCCGCCGGGATCTGTGTTCCCTGCGCTGGTCGGCCAAGGCGCTGACGCCCGGCCTCGCGGCGATGGCGGCCGCCGCCCGCCGCATCGGCGGGCCCACGCCCGAACTCCGCACGGAACTGGGCGCGATCGGCCGGTCCACCGAGCACTCGGTGACGCTGGCGGGCGGTGGCCACCGCGGGGCGCTGTGGGTCCTGGGCTTCCTGGTCGCGGCGGCGGCCCTGGATCCGGGGGCCAAGGGTTCCGAGGTCGCCGCCACCGCCAAGCGGATCGCGGCGCACCCCGACCGGCGGGCGCCGCGGCGGCCCTCCCGGGGGTCGTCCATGTCCGCGAAGTACGGCGCGGCCGGGGCGCGGGGCGAGGCACGCGCCGGATTCCCGCACGTACGGCGGGCGTTGGACGCGCTCGCCGCCTCGCGCTCCGCCGGCGCGTCCGAGCCGTACGCCCGGCTCGACGCCCTCCTCACCGTCATGTCCACCCTTCAGGACACCGAGTTGCTGTACACAGCGGGCCCGCACGGGCTCCGGCACGTCCAGGCGGGTGCCCGGGGCGTGCTGGAGGCGGGCGGTACGGCGACGGAGGCCGGCCGCGTGGCTCTGGCCGCCTTCGACGACGACCTCCACACGCGCGCGTGGAGCCCCCGTGGCACGGGGGGACTGCTCGCGGGCGCCCTGTTCGTGGACTCGCTTCCGGTGGTGGTCAGTTCGCCGGTACGGGTTGCTGCTTGACCCGGTCCTGGTCCCGGTCCCAGTACCGGCGGTGGGCTGTCGCCTCGCGCGTGGCGGCCCACCGCACCGCCGGGCCCATCCCGTAGGACGCCCCCAGCATCAGTCCCCCCAGCAGCAGCCATCCCGGGGTGCCCCAGCCCACCAGCAGCGCGGTCAGGACCAGCGGGCCCGCGGTGCGCGCCACCGTGACGCCCGTGCCGAAGAAGCCCTGGTACTCGCCCATGCGGTCGGCCGGGGCGAGGTCGAAGCCCACCTGCCAGGAACCCGCCGACTGCTGCATCTCGGCGACGACCTGGAGCACCGCGCCCGCCACCAGGACCCCGGCCGCGACCCACGGCGAGGCACCGGCGGACAGCGCGAAGACCGCGCAGGACATCAGCATCACGAGCCCGGAACGGCGTATCGCGCGCGTGGCCGAGGCGAGGCCCGTGACACCGCGCGCCATCCGCACCTGGAAGACCATCACCGCACCGGTGTTGAGGACGAACAGCGCGGAGACCAGCCAGGCGGGCGCCTGGGTGCGCTCGGTGATCCACAGCGGGATGCCCAGACTGAGCAGCGGCATCCGCAGCAGCAGCACGGTGTTGAGGAACGTGACGAGCACGTACGGGCGGTCGCGCAGGACACCGGCCCCGTGACCGCGCCGTACGGTCACGCGCGGCACGGACGGCAGCCGCAGCAGCACACCCGCGCAGAGCAGGAAGCTCACCGCGTCCAGCGCGAACACCCCGAGATACGCGTCCCGTGTACCGGCGTGCAGTGCGAGCCCGCCGAGGCCGGCCCCCACCGCCAGACCGGCGTTGAGGGTCGACTGAAGATGGGCGAGCAGCCCGGTCCGCTCCCCGGCCGGTATCAGCCCGGCGAGCAGCGCCTGCCGGGCCGCCCCGAGCCCCGACTGCGCGGAGGCGTACGCGCAGGCCGCGAGGACGAAGGGCAGGAAGCCGCGGACGACCAGGAAGGACGCCACCGCCGCTCCGGTCGCGAGGGCCAGCAGCACCGCCGTGCCACGAGGCCCGCGCCGGTCGGCGAGCCGTCCCAGCGGTACGCCCACAAGAGAGCCGATCGCCCAGGCGACGGTCAGCCCGAGCCCCACGCGCGCGGGGGCCAGCCCCACGACATGCGTGAAGTACAGCGCGGAGGTCACGTAATAGGCGCCGTCCCCCACGGAGTTGGTCAGCTGGGCGAGGGCCAGGACGCGTTGCGGTCCCGCGGGCGGGACGAGGCGGCTCGACCGCGCGGATGCTGCCGGATTCGTCATGACTTCGACGCTACGGGCCCGGTGGACCTGTCAACAGGCCCAATCCTCACGCCTTTTCGCGACCCAATTGGCTCCCGTACGACACCCGCCGGCTCCCGCCCGACACCCGCCGGCTCCCGTCCGACACCCCCTGGCTCCCGTCCAGCACCCGCCCCAACGCCTCCAGCGCTTCCGGATAGATCCGCTCCCGGGGAGTCCCGTAGCCCACGACCAAGCCCTGAGGCCGCCCCTCGCCGCGCTCGTGCCAGTGCTCGCCGAGATGCCCGACCGCGAGCCCCTCCTCCTCCGCCCGCGCCAGCACCTCCGCCTCGTCCGCCACGTCCACCAGTGCGTGCAGCCCGGCCGCGATACCGCGTACGCTCCTGCGCGCCCCCAGCCGGTCGAGCAGCTGGTCCCGGCGTCGCCGGTACCGCAGCCGGCAGGCGCGCACATGACGGTCGTAGGCGTGGCTGGTGATCATCTCGGCCAGCGCCAACTGGCCGATGGACTCGGTGTGATGGTCGCTGTGCAGCTTCACGTCGGCCACCGCGTCGACCAGGTGCGGCGGCAGCACCATCCAGCCGAGCCGCAGGGCGGGGCCGAGGGTCTTGGACGCCGTGCCCAGGTAGGCGACCTGTCCCGGTGCCATGCCCTGGAGGGCGCCGACGGGTTGCCGGTCGTAGCGGAACTCACCGTCGTAGTCGTCCTCGACGATCAGTCCGCCGCGCGCGCGGGCCCAGTCTGTGAGCGCCCGCCGCCGCTCGGGGTGCAGGGTCACCCCGGTCGGGTACTGATGGGCGGGCGTGACGACGACGGCGTCCGCCGGTGAGTTGGCCAACTCCCCAGCGCAGGCGCCTCGTTCGTCCACCTTCAGCGGCACCACCGTGCCTCCGCCCCGCCGCACCACGTCCCGGTGGAACGGCAGTCCGGGGTCCTCCATCGCGACCACCCCGCCGTCCAGCACACGCGTGAGGAGCGCGAGCCCCTGCACGTATCCCGAGGTGATCACGATCCGCTCGGGGGGCGCGATCACGCCCCGGGCCCGTCCCAGGTAGCCCGAGAGCGCCGTCCGCAGTTCGATCCGGCCGCGCGGGTCCCCGTAGTCGTACGCCAGGGAGGGCGCCGTCGCGATCGCGCGGCGCAGCGCCCGCAGCCACGCCGCCGCCGGGAACGTACCGACGTCCGGGCTGCCCGGCCGCAGATCGAAACGGGGCGCACGCGCGCGGGGAGCCCCGACGGCTTCCGACACGGCGTCCGCGGGAAGCACCGCGACCTCGGTGCCCGACCCCTGCCGGGCTGTCAGGTACCCCTCGGCGACCAGTTGGTCGTACGCCCCCTTGGCGGTCCCGCGCGAGATGCCGAGTTCGGTCGCGAGCCGCCGGGTCGGGGGCAACCGTGTGCCCGGAGCGAGCCGGCCGTCGCGCACCGCGTCCCGCAGAGCCCGTTCGAGCCCGGTTCTGCGCCCCGCGGCCACGTCCGGCTCCAGATGCAGATCCACCCCGACACCGGACCAGAAGTCGTCGCCCACTCATCCCCCCGTGAGTTCCCGCGCCCAAAGGGGCGCCGGGCCGTGACACCATGCGGCTCCGCCGCGTGGGCGCGACCAGCCACGACCTACCCGCAGACCAATGGCCGGGCACTTCTCGTACCCGGCCATCAGCCCTATGCCAGCCCTACGCCGGCCCTACGTCAGCCCTTCAGAGCCGCCATCCACGCCTCGACCTCGTCGGAGCGGCGCGGCAGCCCCGCCGACAGGTTCCGGTTGCCGTCCTCGGTCACCAGGATGTCGTCCTCGATGCGCACGCCGATGCCCCGGTACTCCTCGGGGACGGTCAGGTCGTCCGCCTGGAAGTACAGGCCCGGCTCGACGGTCAGGCACATGCCCGGCTCCAGCGTGCTGTCCACGTACGTCTCGGTCCGCGCGGCGGCGCAGTCGTGGACGTCCATGCCGAGCATGTGGCCGGTGCCGTGCAGGGTCCAGCGACGCTGCAGACCCAGCTCCAGGACACGCTCGACCGGGCCCTCGACCAGACCCCACTCGACGAGCTTCTCGGCCAGCACGCGCTGCGCGGCGTCGTGGAAGTCGCGGTACTTGGCACCGGGCTGCACGGCCGCGATACCGGCCTCCTGGGCCTCGTACACGGCGTCGTAGATCTTCTTCTGGATCTCGCTGTAGCGGCCGTTGACCGGCAGTGTGCGCGTGACGTCGGCGGTGTAGAGCGTGTGCGTCTCCACGCCCGCGTCGAGCAGCAGCAGGTCTCCGGAGCGCACGGGCCCGTCGTTGCGCACCCAGTGCAGCGTGCAGGCGTGCGGGCCGGCGGCGCAGATCGAGCCGTAGCCGATGTCGTTGCCCTCGACCCGCGCGCGCAGGAAGAAGGTGCCCTCGATGTAGCGCTCGCTGGTCGCCTCGGCCTTGTCCAGGACCTTCACGACGTCCTCGAAGCCGCGCACCGTCGAGTCGACGGCCTTCTGCAGCTCGCCGGCCTCGAAGTCGTCCTTGATCAGCCGCGCCTCGGAGAGGAAGACCCGCAGCTCCTCGTCGCGCTCGGCGGTGACCTTGTCGGTCAGGGCCGCCTCGATGCCGGCGTCGTAGCCGCGCACGACCCGGACCGGGCCGGTGGCCTCACGCAGCTTGCCGGCCAGCTCCCGCACGTCGGAGGCGGGGATGCCGTACAGCTGTTCGGCCTCGGTGAGGGAGTGACGACGGCCGACCCACAGCTCGCCCTGCCCGGACAGCCAGAACTCGCCGTTCTCGCGGTCGGAGCGCGGCAGCAGGTAGATCGTCGCCTTGTGGCCGCCGTTCCCGTTCGGGGAGACGGTGGGCTCCAGGACCAGGACGCCGTCCTCGGTCAGGTTGCCGGTGAGGTAGGCGTACTCGACCGAGGCGCGGAAGGGGTACTCCGTGTCGTTCGAGCGCGTCTTCAGGTTGCCCGCCGGGATCACCAGGCGCTCGCCCGGGAAGCGCGCGGAGAGCGCGGCGCGGCGGGTGGCGGTGTACTCGGCCTGCGCGATCGGCGTGAGGCCGCGCAGCTCGGTGTCGGCCCATCCGGACTTCATGTTCTCGGCGAGCTCGTCGGACACGCCCGGGTACAGGCCGTTCTTGCGCTGCTTGATCGGCTCTTCTTCGCCCGCTTCGTCAGCGGCATCGTCGAGCACGGCTTCCGGGGTCTCCGGGTTGAGCGCCTCCGACACGGTCTGCCTCCTAGATACGACTCTGGACCTTCCCCCCAGCTCTCCGCTGTGCTCGAGCAGGGGGACACCCATCATCGTACGGTCGTACGGGAGCGGGCCCAGGGCCGGAAGTCCTGTTACGCGCAGAACTCAGCGCGGCGGCCCCACAGGACCGCACTCGTCGAAGTACGGACCGCACTCGAAGCGTGGACCGACCGCAGTCGAAGCCTGGATCGACCGCACTCGAAGCGCGGACCTCAGTCGAAGCGCGCCGCCAGGAGTACGACGTCCTCCCCGCTGTCCGCCTCGTCCAGCCCGTCCGGCAGCACGGACCGCAGAACATGGTCGGCGAGCGCGCCGGGATCCTCACGCAGCGTCCTGGGGACGCTGGCGGCCGCCGCGTGCAGCCGGGCGAAGGCGCGGTCCATGGGGTCGCCGGTGCGGTGCAGCAGGCCGTCGGTGTAGAGCAGCACGGTCTCGCCGGGCTCGGCCGTCAGTTCGACACTGGGCGCCTCCCAGCAGGCGAGCATGCCCAGGGGCGCGGACAGCGAGGTCTCCACGAACTCGGTGCGCCGCGCGCCGATCACCAGCGGCGGGCTGTGTCCGGCCCCGGCGAGCGTGATCTTGCGCAGGGCGGGCTCGCAGTACGCGAAGAGGGCGGTCGCGGAGCGGGCGGGCTCGGTCAGGCGCAGCAGCAGCTCGAGGTCGGACAGGACGGCGACGGGGTCCTCGCCCTCCATCACGGCGTACGCCCGCAGTGAGGCCCTCAGCCGGCCCATGGCGGCGACCGCGCTGGGCCCGGCCCCGGTGACGGAGCCGACCGCGAGGCCGAGCGCGGCGTCGGGCAGCGGCAGCGCGTCGTACCAGTCGCCGCCTCCGCGCGGGCCCGTGCGGTGCCGGGCGGCGAGCTGGACACCGGAGACCCGGGGCAGCCGCGGCGGCAGCAGCTCCTGGGAGATCGTCTTCATGCACGCGCGCGTGCGGTCCAGTTCCAGCAGCCGTGCCAGGTGTTCGGTCGCGTAGCGGGCGTAGAGGCCGACGAGGTGGCGCTGGCGCTCCACCGGTTCGGCGGGTTCGTCGTAGAGCCATACGGCGGCGCCCAGCCGGCCCGCCGCCTTGGTGGACAGGGGCAGCGCGTAGCTCGCGGCGTAGCCGAGCCGGGCGGCCACCTCGCGGTGGCGGGGGTCGAGCCCGTCCTCGGAGAGGAGGTCCGGCTGGGAGATCTCGCCCTCGCCTCCGGGCAGTCCGTCCAGGATCCTGCCGTACGACATGGCGCTGCGCGGGACGGTCTCGATGTGGCCGAGGTCGGCGCGGGCGAGGCCCAGGCCGATGGTGGTGTCCGGGCCGAGTCCGTCGCCCGGTTCCATGACGACGAGACCGCGCCGGGCGCCCACGAGGGCGGCTCCCGCGCGCAGCAGCTCCTGCAGCGCGTCGTTCAGTGTCGCGGTGCGCACCAGGCGCTCGGTGAGTTCGTGGAGGGTGGTGAGGTCGGACACCCAGCCGGCGAGCCGATCTTGGAGAACGGCTCCGGGGCCGGTGGACGAGGTGGCCGAAGAGGAGCCCGTCGCGGAACCCGTGACGGAGGTCGTCGGCGCGACAGTGTGTGCGGGCGCGGGAACCGTTGAATCGATTCCGGCCACTTTCGGAACGTGAGGGGCGTTCATGGTGTCCGGCTTTCCGACCGGTGCGTATTGCTCAATAGCATCGCAAACCCCCATGTCGTTCTGCGCCGCTAGCAGTGTCTCCACATGTACACGCACTCGTGAGGGGATGTCCAGCATTGTCCTGCTGGGATTCCTGGTGTCCATGAGACCCTCGGTAACCCTTGCGGGAAAGCAAAGTTGGCTTAAAACTGACTCAGGTAACGGGTTATTGAGGTCGACTGGCCTCGTTCGACGGAGCGTCACAGCGGTCGTGATGGGTACGTACTCGGTGAAGGCCAGGGGTGGTTGGGATCCGCCCGGAACCTGGCGACGGACCCGGGCGTCTTAACCACCGACGACCGTGCCCCATCCTCCCGTGGCGGAGGCGGCAAGAAACAGCGGGACGGCAAAACGCCAGGCGCCGCCACCCCACGCCATGCCCATGCTTCAGACAGACGCAGTATGGACGCGGACGCAGCCAATGCTCGGCCCAGATGGGTTCCCCTTGCCGTGCGCAGGGGTGTGATGCGCCAGCAGGTACGCACAGTGAAGTGATCGACACATGACGTGATGTGATCCACGGTGTTGCCAGGCGTGCAACGGAAAGGAACGAGCGCTCATGCGCGAGATCCTCGGAAGGCGACGCAGGCTCCTGTCCAGGCGAAACAACGGGAGGTCTGAGATGCTCAGCGCGGCCCTGACCTTCGCGACCGATTGGCAGTGGCCCGTGCTCCCGGGTGTGGCACCGGACCCGCAGGGGCGTGCCCGCTGCGGGTGCCCGGACCCGGAGTGCACGGTGCCCGGTGCCCACCCCTTCGACCCCGGCCTCCTCGCGGCCACCACAGACGAGCGCATGGTGCGCTGGTGGTGGACCAACCGGCCGTCCGCACCCATCGTGCTGGCCACCGGAGGCACGGCCCCCTGCGCGGTGAGCCTGCCCGCCCTCGCGGCGGCGCGCGCACTCGACGCGCTCGACCGCACGGGCATGCGTCTCGGCCCGGTCGTCGCGGCGCCCACGCGCTGGGCGATCCTCGTCGCGCCCTACTCCATGGAGCAGCTCGGCGAGCTCCTCTACGCCAAGGACTTCGTGCCGGGGTCCCTGCGCTTCCACGGCGAGGGCGGCTACATCGCGCTGCCCCCGTCCGAGACCGGCCAGGGCCAGATCCGCTGGGAGCGCGCACCACTGCCCGGCTCGGCCGCGCCCTGGGTGCCCGATGTGGAGGCCGTGGTGGACGCGGTGGTGGAGGCGCTCACTCGTACGGGTGTGAGCGCGCCCGAGTTGTAGGGTGCCCGGCGCGCGGTGAGCCGCGCGCCCACCCACGCTCGTTATGTTCCGCACTATGCAGCGTCATTCCGGGGGACACAGAGCCCCATCGTCTCTACGTGCCGGGCCGGACTTCCACAAGGTTCGCCTGGTGGCGCTGGCGGGCCTCGTGGTGTTCACGGTCGCCCTGCCACTGACCGTGGCCTCCGCAGGACCCGTCGGTGACGGGAGCTCCGAGGCCCTACGCGCGTCCCGGACGATCGACGACAAGGGAACGGCAGCCCCCGCCGCGCCCCGTTCCGCTTCCGCGACCCCTCCCGCTTCCGCGCCCGTGCCCCGGCTTCTGGGCCTCGGCAGGGCCACCGCCGCCCGGTGCGGCCCCGAACTCTCCTCCCCCGACGGCATCGAGGCGCAGACCTGTGTCATGACCCAGGGGGAGGACACCTGGGCGCGCACCTACTACCGCAACGCGACCGGTGACGAGCTGAGCTCCACACTGAGCCTCATGGGCCCCGGTGGCCGCACCGTGGAGATGAACTGCGCGGTGGGTGCCGAGGACGACCCGGGGGTGTGCGAGACGCCCAGAGGGCGCACGGCGGGAGGTGTGGGGGCGTACACGGCGGTCGCCGAGTTCGCGAGGAGCGTCGGGAGCGGGCCGATGTTGCTGCGGTCGGGAAGCGAGGCGGCGAGCGCCTCGGGGAGCGACTCCGAGAGCACCTCGGGAAGGGGACCGGAGAGCGGTCCGTAGAGCGTCTCGGGGAGCAACTCGGCCCCGTAGCAAGGCGGTTGACGCCGCAGGAAAATCCGTACATGGAAAGACCCGGTTGCTGGCGACGGGGGATGCACCAGCAACCGGGCTACTCGAACGGTAACAAGAGATCGGCGGTTCGCAAATTCGATCTCGGCTATTCGGACACGGATTTACCTGTCACCGCCGGGAGTTGTGACAGGAGTCACCCACTCCGTGAAGCGCCGACCAGCTGACCGGTCGGTCAGTGCCCCAGCTGTGTGTCAGCTGAGCGTGACCTGTCGGTTCGTGAGGCCGCCGCGTGCCCGCCGCTCGTCAGGGGTCAGCGGTGCGTCCGAGGCCAGGGCGGTCGCGAGGCGCTCGGCGAACTCGGCCGCCGGCTTTTCCACATCGTCGGCCGTGACGCCCGTCGGCAGGTCCCAGACCGGCACCGTGAGCCCGTGCGCACGGAAGGAACCGACCAGCCGCGTGCCCTCGCCGAGGCTCGAGCGACCGGCCGCGTGCAGCCGCGCGAGCGCGTCCAGAAGCTGCTCCTCGGGGTACGGCATCACCCAGCGCAGGTGGTTCTTGTCGGGGGTCTCGCACCAGTACGCCGCGTCCACGCCGGAGAGCTTCACGGTCGGGATCGCCGCCGCGTTGGCCCGCTCCAGGGAGGCGGTGACCTCCGGCGTCGAGTGTGCCGTGTCCGGGACCCAGAACTCGAAGCCCGAGTGCACAACTGGCTCGAACGCGCCTTCGGGGTCGAGCAGTTCCTGCAGTCGCGGGCCGTCGGCAGGGGCGCGGCGGCCCTGGATCGGGGTGCCGGGCTGGGCCGTGAGCGCGCGCTGGAGGGTGTCGGCGAGGTCGCGGCTGATGTCGCCGGACGCCGTGTCGTTCTGCAGGCCGATCAGGACCGAGCCGTCGTCGCGGCGCAGCGCGGGCCAGGCCATCGGCAGGACGGTGGCGAGCGTCACCGAGGGAACCCCCTCGGGCAGGCTCTCCTTGAGATTCAGCTCGACCGTGGCGGCGGGCACCAGCTCGCGCAGCGCGACCCAGTCGCCCTCGCTCGGCAGGCCCTCGAAGGGGCGCTGGACCAGCTCCGTCACCGCGTGTGCGGCCGCCCGGCCGTGGCAGGCCTTGTAGCGGCGGCCGCTGCCGCATGGGCAGGGCTCGCGAGCGCCGACTACCGGGATCTCCCCGTCCTTGAGCTGAGGCTGCTTGGCCTTCGTCTGGGGTCGCTTCTTGGCCATCGTGGGTGTCTCCCGATCACGGCTCGTCTCGTACTGGCGCGAGCCTAGCCGCTCGTACGTCAGCCGACGGGACCCTGTGGACAACGCACCGAGTCGTCACGGAACCGGACCTTCCGTCCGGGGCTTCCGCCCGCGGTTTCCGCCCCGCTCCGTCGCGTCCCGCCCGGCCCCGTCCCGCCCTGTCCTGCCCTGGTCAGTCCAAGTCGTCGAAGGCGTCCGTGAAGTCCAGCCCGGGCAGTCCCGTCACACCTGGTGACGCGACGCGCGTAGCGAAGTCGTCACGCCGACGCGCCGTGGCCGTGTCCGTCACGTCGTCCTGGACGACGACCCACACGGTGACCTCTCCGCGGGTGTCGTCCCGTACGCCCCAGTCCTTGGCCAGCGCCGTGATGATGTTCAGCCCGCGGCCGCCGTGTGCGGTGACCGAAGGTGTGGCGGGAACCGGGCGGGTCGGACCACCGCCGTCCGTCACCTCGACGGTGAGCCTCCCGGACGCGTCGACGCGCCACGCGGCCCGCACGTCGCCGTCCCCGGCGAGGGCGTCGCCGAGGGGCCTGCCGTGCCGGCACGCATTGCTCAAAAGTTCGGAAAGGATCAGTACGGCGTCGTCGATGACCGATTCCGTCACTCCACCGGTGCGCAGTTGATCGCGCATCCGATGTCTTGCTTTCCCCACGCCCGCAGGGCCATGGGGAACGGCCATGCTCGACGACGTGGGCACCTCCTGTGCCACCACCAACGCCACCCCCGAGACCTCCTTTGCCCCACGCCACGGTGTGGATGCCCCTCCGGACTGGACCGGAAACCGGCCAATCCACGTCTGCTGACGCACTCGTAACGATCGAACACGGAACGAACGCGCCGGTGCACTCCCTGTAACCGAGTGGCTGGATTTCGGCGGTGGATGACGTGGTTCGACGGCTGTCGTCGGCACCTGGAGCGGTGGTTTCCGGACGACGAGCCGCGAGGTCAGCGGCCGAGTTGGTGCAGCACCGCGCGGGGGCGGTTGGTGATGATGGCGTCGATGCCCAGTTCAACGCAGAGATCGACGTCCTCGGGTTCGTTCACCGTCCAGACGTGGACCTGATGACCGGCTCTTTTCAGCCGTTCGATGTATCCGGGGTGGTTGCGCACGATCCGCATCGAGGGGCCTGCGATCCGGACACCGGCCGGCAGTCGTCCGTCGCGCAGCCGGGGTGAGATGAACTGCAGAAGATAGACCGTCGGCAGCGTCGGGGACGCGGACCGGACGCGGTGCAGGGAGCGCGCCGAGAAGCTCATGACGCGCACCGGAGAGGTGGCGGCGCTCGCCGGGGCGTCCAGGCCGAAGCGCTTCAGGAGGAGCAGCAGCCGGTCCTCGACCTGGCCCGCCCAACGCGTGGGGTGCTTGGTCTCGATGGCCAGCTCCACGCGGCGGCCCGCGTCGGCGACGAGTTCCAGCAGTCGCTCCAGAGTGAGGACGGAGGTGTCCTGCGGGTCCCCGGGGCCGTACTCCCAGTCGGGGGACTCGTCGCGGTTCTTCCAGGAGCCGAAGTCCAGGGCGGCGAGCTCGGCGAGCTCCAGGGCGGAGACGGCTCCGCGGCCGTTGGACGTACGGTTGACGCGGCGGTCGTGTACACAGACGAGATGTCCGTCCGCGGTCAGCCGTACATCGCACTCGAGGGCGTCCGCACCGTCCTCGATCGCCTTCTTGTACGCGGCCAGGGTGTGCTCGGGAGCCTCTTCGGAGGCCCCGCGGTGGGCGACCACCTGAATCGGGTGCTGTCGTGCGTGGGTCACCGCGTCATGGTGCCACCGTCGCAGGGCCGACGTGGAGGCCGAGACGCCAGGAATGTTTCTTTTTAGTATAAAAAGCCCGATATAAAGGATGGTCCTGGACCCACAGCCACCGCTTATGGTGCTCTGACGTCCCGTGGGAAAAGCTGACGGCGTACAAAAAGCACATGCACACCAGCACAGCTGCATCGCGCCGGACCGTCTGACAAGCGTGAGTGAGCGTGACCGAGTGCGACCGAGAACAACAGCCGTGGACCGAGGAGAAGAGCTGTGAGCACCGAGAACGAGGGCACTGCAGTACCCCCGGCCCCGTCCGCACCTCCTGTGCCGGTGGAAACTCCCGCTGCTTCCGCGCAGAGCGCTGCGCCCGAAGGGGGCGCGCCGACCGCCCAGCTCCCGGCGGTGCCTCCGAGCGCCCCCGGCGCACCGGAGCAGACACCGGCGTACGCGTCGATGGGCGCCGGGACTCCTGAGGCTCACGGGCACGCCCCCGGAGCGTCCGGAGCGCCGGTCTCCGCCGCCGAGGCGGGCTGGCCGCCCCCGCCGCCCGCCGTTCCCTCGTACGCGGACGGTGGCGGCTCGGGCGCGGGCGGCTGGGGCTCCTCCTACGAACAGCCCGCGCCGCAGCCCAAGAACCGGCGTGGCGGCCTGGTCGCGGCGATCCTGGTGGCCGCGCTGGTCGCGGGCGGCGTCGGCGGCGGCATCGGCTACTCGCTGGCCAAGAACAACGACAACTCCACCGACTCGACGACCGTCTCCGCGCCGAGCGGCAGTGGTGACGTGAAGCGGGCCTCGGGCACGGTCGCGAACGTGGCCGCCAAGGCGCTGCCGAGCACCGTCACCATCGAGGCCGAGAGCAGCAGCGGCTCGGGCGGCACCGGCACCGGGTTCGTCTTCGACACCCAGGGCCACATCCTCACCAACAACCACGTCGTGGCGGACGCGGTCGACGGCGGCAAGCTCACCGCGACCTTCCCCAACGGCAAGAAGTACGACGCCGAGGTCGTCGGCCACGCGCAGGGCTACGACGTCGCGGTCATCAAGCTCAAGAACGCGCCGTCGGACCTGAAGCCGCTCACCCTGGGTGACTCCGATGCGGTGGCGGTCGGCGACTCCACGATCGCGATCGGCGCGCCTTTCGGCCTCTCGAACACGGTGACCACGGGCATCATCAGCGCCAAGAACCGCCCCGTGGCCTCCAGCGACGGCAGTGCCAGCAGCAAGGCCTCCTACATGAGCGCCCTGCAGACGGACGCCTCGATCAACCCGGGCAACTCGGGTGGCCCCCTCCTGGACGCCCAGGGCGCGGTCATCGGCATCAACTCGGCGATCCAGTCCTCGAGCAGCGGCGGTCTGGGCGGCACCAGCCAGTCCGGCTCCATCGGCCTCGGCTTCGCGATCCCGATCAACCAGGCGAAGCACGTCGCCCAGCAGCTGATCAAGACCGGCAAGCCGGTCTACCCGGTGATCGGCGCCTCGGTCTCCCTCGAGGACGGCACCGGCGGCGCGAAGATCACCGAGCAGGGCGCGAGCGGCTCCGCGGCGGTCACCTCCGGCGGCCCCGCCGACAAGGCCGGTCTCAAGCCCGGCGACGTCATCACCAAGCTCGACGACCAGGTGATCGACAGCGGCCCGACCCTCATCGGCGAGATCTGGACCCACCAGCCCGGCGACGTCGTGAAGCTCACGTACACGCGCGACGGAAAGACCCACACGGCCGAGGTCACCCTCGGACAGCGCGACGGCGACAGCTGACCGGTTGGTCTCGTCCCCAGGCTCGGATCGCGCCGACTCCGCAGGTCATAGACGTACTGGTCAGAAGGGGTGCCTCTCACTGAGGGGCACCCCATCTGCATCAGGTCTGTCTCACCTTGATCCGGCTTCGTCACGTGGTGGATCAGCGTGTGTGGACCAGGCGTGGACCGGATGTCGGGCCGCAGGATTGGCTGCGACCTGGGCTTTCGTCGGGCTGATGGTTTGAAGGACTCCAAGCCCGAAGCAGGTGGCACGGCTCCCTCATGTGATCTGGTCCGTCGCCCGCGGATGCGGTCCGTCGTCTCAGATGTGGTCCGCCGGTGGCGATTCGAAGTGACCGCAAGGCCGCGTGTTGAGCCAGGCCTGGCTACCGCCCGCGAAACGTGCCGCCAGGTCCATGGCCTCCTGGGTGAGTCTGATGTGCAGGCCGGCGTCGTCCTGTGTGGCGACCTGGGTAAAGCTGCCCTCGTACCACCAGAACACCGAAGGGCTCAGCGCGCCCGGTGACTGCTCGAAGCCCATGGCGGCGAACCGGGCCATGGCGTGCAGTGAGGGGGCCACGCTCCTGTCGCGGATGACGTGGAAAGCGAGTTGGTGCCGGTGCGGCAGAGTGACCAGGATTCCGTCCGGCGCGGGTGCGTCCTTGGTGTAGCGGCGTACGACCTCGTCGAGGACCAGGGCGAGGCTCGCGATGAAGTACGAGCCTCCTGTCAGCACGTCGAAGTGGGAGCCGTCCTTGTCCTTGACCACCTTGTGCCTGTCCACGCGGACGGCCCGTAGGTTCTGGAACGCGCGGTCCCGAAGGGCCGTGATTTCACCCAGATCGGAGAGGGAGTCCGCGGTCAGCATGTCGACGGTTTCCGGGAGGTCGAGCGCCAGCACCTCCAGCAGCCCCGGGACCGATCGGGGACCGTACCCGAAGGCCTTCAGGAGCGCGGGGTCGCTGGGAATGAAGCGGGGGTAGAGCTGGGCCAGGAGCCGTTCGTGCGGCAGGGCCCTGAGAGCCTGTGGTCCATCCATCGAACGGATGACCCGGTCGACATGTTCGTCTACCAGCGTCCGCCAGCACCGAGGGCCGCGGCTGTCGTGGTGGCACACGGCCGCGAGATTGGAGAGGCCGAAGCGCCAACCCGAGACCGTGGTCACGCGTCCCGGTTCGACCGTTACCTCGATGCCGCGTTCCGCGAAGGCCTCGCGGACGAAGGTGCGCAACCGGGCCGCCTCCGCCTCGGACAGGAACGCGAACTCCCCGTCGCGCGGCAGGTCCACCCCGTCACGACGCTCTCCGCGCCGAAATATCCCCACCAGGCCCCCCATCGCTCGAAGATGCGGATCATAGCCGCGACCGGCCCAGGCGCCTTCTTGAGGTGCTCACGCCCGGTGGGCGGCGGGCGCCGACGGCCCCTCTACATCCCCCGGTGACCTGCTCCGACCCAGGAACCAGATCACATGAGGCGACCAGCGAACCTGACCGGATCATCTGAGATTCGGACCAGACCGACTGAGACGGGACAGGGGAACCTTGGAACGCCACCCGCCCTGCTGCTCAGCTGCCGTGCCGCCCAGTACTCGCTGCCGCCCGAGATGTCGCTCAGCCCACGGAGACGGCGGTCGTGATGTGCGAGCCTGGCCGCGGAGCCCCATGTCTCCTGACCGTGTGACGCACGCCACGGGAACCTGCCCTGCCGTGTGGACAAGGATGGACGTGGACTACTCATTGCACACCCGGATACGGGCAGGCGACCCCGAGGCGTTCCGCGAGCTCTTCCGTGACCACGCCCGACTGGTCCACCGGCACGCGGTGCGCGTGACCGGGGATTGGACCGTCGCCGAGGACATCGTCTCGCTGACCTTCTTGGAGGCGTGGCGGCTGCGCGTCAAGCTGCGGGATGAGGGCGAAAGTCCGCGCCCCTGGCTGATGGGCATCGCCGTCAACGTACTGCGCAACACCACCCGGGCTGCGCGCCGCCACCAGCGGGCCCTGGAGCGCCTGCCGGCCAAGGAAAAGGTCCCGGACTTCGCCGACGAACTCGTCGGCCGCATAGCCGATGCCGACCAACTGGCTGCCGCCCAGCGGGTGCTGAAGAAGCTGAACCGGAGTGAGCGCGAGGTCTTCACACTCTGTGTGTGGTCCGGGCTCAGCTACGCGGAGACGGCGGCCGTGCTCGGCGTTCCGGTCGGCACCGTGCGCTCCCGCCTGTCCCGCGCCCGCAAACGGCTGAGCAAGCTGGCCGACGAAGAACTGAGGAAACGCACGGAACCGCTACCGCGCAACGGACAAGTACAGGGCGGCCGCACTTCCGCGGCCCGGTCACATGAGGCGTACGAGGAGAGGTCCGAATGATCCGCAAGAAGTCTCGGCGTGAGGAGTCGCTGGGCCACGCGGAACTGGCCCGGTTGCTGCCGGCGCCGGGAGACCCGCACCTGTCGCTCGACCGTCACCTGCTTCTCGAGGAGCACCTGATGAGCGAGATCCAGCCCACTGCACCCGCCCCTGCGCCGTCCCGCCGCGTGGCACGCCGTGTCCTGGTGATCGGTGTCCCGGTCACCGCCGCCGCCCTGGCCGGCGCCTTCGCCTTCACCGCGCTGACCGGTTCCGGGGGCAGCAGCCCGGCCGCGGCCACCCCGCCCCCGGTCGAAGCGCCGGTCGTCCGCATCGAGCCCGGCAGCACCGCCCAGCTCGCCTCCACCGTCGAGCACATCGCCGCCGCCGCCTCGGCCAGCAAGACGCCCGAACCCGGTCCGGGCCAGTACATCTACATCAAGAGCAAGGTCTCCTACCTCTCCGTCCTGCACACCGACGCAGACAAGTCCAAGACCTTGGTCCAGCCCCTGCATATCCGTGAGGCATGGAATTCCCCCGACGGCAAGCAGGGCTGGCTGGACGAGCCCGGCTACCAGCCCAAGGGTGGCATCACCCTCAACAGTGACGTCGAGAGCAGCTTGAACGCCCCCTCCTACGACTACCTCAAGACGCTGCCCACCGACCCGGACGCCCTGCTGAAGAAGATCTACAAGGAGACCAAGGGCCAGGGGAACTCACCGGACCAGGAGGCATTCACCACGGTCGGCGACCTGCTCGGGGAGCAGCTCGCACCGGCGAAGCTGAATGCGGCACTGTACCGGGCCGCGGCCAAGATCCCCGGGGTTGTGGTGGTGGACCATGCCCAGGACGCCGCGGGCCGCGAGGGCATCGCCCTGGCCCACGTCGACCAGCAGAGCGGCGATCGCACCGAATGGATCTTCGACCGCAAGACGTACGCCTATCTCGGCAGCCGCGGTGTCCAGGTCAAACAGGCCGACGACGTCAAGCCCGGCACGGTCCTCGAATACACCGCCGTGCTGGAGAGGGCCGTCGTCGACGCCCAGAAGCAGCGCCCCGGCGCGCAAGGTACCGGTGCGTGAGAACACGATCGCCCCGCTGGGCAGTGCGTATGTTGCCACGCGATCAGGACCAGCGCGTCGAGCGGCACTCCCGTCGTCGCGGGCGTCGGTCTCGCGGTCGTGGCTGGTCGGCACTGGCGCAGTGTTCATCGCGCGCAGACGCCGTACGGCCCGCCAGAGCTGACGGCAGGCAGCACAACGCTACGAAGGACGCAGGCCGCTCGTCGTGTCGTGGGCGGCCTACTCGTACTCCGAACCGCCAGGTGAACGGCCACTACTGGCGCCCGAGGTATTGGCGGTCGCCCTTGCCGTCGTCTCAGCTCCGAGGCGTGCCCCTCTTGCAGCGGCTACCCCCCCCGCCGATGGCCGCACCACCGAGCGCACCCAAAAGGCCGACGCCGGCAGACACGAGTGCCACGAGTCCTTGATCCATGAAGGCGGGGTGCAGGCAAACGGCTTGGGAATGATCCCGCTTCCCAAAACACGAGAGGCGCCCCACAAGGGACGCCCCTACGAGCCGGTTTGCCTACTCGTCGTCGTGCTCGTTGATCGCGTCGAGAGCCTGTTGGATCTGCTGGTTGGCCCGCGCTTGGTGGGGCTGGCGACGCCCAGACATGGTCACCGAACGGCGAAGTTCATCGCGATTGACTGGCGCGAGCGCGTCCGCTTCCACCTCGGCGTCGGTTACGGCCTCTGCGACGGCCGTAACCGGCGCTTCTGAGCATCGTCGGAGGGCCATCGCGTGCATGAACGTCCGTCGACGACAGACGGATACGCGGACTGTGTGAGGGCTCGGGGCCCCGAGCCTCCGAGCTCTTATTCGTCCGCCCGGCGCGAGAACGCTTCCGACTACTTCCATCCGTCAAGCGACACCTGCGGCCCGCCTTTGAGACAACGGTGGACGGCGCTGGCGGTGGTTTCCACGTCCTTGGGGAGGGCGTCGGCGTCGACCCAACCGACCTGTGCGTGCTGACGCGGCCCGCGGTTCTCGGGTTCGCCGCTCCACTCATGAGCACCTAAGACCACGGTGAGGAAACCATCGGGGACTTCGACGCCTCAGGCGCCGTGGAGGACGTGGGCGAGCCCGAGCCCGACGATGCGGGGGATCCAGGCCCGGAGTCTGTGCCGGATGGTGCTGATCTTTCGGGAGAAACCTCGGAGCCTGGGGACCCGTCCGCTCACGCAAACGGCCCCGGACGAGGAGTCCGAGGCGGAATAGAGTGCCTCTCTGAAGAGGAAAACCCAGGTCAGCGTCGTAATGCGTACCGACGTTGGCGAGTACGCCCTCAACTGCACTGGTACGCCGACGTTCGCGCCCGTTGATGTCAGGCGTAGATGTCAGCTGCCTCGCCCGACGACCTTGACCCGCGGATCATGGGGTAAGGCGTTTGCGGGGTCACAGGTCGTGTCGCCCCGACCGTGTGGGGGCGATACGACCTACCGCGCCGCTGGCTAACCCATGGTCTTGGCGCCGTCCAGGGACTCGCGGATGATGTCGGCGTGTCCGGCGTGCTGGGCGGTCTCGGCGATGATGTGCATCAGCACCCGGCGGGCCGACCATTGCCCACCCGGCTCGGACCACGGGGCCTTGGGCAGCGGTTGTGTTGCGTCCAGGTCGGGCAGGGTGACAACCAACTCGTCGGTCCGACGGGATACCTCGGCGTAGTTGGCGAGCACGCCGGCCAGCGTCTCGCCGGGCAGCATCCGGAAATCGTCGGCCCGCCGGGCCCAGTCGGCCTCGGTCATGGTGGTGAAGTCGGGCATCGCCGACGGGCCGTCCAGGATGAACTGCACCCAGGTCCGCTCGACCGCAGCGACATGCTTGATCAGGCCGCCCAGGCACAGCTGGCTGGCGGTGGTCCGGCGCCCGGCCTGCTCGTCGGTGAGGTCGCGGGTGGTGAAACGCAGGAAGCGCCGATGCGTGGCCAGCACCTCCAGCAATTCGGCGCGCTCGCCGGTGGCGGTCGGCTCATCGGCCGGGTCGTGGGTCGCCAGTTCGTTGACGGTCACGGTCTCGCTCATGGTCGCTGCCTTCCGTGGTTTGTGTTCCGCCGGGCAAGGAGGACGCTAGAGGCCCTAGAGGTCAGATTCTGACCTAAATGAGGGAAGAGGTGAGATTTCCATGATCCACTCCCCGGTGCCTCCCAAGAGCCGCGGACCGGGTGTTGATGATCGGCGCAGTGGGCATGGTGCGCGGAACCGAGCCAGCGGACCCCGTGTGGGCCACGGCCGCTGCGAATCGTCTGGAGCCGGTACGCTGTACCCGCTCCGTCCCTGGTGGGCGGGTGCGCAGGTGGGTTGCCCGAGCGGCCTAAGGGAACGGTCTTGAAAAACGTGAGGACGCGAAAGCGTCCCCGTGGCCTCGGATCGCACCGCCACCGCAGGTCATAGACGTGCTGGTCAGAAGGGGTGCCTCTCACTGAGGGGCACCCCTTCTGCATGGATCCTGTCTCACCTTGATCCGGCTTTGTCGCGTTGTGAATCAGTGCGTGTGGACCAGGCGTGGACCAAGAACCAGCCGACCAGGTCTGGAAATCCGCTGCTCAGCGGCCCTGTCTGATCCGAGGCATGAACCGTCTCCCTGAGGCGCCGGGACCCGCGAGTCGCCACCCGGACGGCATCGCAGCCTGCACCTTCTGCGCCGTACAGTTCGCCCAACCTCGCCGCTACCCGGCCGGTTCCGTACGCTAATCTGCGCCCACCATTCGAACATCCGATCTTCGGACAACAGATAACAGGGGGCGCCCCTTGCGTGGCATGCGGTTCCGTACGGTTCTGGCGGTCACGGCTGCCACGGCGACTCTGGGCACGGTCTCCGCCTGCGGCGGCAAATCCACCTCGGCGACGGGCCAACACACTTCCGCCACGCCGTCAGCGGTCGTTGTCTCACCGGTGGCTTACCTGCTCAAGGTGGAGGACGCCACAGCCAAGGTGCACTCGTCCACTATGGTTCGGACCGTCACGGTCGGTACTCTGCGCCAGTTGCGGATTGCGGGGGACGACGACTGGGCCCACGGTATGCAGGCCAACGTCACGATGTCGGTGAAGTCCTCTGCCCCGACGCCGATGAAGGTCCGGAGCGACGCCATGTACCTGAAGGTGCCTGCGCAGAAGGTGGCCAAGCTGGGCGGCAAGCACTGGATCAAGGAACCGCTTGCCCTCCTCGCGGCGCAAGGTGCCGCTGGCAAGGCCACGACCGACCAGCTGAAGCGGGCCAACCCTGCCATGGCCGTACGGATGTTGATGGCCAGCGGCGATCTGCGCAAGGTGGGCCAGGAGGCGGTACGCGGGGCGGCCACCACCCATTACACGGGCACGTTGGACACGGCCAAGCTGATCGCCACCAGGCAGGGCCTGACGCCTGATGACGTGAAGTTCTTCAAGAAGCAACTCGCGGCACAAGGTGTTGCCGACGCTCACATCGACCTCTGGGTCAACAGTGAGAACCTGCCTGTGGAGGCGCAGGAACAGATGCAGACGGCCACCGCCAAGGTCACCCGGACCACCTACTTCTCCAACTACGGCGTCGCGGTCGACCTGTCCGTCCCCGCTGCCTCGGACACCTACACCCTCCACTCGGTGACCGACGGCAACCAGACCGGCACGGCCTGAGCCGGGAGCTTCCAGCACGTCCCTGCCCCGTACTCCCATGCCTGAAGCAGGAGATCGGGTCCCCGACAGCGCAAAAGGCGTCACCCCCACCTTGGCATGGGTGAGGGTGACGCCTGTGGTTTGGACGGACCGCACGGCCTATTCGCCGTCGGCAGCCTCCAACGCCCGTGCTATCTGCTGGTTCGCCCGTTGCTGATTGCGGTGAATCGCCTTGGCGTAGAAGCGGAACAGAACAGCGATGCTGTGACCTGCCCGGCGTGCGACCTCGGCCGGAGAGACGCCAGACTCAAGCCACAGCGAAACGCCCGCGTGGCGCAGGGAGTACGGCACGTCAGCTAGCGGCGAGGCCGCCTCGGACTCCGTCAGCGCTGCGAGGCGGGCGGCCTTCCACGCCTCCCCGTACTCCTTGGACAGGAGGTGGCCGCCCTGGGCTGCGCGAAAGAGCCGGCCGTCCTCGGCGGTGCCGAACTCCTTGATGTGCTCGCGGATCAGGCGCACGAGAACCGGTGGAATCGGTACCGGCCTGGTCGCCTTGCGTGCCCGCTTTTTCAGGCCGCGCGTATCGAACGACTCGCCCGTGTCGGTCCATCCGGAGCCGACTCGGGGCATGCTCGTGGAGAGCAGGACTTCACCCCAGCCCTCTTCGGGAAGGGCGAAGTCGTCCTCACGGAGACTGACCGCCTCACCAGGGCGGTTCGCCGCGTAGTAGAGGCAGCCGAAGAACGCCATCAGGTGCCGCCCGCGTTCGCCCTGCTCACCGACAGCGTCGATCAGCGCCTTCGCCAGCTTGGGGCCGGGGACGAACCGGAAGTCGATCTCGTCGTCGGTCTCGGGCGGGGTCCAGTCGACCTTGTCGAGGGGCAGGGTCGTCAGCAACTCCCGTTCTACCGCGTACCTGAGGCAGTTGCTGAAGACCGTTCGCTTGCGGTTCACCGTGTTCTCGGCTGCGGCCGTGCCGTCCTGCTTCAGCTTCAGTGCGTTGAGTGCCGTCCGCACCACCGCGGGCGTGTTGAGGTCGGTGATGTCCACGGACTTCCGGCCCATCCAGGCCAACGCGGCCACGATGTCGGCAGGTGGCTCTTCGACGTCGAGGCGGGGCCGCAGCGTCCCGTCATTGCCGAGGACGAACCGGTAGACCCACGAGTAGAGCGCGATCCGGAGCACCTTCGGAGCTGGAGCCCCGCGGTTGTCCTTGACCAGCTTCGGCGTGATGGTGGCGAGCGTGTCAGCGATGCTCGCGCGGTGCTTGGCCGAGGCGCCAGGCCACTTCATCTCGGCGTAAGCGAGGGTGTGGGCGTACCAGGTGGAGGAGTTGAGGGCCTGGACCTCCGAGGCCGGCAGGCCGGTTTTCGTGTCGAATTGTTCGCGGCTGCGCAGGGCGGTCAGCAGTTCCGAGCGTCGGCCGTCGGCCTGAGCCTTGATCTTGTAGCTCTTGGAGAAGGGCCGGGGGCCAACGCGCCACCGGAGCTGGTAGGCCGCCGAACGGTCGGGCCGCTTGCGGATGGCCCAGATCTGAACGTCGTAGGTCAGCACGCTTCCTGCACCTCGCAGGCGTCGAACCAGGCGTCGAGGTCGGCCCGGCGTATGCGGATCTGACCGTTGGGCAGCTTCAAGTGTCTGGGCGCCTGGCCCCGAGCGCGCATCCGGTAGAAGGCGGCGCGGGACACCCCGATCTCATCCAGCGCTTCGACCAGCTTCAGCGTCTGCTTGTCGGCCTTGGTCGGAGTGGTCACAGCCAGAGCTCTCCTTCGGACTTCGTGCGTTGGACATGGGCTAGGTCGTGGCGAACCTGGGCAGCGAGAAGTTCTTCGCCGGGGCGGTAGCCGCTGCTGAGGTAGGTCCATGAGGAGTCGGTGACGAGGGTGGTGTTCTCGTCGTCGACGGGGAGGCCAGCCAGGGCACGAGCGCGGTCGGCTTGGGCGGTGCGCCAGGCGCGGCGTACGTCGCGGAGTGCGCCGAGGGTGGTGGAATAGGCGCGGGACTTGCTGGAGAAGTGGCCTCGGAAGCCGAGCATGTGAGCCCACTTCCAGAGCTTGAGGTCGGCGAACTCCGGAAGGTGGCCGAGCGCCCAAGCGGTACGGATCATCTGGCGGGCGTGCTGCTGTACCGGGAGGTCGGTGAGGGGTTCGGCTTGGCCGGAGCCGTCGCAGTCGTCGCACAGGTCGCGGAAGCCGTCGGGGCCGCGTACATAGCCGCGTCCGGAGCAGGGGCGGCATACGAGGGTGCGGTCCACGGTGCCCGCGCCTTCGGCGTTCTTGGTGGCGTACTTGGCGACGTATCCGGCGACCTTGGTGTCCGTGAGTTCGCCGTCCCCCAAGGCGGAGATCTGATCCACCTTGAACCGGTCGCCCCACCGGATGACGCGTTCGCCGACCGCGTCCGACTCGATGGTGAGCCGGGCACGGTCGACGGCCAGGCCGACGGCGACGCTAAGAGCGTCGAAGGTGGCCCAGGTCGGGGGCGAGGTGGTGTGGCCGTCGGGCCCGTCGAAGCGGACGACCGCGTGGAAGTGGACCAGGCCGCGTTGTTGGTACTCGGCGACCTTGGCGAAGGAGACGCGGAGGGCAGCGTTGAGTGCCTTCTGCGTCATGCCGAGGTGCTCGGCGAGGGCGCGGCGGAGATAGGTGGTGAAGCGCGCCCAGAGGGCCCCGGCGTGAGCGTTCCAGAGCACGGCGCCGGTGTAGTCGTAGCTTGCCGGGTGCAGCGGGGTGCCGAGTTCGGGGGCGTCCTGGGGGTGGCTTGCGCCGCACGCGCAGGGACGGGGCTTGCCCACGTTGGTGGTGGGCCGGTTGTGGACGGGGCCGAAGGAGGGGGCGGTGAGGGTGACGAAGGCGCGGGGGTGGTTGCGGACGGCTTCGGCGACGTTCTTGCCGCCGGATAGTCCGGCTTTGATGAGGTGGTACGTGTCGGCGGCGTAGAGACGGGAGCAGGCGGGGCAGCGGGAGGCGCGGCGGTTGCCGCAGGTGGTGAGTAGACGTCCGGAGGGTTCGTCCTCGGAGCGGTAGGAGCGGACCACTTGCTTGGTGGCCTGGTCGGTCGTGACCGTCCAGCCGTGCAGGTTGACGGGGCTTGAGCAGCCGCGCAGGCTGCGGACCTGCTCGGTCACGCGGTCGAAGTCGTCGGTGTTGGCCAGTTCGACCAGGTCCCGCAGGCCGGGGCTGATCACGTGGCGCAGGTCGAGGGAGCGGCGCATGAGTGGCGGGGTGTCCCTTCTGGCGCGAGGGTGGGCCCGCGGGCAGCAGCGATTCAGTGCGCTCGGGCTGCTGCCCGCAGGCATGGCGGATCGGGCCCAGGGGCGGGCGAGGCTGGGAGGTGCGGGAAGGGCGGCGGAAGGGGGCGGCCCTACAGGGCGGCGTGAAGCGCGGTGGCCATGGGCAGGCCGATGCCGAGTCGCATCTTGAGCTGAGCCGCCGTGATGGGTTCGCCGTGCTCGGTGTGGTGGGACGTGGCGATGGAGCGGGCTTCGGTCAGTAGCGGCTCAGGCACCTTCACCGCAGGCGAGGCGGGAGCCGGGGCGATGTGAGGAGTGACCGGGGCCGGAATGGTGAGCGGCACCGCAGGGAGGGCTGTGTCAGAGGCTGTCTCAGGCTCCGACTTGATCTCGTCCGGCGAGGGCGCCGCTTCTGCGGGGCGCGCAACGATGTGGAAGGCGCGCAGGAGCTGAGGGCCGACCGCGCCCCAGCCGAGGAGGAGCAGCGGAGCCACCGCGTCAACGGCGGCGCGACCGTAGTGTCCGGCGACTATGGGTTCGGCGACGTTGAGGGCCAGGGTCAGCAAGCCGGAGAAGTGCATCAGACGGGTCGCAGCCGTCATCTGTTCGGCGGGCAGGCCGCGCAGGGAGAGATAGCGCAGAGCGACCAGGAGACCGACCACGGACAGGTCCACCATCGGAGCGATGAGCGGTGCGATCGGGCCGGGGACGCCCAGGCGCAGAGCGAGGGACCAGACGTTGCCGAACGAGAAGACGAACGCCAGCGCGGCGATGACGATCATGACGGCGGTGATGGTGCGCTGAGTGATCCGGTCCTCTGTCATGGGTGTTCACCTCCTTTCTTTCGCTTGGCGTCGTGAACGTGCAGGTCGGTCGGTCAGGCCACTTCGGCGTCGGCCTTGATCAGGTCCAGGTGTCCCACGGGAGAGCCGAGGACGGATTCGAGGAGGGTGTAAGGGTCGGCGGTGAGGTGTGCGGTCTGCTCGGCGACGCGGGCCGCGTCCGCGTCCGGCACGTACGGCGTGCGGATGCGAGTGAAGCCGGGCTGGGACTGGTGGTTCATGGACGCGACGCCGACATAGGTGGGGTCCTGGAGGTTGATCGGGTTGGCGTCCGGCCATTCCCGGATCTCCTCGCCGAGCGCGGCCACGGCGGCTTCGGCGGTCTTCTGCGCGAAGCTCAGGCCCACGGGGCACACGTCGCGGATGAAGGTCGGGATCGCGTCACCGGTGGACTTCTGGGTGGTGAGGATGACGAGCAGGCCAACGGAACGGCCCTTCTTCACCAGGTCCTCGACGAGCCGGGCGTTCTCGGCAGCCAACGCGGCGAGCTTTTTGGTCTTCGGGTCGCTCCCCTTGTGGTCGCGGAAGTAGGTGTGGGCTTCGTCGACGATCAGCACGACGAGCGGCCAGCGGTCGGACGGGCCGATGTCCCATATGGACTTCACTCCGAGCACCATGCGCACCGACGCGGACCGTGCGCGCCGCAGCTCCACCAGCCGACGGAACAGCCTGTTGGCCTCTTCCAGGTCGTCGCCCACGAAGGCGAACATGCGCTGGACCCAGTCGGCATAGTCGCCTTCGTACGCAGCTGACACCTTGCCGTCCGCGCAGGCGAACTGCACCGCACACGAGGGCGCCCAGTCCGAGAGGAGCCGGTTGACCAGGCTGGTCTTACCGAAGCCGGGAAGGCCGGCCACGGTCACGCCGGGCACCTGCGTGAGGTTCACCGACACAGGCTGTGCGTACTCGTCCAGGCCCAGATCCCATCGGGCTGTCTCGTCCGGCACTTCACCTGTGGGGTGGTGCTCGGTGGGGAACTTCAGCGGATCGAGTCGCACACCGCGGATGAGGAGCTGCCCAGGCTTGTCCTGGGTGACTGCGACCCGTGTGCAGCGCCACGCGTCCGCGAGGTGCGGGGCCGCCCTCTGGAATTGTTCGAGCCCCACACCGGGCAGGCAGTTCGCCCGCGCGATCACTCCGTATGCGTCGTGCTTCACCCTCAAAGCGGGTATGAGGACGCGTGGCTTGATGGGCTTGCCGTTCGTGTTCGCCAGCGACGCCAGTGCGGTCGGGGTCTTGTCCGTGGCCGACAGCTTGAGCATCGGTGCGAGACGCTTCCAGCCCCACCGCACACGTACGGCCTGCCGGATCGACTGCCGGGTCATGGCGTCGGCGCGCAGGTAGCGGACCACCCACCACACCGCCCATCCGACGAGCACGGCAAGCGCCAGATCGACGACGAGCGGGCCGTAGCCGAGGACGCCTTCCGCCGGGGTGTTCGGATCCTTCATATGCGCTTCTCCAACGGGTTGTAGAGGAAGGCCACGAGGGCCGATTCGAGGGCCGCCCGATCCGCCGAGACGTCGAGGCGGGGGTAGCCGTAGCCGACGAGCACGGCCGCTACCGAGTTCACGAGCGATTCGGTGAACCGGGCATCCGGCCCGGCGTGAGGCAGCGGGTAGCTGCGCTCAGCGCCGGACCGGTGAGCCGTGCCGCTCACGCCGCCTCAGACGTCGGGGACACCAGGTCCAGCCGACCCGCGCGGTAGGCGATGCCGTCCGAGAGCGAGCCGTTGAAGATCCGCGCCCACGGGGTGGCGAACAGTTCGACCGGCATGACCGGGACACCCGGCCGAAGGCCGTTGGGCAGACCGGTCTCCGGAACGGTGATCTTCAGAGCCTCGGCACGGTCCTCCTCCATGAAGAAGAGGGTGATCGTGTAGAGCTTCGCGCCGGTCTCACGATCGGTTGCGAACTGCGTCTTCTCCTGGTCCGCGTACTTCGGCACCGGCAGGGTGCCGACCATGAACGACGAGGTAGGGAGCAGGCCAACACGGATGCGTGCCATGGGAGTTGATCCTTTCGATTGCGCTCCACCAGGGCGGCGGGGCGTGATCACCATTGAACATAGCTGACCTAGCAGTGTCAAGTGAATCGGGTGAGCTAGGTATCAGCTGACATAGGCCACCTATGTCAGTGGGGTGTGCTAGGGGTGCTAGGAATCGCTACTCTTGGGCCATGAGCCCCGCGCCAGAGAGCAAGCAAGACCGCCGGCCGCCGTATCAGCACGCTGCCGACGAGCTTCGGCGCGACATCTTGCAGGGGCGGATCAAGCCGGGCGAGCAGATGCCGTCCATTCGCGAGCTACAGGAACGCTTTGGCGTCGCCAACATGACCGCGAGGGCCGCGCTCAACGTGCTGCGCGATGACGGCTTGATCTACACGATCCACGGCCGGGGCAGCTTCGTCGCAGACCACGATGCCGGCGGCGAGCTCTCCGCGAACTACAACGCTCCGGCCTGGTACTTGGCGAACAAGGACGGTAAGCCCCACCAGGAGCAACACGGGGAAGGAGGACCCGACGACGCCGAAGCCGCCGGGGCCACCCTCACTGAAATGCTCACGGCGCTACGCGACGAGATCCGTGCCCTCAGCGCTGATCATCAGGAGCTGCGCCGTGAGGTCGAGGAGCTGAAGGCTGCTCAGCAGGCGAAGCCGTAGTCCTGAGCTGGGCCACTTCCTCTCGCAACTCCTTGGTCTCCCTGCTGAGGCGGCCGACCATGGCCCGCATCTCCCCGATCAGCGCGGCCATCTGATCCGTGTCCCCGACGTGAATGCTGGTCAACCCCATTTCGTTGTCCGGTATGTGCTCGGTCATCGCTCCCCGCTTGCCGCCGTGCCGTCGTTCCGTACCGCGCTTGCTCGAACCGGGGGCTTGCCCACGGCATCCGCGGGTCTCTCAGGTTGATCGACCACTGCCCTGTGGGCTGTTCAGAGTTTCTTTACTGGATCAAGGCGGACCGCCTACGGCGGTCCGCGCGCGCTGGCGGCCACGGGCCGCCGCCGCTCCCTGTCTCCGCCACCGCTCCGGCGGCCCCCGGCCACTCAGCGCGCAACACCGCCAAGGAGGACGGCCAGAGCAGGAAGCAACCCGACCAGCCCGAGCACCAGGACCATGCCGAGCCGCGCTGAGAGCGACGACACCGTCCCATCGGCCGCCGTTCTGCAACCGGGACCCGAGGCTGCGCCAAGCACCGTGCGTGGGTCGACAACGCGCAGGCCGGAAGGGGTGCGGTCTGTGACGTATTCGGGAAGCGTGGCTGAGGCCGGTACGGGGTTGCTGGAGACACACGTGACGGGTGCTCGTTCGGCGCACCCACCGCTATGGCTGACTTTCGGTGGCTGAGGTCAGAACCGTTTTGCCGTCGGCCGTACTGCAAGGGTCGTCCTCTCCAACTCGACAACAGAAAGCCAGGGTTGTAGCCGCACCCGCATCCGAGCACGCCGACCACCCCGGTACCATCGGCACCGGGGTCCTGATCAGGGATTCCACGACCGGACCACCCGGAATGCTGTCCAGGCTGAGGGGTGGTCCGGTCTTTTGTTGTTGGCTTTCGCCGCGTGAGCGGCTCCGGATAAACCGGGGCTTCGAGATCAGCTCAGGGCCTTGCCCACCTCGTAGATCGTCGGGCGATCCTCAGGAGCATGGCTGAGCATCGCGTCGATCAGCTCGCCCAGCTCACCGGGCACCTTCACGGGACGACGCCGACCGTTCGCCACCGCTTCGCGCTGCACAGGGCGCGGAGCGTCGTCCGGGTACTCGACCGCCCGCCAGCCTGTGGCAGAGATGAGCAGGGAGGCGCCGAGCGCGTAAATGTCGGCTTCCTGCGTCGGCTCGGCTTCACCGGTGGCGAGCACGCTGCGCGCGATCTCCGGTGCCTCGTAGTGGACGAGGCAGCCGCGGAACGGGAAGTCGTACCCCTCAGGCACGTGTCCGCCCCGGGCAAGGGCGAGGTCGATGAGGTGCGTCCGTCCCGGCCCGATGATGAAGTGCGCGGGCTGCACGTCACCGTGTGCCCAGCCCTTCGCGTGGAGCTCGGCCAGCGCTTCCACACATCCCAGCGCCACGCTGGTGTGCGGTGCGATGGACGAGTCTCGCCCACGGCATGGCTCCCACAGCCTGTACAGGTCCGGCCCTTCATGCCACGGCTGGAAGTTCCACGTTCCGCGCTCCCATTCGCCGTACGCGATCTCATCGAAGCCGAGGCGATGCAGCACGGCGCCCTCGCGTGCGGGCGCGAGCGCGGTCCAGGGCTGGGCAGGCCAGTCGGCGGTGGCCTCGATCGGATAGCCGAGCTTCACGGCGTAGTGGCCCCGAGGGCTCTCCACCTCCCAGACCGTGGAGCCCCGACGGTTGATGACCAGGTGCTGAGCCGTGGGCATGAGCGCGTCGAGCACCACGATCGGCAGTTCAGCGGTTGAGCCGGGCAACGTCTCTTCTCCTTCCGAGCGAACGCGGCCGACCACGAGTCGAGGCCGGCCGCATCGCTGTTGTCGTGTGCTACGCCCGACCGTACGGTCGGCCACAGTCCGAGTCGCACTGCGCGAGGTTCGTGCCGTTGACGGTCCAGAGGTCGTCGAAGACCGTGAACCCGGCCGCCTTCATGGCGTGTGCCGAGGCGGCGACCTTCTCAGGATCACGGGCCCCTCCGCCCGGCATCGGGCTGTGGTGCAGGAAGCGGCCCGCGTACTTCTCGCACAGCTCGGCGTACTCCTTCGTGTGCAGGATGAGTGCGTGGAGGCCGAGATCCACATCGTCCGAGGGGACCATGGGCACGGTGGCGGTGGCCGCAGTGACCAGGAACGCGACCGCCTGGTCCGCGATCCGCTCGGCACGCTCGGACGACTGCCCGTTGTGGATGACCACGAAGTGGGCGAGGCTCTCGAACAGCTCCTCACCAGCCACCGCGCGACCGGTCTTCTGATCGTTCGCCGTTGCCGTCATGTGCAATCTCCTCGTCTGAGGTGGTGCATGGGCATTTACCTCCCGCCCTGATCGTCGAGCTCGGCTCATAGACGACCGGGAAGCGGGCTTGGATGGTCGACCCCGAACGGGTTGGGGAGCCGGGGAGTTGGCACCCGTCCGGGGGCGACCGGTCTACGGGCTGGTACCGAGGGCCATGCCGATCACCAAGCCGCACGAACCGCTGATGCCGATGATGAACAGGACCCCGGCGTACCGGCCGATGGCGCGCATCACAGCCCGGCCCGACTGTTGCCGTTCTTCACGGTCAGACGTGCGCTCAGTTCCTCTCGCGCACTGAGCGCCACCACGTTGTCCGGCGTGGCATCCCACTCCTTGCCGCCGCGGATCGGCCTTATCTGAACACGGCCGCCGATCTCACCCATGACGACGCCGATACGTCCCCTGGCGCTGTCCTTCGCCATTTCACCGATGCCTGGTCTGGTCTGCTGATTGCTCGCCATGCACAGGAGCATCGCGACCCGGGGGCCGCCGCCAAAAGGTCAGGCTGATTACCCAACTTGGGTAATATCGCGGGAAGTAGAGAATCAGCGACGTTGCGTAGCCCTCGCAGTGTGGGAGCTTGCCCAATGCCCGAAGCCGATCGGCCGCAGGAACTGCCTGCCAGGTTGCTCACCGATCCCGAAATGCTCCATGCGTGTCGGGTACGGGACTTCGCCAGAGTCTTCCGACTGGTGAAAACGAGAGCGGGCATCTACCCGTCGATGATCGCCAGGCGATGCGAGCTAACGCCCAGCCGAGTCGGTGAAGTCATCGCAGGCCGCCGCCAGTTGCTCCACATGGACGTCGTCGAACGCATCGCGGACGGCTTGCGCATCCCAGGCCACATGCTCGGGCTTGCCAGACGATCTTGGGAGACGCCTCAGGCACTCGTCGTCACCGAGCGCGAGGCACCGCAAGAGCCGGAGCCAGAGAAGCAGACACCCGCTTCTCTACCGGGGCCAGACGTGGACAGCATCCTCGCGTTGGCCACCCGAACAAGCCTCAGCACCGCCACACTCGAAGCCTTCCGGTCGTCCATCGAAGATTATTGGCGCCGGGACGATCAGCACGGCGGCGAAGCTCTGAGGCCGGCTATCGTCGGCCAGCTCCGGTATGTGGTCGGGCTCCTGAAGGAGAGCCGACCGCAGTTCATCCAGAACGGCTTGTACGGAATCGCGGCCGAGCTGTCACGCCTCACCGGGTGGACCTACTTCGACGCCCGCCAGTACAACCAGGCCCGCGCGTACTTCACCGAGGCGCTGCAACTGGCCAAGGAAAGCGACGACCGGCAGTTCATGGCCAACGTGCTTGCCTGCATGAGCTTGCAGGCGACCTACCAGGACAAGCCCGCGGACTCTCTGGCACTCGTGACCGCCGCCCAGGACCAGGCCCGCTCAGCCCTCGGCACCACCCCACGCGTCCTGTCGATGCTGTCCATGCGCGAAGCGTTCGCCCATGCCACCCTCGGCAACCGGGACTCCACCCACCGGGCGATCGGGGAAGCGCACCGCCATTTCGAGCAGATCGGGGTAGGTGATCCGGACCCGTCATGGGTGAACTACTTCGATGAGCCGAAGCTCATCGTGGACACGGGCATCGCCCACGGCCGACTGGGCGAAGCAGTGACTGCCGAACCCTTGATCGCGGACGCTTTGCGGCGGGAAGACCGCACCAACCAGCGCGGCCGTGCGTTTCACGCGTTCTGGCTGGCTCGTACGCAGTTGGACCAGGGCAAGCTTGATCAGGCGTGTGCCACCGCCACGCAGGCTCTTGTGCCCGCGTCGGCGGTGGCGTCCGAGCGAGTGTCGGGCCATCTCAGGGAGTTCTACGACCAGTTGGCCCCGTACAGGCAAGAGCCCGTAGCCCTGGCCTTCGAGGCGCGGCTACGGGAGCTCCTCCCACCGGTCAGCGGATCGCTTCATCCATGAGCAGGTACAGGAGACCGACGAGGGATCCACTGCTCACGATCTCGCGGCGGTCGATCATCCCCCGCACCTCGCTGAGGGGGATCCACTCGATGCGGTCGGACTCGTTCTTCTCCGTGGGTGGTCCGGCGTAGGTCGCGCCATCGGCGCGGAAGACATGGTGCTGCGAGTCGGTGATCCCGTTGGCCGGCTCGGCGTAGATCAGGGGCTTGATGGGGCCAGGACGCCAGCCTGTCTCTTCCAGGACTTCGCGGGCCGCCGCTTCCTCCGGGGACTCACCGTCCTCGACCAGGCCCATGGGCAACTCCCAGGCCCACGAGTCCGTGATGAAGCGGTGGCGCCACATCATCAGGACCTCTTGGCGATCGTTGACCACGGCGGCCACGGCCAGGTGCCGGAGCCGAACGACGTGGTACTCCCACCTGCGCCCGTCAGGCTGCTGGACGTCGACCAGACACAGATTCACCCACTTGTTCGTGTAGATCTGTCGCTCACCGTGGGTCTTCCACTCCATACCTGCGGCCCCTCTCGATCGGTCTCCAGGATCTCAGACCGCTCCGGAGGAGAGCGCAGGTTCGACTCTTTTCGCGTCATCCTGACGAGATGGCACGAACAGGCGCCGCGTTCAGCCAGCTCTTCGGGTGGCCACCGGGGGTGTGTTCGCATGTGTGCACGATTCTCCGCCCGCGCGGGCCCTGCGGCGCGGGCTACTTGCGCTTCCCGCTCCCCTGGCCGCCGCCAGCCCGTCCTTTCCCGGCCGTGTTGTTTGTGCTGCCGGAGTTGTTACCAGATGCGCCGGTTTTACCCTCCGTGCTGTTTCCGGTTCCTGTGGCACCTTCGCCGGACTTACCCGTACCGGCCGATCTGCCTGGCGTGGCCGTCGTCCGCGTCAACTGCTCGGAGCAGTAGGCGATGACCTTGGCCTTGCCGCCGGCGGCCGCGACGAGTTGCTGCCAGACTTTCGCGTCGAGTGCCTTGCCGTGGCCCTGGACCTGCTCGTAGGCGCGGCAGTGGGCTTCGGTGTCCTGGGCGGGGGCCGGTCGGTCCGTCGGCCGGGGGCCCCGGGAGGACGACGAGGGTGCACCGCCCGGCCGGTCGGGAGCGAGCGCTGACGGGTGCGCAGTGCTCCGGTCGCCGCCGGCACTGTCGGAGGAGGAGCTCACGGAACCGATGGCCGCGACGGCGACGCCACCCAGGGTGAGGCTGGCGAACGCGACGCCGAACGTCATCTTCAAAGGACGCCGGGCCCGCCGCTCCTCGGCCGGCCGCCAGTCGTCCCGGCGCCGGCTACGTGCTGCTCGATGCGCGCCCTCGCCGCGGGCGGACCGGAAGGCGGCTACAGCCCGCTGCTCGGCCTGGAAGTCGAGATCGGCGGTACGGATGGCGGCGGTCAGGACCGTTTCCAGGTTGGCGGCGTCACGCACATTCGGAAGGTCGGACGAGGCGTCGTCAGGCCCACGTCGACGGCCCGGAACTCCGCCGTCGCTCAGCCCTTCACCCATGTCCGCTTCCATTCCTGTCCCACAGATTCTTTTCATTCGGCCTGCCGGGCCGGGCTGCCCGCTGCCGACGTCGTTCATGCCGACTTCCCCAGCGCGCGGTAAGCCCCATCCGTCACGTCCTCCTCGGCCTCGTTGCCGATGCCCAGCTGGCGGGCGAGGCGTTTCAGGCCCCGGTGGGCGGCAGTGCGTACCGCTCCCGGGCGCTTGCCGAGGACGCGTGCGGCGGCGGGACCGTCCAGGCCGACGACGACCCGCAGGAGCACGGCCTCGGCCTGGTCCCGCGGCAGCCCGCGGATCAGCTCCAGGGCCCGCTCGGTGGACAGGGACTCCAGAGCCTGCTCATGAGTATTGTGCGGGCCGGCCAGATTCAGTACGTCCTGGTCGGTGCCGCCGGCCTGGGGCCGTACGCGCTGGCGGCGCAGATGGTCCAGCGCCCGGTGTCGGGCGATGGTCGAGGTCCAGCCGCGGAACCCGGCCCCGTCCCCCTTGAAGCGTCCGAGGTCGCGGGCGATCTCCAGCCAGGCGTCGGAGGCCACGTCCTCCGCGTCGTCGCCGACCAGGCCGCGCAGATAGCCGAGCAGGCCCGGCTGCACCATCCGGTAGGCAACCGCGAAGGCGGCCTCGTCGCCGTCCTGGGCCTGCGCGACCGCCGTGCCCAGTTCCCCGTCGCGCGCCCGTACGCGTCGGGGTTGCCGTACCTGGCCCAAGACTGTCCTCGTTCGTACCGGGTTCATGGCGAGTGCATGCCGTCCGCCGTGCTCCGGTCGCATCGACGGCCCCATGATGTTCAGCGTCCGCCGTCACGGAAGTGTCACAACGCATCAGCCGTTCTCCACGTTCTCGCCGGTGTCCCCGTGCCCCGGCCGCTGGATCCGGCGCACATATGCGTGTAAGACGGAGCGCCATCGGTGCGGTCCGGGATCGGTGCGGTCCGGGCCGGGTGACGTTTCGTGCGGCCTGTGCGCTGGGGGAATGTCGGGTTCGCTGCCGGGCAGGCCAAGAGCGACCGCTCCGCCGACGCCAGCGCCGCAGCGCATCCCGGACCTCTCTCCGTGCCGCTCGTGACTCCCCCCGTGGGCGGCGCGGAGAGGGACGGGGGCCGGGGCCTCGACCACTGAACGGGGTCCCGGCCCCGAGGCACCCCTCATGGGACCGGCGGCGTCCGATCCGCACCCCGGTTCCGTCCGCCCCGCGTGATGCCCAGGTGCCCCACCGCGCTCCTTCTGGCATGAGTGCGTACCTCCGTCTGCGGTGAAGTGGCTGTCCGAGGCATGAGTTGTGCGTGAGGTGTAACAGTTTCAGCCCGCCGCGCTCTGTCCATGCGGGCGGCCGCGTCGGCCGGCCGGGACAGGGGACACGACTCGTGCAGTGGACGAACGGCAGCGGTGAAGCGTACGGCGATGATCCGTACGGTGGCGCTGGGTACGGGTATGGCTACGGTCACGGCGAGTACGGCCATGAGGGTTACAGCGGCGACACGGCCGCGCTGACCCGGGACCCGGTGCAGCTTGCGCAGTGGACGCAGCCCCACCCGACGGCGTGGGACGCTGCCCATGGCGACGTCCTCACCGTGACGGCCCCGGAGACCGACACACAGCCCGTCCCCTTCGTGCCGGTGCCGGCGCTCGAATCCGAGCCGGACCCGGATACGCCGGGGAAGGGACCGATGCGGCCGGTCTTCGTGGACTCCTCCGGGCGACGCCAGCGCCTCGTGCTGCGAGTCGCCCGGCTGCTGGTGATCCCCGCCGGGGGCTATGTCGCCTTGCTGATCAGCACCATGCTGGGCGGCCCCGGCGTCAGCGCTCCGTTCGTCCCGCAGCCGGACACCACACACCGGGCCGCGCCCCGTGTGACCGCCTCCGACTCCCCGTCCGGCACCGGCCGCTCGGCAGAGAGCGCGAGCTCCACCGCGGCGCACGACAAGTCCGGTCCCACGGCGCAGCGGACCTCCTCGCCAGTGCGGCCGACAGCCTCGACCGCCCCCGTGGCCACGTCCGGGCCCACCGCGGCGCCCACCAGGGCCACTTCTCCGACGGCCACCGCCAGCCCAACCCCGACTCCGACCCCGACCTCGGCCCCCTCCTCCCAGGGGCGCGCCCTCGGGACGTCCCACAAGCCCGTGAAGTGATCCAAGGCCCTGACGTGACCGATCGCCGTCACACCGCTCCTCACCGCCGCAGCCGTACCCGCCGGCTCACCCCCCGCGCCCATTGGCTGCTGCTGTGTGTGCTCGTGGTGACCCTGTCGGCCGCCCTGCTGCTGCAGGGCTACACCCACCACATGTTCGGGATCACCTCGGACAACGTGACCGGCCCCCGGGGTCGCGCCGAGGCGGTGCCCGGCCGGGTGACCCACGGCGGCCCCGTGATCGCGGACGCCGCCGGCGCCCCGCACACCGCCCGCCCGAAGGCCGGCACCATCGCCCTCACCTTCGACGACGGCCCCAACCCCGTCTGGACGCCGCGCATCCTCGACGTGCTGCGCCGCAACCATGTGCAGGCGACCTTCTTCGTCGTCGGCACCGAGGTCGTGGACCACCCCGAACTGGTCCGCCGGATCGTCGCCGACGGCCACGAGATCGGCATCCACACCTTCACCCATCCCGACCTGTCCCGCCTCGCTCCGTGGCAGCGCTCGCTGGAGCTGCGCGAGACCCAGCTCGCGGTGGCCGGCGCGGCCGGGGTCACCACCGCGCTGCTGAGGCCGCCGTACTCGTCGGAGAACGACGCGCTGAACGACGCCGACTGGTCGGTCCTGAAGCAGGCTGGCGCGGCGGGCTACGTCACGGTGCTCTCCACCCAGGACGCCGAGGACTGGCAGCGCCCCGGCACGGACCGCATCGTCGCGAACGCGACCCCGCACGGCCGCGCCGGACAGATCCTGCTGATGCACGACGGCGGCGGCGACCGCTCCCAGACCGTCGCCGCGCTGAACACCCTGATCCCCCGGCTCAAGGCCCGGGGCTTCCGGTTCGAGACGGTCGGCGCCGCCGTCGGCATGGCCGGCCCCGTCCAGCCTGCCGGACTGGGCGAGCACCTCCAGGGGATGGCCCTCGTCACGGTGTTGCAGGCCGGCGGCTGGGTCGTGTGGCTGCTTGGTGTGTTGATGTTCGCGGCCGGAGCGATCAGTGTGCTCCGTGCGGTGGTCATGGTGTTCGCGGCCCGCCGGCACCGGCGGCTGCGCAAGGGGCGCCGGGGCAGGTCGTGGGGGCCGCCGGTGACCGAACGGGTCAGCGTCATCGTCCCGGCGTACAACGAGAGCGCCGGAATCGAGGCGGCCGTACGCTCCCTGGTCGCCTCGGACCATCCGGTCGAGATCATTGTGGTGGACGACGGCTCCACCGACGGCACCGCCGACCTGGTGGAGTCCCTCCGCCTGCCCGGGGTGCGGGTGATCCGGCAGGAGAACGCGGGCAAGCCGGCCGCGCTCAACACCGGGCTCGCCGCGGCCTCCTGCGACCTGGTGGTCATGGTCGACGGCGACACGGTCTTCGAACCCGAAACCGTCCGCACGATCGTGCAGCCCTTCGCCGACCCGCGCGTGGGTGCCGTCTCGGGCAACGCGAAGGTCGTCAACCGCGGTGGCCTGCTGGGCCGTTGGCAGCACATCGAGTACGTGGTCGGCTTCAACCTCGACCGCCGCCTGTTCGACCTCGCCGAGTGCATGCCGACCGTGCCCGGCGCGGTCGGCGCCTTCCGCCGCCGGGCGCTGCTCGCCCTCGGCGGCGTCAGTGACGTCACCCTCGCCGAGGACACCGACCTCACCATGGCACTGTGCCGGGCCGGCTGGCGCGTGGTGTACGAGGAGCACGCGGTGGCCTGGACCGAGGCACCCGCCTCCCTGAACGCCCTGTGGCGCCAGCGGTACCGCTGGTGCTACGGCACCCTGCAGGCGATGTGGAAGCACCGCGGCGCCCTGATCCAGCGCGGCGCCGCCGGCAAGCTGGGCCGCCGGGGCTTGGTCTACCTCCTCCTCTTCCAGGTCCTGCTGCCCCTGCTCGCCCCGGTCGTCGATGTCTTCGCCGTCTACGGCCTGGTCTTCCTCGACCCACTCCGGATCACCGCCCTGTGGCTCGCCTTCCTTCTCCTGCAACTCGGCATGGGCCTGTACGCGTTCCGCCTGGACGGCGAGCGGCCCGGCCCGCTGTGGAGCCTGCCGCTGCAGCAGTTCGTCTACCGCCAGCTGATGTACCTGGTGGTCATCCAGTCCGTCTTCACCGCCGTGTCGGGCTCACGACTCCGCTGGCAGCGCATGGAGCGCTACGGCAGCCTGCGGGCACCGGCGGGAGCGGAGCCCTCCGGGGACAACCGCACTGCCGCCCCTGAGCAGTCGGAACCGTACGAGGCCGCTCAGCAGCCGCAACCGTACGAGGCGGTCACCCATTCCGGACCGTACGCAGCCGTCCCGGGGCCCGGACCGTACGCGTCTCAGCCGGACCCTGAGCTGTACCCGTCCCACCCGGCCCCCTGGCCGCACGAAACTCACCCACAGCCATGGCCGTACGTGACGCCTTCCCAGCCCGCACCCCACGACACCACCCACGAGTACTGACAGTTCTGCCTCGCGAGGGGTTCGGCACGGGCTCCCGGCGGCGTCACCGGACACCCTTGCCGAGGAGGAGGGCACCCACTCGTGGACCTGGGCGTCATCGGGCGGGCAACCGGACTGATCGCCGTCACCAACACCGACGGCCTCCTGATCCTGGCGCCACGTGCCTGTGTTCGCCCCTGTCGGCTCCAACGGGCTGACCGTGTACGCCGCGGTGTTCCTCGTGCTGGTGGCGGCGTGGACGGGGAGAAGAAGGCGTGAACCGGCGCGGAGGAGGCCGCGGTGGAAGAGCTGGCGCTCGCGGTGGGAGTGGCCGAGGCCGAGCTGTCGTCGGCGTAGGCCACGGTTGTCATCGTCAACGCGGCGGGGGCGACAGCGGCGGTCGTTGCGGCCGCCACAAGGGCACGGCGAAGTTTCATAAGAGGGCACGCGGTGCGGCAGGGGCTGATCCCAAGGCTGCTCGAAGCGAACGCACAGGCGCCCTGTCGGCGGATGGTTCCGGCCACACCCGGGCCGGTGACCGCAGACCGGAACGAAAGGTGCAGTTGTTCTCGGCTCCGCGATTTCTCCGCGAAGTAGCCCCCGTTCACTCCGGTCTGAGTTGTTGAATCGCCCCGGGAAAGGCTCGGCCCTTCATTGCCGGACGCACGATCAGGAGGTCAGGCAGGGGTGCCGGGTGCGGCTCAAAAGGCTCGCTTCGGAACGGGGTTGCCGACTGAATCCGGCCGAACCGCCGCCGGGTCGATCAAGCCATGGGCAGGTCGACTCTAGGTCATGACTTACTCATGAACGACACAGGAATTTCTCAGAAAAGGCAAAGGAACGTCCCCGGTTCAACATCCACCTTGTTGACGTGACCTCGACATCTATACGTTCTGCGCGGCCCCGGCGCACACCACGCGCCACGGCCGTACCGCGCACCCCCCACAGCCCTTCCCGGTACACCCACCATGTGGAGGACGTACGTTGCGCAGAACCGTTTCCCTCACCGCCGTGGCCACGCTCGCCACGGCCGCCCTCGCCCTGGCCTCACCGATCGGCCACGCGGCCCAGGCCACCGCCTCCGCGTCCCACGGCGTCTCTGTCGCCCGTGCCTGCGCGGCTTCGACGAAGAAGGACGTGATGGCCTGCAACGCCCTTCAGGTCACCGCGGGCACCCCCGCCTCGGCGCACGCCGAGAGCGCCCTGACATCGGCCGCCGTTCCCTCCGGCTACGGCCCCGCCTCGCTGCAGTCGGCATACAACCTGCCGTCCACGAGCGGCGGTTCGGGTCAGACGGTGGCAATCGTCGACGCCTATGACGACCCGAGCGCCGAGGCCGACCTCGCCGTCTACCGCTCCCAGTACGGCCTGTCCGCCTGCACCACGGCCAACGGCTGTTTCAAGAAGACCGACCAGAACGGCGGTACCAAGTACCCGCGGGGCAACTCCGGCTGGGCCGAGGAGATCTCCCTCGACCTCGACATGGTCAGCGCGGCCTGTCCCAACTGCAAGATCCTGCTGGTGGAGGCCGGCTCGGCCAGCATGACCAATCTGGGCACGGCCGTGAACACCGCCGTAAGGCTGGGTGCGAAGTTCGTCTCCAACAGCTACGGCGGCTCCGAGTCCTCGAGCGACGCGACATACGACTCCAGCTACTTCAACCACCCGGGCGTCGCGATCACCGTCTCCTCGGGTGACGGCGGCTACGGCGTGGAGTACCCGGCGGCGTCCAAGTACGTGACGGCGGTGGGTGGTACGTCTCTGAAGACCGCCTCCACCGCACGCGGCTGGGCCGACACGGTGTGGAGCGGGGCGGGCTCCGGCTGCTCCGCGTACGACGCCAAGCCCAGCTGGCAGAAGGACTCCGGCTGCGCGAACCGTACGGTCGCGGACGTCTCGGCGGTCGCCGACCCGAACACCGGTGTTGCGGTGTACGACACCTACGGCCAGGGCAACGGCTGGATGGTCTTCGGCGGTACCAGCGCCTCCTCCCCGCTGATCGCGGCGGTCTACGCGCTGGCCGGCGCCCCGTCCTCCGGTTCCTACCCGGCGTCCTTCCCGTATGCCCACACCTCGGCGCTGTACGACGTCACCAGCGGCTCCAACGGCAGCTGCGGCGGCTCATACCTGTGCACCGGCACCACCGGCTACGACGGCCCGTCCGGGCTCGGCACACCGAACGGCACGGCGGCATTCACCGGCTGAGCCTCCCCATGGGGTAAGCCGGTCGCCAGCGTGCACCACGCGGAGGACCGCCGGGCGCCTTGCTACGGCTCTCCCGGTCCTCCGCCACCGGGCCCGGCCCCCTCGTGTCTGAGACTGGTGCAGTCGAGGCGGCAGGAACCTTTGCTGGGGCTGGGACGGGTGCGGACACTCGGTGGTGGCACCAAGCCCAGATTTGACGGGGGTCGCGGGAGGGCGCAGGCACAGGGCTCAGCGGGGCCCCTCTCTGTGGGGATGCCGACAATGCCAGCACAGCCCTAGGCATACCCGCGTCGGCCTGGGGCCGCGGACCGGGTGCTGGTGATCGGCGCAGTGGGCATGGGGTGCGGAACAGATCCTGTGGACCCCGTGTGGACCACCGCCGCTGCGAAACGCCTGGAGCCGGTAGGCTGTACCCGCCCCGCCCCAGGTGAGCGGGGTAGAGGTGGGTTGCCCGAGCGGCCTAAGGGAACGGTCTTGAAAACCGTCGTGGCAGCGATGTCACCGTGGGTTCAAATCCCACACCCACCGCAGCTGAACGGCCCCTGACCAGGTGAATCGGTCGGGGGCCGTTCTCATGTGCGGTGTCCGCCAACCTCCGTGGTTCCACGTCAGTTACCGGTGGATCGGGCACGGCGGGGGCACGGCATCTTCTGATCCGTAGCTCTGTGTGGATCGGTCGCTGAGGGCATCGCCCCAGTTCTTCTGATCGACCATGCCGCGGACGTGTCGGCCGAACATGAACACAGGGCGCAAGGTGGACGCTCTCAGGGGTTCTCACTGAGGTCGTTGGCGAAGGACACAGAACTCGTTGCCTTCGGGGTCTGCCATGACAACCCACGACTGGTCACCCTGACCAATATCAACACGCTGTGCGCCATGAGCCTCGAGGCGAGCCACCTCGGCGTCCTGATCATCAGGCACGAAGTCGAGATGCAGCCGGCTCTTGGCCTTCTTGCTCTCATCGAGCCGGACGAACTCCAACCCCGGCCGGCGATCCGGCTCCGGACGGATCGCGAACTCCACATCGGAGGAGTGGACCACAACCCAACCAAGAGCCTCGGCCCACCACTGCCCCAGGGCCTCCGGATCTGCCGAGTGAACAATTACGTTTTGCCATTCCAAGGTCATCAGCCGAGCCTAGGCCTACCAGGGCTTCGCGGACAGGCGCTTGTAGCGCTTAAGGGAAGCCGCGCAGCGCCGCTCCGTCGGGCTTCCCGGCTGCGCCGACGCCCGCCCACACATGGATAGGACCAGGACCGGGACCAGGACCAAAAGTCGAGCACCGGACGGAGCCCGCCACGGTCAAGAACGACGCCTCCGGCGGGGGATCGGCAGGCCTACCAATCAGCAGCGCGGCCGGGTGCATGCAGAACTTCGGGGCACCCCCTTCGGCAGGCCCCTCGACGACTCACAGTTCGAAGTCCTGGGCGGCTTCCTCCCAGGGGATGGCGCGCAGGGCCGGATCGGCGGTGTGGCCGGACGGGATGTCGGTGGTGGCCTGGAACCACGCGACCGCGAGGGCCGAGCGGTGCAGGACGGGGTCGACGGCGGGGTCGACCGCGTTGGACAGGAAGAGGCCGACGCAGGTCACGGCGGGGAGCAGTTCGACCGGACCGAAGCCGCCGGCGGGCAGGTCCGGATGGTCTCGGTGGGGTGTGACGAGGTGCGTCGGGGTGTTGGGGAACGCCGCGGCGGTGCGCCGGGCCAGGCCGTCGACGATGCGGTCGTTCCAGCGCTTGAAGGGGTAGCCCTCGAGCATCCCGCCGTAGGTCGAGGTGAGACGCAGGTCGGATATCGCGACGGTTCTGCCCGAGGTGAGGGTGACGCGGGTCAGTGCCATGGCCCGCAGCCTAGGGACGGGCGGTTCGTGGTGTCGTTCCGTTTTCCGGTGGTCCGGGGCGTGGGAACGTCATCCGGGACGCCGAGGCGATCGTCGAGCGGGCCTCGCGTTCGGTGAGGCCGGTGCGGACGGCGGCCTCGACGAGTGCGGTGGTCAGCTCCGGGCCGATGCCGTTCTCGTAGGCGCGACAGGCGGCCCAGAAGAGGCGGGTGTTGCGCTGGCCCTCGTGGGCGGCGAGCACGAACTGGACCAGTCCCTGGCCGTGTTGGCCGGTCACAGGGGGCGCGCGGTGGTGTGTGCGGGGCGGGGGCGTGAGCAGGCGCAGGAGTTCGCGCGGACAGGGCGCCGGCGCCAACTGGGCGGTGCCCGGGGCCGTTCCGTACACGCCGTGCTCGGTGCGGGAGCCGGGGCCGACCAGGTAGCCGCCGGCGCCGCGGATGTCGATGCCCGGGGCCAGTCGGCTCGCCGAGTTGGGGACGACCACGTCGGGCGGTCCGGTCAGCCACAGGTGACGGCCGCCGCTCGGGGTCAGCACGACCACCGTCTCCGGGATCGTGAACAGGTGGCGCAGGGCCAGTTCGCGCAGGGCGGCCGAGGAGTCCGTACCGGATTTGGTGTCGAGGTCGATGCCGATGAGGCGGTGCGGGTCGAGGCCGCAGGCGATGCCGTAGCCGGTCGCCCAGGGCGCGGCGGCGAAGAGCGCGCGGATGCGGCGGGGGTCGGTGGAGGCGTCGTACACGCCGTGTCCGAAGCGGCCGCATTCGCCGTGGCAGGGAGGGGACGTCGGGTCGGGATCGGGGTCGTCGCGGTGGGGGGAGCGCAGGGCCGGGAGCTTCGTGCGGGACAGCGGGATCACCGCGAGGCCGCGTTCGGCGGCGGACAGGGCGTGGGCCAGGGCCAGGGTCGTGGCCTGCCGGTCGATGGTGGCCATGCATCCATGTTCGTACGAGTGTTCGAAAAAGGGAAGGGCTTGCCGGGCGTGGGGGTGTCGAGAAGGGGATTTAGGGAGGATTGGCCAAAAAGTGGCGGAACGGTTCCCCTCTTGGGGCGCCCGGGGTCGAGCTGTCCGATCCGGTCTGAGCTGGGGTTTCTTGTCATGAAGAGGGTTTATCGACATGTACTCACGCTTGAGGGCGAATCACGGCTTCCGGGGTGGTTCGCCGGGGATTCGGTGGGCAACTCTGGACTCGCGACGTCGTGAGCAGCGCCGGGGTGGTCGGCCAACCGCCTTGGAACGAGCAGTACTTCCCGGTTCGCGCCGGTCCGTACATCCGGTTCTTGGAGGAATTCACATGGCAAGCATCCGTACCGCCCGTGTTCTCGCCGCCGTCTCGGCCCTGCCCCTCGCCGCCGCCCTCTTCACGGGTGTCGCCGCGGCGGACAACGGCGCATTCGCGGACGACGGATCGAACGCGGGCGTGGCAACCGTCAGCGGCAGCGGGGTCGGACACAACAACAGCGGCAACTCCTCCACCACGCAACAGCAGGCGGTCGGCTTCGGGGCCTCGAACCAGAGCAACACGGCTCAGGTCAAGAACTCCGCGTTCACGGCCATCGACCAGTCGCACACCGTCATCAACTTCACCAACCTCTGGTGAGCCGGGGCCGATTCGCCCGCTCTCGACGGGCTCATCGGCCTTGAAGCACCGTGTGGGGTGCTCTGGGGGTGGAAATGCGTCTGCGCGACGGCACTTCGGTGCCGTCGCGCAGACGTTTTCGCGCGTCCCTCCTCGGCGGTCCCCTCCCGTCGTGACCTTGACAGCTCCCCATATCTGACGGACAGTCAGAAAACCTTGTTCGTACGAGGTCCGGGAGGGCCGCCGCCGTGCACCTCGCCCCCACCGAGCGCCAGCAACGGCTGCGCGCCGAACTGCGTACGTACTTCCGGGACCTGATGCCCGACGGTCCCCCGCCCGCCGACGACCCCGGCAGGCAGCGCGCGCTGCTGCGCCGCATCGGAGCCGACGGACTGCTCGGCATCGGCTGGCCCGTCGCGTACGGGGGCCAAGGGCGCGGAGCCGACGAGCAGTTCGTGTTCTTCGACGAGGCGTACCGGGCCGGAGCGCCGGTGTCGATGGTCACGCTGAACACCGTCGGACCGACCCTCATGAAGTACGGGAGCGAGGCGCAGAAGGAGTACTTCCTGCCGCGCGTCCTCAGCGGCGACCTCGTCTTCGCGATCGGGTACTCGGAGCCCTCGGCGGGCACGGACCTGGCCTCGCTGCGCACCCGCGCCGTGCGGGAGGGCGAGTCCTGGCTGATCGACGGGCAGAAGATCTTCACCTCCAACGCCCAGCACGCCGACTGGATCTGGCTCGCCTGCCGCACCGACCCCGACGCGCCCAAGCACCGGGGCATCTCGATCGTCCTCGTGCCCACGGACGCGCCGGGTTTCTCGTGGACACCGATCGAGACGGTGGGCGGCCTGACCACCACGGCCACGTACTACGACGGCATCCGCGTCCCCTCCTCGAACCTGGTAGGCGAGGAGAACGGCGGCTGGGAGCTCATCACCAACCAGCTCAACCACGAGCGGGTCGCCCTCGCCGCGATCGGCATGCAGGCCGAGGACTTCTACGCGGCCGCGCTGCGGGCGGCACGCACCCCCGATCCGGTGACGGGGCGGCGTCGGGTTGACGAGCCCTGGGTGCGTTTTCGGCTGGCCGAAGTGCATGCCCGGCTGGCGGCATCACGCCTGCTCAACTGGCGTTTGGTGGGGGATGTCGGGGCCGGCCGACTGGCCCCGGGCGACGCGAGCGGCGTGAAGGTCGCGGGAACGGAATCGGCGGTCGCTTCGTACCGAATGTGTCAGGAAGTCGTGGGTGCGCAGGCGCTGGTGCGCTCCGGTTCGCCGGGGGTGTTCGGGGACGGCGAGCTGGAGCGGATGAACAGGGCGGCGCAGATCAACACGTTCGGGGGCGGGGTGAGCGAGGTGCAGCGGGAGATCGTGGCGACCATGCGGCTCGGGATGACGAGGGGGCGGCGGTGAGCGACGGGGCGGCCGAGCTGGAGGCGCGGCTCAAGGCGTACGAAGGGCGTGCGGCCGCCGTCGCGGGCGTGGGCAAGGACCCGGTCAACGAGCCGATGATCCGGCACTGGTGCGAGGCGATGGGCGACACCAACGCGGCGTACACGGGTCCGGACGCCGTGGCGCCGCCCACCATGCTCCAGGCATGGACGATGGGCGGCCTGTCCGGGCACGAGGGCCGCTCGGACGCGTACGACGAGCTGCTCGGCCTGCTCGACGAGGCCGGCTGCACCTCCGTGGTCGCCACCGACTGCGAGCAGGAGTATCTGCGCCCGCTGCGGCCCGGCGACGAGATCACCTTCGACGCGGTGATCGAGTCGGTCTCCGAGCGCAAGACCACCAAGCTGGGCACCGGGCACTTCGTCACGACACGGATGGACGTACGGGCGAACGGGGAGCCGGCGGGGACGCACCGGTTCCGGATCCTCAAGTACGCCCCGGCGCGCACCAGGTCCAAGGCGGCCCGGCCACGACCGGTCGTCAACCGGGACAACGCCGGGTTCTGGGAGGGCGTCGGCCGGCACCAGCTGCTGATCCAGCGGTGCGGCGGCTGCGGGACGCTGCGGTTTCCCTGGCTTCCGGGGTGCGGCGCGTGCGGCTCCCCGGAGTGGGACACGGTCGAGGCGAGCGGAGCGGGGACGGTCTACTCGTACGTCGTCATGCACCACCCGCCGTTCCCCGCCTTCGACCCTCCGTACGCCGTGGGCCTGATCGAACTGGCCGAGGGCGTCCGGATCGTCAGCAACGTCATCGGGGTGCCGTACGACAAGGTGCGGATCGGGATGCCCGTGCGGCTCCGGTTCGAGCGGTACGACGAGGAGCTGGTGCTGCCGGTCTTCCGGGCCGGTGCGGAGGGGGGACGCTGACATGGACTTCACGCCCACCGAGGAACAGGCGGCCGCTCGCGACCTGGCCGCGCGGATCTTCGGCGACCTCTCCACTCCGGAGCGGCTCGCCTCCCTCGATCTCTCGGCTTCGCTCGAGCAGGGGGGACCCCCATCCGGCACCGGCAGCGACGCCGAGACATGGAAGGCGCTGTGCGCGGCCGGGCTGGTGGCGGCCGTCGCGGACACGGGGCTCCTCGGCCTGGTGCTGCTCCTGGAGGAGCAGGGGCGGACCACGGCCCAGGTGCCGTTCGCGGCGAGCTGTGTGTACGGGCTGCTGGCGGTGTCCGCCCACGGATCACCGGAGCAGCGGGAGCGGCTGCTGCCGGGGATCGGGGACGGGACGGCGGTGGTGTGCGGGGCGGTCTTCGAGCCGGGGGGTGTACGGGCGGACGCGGCGGGGCGGTTGAGCGGAGTCGTCCCCGTGGTGCCGTGGCTGCGCGACGCCACCCATGTGCTCGTCGCGGACGACCGGCGCCGGCTGTGGCTCGTGCGGACCGCTGACGCGCGGTGCGCGCCGGTCGAGCTGACGGCGCCCTGGGCGGCGGGACGGCTGACGCTCGACGGGACGCCGGGGGAGCCGGTGGGCGGGACGGACGCCTACGACGACGTGCTCGCCACCGCCCGGACGGCCTTCGCGGGGCTGCAGGCCGGGGTGTGCGCCGGCTCGCTGGCACGAGCCGTGGAGCACACCAACACGCGCGAGCAGTTCGGGCGTCCGCTCGCCGCCAAGCAGGGTGTCCAGCTCCGGGCCGCAGACGCGTACATGGACACCGAGGCGATACGCGTGACGGCGTACGAGGCGGCGTGGCGGCGCGACGAGGGGCTCGCGTACGCGACGCACGCGCTGACCGCGGCCTGGTGGGCGTCCGAGGCGGGTCAGCGGGTCGTTCACGCGGGCCAGCATCTGCACGGAGGAACGGGCGCCGACCTGGAGCACCCGGTGCACCGGCACTTCCTGTGGGGGCGGCAGCTGGACGCGTACCTGGGGTGCGGGAGCGAAGTCCTCCAGGAACTGGGGGAGCTGATCGCGAGCGGGGAGGAGGAGACATGAGGGCCGGGGAAGGAGAGCGCGTGCGGGTCGGAGAGGGCGAGCGCGTGCGGGCTGGGGAGCGGGTGCGGGCCGGAGCGGGCGAGCGGGTGCGGGCCGGTGTCGAGCTGCCGCCGCTGGAGATCGAGATCACGCGCACGCTGATCGTGGCCGGGGCGATCGCGTCCCGGGACTACCAGGACGTGCACCACGACGCCGAGCTGGCACGGCACAGGGGTTCCCCCGACGTCTTCATGAACATCCTGACCACCAACGGCCTCGTCGGGCGGTACATCACGGACCACTTCGGACCGGACGCCGTCCTCCGCAAGGTGGCCATACGGCTGGGAGCGCCCAACTACCCGGGCGACACGATGGTGTTGACCGGCAGGGTCGAAGAGGTCGAGGGCGACACCGCGACCGTGCGCGTGGTCGGGGCGAACGGCATCGGCAGACATGTGACCGGGACCGTGACGGTCACCCTGCCGCCCGGAGGCGCCTCGTGAGCGTACGCACGAGGGACCGGCTCGGCGGCCGGGCGGCGATCGTCGGGATCGGGGCCACCGAGTTCTCCAAGGACTCCGGGCGCAGCGAGCTGACGCTCGCCGCGGAGGCGGTGCGGGCGGCGCTCGACGACGCGGGACTGACACCGGCCGAGGTGGACGGGATGGTCACGTTCACCATGGACACCAGCCCGGAGATCACCGTCGCCCAGGCGGCCGGGATCGGTGAGCTGTCCTTCTTCTCCCGGGTGCACTACGGAGGCGGCGCGGCCTGCGCGACCGTCCAGCAGGCGGCGCTCGCGGTGGCGACCGGGGTGGCCGAGGTCGTCGTCTGCTACCGGGCGTTCAACGAGCGGTCGGGGCGGAGATTCGGAGCGGGGGTGCAGCAGCGGGAGCCGTCGGCCGAGGGCGTCGCGCTGGGCTGGGCCCTGCCGTTCGGGCTGCTCACCCCGGCGTCCTGGGTGGCGATGGCGGCCCAGCGGTATCTGCACACCTACGGACTGACGCCCGAGGCCTTCGGTCACGTCGCCGTGGTGGACCGCAAGTACGCGGCGACGAACCCGGCGGCGTACTTCCACGGCAGACCGATCACCCTCGCCGAACACGCGGCCTCGCGATGGATCGTGGAGCCGCTGCGACTGCTGGACTGCTGCCAGGAGACGGACGGCGGCCAGGCGCTGGTCGTCACCTCCGTGGAGCGTGCCCGGGACCTGCCGCATCCGCCCGCGGTGATCACGGCGGCGGCCCAGGGTGCGGGCCGGGCACAGGAGCAGATGACGAGTTTCTACCGGGACGAGCTGACCGGGCTGCCGGAGATGGGGGTCGTGGCGCGCCAGCTGTGGCGGACCTCGGGGCTGTCCCCCACGGACATCGATGTGGGCATCCTGTACGACCACTTCACGCCGTTCGTGCTGATGCAGTTGGAGGAGTTCGGGTTCTGCAAGCCGGGGGAGGCCGCGGACTTCGTCGCCGAGGAGCGGCTGCCGCTGAACACCCACGGGGGGCAACTCGGGGAGGCGTATCTGCACGGGATGAACGGGGTGGCGGAGGCCGTACGCCAACTGCGCGGCACGTCCGTGAACCAGATACCGGGCGCCGGTCGCACCCTGGTCACCGCGGGCACCGGGGTCCCCACGTCGGGGTTGATCCTGGGGGCGGACGGGGGATGAGTACGCTGTGGGGCTCGCCCCGCTCTCCCCACTCGCCCCGCGTCGCGGAGCCCCCGGGGCCCCTCGGGGACATCCCGGGTAGTACGGCGGCAGCCGCCGTACTACGGCCGTACGGGTCTCTCAGGGGTGAACCCTCAGGGTGCAGGCGCCGCTCGTCCACCCTCAGGAGGTGGGGCCAGCCCCCCTCCTACAACCTGAGGGGGACACCTCTTCGGGACCTGCGGCCGATCCGAAAAGGTAGGGGTCACTCCTAGCGTGGAGCCATGACCTCACTCGTCTGCACCAGCGGTTCGAACGGCGGGACACGGACCCTTCCGTATCCGTCGTTCTCGTCGTACATGAAGGCCCGCCAGCCGGTGCTGCTGCGTACCGCCCGCTCGCTGACCGCGAACCCGAGCGACGCCGAGGACCTGCTGCAGACCGCGCTGGCCAAGACCTACGTCGCGTGGGAGCGGATCGAGGACCACCGCGCGCTCGACGGCTATGTACGGCGTGCGCTGCTGAACACCCGGACCTCGCAGTGGCGCAAGCGCAAGGTCGACGAGTTCGTGTGCGACGAGCTCCCGGAGCCGGAGGACGTTCCCGCCGGGGACCCGGCCGAACAGCAGGCGCTGCACGACGCGATGTGGCGCGCGATCATGAAGCTCCCGGCGCGGCAGCGGGCCATGGTTGTCCTGCGGTACTACGAGGACCTGAGCGAGGCACAGACCGCGGAGGTGCTCGGTGTCTCGGTCGGCACGGTCAAGTCGGCGGTGTCACGGGCGTTGGGCAAGCTGCGCGAGGACCCGGAGCTGGAACCCGTGCGCTGACCTTCGGCAGATCCGGGCCGAACGGCCCCTGCGGAAAAGTTCCCGTCCGAACCGAACGGCCCCTGTGACCTGATCGATCGTCCGGAGCTAGTGACATACCGCGTGGTATGTGCGCAGAATCAGCGCATCCCTTACCGCCTCGTAGGCAATGTCGCCCCGGGAGGACGCCGTGCTGAGCACGATGCAGGACGTACCGCTGCTGATCTCGAGGATCCTGACCCACGGGTCGGCCATCCATGGCACCTCGCAGGTGATCACCTGGACGGGTGAGGGAGAGCCGCAGCGCCGTTCCTACGCCGAGATCGGCGACCGGGCCGCCCAACTCGCGCACGCACTGCGCGAGGACCTCGGTGTCGAGGACGACGACCGTGTGGCGACGCTGATGTGGAACAACGCCGAGCATGTCGAGGCGTACTTCGGTATCCCCTCCATGGGCGCGGTCCTGCACACGCTCAACCTCCGCCTCCCCGCGGAACAACTCGTCTTCATCGTCAACCACGCCGCCGACCGCGTGATCATCGCCAACGGCTCGCTGCTCCCGCTGCTCGCGCCGCTGCTCCCCCATCTGCCGACGGTCGAGCACGTGGTCGTCTCGGGCCCCGGCGACCGTTCGCTGCTCGAGGGCGCGAGCGTCCAGGTGCACGAGTACGACGAGTTGATCGCGGGCAAGCCGACCACGTACGACTGGCCGGAGCTGGACGAGCGTGCCGCCGCGGCCATGTGTTACACCTCCGGCACCACCGGCGACCCTAAGGGCGTCATCTACTCCCACCGTTCGATCTACCTGCACTCCATGCAGGTCAACATGGCCCAGTCGATGGGGCTCACCGACCAGGACACCTCGCTCGTGGTGGTCCCCCAGTTCCACGTCAACGCCTGGGGCCTGCCGCACGCCACGTTCATGACCGGCGTCAACCTCCTCATGCCGGACCGTTTCCTCCAGCCCGCGCCGCTCGCCGAGATGATCGAGTCCGAGCGGCCGACGCACGCCGCGGCCGTCCCCACCATCTGGCAGGGCCTGCTCGGCGAACTGCACGCCAAGCCCCGGGACGTCTCCTCGCTCACCCAGGTCACCATCGGCGGCTCGGCCTGCCCGCCCTCCCTCATGGAGGCCTTCGACAAGCTGGGCATGCGCGTCTGCCACGCCTGGGGCATGACGGAGACCTCCCCGCTGGGCACGATCGCCCGGCCGCCGGCCAGTGTCGTCGGCACGGCCGAGGAGTTCGCGTACCGCCTCACCCAGGGCCGCTTCCCGGCCGGCGTGGAGGCCCGACTCACCGGCCCCGGCGGCGAACGCCTCCCCTGGGACGGCGAGTCCGCGGGCGAGCTGGAGGTGCGCGGCCCCTGGATCGCGGGCGCGTACTACGGCGGCCAGGGCGCCGGACCGGTTCGCCCCGCCGACAAGTTCAGCGAGGACGGCTGGCTCAAGACCGGCGACGTCGGCACGATCAGCCACGACGGCTTCCTGACCCTCACCGACCGCGCCAAGGACGTCATCAAGTCGGGCGGCGAGTGGATCTCCTCCGTCGACCTGGAGAACGCGCTGATGTCCCACCCGGCCGTCGCCGAGGCCGCCGTCGTCGCCGTCCCCGACGACAAATGGGGCGAGCGCCCCCTCGCCACGGTCGTCCTGAGGGAGGGCGCCACCGCCGACTTCGTGTCGCTGCGCACCTTCCTCGCCGAGGAGGGCAAGATCGCCAAGTGGCAGCTCCCCGAGCGCTGGACGATCATCGAGTCGGTTCCGAAGACGAGCGTCGGCAAATTCGACAAGAAGGTGCTGCGCAGGCAGTACGCGGAGGGCACGCTGGACGTCACCCAGCTCTGAGGTCCTCGGTGGCAGAATGACGGTTGGGGTGCTGTTTCACGTGAAACAGCACCCCAACCGTCTTATGTGTGAACCCGGTTCGAGGTCAGCAGCGCAGCGGGTCAGTTCGTGCCGATGCGCGCCAGCAGATCCACGATCCGGTCCTGCACCTCGGCGCTCGTCGAACGCTCGGCGAGGAACAGGACCGTCTCACCCGCGGCGAGGCGCGGCAGTTCGGCCTGGTCGACAGCCGCGGTGTAGACGACGAGCGGGGTGCGATTCAACTGCCCGTTCGCCCGCAGCCAGTCCACGATCCCGGCGCGCCGACGCCGTACCTGCATCAGATCCATCACGACCAGGTTCGGCCGCATCTGAGAGGCCAGCGTGACGGCGTCCGCGTCCGTGGACGCCCGCGCCACCTGCATTCCGCGCCGCTCCAGCGTCGAGGTCAACGCCAACGCGATCTCCGCGTGCTCCTCGATGAGCAGCACACGCGGCGGGTGCTGCTCGGAGTCCCGCGGCGCGAGCGCCTTCAGGAGTACGGCGGGATCGGCGCCGTACGCCGCCTCCCGCGTCGCCTGCCCCAGTCCCGCCGTCACCAGTACCGGGACCTCGGCGGCGACGGCGGCCTGGCGCAGCGACTGCAGCGCGGTGCGGGTGATCGGACCGGTCAGCGGGTCCACGAACAGCGCGGCCGGGAACGCCGCGATCTGCGCGTCCACCTCCTCGCGCGAGTTCACGATGACCGGCCGGTAGCCGCGGTCGCTCAGCGCCTGCTGGGTCGTCACGTCCGGCGCGGGCCACACGAGGAGGCGGCGCGGGTTGTCCAGCGGCTCCGGGGGCAGCTCGTCGTCCACGGGCCGCGGCTGTGGCTGGTCGGCGACCTCGACCGCGCCACCGGGACCGTCCAGCGGCTCAGGACCCTCGTCGGCGTTCTTGTCCGGGGCTCCTATGGCGTACGACCGACCGGCGCCCTCGGTCGCTCCGGGCAGCCTCGGCCCGGGAGCCGTGGCGGTCTGCCCGGCCTGCGGGTGCGGACGCGCCGTCGTTTCGGGGCGCTCGGAAGCGGGCTCGGGGGGAGTGCCGAGCTTGCGGCGGCGGCCGGAGCCGTTGGTCTGGTGCGGGGGAGGCGTGGCGGTCTGCTGTGCCTGCGCCTGGGCCTGGGCCGGTACGGCCCCCGGCTGGTTCGGCGCCGACTGACGGCTGAACGGCACGCCCTGCCCGAGCGTCCGCACGCTGAACGCGCGCCCCTGCGTCGAGTTGGGGTCGATCGGCGCGGCGGCCTCGGCGGGCAGCGGCTGGGCGACCCGCGGCTGAGCACCCGGCCGCGGCACCGGCCGCGCGGGCTGCTCCGGCGGGAGGGGGGTGCCGGGGGCAGGAGTCTGCGCCTGCGGTTGCGGCTGGGCCCGGCGGGCGGCGGCCGCCGGGGCGGGGGCACCGGGCGGTACGGGCGCTCCCGGAGCTACGGGGGCGCCAGGCGGTACGGGGGCGCCGGCGCCGGAGGTGTCGTCGGCGTTCGGGGCCGGCCAAGGAGCCGGGGCCTGCGCGGGGACGGCTTGTGCCGGGGTGGCCGGTACCGCCGCCGCGTCCGGCCGAGCCGGGGCCTGGCGGGTCCGCACTCCCGACGGCGCGGAAACCGGGTGCGGCTGTGGCGGAGTGTGATCGTCGGCCGGGTCGTGCGGCATCCCGTCGTGCCGGCCCTCGTCCACCTGGCCATGACCGGCGACGGCACCGACGGCGTCGCCCGCCTGCTCAAGGAGCTGCTGCTGGGCCCTTTGCGCCTGCTGGACCTGTTCGGCCTGCATGTACTCGGGTGAGCGGTCCGCCTCCGCCGGCGGAAGCGCGAACACGGTCCGGGCTCCCTCTTCCTGCGCGGCTGCCCGCTCGGCCGCCGCGGCCAGCGCCCGCCGACGCCGCCCGGTCGGCTGCGTGCCGGCACCTTCGGCGGGGACGGCCTCCGGGGCACCCGGAGCACCGGGCGCGCTCGGGGCGCTGGGAGCCGCGGGCAACGCGGGCGGCAGCGCGTGCTGTTCGCCGTCACGCCGTGCCCGCCGCCCGGACGGCACGGGTACCCCTTGCGGAGACGCCACGGGAACCCCCTGCGGAGGCACCGTCCCGCCCAGTCCCGTACCCACGGCCGCGGTTCCCGCCCCGTGCTCGGCCGCCATGACGACCGCGCCCTCCGACACACTCTCGGCCGGGTCGCCGTCCACGCCCTCGACCAGGCTCGGCCGCCCACGACGGCGCCCGGTGGCGACGCCATCGCCGTCACCGGGGCCCTGGGCCTGCGCGGGCACGGACGCCTCGGCGGCCTCCTGCTCCGCGGCCGTACGGCGCCTGCGCCGCCCGGTGGGAGCGGCCGCACCGCCCTCGGTCGTGACCGGCTCCGCGGGGGCGACCTCGCTCTCCAGGAAGGCGTCCACGGAGGACCGCCGGGCCCGCCGCCTGCCACCGCCCTGGTTGCCGCCGTTCTGGTGCGAGGCCTGCTCGGGGAGGGCGATCTCGGCACCGGTCGACGCCGGTGCCTCGGGGGCCATCGCTCCGGCCCCGTCGCCGATCGGCACCTCCAGGACGAACGCGCTGCCGCTCATCCCCGGCACCTCGTGCGTCTGCAGCACGCCGCCGTGCGCGCGCACGATCCCGCGCACGATCGGCTCGTGCACCGGGTCTCCCCCGCTGTAGGGCCCGCGCACCTCGATCCGTACGACCTCGCCGCGCTGCGCCGCCGCCACGACGACGGTGTTGTCCATGTAGCCGCCCGCGGACACCGGCGCGTTGCCGGTCGCGTCGACTCCGGCCACGTCCGCGATGAGGTGCGCCAGCGCCTGCGCGAGCCGCTGCGGGTCGACCTCGGCCTCGATGGGCGGCGCGTGCACGGCGAACTGCACACGCCCGGGCCCGATCAGTTCGACGGCCCCGTCGACACCGGCCGCGACGACCGCGTCCAGCATCACGTTCGTACGGACGATCTGCTCGGCCCCCGCGTCCAGCCGCTGATAGCCGAGCACGTTGTCGACGAGGGTCGTGATCCGCGAGTAGCCCGCCGCGAGGTGGTGAAGTACCTGGTTGGCCTCGGGCCACAGCTGGCCGGCGTCGTCGGCGGCGAGCTTGGAGAGCTCACCGCGCAGCTGGTCGAGGGGCCCGCGCAGGGACTGGCCGAGCACCGAGAGGAGCTGATCGTGCCGGGCGGTCAGCGCCTCGTAGCGGTCCTTCTCGCGCTCGCCGAGCGCCGCGTACCGCTCGTCGCCCGCGGCGAGTTCCTCCTCGTGGCGCTCGCTCACCTCGGCGAGCTCGGCGGCGTGCCGCTCGCGCAGCTCCGCCAGCTCCGCCGCGTGCTCCTCGCCGATCCGCTCGATCTCCTCCGCGTGCTGGGTGGCCTCGGCGTCCTTCTCCTCGACGAGGTTGTCGTACGGCCGGCGGTCGGTGAAGGTCATCACGGCGCCGACGAGCTGGTCCCCGTCACGCACCGGAGCGGTCGTCAGGTCGACCGGCACCTTGTCCCCGGACTTGGACCACAGCACCTGCCCGCGCACCCGGTGCTTGCGCCCGGAGCGCAGGGTGTCGGCGAGCGGGGACTCCTCGTACGCGAAGGGCTCGCCGTCCGCGCGCGAGTGAAGGATGAGGGCGTGCAGGTCCTGCCCGCCGAGATCACTGGCCCGATATCCCAGTATCTGGGCGGCCGCCGGATTGACGAGGACGACCCGCCCCTCCGTGTCCGTGCCCACGACACCCTCGGCCGCCGCGCGCAGGATCATCTCGGTCTGTCGTTGCGAACGCGCGAGTTCGGCCTCGGTGTCGACGGTGCCCGACAGATCGCGTACGACGAGCATGAGCAGCTCGTCAGGGGTGGGACCGTAACTGTCGTAGGCCTGCTGGCCGTTCTCCAGGTTCGCGCTGGTGACCTCGACCGGGAACTCGCTGCCGTCGGTCCGCCGCGCGATCATCCTGGTCGGCTTGGTCCGCCCGCGCTGGTCGATCGTCTCGGGCCGCCGCATGGACCCGGGGATCAGCCGCGAGTCGAACTGCGGCAGCAGATCGAGCAGCCCCCGGCCCACCAGAGCCGTACCCGGGGCCTCGAAGGCCTCCAGGGCGATGGTGTTGGCGTTGACGACCGTGCCATTGGCGTTGACCAGCACCAACGCATCGGGCAGCGCGTCCAGTATGGCTGCGAGGCGAGCAGCGCCTCGGGATGGCCTGCTGCTCACGAGACGCTTCCTCCCTGTTACCGCACCTTGCCGACCGCGAGGGCCATCTTGCCAACCTGCCCGCAGCGTGTCACGCGAGGGAGTCTACGGGCAGAGGTTGCGCTCGCGGCGCCGGATGAGAGGGAGGTCGCACGCAGAAGAACGGAAGAACCTGTGACCGCGCATTTCATCCCTTCCCTCCCTACCTCGCCGAACCGTGGCGTCACCATGACCGAGCCGTGCCGCGACTGTGGGCGGAGCCGGGGAGCAGGGGGACGAGGGCGTCCCAGCGCGCGACCTGGCAGCCGTCCGCCCGGTCGAACCGCGCGTCGACGGGCCGCCCGGCCCAGGTCCCGGTCACATGGGCGGTGGCCGGACCGCCGTACATCATCGTGCACATCGTGCCGGGCGCCACGGGGGCGAAGGGGTCCTTGCCCCACGTGGTCCGCTGGTCCAGCGTCGCGCACGCCTTGCCCACGTCGGGGTGACTGCCGCCATCGGGATGACACCGCAGCTCGTACGTCCCGTCGCGGCCTTCCGCGTGCTGGACGGTCACGGTCAGCCGGTCCCCGGAATCCTCGCCGCGGGCCGGCGGAGGCATCAGGCTCAGGGAGGCCGGTTCCGCGTGGGCGGCTCCGGCCTGGGCGACGGCGGGCAGGGCGGGTACGGCGGACAGTGCCGCGACGGACGCGGCGGCGGTGAGGACGAGACGACGCAACATGACCTGACTAACGCGAGGGGCCCCGAGCGGTTGCGCGCGACCGACGCCTTCCCCCGCACGTCTCAGAGGTTCGGCTCTCCGGCTCACCGGCTCCTCGGGACTTTGCTCTGTGACCCGACTGCCTAGTACCGTGGGAGCCGATTGGTGACACCCCACCCGGCTGTGTCATCATCTGCACGCACCACTCGCGCTCGCGTGGGCGGTTGTGCGGGAGGCGTCGCCTAGTCCGGTCTATGGCGCCGCACTGCTAATGCGGTTTGGGCCTTAAAGCCCATCGAGGGTTCAAATCCCTCCGCCTCCGCGCCAAGATCCGAAGCCCCGGTCCACCTGGACCGGGGCTTCGGCGTTGAGCCCCTCTGGAGCGCGTTTGCCCAGCTCGCAAGGGGTGCGGCAAACGGATTTCACATGGCGGCGGCAGTCATGTAATGTTCTTCCTGTCGCCGCGAGCGGGCCGAAAGCCCGGGAAGCGGGATGAAGCAGGAAACAAGAAAACAAGCACTCGTAGCTTAACGGATAGAGCATCTGACTACGGATCAGAAGGTTGCAGGTTCGAATCCTGCCGAGTGCACAGCAGACCAGAGGCCCCGTGGAGTGATCCACGGGGCCTCTGGCTTTTGCCTTGACGGCAGTGTTCGACGGCAACCGCTTCTGTTCTGTCCACGAGGTCAACGGGAACACTGTTCGGCATGCCTGTCTCGCTGCATCACATCGTCATCGACGCCCACGACCTGCCCGCCCTGGCCCGGTTCTGGGCCGAGGTGCTGCGCTGGCGGATCCTGTCCGAGCGGGAGCGGGAGGTCGTGATCGGGCCGGACGAGACGGCCCCGGTGGGAATCTGCTTCATGCCGGTGACCGACCGCAAGGTCGTCAAGAACCGCCTGCACCTCGATCTGACCTCCACGGCGGAGGACCGGGAAGCCGAGGTCGAGCGAATCCTCGCCCTCGGTGCTCGCCGAGCGGACGTCGGGCAGAGCGGCGACGAGTCGTGGACCGTGCTCTCCGATCCGGAGGGGAACGAGTTCTGCGTGGTCCGTCCGAAGGAGACCCTCATCGGATAGTCCTGGGAGTCGATCAGACAGCTACCGGGACGCCGACCGCACAGCGCCTCGAGGGAGCGGTTCCGGGCCGCTGGCAGGAGCACGTACGGCGTGCACGAGCGGCACGGATGCACGTTCACGTTCACCGTCACGGCCACCGATCCCGACCCGAACGTGCCTGCGGCCTCACGGCAGTTCCCCCTCGGCCAAAACGGCAACGACGCCCTTGACGGCGGACCCGGCGCGAACACCAACAACGGCCCGGCGTCGAATTCCATCTCCATTCCATGAGGATCTCGATTCCATGTGGATCTCGGAATGGGTCTGCGGTAATGGGGCCAGGTGTGCAGAAGGCGCGCAGGCGGCTCTAAGGCCCCGGAGGGATCAGTCGGCACGGGGGGCGTGGGTGTGCGGGTTGCGGACGCTCGCGAGGAGTTGCTGGTACGTCTCATGCATGGGCTTCTCCTTCCCCTTCGGGCTGAGAGAGATGATCTCGATGAAGTGGGCGTCGCCGGCGATGAGGCGGGCGGAACCCGCGGCGCCGTCAGGGGCGGAGAGACGCGCGTCGAGGCCCGGTCGGCCGTGGGCCGTGATCTTGTGGACCTCGGTGCTGGAGAGCTTGTGCTGGGGAGACTGGGTGCCCGCGTTGTAGCCGTCCACCAAGCCCCGAAGAGCGTCGTCGAGTTCCCCCTGGGCGGAGGGCAGGTCGAAGACCGCGAAGACGATGACCCCGTTGTCGGTCCTCACCTTGTAAAGGCGACCGTTCATTCCGTCCACGGCCTGGGTGAAGTGCACGACCTCGGGCTTTCCGGGGAGCCGGAACTTGATGCCGCTCACGGCATCCGTGGTCTCCACCCATTGCTTGGCGGTGGCGGGGCTGCCGTGCTGACGGTGAGCGTCGTGATCGGAGGCGGCCGTGGTGACGGTGGCCGTGTGCGGCGCCGCCGTGGCGGCCATCGCGCTGCTGGGGAACACCGCGCCTCCGGCGATCACGGTGGTCGAGGCGGCGAGCAGCAGAAGGCGCTGGAAATGGGAACGTCGATTCATGGAAATTCACATCCCGTGGAAGTGGGGGGGAGGGTGGAAAGTAGGTTTACTGGTGGTCTGCAAATTACGGGTTTCCGGCCGTGCGTCGCATGTGTCCATTAGGCCCGGTGCTTTGAATCGGGTCATGCCCCTGAATCACGTGACGCGAGAAGTCGGGACTTGACCGATGCCGTTGGTCTGAGCACAATCCCCGGCCCGCACGCTGTCGCCGCGGCGGGCTTCCCGTGTGGGGGTGCTTGCGGGGAATCGATCCTGCTGTCGCCTATCGAGTGAACGTCATTGATTTCTACGGGAGTTGCATGCTTCCTCGCCTATTTTCCGGCGTGGAGGTGATGCTCGATGTACGAGCAGGACGCGATCGACGTCAACGACTTCGTGTTCGCGGCGACGGGGGCGCGGGTGCGGAGGCTGACGCTGGCGGACGGGGAGCACTGGTTCCCGGCGGCGGACGTGGCCAAGGACCTCGGCTACACCAACACCCGCCAAGCCCTTCTCTGGCATGTTGCGGAAGATTGCCAACAGAGCCTCGAGGATCTTGCGCGAAGCGTCTATGGAGTAGACGCATTGAGCAAGATTGCAGGTCACGGGCTCAAGAAGTCGATGAAGATGGTGAATCTGCAGGGGCTCGTCAGACTGGTCAACGGGTGCACCAAGCCCGAGTGCGAGCCCTTCAAGGCCTGGGTGGCCGAGGTCGTCGTGACCATCCAGCGCGACGGCTGCTACGACCTCGAGCCGGCCCCCGTGCAGCCCGCCCCCGGGGGTGGCGTCGCCTACGTCGTGCCCCAGCAGGTCGCCGATGCCATCGTGCGGCTCGAGGAGCGGAACATTCGGGCGGACGAGGAGTTCGCGGCGCGGGCGGCGGAGCGGAACGAATTGCTGGCCGAGCGTAATTTCCTGATTTCTGAGAGTAATCGGCTGGCGGCTCAACGGGAGCAGTTGATGGCCGAGAGGAATCAGCTGGTGCGGGAGTCGAACGGTGACCGGAGCGCCATGGCCCGGAACCAGGACGCGATGGCACGCAGCCAGGAAATGATCCTGCGGAGTCAGGAGGTGATCGCTCGCAGCCAGGAGGTGATCGCCCGGAGCCAGGACGCGATGGCGGTGGCCCTGGGGCGCATGGCCGAGTCGTTGGACCGGATCGCGGGGCGGATGGGGGCGGGCGGCGCGGGCCGGAAGCCGCCGGTGATGACTCCGCAGGAATTGCTGGCGGGGTGGCAGGCGAGGAACCTCGTCGTCACCGCGGATGTGCACGCCGTGGCGGCGTATCTCGCGCCCGCCCTCGTGCGAGGGAAGGCGCAGTGCCGGCTGGAGGACATCGCCGGGCGAACGGGGCTGACGGTGGAGCGCGTGCACGACAGCGTGCGGATGCTGCTCAAGCGCGGATGTATGAAGCAGAGCGGGTGCGGGGCGGACGGGGCGCCGGTGTACGTGCTGCCTTAGGGGGCGCCAGAGGGACGCGCCAAGGGGGTCAGGGAACGCCGAAGGAGGTCGGGCGAACGACGCCGGACGAAGGAGAAGGGCCCGAAGTCGCATCCCATACTTGCGGCTTCGGGCCCTCTCCACGTTAGGTGAAGGCGCGCCGGCTCAGTCGCCCTTCCGCAGCTCCTCCAGGTATTCGCCCATCAGCCTTCCCGTACGGGTGAACAAGTCGTACAGGACCGCGATTTCGGCGGGCGAGTAGTCGGAGAAGAGTTCGGTGACGCGGGCGTGGTGCGGCTCGTAGAGGGCCCTGACGCGGGCGACCGCGTCCGGGTTCGCGGCCACGCGGACGCGGCGGCGGTCGTCGGGGTCGGGGCGGCGGGTGACGTAGTCGGCGCGTTCGAGGCGGTTGAGGATCCCCGTGACGGCGCCCGTCGTGACATGGGCCCGCTCCGCGAGGTCGCCGGCCGTGAGCAGCGTGTCGCCCGCCTCCAGGACGAAGCCGAAGCACGTGAGGTCGGTGACGTTCAGGTTCAGCCGCTGGGCCATCTCCTGCTGGCCGATCATGCCCGTCGCGATGAGGTGGTCCATCGCGCTCAGCGCCTGGGCCGGGGTCGCGGGCGGGCGCGGCGTGCCCTGCTGCATGGGCATTTCCCTTAGTGCGTGAGATGTTTCTGGGGTAGATTTCTTAGCGTATGAGGGATTCTAGTCCCTCACATCACGAAACTCCGCTGTTCGGACAGAGGGAGGCAATACGTGAGCAAGCATGACGAGGGGCACACCCTCGCGGGCTGGATCGGATTCGGGATCGCCACCGTGGGGGTGGTGGGCATCGGGCTGGGGGTCTGCGCCGACAACGCCCTCGGCGAGTGGGGCGGGCTGGCGGTCGTGGCCGTGAGCGTGCTGGTCACCTGGGTGCTCCATCTCGCCGGATGGGGCAAGCCGCCCGGGCGGCGGCCGACCTCGGAGTGGGGACTGCGGGTCAGGGACCTCGGCGCGCGGCAGGGGCACCCCGGGTGCGTGGGGTGCCGGCTGGCGGGGCGCGGGCGGCCCGCGACCGGGTCGGACGTGGCTGTCGGCGGTAAGCCCCTGAGTGGTGAACCCGTGACCGAGTCCATCACCTGAACGGCTGCCCGGGCGGAGGCGGCTTGATCGCCGGCCCCGTTGTCGGTGGCAACGCCTACGCTCGTGAGTGATGGCACAGACGTGGAGATGTTCGGGTCTGCGGTGGTCTGCGGACGGCCCCGTGCTGATGTGGGGCGGCGGGCGGGGCAGTGCGCTGTCCTGGGGGAAGCGGGTGGCCTTTGGGGTGGTGGACGAGGGCGTACGGACGTGTGTGGGGGCGCGGGGGAACGCGTGTCCGGTGCGGGCGGTGGTGTCGGGGCGGAGTGCGGGGGCCCGTTGTGAGGAGTGCGCGCGGCTGGATCGCGCGCACTCCGTGGCCGCCGACACGTTGGCCGACGACCCGCGGCCCTACCGCGTGTACCTCGCGTGGTTCGGGCCCGGCATGGTCAAGGTCGGGATCACCGGGGCCGCGCGCGGCTCGGCTCGGCTGCTGGAGCAGGGGGCCGTCGTCTTCAGCTGGCTGGGGCAGGGGCCGTTGATGGCGGCGCGGCGGACCGAGGAGCTGCTGCGGGCCGCGCTCCGGGTGCCGGACCGGATCCCGTACGCCGAGAAGCGGGCGGTGCGGGCGGCGTTGCCGGGGGCGGGCGAGCGGCTGGAGGAGATCCGGGAGCTGCACGCGCGGGTCATGGAGCTCGAAGGCTGGCCCGAGTCCCTGGAGCGGGCGCCCTTCCAGGCCGTCGACCACACCGAGGTGTTCGGGCTCGAAGGGCTCCCGCCCGCCATCGGTGTCGTGAGCGAGCTGGTCGCGGGCGGTGTGGTGAGCGGGGAGCTGGTCGCCGCGGCCGGACCCGATCTGCATCTGGCGACCGGGCGAGGGGTCGTCGTCGTCGATACGCGGCTCATGACGGGGTGGGAGCTGACCGCGGTCAGGGGTGAGCAACTGACCGTTCCCGTAAAGGAGTGGGAGGACAGGAGTGTGAGGCAGGACGGACTCTTCTGAGTGCCCGAGTCCGCGTGCCCGAGTCCGCGTGCCCGCGTGAGTGCCCGGGTCCGCGTGCTCGCGCGGATGCCGTTCTCCGAGGGTCAAGAGTTGGATCCCTCTTGGATCCCGTTCGGAAAGGGCCTGGACGAGTGGGGAGACCCGGCCCGACAGTGGTTGCCATGAGCGATCACTCCATTGCACCTGTTGCAGCCCATGAACCCCCTTACTACGCCGCCGTGTTCACCTCCGTCAGGACCGAGGACGACGGAGGGTACGGAGAGACCGCCGAGCGCATGGAGGAGCTGGTGAAGGACATCCCGGGCTACCTCGGCATGGACTACGCGCGCACGCCGGGCGGGCTGGCGATCACCGTCGGGTACTTCCGGGACGCGGACGCGATCCGGGAGTGGAGCGGGCACGCCGAGCACCGCGCGGCGCAGCGGCGTGGCCGCGCCGAGTGGTACGAGCGCTACACGCTGCACATCGCCAAGGTCGAGCGGAGCCATGAGTTCGAGCGGACTCCAGGGGACTGAGCAGAGCGTCGGGACCGAGCGGGGCACAGAGGCAGGGCGAAGTGGCAGGAGCGAGCGTGCGGGCGACTGACGGGACTGACGGGACTGACGGGTCGGGAGGGACCGACGGGGCTGACGGGTCCGGAGGGGCTGGCGGGTCCGGCAGGGAAGACGTACGGCGGTTCTGGGAGCGGCTCGGGCTCCCGGGGCTCGTCGACGTCCACACGCACTTCATGCCCGAGCGCGTCCTGCGCAAGGTGTGGGACTACTTCGACGCGCTCGGGCCGCTGACCGGCGGCGTCGAGTGGCCCATCACCTACCGCGCGGAGGAGGGCGAGCGGCTCGCGGTGATCCGGGAGTTCGGGGTACGGGCCTTCACCGCGATGCTCTACCCGCACAAGGCCGGCATGGCGCAGTGGCTGAACTCCTGGGCCGTCGACTTCGCCCGCCGGACGCCCGACTGTCTGCACACCGCCACCCTGTTCCCCGAGCCGGGCGTCGAGGGGTACGTGCGGGAGGCGCTGGAGCAGGGGGCTCGCGTCTTCAAGGCGCACGTCCAGGTGGGGGCGTACGACCCGAGTGATCGACTCCTCGACTCCACCTGGGGGCTGCTCGCCGAGGCAGGGGTCCCTGTCGTGATCCACTGCGGGTCCGGTCCCGCACCCGGCAAACACACCGGGCCCGAGCCGGTCGCCCGTCTCCTCGCCCGGCACCCCCGACTGCGGCTGATCGTGGCGCACATGGGGATGCCCGAGTACGAGGACTTCCTCGCCCTCGCGGAGCGCTACGGGGAGGTGCGGCTGGACACGACGATGGCGTTCACGGACTTCAGCGAGCGGTTCGCGCCGTTTCCACGGGAGGCAGGGAACCGGCTCGTCGCCCTGGGGGACCGGATCCTGCTGGGGACCGACTTCCCGAACATCCCCTATCCGTACGTGCACCAGCTGCACGCCCTCGAACGGCTCGGGCTGGGGGACGACTGGCTGCGGGCCGTCTGCTACGAGAACGGCGCTCGTCTCTTCGCGATCAGTCCCTGAACGCGACGCCCTGTCAGTCCCTGAGCGGACGCCCGATCAGTCCCTGAACGGGGCGCCCCGGAACGCCCCTCGGGAACCTCGTGATCTTCCCAGGAGTTCCCTGAGAGGCACCTGTGTGTTTCTCAGGGAAATCACAGGTTCCCGAAAGCGTGCTCTCAGAGGACCCCGACAAGGTGTCCGCTATGACCACGACCTCGCCCCAGGGGCGCACCGAACTGCTGAGGCCGGACGGGAGCCCCGTCCGAGTGCTGGTAGTGGACGACGAGCTGTCGATCACCGAGCTGCTCTCCATGGCCCTTCGCTACGAAGGCTGGCAGATCCGCAGCGCGGGTGACGGACAGGGTGCGGTGCAGACCGCGCGCGAGTTTCGGCCCGACGCCGTTGTCCTCGACATGATGCTGCCGGACATGGACGGCCTCGCGGTCCTGGGGCGCCTGCGCCGTGATCTGCCCGACGTGCCCGTCCTCTTCCTCACGGCCAAGGACGCCGTCGAGGACCGCATCGCGGGGCTGACGGCCGGCGGCGACGACTACGTCACCAAGCCCTTCAGCCTCGAGGAGGTCGTGGCCCGGCTGCGCGGACTGATCCGCCGTTCCGGTGCCGCCGACCGGCGTTCCGACTCCGTGCTCGTCGTCGGCGACCTCACCCTCGACGAGGACAGCCACGAGGTCTCGCGTGCCGGGGAGAACATCCACCTCACCGCGACGGAGTTCGAGCTCCTGCGGTTCCTCATGCGTAATCCCCGGCGTGTACTCAGCAAGGCACAGATACTCGACCGCGTGTGGTCGTACGACTTCGGTGGCCAGGCCAACGTCGTCGAGCTCTACATCTCGTACCTGCGCCGCAAGATCGACGCCGGACGTGAGCCGATGATCCACACCAGGCGTGGGGCCGGTTACCTGATCAAGCCCGCGGCGTCATGAGCGGGCGACGACGGCCGCGTAAGCAGGGGCGAGGACGACAGCCGCGCACGCTGCGGACGCGGCTCGTCGTCGCGTCCGTGGTGCTGATCGCCGTGGTCTGTGCGGTGATCAGCACGGTGACGACACTTGCGTTGCGGTCGCACCTTTACTACCAGTTGGACGGGCAGCTGAACGAGGTCGCCTCCCGCGCATCCGGCTCGTTCGGTCCGCCCGGCGCGCAGCCCAAGAACGGCATTGGCGCGCCCGGTGGGCAGAGGGCGCAGTCGCGCCCGCCCGAACTCGAAGATTTCGTCACCAAGGGTCCGCAGCCCCCGGGCACCATCGCGGCCAAGGTGGTGAACGGTTCCATCACCGATGCCCGGCGCGGTGAGAAGTCCACGAGCGACCTCGAGATGAACGCAAAGACTCTCACCAAGGCACAGCTCGCGGCCCTCGGCTCCGTTTCCCAGGACGGCAAGCCGCACACCGTGGACATCCCCGGCGCGGGTGAGTACCGCGTCGAGTACAAGACAGGCGACAACGGCAACTACTACGCCGCCGTGCCGGCCTCGGACGTCAACAGCACCATCAACACCCTGATCCTCGTCGAGGTCAGCGTCACCGCCGCCGGTCTCATCGCCGCCGGCATCGCAGGCAGCGTCCTCGTCGGGCTCGCCCTGCGCCCCCTGCGCAAGGTCGCCTCCACCGCCACCCGCGTCTCCGAACTCCCCCTGCACACCGGCGAGGTCACCCTCTACGAGCGGGTGCCGGAGTCCGAGGCCGACCCGCACACCGAGGTCGGCCAGGTCGGCGCCGCGCTCAACCGCATGCTCGACCACATCCACAGCGCCCTGCACGCACGCCAGCAGAGCGAGATGCGCGTACGGCAGTTCGTCGCGGACGCGAGTCATGAGCTGCGTACACCGCTGGCGTCGATCCGCGGTTATGCCGAGCTGACCAGACGCGGCCGTGAGGAGACCGGACCCGACACCCGGCACGCCCTCGGCCGGATCGAGTCCGAGGCCGGGCGCATGACCCTGCTCGTCGAGGACCTGCTGCTGCTCGCGCGGCTGGACGCCGGACGCCCGCTCCAGTACGACCAGACCGACCTCGTACCGCTCGTCATCGACGCCGTGAGCGACGCCCGGGCGGCCGGACGCGACCACAACTGGCGGCTCGAACTGCCGGAGGAGCCCGCGCTGGTCCTCGCGGACGCCGCACGGCTGCAACAGGTCATGGTCAATCTCTTCGCGAACGCCAGAACGCACACCCCGCCCGGTACGACCGTCACCGCACGCGTGCACCGGCACGGACCGTGGCTGTGCGTGGACGTCCAGGACGACGGGCCCGGCATCCCGCCCGACCTGCTTCCGCGCGTCTTCGAACGCTTCGCACGCGGTGATTCCTCGCGCTCCCGGTCCTCCGGCTCGACGGGCCTGGGACTGGCCATCGTGCAGGCCGTCGCGGCCGCGCACGGCGGTGCCGTCACCGTGGACAGCATGCCCGGACGGACCGTGTTCACCCTTCATCTGCCCGCGATCGCCGTCGATCCGTTCGTGGAAACAAAGGCGCAACTGTTCTCACAGGCACAGCACAGCGCCACCACATGGGTGCAACAGGGCGTGTGACGAGAGTCGTTCGCATGCGAACCGACTCTTCTCCCGGCAACCTGCCGGCGCGGGAGCACCTCCCGGCCGGGTCCGCCGGTACGCCTGTCCTGGACGTAGTGATCCCCGTTTACAACGAGGAGAAGGATCTCCAGCCGTGTGTGGTGAGACTGCACGAGCATCTCAAGCGCACCTTCCCGTACGCGTTCCGCATCACGGTCGCGGACAACGCCTCGACGGACACCACCCCTCAGGTGGCCGCACGGCTGGAGTCGGAGATACCGGAAGTCAGGTCCTTCCGGCTTGAGCAGAAGGGCCGCGGGCGCGCGCTGCGCACCGTGTGGTCGGCCTCGGACGCTCCGATCCTCGCCTACATGGACGTGGACCTGTCCACCGACCTCAACGCCCTCCTCCCGCTGGTGGCCCCGCTGATCTCGGGCCACTCGGACCTCGCGATCGGCTCCCGGCTCGCCCGCAGCTCGCGCGTGGTGCGCGGTGCCAAGCGGGAGTTCATCAGCCGCACCTACAACCTGATCCTGCGCGGCTCGCTGCAGGCCCGCTTCTCGGACGCGCAGTGCGGCTTCAAGGCGATCCGTCGCGATGTCGCCCAGGTACTGCTGCCGCTGATCGAGGACACCGGCTGGTTCTTCGACACCGAGATGCTGGTGCTCGCCGAGCGCGCCGGACTGCGCATCCACGAGGTGCCGGTCGACTGGGTCGACGACCCGAACTCGACCGTGCACATCGTGAAGACCGCGACCGACGACCTGAAGGGTGTGTGGCGCGTGGGGCGTGCCCTCGCCACCGGTTCACTCCCCCTCGACCGGCTCGCGCGCCCCTTCGGGGACGATCCGCGCGACCGCGACCTGACCGACGTACCCAAGGGTCTGGCCCGCCAGCTCGTCGGCTTCTGTGTGGTGGGCGTCCTGTCCACCCTCTTCTACCTGCTCCTGTACAGCGGCTTCCGCTCGTTCTCGGGCTCGCAGATCGCCAACGCGCTCGCCCTGCTCGTGTCGGCCGTCGCCAACACCGCGGCCAACCGCCGGCTGACCTTCGGCGTCCGCGGTCGCGGGAGCGCGGTCCGGCACCAGGCACAGGGCCTGGTCGTCTTCGGTATCGGCCTCGCCCTCACCAGCGGCTCGCTCGCCGCCCTGAACGCGGCGACGAGCAGCCCGGCGCACTCCACCGAACTCGCGGTGCTCATCGCCGCCAACCTCGCGGCGACCGTGCTGCGGTTCCTGCTCTTCCGCGCCTGGGTCTTCCCGGACCGGCGTGACGAGACGGGAGCCTCGACCGTCGTCGCCTCGCACAACCCGTCCTCGCCCACCTACGGCACGACGACGGCGCACCAGCAGCACCCGCAACAGCTCCCGCACCAGCAGCACCCGCACACGCCGCTGCCCCAGCGCCCGAACGCGACCGCGCCCCAAGCTCCGTACACCAACTACGACCACAGCCAGACCAACGAGTTCCGCGCCGGTGAAGCCGCGGACCGGACCTGGGGGGACGCAACCATGCAGCTGCAAGCGGTGCGCCCGCACGATCACGACCCGAGGGACACGAGGGACGCACGATGACGACTCAGTCCGATACGAGCCACCAGGGGGGCGCGAGCCCCTCCGGCGCCGAGCCCTTCTGGGGACCGCCGAGCTCGACGGCTCTGCAGGAGCCCGTGGCGCCGCCCACCGCGGCCCCCCGGTCCGGTGAGCCCAAGCAGCCGTTCTTCCACCGCGTCTGGCGCGGCCGGCCCGAGGACCCGCGCTGGGTGCGCCCCGCCTTCCTCGCCCTGCTCGTCGCCACCGGCCTGCTCTACCTCTACAACCTGAGCGCCTCCGGGTACGCCAACTCCTTCTACTCCGCGGCCGTCCAGGCCGGCAGCCAGAGCTGGAAGGCCCTCTTCTTCGGCTCGCTCGACTCGGCCAACGCCATCACCGTCGACAAGCCCCCGGCCTCGCTGTGGCCGATGGCCCTGTCGGTACGGATCTTCGGTCTCAACTCGTGGGCGATCCTCGTCCCCGAGGTGCTGATGGGCGTCGCCACGGTCGGCGTCCTGTACGGGGCACTGCGCCGTCGCTTCAGCCCAGCGGCCGGTCTGATCGCGGGTGCGGTGCTCGCGCTCACTCCCGTCGCCGCGCTGATGTTCCGGTTCAACAACCCGGACGCGATGCTCGCGCTGCTGATGACCGTCACGATCTACTGCGTGGTCCGCGCTCTGGAGGACGGCCGGACGAAGTGGCTGGTCTGGGCGGGTGTCGCGGTCGGCTTCGCGTTCCTCGCGAAGACCCTGCAGGCCTTCCTGATCCTGCCGCCGCTCGCGGTCGTGTACGCGGTCTGCGCGCCGGTGCGGCTCAGGAAGCGGTTCGCCCAGCTGGGTCTTTCGGCGGTGGCGATGGTCGTCGCCGGCGGTTGGTGGGTGGCGATCGTGGAGCTGTGGCCCGCGTCCTCCCGCCCGTACATCGGCGGCTCGCAGAACAACTCCTTCCTTGAGCTGACCTTCGGCTACAACGGCCTCGGCCGTATCAACGGCGACGAGACCGGCAGCGTCGGTGGCGGCGGTGGCGGTGGCACCGGCCAATGGGGCGAGACCGGCTGGAACCGGATGTTCAACTCGGAGATCGGCAGCCAGATCGCATGGCTGCTGCCCGCCGCGCTGATCCTGTTCGTCGCGGGGATCGTGCTCACCCGCAAGGCCAGGCGGACCGACCTGACGCGCAGCTCGTTCCTCGCCTGGGGCGGCGCGCTGCTGATGACGACGATCATCTTCAGCTACATGGCCGGCATCTTCCACCAGTACTACACGGTGGCCCTGGCCCCCTACATCGCGGCCGTCGTCGGCATGGGCGCGACGGTGCTGTGGGAGGAGCGGAGCAAGGTCTGGGCCTCGCTCACCCTCGCCGGCGCGGTCACCGCGACCGCCGCCTGGGGATACGTGCTCCTCAACCGCACCCCCACCTACCTCCCGTGGCTGAAGTGGCTGGTCCTCATCGGCGGTCTGCTCGGCGCGCTCGGCCTGATCTTCGCGGCCAGGCTGGGCCGTCAACTGGCCCTCGCGGCGGTCGGACTGAGCTTCGTGGCCTCGGTCGCGGGTCCGACGGCGTACACGCTGTCCACGGTGAACACCGGGCACACCGGTTCGATCGTCACGGCCGGTCCCGCGGGCGCCAGCATGATGGGCGGCCGGGGTGGTCCCGGTGGCGGCGGCATGCGGGGCGGCTTCCCCGGTGGCGGCAACACCCAGGGCCAGAACCAGCAGGGCGGCAACGGCACCACCCAGCAGGGCGGCGGCATGGGCCAGCCCCCCACGGGCGGCACCGGTGGCTTCCCCGGTCAGAACCAGCAGGGCAACGGCAACACCCAGGGCCAGAACCAGCAGGGCGGCATGCCCGGCGGTGGCGCGATGGGCGAGGGCGGCATGGGTGGTGGCGGTGTGGGCGGTCTGCTCAACGGCGCGACCGTCAGCTCCGCCGCCAAGAAGCTGCTGGAGACGAACGCGGGCGACTACACCTGGGCGGCCGCGGCCGTCGGTTCCCAGAACTCCGCGAGCTACCAGCTCGCCACCGGCAAGCCGGTGATGGCGATCGGCGGCTTCAACGGCACCGACCCGTCCCCGACTCTGGCCCAGTTCAAGAAGTACGTGACGGACGGCAAGATCCACTACTTCATCTCGGGCGGCGGCATGGGCGGTGGCATGGGCGGCGGCAACTCCTCCTCCACCACCTCCACCTCCTCCCAGATCAGCTCGTGGGTCACGGCCAACTTCAAGAAGGTGACGGTCGGTTCGGCCACCTTCTACGACCTGACGCAGCCGACCAAGTAGCTGACAGCAGGTCCTGCACGCAGGGCGGTGGCCCGGAGCGATCCAGCTCCGGGCCACCACCCTTTTCGTACGCCCGCTCGTACGCCCCGCTTGTGCGCCCTTTTCGTACGCCCGGAGAACTGCGTTGTACGCTGTATGGGAACTGTTCTACGGTGTACAGCATGTCGACGACTCCCCCAGGACCCCCCGAGGACCAGCCGCAAGGCCACCCCCAACGCTGGCTGATCCTCGGCGTCATCTGCCTCGCCCAACTGACCGTGCTGCTCGACAACACCGTCCTGAACGTCGCGATCCCCTCCCTCACCCGGGAGCTGGGCGCGGCCACCTCCGACATCCAGTGGATGATCAACGCCTACTCGCTGGTGCAGTCCGGGCTACTGCTCACGGCGGGCAGCGCGGCCGACCGCTACGGCCGCAAGAAGATGCTGATCGCGGGTCTGGTCCTCTTCGGGATCGGCTCGGTGGTGGCCGGACTCGCCGACTCCACGGGCCAGTTGATCGCCGCACGGGCCGGGATGGGCGTCGGCGGCGCGCTCCTGCTGACCACCACGCTCGCCGTCGCCATGCAGGTCTTCACCCCCGCGGAGCACCCGAAGGCCATCGGCATCTGGAGCGCCGTCAACGCCCTCGGCTTCGCGGCCGGACCGCTCCTCGGCGGCTTCATGCTGAACCACTTCTGGTGGGGCGCGATCTTCCTGGTCAACCTGCCGGTGGTGGCCCTGGGCCTCGCCGCGGTGGTGGTCCTCGTACCGGAGTCGAAGAGTCCGCGCGGGGACCGCCCCGACCTCCTGGGAGCGCTGCTTTCCACGATCGGCATGACCGCACTCGTGTACGCGATCATCTCCGGCCCCGAACACGGCTGGACGTCGAGCCGGGTCCTGGCCACGGACGCGGTCGCCGTGCTGGTGCTGGCCGCCTTCGCGTACTGGGAGAGCCGGATCCCGTACCCCATGCTCGACCCGCACTTCTTCCGCGACCGGCGCTTCACAGGAGCCGTCGCGGGAGCCGTCCTCATCACCTTCGGCATGGGCGGTGCCCTCTTCCTCCTCACCCAGCACCTCCAATTCGTCCTGGGATACGGCCCCCTGGAAGCCGGACTGCGTACGGCGCCGCTCGCGCTCGCGGTCGTGGCGCTGAACTTCTCCGGCCTCTCGGCGAAGTGGACGGCGAGACTCGGCACTCCGGTGTCGATCGCGCTCGGCATGACGCTGATGTCGGCCGGGCTGGTGTCGATCGCCACGCTCGCCGCGCACGGGTACGGCGGCACGCTGCTCGGGCTGTTGCTGATCGGCGCGGGCGCCGCCGTGGCCAATCCGGCCATGGCACACGCCATCATGAGCGCGATTCCGCCGGAGAAGGCGGGCGTGGGCGCCGGGATCAACGGCACGCTCGCCGAGTTCGGCAACGGCCTCGGCGTGGCGGTCCTCGGGGCGATCCTCAACTCCCGGTTCGCGGCGCTGATTCCGGTGGCGGCGGCCTCGCTCCCGGCGGCGCTGGCCTCGGCGGGTTCGGAGGAGGAGCGTGGGCGGATCACGGACGCGTTCTCGTCGGGGTTGCAGACCAGCCAACTGGTGGGCGCGGTGGCCGTCCTTCTCGGTGGACTGCTGGCCGCGGCGTTGCTACGACGTGCGGAGAGGGCAGACTCCGCGGTGGCGGTGTCGGCGTAGCGCCCGCTTAGCATCAGGGTTCCGAGTTCCGAGTCATCCGTTGTGAGTTTCGAGTCTCGAGTTTCGAGTCCCGAGGAAGGTGCGCCATGGTGAGGGCAGCCGACCGTGCCGAGCGTCCGGCGCGGACCAGTGTCTGGCTGGAGGGCAAGGTTTCCCGGGGCGCTGCGGCGCGCGGGGGCGGGCAGCCGTCGGGGCTCGACCGGGACCGGATCACCGAGGTCACCGTACGGCTGCTGGATGCCGAGGGCATGGCGAAGTTCTCCATGCGCCGGCTGGCCGCCGAGCTGAACGTGACCGCGATGTCCGTGTACTGGTACGTCGACACCAAGGACGACCTGCTGGAGCTCGCCCTCGACGCGGTCTTCGGCGAACTGGAGCTGCCCGACGCGGAGTCGGGCGAGGACTGGCGCGACCAGCTCCGCTCCCTCGCCACCGGCTACCGCGCGCTGCTGGTCCGCCACCCCTGGGTGTCCCCGCTGATCGGGACCTTCCTGAACATCGGCCCGCACTCCATGGCCTTCTCGCTCTGCGTCCAGCAGGTGATCCGCAACACCGGCCTGCCCCGGCACGGCCAGATGGGCGCGCTCTCGGCGGTCTTCCAGTTCGTGTACGGGTTCGGCACCATCGAGGGCCACTTCGTGCAGCGCTGCGCCTCGGCGGGGATGACCCAGGACGAGTACTTCCGTCAGGCCATGAGCACGATCGGCGAACAGCCGCAGTTCTCCGCCAACTTCGAGAACGCCGCGGACCTCATGGAGGCCCGCGGCGGTGACACGGTCGAGGAGATGCGGGAGCGGGACTTCACGTTCGCGCTGGAGACGCTGATCGCGGGGATCGAGACGATGGTCGCCCGGGGTTAGGGCCTGCCCCGCTCCTTCTCGGCTGTTCCCGGGTTACTCCTGGGGTGACAGTCGGGCCGGGAAGCCGCCCGTCGCGACCGGTCCCCACTTCACCGGCGTGACCCGGATGATCGACTTGCCCTGCTTGAGCATGGCCTCCCGGTACTCGTCCCAGTCCGGGTGTTCGCCCGCGATGTTCCGGTAGTACTCGACGAGCGGCTCGACGGATTCGGGGGAGTCGACGACCTCGGCCGTGCCGTCGATCTGGACCCAGGGTCCGTTCCACTCGTCGCTCAGCACGATCAGGCTGACCCGCTCGTCCCGCTTGGCGTTACGGGTCTTCGCGCGTTCGGGGTAGGTCGAGACGACGATCCGCCCGGCGTCGTCGACCCCGCAGGTCAGGGGGGAGCCCTGGGGGCTGCCGTCCGCCCTCCGGGTCAGCAGGATGGCGCGGTGGCGGGGGCGTACGAAGTCGAGCAGTTCGTCCAGGGACACGGCGGTGTTCGTAGCGATGTTCGGTGCCATGTGAGTCAGCCTAGGCTGCCCGCCGGGAAGGTGCGCTCACCTCACGCCTGCGGGAGTGGCACGCCTTGTACCGCCTGGACGTCCAACTCCACCTTCAGCGTGGTGCCGATCGCCGAGATGCCTGCCTGGATGACCTGGTTGTAGTTCATGGCGAAGTCCTCGCGGTGGAGTTCGGTCGTCGCCCGGAAGGCGGCCCGCGTGCCGCCCCAGGGGTCCCCGCCCGTGCCCAGGTAGGCGAGGTCCAGGTCGACCGGGCGGGCGATGCCGCGCATGGTGAGTTCGCCGTGGACGGTCCAACGGTCGGAGCCGGCCGGGGTCAGGCCGGTCGAGCGGTAGGTGATCTGCGGGTACGTCTCGACGTCGAGGAAGTCGGGGGACTTCAGGTGGCCGTCGCGCATGCCGTTGCCGGTGTCGATCGAGGCCGCGGTGATCACGGCCTCGACGCGGGACTTGGACACGTCGTCCGGGGCGATCTCGATCGTCGCGGAGAAGTCCGTGAAACGTCCGTGCACGCTGGAGATGCCCAGGTGCTGCGCGACGGCGCCGACGGAGGAGTGCGCCGGGTCGACGGTCCAGGGTCCGGGCGGCGGCAGTTCGTTGCCGCCCTGGCGGGCGAGGGTCACGTTGCCGATCTCGGCCCGGCCGCTCGCCGTCACGATCGCGCTGGAGGCGGCGGGCGCGTACCCGACCGCGGTCACGATCACGGTGTACGCGCCGGGCGTGAGGGGGGTCGGGTCGTGCACGGCGCCTTCGGTGTCCGCCTCGGCGCGCAGCACCTGTGTCCCGGTCATGTCGGTCACCGTGACGACCGCGTGCGACACGGCCCATCCGTCCCGCGTGCGAATCCGTGCGGTCAGTCCCATCCCGTTTTCTCCCTGAAAAGCACTAAAAATCGGTCGCAAGGAAACCGGCCCGTGGGGGGCGCACCTCCGCTCAGAGTGCGCGCGTCCCCACGGGCCGGGGTATCAACTACTCGCCGGGGTGGGCGAGGGTGATGTCGTGGTCGTCGACGCCACGGCCGGTGACCGTGAGAGCCGTCGCCACCGGGGGGTAACCCGTCGCGATGACGGTGTACTCGCCGCCGTCCAGGTCGGTGAAGGCGTACGCGCCGTCCGTGCCGGTCCTGGCGGTGCCGATCACGTTGCCGGCCGCGTCGACCAGCGTGACCCGGGCGTCGCCCAGGGGGCCGCCGGGGGCCCGTACGACGCCCTGGAGCTGGGCGCCCGCGCTGAGCTCGACCTCGACCCGGGTGACCCCGGCGCCGCCGACCTCGACGGTGAGGGCCTGCGGGCGGTGGCCGGCCGCGTTCACCGCGATGGTCACCGGACCCGGAACCAGTTCGGCGAAGGTGAACTGGCCCTGCTCACCGGTGGTCCCGGTGGCCAGCACGTCACCCCGGACGTCGGTCACGATGACCATGGCGTCCTTGACGGGGGTGCCGGTCCCGGCGGCCCGGACGAGTCCGCTCAGCCCGCTCGTGCCGCTCAGCAGGATGTCGTACGCCACCGGCTCGTCGTTCACGATGATCGTCGAGGCCTGCGGCTGGAAACCGTCGGCGGAGGCGATCAGGACGTACGAGCCCGTGCCGGGCGCGTCCACCGTGTAGAAGCCGTCGGCCTGCGCGACCGACCGGCCCAGCTGCCGTCCCGCGAGCGAGATCAGCGTGACCGCGGCCTGCGGGACGGGGGCGCTCTCGGCGCCGCGGACGTGACCGCGGACCGGTATGCCGCCGGAGGCGGGCAGCGGTGCGCTCTCCCGTGTCGCGGTGGCGACGGCGGCGAGCCGCTGGGTGCCCTCGGGTCCGGCCGCGAGGCTCGTCTCGGCGACGGCCGCCCAGCTCGGGATCCTCTCGTCGGCGGCGGGTGCCTCGGCGGTGGCCGAAGCCGTCGGCTCGGTGGCCTCCGCCTTCGCCTCCGCGGCCTGGGCCAGCGCGCCCGAGGTCCGCAGCGGGACCTCCTTGATGAAGAGGACGATGAAGAAGGCGATCAGTGCCAGGGCGGCGGCGATCATGAAGACGTCCGCGATGCCGTGGCCGTACGCGCTCTCCATGACGGTCCGCAGCGGGGCGGGCAGCGCGTCCATCTTCGGGATGGTGCCGGAGCCCGAGCCGGAAGCCGCGGCGGCGTACTTGGGGTCGAGTCCGGCCAGGCCGTCCTTGACGTAGTGGGTGATCCGGGTGGACATGATCGCGCCGAGCGCGGAGACGCCCATCGCACCGCCGAGGGAGCGGAAGAACGTCACCGTGGAGCTGGCCGAGCCGAGGTCGGACGGGGCGACCTGGTTCTGCGTGGACAGCACCAGGTTCTGCATCGTCATACCGACGCCGAGGCCCAGCAGCGCCATGAAGATCGCGACGTGCCAGTAGGTCGTGTCGTAGCGGATGCTGCTCAGCAGGCCCAGGCCCGCGGTGATCAGGACGGTACCGCTGACCAGCCAGTACTTCCACCGGCCGGTCTTGGTGATGACCTGGCCGGAGACCGTGGAGGCGATGAACAGGCCGCCGATCATCGGGATGGTCATGACGCCCGACATCGTCGGGGACTTGTCACGGGCCAGCTGGAAGTACTGGCTGAAGAAGACGGTGCCGGTGAACATCGCGACGCCGACGAAGAGCGAGGCGAGGGAGGAAAGGGTGATGGTGCGGTTGCGGAACAGCCGCAGCGGGATGATCGGCTCGCTCGCCTTGGACTCGACGAGCACGAACAGCAGGCCGAGGACGATCGCGCCTCCGACCATCGCGTACGTCTGCCCCGACACCCAGTCGTACTTGTCACCGGCGAAGGTGACCCAGACCAGCAGCAGCGAGACCGCGGCGGAGATGAAGAACGCGCCGCCCCAGTCGACCTTCACGTCCCGCTTCACGGTGGGCAGGTGCAGGGTCTTCTGCAGCACGATCAGCGCGATGATCGCGAACGGCACGCCGACATAGAAGCACCAGCGCCAGCCGAGCCACGAGGTGTCGGTGATGACACCGCCGAGCAGCGGGCCGCCGACGGTTGCGACAGCGAAGGTCGCGCCGAGGTAGCCGGAGTAGCGGCCGCGCTCACGCGGGGAGATCATCGCGGCCATGACGATCTGGGCGAGGGCGGACAGACCGCCGACGCCGACGCCCTGGACCACGCGGCATGCGATGAGCATGCCGGGGTTCTGGGACAGACCGGCGGCGGCCGATCCCAGCACGTATATGACGAGGGCTATCTGTACGAGCGCCTTCTTGCTGTACAGGTCGGAGAGCTTGCCCCACAGAGGCGTGGTCGCGGTCATGGCCAGCAGCGAGGCCGTGACGACCCAGGTGTAGGCGGACTGGCCGCCGCCCAGGTCGCCGATGATCTCGGGGAGTGCGTTGGTGACGATCGTCGACGACAGGATCGCGACGAACATACCGAGCAGCAGCCCGGAGAGGGCCTCCATGATCTGACGATGTGTCATCGGAGTGCCGTCGGAGGGTGCGCCTCCGTGCTTGGCGTGAGCCCGCACACCGGCTGGTGTGGTCGTTGCCATGGGCTTCCTTTTCTTGTCTTACGCGGGTGTACGGGTGGTCAGTTCGGATGCTTCCGGCACGTAGGGCGGCCGGGGTACGGCACGGCAGTCGCCGAAGCTCTCGCGCAGCCGGCCCATCAGGTGGATGAGCAGGCCGACCTCGTGGTCGGACCAGTCGCTCAGCCGGTCGGCGAACAGCCGGGAGGAGCGGCGGGAGAGTTCGGTGAGCTGCTCGCGTCCCGCGTCGGTGAGGCGCAGGATGCGGGAGCGTTTGTCGGCGGGGTCGGGGAGGCGTTCGATCCAGCCCCGGTCGGCGACGTGGGCGACGTGTCGGCTGGTCACCGACATGTCCACGGCGAGCAGCTCGGCGAGCTTGCTCATCCGCATGTCGCCGTGCCGGCCGAGGAGGGTCAGTACGGCGGCGGAGCCCGCGGGGCAGTCGTGCGGCAGGATCCGCCCGAGCTCCCGCTTCACGGCACCGATGGCACTGAGCTGACGAGCCAATTCCTCGTACTGCGCCTGCTCGGCCATCACACCTCCTGTATTCGTTGCTTGGGGCAACCATAAATCCAGTTGGTTGCTGCAGGCAAACGATATCGCTGCCGCTGGGCTAAAAAGATGGCAAAGGCAAGTATTGGCGAATGTAAACCTGCTGGTGGGCGGCGTACGCGGCTGTGAAGCCGCTGTGGGCCGACGGAGCGTGGCCTTCGCGGGGCGGGGGGTGGGCTCCGGTCACCTGGGGGGCTGAGCGTCTGACCCCTGCTGGGTCGAGCATCTGACCCCTGCGGGGCTGGGCCCTGGTCGCCTGCGGGGCAGCGCGACAGACCGCTGATGGGGCTGAGCTCTGGTCACCTGTGGGACAGCGCGTCAGACCGCTGCGGGGCGGCGTGCCCGACCCCTGCGGGGCTGCCGTCCTAACCGGGCGGGACCCCCGTGGGGCTGCCGTCCTAACCGGGCGGGACCTCCGTGGGGCTGCCGCTCTGATCGGGCGGGGGGTGTGCGTCGGGCTCGTGGTTTGGGGCTGTTCTTCTGCGCCCTTGCTCCTGCCACCTGTGGGTCCTGCGCTCGGCGCGCTCGCGGATGGAAGGGTTCCCGGTGCTCCTGCGGGGCATCGACTTCGGGTGCCCGCTGGGTTCCGTCCCACCCGGGCGGGCGACCCCGTCCATCCGGAGGTCTCCGGCTGTGGGCCGGTGGGGCTGGGGTGCGTTCCTCGGGTTCCTGGCGGTGCGCTGCCGGTGGGGCGTGCGTCATCCGGCTCGCCGCCCAGGCCATCCAGAAACCGGGGAAGGGGAAGGCGAGGGGAACCCGGCGCTTGGGTAGGGGGCATGTATTCGCTAGGGTCCTGGGCCATGGCAAACACCCAGGGCCCCGAGGGCAACTACGACCCCGCGGGTAGCACCCAGATGTTCCGCGCTTTCGTCGACGAGGGCCCCCAGGCCCGGCAGCAGCAGGCGGCCGCCCCGGCGGGCCCCCGCATCGGCCTGATCATCGGCATCGTCGTCGCCGTGGCGGTCGTCGCCGCCGTGGCGTGGCTCGCGCTGGCGTAAGGGCAACAACCCGCCCGCCCCGCCGGCAGGACCGGTGGAGGCGGGTCACTTCCACTGGACGGACACGTCCCGCGTCTCGATGTGCATGCCGAGCGGCACGCGCCAGTCGTCGACGCACACCGTCCAGGTCTTTGTGCTGCCCGCTCCGGCCGCGATCGGCACGGGCAGATCCCGCGTCGAGTCGATCGTCGCCCAGTCGATGCCGAGCAGCCCGATGATGTGCGTCCCCAGGGTCACCGTGCCCGAACGCACTGCGCTGCCACCGGTGTTGCGGAAGGAGACCGTCACCTTCTCGCACCAGCGCTTGTCGGTGGCCTCCCGCGTGGGCTCGCTCACGTCGAGAACGGCGGGGCCGACGGGACCGGGAGGACCGGGGGTACTGGGGAGACCGGGAGGACCGGTACCTGCCGCGGAACCCGGGGTCGGCCGAGCCGAGGGCGCCGACGTCGCGCCCGAACCGGCGCCCGTACGGGGCAAGTTGTCGTCACCGGGGTCCGTTGCCGTGCCGGGCGAAGCGGACAGCGGGGGCTGCGGGGATGAACTGCCCTGCTGAGGGGCTCCCTTGGCGGCTTCCGCGAGTGGCGTGGACTCGGGCAGCGGGGTCAGTGAGACGTTTCCGGTCGGGGCCACCACGGGTCCCGAATCGGCCGGCGCCCCCACCGCCACGTATCCGCCACCGCTCCCACCGCCCCCGCACGCGGCCAGTACGGCACCCAGGCAGACAACAGCCGTCGAGGCGCCCACCAGGGCGCCTCGACGGCCATGGAGCCAAGTCGCTCGACGCATCGCGCCAGTGTGGCTGACGATCCGTCAATTATGAAGGGTCGAGCGCGGGAGGTCTCAGTCGGAGATCAGGCCCTCGCGGAGCTGGGCCAGGGTGCGGGTGAGAAGGCGGGAGACGTGCATCTGCGAGATGCCGACCTCCTCGCCGATCTGCGACTGGGTCATGTTGGCGAAGAAGCGCAGCATGATGATCCGGCGCTCGCGGGGCGGGAGTTTGGCGAGCAGCGGCTTCAGCGACTCGCGGTACTCGACGCCCTCCAGGGCCGTGTCCTCGTAGCCGAGGCGGTCCGCGAGGGAACCCTCGCCACCGTCGTCCTCGGGGGCCGGGGAGTCGAGGGAGGAGGCCGTGTAGGCGTTGCCGACCGCGAGGCCGTCGACGACGTCCTCCTCCGACACGCCCAGGACCGCGGCGAGTTCGGCGACGGTCGGCGACCGGTCGAGCTTCTGGGAGAGCTCGTCGCTGGCCTTGGTGAGGGCCAGGCGCAGCTCCTGGAGGCGCCGCGGGACGCGGACGGACCACGAGGTGTCACGGAAGAACCGCTTGATCTCGCCCACGACCGTCGGCATCGCGAACGTCGGGAACTCCACGCCGCGTTCGCAGTCGAAGCGGTCGATCGCCTTGATCAGGCCGATGGTGCCGACCTGGACGATGTCCTCCATCGGCTCGTTGCGGGAGCGGAAGCGGGCCGCCGCGTACCGCACGAGCGGGAGGTTGAGCTCGATGAGGGTGTCCCGGACGTAGGCACGCTCGGGGCTGTTCTCGCCGAGTGCGGCGAGCCGCAGGAACAGGGAGCGGGACAGGGTGCGGGTGTCGATGGCTCCCGAGGTCTCGGGGGCCGCCGGGACGGCTTCGAGGGCCGGAGCGGCGTCGGGGGCCGGGAGGGCCGGGACATCGTGAAGCGCGTCGGGCGCGGATTCGCTCTTCGTGAGCGTGAGCACCTTCGAGCTGCCCTGGTCTGCGGACATGCCACCCCCTTTGGGTCGCGGACGGTCACGGCGGACGCTCCCGTCGGAGGAACGCAGCCTCCACCTGAATACCGGAGGCGGGGCTGCGCCAAACGCTCTTCCGGCAGAATGTCACATGTCGGCAACACGCTGTAGTGACATGTCGACATGGAGGGGGTGAATCGGCCCTGGAAAAGGGGGGTCTGGCGGTTTTTCGACGTTGAACTGTCGGAAAAGGAGACGTTGAGCGATTCGCTCTTGCCGGTTACGCCTCGATCCTGTTTGCGGATCGAAGCCGCGCGAAGCTCCGGGCGAGCAGCCTTGACACATGCATCTGGGAGACTCCCAGCTCGGCACTGATCTGCGACTGCGTCAGATTGCTGTAATAGCGAAGGAGAAGGATCCGCTGCTCGCGCTCGGGCAGTTGTACGAGGAGATGGCGGACGAGGTCGCGGTGTTCGACCCCGTCGAGGGCCGGGTCCTCGTAGCCGAGCCGGTCGAGCAGTCCGGGCAGCCCGTCACCCTCCTGGGCGGCTTCGAGGGAGGTCGCGTGGTACGAGCGTCCGGCCTCGATGCAGGACAGCACCTCCTCCTCGGTGATGCGGAGCCGCTCGGCGATCTCGGCGGTCGAGGGGGAGCGCCCGAAGGCCGTCGTCAGGTCCTCCGTCGCGCTGTTCACCTGCACCCACAGCTCGTGCAGCCGGCGGGGTACGTGGACGGTGCGGACGTTGTCGCGGAAGTACCGCTTGATCTCGCCGACGACGGTCGGCATCGCGAAGGTCGGGAACTGCACGCCCCGGTCGGGGTCGAAGCGGTCGATCGCGTTGATCAGGCCGATGGTGCCGACCTGGACCACGTCCTCCATCGGCTCGTTGCGGGAGCGGAAGCGGGCGGCCGCGTACCGCACGAGTGGCAGGTTCGCCTCGATGAGCGCCCCGCGTACGCGGTCGTGCTCCGTGGTGCCCGGCTCCAGGGTCTTGAGCTGGCCGAAGAGCAGCTGGGTGAGGGCCCGAGTGTCGGCGCCGCGGCGTCGCTCAGGGGTGACCTGCTCGGGGGTGACGCGTTCGTGGGCGATGTGCTCCGGGGCGAGGGGTTCCGTGGTGACGCGCTCCGTGGCGACGCGTTCCTGGGCGAGGGGGTCCGTGGTGATGTGTTCCTTGGGGATTTCCTGTGGCGGTGCTTGAGGCGCAGTACTGGCCGGCACGGTCAACTCCACCTCTATGATCCGTCAGATCCATCAACTCATCCGTCAAAAGCGGTCATAGCATCACAAGACATGTGCACTGTGTGCAAGCACCGCATAACCCCGTGTTGAACAGGATTTAGGGAGAGTTGGGGCATACGAAACGGAAAAGCCCCCCGCCGGTTTCCGGCGAGGGGCCCAGAGCGTGTCGGCTCGGATCGGTTCAGAAGGGATAGTCGGCGATCACCCATGTCGCGAACTCGCGCCACAGCGCGACGCCCGCCTGGTGCGCGGGATGCTCCAAGTACCGCTTCAGGGCGTCGGGGTCGTCGACCGCGGAGTTGATCGCGAAGTCGTACGCGATGGGCCGGTCGGTGATGTTCCAGCCGCACTCCCAGAACCTCAGCTCGGGGATCTGGTCGCCGAGCGGGCGGAAGGCGGCCGCGCCCTCGACGACGCGGGGGTCGTCACGCTCGACGCCTTCGTTGAGCTTGAAGAGGACCAGATGGCGGATCACGGGTACTCCCTGGTGGTGCGGGCCGTGCGGGGGCGGCCGATCAGTTCTTGGCCCCGTCGGCGATCCACGTCATGAAGTCGCCGATGGACCGGGCGGCGGTCGAAATGCCCTCGAACCCTATCTGGACGTAGTCGGCCGCCTTCGCCGGATCCGTGATGATCACGTAGAGCGCGAAGACCACGAGTATGTAGACGGCGATCTTCTTCGAATTCACCGCCATCGCGGCCTCCCCTGTGACTGCTGCGCCCACTGGGCCCCGTGTGCCGGCGGCGAGTGTAACCTCCACCCCCACATTTTTGGACCAACGGCCCGCTGACCGAGGTCCTTTGCCGTACGCACGAAGGGCCCCGTCTTGCGACGGGGCCCTTCTCAAGCGGTAGCGGAGGGATTTGAACCCTCGGTGACTTGCGCCACACTCGCTTTCGAGGTCTGTTCGCAATGATCAGATCATAATCCAGGGCCGTTCAGCCCTGTTCATCCTCGTACTCTCGGCCGTCGCGTGAACCGCTGTGGACGTCGTTGGACGAGGGTGAATGAGACGGAAACTGAGACGGGGGCGCCACCCGTCCATCAGCGCGGTAGTCCCTCTGAGGTGGCAGTTCAGGGGCATGGGCCGAAGCTTCGCGCTCTTCGCGGGAGTGGACAGGCAGGAGGTCGTGAGGCATGGCAAGCGCGCCTGCTGGCCTCTGAGCAAGCCACCCTGAGCGACGGTGCGGCGGGGCCTCAGTGCGGACATGCCTGAAGCCCAACCGCTCGTAGTAGGAGTGCAGCCCTGAGTTCGTGCGCCAGGTGTCGATGCGCACCCACGCTCGTCCTTCCAGCGCTGCGAGGCGGGACATCCAGTCGATGACCCGCGTGCCAAGCTGTTGGCCGGACGCTTCGCGTGCGACGATCAGTTTGTATAGATAGAGCGCCGATTCAGGATGGTCGGCGTCCGTCCAAAAATCTCGGTCGACAGGGCCGCGGCTGACGGTGGCGAGCACCGCATCGTCCTTGCTAACGACGACCCATGCACGCCCCTCATCAATGCTGGCACGCCACTTTGCGATGGCCCGTTCCCCGGTTTCTGGGTCGCTCCACTGGTCCGTGCCTTGGTCGCGCAGCCATCCTTCGGCCTCTGTTCGTAGAGCCAACAGGGCAGGTACATCCTCAGCCGCTGCGGGGCGGAGGTATTCAGTCCGTGCTGACTTCATAGAGGATCTTGTGCCTGTCTCCGGGGAGGATGGTGACCATGCAGCGGAGGGGGCGACCATCCGCGTCGTAGCCCGTTCGGGTGTGCTCTGCGACGGGTGTCGCCGCAGGTAGGGCAAGTAGTGCAGCTTCCTCGCGAGTCGGCATGCGAACTGCGATTTCGTCCACGTACTTCGCTTGCACGAGTCCCACAGAGGCCAGGATGCCGCCGGGCGCTGAGACGTCTCGGGGCTCCATCAGCGGAGTGCCGCTCACGAGTTCCTGAGGGAAGTACGAGTCGGCGAGTGCATAGGGCCGGTTGTCTATGAATCGGACACGCTTGCGCGCTACAGCCAAACCGTCTGCGGCGAGGTCGAGGCGCTCGCGCACGTGGGAGGGAGGCTCAACGATCGACACCGTGATGTCCTGGCGGGGGGCGTTCCCGTTTTCCGCGATCGCGCTCGCCCACTGGTCGCCGGCGGTTCGTCCTTCGACGCCATTGGCGTGACGACTCCGACTCTCCAGCGTTGTCCAGTTCCACACGACAGGCGGGTAGTCCTCGCGGACGTACTTCCCCTGGCCCTGTCCTGTGACGACCAGCCCTTCGTCCACCAATAGGCGGACTCCAGCGCGGACAGTCTCGCGGCTGTAGCCGTACTGGCTCATCATTTTCGACTCGCTGGGGAGTGCCTCACCCCCCGCCAGTGCACCGGACAGGATCTGTTCGCGCAGGTCAAAGGCAATTTCCTGCGACTTCGTCATGCCGCGTCGAACCACTTAGGCATCCTCTCCGCTCCGACTCCTCCGTACAAGTTAGACCAGGGGGCTTGACTCTCCAAGCCTGACTCGTGCAGTCTCTTGCCAAGGCACTCCTCCAGACAAGTCGGATAGGGTGTCACGTACGAAGCTGCTGTACAGGTGCGCTAGAGGAAAGCCCGCAGGGGTCAGTACGAAGGAAGCGCCGTTTGTTTGAAAACTCAACAGCGTGCCGATCCAGCCGCCTGTACATGGGCGGTCGATGGGTCGATGTGAGCCCGAGTGCTCACGGTCCTTGACGTCTCTCTACCGGGCGTCAAGGGCCGTGTCTGCTCGGCCGAGCAGACCAACCCAACAACGGCGCGCGGCTCCCGGGGTGCCACCCGGGAGCCGCTGTTCGGGCCGTTCCACCTACAAGGGAGAACACGACCCAATGAACCCCATCGTTACTGTTCAGGATGCTGTTACCGCGTTTGCCGACTTCATGGAGCCGACGGCTGCGGAGCTGGACGCGATCGACCGGGAGATGCCCGCCATCGAGGCGGACATCGACCTGTTGGACGCGCAGATCATCGCCCTAGACCGCACCCCCACCGAGCTGGACACCCGCCGCATCCGCCGGGCCCGCAGCGTGGCGCTGGCCATGCGGCTGGTGCTCGCCAACCAGGTCGCGCCGCTGGTTCCGGGGGTGGGCGCGTGAGCACCCCTCAGACGCTCGCCACCGCGCACGCGGAGGTGAAGGCGGAAATCGCGCGGACCGACACCAAGACCGGTCTGTTACTGGCGTTCGTCGGTGCCGTCCTCGCCGGCACGTGGACCGTCGCCAAGGACGTCCCCCTCACCGTCCCCGCGTACATCGCCGGCGGGCTCGGGGTGGGCCTGCTGGTCGCCGCGGCTGACCTGCTGCTGCGGGCGGTCCGGCCGAACCTGGGCGGTGGCCGCGGGTTCCCGCTGTGGGCGACGCTCACGGCCGAGGAAATCAGCGCAACCCTCGACGGCGACCAGGCCGAGGACATCGCGGGACTGTCCCGGATCGCCGTCGCCAAGTTCACCAACCTTCGACGCGCGGTCCATCTGACCCGCGCGGGCGGCGCCCTGCTCATCCTCTCGGCCCTGCTCGCGGCAGGGGGTGCGGCATGAACCGCACGGGCAGGATCCTGCTGGTGACGGCACTGGTCGCGGTCGTCGCGATGGCGTTCCGGGTGTCCTGGAACGCGTTGCGGGACATCGCCAACGCCATCGGCGCGGACCACACCGCCGCGACGCTCTACCCGTTCGTGGTCGACGGCCTCATGGCCCTCGCCCTCGTCGCCACCCTCGTTCTGTCCGGACGGGACCGGACGTTCGCGCTGCGGGTGCTGGGCACCTACACGCTCGCCTCGCTGGTCCTCAACTACGTCCACGGGCTCGTTCCCGAGCTGCACGGCCGGACGGTCGATTGGGGCCGACTCGCGGACTGGGATCCGGCGAACTGGGCGCTCGTGCTGCTGGCCACCTCGCTTCCGGTCGGGTCGATCTACTTCGGATCCGATCTGGTCGCGAAGGTGCTGCACCACCGCCCCGCCCCGATCCCCACCCCGGACACGAATGCGGAGGAATCTACCGAGACCAGCAGTAATCGGTCTACCGCTGACCTCATGGAATCGACTCCCGCGCCCGTGGTGGCCGCTCCGGTGCGGATGCCCGATCCGGTGGCCGTGGAGTTCGTGAAGTCGACTCTCCCCCTCAAGCCCGCACCGACCACCGTCGCCCCGACTGCCGCCCCGGCGATCGAGCGGCGCTCGGTGGCCGCGGCCGAGTCGACTCGCCCTCGCCGGGCGACGGGTCGGGTTCCCGAGGCTGCCCGATCGAGCCGGCCGAGGCGCACGCCGGATCAACTGCTCGCCGAAGCCCGCACGGTGACCGCCGACTGGCCGGACGCGAAGCTCACGGCCGAGGGGATCCGCCTCGCGGTGCACACCTCGCCGAAGAACGCCCGGACCCTGCGCGAGACCCTCCGAGCTGAACGCGACGGCGCCACCACGGCCGTCTGATGGGCGGGTCGTTCGGCAAGTGCTACGACCCTTCCGGCAGTCAGTTCGGCATCCCCACCTACCCCTGGCGCTACGCCCCCAAGGGGCTCGCCACCCGCCGCCAACTCCGCGCCCGAGGCTTACGCCCCGGCGGACAGCAGATCGCCGCGCAGGTGCTGCGTTCGCGCTACCGGCGCGGCCCGCTGACCGCCTACCTCTACCGCGTCGACCGTGCCAAGCCCGTCCGGCCCATGACCCCGGCGAGGTGGGCAGCGCTCGCCAAGGCCAACCTGGCGCGCCGCACCTGCCCGAAGTGCCGCACGGACGCCGGATACGTCATCCCCACCTCACTCGGCATGTGCGTGCCCTGCGCCTACCCCGACGACGAACAGCGCGCCGCCTGAACACGTCGACCAGACCCAGGAGTTCCGCTGTGACCAGCACCAATGCCACCCCGCCCGCCGTCGCCTACTCCTGGCACGGCTGGGTGACCGTCCGCGGCCAGGGCCGCGCGTTCGCGTCCGGCACCGTCACCGGCCCCCACGGCTACTGCCGCGCCCGGGCCCTGCGCGACATCGGCGCCTGGCTGGGCGCCCGCGGCTGCACCGGCCGCCTCGCCGACATCACCCTGCTGCCCGCCACCCACACCTCGCCGAAGGGGAGTTGACCATGAGCAAGCCCGACACCCGCCGTCTGGACCGGGAGATCCGGCAGACGATGAAGAAGCTGGAAGCCGTCCGGCGGGGCGAGTGGTGGCCGCTGAACGGCTCGGAGCGCCGCGCCATGGCGCGCTCGCTGGCCGGCGGCGCCTACCGAGCCGCCCGGGGCCGCAGCACCAACCGTGCCGAAGAGCAGATGGACAGCACGGGTTCGGCGGCTGAGATGCGGCTGAACGCGGAGCTGACCGCCCTGCACGGCGAGCGCCAGCGCCTCATCACCGAGGCCGCCCGCGCCAAGGCCGCCAAGAAGTCTTCCGGCTGGTTCTGACCAGCCCGCACAACCCGCCGGGGTGACCGCCCCCTGCCACGGACACGGCCACCCCGGCGCCCTCCACAACTCCCGCCCCGATCGGGGCAGTCAGGAGCACCCTCAGCATGTCTGAGAACGTCGTTCACCTCCACAAGCCCACCGACCCCCCGACCGACCCCGCGGCGCCCACGGTGCTGACTGTCGTGCCCGACGCCCCGCCGGCGGCCCCGGTGCCGCTGTGGGTGCGCTCCGGGCGCGCGGTCAAGACCGTGGTCACGCACGAGACCACGAAGACGACCGCCCGCGCGGTGGCCCGGCATGGCCTCTACACGTTCAACGGGGGCCGGATCGTGGCCCGCCGCACCTGGGACGGCAAGACCGGAGCCCGCTACGAGCGCATGATCCGGACCGCCGAAGCCGCGGGGAACCTGGAAGCGGCCGAGGAGTGGGAAGAGCGGTTGCAGCGCTTCCGCGCCGCCCGCCACCACCGCCGCATGGACCTCCTGCACTCGCCCGTAGAGGCCGCTAAGGGCATTGCGGTAGGCACCGGGGTGAGCGTCGGGGTGCTGGTCGCGCTCGGAGTGGTGATGGCCATCAACAACCACGACGTCACCGACGTCATCACCCCGCTCAGGGCGACCATCGAGTTCATCGCCCTGCTGATTCGGATCGTGCAGGTCGTATGGGGCCCCGCCCTCACGATCGGCCCGTTCCTCGCCCTGCTCGCCCTGTGGACCGTCGGCAGCAAGCAGCAAGCCGCACCCCAGTGGGCCCTGCCCGCCAACGTTCGTTCCGGTGAGGGCGAGCCGATCACCCCGTCCATCGTCGTCAAGGCCCTGCGCGACCTCGGGGTGCCCGCACTGCGCAGCGCCATCAAAGAGATGGGGGACGCCGGCGCGTCCATGCTGTCCCCGATCACCATCGCCGGATGCGGCGTCGAGGTCGACGTCACCCTGCCTTCCGGGGTGTCGACGAACGAGGTACAGAGCCGACGGCGCAAGCTCGCTGAGAACCTGACCCGGCACGAGCACGAGGTGTTCATCACCATCCCGCCCGCCGCCCGCACCGTGCGGCTGTGGATTGCGGACTCCGGGGCGCTGGACGAGCCGATCGGCCCGTCCCCGCTGACCACGGACGAGACGCTGACCGCGAACTACAAGACTGGAAAGGCCCCGTGGGGGCAGGACCTGCGCGGCGACGCTGCCGAGCTGAGCGTGTATCAGCGCCACCTGCTCATCACTGGCCGCTCGAACCAGGGCAAGACCGCCTCCCTGCGCTCCATCGCGCTGTGGCTCGCGCTGGACAAGTCGGTGCAGTTCTGGATCGGTGACCTGAAGGGCATCGGCGACTGGAAGATGTTCGTCGGCATCGCTGATGTCCTCATCGAGGGACCCACCGACGAGCACGTCATCCAGGTGACCGAGATGGCCGAGGACGCCGTCGACGAGATGAACCGCCGCCTGGAGGCCCGCCGCGCCGACCCGACCGCGGCCTTCCCGCCGCTCATCGTCATCGTCGACGAGGCGCAGGTCGCGTTCATGTGCCCGGTCAAGGACAAGGACAAGCGGCCCTACGGCGGCTCAAGCTCCACGTCCCGCTACTTCATGGCCGCCCGGAAGATCCACAACCAGGGCCGTGCGGTCGACGTGCTGCTGTGGCAGGGCACCCAGGACCCCACCGACCAGAACCTTCCCAAGCTCGTGCGCGAGGGTGCCCACACCCGGGCCTCCCTCGTCGTGGGCACCGAGTCCCAGGCCCGCATGGCGCTGGGCGACAAGGCCGTCGACGACGGCGCCGCCCCGCACCTGCTCCGGCAGGGACTGGACAAGGGAACCCTCGTCGTCGCCTCCGACGGCATCGACATGCCCAAGGGCCAGTCCTCCATCACGGTGCGCACGCACTTCATCGACGACGACCCTGCCGAGGAGATCGCCGCGCGGGCCAAGGCCCTGCGCGACGGGGTCACCACCCTGCGCGTCATCGAGCGGGGCGAGGAGCGTGACCCGCTCGCCGACATCGTCGCCGCGCTCGGGGACAAGCCGCGCTTGCTCACCGGTGACGTCCTCAAGAGGCTCGCCGCGCTGAACGAGGACGCCTACGGCCGTTGGACGAACGGCGACCTGAAGCGAGTCATGGAGGCGGAGGGCGAGGAGCCGAAGAAGTCGCACGGCCGCATGGTCGTCCACAAGGATCACGTCCTTCGGGCCATCGCCCACCGCGACGCAGACGGTTCCACTTCCGCCTTCTGATCACGGGGAGGCGCCCCCTCCCGCCCCGGGGAGGCGGGGAGAACTCCCCAACCGCCTCCCCGACCCGCCTCCCCCACGTTGATCAGCGAAAACACCGATTTGGGGAGGCGGGGAGGCCCGCAGGTCAGACTCCCGAAAACCCCCTCCACAGCCGTCCCGAAGGGGGTGGCTCCGCCTCCCCGACCAAACACCGGAAGGGATTCCGTATGTACCCCCAACACCTCGGCCACCTGCCCGCCGAACGGGCCGTGACCATCCACCAACCCGCACCCCTCGCCCCCGTGCAGGCGGCGCCCCTCGTGCCCATGCAGCCCGCCGGCATCCCGGCGGTGGCGAGCATCGTCCTGCCCGACGGACGGGTCGTCACCGGCTACGCCATCGAGCCCGCCAAGCCCGAACCCGTCGTCACCAAGCCCGTCGTCTCCCGCGCAGCGGTGAACATCGCGCTCGGAGGGATCGGGTTCGCCGCCTTCTGCGGCGGGCTGGCCCTGCTCACCGCGTTCGTCGCCGCCCTCGCCGCATTCATCCACCAACTGATCATCCTCGCCGCCGTCATCTTCGGCGGCTGGATCGCCGTGCAGGTCTTCGGCACGAGCGGCCACCGCGGCGGCGGGACCACGGTCAACATCCGTAAGGCCGTCATCAAGCGCAACCACTTCCACGGCTGAACACCCCCAGAGGAGAACCGTGTTCGAGATCCGCATCATCTGCGCTCCCGCCGACACCGACCGCATCGTCACCGCGTTGGACAAGACCTTCACGGCCGGCACCGTGACGGTCTGCCCCGCCCGCGGCGGCAAGCAGCACCGCCTCTACGTCGGGGCCGACCACCGCGCCGCCCCGGGCCCGCGGCCCACCCCCGAGGAGATGGGGCCGACAGCGTGGCCGACGCCGGAAGACGCCTACGCCACCGCCCCCGGCATCACCTACGAGGTCGCGTGGACCGCGTCCACGGCCAGGACGCTCACCGAGAACCCGCACGGCGGCGACGTGGACCGTGAGTACTGGCTCCGCAAAGCCGCCCTGCTCGACCGCATCGCGCTGGAGCACGAGGCCGAAGGCGTCCGCAACGGAACCGACGAGATCGCGGCCCATGCCGCTCGCCGGCTCATCGAGGTCGACCAGGACGGCGAGGGCGACTACAGCGGCGACCCGTACTGGCCGGAGCACCCGGCCACGCTCGCCCACCCGCGCGGCTACGTCCGCCAGGAATACGCCGTCTGGGCCGAGAACCAGTAGCTACGCCAAGGGCGGCCCCTCCGTCTCGCCAAAGTCGCGGGGCCGCCCTTGCCAACCAGCCCACTACAGACCTGTTGGAGGTCTCCAGCATGACCCAACCAACCGACAATCGGCGAGAGGCGTTACTCGCGGCCGCGCTGAACGCTGCCGTCCGCGGCTGGCACGTCTTCCCGCTCCGTCCCGGCACCAAGCGCCCCGCCCTCCACGGAGAGGCCACCTGCCCGCGCACCGGAGCGTGCGCGGGAGGCCACCGGAAGTGGGAGCAGCGTGCGACCACCGACCCCGAGCGCATCCGCGCCACCTGGGCCACGGGCGCGTTCAACGTCGGTATCGCCACTGGTCCTTCCGGGCTGCTGGTCGTCGACCTCGACATGCCCAAGGACAACAGCAATGGGGACGCGCCTGACGGCGCGGCGACCTTTGGGGCGCTCTGCGAGCGCACCGGTCACGCCGTCCCGGACACCTACCGGACCCGGACCGCGAGCGGCGGCAGCCACCTGTACTTCGCGGCGCCGTCTGGGGTGCGGCTGGCCAACACGGCAGGAACTGTTGCCCCGTTGGTCGACACCCGGGCATGGGGTGGCTACGTCGTCGCCGCGGGTAGCATCACCCCCGCCGGACCCTACGAAACCGTCAGCGGCCCTGTGGTGGCTTCTCTGCCCGCGTGGCTGCTGAGCATCCTGAAACCGACCCCCAAGCCCGTACAAGCCCCCTCAGTGCCCGTAACGGTGCAATCCCGCCTATACGCGGACACCGCGCTCGGTAATGAGGTCCGCAATGTCTCCGGGGCTCAACTCGGCCAGCGCGAGGCAAGGTTGTTCCGGGCGGCGCGAGCCGTGGGGCGCTTCGTCGCGTGGGGCGACCTCGCCCGGTACGAGGTGGAGCAGGCTCTTCAGGAGGCGGGCGAGGCGGTGGGACTGCCGCCGTCGCAGTGCCGCGCCACCCTGCGCAGCGCGTTGGACTGGTCCATCGCCCACAACCAGCGCCGGCGGGATGCGGCATGACCGCCCCTTCCCTCCCCCCTCTGAAGAGCATCACCCCCACCTCGAACGGCCTGCAGCACGCCGACGCCGCCCGGGCACGGACGGCGGTGGGCGAACCGAAGGGCGTCGCCGAAGGCGTCCCCATTGCTGTTCGTCCTGACCCGCAGCAGGGGGACGGCCGCTACCCCGTCGCGTGGCTGCACATCTGCGCCCCGCGCGGCGCCGTCCCGACCGCCACCTCGAAATGCCTGTGTGGCCGTGACCGCAGCGCCGTCGGCAAAGCCCGCGTGCTCGCCTTGATCGCCGACCACGAAGCCCACCGCGCCGAATGCCCGCTCCGCACCACCCAGGAAGGGAGGGCCGCCGCATGACCGACACCATCGACGGGGCCGCGCTGCTCGACGAGGTGGAAGCCTTCCACCGCCGCTTCAACGTCTTCCCGCACGAGGCCGCCTACGTCGCCGTCGTGCTGTGGGACGCACACGCCCACCTGCTCGACTGCTTCGACTCCACCCCCCGCCTCGCGTTCCTGTCCCCGGAGCCGGGGTCGGGGAAGTCCCGGGCGCTGGATGTGGTCGAGACCCTCGTGCCGCGCTCCATGGCCGCTGCGGACGCGTCCGCAGCAGCGCTGTTCCGGTCCGTATCCGGTATCGACGGCGGCCGGCCCACGATCCTGTTCGACGAGATCGACACCATCTTCGGCCCCAAAGCCGGAGACAACGAGCAGCTACGCGGCTTCATCAACGCAGGCCACGCACGAGGACGCCCCGTCTACCGGTGCGTCGGAGACGGCGCCAACCAGCAGGTACAGGGCTTCCCCTCGTACTGCGCCGTCGCCGTCGCCGGACTCGGCTCCCTGCCCACCACGATCCTCACCCGCTCCGTCATCATCCGCATGCGCCGCCGGGCCCGGAACGAGAAAGCAGAGCCCTTCCGCTCCCGCATCCACGTCCGCGAAGGCAACGAGATCCGCGACCGCCTCGCCAAGTGGGCTGAATCCGTGGAGGAACAGGTCACCGGTGCCTTCCCCGCTCTCCCGGACGAGGTCACCGACCGGCCCGCGGATGTATGGGAACCCCTGATCGCTGTCGCCGACGCGGCCGGCGGCAACTGGCCCGAACGGGCACGGCAGGCGTGCGTAACGCTGGTGACCGCGTCCAAGGCCAACGACAAAGGCAGCATCGGAGTCCGGCTCCTGACCGACCTGCGCGACCACGTCATGGCCGGCATCGACCGCCTCCCCACCGTCGCCATCCTGGACCGGCTCAACTCCCTCGACGACGCCCCGTGGGCCGACCTGAACGGCAAGCCGCTCGACAACCGGCGGCTGTCGAAGATGCTCGCGGAGTACATGACGGCCGACATCGAGCCGATCACCTCCCGCAACATCAAGACCGCCGGAAGCGTCCTCAAGGGCTACTACGCCGCAGATCTCTGGGACGCGTGGGCCCGCTACTGCCCCCCACCCCCGGAAAGTCCGCTACCTCCGCTACCCGGCACGGAAAACACCGCCTGACCAGCAGCGACGGGGTAGCGGCAACCGGCATCGCCACCCGCTACCCCGCCGCTACCCATCCGCTACCGCTACCCCTTCCCGCTACCTCGATCAGGCCCCTGACCTGCGCGGTAGCGGCGGTAGCGGAAGTAGCGCACTTCTGAGAGGCCTCCCGAGCGCCCTCGTGCTGTCTGTCGCAAGGAGATCTGCATGGACATGGCCCGCCTGGACGACGCATTCGACCCCACGCTCGTGTTGCTGACGGTTGAGGAGGCTGCCCGCCGCCTCCGGATCGGCCGAACTCTTTGCTACCGGTTCGTCAGCTCCGGAGAGCTGGAGTCCATCACCGTCGGCCACCTCCGCAGGGTCCCCGCCGATGCCGTACCCGAGTTCGTCACTCGCCGCCGCAAGACGCAGCGCCCCGCCACCCCCATGACCGCCGCCACGGCAGCCTGAGGAGTACCCATGGCAGAAGAGAAGAACGATAAGCGCACCCGACAGCCGAACGGCCGTTCGTCCATCTACCTTGGCAAGGATGGCAAGTGGCACGGCCGCGTCACCGTCGGAATTTGCGACAACGGCAAGCCCGACCGTCGCCATGTCGAACGCAAGACCCGTGCTGAGGTGACGGCGGCCGTCCGAGAGTTGGAGAAGCAGCGTGACGGCGGCACCGTTCGCAAGGCCGGGCGAGCCTGGACGGTAGAGACGTGGCTGACCCATTGGGTCGAAAGCATCGCCCCGTTGGCCGTCAACGAGAACACGATGGTGGGGTACGGCGTCGCAGTGCGGAAGCACCTGATCCCCGCTCTTGGAGCACACCGTCTGGACAAGCTCGGGCCGGAGCACATCGAGCGGTTCTACGGAAAGATGCAGGCTGATGGACGCAGGGCCGGAACGATCCATCAGATCCACCGGACCTTCCGCACGGCCTTGAACGAGGCTGTGCGGCGCGGTCACCTCGCACGCAACCCGGTTCAGCTCGCCAAGGCGCCGCGCCTCAGCGAAGAGGAGATCGAGCCGTACACCGTCGAAGAGGTACAGCGGCTGTTGCGTACGGCAGACAACCGTCGGAACTCTGCACGGTGGGCCGTGGCGCTCGCCCTCGGACTCCGACAGGGCGAGGCGCTGGGACTCAAGTGGGCGGATGTGGACCTGAAACGGGGTGTCCTGATGGTCCGTCGGAGCCGCCGTCGGCCCCGCTATGCCCACGGGTGCGGCGACACCTGCGGGAGGAAAGCCGGGTACTGCCCGCAGCGTCAGCGGACCAACCCGGAGACGGCCGACACGAAGTCCCGCGCGGGACGTCGCGCGGTCGGACTTCCCTCACAGCTCGTAGATCTGCTGCGGACCCACCGGACCAAGCAGCAGGCCGAACGCGCGGCGGCAGGTGACGACTGGACGGATGAGGGCTGGCTCTTCGCGACGCTCACTGGTCGGGGCACGTCACCCCGAACGGATTACGACGACTGGAAGGAACTCTTGGACGACGCGAAGGTGAGGGACGGCCGGCTGCACGATGCCCGGCACACCGCCGCCACGGTCCTGCTGATCCTCGGAGTCTCCGAACGAGCCGTCATGGGACTGATGGGTTGGTCCACTACGGCCATGGCCGCGCGGTATCAGCACATGGTGGACTCCGTGCGCAGCGACGTCGCCCGACAGGTCGATGGACTCATCTGGAAGCTGGGGGGAGACGGACCGGCTGACGATGACGACGGGCCCGCCGGGGCGCTCGTATCGATCCGTTGAAACGCCGGGGCAGGCTTTCGGGCCTGCCCCGCTAGTTCACGGCCTTGCCACCCAAGAGTCCCACCATGGCACCGAACCCCAGGTTGGCAAGAGTGGAACAGGTGTCCATTGCCGACTTGGCGGCCTCGGTGGGTTCCTTAACGAAGACGCCGATGCAGAGGCTGGCGGCAAGCGTGAAGACAGTTATGACCATCACCCCGATGAACACCAGCTTGAAGTGGGCGGTGACGGTGGTCACTGCTGGTGTATCGGTGGGCGCCTGATCGGCTGCGGTGGCAGTGACGGGACTCGCGAGTTCGTCACTCATTCGAGTCGCCCCCGGCTCCGGTCCGGGTGTCGCTTTGGTGGGCAGGCGGGTCTTTCTCCGCACGTAGGAGAGCAATGGTCTGCTGGAGCAACTCGTCGTCGAGCGGGCCCTTGAGCTCTACCCGCTTGCCATCGACCTCAACGATCACGGATGTCTCTCGCGGACGACGGAAGATCGCGCGCAAGAGGCCACGCACGGTGGGGCTGGCCAGCATGGCGACGAGGACCACCCCTAACAGGATGACCAGAACAATTGGTTCCATGCCCCCACCGTCCCCCTCGGGTGTGTCATTGCAACAGGCGACGCAGCAAACCTCTAGTTTTGGATTGTGCTATCCACGCGTCCAGTACATGCCTTGTTCCCGGTTTCCGCCCGGATGGATCGCAGGACGTGCAACTGAGACGGAAACTGAGACGGAAGAACACGAAGGGCCCGGTCCATCGGACCGGGCCCTTCGTTTACCTGCGGTAGCGGAGGGATTTGAACCCTCGGTGACTTGCGCCACACTCGCTTTCGAGGCGAGCTCCTTCGGCCGCTCGGACACGCTACCGAGGGAGACCCTACCCCAAGGTGGGCCGTGGTCTGAAATCCGTTTCCCGCCGCCCCCTGGAGTCAGCGGTCGCGGAAGAAACGCGTGAGCAGACCCGCGCACTCGTCCTCGAGTACACCCCCGATCACCTCGGGGCGGTGGTTGAGCCGGCGGTCGCGTACGAGGTCCCAGACGGAACCGACCGCGCCCGCCTTCTCGTCGCGGGCGCCGTAGACGACCCGGTCCACCCGGGACTGGACGAGCGCGCCCGCGCACATCGTGCACGGCTCCAGGGTGACGACGAGCGTGCAGCCGGCCAGCCGCCACTCGCCGAGCCGCTGGGCGGCCCCGCGGATCGCGAGCACCTCGGCGTGCGCCGTCGGATCGCCCGTGGCCTCGCGTTCGTTGTGTCCGGTCGCGAGCACCGTCGTACCGTCCGTGGACAGCACGACGGCGCCGACGGGAACATCCCCGCCCTGGACGGCCCGGTGGGCCTCGTCCAGGGCGAGCCGCATCGCGGCCCGCCAGCGGTCGCGTACCGGATCTGCCGAATCTGCTGGAAAGGTCTCTTTTGTCGGGCTCACCCGGGAAATCTATCGGGCTCGCCAGGGAAACCGCCTCCCCCGGAACCGCGGGAGCCGGGCCCTGCCTTCCGGATCGGGCCCTGGGGCCCGTCCGGCGGATCAGGCCCTAGCGGACGGTCTCCAGGACCTCTGCCGCTCCCAGGGCTTCGGCGATCGTGCTGAGCGCGTCGCCTTCGTCCAGGGCAAGCAGTTCCTTCTCGCTCACACCGAGGTCGGCGAGGATCTCGCGGTCCCCGACGGGGCTGTGCGAGACGATCTCGCCGGAGACGCTCTCCTCCTCCTCGTCGTCCTCGGAGTCGTTTGCGTCGTCGGGTTCACCGTCCTCGGTGCCGTCCAGGTCGAGGGAGTCCAGGTCGGCGTCGTCGTCGCCGGGCTCCCGTCCTAGTAGTTCGTCCGTGAGCAGGATCTCGCCGTACGAGCTGCGGGCTGCGGCTGCGGCGTCCGAGACGTAGATGCGAGGGTCCTCCTCACCGTCCACGCGGACGACGCCGAACCACGCGTCCTCCTGCTCGATGAGTACGAGCACCGTGTCCTCCTCCGAGGCTTCACGGGCCAGATCGGTCAGATCCGACAGGGTCTCCACATCGTCGAGCTCTGTGTCGCTCGCTTCCCACCCGTCTTCGGTGCGCGCGAGCAGTGCGGCGAAGTACACCGTGACTCTCCCACTGGTCATAGGCGTGCCGGTTGGGGGTCCCCCCGGCGGAGGTCGATTGGGCGGGGAGTGCTGCTCCGAGACCCCACCCACTCGGAATCGTGGCAGAAACAGAGCGTTCAGGGGACGTCTTCGGCCTGCTGTGTCTGCCTCTTTTGATCGCTAACAGCGGATCGTACGCGGCCCTCGGCGTCGTGTGTGCATGTCCCCGCCCTCACGGCGTGGGCGGGACACCAAGGAGCTACCGAAGGACTACCAAAGGACTACCGACGGAGCCACCGATGGAGCCGGCGGCGGAGCTACCAACGGAAGGTGCGCATGCGCATGGCGTGACGGAGACGGGCGACCTTGGCGCGGCGGGGCTGGACGCGGTCGCGCAGCTCGCGCGCCTCGGTCAGGTCCCGGAGGAACTGGGCGCGGCGCCGTCGGCGCTCGGCGTCCGTCTCCGGCTGCCCGGTCCGTTCGGATTGCTCGGCCCGTTCGGATTGTTCGGATTGTTCGACGCGGCGAAGTCGTCCGGTCCGTTCGGCCCCATCGGTCCGTTCGGCCGCATCGGCTCGTCCGAGTCGGTCCAACTGCTCCGGGGACTCCTTTTCCCGGTCCGGCATAGGCACACCACCCCAGGTCCGTCCCTACCGCCTTCCCTCTGACGGGCGGTTTGATGCCAGCGCGAGGGACACGGGGGCACGGCTACTGTTATGGGCATGCGTCTCCACGTCGTCGACCACCCCCTGGTCGCCCATAAGCTCACCACCCTGCGCGACCGGCGCACCGACTCCGCGACCTTCCGGCGGCTCGCCGACGAGCTGGTCACCCTGCTCGCCTACGAGGCCACCCGCGACGTGCGCACCGAGCAGGTCGACATCGTGACCCCGGTCGCCCCCACCACGGGCGTCAAGCTGTCCTACCCGCGCCCGCTGGTCGTGCCGATCCTGCGTGCGGGTCTCGGCATGCTCGACGGCATGGTGCGGCTGCTGCCGACCGCCGAGGTGGGCTTCCTGGGCATGGTGCGCGACGAGGAGACGCTCCAGGCGTCCACGTACGCGACCCGGATGCCGGACGACCTCTCCGGGCGCCAGGTGTACGTCCTCGACCCGATGCTGGCCACCGGCGGCACGCTCGTCGCGGCGATCCAGGAGCTGATCAAGCGCGGCGCCGACGACGTCACCGCCGTCGTGCTGCTCGCCGCCCCGGAGGGCGTCGAGGTCATGGAGCGCGAGCTCGCGGGCACGCCGGTGACGGTCGTGACCGCGTCGGTCGACGAACGGCTCAACGAGCACGGTTACATCGTGCCGGGGCTGGGCGACGCGGGGGACCGGATGTACGGGGCGGCCGAGTAGGTCCCCGCACCCGCGCGGTACCTGCCACGGTCCTACGGGACCGTCGTGGCGCCACGGGATGTCGCGGCGCTACGGGACATCGCGGCCCTACGGGACCCGTGGTCGCCCCTCGGGCCCTCAGCGGCCTTGCCGGGGCCATCCAGGGGTCCAGGGCCCAGTGGCCGGTTCCGAACGATCAGCGGTCTCAGGAAGGCTGTCTGCGGTCCCTACGGGGCTGCCGACAGCCTTCGCCGTTCAGCAGCTCTTCGCAGAGGCGGACGCGGCCGGCCGGGGCCCGGACAGGGTGGCCAGGGCCTTGTCGGCGTCCTCCTTCTTCGTGAGGCTCTTGAAGGCGGTGCCGATGATCAGGTCGACCTGGTCGGCCTGGGCGCGGCCGTCCGTCTTCACCTCGGCGCCGGACAACTGCGTGCCCAGCACCGGCAACGCGGCCTGTGCGGCCCCCTTGGCGCCGAGCAGTATTCCGGCGCCGTTGACCTTCTTGTCGTACGCGGCCGTCGCGTTGCCCACGTCGCCGATGCGGAACCCGCGCTTCTTCAGCTCGTCCGCCGTCTGCTTGGCGAGCCCGCTGCGCGGCGTGGCGTTGAGGACGTTGACGGTGATCTGCCCGGGCCTGGGCAGCGTCCCGGCGGCGGTGGACGTCGTGGATGTCGTCGACGTCGCGGTCGCCTTGGCCGACGGGCCGGCCGTGGACGTGCAGTCGCCCTTCGTACCGGCCGCCGTGGCCTTGTCGCCCTTGCCCGTGAAGACGTCGATGAGCTGCAGGGTTCCCCACCCGACCAGCCCTAGCGCGGTGACGGAGGCGACGACCAGGAACACGAGCCTGCGACGCCCCCGGGGTCGGCGCATCCGTGGGTATTTGTCCCCCGTGATCCGGTACTGGCCGCCCATGCCAGGGGGAGTGAGCATGCTCATGGGCGCAGCGTAGTGTGCCGCGGCGGTGATTCCTACTAAATGATCATCGGTCGAGGTTCAGTCCAACCCAAAAGGGTCAACGAGCGGGGATCTTGGGCCTCGAGGAGGCTCTCGCGTCCCAGGCGCCCGGTCCCGGCCGAGTTCGCCCCGGTCGAGTCGGCCGATTCAGTCGAGTTCGAGCACACGTGCGTGGAGCACCTGGCGCTGTTGCAGCGCGGCGCGTACGGCGCGGTGCAGGCCGTCCTCGAGGTACAGGTCGCCCTGCCACTTCACTACGTGCGCGAACAGGTCGCCGTAGAACGTGGAGTCCTCGGCGAGGAGGGTCTCCAGGTCCAACTGGCCCTTGGTCGTCACGAGCTGATCGAGGCGGACCGGGCGCGGCGCGACGTCCGCCCACTGCCGGGTGCTTTCCCGGCCGTGGTCGGGGTACGGCCGTCCGTTTCCGATGCGCTTGAAGATCACACGGAAAGCCTACCGGCCCAGACCTTCCGGGCGCAGCCATGGCGACGTAGTGCGACGCTGGAAAAGACGTCGTAAATCAGTGCAAACCGGGAACAGGGGCCTGATATGAGCGACAGCGAAGCACCTCCCGCGGTGGCACCCGAAGGTGTGAGCGGCGCCCCCGGGCTCTCCCAGGAGGCTCTGGAGATCGCCTCCGGTTACGCGTTCGCCGGACCCGCGCTCGACCTGGGCGCTCTGCTCTGGGACGGGCGGAGTCTGCCGGACGCCCGGATCCGCATTCCGCTGCCCGTGCTCAACCGGCACGGGCTGGTCGCCGGAGCCACCGGCACCGGCAAGACCAAGACGCTGCAGCTGATCGCCGAACAGTTGTCCGTGCAGGGCGTGCCGGTGTTCCTCGCCGACATCAAGGGTGATGTCTCCGGGATCTCGGCGCCGGGCGTGTCGAACGACAAGGTGCTGGCGCGTGCCCAGGAGGTCCACCAGGAGTGGACGCCGACCGCCTGCCCGGCCGAGTTCTACGCGCTCGGCGGCATGGGCAGGGGCATCCCCGTACGGGCGACGGTCACCAGCTTCGGCCCGGTGCTGCTCTCCAAGGTGCTCCAGCTGAACCAGACCCAGGAGCAGTCGCTCGGCCTGATCTTCCACTACGCCGACCAGAAGGGTCTGGAGCTGTTCGACCTCAAGGACCTGCGGGCCGTCGTCACCTTCCTGACCTCGGACGAGGGCAAGGCGGAGCTGAAGGGCATCGGTGGGCTGTCGCCCGCGACGGCGGGGGTGATCCTGCGCTCCCTGACCGCCTTCGAGGCACAGGGCATGAGCCCGTTCTTCGGGGAGCCGGAGTTCGACACGAGCGAGCTGTTGCGGACGGCGTCGGACGGGCGCGGGATGGTGTCCGTCCTCGAACTCCCCGAGGTCCAGGACAAACCGCAGCTCTTTTCGACCTTCCTGATGTGGATGCTCGCCGATCTCTTCCACGACCTCCCGGAGGTCGGTGACCTCGACAAGCCGAAACTGGTCTTCTTCTTCGACGAGGCGCACCTGCTCTTCACCGGCGCGTCGAAGGCCTTCCTGGAGTCGATCACCCAGACCGTGCGGCTCATTCGTTCGAAGGGGGTCGGCGTCTTCTTCGTGACGCAGACCCCGAAGGACGTGCCGTCCGACGTCCTCGCCCAGCTCGGCAACCGCGTCCAGCACGCGTTGCGCGCCTTCACCCCGGACGACCAGAAGGCGCTGAAGGCCACGGTGAAGACCTTCCCCAACTCCGCGTACGACCTGGAGGAGGTACTCACCGGCATGGGCACCGGCGAGGCCGTGGTGACCGTGCTGAGCGAGAAGGGCGCGCCGACGCCGGTCGCGGCGACCCGGCTGCGGGCCCCGCAGTCCCTGATGGGCCCTGTCGATCCGGCCGCGCTGGACCGGGCGGTGCGGGCGTCCCCGCTGTACGGGCGTTACGCGCAGGCGGTCGACCGCGAGTCCGCGTACGAGAAGCTCGCGGCGCGGGACGCGGCAGCCGCGCAGGCCGCCGCCCAGGCGGCTGCGGAGGCCGGGCGGGCGCCCGCGAAGGGCGGCGGCCGGGCGAAGGAGGAACCCTCGGTCGTCGAACAGGTCGTCGGCAGCGGGATCTTCAAGTCGCTGGCACGGTCGATGGGCACGCAGATCGGCAGGGAGATCACCCGCTCCCTCTTCGGGACGGCTCGGCGCAGGCGGTAGCCGGTAGCCGGTGGTTGGTGGTCGGTTTTTGTCATCTGTCATCTGTCATCTGTCATCTGTCATCTGTCATCTGTCATCTGTCATCTGTCATCTGTCGGCTGTCGGCTGTGAGGCGACCGCCCCGCCCACGGGCGGGACGGTCGCCTCATCGTTGTGCCTAGCTGTTTCCGTGCTCCTTGGCCGGGGGCGCCTGCACCTGCCGGGCGTCCGGTGCGGGCCTGGGCTCGGGCTGCGGCTTGGGCGTGTTGCGGACGGCTTCCGCGCGCAGGAGGGCGCGCAGGACCGCGTACGGGTCGGTGGGCATGGCTGTGTCCTTGCGTTCGCTCGGTTCACTGACTGACTGGTGGGGACGGTCCGGAGGCCGGGCCGGACCTGTCAGCAGCGCAGGACCACGGAGCGCAGGGCGTGCAGCGTGCGGGAGTGCGACGGCGGTACGTGACGGGGGCGGGGCGCCGGCTCCGGGCAGTCGGGAGCGGTCGGCGCGGGGCGCAGCGGGGCGAGGGGGCGGTGGTCCTGCCGGGCGGGCGGGCGAAGGGCCGTGTCGAGTACGTCGTGTTCGGCGCCGCAGCCCGCTTCGGCGGAGGCCACGACGGGGTTCGGGGCGAGGGCGTCGACGTGGGCGCCCGCCGCGAGGATCGTGACGACGAGGAGCGTCAGAACCCGCATCCACGCGTGCCGGTGCGACGGGCGCGGCCGGCGGTGCGGAGAGGAGCTCATAGGAGGTCGTGTCCCCATCCGGAGTGGGTGGTTCATCGTGTCGGCGGCGAGATCCGCCCTCATGGGCTACGGGGGAGGCGCGGAGTTGACGTACGGCGTGGACTCGTCGTCGTGTGGTCGGAGGTGCGGTCAGACGACGGCCGGGATGTGCTTGGCGCGGCCGCGGATCACGAACGCCGTGACGATTTCCGTGACGCCGACCGCGATGAGCCAGCAGCCGCCGACGAGGGTGAGGACGGCGACCGAGGTGAACGGGGACACGATGAGGACGATCCCCGCGAGGGAACTGACGATTCCGAGGAAGATCTGCCAGCCGCGGGCCGGCACGGTCGGGTCGGACGCGGCGGCCAGGGTCTGGGTGATGCCCCGGAACAGCCAGCCGATGCCGATCCACAGGGCGAGCAGGAGGGTCGACTGCATCGGGCCGCGGAAGCAGAACAGGCCGAGCAGGATCGAGAGGGCGCCGCTGATGAAGGCCATGACGCGCAGCGAGGTCGCGACGTGGGTGCCGAACGCGGCGACGAGCTGGAGTACGCCGCTGAAGAGCAGGTAGAGGCCGAAGAGCACGCCTGCGGCCAGCAGGGAGGCGCCCGGCCAGACCAGCACCAGCACGCCCAGGACGAAGGCCGCGATGCCGGCGAGCAGGACGGCCTGCCAGGCGCTGCGGGCGATGAAGTGCAGGGGGCCTTCGGGGGTGACGCGTGGTTCGCGGTCGTGGACGTGACGTTCGTGGACGTGACGGTCGTCGTACTGCGGGCCTTGGCGGGGGGCGTTCGGTACCTCGCTCATGGTTCATGTTTTGGCCGCGCGGGACCGCTCTGCCACCGCGGTGAGCCATCCGACGGACCCTCGCCCCCGGACCCCCGGGGGCTGGTCACGCAGTTCCCTGCGCCCCTTGGGAGCGCTGCGGCGGGGCGAGACAAGTGGAGGGCTACTTGCCGGAGGCCTTCGCCTGGGCCTTCATTTCCTGTTTGTGGGCGCGGACCTTCGCCAGGGACTCCGGCCCGGTGATGTCGGCGACGGAGCGGAAGGAGTCCGGCTCGCCGTACGCCCCCGCCGCCTCGCGCCAGCCCTTGGGCCGCACACCGAACTGCTTGCCGAGCAGGGCCAGGAAGATCTGGGCCTTCTGGGCGCCGAACCCGGGCAGTTCCTTGAGCCGCCGCAGAAGCTCCTCGCCGCTCTTGACGCCCTCCCAGATCTTGGCCGCGTCCCCGTCGTAGTGCTCCACGAGGTACTGGCACAGCTGCTGGATCCGCTTGGCCATGGACCCGGGATAGCGATGCACGGCCGGCTTCGCCGTGAGCAGCGCGGCGAACTTCTCCGGGTCGTACGCGGCGATCTCGTGCGCGTCCAACTCGTCCGCCCCCATGCGCGAGGCGATCGTGCGCGGCCCCTTGAACGCCCACTCCATCGGCACCTGCTGGTCCAGCAGCATCCCGGTCAGGGCGGCGAGGGGACTGCCGCTGAGCAACGCGTCCGCTTCGGGATCCTGGGCGATGTGAAGGCTGACGTCCATGCCTCGATGATCCCGCGTGAGGGTGCGGAACGCCTCTCAGCCCGCCGTGCGCCAGTAGCCCATCGCGTTCACCCGCTGCCTCGGGACGGAGAGTTCCTTGCGGACGTACGTCGGCCCTCCACCGCTCGCGTACGATTTCGCCCCAAAGAAAGTTAGGTTAGCCTAACCTGACAAAAGTGGGGATGGATTGTGACCGCCGAGCTCTACCGTGACCCTTGGGGGATCCCCCACCTGCGCGCCGGCGACGCCCGCGCCCTCGCCCGTGCCCAGGGCCGTGTCACCGCCCTCGACCGTGCCTGGCAACTGGAGGTCGAACGGCACCGCGCGCAGGGCACCTCCGCCGCGTTCCTCGGCGCCGAGGCCGTCGGCTGGGACCGGTTCGCACGCAGGGCCCGGCTCGACGACACCGCGAGACGTTGCTTCGCGGCGCTGGAGAGACGGGATCCGGAGACCGCCGACTGGGTGGTGGCGTACGTCGACGGGGTCAACGAGGGGCTGCCCGAAGGCGCCCGGCGCGCACCGGAGTTCGCGGAGACCGGGCTCGCCCCGGGGCGCTGGGAGCCCTGGACCCCGCTCGGCGTCTGGCTCGGCGCGCACATCCTCTTCGCCGGTTTCCCCGCCAAGCTGTGGAGGGAGGAGGTCGTCCGCCGGATCGGGCCGGAGGCCGTGGACCTCTTCGCCGCCGACGGTCCCGGCACCTCGGGCAGCAACGGCTGGCTCGTCACGGGCGAGCGGACCGGCACCGGTCGGCCGGTCATCGCGGGCGACCCCCACCGCTTCATCGAGGACCCCGGCGTCTACCAGCAGATCCACCTCTCCTGCCCCGAGTTCGACGTCGTCGGCCTCGCCGTCCCCGGCGTTCCGGGCATCGCCCACTTCGCCCACACGGGCACGGTCGCCTGGGCCATCACCAACGCGATGGCCGACTACCAGGACCTGTACCGGGAACGACTGCGACGCGTCCGACCCCAGGGACCGGAAGGACCGGAGCGATCGCAAGGACCGGAAGGATCGCAAGGACCGGAGGGATCGGAGGGATCGGAAGGATGGGAGGCGCTCGACCCCGACGGGGAGTGGCGGGCCGTCGCCCGGCACGTGGAGACGGTCGAGGTGGCGGGCGGTGAACCCGTCGAGGTCGAGGTCGTCGAGACCCCGCGCGGACCGGTCGTCATCGGGGGAGCGGAGCAGACCGAGGGCGTCGAAGCCATCAGCCTCCGCTACCCGCCCCGCGTCACCGAAGACCTCGGCTTCAGCGCGCTCCTCCCGCTCCTCCGGGCCCGCGAAGTCGCCGACGTCGACCGGGCGTTCGACCACTGGGCCGAACCCGTGAACGTCGTCCAGGCCGCCGACACCGAGGGCGGCGTACTGCACCGGGTCGCCGGCCGGGTCCCGCTCCGCGGCGCGGACAACCGCACCCGGATCGTCGCCGCCTGGGAGCCCGGGCACGCATGGCGGGGCTGGCACGAGATGCCGTACGGGACGGTCGAGGACGGCGTCGCCGTGATGGCGAACCAGCGCGGCCCCGCCGGCCCGCTCGGTGTCGAGTTCGCCCCGGTCCACCGGGCCGCCCGGATCCGGCAGCTCCTCGACGAGCGGCCGAAGTGGTCGGCCCAGGACATGGCGGACATCCACATGGACACCCATCTCGCCTCCGCCGCGCCCCTGATGGACCACCTCGCCGCGCTCGACGGACTCAGCATCGAGGCGACCGCCCTGCGCGACTGGCTGCTCGGCTGGGACCGCCGGATGACGGCCGACAGCATGGCGGCGGCCGCCTACGCCGCGGTGCGTGGCGCGGTCGTACGGCGGCTCGCGGCGCACCCCGCCTTCGCCGCGCTGGCCGACCCGTCCGCGTACCCCGAGGTCTTCCGCCCCTGGCTCGCCCTCCTCCCCCGTGTCGGCTTCGCCCTCGAACACCTTTTGAAGGCCGAGGAGTTGTACGGCATCGATCGCGCCGCCCTCGTCCGCGAGGCCGTGGAGGAGGCGGCCGCGCAACCACTCGGTGTCTGGGGCGACACCCACCGCCTCGCGCCCTGGCGCGCGCTCCCGACCACCTCGTACGACGAACCGGGGCTCTCCGGTGACCACGACTGCGTGCTGTGCACCTCGGCGGTCCCCGGCCTGACCGACCTGAGCGCGCGCGGCCCGGCGGCCCGTTACGTCTGGGACCTCGCCGACCGCGACCAGAGCCTCTGGGTGGTCCCCTTCGGCGCCTCGGGCGTCCCGGGCTCGGCCCACCACCGCGACCAACTCCCCTTGTGGCTCAAGGGAGAACTGGCCCCGGTCAGCACCGACTGGAGCCGGCTGACACCGGAGCAGGAGACAGAGAAGGTTGAGGACGACCATGAGCAGTGAGCCGTACGCCGCCGACCGCGAGGCCGTGCACGAGCAGAAGTTCGACGGCTTCGGGACCGTGCGCGTCCTGCCCGTCGACCCGGGCGCCGACCTGGACGTCATCCACCGCTGGGTGAGCGAGGAGCGTGCCGTGTTCTGGGGCATGAACGGGCTCACGAAGCAGCAGGTGCTGGAGACGTACGTCCATCTGGACTCCCTCGACACCCACGACGCCTTCCTCGCGGTCAAGGACGGCGATCCCGCCGCGCTCTTCCAGACGTACGAGCCCGAGGCCGACCGGGTCAGCGAGTGCTACGCCGTCGAACCCGGCGACATCGGCGTCCACCTGCTGATCGGCCCCGCGGGGTCCGGAGGCGGCCGGCCGGGCTGGTCGTCCGCGCTGCTCACCGCGTTCACCACGTACGTGCTGGTCGGCCTCGACCGGCAGCGGGTCGTGGTCGAACCCGACGCGCGCAACGAGAAGGCGATCGCGCGGCTGGTCCGCCAGGGCTTCGTGCCCGGCCCGGAGATCGTGCTTCCCGAAATCGACCTTCCCGGGGTCTACTTGCCCGAGAAGCGGGCCCGGCTGGCCTTTCTGACGCGGGAGGCGGCCCTCCCAGGGGCTTCCTCGCCGGGGGAGTGAGCACGGCGCCGGATTCGTCCGTACGTATCCGTGACTCTGGAAGGGCGGACCGGGCGGACCGGAATGCGGAGACCGCAGGGACGACGGAGACGACGGAGACGGCGTGTGAGCGGACGTGGAGGCGGACAGCGGGAGCGACGGCGGATCGCCCAGGGGCTGGCGCTGCTGGGCACGGTGCTGGTCCTGGTGCTGTTCGGCGGTGTCGGCGGCGCGTCCGCCCACGCCGCGCTGACCGGCACCGATCCGCAGGACGGCAGCGTGCTGAAGACGGCGCCCACCGAGGTGACGCTGTCCTTCAGCGAGTCCATCGGGCTCCTCGACGACTCCTTCCGCGTGCTCGACCCGGACAACCGACGCGTGCACACCGGCGATCCGGGGCACGCGGGCGACCGTTCCGACACCGCCCGTGTGACCCTGCCGAAGGGGCTTGGCACGGGCACCTTCACGGTGGCCTGGCGGGTCGTCTCGGCCGACAGCCACCCGGTCTCCGGCGCCTTCACCTTCTCCATCGGCAAACCCTCCGCGACCGCCCCGCCGGTCCCCGTGGACCCCTCCGGGAACACCGTCGCGGGCACGCTCTACGACGCCGCCCGCTACTTGGCGTACGGCGGTCTGGCCCTCCTCATCGGCTCGGCCACCTTCGTCCTGGTCTGCGGGTTCCCGGGCCCGGTGCGGCGACTGCTCCTCACCGGCTGGTGGATCCTGGGCGGGTCCACCGTCGCGCTGCTGCTCCTGCGCGGACCCTACGAGCGCGGCAGCGGCCCGGCGGACGCCTTCGACCCGTCCGTCCTCAACGAGACCCTGACCAGCAGGCCGGGACTGGCCCTGCTGGCGCGGCTGGTGCTGCTCGCGGCGGCGGTGTTCTGTCCGGTACACGAGCAGGCGCGGGGCCGGCTCGTCCTGGCGCTCGGCGGGCTGCTCACCGTCTCCCTCGCCGTCACCTGGGCCGTCGCCGAGCACGCGTCCGCCGGGATCCAGGTCCCCGTGGCGATGGTCTCCTCCGTACTGCACCTGCTGTCGATGGCGGTCTGGCTGGGCGGCCTCGCGGCCCTGCTCACCGCGCTGTACCGGTCGGCCGAGCCGCTCCCCGCGGCCGTCGTCAACCGCTTCTCCCGGCTCGCCCTCGCCTCGGTCACCGTCCTGGTCGTCACCGGCGTCTACCAGTCCTGGCGCGGTCTCGGCTCCTGGGACGCGCTGACCTCCACCTCGTACGGCCGGCTCCTCCTCGCCAAGCTGGTGGCGGTGCTGGTGCTGCTGGCCGGGGCGGGGGCCTCGCGGCGCTGGACCGGGCGGCTGATGCTCGCGGCGGATGAGTCACGGACAGCGGCCGCGGTGTCGGTGGAGGAGCGGGTGCCGCAGACGGTGGGGGCCTCGGCCGCCCCCACCGACGTACGGGTCGGGAGGGCGGACGGCCCGTCGGACGGCGGCCCCTCGGACGACGGCGTATCGGATCCGGATCGCGAGTCTTCGGACAAGGCTTCCGACAAGAGCTCGGGCAAGGTCTCCGACAAGGACACCGACAAGGACCCCGGCAAGGCCTCGGGCGCGGCCTCCGACGAGGCCGACCGGTACCGGCGGGCGTTGCGCCGTTCGGTGCTGGTCGAGGTCGTCGTCGGCATCGTCGTGCTGGTGATCACCACCCTGCTCACCGGTACCCAACCGGGCCGCGCGGCCACCGAGGCCGCGGCGGCCTCCGCCACCGCGGCCGCCGGGCAGACCACGGCCTCGACGACGACGATCCCGTTCGACGTGGGCACGAAGGGCGGACACGGCAAGGTGCAGATCGAACTGACACCGAGCCGGGTGGGCGAGAACTCCGTGCAGGCCGTGATCTACGGCTCCGACGGCGGCTTCGCCACCGTGCCCGAACTGCGCCTCACCTTCACTCTGGAATCCCAGCAGATCGGCCCGATCGACGCCGAACTGACGGACAAGGGCGGCTACTGGACCGCGGACGGCGTCACCCTCCCGGTGGCCGGCACCTGGACCATGAAGGCCACCGTCCGCACCACCGACATCGACCAGGTCACGGTGTCGAAGACCGTGAAGATCGGCTGACGGGACCACCGCGTCGGCTCACGGGGTCTGCTTCATGCCGTCGACGACGGCCCGGGTGACGATGGCGTTGGTGAAGGTCACCGTGCCGGGCTTGATCAGAGCGTCCTCACCGGCGCTCGCGGTCACCTTGACCGAGCGGTCGCCCAGGAAGACATGGGTCTTCTTGTCGAAGATCCACTCTTCGCGTTCGCCGCTGGTCTCGTCCAGCCGGGCCACCGCGATCCCGTGCCGGCCCACCGCGTCCACCGCGTCGTTCACCACGACGACTCCGGGGATCTTCGCGGCGGCCTTGAACAGGGCCGAGTACAGCTCCGCCGGCGGGTAGCTCTCGACGAGCAGGTCGCCGATGGTGGTGAACGCCTCCTGGTCGGGTGAGTTGCCGTGGCCCTTGGTCTCCTTGTAGATCTTGGCCAGGATCTTGTCGGGGTCGGTGGTCAGCTTGGCCAGGTAGTCGTACGTGGGGTGGTTCAGGCTGCCGACCGGGGTGTTGCCCTGTTCGTCGGGCAGGCTCAGGGTCTCGCCCTCGGAGCTGTCGTTGACGGCCGGGTCGATCAGCCAGCCCTTGGTGCCGTCGGAGGACATCCAGACCTGGCGGCGGTGCAGCGCGTGACTGGCGAGGCTGCTCTTGTCGTCGACGGTCTTCACGAACGAGTCGGCCGTCTTGGACTCTATGTAGACGTACTGGCCGGGCTTGACGGCCGGGTGGCTCCCCCCGGTCTCGGCCGCCGCCAGTGAGATCTGGCCCAGCAGCTGGGGGACGCCCTTGGTGGTCGCGGCACCGATGTGGGTGGTGAGGGCGGGTCCGGTGGCGACGCCGCCGTCCCTGACCCCGCCGCCGTCGTTCATCACCACTGCGGCGACGACCGTACCGGCCAGGGCGGCGGCCAGCGCGGGCAGCATGATCGCCGGACGCGGCAGCCGGAACCGCCGGGTCCGCGCCGGGGCCGCCGCCGCGGCCGCCGTGCGCTCTTCCTGCTGGATCTGGTGAATCTGGGCCATCAGGCGCTCCTTGTGGAACTGGTGACGGCCCGCCGGGAGGTCGCGCGCCGTGCGGGACAGGAGCTGCTGGGCGCTCTCGTCCCGCTCGGCCGGACTCTGCCGGGGCGTGTTCGCGTTCATCGGTTTCCTTCCTGTGCGGGCCGGATCACTTGGGTGCGATCGCCTGTTATCTGTCGGGCGCGGCGGCTGCCTTCCCGTCTTCCGCGAACTTTTTTCGGCGGCGGTCCGGGTTCTTGGCGTGCTGGTCCGGGGTCGGTGAGGGTGCGCAGCTTCTTGCGGGCGCGGGAGAGCCGGGAGGCGACCGTGCCGACCGGAATCCCCAGTGCCTCGGCCGCGGCCTCGTAGTCCAGGCCCTCCCCCAGGCAGAGCGCGATGACCTCGCGCTCCGGGGGACGCAGCGTCGCGAGGGCGGTGAGGGCGGTCGCGAGGCGGCGCCGGTCGTCGACCCGCCCTGCCACGTCCTCGGCGTGGTCGGGCACCGACAGCTCGGCCGCGGCGGCGGCCTGGGCCGCCTGCCGGTAACGCCGGTTGCTCCGGTACTGGTTGCGCGCGGTGTTGGTGGCGATGCCCAGCAGCCAGGGCCGCAGCGAGCCGCCCTCGGGGTCGACCCGGTCGCGCAGCCGCCATGCCTCCAGGAAGGTCGCGGCCATCACGTCCTCGGCCGTCGACCAGTCGGCGGTCAGCCGGAAGGCATGGTTGTAGACCGCGCGCGCATAACTGTCGAAGAGCTCCGCGAAGGCGCCCGATTCCCCGGCCCGTACCCGGGTACGCATATCAATGCTCACCCCTATGAGCTGTCCGGCACCCGACACCGACTTCCCGTGACCTGCGTCACAGCTCGCCGTGTGCGGTGGGGACCGGCGCGGCAGGGCGCGGAGCTCCGTGGAACACCTGGCGGGTGTGCCAGGTCCGGTGGTGCGCGGCGACGGGCGCGGTGCCTGGCTGGGGACCGGTCAGCTGACGGCCCGCCAGCGCGATGACATGGTCGCGGGCCGCCGGGCTCCGACCGACGAAGCGTTGCGACACCAGGATGCGGTGCCCGTCCCCGATACCGAGGACGCCCTTGTCGAACAGTTTGTGGTGCAGCGAGCACAGGCACAGACCGTTGTCGATGTCGTCCGGCCCGTCGAACGCCCACCAGCGCACATGCGCGGCCTCCAGCCCGACCGGCACCGCCCCGATCCGGCCGTCGTACCCGCAGAACGCGCACTGGTACTCGTACGCCGTCAGGACCAGCTCCCGCATCCGCCCGTCACGTCGGCGCCGGTCCCGCGGCCCCGCGTCCGGCAGGTGCACCGCCCCTTCCGGCTCCCACTCCCACTCCAGGCCCACGGCCTCGCACAGTTCGTCGTGGAGCGAGGGCGGGAAGTGCAGGTCGAGCAGGATCCGGGCCATCCGGCCGAGGAGCGCGGGCTCGCGTCGCAGCGCCGCCCGCAGCTCCGGCGCCAGCCGTCCCGCCGCGCCCGTCGACCGCAGTTCCCGCACCCCGCTGCCGGGGCTGCCGGGCCCGCGATCGGTCTGTACCTCCCACACCCCGTCGCCGACCAGGTGGTGGAAGGGGTACGCCGGTGTCGTCCGGTTGGCCGGACCGTACTCGGCCAGCAGCCGCTTCAGATCGTCCTCGACCGCGCTGTAGCGCAACTCGCCGTCGGCGTCCCGCTGGAACCGGCCGAGGGCGTAGAGGAGGAGCAGGGGCTTGTGCGGGGCGCGGACTCCGTTGCCGGTCCACTGCCTCAGCTTCGCCGCGCGCTCCAGCCAGTCCTCCATGACGGGTGATCGTACGGGTGCGGCCGGATGATCGGACGGGTGGCTTGAGGGGGAGGGCGGAGACGTTCAACGCGGTCGCGGTGACCCTCCGACTCTCCGGGGCGGCGGGGCCTAGGCCCAGGCCAGGGCCCGGTGCGGCCGGGGTGCCGGGCTGTTCACCCGTACCGGCTCCGTGGCCCTGGTCCGTCCGCCGGCGAAGACGTAGAGGCGCAGGAGGAGGAAGCGTCCGATGCCGGCGAGGCCGGAGGCGCTGAGGTAGACGAGCTGTTCGGTGAGCATGCTCGGGGAGGTCTGAAGGGTGTGCAGGATGAGGATCGCGACGGAGGTGACGGCGTAGGCGGCCGCGGCCGATCCCGCGGACTGCCAGTGCTGGAGCCATCCGGCGTGCTTCCCGCTGCCGAAGGTGAAGCGTGCGTGCAGCTCGGTGCAGAGGATGGTCGACGCGACGGTGATGACCGCGTTGGCCACCGCCCAGGGCATCAGTCCGGCGACGAGGGGGACCGCGAAGCTGGAGAGGACACCTATGCCGCCACCGCAGAGGACGAACCGGGCGAAGGAGGCGAGCGGACCGGGGGCGGCCGGGGTCGCCGGTATCCGGCGGGCGTCGTGGGCCGCGGTTCCGGCCGGCTCCGCACCCCGCACCGCGGACTCCGTCTCCCTGCCCGTCTCCGCGCCCGTCTTCGTGCCCGTCTCCGGCTCCGTCTCCGGCTTCGACGAGAGCAGCGCGTTCATGGGCTTTCCTTCCGGACGGGGGAGCTGTGAACCTCTGGGACCAGCTGGGTTCAACGATGCCGTCGTCCGTGGGCCGAAACGATGAGGTGCACTCCCGAACCGGGGGTGTAGCCAGCTGCACCCCCGGCCCGGGGGAGAGCGGGGTGCTCAGAAGGGGGAGGCGTCCGGGTGGGTGGGTGAACGATCGGCGCCCTTCAGCAAGTTGACGACACGCTCGTGGACATCGCCGACCCGGTCCACCACACGCACCCGCACGAATACGCTCTCCAGCTCGCGCATGGCCTTCTCGGTGAACCAGCCCAGAAACAGCTGTCCCTGCCCCTGCCCGGGGATGGGGTAACCGCGTCCGACAAGGTTCAGCTGGAAGTCCTGCCGCTCCGCCAGCTCACGGCTCGCGATCGCCGCTGTCGCCTCCGGCTGGCTCATCCACTCCGACGAGTCGACGGCGCCGGCGGCGCGTGCCGCGGAGGTGTACTCGATCCAGTAGCCGGTGTCCGCGGTGATCGCCACCTCCTGCCCGCCGTTGAGGAGCTTGCACATCCAGGCCAGCCGCTCGTTCGGAGCCGTGTTCGCGACGACGCGACCCCCGTATCCGATGGCCGGCCGCACCGTCCGTGCGTACTGGGCCCGGGCCAGCGCGGCTCCTCCCGTGCCGAGCACCGCCGTGACGGCGCTCTGTATGTCCAGCAGTCTGAGCTTCCAGGGCCAGTCACGGGTCAGCCGTGCCGACAGGTTCTCCCTGAACAGGCTGTAGCCGAGCAGCAGGACCGCCACGCCCACCAGCACGACCAGCAGCCGTGAGAACAGCCCACTCCGGTGGATCACACGCTGCGCCGACTCCATACACACCCACCCCACCCCACTCGCCCGTCACTCCGACGAGACTGTAGGCGCAGGGAGTTGACGAGGCGACAGGACATCGGCTCCCGCCAGGAGGGAGTCGGCGCAGCGCTGTGCCCGGCTGGGTCAGCGTGGCCTGCGCCGCGACGACGGTTCCTCCCGGTGTGGAGTCGCCGACCACCGGGCCCCCCGCCCCGGGGCCGCCGCCGTCATCGGCCGGCGACAGCTCCACGACGACGTAGCGGCCGGAACGTGGCCGAGGCGCAGAGCTACGCCCGGATCACGTACGAGGCGATGGACTCGTCGTACGCCCAGGGCTCGGCCGAGACGGTCGCCGCAAAGATCGGCACCCTGCTGCACTCCCTGCACACCTGACCCGGCGGATGCCGTCGAGCCCGGCTCCATCGCTAACCGGGAGGGTCGATGGTCTTGGTCCATCCCACCGAGAGTCCCCAGGACCCACTCGTCTTGCTGGTGACCGAAACAGCGACGTTCTTGTGGCCGTGGCTCATGGCTACTTCGTCGACCTGCCCAGGATCGCCGTCTGCGCAGACGACGGTGTAGCTCACGAGAGAGCCGACATTGACCTCGATGTGCCCGGAACCCGAACAGATCACCGCGACTTCCAGAGTTCCCCGCTGGATTTGAGCAAGTGCCGGAAATGAGTGAGACCCGGTCTTTCCGCCTGTTTTGATGAATGTTCTCTGCGCGTCTGGAAGCTGGGGCGGAAAAAGAGGGCCTGCGGTGACGGAGGGTGTGGCGGAAGGGCCGGCCGAGGGGGTACTGGACGAAGCTGTGTCGACCGGCGTCTCACGCGCAGTCGCTCGACCCGTTGCCGTCGTACTGGTGCACCCGGTCAACGTAAGTAGGACCACCGGAATGACTATTCCTATTCGTCCCATGCGTGCCACCCTTTCGTCGCTGTCACGGCTGCGGGGCATTTCTGTCTAGGTGCGCAGGTGCGCAGGTGCCGCCGGGGACGGAAATGGCTGGTCAGACCGTTGATCACGGAGCCTAGGGGGCAAAAAGATGCCGCGTGCAAAATTGAGCGAACCCTGAGGCTGCTGACGGGGCTGCCCCTACCTCTCCTGCCGGTGTGACGAGCTGGCTCGAGTACTCGGTCGAGAACATCGCTCGTCGAGGACGTCGGCCTCGACGCGGGATACGTCCGTATCCGGAAGAGCCGACCTCGGCCCAAGCGCGCGCACGGCCGCGGCGCCAACCCGTGCGGTAGGGATGCGGCCCACTGCCCGAAGCGGGAGCGGACGCGGCGCGAGCCAGGTCCACGAAGTCGCGGGCGGGGCGCCCCACGATCGGTCTGCCCGGTCACGGGCGACTGCATGACGCTCGCCATCCGGCTACGACCGAGACGGAAGCCGAGACGGCCAACGTCGAAGGGCCCCACCGCAAGCGGTGGGGCCCTTCGACATCGTGCCCGGTGAGGCACTGGCGGAGGATACGAGATTCGAACTCGTGAGGGGTTGCCCCCAACACGCTTTCCAAGCGTGCGCCCTAGGCCTCTAGGCGAATCCTCCGCGGCAAACAATACAAGACGTTGAGGAGTGCTCGCGAACTCGTTCCCTCCTCCCGGATCAGGTACTCTGTGCGGAGCCCCTCACGTGGCGCTATCTGACTGAACTCCCCCAGGGCCGGAAGGCAGCAAGGGTAGGTTGGCTCTGGCGGGTGCGTGGGGGGCGCTTGCGTTCACGGGGCGGGATGCGGCACGGGAGTCCGGCCGCCCGGGGCCGCGGGCCTGGGGCCCGGGGGCCGGTGAGCGGTCCCTGTTGTCAGTGGGCGCCTATAACCTCGTATGTGTGTCGTCTCTCGCGCTGTACCGCCGCTATCGCCCGGAGTCGTTCGCCGAGGTCATCGGGCAGGAGCATGTCACCGACCCGTTGCAGCAGGCGCTGCGGAACAACCGGGTCAATCACGCGTACCTGTTCAGCGGGCCGCGCGGATGCGGGAAGACGACCAGCGCGCGGATTCTGGCCCGGTGTCTGAACTGCGAGCAGGGGCCGACGCCGACCCCTTGCGGGGAGTGCCAGTCCTGCAGGGACCTCGCGCGGAACGGGCCGGGGTCGATCGACGTAATCGAGATCGACGCCGCCTCGCACGGTGGTGTCGACGACGCTCGTGACCTGCGGGAAAAGGCCTTCTTCGGGCCTGCGAGCAGTCGGTACAAGATCTACATCATCGACGAGGCCCACATGGTCACCCCGGCGGGCTTCAACGCCCTGCTGAAGGTGGTCGAGGAGCCGCCCGAGCACCTCAAGTTCATCTTCGCCACGACCGAGCCCGAGAAGGTCATCGGGACGATTCGGTCGCGGACCCACCACTATCCGTTCCGGCTCGTGCCGCCGGGGACCCTGCGGGGTTACCTGGGCGAGGTCTGCGGGCATGAGGGCATTCCCGTCGAGGACGGCGTACTGCCGCTGGTCGTGCGGGCCGGCGCCGGCTCCGTGCGTGACTCCATGTCCGTCATGGATCAGCTCCTCGCGGGGGCGAGCACCGACGGTGTGACGTACGCCATGGCCACCTCGCTGCTGGGGTACACGGACGCGTCGTTGCTCGACTCCGTGGTCGAGGCGTTCGCCGCGGGCGACGGCGCCGTGGCCTTCGAGATCGTGGACCGCGTCATCGAGGGGGGCAACGATCCCCGGAGGTTCGTCGCGGACCTGCTGGAGCGGCTGCGCGACCTGGTGATTCTGGCCGCCGTTCCCGACGCCGCCGAGAAGGGGCTCATCGACGCCCCGTCGGATGTCGTCGAGCGCATGCAGGCACAGGCCGGGGTCTTCGGCGCCGCCGAGCTGAGCCGCGCCGCCGATCTGGTCAACGAGGGGCTGACGGAGATGCGCGGCGCCACCTCGCCGCGACTCCAGCTCGAGCTCATCTGCGCGCGTGTGCTCCTGCCCGCGGCATATGGGGACGAGCGATCCGTCCTGGCCCGCCTGGACCGCATCGAGCGCGGGGTGAACTTCTCCGGTGCCGGCGCGGGCGCCCCCGCCATGGGGTACGTACCCGGCCCCGAAGTACATGGAGGGGCGCCGGCCCCGGCCGCTCCGATGGTTCCGCCGGGCGGCGGGGTCGACGCGGCCCGGGCCGCCGTGCGGGGCGCGGGTCCCGGCGGACAGGGAGCGACGAACGAGGGGTACGGGGCCGGTGGTGCGGGGGGTGCCGGCGGCGTTGCTGCGGCGCCGGGTGCGGGGGCTTCCCCTGCCCCTGCCCCTGGCCCTGCCCCTGCTCAGGCCCCGGCGCCCGCCCCGGGTCCCGCGGCTGCCGCTGCCGCGCCCCCGGCTGCCGCTACGGCCCCGCCCGCGGCCCCCTCCGGATCCGCGCCCGGCGCCTGGCCCACCGCGACGGCCGTCGGCAGCGGTCGGCGTCCGGGCGGCTGGCCGACCGCGACACCCGCGGGTGGGGGACAGGCCCCCGCCACCCCCAGCGCACCCGCACCCGCTGCTGCGCCGACGGCGTCCACCCCCGGCCCGGGCCCCGGCCCCGCCTCCGCGCCGGCCCCCGCCGCCGGTGGCGTCGACCCCCGCATGCTCTGGCCGAACATCCTGGAGGCCGTGAAGAACCGCCGCCGCTTCACCTGGATCCTGCTCAGCCAGAACGCGCAGGTCACCGGCTACGACGGCACGACCCTGCAGATCGGCTTCGTCAACGCGGGCGCGCGCGACAACTTCGCGAGCAGCGGCAGCGAGGAAGTCCTGAAGCAGGCGCTGTCCGAACAGTTCAATGTGCAGTGGAAGATCGAGGCGATCGTCGACACCTCCGGTGGCTCGGCACCGCCACCGATGTCGGCCTCCGGCCCCGGCCCCGTTCCCGGATTCGGTGGTGGCGGCAGCAGCGGCGGCGGCTACGGCGGAGCTCCGGCCGGCTCGCGCCCCGCCCCCCAGCAGCCCCCGGCTCCGCGCCCCGCCGCGTCGCAGGGCCCGCCCGCGGGCCAGGCCTCGGCCGCGCCCGCCTCGACGCCCGCCCCACCACCCCCCGCCGCCTACGAGCCGCCTCCGGTGGCCCCCGAGGATGACATCCCCGAGGACGACGACCCCGACCTCGACGAGTCCGCCCTCTCGGGCCACGACCTGATCGTCCGCGAACTGGGCGCGACGGTGGTGGAGGAGTTCTCCAACGAGTGAACGCCCGGACCCTCTCGGAGGATCGCACCAACTCTCCCCACCCCCCGCTTCGGAAGCCCCCACAAAGGCACCCGGCCCCGACGGATAGGCTGACCCCGTGAAGGTCCTTGTCATCGGTAGCGGCGCCCGCGAACACGCCCTGTGCCGTTCCCTGTCCCTCGACCCCGACGTCACCGCCCTGCACTGCGCCCCCGGGAACGCAGGCATCGCGGAGACGGCCGAGCTGCACCCGGTCGACGCCCTCGACGGCGCCGCCGTGGCCGCGCTGGCCACAGAGCTCGGCGCCGAGCTGGTGATCGTGGGACCGGAGGCGCCGCTCGTCGCCGGGGTCGCCGACGCCGTGCGCGCGGCGGGCATCCCCTGCTTCGGCCCCTCCGAGGAGGCCGCGCAGCTGGAGGGCTCCAAGGCCTTCGCCAAGGATGTGATGGCGGGGGCGGGCGTCCCCACGGCACGTTCGTATGTCTGCACGACGCCCGAGGAGGTCGACGAGGCGCTCGACGCCTTCGGCGCCCCGTACGTCGTGAAGGACGACGGACTCGCCGCCGGCAAGGGTGTCGTCGTGACCGACGACCTCGCGAAGGCCCGCGCGCACGCCATCGCCTGCGACCGCGTCGTCATCGAGGAGTTCCTCGACGGCCCCGAGGTCTCCCTCTTCGCGATCACCGACGGCGAGACGGTCGTCCCGCTCCAGCCCGCCCAGGACTTCAAGCGCGCGCTGGACGGCGACGAGGGCCCGAACACCGGCGGCATGGGCGCGTACTCGCCCCTCCCGTGGGCGGACCCGAAGCTGGTCGAGGAGGTCATGGAGACCGTCCTCCAGCCGACCGTCGACGAGCTGCGCCGCCGCGGTACGCCGTTCTCCGGCCTTCTCTACGCGGGTCTGGCGATCACGAGCCGCGGTGTACGGGTGATCGAGTTCAACGCCCGTTTCGGCGACCCGGAGACCCAGGTGGTCCTGGCCCGGCTGAAGACCCCGCTCGCGGGCGTCCTGCTCGCCGCCGCCGAAGGCACCCTCGCCGATCTGGCGCCGCTGCGCTGGAGCGACGACGCGGCGGTCACCGTGGTCGTGGCCTCCCACAACTACCCCGACACCCCGCGCACCGGCGACCCGATCACCGGGCTCGACGAGGTGGCGGCGCTGGACGCCCCGCACGCGTACGTCCTGCACGCCGGGACGAAGCACGACGGCGACGCGGTCGTCAGCGCGGGCGGCCGGGTCCTCTCCGTCACGGCGACCGGCACCGACCTCACCGAGGCCCGCGCCCGCGCCTACGCGGCGGTCGCCCGCATCGGCCTCGACGGTTCGCAGCACCGTACGGACATCGCGGCGAAGGCGGCGGCGGACGTCACGACCGAGGCGTAGAGCCCCTGACGGAGGCGTAGCGCCCACCCCCGCACGCACCACTGGGCCCCGGATTCTGTACGGAATCCGGGGCCTGATCCTTGCCCACGGTCATCCACCTTTCCCCAAAGCCATTCCATCGAGTGAGCGATGCCCCATCCGGCTGACGGGGGCCGAGGCCCCAACTAGGGTGCGGCGAAAGCGTTCCGGCACTTGGCCCACCGGCATTGCGATGTCGGTGGTGGGTGCCACAGTGGGGGAGTGAGCAACACCAGGGCATCCTTCGGCGCGGGCTGCGAGACAGCTCGGGCCGGGCCGACAGCAGGGGGTGACATCCGGTCGTGACCGGTATGGGTGTGGAGGTGGGCGCGCAGGCCGCGCGCTCCCGGGCGCTCGCCGTGCTGCGTATCCGCAGCAGGGCGCTGGCCGTCGCCCTGCTGCCCGCGGCCGTCGCCGTCGTGCTGCTCGTCGGCGGCTCGACCGGGCACATCACCGGCGGAAGCTGGCCCGTCACCAGCTGGATCGTGACGGTCATCGCCGCCCTCGTGCTGCTCGCCGCCGCGGGCATCGCGCTCGTCGTCGCCCGCGCGCGGCCCGCCGTGAGCCCCACGGTCCCGATCGCGGAGGCGTCCGCTCCCGACCTCTACCGCCTGGTCCGGGATCTGGCCGACCGCCTCGACGTCCCGCCGCCCTCGGCGATAGCGCTGACCCCGGACTGCGACAGCTGGCTGGAGGACCGCACCCACCCGGCGCACGGTCCGCCGCCGCCCGAGCACCGCGACGAAATAGCGGGCGCACGAGGGGTGGGAGGCGGGCGTTCCCGCCGAGCCCCCGCGGCTCCCGTCCTCGTCATCGGTTCGCCCTTCCTGTGGTGGATGCGGGTCGGGGAGCTGCGCGCGGTCCTCGCCCCGGTCGTCGCCGGTACGGGCCCTTCGGCGCACCCCGACATAGCCGCGGCCCGCCGTTTCGTACGGGGTCTGGACGCGGCCGTGGCCGTGACCTCCGAGCCCGCCCGCGGCCCTCTGGCCCGCACGGTCCTCGCCGGTGTCGGCTGGGTGACCCGCCTGCTGCTGCGCAGCTGCCGGGGCCATGCGGCCGAGATGGAGCGGGGAGTGGCGGCTGCCGCGGCCGAGCGTGCACAGGCTGTGGACTACGGTCTGCGGATCGTCGCCCAGGAACAGGTCGGCCTGGCGTACGCGGGCTGGGACCGGCTGCTGACCCGGGTCGCGCTGCCCGCCTGGCGGATGGGCCGCTGGCCGGCCCGGCTGGACGCGGGTGTCGTCGCGGCCCTCACCGAGCTGTCGCGCCGTGACCGGCTGGCCGAGGGCTTCGCCTCCCGCCTCGGCGAGCGTCCTGCCTGCGACCTGCTCGAAGAGCCCGGTTCGGTGGACGAGGCGGCCTCGCTGCTCGCCGCGCGCCTCTTCCACGGCGGGCCCGCGGAGCCCGGGCCCGACTGGGCGCCGGTGGACTGGCAGGAGTATCCGGACGAGGTCGTCGACCGCACCTGGCGCACCGAAGCGGCCCGGCTGCACCGGGTGCTGGACGCGCTGGGCGTCCGCCACCCCACGGATCCGACCCAGCCCGACCAGGGCGGTCCGACGCTGGCACGTGTGCTCGACCATCTGACCGCGCCTGCCACGGACGACGCCGACCTCTCCGTCGATCGGCGCGAGGCGTACGGGAAGAGCGGTACGGGCGTGAGCCTGAACGAGACAGGGACAGGGACAGGGACAGACGCAGGGACAGAGGTAGAGGTCGAGGAGGAGGTCGGGGAGGACGGCGAGCCCGTGCTCGGGAGTGAGCGGACGGCGGCACTCGCGGCCGGGCTCAGCGCGGAGCTGGCCCGTGAGGAGGCGGCGGCGCCGGCCGTCGCGTCCGGGCCGGGCGGGAGTGCGGAGCAGCCGGGCCCCGACTGGTCGTTCTGGGACGACGGGATGCTGCCGCTCTTTCCGCTCCAGCCGCCGCGCAGTGGGCGTGAGCTGTTGGCCGACCATGTCACCGCGATGGTCTGTTGTGCGGCGATGGACACCGCCGGGGCGGCGCCGGGGCTCGACTGGCTCGATGGCCCCGCCCTTCTCGTCGACGGGGTGCGGGCCGTCGATCTGGGGCCGCGGGTCCTGACCCTCGTCGAGGACGGCGACCCGGAACCTCTCCGGGACTGGCTCCGTCACCTGGGCGTCCGCCCCGAGAAACCGGTCCGCCTGGTCTGACGCCACCACCACCGTCCCTGCTCCCAGCCGCCCATCTCCACTTCTTCAACCGGAGGTCCGCGTTCCGTTCACGTCAATTCGCGACGAACGGTGACGGAGTGCGTGCGTAATGTGATGTGCTGGGACCGATCGCGTGCAGGGCAGAGGTTTACAGAACCGACGGGGGCACGAGGGAGGGGAGCAGGCATGGGGTCGGAGCAGATCCGCCGCTGGGAGTCGGGCGCACTCGCGCACGCCGTGACGGACCCCTTCGGCCAGGGCCCCGTTCCCTGGCTCAGGGGCGACGAGCAGTACTTCGACGACACGGGCCATGTCGTCCCGTGGTACATCGATCACATTGATCACGTCGATCAGGCGGGTCGGGCTGGTCAGCCCGGTCAGGCCGGGGGACCCAGTGGCTCCGCCACCCTCCAGGGCTCCCGCAGGCCCCCCATCCCCCACCCCCGCGCCGGCGGCCCCCGCTCGGCCGACGACGTGCACCGCCAGATCAAGGGCTTCGCCTCCAACGGCGCGGCCGCGCCGGGCGAGTCCATCGACTTCCACGTCACCGTCGACCCGCCCCAGGAATTCAGCGTCGACATCTACCGCATCGGGCACTACGGAGGCGACGGGGCCAGCAAGATCACCACCAGCCCCCGCCTGTCGGGCATCGTCCAGCCGCCGCCCCTCACCGCCGACAGAACCGTTTCCTGTCATCACTGGTGGCTCTCCTGGCGCCTGCAGATCCCGAGCTACTGGAGCATTGGCGCGTACGTGGCCGTACTCACCACCGCCGACGGCTACCGCTCGCACGTCCCCTTCACCGTCCGCGACAACCACCCCGCGGACCTCCTCCTCCTGCTCCCGGACGTCACCTGGCAGGCGTACAACCTCTACCCGGAGGACGGGCACACCGGCGCGAGCCTCTACCACGCCTGGGACGAGAACGGCCGTCTGCTCGGCGAGTCCGAGGCCGCGACGACGGTCTCCTTCGACCGCCCGTACGCCGGCGCGGGCCTTCCCCTCCACGTCGGCCACGCCTACGACTTCATCCGCTGGGCCGAGCGCTACGGCTACGACATCGCCTACGCCGACGCCCGCGACCTGCACGCCGGCCGCGTCGACCCCACCCGCTACCGCGGCCTGGTCTTCCCGGGGCACGACGAGTACTGGTCGTTGGCCATGCGCCGCACCGTGGAACTCGCCCGCGAAAGCGGCACCTCCCTGGTCTTCCTCTCCGCCAACACCATGTACTGGCAGGTGGAGTTGGCCCCGTCCCCGTCCGGCGTCGCCGACCGCCTGCTGACCTGCCGCAAACGCAGAGGCCCGGGAAGGCCGGCGCTGTGGCGCGAAATCGACCGTCCTGAGCAGCAGCTCATCGGCATCCAGTACGCGGGCAGGGTCCCGGAACCCCACCCCCTGGTCGTGCGCAACGCCGACCACTGGCTGTGGGAGGCGACCGGCGCACACGAGGGCGACGAACTCGCCGGCATGGTCGCGGGCGAGGCCGACCGCTACTTCCCGCGCACCCCGCTGCCCGAGCACCAGGGCCGCATCCTGCTCGCCCACTCCCCCTACCAGGACAGCGAGGGCGTCACCCGCCACCAGGAGACCTCCCTCTACCGGGCCCCCTCCGGCGCCCTGGTCTTCGCGGCCGGGACGTTCGCGTGGTCCCCGGCCCTGGACCGTCCCGGCCATGTCGACGCCCGTGTCCAGCGAGCCACCGCGAACCTCCTCGACCGCATCTGCAAACGCGACTGAGGAACCCCCTGGCCGAAGGCGCTCTCCGGATACGGGAGAATCGAGCCACTTGGACAGAACCACGGGGAGGAACCGTGTCCGGATTCGTCGAAAAGCCCGAGCCCCTCCAGGTCCCGGGTCTGGTACATCTGCACACCGGCAAGGTGCGCGACCTGTACCAGAACGAGGCGGGCGACCTCGTGATGATCGCCAGTGACCGCATGTCCGCCTACGACTGGGTGCTGCCCACCGAGATCCCCGACAAGGGCCGGGTCCTCACCCAGCTCTCGCTGTGGTGGTTCGACAAGCTCGCCGACCTGGTCCCCAACCACGTGCTGAGCACCGAGCTCCCGCCGGGCGCCCCCGCCGACTGGGAGGGCCGCACCCTCATCTGCAAGTCCCTGCGGATGACGCCGGTCGAGTGCGTCGCGCGCGGCTATCTCACCGGCTCGGGCCTCGTCGAGTACGACGAGTCCCGCACGGTCTGCGGCCTCGCCCTCCCCGAGGGCCTCGTCGACGGCTCGGAACTCCCCGCGCCGATCTTCACCCCCGCCACCAAGGCCGCGGTCGGCGAGCACGACGAGAACGTGTCGTACGAGGAGGTCGCCCGCCAGGTCGGCGCCGAGACGGCGGCCCAGCTGCGCCAGACGACCCTCGCCGTCTACGGCCGCGCCCGTGACATCGCGCGCGAGCGCGGCATCATCCTCGCGGACACCAAGTTCGAGTTCGGCTACGAGGGCGAGACGCTCGTCCTCGCCGACGAGGTGCTGACCCCGGACTCCTCCCGCTTCTGGGCCGCCGACGCGTGGGAGCCGGGCCACGCCCAGCCGTCCTTCGACAAGCAGTTCGTCCGCGACTGGCTGACGTCTCCCGAGTCGGGCTGGGACCGCAGGAGCGAGCAGCCCCCGCCGCCGCTGCCGCAGCACATCGTGGACGCGACCAGCGCCAAGTACATCGAGGCGTACGAGCGCCTGACCGGCACCAGCTGGAGCTGAGGACGCGAAGGAGCACACGAAGAAGCCCCCGACCCTGAAGGGCCGGGGGCTTCTTTCTCTGAGCGGACGACCAGGTTCGAACTGGCGACCTCAACCTTGGCAAGGTTGCGCTCTACCAACTGAGCTACGTCCGCATGCGCTGTGGTGCGAGAACAACTATACCCAACCTCGCTCCCGTGCGAGACGCACCGCCGCGTGCCGGTTCTCCGCCCCGAGCTTCGAGACGGCCGACGAAAGATAGTTGCGTACCGTCCCCTGGGACAGTGCCGCCCGCTCCGCGATCTCCGCGACGGGCGCCCCGTCGGCGGCGAACTCGAGCACCTCGGCCTCGCGCGCGGTCAGCGGAGAGTCCCCGGCGGAGATCGCGTCCGCGGCCAATTCCGGGTCCACGTAGCGGTTTCCCGCATGCACGGTACGAATGATCTCCGCGAGCCGCTGTGCGCTCACCGTCTTCGGAACGAACCCGCGCACACCTGCCGCAAGCGCTCGCTTCAGATGCCCAGGCCGCCCGTGACTCGTCACGATCAGCACCTGACAGCCGGGCAGTTCGGCCCGTAGCGATGTGGCCACCCTCACACCGTCCGCCCCCGGCATCTGCAGATCCAGAACGGCGACATCGGGCTCGTGCGCCAGCGCCATCGCCAGCGCCTCGGGCCCGGTCGCGGCCTCGGCGACCACCACGAGGTCGTCCTCCAGTCCCAGCAGCGCGGCGAGCGCGCCCCTGATCAGGTGCTCGTCGTCGGCGAGCAACAGCCGCACGGGCGGTGCGGATGGGGAGGGTGGGGCAGATGAGGTGGGTGGGGTGGACGTCATGAGGTGACCTCGCTCACAGGGTGGGGGACGGGTCGGGGCGACCCACCCGGTTCCGGGGCCGGAGCCTGTTCCGGGACCGAGTCGGGGGGCAGCGGCACCTCGGCGGTCAGGCGGAACAGGTCACTCCCGGCAGGCCCGGCCCGCAGCACCCCGTCCACCTCCCTGAGCCGTTCCCGCAGCCCGGCGAGCCCGGACCCCCTTCCCGGTTCGGCGGTATCGGTACCGGAACCGCTACCGATACCGGGCGCCCCGTCGTTCTCGACGGTGAGGGTCACCCGGCCCTTTGCCACCCGCAGGGACACCGCGCACCTTGCGGCGTCCCCGTGCCGCAGCACGTTCGTCGTCGCCTCCCGTACGACCCAGCCGAGCGCGGACTGGATCTCCGCGGGCAGTCCGGTCACCGGGCCGCTCACCTCGCAGTCGATGCCGGCGGCCGTCAACACGCCCTGTGCACCCGCGAGTTCGGTCCGGAGATCGGCCTCGCGGTAGCCGCGTACGACCTCGCGGATCTCCCGCTGCGTCTCCCGCGCGATCCGCTGGACCTCGACCATCTGCTCCACGGCCTGCGGCCGTCCGCGCCGGGCCAGTTGCACGGCGAGCTCGCTCTTCAGCGCGACCACCGCCAGGTTGCGGCCCATCACGTCGTGCAGATCGCGCCCGAAGCGCAGCCGTTCCTCGGCGACCGCGAGCCGGGCCCGGGTCTCGCGGGCCTCGTCGAGTTCGTAGACGGCGTTCAGCAGCCAGACGGAGAAGGCGGAGGTGAAGGTGAAGAAACCGGCGGCGAGGACGACCGCACCGGCGGCGACGGCGGCGCCGGGCGCCGAGACACCCGCCGGGACGGCCACGGCTCCGGCACCCACGGCGGCGCCGAGCACGCCGTACACCATGCGTCGTGTCCCGCGCACCGCGAGCGCCAGAGTGCCGATCCCGAACGACAGGACGCCGACGAACACCGTGCCCGCCGCCGCCCCGTTGTCCGCGCCGCGCGGGCCGTGCAGCGCGACCACCAGGCTCACGACGGCGATCACCACGGTGGCGGTGCCCAGCGCCCAGAGCAGCCGTACCGGCAGGGGGCGGCGGCCGCGGGTCCAGTCCAGGGTCAGCGAGGCGGTCACCGCGGCGACTGCGGCGTGCGTGCTCACCAGCAGGAACAGGATCCAGTTCACCGGGGCGGGCACGTATCCGAAGGCCGGCAGCGCGAAGGTGGCGACCTCGATGAACGGGAAGGTGTGGAACGACCACCGTGTGTACGTCTCGACCTTCGCCGGCGTGCTCTTGCCGCGCCACCAGCCACCGCGCCCGCCCATGCCCATCACCAAGTCCCTGGTCAACGCCGCGGCTCCCAGCGGAACCACCGCCGTACAGCAAACACCGCGAACACGGTCCAGGCCACCGCCGTCCCGAGCGCGCCCAGGGTGTCGTGCGCGGAGAGGTCGCCGGTCCAGCCGCCGCGTATCAGCGTGATCACCGGGGTCAGGGGCAGCAGTTCGCAGGCCGAGGCGAGCTGGTCCGGCATGAGCTGGAGGGGGAAGAAGGTGCCGGAACCGAACAGCGACACCAGCATCAAGGGCATGGTGGCGACCTGGGCGCCCTCCACGCTCTTGCTGAAGTTCGCCGTGATCGCCGCGAGCGGGGGCCACATCGCCAGGCCCAGGAGCAGCCCCAGGACGGCGAGATGGGGTGCCCGGGGCGCGCCGACGTCCAGCAGCGCGGCGCACGCGACCGTCAGGATCAGGCACTGCACCAGGCCGATCGCGACCGAGGGCAGGGCCGCACCCGCGAGGATCTCCGCGTCCCGCAGCTCCCCGGTGCGCAGCCGTTTGAGGACGAGCTCCTCGCGGCGGGCCGCGTACACGCTCACCAGCGGGCTGTAGACCGCGAAGAGGAGTGCGAAGCCGACGGAGGACGGCACGATGACCGAGCCGACCGAGAGCCCGGCGCCCTTCAGGTCCATCTGGTCGATCGTCGAGCGGAGGCTGAACGGCAAGAGCAGCGGCATGAACACGGCGGCGGCGAGGGTCGCTTTCGAGCGGCCCAGCAGGGTCAGTTCGGCGCGCGCCAGGGCGGCCATCCGCCCCGCGGCCGTCGTCGTGCCCGTATCCGCACCCGCACCCGCACTGGTTTGCCCGGTCGCCGGAACTGTCGCGCTCATGCCACCGTCCCCCTCTCCTGCTCCCGCACACCCGCACTCGGCGCATCCGCACCCCGTGCATCCGCGTCCCGCGCACCCGCACCCCGTGCATCCGCGTCCCGCGCACCCGCACCCCGGCCCGCGGCGTCCCGCGCTATCCGCAGGAACGCCTCCTCCAGTGAGGCCGACCGCACATCGAGCCCCCGCAGCTCGACCTGCTTCTGGTGGGCCCACACCAGCAGCGCCGTGGCGGTGCGCTGGAGCTCGTCGGTGCGCAGCCTGACGACACGGCCCGCCGTCTCGTGATCGGTCACGCCGAGTCCGGCGAGCGGGGGCAGATCTCCGAGGAAGTAGCCGTCGGGCAGTTCGAAGGAGATCCGGGAGGGTGAGGACGCGGTCACCTCGGCAGGGGTGCCGGCGGCCGCGATGTGCCCTTCGTGGAGGATCGCGAGCCGGTCGGCCAGTTCCTCCGCCTCCTGCAGGTAGTGCGTGGTCAGCACCACGGTCGTACCGCCGTCGCGCAGCTCGCGCACCAACTCCCAGGTGTCCCGGCGCCCTTCGGCGTCCAGGCCGGTCGTCGGCTCGTCGAGGAAGAGGACCTCGGGGCGGCCGAGGAGCGCGAGGGCCAGGTCCAGGCGCCGTTTCTCGCCCCCGGACAGCTGCTTCACCCGTACCCCGGACCGCCGGGTGAGCCCGACCATCCCCAGGGCCTGAGCGGTCGGCCGGGCTCCGCTCGTGCAGCCCGCCCACATCCGTACGGTCTCCGCGACCGTCAGTTCGGAGGGGAAGCCGCCCTCCTGCAGCATCACACCGATCCGGGGCCGGACGGCCGCGCGCTCCTCGTACGGATCGTGCCCGAGGACCCGCACCCGGCCGCCCGCCGGAGGGGCGAGGCCCTCCAGCAGCTCGACGGTGGAGGTCTTGCCGGCGCCGTTGGTCCCCAGCAGCGCGAAGAGCTCACCGCGGCCCACGGAGAAGGTGATTCCGCGCACGGCCTCGAAATCTCCGCCGGCTCCCCGGTCCCCCCCGTACACGCGCCGCAGATCAGTGACCTCGATCACGTCATCTTGCTCGTTCGTGTTCATGGAATCAGCGTCCCCGCGGACGGGACCCGACAGCAGTGCGCGGTGTCATCACTCCGCATGACAAATGTCAGGGGAGACGCTCGTACGCGCACACGAGAAAGACCCCGGTCGGTGACCGGGGTCTTTGCTTCCTGGAGCGGACGACGAGGCTCGAACTCGCGACCTCAACCTTGGCAAGGTTGCGCTCTACCAACTGAGCTACGTCCGCATTGCCTCCGACCGGCTTTCACCGATCGGTGCGAGCACCACCCTACCTGATCCACAAGAGTGGTCGGTAAGGGCTGCAGAGCGGGTGACAGGAATTGCACACTGCGCCTTCCCCCTGGAAGGGGGATGTTCTGCTACTGAACTACACCCGCGTGACTCCTCGGGACCCGGCTTTTCGGCCTTGCCCCTCGGCGTGCTCCAGACTCTAGCTGATCAGCAGGGGGTCAGCGCAAGTCGGTTGCGCGCGGGGGCGGATGGCCGGCCGGAGCGGGACCCCGGCGAGCCATCCGGCGGACCCTCGGACTCAGTGCGCCTCGGCGAACGCCTCGTAGACCTTCTTGGGGATGCGGCCGCGCGGGGGGACGTCCAGCTTGTTGGAACGGGCCCAGGCGCGGACGGCGGCCGGGTCGGGGGTCAACGCGGTGTGCGTGTACGCCTTCCCGGACTTCGACTGCTTGCGGCCGGCCTCGAGGTAGGGCGCGAGCGCCTTACGCAGTTTCTTGGCATTGGCTGGATTGAGGTCGATCTCGTACGACTTGCCGTCGAGTCCGAAGGCGATCGTCTCCGCCGCTTCCGAGCCGTCGATGTCGTCAAAGAGAGTGACCACGACACGCTGCGCCACGAATATCGGTCCCTTCGTGCGGCACCTCTGCGATCGCCCCCCATGACGTGCGTGGACGTCACGGAGTTGTCGGGGAGATGTCGACTGTCCGGCTGTTATTGGGCAAAGTATCGGCTATTGCCAATTCCTTTGTACAGTGCCGGGCATTGCATTGTGAAGCCCGACTAAAACCTTCCGCGTGTCCGAAGGTAATGGGGCCCAGCCGCTCTTCTGCGATTTTTCCCAGGATTTTCCGTACAGGCCCCCGCGTCGATGCGGGATCGTGATCGGGCTCACGTAGGATTCTACGAATCTACGCGAGTAGAAATTTTGTGCGGGTAGTCTGAAGCGACCTGCTCAGCACCACACACCGGGAGTGCCAGTGGCACGCGTCGTAGTCGACGTCATGCTCAAGCCGGAGATCCTCGACCCCCAGGGCCAGGCGGTGCAGCGTGCACTGCCGCGCCTCGGTTTCGACGGTGTCTCCGACGTACGTCAGGGAAAGCGATTCGAACTGGAAGTGGACGGACCGGTGGACGACGCCGCGCTCGCCCGCATCCATGAACTGGCGGAATCCTTCCTCGCCAACACCGTGATCGAGGACTTCACCGTCAAGGTCGAGGAAGTCGCGGAGGCAGGAAAGTGACCGCTCGTATTGGAGTCGTCACCTTTCCGGGCAGCCTCGACGACCGGGACACGCAGCGTGCGATCAAGCTCGCCGGTGCCGAACCCGTCGCCCTCTGGCACAAGGACAAGGACCTCAAGCAGGTCGACGCCGTGGTGCTGCCCGGCGGTTTCTCGTACGGCGACTATCTCCGGGCCGGTGCCATCTCGCGCTTCTCGCCCGTGATGGAGACCGTGATCGAGCAGGCGAAGTCCGGAATGCCCGTCCTCGGCATCTGCAACGGCTTCCAGGTCCTCACCGAGGCCCACCTCCTCCCCGGTGCGATGCTCGGCAACAACCACCTCCACTTCATCTGCCGCGACCAGAAGCTGCGGGTGGAGAACGCGGAGACGTCCTGGACGGCCGACTACGAGTCCGGCCAGGAGATCCACATCCCGCTGAAGAACATGGACGGGCGGTACGTCGCCGACGAGCGCACGCTCGACATGCTGGAGGCGGAGGGCCGGGTCGCGTTCCGCTATGTGGACGTCAACCCGAACGGCTCGCTGCGCGACATCGCCGGCATCACGAACGAGGCGGGCAACGTCGTCGGTCTGATGCCGCACCCGGAGCACGCCGTCGAGCCCCTCGTCGGCTCCGGCCGCACCGACGGCCTCCCCTTCTTCACCTCGATCCTCAAGAAGCTGGTCACCGCATGAGCCGCACGCCTCTGGACACGGTCGAGAACGCGGCCGCGACCCCCGACGTCGAGCTGCCCTGGGCCGAACTGGGCCTGAAGAAGGACGAGTACGAGCGGGTCGTCGAGATCCTCGGCCGCCGCCCGACCGGCGCCGAACTCGCCATGTACTCCGTCATGTGGTCCGAGCACTGCTCGTACAAGTCCTCGAAGGTCCACCTCCGCCAGTTCGGCGAGAAGGCCCCGCAGTCCGACGCGCTCCTCGTGGGCATCGGCGAGAACGCCGGTGTCGTCGACGTCGGCCAGGGCTACGCCGTCACTTTCAAGGTCGAGTCGCACAACCACCCGTCGTACGTCGAGCCCTACCAGGGCGCGGCCACCGGCGTCGGCGGCATCGTGCGCGACATCATCGCGATGGGCGCCCGCCCGGTCGCCGTCGTCGACCCGCTGCGCTTCGGCGCCGCTGACCACCCCGACACCAAGCGCGTCCTGCCGGGCGTGGTCGCGGGCATCGGCGGCTACGGCAACTGCCTGGGCCTGCCCAACATCGGCGGCGAGGTCGTCTTCGACGCCTGCTACCAGGGCAACCCCCTCGTCAACGCCGGAGCCATCGGCGTCATGAAGCACGAGGACATCCACCTCGCGAAGGCGTCCGGCGCGGGCAACAAGGTCATCCTCTACGGGGCCCGTACGGGCGGCGACGGCATCGGCGGCGCCTCCATCCTGGCGAGTGAGACCTTCGACGACGCCAAGCCGTCGAAGCGCCCCGCCGTCCAGGTCGGCGACCCCTTCCAGGAGAAGCTGCTCATCGAGTGCACGCTCGAGGCCTTCGCCGAGAAGCTGGTCGTCGGCATCCAGGACCTCGGCGCGGCCGGTCTGTCCTGCGCCACCTCCGAGCTGGCCTCCAACGGCTCCGGCGGCATGCGCGTCACCCTGGACGACGTACCCCTGCGGGACTCGACTCTCTCTCCCGAGGAAATCCTCATGAGCGAGTCGCAGGAACGCATGTGCGCGGTCGTCGAGCCGGCGAAGGTCGACCGGTTCCTGGAGATCTGCGACAAGTGGGACGTCATCGCCACGGTGATCGGCGAGGTGACGGACGGCGATCGCCTCGAGATCTTCTGGCACGGCGGCAAGATCGTCGACGTCGACCCGCGCACGGTCGCGCACGACGGCCCGGTCTACGAGCGCCCCTACGCCCGCCCCGAGTGGCAGGACGCCCTCCAGGCCGACGACGCGAACAAGCTGTCGCGCCCGGCGACGAGCGAGGAGCTCAAGGACCAGGTCCTCAAGCTCGTGAGCTCGCCGAACCAGGCCTCCAAGTCCTGGATCACCTCCCAGTACGACCACTTCGTGCAGGGCAACACGGTGCTGGCGCAGCCCGAGGACTCGGGCATGATCCGCATCGACGAGGAGACCGGACTCGGCGTCGCCATCGCCACGGACGGCAACGGCCGCTACGCGAAGCTCGACCCGTACACGGGTGCGCAGCTCGCGCTCGCCGAGGCCTACCGCAATGTCGCGACGACCGGTGCCAAGCCGCTCGCCGTCTCCGACTGCCTGAACTTCGGCTCGCCCGAGGACCCGGCCGTCATGTGGCAGTTCGCCGAGGCCGTGCGCGGTCTCGCCGACGCCTGTCTGCAGCTGGGCACCCCGGTGACCGGCGGCAACGTCTCGCTCTACAACCAGACGGGTGAGGCCGCCATCCACCCGACTCCGGTCGTGGCCGTGCTGGGCGTCATCGACGACGTCGCCCGCCGCACGCCGGTCGCCTTCCAGGAAGAGGGCCAGCTCCTCTACCTGCTCGGTGACACCCGCGAGGAGTTCGGCGGTTCGGCCTGGTCCCAGGTCGTCCACGACCACCTCGGGGGCCTGCCGCCGAAGGTCGACCTGGAGCGCGAACGCCTCCTCGGCGAGATCCTCATCTCCGCCTCCCGCGACGGCATGATCGACTCGGCGCACGACCTGTCCGACGGCGGTCTGGTCCAGGCCGTGGTCGAGTCGGCGCTGCTCGGCGGCAAGGGCGCCCGGCTGGTCGTCCCCGACGGTCTCGATGCCTTCACCTTCCTCTTCTCGGAGTCGGCGGGCCGCGCGGTCGTCGCCGTCCCGCGCTCGGAGGAGCTCCGCTTCAACGACATGTGCGGTGCGCGGGGTCTGCCCGTCACCCGCATCGGTGTCGTGGACGGAGACGCGGTCGAGGTCCAGGGCGAGTTCGCCCTCCCGCTGGACGAGCTCCGCACGGCCCACGAGGGCACGATCCCGGCGCTGCTCGCGTAAGCGGTCGTACGACGCCGACGGCCCCGACCGTTTCGACGGTCGGGGCCGTCGCCATGCCGGAACGGGCTCGGTCGCCCGGGGCGGGGTCGCGGCGCCCTTCGTGTCACCGGCCTCCCACAAGCCGGCCGAACCCGGCGTCGGCCGGCAGGAGCGCGCCGAGCGTGACGTTCCTGGACGGACGTCGACCTCTTCACGTCCTCCGCCGGACAGGCCCTAGGCTCGCCCTATGCCGCCGGCCAGGAAACGCACCCGTACCTACGACCCCGCCAAGATCCGTGCGGCGGTGCTCGCGCAGTTCGGGAACGTGCGGCAGGGCGTCCACACCCTGACCGAGGAACAGTTGGCGCGGCCCGCGCGGCTCGGGGACTGGAGTGTGCGGGAGCTGGCCGCGCACCTCACGATGGCGGTCGAGACCGTGAGCCGCAACCTCGACCGGCCCGAGCCCGGCGTGAAGGAACTCGGACTGCTCGACTGGCCGTTCGCGACGGCGGCACGCGCCGGGGACATCGCCGACGGCACCCGCGAACTCGCCCGCGACAACCCCGACCTCGACGCGCTCTACGCCCGCGTCGAACAGCGGATCACCGAGCGCCTGGCCACGGCCCCCGACGATCGGCTGCTCGCCGCGCTCCCCCAGGCTCCCGGCTCCGCTCGAGCAGGGGGGACCCCCCTCGGAGCCATGACCCTCGCCGACTACCTCGTGACCCGCACCGTCGAACTCGTCGTGCACACCGACGACCTGAACCGCGCCGCCGGCGCCGACATCCCCCTCGACCGCCAGGCCCTCGCCGCCTGCACCCGGCTGCTCGCCGACGCGCTCGCCGTGAAGGCGCCCGGCGCGTCGACGGAGGTGCGGATCCCGCCGTACGCCGTCGTGCAGTGCGTGGAGGGCCCCCGGCACACCCGGGGCACGCCGCCGAACGTCGTGGAGACCGACCCGCTCACCTGGATCCGGCTGGCGACGGGACGCACGGAGTGGCAGACCGCGCTGGACGAGGCGAAGGTCAGCGCGAGCGGTGAGCGGGCCGACCTCGGCGGACTGCTGCCCCTGATGGGCTGACTCCACCCGGTGACTCAACCTGCTGACTCCACCCGGCAGCTCAACCTGCCGACCTCACCTGCCGACCTCACCTGCTGACCCGACCCGCCGACTCCATCCGCGGAGCCCACCCGCACAGCCCGGAGGGGAACCGGCCACCCCACCCCTCCCGTCACACCGTCATGGACAAGCAGCGACTGACTCTCAGCGTCCTGACCCTGCTTCCGCTCGCCGTGGCCTGTGGCACCCAGACGGCGGGCGGCGGTTCCGCGGGGACCGGATCGTCCCCGGTCACCGGTGTTCACTGGAGTGTCGACACCCTCACCACGCACGGCCGGACCCGGCAGGCGCCGGACAGCGCGTATCTGCGGATCGGCGAAGACGGTCGCGTCAGCGGCAACCTCGGCTGCAACACTTTCGGCTCCACGGTCACCCTCAAGGGTGACCGTGTCGACTTCGGGACGATCGAGGCGACCGACATGGGCTGCCAGAAGGACCCCATGAGCTTCGAGCAGAGCCTGAGCCACGCCTACGTCGACAACACGTTCACCAGCGAGGTCAAGGGCGACAAGTTGACGCTCACCACCGACGGCGGTGACCGCGTCAATCTCACCAAGGAGCCGGACGCACCCCTGTACGGCACGAAGTGGACGGTCACCTCCCTCGGGGACGGTGACGTGGCCCAGTCCCTTCCCGAAGGGGCCGACGCCCACTTCACCCTCGACAAGGCGAACGGCACCCTTTCCGGCCGCCTCGGCTGCAACCACGTCACCGCCAAGGCCACCGTCCGCGACGGACATATCACCCTCGGCGCCGCCAAGACCACCCGGATGATGTGCGACGGCTCACTCATGGACACCGAGAGGACCTTGCTGGGCCTCTTCGACAGCACGGTCGTATACGAGTTGAACCACCGATCCATCGCGCTGACCAGCACAAACGGAAAAACCGTCCAAGCCGTCGCGGAAGAGTGATCCGTCAAAGATCCGTATCCCCAATTCGGACCAGTGGTCGATCTCGCCTACACTCGGTGGCGTGCCACGTGGTGACGGTCGACTCAATCATGATCTGCTCCCCGGCGAGAAAGGCCCCCAGGACGCTTGCGGCGTCTTCGGAGTCTGGGCCCCGGGTGAAGAGGTCGCCAAGCTCACTTACTTCGGGCTCTACGCCCTCCAGCATCGAGGCCAGGAATCCGCGGGTATCGCGGTAAGCAACGGCTCCCAGATCCTCGTCTTCAAGGACATGGGCCTTGTGTCCCAGGTCTTCGACGAGACCTCGCTCGGTTCGCTCCAGGGTCATATCGCGGTCGGTCACGCCCGCTACTCGACCACCGGCGCCTCCGTGTGGGAGAACGCCCAGCCGACGTTCCGTGCCACCGCGCACGGCTCCATCGCGCTCGGCCACAACGGCAACCTCGTCAACACGGCGCAGCTCGCCGAGATGGTCGCCGACCTCCCCAAGCAGGACGGCCGCACCACTCGGGTGGCCGCCACCAACGACACCGACCTGCTCACCGCGCTCCTCGCGGCCCAGGTCGACGACGACGGCAAGCCGCTGACCGTCGAGGAGGCCTCCGCGAAGGTCCTCCCGCAGGTCAAGGGCGCCTTCAGCCTCGTCTTCATGAACGAGCACACCCTGTACGCGGCCCGCGACCCGCAGGGCATCCGCCCGCTGGTCCTCGGCCGCCTGGAGCGCGGCTGGGTCGTCGCCTCCGAGTCCGCCGCCCTCGACATCTGCGGCGCGGCCTACGTCCGTGAGATCGAGCCGGGCGAGTTCGTCGCCATCGACGAGAACGGCCTGCGGACGTCCCGATTCGCGGAAGCGAAGCCCAAGGGCTGTGTCTTCGAGTACGTGTACCTGGCCCGCCCGGACACGGACATCGCCGGCCGGAACGTGTACCTCTCCCGTGTCGAGATGGGCCGCAAGCTCGCCAAGGAAGCCCCTGTCGAGGCCGATCTGGTGATAGCGACCCCGGAGTCCGGGACGCCCGCCGCGATCGGTTACGCGGAGGCCAGCGGCATCCCGTTCGGCGCCGGCCTGGTGAAGAACGCGTACGTCGGCCGGACCTTCATCCAGCCCTCGCAGACCATCCGCCAGCTGGGCATCCGTCTGAAGCTGAACCCCTTGAAGGAAGTCATCAAGGGCAAGCGCCTGGTCGTCGTCGACGACTCGATCGTGCGCGGCAACACCCAGCGGGCCCTGGTGCGCATGCTCCGCGAGGCGGGTGCGGCGGAAGTCCACATCCGGATCTCCTCTCCCCCCGTGAAGTGGCCCTGCTTCTTCGGCATCGACTTCGCGACCCGCGCCGAGCTGATCGCCAACGGCATGACCATCGAGGAGATCGGCACCTCGCTCGGCGCCGACTCCCTCTCGTACATCTCCCTCGACGGCATGATCGAGGCGACCACCATCGCCAAGCCGAACCTGTGCCGCGCCTGCTTCGACGGCGAGTACCCGATGGAGCTTCCCGACCCCGAGCTGCTCGGCAAGCAGCTTCTGGAGACCGAGCTGGCCGCGGGTCCCGCAGCCACGGCCGCGGCTGACGCCATCCGTCGCCCGTAACCGCCGCAGAGCCCCGTTTCACCAACCCGAAAGATCCCAGGCAATGTCTTCTGTGTCTGATCAGTCACCTCCGGCGACGGGCACTGCTTCCGGTGCTTCCTACGCGGCCGCCGGCGTCGACATCGAAGCGGGCGACCGCGCCGTAGAACTGATGAAGGAGTGGGTGAAGAAGACGCAGCGCCCCGAGGTCCTCGGCGGCCTCGGCGGCTTCGCCGGCCTCTTCGACGCCTCCGCCCTCAAGCGCTACGAGCGCCCGCTGCTCGCCTCCGCCACGGACGGCGTGGGCACCAAGGTCGACCTCGCCCGCCGGCTCGGCGTGTACGACACCATCGGCCACGACCTGGTCGCGATGGTCATGGACGACATCGTGGTGTGCGGCGCCGAGCCGCTCTTCATGACCGACTACATCTGCGTCGGCAAGGTCCACCCGGAGCGCGTGGCGGCCATCGTGAAGGGCATCGCCGAGGGCTGTGTGCTCGCGGGCTGCGCCCTGGTGGGCGGCGAGACGGCCGAACACCCGGGTCTGCTCGGTCCGGACGACTTCGACGTCGCGGGCGCCGGTACGGGCGTGGTGGAGGCCGACCGGCTGCTCGGCGCGGATCGTATCCGTACGGGTGACGCGGTGATCGCCATGGCGGCCTCCGGTCTTCACTCGAACGGGTACTCGCTCGTCCGGCACGTCCTCTTCGACCGGGCGAACCTCAGCCTGGACCAGCACGTCGCGGAGTTCGGCCGCTCGCTCGGCGAGGAGCTCCTGGAGCCCACCAAGATCTACTCGCTGGACTGCCTGGCGCTGACGAGGACCACCGACGTGCACGCCTTCAGCCACATCACCGGTGGCGGGCTCGCGGCCAACCTGGCCCGGGTGATCCCGGACGGGCTGCACGCGATCGTGGACCGTGAGACCTGGACGCCGGCCCCGGTCTTCGACCTGGTCGGCAGGACCGGCGAGGTCGAGCGTCTGGAGCTGGAGAAGACGCTGAACATGGGCGTGGGCATGATCGCGATCGTCCCCGAGGAATCGGCGGACGCGGCGCTGGCCACCCTCGCGGACCGCGGCGTGGACGCCTGGATCGCCGGTGAGATCACCGAGCGCGGCGAGCACGCGACGGGCGCGGCCCTGATCGGCGACTACGCGAGCTGAGGCCCTCGGGGCAGCACAAAACCCGGTCCGGCGTTGAGGCCCCGGACCGGGTGAAGTGCGGTTGCTACGAGAAATCCGCCAACAGAGATCTGCTCACCGCTACAGCTACGAGAGATCGCGGAAACCGCGAGGGACGCTGGTGCGTCAAGCGCCGCGACGTTGAGACTGTGGACCGGACTGGTCGTCCTCATCCTCATCGTCGTCGTTGTAGAGATCCGCGTACTGGGCGTACGGGTCGTCTTCCTCGTCGTCGTCCTCGAACGGCTCGCCATTCGGCGGCTGGCTCGAAGTCGAAGCGCCCAGCTCATTGGCCAGACGCGAGAGGTCAGTCCCGCCGCTGCTGTACTTCAGCTGGCGGGCGACCTTCGTCTGCTTGGCCTTTGCCCGGCCGCGCCCCATGGCTCGACCCCCTCGGATACGGGGCTCGGTGGCCCCAGAGTCTTGACACGCGTTCATGATCTGGAACGGGCTCTCCATGGAGAGACCGGTCCGTAGGGCTTCCACGGTACCTGAGCCCGCGCCCATACGGTACGTCGCCCGCAGGACGCGCCTTGGCCCAGAACCTGCGAGGTGCCCTGTCCCCGCTGGTCAACCGCGATTTTAACCTCTTCTTGGCGGACGACCCGCCGACGGGAGTGAGAGTTCTCTCGAAGTGTCCCCTCGGCGGGTCCCTGACAAGCGTCGAGACACACGCGGAATGCGACGGAATGGAAGGTTCCGTTATCCGCGGCGGCGCGCCTCCGCCATCCGCTGCTCGGCGATCCGGTCGGCCGCGGCGGCCGGCGGAATCCCGTCCTCCTTCGCACGTGCGAAGATGTCCAGCGTGGTGTCGAAGATCTTCGTGGCCTTCGCCTTGCACCGGTCGAAGTCGAAGCCGTGCAGCTCGTCGGCGACCTGGATGACACCGCCCGCGTTCACCACGTAGTCGGGCGCGTAGAGGATCCCGCGGTCCGCGAGGTCCTTCTCGACACCCGGGTGCGCGAGCTGGTTGTTGGCGGCGCCGCAGACGATCCGCGCGGTGAGCACCGGCACGGACGCGTCGTTCAGCGCCCCGCCCAGCGCGCAGGGGGCGTAGATGTCGAGCCCCCCAGAGGGATGGTCGCCGCGGATCAGCGCCTCGGTGTCCGTGGCGGCCGTCACGCCCGTCGGGTGCTTGTCCAGGATCCGTCGTACGGACTCGTCGCGTACGTCCGTGATCACGACCTCGGCGCCGTCCTCGCGCAGATGGTCCACGAGGTGGTGGCCCACCTTGCCGACGCCCGCGATGCCGACCTTGCGGCCGCGCAGCGTCGGGTCGCCCCACAGGTGCTGGGCACTGGCCCGCATGCCCTGGAAGACCCCGTAGGCGGTCAGGACCGAGGAGTCGCCGGCGCCGCCGTTCTCGGGCGAGCGGCCCGTCGTCCAGCGGCACTCGCGCGCCACGACGTCCATGTCGGAGACGTACGTACCGACGTCGCACGCGGTGACGTAGCGCCCGCCGAGTGAGGCCACGAACCGGCCGTAGGCGAGGAGCAGGGCCTCGCTCTTGATCTGCTCGGGGTCCCCGATGATCACGGCCTTGCCGCCGCCGTGGTCGAGACCGGCCATGGCGTTCTTGTACGACATCCCGCGCGAGAGGTTCAGCGCGTCGGCGACGGCCTCCTCCTCGCTCGCGTACGGGTAGAAACGCGTCCCGCCCAGGGCGGGGCCCAGAGCGGTGGAGTGGATGGCGATGACGGCCTTGAGGCCGCTGGCCCGGTCCTGACAGAGCACGACTTGCTCATGACCCCCCTGGTCCGAATGGAACAGGGTGTGCAGGACGCCGTCGGTTAGGTCGGTCACGGTGGTGACTCCCAGGTAAGTAGCGGCGGTTGTGGACGGTGCCCGTGCGGATGGCGGGCTTCCGTGGGCATGAGATTAGAGCCTGTGCCCGGTCGCCATCCGCGCAGTGTTCAGGATCACCTCCTCCCGGAGTACGTTTCCGCACGGTCGTGGGACGATTTGCAGTGATTTCCCGGTCGCCCGGCTGTCGCTCGCCCGGGATCCCGCCCGGGGTTTCGTGTCCGGTCCGTTGGGGAGGGAGCAGGGGTGCCCAAGGTGTCCTCGGTGATCGTCCCGTACGCGTCCTATCTGCGCGTGTACGAACCGCTGGCCGCCTTCCCGGAGCCTGAGCGAACCCACTGGGCGCGTTACGCACGGCGCGCCGAGCGACCGTCGTACCAGGACGAGTTGCGCCGCTCCCTGGCCGACCTGCTGCCCACCCCGCCGATCCCCGTGCCGGTGCACGAGAGCGCGGACGCGTTCGTGCTGAGCGTCGACGGAGTGCTCTGCGTCTGTCCCTGGCGCACCCGGCTGCGCGGCTGGCAGGCGCTGGAGGAGCTGGCCGACGAACTGCCCGTGTCCGTCCTGGACGCGGTCCTGCCGCCGCTCGTACGCCGCCAGGCGGCACTCGACTACGAGCGCTGGCTGGCCCGCAACCCCGACGCCCGCCCGTGGATCCGCACCTCGACCTGGCAGGTGCCGCTGAACTGGTTCGTGCTCGTCACCGACGAGGAGCGGCGGTACGAGAAGGGGGCGGGCGGCGACGGAGCCGCGCCCGTGCTGCGCTACCGGACGCCGATGGTGCAGGCGCGGCGGCGGACGGCACGCGCCCTGAAGACCCTGCGGGACACCCTGGACGAGGGACCCCTCATCGACGGCCTGGTGGACGTGGGGCGCTGGCTGGAGGAGTTCCATCCGCGCTCGCTGGTGGAGCTGGACTACGGCGGGCTCGTGCACGCCCTGCCGGCCGGGCACCTCGAGGACGACCACTCGGCGGCCGACGTCGCCGAGGGCATCGAGGCGCTGCGTCATGGGGACGGGGCGGCGGCGGGCGAGGCGTACGGGCGGCTCGTGGAGCGCTGGCGCTCGGTCCGGGACCGGCGCTCGTCGAACTGAGGGACGTCCAGGGTCTTTGGGCCCGGGGGCGCGTGGGTCCTGTGTGTCGCGTGGGTTCTGTGTGCTCTGTGGGACCTGTGCGTCCTGTGGGGTGTCTGAGTGCCTCGGGACCGTCTGGGTGCCCCGGGACGGCTGGGGCGGGTTTGCCGTACGAGAAGTGTGATGTGCTTCTCACTGGTGTTCGCCCGAACTGACGTATGGTCCTCGCACGCTGAAGAACCCTCACTGCGGGAGAAGACCGCGCAGGGCAGGACCTAGGTCCCGATCCGGTCTTTTGTGTCAACGATGTGTCAAGCGTGACGGATGGCACTTACCTGGCTCTTGCATCGCTTGCCCCTCCTCGTGCCAAAATAGGACAAGGAGCCCGGGGGAGGGCTCCATCCGTCCATGTTTGGGCGGGAATCTCGGTATTGCCTGCTATGGGGGGTCTGACGACTCCTGATCGTCCTGTGACTGATCGTCACAGTGGCGTGACTGTCCGCTATGGCATGGTCCATCGGCTTCCGTCGCTGATGAACACCTGGGAGGGCAATTCCATCGGTTTGGCCGACGCGGCTGGACGGATGGTGTAGTTGTAGTGCCGAGGACAAGCCGTTCGTCCTATAACCGACTCGACTCGCGTCCGCCATTTCGGGCAACGCGGGTCAAGGTGCAGAATTTAGAGGAAAGAACCGAGAAGGTTCGGTTCTCCCGAGGAGGCCGCTCATGACCGCTCGCACCCCTGATGCCGAGCCGCTGCTGACCCCGGCTGAGGTCGCCACGATGTTCCGCGTCGACCCCAAGACGGTCACGCGGTGGGCGAAGGCCGGCAAGCTGACATCCATCCGCACGCTCGGCGGGCACCGCCGCTACCGCGAGGCTGAGGTCCGCGCGCTACTCGCGGGTATCCCGCAGCAGCGCAGCGAGGCCTGAACAATCGCATAACCGGGCAATTCGGCAGGTCCCCCAACCCGTCAAGACGCCCGAACCACAGCTCCAAGCGACGCGGGTCCTGCCCCAACAGGGCTCACGCCCGACCCAGTTACACATGCGACAAGGGTGCGTCGTCGATCGCGCTGGACTCCGCCGGGTCCAGCGCGATTTTTTTTGTGCCCTGCTCAGGCGCCGGAGGGGCGTTGGTGTGGGCCGTGCGGTGGGCCTGTGAGCGGCCTTGTCGGAGTCTGGGGAGGGCTGTCGGATCTCCTGTGGGAGCCCTCGGAGAGTGGTGCAATTGCACATATTAAATTGACTAGTTGTAGGTGGGGTGTAAGTTCCGCCCTTCTGAAAACTTGTGCGGTGACACCCGTCACATGCCAGAGTCCTTGTTGCCTGTGACGCGTCTGCGCTAAAGGAGTTGGGCGGATGCGCCCTCCCGCGCGAGGTCACGCATGGGAGGGGGTTTCGTCCTCGGCCGCCGTCTCGTCCTCCTCGCCGCGCGCGGAGGGCTCCATGGCCAGTCTCAGGAGCTGATGGCAGATCGGGCAGTGCCGCGTCAGATGGCGATACCCGGAGGCGGCCGACAGATGGGCGCGGAGCAGAGCGCGCGTCTCGTGCCGAGCGGACGCCGCCATGAACCACCTCCGGGAGGTCGAGTGCCCTGGATTCCGGGGTACCCGCCGAATGTGACGGCGTCAAGGTGCGGGGGGCTTCGCCGGTTGGGCGGAGTTGCGTCCGGCGTTCGGTGGGAGGGCCTGAGAAACGGCCGTGCGGGGGTGGGGGCGTGCGAGGCGTGTGAAGGGGCGTACGGCGCCCGGAGTCGGTGGACGCGCGCTCAGGGGCCGAACGTGCGCTGCCGGGGGTTCGGTCCGTGCGGTGTGGTCCTGCGGGGTGATCCGCGCGCGGGTGGTCCGGGAGTCCGGATGCCCGAGGGGGCCGTGAGTTCGCATGACGGCGCGGAGCGCGTACGCACGAGAGCCCGGGTCCGAAGACCCGGGCTCTCGTATCTCTTGCGGTCCTGACGGGATTTGAACCCGCGGCCTCCACCTTGACAGGGTGGCGAGCACTCCAAACTGCTCCACAGGACCAGGTTTCGCAGTCACTTTCTTGCGCTGTGCTGCGAGAAGAGACTGTACAGGAGGGTGAGCCCGGGGTCGAACTCACCCACCGTGCAGGACCCGTTACGGCACCGCCGCGTCGATCGCCTTCACGATGCGCTTGTCGGAGACCGGGTACGCCGTGCCGAGCGCGTGGGCGAAATAGCTGACCCGGAGCTCCTCGATCATCCAGCGGATGTCCAGGACCTGCTGCGGGACCGGCCGGCCCTGCGGCATCTGCTCCAGGAGCCACGCGTACTCGTCCTGCATCTCGTGGACCTTCTCCATGCGGGTGGTGTCCCGCTGGACGCCGGTCGGCATCTGCTGCAGGCGGCGGTCGGCGGCGACCAGATAGCGCATCAGGTCCGGGAGCCGGCGCAGGCCGGTCGCCGTGACGAAGCCGGGCTTCACCAGGGCGTTCAGCTGCGTCCGTACGTCCGTGAGGTTTGCCAGCAGGGTGGGGCTGCTGGTGGCCTTCAGACGGCGCTCACAGGCCTGCCAGGCGGCGAGGACCTGCTGCACCTGGCCCACCGTCCGGACCGTCGTGTCGACGATCTCGGCGCGCACCTTGTCGTACAGCTTCCGGTACGACTCCTCGTCCCACGCGGGGCCCCCGAAGTCGCCGATCAGCTTGTCCGCCGCCGCCGTCGCGCAGTCGTCGAACAGGGCCTGCACGGAGCCGTGCGGGTTGGCGGACAGGGCGAGCTTCTGGGCGTTGGTGAGCTTGTCCGAGGCGAACTTGGCAGGGTTCACCGGGATGTTGCGCAGGATCAGCCGCCGGGTGCCCGTCCACATGGCCTGCGCCTGCTCGGCCTCCGTGTCGAAGAGACGTACGGAGACGGTGTTCGCCGTCGGGCCGTCGTCGACCAGGGCCGGGTACGCCTTCACCGGCTGGCCGGCCCGGCGCGTCTCGAAGACGCGCGTCAGCGTGCCGATCGTCCAGTCCGTGAGGCCCGTGCGTTCCAGGGACTCGCCACCCTCGCGCTCCGCCGTCGCCGCCGCGGCCTGCGAGATCGCCTTGCGCGCCTTCGGCTTCAGCTGGAGCTGGAGGGTCGAGAGGTCCTTGTCCTCGGCCAGCTTGCGGCGCCGCTCGTCGACGATCCGGAAGGTGATCTTCAGGTGGTCGGGGACGCGGGACCAGTCGAAGTCGTCGGCCGTGACCGGCACGCCGACCATCCGCTTGAGCTCACGCGCGAGGGTCGTCGCCAGCGGCTCCTGAAGGGGCACGGCCTGGTCGAGGAACCGCTTCGCGAAGTTCGGGGCGGGTACGTAGTTGCGGCGGATGGGCTTGGGGAGGGAACGGATGAGCTCGGTGACCACCTCTTCGCGCAGACCCGGGATCTGCCAGTCGAAGCCCTCGTCCGTCACCTGGTTCAGGACCTGGAGCGGGATGTGGACCGTGACGCCGTCGGCGTCCGCGCCCGGCTCGAACTGGTAGGTCACCCGGAACTTCAGGCGGCCCTGGTGCCACGAGTCGGGGTAGTCGGCCTTGCTGACGTCACCGGCTCGCTCGTTGATGAGCATCGAACGCTCGAAGTCGAGGAGCTCGGGCTCGTCATGGCGCTTGTGCTTCCACCAGGAGTCGAAGTGAGCGCCGGACACGACGTGGGCCGGCACCCGCTGGTCGTAGAAGTCGAACAGCGTCTCGTCGTCGACCAGGATGTCCCGGCGGCGGGCACGGTGCTCCAGCTCCTCGACCTCGGTCAGGAGCTTGCGGTTGTCGGCGAAGAACTTGTGGTGCGTGCGCCAGTCGCCCTCCACGAGGGCGTTGCGGATGAAGAGGTCGCGGCTCGTCTCGGGATCGATACGGCCGTAGTTGACCTTGCGTTGGGCGACGATCGGGACGCCGTAGAGAGTGACCTTCTCGTACGCCATCACGGCCGCCTGGTCCTTCTCCCAGTGCGGTTCGCTGTAGGTGCGCTTGAGGAGGTGTTCCGCCAGCGGTTCGACCCACTCGGGTTCGATCCTGGCGTTCACCCGGGCCCAGAGACGGGAGGTCTCCACCAGCTCGGCCGACATCACGAAACGCGGGGGCTTCTTGAAGAGGGCCGAGCCCGGGAAGATCGCGAACTTGGCGTTGCGGGCGCCGAGGTACTCGTTCTTGCCCGTGCTCCTCCCGCTCTCGCCCCCGGTCTCCTTCACGTCCTTCATGCCGACGTGCGAGAGCAGGCCGGCGAGGAGGGAGACATGGACACTCTGCTCCGCCGCGTCGTCCTCGTTGAGGTGGATGCCCATCTGCTTGGCGACCGTGCGGAGCTGGGAGTAGATGTCCTGCCACTCGCGGATGCGCAGGAAGTTGAGGTACTCCTGCTTGCACATGCGGCGGAAGGCGGACGATCCTCGTTCCTTTTGCTGTTCGCGGACGTAACGCCAGAGGTTGAGGAAGGCGAGGAAGTCGCTCGTCTCGTCCCTGAAGCGGGCGTGCTGCTGGTCCGCCTGCGTCTGCTTGTCGGCGGGGCGCTCGCGCGGGTCCTGGATGGAGAGCGCCGCGGCGATCACCATGACCTCGCGCGCACAGCCGTTCTTGTCGGCCTCCAGGACCATGCGGGCCAGCCGGGGGTCGACGGGGAGCTGGGCGAGCTTGCGGCCGGTGTCCGTGAGGCGCTTGCGTACGTCCTTCTGGGACGGGTCCAGCGCGCCCAGTTCCTGGAGGAGTTGGACGCCGTCGCGGATGTTGCGGTGGTCCGGCGGGTCGATGAAGGGGAACTTCTCGATGTCGCCGAGGCCGGCCGCCGTCATCTGGAGGATGACGCTCGCCAGGTTCGTACGGAGGATCTCCGCGTCCGTGAACTCCGGGCGGGTGTCGAAGTCGTCCTCGGAGTACAGGCGGATGCAGATGCCGTCCGACGTACGGCCACAACGGCCCTTGCGCTGGTTGGCGCTGGCCTGTGAGACCGGCTCGATGGGCAGGCGCTGGACCTTGGTGCGGTGGCTGTATCTGGAGATGCGGGCGTTGCCCGGGTCGATGACGTACTTGATGCCCGGGACGGTGAGCGAGGTCTCGGCGACGTTGGTCGCCAGAACGATCCTGCGGCCGGTGTGGGGCTGGAAGACGCGGTGCTGCTCCGCGTGGGAGAGGCGGGCGTAGAGGGGGAGGACCTCGGTGAAGCGGTAGTTCTTTTTCGTGAGCGCGTCCGCCGTGTCGCGGATCTCGCGTTCGCCGGAGAGGAAGACCAGGATGTCGCCCTTGCCCTCGGCCTGCAGTTCCTCGACCGCGTCCGTGATCGCGGTGATCTGGTCGCGGTCGGCGTCGTCCCCCTCCTCTTCGAGGAGCGGACGGTAGCGGACCTCCACGGGGTACGTACGGCCGCTGACCTCGACGATCGGGGCGTCGCCGAAGTGGCGGGAGAAGCGCTCCGGGTCGATCGTGGCCGACGTGATGACGACCTTGAGGTCCGGGCGCTTGGGCAGCAGCTGGGCGAGGTAGCCGAGCAGGAAGTCGATGTTGAGGGAGCGCTCGTGGGCCTCGTCGATGATGATCGTGTCGTACGCGCGCAGCTCGCGGTCCGTCTGGATCTCGGCGAGCAGGATGCCGTCCGTCATGAGCTTGACGAAGGTGCCGTCCGGGTTCACCTGGTCGGTGAAGCGGACCTTCCAGCCGACGGCCTCGCCCAGGGGGGTGTCCAGCTCCTCCGCCACACGCTCGGCGACCGTGCGGGCGGCGATGCGGCGGGGCTGGGTGTGGCCGATCATGCCGCGGACGCCGCGGCCCAGTTCGAGACAGATCTTGGGGATCTGGGTGGTCTTTCCGGAGCCGGTCTCACCTGCGACGATGACGACCTGGTGGTCGCGTATGGCGTCGGCGATGTCGGACTTCTTCTGGCTGACCGGGAGCTGCTCGGGGTAGGTGACGGCGGGCACGCGGGTGCGGCGCTCGGCCATGCGGGCCTCGGCCTTGGTGACCTCCGCGTCGATCTCGGCGAGCACGGCGGTGCGGGCTTCGGGTTTGCGGATCCGGCGCGCGCCCTCGAGCCTGCGGCCGAGCCGGTGCGCGTCGCGCAGGGACAGCTCGGCCAGGCGGGGGGCGAGGTCGCCGAGGACGGGGGCAGGATGCGTAGACATACGCCGTCCAGGATCTCACCTCGCCGAAATTACTGGCGAGTGCTTTATCTGGGGACCCGTGGGTGCCGGGTGCCGGGTGCCGGGTGCCGGGTGGAGGTGGGTGGGCGCGCCCGGTTCCGGTGGTGGGGCGGGGCCGTGGCGGTGCGTCGAGCCCGTCGCCGCTGGATCAGACGTGGGCCGGGCATGCGAACCGCTGCTCGATCCGAACGTAAGCGACGGGCTTGCGACGCACCGCCACGGCCCCTCGCGTCGTATGGCGGCCTCGGGGCGCATGGTGGTTTCGCGTCGTATGGCGGCCTCGGGGCGCACGGTGGTTTCGCTTCGCGTGGTGGTTTCGCGTCGCGTGGTGGCCTCGGGTGGTCAGGGGTGCGGGTTGTCAGGGGTGCGGGGGGAAGGGGGCGTGGGGGTTGGGGTTTCGGTTGGTGGTGTTGTGGTTTCGGGGGGTGTCTGGGTGCGGCGGGGGGCGCCCTGGGCCATTGCCTGGGCGGTGTTGGAGACGGCCTTGATGCCCAGGTACGCCGTGGTCATGGTGCTGACCGCGGTGAAGGCCGCCGTCAGCACGCCGATGATCACCGACTTGTCGCCGCCCAGGCGCCATACGCCGGCGATCGCGACGGCGACGATCGCGAAGTTGCTCAGGGCGACCGCCGTCAGCCCGTACAGGGCCCGGTACCGCTCCAGGTCGAGCTCCCGGATCGGCTTCGCCCTGTCCTTGCCCACCATCACTGGTCCCCCTTGCTCACCACACGACGTCCGGTCAGCCAGAACGTAGTGTCCTGCCCGGGGCATGCCAAGTTCGGCTCGCCGGGGTGTCGGTGCATCGGAGGGCGTCGGGGATACGACGAAGGCCCCGTCCGTAATGGACGGGGCCTTCGGTGTGGTGGCTGGGGCCGGGGTCGAACCGGCGACCTATCGCTTTTCAGGCGATCGCTCGTACCAACTGAGCTACCCAGCCACGAGGTTTCATGTGAAACCTCAGCGGTCCTGACGGGATTTGAACCCGCGGCCTCCACCTTGACAGGGTGGCGAGCACTCCAAACTGCTCCACAGGACCAAGCTGTTGCGTGCGACGCGTAAAACAGTGTCGCACACGGTGTTGCGTGCCCCCAACGGGATTCGAACCCGTGCTACCGCCTTGAAAGGGCGGCGTCCTAGGCCGCTAGACGATGAGGGCTATCGGCCCGCCTGGGCGCTTCTCAGCGCGTCGGGGACGTGAGAAGCATATGGGATGGCGGGAGGTATCGCCAAAACGGTTTACGGGGTGCTCGTGGAGGTGGTCGGGGAGGGGGAGGAGGACTGGGGCGCGCCGGGTTGGTTCTCCTTCGGGAGGTGTCGGCTGACCTCGGCCGTCGTCAGGCCCAGGCCCCCCAGTTTGATCTCGTCCCAGGCCTGGAGACGGCGGGTGTCACGGTCGACGTAGAGGACCGAGGCCTCGATGGGGTCCGGGTACTTGCCCTCGATCGCGCGCAGGCCGCTGCCGCCCGTCGAGCCCTCTACGCGCAGGCGGGTTCCGTACTTCATGACCTCCATCTGTTCGTGGTGGAGGTGACCGGCCAGGACGAGGGGCACCTCGCCGTCCGTCCCGCGGGCCGCCGACGGCTCGTGGGCGATGGCGATGTCGACGGGGGTGCCTGCCGTGCGCTGGTCGCGGAGGGCGGAGGCCAGGCGGGCGCCGGCCAGATTCTCCGCCGCGTCGCCGCCCGGGGCGACCGAGCGGTCGGGGGTGAACTGGGGGTCGCCGATGCCGGCGAAGCGCAGGCCCGCGATCGTGATCGCGTGGCCGTCGTCCAGGACGTGCACGTTCTTCAGGCGTTCCAGGTAGCGCTGGGTGACGAGGCTGTCGTGGTTGCCGCGCACCCAGATGTAGGGCGCGCCCAGGTCGGGGATGGGGTCCAGGAAGCCGTTCTCGGCCGACGTCCCGTGGTCCATGGTGTCGCCGGAGTCGACGATCACGTTGATCGAGTACTGCTTCACCAGCGACGCGATGATCTTCCAGCTCGCGGGGTTGAGGTGGATGTCGGAGACGTGCAGGACCCGGATCGTGGACGGGTCCGGCTCGTACGTCGGGAGCGTGGATGTGACGTCGTAGAGCTTCGTCACGTTCGTCACCAGGCGTGCCAACTCCTCCTGGTAGACGTTGAATTCGCTGACGATGTTGCGGGCGTTGCCGACGAGGGAGGGTGCGGAGGAGAGCAGTCCGGAGAACCTCGGTTCCAGCACTGAGTTCGGGTTCCAGGTGGCGAAGGCCGTCGCACCCGAGGCGGTGAGCAGGGTCAGGGCGAGGCCGCCGGCGGCCAGGGCGCGGCGCGGGCGGCGGTAGACCGCGAGGCCGAGGGCCGTGGCGCCCGCCACGACCGCGACGCAGGACCGTACGGCCAGGTCGAGCGTGCCGTGCTCGACGTCGTGCGCGACCTCGTCCTGCAGGCCCGAGAGCCGCTCGGGGTGGTCGACCAGGGCCTGCGCGCGGACCGGGTCGAGCTGGTCGACGTTCACGTCGAGGCGGACCGGGGCGATGTGGCTGTTCAGCTCCAGGGCGCCGAGCGGGGAGACGTTGATCTTGGTGCCGCCGGTGACCGAGGGGCGCAGGGTCATCGTGGTGTTCATGGGGCCGACCGGGACGCGCACATTGCCCACGATCAGCAGGCCCAGCCAGGCGCCGAGGAGGACGACCGCCATCAGGCCGAGCGCCCGGGTGTACGGGTTCGGCTGCTGGACGAGTTCCTCGGTGACGGGGCGGAAGCGGGGAGAGCGGCGGGAGCTGAGGCGGAGGCGGCGGAGGTGCGGGGTGTGGCGGGGGCGGCGTGTGCGGGTCAGGGCGGTGATGACGGCGGATATGGACGTGGTGACGGCGGATGTGGCGGTGGTGACGGCAGCGGGGACGCGGGCCATTGGTCCCGTATGCCCAAGTGCGGGGGTGGGTATGCGGGGTGTACGGGGCTGTCGTCGACTCTCCTGCGAGGCGGTCGTACCGGACAATGGCCGTGTGCTGGAGATGACGCGCGAGGAGTTCGAGGAACTGGTCGCCGAGGCGCTGGACCGGATTCCGCCGGAGCTGACGCGGTTGATGGACAACGTGGCGGTGTTCGTCGAGGACGAGCCCGACCCCGCCGATCCCGAGCTGCTCGGGCTCTACGAGGGAACTCCGCTGACCGATCGGGGGGAGTGGTACGCGGGGGTGCTGCCGGATCGGATCACGATCTACCGGGGGCCGACCCTGCGGATGTGCGAGACGCGGGCGGACGCGGTCGCGGAGACCGAGGTCACCGTGGTGCACGAGATCGCGCATCACTTCGGGATCGACGACGAACGGTTGCACGCGCTCGGCTACGGGTGAGTGAGCGGGGAGTGGGTGGCGGGGGCCGGCGCCCCCCGGGGCTCGGGACGTGTGTCATGTTCCCGCGTGTCCTCTTGTGGGCGCCGAGAGTTGGGCAGGGGGACTCCCCGATCCATCCCCAGGGTCTCGGCCTCGCCGAGCAGGGGAGACCCCCTCCGGAGGTGGCTGCCCGTGCGCGCCTTGTACGTACCCGTCCGTCTGGCCGCCACGGTCATCGTCGTCGCGTCCGCCGCCGGCTGTATGAGCGTGGGTGACGACGCGGGCCGGCCCGGGCCCGCGCACTCGGCGGGGCGGCACGGCGGCCAGGGGGCCCCCGACGAGGAGTCCGCGGAGAGCGGGGGCGGTGGCGGGTTCCACGGGGGGACGGGTGTGAAGGGCGGCGCCTCCGCCAAGCCCGGTGAGCACGCCTCCGGGTCGGCGTCCGCGTCCGCGTCGGCCTCCGGCGGTGCGAAGCCGTCCACCAGGGCGACGGGCAAGGGGGACGGCAAGGGGCAGCCGGAGCAGCCTCCACCGTCGAACGGGGTGCCGAGTCCCACGCGTGCCACGTCCGATCCGACTCCGCCGCCGCCTCCTCCGCCACCGCCCGTGTCGCCGACGCCCGATCCGACCACGGCTGAGCCCTCGTCCTCGGCGCATGAGCAGACCACGCAACTGGTGGATCGGGAGCCGGCGCCGCAGGCGGGCCAACCGGCGTGAACAGGGTGCTGGACGGGCGGCGGGGAGGGGCGGAGGGTCGACGAGCGGAGGGGCGGCGGGAAAGTCGGCGGAGGGGGCGGGAATACGCTCGGCCACCGCTGGCGTTGCACCCCCTGCCAGCAGACGTAAGACCTGCCCTGCGTGGCTGACCTGCCCCTTTGGGGGTCAGTTTGCCTTCAGGGGTGGGGGGTGCGTATGGTGGTAGATCGTTTGATCCCATTTGCCCGGCGCCATTGCAGAGAGCGCCGCGTGTGGCGCGTACTCTCCCTTGCCGTGGCCGGACCGCATAGAGGCGGTCGATTGCGACTTCACGGAGTTTGGGCGCGTGCCGAAGAACTCCGGAAGGTTCGCATTTCGCATGTCTGTTTCCAGTACTGATCACGTCGTCGTGCCCGAGAACAACGAGAACGACAACAACGAGGGCGTCCAGGCCGCCGTCGAGACCGTGGAGACGGTCGAGACCGTCGAGGCCGTCGAGTCCGCCCCCGAGATCACCTTCGACTCCCTCGGCCTCCCCGAGGGCGTCGTCCGCAAGCTCGCCCAGAACGGTGTGACCACCCCGTTCCCGATCCAGGCCGCGACCATCCCGGACGCCCTGGCCGGCAAGGACATCCTCGGCCGTGGCCGCACCGGCTCCGGCAAGACCCTCTCCTTCGGTCTGCCGACCCTGGCGCGACTCGCCGGAGGTCACACCGAGAAGAAGAAGCCGCGCGCCGTCATCCTCACGCCGACCCGTGAGCTGGCCATGCAGGTCGCCGACGCGCTGCAGCCCTACGGCGACGTCCTCGGCCTGAAGATGAAGGTCGTCTGCGGCGGTACGTCGATGGGCAACCAGATCTACGCCCTGGAGCGCGGCGTCGACGTCCTCGTCGCCACCCCGGGCCGCCTGCGCGACATCATCAACCGCGGCGCCTGCTCGCTGGAGAACGTCCAGGTGGCCGTTCTCGACGAGGCCGACCAGATGTCCGACCTGGGCTTCCTGCCCGAGGTCACCGAGCTGTTCGACCAGATCCCGGCCGGCGGCCAGCGGATGCTGTTCTCGGCCACGATGGAGAACGAGATCTCCACGCTGGTCAAGCGCTACCTGACCAACCCGGTCACGCACGAGGTCGACAGCGCCCAGGGCAACGTCACGACGATGTCCCACCACATCCTCATCGTGAAGCCCAAGGACAAGGCGCCGGTCACCGCCGCGATCGCCTCCCGCAAGGGCCGCACGATCATCTTCGTCCGCACCCAGCTGGGCGCCGACCGTATCGCCGAGCAGCTGCGCGACGCCGGTGTGAAGGCCGACGCGCTGCACGGCGGCATGACCCAGGGCGCGCGGACCCGGACGCTGGCCGACTTCAAGGACGGTTACGTCAACGCGCTCGTCGCGACCGACGTCGCCGCCCGCGGTATCCACGTCGACGGCATCGACCTCGTCCTGAACGTGGACCCGGCCGGTGACCACAAGGACTACCTGCACCGCTCCGGCCGTACGGCCCGTGCGGGCCGCAGCGGCACCGTGGTGTCCCTCTCCCTGCCGCACCAGCGTCGTCAGATCTTCCGGCTGATGGAGGACGCGGGCGTCGACGCCGCGCGTCACATCATCAACTCCGGTACGGCCTTCGAGCCCGAGGTCGCCGAGATCACCGGCGCCCGGTCGATGACCGAGGTCCAGGCCCAGTCGGCCGGCGACGCCGCGCAGCAGGCCGAGCGTGAGGTCTCGCAGCTCACCAAGGAGCTGGAGCGCGCGCAGCGTCGTGCGGTCGAGCTGCGTGGGGAGGCCGACCGTCTGGTGGCCCGTGCCGCGCGCGAGCGGGGCGAGGACCCGGAGGCGGCCGTCGTCGCGGCCGCGGAGGCCCTGGCGGAGCAGGCGGTGGCCGAGGCCCCGGCCGAGACGCCGGCCGTGTCCGAGCAGCCCGTCGCCGAGCGTTCGTCCTACGAGCCGCGTCAGCGCCGTGACGATCGGGGCAACTTCGAGCGCCGCGACAACGACCGTGGTGGCTCTGGCTTCCGTCGGGACAATGACCGTCGTGATGACCGTGGTGGTCGTTCGTTCGAGCGTCGTGACGACCGCGGTGGCTCTGGCTTCCGTCGGGACAATGACCGTCGTGATGACCGTGGTGGTCGTTCGTTCGAGCGTCGTGACGACCGCGGTGGCTCTGGCTTCCGTCGGGACAATGACCGTCGTGATGACCGTGGTGGTCGTTCGTTCGAGCGTCGTGACGACCGCGGTGGTTCCGGCTTCCGCCGTGACAACGACCGTCGTGACGACCGTGGCGGCTTCGACCGCGACCGTCGGGACGGCGACCGTGGTGGTCGTTCCTTCGAGCGTCGTGACGACCGCGGTGGCTCCGGCTTCCGCCGTGACAACGACCGTGGCACCGCCGGCCGCTCCTTCGAGCGTCGCGACGACCGTGGCGGTCACCGTGGCAGCGACCGTCCCTTCAACCGCGACCGCCAGGACAACCGTCCCTCCAGCGGTTTCCGCGCCGGTAGCCACGACCGCCCGTACGGCCGTCGCGACGACCACCGCGGCACCGGCACCGGCACGGGCACGGGTACCGGCACCGGTTCCTTCGGCCGCCGCGACGAGAAGCCCCGCTGGAAGCGCAACGGCTGACGTCCGATGACATCCGCTGACGTCCGCTGACGTCCGCGCATGCTGAACGCCGTGGCCCCCACCGATCCGGTGGGGGCCACGGCGTTTTCCGTGCCTGTGGCTGTGCCCCGCGCTGTTTCGAAAGGCTTTCCGGAAACTTTGAACTCGCTGTAGGATCAGCCGACTTCTGAGACGGATGCGACGGCCGGGGGGCCGGGGACATCGAGAAGCGGTGCGCGTCCCGTCTCGTTCTTCGGGGAGGGCCTTCTTGACTCGTCATGCCTTCGTGCGCCTCCGTCTCGTCGCCGCCTCCGCAGTGCTGGCGGCCGGCCTGAGCCCGTTGCTGCCGTCGTCGACGGCGGTCGCGGACGCGCCGCAGGAGACGGTGGTGCCGGCGACACTGCGCGGCACCTACACCTCGGCCGAGCTCTACAGCGGGTCGACGTCCGGCCACGACGGCGCGGGACAGCAGGGCGTCTTCCACACGCTGGAGGGGTCCGGGCTGGTCTGGACGCGGTACGCGGACGGGACGTCGGTGCCCGTGACCCGGCCGGCGGGGATCCTCGGCACCTGGGGGACCGGCGGCGACGTCCTCGCGTACCGCTACGAGGGGGGCAGGGTCGACCTGTGGAACGCGGTCGACGGGACCACCCGCACCCTCCAGACACCCTCGGACCTGACGCTGCTCACCGCGTACAGCGACCTCGCGGTCGCTTATCGCGTCGTGCGGGACGAGAACGGCACGGCCTGGCGGGAGATGCACCTGCTGCTCCCGGAGGCCGACGGCGGCACGCGTGACGTGCCGGTCGGCGGAGTGCCCGCGGGAGTGAACCTCGGGCAGCCCCTGGGCGGGGACGCCGACGGGCTGCTCTTCCAGGCCTCGAAGGACGGGCAGTATCTGTCGGTCATGGTCGACCGGCGGACGGGGCAGGTGCGGGACTGGACCCCGCCGCGCTCCAAGGTCTACCTCAGGGCCAAGGTCACCGCCGAGCACGTGGTCCTGTTCAACGCCAACGAGGCCGCCGTGCAGGTGTTCCCCCGCTCCGACCTGTCCGCGGCCCCGACCGAGGTCACGCTGTCGGGCAGCGGCAGCGTGAACCCCGCGCAGGATCTCGCCGTGGTCGGCGACTGGCTCGTCCACCGGCCCAGCGCCGGTACGGCGGTGATCGCCAAACCGATCGCGGGCGGTCCCGCGGTCACCCTGATGCCCTGGTCGAATGTCTATTCCTCCGCCGTCTCCGACGGCACCGCCGTCCTGATCGGCCGCACCACCGCCGACGACTGGGGCGTCCAGCGCATCAAGCCGGGTCCCGACGGCACCCCTGCCGTCACCCAGGTCAAGGCTCTGCCCAAGCCGCCGATCAAGATCCAGGGACTGGCCCTGGAACAGGGGCGGCTGCTCGTCGCCGACACCGGCGGCCCGGGCGGACGCCGCGACGACTACGTACGGACCGTCGCCGTGACCGGCACCCCCGAGTTCGGCCCACGCTCGTCGTTCGACGGCACCGACCTGAACCTCGGCACCTGCCCGGCGACGGAGGTCGGCTGCTCCCAGCTCCACGGCACGGCCGACGGTCGCGCCGTCTGGGTGACGAAGGACACCACGACCAGCGACAGCATTCGCGTCAACGGGCCGGCCCCGTACACCTTCTGGGAGCGCAGGGTCCCCGCCGGCGGCCGGATCACCGACGTGTCCGGCCAGTACCTGATCCACACGACGGACACCGCGCAGACCGTCTACAAGATCGGCAACGACGGCATCCCGGCGCTCACCCGCACGCCCGGCGCCGCCGCCCTCTCCGGCGACACCCTGTGGACCCGGGGCACCACCCCCGGCACCGTCACGGCGTACGACCTCACCACGAAGAAGACCACCGGGACCCTCAGCACCGACGCCGACTGCGCTCCCACCGAACTGCGGGCCAACGGCCGTTGGCTGTACTGGAGTTGCGCCGACGGCACGGCCGGTGTCTACGACCGTACGGCGAAGAAGTCCGTGCCCGTCCCGGCCGGCGAGGCGGAACTCGGCGACGGATTCGTCGTCACGCACGACAGACAGGCCGGGCAACTGGTCCTCACGACGGTCGCGGACGGCACACCCGTGAGCCGCGTGATCGGCGCACTGCCCGACACCGGAATCTCCCAGCGCGAGGTGCGCTGGACGGTCGACGAGTCGACCGGGAACGTGGCCTACGTCGACGAGCAGGAGCGCGTGCACCTCGTGCCGACCGGCGTCACCCAGCAGCCGCTGCGCCTGCTGGCCCCGGTCGATTCGGCGTCCACCCTCGTCGCGCGGGAGATCGACGCGACGCCGTCCACGCTGACCACCCTGCTGCTGTCGAAGCCGGCCGCGGGCTGGCGGCTGACCGTACGCAGCCGCGCCACCGGCAAGGTCGTGGACACGCGAGACGGCGGTGCGACACGTGGCGAGGTGAAGGTCGGCTGGTTCGGGACGGACGCCAAGGGGGCGTTCCTGACGAACGGGCGGTACGACTGGACGTTGTCGGTCACTCCGGCCGACGGGGTCGGCGCCCCGGTTGCCACGAGCGGCACGGTCGCCCTGTCCGGCGCCGCTCCGGCCACCCACGACTACATCGGCGGCGGCGACTTCTTCGGCGACCTGGTCACCCTCAGCTCCTCGGGCACGCTGGGCTTCCGGCAGGGCTCGGGCAAGGGCACGTTCTCCGTGAACCTCGGCACCAGCAGCGGCTGGACGACGACCAACAAGGTGGTGCCGTTCGGCGACCTGAACGGCGACCGCTGCAACGACGTCCTGGTCCGGCTGACCGGCGGGGCACTGCGCGCGTACAAGCCGGACTGCTACGGCACGCTGAAGCCGTCGACGGCGTACACCTCGCTCGGCACCAGCGGCTGGAACCAGTACGACGTCCTCACCGCGCCCGGCGACATCAGCGGCGACGGCCGCCCGGACCTGATCGCGCGCAACACGGCGACCGGCACGGTGTACCTCTACAAGGGCACGAGCACGGGCAAGCTGTCCGCGCGCGTGAAGCTGTACGCCAACTGGAAGACGTACAAGAAGGTCGTCGGCGTCGGTGACCTGAACGGCGACGGCATCGGTGACCTGCTCGCCCAGGACAAGGCCAACACCCTGTACCGCTACTACGGCACCGGCAAGGGGTCGTTCGGCGCGCGGACGAAGGTGTTCGCGGGCTGGGGCGGGTCGTACGACGTCGTCGTCGGCGCCGGGGACATCACGGGTGACGGCAAGGCGGATCTGGTCGCGCGGGACACCGCGGGCAATCTGTACCGCCAGAACGGCACCGGCAAGGGGTCGTTCGCGGCGCGGGTGAAGATCGGGAGCGGCTGGCAGGGCTACAGGGGCCTTTTCTAGCCAATCCGACATCTTGATCGGTGCATGTCGATCCCCCGGCGAGGGAATCGCTGGGGGCATGACAGATGACGCCAAGGCGAGTGGGCTGTCGGACGAAGAACGGCTCGCCCAGCTCGGCTATACGCAGGTTCTCGCCCGCCGCATGTCGGCGTTCTCCAACTACGCGGTCTCGTTCACGATCATCTCGGTTCTTTCGGGGTGTCTGACGCTGTATCTGTTCGGCATGAACACCGGCGGCCCCGCCGTGATCACCTGGGGGTGGGTCGCGGTCGGACTGATGACGCTGTTCGTCGGGCTGTCGATGGCCGAGATCTGTTCGGCCTATCCGACCTCGGCGGGGCTGTACTTCTGGGCCCACCGGCTGGCGCCGACGAGGTCGGCCGCCGCCTGGGCCTGGTTCACGGGGTGGTTCAACGTCCTCGGGCAGGTCGCGGTGACCGCCGGGATCGACTTCGGCGCGGCGTCCTTCCTGGGCGCGTACCTGAACCTGCAGTTCGACTTCACGATCACGCCGGGCCGCACGATCCTGCTCTTCGCCGGGATCCTCGTCCTGCACGGGCTGCTGAACACCTTCGGGGTCCGGATCGTCGCCCTCCTCAACGACATCAGTGTGTGGTGGCACGTGCTGGGCGTCGGGGTGATCGTGGGCGCGCTGGCCTTCGTGCCGGACCACCATCAGTCGGCGTCCTTCGTGTTCACGCACTTCGTGAACAACACCGGCTGGGGCAGCGGCGTGTACGTCGTCCTCGTCGGCCTGCTGATGGCGCAGTACACCTTCACCGGGTACGACGCCTCCGCCCACATGACCGAGGAGACGCACGACGCGTCGACGGCGGGCCCGAAGGGCATCGTGCAGTCGATCTGGACCTCGTGGATAGCCGGATTCGTGCTGCTGCTGGGCTTCACCTTCGCCATCCAGTCGTACGACAAGGAGCTGGGCTCGGCGACGGGCGCGCCGCCCGCGCAGATCCTGCTCGACGCGCTGGGGGCGACGGCGGGCAAACTCCTGCTCCTGGTGGTGATCGGCGCGCAGCTCTTCTGCGGGATGGCGTCCGTCACCGCCAACAGCCGCATGATCTACGCGTTTTCGCGCGACGGGGCGCTGCCGTTCTCCCGGGTCTGGCACACCGTGAGCCCGCGCACACGCACGCCGGTCGCGGCGGTGTGGCTGGCGGCGCTGGGCGCGCTCGTGCTGGGGCTGCCGTACCTGATCAATGTGACGGCGTACGCGGCCGTGACGTCGATCGCCGTGATCGGGCTCTACATCGCCTACGTCATCCCGACGCTGCTGCGGCTGCGCAAGGGGGAGGCGTTCGAGCGGGGGCCGTGGCACCTGGGCCGCTGGTCGCGCGCGATCGGCGTCGTCTCGGTGGCCTGGGTCGTCGTGATCACGGTCCTGTTCATGCTGCCGCAGGTCTCGCCGGTCACCTGGGAGACCTTCAACTACGCCCCGGTCGCGGTCCTCGTCGTCCTCGGCTTCGCCGCGACCTGGTGGCTGGCGTCGGCCCGCCACTGGTTCCTCAACCCCGACCACGCCCGCACGGTCGCCCGCGTGGCGGCGCGCAAGGACGCGCCCGAACCGGTTGATCCATAGGGCTGTTCGCTGTTGGCGTGGCCGGGACGCGGATACCCGATCGGAGTCCCGGCCACGTCCGGCTATGCTCGGGGATGCATCGGCACGGGATCGAGACGGGCCGGCGTGTGGACCCTTAGCTCAATTGGCAGAGCAGTGGACTTTTAATCCATTGGTTGTGGGTTCGAGTCCCACAGGGTCTACCGAAAAGCCCCAGGTCAGAGGGAATCCGACCTGGGGCTTCGGTGTGTTTGGGGAGCGTGGGGCCCGAGGGCTCAGCCCGCCGTGAGTTCCGGCAGGGGGAGCGTGTGCTGGGTCTGGAGGACCTTGGCGCGCAGGTAGCGCACGTTGTGGGCGGTGGTGAAGACGCCCGTCGGGACGCGGTGGGAGACCGTGACGCCGAGGTCGCGCAGCTGCTCGGCCTTGTCCGGGTTGTTGGAGAGCAGGTCCACGTCGTCGATGCCGAGGGCCTGGAGCATCTGGGCCGCCGCGGTGTAGTCGCGGCCGTCCTCGGGCAGGCCGAGGGCGGCGTTGGCGGCGTATGTGTCGAGGCCCTGGTCCTGGAGGGCGTACGCGTCGAGCTTGTTGTAGAGGCCGATGCCGCGGCCCTCCTGACGGAGGTACAGGAGCACTCCGCCGCGCTCCGCGATCCGCTCCACCGCCTCGCGCAGCTGCGGGCCGCAGTCGCAGCGGGCCGAGCCGAAGACGTCACCGGTCAGGCATTCGGAGTGGAGCCGCACCAGCGGGGTCGCGCCGGGCTTGCCGAGCACGACGGCGAGGTGTTCCTTGTCGTCGGCGAGGCCGTGGAAGGTGACCAACTCCGCGTCGACCGAGTAGCCGTCGCCGAAGCGCAGGGGCACAGTGACGCGGGTGCGCACCGTGGCGGTGGGGAAATCGCGCATGTTGTCTCTCCGGTCCAGCGGGTGTCGTGCGAGTTGTGCCGGTGGTGCTTCAGTTTTGAAGCACTGCCTCGGAGACAGACAGTACACGGTGCTTTAAAGTTCAAGCAACGGCTTTGCGGGATTCTGTGTCGTACGGCTCACGAAGAGTGCTGTCGTACGGCTCACGAGGAAATGCCGTCGCCGACTACGAGGAACGCCGTCGCCGACTCAGGAAGAACGCCGTCGCCACGGCAGATCTTCCCCGCAGGCCCCGGGATTCTCCCCTTGGATGCCGCGGGTGATCGCCCCGCAGATCTCCTCCAGCTGCCCCACCTGCTCGGGGGTCAGTCGGTCGAAGACCGCCGTCTTGACCTGCTCCGCGTGACCCGGCGCCGCCCGCTCCAGAACGGCCATCCCCTCGTCCGTGAGGACCGCGATCTGGGTGCGCTTGTCGCTGTGGCAGCCCTCCCGGCGCACCAGGCCGTCGCTCGCCAGCCGGGTCACGCCGTACGTCAGCCGACTGCGGGTGATCTTCAGGGTCTCGGCGAGGTCGGTCATCCGCAGCCGCCGGTCCGGCGCCTCGGACAGCATGGCCAGGATGGAGTAGTAAAGGTGGGGCATGCCGGTCTCGGCCTGGAGCTGCCGGTCGATCGTGTCCTCCAGGAGCGAGGCGGCGGCGATGTACGCGCGCCAGGCGCGCTGCTCGGCGGGGGAGAGCCAGCGGGTCGTCATGCCGCCAGTCTAGGTATTGTTTAAAACTTGAACCACTAGGAGCCCTGCGCTCGGAGCTGGAGAGTGCGCCCCATGCCCCACCCCTATGTCCTGTTGTCCGCCGCCGTCTCCCTCGACGGCTTCCTGGACGACACCGGCCCCGACCGCCTGCTGCTCTCGGGCCCGGCCGACTTCGACCGGGTCGACGAGGTACGGGCGTCCAGCGACGCGATCCTGATCGGCGCCGGCACCATCCGCGCGGACAACCCCCGGCTGCTGGTCAACTCCGCCGAGCGGCGGGCGGCGCGGGTCGCCGCCGGGCGCCCGGAGTACCCGCTGAAGGTCACCGTCAGCGGCTCCGGCGACCTCGACCCGGACGCCCAGTTCTGGCACACGGGCGGCGAGAAGGTCGTCTATACGACGGACAAGGGCGCCGAACGCGCCACCGACGCCCTGCGCGGACTGGACGTCGACGTGGTCCCGACCGGCGCCGAGCTGGACTGGCGCGTCGTGCTCGAACACCTCCACGACGCCCGCGGGGTGCGGCGGCTCATGGTCGAGGGCGGGGGGCGCGTGCACACCCAGCTGATGACACAGGGGCTGGCGGACGAGCTGCAGCTCGCCGTCGCGCCGCTCTTCGTGGGGGAGCCGGACGCGCCACGGCTGTTCGGACCCGGGGGATATCCGCCGGGCCGGATGCGGCTGGTGGAGACACGACCGGTCGGGGACGTCGTCCTCGTCCGCTACGTCCCCACCGCACCCGGGGAAGGCGCCCTCGCGTCCGCCGCGGACCGGCACTGGCTGGGCGTCGCCTGCGAGCTGGCGGCGCTGTGTCCGCCGTCGGAGACCGCGTTCAGCGTGGGCGCGGTGGTGGTGGCGGCCGACGGCACCGAGCTGGCGCGCGGGCACTCGCGGGAGGGCGACGACCCCGTCGTGCACGCCGAGGAGGCGGCGCTCGCGAAGATCGATCCCACGGATCCGCGTCTGCGCTCCGCCACCGTGTACAGCAGCCTGGAGCCGTGCGCGCGGCGGGCTTCCCGGCCCGCGCCCTGTGCGCGGCTGATCCTCGACGCGGGGGTACGGCGGGTGGTCACCGCGTGGCGCGAGCCCGACACGTTCGTGACGGAGGCCGACGGCAACGGTCTGCTCGTGGCCGCGGGGGCGGATGTCGTCGTACTGCCGGAGTTCGAGGAGCGGGCCGTGGCGCCCAATCGTCACCTTCTCGCGGCCGGCTAGGGGCGGCCTCGCGGTCGTCCGCGAAAAGCCTGGTGAATCGGGCCCCGCGGATGGCGTACACTAATTTCAACGACGCGGGGTGGAGCAGCTCGGTAGCTCGCTGGGCTCATAACCCAGAGGTCGCAGGTTCAAATCCTGTCCCCGCTACTGAAGGCCAAGGGCCGGAACTCGGAAACGAGTTCCGGCCCTTGGTTTTTCCCGTTCACCGTCCCCGTTTTCCTGCCGCCCGGCGTTCCCGTTCGCCGTCCCGCCCCGGTTTTCCCTGTCGACCCGACTTTCTGTAGTCTTCCGCTCACTATGAGTCGTCATCGCTGGCTGGTCCGACGCGCGCCGGCGCTCGCGCTGCTGCTCGCCGTGTGCGCGCTGTTCCTCGGGGCCTGTCACGACGGTCACGACCTCGTGCCGGACGGCGGGAGCGTCGTCGCCCCGGCCGGGTACCACCACGAGCGCGGCGGAGCCGGCGGCGTCCGGTGGTCGGCCTCCGACTGACGTGTCCCCCGGTCGGCCCCTCCCCGCTCGCCGCCCGCCCCCGAGCCGGGAAGTCTGGACGGGTGGGGCAGCAGCAAGGAGGCGCGCAGCGGGCCGAGGAGCCGTACGGCGAGCCGTACGAGAAGCCGAGTGACGAGCGGTACGACCGGTCCGGTGGGCGGTTGCCCGGGGACCCCGTGCCCGATCCGGGGCTGGGGGACGAACCGGTGCCCAGCCCGGCCGAGGCGGACCGGCGCCGGATCTCCTGCGCGCGCAGCCTCGTCCGGGTGCTGCCCGCGCTGCTCATCCTGGTCGGCGCGTTCTACGACTACTTCACCCCGATGGCCTTCACCGCGGGCCCCCTCTTCACGGCCGCGCCGCTCGTGGCCGCCCCGCTCTTCTCGCTGCGCGGCACCGTGCTCACCGGCATCGCGGCGCTCGTCGCGGTGCTCACGATCCACATCCGGCTCGGCATCGTCTTCAAGGTGGACGCGCTCACGGAGGTCGCCACCGTGGCGACCGTCGGCGTGCTGGCCGTGCTCATCAACATCCTCGTCCGCCGCACCGACGAACGACTCGCCTCGGCCCACCAGATCGCCGAGGCGGCCCAGCGTGCCGTCCTGCCGGAACCCGACCAGCGGATCGGCGGCCTCGACGTCGCGGCGCGCTACGAGGCCGCGCAGGCGGGCGCGTTCATCGGCGGCGACCTGTACGCGGTGCAGGACTCCCCGCACGGCGTACGGCTGGTGGTGGGCGACGTACGCGGGAAGGGCATGGACGCGGTGGCCGCCGTCGCGGTGGTCATCGGGGCGTTCCGGGAGGCGGCCGAGCAGGAGGCCACGCCGGAGGCGGTCGCGCAGCGGCTGGAGCGGGCGCTGGCCCGCGAGGGCACCCGGCGCGAGGGCCTCGACGCCTTCGAGGGGTTCACCACCGCCGTCCTCGCGGAGATCACGCACGAGGGCGGCCTCGTCAGGATCGTCAACCGCGGCCACCCGCCGCCGTTGCTGCTGCACGCGGACGGAACGCTGGTCACGCTCGTCGCCGCGAACCCCGCACTGCCGCTCGGCATGGGCGAGTTGGGCAGCTGGCCGGACCGTGCCGAGGAGACGGAGTTCCCGCACGGGGCCACGCTCCTCTTCCACACGGACGGCCTGTCCGAGGCCCGCGACGCGCAGGGGCGCTTCTACGATCCGGCCGCGCGCCTGGCCGGACGGACCTTCCCCGGACCCGACGCCCTGCTGGCCACGCTCGTCGAGGAGGTCCGACGGCACACGGGCGGCGCCCTGACGGACGACATGGCACTGCTCGCCGTACGGCGGCCGTAGCCACGGAAGGGCGCGTTCTTGATCGATGTCACGAGGGGTGATCGGTCGATGCCCCTCCGCATAACAACTGACACACCGTCAAATAACCGCCAGGTAGGGAGGCGCGGCCAACTCGCCCGATTTCCGTCGGTCATGGGCGGTAAGTCCCGGCCAAAAGTGGTTAATGATCAGTACGAACAGCTTGGAATCCGGTACCCGCGTCTATTAACGTTCGATAACGCAGCGCGGTCGTCCCAGCCGTCACAAGAGTCGGCTCCGTGCGCACGCGCCGAATCCCGCAAGGGAACCGGGGAACCACCAACTTGGGGTGAATCGAGCGTCTTTCACGGTGGAGACACCGTGGGTTGACGCGCGTAGGAGACCTTCCTGCTCCGAACCCGTCAGCTAACCCGGTAGGCGAGAAGGAAGGAAAGGAGCACGCCCACGTGGCGTCCAACCGGCCTGCCCAGCCCACTTCGTTCCCGCCGAACGACACCCAGACTTTCGGCTACGCCTACGGCAAGGACGAGGGCCCCTGGGAGGAGTGGAACCCCACCGAGGATTCCATCCGTCCCCTCCGCGGCCGGCACCGCGTCTCCAAGCAGCGCGGCGGAGGACTCGCCCGCAGCTCCACGGTCCTGGGCGTCGGCGTCATCGCCGCCGTCGGCGCGGGCGGCATGGCCACCGCGGCGCCCGGCAAGCCGCCGGTCTCCATCTCGCTGCCCGACTTCTCCTCGGTCACCGCATCGGCCAAGGCGCTGATATCCGACGGCGGTTCCAGCACGCCGAAGGGCTCCGCCACCCCGCTCACCAGCGCCGGTGTGACCAGCGCTGACGCCGCGCAGGGCAACACGGATGCGGGCGAGGCGCTGCGCGCCCGCATCATCCAGCAGGCCGAGTCGCAGCAGGACCAGATCGACAAGGCGGCCCAGGCCGCCGCCGAGTCCGCCGCCGCGAAGAAGGCGGTCGCGCTGGCCGCCAAGCAGAAGGACGACGCCGAGGCCAAGGTCGCCGCCGCGAAGAAGAAGGCGGACGAGGACGCCAAGCAGAAGGCCGAGGCCGCGCGCCTCGCCGAGCTCGCCAAGAGCTTCTCGCTGCCGACCTCCTCGTACACCCTGACCTCCCGCTTCGGCGACGCCGGTTCCATGTGGTCCTCCGGCTACCACACCGGCCTCGACTTCGCGGCCCCCACCGGCACGCTGATCAAGGCCATCCACAGCGGCACGATCACGGAGGCGGGCTGGGCCGGCTCGTACGGCTACCGCACCATCCTCACCCTCGACGACGGCACGGAGCTGTGGTTCTGCCACCAGTCCTCCATCAGCGTCAGCGTGGGACAGAAGGTGGCCACCGGTGACGTCATCGGGCGCGTGGGCGCGACCGGCAACGTGACCGGGCCGCATCTCCACCTGGAGGTTCACCCGGGCGGCGGCAGCGCGATCGACCCGATGGCGTGGCTGCAGAGCAAGGGCCTGAACCCCTGATCGTTCCCAGGGGCCGTATACGGAATATGGCAATCCGGTACGGCTGTTGAAATAAGGCATGACTTCTCTACGCAAGCTCGGCTCCTCCGACCTCGAGGTCTTCCCGCTCTCCCTCGGCGGCAACGTCTTCGGCTGGACCGCCGACGAGGCGCAGTCCTTCGCCGTGCTCGACGCGTACACGGCCGGGGGCGGCAACTTCGTCGACACCGCCGACGGCTACTCCGCGTGGATCGCCGGCCACACGGGCGGTGAGTCGGAGACGATCATCGGCAAGTGGTTCGCCGCGCGGGGCAACCGCTCCGACGTCGTCCTCGCCACCAAGGTCAGTACCCACCCCGAGTACAAGGGCCTGTCCCCGGCGAACATCAAGGCCGCCGCCGACGCCTCGCTGCGCCGCCTCGGCACGGACTACATCGACCTCTACTACACCCACTTCGACGACACCTCGGTGCCGGTCGAGGAGATCATCGGCGCGCTCGACGAACTGGTCCGGGCCGGCAAGGTCCGGGAGATCGCCGCCTCCAACATCTCCGCCGAGCGGCTCGCGGAGTCCGTGGAGTTCTCCGACCGCGAGGGCCTCGCGCGCTACGTCGCCCTCCAGCCCCACTACAACCTCGTCTCGCGCGACACCTACGAGGGCCCGCTCCAGGAGGTCGCCTCCCGGACCGGCCTGGCCGCCGTCCCGTACTTCGCGCTCGCGTCCGGATTCCTCACCGGCAAGTACCGCCCGGGTACGACGGTCGACTCCGCGCGTGCCGAGGGCGCGGGCAAGCACCTCGACACCGAGCGCGGCATCCGCGTCCTGGCCGCCCTCGACGAGGTCGCCGGGGCCCATGACGCCGAGGTCGCCACGGTCGCCCTCGCCTGGCTCGCCGCCCGGCCGACGGTCGCGGCGCCCATCGCCTCCGCACGGACGGTCGAGCAGCTGCCGGCCCTGCTGGCGGTCGCCGACCTGACACTGACGGACGCGGAGGTGGCCAGGCTGACGGAAGCGTCCGCCTGAGGCCTACGACTGGTAGGGGTTGTACGCGGGGTACGGCGTCGCCGGGGCGGGATACGGGGTCGTCGCACCGGCGGGGTACGGGGGCGCGCCCGCGGGGTTCACCTGGCCGGGCACCGGCGCGTAGCCGTAGCCGGGCCACGGCGGCGGCAGCTGCGGCGGCACCGGTACGGCAGGGGCCGCCGCGTGGGCCGCGTACGCGAGGGAGGGGCGGGCGACCTCCCGGCGGCGCCACAGCTCGTGCAGCAACTCCCCCTCCCGTACGACGAAGTCGGCGTTGGCGCGACCACTGCGCCCCCGGTGCCGCAGAAACGCCAGCGAGGTCGCGTACGCCTCGTACTGCGCGACCGAGCGCGCCGCCGCCCTGCCGAAGTGGTGGGCCGCGTAGTCGCGGGCCAGCCGCCGCGCCCGCATCGAGCCGAGCGCGTACGGCTCGGGCGGGGTGAGCCACCCGGCCGCCGCGTACGCCGGAAGTTCGGTCCGTACGGTCTTCAGCTCCCGCTGCCGCGTCCAGATGACGAGGAAGGTGAGCAGACCGAACGCGGGCACCATGAACGCCCCGTACACCGCGTAGAAGCCGTACTCCCCGAAGTTCGACGAGCCGTTCCACATGGAGTGCATGCCCATCGCGAGCAGCAGTCCGGTCAGGGGCAGCAGGACGCGGCGCACATGCTGGCGCTCGGCGGACAACGCCGCGGTGCCGAAGCCGATGCCGGTGAGCACGGTGAACAGGGGGTGCGCGAAGGGCGACATCACGACGCGGACGAAGAAGGTCGCGGCGGTGACGGAGGCCAGGCCGTGGTCGCCGTTGAGCTGGTCCGTGCCGAAGGCGGTGCCGAGATAGAGGATGTTCTCGGTGAAGGCGAAACCGGTCGCGGTGACTCCGGCTATGACGACTCCGTCGACGATTCCCGTGAAGTCCCGGCGGCGGAAGAGGAAGACCAGGAGCACGGCGGCGGCCTTCGCGGACTCCTCCACGATCGGCGCTATGACGGTCGCGCCGAGGGTGTCGGCGCTGGACGGGTCGGCGGTGGCGGTCGCTATCCATCTGGTCGCGAAACTGTTGGCGACGATCGCTATCAGCGCCGCCGCGCAGGCGCCCCACGCGAAGGCGAAGAGCAGGTTGCGCCAGGGGCCGGGCTCCACCCGGTCAAGCCAGCGGAACGCGGCGACGAGGAGCGGCACGGGCAGCACGGCGAGGCCGAGCCCGACCAGGAAGCCCTCGGTGCCGGTCTGTTGGCGGACCAGGGCCAGGATGACGAGGCCGGAGAGCGCGAGCAGGGTGATCAGCGCGCCGTAGCGCACCCACTTCCGCTGCCACCAGTGCGCGTGCCGCAGTGCACCGTCGGCCGGCCCACCGGTGGGACCGCCGGGATACGTCGGGTACGGGGGGAAGGTGGCCACGGCATTGACCCTAACGAGGGAGGGGCGCTGCCCGCGACGGCGCCTGGTGGTGTTCGTCCGCGGGCCTTCAGTCGCCGGATGTGTCCTGGTCTCGGTGCTGTACGCGCCGGAACAGGAGGTCGTTCACCACATGACCCTTCTCCAGTCCCTGCCCCTCGAAACGGGTCAGTGGCCGGAAGTCCGGACGAGGCGCGTAACCGCCGTCCGGCCGGGTGTTCTCGAAGTCCGGGTGCGCGCTCAGCACTTCCAGCATCTGCTCGGCGTACGGCTCCCAGTCGGTCGCGCAGTGCACGAGGGCGCCGGGCCTGAGGCGGGTCGCCGCGAGGCTGAGGAACTCCGGCTGGATCAGCCGCCGCTTGTGGTGCCGCTTCTTGGGCCAGGGATCGGGAAAGTACACGCGCAGCCCGCTCAGGGAGTCCGGCGTGAGCATCTCCCTGAGCAGAATGATCGCGTCACCGTTGCCGACGCGGATATTGGTGAGTCCGTTCTGGTCCGCGAGGTTGAGCAGGTTGCCCTGCCCCGGCGTGTGCACGTCGACGGCGAGGATCCCCGTCTCCGGGTCCTCCGCCGCCATCCGCGCGGTGGCCTCGCCCATCCCGAACCCGATCTCCAGCACGACGGGCCGCTCGCCCCCGAACAACTCCGCGAGATCGATCACCCGCTGCCCGTCGATGTCGAGCCCCCACTTGGGCCACAGCCGCTGCAACGCGTCCGCCTGCCCCGTGGTGACCCGGCTGCGCCGCGGCTGGAAACTCCGGATCCGCCGCTCGAAGTGCGATCCGGCGGGGTCGGCCTTCGGACCGTCGGGGAACCGGGGCTCCCCCTTGGCCCGGACATGCCGATGGGGCTCACCTCCGGCGACGGAGCTGGACCGGGGCTCTTCGGGGGAGTCAATGGAGTCAGACACAGTGAGGACGATTTTACGGCGCCCCCGAGAGCACTCTCCCGCCGCCGCGGGCGCGTGGGGGCTGGTCGCGCGGTTCCCCGCGCCCCCAAGAGCGCTGGCGCGCATCTTTCAGCCCGTCCGGCGTCTGAGGACGAGGCCGTCAGGCCGATGGGGCACCGGGGCGCAGCCCCGGCCCCCCAGGGGCGCGGGGAACTGCGCGACCAGCTCCCACCGGCCCGCAGTCGACAAACCCACCCGGGGGTCTGGGGGCGGAGCCCCTGGGGATGGGACGGGTAGGGGCGGCGGGGCGAGAAACTCAGGTCGGTCACCCGTCACGTGCCCGCCAGCACCCCCAGCGCCCTGCGCGCGACCTCGCGGCCGATCGGGAGCGACGCCGTGGCGGCGGGAGACGGCGCGTTCAGGACGTGCACGGTGCGCGGGCCCTCCTCGATGAGGAAGTCGTCCACCAGGGTGCCGTCCCGCAGGACGGCCTGGGCCCGGACACCTGCCGAGGCCGGGAGCAGGTCGTCCGGCGTCACCGCGGGCAGCAGCCGCCGCACCGCCCCGGTGAACGCCGCCTTGGACAGCGACCGCCGCAGCTCCCCCGCCCCGTACCGCCAGTGCCGCCGCGCCATCCGCCAGGAACCGGGCCACGCCACGGCCACGCCCACCTCGCGGGGCCGGACGACCCCCCACCCGTACCCCTCCCGGGCGAGCGCGGGCACCGCGTTGGGCCCGATGTGGACGTCTCCGTCGATCCCCCGGGTGAGGTGCACGCCGAGGAAGGGGAAGGCGGGGTCGGGGACCGGGTAGACCAGGCCGTGGACCAGCTCGGGACGCGCCAGGGAGTAGTACTCCCCGCGGAAGGGGATGATCCGCATGCCGGGCTCGTCCCCGGCGAGGCGCGCGATCTCGTCGCAGTGCAGCCCGGCGCAGTTGACCAGCACCCGTCCCCGCACGACCGCCCCGTCCTCCGTGCGGACGGCGACGCCGAGCGCGGGTCGGCGGTCGATGCGGACGACCTGCGCCCCGTACCGGATCTCCGCCCCGGAGGACTCGGCGAGCTGCCGGGCCACGGCGACGAAGTCGCACACCCCCGTCGTGCCGACGTGGATCGCGGCGAGCCCGCGCACCTGCGGCTCGTACTCCGCTATCTGGGTGGGGCCCAGCTCCCGCACCGGAATCCCGTTCTCCCGGCCGCGCTGCACGAGCCCGTGCAGACGGGGCAGCTCGGCCTTGTCCGTGGCGACGATCAGCTTTCCGGTGACGGCGTGCGCGATGTCGTACTCCGCGCAGAACTTCACCATCTCGGCGGCGCCCCGCACGGCGTACCGCGCCTTCAGCGAGCCGGGCCGGTAGTAGATCCCGCTGTGGATCACCCCGCTGTTGCGTCCCGTCTGATGCCGGGCGGGGCCCGGCTCCTTCTCCAGCACCGTCACCCGCGTGCCCGGCGCGGCGCGCGTGATCGCATACGCCGTCGCCAGGCCGACGATCCCGCCGCCGATCACCAGCACATCGCAGTCGTAAGCGACCCGCACCTGTTCCACCTCCCGGCTTCAAGAGTGCACTGCGCCACTGACAACGCCTTCAAACCCAAGAAGTGGGCCGCGCCCCCGAAGGAGCGCGGGGCCGCGTCATTGTGCGGCTCCGCCGCGTGGGCGCGACCGGCCCCGGACAACCCGCAGCCGCAAGACCACGGCAACCCGGCAGACGCGAAGGCACCCACCCCTAGGCCGGGGCCATCAGCAGCGGCCGTGCCCGCTCCCTCAGCTCCACCACACGCGGTTCGTCGCCGTAGGGCTCCAGACGGTGCAGAAGGTCCTTCACGTACTCCGTCGTGCGCGCGGAGGAGATCCGCCCGGCGACCTCCACCGCCCGTACGCCCTGCTCGCATGCCGCGTCGAGATTGCCCGACTCGAGCTCGGCGACCGCCGACACCACCAGTCGCAGACCGTGGGAGCGTACGAACTCCTCCGTCGGCTTCGACAGTGCCTGCTCGGTGAAGCGGCGCACCTGACGCGGCGCCTTCAGATCGCGGTAGCACTCGGCCGCGTCGGCCGCGAAACGGTCGTACGAGTAGAAGCCGAGCCAGCTCGGGTCGTGGTCGCCGTCCCGGGCCCGCTCCAGCCAGCCCTCGGCGGCCTTCAGGGCCCCGCCGGCCGCCTGGGCGTCACCCGCGCGCGCGTGGGCGCGTGCCTCGACGAGACGGAAGAAGCTCATGGTGCGGGCGGTGGCGAGCCCCCGGTTGCGCTCGAGGGCTGCCTGGGCGAGGTCGACGCCCTCGTCGCCGAAGCCGCGGTAGGTCGCCTGGAGGGACATCGAGGCCAGTACATAGCCGCCCAGAGGGACGTCGGCGGCGGCTCGGGCTAGGCGCAGGGCCTGGATGTAGTAGCGCTGGGCGGCCTCCTGCTGGCCCGTGTCGAAGGCCATCCAGCCCGCCAGCCGGGTCAGCTCGGCACTCGCCCCGAACAGGGCTCTGCCCACCTCGTCGGAGTAGGCGCCGAGCAACAGCGGTGCCGCCTCGACCCGCAGACATTCCGGCACCATCGACGAACGCCAGTCGCCACCTCCGTACTTGGAGTCCCAGCGCCTGGCGTCCTCTGCTGCCTCGCGGAGCTTCTGCACATCGCTGTGGCCGACTTTCAGTGGTGCCCCGGAGCCCTCGGAAGGGTTCACGTCCCGCGCCACCGAACTGTCGGCCGGGGTTATCAGCCACCGTGAGGCGGGAGTCGCGTAAGCGCTCACTGCGAAGGATCCCGCCAGGGACTGCCAGATGCCGCCACCGCCGGCCCGGCGGCCGGCGAGGTCGAGGCGGTACAGCTCGGTGGCGGACCGCACCGCCTGCCCGACGTCACGGGGGAAGGCGAGGCCCACTTCGGGCGCGGGATCCGCGTCCGCCAGGCCGATCTCGTGGAGCGGCACCGGGCGGCCGAGCTTCTGACCGATGGCGGCCGCGATGAGATGCGGCGCCGCACCCTGCGGCACCATTCCCTTCGACACCCAGCGCGCCACCGACGTCTTGTCGTAGCGAAGAGTCAACCCGCGTTGAGCGCCAAGATCGTTGACGCGCCGCGCGAGTCCTGCATTGCTGATTCCCGCGAGGGCGAGAACGGCGCCGAGTTTTTCGTTCGGCCCGCGTTGCTCCCTGGACATGCGCCACCCCTCGACACAGACGGCTGCCGCGCTGGCATAACCATGCGGCATTCGTAAACCCAGCGTAGTTCGCCGCATCCCAAGCGTTAAGGGGCGTTGTTCCGGATGGCGGGATTGTGGTCCGTACGGAAGTACGGACGGTTGCATCGTGCTCCCGCTGTGTGGCTGTGCGCCCGTCCGTGCGCTCTTCTCCGGCCACCGGGGGAGCGCTTCCATGGATCGTGCGTGGGTCGGCCCGCTGTACTGGATCCAGTGGGCTGGGGGACACCGCCGCCTACATCCCCGCGGGCGGCGGACCGGTCCGGGAGGCGAACTCCGCCTCCCGGACTGTGCGTTGCCGGAGCGGTGCGCTGGGCCTGTACGGAGCGTGTGCACGCCTGTCCGCCCGCAGCCGATTTGGCCGAAAATCGACGGTGGCCTTTGCGGGCAAATAGCGCTCCTACCACGTCACTTGAGGGCGCATGAGGTGCTTTCGGGGAGCGTACCGGGGGCGCATTCGCGTCGCCGATCCACCCCCGCCCACTCGTCGTTCCCAGTGAATCCGTCGTGATCGCCTTGCCTCGGGCGGGTGTTCGCATCTGCTTCGGATCGGCTTTGCAGCGGCCTCCCAACGGCGCGAACGTATTCGCGGGGGCGCATTCCAGGGGGCGCAAGCCGCTCCAGGGGCCCTCCCGTACGCGGTCTTCGTGGCAGCATGGAGCCGAGTTCGTACGGTGCACTGGTTGTCCACAGCCTGTGGAGGCGTCGATGCGGTGGTTGGTGGGGTGGAGCAGTACCGCCACCAGAGCGCCCGAGATCGGCCTGGCGGGCGCCACCGGAAGCGACGGCGAGACCGTGCACCCGGTGGGCTCCCAACTCCTGTGGGGCGACCCCGATCCGCTCTGGGCGGTCGGCGACTGGCGCCCCGACGAGGTCCGCGTCATCAAGGCCGACGCGCAGAACCGGATCGCCGTCCTCGGCACCTGCGGGGCGAGCGACGAGGAACTCAAGGTCGGCCTCTTCGCCGCGCGCGGCGGCGCGCTGCGCCACCTCACCGCCTGGTCCGGCAGCTACACCGCCGTCGTCCAGGTCGGCCGCCGCACCACCGTCGCGGGCGACCTCGCGGGCGCGCGGCCCGTCTTCCACACCCCCTGGGCCGGCGGTACGGCCTACGCGACCGCCGCCCTGCCGCTGGCCGACCTCATCGAGGCCAACCTCGACTTCGGGCACCTGGCGGCCCTGCTCGCCGCCCCGGACGTACCGGCCGCGGTCCACGACTCGACCCCGTACGAAGGCGTGCGACGCATTCCGCCGGGGCACGCGCTGATCATGCGCGCGGGTGCCCGCGAGGTCGCCGGCTACGAGCCCGTCGCCTCCCTCGCCGTCGCCGCGCCCACCGCGGACCCCGACAGCGCGGTGGACGGTGTCCGGGACGCCCTGGTGGAGGCCGTACGCGCGCGACTCGCCGCTCCCCGGCACGTACCCGGGACCGACATCGACCCCGGGCCCGTACCCGGGATGGGGCCCGCGGAGCGGCGTGCCGCGCGCGGGATGCCCGTACCGGGAATCGGGGCCGACCTCTCCGGAGGGCCCGCCTCCGGGACGCTGGCCCTGCTCGCGGCGGGGCTGCCGGGGGCGCCCGGCACGGTCCTCGGGCACGGCACGGGCGCCGGTGAGCGGCTCCTCGCCGTCACCTTCAACGACCTCGCCGTGCGCGGACGGGAGGCCGAGGTGGAGCGGGCCGGGACGCTCGCCGCGAACCCCCGGCTGCACCACGTGGTCGTCGCCGGGGGCGAGGAGACGCTTCCGTACGCCGACCTGGAGGGGCCGCTGACGGACGAGCCGGGGCCGTCGCTGGTGACGGCGGCGCGGCACCGTGCGCGGCTGTCCTCCGGCAGCGCGGACCACTTCACGGGGTACGGGGCCAGGCAGGTCCTGGACGCGCACCCCGCGCGGCTGGCCGACCTGCTGATGGACCGCAAGAGACGCCATCTGGTCCGGCCCGTCGCCGCGTTGGCGAAGGCGGACGGTTCCGTCATGGTTCCCGCGCGCGTGTACGGCGCCGCGCGCAAGCTCGCCCGTACGCCGTACCGGACCGGCGTCGACGTTCTCGCCGACCGGCTGCTGCACCGGCGCTTCGACGAACCGGGAGGCGCGGTGGGTGCGTCACTCGCTGCGCTCACCTGGGCCAGGCCTGGTCCCGCGGCGCGTTGGCTGACCGGTGAGGCGCTGGCTGAAGTATCGGTTCGCCTACAAGGAGCCGCAGGTCGGACGGGGGCGGTCGGTCCCGGGCAGCGGCCCGGTGACTTCCGCGCCCGGGCGGCGCTCGCACGCCACGCCGCCGATCTCCGCGTCCTGGAACAGGCCGCCGAGATCCGCTTCCAGCGGCTGCACGCGCCGTTCCTGGACAACCAGGTCGTCCGCGCGTGCCGGGAGTTGCCTGAGGCGCTGCGGGTCCAGCCCGGGGCGCGTGCCGCGATCCTCCGGACCGTCCTGGAGGGCGCAGGGGTGGCCGACCTGCCGCCCGGCTGGGGCGCGCCCTCGCACGCGTCCTCGGCGGCGGCCGCGCGGACGGGGTTGCGGGTGGCCGCGGATTCCCTGATCGCTTTGTTCGACACTCCTCTGCTGGCGCAGGCGGGGCTTGTCGAGGCACGGGTCGTCCGCAAGGCGCTGCGGGCGGCCGCGGCGGGGGAGCCGCTGCCGCTGGACGGGCTGGCGGATCTGGTCTCCCTGGAACTGTGGCTGCGCCGCCTGCTGGCCCGCCGCGGCACGTGCTGGACGGGCACGCCCGCCCGCCAACGGGCCGTACCCGCGGGGATCGTGCCGCAGGGGCGGGCGTTGGGGGCGGGGGCCGGGGGGCGGGGCTAGCGGCTGGCCGGCCGGCCGGCTCTGGGTCGTCTCTGCGTCGTCGGTGGGTCGGGGCCGCGCCGGTACGTCGAGCCCGTCGCCGCCGGATCAGGCCTTGCCCTACAAGGAGCCGCTTCCAGACCCGAACGTAAGCGACGGGCTTACGACGCACCGGCACGGCCCCTCCCGCGCGCGGACGGCTGCGGGCCGGTGGGGCCGATGGGGCCGATGGGGGGCCTGGGGCGCAGCCCCGGCCCCCCAGGGGCGCGGGGAACTGCGCGATCGGCCCCCACCGGCCCGCAGCCGGCGAACTCACCCGGGGGTCTGGGGGCGGAGCCCCCAGGTTGAGGATGGGACGGGTAGGGGCGGCGGGGGCGGAGAAACCGGGTGTGGGCCGGAGCGGAGGCCCGCCGGGGAAAGCCTCGGCTCTGCGCACCGGGCGAGGTGAGAATAGGCGGGTGCGGTACAGAATCCTGGGGGTCGCCCAGGCGGAGGATGAACAGGGTGCCCCGGTCGCGCTGGGCGGCCCCCGGGTACGCGCCCTGCTCACGGCGCTCGCCCGACGAACGGACCGCACGACCACCCCCCAGACCCTGATCGACGAGGTATGGGCGGACGACCCCCCACTGGACGCCCCGGCGGCGCTGCAGGCCCTGGTCGGCCGCCTGCGCCGAGCGATCGGCAAGGACGCGGTCGCCTCGGAGGCGGGCGGCTACCGATTGCGGGCCACGAGGGACGACGTGGACCTGTTCGTCTTCGAGCGGCAGGTACGGGACGGCAAGGCCGCCCTCGATCGCGGCGACGCGTCCACCGCCGCCCACACCCTGCGCGACGCCCTCGCCCTGTGGCACGGCCCGGCCCTCGCGGACCTCCCCGACCGAGACGCCGCCACCCGCCTGGACGCGCTCCGCCTGCAGGCGACGCGCACCCGCATCGACGCGGACCTGCGACTGGGCCGCGCCCCCGACGTCGTACCGGAGTTGAAGGAGCTGACAACCGCCCACCCGTACGACGAGGCCCTGCACGTCCTGCACATCCGCGCCCTGCGCGACGCGGGCCGGGGAGCGGACGCGCTGGCCGCGTACGAAGGGGTGCGCCGCGCCCTCCAGGAGGGTCTGGGTGCGGATCCCGGCCGGGAACTGCGGAGGCTGCACACGGAGTTGCTCGACCCGGCGGGAGCGGGCGGGCCGGGGCCCATACCCGTGGACGCCGACCATCGCGTACGGCGGGAAGAGGACGGGGCGGGGGCGGGCACGGGGCGAGGGCGTCGCGTCGGCTCCTTCGAAGAGCGACAGACTCCGCGTCCGGCCGAGGGCGGACACCTCCCCGGCCCCGACCCCCGCCTGGACCCCGAACGCACCGGCAACCTCCGCCCCCGCCTGAACTCCTTCGTCGGCCGGGAACCCGAACTCGACGCGATCCGTTCGGATGTGCAGAGGGCACGCCTGGTCACGCTGACCGGACCGGGCGGTTCGGGAAAGACCCGCCTCGCCGAGGAAGCCGCCGCCGGGCTCCCGCAGGCCTGGCTGGTCGAGCTGGCCCCGCTCGACCGGCCCGAGGCGGTCCCGGGCGCGGTGGTCAGCGCCCTCGGTCTGCGCGAGACCGTCTTGATGACCCACGAGATGGCGATGGTCGGCCAGGACGACCCGCTCGGCCTGCTCGTCGAGTACTGCGCCCCGCGCAGCCAGCTCCTGATCCTCGACAACTGCGAGCACGTCATCGGCGCGGCAGCCGAGCTCGCCGAAACCCTGCTCACCCGCTGCCCGGGGCTCACCATCCTCGCCACCAGCCGTGAACCCCTCGGTGTCCCCGGTGAGTTGGTGCGCCCGGTCGAGCCCCTGCCGCCCGACCCCGCGCGCCGTCTGTTCATGGAGCGCGCGTCGGCCGTACGTCCCGACGCCGGCGCCGCGCTCCACGACTCCGAGGCGGTGGACGAGATCTGCCGGCGGCTCGACGGCCTGCCCCTGGCCATCGAGCTGGCCGCCGCGCGCCTGCGGCTGCTGTCACCCCGCCAGATCGCCGACCGGCTCGACGACCGCTTCCGGCTGCTCACCTCCGGAAGCCGCACGGCGCTGCCCCGCCAGCAGACCCTGCGCGCGGTCGTCGACTGGTCCTGGGACCTGCTCGACGAACGGGAGCGGGCCGTGCTGTGCGAGGCGTCCGTCTTCGCGGGCGGCTGGGACCTCGCGGCCGCCGAAGCCGTCTGCACCGGTTCCCTCACCGGTTCCGTCGCTGGTTCCCTCGCCGGGCCGGTCGCCGGTGGCGTGGCCGATCTTGTCGGTGCGCTCGTCGACAAGTCACTGATCGTCGCGACCCCGTCCGTCCCGTACGACGAGGACGGTGGCGGCGGCATGCGGTACCGCATGCTGGAGACGATCCACGAGTACGCCACCGAGCGCGCCGCCGAAGTCCCCGAGCTGCGCGCCGCGGCCGAGCGGCGCCACCGCGCGTGGGTGCGTGACCTCGTCGAGGAGGCCGAGCCACTGCTGCGCTCCGCCGCGCAGCTGCCCTGGATCCACCGTCTGGAGACCGAGCTCGACAACATCCGGGCGGCCCTGCACCGCGCGATCGTCGCCGGCGCGGAGGAGGACGCCGGTGCGCTCGTCCTCGCCATGGGCTGGTTCTGGTGGCTGCGCAACTTCCGCCGTGAGGGCGGGGAATGGACGGATCGCCTGCTGCGGCTGGGCGCGGCGCTCGACGCGAGGCGCGTCGGGTCCGAGGCGAACCGGACGCACGGCGGGGAGGGCGGCGACGGTGGTGGCGGTGGTGGCGGTGGTGACGGGTGCGAGGGCCGCGGCGGTGGCGGCGGTGGCGGCGACCCCTTCGCCGAACTGGATCGTTTCGACCCGCTGGCCGCCTTCCTCGACGCCCCGGACCACGAGGAGTCCCATCCGCTGCACGGCATGCGGATGCGGGCGCGCATGCTGCACCTGTTCATGCTGGTGGACATCGATCCGTTGGACGCGGGTGAGTACCCGTGGATTCCGGAGTACATCCTGCGGGTGCGGGACTTCTTCGAGAAGGGCGGTCCGGACGCGGCGACCATGCCGGGCATCGTCTGGCCGATGACCGCCTTCTTCCTGAGCGGTTGGCACGACGTGCGTCCGTCGATGGACGCGGCCCTCGCCAACTGCCGTGCGTACGGCGGTGAGTGGGAGATCGGCGTCACCCTGATGTTCCGTACGCACATGGTCGTCGACGCCCCGGGCGGCATGCCGGGCGTGGACGACGACCTCGCGGAGCTGCGGGTGCTCAGTCGGCGGGTGGGCGACCGCTGGGTGCGCGCCCAGGTGTGCAGCGCCGCGGGGGAGGCGGCCATGGCGCGCGGTTTCTACGACGAGGCCAAGGGCGAGTACGAGGAGGCACTGCGGCTGGCCTTCGAGGTCGGCGCGTACGCCGAGACGCCCTTCCTCATGGCGCGGCTGGCCGAGCTCGCCTACCGCGCGGGCGAGCGCTCGCAGGCGCTGGCCGCCCTGGACGAGGCGAGCGCCGCGGCCGAGCGGTACAGCGTCACGGACTCCGGCGCCTTCGTCCGTCTGCTCCGCGCCCAGCTGGCCCTGGACGACGGCGAGGTCGCCGTCGCGCGTGAACAGTGGGAGCAGGCGTGCGAGATGACCACCCGCGGCACCCCGCCGCCGCAGTTCATGGCGGCGCTGAACTGGGTCGAGGCGCTCGTGACGGCCGCCGAGTCCGGCCCGGAGCCCGGCCTGCGCAAGATGGTCGACGCGTTGGCCGGTGCGGTGACGGGGCGGTGCGCCGACGTGGTGACGGCGAGCCTCGTCGAGAGTGCGGCGGGCTTGTTGTCCGAGCTCGGCGACCATCCCCGAGCGGCCCGTCTGCTCGCCGCGGGTACTTCCTGGCGCGGCGGTCACCCCCGTCCCACCCAGGAGCGCACCGGGGCCGAGCGCACGGAGACCGCCGCGCGTACCGCTCTCGGTCCCGTCCGTCATGAGTCCGCGCGGACGACGGGGGCGGGCTTCACCCAGGCCGACGCCCTGCGGGAGCTCGCGGAGGCGCTGAAGGAGTACGAGTAAGAAGTACGAGTAGGGCGTACGAGCAAGGTGCACGGGTCGGGGCGAGGGAGTGGTTCACCTCACTGGCACTGGAACTTGGACTCCGCCCAGTCCGCCAGGGCGACCGCGTCGAATCTCGTGTGCGGTTCGACGGCCAGCCGAACCGTTTTGCGGCCGGTGAGGTTCACATGCACGGGGATCGCGGGTTCGCCGCCCTTGACCAGAGGCGACTGCCACAGGCGCGCTCCGTCGGCGTACACGGAGAAGCTCACCTGACCGAGGCCCAGCGTCAGGTCGTCCACGCCGACCAGTGCGTCGTACGCCGAGCAGCTGCGGTTGAGGTCGATGGTGACCGAGGACTCGCCGTGCACGGTCACGCCGTGGGTGTACCGCTGACCCGCGATCGAGACCCCCCATCGCTGCCACACCCAACTGCTCTCGCCGAGCCGCATCTCGGGCTTGGTGTGGTCACCGGTGACGTCGTACTTCAACTCGTTCCACTGGTAGACGACCGGTGCGGGAGGCGGCGGCGGGGTGGGTGTCGGAGTGGGGGCCGGTGCGGGGGCGGATGTGGGGGTGGGCTTCGGCTTCGCCCGCGTCGGGGTGGGTGTGGGTGACGGCTCGGGTGTGGGCTTCGGGGCGGGCCGGGGAGTCGGGGTCGGGCTGGGCTTCGGTGCGGAGGCCACCACCGGGGCCCCTGGCGCGGGCTTCCTCGACGGAGTCGGCGTCGGCGTCGGCCGTGGCTGTGGCTGTGGGGCTTCGACCACCGGTGAGGTGGCCGGCGGCTTGGCCTCGGGCTTGTTGGCCGGGCTGCCGTTGCCGACGAGGGCGAGTGCCACCGCCGCCGCTGCCACCGCGACGACCCCCGCCGCGATACCGGCCTTCACCGGCGCGCCGAGCCCCTCCGAGGCCGCCGCGCCGCCCCCGGCGCCCGCCCCGCCCGAGCCGCCGCTCGCCGCCCCGGCCGCGCCCGCCGTCCCGCCCGAGCCGCCGCTCGTCGCCGCCGTTGCGCCCGCCGCCCCGGCCGCGCCCGCTCCGGCGCCACCGGCGATGAGCGCGACGGCCTTCGCGTACCCGGCGGCACCGAACCAACCGATGACCGCGACCGGCACGACCGCGGGGATCCCGCCGGCGACTTCCTTGATCTGGCCCGCGGCCAGCCGACACTTGGCGCACTCCTCCAGGTGCTTGCGCAGTCCGCGCTCGGCCCGGGTGCGCAGGCCGCCGCGGGCGTAGGCGCCGAGCCGGTCGGCGTAGCGCGCGCACTCCTCGTCCATGGTGAGCGTGGCGCTGACGTGTGCCTGGAGGTAGGCCTGCTTGAGGCCCTCGCGGGCGCGGCTGGCCAGGACGCGGGTGCCGTTGGCGTCGAGCCCGAAGAGCGTGGCGACCTCGCTCGGGGACTCGTCCTCGACCTCCGTGTGCCACAGCACGGCCTGCCAGCGCTCCGGCAGCGACCGGAACGCCTGCATCGCCATCGACTGCTCGGCCTCGTGCATCGCCCGTACGTCGGCGCCCAGGTCCAGCGTTTCCTCGTCGGACACCTCGGAGGTGCGGGAGGACTGCGCGGCGAACACCGCGAAGTCGTCGACCAGTTGTTCCCGTTTCGCGGACTTCGTCCAGCTCGCTGCGACGCGGCGGACCGTGGTGAGCAGATACGCGCGTACGGCGTGCTGGGGGCCGTGGCCGCGGCGGACCGCCTGGAGCATGCGGGCGAACACCTCGGCGGTGAGGTCGTCCGCGGTGTGCGCGTCCCGGCAGCAGGTGCGGGCGTAGCGACGGACGGCTTCGGCGTGACGGCGGTACAACTCCTCGTACGCCGTGTCGTCGCCCGCCCGCATCCGCCCGATCAGATCGGCGTCGGAGGGCGGCGGCTCGATCGGGGGTGGCAGGACACCGTCACGTCGGTCGAACCGGTCGCGCTGCGCCGGAACACTGGCGTCCCTCGGGGCACCCGAAGTGCCCGGAGCATCCGATGGACCCGAGGGTTCCGGGGTGATGCCCGACGGACCGCCCTGGCTCGGTACCTGCCGCGAGGGCGACCCGCCGGCCTCCGCGCCACCGTCACCGAGTGACTCGTCCCGCCCGTCAACGCTCATCGCGGAAAGCCCCCGCCTGCACACTCGGACCCGAATACCGGGACAGAGTGCCACACGCTTCAGGGACGGGACCCCACCGCACGGACCAACCACTCGTCCGTGGGGACTTGCCACACGACAGCACTAGTGGTCACCCGTTTGGGGAATAGTCAATAAACGCCCCCCACAAGGCAGTTGCGCCACGGCCGGAATGCCCGGACCCCGAACTCCATCACCTCGGACATCCGTCACCCCGGACATCCGTCACCCCGGCCGCCGTCACGCCGGCCGCGAGCGCAGCCCCTCCAGCAGGATGTCCAGCAGCCGGGCCGAGGCCGCGGCCTGCTGGGCGGCATCCGGCAGCGAAGGCGCCGCCGTGGCTATGACCAGCAGTACGTCCGCCACGGTCACGTCCGTCCGCAGCTCGCCCGCCGCGCGCGCCCGATCCACCAGCCGGCCCACCACGTCGAGCAGCGCGGCCGCACCGGCGTCGTCGGCCACCGAGGCCATGGCCTCCTCCTCGGGCGCCGACCGCTGCTCGACGAGCCGGAGCTCGGGGGCGAGCTGGGACCGCTGCTGCGGCACCCGCGCCTCGTCCGCCGAGGGCCCGTCCTCCGCGACGCCGACCCGCAGCACCTGCGGCGGCAGCAGCCGCCCGGCACCCGAGGCCACCGACGTACGCAGGAAGCGCGAGAGCGCCGACCACGGCTCGTCCTCCTGACCGAGCGCCGCGCGCGCCTGGTCGGTCAGCCGGGAGGTCTCCTCCTCGGCTATCCGACGGACCAGGACGTCCTTGCTCGGGAAGCGCCGGTACACCGTGCCGACGCCGACCCGGGCGCGCCGCGCCACGTCCTCCATCGGCGCGCCGTACCCCAGCTCGCCGAAGACCTCGCGCGCCGCGCGCAGTACGTGCTCCAGATTGCGCTGTGCGTCCACCCGTAGCGGCGTCGTCCGCGATCCGTCCACCGGACCGCGGCCGTTGCCGCCCGTTGCCGCGCCGACCGTGCCACCGGACGCGATGGCAGACGCGGAAGACCAATGAGCATCCTGAATGTGCATAAGCGTTCCCCCGGTAATGACGTCTCCCCCCGGAGACTCTCCCCGCCATTGGAAGCCGGAGCGAGCGGAACAAGCTTGATTCACGAACCCGTCGTGCGGACTCGTCGAGCGCATCCCCCTACACCCCGTCGACACACGAACATAGTTGAGTGGGGGTCAATTCAGAAGGGGCAGGTTCCGCACGGAGCGCCCCCCGATCGGAGTACGGGTCGGTTACCTCCCGATTACGCCCCCTCCGAACCCCCCGATCACCCCCTCTGACCTGCGCACTCTTCCCGCACTCCGGCAAACGGGGCAACCCCTCGGGCCCCCGGCCGTCGGTCACACAAATTGTCGAGCCTGTGGACAAACTCAAGAGCGGGGTGCGTCATGGGATGGTGAAGGAACCTGTGCGCATTCTCATCGTCGGCGGCGGCTACGTCGGGATGTACACCGCCCTGCGCCTCCAGCGAAAGTTGAAGCCGGAACTGAATCGGGGCGAGGTCGAGATCACCGTCGTCTCCCCCGACCCCTATATGACGTATCAGCCGTTCCTTCCCGAAGCCGCCGCGGGCCTGATCTCGCCGCGTCACGTGGTGGTCCCGCTGCGCAGGGTCCTCGACCGGTGCCGGATCGTGGTCGGCGAGGCCCACAGCATCGACCACGCCAAGCGCACCGCGACGCTCAGTACGCTCGCCACCGCCGAGGAGGGCGCGGGCACCGAGCAGATCACGTACGACGAACTCGTCCTCGCCCCCGGCTCGGTCTCACGCGCCCTCCCGATCCCCGGACTCGCCGACTACGCCATCGGCTTCAAGACCATCGAGGAGGCCATCGGGCTGCGCAACCACGTCATCGAGCAGATGGACATCGCCTCCTCCACCCGCGACCCCGCGATCCGCGACGCCGCCCTGACCTTCGTCTTCGTGGGAGGCGGTTACGCGGGTGTGGAGGCGCTCGGCGAACTCGAGGACATGGCCCGCTACGCCGCCCGCTACTACCACAACGTCAACGCCGACGACATGAAGTGGATCCTCGTCGAGGCCTCGAACCGCATCCTCCCCGAGGTCGGCGAGGAGATGGGCAAGTACACGGTCACCCAGCTGCGCCGCCGCAACATCGACGTACGCCTCGAAACCCGTCTCGACTCCTGCGCGGACCGGATCGCCGTCCTCAGCGACGGCGCCCGCTTCCCCACGCGCACGGTCGTGTGGACCGCCGGCGTGAAACCGCACCCGATCCTGGCCGCCACCGACCTCCCCCTCAACGGGCGCGGCCGGCTCAAGTGCACCGCGGAACTGACCGTCGACGGCGCCCCGCACGCGTGGGCGGCGGGAGACGCGGCCGCCGTCCCCGACGTCACCGTCGGGGAGCCCGGCAAGGAGACCGCGCCCAACGCCCAGCACGCGGTACGCCAGGCCAAGGTCCTCGGCGACAACATCGCCCACTCCCTGCGCGAGGAGCCCCTGGAGACGTACTCCCACAAGTACGTCGGCTCGGTGGCGTCCCTCGGGCTGCACAAGGGTGTCGCGCACGTCTACGGGCGCAAGCTGAAGGGCTATCCTGCCTGGTTCATGCACCGCGTCTACCATCTGAGCAGGGTGCCGACCTTCAACCGCAAGGCCCGTGTACTCGCCGAATGGACCTTGGCGGGGCTCTTCAAAAGGGAGATCGTGTCCCTCGGATCGCTCGAACATCCTCGAGCGGAGTTCGAACTCGCGGCCGGTGGAAAGCATCCCATCGACCCGAAGCTCGACCCGAAGGGGTCGTCCTGACCGGACGCAGGAACTCCACCGATCAGGCAGGCGTCTGACGGATGTGGGTCCGGTCGGCCAGACTGGTCCCGACCTTGGGCGGGCCGACGGTTCGCTCATTCGCACCCACAGGCTTCTTCCCCAGCGCCGCATTTCCCGGGTTCCGATCAGGGAGGCAGCGCTCCAGTGGCTCCGGCTGCGGGCCGGACCCCCGGCCGGATTCCGGAGCCGACCGGAGACGACAATCACGAGGCAAGGATTCGGTGAACTTCACCCGCTGGAGCGCCCGGCTCCCCGGAACGCAGCGCCGCGCCGCGGCGCGGACCGAACACACGGCCTCCCCGGACCGTCGAGGCGAGGGCTCCGTGCCCGCGGCCCGCGCCGAGCAGCTGACCGACGACGCACCGCCCGTCCCCGCCGTCGACGACCTGCCCGTGCGCGAGGTCCTCGACCGCGTCCCGGCCCTCGTCGCCCTCGTGCACGGCCACGACCACCGCGTGGCCTACGTCAACGACGCCTACGTGGCGGCCTTCGGCGCCCGACCCGTCGGCGAACCCGCACGTGAGGCGCTGCCCGAGCTCGCGGAGATCGGCCTGCTCCCGCTCCTCGACCAGGTGCTGCGCAGCGCCAAGCCGCGCACGGTCAAGTCCCGCAAAGCCCCCGGCGGTCGCTCGTACACCTTCACCTGCACGCCCGTCGACGCCACCCCGGACGGCCAGGACGGCGGCGTACTCGTCTTCGCCACCGACGTCACCGACCACGCCGAGGCCGCCGAGCGACTGCGCGCCAGCGAGCGCCGCCAGCGCGAGACCGCCGTCACCCTCCAGCGCTCCCTGCTCCCCCAGGAGCTGGAAGAACCCGACGACCTGCGCGTCGCCGCCACCTACCAGCCCGGCGGCACCGAGGCCGCGGTCGGCGGCGACTGGTACGACGTGATCACCCTCGGCGGCGGCCGCACCGCGCTCGTCATCGGCGACGTGATGGGCCGCGGAGTGCGGGCCGCGGCCGTCATGGGCCAACTGCGCACCGCCGTACGCGCGTACGCCCGCCTCGACCTGCCCCCGCACGAGGTCCTGCAACTCCTCGACGGACTCGCCACGGAGATCGACGCCAACCAGATCGCCACCTGCGCGTACGCCGTCCACGACCCCAACGAGGGGCGGCTCGTGTACGCCTCCGCGGGCCACCTCCCGATCCTCGTCCGCGACGAGCACGGCACCGTGATCCGCGCCGACGAACCCACCGGACCGCCGCTCGGCACCGGCGGCTGGATGCACGCCTCGGGCTCGGTCCCGCTGGGCCCCGGCTCCACGGCCGTCCTCTACACCGACGGCCTGGTCGAGCGCCGCAACGAGGACCTCGACGAGGGGATCGCGTCCCTGGAGCGCGCCCTCGCGGGGGCGACGGGCACGCCCCAGGTCGTCTGCGACCGCCTCGTCCGCTCCGCGGGCGTCACCGCCGACCACGACGACGACGTGGCCGTCCTCGTCCTCCAGCACCCCGCCCGTACGGGCCCCGACGGCGAGCTCTTCCGCAACGCGGCCTTGGAGCTGCTGGGCGGGGTGGAAGCGGCTCCACGCGCGCGTGCCTTCGCCTCCGGCGTACTGACGAGTTGGCGTTTCCCGTCCGACCTCCATGACCTCGGCGTCCTCGCCACCAGCGAACTGGTCGCCAACTCCCTCCAGCACGGCACCCCGCCGATGCGCCTTCGGCTGCGCCGTACCGACCGCCGCCTCATCATCGAGGTGACCGACGGCGACGACCATCTGCCGCGTCGGCGTCGCGCCGAGCCCGCCGACGAGGCCGGCCGCGGTATCGCGATCGTCGCGACGATCGCTTCCGGCTGGGGGTCACGGCGTACGCCCGGGGGAGGCAAGGCGGTCTGGTGCGAGTTCGCCCTCCCCCGCACCGCCGGCTGACCCCCTGCCCCAGGTGTGTTCCCTGAGAAACAGGAGACGGCTGCCGCCACGGTGAAACGTGGTGACAGCCGTCGTACGAACGTCGTACGAGCCTCCGTCAGGCGCTCGCCCGTACCGGCTCCGCGGGTGCCGCCCCGCCCTGAGCCACCACCCGGCTCTTCGCCAGCCACGGCTGGTTCTGTACGGGGCTGAGCTGCCGCCCGAGCCGCAGCGCCAGGAACGTGATGCCGAGCGAGAAGAGCAGAAACGTCACGACGTACGGACCGTGCAGCGAGGCCCCCATCGGACCGCCCACCGCCGGACCGACGGCCAGCGCGAGCTGCTTCACCAGGGCGAAGGCGGAGTTGTACTGGCCGGCCAGTCCCGTCGGCGCGAGATCCGCGACCAGTGGCGCGACCGTCGGCGACAGCATCGCCTCACCGAGTCCGAACAGCGCGTACGTCGAGACGAACGCCGCCGTCGCCATCGTCTGGCTGCCGTGTCCCAGCCCCGCGTATCCGGCGGCCAGCCACGCCACGGCCCAGATGAGGCCCACCGCCGCGATCACCCGCGACCGCTTGCGGCGCTCGACGAACTTCAGCACCGCGAACTGCGCCACCACGATCATCGCCGTGTTCGCCGCCATCGCCGTACCGAGCGCCGAGGTCGAGATCCCGGCCGCCTCGACGCCGTACGCCGACAGCCCCGACTCGAACTGCCCGTAGCAGGCGAAGAACAGCACGAAGCCCAGCACGGACAGCTGCACCATGGCCCGGTTGCCCAGCAGCTGCTTCCAGCTGCCGCCCTCGGCCTGCGGCGCGTCCCCCTCGATCCGCGGCGCGTGCGGCACCCGCACGGTCGCCATGATCACGACCAGCACCAGGAACATCGCCGCCTCGATCGCGAACAGCAGCGTGAACGAACTCGCGCGGGTCGTGTCGACGATGTGCCCGCCGATCAGGCCACCCACGCCGAGCCCGAGGTTCTGCAGGAAGAACTGTGTCGCGAAGGCGCGCGAGCGTGTGTCCGCCGTCGAGCAGTCCACGATCATCGTCGCCAGCGCCGGCTGCATGACCGCTTGTCCCGCACCGAGCGCCGCCGCCGACAGCAGTACGGCCGTGGCGTTGCTCGCGAGCCCCAGGCTCAGCGCCCCGAAGGCGGCGGTGACCAGGGCGGTGAGCAGGACCGGCAGCGGGCCGCGCAGGACGATGGCCCGTCCGGCGAACGGCAGCACCACGAGAGCGGCCACGGCGAAGACGGCGAGCACGAGGCCCGCCGTCATGGAGCCGAGTCCCCGTACCTGCGCCACATAGACGTAGAGGAAGGGGACGGTAAAGCCGAGCCCGAACGCTCCGAGTGCGTTGCCCACGTGGATCCGGCGCATCGCTGCGCCCATCGCCCTGGTCACTTTCACCTGCCTTGGTCGTGAAGCTTCGGCGTGCATGGATGCAGACCTGAAGACTTCGAAGCTAAAGTTAGATGTTGAACTGTACAGCTTCAAGGACTTCAACGCCAAGCGAGCCCGTGCGATACTTCGGACATGGGCGACACCCCCGGCCTCACCGCGCCGACAACCGAGCCGACACTCGACGAACAGATTGCCGCCTACCAGCGCGAGTTCCGGGACCTCGACCCCCAGGTCGAGAAGATCGTGGCGGCCCTCGGCCGCCTCAACCGCCGTATGAACGTCGCCTACGGCCGCCAGACCGCCACCCTCGGCATCAGCAACGCCGAGTGGGAGGTCCTCAAGGCCCTCGTCCTGTCCGGCGAGCCGTACCGGATGGGCCCCAGCGACCTCGCCAAGCGGCTGGGCCTGACCCCGGCCGCGATGACCCACCGAATCGACCGGATGGTCGCGGAGGGTCTGGTCACCCGGGAGCGCGACGAGTCGAACCGCGTCCGCGTGATCGTGGAGCTCACGGACGAGGGGCGCGAGAAGTGGCTGGAGGCCATGCGCCTCGCCACGGTCTTCGAGGAGGACCTCCTCCAGGACCTGTCCGCCGACGAGCGCGGTGTCCTCGGCGAGGTCCTGACGCGTCTTCTACGACGCGTGGAGCACGCCCAGCCGGACGCGGGCGGCCGGCTCAGCGACCTCGATTAAAAGATCTTGACAGGGATGGTTGACACCACCCTGCTGGATCCGTAAAGTTCTCCGAGTTGCCACGGGGCCGTAACGGTTCTGCGGCAGCACCTCCGCCGCAGAAGCGGCACCCCAACCACCAGCACGATCTCCCAAACGGGTGAATTCGGCGTGCCCGAATTCAATTTGCTTGGGGCGCGGCGGTCCGATTAGGAACTGCCGAGAGGATCCGCTAAAGTTTGGGACGTCGGAACGGCCCAAGGGCCGGGAAGACAAGCCCCGCTGACTGGGAATCAGGCCCGAAAGGATCTGATAGAGTCGGAACCGCCGGAAAGGGAAACGCGAAAGCGGAAACCTGGAAAACGCCGAGGAAATCGGATCGGGAAACGGTCTGATAGAGTCGGAAACGCAAGAACAAAGCAGGACCGAAGGGAAGCGCCCGGAGGAAAGCCCGAGAGGGTGAGTACAAAGGAAGCGTCCGTTCCTTGAGAACTCAACAGCGTGCCAAAAATCAACGCCAGATATGTTGATACCCCGTCTCCGGCCGATCGGTCGGGGCGAGGTTCCTTTGAAGAAGTCCTGCCGGGCATGGTCTCGGTGGGCGCACAGCGAGGACGCTGTGAACCGAGGGGATTATTCCTCCTCTTGGTTCCGCTCTCGTGGTGTCGTCCCGATTACGGGAAAACATTCACGGAGAGTTTGATCCTGGCTCAGGACGAACGCTGGCGGCGTGCTTAACACATGCAAGTCGAACGATGAAGCCCTTCGGGGTGGATTAGTGGCGAACGGGTGAGTAACACGTGGGCAATCTGCCCTTCACTCTGGGACAAGCCCTGGAAACGGGGTCTAATACCGGATAACACCTGCCCGGGCATCCGGGTGGGTTAAAAGCTCCGGCGGTGAAGGATGAGCCCGCGGCCTATCAGCTTGTTGGTGAGGTAGTGGCTCACCAAGGCGACGACGGGTAGCCGGCCTGAGAGGGCGACCGGCCACACTGGGACTGAGACACGGCCCAGACTCCTACGGGAGGCAGCAGTGGGGAATATTGCACAATGGGCGAAAGCCTGATGCAGCGACGCCGCGTGAGGGATGACGGCCTTCGGGTTGTAAACCTCTTTCAGCAGGGAAGAAGCGAAAGTGACGGTACCTGCAGAAGAAGCGCCGGCTAACTACGTGCCAGCAGCCGCGGTAATACGTAGGGCGCAAGCGTTGTCCGGAATTATTGGGCGTAAAGAGCTCGTAGGCGGCTTGTCACGTCGGGTGTGAAAGCCCGGGGCTTAACCCCGGGTCTGCATTCGATACGGGCTAGCTAGAGTGTGGTAGGGGAGATCGGAATTCCTGGTGTAGCGGTGAAATGCGCAGATATCAGGAGGAACACCGGTGGCGAAGGCGGATCTCTGGGCCATTACTGACGCTGAGGAGCGAAAGCGTGGGGAGCGAACAGGATTAGATACCCTGGTAGTCCACGCCGTAAACGGTGGGAACTAGGTGTTGGCGACATTCCACGTCGTCGGTGCCGCAGCTAACGCATTAAGTTCCCCGCCTGGGGAGTACGGCCGCAAGGCTAAAACTCAAAGGAATTGACGGGGGCCCGCACAAGCAGCGGAGCATGTGGCTTAATTCGACGCAACGCGAAGAACCTTACCAAGGCTTGACATACACCGGAAAGCATTAGAGATAGTGCCCCCCTTGTGGTCGGTGTACAGGTGGTGCATGGCTGTCGTCAGCTCGTGTCGTGAGATGTTGGGTTAAGTCCCGCAACGAGCGCAACCCTTGTTCTGTGTTGCCAGCATGCCCTTCGGGGTGATGGGGACTCACAGGAGACTGCCGGGGTCAACTCGGAGGAAGGTGGGGACGACGTCAAGTCATCATGCCCCTTATGTCTTGGGCTGCACACGTGCTACAATGGCAGGTACAATGAGCTGCGAAGCCGTGAGGCGGAGCGAATCTCAAAAAGCCTGTCTCAGTTCGGATTGGGGTCTGCAACTCGACCCCATGAAGTCGGAGTTGCTAGTAATCGCAGATCAGCATTGCTGCGGTGAATACGTTCCCGGGCCTTGTACACACCGCCCGTCACGTCACGAAAGTCGGTAACACCCGAAGCCGGTGGCCCAACCCCTTGTGGGAGGGAGCTGTCGAAGGTGGGACTGGCGATTGGGACGAAGTCGTAACAAGGTAGCCGTACCGGAAGGTGCGGCTGGATCACCTCCTTTCTAAGGAGCATCTAGGCTGCCGGGCTTGCCCGGTGGTCCAGGGCCATTACGTCGGCACACGTTCGACGGTGGTTGCTCATGGGTGGAACGTTGATTATTCGGCGCACTTGACTGTCTTCTCCTTCCAGTACTGCTCTTCGGGGCGTGGAACGAATGAGGGAAGCGGCGAGGGTGCCGGGCACGCTGTTGGGTGTCTGAGGGTATGGCCGATTGGCTGCCTTCAGTGCCGGCCCCAGTGCACTCGAACCGGAAGGTTCGGGGTGATGGGTGGTTGGTCGTTGTTTGAGAACTGCACAGTGGACGCGAGCATCTGTGGCCAAGTTTTTAAGGGCGCACGGTGGATGCCTTGGCACCAGGAACCGATGAAGGACGTGGGAGGCCACGATAGTCCCCGGGGAGTCGTCAACCAGGCTTTGATCCGGGGGTTTCCGAATGGGGAAACCCGGCAGTCGTCATGGGCTGTCACCCATACCTGAACACATAGGGTATGTGGAGGGAACGCGGGGAAGTGAAACATCTCAGTACCCGCAGGAAGAGAAAACAACCGTGATTCCGGGAGTAGTGGCGAGCGAAACTGGATGAGGCCAAACCATATGCGTGTGAGACCCGGCAGGGGTTGCGTATGTGGGGTTGTGGGATTTCTCTTTCACGGTCTGCCGGCCGTGAGACGAGTCAGAAACCGTTGATGTAGGCGAAGGACATGCGAAAGGTCCGGCGTAGAGGGTAAGACCCCCGTAGTCGAAACGTCAACGGCTCGTTTGAGAAACACCCAAGTAGCACGGGGCCCGAGAAATCCCGTGTGAATCTGGCGGGACCACCCGCTAAGCCTAAATATTCCCTGGTGACCGATAGCGGATAGTACCGTGAGGGAATGGTGAAAAGTACCGCGGGAGCGGAGTGAAATAGTACCTGAAACCGTGTGCCTACAAGCCGTGGGAGCGTCGGGCAAGCACTTGTGCTTGCCTCGTGACTGCGTGCCTTTTGAAGAATGAGCCTGCGAGTTTGCGGTGTGTTGCGAGGTTAACCCGTGTGGGGAAGCCGTAGCGAAAGCGAGTCCGAATAGGGCGATTTAGTAGCGCGCTCAAGACCCGAAGCGGAGTGATCTAGCCATGGGCAGGTTGAAGCGGCTGTAAGAGGTCGTGGAGGACCGAACCCACCAGGGTTGAAAACCTGGGGGATGACCTGTGGTTAGGGGTGAAAGGCCAATCAAACTCCGTGATAGCTGGTTCTCCCCGAAATGCATTTAGGTGCAGCGTCGTGTGTTTCTTGCCGGAGGTAGAGCACTGGATAGGCGATGGGCCCTACCGGGTTACTGACCTTAGCCAAACTCCGAATGCCGGTAAGTGAGAGCGCGGCAGTGAGACTGTGGGGGATAAGCTCCATGGTCGAGAGGGAAACAGCCCAGAGCATCGACTAAGGCCCCTAAGCGTACGCTAAGTGGGAAAGGATGTGGAGTCGCAGAGACAACCAGGAGGTTGGCTTAGAAGCAGCCACCCTTGAAAGAGTGCGTAATAGCTCACTGGTCTAGTGATTCCGCGCCGACAATGTAGCGGGGCTCAAGCGTACCGCCGAAGTCGTGTCATTGCAGCAATACGCCCAACGGCGGCTGTGATGGGTAGGGGAGCGTCGTGTGCCGGGTGAAGCCGCGCCGGAAGGCAGTGGTGGACGGTTCACGAGTGAGAATGCAGGCATGAGTAGCGATACACACGTGAGAAACGTGTGCGCCGATTGACTAAGGGTTCCTGGGTCAAGCTGATCTGCCCAGGGTAAGTCGGGACCTAAGGCGAGGCCGACAGGCGTAGTCGATGGATAACCGGTTGATATTCCGGTACCCGCTGTGAAGCGTCAAACATTGAACCAGGCGATGCTAAGTCCGTGAAGCCGCCCCGGAGCCTTCGGGCAAAGGGGAGTGGTGGAGCCGACGGACCAGACCTGCAGTAGGTGAGTGATGGGGTGACGCAGGAAGGTAGTCCATCCCGGGCGGTGGTTGTCCCGGGGTAAGGGTGTAGGACGTCAGGTAGGTAAATCCGCCTGGCACATAGTCTGAGACCTGATGCCGAGCCGATTGTGGTGAAGTGGATGATCCTATGCTGTCGAGAAAAGCCTCTAGCGAGTTTCATGGCGGCCCGTACCCTAAACCGACTCAGGTGGTCAGGTAGAGAATACCGAGGCGTTCGGGTGAACTATGGTTAAGGAACTCGGCAAAATGCCCCCGTAACTTCGGGAGAAGGGGGGCCATCACCGGTGAGAGGATTTACTCCTTGAGCTGGGGGTGGCCGCAGAGACCAGCGAGAAGCGACTGTTTACTAAAAACACAGGTCCGTGCGAAGCCGTAAGGCGATGTATACGGACTGACGCCTGCCCGGTGCTGGAACGTTAAGGGGACCGGTTAGTCACTCTTCGGGGTGGCGAAGCTGAGAACTTAAGCGCCAGTAAACGGCGGTGGTAACTATAACCATCCTAAGGTAGCGAAATTCCTTGTCGGGTAAGTTCCGACCTGCACGAATGGCGTAACGACTTCTCGACTGTCTCAACCATAGGCCCGGTGAAATTGCACTACGAGTAAAGATGCTCGTTTCGCGCAGCAGGACGGAAAGACCCCGGGACCTTTACTACAGTTTGATATTGGTGTTCGGTTCGGCTTGTGTAGGATAGGTGGGAGACTTTGAAGCGGCAGCGCCAGCTGTTGTGGAGTCGTCGTTGAAATACCACTCTGGTCGTGCTGGATGTCTAACCTGGGTCCGTGATCCGGATCAGGGACAGTGTCTGATGGGTAGTTTAACTGGGGCGGTTGCCTCCTAAAGAGTAACGGAGGCGCCCAAAGGTTCCCTCAGCCTGGTTGGTAATCAGGTGTTGAGTGTAAGTGCACAAGGGAGCTTGACTGTGAGACCGACGGGTCGAGCAGGGACGAAAGTCGGGACTAGTGATCCGGCGGTGGCTTGTGGAAGCGCCGTCGCTCAACGGATAAAAGGTACCCCGGGGATAACAGGCTGATCTTCCCCAAGAGTCCATATCGACGGGATGGTTTGGCACCTCGATGTCGGCTCGTCGCATCCTGGGGCTGGAGTCGGTCCCAAGGGTTGGGCTGTTCGCCCATTAAAGCGGTACGCGAGCTGGGTTTAGAACGTCGTGAGACAGTTCGGTCCCTATCCGCTGCGCGCGTAGGAATATTGAGAAGGGCTGTCCCTAGTACGAGAGGACCGGGACGGACGAACCTCTGGTGTGCCAGTTGTCCTGCCAAGGGCATGGCTGGTTGGCTACGTTCGGGAGGGATAACCGCTGAAAGCATCTAAGCGGGAAGCCTGCTTCGAGATGAGTATTCCCACCCCCTTTGAGGGGTTAAGGCTCCCAGTAGACGACTGGGTTGATAGGCCGGATCTGGAAGGCGGGTAACCGCTGGAGGTGACCGGTACTAATAGGCCGAGGGCTTGTCCTCAGTTGCTCGCGTCCACTGTGTTGGTTCTGAAACCACGAACAACCCCGTTGTCGGGCCACGGCAATGGTGCGGTAGTTACAGTTTCATAGTGTTTCGGTGGTCATAGCGTGAGGGAAACGCCCGGTTACATTCCGAACCCGGAAGCTAAGCCTCACAGCGCCGATGGTACTGCAGGGGGGACCCTGTGGGAGAGTAGGACGCCGCCGAACAAATTTTGAGAAGAGCCCCAACTTCGGGTAGGTACCCGAAGTTGGGGCTTTTTTGCGTTCACTCCTGTGTCCGGCTGCGGAGGCGGCGGGTGCATGCGGGGCCGGACACCGGCCCCGCATGCACTCACTCGGGTCCTTGCAGGTGACCCGGTTACTTCAGGCGGGACGACGCGACGATCGAGACGATGTGCGCGGGGACCAGCAGCCAGACGATCGCCGTCACGGCCACGGTCGCGATCTTCGTCGCCGTCAGGTCGCCGAGCGCCAGGTCGACGATCGCCGTCACGAGCAGCAGGATGGTGCACTCGATGCCGTTGACCAGGCGGTGGAGGCCGACGGCCGAGGTGAGGCGGCGGACCCGGGCGAGGCCGCTGGAGCGCGGGACGACGGACTGGTCGGTGGCCTTCTGCATGCCGCTGTCGGAGCGGGCCACGTGGACGAGGTCCGAGGACGACTTCAGGAGCAGCACGCCGATCGCGGCCGCCAGGCCGGCCACCAGGTAGAGGTTCAGGCCGAGTTCGGCGGCGCGGATGCCCATGCCGACCATGACCGCGGCGTCGGCGAGGTAGGCGCCGAGGCGGTCCAGGTAGACGCCGAGCGGGCTGAACTGGCGTCGCCAGCGGGCCACTTCGCCGTCCACGCAGTCCAGGAGCAGATACAACTGCATGAAGAGGACGGACAGTACGGCCCCGCCCAGGCCGGGGACGACCAGGGCGACTCCGGAGAGTACGCCCGCGAAGACCATGACCGTCGTGATCTGGTTCGGCGAGACGCGGGTGCCCAGCATCAGCCGGGTCACCCGCAGGGAGAGCGATCGCATGTAAAGGCGGCCGGCCCAGTGTTCCGCCCTGCTCTCCAGCTTGCCCGCGGGGTGGATGACCTCGCGGAGTTCCTCTAGTTGGACCTTGGTCATGCGGCTTTCTCCCCTGGGATCAATGTGAGTACAGGGAAGAGCATGACGGGGTCCAGGACGGCGGGGATCGGCAGGGTGGAATTCAGGTGAGCGACGTCGGACGCGAAGACTACGGTGGGTTCCATGAACCATGTGATTCGTTCCATAAGGTCCGACGAGTGGCCCGCGGTCAAGGAGTTGAGGCTTGCCGCCCTGCAGGACCCGGTCGCGCATCTCGCGTTCCTCGAGACCTACGAGCAGTCGGCGGCCCGGCCCGACTCGTTCTGGCAGGAGCGGGCGGAAGGTGCCGCCGAGGGGGACGGGGCGCGGCAGTTCGTCGCGGTCGGGCCGGACGGGGTGTGGGCGGGTTCCGTGGTCATGCTGGTCGAGAAGGCCGGGCAGCAGGACTTCTTCGATGCCGTGATCGACCAGGACCAGGGGCATCTGGTCGGTGTCTTCGTGCGGGCCGAGCACCGGGGGAGCGGTGTGACGGACGCGCTCGTCGACGGCGCTCTCGCCTGGGCCTGGGAGCGCGGGCTTGAACGTGTACGGCTGTTCGTGCACGAGAAGAACGGGCGCGCCGAGGCCTTCTACCGCAAGACGGGGTTCGTGCCGACCGGGGGATCCGTGGCATCCCAGGGGAACGAGGGGACCCGCGATCTGGAGTTTGTGATCGTCAGGTCGTAGGTGCCGTCAGGTCGTAGGTGCCGTCAGACCGGGAGTTCGTGCTGGGGCCAGCGGGCCCTGGCCTGCTCCTGGGAGCGGAGGAGGGCCAGGGTGGGCAGGCCCTGGTCGGCTCCGGTGGCGAGCAGCTCCGGGAGCTGGGGGAGCGGGGCCACCGCGGCGACGTCGTCCAGGACGAGCGTAAGTGGTGGGTCGAGGCGACCGGAGGATGACCGTTCGGCCATGCGCCGGCCGCGCTCGACCACGCTTGAGGCGAGGGCCGTCAGGAGCGGCATCGCGCCGGGGTTCGCCTTGGGGTCCTCGATGGGTTCACCGACCACATAGAGCGTGCCCCCTTCGTTGACGAAGGAATCCAGCACGAGGGCGTCACTTCGGTTCGGGGTGCAGGATTCGCGCACGTTGACCGTGAAGAGGGCGGACAGAGCGCGGGCCGTCAACTCCTGTGCTATGTCGCGGCGTTCCGGGTGTGAGGTGAGGGCGGCCTCGAGTTCGCCCGCCGCGCCGGAGGCGGCCTTGGGGTTCGTGCGGAGGGCTCGTACGGCGTCCTGCACCTGGGTGCCCTGGGCCCAGCGGTGGACGTGGCGGAAGGCCTTGCCCTCCACCGCGGCGGCGTGCAGATAGCTGCGCAGGAGCGTTTCGGCGACGTCTGCCATGGCCTGGTCGACCTTGGCGGTGGGGCGTACGGGGCCGAGGAGGGCGATGGCTCTCGACGCGGCCGTCGCCTTGTCCTCGCAGCCGGTGGAGGGGGACCAGTGGAGGCGGGCCGGGGTGTCGCAGAGGTGAGAGGGGTCGTAGAGGAGGACGGGGCCGAGTTTGGCTCTGGCGTCCTTGGTTTCCGACCAGATGGCGGGGTTGGAGGTGACCACCAGGGCGGGGCCGTCCGCGTCTCGTACGGCCTGCGTCGCGGTGGGGCGGCGGGTTTCGGCGGGGCCGAGGATGAGCGCGCCTGCGGCGCGGGTTCCTTCCCACCCGCCCACCCGTTTACCGTCCGCTGCCAAAGAAGCCGTCGAAAGCGGTGGCTGCGAGGTCTCCTTGGACAGCTCGGCCGGCTGCGGCTCGGGTCGAGGCAGCGGGACCTCGTGATGCGGGGGGACCTGTTCGGCGACGGGGGCCGGAGCCGGTTCAGGTACCGGCGTCGGCGCCTGTCTCGCGTACGCCCCCGCCCTGCGTCTCGCTCGGACCGCACGCCACCGTGCCCACGTCCCCATCACGAAGACGGCCATCACGACCAGCACCATCAGCTGGCCGATGAACAGGCCCCAGAAGAGCCCGTATCCCGAGAGCTGGTCCGCGGGGGTGTCCGGCCAGGCGCCCGTCACGTCGTGCGGGTGCCCGATGAGGTGCCGCAGGGCCAGCGGCGTACGGGCGAAGGTGACCGCGTTCGGCCAGGCGCCGTGGGCGAACCAGCCGGCGAGCCCGGTGGCCGACCAGATCAGGAAGGTCATGCCGAGAAGGAAGGCGAGCACCCCGACCAGCAGGCCGTCCGGGATGCCGCCCTCGCTCTCCGCCTTGCGGCGGTCCCGCCCGTCCCGGCTCATCTCACGCCACCGTGGACTCGGACGAACCGTCGAGATCGGCGAGGTGCTGCTCCACGAAGGCCGCGGCGCGCTCCTCGGCCTCGAGTTCGGCGGCGCGCAGCGCGTCGTCGGCGAGGTGGTCGGCGGAGGACTCGGTCATGGCGCGGTCGGTGAAGACCAGGGGGCGTTCGGTCTCGGTGATGAGGTGTTTGACCACCTGGACGTTGCCGTTGACGTCCCAGACGGCGATACCGGGCGTCAGGGTCGGGATGATCTCGACGGCCCACCGGGGCAGGCCGATCACCCGGCCCGTCGCCCGTGCCTCGTCCGCTTTCTGGGCGTAGATCGTCCGGGTGGACGCCATCTTCAGGATCGCGGCCGCCTCCTTGGCCGCCGCGCCGTCCACCACGTCGGACAGGTGGTGGACGACCGCCACGAAGGACAGACCCAGGCGTCGGCCGAACTTCAGCAGGCGCTGGAAGAGCTGGGCCACGAAGGGGCTGTTGATGATGTGCCACGCCTCCTCCACCAGGAAGATGCGCTTCTTGCGGTCGGGGCGGATCCAGGTGTGTTCGAGCCACACGCCGACGATCGCCATCAGGATCGGCATGGCGATGGAGTTGCGGTCGATGTGGGACAGGTCGAAGACGATGAGCGGGGCGTCGAGGTCGATGCCCACCGTCGTGGGGCCGTCGAACATGCCCCTGAGGTCACCGTCGACCAGGCGGTCGAGGACCAGGGCCACGTCCAGGCCCCACGCCCGTACGTCGTCTATGGCGACGTTCATCGCCTCGGCCGACTCCGGCTCGGGGTGCCGTAGTTGTTCGACGATGTCCATCAGGACGGGCTGGCGATCGAGGATCGTCTCGTTGACATAGGCGTGTGCGACCTTGAGGGCGAAGCCGGAACGCTCGTCGAGGCCGTGGCCCATCGCGACCTCGATGATCGTGCGCAGCAGGGCCAGCTGGCCCGTCGTCGTGATCGCCGGGTCGAGCGGGTTGAGGCGGATGCCCATGTCCAGGGCCGCTGTCGGGTCCAGGCGGATGGGAGTTATTCCCAGCTCTTCCGCGATGAGGTTCCACTCGCCGACGCCGTCCTCGCCCTGTGCGTCGAGCACGACGACCTGGCGGTCGCGGAAGCGCAGTTGGCGCAGGACGTAGGTCTTCTCGAGCGCCGACTTGCCGTTGCCGGACTCGCCGAGCACCAGCCAGTGGGGCGCGGGGAGCTGCTGGCCGTACAGCTGGAAGGGGTCGTAGATGTAGCCCTTCCCGGAGTAGACCTCGCGTCCGATGATGACGCCCGAGTCGCCGAGGCCGGGTGCGGCGGTCGGCAGGTAGACCGCCTGGGCCTGGCCCGTGGAGGTGCGCACGGGCAGGCGGGTCGTCTCGACCTTGCCGAAGAGGAAGCCCGTGAAGGCGTCCGTCGCGGCGGACAGCGGATCCCGCATCAGAACATCAGCTCCTACCTGCGGATTCCGGTGGCGAACGGCAGTGTGTTGACGAAGGCCCGGTGGTGCTCGCGGTCGCACCACTCCAGCTTCAGATACGACTTTCCGGCGGAGGCGCGGATGGTGCGCTTGTCGCGGGCGAGGGCCTCCGGGGAGCGGGAGCTGACCGTGATGTAGCCGACGAGGTTGACGCCGGCGGCGCCGCTCGCGAGGTCCTCGCCGCGCTGGTCCAGGCGGTTGTGGGAGGCGATGTCACGGGGGTCGACCGTGCGGTTCATCTTCAGCTGGCGGCTGGCCTCGGCGTCGTCGTTCGTCTTCTCCGTCAGCATGCGCTCGATGGCGACCTCGGTGGGTTCGAGGTCCATCGTGACGGCGACGGTGCGGATGACGTCCGGGGTGTGGACCAGGAGCGGGGCGAGGAAGTTCACGCCGACCGGGGTCATCGGCCATTCCTTCACCCACGCCGTGGCGTGGCACCAGGGGGCGCGGGTGGAGGACTCGCGGGTCTTCGCCTGGAGGTAGGTGGGCTCCATGGCGTCGAGCTCGGCGGGCCAGGCATTGCGTTTCGTCATCGCCTGGATGTGGTCGATCGGGTGGTCGGGGTCGTACATGGAGTGCACGAGGGAGGCCAGTCGCCCCTGACCGAGCGGCTGGCGTACGCGGATGTCGGCTTCCTGGAGGCGGGAGCAGATGTCGGTCAGCTCGCGTGCCATGACGACGGCGAGCCCGGCGTCGCGGTCCAGCTTCTTGCCGCCCTGGGGACGGGCGGCGCGCGCCATGGCCTGGGCCTCGGCGGCGAGTTCACGGTTGTAGTGCATGCACGCGACGAGGTAGGCGCGGTGCTGCTCGCTGCTGGTGGACACCATGGACTGGAGCTGGTCGTAGGACTGCTGGAGCCAGGCCGGTGCCTTCTCGTCCCCGCGCTGGGAGACGTCCTTGGCGTGGGCGTCCGGGTCGGCGGGGAGCGTGCGGGCGAGCATCTGGAGGCGGGTGACGAAGCCGTCGCCGTTCGCCACGTGCTTGAGCAGCGTGCCGAAGCGGTCGACGAGGGCCTCCTGGTCCTCGCTGTCGCGCAGGCCGACGCCCGGGCCCTCGATCTCGATCGCGGCGGTGACGGTGCGGCGGTCGGCGTGCAGGAGTACGGCGATCTCGTCGGGGCCGAAGGGGGCCGCGAGCCAGGAGATCCGGCCGATGCCGGGCGGCGGCCCGATCTCGACCTCCTTGCCGTCCAGACGCGTACCGGCCTCCTGGACGCTGCTGCGGTACGTCGTGCCGCTGCGCAGGTTGCGCTTGTAACTGCGGTTGATCTCGAACCACTTGTAGAACGTGCGGCGCTTGTACGGGATGTACACCGCGGCGATGGCCACCAGCGGGAAGCCCATCAGCAGCACGATCCGCAGGGACAGGACGGGGACGAGCAAGCCGCACATCATGCCGAGGAACGCGCCCGCGATGATGAGCGCGATCTCGCCGGACTCGCGGTTCCGGCCGACGATCGCGTTCGGCCGGGCGCGGCCGATCAGATATGTACGGCGGGGCGTGACCGGATGGGACACGTGGGAATCGGTCGTCAACGCCCTTCACCTCCCGTGCGGTTGGTACTGCTGCTGTTGCGGGTGTTGCCGGTACGTGGTGGGGGTGCGGCGGGGGGGACAGATCCGCCGCCTCCGTTCGGCGTACGGGTGCTGTGGGCGGACACGCCTCCGGAGACGGGGTTCGCGGGGCGCGGCTGGCTGTTGCCGCCGCCTGCGCCGTTGTTGTCGGCGCGGGTGCTGTGGGTCTTGATGCCCTGGGCGACCAGGGTGGCGGGGGAGCTGATCACGGCCGCGGCCTTGCCTTCGGCGCCCTGCATGATGCGGTTGTTGCGGCCGTTGGCGATCTCGTCGCCGAAGCCGGGCACGAAGCGGTAGATCATCGCGCTGGCGAAGATGGCGAGCAGGATGATCGCGAGGCCGGAGACGACGGCGGAGAAGGAGTCCGGGCCGCCGTTGGTCGACAGCGCGCCGGCCAGGCCCAGCACGATCACGATGACCGGTTTCACCAGGATGACGGCGATCATGATGCCGGCCCAGCGGCGGACGTGGCCCCACAGGTTCTTGTCGACGAGCCCGGCGTAGACGACGGTGCCGAGCAGGGCGCCGACGTACAGCAGGGCGGCGCGGATGACGAGCTCCAGCCACAGCACGCCCGCGGCCAGGATCGACACCAGGGAGACGACGATCAGCATGATCGGGCCGCCGCCGATGTTCTGGCCCTTGGCGAGGGCACCGGAGAAGGTGCCGAAGAAGGTGTCGGTCTGGTTGCCGGTGGTCTTGGCGAGGACGTCGGTGACGCCGTCGCTCGCCGAGACGACGGTGTAGAGGATCAGCGGGGTGAACGCCGACGCCAGCACCGTGAGCCAGAGGAAGCCGATCGCCTCGGAGATCGCGGTGCCGAGGGGAACGCCTCGCACCGCCCGCTTCGCCACGGCCAGCAGCCACAGGAGGAGGGTGAGGATGGTGGACGCGGCGAAGACCACGGCGTACTGCTGGAGGAACTTCTGGTTCGTGAAGTCGACGTTCGCCGTGTCCTTGACCGCCGCGGAGAGCTTGTCGATGGTCCAGGACGCGGCTTCGGCGCAGCCCTTGGCCAGCGAGGAGAGGGGGTCGAGCGTGGAGGTGGTACCGGGGTCGGTGGTGACACCACTGGTGCTGCCCTTTTCGCAGTACTTCTTGGCCTCGCCGGAGATGAGCCTGCACGAGTCGGCCGAGGCGCTCGCACTCGCACTGGGACTGGGGCTCGGGCTCGGTGGAGCCGCGTAGGCGTGGGATGCCAGCAGAACGACCGCGGTCTGTACGGCCGCGACGGCGCCGGTGAGCTTGAGTACACGGCGCGGGCTACCGGGCATAAGTGAACCCTCCGTACTCCTCGATGACCTTGCTGATCTCGTCGGAGGTGGCGGCCTTGTCGTCGCCGGGGACCGGGGCGGGGCCGTCCTTCTGCGAGTCGGTGACGATCTTCCAGTCCCCGCCGGACCACTGGAGCTCGAAGGTCCACGTCTTCCAGGTCGAGGTGACGGGGTCGGTCGAGTTCTGCGCGGACATTCCGATGAGTCCCAGGTACCAGACCGACACCTTGGCGTCGGTGGCGCTGTACCGCTCGACCTTGCTGCCGACGGGGATCGTGCGGGAGACGAAGGTGCTGCCCTGGGGCGCGTTGCCGGCCGCGTCGAGTCCCAGCTTGTTGAGGAAGCCCGTCGAGTAGGCGTCGTCCAGCGGGCCCTGGAGCCGGCCGGCCGCGGCGGAGGTGTAGAGGGTGTCGACCAGGTTGTGCCGACCGGCCTTCTGGAACATGCTCGTCGACCCCAGCGCCACCGCGTAGTTCGCCGCCGCGCTCTGCGCGCCCTGCTCGCTGTGCGTGAACCCCGTGGGGATTCCCCCGGTGTTCGTGTCCACCGGGCGTTGGCCCGAGGGGGCCGTGGGGGAGGTCTTGCCGGCGTTGCCGCCTCCGTTGCCGCTTCCGGAGGAGGAAGAGGAATCGTCTCCTCCACGGTTCGCGAAGGCGATGGCCGCGATGAGGAGGACGACGACGCCGACCACCGTCACCAGGCTCCGCGAGGAGGAGCGGCCGCGGCGGGCGCCGCCGTAGACGTCTCCGGGACGGTCGGGGAGGCGGGTCCGGGTCTGGCCCGTGCCTCCGTATCCCCCGTCGTCGCCGCGGGAGCCGTCCCCGTATCCGGGTTCGTCACCGAGACTCATGTCGCGTACGCCCCCTCAACCTCTTCCTGAACCGCGTAGTACGACGGTAGTCGTGCTGGTTCCCGCGCGGACGCGGTGTGGTGACTCGACATCAGGGAAACGCAACCTCAGCCGGTGGGCACGACGGACGGGTGGGTCGGACAGGGAAGGAGGAGACGAGGTGAGGAGCCGGGTGCCCGGCCGAAGCTAGACGGCCATGCCGTACACGATGGTGAAGAGCGTGCCGAGGGAGCCGATGATGAAGACCCCGGTGAGGCCCGCGATGATCAGACCCTTGCCCTGTTCGGCGCTGAAGGTGTCGCGGAGCGCCGTTGCTCCGATGCGTTGCTTCGCCGCTCCCCAGATCGCGATCCCGAGGCAGAGCAGGATGGCGACGGCCATCACGACCTGGATCATCGTCTTGGCCTCGTTGCCCAGGCTGCCGAAGGGACCCCAGTCCGGGGCGATTCCGCCGATGATTGTGGTGATGTCGCCCTTGTCGGCTGCGAAAAGCATGTAAGTCACCGCCCCTAGTGGGTAGTTCTGCACCCCCTGCCACTGTGCGCAGAGGTCGGGCCCATTCTCGCCGACAATGCCGCTGTCGTATGTCGACTTGGCGTCATTGATTGGCGGTTTTCGTACGAATCCCTTGTCACCGGCGTACGCGGGCCCCTTTCGGGAGGCGTGCGACGGTATGCAAAGAGTCGTATGGTCACTCTGTGTATCACGGCTGGTCACGCCGGGCAATGAAGTCGAACCGGAACCTGTCGTGTGGTTCCGTCGTTAACCCCTTCTACGACGAGTGCGGGGTGGTCACCCCACCGCTCCTCGCAGCATCCCTGCGTGCCCGTCGTGTTTCTGACGGGTCGTCGAGCCGATGTTCTCCGGGTCGCGCGTCCGCCCGATGTGGACGCACGGCCGCTGCCCCGAAGGCTATCCCCGTCGCCGTGGCGCACGGAAACGGGCCGCGGCTGGTTGCCGCGGCCCGTTCCCCGCACTGCCGGAGGATCCCCACGTCCTCCCCGGCAGTTCCCCCCGCTTTCCCGTGCTTTCGGGGGTTTTCCGTGTCTCCGGCGGGTCAGCCGGTGAAGGCCGAGACTCCCTCCGGGGTGCCCCAGCCGGTCGGGCCGTCGTAGCCCGACTTGGCGGTGCACAGATAGCTGGAGCCGCAGCTGCCGTTGCTGCCGGAGGTGACGTCGTTGAGGGCCGAGGTGCCGGCCGACGCGTAGGGGAAGGACGCCGGGTAGGAGCCGCTGGAGGGGGTGCCGCCGAGGGCGTACACACCGGCGATGATCGGCGAGGACGCGCTCGTGCCACCGAAGGTGTACCAGCCGGCCGTGACCCCGTAGGAGTCGTAGACCGAGACGCCGGTGGCCGGGTCGGCGACGGCCGAGACATCGGCGATGGTCCGCTTCGAGCAGCCCGTGTCCGTCTGCCAGGTCGGCTTCGCGTCGTAGGAGGAGCAGCCGGAGCCGGTGCCCTCGGTGCTGCTGGTCTCCCAGACGCTCTCGGTCCAGCCGCGGCTGTTGGAGCTGGTGGACAGGGCGGTGCCGCCGACGGAGGTCACGTACTTGGAGGCGGCCGGGTACTCGGCGCCGTAGCCGGAGTCTCCCGCGGAGACGGTGATGGCGACGCCGGGGTGGTTGAAGTACGAGGTGTCGTAGGAGGTGTCGGAGGAGGACTCCGAGCCGCCGTAGCTGTTGGAGACGTACTTCGCGCCCAGGGTGACGGCCTCGTTCACCGCCTTGCCGAGGTTGGCCATGGTGGCGGAGGTGGCCTCGACGAGCAGGATGTTGCAGTTCGGGCAGATGGCGCTGGCCATGTCGACGTCGAGGGAGATCTCCTCGGACCAGCCGGCGTCACTGGAGGGCAGGGAGGTCGTCGAGCCGGTCTGACTGACCTTCTTGAAGCAGCCGTTGGCCGTGGTGCAGGCCGACAGGCCGTAGTACGAGCGGTACTTGGCGAGGTCCGCCTCGGCGTTCGGGTCGTTGTACGCGTCGACGATCGCGATGGTCTCGCCCGAGCCGTTGGAGGCGGCGGCGGAGGTCAGGCCGTAGGCGCTCTGGAGGTTGCTCGGCCCGTACCCGGACGGGGTGGCGGCGTCGGCGGCCTTCGGAGTGACGGCGTCCGCGTGGGCGTTGGCCTTCTGGAAGGCGGTCGTGCCGCCGGTGACCCGCAGCGCCTTGCAGGCCATCCGGCCCTTCGCGGGGGTGGAACAGGCCGGGCTCCACGTCACCTTGGAGGAGGTGGAGGTGGCAGCTGGGGTGGCCTTGGCGGCCGGGGCGGCGCTCGCGGGGCCCGCGGCGCCGAAGCCGGCGAGGACGAGAGCCGCGGTGCCGACGGCGGCCGCGCCGATACGGCGCCACCTGCCGCGTACGGCGGGTCTGGCAGGCTCTTGGGGATTCGAGGTACGCAACGGACAGCCTCCTGAGAGTGTTTGACAGGGGCAGTGCGGGTGCGCCGCCGGTGCGGTGTCCCCGGCGGAGGGCCGAGCGGCCCGCCGATGACCATCCTCTTGTTGAGTACGTGACAACAAGAGCCGTCTGGAATCCTGACTTCCGCATTACTGAACGAGGCCGCCGCGTTACTCCTCGATGGCCGCTCGATGGACTGCGGCTGAGCGCAACTTGACGCAACTCACAGCCAGGTCAAGGGATTTACCAAAGTTTCCGACCGGGTGGACGTGATGGCGAACGGGCCGCGGCAGGCTGCCGCGGCCCGTCTCGGGCACCGCCGGTGGATCCCCACTCAGTCCGTCGCCCGGCGGCTCCGTGCCGTGCGGAGGGTGATGCGATCAGCCGGTGAAGGCCGAGACTCCCTCCGGGGTGCCCCAGCCGGTCGGGCCGTCGTAGCCCGACCTGGCGGTGCAGAAGTAGCTCGTGGAGCAGGAGCCGTTGCTGCCCGACGTCACGTCGTTGAGCGCGGACGTGCCGGCCGAGCCGTACGGGAACTGCGCCGGGTACGAGCCGCTGGACGGGGTGCCGGCCAGGGCGTACACGGCCGCGATGATCGGCGAGGAGGCGCTGGTGCCGCCGTAGGTGACCCAGCCGGTGCCGTCGCCGTAGGTGTCGTAGACCGAGACGCCGGTGGCCGGGTCGGCGACGGCCGAGACGTCCGCGATCATGCGCTTCGAGCAGGAGGTGTCGGTCTGCCAGGTCGGCTTCGCGTCGTAGGAGGAGCAGCCGGAGCCGGTGCCCTCGGTGCTGCTGGTGTTCCACACCTTCTCGGTCCAGCCGCGGCTGTTGGAACTCGAGGAGAGGGCGGTGCCGCCGACGGAGGTCACGTACTTGGAGGCGGCCGGGTACTCGGCGCCGTAGCCGGAGTCACCCGCGCTGACCGTGATGGCGACGCCCGGGTGGTTGAAGTACGAGCTGTCGTAGGAGGTGTCGGAGGAGGACTCCGAGCCGCCGTAGCTGTTGGAGACGTACTTCGCGCCGAGCTTGACCGCCTCGTTCACCGCGGTGCCGAGGTTGGCCATGGAGGAGGACTTCGCCTCGACCAGCGTGATGTTGCAGTTGGGGCAGACGGCGCTGGCCATGTCGAGGTCGAGCGAGATCTCACCGGCCCAGCCGCTGTCGGCGGAGGGCAGGGAGGTCGTCGAGCCCGTCTGGCTGACCTTCTTGAAGCAGCCGTTGGCCGTGGTGCAGGCCGACAGGCCGTAGTACGAGCGGTACGCGGCGAGGTCGGAGGCCGCGTTCGGGTCGTCGTAGGCGTCGACGATCGCGATGGTCTCGCCCGAGCCGTTGGAGGCGGCGGCGTCGGTCAGGCCGTAGGCGTCCTGGAGGTCGCTGGGGCCGTAGCCGGTGGGGGAGTCGGCGGCGGCCTTGGGGGTGACGGCGTTCGCGTGGGCGTTGGCCTGCATGAAGGCGGTCGTGCCGCCGGTCACGCGCAGCGCGTTGCAGGCCATCTCCCCCTTCTTCTTGGGCTCGGCGCAGGAACGGGTCCAGGTGACCTTGGTGGAACCGGCCTTGGCGGCGGTGCTCTTGCTCACGACGGTCTTCGTCGCGGTCGTGCCGGCCGCCGCGCTCGCGTCGACGGCGGTGCCGAAACCGGCCACCAGGAGGGCGGCGGTGGCGGCGGCCGCGGAGCCCAGGCGGCGCCAGTTGGTGCGCGCGGCCGATCTGTTGCCGGGTGTGGGGGACGTGGGGGGTATGGGGGGTGTAGTACGCAACGTACAGCTCCTGAGAGAGGGTGACAGGGGCGGTGCGGGTGCTGTTGCCGTCGGTGCGGTGTCCCCGGCGGCCGGGCCGTGTGACCCGCGTAGACACTCGCTTGTTGAGTACGCGACAAACAAGAGTGATCTGGAATTCTGACTTCCGCCTTACCGAACCCGGGTGATCGGGTTACCCCTCAATGGCCCCTTGATGGCTGGAAGTTGACGTCGGCTTGACTCGTCTCGCGGATCGGCTGTGCATCGGGTGAGGCGCGGGTGGCGATGGCGGAAGCCGCCGCCCGTGGGCCGCGGATCGCACGAACGCGGCGTACACGGGGGCGGCGTCGGCCGAGTGACGACGGGGGTCGCCGACTGTCTCGGAGGCTCGCGTCAGCCCACGGCCGCGGCCAGGACCGAGGCCGCGGCGGCGACGAGAGGGCTGTCGGGGGCGGCGTCCTGCGCGGGTTTGGTGCTGAGGACGGCGAGGGCCACGGGGGCACCGTCCGGGGTCCAGGCGATGCCCACGTCGTTGCTGGTGCCGTAGTCGCCGGTGCCGGTCTTGTCGGCGATCGTCCAGTCCTCGGGCAGGCCCGCGCGGAAACGGTCGCCGCTGGTGGTGTTGCCGAGCAGCCACGTCGTCAGGCGGTCACGGTCGCGGTAGTGGAGCGCGTCGCCGAGGACGAGCCGGGCGTAGGTGCCCGCGATGGCACCCGGGGTGGTCGTGTCCTCCACCCGCCAGGGCTCCGCCGTGTTCAGCTCCGGCTCCCAGCGGTCCAGACGGGTCTTCGGGTCCCCCAGCGAGCGGCAGAAACGCGTGATCGCCGTGGGGCCGCCCAGCTCGCGGAGCAGCAGGTTGGCCGCCGTGTTGTCGCTGTAGCGGATCGCCGCGTCGCACAGCTCCCCGACAGTCATGCCGCCCGCCAGGTGCTCCGGCTCACCCGTCTTCGGCGAGTACCCGGCGAGGTCCGCCGCCGTGTAGTGGATGCGCCGGGCGAGTGTCTCCCCGTGCCGGTCCAGGTCCCGCAGCACGGCCGCCGCCGCGAGCGTCTTGAACACCGAGCAGAGAGGGAAGCGTTCCGCCGCGCGGTGGTGCACGGTGGCCTTCGTCCTCAGGTTGTACGCGAACGCGCCGATCCGCGCCCCGTGTCGCGCCTCCAGCTCTCGCAGTCTGGCGCGGGTGTCCCGCTGCCGGGGATCCTCCGCGTACGCCGGTCCCGCGCCGAGCGCGAGGGTGGCGGCGGTGGTGGTGGCCGCGGTGAGCAGGGTGCGGCGTGATGTCGTGGTTCCTAAGATCTCTCGTCCTCCAGTCCTTCCACGAAGTGGTCGAACTCGCCCGCCTGTACGCCCAGGACGAAGGCGTCCCACTTCTTCCGAGTGGTAGTGACGATGTTGGTGGGGTCGCTGGTTTCGCGGATGTGGACCAGGTCGTCGGCGCCGAAGGCGAGTTCGATCCAGGGGCCGGGTCCGGTCGCGTCGTCCGGGGCGGCGCGGACCCAGTCGAGGTCCGGGGGGACGTCAGCCACGGGGGGCTTCCCTAGGGGTGAGGAGGTGGGCGTGGAGGGCGGCGGGGGTGGCGGTGGGCATCTCGGTACTTTTCACAGGTCGTGGATCAGCTTGTGGATGAAGTCGCGCGAGTGCTCGGGGGCGAGGGACACCGATTCCATCCGGTCGAGGAGGGCGCGGTACATCCGCAGCAGGGGTTCGGCGTCGAGGAACACCGGGCCGTGGGACTGGTCGAGGCGCACGGTGTCGAGCGGGGGGACCGGTCCGTCGGCGTAGAAGACCGACTGGCCGGAACCCGGGAAGGATCCGGAGGCGAACGGGAGCACCCTGAGGGTGATGTGGTCCCGCTCGCTCATGTCCAGCAGGTGCCGCAGCTGGGACGTGGCCACGGTGAGGCCGCCGAACCGCATGCGCAGGGCCGCCTCGTGGATGACCGCCACCAGAGCGGTCGGGGCGTCCGCGAAGAGGACGGTCTGGCGCTTGACGCGGAACGACACCCGGTGCTCGATCTCCGGTGGTGAGAGCTCCGGCACGACGTGCCGCAACAGCTCACGGGCGTGATCGGTGGTCTGGAGCAGGCCCGGGATGTGCATGGTGACCGCGGTACGCAGCCGCCCGGCGTGGTGCTCCACCTCGGCGAGGTCCAGCAGTGCGGCGGGCAGGATCTCGCGGTACTCCTCCCACCAGCCGCGCGAGCGCTCGGTGGTCATGGCGCTGAGCGCGTCGACGAGGGCCTGGTCCGAGCAGCCGTAGTGGCGGGCGAGCGCGCGCACCCGTTCGGCGCTCACGCCCACGCGCCCGGCCTCCATGTTGCTGACCTGGGTCTGCTTGATGCCCATGAGCCGACCGGCCCCGGTGGCGGTCAGGCCCGCGCGCTCCCGGAGTTTGCGCAGCTCCACGCCGAAGCGGAGTTGGCGACCCGTCGGGTTGCTCCTCACGGGCTCCTCCGTCTCCTGGGTGTCGCCGGTCGCCCGCACGAATGATAGTGAACCCGATCCCTGCCAGCCGGTGAATGTGTTCACCGTTCGGCGTGTTCGTCCACAGGCTGTGGGCAGTTCGGGGCGTCGAGTGTGCGTGCGAGGGCCGGGATTGGGCCGTACGGTGGACCTGCCGTCGTGACTCCGTTGGCTCCCACCGGTGACTCATAGGAGATTCTCAGTGTGGTTCCAGGGTTTTTCTTAATTCCGTGGGCCAGAGTGTGAACCGATGAAGCGCACCACTCGTCCCCCTGGCAACCGGCGGAACGCTTTGTTCGTCGTGGTCGTGATGCTGGCCGTCACGTCCGCGTCCGTGGCGTCCGCCGACGACGGCCCCGGGCCGTTCGGCGTGACCGTGCAGGCCGACACGAACAAGGCGAGCGCCCGTGTGGGCGCCTTGTTCGGCGCGGGTGACGGCCTGAGCGGACACTTCTGCACCGCCTCTGTCGTGCACAGCGAGGGGCGGGACCTCCTGGTGACCGCCGCACACTGTCTTGACGGGGGCGGAAAGTTGCGGTTTGCCCCGGGATATCGGGACGGCAAGGCGCCGTACGGGATCTGGGACGTCAAGAAGACCTTCGTCGGTGACGCCTGGACCGGCGGTCAGGACGAGGACAGTGACGTCGCCTTCGCCGAGGTCGCCAAACAGGGCGCGAAGGGCATCGAGGACGTCGTCGGCGGGAACGGCCTCGCCACGGGGCGGGAGACCGGGGCCACCGCCGTCACGGTCACCGGCTACCCCAGCACCCTCGACGCGCCGATCACCTGTACGAACAAACCGACCGCCCACAGCCGCTCCCAGCAGCGCATCGAGTGCCCCGCCTTCGCCGGCGGCACCAGCGGCAGCCCCTGGGTGAACGGCGACGGGGAGGTCGTCGGGGTCATCGGCGGCCACGAGGCGGGCGGGGACACCGACGACGTCTCGTTCAGCGTCGTCCTCGGGAAAGAGGCCGCGAAGTTGTACAAGGTGGCGCGCAAGGGCGGCTAGGGGCGCGCGGGGCGGGTTCGACGTGTGCGGGGCGAGGTCGGGGCGTACGGGGCGGCGTCGGGGCGTACGGGAGGGGTTCGGGGCGCACTTCGCGCCCCCGTTTCTTGTCGTGTGTGATCGTTTCCTCGCGCAGGGGTCGCCTCTAGACTGACGTCCGGCGGACTCCCGTGCGGCGAGGGGCGGTTGACGGTGCGTAAGACGTGGGTCGTGGTGACCGCCGTCGCCGGGGTGGGGCTCGCCTTCACGTCGGCGCTGGTCGTCGGCGTCTACATGGTGGCCGGGAACCTCGCCAACGGGGTCGGCGGCGGATCGGTCGGGCTCGCCAAGGGCGCCGTGCCGGCCGCGTACCAGACGCTCGTACAGAAATGGGGCAATCTGTGCGGCGCGATCAATCCGGCGCTGCTCGCCGCACAGCTGTATCAGGAGAGCGGATTCAACCCGAACGCCAAGAGTCCGGCGGCGGCGGAGGGCATAGCGCAATTCATCCCCGGCACCTGGGCCACGCACGGAATCGACGGCAATGGGGACGGCAAGCGCGACGTATGGGACCCGAATGACGCGATTCCGTCGGCCGCCTCCTACGACTGCAAGCTCGCGTCCTATGTGAAGGACGCGCCCGGGAACCTCACCGAGAACATGCTCGCCGCTTACAACGCGGGGGCCTACGCGGTCATCAAGTACGGGGGCGTGCCGCCGTACAAGGAGACCCAGAACTATGTGAAGACGATCACGACTCTGGCGAAGAGCTTCGCGCGTCCGGTGAGCCGGGTGGATCCCTCTCAGCAGGCCGCCGCGGCGATCTACTACGCGCAGAAGAAGCTCGGCACGCCCTACCTGTGGGGCGGCAACGGAACCGCTGACCAGGGCGGGCGCTTCGACTGCTCGGGTCTGACCAAGGCGGCGTACGAGAGCGTCGGAGTCACCCTGCCGCGCGTCGCCAACGACCAGTACAACGCCGGACCGCACCCCGCGCGCGCGGAACTGCTTCCGGGCGATCTGGTGTTCTTCTCCGACGACCTCACCAACTCGCGGGCCATTCGGCACGTCGGTATCTATGTGGGTGGCGGGTACATGATCGACGCACCGCGAACGGGTGCCGTCATCCGCTTCGACCCCATCGACACCCCCGACTACTTCGGCGCGACCCGCGTGACCGAAGATGGCGCGAAAGCGTTGCCGACGACGGTTTGATCCCACCCCTGAGCTGCGGCGATGTATCTCTCTTCGATAACGTCTGCGTGATCTTTCGGTGGAGGGTGGAACGTACTGAAGGGGAATGTGCGTTCCTGTTGACGTAGAGCGATCTACGACCACGGGGGTGGATCGGGCGGCGCACGAAAGGCTGCGCCCGCGGAAAGACGACGAAGGGGCCGCAGCACCATGGCTGGACTCGCCGAATCCGGTTCGAACCCCGACGTGGACCTGCTGTACGACATCAACGGCCTCGCCAAGGACGCGCCGCACTGGTTCGACCGCGGCATGGAGTTCGTCGGCGAGTACGGGCTGCTGCTCGCCCTGGTCCTGCTGGTGCTGTGGTGCTGGTGGACCGTACGGCGGCGCGGCGACGAGAACGCCGCCTCGTCGGTGGCCGCGCTCGTCTGGGCCCCCCTCGCGGCCGGCGTCGCGGTGCTGGTGAACGTGCCGATAAGGGGCTTCGTGGAGCGGCCCCGCCCCTTCGTGGACCACCAGGGGCTCGACGTCCTGGTCGGTGGCAAGACCGACTTCTCCTTCGTCAGCGACCACGCGACGCTCACCATGGCGATCGGCGTCGGACTGTTCGTCGCGAACCGGAGGTTCGGGCTCGCCGGGCTAGGGATCGCGCTGCTCGAAGGCTTCTGCCGGGTCTACATGGGCGTGCACTACCCGACGGACGTCATCGGCGGCTTCGCGCTCGGCACCGCCGTCGCCCTGCTGCTGTCCCCGCTCGCCATGGCCCTGCTGACCCCGGTGATGAAGGCCGTGGAGCGCTCGCCGCGCGCCGGATGGCTGATCCGGGCGCGGAGCGTGGGGCATGCGGGGCAGGAGGCGCTGATTCCCGGGGCGCGGGCGGAGCGCCCCGAGGAGCCGGACCTCGCCGCGTAGACGCTCCGCCGGGTGGCGGTCGCCGGCTCGCGGGCCCCTGGGTGTGGTCGCGGGTCTGTGGGTGATCGCGGGTGTGGTTGCCGGTCCGCGGGTCCGTGGGGGTTGGTCGCTCAGTTCCTCGCGCCCCTTGCGGGGGCGCTCAGAGTGACTGGGGGAAGGTGAAGAAGCGGTTCGGGTCGTACTGCTTCTTCAGGGCCGCCAGGCGGGTCGCCGCGTCGCCGTAGTAGGCCTTGCGCCAGTTGGTGAGGGTCGCGTCCGTGTAGTTCTGGTAGGCGGCACCCGAGGCATAGGGGGCCATCGCCGAGTGGGCGGAGGTCAGCCAGGACTGGACCGTGGTGCCGGAGCCGCCGGCGCCCCAGGAGGCGATGTACTGGGCGAGCATGCGGGAACGCCGGTGCACGAACGCCGTCGCGGTCGGCGAGACCCGGTTGACCGCACCGCCCAGTGCGGTGAGCGCGATGCTGCCCGCGCCGCCGCGGACCGAGGAGATCTGGTGCAGCAGCGTCTGGATGCCGGCCGCGGAGATCGAGCGGTCGAAGAAGTCCGAGCGGGCCGCGTACGTCTCACGGCCGAGGGCGCCCTGCGAGGAACGGCCCGGCGTCGAGCCCGGCAGATGGCACTGGGCCTCGGTGGGGAACGAGGAGCAGCCCGCGTACGCCTCCATCGACTCCTTGTAGGAGTGCTTCCTGAGCGAGACGCTGCGCGCGGGGGCGCCGACCCTGGTGGCCAGGCGGTCCACGGCGTTCTGGAGTTCGCCGTAGGTGCCCAGGGAGAAGGCGGCGACGGAGACGGTGGGGGTGCCGCTGCCGTTCTCCAGGTGGAGCGAGGACCAGATCTCGTCCGGCTGGCTGGGGCCCCACTCCTGCCAGGCCTTCACCACGGCGGCGGCCTTCGCCCAGGGCCACGTCATGTACGCCGACACGGCCTGCGGGGCGGCGTGGGTCTTGAAGCGCAGCTCGGTGACGACACCGAAGTTGCCGTTGCCGGCGCCGCGCAGGGCCCAGAAGAGGTCCTTGTTCTCGCTCGCGTTCGCCACGACCTGCTTGCCGTCCGCGGTGATCAGCGTCGCCTGGGTGAGGCTGTCGCAGGTCAGGCCGTACGCCCGTGACACCACGCCGTGGCCGCCGCCGAGGGTCAGACCGGAGACGCCGACGGTCGGGCAGGAACCGGCCGGGATCGTGACGCCCTTCGCGGCGAGCGCGCGGTAGACGTCGATCAGCTTGGATCCGGCGCCGACCACCGCCTCGTTCGCGGACGCCCGGATGGTGTTGAGCTTGGACACGTCCAGGATCAGCCGGCCGTTTCCGGAGGACCAGCCCGCGTAGGAGTGGCCGCCGTTGCGGATCGACAGCGGGATGTTGTGGGCGCGGGCGTAGGCCATGGTCGTACGGATGTCGTCCGCGTGGGCGACGTACGCGACGGCGGTGGGCTTCAGGGAGTCGAAGCGGGTGTTGTACAGCTGGTGGGCCGTCGACCAGCTGCGGTCGCCGGGGCGGACCAGCGAGCCGTCGAGGTCCTTGGCGAGGGCCGTCCAGTTGGCGGCGGCGTGGGCGGCCACGCCGCTGCCCGTGCCGCTCTTGCCCGCGCTGGTGGTGGCCGTCCGCAGGGAGGTGTCGGCCGCGTCCGTGGCCGCCGCCTTGCCCCCGCTGCCCTTGGCGTTGCACGCGGCCGTGGCAGCCGCCGCGAGTGCGGCCGCGCCGCCACCTATGAACGTACGCCGTTGCATGTGCGCCTCCCGTTGCTTCCCGTGCGTGGGACGAGACGTGTGCCGGGTCCTGGGGGTTCCGCGGCGGACGCGCGCGGGACGGAACCGGGACATGACCGTGATCGCGCGCGGATCTCGCCCCATCTTGAACCTGGTCCAGGCCTTTTTCGGCTGAGGGCGGGCGAGAAGTTGGTCACGCCGCTTTCGGGGCGCTACGCGAGCGGTGTGTTCACCAAGTGGCCCTCGGCGTCGGTGCGGGCCAGGCTGCGGGCGCGGCGGGCCGGTCCTTGCCAGCCGCAGGTGCAGCGCGCCAGACAGAAGCGACCCTGCTCGATCGTCGTCGTTCGGTGTTCCTGGACGGGGTGGGTCTCCTCCGGCTGCTGCGCCACGCCGACAACGTTACCCAAGGCAAGCAAATGAATCGCCACCGCGTGACGGCCGTCCCTACCCGTCGTTAACCGGAACGACAGGAGGCCCGGGACGGACCGGCTGGGGGTCGGCGGACGATGGTGGCGCAGCAGCAGAGTCGGATGAGCACGGGCGTCGTCGCGGTCGCGATGGCGGGGCTCATGGTCTGCGTCGGCGGATGTTCCGTCGGCCGGGCCGGTGCCGAGGACGCGCGCGAAAGCATCACCTCCGTCGAGGTGCTGCACCGGGCCGCCGCCACACTGGAGCGCGCCGGCAGCGCCAAGACCCGTACGTCGATGGAGATGGCCACCGGCGGGACCCGGGTCACCATCCGCGGCCAGGGTGTCTACGACTTCAAGAAGCAGCTGGGGCAGTTGAAGGTGCTGCTGCCGCAGGATCCCGCGGGCGCCGTCGAGCACCGGCCGATCACCGAACTCCTCGCCCCGGGCGCCCTGTTCATGAAGAACCGCGGTGCCGGTGTCCCCGCCGACAAATGGGTGCGCGTCGACACGGCCACCCTCTCCGACGGGAACCTCGTGACCGGCGGCGCCACCGACCCGTTCGCCGCGGCGGAGTTGCTGCGGGGGGCGCGGACGGCGACGTACATGGGGAGGACGGAGGTGGCCGGGACACCGGTGCGGCACTATCGCGGGACCGCCGACCTGGACATCGCCGCGCGGAGCGCCTCGCGGGGGAACCGGAAGGCACTCGCGGCGGCGGCGAAAGGGTTCGCCACCAACGAAGTCCCGTTCGACGCCTACCTCGACGACCAGGGGCGTGTCCGCAAGCTCCGCAACCGGTTCAGCTTCATCAACGGGCGGCAGAAGGGCACCGTCGCGGTCGCCTCGACGACCTTGCTGTACGACTTCGGGGTCCCCGCCCATGTGCGGCTTCCGGAACCCGAGGACATCTTCGCGGGGAAGATCGCGGAGCCGTAGACGTCCGTCCGTCGGCGTGGCTGCCGGTGTGTGGATGAGGACGAGTTGGGGGCTGGAAATGGCCCTTCCGTGCCATGCGCGGTGTGTAGGCCGCTCCCTACTCTAGGAAGTCGGTGACGGCAGGAAGAGGTGATGCACGTGGCTCCGGTCGGCGGTACGGCAGTTCAGGACCACGTGGCCCTCGCCGAGATCGAGCTGTGCGGCGACCTGATCATCGCGGCCTCGGCCGCCCACGAGGAGCGGCTCAGCCTGGAGAGCATCGACGAGGTACTGAAGGTGGCCGAGGAGCGCACCCGGGGGACCGGCACGGGGGAGTAGGCCCGCTTCACGTCCGCACTTCGGTGTCCCCCGGTGCTTGTGTCATGTGCGCAGCAGGCGGCCGATCGCCTTCGTGGCCTCCTCGACCTTCGCGTCGACCTCCTCGCCGCCCTTGAGGGCCGCGTCCGCGACGCAGTGGCGCAGGTGTTCCTCGAGGAGCTGGAGCGCGAAGGACTGGAGGGCCTTCGTGGAGGCGGAGACCTGGGTGAGTATGTCGATGCAGTAGACGTCCTCGTCGACCATCCGCTGCAGACCGCGGATCTGGCCCTCGATGCGGCGCAGGCGCTTGAGGTGTTCGGCCTTCTGCTTGTGGTAGCCGTGGATGCCGCGGTCGTGCTCGGTCACGACGCCCCCGGCCTCGACTCCACCGCTCACGACGTCCGGGCTCCCGGCTCCGTCGCTCCCGACGTCCTCGCTCCCGACTTCCTCGGTATCGGTGGGGGCCTGGGTGTTCGAAATGTCCGGGACCTCCTGAACCGATTTGGCCTTGCCGGAGGGCGCCGTCGCGCCGGCCTCGGTGGTCGTCATCGCGTCCTCCTGATGGTCCGGTATATATACCCCTGGCGGGTATATGGTAACGAACTTTGCTGGGTATAGGGCCCTTGCCGGATGCAGGGACCGGACCCTGTGCTGATCACTGTGCCTGATGGGCGACACTGGGGGACGGCCGGTTAGCCGTGGCCGGATGATGCGCCTAGCATCAGCCTGACCGAACAAAAGGACTCCGAGGACCCCAAGTGCGCTTTCGTCTGACCCCCAGGGAGACGAGCTTCTACGACATGTTCTCCGCCTCCGCGGACAACATCGTCACGGGCTCGAAACTCCTGATGGAACTGCTCGGGGCGGACGCCTCCGCCCGGGCCGAGATCGCAGAGCGCATGCGGGCCGCCGAACACGCCGGTGACGACGCCACTCACGCGATCTTCCACCAGCTGAACTCCTCCTTCATCACGCCGTTCGACCGCGAGGACATCTACAACCTGGCCTCGTCCCTCGACGACATCATGGACTTCATGGAGGAGGCCGTCGACCTGGTCGTGCTGTATCAGGTCGAGGAGCTCCCCAAGGGTGTGGAACAGCAGATCGAGGTACTGGCCCGGGCCGCCGAGCTGACGGCCGAGGCCATGCCGAACCTGCGGACGATGGACAACCTCACCGAGTACTGGATCGAGGTCAACCGGCTGGAGAACCAGGCCGACCAGATCCACCGCAAGCTGCTCGCCCACCTCTTCAACGGCAAGTACGACGCCATCGAGGTCCTGAAGCTCAAGCAGATCGTGGATGTGCTGGAGGAAGCGGCCGACGCGTTCGAGCATGTGGCGAACACGGTGGAGACCATCGCCGTCAAGGAGTCCTGAACTCCGTGGACACCTTTGCGCTGGTCGTGACCATTCTGGTCGCGCTCGGATTCACGTACACGAACGGCTTCCACGACTCGGCGAACGCCATCGCCACGTCGGTGTCCACGCGGGCGCTGACCCCGCGGGCCGCGCTCGCCATGGCCGCGGTGATGAACCTCGCCGGTGCGTTCCTCGGGAGCGGGGTGGCGAACACCGTCAGCAAGGGGCTGATCGCGACGCCCGAGGGGTCGAAGGGGATGGGGATCCTCTTCGCCGCGCTCGTCGGGGCGATCGTCTGGAACCTGGTCACCTGGTACTTCGGGCTGCCGTCGTCCTCCTCGCACGCGTTGTTCGGGGGACTGGTGGGGGCCGCGCTCGCGGGCGGTACGAGGGTGCTGTGGTCCGGGGTCGTGGACAAGGTCATCATCCCGATGTTCCTGTCGCCGGTCGTCGGTCTGATCGTCGGCTATCTGGTCATGTGCGCGATCATGTGGCTGTTCCGGCGGGCCAATCCGCACAAGGCCAAGCGGGGGTTCCGTATCGCGCAGACGGTGTCCGCGGCGGGGATGGCCCTCGGGCATGGTCTTCAGGACGCCCAGAAGACGATGGGTGTCGTGGTGATGGCGCTCGTCATCGGCGACGTCCAGAAGTCGGACGACCCGATTCCGGTGTGGGTGAAGATCGTCTGTGCGGTGATGCTGTCGCTGGGGACGTACGCCGGTGGGTGGCGCATCATGCGGACGCTCGGGCGCAAGATCATTGAGTTGGATCCGCCGCAGGGGTTCGCCGCGGAGACGACGGGGGCGTCGATCATGTTCGCCACGGCGTATCTCTTCAAGGCGCCGATCTCGACGACGCATGTCATCACTTCGGCGATCATGGGTGTCGGGGCGACGAAGCGGGTGAACGCGGTTCGTTGGGGTGTCGCCAAGAACATCGTCCTGGGGTGGTTCATCACGATGCCGGCGGCGGCGCTGGTGGCTGCCGCCAGCTTCTGGGTCGTGGACCTGGCGTTCCTGTAGGACGCCGAACGCACGAACGCTTCTCGCCCCCGCCGCCCCTACCCGACCCATCCCCAGGGGCTCCGCCCCTTCCACCCCGCCAGGGGCTCCGCCCCCGGACCCCCGATCGCCCAAAGGGCTCGTCCTCAAACGCCGGACGGGCTGACTGACACGGGCCGGGGTGGGTGGGGCATCGGCCCCCGACCTCGTCCTTGAACGCCGGACAGACTGAAAGATGTAGGCCGGGGGGCCGGGGCATCCGCCTTCGGCCTTGTCCTCGAGCGTCGGACGGGCTGACAGATGCGGGCCGAGGCGAGGTTTTCAGGGGCGCGGGGAACTGCGCGAGCAGCCCCCACCGGCCGGTAGCCGAAGGTCTCGGGGTGGGCGGCGGATTCGGGGCGAAGCCCCGCTTCTGGGGGCGCGGGGAACTGTGCGCCGAGCCGTCGCCGGGCCCGCAGCCAAATGAATTGTGGGGCGTAGCCCCGCTTCTGGGGGCGCGGGGAACTGCGCGAGCAACATCCGTCGGCCCGCAGCCGGAAGACTTCCCGACCCCGACCGACCCCTCGCTCTTGGCCCCGCCCTTGGCACTCGTCCTCGTCCCCGTCCCCGTCGAAGACGAGCGGGCCCGCCCCCGGGAGCCAGGGGCGGGCCCTTCTCGTCCTCGCGGTGGCACCGCCATGCAGCACCGCGAGGGGTATGGGGGAAACGGCTCAGCCGAAGCGGCCGGAGATGTAGTCCTCCGTGGCCTGCACCGACGGGTTGGAGAAGATGCGCTCCGTGTCGTCGATCTCGATGAGTCGTCCCGGCTGGCCCACCGCGGCCAGGTTGAAGAACGCGGTGCGGTCGGAGACGCGCGCGGCCTGCTGCATGTTGTGCGTCACGATGACGATCGTGAAACGCTCCTTCAGCTCACCGATCAGGTCCTCGATGGCGAGGGTCGAGATCGGGTCCAGGGCCGAGCAGGGCTCGTCCATGAGGAGGACCTGCGGCTCCACCGCGATCGCCCGCGCGATGCACAGACGCTGCTGCTGACCACCCGACAGACCCGAACCGGGCTTGTTGAGGCGGTCCTTGACCTCGTTCCAGAGGTTCGCGCCCTTGAGGGACTTCTCGACGACGTCGTTCAGCTCGGACTTCTTGTACGAGCCGTTCAGACGCAGACCCGCCGCCACGTTGTCGAAGATCGACATGGTGGGGAAGGGGTTGGGGCGCTGGAAGACCATGCCGATCGTGCGGCGCACGGCGACGGGGTCGATGCCGTGGCCGTACAGGTCCTCGTCGTCGAGGAGGACCTTGCCCTCGACCCGGCCGCCGGGGGTGACCTCGTGCATACGGTTGAGCGTGCGCAGGAACGTCGACTTGCCGCAGCCGGAGGGGCCGATGAACGCCGTCACCGAGCGCGGCTCGACCGTCATCGAGATGTCTTCGATCGCCTTGTGGGAGCCGTAGTAGGCGGTGAGACCGCTTACGTCGATTCGCTTGGCCATGTCAATCACTGCTTCTTTCGAGGGGGATGCTGCTGGTCGCTGATATGGCCGCGTCAGCGACCTGTCTTCGGTGCCTTCCAGCGGGCGATGCCGCGGGCCACCATGTTGAGAATCATCACGAAGGCGATCAGGGCGAGCGCAGCCGCCCAGGCACGGTCGTACGCCGCGTTCGAACCGGCGCTGTTCGCATACTGCTGGTAGATGTACAGCGGCAGCGAGGCCTGCGCTCCGGAGAACGGGTTGGTGTTGATGAAGTTCGTGCCCCACACCAGCAGCAGCACCGGGGCGGTCTCGCCCGTGATGCGTGCGACGGCAAGCATGACACCGGTCGTGATGCCACCGATCGAGGTCGGCAGGACCACCTTGAGGATCGTGCGCCACTTGGGCACGCCGAGCGCCAGGGAGGCTTCCCGCAGCTCGTTCGGTACGAGCTTGAGCATCTCCTCGGTGGAGCGGACCACGACGGGCATCATCAGGATGGCCAGGGCCAGCGAACCGGCGAAGCCGAAGGGCTGCAGGTCCATGATGAGCATCAGGCTCAGGATGAACAGACCGGCGACGATCGAGGGGATGCCCGTCATCACGTCGACGAAGAAGGTGATGGCCGTGGAGAGCTTGCCGCGCCCGTACTCCACCAGGTAGACCGCGGTGAGTACACCGATCGGCGCCGCGATCAGGGTGGCGAGACCGACCTGCTCCAGCGTGCCGATGATGGCGTGGTAGATGCCGCCGCCGGGCTCGGAGTCCGCGACCACGCCCATCGAGTGGGTCAGGAAGTAGACGTCGAAGACCTTCACACCGCGCTTGACGGTGGTCCAGATCAGGGAGGCCAGCGGGACGACGGCGATGAGGAAGCAGACCCAGACGAGGCTGGTCGCGACGCGGTCCTTGGCCTGACGGCGGCCCTCGACGCGCGCGGCGATGCCGTACGTACCGAGGACGAAGAGGATTCCGGCGATCAGGCCCCACTGGACCTTGCTGTCGAGACCGCCGACCAGGCCGATGACCACGGCGAGCACGACGGCGCCGGCGGCGATCGCCCACGGGGACCACTTCGGCAGGGTCGCGCCGCGCAGGGTGCTGGGGCGCTTGTCCATGGCGGGTGCTGAGTGGCTCATGCGTTGGCCCCCGAGTACTCCGCGCGACGGGCGATGATGACCCGGGCCGCGCCGTTGACCAGCAGGGTGATGACGAAGAGGACCAGACCGGACGCGATCAGCGCGTCACGGCCGTCCGCGGTCGCCTCGCCGAACTTGCTGGCGATGTTCTGTGCGAAGGTGCCGCCGCCCGGGTCGAGCAGGCTGGCGTTGATGTCGAAGGTCGGCGAGAGGACCGTGGCCACGGCCATCGTCTCACCGAGCGCGCGGCCGAGACCCAGCATCGACGCGGAGATGACGCCGGAGCGGCCGAAGGGCAGCACCGACATGCGGATGACCTCCCAGCGCGTGGCGCCGAGGGCCAGCGCGGCCTCCTCGTGCATCTGCGGGACCTGGCGGAAGACCTCGCGGCTCACGTTGGTGATGATCGGCAGGATCATGATCGCGAGCAGGATGCTGACGGTGAGCATCGAGCGGGGCGCGCCGCCCTGCCAGCTGAAGATGCCGGTCCAGCCGAAGTACTTGTCCAGCCAGCCGAAGAGGCCGTTCATGTGCGGCACCAGGACGAGGGCGCCCCACAGGCCGTAGACGATGGACGGCACGGCGGCGAGCAGGTCGATCACGTAGGCGACCGGGCCGCTCAGCCTGCGCGGTGCGTAGTGCGTGATGAACAGCGCGATGGCGACCGCGACCGGAACCGCCAGGGCCATGGCGATGATCGAGGAGACCACCGTGCCGAAGGCCAGGACGGCGATGCCGAAGACCGGCGGGATGGTGTTGGTGTTCCACTCGAAGGTGGTGAGGAAGTTGCCGTGGTCCTTGCTGATCGCGAGCGAGGCGCGATAGGTGAGGAAGACCGCGATGGCGGCCATGATCACCAGCAGGAAGATGCCCGACCCGCGGGAGAGACCGAGGAAGATCCGGTCACCGGGTCGGGTGGCGCCGCGGCCCGCGCGCTTCTGCACGGCCACGGAAGGCTGGGGGGTGGGGGGAGGTGCTGCGTCTGTGTTCTGTGTCGATATGTCCATCGGGATCTCCGGTCTGCAGAGCCGTACTTGGTGTGCGGCTCCTGGCGGCGGTGCACCGGACGGTGCGGCCCGGCCCCGAACCGGGGCCGGGCCGCACACTTAGGTCAGCTCAGGCCCGCGATGGTGGTGCGGACCTTGGCGATGATGTCGGCCGGGATCGGCGCGTAGTCGATGGAGGAGAGGACCTTCTGGCCGTCCTCGCTCGCAATGTAGGTCAGGAACGCCTTCGTGGCGGCCAGCGAGTCCGACTTGTTGCCCTTGTCGCAGACGATCTCGTACGTGACCAGGGTGATCGGGTAGGCGCCGTCGGCCTTGGTGGCGCGGTTCAGCTTGAGCGCGAGGTCCTTGCCCGTGCCGATGACCTTGGCGTCCGCGATGGCCTTGGTGGCGTTCTCGACGGTGGCGTCGACCGGGGCGCTGGCGCCCGTGTCGATGCTGGCCGCCTTGATGCCGTCCTTGGCGAACGACAGCTCCATGTAGCCGATGGCGCCGGCGGTCTGCTTCACCTGCTGGGCGACACCGGAGGACTGCGGAGCGGACTGGCCGCCCTTCGCCTGCCAGGCCTTGCCGCCGGAGTACTTCCAGTCGGCGGGGGCCGCGGCGATGAGGTACTTGGTGAAGTTGTCCGTGGTGCCGGACTCGTCCGAGCGGTGGAACGCCTGGATCTTGAGGTCGGGCAGGTTGACGCCCGGGTTCAGCTTCGCGATCGCCGGGTCATTCCACTTGCTGATCTTGCTGTCGAAGATCTTGGCGACCGTCGAGGCGTTCAGGACCAGCTTGTCGACGCCCGGGACGTTGAAGCCGACCGCGATCGGGCCGCCGACCATCGGGAGGTCGATGCCCTGGCCGCCACCGGTGCACATCTTCTTGGAGGCGGTGATCTCTTCGGGCTTCAGTGCGGAGTCGGAGCCGGCGAAGGCGACCTGGCCCTGGGTGAACGCGGTGACGCCGGCGCCGGAGCCGCCGCCCTTGTAGTTGATCTGCACGCCGGAGCAGGCGGCGCTGAACTCCTTGACCCAGGCGTCGATCGCGTTCTTCTGCGCGGACGAGCCGTCGGCGAGCAGCTGGCCCTTGGCGTTGTCACACTTGATCGAGCTGGCGGAGCCCGTCGTCGCGCCGCCCGTGGCGCTGCTCTTGCTGCCGGTGTCGTCGGAGCCGCACGCCGTGAGGGCCAGGGCGCCGGAGACGGCGACAGCACCGAGCGAAAGGGCGCGAAGCCGGTTCTTGCGCTGAAGCTTCACTGTTGGGGTGTTCCTTCCAGGAGCCGCCGTCTGGTTGGCGGCGTGCGAGGTCTGTGTGATGCGGACGCAGGAGGCGTTCCGCACCGGGTAAGGCCGAAATTAGGCAGATCAGGTGAAGGCGTCGATGGCCGTAAGTGAACGGAGGGTGAACCCCTGTGGGCGGTGCGGTGAGGTCACGGAACGCTTACGTCGAGGACACGGTGGGATCCCGATCGTTGTTACTGCATGTGACCGGGTGTGTACGTATATGGCCGAAAGGTTCGGCTAGGTGAGGTGCAACACGCTCAGCAGGGCGTCGACCAGATCGGCGTCCCTGGGCTGGGTCAGACGGTCGCGGGCCGCCGCGGGGGAGAGCCACAGGACGCGGTCGACCTCGTCGTTCGGAGTGAAGTGGCCGTCCGTCGCCTCGGCAGCCCAGTAGCGGACCTCCTTGGGGCGGCCGGCGACGGGATAACGGAGGGTGGGCAGGGCCGTGCCGGGCACGGCGGTGTACCCCGTCTCCTCCCGGACCTCCCGCAGTGCCCCAGAGAGCGGTTCCTCGCCGCGCTTGAGCTTGCCCTTCGGATGCGACCAGTCGTCGTACTTCGGCCGGTGGACGAGACATATCTCCAGCTCACCGCCGAGTGGCGAGCGGCGCCACAGGACGCAGCCCGCCGCCCGTACGGCCTTGAAGGTGTCCTCGGTCATCAGGCCTCCCTCACGGGGTGCGCACGGTTTCCTTCTGCCAGTTCTGCTGGAACGCGAACCGTGCCGCCTCCACCTCGTGCCGCTGGTCGGCGTGGAGCACGCCGAGCGCGTACGCGGTGGCCGGGGCGATGCGCGGGGTGCGGGCCGCCGCCGCGGCGGCCGCGGCCGCCTCCGCCGCGTCCCGGTGTCGGTTGAGGGCCTGACCCGCGCGGAGCAGTCGTACGTCGATGGGGGCGTCCTCCCCGTAGAGGACCTCGCACGCGTAGCGGTGCAGGCGCAGCAGCAGCCGGACCTGGTGCCAGGGCGCGTCCTGGGGGTGGGGCGCGGTGTCCGCGGAGAGGCCGTGCACGAGGGCCTCGGCGTTGTACGGGTGGCCCGCGGTGACCAGCGGCAGCGCGGCGACCGCGTCGGTCAGCCGGTCGGACGCGGCGGCGGCCAGCGGGCGCAGGTCGGCCGTGGCGGCCGCCGGGGTGAGCGGCACCTCGCTGGCGAGCACGGCGACGCTGTCCGCGACGGCGTGGAAGCGGGAGGAGCCGAGCGCCTGCAGCGCGGCCGAGTGGGCCCGGGTGCGGGCCAGCGTCAGCTGGCGGTCGAGCAGCGCGCCCGCCTTCGCGGCGCCGACGGTCAGACTGCCTTTGGCCGGCGCGCCGGTGTCCTGCGCGGCCTGTGCCGGGAAGCCGGCCGCGCCCGAGAGCCGGTTCAGCGCGCCGATCAGCCGTTCCAGGCGGGCCGCGTAGGCGTGTTCACGGGCCAGGGTGCCCGAGAGCCACGCCAGTTCGGGCCGCATGCCCTCCGACCACTCCGCGTCGAGCAGCGGTCGGAAGGTGTGCAGGGTGCCGCTGATGCGGCGGGCCGAGCGGCGCAGGGCGCGCGCCGCGTCGACCGATTCCCCGGAGCCGTTCTCTCCCGCTCGTGACCCGTCCCGCGACTCGGCGCGCGACTCCGTTCTCGGCTTCGCCCGGGCGGTGGTACCCGCGTCGGAGCCGTTCTCCCGGTGCTGTCGCAGGGAGCGGAGGAACTCCGTGGCCTGGGCCCTCAGGTAGCCCGCGAGGGCGTCTCCTGACATGGGCCCGGCCGGGGAGTCGGTGGGGGGTTCAAGGTGTTGCTGTGCCACGCCGGCGCCTCCGGGCGTCTATGAGCATCTCCTGGACGTTGCGCAGGGGTTGGCCATCCGCGTCGGTCGAGTGCCGGGTCCACTCGCCGTCCGGGCCCAGGTGCCAGGAGGCGGTGGTGTCGGACATCCCGGTCTCGAACAGCCGGTTGAGGGCTGCGCGGTGTGCCGGGTCGGTGATCCTGACCAGGGCCTCGATCCGCCGGTCCAGGTTGCGGTGCATCATGTCCGCGCTGCCGATCCAGACCTCGGGCTCGCCGCCGTTGCCGAAGGCGAAGACACGGGAGTGTTCGAGGAACCGGCCGAGCACGGACCGTACGCGTATGTTTTCGGACAGGCCGGTGACGCCCGGCCGGACCGCGCAGATGCCACGCACCCACACGTCGACGGGCACTCCGGCCTGGGACGCGCGGTACAGCGCGTCGATGATCGCCTCGTCCACCATCGAGTTGCACTTGATGCGGACGTAGGCGGGGCGTCCGGCGACGTGGTGCTGGACTTCCTTGTTGATCCGCGCGATCAGCCCGTCGCGCAGGGACTTGGGGGCGACGAGCAGACGGCGGTAGGTCTCGCGGCGCGAGTAGCCGGAGAGCCGGTTGAAGAGGTCCGACAGGTCCGCGCCGACCTGCGGGTCGGCGGTGAGCAGGCCGAGGTCCTCGTACAGCCGGGCGGTCTTCGGGTGGTAGTTGCCGGTGCCGACGTGGGAGTAGCGCCGGAGCGTCTCCCCCTCCTGGCGGACGACCAGCGACAGCTTGCAGTGGGTCTTCAGCCCGACGAGCCCGTACACGACATGGCAGCCCGACTCCTCGAGCTTGCGGGCCCACTTGATGTTGGCCTGTTCGTCGAAGCGCGCCTTGATCTCGACGAGGACGAGGACCTGCTTGCCGGACTCGGCGGCGTCTATCAGCGCGTCGACGATCGGCGAGTCGCCCGAGGTCCGGTACAGCGTCTGCTTGATGGCCAGCACGTCCGGGTCGGCCGCCGCCTGCTCCAGGAAGGCCTGTACGGAGGTGGAGAAGGAGTCGTACGGGTGGTGCAGCAGGACGTCGCGCTCGCGCAGGGCGGCGAAGATGTCGGGCGCGGACGCCGACTCGACCTCGGCCAGGTCGCGGTGCGTTCCCGCGATGAACTTCGGGTACTTCAGCTCGGGCCGGTCGAGGGCGCCGATGCCGAAGAGGCCGGTGAGGTCCAGGGGACCCGGCAGCGGGTACACCTCGGCCTCGGAGATCTTCAGTTCCCGTACGAGGAGATCGAGGACGTACCGGTCGATGGACTCCTCGACCTCCAGGCGCACCGGCGGCCCGAAGCGGCGCCGCATGAGTTCCTTCTCCAGCGCCTGGAGCAGGTTCTCGGCGTCGTCCTCCTCGACCTCCAGGTCCTCGTTCCTGGTCAGCCGGAAGGTGTGGTGCTCCAGGACCTCCATGCCCGGGAAGAGCTCCTCCAGGTGTGCCGCGATCACGTCCTCGATGGGGACGTAGCGGTTGGGGGAGGCTTCCAGGAAGCGGGAGAGCAGCGGCGGGACCTTGACGCGCGCGAAGTGCCGGTGGCCGCTGACCGGGTTCCGTACGACGACCGCGAGGTTCAGGGACAGACCCGAGATGTACGGGAAGGGGTGCGCGGGGTCGACCGCCAGCGGGGTCAGGACCGGGAAGATCTGGTGCCGGAAGAGGGTGAAGAGGCGGGCCTGCTCCTTCTCCGTCAGTTCGCTCCAGCGGACCAGATGGATGCCCTCCTCCGCGAGTGCGGGGGCGACGTCCTCCTGGTAGCAGGCCGCGTGCCGGGCCATGAGCTCGCGCGAGCGGGCCCAGATCATCTCCAGGACCTCGCGGGGCTGCAGGCCGGAGGCGGACTTGGTGGCCACGCCGGTCGCGATGCGGCGCTTCAGTCCGGCCACCCGGACCATGAAGAACTCGTCCAGGTTGCTGGCGAAGATCGCCAGGAAGTTCGCCCGTTCGAGCAGGGGCGTGCTCGGGTCCTCGGCGAGCTCCAGCACCCGCTCGTTGAACGCGAGCCAGCTGCGCTCGCGGTCGAGGAACCGGCCCTGCGGCAACATGATGCCGTCCTGCACCAGGTCCTCGTAGGCGTCGAGGTCGGCGTCGATGTCGGGCTCGAGGTCGGAGACGTTCGCCGCCACGGTGTGCGGGCGGTGCGCGGCGATGGAGCCGACGGAGGGCTGAGGGTGCTGCACCGGTGCCTGGGCGCTGGGCTGGTTCATGGACCCATTCTTCCGCGCCGGGAGCGAGACCGGCGCGTCGGAGAGCGCGAGCGGCAACGGGGTGAGGCGGATGTTCCCGTTCCGCGACCCCGGTACCGCCTTGCTCCCCGTCGTCGGAGAGGTCTCGTGCTCCGGCGGAGGCGACGGCTCTGGCACGGCGGGCTTCATTGGCTGAGCGTCGCAAGCCCGTCTGAATCGATGGTTACGGCGACATGACGTGCGGGATATCGGGGAGCGGCTCCCGGACGTCTACATGCCCGGGAACGGCGTACGCCCCACCCCCCGTGAGGGGCGTACGCGGCCCCGGCATGGGGGGAGCTATGCGGTGCGGCGGCGCAGCAGCCGGAAGGCGGCGGCGGTGGCCGCGGCGGTCACGGCGAGGACGATGCCGGTTTCCACCAGCTGGAGGGGCCAGAAGTGGGAGGCGGGGTGGTAGTGGCTGAAGTAGCCGGTGACGTCGTGGGCCGCCAGGCACTTCTCGCTCTTGCCGCACCCCGGGTCGGCGATGTGGGCGCCGGTGGAGGTGACGGCGCCCTTGTCGCCGAACAGGACGTTCGACGGGGTGGCGTAGCCGGTGGCCAGGGTGCCGTGGCCGGTCGCCCAAGGCCACAGGTGCGGGCGGGCGGTGCCGAGGGCGGTGTCGACGAGTGCCGTGGCGATGAACGCGAGGCCGCCCGCGGCCAGGGCACGGCGCAGGAGCAGGCCCGCGAGGGCGCCGACGGCGAGGCCGAGCAGCGACAGGGCGACGGCCAGGGGGCCGTTGGCGGTGAAGGTCGCGTCGTCCCACCAGTTCCAGGTGACCGGCACCTTGTGGGCGTCGAACAGCAGCCGGTGCACCAGGACCAGGACCGTGCTGCCGGCGGTGATCAGCGCGGCGGGCACCGCGAGCGTGGTGGCCAGCCAGCGGGTCGGGGAGACGCCCTGGGTCCAGGAGAGGTGGGCGGTACCGGTCTCCAGTTCGCGGCCTATGAGGGCGGCGCCCGCCCAGACGGCGGCGACGTAGGGGATCGCGCCGATCGTGACTTCGACGCCGGCGTGGGCCAGGTGGTAGCTGCTGATGGCGCTGCTCCAGCCGCAGCCGTGGGAGCCGCACTTTCGCCGCCAGTCGGCCCGGGCGGCACTCGCCCCGGGGCCGTAGGCCCACAGCAGGACACCGGAGAGGGCGGCGAAGATCACCGCCCAGATGATCAGGGCGACGCGGTGCAGGCGCAGCACCGCGTGCCACATACGGGCCGGTCGCGGGCCGGCCGTCGGGACGGTGGCCAGGGCGGTCATACGGCGGACTCCTTGCGGCTGTGCGTCGAACCGGTCTGGCGCTTGAGGAGCTGGAACGCGGCCACCGTGAGGATGGCGGTGACGGTGAGGATGATCGCGGTCGCGGTCAGTTGGAGGGGCCAGTAGTGGGAGTAGGGGTGGTAGTCGTTGTAGTAACTGACGGCGTCGAGCTTGGTGTACACGGTCCGGCAGTTCCCGTCGGTGATGGGGCCGCACTGCGGGTTGGCGATGCGTGCGCCGGTGGACGTCAGCAGGCCCTGGGAGACGCTGATGCCGGAGCCGGACGGGACGCTGTGCTCGAGGCTGCTGACCTTGGTGACGGTGGGCCAGAGGTGGGGTGTCGCCAGCGCGATGACGCTCCACAGGAAGCCCGTGGCGCACAGTGAGCCGATGAGCGAGGCGAGGGAGTTGCGCTTGACCAGGCCGAAGAAGGCGCCGCTCACCAGTCCCGCCAGGGCCATGGCGCCGGTCGCCGTGCCGTTGGCGGCGTAGGTCCCGATGTCGTACCAGTTCTTGGCTGTGTCGATACGGCCCTGGCCCGTCGACCAGGCCCAGTGGTGCAGGCCCACCAGGAGGCCGGAGCCGACGGTGACCAGTACGGCCGGGAGGGCGAGTTTGGCGGCGAGCCAGCGGGCGGGGGAGATCGACTGCGTCCAGGCCAACTGCGCGGTGCCGTTCTCCAGTTCGCGGCTGGTCAGTGTGGCGCCGGACCAGGCGGCGACCAGGAACGGGACCGCGAGGACGGCGATCGTCGTGTAGGTGTACCAGTCCTTGTAGCGGCCGATCGCGTACTGGTCGTAGGTGCAGGTGTCCGTCTTGCAGGCGTTGTACTGCTTCCAGGCCTCGGCCGACGCGTCGGTGAGCGGGCCGCCGAGCCAGAGCAGGAGGGCGCCGACGACGATCACGAGTCCCACCCAGGCGAGCAGGGCCGGCCGGTGCAGTCTCAGCAGCCAGCGGAGCAGGCTCGGCGTGCCGGACCGGCGTCCGGTGGACGGGGGCGCGGGCGTGGCGAGGGCGGTCACGCGACGGTCTCCTCGGTCTTGGCGGGGGCGGCGGTGGCCTGAGGGTTGCGCAGGTAGGAGAGGACCAGCTCCTCCAGAGAGGGCGTGCCGGTCTGCCAGTCGCCGGGCACCGGGGCCGCCGGGCGGATCATTGCCGTGAGCTGGCGGCCGGTGGTGTGGGACTCGACGACGGAGTGTGGGTCGAGCACCGTCTGTGCGGGAGCGGACACGTGTACGTGGGCGGCCAGCAGGTCATCGATCTCGCCGGCCAGGCGGACCTGGCCGTCACCGATCAGGAGCAGGTGGTCGCAGGAGTTCTCCAGCTCGGCGACCACGTGCGAGGACATCACGATCGTGGTGCCGAACTCGGCGGCCTGCGCCATGAGCAGGCCCATCATCTCGTGCCGGGCCAGCGGGTCCAGGTCGGCCATCGGCTCGTCCAGGAGCAGCAGCTCGGGCCGCTTGGCCAGTGCGAGGGCGAGGGCGACGCGGGTGCACTGGCCGCCGGAGAGCGAACGGATGCGGGACTTCGGGTCCAGGTCGCCGTGGGCCACGATGCGGTCGGCGGTGGCCGCGTCCCAGCGGTCGGTGTTGAGGTCGGCACCCATGGCCAGCGTCTCGGCGACCGTGAGCTGCTGATACAGCGGCTTGTCCTGGGCTACGTAGGCGACCCGCTCGCGGGCCACGCCCGGACGCTCCCCCAGGACGGCTATCGCACCCTCGGTGGGGGCCAGCAGCCCGGCGGCCAGTGCGAAGAGCGTGGACTTGCCCGCGCCGTTGGGGCCGACGACGGCGCAGATCCGCCCGGTGGGCAGCCGGAAGGCGCAGTCCCGCAGCGCCCACCCTCCCCGCCTGCCGAAACGCTTGCCCAACGCGGCGGCCTCGATCGCGGCGGTGCCTGTCATGAGGGTTCTCCCTGGAAGTGCTTTTCGAGTACGGCGGTGAAGAGCGCGGCGACGTCGTCCCGGCCCAGACCGGACGCCCGGGCCCGTTCCGCCCATGCGTCGAGTTCGGTGCGCAGGGGCGAGTCGGCGGGCGTGGTGTTCAGGCTGCGGCGCACGAACGTGCCCAGGCCGCGTCTGGCCTCGACCAGGCCCTCGCGCTCCAGCTCGCGGTAGGCCTTCAGGACGGTGTTCGGATTGATCGCCGTGGCCTCCACGACCTCGCGGGCCGTGGGGAGCTTGTCGCCCGGCTCCAGCATCCCCAGGCGCAGCGCCTGTTTGGTCTGCTGGACGATCTGGACGTAGGTGGCGACACCGCTGCGCCGGTCGATGCGGTATTCGACCACTCGAACAACCACCCTTTCACTAATTGAGTAGTGAAAGGGTGGTGCAAGGAGGTGTCCGGAGTCAAGCCCGAAAATCGCGGAGGCGGGCCGGGAGGCCGCGGAGGCGAGCCCGGAAAATTCGATGCCGGATGCGTGAACCGTTCGGCGGGGCTCGTCCGATGAGGGGATGTGAGGGAAACGAGAAGCGACGGAGAGCTGCTGCGGGCCATCGCGGCGGACACGGACCGTCGCGCCTTCGAGGAGCTGTACCGGCGGTATGCGCCGTGGCTGACCGCACGGCTGCGCGGCCGGTGCGCCGATGCCGGGGTCGTCGACGACGTCGTGCAGGAGACCTTCCTCGCCATCTGGCGCGGCACCGCGAGTTACCGGGAGGAGGGTGACGCGGCGGGCTGGCTGTGGCGCATCGGCTCGCGGCGGCTGATCGACACGCTGCGCGGCGACGGCGCGCGCGGCCGGTTGCGCCAGACACTGGCCCGCTTCCGCCACCGGCACGAGGCCTCCGCCGAGGAGCGCGTCCTGGCCGGGGTCGAACACGGCGACCTCGCCGGCGCGTTGATACGGCTCTCGCCCGAGCTGCGCGCCGTCCTCCAGGCCACGGTGATCGACGGACTCACGACCCGGGAAGCGGCCGTCCTGCTCGGCATTCCACCCGGCACGGTCAAGACGCGGGCCCTGCGGGCGCGCAAGCAGCTGCGGGAGGAGCTGGCATGAGCGGCGGAGATGACGAGGCCATCGGCGGAGACCGCCGGGACATGGGTGGGGGTGGAGAGAACATGAGTGGGTGGGACGAGGACGCGGCCGCCGGTCGGAGCACGTCCGGTGCGGGCGCGGGTGACGCCGATCGGACTGCGTCCGGCGCCGACGGTTCCCCGGACGGGCGGTGGCACGCGGACGCCGAGGACCTCCGGGCCTATGCGCGGGGCGAGTTGGCGCCGCCCCGGCTCTGGTCCGTCGACACCCACCTCGTGGCGTGCGCGCCCTGCCGGGAGGCGCTCGCCACCGAGAGCGATCCGGTCGTCCTGGACGCCGGATGGGAGCGACTCGACGCCGAGCTGGACGCGCCACGACCACGGCTGCTCGAGTCGCTGCTGGTGCGGATCGGCGTCGCCGACCACACGGCACGGCTGCTGGCGGCCACGCCTGTGCTGCGCCGCTCCTGGCTGGCCGCGGTCACCCTCGTGCTCCTCATGGCCGTGGTGGCGACCGACGCCGGACGGGCGGCCTCGCCCACGCTGTTCCTCGCCCTCGCCCCCCTGCTCCCGCTCGCCGGTGTCGCGCTGTCCTACGGATCGGTGCTGGACCCGACGTACGAGATGGCCGTGGTGTCACCCCTCCACGGATTCCGGCTGCTGATGATCCGCACGGTGGCCGTGCTCACCACCGGCCTCGTTCTGAACGGCCTCGCGACCCTCGCACTCCCCGCGTACGGGCTGCGCGCGCTGGCCTGGCTGCTGCCCGCCCTCGCCCTCACCGGGACGGGGCTCGCACTGACCGCCCGCTGGGGGCCGGTCCTGCCGCCCTGCCTGGTCGGCGGAGCGTGGGTCGCGCTGCTGATGGTGGCCCACGCGAAGGCCGACGGCGGCACCCTCGCGCCGTTCACGGCACTCGGCCAGGGCGTCGCCGCCGCGGTCGCGGTACTGGCCGCCGGGCTGCTCTATCTCGTACGGGACCGGTTCGACTTCTCCCCCTCGCACGCCTTCTTCGCCGACCACACCGACTTCTCCGACAGGAGCGCCGCATGACCCCCACCGTCTCCGCCTCCGGGCTCACTCTCCGGTACGGCGGGACCGTCGCCCTCGACGACGTCTCCCTGCGCCTGAGCGAGGGCGTGACCGGGCTGCTCGGGCCCAACGGCGCCGGGAAGACCACCCTGTTGCGGGTGCTCGCCACCGCCGTGCCCGCCGACCGGGGAGCCTTCACGGTGCTCGGGCACGACCCCGGCACATCCGCCGGCCGCCTGGACGTGCGGCGCGCGCTGGGCTATCTGCCGCAGACCCCGGCGTTCCACCCGGACTTCTCGGCCTTCGAGTTCGTCGACTACGTGGCGATCCTGAAGGAGCTGACGGACCGCTCCGCCCGGCACCGGGAGGTGCGGCGCGTGCTGGAGGCCGTCGACCTGTCCGACGTACGGGGCAAGCGCATCAAGAGGCTTTCGGGCGGTATGCGCCAGCGGGTCGGGCTGGCCGCCGCGCTGGTCGGCGACCCCGGCTTCCTCGTCCTGGACGAGCCGACCGTCGGCCTGGACCCCGAACAGCGCATGCGGTTCAGGGAAATGATCGCCGAGGCGGGCATGAGACGCACGGTGCTGCTCTCCACCCACCAGACCGAGGACGTCGCGATGCTCTGCCACCGCGTGATCGTCATGGTCCGCGGCAGTGTCCGCTTCGAGGGCACCCCGGCCGAGCTGACCGCGCGGGCGGCGGGGCGGGTGTGGAGCAGTACGGCCCGCGACCCCGGCGCGAGAGCCGGCTGGCGTACGGGCACGGGTTCCTTCCGCAACGTCGGCGACCCGCCCAAGGGTGCCGAGCTACTCGAACCGACCCTGGAGGACGGCTACTTGCTCACTCTCGACGGCGAGCCGGCGGAGGTGGCGGCATGAGCGAGCTGGTGACCCGCACGGTCGTGGAGGAGGCGGCCCCCACGGGGGTGGAGCCGCCCGCCCAGGACCTGCACCCGAACAGGACGCGGGCCGTCATCGCCCTCGCCCGCTTCGAGGCCCGCGAACTGCTGATGCAGATCCCGATGCTCGTCTTCCTCCTCCTGTACGTCGCCTACACCGGCTGGGGGATGTTCAACGGCCGGGAGGGCATGGACGACTATCCGGTCCTCCACGATGTCGACCGGTCCACCCAGACCGCCCCCCTCCTCCTCGCCCTCGTGCTGTTCGTCAGCATCAACCGCGCCGTGCTCCGCTCCCGCAGGCACGGCACCGACCGGCACTTCGACGTGCTGGTCATGGAGCCGTGGCGGCGCTCGCTGGCCCACGCCCTGTCGGCCGTGCCGTTCGCGGTGTTCACCGCGCTGGTCGTGGGATTCGAGTTCACCTGGGCGGCCCTGAAACCCGGCGCGGTCGGCCACGGCTCGCTCGCCGAACTGCTCGTGGGCCCCCTGTCGATACTCCTCGCCGGAGCCCTCGGCGTCCTGGTCGCGCGGTCGATCCCCTTCACGTTCGCCGTGCCGCCCTTCGTCATCGTCATGTACGTCCTCACGACCCTCCTGGCCGCGAGCACACAGGGCACGCACTGGGTGCGATGGCTGGCACCGGTGGTCACCGAGGAAGGCGCCCACCCGTTCCCCGCCGACCTGCTGGGCCGCCCGGCCGCCTGGCACGTGCTGTATCTGGTGGGGCTCATCGTGCTGCTGCTGTGCCTCGCGCTGCTGATCAGCGGCGGTCGTACGCCCAGGATCAAGGCGATCACGGTCCTCGCCCTCGCCGCCATGGCCCAGGGCATCGTGGGGCAGGCCCCGGGTGACTCGGCCGCGCTGATCGCGGCCCGCGCGAAGGCGTCCGCCACCCCGGAGAAGGTGCAGACCTGCGTCACGCACGAAAGGTCGACGTACTGCGCCTACCCCGAGTGGAACGGCCAGACCGCCGACTGGGCCGAGGTGGTCCAGCGCGTCCAGTCCCTCGCGGGCGGCCCGGCCTCGGCCGAGCGGCTGACGGTGCGCCAGCGGGTCGACGCCCGCTCCGGACTGGAGAGCGACGCCGCGCTGGAACCGGCCAAAACGCCGGGGGTCGTGACCGTCGGCACGCGCTGGGGCGGCAACCGGATCCCGGAGTTCGCCGTGGGGGTGGCCTCGGTTCTGGTGACAGGGGACGAGGCGTCCAGCGTCGACGTGTGCGACGCCCGCGCGGTGATCATCATGTGGCTGGCACTGGGCTCGGAGTCCCACCCGCTGACCATGCTGCGCCATGTCCGCATCGACGACTCCATCACCGGCGGAGGGCTCGCCCTCGCGCCCACGAACCCGATCTCCATGAACGCCGCGCAGACAGAAGTGATCAAGGAGCTGCTGCAGAAGCCCCGTTACAGCGTCATCCCCAAGGTGAAGGCCCACTGGTCGGAGCTCACGTCCCCCAAGACGACGACGGCGCAGGTGGCCCAGCTCCTGGGAGTGCCGGCGCCGAGCGACCCGGGCGCGCTGAGCGTCAAGACATGCGGGGAGTGACGGTGCTCGACGACGCAGGTACGGCCGGGGGTACGGAGAGCGCTGGAAGCGGCGGAACTGCGGGAAGTGGGGTGACCGTGGGAATGGGAAGTGAGGTGACCGCGGAAAGTGGGGTGGCCGCGGGCGGTATCCCGTCCCGGGGGCGCCCGTACATCGTGGCCCGCGCCCTCCTCCGTCCCCTCTGGCGCACCCTTCCCCGGCGGGCGCTGGTGACCGGTGCCGTCCTGGGGCTGCTGTTCGCCGGGATCCCGCGGCTGTTCTCCCTCCGGCTCGACACGGGGGCCGGCCTCAACCTCCTGCGGGCCGCCGCGCTCACCTTCGCCCTGGGCCTGGCCTTCCTGCTGGACGATCCGGCCCGGCACATCACCGCGGCGGTGCCGACCCGGCGCCCGGTGCGGGTCGGCCTGCGGGTGGCGCTCGTCGCCCCGTCGGCCGTGCTCTGGTGGACGGCGGCGCTGTTCCTCATACCGGAGCAGGCCCGGCCGCCGGTGGGCGCCGTGACCTTGGAGGCCGCCGCCACGGCGTTGCTCGCGCCGGCGGCCGCGGCGGTCATGGTGCGGTTCACGAACCGGGCCGAGCCGGGAGGCGCGGTGTGCGTCGGGCTCCTGGCCATGGCGGTGCTGGCATCCCTGCTGCTCCCCGAGCGGTGGACGCTCTTCCCCGCTCCGTCCGCCCCGCGCTGGGAAGGCGCCCATCAGACGTGGGCGGTGGTCCTGGTCGCGGCGGCGCTGGCCGGGGCGTGGTCCTGCGCGGAACCCCTACGGAGGTGGCGCCCCGCCGCCTTCGCGCACCGGTGACACGAAGACGCGGGCACGGACGGGCAGGGACACCGGACAGGCGGCAACACCGGACCGGCAAGGACACCGCCGACCGACAGACACCGGACCGGTGAGGACACCGGGCCGACAGACACCGGACCGGTGAGGACCGGCCCGGTGAGGACACCGGGCCGACGGTCAGGACTCGCTGCGGTACATCAGGTCCGTCTCGTGCGTGCGGAAGCCGAGCCGCTCGTACACGGTCAGGGCTGCCTTGTTGTCGGCGTCGACGTAGAGCATGGCGGTCGGCAGGCCCTGCCGGGCGAGGTGGCGGAGCCCGATCGTGGTGAGGGCCTTGCCGAGACCGCCGCCCTGGGCACCCGGGCGGACTCCGAGGACGTACACCTCACCGAGGCCCTCCTCGGCGTGGACCTTCGTCCAGTGGAAGCCGACGAGTTCGTCGCCGCGGAAGGCGAGGAAGAACCCGGACGGGTCGAACCACACCTCCGCCTTGCGGTCGTCCAGGTCACGCTGGGTGAGGGAGCCCTGCTCGGGGTGGTGGGCGAAGGCCTCGGCGTTCAGGGCGAGCCAGGCCGCGTCGTCCTGGCCGGGCACGAAGGTGCGGACGTGCACGCCGTCCGCGAGCTTCGGTTCGGGCAGGTCGAGGTCGGTCAACGGCCGCCGCAGCTGGCGCAGTTCGCGGAAGAGGGTGAGGCCGAGGACCTGGGCGAGATGCCGGGCGGCGGAGTGCCCGCCGTGCGCCCATACGCGCAGCCGCTTGCCGGACTCGGCGAGCAGGGCCGAGCCCAGGGCCCGACCGTGGCCGTGGCCGCGGTGCGCCGGGTGCACGACCAGTTCGGCCGCCGGGGCCTCCACCGGGTCGGTGTCCTCCAACTGCGCGTACCCGATCAGCTCGTCGCCGAGGGTCAGCAGCAGATGGCGCACGCCCTCGCGGGCGCCGCCCTTCAGCTGGAGCCGGCCCTGCTCGGAGACCGCCTGCTGCCCGTCGGCCCGGGCGGCCTCCGCGAGCAGCCGGAGCACGTCCTCGGCCTGGGCCGGGGAGAGCGCGGTGTGGGTCTCGATGGAGCGGGTGAGGGCGTGGGGCGCGGTGTCGTCGCTGGTCATGGATACGAGGGTACGGCGCGGTGTTTTGCGGACAAGGAGTTGCGCGGAGTCGATGTGGCTCGTGGCGGGGCGAGGAGGGGCTTCCGTCAGACGGTGGTGAGGCGATGGCAACCAGTCTGTAACCCCGAACCCCCTGTTGTGCTACGCGCGTTGATTCTAAAGTGCGCGTAAAACCACAGCCGTCCCACAGGGGGGAACCCATGCTGCCGACGCCCCGGCACAGACGTACCCATCGCATCCTCGCCGCCGCCGCTGGGCTGGCCACCGTCGGCGCCCTGGCCGCCGCGATGCCCGCGAGCGCAGGGCAGGACAGGTCGACCCCGCACCACCACCCCGGCAGCGGCCGCTACCAGGACGTACAGCTGCTGTCCTTCAACGACCTGCACGGCAACCTGGAGCCGCCGGCCGGGTCGTCCGGCCGGGTCACGGAGCTCCAGGCGGACGGCACGACGAAGTCGATCGACGCGGGCGGTGTCGAGTACCTCGCCACGCATCTGCGCGAGGCCCGCAAGGGCAACAAGTACTCCATCACGGCCGCCGCCGGAGACATGGTCGGCGCCTCCCCGCTGATCTCCGGGCTCTTCCACGACGAGCCGACGATCGACGCGCTGAACAAGCTCGACCTGGATGTGACGAGCGTCGGCAACCACGAGTTCGACGAGGGCGCCAAGGAGCTGGGCCGCCTGCAGAACGGCGGCTGCCACCCCACGGACGGCTGCTACGACAAGAAGGCCAAGTTCCGGGGCGCCGACTTCCCGTACCTCGCGGCGAACGTCACCGACGAGAAGACCGGCAAGCCGATTCTCAAGCCCTACTGGGTGTGGAAGAAGAACGGCGTCAAGATCGGCTTCATCGGCGTGACGCTGGAAGGCACCCCGAACATCGTGTCGGCCGACGGCGTCAAGGGACTGAAGTTCGGCGACGAGGTCGAGACGATCAACAAGTACGTCAAGGTGCTCCAGCGCCAGGGCGTGAAGTCGATCGTCGCGCTGATCCACGAGGGCGGCGCGCCCGCGTCGACGGCGTACAACTACGACTGCGACAGCCCCGGCGCCGGTGACGGCATCTCCGGGCCGATCGTCGACATCGCCAAGAACGTCACGCCGGCCGTGGACGCCCTGGTCACCGGTCACACCCACCAGGCGTACGCGTGCACCGTCCCGGACCCGGCGGGCAACCCGCGCATGGTGACGTCGGCCTCGTCCTTCGGCCGCCTCTACACGGACACGACGCTGACGTACGACCGCTGGACCGGCGACATCGCGCGTACGGCGGTGAAGTCGGCGAACCACGTGGTCACCCGTGACGTGGCGAAGGCCGCCGACATGACGTCCCTGATCAGCAAGTGGAAGACGCTCTCCGCCCCGATCGCCTCGCGTCCCATCGGTTACATCGCGGGCGAGATCGGCAACACCGGTAACGAGTCCCCGCTCGGCGACATGATCGCCGACGCGCAGCTCGCGTACGCCAAGTCCGTCGACCCCGAGGCCGACCTCGCGGTGATGAACCCGGGCGGCATCCGCGCCGGGCTCACCTATGCGGCGAGCGGCAGTGAGGGCGACGGGGTGGTGACGTACGGGGAGGCGTACACGGTCCAGCCGTTCGCCAACACCGTGAACCTGGTGAACCTCACCGGCGCTCAGGTGATCACGGCACTCCAGCAGCAGGTCAGCGGGGCCAACGAGGCCGCGCCGAAGATCCTGCAGATCTCCAAGGGCCTGACCTACACGCTGGACCTGACGAAGACCGGCGCGGCGCGGGTGGTCGCCGACTCGGTCAAGCTCAACGGCGCGGCGATCGACCCCGCCGCCACCTACCGCGTCGCGATGAACTCCTTCCTCGCGGGCGGCGGCGACGGCTTCGCCGAGCTCGGCAAGGGCGGAGACGTCCGGGTCGGCGGCGACGACCTGGCGGCCTTCGAGTCCTACCTGACGGCCAACTCCTCGGCCACGGCGCCGTACCCGGTGCCGACGGCGGACCGGATCACGGTCGTGCGGTAGTCCCTTACGGAACAGGCGGGGCCGGTACGCGGACGCGTACCGGCCCCGCTTTTTTCGACCTAAATTCTGTGTGAGCAGTGGATTGGTTCCACGGTCCATCTGAGAATTTGTTTCAGCCGTAATTCATTGAGGTCTCAGTCGAATTGGCGATTTCAGGGTCCGAGGTCCCGTAGTGTTTTCCATGTCGAAAGCGAACAGCGCAAACGGCAAAGGGAATTCACCCGCAGGGAACAAGGAGACACCCATGAGCTTCCACAAGATCGCCCCCGTCAAGAAGCACCACAAGCCCGCCCCGGCCCCGAAGCAGCCCGCGAAGCGCCGGCCCGCCAAGCCGGCTCCGGTGGCGCAGAAGCCCGGGCGCCGCCCTGTCGGCAACAAGTAAGCAAGCTCCACCCCGATCAACAGATCCCTCCGCGACCAGCGGATCAGTCAAAGCTACGAGAGGGAAACCCATGAGCTTCCACAAGATCGCCCCCGTCAAGAAGCACCACGAGGCCGCCCCGGTCGCGAAGCGCCGGCCCGCCAAGCCGGCCCCGGTGGCGAAGAAGGCCGTCGCTCCGAAGAAGCGCCCGGTCGGCCGTCAGGGCCAGTAGCAGCCCGCGCGAGGTGGGGTCCCCGGGAATTATCGGTTTCCGGTGGCCCCGCCTCGGCCATGTTCCGGATCGGAAAGGGAAGTTGATTTGATATGCGGGAAGTACGGGAGGCATTCGCACGCTTCTGGCCGCTGACGCGCGGCGACCGCACATGGCTGCTGCTGATCATCGGCTGCGTGGTCGTGGCCGCGCTCGCCGAGACGGCCTCGATCCTGCTCTTCGCACAACTCACGGACCACGCCCTGAAGGCCGGTTCGCTCTCCGCGTTCTGGGAGCCGGCCGGAGCCTGGCTGGGCGTCGCCGTGATCGGCGCGATCGTCGGCTACCTCGGCAACTCGCTCGCCGTGTGGACCGCGGAGAGATTCGTCCTGCGCCTGCGCGCGAGTGTCTTCCGGCACGTCCAGGACCTGGCGCCCGACTTCTTCCAGAAGCACCGCCAGGGCGACCTGGTCGAACGGCTCACCGGTGACGTCGAGGCCATCGAGCAGATGGTCGTGTCGGGTGTCGTCGGGACGGTCTCCGCCGCCTTCTCCGCCGTCTTCTACGCCACCGCCGCGCTCTGGCTGCGCTGGGACCTCGCCCTCGTCACCTTCCTCCTCGCCCCCCTCTTCCTCGTCGCCGCCCGCCGGTTCGCCAGCCGCATCAAGACCGCCTCCCAGGAGGAGCGGGCCGCCGACGGCGCGATCACCTCGGTCGTCGAGGAGTCCCTCGGCAACGTGGTCCTCACTCAGGCCTACAACCGCCGCCGCGCCGAGGAGAAGCGGCTCGACCGCGAGGCGCGGGCCTGGATGCGGGCGTCGGTGCGCGGGGCACGGGCGAGCGAGATGTACGAGCAGTTCGTCGAGGTCGTCGAGACGCTGTGCGTGCTCGCGGTGATCGGCCTCGGCGCCTGGGAGATCTCGAAGGGGCGCATGTCGCTGGGCCAGTTGCTCGCCTTCGCCGCGTTCCTCGGCTACCTGTACCCGCCGATCCGCAATCTGGGGCAGCTCGGTCTCACCCTCACCGCCGCCACCGCCGGCGCGGAACGCATCCAGGAGATCCTGGACACCGAACCCGCCGTCACCGAACCCGCCGAGCCCGTCCGGGAGTGGCCCGTGCACGGCTGGGTCAGCTTCCACGGCGCGTCGTTCCGCTACCCCGGAACCGACCGCGAGTCCCTGCACGACGTGACCTTCACCGCGGGACCCGGCGAACTCGTCATCGTCACCGGCCCGAGCGGCGCCGGAAAGTCGACGCTCTCCAAACTCCTCACCCGCTTCTACGACCCCACGGCCGGCGTGGTCTGCCTGGACGGCGTCCCGCTGCCCGACGTGTCCCTGGAGTTCCTGCGCGAGAACGTGGCGCTGCTGCCCCAGGAGACACTGATCCTGCACGGCACGATCCGCGAGAACATCGAGTGCGGCAGGCCGGGCGCGTCCCGGGCGGACATCGAGCGGGCGGCGACGGACGCGGTCGCGCACGACTTCATCAGCGCGCTGCCCGACGGGTACGACACCGAGATCGCGCCCGGCACGGCCACCCTGTCCGGCGGCCAGCTCCAGCGGATCGCGATCGCCCGCGCGATGCTGCGCGCCGCGCCCGTCCTGGTCCTCGACGAGCCGACCGCCGGGCTCGACTCGATCGCCGCACGCCGCGTGGTGCAGCCGCTGCGGCGGCTGATGGCGGGCCGTACCACCATCATGATCACGCACGATCTGAGCCTGGCCCCCGACGCCGACCGGATCCTGGTGGTGGACGGCGGCCGACTGGTGGAGGCGGGCACGCACGACGAGCTGATGGCGTGGGGCGGGGCGTACGCCCGGCTCGCGACACCGGAACTCGGCTACTTGGCGGCGCGGAGCGTGTAGCCGAGCCCCCGCACGGTCTGGATGAGCCGCGGTTCGCCGCGGCTCTCCAGTTTCCGGCGCAGGTACATCACGTACACGTCCAGCGTGTTCGACGTCGGCTCGAAGTCGAAGCCCCAGACCTCCTTGAGGATCTGGGCGCGGCTGAGGACCTTGGCGGGATGCCGGAGCAGATACTCCAGCAGGGCGTACTCGGTCCTGGTCAGGTCGAGGGGGCGGTCGCAGCGGGTCACGGTGCGGGTGGGCCGGTCCATGGCGAGGTCGGCGAAGGCGAGCCGGTCGTCGAGACGGGGGGCGCACTGTTTCGGCCGCGGGCAGCGGCGCAGCAGGGCCCTGACCCGGGCGAGGAGTTCCTCGGCGGCGAAAGGCTTCATGAGGTAGTCGTCGGCGCCGTTGTCGAGGGCGACGATACGGTCGCCGACCGCGTCCCGGCCGGTGATCATGAGGATGGGGACGGTGGACCCGGAGGCTCTGATCCGGCGGGTCGCGGCCAGCCCGTCGAGGCCGGGCATGGTGACGTCCATCAGCACCAGGTCGGGCCGCTCGTCCACGCCGGCCACCAGTTCGAGGGCCTCGCGGCCGTCCCCGGTGAGGACGGTCTCGTAGCCCTCGAACCTGAGCAGCCGGTCGAGCCCCTCACGTACGGCCTCGTCGTCATCGGCCAGCAGGATCTTCCGCGCCATCCCCCCAACGTGTAACGGGGTGCTGTGGGAGGGCTTGGAGAGGGGTGTGGGGAGGCTGGGCGGTGTCCGCGCCCAGCCTCCCCGGCCGGGAAGACCCGGCCTTCCCCAGGAGGCCCCCCGGCCTCCCGGGGAGTCATGAAGCGGCGATGTACGTCGAGACGCAGCGATGGACGCCACGAGGTCCCGGTGGACGTCACGAGGCAGTCGCCACCGGGGGAGGAAAGGTTGCCGCGGTGAAGCAACGCGAACGCGCCCCCGTCCGGTGAGGGACGGGGGCGCGCGGTGCCCGGCGCTGTGGGTGGGCCTGCGGAGCCTGTGGAGGCGGTGGTCCTAGGGAGCCTCGGGGGGCGGTGTGGGCGCGCCCGGCAGTCGTAGCGTCGCCACCGTTCCGCCGCCCTGCGCCGGTTGCAGGGACACCTCGCCGCCGGACTGCTGCACGGTCCTGGCCACGATCGACAGGCCCAGGCCCGAGCCCGGCAGTGCGCGGGCGGACGGGGAGCGCCAGAAGCGGTCGAAGACGTGCGGGACTTCCTCGGAGGGGATGCCGGGGCCGTGGTCGCGGACGGTCAGTTCGCCGGCCTTGAGGATGACCTCGATGGCCTCGCCCTCGGGGCTGAACTTCACCGCGTTGTCGAGGATGTTCACGATCGCCCGCTCCAGCGCGGACGGCTCCGCCCGTACGAACCAGGGCTGGAGGTCCGCCGTGATCGTCAGCTCGGGGCCGCGCAGGCGGGCCCGGTGCAGGGCCGCCTCGACCGTTTCCTGGAGGTCGACCACCTGGATGCGGTCGCCCGACTGGCCCGCGTCCGAACGCGACAGCGTCTGCAGGTCGCCGATCAGCGCCGCCAGCTCCGCCATCTGCGCCTTCACCGACGACAGCAGTGCCTTGCGGTCCGCCGGGGGGATCGGGCGGCCCGTCTCCTCGCTGCGGGTGAGGAGCTCTATGTTCGTACGCAGCGACGTGAGCGGCGTACGCAGCTCGTGGCCCGCGTCGGCGATCAGCTGCTGTTGCAGCTCGCGGGAGTTGGCGAGGGCGGACGTCATCGAGTTGAAGGAGCGGGAGAGACGGGCGACCTCGTCCTCGCTGTCGTCCTCGACGGGGATACGGATGGAGAGGTCCTCCGTGCGCGCCACGTGCTCCACGGCTTCGGTGAGCTTGTCGACCGGGCGCAGGCCCGCGCGGGCGACCGCCAGGCCGGCGGCTCCGGCGCCGACGACTCCGATGCCGGAGACGAGGAGGAGGACGAGGGCGAGGTCGTTGAGGGTGGCCTGGGTGCTCTTCAGGGGGATGGCCACGAGGAAGGACGCGTCCTGGACCAGGACCGGGCCGCTGCCCGGAACCTCGCCGGCGACGACGAGTGGCATGGTGATCACCTGTACGTCGTTGCCCTCGCTGTCGGTTCCGGTGCGGATTCTGGTGACGTCCCAGCTCGGGTTCTTGGCCTCGTCCTTGTCGCTCTCGGTGACCTTCACCGTGCCCGCGGAGCCGTCGAACGTACAGGCGGTTCCGTTTGCCTGGACCACCTGGGAGTAGTACTCGGACCGCCCGCGGGGGCCGTCACTGCCGCTCTTCGGGTCCTTGCCGCAGTTCTTTATGGCGCGCTGGAACGATCCGTAGGCAATGGGTCCCTTCTGTGCTTTGAGGGTGTTGTCGATCTCGTCGTACAACTTCCCCCGCACTATGAACCAGCAGGTCACCGAAACCGCCGCCACCCCGAACGCCACCGCCGCCGCGACCAGCATGGCCAGCCGGGAGCGGATCGGCAGGGATTTGAACCGGCGCAGGATCCTCATCACTCGGCGCCGCCCGACCGCAGGACGTACCCCACGCCCCGCACCGTGTGGACGAGGCGCGGCTCGCCGCCCGCCTCGGTCTTGCGGCGCAGGTACATGACGTAGACGTCGAGGGAGTTGGAGGAGGGCTCGAAGTCGAAGCCCCAGACCGCCTTGAGGATCTGCTCGCGGGTGAGGACCTGGCGCGGGTGGGCCAGGAACATCTCCAGCAGGGTGAACTCGGTGCGGGTCAGTTCGACCGCCCGGCCCCCGCGCGTGACCTCGCGCGTCGCGAGGTCCATCCGCAGGTCGCCGAAGGTCAGCGCGTCGTCGTCCGGGGTGCCGACCGTCGCGGTCGCGTAGGAACTGCGTCGCAGCAGTGCCCGGACCCGGGCGAACAGCTCGTCCAGCTCGAACGGCTTGACCAGGTAGTCGTCCGCGCCCGCGTCGAGGCCGGTCACACGGTCGCCCACGGTGTCGCGGGCCGTCAGCATCAGGATGGGGGTCGTGGTGCCCGCCCCGCGCATCCGGCGGGCGGCCGTCAGGCCGTCCATCCGGGGCATCTGGATGTCCAGGACGACCAGGTCGGGCTGGTACGCGGTCGCCTTCTCCAGCGCGTCCGCTCCGTCGACCGCGACCTGGGTGTCGTATCCCTCGAAGGCGAGGCTGCGCTGAAGTGCTTCGCGCACGGCCGGCTCGTCGTCGACGATCAGGATGCGCTGGGTTTCACGGTCGCCTTCGGCGGGGCTCATGGGCGTGGGTTCCTAGGGGTGCGGTGGGGCGGGGCCGGACGCTTTCAGCCTCGCACGTTCCGGCCGGGGCAGAAAGGATCAGCGGAGATCGGCGGGGATCGGTCGGAATCGACGGTGATCAGCGTGGATCGGAGTGGATCGGCCGGGATCAACGGTGATCGGCGTGGATCGGCGTGGATCGGCGTGGATCGGAGTGGATCGGTCGGGATCTACGGGGATCGACAGGGACGGGTCCGGATCGGCGGGGATCGGCCGGATCGATTCGCCGTCTCAGGCTTGCAGCCAGTTCGGCGAGTTCGGCGAGTTCGGCCTGCCCGGCCCCCTCAGCCTGCTCGGCTCACTCGGCTTCCTCAGCCCCTGCGGCTTCCTCGGCTTCCTCGGCTTCCTCAGCCCCCGCGGCCTCCTCGGCCCCCTCAGGCAACGCGGAGCGCTCGTCGGCTCAGACCCCCAGCGCGCTCAGCTGGCTCAGGCGGCTCAGGCGGCTCAGCGGGACCTTGCGGCGGTGCGGGTGATCGGCGGAGGTGTGCAGGCCCATCATCTGCGGCTGCGGGACCGTCCTCTGCGACTGCGGGACCGTCACCTCCGGAGCCCGGGGCACCGGCCGGTGCAGTTCACGGGCGACGGAGAGGGCCAGGTCGAGGCCGGCGGGGTCGGTGCCTTCGATGCCGTGGGAGACGCGAGTGATCATTTCAACCTCCGAGAAGGACTTGGCCGAGAAGGACTCAGCTGTCGGAACCGCCGGCCCGCAGGCTGGCGAGGTCCGACTTGACGGTGTTGATCGGGATGGCGAAACCGAGGCCGACGCTGCCCGCGCTCGACGAGCTGGACGAGGAGTTGGCGGCCGAGTACATCGCGGAGTTGATGCCGACGATGTTGCCGTTCATGTCGATGAGGGCGCCGCCGGAGTTGCCGGGGTTCAAGGACGCGTCGGTCTGGATGGCCTTGTACGTGGTCGTCGAGGAACCGGTGTCGCCGTTGAACTGCTGGCCGCCGAAGGAGAACGGCCACTGGCCGCTGCCGCCGCCCTGCTGCTGTTGCTGGCCCTGGCTCTCGTCCGTGGAGACGGTGACGTCACGGTTGAGCGCCGAGACGATGCCGCTGGTGACGGTGCCGGTCAGTCCTTCGGGGGAGCCGATCGCGACGACGTCGTCACCGACCTGGACGCCGTCGGAGTTGCCGAGCGTGGCGACCTTCAGGCCGGAGGGCGCGTTCTCGAGCTTGATGAGCGCGAGGTCTTTCTTGCTGTCGGTGCCGACCACCTTCGCGGTGTACGACTTGCCGCTGCTCAGCCGCACCTTGATCTCGGAGGCGCCCGAGATGACGTGGTTGTTGGTGACGATCTCGCCGCTCGACGAGATGATCACACCCGAGCCGGTGGACGAACCCGCGTTCGAGGTCGCGCTGACCTCGACGATACTCGGGCTGACCGCCTGGGCGACACCGGCGACGGTGCCCTTCTTGGCGGCGGCCACCACGGTGGTGCTGGTGCTGCTCGACGCGGTGTCCTTGCCGGTCAGCTCCTGTATGCCGTACGCGGTGCCGCCTCCGATGGCGGCCGCGACTATCGCCACGGCGGCGAGCAGGACGATCGTGCCCTTCGCGCGCTTCTTCGGCGCGGGGGCCGGGGCGGCCGGGACCGGCTGCGCCTGGAGTACCGCGGTGGAGGAGACGGCGTCCGGCTCGGGGTAACCGGCGTAGGCGCCGCCCGCGCCGTGACCGCCCGCACCGCCGTCGCCACCCCGACCGGAGCCCGGCCACACGGTGGTACTCGGGTCGACGGCGACCGGAGCGACCGGCTCGTACGCCGGCGGCGGCGGCCACTCGGGGTTCACGGGAGAGGAAGAGACGGGCTGCTGCTGGGGGTACGCCGCCCTCATGGGGTCGGTCGCCTGGTGGTCGTCGCCCTGGGGGTACTCGCCGCTGCGGCGGAAGCTCTCGGTCATGGAAAAAGCTTGTCCCCCGATCATGAGAGCTTCCTGAGGGGCCGCTGAGAAGCCCGACAGAACCTCGTATGCCCGATATAAAGGCGCCCGGGCCCGCTGAAATCCGGGAAACAGCGGGTTGCCTGGGGGTGATGTCACGGAAGGCGACGGACGAATACTTGTCTGTCTGCTGTGTAGTACATGTGTTCTGGGGCGGATGAGGCCTACGATCTCCGCGCCGGAGGGGGGCTCCGCGGTGTGCCTGAATCGATGCAGGCGGTTGCCGGCCATGGCCAGCGACCGCTGCCGTCGATCGGGCCGGTGCGTCGTACGCCCTTCTCGGGCCTCCTACATGGAATCCACACGCACCCACACCAGGAGCCCTGAGTGATACGTGCCCTGCGCGACCGCTGGAGACGCCCCGCCACGGCGTTGCCGACGGCCGCTCTCGCGCTGGCGCTGACCTGCGCCGGCGCCTTCGCGGCGCAGCCCGCCACCGCGGCGGACGGACCCTCACTGCCGGAGGTGAGCCAGTCCCAGCCCGCGAAGCCGACCGTCTCCGACAAGGAGCTGCGCGGCCGGGTCGCCGCGGCCGTCAAGGACCGGGCGACCCCGGACACGACCCCCAAGAAGACACCCTTCATCATCGGCGGCACCGAGACGACGATCTCCTCCGCGCCGTGGATGGTCCAGCTCTCCTACTACGACAGCACGGCCGGCGTCGGCTACTTCTGCGGCGGCACCCTCGTCGCCCCGAACAAGGTCCTGACGGCGGCCCACTGCGTCGCGGGCCTGGACTGGGTGAAGAACGGCGCGGTGCTGGCCGGGGCCACCGGACTGCTGGACGACACCAGCGGCACGGTCGCGGGCGTCTACCGCCAGTGGAACCACCCGCGCTACAACTCCACGACCGTCCAGAACGACATCGCGGTCCTCACGCTCGACCGCCCGCTGGACCAGCAGTGGCAGCGGCTGGTGGCCGCCGGTGACAGCGCCTCCTACAAGGCCGGCAACTCCGCCACCGTCTACGGCTGGGGCCTGACCTCCGGCGCCGACGGCGCCGACCTGTCGGCGAACCTGCGCAAGGTGACCCTGCCGCTCGTCGCCGACTCCACCTGCAACTCCGCGATGCAGTCGGTCCTCGGCGAGGACGACTTCGTCGAGGGCGCGATGTTCTGCGCGGGCACCCCGGCGACCGGCACCGACGAGGGCACCAAGAGCCCCTGCAACGGTGACTCCGGCGGTCCCGTCATCGTCGGCGGCAAGGTCGTCGGCATCGTCTCGTGGGGCGTCGCGGGCTGCACCGCGAAGGGCGCCTACCCGGTGTTCACCAAGGTGTCCTCGTACACCTGGGCCGCTCAGCCGCGCATCGACGACGCGGACATGACGTTCGACGGCAAGGCCGACCTGCTGGAGCGCACGCCGTCCGGCGGCCTCTTCCAGCAGGACAGCAAGGGCACCTCGCTCGCCGCCCGCGCCTACCAGGGCAGCGGCTGGCAGAACGCCAGCTGGGTCCTCCAGGCAGACCTGGACCGGGACTTCTACCAGGACCTGATCATGCGCGACAAGGGCGACGGCAAGCTGTACCGCAGCTACCTGAACCACACCTCCGGCGAGTACGACTGGATGCAGATCAGCACGGTGTGGGGCGGCTACAAGTCGTACGCCATCCCCGGCGACATGACGGGTGACGCCCGCCCCGACCTGGTCGCGGTGGACGCCGACGGCTCGGTCTACCTCTACCCGGGCAAGGGCAACGGCCAGTTCTACGGCAAGGTCAAGGTCGTCGACAGGGCCTGGAAGAACGTGAAGATCTTCGGCCACGGCGACCTGTCCGGCGACGGCAGGTCCGACCTGCTGGTCCGCAACAGCTCCGGCGTTCTCTACCTCTACCGGGGCACGCAGGTCGAGAAGACCCCGTTCGCGGCACGGATCCAGGCGCGTACGGGCTTCACCTTCACCTCGTACGTCTCCAACGGCGACGTCACGGGCGACGGCATCGCGGACGTCATCACCCGCGACTCCGCCGGCAAGCTCTGGCTCTACCCCGGCACCAACAAGGCCTCCAGCAGCCTCTTCGGCTCACGGATCGGCCTGGGCAGCGGCTTCAACCAGTACAACCTGCTGTTCTAGCTCAGCACCAGGATGCGCCTGCCCCTGTGATCCCGCGGGGGCAGGCGCGCCCCTTTTAGGGGCGCGGGGAACTGCGCGACCAGCCACATCCGGCCCGCAGCCACTTACAACCCCAAGCCGCAGCTACTCAAAACCACAAGCCCGCAGCTACTCACAACCACAAGAACGCCGGACGACCAACCGCGACGGAAACACCTTCAACCGCTCGCGCCGCGACCCCGCGACCCGCAACCCGTCATCCAGTACGAGATCCACCGCGGCCCGCGCCATCGCCGACCGGTCGGAGGCGATCGTCGTCATCGGCGGATCCGTCAGCGCGGCTTCCTTGACGTCGTCGAAACCGGCCACGGCCAGCTGCCCCGGAACGTCGATGCGCAGCTCACGCGCGGCGCGCAGCACGCCGATGGCCTGGTCGTCGGTGGAGCAGAAGATGGCGGGCGGGCGGTCGGGACCGCCGAGCAGCTGGAGGCCGACCTGATAGGCGTCGTAGCGGTTGTACGGCGCTTCGAAGAGGCGCCCCTCGGTGGGGATCCCGGCCTCCTGCATCGCGCGCCGCCAGCCCTCGACGTGGTCGGAGACCGGGTCGCCGACGGTCGGGGTCTCCGCGATGCCGCCGAGACAGGCCACGTATTCGTAGCCATGTTCGAGGAGGTGGCGGGTGGCGAGCTGGGCGCCGCCGACGTCGTCCGTGACGACGGCGACGTCGTCGATGGCCTCGGGGCGCTCGTGCAGCAGCACCACGCGGGCGTCCCACGCGTCGATCTCCGCGGCAGCGTTGTCATTGAGCGCGTGGCTGACGAGGATCAGCCCGGAGACCCGCATGCCGAGGAAGGCGCGCAGGTAGTGGACCTCGCGCTCGGCGATGTAGTCGGAGTTGCCGACGAGCACCATTTTCCCGCGCTCGGCGGCGGCCTGCTCGACCGCGTGCGCCATCTCCCCGAAGAAGGGCTGGCGCGCGTCCGGCACGATCAGGCCTATGAGCTCGGTCCGCCGCGACGCCATGGCCTGGGCGACCCGGTCGGGCCGGTACCCCAGTTCCTTGATCGCGGCGAGAACGCGCTCGCGCGTGGCCGGGGCAACCGGCCTCGGTCCGTTGTTGATGACATAGCTGACAACGGCGGTGGACGTACCCGCCAGTCGCGCTACATCGTCCCTCGTCACCTTGGCCACGCGCGGAGTCTACGCGGATGGACCCGCCGCTGGGCAGGGCGTACGGAGGCTTGCTGCGCCTCCGTTATCGCCTACTGCGCCTCCGCCGCCGCCTCGACCGTCTCGACGGCGTCCAGGTGCGCCGTCTCGTCCGCATCCTCCGGCTTTGGCTGGGCCGCCCTGGCCCTCGCCTCGTCCGCGGCGCGGTCCACCTTCTCAGGTGTAACGAATCGATAACCGACGTTCCGGACGGTACCGATCAGCGACTCGTGCTCGGGTCCGAGCTTCGCGCGCAGCCGTCGTACGTGGACGTCGACCGTCCGCGTGCCGCCGAAGTAGTCGTAGCCCCAGACCTCCTGGAGCAGCTGGGCGCGCGTGAAGACACGGCCCGGGTGCTGCGCGAGGTACTTGAGGAGCTCGAACTCCTTGAAGGTCAGGTCGAGGACCCGGCCCTTGAGCTTGGCGCTGTACGTCGCCTCGTCGACCGAGAGGTCGCCGTTGCGGATCTCCATCGGGGAGTCGTCGTTGACGATCTGCTGGCGGCCCATGGCCAGCCGCAGCCGTGCCTCGACCTCCGCCGGTCCCGCGGTGTCCAGGAGCACGTCGTCGATGCCCCAGTCGGCGGTGACGGCCGCGAGGCCGCCCTCCGTCACGACGAGGATCAGCGGACAGCCGGGCCCGGTCGAGCGCAGCAGCTGGCACAGACTGCGCACCTGCGGCAGGTCACGCCGGCCGTCGATCAGGATGACGTCGGCACCGGGGGTGTCGACGAGAGCGGGGCCTTCCGCCGGAGCCACTCGCACGTTGTGCAGGAGCAGGCCGAGAGCGGGAAGCACCTCCGTCGACGGCTGAAGAGCATTGGTCAGGAGCAGCAGAGAACTCATCGCGCCCCACCTGCCTGGGTCGTCCTACGGTCATGCAAGGTTCGCTCGCCCATAACGTCTGGTTCCTCCTCGGTCCCTGCGAGGACGTTTGCGGCACTGCTTCCTACGGTGCGGCTCCCGCGCCCCTGGGAGTCGCCGGACGGCCCACGGGGGGTCGCCACACGTTCTATGCGTTCGTGGGCTCCGTACACCTGCGGTTTCCCGCTTCGTATACAACGCTTCAGAAAGCACAAAAGGACCCGGGGGCTACGCTGCCCGAGTCCTCTGCCCAGCAGAATAGCCCACATGAGCTCAGGTCCGGCAGGTCAAGCGACGGGATCTTCCGATCGTCCACCCCTTGAGACGCCCCCGCGCACCCCTTTGCGGAGGTTTCTGCACACGGTCGACGGGGTGACGATCGATGCGGCGTACGACCCTGGAGCGCGGCCTTCTGGTGACTCGGCCACTGGCCTGAACGATGTGGTCATTGTCGTCGCGCACGGCTTCACGGGCGATCTGGACCGTCCGCACGTGCGGCACGCCGCGGCCGTCCTCGCCCGGCACGCGGCGGTGGTCACCTTCTCCTTCCGTGGTCACGGCGCCTCCGGCGGCAGTTCCACGGTCGGTGACCGCGAGGTCCACGATCTGGCCGCCGCGGTGGCCTGGGCCCGCGAACTCGGGCACACGCGTGTGGCCACCGTGGGCTTCTCGATGGGCGGTTCGGTGGTGCTGCGGCACGCGGCGCTGCACCGTGGCCCGGAGGGTGGCCCGGACCGGGGCGCGGAGATGGAGCACGAGGGGCGCACAGAGGCGCGTACGGACGCCGTGGTTTCGGTGAGCGCACCCGCCCGTTGGTACTACCGGGGTACGGCCCCTATGCGGCGCCTGCACTGGCTGGTAACCCGGCCCGTGGGCCGCGCGGTCGGCCGATACGGTCTGCGCACCCGGATCCACCACCGTGACTGGGACCCGGTGCCGACCTCCCCGGTCGAGTCGGTCCCGCTCATCGCGCCCACTCCGCTGCTGATCGTCCACGGCGACCAGGACGGCTACTTCCCGGTCGACCACCCGCGGATGCTCGCCGCCGCCTCCGGCGGCCACGCCGAGCTGTGGATCGAGCACGGGATGGGCCACGCCGAGCACGCGGCGGACGACGAGCTGCTCGGCCGTATCGGGGCATGGGCCGTCGCGGCGGCGGGCTAGCCTGACCGTGTTCACAGAGACCACTGATGACCAACCACTGATGACTGATCCGTGTTCACGGAAAACACGATTGAGGAACGAGATGGCAAAGGGCACGGTGCGTTACTGGGCCGCCGCCAAGGCCGCGGCGGGCGTCGCGGAGGAGCCGTACGACGCGGGCACGCTCGCCGAGGCGCTCGACGCGGCCCGCGTGCGGCACCCCGGAGAACTCGTCCGCGTGCTGCGGCGATGCTCCTTCCTCATCGACGGTGACCCCGTGGGCACGCGCGAACATGAGACGGTACGGCTGGCCGAGGGCGGCACGGTCGAGGTGCTCCCGCCGTTCGCAGGAGGGTGAGCGAGACGATGAGCGACCAGCCGTACGAGGGCCGGTACGAGGGTCCCTACGAGGGGTACGACCCGTATCCACAGCCTCAGCAGCAACAGCGGCAGGGGCACGGGCAACCTCAGCAGCACCAGCCGCAGCAGCAGCCCGAGTGGCCGCAGCACACCCAGCAGTGGGAGGGGCAGACCTGGGAGACCCAGGTGCAGCCCTCGATGCCGGCGGCGGACACGACGTATCTGCCGCCGCAGGGCTACCAGGCGTACCCCGAGCCGCAGACGTACGGCACGGTCGGGCAGCCGCTGCCGCAGGAGGCCCCGGCGCCGACACCGGAGTGGACGCCCGCGTACCAGCCCCCTGTCCAGCAGGCGCACGGCACCGGCACCGGCGGCGTGGTCACCCCTGACAGCGCCTCCGGCTACGGCCCCCCGACCGTCACCGGCAACGCCCGCGTCACCGACGCCCAGCGCGCCCGCGCCGAGGGCCGCTCCCCGATCATCGAACCCGGCCTCCAGCCCGCCGTGCTCACCGCGGTGCTCGGACTGCTGCTCTCCGGGACGGCGGCGATCGGGCAGTACGCCCTCGTCGTCCCCCTCGTCCTCCTCCAGGCCGTCACCGCGGCGGGCTGGTTCCGGCTGAACGGGATGTGGCCGGCCCGTCAGGGCATCGCGCTGGCGTTCCTCGGCGCGGTCACCGCGGACGTCGCGCTCCTCGCGGCGGGCCGGGAGAACGCGCCCGCCGCGATCCTCGGCACCCTCGGCGTGTGGGTCCTGCTCACCCTCGTCCTGCAGCTGCGCAGCCACGCCGACCCGGACACCCGGATGTACGGCCTGATGGCGACCGTCGCCTCGGCGGCTCTCGCGATCATCGCGACCGGGCACCTCGCGGCCGAGCCCGACGCCGTCACGGTGGGCGCGGCCGCGGTCGCCGTCGCGATCCTCGCCCGCGCCCTGCCGCTGCCCACCGCGGCCTCCGTGGTGGTGGCGCTGCTGGCCGCCGCGGGCGCCGGTATCGCGGTCGGCGGGATGACGGACCTGGGCAGCAAGGGGGCCTTCCTCGGCCTCGGCGCCGGGGTCTGCGCGCTGATCGGCCACCGGGTCGCCAGCTACGACTACCCGTCCCGCTTCGTCCACTTCACCGCGGGCGTGGCCCTGCCGCTGGCCGCCGCGGCCCCCGCGGTGTACCTGCTGGGCCGCGCGCTCGGCTAGGGCCGGACAGGTCCTAGGGCCGGTGGCTGTTCGTCACAGGTGATCTACAACTACTTCGGAGGGCCCCCGTCGCGGGGCCCTTCGGGGTTAGGTTCGCAAGGGAGGGCCACTCGGTCGTCCGGATCCGTCCGAGGTGAGGGAACACCGCGCATGCGTGCACTGCGAATAATCCTGATCGTCACCGTCATTCTGGGCGGCCTGTTCGTGATCGCGGACCGGGTGGCGGTCGGTTTCGCGGAGAACAAGGCTGCGGACCGGATCAAGAGCACCGAGGGCCTGGCGAGCACACCGGACGTGTCCATCAAGGGCTTCCCCTTCCTCACCCAGGTCGTCGGTGGCGAACTCGACGACGTGAAGATCGGCATCAAGGACTACGAAGCCTCGACGAGCGGCGCGGGCAGCGCGGGCGGCACCGGCACCATCCGTATCGACGACCTGAACGCCGAGATGCACGGCGTCGCCTTCAACGGCGACTACAGCTCCGCCACCGCCAACAGCGCCACCGGCTCCGCGTCCATCGGGTACGCCGAGCTGCTCAAGACCGCCAAGTCCCAGGCCACGCAGGTCGGTCCCGGGGTCACCGCCCGGGTCGTCGGCCTCTCCGACGGCGGCAACGGCAAGATCAAGGTGGCGGTCGAGGTCAGCATCGGCGGCACCACGGTGCCCCAGCCGGTCTCCGTGCTCAGCTCGGTCACGGTCGTCGGCGGCAACACGGTCAAGGTGCACGCGGACTCCCTCCCCAAGCTGGGCGTCGCACTTGCCGAGAACCGGGTGCGCGCGATCACCGACTTCGAGCAGAAGATCGGCGAGTTGCCGGGCGGCATCCAGCTCGACACGGTCCAGGCGGGAGCGAACGGCGTGGACGTCTCCGTGAAGGGTTCGAACGTCAAGCTGGTCGGGTAGAAGGGTCAGCGGCCGGAGGACTGAGGTCAGCGGACCGAGGGCAGAGGCAGAGGTCAGGGAGACTGCGGCCGGAGAGCTGTCCGAGGGGCGAGACGGGCCCGTCCGTACCGCAGATGTGCGATCGGTGTGATGACGGATGCGGCCGCCCGGAATCCCTGCGACGGCCGCTCCGGTGGTGAAGGCGTCCCACATCCCGGACGATCGCATCTCAGCATCCGACACACCGGTGACATGCCCGCCTGTCCGTCCCTACGATCGGACCCATGAAGCGACAGGCGGATCTCACGAAGCGGCGGGCAGTAGACCTGTGCCGCGTCGCCGCCATGCTCTGTCGCACCTTCTGAGCGGGACATTCGTCCGTCCGCCCTCCCCTGGCCCCTCTTCGCCAGGGTCCCCGTGCGCGCCGCGCAGCCTCGACAGGCATGACCGCGCACCCTCTGTCTAACGCACCGCCCCGCCGCAACTGCCCCGGAGGAGAAACAGCATGAGCCGCAGCGACGTCCTGGTCGACGCCGACTGGGTCCAGGACCACCTGGACGACCCGAGCGTGGCCATCGTCGAGGTCGACGAGGACACGTCCGCGTACGAGAAGAACCACATCAAGAACGCGATCCGGATCGACTGGACCAAGGACCTCCAGGACCCGGTCCGCCGTGACTTCATCGACCAGGAGGGCTTCGAGAAGCTCCTGTCGGAGAAGGGCATCGCCAACGACACGCTGGTGGTCCTCTACGGCGGCAACAACAACTGGTTCGCGTCCTACGCCTACTGGTACTTCAAGCTGTACGGCCACGAGAACGTCAAGCTCCTCGACGGTGGCCGCAAGAAGTGGGAGCTCGACTCCCGCGACCTGGTCGTCGAGGTCCCCAACCGTGCCGCGACCGACTACAAGGCCAAGGCCCAGAACACCGCGATCCGCGCCTTCCGCGACGACGTGATCGCCTCGATCGGTTCGCAGAACCTGGTCGACGTCCGCTCGCCCGACGAGTTCAGCGGCAAGCTGCTCGCCCCGGCCCACCTTCCGCAGGAGCAGTCGCAGCGTCCGGGCCACGTCCCGACCGCCCGCAACATCCCGTGGTCGAAGAACGCCAACGACGACGGCACCTTCAAGTCGGACGACGAGCTCAAGGAGCTCTACGCCGAGGAGCAGGTCGACCTCGCCAAGGACACCATCGCGTACTGCCGTATCGGTGAGCGTTCCGCGCTCACCTGGTTCGTGCTGCACGAGCTGCTCGGTGTGCAGAACGTCAAGAACTACGACGGCTCCTGGACCGAGTACGGCAGCCTGGTCGGCGTTCCGATCGAGCTCGGCGCCAACAAGTAACCCTCAAGGCCTGAAGGACGGAATCGAAATATGTGTGGAGCGAAGGCCGGCGGCCCCGACGCCTCGACGATCAAGCCCGGTGAGACCACCATCCAGGGCCAGGTGACCCGCGACGGCGAGCCCGTCACCGGTTACGTGCGTCTGCTGGACTCGACCGGCGAGTTCACGGCGGAGGTCCCCACCTCCGCGACGGGCCAGTTCCGCTTCTACGCGGCCGAGGGCACCTGGACCGTACGCGCCCTGGTCCCCGGCGGCACCGCGGACCGCACGGTCGTCGCCCAGACGGGCGGCCTCGCCGAGGTCGCGATCGCCGTCTGACGGCACCTCTGAGTGGCCGGAGGGCCGCACCCCAGGGTTGGACGCTCGGGGTGCGGCCCTTCGGCATGTACGGGCCTACGCTTGAGGTATGTACGCACGACGGCGACACGTCTACTTCGCCATGATGGGGACGTGCATCGGTCTTTTCGTCCTGGCCTGGGGAGTCGTAAGGATCTGGTCGATTCCCGTGGCCGTGGGGATGTGTGTGGTGGCGATGGTGATTCCGCCGTTCGCCGCGATGGTCGCCAACCGGCGGGGGCCCGACGACCGCTGGTGGGACGACCCGTCCGGGGATCAGAAGTCCGACGAGTGGTGGGACGAGCTCGACGGCAAGAAGCGCCGCCCGTAGCTCGACGGCGAGAAGCGTTGCCCGTAGGAGGGCGCGCGCAGCACCTTCCGTACACGCAACACCTTCCGTACGCGCGGCACTTTCAGTAAACGAGTGCCTGGGTCTCGTCCGCCATCGCCTCCTGGACGAACACCTGGGCGCCCGCGATGCGTACGCCGTCGATGACGTCCTTCTCCGTGATGTCCCGGCGCGCCGCGCACTGGGTGCACAGGGTGAGCCGGCCCGCGGCCAGGACCGAGTCGATCAGATCGGGCAGCGGCGCCGCGTGCGGCAGCTCGAACTCGGCGGCCCGGCCCGGCAGCGCGAACCACGCGGACTCGCCGGTCAGCCACAGGGAGACCTCGACCCCGCTGGCCACGGCCACCGCCGCGACCGTGAACGCCTGCGAGCAGCGTTCGGGGGCATCGGCCCCCGCCGTCACCTTGATCACGAGCTTCTTCGCCATGGCCGCATCGTAGTCCGGGGGCGTTCGGGGAGAGTTCGAATCGTGATCATGTCCCTTACAACCCCGTGAGGTTGCCATGGGTCTCCTGTGCGCGCGGATATGGAATCCGCGCGTCGCGTTCCGTGGGGGGATGTCGTGGAAGTCGAAGAGATGGATGAGGAGATCCGAGAGGAGATCCCTGAGGAAAACCGTGAGGAGATCCCTGAGGAGATCCAGGAGGAAACGCCTCGCGTACGTCGGCGGGGGCGTACGGCCCTGTTGATCGCCACGGCCGCCGTGCTCGGGTTGGTCGGGGGCACCTGTGCCGGTTTTCTGATCCAGGCCGACCGGGAGCCGACCAAGCTGCCGTCGCTCTCGCAGCCCGTGGTCGCCCAGGCCCGGGGCGCCGGTCCCGAACCCCTGTCCGCCGCGCGGGACCGCCGGGTGAAGACCGACGACGACCTGCGCAAGCTGCTGGTCAAGCGGCCGAAGGGGACGCGGGACGCCGCGTACCTGCCGGGCGACAAGGGCTGGATGGGCATCGCCGACTACGCGGAGGAGTACACCAAGCCGGCCATCGCCTTCAGCGATCTGGTCAGGGCCGAGTTCCGGCGTGCGGCTGCCACCGGCTGGACGGTGGGCAGCACGTACAGCGTGGAGGTCCGCCTCATCCAGTACCGGCAGGAGGAGAAACTCGGCGCCTCCGACGCCGCCGCCGAGGGCCGCTACTGGGCGAACACGAAGAGCGGCACCCACGTCTGGGCCGTCCCGGGGACGGGCGACGGCATGGCCTACGTCCACACCAAGCCGGACACGAAGCCCGGTTACCTCCCGATGTACGAGGCCGAGGCGCACGCCTGGCGCGGTGACATCGCCATGGAGATCTGGATCTACGACACCAAGCCGATTCCCAAGGCCAAGATCATGGACCTGGCCGAGCGGCAGATGGAGCGGCTGTGACCGACGAGCAACCGATGAGCGAGCAGCCCGTCCAGGAGCCCGCGCCCGAATCCGCCGCGCCCGAATCCGCCGCGCCAGAATCCGTCGACCTGGAATCCATCGACCCCGTCAAGAAACCCAAGAAACCCCTCCGCCGGGGGCGCATCGCCGCCGTCGCCGGATCCGTGCTCCTCGTCGCGGCCGTCCTAGGCGGCGCCGGCTACACCGTCGTGACCGTCCAGGACGCCGACCGTGACCCCGGCGCGCCTTCCTGGACCTTCCCGGTTCCCGCCCCCAACGACGCCAAGACGGCGAAGACCGCCTCGGGACTCGCCGCGATGCTCGTGCCCTATGGCACCGAGGGCTCGAGCCGGGGCCCGGACATCGGCGAGTTCGGCTCCGACGCCTCGCTCAGCGGGCCCGAGGCCACCGCTCTGCGCAAGGAGGCGCTGCGCGACCTGCCGCGTTCCCAGCGGCGGGAGTTGGAGAAGCGGATCGACAAGCAGCGCACCAAGGGCATCGCGATGCGCAGCTACCTCAGCACCTCCAGCGGGTTCAGCTCCACGCTGTATGCCGACAGCGGCTTCACCATGAGCATCGAGTTGGCCCAGATCGAGGACAAGGCGGCGGTGAAGGGCATGTCGACGTTCCAGAACGAGTTCTTCGACGCCCTCAAGATCTTCCGCAAGGGGCCCGAGATCAAGGGCCACAAGAACGCCGAGTGCTTCCTGCCGCCCAAGGACAAGGACGAGAAGCTCGACATGATGGTCTGCTCCGCCTACCAGGGTGACGTGCTGGTCAGCGCGACCGCCTACGGGGCCAAGCCGTTGAACACCAAGGGTGTCGCGATGCTGCTGCGCGAGCAGCTCGACCGCATCGCCGAGCCGGGGGAGGCGGTATGACCGAGCAGACGAGCTCCGTCGAGGACGCGGCGGCGACGCCGGTCGAGGACGCGACGCCGGTCGAGAACGCCACGCCGGTCGAGAACGCCACGCCGACGCCCGTCGAGGACGGGACCACGACTCCGGTCGAGGTGCCGGACGCGCTGGCACCCGCCCCCGAGGACGCACCGGCCCCGGTGCGCAAGGACCGTCGGGTGCTGCGGGCCCTGCTGCGCTGGACCGCCGCCACCGTGGTCTTCGCGGCGGTCGGCACGTCGGTCGCGTACGGCATCACCCGCATGGACCGCACCGACGTACCCGGTCTGGCGACGGAGTCGGACGGGCGCTGGGACTACCCGACGATCACCCGGCCGCCGCTGCCCTCCGGCAGCCCGCGCCCGCTCGCCGAGTCGAACAGGACCGGCACCCACTACGCCGACCTGCGGCGGCTCGTACTGCCCGCCCCGAAGGGCGCACACGAAGACGCGGCGCTGCGCGGGACGGACGGCTGGCTGGCGACGAAGACGTTCCTGGCGGAGTACGCCACGCGGGACGACCGGGAGACGGTCGGGCAGCAGCTGACCGACCACGGTCTGCGGCACATCGCGGCGCGCGGCTGGACGACGCCGGACGGTACGCACACACGGATCTACCTGTTGCAGTTCGACTCGGTCGTCGTCGCGGACGAGGTGAACTCGCCCGGGCTGACCAGCTACAGCTCGCCGATCTACGCACTGCGCGGCGCCGAGCGGGCGATGGCCGACGACCGGTTCCCGGACCGCGCCACGGTCGACGACGTGATCCGTCACGCGTACGACGAGATCAAGCCGTACGGCGCCGAGCAGGTCCGCCAGGCGTACCTCTCGGCCGGGGACACCCTCGCCCTGATCGTGCAGTCCCGCAAGGGCGCCGCGAAGGCGGTGCCGTTCCAGCAGACGGTGGTCCTCCAGAGCCAGCTGCTCGGCTGAGCAGGCCGGGGCGTACCTCGCAAAGAATCGCCCAGGAGTACCTCGCAGAGAGCCCCGAGCCCCGGCCCACTAAGCTGGGGCTCGGCTTTTGTACCGCCCACCCCGCTCATCCGAGGAGCACCCCGTGGAGATCTTCTTCGAAACCCTGCTGGTCCTGGTCTGCGTCGGCGTGCTCGCCTTCGCCGGGCTGACCGTGAAGAAGCTGTACCAGGGCCAGCGCTGACCCCCATCGAGGAACTGCCGAGCTCATGATCGAGATCCCGTCCGACCTGCACAAGGACCTGCTTCCCCTTGCCTTCCTGCTCGGCGACTGGGCCGGTGCGGGCGTTCACGACTTCCCCGGCTCCGAGAAGTGCAACTTCGGGCAGGAGGTCACCTTCACCCAAGACGGACGGGACTTCCTGGAGTACCACTCGCGCACCTGGGTGCTCGACGCCGAGGGGAACAAGGTCCGGCCTCTGGAGACCGAGTCGGGCTTCTGGCGCATCGACGGCAACCGCAAGGTCGAGGTCGTCATGATCCGCGACGACGGGGTCGTCGAGATCTGGTACGGCGACCTGGCCGCCAAGCAGCCGCAGATCGACCTGGTCACCGACGCTGTGGCGCGCACCGCCGCGTCCGCCCCGTACAGCGGCGGCAAGCGCCTCTACGGCTATGTGAAGAGCGACCTCATGTGGGTCGGTGAGAAGCAGACCCCCGAGGTCGAGCTGCGCCCCTACATGTCCGCGCACCTGAAGAAGGTCGTCACTCCGGAGGACGTCGAGCGCTGGGCCAAGGCCCTCCCGGACGACATGCCGGACGACGGAATCGCGTTCTTCAAGTAGCCAGGAAGCGGTTCGGAAGTGGTCCGGCCGGTTCGGCTGTTCTCCTCAGGTCGTCACATCCAGGAATGGTCCTAGACTTCCTGTGTGGTGAGCATCGACTGGAAGAGCGACCTGAGGCAGCGCGGCTACCGGCTGACGCCGCAGCGCCAGCTTGTCCTCGAAGCCGTGGACACCCTGGAGCACGCGACCCCCGACGACATCCTCATCGAGGTGAGGAAGACGGCGTCGGGGGTCAACATTTCCACCGTCTACCGGACCCTGGAACTCCTGGAGGAGCTCGGTCTGGTCAGTCACGCGCACCTCGGGCACGGCGCGCCGACCTACCATCTCGCCGACCGGCATCACCACATCCACCTGGTCTGCCGGGACTGCACGAACGTCATCGAGGCCGACGTATCGGTCGCCGCGGAGTTCACCGCGAAGCTCCGGGACACGTTCGGCTTCGAGACGGACATGAAGCACTTCGCGATCTTCGGTCGCTGCAAGGACTGTTCTCTCAAGAGTTCAACTACCAAGTCGTAGGCTAGGTGTATGAAGAGCCCTCTCCTGTCCCTGCCCGGCGCCGTCCCCGCCGAAGGCGTGGATGAACAGGTCGCAGCCCATTACGGCGACCTGTTCCGCGAGCAGCGCGCCCTCGCCGACGGCAACGGCTTCGTGGACCTCTCGCACCGCGGCGTCGTCGCGGTCACCGGCGAGGACCGGCTGAGCTGGCTGCACCTGCTGCTCACCCAGCACGTCACGGACCTCCCGGCGGGCCGCGCCACCGAGGCGCTGATCCTCTCCGCGCACGGCCACATCGAGCACGCGCTGTATATCGTCGACGACGGCACCACGACCTGGGCCCACGTCGAACCCGGCACCCAGGACGCGCTGCTCGCGTACCTGGAGTCCATGAAGTTCTTCTACCGCGTCGAGACCGCCGACCGCACGGCCGACTTCGCGGTCGTGCACCTGCCGGCCGGTTCGATCGCCGAGGTCCCCGAGGGCGTGGTCGTACGCGAGACGCCGTACGGGCGTGATCTCTTCCTGCCGCGTACGGACCTGGAGTCGTACGCCGAGAAGGCCGGACCGGCGGCCGGGCTGCTGGCCTACGAGGCGCTGCGCGTCGAACACCACCGCCCGCGGCTCGGTTTCGAGACCGACCACCGCACGATCCCGCACGAGCTGGGCTGGATCGACACCGCGGTGCACCTCCAGAAGGGCTGCTACCGGGGCCAGGAGACCGTCGCCCGCGTACAGAACCTGGGCAAGCCCCCGCGTCGGCTCGTCTTTCTGCACCTGGACGGCAGCGAGGTCCATCTGCCGCCGCACGGCGCCGAACTGCGCCTCGCGGACGACGGCCCCGACGGCCGGAAGATCGGCTTCATCACCACCTCCGTACGCCACCACGAGCTCGGCCCGATCGCGCTCGCCCTGGTGAAGCGGAACGTGCCGCTGGACGCGCGGCTGCTGGCGGACACGACGGCGGCGGCGCAGGAGGTCGTGGTCGAGCCGTAGGGGCTCAGACGGGTCGCATCTCCTGGGTCACATCTCCAGGAGCACGGTGAACGGGCCGTCGTTCGTCAGTGAGACGCGCATCTGCGCGCCGAACCGGCCCGTCGCCACCGTGGCACCCAGCGCGCGGAGTTGGGCCACGACCTCGTCGACGAGGGGTTCGGCGACATCGCCGGGGGCGGCCGCGTTCCAGGTGGGGCGGCGGCCCTTGCGGGCGTCGCCGTACAGGGTGAACTGGCTGATGACGAGCAGCGGCGCGTCGATGTCGGAGCACGACTTCTCGTCCGTCAGCATCCGGATGGACCAGAGTTTGCGGGCCAGTTGGGCCGCCTTCTCCTTGGTGTCGTCGTGCGTGACACCGACGAGGACGCACAGCCCCTCGCCGTCGATCGCCCCGACCGTTTCCGGACCGTGTTCCCCGTTCACGACGACGCTCGCGCCGTCCACCCTCTGCACCACCGCACGCATGGCCACCATCATGCCGTGCGGGGAGGAGCCCCCCTGCACGGGGCTCAACGCCTTCGCTGCACAGGGCTCAATGCTTTCGCGCGTGATCCCTGACCTCTTTCGAGGGGTCCTTTGGGGGTTTCTTTTTGCTCCTTACCCCCCCATCTGGGGCCGATCGGGGGCACTCGGTCACATAGCGGCCACTTGGGGTGGCACGATGCGTGTGTTGCGGTGCAACCGTGGGGTGGACCGCGCCGGTCGAGGGGACGGTAGAGGCACATGAGCACACCGAGTACCGGGCAGCAGCCGCCCGGGGCTGTGTCGTTGACCCGTACGAGTCCGCGGGCGGGAGGCGGTCGTTCGGGGGTTCATCGTCCTCCCGTGCAGCGCACCGACAGCCCGCTGCCCCCGGACCCGCCCGCGCCCGAGCTGCCCCTGCTGCGGCTGCCCGAACTGCGGACCCTGCGGCGCGACGCGCAGCGCGACGAGGCCGACCTCAGCTATGTGCGGCGGCTGCTCCAGGGGCGCATCGACATCCTGCGGGCGGAGCTGGCGCGCCGCGGGGGACTGCGGGCGCCCTCCGCGATGTCGGGAGCGCCGCTGGTCTCGGGCCTGGGAACGAGTCCGGGGCTGCGTCCGGCCGGGGGGAGGGGAGCGGGTTCCGGTTCCGGCGGGGCGTCGGTCGTCGACCGGCTCGCGGAGATCCTGACGGACGCGCCCGCCCGGCACCGTTCGTCGGCCCGCCATGTGACAGTGGGCACACCGTACGGCGAGGAGTACCGGCGGCTGGCCGCGGACATGCTCGCCGAGGTGGAGCTGTCCGACCTGGAAGCACGTACGGACGACGAGCTCGGCGCGGGGATGGGGCGGCTGGTGCGCTACGAGCAGCAGGTCTCCCGGCGGCGCCAGCGCCTGCAGCGCACCGCCGACGATTGCAGCGCCGAGATCGCCCGCAGGTACCGTGATGGGGAAGCACAAGTAGACGACCTGCTCATGTGACGCGGTGGCCCCCGGCGATCCCGGGGGAGCGTGCGACGGCTGCGGCGGCGCCGGCGCTCCGGGACATCCGGGGCCGGGCCCCATGGCTGCGCACGGTTCCGCGGTGCGGCGGCCGCGCCCGGGAACAGCCCGGGTCGCGGTCGTGGGGCTCGGCCGGGGACACGCCATCGGGGGACCTCCCGTACGGTGCCGCGGTTCGATCACCGGGCGGGTCCCTGTCATGGAAGGCCACCGCCGATGTCCGCCGCCGCTCCTGCCGTCCCCGCAGACCCCTTCATACCGCCTGTTCTCGCCGAGGTCGTCCGTTCGGGATTCGTCGAGGGGCGGCATCGGGGCAGCCTGGTGCTGCTGGCCGCGGACGGGTCGGTCGAGCTGGCGCTGGGCGAGGTGACCGCGCCGGTCTTCCCGCGTTCGTCGAACAAGCCGATGCAGGCGGCGGGTGTGCTGCGGGCGGGGCTTGACCTGGCAGGCGAACGGCTGGCTCTCGCCGCCGCCAGCCACTCCGGGGAGGCCTTCCACCGCGATCTCGTCCAGAAGATGCTGGCCGAGCACGGGCTGGACGCCGGGCAGTTGCAGTGCCCGCCGGATCTGCCGCTGGACCCGGCGGAGGCGGAGACGTATCTCGCCGGGGGCGCGGTCCGTGACCGGGTCACCATGAACTGCTCCGGCAAGCACACGGCGATGCTCGCGGTGTGCGCGCTGCGAGGCTGGCCCCTGGACTCCTACCTGGACCCCGGGCATCCGCTCCAGCAGCTCATCCACACGGTGGTCGAGGAGGCGGCGGGGGAGTCGGTGGCGGCGGTCGGTACGGACGGCTGCGGTGCGCCCCTGATGGCGATCAGCCTCACGGGCCTCGCGCGTGCCTTCCGCTCCTTCGTCCTCGCGGCCTCCGGCTCCGCCGAACGCCGTGTCGCCGACGCCATGCGCGCCCACCCGGAGTACGTCGCCGGCACGCGCCGTCCCGACACCTGGCTCATGCGCGAGATACCGGGTGCCCTCTCCAAGATGGGCGCGGAGGCCGTCCAGGCGGTGGCCCTCCCCGACGGCAGGGCCCTCGCCTTCAAGATCGACGACGGCGCCACCCGCGCACTCGGCCCCGTCCTCGCCCGCGCCCTGTCCCTCCTGGGCACGCGATCCCCGATCCTCTCCAAAATCGGCCACGCCCCCCTGACCGGCGGAGGCATTGAGGTGGGCGAAATCCGAGCGACGTTCTAGCCCCACCCTCCAAACGCCCCTAGCCCCCGCCGCCCCATCCCAGGGGCTCCGCCCCTGCACCCCTGCGCCCCCCGGGGGCTCCGCCCCCTGGACCCCGCATCGGCCTGGGTGGGTGGCCTCGGCCTCAAACGGTGGACGGGCTGAAGATGCGCGCGAGCGCATCGAGGGGCGCGGGGAACTGCGCGACCAGCCCCCACCAACCCGCAGCCGAAAGGACGGCTCACGGGGTCCGGGGCGGAGCCCCGGGGATGGGACGGGTAGGGGCGGCGGGGGCGAAAACGGTGCGACAGGGGCCTGTCCGGCGCCCTAGCGTGCCCCCATGAGCCGTCGCGAAGAAATCGACGTACGAACGATCACCGAGGCCGAGATCCCGGCCTGGATCCGCGCGCTGAACACGGGGTTCCTACGCTCCCCGGCCGTATCGGACCAGGAGATCACCAACCGCGGTTCGAGCGTCCTCCCGCAACGAACCCTCGGCGCGTTCGACACCGGCCTCCCCCACTCGCGACCTCGCTCGAACGGGGAAACCCCCATCATCGCCACCTTCCGATCGTTCCCGCAGCAGCTCACCACCGTCGGCGGCACCCCCGTCCCCGCCGACGCCATCACCAACGTCTCCGTCACCCCCACCCACCGCCGCCGAGGCCTCCTCACCCGCATGATGGCCACCGACCTCACCGCGGCGAAGGACCGCGGCGACGTGGTCGCCACCCTCATCGCCGCGGAGTACCCGATCTACGGGCGGTACGGCTTCGGCCAGGCCACCACCGCCACCGAGTGGACCATCGACGTCTCCAGGTCGGGCCTGGACCCCCGCTGGTCCGGGCCGACCGACGGCGCCCGTATCGACCTGGTGGACGGCGACGACGTACGCAAGCTCGGCCCGGACCTGCACGACCGCCTCCGCCGCACCCAGCCGGGCGCGGTCAGCCGCGACGAGCGCTGGTGGCAGATCAACACCGGCGCACTGATCCTGAGCGGCGACTCCTGGAAGGAACCCTTCTACGCCGTGTACCGCTCGGCGACCGGCGAGGTGGAGGGCCTGGTCTCGTACGAGTCGGACGACAACTGGGGCGACGTCAAGCAACCGCTGAACACGGCGGAGGTGAACTGGCTGATCACGGTGACCCCGGCGGCCGAACGCGCCCTGTGGCAATACGTCTGCTCGATCGACTGGATCGCCCACGTCAAGACCGGCTGGCGGGCCCCCGACGACCTGCTCCCGCACTTCCTCCCCGATCCGCGCGCCGCCCGCATCACGACCCAGGCGGACTGGCTGTGGGTGCGGATCCTGGACGTAGTACGGGCTCTGGAGGCGCGTACGTACGCGGGGTCCGGGACCTTGGTCCTGGACGTCACCGACGGGGACGGACTGTCCGCCGGGCGCTACCGCCTGGAGGCCGGACCCGACGGGGCGACCTGCGCGCCGACCACGACGACCGCCGATCTCACCCTGAACGTGGGCGAGTTGGCGGCCCTGTGGCTGGGCGACGAGTCGGCGGTGCGGCTTGCCGCGCTCGGGCGGGTGCACGAAGAACGAGAGGGCGCCGCCGTCGTCGCCGACGCCCTGCTCCGCACGTCCAGGCGACCGTGGTGCCCGGACATCTTCTGATTCCGATTCCGATGCTGATTCCGATTCCGAATCGTGCGGCCTGTAAGGCTGGTGTGGGGCTCCTTCCGGTTTTGTCGGTGAGTGGTGGTGCACTGCATCCGTAGCCGTGCGGTTGTGCGGTTGTGTGGTTGTTCGATGGTGCGGTGGTGCGTTGAACGGACTGACCGAGCTCCCGGCTCCCCTCCGGAGGGGAGCCCGGTCAGCCGGACTGCCGGACGGTGGCGTCCGATCAGCCGGACTGGGCGAGCAGCATCACGAGCAGGACGGCTCCGATGCCGCTGATGGTGGTGTTCTTGGCCTTGAGGCCGACGGACAGCGCGACGAACGCGATGATGCCCAGCGGCCCGTACTTCCACTGGATGAGTTGCTCGAATCCGATGGCGAGGGCGGCGACGGCGAGGGCGATGAGCGGCATGACGTTCCCTCCTTGGGGTCCTGGGGAGGACGACTCTGGCGGCCAACCCTCGGAAAGTGTGACCATGTTGCGTAAGTTGGCAACCAACTCACTGATACTTATCTCCGCGTTGGGTCGACTCATAACCACCTATCCTGCAACTGCCCAAAGATGGCGCGAAGTTGTAGTGTTTGGTCGTGGAACCGGAACACGCCTCCGTCAATGGACGGAACAGGTCACCACGGCCACAGAGGTCACACCGCGAGGTGGCCGACGAGCTGCGCAGCCGGATCAGGTCCGGCCAGCTGCGGCCGGGGCAGCGCATGCCCACGCAGGCCAAGCTGGCCGACGAGTTCGGAGTCGAACGCGGGGCGGTCCGGCAGGCGCTGCGCATCCTGCAGTCGGAACATCTGCTCGTCAACGTGTCCAAAGGAAGCCCGGCGACCGTCGCCGACACCCTGGGACGGGCTCTGACCGGCCCGGAAGCCTCACCGCAGCCCACCACGGTGGCACTCGGCGGCCGGATCACGGCCGCCTTCGAAGCCCCGCACGTGGAGATCGACGCGCTGTGCCTGACGTCGATATCGCTCACGCTTGCCATGGGCGAACCCCTCCGGCAAATTCACGCGGGCCGAATAAAACCGGCCAGGGTGGACGTCCGTGTGCTGCTTCCCAGCAGTGACATCGACCTCGCCTTTCCCGCGCCGGTGGACGCACCGGTCGACGCCTCGACGGCCGGCCGGCTCCAGCGCAGTTGGCTGACCAACCGCAACGCCCAGGGCCAGGTGCTGCGCCACAACCTGCTCGCCCTGCGTGCCACGCACGGCATCGACGTCAACGTCACCTTCCGCGCGCTCCCCTTCACCCCGCCGGTGAAGTTGTACCTGCTCAACGGGGTCGAGGCGCTCTTCGCCTACTACACGCTGACCAGGCGCGAGGAGGAAGTGGACCACGAGTACCTGGAGATGTACGACGTCCAGGGCACTCAGTCCATGCTGTTCCCCTTCGCGCAGGGGACCGGGCTGCGGGACACCACGTTCGTGGAGCAGTCCCACCTCTGGTTCAACGCGCTGTGGGAGACCATCAGCTCGAAGCTGCTGCTCTCGAACTGACCGACTCTCCCCTGCACGTCACAGGGCAGGACCCGCGACCATCAGGGCGAGGACGACCGCGCCGATGGAGCTGCAGGTGGGGCTCTTGGCCTTGATCCCGATGGTGAGGAGCAGCAGGCCGATGACGCCTGTCGTGCCGTACTGCCACTGCACGAACTGGTCGAAGCCGACGACGAAGAGGGCGGAGAGAAGGGCTATGGCGGGCATGGGCGGTTCTCCTGCTTCTACTGTGGCGTGGTGGTTCCTCTGGGGTGTGCGAGGGTGAGGCCGGGTGAGTCGGTGAACGGACTCGGGTGGGGGAGGCAAAACTTCCGCCAACTTGGCTAAGTTGGTGACCAACTCTGATTAAGTTGTCCCCACTTGGCTACTAGCCATAAACAACTTTCAAACAACTCCCCGTAGATGGACGAGAGTTGTAGCGTTTGGTCGTGACCCAGGAGAACGTTGCAGTGAACGGCAGCAGAAGGCTCTCGCCCCAGGAGATCGCCGACGTCCTGCGGGATCGGATCCGAGCCGGTGACCTCAAGGCGGGCGACCGCCTGCCAACTCAGGCCGAGTTGGCAGAGGAGTTCGGTGTCGAGCGGGGCACCGTCCGGCAGGCCCTGCGCGCGCTCCAGGACGACGGACTGCTGAGCAACGTCAGCAAGGGCAGCCCCCCGCGGATCGCGGAGCCGCCGGCCTCGGCCGGGAACGAGCCTCAGACGACGATGGTCGGACTGGCTCCCCGGCTGGCCGACGCGTTCTCCGCGCCGCACGTCCGGGTCGACGCGGCCTGCCTGACCGCCGAGACCCTGATGCTGGCGCTCGGCGAACCGGTCCGGCTGATCCACGAGGGCCGTATCCGCCCGGAGTCGATCGACGTCCGCATCCTGCTCCCGTCCCGGGACATCAACCTCGCCTTCCCGGTCCCCGTCGACGGCCGCGGTGACGACGACCCGGTCCACGAACGCTGGCTCGCCCAGCGCAACGCCCAGGTCCACGTTCTCCAGCACAACCTGCGCGCCCTGCGCTCCTCGCACGGCATCGACGTACGCGTGGCGTTCCGGGCCCTGCCCTTCACCCCGCCCATCAAGCTGTACCTGCTCAACGGCGTCGAGGCTTTAATCGCCTACTACATGGTCACCCGGCGCGAGGAGGAGATGGCCGACGTGACGCTGGACATGTACGACGCCCTCGGCTCGGACTCCCTCCTCTTCTCCTTCGAGAAGCGGACCGGTCAGCGGGACGCCGCGTTCGTGGAGCAATCCCAGAAGTGGTTCGACGCCCTCTGGGAAACCATCACCACGGACCTGACACTCTCCTAGTGACTTCTGATACGGCGCAGACCGAACCTGTGGCAGCAGAGACCGAGAACTTGCGGGAAGTGATCGAACGCGCTCGCTTTGTGCTCTTCGACTTCGACGGGCCGATCTGTCGGCTGTTCGCGGGGCACTCCGCGGAGGATGTGGCGAAGGACCTGGTGGAGTGGCTGGAGCGGCAGGGGCTGCGGGGACTGCTCACCGAGGAGGAACAGGTCCACCCGGACCCGATGGTCGTCCTGTACGCCGTCCACCGCCGCCATCCGCACAGCGATCTGGTGAGCGAGTTGGAGGAACGTCTCACCCAGCAGGAACTCAAGGCGGTGCCGTCCGCCTGGCCCACCGCGTACGCGGACCCGCTGATCCGGACCTGGAGCGCCGTCGGCGCACGGCTGGCCATCGCGACCAACAACTCGGCCCGCACCGCCACCAGTTACCTCGCGAGCCGGGATCTCACCAACTGCTTCGCCCCCAACGTCTACGGCCGGGGCCAGGACCTGCACCACCTCAAGCCGGACCCGCACTGCCTCAACCGCGCCCTGAACGCCCTGGGCGCGGCCCCCGCCGCCGCCCTGATGATCGGCGACGCCCCCTCGGACTACGAGGCCGCCCGCCAGGCCGGCGTCCCCTTCCTCGGCTACGCCCGCACCGCCTACAAGGAGAAACTCCTGCGCGAAGCGGGCGCCGAGGACGTGGTGAGCTCACTGGAGCCTGTGCTGAGGGTGCTTCGGGGGTCGGCGTGAATCGTCGGCAAGCCTGCAGGTGCCAGGCCTGGAGGTGCCAGGTCTGACCGCGTCAGGTCTGGATCTGAAGGGTCAGCAGGAAGAAGAGGGCTGCCGACCACCAGGCCAGGGGTGGGTGTCCCGCTCGGACCCCCACCAGAAGGAGGGTCAGCAGAACCAGACCCACCAGGCCGAGCTCCATCCGCACGAGCTGCGTCACGCCGAGCTCGAGTCCCACGCCCACCAGTTGAAAGAAGATCACGTATCCCACCCCGTCCACTTCAGCGAATCCGTCAACTAGTCGTCCAATTGGACTGGTTACCTCGAATTGGATGTGCCCTGTCTGCTTGATCCCTTAACGGGCAGTCAACTTCCAGCCCTGCCAACCTTCCAATCCGGTCACTCAAGTGCCGGGAAGCGGGTTTGCCCAGGGAGTGGGCGAGGTACGGTCGCGGTGTGAGCGGAGAACGCGGCGAGGGAGGCGGTACGGAGTTCCAGCGCATCCTGGAGACGCTGCGAACCCGTATCGCCGACGGCACGTACGCGATCGACTCCCACTTGCCCGCGCAGCGTGAGCTCGCCGAGGAACTCGGGGTCTCCCGCGACACCGTGCAGCGTGTACTGCGAGAGCTGAACAACGAAGGCTGGATCAAGTCCCGTCAGGGCAGCGGATCGCGGGTCGTGAAGAGCCCGACCCACCTGGGCAACCCGAAACAGGAAGTGCCCCGGGTGCGCGCGACTCTGGGCACCTTCGTCGCACGGGCATTCGCCCAGCCGACCGTACGACTGGACGTGTTCACCCTCACCTCGGAGTCCCTGGACGCCCACATCCGACTCCAGGCCGAGCACATCCGGCTCAAGGAGATCACCCCCGAGCGCATCGAGCTGCGCATACTGTTGCCCTCGGAGTCGCTGGACCTTCCCTACCCGCGCATGAAGAAGTCGAGTGAGGACCAGTCCGCGCAGCCGGAACCCGACCAATCGGGCCGGTTGCAGGACCGGCTCCGTGCCATCACCGGGCGGCATACGATTTCGTTGCGTGCCGCTCTGCGCGATCTGCAGACGGAGGGTCTGGTGCCCTCAGTGCGGGTGGAGATCCGGCATGTGCCACTGGCTCCGGCGTTCAAGCTGTATCTGCGCCCGGGCGTCGAGGCGCTGTTCGGCCCGTATCAGGTGGTGGAGCGGCCCATCCTGCTGGACGACGGCGTGGAGGTCGAAGCCACGGATGTCCTCGGTCTCGGATCGACCCTGACCCGTCACGTCAACGACGAGGGCGATCCGGACTCCTCCGGGTCTGTGTTCATGGAGAGCATGCAGGCCTGGTTCGACTCCTGCTGGCTTCTCCTCGCGGATGCGCCCTGAGGCGACGGCGGGAGCCCCGGGGCGACGGCGGGGAGCACTGGGCCGACGGCCGGGAGCACTGGGGCTGCCCTCGGTCCGACGGGAAGTCGACCGGGCCTCCAACAACTCCGTGTTTCCGGGAGGTACAACTCTTTCTCAAGTAGGCACCGATTTCGTAGAGGACTCAGCCGGACTTCTGGACGGGCACTAGGGTGTGCTCACCCTCATCGCCATGCATGAACATCAGCGATTATGCACAGTTATTCAGGAGTGACCGTGGGTGTTCCGTCGCTGTCCGGCCTGTCCGGCCCGCCGGCTCTGGAAAGTGCGGCGGACACGGCGTACGAGGACTTCGTGCGCTACGCCAGGGCATTCGGGTCGTTCGGCCGCGGTCACCACAACCGGAACTACATGGTGCGCCCCTTGACGGAGAACGACTCCCGTCTCGTGGCGTGCGACGACCGTGCGCCGGTGACGGTACGGGAACGTATCGCCTCGGTCGTGCCCGTGGTCATCAGAACCTGGCAGGACGAGGCGGAGATCCTCAACACGATCTGGCGCGTGCTGCCGCACGTTCCGCGGTGCCTGGTCAAGCGCGGTGACGTGACCATCCTCAGCTATGTCGAGGGCGTGCCGCTGTCGCGCATCTGCCCCAACGGCAAGCCGGTGGACTCCAGCCTGATCCTTGCGCTGGTGGATCTTCTCGCGGACATGACGCAGGTTCGCAGGCAGCACCTCCCTGCGCTACCGGCGTCCTGGCCGCGCTCCAGCAGGGACAGCCGAGGCTTTCTGCGGGCGTTGGCATCAGCGGCTGAGGAACAGATCCGCCGGCGTAACTGGAATGATTTCGGCGGGCTGTTCGCGATGCTGGGCATCCCCGAGGACGCGATGGTGCGGTTCGCGGAACGGGTGCCGACGCTCATCAGCCGCCCCTTCAGCCTGCTCCACACGGACCTGCACCGGGACAACGTCATCGTGTCGTACGACGGTGACCCGCCCCTGATCTGCGTCGACTGGGAGCTGGCGAGCTACGGCGATCCGCTGCACGACCTCGCGACGCACCTCGTGCGCATGAAGTATCCCGACCACCAGTGGCCCGAGGTGATCGAGGCGTGGCGTGAGGTCATGGGCCGACGGCGGCTCAAGGCCGTACACGGGCTGGACCGGGACCTGAAGCACTACCTGGCCTTCGAGCGCGCCCAGTCCGTCTACCCGGACGTGATGCGAGCCGCCACGTCGCTCCGTGGCTCCTTCGACCAGCGGGAACTCGAAGCGGCGACGCAGGAGGTGTATCGAGCCCTGAGGCTGGCCGAGGAACCGCTGCGGCTCGCGAGCGTGCCGGACACGGCCGAGATCGAGCGCATTCTCTTCCGCTGGAACGAGTCCCACGCGGGCCGAGATCACCCGAACGGTCCGATCTCACAGATCGTCTGGGAACCCGACGACCGAGTCCAGCCGCATCCACGGTTTCCGGCGCCCGTCGTGAGCAGGGCCCTCTTCGAGGAGGGGGCCGCATCCGCGGAACGTGTGTTCAAGGGAACGGCCCATCTCAATACGGCGGTACGGGTGCCGGGATACCCCCTTCCCGTCATGGTTCGCCGGAAGATCGGGACGGCGAACGCCCGGGAGCGCCGGTTCCTCAATGAGCATGCCGTTCTGGGCGCCATCGAGCGGTCAAACGTTTCCGTACGCGCCCCGAGAGTGCTGGCGCTGGGCACCAGCGGCCTGCGGGAGCAGTTCACCATCCAGTCCTACGAAGGTCCGGCGGACGGGTTCCGCCCACCGGACCACCCCACGGACGGGCTCCGGCCGCACGAGGCGGACGATCTCGTGGATCAGCTCGCGGCGCTGACCTTCGTCGCCTACGAGACACTGGATCCCGAAGCGGCGCGGTTGAATTTCTACCGGGAGCTTCAGGGCGAACTGGTCCGCATGGTGACCGAACTCCCCCCGGCGACTCGAGACCTGATGCGAGAACTGGGGCTCCCCAACGGAGGCCGTCTCGGTGAGATCCTCGGTCGCCACACCCTGGTCCCGCGCCGCCCCGTTCTCCTGCACGGCGACCTCAACCCCTGGAACCTCGTGCGCCGTGAGAGTGGCGGTCTGACCCTCATCGACTGGGAGATGGCGATGGTCGGTGACCCGCTGTACGACCTGGTCCGCCACATACACCTCACCCCCACGCGTCCGGAGATCCGTGAGCGCCTGTTCTCCCGCTGGGCCCGTCTGCTGCCCGAGGACTGCACGAAGGGCTGGCGTGAGGACTGGCGTGTCTACCGTTGGATGGAAGTCGTCCGCTCGGCCTATGTGGACCTCGACCGCCTCGTGACCGGCGACAGCCTGGACGCCCCCAACGTCCGGCGTGCGGTGGACGCCTACGCGATGACCCTGGCCGGAGCCACGGCAGCACTGGGACTCCCGGACAAATCGACCGCGAACCCCTATCTCGCCCGTGCGCTGCCGCGGGGAGACCAGGGGGGCCAACGGACAGCCGAGCACTTCGCGGACGCCTGACCTGTTGCCGGCTGCGGGCGGTCGGCGGCCTCGATGCTGCGCTCTCTCACACCTCCAGCACCACCTTCCCCACCAACCCCCGCCCCTCAATAGCCGCATGGGCCTGGGCCGCGCGTTCGAGTGGAAACACCTGCCCGATCACCGGCCGCAGCCGCCCCGCCGCGGCCTCGGCATAGGCGTCGGAGGTGAAGCGGCGCAGGTCGGTGGGGCCGAACTGGACGTCGGCGATGCCGAAGAGCTCGATCCCCCGGCGGGTGGCCTCCTCCGTGTCGAGGGGAGAGAAGCCGCCCGACGGCGCCCCGTGGGCGGAGAACCGGCCGCCGTCGACCGTCAGAGGCAGGGCCGCGGCCCCCAGGTCGCCGCCCACACCGTCCAGGACGACGTCCGCCCCCTCGACAGCTCCGCCGAGAGCCTTGCGGGCGGCGGACACCCAGTCGTCCCGGGTGGCGTCCACCACGTCGTCCGCCCCGAGGTCCCGTACCAGGGCGAGTTTGGCGTCCCCGCGGGCCACCGCGACCACCCGCGCCTCGCGCTCGTGGGCCAGTTGGACGAGCAGCGTGCCCATGCCACCGGAGGCGCCGAGGATCAGTACGCGGTCGCCGGGGCCCACGGCGGTCAGATCGAGCAGGCCGTTGGCGGTGACGCCGTCGTGCACCAGGGCCGCCGCGCCGCGCAGGTCCAGGCCGTCGGGTACCACCGTCAGCGCCGACACCGCCGCCACGGCCCGCTCCGCGTAGCTGCCCGTGACATAGGACGTGACCCGGCGCCCCAGCCACTCGCCGGGAACGCCCGGCCCCACGGCACCGACGACACCGGACACGCCGCCCCCGGGGACGTACGGCGGAGTCACCTGGAACCATTCCCGCCCCCACCCCGCCCGCACCTGCGTCTGCACGAAGATCGTGTCCGCGTACGCCACGTCGATCACGACCTCCCCCGGCCCCGGAACCGGATCGGGAAGCTCCACGGGAACCAGGACCTCGGGGCCGCCGAACTCCTTCACCTGCACTGCACGCATCGCAACGCTCCTCAAAGCCGAAGACAGGCATGGCCGAACGCCGGACAGTCTTCGACCTGAAGCCTGGTTGAGGTCAAGGAGGACCAAGGAGAGCCAGGGAGAGCCGGGGAAGGTCGGGGAGGTCAAGGAGGTGCCGGGGCGTGCGTAGGCTCGGGGCATGGGTGAGATCGGACTGCGCGAGCGCAAGAAGCAGCGGATGTACCAGGCTGTCTCCGACATCGCGATCGGACTCTTCCTGGAGAAGGGGTTCGACGCCGTGTCCGTCGCGGAGGTGGCCGCCGCCGCCGAGATCTCCAAGCCGACGCTCTTCCGGTACTTCCCGACCAAGGAGGACCTGGTCCTGCACCGGTTCGCCGATCACGAGGACGAACCCGCGCGCGTCGCCGCCCGCGGACCGTCCCCGTTGACGGCGCTGCGCCGGCACTTCCTCGACGGGCTGGAGCGTCGCGACCCCGTCACCGGCCTCAACGACGCCCCGCAGGTCCTGGCCTATCACCGTCTCCTCTACGGGACGCCCTCCCTGGCCGCCGGGATGTTCAGATACCTGGAGCGGTCCGAGGCCGCGCTCGCCGGGGCGCTCGGCGGCGACCTCGGCGCCCGGCTCGCCGCCGGACAGATCATCGCCGTACAGCGCGTCCTCGCCCTGGAGAACTGGCGGCGGATCGCCGACGGTGAGGCCGTCGAGCAGGTGGGGCCCGACGCGGTCGCCGCGGCCGAGGAGGCGTTCGCGCAGCTGGAGGCGGGTCTTCCGCGCTATGCGTAGCTCCATGGGGATGAGTGACCGGGCAAGGAGGGCTACCAAGTAAAGAATATTACTCGGTAACGTTATTCGGTATCCTTGGCCGAGTGACGTCAACCGACCCCGCCCTCGCCCGCTCCCTCACCCGTGAACGCGCCCACCACGACGCCTGCCGGGCCGGCCTCGCCGCGATGGTCGACGGCGCCGAGGAGCAGGTCGTCACCGGCGAGGACGTCTCCGCCTCCGGTGCCGACGCCGAAGTGCTCGGCCGGCAACTGCGCGGCCAGGCCAGGGACCTGCGCGAACTCCCCGAAGGCCCGCTGTTCTTCGGCAGGCTGGACTTCGCCCCCGGCGGTGGTGAACACGCCGGGCAGAGCTACCACATCGGCCGCCTGCGCATCACCGAACACCCCGCCGCCCCACCCCTTGTCGTCGACTGGCGGGCCCCCGTCTCACGCTCCTTCTACCAGGCGAGCGCCCGCGACCCCCAGGGCGTGGCCGTGCGCCGGCGCTTCGGCTGGGCGCCCGGGAGCAAGGGGGACTCGGCGGACCTCACCGGCCTGGAGGACGAACACATCGGAGGGAGCCGACCGGATCGGGACGGCCACCGGGGTGAGCACGGCCACCGGGGTGAGCACGGCCACCGGGGTGAGCACGGCCACCGGGATGAGGACGGTCGCCGGGGCGAGGACGGTCGCCGGGATCGGGGGCACGAAGACCCCTGGCTTCCGGAGAGCCGCATTCTCACGTGCGAGATCGAGCGCCCCCGCGTCGGCCCCATGAGGGACATCGCCGCGACCATCCAACCCGAGCAGGACCACCTCGTCCGCGGGGACCTCGCCACGTCCATGTGCGTACAGGGCGCCCCCGGCACCGGCAAGACGGCCGTCGGCCTGCACCGGGCCGCGTACCTCCTCTACACCCACCCCCAGCGCATCCGCCGCGGTGGACTGCTGATCCTCGGCCCCAACCCCACCTTCCTCGCGTACATCGCCGAGGTACTGCCCGCCCTCGGCGAGAGCGGCGTACGACAGTCGACGCTCGGGGACGAGATCGCCCGCCACCCCGTCACGGCGCGCGACGACGAGCGCGCCGCCGCCGTCAAACACGACGCACGGATGGCGGAGGTCCTGCGCCGGGCCCTGTACGGGAACGTCGGCACGTACGCCGACCCGCTCGTCGTGCCGGACGGTTCGTACCGGTGGCGGCTGTCGGCCGAGGAACTGAACCGCATCGTGGAAGGCGTACGGGCGGAAGAACCCCCGTACGGCATCGGGCGCGAGCGGGTGCGGACGCGGGCCGTGCGGCGTCTGCGGGAACAGGCCGAATGGCGCGCCGGGCCCCAGACGAACGCCTGGGCGCGGAAGGTCTCGGGGTCCCGGCCGGTCGGCGCGTACGTCGACGCGGTCTGGCCCCGGATGCGGCCCGAGGAAGTCCTCGCCCGGCTCCTCACCGACGCCGAGGCGCTGGCCGACGCGGCGGACGGGCTGCTGGACGCCGACGAGCGGAAGGCGATCCTGTGGGCGAAGCCGCCCCGCTCGTACAAGTCGGCCCGGTGGTCGGCCGCCGACCTCGTCCTGCTCGACGAGGTCGCCGGGCTGGTCGAACACCCGGAAGGCTACGGCCACGTGGTCGTCGACGAGGCGCAGGACCTGTCACCGAATGGAGTGCCGGGCGATCGCGCGCCGGGCCCCCTTCGGCTCGCTCACGGTGCTCGGGGATCTCGCCCAGGGCACGACGCGCTGGGCGGCCCGGGAGTGGGGCGAACTGCTCGGGCATCTCGGGAAGCCGGATGCGGCCGTGGTGCCGCTGACGATCGGGTTCCGGGTGCCGGAAGCCGTCGTCGGGCTCGCCAACCGGCTGCTGGCACGACTCGACGTGCGCGTACCGCCGGCTCGGTCACTGCGCAGGGACGGGGAGCTGACGGTCCGCGCGGTTCCCGACGCACGGGACGTACTGGCCGCCACCGTCGACGCGGTGCGCGGCGCGCTCGCGCGGGAGGGGTCCATCGGCGTCATCGCGGCCGACCCGGACGTCGGGGGAGTGCGCGAGGCGCTGCGCGCCGCCGGGGTCGAGGCCGCGGGGCCCGAGGAACTGGGCGCACGTGTCGCGGTGGTGCCCGCCACCCTCGCCAAGGGACTCGAGTACGACCATATGGTGGCCGTCGAACCGGCGGCCGTCGCCGAGGCGGAGGCGCGCGGCCTGCACCGGCTGTACGTGGTGCTCACCCGGGCCGTGTCGCGGCTGGAGGTCGTGCACGCGCGGCCCCTGCCCTGGTGACCCGGCGGCTACCGGGGCCAGGACCGGCCGTGTGACGCGGCGGCTACCGGGGCCGGGACCGTCCGTGTGACCCGGCGGCTACCAGGGCCGGGGCCGGCCGGGTGACCCGGTGGCTACCACGGCAGGGGCTGTCCGTCGCGGAAGAAGCCGCCGGTCGGGCCGTCGTCCGGGAGCGTCGCCGCCCATACGACGCTCGCGGCGCCCTCCGCGACCGGGCGCCCACCGGGACCGCCCATGTCGGTGGCGACCCAGCCGGGACAGACGGCGTTGACGAGGACCCGGTCGGGGCCCAGTTCGGCGGCGAGCATGCGGGTGAGGGCGTTGAGGGCCGCCTTGGTCGACGTGTACGCGGGGGTGCCGCCGCCCATGGACGCGAGGGACGCGACCTCGCTGGAGACGTTGACGACCCGCGGGTGCGCGCTCGCCCGCAGGAGCGGCAGCAACGCCTGCGTCAGCCGCCAGGGCCCGTAGAGATTCGTCTCGGCCGCCTCCCGTACGACGTCCAGGTCGGCGTCGGTCGCGCGCTGCCAGGTGTCGTACGTGATCGCCGCGTTGTTGACCAGCACGTCCAGGGCGCTGAGGTCCCGGGCGACCGCGGTGATGTCCGCCTCGGACGTGACGTCCAGGCGCAGCGGGTGCGCGTCGGGCCCGGCGGCGCGGGCCGCTTCGGCGGCGGCCTCGGCGGATCTGGCCGTCAGAAACACGGTGTGGCCCGCGACGGCCAGCTGCCGGGCGACCTCGCGGCCGATGCCGCGGTTGGCGCCGGTGACGAGCGCGATCATGTGGGGTGCTCCTCGGGACGGTGACCGGACCACGGTAGGCGTACGGGTCCGGTCACCGCCCGCGCCACTCGGCGGAGGCCGGCCGGGCTCGGGAGCGAGCCAGGGGCCGGGGTCGGCCGGGCTCAGGAGTGGGTCAGGGGATGGTCACTGCCTCCAGGGCCGGGGTCAACTGTTCCTCCTCGTAGGCGAGATGGGCTTCCAGCTCCTCCGTCAGGCGCACCACCTCGGGGAGTACGCGGGTCGGGTCCGCGGGCCGCTCGCCGACCACCCGGCGCAACTCCTCGATCAGCACCGCGATCCGCTCGTGTTCGACGCGCAGCCGGTCCAGGACCGGGGTGAGGCCGGGGTGGCGGTCGGCGAGGACACGGAAGAGACCGAGGTCCTCGCCGGCGTGGTGCCGGTGCAGGCCCTGGCAGAGGGAGAGGCAGTTGACCCGGAGCTGGGCGCCGAGGGAACTGCCCGAGACGGCGAACTCTTCGCGGATGAGCGCCAGTTCGCGCCGGAAGGCGTCGTGGACGACCCTCAGTGCCTCGCCCGGTGAGCCCGCGTCGACGTGCGGCGGACCGTCCCGGGGGATCTCGCGGAGCGCGACGACGGGGATCACCCGGTCCGTCTTCGCCTGGTACTCCGCCCATCCCTGGTCGGCCTCCACCGCGCGGGCGAAGAGCCGGTCGCGCTCGGCGCCCTCGAGGACGACGGCCTCGGCGTCGTAGGTGAAGACGCCGCTCTCGACCCGCACGCGCGGGTGGGCGACGAGGTTGCGGTACCAGTCCGGGTGCCGGTGCGCGCCCCCGGCGGAGGCGATGACGATGACGCGGTCGCCGCCGTCCGGGTAGTAGCCGACGGGGGTGGTGTGCGGGGTTCCGGTGCGGGCGCCGGTGGTGGTGAGCAGAAGGAGCCGGGCTCCCTCGAAATATCCGCCGACTTTCCCGTGGTGGGCGCGGAACTCTTCGATGACTTGCTGATTGAAGGGGTTGGGCATGCGTCGCTTTCTTTTGTTTTCGGGCAGGGTGAATTGCCGCGGGGCGTTTTGGGGCGCGGCGCGGTAAGGGGGTGCGGGAGAGCGCGCGGAATTCCGGAAGAAGCGGACGCGCGGTGAGGTGAAGAGGTGATGCGAAGAAGAGGGCGGTCGGGGTGGGCGGGGCTCTACCCCGCCTCGGCCTCACTCGGAGGCCGGGCAACCAACTCGCTCACGGCACAAGGCCGACCCGGCAGTCATGGGCGCAACGGTAATGCCGTACGCGCGTCGAGGCAATCCCGTATCAAGTGAAATACGGGATTGCCTCGGTGGCTTTCCTCGCTGTCAGTTGTCGAGAACGGCGATTTCGAGGCGGCCCAGTCGTTCCGGCTCCGCGATCACGTCGATTCCGGTGATCAGACCGTCCGTGAACGCGAAGACGAGTACCACGGAAAGCCGGCCGCGCGGAGCCATCGCCAGGCCGACCGTCCCGTCGACGAGCGCGACCCCGGTGAACGCGGCGCGGCCGGTCGCGGCCATCGCGCCCTTGGCCACGGTGTGCGCCCCGCGGACCACGACGGGTTCGGGGGTGGGGATGACGGCCTTGTCGGCGTGCAGGACCACGTCGGGGTGGAGCAGGGCGACCAGCGCGTCGAAGTTCCCGCCCCGGGTGGCGGCGAGGAACGCGTCCACGACCCGGTACCGCCGTGCCAGGTCGGACTCGGGCAGCGGCGAGGCGCCCTTGACCCGCCGCCGGGCCCGGCTGGCGAGCTGGCGTACGGCGGCCGGGGACCGTTCGAGCATCGGGCCGATCTCGTCGAAGGGCACGGCGAACATGTCGTGCAGCACGAAGGCGAGCCGTTCGGCGGGCCCCAGCGTGTCGAGTACGACGAGCAGGGCCACGCCCACGGAGTCGGCGAGCTCCGCCTCCTCTTCGGGGTCCCGGCCGCTCGCCGGGCCGACGACGGCATCGGCGACCCGTGCGTCGACGTGGACGTCGAGGGACTCCTCGCGCTGTCGTTCACGCGTGCGGAGCAGGTTCAGACAGACCCGGGCCGCGACCGTGGTCAGCCATCCGGCGAGGTTCTCGACGCCGCTCGTGTCGGCGCGGCCGACGCGCAGCCAGGCCTCCTGGAGGGCGTCGTCGGCCTCGCTCAGCGAGCCGAGCATGCGGTAGGCCACCGCGCGCAGATGGGACCGGTGTTCCTCGAAACGTTCCGCCGCCAACACGTTCTCCCCCACCGTCTCCCCCACCGTGTCACGTTCCTTCCTCGCCGGGTGTCAGAGCAGTAGACCATCGAGATTGGAGAGGCCATGACGATTTTGACGACACCCATCCTGGTCACCGGCGGCACGGGCACCCTCGGGAGCCATGTCGTCCCGCTGCTGCGGGCGGCCGGTCGCGAGGTGCGGATCCTCAGCCGCCACAGCCGTGAGTCCGTGGCGGACCCCGGCGTCGAGTACGTCGCGGTCGACCTGCTCACGGGCGAGGGGATCGAGCCCGCGCTGGCGGGGGTGGACACCGTTCTGCACCTGGCGGGGGGCAACAAGGGTGACGACAGGGCGACGCGGAATCTGGTGCGGGCCGCGACGAACGCCGGTGTACGGCACCTCGTGCACATCTCGGTCATCGGCGCGGACACGATGCCGATCGGCTGGTTCAGGACCCAGCTGGCGGCCGAGCGGGAGGTCACGGAGTCCGGCATTCCGTGGACGATGCTGCGTGCGGCCCAGTTCCACGACCTCGTCCTGACGATGGCGGAGAAGATGGCGAAGCTGCCGGTCGTCCCGGTCCCCGGCGGACTGCGGTTCCAGCCGGTGGACTCGCGCGAGGTGGCGGCCCGGCTGGTCGAGCTGACGCTCGGGGACCCGGCCGGTCTCGTCCCCGACCTGGCCGGCCCGACGGTGTACGGCCTCGGCGACCTCGTTCGTGGCTACCTCGAGGCCGACGGCAGGCGCCGCCCGCTGCTTCCCCTGCGGATGCCCGGAAAGGCCGGCCGCGCCTACCGGGCCGGCGACAACCTCTCCCTCACCGACGCCGACACCGGCAAGCGCACATGGGAGAAGTTCCTCGCGGAGCGGGTGGGTTGAGCGAGGGAGAGCGAGAGAGGGAGAAGCGAGGGAGATCTGCTGAAAGCCTGGCCGCCTTCGCCGGCTACGGAAAGGGGGCCACCCAAAAGGGGTTGCCCACTCCTTTCCACTCTCAACGTATAGCGCACAGGGGGGCTTGCGGCAAGGCCCGGGGCGTGCCGCAGAATGGCCGGCCAAGGCCAGTACCTGCGGAAATGGCGGATTCGCGAAGTGCGTGCGGCCGAAACCCAATCTCGTTGAATGGGCGTTTGAGGTTTGATGATTGACGTGATCGTGGTCGGCGGTGGACCGACCGGCTTGATGCTGGCCGGAGAGTTGCGGCTGCACGGTGTGCACGTGGTCGTACTGGACAAGTTGACCGAACCGACCCAGGAGTCCCGCGGGCGCGGCCTGCACACGCGCAGCGTCGAGATCATGGATCAGCGCGGTCTGCTGGACCGGTTCCTCGCGGTCAGTGAGAAGTTCCAGGTCGGCGGTTTCTTCGGCGGCATCCTCAAGCCGTGGCCGGACCGGTTGGACACGGCTCACCCGTACGGTCTGTCCACCCTGCAGCCGGCCACCGAGCGGCTGCTCAACGAGCGTGCCCTCGAACTCGGCGCCGAGATCCGGCGTGGTTGCGAAGTGGTCGGGCTGAGTCAGTCCGACGACGGGGCCGGGTCCGGGGTGACCGTCGAGCTGGCGGACGGCACGCACCTGCGCTCGCGCTATCTCGTCGGATGCGACGGCGGCCGCAGCGTGGTGCGCAAGGAGCTCGGTGTCGGTTTCCCCGGTGAGCCCGCCAAGGTCGAGACGCTGCTGGGCGACATGGAGATGACCGAGGATCAGGCGACGGTCGCCGCCGTCGTCGAGGAAGTCCGCAAGACCCAACTGCGGTTCGGCACCATCCCCAACGGGGACGGCACGTACCGCGTCATCGTGCCCGCCGAGGGCGTGTCCGAGGACCGTACGACCGCGCCGACCATCGAGGAGTTCAGGCAGCGGCTGCGGGCCGTCGCGGGCACCGACTTCGGCGTGCACTCGCCGCGCCGGCTGTCCCGGTTCGGTGACGCCACCCGGCAGGCCGAGCGCTACCGGGTCGGCCGGGTGCTGCTGGCCGGCGACGCGGCGCACATCCACCCGCCGACCGGCGGGCAGGGGCTCAACCTCGGCGTGCAGGACGCGTTCAACCTCGGCTGGAAACTGGCCGCCGAGGTCAACGGCTGGGCACCGGAGGGGCTCCTCGACAGCTACCACGCCGAACGGCACCCGGTGGGCGCCCGCGTGCTGGACAACACCCGCGCGCAGATCACGCTGCTGGGGACCGATCCGGGTGCGACCGCGCTGCGGGAGCTGTTGTCGAAGCTGATGGACTTCGAGGAGGTGAACCTGTACGTGACCGGGATGATCACAGCGGTCGGGGTCCGCTACGACTTCGGCCAGGGCCATGAACTGCTCGGCGGGCGGATGCGGGACGTGGGGCTGAAGCGCGGGCGCCTCTATGAGCTGATGCACGCCGGTCGCGGGCTGCTCCTCGACCAGACAGGCCGGCTCTCGGTGGCGGGCTGGGCGGACCGGGTCGACCACGTCGTCGACGTCAGCGAGGAACTGGACGTGCCCGCGGTGCTGCTGCGGCCCGACGGCCATGTGGCGTGGGTCGGTGAAGACCAGCGGGATCTGGTCGGCCGACTGCCCGAGTGGTTCGGCGCCGCGGTCGGTTGAGCGCGCAGGCACCCCTTCGTGGCCCGGCGCGCGGGCACCCCTTCGTGGCGCAGCGCACTTTTGCAAGCGGGTGCTTGCAATTGTTAGCGGAGGTGCGGCAAGGTGGAGGCATGGCATCACTCAACGTCGGCAATCTCGGTGAGTACCTGCGCGAGCAGCGGCGCAACGCGCAGCTGTCGTTGCGGCAGCTCGCCGACGCCGCCGGGGTGTCCAACCCGTATCTGAGCCAGATCGAGCGCGGGCTGCGCAAGCCGAGCGCGGAGGTGTTGCAGCAGGTCGCGAAGGCGCTGCGGATCTCCGCCGAGACGCTGTACGTGCGAGCCGGCATCCTCGACGCCGAGCGGGACCGGGACGAGGTGGAGACACGTGCCGTCATCCTCGCCGATCCCACGCTGAACGAGCGGCAGAAGCAGGTGCTGCTCCAGATCTACGAGTCCTTCCGCAAGGAGAACGGATTCGAGATCACGCCGGACCTGGCCCGGGGAATGGCCCAGAACGTGACCCAGGACATGGCGCAGGACGAGGCACAGGGCATGGCAGAGCACATATCGGGCACCCAGCAAGCGCCGGACACCGCCGTCCGGGGCCCCCGCACGGCCGACGGCAGCGATGCCGATCCGCAGCAGACCGCCAGTTGACGACGACGACGTGCAGCACCGCCGGCCCGCACGCGGGCCTGCCGGTCTTGCCGCGGAACACCAAAACCCTCAGCTGAAAGCGACCGGAGGACCATCACCATGGCCATCACCGACGACATCCGCAAGGCCGCCACGGACCCCACCCCGCTGTACTTCCTGGCCGGCACCGCCGACCTGGCCGTCCAGCAGGCGAAGAAGGTCCCCGGCCTCGTGGAGCAGATCCGCGCCGAGGCCCCGGCGCGGATCGAGACCGTGAAGAACATCGACGCGAACACCGTCCAGGAGAAGGCCGCCACCCGCGCGAAGGAAGCGCAGGAGACCATCCAGGCCAAGGTCACGGAGTTCATCAGCACCCTCGACACCGACCTGAAGAAGCTCGGTGAGTCCGCTCAGGACCTCGCCCTGCGCGGTGTCGGCGTCGCCGCCGAGTACGCCGTGAAGGCCAAGGAGACGTACGAGAAGGTCGCCGAGCACGGCGAGCAGACCGTGAAGACCTGGCGTGGCGAGGCCGCCGAGGAGATCGAGGAACTGGCCATCGCCGTCGAGCCGAAGGCCGAGCCGGTCGAGGTCAGGTCCGAGGACAAGCCGGCCGCGACCGCCGCCGTGCCCGCTCCGGCCAAGAAGCCCGTGGCGAAGAAGGCTCCGGCCCGCAAGGTCACCGCCAAGAAGCCGACGCCGCCGGTGAAGTAGCGGACGACGGGACTCCTCGTCTCAGGACGGAAGGTCCGGACGAAGGGTCCGGGCGAAGGGTCAGGACGACGGGCCGGGCACTCTCAGAGTTCCCGGCCCGTTCTGCGGGTACGGTGGCCGTAGAGATGAATCGACTCGGGCGGTGGGCATAGTGCTGTTGACGGCATTCGGCGGCTTCTTGTCGCTGATCTTCCTTGCCATGCTGGTGCTCGCCGTGGTGGCACTGGTGATGGCGGCGGTGGCTCGCGAAGACGCGTACCGCGCGGCCGACAAGCAGAACAAGATGTTCTGGCTGATCATCCTGGGCATCACGGTGGCCGTGAACCTGCTGGTCCCGATCATCTTCCTGCAGATCGCGGGGCTGGTCGCCACGATCGTCTTCTTCGTGGACGTACGCCCCGCGCTCCGTCAGGTCTCCGGCGGTGGCCGGGGCCGCCGCGGCGGAAGCAGCAGCGACGGCCCGTACGGCCCCTACAACGGAGGCCGCTGACCACCGGCGGTCACCTTCAAGTCGACCACCGGCGGTCAGTCCTGCGGGCCTGAGGGTTACGCGGGCCGGGCCGTCGGGCAGGCCCGACCGTCACACGCTCGTACGGCGTGACCGTTACGCGGTCATCCGGCGGTCAGGGCGTGACCGTCACACGGTCGTACGGTGATCACGGCGTGACCGTCACACGGTCGTACGGCCATCACGGCGTCCGGTCCAGCAGGAGCACCGCCACGTCGTCCGTCAGCTCTCCGCCGTTGAGGTCCCTGACCTCGTTGACCGTCGCCCGCAGCAGCTCCTCGCCCGTCAGGCCCTCGGCGAGCCGGCGGCGTACCAGGTCCACCATGCCGTCCTGGCCCAGCCGCTCCTTGCCCTCGCCGATGTGACCCTCGATCAGGCCGTCGGTGTAGAGCATCAGACTCCACTCGCCGCCCAGCTCCACCTGCTGGCGCGGCCAGCGGGCACCGTGCAGCAGGCCGAGCGCCGGGCCGCCGTTCTCGTACGGCAGTAGCTCGGCGGGCCGGCCGGGGCGGGAGATCAGCGGGGACGGGTGGCCCGCCAGGCAGAGCCCGGCGCGGCGCCCGTCCGGCGCGATGTCCACCGTGCACAGCGTCGCGAAGATCTCGTCGTTCTCGCGCTCGTGCTCCAGGACCTGCTGGAGGGTGGACAGGAGTTCGTCGCCGCACAGGCCCGCGAACGTCAGCGCCCGCCAGGCGATGCGCAGCTCCACGCCGAGCGCGGCCTCGTCGGGCCCGTGTCCGCAGACATCGCCGATCATGGCGTGCACCGTGCCGTCGGGCGTACGGACCGTGTCGTAGAAGTCGCCGCCGAGCAGGGCGCGGGAGCGCCCCGGGCGGTAGCGCGCGGCGAAGCGGAGCGAGGAGCCCTCCAGGAGAGGGGTCGGCAGCAGACCGCGCTCCAGGCGGGCGTTCTCCTGGGCGCGCAGCCTGGACTCGGTGAGTCGGCGCTCGGCCTTGTCGGAACGTTTCCGCTCCACCGCGTACCGGATCGCGCGGCTCAGCAGCCGTCCGTCCAGCTCGTCGCGGAACAGATAGTCCTGGGCGCCGACGCGCACCGCCTCCGCGCCGCGCTCGGCGTCACCGGAGGCGGTGAGCGCGAGGACGGCGTGCCGGGGCGCGAGCCGCAGCACGTGCTTGAGCGTGGTCAGCTCGTCGTCGCTCTCGGTGGCCGCCCGGCCGGGGGCGGGCAGCGCGAGGTCGAGCAGGATGCAGTGGACGTCGTCGGTGAGCAGCCGCTCGGCCTCGGTGAGGTTGCGGGCGGTGCGGATGCGGATCGGCTTGCCGGCCGCGTCGAGCATCTCGGGCACGCTGAGCGAACCCGCCGGGTCGTCCTCGATGACCAGCAGGGTCAGATTGGTGGTGCTGTCGACCGGGGTCGTGGCGGCATGGGGCGCCGGTGCTGCCCCGGCCGGGCCGCCGGTCGCTTCTCCGGATGGGCCGCCGGGTGAGAACGCGCCTTGAGCCTGACCGCTCTCCGCGGCCGGGATCGCTCTCTGCCGCGGTATGGGTACGGGCATCGTGTGGGTTCCTTCCCTCCCCCCGAGGGCGTGGTGGGGCGAAGGTCCTCGACCCACCGACGGGGACCATAGCGGTAGCGGACGCCGCAACGGAATGGTGTGCGTCGTGGCGTCCGGCAGGCGGCCACCGTCATATGCCGCATCCTGTACCGCACTTGGACAGGATGCGGTTGTCCCCGGGATGACGAACGTCACGTCCACGAAGTTGAGGGGTATGTACAACCGTGGGGTGGGTCACGTGCGGTGCATCACGAGGGCCAGGGCGCTTTCTCGGGGTTGGTGGCGGTTTGGCCGTCCAGGCCGATCGGCCGGCCCGATCCGCCCCGGCTCCCCGCGCCCCGCCTCGGCTCCCTATGCCCCGCCCCGTCACGCGTCCGGTCGTACGACGCCCAGTATCGGCATGGACCCGGCCCCCGTGATCGTCACCGTCCGGCCCGGCCGCGGTGCGTGCACGATCGCGCCGTCGCCGATGTACATCGCCACATGGCTGGCGTCGTCGAAGTAGATGATCAGGTCGCCGGGGCGCATGTCCTTGACGTCGACATGGGGAAGCTGCTTCCACTGCTCCTGCGAGGTGCGCGGAATGCCGTGGCCGGCGGCGGCCCAGGCCTGTGAGGTCAGCCCCGAGCAGTCGTACGAGCCCGGGCCCTCGGCGCCCCACTCGTACGGCTTGCCGATCTGGTCGGTGGCGAACTTCACCGCCTTCTTGCCCTGCTCGGACGCCTTGCCGCTGATCTCGGCGAGGATGCCGGAACTCAGCCAGGCCGTCTGCGCCGTGTACGCGGCCTCCTCCTCGAGCTTCGCCAGCCGCTCCTTCTCCTTCTTCTGGAGCTGGGACTCCAGCTTCTCGGCGGCGGCGATCTGCTTCTTGATCTCCTTCTGCGCCGTGGCCTTGGCCTGGCGGTTGGCCTCCAGCTTCTGCCACTGCGCGGAGGCGTCCTTCGCGTACTGCTGCAAGTCCTGTTGCGTGCGGGTCATCTCGGCGAGCAGCCCCTTGGTCGCGTGCTCGCCCTGGAGCACCCGCCCCGCGCCGTCCAGGTACTGCTGGGGGTTGTCGCTCAGCCACAGCCGCATCTCGGGCGGCAGACCACCGCCCCGGTACTGCGCCCGGGCCGCGGCGCCCGCGCGGTCCTTCAACTCGTCCAGCTTGTCCTGGCCCTGGACGATCACGCGGGCCAGGTCGACGATCTCGGCCGACTGCTGCTTGGCCTGCTCCTCGGCGGCGTTGTACGCGTCCGTGGCGACCGCCGCGTCGTGGTAGAGAGCGTCCAGCTTCTTGCGGATCGCCTCAAGGTCCTTGCCGGCCGGCGAGGTTGTCGGAGTCGGTGTCGGTGTGCGCATGGGCGCTGGTGTCGGGCTCGCGTACGCCACGCCCGGTGCCGACAGCACCGCGCAGGCACAGGCCAGAACCATGGCCGCCGTGGTCAGGCTCCGCTTGCCGGATCCCATTGCTCCGCCCCCAAACTGATTTACCGTCAGTAACTTATGGACGCCTGGGGGATCGTGCCATGTCGGCGCGCAATGCGACAGAGATGGGCAAGAACTCCCTTCCCTCCGGCCCGCCTCCGCGAAACGATCTCCCCGCCTGTGTGACGAGTCAGTCACGCAGTTCGTTCCGTGCAGCTCACAGGCGTGCGGTGGCCACCCCTCCACCGACGCGGCACGCCCGCGCGGCCCCCGGCGTCAACCGCCCGCACGACACTCCGACCTCGCACACCCACGTGTCCTGGTTCGTCGGGCCCCAGCCTTCAACGCCCGTGCCTCGCCCGGGTGTCCGGTGTCTGTGCGGCGCTTGACGCCCGTGCGTCATCGAGACGTCGCACGCCTGTCCGGCACCCCGCGCCGCGCGTCCCGCACCCCGGGCCCTGCACCCCGCGTTTACGCGAAGGCCCCGCGGGGCGCCAACGCCTCCCAGCGCACCGTGACTTCGCCCTGGCGCCAGCGGGATATTCCGTCCGTCACCGGCCAGTCCGCCGTCAGGTCGCCGACCGTGCGTATCCAGCGCTGCCGCGCGCCGTACGAGGCGTACGGCGCGGCTGCGGCCCAGGCGCGGTCGAAGTCGCGGAGGAACGCGTGCACGGGCTCGCCCGGGACGTTGCGGTGGATCAGTGCCTTGGGCAGGCGCTCGGCGAGGTCGGACGGGCGGTCCAGGGAGCCCAGGCGGGTGGCGAAGGTGACCGTGCGCGGGCCCTCGGGGCCCAGGGCGACCCAGACGTGCCGGCGGCCGATCTCGTCGCAGGTGCCCTCGACGAGCAGCCCGCCCCGGGAGCCGGGGCCCGCAGGTGCGAGGCGTGCGCACAGACGCTGCCAGACCTCGGCGACCTGCTCCTCGTCGTACTGGCGCAGCACGTTCGCCGCGCGGATGAGTGAGGGGCTGCCGTGCACCGGGACCTCGAAGCCGCCGTGCCGGAAGACGAGTCCCTCGCGCTCGTACGGCCGGGCCGCCGCGACCCTCGCGGGCTCGATCTCCACGCCCACCACGCGGGCGCGGGGGGCGGCCGTGCGCAGGCGGGTCAGCAGCTCGACCGCGGTCCAGGGAGCCGCCCCGTATCCGAGGTCGACCGCCACCGGGTCGGCGCTTCTGCGCAGCTCGGCGCCGTGGGTGGCCGCGATCCAGCGGTCCATGCGGCGCAGTCGGTTGGGGTTGGTCGTCCCGCGCGTCACCGTACCCACGGGGCGGGACGCGGCGCGGGTTGTCATGCGTACGAGAGTAGGCGGCCGGGAGGAAGCCCGTGCGGGCCTGTGGATAACCTCCGGCAGCCCGCCGTCAACCTGTGGAAAAGAGGTGGAGAAGAAGGGAGCGGAGCCGCGCACGCAACTCGCCCTCGAACGGTTGAGCGACTCTCGGTAATGATTCGGCAAAGGGGTGCGGGAGGGAGCGCGGAAGGGAAATGGAGCGGACCGCTCCGGCGTTGGCGCTCTCTGGAGGGTGCCGTGCGTCCTCCGACCGGCATGCCCGCAGCAAGGAGGAACGCCACGTGAGCCAGTACGTCAGCAGGCTCGGGCGACGCTCCCCGGCGACGCCCTCACGGCTGAGGCTGCACCGTAGGCCCCGTCGCGTGGCGATGCTCTCCGTCCACACCTCGCCGCTGCACCAGCCCGGCACCGGCGACGCCGGCGGCATGAACGTCTACATCGTGGAACTCGCCCAGCGCCTCGCCGCGATCAACATCGAGGTCGAGATCTTCACCCGGGCCACCACGGCCGCCCTCCCGCCGACCGTCGAACTGGCCCCCGGCGTCCTCGTCCGGCACGTCGACGCGGGTCCGTACGAGGGCCTCGCCAAGGAGGACCTGCCCGCCCAGCTGTGTGCCTTCACGCACGGCGTCATGCAGGCCTGGGCCGGGCACCGACCCGGTTACTACGACCTCGTGCACTCGCACTACTGGCTCTCCGGCCACGTCGGCTGGCTCGCCGCCGAGCGCTGGGGCGCGCCCCTGGTGCACGCGATGCACACCATGGCCAAGGTCAAGAACGCCGCGCTCGCCGAGGGCGACACCCCCGAGCCCGCCGCCCGTGTCATCGGCGAGACCCAGATCGTGCGCGCGGCCGACCGTCTCATCGCCAACACCTCCGAAGAGGCCGACGAGCTCGCCCGCCACTACGAGGCCGAGCCCGGCAAGGTGGCCGTCGTCCACCCGGGCGTCAACCTCGACCGCTTCCGCCCGGCCGACGGCCGCGCCGCCGCCCGCGCCCGCCTCGGGCTCCCGCAGGACGCGCTGATTCCGCTCTTCGCGGGCCGCATACAGCCCCTGAAGGCCCCCGACGTGCTGCTGCGCGCGGTCGCCGTCCTCCTGGACGAGCGCCCCGAGCTGCGCGGCAACATCGTCGTCCCCGTGGTGGGCGGCCCCAGCGGTACCGGTCTCGCCAAGCCCGAGGGGCTGCAGAAGCTCGCCGCCCGGCTCGGGATCGCCGATGTCGTGCTGTTCAGGCCGCCCGTCGACCAGGAGCAGCTCGCGGACTGGTTCCGGGCCGCGTCGGTGCTGGTCATGCCCTCCTACAGCGAGTCCTTCGGGCTGGTCGCCATCGAGGCGCAGGCGGCCGGCACGCCGGTCCTGGCGGCCGAGGTCGGCGGGCTGCCCGTCGCCGTGCGCCACCAGGAGACCGGATTCCTGATCCCGGGGCACGATCCCGTCGCCTACGCGCGCGTACTGCGCGATTTCGCCGACGACCAGGCGCTGTCGGCGCGCATGGGCGAGGCCGCCGCCCGGCACGCGCAGCGCTTCGGCTGGGACACCGCGGCCGCCGCCACGGCGGACGTGTACACGGCCGCCGTACAGGCCCACCGCCGCAAGGTGCGCGCCCACCAGGGCTGACGCGCGCACCGCCCGAGGGTCGGTCCGTCGGACGCCTGACGTACGCTCCCTCCATGGCTGACGCAGCGTCGATCATCGAGCAGGTCCTCACCGAGGCCGAGCTGGAGTGGGAGAGCCCCAAGGCGGGCTCGTACGTCGTGAAACTGCCCGGCACCCGCAAGCTCTCGACGACCGTCTCGCTGATCGTCGGCAAGCACTCCCTGTCGCTGAACGCCTTCGTGATCCGCCACCCCGACGAGAACCACGAAGGCGTCCACCGCTGGCTCCTGGAGCGCAATCTCAAGCTCTATGGCGTGAGTTACGCGGTCGACCCCCTGGGGGACGTGTATCTGGTCGGCAAACTGCCGCTCGGCGCGGTCACGCCGGACGAGGTCGACCGGCTGCTCGGCTCGGTCCTGGAGGCCGCCGACGGCGCTTTCAACACTCTCCTTGAGCTCGGTTTCGCCTCCGCGATCCGCAAGGAGTACGCCTGGCGGGTGTCTCGCGGCGAATCGACCCGCAATCTGGATGCGTTCACCCACCTGACCCAGCGTCCCGCTGGCTGAATTCCAGGTCCAGTCCAACTAAGTAGTGCACGACCCCTTCCCGGTCAGGGGTCTCAGTGGCATGCTCACCGCCGACGCAGATCTGAACGTCATTCACATCCATGGAAGCCGATGGAATGCGACGGAAGGCGGGCGGGTATGAGCGAGGACTACGTGAGCATCACCAGACGGGGCCTGCTCGGCAGTGCCGTGGCCGTGGCGGCCGCCATGGTGACCGGCGGACCGGCGACGGCCGCGACCGCTGTCGCACGCCCTCGTGACCCAGGTCAAGTCCCCACCATCTGGCGGGAGTTCACCCGCACCCCCTTCACCCACCCGCAGATCCCGTACGTCGGCAGGGCCGGCCATCGGGGCGGGTCGGCGCGCTTCCCCCGCCGCCCCGTCGTGGCCGACGTCCGCGCCTACGGCGCCGTCGCGGACGGCACCACGGACTGCGCGCCCGCGATCAACCGTGCCATCGCCGCTGCCGGGAGGGCCGGCGGTGGCACGGTGCTCATCCCGCCCGGCACCTTCCGCATCGACGGCCTGATCCGCATCGGCCACTCGAACGTCGTGCTGCGCGGCGCCGGCAGCGACCGTACGAAGCTGTACGCGACCAGGAACCTCACCGAGCTGATCGGTGTCTACGGCTCCCGCTACGGCGGCGACAAGTCGTCCTGGTCCTGGGCGGGCGGCCTCATCTGGCTCGCGCCCACGGCCCGTTGGGACTCCCTCGTCGCCGCCATCAAGGACAAGGCCTGGCCCTTCGAGGGCTGGACCGGCAACAAGCGCGACGAGTGGGAGACCCTGACGACCGTGGCCCCCGCCACCCGCGGCTCCTGGTCGGTGACGGTCGCCGACCCCCGCCCCCTGAAGCCGGGCCGGCTCGTCCTCCTGCGACTCGCCGACGACGCCGACCACACCCTCCTGGAGCACATGTCGGGCGGCGGCCCCGGTCCCGAGGCGTACTACTGGGACGACAAGACCAAGCTCACGAGTTACGTCCCCTACGAGTGGCCCGTACGCATCGCGCGGGTGCGGGGCAGAAAGGTCACCCTGGAGCGGCCGCTGCCCCTCGACGTACGCCCCGAGTGGGACCCGCGTCTGACGACCCACGTCGAACCGCTGACCGGCTCCGGTGTCGAAGGCCTCACCCTGGAGGCCGTCGAGACGCCCCAGTCCCCGCACCTCCTCGACAAGGGCTACAACGGGGTCGTCCTCCAGTGCGCGTACGACTGCTGGGTCGACGACGTGACGGTCCGCCACGTCGACAACGGCTTCGGATTCGTCGCCGCCTCCGCCTGCACCCTGCGCCGCACCCGTGTGGCGGGCCGCGGCTCGCACCACCCGTACTTCTGCCGCGAGGGCTCGCACGACAACCTCGTCGAGGACTTCACCATCGAACAGCGCACGGTGCCGGCCCCGCCGAACACCCAGCTCCACGGCATCAACGTGGAAGGCCTCTCTCCTCCTACAACGTCTGGTCGCGCGGCGACCTCCGGATGGGCACCTTCGATTCCCATCGGGGCCTGCCCTTCGCCAACGTCCGCACCGACATCACCGTCGACAACAACGGCCGGCACGGCGGCGACGCGAGCGCCGGTCCGCTCTTCGGCGCACGCTTCACCCACTGGAACATACGTGTCACGAACGGCCGTGCGGGGTTGATGAAGATCGACGGTCTGGCGCCCTACTCCGCCACCGTCGGCGTCAACGAGGTGACCGAGTTCGACCAGATCGACGTCCCCGACTTCACCGGCGACCTGCACTCCCGCCTGGAGCTGTACGGGACCACGGACGTCGTACGCCCGCGCAATCTGTACGAGGCCCAGCGGGACCTCTGACTCGGCCGAGCGTGTCGTACCCGACGAAGGTAACCGTGAGGCGTGTGGGGCGTACCCACGGCGGTCACGCCGGCCTGGAGCGCGCGTAGCGCCCCGGAGTCACCCCGACCAACTTCTTGAAGTGCCGGGTGAGATGGGACTGGTCGTAGAAGCCGGTCGCCGACGCCACCTCGCCCGGCGGCCGGCCCTCGAGGAGGAGACGGCGGGCCCGGTCGACACGGCGGGACATCAGGTACTGGTGGGGTGCGATGCCGTAGGCGCCGCTGAACGCCCGTACCAGATGGGCGGGATGGGCGTGCACGAGCCGCGCGGCCTCGTCGAGGCCGATGCCCTGGGTGAGGCGTCCGTCGAGGAGTTCGCGCAGGGTGCGGGCGAGGGTGGGGGAGTCGCGCGGGGTGGCGGCGGGAGTGCTGGGCCGCAGATGCGTGCGCAGCCGCTCGGCGATGAGCGTCAGTCTGCTCTCGGCCTCCAGTTCGTCACCGGGGTGACCGAGCGCGGTGTGCAACTGGCCGACGCGCCGTCGCAGTACGGGGTCACGCAGGTCGGGCCCGTCCACCGCGGACCCGATGAGGTCCTCGCCCAGATGCGTGCCGTCGAGATAGACGACGCGCTTGCGGAAACCGTGCGCGGTGGCCGGGGAGCCGTTGTGCGGGACGTGCGGCGGCAGCAGGGACACCGTGTCGTGCGGGGTGCCGTGCTCGTGCCGGTCCAGGTCGTACCGTACGGCCCCGTCGTCGACGATGAGCAGCGTCCAGGCCTCGTGCACGTGCATCGGATAGGCGTACTCGGTGAAGTGGGCGTGGAAGACCTCCACGACACCCGGAACGCGCGAGCGCCAGGCGGAGACCTCCGGCTGAGCGACCATGCAAAGAACGTACAAGACGGCGTCGTGCCGCGGTCGGCAGTCTCGATCCATGAACAGTGAACCTCGATCCATGAACGGTGAACCGATCCGCTTCGATACGAAGATCGTCGTCCTGCTGCGGGACGACCTTGAGCCCTGGCAACGTCTGAATGTCACGTCCTTCCTGGTCAGCGGCCTGGGCACACAGGTCCCCGAGGTGATCGGAGAGCCGTACGAGGACGCGGACGGGGTGGCGTATCTGCCGATGTTCCGGCAGCCTGTGCTGGTTTTCGAGGGGACGAAGGAGGTCCTTGTGGCGGCACACGGCAGGGCGCTCAGCCGTGCGCTGCCCCGGGCCGTCTTCACGTCGGATCTCTTCGGCACCGGCAACGACCGGGACAACCGGGCGGCGGTGCGGGCTGTCACGACGGCTGGACTGGATGTGGTGGGGCTGGCCGTGTACGGGCCTCGGAACGCGGTGGACAAGGTGGTGAAGGGGGCGCGGATGCATCCGTGAAGCCGACGGGGGCGCTTTTTCGGGGAGTTCCTGTGCTTGAGGGAGGCTCGCAGCTGCTGGGACCGCGTGGGGTGCGGGTGGCGCGGCGAGTCGGCGTCAGGCCGCGCTGACCTCGGGCTTCGCCACCGTCGGGCCGGCCTCCACCGCCGGTTCCTCCGTGGGCAGCCGCCGCATCAGCAGGCCGTACCCGAGCCCGGCCACCGTGCCCACCAGTGCGCACAGCCCCCACAGCCAGGCGGCCCCGAACCGGTCGATGACCACGCCGGACATCAGGGGAGCGATCAGCGCGGCGAGTGACCAGGAGAGGGTGTACATGCCCTGGTAGCGGCCCCGGCCGTGGGTCGGGGAGAGCTGGACGACCAGGCCCGTCTGGGTGGGCGCGTTGACGATCTCGGCCAGGGTCCACACGCACACGGTGAGCGCGAAGACGCCCACCGACCCGGCGAAGGCGGTGAGCCCGAAGCCGTACCCGGCGAGGACCGAGGAGATCACGAGCAGCCGGCGCGGATCCCGGTGCTGGATGAAACGGGTGACCGGGATCTGCAGCGCGACGATGAGGACGCCGTTGACGGCGATCGCCATGCCGTAGTCGGCGGGTGTGAAGCCCGCTCTGCCCATGGCGACGGGGAGTCCCACGGAGCCCTGCTGGAAGACCAGGGCGACGAGGAAGGACAGGCCGACGACGCTCATGAAGCGCCGGTCGCGCAGCACGGTCCCGAGGCCGACGTCGTCCTTCGCCTCCTTGGCGTTCTGCACCGGCCGGGACTCCGGCAGCTTCGCGAAGACGAGGAGCGCGCAGGCCAGGGTCATGCCGGCCTCGATGAGGAAGCCGGCGAGGTAGCTGAACTCGGCGATGAAACCGGCGGCCATGGAGGAGACGGCGAAGCCGAGGTTGATCGCCCAGTAGTTGAGGGAGAACGCCCGGACGCGGTCCTCGGGCCGCACGATGTCGGCCATCATCGCCTGGACGGCGGGCCGGGAGGCGTTGCTGGCCATGCCGACCAGGAAGGCGACCGCGGCGATGCTCACCGGGTCGTGCATGAAGCCGAGCAGCGCGACGGAGGCGGCCGTGGAGGTCTGTGCGACGAGGAGCGTGGGCCGGCGCCCGAGCCGGTCGGTCATCACGCCCGCGCCGAGCGAGGAGACGACACCGCCGAGGCCGTGCAGGGACGCCACGAGACCCGCGTACGAGGCGGAGTAGCCGCGGTCGAGCGTCAGGTACAGAGCCATGAAAGTGGCGACAAAAGCGCCGAGTCGGTTGACCAGGGTGCTGGTCCACAGCCACCAGAACTCGCGGGGGAGCCCCGAGACGGTCTCTCGGGCGGCGCGTCGCATGACGGCGAGTGGCATCGGTCGTCCCCCACGGATGTAAGCGGCTCATGTACTGATGGCAACTTACGAGCGGGAGGTCTCCGGGGGCCACTCAATTAACAGATGCCGTCAACTGTCCGCCTTCCGGGCAGGGGCGCGAGGGGACGAAGGCTTCCATTACGCTCGGACGTATGGCCGACGCACCGTACAAGCTGATCCTCCTCCGCCACGGCGAGAGCGAATGGAACGCGAAGAACCTGTTCACCGGATGGGTGGACGTCAATCTCAACGAGAAGGGCGAGAAGGAGGCAGTCCGCGGCGGTGAGCTGCTGAAGGACGCCGGCCTGCTGCCCGACGTCGTGCACACCTCGCTCCAGAAGCGCGCGATCCGCACCGCCCAGCTCGCGCTGGAGGCCGCCGACCGCCACTGGATCCCCGTCCACCGCTCCTGGCGTCTGAACGAGCGGCACTACGGCGCTCTCCAGGGCAAGGACAAGGCCCAGACCCTCGCCGAGTTCGGCGAGGAGCAGTTCATGCTGTGGCGCCGCTCGTACGACACCCCGCCGCCGCCCCTCTCCGACGACAGCGAGTTCTCGCAGGCGAACGACCCGCGCTACGCGTCGATCCCGCCGGAGCTGCGCCCCCGCACGGAGTGCCTGAAGGACGTCGTCTTCCGCATGCTGCCGTACTGGTACGACGGCATCGTCCCCGACCTCCTCACCGGCCGCACGGTCCTGGTCGCCGCCCACGGCAACTCGCTGCGCGCCCTCGTCAAGCACCTCGACGGCATCTCCGACGCCGACATCGCGGGCCTGAACATCCCGACCGGCATCCCGCTCGCCTACGAGCTCGACGCCGACTTCAAGCCGCTCAACCCCGGCGGCACGTACCTCGACCCGGATGCGGCCGCGGCCGCGATCGAGGCGGTCAAGAACCAGGGCAAGAAGAAGTAACCTGACTTGATCAAGCCCCCTACCTGCGGGTTATCCGCTAGTAGGGGGCTTTTCGGTGGCCTTGGGCCCTCTCTGGGCCATCTGCTGCTTGACCGGGCCGTCAGGCCTTGACGAATTCCGGCTCAGGCTGTGCCCTCACCTCTGCCTGTGCTCCCACATCGCGGAGAGCCGCGACCGCCGCCTCTGCGTCCTCCTGAAGCACGCCGTCGAGAATCCTTGCGGGCACCTGCGTTGCCAGAACCTTGCTGCGCCAGAGACTCAGTCCCGTCAGCCGACGTACGACTTGGGCGACGTCCAGCACACGGGCGCCAGGGTCGGTGAGCAGCACGTCATGAGGCACGTCGTCGCACACCAATAAGAAGTACTCCGTCATTGCTCTCCCCGTCCCCGTCCCTGGCCCGGAGAGTACGAGCCCTCAGCCGCCATGTCGCCTCGATTGGCCAGGGTCCGAGTGGCCCAGGTACTCGGCGAGGGCCTTGATGTCCACGCTCGGGGACCGGGATCACCCCGGCACCGGCGAGCACCCGCTTCCACATCTCCTCGTTGCGGGAGGTGCGCCAGACGTGGACCCCGCGCGGTCCGGTGAAGATCAGCCGCTTGGTCACCGGTGGCCCGTCCGCGACCTTCCACGGCAACGTGATCGGCGTACGGGACGGGAGCTGGGGAGAGTGGTGGGTTGTTGGGGGGTGCTGTGCTGCGGCGGAGGATGAAGTGCCGGATTCACCGGCCGCCCCTGGTCTCGATGTGGATCCTCGTCAGCGCAAACAGGATCAGGAGGTCGAGTGTCATCGCGGGGATGGCCCACAACGGGTAGTACGGAACGAACATGAACTGGGTGATCAGGCTGATCCCTGCCACCGCTACACCGGCCCCGCGGCCCCAGCTCTTGTCTGTCAGGACTCCCAGGCCCGTGATGACAAGTGCCACTCCGATCACAAGGTGAATCCAGCCCCAAGCGGTCAGGTCGAACCGGTAGGCGTACAGGGACGCGGAGAACAGGGTGTCCTGTGCGATGCCGGACGCGCCCATGAGAATGCTGAGGGGCCCGCTGAGCAGCATCATGATCCCGGCGAACGAGGAGGCCTCATTGATCGTTTCGCCGCTGCCGGGCCTTCCGGGGCCTTTCCGTGTCCTGTCCGGCACCGTTGTCATGGCAGCACCCTTCCTGTACAGCGCGGTCACCGACGCACACTGCCCGTGCGAGGCCGGCCACGCTCCCCCTGACAGCATCACCGCAATCCTTCGGCACCGCGACCGCAACCCTCGTCGCCATCACGGCATTGCCGGAGGTGCCGCGAACACTCACGCCTCAACAGGGGTACGGGGCACCCTCCGACTGCGTGACAACGCCCACACGTAGCGGACAACCACGTACGAGTGCGGACCATCGCAGAAGGCCGGTGTCTCGCGAGGTGCCGGGGAAGAGTGCTCAAGGCCATCCGCAACGATGCCGGACGGGGACGTACACCAGCGGCTCCGTCCGGCCGTCGCGTCAGCCCACGGCAGCGGCCGGGGCGTCATCAGGGCTGGGCAACTCGCAGGTGTCGCCGTTCGGCCAGTTCCTCCGCGCCGACCACGGTCAGAACCGGGGTGCCCGGCGGCGCGAACATGGTCACCACTAGCTGCGACTGCGCGTCCGGAAGGTTGTTGGCGCCCTGGTAGTGGATCACGTCGCCCCCGGGCTCGAACAGGGCGTCACCGGCCTTGAGCACCCGGGGCGGCTGCCCCTCCAGCTCGAAGAGGATCTCGCCCTGGGTCACGTAGCCGAAGAGCGGCCCGGGGTGCCGGTGCGGGGGCGCGCCCGGGTCACCGGGCGGCAGGGTGACCCGGATGGTCCGGGCCTCGGCGCCGGCCGGGATCCGGGCCGCCGCCTCCGGCAGGGTCGTGATCACCTCGACGCCTGGGGGCTGGTGTGCGTGCTCAGCGCTCATGCATTCCTCCATTCCTCCAAACAGGGACTGTCCACAGAGAGGACAAGACGGCTTCCTCGTTTGTGACAGCCCTACGGGTGTGACAGCCCTACGGGCCGAAGCGGCTCGCGCCATTCGTTCTGCCGGTTGCCGGTTGCCGGTTGCCGGAACGCGGCGGGACGCCTTCAGCCGTCGCCAAGGTCCTCTCGGCAACCCGGTGTTGGGTGCCCAGCCCGGAGCCGTGGTCAGTAGCGCGTCGGGCAATCGACGGCCTCACGCCCAGGGACCAAGGCGAGACGGCGGTACTGGTCGTGGTCGTACCCGCGGTCGCCGAGCACGGCGTAGGGGCGGCGCCTGGGCCGGCGCGCTTGCCCCGCACCGGTGGGACCGCCCGGCCGAGCGGAATGAGCCGGTCAGGAGGGTCCCGTCGTCGGGCCGCAGTGCGCGCGGCGGCGGGTTGTTCTAGCGTCGAACACAGGAGGGGCAGTCCTGCCGAGCCGCCGAGTGCGGGGCCCGAGGCCACGGCCGTACACCGGGCGCCTCCGCTGCTCGGCACCTTGAATCCGCGAATCCTCGACCAACCCCGGAGAGCAGGTGCCTTCCATGCACACGGCGGCCCGTATCGCCGGTGTCCTCACCGGCCTGACCCTCGCACTCGGCGGCGCGGCCTTCGCCGCCCCCGCCGCCCACGCGGACATCCCGGCCTGCACGAACATGGTCCGACAAACGGGCGTCGACGTCTCGGACGCCGTCAGATCGGCGTGCACCCAAGGTGTGCACGGTGACCTGCGGGGCTGTGTGAGCGCCCTGACCCAGGTCGGCACGCCGGGCGGCGCCGCGACCGGTGCCTGCCGCATGGCGGCCAACCCTCCGTGACGGCGAACATGCCGGGCGTCCAGGACAGGGCCGGGAAATAGGTCGGCCGTCGGCGAAGCCGCCCCGGTACGTCGTGCCGTCGACGACGATGCGCCGTGATCCCTCGCGACCCGGTGCCATGGGTCCTGGCGGGGCCTCCGGTCCGGTGACCGCATGCAGAAGGGGCCCCGTCGTGGTGACGGGGCCCCTCTGACTGGGGCTACGTGATCAGCCGCACTGGCACGGGTTGCCCGACTGGCAGCCGCACCCGCAGCCGGAGCCGCAGCCGCAGGCGCCGAACAGCGGGAGACTTTTGATGTCGGCGGGCTGGTCGGTGTCGCGGTCCAGGGTCGGGTCGGGCGTGGCGGGAGAATCGGCCATGGTGTCCTCCTCAATGAGGCCTCAATGAGGCATCGAGGCCGGGTGCCTACGCCTGTACGCCTGGGCGCCCGGGTGTAGGCGCGAGTGCCTACCCCCATTGCATGCCCGCTCCCCTGGGCGCATCAACGGCGCACTGAGGCTCGCCCGCGCCCCCGGAGTGAGACGGCAGCCCCGGGCGCTCCCGGACCTCAGACGCCCTCGGCCCCCGTGACCGGCTGAATGTCGGGCTGGAGCTCGTCCGCGTGCTCACCGGTCACCAGGTACACCACGCGCTTGGCCACCGACACCGCGTGGTCGGCGAAGCGCTCGTAGTAACGGCCCAGCAGGGTGACGTCGACGGCGGTCTCGATGCCGTGCTTCCAGCGGTCGTCCAGCAGGTGCTGGAAGAGCGTGCGGTGCAGCAGGTCCATCTCGTCGTCGTCCTGCTCCAGCTGGAGCGCCAGGTCGACGTCCTTCGTGATGATCACCTCGGCCGCCTTCGCCATCAGGCGCTGCGCGAGCTGGCCCATCTCCAGGATCGTGGCGTGCAGGTCGTGCGGGATCGCACGCTCGGGGAAGCGCAGCCGGGCCAGCTTCGCCACGTGCTGGGCCAGGTCGCCGGAGCGCTCCAGGTCGGCGGACATGCGGAGCGAGGTGACGACGATACGCAGGTCCGTCGCCACCGGCTGCTGGCGGGCCAGCAGGGCTATCGCGCGGGCTTCGAGCTCGTGCTGGAGATCGTCGACCTTCTGGTCGGCCGCGATCACGCTCTCGGCGAGCTTCAGATCGGCGTCGAGGATGGCCGTCGTGGCGCGTCCGATCGCCGATCCGACGAGCCGGGCCATGTCGACCAGGCCGTCGCCGATCGAGTCAAGTTCCTCGTGGTACGCGTCACGCATTTGGTTTGTCCCTCTCTTACGTCACCTTGGGGCCCGGGGCCGGGCTGCCCTGACCGCCGGACGGACCGCCGGACGGGCCCCGTGAACCCCACGCTCCCACGTTCCGGCCCGTACGCGTCCGTTTCCGGCACCCCAAATGAACCATCCCTGGCTCCTGGGTGAACTCTGGGCGACGAGTGTTCGAGGTCGCACTCCGATGGCTGTGGCCTGGCGTGACGACATGCCTAACCTGGGGGCATGGACGTGAACGCGGCGGTCGCCGCAGCGGCAGCGATCGCCGGAGTGCTCACCGGTGTCATCGCCATGCTGGCGTTCCGCTGGAGCGAGCGCGACCAGAAACGCCCCACCCGCACATCCCTGCACACGGACCCGGTGCTTCCGCCGGGCGTCGACACGGTGCTCTCCGTGCTCCGGTCCTCGGCCGTCGTCCTCGACGAGGCCGACGCCGTGGTCAAGGCCAGCTCGGCCGCGTACGCCCTCGGGCTGGTGCGCGGCGGCAAGCTCGCCGTCGAGCCGATGATGCAGATGGCCCGCGACACCCGTCGCGACGGGGAAATACGCCAGGTCGAGCTGGATCTGCCGAGGCGGGGGACCGGACGGGGGGAGGCCCTGGCCGTCTCCGCGAGAGTCGCCCCGCTGGGCTCCCGGCTCGTGCTGCTCCTCGTCGAGGACCTCACCGAGGCCCGGCGGATCGAAGCGGTACGGCGCGACTTCGTCGCGAACGTCAGCCACGAGCTCAAGACGCCCGTCGGCGCGCTCTCCCTCCTGTCCGAGGCCGTCATGGACGCCTCGGACGATCCGGAGGCCGTCGAGCGCTTCGCCGGACGTATGCAGATAGAGGCCACCCGGCTCACCAACCTCGTCCAGGAACTCATCGACCTGTCGAGGGTGCAGAACGACGATCCCCTCGAGGACGCCGAGCCGGTCCGCGTGGACGAGCTGGTCGCCGAGGCCATCGACCGGTGCCGCCACCAGGCCGGCACCAAGCAGATCACCATGGCCGCCGGCGGCACCGCCGACCTGAGCATCTGGGGGAACCGGGGCCAGCTGGCCGCCGCCCTCGGCAACCTCGTCGAGAACGCCGTCAACTACTCGCCCGCCCGCACCCGGGTGGGTATAGCCGCGCGCCGGGTGACCGCGCCCGGCGGAGACCTCATCGAGATCGCCGTGACCGACCAGGGCATCGGCATCTCGGAGAAGGACCGGGAGCGCGTCTTCGAGCGCTTCTACCGCGTCGACCCGGCCCGTTCCCGCCAGACCGGCGGTACGGGTCTCGGTCTCGCGATCGTCAAGCACGTGGCCGCCTCGCACGGCGGGGAGGTCACCGTGTGGAGCTCCGAGGGTCAGGGCTCCACGTTCACCCTGCGGCTGCCTGAGGCGGCCGCGGCCCGCGACCGCGGGATCGACCACGACATGCCCGGACTCGACGATGAGGACGAGAACGGGCAGCCCGACGGGACGACCACCGTCACATCCCCGTATGAACCGCTTCCCGCTCCGGAGGTCCTTCCGTGACCCGTGTGCTCGTCGTCGAGGACGAGGAGTCCTTCTCCGACGCCCTGTCGTACATGCTCCGCAAGGAGGGCTTCGAGGTCGCCATCGCGACCACTGGGCCCGACGGACTCGACGAGTTCGAGCGCAACGGCGCCGACCTCGTCCTCCTCGACCTGATGCTGCCGGGCCTGCCCGGCACGGAGGTCTGCCGCCAGCTGCGCGGCCGCTCCAACGTGCCGGTGATCATGGTCACCGCGAAGGACAGCGAGATCGACAAGGTCGTCGGGCTGGAAATAGGAGCCGACGACTACGTCACCAAGCCCTTCTCCTCCCGCGAACTGGTCGCCCGTATCCGGGCCGTCCTGCGTCGCCGCGGGGAGCCGGAGGAGGTCACCCCGGCCGCTCTCGAGGCGGGTCCCGTCCGGATGGACGTCGACCGCCACGTGGTGACCGTCTCCGGCTCCAAGGTCGACCTGCCCCTGAAGGAGTTCGACCTCCTGGAGATGCTGCTCAGGAACGCGGGCCGCGTGCTGACCCGTATGCAGCTCATCGACCGGGTGTGGGGGGCCGACTACGTGGGCGACACCAAGACGCTGGACGTCCACGTGAAGCGTCTGCGCGCCAAGATCGAGCCGGACCCGGGCGCGCCGCGGTACCTGGTCACGGTGCGTGGCCTCGGCTACAAGTTCGAGCCGTAAACCGAACCCGTTTCACGGCGGTGCGTACGACGCGACCCACCCGTAGGACAAAGGGCGGCACGTACGACAAAGGGCGGCACCCTTCGGGGTACCGCCCTTCGTGCGTGCTGGATCAGTGGCCGGCCGACGAGGAGGCCGTCGCGGTGGCCGTGCCCGTGGCCGTCGCGCTCGCGGAGGCCGCGTCGGTGGGCAGGCCCGAGACGGAGTCGGACGGCGAGGTCGAGGCCTTCGGCGACTTCGAGGTCTTCGAGGTCTTCGGCGACTTCGAGGAGGTCGCGGAACCGGTGGCCGTCGCGCCGGGCGCCGCGGGGATGTTGGTCGGGCCCCACTTGGTGAAGTAGCTCTCGGCCGGGACGACGAACGCGCGCAGCTTCACGTCACCGGTCTTGCTGAAGGTGAAGGTGATCGGCTGGGCGTTGCCGTCCTTGACGGCCGCGCCGGGGTTGCTCAGGGCCGCGGAGGCGTTGCCCTCGCCGCCCAGGATGACGTGGCCGCCGGCGGGGATGGTCAGCTTGCCGCCGCCCTTGGCGGGCGTGATCTGGGCGACGCCGTCGCCGCCGATCTTGACCGAGTCGAGGGTCTGCGGGGTGCGGCCGTTGTTGAAGACGGTCGCGGAGACCACCGCCGGGCCCGTGGACGTCGTGTCGGGCTGGGTGATGACGAGGGCGTTCTGGATCTTGATGTCGCCGACGCTGGTCGCCGCGTTGTCCGGCTTGACCTCCAGCGTCTGTGCGTTGTTGCCGGCGCCGCATGCGGCGAGCGAGGCGATCGAGAACGCAATGGCGGCGGCGGCGAGGGCGCCGCGTCGAAGGCTGCTGCTCACGGCGGCGGCAACTCCTTGAACGTGGGCGAAGCAGAGCGGCTCCGGTGTAAAGCCGCCCTAAGGGTCTGTCAGCGGGCTTAGGTTACCGAGCCGTTCCGACGCCGCCGCACCCGACCCGCCCCTTGACGCCCGCGAGCCCCGTTGCGCCGCTCGTGCGCCCCGGTCCTCGAGTGGTTCCGGTCGGCCTCATCAGCTACTTTGAGCTTCCGTTCGTCCGCCATTCACATAAGCGGCTGTACGTGTTGCCGCGAGAGTAGTGACGAGATCCGCTTGGGGTTTTCCGGTAAGGAATCCGCGGCGGTCCGGAAAATTGATCATCGGTAGATCGGGGCGGTCCGTGATCAATTCCGGATTCGTCTCGTACCCGACTCCGCTCACCGAACGGAGTAGCGGAAGTCGAGCTCCTGGAGCGGGACAAACCGGGATGTTCAGACCCTGGTCAGGAACGTCCGGTGTGTGTAACGTACGCGTTTCTCTTGCCCTGGACAGCCGCTCCCACCTGCGAATACCCTCTTCCGCTCCCCCTTCGCAGCACGTTCCTGTCGCGGTTGTCAAGCCCCGAGATATGCCCTGACCTGCGAAAACGCCATTCAGAAGACGCCGTTTCCGTGTTACCCTGGATAGCCACGGAAGGGGTACCTGTCACATGACGTTCAAGGTTGGCGACACCGTGGTCTATCCCCATCACGGGGCCGCGCTGATCGAGGCCATCGAAACTCGCCAGATCAAAGGCGTGGACAAGACCTACTTGGTGCTGAAGGTCGCCCAGGGCGACCTGACGGTGCGTGTGCCAGCGGACAATGCGGAGTTCGTCGGCGTGCGTGATGTGGTCGGTCAGGATGGGCTGGACCGGGTCTTCGAGGTGCTGCGCGCGCCGTACGCCGAGGAGCCCACGAACTGGTCTCGTCGTTACAAGGCAAATCTGGAGAAGCTCGCCTCCGGCGATGTCATCAAGGTCGCGGAAGTCGTGCGTGACCTGTGGCGTCGTGAGCGCGAACGCGGACTCTCCGCCGGAGAGAAGCGCATGCTCGCCAAGGCCCGCCAGATCCTGGTGAGTGAGCTCGCCCTCGCGGAGAACACGAACGAGGACAAGGCCGAGGCCCTGCTCGACGAGGTTCTCGCGTCCTGACGCAGGCAGTCGAGACGGTGGCCGCTCACCCGGCGGTCGTCCCGGCGTCCACACAAGGCCGCACAGCTGCGCAATGAAATGCCGCGGTGCCCGATGACGTAATTGCTGTCGCTCCACACGATGGCTGTCGCCGGGCGCTGCGGCATGTTCGTACCCGCGCGATTTCGGAAACGTGTGGCCTCGAATACACCTGCGTCCCATGGAATACATCTGTGTCCCATGCGCCTGCGTCCCCGATGCCGCGTCGATACCCGCGTCCCCGATACTTGGCGTGCCGGGCCCGGACAGCTTGCTCGACCGGATGTCACGGAAGGGTCCGGTCAGGGCTCGCGCCCGGCACTGCCCCGAGCTCTCGGCTTCGCTCGAGCAAGGGGCACGCCCAGGCCATACCCAAGCACGCCGAGTACACAAACCTGACAGGAACCGATGTCTGACGATTCGCGCTCCTCGCTGTCCGGAGGCCGCACGGCGGCCGTCATTCCGGCCGCCGGACGGGGCGTGCGCCTCGGTCCGGGCGCCCCCAAGGCGCTTCGCGCGCTGAACGGCACCCCCATGCTCATCCACGCGGTGCGCGCCATGGCCGCCTCCCGCGCGGTGTCGCTGGTCGTCGTCGTGGCCCCGCCCGACGGTGCCGCCGAGGTGAAGGCGCTGCTCGACACACACGCGCTGCCCGAGCGAACCGACTTCCTCGTCGTCCCCGGCGGCGACAGCCGTCAGGAGTCCGTGAAGTACGGGCTCGACGCGCTGCCCCCCGGCATCGACATCGTCCTCGTGCACGACGCGGCCCGCCCGCTCGTGCCGGTGGACACGGTCGACGCCGTCATCGAGGCCGTACGCGACGGCGCGCCCGCCGTCGTCCCCGCGCTGCCGCTCGCGGACACCGTCAAGCAGGTCGAGCCGGCGAGCGAGCCGGGGATGCCGGAGCCCGTCGTCGCCACGCCCGAGCGGGCGCGGCTGCGGGCCGTGCAGACGCCGCAGGGTTTCGACCGCGCCACCCTCGTCCGCGCCCACGAGACCGTCACCGACAACGTGACCGACGACGCGAGCATGGTCGAGCAGCTCGGGGAGCGGGTGGTGGTCGTGCCGGGGCACGAGGAGGCGTTCAAGGTGACGCGTCCCCTGGACCTCGTCCTCGCGGAGGCGGTCCTCGCGCGCAGGAGGGCCAACGATGGCTTCTGAGTCACCCGCGCCGGTTCCTGTGGCGCTGCCGCAGGTCGGCATCGGTACCGACATCCACGCCTTCGAAGAGGGGCGGGAGCTGTGGTGCGCCGGGCTGCTCTGGGAGGGCGAGGGGCCGGGGCTCGCGGGGCACTCCGACGCCGACGTCGTCGCGCACGCCGCCTGCAACGCGCTGTTCTCGGCGGCGGGGATCGGTGACCTCGGCGCCCACTTCGGGACCGGGCGGCCCGAGTGGTCCGGCGCTTCCGGGGTCACGCTGCTGACGGAGGCCGCGCGGATCGTCCGCGCGGCGGGCTTCACCATCGGCAACGTCGCCGTCCAGGTCGTCGGGCCCCGCCCGAAGATCGGTAAGCGACGGGACGAGGCGCAGAAGATCCTCTCCGAGGCGGTCGGTGCACCGGTGTCGGTCTCCGGAGCCACGACGGACGGCCTCGGCTTCCCGGGCCGCGACGAAGGACTGATGGCGATCGCCACCGCCCTGGTGGCCCGCACGCCCTGACGCGCGTCGGCCCCGCCCCGTCCCCGGTGCCGATGGTGTCGGGAGGGCGATGGCCGCCCGCAGATGTCACGAATAAGTCCTCCTTGCGAGGGAAGGTCGCGGGGCACTCCCCGTGGCCCACTACCCTGGAGTGGTGACCATTCGCCTGTACGACACCAGCGCCCGGCAGATCCGTGACTTCTCCCCGCTCAAGCCGGGTTGTGTCTCGATCTACCTGTGTGGCGCCACCGTGCAGGCCGCACCGCACATCGGGCACATCCGCTCGGGCCTCAACTTCGACATCATGCGCCGCTGGTTCGAGTACCGCGGGTACGACGTCACGTTCATCCGCAACGTGACCGACATCGACGACAAGATCATCACCAAGTCGGCGGACCAGGGCCGCCCTTGGTGGTCGATCGGGTACGAGAACGAGCGCGCGTTCAACGACGGGTACGCCGTGCTCGGCTGCCTGCCGCCCACCTACGAGCCGCGGGCCACCGGGCACATCACCGAGATGGTGGAGATGATGCGCGGGCTCATCGAGCGCGGGCACGCCTACGAGGCGGACGGGAACGTCTACTTCGACGTGCGGTCCTTCCCCGGGTACCTCCAGCTGTCCAACCAGGAGCTGGACAACCTCCAGCAGCCGTCCGGTGTCGGTGAGACCGGCAAGCGGGACCCGCGCGACTTCGCCATGTGGAAGTCCGCGAAGCCGGGCGAACCGAGCTGGGAGACGCCGTGGGGGCGGGGCCGGCCAGGCTGGCACCTGGAGTGCTCCGCCATGGCCCACAAGTACCTGGGCCCCGCGTTCGACATCCACGGCGGCGGGATCGACCTGATCTTCCCGCACCACGAGAACGAGATCGCGCAGGCCAAGGCCTTCGGCGACGAGTTCGCCATGTACTGGGTGCACAACGCCTGGGTCACCATGAGCGGCGAGAAGATGTCCAAGTCCCTGGGCAACTCCGTACTCGTCTCCGAGATGGTCAAGACGTGGCGTCCGATCGTGCTGCGCTACTACCTCGGCACCCCGCACTACCGCTCGATGATCGAGTACAGCGAAGAGGCCCTGCGCGAGGCCGAATCGGCGTTCGCGCGCATCGAGGGCTTCGTGCAGCGGGTCGTCGAGAAGGCGGGGGGCGTCGTCGAGCCCGCCGCCGAGGTGCCGCCCGCCTTCGCCGAGGCGATGGACGACGACCTGGGCGTCCCGCAGGCGCTCGCCATCGTGCACACGACCGTGCGACAGGGGAATTCGGCCCTGGCCGCCGACGACAAGGAAGCCGCCGTCGCCCGCCTCGCCGAGGTGCGGGCCATGCTCGGCGTCCTCGGACTCGACCCGCTCGACGAGCAGTGGGCCGGCGAGGGCGACCGCGGTGAGGATCTGCACGGCGTCGTCGACACCCTGGTCCGGATGGTCCTCGACCAGCGCGAGGCCGCCCGCACCCGCAAGGACTGGGCCACCGCGGACGCCATCCGCGACCAGCTCAACCAGTCCGGTCTGGTCATCGAGGACGGCCCGCAGGGACCGCGCTGGACGCTCGGCCCCCGCTGAGCGGCCCCCTCGGGCCCTCCGCAGGACCTTCTCGGGGCCTCTCGGCCTTGATCGATTGTGCCGCCCGGGCCTCCGGGCGGCACACTGCATATACGACACTTCAAGAACGTACGCACGCTCGCCTCACACAGACAGGTAGGTCATGGCCGCTAACAACCGCCGCATGTCCGGCAAGAAGGGCGCGCAGGTCGGCAGTGGCGGCCAGCGACGCCGGGGCCTGGAAGGCAAGGGCCCCACCCCGCCCGCCGAGATGCGCAAGGGGCACAAGAAGAACCGCATCGCGGGCGCCAAGGCGAAGCAGATCGCACGCCGTCCCGCCGCCCCGCGCGGGCGCGGTGGCAAGGGCACGTCCGAGATGGTCGTCGGGCGCAACTCGGTCGTGGAGGCGCTGCGCGAGGGCGTGCCCGCCTCGATGCTGTACGTGCAGCAGTTCATCGACAACGACGAGCGGGTGCGCGAGGCGCTCCAGCTCGCCGGTGAGCGCGGCGGCATCCACCTCATGGAGGCCCCGCGCCCCGAGCTCGACCGCATGACCAACGGGCTCAACCACCAGGGTCTGGTCCTCCAGGTCCCGCCGTACGAGTACGCGCACCCCGAGGACCTCGCGGCCGCCGCGTACGACGAGGGCCAGGACCCGCTGATCGTCGCCCTCGACGGCGTGACCGACCCCCGGAACCTGGGTGCCGTCGTCCGTTCCGTCTCGGCCTTCGGCGGCCACGGCGTCGTCGTGCCCGAGCGGCGCGCGGCCGGCATGACCGCCGGTGCCTGGAAGACGTCGGCCGGTGCCGCCGCCCGTACGCCCGTCGCCCGCGCCGCCAACCTGACGCGTGCCCTCGAGTCGTACAAGAAGGCCGGTCTCGTCGTGGTCGGGCTCGCCGCGGACGGCGAGGTCGAGGTCGGTGATCTGGAGGCCCTCGGCGGTCCCGTCGTCATCGTCGTCGGCAGCGAGGGCAAGGGACTGTCCCGACTGGTCGGCGAGACCTGCGACTTCCGGGTGCGGATTCCGATGCCGGGCGGCACCGAGTCGCTGAACGCCGGTGTCGCGGCGGGAGTCGTGCTGTACGAGGCCTCGCGCCGACGCGTCTGAACGGACGTCCGAACGGATATCTGAACAGGCGTTTGAGCGGACGTCTGAGTGAGTCACCCCCGTGGGGCAATCGGAATGTTCGGGATGACCTTGACGCGGTCCGGACAGATCGGCGCAGTCAAAGCAGTGTCCTAAACACACATCACTCGGTTAGATGAGTGTGGACACCAGAACACCCCGCACACCCACGGGGGACCGCTCGTCGGGATTCGACGACGCTCCCGCGCTGAGCATGGTGAAGGTGCCGAGCGATCCGGCGCAGGTCATCGTCAATCATGCGAGCTTCCGCGTGCAGCTAGGCGGCGCGACGCGGACCCCATCCTCGCGCGTCGCACGGCACTTGAGCGCCGACGACACCGCACGGATCCCCGTCGTCGGTACGGCGGGCAGAGCGGGCGGCCCGGCAGCCGGGGCCCGCCGCCGCGCACCCGTCGTCTGGAGCGGGCGGTCCGACCCCGACGACACCGGCGCCCACCGCCTCCTGCAGGCCGTGCGCAGCACCAGCGTGCGCCACGGCGTCGCGGACCCGACGGGCGACGGCGGCGCCACCCAGGTCATCCCCCGCCTCGACGAACACCAGGGCTACGCGGGCGACTTGACCGTCCACACGGCCGAGACGCCCCTCGTCGGCAGCCAGCGCGGCCACGACCACGACTCCGCGGGGACCCGGCTGCTGCCGAACATGCGCAGCGTGGACAGCGCGTACGACGAACCGCGCTACACGGGCGGGCAGTTCGCGGCGGAGGACCCCGACGACGGCTACGGCGGCGGCACACCGGCCAGGCGGCACGGCTCGGACCCGGTCCGGCACGCCTACTACCCCGGGCGCCGGATGAACCTCGGCGTGGTGCTGCTCCCGCTCCGCGTCTTCCTCGGCTTCATCTCCATCTACGCCGGCATGGGCAAGCTCTGCGACCCCGTCTACTTCGACGGCGGCAAGCGCGGCTCCATGGTCAAGTGGCTGAACACGCTGCACCCTTGGGACGTCGCCGAGCCGCTGCGTCAGTTCGCGCTCCAGCACCCCGTCGGCTCCGGGCTCGTCATCGCCTTCCTCCAGGTCATCGTGGGCGTCCTCACGGTGCTCGGGCTGTGGCAGCGGGTCGCCGCCGTGGTCGGCGCGATGCTGTCGGCCGCGCTCATCGTCACCGTCAGCTGGAAGACGGTCCCCGCGTACGACGCGCCGGACATCATCTACCTCGCCGCCTGGTCGCCGCTGATCATCGCGGGCGCGCCCGTCTACTCCGTCGACGGACGCCTCGCGAGCGAGGCCTGGCGCACGCTCGGGCCCCGCGCCGACATCTGGGACCTGCGGTACCGGGTGCTGCGCCGCGGCTCGCTCGTCTCGGCCATCGTCGTCGGCCTCACGCTCCTCATCGGCTCGCTCCTCGGCGGCGCCGTTCGTGACGCCGACCGGGTGGTCGTGCCGGGACCGGGCGAGGCTCCTCGCAACGAGCTGCCCGGTTCCCCGCTTCCCGAGGAGCCCGGCACGCCCCAGCACAAGACGACCACTCCCTCGGCCTCGGCCAAGGCACCCACCCACGGCAGCTCCTCCTCGCCGTCGGGCGCGGCCACCACGCCGAGCGCCGCGGTCCGTGAGACGGGTGGCACGGTCACCAGCGGCCCCAGCCAGACCCAGGGCACCGGCCAGGCCCCGCCGCAGCAGTCCTCGCCGGTCCACCAGGCCCCGAGCACCAGCGCGGGCCCGACGTCCAGCGGTGGCGGCTCCAGCACCGGTGGCAGCGGTTCGGGCGGCGGTACCTCTTCCGGCGGTTCGAGCGGCGGCGGCAGTGGTGGTGGCACCTCCGGCGGCTCGGACAAGCTGGTCGGCGGTCTCCTCGGGTAACGCCTAACGCCCCCTGGCGATACGAGGACGGGCCCCGCACATCAGATGTGCGGGGCCCGCCCTCGTACTGCCGGAAAGGGGCTCTCAGCCCTCGTGCCGCCGGAAAGGGGCTCTCGCCCCGTACTGCCGGAAAGGGGCTCTCAGCCCCTCGTGCTGCCGGGAAGGGGCTTATCAGCGTCCCAGGGCCGCGAGTTCCTTCGCCGCCTCCGTGAGGTCCTTCGCGGTGTCGATGGCGCGCCAGTAGGCGCCCTGCGGGAGCGGGAAGCCGGCCAGGCGGCGTTCGCGGGCCAGGTGCGGGAACGTGGTGCGCTCGTGGTCGCCGCGCTCGGGGAGCAGGTCGGCGAACTCGGCGGAGAAGACGTAGACGCCCGCGTTGATCTCGTACGTGGTCGGCGGGGACTCGATGAAGTCCGTGACGCGTCCGAAGCCGTCGGTCTTGACGGCGCCCCACGGGATGCGCGGGCGGGCGAGGGCGAGGGTCGCGACGGCGTCGCGCTCGGTGTGGAAGTCCGCCATGTCGCGCAGCGAGAAACGGGTCCAGATGTCGCCGTTCGTCGCGTACCAGGGCTTGTCCGGGTAGGGGAGGTGCGCGGCGGCGTACTTCAGGCCGCCGCCCCGGCCGAGCGGTTCCGTCTCGACGACCGTCGTGATGTTGACCGGGAGGTCGGCCGAGTCCAGCCACTTCTGGAGGACCTCGGCGAGGTGGCCGCAGGAGACGACGACGTCGGTGACGCCCTCCTCGGCGAGCCAGGTCAGCTGGTGACCGATGATCGGGGTCCCGGTGCCGGGGATCTCGACCATCGGCTTGGGCCGGTCGTCGGTGTAGGGACGCAGTCGGGAGCCCTGACCACCGGCCAGGACAACGGCTTGAACGGGGCGTGACGCGGCGTTCGGATGGGTCATGCCCGAACTGTACGTGGCGCCCCGCTCGCGGCTTCTGTCGGCAACGGTTCCCTTAAACAGCTGTTACCTGACAGAACGGGTGGGGCCGGTGTGGCTCAGAGATGCGTGGCCGCGACCCCCGATGCGAAGGACGTGTCGCAGACCGGGCGCGCGAACGCCTGGGCGCGCGTCGGGCCGTACGCGCGGACCGCGGCGCGGCCGAGGGCGCGGGCGATGGAGACGCAGTGCTTGGCGAGCGACGGGCGGCCGTTCACGGCCTCCTGGAGGTGGGTGAGGGCGACGCCCGGGTTCTTCTCCTGGAGCTCCAGCAGGAGCCGGTCGCGCAGCACGTCCTGCGGCGCACGGGAGACGGCACGCGAGGAGACGTCCGAGGAGGAGGCGGTGAGCACCGAGTCCGAGGAGTTCCCCGACCAGTTGACTCGGGTGACCGCCAGGGTCCCGGAGAGCACCAGGACGACAGGCAGAACGAGGGCGAGGGTGCGACCGATCCGGCGCGCGGGGCCACGGCCACGCCGGGTCCGTTGGTTAGTGGTGGAGTGCTTCACGCGAGTGAGGGTAGCGCGGGGTGATGATTTGGCGACATTTAGTAATCAGTTCGAGGGATAGGGGACCGGCTTTCGCTGGGTGGCGAGTTGACGTACAGGGATCGAAATGACCGGCTTGCCGGGGTATTTGTCGACAACGAAGAGAGCCCCACAGTCTGCTGTGGGGCTCTCTTCGTCAACTTGGGTGAATTCGACCGCGGCGCGGTTTCCGTCCCCCCGACTTGCTTTTCGCGGTGATCAGGGCGATCAGGGCGATCGGGTGATCAGGGTGATCAGTCGGAGAGGCGCTCGCCCGTGGAGGTCGAGAACACGTGGGTCTCGCCCGGTCGCGGCACGACGTGCAGCGTGGCGCCCTTGTCCGGGACCGCGCGGCCGCTGACGCGGACGACCAGGTCCGTGAGCTTGTCGTCGACCTTGGCGCTGCCGTAGACGTAACCGTCGGCACCGAGCTCCTCGACGACGTTCACCGAGACGGCGAGGCCGGCCGGGGCGTCCGCGCTGTCCTTGGACAGCGACTTGGCGGCTTCGCCGTTGTGCTCGACGATGTCGAAGTGCTCCGGGCGGACGCCGACCGTGACGGTGCGGTCGCCCTTGTCCGCGGCGGCCTTCAGGGCCTCGCGGTTCACCGGCACGACGGAGTTGCCGAACTTCACGCCGCCGTCCGTGATCGGGACCTCGACGAGGTTCATGGCCGGGGAGCCGATGAACCCGGCGACGAAGAGGTTCGCGGGGCGGTCGTACATGTTGCGCGGCGAGTCGACCTGCTGGAGCAGACCGTCCTTGAGCACGGCCACACGGTCGCCCATGGTCATGGCCTCGACCTGGTCGTGGGTGACGTAGACGGTGGTGATGCCGAGGCGGCGCTGCAGCGAGGCGATCTGCGTACGGGTCGAGACGCGGAGCTTGGCGTCGAGGTTCGACAGCGGCTCGTCCATGAGGAAGACCTGGGGCTCACGCACGATGGCGCGGCCCATCGCGACACGCTGGCGCTGACCGCCGGAGAGGGCCTTCGGCTTGCGGGCGAGGTAGTCCGTGAGGTCCAGGATCTTCGCCGCGTCCTCGACCTTCTGGCGGATCTCGGCCTTCGGGACACCGGCGATCTTGAGCGCGAAGCCCATGTTGTCGGCGACCGTCATGTGCGGGTAGAGCGCGTAGTTCTGGAACACCATCGCGATGTCCCGGTCCTTGGGCGGCAGGTGCGTGACGTCGCGGTCACCGATGCGGATGGCGCCGGCGTTCACGTCCTCGAGCCCCGCGAGCATGCGGAGCGAGGTGGACTTGCCGCAGCCGGAGGGACCGACGAGGACGAGGAACTCGCCGTCCTCGATGTCGATCTCCAGAGCATCGACGGCGGGCTTCTCGGAACCCGGGTAGATCCGGGTTGCCTTGTCGAACGAGACAGTGGCCATGGTGAGGGGCCCCCTTCACCGGCAGGAACGTGCCGGACGATCCGTTGTAAAGGTGGTGTCCACCGCGAAGCCTTCGCGGTGGTGTAGTCCACAAGAGTGAACTGGCTCAGGACGGTACCTGGCGTTCACCTGGTCTGTCAGTAGCCAGGGGGCTGTGAACTTCGCGGAAATTTTCGAGAGGGCCCGGCTGGGACCTGGGTACACTGCACGGGCACACGCGTGCAGGCCTCCTTAGCTCAGCTGGTCAGAGCGCCGCTCTTGTAAAGCGAAGGTCGTCGGTTCGAATCCGACAGGGGGCTCCAACAGCGCAAACAACACGGGCATCCCGCGGTGATGCCCGTGGTTTTCCCTGCCATGCCCCGCTTTACGGCCTTACCCTGTTGGGCACCATCAGGGTGCCGCGCCAGCTGTGTGGAGGTAACGGGGTGAGAGGGCGCAGTCCGGATCGGGTCCGCAACGAGCTCATTGTCTCCATCGTGGACGCGTTGCAGGGGTCGGCCACGGTGAGCCAGGGGAGCAGCCGCGAGGTCTGGCGGGATCTGCTGGCCGGTGAGCTGGCCGCGCCCGTGGAACCCTTCGGCGGTGATCGGCTGCGGCCGTGGCTGTTACAGGTGGTGAAGGAGTGCACGGCCGTCGGTGACGGCCTGGCCTGCCTGGTGCGGTCGCTGGAGTACGTGGAACAGCAGTCGGCGACGGTCGCCGAGCTGTGGCCGCTCGTGGACGAGTGGGAGGCCGTCGACTTCTTCAACAACGCCGATCTCGCTCACCTGCGGCCCGTCCTGCTGGCGATGGGCTCCACGGACCTGGCCGTCATGGCGCGCCGCGCGAGCCGCTCCCGCGTCCAGGAGCTGCCCGGGTGGTGCCAGACGGGGTGGCAGGTCTTCCTGCGGCTGGCGGGCGAGAACTCCCCGGCGGGTGAACTCCCGCCCAGCATGGCCTTCCTGGCGCTGTCGGCCGACCGGCTGATGGAGGACGGCCAGGCGGACGCCGCCGAGGTGCTGCGCCGCTTCAACCGCACCCAGGCCCTCACTCTGGGCATGGAGGGACTGCTCTCGGACTGGCAGCACTCGGACTTTCCACAGCCCGCGCCCTCCCTCGTCCCCGCGTATCTGATGATCCAGTTCGAGCCGGACCGGATCGAGACGGACCGGTACTACCTCTCGCACTGGCGCCAGTCCGACTCCGAGGGCTGGCATCCCGTGCGCGGCGAGACGGTCCACCTGGGCCGGGAGGAGCTCCCGGGCGCGGTGGAGCGGCTGATCGAGGAGGCCGAGGAGAAGTGGGCCGACCTGCGGCAGCCGGTGATCCTTGAGTTCATCCTGCCCTGGGAACTGCTCAACGAGCCGGTGGAGTGGTGGTCGAAGGAGTCCGGCTCCGAGGCCCCGACCCCGCTGGTCATGGACTATCCGGTGGTGGTGCGCAGCATCGAGCGCCTGCAGCGGGCCGCCTGGCACCGGCCCTGGCACCACAAGTGGCGGCAGTTGCGGGAGCGCCCGGCGGACAGTCACTCGCACTGGAGCAGCCCGGCGGAGGACGAGGCGTACTTCTTCCACCTGGAGCGTGAACTGAAGGAGGACCGGCACGCGGTGTGCCTGGTGCTCAGTCAGCCTCCCGGTGACGACTCGGGCACCGGACGCCGCGAGATCCTCGCCGGCCTGCGGGCCGGGGTGCCCGCGATGATCTGGCACCGCAGCGACTGCGCGGACCCGAAATTCAGGGACGCCATCGGCGAGATACTGCAGGACCGGGGGCTGGGCAGCCTGGCGGAACGTGTCGGGGAGTGGCGCAAGGACGCGCTGGCCCTCGGCCCCGGTGCCTGGGACGGGCACGTGGGTCGCCATCTGGCCATTCTGCTCGACGATCCCGAGCGCAAGCCGAGTCCGCCCGGACCGGTGTAGGCCGTCATGCCCCGACGGCCCGGGACGGGCCTCCGACCGGCGGGCGGAGGCGGATACCCCATGGTCTTGCACACGCCATCGCCGACTGTCAGGCTATTGACGAGACAGAGCCACCGGCTGTCCACAGGGGGCAAGTACCATCCGGCGATTGACTTTCGGACCCTTCTGCCGTCTCCTGTGGCCTGCCATGTTGCACCGCAAGCAGACCACTGCCAGGCTTGGCACGTGGATGTCACGCATGCCCGCGGACTGCGGGACTCCTCCTCGGTGCTCCCTCCGTCGTCGGGCATGACCGGACGTTCTGAGGGCGCCGCTTATGCAGTGTGACGACGGTCCACGACCACCATCGGCATCACCGTCTGACGATGCGTCACTCGGTGTGCTGTCGCACGCTCTGCGTGGCCTCGGGCAGGCTTCCTCCGCGGATCACCCGGACGTACTGCTCGTGGTCGACGACTACGTGACCATGCGGGTCTGGGACGAGACGGTCACCCGACTGGCCGACGAACTCGCCCGCCAGGAGTCACTGGGCCCGATCACCCGCTTACGGCTGCTGAGTTCGGACGACACCGAGCCGGGCCGGATCCGGTTGGAGCACCTTCCCCCGCCCGTGGGCGAACACCGGGTGGTGCTGGTGCTGACCGACGGGCTGGCCGCGGGCTGGCGTTCGGACGCGGTGCTGCCGCTGCTGCGCGAACTGGGCCGCTCCGAGCCGCTCGCGGTCCTGCATCTGCTGCCCCAACGGCTCTGGTTCCGCACCGGCTTGGACGTCTACCGCATGCGCCTGGGCTCCGCGCGCCCCTGGGCGCCCAACGAGTCCCTGCGCTGGGAACTGCGCACCTCACCCCTCGAACCCGTGGACGACGACAGAGCGGCACGGGCCGGCGTGGTGCCCGTCCCGGTCCTGGAGCGGACCGGTCACTCCCTCACCGGCTGGGTCGACCTGGTGACGGGCCGGGCCTCCGAGGGCGTGGAGATGTCGGGCGTGCGGGCCCGCGACTGGAAGCGGCGGCCGGACGCCGCGCGTGCCGTGCCCTGGGTCGACGACGTGCCCGACCCCGCCAGCGCCGTACCCCCGTGGGAGCGCGTGTCGGAGTTCCGGGCCGCCGCCTCGCCCACCGCGTTCGCGCTCGCCACCCGCCTCGCGGCGGCTCCTCTGACGCTGCCCGTCATGAGCGCCCTGACGGCCTCGGTGCCGGGTGCCGGACCCGCCCACCTCACCGAGCTGCTGATGAGCGGTCTGGTGCGGCCCGCGGGCGCGGAGGCCGAGCGCGCGGCCGACGTGGTCTTCACCTTCGGCCCGAACATCCGCCAGGAGTTATTGGCGCTGGCCCGCCGCCGGGACACCGTCCGCGTGCTGCACGACGTACGGGTGCTGATGGCGGTCCCGGAGGGTTCCGAACCGTTGCTGCCCGCCGCGGACGAACTTCTCGAGACGACCGGCCTGCCGCCCGTGACCCCCCGGAACGTGGCGTTCCTGCGCATCGAACTGGCCGCGCTGCGCGCCCTGTCCGGACGCTTCCTGCCCCAGGCCGAGCGTCTCGCGCGGGCACTGCGGTCGTACGACCTGCAGAACACCGTCAACCTGGGCAAGGACACACGTACCCACACGCGGGACCAGGCCCCCGCCACCCGGGCCGGCCGGGATGCCGCACACGCCCCGAGGGGGCCCGAGACAATTTCAGAAGGAGCCACGACCATGGTGACCACGCAGCAGCCGACGGCGGAGAGCGCGCGTGCGACGCAGCCGCGCATCTGGGGGAACATCCCCCCGCGCAATCCGAACTTCACCGGCCGCGTGGACCTTCTGGAACGACTGCGGGAGCGCCTTCAGGAAGGCACGACCACCGTGCTGCCCGAGGCCATCCACGGCATGGGCGGTGTCGGCAAGACCCAGATGGCGATCGAGTACGCCTACCGGCACCAGTCCGAGTACGACGTCGTCTGGTGGATCCCCGCCGAGCGCCCCGGCCAGATCGGCCAGTCCCTGGTGGAACTCGCCCAGCGGCTCGGCCTCGGCACCAGCCCCGAGGCCAACATCGCCGGTCCCGCGGTGCGCGAGGCGCTGCGCGAGGGGCGGCCGTACTCCCGCTGGCTGCTGATCTTCGACAACGCCGACAGCCCCGAGCGCGTCCGTGACTACTTCCCCACCGGTGGCAGCGGCACCATCCTCGTCACCTCGCGCAACCGGCGCTGGAGCGTCGTCGGCCCCTCCCTGGAGGTCGACGTCTTCACCCGGGAGGAAAGCAAGGAGCTGCTGCGCCGCTCGGGGTCCCCCGGGGACCTCGACGACGCCGAGGCGGACCGCCTCGCCGAGGCCCTCGGTGACCTCCCGCTCGCCCTGGAACAGGCCGCCGCATGGCGCGCGGAGACCGGGATGCCGGTGTCGGAGTACCTGCGCCTGTTCGAGGACAAGCGCAGTGAACTCCTCGAGGTCTCCCCGCCCCCGGACTACCAGCTTCCGGTCGCGGCCGCGTGGAACGTCTCCCTGGACCACCTGGAGACACGCAGCCTCGCCGCCCTGCGCCTGCTCCAGCTGTGCTCGTACTTCGCGCCGGACCCCATCTCCCGTTCGATCTTCTCCGGCCTCGGCGGTTCCAGGATCGAACCCGAACTCGACCGGGCCCTCAACGACCCGATGCGGCTCGCCCGCGCCATCCGGGAGATCAACCGCTACTCCCTCGCCCGCATCGACCACCGGACGAACTCGATCGAGATGCACCGCCTGGTCCAGGCCGTGCTGATCAACCGCATGGCCCCCGAGGAACAGCAGCGCATGCGCAGTGGGGCGCACACCCTTCTGGCGGCCTCCGACCCCAAGGGACCCAACCAGTCGGCCAACTGGCCGCGCTACGCCGAGCTCTACGGCCATGTCATCGCCTCGGGCGCGGTCGAGTCCGACCAGCCGTGGGTGCGCGAGCTCGTGATGAACGTCGCCAAGTACCTGTGGTACTGGGGGGACCACAAGGTCGCGCGCGAGTTCATGGAGCAGGCCTGGCAGACCTGGCGGCAGCTGTTCGGCGAGGAGGACCAGCAGACGCGGCTGATGGCGTGGTGGCTGAGCTTCGTCTATCTCAAGGTGGGCCGCTACGACGATGCCTCGCAGCTCGTGGCCCAGCTCAAGGACGTCTATGCCCGCACCGCGCCGGCGGACCGGGAGGACACCCGTGAGGACGCGCTGGAGACCCTGAATCTGGAAGCCGCCGTGCGACGCGTCCAGGGGGACTTCTCCGCCGGGGCCGAGTTGGACGAGGCGGCCTACGACCGGGCCCGCCGTGCCTTCGGCGAGGACGATCCCACCACGCTGGACAGGGCCCACAACCTCGGGGTGAGCCTGCGGCTGGTCGGTGAGTTCCAGCGTGCGCTGGAACTGGACCAGCACACGCACGCCCTGAAGGCCCGGCTGTTCGGACGTGACCACCAGCAGTCGCTGATCACCGAGGCGAGCATCGCCGTCGACGTGCGTGAGACCGGCGACTACGTCGGCGCGCGGTCTCTGCAGCAGGCGGTCGTCGACGGTTTCCGCGCGGTCTTCGGGGCCGGGAACCCCTCGACGCTGGGTACCGTGCGCCAGCTCAGTGAGGCGTCCCGCAAGGAGGGCGACCCGGTTACCGCGCTGGTACTGGCACGCGAGGCGTTCGACCAGTTCACCCGTCGGTACGGCGACACGCACCCCGAGTCCCTGACCGCATCCCTCGCCCTGTCCGTGGCACTGCGGCACAACGGTGAGCTGGAGGCGGCCCGCGACCGCGGGGAGAAGGCGCGCGAGCGCTACCGCAGGCTGTTCCAGCCCGACCACCCGCACGTCCTGGCGGCCGACATCGACCTCGCTGTGACGTTGCGGCTGTTGGGCCGGGTGCAGGAGGCCAAGCTGCTGGACGAGAAGGCGCTGGAGTCGCTGACCGAACGCCTCGGGGCGGGCCATCCGATCGCGCTGGCCTGTGCCATCAACCTGGCGAGCGACTTGAGCGCGCTGGGACAGTCGGCCGAAGCCCGCCGACTTGGCGAGAACACAGTGGAGCTGTGCCGGGAGCGACTGGGCGAGGACCACCCCACGACATTGGTGTGTGCGGCCAATCTCTCCCTCGACCTCATCGCCGTCGGCCGGGAATCGGAGGGCGCGGCACTGCACGCGGCCACGCTGGAGCGGATGGAGCGGGTCCTCGACGGGCCCCGGCTGCGCTCCGCCGAGCCCGCGCCGCACCCGGCGACGCTGCAGACCCGGGCGATGAAGCGGGCCAACTGCGACATCGACCCGATGCCGTTGTGAGGTGAGGGGCGAGGCCGCGCGACCGCCGGTGGCTACCGCGAACCCGTGGGTGGGGCGAGCCAGGCGGCCAGACGGACGGGGTCCGGTGCGGTACCGGTAGCGCGTAACACGGCTTGGTGGACCGTCCGTGCCCGCTCGGGCCAGTGGCAGAGCAGGTGGGCCGCCGCGGGTTCCGTGCCCGCCGCCTTCAGGGCGTGCCCGAGGCCCGCCCAGGCGCCTGCCCGCTCGGGTTCGACGGCCAGGTGGGCCCGGTAGGCGTGCTGGGCCGCCGTGGGGTCTCCCGCCGCGAGCAGTGCGTCGCCGGGCAGGGCTCCGGTGACGTGGGCCGCGGCCTTCTCGGGGTCTTCGGACGGCGGACGTTCGTCGGGAGTGGTGCTGAGGTGGTGGCGGGCGAGCATGGCCATGCTGTCCAGCCAGCGTGCGGACAGGTCGGGGACGAGGTCGGGCTCGGTCGCCAGGGCGGCGGGCGGTCCGCTCGCCCCGGCCAGCCAGGCGCTTACGGCCTCCTCCACCGCGGGCGCGGGGGGCCGCAGGTGGTGGACCCGCCAGCGGGCGACGTGGTCGGCGGCGCACAGCCGGGCCAGGGCCAGTTGCTCCTCGGGAACCGGCTCCTTGAGCCACTGCGCGCAGTGGTCGCGCAGGGTGTCCAGCAGGGCGGCGCCGAGCGGTGTGCGGCGCGGATGGCGGTGGACCTGTTCCAGCGCCGTGGCCACATGGGTCCGCCACAGTGCGAACTCGAAGTGCGCGATGGCCTTCTGGGCGTCGGCCTCTTCCCGGTGGGCGCGCCAGAAGCGGGCTATCCCCACGAACGCGTAGATGCCCTGGAGCAGCCCGTCGAGAGGTCGGGGGTCGTCGCGCCAGGGCGCGTACCACAGCTCCGTACTCGCGTCGGCACTGTCGGTCAGCAGAGGTGTCAGGTGCAGGAGGCCGCCCAGTTTGGTGTGCTGGAACTCGTGCACGAGTGTGACCGCGAGCTGAACGGCGTCGTCGGGTTCCGAGGCCTCGATGCCGCCGAAGGCGTCCCCGGACGTCACGCTGCGCGGCCGAAACCTTTCCCTTGCCGGGGTCGGAGTCAGCGAGAACACCCCCCGCCGCATGGCCTCGGCCGTCCCGGGCAGTTCCCGCAGCAGCACCCTCCAGGCCCGCTCCAGCTCCTGCCGCCACTGCGCCACCGCCTCCTCGGACAGCGGGCGCGGCTCGCTCGGCTGGGGATACGTGCGATACGGGTCCAGGTCGTCCAGTGCCACGTCGAGCTGTCGCCCGGCGGGGCCGACCGCGAGCCTGCGCACGTCGTGCCACCCCGGTCCGGCCGACCCGGGCGCGGGCGGTACGGCGATCGTGGCGTCGGCCGTCTCCACCACCGCGCGTCCGCCCTCGGCGCGCACGGTGGCCGTCGTCCACGGCTCGGTCGCCGGCAGTACCGCACAGCCGAGGGTCGGCAGCGGCACCCGGCCGTGCCGAACCGGGACCTCGATGCTGAAGTCCAGCTCCGCGCGTAGCGCCGCCACGGCGGCGAGCGCCGAGAAATGGCCGAGCACCACCCACAGCGGCGGCTCGTCCTGCGGAATCGACCCCCGCAGCCGACGTAACGCGGTGGCCAGCCACATTCCCGTCTGCGGATACATCAGCAGTTCGTCGACCACGGAGGGCGAACGTTGCTGCGCCTCGCTGAGCAGGTCCCAGGCGGGACCTGGGTCCATGGCGTCGTCGAGCATCCGCAACAGCAGCAGACGGCGGCTGCGTTCGGCTTCGAGCAGGAGGTCCAAGGTGGCCGGATCGCCTTCGCCACGGGCCAGCTCGGCCAGCGCGGCGGCGGGCAGGTGATGATGGGGCGGGGACGGCTCAGCACTCATGGGCGGCCCTGGAGTCGTCAGTCGAAACGCTCCGCGGGGTTGAAGTCGCTGACACTGGCCTGTGGCAGGTCGATGCGTTGCTGCAGCTCCTCCAGCGACGCGGCGAGAACTCGACGGTCAATGGAGCGCAGCGTTTCAAGAGATACCCCCGCGAGATCGACCAGGCTGGACTCGACGGCGGCCACAGACGGCTCCATGACGGCCAAACCCCTTCCCCCCCGGCTGCGTTTGTGGATGCGGGCTGCTCACATCCTCCTGATAATGGCCCGCTGCGCGGAGGATGAAACCCCGCGCCCGCGGGGCGGCGCGATATCAGGTCAGCGGCTCTCATCGGCTCGACGGTGGCGCCGGGACAACTCCACCGCCTCTTCGTCCATACGGGCCACCCCGGCGGAGTCGCCCTCCATCAACCGTATCGCTTCGAGGAGTTGGTCCAGGGTCCCCGGGTAGCGAAGGCAGGTCCGCAGGATTCCGAACACGTCCGGTCTCAGTGCCGGTGTCCTCGGACTCATGGCCGCGACGGCCGGGTTGATGCTGCCCAGGACCAGGGCCAGGGTGGTGCGGTCGCTCACCGTGGGCAGTGCCGTCAACGCGCCCACCAGACCGTCGAGTTCGCGCAGCGGCAGGTCGTCGCGCAGGTCGGCCAGGGTGGCCGGGCGCGCGGCGGCGGTCGGCGCGGACGGGATGCGGGGCAGCTCGGGCGCCGACGCGGGCAGGCCGGCGCACTCGTGCAGCAGGGCCAGTTCGGACCTGGTCAACTGCTCGTACCAGCGGTCCACGCGGACGGCGGCGAGGCGGCCGAGACCGTCCGTGCGGTGGTGCGCGCTGACCAGGCCGACGATCGCGTCGTCGTGCCAGACCGCCGCGCCCGACATGCCCTCCCAGGGCGACCGGTCGGGCTCGTCGTCCGACTCGGGCGGGGTGACGGCGAGTTCGAGCGTGCCCTCGCGCCGGTTGGACAGCACCGAGGTCATGCCCGTCGCGTGGCAGGAGTCGCGGTACTGGGACGCCGAGCCGTCGTCGAGCCGTCGCATCCGGTCCTCGCGCAGCTTGAACCGGGGGAAGCCCATCGCGCTGCACGGCAGGACGAGGTCCGCGTCGGGCACGGCCCCGTACGAGGGGGGTTCGGTCACGGCCGCGTGGACGCCGTGCGGCGCGGATCCGTCCAGCTCGAGGAGCGCCACGTCGGCCTGCTCCGAGGCCAGCACCACCCGGGCGGCCACGGTCCACTCGTCGGCGCGGTCGGCCTCGAACCGTACGTCGGTGGCTCCCGTTCTCGCGTCACGGACGACGTGTGCGGCGGTGAGCACCCACCAGGGACCCACCCGGTAGCCGGAGCCGCGCCGTCCGGGGCCCCGCCCCGCGGGCGGTCGCACCATCACCTCCGCCACCCGGACCGGATCCAGTCCGCGGCGCGGATCCTGTGCCGTCACGACTCAGCGCTCTCGTTCGGCCTCGGCCCCGCCCACCCACGGGGCCCGTCCGCCGCCGCTGTGGGTGCGCGGGTCGAGCGTCAGCTTCACCCGATGCGTGACGCTGTCCGCCACCCGTCCGTCCGCGCCCGCCTCCACCACCCAGAAGCGGATCTTGCCGCCCGCCGTCGCCGACCGCTCCACGACCACGGCCGCCTCCAGCTCCACCGGACCCACCTCGAAGTACAGATCCTCCCCCTCCGCGGCCGTCCGGGCCGCGGTCAGTTCCCTGCGCAACTCCTCGATCAGTTCAGCGAGTTCAATCACACCCGGTCCCTACCCCACCGCGCGTGCTCCCACCGCCCTTCCGTCACCCGATCCGGGTCGATTCCGCGCTGTGGCCCTGCGCGACGGCGTTGATGCAATAGGGTCACCCAAGTAGCCTGAAATCCCTGGAAACGCCATATTCAGTGATATCTAAGGCATTGTTCGCATCACCTCACTGTCACAGGGGCGCCGCCATGGAGAAGTCCGGAGTCGAGTCCGAGCTGATCGACCTCAGCGACGTTCCGCTGGACGCGTGGCCCCAGCTGGACCTGCCGTCCGCGCAGGGCTCCATGCGTCGGCTGCTCAGCCGTATCGACGACCCCGCAAGCAGCCTCGGCGGCTACAACCCGCAGCGCGACGCGTAGCGGCGCGAGAGGTGCACCAGACGGCCCGGTCCCACGCCCTGCCGCATGCCCTGCCCCACGTCCTGCCGTCGCGGTCGTTCGACGAACTGCTGTGCGGTGGGGGCGGCCCCGCGACGGTGGACCGTCTGCGGGCGAGCGAGCGGAGCTGGCGGCTGCTCGTCGTCCGGGCCCTGCTGGACTCGGCCGCGACGGCGCCGGCCGGCCCCCTGCCCCCCTTGGCGGACGGCTGGAAGTTGCTGTCGCGTGCCTGGGCCGTGTCCAAGGAGGCGGTGGAAGACCTGCTGGGGTATCCGGCCGTGGGCGTGTGGGGTGCCCACACGCTGCGTCGGCTGCGCGGGACGGCCCAGGACGACGCACCCCTCTGGGCGGACACCGGGCACCTCCACGCGATCGCCGCCACCGCGGCCGTCCGCGCTGGCCTGGAGTTCCGAACCGACGTCCCGGTCCGCCACGGCTGGGTGGTCCTGCCCGCGCTCGGGGCGATGCGGGTGCCCGGCCGGGCGGACTGGGACGTGGCCGAGGTCAGCGCCGCCGCGGGATCCGTGCGGATCGCCGGGCGCCTGCTCGAAGGGCCGGACTGGCATGCCCTGACCGAGCTGCGCGCCGACGGCTGCACCCTGCTTCTGGACGACACCGACCCCTACCGCGACCTGCGCGCACCGGCCGGGGTGGAACCGATCGACTGCACCGCCGAGTGGCAGGAACTGTTCGGCCCCGCCTGGGACATCCTGCGGCGCACCGACACCGAGGTGGCCGAGGCGCTGGCCGGCGGGCTGGTGTCGGTGGTGCCCCGTCCGCGCGCCGAGAGGTTCCGGCCGCACAGCGCGTCCTCGGGCGACGCCTTCGGCACCGCCCTGGCATCGGCCCCGGACGACGCAGAGCAGTTCGCCTCGACGCTGGTGCACGAGTTCCAGCACAACAAGCTCAGCGCGTTCATGCACCTGTTCACCCTGTACGACGACCAGGGCACCCGGCTCCACTACGCCCCCTGGCGCGACGACCCCCGTCCCCTGGGCGGGCTGCTCCAGGGCGTGTACGCCTTCTTCGGCGTCACCGCGTTCTGGCGGCGGCGCGGCCACGCCCTCGGACAGTTCGAGTTCGCGCTGTGGCGCAGCCAGACCGCGTACGCGTTGCGCGCGGTCGGCTCGGCGGACGGGCTCAACGATCTGGGGCGGCGGTTGGTGGCCGAGCTGACGCGGCGCATCGAGCCCTGGCTCGACGAACCGGTCGACGCCCGGGTCCGGACCGCGGCGGCCCTGGCGGTCGCGGACCACCGTGCCACCTGGCGCGCCTGCCATCTGCGGCCCGCGCCGGGGACCCTCCGCGCCCACGCGACAGCCTGGGCCGCCGGAAACCCGCTGCCCAGGACGACGGACGAGCCCGAGCCCGTGCCCGTCCCGGGCAGTCCGGCGCGGGGCATCGACACCCGGGCGGTGCTGCTGCGATGGCTGCTGGCGGACCCCGCGGGCTTCGCGGCGCTGCGGGACGACCCCGGCGCGGTGGTCGCCGGAGCCCGCATCGAGGACATCGCCCTGGTGGAAGGCCGCACCGCCGAGGCCCTGAGCGCGTTTCGTGCGCGCATCGGCCGCGGCGACGGCGACCCCGAGACCTGGGTGGGGCTCGGCCTCGCGGCACGGGCCGCCGGAGACCCGGCGGGAGACGGTCTGCTGGCCCGTCCGGAACTGGCGATGGCCCTGCACGGCGAACTGGACGGACAGGCCGATCCGCTGGCACTGGGGCGCGCCCTCGCGAACGGGCCCGGGCCGAAGGGCGACCTGTTTTAGGCCGCTAGTAGGCCGCTAGTAGGCCGCTTTTAGGCCCCGCCTAGGCCCCGCGCGGGGTGCCCCGCAGTCGACGCGCGATCTCCAGCTGGACCGCCTCCAGCGGGCGGCCGTCCTCGATTTCCCACAGAGTGTTCTGTAGGACACGACCGAGGGTCCAGGCACGGGCCCGCTCGCGATCCAGGCCCATGACGTCGGTCATCGCGTCGAAGCGCCAGTGGATCTCGGCGGGCTCGAAGCGGTTGCCGAGCGCCGGGCAGAGGTCGAAGCCGGGGTCGCCCGCGAGCGGCTTGGGGTCAATGGCGACCCAGGACCCGCGGCCGACGGAGCGGGTGCCCCCGTCCTGGAGGCGGTCGGGGACCTGGAGAGCGTCGGGGTCCTGGAGGTCCCGGAGGACGTTGTCGTAATGGAGGTCCCAGTGGAGGAGACGGTCACCCGGCTCGGTCGCCACCTCGCGCACCGCCGCCGCGCAGTCCTCGACGAGACGACGCTCGGCCGGGTCCGCGATCCGTTTCAGGGCCCCCGGCACCCGCTCCAGCATGGCCTCCGCGATGTCACCGAGCCGCCGCGTCCCCTCCGGCGCCGGCACGGCCGTCAGCCGGGCCAGCAGCCGCGCGACGACCAGGGCGGCCTCGCGTGTGTCGGGGAGGTGCGTCAACATGCGGGTGTGGTCGAGCCGTTCGAGCAGCAGGGTGCAGGTGGCCTCGTCGTGGGCGAGGAGGCGTACGGCCGCGCCACCGTCCCAGACACGCAGGGCGGCCGGCTCACCCGCGCTCTCCTCGTCCAGGAGCTGGAGCTTGAGCACGGCCGGGCTGCCGTCGGCCCGCAGCACCGGCAGGACCAGCGCCGTGACGCCGTGCATGGAGGGGCCGTCGAGGCGCAGCTCCCAGCGCGCCAGGAAGTGCGCGGCCCGCTCGGGCAGCCCGGCGACGAAGGCGCGCCCCGCCGCTCCGTTGTACTTGTCCTGCGAGGCGGCCAGACCCACCGGAACATCGATCACGGAGCCGAGCCTACGGGCGGCGGTGAGGCGGCTCATGCGCATTGACGGGGCCCTGCACCGCGCCGGGAGCTACCTACGCAGTGCCCCCGGCACCTACGTGTGGCTGGCGGTCCTCTTCGTCAGCACAGTGGCTCTGCACCACATGTCTCCGGATTTCGAAGAGGACTTCCTGCGCCAGCGGTCCACGAACATCCACGAGCTGTCGGACAACCCCGTACGGGTGCTGATCACCAGTGCGATGTGGATCGACGGCGGTCTCTGGCTGCCGTACGCCGTCCTGTTCACCGCTTTCCACGCCCAGGCGGAACGCTGGCTGGGCACCCTGCGCTGGCTGGCGGTCGCGGTGGCCGCGCACGTCCTGGCGACGCTGATCAGCGAGGGGGCGCTGCTGGGCGCGATCAAGCGCGGGGCGGCGCCGCACTCGGCGGTCGACACCCTGGACATCGGGGTGAGTTACGCGCTGGCGGGCGTCGTAGGGGTCCTCACGTACCGCGTCGCGGTGCCGTGGCGGTACCTCTATCTGGTGGTGATCCTCGCGGTCTACGGCCTGCCGCTGCTCACCGGCCGCACCTTCACCGATTTCGGGCATTTCATATCGATCCTGATAGGTCTCTGCTGCTATCCGCTGGTCAGAGGCCGCGGAAAAGCATGGAATCCGAAGGAGACACTGGCCACCCTCAGGGGTTAACGTCCCGCCCATGAGCAGCGCAGGAAGCGGCACGGTCAACGGCGGCATCTCCTTCTGGTACGCGGACGACGGTCTGCCCGAGCCCCGCGAGCCCCTGGGGGGCGACGCGACCGCCGACGTCGTGATCGTCGGCGGCGGCTACACGGGCCTGTGGACCGCGTACTACCTCAAGAAGGCGGCCCCCTTCCTGCGCGTCACCGTCCTGGAGCAGAAGTTCTGCGGCTACGGCGCCTCCGGGCGCAACGGCGGCTGGCTCTACAACGGCATCGCGGGCCGCGACCGGTACGCCAAGCTGCACGGCCACGAGGCGGCGGTCCGTCTCCAGAAGGCGATGAACGAGACGGTCGACGAGGTCGTCCGGGTCGCCGCCGAGGAGGGCATCGAGGCGGACGTCCATCAGGGCGGCGTCCTCGAAGTGGCCTACACGCCCGCCCAGCTGGCCCGCCTGAAGGCCTTCCACGAGCACGAGCTCTCCTACGGCGAGAAGGACCGCGAGCTCTACGGCGCCCGGGAGACCGTCGAGCGCGTCCGGGTCGCGGACGCGGTCGGCTCGACCTGGACCCCGCACGGGGCGCGTCTGCACCCGGTGAAGCTCATCAAGGGGCTGGCGGCGGCGGCCGAGGCACTCGGCGTCACGATCCACGAGAAGACGCCGGTCACGGAGATCCGCCCCAAGCACGCGGTCACGCCGTACGGCACTGTGCGCGCCCCCTACGTCCTGCGCTGCACGGAGGGCTTCACGGCCTCCCTGAAGGGCCAGAAGCGCACCTGGCTGCCCATGAACTCCTCCATGATCGCGACCGAGCGGCTGACCCCCGAGCAGTGGGCGACGATCGGCTGGGAGGGCCGCGAGACGCTCGGCGACATGGCGCACGCCTACATGTACGCCCAGCGCACCGCCGACGACCGCATCGCGCTCGGCGGCCGGGGCGTCCCGTACCGCTTCGGCTCGCGCACCGACAACGACGGCCGCACCCAGCAGGCGACCATCGACGCCCTCCACGAGATCCTGGTCCGCTTCTTCCCCTCCCTGGCCGGCGTAGGGGTGGCGCACGCCTGGTCGGGCGTCCTCGGCGTCCCCCGCGACTGGTGTGCCACCGTCACCCTGGACCGCTCCACCGGCCTCGGCTGGGCGGGCGGCTACGTCGGATCCGGCGTCGCGACGACGAATCTCGCCGCGCGCACCCTGCGGGACCTGATCCAGCAGGACTCGGGCCAGGCGGGCCCGACCGACCTGACCGCCCTCCCGTGGGTCGACCACAAGGTCCGCAAGTGGGAGCCGGAGCCGTTTCGCTGGCTGGGCGTGCAGGGCATGTACGCCACCTACCGCACGGCCGACCGCCGCGAACTGACCACACACAGTGCGCAGTCGTCGCGGCTCGCACGGATGGCGGACCGCGTCGCGGGCCGGCACTGACCACCGGGCGGACCTCTGTCCCTCCGCGAGGGGTCCTTCACGTGTGTGTGAAACTGCGCCCATGATTCGCACCGCGACCCCCGACGACATCCCCGTCATCCACGCGATGGTCCGTGAACTCGCCGAGTACGAGAAGGCGCCGGACGAGGCGAAGGCCTCCCGGGAGCAGCTGCACGAGGCGCTGTTCGGGGAGCGGCCGGCCGCGTTCGCGCACATCGCGGAGGCGGCGGGGGAACCGGTCGGCTTCGCGCTGTGGTTCCTGAACTTCTCGACCTGGCGCGGGGTGCACGGGATCTACCTGGAGGACCTGTACGTCCGGCCCGAGGCGCGCGGCGGCGGGCACGGCAAGGCGCTGCTCACCGAGCTGGCACGGATCTGCGTCGAGCGCGGGTACGAGCGTCTGGAGTGGTCGGTCCTGAACTGGAACCGGCCTTCCATCGAGTTCTACGAGGCGTTGGGCGCGCGTCCGCAGGACGAGTGGACGGTGTACCGGCTGACGGACGGGGCGCTGCGGGGGCTGGGGAAGCCGGGTTCAGGGGACTGACTCGGGCACGGGGGCCGGTCTGGTCGCGTGTCTGGGGGTCCTCGCGGTGACCATGAGGCCCGCGACCAGACCGGCCAGGAGCATGATTCCGGCGGCCCACCAGATGGCGACCGTGTAGCCGTGCACGACGCCCTCGCGGACGATCAGGGCCTTCCGGGCGGGGTCGGTGAGGTGCGCGGCGATGTACGCCGCGCCGCTGGTGGTGGCGATGGTGTTCAGCAGGGCCGTACCGATCGAACCGCCCACCTGCTGTGAGGTGTTGACGGTCGCGGAGGTCACGCCGGAATCCTGTGGGGCGACTCCGGCGGTGGCGGTGGCGAAGACCGGCATGAAGATCAGGCCCATGCCGAGGCCCATCAGGATCAGACCGGGCAGCAGCCGGCCCGCGTAGTCGGCGTCGACCGTGAGGCGGGTGAAGAACAGCATCCCGGAGGCCGCGAGGAGCGCTCCGGGGACCATCAGCACGCGCGGTGCCACGCGGCGCAGCAGCCGCGCCGAGATCTGCGTCGTACAGATGACGATCGCGGCCGTCATGGGCAGGAAGGCCAGGCCCGCCCACACGGGCGAGTACCCGAGGACGACCTGCAGGTAGTAGGTCATGAACAGGAAAATGCCGAACATGCCGATGACGGCGAGGGCCATCGTCAGGAAGCAGCCCGCGCGCGTGCGGTCCTTGATGATGTGGAGCGGGAGCAGCGGGCTCGGGGCCCTCGTCTGCCAGTACACGAACGCGGTCAGCAGCACGATTCCGCCCGCGAGGAGGGCCAGCACCAGCGGGTCCGTCCAGCCGCGCGCCTCCGCCTCGCTGACTCCGTAGACGATCGTGACCAGTCCGCCGCAGCCGAGCACCACACCGGGGATGTCGAGCCGGGCGCGGGCGTTGCCCGGGGGGTCGGGCAGTAGCGCGAACGCGCCGAAGACCCCGATGACGGCGATGGGGATGTTGACGTAGAGGCACCAGCGCCAGTTCAGGTACTCGGTCAGCAGCCCGCCCATGATGAGTCCGATCGCCGAGCCGCTGCCCGCGAGGGCGCTGTAGACGCCGAAGGCCTTTCCGCGCTCCTTGGGTTGGGTGAAGGTGGTGGTCAGCAGGCTGAGCGCGGAGGGGGCCAGGACGGCGGCGAAGGCGCCTTGGAGAGCGCGGGCGCCGTAGAGCATGGCGGAGTTGCCGGCCGCGCCGCCGATCGCGGAGGCGGTCGCGAAGCCGATGAGGCCGAAGACGAAGGTGCGTCTGCGGCCGACGAGGTCCGCGATCCGGCCGCCGAGCAGCAGGAGACCACCGAAGGCCAGCGTGTACGCGGTGATGACCCACTGCCGGTTGCCGTCGGACATGCCCAGGGCGCGCTGTGCGGAGGGAAGCGCGATGTTCACTATGGTCGCGTCGAGGACGACCATCAGCTGCGCGAGGGCGATGATCACCAGGCCCCACCAGCGGCGGGAGTCGGCGCCTTCGGAGGTTCCAGGGGCGCCGCGTTCACCTGATCGGGTGGCGCTCACTTGCCCAGAAGACCATGAATTGGTATGTATCGCATCTTACCGGGCAGTTGATCCTGGTCACGGCTCCAGGACCACCTTTCCGAGGGTGGCGCGGGTCTCCAGGGCCCGGTGGGCCCCGGCCGCTGCGGCCAGCGGGAAACGGGTCACGGCCGGGGTGAGGCGGCCCGCGGCGGCTTCGGCGAGAGCCCTCAGCTCCAGCGTGCGGACGGGGTCGGGACCGCCCGCCGCGCGCAGCATCACGGGGCCGAGGACCTGCTCGGACACCCCCTCCACGAGCAGTGGCCCGCCGCTCTGGATGCCCTCGCCGGACCAGCCGAAGACGAGGTGTTTCCCGCCGGGGCCGAGGAGGTCGACGGCGGCGCGGGCGACGTCGCCGCCGACGCCGTCGAAGACGACGGTGACCGGCTTCCCGTCCAGCTGGGCGCGGACCCGGTCCGGCCAGCCGCCGTCCTTGTAGTCGACGGCCAGGTCGGCGCCGTTCTCGTGGACGCGGGCCACCTTCTCCGGGCCGCCCGCGAGACCGATCACGGTGGCACCCGTGTGCCGGGCGTACTGCACGAGCAGGGTGCCGATACCGCCCGCGGCGGCGGGGATCAGGGCCACGGAGCCGGGGCCCAGCTCGGCGAACTGGAGGATTCCCATCGTCGTACGGCCCGTGCCGATCATGGCGACGGCCTGGGCGAAGTCCAGGTTCTCCGGGATCTCGTGCAGGCGGCCGACGTCGGTGACGGCCAGTTCGGCGTAGCCCCCGGGGGCGAATCCGAGGTGGGCGACGACGCGCCTGCCGAGCCAGTGGCCTTCGACGCCCGCGCCGAGGGACTCGACGGTGCCGGCGACCTCACGGCCGGGGATCGTGGGCAGCGGGGTGGGGGCGGGCCCCGGGCCCCGGGCACCCGCGCGCAGGGCGGCGTCCAGGAGGTGGACACCGGCCGCGGCCACGGCGATACGGACCTGCCCCGGGCCCGGCTCGGGATCCTCGGTCCTCTCGTAGGTGAGGTTCTCGGCCGGGCCGAAGGTGTGCAGGCGGACGGCGTGCATGACGGTCTCCCTCGCTGACGTCCGGAGGCGTGCTCGATCGCTCGGTACGTGCTGGATCGCTCGGTGGTGGTGCGGCTCAGCGTTCAGCCTCAAGCGCGCTTGAGGTCAAGGCGCGGGTGCCGGGCGGGGTCAAAGGCGCCGGTCGGGGGCGTTGTCAGTGGCGGAGTGCACGATGGGGGCATGGTGCGAAAAGCGGCGGGCAGGGTGAGCGGGCGGGGCCAGGGGGCGCGGCGGCCGGAGGTGCGGCTCCCGCCGCTGGAACCCCATGACGGCTCCGGGCTGGAGCCGGACGGGGACTATGACGGGCTGGAGTTCCGGGAGGCGGACTTCGTCGGGCAGGACGGCGGAGGAGCGACCTTCATGGACTGCGCCCTGACGGGGTGCGCGCTGGACGAGACGCGACTGCATCACGCGCGACTGCTGGACTCGGTCCTGACGGGGCTGCGGGGCGTGGGCACCGATCTCGCCGAGTCGACCTGGCGCGACGTCGAGTTGGTGGACGCCCGTCTGGGCGGGGTGCAGCTGCACGGGGCGGTGCTGGAGCGGGTCCTGATCCGCGGCGGCAAGATCGACTATCTGAACCTGCGCAAGGCCCGGCTCAAGGACGTCGTCTTCGAGGGATGCGTGCTGGTCGAGCCGGATTTCGGGGCCGCCCGGCTGGAGCGCGTGGAGTTCGTGGACTGCGTCCTGAAGGGGGCGGACCTCACCGCGGCCACCCTGACGGACGTGGACCTGCGCCACGCGGCGGAGCTGGACATCGCACGGGGCGTGGACCGGCTGGCGGGGGCGGTGATCAGTCCGAGCCAGTTGCTCGACCTGGCACCCGTGTTCGCCGCGGCGCTGGGGGTGCGGGTGGACGGGGGGCCGGGACCGGGAGCGTGACGAGCCGGGGCCGAGTGGGGAGTACGGGGGTCTCAGCCCACTCGGGGGAAGCGCGCCTGGAGGGTCCAGATCGCCGGGTTCTCGGCGAGGTCGTCGTGCAGGTCCGTGAGGTCGGCGATCAGGTCGTGCAGGAAGTCGCGGGCCTCGCGGCGCAGTGCGGAGTGGGAGAACGTCAGCGGCTCCTCGTCGCGCGGCATCCAGTCGGCCTCGATGTCCACCCAGCCGAAGCGCCGCTCGAAGAGCATGCGGTCCGTCGACTCGGTGAAGTCGAGCTCCGCGTGCTGGGGGCGCGAGGCCCGGCTGCCTCGCGGGTCCCGGTCGAGCTGCTCCACGATGTCGCACAGGGCCCACGCGAAGTCGAGCACCGGCACCCATCCCCAGGCTGTGGACAGCTCCCGGTCCGCCTTGGTGTCGGCGAGATAGACGTCACCGCAGAACAGGTCGTGCCGCAGCGCGTGGACGTCCGCGCGGCGGTAGTCGGTCTGCGGGGGGTCGGGGAAGCGGTTGGAGAGGGCGTAGCCGATGTCGAGCACGTAGGTGATGGTGTCATGGGCCTGGGGGAGGGGACACGGCTCCGCCGCGCGGGCGCGACCGGCCCCCACCGGCCGGCGGCCGGGCCCTCGGGCGGGGTGCGGGGCTTGGGCGGGGTGCGTGGCCTGAGCGGGGCGCGGGGCCTGGGCGGGGCGCGGGGCTCGGGTGGGGTTGCCGGGGCCTCGTAGGATCGCTGATGTGCCCCGATCTTCCGTCGCCGTCCGCTTTGCCCCGGCCCCGGCCCTCGCCCTCGCTCTCGCGCTCACCCTCACCGCGTGCGGCGGCGGTGGTGGTGTGCACGGCAAGCCCGGTGCCACCGGGGTCCGGGATCCGTACTTCCCGAAGATGGGCAACGGTGGCTACGATGTCACGCACTACGCCCTGAGCCTCTCCTACGACCCCAAGGCGCGCCATCTCGACGGCACCGCCGAGATCACCGCCCGGGCCACCCAGAACCTCAGCGCCTTCGACCTGGACCTGAAGGGCCTGGACGTCGCCGCCGTCACCGTCGACGGCAAGGAGGCCCGCTGGAACCGGGCGGGCCAGGAGCTGACCGTGCGCCCGCACACCGACCTCGACAAGGGCGAGACGTTCCGCGCGACGGTCCGCTACTCGGGCACCCCCGAGACGCTCACCGACCAGGACGGCTCGCAGGAGGGCTGGCTGCCCACGGCCGACGGCGCACTCGCCCTCGGTGAACCCACCGGCTCGATGGCCTGGTTCCCCGGCAACCACCACCCCTCCGACAAGGCGACGTACGACATCGCCGTCACCGTCCCGAAGAACCTGCAGGCGGTCTCCAACGGCGAGTTGACGAGCGAGACGACGGCGGCCGACGGCCGCAGGACCTTCACCTGGCACACCGCCGAACCGATGGCGAGCTATGTCGCCACGGTCGCGATCGGCCGGTACGACATCACGCGCTCGACGACGAAGAACGGCCTGCCCGTGTACGTGGCGGTGGACCCGACGCAGACCGCGGCCGCGAAGAAGGTGCTGTCCGAGATACCCGAGATCATGGACTGGGAGGCGTACAACTTCGGCCCGTACCCCTTCTCCTCGACGGGCGCGATCGTGGACCGCCGCGGTGACGTGGGCTACGCCCTGGAGACCCAGAACCGCCCCGTCTTCCCCGGCGCCCCGGACACCGGCATCCTCGTCCACGAACTGGCCCACCAGTGGTACGGCGACTCCGTCACCCCCAAGTCCTGGCAGGACATGTGGCTCAACGAGGGCTTCGCCACGTACGCGGAGTGGCTGTACCAGGAGGACCACGACGGCCAGAGCGCCGACGAGATCTTCAACTCCCTCTACCGGGGCGACTACTACGACACCCCCGAGAAGAACAAGGCGATCTGGGCCTTCCCGCCCGCCAAGCCCTCCAGCGCGGCCCACATCTCCGACCCGCCCGTCTACGACCGTGGCGCGATGGTCCTGCACAAGATCCGCCGGACCGTCGGCGACGACACGTTCTACGACATCATCCAGGGCTGGGCCGCCACCCACCGCCACGCCAACGCGTCCACGGCGGACTTCACGGCCTACGTCGAGAAGAAGGCCCCGGACAAGGACTTCAGCGGCATCTGGAAGGACTGGCTGTACGGGGAGGGCAAGCCGCCCCGGGCGTGACTCAGGTCCTCCCGTCCAGCGCCTTGCGCAGTACCGCGCAGGGGCGGCCCAGTTGGCGGTCCTCGCGGTGACCGATGGTCTCGTAGCCGAGGGCGGTCCAGAAGGCGAGGCCCTGGGGGTTGTTGTCGAGGACGGCGAGGCGGGCGGCGTCTCGGCCGGTGCGGCGGAACCGCTCCTCTACCAGTGCCGCGAGTTCACGCCCGTACCCCTTTCGCCGCTCCCGCGCGTCCACGATCAGCAGCCCGATCCACGGATCCGGATCGGTGGGGTCGGGGTGGTGCGCGAGGGTGATCGCGACCCCGACGACTCGCCCCGCACTCCGCGCGAGCAGCACCTCGGCCCCCGGATGTGCCATCTCCTCGGTGAGCGCCGCCGCGACCTGCTCCGGCCGGATGTCGTGGGCGTCGGGGAAGTCCCCGCTGAGGGAGAAGAACTCGTGCTGGGAGGCGTAGAGGGAGGTGAGTTCGGTCAGGACGGCGACCGGGATGTCGTGGCCGGGTACGAGGGCTTCGAGAATCACCCGGTGCAGGCTAGCCAATCGGTCCCGTGCCCGGTGGTGGCCGGGCACGGGCGGGGAGGAGCGGGGACGGTCAGGTCTCGTCGGGGCTGGACGAGGGAGGGGGGCCGCCGAAGCCGTGTGCGGAGAGGTCGAACCAGTTGCCCTCCGGGTCCATGGCCCGGTACTCGGCGAAGGGGCGGTCGGTGAAGCGTTCGGCGGGCTTGTCCGTGCCCGCTTCGACCAGGGCCGCCGAGGTGGCCTCCGTGTCGGTGACGTGGAAGCCGAAGTGGTTCATGCCGAGCGGGGTGTCACCGTCGAGGCGGTGCTTGATGAGGGCCAGGGAGAGATGGCCGTCGGAGAGGAAGCAACTGCCGTCGGGGTCCCGGTGGAAGAGTTCCATCGAGAAGACCGAGGTGTAGAAGGCGGCCAGTTTCTCCGGGTCCTTGGCGACGATCGCCAGGTGGCGGAGCCTCGGACGGGCCTGTTCGGACTCGGTGGGCTGCGGCACGGCGGCTGTCTCCTTCGGGATCGCCGGGATCATGTTGTGGAACGCGGTGAGGTGCCAGTCCCCGGTGGCGGTCCGCTCCGCCACCGCCAAGGCGTGTGTCTTCGCCAGGGGCGCGCCCGCGGCGGTGAGGATCGTCGACTCGGCCTCGACCGTCGCCAGGTCGGGACGCAGGTGCCGGACCGCGACGATCCGCGCCTCCAGGCGCGTCGAGGCGTACTGCGTGCGGAACAGGCGGTCGTGGCCGGCCGCGATGCCCGCCCGGCCCGGTGGCTTGTCCCCCCGCACGGTGGTGAAGTCGCAGTCAGGGGAGAAGACGGAGGCGAAGAGAGCGGCGTCGGCCGATGCCCAGGCGCGGGCCATCGTTTCCCACAGGGCGTGGATCGCGTGCGTTTCGGCGGTCGTCATGACGTCAGACACCTGCCGCGGTGCTCGTACGGACGCGCAGGGGGAGTTCGGTGCACTCACTGTCGAGATGTTCGGCCGGGGGCGGGGCCCAGGCCGCGAGCGCGTGGTAGAACGCGTCGGCCCGGCGCTCCAGGTAGCAGATGATGTTGATCGGCCAGGCCGTCTGCCCGAAGACGTGGCGGTCCATGGGGGTGGGGCGCTCGCTGAGAACGACGGCGCGTTCCTGCGGTGGCCCCAGGCGGTGCCAGTCGGGGTGCATGTGGATGGAGCCCAGCAGTTCCAGGCCCAGGGCGTCCGCTTCCCTGGAGGCCTTGAGGAGGTCCCGGGAGTCGATCCACCAGGCGCGGTGCTCGTTCTCGTAGGCCGGTCCGAAGCGGGGCACGATCGTCTCGCTGAACTCGAGGCGGGCGGCCGGGTCCGAGGTGCGGGCGTTGCGGCCGAAGGCGACGCGTTCGATGTGGAGGGTGGCCCGGCCGGCGTTGCCCAGGAGGAGGGCGAAGCAGGGGAGGGGGGTTCGGGGGGTGATGAGCTGGTACTCGGTGACCGCGGCGGTGAGGAAGTCGTCGAGTGCCTGGTTGTCCATCAGGACGGTGGGGGGAGCGCTGTCGTTCGTACAGTGCTCGTCCGATAAGCCGGACAGGGAGTGGGACATGAGGTGGGGGCTCCGTTTCCCGTGGGGGGTGAGGGGGACGCCCGGGAGCCTAGAGGTGAATGCTTGAAGGTTTCAGTACCTTGCTCGGAACGTGGGGATATCCCTATGGAGCCCTGTGGAGACGGAGCCCTGTGGAGACGGAGCCCTGTGGAGACGGGGAGCGGGGGTGCGGGCGATGGGAACGCGAGGAGCCCCTGGCCCGATGTCCCGGGCCAGGGGCTCCTTCAATCGCCTTGTACGGATCAGACGTTGACGCCGAAGTCCTGGGCGATGCCCACGAGGCCCGAGGCGTAGCCCTGGCCGACCGCGCGGAACTTCCACTCCGCGCCGTTGCGGTAGAGCTCGCCGAAGACCATGGCGGTCTCGGTGGCGGCGTCCTCGCTCAGGTCGTAGCGGGCGATCTCGGCGCCGCCGGCCTGGTTGATGATGCGGATGTAGGCGTTGCGGACCTGGCCGAAGTTCTGCGAGCGGTTCTCCGCGTCGTAGATGGAGACCGGGAAGACGATCTTGTCGACGTCGGCGGGGAGGCCCGCCAGGTTGACGTTGATCGCCTCGTCGTCGCCCGCGCCCTCGCCCGTGCGGTTGTCGCCGGTGTGGACGATGGTCTGGTCCGGGGTCTGCTTGTTGTTGAAGAAGACGAAGTGACCGTCGGAGTAGACCTTGCCCTGGGTGTTGACCGCGATGGCCGAGGCGTCGAGGTCGAAGTCGGTGCCCGTGGTGGTGCGGACGTCCCAGCCGAGGCCCACGGTGACGGCGGTCAGGCCCGGAGCCTCCTTGGTGAGCGAGACGTTGCCACCCTTGGACAGGCTTACAGCCATTGTTGGGAGTCCCTTCCCTCGTTGCGTACGTGCGCTGTGCCCGTACGTATGGGCTTCGTACGGGCACGAAGCTACAGCTACCCCTAAGAACGCCAAGAGGGGTGCCGAAGGTTCCTGCCCTCTTTACTTTCTTTACCCTCTTGGCGGACACGTGACGGCGAAAACGGGGTGACGTGGACCGGACATCCACGCGACCATGGACCCATGCCTGGTCCTTACGTCATCCGCGGCTCCGTCTCCCTCCCCGAGGCCGAGCTCCTGTGGCGTTTCTCGCGCTCCAGCGGGCCCGGCGGACAGCACGTCAACACCAGTGACTCGCAGGTCGAGCTGAGGTTCGACCTCGCGAAGACCGAGGCGTTGCCCCCGGTCTGGAAGGAGCGCGCCCTCGCCAAGCTCGCCGGGCGGCTCGTCGACGGCGTCATCGGCGTCCGCGCGTCCGAGCACCGGTCGCAGTGGCGCAACCGGGAGACCGCGGCCGTACGGCTCGCCTCCCTGCTCGCCGAGGCCACCGCGCCACCGCCCAAGCCCCGCCGGGCCACCCGCATCCCCCGGGGGATCAACGAGCGGCGGCTGCGCGAGAAGAAACAGCGCTCCGACACCAAGCGGGGCCGCTCCGGGCGCGACTGGGGTTAGGAGCACCCACGGCACCCCCAGCACCCGCGGCACGCGCGAGTCTTCCGTGGGCGTGTCGGCCACTGAGCGGGTATGAGGTGACGGGCCTTTGTGCCGAGTTGTCGCTAATCTCATGGAATGGACGGATACGAGGACAGGGCGCACCTCGAGTGGTGGGCCAATCGATCGACCTGCCTGGCGCGGATCCCTGTCCGGTTGCGGCAGGCCGCCGTGCCCGACGCCCGTGCGTGGGACGCCGTCGTCTCCGCGCCGCTGGACAGCGGCGCGCGTGAGGACATGCAGTTCCTGATCGAGGCCAGTCCGTACTTCACCCTCCGCTTCGCGGACGATTCCGTGAACGAGGTCGAAGTGGAGCGCTCCGGGGACGGCGGCCGACTGCGACTGAGCGCCGTACCGGAGACGTGACGTCACATCAGCAGGCCGCGGTCCGTCAATGCCATGACGGGCAAGTCCGTGCCGGACCGCGGCGGCGACCAGGAGATGTGACGTATGAGCGACAGCGAATTTCCCGGAGAGAACGGGAATGACGGCAAGAATGCGAAGAACGCGAACGCGAAGAAGGCCGAGAACGCGAAGGACGGCGCGAACGCGAACGAATTTCTCGCCGCGCGATTCGAATCCCACCGCGGTCACCTCCGCGCCGTCGCCTATCGCATGCTCGGCTCCCTCTCGGAGGCCGACGACGCGGTCCAGGAGGCCTGGCTCAAGCTCAGCCGCGTCGACGCCGACCGGGTCGACAACCTCGGCGGCTGGCTCACGACCGTGGTCGGCCGCGTCTGTCTCGACATGCTGCGCTCCCGCCGAAGTCGCGGTGAGGAGCCGCTCGGCCCCCTGGCGGAGGAGCCCGGTGTCCGGATGCCGGAGCCGGTGCTCAGCCCCGTCTCGGGCATCGACCCCGAACAGGAGGCGCTGCTCGCCGACTCGGTGGGCCTCGCCCTGTTGGTCGTACTGGAGACGCTGACGCCCGCCGAACGGCTCGCCTTCGTGCTGCACGACCTGTTCGCGGTGCCCTTCGAGGAGATCGCGCCCCTCGTGGGCCGTACGTCGGCGGCGTCCCGTCAGCTCGCCAGCCGGGCCCGGCGCAGGGTCCAGGGCGGGGCGCCCGTGCCCGATCCCGACCTGGCGCGGCAGCGGGCGGTCGTGGACGCGTTCCTCGCGGCGGCGCGGGACGGCGACTTCGACGCGCTCGTCGCCGTGCTCGACCCGGACGTGGTGGCCCGGAGCGAGGCCGGGGTGACGGCCGGTGCCATCGCCGTGGCCTCGGGGGCGAGCGGTTACGCCCACCTGGCCCGGATCGCGCGGCCCGCGCTCGTCAACGGCGCCGCGGGTGTGGTCGTGGTCGCTGAGGGACGCGTCGTCGGTGTCCTCGCCTTCACGGTCGTGCACGGCAGGGTCGCCGTCATCGACATCCTCAACGACCCGGAGCGGCTGGCCGGGCTGGACGTCACCGTCCTCGACCGGTAGCCCCGGCCCCCGGCCCTCGGAGAAGGGGCGTCAGCCCAACTGCCGGTAGCGCCCCTTGAAGTACAGCAGCGGTCCGCCGTCCCCGCTCGGTACCGACGCGGTCAGCACCCGCCCGATGACGAGGGTGTGGTCACCGGCGGCGACCCGCTGCTCGGTGCGGCACTCCAGGGTCGCCAGGGCACCGCCCACCACGAGTGCCCCGGACGCCTCGCCACGGACGTACGGGATGTCCTCGAAGAGCAGGCGGTCGCTGATGCGGCCCTTCATGGCGAAGCGGCCCGCGATGTGCCGCTGGCTCTCGGAGAGCACGGAGACGGCCCACAGGGGCTGTTCGTCGAGCAGGTCGTCCATGCGGGAGCCCTCGCGCAGGCTGACCATGACGAGTGGCGGGTCCAGGGAGACGGACAGGAAGGCCGTCGCCGTCATGCCGACGTCCTCGCCGCCGGGGCCTTCCGGATCCAGCGCGGGCTCGTGCGCGGTCACCAGGACCACACCCGCGGCCAGCCGGGACATGGCGGCACGGAACTCGTCGTTGCTCACCCCCTCAGCATGCACGGAGGGGGTGAGTGGAGCGGTAGAGGGAGTGTTCAGCACGCCGAAACGCTAGTCTCCGACCCCGGGGAGCCACATCGGGCCTCGGCCCGAGCCTGGTCCTAGGTCCGGTCCTAAGTCTGGTCCTGAGCAGGGTCCTAGGTCTCGGGACGGACACAACTGCTCACAGTGTCTACACAGCGTCCAAATAAGCGTTCAGTAAACACACGGGGGAAATGCAGAAACCCCACTCAATTGCTCATCTTCTGTTGTGACTTGAGTCACAGGGGCCATATTTTGTTGACCCTGTGTACCGAGTGGGCAGCGCGCTGTGATTCAGTGGCGTGGAAGCTATGAACGAAGCTACCAAGTAGTACGCGAGAGAACCGTAAGAGAACCAGGTACGCCGAAGACAACCCTGGAGTTGCTGCGAGGTCTCGAGGGGAGGGCGAATGGAGACCGAGTCGGAGCCCTATGTCCGTCTTGCGACCCTGCGGCAGCTCCATCAGGTGATGGCGGACATGAACACCGCGCGGAGCCTGGCGGACACGCTGCAGACCGTCGCCGACGGCGTGGTCACGGGCCTCGGCTACGAGCTGGCGTGTGTCAATCTCGTACGCCCCGACAGCGACCTCGTGGTCGCCGCGCTCGCCGGCAACTCCGCCGCCGAAGCGCTGATCACCGGCCGGGTCGGCTCCCGCGCCTCCTGGGACCGCCGGCTGAACATGGGCGAGGCCTGGGGTGATCTGCGCTTCATTCCGCACACCGAGGGCTGGGTCCTCGACGACGACGACGTACCGCAGTGGTACACCGACGGGCCCGCGCCGCGCTTCGAGGACGAGTGGCACCCCTCCGACCGCCTCTTCGCCCCCATGTACACCCCGGGCATCTCCGGGGGCAGCACCGGTGAGCTGATCGGCGTCCTGTCCGTGGACCGGCCGCGCAACGGGCGGCGCCCTGGCGCGTGGGGACGCGAGGCGCTCCAGATGTACGCCTTCCAGGCCGCCATCGCCATCAGCAACGCGCGTCTACGAGCCAATATGCAGCGCGCCCTGGTCCGGCTGGAGCGGGAGCAGCAGGCCCTGCGCGCCAGCGAGGAGAGCTTCCGGCAGGCCTTCGAGTACGCCCCCTCCGGCATGGCCATCGCCGAGATGGGTGGCGACCAGCACGGCCGCATCCTGCGCACCAACGACGCCCTGTGCCGCCTCCTGGGCCGCCCCGCCTCCGCGATGCGCCGCTACTCCTTCTCCGACCTCGTGCACCCCGAGGACATCGGCACCCTGCTCCGGACGTCCGCCGAGGGCGGGCGCGCCGAGCTCAGACTCGGCCGCCGCGACGGCACCTACGTCTGGGTCTCGCTGCGCAACTCCGTGGTCGCGGACGCCGCCGACGGCCCCCGCTTCCTGCTCACGCACGTCGAGGACATAGAGGAACGCAAGCGCCGCGAGCTCCAGCTCGCCCACCGCGCCTCGCACGACTCGCTCACCGGCCTGCCGAACTCGGCCGAGCTGCGCTCCCGCCTCGGCTCCCGCCTCTGCCAGCGCCCCGGGGCCCTTCAGCCGGGCACGGTCGAGTCGCTGGACGCGGCGTACGGGCACGGTCCGTTCGCGGACCAGGCGGCCGAGCACAACTCCTACGACAACCACCTCGGCGGCGGCGCGGGCACCAACGGCAACGGGAGCGGGCACGGGTTCGACCTCGGGCCGGGCTTCGACGCGTACGACGCCTTCGACCACCATGTGCACACCATCGCGCCCGAGGGTGAGACGGACGACGGCACCAAGGGGCTCGCGGTGCTCTTCTGCGACCTCGACGGCTTCAAGTCGATCAACGACCGCTTCGGGCACAACGCGGGCGACGCGGTGCTCATCGAGGTCGCCAGACGCCTGACCAACGGCGTCCGGGACGGCGACACGGTGGCCAGGCTCGGCGGCGACGAGTTCGTGGTGCTGGCCGACGGGCTCGGCCGGGCCGACGCCGCTGACCTCGCCGTACGGCTGCGGAACGCGATCATCCCGCCGATCCGTGTGGACGGCAGGGCCGTCCGGGTGGGCGCCAGCTTCGGCATCGGGTGGGCACACTGCGGCATGACGGCGGACGAGGTCTTGAAATCCGCTGACGAACGGATGTACGTCGAGAAACGGTCTCGTCCCAAACAGCATCGGCGTGCCGGATAAGTCACAGGTCAGTGGGTTGATGCGAGGAAGCCCACCCGTTTGGCCCCCTGGGAGCGGGTAGGCTCGCCATTCATCCATGTACCGCATCTGAACCGCACCTGTTGAGGAGACCAAGGGATGACGCCCGGCAACAACGGCGCGAGCACGCCCGAGGACGACGACCCGTTCGGCTATCTGTACGCCGATGGTCAGGCCAACGGCGCCACTCCGCCCAGCGGAGGCGGCGGCTACGGCTACCCCGGCTCGGTCAACCGGGTGCGGGCGGTCGGCGAACGCCAGTACGGACAGCAGCAGCCCGGTTACGGCCAGCAGGCCCCGACCGCGCAGTACGGCCAGCAGGCCGCCCCGACCGCACCGTACGGCCAGGTGCCGCAGCAGGGTGCCTACGGGCAGCCGAACGCGCACTACTCGGCGCCCGAGACGGTCCCCGGCGGGGCCCCGACCGGCCGGCAGCCGTCGGGAGGCGGCGGCGGTCGTGGCCGCGGCCCGAACACCAAGGGTCTGCTGATCGGCGCCATCGCCGTGGTCGCCGCCGTCGTCATCGGCATCGGCGTCGCCATGATGAACGGCAACGCGAACGACAAGAGCAAGGACAACGCGGGCGGCGGCTCGACCCCGTCGGCCTCCGAGAGCGCCTCCCCGAGCACGTCGGCCTCACAGTCGGCGCCCGCCGGTGAACTCCCGAAGATCGACGCGAAGGCGCTGAACCTGACGGGCGGCACGGCCACGGCTTCCGACGTCAAGGGCGCGAAGGCGGACGGCGGCGTCTACGTCACGAACTTCAATCAGGTCGGTGCGGCCGTCACCTGGAACGTGAGTGGCATCCCCGCGGACGGCAAATACACGCTGTACGTCAACTACGGGGTGCCCGGCAAGGACGCCAAGGCCACGCTCACGATCAATGGCACGGCCCAGGACCGCCTGCTCAACATGGGGAACTTCGCCCACGCCGCGGAGGGTGACTACGAGAAGGGCTGGACCAACACCTGGGGGGACATCACCCTCAACAAGGGCACCAACACCATCAAGATCTCCTGTGAGCAGGGCAACCAGTGCGACGTCAACTTCGACCAACTCCGGTTGGAAACGGGATGGAAGTAGCCCGCCCACGCCTTGTCCGGACTCGGACCCGCGCCGCCCGCCGCTGATGCCGGCAGCGACGAGGGGCGTCACGACAGCGAGCCTGTCGTGACGCCCCTCGCTCTGTCAGCTCACACGATCCAGTTGGTGCACGAGTTCAGGTAGGTGTCTCCCTCGTACCTGGCCACCTGGATGCCCCAGTTGAAGATGCCCGAGCTGTTCGTGGCGTACGAGTTCACGTCGACGCTGGTGTTGTTGCCGCCGTAGTTGTAGTGCCACGGCCAGTTCTTTCTCACGTTGTTGACGTCGGTGGTGACGAGCCGGGCCCTGACGTGGTGACCATCGGCCAGCATGTCCGTGAAGGTCATGCTGAAGTCGATCCGGGTGTCGGATCCGTACCAGTCCGAATAGACGTAACCGTACGCGCCGGTGGTGGAGCACTCCGCCTGCATGGGGTTGGCCTGGGCCGAGCCCGATGTGGCCACGGTCAGGACCAGGGCTCCGAGGGCGGTACCCGTGAGCTGAAGGGTCTTCCGGCGCTGCGATTTCGTAAGAGACATGGCCATGACATTACTGGTTCATGTCGCGTCTTGGGGAGATCTTTATTCCGTCAGGGTGGGCACTGACCGCGGAGACTGAGTCACGCCGCCGTCGCGTCCACCGTCACCGCGATCTGGTCGAGCAGGGTCTCGTACGCCGAGCGGTCGAACTCGCCCGCCACCGGGGCCAGTACGGTCGCCGCGGACAGGGCGACGGCCCGGGCAAGGCGCTCCGGCCACGGCAGGCGCTCCACCAGTCCCGACAGCAGGCCCGCGACCGCCGAGTCGCCCGCGCCGGTCGGGTTGCCGTGGACGCGGCGCGGTGGGGTGGCGCGCCAGAGACCGTCCGGAGTGTGGGCGAACAGGCCCTGGGCGCCCAGTGAGGCCACGACGGCGTGCGCGCCGCGCCTGCGGGCGTCCCGGGTCGCCTGCAACGGCTCGTGGGAGCCGGTGAGTTCGGCCAGCTCGTCGGCGTTCGGCTTGACGATGTCGGGACGGGCGGCGACGCCCCGGCGCAGGGGTTCGCCGCTGGTGTCCAGGAGGACCGGGACGGCCGCCGCACGGGCCGCGCGGATCAGCCCCGCGTACGCGCCCACCGGCACCCCCGGCGGCAGGCTGCCGCACAGGGCCACCGCCGAGGCGGAGCGCAGCAGCACCTCGTAGGCCTCCTGGAAGGCCGCCCACTCGGCAGGGGTGATCTGCGGTCCTGGCTCGTTGAGTTGAGTCGAGTCACCCGTCGTCGTGTCGACCACGGCTATCGTGCGGCGCGTCGTCCCCTCGACCGGGATCAGCGCGTCCACCACCCCGGGTGTGTCCGCGAGTTGGTCCCGCAGGGCGCGGCCCGTCACGCCGCCCGCGAAGCCCGTGACCGTCACCTCGTGGCCGAGGGCGGCGAGCACGCGGGCCACGTTCAGGCCCTTGCCGCCGGGGCGTTCGGTCACCTCGGTCACCCGGTGCGCGGTGTGCGGGCGCAGGGACCGTACGCGATAGGTGATGTCGAGAGCGGTGTTCGGTGTGACCGTGAGGATCACCTGGACCGACCTCCCCCGATGAATGCGCTGGCCGACAGTTTCGAGTTCCGGAGAATCCGGAGGCTCGATCATGCCAAAGACAACGGCGGTCGGCCCAGTCCCGGGACGACCGCCGTACGTCACATCGCGCTCCAACCGGAGGGCGAATCAGCCCAGTTGCGGGTCAACCACCCATTCGCCCCGGCGCATCACGCCCTTGAGGGCGAACTCCGCGTCCAGGACCACCAGGTCGGCGTCCTTGCCCGGTTCCAGCGAGCCCACCCTGTCGTACAGGCCGAGCAGGCGGGCCGGGTTGGCGGACAGGGCCGCGACGATGCCCTCGACCGGCAGCCGGTCGACGGTCACCGCCCGCTGGAAGGCGCGGTCGAGGGTGAGCGTGGAGCCCGCGATCGAGCCGCCCTCCACCAGCCGGGCGACCCCCTCGCTGACCTCGACCTCCAGCGGGCCGAGCCGGTAGCGGCCGTCGCCGAAGCCCGCCGCGTCCATGGCGTCCGTGATGAACGCCACCCGGTCCGCGCCCGCGTGATGGAACGCCAGCTGGAGCGCGGCGGGGTGGAGGTGGGTGCCGTCGTTGATCAGCTCGACGGTGATCCGCTCGTCCTCGAGGAGGGCGGTGATCGGGCCGGGCGTGCGGTGTCCGAGCGTGGGCATGGCGTTGAACAGGTGCGTGGCGACGGTCGCGCCCGCGTCGATGGCCTCCACCGTCTGCTCGTACGTCGCGTCCGTGTGCCCGATCGCCGCGATCACCCCGTGCTCGGCCAGCAGGCGTACGGAGTCGATGCCGCCCGGCAGCTCGGTGGCGAGGGTGACCATGCTGGCCCGGCCGCGCGCCGCGTCGATCAGCTTGCGGACCTCGGCCGGGTCCGGGTCGCGCAGCAGTTCCTCGGAGTGCGCGCCCTTGCGGCACGGCGAGATGAACGGGCCCTCGAAGTGGATGCCCGCGATGTCGCCCTGCTCGGCCAGCTCGGAGAGCAGCCCGGCGCGCTGGGCGAGGCCGTCCATGTCGCCGGTCACGGTCGAGGCGACGAGGGTGGTGGTGCCGTGCAGCCGGTGGGTGTGGACGCCCCGGAGGACCTCCTCGACGGTCCCGGAGGTGAAGGAGGCACCGCCGCCGCCGTGGTTGTGGAGGTCCACGAAGCCGGGGACGAGCCAGTGGCCCGACAGGTCCAGTGTCCGCGCCGACGAGGGCGCGCTGCCGGCGATGCGTGTGCCGTCGACGATCACACGACCGTCGTCGACGACTCCGGTGGGCAGTACCACCCTGGCACCGGCGAGAACCGTTCTAGGGGCCATCAGGTGGTTACCTCCGAAGTCGGTCGGGAAACGGTGGTCGGCTGATTCAGCAGGTCCCAGGCCAGCAGGCCCGCGCCCAGGCAGCCTGCGGTGTCCCCGAGGGCCGCGGGGACGAGGGACGGCAGTTTCTGGAAGGTGACGCGCCGCTCGACGGCGGCCCGTAGCGGTGTGAACAAGGTTTCCCCCGCTTCGGCGAGACCGCCACCGATGATCAGCGTGCGTGGATCCAGCAGGGTGAGCGCGGTGACGAGCCCGTCGGCGAGCGCGTCGATGGCGTCCTGCCAGACCTCCCGCGCCCGCGCGTCCCCGGACTCGACGGCCTTCGCGCAGTCGGCGGCGTCCGCCGTCGGGTCCCCGCAGGCCTCGGCCCAGGCCTGGCTGACGGCGGCGGCGGACGCGTACCGCTCCAGACAGCCGTGCTGCCCGCACGGACACGGGGTCCCGCCGGGGCGTACGACGACATGGCCGATCTCGCCCGCGAAACCGTGCGCGCCCGCCTCGACGCCGCCGTCGATGCCGATCGCGCCCGCGATGCCGGTGCCGAGGGGGACGAACAGGAAACGGTCGGCCCCCTGCCCCGCGCCGATCCGGCCCTCCGCGAGCCCGCCGGTGCGCACGTCGTGTCCGAGCGCCACCGGCACCCCGCCCAGCCGGTCGCCCAGCAGCCGGCGCATCGGGACGTCGCGCCAGCCCAGGTTGGCCGAGTACACCGCCACGCCCCGGCCTGCGTCGACGATGCCGGGGACGGCGACTCCGGCGGCCGCCGCGGACTCGCCGAGGTGGTGCTCGCCGTACGCGCGCAGCTCGGCCGCGAAGTCGAGGATCGCGTCGACCACGGCGTCCGGACCGCGCTGGCGGCCGGTGGCGCGACGGGCCTGGTGGAGGAGCTCGCCCTCCGACCCGACCAGGGCGGCCTTCATCCCGGTGCCGCCCACATCGAGGGCGATGACATGTCTCACGGGGACAGTGTCGCCCCTTACCCCAGGAGAGGTCTAGTCCACTCACGTGGTGTAGACCTTGTATCCGCATTCCGAGACGGATGCAACGGACGCAGAAGCAAAGACGGACAGCCCCGGGACAGGGGCGGCCGGGGGTTGGGAGAAGCGCGGTGCAGCGGCGTAGGACAGGACGTAGGACGGTACTGATCGCGGCGGCGTCCGCGTTGGGCATGACGGCGACCCTCGCGGGCTGCGGCGGCTCGACCGGTTCCGGGGACGTGACCCTCAGGCTCGTGGCCGCCGACTACGGGGACTCCAAGGCCAACAGCTCCCAGAAGTACTGGGACGAGCTCGTGAAGGCGTACGAGGCCGGCCACCCCGGGACCAAGGTCGAGGTCACCGTCTACCCGTGGACGGACGTCGACCGCAAGGTCAAGGAGATGGTCGCGCGGGGCGACGCCCCCGACATGGCGCAGATCGGCGCGTACGCCGACTACGCCGACAAGGGCGAGCTGTACAAGGCCGAAGAGGTGCTCTCCATACCCGTCCAGGCCGACTTCGTCGCGCAGCTCACCGATGCGGGGAAGATGAACCGGGTGCAGTACGGCATGCCGTTCGCGGCCTCCACCCGGCTGCTCTTCTTCAACAAGAAGCTGTTCGCCGCCGCGGGTCTCAGCGCGCCGACGACCTGGAGCGAGCTGGCCGCCGACGCCCAGGCGCTGAAGGCCCGGGGAGTGAAGATCCCGTACGCGCTGCCCCTCGGTCCCGAGGAGGCCCAGGCCGAGACCATGCAGTGGCTGCTGAGCGGCGGCGACGGCTACACCGACGACGTCGGCACCTACAGCCTCGACTCCGCCCAGAACGTCGCCACCCTCACCTGGCTCAAGGACGACCTGGTCGGCAAGGGGCTGACCGGACCGGTCGCGCCCGCGAAGCTCAATCGTGCGGACGCCTTCGCGGCGTTCGCGCGCGGCGAGGTCGGGATGCTCAACGGGCACCCCACGCTGATGAAGATGGCCGCCGACAAGGGCGTGAAGTTCGGAATGGTGCCGATGCCCGGCGTCAGCGGGAAGAGCCGGGCCACGATGGGTGTCGCCGACTGGATGATGGCCTTCAAGAAGAACGGCCACCGGGAACAGATCGGTACGTTCCTCGACTACGTCTACAGCGAGAAGAACGTGCTCGCCTTCTCGCACGAGTACGACCTGCTGCCGGTCACGACGTCCGCGTCCGAGGCGATGGCGGCGGACAGCGGCAACGCGGACCTCACCCCGTTCCTGGACGAGCTCCCCTCCTCCCAGCTCTATCCGGTCGGCAAGACGTCCTGGGCCGCCGTCAGCGCCGACATCAAGAAGCAGATCGGCAAGGCGGTCTCCCCGGACGGCAGCCCGGCCGGGACCCTCGCCTCGCTCCAGCAGAGGGCGACCACGATGGACTCCGCGGGGTAGCTCCGCTGTCGGTGGTGGGCGCTACGGTGCGGTCATGGACGAACTGAGCGGGAGGGAGCGGGGGATCCTCGCCATGGAGCGCCGTTCCTTCGCGGGGCCCGGCGCGAAGGAACGAGCGATACGCGAGCGACTCGGCCTCGCCCCCGTCCGCTACTACCAACTCCTCAACGCCCTCCTCGACGACCCCCGCGCCCTCGCCCACGACCCGATCACGGTGAACCGCCTCCGCCGCATCCGGGACAGCCGCCGCGCGGAACGCTGACACCGCCTGGTGTGACTCGGTGAGCCGTGGGTGCGCCCGGGGGTGCGCGGATAGGGTCGGGGCATGGGCAGCCACTCGGAAATCCCGGAATCCCCGGACGTCACGGAACCCTTGCCGACACCCGTGACCCCCGCCGGACGCGACGGTCTCGACGCCATCCTCACCCGGCCCGACCGGGCCGTCATCGCGCTCGACTTCGACGGAACACTCGCCCCCATCGTCGCCGACCCGGAGCAGGCCCGCGCCCACCCCGACGCGGTCCCCGCCCTCGCGGCCCTCGCCCCGAAGGTCGCCTCCGTCGCCGTCGTCACCGGCCGCCCGGCCGGCGTGGCGGTCCGCCACGGCGGCTTCGCGGGTGTCCCGGGCCTCGACCACCTCGTCGTCCTCGGCCACTACGGCGCCGAACGCTGGGACGCCCGCACCGGCACCGTCAACGCCCCCGCCCCGCACCCCGGCGTCGCCGCCGTCCGCGCCGAGCTGCCCGGGGTCCTCGACGGGGTCGGCGCCTGGCACGGCACCTGGATCGAGGAGAAGGGCCGCGCGGTCGCGGTCCACACCCGCCGCGCGGAGGACCCCCTGGCCGCGTTCGAGGCACTGCGCGAACCCCTCGCCGACCTCGCCACCCGCCACGGCCTGATCGTCGAACCCGGTCGGATGGTCCTCGAACTCCGTCCTCCGGGCATGGACAAGGGCGTCGCCCTCCTGGAGTACGTCCGCGAGGTCCACGCCGAAGCCGTCATGTACGCCGGCGACGACCTGGGCGACCTCCCCGCCTTCGCCGCCGTCGACAAACTGCGCTCGGACGGCGTCCCGGGCCTGCTGGTGTGCAGCGGCAGCGCGGAAGTCACCGAACTGGCCGAACGGGCAGATCTTGTGGTCGACGGCCCGGCGGGAGTCGTACGCCTGCTGATGGCATTGGCGAGTCGCCTGGACCGTTGATCGCCGGCGACTACAGCGCCCCGTCAGGGGCGCGGGGAACTGCGCGACCAGCCACAACGCGCCCGCAGCCGACCGATACCCCTTACCCCTCCAACTCCCGCAACTGCTCAAGAAACCACTGCGCCGGAGGCAACGCGGTCCCGGCGGCAGCCAACCGCTTCGTACGTTCCGCCCGTTCCCCCACCGGCATGGTCAGCGCCGCGTCCAGCGCCCGCGCGGTGCCGACCACGTCGTAGGGGTTCACCACCACCGCGTCCTCGCCCAGCTCCTCGTACGCTCCCGCCTCCCGGGAGAGCACCAGCACGCACCCCTCGTCGGAGACGACCGGCACCTCCTTGGCGACGAGGTTCATGCCGTCGCGGATGGGGTTGACGAGGGCGACGTCGGCGAGCCGGTACGCGGCCAGGGAGCGGGCGAAGTCGTCCTTGACGTGGAGGACGACCGGGGTCCAGCCCGGTGTCCCGTACTGGGAGTTGATCTCGGTCGCCACCCGCTGGACCTCGGCCGTGTAGTCGCGGTAGACGGCCAGGTCCTGGCGGGAGGGGTAGGCGAAGGCCACGTGGACGACGCGCTCGCGCCACTCCGGGTGGTCCTCCAGCAGCTGCCGGTACGCCAGCAGGCCCCGCACGATGTTCTTCGACAGCTCGGTCCGGTCGACCCGCACGATCGTCCTGCGGCCCTCGCCGATCTGCTCGCGCAGCGCGGCCATGCGGTCCGCGACGTCCGCCTCGTGCGAGCGCCTGCGCAGGAAGTCCGCGTCCGCGCCGAGCCCGTGCACGCCGATCCGGGTGTCGCCGAGCCCGCCGACGAGCGCGTCGCAGCAGGCGGTGAACGCGTCCGCCCAGCGCTGGGTGAGGAAGCCGAGCCGGTCCGCGCCGAGCATGCCGCGCAGCACCTGTTCGGCGATGTCGTCGGGCAGCATCCGGAAGTAGTCGACCGGCGCCCAGGGGGTGTGCGAGAAGTGGCCGATCCGCAGGTCGGGACGGCGCTCGCGGAGCATCCCGGGGACGAGGGTCAGGTGGTAGTCCTGGACGATCACCACCGCGCCCCGCGCCGCCTCCGCGGCCAGTGCTTCGGCGAACGCGCGGTTGTACGCCTCGTACGACGCCCACTGGCGCCGGAACTCCGCGTCGAAGACCGGCTCCAGCGGGGTCTGGTACAGCATGTGGTGGACGAACCACAGCACGGAGTTCGCGATGCCGTTGTAGGCGTCCGCGTGCACGTCGGCGTCGATGTCCAGCATCCGTACGCCGTCCTCGGCGATCCCGCGCCGGACCGCCTCGCGGTCGCCGTCGCCGAGCGCCGAGCACACCCACAGGGCCCCCGCGTCCGGCCCGATCGCGGAGAGGCCCGAGACCAGCCCGCCGCCACCGCGCCTGGCGCGCAGCGAGCCGTCCTCCTGGACCTCGTAGGTGACCGGGCCGCGGTTGGAGGCGACGAGGATGTTGTGGGCGCCTTGCGTTGAAGCCATGCCTCGAAACTTAGCCCCGCATGGAAACGCTCAAACGTTCCCGTTGGCCATATGAGGGGTCGTATGTGATCTTCCGGCCGATGGGGGCTGAGCCGCAGTTCCCCGCGCCCCTTGCGGGGGCGCCGCTACGCCGCCCTTCGTTTCTGGTACTCGGAGATTTCGACCATCGGCGGACGTTCCTCCGTGTCCACCGAGTACGTGCGCGGCTCGAAACCGTCCCCGCCCCGTTCGAACTGGGTGAGGGCCGGGCGGATCAGGTGGCCGCGGGCCAGCCGGAGCTGGGCCGTGCGGTAGATCGCGGCGGACATCCGGCCCAGCGCCTGCCCGTCCTGGTGGCGGTGCTTGCGCACGCCCACGTCGACCTGGGCGAGCGCGTCCAGGCCCACCAGGTGCAGGGCGTCGACCAGCATGCCCAGCTCGACCCCGTACCCGACGGGGAAGGGGAGCTGTTCGAGCAGCGAGCGGCGGGCCGCGTACTCCCCGCCGAGCGGCTGCACGAAGCCGGCCAGCTGCGGCCAGTGCATGTTGAGGAGGGGGCGGGCCATGAGTTCGGTGACCCGGCCGCCCTGCCCCGCCGTACCGCCGAGCGGACGGTCGTACATCGCCTTGACGAGGTCCACGCCGGGCTCGGTGAGCAGCGGCCCCACGATCCCGGAGACGAAGTCCGAGGAGAACTCCTTCAGGTCCGCGTCGATGAAACAGACGATGTCCCCGCTCGTCACGAGGAGGGAACGCCACAGCACCTCGCCCTTGCCGGGCACGGTCGGGATGCGCGGCAGGATCTCGTCCCGGTGCACCACGCGCGCGCCCGCCGCGGCGGCCACCTGCGAGGTGCGGTCGGTCGAGCCCGAGTCGACGACGACGATCTCGTCGACGAGGGGCACCTGCTGCATCAGGTCGTGGCGGATGATGGCGACGATCTCGCCGACCGTCTCCTCCTCGTTCAGCGCGGGCAGGACGACGCTCACCGAGGAGCCCGTGGCCCGTTTGGCGGACATGAGTCTGTGGAGCGGGCGATCGGTCACGGACCAGGAGCGATTGCTCAGCCAGCGCTCAGTTTCCTTCAGCACAGTCTGCGGCTCCTCACTGTCTGATCACCCGCTGTCTCACGGTGTGATCCATCTCGCGGTTCGGACGACTATCTCAACTGTCCTGGCCTTCGGTTACAGTCTTGAACAACGCGGATGACCATCGCATGTCGTAGATCATTTGCGGACCACCGCACCACCCGCACGACACAACCGAATACCGCTCATCCAGAGGGGCAGAGGGATACGGCCCGATGAAGCCCCGGCAACCCTCCAGCTGGTCCTGTCACGTTGATGTGGCGAGGCTCCCGGCTAGGGAAGGTGCCAAATCCGTCTCACGGCGAAGTGCGTCGTGAGGAAGATGAGGAGAAAGGGCCTCGCCTCCATGGCTGCGCAGACTGTTGCAAGTTCGACCGTTGCAAGCACCACGAACCCTGTCGCGGGCGACACCACCACCGTAGTCGGTGTGGATCTCGGACCCGCCGCCGCGCTTTCCTGCCGCGAGTGCGGGCACCGCGTGCCGCTCGGCCCGGTCTTCGCCTGCGAGGAGTGTTTCGGCCCGCTGGAGATCGCGTACGACTTCTCGGCCTACGAGACCGAAGAGCTCCGGGCACGCATCGAAGCCGGCCCCGCGAACATCTGGCGCTACGCGCCGCTCCTGCCCGTCCCGGCCGACGTCGCCGACAAGCCGAACATCAACCCCGGCTGGACCAAGCTCGTCAAGGCCGACAACCTCGCCCGCGAGCTGGGCGTCGAGGCCGGCAAGCTCTTCGTCAAGGACGACTCCGGCAACCCGACGCACTCCTTCAAGGACCGCGTCGTCGCCCAGGCCATCGAGGCCGCCCGCGCGTTCGACTTCACGACCCTTTCCTGCTCCTCCACCGGCAACCTCGCCGGCGCCGTGGGCGCCGCCGCCGCCCGTGCCGGCTTCCGCTCCTGCGTGTTCATCCCGCACGACCTGGAGCAGGGCAAGGTCGTCATGGCCGCGATCTACGGCGGCGAGCTCGTCGGCATCGAGGGCAACTACGACGACGTGAACCGCTTCTGCTCCGAGCTGATCGGCGACCCGGCGGGCGAGGGCTGGGGCTTCGTCAACGTCAACCTGCGGCCGTACTACGCGGAGGGCTCCAAGACCCTCGCGTACGAGATCTGCGAGCAGCTGGGGTGGAAGCTCCCCGACCAGCTGGTGATCCCCATCGCCTCCGGCTCCCAGCTCACGAAGATCGACAAGGGTCTTCAGGAGCTGATCAAGCTCGGACTGGTCGAGGACAAGCCGTACAAGATCTTCGGTGCCCAGGCCGAGGGCTGCTCGCCGGTGTCCGTCGCCTACAAGGCGGGCCACGACGTCGTACGGCCCCAGAAGCCGAACACCATCGCCAAGTCGCTCGCCATCGGCAACCCGGCCGACGGGCCGTACGTGCTGGACATCGCGCGGCGCACGGGTGGGGCCGTGGAGGACGTGAACGACGAGCAGGTCGTCGACGCGATCAAGTTGCTCGCCCGTACTGAGGGGATCTTCGCGGAGACCGCCGGTGGTGTGACGGTGGGCGTGACGAAGAAGCTGATCGAGAACGGGCTGCTGGACCCGACGCTGACCACCGTCGTCCTGAACACCGGCGATGGTCTGAAGACGCTGGATGCGGTGGCCGGTACGGGGTTGACGGCGACCATTCGTCCCAACCTGGACTCTTTCCGAGAGGCCGGGCTCGCTTAGGGCCTGGCTCGGAGGGTTGTTTCTCCGCTGCGGGCCGGTGCGGGCCGGTCGCGCAGTTCCCCGCGCCCCTACGGGGCGCTCCCCAGCCGTAGGCCAAGAATCCGACCGGGAGGTCTCACCGATATGAGCGTCAACGTCCGCATCCCCACCATCCTGCGCACCTACACCGGTGGTCGGGCCGAGGTGACGGCCGAGGGTGGGACCCTCGGTGAGGTCATCGCGGATCTGGAGAAGAACCACACGGGTATCGCCGCGCGCGTCCTGGACGACCAGGGCAAGCTGCGCCGGTTCGTCAACGTCTACGTGAACGACGACGACGTCCGTTTCGAGCAGGGTCTGGAGACGGCGACGCCGGACGGCGCGGGCGTCTCGATCATCCCCGCCGTCGCCGGCGGCTGACCGCCTCGCGAGCCGTTACCCAGGGTGAGATAGTTACCCTTGGTAATGCCAATTACCGAGAGTTCATCGAATTGCCCCCTCCGTGAGAGAAGCGGAGGGGGCAATTCTGCATGGTTGAGCGCGGTACAGTTGGGGAACCCGCTCCACTTTGCATGCCGGGCGCATATGAGTTCGCGCCCGAAGTCCGGCAAGAAGTAGCCAAAGTGTCCCGTGCTTTTGAGCCTTATATGGCTTTTATGGGGCCCGACTTGCCCTGAATCTTCGCAAATTCTCCCTATATTTCCGATCAGTCGTGCCCGGAATTCTCGTCCGATTGACCTGTTGCAGACGGCAGTTGGACAGATACATTCAGCCGCGGTCGACGCGTTCCGGCGCACACCCCCAACCGTTGGGGGGTGAGGTCTGACCCGGGTCCGCGAAGTGCGGTCCTGTGCAAGGGCCAGTAATAGGGGAGTTAGGCATGGCTCAGGGCACCGTCAAGTGGTTCAACGCGGAGAAGGGGTACGGCTTCATCGCGGTCGACGGTGGTGCGGATGTTTTCGTCCACTACAGCGCGATTCAGATGGACGGCTACCGCACCCTGGAAGAGGGTCAGCGGGTCGATTTCGAGATCTCGCAGGGCCAGAAAGGGCCGCAGGCGGACATGGTCCGACTCGCGACCAGCTGAAGCACGCGCCGACTGACTGTTCGACGTGACGAGGGGCTCGTATCCCATGGGGTACGAGCCCCTCGGTCTGTCCGCGCACAGTCGTGGGCCCGCTCGCGCACCGGCGCGACGCGCGGGTTGCGCGCCCCTTCTCACCTGCGGATCAAGGGAAGGCGCTTGCACTCGGCAGGGGCGAGTGCTAATCATTGGCGTTAGCACTCTGAAGGTGAGAGTGATAACGAAGGACCGGGTCGGTGAGGCCCGCAGGCCAGGTGGTGCAAGGAACCACGGGGCAGGCAGGCCGTCCGTCGCGGGCGCCAGCGCGGTCCGGAGCAATCCACCCCAGTCCGGGAGGACCACTTCACATGGCCAAGATCATCGCGTTCGACGAGGAGGCACGGCGCGGTCTCGAGCGCGGGATGAACCAGCTCGCCGACGCCGTCAAGGTCACCCTTGGCCCCAAGGGCCGCAACGTCGTCCTCGAGAAGAAGTGGGGCGCCCCCACGATCACCAACGATGGTGTTTCCATCGCCAAGGAGATCGAGCTCGAGGACCCGTACGAGAAGATCGGCGCCGAGCTGGTCAAGGAAGTCGCCAAGAAGACGGACGACGTCGCCGGTGACGGTACGACCACGGCGACCGTTCTCGCCCAGGCGCTCGTCCGCGAGGGCCTGCGCAACGTAGCCGCCGGCGCCAACCCGATGGCTCTCAAGCGTGGTATCGAGAAGGCCGTCGAGGCCGTCTCCGGTGCCCTCCTTGAGCAGGCCAAGGATGTCGAGACCAAGGAGCAGATCGCTTCCACGGCCTCCATCTCCGCCGCCGACACCCAGATCGGCGAGCTCATCGCCGAGGCGATGGACAAGGTCGGCAAGGAAGGCGTCATCACCGTCGAGGAGTCCCAGACCTTCGGTCTGGAGCTTGAGCTCACCGAGGGTATGCGCTTCGACAAGGGCTACATCTCGGCGTACTTCGCCACCGACATGGAGCGTATGGAGGCCGTCCTCGACGACCCGTACATCCTGATCGCCAACTCGAAGATCAGCAACGTCAAGGACCTGCTGCCGCTCCTCGAGAAGGTCATGCAGTCCGGCAAGCCGCTGCTGATCATCGCCGAGGACGTCGAGGGCGAGGCCCTGTCGACCCTGGTCGTCAACAAGATCCGTGGCACCTTCAAGTCCGTCGCCGTCAAGGCTCCGGGCTTCGGTGACCGCCGCAAGGCCATGCTCGGCGACATCGCCATCCTCACGGGCGGCGAGGTCATCTCCGAGGAGGTCGGCCTCAAGCTGGAGAACGCGGGTCTGGACCTGCTGGGCCGTGCCCGCAAGGTCGTCATCACCAAGGACGAGACCACGATCGTGGACGGCTCCGGCTCCGCCGACCAGGTCCAGGGCCGGGTCAACCAGATCCGTGCCGAGATCGAGAACTCCGACTCGGACTACGACCGCGAGAAGCTCCAGGAGCGCCTGGCGAAGCTGGCCGGCGGCGTGGCCGTCATCAAGGCCGGTGCCGCCACCGAGGTCGAGCTCAAGGAGCGCAAGCACCGCATCGAGGACGCCGTTCGCAACGCGAAGGCGGCCGTCGAGGAGGGCATCGTCGCCGGTGGTGGCGTGGCCCTCATCCAGGCCTCCTCGGTCTTCGAGAAGCTCGAGCTCTCGGGTGACGAGGCGACCGGCGCCAACGCCGTGCGGCTCGCCCTGGAGGCCCCGCTCAAGCAGATCGCCGTCAACGGTGGTCTCGAGGGTGGCGTCATCGTCGAGAAGGTGCGCAACCTGCCCGTCGGCCACGGCCTGAACGCCGCGACCGGTGAGTACGTCGACATGATCGCCGAAGGCATCATCGACCCGGCGAAGGTGACGCGCTCTGCCCTGCAGAACGCCGCTTCCATCGCCGCGCTGTTCCTGACCACCGAGGCCGTCATCGCCGACAAGCCGGAGAAGGCCTCCGCGGCCGCTCCGGGCGGCATGCCGGGCGGTGACATGGACTTCTGATCCTTCCGAGGATCGGTTTTCCTGCCGAGGGCGGTACTCCCTGGAAACAGGGGGTACCGCCCTCGGGCGTGTCCGGGGTCACAGGGCGGGATGCCGGGCGGCCGGAATGACATGAACGGCCGGAGAGTTGTGGTTGACGCACCATCGATGCATACGCACATACCATCCGGTACCCGAGGAGCCCCCACACGTGTCTACGACTGCCCCCGCCTCCCGCGCGGCCGAGATCCTCTCCCGCCCTGTCTCGCTGAACGGCCTGACCGTCCCGAACCGGATCGCGATGGCACCGATGACCCGGCAGTTCTCCCCGGGCGGCGTCCCCGGTGAGGACGTGGCCGGGTACTACGCCCGCCGCGCCGCCGCGGGCGTGGGCCTCATCGTCACCGAGGGCACGTACGTCGGCCACGACTCGGCGGGCGAGAGCGACCGCGTCCCGCGCTTCCACGGCGCGGAGCAGCTCGCGGGCTGGACGAAGGTCGCCGACGCGGTGCACGCGGCGGGCGGCACGATCGTTCCGCAGCTGTGGCACATCGGCATGGTGCGCAAGGCGGGGAAGCCGCCGTACGCCGACGCCCCCGCGGTCGGCCCCTCCGGCATCCGTCTCGACGGCACCGAGGGCACCGGCAAGGCCATGACCCAGACCGACCTGGACGAGGTCATCGCGGCGTTCGCCGAGGCCGCCGCCACCGCCGAGCGCATCGGCTTCGACGGCGTCGAACTGCACGGCGCGCACGGCTATCTGCTCGACCAGTTCCTGTGGGCGGGCACCAACAGGCGTACGGACGCCTACGGCGGTGACCCCGTCGCCCGTACGAAGTTCGCGGCGGAGATCGTCGCCGCGGTCCGTGACTCGGTCTCGGCCGACTTCCCCGTCCTCTTCCGCTACTCGCAGTGGAAGTCGGACAACTACGACGCCCGGCTCGCCGAGACCCCGGAGGAGCTGGAGGCCATCCTGACCCCGCTCGCCGCCGCCGGCGTCGACGCCTTCCACGCCTCCACCCGCCGCTACTGGCTCCCCGAGTTCGACGGCTCCGACCTGAACCTCGCGGGCTGGACCAAGAAGCTCACGGGCAAGCCCACCATCACCGTCGGCTCGGTCGGCCTCGACGGCGACTTCATCAAGGCCTTCATGGGCGAGAGCTCCAAGGTGGCCTCCCTCGACAACCTCCTCGACCGCCTGGAGCGCGACGAGTTCGACCTCGTCGCCGTGGGCCGCGCCCTCCTCCAGGACCCGGAGTGGGCGGCGAAGGTCCTGGACGGACGGCTCGAGGAGCTGGGGTCGTACGACCCGAAGGCGCTGAGCTCGCTCAGCTGAACCTCGGGTCGACCGGGCGGGACCTGACCTCGTCCGGACCCGGCCCGACCGGATCGGACCGGATGTGACCCGACCTGTCCGAAATCGCAGCCAGGCGATCACCCTCCCCATCCCCGGGGGGTGATCGCCTGGCTGTTTCGTAGCACGCTGTTCCCCCAAGGGCCCGTTCCGTTCCGCCCGTACCCAGGGAGCCGTCGTGACGTCAGCAGGAGCGAGCGTGGTGCGTACCCACGCCGGTGCGGTGCGTGGTCGCCGGGAGGACGGGCTGACGGTCTTCCGGGGCATTCCGTTCGCCGAACCGCCGGTGGGGGAAGCGCGGTTCGCCGCCCCGCGTCCGGTGGCCGCCTGGGGCGGCACCCGCGACGCGTTCGCCTTCGGGCCGCCGCCCCCGCAGGAGTCGGGATTCCAGGGCCGTACCGGGGTGATCGACGCCCCGATGGGCGACGACTGGCTGACCGTGAACGTCTGGACGCCCGACCCGGACCCGGCCGCCCGCCGTCCGGTGATGGTCTGGATCTACGGCGGCGCCTACAAGCTCGGCCACTCCGGCAGCCCCGGATACGACGCCCGCCGCATCGCCCGCGACGGCGACCTGGTCGTCGTCACCCTCAACTACCGCCTCGGCGTGGAGGGTTTCGCCCGGATCGACGGAGCCCCCGCCAACCGGGGGCTGCTCGACCAGGTCGCGGCCCTGGAATGGGTGCGGGAGAACATCGCGGCCTTCGGCGGCGACCCCGGCCGGGTCACCGTCTTCGGCGAGTCCGCGGGCGCCGGGTCCGTCGCCTCGCTGCTGGCCATGCCCGGCGCGGCCGGGCTGTTCGGTCGGGCGATCGCGCAGAGCGTGCCCGGCCCCTTCTTCTCCGAGGACCTCGCCCGCGACATCGCCGCCGCCATCGCCGCAGAGGCGGGCCTGCGCCCGACGGCCGCCGACCTGTCCTCGGTGGATCCCCGCCGACTGACCGCCGTGGGCGAGGCGTTGGGGCCCAGGATGCGGGAGTTCGAGGACAGATGGGGCATGGTCGCCCACACGCTGACCGCCTTCTCGCCCGTCGTCGACGGAGAGGTGCTGCCGACCGCCCCCTGGCAGGCGCTGGCGGCCGGCTCGGCACGGGACGTGGAACTGGTCGTCGGGCACACACGGAACGAGTACCGGCTGTTCGCCGCGCTGGGCGGCCAACTCGGGACGATCACGGACGCGCAGGCGACGGCTGCACTGCGCACCTTCGGACCGGGGCCGGGCTCAGGGGCTGACGGCGAGCGGGCCTACCGCGCCGCCTTCCCCGACGCCTCTCCCGAGGAGCTCTACGAGTGGGTGCACTCCGACGCGCTGTTCCGTATGCCCTCGTTGCGCTTGGCCGAGGCGCAGATCGCGGGCGGTGGCCGCGCGCACGTCTACGAGCTGGCCTGGCCCGCGCCCGCCTACGGAGGCGCGCTGGGTGCCTGCCACGGCCTCGACATACCGCTGCTGTTCGGAACCTTCGCCGCCGACCTCGGCCTGATGCTGTTCGCCGGGGTCGGGTCGTCCCCGGAGGCCGAGGCCCTGTCGTCCCGCTTCCGCACGGCCTGGACGGCGTTTGCCACGACCGGAGACCCGGGCTGGCCCCCGTACGACACCGAGCGGCGGCCGATCCAGGTCTTCGACACGGACTCCGCGGTCACCCCGTACCCGCACGAGACCTCGCGCCGCCTCTGGGAGCACCACGACTTCGGGGCGCTGCCGTTGGGCTGAGGGCTCGGGCACGTCAACCCGCCGGCTTCCCGGTGCGCAGGACCGTGGCCAGGCGTGGGAGTCCGTCCGGTCCGTGGCCGGCGGCGACGGCTCGGTCGGCGGCGTCCTTCGCCGCGGTCAGCGCGCCCACCTCCAGGCCGTGGGCGGTGGCCGCGTCGATCAGGTGGGCGATCGTCGTCGCCGCGGAGGCGATCGTGGAGCGCTCACCGGGGTAGTCGCCGGTGCGGAGCTGACCGGCGAATCGCGGGATCATCTCGGACAGCAGACCGCTGATCCCGATGGCGAACGGGGCGAGGTCGTCGGGTGCGACGCCCTCGGCCGAGGCGAGCGCGAAGGAGTGGGCGACGCCGTACACCGACGTGGTGAACAGGTCGAGGAGCGCCACCTCGTATGCCGCCGCCCGGCCGGGATCGGCACCGAGATACGTACCGGTGCCGCCCACGGCGGCCATCGTGTCCCGTACGGCCTCGTGCACCTCGTGCGCCCCGCTGTAGAGGACGGCGGTGGCCGCCGTGCCGACGACCTGGGTCGGGGTGAGGATCGCGCCGTCCAGGTAGCGGATGCCGTGCGCGGTGGCCCAGTGCGCCATCGAGCGGGCTCGGGCCGGCTCCCCGCTGGTGAGGTTGGTGAGCAGGCGCCCCTCCCAGCGCGTCGGCGCGACCGGCCCCAGCACCGCTCGTACGGCGTCGTAGTCCCGCAGGCAGGCGACGACCACCCGCCCGGCACCCACCGCGTCCGCCACCGACCCGGCGACGGCGGCACCCCGGTCGGGCAGCTCGCCGGCCCGGCCGGGCGTGCGGTTCCACACCGTCACCGGGTGACCTGCCGCCAGGAAGGCGGAGGCCAGGGCGCGGCCCATCGGGCCGAGGCCGAGGACGGTGACAGGAGCGGGCGGGGCGGACGGGGCTGACGGATCGGGGTACGGCCGGGGGGTGTCCTGCGTGGATGAGGTCATGCTTCGACGCTAGACATTCACGTTGACGTGAGAGTCAAGTCCCTGTTGGACTCGGCCTCATGAGGATCGGTGAGCTATCGCGGCGTACGGGCGCGAGCCCGCGAGCCCTGCGCTACTACGAGGAGCAGGGGCTGTTGTCGCCGACCAGACTGCCGAGCGGATACCGGGAGTACGGCGAGCGGGACGTGATGACCGTGCGGCGCGTCCGGGTCCTGCTCTCCGCCGGACTCGGCACGTCCGTCATCGCGGAGATCGTGCCCTGCGTGGAGGACGACACCGTCGTCCTGGCGGGCAAGTGCCCGGAGCTCCTCGAAGGACTCGGGCGGGAGCGCGGGCGGATCACGGCGGCGATCGACGACCTGACCGCCGCGCGTGACATCCTCGACTCCCTCGTCGGCCGCCCTCTCTAGCGCTTGAGCTCCGCGACGAAGGCCGTCCATGCCTCGGCCCGGAACGTGAGTGTCGGGCCGAGGGGGTTCTTGGAGTCTCGGACGGGGATGAGGGTGGGGTGACCGGAGGCGACTTCGAGGCAGTCTCCGCCGCTGCCGCCGCTGTAGCTCGACTTGTGCCAAGTGGCTGTGCTCAGCTTGTGGTCAGGGTTGCTCGTCATGCTGGTAATCCTGCGCCAGCTCCTCGATCAGGGCCAGGGACTTCTCCGGGGAGAGCGCGGAAGCCGTGAGGAGCTCGTAGGTGAACCTGTGGTGCGCGACGGTGGCGGGGTCGTCCTCGAGCCGTCCACTGCCGACGCAGTCGAAATAGACGAGGGGAGGGGCGCCCTCGAAGTCCATCAGCTTCAGGGCGCCCTCCATGGCCGCGTGCGCACCTGCGCTGAACGGCAGCACCTGCACGATCGCCCCATTGCGGCGAGCCAGGTCGGCGACGTGACGAAGGGCCTGTGCCATCACCACAGCCCCACCCGTCTCGCGGCGCAGTGCTGCCTCGTCAATCACCGCCCACAACAGGGGCTTTGTTGGACTGTCGAGGATGAGGGCCCGCGCCAGCCGGGCCGCCACCAGTTCGTCGATCACCTCGTCCGGTGCCGTCGGCCGGTACGCGCGGAAGACGGCCCGCGCATAGTCGGCCGTCTGCAACAACCCGGGGATGAGCGTCGAGTGGTAGTGGCGAATGGCCGTCGCGCTCGCCTCCGCTTCCACCGCCTCAGCGAAGTGTTCCGGATAACGAGACTTCGCCGACGCGCCGCAGTTGCGCGTGAAGAAGTCCTCCATACCCAGGACCTCGTCAAGCATCCGCGCGTACTCCGGCTGCATCCGCCGCGTGCCCGCCTCCAACTGGCCGATGAACGAGCCGCTGACGAACAGCCGCCCGCCCAGCTCCTCCTGGCTGAGGCCCGCCTTCTCGCGGGCGTGGCGCAGCTCGGCGCCCAGAAGGGCACGGGGGGACGAGGAGGGGTCGAGATCCTTCGGGCCTGCCATGGACAACAACTCCCTGTCACACACGCTGGGTTGTTGGGACGCCGTCTCTGGCCAGGTTAGAGGCAGGTTGGCCACTCTGTGTGGTGAACATGGACACTCAGAGTGGAGAAGGCGGGATCATGGACGCGACGTCGACAGAAGAAGTGGTGGCACAACTCCGGGCGGCCCTGGAAGGCGTCGGCATCGTTCTGCCCTCGCTGCGGGTCGATCCGGTGACCGGTGCGAGCGAGGAGCCGTTCGCGCTGGTCGCGCTCGGGCGGTGCAACGTGCGTACCGCGGTGCGGCTGGCGGACGTGTTGCGTGCGTGCGCGCCGGAGGAGGCGCTGCGGGCGCGGGTCAGGGAGGCCAACCGGGAGTCCGAGCGTGCGAGATCGCGGACCGGTACGCCAGGGTGACCGTGGTGGTGGCCGGCCACGGCGCGGACAACGACCCGGGCGACTTCGTCAAGTGGATCGCGACGGTGTCCGGCTACAGGTCCTAGCCTGGAGACATGGGCGGTGGCCTCGTCACACTGTTCCTGGCCGGTGATGTGATGCTCGGCCGGGGAGTCGACCAGATCCTTCCGCACCCCGGCGATCCGAAGCTGCGGGAGTCGTACGTCAAGGACGCCCGCGCCTATGTGGAGCTGGCCGAGGCGGCGAACGGCGTGATTCCCCGTCCGGCCGGCTTCACCTGGCCCTGGGGCGACGCGCTGGACGTGCTCGCCGCGGTGGCCCCCGACGCCAGGATCCTCAACCTGGAGACCGCCGTCACGCGCAACGACGAGGCCGCGCCCGGCAAAGAGATCCACTACCGGATGCACCAGGCCAACCTGCCCGCCCTCGCCGCCGCAGGTCCGCACGCCTGTGCCCTGGCCAACAACCATGTGCTGGACTACGGCCGCCGCGGGCTGGAGGAGACCCTCGACGTCCTGGCGGACGCGGGTCTTCGTGCGCCGGGAGCGGGGCGGGACGCCGACGAGGCCCGGCGTCCCGCGATCGTCCCCGTCACAGGCGGCCGGCGCGTCCTGGTCTTCTCCGTGGGGGTGGCCTCCAGTGGCATACCCCGTGGCTGGGCCGCCACGGCGCAGCGCAGCGGGGTCGACTTCGTCGCCGAGCCGTCGGACGCCGCCGCGGCCGGGATCGCGACCCGGCTGCGTCCGGCCAAGCGGCCGGGCGACATCGTGGTCGTCTCGGTCCACTGGGGTTCCAACTGGGGCTACCTCGTCCCGCGTGACCAGGTCCGCTTTCGGCCATGCGCTCGTCGACGGCGGCGCGGACGTCGTGCACGGGCACTCCTCGCACCATCCGCGGCCGTTGGAGTCGTACCGGGGAAAACTCATCACCCACGGCTGCGGCGACCTGATCAACGACTACGAGGGCATCGGCGGCTACGAGGAGTACCGGGACGATCTCCGGTTGCTGTACTTCGTCACCGTGGACCCGGAGGACGGCAGGTTCGACCACGTGCGCGTCGTCCCGATGCGGTCCCGGCGGATGCGGCTGGAGCGTGCGACGGTCGAGGACTCGCGGTGGGTACGGGACGTTCTGAGCCGGATCAGCCGGTCCTACGGCTCACGGGTCGACCTCGACCCGGACGGCACCCTCACCGTCCGGCCGGCCCTGGGAGCCGCGAGTGGCGGCGCTCCATAATGGACTTGTCCGGACGGAACGGACTTTTCCTCCGGAATTGATTGTCCGCCCTGCAGTGCGGACCGGACTTCACTCGGGACCCGAGGAGCTCACCTCACCCGGGAGGCGACCATGTACTTCGCTGATCGAATCGACGCGGGCCGGCAGCTCGCCGCCCGGCTGCACCACCTCAAGGGCCAGGACCTCGTGGTCGTGGGACTTCCCCGCGGCGGCGTCCCGGTCGCCGCGCAGGTCGCCGAGGCTCTCGGCGCTCCGCTCGACGTCTGCCTCGTGCGCAAGCTGGGGGTGCCCTTCCAGCCGGAGCTGGCCATGGGCGCCATCGGCGAGGAAGGCGTCCGTGTCATCAACGAAGAGGTGCTGCGGGGGACGGGTGTGACGGACCGTGCCCTGGCGGCGGTGGAGGAACACGAGCGTGGCGTCCTGCAGCAGCGGGCCCGCCACTACCGGGGCGAGCGGCAGCCGGCCCGGTACGAGGGCCGGACGGTCCTGGTGGTGGACGACGGGCTGGCGACCGGCTCCACGGCGCTCGCGGCCTGCCGGATCGCGCGCGCCCGCGGCGCGTCGCGGATCGTGCTGGCGGTTCCCGTGGCGCCGCACGACTGGTCGGCCCGCCTCGGAGGCGCGGCGGACGAAGGCGTCTGTCTGCACACCCCCCGGCTGTTCTACGCGATCGGCCAGTTCTACACGGACTTCGGGCAGACGAGCGACGAGGAGGTCATCGCCTGTCTGGAGCACAACCGCGCGGTGCACGCCAGGTCCGACGCACCGCAGGCCGCCGCGGGCAGTGCCTCCCCGGAGGACGCTCCCCTGCCCTATGACGGGGAGGTCCGGATACCGGCCACGGGCGCCGCGCTCGACGGGCGGCTGACGGTTCCCCGCGGCGCCCCCGGGGTCGTCCTCTTCGCCCACGGCAGCGGCAGCAGCAGGAAGAGTCCACGCAACCGCTTCGTCGCCACCGGGCTGAACCGCGCCGGTCTCGGCACCCTTCTGTTCGATCTGCTCACCGAGGCCGAGGCGGTGAACCGGGACAACGTGTTCGACACGGCGCTGCTCGCCCGCCGCCTGATCCAGGCGACCGAATGGCTGCGTGAGCAGCCCGGCATCGAGGGCATGGCGTTCGGTTACTTCGGTGCCAGCACGGGCGCCGCCGCCGCGCTGTGGGCCGCGGCGGAGCCGGCGGCGGACGTCGCGGCAGTCGTCTCCCGCGGGGGCAGGCCGGATCTGGCCGGCGCCAGGCTGCCGGAGGTGAAGGCTCCGACGCTGCTCGTCGTCGGGGGCCGTGACCACGTCGTACTGGACCTCAACCGGCAGGCCGCGGCGCGCCTGAGCTGTGAGCATCGGCTGGCAGTCGTCCCCGGTGCCACCCATCTCTTCGAGGAACCCGGCACCCTGGAATCGGTCACCGAGCTGGCCACGGAGTGGTTCACCGGGCATCTCGCCTCTGCCGTCCCGAGCGCGGGAGCCCGCGGGTGACCGGCTACAGGTTGCCCATCGGCTCGATGTCCACCTTCACCGGTGTGCCCCAGATGCGCAGCACCTCGTAGTCCGTGAACTCGTGGACCAGGCGGTAGGCCATGCCGGGGCGCGGGGTGCGGCGCTCCGCGGCGAGATACCGCTCCGCCTCGACGCGGTCGCGTCGCGGGGTGCCGCACAGCTGCCACGCCTGGCCGGTCCACACCTCCGGCAGCCAGCGCTGCTGGGGCTGGGGGCGGTCGGCCCGCACGCCGTACCGGGACATCGTGCGCTCGGGTGCGTCGTCGGCGCCGCTGGGGCGGCCCTGCGGGAAGGCGTCGTTGACCTCGGTGCGGCGTGCGGTGCGTCGCCGTGTCTCACAGAGCAGGCAGAGGTCGACGGCGCCCTCGTCCACCGGGCCACTGGGGTGCTCGGCGCAGCGCGTCGTGGGCACCGCCGTCGTCACCGTCTCCTCCAGCAGGTCCAGCGCCCGCTTCAGGTCGGCCTTCACCTCGTGCAGCTTCGCGTCGGGCGTGTCGGCGTTCAGCGCGTCGCCGTGCTCGCCGAGCACGCGCAGGGCGCGGCCGAGGGCGGTCAGCTGTGCGTGGTTCACGGTGGTGGATTCCCTCCCAGGTCGGTGTCCTGCCCCTCCTTCGAAGAATCGCACACACCACTGACAGTGCCCCCGACCGTCCTCCCGAGGCCGAAGAAGTACGTCGCCGCGAACCCCACCACGTACCCCGTCAGCAGTCCGCCCGCGTAGATCGCCGCCGTCAGGGCCAGTCCGCCCGTGCCCTTGAGCAGGGGGAACAGCGCCCAGCCCGAGGGGCCGATCGCCGTGGAGCCGATCTTGTCGCCGAGCATCGAGAAGAAGCCGACGAAGGCGCCGCCCGCCGCGCCGCCCGCGCAGGCGGTGACGAAGGGGCGGCCGAGGGGGAGCGAGACGCCGTAGATCAGGGGTTCGCCGACGCCCAGGAGGCCCGCGGGGAGCGCCGACCTGATCGTCGTACGGAGGGACTGGTCGTGGTGGAGGCGGACGTAGACCGCGAGTGCCGCGCCGACCTGCCCGGCGCCCGCCATCGCCAGGACGGGGAGCAGGACCGTGTAGCCCTGCTGCTGGATGAGGGTGGTGTGCAGCGGGATCAGGGCCTGGTGCAGGCCCAACATCACCAGGGGGAGGAAGAGGCCGCCCAGGACCAGGCCCGCGAAGACGCCCGTGTGGTCGAGGAGCCAGTTCGCGCCCGTCCCGACGGCCGTCGACAGCTCGCCTGCCGTGTACATCAGGACGTAGAGCGTCACCAGGCCGGTGATCAGGACGGTGAGGGTGGGGGTGACGAGGACGTCGAGGGCTTCGGGAACCCAGCGGCGGCACCACTTCTCCACGTACGTTCCCAGGAGCGCGGCGGCCAGTGCGCCGAGTACCCCGCCCTGCCCCGGCGCCAGGGTCATGCCGAAGGCCGTCACCTTCGCGACCCCCGCGTACACGACGATCGCCGCCACCGCCCCGCCCAGGACCGGGGTGCCGCCGAACTCCTTCGCCGTGTTGTGGCCGACGAACACCGCGATCAGGGCCATGAAGCCGGAGGCGATCGCCGCGAGGGCGGGGGTGAGGGAGGGGAGCCACCCCAGATTGACCAGCAGGCCGCCCAGGCCCGCGATGACTCCGCAGCCGATCAGGGCGGGGATCAGGGGGACGAAGATGTTCGCGATCCGGCGCAGGAGGAGTTTGAGGGGGGTCGCGTTGCGCTGTTGCCGGGCCGCCTTCCACTCGGCGCCGCGTGCGGCCAGCGCGTCGGCCGTGCCGGTGACCAGGGCACCGGCCGTGCCGGCGACGAGCGCCTCGAACTCGGGGGTCACCCGTGCGACCGTGCCCGGCCCCAGGACGATCTGGTAGCTGTCGTCGTCCGTGACCACGCCCAGTACGGCGGGCAGGGACCTGAGAGCGTCCTCGCGTACGAGGGTCCGGTCCCGCAGGCCCAGGCGCAGGCGGGTCATGCAGTGGGCGACGGAGGTGACGTTCGCGGCGCCGCCGACCAGGGGGAGGATCGCGGCGGCGGTGGCGGCATGGGGGGTGAGGTCGTTCGTTGTGCGCACTCCACGAGGGTGCTGGTCAGCCCGTCGATGCGGCGAGCGCCGCGCGCAGATGGCCGTCGCTCTCCTCCAGAAGGCGGGCCGCCGTGGGCCCGTCCACGCCGCCGAGGATGGTGAGGATGGCGTTCTTCACCTCGCCGTCGGTGGCCGCGAGGGCCTGTTCGATCTCCTCGTCCGAGGCGCCGGTCGCGAGGGCGACGATACGGCGGGAGCGGGCCCGCAGCTTCTCGTTCGAGGCGCGGACGTCGACCATCAGGTTCCCGTACGTCTTGCCGAGACGGATCATCGTGATCGTCGAGAGCATGTTCAGGACGAGTTTCTGCGCCGTGCCCGCCTTGAGGCGGGTCGAGCCGGTCAGCAGCTCGGGCCCGACGACGATCTCGATGCCGTGCTCGGCCGCGGCGGCCAGCGCGCTGTGCGCGTTGCAGGACAGGCCGATCGTCAACGCGCCGCGTGCGCGGGCGTGTTCGACCGCGCCGACGGCGTACGGGGTGCGGCCGGAGGCGGAGACGCCGACCACCGTGTCGTCGGGGGTCAGGGAGAGCTCCTTCAGGTCGGCCTCGGCCAGCTCCTTGGAGTCCTCGGCGCCCTCGACCGAGGTGACCATGGCGCTCGGGCCGCCCGCGATCAGGCCCACGACCTCGGACGGGTCGGTGTTGAAGGTGGGCGGACACTCGGAGGCGTCCAGCACGCCGAGGCGTCCCGCGGTGCCCGCGCCCGCGTAGACCAGCCGGCCGCCGCGGGACATGCGCTCGGCCACGGCGTCGATCGCGGCGGCGATACGGGGCAGCTGGGTCGCGACGGCCGTCGGCACGGTCGCGTCCTCGGCGTTCATGATCTTCGCGATCTCCAGCGTCGACAGCCGGTCGATCTCGGACAGCTCGGGACGGAACGCCTCAGTGGTCAACGTCTCCAACTCGGCCCGCAGGGAGCGGTGGTTGGAGGAGGCGTCGGCGGTGGAGGAGGTCATGACGAACGGCTCTTTCCAGTGCTGGGTGGTGAAGGCGCGCCCCTCAGGGGCGCGGGGAACTGCGCGACCAGCCACAACGGGCCCGCAGAGTGACGACGGCATCCAGTTCTTACAGGCTCCCAGCGGAGCGTTACCGCATACGGCCACGAGGGCTGTGGCGGTGCGCCAGCGCCTCGTACGACGCGGACAGCGCCGGCGCCGCCGTCTCGTACGTCCGCTGGGCGACCCCCACGAACAGACAGTCCACCACCAGCAACTGGCTGGTGCGCGACGACATCGCCGCGGGACGCAACTCGCTCTCGCGGGCCGTGGACGTGGTGAGTATGTGATCGGCGTACTGCGTGACGGGCCCGTCCGGGCGGCCGGTGATCGCGACCGTCGTCGCCCCGCGTTCGAAGGCGACCCGCAGTGGCTCGATGACGTCGCCCGTCGAGCCGGAGTGGGTGATCGCGATCGCCACGTCCTTGGCCCGCAGCTGCACCGCGTTGGTGACGGCGAGGTGCGGATCGCTGTGCGGGTGGGCTATGAGTCCGATGCGCAGCAGCTTCTGGGCCAGGTCCTGGGCGACGAGGCCGGACGCGCCGACGCCGTAGATGTCGATCCGGCGGGCGGCGGCGAGCGCGGTGACGGCCGCGCCCAACTGGACCGTGTCGAGCCCCGCCGCGGTGTCGGCCAGGGTCTGCTGCTCGTCGTACGCCAGTTTCGCGACGACGTCCGCGATGGGGTCGTCGACCGCGATGTCCGCGGTGACGGCGGGGGCGCGGCCCGACTGCTGCTGGGCGGCGAGGCCGGCGAGCGCGAGGCGCAGGTCGCGGTAGCCGGGATAGCCCAGCAGACGGGCGGTCCGCACGACCGTGGCCTCGCTGGTGCCGGTGAGCTCGGCGAGGCCGGTGACCGTGAGGGCCGCGCAGCCGGCCGGGTCGCCGGCGACGGCTTCGGCGACCCGTTGCATGGAGCGGGTCATCGACGGGGCAAGCGTCCGCACCTTGGCCGCGAGGGCGGCGGGAGCGGGCGGAGCCTCACCGGCGAAAATTTCCTTCACGTTGTGGGTCACTTGTGAAAGATATTTTCTGCTGGGGTATGCGGTCAAGGGTGCGCACAATGGGTGCATGGACCCCACCAGCGATCCCGTCAGCCCCTTGGAGCAGGCGTTGCACGCGGCGCGCGCCCTCGTTCTCGCCGATCTCGTCGCGCGTGAGGTCGCCGAGGCGGATGTCGTCTCGCTCGTCGAGGACTCGGTGGTCCAGCGCCGATGGTGGGTCGAACAGTGGCCGGAGGGCGTCGGCTATGTGGCCGGGCTCGTCGCCCAGGACGTACAGGACGCGTTGCTGGAGCGGTACGGGCGGTGGCCGTTGTGTCCGGTCTGCGGCTCGGGCGACCCGCACGCCCTCGACGTCGAGCCGGAGCTCGGGCCCGACCCGCACTGGGTCTGCCACAAGGCGGGCGTGAAGGTCGCGTCCGTGGGATGCCTGGGGTCGGCGACCGGCGAGACGCCGTCTTCGTGACCGTCTACATCGACCCGCCCGCCTGGCCGGGGCACGGGCGGCTCTGGTCCCACCTGGTCAGTGACGTCTCGTACGACGAACTGCACCTGTTCGCCGCGGACTTGGGCGTGCCTCCGCGCGCCTTCGAGCGCGATCACTACGACCTGCCCTCCCACCGGTACGCGGACGCCGTGCGCGCCGGGGCGGTGGAGGTCAGCAGCCGCGAGGTGGTGCGGCTGCTGTACGGGGCGGGGCTGCGCCGGCGCAAGTACGTCGGTCGGTAGGAGGACCGGTCCGCCCACCGCGGTGGGCGGAGGTCAGTCCGTACGGGCGTACACCCGCAGCGAGGGATCCTGCGCGCGCAGCTCGTACGCGTACTCCTGCTCGTCCTCGCTCACCCGGGTGAATCCGGCGCGCGCGATGACCCGCTGGGAGGGCGCGTTGGTCCGCTCTATGGCCGCGAAGAGGATGTCGAGCTCGTCGTGGGCGAGGGCCCAGGCGGCCAGGGCGCGCAGGGCCTCGGTCGCGTAGCCGAGGCCGCGGGCGTTCTCGGCGAGGTCGTAGCCGACTTCCGCGCGGCCGTCCTCGTCGGGGGCGCCGTGGAAGCCCATCGCGCCGACCGCCCGGCCGTCCTCGGTCCGTACGAGCACGAACATGCCCCACTCCGGGCGGTGCACCCCGCTCTCGTAGGCCTTCAGGACCATTCCGGCGGCGTCCCGCGTGCCGTCGAAGGGTCCGCCCTCGATCCACTCGAAGCCGCCGGTGCCACCCGCGCGCAGATCGGCGGCGGCCGCCGGGGTGACGCCTTGGAGCGTGAGCCGTCCGGCCTCGATCACCAGGTTGTTGCTCCAGCGCCACTCGGTGAGCGGGGCGCGACCGGGCAGCTCGCCGCGGCCGGTCGCCCACAGGAGGGTGGGCCACGGGTCGGACCCCGGCCTGACGTGCGGAAAGATCCGGGTGAGGACGTCCGCGCAGAGCTCGGCCGGCGGCTCGTAGGCGACCCCGAGGCCCTGCGCGATGTCATGCGTGTGCAGCAGCACTTCGGTGACACCCATCGCGGCGAAGCCCTCGCGGTTCGCGCTGCGGAACGGGTACGGGTGGAAGGCACGCACCTCGCGCGGCGTGGTGCGCACGGCGGCGGCGAGCAGGGCGCCGGTCGTCTCGATCACGTCGACGACGCCCGCGTTGTCGGTACCGTCGTCCAAGGTGATCTCGAAGGGCACGTACGCCGTGGTGGCCCGCCCCGCCAACTGGCCCGCGTACGCGAGGAGATCGTCCGCGATGTGCTCGGCGGTCCTGCGGCAGCTCCACTCGAGACGGCCCGCCCCGACGCCGTCCCAGTCCCGCCCGGCCACCGCCCGCAACAGCGCGACGGCCCCCGCGACGGCTTCCTCCACCTGGTCCCCACCCATGGATCGCATGCGGCTGAGGATAGGCGCGGTCAGACGTCGTTACGTACTGGATTGTTGGTCCTGTCGGCCTTTTCGGCCTTCTTGTTCATGGACACCACCACGCGGGAGGCCCGGGTACGGCGCTGGAGGCGCAGCGAGACCGCGGCCACCCCCAGGCCCGTCACCGTCATGGCCGCGCCCGCCCAGGCCGTCGCCGGGTAGCCGAGACCCGCGTCGATGACCGTGCCGCCGACCCAGGGGCCGCCGGTGTTGCCGAGGTTGAAGGCGGCCGTGGTGGTGGCACCGGCCAGGGTGGGGGCGGCCCCGGCGAGGTTGAAGAGCCGGGCATTGAGCGCCGGGGCGGTGAAGAAGCAGGTGACGCCGAGGAGGAAGGAGAGAACCACGGCCGCGACCGCGTACTGCCCCAGGAGCGCGAGCGCCACGAGAACGGTGGTCGAGGCCGCGGTGCCGGAGAGGAGCACCCCGAAGAGGTGCGCGTCGGCGACCCGCCCGCCGATCGTCGTACCGATCAGCGCCCCGACCCCGAAGAGCGCGAGCACGCTCGGCACCCAGCCCTTGTCGAGCCCGGCGACATCCGTGAGCAGCGGCGAGAGATAGCTGAACGTGCAGAAGACGCCGCCCGCGGCGAGCATCACGAGAGCGACGGTGAGCCGGACCTGCGCGTCACGGTAGATGGAGACTTCCCGCCTGAGCTGCGGCTTCTCGTCGGGGAGCGGGATGCGGGGGATGAGGGTGACGACCCCGACCAGGGCGATCGCGGAGGCCGCGCCGACCGCCCAGAACGCGGACCGCCAGCCGAGATGCTCGCCGAGGAAGGCACCGGCCGGGACCCCGAGCACGTTCGCGATCGACAGACCGCCGATCATCACCGCGAGCGCGCGGGCCCGGGCGGTCACCGGGACCATCGCGATCGCCACCGCCGCGCCCACCGCCCAGAAGCCCGCACAGGCGAGGGCGCTGACGATCCTGGAGGCGAAGAGCACGGCGTACGTCGGCGCCAGCGCGCCGGCGATCTGGCCGAGCCCGAAGACGGCGATGAGCGAGACGAGGGTGGTACGGCGGGGGAGGCGGAGGGTGGCCACGGCGAGCAGCGGCGCGCCGACGACCATGCCTATGGCGAACGCCGATATGAGCAGACCCGCCTGCGGAATCGTGACACCCATGTCGTCGGCGATGGGCGGCAGGAGTCCCGAGAGCATGAACTCGCTGGTCCCGAGGGCGAAGACGGAGAGGGCGAGGATGTGGACGGCGAGGGGCATGCGGGGGCCGGGCGGCCGACCGGGGCGGCTCACTTGGCGGCCTTCCGGGGTGGGTTCGGTGAGTCCGGGGTGGCTTCGGTGAGGTGGGCGAGCTCGCGCCGGAGGTTCTCCCGGGCCCGCTCCTCCCACTCCCGTGTTCCGTACGGCGTCCTGAACAGCCGTGGCAGGTCGAGGAGTTGACGCAGCACGGCCGCCCGGCCCGCCCGGAACGCCTCGTCCGGGACGAAGGCGTACTCCTCGCGGACGGCGGCGGCGTAGGCGGCGTAGGTGTCGGGGAGCGAGGCGAGGATCGCGAGGTCGGCGTCGCAGAGGACCTGGCCGTTGCGGTCGTCGTCGGTCGGGGCGTGGGTGACGGTGAGCCGGACAAGACGCACGACCTCGGCTGTTTCGTCTTCCCTCACCCCGGCCTCGGGGAGGGCCCGTTCGGCGAGGCGGGCGGAGCGCTCCTCGTTCTCGGAACGGTCGGGGAGGTAGACGGCGTCGTGGAACCAGGCGGCGAGGCGGACGAGGGCGGGGTCGTCCGCGTACTCCTCCAGTACGTCGATGTGGTCGAGGACCGCGGTGAGGTGCGCGAGGGTGTGGTAGCGGCGCTGTGGCTCCTGCCAGCGGGCGAGGAGGTTGTCCGCGTACGGGACGGGGTCGGGGCCGCCGGGGGAGCGGGCGCCGTCGAGGGCATGGGACCAGCGGGTGCGCAGCGCGTCGAGGTCGGGCATGCGTCGATTCTCCCGCTTGGGCTGCTTGGCCCCTAGCGTGGAGGGCATGACGACTCCTGCTGACGTGTACGAGGCGAGGGATCCCGGGCTGCCGGGGCGGCTGCTGACCGTCGAGCGCGACGCGCTGATACCGCTGCTGCGGGCCCGGCCGGGGGAGGACTTCGGGCTGCCGACCGCGTGTCCCGGGTGGACCGTGCGGGATGTGCTCGCGCACTGCGGGGCCGCGCTGACCCGGGTGGTGGAGAGCCGGTTCGAGGAGGGGGTGTTCTCGCCCGAGGCGAACGATCGTGACATCGCCGAGCGGACCGGCTGGTCCGTGGCGGAGATCGTGGACGAGCTGGAGCGGGGGATGAGTGAGGCGGGGGTGGTTATCGCCGAGGCGGGTGGGGTGCTGGACGGGGTCGCGCTCGGGGAGTGGGTGCATGCGGGGGATGTGCGTGAGGCGTTCGGGGAGCCGGGGGCGTATGCGGGGGCGGGGCTTCCGTACGCGTTGACCTTGCTCGCGCGCGTCAGCCGTGAGAGGGGGCATGTCCCTGTGCACGCCGACCTCGACGATCTGGACGAGCCGTTGCGGTTGGGGGGCGTGGCGGGGGATCGGCCGCCGGCGCGCTACATCGGCGACGCTCCGACACTGATCCGGCTGTACGCCGGACGTCCTGTTTCCGGCACGGGGTACGAGTTGGCCGGGGCGGCCGAGCGGGACCTGAACATCTTCGGCTGACGCGTCGCCACGATTGCGCCCAGCGTTTTCCAGACCCCCGGGTGGGTTTGTCGGCTGCGGGCCGGTGGGGGCCGATCGCGCAGTTCCCCGCGCCCCTGGGCCACGGGGCTGCGCCCCGGCCCCCCTCGGCCTGAACGGCCTCGTCCTCAAACGCCGGACGGGCTGAATGATGCGGGCCGGAGGAGTGGTGGGGTGTCGCCCCCGAGAACAGGGACCCCTCGAACGCCGACCAAACTGAGGCTTCCAGGGGCGCGGGGAACTGCGCGACAAGCCCCCACCGTCCCGCAGCCAAAGCACACGGCGAGGGCGGGGCATCGGGGCGGAGCCCCGCCTGGGGGCGCGGGGAACTGCGCGACCGGCCACCGCCGTCTCGCAGGCGAACGGATTCGGGTGGGCGGGGGATTCGGGGCGGAGCCCCGTCTTGGGGGCGCGGGGAACTGCGCGACGAGCCACCGCCGTCCCGCAGGTGAACGCATTCGGGTGGACGGGGATTCGGGGCGGAGCCCCGATGATGTGTCCCGGTAAAGGGCGAGGCCTTCTCGCGGGGGTCGGTCGGCGCGGCGTACCCTGAGATTGGACTAGACCTGTAGCCGCCCCAGAGGAAGAGGCCCCATGAGCGAGCGCAAGCGTGCAGTTCTGGAGGTGATCGCCCTCGGCGTGGAGGACGCGGTCGCCGCCCAGGCCGGAGGCGCCGACCGGCTGGAGCTGGTCACCGACATGGCCGCCGACGGGCTCACCCCGGCGGTGGAGACCTTCGTCGGTATCCGCGCCGCCGTCGACATCTCGCTGCGCGTGATGCTGAGGCGGGCGGACGGCTTCGCGGCGGGCGGCGCCAAGGACGTCGACGCGCTCGTACGGCTCGCGGGGGAGATGCGGGCCGCCGGAGCGGACGAGTTCGTGCTCGGTTTCCTCGACGAGCACGGCGGTCCCGACCTGTCCGCCGTGGAGCGGATCGTCGCGGAACTGGACGGCTGCCCCTGGACGTTCCACCGCGCGATCGACCGCGCCGCCGACCGCGACTCCCTGCGCAAGCAGCTCGCGGACCTGCCGGGCCTGGACGCGTACCTCACGGCGGGTTCCCCGGACGGCGTGGACGACGGTTTCCCGACCCTCCTCGCCGAGGCCGCCCGCCGCACCGAACCCGGTTACGAGCCCCGGATCATGGTGGGCGGCGGGCTGCGTCTCGATCATGTTCCTCGGCTGAGGGCCGCGCGGATCGACGCCTTCCACATCGGTGGAGCGGCCCGGCCCGGCGGATGGGACGGGCCGGTGGCGGTGGCGGCCGTACGGGAGTGGCGGCAGGCCCTGGACGCGTAGCGGCCGGCAAAGGGCAGGCCCTAGGCCAGTTGCTGCGGCAGCGGGGCCGCGTGGGTGACGGTCAGGCCCGAGACCGCTCGGGTCAGGGCCACGTACAGGCGGCGCAGCCCGGTCCGTTCGTCCGGCTCGCCGTCGACCACGGCCTGCGGCTCGTCCAGGACCACGTAGTCGTACTCCAGGCCCTTGGCCAGGGAGGCGGGGACAAGGGTGAGCCGGGTCTGAGCCGTCGTCTCCTCGCCGGGGCCCAGGTACGTCAGGCCCGCCGCCGCCAGCACCTCGGTCAGCGCCGGGATCCGGGCGTCGGCGGCGATGAGGCCGACCGAACCCTCGTTGCGCAGCAACTCCTCGCAGGCGTCCACGACCTGCTCGTCGACGGTCGTCGGCCGCACCTCGAAGAAGCCCGGGTTCTCACGGACCGACGCCACCGGGGTCAGGCCCGGCGCGATGTGCGGCAGCAGCCGGGAGGCGTAGGCGATGACGTCGGTGGGGACGCGGAAACCGGCGGTCAGCTCCTCGATCACCGCTTCCCCCTTGCCGAGGTGCGCGAGCGCCTCGTCCCAACTCCGCGTCGCCCAGGGGGTCGTGCCCTGCGCGAGATCACCGAGCACGGTCGCCGAACCCGTCGTGCAGCGCCGCCCCACCGCCCGGTACTGCATCGGCGACAGATCCTGCGCCTCGTCGAGCACGACATGGCCGAGGGAGTGGGTGCGCTGGACGAGATCGGTGGCCTCGTCGATCAGCACGGCGTCGGCGGGCGACCACTTGGCCGACTTCACCGACCGCACCGGCTTCGACCAGAGGATCTCCTTCTGTTCGTCCTCGTCGAGGATGCCGTCCGCGTGGACGGCCAGGAAGTCGGCGTCGGTGAGCAGGCGAAGGACCAGCTTGGCGGGGTCGACCGGCGGCCAGATCGCCTTGACGGCCGCCTTCACCGCGGTGTTGCGGGCCACGGCGTCCTGCACCCGGTCGTCCGGTGCCTCGCCCGAGCGTTCCATCTGGACCAGCACGGCGTGCGCGATCCGCTGCGGAAGGGCCTCGCGGGCGGCGCCGTACCGGATGTCGCGGTCCAGCAACTCCCCGACGATCGTCTCGAGTTCGTACGCCGGGACACGCCAGCGCCGCGACCCGCGCACGACCACGACGCCCTCGGTCGGGAGCGTCACATGCGAGCGGACGGCCCGGCGCAGCACCTCGGCCATCCGGGCGTCGCCCTTGACGACGGCGGCGGTCGCGTCGTCCGTCCCGCGTACCTCCACATGCGCGACGAGGTCGTCGACCGTCGCCTGCTTGACCTCGAGCTCGCCCAGCGCGGGCAGCACCTGCTCGATGTAGTGCAGGAAGGACTTGTTCGGCCCGATGACCAGGGTGCCGGTGCGGGCCAGCCGCTCCCGGTGGGCGTACAGGAGGTAGGCGACGCGGTGCAGGCCGACGGCCGTCTTCCCGGTGCCGGGGCCGCCCTGCACACAGACGGAGCCCGCGAGACCCGCCCGTACGATCTCGTCCTGCTCCGGCTGGATGGTCGCCACGATGTCCCGCATCGGGCCCACGCGCGGGCGCTCGATCTCCTGCTGGAGCAGCTTGCTGGTCGCCGCGGCCTCGGAGGGGTCGGACAGGTGCTCGTCCTCGTACGCCGTGAGGTCGCCGCTGGTGTACCCGAAGCGGCGGCGCAGTCCGACGTCCATCGGGTCCTTCTTCGAGGCCCGGTAGAACGGCTGCGACACCGGGGCGCGCCAGTCGATGACCATCGGGTCGCCCTCGGCGTCGTGCACATGCCGGCGCCCGATGTAGAAACGCTCGCCCTCCGCGCCCTCCGCCTTGTCGGCGCCGGGCGCGTGCAGATAGTCGAGGCGGCCGAAGAACAGCGGGGTGTGGCTGAGGTCGGCGAGGGCCTTGATCCGCTCGTCGATCTGGTGCTGGAGGACCGCGGCGTTCACCCAGTTCGCGGTGACGTCCGTGATGTCGAGGTTCTCCACGTCCTCGCGCATCGCGCGCAGTGCCGCGCGGGACGAGCCGAGGTGGGCACGCTCGCGGGAGAGGGGGTCCTGGGCGGGTGGGGTGGACAACGTGGTGCCTCCGGAAGACCTGCTGCGTGTGAGTGGGTACGGCGGTCGAGCCGTTGGATGCCGTCCGGTTTCCGTCCGGGCAGCGGCACTCCGTCGAGGGAGGCGGGCAAGAGCGGAGATTCTAGGTCAGGGGAGGAGGTCCGGGCCAACCCTTTTTCGCGGACGGCTCGCGGCACCGTTCGCGGCGTCATACGCGGTATCAGGGATGCGACCCCCATATCCCTAGGGGTCGCCGTCCGTCGTGAGGCGTACACACAGAGGCCTGGAGGCGTACGAGGGGTCGCCGAGGTTCGGTCCATAGGCCGACGCCATAAGGGGGCGCGCATTCCATCATGGATACATGAGCGCAGCAACCTTCACCCCAGGCCCTTCCCAGCGCGGTCCCGCCGCTCGTGGCGCGACCGCCTTCTCCGCCGTCCACCACCGCCACCGTGTCGGCGACGCCCTGCATGCCGTCAAGGTCTTCGTGGGCGCGGCGTTCGGCGTGGTGCTCCTCGGGGAGTACGAGGAGGAGGCGGGCGTACGACGCCGGTGAGCCGTCCGCCGGGGTGAACCGTCCCGGCACTAGGGTCACTCCGTGCTTCAGCGGAACGTGACCGATCGCTCACTCGACGAAGTTCTCCCGTTCTCCGTCCCCCGTTTCTCCTCCCGCTTCCCCGCGTCTCTTCTGCCCCTCCTCCTGCTTGCCGCTTCCCTCACCGTCTTCGCCGCGCTGTGTCTTCTCCGGCGCACCCCGATGGCCGACGCGCTCGTCTACCGGGCCGAGGGTGCGGCCGTCGTCCACGGCACGGATCTCTACGGGTTCACCGTCACCGAGTGGCAGCTGCCCGCCACGTACCCGCCCTTCGCGGCGGTCCTCTTCGTCCCGCTGGCCTGGCTCCCGCTGTCCGTCCTCAAGGCGGCCTGCGTCGCCGGGAACGTGGCCCTGCTGGCCGTGCTGGTCCGGCTCTCCTGCCGTCTCGCGGGCCTGCCGACGCGGCTGCCCGCGCTCTGCGCCGCCACCGCGCTCGCCCTGTGGCTCGAACCCGTCTTCCAGACCGTGCTCTTCGGCCAGATCAACCTCGCCGTCGCCTGCCTGATCCTCTGGGACCTGACACGGCCGCCCGGCGCCCCCGGCAAGGGCATCGCCCTCGGCATCGCGGCCGGGGTGAAACTGACCCCCGCCGTCTTCGTGGCGTATCTGCTGCTCAGGGGCCGGCGACGGGAAGCGGCCACCGCCCTGGCGGCCTTCGCCGGGACCGTACTCCTGGGAGCGCTGGCCCTTCCCGCCGCGAGCGTCGACTTCTGGACCCGGCGGCTCTACGAGACCGGCCGCGTCGGCAAGGTGTGGATCGTCGACAACCAGTCGCTGCAGGGGCTGATCGCGCGGGCGCTGGGGGACCCGGCACCGGGCTTGCTGTGGGCCGTACCCGCGCTGGCCGTCGCGGCGGCGGGACTGCGGCTGGCCCGCCGCGCGCGCACCGACCGCCAGGGCGTCCTCGTCACCGCCCTCGCGGCCCTGCTGATCTCACCCATCAGCTGGTCGCACCACTGGGTGTGGTGCGTCCCGCTGATCGCCGTGCTGTACGCCGAACACGGCCCGCGCCCGGCCGCCGCCACCGCCGTGGTCTTCGCGGCCCGCACCCTCTGGCTGGTCCCGCACCAGGGCGATCTGGACCTTCGCCTGCCCTGGTGGCAGCAGCCGTTCGCCTCGCCGTACCCCCTGCTGGGGTTGGTACTGCTGGCTCAGTTGTCGGCCAGGAGCTCGTCCGCGTCGACGATCCGGTAGGCGTACCCCTGCTCCGCCAGGAACCGCTGCCGATGGGCGGCGAAGTCCTGGTCGATGGTGTCGCGGGCGACGACGGAGTAGAAGTGCGCCTGGTGGCCGTCGGCCTTCGGGCGCAGCACGCGGCCGAGGCGCTGGGCCTCCTCCTGGCGCGAGCCGAAGGTGCCCGACACCTGGATGGCGACGGTCGCCTCCGGCAGGTCGATGGAGAAGTTGGCGACCTTCGACACGACGAGCACGCTGATCTCGCCCTCCCGGAAGGCGTCGAACAGCTTCTCCCGCTGCGCGTTGCTGGTCTCGCCCTTGATGACGGGCGCGTTCAAGTGCTCGCCCAGCTCGTCGAGTTGGTCGATGTACTGGCCGATCACGAGGATCTGCTGCCCCGCGAACTTCCGTACCAGCGCCTCGGTCACCTTGCGCTTCGTCGCGGTCGTCGCGCAGTAGCGGTACTTCTCCTCGGTCTCGGCGGTGGCGTACGCGAGCCGCTCGGCGTCGGTGAGGTTGACGCGGACCTCGACACAGTCGGCGGGCGCGATGTACCCCTGCGCCTCGATCTCCTTCCAGGGCGCGTCGAACCGCTTGGGCCCGATGAGCGAGAAGACGTCCGACTCGCGCCCGTCCTCGCGGACCAGGGTCGCGGTCAGGCCCAGCCGCCGTCGTGCCTGGAGATCGGCCGTGAACTTGAAGACGGGCGCGGGCAGCAGGTGCACCTCGTCGTAGACGATGAGTCCCCAGTCCCGGGAGTCGAACAGCTCCAGGTGGGGATAGACGCCCTTCCGCTTGGTCGTCAGCACCTGGTAGGTGGCGATGGTGACCGGGCGGATCTCCTTCCTCGTCCCGCTGTACTCGCCGATCTCGTCCTCGGTCAGCGAGGTCCGCTTCACCAGCTCGTGCTTCCACTGCCGGGCGGAGACGGTGTTGGTGACGAGGATGAGCGTGGTGGCCTTGGCCTGCGCCATGGACCCGGCGCCGACGAGCGTCTTCCCGGCTCCACAGGGCAGGACCACAACGCCCGATCCGCCGTGCCAGAAGTTCTCCACGGCCTGCTTCTGGTACGGCCGCAGCGCCCAGCCGTCCTCGGCCAGCTCGATCGGGTGCGCCTCCCCGTCGACGTACCCGGCGAGGTCCTCGGCCGGCCAGCCCAGCTTCAGCAGCGTCTGCTTGATCTGCCCGCGCTCGGAGGGGTGCACGGCCACGGTGTCCGGGTCGATCCGGTTGCCGACGAGCGGGATGACCCGCTTCGACCGCAGGATCTCCTCCAGGACGGGCCGGTCGGTGGTGGTCAGGACCAGCCCGTGGGCCGGGTGCTTGCTGAGGGTGAGACGCCCGTAACGGTCCATCGTCTCGGCGATGTCGACGAGCAGCGCGTGCGGCACGGGGTAGCGGCTGAATTCGACGAGCGCGTCGACGACCTGCTCGGCGTCGTGGCCCGCGGCACGCGCGTTCCACAGGCCGAGCGGCGTCACCCGGTAGGTGTGGATGTGCTCGGGCGCGCGCTCCAGCTCGGCGAACGGCGCGATGGCGCGACGGCAGGCGTCGGCCTGCTCGTGGTCGACTTCCAGGAGCAGGGTCTTGTCGCTCTGAACGATGAGGGGTCCGTTCACACCCGTCCCTTTCTGCGTGCCGTCACCCCGCGCGGATGACCGGCCAAACGTCCAGTGTGCCTCAAGGGGAGGTGATCACGGCTGGTCGTCGGCGAGCTCGGCGACCCCCGTCACGCGGTGCAACGGATAGGTGCGGACCTCGTCCGCGGTGTGGTCGTACGCCGTCACGAAGCCGCCCTCCACCCGGATCGGGGCGATGACGCGCTGGCTGGCGGCGCCCTCGGCGTTCACATACCCGATCCACACCGCCTCACCGGTCATGACGGCGGCCTGCACGGTGGCGAGGGTCTCGGCGGAGCTGGTGCGCGGCAGCTCGCCGTTGCCCGGCGCCGGTGTCTGGGTGTCCTTGCGCGGGGTCGTGGAGGCCAGGTCACCGGCGCGGATGGCGCGGATCGCGGCACCGAGGAGCGTGGCGTCGGGCACCGGCGGACCGTCCGGGACCGGCACGGGGGCGGAGCGTGGCGGGGTGCGGTGGGCGTGCGCGCGGGTGATCAGCACATCGCCCTCGGCGGACTCCGCGGCGGGCGCGAAGCCCATCGAGCGCAAGCCCTCCAACAGCGCCGCCGGGTCGGCCTGCGCCGCGAGCACGGTGGGTGCGAGGCGGCGCAGCCGCAGTCCCTGCGAGCGCTTGTCGGCAAGGATCTCGCTCAGCACCGCGTCGTCGTCGCAGCGGACGTACGCCGAGGCCGCCCCGATCCGCAGATGGCCGTGCCGGCGGGCCACGTCGTCGATCAGATAGGCGAGCGGCTGTGGGACGGGCGTGCGGGAGTGGGCTGCGAGGAACGCGTGCAGGTCCGAGGCCGACCGGCCCGCGTCCAGAGCGCGCCGTACCGACCCCGGGGTGAACCGGTAGACCGTCGCCCCGCCCTTCGACTCGATGTCCGCGAGCACGCCGAGCGTGTCGGCGAGGGGCCGCTCCAGCGGGCCGGGGGCGACGGCCGTCAGGTCCGCCTGGAGGAGGACGTGGTCCAGGGGCTCGGGCAGCAGCGGGGCGAGGAGCCGGGCGGCACGGTCGGCGGCAGCGGCCTGCTCGGCCGGGGAGAGCGGGGTTTCGGAGAGGGGGGCCTCGACGGCGGGGCGGTGGTGCTTGTGCGCGGGGAGCTTGTCGCCGGGACCTGACGGGGCGCGCGTTCCGGTCTCGCGCACGCTCGCCGACGGCAGCCCCAGCAGCGCCCGCCCCTGCGCCGAGAGGGCGCCCCGGCCGGTGACTCCCAGCAGCTCCGACTCGGACAGCGTCCACCGGGCGAGCCGGGTCCGCAGATCCTCGGCCGCGCTCCGGTCCCCGCGCAGCGGACGCTCCCACTGGAGGTGGGCGAGGACCGAGTCCGGGGTGGCGGCGGCGCCCTCGGGCAGGGTGGCGAGGAGGGTGAGGACGCGGTGGCGGACCTCGGGGGCCGCCGAGCGGTCGAGGCCGGGGCCCAGCGCCGACAACGTACGGTCCTTCGTGTCCCGCCCGCCGATCAGGCCCGCCGTACGGGTCGCGGCCAGCCACGCGGAGGCGAGCATGGCCCACCGTTCGGCGGCGGGCCTCTCCAGCCACTCGTCATAGGCGGGCGTGGCCGCGTACCGTTCGTCGGCCTCCCCGTCCGAGGCCAGCAGTCCCGCCGCGTAGGCGAGCTCGACCCAGAACGCGGCCACCGGCTCCGCGACGTCCAGCGCCACCGCCGTCCGCTTCAGGTCCCGCACGCTGATCCCACCGGCGCGCAGTACGACGGGCCCGCCCTCGTGCCAGTCCTTCAGCAGCTCCTCGACGGTGGCGAGCGCCGTGTACGCCTGGCCCGCCGCCGCACTGTCCACAACCTGTGGACGGTGCGTCCGCGCGGACTCGACCGCCGGGGCCACCGGTTCCGTCGCCCGGTGCGCGCGGCCGGCCCGCAGATGCAGGGCGACCTCCCGGGGCAGTACGACCGTGCCGGGCGCCGTCGGCAGCAGCAGCCCGCGGTCGATCAGCCAGCGCAGATGGCGTGCCGGGTCGGCGGTCACCTGGCCGTACGGCGGCCCCCACACCAGCCGGGACAGCACGTCCACCGCCTCGGCCGGGGCGGTGTCGAGGAGCGCCGACATCCGGGCCCGGTCGGTGAACAGTGCGGTGAGCGAGGCGACGGCGGAGACGGAGTCGTGGGTGGTCGGCAGTCCGGCCTCGGCCACGATCTCCTGGATGCGCCCCGGGGACATGCCGGCCGTGGCTTCGGCGACGGTCGGGCCCAGGCCGGTGGGGGACGGGTGCTGGGGGGACGGCGCGAGCAGCTCACGCGCCGTCCGTACGAGGCGCAGGCGGTCGTCGGGGCCCCACACCAGGGCCTGCTCGCGGAGCGTCCCCAGAGCGCGCGGGAACGCCGCCGTGACCGCCGGGTCGTTGTCGTCGCCCGCCAGCAGCGCGAGCAGTTCGTCGTGCGCCGCCGGTTCCGACGCGACGGCGAGGGCCTCCGCGGTCTGGAGCGCGAACCGGTCCAGGCGCTCCAGGGCGCGGACCACCGAGGCCCGGGTGCCGGCGCGGGTGGCGAGCTGGGTGAGGTCCGTGGGGACGGGGGTGATGAGGTCGGGGCGGGTGCGGAGGAGGGCCGACAGGGAGGCGTCGTCCCGGGCGCGGAGGGCTTCCGCGAGGGAGCGCGGAGCGGTGCCCTGCGGGGCGGGGTCCGGGGTTCGGTCCGGCGTGGGGTGCTCCTCTGTGCTCATCCGCTCAACGGTAGTGGTTTCTCGCCCCCGCCGCCCCTACCCGTCCCATCCCCGGGGCCACGCCCCGGACCCCGGGTGTGTTGTACGGCTGACGGCCGGTGGGGGCTGATCGCGCAGTTCCCCGCGTCCCTGAGGCACGGGGCTGCGCCCCGGCGCCCCTTCAGGGGCGCGGGGAACTGGGTCTGGGGGCGGAGCCACCGGTGCGGGCGGCGGGGGCGAGGAACTCGGGGTGTACGCGGTACCGTCGTGGCCGCGGGGTTTACAACGTGCGCGCCCCGGAGGGGACTTCGTGGGGATTGAGAGCGACCAGCTCGTATTCGACTATCTGAGCCGCGTCGGAGACCTGGCCCAGCAGCGCCAGCTGCCCTCGGCCACCCGCATGCGACTCGTGTCGGAGCTGCGCAACGAGATCGACCGACGCCGGGCGAAGGCCCCCGTCGACAGCCCGGCCGCCGTCCGCCGCATCCTCTCCCGCCTCGGCACCCCGGACGACATCGTCACCGCCGCCCGCGAGGGTGCCTCCGAGGCCGGTACGGACACCTGGGCCGCCGTCCCCACCCAGCGCGCCGGCGAGGCCGACGACCGCCCCAAGGGCCTGCGCCGAGTCGTCCCGAGGCCGCGCCCGGCGGAGCCGAAACCCGCGCCCCGCCCCACCGAGGCCGACGGCGCCCCCTCCCCGCCCCACCTCGCGCCCACGCACGAACTGGGCGACAGCTCCGCGGATCCGGACTGGTGGCGCAAGGACACCAGCCCGTTCGGGCTGGGGGACAGCGTGCCGGGATTCGTCGGCGGCGTGGAGATCCCCGAACTGCTCAAGCCACCACCGAGGCACGAGGACGACGACGAGGACGAATCCGACGCCGTCGAGGAAGCGGGGCCGAAGCCCTCCAAGCCCTCCAGGCCCTCCAAGACGGCCAAGGTGCCCAAGTCGCCCAAGGCCGAGAAGCCCGCCCCGGTCGAAGAGCCCGACGTCGCCGTCGCGCCCCGTCGCCGGCTCCCCCGACCCGGCAACTGGAGCAACCCCCTCCTTCTGCTGGCCGCCGTCCTCCTCGTCGTCGGCGCCGTCCTCGGCAACTGGTTCGCCCTCGGCCTCGGCTGGCTCATCGCCTGGGCCTCCCGCCGGCTGAGCCTCGTCGAGTCGAAGTGGGCCGTGCTCGGCATGCCGGGGCTGGCCGTGACGGCGGGTGTCGTCTGGCTGTGGGGCCGTACGGACGGCCGCTGGGGCGATCCGATCGTCAAGGGGCACATGAACGAGGCGGTCGCGCAGACCTGGCCGTGGGTGGTCAGGGGCGCGGCCGTGGCCTCGGCGCTGTACCTGGTGTGGCGCTCACAGCGACGCCGCTGACCCGCGCGACGGGCCGCCACGGGCCACCACATGGGCATCTGGGCACGTGGGCACAATGGTCCATATGCCTATCGCATCGACGACCCCCCGGACTCCCCACCTGCTGACCGTCGGCTTCGACCTCGACATGACCCTGATCGACTCCCGCCCCGGCATCCACGCCTGCTACCGGGCGCTTTCGGAGCGCACGGGGACGTACATCGACTGCGACCTGGCCGTCACGCGGCTCGGACCGCCGCTGGCGGAGGAGTTGATCAACTGGTTCCCGGCGGACCAAGTGCCCGCGATCGCCGACCTCTACCGCGAGATGTACCCCGTGCACGCCGTCACCGGCACACTCGCGATGCCCGGCGCCCGCGAGGCCGTCGCGGCGGTCCGCGCGGCGGGCGGGCGCGCGGTCGTCGTCACCGCGAAGTGGGAGCCCAACGCGAAGCTGCATCTGGACCACCTGGGCATCGACGCCGACGCGGTCGTCGGCAACCTGTGGGCCGAGCAGAAGGCGCAGGCGCTGCGGGAGCACGGCGCGAGCGTGTACGTCGGCGACCACACCGGCGACGTCCGCGGCGCGCGCACCGCGGACGCGTACTCCGTCGCGGTCGCCACCGGCCCGTGCGACGCGGCGGAGTTGCGCGCGGCGGGCGCGGACGTCGTGCTGGCCGACCTGACGGAGTTCCCGGCGTGGCTGAGCGACTACCGGGGGGATTACCGGGAGGCCGTACGGGCCTGAATCGCGCGGGCCTGACGGCGTCCCGCGGCGACGGACCGCAGCACCCCCGCCGCGGCGATCAGGAAGCCGACGCCCATGAGCATGCTCAAGCCGAACATGTACGTCGGAAAAGGCGTCGTATGGAGGAGTAGCGGGGCCACGGTGACGAGTGTGGCCACGGCTCCGACGAAGAACACGATGGCACCGGCACGGATCAGCCGGTCACCGGGCTCTGCGGAATTCGGTTGGGTTTTGTCACGCACCGGACCAGGGTAGTTCCCAGCGCGAAGGAACAATCCGGCGACGTCTTGTCACCGGCCCCGGGACCATTAGCCTTGGTACCGGCGGGTCCGACGACCCGCTGTAGTGCTATCCGGGGCAGTTTCCGACCGTTGCCCGTGCAACGGCCCGAGTGTGCGCCCGTGCAGTTTCAGAGCAGTTTCCGACGAGTACGAGGACGAGGACAGACGTGCCTACCGGCAAGGTCAAGTGGTTCAACAGCGAGAAAGGCTTCGGCTTTCTCTCCCGCGACGACGGCGGCGACGTCTTCGTTCATTCCTCGGTCCTGCCCGCCGGAGTAGATGTGCTCAAGCCCGGCCAGCGCGTGGAGTTCGGCGTCGTCGCCGGCCAGCGCGGTGACCAGGCGCTTTCGGTGACCATCCTGGACCCGACCCCCTCCGTCGCGGCCGCCCAGCGCCGCAAGCCGGACGAACTGGCCTCCATCGTGCAGGATCTGACGACCCTTCTCGAGAACATCACGCCGATGCTGGAGAAGGGCCGCTACCCCGAAAAGGCCTCCGGCAAGAAGATCGCGGGCCTCCTGCGCGCGGTCGCCGACCAACTCGACGTGTAGCCCGCGGGCGGGCGGAAGGAAGCGCCGGAAGCGTATCCGGGCCGAGGGGCTTGATCAGCTCCTCGGCCCCGTCCGTGCCGTCGGCAGGGGATCAGGGGAATGACAGGGCGTGGGGTCCGAGTGCCGGGACCAGTCCTTCGGCGGCGGCGCGGGTGAGCAGTCCCCGGATCGCGGCGTAGCCGTCCTCCCCGAGGTCGGCGGTGAACTCGTTGACGTACAGGCCGATGTGCTGGTCGGCGACGGCCGGGTCCATCTCCTGGGCGTGTTCGAGGACGTAGGGGCGCGAGGCCTGCGGGTCGTCCCAGGCGGCGCGGACCGAGGCGCGGGCGGCGTCGGCGAGGCCCTTCAGACGCTCCTCGCCCAGCGCGCGCTTGGCGATGATCGCGCCGAGGGGGATGGGCAGTCCGGTCGTGCGCTCCCAGTGCTCGCCCATGTCGGCGAGATTGTGCAGCCCGTAGTTCTGGTACGTGAAACGGGCCTCGTGGATGACGAGTCCGGCGTCGACCTTCCCGTCCCGCACCGCCGGCATGATCTCGTGGAAGGGCATGACGACGATCTCGCCGACCCCGCCGGGAACGGTGTCCGCGGCCCAGAGACGGAAGAGCAGGTAGGCGGTCGACCGCTCGCTCGGCACGGCGACCGTGCGCCCGGTCAGGTCCGCGTCCGGCTCCCGGGTGAGGACCAGGGGCCCGCAGCCCCGGCCCAGCGCGCCCCCGCACGGCAGCAGCGCGTACTCGTCGAGGACGTACGGCAGGACGGCGTACGACACCTTCAGCACGTCGAACTCGCCGCGCTCGGCCATGCCGTTGGTGATGTCGATGTCCGCGAAGGTCACGTCGAGCGCGGGCGCGCCCGGGACGCGGCCGTGGGCCCAGGCGTCGAAGACGAAGGTGTCGTTCGGGCAGGGCGAGTACGCGATCTGCAGCGTCTTCTCAGGGCTGGTGGTCTGGGTCATGTGGGTTCCAACTCTCCAGGACGGGCGCGAGCTTCCCGAACGCCTCGGTGAGGGCCGCGAGAGCCTCTCCGATGCGCCAGGCGGCGCGGTCGCGCGGGCCGACGGGGTTGGAGACCGCGCGCATCTCCAGGACGGGCACACCGTGCGCGGCGGCCGCCTCGGCGACCCCGAAGCCCTCCATGGCCTCGGCGAGGGCGCGCGGGTGGCGGGCCCGCAGTTCGGCGGCGCGCTCGGCGCTGCCGGTCACGGTGGACACGGTCAGTACGGTTCCGGCGCGTCCACCCGTGGCCGACACGACTTCTCGTACGAGTGATGGTGGTGGACGGTGGCTGACGGTCCCGAACCCGAGCTCGGTGACCGGCAGGAACCCGTCCGCGGTCTCGGCGCCCAGGTCCGCCACGGTGATCTCGTCGGCGACGACGAGGGATCCCACCGGGGCCTCAGGCTGAAAACCGCCCCCGATGCCGGTGGAGACGACGAGGTCGTAGGGGGTGCCGTCCAGGGCGGCCGCGGTGAGCGCGCCCGCGGTGGACGACGCGGCCGGAGCGGGTCCCACCCCGGCGGCCAGCAGATCGAGGGTCACGCGGGCTTCAGCGCTGTCGCGGGAGGCCGACGACAGCCGCTCCAGGGTCGTCCCGGGCAGCCGCAGCGAACGGCCGGTGGCAGTGAACGCCCCGGCCACCGCGTCCCTCTCCACGGGAACGGCGGTGGCCACCAGCACCTTCAGCCCAGCGGCAGCGATCAGGCGTCCTTCTTGAACTTGAAGGTCCACAGCCCGGTCACCGTCTTGTCGCCCTCCTTGATGGAGACGCGCGTGGAGTTGCCGCTCGCGCCGTACTGCGCGTTGAAGAACACGCTGCCCGGGATCGTGCGGTACGTCTTCTTGCTGGAGTCGGTCAGCGGCTGACCGTTCATCAGGATCGTCCAGCCGTTGTCGGCGATCTTCGGGTCCACACCGAACCGGACGGTCTCGTCGGGGTCGACCTTGATGGACTTGATGTCCGAGCTCGTGAGGCACTTGGCCAGGTCCGCGGCCTTCACCTCCTTGCCGTCGTTGTAGCAGGCGGTCTCGGAGCTCACGGAGTTCTTGCCGACTGTGATGGTGGCCAGCGGCGTCGGCTTGTCACAGGCGGACAGGACGAGAAGTCCGGCGGAAACGGCGCCGAGAGCGGCAACGGCGCGACGGCGATGTCCATTGGCGGCTCTGCCGCGGGGCAGGGAGGTCATGGCCGAAGGCTATCGGGCACGTCCACCGCTCCCCCCACGTGGGGTACGGCGTGCCGCCCTCAGGCCACGCGTGACCGCACCGGGCCCCCGTGCCGTGCCGCGCCGAGCAGCCCCCGCACGGTGGTCAGCCATCCGACGGCGACGATCGCGGCGGCCACGGACAGGCCGAGCGTGCCGTTGAGGGGCAGCACGATGCCGATCGCGCCGCCGAACACCCAGGCCACCTGCAACAGCGTCTCCGAGCGCGCGAACGCCGACGTACGGACGAGTTCCGGCACGTCCCGCTGGATCAGCGCGTCCAGGGAGAGCTTGGCGAGCGCCTGCGAGAACCCCGCGACCGCCGTCAGACAGGCCACCAGGAAGGCCCCGAAGAATAGGGCGGCGGTGATCGCGGCCCCCAGCACACACGCGACGACCGTCACGATGATGATCTCCGGGGCGCGCGATTTCAGCCAGGCCCCGACCGCCGTGCCGAGCGCGTTGCCCGCGCCCGCCGAGACGCCCACTATCCCGAGCGAGACGGCCGCGCTCTCGCCGGTGAGCGGGTGCTCGCGGAGCAGGAAGGCGAGGAAGAAGATCAGGAAGCCGGAGAGACAGCGCAGGGCGGCGTTGGCGCCGAGGGCGTGGGTGACGGCCGTACCGACGGTGCGCAGCCCCGGCCGCCGCACCTTGTCCTTGATGAGCTGCGGTCCGTGCAGATGCTCCTCGTCCGCGACCAGCAGCGCCCGGTCCTCGCCCTTGGCCGAGTCGACCTTGGGCGGCAGCGTGAACGACAGGAACGTGCCCGCGATGAAGATGACGAAGGCGCCGTAGAGCGGATAGCGCGGGCCGAGGGCCTGCAACCCCGCCCCGATCGGCGCGGCGACACCGGTGGCCAGGAGTCCGCCCAGGGTGACCCGGGAGTTCGCCTTCACCAGGGAGAACCGGGGTGGCAACAGCCGCGGGACCACGGCGCTTCGTACGACCCCGTACGACCTGGACGCGACCAGCACGCCCAGCGCGGCGGGATACAGCTCCAGGCTGCCGGTGACGACCGCGCCCGACAGCAGCAGCGCGAGCATGGCCCGGGCGAACATCGCGCCCGCCATCGCGGCCCGGCGGCCGTGCGGCAGACGGTCCAGAAGCGGGCCGATCACCGGGGCGAGGACGGTGAACGGCGCCATGGTGATGGCGAGGTAGAGAGCGACGCGACCGCGCGCCTCGTCGGTGGGCACCGAGAAGAAGACGGTGGAGGCGAGCGCGACGGTGATCATGACATCGCCGGCGCCGTTCACCGCGTGCAGCTCGATCAGTTTCCCGAGGCCGGATTCGCCCGCCCCGTGCGCGTGCGTCGCCTTGCGGATCCCGCGCGCCGTTCCGGTCACCGGGAAATGCAGGGCACGGCCCACCGCGCGGACGGAACCGGTCATCCGGCCCGATCCGCCACTTCTGGTGCCGCCCTTGGCAGCGCCGACACCGGCGGCTCCTTGGGGCGACCTCGCGGCTGCCACTCCGCAATAGTGCCCCGAGAAGTGCGTACGTAGTGCGGTTACCGCGCGTATGGCGGCCGAGTGGGCTGGTGACGGGCCGTACGCGGGTCGCGTGTCGGGGTGTCGAACCGGACCGGGGCGGGGGCGAGGAGCGTTTTCCGGCCGACCGCGACAGTTGTGCGAGGTTCTTTTCGATCCGTACCAGAGGGGGTATGGGGTGGGAAAACACTGCTTCGGAGCGGTCCGGAAACCTGGCGCGGAGTGCGGAAGCGCCCCGCCGGTGTGGGCCCAGGGCTCAGGAGAAGGTAGCGTGCGTAGCGCGCCTGCGGCGGTTGTTCTCGGCCGCGCGCCTCTCGGTCATCCCGCAGAATGGATGACGTAGGTGCGCCCGAGTGCGATCGGGCGTGGACGTCGACGCGGCCCACCGGTCCGCTCCGTCCGCACTCCCGCCGAGGAATGGCGCACCCGTGAGACGGCGTAGGAGAGAAGCGATACCTGTGAGCGCAGCGACAACGCGAAGCCGCACCCCCGACCGCCTGTGCGCCGAGGCCGTCGACCTCGCGCGCACCGCCGCCGAGGAGGCCGCCGCCCCCGGCGTCGTCGGCGAGCACGTGGGACTGGTCTCCGAGGGGGACCGCGTTGTCACGCACTACTTCGAGTGCAAGGAGTTCGGGTACCGCGGCTGGCGCTGGGCCGTCACCGTCGCCCGTGCCTCCCGCGCGAAGCTCGTCACCCTCAACGAGACGGTGCTGCTGCCCGGCCCCGAGTCCCTGCTCGCCCCCGAGTGGGTGCCGTGGAGCGAGCGGCTGCGCCCCGGGGACATGGGCCCGGGCGACCTGCTGCCCACGGACGCGGAGGATCTGCGGCTGGAGCCCGGTTTCTCCGGGGAGGACGAGCCCGCGCCGAACTCCGCGGTCTCCCAGGACATGGCGGAACTGGTCGAGGCGGAGGACGCCGAGGTCACCGCCGGCACCCCCGCGCATCTGCCGTTCGCCCCGCGTCGCGGCTCGATCGCGGCCGTCGCGGAGGAACTCGGCCTGCGCCGGGCCCGTGTTCTGTCCCGCTACGGCCTGCATGTCGCGGCCGATCGCTGGGAGGAGTCGTACGGCCCCAAGACGGCGATGGCCCAGGCCGCGCCCGCGTCCTGCGTCAGCTGTGGCTTCCTGAACCCCATCGGGGGCTCGCTCGGACAGGCGTTCGGTGTCTGCGCGAACGAGTTCTCTCCGGCGGACGGGCGTGTCGTCTCGCTCTCCTACGGCTGTGGAGGCCACTCCGAGGCCGCGGTCATGCCCAAGCCTCCCCGCCCGGCCCCTCCGGTCATCGACGAGACCCGGGTCGACCCCTTCCCGCTGCGCCCGTCCCCGGACTCCGGTTCGGTCTCCCTCACCCCCGACGAAACCGCGGCGGAACTGGGCCACTCGTAACTCCCCTCGCCCCCGCCGCCCCTACCCATCCCATCCCCAGGGGCTCCGCCCCTTCAACCCCGCCAGGGTCTCCGCCCCCCTGCACCCCCGCGGGGCTACGCCCCTGCACCCCACCGGGGGCTCCGCCCCCTGCACCCCCGCGGGGCTCCGCCCCCCAAACCCCGCCGGGGGCTGCCGCCCCTGCACCCCCGCATCGCCCGAAGGGCTCGTCCTCAAACGCCGGACGGGCTGAAGATGCGCGCCAGCGCACTTGAGGGGCGCGGGGAACTGCGCGGCCGACCCCCACCGGGCCGCAGCCAAACGAACCGGGTGGGCGGGAGATGCGGGGCGAAGCCCCCGCCTCAGGGGCGCGGGGAACTGCGCGATCAGCCCCCACCGGGCCGCAGCCAAACGAACCGGGTGGGCGGGGAATGCGGGGCGAAGCCCCCGCCTCAGGGGCGCGGGGAACTGCGCGATCAGCCCCCACCGGGCCGCAGTCAACCGAATCGGGTGGGCGGGGGATACGGGGCGAAGCCCCCGCCTCGGGGCGGCCGGTCCCCGCTCGGCTGCAGCCGGGCGATTCGGGCGGGCGGAGGCGCGGGCCATGGAACGCCGGGTGCCCCGGGGTTTTCAGGGGCGCGGGGAACTGCGCGACCAGGCGTCAGCGGCCCGCAGACAGGAGATCTGCGGGCGGGGATCCGGGGCGTAGCCCCGGTTCAGAGGCCCGCGGCGGCTCGCACGCACCGTGGCCCGGGCCTGAACCCCTTCCGCCGCGCGGTACCTTCGTGCCGCGGCCGAGCCCAGCGCTCGCGATCGCACGAAGCGAGAGGGAGAGTGAACCGTGAGCAAGTTCGTGCGGCCGGCAGCCGAGGGCGCGGACCCGTTCGGCACGGCCCGCCTGCGCCGCGGCGTACAGGACGCCTGGGCCACCAGCCCGGCCCGGTTCCGCGAGGACGCCAACGCCGAGGAGGACCTCGTCCTCGGCGGCTACCGGGACCGGCTCGTCGTCGAGCTCGCCCAGAACGCCGCCGACGCGGCAGCCCGCGCCGGCGTCCCCGGCCGGCTCCGCCTCACCCTGCGCGACGGCGTACTCCTCGCGGCCAACACCGGCGCCCCCCTCGACGCGGCCGGCGTCGAATCCCTCGCCACCCTCCGCGCCTCCGCGAAGCGGGACGCGCACGACACCGCCGTCGGCCGCTTCGGCGTCGGCTTCGCGGCCGTCCTCGCGGTGACCGACGAGCCCGCCGTGGTCGGCCGGCACGGCGGCGTGCGCTGGTCCCTCGCCGAGGCCCGCGAACTGGCGTCGGACACCGCCCGCCACAGCCCGGGCCTCGGGGACGAGATCCGTCGGCGCGACGGTCATGTGCCGCTGCTCCGGCTGCCGTTCGCGGCCGAGGGCACCGCCCCTGACCCGTACGACACCGTCGTGATCCTCCCGCTGCGCGACCCCGCCGCCGAGGGCCTCGCCGAGCGCCTCCTGCAGAACATCGACGACGCCCTCCTGCTCGCCCTCCCGGGCCTGGAGGAAGTGATCGTCGAGGTCGGGGAGGGCGGCGAGGACGTACGCACGCTGCGGCGCCGCGGCGACGAGCACGGCGTCACCATCGAGGACTCCCGCCACGGCACCACGCCCTACCGCACCGTCTCCCACCACGGCCCCCTCGACCCCGCCCTGCTCGCCGACCGCCCGGTCGAGGAGCGCCTGCGCCCGCACTGGTCGGTGACCTGGGCCGTCCCGGTGGACGAGGACGGCACGCCCGCCCGGCCCCGTACCAGCCCCGTCGTGCACGCGCCCACGCCCAGCGACGAACCCCTCGGCGTGCCGGCCCTCCTCATCGCCTCCCTCCCGCTCGACACCACCCGGCGCCATGCCGCGCCCGGCCCGCTCACCGAGTTCCTGGTGGAGCGCGCCGCGGACGCCTACGCCGAACTCCTCGCCGCCTGGCGCCCGGTGGACACCGGGATCATCGACCTCGTGCCCGGCCCCCTCGGCAAGGGCGAGCTGGACGGCACCCTGCGCCAGGCGATCCTGGACCGGCTGCCGCGCACCGCCTTCCTGCCGCCCGCCGTCCCGCAGGCCAAGGACCAGGACACTCCGGCGGACTGGCCCGAGGGCGAGAGCGACGCGGCCGGGATCGGGATCGGTCTCGCGGAGATCGCGGAGAACCCGGACGCCCTGCGGCCGCGCGACGCCGAGGTCGTCGAGGGCGCCGGTGCCGACACCGTGCGCGTCCTCGCCGAGGTGATCCCCAGCCTGCTGCCCGCCGGGCTGGAACGCCGGGTGGAGCTGCGGACGCTGGGTGTCGCCCGCGTCCCGCTCACCGAGGCCGTGGACCGGCTGGCCGGCCTGGAGAAGGACCCGGGCTGGTGGCGGCGGCTGTACGACAGCCTCGCAGGCGTCGACCCGGACCGGCTCTCCGGCCTGCCCGTACCGCTCGCCGACGGCCGTACGACCATCGGCCCCCGCCAGATCCTGCTGCCGCTCCCCGAAGGCCCCACTCCCGACGACACCTGGGCCGCCACCTCCGACGCCCTCGCCCGCCTCGGCCTCAAGGTCGCCCACCCCGACGCCGCCCACCCCCTGCTGGAGAAGCTGGGCGCCCTCCCGGCCACGCCTCGCGCCGTGCTCACCACCCCCCAGGTACGTGCCGCTGTCGCCGCCTCGCTCGACGACGAGCGCGGGGCGTGGGACGAGGACGCCCCGGACGCGGAGGAGCTGGCGGACACCGTCCTCGCCCTCGTCCGCGACGCCGGCCTCGAACCCGGCGACGAACCCTGGCTCGGCGCCCTGGCCCTGCCCGACGAGGAGGGCGAACTCCTCCCCGCGGGCGAACTCGTCCTGCCCGGCAGCCCCTTCGCGCGGGTCATGCGCGAGGACGAACTCGCCTTCGTCGACGGCGAGCTGGCCGACCGCTGGGGCGAACAGCCGCTCGCGGCCTGTGGTGTGCTCGCCAACTTCACCCTCGTCCGCGCCACCGACGTCGTCCTCGACCCGGACGAACTGGAGCCCCGCGACTCGGACTTCGCCGAACCCGACGACGCGGGTCTGCTGGACGCCGTCGACGTGTGGTGCGAGGACGTCCTCGACCGGCTGCCCGACACGCCGGTGCCGCCGGTCGCGACGGAGATCGTCGCCGTACGGGACCTGGACCTGGTCGACGACGACCGCTGGCCGCAGGCACTCGCCCTGCTCTCCCAGCCGCCCCTGCGGGACACGCTCACCCAGCCGGTACGGATCCTCCTCCCGGACGGCACGCACGAGATCGTCCGGCCGTACACGGCCTGGTGGCTGCGCGACCACCCCGTCCTCGACGGCCGCCGCCCGGCCGGTCTGCGGGCGGAGGGCGGCGACCCCCTCCTGCACGGCCTGTACGACGCCGCCGACGCCACCGGTTTCAACGACGAGCAGGTCCTGCGGGCGCTGGGCGTCCGTACGTCCGTGGCCGCCCTCCTGGACGAGCCCGGCGGCGCCGCCGAACTCCTCGACCGGCTCGCCGACCCCGACCGCGAGGTCTCCGGAGCGCAACTCCACGCCCTCTACGGTGCCTTGGCCGACCTCGAACCCGAACAGGTGACCCTGCCGGACGAGTTGCGGGCCGTGGTGGACGGCGAGGTGGTCGTCGTGGACGCCGCCGACGCCGTGGTCGTCGACTCGCCCGACCTGCTGCCCTTCACCGGCGGCATGCCGCTGCTCCCCGTACGGCCCGCGCGCGCCGCCGATCTCGCCGAGCTGTTCCAGGTGCGGCGGCTCAGCGAGTCGGTGACCGGCGAGGTGACCTCGGAGGGCACCGAGCACGACGTACCGGAGTCCGTGCGGGTCCTGCTGGGCCCCTCGACCCCCACCTCGTACGTCGAACACGAGGAACTCGTCGTCGACGGCACCGAATTGGACTGGCGCCGCACGCGGGACGGGGTGCTGCACGCCGCCACCCTGGAGGGCGTGGCGGCCGGCCTCGCCTGGGCGGCCGAGCAGTGGCCGCGCCGCTTCGAGGTCGCGGCCCTGCTGGAGGACCCGTCCCGCACGGAGGAACTGGCCCGGGACCGCTGGTTCGACTGAGGCCGGGTACAGGCCCGTCAGAGGGCACTGCATACGGGCCCGTCGGAGGGCGTGCGCGTTCGTTCGCGTCCTCTCCGGCGGGCCCGTGCTGTGACCTTCGTCATACCCGCACAAAGGTTCCACCAGTCGTACAACCATTCGCTCGCCTCGCGGATCAGATCACCCGAGTCAACAGACTCCATGATCACTTGGGCCCCAAGGGAAGACGAGCCGTGAGGAACGACCACTCACCACCGGGGCCCCTTTCTCCACTTGGGGATCGCATGCGCATTCGCGCCACTGTGGCAGCCGTTTCCGGCGCCCTGGCCCTCTCCGCCTTCGTGGTACCGGCCGCTCACGCCGCCGATGTCCCGGGCGCCGCCTCGCTCGCCCGCACCGTTCAGCCGAACACGGCGAAGTCGCCCACCGACGTCACCCACGGTGACACCAAGATCTCCAACGTCGTCGTCAACGGCGGCAAGGGGGTCGTCTTCGGCACGACCACGAAGAAGACCTTCACGGTCACCTTCACGGCCTCCGACAACTCCGGCATCAAGATGGCGCTGGCGATCCTGTATCACGGCGCGAACATCGAGGACTCCGACAACGGAGCCGTGCCGAACGAGAACGGGGGCGCGAAGGCCTCCTGCACCGCGGTCAGCAGCACGACCGCGAACTGCAAGGAGACCTTCACGATCCAGGCCAACCAGCAGCTGCTCAACGCGCACGCGGGCACCTGGAAGGTCTGGGCGATCGCGCAGGGCAAGGACGCCGACTACGTCCAGAAGGAGAACGTCAAGAGCTTCTACGTCCAGCGCGCCTCCAAGCTGACGGTCAACGCGGCCCCGGAGCCGGTGAAGAAGGGCAGGACCATCACGGTCACCGGTGCCCTGACCCGCGCCGACTGGCAGACCGGCAGGTACACGGGTTACGTGGGCCAGGCGGTGAAGCTGCAGTTCAAGAAGAAGGGCGCCAGCGCCTACACCACGATCAAGACGATCAAGACGACCACGGGTGGCGCGCTGAAGACGACGGTCACGGCGTCCGTCGACGGCACCTTCCGTTACTCCTTCGCGGGCACCTCGACCACCCCGGCGGTCAACGCCACGGGTGACTACGTCGACGTGCAGTAGTCACCACCAGCTGTTTCGTGCTGTTCCCCGCGTCCCATCCAGGGGCGCGGGTTCGTCGTTTGGCACCCCGCCCGGTTCGTCAGCCGACACGTCAACCCGTGGGGGGGGGAATCCATGCGCAAGCGCACCACCACCGTCGCCCTGCTCGTGTCCTTCGCTGCCGCCGGAGCCGCCCTGGCGCCCGCGGCCTTCGCGGACGGCAGCCAGGGGACACGAAGATCACCAAGGTCGTCGTGAACGGCGGCAAGGACGTCGTCATCGGCACGACGACCGTCAAGACGTTCACGGTCTCCGTCACCGCCACCGACGACCAGGGCATCAAGAGCGCCGACATCACCCTCAACGGCCCCGGCCAACGCCTCTCCAAGCTGACGGTCCACCCCGGCGGTCAACGCCACCGGTGACTACATCGACGTCAGGTAGTGACCGGCTCACCCGCCGGCACGGCTCACGCGGGAAAGCGGCGGTCCACCCATCTCCACAGGAACTCCAGGGTGGCCGCCGCCATCACCGAGATGCCCACCGCGATCCACGGCATCTCCACGCCCACCAGCTTCAGCGCGAAGAAGTGCTGGAGCCACGGCACGATCAGTACGACGAGGAACGCCAGGCCCATCGAGGCCACCAGGGCGACGCGCCACCAGGTGTACGGGCGGGCGATGATCGCCAGCACCCACATCGAGATCAGGAACAGTGTCAGCGTGGCGGCGCTGGTCTCCGCGTCCAACTCGCCCGGCCCGGTGTAGTGATGACGGGCGACCAGATACGTGATGAAGGTGGCGACCGCCGCGACCACGCCCCCGGGGATCGAGTACCGCATGACCCGCTGGACGAAGTGCGGTCTCGCCCGCTCCGTGTTGGGGGCGAGCGCGAGGAAGAACGCCGGGATGCCGATGGTCAGCGTGGACAGCAGGGTCAGGTGCCGGGGCAGGAAGGGGTATTCGACCCGCCAGCACACCACCAGGATGGCCAGCAGCACCGAGTAGACCGTCTTCACCAGGAAGAGGGTCGCGACGCGAGTGATGTTGCCGATGACCCGGCGGCCCTCCGCGACCACCGAGGGCAGCGTCGAGAAGCTGTTGTTGAGCAGCACGATCTGGGCCACCGCCCGGGTCGCCTCCGAGCCCGAGCCCATGGACACGCCGATGTCGGCGTCCTTCAGGGCGAGCACGTCGTTCACGCCGTCGCCCGTCATCGCCACCGTGTGCCCGCGTGACTGGAGCGCGCCCACCATGTCCCGCTTCTGCTGCGGGGTGACCCGCCCGAACACCGTGCCCTTGTCCAGCGACTTCGCCATCTCCTCCTTCTCGTCGGGAAGGTGGCGCGCGTCCACGACGGTGCCGCTCAGGCCGAGCTTCCCGGCCACCGCTCCCACCGAGACCGCGTTGTCGCCGGAGATGACCTTCGCCTTCACGTCCTGCTCGGCGAAGTAGCGCAGGGTGTCCGCCGCGTCCGGGCGCAGCCGCTGCTCCAGGACCACCAGGGCGGTGGGGCGGGCGCCCTCCGTCACCTTGGGGTCGTCGAGGTCCTTCGAGGCCTTGGCGAGCAGCAGCACCCGCAGCCCGTCCTCGTTCAGCCGCGCGGTCTCGGCGAGCGCCGGGTCCCCGTCGGGCAGCAGCACGTCGGGGGCGCCGAGCAGCCACGTACTCGACTCTCCGTTGCCCTCGCTGAAGGACGCCCCGCTGTACTTGCGGGCCGAGGAGAACGGCAGCGACTCGGTGCAGCGCCAGTCCTCGCTGTCCGGGTAGGAGTTGATGATCGCCTGGAGGGAGGCGTTCGGGCGCGGATCGGACTCGCCGAGCGCCCCGAGGGCCTTGCGTATGTACGTCTCGTCGGCGCCCTGGATGGGCCGCAGCTCGGTGACGTCCATGCCGCCCTCGGTGAGGGTGCCGGTCTTGTCGAGGCAGACGGTGTCGATGCGGGCGAGGCCCTCGATGGCGGGAAGTTCCTGCACGAGGCACTGTTTCCGGCCAAGCCGGATGACGCCGATCGCGAAGGCCACGGAGGTGAGCAGGACCAGGCCCTCGGGGACCATCGGGACGATCCCGCCGACCGTACGGGCGATGGAGTCCTTGAAGCCGTGCTGCTTGACCACGAGCTGGCTGATGACCAGACCGATCGCGGTCGGGATCATCATCCACGTCACGTACTTGAGGATCGTGGAGATACCGCTGCGCAGTTCGGAGTGGACCAGTGTGAACCGGGACGCCTCCTCGGCGAGCTGTGCCGCGTACGCCTCCCGTCCGACCTTCGTCGCGGTGAACGCGCCGCCGCCCGCGACCACGAAGCTGCCCGACATCACCGCGTCGCCCGCGTGCTTGACCACCGGGTCCGCCTCACCGGTGAGCAGTGACTCGTCGATCTCCAGACCGTCGGCCTCGACGCACGAGCCGTCCACGACGATCTTGTCCCCGGGCCCGATCTCGATCACGTCGTCCAGCACGATCTCCGACGTACTGACCTCGCCCGCGACCCCGTCCCTGCGGACCGTCGGCTTCGCCTCGCCGATGACCGCGAGCGAGTCCAGGGTCTTCTTGGCCCGCCACTCCTGGATGATGCCGATCCCGGTGTTGGCGATGATCACGTAACCGAACAGGCTGTCCTGGAACGGCGCCACGAACAGCATGATCAGCCAGAGCACACCGATGATCGCGTTGAACCGGGTGAAGACGTTGGCGCGGACGATCTCGCCCATGGAACGGCTGCTGCGCACGGGGACGTCGTTCACCTCGCCGCGGGCGACCCGTTCGGCCACTTCGGCGGCGGACAGCCCCGGGGCCCGCTTGGGGGCGGGCAGGGGCACGGGGTGAACAGGGTCGAGTTCGGCGCCCGCGTCGATGTGCGTCATGCATTCGACGGTACGTGCGGAAATACGGCTTCACCCGCCGAGTGCCCCAAAGATCCGACCAGGGGAGGACCGGAGCGGCGGCGAGTGATGCCGTGGTTGTAGGGGGAGCTGGTTGCTCCGCAGCAGCGGAGGGTTACTCCGTAGTGGCGGTGGGCTGTTGCTCCGCTTCGGTGGCGGCCCTCTTGAGGGCGGCGTCGCGCCCACGGACGTACCAGATGCCGATCAGGCCGAGGCCCCCGCCGGCCAGACAGGTCCACACCCACCACAGGTGCCCGTGGTCGTCGAACCAGCCGTAGAACGGCAGCTGCACCAGGAAGAGGACGAACCAGAGGATCGTGCCGCCCGTGATGGTGGCGACGACGGGGCCCTCCAGGGGCTCCGGCGCCTCGTGCTTGGGGGTCCACTTCGCCATGGACACAGCTTACGAGGCCGTCCGCCCCGGCTCCGCCGGACCCGGTGCGCCCCTTGTATACCAACGGTCTACGCGCGGAGATAGCGATTTCGAACTCATATGTTCATACTGAAACGGTCTGAGTCTGGCTCTTTCTGTTCGTACGAAACTCCAACAGAAACATCTGAGAAACCTGTTGGTGATCGCGCGGCGGCCAGACTCGATCATGTTTCCCCCCAGCCCGGCGCCCTCCCCCAAGCTCTCGGCTTCGCTCGAGCAGGGGGTACCCCCATCGCCCGGCGCCAGTCCTGGCCCGCAAGGCCCCGCACGTATGAGGTCACCCATGTCCACCTCGGCCACCACCAAGGCCCCCGCCCCGGACCAGCCGGGACCCGGCCCCGCCCAGGGCGCGCTGGACCGCTACTTCAAGATCTCCGAGCGCGGCAGCTCCCTGCCCCGCGAGATCCGCGGCGGTCTCGCCACCTTCTTCGCGATGGCCTACATCATCGTGCTGAACCCGATCATCCTGGGCAGCGCGAAGGACATGTACGGGCACCACCTGGACAACGGCCAGCTGGTCACCGCGACCGCCCTGACCGCGGCCTTCACCACGCTGCTCATGGGCGTCATCGGCAACGTGCCGATCGCGCTGGCGGCGGGCCTCGGTGTGAACACGGTCGTCGCCCTCCAGCTCGCCCCGCGGATGTCCTGGCCGGACGCCATGGGCATGGTCGTCCTCGCGGGCTTCATCGTGATGCTCCTCGTCGCGACCGGTCTGCGCGAGCGCGTCATGAACGCCGTGCCACTGGGCCTGCGCAAGGGCATCTCGATCGGTATCGGCCTGTTCATCATGCTGATCGGCCTGGTCGACTCGGGCTTCGTCACGCGCATCCCGGACGTCGCCCAGACCACCGTCCCGCTCCAGCTCGGCACCGACGGTCACCTCAACGGCTGGCCCGTCCTGATCTTCATCCTCGGCACGCTGCTCACGCTCGCGCTGATCATGCGCAAGGTGCCCGGCGCCATCCTCATCTCGATCGTCAGCATGACGGTCCTCGCGATGATCATCAACGCCGTCGCGAAGGTCCCGTCCTGGGGCCTGACCACCCCGAAGTGGCCCGGGAACCCCCTCGCCACCCCGGACTTCGGTCTCGTCGGCAAGGTCAGCCTCTTCGGCGGCTTCGGCAAGGTCGGCGTGCTGACCGGCATCCTCTTCGTCTTCACCGTGCTGCTGTCGTGCTTCTTCGACGCGATGGGCACGATCATGGGCATCGGCGACGAGGCCAAGCTGACGGACGCGCGGGGCAACATGCCCGGCATCAACAAGGTCCTCTTCGTCGACGGCATCGCGGTCGCCGCGGGCGGTGCCACCTCCTCCTCGGCCACCACCTGCTTCGTGGAGTCCACGGCGGGCGTCGGCGAGGGCGCGCGCACCGGCTTCGCGAACGTCGTCACCGGCGCGCTCTTCGCCGTGGCCCTCTTCCTGACCCCCATCGCCACGATGGTCCCGTCCCAGGCCGCGACCCCCGCCCTGCTCGCGGTCGGCTTCCTGATCCTCTCCGGCTCGGTCAAGGAGATCGACTGGGCGGACTACACGATCGCCATGCCCGCCTTCGTGACCATGGTGATGATGCCGTTCACCTACTCGATCACGAACGGCATCGGCATGGGCTTCATCACCTTCGTGGTGCTGCGCCTGGCCGCCGGCCGCGCCCGGGAGATCCCGGTCGCGATGTACGTCGTCTCGGCGGTGTTCGCCTTCTACTACCTGATGCCGGCCCTGGGCCTGACGTGAGCGGCCCCCACGGGGGTCGCGTGAGCGGCCCCACGGGGTCTCACGTGACCCCGTAGAACTTCTCCGTCTCCTCGACCGCGGTCTGGAACCGCTCGTCGAAGTCATCGCGAATGAGCGTCCGGACGACATAGTCCTGGACGCTCATTCCGCGTTTGGCGGCATGGTGTCGGAGCCGGTCGAGCAGCTCCCCGTCTATCCGCAGGCTGAGCACGCTGGTCCCCATGCAGTGAGGGTCGCGGGACCAGGAGGGACGAGGAGTCACTTTCTGGAAGGGACTCACTCATATGGGTGACGTAAAGGTTCAGTGGCCCGTGTCACGGGCATCCTGGGGCTCTTTAGAGAGAGTAATGAGTTACCCTAAAGACATGGCTGACCTCACCCATGGCGACGACGCTGCCGCCGTGAACGCCCTGCGCTCCGCAGTAATGCGGCTGTCGCGTCGACTCAAGCACCAGCGGGTCGACGAGTCGCTGAGCCCGACCGAGATGTCGGTGCTCGGCACCCTCGCCCGCTGTGGCACCGCCACACCCGGCGAGCTCGCCCGTAAGGAGCATGTGCAGCCACCGTCGATGACCCGCATCGTCGCGTTGCTGGAAGCCAAGGGCCTGGTCAGGCTGGAGCCGCACCCCGAGGACCGGCGCCAGAAGGTCGTCACCCAGACCGACAAGGCCGAGGCGATGCTCGAGGAGAGCCGCCGCAAGCGCAACGCGTTCCTGGCCGGACTGGTCGAGGCCCTGGACGAGGACGAGTGGGCGAAGGTCCGCGAGGCCGCGCCCGTCCTCGAAAAGCTCGCGCAACTGTGACAGGGGCGCGCACCCGGCCCGGGCCCGCACGCGACAGGCGCGGCTTCGGCGCGGGCGCCGCGCGGCGGTCGCAGCCGCGCACGGCGGACCGCCGGATGTGCGCCGGCCACGGCGCCCCGTGCACCGCCAGGGGCACGCCGTGACGGCCGTGCGCACTGCCCCGCACGCTTCGCCGTGCCCGAACCTCACCGTGACAGACGCGGCCGCGCCCGCGTGCAATGACGTCCCACGCTAGGAGGCGAATCCCTTTGAGTACGGGATCCGGAATACCTTCCGCCCCCGGACCAGCCACCCCCGACTCCCCGCCCGCCCCCGAGAGTTCCTCCCGTTCCTCCCGTTCCCCCCGCTCCTCGATGTTCAGCTCGCTGAGGATCAGGAACTACCGGCTGTTCTTCCTCGGCCAGGTCGTCTCCAACACCGGCACCTGGATGCAGCGCATCGCGCAGGACTGGCTGGTCCTGAGCCTCACCGGCTCCTCCGCCGCGGTCGGCATCACCACCGCGCTGCAGTTCCTGCCGATGCTGCTCTTCGGGCTGTACGGCGGCGTCCTCGTCGACCGCCTCCCCAAGCGCCCCACCCTGCTGGCCACCCAGACCGCCATGGGCGTCACCGGCCTCGCGCTCGCCTTCCTGACCCTCTCCGGCCACGTCCAGGTCTGGCACGTCTACCTGGCGGCCTTCGCCGTCGGCCTCGCCACGGTCGTCGACAACCCCGCCCGGCAGTCCTTCGTCTCCGAGATGGTCGGCCCGGGCCAGCTGCAGAACGCGGTCAGCCTCAACTCCGCCAACTTCCAGTCCGCCCGCCTGGTCGGCCCCGCCGTCGCGGGCGTCCTGATCACCGGCGTGGGCACGGGCTGGGCGTTCCTCTTCAACGGCCTGTCCTTCGTGGCCCCCCTCGTCGGCCTGCTCCTGATGCGCGCCCGCGACCTGCACCCCGTCGAGCGGGCGCCGCGCGGCAAGGGCCAGCTCCGTGAGGGCCTGCACTACGTCGCCGGCCACCCCGAGCTGATCTGGCCCATCGTCCTCGTCGGCTTCATCGGCACGTTCGGCTTCAACTTCCCGGTCTGGCTCTCGGCGTACGCGGACGACATCTTCCACGCCGGCGCCGGCGGATACAGCCTCTTCAACACGCTGATGGCGGTCGGCTCGGTGGCCGGCGCGCTGCTCGCCGCCCGCCGCGGCACGGCGAGACTGCGCATCCTGATCGCGGCGGCCATGGCCTTCGGCATCCTGGAAGTGGCCGCGGCCCTGGCCCCGTCCTTCTGGCTCTTCGCCCTCCTCATGGTCCCCATCGGGATCTTCGGTCTCACCGTCAACGTCACGGCGAACACCGCGGTCCAGATGGGCACCGACCCGGCCATGCGCGGCCGGGTGATGGCGCTGTTCATGATGGTCTTCATGGGCGGTACGCCCCTGGGGGCGCCCCTGGTCGGCTGGGTCACCGACGCCTACGGCGCCCGGGTCGGCTTCGCCCTCGGCGGCCTGGTCTCGGCCGTCGCCGCGACCACCGTCGGCCTGGTCCTGGCCCGGGTCGGCGGCCTGCGCCTGTCGGTGGGCTGGCATCGCGGCCACCCGCAGGTCAGCTTCGTACCGAGGGAAGCGGGAGAGCAGAAGGAGCGGCTGGCCACGGCGGTGTGACGACGGCCGCCCCACGGTTGCCCGGCCGACCGCCGTACGGCGGTCGCTCGGCCGGCGGCACGGCGCGAAGGTGGTCAGGTGATCCATTCCCTGGAAGGGTGATGGGCATGAGACTCTTTGCGGCCGTGCTGCCACCTCAGGCCGCGGTGCGTGAACTCGGCACTCTGGTGGACGCGTTGCACCGCCTGCCGGGCGCGGACGGACTGCGCTGGACGGGCCGCCCCGGCTGGCACTTCACCCTCGCCTTCTACGGCGAGGTGGCGGAAGAGCTCGTCCAGCCCCTGTCCGACCGCCTGGCCCGCGCGTCCCACCGCACCCCCTCCTTCCCCCTCGCCCTCCACGGCGGCGGCCACTTCGGGGGCCGGGCGCTGTGGACCGGGGTGTCGGGAGACGTCCCTACGATGCGGCTGCTGGCCGACCGGGCGGAGGCCGCGGCGCGGAAGGCGGGCGTCGGGACGGGCGAGCACCGTCGCTACCGCCCGCATCTGACGCTGGCCCGCAGCCGCGACACCGCGGACTTCGCCCCGTACGTCGCCGTCCTGGACGCCTTCGCCGGGCGCGATTGGACGGTCCGGGAGCTGTGTCTCGTACGCAGCAATCTGCCGAGGTCGGGAGTGTCGGGAGAGCAACCGCGCTACGAGACGGTGGCCCGCTGGCCGCTGGACGGGGCGGGCGGCTGAAGGTCCTCGGGGGCGGCCGGTTAACCTCGATGACGTGAACCCGAAGACCCGAAACCAAATCATGGCCGGTGTGCTCGTGCTGATGTTCGTCGTGGTGGCGCTGGCTGCGGCGGTCAAGTAGGGCCGACCAGGCCGCTCCGCCGGAGCGCCGCTCGTCCGCCCGCGGACAGGCCGTGGCCGGTCGCGCGGTTCCTCACGCCCCTTGAGGGGCGCCCGGGCGGGCGCCCCCTGGGGAGCGTTACCAGGCGAAGGCCTCCGGGGAGGGGCCCGGACCCGGGAAGATCTCGTCCAGGCCGGTCAGCAACTCGTCCGACAGCTCCAGCTCGACCGCGCGCAGGGCCGAGTCGAGCTGTGCGGCGGTACGGGGGCCGACGATGGGGCCGGTGACGCCGGGACGGGTCAGCAGCCAGGCCAGCGCGGCCTCGCCGGGCTCGATCCCGTGCTTGTCGAGCAGATCCTCGTACGACTGGACCTGCGCGCGGATGGCGGTGTTCGCGAGGGAGTCGGCGGCCCGGCCGCTCGCCCTGCGCCCGCCCTCGACCTCCTTCTTGATGACCCCGCCGAGCAGTCCGCCCTGCAGCGGCGACCAGGGGATGACCCCGAGGCCGTACTCCTGCGCGGCCGGGATGACCTCCATCTCGGCGCGCCGCTCGGCGAGGTTGTAGAGGCACTGCTCGCTGACGAGACCGATGGTGCCGCCGCGCCGGGCGGCGATCTCGTTGGCCTGGGCGATCTTGTACCCGGGGAAGTTGCTGGACCCCACGTAGAGGATCTTGCCCTGCTGCACCAGTACGTCGACGGCCTGCCAGATCTCCTCGAAGGGAGTGCGGCGGTCGATGTGGTGGAACTGGTAGACGTCGATGTAGTCGGTCCGGAGCCGCTTGAGGGAGGCGTCCACGGCTCGTCGGATGTTGAGGGCCGACAGCTTGTCGTGGTTGGGCCAGGCGTCGCCGTCGGCGGCCATGTTCCCGTACACCTTGGTGGCGAGCACGACCTTGTCGCGCCGCTCGCCGCCCTTCGCGAACCAGTTCCCGATGATCTCTTCCGTGCGGCCCTTGTTCTCGCCCCAGCCGTACACGTTCGCGGTGTCGAAGTAGTTGATTCCTGCGTCCAGCGCCGCGTCCATGATGGCGTGGCTGTCGGCCTCGTCGGTCTGCGGACCGAAGTTCATGGTGCCGAGGACGAGTCGGCTGACCTTGAGTCCCGTGCGTCCGAGCTGCGTGTACTTCATGACTCCCTAGCCAACGACGTGGAGTGCGCTCTAGGCAAGGGAGATGCGCTCGTGGCGGTCAGTCGCGGGGGAACTCGTCTGTCTTGAGGGTGAGGCCGACGGGAGTGGTGGTGAGGTCGATGTCCACCCCGAAGGCGACGGACAACTCACTGACGTACTCGCCGTCTTTGGGCTGGGTGAAGAGGTGGCACCTGCCCTGGTAGGGGTCGGCGATGAGGTAGACGGGGACCTCCGCGAGTGCGTACGCGGTCTTTTTGGGGCCGTAGTCGTTGGAAGCCGTACTCTGCGAGATGACCTCGGCGATGAACTCGACGTTCTTGTAATGCCAGCGGCCCTCGTCGTCCTTCTTGGCGGAGTCGCTGAGTTTGGCCACATCAGGGCAGAAGCCGTTCTCGCGGCCCGGGAAGTCGATGCGGACGTCCGAGAAGACCTTGACGTCCATCCCGAACCTGTCTTCGACGGACCGCACGATCCTGCGGATGATCTCCCAGTGGGTGTCACGCTGAGGCGTCATATGAACGGTGCCCCCGACGATCTCGACCCTGAATCCTTCGGGGACGGGCATACGCTCAAGCCGCTGGAACCATTCGTCCAAGCGCTTGGTGTTGGCGTCGGCCATCTCGATCCTGTCTTCAAGGACGGTCATCGTGGCGCTCCTCCCCGGCCGCAACCTGGTCGAGTACAGCCGCGCGGTACAACGATACGCACGGTGACCCGGTCACGTAGGGATCAGTTCCCGGCGGTCACTTGAGTCTCCCGTAGGGGGAGGCGGCAGGGTGGGGGCATGGATGGCGGCATGAACGACCCCCTCGGTCCGCTCTGCTCGATCGGTGAGCTGGCCCGGCGGACCGGGCTGACGGTCAAGGCGATTCGGTTCTACTCCGATCGGGGCATCGTGCCGCCGACCGGTCGCAGCCCGGCCGGCTACCGCCTCTACGGCGCCGACGCCCTCGCGCGTCTGGATCTCGTGCGGACCCTGCGTGAGCTGGGAGTAGGGCTTCCGGACATCCGAAAGGTCGTGGCACGCGAGCTCTCGCTCTCCGAGGTCGCGGCGGCGCACGCGGACGCGCTCGCCGTGCAGATCCGCACCCTGCGGCTGCGGCACGCGGTGCTGACGGCGGTGGCCCGACGCGACTCCGACCCCGAGGAGATGGATCTCATGCACCGGTTGGCGAGGCTCTCCGAGGACGAACGCCGACGTCTGATCGACGACTTCCTCGACTCCGTCTTCACCGGGTCGGCCGGTTCCGGCGCGTTCGTCGGGATCCGGCGCTCGTTCACCCCCGAACTGCCCGACAACCCCGAACCCGAACAGATCGCGGCCTGGGTGGAGTTGGCCGAGCTGTCCCAGGACGGGGAGTTCCGGGCCGTCGTGAGGCGGTTGGTCGAACATCTGGCGGCGGAGCAGGAGGGTGCCCGCGGCGGCGGCCCCCGCCCCGGGCTGGTCCCGACCGTTCGTGAGCTGGTCGGCCCGGTCCTCGCGGCGGGGATCGAACCGGGAGACGGCGCCGCCGCGCCGGTCGTCGAGGCGCTCCTCGCTCACGACGTCCACGTGCTGACCCGGCTCGAAGCCGTCAACGACCCGCGCAGGGAGCGGTACACGGAGCTGCTCGCCGTCATCAACGGCTGGCCGGCACCGGAGAGTGTGGCGCCCGTGCTGGACTGGGCCGTCGAGGCGCTGCGCGTCCGGGAGCCCGTGGGCGGGGTCCCGGGTGCCCCTGACGTCCCCTCACGTCCTTGACCTCAATCGTGGTTCAGGTAACAGGGTGGGGTGATGACCACCGAGACCGTTCGTTCCGATCACCATCACCATCACCATCACCTCGCCATCACCACGTTCGTCAGCCGGTTCTTCCGGTCCCTGGACGTGGGGAAGATCGACGAGGCATGGGCGCGGGAGTACTTCACGGAAGACGTGCGGGAGCGGACTCCCATCGGTGACAGCGAAGGGCGGGACGCCGTGCTGCGGCACACCGTCGAGGCGCTCGGGCGGTTCGCTCGTACGCAGCACATGGCGACGGATGTGGTGAGCGAGGTGACGGAGGGCGGGGCGGCGGCCGTCGTGTCCTGCAACGCGTTGATGACGCACGTACACCACGACGGCACCGTCTTCACCGTGGGCGGTCACTGCCGGACCGAGCTCCGGCGCACGCCCGACGGCTGGCGCATCCGCGACACGGCCGTCGAGGTGATCTGGACGCAGGGAAGGCCGCCGGCCGGCGTCGGCGGTCAGGCCGAGTAGGGCTCGCCCAGGTCCCAGGCCTGGTACATCGCCTCCGCGAAGGCCTCCGCGATCTTGTGCTCGCCGGTCGCGTTGGGATGCGTGCCGTCGTACGTGTCGTGGCGGAAGTCGTAGCCGGGCGGCGGGGAGGCGAGGAGGACGGGGGAGCGGGGTTCGTCCAGGTCGGCCACCGCCTTCGCCAGGAGTTCGTTGAAGGCGGCGACCTCGGCGGCGAAGGGCGCGTCGGACTCCACGCGGACGTTCGGTATCACCGGGAGGAGGACCAGGTGGATGCGCGGGTTCGCCGCACGGGCCTCGGCGACGAAGGCCCGGGCGTTCGCGGCCGTCTGTACGGCGTTCGTGTAGAAGCCCAGGTCGATCAGGCCGAGGGAGACCAGGAGCACGTCCGCGCGCTGGGTGCGGACCGCCTCACCGATCAGGGGCACCATGTGCTGCCAGCCCTCGCCCCAGCCCGCGAGGTGGGCGCGCGGGAAGTCGGGGTCCGCGTACTCGTGCGAGTCGGGGGACTCCGTCGCCTTGTCGTACAGCGTCTCGCGCGGGCCGACGATCCGGAACGGGCCCCCGTACGTCGCGCGCAGGTGCTGCCACATTCGGTAACGCCATGTGTGTTCGCCCGCGCTTCCGATCGTCATGGAGTCGCCGACGGGCATGAACCTGAGCATCCGCTCATCATGGATGATCGGGCGGGCGATCAGTAAGGGCCGTGTGGGGTGCGAGGTGTGAGGATGGACACGCCGGGGGCGGCGGCTCCCCGCGGGCTCACCGGGTCCCGGCGGCTCCGGGATGGCAGGCTGGGGCCATGCGCCGATCGCCCTCGTTCCTCGCCGGAGCCGCCTCCGCCGCTGCCGTTCTCGCCCTCGCGCTGCCGGCACCGGCTCTCGCCGCCGACGGGGACGGGGGGTTCACGATCAAGGACTCCCGGATCGCCGAGTCGAGCGGGCTCGCCGCCTCGCACCTCCACCCCGGCATCTACTGGACCCACAACGACAGCGACGACGGTCCGTACATCTACGCCGTCGACAGCAGGACCGGCGAGACCGTCGCCACCATCACCATGAAGGGGGTGGGCGCGCCGCGTGACGTCGAGGCCATCTCCCTCGGGCCCGACGGCGACCTCTACGTCGGCGACATCGGCGACAACCTCGGCGGCAAGTGGTCCTACGTGTGGATCTACAAGCTGCCCGAGCCGAAGGTGCTCAAGGACCAGACGATCCGGGCCACGCAGTACGTCGTGAAGTACGCCGACGGGCCCCGCAACGCCGAGGCGCTGATGGTCCATCCGAAGACCGGACGGGTCTACATCGCCGACAAGAACGAGGACGGCGGCCACCTGTACGAGGGTCCGGCCCGGCTCTCCACGTCGGGCACCAACATCTTCCGGCCCGTCGCCACCATCGACCTCTGGGTCACCGACGGCGCCTTCTCGCCCGACGGTCAACAGCTCGTCGTGCGCGGGTACTTCGGCGGGATCGCGTACGCCTGGAACGACGGGAGGCCCAAGCGCCAGGGGCGGTTGAACGTGCCGCTCCAGCGGCAGGGGGAGTCGGTCACGTACACCCCCGACGGGTCCAGGCTCATGTACGGCAGCGAGGGCAAGGACAGTCCGGTCCAGCCCGGCTCGGTTCCCGGGGGCGGGTCCGGTTCCAAGTCGCCTTCGGAGGGCGGGGGATCGGCGTCGGCCGGTGGGAGCGACGGGGGCGGAGGCATGAGCTCCGGCGCCAAGGGGGCGCTCGCCGTCGCCGCGGTCCTGGCGGCGGGGTTCGGCCTGAAGAGGTTGTTGCGGAAGTCGTAGTCGCATGAGAAAAGGGGCGCCCGGCGCGATTGCCCGCGCCGGGCGCCCCCTCTGCGTACGAGTGAGGACTACAGCTTTTCGATCACGTAGTCGACGCACTTCGTCAGCGCCTCGACGTCCGCCGGGTCGATCGCCGGGAACATCGCGATACGGAGCTGGTTGCGGCCGAGCTTGCGGTACGGCTCGGTGTCGACGATGCCGTTGGCCCGCAGGACCTTGGCGACGGCGGCGGCGTCGATCTCGTCGGCGAAGTCGATCGTGCCGATGACCTGCGAGCGCTTGGCGGGGTCGGCGACGAACGGGGTCGCGTACTTGCTCTCCTCGGCCCAGGTGTAGAGGCGGGTCGAGGAGTCCTTCGTACGACCCGTGGACCACTCCAGACCGCCCTGGCCGTTGATCCACTCCAGCTGCTCGTTGAGCAGGAACAGGGTGGCGAGGGCCGGGGTGTTGTACGTCTGGTTCTTGCGGGAGTTGTCGATCGCCGTGGGGAGCGAGAAGAACTCCGGCACGTGACGGCCGCTCGCGTGGATGCGTTCGGCGCGCTCGATGGCGGCGGGGGAGAAGACGCCGATCCACAGGCCGCCGTCGGAGGCGAAGGACTTCTGCGGGGCGAAGTAGTAGACGTCCGTCTCGGTGATGTCGACCGGGAGGCCGCCGGCGCCGGAGGTGGCGTCCACCAGAACGAGGGAACCCTCGTCGGCGCCGTTGACGCGCTTGAGGGGGGCGGCGACGCCCGTGGAGGTCTCGTTGTGGGTGTAGGCGTAGACGTCCACGCCCGCCTCGGCCGCCGGCTCGGGGTGCGTGCCGGGGTCGGAGGAGATGACGGTGGGCTCGGCGAGCCAGGGGGCGAGCTTGGCGGCCTTCGCGAACTTGGAGCTGAACTCGCCGAAGGTGAGGTGCTGGGACTTGTTGTCGATCAGGCCGTGGGTCGCGACGTCCCAGAAGGCGGTGGAGCCGCCGTTGCCGAGGACGACCTCGTAGCCGTCGGGGAGCGAGAACAGGTCGCGCACGCCCTCGCGGACCTTGCCGACCAGGTTCTTGACCGGGGCCTGGCGGTGGGAGGTGCCGAGCAGGGAGGTACCGGTCGCGGCCAGCGCGTCCAGCGCCTCCGTGCGCACCTTGGAGGGGCCCGCGCCGAAACGTCCGTCGGCGGGCTTGATGTCAGCGGGGATCTGGATATCAGCCACGGTGGGAGCGTATCCGTTGTGCGAAACGTCGTGGAAACCTCGTCCGGCCGGTGAGACGGGGCGGGGACCCACTTTCCCTCGCCCCCGCCGCCCCTACCCGCCCCATCCCCGGGGCTCCGCCCCAGCCCCCGCGAGCCGTCCTTTTGACCACGGACGGGCGGGGGCTTCGCCCCGTATCCCCCGCCCACCCGATTCGGTTGACTGCGGCCCGGTGGGGGCTGGTCGCGCAGTTCCTCGCGCCCCTGAGGCGGGGGCTTCGCCCCGCATTCCCCGTCCGCCCGGTTCGTTTGGCTGCGGCCCGGTGGGGGTCGGCCGCGCAGTTCCCCGCGCCCCTCAAGTGCGCTGGCGCGCATCTTCAGCCTGTCCGGCGTTTGAGGACGAGCCCTTCGGGCGATGCGGGATCCGGGGCGCGACGATGCGGGGGTGCAGGGGCGGCAGCCCCCGGCGGGGTTTGGGGGGCGTAGCCCCGCGGGGGTTCGGGGGCGGAGCCCCCGGTGGGATGCGGGGGCTTAGCCCCGCGGGGGTGCAGGGGGCGGAGCCCCCGGTGGGGTGCAGGGGCGGAGCCCCGTGGGGGTTCGGGGGCGGAGACCCTGGCGGGGTTGAAGGGGCGGAGCCCCTGGGGATGGGACGGGGTAGGGGCGGCGGGGGCGAGGGAGTGGGGCCGGGTTAGGGGGTTGGGGGCAGGTGTACGGGGAGGTCGTGGAGGTCGTTCTGGGTTACCACCGGCTTGTTGCGGAGTTCTGAGGAGGGGATCGCCAGGTCCAGGGACGGGAAGCGGGCGTACAGGGCCGGGAGGGCGACGGCCGCCTCCAGGCGGGAGAGCGCGGCGCCGGGGCAGACGTGGGGGCCGTGGCCGAAGGAGATGTGACGGTTCTGGGTGGTGCGGGTGATGTCGAAGTCGCCCGCGGTCGGACCGTGGGCGTTCTCGTCGCGGCCGATCGCGCCGTACGAGACGATCAGCGCGTCGCCCGCGGGGATCACCTTGTCCCCGACGGGCACGTCCTCCGTCGCGAAGCGGATCAGGACGTGCGAGGTCGGGGTGGAGTAGCGGAGGGTCTCCTCGACGACCGCCGACCAGTCCGCCTCGCCGGAGAGGACGAGGGCGCGCTGCTCGGGGTGGGTGGAGAGGTTGACCACCGCGTTGACGATCAGGGAGATCGTCGTCTCGTGGCCCGCCGCGACCATCAGCTGGAGGGTGGAGACGATCTCCTCGTCGGTGAGGTGGTCGCCGTCCTCGGAGGCCAGGATCAGGGCGGAGGTCAGGTCGTCGCCGGGCTCCGCCCGCTTCGCGGCGACCGTCGCCGCCATCATCCCGGCCAGCTCCGTCAGCGTGGCGATGACCTCCGCGGGCGGGGTCTGCGTCGAGAAGAACTTCTCGAAGAGTTCCTTGAGGCGGGGGAGCCGGGACTCCTCGATGCCCATGAGGTCGGCGACGACGTACATGGGGAGCGGGTAGGCGAAGTCGGCCTTCAGGTCGACGACCCCGCCGGGCCCCGGCGCCAGGGCGTCCAGCAGACCCTCCGTCAGTTTGGTGATGCGCTCCCGCATCTGCTCCACCCGGCGCGGGGTGAGCGCCTGCGCGACCAGCGTGCGCATCCGGCGGTGGTCCGCGCCGTCCACCGTGAGCATGGAGCGGCCGGGGTTGGCGAGCCCGATCAGCGGCCAGTCGGGGGCTATCTCGCCGCGCTGCCAGGCACCCCAGACGTTGATGTCCTTGACCAGCCGGGGGTCGGTGAGCAGGGCGCGTGCCTCGGCGTGGTGGGTGACGGCCCAGACCGGGACGCCGCCGGGCAGTTCGACGGCGGCGAGCGGGCCCGCCTCCCTGAGCCGGGCGCTCTCGCCGTCCAGGTCGGACACGAACGGGTCCAGGGCGATACGACTGGTCATGCGGGGGTGCCTCCCAGGGCCGGGGTCGGGGTGAAGCGCACAGGCAGTTCGGTCAGGCCGCGCAGCCACGGTGAGGGGCGCCGGGCCAGGGAGTCGGCCGGGACCGCCAGGTCGATGTCCGGCAGGCGGTCCAGTACGACCTCGATCCCCGTCCGCGCGATGACCTCCGCCACCTCCTGCGCCGGGAACGGGCAGCGGTGCTCCCCGTGGCCGAAGGAGAAGTGGGCGTTGTTGCCGCCGGTGAGGGCGGAGCCGTCGGTGCGGACCTGGGGGTCGGAGTTGGCGCCCTGGAGGCCGAGGAGGAGGAGATCGCCCGCGCGGACGCGGTGACCGCCGAGCTGGGCGTCGCGGGAGGCCCAGCGGCCGGCCACGTTCTGGGTGGGGGTGTCCTCCCAGAGGACCTCGTTCATGGCCTCGGCGACGCTGTTGCGGCCGCCGAAGAGCGAGGCGGCGAAGCGTTCGTCGGTCAGCATCAGACGCAGCGAGTTGCCGATCCAGTCCGCGGTCGGCTGGTGGCCGGCGGCCATCATGACCATCAGGTCCTGGATGATCTCCTCGTCCGTGAAGCCGGCCGTGTTCGCGAGCATGCGGGACACGACGTCGCTTGCGGGCGCGGCCTTCCGGTCGGCGATCAACCGGGCCATGGAGCCGGCCAGGTGCTGCTGTCCTGCCAGCGCGTTCTCACGGCCGTTGACCATGTCGTTGAGGGCGGTGACGAGGCCGGGGCCCTGTTCCTCGGCGAAGCCGTAGAGCATGGCGAGGACACGGACGGGCAGCAGGGCGGCGTAGTCCCCGATGAGGTCCGCCTCGCCCTTGGAGCACACCGCGTCGATGAGTTCGTCGGCGAACCTCTCGGCCTGGGCGCGCAGTTCGAAGGGGTCGACGGCTTCGAGGGCGTCGCTGATCATCGCGGCGCGCTCGCGGTGGCGTTCGCCGACGGTGTAGAGGATCGAGGGCTGTCTGCGGCCGATCATCGGCAGCAGCGGCCAGTCGTCGGGGACGCGGTCCCACTGGTTCCACAGCTCGGAGTCGCGGCTGAACAGCACGGGGTCGCCGGTGACCTGGTGCAGTTCGCGGTAGCCGAGCACCAGCCACGCCGGGATGTCGCCGTCCAGGACGACGGGCGTCACGGCACCGTGGTCGCGTCGCATCTCCCGGTACAGCTCGGCGGGTTCGGTCTGGAACCGGGGCCCGCTGAGGGGCACGGGGGCGGGGGTCACAGGGCCAACTCCGGTGATATGAGGGCGCTTTCGGATGCGTACACGGTCTTGAGGTGCTCCACCAGCGTGATCAGCACTCGTTTGCTGGACTCCCGCGAACGCGCGTCGCAGTCGAGCAGCGGGACCTGCGGATCGAGGTCGAGGGCCTCGCGGATCTGGGCGGCGGTGTGCGCGGAGCCGCCGAAGTCGTTGCAGGCCACGATGAACGGCGTCCCGTGGTGCTCCAGCCGGTCGATCGCGTACCAGGAGTCGTCGATACGGCGGGTGTCGACGAGGACGACGGCCCCGAGCGTGCCGGAGAACAGCCGGTCCCACAGGAACCAGAAACGCTCCTGGCCCGGCGCGCCGAACAGGTACAGCACATTGCGGGCGTCGAGTGTGATGCGCCCGAAGTCGAAGGCGACCGTGGTCGCGGACTTGCCGCGCACCTCGCTGATGTCGTCGACCGCGACACCGGCCTGCGTCATCGTCTCCTCGGTGTTGAGGGGACGTATCTCGCTCACGGAGCGGACCAGGGTGGTCTTGCCGACGCCGAAGCCGCCCACGACGACGATCTTCAGACCGTTGTCGGCCTGTGCCCCCAGGGGCGTACGGGCGTCGGCCCCCTGGGACGTACGGGCATCAGAGGTTACGGAGTCCAACGAGCACCTGCTCCAGGATGTCGGGATCGGGAAGAGCGGCCTTCTGGGGGTGGCGGGCGCTGAGGCGGCCCGCGGCGAGCAGGTCGGAGAGCAGGATGCGGGTGATGGACACCGGCAGCTTCAGCACGGCGGCGATCTCCACGACCGCCGTCGGCCGCTCGCACAACCGCAGGATCGCCGCGTGCTCCGACTGCATGCCCACCGTCGGATCGCACTCGGCGACCACGAGTGTCACCAGGTCGAACGGGGTGTCGGGCGCGGACCGGCTGCGCCCTCCGGTGAGGGTGTAGAGCCGGTCGGGCGCGTCGTCCCTGCCCGGACGGCTCATGACGTCCGGGGCTGCGCGCTCAGGTGTTCGCCGAGTTGTTCCACGAGCTCGCTCATGTTGTGCCCGACCAGACCGGCGTCCGCGTCCTCGGCGGTGACCACCGCGAGGTGGGCGCCGTCGCCCGCCTCCACGATGAACAGGACCCCGCCGTAGAACTCGGTCATCGCCGAGCGCACGCCCCCGGTGCCGTCGCCGAACTCCACGGACGCCCCGTGGGACAGCGACTGGATGCCGGCGGCGATCGCGGCGAGCTGGTCGGCGCGGTCGACGGTGAGCTCCGGCGTGCGGCACAGCTTCAGGCCGTCCCGGGAGAGCACGAGCGCGTGCCGGGCGCCCGGGGTGCGCTCGAGGAGGCCCTCGATGAGCCAGGAGAGCTTCTCGTCGGCGGTGGTGGTGCCGGTCATGAAGTGGTGTCGCCTTCCGGATGCGAGGAGGTGTGCGAGGGATGCGCGGGGGCGGGCTCCCGTACGGCTTCTTCGCCGCGTACGGCGTTCCCGGATTCGTCCTGCGCGGATTCGACCCGTACGGGTTCTCCTTGCGCGAGTTCGTCCCGTACGGCGTCTTCGGCGGTGTACGCGGTGGCGCGTACGGCCTCGTCCTCGGGCACCGTTCCCTGGACCGCCGCCTGGTCCGGCGCGGTGCCCCGGACGGCCTGGCGGAAGCTGCTGAAGCGGGCGGCGGTGGCCTTGGAGTCGGTCGTACGGGGCTCGGGGCCGGCCTGGTTCGTGAGGTGGGCGCGGCTGCGTTCGGCGTGCGCGAGGGTCCGGCCGCGGCGGCGCTTGGGGAGGCCGCCGGTCGCGGGAGTGCCGGTCGTGGGGGTGCCGTTCGGCGGGGTGTCGGTGGCGGTGGCGTGCCGGGGCGACTCGTGGGTGGGGACCGGGTCCGGGTCGAGGTCCTCGGGGGCGCGGGCGGCGGCGTACGACGCCTGGGGACGCGGCTCGGCGAGCGGGCGCTCCTCGTCGGACGGGGGCGCCGCGGCGGGCTTGGCCTGGGGTTCCGTCGCCGCCGGGGCGGCCGGGACCGGTGCGGAGGGCAGGCTCAGGATGTCCTGGGGGATGAGCACCAGGACGCCCGTGCCGCCGCGCGCGGAGGGCCGGAAGGACACCTTCAGGCCGTGCTTGCGCGCGAGCCGGCCGACCACGGCGAGGCCGAGCCGGGTGCCGGTGAGGCCGCCGAGGCCGGCGGCGTTCTCGGCGTCCGCGGAGACGGCGCGTTCGGCGCGGCGCAGCTGTACGTCGCCCATGACGAGGCCGCTGTCCTCGACGGAGACGATGACACCGGCCGGGACCTCCTCGACGTAGACGTGGACCTCGGCGGTCGGCGGCGAGAAGTTCGCGGCGTTGTCGAGGAGTTCGGCGAGCGCGTGCATCACGCCCTCGGCGGCGTGCCCGGCGACGGCGGCGTCGCTCGCGGAGTGGACGCGCACCCGCTGGTAGCCGCCGATGCGGCCCATGGCGCCGCGCAGGATCGACTCCATGACGATGGGGCGCGCCCAGCGGCGGCCGGAGCGGGCGCCCGCGAGGACGGCGACGGAGTCGGCGAGGCGGCCCGCCTGCGCGGTGCGGTGGTCGAGGTGGAGGAGGTCGGCGAGGACCTCCTCGTCGGAGTGCTTCTCCTCCATGGCGCGCAGGTCGGCGAGCATGCCGGTGGACAGTGCCTGCATCCGCCCGGCCGCGTTGGCGGTGGCCGAGATCGCGGCGGCCCGGTCACTGCCCGCCCGCCGCAGGCGCTCGGTCAGCCGGGTGTTCTCCTCGGCGAGTTCGGCGAACCGCCGCCGCTCCTCGGTGATCTCGATGGTGAGGCGCTGCCGCTCCTCCTCGAACCCCTTTGTGAGCAGGGCGCGTTCTCGGGCGTCGGCGTCGGCCAGGCGCGCGCGGTCGCGGGCGGACTCCTCCGCGAGCCGGGACCGCTCCCGGTTGAACTCCTCCGCCATGCGGGCCCGTTCCTGCAGGAGCCGTCCGGCGTCCTGGGCCACGGTGTCGAGGCGGCGGCGCGCGAGCTTCGCGGTCTGCAGGGCGCGCGCGGCGACCGCGACGGCGACGCACAGCAGCACGGCGGCGGCGCCCGTGCCCCAGGCGAGCGGGACACGTGCCGAGTCGGGTGCCAGGGAGACGGCGACGACGACCGCGACCGCCGCCGCGACGGCGGTGAGCAGGGGCGCGGGGGCGCTCGCGCGGAGGGTGGGTCGTTCGCCGGAGGGGATGGGCGCGGTCATGAATCGTGTCCTCGGTCGTGTCCGGGGCGAAGTTCCTGGGGGCGAGGTTCCTGGAGCGAGGTTCCTGGGCGAGAGGCGACACCGGTTGCTCAACTTGCCGTCACTATATGAGAGTTCGTGATCGCATTGGGAAGGTTCCGGATCCGAGTTCGTAATCCGCTGGTGATCGGTCTGTGATCGCGACGGCGATCGGCCGGTGATCGGTCAGGGACGGGTCAGGGACGAGTCAGGGACCGAACAGGGACCGATCAGGGACCGGTCAGTGATCGGCCGGTGATCGATGCGTCACGGTTACGGACCGTTGTCGGTGCGCGGGGTCATCCTGGAGACATGACGGATCTTGGCGCGAAGGACGGCACGAGCGGCGCGGCCGACCCGCCCGACGTGGACGGGCTGCGGGCCGCCCTCGCGGCAACGATGCGCGGCGAGGTCGCCTTCGACGTGACCGCGCGGGCGCTGACCACCATGGACGCGTCCAACTACCGCCGGGTCCCACTCGGCGTGGTCCGCCCGCGCGACGCCGACGACGTGGCGGCCGCCCTGTCCGTGTGCCGGGCCCACGGGGTGCCGGTCGTGCCGCGCGGCGGCGGCACGTCGATCGCGGGACAGGCGACCGGCACCGGGGTCGTTCTCGACCTCACCCGCCACATGAACCGGATCGTCGCGCTCGACCCCGAGTCGCGCACGGCCGTCGTCCAGCCCGGTGTCGTCCTCGACCGCCTCCAGGAGGCCGCGGCCCCGCACGGCCTGCGCTTCGGACCCGACCCCTCCACGCACAGCCGCTGCACCCTCGGCGGCATGATCGGGAACAACTCCTGCGGCTCGCACTCGGTGGCCTGGGGCACGACGGCGGACAGCGTGCGCGAACTGTCGGTGGTCAAGGGGAACGGCTCCGGCGTACGGCTTGGCCAGAGCTGGCAGGGCGCCCCGGACGGCCTCCGGACCTTGGTCGAGGGCGAGCTGGCCCGCCTGCGCACGGGCTTCCCGGAGCTGCCCCGCCGAATCTCCGGCTACGCGCTCGACGCGCTGCTCCCCGAGAAGGGCGCCGACGTCGCCCGCTCCTTCTGCGGCTCCGAGGGCACGCTCGGGGTGCTCACGGAGGCGGTCGTACGCCTGGTCGAGGCCCCGCGCGCGCGGGCGCTGGCCGTGCTGGCGTACGCGGACGAGAGCGCGGCGGCCGAGGCGGCGGCCGGGCTGCTGCCGCTGGGGCCGCTCACCGTGGAGGGGATGGCCGCGGACCTCGTACCGCCGGACGCGGGGCTGCCGCGCGGCGGCGCATGGCTGTTCGTGGAGACGGGGGGCGCGGACCCGGCGGAAGCACGCGCGCGTGCGGACGCGATCGTCTGGGCCGCCGACGTCCTCGACGCCCTCGTGGTCACCGACCCGGCCGGACAGCGCGCCCTGTGGCGGCTGCGCGAGGACGCGAGCGGCACGGCGACCCGGATGCCGGACGGGAGCGAGGCATGGCCGGGCTGGGAGGACTGCGCGGTGCCGCCGGCCCGGCTCGGCGCGTACCTGCGCGACTTCCGGCGCCTGCTGAGCGCCCACGACCTGCGCGGCACCCCGTACGGGCACTTCGGCGACGGCTGCATCCACGTCCGTATCGACTTCGACCTGCTGACCGGCGCGGGCATCGGCCGCTTCCGCCGCTTCTCCGAGGAACTGGCCGAACTGGTGGTCTCCCACGGAGGCTCCCTCTCGGGCGAGCACGGCGACGGGCAGGCACGGGCCGAACTGCTGCCCAGGATGTACGGCACGGAGCTGGTCGGCCTCTTCGAGCGGGCCAAGGACCTGTGGGACCCGGACGACCTGCTCAACCCCGGGATGCTGGTACGCCCGCACCGGCTGGACGAGAACCTGCGCTTCGCGGTGCTGCCGCGCGAGCCGGTGGACGTGGCGTTCGGATATCCGGCGGACGGCGGGGACTTCTCGGCGGCGGTGCGCAGATGCGTGGGGGTCGCCAAGTGCCGTACGACGGCCGCCGACGCGGGCGTCATGTGCCCGTCGTTCCGGGCGACGGGCGAGGAGGAGCACTCCACGCGCGGGCGGGCCCGGCTGCTGCACGAGATGCTCGCGGGCGAGGTGGTCACCGACGGCTGGCGCTCGACCGAGGTCCGGGACGCGCTCGACCTGTGCCTGTCCTGCAAGGGCTGCCGCTCCGACTGCCCGGTGGGCGTCGACATGGCCACGTACAAGGCGGAGTTCCTGCACCACCACTACGAAGGCAGGAGGCGCCCCGCCGCGCACTACACGATGGGCCGGCTGCCGGTGTGGCTGCGCCTGGTCGACCGCACGGGAACGGCGCCGCTGCTCAACTCCCTGGCCTCCGTACGGCCGTTCGCGGCGCTCGCCAAACGGCTCGGCGGGATCGCACCCGAGCGGGAGATCCCGCGCCTGGCACCGGAGACGTTCAGCCGGTGGTGGGGGCGGCGGTTCAAGGAGCGGGTGCGGCGGATGATGCGCGAGGGGGCGTACGGCCCCGAGGTGGAGCTCGACGGGCCCCCGGGGAAGGTGGCGATCCTCTGGCCGGACACCTTCACCGAGCACCTGTCGCCCTCCGTGGGGCAGGCGGCCGTACGGGTGCTGGAGGCGGCGGGGGTGGACGTGATGCTCCCGCCGACGGTGGTGATGCGCAAGCGGACGCCGCGGGCCGGGGAGAGCGTGTCCCTCTCGCACCACCCCTGGTCGGTGGGCGCGCGGGGCCACGTCTGCTGCGGACTGACCTACGTCTCCACGGGCCAACTCGACCGCGCCCGCGCGGTGATGCGCCGCACGCTCGACCTGATGGGCGTGTTCCTGGACCCGGACGTCCATCCGCGGCCACCCACCGTCGTCGTCCTGGAACCGAGCTGCGCCGCCACCCTGCGCACGGACCTCCCCGAGCTCCTGCACGACGACCCGCGCGCGGCGTGCCTCGCCTCGGCGGTGCTGACGTTCGCCGAGGCCCTGGAGCGCCTCGCCCCGGACTGGTCACCCCCGCTCCTCGACCGTCCGGTGACCGGCCAGACCCACTGCCACCAGCACGCCGTCCTCGGTGACGGCGCCGACCGTCGGCTGCGCGAGGCGGCGGGCCTCACCGGCTCCCTCGCGGGCGGCTGCTGCGGACTCGCGGGCAACTTCGGCTTCGAGAAGGGCCATTACGAGGTGTCGAAGACCTGCGCGGAGGAACAGCTGCTCCCGGCCGTGCGGGCCGCCACCCCCGACACCCTGCTTCTCGCGGACGGTTTCTCCTGCCGCACACAGCTGGAACAGCTGGCGGGACGCAAGGGGCGGCATCTGGCCGAGGCGCTGGCGGAGGCGCTGGACCAAGGGGTGGACTAAGGGGGGACCTGGAGGTCGACCGGGGGGGGGCGGACTGACGGCGTGGATATCCAATTCCCAGGTTTTTTAGGCAACTCTCAGGTTTCATAAGGGGATTCACAGTCGTCATGTGCTGCATTTTGCTGTGCCTTGGGGTGCGGGCCGTGTAGGTTCCTTCATGTCGGGCGGCAGGGAAAACCGAGGTGACGACCAGGAATTCCCGCCCGAGTCCGTAGAGAATTCTCGCACCATCGCACTATTGCGCTCGCTCTTGCGTAGCCAGAAACCTCAAGGAGTTGGCATGAGCTTCAAGAAGCTTGCCCCCCTGCCCCCCAAGCCCCAGTCGAAGCAGCTCCCGCCCCCGCCGGCGCCGAAGCCGCGCAAGAAGGCGCACAAGCCGCTCCCCAAGCCGTTCCCCAACGACGAACGCTGATCGAGCGGTAGCAGAGAGGCCGACGGTGCGCCGTCGGCCTCTCTCTTTTGAATTCCACGGCGCGGCCTGCAATTCAAATGAGGAGGGCCATGACCCGGCAAAGGCAGAATCAGGGGTACGAGAAACAAGAGGAATACGCGAAAACCGGCGTCGGCGCGGTCGCGGACGATCGGTACGAGGACCACGAATACGAGGACGACGCGTACGAGGACGACGATGAACTCGACCACGACACGCCGACCATCCCCGCCCGTACCGCCTTCCGGCGCTTCTGGCCGCTGACCAAGGGGCTGCGGAGCTGGCTGCTGGCCATCTGGCTGTGCACGGTTCTGGCAGCCCTCGCCGAGACCGCCGCCATCCTCCTCTTCAGCGATCTGACCGACCACGCCCTGCAACAGGGCTCACTGGCCGCGTTCTGGGCCCCGGCCGCCGAATGGCTGGCCGTCGCCGTGCTCGGCGCCGCCGTCGCCTACGCGGGCAACTCCCTCGCCAACTGGGTCACCGAGCGCTTCGTGATGCGGCTGCGCGAGCATGTCTTCGACCACGTACAACAGTTGCCGCCCCATTTCTTCCAACGCCACCGCCAGGGCGACCTGTTGTCCCGGCTGACCAGCGACGTCGAGTCGATCGAGACGATGGTCGTGTCCGGGCTCGTGGGCGCGGCGTCGGCGGCGTTCAGCGCGCTGTTCTACGCGGCCGCCGCCTTCTGGCTGCGCTGGGACCTGGCCGCGGCGACCTTCGTGCTCGCCCCCCTGTTCTGGCTGGCCGCCCGCCGCTTCTCCGGCTCCATCAAGTCCGTCTCGCGCGACGGCCGGGTCGCCGACGGCGCGATCACCTCCGTCGTCGAGGAGTCCCTCGGCAACATCGTCCTCACCCAGGCGTACGACCGCCGTGACGCCGAGCGGCGGCGGCTGAACCAGGAGGCGAACGCCTGGTTCAGGGCCTCCGTACGCTCCGGGCGCCTCAACGAGCTGTACGAGCAGCTCGTCCAGGTCATCGAGACGATCTGCGTGCTCGCGGTCATCGGCCTCGGCGTGTGGGAGATCTCCGGCGGCCGGATGACCCTCGGCCAACTGCTCGCCTTCGCCGCGTTCCTCGGCTACCTCTACCCGCCCGTGCGCGGACTGGCCCAGCTCGGCCTGACCATCGCCGCCGCCACCGCCGGCGCCGAGCGTCTGATCGAGATTCTCGATGTGCGGCCCGCGGTCGCCGATCCGACGCGCTCGGCGGAGAGCCGGCTCGGCCGCCCCGACGGCGCCGTGGAGGTCCGCGAGGCCACCTTCCGCTACCCCGGTGCGGAGACCGACGCCCTGCGCGGCCTGTCCTTCCAGGTCAACCCCGGCGAGCTCGTCATCGTCACCGGCCCGAGCGGCGCGGGCAAGTCCACCGTGTCCAAGCTCCTCCTGCGCTTCTACGACCCGGACGCCGGCTCCGTGCTCCTCGACGGCGTCCCGGTGGGCGACTTCCCGCTGGCCCGGCTGCGCGAGTACGTCACGCTGCTGCCGCAGGAGACCCTCGTCCTGCACGACACCGTGCGCGCCAACATCGGCTGCGGGCGCCCCGGCGCGAGCGACGAGGCGCTGGTGGAGGCCGCGCGCGCCGCCGACGCGCACGACTTCATCATGAAGCTGCCGGACGGATACGACACCAGGATCGACCCCAACTCGGCCCGCCTCTCCGGCGGCCAGCTCCAGCGGCTCGCCATCGCCCGCGCCATCCTGCGCGACGCCCCCGTCCTCGTCCTCGACGAGCCGACGACCGGCCTGGACGCGATGGCCGCGCGCCGCGTGATCAAGCCGCTGCGGCGTCTGATGCAGGGCCGTACGACGATCATGATCACCCACGACCTCAACCTCGCGCCCGACGCCGACCGCATCCTCGTCGTCGACCGCGGCCGTGTGGTCGAAACCGGCCGCCACGACGAACTCCTGGCCCGCGGCGGCGCGTACGCCCGTCTGCACGGATCGCAGAACAACGCGCTGATGGACACCGGAGAGCTGCGGCTGCCGCTGTTCACGGAGGCGGAGGTTCCGGTGGGCGGCGCGATGCCGGTGGGGATGCCGACCGGCGCGGTGCCGGTGGGGATGTCGACCGGCGCGGTGCCGGTGGGGATGTCGACCGGGGTGCCGGTGGGAGTGCCGACGGGGGTGCCCGCCGGGGTGCCGATGGACTACGCGGGAGGCTTCGTGGCGGAAGCGGCACCGCAGTACGCGTACTACGGGGCCGCCGGGCAGTCCGGGGCCGAGGGAGCCTGGTACCCCGGTGCGTCGTCTCCCGATCCCTACCCCCTCCCCGACCCCTACCCCCTCCCCGATCCCGGCTCCCTTCCCGATCCCGATCCTCTGCGGGACCCCCTTGACGGCTATCTGCCCGACGGTCGGCCCCTCTTCCGCGACGAGGCACCCTGGACAGGCGCATAAGGGGTTCACGTGCCTGACTTAGTCCATTACTGTGGACTGAGAAGTGCACCTTGATGCACGACTTCCGAGTCGAGCCCCTGGAAGGCCCCGTGAACACCCCCAGCGCCGCCCCGTCCTCCCCGGCGTCTCCGTCCTCGGCCGCCCCGGCGTTGGCGCCCCCGCCCACCCCGGGTGAGGGCACCCCGATCCGGAGGGGTGCCCTCGGCCCCGTGGGGCTGGTCCTGGCCGGAGGCATCTCGGTGCAGTTCGGTGGCGCGCTGGCGGTCACCCTCATGCCGCGCACCGGCACGCTCGGAGTCGTCACCCTGCGCCTGCTGGTGGCCGCGATCGTGCTGATGGCCGTCTGCCGGCCCAGGGTGCGCGGGCACTCGCGGGCGGACTGGGGCACGGTCGTGATCTTCGGTCTCACCATGGCCGCGATGAACGGCCTCTTCTACCAGTCGGTCGCCCGTATCCCGTTGGGCCCCGCCGTCACCCTCGAGGTCCTCGGCCCGCTCGTCCTCTCGGTCCTCACCTCCCGCCGTGCCCTGAACCTCCTCTGGGCGGGCCTCGCCCTCGGCGGCGTCTTCCTGCTCGGCGGCGGAGGCTTCAGCTCCCTCGACCCGGTCGGCGTCGCCTTCGCCCTGTCCGCGGGCGCGATGTGGGCGGCGTACATCGTCTTCAGCGCGCGTACGGGCCGACGCTTCCCCCAGGCGGACGGGCTCGCGCTCGCCATGGTGGTCGCGGCGGTGGCGTTCCTGCCGCTGGGGATCGCCGAGTCCGGGACCCGGCTGATCGACCCGACGACCGTGGCCCTGGGCGGCGCGGTCGCCGTCATGTCCTCCGTGCTGCCGTACACCCTCGAACTGCTCGCGCTGCGCCGCCTGCCCGCCGCGACCTTCGCCATCCTGATGAGCCTGGAGCCCGCCGTCGCCGCGACCGCCGGCTTCCTCGTCCTGGACCAGGCGCTCTCCGCCACCGAGGCCCTCGCGATCGCCCTGGTCATCGCCGCGAGCATGGGGGCGGTACGGACACAGGTGGGGCGGGGCAGGGCGAAGAACGTCGGTTCGGGCGGTTCCGGCGGTGCGGTCGGGTCCGGCGGTTCGACTTCTTCGGCTGCTTCAGGCGGGTCGTAGCAGCCGGAGGATCATCTCCACCGTCCGCTCGACGGGGCGGGCGCGTGCCGTGGCGCTGAACAGCAGGGTGCGGGTCAGGACGGCGCCCAGCAGCATGTCGAACACGTCGTCCGGGTCCACGGCGGGGTCGACGGTCCCGGGTGGCGCGGCGCGCAGGATGTCCTGGAAGAGCGGTCGCGCCGACATACGGACGTACACCTCCGGCGGTCCGGTCCGGTCCGACGTCTGGTGGTGCGCGAGCAGGCCCGCGGCGGCCGCGCGGGCCGCGGGAGTGCTGAAGGCCGCCAGGTAGGCGCGGACGAACCGGCCCAGATCGCGGCCGAGATCCCCCGTCGGCCGCACGCTCAGCGGGCTGAGCCCGGGAAACGTGGCCTCTTCGATCAGCTCGATCCGGGACGGCCAGCGCCGGTAGATCGCGGAGGCGTGCACGCCGGAGTGTTCGGCGACCGCCTGGATCGTCGTCGCGTCGAAGCCGCGCTGGACGAGCAGTTCGCGCGCTGCCGCGAGGGCCCGTTCGTCGATGCTCGTGTCCCGGGGGCGACCGGGGCGACGGCGCGGCTCTGTCATGGCGGACATCGTAATGATCGGCTGTTCACGCCCTCCTATTTATAGGAGGGACTCTTCTATAAATGGCGTGGCGTCGCTACAGTCCGAGCGGGGATCCGAGTGTGGATCAGAGCGGGGATCCGAGCGGGGAAGGGCTGTGACGGATGACCGAGACCGAAGAGCTGCGCGCCGCCGTCGAGTTGCCGGCGGCCAAGGTCCACGCCCTGGACATCGTCGTCGACGGCGATCGGGCCACCGGCCGCGGCCACGCGCCGCACCTGCGCCGGGACGCCGACGCCTGCCGGTTCTGGGCCTTCCAGGTCTCCGCGAACACCTGGCGCTGGGCGCGCACCCCGCAGGGCCGGCGCATCGCCGAGCGGGTCAACGCCGACCTCGACGGGACCGAGGGCCCCCGCGCGATGCTCGCGCCGCCAGGACCGGGTCCAACAGGAGGCGGTGACCAGCACCGATGACCCTCCGAGGCCCCTCCGGCGAACCTTTGACGACCCTTCGGCGATCGAGCGGACGAGGTGTGGAGAGTGGCTGAAGCCCTGACCGACAAGTACGGCCCCTGGGGCGTCGTCGCCGGTGGATCCGACGGCGTCGGCGCCGCGTTCGCCCACGCGATGGCCGCCCGCGGCATGAACGTGGTCCTGGTGGCGAGGCGCGTACCGGTACTGGAGGCGTCCGCCGCCGAGATCCGGGCGACGTACGACGTCGAGACCCGCACGGTCGCGCTCGACCTCAGCGCCCCGGACGCGTTGTCGGAACTGACGCGGGCCACCTCCGACCTGGAAGTCGGCCTGTTCGTCTACAACGCGGGCGGCGACGACCGCAGCGTCGCCTTCCTCGACAAGGACCTCGGCAGCCACCTCGAACTGGTCCACCGCAACTGCCTCGGCCCGCTCGAAGCGGCGTACCGCTTCGGCGGTCCGATGGTGGCGCGCGGGCGGGGGGCCGTGGTGCTGGTGACGTCGGGCGCGGCCTGGGCGGGCGGCGCGACGCTCGCCGCCTACGGCGCCACGAAGGCGTTCGACCTCATCCTCGCGGAGAGCCTGTGGGCGGAGTGGCGCACCCGCGGGGTCGACGTACTGGGGCTCGTTCTCGGCAAGACCGACACCCCGTCCATGCGCCGGGCGTTCGACGCCGAGGGCAAGCCGTACGGAGAACTCGCCGACCCCGACGAGGTCGCGGCGGCGGCCCTCGACCACCTCGCCGACGGCCCCACCTGGATCTACGGGAGCGACACCCCGACCGGCGGTTCCCCGTTCGGCGCGCTCAGCCGACGCGACGCGGTCCTCGCGATGAGCCGGGGCGCGTCCGCGCACGGCGACGACGCCTGACTCCTGGTCATAGGGAGTTCTGCCGGCGGTGTCCACGCTGACCGCGGGGGCGGCGCCCGACGGCGTCTTCCGCTCCCTTTAGCCCGCGCGGGACGTCTTCCTGCGGCCCGCTCCGGGTTCTTCCTGTGGTCCGCTCGGCACATCAATTAATGCAAGCATGCTTGCTTGTTTCTGTGGCCGCTGCCATGCTCCAGAGCGCACCGCGAAAGACTCCGCACGCCCGCCGCGCATCGCCGCACTTCGCGGCGCATCGCCCGCGCGCCGCCGCACACCGTCGTGCCCCGAGGGGAGCTCCATCGTGTCCGACCCGTCGTCAGTGATCGACGATCTGCACCGGGAGAGCGAGGAACTCGACCTGCTGGTGGGGGACTTGGCAGAGAGCCGCTGGGCACTCGCCACCCCCGCCGCCGGCTGGACCGTCGCTCACCAGATCGCCCACCTGGCCTGGACGGACCGTTCCGCCCTGCTCGCCGTGACGGACGCCGAGGCCTTCGCCAAGTTGGTCGAGAAGGCGATGGCCTCGCCCGGCGGATTCGTGGACGAGGGCGCGGAGGAGGGGGCCGGGCTACCGCCCGCCACGCTGCTCGGCGACTGGCGGGCGGGGCGAACGGCGCTGGAAGAGGCCCTCCGCGCGGCCCCCGCCGGCACCCGCTTCCCCTGGTACGGTCCGCCCATGTCGGTCGCCTCCATGGCCACCGGCCGCCTGATGGAGACCTGGGCCCACGGCCAGGACGTGGCGGACGCGCTGGGCGTGACGCGCACTCCCACCGACCGCCTCCGCCACGTGGCCCGCATCGGCGTACGGGCCCGCGACTTCGCCTTCCACGTACGGGGGCTCACTCCGCCCGCCACCGAGTTCCGCGTCGAACTGGTCGGCCCCAAGGGCGAGGTGTGGACGTACGGACCCGAAGAGGCACCCCAGCGCGTCACCGGCCCCGCCCTCGACTTCTGTCTCCTGGTCACCCAGCGGGCCCACCGCGGCGACCTCGCCGTACGGGCGGACGGCCCCGACGCCGACCGCTGGCTGGACATCGCGCAGGCCTTCGCGGGTCCACCCGGACAGGGCCGCGCGTCCAAGGGAGACGCCAGGTGACCGTCGCGCCCCTCCGGATAGGCAACGCCTCCGGCTTCTACGGCGACCGCTTCGACGCGATGCGCGAGATGCTCACCGGCGGCCCCCTGGACGTCCTCACCGGCGACTACCTCGCCGAACTCACCATGCTCATCCTCGGCCGCGACCGCCTCAAGAACCCCTCCGGCGGCTACGCCCGCACCTTCCTGGGCCAGTTGGAGGAGTGCCTCGGCCTCGCGCACGAGCGGGGCGTGCGGATCGTGGCGAACGCGGGCGGCCTCAACCCCGCCGGACTCGCGGACGCCGTACGGCAGTTGGCCGAGCGCCTCGGCATACCGGTGCGCGTCGCCCACGTCGAGGGCGACGACCTGACCGCCGGCCACCCCAGGAGCCTCGCCGCGCACGCCTACCTCGGTGGTGCCGGGATCGCCGCCTGTCTGCGCGAGGGCGCGGACATCGTGGTGACCGGTCGGGTCACCGACGCGGCGCTGGTCACCGGGCCCGCCGTCGCCCACTTCGGCTGGGCGCCGGACGCGTACGACCGCCTCGCCGGCGCCGTCGTCGCCGGTCACGTCCTGGAATGCGGCACCCAGGCCACCGGCGGCAACTACGCCTTCTTCACCGACCACGACCCGGCGCGCCTTCGGCACCCGGGATTCCCGCTCGCCGAACTCCACGAGGACGGCACCAGCGTCATCACCAAGCACGGCGGCACCGGCGGCCTCGTGGACATCGGCACCGTCACCGCACAGCTCCTCTACGAGACCTCCGGCGCCCGGTACGCGGGCCCCGACGTCACCGCCCGCCTCGACTCGGTCCGCCTCACCCAGGAGGCCCCCGACCGCGTCCGCGTCTCCGGTGTACGTGGCGAGGCCCCGCCCCCCACCCTCAAGGTCGGCCTCAACCGCCTCGGCGGCTACCGCAACGAAGTCGCCTTCGTCCTCACCGGCCTCGACATCGAGGCGAAGGCCGCCCTCGTCCGGGACCAGATGGAGGCGGCCCTCGACGCGGCCAAGTCGCGCCCCACGGAGGTCCGCTGGGACCTCGCCCGCACCGACCACCCCGACGCCCCCACGGAGGAGACCGCGAGTGCCCTCCTGCGCCTCGTCGTACGCGACCGGGACCAGGACGCGGTGGGCCGCACCCTCAGCGGCGCCGCCATCGAACTGGCCCTGGCGAGCTACCCCGGCTTCCACGTGATCGCGCCCCCGGGAAAGGGCTCCCCGTACGGGGTCTTCGAGGACGTGTTCGTCCCCCAGGGCGCCGTGGAGCATGTGGCGGTCCTCCACGACGGGCGACGGGTGCCGGTCGCCCCGGCCGCCGACACCCTCGTACTCGAACCGGCGCCCGAGCCCGCTCTGCCCGAACCGCTCCCTCCGGGGCCGACGCGACGCGCTCCTCTGGGCGTGGTCGCGGGTGCGCGCAGTGGGGACAAGGGAGGGAACGCGAATGTCGGGGTGTGGGTGCGATCGGATGACGCGTGGCGCTGGTTGGTTCATCAACTGACAGCTGACAGATTTCAGAATCTGATAACTGAAAGCTGTCATCTGAAAGTTGTCCGTCACACTCTGCCGAACCTCCGCGCCCTCAACTTCGTCGTCGAAGGAATCCTCGGCGAAGGCGTCGCCTCCCAGCACCGCTTCGACCCCCAGGCCAAGGCCCTGGGCGAATGGCTCCGCTCCCGCCACCTCGACATCCCGGAGGCCCTGCTGTGACGGTCCTGGCGTCCGCCCTGGACACCGCCGCCCCCGACTACACCGCCCACCGCGAGGCCATGCTCGCCAAGCTCGCCGAGCTGGACACCGAACACGCCAAGGCGCTCGCGGGCGGCGGCGAGAAGTACGTGGCCCGGCACCGCAAGCGCGGCAAGCTGCTCGCCCGTGAACGCATCGAGCTGCTGCTCGACCCCGACACACCGTTCCTGGAGCTGTCGCCGCTCGCGGCCTGGGGGAGCGAGTACGCGGTCGGCGCGTCGCTGGTGACCGGGATCGGGGTCGTCGAGGGCGTGGAGTGCCTGATCACCGCGAACGACCCGACCGTGCGGGGCGGCGCCAGTAATCCCTGGAGCCTGAAGAAGGCCCTGCGGGCCAACGACATCGCCCTCGCCAACCGGCTGCCGTGCATCAGCCTGGTGGAGTCGGGCGGCGCCGATCTGCCGTCGCAGAAGGAGATCTTCATCCCCGGGGGAGCGATTTTCCGCGACCTCACCAGGTTGTCGGCGGCGGGGATCCCGACCGTCGCCGTCGTCTTCGGGAACTCCACCGCCGGAGGCGCGTACATCCCCGGCATGTCCGACCACGTGATCATGGTCAAGGAGCGGGCGAAGGTCTTCCTGGGCGGGCCGCCGCTGGTGAAGATGGCGACCGGCGAGGAGAGCGACGACGAGTCCCTGGGCGGCGCCGAGATGCACGCGCGCGTGTCGGGTCTCGCGGACTACTTCGCCGTCGACGAACAGGACGCCCTCCGCCAGGCCAGGCGCGTCGTCGCCCGGCTCAACCACCGCAAGGCGTTCGGCGATCCCGGTCCGGCCGAGCCCCCCAAGTACGACGAGGACGAGCTCCTGGGGATCGTCCCCGGCGACCTCCGACACCCCTTCGACCCGCGCGAGGTCATCGCCCGCGTGGTCGACGGCTCCGACTTCGACGAGTTCAAGCCCCTCTACGGGACGAGCCTCACGACCGGCTGGGCAACCCTCCACGGCTATCCCGTCGGCATCCTGGCCAACGCCCAGGGAGTGCTGTTCAGCGCCGAGTCCCAGAAGGCCGCCCAGTTCATCCAGCTCGCCAACCAGCGCGACATCCCTCTCCTCTTCCTGCACAACACCACCGGCTACATGGTCGGCAAGGAGTACGAGCAGGGCGGGATCATCAAGCACGGCGCGATGATGATCAACGCCGTCTCCAACTCGAAGGTCCCCCACCTGTCCGTCCTCCTGGGGGCCTCCTACGGAGCCGGTCACTACGGCATGTGCGGGCGCGCCTACGACCCGCGCTTCCTGTTCGCCTGGCCCAGCGCCAAGTCCGCCGTCATGGGTCCCCAGCAGCTCGCGGGCGTCCTCTCGATCGTCGCCCGGCAGTCGGCCGCGGCCAAGGGGCAGCCCTACGACGAGGACGCCGACGCGGCCCTGCGCGCCATGGTGGAGCAGCAGATCGAGTCGGAGTCCCTGCCGATGTTCCTGTCCGGGCGGCTGTACGACGACGGGGTCATCGACCCCCGCGACACCCGCACCGTTCTCGGCCTGTGCCTGTCCGCGATCCACACGGCCCCCTATGAGGGTGCGCGCGGTGGCTTCGGCGTCTTCCGGATGTGAGGTCCCAGTGATTACTTCTGTCCTCGTGGCCAATCGGGGCGAGATCGCCTGCCGGGTCTTCCGCACCTGCGGTGAGTTGGGGATCCGGACCGTCGCCGTGTACTCGGACGCCGACGAGAACGCCCTCCACACGCGTGTGGCCGACGAGGCGGTACGGCTGCCGGGGGCGGCGCCCGCGGACACGTATCTGCGCGGCGACCTGATCGTGAAGGCCGCCCTGAGCGCGGGCGCGGACGCCGTGCACCCCGGGTACGGCTTCCTCTCCGAGAACGCCGGCTTCTCGCGGGCCGTCCTCGACGCGGGCCTCGTCTGGATCGGGCCGCCGCCCGAGGCCATCGAGGCGATGGCCTCCAAGACGCGCGCCAAGAAACTGATGGGGCTCGAACCGCTGGAGACGGTCACCGCCGCCGATCTCCCGGTGCTCGTCAAGGCGGCCGCGGGCGGCGGCGGACGCGGTATGCGCGTCGTACGCGAGCTCGACGCCCTCGACGCCGAGCTGAGCGCCGCCCGCGCCGAGGCCCTCAGCGCCTTCGGAGACGGCGAGGTCTTCGTCGAGCCCTACGTAGAGGGCGGCCGGCATGTGGAAGTGCAGATCCTCGCCGACGCGCACGGCACGGTCTGGGCGCTCGGCACCCGCGACTGCTCCCTCCAGCGCCGCCATCAGAAGGTCGTCGAGGAGGCCCCGGCCCCCGGTCTCGGCGACCTCACGGAAACCCTCTACGACCTGTCCGTGCGGGCCGCCCGAGCCGTCGACTACGTGGGCGCGGGAACGGTCGAGTTCCTGGTCGCCGACGGCAAGGCCCACTTCCTGGAGATGAACACCCGCCTCCAGGTCGAACACCCGGTGACGGAGGCGGTCTTCGGCGTCGATCTCGTCGCGCTCCAGATCCAGGTGGCGGAAGGCGCGGTGCTCGCGAACGACCCCCCACGCGCGCGTGGGCACGCGATCGAGGCCCGCCTGTACGCCGAGGACCCGGCGCGGTCCTGGGCCCCGCAGACCGGCACCCTGCACCGCCTCGCCGTCCCGGAGGGCGTCCGCCTGGACACCGGTTACACCGACGGCGACCCGATCGGCGTCCACTACGACCCGATGCTGGCGAAGGCGATCGCGTACGCGCCCACACGCGCGGAGGCCCTGCGCAAGCTGTCCGGTGCCCTGGAACGTGCCGACATCCACGGCCCGGCGACCAACAGGGATCTGCTCGTACGCTCCCTGCGGCACCGGGAGTTCGCCGAGGCCCGCATGGACACCGGGTTCTACGAGCGCCACCTCGCCGCCCTCACGACGTCGGCCCCGGACCCGTACGCGCCCCTGGCGGCGGCCCTGGCGGACGCGCGGGGCCACGCCCGCTCCCGGTTCGGCGGCTGGCGCAACCTCCCCTCGCAGCCCCAGGTCAAGCGCTACGACCTGGCCGGCACCGAGCACGAGGTGCGCTACCAGCACACCCGTGCGGGCCTCACGGCCGACGGGGTGCGCGTGATGCACGCCGACGCCCGTCTCGTCGTACTCGAAGTGGACGGCGTAAGCAGGAAGTTCGAGGTGACGCGGTACGGCGACCAGGTGTTCGTGAACGCCACCGCCCTCACCGCCCTGCCCCGCTTCCCCGACCCCACCGCCCAGCAGGCCCCCGGCTCCCTCCTGGCTCCCATGCCCGGAACCGTCGTCCGCGTCGCCGAGGGACTGGCCACGGGAGCCGCCGTACGGGCCGGAGAGCCCCTCCTGTGGCTGGAGGCGATGAAGATGGAACACAAGATCTCCGCGCCGACGGCAGGCACGCTCACGGCCCTCCACGCCACCCCCGGCCAACAGGTGGAGGTCGGGACCCTGCTGGCAGTGGTGGAGACGACACCGGTGAGTACAGCGCCCCGATAGGGGCGCGGGGAACCGCGCGACCAGCCACAGACAACCCGCAGCGAAATGACGGCCCCAGGAGCCCCCATGAGCCCCGCCACAGAAACCGAAGAGCACAAGGCCCTCCGATCCGCCGTGGCCGCCCTCGGCAAACGCCACGGCCGCGACTACGACATCGACACCCTCTGGTCCGAGGCCGCCAAGCTCGGCTACCTCGGCGTCAACCTGCCGGAGGCATACGGTGGTGGGGGCGGCGGCATAGCCGAACTCTCCATCGTCCTGGAAGAACTCGGCGCCGCGGGCTGCCCCCTCCTGATGATGGTCGTGTCGCCGGCGATCTGCGGCACGGTGATCGCCCGCTTCGGCACGGAGGCCCAGAAACAGGAGTGGCTCCCGGGCCTGGCCGACGGCACCCGCACCATGGCCTTCGGCATCACCGAACCCGACGCGGGTTCCAACTCGCACCGCATCACCACCACCGCGCGCCGGGACGGTGCCGACTGGCTCCTGAGCGGCCGCAAGGTGTTCATCTCCGGCGTCGACATCGCGGACGCCACCCTCATCGTGGGGCGCACGGAGGACGCGCGGACGGGCCGCCTCAAGCCCTGCCTGTTCATCGTCCCGCGCGACGCCGACGGCTTCGGGCGGCGGCGGATCGACATGGAACTCCACAGCGCGGAGAAGCAGTTCGAGCTGACCCTCGACGACGTGCGGCTGCCCGCCGACGCGCTCGTCGGCGACGAGGACGCGGGCCTGCTCCAGCTCTTCGCGGGGCTCAACCCCGAGCGGGTGATGACGGCCGCGTTCGCGATCGGCATGGGCCGCTACGCGCTCTCCAGGGCCGTCGAGTACGCCCGCGAGCGCACCGTCTGGAAGCAGCCCATCGGCGCCCACCAGGCCGTCGCCCACCCCCTCGCACAGGCCCACATCGACCTCGAACTCGCCCGCCTGATGATGCAGAAGGCGGCGTACCTGTACGACTCCGGGGACGACGTCGCCGCAGGTGAGGCCGCCAACATGGCCAAGTACGCGGCGGGCGAGGCCTGTGTGAGGGCGGTCGACCAGTCCGTGCACACCCTCGGCGGCAACGGCCTCACCCGCGAATTCGGCCTCGCCTCGTTGATAACGGCCTCGCGCGTGGCTCGTATTGCTCCGGTGAGCCGGGAGATGATTCTCAACTACGTCTCCCACCAGACCCTGGGCCTGCCCAAGTCGTACTAGCCCGCCGCTCCACGAGCCGCTCCAGGAGGAACCGTGTTCCGCAGCGAGTACGCCGAAGTACCGGCCGTAGAGGAACCCATTCACGAGGCGGTCCTCGGCCGCGCCGCCGAGCGCGGCGACACGCCCGCGCTGATCGACGGAGTCGACGGCACCACGCTCACGTACGGGCAACTGGACCGGTTCCACCGGCGGCTGGCCGCGGCGTTCGCCGACGCGGGCGTCCGCAAGGGTGACGTCCTCGCCCTGCACAGCCCGAACACCATCGCCTTCCCGACGGCGTTCTACGCCGCCACGCGCGCGGGGGCGTCGGTCACGACCGTGCACCCGCTCGCCACGCCCGAGGAGTTCGCCAAGCAGCTGCGGGACAGCGCCGCGAACTGGATCGTGACCGTGTCGCCTCTACTGGAGGCGGCGCGGCAGGCCGCCGAGCTCGCCGGCGGAGTGCGGGAGATCTTCGTCTGCGACAGCGCGCCGGGGCATCGCTCGCTGATCGACCTGCTCGGTTCGACCGCGCCCGAACCGGAGATCGACATCGACCCGGTGACGGACGTCGCGGCCCTGCCGTACTCCTCCGGGACGACCGGCATACCCAAGGGGGTGATGCTCACCCACCGGTCCATCGCCACCAATCTGGCGCAGCTGGTGCCCTTCTTGCCGATGGGCGAGGGCGAGCGCATCCTCGCGGTGCTGCCCTTCTTCCACATCTACGGGCTGACGGCCCTGATGAACGCGCCCCTGAGGCAGGGCGCCACCGTCGTCGTACTGCCCCGCTTCGACCTCGACACCTTCCTCGCGGCCATCGAGAAGCACCGCATCAGCGGCCTGTTCGTGGCGCCGCCGATCGTGCTGGCCCTGGCCAAGCACCCGGCCGTCGCGCGGTACGACCTGTCGTCCCTGAAGTACATCGTCTCCTCCGCCGCGCCCCTGGACGCCAAACTCGCGCTGGCGTGCGCCGAGCGGCTCGGGCTGCCGCCCATCGGCCAGGGCTACGGGATGACGGAACTGTCTCCCTGCACGCACCTGGTCCCCGTGGACGCCGCCCAGGACGCGCCCCCGGGAACGGTCGGCAGGCTCGTCCCGGGCACCGAGATGCGCATCGTCTCCCTCGACGACCCCGACAAGGACCTGGGCGTCGGGGAGGCGGGCGAGATCGTCATCCGCGGTCCCCAGGTCATGAAGGGCTATCTGGGGCAGCCCGAAGCCACCGCCGCGATGATCGACCCGGGCGGCTGGCTGCACACCGGAGACGTCGGCCACGTGGACACCGAGGGCTGGCTGTTCGTCGTCGACCGCGTCAAGGAGCTCATCAAGTACAAGGGCTTCCAGGTCGCGCCCGCCGAACTGGAGGCCCTCCTCCTCACCCACCCCGGCATCGCGGACGCGGCCGTCATAGGGGTCTACAACGAGGACAACAACGAAGTCCCGCACGCCTTCGTGGTGCGCCAGCCGTCCGGCGCCGGTCCGGCAGGTCCGGCGGCGGACCTCTCCGACGTCCCCGGCCTCTCCGAAGGAGAGGTGATGATGTACGTCGCCGAGCGCGTCGCCCCGTACAAGAGGGTCCGCGGCGTCACCTTCATCGACGCCGTCCCACGGGCGGCCTCCGGAAAGATCCTGCGTCGGGAACTGCGGGGCCTGTCATGACCGTTGAACCGGTTGTCCGCGTGGCACACGACCGCGCCGTCACCACCCTCACCCTCGACTCGCCCGCCAACCGCAACGCCCTCTCCGCCGCGCTCGTGGGCGAACTCGCGGACGGGCTCACCCGGTGCGGCAAGGACCGTGACGTCCGCGCGGTCGTCCTCGCCCACACGGGAAACACGTTCTGCGCGGGCGCCGACCTGCGCGACCCCCCGCACCCGGACGCGCTCGTCGCCCTGCTGCGGCAGATCGTCGAGCTGCACAAGCCCGTGGTGGCCCGGGTGACGGGCCATGTGCGGGCGGGCGGACTGGGGCTCTTGGGAGCCTGCGATCTGGCGATCGCCTCCAAGGAGGCCACGTTCGCCTTCACGGAGGTACGCATCGGCGTCGCGCCCGCCGTGATCTCCCTTCCCCTGCTGCCCCGTACGGACCCCCGCGCCCTCGCCCGCTACTACCTCACGGGCGAACGTTTCGACGCGGCGGAGGCGGTACGGACGGGACTCCTGACGGAGACCGGCGACGACGTCGACATCACCCTGGAACCCGTCCTGGACGGCCTGCGCCGCGCCTCCCCCCAAGGCCTGGCCGAGACGAAACGGCTGCTCACGGCTAGGGTGCTGGAGGCCTTCGACCGGGACGCGGACGCCCTGACCGCGCTCTCGGCCGAACTGTTCTCCTCCGCGCAGGCCCGCGAGGGGATGACGGCCTTCCTCGAACGACGGGATCCCGCATGGGTGGTGTGAGCACGACGCAAGCCGCGGAGCGCGCGGAGCCCACGGACGCCGCGAACGCGACCACGGACGCGGCGGACGCGACCACGGACGCGACGGAGTCGGCCGAAATCGTCCCCCGCAGTCCCCGGCTTCCGCACGTTCCCAAGCAGGACCGCAGCCGCGCCACCCGGCAGCGGCTGCTCGCGGCCGCCGTGGCCTGTCTCGCCGAGCACGGCTGGGCGGGCTCCACGGTCTCCGTCGTCGCCGAGCGCGCGGGAGTGTCCCGGGGGGCCGCCCAGCACCACTTCCGCACCCGCGAGGACCTGTTCACCGCCGCGGTGGAGTACGTCGCCGAGGAGCGCTCCACCGCGCTGCGCGCCCTGTTCCCGGAGGGTGCCGCCGACCGCCGCGAGGTGGTCGTGGCCCTGGTCGACCTCTACACCGGCCCCCTCTTCCGCGCCGCCCTCCACCTCTGGGTCGCCGCCTCCAACGAGGAGCAGCTCCGCCCCAGGGTCACCGAGCTGGAGGCCCGCGTGGGCCGCGAGACGCACCGGATCGCCGTGGAACTCCTCGCCGCCGACGAATCCCGCCCGGGCGTTCGCGAAACGGTCCAGGGCCTGCTGGACATGTCCCGCGGCCTCGGCCTCGCCAACCTCCTCACGAACGACGGGGGGCGACGGGAACGGGTGGTGGCGCAGTGGGGCGTACTGCTGGACGAGGCGCTGGGCTGAGCCCCGCCGACGTCACTGACCGAGCCCCGCCGACGTCACGGACTGAGGCGCTCCGCCCGCCAGCTGCCGTCCGGCTCCACCACGTACCGCAGCCGGTCGTGGAGGCGGTTCTCGCGGCCCTGCCAGAACTCGACCGTCTGGGGGGCGATGCGGAAGCCGCCCCAGTGCGGGGGCACGGGGACCTGCTCACCCTCCGGGTAGCGGGCGCTCAACTCCTCGTAGGCGGCGTCGAGCTCGTCCCGGGAGGAGATGACCGAGGACTGGGCGCTGGCCCAGGCGCCGAGCTGGGAGCCGTGCGGGCGGGTGCGGAAGTACGCGGCGGTCTCGTCGCGGCCGGTGCGCCGCGCCGTTCCGGTGACGATGACCTGGCGGGCCATCGGATGCCAGGGGAAGAGCAGCGAGACGTACGGGTTCTCGGACAGCTCGCGGGCCTTGCGGGAGTCGTAGTTGGTGTAGAAGACGAAGCCCTGCTCGTCGTACTGCTTGAGCAGCACCGTGCGTGAGCTGGGCCGGCCCTCCGCGTCCGCCGTGGAGACGACCATCGCGTTCGGCTCGTACACCATGCCCTGCACGGAGGCCTGCGCGGCCTGCTTGAACCAGCGGGCGAACTGGTCCATGGGATGCGCGGCGAGATCGGCCTCGACGAGCCCCTCGGCGCGGTAGTGGGCGCGCATCGCGGCGGGGTCGGCGGCGAGTTCTTCGGCGTCGCCCGCGGCTTCCGCGGCGGCGGCTTCCGCAGCGCGCAGGACGAGGGGCTCGGCGGCGGATTCATCCGGGAAGCGGTCGCGGTCGGTCACGCGGTCATCTTGCCGTATCCCGGTACGGCATCGAGTGTCAGTGGGTGGCACTCAGTGCCGCAGGGCCTCCCCAAAGGTGGCACTCGGAGATATGGTGCTGCCACCGTTCCGGTGGGATGACCGCCGGTCGCACGGGGCATCACCGGGAAGACGTACCGGACCGCGAGTCCACGAGCCGACCGTGGAGCCGGACGTCCACCACCCATCATCGACGCACGGTTTTCCCTTCCAACCGCAAGACGCGCCCCCACCATCACCCCGCACCATCACCCCCATAAATCCCCCGTCGTACACATCACGAGGAGCCGCCTGATGTCCGACTTCGTACCCGGACTCGAAGGAGTCGTCGCGTTCGAGACGGAGATCGCCGAACCGGACAAGGAGGGCGGCGCACTCCGGTACCGGGGCGTCGACATCGAGGAACTGGTCGGCCACGTCTCCTTCGGAAACGTGTGGGGCCTCCTCGTGGACGGCGCCTTCAACCCCGGCCTGCCGCCCGCCGAGCCGTTCCCGATCCCCGTCCACTCCGGCGACATCCGCGTCGACGTCCAGTCCGCGCTCGCCATGCTCGCCCCCGTCTGGGGCCTCAAGCCCCTCCTCGACATCGACGAGGCCCAGGCCCGCGAGGACCTCGCCCGCGCCGCCGTCATGGCCCTCTCGTACGTCGCCCAGTCCGCCCGCGGCCAGGGTCGGCCCATGGTTCCGCAGAGCGAGATCGACAAGGCGCACTCCGTCGTCGAACGCTTCATGATCCGCTGGCGCGGCGAGCCCGACCCCAAGCACGTCGCGGCCGTGGACGCCTACTGGACGTCCGCCGCCGAGCACGGCATGAACGCGTCCACCTTCACGGCCCGCGTCATCGCGTCGACGGGCGCGGACGTCGCCGCCGCCCTCTCCGGTGCCGTCGGGGCCATGTCCGGGCCGCTGCACGGCGGCGCGCCCTCCCGCGTCCTCGGCATGATCGAGGAGATCGAGCGCACGGGCGACGCGGAGGCCTATGTCAAGAAGGCCCTCGACAAGGGCGAACGCCTGATGGGCTTCGGCCACCGCGTCTACCGAGCCGAGGATCCGCGCGCCCGTGTCCTGCGCCGCACCGCCCGCGAGCTCGGCGCTCCCCGCTTCGAGATCGCCGAGGCGCTGGAGAAGGCGGCCCTGGAGGAGCTCCACGCGCGCCGCCCGGACCGCGTCCTGGCGACGAACGTCGAGTTCTGGGCCGCGATCATGCTCGACTTCGCCGAGGTCCCGGCGCACATGTTCACGTCGATGTTCACCTGCGCCCGTACGGCGGGCTGGTCGGCGCACATCCTGGAGCAGAAGCGCACGGGACGGCTCGTACGGCCGTCCGCGCGCTATGTGGGCCCCGCTCCGCGCAGCCCCCAGGAGATCAAGGGCTACGAGGACATCGCGCACTGAGCCCCCGTCGAGCCCAGGAGCGGCCGGTCATCACGCGGGGGTCAGCAGCTCCGCGTGATGACGGGTGGCGACCAGGGGGTGGGCCCGCAGTTTGCCCTTCAGCTCGTTGAAGCCGTACTCCGCGAACAGCGGGTTCGCCGGGTCGTCGGTGACGCCGGGCGCGGCGGAGGCGTGCGGGAAGGGCAACGGCTCCACGCGCGCGTCCAGGCGCGGGTTGTAGAAGAAGGGCACGGAGAACCGCTCGGTGGCCCCGGGCGGACTGACGACCCGGTGGTTGGTGGCGACGAGGTAGCCGTTGGTGGCCACTTCCAGCAGCTCGCCCAGGTTGACCACGAACGCCCCCGGCAGCGGCGGCACCTCGTGGAAGAGGCCGTCCTCGCGCTGCACCTGAAGGCCGCCGACCTGGTCCTGGAGCAGCAGCGTCAGGAATCCGTAGTCCTTGTGCGCGCCCACGCCCTGGTCGGCGCCGTCGCCCGCGCTGCCCGGGTAGCGCACGAGCTTCAGATGCGGATGGGCCCGCTCGCCGAAGATCGGCTCGTAGAAGTCGGCGGGCGCCCCGATCGCGGTGAGCAGCTCGCGCAGCAGGCGGGCCGCGACCGAGCTGAGCCGGTCGATCCATGCCAGCGCGGCGGTCCGCAGCTCCGGCAGCGCGGCGGGCCACTGGTTGGGCCCTTCCAGCCACCAGTAGGCGGGCTCGCCGGGGCCGGGCCTGCGCGCGGGCCGCTCGGCCCCTATGTCGAGCTGGTCCCGCCAGTCCCGGCTGCCGCCCGTGCGCTCGTCGCCGGTGCGCGTGTACCCGCGGAAGTGCGGCGAGTTGACGTTGTCGAGGGCGAGCCGCTCGGCCTCGGGCAGCGCGAAGAACCGGTGCATGGCGTCGAGCAGGGCGGCGGTCTCGCCCTCGGTCACCCCGTGCCCGACGAGCTGGAAGAAGCCCACGTCGTGGGCGGCGCTGTGCAACTGCGCGTGCAGCAGGGCGCGGGCCTGGGGGCCGCGGTCGGCCGCGGAGAGATCGATGATCGGAAGCTGCTGGTAGGGCCGGTGCTGTCGGCTCTGCCGGCTCTGCAGGTACTGAGCAGAAGACGTGTTCGTCGTCATGAGGTGCGTCCGCAGGGTGTACGGGTGCCCGGGCGGCCGCCGGGGATGGGGCGGGGGCCACGGGTGCCAAGGGGAAGAAAGGGGGGGCCGAGGTCAGGAAGAAGCCCGACAGCCCATGCTCGTGACGCGCACGAAGTCCACGTGTCGGCGTCGAACGAGCATCGGAAGCATGGTCCAAGAGTACTGCGGACCCCGTGAAACGCATGTGCCCTACCTCACATGCCCTGCGAAACGCAGACGACCCGCGAGCTCGGGTTCCTTCGCCTCACGGCGGAGGAGCCGGCCGGACGTACCGGCGAGCTCGCGGGTCGGGTGACTGCTTGGGATTGGGGCCGGCTGCGCGCTCAGTTCACGCGCTGGTCCGGCACCGCACTGGATGTGGTGACGGGCCGCTAGCCCGCAGCCACCTCACGCGTCCGGTTCTTATACATCTGCCGAACCACCTCCCTTCTCGTGTAGACCACACCTTAGGAACCGATCGCCGAGAGCTCAACCACTTTTTTTCGACCCTGCGATTCCTGGGGCTGACGGGGCGGAATCCCTGCGTACAACGATTTCGTCCAATCTTTGGGGAACACGATGTGGGCTGGGTCACGTTCGAGTTGAATGAAGGCGAGTGAGCGAACTGTCTCGCCGTACGTGCGGACGCAGCCTGCAGGGGGTCCAGGTGAGTGCTTCCCGGCGTAGTGGGACCACCGACGAGCTGGGGCCGGACGAGCCCGAGCCGGCTGGTTCCGATCTGCTTGCCGCGCTGCTGGACGGGATGGACGCGGCGCTGTGCGCGTTCGACGCCGACGGGGTCGTCACCCATTGGAACCGCGAGGCCGAGCGGATTCTCGGCTGGACCGCGGCCGAGGCCGTGGGGCGGCGCGGGTTCGCCGGGTGGGCCGTGCGGACCGCGGACGCCGAGGAGGTCGAGGCGCGGCTGCTGTCCGCCATGGAGGCGCCCGGGCGTCAGGTGCACGAGTTCGCGCTGCTGACCAAGGACGGCGGGCGCGTGCTCGTGCGGACCCAGTCCGCCGCCGTGCGCGGAGCCGACGGGAAGCCCGCCGGGGTGTACTGCGCCTTCAGCGAGGTGCACGCGCAGATCGATCTCGAGCGGTCCATCGCTCTGAGCGAGGCGTTGTTCGAGGACGCCAGCTGGGGTGTGGTCCTGGTCGACGCGGACCTGCGGCCCGCCGTCGTCAACGCGCACGCGGCCCGGGCCCTGGGGATCGGGCGTACGGCGGTGCTCGGACGGCCGCTGGGGGAGCTGCTCTCCCAAGGGGTCGAGGAGCTGGAGGGCGCGCTCACGCACGTGCTCGCCGAGGGCGCGCCGCCCGCGCCCGCCGAGATGTGGGTGAGCGTGCGGTCGGCCGAGGGCGAGAAGCGGCGGTGCTGGCGCAGCGGGTTCCTGCGGCTCGCCTCGCCGCTCGCGGAAGAACCGGTTCCGCTCGGGGTCGGGTGGCTTTTCCAGGACGTGACCGAGGCCAAGCACACCGAGCAGGAGGCGGCCCTGCTGCGGTTCAGGGCCAACCAGCTGCACCGGGCCGCCCGGGCGGCGGCCGAGTGTGAGGACCCCGGCGAGGCCGCCACCGTCCACCTCGACTTCGCGCTCGCCGGGTTCGCCGACCACGCGCTGATCGACCGGGTCGCGACCGGGTGGTCGGCGGGGGACGAGGAGGGGCCCGTACGGCTGGTACGGGCCGTCACCACGCCCGCCGGGGCGCCCGGGCCGAGCCTGCTCACCGGGAAGGCCGGGCTGCCCGTGCGCTACGCCGAGGGGCATCCCGCGCTCCAGTGCGTGGAGCGGGCCGGGTCCGTGCGGGCCAGCTCCGGTGAGACCACCCCCGAGCGGAAGCGGGAGTGGGCCACGGCCCGCCAGTGGCCGCCGGACTCGGTGCACGCCCTGTGCGCGGTCCTGCGCAGCCGGGGGCGCACGCTGGGCGTCGTGACGTTTCTGCGGGGGGCGGGGCGCAGCCAGTTCGAGCGCGCGGACGCGACGTACGCGGAGGACGTGGCGGTACGGATCGCCACGGCGCTCGATCTGGAGGGCCTGGCGGGCCACCCGTAGCCCGCCGCACCCACCCCCACCCGATCGGCCCAACGCGGCTGGAGGACTCCCGGTCGGTTCAGCGGGGTTGGAGGAGCGGGGTCGGTCCAGCGACCGTGGAGAGGCACGTTCGGCTCAGCTTCGGTCGAGGATCCGGGTCGGCTCAGCGGCGTGGGGGATCTCCTTGGGCCCAGTCACGGTGAAGGATCTCGGTCGGTCCAGTCACGGTGAAGGATCTCGGTCGGTCCAGTCACGGTGAAGGGGTCTCGGTCGGTCCAGTCACGGTGAAGGATCTCGGTCGGCTCGGCCGTGCTGACAGGTCCTGGTCGGCTCGGCCGGGCTGAAAGATCCCCGTCGGCTCAGCGGCGGTAGAAGATTCGGTCGCCGTACTCCGTCATCACTCGGCCGTTCCACTCGTGACCGCCGTCGACGTTGCCCGAGCGGAGCAGGGGCGGCTCGATGCCCCGGTCGGCCAGCGCGCCCGCGGCCGTGGCCATGACGGCCTGGAGGAGGGCCGTCGTGACCACCGTGGAGGCGGGAGCGAAGGGCGCCTCGATCGTCTCCAGGGTCAGTTCCGCGTCGCCGACCGCGATCTTCGAGTCGAGGACGATGTCGCAGTGGTCCTTCAGATACGTCCCCGAGACGTGCCGGGACTTCGTCTCCGAGGCGTAGGCGACCGAGGTGACGCCGATGACCTTCACGCCCAGGGCCCGCGCGTTCATGGCCATCTCGACCGGGAGCGCGTTGCGGCCGGACAGGGAGATGATCACGAGCACGTCGCCGGCGCGCAGCGGGCTGGAGTCCAGGACCGCGCTCGCGAGGCCGTCGACCCGCTCCAGGGCCGAGCCCAGCGTCGCCGGCATGACGTCGACGCCGACCACGCCCGGCACGGCGAGCAGGTTCATCAGGGCCAGCCCACCCGCGCGGTAGACGACGTCCTGCGCGGCGAGCGAGGAGTGCCCGGCGCCGAAGGCGAACAGCCGGCCGCCGTCCGCGACGGTGTCGGCGATCAGGACGCCGGCCGCCTCGATGTCTCCCGCGTCCTCGTCCCGCACCCGCCGGAGCAGGCCGATCGCCGCGTCGAAGAACTGCCCGGCCAGCTTGCGGTCGCTCATCGGCGAAGCCCCTTAGAAGTCTCGTCGGCGTCGGGTGGGCGCTGGGTCACGCTTCGTGTCGCGGATCACGTTGCGGTCTGGACCAGTGCGCTGTCAATACGGCCTGCGGAGCCGCCCGCGGAGGCACCCGGTGGGGTGTCCGCAGGGGCACTCGTAACCCTGCGGTTTCAACGGCGAGGCACGCTTGTCAGTGGTATGCGTCAGAATTGGGTTCAGGGCCAGCGCACACGCCGGTGAGCCACCGAGCCTTCGGCAGAGCTAATCAAGGGGCACGTATGTCCGGACTGATCGACACCACGGAGATGTATCTCCGCACCATCCTCGAGCTGGAGGAGGAAGGCGTGGTCCCCATGCGCGCCCGGATCGCGGAGCGGCTCGACCAGAGCGGACCGACGGTCAGCCAGACGGTGGCGCGCATGGAGCGCGACGGTCTGGTGGCGGTCGCCACCGACCGGCACCTGGAGCTGACCGAGGAGGGCCGTCGTCTCGCCACCCGAGTGATGCGCAAGCACCGCCTCGCGGAGTGCCTGCTCGTCGACGTCATCGGTCTGGAGTGGGAGCAGGTCCACGCCGAGGCGTGTCGCTGGGAGCACGTGATGAGCGAGGCGGTGGAGCGTCGCGTGCTGGAGCTCCTGCGCCACCCGACCGAGTCGCCGTACGGCAACCCGATCCCCGGACTGGAGGAGCTCGGCGAGAAGGACGGCGCCGACCCGTTCCTGGACGAGAGCATGGTGTCGCTGGCCGAGCTCGACCCCGGCCTGGACGGCAAGACCGTCGTCGTGCGCCGGATCGGCGAGCCCATCCAGACGGACGCGCAGCTGATGTACACGCTGCGGCGCGCGGGCGTGCAGCCCGGCTCCGTGGTGAGCGTGACGGAGTCGGCGGGCGGCGTGCTCGTCGGCAGCGGTGGTGAGGCGGCGGAGCTGGAGTCGGACGTCGCGTCCCACGTGTTCGTCGCCAAGCGCTGACATCCGGTGATCGTGGGAGGCCTCGCATCCCGGTGCGGGCTTCCCGGCCCTGAGCCCGCGAGGGGCAGCTCCCGGGGGTGGGCCACGGGGTCCGGCATCCGCCGAACCCCGGGTCGGCCTCCGGGCGCCCGCCGGCCATCGCGGGCCGGCATCGACCTGGCCCGCCCCCCTGCGCGTCGGTGGCGATCGAGCCCGCGCACGGCGACACCGCTCGTGGGGGACGACCCGGCGCTCCGTTCAACGCGCCGGGCGCGGACATGGGCGCCATGGCGCAGGTCGCTCGCCGTGGAGCGTGTCGTCCGCCCGCGGTGACCCAACACTCCACCTCCTTCCCGCGCCTCCGTCGACTCACCTCGGTCGTGTCAACTCCCGCGACCACAGGGGCAGTTGTGATGTTTTCGCTACCTGGCCGAAACCAAGATTCAGTGTGCGGAATCGCAGCGCCGCGACCATTTGCGTGCGAGGCTGACCCGTGAGGCATATGACCTGAGGGCTCTTGACCGTGTCCAAGAGGGATGTCGCACGGTTGGGGAAGGGGCGGGGAGGATGTGCCGTAGATGTGGAGAGGGCCCCGGCACCTTACGGCGCCGGGGCCTGTCCTCCCCTGTGCTGACCCGGAGCCCCGAGCTCCCAGGGTCATCCCCTACGGACCGATTTCCCCGAGTGGTCCGCCTCCCGCTGAAGATCTCCCCTCGGTGGCGGCGGTCAATCCCCGAGTGTGGTCACTCGAACGAGGGGTGTTGCCGCCGAGAGGAGTATTTTCGAATACTCATTCGATAACCTGGCGGCGTATCACAGGCAAATCGGGTACACGTAGAGCAGCACATCAGCAGACTCAACGGCACGAAAGCGGCACGACAGCAGCAGCAAGCGCGGCAGGAAGCGGTACGAGTGGACCGGCCGACTCGAGCGGGAGCGAGCGGTCCGAGCGAGCTAGGGGGGTGCCAGACCTATGGTGCGGCGCATCGACGTGACGGGCGCGGGCGGCCTACGGCTCGCTGCCTGGGAGTTCGCCGATCCTCCCAAGAGCGACCCGCCCAGGACCCCGCCCGCCCCCGGCGTGCTGCTTCTGCACGGCCTCATGGGCCGCGCCTCCCACTGGGCGTCCACCGCCCGCTGGCTCTCCGAGCGGCACCGCGCGGTCGCCCTGGACCAGCGCGGCCACGGCCAGAGCGACAAGGCGCCGGAGGGGCAGTACACACGCGAGGCGTACGTCGAGGACGTCGAGGCCGCTCTCGAGCAGCTGGGTCTCGCCCCGACCGTCCTCATCGGCCACGCGATGGGCGCGCTGACCGGCTGGCAGCTCGCCGCCAAGCGCCCCGACCTCGTCCGCGGGCTGATCATCTGCGACATGCGGGCCTCGGCGTTAGGGGCCGCGTCGCAGCGTGAGTGGGAGGACTGGTTCAAGGCCTGGCCCACGCCCTTCGCCACGCTCGCCGACGTACGGAAGTGGTTCGGCGAGGACGACCCCTGGGTGGAGCGCCCGAACCCGTCCCGCGGTGAGTTCTACGCCGAGGTGATGCACGAGTCCGCCGACGGCTGGCGCCCGGTCTTCGAACCCGAGCAGATGCTCAAGTCCCGCCAGACCTGGGTGTACGACGCCCACTGGGAGGAGCTCGCCCAGGTCCGGTGCCCCGCACTGGTCGTACGGGGCCTGGACGGCGAGCTCGGCCGGGCCGAGGCCCAGGAGATGGTCCGCGTCCTGCCGCACGGCCAGTACGCGGAGGTGGCCGACGCCGGTCACCTCGTGCACTACGACCAGCCGGAGGCGTGGCGCGCCGCGATCGAGCCCTTCCTCGACGGCGTACTCACCGGCCAGGACCGCTAGGACCAATCCGGCGGATCATGCCGCGGGCCGCCGACCGAGCAGCTCGCTCTCCCCGTCGGCACGTCGGCCTCCCTGTCGCTCTCCCCGCCGGCTCAGCCCTTGCTGACCGCCGCCAGGATCTCCGGCAGCCGTCGGGCCGTCCGCGGCGCCGCCATCCGCAGCCCGAACGCCGTGATCAGCGCCCCGTATCCGGCCCCCAGCGGCAGCAGCAGCCAGCTCCACCGGTCCCCGTCCGCCGTCACGTTCAGCCAGATCGTGAGGGCGATGACGGGAGCGGTCAGCAGCGCCGCCGAGACCATTCCGCCGAAGATGGCGATCCAGGCGAGGCCCGCCTGCCCGGGGGCCACGTTCTTGTAGCCCTCCTGCGGGATCGAGTACGGGAAGCGGGCCGAGGACCAGGCGCCGGTCGCCAGCATCGCGCCGAGCAGCGCGAAGGACAGGCCGAGGACCTCGGGCAGCTTGGACCAGTCGTCGAGCATCGCCGTCGTCAGCACGGTCACGAGCGTCGCGTACGGCAGGGTGATCACCAGCAGCGCCAGCGCACGCCCGCGCAGTTCGACGTACGCGTCGTGCGGGGACGCGATGGTCATCGCGACCATCCAGAAGGCGGAGGTGTCCTGACCGAACTGGTTGTACATCTGGATGCCGAGCATCCCGGCCGCGAAGCACGCGAAGTAGATCGAGCCGGTGCCCTGCAGGGCGTTGAACACGGGCACGATCAGCCCGATCGCCAGCGAGGTCACCCACGCGGCCTTCGTCTTCGGGTCGCGCCACACGTACCGCAGGCTGCGCTCCATCACGGTCCCGGTGCGCCCCGGGGGCAGCATCCGGCGCAGCCCGCCCGTCGGAATCCGCTCCCGCGCCGCGCTTTCGCCCGCCTGCAACGTCGACCCGTCCGGGGAGGTCATCAGCCGGGTCAGGTGCCTCGACCAGAGCGCCAGCAGCCCCACCAGCGCCGCCACGCTCAGGACGAGTTGGGCGACCCCCATCGCGTACGAGCCCCTGCTCATCGAGTCCACCGCGCCGATCGCCGACCCGGGCGGCACCCAGCGCAGCACGTCCGCCGCCGGGTCGAGCCGGGACACTCCGCCCGCCGAACCGAGCCGCTGCGCGCCGAAGTTGACGAGCTGCGCGCCGATCGCGATGACGAGGCCGCTCAGTACGGCCAGGTCGCGGCCCTTGCGGCTGGACAGCAGCCGGATGTTGGCGGCGGCGACGGCCCGCGCGAGGGCCACACAGACGAGCAGCGCCAACGGCACGGCCACGACACCGGTGACGTACGCCGCCGTGCCGTGCGCCACGGAGATCACGGAACCGACCAGCAGGCACAGGGTGAACAGCGGTCCGATACCGACCAGCGAGGCCACGAGCAGCGCCCGGACCAACGGGTGCGGTCGCAACGGCAGCATGACCAGACGCGTCGGGTCGAGGGTCTCGTCGCCGCTGGGGAAGAACAGCGGCATCACGGCCCAGCCGAGGGCCATGACCGCGATCAGCAGGACGGTGACGGACGCGGCGTGCGCGTTGCCCCGCAGGGCGATGAGGCCGAGCAGTTGGAGGGCGGCGAAGAGGAGGACCACGACGACCGAGGTGATGTACGCGGCCCGCCGCCCGGCCGACTGCCGCAGCCCGTTGCGCAGCAGCGACAGCTTCAGCCGTACGACGACGGGGGTGATCGAGGCCTCGGAGGAGACTCCGGAGGTGCTCGTGTTCATCGCGCCGCCCCGCCGCCCAGCCAGTCCAGGTCGGACCCGCGGTCGCGGCCCTGTGCGCCGACCAGTTCCAGGAACGCCTGCTGGAGGGAGGGCGCGTCGCCGCGGACCTCCGCGAGCGGGCCGTGCGCGCGGATGCGTCCCGCGACCATGACGGCCACCCAGTCGCACAGTGATTCGACGAGTTCCATGACGTGGGAGGAGAAGACGACCGTGGCGCCCGATGCCGTGTAGCGCTCCAGGACGCCGCGGATGGTCTGCGCGGAGACGGGGTCGACGCCCTCGAACGGCTCGTCGAGGAAGAGGACCTCGGGGTTGTGGAGGAGAGCGGCGGCGAGGCCGATCTTCTTGCGCATGCCCGTCGAGTAGTCGACGACGAGTTTGTGCTGGGCGCCCGCGAGGTCGAGGACGTCGAGGAGCTGGGTGGTGCGCTTGTCGACCTCGGCGCCGGGCAGGCCGCGCAACCGGCCGGTGTAGGCGAGGAGCTCACGCCCGGAGAGTCGTTCGAAGAGCCGTAGGCCCTCGGGGAGTATGCCGATCCGGGCCTTCACCGCCGCCGGGTCGCGCCAGACGTCATGGCCGACGACCTCGACGCCGCCCTGGTCGGGCCTGAGCAGCCCGGTCACCATCGAGAGGGTGGTCGTCTTGCCCGCGCCGTTGGGCCCTACGAGCCCGATGAACCGCCCCGCGGGCAACTCCAGATCGATCCCGGCGACGGCGACCTGCTCCCCGAACCGCTTCCAGAGCCCCTGCACACGTACGGCGGGAACGTCTGCCCCTGTTTGCTCGGCCATGTGAGCACCCTAAGGGCGAGTGCCCTGCTTTTAGGCTTTTAGGGGCGCGAGGAACTGCGCGACCAGCCACGACGAACCCGCAGTGAAAGGACGACGCCCAACCGGCGTTACCGATCCCTGCCGCACGCATAGGCAAGCGGCGAGATCAATTCCTCCGCATCCGGCAGCCACCGATTCGCCGGCGTCGGCCGGCAGGCCCACTGCACCGCACCCCGCGAACCGAACCGGGTGGGCGGAGCCGCCACGTACGAGCCCTCGCCCAGGGTGACCAGGTCGAGCGAGGCGGGCGGCCAGCCCAGTCGGCGTACCAGGTCGGGGACCTTCACCGCCGCGCCGGGAAGGACGAAGAAGTGCATGCGCCGGTCCGGCGTGCACGTCACCGGCCCCAGCGTCAGCTCCATCCGCTCCATGCGGGCGAGCGCGAGGAATCCGGCCGTCTCCGGCACATCGATCGCGTCGAACGTACGCCCGGTGGGCAGCAGGATCGACGCGTTCGGCTGCTTCGACCACATCCGGCGCACGACGGTCGCACTGCCCGTCGCCTGCGTCGCCCAGTCCTCGCGTGCCGCGTGTGCGCCCGGCATGGGGCAGGTGGCCTCGCCGCAGGAGCAGCGTTGCATCCCCTCGACGGCCTCCAGCCACGTGCCCGGGAACACGTCCCAATGGCGCTCTTCGGCATATCGCACGGCGGTGTCAAGCAATGATTCGCCACGCTGCTTCGGGATTTGGACGGCTTCGGGCCCCGCGATGGTCTCTTCCACGATGAACACAACTCTAGCTGCCACAGGGGGTTACGGGGGTCCCGTGCGCGGGGGAGGGGCATCGTTCCCGCGTGTGGGGCGCATGGATGCACGGGTGGGGGCGCGCAGGGGGAATGACAGCGGGTCGTGGGTAACCAGGGGTGGGGTCGGGGCAACCGCCTTTACCCCGGCAATCCTCACATGTCTCGCATCTTCGGTATGTCGGCGGGGCATTGATCTTCATGGCCGACTTCCTTCGCTGTGGTTGGCCGATGAGGACACGTCAACTCGGTGCGTGGGCAGGCACCGCAGCCACAGGGGGTACGCCATGGCCGCAAGGCCTCTCGTCGCCAGGCAGCCGAACGAACGGCTGCAGGCGCTCATCCAGGAAGCGGGCTGTTCCAACGCCGGTCTGGCCCGCCGGGTCAACATGTGCGGCGCCGAGCACGGCCTCGATCTGCGCTACGACAAGACCTCGGTGGCGCGCTGGTTGCGCGGTCAGCAGCCGAGGGGGCGCGCTCCCGCGATCATCGCCGAGGCGCTCGGCCGCAAGCTGGGCCGTACGGTCACGATCGACGAGATCGGCATGGCCAACGGCAAGAACCTCGCGTCGGGCGTGGGGTTGCAGTTCTCGCCGACCGTCCTCGGCGCCATCGAGCAGGTGTGTGAGCTGTGGCGCAGTGACGTCGGGCGCAGGGACTTCCTGTCCGGCTCGTCCGTCGCCGCCTCCGCGCTCGTCGAGCCGAGCCGCGACTGGCTGATCTCCGCGCCGGACTCGCAGGTGGCGCGTGCGGCGGGTCCGCGGGTCGGGCTCTCGGACGTGGCGGCGGTCCGCGCGATGACCCAGGCGCTCACGGACCTGGACCACCAGTACGGCAGCGGGCATGTGCGCCCGGTCGTCGTGCACTACCTCAACAGCGTGGTCTCCGGGCTGCTCGCGGGTTCGTACCGGGAGGGTGTCGGACGCGAACTCTTCTCGGCGGTCTCGCGGTTGACGGAACTCGCGGGCTACATGGCCATCGACACCGGTCAACCGGGCCTTGCCCAGCGGTACTACATCCAGGCGCTGCGGCTCGCCCAGGCGGCCGGGGACCGGGGATACGGCGGGTACGTGCTGGCCGCGTCCATGAGCCACCTGGCGGCGCAGCTCGGCAACCCGCGCGAGATCGCGCAGTTGGCGCGCGCGGCGCAGGAGGGGGCGCGGGGGCGGGTGACACCGCGCGCGGAGTCGATGTTCCACGCCGCGGAGGCGCGCGGGCACGCCCTGATGGGCGACGCGCGCGCCGCTCAGGTGGCGTCCGGGCGTGCGGTCACCGCGCTCGAGGGCGCCGACGCGGCCTCGGGGGACGACCCGACGTGGATCGCGCACTTCGACGAGGCCTATCTCGCCGACGAGTTGGCGCACTGCCACCGTGACCTGGGTCAGGCGGAGGCCGCCGCGCGCTGCGCCGAGGAGTCCCTCGCCGGGCATCCGGAGTCGCGGGCCCGCCGCCGGGCCATCGGTTACGTCCTGCTGGCCACCGCGCAGGTCCAGCAGCGCGAGGTGGAACAGGCGTGCCACACGGGTCTGCGCGCGGTCGAACTCCTCGGCACGCTCCGCTCCAACCGCGGCGCCGAGTACCTGGACGACTTCCAGCAGCGCCTGGAGCCGTACCGCGACGAGGCGGTGGTACGGGAGTTCGGGGCGCGGCTGGAGTTGCAGGCGGCGGCGTGAGTGGATCGTGTGCGCGTCGGTGAACACGCAGTGTGCACGGGCGTGAACGCCGGGCCAACGAAGACGCCTGGAGTGGGAGGAGTCAGATACAGCGCACAGTGGGGCGTATTCGTTACCCCGGTCACAGGGGGCGGGGGTAACGCCCAGTGCTGCGTGGCACGGGCGCGTGGGGACCCGGTAGCGTGAGCCGACGATTCCGAAGGTCCCCCATTAGTAGGAGTCCCGGTGACGCAGAGTGGACAGGGCGAGCAGCCCTCGGCGCGCACGGCGCGCGAAGGCATCGTGCTGCCCTCCGACGGCGGCGAACCGCTGTTGCCGGGCATGACGGGCGACCGGGCCGTTCCGGCGGCCCCAGCGATCCCGGCGGGCGGTCAGACCTGGGACCAGCCGTGGGGACCGGACCCGTCGGCGGCACCGGCCCCGCAGCCCGCCGAGGGCTGGGGAGCGCCCGTGAACGGCACCCAGACGTGGAGCGGCTCCGAGCCGTCCCCGTCCGGCGCCCCCACCCCGGACTGGGGCGGTCACGACCCGTCCACCCAGACCTGGGCCTCACCCGAGCAGCCGGCGCAGGGCTGGGGCGCCGCCCCCGCCCAGCAGCAGGGCTTCCCGGCCCAGCAGGCCCCCGGCGGCCCGCTGCCGGCCGAGGGCAGCCAGCCGCCGTCGTACGGGGAGCAGCGACCGTACGGGGAGCAGCAGCCGCCGTCGTACGGCGGCCAGGAGACGTCCTCCTACGGAGGCCGACAGGATCCGGCGTACGGCGGCCACCAGAGCGGTGCCGTACCCCCGCAGCAGCCGCAGGGCGCGCACGCCGCCGCGCTGCCGCCCGCCGTTCCCGGGGCGCTGCCGCCCGCCGTCGACGAGGGCGCCACGCAGTACATCCCGCCGGTTCCGGCCGCGGCCGAGGGCGCGACCCAGTTCCTGCCGCCCGTCCCGGCCACGCCCGCCGAGGGGGCCACGCAGTACATCCCGCCGGTGGGCCCGGGTGCGCTGCCGCCCGAGGTGCCTTCGGGGCCGTTGCCCCCGGCCGCGCACCCCGACGCCGAGGCCACGCAGTACATCGCCCCCGTGCCCGCCGAGCCGGGCGCGGCGCCGTACGGGATACGTCCGGGCGGCCCGGAGGACCGGCAGCCGCCCGCGGAGTTCGACAACCTGTTCCGCAGTGCGCCCGGTGCGCAGGGCGCGTCGGAGGGGCCCGCGTCCACGCAGCAGCTGCCGCGGTTCGAGGCCCCTGCCCCGCACGCCCCCCACACCCCGCACGCCCCGTATGCCGCGCAGGCACCCGGGATGCCCGGAGCGCCGGGCGGGCGGGCCGCCACCCGGCGCGGCGCGGCCGACGACGACGGCGGTGACCGCGGTGGACGGAGCCGCTCGCGCGTCCCGCTGATCGCGGGCGTCGGTATCGGCATCGTCGTGCTCGGCATAGGGGCCGGCGCCATGCTCAGCGGCGGCGGAGGCAGCGACAGCGGCAAGAACGGCAGCAGCAAGAACGTATCGGCGACGGCACAGGCCACGGACGGCTCGTCGTCGGGGGCCGACCCGGCCAAGGCGCAGGCCGTCGCGCTGGACAAGCTCCTCGCGGACAGCAACAACAGCCGCGACTCGGTGATCAACGCCGTGGAGAACGTGAAGGCGTGCAACAACCTGGACCAGGCGGCCAGTGACCTGCGCGACGCGGCCAAGCAGCGGTCCGAACTGGTGACCAGGCTCGGCGGACTCTCGGTCGACAAGCTTCCGAACAACGCCCAGCTGACCGCCGCGCTGAACAGCGCCTGGCAGGCCTCCGCGTCGGCCGACAACCACTACGCGGCCTGGGCCGACCAGGTCAAGGACAAGAAGGGCTGCAAGAAGGGCCACGCCCGCCCCACCGGTCAGACCGCGGCGGCCAACCAGGCCAGCGGCACCGCGAGCGCGCAGAAGGCGAAGGCCGCCAGGCTGTGGAACTCGATCGCCTCGACGTACGGACTGACGCGGCGCACGACGACCCAGCTGTGACCGCCCGGTCCGAGCCCGCCGATCAGGTCGAGTCCGCGTTCTCCAGCGTCTTCGACACGTCGATGAACCCGTTGCGCTCCGAGGCCAGCTGACCCTTGCGTACGACCTGGAAGGTGACGTGGGCGTTGACCAGGCGCGGGAAGTCGACAGCCGCGATCAGGTCCTCGTAGCGCCAGCTGAGGGTCGGGGTGAGCCGGCCGGTGGTCACCTTGAGGCCGTTGTCGAGGGCGTGCCGGATCGCGAGCGAGGTCACCTGGCTGTCGCCCAGTGACTCGACGACCGACTTGAGCACGTTGTACGCGATCCAGGTGGTCTGCACGCCGGCGTCCGCGGGGTCGATCCGGTTGTCGCCGAAGGCCTGCTCCTTGATGACCTTGCGCATCGGGTCCCAGCGCTTGTCGCTCGCCACCGGGTACCAGCCGGTGACGTGCGCGCCCTCGTACGGGCTCGACTGGCCGCCGGTGGAATCGATCAGGGACTGGTCGAGGCTGCCCAGCACCGTGCCCGTGCCGACCTTCGGATAGTCCTGGCGGTCGCGCCGGAACGAGTCCATGAAGGTCTCCGTACGGTCCCCGAGCGCGGACACCACACAGCCCCGCTTGAGCGGGTCCGAGCTCGCGCGGCCGAGCGCGAGCTGGGTCTGCTGCGAGTACTCGGTCGCGTCCTCGGCGGCCCGCTGGTCGGTGCCGGGCGCGTGGCCCTCCGCCTTCAGGCCGGCGTTGAGCAGCACCGGAAGCTGGTCGCCCGCGACGGTGTCGGGGCGGACGAGTGCCACCGGGCCGCACGCCTTGCCGAGCTGCTCACCGAGACCGGCCAGCAGGGCGGGCTCGCCGCCGTTGATCGGATAGGAGAGCGGGCTCGAGAACTCGTCGTCGGTGACGCCGTAGCCGCCGATGTACGGGATGCCGGCGGCCTCCAGCGGGGCCAGGAAGGAACGGCCGTGCTGGCTGTAGGAGCCGACGACCGCGACCACGTTCTCGTCGGCCGCGCGCCGGGCGCACTTTGCCGCGTACACGGTGTCGTTGTGGTCGTTGCAGGTCAGGACCTTGAGCTTGTGGCCGTGGATGCCACCGTTCGCGTTGACCCAGCGCGCGTAGGCCTCGGCCATGGCGGGCATGCCGGGCTTGTTGGTCGCGGGGGTGTCCTGCGGCGCCCAGGTCATGACGGTGATGGTGTCGTCCCCGGAGCCCCCCGTGATACCGGGGACGACACCACACCCGACGGCGATCGACGCACACGCCACCACCGCGCCCGCGAAGAGGGCTCTGGCCTTGACCTTCGTCGAGACTCTGGACCCGGTCCGCTGGGGGCGGACGGGTGGAGTGGTGCTGGTGCGTCGCCTACCGGTCATGGACACGCACGATTCCGTCACATCACTAACCCGCGTGTGACCCGTGGTCAACGTGGGGTGACGTAGAGGTGAATTACGGGGGGCGATGATCGCATTTTCGCGGAGAACGTACGATCGTCGACTGTGCAAGGTTCGGAGAACTCTTCCCGTCGCGGCCGTCGCTCCTCCACCATGGGCGGCATGCCACTGAACGACATGCCCTGGTGGCGCTGGCGCAGCAATGTGCGTTCCGCGCTGCACATGCTCTCCGACCCCACCTTCCAACGTGACGTCTGGCTCGCCGGGATCGACGGGTACGGGGACGTCACCGACGCCGTGTACCGCCTGGTCGAGGACACCTGGCTGGACAACTGGTCCGCCGAGAAGTACGTCGGCACGATCTTCCGGGACTCCCAGGAGGCGGCCCTCGTCGACACCGCCGTGCTCCGCGTCCTGCGGATCATGCACCAGGTCGGGCCCGACGCACCCGTCTCCGCCTACCTCGACCACCAGGCGTGGCCGGAGGCACTGCGGGCGGCGCGTGACGCGCACGTACGTCTCGCGGTGAGCGACGGCGAGGATCCGGACACTCCGCCGCGGACGCTGGAGGTCCTGCGGATCCTGACGCGCTCGGCGTAGCGTCCGGGGCGGCGGGACGCCCGGTGCCGCGTCCGCGTGGCGGGACGGTTCGTCCGGCGCGGTGCCTCGTATGGGACCCTGTCCTGCATGAACGATCAGTCCACCCGCGCCGCGGCGCCCGCCGAACAGTACGTCCTGACCCTCTCCTGCCCGGACAAGCAGGGAATCGTGCACGCCGTGTCGAGCTACCTCTTCATGACCGGCTGCAACATCGAGGACAGTCAGCAGTTCGGCGACCACGACACGGGACTGTTCTTCATGCGTGTCCACTTCTCGGCGGAGGCGCCGGTGACCGTGGACAAGCTGCGCGCGAGCTTCGCGGCGATCGGTGACTCCTTCCACATGGACTGGCAGCTCAACCGGGCCGAGGACAAGATGCGGGTCGTGCTGATGGTCAGCAAGTTCGGCCACTGTCTGAACGACCTGCTCTTCCGCGCGCGGACCGGCGCGCTGCGCGTCGACATCGCGGCCGTGGTCTCCAACCACACGGACTTCGCCGAGCTCGTGGCCTCGTACGACGTCCCCTTCCACCACATTCCGGTGACGAAGGACACGAAGGCGCAGGCCGAGGCGCAGCTGCTGGAACTGGTCCGCTCCGAAGGGGTCGAACTGGTCGTGCTGGCCCGCTACATGCAGGTCCTCTCGGACGACCTGTGCAAGCAGCTCAGCGGCCGGATCATCAACATCCACCACTCCTTCCTGCCGAGCTTCAAGGGCGCGAAGCCGTACCACCAGGCGCATGCGCGCGGTGTGAAGCTGATCGGCGCGACGGCGCACTACGTCACCGCCGACCTCGACGAGGGGCCGATCATCGAGCAGGAGGTCGAGCGCGTCGGCCACGACGTGACGCCCGACGGGCTGGTCGCCATCGGGCGGGACGTGGAGTGCCAGGCGCTGGCGCGCGCGGTGAAGTGGCACGCCGAGCGCCGGATCCTCCTGAACGGTCGCCGCACGGTGGTGTTCGCCTAGGACGCGCGGCGGCTTCGCCCCCGGCCCCGGGGATCGTTTCGGCCGCGGGCGGACGGGGGCGGCCTACATCCGGCTCAGGGACGCGGCGGCGAAGAGTACGTCTCTGATGGCCTCGCGGTCGCCCACCTGACCCGCCGCCGCCTCCTCCGGCGACACATGCCCCGCCGCCAGCCGACAGAACTCCACCCCGTCCAGCGCGACATGCGCGACCTCGTGCTCGGCGGAGGCGACGCTCGCCGGGGAGTCGAGCGGGATCAGCCACTCGCCCCCACCGGAGCCCTCGATCTCCAGACGCAGACTGCGTCCGGGCGCCCCGGCGGCGACGAGACGGCGGGGCGCCGGAGCCGACAGCCCCGCCCGCCGCCGCTCGGCGAGCGACACGGGCAGCATCCGCGCCGCCAGGTCGATCATCCGGTGCAGATGGCGTGGCGCGGGCGGCTCGTACGGATAGTCCACGGCGTCCGCGATGTCCCCCGCGTGCACCCAGCACTCGAAGGCGCGATCCAGCATCGAGTCGCTGAGCGGCAGTGCGAAACCGCCGTACGACACGGCGAGCCGCCCGGAGCCTCCGCCCGCGAACGACACCGTACGCACGATGTGGTGGCTCTGCTCCCGCCAGGGCGCGCGCACGGCCCGGGTGGGCGGGAAGTGCGAGGCCCGCCAGTACGCCTCGGTGCGCTGCGAAGGGGTCGGGGCGCCCGCGGCCGCCCCCTCCGCGTCGGTCTTCTCGGCCGTCGCGGCGCCGAGCGGGTCCTCCAGGCCCAGCGCGACCCCCACCAGCCCGTCCACGGAGAGCAGATGCGCGATGACCCCGGCCACGGTCGTACGCCGGCTCACGGGCCCGTCGCCCTCGAACCAGCGCAACCGCACCGGCGCGTGCCACTCCGCGTCGCCTATGTCCTGCAACAGCGCGTCGAGCCGCGCGGCCTCCGCGTCGTAGGGCGCCGCCCACTCGGGCACCGGGATACGCGCCGGACGCCGGTCAAGGCAGCCCTCCAGGACCCGGGTGCGCAGCGACGGGTCGAGATCGAGGCTCTCCGGCGGGTGCAGCAGCCCGACCGCCCCGCGCAGCCGCAGCGCCTCGTCCGCGCACGAACCGCACTCCCCGAGGTGCTCCTCGACCGCCGCCGTCTCCTGCGCCGAGCAGGCGGCCAGCGCCCACGCGCCGAGCAGCGACTTCAGCACCCGGTGTTCCAGGACGAGCGGCGCGGGTTCCGGCAGCGGCAGTCCGGTGTCCTCGACGGAGGAACGCGGCAGGGGGATGCGCGGCGGCTGCCCCGACCCTGCGGGTCCCGCGGGACCGGTGAACCCACCGCCGCCCCCGTCACCCCCGCCTCCGGCAGGGCCGTCACCGTGACCGCCGTCGACGTCGAGGGGCCCACCGGAACTCCGGTCGGCCGCCCCCTGCGCGCGCCCGCCTCCGTCCTCGCCGTCCCCCTCACCGCCCTGCTCTTTCGCCTCGTGCTCCTCGTGCTCCTCTTTCGCCTCGTGCTCCTCGTGTTCGTCGAGAGGCCTGTCGAAAGGCTCGTCGAAGGGCTCGAACCGGTCCGCTCCTCCGCTCACCGCGCACCTCCGTATTCGGGCGGCGTGCCGGAGAGCCCGGTGTCGTGGGCGGTGGACAGCAGTTGCAGGCCGAGGCGGAGCCGGCGGCGGGCCTCGTCCTCGGTGACGCCGAGGTCGGCGGCGGCCTGGCGGTAGTCGCGGCGCTGGAAGTACGCCAGCTCCAGGGCGGCCCGCAGTGGGGTCGGCATGGACGTGACGATGTAGTCCGCGCGGGCTGCGACGGAGGCGCTGCGCACCTTGCGTTCCAACTCCTCGGTGGTGCCGCCGCCGTCCAGGGCGAGCGCGGCGGTCTCGGTGGCGCGCAGCCGCTGCACGGCGAGCCGGTGGGTCAGCGTGGCGATCCAGGAACGCAGGGGACCCTGCTTGGGGTCGTACGACTCGGGGCTCTGCCAGACGTGGGCGAACACCTCGCGGGTGATGTTGTCGGCGGCCCGTTCGTCGCCGAGTACGCGGTGCGCGAGGCCGTGCACGAGCGAGGCGAACCGGTCGTAGAGCTCACCGAGCGCGGCCGCCTCCCCGCGTGCGAGCCGCTGCTGCATCTTGCGGTCCCAGCGGGGCGGTGCGTCCTTCGTCGCCATGCGGCCCCCTCACTCTGCTCCTGCCCGGCGCCTGTCCCTGCGTCCCTGTCCGTACCTGTCGGCGGCCGGCGTCCCCGTCCAGCCTGTGTGCATCGCTGTCTCGAATGTAGTCGGCACGTCCGACAGCGCACGCCCCTTTACGTCAATGTGCGCCCCTGGACGGGGTCCGGATGGTAGAAGCCCATCGTTTCCCCCCTTGGATCCGATCGAAATAGACCGTACGTGACCACTGGACGACCGAAACAGCTCGGTCGTCCAGCATTTTCGACCGTAGACCGACGTTTCATCGATCGCGTACCGGTGTTTCATGGAACGACGGTGGGGCAGCCGCGCTGACAGGAAGCGTAAGAAGTGCTTCCGTTTTTCGGCGGGCGAGGCGAGCGGGAGGCGTTGTGGTGACGCTCAAGGTGACCGACGACGAGTGGGGCGAGTGGGGTGAGTGGGCCGTGCTCCGGGTGTCGGGCGAGATGGATCTCGTGACGTCTCCGGTGCTGCGCCGACGGGTGCACGAGGCGGTGGCGGAGGGTCGCCACAGTCTGGTCCTCGACCTCTCCGAGGTCCTCTTCTGCGACTCCAGCGGCGTCGGCGTCCTCATCGCGACCCGCCGCCTGGTCCGCTCCTGCCAGGGGCGCCTGCGGCTGATCCTGCCGGCCCAGGGCGCGTCCGACGTCTCCCACGTCAACCGCGTTCTCGGGGCCCTCGGCGTGCGCCGCCTCTTCGACGTCTACCCGGACGTCGTCTCGGCCGTCGACGAGGAGTCGCGCCCGCTGTCGGCGTGAGCCCGCGCCACACAGTTGTCCGGGAATTCCCTCGGTCTTGGCACAACCGTCGTTTTCCCGCACCCCCGGTTGCCCGGGCGTCGTACGCTCCGTGCCAGATGAAACCGCAGTCCGGCTGAGAGTCCGGCTGAGTTGTAAGGCGGTCCGAGAAGACCATGGTCAGTACCGAGTACGAGCGCAGGATTGCCGCCCGCTTCGCCGGCTTCGACCAGGACGGCAACGGCTACATCGACCGGGAGGACTTCAACGCCGCGACGAAGGCGGTTCTCGCCGAGTTCGATACGGCGGCACGGTCGGACAAGGGTCAGGCCCTGTACGTCGGCGCGGAGGCGTTCTGGCAGGGCATGGCGGGGATAGCGGATCGTGACGGCGATCAGCGCATCACCCGGGAAGAGTTCGTGAACGGCGCCGTGAAGCGGCTGCGCGACAATCCCGACCGCTTCGGGGAGATCGCCCGTCCCTTCCTGCACGCGGCCCTCGCCGTCGCGGACACGGACGGGGACGGCGCGGCCACGGTCGAGGAGGCCGTCCGCGTACTCAGGGCCCTGGGCGTGCCCGACGGCGTCGCAGCCGTGGCGGCCGCCGCGCTCGACACGGACGCCGACGGCCGGATCGGCGAAACGGAGGTCGTCACCTCGTTCGCCCGCTACTTCACAGTCCCGGAGTAGCCCCCTACGGGACCCGCACTCCCACTGGTCGTCCGGTCCCCACCCTCACCCCTCCCCCGAAAACCGCTCCCGGAGCTTGTACTTGAGTACCTTCCGGAGCGTCTCGTTGCGGGGGAGGGCGTCCACGACCTCCAACTGCTCGGGGAGTTTGTGGACGGAGAGTCCCTCCTCGCGCAGGTACGAGACCACGACGGCGAGCGTCAGTTCGTCGGCGCCCGGGGGCTGTTCGACCACGGCGCAGACCCGCTCGCCGCGGTCGGCGTCCGGGAGGCCGATCACCGCGACGTCCCCGACGGCCGGGTGCTGGTGCAGCAGGTCCTCGATCTCCTTCGCCGAGATGTTCTCGCCCTTGCGGATGATGACGTCCTTCAGGCGCCCGGTGAGGACGAGGTGCCCGCTCTCCGTCAGACGACCGACGTCGCCGGTGATCAGGAACCCGTCCTCGTCGAAGGCCTCGGCGGTCTGCGCCGGGTCCAGGTACCCCTGACAGACGGCCTCCCCCCGCAGCCGTACCTCGCCGTCCACGATCCGTATCTCCATGCCCGCCGGCGGCCTGCCCTCCGTCGTCGCGAGGTTCTCGGCCGTGTCGTCCGGCGCCCCCATCGTGATCATCGGGACCTCGGTCATCCCGTACCCGTGGGTGAGCTGCACGCCCATCTCCCGTACGACCGAGTGGTACACCTCGGGCGGCTTCGGCGCGCCCCCGCCCGCCAGCAGCCGCAGCGTGGGGACGACCGGCTCGGACGGCCGCTTGCGCTGCTCGGCGAGGAACATCGAATAGAACGCCGTCGAACCGCCCGCCACCGTCACCCCGTGCCGCCGGTACTCCGTCAGCGCCTCCGGCAGCGCGAAGTGCTCGAACATCACCGCCGGGAAGCCGTACAGCAGCAGCATCACCGTGTAGTCGGGCCCGGCGATGTGCGCGTACGGGAAGGCCATCGAGCCCACGTCGGCGGCCGACAGCCGCAGCGCGTGGGCGAGACACGAGCCGCCCGCGATCAGCGAACGATCCGTGTGGAGGACCCCCTTGGGGTCGGACGTCGTCCCCGAGGTCCAGTAGATCCAGCGGACCGAGGTGCCCTCGGCGGGTGGCGCGGGCAGCGCGGCGGGATCGCCGTCCGGCAACACGTCGTAGGCCTCGAAGACGCCCTTCGCGCCGAGCCGCCGCGCCATCCCCGTGTGGTCGAACCCGCGCCACTCGCCCGGTACGGCGAAGTACTCGGCCTTGGACTCCCGCAGCGCGAAGCCGACCTCGCGGTCGCGGTAGAAGGGGATGACCGGGGACTGCACGGCGCCGAGGCGGGCCAGGGCGAAGGACAGCAGGGCGGTCTCGATACGGGTGGGCAGCTGCCAGGCGACCACCGTGCCGGGACGTACGCCCATGTCGTACAGGCCCGCCGCCACCCGCTCGGCGCGGTCGCGCAACGCGCCGAAGCTCAGGGTGCGGTCGCCCTGGAGGAGGACCGGGCGGTCGGGGGTGAGGTCGGCCCGGCGGGCGACCAGTTCCCAGAGGGTGCGGGATGCGCTCAGTGCGTGGGCGGTGTCGTTCACGGCGGCGGCCCCCTGTGACCGTGATGGAGCTGACGGACAGTCAGATCGTGCGCAGAGCGTAGGGCTCGGCGCCTTGTCGGTCCAGGGGTGCGGGACTAGCCTGCTGGGGAAATGGAAATCTGACGGCCCATCAGATAGGTACGCCAGGCGGAGGGGAACCATGACCGAACTGCCCCGCATCATCAGCGTCGACGACCACGTGATCGAGCCCGCGCACCTCTTCGAGACCTGGCTGCCGAAGAAGTACCAGGACCGGGGACCCAAGCCCCTCACGGCCGGAATCGGTGAACTCGCCTACGTCGGCGGCAAGTACCAGATCACCATGGACCCGGACGGCCCGCCCACCGACTGGTGGATCTACGAGGACCTCAAGTTCCCGTACAAGCGCAACATCGCCGCCGTCGGCTTCGACCGCGACGAGATGACCCTGGAGGGCATCACACGCGCGGAGATGCGGCGCGGCTGCTGGGACCCCGTCGAGCGGCTCAAGGACATGGACCTCAACCACGTCGAGGGAAGCCTCTGCTTCCCGACCTTCCCCCGCTTCTGCGGGCAGACGTTCGCCGAGGCGCACGACAAGGAAGTGGCCCTGGCCTGCGTGCGCGCGTACAACGACTGGATGGTCGAGGAGTGGTGCGGCGACAGCGGCGGCCGGCTGATCCCGCTGTGCCTCATCCCGCTGTGGGACATCGAACTGGCGGTCGCGGAGATCCGGCGCAACGCCGCGCGCGGAGTGAAGGCGGTGACCTTCTCCGAGATCCCCACCCACCTCGGCCTGCCCTCCATCCACTCCGGCTACTGGGACCCGTTCTTCGCGGTCTGCCAGGAGACGGGGACGGTCGTGAACATGCACATCGGTTCCTCCTCGCAGATGCCCGCCGCGTCCCCGGACGCGCCGCCCGCCGTCCAGGCCTCGCTGTCCTTCAACAACGCGATGGCCTCGATGATGGACTTCCTCTTCAGCGGGGTGCTGGTGAAGTTCCCACGCCTCAAACTCGCCTACTCGGAGGGGCAGATGGGCTGGATCCCGTACGCCCTGGAGCGCGCCGACGACGTCTGGCAGGAGCACCGCGCCTGGGGTGGCGTCCGGGACCTCATCCCGGAGCCGCCCTCGACGTACTACTACCGGCAGATCTTCTGCTGCTTCTTCCGCGACAAGCACGGCGTCGCCTCGCTGGACGTCGTGGGACGGGACAACGCGACCTTCGAGACCGACTACCCGCACGTCGACTCGACCTTCCCGCACACCAAGGAGGTCGCCCTCGACCATGTGAAGGGCCTCGACGACGAGACCATCCACAAGCTGATGCGCGGGAACGCCATCCGCATGCTCGACCTGGACCTCGACAAGTAGCGGGCCCATGGATCTCACGTACACCCCCGAGGAGGAGGAGTTCCGCGCCCGGCTGCGGGAGTGGCTCGCCGAGGTGCTCCCGTCGCTGCCCCCGAAACCGTCCCCGGCCGACTGGCCCGGCCGACGGGCGTACGACCTCGGGTGGCAGCGGATGCTGTACGACGCCGGGTACGCGGGGCTGCACTGGCCCGTCGACGCCGGGGGCCGGGGCGCCACGCCGACCCAGCACCTCATCTACCTGGAGGAGACGGAAAAGGCGGGCGCCCCCTACGTAGGGGCCAATTTCGTCGGACTGCTGCACGCCGGGCCGACCATCGCCTCCGAAGGGACCCCCGCACAGCGGGCGCGCTGGCTGCCGCCGGTGCTGCGCGGCGAGGAGGTCTGGTGCCAGGGGTTCAGCGAACCGGACGCCGGCTCGGACCTCGCGGCACTGCGCACACGCGCGTGGCGGGACGGCGACGACTACGTAGTGAGCGGGTCCAAGATCTGGACCTCCCACGCCGAGGTCGCCGACTGGTGCGAGCTGCTGGTCAGGACCGACCCGGCGGCCCCGAAACACCGCGGGATCTCGTGGCTCGCGATGCCGATGGACGCGCCCGGGATCACCGTCCGGCCACTGCGCACCCTCGCGGGCTCGACCGAGTTCGCGGAGGTCTTCCTCGACGAGGTGCGGGTGCCCGTCGCGCAACGGGTCGGCGCCGAGAACGACGGCTGGCGCGTGACCATGGTGACCCTGTCGTACGAACGCGGTACCGCCTTCGTGGGTGAGGTCGTGGCCTGCCGACGGGTGCTCGGGGAGGTCGCGCGCGAGGCCCGGAAGAACGGCCGCTGGGACGATCCGGCACTCCGGCGGCGGCTGGGCGGGCTGAACGCGGAGTTCCGCGCGCTGTGGCGGCTCACGCAGTGGAACGTGAGCGAGGCACAGAGCAACGGGGGAGTGCCGGGGGTCGGCGGTTCGGTTTTCAAACTGAGGTACTCACACGCGCGGCAGGAGCTGTACGACGCCGCCGCCGAGGTGCTCGGGCCCGAGGCGCTGGACCTGGGCAGGGAGTGGACCCTCGACCGGCTCAGCTCCCTGTCGTACACCATCGCGGCCGGCACTTCGCAGATCCAGCACAACATCGTGGCCGAGCGGATCCTGGGCCTGCCGAAGGGACGGTGAGCACTTCCCCGTGGACTTCCAACTCACGGACGACCAGCGAGCCTTGAAGGCGGGCGTGCGCGAGCTGCTCGCGGCGCGGTTCGGCAGGGAGCGGCTGCGCGCCGCCGTGGACGAGGGGCCGAGGCTCGACCGGGCTCTGTGGCGCGAGCTCGGCGAGGCGGGGTTCTTCGCGCTGCGCCTGCCCGAGGCGGACGGCGGCGTCGGACTCGGCCTCCCGGAGGCGGTGCTCGCCTTCGAGGAGGCCGGGCGGGTCCTGCTGCCCGGCCCGCTGATCGCCACGCACCTCGCGGCGGGCGTGGTGGACGGGGCCGCCACCGGAGAGACCGTGGTGACGGCCGTCGACGGCGGCGGCCTGGTGGAGTGGCTGGCCGAGGCGGACGTCGTACGCGGGGACGCGACCGGCGCCGAGCCGCTGCGGCCGGTGGACCCCCTGACACCGCTGCACCGGGTACCCGTATCCAGTGGGGCCGGTCTCATCGATGTGCGCCCCGTGAGTTCCACCGGCGCACTCCCCACGGCTCCCCTCGCTTCGCTCTTCACGGCGGCCGAACAGCTCGGCACCGCCGCCCGCACCTGCGAGACAGCCGTGCAACACGCCCGGACCCGTGAGCAGTTCGGGCAGCCGATCGGGGCCTTCCAGGCGATCAAGCACCTGTGCGCGAGGATGCTGGTGCGGGTGGAACTGGCGCGCGCCGCGGTCTACGCAGCCGCCGTCACGGCCGACCCCGTGGACATCGCGGCGGCCCGGCTGCTCGCCGACGAGGCCGCCGTGCGCGGTGCCCGCGACTGCCTCCAGGTGCACGGCGGCATGGGCTTCACCTGGGAGTCCGACGTCCACCTGTATCTGAAGCGGGCCTGGACGCGGACTCAACGTGCGGGAACGGCTACGGAGAGTGAGGAGCTGTTGGCGGCCGACCTGGTGTCCGGAGTGGGCCGATAGGGCTCTGTGCAGGCACGGTCCGGAAAGGGGCGCAATGAATGTCGCGGATCGTGGCATACCGGAATTACGGAGCGTTGATATCGGGTTGTGTCCTACGCGTGACTTGTCACGGCCTGGAGTCGGCGGCGGGCTCGGGTACCTTGTGTGGGATGCGAGTGGTTCCGAGATCGAGCGATCCCGGTGTTGCCCCTGAGGCCGCGCCGGATCCGGCGATGCTCGCCGCTCGCAAGGCAGTGCGGACCCCCGCGACTGCCTGTTCGACTCCCCACGGCGAGCGTCGCACAGTATGCCGCACGCGTACTCCTTCGCGCTGGAATATGCCCGAAGCGCTTGTTGGGGTGACTGTACGTCAACCATGCTGTCTCTCAAGGGAATCACGTTCCGTGATCCTGGTTCTGGTCATGCAGGTCATGGCCACGATCGTGGCCCTCGTGAGGCGCGAGGCGATGTGTCCGCCGGTTCGGATGGTGTGAGCGGTGCAGGTGCTTCAAGTGCAGCTGGAGATCCGGCCCGACCCCGCGGAGGTGGGGCGAGCTCGGAGATGGGCCCGTTCGCGGCTCGCCGGGTCCGGGATAGGGGTTGATGAGCCGCTCGCCGAGACGCTGATCCTGCTCGTCTCCGAACTCGTCACCAACGCCGTGGTGCACACCGGCTGTCCGGCCGTGCTGCGGCTGTCCCTGCCGGGCGTCCTCGGTGAGTCCATCGGTACCGTCCGCCTGGAGGTGGCCGATTCCAGCGCCCGCCCCCCGGTACCCCGGCATGCCGAGGGCGACGAGACCAACGGCCGCGGCCTGGAGTTGGTCGACGGCCTGGCGGATCGCTGGGGCTGGAACCCCGAGGGCGCGGGCAAGAGCATCTGGTGCGAGGTCGACCGCTGTACGCAGGGCGCCCGAGCGGGGGGCGCGTACGCGGCGTCCCCCTATGAGGACTTCGCGTACGAGGCGTACGAGGCGGTCTAGGCCTGGCGGCGTGATCCGCCGGACGGGCCCTGGTCCGCGGACGCACCCACTCCCGTACCTCTGGTGCGGGGGCACGGTTCGTGCATATGTGCACGCGTTCCGTCTCCGCGGCCCTGTCGGGGCCGAATGCGCCGGGATGTGCTTCCGTGCGCGCCTTCGTAAAGGGTACGTAAGTGATAATTCCCCGAACGGGTGTTGACGTGGCGTGTCCGTTTGATCACGCTTGTGTTCAGCGATTCGCCGCGAGGGGACGACGAGGGTTTCGGTGACGGGAGCCCTCGGCGAGTGCGGGTCGTGATTCGGCGTCGGCTCCTACAGGGCCAGAGGGAGCAGGGCGGGTACGCCGGAACCGGATGGCGGCGCGCGATGCCGTGCTCGGGGCGCGCAGTGGCGCGCCGCCAGCCGACCCTTTCCCCGGGGACTCCAGGCGCTCATCGGGGACCTCAGAGGATGGCCACCGGTGCCACGGGGGTCCCCGTGCCGCCCACGAAGGGTTCCGGCATCGCGGACAGCAGGAAGGCATAGCGATTCTCTTGTCCACAGGCTGTGGACAACTCTTCGAGATTCCAGTTCTGGCCCTGCGGCATCCCCATTTCGACCAGGTCGAGCGCGTGTACGGGCAGCCACAGGTCCTCGATTTCGGGAGGAAAGATCTCAAAAGTGAGAGTGTCGTTCGCGACGGCCGCGACATCGCGTGCGTGGAACCACTCGGGCGTACGGATCGACAGCCCGGGCGACGGATACCCGTACGCGTGCTTGTCGCCGGCCAGGTAGACCTGGATCTGCCCGGTCCGTACGAGCACGATGTCCCCGGACCGCACCCGTGTGCCCGCCAACTCCTCAGCCGCGTCGAGGTCTTCGGGGGTCACGGCGTGCCCGCCGTCGAGGCGGTCGACGCCCCGCGCGCGCGGGATGTCGAGCAGGACGCCCCGCGAGACGATGTGCCGGGGCTTGTCGATGCCGCTGAACTCGGCGCCACCGTGCGGGGTGATCGTGCCGGCCGGGCGGCCGTTGTAGAGCTTCCCCGAGTGCGAGACATGGGTGAGCGCGTCCCAGTGGGTCGCCGCCTGGAGCCCCAGGGTCACAGCGTCGTCGCTGCACGCGACCGTCCCGGGACCGAAGATCTCCTGGTTGATCTGCACCATGACGTGCAGCGGATTGATCCGCCCGGGGATCATCCCGGTCTGCACCCCGTCCTGCTGGAGGGGGACCGCGAGGGGGACACGGCGTCCCGTGCGGACGCAGGCGGCGGCCTCTCGTACCACCTCGTCGGTGATCAGGTTCAGGGTCCCGATCTCGTCGTCGGCGCCCCAACGCCCCCAGTTGTTCACGCGCTTGGCGATGTCGTGGAACTCGACCGGAAGTGACATGAGTCCTCCGCGGGGCTTGTCTCCGGGTATCTGACGGGTCGTAGAATCCGAGGAGACCGAATCTAACGGACCGTCAGAAACTGCGGGAAGGGGCCGGACGTGGGGAACTTCTTGGCAGGAAAGGTCGTCGCCGTGACGGGGGCGGGCCGCGGGATCGGCCGCGCCGTCGCGCTCGCCGCGGCGGCCGAGGGCGCACGGGTCGTCGTCAACGACTACGGGGTGTCCATCGAGGGCGCCGAGCCGACGAGTTCGATCGCCGACGCCGTGGTCAAGGAGATCGAGGCGGCGGGCGGGGAAGCGGTCGCGGTGGCCGACGACATCTCCACGATGGCCGGCGGCCAACGGGTCGTCGACGCGGCGCTGACCTCGTACGGACGTATCGACGGAGTGGTGTGCGTGGCCGGCATCCTGCGCGAACGGATGCTCTTCAACATGTCCGAGGAGGAGTGGGACCCCGTCGTCGCCACCCATCTGAAGGGCACGTTCACGGTCTTCCGGGCGGCCTCGGCGGTCATGCGCAAACAGGGCGCGGGCACGCTGGTCGGCTTCACCAGCGGCAACCACCAGGGCTCGGTCGCGCAGGCCAACTACAGCGCGGCGAAGGGCGGGATCATCTCGCTGGTCCGCAGCGCGGCACTGGGCCTGCACAAGTACGGGGTGACGGCGAACGCGGTGGCACCGGTCGCCCGTACCCGCATGTCGGCCAATGTCCCCATGGAGCTGAAGGAGATCGGCGAACCGGAGGACGTGGCCGCGCTGGTCGTCTACCTCCTCTCCGACCGTGCCCGCGAGGAACGCATCACCGGGCAGGTCTACACGATCGCCGGCCCCAAGATCGCGGTGTGGGCACAGCCGCGGGAGCTGCGCGCCGGGTACGCGGAGGGCGGCCCCTGGACTCCCGAGCGGATCGCGGACTTCCTGCCGGGGACGGTGGGCGTGGACCCCATGCCCCTGCTGGAACAGGTGGAGGCGATGGCGCGGGCGGCGGCGCACAAGGCGCGGCCGAACGCGTGAGATGCGGCCGAACGCGTGAGGTGCCGTTGTTCTGTTGGGCCCGTGGGCGAGGGGGACACATGGAGTTCGGATTCGACGCCGAGGACGAGGCCTTCCGGCGCACGGCACGGGAGTGGCTGACCGCTCACCCGGTCGGTGAGCCGGTCGTCCGCCAGGACTGGGAACGGGAACTGGGCCGGGGCGGCTGGATCGGCCTCGGCTGGGCGGAGGACGGCTACGGCAACCGGCGGGCGAGCCTGACCCAACAGGTCGTCTGGGCCGAGGAGTACGCCCGTTCCAGGGCCCCGGCCCGCTCGGGCCACATCGGCGAGAAGCTCCTCGCCCCCACCCTCATCGCCCACGGGACCCCGGAACAGAAGGCCCGCTTCCTGCCCCCGGTCGCCCGCGGCGAGGAACTCTGGTGCCAGGGATACAGCGAGCCGGACGCGGGCTCGGACCTGGCGGGGATCCGTACGGCCGCGGTACGGGACGGCGACACGTACCGTGTCAGCGGCCAGAAGATCTGGACCTCGCTCGCCCACGAGGCGCACTGGTGTTTCGTCCTCGCCCGTACGGAACCGGGGTCGAGCCGTCACCACGGCCTGTCCTTCCTTCTCGTCCCGATGGACCAGCCCGGCCGCGTCGAGGTCCGTCCGATCCGCCAGCTCACCGGCACGAGCGAGTTCAACGAGGTCTTCTTCGACGGGGCGGTGGCGCGTGCCGAGCACGTGGTCGGCGGCGCGGGCAACGGCTGGCAGGTCGCCATGAGCCTCCTCGGTTTCGAACGAGGGGTCTCGACCCTGGCCCAGCAGATCGGTTTCGCGGAGGAGCTGGGCCGGGTGATCGAGACGGCCGTCGCCACGGGCGCGGCGGCCGACCCGGTCGTGCGCGACCACCTCGTACGCCAGTGGGCGGAGCTGCGCACGATGCGCTGGAACGCCCTGCGGACGCTGGGTGGTTCGGGTGACGCGGGCGCGCCCAGCGTCGCCAAGCTGCTGTGGGGCCGCTGGCACCAGCGGCTCGGTGAACTGGCGGTACGGGTGCGGGGCGCGGAGGCCGCGACCGGTCCCGGGGACTGGTCGGTCGTGGCCCCGTACGAACTCGACTCCTCTCAACACCTGTTCCTGTTCAGCCGGGCCGACACGATCTACGGCGGCTCGGACGAGATCCAGCGCACGATCATCGCCGAGCGCGTGCTCGGCCTGCCGAGGGAACCCAAGGGCTGAGGGAGTCGCGATGCGAGGCGTGATCTTCGACGGCAAGCGGACCCAGGTCGTGGACGACCTGGAGATACGGGATCCGGGGCCCGGCGAGGTGCAGGTCGCGATCACCGCGGCCGGGCTCTGCCACAGCGACCTGTCGGTCGTGGACGGGACGATCCCCTTTCCCGTCCCCGTGGTCCTGGGGCATGAGGGCGCGGGGGTCGTCGAGGCGGTGGGCGCGGGCGTCGGCCATGTCCGCCCCGGCGACCATGTCGCGCTCTCCACGCTCGCCAACTGCGGGACGTGCGCGGAGTGCGACCGGGGGCGGCCGACGATGTGCCGCAAGGCGATCGGGATGCCGCGGCAGCCGTTCACGCGGGGCGGGCGGCCGCTGTACCAGTTCGCGTCCAACTCCGCGTTCGCGGAACGGACGGTGGTGAAGGCCGTCCAGGCCGTCCGCATCCCCAAGGACATCCCCCTCCCGTCCGCCGCGCTGATCGGATGCGGCGTCCTGACGGGAGTGGGCGCGGTCCTGAACCGCGCGAGGGTGGACCGGGGGGACACCGTCCTCGTCATCGGCACCGGCGGAATCGGGCTCAACGTTCTGCAGGGCGCGCGGATCGCGGGCGCCCTGAAGATCGTCGCGGTCGACGCCAACCCGGCGAAGGAGGCGGTGGCCCGGCGGTTCGGCGCGACGCACTTCCTGACGTCGACGGAGGCCGTGAAGGACATCCTTCCCACGGGAGCGGACCACGCCTTCGAGTGCGTCGGCCGCGTCGAACTCATCCGCCAGGCCATCGATTTGCTGGACCGCCACGGACAGGCTGTCCTCCTCGGCGTTCCCCCGGCGACGGCCGAGGCGTCCTTCCTCGTCTCCTCCATGTACCTCGACAAGTCCATCCTGGGCTGCCGATACGGCTCCTCCCGCCCCCAGCGTGACATCGCCCTCTACGCCGACCTCTACCGAGAAGGCCGCCTCCTCCTGGACGAACTGGTCACCCAGACCTACCCGGTGGAGGACTTCGACAAGGCGGCACAGGACGCGGAGGAGGGGAGGGTGGCGCGGGCGGTGCTGACGTTCTAGGGGGCGGTTCATTCGTCTGCGGGTGGGCGGGGGCCGGCCGCGCAGTTCCCCGCGCCCCCAGGGCGGCGGCTTCGCCCCGCATCCCCCGCCCATCCGATTCGCTTGGCCGTCGGCCGGTGGGGGCAGGCCGCGCAGTTCCCCGCGCCCCTAGGGCGGGGGCTTCGCCCCGCATCCCCTGGCCCGCCCGATTCGCTTGGCCGTCGGCCGGTGGGGCCTGGCCGCGCAGTTCCCCGCGCCCCTCAAGTGCGCTGGCGCGCATCTTTCAGCCGGTCCGGCGCACCCACCCACCCCGGTCCACACCTCCAGCCCGTCCGGCGCGTGAGGACGAGGCCGGGGGCCAATGCCCCACCCGCCCCCCCCGGTCCACTCACCCCCCGGTCCCACTTCCAGTCTGTCCGGCGTGTGAGGCCGAGGCCGAGGGCGGATGCCCCACCCGCCCGGTCCACCCACCCACCTCGGCCCGTATCACTCAGCCTGTCCGGCGTTTGAGGACGAGGTCGGGGCCGATGCCCCGTCCACCCCCCCGGTCCACCGCCCACCCAGGCCCGTGTCACCCAGCCCGTCCGGCGTTTGAGGACGAGGCCGTTCAGGCCGATCGGGGGTCCGGGGGCGGAGCCCCTGGCGGGGTTGAAGGGGCGGAGCCCCTGGGGGATGGGACGGGTAGGGGCGGCGGGGGCGAGGAACCGTTGGGCCGGTGACCGCGGACGGAGTTGTCCACAGGGCCGGGAAATCCCGTGGGTGTTGTCGGACCGGTCCCCTGGCGTCGTCGCATGAGCTACCGAGACGTCGCCACCAAACGGGTCCTGGCCTGGTCCGTCGTGGCCACCGGCGCCCGTACGCCGGTCGCCACGACCCCCTTGGAGCTCCGGAAGGTGCGCCGATACGCGGTGGGCGTGACCCCGAGCACCGCCTGCAGGTGCTGCCGCATCGACTGGGCCGTGCCGAAGCCGGCGTCCCGCGCGACCTGGTCGACGGACAGGTCGCTGGTCTCCAGCAGATGCCGGGCCCGTTCGATGCGCTGCTGGGTCAGCCAGTGCCCGGGGCTGACCCCGACCTCCTCGCGGAAACGGCGCGTGAAGGTGCGTACGGACATGGCTTCCTGTTCGGCCATGTCGCGCAGCTGGATCGGCTCATGGAGGCGGGTCAGTGCCCAGGCGCGGGCGGCGGTCGTGGTGGCCGCCTGCGGCTCCGGCACCGGCCGCTGGATGTACTGCGCCTGCCCGCCGTCGCGGTGCGGGGGTACGACGGTGCGGCGGGCCACGTCGTTGGCGACGGCGGTGCCGTGGTCACGGCGTACGAGATGGAGGCACAGGTCGATTCCCGCGGCGACGCCGGCGGAGGTGAGGACGTCGCCGTCGTCGACGAAGAGCACTTCGGCGTCGACCTTGATCTTCGGGAAGAGTCGCTGGAAGTGCTCGGCGTGCATCCAGTGAGTGGTGGCCGGACGGTCGTCGAGGTAGCCCGCGGCGGCGAGGACGTAGCTGCCGGTGCAGATGGAGACGAGGCGGGTGCCGGGGCGGATCTGGGCGAGGGCGACGGCCAGTTCGGGGGTGAGGACGCCTTCCTCGTGGACGGGGCCGAGTTCGTAGGAGGCGGGGATGACGACGGTGTCGGCGGTGGCGAGGGCCTCGGGGCCGTTCGCGACGAGGACGGCGAAGTCGGCGTCCGTCTCGACGGGGCCCGGCGGCCGGACCGAGCAGGTGACGATCTCGTACAGCGGCCGCCCGTCGGCGTCGCGTGCCTTGCCGAAGATGCGCTGCGGGATGCCGAGCTCGAAGGGCAGCAGCCCGTCGAGGGCGAGCACGACGACGCGGTGGCGAGGATGCGTACCGTGAGAGGCCATGGCCCGATCCTAGCGAATGCTGTCCTTCGGGCCATTCGTTCATGGGAACGGCAGGCCCGAAGCTCGATGTCGTGACCCAGACAACCGATGCCGCCTCCCCGGGGGGCGCCGCAGCCGCGGAGGACCCCCGCCCCACCGAGCCGACCGACTTCACCGACTCCACCGACTCGATCGTGCCGACCGACTCCGTCGTGCCGACCGACTCCGTCGAGTCGACCGTCTCCGTCGAGTCGACCGACTCCGTCGAGCCGACCCGCGCCTCCGCTCCCCGCGTCCGCATCCACCGCGCCTGGTTCGTCGCCGCCGTCACCTTCGTGACGATCATCGGTGCGGCGGCCTTTCGTTCACTCCCGGGTCTGCTGATCGACCCGCTGCACCAGGAGTTCCACTGGTCGCGCGGCACGATCGGCGCGGCGGTGTCCATCAACCTCGCGCTGTACGGGCTGACGGCGCCGTTCGCGGCGGCGCTGATGGACCGCTTCGGCATCCGGCGGGTGGTGGCCGTCGCCCTGATGGTGATCGCGCTCGGTTCCGGTCTGACCGTGTGGATGACGGCGGCCTGGCAGCTGCTGCTCTGCTGGGGCCTGTTGGTCGGCCTGGGGTCCGGCTCCATGGCGCTGGCCTTCGCGGCGACGGTCACCAACCGCTGGTTCACGGCGCGCAAGGGCCTGGTCACGGGCATCCTGACGGCGGCCTCGGCGTCCGGCCAGCTGATCTTCCTGCCGCTCCTCTCCTGGATCGTCACGGAGCACGACTGGCGCCCGGCCGCGGTGACGGTGGCCCTCGCGGCGCTCGCGGTCGTCCCCTTCGTATGGCTGCTGCTGCGGGACCACCCGGCGGACGTGGGCGTGAAGCCGTACGGGTCGGCGGAGTTCGTACCGAAGCCCGCGCCCGTGCAGGGCGCCGCCCGGCGCGCGGTGACGGTCCTGCTCTCCGCCGTCCGCACCGGCCCGTTCTGGCTGCTGGCCGGCACCTTCGCGATCTGCGGTGCCTCGACGAACGGCCTGGTCCAGACGCACTTCGTGCCCGCGGCCCACGACCACGGGATGCCCATCACGGCGGCGGCCTCACTGCTCGCGGTCATCGGGGTCTTCGACGTGGTCGGAACGGTCGCCTCCGGCTGGTTCACCGACCGCTTCGAACCGCGTCGGCTGCTCGCCGTCTACTACGCGCTGCGCGGCACCTCTCTCCTCTTCCTCCCCATGCTCCTCGCACCCTCCGTCCACCCCCCGATGATCTTCTTCATCGTCTTCTACGGCCTCGACTGGGTCGCCACCGTCCCGCCCACCCTGGCCCTGTGCCGCGAGCAGTACGGCGAGGACAGCGCCATCGTCTTCGGCTGGGTCCTCGCCTCCCACCAGGTCGGCGCCGCCCTCGTCGCCTTCCTCGGCGGTGTGGCGCGGGACGCGTTCGGCTCGTACGACGTGGTCTGGTACGCCTCGGGCGCGCTGTGCGCGGCGGCGGCCCTGATGGCACTGGTGATCCGACGGCGCCCCGCGACGGGCACACCCGCGGTGGCGGCGATCGCCTGACGACTCCGGCACCCCGACCGGGCGGCCTGCCGGCGAGCTAGAGGAACCGCCCCTTGTGGAACAGCAGCGGCGCGGCGTCGTCATCGTCGCTCGCGCCGAGCGCGTCCACCCGTCCCACCACGATCAGATGGTCCCCACCGGTGTGCACCGCGTGGATCGTGCAGTCGACCCAGGCCGCGGCCCCCGCGAGACGCGGCGAACCGGAAACGGGCGCCGCGTCGTACACGACCCCGGCGAACTTGTCCGCCCCGCTCACCGCGAACCCACGGCACAACTCGCCCTGGTGCGCCCCCAGCACGTTCACACAGAACACGCCCGCGCGGGCGATCCGCGGCCAGGTCGCCGACGTACGCCCCACCATGAAGCAGACCAGGGGCGGATCGAGCGAGAGCGACGCGAACGACTGACAGGCGAACCCGGCCGGCCTCTCGCCACCGGCCTCGCCCTCGACGCCCGGCGCGGTGACGACGGTGACGCCCGTCGCGAAGTTCCCCAACACCCGCCGAAACGCCACCTGATCGACCGGCGCCCGCTCATCGTCGCCCACCGCGCGCAACTCCGGCCGCGGCAGCGCCTCGACATGCCCCGCGACGGTGGAAGCCCCGGCCGACCTGAGATAACGGACGGCGGCGGCCGCCATCCCTGCGTGTCCCATCACACCATCCATTGAAGCTGACGGGGTGTCAGATAGGAAGGGGCGGGACTGACTCAGCGGCCCCGGTAGTGGGGGGTTCGGCGTTCCGTGAAGGCGGCCACGCCCTCGTTCGCGTCCGCCGTGGTCATGTTGATCTCCTGGGCGGCGGCTTCGGCGGCGAAGGCTGTGGTGCGGTCGGTGTCGAGGGAGGCGTTGACCAGCTGCTTGGTGAGGGCGAGGGCGCGGGTCGGGCCGGTGGCCAGACGCTCGGCCCAGTCGCGGGCGGTCTTCTCCAGATCGTCCGCCGGTACGACCCTGTTGACAAGCCCGAGCCGCGCCGCGTCCGCCGCCGTCAGCGCGTCGCCGAAGAACATCAGTTCCTTGGCGCGCTGGGGGCCGATGAGCCGGGGCAGCAGATACGCGCCGCCGCCGTCGGGGACCAGGCCGCGGCGTACGAACACCTCGATGAACTTGGCGGAATCGGCGGCGAGTACGAGGTCGCAGGCGAGGGCGAGGTGGGCGCCGAGGCCGGCCGCGATGCCGTTGACCGCCGCGATCACGGGCTTCTCGCAGTCGAGGACCGCGCCGATCAGGCGCTGGGCGCCGAGCCGGATCATGCGGGCCACGTCCCCGGCCACCCGCTCGCCGGCCACCTGCTCCCCGGCCACCCGCTCCCCGGCCTGCGGCCCCCCGGTCGGCGGACCCCCGCGCAGGTCCGCGCCCGCGCAGAAACCACGTCCGGTCGCCGTGATCACGACGGCCCGTACGCCGGGGTCGCAGGAGGCGTGGGAAAGGTGCTGGATGAGGCGTTCGCGCTGGTCAGGGGTGATGGCGTTGAGGGCTTCGGGGCGGTTGAGGGTGATCCACGCGACGTGATTGTCAGTGGCGTGCAGTACCAATGAGTCGACGGGATCGGCAGATTTCGCGGCAGATTTCTCGGGGGAGGATGTCATGGGGGTGCTCCGGTTCTTACGGGGGGCGGTGCGGCGGGGGCGGGCGATGGCGCGGGGGCTGGAGCGCTGGGGGTCAGCGGCAGACGACCAGCGCGTCCAGCGCGACCGCTCCCTGGCCCCTGGGCAGCACCATCAGCGGGTTGATGTCGAGCTCGGCGATGTCGTCCCCGAGCTCCAGCGCCATCCGCTGTACGCGCATGACGACCTCGACCAGCGCGTCCACATCCACCGGCGGCCCCCCGCGCACGCCCTCCAGAAGGGCCCGCCCGCGCAGCTCGCCGAGCATGCCCCGCGCCTGGTCCTCGCCGAACGGCGGCACGCGGACGGCCGCGTCCCGCAGCACCTCGACGAGCACGCCGCCCAGCCCGACGGTCACGGTCGGCCCGAAGAGCTGGTCGTGCGTGACGCCCACGACCATTTCCACGCCCCGCTCGACCATCTGGCACACCAGCACCCCGTCGAGCGAGATCCCCTCGTAGCGCGCGATGTCGGTGAGCTCGCGGTAGGCGTCCCTGACCTGGCTGGCGGAGGTCAGTCCGATCTTCACCAGACCCAGTTCGGTCTTGTGGGCGATCTGGGCGCCGGACGCCTTCATGACCACGGGGTAGCCGACGAGACTCGCCGCGCGCACGGCCGCCGCCGCGCTGGTCACCAACTGCTCGCGCGGCACCCGGATCCCATAGGCCCGCAGCAGCTGCTTCGCCGCGTGCTCGCTCAGCTGCTGCCCCGGCCGCATCAGCGCCTGCGTCTTGCGGAAGGACGGCGAGGGGGTGCGGGGAGCCTCGTCGAAGGGGGAGCGGTAGGAGGCGACGAACCGGTGGTGGTCCAGGTAGGCGCGTACGGCCGTGATGCAGTTGGCGAAGGTCCGGAAGGTGGCGACCTTCGACGAGCCGAGCAGCGTCTCGCGGTAGGCGGCCTCGGTGCCGACCGGCGAGCCCCACACCACGCACACCAGCTTGTCCGTCTGTTCCGCCGCGTCCACCAGGTCCTGTGCGAGCTTGTCGCTCATCGGAGGAAAGGGCCCGGTGATCGGACAGATCAGCACGCCGACCTCCGGGTCGGCGAGGATCGCGTCGATGATCTTCCGCCCGCGCCAGTCGCCGACCGGGTGCCCGCCGTTGTCGACGGGATTGGTCACGCTCAGGTACTCGGGTATCCACTGGTGCAGCTCGGCCTGCTTGGGGGCGGAGAGATTCGGCAGGGGCAGCCCCGCCGCCGTCGCCAGGTCGGCGAAGTGCGCCCCCGTGCCGCCCGAGATCGAATAGACCACGACCCCCTCGGCCCGCGGGGCGCGGGCGCGGGCCAACAGGGCGGCGGTGTCCTGGAGTTCGTCGAGCCCGTCGACGCGGATCACGCCGTACTGCCGCATCGCCGCGTCCACCACCGTGTCGGCGCCGGTCAGCTTGCCGGTGTGTGAGGCGGCGGTGCGGGCGCCGGTCTCGGTGCGGCCGACCTTGACGGCGACGACGGGCACTCCGCGGCGGGCGGCGCGGTCGGCGGCGAGCAGAAAGGAGCGGCCGTCCTTCAGCCCCTCGACGTAGCAGGCGATCGCGCCGATCTCCGGCTGCTCGGAGAAGTAGGAGATGAAGTCGGCGGTCTCGAGGTCGGCCTCGTTGCCGGTGGGCGCCCAGTGGGAGAGCCGTACGCCCAGCTCCTGCATCGCGAACACCGGCCGGCCCTGGTGTCCGGACTGGGTGATGAGGGCGATCGCAGGACCGTCGAGATCGTCGCGGAACTTCTCGAAGGCGTTGAGGTTGGTGTTGGGCCCGAGGAGCCGGAGGCCCGCGTGGCGGACGGCGGCGGCGAGGTGGGCCTGCGCGGCGGCGCCCTCGGCCCCGGTCTCGGCGAACCCGGAGGCGAAGGCGACGGCGAACTTCACCTTGGCCTCGGCCAGTTCCCCGATCACGGGGAGCGGGTCGCCGACGAGGAGCACGGCCAGATCGACCTGCTCGGGCAGGTCGGCGAGGGAAGGAGAGCAGGGGATGCCGAAGACGGACTGACGGGTGGGGTGCACAGGGTGCAGCCGGGCGCCGACCCGCTCGGCCCAGGCGATCAGCTGCCGGGTGATGCCGGTGTTCGGCCGGTCCTCGGCGTCCGAGGCGCCGACGACGGCCACGGACTCGGGGCGGAAGAAGCGGTCCAGATCGGGTGCGTCGGCGTACAGCGGACGGCCGCTGACGTCCAGGTCGTCGACGTCGGCCGGGCGGCCGTGCACGACGGGTGAGGGCTGCTCGCCGCAGGCGATGACGCGGGCCCGGCGGGAGTCGGTGGTGAGGGTGCCGTGGGTTGATCCAAGCATCGGTCCGCCCGCTCCTGTGTGACAGCCAATTAACTGACGCACTGTCAGATTACTTAACTGACGCCGCGTCAGGAACCGTTGTGCAAGCAAAAGGCTGGGCGGCGGGGATCTGGTTCGTACCCGCCGCGCGCGGGGCCGGAACCCGTGGAGGTGCCGCACAACCTTCAACTCCCTTTGATCGTCTATGACATGGCCCTGTCGGCTCACGTCGGCCAAGCCACCGTTTCTCTCCTTCTCCTCACCTTTCTTCTCGCCCTGGGGGATGTCATGAGACCTGTCTCCTTCGGCCGCGCGCTGCGGCTCGGAGCCTGTACGACGCTCGCGGCCGGACTTGTCACCGTGGGGCTCACCGCCGCCCCCGCGCTGGCCGAGACCGAGTCCGACCAGCTGTGGATCGACGCACCCTCCGAGCAGACCCTGCCGCTCGGCACGGACGGCGGCGCGCCGCAGAGCCGGACGATCGACGTGGGGCTCTACCACGACAACGGCCACTTCACGGTGACCGACGGCAAGGTGACCGTCGACGCCTCCGGGCTGGCCGGGGTCGGCGAGGTGACCTGGCCGGACAACTGCGCGCCGAACGGCGCGACCGCGGTGTGCAGCGTGCCGGACGTGCCCGTGATCGGGTCCGACTACAGCCGGCAGATCCACCTCGGGATCCGCGCGGTCGCCGGTGCGCAGGCCGGGGCGCAGGGCAGGATCACCTACGGGGCGACGGCCACCGGTGGCCCCGACGGCACGCTCACCGCGCCCGAGGACAGTTTCCAGACCGACTTCACGCTCGCCTCGGGCCCCGACCTCTCCCTCGCCCCCGTGGCCGACGTCGAGCACGCGCAGCCGGGTGGCACCGAGACGATCCCCTTCGCGCTGACCAACAAGGGCAACGAGAGCGCGCACGGCGTCACGGTGAAGATGACGGCGTCGTACGGGGTGGACTTTCTGAACAAGTACGACGCCTGCACCTACACGCGGACGGGCGGTGACGAGTACGCGCCGATGACGGACGCGACCTGCACGTTCGACCAGGTGCTGGCCCCCGGTGACTCCTTCGAGCTGCCCGCGCCGCTGCAGCTGGCGATCGCGCGGCACGCGCTGAACGACCGGCTGGACATCAGTGTCGCCCCGGCCGACGGCGCGACCGACCTCGCGAGCCGCGACAACTACGCGGCCCTGCAGATCGGCACGGACAACACCGCCGACTTCTCGGTGACCGGCGCCGCGGTCACCGGTACGGCGGGCCAGACGGTGACCGCCCCGCTCACCTTCAAGAACAACGGCCCGGCCTGGTTCGCGAACCTCGGCTCCGGCGACCCGGCCGCCAAGGTCAGACTGATCGTCCCGACCGGTACGACGGTCACCGGCGTTCCCGCGGACTGCGTCCCGCACACCCTCACGGGCGGGTACTACGAGAAGCGGACGGGCGCCCCGCGCTACGACTGCGCCCTCCCCTACTGGGTGTCCGAGAACACCGAGCGCACGTACGTCTTCCAGCTGCGGATCGACGCGGCGGCGCCCGGCACGACCGGTGAGGTCAGCATCCACCCCGAGTTCGGCGACTTCGCCTTCGACCCGGACACCACGAACAACACGGCGGTCCTCGCCGTCAACTGACGGTGATTCAGCGCGCGGCGCGGGCGTCGCCTGTGTCGCGCGCCCCCGTCTTCGCCCCCGCCGTCGCCCCTGCCCCCGCTTTCGACGCCGCCTTCTCCGCCGCCTTCCCCGCCTTCTGCGCGGTCCTCGCGACCGCCTTCGCGATCTTCTCCGCGTCGAGGGCGAGTTCGCGGAACATGCCGCTGATGGGGTTGGTGAAGCCGGTGAAGTAGAGGCCGGGTGCCTTCTTCGGGGTGCGGGCGCCGTGCACGACCGGGCGGCCACGCCCGTCGAGGACGTCGAGGTGGCCGACGATGCCCTCCAGGGCGCGCACGTACCCCGTCGCGGCGATCACGACGTCCGGGTCGATCCGCCTCCCGTCGGCGAGGACGACCTTGTCCTCCTCGAAGCCCTCCACCGCGGCCACGACCTCGACCCGCCCCTTGCGGACGGCGTTGATGAGACCGACGTCCTGGACGGGGATGGAGCCTTCGTCGACGCGGGAGTAGAGGCCGGTGTCGGGGCGGGGCAGCCCCTGCGCCGACAGGTCCGGCACGCTGACCTTGGCCATCGGCCCGGCGAGCGCGTCGACGAGGCGCACCGGCAGCCGTCGTACGAGGATCCCGGTGAACTGGGCGGCCCAGCCCGCCGTGGAGCGGCGCACGATGTGCGGCGCGGTGCGCACGGCGAGCCGTACCCGGGAGGCGCCGCCCTCGACCAGGTCCACGGCGATCTCGGCGCCCGTGTTGCCGACGCCGACGACGAGGACGTCACGGCCGGCGTAGGGGGCGGGGTTGCGATAGTCGCCGGCGTGCAGGAGTTCGCCGGTGTACGAGTCGCGGCCGGGCCACTCGGGCAGGCGCGGGGTGTGGTTGTGGCCGGTGGCGACGACCACGGCGCTGCCGGTCAGCTCGCGGCCGCCGGTGGCGCGCAGCAGCCAGCCGTCACCACCCGGGGCGGGCTCGACGCGCGAGACCTCGACGCCCGTGACGATCTCCAGCTGGTGGTGCTCGGCGTACTTCTCCAGGTAGCGCACCACGTTGTCGCGGGAGACCCACCGCCCGAAGGAGCGCGGCATCGCGAGGCCGGGCAGGCCGGACAGCCGCCGGGTCGTGTGCAGGTGCAGCCGGTCGTAGTGGCGCCGCCAGGACGCCCCGACCTGGTCGGACTTCTCCAGTACGACGGCCCGTACGCCCTGGGCGCGCAGCGCGTACGCCGTCGCGAGTCCCCCGGGGCCGCCGCCGATGACGTACACGGGGCGGTCTTCGTGGGACGGCACCGGGCGGGGTGTCGAGGAAGCAGTCGAGTCGGCCATGTGCGCGAGCGTAATCACGTCGTCACTTGATAGGTCTCGGTCAAGCCCGGAATCGGTTGCGAACTGATCACGACTGTAGGAGGAGTGGGTGGGGCCGGTGGCGTAGGTCACTCGGTTGTGTTGGAAGCGGGGGGACGAGTGAAGGGGAGGGTGGCGTACGCCTCTTGCGCGGGCGCCTTCCGTGCGCTGAACTGACGTACCGTCAGATACCGAAGGGGGCGTGGACTGCCATGGACACGATCTGGCTCGGCGGAGCGGAGTGGCTGGCCGTGCTGCGGATCGGGCTCGGGCTGTGGTGGCTGGAGAGTTGGCGGCACAAGGACAAGAAGGGCTGGTTCGAGCGGGGGACCGGGATCGCCTGGGCGGCGGACGTCGCGGGCAAGCACCGGTGGAACGCGGTGCGCTCCGGCTTCGACGTCGTGGTCGCGCCCCGGCCGCGGACGATGGCGTACGTCGTCGTGTACGCGGAGTTGGCCCTCGGGCTGGGACTGGTGGCCGGGTTCCTGACGCCGATCGCGCTGGTCGGCGGACTGCTCCTCAACGCCCTGTACTTCACCCTCATGATCCACGACTGGGCCGAGCAGGGGCAGAACGCGATGATGGCGCTGATCTCGGTCGTCGCCTTCTTCGGGATGGGGTGGCAGACGTGGTCGCTGGACAGTGCGATCGGCCTGTTCTCGTGAGGCGCGGGTCGACCGGGGCCGGGGAGTGCTCGTGACCGGGGAGCGCGCGTCGACCGGGGAGCGCGCGTCGAGCGAGGAGCGTCCGTCGGGCGAAGTGCGTGCGGCGGACACGGCGCGTGCGTCGGGCGGGGCGCGATTCGATCTGCCCGAGGTCGATGCCTTCACCCGGCCGTACTGGGACGCGGCGGCGGAGGGCCGACTGCTGATCCGCCACTGCGCGGGCTGCGACCGGGCCCACCACTACCCCCGGGAGTTCTGCCCGCACTGCTGGAGCGAGGACGTGCGCTGGCGGCCCGCGAGCGGCCACGCCACGCTCTACACCTGGTCCGTCGTGCACCGCAACGACCTCCCTCCGTTCGGCGAGCGGGTGCCGTACGTCGCCGCGGTCGTCGACCTCGCGGAGGGGCCGCGCATGATGACCGAGGTGGTGGAGTGCGAGGACGACACGCTGCGGATCGGGATGGGGCTGGAGGTCACGTTCAGGGCGGGGGTGCCCGTGTTCCGGCCACGGTCCGGCGCTGTCCCGCCTCCTTCCTCCTCCGTCCCATCCCCCTCCTCCGCGTCGAAAACCACTTCCTGAACCCCTTTGGGCCCCGTGAATAATGGCCGGATGTCCGACGTTCACGAGAAGTCCCTCGCCCATCCCTTCCCCGTGGTCGACGGCCACGGCCTGCGGCTTCGCCCCTGGGACCCGGAGTCCGAGGCCGATGTCGCGACCTGGCTGCGCGGGCTGTCCGACCCGGAGTTCCAGCGCTGGAACACCCCGGTCAAGATCGTCCGGGACCTGGACAGCGCCCGTGACTCGCTCCGCTCGCGCGCCGAGGCCGTCGCCGACGGCACCGCCGTCGCCTTCTGCGTCACGGACGCGGCCACCGGTACGACCCTCGGTCATATAGGCGTCAACGACATCAACCACGTCATACGCGTCGGCATCGTCGGCTACTGGGTCCTTCCGGAGGCCCGCGGCCACCAGGTCGCCACCCGTGCCCTCGCCCTGGCCGCCCGCTACGCCTTCGGCGCCGTCCGTCTGCACCGCGTCGAACTGGGCCACGCCCTCGGCCACGACGCGTCCTGCCGGATCGCCGAGCGGTGCGGGTTCCCGTACGAGGGGACGCTGCGGGAGGCGATGTTCGAGTCGGGGCGGCACGACGCGTTCCGGGACGTACACCTGCACGCACGGATCGCGACGGACCCGGAGCCGACGCTGCCGCCGACGGGCTCCGGGCCCCGGTAGAACCCGGTCCGGCACGGTGCGCGGGGCCGGGAAAACCGGAGGCACCGGGCATGCCGTGCGCGGGATCATGCCGGGTATGACTCGTGACGCGCGTGGCTGGGTGTTCACCCACGATCTGGACGAATTCCTCACGAGCGCGGGGGACTTCCTGCGCTCGCGGCCCGCGGCGCACACCGTGGCGCTGTCCGTGACCGACGCGCTGCGCAGGCGCGGGCCGGACGTGTACGGGGAGGAGGCACCGTTCTTCGGCCGGTTCGCCGACGCCGACGCCGACGGGGCGGATGAAGGGGAGGGCGACGGGGTCGGTGGGGTGTCGGCCGTGCTGTTCCACACCCCGCCGTACCAGCTCAACCTCACCGACCTCCCGGCGGAGGGCATCGACGCGCTGGCCGCGCGGCTCGCGGACGAGGGGTACTCGTTCCCGGGCGTCGGCGGTCCGGTGGACACGGCCGCCGAGTTCGCCGCCGCCTGGGAGCGCCACGCCGGCGCGCGGGCCCAACTCAGAAGAAGCGAACGGCTGTACCGGCTCGGTACGCTCACGCCGCCGACGCCCGTTCCGCCGGGCCGCGCCCGGGTGGCCGGCGAGAGCGACCACGCGCTCGTCGCGCGCTGGTACTCCGAGTTCGCCGGGATCTTCGGGCGGAACGAGAGGCAGGACCCGGACCGCTGGGCCGAGAGCCGACTCGCGTACGGCGGTGTCACGCTCTGGGAGACGCCGGACGGTACGCCGGTGGCCATGGCCGGAGCGACCCCCCTGATCGCCGGGCAGATCCGGGTCGCCCCCGTCTACACCCCGGCACCCCTGCGCGGACGCGGCTACGCGGGGGCCGCCACCACCGAGGTCAGCAGGGCCGCGCTGGCCGGCGGAGCGGACGAGGTGCTCCTCTTCACCGACCTCGCCAATCCGACCAGCAACGGCCTCTACCAGCGCATCGGTTACCGCCCCGTCGCCGACTTCGCCGTCTACGACTTCGCGAAGTAGCCGTCCGCGACAACCCGTCTACGACAACCCGTCTGCGACAACCCGTCTGCGACAACCCGTCTACGACTTCGTGAAGTAGTGGCCCTCTTCGAGGTCCTCGACGAGTCCGGGCCGCTCGGGGTGCCATCCCAGCCGCTTCCGCGTGAGGGTGCTCGACGCCGGGACGTCCATCGCGAAGAAGTGTCCGAGCCAGCCGAAGTGGTCGGCCGCCTCCTCGCGAGGAACGGCGGCCACCGGCAGCTTCAGGTACCGGCCGACGGCGTCGGCGATGTCGCGGACCGGTACGCCCTCGTCGCCGACCGCGTGCAGCCGCGCGCCGCCGGGCGCCTCCTCCAGGGCCAGCCGGTACAGGTGCGCCGCGTCGAGCCGGTGCCCGGCGGCCCAGCGGTTGGAGCCGTCGCCGGGGTAGGCGGAGACGCCCTTCGCGCGGGCGACGGCGACGATGTGCGGGACGAAACCGTGGTCACCCTCGCCGTGCACCGACGGCGGCAGCCGCACCACCGAGGCCCGCACCCCGCGCTCGGCGAACGACAGCGCCGCCGCCTCCCCGGGGATCCGGGCCGCCGCGGGCGAGGAGAGATCCTGCTCGTCGTCCTCGGTCGCGACACGGCCCGGCACGAGCGTGAGACCGGCGGTCCCGGAGGTCACGACGAAGGGCCGACCGGATCCCACGAGCGCCTCGCCGAGCGTCTGGATGGCGTGGATCTCCGTCCGGGCGGCGGCGGTGAAGTCGGAGGAGCCGTGCGGGAACGCCGTGTGGATCACGCCGTCCGCCGCGTCCGCGGCCGCCCGCAGGCCGTCGAGGTCGTCGAGGGCGCCGCGGTGCACTTCCGCCCCCGCGGCCGTCAGCGACGCGGCGGCCCGGTCCGAGCGGGCGAGGCCGAGAACCCGGTGTCCCGCGTCCAGCAGTTCGCGTACGACGGCGCTGCCGACGAATCCGGTGGCTCCGGTGACGAACACACGCATGGTGCACTCCAAAAGGTGATGAGGTCCGGCCCGGCGGTTGCCCGCCCGGTGGGTCCCCGCCCAGGTGATTCCGGATCCACCGTGCGGCCACGTGGGGTTCCGCGTCCAAGGCCTGTTTCGCAACGGCACATGCGTTTCAGGCATCACCACAGGTCAATGGCGAAAGCTTGCGATCAGCCCGTAGCCACGGGGAATACCATGAAGACATGACGCCCGACTCGTCGCCGCAGCAGCCTTCGCCCCCGGTCGACCTCGACCTGCGGCTCGTGCGGTACTTCACGGTCGTCGCCGAGCACCGGCACTTCGGCCGGGCCGCCACCGCCCTGTGCATCGCCCAGCCGTCCCTGAGCCGGCAGATCCGCCGCCTCGAACAGCAGCTCGGCGCCCGGCTGCTGGACCGTACCCCGCAGGGCAGCCGGCTCACCGAGGCCGGCGAGGTCTTCCTGCCCCAGGCCAAGGCGCTGCTGCGCTCGGCCACTTCGGCCGCGGCGCGCACCCGGGCCGCCGCCCAGCCCAGTCGTGTCACCATCGGCTACACCTCCAGCATCATCGTCACCCCGGCGGTGCGCGAGATGCGCCGGCTGCACCCGGACGCCGAGGTGGTCGCCCAGCACCTCGTCTGGAACGACGCCCACGCGGCCCTGGTCGAGCACCGGGTGGACGTGGCCGTGACCCGCCTCCCGATGTGGACCGACCAGCTCCACGTCACGATCCTCTACGACGAGCCCCGCCTGCTCCTCGTCCCCCTCGACCACCGCCTGGCCGGCAAGGAATCCGTCACCCTCGACGACATCGCCGACGAACCCCTGCCCCGGGTGTCCGACGCGTCCTGGAACGCGTTCTGGCGCATCGACCCGCGCCCCGACGGCAGCCGGGCGCCCGACGGTCCGCTCATCGAGGCACTGGAGGACAAGTTCGAATTCATCGCCTCCGGGCAGGCCGTGGGAATCGTCCCGGCCGACCCGCGCGTCGACAGCATCCGCCCCGACCTCACCACGGTCCCCCTGCACGGTGTCGAACCGAGCCACGTCGTGCTCGCGACCCGCGCCGACGACCGCAGCCGCCTCGTGACGGCCTTCCGCAAGTGCGCCCAGGCCCACCTGGCCCCTCCCGCGTCTCAGGGCCAGAGCAGCTCCTTGCGCCAGCCTCCGCCCTCCGGAGAAGGTTCCGTACGGCGGTAGACGAGCCGTACGTGCCGACGCCTCGCGTCACCCTGGAAGAACTCCACCTCTTCCGGCCGGAGGCGGTAGAGGGTCCACGTCGGGGCCGGGGCGTCGGGCTCGCGCCGAGCGCGGTCCCAGGCCTCGTCCGAGGCCCGTCCCAACTCCTCCACCGAACCGAGCACTTCACTCTGCCCGCCCACGAGCGCGGCGGCCAGCGCTCCCGTCGAACGGGCGTGCAGATCCGCCTGCCCCTCCTCGGCCGGGGCGACCTCGACCGGTCCCCGCAGCCGGATCTGACGGCCCTGGGCGGGCCAGTAGAACCCCAGCGCCGCGTACGGGCGTGCGGAGAGCTGGCGGCCCTTGCGGCTGGTGACATGGCTCGCGAAGGCCCAGCCGTCCGCGTCCGCGCCGTGCAGCATGACGATCCGGACGTCGGGCAGCCCGTCCTCGTCCGCCGTCGCCAGCGACATCGTGTGCGGTTCGCTCTGCCCCGCCGCGACCGCCTCCGCGAACCACTCCGTGAACAGGGGGAGTGGTTCGGCGGGTGCGGATGCCGGGTCGAAGGAGGGCAGCTCTACGTCCCACACCCGCAGTGACCTGAGCAGCTCGTGAAGATCCGTTCCCATGCCCCGAGTATCACTCGGAGGTCCGACAAAGCTGCGTCATCGCCCGCGACGCCTGCGGCTTCCGCAACCCCGGCAACCAGCGCTTAGGCACCCGCTGCGCGACCACCCGTCGAGCCCGTGGACATCCGTGGACACCTCGATGCCCGCTAATTTCGTTGAGCCCGCACCCTGCAATCGTGTTGGCTAGCGGCACCGAACTGTCAGTACCGCAGGTGTCCGCTTGGCTGTAGCAGGGAGTTGAACGTGCAGGACATTGTTGTCGACCCCGTTGCCCACAATCGGGCAGCCTGGGACAAGTATGTCCAAGAGGGCAACGAGTGGTCGAGGCCGGTGAGTGCTGAGGATGTCGAGCGCGCCCGCATGGGCGACTGGTCGATTGTTCTCGTCGGGCGTGAGCCAGTCGACCGCTCCTGGCTGCCGACGGACCTGAACGGCAAGGACGTGTTGTGCCTGGCCTCCGGCGGTGGCCAGCAGGGTCCGATCCTCGCCGCCGCAGGGGCGCGGGTCACCGTATTCGACAACTCACCCCGCCAGCTCGGCCAGGACCAGATGGTGGCGGCGCGCGACGGACTCGAGCTGCGCACCGTCCTGGGCGACATGCGCGACCTCAGCGCCTTCGGCGACGCAACATTCGACGTCGTATTCCATCCGGTCTCCAACCTGTTCGTACCGGACTTGGCACCGGTGTGGCGTGAGTGCTTCCGCGTCCTGCGACCGGGCGGAACTCTGCTCGTGGGCTTCCTCAACCCTGATGTGTACTTGTTCGACCACGAGGCGCTCGACGAGCGCGGCGAGCTGATCGTCGTGCACAAACTGCCCTACAGCGATGTCACGCAGTACTCCGCCGAGGAACGCGCCACGAAGTTCGGCGCGGATGCCGCTCTTGAATACAGCCACACCCTCACCGATCAGATCGGCGGGCAACTCGCCGCGGGGTTCGTCCTCACCGGCCTCGCGGAAGCGCCGCACCAATCCAACGCATCCGCTCCCTACATGTCGCACTATTTTGCGACGCTGGCGGTCAAGCCGGGCTGACCCAGCCGTGGGTTTCCGCTGGGCGACCGGACGGCAGATCGGAGCCGTGGAGGTCAGCCTGCGGCAGCGCGCACCGCGCAGGTCCACCACGTTCGCAGTTCGCGCGGCTCCGTCTGCACCCGGCCGCACCCTCCGGGGGCAAGACCGGTCTCCTCGGCTACTCCGACGCCCGCGCCCTGCGTCGGGCCAGACGCCGCTGGGCCGTACGCTGAACCGCTGCCCGGCCCCTACCTCCCCAGCCCCGACGGGGCCGACGGTCCGAGCACCACCGGCCCCTACCGTCCCAGCACCACCGTCCCCGACGAGCAGAACCACCCGCCCGTCCCGGAGGCCACCGCCAGCTCGGGAAGGCGTCCGCCCGTCCTCCTGACCTGGCGTTCCCCGGCCTCCCCGCGCAGTTGCCGCACTGCCTCCACCAGGAGGAACAGGCCCCGCATCCCCGGATGCTGGGCCGAGAGTCCACCCCCGTCCGTGTTCACCGGCAGCTCTCCGCCCACCGTCAGGCGCCCCTTCTCCACGAACTGACCGCCCTCGCCCTTCGCGCAGAAGCCCAGGTCCTCCAGGGTCACGAGGGTCATGTACGTGAAGGCGTCGTAGAGCTCGGCCACGTCGATCTCGTCGGGCCGCACCCCCGCCCGCTCGAAGGCGAGACGTCCGCTCACCGCGGCGGGGGAGACGGTGAAGTCCGGCCACTCGGACATCGTCGTGTGCGAGACGTGCTCGCCGGTGCCGAGGATCCACACCGGGGCCGTACGACAGTCCCGTACGTACTCCTCGGCCGCCAGCAGCACCGCCGCGCCGCCGTCGGAGCGCAGACAGCAGTGCAGCTTGGTGAAGGGGTCGGCGATCATCGGGCCGGACAGGACGTCGTCGGTGGTGATCGGGGTGCGGAACATCGCCTCCGGGTTCAGCGCCGCGTTCGCCCGCGCCTGGACGGCCACCGAGGCGAGCTGTTCGAGTGTCGTGCCGTACGTGTGCATGTGGCGGCGCGCGGCCATCGCGTACTTGGCGATGAGCGTGTGGCCGTAGGGGACCTCGAACTGGAGGGGGCCCCGGGCGCCGAAGGAGAGGTTGCCGGTGCGGCGGCCCGCCTTGATGTCGGCGCGGGCGGTCGAGCCGTAGACGAGGAGGACGGCCTCGGCGTGCCCCGCCGCGATCGCGTCCGTCGCGTGCGCCGCCATGACCTCCCAGGTGGAGCCGCCGACGGCGGTGGAGTCGACCCAGGTGGGGCGCAGGCCCAGGTACTCGGCCACCTCGACCGGCGGCAGCGTGCCGAGGCCGGCCGACGCGAACCCGTCGACCAGCGAGCGGTCCATCCCCGCGTCCGCCAGCGCGCGCCTGGCGGCCTGGGCGTGCAGGGCGTAGGGCGTCGCGTCGTCCACGCGACCGCAGTCCGAGAGGGAGACACCCACCACGGCGACCTTGCGCTTCCCCGGAGTCATGAATCTGACGGTACATCAGATCCGGCGGCGCGCGGGAGGTCGTCGTGGCTCTGGGCATCCGCACCGCACGGCGCTAATGTGACGGGCCGTCAGATCGGGAGAAAGGGCCTGGCCATGGACGCCCGTTTCACCGCCGAACAGGACGAGATCCGCCGCACCCTGCGGGAACTCCTGCTCAAGCGCTGCGGTCCGGAGGAGGTGCGGTCGGCCGTGCGCACCGGGGTCGGACACGACGCCGGGCTCTGGGAGACCCTCGCGCAGCAGCTCGGGCTGCCGGGGCTCGCCCTGCCCACGGCGTACGGCGGGGTCGGCTGTTCGTTCGCCGATCTCGCCCTCGCCTGCGAGGAGTCGGGGCGGGTCCTCGCGCCCTCGCCGCTGCTCGCCACGGCCGCCCTCGCGGCCCCGCTGATCCTCGCCCTCGGCACCGACGCCCAGCGTGCCGGGCTGCTGCCCAGGATCGCGGCAGGCGAGCTGACCGCCGCCCTCGCGGTACCGGGCGCCGGGCTCCCCACCGCGCTCGGTCTGGTCGGCGACAACGGCGGGGACTGGGCGGGCGGCGGCCGGGCCGGGGGCGTACAGGCCCGGCCGGGCGAGGAGGGCGGCTGGCGCCTCTACGGAGAGGTGGAACGCGTCCTCGACGGGCACAGCGCCGGGCTCCTGCTGGTCGCCGCGCACACCGGGGGGTTCGCCCGGGCCCGGACGCGGATCTTCCTGGTGACGGAGGGCGCCCAGGGGCTCGTACGGATGCGGCAGACGTCGTTGGACGAGACGCGGGCGCAGGGGCGGGTGCAACTGCGCCAGGTGCGGGCCGAGTTGCTCGGTGAGGAGGACGGCGACGTGCTCGGCGCGCTCGCCTCCGTCGGGGACGGCGCCGCCGCCGTGCTCGCCGTCGAAGCCGTCGGTGCCGCCGACCGGGCGCTGGAGCGGACCATCGCCCATGTGCGGCAGCGGGAGCAGTTCGGGCGGGCGATCGGGTCCTTCCAGGCGGTGAAGCACCGGCTCGCGGACGTGTACGTGCGGGTGCAGGCGGCGCGGTCCGCCGCGTACTACGCCGCCTGGGCGGCGGGCGCCGGAGGCGAGCGGGTCGGCGGGCTCGCGCTCGCCCAGGGCCTGGAGGCGCTGCGTACGGCCGCCGCCGAGGCGATCCAGCTGCACGGCGGCATCGGCTTCACCTGGGAGCACGAGGCCCAGCTGTACTTCAAGCGCGCGGCCGGCGACGAACTGCTCTTCGGGCCCGTGCACCGGCTGCGGGCGTACGCCGCCGACGCGGCGCGGCTCTTCGACGGCGCGGAGGTGGCGGTCTGATGGCGCCCGGAATCCGGTCGCGACTCGTCGTGCGGAGTGTGCAGAAGGTGTCCTCGACTCGGGCCTTCGCCCGGATCGCCCCGCACCTCGTCCCGGCCATGGACCGCGCGGTGCACCGGCTGACGCGCGGCAGGGTGCTGCTCAGCGCGCAGCTGCTGCCGGGGATCGTGCTGACGGTGCGGGGCGCCCGCAGCGGGCTGGAGCGGCGTACGCCACTGGCCTGTATGCCGGAGGGGGAGGGCGGCTGGATTCTCGTCGGGTCCAACTTCGGGCGCCCCGATCATCCGGCCTGGACCGCCAACCTTCTCGCCCATCCGGACGCCGTCATCAGCTGGCAGGGCGAGGACATCCCCGTGAGGGCCCGTCTGCTGGAGGGGGAGGAGCGGGACGCGGCGTGGAAGGCGGTGCTGGCGTTCTGGCCGCCGTACGCCACGTACCAGGCGCGGATCGACCGGGAGATCAGACTGTTTCGCATCGTGCGCCGCGGCACATAGCGCAGCAGGCGGCAGTCCACGAGTGGACTGCCGCCTGCATGACAGGATGTGGGCCGAAGGGGGCCCCAAGAGATGCGGTCGCGCTACTTGGTCGGTTTCTTCCCGGTCACCCCGAGGTGCACCAACAGCGCCAGGTTCGGCTTGAGTTCGGCCTGCTTGACGCCCCAGGTCTGGAAGCCCTTCTGGTGCGAGGCCACCGCGGCGAGCATCGCGACGAGGGAACCGGCGATCGCCGCGGGGTTCACGTCCTTGTCGACCTTGCCCTTGGACTGGAGCTCGGAGACCGAGTCCGCGAGGGAGTTGTTCACCGAGTTGAGGATCTTCATGCGGATCTTGTAGAAGCGTTTGTCGCCCTCGGCGGCGCCCAGGTCGACCACGCGCAGGATCGCCTCGTTCTTCCGCCAGAACTCCAGGAAACCGTCCACGAGTTCCTGCGCGGTCGCCCAGCCGGCCTTGCCGACCCAGGAGCGTCCTTCGAGGAGCTGGGTCAACCCGGCGCCCTCCGCGGCCATTTGCTCGGCGATCTCCAGAACGGCGCCTTCGACGTCCGGAAAGTACTGGTAGAAAGTCGCCGGCGACGTCCCCGCCTTCCGGGCGACATCGATGACTTTGACGTCCCGATACGGCGACGAGCTGAGCATTTCACTGAGGCAGTCGAGCAGTTTCTGCCTGGTCGCCTGCCCTCGCCGTCCGGCCACGCGGCCGTCGACGGTACGCACTTGTCCTGTCATGCCGTCAGCTTACCGAGGGGTGATCGGAGCGCGATTCGGCCGACTGCAAATGGGGTGCGTGGGGGAGTGCGGGCGGCGAGTGGGGGGCCCTGGGCGATGTCCGGGAGTGTCCGGGCCGTCGCGCGGAGTGGATGAAAGGCCGTTAACTTGGCCGCATGGCCGTATCCCGGGCGTCCGACGCAACGCACGCCTACCCGGAGGGCGTCCCCTGTTGGGTCGACGCGCAGCTTCCCGATGTGGAGGCGGGCAGGCGTTTCTACGGTGAGCTGTTCGGCTGGACCTTCGGGGAGGGGTTCGAGCCGCACTTGGAGGGCGTGTGGGCACGCCATCACGGGGAGCCCGTCGCCGCCCTCACACCCAAGCGGGACGGCCGGATGCCCACCGTGTGGACGGTGTCCTTCGCGACCCCGGACGCCGCCGCGCTCGCGGCCCGGATCCAGGCGGCGGGCGGGCGGGTGATCACCGCGCCCACCCGGCTGGGCCCCTACGGTACGACCGCCCTCGCGACCGACCCCGAGGGTGGGGTCTTCGGCCTGTGGCAGGCGGGCACCCATCCCGGTTTCGGCGAGCGGCACGAGCCGGGCTCCTTCTGCTGGGCAGAGCTGTACGCGCGGGACCCGGAAACCGTCGACCGTTTCTACGGCACCCTGTTCCACGAAGCCCTGTTCGGCCCCGACGCCTCGCCCGACTTCGGCCGCGCCCCGGTCTCTGGCGTCTTCCCGGCCGAGATGCCGCCGCACTTCCTCGTCCACTTCGGAGTGGAGGACGTCGACGCGGTTCTCGGTACGGTGAACCGGCTCGGCGGACGCGTCCAGGCACCCCCTTTCGACACCTCGTACGGAAGGGCGGCCGTCGTCACGGACAATCAAGGGGCGTCGTTCGCCGTACTCCAGGTACGGGGCCGGTGATTTTGTCCCGAGACACCCCGTTTCGCCCCCGGGTTCGCAACCTGTGGCGCGGACAGGAAGAATCGGGGTGCGTGCCGCCATGGCGGTGCGGTGGTGAGACGCTGCACGGGGCTGCGTTCATACGTGGATGACGTGGCTCGTACGGGGAGGTGGCAGGCAAGTGGTGGATCAGCTGACACAGCACGATCCGCGGCGGATCGGGCCGTTCGAGGTGCTGGGACGGCTGGGTGCCGGCGGCATGGGGCTGGTCTATCTCGCGCGCTCGGCTTCGGGCCGGCGCGTGGCGATCAAGACGGTCAGGACCGAGCTCGCCGAGGACCAGCTGTTCCGGGTCCGCTTCACTCGTGAGGTGGAGGCCGCGCGAGCGGTCTCCGGCTTCTACACGGCGGCCGTGGTCGACGCCGACCCGCGCGCGGCCGTGCCGTGGCTGGCCACCGCGTACGTTCCCGCGCCCTCCCTCGAGGAAATAGTGAACGAGTGCGGGCCGCTCCCGGCCCAGGCGGTGCGCTGGCTGGCGGCGGGCGTCGCTGAGGCGCTCCAGTCGATCCACGGCGCCGGGCTCGTCCACCGCGACCTGAAGCCCTCGAACGTGCTGGTGGTGGAGGACGGGCCGCGGGTCATCGACTTCGGTATCGCCTCCGGTGTTTCGAACACCCGTTTGACGATGACGAACGTCGCCGTCGGCACCCCGGCCTACATGTCCCCCGAACAGGCGAAGGACTCGCGCAGCGTGACGGGCGCGAGCGATGTCTTCTCGCTCGGCTCGATGCTGGTGTTCGCCGCCACCGGGCACGCGCCCTTCCACGGCGCCAACCCCGTCGAGACGGTCTTCATGCTGCTGCGGGAAGGCCCCGACCTGGAGGGCCTCCCGGACGAGCTGCGCCCCCTCATCGAGTCCTGCATGCAGATGGAGGCGACCGGCCGTCCCAACCCCGCTGACCTCCAGGCCCAGTTGGCACCCCACCTCTTCGGCTCCGGCTCCGACGACAGCGGTACGGCGTCGGCGTGGCTGCCCGAGCGGGCGGTGGGCCTGATCGAGTCGCGCCGCGGGGGCCGTCCGCCGGTGAAGCCGCAGTCCTCCGGCGGTCGCAGCGGGGGCGGACGCGGCCCCGCCCTGCCCCCACCCCCCTCGCACGCTCCCTTGCCCGTCGGGGCGCCCGACACGGGTCCCGTGCGGCTCGCGGGCGGCCAGGTGCCCATCGGCCCCGGGCCGCGCGTCGCCGACGCCCGTGCCGCCGCCGTGAAGGCACCTCCTCCGGAGGCGGGACTCGCCGCCTCCTGGTCCCGCCCGCGCGTCGGTGTCAACGGCGCCGACCCCGCGCCGGCGGTCGCTCCGCCGCCCGCCCCGGACTCCCCGTCCGGCTGGCGGCCCTGGCGCTTCCGTATGTCGAACGACGTATGGGGTACGCCCTCCGTCGCGGGCGACCTCGTCTACGTCACCTCCTTCGAGGTCCACGCCCTGGACGTCGCGACCGGCCGCCGCCGCTTCAAGACGCGGGACGTGGCCTGGTCCATGGCGGTCGCGGACGGCCGTATCCACGCCTCCGACGGCCCCACCCTCTTCGCCCTGAACGCGCGGGAGGGCGCGGACCTGTGGCGACTGTCCACGGACGCCTGGGTGTACTCCCTGAAGGCCGACCGCGGGACCGTCATCACCGGTACGCGCGGGGGCGGCGTCCAGGCCTGGGAGGCCTCCAACGGCCAGAAACTCTGGGAGATCACCGGCGCCCAGACCGACTTCGAGTCCCCGGAGGCCGGGCCCGCCGTCCACGACGGCACGGTGTACGTCTGGAAGGACGCCCGGCTGCGTGCCCTGGAGGCCCGTACGGGTGAGGAGCGGTGGTCGTACCCGATCGGCGACGCGGCGTCGTGCGGGGGCGTACCCGTACGGATCACCTCCGCCCCCGACGGCTACGTCTACATCTCCGCGGGCACCCGCGTCCTCGCCGTCGACGTCGCCGGCGGGCACGTGCGCTGGCACTTCGAGGCCCCCGCGGTCTTCCTCTCGCCGCCGACCTTCGTGCCGGGCCCCGCGGTCACGGGAGGCGGCGTCTACCTGGCCGACTACCTCGGCACGGTGTACGCCCTCGACGCGACGGACGGTCGCGACCGCTGGCGCATCGCGACCGAGGCCCGCTCCTCGATCGATCCCGTCCTGGTCGCGGCCGGCCACGTCCACGTCGGCAGCGGCAAGGGGTTGTACACCCTCGACGCGGTCACCGGCACCCCGAAGTGGCGCTTCCAGGCCGGGGGCGACCTCGTGGGCGCGCCCGCGGTCGCCGAGGGCCGCATCCACTTCGGCTCCACGGACCATCTCCTCTACACCCTGAAGGCGGACGACGGGCGGCTTCGGTGGAAGCTGGCGACGGGTGGGGAGATCACCGGTGCGCCGGTGGTCAAGGACGGGGTGGTGTACGCGTGCAGCAAGGACCGGTGCGTGTACGCGCTGGACGCGGAGAAGGGGACGGGCACGGCCCGCACGACGTAGAGGTGACCGGGCCTGTTCTTCGACTGCGGGGCGGTGGGGGCTGGTCGCGCAGTTCCCCGCGCCCCTAAAAGCACCTGATGCGGGGGCCGGGGCGCAGCCCCGCCCCTCAGGGGCGCGGGGAACTGCGCGCCAAGCCCCCACCGCCCCGCAGACGAATCACCGCACCCGGAATCCGTTCGGCTGTCGTGCGGAGAACAGTTCCGTCTGTCGGGCCGGGGGCAGGTTGCCCAGGGCGATGAGGTGCGGCGCCTGGGCGAAAGCGTGGGCGCGGGCGGCCTCGTGGGCCGCCCACAGGGCGCGGACGGTGCCCTGCACCCCCTCGGAGGGGTAGCCGGCGATCACCGTGGCGCAACGGACTGCGGCCTCCAACGCACCGCCGGGCGGGGTGAGTTCGGACACCCATCCGATGTCGTACGCCCGCCGCGCGGACATCCGTTCGGCGTTCCCCATGAGTGCCATCCGCGCCGCCTCCCCGTACGGCATCCGGTGCGCCGCGTACACGGACTCGTACGCGCTGACCATGCCGTACGTCGTGTGCGGGTCGAAGAAGGTGGCGGTCTCGTCGGCGACGACGAACTCCGCCTCCCCGAGGAGGTAGAAGGCCCCTCCGCACGCCATCCCCCGCACGGCCGCGACGACCGGTTTCCACAGGTCGTTGGCCTTCGGGCCGATGCGCAGGAGCGGGTCGTCGACCATGTAGGGGGAGGTGGGCTGGGGGGTTTCGGTGGTGCGGTCGAGGCCGGTGGAGAAGGCCCGTTCGCCCGCGCCCGTGAGGACGACGGCCCGTACCGAGTCGTCGAAGCGCAACGCCCGCCAGGCGGCGGAGAGTTCGGACGCCAGGGCCTCGTCGATGGCGTTCAGTTTCTCCGGGCGGTTCAGGGTGAGGACCGCGACGCCCGTGTCCTTGTCGGCCGCGATCCGCAGCGCGCCGCTGTTCACGACCGGCCGTCCAGAACCCACTGCGGCAGCCCCTCCCCGCCGAACACCACCCGTACCCGCGCTCCGATCCGGATCCGGTCCGGGGGGAAGGAGTCGAGCGGGGCGCCCGGCGCCGTGACCAGGTTGCCGACCAGGCGGATGTGCGGGGCCTCGGCGAGTTCGACGACGATCGCGTTGTACGGGGCCACGGCCGCGTACGCCGGGAGCAGCGGCGGGTGCGGGACGACGTACGACCAGACGCGGCCCAGTCCGCTCATCCGCCGCCACTCGCTGCCGAAGGACCGGCAGTGGGGACAGCAGGGGCGGGGCGGGAAGCGCAGCTCGCCGCAGTCGGCGCACGCCTGGATCCGTAGCTCGCCCTGGGCGGCGTACCCCCAGAAGGGCGCGCCGTCGTCGTCGAGGACGGGGGTGAGAAGGGGCTCGGTCATCTCGGCTCCTCAGTTCCTCAGCAGGATCGCGGAGGTGGGGACGCCCTCCCCCGCCGTGACCAGGCAGGTGGCGGCCCCGGGGACCTGGGCGGTGCTCGTGCCGCGCAACTGCTTCACGCCCTCGTTGATGAGGTTGAAGCCGTGGACGTACGCCTCGCTGAGCCCGCCCCCGCCGGTGTTGAGGGGCAGCCGGCCCCCGATCTCCAGGGCGCCGCCCTCCGTGTAGGCCGCGCCCTCGCCGCGTCCGCAGAAGCCGTAGCCCTCCAGGGAGAGCGGGATCAGGGGGGTGAAGGCGTCGTAGATCTGGGCCACGTCGACGTCGTCCGGGGTGAAGTCGGCGTGTTTCCACAGATGCCGGGCGGCGGTCCAGGCGGGCCCGGTGAGCGGGTCGTCGTTCCAGTAGTTGACCATGCCGTGGTGCTGGGCGGGCAGGCCCTGGGCGGCGGAGTGGACGTAGACGGGGCGCTGCCGGCAGTCCCGGGCGCGCTCCGCGGACACGATCACGCACGCCAACGCGCCGTCCGTCTCCAGGCAGTTGTCGAAGAGGCAGAGGGGTTCGCTGATCCAGCGGGAGGTCATGTACATCTCGCGGGTCAGCGGGCGCTCGTACATCATCGCGGCGGGGTTCTGGTTGGCGCGGTTGCGGCAGGCGAGGGCGACGTTGAAGAGGTGGTCGCGGGTGGCGCCGTACTCGTGCATGTAGCGGCGGGCCAGCATGCCTATCTCGTCGGCCGGTCTGAGCAGCCCGAAGGGGCGGGTCCACTGGGCGGGCGTGGGGAGCTGGACGGTGGTGTTCTTCCACGGCCTGGGCCCGCTGCCGCGCTTGCGCGACCGCCAGGCCACGCCCACCGTCGCCTGGCCGGTGGCGACGGCGGCGGCGAGGTGCGCGACGGTGGCGCAGGAGCCGCCGCCGCCGTAGCCCACCTTGCTGAAGAAGGTGAGATCGCCGAGGCCGACCGCCTTGGCGACCTCCACCTCGTCGGTCTCCTCCATGGTGTAGGAGGCGAGGCCGTCGACTTCGGAGGGCGCGATTCCGGCGTCGTCGAGGGCGGCGAGGATCGCTCGGCAGGCCAAGGTCTTCTCGGACTCGGGGAGTTGCTTGGCGAAGGGGGTCTGACCGATGCCGACGACGGCGGTGGCGTCCTTGATCCCCGGCATGGGTGCACCTCCACGGAAGGGCCCGACTGCTGACAGGCCGTCAGGCTACAGCTAATCTGACGGGTAGTCAGCTAGTGGGTTCGTGGCTACGGGAGGCGTGAGATGCGCGGAGACCTGGAATGGGGCAGCATCCCGGGGCTGATGCGGTCGGCGGCGACGCGCTTCGCGGACCGCGAGGCCGTCATCGAGGGCCGTACGCGGATCTCCTACGCCGAGTTGGGCGCCCGCGTCGAACGTGCGGCGGCCGCCTGCCTCGCGAACGGCGTGCGGCTCGGCGACCGGGTCGCCATCTGGGCGCCGAACACCCTGGACTGGATCGTCTCCGCCCTCGGTGCGGTGTCGGCGGGCGCGGTGCTCGTCCCGCTCAACACCCGCTTCAAGGGCACCGAGGCGGCGTACGTGCTGTCCCGAAGCCGCGCGCGGCTGCTGTTCGTGACGGGGACGTTCCTGGGGACGTCGTACGTGGCGTCGCTGCGACGGGCTGCGGGGGTGAGCGCGGAGGAGGAGGGCGTCGGCGACGGCCCCCTCCCCGGACTCCCGCACCTCGAACAGGTGGTGGTACTGGCGGACGACGCCCCCGCCGACTTCCGCACCTGGAAGGACTTCCTGGCGGACGGGGAGGGTGTCGGGGCGGCGGAGGTGCGGGAACGGGCGGCGGCCGTGCCGGGATCGGCGCCGTCGGACATCGTCTTCACCTCGGGCACGACGGGCCGGCCCAAGGGCGCGGTGATCACGCACGAGCAGAGCCTGCGGGCGTACGAGGTGTGGTGCGAGCTGGCCGGTCTGCGCCGGGAGGACCGCTACCTGATCGTGAACCCCTTCTTCCACACCTTCGGCTACAAGGCCGGGGTGCTCGCCTGTCTGATGCGGGGCGCGACGATGATCCCGCAGCCGGTGTTCGACGTGGACACGGTGCTGGCGAACATCGCGTCCGAGCGGGTCACGGTCCTGCCGGGCCCGCCGACCCTCCATCAGTCCCTCCTCGACCACCCGGCGCGGGCGTCGTACGACCTGTCGACGCTGCGTCTGGTGGTCACGGGAGCGGCCGTGGTCCCCCTCCGCCTGGTGGAACGCCTGCGCACCGAACTGGGCGTGGAGACGGTCCTGACCGCGTACGGCCTCTCGGAGGCCAGCGGATTCGTGACGATGTGCCGCCGGGGCGACCCGTCGTCGGTGATCGCGTCGACCTCGGGCCGGGCCATCCCGGGCGTGGAGGTACGCGTGGAGGCGCCCACGGGTACCCCGGGTGAGGTGCTGGTCCGCGGCTTCAACGTGATGCGGGGCTACTTCGAGGACGCCGAGGAGACCGCCCGCGTCCTCACCCCGGACGGCTGGCTGCGCACCGGCGACGTGGGCGTCCTGGACCCGGCGGGCAACCTCCGCATCACCGACCGCATCAAGGACATGTTCATCGTCGGCGGCTTCAACGCCTACCCCGCCGAGATAGAACAGCTCCTCGGCCTCCACCCCGACATCGCGGACGTGGCGGTCATCGGCGTACCGGACGACCGCCTGGGCGAGGTCGGCAAGGCGTATGTCGTACGGCGGGAGGGTTCCGTCCTCACCTCCGACGACCTCATCGCCTGGTCCCGCCGCGAGATGGCGAACTACAAGGTCCCGCGGGCGGTGGAATTCGTACGGGAACTCCCGCGGAACGCGAGCGGGAAGGTGGTGAAGGGGGAGCTGCGGGGACGGTGAGGCTCGGGCCGCCTGCCCAGGCGTGATCCGACAGGGACGAGGGCCGCGCGGGTCATTCCCGGACGAGGGACTGCCGGGCGACGGCGTGGACGGCGTGGATCTCGTCCATGGCGGCACGCCAGACGGGGGCGTTCCGGTCGGTGGTCCGAGCCGCGTGCTCGGCAGCGCGCAATCGCGCTGCCAGCGCCGGGTTCCTGGCGATCTCCACCGCGACGGCCCACGTCTCGAGGAACTGGACGATCGGCCCGAGGCGGTCCGTGGCCGCGGCGAGCGCGATCGCCTCGTCCTTGTCGCGCTCCATCTCGGCGAGCCGGTGGGGCGCGACCTGCGCCAGAGCACACCGGAGGGCGGCCGGCGTCCGCTCGGGCCGTGTGATGCCGGGCCCGCCGGGCTGCGCGTGCTGTGCGGTCATCATGATCCTCCCCCGGTGAATCCGGCCCTGGACGCACATCGGCCGCGGCGGCTCCCCCTCCGCGCCGCCGCGGCCGATCCCCGTGTGGTGTAAGTCCGCCCCCCCGGCGGGACTTAGACCGGCTCGTCCGTGGCGTGGATGTTGTCCGGAGTCGCGTCGCCGGTGCCGTCGTCCTTGGTGATCAGGTTCTTGGTGGTGAGGGGCTCGCTGGTGGCGTGGATGTTGTCCGTGGTGGCTTCGCCGACCGGCTCGCCCGTGGCGTGGATGTTGTCGGTGCTGTTGGTGTCGCTCATGTGGCTGTCCCCCTGACAGTCTCGGTGCAATGGATGGAGCGGCCCGCCCGGCAGCTCCCCCGTGGGCCGCCGGACGGGCATCTCGGGGCCGCTACCCTAGTGCTACGGCCTCAGGTCGCCCCGTCTGCCCCCCGACGCGACGGATCGACTCGTTGAGAGTGCCGGGCGGCGATAAACGAATGATGAACGTCCAGGCGTGAGTCCTGTGGCAGGGGATTACGCGACGGCGAGCGGGTTGAGGAGCGCCCTGACCGTGGCGGCCTCGGGTGCCCCCAACGTCTCGAAGATGTCGAGGGATTCGCGCCAGCAGACCTGGGCCCGGCCGGAGTGGCCGATACCGTTCAGGGCCTGGCCGAGCACGATGAGGACGTTGCCCCTGCGCCACTCGCCACCGATGCCCCGCAGGACCGTCAGGGCCATCTCGGCGTTCGCCGCCGCCTGAGCCGGGCGCTGGGCCGCGAGGTCGGCCTCCGCGAGGCGGAACAGGGACATCCCCTCCCAGAGGCGCTGGCGGCTGTTGCGGAAGACCGTGAGCGCCTCGCTCAGGCGTGCGGTGGCCTCGGGAAGGCGGCCGCTCTGGGTGAGCGCCAGGCCGAGCGCGTAGCGCCCGTTGGCGCCCTTCAGGGCATGGCCCATGTCGTCGTACATGTCGGTGCCCTGCTGTGCCAGGGACACGGCACTGCTGGTACGCCCGGCGGCGAGGTGGATACGGGAGAGGTTGCACAGCGCGCTCGCCTCGCCGGGGCGGTCGTGGCAGGCCCGGAAGCTCTCGATCGCCCGGGTGAGGTGCGCTTCGCCGTCGTCGTAGTGGTTCTGGTAGAGCGCGATCACGCCGAGGGTGTTGGAGGCCCAGCAACTCGTCAGGTGATCCGTCTCGGCGGCCAGTTCGAGGGCCTGCGCGGCTGCCTCGCGGGCGGGGTCGAAGCGTCCGGTGATGTGGTGGACGTAGGCCAGGGCGACCAGGGCCCGTGCTTCCGCGTGCGAGTCCCCGGCCTCCTGGGCCGCTTCCCGCAGAGCGGCGGCGACCCCCTCGTACGTCTTGGAGTTCGTGCCGGACTCCGCCAGGTCCACGGAGGCCCACAGCGCGTCGACGGTGCGGCGGAGGAATCCCTCCTTGGTGGACTGGCGGACGCAGGCGAGCAGGGAGATCGCCTCCGAGTACAGCCAGTCCTGCGCCCGGTGGCGGTCCTCGAACACCAGCCCCGGGTGCTCCGTCGGCTCCAGGTGGTCCACCAAACGGTCCCCGGGCCGTTCGATCGCGTACACCCCGGCGGCCGTGGCCAAGTAGAAGTCCAGCAACCGCGACATCGCCGCGTCCCGCTCGCTCGGGGGCTGTTCGTCTCGTTCCGCGCAGGCGCGGGCGTAGAGGCGTACGAGGTCGTGGTAGCGGTAGCGGCCGGGGGCGGCGGATTCCAGGAGGGAGGTGTCGACGAGGGATTCGAGGAGGTCCTCGGTGTCCTCGATCGGGAGGTCGAGGACGGCGGCCGCGGCGGCCAGGGAGATGTCGGGACCGTCGGCCAGGCCCAGCAGACGGAAGGCGCGGGCCTGGGCCGGCTCCAGCTGGCCGTAGCCGAGTTCGAAGGTGGCCTTGACCGCGAGGTCGCCGGCCTGCAGCTCGTCCAGGCGGCGGCGCTCGTCGCCGAGCTTCGCCGCCAGGACCGAGACGGTCCAGGTGCGGCGGGCGGCCAGCCGGGAGGCCGCGATGCGGATGGCGAGGGGAAGGAAGCCGCAGGCCGCGACGACGTCGAGGGCCGCCTCGCGCTCCGACGCCACCCGCTCCTCGCCGACGATCTTCGTGAAGAGCTGGAGGGCCTCCTCCGGGGACATCACGTCGAGGTCGACCAGGTGGGCGCCCGCCAGGTCCACCATCCGCACCCGGGACGTGACCAGGGCCGCGCAGCCCTCCGTGCCGGGCAGGAGCGGGCGGACCTGGGCCGCGTCGCGGGCGTTGTCCAGGAGGACCAGGACCCGGCGGCCGTCCAGGACCGAGCGGTAGAGCGCCGAGCGCTCCTCCAGGGAGTCGGGGATGGAGGAGTCCGCCGTGCCCAGGGCACGCAGGAACGCGCCGAGGACCGTCTCCGGCTCCGCCGCCCGCTGCCCCGCACCCTGCAGGTCGACGTACAGCTGCCCGTCGGGGAACGCCGCGCGCGCCTGGTGGGCCACGTGCACGGCGAGGGTCGTCTTGCCGACGCCGCCGATGCCCGCGAGCGCCGAGACGGCCATGACCTGGCCCTCACCCTCGGCGGAGGAGGCGGAGGCCAGGACGTCGCTCAGTTCCTGGACGAAGGAGGCGCGTCCGGTGAAGTCCGTCACGGTGGCCGGGAGTTGGGCCGGGCGGACCGGTGCGGCGATGGGCTCGGCCGCCGGGGCCGAGGGTTCCGCGAGGCCCGGGTCGGCCTGGAGGATCCGCTGCTGGAGCTCCTTCAGGCCCGGGCGCGGGTCCACCCCGAGCTCGTCGGCGAGGAGGCGGCGCGTGTCGGCGTACACGGCGAGCGCCTCGGCCTGCCGCCCGCTGCGGTACAGGGCGAGCATCAGCAGTTCGCGCAGCCGCTCGCGCAGCGGGTGCGCCGCGGTCAGGGCGGTGAGTTCGGAGACCGCCTCCGCGTGGCAGCCCTGCTCCAGGTCCATGTCGAGGCGGGATTCGAGGAGTTGGAGACGCCACTCCTCCAGTCGGGCCCGCTGGGTCTCCGCGTACGGTCCGGGCACGCTCGCCAGCGGCTCCCCGTCCCACAGGCCCAGCGCCCGGTTCAGCAGGTCGCGGGCGGAGCACAGGTCGCCGGAGTGCTTGGCCTTCTCGGCGTCGGCGGCGAGTTCCTGGGCCTCGGCGAGGTCGAGGGAGCTGTCGCTCGCGGCCAGCCGGATCGCGTAGCCGCCGGACTCGCTGATCAGGACGCCGGGGTCCAGGGCCTTGCGGAGCCGGGAGGCGTACGTCCGCACGGCGGCCAGCGCCTGGGGCGGGGACTCCTCGCCCCACAGCGCGTCGATCAGCTCGCCGGACGTGGCCGTCCGGCCCTCCCGCAGCAGCAGCGCGGCCAGCAGGGCGCGTTGCTGCGGGGACCCCGTGGGCAAGGAATCCTCGCCGCGCCAGGCGCGCACCGGGCCGAGCACGCTGAAGCGCAACGCCGCCGATTCCCCGGCACGTCGCTGCTCCGGCACTCGCGGTACACCGTCCATCGCCGTCCCCCTGCCGAACCGTCAGTACTACGAGGCCAGTTTGCCTTGTTCATGGCGGATGCGTCAGCCGTGCGAGACAGCGATCACAGGCCCGCACACCGTACAGGCACGGGGAATCACAGGGCTCTCACAACCACTGCGCACATCTCCGCACAGAGCCGCCCATTCCAGAGGCGTGCAGCAGTCGGCAGAGCCGTACCAGATAGCTGACGGGTCGTCAGATCGGCGCTACCGTGAGCCGTATGGAGACCACGAGGACCACTGAGGCCGCCCAGGCGTCCACGACCCCGTTCCCGAAGATCATCTCCGTGGACGACCACACCGTGGAACCGCCCGGCGTCTGGCGCGACCGCCTCCCCGCGAAGTACCAGGACACCGGACCCCGGATCGTCCGCGCGCCGCTGAAGGAGATGACCTTCCTCGGCGGCAGGTTCGCCCCGGTGATGGGCGGGCCCGGTGACGACGGCCCCATCGGCGACTGGTGGGTCTACGAGGACCTGCACCGGCCCCTCACCCGCCTCGACACCGCCGTCGGCTACGACAGGGACGAGATACGGCTGGAGATCATCACGTACGAGCAGATGCGCCCCGGCTCGTACGACGTCCCCCAGCGTCTCGCCGACATGGACGTCAACCACGTCCAGTCCGCGCTCTGTTTCCCCACCTTCCCGCGCTTCTGCGGCCAGACCTTCACCGAGGCCAAGGACCGTGAGCTGGGCCTGCTGGGAGTAAGGGCCTACAACGACTGGATGGTGGAGGAGTGGTGCGGCCCGGCGGCCCATGGCCGGCTCGTCCCGCTCACCCTCGTACCCCTCTGGGACCCGGAACTCGCCGCCGCCGAAGTGCGCCGCAACGCCGCCCGTGGCGTCCGCGCGGTCGCCTTCTCCGAGATCCCGCCCCACCTCGGACTCCCCTCCGTCCACACCGACGACTGGGATCCCTTCCTCGCCGCCTGCGACGAGACCGGCACGGTCGTCGCCATGCACATCGGCTCCAGCAGCAGGATGCCGTCGACCTCGGCCGACGCGCCGCCCGCCGTCGGCTCCACCATCACCTTCGCCAACTGCTGCTTCTCGATGGTGGACTGGCTGATGAGCGGCAAGTTCGAACGCTTCCCGAACCTCAAGGTCATGTACGCGGAGGGCCAGATCGGCTGGATCCCCTACATCCTGGAGCGCGCCGACGTGGTCTGGGAGGAGAACCGCGGCTGGGGCGGCGTCGCCGACAAGGTCCACCGCCCGCCGTCCGAACTCTTCGCCGACCACGTCTACGGCTGTTTCTTCGACGACGCGTTCGGCCTGCGGAACCTCGACGCCATCGGGGTCCCGAACGTCCTCTACGAGACCGACTACCCCCACTCCGACTCCACCTGGCCCAAGTCCCGCGAGGTCGGCGAGGCCCAGATGGGGCACCTGGACGCGGACGTGGTGGAACGGATCGTCCGGGGCAACGCCATCGAGCTGCTGGGGCTGACGGAGGACGGGCTGTGGCCCGGACCGGGAGGTCCCCGTTGAACCAGTCCCCGTCGAACCCGGCGCCCTCGGACCAGTCCCCGTCGAACCCGGCGCCCGCGGACCCCTCGCCCCTGCTCTACGGGATGCAGCTCCCGATCCAGTCCCAGAGCACCCTCTACGCCGAACCCTGGGAGGCGGACGCCGGTGCCGGCGAGCTCGTCGCGGTCGCCCGCGCCGCCGACCGCGCAGGATTCGCCTACGTGGCGGGCTGCGACCACGTGGCCGTCCCGCGCCGTCTCGCGGACGCCATGAGCACGATCTGGTACGACCCCGTCGCCACCCTCGCCTACCTCGCGGGCGTGACCGAGCGCGTACGGCTGCTCAGTCATGTCGCGGTCGTCGGGCTGCGGCATCCGCTGGTCACGGCCAAGCAGTACGCGACCCTCGACCACCTCTCCGGCGGCCGGCTGATCCTCGGGGTCGGCGCCGGGCATGTGGCGGAGGAGTTCGAGGCGGTGGGCGCCGACTTCGCGCGGCGGGGGGCGGTGCTCGACGAGTCCATCGACGCGCTGCGCGCCGCCCTGGGGGCCGACGAGTTCCCCGTGCACCACGGGAAGCTGTACGACTTCGAAGGGCTCGGGCAGCGGCCCCGGCCCGCGCAGGAGCGCGTGCCCGTGTGGGTGGGCGGCTCCTCGCCCGCCGCCGTGCGCCGGGCCGCGCTGCGGGGCGACGGCTGGCTGCCGCAGGGGGACCCGCGCGAGCGGCTGCCGGAGCAGATCGCCCGCCTGTACCGGATCAGGGAGGAGGCGGGGATCTCCGCGCCTCTCGTCGTCGGGGCCATCACCGAGCCCCTGTACGTCGGCACGCCCGGCTGGCACGTCGGGCGGCGCACGGTGACCGGGGCCCCGGAGGCGGTCGCCGAGTCGCTGCGGGCGTACCGGGCGATGGGGGTGCACCAGATCCAGGTGCGGTTCCGGGCGCGGGGACTGAGTGAGCTCGTCGACCAGATCACCGCGTTCGGCGCCGACGTCGCGCCCCATCTCAACTAGATCGCACCCCATCTCAACCAGATCGCGCCTCACCTCAAGCAGGGAGTCAGGGCATGGGCAAGCTGGACGGACGCGTCGTCATCGTCACCGGGGCGGCGCGCGGGCAGGGCGAGCAGGAGGCGCGGCTGTTCGCCGCGGAGGGCGCCAGGGTCGTCGTCGCGGACGTGCTCGACGACCGGGGCGAGGACGTGGCCAAGGAGCTGGACGCGCTCTACGTCCACCTCGACGTGGGCCGGGAGGACGACTGGGGGGCCGCCGTCGCCGCCGTGAAGGGCGCGTACGGGCGGATCGACGGGCTGGTCAACAACGCGGGCATCCTGCGCTTCAACGCCCTCGTCGACACCCCGTTGGACGAGTTCCTCCAGGTCGTGCAGGTCAACCAGGTCGGCTGCTTCCTCGGCATCAAGACCGTCGCGGGGGAGATCGCCGCGGCCGGCGGGGGCACGATCGTCAACACCGCCTCGTACACCGCGCTGACCGGGATGGCGGCCGTGGGCACGTACACGGCGACCAAGCACGCCATCCTCGGCCTCACCCGGGTCGCCGCGCTGGAGCTGGCGCACCAGCGGATACGGGTCAACGCCATCTGCCCGGGCGCCGTCGACACCCCCATGTCGAACCCGGCTCAGCTCGACCCGACGGCCGATCCCGAGGAGATGACCAGGGCCCTGGACGAGCTGTACAGCAAGCTCGTGCCGCTCGGCCGGGTGGGCAGGCCCGAGGAGGTCGCCCGGCTCGCCCTGTTCCTGACCTCCGAGGACTCCTCGTACATCACCGGGCAGCCGTTCGTGATCGACGGGGGATGGCTGGCGGGGGTCAGCGTGATCTGACGGCCAGTCAGCTATTGACGGTGCAGGCCCGTGGTGCAACAGTCGGCGGCAAGCCAATCTGACGGATAGTCAGAAATATACTGGGGACGGTGAACCTCCTTGGAATTCGGGCTCTTTGTACAGGGATACGTGGGCAAGCGCGCCGAGACCGACCCGCTCGCGGAGCACAAGGCGCTGATGGAGGAGACCGAGTACGTCATCCAGGCGGACAAGTCCGGCTTCAAGTACGCCTGGGCGTCCGAGCACCACTTCCTGGAGGAGTACTCGCACCTCTCGGCGAACGACGTCTACCTCGGCTATCTCGCCCACGCCACGGACCGCATCCACCTCGGCTCGGGCATCTTCAACCCGCTCGCCCAGGTCAACCACCCGGTGAAGGTCGCCGAGAAGGTCGCCATGCTCGACCACCTCAGCGAGAACCGCTTCGAGTTCGGCAGCGGGCGCGGCGCGGGCAGCCACGAGATCCTCGGCTTCCTGCCCGGCATCACCGACATGAACTACACCAAGGAGATCTGGGAAGAGACCATCGCCGAGTTCCCGAAGATGTGGCTCCAGGACGAGTACGTCGGGTTCCAGGGCAAGCACTGGCAGCTCCCGCCCCGCAAGGTGCTCCCCAAGCCGTACGGGAAGGCGCACCCCGCCATGTGGTACGCCGCCGGGTCGCCGCCCTCGTACGCGATGGCCGCCCGCAAGGGCCTGGGCGTGCTCGGCTTCAGCGTGCAGAAGGTCTCCGACATGGAGTGGGTGCTCCAGCAGTACAAGACCGCCATCGTGGACGCCGAGCCCGTCGGGGCCTTCGTCAACGACAACGTGATGGTGACGACCACCGCCATCTGCGCGCCGACCCACGAGGAGGCGATACGGATCGCGGTCGGCGGCGGACTGCACTACCTCCCCTCCCTCGTCTTCCGCTACCACGACACCTTCCCGCGCCCCGAGGGCTTCCCCGTCTGGCCGGAGACGCTCCCCGAGTACAACGCCGAGTTCGTCGAACTCCTCATCGAGGAGGAGCTGTTGATCTGCGGCGACCCGGACGAGGTGCTCACCCAGTGCAAGCGCTGGGAGCAGGCGGGCGCCGACCAGCTCTCCTTCGGGCTGCCGGTCGGGGTCCCGAAGGAGGAGACCCTGCAGACGATCCGGCTGATCGGGGAGCACGTGATCCCGAAGATCGACACGGATCCGGTGCACCGGACGACCCGTTTCCGCCAAGCGGTCTGAGGAGGGTGCGGCCATGCTCGACCACGTCATCAAGGGCGCGACCGTCGTGGACGGCACGGGCGCGCCCGGTTACACCGCGGACGTCGGCATCCGCGACGGCCGTATCGCCGTGATCGGCACGGTCACGGAGGCGTCCCGCACCAGCGAGGACGCCTCCGGTCTCGTCCTCGCCCCCGGGTTCGTCGACCCGCACACGCACTACGACGCCCAGCTCTTCTGGGACCCCTACGCCACCCCGTCCCTGAACCACGGGGTGACGACGGTCGCGGGCGGCAACTGCGGCTTCACCCTCGCCCCGCTGAACCCGGCACGGCCCGAGGACGCCGACTACACCCGCCGCATGATGTCCAAGGTCGAGGGGATGTCGCTGGTCGCCCTGGAGGAAGGGGCGCCCTGGAACTGGCACAGCTTCGGCGACTACCTCGACGCCCTGGAGGGGCGGATCGCCGTCAACGCGGGCTTCATGGTGGGGCACTGCGCGCTGCGGCGGTACGTGATGGGCGCGGACGCGGTGGGCGGGCAGCCGACCGGGGAGCAGCTGGAGCGGATGCTCGCCCTCTTCCACGAGGCGATGGAGGCGGGAGCCTGGGGCCTGTCGACCACCCAGTCCTCCACCCACTCCGACGGCGACGGGAAACCGGTTGCCTCCCGGCACGCGAAGCCCGCGGAGTTGCTGGCTTTGAGCAGGGCCGTCGGCGAGCACGAGGGCACCCAGATCGAGGCGATCGTCGCCGGCTGCCTCGACCAGTTCAGCGACGACGAGATCGACCTCTTCGTCGAGATGAGCGCGGCGGCGGGCCGCCCGCTCAACTGGAACGTGCTGACCATCGACGCCGCCGTCCCCGAGCGCGTACCGAGGCAACTGGTCGCGAGCGAACGGGCGCGGAAGGCGGGCGGCCGGGTGGTGGCCCTCACGATGCCGATCCTCACCCCCATGAACATGTCCCTGGGCACGTTCTGCGCGCTGAACCTGATCCCCGGGTGGGGCCCGATCCTCGCCCTGCCCGTCCCGGAGCGCATCGCACGGCTCAGGGACTCCTCCGTGCGCGCCGAGATGCTGGCCCGGGCGAACAGCAAGGAGGCGGGCGTCTTCCGCCGCCTCGCCAACTTCGGCCGGTACGTCATCGGGGACACCTACAGCCCGGCGAACGACGGCCTCACCGGGCAGGTCGTGAAGGACATCGCGGCGCGGCGCCACCAGGAGCCCTTCGAGTGCCTGGTCGAGATCTGCGCGCACGACGACCTGCGGACGGTGCTGTGGCCCATGCCCACCGACAACGACACTGACTCCTGGACGCTGCGCGCCGAGACCTGGCAGCACCCGGACGTCATGCTCGGCGGCTCGGACGCGGGCGCCCATCTCGACCGCATGTGCGGGGCCCCGTACACGACCCGCTTCCTCGGGGACTGTCTGCGCGGGCGGAAGCTGACCACGCTGGAGGCCGCCGTGAAGATGCTCACGGACGACCCGGCGCGCCTCTTCGGACTGAGGGAACGCGGGCGGATCGCGGAGGGCTTCCATGCGGACCTCGTGCTGTTCGACCCGGAGCGCGTCGACGCCGGCAAGGCCACCCTGGTGCACGACCTGCCGGGAGAGAGCCCGCGACTGGACTCCAAGGCGATCGGCATCACGGCGGTCTGGGTCAACGGGGTCGAGTCGATCCGGGGGGACGTGGTGACGGGTGCCGTACCGGGGAAGGTGCTGCGCTCCGGCCGGGACACGCGGACGGTGAGTACGAGGTGACCGACGTGCGGGGGGCGGGCGACGAGCAGCGGCTGTTCATCGGCGGCTCGTGGGTGGAGCCCGACGACGGGCACTACGAGGTGATCGACCCGGCGACGGAGGGTGTCGTCGGGATGGCGCCGGAGGCCTCGCGGAAGCAGGTGCACGCGGCCGCCGCCGCGGCCCGGGAGGCCTTCGGACCGTGGTCGCGGACGCCCCCCGAGGAGCGCGCGGCGCTCCTCGGCCGGGCGGCGGACATCATCCGGCGCAACTTCCTCTCCTACGCCGATCTCGCCCAGGCCGAGAGCGGTGCGACGACCGGGACCGCGCGCGGGATGCAGGTGGGGGTGGGCGCGGCCCGTTTCCGGCGCTACGCGCGCGTGGAGCCCGTCGAGCAGCCGCTGCCGCCGCAGATCAACGAGGCCGGGCCGTTCGGGAAGGCGGCGGTCATGGGCGCCCTCGCCGTCCGCCAGCCGGTCGGCGTCGTCACCTGCGTCACTTCCTACAACAACCCCTGGGCCAATCCGGCAGGCAAGATCGCCCCCGCCCTGGCCATGGGCAACACGGTGGTCGTGAAGCCCGCCCCGCAGGACCCGCTGTCCGTGTACCGGATGGCTCAGGCCCTGGAGGCGGCGGGCGTACCCCCGGGTGTCGTGAACGTGGTGAGCGGTTCGCGTCCGGAGGTCGGCGAGGCGGCCGTGGACTGCGCGGACGTGGACATGGTCAGCTTCACCGGCTCGACGGCGGTGGGGCAGCGGATCGCCGAGGTGTGCGGGCGCGGGATGAAACGCCAGCTGATGGAGCTGGGCGGGAAGGGCGCGGCGGTCGTCTTCGACGACGCGGACGTCGAGTCGGCGGTGTCCGGCATCGGCACGACGTTCTCCTTCTACAGCGGCCAGATCTGTACGGCGCCGACGAGGGTGATCGCGCAGAAGGGGATCTACGGCCGTCTGGTCGAGCAACTGGCCGCGTATGCGGGACGGTTGACGGTCGGGGATCCGCGGGAGGCCGGGACGGTCGTCGGGCCGGTCATCTCGGCGGCCCACCGGGACCGGGTCGAGGCCTACGTCGAACTCGGCCGCAAGGAGGGCGCGCGGGTCGTCACGGGCGGCACGCGCCCCCCGTACGACCGTGGCTTCTACGTCGCCCCGACCCTCCTCGCGGACTGCGCCCCCGACATGCGGGTGGTCCGCGAGGAGATCTTCGGGCCCGTCGTCGTGGTCGTCCCCTTCGACGACGAGGAGGAAGGCATCGCCCTCGCGAACGACAGCGACTACGGGTTGATCGACTACGTCTGGTCGGGCGACGTCGCCCGCGCCTTCCGCGTCGCCCGCGGGCTGCGTGCCGGCGGGGTGGGCGTCAACACCGTCGGCCGCAACATGGAGGCACCGTTCGGCGGTTTCAAGAAGAGCGGGGTGGGGCGGGACGTGGGGTCGTACGCACTGCATGCGTACAGCGAGGTACAGGCCATCGTGTGGCCGTCGGGTGGCTAGGGCTTGATCGGCCGGTCAGGCCCTGGGCCTGACCGGACCGGGAGGGTGGGTCATCCGAGCGGGGGTGTCGAGACCGTCCGGCATGGCGCCGGGGCCCGCGGGGCCGCGCGGCGGATGCTGATGGCTTCCACCCCGCAGGAGAGTCCCGTGAACGACCCCAGACCTGAAGGAACCCCAAGGCCCGCATCCACCGGAGCCGGATACGACTCGGCCGGCCAGGCTGGGGTCATCGGCATCGGACTCGCCGCCGTGCTGACGTTCGCACTCGCGCAGGGTTCCTGGCAGTGGTTCTCCACGTACATCGGGGTGACGCTTCTTGCCGTGATCTTCGCCTTCCAGCGGCGGCCGGCGTGGACACCCGGCATCCGGTCGGCGTACATGCGCGGCCTGGTCGCGTATGCGCTGGTCGTCGGCCTGTGCGTGGCGATCGCACTGGCCCCCATGATGCAGCGCTGGGCCTGGCTGTTTCCGATGTCGGGCACGCGTAGCGGGTGCGAGGGGACGGGCAGGTACGAGGCCATCCGGTCGAGGGCCGCGCTGGCGAACCTGGCCGACAGCGACGGCGCCGCCCTGGCGTACGCGCAAGTGGCCCAGAGCGACAAGGCCGTTGCCGACTGCCTGGCAGCCACGACGACCCTGTGGCTGCCCGTGTACGGAGCCGGGGCCGCCGTGCTGGTGGGCGCGGGTGCGTGGGCCCGCGACCGGGCTCGCGCGACGAAGGGGCCTTGACCGGAGTCCTGCTCGCCGGGGCCGGTGAACGCCGGAACGCGGCAGGACCGACGGGCCCGGGCGGCCCGGGTCTACAGGTCGAACACGGCCCGGAGGCCGATCTCGACGGCCGCCATGACCCGTTCGTCGACAGGGCCCAGCTCTTTGGTGAAGCGAGGAGCCGACAGGGTCCGGAACTCGCCGAGCACGACGGTGCCCGTGGAGGGGGCGTCGACCGGGATGTCGACATCACCAGGGTGTGCGGGGGACTTCCGGATCACCAGGGTGTGCGTGGGACTTCCGGCGAACGACAGCTCGTGGGCGTGGCCGCGCTTCACCTGCCCGCGACCCGCGCCCAGCGCTCCAGGGTGGCGTCCTCGCTCTCAGCGGGTTCCGAGGCTGTGGTCACGATTCCGGCCTCGGCCCGCATCCGCGCGGACTTCTCCCATTCCTCGGCGAAGTTCTGCCGCCGCAGGATCCGGACGGTGTGCGAGGAGACGTTCCCCTTGGCCTTCACGAATGCGTCCATATCCTCGGGCAGGTTCATGGTGTTGAGTATGGCGGCTGTAGGAACACCGGCCCCGGTGCGGCGGGTGAGCGAGCGTCGGCTCAGGCCTCCTCTCTGAGGTTGGCGCGCTGGATCTGGCGGGCCAGGGTGCGGCGTGCGGAGGGGGATTCGGTGGGGGTGGGGGTCGCGGGGGCGGAGGTGTCGAGGGCGCGGCTGATCTCGTCGTAGGCGTGCCGGTGGCCGTCGGGCAGAGCGGTCCGGTGCAGCCGCAGGTCCTCCTCGACCAGGCGTCGGAGTTCGTCGACGTTCTGCGGTGTGAAGTGTTTCCGGCCCCGGGCAACGGCGTTGACGTGACGCGTGCAGTGGGCGGCGTCGTGGAGGGTCTCGGAGATCTCCTCGGCGAGGCCCCAGAGGCGTCCCTCCAACCAGGGGGTGTCGTGCTGGTCGAGCGAGAGGCGCGGCGGGGGCGACGGGTCGTCCCCCTTGTGCTTGGTGACCTGCTTGGACACGGCGGGCTGACTCATGCCGGTGAGACGGGCGATCCTGTCCTGGGTCCAGCCGAGGTCGGCGAAGAGCCTGATCATCTCGGCGCGCAGCCCGCGCATCTCCTCGCCCGCGCGAATGACGTCGTTCATGTCGGCGAACATCCGCTCGACCTGCGCCTCGGTCAGGGGCGCGGTCGGGGGCTCGAGGGTTCGACGTGTGTCCTCTTCGACTGCCATAGCTCGGTTATATACCCAGGTCGAGTGTCCCCACGCAGTCATAACCCGGTTGTATAACCCGGTTATGACTGTCAGGATCCGCGTCATGCCCACCTTCACCGCACCTGACGGAACCCGCCTCGCCTACCGCCTGATGGGAGGCGGGAGCGGAGACGGCGGCGGCGATCCGGTCCTCTGTGTCCCCGGCGGCCCCACGGACTCCCGCTACCTCGGCGACCTCGGAGGTCTCTCCCTGCACCGCCGGCTGGCCGTCCTGGACCTGCGCGGTACCGGCCGTTCCGCGCTCCCGCACGACACCGCCGGCTACCGCTGCGACCGCCTGGTCGACGACGTCGAGGCACTGCGCGCGCACCTCGGGCCGGCCCGGCTCGACCTGCTCGGCCACTCCGCCGGAGCGAACATCGCGACGCAGTACGCGGCCCGGTATCCGGAGCGCGTCGGCAGGCTCGCCCTGATCGGCCCCGGCACCCGGGCCGTCGGCATCGAGGTCACGGGGGAGGCGCGGCGCGCACTCGCGCGGCTCAGGGAGCGTGAGCCGTGGTTCCCGGCGGCGTTCGCCGCGCTGGAGGCGATCGGCGCGGGGACGGGCAGCGACTGGGAGGCCATCGCCCCCTTCTTCTGGGGCCGTTGGGACGCCGCGGCGCGGCAACACCATGCGGCCGCCCGGCCGGGCAACGAGGAGGCCGTGGCGTTCTTCGGAGCCGAGGGCGCCTTCGACCCGCCCGCCACCCGCGCGGCGCTCGCCGCCTGCCGAGCCCCCGTCCTGCTGCTCACCGGGGAGTTCGACCTGAACAGCCCGCCCGGGGCGACGGCCGAGTTCGCGGGGCTGTTCCCCGACGCGCGGCTCGTCGTGCAGCCGGGCGCCGGTCACTACCCCTGGCTCGACGACGCCGGGCGCTTCGTGGCGACCGTAGCGGCGTTTCTGGGCTGAGCGCGACCGTAGCGCTGCTATCGCATTGGTGTTAGCGTTGCTCTCATCGGGTGGTGAACACCGCTACCCCCGTCCCATCGAGGAGCATCGTCATGACCGAGCACTCCAGCACGCCGGGAACGTCCCGCCGGGTGGCCGTCGTCACCGGCGGATCCCGCGGAATCGGCCGGGAGACCGCCGAGCGCCTCGCGGCCGACGGTTACGCCGTCGTCGTGAACTACGCGGGCAACGAGGCCGAGGCCGACAAGACCGTGGCCGCGATCACCGAGGCGGGCGGAGAGGCGATCGCCGTCCGCGCCGACGTCGCCGACGAGACCGAGGTGGCCGCCCTCTTCGACGCCACCGAATCCACGTACGGCGGGGTGGACGTCGTCGTCCACGCGGCCGGTGTCATGGCGCTCGCGCCCCTGGTCGACCTCGACCTCGACGCGCTGGACCGCATGCACCGCACCAACATCCGCGGCACGTTCGTCGTCGACCAGCAGGCGGCACGACGGCTGCGCGCGGGCGGCGCGCTCATCAACTTCTCCAGCTCCGTGATCGCGCTCGCGATCCCCGGGTACAGCGCGTACGCCGCCACCAAGGGCGCCGTCGAGGCCATGACCCTGATCGTCGCGCGTGAGCTGCGCGGCCGGGACGTCACCGTCAACGCCGTGGCCCCCGGCCCGACCGCCACCGCCCTCTTCCTGGAGGGCAAGGACGAGGAGACCATCGCGCGGATGGCGGCCCAGCCGCCGCTGGAGCGACTCGGCACCCCCCGGGACATCGCCGAGGTGGTGTCCTTCCTCGCCGGTCCCGCAGGCCGCTGGGTCAACGGCCAGGTGCTGCGGGCCAACGGCGGCATCGCGTAACTCGCCACGTCTCAAAAGGAGTTCAGTCATGGATTCGGGCACGGTTTCGGTCAAGGAATCAGTCAAGGAATCAGTCGCGAATTCGGCCAGGGACGCCGCTGCGCGCAAGACGATCGTCATCACGGGGGCCGGATCCGGCTTCGGCGCGCTGTCCGCCCGCGCCCTCGCACGCGCCGGGCACACGGTGTACGCCGCGATGCGGGACACCGGCGGGCGCAACGCGGCACGGGTCGCGGAGGCCGAGGCGTACGCCGCCGAGCACGCGGTGGACCTCCGTACGGTCGAACTCGACGTCCTCTCCCAGGAGTCGGCGGACGCGGCGATCGCCACGGTACTGGCGGAGGCCGGCGGGCCGGACGTGCTCGTCCACAACGCCGGGCACATGGTGACCGGCCCGACGGAGGCCTTCACACCCGCCGAACTGGCCGCGGTGTACGACACGAACGTGCTGGGCACCCAGCGGGTCAACCGGGCCGCGCTGCCGCACCTGCGGGCCCAGGGCCACGGTCTGCTGCTGTGGGTCGGCTCCACCTCCACGCGCGGCGGCACCCCGCCGTACCTGGCGCCGTACTTCGCCGCCAAGGCCGCGATGGACGCGCTCGCCGTGTCGTACGCCGCCGAGCTGGCCCGCTTCGGCATCGAGACGACGATCGTGGTGCCGGGCGCGTTCACCTCGGGCACGAACCACTTCGCGAGCGGCGGCCACCCCTCCGAACAGACCGTGCTCCCCGCCTACGAGGAGCACTACGCGGGCCTGATGGACCAGGTCGCGGGACGCCTGGCGGCCCTCACCCCGCCCGACGCGGACGTGTCGCTCGTCGCCGACGCGATCGTCGACGTGGTGGACACCCCGTACGGGAAGCGCCCCTTCCGGGTGCACGTCGACCCGGCGGACGACGGTTCGCAGGAGGTCAGCCTGGTCGCGGACCGTGTCCGCGCCGAGTTCCTGACCCGGATCGGCCTGGCGGACCTGTTGTCCCCCGTGGCGCGGAAGGGGACGGCGTGACCTCGGGCGACTCGGATAACGTCGCTACCGTGAGCACGTCCGTGAGCAGTACGAAAGCGCGCATCCTCGAAGTGGCGGCCGAGCTGGTGGCGAACTCCCCCGACGGGGACGTCTCCACCCGGGCGGTCTGCGAGGCGGCGGGGGTCGGCGCCCCGGCCCTCTACCGCCACTTCGGTGACAAGGAGGGCCTGCTGTCGGCGGTGGTCGACCACGGATACGAGAAGTACCTGACGACCAAGCGCAGCCGCAGGCCCGGCACGGACCCCATCCAGGACCTGCGCGACGGCTGGGACACCCACACCGACTTCGCCCTGCGCAACCCGAACCTGTATCGCCTCATGAACTCCCCGGCGATGCGTACGCCGCCGGCCGCCGCCCTGGAGTCCCATCGCATCCTCACCGCGGACCTCCGGCGCGCGGCCGAACAGGGCAAGCTGCGCCTGGCCCCCGAACTCGCCGCCCAGATGATCATGTCCGCCAACGTCGGCGTCTCCCTGATGCTGGTCTCCCGTCCGACGACCTTCACGGACGAGACGCTCTCCCGCCGGATACGGGACGCGGTGCACGCGGTCGTCTTCACCCCGGAGGCGATGGGGCCGGAGACCACGTCCGCCGGTGACGAGGAAACGGGAGCGGAAGACGAGGAAGCGGGACCGGAAGAAGTGCTCCCCGCCACCGCGACCCACCTCGCCGCCCTCCTCCGCCGGACCCCGAGGCCGGACTTCACCCCGGGCGAGTCCGCCCTCCTGGGCGAATGGCTGGACCGGCTGTCCAACACGACGCCGGAGTAGCCGTACTCAGGTCACGGCCTCACGGTGACCTGAGTACGACATCCGATGCCGACCGGTCGACACCCTCCGTGACGTCGGCCGCATGGCGAACACCGACGCTATGCGCCCTCGGCCGGTGACCCGCTCGCTGGAAGGTGGTCCTCCGCCCACACGAGCAAGGCGGCCAGGGGGATGAGGAAGGCGTTGCCGTGCGGAGAGAGTGCGTAACGGGTTCGCGAGGACGGGCCGGGCTGGACGTTTCGGGCGACGAGGCCGACCGCGGTCAGTTCCTGGAGGCGCTGGGCGAGCATGCGGTCGCTGATGCCGGGGACGCGCTCGCGAACCTGCGCGAAGTGGGCCGGACCCGTGGCCAGGGCCGCGAGGATCAGGCCGTTCCAGCGTCTGCCCAGCAGGGCGAAGGCCCGAGTGGCGGCCGGAGGGGGCCCGGCCGGCTGCGGGCGTTGCGAGGTGGTCATGGCGTGCGTCCGTTCCGGTACGGCGCGAGGCATCGCGGTCGAACGCCTCGCGCTGTAGGTCGTACTCGTGGCTGTGGCGGGAGTCGGCCCGTGTGTCGTCCGGGCCGCGCCTCCCAGGTGGTGGTGCGGCCCGGACGGAAGGGGCCACACCCTTCGTGGGGTCGGCTCATGGGGACGGCCGTGATCACCGTCCCGCGTGAAGCGTTCGGAGTCAGCCGTCATCGTCGTCGCGACGTGCGTGAGCGTGTGCGTGTGCGTGCGTGTGACGCCGGTCCGGCGAAGCGGCGCCGGACGTCGGCAAGGACGAGAGCGACGCTCCGGAAGTCAGCGCACCGCCGGGTGCCCGCCCGGTGATCCGGCGGCCGAACATGACTGCGGTGAACCCGCAGACGCTCCACAGGGCGAGGACGGCGAGGTGGCCGGAACCGCCGTTGCCGTCGAAGTACGCGGTGTCGCGCAGCAAACTGGCTCCGGCGCCGGGGGGCAGCCACTGGCCGACGTAGTCCACTCCCTTGGGGAGCATCTCCGGAGCGGAGCCGGCGCCGGAGAAGGGGTTCCCGACGAAGACCATGAGCGCGGCGCTGAGACCGAGGCCCCCGTGCCCGAGGAGTCGGACCAGCCCGGCTGCGGTGGCGCTGATGGAGATCAGGACGAGCGACAGGACCGCCCACGTGGCCAGGTGATCGTGGGGCAGCGCCCCGAGGAAACCCTGGGCCACGAGGTAGGCGCCGAGGCCCGCGGCGGCGCATGCGAGGAGAAGTGTCAGCAATCGGTGCCATGGGCGTCGCAGACCGCGAGCCGTCGAGACGAACGCCCCGATCAGGATGGCGCAGATCGTGAGCGGGAAGACCGCCGAGCTGAACACCACTCCCCGGGGGTCCTCCGTGGCGACGGGCACCACGTCGAGCGCCGTCACGTGGATCTTGGCCGAGGGCTGAGGACCGGCGGCCCCCTGCTCGGCGGCCCGGTCGGCCAGCTGCTGTCCGACCTCACGCAGAAGCTGGGCCACGGAGGTGCTGGCGGCAGGGGCCGTCAGCACGGTGATGTCGTGGGCCGAGATGGCGAGGGCGCCGTAGACGTCCCGGTTCTCGATCGCCGCCCGCGCGTCCTGCTGGTCGGGATAGAGGTGGAAGTCGAACGCGCCGGGCTTCTCACGGACCAGTCCCTCCACCGCGTGCTGGCTGGCCGCTCCGGTGCCCACGATTCCGACCGGGACGTCGCGCGGCGCGGTCCGTCCCGCCGGCCAGGCGAACAACAGCACCACCAGGGTGATCACCAGAGGCAACACCACGACGGCAACGGTCGCTTCCCGCCCTGCCGGGTTTCCTGACAACGGGCTCCTCACGGGGCAGCCCCTCTCATAAAAAAAGAAATGATCGTTCTATTAATTCCCCAGTCTGGCCCGCTGCGCGCGCAAACGTCAACACGAATGTTCGTTTTTCTTGATACCGTGACCCCCATGCCCAAGGTCACCCAGCAGTACATGGACGCCCGCCGCGAGCAGATCCTGGACGCGGCGCGCCGCTGTTTCCTCCGCGACGGTTTCCACTCCGCGTCCATGCAGGACCTGTTCACGGAGGCGGGGCTGTCCGCGGGAGCGGTGTACCGGCACTTCACCAGCAAGGACGAGATGATCCTCGCGATCGCCGAGGAGAACATGCGCGAGGTCCTCGACATCACGCTCACCGTCGCCACGAACCGGCAGGGCCAGTCCATGGGGGCGGTCATGGCGGAACTTCTCGACGTGATCCGGGTCAAGTCCGCCGACGGGAACCTGGCCGGGCTCGCGGTCCTGGTCTGGGGAGAGGCCATGCGCAACCGCTCGGTGGCTCACAAGCTCGACCAGCTCATGGGCCGCATGCGCGCCGACCTGGTCATCATGGTCCGTGACCACCAGGACCACGGCGACTTGCCCACCACGGTGACGGCCGAGGCGATCGCTTCCGCGATGCTCTCCGTCCTCCCGGGCTACATCCTCCAACTGGCCTTGCTCGACCCGGCTGTTGTGGCCGAGGTGCCTGAGGCGGTGCGGGCGTTGTGGCCGGAGCCGGCCGGTGAGCGCTGAGCGGTCTTGCCGCTTCTCGATCAGCGGCACCGGTCGGCCGACGGCCCCGTCGGGAAGTCAGGGATCCCCGCCCGAGACCTGTGCCGCGCAGCGGCACGGCAACGGACGGGAACGCCGGAGGCCTCGGGCTTCAGCGGCCCGAGGAGCACGTCACACCGGCCGACTCAGGTCCCGAGGAAAATCGGGTTGGTGAACGCCGCCAACGCCCCCGGTACCGGTCCCGCCGCCGTCTCGTGACGCAACTCCGCGCGTACGTAGGCCGCGTACTGCGCCGTCGTGCTCCACTCCACCGTCCCGGAACCCGAGACCGGCAAGGGGGCGCTCGTGAAGAGGACGCCCTGGTCGGTGACGAAGCGGACCGTGCAGCGGGGGGCGCCGGTGGCCTCCAGACGGACGGTGACCGGGGTGTCGGGGGCGACCCGCAGGCGTTCACCGATGCCCGCGTGCTCACCCTTCGCGCCGGCCGCCGAAAACGTCAGGGACACGAGCTTCGACTCCGCCACGTAGGAGCGGCCCGCGCGCAGACCCTCCTGGATGGCCTCGCGGGTCAGGTCGTCGGCGAGGACGACCGTCTGCGGGGTGCCGACCGGGTCGGGGTCGCGGTGGGCGTCGCTGTTGCCCATCGCCGGGAGCCAGGAGCGGTCGGCGGTGCCCGAACGAACGGCCGCCACCAGCGTGTTGTCCCAGTCCGCGAGGGTCACCTCGTCGTCGGGGGTGTACGGGCCGTTCCACACCTCCACCGCGTCCGCCTCCCCGAAGCCGAACTTCCAGCCGCAGCCGACGCAGGTGGCGTGCGGGTGGGCGGGGACGACGAGGCCGCCCGCGCGGCGGATCTGGCGGGCGAAACGGCCGAAACGGTTGTCGCGGGCCCGGTAGCGCCAGTCGACGAACGTGCCGGGGTCCGTGCCGAGGGCCACCACGTGACCGTTGCGGGTCGTGACCTCCTCGCCCAGCATGATCAGCAGGTCGTCCCCCGCCTGGTCCGCCCAGTGGGGGTGCGAGGAGTGCGTGTTGTGGTCCGAGGTGTTGATGAAGTCCAGGCCCGCGGCGCGCGCCAGCGCGGCGATCTCCGCGGGGGTGCGGCGGCCGTCCGAGTACCAGGAGTGCAGGTGGCAGTCGCCGCGGTACCAGGCACGGCCCCGGCCCTTCGCGCGGGACGGCGGATACGTCGGGGCCGGGGTGGCGGCCTGCTCCCCGTACGTCAGCGTGATCGTGACCTCGTACGGCAGGCCCTGCGGCGCCACCGTGTAGGGGCCGAGCGCGATGTGCCAGGTGCCGGAGTGGATCCGGCCGGGGATGTAGCCAGGCGTCGCGTCGTCCGCGCGGACGAAGAACTCGGTGCGCGCGCCGCCCGACCAGCCGCGGAAGCCCTCGCCGCCCAGGGCCGTGCCGCGCTCGTCGAAGAGGCCGATGTCCAGCGCGTTGCCCGCGGTGCCGGCCGGGACCGACGGCTTCTCGTAGGTGTACGCGACGTGGATCTCCCGCACCCCGCGCGGGATCTCCAGCGGGAGGTAGACGAAGTCCGGCGAACCGGTGGGCAGGGTGCCGGACACCGTACGGGTCTCGGTACGGTCGGCCGCGTCGGAGCCGCTCGCGAAGGTCACGCTTCCCAACGTAAGGGCGGCTGCCGCCCCCGTCACGAACAGCGCGCGTCTGCCGATGCCGTCGAAGCTTTCGATGCCGTGCTCGTCCTCGCACATGCTGCTGCCCCCAGGGTGTCGTGAGTGACATGGGTGGTGCACATTGGCACGTACCACCCTGGTAGTCGGCTGTGAACTGCGGGGCAAGGGAAGGAAATCGACAGCTTTCGGGGAGGCGGCGCGCCTGCCGGGGCCCGACCCGCGCGGGGCGCCAGTGGCACCCTGTAACGATCTGTGGCCCCGGAGGAATACGGCCACGCCCTGTAACGCCTGATCACCGCGATCGTATGCTCGAAGGATGACGACCACCGCGACCTCCGGAACCGGCCCGACCGAGAACTCCATGCGTCGCGCCCTCAAACGCGCCCGTGACGGCGTCGCCCTCGACGTGACCGAGGCCGCGGTGCTGCTCCAGGCGCGCGGCGAGGCCCTCGACGACCTCGCCTCGTCCGCCGCCCGGGTGCGGGACGCGGGCCTGGAGGCGGCCGGACGCCCCGGCGTCATCACGTACTCCAAGAGTGTCTTCATCCCGTTGACCCGGCTGTGCCGGGACAAGTGCCACTACTGCACCTTCGTCACCGTGCCGGGCAAGCTGCGCCGCGCCGGGCACGGGATGTTCATGTCGCCGGACGAGGTCCTCGACGTCGCCCGGCGCGGCGCGGAACTCGGCTGCAAGGAAGCCCTCATCACGCTCGGCGACAAGCCCGAGGACCGCTGGCCCGAGGCCCGGGAGTGGCTGGACGCGCACGGGTACGACGACACGATCGCGTACGTCCGTGCCATCTCCATCCGGATCCTGGAGGAGACGGGACTGCTGCCTCACCTCAACCCGGGGGTGATGTCCTGGACCGACTTCCAACGGCTCAAGCCCGTCGCGCCGAGCATGGGCATGATGCTGGAGACGACGGCGACGCGGCTGTGGAGCGAGCCCGGCGGTCCGCACCACGGCTCTCCGGACAAGGAGCCCGCCGTACGGCTGCGGGTCCTGGAGGACGCGGGGCGGTCGTCCGTTCCCTTCACCAGCGGGCTGCTGATCGGGATCGGGGAGACGTACGAGGAGCGCGCCGAGTCGCTGTTCGCGCTGCGGCGCGTGTCCCGGGCGTACCACGGCATCCAGGAACTGATCATCCAGAACTTCCGCGCCAAGCCGGACACGGCGATGCGCGGGATGCCGGACGCCGAACTGGACGAACTGGTCGCCACGGTGGCCGTCGCCCGGCACATCATGGGACCGGCCGCCTGCCTCCAGGCCCCGCCGAACCTCGTCGACTCCGAGTACGGGCGGCTGATCGGCGCGGGCATCGACGACTGGGGCGGGGTCTCGCCGCTCACCATCGACCACGTCAACCCCGAGCGGCCCTGGCCGCAGATCGAGCAGCTGGCCGAGCAGTCGCGCGCCGTCGGCTTCGAACTGCGCGAGCGGCTGTGTGTGTACCCCGAGTTCGTGCAGCGCGGGGAGCCCTGGCTCGACCCGCGGCTGCTGCCGCACGTACGGGCGCTGGCCGACCCGGAGACGGGGCTCGCCCGTGAGGACGCCGTCGTCGAGGGGCACCCCTGGCAGGAGCCGGAGGAGGCCTTCACGGCTTCGGGGCGTACCGATCTGCACCGCACCATCGACACGGAGGGGCGCACCGGCGACCGCCGGGACGACTTCGACCTCGTGTACGGCGACTGGGAGGCGCTGCGGGAGGCGGCGGCGCCCGGGATGCTGCCCTCCCGCATCGACACCGACGTACGGGCGGCCCTCGCGACCGCCGCCGACGACCCGACGAAGCTCACCGACGACGAGGCGCTCGCGCTGCTGCACGCGGACGGTCCGGCGCTCGACGCCCTCTGCCGGATCGCGGACGACGTGCGCAGGTCCGCCGTCGGTGACGACGTCACGTACATCGTCACCCGGAACATCAACTTCACCAACGTCTGCTACACCGGCTGCCGTTTCTGCGCCTTCGCCCAGCGCCGCACGGACGCCGACGCGTACACGCTGTCGCTGGACCAGGTGGCCGACCGCGCCCAGCAGGCCTGGGAGCTCGGGGCCGTCGAGGTCTGCATGCAGGGCGGCATCCACCCGGACCTCCCGGGTACCGCCTACTTCGACATCGCGAAGGCGGTGAAGGAGCGCGTCCCCGGCATGCACGTGCACGCCTTCTCCCCGATGGAGGTCGTCAACGGCGCGACGCGTACGGGGATGTCCATCCGCGAGTGGCTGACCGCCGCGAAGGAGGCGGGCCTCGACACCATCCCCGGCACGGCGGCGGAGATCCTCGACGACGAGGTCCGCTGGGTCCTGACGAAGGGCAAGCTGCCCACGGCGACCTGGATCGACGTCGTCACGACCGCGCACGAGCTCGGCATCCGCTCCTCGTCCACGATGATGTACGGGCATGTGGACCAGCCCCGCCACTGGCTCGGCCACTTCCGCACGCTCTCCCGCATCCAGCAGCGGACCGGCGGCTTCACCGAGTTCGTGACGCTCCCGTTCATCCACACCAACGCGCCGGTGTACCTGGCGGGCATCTCCCGCCCGGGCCCGACCACCCGCGACAACCGCGCGGTGGTGGCCATGGCCCGCCTCCTGCTCCACCCGCACATCCCCAACATCCAGACCAGCTGGGTGAAGCTGGGCACCGAGGGCGCGGCGGAGATGCTCCGCTCCGGCGCCAACGACCTCGGCGGCACGCTGATGGAGGAGACCATCTCCCGGATGGCGGGCTCCTCGTACGGCTCGTACAAGTCGGTCAAGGACCTCATCGCCGTCGCGGAGGCGGCCGGGCGTCCGGCGAGGCCGCGGACGACCCTGTACGGGGAGGTCTCCGAGGAGCGGCAGCGGGCGGCCGAGGTCTCGGACGGACACCTGCCGGAGCTGCTGCCGGTCCTGGAGTGACGGCCGAAGCGTGCGGTGGCCCCGGGCGCGTCGGAGTACGATGATCCGACCCTCGGTGGAGGGCCCAGAAGCCCGGTGAATCCGAGGAGTTGCGTGTCCGTGCCTGCCCGACGGCTTCCCTCCTGGATCTGGGTCACCGGACTGACCACGGCGGCGATCGTGGGCGTCACCGCCCTCGCCGCGCAGGCCGACCAAGGGGCGCACCCGACCGCCGCCCACGCCGCCGGGGCGAAGCCGTCCGCGTCGGCGAGCCCGCACCCCTCCGCCTCGCCCAAGAAGACCGAGCCGGTCGCCGTGCCCGACGGCTCGGGCACGGGACGGCGGATCGTCTACTCGCTCGCCCAGCGGCGCGTGTGGCTCGTCGACACCGGCGAGGCCGTCCGCCGCACCTTCGCGGTGTGGCCGGGCACGGTGAGCCCGGCGCCGGGCCGGTACGCGGTGTCGACCACCGTCCCCTCCACCACCGGAACGGACGGCACGAAGGTCGAGAACATCGTCTACTTCACCGTCGCGTCCGGCGTGAACATCGCGTTCTCCAACGCCCAGGACGGCTCCTCGCCGCAGCCCGCGGCGGGCGTGAAGACCGGCGGGATCCGTATGCACAGCGCGGACGGGGACGCGGTCTGGGCATTCGGCACCAAGGGTACGAAGGTCTCCGTGACGAAGTAGCGGCCGGGGCGATGGAGGGGGCGGACGGATGGGGCGTGCGCGGCCGTCGATGCAGGAGCTGATCGCTCGGCGCAGACGGGCGGGATTCGTGGGGCGGAGTCACGAACGGGCCGTCTTCCGTCGGAATCTGGAGCTGCCGCCCGAGGACGAACACCACCGCTTCCTCTTCCATGTGCACGGCAACGCGGGCGTCGGAAAGACCTTCCTGGTGAGGGAGTTCGAGCAGATCGCCCGGGAGCGCGGGGCCTTGACGGCGTACGTCGACGAGAGCGTCGACAGCGTGCCCGAGGCCATGGGTACGATCAGTCGCCAACTCGGCCTGCAAGGCCGGAGGCTGAAGGAACTGGATCGGCTGCTCGCCGTTCACCGGGAGCGGCGGCGCGAGGCCGAGGCGATCGCCGTGGTCGACGCCGAACCCGGTGAGCCCTCGGCGGCCGGTCTGGTGGTGGCACGCGCCGGACTGGTCGGACTAGGCATGCTGCCGGGCGTGGGCGCCTTCGCGGGCGCCCTGGACGCGGGCCAACTGGCCCAGGGCGCTGACAGGTTCCGGGCGAGCCTCAGTGCCCGCTTCCGCAGCCAGGAGGACGTGCAGCTGGTCCTGACACCCGAACGGGTGCTGACGCCGGTGCTGCTGGGCGAGTTGTCGGAGGCGGCGTCCACGGCGCCCTGGATCGTCCTGTTCTTCGATACCTACGAACGCACCGGGCCGTTCCTCGATGGCTGGCTGCACGAGGTGATCACCACCGACCGTTACGGCACTCTGTCCGCCGACGTCGTCATCGTCACCTCCGGCCAACGGCCCTTCGACACCGCCCGCTGGGGCGGCTTCGCGGACTTCATGACGGACGTGCCGCTCGGGCCGTTCACGGAGGCGGAGGCGCGGGGTCTGCTCGCCGGCAAGGGGGTGGTGGCCGAGCCGGTTGTCGACGAGGTGCTGCGCCTCACGGGCGGGCTGCCGGTGCTGGTGTCGACCCTCGCGGAGACCCGGCCCGCCGATCCGGACGGCGTGGGAGACCCGAGCACGACGGCGGTGGAGCGGTTCCTGAAGTGGGAGCCGGACCCGGTGCGGCGCGCGGTCGCTCTGGCGTGTGCGCTGCCGCGGCGCCTGGACGCGGACGTGTTCCGGGCGGTGGTGGACGGTACGGACACCGAACTCGACGCCCTTTACGGCTGGTTGCGGGAACGACCGTTCGTCGACGAACGCGGTGACCGGATGCAGTATCACGACGTCGTACGGGCTCCGATGCTGCGCCTCCAGCGCAGGGGCTCGCCCAGGCGGTGGGCCGAACGGCACGAGCGGCTCGCGGCGGCCTTCGCCGGGTGGCGGGAGGAGACCGAGGCCAGGCTGGAGGACGGCTATGAGTGGGCCGACGAGGACTGGCGGGAGCTGCGGCTCGCGGAGTCGTACCACCTGCTGTGCGCCGCACCCCGCTCCGCGCTTCCCGCCGTCCTCACCGACGTCGTGGATGCCTGTGGTCAGGCGGACGACCTGGTGAGGCGCTGGATGCGGCTACTGGCCGACGCGGGACAGGACGCGGACGCCCAGGCCGTGCGGGCCTGGGGAAGCGACCTGACGCGGGCCCTCGACGAGGGAGGCAAGCCCGAGGTACTCCGGTTCCTGCTGGGGCGGGCACGGGGCGACGAGCCCTGGCGGGCGCGGGCCCGGGCGGAGCTGGCCGACTTTCTCGCTCGGGACGGTGCCTACGAGCGCGCACTGGAGGAGTACGGCCGCGCCCTCGCCCTGGACCCGTACCTGGTGCGGGCCCACCGAGGGCGGGCCCTGACCCGTGGCGGCCTGGGCGACCACGAGGGCGCACTCGCCGATGTGGAGCGCGTGGTGGAGCTGGAGCCGGACAACCCCGACAACATCGTCCTGCGTGGCGAGCACCACCGCCTCCTGCGCCATGACGACGAGGCGGTCCGGGACCTGAGCGAAGGCATTCGACGCGACCCGGCCAACGCCTTCGCCTGGGCCTCCCGAGGCGCCACCCACGAGCGCGCCGGGGACCACGCCGCGGCCCTCGCCGACTTGGGCCGCGCGCTCGACCTCAAGCCGGACTACGCCTGGGCACTGGGCCGCAGAGCCCGGGCCTGGCGTGGACTGGCTGAATACGAACGCCAGTTGGCCGACCTCGACCGGGCCCTCGGCCTCTGGCCCGACTGGGGCTGGGGCCACTGCGAACGTGGCGACGCCCTCCGAGTGGCCGGCCGCCACGAGGAGGCCCTCGCCGACTACGACAGGGCGCTCACCATCGATCCCGAGTACGCCTCGGCCCACGCCAGCCGGGGCGCGGCGCTGGCCGAACTGGGCCGCCGTGAGGAGGCACTCGCCGCCCTGGACCGCGCGCTGGAGCTCCGCCCCTCCTACGAGTGGGCCGGCGCCCTGCGCGCCCGCCTCAGCGGCGGACCGAACTGACGAACTCCGTCCAGGAGACGCCGGTGAAGGCCAGTTGGGCGCGCCGCGTGCCCTTGGAGTCGCGGACGTGGACGGTGGCGGCCTGCCGCCCGACCGTCTTGAGTACCAGCTCTCCGCCCCCCGGAGAGCGGCCCGCCGCGTCGTCTGCTGACGAGCGTCAACTCACCGAGTGGAGAGTGCCGTTCGAGGCACCGGCCCACGCGAAGACGGTCCGGGCCGAACCGGCACCGGGACGCGGCCGGAACGTGCCGCCCGTCTGCGTGAACTGGAGCGCATCGTGGACGCGGGTGAGCAGGACCCGACAGAGGCCATGTCGAAATTCGCTCGATCCGGGAGACGGCCGAGGCGGAGGCCGGACTGTGACGGATTGGGCCTGGGACTGGATCCCGGCCCTCACCTGGGCCACATCGTCGAGGGAGCCTTCGCAACCTGACCGGGTGGGTTCACTTGACCCGCACTCCGTATTCCGATCGGGCCCCTGAACGGACCGTTCCCGGTCGATTACAGTGCTGAGCTGTCGGACGTACGGACGGTGCCTGGGGAGGTCTCGGTGGGTGCGACAGCCGGTGCCGTCTGGGGCCGTGCGGAGCAGCAGGACTTCCGTAGCCGGGTACGGGGGACCCTGCTGGGCGCGGCCGTCGGGGACGCCCTCGGGGCGCCGGTCGACGGGCTCACCCTGGAGCGGATCCGGGAGGCCCACGGCGCGGAGGGGCTGGTCGACCTCGCCTTCGGGCACGGCCGGCGCGGCTCCGTCACCCACCTCACCCAGCTGACCCTCTTCTCCCTCGACGGTCTGATACGCGCCCAGGTGCGCCGTGACACCGGCGCCTGGCATCCGCCCACCGACCTCCACCGGGCGTACCGCCGCTGGGCGGCCACCCAGAGCGACTGGGGCCCCGACGAGCGCCGCAAGGACGACGGCTGGCTGGCCCGCGAGGAGTGGCTGTACGCCCGCCGGGACCCGGCCCGCGCCTGCCTGATCGGCTTCGGCGACGACATCATGGGCACGTTGGACGCGCCCAAGAGCCCCGGCGAGCTCGGGCCCGAGGCCGCCGCCCGCTCGGCGCCCTTCGGGCTGCTCGTCGGCTGGGAGCCGCAGCTCGTGATGCAGCTCGCCGTCGAGTGCGCCGCGCAGACGCACGGGCACCCCACGGCGTACCTCGCGGCGGGCGCGTACGCCGTCATCGTGCACGCGTTGGCCCGCGGCGAGAGCCTCGACGGGGCCGTGCAGCGGGCGCTCGCGATCCTCGCGGCGCGGCCGGGGCAGCAGCCCGTCGCGGACGCGCTCCAGCATGCGCTGGGGGCCGTGCGGCAGGGGATGCCGACGCCGGGGCGCGTCGAGGAACTCGCCGGGGACGGTACGGCGGAGGGGTTGCTCGCGGTCGCCGTGTACTGCGCGCTGGTGGGGGACGACATCCGGCACGGTCTGTGCCTCGCGGTGAACCAGGGTGGGCCCTCCGGTGCCGCCGGCGCGCTCACCGGGGGGCTGCTCGGCGCCCTGCACGGCGAGACGGCCCTCCCGCCTGCCTGGCTGGCCGAGCTGGAGGGCCGTCCCACGATGCTGGCCCTGGCGGACGACTTCGCCATGGAGATGACCCAGGGCCCGGCCCTGCACGGCCCGTCCGGCTCCGCACCGGGCTGGCTGGCCCGCTACCCGCGGGCATAAACCTTCCCCGCGCCCTGAAGGGGCGCGGGGAACTGCGCGCCAAGCCCCCGCCGGTCCGCAGCCGGACGACTCGGGACGGGCGGGGATCCGGGGCGAAGCCCCGCCCGAGGGGCGCGGGGAACTGCGCGACCAGCCCCCAGCGCCCCGCAGCCAGACGACGGCCCGCGTTGAGGCCCCCGCGGCCGGCAGCCGTCCGACTGCCGGCCGCGGGGGGTTCTCAGACGCCGGACGGGCTGGCGGTCCCCGCCCCGTCCGCGGCCTCCGCCGGAGCCGGGACCGCCGCGGCAGCGGCCCCGTCCCCGTCGTCATCCGTGTTGATCTTCTCGATGATCGCGTCCCGCTCCGGCGTGTCCTCGGGCTTCAGGAAGCCGATGAGGATGTACAGGACGAGGGAGATGACCATCGGGACGGAGACCTGGTACTCCAGCTTCACATCGGTGCGCTGGGAGAAGTCCAGGTTGTAGTTGACGAAGAAGAACGCGAGCAGACCACACGCCCAACTGGTGAGCGCCGCCGTCGGACCGGACTTACGGAACGGTCGCAGCAGACCCAGGATGAACGGGATCGCGATCGGCCCCATGAGCCCGGCCACCCACTTGATGACGACCGTGATGATGTCCTTGAAGGTGGGGGAGTTGACCTGCGTCGCCACCGCCATCGAGAAGCCGAGGAAGGCGACGGTCGTGATCCGCCCCGCGATGAGGCCGGTCCGGGTGTCCCAGGCACGCGCGGCCTTGGAGAGCACCGGGACCACGTCCCGGGTGAAGACCGCGGCGATCGCGTTCGCGTCCGACGAGCACATGGCCATCGTGTGCGAGAAGAAGCCGACCACGACCAGACCCAGCAGCCCGTGGGGGAGGAGCTGTTCGGTCATCAGACCGTACGCGTCCGAGCCGTCCGGCTTCTTCGCCGTGACGAGGAGCGGCGACAGCCACATCGGGATGAACAGGATCACCGGCCATACGAACCAGAGCCCGGCGGACAGGAAGGCCGACTTCGTGGCCTGCTTGGCGCTGCCCGTCGCCATGTAGCGCTGGGCCTGGTTCCACATCCCGCCGTTGTACTCGAACAGCTTGATGAACAGGTACGCGATGAAGAACACCGTCAGATACGGGCCCGCGAATCCGTTCGCGTGACCGTGCAGCTTCGGCGAGTCGAGGGCCTTGGACAGGCCACCCTGGTCGGAGATCTTGTTCAGCACGATGATCAGCATCGAGAGTCCCGCCAGCAACTGGATCACGAACTGACCCAGTTCCGTCAGCGCGTCCGCCCACAGACCGCCGATCGTGCAGTACACGGCCGTGATGCCACCGGTGATGAGGATGCCCTGGGTGAGCGTGACCCCGGTGAAGACGCTCAGCAGGGTCGCGATCGCCGCCCACTTCGCACCGACGTCCACGATCTTCAGCAGGATGCCCGACCATGCGAGCGCCTGCTGCGTCGGGACGTTGTAGCGGTCCTTGAGGTATTCGAGCGGTGAGGCCACGTGCAGCCGGGAGCGCAGCCGGTTGAGCCGGGGCGCGAACAGTTTCGCGCCGAGCAGCACGCCGATGGCGATGGGCAGTGCCCAGGTGACGTACGAGGTGATGCCGTAGGTGTACGCGATACCGGCGTACCCGGTGAACATCACCGCGCTGTAGCCCGACATGTGGTGCGAGATGCCGGACAGCCACCAGGGCATCTTGCCGCCCGCGGTGAAGAAGTCGCTGACGTCGTCCACACGTTTGTGGGACCAGACACCGATCGCGGTCATGACGCCGAAGTACGCGACCAGGACGGCCCAGTCGAAGCCGTTCATGTGCCCCCTCCAGGGGTCCGCCTTGTGAACCTGCAGATACCGGACGGCACTTCGCCAGTACGCACATGGGCGGCGTCCCCGTGCGGGAGCGGGGACTTTGGGGATTGAACCGCCGTTCGGAGGGGGCGGTCAAGACCTTTCCCGGTCACAGATATGAACACAGATCAGAAAGCAGAACGATTTTGCCTCCACTTTACCCGTACGGCTGTTGTCGTGCTCGTGACGTGGACCACACCATGAGCGGGCACTTCGTCAGACCGCACAGGCAGGTTCACACCGACAAGTCGATCAGGCGTACGGGATGCGGGTCCCGCACGGCTGGGAGGGGACGGCCGACTGGAATCCACCATCGCTTCCGCCGGCGCATGAGTTCGCCTAGCGCATGAGTTCGCCGGCGTTCACGAGCAGCGACTGCCCCGTGATCGCCCGCGCCCGGTCGGACGCCAGGAACACCGCGGCGTCCGCCACGTCCCCGTCCGTGGCCAGTTCGGGCAGCGCCATCCGCTCGGTGAGCCGCCGCAGGACGTCCGCCTCAGGTACGCCCTCGGTGTGCGCCGTGAACTGGACGTACGCCTCGACGGGCGGCCCCCACATCCACCCCGGCAGCACGGTGTTCACGCGGACGCGATGCGGGCCCAGCTCCCTCGCCAGCGAGTACATCGCGCTCGTCAGCGCGCCCTTGGACGCCGCGTACGCCGCCTGCCGCACCTGGCTCGGCGCGGCCACCGACGACTGCGTCCCGATGACGACGACCGAGCCGCCGCACACCTTCAGCGCGGGCAGGCAGGCCCGGGTCATCCGCAGGGTGCCCAGCAGATTCACGTCGATGACCGACTGCCAGGTGGTGAAATCCGCGTCCTCCAGGCCGCCGAAGTAGCTGTCCCAGGCCGCCACGTGCACCACCGCGTCGATCCGCCCGAACCGCTCCGTCGCGAGCTCCGCGAGCGCCTCGCACTGCTTCTCGTCCGTGATGTCCGTGGCCCGGTACGCCGTGTGCGCGCCGTCCGGGTCGAGCTCGGCCGCGGACGAGGCGAGATTGGCCTCCGTACGCGCCCCCAGCACCGCGTTGCCCCCGTCCCGTACGACGGCCGCCGCGACCTGATGGCCGAGCCCGGCCCCGACCCCCGAGACGACGACCGTCTTCCCCGCGAGCAGTGACATCGGAAGCCTCCCCTTTTCTTGTGGCTCGGTTCGCCTCCGGGGCGCAGAAGCCGGCCCCTTCGGCTCACTCGCCGTAGGTTGACGTGACTATGGCGCATTGTCTGACGGGGCGTCAGAGTATGGGCGTCCGGCGGAGGAAGGAAGAGCGAGGAAGGGGATCGTCATGTCGGAGGAGACCCGTAGCGAGGTGTACGCGGAACTGGCCGCCCTCGGCCCGTACGGCGTCCATCCGGGTCACGCCCTGATCACCATGGTCGAGCCGCACCCGGGCCACGAGTACGCGTACAACCGCTGGTACGAGGACGACCACTACTACGCCGGCGCGATGGCCATGCCCTGGATGTACGCGGGCCGCCGCTGGGTCGCCACCCGCGATCTCCAACTCCTGCGGTACCCCGAGAAGTCGGCGGTCGCCCAGCCGGTCACCGCCGGCTGCTACCTCTCGACGTACTGGGTCACCGAGGGCCGCTACGACGACCACATGAGGTGGACCGTCGGCATCAACAAACGGCTGAATCGCGACGGCCGCGTGTACCAGGACCGGACACATGTCTTCACGGCCTTCCAGGACCACGCGGCCACGGTGTACCGCGACGGCGCCGCCGGCCCCCGCGACTTCCACGCCCTGGACCACCCCTACGCGGGCCTCGTCCTCCAGGTCGTCGACGCCGACTCCGCCGACCGGCGCGCGGAACTGCTGGAGTGGCTGCGCGCCCGCCACCTCCCCCGGCGCCTGGCGGGCTCCCCGGCCGCGATGGTGACCGTCTTCCGCCCCACCCCGCTCCCCGGCGACCGCATGACGTATGTGAAGCAGGTCGAGGGCGTCGACACCCGGCTGACCCTCCTGTGGTTCCTGGAGACGGACCCGAGGGAGTGCTGGGAGGACCACTTCGGCGGACTGGAGGAGGCGGTGGCGGAAGGGGGCTTGGGGAAGGTGGAGCTGGTGGCCCCCTTCATCCCCACGGTGCCGGGAACAGATCGCTACGTGGACACCTTGCGCTGAACAGGCGGCGCCCTACGGCGAGTGAGCTGCGCCCCGGAGGCGAACCGAGCCAAAAAAGGGGATAGCCCCCTCGGCCAGGACGGCGGGCCAGTCGAGAGGGCTATTTCGGTGGTGCGTATGCGGTTGGTCGGTGCAGTTGTGGTGGTGGTGGATGCAGGTGTCGACGCATCAGGCGAGGTCGAAAGCCCCCCGGCTGACCTCGGCCACGAAGGCGTTCCACGAGTTCGCGGGGAACGCCAGCGTGGGGCCCGCGGGGACCTTGGAGTCCCGTACGGCCATCGCCGCGAGAACCGGGGACTTGACCTCGACACATGCGCCGTTGCCGGTGGAGTAGGAGGACTTGGTCCACGTGTCCGTGGCGCCTTGCTGGATTGCCATGTTCGCTCCGGATAGCCAGTTGTTGAGAGTTGCTGTCACCGCACGACGGGTTCGCTACGGAACTCGCCGTGCGGTTTGCGCCAACGTTGTTGCTCGATGGCGTGATCGACGCTACTCGCCAACATCGGCGGGCGAAGTGGCCGTTCACTCGACCGGGTGGCATATACCAGTGGAGTCTTCCGCCCAGGAGCGGTGAGGGTGTACTCTGCGGCACTTTCCCGCTGGGGGCCCGTTCTCCGGGGTGCGCGTCAGCGCGCGTACTCCTTGGCGATGTCCGCGATGAACTGCCGCGACTGCTCCACGTTCAGGGCCTGTGCCCGCAGATGCTCGTACATCACGCTGTATTTCTGGACGTCGTTCGCCTTCTCCAGATACAGGTCGCTGGTGACGCCCTCGATGTAGACCACGCTGGAGTCGGCCGCGTCGGGGAACTCCAGGATCGCGTACTGCCCGTTGAGGCCCGGGTGCGCGCCCATGTCGAAGGGGATCACCTGCACGGTGACGTGCGGGAGCTGGGACTGTTCGACGAGGTGTTCCAGCTGGTCGCGCATGAGGGAGCGGTTGCCGACGACGCGGCGCAGGGCGGCCTCGTCGAGGACGGTCCACAGCCGAAGCGGGTTCTCCGGGGCGGAGATACGTTCCTGTCGGCGCAGCCGGACCTGGACGCGCTTGTCGATGTCGGCGGAAGCGGTCTCCGGCAGCGCGCCCGCGATCAGAGCCTCGGCGTACGGCCGGGTCTGCAGGAGACCCGGGACGACCTGGGGATCGTAGACGCGAAGTGACGCGGCGTCGGTTTCCAGCCCGATGTAGACGCTGTACGGGATGTCGCCGAAGGAGTGCCACCAGCCCTGCTGGCGCGAGTCCTTGGCCATCTGCATCAGCGAATCGACGATCCGGTGGTCCTCGACCTCGTAGACCCCGCACAGATCGCGGACGTCACGCTGGCTGATACTGCGCCGTCCGTTCTCCAGCCGACTGATCTTCGACTGCGAGACCAGCAGCCGCTCGGCGACCTCTTCGGCCGTCATGCCCTTGAGCTCGCGGAGCCGACGCAGCTCCTGGCCCAGCCGGCGTCGCCGGACGGTGGGATTGACACTTGACGCCACGGGACGTGCACCTCCGGCTGCGGGCCTCTACTTTGCGTATCTGCTGTTGAGCAGACTGCCACCAAGGTGCGTTCTACCGCTGGAAAACACCGGATATGCGCTGGGTACACGCCGGTTCGGAGATCTGGCGTGGATATTACGCGGATCGCGTACGTGTACGTCGCCTTCACTCGTACCGTCCGCATATGCGCGGCGCCCGTGAAATGCGGCCGCGCGGGGCGGTGGGGCCGTGTCGTCGTCCGGACGTACGGCCCCACCGCCCCGCGCGAGCCAGCGGCTCCCGAACCGGGTCTTGGGGACTGCGGTGCGGCGCTGAGGTCGTGCCGGCGGTGCGTGGCGGTGCTCTTTGTGGTGCGTGGCGGTGCTGTTGTGCGTGGTGGTGCGTACGGTGCCTGGTGGCGCCGTGGGACTGCGGCTCAGTGGACCACGGCGCGCGCCATGGAACCGTGGCGCGGTTGCATCGGAACACCGCGGGCGGGTTCCGGTGCGGACCTGACTCCGGCGGTGGCCGGACGGCCTGCCGGTGCCGGGTTGCGGCGTGGCTGTGCACCCACACCGTTCTGAACGTCCATGACCGCGTGGGCCACGAGGCCGCCCATGGGGTCATGCCTGATCAGGTCCCGTAGCCGGGAGCGGGACGAGCGTCCCTCGTTGCCCGGATACAGGTGCTTGCCGAGACCGACCGCATGGGCCAGCGCGGCGAGCGCCGCGGTCCGCGGGTCCGGCGGTACGCCGGTGCGGATCGCGCTGTCCAGCCGGGACTTGATCTCCCGGCTGATCTCCGTGTCCGTCGCTTGGTAGCGAGTCGTCGGAAGCACCCCGCACATCTGGCCGGCCACGGCATGGACCATGCCGCACCTCTCCAGATGCGAGAGATAGGTCTGGCGCAGCCCCAGTCGGGGTCCGCCAATCCAGTTGACCGCGCGTACGGGTGCTCCGCGTCGGCGAAGCAGTTCCAACGCACAGTCCAGTGTTGGATCTCCTGTCGGCCGTGGCTGCACCACGGCGATACGATCCCCGTCTGGGGCTATCCGTCCGGCCAGCGCCAGCTCTACTAGCTGTGCTCCGGCCAGACCGAGGTCGAGCGACTGCGGCTGTGCAGTGGTACCCGTGGTCGGGTCCAACGCCAGCAGCAGAAGCTCTTCCGGAAGAGTTCTGCGGCTCCTGCCCATCCATGCCTCCCCGCGTGGATGAATGACAGGGTGACCCCTCTCACATTGGTCTGTCGAGAGCGCCTGACCGGTTCGTGATGGAACCAGCAGGTATGTCGTTCTCGTCTACCGCAGGGGTTAAGCCCGCACACAGGACACTGGTACATGGTTCGGACAGCGATGTCCGGGCGGCGGGTCAAGGGTTCACGGTTCGTTGGGCGCCCGGTGGGTGGCGCACGGAGGAGGCATCGGTGGCGGGCGAGTCCCCCGACAGGTCGAAGCAGCACGAGGCGTCGGCATCGTCGGCAGAAGCGACGCCGGGGACCCCGGCCGCGGTTGCGGGCCCGAACCGGGCCGCCGCGGCGGCGGCGGCCGACCCCCGTCTGGCGGTGGCCCGCGAACGGGCCGCCACGGTGAGGGTGGATCAGGCGACGGCGGTGTTCTCGACGCGGGCGTTGGCGGAAGGTTCCGCCGGGTCCGGAGGGAAGGGTCCCGGTCCCGGGGAGGACGCGCGACTGCGCGAGGCCGTGGCCGCCTGGGTCGCAGGGGCGGACGAGGAGGCCCCTGAGGGGGAGTCTGAGGTTCCGGAAGCCTCCAAGGGCCCGGAGGGCCCCGACAAGGCCTCCAAGGGCGCGGAGAAGGCCGGTACGGCGGCGGAGGCCGGGACCGGGGCCGAGGCTGAGACCGAGGCTGGGGCCGAGGTTGAGGCCGAGGTTGAGGCTGCGGCTGGGGTTGCGGGCGAGGTTGACGGGGAGTCGGCTTCTGGGTCCGACGCCGACGCCGGTGCCGACAGCGATGCCGCCGCTGATGACGACTCCGACTCCGACTCCGACTCCGGTTCCACTTCCGACGCGGACTCTGACGCCAAGTCCGCGTCCGAGGGTGAAGTTGAGGCCGAGGGCACGGTGGCGGATGACGCCGACACCGATGCCGACGCCGAGCCGAAGACGGACGCGAAGTCCACGTCGGACGCCGAGTCCGAGACGGCGCCCGAGTCCGAGACGGCGCCCGAGTCCGAGTCCGAGACCGAGGCCGAGACCAAGTCCGAGACCGAGGACGCGAAGCCGGCTGAGGCGAAGAGCTCTCCGGAGGACGCGTCCGAGACGTCTGAGCCCTCGGAGGAGACCGCGGAGAAGACCTCCGAGACCTCCGAGACCTCCGCAGACTCCGAAGGTCTCGAAGATTTCGCGAGCCCCGAGGCCTCCTCGGACGTCGAGGACGCCAAGGACGCCAAGGACTCCGAGGACTCGGCGGCGCAGAAGGACTCCAAGGACACGCCGCCCGCCGACGGTTCGGCATCCGCCGACGACTCGCCGTCCGCGAAGGACGCCCCGGACACCGACGACGCGCCCGAGCCGCCCGTCGACCAGCCCACCGCCATCTTCAAGGCGCCGAAGCGCCCGGCGGTGGACCAGCCCACCACCATGCTCAAGCTGGGCGGTGCCAAGCCGGCCACCGACAAGCCCGCGGACCAGCCGAAGGCCGAGCAGCCCAAGGTCGAGCAGTCGAAGGCCGACCAGTCCAAGGCGGACCGGCCGAAGCCCGAGTCCCCGTCCGAGCGCACCAGCAAATTCGTGGCCCTCAAGCCCCTCGACGAACCCGTGTCGAGGGTGAAGCCGAAGACCACCGCGACCCCGCCCGTTCCCTCCGCCTCCTCCTCGCCGACCAAGGTGGCCCCCGCCGACGCCACCGCCGCCCTCCCGCAGGTCGGCCCCGAGCGCACCACGCAGCAGCCGCTGCCGCCGAAGCCGCCGCTGGACCTGCTGGCCGAGCTGACGAACACGCCCCCGCCCCCGCAGACCCCGGTACGGACGCTCGCGCGGCGGGTGAAGATCTGGACGCCGCTGGTCCTGCTGCTCGCGGTCATCTTTGCGGTCGCACAGTCGCTCCGGCCGCTGCCGACCCCGACGCTCGACCTCACCGCCGAGTCCAGCTACACCTTCGGCGGCGGCGACGCCTCCATCCCGTGGCCGTCCTCCGGGCAGGGCGCGCTCGACGTCCAGGGCATCGGTTCGTTCGGCACGTCCGGCGCGCAGAAGGCGGCGCCGATCGCGAGCGTCGCCAAGGTGATGACGGCGTACCTGATCCTGCGCGACCACCCGATCAAGTCCGGCGACGGCGCGAAGATCAAGGTGGACCAGAAGGCCCAGGACCAGTCGGACGCCGGCGACGAGTCGACGGTCAACGTGCACGCGGGCGACACCATCACTCAGAAGGAGGCCCTGGAGGGCGTCCTGATCGCGTCGGCGAACAACGTGGCCCGGCTGCTGGCCCGCTGGGACGCCGGTTCCGAGACGGCCTTCGTCGCCAAGATGAACGCCGCCGCCAAGGACCTCGGGATGACGAACACGACGTACACCGACCCGTCCGGCCTGACGAAGACGACCGTGAGCACGGCCGCGGACCAGGTGAAGCTGGCCAAGGCCGCGATGAAGGACGCTTCCTTCCGCGAGGTCGCCCGGATGATGGAGTACACCGACTACAAGGGCACCCGGCACAGCAACTGGAACCACCTCGTCGGCTCCAACAACGTCATCGGCATCAAGACGGGCACCACCACCGCGGCCGGCGGCAACCTCGTCTTCGCGGCGACCAAGGAGATCGGCGGCGAGGTGCGGACCATCGTCGGCGCGGTGATCAGCCAGGGCCCCGGCGGCAGTGACAACACCATCCTCGGCGGCGCCCTGGCCGCGGGCGACAAGCTGATCCGCGCCGCGCAGGCCTCGCTGAAGTCCGCGACGATCCTGAAGAAGGGCGATGTCGTCGGTTACGTCGACGACGGGCTCGGCGGCCGTACGCCGGTCGTGATCACCAAGGACGTCACGGCGGTCGGCTGGGCCGGACTCAAGGTCAAGCTGTCCTTCGTCTCCTCGGAGCTGCCGCACTCCGCGAAGGCCGGCACCAAGGTGGGCTCGCTCACCGTGGGCGACGGCGGCAGCAGCAGTGCCGTGCAGGTTCCCGTCGAGCTCCAGAAGGACCTCGCCGAGCCGGGCTTCGGCGCCAAGCTGACCCGCGTGAGCTGAGCGGCCGTACACAGTGAGCTGAGCGGACGTACGCGGGAGGGTGCGGGCGTACGGGTACGGGTACGGGCGTACGAGTGGGGCACGCTTCCGGCAGGGGGCGTATCCCCCGTACGCCGGAAGCGCCCCGAACGCCATGTGAACGCGCCATGAGCCCGCCGTGAGCGCGGCACGAACGCACCGCACCCCGTCGGGGCGCCCCACCCGGGAGCTGCCCGGCGGGGTGCGTGCTAGCGTCGCGAGATCGGGGCAGGTCGCGGGCCGCGGGTCCCGGGCCGAACACGAGAAAACGGGACACGGGAGCCTTGCAGTGGCGACAGCGGAGCCGACACACGCCGACGACGCCGATCCTGGCCCTGGACCAGGTCCTGAGCCGGATCGCGGACCGGGCTCGCGAATACGGCTGCCCGCGCACGCCACCGACGACCTCGTTGACGACGGCCTCACGGACGACGAGCCGCGGGAGCCCGTGACACCGGAGTCCAAGACGTCGGAGTCCAAGGTGTCGGAGTCCGGGACGCAGGGCCGACGTACCCGCCTCAAGGCCTTCGCCCTGCGCCACCCCGTCGCCTTCGTCACCGTCGTGGCGGGCCTCCTGCACGTCGTCTGGTTCTTCACCTTCGCGAACAGTGGCGGAGACCTCGCGGCGCAGGACGCCTGGGCGGAGTTCGTGGGACGACACCCGGACTCGGCGTACAACCTCGCCTGGTACGGCGGTATGCACCCGGTGTCGTACAGCGTGGTGTCGCCGTATCTGATGTCGGTCCTCGGCGTCCGTACGACGATGATGATCGCCGGGACGATCTCGGCGGGCCTGCTGACGATGATCCTCATCCGCAGCCGTGCGATACGGCAGCCGCTGGCGCCGGCCTTCGCGGGCGTCTTCGCGCTCATCTGCAACGCGGTGTCGGGGCGGGTGACGTACGGCCTCGGCATGGTCTTCGGGCTCGCCGCGGCGGCCGTGGTGTTCTGCTGGCCGTACCGCTGGCGCTACAAGCGCTGGGCGAAGGCCCTGTGCGCGGCGCCGCTCGCCGCACTGGCGACGGCCGCCTCGCCGGTGGCCGGGCTGTTCGTGGGCCTGGTCGCGGTCGCCCTCTTCCTCCAGAAACGCCGCCCCGGCGCGTACGCGCTCGGCATCGCGCCGACCGTCGTCGTCGCGCTCTCGGCCTGGCTGTTCCCCTTCTCCGGCACCCAGCCGATGTCCTTCGGCTCTGCCTCGCTGCCGCTGATCTCCGCCGGGCTGGTCTTCGCGCTCGTTCCCAAGGAGTGGAAGACGGTCCGGATCACGGCGGCGGTGTACGGACTCGCCGTGCTCCTCGTGTGGCTGATCAGCTCGCAGATCGGCTCGAACATCACCCGCCTCGCGATGCTGCTCGAGGGCGTCGTGCTGCTCGCCGCGCTCCCCTTCACCGTGCCGAAGTCACGCAAGTGGTACGTGACCGTCCTCGCCTTCACCGGATTCGTCGGGTGGATCGGCTTCAAGTCGGTCGACGACATCATCCATACGACACCGGCGGCGTCCTGGGCCCGCGAGCTCGCTCCGCTGGTGAACCAGCTCCAGGTCGTCGGTGCGGAGAAGGGCCGCGTGGAGGTGGTCCCCGCCCGCTCCCACCGCGAGGCGTCCGCGCTCGCGCCGTACGTGAACCTCGCCCGCGGCTGGAACCGCCAGGCCGACATGGAGCGCAACCCGCTCTTCTACGACGACACCCTCAACTCCGCGAACTACCACGAGTGGCTGCAGCGCTGGGCCGTCCACTACGTGGTGCTGCCCAAGGGCGAACCGGACGGGGACGGCGGCGAACGCGAGCGCCGGCTGGTCCAGCGCGGCATGCCCTACCTCCGCCAGGTCTGGGGCGACGCGAACTGGCAGCTCTTCTCGGTCACGGATCCCACGCCGCTGGCCGATCCGCCGGCCGTCGTCGACCGGGCGGAGCAGGGCGAGCTGATCATCGAGGTGAAGAAGGCGGGCCGCGTTCTCATCCGCATTCCGTACTCCCCGTGGCTCGGGCTCGTCGACGCCAAGGGCAAGAGCGTGAAGGCTCCGCAGGAGACGCAGAAGTCCAAGCACCGTGCGGAGGGTACGCCGAAGACGTACGACAACCTCAACGGCTGCCTCATGGAGACCGCGGAGAACGCCTCCGGCGACAAGTGGACCGAGCTCCTTGCCCCCGCCCCCGGCACCTACCGCCTGGCGGCCCCGTACCAACTCCCCCGGGGAACCCCGTGCCCCGAGGAACTCCGCTGACCTGACGGACATGCCGACCGGCCCGGCCCCCCGCCCCCCTGGGACCGGGGCTCCACCCCGGATGCATCTTCGTCTGCGGCCCGGTGGGGGTTGCTCGCGCAGTTCCCCGCGCCCCTAGGGGTGGGGCTGCGCCCCACGTCCTCCGCCTGCCGGAGGTTCTTCGTCTGTGGGCCGGTGGGGGCTGGTCGCGCAGTTTCCCGCGCCCCCAGGCGCATCCCCCCGCGCCTGAAAGTCCGGGCTCGGTCGGTGTTTCAGGGCGAGGTCGATGGCCCACCCACCCCGGCCCGCATCTTCAGCCTGTCCGGCGTTTGAGGACGAGGCCGTTCAGGCCGATGGGGGTCTGGGGGCGGAGCCCCCAGGTTGGGGATGGGACGGGTAGGGGCGGCGGGGGCGAAGAAAGTTCCCGGTCCCGCCCCGCCGCTCACCTCACCTCACCGGAAACGCCACGTCACACACCGCGTCCTCCGGCCCCGCCGCATCCCAGTCCGCGAAGTACACCTCGCGGCAGGGACCGTCGTACGAAAGCCCCCGCTCCCCGATCCATGCCTCGACCGCCTCGAACGCGGCGATGATCTGCGGATGAGCCACCTGCGCCTTGGTGATCCGCGCGTACGCGAGCCGCCGCGCCGGCTCCACCCGCACCCCGATCCCCGACGCCCGCCCCCGCTTCTCGGCCCACGCCCGCGCAGCCTCCTCGTCGGCGACCGGCACGCACGACTCGGCGGGCCCGTCACTCTCCATGCTGACCTCGGCGTAATAGACGACGAAGGGCGAGCCGGTCGTCCCACCGCACTCCCGCGCCCCGTCCTCCAGCCGCGCCAGCGAGGCCGGAATCCAGACCGGCAGCTCATCCGCCAGCGTGTGCCGCTTCTCCGTCAGCACGACCCGCTCCGGCACATCCACCGTCTCGATTACGAACTTCCCGTACATCTCGGTACTCCTCCCGGACAGCCGTCCACGGAGGTACTCGGCGAGCGTTCGCTGTGAAGCGAACCGCGCCTCGGCATCCGCCCAGTACGTGGCGAGGAGCACGGCGCCCTGCGCCGCCCCGACCTCCACCACCTCGGCGATCCGCGCGAGCGGCATGTCGAGCTGCCGCAGCAGCGCGACCAGCCGGGCGCGCTCGACCTGGTCGGCGCGGTAGTAGCGGTATCCGCTGACCTCGTCGACATGGGCCGGAGCGAGCAGTCCGAGCCGGTCGTACAGCCGAAGCGCCTTCGGCGAGAGCCGCGCGCGGGCGGCGAACGCGCCGATCGTGAGCAGTTCCTGTCGCACGAGCCCATCCTCCGTCACCGGGCGCCTTCCGCCCGGTGACACAGGACGCTGCTCCCTGCCCCAGGGGCAAGGTCAACCCACGGCTTTCCGGAGCGGAACCCGGAGTTACGCGAGCGCCTTCTCCACCGCCGCCACGACCTCCGCCGACTCCGGCTCGGTCTGCGGCGAGAACCGCGCCACCACGTCTCCACCCGGCCCGATCAGGAACTTCTCGAAGTTCCAGCGGATGTCACCGGTGTGGCCCTCGCCGTCGGCGGTGTTCACGAGACGCTGGTAGAGCTCGTGCCGCGCGTCCCCGTTGACCTCGACCTTCTCGGTCATCGGGAAGGTGACGCCGTAGGTCGCGGAGCAGAACTCGGCGATCTCCTCGGAGGTGCCGGGCTCCTGCCCCATGAACTGGTTGCAGGGCACACCGAGCACGGTGAAGCCCTGCCCCGCGTACCGCTCGTGCAGCCGCTCCAGCCCCGCGTACTGCGGGGTCAGCCCGCACTTGGAGGCCACGTTCACGATGAGCACGGTCTGGCCGCGGTACTGCCCGAGGTCCGCGGTGCCGCCCTGGAGGGAGTCGATCTGGACGTCGAGCACGGAACTGCTTGAACTGTCAGTAGTCATAAACGGATGCTAACTCCGCTTGATGTCGCCCCGGCCGCCGCCCGTCTTCCGCCCCGCGTCCGCCCGGCGTCCGCCCGGCATGCGCTCGGCGTCCGCCCGGCCACGTCCCCTTCCGCTCGGTAGGGTCGCGAACGTGACCACAGCGAACACGATCAAGGGCATCTACGAGGTACTCGACGACCGATTCGTCACCGGCCGCTGCACGAACGGCGACGGCAGGCTGGAGATCCTCCACGCCGGCTCCCGCTGGGCCGAGGGCCCGCTGTACGTGCCCGCCTGGCGCCAGCTGATCTGGAGCGACATCCCCAACGACCGCATCCTGCGCTGGGACGAGCCCACCGGCACGGTCGGCGTCCTGCGCACCCCCGTGGGCAACACCAACGGCAACACCCTGGACCGCGAGGGCCGCCTGATCAGCTGCGAGCAGGGCAACCGCCGGGTGACCCGGACGGAGCACGACGGATCGGTCACCGTCCTCGCCGACCGCTACGACGGCAGGCGGCTCAACAGCCCGAACGACGCGGTCGTACGGTCGGACGGTTCGGTCTGGTTCTCCGACCCGGACTTCGGGATCCTGAGCGACTACGAGGGCCACCGGGCCGAGTCGGAGATCGGCGCGTGTCACGTCTACCGCCTCGACCCGGTTACCGGCGAGGTACGGCTCGCCGCGGACGGCTTCGACGGGCCGAACGGCGTCGTCTTCTCGCCCGACGAACGGCAGCTGTACGTCTCCGACTCCCGCGCCGCCCGCATCCGCGTCTTCGACGTACGCGACGACGGCACCCTCACGGACGGGAAAACGTTCGCAGAAGCAAAGAGTGGTGTCCACTTCGACAACATCCGCTTCGACGACGAGGGCAGGCTGTGGGCGGCCGCCCTGGACGACGGGGTGCACTGCTACGACCCCGACGGCACCCTCATCGGCCGGCTCCTGATCCCCGAGAGGGTCTCCAACCTCACCTTCGGCGGCCCCAAGAACAACCGCCTCTTCATCACGGCGTCCACGTCCTTGTACTCGCTGATGATGTCGGTGACCGGCGCCCCGCGCATCCAGCGGCACCAGTAGTCCGGGAAACCGGTGACCCGGGGTGCCTGCCCCTCCGTGCCTACTCCCGCTGGGCCTTCACCAGTACCTCCCCGGCGGGCGTACGGGAGTACAGCACCGACCGCCCGGCCCGCCCCCTCCGTACCAGCCGGGCGTCCAGCAGCACCTTCAGATGGCGTCCGACCGAGCCGAGACCCTGCCCGGTCAGGGCCACCAACTGGGTCGTGCTCATGGGGGAGTCGAGGAGGACGAGGACCCCGGCGCGGGCAGGCCCGAGCAGCGCGCCCAGGCTCTCCGGCACGGCCTCGGGACCGGTGTCGGCGAGCACGCCCGAGCAGGGGTAGACGACGGCGTACCGGTCCGGCTCCTCCCATGACACCCAGCCGTGCCGCTGCGGTGTGATCGGTACGAACACCAGCTCGGCGCCGGAGATCTCGCGCGGCGGGTACTCGTGGAGATTGACCTGCAGCCGGTTGTCGCCGAGCCAGCGCGTGCCCGGCCGCAGCGCGTCGAGGGCCGCCGCCCAGCCGCCCTGGCTCAACCGCGCGGTCCGGGCGACGACATCGGCCTCCAGGACGCGCCGCCGCCGGTCCCAGTAGGGGCGTACGGCCTCGGTCCAGACGTGGGTGAGCAGGTCCGCGGCGCGCTCCGGGAGGTCGTCGCGGTGCAGGGCGGCGGGCAGCGGCCCCGCGAGGGAGACGGTGAGATGGGCCCGCGCGTCCGCCGCCGACGCCTCCCGCACCCGGGCGACCTCCTCCTCGAAGTCGGCCTCGCCGCGCGGCGTCGGTGTCAGGAAGTCGGCGATCCAGTTCCGCCCGAGCCCGGACCGTATGAGCAGCGCGGTGACGGGGTCACCGGACAGCCGCCTTTTGTACGCGGGCAGGTGGGCGTCGAGCCAGGCCCGCTCCCCGGGGTGCGCGGCGGTCCCCGCGTGCAACAGCTTGACGGCGGCGAAGGTCTCGGCGAGCGGGGAGAGCACGAAACGGGTGCGGGCGAGGGTGTCGGCGTTGATCTGCCACCAGCCCATCCGCACCTCCCGCCGCTTCTCTCCCGCCGGCCATGGCCCCGCGTGGTTTCGCTTCTCCGCGAAACAATAACGACCACGCCGGGCGCCACCCGAGACTCCGCGCATGCGCAGCTACTCCGACCTTTTCCGCACCCGGGAGTTCACCCCTCTCTTCCTGTCCTCCGCGCTCAACTCGGCGGCCTCGACGATCGCCGGCCTGGCCGTCGGGACGCTGGTGTACAGGGCGACGGACTCGCCGCTGCTGTCGGCGGTGAGCATGTTCGGGCCGCAGCTCGCCCAGGTGGTCGGCGCGACCACCCTGCTGTCGGCGGCGGACCGGCTGGCGCCGCGCGCCACGATGACGGGCATCGCCCTGTCCTTCGCCGTCGGTACGGCGGTGATGGTGACGCCGGGCCTTCCGGTGTGGGGGCTGTTCCTCCTGATCTCCGTCCTCGGTCTGGTCTCGTCCCTCGGCGGCGGTGTCCGCTGGGGTCTGCTGAACGAGATCCTGTCCAAGGACGGCTATCTGCTGGGCCGTTCGGTCTTCAACATGGCGAACGGCCTCACGCAGATCACGGGTTACGCGACGGGCGGCGTCCTGGTGGCGGTGCTCTCGCCGAGGACCACGCTGGCGGGCGCGGCGGTCCTGTATCTCGCGGCGGCCCTGATCACCCGCTTCGGCATGACCCGCCGGGCGCCGCGGGCCACCGGCCGCCCCTCGATCGCGCAGACCTGGCGTACCAACGCGGTGCTGTGGTCCTCGCGCCCGCGCCGGACGACGTACCTGCTCCTGTGGATCCCGAACGGTCTGATCGTCGGCTGCGAGTCCCTGTACGTGTCGTACGCCCCGGACCGGGCGGGTCTGCTCTTCGCCTTCGCGGCGTTCGGCATGTTCGTGGGCGATGTGACGACGGGCCGTTTCGTCCCGCCCGCGGTCCGCGGTCGCCTGGGCATCCCGTTCCTGCTGCTCCTGGCGACGCCCTATCTGCTGTTCGCGCTGCGGCCGGGAGTGGCGGTGGCGGCGGGCGCGGTCGCCCTCGCCTCGGTCGGCTTCGGGGCGAGTCTGATCCAGCAGGAACGCCTGATGGCCCTGACCCCGGACGAGCTGAGCGGACATGCCCTGGGACTGCACTCCTCGGGCATGCTCACGATGCAGGGGGTGAGCGCGGCGCTCGCGGGATCGGTCGCCCAACTCACCTCGCCCGGAACGGCGATGACGGTGATGGCGATCACTTCGATCGCCGCGACGCTGCTGATCTCGGGCTCCCGCCAACGCCCGGAAGTGTCCACACCACAACAGAAGCAACCAGAAGTGAACTCCCTCTGAACGCCGAAAAGTTGTACGACCGGAGCCACAACTCCCCCGTGGAGGACGTCGTCGAACGGGATGACCACACGCGCACGGACTCACGCGCGGACCTCATCGGCCCCCAGGGCCCCGTTGGGCCCATCGGGCCCCGTGGAGGAGAACCCACCATGTTCAGTCGCCGCATCACCGCTCTGCCGAGGGCGTTGGCGCTCGCCACCGCCGCCGTGGCCGTCACCCTCGCCGCCCCCGCGGCACAGGCCGCGCCCGCCAGGAGCGCGACCGCGGTCGTCGTCGGCCAGAAGCTGTTCTACACGGCGGCCGCCGGTCAGACGAACCACCTGTCCATCTCCTGGGCGCTCGGTGCGTTCGACCCGGATTCCCAGCTGAGCGACTTCATCTACACCTTCGACGACACCGTCAGGATCTCCCTCGGCGCGGGCTGCGTCCGCCCGGCCGGCGGCGACGACACCAAGGCCGTCTGCACGGTGACCGAGCCCAACACCTCGGCGTCCGATCTCGACTCCCTGATCGTCGACCTCGGCGACGGCAACGACACCGCGACGACCAGCAACACCAGCGGCGGTTACACGAGGATCTACGGCGGGCCGGGCAACGACACCCTGACCGGCCACGGCGTCGACGTCCTCTACGGCCAGGGCGGCAACGACCGTCTCTCCGGCGGCGGCGGGGTCTACGACGAGGGCGCGAACGGTGGCGCGGGCAACGACACCCTCGTCAACTGCAGCGCCGAGTGCCACGGTGGCGCGGGCGACGACAGCCTGTCGGGCACGAGCGGCGACAACTCGCTGTTCGGCGACGACGGCAACGACAAGCTGTACGGCAACGCGGGCCGCGACCTGCTCCAGGGCGGCCGTGGCAACGACACCCTGTACGGCGGCGCGGGCGACGACAAGCTGTACGGCAACAGCGGCAACGACGTCCTGCACGGAGGCGCCGGCAAGGACTTCCTGTCCGGTGGCCCCGGCCGCAACAAGACGTACCAGAACTGACCCGTTCGCGGGGTGGTCGGGCGGGCGTGAGGAACGCCGGCCCGACTCTCGGTCGCCCCTGCGGCCGAGAGCCTGACCGTCCCCCGGAGGTCAGGCCCTGCCCGTCCCGGACCCCTCGACGGCGCGCAGGGCCTCGATGACGCTGGCCACATGAGCACGGGCGGCCGCCTCGGCGCGCTGCGGATCACGCGCGGCGATGGCCTCGACGAGGGCGAGGTGTTCGCCCAGGGAGACCTGGGGGCGCCCGGACTGCAGGGCCAGCCGGAACTGGTGGCGGACGATCTGGGCGTTCAGGCGGGTGAGGAGTTCGGCGGCGGTGTCCTGGCCGGAGATGTCCCGGACGAGGTCGTGCAGTTGGCGGTTGAGCTCGGAGTACTTCAGGGGCTCGGCGGCCTGGACGGCGGCGTGCAACTGCTCGCCGAGCGCGAGGAGTTGTGTGATCTGCGCATCGGTGACCCGTTCGGCGGCCTTGGCCGCGCACAGCCCCTCGAGCACCATGCGGCACTCGTAGATCTCCACCGCCTCGCTCACGGACACGGTACGGACCCGGGCCCCGCGGTTGCGGATCCGCTCCACCAGGCCGTCGGCGGCGAGATCGACCAGCGCGGCCCGCACGCTGGCCCGTGTGACGTCGAACTGCTCGGCCAACTCGGCCTCGACCAGTCGCTGTCCTGGCACCATGTCACCGGCGAGGATGGCCCTGCGCAGCGCGACGAGGGCCTGCTCCTTGGCCGCGGCGCCGCTGCCTTTGGCACTGCCGGTAGCTGGGGACACGTACGTACTCCTTCGGTCTCGAGCTCCTGGAGCGTCTCGGGCTTCCTCGAGCTCTCCGCTCTCCTGGGAGATGGTTACCGACCGTAGGATGGGTACACAAAATCGTCAACAATCTGGCCCCGACCGTTGGGATCCGGGCCCCGGTGGCTGCTGGCATTCTGGGGGTGTGGGCGTGGAGCGGACGCGGATCCGCCGGGGAGGGGAGCGTGCCATGGGCGGGGCGGAACGGGATCGGGTCGGTACGGGGCCGATGGGTCCCGAGGAGATGATCGCGGAGGCGCGGAAGGCGTTCTTCGTGATGTTCGGGTTCCTGGCGCTGGTCTGGCTGGCGCAGCTCGCGAACTTCGCCGACCACTACGCACTCTCGCGGGACTACGGAGTGGTGTCCGGCGACATCGGCACGCTGCCCAACATCCTCACCGCACCCTTCCTGCACTGGAACTGGGCACACATCGAGAGCAACTCGGGACCGCTGTTCGTCTTCGGATTCCTCGCCGCCTACCGGGGGGTGGTCCGCTTCCTCGGGCTGAGCCTGCTCATCGTGGTGACCAGCGGCGTCACGGTCTGGTTCCTCGAGCGGGGCAACGTGGACACGGTCGGCGCCAGCGGCCTGATCTTCGGGTACTTCGGCTATGTCGTGGTGCGCGGGCTCTTCGACCGGCATCTGATCGACACGCTGATCGGTGTCGTCATGGCGGCCTCCTTCGCCTACCTGCTCACCGTGGCGGTGCCCGGGACGCCGGGGGTGAGCTGGCTGGGACACCTCGGCGGCCTGATCGGCGGCCTGGTCGGGGCCTGGCTCTTCCGGGACCGGCGCCCCCGGCCCGCCAAGGACACCCACGCCGGCGGTGGCACCGCCCCGACCACCCGGGCGGCCCTCCAGCCCCGCCCCGACAACCCACGCGCCGACCTCCACAAGGAACTCGGCGACCTGGGCCTGCTGTAGAAGGCCTGCTCCAGAACCTTCGTCCGACGTTTCACTCCCGACCCGCGCAGCCCCGCCTTCGTTCGCGGTGTACACGGGCGCCTCGCTCGACGAGCCCGAAGCGAGATTCCGCACGTCACAGCCCCCGCCTCCCGTCGTGTGAGGCCTGGCTCACACCGACAGGCCCGAATCGCGCGGTGGGCATTGGGTACGCGCCATCCGTGGGCCTCGGCGGCGCCGTCATCCCCGCCTGAAGGGCACAAATCCGGCAACCTTGTCATTGGACCGTCGGGCATGTGATCGGGGGCTTCCGCGGCCTGTCCGAAAGAGAAGGAAGACCCTGGAACGGGGGGCGCATGACCCAGGCGGATGATCGCAGGGGACTGGCCGGTGTGGCCACGAGACAGGGGCTCGAGGGAGCGGTCGCGGAGGAAGCGCCGTTGCCGCGGGCGGCCCCCGCGCCACGGGTGATCCCGGTCAGGCGGGGCGCCCGCGGGGACCGGCTCGCCGCGTTGGACGGGCTGCGATTCCTGGCGGCGCTGTCGGTGGTCCTCTTCCACTTCGTCGGCCAGACCCCCGGGGCGATGGCGTTCGTCTGGGGCCGCCCGTACCAGAGCACCTTCCCGCAGGCGCACGCCTACTTCGCCTTCGGACGGCTCGGCGTCGACCTGTTCTTCCTGATCAGCGGCTTCGTCATCTGCATGAGCGCGTGGGGGCGCACCCCGCGTGACTTCTTCATCTCACGCGTCACCCGTCTGTACCCGATGTACTGGATCGCGATCGTGGTGTCGGCGTGCGTCATCTACTTCGCCGACACCCCGTTCGGGCACCCCAACCCGCGGGTGCTCTTCGCGAACTTCACGATGTTGCAGACCCCGCTCGGTGTGTCCAACCTGGACTCGGTCTACTGGACGCTCTGGCCGGAACTCTGCTTCTACCTCACGTTCGCGGTCGTGGTGTGGAAGGGCCTCACCCACCAACGGGTGGTGATCTTCTGCGGGTTGTGGACGGTCGCCGCGGTGCTGGCGCCCAGCGCCGACATTCCGCTGCTCACGCTGATCGTGAACCCGACGTCCGCCCCGTACTTCATCGCGGGCATGGCCTTCTACCTCATGCACCGCTACCGACCGACGCCGCTGCTGTGGGGGATCGTCGCCATGTCGTGGCTGCTGGCGCTGCACTTCCTGCTGGCACCCCACGGCGGTCGCGTCAACTGGGCCACGTGGGCGCCGTGGCGCGGCTGGCTGATCCTCGTGACCACGGTGTTCTTCCTGGTGATGGGTGCCATCGCGCTCGGCGGGACCCGTCGGATCCGCTGGCGCGGGCTGACCGTCGCGGGTGCGATGACCTTCCCGCTGTACCTGTTGCACGACACCATCGGAATGAGCGTCGCCCACCACTACGGCCGCCGGATCGACCCCTCGGCGCTGGTCGTGGCCACGGTGACCGCTTTGATCGTCCTGTCGTACCTCGTGCACCGCTTCGTCGAGCGGCCCGTCGCGCGGGCCATGCGGCGCTCGTTGAACACCGCCGCGTTCGATCTGCAGCCGCCGACGCCGCGTTCTTGACGGGCGTTGGTACGACGGCGCCCAGGGCGATCGCCGCCCGGTTGCCTGCCCAGCCGGTCCGCGTGCCGTGAACGTGCTGGCCAAGCGGGCCGTTCGCGCCGCAGGTGCTGTTTGGGTAAAGGGTTCGACATCGACAGTTCAATGGTCTTGTCCTGTGCATGTCTCACTCGATGAGATGCACGGAGACCACTCCGTGCAACTCAGGACCACCCAGGGGGATTCATGCACATATCCCGTACCGGGCGCGGCGTCGCGGCCTCCACGGCCGCCACCGCCGCCCTCGCCGTCGCCGCGCTGGCGACCGCTCCGCTGGCCGGCGTCACCACCGCCGCGCCTGCCGCCGTACCGCACACCAAGGCCGTCCCGGCCATCGCCGGGCACACCCTCGTCCGCGACGTGGCCAGCCCGCTCTCCAGCGAGCAGTGCCAAGCCAAGTGGCACATCGCCTGTTACAACCCGCTCCAGTACCGCACCGCGTACGACCTCAACGCGCTGTACCGGAAGGGCATCACGGGCAAGGGGCGCACGATCGTCATCGTCGACTCGTACGGCTCCCCGACCGTCCAGCACGATCTCGACGTCTACAGCAAGCAGTTCGGCCTGCGCAGCACCAAGGTCAACGTGGTCAAGTGGGGCAAGGTTCCCGTCTTCGATCCCAAGAACGCCGACATGACCGGCTGGGCGGGCGAGACCACCCTGGACGTCGAGATGGCGCACGCCGTGGCGCCGGACGCCAAGATCGTCCTGGTGGAGACGGCCGTCGCGGAGACCGAGGGCACCACCGGTCTGCCGGAGATGATGGACGCCGAGAAGCACCTGATCGACCACGGCGTCGGCGACGTCATCAGCCAGAGCTTCGGCGCCACCGAGGACACCTTCCCCGGTTTCGACAAGGGCGACTTCTCCAGCATCAAGAAGCTGCGCTACGCCTTCGAGGACGCGAACCGCAAGCACGTGACCGTCCTCGCCTCCTCCGGTGACGGCGGCGCCACCGACCTGAAGGCGGACGGCAAGACCTACTACAACAAGCGCGTCAACTCCTGGCCGTCCTCGGACCCGCTGGTCACCTCCATCGGCGGCACCCAGCTCCACCTGAACGACAAGGGTCAGCGCGTCAAGCCCGACAGCGTCTACAACGACTACGGTTCGGGCGGCGGCGGCCAGTCCCACGTCTTCTCCCGCCCGGCCTTCCAGAACGGTGTGAAGAACGTCGTCGGCGCCCGCCGCGGCACCCCGGACGTGTCGCTGGCCGCCGCGGTCAACGGCGGTGCCTGGATCTACTCCAGCTTCGACCCGACCGCCACCGGCTGGGACGTCACCGGCGGCACCAGTGAGGCCAGCCCGCTCTTCTCGGGCATCGTCGCCCTCGCCGACCAGGCGGCCGGCCACCGGGTGGGCAACATCAACGAGGCGCTGTACGCCCTCTCCAAGCGTTCCGCCCACCACGACAAGAGCGCCGGCGTCGTCGACGTCAACGACGGCACGAACAACAGCTACGAAGGCGTCACCGGCTACAAGGCCGTCAACGGCTACGACATGGCCACCGGCGTGGGCACCGTCGACGCCCTCCGCTTCGTGCCCGCCCTCGCGCGAGCGAGCCACCGCGGCTGAGTTCGTCCTGAGCGTTGCCCCTGAAAGGTGCCCCTGAGACGGCCCGGGTTTCACACCCGGGCCGTCCGTCTGTTTATCTGCGGAAATCAAGTCGATGGATTCGGGCTGAGAGGATCGAAATACTCGAAATCGACGGCAGGCTGATCCATGCCAGCTCGCGCATACCCTCCTTCGGTATGCCGCCCGTCTTCCTCGATTAGCGTGTCGGACAAAACGGCCAGGGGCACCCTTGTAATCTGCGGTTCCCATTGCCTCGGTCGAATACCGGCGCAGCCCGGTCGAGAGGAAACTGACCATGCACGACTATTCTCGTCGCGGCCTGCTCAAGGCGACGGCGGCGGCCGGCGCCGGCGCGGTGGTTCTCCCGGGTGTCGCGGCCGCGGAAGCCGCGGACGCGAGCGCCGCGACCGAAGGAGCCGAGGGCGCGAAATGCAAGCCGGCGAAGCTGACCGGCCGCATCGTCCGTCCCGACGACCCCGGGTACGCGAGTGCGAGCCTGGGCTGGGACGAGCTCTTCACTCACTATCCGCTGGTCATCGTCTTCGCCCAGAACACCCAGGACGTGGTCAACGCCCTGACGTGGGCGCGGCAGCACGATGTCGCGCTGCGGGTGCGCAGCGGCCGCCACAGCCTCGAGGGCTGGTCCAACGTGGACAACGGCATCGTGATCGACATCAGCGAGTTGAAGTCGGTCCACATCGACACCGCCTCTCGTATCGCGACGGTCGGCGCCGGGCTCAGCCAGTTGGAGGCCGTGACCACGCTCGCGAAGAAGGACCTCGCGGTGACGACCGGGACGGAGGGCACCGTGGGTCTGTCGGGTGCGACGCTCGGCGGCGGTTTCGGCTTCCTCACCCGCTACCTCGGCATGGCCTGCGACAGCCTGGTGGGGGCTGAGGTCGTCGTCGCGTCGGGTGCCGAGTGCGCCAAGGTGGTCAAGGCGGACCTGAACCACAACTCGGACCTGCTCTGGGCACTGCGCGGGGCGGGGAACGGCAACTTCGGGATCGTCACGTCCCTCACGTACAAAGCGGCGCCGCTGAAGAGCGTCACGTATGTGCAGGCCACGTGGGCGGGAATCGGGGACCTGCACGGGGTCTTCGACGCATGGCAGCGTACGGCGCCGACCTCCGACAACCGCCTCGGAACCCAGGTCGAGATCCACAGAAACCAGATCCTGCTCTTCGCCGTCCTCGCCGAAGGATCGCCGGAAGAGGCGAACGAGTTGCTGGCCCCGATTCTGTCGGTCGGCAACCCCCATGTCACGACGCAGGTGGGTAACTGGGGCGACGTGTACGCGGGATTCCAGATTCCGACCGCGGACGAGCCCGCGAACTGGAAGTTCTTTTCGCAGTTCACCAGAAAGCCGTTCCCGAAAGAAGCGATCAGCCTGATCGCCTCATTCATGCAGGACGCCCCCACGGACGACAGCAACTTCTTCACCCAGGCCTTCGGCGGGGCGGTCAGGAAGAGCCCCCGCGGCGGCACGGCGTTCCCGCATCGCGACGCGCTTTTCTACTCCGAACCCGGCGCCGGCTGGGGGACTCGTACAGGACAGCCAGGTGTCTGCGACCCTCTCACCCCGCAGGCCCAGACCTGGATCGCCGAGTTCAGCCAGGCACTGCGGCCGTACGTGAACGGCGCGTACGTCAACGTGCCGAACATCGGAATGCAGGACTGGGAGACCGCCTACTGGGGACACAACTTCGACCGGCTGCGCAAGATCAAGGCGAAGTACGACCCCCGCAACGTCTTCCAGTACGAGCAGAGCATCCCGCCCGCGTTCTGCTGACCGAACCCACACGGTTCTGCCGAGCGAACCCACACAAAGGGCCGGCAGTCCGATCAGGAGCACACGTGCCGTGGATCCAGGTGTGACGCGTGGCCACCTCGTCGAGCGGCCACGCACGTGTGTGCCTGGGCAGCCGTCACCGGGCCATCGATGATCGGCACGCACGCCACGCGAAGTGGCGTACGCAGGTCACGCCAGGAATGGCGGGCTCCCCGGGCATGAAGTAAGGGCGCCCGCGGCAAGCCGTCGTCGGCCGTCACCGACCGACCGCGCGATGCGACACGGCAACGGCAGCCGACCCTTGCCCAAAGACGCAGGCCCGAGTCTCGGCGATGGTCGGCAGATCGGAGACACCGACGGCTCACCGCGTCGCGTGTCATCCGTATGCCGCAACGGAAACCGATTCATCCATCCGGCCGACCTGGCGTGCCGTCGGTTGACGTGCCGGGAAGCCTAGGATCCGCCACTAGGGAGAGGGGCGTCGCCCACCCCTGTCTGGCATCGGCGAGCCCACGTCATGACCGGAAGGAGACGGGATGCTGCACCGCGCAGGCAGGACCTCCTGGAAGCGTTTTGCCGTCGTTCTCGCCCCGAGCGTCATGGCCGCCGCTGCCCTCGGCGTCGGTATGGCCCAAGGAGCACTGGCCGCGTCGTTCCTCATCTCCGGCCAGAAGTTCCAGGTGGCCCTGGACACTCTGGACGTCCGTGGTCTGAGCATCTACGGCATGGTGGACGTGACCAGGAAGGGCACCCTGGTGCCGGTCGTGGTCACCGGGGCCAGCCGCGCGGAGATCAGCGGGCTGTGCCAGTCCGTGGTGGTCTCGATCCCGGTGCTGGGCCCGTACACGCTGAGGATCACCGGCGGCGACCGCAAGCGGGTCGAGGCGAGGAACCTGTTCCTCGACGCGACATCCCTGTCGAGCACACAGGCGAATTTCGACGACCTCGACATCGGTGTGGCGGCGGGAGCGGTCAGCAAGGGCCCGATCAGTCGCGGGGACAGGAACTCCCGGTTCTTCGACCCCAACGGCTTCGCCCAGCAGGCGGATACGGCCTTCCTGAGCAACGTGCACTTCACCACGGTGGCGGTCTCGGCCGCCACGTTCAACGTCCCGGACCTCGACGTGCGGCTCAGACAAGGCCACCACGAGTGCTTCTGACCCCTCGTCACAAAACACGCACCCTTCGCCGTCGCCCGGGGTGTGATCCCACCCGCCCGCCGCGTACTCCCGCCCGCCGAACATCACGGAAGCCCACGTGTTCTTCGAACGATTCGGCAGGCGCCGGAACTTGCGCGTCGCCGCCACCGCCACCCGACGAGAATTCAGGACCTGGCGAGACGGACGTCCCTTCTGGGCCGGCCTGTTCACCTTCGCAGCGGGCTTGCCCATCATCTACTTTCCGTACGCGCACCTGAAGTTCGGCGCCATCCCCCTGGCACTGTCGACCTCGGCCGGCGCGGGGTCGCTGATCATCGGAGTTCTCCTCGTGGCCCTGGCCATCTCCCTCTGGTTCCACCAGCAGGCGCGCGTGTTCGCAGGGATCGCGGTCATTCTGCTCGCCCTCGTCTCGTTTCCCGTCGCCAATTTCGGGGGCCTCCTCATCGGGTTGACTTCCGGTCTGATCGGCGGATCCCTGGCCTGTGCCTGGATTCCTCCGACGGCCGCCGCCGAGTCGCAGCCCGCAGCGAACCCCGCGTCCACGACCATTCCCGCAGGTGAGGACCACGGTGGCACATGACGCCCTGACCGGCTGCGCGGCAAGCGGGCCGGAGTCCGATCCCCGCCGTCCGAGCAGTGCGGTGAAGAACCGCCCGGCCGGTCGACTGCTGCGGCCCCTCGCCTGCGCACTGGCCGTCGCCGGCCTGCCCTTGGTCCTGCATCTCGCCACACCAGCGGCCTCGAAGGCGCTGCTCGCCCCCGGCGGCATCCGCACGTCCAAGGCACCAGCAGATGCCGGCACGCCGGTCGTCCGACTGCCGGGCCGTCCGGCGAACGTCCCCTGGGTGCTGCGCGCCGACAGACTCGTACTCCACGGCAGTGCCTTCCACGGCGTGGTCACCGTCCGGACCGCGGCCGGGTCCAAGCGGGTGCTGAAGTTCACCGCACGGTCGTTGGACTTCGGCGACCTCGACCTGACGGCGGGCCGTGGCCGCGCGGCGATGCGTCTGCGGACCAAGCCCGCGACCACGTCCACGGTCAAGGGCAAGGACGTGGTGACCCTGTACACCCAGAAGCTGTCCGGCACGCTCGTCGGACTGGGCGGCGCTCCGCTCCCGGCGGACCGCCGCGTCACCGTCACCCCCGACGCGCTGCCCCCGTGGCTCTCCCACCCCGCTGTTCCCACTCGCACCATGACCTTCGAGAACGTGACCGTTTCACAGGTCGCCCAGCTCAGCGGCAACGTGTCCATCGCCGGGCCGACTCTCAGCGCGAGGCGGTGAGTCCGGGCCGTACCCCTGTCCGGCGATCCCGACGACGGACCCCTTCCAGCGGGGTCCACCACTTGGTGGACCCGAAGTTCAACCTGTCGAGGCTGTCGGCACGAACCCCCCACCGACCAGCATGAACGGCATGAAGAATCTCCCCGTTCGCATGGCTCGCTGGAGCGCCGGACACCCCTGGCGCGCGATTGTCTCCTGGCTGCTGTTCGTGGTCCTCTGCTTAGGCGTGGGCATCACGGTCGGCGGCAACCCGGCCACCACGGAGGACTTCCGTATCGGTGAGGCGGGCCGGGCGGAAGCGCTGGCCGCCGAGGGCGGGCTGCAGCAGCGCCCCGTCGAACGCGTTCTGATCACCGCGCGGCCCGGGTCCGGCCGCCTGGACCTGACCGCCGCCGACGCCGCCGCGAAGGACGTGGCCGACCGGATGCGCGGGCTTGACGAGGTCCGCTCGGTGGCCGACCCCGTGCACGCGGCGAACGGCACCGCCGTCCGCGTCGACGTCACCATGAACGGCCCCGAGCTGGACGGGAAGAAGCACGTCGACCCGCTGCTCGCGCAGACCGCCGCCGTGCGGAAGGCCAACCCGGATCTGCGGGTGGAGGAGACCGGATCCCCTTCCATCAGCAAGGGCGTCGACAAACTGCGCGGCGACGACCTCTCCCGCACCGAGGTGATCGCCCTGCCGGTCACCCTGATCACCCTGCTGCTGGTCTTCAGCTCCCTCGTGATGGCGCTCGTACCGCTGCTGCTCGCGCTCTCCTCGATCGCCGCGGCCGTCGGCCTGTCGATGCTGGCCTCGCACGCCTTCCCGGACGCCGGCGTCGGCACCAACGTCATCCTGCTCATCGGCCTGGCCGTCGGCGTCGACTACACGCTCTTCTACCTCAAGCGCGAACGGGAGGAGCGGGCCCGGGCCGGTGGCCGGCTCAGCTCGCGGGCCGTCGTCGAACTCGCCGCGGCCACGTCGGGACGGGCCGTCGTACTCTCCGGTCTGGCCGTCGCCATCTCCAGCGCCACGCTGTTCCTCGCCGACGACGTGATCTTCTCCTCGATCGCCACCGGCGCGATCGTCGTCACCCTGGTCGCCGTGCTCAGCTCGCTGACCGTCCTGCCGGCCCTGCTCGCCAAGCTCGGCGAGCGAGCCGAGCGCCGCGCCGTGCGCAGGGAGGCCCGGGCCGCGCAGCGCGGTAGGACGCCCCGGCCGCGCAAGCAGCCCAAGACCGGTGCCGGCCGCCTCACCACGGCGGTGCTGAGCCTCGTCGGCAAGCGCCCCGCCGCCGCGCTGAGCGTCACCGTCATCGCCATGCTCGCCCTGGCCGCTCCGGTGCTCGGCCTGAAACTGACCGACATGGGCCGTGAGACACACTCACGCTCCATCGTGGCCATGCAGGTGTACGACCGCCTCAACGCGTCCTTCCCCGAGCTCAAGTCCATGCACCAGGTCGTCGTACGAGCCGACGCCGACCGCTCGTCCGAGGTGACCGCAGCCCTGCGCGAGCTCGCGGCGGACGTCAAGGACGATGCCCGGCTGAGCGGCACCTCCCAGCTGCTCACCTCGCCGGACAAGCGGATCACCATGCTCCAGCTCCAGGTGCCGTACTACGTGAGCACCGACCAGGCCCAGTCGTCCCTCAAGGACATCCGCAAGACCTACGTCCCCGAGACCGTCGGCAAGGTCGCCGGCGCCGAGACCGCGGTGACCGGAGACGTCGCCCGCTACACCGACTACCCCACACACCAGGAGCAGAAGCTGCCGCTGATCATCGGAGCCCTGCTGCTCGTCACCTTCGCCATGACGGTGTGGGCGTTCCGCTCGCTGGTCCTCGGACTGGTCGGCGTACTGCTCAACCTCCTGTCGGCCGCCGCCTCGCTCGGCGTGCTGGTCCTCGTCTTCCAGGACACGTGGGCCGAGGGACTGCTCGACTTCGACTCCACCGGTTCGATCGGCTCCCGGGTGCCGCTGTTCCTCTTCGTCATCCTCTTCGGCCTGTCCATGGACTACCAGGTGTTCGTGATCAGCCGGGTGCGTGAGGCCGCCCTGAACGGGGTCCCGACCCGCAAGGCCGTGATCGACGGCATCGGCAGCTCGGCCGGCGTGGTCACCAGCGCCGCCGTCGTGATGGTGACCGTGTTCGCCAGCTTCGCCGCACTGCATCTGATCGAGATGAAGCAGATCGGATTCAGCCTGGCGGTCGCCGTGCTCCTCGACGCCTTCGTCATTCGGATGCTGATCCTGCCCGCGCTCATGCTGCTGCTGGGCGAGGCCAACTGGTGGCCCTCACACGGGATCCGCGAGGCCCGCGACACGGCCCACGCCCCCCGCACCCTCGAAAAAGTAAGCTGAATCCATGAAGCAGCGGCCGCAGCCCGACGACCGTCACTCCCTGGGCCCGCTCCACCTCTGGAACACCATCTCCTGGTTCCTCCTGGGCCTGTTGCCCACGGCCGTCGCCGTACTCGACGCGACCGAGGCGAAGAAGTACTGGTCGTTGGGTCTGCTGGCGCTGATCACGCTGTGCTACGTGCTCGTCCTGGCTCCGCCGCGCAAGCCGGTGCTGCGCCCCGATGTCTTCCTGGGACTGCTCGCGCTGGTGGAGGGCGGCGTCTCCTACCAGCTGGGCGGCGCGGCGGCGTTCTACATCGTGTCCCTGCCGCACTTCTGGGTCTTCGCCCGCAACCCGAGGTCCTCCGTCGTGCTGAGCGGCCTCGGCGCGGCCACCACCGTCTTCGGCGGCACCCTGCGCCAGGGCTGGAGCCCCCAGTTCCTCACCGGGAACGTCGTCTTCACCGTGGTCGCCTACGGCGCGGGCGTCGTCCTCGGCCTGTGGGTGCACCGCCTCATGAGTCAGAGCAACGCCCGCACCGAGCAACTGGCCTCCGAACTGCACAGCGCACAGGAGAAGTTGGCGGAGGCCTACCAGCGGCAGGGAGCGGCGGCCGAACGCGAGCGCATCGCCCGCGAGATCCACGACACCCTCGCCCAGGGGTTCGCCTCCATCATCGTCCTCGCGGAGGCCGCCCGCGACGCGAACGGCGCCGACGCCGACAAGTGCGACCAGCAGCTGCTGTCGATCGTGCAGACAGCGCGCGAGAACTTCGCCGAGGCGCGCGTGCTGGTCGGCTCCGCCCCGCAGAGCGGAGTCGCCCCGGGCTCGGTGGCCACCACGCTGCGCCGGACCCTGGACCGCTTCATCCAGGACACCGGGCTCACCGTCACCGCGGAACTGGCCGACGTCGACTGCGACCAGACGACGCGCATCGCACTGCTGCGCTGTACCCAGGAGTCTCTCGCCAATGTGCGCAAGCACGCGGCCGCCACCACGGTGGGCGTCGTCCTGGCCCGGCATCCGTACGGCATCGAGCTGGAAATCACCGACGACGGGCGCGGCTTCGTGCCGGACGAGGCCCAGGGTTTCGGCCTCGCGGGCATGCGCAAGCGGCTGGCCGAACTCGACGGCGACTTCACGGTCACCAGCTCCCTCGGAGACGGAACCCGCGTCCTCGCCACGATCCCCACGAACAGTCAGGACTGACATGGCCCGACCGACCGATCAGGCCCCGGCAACCGAGACGGCTGTGACGGGCACCGACCGGACGCCGGCCGTCCAGCCGGCCGCGCCGCCCGCAACGGACAGGATTCGTGTGATCGTGGTGGACGACCACACCGTGATGCGGGCGGGAGTCGTCGCCCTCCTGGCGTCCGAGCCCGGAATCGCCATCGTCGGCGAGGCGGGCAACGGCAGGGAGGCCGTCGAACTCGTCCGGACCCTCGCACCCGACCTGGCCCTCATCGACCTGCGTATGCCCGTCCTCGACGGCGTCGCCGCGACCGCGGAGATCGTCGCCGGCAGCGCAGCGACCCGGGTGCTGATCCTCACCACCTACGACACGGATGTGGAGATCGAGCGCGCCGTCGAGGCCGGTGCCATCGGCTACCTCCTCAAGGACACCACGCGCGAACAACTGGTCGACGCCATCAGATCCGCGGCCCGCGGCGAGACGGTCCTGGCCCCGAAGGTGGCCGAACGCCTCGTCGCCCGCATGCGCCGCCCGGCCCCCGTGGCGCTGACCGGCCGAGAACTGGACGTCCTGAACGCGGTCGCCGACGGTCTCTCCAACGCCGACATCGGCAAACGCCTGGTCATCGGCGAGGCGACGGTGAAGACCCACCTCCTGCGCGTCTTCGCGAAACTGGACGTCAGCGACCGTACCCACGCGGTGGTCGTGGCCCTGGAACGCGGACTGCTCGTACGCCCGGACCGGCAGGCGCCCTGAGGGGGGCCCGGCCCTCAGGGCTGCTTACGACGACACTGTGGGCCCTCACCGATCTGTGTCCGGTCCGCCCCACCACGGGGGCACGGACTCATCGCGTGGTGGTTGCGGGTGTCGTCGTGTGATGCGGTAGTGACAGGGAGATGGAGTCGCCGCAGGCATCGATCTCGGCCGCCGCATGATGGGTGTCCACGACTGGGACGTTCGTGCGCTCACGGTCGGGGTTGTGCGGTGCCGAGACCAGCGCCTCGCCCTCCTTGACGCAATAGTCGCCGGCGCCCTTCGCACTGCGGGGCGTGTACTGAAGGCCGACCGTTACTCCAGCCCCCTTGCGCAGAGTGACCGGCTTGGGGTGTCCGTGGCCAACGCCCTCAATGCTGTTCGCCTTCCCGTTGTGGACGCTGAGACCCGGGTAACCGGCGAACACGCATGTCTTGGGCCCATTGTTGACCGCGGTCAATAGTGCGTCGCGCCGACTACTGCTCTTCGTGGGGAGCAGGACCAGCGTCCACGTCAAAGAACCGGTTCGGCACTCGGTGGGTTTCGGCGCCTCGGAGGAAGTGGCGGATGAAGTGTCGGACGGAACGGACGGACTTGCCACGCCACTCGTGGGAGCGGCGGTCCCGTCCTCTCCGGCTGTGTGGCCACAGGCCGTTACGGCCAAGCCCGCCATGAGCAATCCCAACCCGGCGGTGAGACGTGTGGTCGCTCGCATCGTTCCCCCTGAATGCATGGTCTATCCGTTTGACGAACGGTTGGGTGCCGCGGTCGCAGGCGGCGGCCGGAAATTTCTGCGTATCCCTACGCGAGACTCTCCTCGCACGACAGCGTCTAACTGGCCGGGTAGACCAGGGTGTTCTCGGTACCGAGAGACGTGTAGGCGGTATCGGCGTACAGCGTGGTCTCGCCGTCGGACCAGCGAACGATCAGGTCGTCGCTGAAGCCATTGGGCGTGTAGTTGCCCGCCGTCATGACCAGGTCGTGCTTCCACAGGTCGTTGGGGTCGCGCATGCGGGCCTCGGCGCCGAGGCCCGCGGTCGAGGTGGCCACGTAGGTGTCGAGCTCGCCGTCCACCCAGCGGACGAGAACGTCCCAGTTGGCCTTGCCGCTGAAGTTCCCGCTGGTCAGCAAGGTGGCGTTCTTCCAGGTGCCGTTCGGAGCCAGCAGGCGGTTCTCGGTCCCGAAGGTGCCGGCACCGACATAGGTGTAGAGGGTCAGTTCGCCGTCGACCCAGCGCACCATCAGGTCCGTGGCGTACTTCCCGTTGTGGAACTGCCCGGCCGAGATCTGAATTGCGTTCTTCCACAGGGAGCCGGAGGGCGCCATCTGGACTTCTCCGCTCAGGCCCGAAGCGCTGACGTCCGGGTAGAGAGTGACCTCACCGTCGGACCAGCGCACCATGAGGTCGGAAAGATCGGAGCCGGTGAAGTCTCCGCCTGTGACGGTCTCCGCGTGTGTCCAGGTGGAGTTGGGTGCCTGAAGCCGTCTCTCCGGCAGGAACCCGCCCTTGCCGTCACCGGGGTACAAGGTGACTTCGCCGTCGGACCAGACCACGATCATGTCGCTGCGGCGGTTGCCCGTGTAGTCGCCCGAGGCCAGCAGTTTCGCGTGCTGCCACAGCGTCGCTCCTCCGGGGAGCTTCGCCTGGATGCCCTGGTACGGGGGCAGGTTGGACGGAGGGTCCTGGTTGGCTATGGCGTCGGCGAGAAGGTTGGCGGCGTCGGAACCGAACGCCGGGGCGTAGCTGATGTAGTCGACGTCCGCGTCGTTCCCGCCGCCGTTGTAGCCACCGAGGTTGCCGATGACATGGCCGGTGCGTGCGTCGTCCTGGTAGTCGGTGATCCACGGGCTGCCGGAGACGCCACCGTAGTAGCCGCCACAGGTCATCGACATCTGACGGAACCCAGGCAGTTGCGTCGTCGGTACGGTGCACTTGATGGCTTGCCCGGCCCCGTTGTGGTCCTTGCCCGGATAGCCCACGACCGTGACATCGTTGTGGTTGTAGCCGGTCGGCTGGGTGAAGGTCAGCCCTCCCCCCACGGCGTCCTGGAGCTGCCTGCCGCGCTGATTCGCCGAGACGCGCGCGAACGCGGTGTCCAGATCGGACCAGGGCTTCTTGGTCGACGAATGGCCCGTGTCAGGTATGTAGCGGGGGTCGATGAAGACGTGCTGGATGTGGAAGATGCCGTAGGGCTGCTGGTCGGGCCCCGCGCCCTTGATGAATTTCGGTACGAAGATGTAGTTGTTGCTGTAGCCGAGTCCGCAGTGCGCCGCGGTGAGGATCACGTTTCTGGCCGGGGTGTCGATCACGCTGCCCGTGCACGACCAGTTCGTACCGGTTGGGCTGCTGGAGCCGAAGAACGTTCCTACGAGGCGGGTTCCGCCGAACAGGGTGCCGTTCGGAGAGGCGTTCCCCGCCGCCGGCATTGCGTGTTTGCGGGCGGACGGTGCCGACCGTAGGGCGTCCAGCGGTCGGGCGTTGGCCATGCGCTGTGCGGTCCAGTACTTGGCAGCCTCCTGAGCCTCATGGCCCGCAGCCGCCCCCGGAGACGGGGACGGGGACGAGGTCGCAGACGGGGATGAGACCGCGGGCGGAGAGACGACCGTAGAGGGGCTCCGCGTAGGTGCGGACGCCGACGCTGACGCGACTGGTCGAGGTTTGTTCGTGGCGGTCGGCGTGGCAGGGTCCGCGGCGGAGGACGGACGCGGTGACGGTGACACGGCCCATGTGTTCGGGGCTGCGGTGCCGAGCACGGCCGCGCACAGCAGGGCGACGACTGGCAGGTGTCTTCGATACGACAACGTTCCACTCCTGTGGGTTTCACGGAATCTGGGCACGAGAAATCGACCTTCCGCCAACTCGCGGGTGGCCAGAATTGGCTTGCTGTCCCGAGTGGTTCCGCGGAAAGCCGGCGGTAACGTGATGGGTGAGGTGGTCAGTTGCACACAACGGCACGGGGCAGCACTACGGCCGCCATTCCCTTTGATGCCACGAGGTGGTACCGGTGGCGGCTCAGCCGCGCTACCGCCCTGGGAACTTCCCTGTCACCTATATCGCGCTCGCCGAAACTGGCTCCCACGGCACAGAGTTGAGCCATATTTCGTGGGGCCTTCAGCGGTCTCGCTGGTGAGAACCACCTGGGAACACAGGTAGGTTCGATCAGACTTGACAGAGGTGTCCCAGCCGGGCCGGACGTTGCACCGCTTCGCACGACAAGGCCCGGATCGATGAAACGGGCGCCGCGCCGACGGCTGCCAGTGCACGGTGGTCATGGCGGTACGCTGGCGACTTCGGCGAAAAAAGCATGGAAATTCCCCCTGAATCATGCCCGCCACCTGGTCGGATGGCAGCGGACCACGCGATGTTCGCATGAGTTCTCCAATCCGGACCAGGGAATTGAGCAAAGCTTGAGGGGGTCCCGCATTGTTCCCGCACGCATGAAACAGCCCCCTCGGAGAATGCTCCGTGGGGGCTGTTCGATACATGCGGCCCGTTCAGGCCTCGTGCCTCCGGCAGGATGCGAACCTGCGACACCGCTTGAGGAGTTCGGTCGGGTCAGCCCGACGATCGGCTAGCCGTTGACGCAGACGTTGCCTGCCGCCGGGTTGAGCAGTCCGATGACGTTCACGGAGTTGCCGCAGGCGTTGACCGGCATGTTCACGGGTACCTGCACCACATTGCCGGACAGCAGACCGCCCGAGCCCGTCGCGGTGCCCACCGCTGTTGCTCCCTTCATCTTGACGGTCAGCGTCGCGGGGTCCGTGGGATTCAGGCCAACCGTGGTGATCGCTTCGGGGCGGTTCACGTAGGTTCCCGCCTTGTCGGCTGTGACGTTCACCGTGACCGTGCAGGACTTCTCGCCGGCGGCCAGGTCGCCGCCGTTCAGAGCGACGGACGTGCCCCCCGACGCCGCGGACACCGTGCCGTTGCCGCAGGTCGTCGACGCGTTCGCGGTCGAGGCCACCTTCACTCCGGCGGGCAGGTTGTCGGCGAAGCTGAAGTCGTTCTTCGCCGCCAGTTCACTGGTGTTCGTCACCGTCATGGTGAGCGTCGAGGTGCCACCCTTGTCCACGGTGGCAGGACTGAACGCCTTGTCCAATTGCGGAGTCGCATCCAGGATCCGGATGTTGTCGAACGCATGGTCATTGCCGAACCATTCGCCTTGCCCGTTGACCATCTTGATGCCCAACTGGCTATCGTTGAACAGTACGGCTCTGTTGCCGGCGAACGCCCCGGCCCTCAACCCGTTTCCTCCGGGATAGGGCTTGGAGTTGGGGTCGGCGCAGGGATTGATGGGGGTGGTGAAGGTCGGGATGTCTGCCCCGTTGCCGGTCAGATAGAACTTCAGCAGCGGAGGAACGGCTTGGCCGCAATTCACGGCGGCTACATCCACTGCGAAGGTGATGTAGCGGTTCGGCTTCGCGATCGGGATCGGCCGCTCGGTCCGGAACTCCACCGTCTTCGGTGAACACCGTGACCGGGGCCTGTGGGCCCCCCGGAGTGCCAGGCGCATGCCGGGCGTTCACGCCCAGCGGCATGACCAGGGCCTGGGCTTGAGAGGCCAGCGGAGCACTCGCGAGCGCAAGTGCTACCAGGGACACCGGCGCGGTGAATTTGATCAGGTGAACCTTGTGGGTGTCGTGCGACACGTGGCCGGAGGGCCGAAGACCGCAAGGAACGGTCTTCGGCCCTCCGGCTGGGTACAGCGGCCGTGCCGGTCATGACGACGGGTGGCAGTGGGTGTGGGCCTCCGCGTCGCAGCACAGTCGCCAAGGCGGGCTAGTGGTGGCCGAGGTAGCGGTCCTGATCCCGGTGCCGGTCGCTGTACCAGCCGTGGCGCTCGCCCCGGTCCCAGCCCCGGCCTCGGTCCCAGCCGCGGTCCCGGTCCCGGTCCCGGTCGTGACCCCGGTCCCAGCCCCGGTCGTGGCCCCGGTCCAAGCCCCAGCCCCAGCCCCGGTCGCGGTCGCGGTCCCGGTCCCGGTCGCCGAAGTGGCCGCCGTGGTCGTGGTCGCTCCTGTAACTGTGCGAGTAACCCCTCCCGTTGTCGCGGTCGTGGCCGCCTCCGGCGGCCAGGGCCGGCATGGCGGCCGCGCCGACGAGCGCGCCCGTAGCCACACAGGTGGCGATCAGGCGGACCGCCTTACGAGAAACAGACATGAATCTGTCACCTCACGTTCGTGCACACCGACCCTGGTCGGGGCCGGGCGTGCAATCCGTCATTCCCGGCTCGGTGCCGAGGCCCACACTGTGGCCCTCCACTGCGACACCAGGCCAAGGAAACGATTCGCGTTACAAAGTGCAGATATATCCGTAACTCTCCCTTGTATGGGCCATTGACGCTGTGGAGGGGCCTGGGTGTCGGCCCTGTCCTGGCGTGGAATCACGCTGAGAGCAGGAAAAAAGCAGCTGACGGCCCGTGACGCCCTTGGCTGTCTCGCTGCCCCGACTCCTCCGAACGGCCCAATGGCTTCAGTAACAACGGGGGCCTCTGTTCGGGGGACCGTCGCGGTCCGCGGCGATCCGGTCGTCAGACCTGGATGCAAAAGGGGCACCTACGGCGATCCGTAGGTGCCCTTCTCGCTGTGCCCCGGCAGGTTTCGAACCTGCGACACCGGCGACGACGGCCACCCCCGCGCAGCCGCCCAGCGGGGCGCCGCGCCGTGAGTCCTGGTCGCCGCGGTCACGTCGGCATTCCCCGCTCGGCCAGGCCGCTCTCGTACGCGATGATGACCAGCTGTGCGCGGTCCCGGGCGTGCAGCTTGGCCAGGAGGCTGCCGACGTGGGTCTTCACGGTCGGCATGCTGATGACCAGGCGTTCGGAGATCTCCGCGTTGGACAGGCCGTTGGCGATCTGGACGAGGACTTCGTGTTCCCGCTTGGTGAGACCGACGAGTCGTGGAGCGGGGCGGGGCGTCTCGCCGCGCCGGGAGAAGTTGGCGATGACGCGCCGGGTGACCGTGGGGGCCAGTACACCCTCGCCCGTGGCGATGACCCGGATGCCGTCGACCAGGTCGGACGGCGAGGCGTCCTTCAGCATGAAGCCGCTGGCACCCGCCTGGAGGGCCGGGTAGACGTACTCGTCCATGTCGAACATGGTCAGGGCCAGCACCCGAACACCGGTCAGCGTCTCGTCGGAGCAGATCTCCCGGGTGGCCGCGATGCCGTCGAGAACCGGCATCCGGAGGTCCATCAGGACGACGTCCGGGGCGAGTTCCCGGGCGAGCCGGACCGCCATGGCGCCGTCGCCGGCCTCGCCGACGACCTCCATGCCGGGTGTGGAGTCGACGAGGACCCGGAAGCTCCCGCGCAGCAGTGCCTGGTCGTCCGCGATCAGTACCCGGACCGACTCGGCCATGCGTGTTCCCCGGTTCCTCGTCCGCTCGTAGGTGACATATGACATTTTAGCAAGGCTCTCTCATCAACTCGCCCGCCACGCACGGCCCTTCACGCCACGTCCAGAAGCAGCTCCGCCGTGCCGTCGACCCCCGCCCGGACCGTCGTACCGTACGACTCCGACAGCCGGGCGACCTCGGTGAGGATCTCCTTGGCCTCGGCCTGGTCGGCCAGGCGTGGGCGGCCCCTGCGGTGCACCGGCAGGGCGAAGCCGAGGTCGACCGGGTGGAGGCGGGCCGTCACGAGGGTGCCGTCGTCGAAGGTGAGGACCGGCACGAGCGACTGCCAGTAGCGGCGGTGGGGGGCGAACAACCGGGTGCCGTGGCCGCTCAGCCGGTCGTAGTAGCGGCCCGGGGTGGGCGGCCGGTCGGTGGTGACCTTGGCGTAGTCCTCCGCGGAGACGCGGTCGGTCAGTTCGATCTGACTGACGATGTTGCCGAGGCTGTAGAAGATCGGCCTGTTCCGGTACAGCTCGACACCGCGAAGGAAATGCGGGCCGTGCCCGACCACGACGTCCGCGCCCTCGTCGATCATCCGGTGCGCGAAGACACGTAGGAACTCGCCCGGTGTCTCGGGCGTCGGGCCGGGCTCGTGGGAGTGCACACTCACCACCACGAGGTCCGCGCGGAGGCGGGCCTCACCGACCCAGCGGGAGATCTCGTCGAGGTCGCGCGGATCGCACTCGGTCGTGAAGCCCGGTTCGTCCGCCGTCAGGAAGCGGGTGCCGAAGAGACTGAGCCGGTCGGGTCCGAGGAGGGCGGGGTCGACCCCGAGCAGGGTGCGGGCCTCGGCCCGGCGGGCGCGCAGGCCCGTCTCGGCGTCGATCGTCCGCAGCACGTCCATCTGCGGGGCCGTCACCCGCAGGGTCGCGGAGTGGCGCAGCGGGCTGAGGCCCGGCCGTCCGGGTAGTTCCGGCGACGGATCGGCCGCCTCCTGGCCGGGCAGGAACGTCGCGGTGCAGGCGAGCAGCGCCAGGCTGCCGCCCGCCCGGTCGACGTAGACGGGCCGGCGCGCCGTGGTGAGGTCGGCGCCGATCCCGGCGAACGGGATCCGCCTCGACCGCAGCAGGTCCACGGTGCCGAGCACGCCCTCCGTGCCCAGGTCCATGGCGTGGTTGTTGGCGCAGCCCAGCACGGTGAACCCGGCCGCCGTGATCTCGTCCAGGACACCGGAGTCCGCGATCAGACAGCCGCCACCGGCCGCGTTGTGCACCGGGTGTCCGCGTCCGTCGCTGGGCACCACCTCCAGGTTGGTGACGGCGAAGTCGGCGCCGTCGAGGAGTTCGTGGAGCCGTCCGGCGGCCGGGTCGGAGGAGATCACCGCTCCCCGTGTCGCCATGCAGTCCCCGGACAGGGCCACGGTCAGCCGGGTCACCGCCGGGCCGCCGTGACCGCCCGGGTCAGCGCGCCGCCCGGGTCGGAGCCGGTGACGTCGACGCGGCGGCCCTCCACCATGACGGTCGGGGTCAGCGCCACCTTGCGGGAGGCGGCGAGATCGGAGACGTACCGTACCCAGGGCAGGTAGGGGGCGTCCTCGACGCAGCGGGCGAAGGACGCCGCGGTGATGCCGGCGTCCCGGCCCGCCGCGATCAGCTGGGCCTCGCTGAGCCCTGGGCCCTGTTCGGCGGGCTGTTTCGAGAACAGGACCGTGGAGTACCGCTCGAACCTCCCCGCGTCCGCCGCGCAGGCCGCCGCGGACGCCGCCTGTGTCGAGTAGCCCGCGGGTGCGCTGCGGTCGTCGAGGAAGGCGACCGGGTGGTAGACGACGCTCACCCCGCCGTGCGCCCTCAGACTGTCCAGGGCGGTGGTCAGTGCCCGTTCGGTACGACGGCATTCGGGGCAGAGGTAGTCGAGGTACACGTCGACGCGTACGGCGCCGGTGGAGGCGGCCACGCCCGACTTGTCGGCGGCGAGTCCGGCCGGTACGCGGCTCGGTGCCTTGCCGGGCGCCGTGTTGTTCGCCCGGACCAGGCCCGCGCCCACCAGCGCGGCGGCGACCACCACCAGGGCGGCCACCAGAGACACCACCACTGTGCGCCGTCGCCGCTGCCGTCGGTGCACCATCTCCCGCACCGTGGCGTCCGTTGTCTGTGTGCTCGTCATGCCCCTCACTCCTTCGGGTCCAGGACCCAGCCGTCCAGCGCGTATCGGGTGCGCGGATTCCGGATCAGGAGGGCGGCCGCGCCGAGCAGCAGCAGATCGCGCGCGAGGTCGAGCGCGTAGCCGCGTGCGGCGCCACCGCTGAGCGTGCCTCCGCCGCCGAAACAGCCGCAGTCGATGGACATGCCCCGTGCCCACACCGAGGCGATGGCCGCCGCATAGGCGACCAGCAGTACGGCCGCTCCCGCCGCTGCCGCCCTGGTGGCCAGCCCGGCCGCGAGCAGCAGCGCGAGCGCCACCTCGACGAACGGCAGGACACCGCCCACGAGTTGGGCCGAGTCGGCGGGCACGATGCGGTAGAGCGCGACCGTCCGCCCGGCCTCCGTGAGGTCCCCGATCTTCACCAGACCGGCGTAGGCCAGGACCGCCGCCAGGAGCAGCCGGGCCACGAACCGCGCCGCGCCCGCCCAGTGCCCGGTCGTGGCCCGGACGGCGGCCGTCGTGGTCACATCCGTCGTGCTCGCGTCCACCGTGCTCTGTCCTCCCGGCCTCATGACGTACGGGAGAACCGGTAGCCGGCGAGGCCCAGCGCGACCGCGGTGAGGGCGGCCAGGAAACCCAGTTCGGCGGCCACGGGCGGATGCCAGTCGCCGAGCATCAGCCGGGTCTGCTCCGAGGTGAGCACGCTCGGTCCTGGCAGGGTCCGGCGGACCGCGTCGACGCCGTACGTCAGCGGGTTGAGCTTGACGACGGTGTCGAGCCAGCCGGGCAGGCCGTTGGGCGGGAACATCGCGCCGGAGAAGAACATCAGCGGCATCAGGCTCAGGTTCACCACGACCTGGAAGGTGTCGACCTGCCGGATGGTGACGGCGGCGAGCAGCCCGAGCGCGGTGAACATGAGGGAGACCAGCAGGAGTTCGAGGAGGACGACCAGCAGCATCGGCGTGTAGCGGATGCTCGCGATCCCGCCGACGGACAGCACCATGAGGCCGTAGACCGCGCCGGTGGTGGCGCCGCCGAGGGCCAGTCCGAACACGATGGACGCGCGCGGGAACGGCGCCACGAGCATCTGGCGCAGCACCCCCAGCCTGCGGTCCCACACCAGCGAGATGCCCACCGCGATCGCCGGCGCCTGCACGGACATGACCAGCGTGCCGGGAAACAAGTAGGCCCGGTAGTCGTTCAGTTGGGCCTTGCCGAGGCTGGACGACGCCGCGTCGAGGCCGGTGCCGAGGACGACGAGGAACAGCAGCGGTGTCACGAGTCCCATGGCCAGGCGCACGGGGTTGTGCCGCAGCCGGGTCATCTCCCGCCGCCAGAGCAGCAGGACGGGGCGCGCCGCGTTGCGGGACCGGTCGGTCGGTGATGGTGCGGTGCTGACGTCGCCGAGTGCGGCGGGTGCGGTGTCGGTCCGGCTCATCGCAGTCCTTCCCCGAGGTTGCCGAGCGTGCGCGGGCCGGTCGGGCTCTCCCGGATGGCGAGACCGGTGTGGTGCAGGAAGACGTCGTCGAGGGTGGGTGGGGCGATGGCGACCTCGCGTACGGTCACGCCGAGTTCGGTGCACAGGCGGGGCACCAGGGCCGCCGCGCGCTCGACCCGGAGCAGCAGACCGTCCGGAGTGGGCTCCGCCGGGAGGCCGAACCGGTCGCCGATGGCGGCGGCGGCGCGCTGGTCGTCGTCGGTGCGCAGGACGACGAGGTCGGCCCCGATGACGGACTTGAGGTCCGCGGGTGTGCCCTCCGTGACCACCTTGCCCCGGTCGATGATCGCGATCCGGTCGCAGTGCTCGGCCTCGTCCAGTTGATGGGTGGTGACGAAGACCGTGATGCCCCTCTCCCGGCGCAGCCGTTCCAGGTGCTCCCAGACGGCGGCGCGGGTCTGGGCGTCCAGTCCGGTCGTCGGCTCGTCGAGGAACAGCACGCTGGGCTCGGCGAGCAGACCACGGGCGATCTCGAGGCGGCGGCGCAGTCCGGTGGAGAACTGCCGTACGGGCACCCTGCGGCGCTCGGAGAGGTCCATCAGGTCGAGCATCGAGCCGATCGCGTCGCGGGACGCGCGCCGGGACAGGCCGCACAGGTCGGCCTGGAAGCGGAGGTTCTCGGCGGCGGTGAGGTCCAGGTCGAGGGTCGACTCCTGGAACACGATGCCGATACGGCGGCGGACCTCGGCGGGCCGGGCGGCGACGTCGAAGCCGGCCACCTCCGCACGGCCCGCGGTGGGCCGGAGCAGGGTGGTCAGCATGTTGATGGTGGTGGTCTTGCCCGCGCCGTTCGGTCCGAGGAAGCCGTAGACGCTGCCCGTGGGCACGGTCAGGTCGAGCCCGTTCACGGCCGGTGCGGTGCCGTAGTACGCGTAGAGGCCCTCGGCCCGGATCGCTGTCATGAGCGGCTCCCTCGGGAGGGGCGGAGGGGACGGTCGGAGGTGCTCCGGCGTCCGTCCGGGCGGCGGACCGCCAGGACCGTGCGGAACACGCTGAGTTCGCCGGGCTCGTCCACCGGCCGCCCCTCGGCCTCCACCCAGGCGTGCGCGCCGAACGGTTCGGTTCTGAATCCCGTGCACCAGTCGGCCCACCTGCCGTGTGCCCGGCACAGCAGGACGGTGGCCACGGAACGCTGGAGGCAACCGAGGCCCGCGCAGCGGGTGCTGACCGAGACGACGGACCGGCGGGCCCGCGCCACCTCGGCGTATCCGGCGGGGCGGGACCCCTTGCTGACCACGCCCAGCACACGATGCAGTCGGGCCGGCGGCAACCGGACCAGCAGACGGGCCGCCCCCGCGGCGCATCGGGGGGCGAGCTGCCGGTACCAGGGCAGCCGCGGGGCCTGTTCGGCCACGGCGGGGGTGGTCACGAGGCCACCTCCACGAGCTTGGCCGCGCTGAGCGCGTCGATGAGGGCCTGGACGTCCTGCCGTGCCTGGTCGTCGCTGACCGGGGCCGCGGCGCACAGGCCGGCGGCGGCCGCGTCGGGCGCCGTTCCGTCGAGCAGTTGGCGCAGGACGCCCGCACCGGAGTGGTTCAGTTGCCAGTAGCGGCCGCGGCGCCCGTCGAGCAGCACGGCCCCGGAGTCGACGACGGTGAGGGTGACGTCGCGGGCGAGGGTCAGCTTCATCGGTGTTCTCCCGTAGGCGTGTTCCGGGCGGGTGGCATGGGGTACGTCTCCGGATGCGTCCGCAGCCAGCTCTCGCACGCCACCGTGGTGTCGATCGGCTGGAGATGGTGGGACATCGGCCCCGGGTTCAGCACCGCGGACCGGAAGGCCGCCGGGTCGATGAGGCCGAGCCGGGCGAGCTGGGAGTCCTCGCACAGCTCCAGGATCCGGGCCCGGTTGCGGGCCAGGCCCCGGAACGCCTCCGCGCTGAACTCGCCCTTGTCACGGCGGCCCAGGATGTCCGCGGGGACGAGACCCCGTGCGGCCGAGGTGAGCAGCGGCTTGAACCGCCCACCGAGCAGGCGCTGGTCGATCCGGGTGGCCAGGGCCGCCTCCACCACCCGGTCGTCGAGGAAGGGCGCGTCCCAGGTGATGCCGGTGTCCCCGAGGGCGGAGTTGACCTGGCGGACGGTGGTCCCCTCGAAGACGAGCGAGGCGAGCGCCTGGTGCCGGGCCCGGTCGGCGTCCAGCGGCCCGGGTCCCTCGGTGGCGGCGTCTGTGAGAAGGGCGCGGACCGCGGCCACGGCGTCGGGGGTCGCCCAGGTCGGCATGCGGGGCGCGAACACCCAGCCGAAGTCGGGCTCGTCGACGGGCGGGGGCGGGGCGTCGATGCGGGCGGCGACCCGACCGAGGTTCTGCGTGAACGTCGAGCGGTCAAGGAGCGAGCGTACGGTCGCCCGCCACGGCCAGCGATTGGCCAGCCGGTAGCGGTTGACCAGCCGCAGCCCGCCGACCGGTGTGGCCCGGGCCAGGGACCAGGCGCAGGCGGGCATCCGGCCGAACAGCTCGTCACCGCCGAAGCCGGTCAGGTGCAGTGTGGCGCCCTCCGCCGTGGCCCGCTTGGCGAGGTCCTGGATGTGGGCGAGTCCGGAGGCCCAGGTCGAGGGACCCTCCGGGGCCGCGCCCACGAGGTCGGTGGTGTAGCCGACGTCGAAAAGGTTCTCGGCGCGGTCGGCGGACAGCGTGTGGTGCCGGGCCGCAGGCAGGCACTCTGCGGCCCGGTGGGCCCACATCGTGTCCGCGTTGGCGCTGTCGATCGGCGTCACGTGGTACGTGACCAGGTCGGCGCCGGCCGCGTGCGCGAGGAAGCACAGTGAGGTGGAGTCCAGACCGCCGGACAGGTCGGCGCTGAGGGTGCCGCCCGCGGCGACCCGGCTGGTGATCGCGTCGTCCAGTGCCGAACGGACGGCGGCTGCGCCCTGCGCGAGCGTGAGGGACGGCTCCGGGAGTTCCCACCAGCGGGTCTGCCGGGCCCGGCCGTCCGTGTCCAGTTCCAGCCAGTGGCCGGTGGTGAGCGCCTCGACGCCCCGGCGGACGGGGCGCTGGGCGAGCGGCCAGGGTGGTCCGCCCGGCGCCAGCAGGCGGGCGGCGAGCACGGTCTCGTCGAGGCCGGCGCCGGTCAGCCGCAGCAGGGGTTCCACCCCGCTCGCGGCGACGGTCACCCCGTCGACGACGGCGGTGAAGATCTGTCGTACGCCGACGGCCGAACCCTGCACCCTGGTCCTGCCGTCCAGTGACACGGCCAGGTGGACGGCTCCCGGCAGCCGGGACGCGATCGAGTCCACGTCGTGCAGCGAGCGCAGTCGGCCGAGCGCGGCCGCCGCGGCGGTCTCGTCGAGCCGGGTGTGTCCCAGCACGACCATCCGCCGTGGGCCCGCCTGGACGACGACGGCCTCGGCCTCGGGCCAGTCGCCGACGATCCAGGGCCGCCCCGACGCGTGATCGACGCGCCGCGTCGCCCGCAGCCGGCCGGCTGCGGCGGCACCGGCCGGGCAGTCCGGAAGAACCACGAATTCCATGTCGCCTCGTTCCCCGTCTCCTCGTCACCCCGGGTGGTGCCGGTGCGCGTGAACGCACCGGCACCGGACGTGATCACCAGAAGCAGACGATCGCGTAGCCGCAGCCGGCGAAGTCGTTGCAGCTTCCGACGCCGAGGCACTTCGTGAGCTCCTCGAAGTCGCCGACTTCCTGGAGCATGGGGGGCTCGTAGATCGCGGACATGGTGTCCTCCCGTTTCGGATCGGTCAGGCCGACCTTGTTCGGCCTGTGATCTGTCACGGAAGCTACGGGGCGGACTGTCCCACCGGCATGGGGCAGTTGTCCCATGCCGGTCCTGTCAGCTGTCCCACCGGCGCTGGCGCACCCAGCCCCATCCGAGGGCGGCGACGGTCCAGGCGAGCAGCACCGTGAAGCCGAAGGCCGTGTGCGGGGACCGGACGGTGAGCAGTTCGTTTCCCGCCTGGTCGGGGAAGTACCGGGCCATCTCCTTGGTCGCCCCGATGAGGGACAGGATGTGCGTCCCGGCGAGCACCATCGGCAGCAGAACGGCCAGCGGTACGACGGCGTTGCGGGCGATCGCCGCGATACCCGCCGCGAACAGGCACATCAGGGTCAGATAGACGACCGCCCCGGCCAGGGCGCGCGGGACACCGCTCGCGCCGAGCGAGGAACCGTGGGACCCGAGGGCCGCCTGCGTGACCAGGTAGCCGAGGACGGTGACGGGGACGGAGACGGCCACCGCCGCCAGGGCGGTGACGACCGTCTTCGCCGCGTAGAGCCGTCCGCGCCGGGGGACGGCGAGCAGGGAGACACGGATCATGCCGGACGTGTACTCGCTGGTGACGACGAGGACGCCGAACACGATCAGCGCCAACTGGCCGTAGAGGATGCCGTCGAGACCGGCCTGTTCCGGGGTGAAGTCGGAACGCAGGCTCGGGTTGTCGGACTCCAGCGCGTTCTTCGCGGACCAGCCGTCGAGTGCGGCGATGAGGACGCTGACCGCGGCGAACAGCAGCAGCGAGATCCGGGTGCCGCGAATGCCGCGCAGCTTGGTGGTCTCGGCGCGGACGGCCGCGAGGGTCTCAGACATGGGTGTTCCTGCCTTCCTCACCGAGGGCGCGTGCGCCGTCGGCTCCCGCGCGGGTGCCTTCTTCTCCGATGACGTCGAGGAAGGTCTCCTCCAACGACCCGGCGTGGGTGGCGAGTTCGTCGAGCGGGAAGCCGCCCGCCGCGGCGATCCGGCTGACGTCCGCGGCCGCCATGCCCACGACGTCCAGGCCGCCGCCGGGGACGCGGCTCACCGTGGCGCCGCGACCTTCCAACTCCCTGCCGAGCCGGTCGGGTTCGGCGGTGCGGACCCGGACGTACGACCGTCCGTGGCGCTCGATGAAGTCGGACATCCCGGTGTCCGCGAGGAGCCGGCCCCGGCTGATGACGACCAGGTGATCGGCGACCAGGGCCATCTCGGTCATCAGATGGCTGGAGATGAGGACGGTACGGCCCTCGGCGGCCATCGAGCGCAGCAGGTCGCGCAGCCAGCGGATGCCCTCGGTGTCCAGGCCGTTGACCGGTTCGTCGAGCACCAGCACGGGCGGGTCGCCGAGGAGTGCGGCGGCCAGGCCCAGCCGCTGGCCCATGCCGAGGGAGAAGGTGCCGGTCCGGCGCCGGGCCGCGTCCGCGAGCCCGACCGCCTCCAGGACCTCGGCGACCCGGCCGCGGGCGATCCGGTTGCTCTGGGCGAGCCAGAGCAGATGGTCGCGCGCGGTCAGGCCGCGGTGCGGGGCCGAGGTCTCCAGCAGGGCGCCGATGCGGCGGAGGGGGTGGGCCAGGTCGCCGTAGGCGTGCCCGTCGATCCGCGCGGTTCCGGTGTCGGGGCGGGTCAGGCCCAGCATCATCCGCAGGGTGGTCGACTTCCCGGCGCCGTTGGGGCCGAGGAAGCCGGTGACGGCTCCGGGCCGCACCGTGAAGGTCAGGCCGTCCACGACGGTGGCCGGCCCGTACCGCTTGGTCAGGTTCTGGACGTCAATCACACGACGAGTCTGGCCGCGGCGGCCGCACCACACATCGGACCGGGGTCGGGACGGTGCGGGCCGGTTTCGCGGACCGGACCCATACCGGGGTATGAGACCGTTTCAGCCATATGCGGGGGGCGGGACGTATGGCGGTTGGCGTGGCACTAGTACGGCAGTGTCGCGAGGATCCGGAAGCCCGCGCCGGGGCGGGGGCCCGCCGTGAGGGTCCCGCCGTGCGCGACGGCCCGTTCCCTCATCCCGACGAGCCCCATGGCGCCGCCGGGAACGGTCGGCCGGTGCCCGGGTCCGGGGCCGTCGTCGGTGACGCCGATCGTCAGCACACCGTCCTGCGCGGTGACGCTGACCAGGCAGCGGGTCGGGGCAGCGTGTTTGACGACGTTGGTCAGCGCCTCCTGGACGATCCGGAACGCGGTCAGCGCGACCCCGTCCGGTGGTTCCTCCACGCAATCGGAGCGCAGGTCGACGCTGACGCCCGCCGCCTCGGCCGTACGGACCAGGGAAGGCAGGTCCGACAGTCCGGGGACCGGCTGGAGGTCCTGCTGCTGGGCGTCGTCTTCTCGGCGCAGCACCTTGAGGGTGGCCCGCATGTCGCGCAGCGCCCTGCGGCTGATGTCCTCGATGACGGTGAGGGCCTCTCCGGCCTCCTCGGGGTGGGTGGCGATGACGTGGTTGGCGACCCCGGCCTTGATCGCGATCAGGCCCACGCTGTGGGTGACGACGTCGTGGATGTCCCGGGCGATCCTCATGCGTTCTTCGACCTTGGCCTGCTCGGTCGCCTGCACGATGGTCCGCCGCAGGCTCTCGCGTCGCTCCCGTACGGCCGTCCCCGCGGCCCACGTCGCCCCCAGTACCAATAGCCCGAACAGCAGTTGCACCGCCAGGGTGCCGCCTGTGTAGTGCTGCCCGCCCGTCACCGTCAGCAGGGCCGCGCCCGCCGTGCTCGCCCCGCCGACGATCACGGCCGACCGCCCCAGCTGCCGTCGCCGTGTCGTCGCGACCAGGTACAGGGCGTAGGCCGCGGAGAGGAACACGGCAGGGCCGAGACCGGCGGCCAGCGCCACGCAGGACGCGGTGAGGACGATCGCGAACACCGGGACGGGCCACAGCCGCCGTACGGCGAGCGGCAGCGCGGTGGCGAGCGAGAGCAGCGATACGGCGAGCCCACCGGGCGCGCCGCCGCTGTCGGGTCGTACCAGCGTCAGTTGCGGAAGCAGGGCGAACCCGAGGGCCGCCGCCCCGTCGAGGAGGATCAGGCGTCGGCGCGAGACATCTCCCATGTCCCGAACCTATGTGTCTGATCAGCCGGACGTCCAACGCGGCCGGAACCGGACCATGACCGCTCAAGTCGGTGTAGTCCGTCCGTTTAGTCTGCTTAGGCTGGCACCGTCTTTGCAGGCGTACAACGCTTACCACGGGGGTGCAAAGCTATGCGGATCAATCTCTTCATCCTCAGTGAGGACCCGGTGTCCCTGGCCGGACTTGAAGCGATCGTCGAACAGGACGACAGCGTCAACCTCATCGGCACGGCGGTCGATGAATCCCACGGCCTTCGATGTCTGGAGAACAACCCGCTCCGGCCGGACGTGGTGATCATCGCTGAGCCACCGTCAAAACGCGCCATCTGCAGGAACGTTGCGTGGATCGTCTCCCTGTACCGCCAGGAGAAGTCACGGCCACAGATCGTCGTGGTGTCGCAGAACGACTACGACGACGTGATCGTCTCCGCCCTCCGCCTCGGCGTGAACGGGTATCTCGCGCGGATCGCGTCCCCGGAGGAACTGTTTCAGGCGCTGCACATCGTGGCCCGCGGGGGCGCCGCGTTCAGCCCGACGATCGCGGCTCGCTTCAGCAGGTTCTTCGCCACCATACAAAGACTCCCCGAGCCGCCCGAGTTCTCCCAACTGACCAGCAGGGAGGCGGAGATACTGGAACTGCTCGCCGACGGCATGAACAACCGCCAGATCGCCCGGCGCCTCTTTCTCGCGGAGAAGACCGTACGCAACTACGTCTCCCGCATCTTCACCAAACTGGAGGTGCACGACCGGGCCGCCGCCGTACTGCGCGCACGCGACGCCGGTTTCGGCGACCAGGCCGATGCCGTACTGCCCCAACACGCCTGACACGCCAGGAGAGCGAGCGCGCGGCCCTCTGGTCAGCGTGCTCGCGGTGCCGGCGACTTCATTGGCGGCCGGATCCCCGTGGAACCGGCAGCACCGGGCAGCGACCGGATCAGCAGCGTGACCTCGGCCAAGGCGCTCGGCATCGACGGCCCCGGCCATCCGGCCGCCGACACCTTCGGCCCGACGCCCGTCGGACTGTCCCGCCTCTCCTCCCACGATCCCTCGAAGTTCCGCTTCGGTCCCGGCAGGCTCACTCAGGCCATGGACGCCGAGGAGCACTCTGACCTGGTGTTTCTCTGTGCCCCGACAGGATTCGAACCTGCGACACCCGCTTTGTGGGAGAGACGGGGGCGTCTTGGGGGTGACCCGCGGTTTCTTCGGGTGATCTAGCGGGCCCGGACGGGAAGTCGGCGACGGTCATACCGGCCGCTACGAAGCCTCCAGGGACGGTATCGGGCCGGGCCAGGGCTGTTGCTGGGGTTTTGAGGTACGAAGCTGCCGTACCGCTGGAGCTGCTGGACCATGGCTACCTGGTTCGCCCTGATCGAGAACCCCTTCGGCCTTCCTCGTCGTAGAAGTGGACGAAACCGTCCTGCACGGAACACCTAAAACTGTGCTGCTCTCGGGCGCCCGCGGGCGTACCGTCGGCCTGATCACATGGGGGTGAGAGGCTGTGCTGTACGCACACGAGGTGATCCTGAACGAACTCGCGCAAGGGCTCAGACCCGTGGCTGACGGTGTCGAGTGGTTCGAGGGCCTCTCGGACGATGACCGGCGCAAGGCCTTGCACACGCTGGCGCTGTTCTGCGGGGAGGCTCGTGCGGGGGAGGACGATGTGGCGGAGAGCATCGCGCGCTCTGGCATTCGGCCCACGCACACGCCTGCGGTGATGCTCACGAAATGGCGCTTCGGGATGGACCGACTTCCGGCCTCTGAACTCACGAAGTCATTTCGGCTGCTCGTCGCCCTTTTCGGCATCGCCGATACTCGCAGGCGGACGCTGCACTGCGTCGGCGGGTGTGGTCACGAGTGGCACAATCTGTCAGATCAGCCGCAGGATCCAACTTAGGGCTACTTCTTGCCCTGGGCCTTGTCGGGGATCTCGGTGGCCTGAGATCTCCCTGCTCAGGCGCGATGGTCCCGCGCGCCTGATGGCCGTCGCTGGTCGTCCTCGGCCACTGTCGAGCGACCTCGGACGGCCCGGGGACGGGGCCCGGCCATGGGGTACATGAACGGCGTCAGCCGGTGGAAGCCGCCCGCCATTGCGCAGTGACGCACCGCGTATATCTCGCCGCACCCTAACTGGCTTCGGCCACGTTGCCGGTGCGGTCGACCAGAGCAAGCCGCGCCGGCCGGACCGTAGCGACGGTGCCTGAGTCCTCGGCTTGGGAGGCCGTCGCTGGACAGGCCGTACGAAGGGCTGCGTCCGGGGGTGCCTCAAAGATGCTGCTTGGCTGCTCTGACGAGTCGGCTGATGTCGTCACGGGTCTGTACTCGGCGCTGGTCGAGTTGGCTTCTGGTCTCCGTCTTGGTCAGTGCGGTGATGTCGGCGAGGACGGCCTCTGCGGTCTGACCCAGGGTCGCGTCGTCCGTGAGCATCTGGACCCGGAACAGGGCCTCTTGTGCGCTTGAGCGCAGGTCGTAGGCACGGATCCGGACGGAGTCGGGGTCTTCGGGTGGCGGTTGTTCGTGCTCGCAGACCCACAGGTGCACCAGGCAGCGGCGGTAGTTGATCAGCGCGCCGGCGTAGATGGAGTAGGCGTCGAGTCGTTCTTGCCGGAGCTTCTCACGGCGGGCGAACTGGTGGCTTCTGTCGGTGGTGCGTTGCTGAAACGCCAGTGTGATTCCCGAGCCGAGCAAGGTTCCGAGGACGGCTATGGCACTGGCGATGATGGTCTCCACGTCCCAAGCTGATCACGTATCGGCTTTTGATCTCGGCCGAACAGCGCTGAACGAGGCTGAATGAGACGGAAGGCGAGATGGGCGTGGCGGTCGTTGTCAGTACGGCCTCGTACTGGGCGTATTCGGCTGTTCGGCCAATGAAAAGAGATGCCGTGCCGGGCGTCGCGAGCGTCAAAGGTCTTCAACCTGTGATCATGGAGCGTTCATTAAGAGTGATCGACGAGGAGCTCCAGGTCGCGGGGCCGATGTGCCGCCGCCGCAGGGCGCTCGCGGGAACGCGCTGTAGGTGATGTGGTGAACTGGTTGACCTCGCTGCCGGCGGTGGTGCTGGTTGTGGGCTGGCTCGTTCTTGCCTTACTGGTCGCGGCCGCGGCGCGGGTCGGCGTCCGGGTGCTCGTACCGGTCGAGGAACGGGATCGGGTGCCGCAGATCGCCACGCCCCTGATGCCGACCCTCGGCGCTGCCTTCGCGATCTTTGCGGCACTCACACTGGCCAGCGAGGCCGGCTACCTGCGCGCAGCCGAGGGGTTGGTGAGTGACGAGGCGGCCGCGGCCTCCCGCCTGGCATGGGCGGCGACAAGTCCGCGCGTCCATTCGGAGCCGATCCATGCGGCACTTCTGGACTACTTGCAGACCACGCGTGCCAGGGAGTGGGAGGCTGCAGCAGCGGCGTCCGGTGACGACCCCGCCACCGCTCACGCGATCGCACGCCTGGAGCGGAGTGTGCGCGCCGAGGCGGCCCGGCCCGAGGTGGGAACCCCGACAGGCACGGAGTTGGTGGTCTCCATGGACGGTGTCACCAGTAGCCGTCGCGCCCGCATCGCGGCCGCCTCGCGCGACGTTCCCGCGCTCTACGTCGTCACGCTTGTGGTCAGCGGACTGGCCTTGATCGTGAACTCCGGCGCACTGGTCTTCCGCAGCAGTCTGCGAACGTCACTGCTGATCGTAGGTGTTGCGAGTGTGGTCGGGCTGAGCCTGGCGTTGCTCTTCGCACTCAGCGCGCCCTGGAGCGGACCGTTCATCGTCAGTGGGCAACCACTCGACGCCATCATCGAGGACCTGAAGTCCGGCTTCTTCGCCGGCGGGTCGTAGGCGCCGGGCGCGATCAGTAGCCGACAACTGATCACCGGCGGCCCGTGACGTGCGGCCGCCCAATCAATCAACCCCCTGACCTGTTGTCGAGCTGTCCCGGTGCGAGGTCGGCCGGTTCCCCGGTGTTCCCCGTGGTTTCCCGTACGGTCTGGCACGGGTCTGGCCCGACCGCACGGGGTCGGCTGTCCGTGCGCGGGTTCACGGGTACTGCTGGAGCCGGTACCGCAGCAGTCCGGCCTGGCCGGTACCCAGGCCGCCTGGGCGGTGCTTTCGGCACAATTCAGCTTCCTCGTCTCGCCGCCCCCGCCAGAATCCATGCTTCGACCGCCTCGTACTGCTGGCGCTGTTCCTCCGCCTTTTGCCGCCCGGAGATCTTTGTCCCTGTCCAGCCGAAAGCGAAGCCCAGGGGTATGGAGACAAGGCCGGTGGTGGTGAACGGGAACCAGTTGAAGTCGGAGTGCGGGAAGGCGGAGAAGGGGGAACCGGAGACGAGGTTGGTGCCGGTCATGAGGACGAGGGTGGCGAGTGTGCCGCCGATCAGGGTCCACAGCAGACCCGTGCGGGTGTAGCGGCGCCAGAAGAGGCTGTAGACCAGTGCCGGTGCGAGTGCGGATGCACCGATGGAGGCCGACAGCAGAGCCAACGGCTGCAGATTGTGATGCTGGACGAGGGTGGCCAGCAGGATGGTGGGGGCGCCCACCGCCAGGGCGGAGACCCGGGCGATGGTCATCTCGCGGCGGGGAGTCGTATCACGGCGCGCGAGCAGGTCGTGCGCGAGGGTGTTGGCACAGGCCAGGATCATGCTGGCGACCGATGCGAGCAGGGTGAGGAAAAGCGCCGTTGTGACCATGGTGAACAGGAACGTTTCGGACGTCGAAACACTCGTTCCGAGCGCGGCCCGTGAGCTCAGCAGATACGCGGTCCTGCCCGTCGGGTCGGCACCGGCGATCGTCGTGCGCCCGATCAGCGCCGTTGCCCCGATGCTGACGACCGTGCAGATCAGCATGAACAGTGCGACGCACGACACAGCCCAGGACATCGACCGGCGCACCTGACGGGCACTGGTCGCGGTGTACATGCGCATGGTGACGTGCGGCAGGCAGGCGCCGCCGAGGATGACGGTGAGCTCCGAGCTGATCATGTCGAGCCGGGGGCTGGGGCCACCGGCGAACTGGAGACCGGAGTGCAGGAAGGCCGGCCCCACGCCGCTGTGCGCTGCCGCGGCGGAGAACAGCTTGCCCAGGTCCCAGTCGAACTGCCGCAGAATCAGCGCGGCCACGACCGCGCCGGAGCCGAACAGCATCACGATCTTCAAGACCTGGATGAGGGCTGTGCCCTTCATACCGCCGATCACCGCGTAAGTGATCATCAGTGCGCCGATCCCGACGATGCATCCGGTCTTCAGCGAGTCACTGGAAAAGCCAAGGATGAACGCCAGCAGATCACCGGTGCCGGCGAGCTGGATGAGCATCATCGGCAGCAGGGCCGCGATCGTCGCCCCACACGCGGCGATGCGCACCTTGCGGCCGGGCATCCGCCGCGCAAGCACGTCGCCCATGGTGAACCGGCCGGCGTTGCGCAACGGTTCGGCCAGCAGGAACATCAGCAGCATGAGGGAGAGGGCGATGCTCAGTGCCAGGACGACGCCGTCGTACCCGTCGAGCGCGATCACCCCGCCTGTGGACAGGACCGTCGCCGCGGAAATGTAATCCCCAGCGATGGCAAGGCCGTTGCGCATCGGCGACAGCGACCCGTACCCGGTGTAGAACTCGTCGAGGTCGTCACCGTCAGGTCCTGTCATCACGCACAGCAGCAGGATGATCGTAGCGACCGCCGTGAATGCCACCAAAGACATCGCTTGCGTGGAACTGCTGAAACCGCTCACCGAGCCACTCCCCGCTTCACGTCCAGCTCGGCGTGCTTGCGAATGCGGTCCGCGATCGGGTCGACCCTGCGGCGCGCGGCGTGCTCGTACAGCCCGACCGCCAGACAGGTGACGGGTACCTGGAGCAGCCCGAGAAGCAGCCCCGTGGACAGGCCGCCGGAGACAGTGCCCGTCATCAACGACGGTGCGAACGCGGACAGCACAAGAAAGAGCGTGAAGTATCCGAGTGCCGTGAACGTCGCCACGCGCCGCTGGGTGCGGTAGGCGCGGCGCAACACACGTAGATCGCTGTGGTGACCGAGCCCCGTGTGGGGCGACGTCGCCCCACTGTCGAACTCCTGCTGCTGCCACGCGTAGATGACATCGGAAGAGGCGAAATGAGGCGCGGGGCGGTACGGCGCTCCTGACCGGCGCGGCTGGTATTCGGGATAAGGGAACGGATCTGGCATCCCGTTTCTCCTCATGCGACTCATGGACCCATACGGGACCGAAGGGAAGCGGGGGGTGGGCGCACGCTACCCAGCAGGTATGGACCTGCGCCAGGCTCTGGCCAAACTGAACAGTTGGTATGCAGCAGATCGATGGCTGTATCAACTACTTCTGTTCGGCGCCGGGGGATCACGGGCCACTGGCCTCGATGTTTCGTGACGGCCCGTCGGTTCATCCAGTGGGCCGTTTCGGCTGCTCAGGCGGGTGGCGGGCATGGTCGCGGCCCGGCTGTCACGTCGGGTGGGCGCCGGGTTCCACTGCTCCGGTCGTGGAACGGCTCGTTGGGGCGGGGCGTTGTTGCTGGTCAGCCGGGATTCGGCAGTCACTGGAGTCGCGTGAACGCGGTGGTGATCAGCTGGGTCCAGGGCCACGTCGCCAAGCTGGTCGAGCCGCCCCGCACGGACAACAGGGAGTTGAAGCCCTGGACGCTGGACGAGACGCTCGACTTCCTCGCCGCCTCTCGCGGAGATCCGCTCTACGCGACCTTCGTCCTCGCCATCGCCATGGGCCTTCGCCGAGGCGAGATCATCGGCCTCCGCCGGTCCGATCTCGACCTCGACAACCGTGTCCTGTACGTCCGTCAGCAGACGCAACGCCGCCGTGACGTCCTGCACGGCGACGATCCGAAGAGCCGCCGCCGTCACGCCGTACCGCTGCCCGCGCTCTGCATCGCCCCGCTGCGCTGGCACCGGACGACAGTCCGCCGCACGCGCCAAAGCAGGGGAAGGGGCAGGCATCCGGCGACGTCTTCACCACCCGCGCCGACCGCCAGGTCGAGCCACGGAACGTCTACAGCTCCTTCACCCGCATCGCCGACTCCGCCGGCATCCGAGTCGTCCGGCTGCATGACGCCCGGCACGGCACGGCCACCCTCCTCACAGCGGCCGGAGTCGCGCCCCGCGTCGTGACGGAGATCCTTGGGCACAGTCAGATCAGCATCACCATGGACGTCTACACGCACGTCGTCCAGGACACGCAGCGCGAGGCCATGAGTCACATGGATCGGCTGCTCAGGAGGCGTCCCGATCGTTCAGTGACCGTGCTCGTTGATGTCAGCTGTGGATGTCAGAGAGGGGCCGCCTCCGGATTTTCGGAGGCGGCCCCTCTCTGAACTGGTGCCCCCGGCAGGATTCGAACCTGCGACACCCGCTTTAGGAGTTTTCCCTGGGCAGGGTTATGACCTGCAGAAACGTGGGACTCGGCGCGTCTGGCCTGGCGAAACGCCCCTCCGTAGTTCTCGCGTGTTCACGTAGTTTCCCACGCTCATATGTGCTGAATCCGTTCCGCGGGGACATCGCCATGAGCCGACTCAGTGACGAGTTATGCGCGCCTCTCGATCGCCTGCGCGGCCCGGAACTGCTCGTGTTCCTCGGCTATGCGGCCTGCGTTGAGGTAGCCGCGGCCGAATCGGCAGCTCGGCGGTCCAGCAGACATGCTCTGTCTCGCTGAGCTCCACCGCATGGCCGACGACGATGGCGAGAACTTCTGCCCTCGCATGTCCACCGCCACGACGGATACGGACCCGCCGTACCGGAACGCCGTGGGCTGCTGCATGGCGGAGCATCAGAGAGACCGCCTGGCTGGTCGGAGGATCGGCAGGGGCGCCGCGGAAGGCGTGTGGACAGCCAAGTACCCCATCCAGTAAATGGTTGATCAAGGACCGCTGAGGTTGTCCGAGGCGGTGTTAGGCTCCGCGTGCTCTGCGGTTCTGTGCCGCAGCAACGGGGGATGGACGGCCGGGTGTGCTGGAAAGACGGGCAACCGCCGTACGCACGACCGGATTCACGCGCGTTGACCCCGCCGCGAGCGTAGGCACTCGACACTGACCGGTCGGCCCGGCCCGGCCCAGCTCGAAATGAAGACACCTGTGAATCGAACCGTGCACCAACGCGGCTGGCTCGCGCTTCTGCTGGCCGGCGCGGTGATGGTAGCGCTACCGGCGGCAGCAGCCGCTGACCAGACCCCGATCGACCCGGCGCTGCCGACGCCCACAGTGACGGTCGGTTCGAACTGCGGCAGCGACAGCAGCCCGGCCTGGGCCACCGTCTCCAGTCCGCCTCCCGCGGGCATGACCGTCTCCATCGGCGTACCGCGGCCGACGGTGAACGGGGTGACGTATCAGGGAGTCGTCCACGCGTGGGACGTGGACGGTTCGCAGGCGGCGGACGGATCCGTCTCCGGGCTGCCGGTGCTCTCCCAAACCGTGTATGTCCCGCTGCCCTTGTCGGACGGGCACACCTACGGCTGGCACGCGTCGACTTACAACGGTACGGCGTACTCGAATCCGTCGACGCCCTGCTACTTCAGGGTGGATGGAAGCGCGCCCCTCGCCCCGGTCGTCACCAACCCGGACTTCCCCCCGGTGGGCAGCCCGGGAACGCCCACGAAGGCTGCGGGGCAGCTCACCACGTTCAGCTTCGGCTCCAGCGACTCCCTGCCCAGCGGGTGCGCCGAGGCGGGAGCTTCGGACTGCCAGGCCAGCGGCCTGGACCACTTTGAGTACGCCCTCGACCAGGAGCCCGGCATGGGCGCCGCTCGGATTCCGGCCGACGCTGAGGGAAAGGGGAGCCTCACGACCACCCTGCCCTGGGGTGTCCACACCTTGAGTGTCGTCGGGGTCGACGCGGCCGGGAACCGGTCGCGGCCGACCGGGTACGAGGTCTCGGTTCCGTGGCAGCTCCCGCCCCCGAGTCTGCCCACCCTCGCCCTTACCGCCCCGGCGATATCCGGCCGGGCGGTCCAACTGGACGTCTCCGGTCAGCTGTCGGCGGCTCCGTACCCATCTGGTGAGGCCGTCCACGTCGTCAAGAACGACCTGGCCTATCCCGCGGGCGTGACACTGCCCGATGCGCCGTTGTCCGCCGACGGCACCTTCCACATCGCCGATGTCCCGCAGGTCGGGGGAGCCAACACATACACCGTGACCTACCCGGGTGACTCCGCCCACCAGGCCGTCAACGCGTCCGCGACCGTCCAGGTCTTCCGCAGCGCCACCGCGGTGTCCATCACCACCAACGCTCCGTCGTACGCCTACGGCGCGACCGCAAGGGTCACCGCCCACCTCGGCACGACCTACAACGGCCGCACTCTCGCGGTCTACGCCCAGCCTTACGGCGGCAAGAAGGCGCTGATCACGACCGGCACGGTGGACAGTCACGGCAACCTGGCCGCGACCTACAAGCTCACCCGCAAGACCACCTTCACCGCAGCTTTCGCCGGTGACTACCGCTACGCCCCTGCCACGACTTCCAGTACCGCGTCGGCCTACGCCAAGGTGTCTGAGTCGCTGAGCGGCTACTACGAGAGCACCCACTACGGCAGCCTCCTCTACAGGGTCTACCACCACACCGCCCAGGCCAAGCTGAACGCCACGGTCACGCCCGACAAGGACGGCCAGTGCGTGCGATTCCAGACCCAGCGGTACTACGGCGGTTCCTGGCACACGCAGAGCACCTCCTCCTGCCACACGCTCAGCACCACGAGCACCGGCTATGCGACGCTGAGCCTGACCAAGGCGGTCAACAGCAAGTTCCGTATGCGGGCCGAGTACGTCCACAGCAGCAAGGACACCGGCAACCTCAGCACTTGGGGCGCATGGCAGTACTTCACCGTCAGGCCGTGACGCACAAGGCGTCGGGTCCCTGCTGAGGGGGTGCTCGGTGCCTGGGCCTGGAAGTTGACCGACCAAGCCCCGCGTGCAACACACGTGCCACCTGGAGCGGTTCGCTGCGCGTGACCGTAACCGGTCACGTGTCCGCTCGGGTGGCAGCCGGGCGGCTTGACGAGCAACTTGCGGGATGACTGGGGCAAGCGGTCAGGAAGTCCGTGGGCGTCACAGGCGAGCTGAACCTCCACGACCTTCCGAGGTACAGGCAACAGGTCTGGGGCTGATGACGCGCCCGGGACACAGCAGCTCGCGGGCACGCTGATCTATCAGCACACGATCCACGTGGCATCGGTAGCACGCGTGTACACAGAGCAAAGGACCAGCCTGGGAGGGAAACCCCTCCTGAGCTGGCCCTTCATCGTGTGCCCCCGGCAGGATTCGAACCTGCGACACCCGCTTTAGGAGAGAGGGTGACGCGTCCTACCGGTGACCTGCGGCTTCCGTGGCCGAGCTAGTGGGCATGTCGACGCCCGGCAGTCGCCCTTGTTGACCGCGGCTGACCCCTGCATCTGGCACGGATGTGGCACGCGACTATCTGCGTCGTGCACCTTCTGATCCGTAGCTCTAGATAGATCGGTCAATGACGGTCATACAGGCCGCACTTCGGGTCTACAAGGACGCTACGGGGCGGGACCGGTTGCTGTGGTTGCTGTACTTCGCTGCTGTACCGCCGTCTCAGGGACTCCCTCAGGCGGGCACGCGGGGCGGGTATTCAGTTCCCGGCATCCCGCTCGCGCGCTCTGCGACGTTTCGGCCGGGGACGCATGTGATCGAGGGCCGTGCCGACAAGCGTCACCCCGCCGACGATCAACATCAGGATGGAGGCGACGCGGTACGTACCGGTTCCATAGATCGACTCCCCGCTGGCCCAGAGCAGGCTGACACAGAACATGATCTGGCCGGCGATTCTCCGAATGCGTGGAGTCACCATGTCTGCCCCCAAGTCCGATGCGTTCTCAGCAGGCGCTACAGGAGTGTGACATGAGGGAGCGGACCGGATTGCGACCCTCTCGATGCGAACTATGGGCGAGGCGGTCACCGAAGTCATTCGGCCTGACCATGGGGGCGCTAGCGGTCATGGGCGGCCCCCAGCGGTTGGCGCGGTTGCTGTACTGCGCTGCTGTACAGCAACCGGCTAAGTGGATTCAGGAGCCCCATAGTGGCGACCGGCCATGGCTGCGGCGAGCGCCAGAAGTGCCTCCACCTGAGCCATCTGCAAGCGATACTCCGGCTGGAGTGTCCCTCCCGTGACAGCTCTAAACGGCGCCAAGAGGTCGATGGCAGCTTGCTCGTGTTCTTCATAGCTGGCCATGTACGCCTCCGAGGTCAAGGTGGGCAGCGCGGCACGCTAACACGCGGGCGGCGGAGCGACTTTGGCCGGGAGCTGCATTGGACGCCGCGGACCAGGCTGGTTCCGGTGCCGCCGGTGGTCGTCAGGTCTCCGCAGACCTCCAGTTGCGGCAGCGTTTTGGTGACCTGGATGCCGATCGCGCCGTCGCCCGTGGTGGCGATGGAGTCGAACGAAGCGTGCCGCAGCGAGCCGTCGTAGAGGTTGAAGCCTCGCGCTCCTGTGCCGTGGGTGGTGATCGGTGCCTGTACATCCAGCCGGTCGACGTCGCCGAAGTTGACGAATCCGATGCCGCTGGGGCCGTGCGAGGTCACCGGTGCGGTGGCGGTCCAGGTCTCCACCCGGCCCCAGTTGTCCAGCACCATGTCGTTCTGGCCGTGGGTGGTGACTCCGTAGCTCTAGAGGGAACAGTCATTCGCGGTCATACAGGTTGTCACTCGGCCGCTGACGGGCGGATCGGGTCAGCTGCAGTCGGGGAGGTTGCTGTACTTCTCTGCTGTATCGGGCACCAGCAAGTGGTCTACCGCGGCAGGTAGTCCGTGCTTACCGTGATCGCTCCTAGGAGCTGGTATCCGCACGTCTTCGCTCCCGCCAGGAGGGTGCCGGCGTAGAACCCATGCGTCGCGCCGGAGGGGTAGTCGACGGTCATCTCCAACGTGTGGGTGGTAAAGCCGGGGAGGTTCCCGAGGACAGCGTCACCGCTGACCCACTGGGCGGTGGACGACTGGGTCGCCGGGTGCCAAGTCATGATCAAGTGATGCCACGACCCACCATTGAACTTCCACCAGACGGTGGGCGCCGTGCCCTTGCGGTTACTCGGCGGCACCATCTGGTAATCGAAGAACACCCCGGAAAGCGGTGCCGATTTGGCGTTGCGCACGGTGGTGTAGGTGACCAGGTTCTGTCCGGCCTTCGTGGAGGTTGGCATCTTCGACAGGTTGCCGGAACCGGTGATCTCGCCGTATGCGCAGGTCGGTTTGGAACTGACGGAAGCCGCCGCTGCTGTCTGGACTGTGCCGGGAGGCATGGCCAGCACGCTCACCCCTGCGGCCACGGCTGTGAGTCCCCACCTGAAAAGCCTCATGAATCCTCCGCTTCACGCCGTGCCATCACGAGCGTGAGCAGATCGTACGACCCTCAACTACGGCGCCAGAAAGAACCCTGCACCGATCCAACAGCCCTGCGCACACGGCTTCGGAGGCCCCTTCGCCTCATACGCAACGTGCTGGTCACGGGGCTGCGCATACCCGCTCAACGGCTACTTGTCCACGCATAGGCCACGGGGGAGGACAACCGCCTTGTAGGTTCGCTCGCAGCGCGTTGCCGTGTGCCAGAACGGGACCCGCTGGTCGCTCGCCGATCCGTCTGCGGCCGCCCCGGTGCACCATCGTTCGCCGCCGTTGATGTCAGCTGGTGATGTCAACCCGACGAACTATGCACTGACAGCCAACTCCCTTGCTCGCTGCCGGGCTTGGGATCTGACTTCCGTAAGACGGCTGTGGAACTGGTTGTGGCGGTTCTGGTCGAGGTTCAGAGGCAGGTCGAGTTGAGAGATGAGCTCCGACTCCATGGTCCACGGTTCGTCACGCTCGATCCAGCACACTCGCGCGTTCTCTGCCATCCACTGACTGAGGGTGGCTTCCCCGGCCTTGCCGAAGGTCATGCGCTTCCCGCTGCCTACGCGACGCAGCTCAATCCCGAGCAGGCAACCGAGGGTGAGGCGAAGCGTTGATCCGGCCGCATTGCCCCGGTAGTGATACCGCACGCGCTTGCGCAGGTTCTGCGTGCTGGTCCGGTTCGCCATGTACCGCGGGGCTATGCCGACGTAGAGCAGGCGCCCGGCATCGAGGTCCGGGCAGGGAGCCTTCTCGAAGTGCCATCCGTAGACCCCGGCCGCCGCCGGCACCGGGCTGGGACGCACCAAGACCTCCTGCGCCGACCACAGCCGATCCGGTTCAGTGAGAGCAGCATGGACCACGGAGCCTCCAAGGTCGGTGGGCTGATTGCCGCAGGCTACTGGCTGACCACACTGGTCCGCCGAGGGTGCCATCGTCGAGAGCTGCACCGGCCTAGTTCAGCGATCACGCTCCTCCGCTGGGCCAGCCGTGGCCTTGCCGTGATAATGCTCGGGTGAAAGAAGAGTCGCCCGTACCGACGCCCGTCATCCTCGGCATAGACGACCTCCGGCCGCTGCCCTGGACCACGCGGATCGCGCGCAGCAGCGACGAAGGTATCAAGCTCCTGCAAGAGCACCGCGACAGATTCATCGACGAACTCTGGCTCGACCATGACCTCGGCGGCGACGACAGTATCTTGCCCGTGGTGACCCTCATGGAAGAAGCCGCTTTCAACGGGCGGCCCTTCCGAATCGGCACGGTCTTCGTACACAGCGCCAACCCCATTGGCGCCGAGACCGTCGTCCGGTCGCTCACACGCTGGGACTACCAGGTCCGGCGAGCGACGGTCTAGGAATCTGATTTTGAGGTCTGGCCTCATCCTTATCAGGTCGATCACCGGGGAGCGTCGACGCCGACCAACCGGGCCTGCGCCTCGGCCGATCGTCCACTGAGGTCCGGCGTCGACCGCTGCTGGTCACGCTTGTTGGTGTCAACCGCTGGTGTCAGCCGCCGCGCGCGATCTTGACAGGAGCGGCTTTTCTTTCCGGCCTGGAGCACCAGTTTGGTGGTTCTGTCCGCAGTTCCGTGAACGAAGTAGATCGCAGGTCAGCGATTGGCTGATGGTTCGGGCCAGGGGTGCCCGTCGGGTGAGTGGCGTGCTGGGCGTCCGGCTTCTACGAAGTCGCTGTACTCGTCCTGGACCATGGTGGTGTTGACCCATCGGCTGCGGACCGCCCCGGTGAGTTCTTCGGCCGCCGTCAGCGCGGCCAGCGGGTCATCGGTGATGGACACCAGGCGGCCGAACTCCTCTTCATCGTTGTCAGGGTCGAGAGGTGGAAACTCGACGAGGTCCATGAAGGTCTCGTGACCGACGTCCTCGACGGTGTGGAGGAGGACTTCGTATCTCGATGTCGTCGCCCTGACCTCGACATAGCGGATACCGGGCCGTTCAGGTGATCCGGTCGGGCCGAGGAACTGCTCCACCGACTGGCCACGTCTCAGGGCTCCAAGGGCGAAAGCTTCTGCCAAGTAGCGCACGTGGGCAGCGTAGAGGATCGACTCATGCAGTCGCCGAGCCGACGGCATGGACCTGGTGGATCCTGATGCTGATGCCGGGGAACAGAACAGCTTGGATTGAGCAAACCTCCAAGACCAGGGCCTGCCCTGCCGGAACGATGGGTCATCGCACCGTGAACATGGCTTTCACGGAACTGCGGACAGAACCCGCCAAGTACTCAAGAGCAACCTGCTCCCGCTCGCTTCACCCACCACTGTACGAACGACCTGGACGCCAGGGGCCGCGTCTGCTCGGCTCTGCCTGGGTCGATGGCAGACGGGATGGGAGCTCCCCGCGCACGCCATCCACTCGCCGACAGCCGCGAACGGCGCCCCGTCCATCTCGGAGCCTGAGCGCCCCCGCCGGAGGCACGGTTCTGGCCGGGGGACCTCCGTGCCAGGTTTCTACTCAGGGCCGGAACTCGCTTGCGGCCCCAGGGGCCGGCCCCGGCGCCGAAGGCGCAGAGGGGCCGGGCCTCAGGGGCCAGCCCGCGCTTGCGCGGGCACTTGTTGGGGCAGGGAAAGTTCAGGTGGACGGACAGCAGCACCTGTCAAGTATGTTGCTCTGGCCGTTTCGCCCTCAAACGAGACCTGCTCGAGTGATGCCCCGGGCCCTCTCGGGCGACCGTGATCGGGACATCGCTGACCGTCTCGGCGCCATGATCCGCGACGGTGGGGGAGACACCTCTGGCGAGGACGGCAACCGCTCCACCCGGACGTAGTGGCACGCGAGTGGCACGGAGCCGGAAACGGCAAAGGGCCAGCCCTGGAGGAAACCCCTCCTGAGCTGGCCCTTCTCTCTGTGCCCCCGGCAGGATTCGAACCTGCGACACCCGCTTTAGGAGAGCGGTGCTCTATCCCCTGAGCTACGAAGGCGGGGGGATCTCGGTGGAGACCCGGCGACTAGCGTAGCGGATTCGGTGGGGTGGGGGTTCTGGCGTTCGGTCAGTGGGTGATTCGGGTTTCCAGGCCGTCCAGGACGCGGTCGAGGCCGTACTGGAAGTTCTCGTCGCGGGCGGTGCGGGGATCCTTGCCGCGTTGTTCGGCGTAGCCCTCGCGGAGGTGGGGGTAGGACTCGGCGGCCTGTTCGGCGGTGGGCCAGAGGCTTTCCACGTACTGCTGTTCGGTGTGGCCGCTGCGGGCGAGGACGTTGAGGTAGGCGGCCTCGCTGGTGGCCATGCCGGTGACGTAGGCGACGAGGGTCGAGGCGGCCTGGTCGGCCTCGGTGGTGGGCAGGCCCGCGCGAGTGAAGAGGGCGAGCAGGAACTCGGCCAGGCGCATCGCGTTCGGGCCGAGGTACGACATGCCCATCTCGCCGAGGACCGAGGCGATCCACGGGTGGCGCAGCATTGTCGCGCGCAGGCTCTGGGCGCAGTGGGTCGCGTCCGTGCGCCAGGTCGCGGGGTCGGTGGACCGGGGGATCTCGATCTCGCCGTAGATCTCGTCGATGGCCAGCTCGATGAGCTCGTCCTTGTTGGCCACGTGCCGGTAGAGCGAGGTGGCTCCGGCGCCGAGGCGGGTGCCGAGCTTGCGCATGCTCAGGGCGTCGATGCCGTCGGAGTCGAGCAGGCGTAGCGCCTCGGCGACGATCTGGTCCCGGCTCAGCGCCGGCTGTTCGCGACCGGCCCGGGGGCGGGTCCACACCGACTGGACGGGCGTCGGCGACCCCGCTTCGGCCTGCTCCTGGGGGGACATACGGCTTCCTCTCTCCCGGTCCGGCCACCGTAGCGCACAGCATGCGCAGGGTGCGTACGGGTGGCCATGGATCGGTACGTCGTTCTCTCTTGCGTACAGTGTGCGCATCGCCGTACAGTGTTCCACGGAGCGCACGGTGTGTGCGGCTCAGTTCACCGTTCGAGAGGTAGTGAGATGGACCGTCATCCGCGTCGCTGGCTCATCCTGATCGTGTTGTGCCTCAGCACCCTGGTGCTGGTCGTCGACAACATGGTTCTCACCGTGGCGATCCCGACGATCGCCGAGGACCTGAAGGCCAGTGCCCAGGACCTCCAGTGGATCCTCGACTCGTACATGCTGGTCTTCGCCGGGCTGCTGCTGACCGCGGGCAGCCTCTCCGACAAGTTCGGGCGGCGGAAGGTGATGGTCATCGGGCTCGCGCTCTTCGGGGCGGCCTCGGTGGTGGCCATGGAGGCCGCCACGCCCGGGGCGCTGATCCTGGGGCGGGTGCTGATGGGCGTCGGAGGCGCGCTGATCATGCCCAGCACGCTGTCGATCCTGGTCACCGTCTTCGACGACGCCGAGCGGCCCAAGGCCATCGCCGCCTGGAGTGCCGTCGCCATGGTCGGGCTCGTCGGTGGTCCCGTCGTCGGTGGCGCGCTGCTGGCCCACTTCTGGTGGGGGGTCGTCTTCCTCCTCAACATCCCCATCGCCGGTCTCGCGATCATCGCCGCGCTGGTCCTCATGCCCGAGTCCAAGGGGCCCTGGCGCAAGGCCGACCCGATCGGCATGGTGCTGTCGATGGTCGGCATGACCGCGCTCATCTGGACGATCATCGAGCTTCCCAAGGGCGGGCTGGGTCAGCAGGGCACGCAGCTCTCGCTCGGCCTCGCCGTGCTCGGGCTGGTCGGGTTCGGGGTGTGGGAGAGCCGCTGCTCCTCGCCGATGATCCCGGTCTCGCTCTACCGCAACAGTGTCTTCACCGGCGCGAGCTTCTCCCTCGTGCTGCTGACCCTGGCCCAGGGCGGCCTGATGCTGGTGCTGACCCAGTACCTGCAGTTCGTCCTCGGCTACTCCGCCACCCAGACCGGTCTCGCCTTCACCCCGCTGGCCCTCGCGACCCTCGCCTTCAACAGCGTCGGCGCCGCCCTGCTGCCGAAGACCGGCAACCGCGCCATGGTGGTCTTCGGACTCCTCGTCATCGCCTCCGGGTTCGGGCTGCTGTCCACGCTGAACCCGGAGAGCGGGTGGGGCGTCCTCGCCGGTGCCATGTGTCTCATGGGCGCCGGTGGCGGGTTGACGATGCCTGCGGCGATGGCGGCCATGATGGGTGCGATCCCGGACGAGCACGCCGGTGTGGGCTCCGCGCTCAACGACACCGTCCAGCAGGCCGGCGCCGCGCTCGGTGTCGCCGTCCTCGGCGCGGTCCTCTCCAGCACCTTCACCGGCCACATGCCCGCCGCCGCCCCGGCCGCCGCCCGTCACTCGATCGGCGACGCCCTCGCCGTGGCCGCCCGCACCGGCGACAGGTCCCTCCTCGCCTCCGCCCACGACGCCTTCACCAGCGCGATGTCGGCGAGCTTCCTGGCGGGCGGGGCGGGAGTCCTGGTCGCGGCCGTCCTCGCCGTCTTCCTGATGCGCGACGGCAGGCCCGCCGGAGCCTCGGACCAGGGTGCGACCCAGGTCGCGCCGGAGAAGGGTGAGACGGAGAAGGGTGAGGCGGAGAAGGGTGAGGCGGAGAAGGGTGAGGCGGACGAGGGTGTGTTGGGCGAGGGGGTGGCGGAGGTCGTGTCGGCCGGGGGCGCGGAGGTCAGCCACTGACGCCCGGGGGACCCCCACACCTGCTCCCGCCCGTGTCCGGACCACGTTCCCGTGGCCCGGACACGGGCGTTCACGTGCTCAAACGGTCGTCACAAGGGGTACGCGCCGGCGCGTCACGTCCGCGGTACCCGGCGGAACCGTCCCGCCACCCACAGGTCCTCCTCGATCCGCCCCACCGCGGCCCGCAACTCCGGCAGCACCTCGGCGACGCACTCCTCGGGCGTACGGCGGCTGCTGTGCATCGCGACATTGACGGCGGCCACGACCCGCCCACCGCGCTCGCGCACCGGCACCGCGACCGAGCGCAGCCCCACCTCCAACTCCTCGTCGACCAGGGCGTATCCCTCTTCCCGTACGCGGTCCAGGACGGCCTTCAGGCGAGCGGGGTCCGTGATCGTGCGGGGGGTCAACGGGAGCAGTTCGGTGAGCGGGGGTTCGGGCAGGTCCGCCAGCATCACCCGGCCCAGCGCGGTGGGGTACGCGGGCAGGCGGGTGCCGATGGTGATGTGGACGCTCATGACGCGGCTGGTGGAGACGCGGCCCGTGTACTGGATCTCGTCGCCGGTCAGGACCGCCAGCGACACCGAGTCGTGCAGCCGCTGCGAGAGTTCGGTGAGGTGCGGGGCGGCGATCTCGGCGAGCGAGGTCCGTGACAGGGGAGGGAAGCCGAGGCCCAGCACGCGGGGGGTGAGGCGGAAGACGCGGTCGTGCGCGGTGACGTATCCGAGGTGTTCCAGGGTGATCAGTGCGCGGCGGGCGGTCGCCCGGGCGAGTCCGGTGGCCTGGGCGACCTCGGTGAGGTTCAGTTCGGCGCGGCCCTCGCCGAAGGCGGTGATGACGGTGAGGCCCCGGGCCAGCGACTCGATGAACTCCCGGCCCAGTTCCTGCTTGGAGGCGCCGGTCCAGACGGCGAGGCCGGAGGGGGCGGCGGTGGCGCGGGGCGTGGGCGTGGCGGATTCGGCGTGCTGTGCCTCGCGCAGTTCCCGTTCCATCGCGGCGACGGCCTTCCGTAGCCGGGGCAGCAGGGTGTCGCGCAGATCGGCCGCGGTGTGCCGGCTGGTGTGGCTGACCACGCTCACCACACAGGCGATGCGGCCCGCCTCCCGTACGGGCATGGAGAGCGCGACCAGACCTGGTTCGATCAACTGGTCGTCCAGCGCCCAGCCGGCCTCCCGCGCCTCGGCCGTACGCTGCTCGAAGTCGTCGCCGAGGGTGGGAAGTCGACGTGCGCTTCGCCCGGCGCCCGGCTCCTCCGGCCTGTCCGCCGCGAGGCTTTTCCCGACGGTGAGGTCCTTCCCGACGGTGAGGTCTTTGCCGACGGTGGGGTCTTTGCCGACGGTGGGGTCTTGGGCGGCGGTGAGATCCTTGCCGTTTTTGCGGTTCGTGGGGTTCGTGCGGTTCGCGCCGATCCTGTCCTTCTCGTCGTTTCGGTCGTCCTCGCCGTACTCGATCGGCCGGCTCCGCGCCGGGACCGCCGGAAACCCCCGGTCCTCCGGGTCGGCCGCGCGCCGCTCGTGCCACCGTGCCCACTCCCGATCGCCCCACTCGGTGGCGAACAGCGGGCCGGGCGCGGTGCGTTCGGCGGGCAGCAGGTCGCCGATGCGGAAGCTCAGCGACATGGCGCGGCGCCGGGTCGCCTGGTGGATGAAGCGGATGCCGTCCTGGTCGCCGACCGCGAGCGAGACGGACTCGTCGAGCTCGTCGGCGAGGGCGTCGGCGTGCGCGTCGAGGAGGCGGGGCAGGCGCAGGGCGGCCAGGTAGGCGTTGCCGAGTTCCATCAGACGGGGGGCCAGGACGGCGTCGCGGCCGTCGAGGCGTACGTACCCCCGGCGCGCCAGGGTCGCGGTGATCCGGTCGACGGTGGAGCGCGCGAGCCCGGTGGACCGCTCCAGACCGCTGAGGCTGGACACTCCGTCGGCGTCGGTCAGCCGCCGCAGTACGGCGATACCGCGGATGAGGGGGGTGACGGCCTCGGCGGGCACCACGGCCTCGGCGCCCGCGGCGCTGCTGGTGCCGGTCCCGGGGGCCGGTGCGACATTCGATGGCATGGGCTCTCCGATGCGGATCTCTGAAGAGACGCAGTCGCGGATCTCCGAAGAGACTCAGAACAGACACCGTAGTCCTTGCACGGCCAGGTCAGCAGGTCGGAGGCCGGGAGGGGCGGGTGAGAGAACGGTCGAGGGCCGGGGGAGCGGCCGGGCAGGGACCGAGGGGGCGGCCGGTGAGGGAAGGGGGGAGCGGACGGTCAGCGGCGGGTGACGGACACCCGGTAGTCACCGTTCGGATCCGACGCCGTGACCGCGATCGTGATACCGGTCTTGGGGTCCTTGAAGGACTCGCCGGGGGTGAAGGGGGCGTCGGAGAGTTCCGCGTGGACGTTGGGGCTGCGGGTGCAGCCGCCGCTGTGGCGCTTGGAGTCGTAGACGGTGATGGGGCCGTTTCCGGTGTCCACGCCCGCGTCGACCTTGTAGATGAGGATGCCGGGGCGGCAGACGGCGGAGTCGTTGCCCTCGTGGGTGCGCAGTTCGAAGGCGTACCCCGTCTTGGTGCTGGTGGGTACGAAGACCAGCTTCTCGCCGCCGGGCCGGGACAGCGGGGTGAGGGTGTACTCCGTCGTCCCGGGCGACGCGGCGCATCTGACCTGCGACTCGTCGAGCCAGCCCAGCTTCCACTTGTGCCAGCCGAGGAGGTCGTTGTCGGCTCCCCAGTCCTCGCTCATGATGTCCCAGTGGCCGACCGCGCCTCCGCCCTCCGGGGTGTAGAGGTCGGGCAGGCCGAAGGTGTGGCCGTTCTCGTGGGGGAGTACCCGGTAGCCGGTCTCGGCGTAGGAGCCGGAACCGTCGTCCTGGCGGCTGTAGACGAAGGACGCGTTGGAGACGGGGACACCGTCGGCTATGGGTGCCTCGGTGTTGCCGGCGAAGGTGACGGACAGGACGGTGTCCAGGGCGGAGGGTCCGGCATTCGGCGTCACCAGCACGTTCAGGAGGTCGTACGAGCGGAAGTCCACCTCGGGGTCGGCCGTGGCCACTATGTCCTGGACCAGATCGCGGTAGCCGGGGTCGAAGGGGGCGCCGCGTTCTATGCCGTACGCCTTGAAGGGCTTGGGCATGCGCAGCCAGTGGTGGATGGGGGTCTCGGGGCGGTAGTCGAGACGGCCGTAGGAACTGGTGCGAAACCAGTTCTGGGTCTGCGGGAAGAACTCGGCGAGCCGGTCGAGTGCGCTGCCCGGGCCGGGCGCGTCGGAGAAGTCGACCATCAGGGTGAGGGCTCGGACGATGCCGGTGGAGCGGGCGTATCCGGGTTGGGTCGGTATGCCCTCGCCCATCTGTACGCCCATCGGGCCGGTGATCATGCAGGGACCGAGCGCCGTGGAGCGGGCCAGCGCGATGGAGCCCGCCGTCGTGGAGCCCGCCGGGAGGTGACCGGTGCCGGCGGAGGTGCTGACCGTCAGCGTCAGAAGGGTCACCGAGGCGAGGGCGGCCACGCGGCGCGAGCGTATCCGGCGGGTGGTGGGCTGCATCGGCTGCATGCAAGGGCCCTTCGCTCACGGCAGCCGCCCGGTCACCGGCTGCACCCTGTGCGATCACCCTGTGACGGGGGATGCGGGGGCGCGCGCTGGAAGAGCCCGAACGTGGGTTTCTTGCCGGGGGAAGGGTGACGGGAGCCGCGTCGGAGGTTTGCCGTGGGGCGGGGTGGGGCGGATGTGCGGGCGTGGGGTGGGGCCGTCCCCCCGCCCCCCAACGCTCAGTGACGCAGGTCACACCAGATCTCTGGGAATGCGGGAAATAACCGGGGACCGTTTCCCCGTTTAGCCATGTGTCCGAGCGAAACGGGGACGGATTCCCCGGATCGCGCCACAGTCTTCCTACCTACGTCTGAGGAGTACGCCGTGGAGACCGCCACCCCCGTGAAGCGTCGCGTGCCCCGGCCCCGCGCCGATGCCCTGCGCAACCGGGAGCGGATCGTCGCCGCCGCGCGTGAGATGTTCGTCGAGTTCGGCCCCGACGTGCCGTTCGACGAGATCGCCCGCCGCGCCGGTGTCGGCAACGCCACGGTGTACCGCAACTTCCCGGACCGCGACGCGCTCGCGCGGGAGGTCGTCTGCTCGGTCATGGACCGCACGTCGGAGTGGATCGAGTCGGCTCTCCTGGAGGGCGGCGACGCCTTCCAGGCGCTGAGCGACTTCGTGCACTTCGCGGCGGACGAGCGGATCGGCGCCCTGTGCCCCATGCTCTCCGAGGCCTTCGACCAGCACCACCCGGATCTGTTCGCCGCACGCGAGCGGACCATGGAGATGGTCGACGCGCTGATGAGGCGCGCCCGCGAGGCCGGACAGTTGCGGCCCGACGTCGAGTCGGGTGACCTCATGGTCGCCGTCAGTCAGCTCACCCGGCCGCTGCCCGGCACCGCGTGTCAGGGCATCGACCGCTTCGTGCACCGTCATCTGCAGCTGTTCCTGGACGGTCTGCGGGCACCGGCCCGCTCCGTACTGCCCGGAGTGGCGGCCACCGTGGAGGATCTGCGAACAGCCTGACCAGCAGCCCGATCAGCCCGACCAGCCCGACCGATGAGATCAGGCCGACCGATGAGATCGGCCCGACCGATGAGATCGGCGCACCGCGCCAGTCCGTAGTCCGACAAGCTTCCGGAGGCTTGCGGCCGTCGACGACGACGAGCCGCCGGCTCCCGTGACCTTCCCTCACCTTTTTCACTGCGAAGTACCGGAGTGGGTATCCCCATGTCTGAAACAGGCACCTCAGCCTCGGCAAAGTCGGCGGCCGAACTCGCCGACGCACACAGCAACCGCTGGAAAGCGCTCGCGTTCATCGCGCTCGCCCAGCTGATGGTCGTCCTCGACGCGACCATCGTGAACATCGCGCTGCCCTCCGCCCAGCAGGACCTGGGGATATCGGACGGCAACCGTCAGTGGGTCATCACGGCCTACGCCCTCGCCTTCGGCGGTCTGCTGCTCTTCGGCGGCCGTATCGCCGACCTGTGGGGCCGCAAGCGCACCTTCGTCACCGGCCTGATCGGCTTCGCGGGCGCCTCCGCCATCGGCGGCGCCGCGCAGAGCGAGGCGATGCTGCTCGGCGCCCGCGCCCTGCAGGGCGCCTTCGGTGCCCTCCTGGCCCCCGCCGCGCTCTCGCTGCTCGCGGTGATGTTCACCGACGCCAAGGAGCGCGCCAAGGCGTTCGGCATCTACGGTGCGATCGCCGGTGGCGGCGGCGCCGTCGGCCTGATCCTCGGCGGCTTCCTCACCGAGTACCTGAACTGGCGCTGGACGTTCTTCGTGAACATCCCGTTCGCGATCATCGCCGCCCTGGGCGCGTACTTCGTCATCCGTGAGCCGGCCGGCGGCCGCAACCGCTCGCCGCTCGACATCCCCGGTGTCATCCTCTCCACCCTGGGTCTGGTCTCCCTGGTCTACGGCTTCACCCGCGCCGAGTCCAACGGCTGGAGCGACTCCACCACCATCGGTCTGTTCGTCGCCTCGGCGGTGCTGCTCGCGGCCTTCGTGTTCACCGAGTCCAAGGTCAAGGCCCCGCTGCTGCCCCTGCGCGTCATCACCGAGCGCAACCGCGGCGGTGTCTACCTCTCGCTCGGCCTCGCGATCATCGCGATGTTCGGTCTGTTCCTGTTCCTGACCTACTACCTGCAGATCGTGAAGGGCTACTCGCCGGTCAAGACCGGCTTCGCCTTCCTGCCGATGATCGCGGGCATGATCACGGGCTCCACCCAGATCGGCGCCCGTCTGATGACCCGCGTCCCGCCGCGCCTGCTGATGGCACCGGGCTTCGCCCTGGCCGCCCTGGGCATGCTGCTGCTGACCCAGATGGAGATCAACTCCTCCTACGCGGGTCTGCTGCTCCCGGCCCAGCTGCTGCTCGGCCTGGGTATGGGTACGGCGTTCATGCCCGCCATGTCCCTGGCCACGTACGGTGTCCAGCCGAAGGACGCCGGTGTCGCCTCCGCGATGGTCAACACCTCGCAGCAGGTGGGCGGCGCGATCGGTACGGCCCTGCTGAACACGATCGCCGCCTCGGCGACCACCTCGTACATCAAGGACCACATCGCCGGTGCCACCTCCAAGCCGCAGCAGCAGCTCGTCCAGCTGCAGGGCATGGTGAACGGCTACACCAACGCCATCTGGTTCGCCGTCGGCATCCTGGTGGTCGCGGCCACGATCGCCGCGACCCTCGTCAACACCGGCCGCCCGGACATGTCCGCGGCCTCCGGCGCGGGCGACGGTGTCGAGGACGAGGTCAAGGTGCCGGTGATCGCCCACTGATCACCCGTACCGCCCGTACCGCCGCTGGTACCTCCGGTGCTTCAGGTGCTTCGAGTACGGGCGCGGGGTGGGGACGCCTCGCCCGTACGATTCCCAGGGTCCGCCCCGGTTCCGAGTTCATCGGGACCGGGGCGGACCCGCGTCCACCCCCCGGTCAACCCGGTCACCCCACCCCCCGGCCAACCCGTCACCCCATCAACCCGTCCGCCCGGTCAACCCGTCTACCCGATCAACGCAGCCAAGGCAGGTCCGCGCCCGCGTCCTTCGGCTGCAGCCCCTCGGCGATGATCCGCATGGCCTCGCCGAGGGATTTGTGCTGTTCGGGCGTGAGCCGGTCGAAGAAGGCCTGCCGTACGGCGTCGACATGGCCCGGCGCGGCCTTGCTCAGCACCTCGTAACCGGCGTCGGTGAGGACGGCGAACTGGCCCCGCTTGTCGGAGGGGCAGTCCTCGCGGCGCACCCACCCGTTCTTCTCCAGGCGGGCGATCGCGTGCGAGAGGCGCGAGCGGGTGATCTTCGCGTTCATGGCCAGCTCGGTCATGCGCAGCCTTCTGCGCGGCGCCTCGACGAGCTGGACGAGCAGACCGTAGTAGACGTGCGGCATGCCCGCGTCGCGCTGCAGCTGACGGTCGAGATGGTCCTCGAGGAGGGTGGCGGCGTTCATGTACGCACGCCAGGTGCGCTGTTCCTCGTCGGTGAGCCAGCGCGGCTCTTCAGCGGATGCGGATGCCGTAGTCATGTACTCCACTGTACGAGCCCCTTCTTGAATATTAAACAAATCGGGAGTAGTGTTCTGCATGGAAGCTTGAGACTTCAAATAACTTCCCAATCGGTCTTACGATGGACCCCCCGGAGGGAGTAGCCGCCATGTCTGTCGCCACGTCTGCCGTCGCCGAGGGGCGTGCCCCACAGGAGCGCATGCCCGCCCTCTACCTCAGTCATGGCGCCCCGCCGCTCGCCGACGACCCGATCTGGCCCGGAGAGCTGGCCGCCTGGTCCGCCGAACTGCCCCGTCCCAAGGCGATCCTGATGGTCTCCGCCCACTGGGAGGAGGCCCCGCTGGCCCTCGGAGCGGTCCAGACCGTACCGCTCGTCTACGACTTCTGGGGCTTCCCCGAGCACTATTACCAGGTCCGGTACGCGGCTCCCGGCGCCCCCCAACTCGCCGAGTCCGTACGGAAGCTGCTGCGCGCCCCGGGCATTCCCGTCCAGGACATCCCGGACCGCGGCCTCGACCACGGCGCCTACGTCCCCCTGGTCGAGATGTTCCCCGAGGCCGACATCCCTGTCCTGCAGATCTCCATGCCGACCCTCGATCCGGTGAAGCTGATGGAGATCGGACGCAAGCTGGCGCCGCTGCGCGACGAGGGTGTCCTGATCGTGGGCTCCGGCTTCTTCACCCACAACCTGGCCGCGCTGCGTCAGGGCGGCGTCCCCTCCTGGTCGGTCGAGTTCGACGACTGGGGGCACCGCGCCCTGGACGCCCGTGACTGGGACGCCCTGCTCGACTTCGGCCACAAGTCCCCGGCCGGCCTGCTCGCCCACCCCCGCACCGAGCACTTCGCCCCGCTCTTCGTGACGATGGGCGCGGCGGACGCCACGGGCGAGCTGGACGAGCAGCGGTCGGTGATCGACGGGTTCTGGCTGGGGCTGGCCAAGCGGTCGGTCCAGTTCGGCTAGAGGGCGGTCGGTTCAGTTCGGCTGGAGGTCCTTCTCGTACCAGGCCACATCCCAGTACCGGCCGAACTTCCGGCCCACCTCCCGGTACGTACCGACGTACCGGAACCCGAAGCGTTCGTGCAGCCGCACGGACGCTTCGTTGGGTTGGGCGATGCCCGCGTAGGCGCGGTGCACGTCCTCGTCCGCGAGCGCCTCGAAGAGGGCCTTGTAGAGCAGCGTGCCGACGCCCCGGCCGCCCGCCTCCGGGGCGAGGTAGATGGTGACCTCGACGGAGGTGTCGTAGGCGGGCTTGGGGCGGAAGGGGCTGGAAGTGGCGTATCCCAGAATTCGCTGTGCGTTCCCGGGAACCCCCTGTGAGTCCGTGTCCGTGGCAACCATCAGGCGGTGCGGGCCGTCTTCAGGGTGGGAGAGCAGCCAAGGGCGGCGCTCTTCCGAGGTGAAGACGGCAGTGTCGAATGTGATGGGCGTCTCGCGAACGTAGTGGTTGTAGATAGCCGTGAGAGCGTCGAGGTCGGCCGCGACTCCTGGCCTGACCTGCGCCTCTGTACGTTCCGTTGACATCCGACCTCCCGCTGTGGCGGCACAGGGTACTGCATGATCAGAAAAAGAGGGGGGCGGGTTGGGAATTCTGTCCGGATTCCAGTCGTTGTTTCCTTCGGATGCCGGGCACTCGGAAGAGTGTCCGAGCCGCCACTAGGACCCGCAAGCCCACCATCGCAAGGGAGCACGCATGGCAACCCGTGCCGTCGCCCGTCGTCAGTCCGCCACCGGCGAGACCACCGACGCGGCACGCAGTGTTCGCGCCGTAGGCGGCGAAATCGCCGACCGCGACCTGGTCGGCATGTACCTCGACGAGATCGCGCGTACGCCGCTGCTCGACGCCGCCAAGGAAGTCGAGCTGTCCCAGATCATCGAGGCGGGTGTGTTCGCTCGGCAGATCCTCGACGACGAGGTCGATGCCCCCAAGGCGGACGCGACCCGCGAGGAGCTCGAGGCGCTGGTCGCCGAGGGGGAGCGGGCCAAGGACGTCTTCATCCGCTCCAACCTGAGGCTGGTCGTCGCCGTGGCCCGGCGGTATCCCCGTAGCGGCCTGCCCCTGCTCGACCTGATCCAGGAGGGCAACGCGGGCCTGGTGCGCGCGGTCGAGAAGTTCGACTACCGCAAGGGCTTCAAGTTCTCGACGTACGCGACGTGGTGGATCCGTCAGGCCATCACCCGCTCCATCGCCGACCAGTCGCGCACGATCCGCCTCCCCGTGCACCTGGTCGAGGAGCTGGGCCGGATCCGTCGCGTGCAGCGCGAGTTCAACCGCAAGAACGGGCGCGAGCCCGAGCACGCGGAGATCGCCGCCGAGCTGGACTCGACCCCGGAGCGTGTGACGGACGTCCTGGACTGGGCCCGCGACCCGGTCTCGCTGAACATGTCGGTGGACGACGACGGTGACACCCAGTTCGGTGACCTCCTCGAGGACACCTCCGCGGTCTCGCCCGAGCAGTCCGTCCTCACCCTGCTGCGCAGCGAGGAGCTCGACGACCTGATCGGCCGCCTCGACCAGCGCACGGCCTCGATCATCAAGATGAGGTACGGCATCGACGACGGCCGGGAGCGCACGCTCACGGAGGTCGGCAAGGAGCACGGGCTCACCCGTGAGCGGATCCGCCAGATCGAGAAGCACGCGCTGCTGGAGCTGAAGAAGCTGGCCCGCGACACCGGTTTTGACGCGGCGGCTTAAGAATGTCCGCGGTTCGTGCGGTTTGCGTGGTTCATGTGGTTGGTGTGCCACGTATGGTTCGTACGGGTTCGACGGATCTGACGGATCTGATCGCCCGAGGTCGGCCATAAGTCGACCGGACATGGCCATGTAACGCCGCTTAACTCGCTGGGCTCTGGGCACAAGACTTCAGGGCCCAGGGTTCAGGGTCCCGGGGCGCAGCCCCAAGACCCCCCAGAACCGAGTCCCGACGCACTCCCCCCCCGCGCCGGGACTCTCCAGAGCCGAGCTTCGGCGCCTTCCCCCCCTGGCGCCGGGGCTCGGCTCCTTTTTGTGCAGGGTTTTTGTGCAGGGTCCGGCGGGGTCGGTCGGGCTCGTCCGGGGATGGGGCGGGGTTCGTTCGGGCCTCGCTCCGGGGGGAGCGGTGGTTTTCGGGCAGGCCGACGGGCCACCCCGTACCTGAACCCCGGGGTGACCCGGATGGCAGATTGTGCCACAGGGGCATAACCTGCCGTCCGTGACCGGTACCGACCGCGCGGCCGCCGCTCCCGGGCTCTCGCTCATGGAGCGACGCAAGGCCGCAACCCGGATGGAGATCGCGCGGGCCGCCGCCGGACTCTTCATGAGGCACGGTCTGCGCGCCACCCGAGCCGAGGACATCGCTCGCGCCGCCGGTGTCGCGCCACGCACCTTCTACCGCTACTTCGCCGGCAAGGAGGAGTGCCTCGCCCCGCTCTTCTCCGCGGGCGTCGAGAAGTGGGCCGAGGCCGTACGCGACGCCCCGGCCGACCTGTCCGTGCCGGAGGCGCTTCGCCACGCCGCCGTCCAGACCCTCACCCCGGGCGTCGGGGTGCGTCCGGAGTCCATGGACTGGGTCCGCGCTCTGCTCCGGTTGGCCGAGGGGAGCCCGGCGCTGCTGAGGGTGTGGGGCGAGGCGTGTCAGGGGGCCGAGCGGACGCTGGCGCGGGTACTGGAGGCGAGGGCTTCCGTGACGGGCGGCGGGGCGGAGTTCCGGCTCGGCGCCGCCGTGGCCGGTGCGGCGGTTCGCGTGGCGGTGGAGGCCTGGGCCGCCGGTGACGAGCCGGCCGACGGTCCGGCCGGACCGGTCGCGCTCGCGGTACGTCATCTGGAAGCGCTGCGTGACTTCCCCTGGGGCGCCGCGTGACTTCCCCCGGGGCGCCGCGTGACTTCCTCCGAGGAGCCGTGTGAGCGCGCCGCGGACCGGTCAGGCCCGCGCGGGGCTCACCCGGCCCTGACGCCGCGCCCTTCCCGGCGACCGTCTCCGGCCCCGCCCTCCGACCCGTCTCCCGCCCCGCCCTCCGACCCGTCTCCCGCCCCGCCCGCCGCCCGAGTCAGGCGCCCGCCCAACTCCCGTACGCACTCCACCAGTTCCGCCGGCCGTCGCACCGCGAACTCGCAGTCGACCATCGCGAGCCGTACCGCCAGCCACTCCACGGAGTCCCCGGCGGAGGAACGCAGCAGACAGTTGCGCTCGTCGATCGGCTCGGGCGCGCCGAACCACTTGGGCAGGCGGGCCGCGACGAACGCGGCGGGCGCGGCGAAGGCGACCTCGAAGTCGTACGTCTCCTGGCGTCCGTACATCGACTGCCGCAGGTATTCGGCCGCGTTCCCCGTCGGGAGCTCGCGTGGCGTGAAACGGACGCCGGTCGCGAAGGGCTCGGCGATCCGGTCGACGCGGAAGGTGCGCCAGTCGTCGCGGTCGAGGTCGTAGGCGACGAGGTACCAGCGACGGCCGGTGGAGACGAGGCGGTAGGGCTCGGCCAGGCGTCGTGAGGGGGTGTCGTCCCCCGAGCGATAGGCGAACCGCAGCCGTTCCCGCCCGGTCACCGACGCGGCGATCACGGTCAGCGTCTCGGGCGCGATGCTCGCCCCGTCCCCGCTGGTCAGTGGGGTGGTCGCGGCCTGGAGCGTGGACACGCGGTGGCGCAACCGGGACGGCAGAACCTGCTCCAGTTTGGCGAGGGCCCGCACCGAGGCCTCGTCGACGCCCTCGACCGCGTGCCCGGCGCCGGCCCGCAGTCCCACCGCGATCGCCACCGCCTCCTCGTCGTCGAGCACGAGCGGCGGCATCGCCTTGCCCGCCACCAGCCGGTACCCGCCGTCGGCCCCCTTCGTCGCCTGCACGGGATAGCCCAGCTCCCGGAGCCGGTCGATGTCGCGGCGGACGGTACGCCGGGACACGCCCAGCCGCTCGGAGAGCTCGCCGCCGGGCCATTCGCGGGGTGTCTGGAGGAGGGAGAGCAACTGGAGGAGCCGGGCCGGAGTGTCCGTCGTCATGTTTCCAGGGTGCCGCACATCTAGGACGTGATCTGACCTAATAGGGGTCTACCTTCAAGCCATGACCTCCACCGAGACCACTCTCAACAGTCCGGCCGAGCCGCCGCAGGGCCCGGCAGCCGTGGCCGACCGACGGCGCTGGTTCGCGCTCGCCATCGTGATGACCGCGGCCTTCATGGACCTGGTCGACGTCACGATCGTCAACATCGCGATTCCCTCGATCCAGCGGGACGAGGGCGCGTCTTTCAGCCAGATCCAGTGGATCACCGCCGGCTACGCGCTCGCCTTCGCCGCCGGGCTCATCACCGGTGGACGGCTCGGCGACATCCACGGCCGCAAGCGGCTCTTCCTGGTCGGCATAGGCGGCTTCACGATCGCCTCCGCGCTGTGCGGCTTCGCCGCCAACCCGGAGATGCTCGTCGCCTCGCGCATCCTGCAGGGCGGGATGGCCGCGCTGATGGTGCCCCAGGTGCTGTCGATCGTGCACGCGACCTTCCCGGCACACGAGCGGGGCAAGGTCTTCGGCCTCTTCGGAGCGATCGTCGGCCTGGGCGCGGTGTCCGGCCCGCTGCTCGGCGCGCTGCTCACCGAGTGGAACCTCTTCGGTCTCGAGTGGCGGCCGATCTTCCTCATCAACCTGCCGGTGGGCATCGCCGCGCTGATCCTGGGACGACGCTTCATCAGCGAGTCCAAGGCCCCGAAGGCCCTCAAGCTCGACCTCGTCGGCGTGGCCCTCGTGACGCTGGGCCTGCTGATGCTGCTCTACCCGCTGACGCGCGGGCGTGAGCTGGGCTGGCCGCTGTGGGGGTACGTGTCGATGGGTGGCGCCCTCCTCGTCTTCGCGGCGCTGGTGGCGTACGAGCGGCGGAAGGCGGCGCGGGACGGTTCGCCGTTGGTCGAGCTGTCGCTGTTCAAGGTGAAGAGCTTCGCCGCGGGCATCGCCGTCCAGACCGTCTTCGGGGTCGGCCTCGGCATCTTCTTCCTGGTCTGGACGCTGTACATGCAGGTCGGCCTGGGCTGGAGCCCGCTGCGGGCGGGTCTGACCGGGGTCCCGTTCTCGATCGCGGTCTCGGCCGCGGCGGGCATGTCGGTGCAGCTGCTCGTCCCGCGCTTCGGGCGCAAGGTGCTTCAGGCCGGCGCGCTGATCATGGCGGCCGGGGTGCTGCTCTACATCTGGGAGTCCGAGCGGTACGGCCTGTCCATCGCCTCCTGGCAGATGGCGCTCCCGCTGGTCGTCATGGGTGCGGGCATGGGCTTCATCGTGGCCCCGCTGACCGACGCGGTGCTGTCGGAGGTCCCGCGCGAGCACTCCGGTTCGGCGTCCGGCCTCATCAACACCGTGCAGCAGATGGGCAACGCGCTCGGACTCGGCCTGGTGTCCGTGGTCTTCTTCGGCGAGATCGGCGACCGCCTGACCCCCGCCCAGGTGGGCCCGGCCTTCGTCAACGGCTTCCAGCACGCGCTGGGCTGGGTCGTGGCGGTGATGGTCGCGATCTTCCTGCTGATGTTCGCGCTGCCGAAGCGGCCGGCGCAGCATGTCGAGGGGGCGGAGGACACCGCGGTCGGCGAGCAGGAGAGCGCGAACCCGGCGGAGGGCGCCCCGGTGTCCGGCAGCGAGCCGGCGTTGACGGGCTGAGGTTCTGGTGCCGACGTCCTGGTTGTGTGCCCGTTCTCCGCGTGGGGGACGGGCACCTCTCGTTGCGGATCCTGCGGATGACGTCCTCCGGCGCGGGGTCCGTCACAGCGGCATCGGGTCGATGTCGCAGTCCGCTCGGTGGTCCCGGTCGGAAGCCTGGGTGACCGCCGGGTGGCCGCTGCCCAGGGTGCGCAGGAGACGGTTGTGGGTGTCGCCGTGCAGTGCCTCCGCCTCCTCGACGCGTCCCACGGCCCGCAGGTCCATCGCGAGGTTCGCGGCACAGGCCAGGGTGGAGGGGTGGTCGGTGTCGAAGACCTCCCGGAATCCGCGCAGCGTTTCTGTGTCGAGCCTCAGCGCATCGGCCGCGTCGCCGAGAGCGTAGTGGTCGCTGGCGAGATTGGTCCTGCATACGAGTGTGGAGGGATGCGTCGCGCCCAGCCCCTCCGTGAGCTGCGCCAGCGCCACGGCGTCGATGTACTGTGCGGCCGCCGCGTCGCCCAGCAGCCGGTAGGTGATCGCGAGGTTCACGGCGGCGGACAGGGCGTGTGGATGGTGCTTGCCGTATGTCTCCTCGTACCGGTGGCAGATCTCGGTGCCCAGGCGCAGCGCCTCCTCCAGGTTTCCCCGGTGCCGCAAATGAATGGGCAGCTCAAGGGTGGCAGCCATGGACTCGGGGTTGTGGTCGCCGTACCGACGCACGAGCTCGGCGCGGATGCGCTCCGCCGTCGCCGCGGCCTCCTCGTGCTCACCTGCCTTGCGCAGGGCGACTGCGAGGAGACGGTGGCAGGACAAGGTGATCGGATTGCTGTCGCCGAGCAGTGTGGTGGCCTGCTCGGTGATTTCGCGGTGGTAGGTCAACGCGGTCTCGTAGTAACCGAGTTCACGGAGGTCGACGATCATCCCGAGCCAGGTGCCCAGCGAGGCGATGTGGTCCTGGCCGAAGATCTGTGCGCGTTTGCGCCAGGTCTGCTGGTCCAGTTCGTAGGCACGGGCGAACTCGCCCACCAGGCGCAGGCTCACGCCGAGGTGTCTCCGGGTCGTCCGGACCCATGAGCCGCAGGTACTGCTGGTGCACAGAGTCGGAGAGTTCGAGGGCCTCAGCGAAAGCGCCGCGCACGCGGTGGTCCAGAGCGACGTTACCGAGCGCGTCGAACGTGTCTTGGTGGTGGGGTCCCAGTAGCCTGAGATGGGCCTCCAGCGTGGTCGTGTTGAGCTCGGCGGCTTCCTTGTAGCGGCCCATGTTGAAGTGGACGAACCCCAGCCAGTGGGCGATCTGCAAGGTCTGGGCGTGCTCCTCGCCCAGTCGGCGGGACCAGTCCTCGTACGCGGAACGGGCGAGCTCCAGGCAGGACTCGTAGTCGCCCCAGCGAAGGAGGTACTTGACCTCGTTCACGACCAGCCTGTGCACCCAGGCCTCGTCGGACTGCACCGCGCCGGAGACGACCACGTGAGGGTAGAGGGTGCCGTAACGATCCCAGCGGAGAGCGTTGTCGGGATCGTTGGGGTCGCTCGCGACCAGCAGCATGTGAGCCCCGCGCCGCATGGTGGCCCGGTCTTTCTCGGTCATCCGGAACTGCAGCGCCGCCTGCACCAGCCGGTGCATCTGTAGGGACTTGGCGCGGTGGTTGAAGCGGGCCAGGGAGTAGCGGCCGATGTCGCGGATGGCCTGGCCGAGCCGGATCGGATCCTCCAGGGCGGCGTCCAGCTCGGGGGTGATGGGGCTGGACGGCATCCGCATGAACATGGTCCGCGCGATGGGTTCGGGCGCGTAGAAGGAGCACACCTGAAGCAGCTGGTACGCGGCCGGGCTCTTGGCCTCCAGCCGGTCCAGGGAGATGTTCCAGGCCGCTATCACCGGATGCTGGTTGCCGAGCGGCGCGGTGCCGCGCAGCAGGTCCACGCGCTTCTCGTCGAGCAGCCGCAGGTACTCGTCCACGGGCATGCCCGTCTCCGCGTGCCAGGCGGCGGCCTGCTCGATGGCGAGCGGCAGGTCACCGAGTGCCTCCGCGAGCCGGTCGGCCTCCGCGTCGCTGATCTCCGGGCCGCGTATGCGCAGCAGCTGTTTGCTCTCCTCCCGCATGAAGACGTCGACCTCCAGCGGCTGTGCGACGGAGGCCCATTGGGGATTGCGCGAGGTGACGAGGATGTTGCCCGGTCCTCCGGCCGGGAAGAACTGCCGTACGGATTCCGGGCTTTCGGCGTTGTCGAAGACCAGGATCCAGTTGGCGTAGGGCACGCCGATGCGCAGCGCCTCCAGGACCGAGGCGACGGTCGAGGAGACGTCGGACCCGGTCGGCAGGCCGAGCCGCGGTGCCAGTTCCACCAGGGACAGGGAGATCTGCGCGGTGCGCTCCGCGGAGATCCACCAGACCACGTCGTACTCCGCCATACGACGGTAGAGGTACTCGACGGCCAGCAGGCTCTTGCCGACGCCGCCCATGCCGTGCAGCGTGTGGGGCAGCACGGCGGTCGCCTTCTCCCGCAGCAGCCGCTGGTGCAGCTTGTCGAGGAGTTCCTCGCGGCCCGTGAAGTTCGGATTCCTGGGCGGGATGTTTCCCCAGATCGTGGGCGTGCCGACCACGGGGTGTGAGGCGAACAAGCGAGCAGGGCGGTCGGCGGGTGAGGGGGGTCGTGGTGGCGAGCCCAGCGCCCGGGACGGTGCCGGGGAGGACGCGGACCGCACGGCGCGTTCCCGTACGAGCTCACTGACGGCGTCGGCCGTCCGGCTGTGGCCCTCCAGCAGTGACACCGCGTCGGCCAGCGCGGACAGTCCGTGGTTCGCCGCGATCTCCTCGCGGACGCAGAACCGCACCAGTTCGAGCAGCTGCAGCTGCGTGGTCGCCTGTTCCCGCAGGACCACCGGCCGCCCCAGCCGGTCGCCGATCAGCTCGGCCAGCATCGCGCGGGCACCGCGGTCGCCCAGGACCGGGGAATCGCACAGCGCCTGGACCACGGCCTGCTGCCAGTCATGGTCCGGGCGGGCGCGGAGACCGTCCCTGTCCACAACACCCCCCGAGAAGTTGTGTCCCACAGTCCAGGATACGGACGCGATGACACGGCGTCAGGGCTTCTGCGAGGCCGGAACGTGCGGGGCGCAGGGGCTCACCTCGATGCCCGTTTGTGTCCACCTGACACCCGAACCTGTTTACTTTCCGGAAATCCGGGCGTAGCCTCCGAGCGAAACCACAAGTTCGGGCATCGGCCGCACAGTAATCGAAGGCGAACGGACATGTACGCACCGGAGCGGCAGCAGGAGATCCTCCGGCTTGCCCGTGACGGCGGTCGGGTGGACGTGCTCTCGCTGGCCGAGGAGTTCCAGGTCACCGCGGAGACCATCCGCCGCGATCTGAAGACCCTCGACCGTGCGGGACTCCTGCGGCGGGTGCACGGCGGTGCCATACCGGCCGGGCGGCTGGACTTCGAGCCCGACCTCGCCGAGCGCGAGTCCACCGCGGCCGACGAGAAGGACCGCATCGCACAGGCCGCCGTCGCCGAGCTGCCGGACCAGGGCACGATGATCCTCGACGCGGGCAGCACGGTCGCCCGGCTCGCCGGGGACCTTCCGCTGGAGGCGACGCTCACCGTCGTCACGCACAGCCTGCCGATCGCGGCCCGCCTCGCGGACCACCCCGGCATCCAGCTCCACCTGGTCGGAGGGCGCGTCCGGCACCGTACGCGCGCCGCCGTGGACGCCTGGGCGCTGCGCGCGTACGCCGAGATCCGCGCCGACGTCCTGTTCGTCGCGGCCAACGGCTTCTCCGCCGAGCACGGACTGACCACCCCCGACCTCGCCGAGGCCGCCGTGAAGCGCGCGGCCATCCGCGCCGCGCGCCGCGTGGTGCTGCTCGCCGACTCCTCCAAGCACGGCCAGGAGCACTTCGCCCGCTTCGGCGACCTGAGCGACGTGGACCTGCTGATCACCGACAGCGGGCTGAGCCCCGAAGACGCCACCGACATCGAGCGCGGTGGCACGGAAGTAGTGCGCGCATGATCCTCACCGTCACCCCCAACCCCTCCCTCGACCGTACGTACGAGGTCCCGTCGCTCGACCGCGGCGAGGTCATCCGGGCCACCGGCGAACGCATGGACCCGGGCGGCAAGGGCGTGAACGTCTCGCGCGCGGTCGCGGCGGCGGGGCAGCGCACGATCGCCGTACTGCCGCTGGGCGGTGCGCCCGGCGCACTCGTCGCCGAGCTGCTCCACGCGCAGGGCATCGAGGTCGCACCGGTCCCGGTCACCGGAGCCACCCGCTCGAACATCTCGGTCGCCGAACCGGACGGCACGCTCACGAAGATCAACGCCCCCGGCCCCGAACTCACCGCCGCCGAGGCGGAGCTGCTCCTGGAGACGGTGCGTCAGCAGTATCGTTCCGGCGACACCGACTGGATCACCTGCTGCGGCAGCCTGCCGCGCGGACTCGGTCCTTCCTGGTACGCCGACCTCGTCGCCCGCGCCCACGCGGCCGGCGCCCGGATCGCGCTGGACACCTCCGGCCCCGCGCTGCTCGCGGCGCTGCGCGAGCGGCCCGACGTGGTGAAGCCCAACGCCGAGGAGCTCGCCGAAGCCGTCGGGCGCCCTCTCGTCACCGTCGGTGACGCGGTCAAGGCCGCCGAGGAGCTGCGTGAGATGGGCGCCGCCGCCGTGCTCGCGAGCCTCGGCGCGGACGGGCAGCTGCTCGTGGACGGCGCGGGCGCCTGGTTCGGCAGCGCACGGGTGGATGCCGTACGCAGCAACGTGGGCGCCGGTGACTCCTCCCTCGCCGGATTCCTGATCGCCGGTGGCCGCGGCCCGGAGGCCCTCGCCTCCGCCGTCGCCCATGGCGCCGCGGCCGTACAACTGCCCGGCAGCGTGATGCCGGGCCCGGCCGACCTCGACCCCTCCGCCGTGACCGTCACGTCGGAGGTCCCCGTGGACCGCGTACTGACGGAGCCGGTGTCATGACGAATCCCCGTGTCATGACGACCGCCACTCCTGCGGCCCCACCCCCTGGACCGGCTCTGATGAGGCGGGGTTTCCCCGGCCCCGCCTCCGCCATCTCAGTCCCGGTCTCTCTTCCCCTGTACCCCGCCCTCCTGGAGTGCGGCACCCCCGTCCCCACCCCCGCCCACGACTTCCCCCGGGCGATACGCGTGCGAAGGAGCCCGCGATGAGCGAGATGATCACCGCGGACCTGGTCGATCTCGACCTGTCCGCCGAGACCAAAGAGGCGGCGGCACGCGCCCTCGCCGAGCGCATGGTGACCCTGGGGCGGGTGACCGACCTCGAAGGCTTCCTCGCCGACGTGGCCGCCCGCGAGGCCCAGATGCCCACCGGCCTTGACGGCGGGATCGGCATCCCGCACTGCCGGAGCGAACACGTCACCGAGCCGACGCTCGGCTTCGGGCGCAGCCCGGCCGGGATCGACTTCGGCGCGCCGGACGGCCCCGCCGACCTGATCTTCCTGATCGCCGCCCCGGCGGGCGCCGACGACGCGCATCTGACGATCCTGTCGTCGCTGGCCCGTCAGCTCATGAACGCCGAGTTCACGTCCGCGCTGCGGGCCGTGGACGACGCGGCGGCCGCGGCCGCGCTCATCCGCGGGGACGAGTCCCCGGCGGCCGCGGCCTCGACCGCCCCCGAGGGCACCGAGTCCGCTGACGGCTCCAAGAACTCCGTGGCGGTGTCGGCGGCGGCCTCCGCCGACACCGCCACGGGCACCACGACCGACACGACCGACACCACGAGCGACACCACGGCGGACGCCGGAGCCTCCGGTGAGCGTCCGTTCCGGATCGTCGCCGTCACCTCCTGCCCCACCGGCATCGCGCACACCTACATGGCGGCCGAGTCGCTGGAGAACGCGGGCCGCGAGGCGGGCGTCGAGGTCGTCGTCGAGACGCAGGGCTCGGCCGGCTTCACCCGGCTCGACCCGGCGGTCATCGCGGCCGCGGACGGTGTGATCTTCGCGCACGACGTGCCCGTACGGGACAAGGACCGGTTCGCCGGCAAGCCCACCGTCGACGTCGGCGTGAAGGCGGGCATCAACAAGCCCGCCGAGCTGATCACCGAGGTGCGTGGCAAGGCCGCACGCGGCGAGGTCAGCGCGGGCTCCGCCCCTGGTACGCCGGTGGAGCGCTCCGGCGACTCCGCCGAGGGATACGGCACCAAGCTCCGCAAGTGGCTGATGTCCGGCGTCAGTTACATGGTCCCGTTCGTCGCCGCGGGCGGTCTGCTGATCGCCCTCGGCTTCGCGATCGGCGGCTACAAGATCAACAAGGCGCCGTCGGTCATGGACCACTTCATGTGGCTGCAGGCGGACAGCTGGGGCGCGCTGTTCTTCCAGATCGGCGTCGTCTCCTTCGGCTTCCTCGTCCCGGTCCTGGCCGGCTACATCGCCTACGGCATGGCGGACCGCCCGGGTCTCGTGCCCGGCTTCGTCGGCGGCGCGATCTCCCTCACCATCAACGCGGGCTTCCTCGGAGGTCTGGCCGCCGGTCTCATCGCCGGTGGTGTGGTGATCGGGATCCAGAAGGTGAAGATCCCGGCGTCGTTGCGCGGCATCATGCCGGTGGTGGTGATCCCGCTGATCTCCGCGGCGATCGTCGGCTTCCTGATGTTCGTGGTCATCGGCAAGCCCATCGCCTCCGCGCAGAAGGGCATGACCGACTGGCTCAACGGCCTCACCGGCACCAACGCCGTCCTGCTCGGCGCGCTGCTCGGCCTGATGATGTGCTTCGACCTCGGCGGCCCGGTCAACAAGGTCGCGTACACGTTCGCCACCGCCGGTATCGCGGTCGCGAGCCCCAGTGACTCGGCGATGAAGATCATGGCGGCCGTGATGGCGGCGGGCATGGTTCCGCCGCTGGCCATGGCGCTCGCCACGACCGTGCGCGGCAGGCTCTTCACCCAGACCGAGCGGGAGAACGGCAAGGCGGCCTGGGTCCTGGGCGCCTCCTTCATCTCGGAGGGCGCGATCCCGTTCGCGGCGGCCGACCCGTTGCGCGTGATCCCCTCCGCCATGGTGGGCGGCGCGGTCACCGGCTCCCTGTCGATGGCCTTCGGCGCCACGCTGCGGGCCCCGCACGGCGGCATCTTCGTGGTCCCGCTGATCGGCAACCCGTTCCTCTACCTGATCGCCATCGCGGCCGGTGTCTGTGTCACCACCGCCCTGGTGGTCGTCCTGAAGGGCATGCGCAAGCAGGCCCCCGAGGGGACCGGCGCGGGGGTCGCCGACACCGCGATAGCGGCGAAGGTCGACTCCAAGGAGCCGGTCGCGGCCTGAACGGCCAACTACTCGCCCTTTTAGGGCATCTGCGAGATACGTCACGGTCCGGGGCCAAAGTCCCGGACCGTGGTGTCTACTGGGGGCATGCCTGAGCATGTGTCGATCCTCCAGCTGATGGGCGTGGCCGTCCTCGCCCTCGCGACCGTCATCTGGGTCGTCGGCCTGTCCCGCCTGCTGCGCCGCGCGCGCACCGGGGCCGCCGTGCGCCACCATGGGCAGGTGCTCCGCGCCATGCCGCATCAGCGCCGGTCCGGCCCCGCCGCGGAGACCGTGGAACTCACCCCCGAGGAACGCGCCGCGTTCGCGGGCCTGGTACGCCAGTTCAGCGACAGCCGCCCCTGACGAACGGGAGTTCCCCCGAGGAACGAGGGCTCGCCCCCCGACGAACGAGGGATCCCCCCGACGAAGGGGGTGTTCGGCTCACTACGCCAGGCTCTAGGCGAGCCGCGCCGCCCGGCGTTCCATGGCGGCCCGCGCCGCGTGCTCCGTCGGATAGACCTCGCACATGTGCCGGCCGTCCGGCGTCGCCGTGTGCTCGACCTCCCACAGGGAGATCTCCTGGCCGTCGCGGAGCAGGAACGCGTGTTCGTAGAGCGAGAAGCACAGCCCGACCTGGCCCGCCCGGCAGGGGCGCCCGAAGGCCTGGGTGATCTGGTGCGCGAACGCGGTGCGCAGCAGCAGCGTCGTGATGTCGGCCCCTGGCCGGTCCGCGTTCTCCGCCCGCCGCAGCAGCCGCCGCGCGTGATCCGCCGAGTCGTCCGTCAGATAGACGTGCCGCGGCTCGGGGACCGGTGACGGATGGACCATCACGGGCAGTTCGAAGTCCGGCGCGTCCGGCGGCAGCGGCAGCCGGGCCGTGGCGGCGCGCAGCTCCTCCTCGTCGACATACACCTCGTGCTGCGGCTCACTCCCGGGCGCCGTGTTGTGCACGAGCTCCCACAGCGTGACCGCCGAGCCGTCGGCGAGCAGCCAGGTGTGCCGGTACGTCTCGCGGTGCAGCCCCGCGCTGTGGTGCGCGGAGTGCAGCGAACTGTCGTGCGCCAGCGCGCAGTCGAGCCGCCTTATCGTCTCGTCGGGCAGCTCGAAGGAGTTCAGGGCACGGCCGAGGAGTCGCTCGAGGTGCTCCTCCGGAGACTCGGGCGACTCGGGTGGTTCGTACGCTGCTGTCTCGTACGGAACGCTCAAGGCTTCTCCCGGCGTTGCTGCATGTCACCTTGTGGGTGCATACCGTAGCCCCTCGGTCGGACATCAATCCTGCGAACCGAGAAAACGTACGGACAGAAAACGAGCGGGCCGCGCGGCAAGTTCCCGCGCGGCCCGCCGTGACGTCAACGGCCCCAGGTCAGACCGTACTTCCCGCGGTCCACGCACTCCAGGACATGTTCCAGCCGTTCAGTCCGTTGTCCGGCGAGACGGTCTTGTCGGGCGAGTTCTTCACCACTACGACGTCCCCGACGAGAGAGTTGTCGTAGAACCACTTCGCGCTGGTGTCGCCCTGCGCGCCCTGTACATCGGCGAGACCGACACATCCGTGGCTGGTGCCCTGCTGTCCGAAGGGCGGGTTCCCGCGGTTGTACCAGTAGTTGCCGTGGATGAACGTCCCCGAAGACGTCAGTCGCATCGCGTGCGGCACGTCCGGGATGTCGTACTCGCCGCCGTAGCCCACCGTCGAGCCGTTCATCCGGGTCTGGACGAACTTCTCGGAGATCACCATCTGACCGTTGTACGTGGTGTGCTCCGGGCTGCCCGCCGAGATCGGCACCGTCTTGAGCGGCTTGCCGTCACGCACGACCGTCATGGTCTGCGTGTTGACGTCGACCGTGGAGACCTGGGAGCGACCGACGGTGAAGGTGACCGTCTTCTTCTGCACCCCGAAGATGCCGTTCGCGCCCTCGACGCCGTCCAGGTCGATCTTCATCGTGACCTTGGAACCGGCCTTCCAGTACGTCTCGGGCCGGAAGTCGAGCCGCTGCGAGCCGAACCAGTGCCCGGCCACCTGCTGCCCGCTGCTGGACGTGACCGTGATGTGCGACTGCACGGCCTTCTGGTTGCTGATCACCTTGTTGAAGTTGAACGACACCGGCATCCCGACGCCGACCGTGGTGCCGTTGTCGGGCGTGTACGTGCCGATGAAGCTGTTGCTCGAGGAGACCGTCGTGAAGATGGAGTTGGCGGCGGCCGTGCGTCCGTTCGCGTCCTTCGCGGTCGCCGAGATCTGGTACTTCGTCCCGCGCTCCAACTGCGCCGTCGGCTTCCAGCCGGTCCCGTCCGCGGTGATCGCCCCCGCCACCGCCGTCCCGGACCCCGACACCGTCATCTTCACCTCGGTCAGCTTGCCGTCGCTGACCTTCACGCCGGTCGCGTTGATGGACGCGTCCGTCGCACCGTCCTTGGCCGAGATGACTATCTTCGCCGTGGACGTCTTGGCCGAGCTGCCGCTGTCCTTGCCGCCCTTGGCGTCGGCGCTGGCGTTACCGCCGCAGCCGGTCAGGGTGAGGGCGCCGACCATCAGGGCGGCACAGGCCCCCAGTGCGCGCCGCGCTGTCATGTTCGGCGTTGTCACGGGCTACTCCAGTTTCTCGTGATGTGCGTGATCCGCTCCAGTGCGTGGATAGAGAGCGAGCGGTGCCGCGCAGGGTTCCCGCCGTCCCCGGCCCAACACCGTCGCGTGACAGAACCGGGACAATCACCCACCGGCCCACGACGAACTCCCCCTCCCTCTGGCGCGACTTGACGTCAGCGAGGGCAGCGGAACACCCGGAACCACGGACCAGGACCCGCCCTAGGCGCTCCCGTACAGCTCCCCGTACGACGGCCACACCCCGCCCGGTCCGTCCACCGGGTCGGCCGCGCGCACCGCGCGGACGATCGCCCGGGTCACCAGATCCGCGCCCGCCGCGAGGATCTCGTTGAGGGCCAGGGGGTGGTCGGGAGTGAGCGGGCGGGCGCCCGTGGCCAGGGCGAAGACCGTGTCGCCGTCGTTCAAGAGGTGGACCGGGCGGACGGCGCGGGCGATGCCGTCATGGGCCGTGCCGGCGAGCTTGTGGGCCTGGGCGCGGGTGAGGTCGGCGTCGGTGGCGACGACGGCGAGCGTGGTGTTCAGCGGGGGAGGCGCGTTCTTCGCGGCGGCTTCGGCGAGCCGTTGCCGCGCCGCCTCGTGGACCTCGGCGGAGGGATAGGCCGTACGACCGTCTCGCAGCAACTCCCCGTACAACACCCCCGTCTCCGGATCCACCGCCGAACCCGCCGCGTTGGCCACCACCAGCGCGGCCACCGTGATCCCCGAGTCGAGCACGGCGCTTGCCGTCCCGATCCCGCCCTTGATCCGCCCGACCGCCGCCCCCGTCCCGGCGCCCACGCACCCCTCCGGCACCGGCGCACCCGGCCCGCTCGCGTCGGCAGCCTCGACCGCGGCCCGGCCCGTGGCCGCGTCCGGCCTCGCCCGGAAGTCGCCGCCGCGGCCCAGGTCGAAGACACAGGCGGCGGGCACGACCGGCACGACGTGCGCCGGATCGAGGCCCACCCGCACCCCCCGGCCCCGCTCCTCAAGCCAGGCCATCACCCCGGACGCGGAGTCCAGCCCGTACGCGCTGCCGCCGGTCAGTACGACCGCCTCCACCTTCTGCACCAGGTTGCGCGGGTCGAGCGCGTCGGTCTCCTTGGTGCCGGGTCCGCCGCCGCGTACGTCCACGGCCGCGATGGCGCCACCCGCAGGGGCGAGCACGACCGTGGTGCCGGTGAGCCAACCGTCGCCGATACGCGTCGCGTGTCCCACGCGCAGCCCAGCGACATCCGTCAGAGCGTCAACTGTCATGTCTCCAGTGTTTCCCGCCCCGCGGTCCCCGCCCCCTTCGTTGTGACCATCCGTGCCGTCAGGGCGACCCCGACCGCCACCGACAGCGCCGCCACGACGCCGGCCGCGAGCACCGCCCAGCTGCTCAGGAAGGTGCACAGGATCACCAGCAACGCCGTCGTCGGCAGGACGAGTTGCTCTGTGATGCCCATCTTGAAATGGCGCGCGTGCAACAGCCACACCGTGAGGAAGTACAGCGCCGTCGGCAGTGTCACCGCGGCGGACGCGGCGAGCGTCGAGATCTGTGTCTTGCCGACCGCCTGCTCGACCGCGACCTCCAGGCCCGCGCCGATCGCGGCCGCCGACGCGAAGATCAGGTAGTGGCCGTATCCCCACAGGAACGCGTGGGCGCTGGACCGCAGGCGCCCGTGGATGGGTACCACGAAGTAGATCCACCAGGCGGAGAAGACGATCAGCAGTCCGCCGGCGGCGATCGGCAACAGCTCGCCCAGCGCGTCGTGCTCGTCCACCGCCGACTTCACGGCCATCGTCGACGCGGCGATCGCCTCGCCCAGCACGATGATGGTGAACAGGCCGAACCGCTCGGAGACGTGGTGCGGATGCCAGGAGGTGACGTAGTCCTTCTCCGCGTACACGGGGACGCACATCTCGGCGATCGCCATCACCAGGAACACCCAGGGACGCCCGGGCTCCGGCAGGACCAGCAGTCCCAGCCAGCCGACCTGGCACAGCAGCACACCGCCCGCGTACCGCAGCGCCATGGTTCTCTCGGGGCCCTTCGTGCCGCGGGCCACCCGCAGCCACTGGGCGATCAGCGCGAAACGCATGATCGCGTAGCCGAGCCAGACGGCCAGGTACACATGGTTCTCGAAGGCCCGCGACACCCCGGCGGCGAGGACCAGGACACCGGCGATCTGCACCAGCGTCACGACCCGGTAGAGCGCGTCGTCGTTGTCGTACGCCGAGGAGAACCAGGTGAAGTTCATCCACGCCCACCAGATGGCGAAGAAGATCATCGCGTAGTTGAGGATGCCCTCGCCCGCGTGTCCCGCCGCCACGGCGTGCACCAGCTCGCCGCCCGCCTGGGCGATGGCCACGACGAAGCACAGGTCGAAGAAGAGCTCCAGCGGCGACGCGACGCGGTGCGCCTCGTCCCTCCTCCGGGCGGTCATTCTGCGCAGGGGCCCGAGTCGGGCCGTCCTGGGCGTCGGGGTGGGTTCGGAAGCGGCGCTGGACGTCATACGGCCAAGCACAGCAGAAAAGAGTCCAGGTCGCTCGGGTTGACGGCCGCAGGACGCGGCAGCACCGGGGTGGGCCGGGGACCCCTCGGCGTACGCTGGGACGCATGAGTACCGGCCCCGCCCCCGCCTCCGAACCACGTGACGCGTCCGCACCGCGCGATCCGAAGTCCGCGCTGATCTTCGACGACCCGCTGAGCCAGCAGTCCTCGGACGACACGGACCGGGGATGGGGCGAGCAGTCCGGCGGTGACGGTGACAGCGTGGCGGACCTGAAGCGGTTCCTCGACGAGAAGCCGCCGCACCACCTCTGAGCCGCCGCACCTCGGCGCCGTCCGACGCCGAGCCCGGCATGACGAGCGCCGGTCCCCAGGCCGCCGCGGCCGGACCCGCGGTCGCGGATCCCGGCCTGGAGAGAACGAAGGACGATTCCGAGCGTCCTCAGTCGGCCCTCGATCGTGCGGAGACGGCCCCCGAGAGCCTCAAGCCCGGCCCGGATCGTGTGGGGTCGACTTCCGAGCTTCCCGGGCGGGCGCCCGACTGTCCGGAGCCGACTTCCGAGCTTCCCGAGCCTGACATGGACGGTCCGGGATCGGGCTTCGAGCCTCGGGAGCAGGCCGCCGGGCTTTCGTAGCCCTACGGCGACTGCCCGCCGCCGGCCCGGGCGTTTCTGGGGCCCGAGCCCGGCCCTCATTGCCTGGCGTCGGCCCCCGGGCTTCCGTAGGCCGTCCCCGGTCTTCTCCGTCAGTTCTGGCTGTTGCCCGAACCGCGCTGGGCCAGCAGCGCGTCGCGGATCTCCTTGAGCACCTCCAGCTCGGACACCTCGATGATCTCCTGGGTGCCCTCCTTCGCCTTCTGCCGGGCCGCCTGCCGGGCCAGGAACTTCGACATCGGCAGGACCATCAGGAAGTAGACGACGGCCGCGGTGATCACGAAGCTGAGCGTGGCGCCCAGCACGGAGCCCCACATGATCCGTATGCCCGTCGCCGTGTCCCCGGTGCCGGTGCAGTGGGGTTTGAGGCAGGAGCTGTAGCTGTCGAGGTTCTGTGTGCCGATCGCACCCACCAGCGGGTTGATGATGCCCTTCACCACCGAGTTGACGATGTTGGTGAAGGCCGCGCCGATGACCACCGCGACGGCCAGGTCGATGACGTTGCCCCGCATCAGAAAGGCCTTGAAGCCCTCCCAGACACCGGGTTGCTTCTTCTCGCTCACCAAGAGGCCCCTCTGCGCAAGTTGTGGAACGAACAGCTCCGCAACCTACGGCAGGGCCCGCCGGACCTGTCCAATTCGATAGCACGATCGAGCGAGTTGACACCGATTCGATATCCAGGAGGGCCGTCAGTACGGCATCGCGCACGGTGCTCAACACAGTGTCACCGCCAGCCGTGCCGTCGTGCCCGCGCCCGCCAGTCGCGCCGCCGTGGCCCGGGGTACGGAGAGGACGACCAGCGCCCCGCTCTCGGTGGCGGCGAAGTCCGGGACCTCGGCCACCCGCGCCCCGGCCGCGACCACGCGGCCCTCGCTGCCACCGTCCGCCGCGATCACGTCGACCCGGTCGCCCGGCCTGAGCAGCCGCACCGTGGCCGCGTCGGCGATCCGCACCGGCGCCGCCACCGTCTCCACCGCGTCCCGCCCCCGCACGGACGCGGTAGCGGAAGGGGAAGGGGGAGAAGAGGACATGGGGGTGGAAGTGGACGTGGACGGGGGAGCCGCCGTCGGATGGCCCCGTGCCCGCCCGGCGTCACCGGGGCCCGCAGCCACGAGGGCCGCCGCCGTGACGGCGAGCCCCGCGGCCACGGCCCGCCGCTTGTGACGGGTCAGGCGCCGCAGCCCGTACCGCCCGCCGCGCACGTGCACGGGGGCGAACTGCGGCACCTCGCGGATCGGAGGCGCGTCCACACCGGGCGGACGTACGGGATCCGTGCCCGGCGCCCGTACGGGATCCGTGTCCGGCGGGCGTACAAGAGGAGCGTGCTGTGCCATGGGACCACCACCTGCGACGAGAGATCGGCTTGCGATCCCACGATGAGGCCTCGCGGCGGAGCCCGTCGGCGCCGGTGGACCACCGACGAGTTGTGGACAACTCCCTCACCCGAACGGGAAGTTCCACGTGGAAACGCCCGTCAGCGCCCGTCAGCGCCGGTCAGTGTCCCTCGGCGCCCACCGAGCGCCCGTCGAGGCCATCGTCACGGCAGCTCGAAACCCGGGTCCATCCCACCCAGCGCCGTCGTGCACAGACAGTCCCGCGTCCCGTTCCCCGGCAGGGCCGCCACCGCGTCGTACAGCACGTCCCGCAGTCGGTCCACGTTCGACGCGAACACCTTCAGCACGTCGTCGTGCGAGACGCCCTCGCCGGCCTCCGCGCCCGCGTCGAGGTCGGTGACCAAGGTCAACGAGGTGTAGCAGAGCTGGAGTTCACGAGCGAGCGCGGCCTCGGGGTGGCCGGTCATGCCCACCACGGACCAGCCCTGCGCCTGGTGCCACAGCGACTCGGCGCGGGTGGAGAAGCGCGGTCCCTCGATCACCACGAGCGTGCCGCCGTCCACCGGCTCCCAGTCACGCCCGCGCGCCGCTTCGAGGGCGGCCTTGCGGCCGACGGGGCAGTAGGGGTCGGCCAGTGACACGTGCACGACGTTCGGCACGGTGCCGTCCGGCAGCGGCAGCCCGTCGAAGAACGTCTGCGTCCGCGTCTTCGTACGGTCGACCAGCTGGTCCGGCACGATCAGCGTCCCCGGCCCGTACTGGGGGCGCAGTCCGCCCACCGCGCACGGTCCGAGGATCTGACGGGCACCTACGGAGCGCAGCGCCCAGAGGTTGGCCCGGTAGTTGATGCGGTGCGGCGGCAGATGGTGGCCGCGGCCGTGGCGGGGAAGGAACGCGACCCGTCGCCCGGCGATCTCGCCGAGGAACAGGGAGTCGCTCGGCGGCCCGTAGGGGGTCTCGACTTGTATCTCGGTCACATCGTCGAGGAAGGAGTAGAAGCCCGAGCCGCCGATGACACCGATCTCTGCGTTCGCCATGACGATCACACTAGCGGGCTTCGAAGATCTGCCCCCGAAAACGGCGAGGACCCTGTTTTCCGAAAGCGGCGAGGACTCCGTCGTCCGAAAGGGGCGAGGACTCCGTCGTCCGAAAGCGGTCAGGACTCCGTCTTCCGAAGCGGCGAGGACCCCGTCGTCCGGAAACTCCGGGGTACCCGCCCTCGGAAACGCCGAGGACCCCATCGTCGTACGACGACAGGGTCCCGGCGAGAAAGTCCTAGGCGGCCGAGCTGCTGCTCGACGAGCCGCTGCCCGACGACTTCGAGTCCGACGAGGACGACGAGGTCGTCGACGAAGAGGACGACGTCGAAGAGGTCGACGGCTTGGAGGCCGGCGAGCTGCTCGACGAGGAGCCACGGCTGTCGTTGCGGTAGAAGCCGGAGCCCTTGAAGACAATGCCGACGGCCGAGAACACCTTCTTCAGGCGTCCACCGCAGTTGGGGCACTCGGTCAGGGCATCGTCGGTGAACTTCTGCACCGCCTCGAGGCCCTCGCCACACTCGGTGCACTGGTACTGGTAGGTCGGCACTTGTCTTCCTCCTGGCACTCTCACTCAATGAGTGCTAACGACGATCCATAGTGACGTATTCCGCGAGATCAGTCCACTGTCACCGGCACTCGGTGACCGACGCCACGTGCGACGGTGCGTCCGGTGGGCCGCGTGGCCAGCCGTGAACGCAGGGCCAGCAGGGTCACCAGCGCCAGTGCCGTACCGGCCATCGGCACCAGGAATCCGGCACCGTTCCACAGGCGGTCCTCCAGCTGTCCGGCGACCGTGACGGCCGCCGCCTGGCCGAGCGCGACGGCGCCGGTCAGCCACGTGAAGGCCTCGGTGCGGGCGCCCGCCGGGACCAGGCCCTCGACCAGCGTGTAGCCGGTGATCAGGGACGGAGCGATGCACATGCCGACCAGGAGGCCGATCGCGGCGAGCACGACCACGGAGTGCGCGGCCCACAGTCCGGACGCGACGAGCGCCAGGGCGGCGTAGCCGATGACGAGCCGCCGCTGCGGGGCCACCTTCCAGGCGATGGCGCCGCAGACGATGCCGGAGAGCATGTTGCCCGCGGCGAAGACGCCGTACAGGACGCCGTTCAGACCGGGCTCGCCGATCGACTCGCTGAACGCGGCGAGCGAGACCTGCATACCGCCGAAGACGGATCCGATGCCCAGGAAGGTCACGATCAGCACCCGTACTCCGGGGATCCGCAGCGCGGAACCGTGCTCCACGCGCGTGTGCCCGGCGGCGGCGACAGCGGGCTGGGTGCTCTTCTGCGCGGCGAAGAGGAGACCGCCGATCAGGGTCAGCCCGGCCTCGGTCAGCAGGCCCGCGGCCGGGTGCACGGCGGTGCACAGCGCCGTGGCGAGGAGCGGGCCGAACACGAAGGTCAGCTCGTCCGTGACGGACTCGAAGGCCGCCGCGGTGGTCATCAGGGGCGAGTCCTGGAGCTTCACGCCCCAACGGGCGCGCACCATGGGCCCGACCTGGGGCACCGAGGCGCCGGTCGGCACGGCGGCGAGGAAAAGGGCCCACAAGGGGGCGTCCATCAGCGCCAGCGCCGTCAGGGAGAGGCCTGCCACGGCGTGCACCAGGACGCCGGGCAGCAGGACGGCCCGCTGGCCGTGGCGGTCGGCGAGACGGCCGGTGAAGGGTGCGAACAGCGCCATGGAGACGCCGGTGACGGCGGCGACCGCGCCGGCGGCCCCGTACGAGCCGGTGGTGTGCTGGACGAGGAGTACGAGGGAGAGCGTCAGCATCGCGAAGGGCTGACGTGCGGCGAAGCCGGGAAGCAGGAACGTCCAGGCGCCGCGGGTGCGCAGCAGCTGTCCGTATCCGGGGCGGGAGGTGACCGTGGATGCCACGGCCCGTGCCTTTCTGCCGCCTGGTAGCGCGGCCCCTTTTGTCGAGCGGTTCGCCTCCGGGGTGCTGTAGCCGGTGTGGAGAGTCCGACCGTGCTCAGCCCTTCGGGCGTTCGCGCGCTCGACCTCTCGACACCGTCGGACCCCTTTGGCCCACTCGCCCTGCGGGGGGCGCCGAGAGCTGTCCTCTTGCGCGGAACTGCGGTAGATGCCGCGCCGCCCACTGCGGGGGCGTCGCGACCGCCATACGGTCGCGCCAGCTCTGCTTCAGGCAGAGTTGGTTCGATCAAGGTGTGCCTTCATCGTACAGGGGCGAGTGCTGCGGTGCCTGTGAAAGTGAGCACCATGGCAGTGTTCGCCTGCGAATGCACATCGCCCCTTAATGTCCCGTTTACTGTCCGGAATGTCGGGAGTGCGGTCCTGTGCCGTTGCCCGCGAGGCCCAGCCAGCCCGCCAGCTTGCCGCCCTGGCCCACCGCGCGCAGCCGTCGCTCGGCCGCGTCCCGGACCGGGTCGGTGGCCACCACGAGCAGCTCGTCGCCGCGTCGCAGGACGGTCGTGGGCAGCGGCACGAAGGAGGTCCCGTCGCGCACGACGAGGGTGACGGCGGCCCCCGAGGGCATGCGCAGCTCGGCCACCTCCACGCCGTGCATGCGGGAGCCCTTCGGGATCGCGACGGACAGCAGATGGCCGCGCAGTCGCTCCAGGGGTGCCGATTCGATCCCGAGGTCGGCGGCGCCCTCGGACTCGCCCAGCCGCAGCTTGCGGGCCAGCCAGGGCAGCGTGGGGCCCTGGATGAGGGTGTAGGCGACGACCAGGACGAAGACGATGTTGAAGATCCGGCGGCTCTCCGCGATGCCGCTCACCATCGGGATGGTCGCCAGGATGATGGGCACGGCGCCGCGCAGGCCCGCCCAGGACAGCAGCGTCTGCTCCTGCCACGGGATCCGGAAGGGCAGCAGGCTGACCACGACGCTCAGGGGGCGCGCCACCATGGTGAGCACCAGGCCGATGACGAGGGCCGGCACGATGTCGTCGCCCATGTCGTGCGGGGTGACCAGCAGGCCGAGCAGGACGAACATGCCGATCTGGGCGATCCAGCCGAGCCCCTCGGCGAAGCCTCGGGTGGCGGGCCAGTGCGGCAGTTTGGCGTTGCCGAGCATCATCGCCGCGAGGTAGACGGCGAGGAAGCCGCTGCCGTGCGCGAGCGCGCCGGCGGCGTAGGCGGTGACCGCGATCGCCATCACGGCGATCGGGTAGAGGCCGGAGGCGGGCAATGCCACGTGCCGCAGCCCCCAGGAGCCGAGCCAGCCCACCGCGAGGCCGATGGCCGCGCCGATGGCCAGTTCCAGCGTTATCTCGCCCAGCAGCACGTACCAGTGCTCCACGGGGCCCGCCGTGCAGAACGCGACGACGAGGATGACCACCGGGGCGTCATTGAAGCCGGACTCGGCCTCCAGGATGCCCGTCACGCGCGCGGGGAGGGGTACTTTCCGCAGCACCGAGAAGACGGCCGCCGCGTCCGTCGAGGACACCACCGCGCCGATGATGAGCGCCTGCCGCCATTCCAGGCCGATCAGGTAGTGGGCGGCCGTGGCCGTCACTCCGACGCTCACCGCGATGCCGACCAGTGCCAGCGAGGTGGCCGCCGGCAGGGCCGGCTTGATTTCCTTCCACTTCGTGCCGAGGCCGCCCTCGGCCAGGATCACGACCAGGGCCGCGTACCCGATGACCTGTGTCAGTTCGGCGTTGTTGAAGTGGACGTCGCCGACCCCGTCCTGGCCCATGGCGACGCCTATGCCGAGGTAGACGAGCAGGCTGGGGAGCCCGCTGCGCGAAGAGATACGAACCGCTGCCACCGCGACGAGCAGAACGAGCGAGCAGACGAGCAGGAGCTGGTTGAGGTGGTGGACAGTCAGCGGCTGTTCCCTTCTCGCCAATCCGGGCACTGGATTCGAACGCGTGGATGTGAACACGTCGATTCGATGTGATCGCGTCGAGGTCAACGCGTGGAATCGAGGTGATCGCGTGGATCCCAGCACGTCGATCCGAACACCCGAAGTCGGTACATGAGTCCAAGTACTTCGTTACCTTACCTAACTCTTGACGCTTTCTTGACACTCCAGGGGCCGAGATCGAACGCTCGTCCGTCCTGTACCCGACTCCGCGTCAAGGCGCGTCGGGCCCTGCGCCTATGGTTGCTCCAGCACTCCAGGACCGCCTGCCGCTCGCGTTAGGACAGCAAGGACAGCGATGCCCCCGAACACCACCGCCTCTTCCGGCCAGAAGCCGGGCAAGTCCGGCAGGAAGAAGGGGCGCAAGGCCCGACTGTTCCTGATCGTCCTGGTTCTGGCCCTCTTCGGAGGCGTTGCCTATGGCGGCTACTGGGGGGTCAGTACCGTCCGTGCCTCCTTCCCACAGACCAAGGGCTCACTCACGCTCGACGGGCTGTCGGGTCCCGTGGACGTCAAGCGGGACGGCAACGGGATCCCGCAGATCTACGCCTCGTCCGACGAGGACCTGTTCATGGCGCAGGGTTACGTCCAGGCGCAGGACCGGTTCTACGAGATGGACGTACGCCGTCACATGACCTCGGGCCGGCTGTCCGAGATGTTCGGCTCGGGCCAGGTCAAGAACGACGAGTTCCTGCGCACGATGGGCTGGGACCGGGTCGCCAAGGAGGAGTACGACAAGAAGCTGTCGGCCTCCACGAAGAAGTACCTCCAGGCGTACGCCAAGGGAGTCAATGCCTACCTGAAGGGCAAGGACGGCAAGGACATCTCCCTGGAGTACGCGGCCCTTGGTTTCACCAACGACTACCAGCCCCAGGAGTGGACCCCGGTCGACTCCGTCGCGTGGCTGAAGGCGATGGCCTGGGACCTGCGCGGCAACATGCAGGACGAGATCGACCGCTCCCTGATGACGAGCCGCCTGGGCCCGAAGCAGATCGCCGACCTGTACCCGGAGTATCCCTACAGCCGGAACAAGACGATCACCCAGGAAGGCCAGTACGACAGCGCCACGGGGTCGTACGTCCAGGGCGGCGGCACGACGCTGGGCAGCGGGACGCAGTCCACGGCGGGCACCGGCCTCGCGGGGAACACCACCGCGCCCAACGGCCTGCAGAGCCAGCTCTCCAAGCTCTACAACGTGCTCGACAACGTGCCCACCGCCGTCGGCGTGAACGGCAACGGCATCGGCTCGAACTCCTGGGTCGTCGCGGGCAAGTACACGATCACCGGCAAGCCGCTGCTGGCCAACGACCCGCACCTGTCGGCCTCGCTGCCCTCGGTCTGGTACCAGATGGGCCTGCACTGCACGAGCGTCTCCAGCAAGTGCCAGTACGACGTCTCCGGCTACACCTTCGCGGGCATGCCCGGCGTGGTCATCGGCCACAATCAGGACATCGCCTGGGGCATGACCAACTCCGGGGTCGACGTCACCGACCTCTACCTGGAGAAGATCACCGGCGAGGGCTACGAGCGCGACGGCAAGGTGCTGCCCTTCACGACCCGCAGGGAAACGATCAAGGTCGCGGGCGGCGCCGACAAGACGATCGTCGTCCGGGAGACCAAGGACGGGATGCCGTTGCTCTCCGACCGCGACGACGAACTCGTCAAGGTCGGCAAGAAGGCCACCGTCGACAGCGGGGCGCCCGACCGCGGCGACGGCTACGCCATCGCGCTGCGCTGGACCGCCCTGGACCCGGGCAACTCCATGGACGCCGTCTTCCAGCTGGACAGGGCGTCGAACTGGACCGAGTTCCGCACGGCGGCCGCGTCCTTCGACGTGCCCTCGCAGAACCTGATCTACGCCGACACCAACAACCACATCGGCTACCAGCTGCCTGGCAAGATCCCGATCCGGGCCAAGGGCGACGACGGCTCGCTCCCGTCGCCCGGCTGGGACTCCAAGTACCAGTGGACCGGCTACATCAAGCAGTCCGAGCTGCCCTACGAGTACGACCCGAAGCGCGGCTACATCGTGACCGCCAACCAGGCGGTCGTCGACAAGGACAAGTACCCCTACACGCTCACCACGGACTGGGGTTACGGGACGCGCAGCCAGCGGATCACCGACCTCATCGAGGCGAAGATCAAGGGCGGCGGCAAGATCTCGACCGACGACATGCGCCAGATGCAGCTCGACGACAGCAGTGAGATCGCCAAGCTGATCGTGCCCAAGCTGCTCAAGATCGACGTCGCCGACAAGAACGTCCGCGACGCGCAGAAGCTCCTGGAGGGCTGGGACTACACCCAGGACGCCGACTCCGCGGCGGCCGCGTACTTCAACGCGACCTGGCGCAACATCCTCAAGCTCGCCTTCGGCAACAAGCTGCCCAAGGAACTGCGGGTCAAGGGCCAGTGCCTGAACGTCGCCCCGGTCGACACCACCGGCCCCGCGGACGAGAACCAGACGGTGCGCGAGTGCGGCCAGCGTGAGGCGGACCAGGCGCAGCCGGACGGCGGCGACCGCTGGTTCGAGGTGGTCCGCAAGATCATCGACGACCCGAACAACGACTGGTGGAAGGCGCCCAAGACGCGCCTCGACAAGGCGGCCGACAACCGGGACGAGCTCTTCGCGCGGGCCATGAAGGACGCCCGCTGGGAGCTGACCGCCAAGCTCGGCAAGGACATGGACACCTGGAGCTGGGGCCGGCTGCACCGCCTGTTCCTGAAGAACCAGACCCTGGGCACCGAAGGTCCCGGCGTCCTGCAGTACATGCTCAACCGCGGCCCCTGGAAGCTCGGCGGCGGCGAGGCGACGGTCAACGCGACCGGCTGGAACGCCGCGGGCGGCTACGGAGTGGTCTGGGTGCCGTCCATGCGGATGGTGGTCAACCTCGACGACTTCGACAAGTCGAAGTGGATCAACCTCTCCGGCGCCTCCGGGCACGCCTACAGCGCCCACTACACCGACCAGACGGACAAGTGGGCCAAGGGCGAACTGCTGCCGTGGTCCTTCTCCGGCAAGGCGGTCGACAAGAGCACGAGCGACACCCTGGTGCTCAAGCCGTGAGCCGATGACGGCAACCACGGGTCACTGAAGGCGACCGTGAGTCACTGAAGGTGACAGGTGAAAGGGCCCTCCACGCACGCGTGGAGGGCCCTTTCGTCCGCCCGGACCCGTCAGCCGAAGCGGCGCACCCCCGAAGGCGTCACCACCGCGTGTACGGGACGGTCGTGAGGTTCCGCCGGGACGTGCTCGACGACCTCCGCGTCGTACAGCAGCACCACCAGCGCGGGATCGGCCCCCGCGCGCTCCAGGCGGGCCAGCACGCGGTCGTACGAGCCGCCGCCGCGCCCCAGACGCATTCCGCGCCGGTCCACGGCAAGGCCGGGCAGCAGGACGGCGTCGGCCTCCTGGACGGCCTCGGGGCCGAGCCGCTCGCCCGCCGGCTCCAAGAGAGCCATCCTGCCGCCGTGTTGGACACGCTCCAGAGAGCCCCCTCCGGCGTACGCGCCCCAGTCCAGGTCGTTGTCCGCCAGCAGGACCGGCAGCAGCACGCGCACCCCGCGCGCGTGGAGCGCGTCCAGGAGCGCGAGGGTGCCCGGCTCGCTCCCCACGGAGACGTACGCGGCCACCGTGCGCGCGTGCGCCAGCTCCGGCAGCTCCAGCGCCCGCAGGGCCAGGGCCCCGGCGGATTCCCGCAGGTCGTAAGGTGTCAACCTGCTTCTCACCGCGAGGAATCCTCGCCGCAACATTCGCTTGTCAGGCTCTGCCGCACGTCCCACGTGGCTCACAGCTCACTCCGTACCGTTCCTTATGCGCTCATATGAGAGCTATTTAACGGGACCAACAGATTGCGCTCATAGCCACCGGATATGGTTACGCGCATGACTGAGTCGCACCCCAGGATCAGCAAGGCTGTCATCCCCGCAGCAGGCCTCGGAACCCGGTTCCTGCCGGCCACCAAAGCCACTCCCAAAGAGATGCTGCCGGTCGTCGACAAGCCGGCGATCCAGTACGTGGTCGAAGAGGCCGTGTCGGCGGGTCTCGATGACGTCCTGATGATCACGGGCCGCAACAAGCGCCCCCTCGAAGACCACTTCGACCGCAATTATGAGCTGGAGTCCGCCCTTCAGAAGAAGGGCGACGCCAGCCGGCTCGCCAAGGTCCAGGAGTCCAGCGACCTGGCCACCATGCACTACGTGCGCCAGGGCGACCCCAAGGGCCTCGGCCACGCCGTCCTGTGTGCGGCGCCGCACGTCGGCCACGAGCCCTTCGCCGTGCTCCTCGGCGACGACCTGATCGACCCCCGCGACCCCCTCCTCGCCCGCATGGTCGAGGTCCAGGAGCAGCACGGCGGCAGCGTCATCGCGCTCATGGAGGTCGAGCCCGAGCAGATCCACCTCTACGGGTGCGCGGCCGTCGAGACCACCGGCGAGGGTGACCTCGTCAAGGTGACGGGCCTGGTCGAGAAGCCGGACCCGGTGGACGCGCCCAGCAACTACGCGATCATCGGGCGCTATGTCCTCGACCCGCACATCTTCGACATACTCCGCAAGACCGAGCCGGGCCGCGGCGGCGAGATCCAGCTCACCGACGCCCTCCAGCAGCTCGCGCAGGACGAGAAGGTCGGCGGCCCCGTGCACGGCGTCGTCTTCAAGGGCCGCCGCTATGACACCGGCGACCGCGGCGACTACCTGCGTGCCATTGTCAGGCTCGCGTGCGAACGTGAGGACCTGGGCCCGGACTTCCGGACCTGGCTTCGCAGTTACGTAGCCGAGGAGATGTAGGAATTTGAGCAGCGCCGCGACCCGTGTCACCGGCCAGGACCACCTCTGGTCGGTGACCGAGCACCTGGAGGACATCCTCGCGACCGTTCGCCCTCTCGAACCCATCGAGCTGCAACTCCTCGACGCCCAGGGCTGTGTCCTGGTCGAGGACGTCACGGTGCCGGTCTCCCTGCCGCCGTTCGACAACAGCTCGATGGACGGGTACGCGGTCCGGGTCGCCGATGTCGCGGGCGCGAGCGAGGAGTACCCGGCGGTCCTCACGGTCGTCGGCGATGTCGCGGCCGGCCAGGGCGAGCAGCCCCATGTGGGCCCCGGTGAGGCCGCCCGCATCATGACCGGCGCCCCGCTGCCGCCCGGCGCCGAGGCCGTCGTCCCGGTGGAGTGGACCGACGGCGGCCTGGGGGAGGGTCCCGTCTCCGGGATGCGAGCCCGCAGTGCGGCCCCCGACGGCGCCTCCGGCCAGGTGCACGTCCACCGCCCGGCCGAGGCACGCGCGCATGTGCGCGCGAAGGGCAGCGACGTGAAGGCGGGGGACCGCGCCCTCGAAGCAGGCACGATCCTCGGCCCGCCGCAGATCGGCTTGCTCGCCGCCATCGGCCGCGGCACCGTGCGCGTGCGCCCGCGCCCGCGGGTGGTCGTCCTGTCCACCGGCAGCGAACTCGTCCAGCCCGACGAGCCGTTGGGCAGCGGCCAGATCTACGACTCCAACAGCTTCGCGCTGTGCGCCGCCGCCCGTGAGGCCGGGGCCATCGCCTACCGGGTGGGCGCGGTCGCCGACGACGCCGAGACGCTTCGCGCCACCATCGAGGACCAGCTCATCCGCGCGGACCTGGTGGTCACCACGGGCGGCGTCAGCGTCGGCGCCTACGACGTCGTCAAGGAAGCCCTGTCCTCGGTGGGCGACGAGGACGAGGAGGGCAGCGGCATCGACTTCCGCAAGCTCGCCATGCAGCCCGGCAAGCCCCAGGGCTTCGGCACGATCGGCCCCGAGCACACCCCGCTGCTCGCGCTCCCCGGCAACCCCGTCTCGTCGTACGTCTCCTTCGAGCTGTTCGTCCGCCCCGCGATCCGCACCCTGTCGGGCCTGGGCGACATCCACCGCCCCACCACCAGGGCGACCCTGGAGACGGACAAGGCGCTGACCTCGCCGGACGGCCGCCGGCAGTTCCTGCGCGGGAGGTACGCCGACGGAAAGGTGACCCCGGTCGGAGGTGCCGGATCCCACCTGGTCGCGGCCCTCGCCCATGCCGACGCGCTGATCGTCGTGCCCGAGGACGTCACCTCGGTCGAGCCCGGCACCGAGGTCGAAGTGGTCCTGCTCGGCTGAGTGCCCCGAGTGGCGGTACCGTGTCGCGCACAAGAGGCCCGACCGGGAGCGCCGCGCAGACATGAGTACGCAGGACCGACTGACCCACATCGACGAGGCGGGCGCCGCCCGCATGGTCGACGTCTCCGGGAAGGACGTGACCGCGCGCACCGCCCGCGCCAGCGGCCGTGTCCTGGTCTCGCCCCGTGTGATCGAACTGTTGCGCGGTGAGGGCGTCCCCAAGGGCGACGCCCTGGCCACCGCGCGCATCGCGGGCATCATGGGCGCCAAGCGCACCCCGGATCTGATCCCGCTCTGTCACCCGTTGTCGGTCTCGGGTGTCAAGCTTGATCTGTCGGTCGCGGACGACGCCGTAGAGATCCTCGCCACCGTGAAGACCACTGACCGTACGGGCGTCGAGATGGAGGCCCTCACCGCGGTCAGCGTGGCGGCCCTCACCGTGATCGACATGGTCAAGGCGGTCGACAAGGGGGCGGTCATCACGGACGTACGGGTGGAAGAGAAGACGGGCGGAAAGTCGGGCGACTGGAGCCGGACATGACGGCACCGTCGTACCGCGCGCTCGTGGTCACGGCCTCGAACAGGGCCGCCGCGGGGGTCTACGAGGACAAGGGCGGCCCCCTGATCGCCGAGGGCCTCACGGCGTACGGCTTCGAGGTCGACGGCCCCCGGGTGGTGCCGGACGGCGACCCCGTGGAAGCGGCACTGCGCGCGGGCGTCGACGCCGGGTACGACGTGATCGTGACGACGGGCGGTACGGGGATCTCGCCCACCGACCGGACGCCCGAGGCGACCCGGCGCGTACTCGATCACGAGGTGCCGGGCATTCCCGAGGCCATCAGGGCGTTCGGGAGAGAGAAGGTGCCCACGGCGGCGCTGTCCCGCGGGCTCGCCGGAGTCGCGGGACGGACGTTGATCGTCAACCTGCCGGGTTCCACCGGCGGGGTGAAGGACGGCCTGGCCGTTCTGGAGCCCCTTCTGATCCACGCCGTCGACCAGATCCGTGGCGGCGACCACCCCAGACCCAGCGGCAGTGGGGGTGCGAGCTGAACAGCCCATCCTGGCCCGTCGAGCTGGTGGACGGCGATGTCGTCCTTCGGCCGATAAAGGTGCGCGACCAGCGGGCCTGGCGCGAGGTGAACCGGCGCAACCGGGACTGGCTGCGGCCCTGGGAGGCGACGATCCCGCCCCCCACGCCCAGCGGTCCGATAGCGCACCGGCCGACCTACCGTCAGATGGTCCGGCATCTGCGCGCCGAGGCCAACGCGGGCCGGATGCTGCCCTTCGTCATCGAGTACCAGGGCCGTCTGGTCGGGCAGCTGACCGTCGCCGGGATCACCTGGGGATCGATGTGCTCCGGGCACATCGGCTACTGGGTGGACCAGTCGGTGGCGGGGCGCGGAGTGATGCCGACGGCCGTGGCGATGGTGACCGACCACTGCTTCCGCACGGTCGGACTGCACCGCATCGAAGTCTGCATTCGCCCGGAGAACGGGCCGAGCCGCCGCGTGGTGGAGAAACTCGGATTCCGCGAGGAAGGGCTCAGGCCGCGCTATCTGCACATCGACGGGGCCTGGCGGGACCACCTTGTCTTCGCGCTCACCGCGGAAGAGGTGCCGGAGGGGTTGTTGGGGCGTTGGCGGCGGGCACGATCGATGCAGGCCCGTTCGGAGAACCAGAGCAAGCCCGGCACTCAGTAAATGAAATGTATGTTCGAAATTGATCGGTGCGTGATCGGCTCGGGGCATTAAATTCGCGCTCCCTGCGGCCTGCTGATCGCATCGGTCACAAAAAAAGCTCGAAATATCAGCCGGATCGTGCGACACACCGGCCGAATTGGCAGATGGCCTCATGCAAACCCCTCTACCGTGTGAGACGTGAGCAGCAGCGGCCTCATCTACGCAGTCATCGTCGGGGCCTGGGCCGCCTACTTGGTGCCGATGTGGCTCCGTAGGCAGGACGAGCTGAACGAAGCCCGTCCGACGGAACGCTTCAGCACCGCCATCCGGCTGCTGTCCGGACGGGCGGGAATGGAGCGCCGGTACGCCAAGGACCTGCGGGCGCGCTCCGCCGAAGAGGGGGAGCCCAGCGCCGAGCCGGACGCCGTCACCGATTCGGTGGACGTCCGGTCCTTCGCCATGCCTCCGGTCCGGCAGCAGACCAAGGCCCAACTCCCGCCGCCCGCCCAGCCCGAACCGCAGCAGGCGCCACAGGCCGCCGCCCGGCAGGGTGCCCCACAGGGTTCCCCGGCCGTCGGCCGGGCGGTGCCGCAGCAGTCGGCCCAACCCGAGCCGAACTCGGGATCGGGCCCGGGATCCGGCTCGGGATCGGATTCACGATCGGGTTCGGCCCACTCCAGGCCCTCCAGGGTTCCGGCCGCGCGGCGGGCCTCCGCGGCGGAGGCCGCGGCGCGCGCCCGGCGCTCGAAGGTGCTCGCGCGCCGACGGCGTACGACCGTGATGCTCTTCCTCGCCTTCACGTTCGGCGCGATCGTGGCGGCCGTCGGGGGGCTCGCGTTCCTGTGGGCGCCCGGCGTGCCCGCCGTGATGCTGAGCTCGTACATCGTGTACCTGCGCGCCCAGGAGCGACGGCGCTTCACGTACACCATGGACCGGCGCCGGGCCGAGGCCGCGGCGCAGCGGCTCAGGGAGCGGCAGCCGCGCCGGCGGCCCACCCTCGACCCCGGCGCCGACGAGCCCGACGACAGCCCCGAGCCGGAGACCGACCCCGGTCTGTCCGCGCTCGCGGCCGACCGCCGCGCCCTCGTCGAGCAGACCGACCACGCCGAGTGGGTCGACCAGCAGCGTGAGCGTCAGCGGGGCCCCGGCCGGGGTGACAGCTGGGACCCGGTGCCGGTTCCGCTGCCTACGTACGTGACCGCGCCGGTCGCGCCCCGGGCCACGTCCAGTGTCGATCTGGGGGCGCCGGACGCGTGGAGCTCGGCGCGCTCCAGCGCCGCCGAGCCGAGCGAGCCGGAGGCGGAGCCCGCCGCCGAGGAGGGCCACGAAGCCGCCGAGACGGCCGAGGCCGCCGACGACGGTCGCAGTGACGCCCGGCGCGCCGCGTCCGCCCGGCGGGCCCGTGAGCGCGGTCGCACTCCGCTGTTCGACCAGTACGAGGACGGCGAACGGCCGCGCGCCGCCAACGAATGACCAGGTGCTCTGGAGCCCCGGCTGACCTGCCAGGAACGGATTTCCAAGCACCCCGACGGGGATGCTAGAGTTTCACTCGTTGCAAGGGCCTGTGGCGCAGTCCGGTAGCGCACCTCGTTCGCATCGAGGGGGCCAGGGGTTCAAATCCCCTCAGGTCCACTGCAATTCAGAACCCCGTCGGATTCGTCCGGCGGGGTTCTTGCCTGTTCGGCCGCACTCTCTCGTTCACTGAATGGTCAGCGGCTTGGCGTAGCAGAGGCTCAGTTCGTGGAAGCGGTAGTAGCCGAACTTGGCACAGGGCTCGTAGCCGCTGGAGAGGTAGAGGGCGACCGCCTCGGGCTGCTTGGCGCCGGTCTCCAGGACCATGCGGGTGCGGCCGGCCGCACGGGCGTCGTCCTCCAGGGCGGCCAGGATGCGGCGGGCGAGGCCGAGACCGCGGGCCTCCGGGGTCACGTACATGCGCTTGAGCTCGGCGTCGCCGTCCGCGTACCCCTCGTCGTTCCTGTCCTGGCCGCGCCAGCCGCCGGACGCGATCGGGCGGTCCCGCTCGTCGTAGGCGAGGAGGTACAGGCCGAGCGGCGGCTTGAACATCGACGCGTCGAGCGGTGTGACATCGCCCTCATCGCCGTAGCGCTCGGCGTATTCGGCCTGCACCTGGTCGTTGAGCTTGACGGCGTCGGGGTGGTCGTACGGGACCGGACGGATACTCATGCGGGGTATCGTACATCTATGCACCCTCTGGGTGGAATGGATTAAGTATCGTGCCCGGGTGCTGACTGTTACCTCGGTGAATGTGAACGGGCTCCGGGCCGCCGCGAAGAAGGGCTTCGTGGAGTGGCTCGCCGAGACCTCCGCGGACGTGCTGTGCCTTCAGGAGGTGCGGGCAGAGCCCGGGCAGCTGCCCGAGGAGGTGCGGGCGCCGGAGGGGTGGCACGTCGTGCACGCCCCCGCGGCGGCCAAGGGGCGCGCGGGCGTCTCCCTGTACACCCGGCGCGAGCCCGACCGGGTGCGGATCGGGTTCGGGTCCGAGGAGTTCGACTCCAGTGGACGCTACGTCGAGGCCGACCTCCCCGGTGTCACCGTCGCCAGCCTCTACCTGCCCTCCGGCGAGGTCGGAACCGAACGACAGGACGAGAAGGTCCGGTTCATGGACGAGTTCCTCGCCCACCTGAAGGAGCTGCGCGAGCGCGCCGCCGCCGACGGGCGCGAGGTCGTCGTCTGCGGCGACTGGAACATCGCCCACCAGGAGGCCGACCTCAAGAACTGGCGTGCCAACAAGAAGAACTCCGGCTTCCTGCCCGAGGAGCGCGCGTGGCTGGGACGGGTCCTGGACGCGGACGACGGCGGGTACGTCGACGTCGTACGGGCGCTGCACCCGGACGTCGAGGGGCCGTACTCGTGGTGGTCGTACCGGGGACGGGCCTTCGACAACGACAGCGGATGGCGCATCGACTACCACGTCTCGACGCCGGGGCTCGCGGGCAAGGCCGTGAAGGGGTTCGTGGAGCGGGCGGCGACGCACGCGGAGCGCTGGTCCGACCATGCGCCGGTGACGGTCGTCTACAAGCTGTAGCCCCGCAGCCGCCGGTGACGGTCGTCTACGAGCTGTAGTCCCGCAGCCGCCGGTCCAGAGCCATCGACAGTTCGGCCTCCACCACGCTCTTCGCCAGGGGGCGTAGGCGTTTGAGGTCTTCGGTGGTGCGGTTCTCCGTGAGGACGATGCCGGCGAAGAGGTCGGCGAGGGCGTCGGCGTGGTCGCGGACGCGGCGGGCGGCGGTGAGGACGTCGGCCAGGGGGATGCCCTCGCGGACCAGGGCCGCCGAGACGTCGAGCAGACGGCGGCTGATGTGGACGATCTCGCCGCCGTCGGTGCCGAGATAGCCGAGGTCGAGGGCCGCGGCGAGGTTCTCCGGGGTGGCCTGGCCGGCGAAGACGTCGGCGAGTTCCTCGGGGGAGAGGCGGACGGGGGTCTCCTCCGTGGGCTCGCCCAGGCCGAGGAGTTCACCGACGTCACGGCCGTGGTCGAAGGCCTCGGCCAGCTCCGCGATGCCGTTGAGGGTGTGGCCGCGTTCCAGCAGCGCCGAGATCGTGCGCAGGCGGGCCAGGTGTGTGTGGTCGTACCAGGCGATACGGCCCTCGCGGCGGGGCGGCGGTATCAGCTTGCGCTCCCGGTAGAAGCGCAGGGTGCGCACGGTGATGCCGGCCTCCTTGGCCAGCTCCTCCATCCGGTACTCACGCTTCTCCGCCACGTGCGAAACCCTACGTCGTACCGTCGGTAACTTTCGTGGTCGCAACCCTACCCATCAGTACGGAGCTGCTCTACGCTCCCATTGCGCCAGTGTTCACTGGCAGAGTCGGGCGGCTAGGGAGGCGTGGGATGGTCGGGATGACCGAGCACGAGCATGTGCGCGTCGCGGTGATCGGGTCCGGGTTCGGCGGTCTGGGGGCCGCGGTGCGGCTGCGCCGCGAAGGGATCACCGACTTCGTCGTCCTGGAACGGGCCGGAAGCGTCGGGGGTACGTGGCGGGACAACAGTTATCCGGGGTGCGCCTGTGACGTGCCCTCACACCTGTACTCGTTCTCGTTCGCGCCCCACCCCGACTGGCCGCGCACCTTCTCGGGACAGGAGCACATCCGGGCCTATCTGGAGCACGTCACCGACGTCTTCGGGCTGCGCCCGCATCTGCGCTTCGACTCCGAGGTGAAGATGATGACGTGGGACCAGGAGAAGCTCCGGTGGGGGATCGAGACCAGCCGTGGCTTCCTCACCGCCGATGTCGTCGTGTCCGCGACCGGACCGCTCTCCGACCCCAAGATCCCCGACATACCGGGGATCGACTCCTTCCCCGGCAAGGTCTTCCACTCGGCCCGCTGGGACCACGACTACGACCTGCGCGGCAAGCGCGTCGCCATGATCGGCACGGGCGCCTCCGCCATCCAGATCGTGCCCGCCATCCAGCCCGACGTGTCCCGGCTGACCCTCTTCCAGCGCACGCCGCCGTGGGTGATGCCCCGGGTCGACCGGGCCATCACCGGCGCTGAACGGTGGCTGCACAGGCAGCTGCCCTTCACCACACAGGCCCGGCGCGGACTGCTGTGGGGGATCAGGGAGCTGCAGGTCCAGGCGTTCACGAAGCGTCCCGACGAACTCGGCCTCGTCGAGCGGCTGGCCGGGCGGAACATGGCGCGGGCCGTCCGGGATCCGGCGCTGCGGGCCAAGTTGACCCCCGACTACCGGATCGGGTGCAAGCGGATCCTGCTCTCCAACACCTACTATCCGGCGCTCACCCGGGCCAACGTCGACGTCGTGGCCTCCGGGCTCGCCAAGATCGACGGCTCCACGCTCGTCGCCGCCGACGGCAGCACGGCCGAGGTCGACGCGATCATCTTCGGTACGGGCTTCCACGTCACCGACATGCCGATCGCGGACCGGGTCGTCGGAACGGAGGGCAGGACGCTCGCGGAGGTGTGGCGCGGCGGCATGAAGTCGCTGCGCGGGGCCACCGCGGCGGGGTTCCCCAACTGGATGACGATCATCGGTCCGAACACCGGGCTCGGGAACTCCAGCATGATCCTGATGATCGAGTCCCAGCTGAACTACATGGCCGACTATGTGCGGCAGTTGGACGTCCTGGGCGGACGCGCGGCTCTCGACGCCCGCCCCGCCGCCGTGGAGGGCTGGAACGACAAGGTCCAGAAGCGGATGCTGCGCACGGTGTGGAACACCGGCGGCTGCACCAGCTGGTACCTCGACGCGAACGGCCGCAACACCACCATCTGGCCCGGCACGACGACCGAGTTCCGTAGCGCCACCCGGCGGGTGGACCTGGGAGAGTACGAGGTGCTGCGCGCCCCCAAGCCGAGCACGCCCGAGTCGCGCACCAAGAACTCCGGCACAAAGGGCACCAAGAAGGTGGAGGCGGGAGCGTGAGTCGACTGACGCATGTGGAGCACGGGGCGTACGCGCCGCCCGCGCCCGCGCGCGAACTGACCGCCGTCTCCGCCGACGGCGCCCGGTTGCACGTGGAGGTGCACGGACCCGAGGACAATCCGGCCGCGCCCGTCGTCGTCCTCGCGCACGGCTGGACCTGTTCGACCGCCTTCTGGGCGGCGCAGATACGGGACCTCGCCGTCGACCACCGGGTGATCGCGTACGACCAACGCGGGCACGGCCGCAGTCCCGCGAGCGAGGCGTGCACCGCGGACGCGCTCGCCGACGACCTGGAAGCCGTGCTCGCGGCCACGCTCGCGCCCGGCGAGAAGGCCGTGCTCGTCGGGCACTCCATGGGCGGGATGACGCTGATGGCGGCCTCGGCGCGGCCGCGTTTCCAGGAGCACGCGGTGGCGGCCCTGCTGTGCAGCACGGGCAGTTCGCGGCTGGTGGCCGAGGCGCGGGTGGTGCCGATGCCGGCCGGGTGGCTGCGGACCCAGGTGACCAAGAGGATCCTCGGGTCCGCCGCGCCGCTCGGGCCCGTCACACCGCTCGCCCGGCGGATCCTCAAGTACGCGACCATGGGCGCCGGTTCGTCGCCGGGCATGGTGGAGGCGTGCGCGCGGATCGTGCACGCCTGTCCGCGCACGGTGCGGCACGCCTGGTCGAAGGTGCTCGACCTGCTCGATCTCGACCACGGCGTGCGGGCGTTGACGGTGCCGACGGCCGTGGTGGTGGGTACGGCGGACCGACTGACGCCCGTGGTGCACGCGCGCGCCCTGGTCGCGACCCTGCCGAACTGTGTCGGCGTCACCGAACTGACCGGGCTCGGGCACATGACACCGGTGGAGGCGCCGGAACTGGTCACCGCCCGCATACGCGAACTCGTCTCCACCTACGCAGAGATCAAGGAGGGCAGCGCATGACCAAGGTGAGCCTGGAAGGGCAGGTCGCGGTCGTCACGGGGGCCGCGCGGGGCGTCGGTGAACTCCTCGCCCGTAAGCTCTCCGCGCGCGGTGCCAAGGTCGCGCTGGTCGGCCTGGAGCCGGACGCGCTCAAGCAGGTCTCGGACCGCCTGCACGGCGAAAGCGGCTTCTGGCACGCCGATGTCACCGACCACGAGGCGATGGCCCAGGTCGCGGCCGAGGTGAAGGAACGGTTCGGGAAGGTCGACATCGTCGTCGCCAACGCCGGTGTGGCGAACGGCGGTCCCTTCGTCGAGTCCGATCCCGCCGCCTGGCGACGGGTCATCGAGGTCAACCTGATCGGATCGGCGGTCACCGCGCGGGCGTTCCTGCCCGTGCTCATGGAGAGCCGGGGGTATCTGCTGCAGATCGCCTCGCTCGCGGCCATCACCCCGGCGCCGATGATGACGGCGTACTGCGCGTCCAAGTCGGGCGTGGAGGCGTACGCGCACAGCCTGCGTGCCGAGGTCGGCCACAAGGGCGTACGGGTCGGGGTCGGCTACCTGTCCTGGACCGACACCGACATGGTGCGCGGGGCCGATCAGGACGAGGTGATGCGGGAGTTGAGGCAGCGGCTGCCGTGGCCGTCCAACAAGACGTATCCGCTGGGGCCGGCCGTCGACCGCATCGTCGCGGGGATCGAGCGGCGGTCCAGTCATGTGTACGCACAGTGGTGGCTGCGCGGGATGCAGGGCGTCCGGGGCTACCTCCCCGGGATCATCGGGGCGGTCGGACAACGGGAGATGAGGCGGTTCGAGCCGCGGCTCAAGGGCGTGAGTACGGGGCTCGTGGGTGCCGGCGGGGCGGCCGACGAGCAGCGCCAGCAGGGGATATCACCGTGAGTGACTGATCGAAATGCGTGCGTAGTCCGTGCGTGTAAGTCTGGTCGAGCCCGATCCCCCTCACCCACAAATGGGAGTGAAACCTCATGGGCAAGAAGGACCAGATGCAGAACAAGGCCGAGCAGATGAAGCAGCAGGGCAAGAAGAAGATGGGCCAGGACATCGGCCACGAGAAGGCCCGTCCCGGCGAGCACTCCCCGCAGCCGGGTGCCCGCACCTCGCAGCAGGGTGCGCGTTCCCCGCAGTCGGGTGAGCGCTCCCCGCAGAGGGGCGACCGGACGATCCCGGAGACCGAGCGCACGCAGCGTGAGGCGAAGGAGCGGCTCGACCAGGACTACGACGTCTGACGGTTCGCTGCGCCGGCTTAGGCCGAGTTGTGGGGCGCCCCTGTTGGTTGGGGGCGCCCCACGCTTTTGGTTGGCGTCGGGGGTGCGTTGTCCGGTGCGGGTTCTGTGTGGCCGGGCGCGCAGTTCCCCGCGCCCCTTCAGGGCGCTTGTCCCCTCCCGCTATTGAGATCTCGGGGGGAGTTTTGGTCTTGATCTGTCGGGGGCGTTTGTGTAGTCGGGTGGGGAGGCCGCGTGGTGGGTGGTCAGGAGGTCGAGGGCCAGTTGGATGGCGGTGTCCATCTCGGTGTGGTGGCCCTCCGCCCAGTCCAGGGGGGTGCGCAGGACCGCCAGGTCCGGGGGGACGCCCTGGTTCTCGACGGACCAGCCGTACGCGTCGAACCAGGCCGCGTTCATCGGCACCGTGATCACCGTGCCGTCGCCGAGCCGGTGGCGGCCGGTCATGCCGACGACTCCGCCCCAGGTGCGCTGGCCGACGACGGGGCCGAGCTTCAGCAGCTTGAACGCGGCGGTGATCATGTCGCCGTCGGAGGCGGTCGCCTCGTCGGCGAGGGCGACGATCGGGCCGCGCGGGGCGTTCGAGGCGTACGACACCGGCTGGGCGTTGCGAGTCAGGTCCCAGCCGAGGATCGTGCGGGTGAGCGTCTCCACGACGAGTTCGCTGATGTGGCCGCCCGCGTTGCCGCGCACGTCGACGATCAGCGCGGGGCGCGAGACCTCCAGGCGCAGGTCGCGGTTGAACTGGGCCCAGCCCGAGCCGCCCATGTCGGGGATGTGGAGGTAGCCGCACCGGCCCCCGCTCAACTCCCGGACGACCTCGCGGCGTTTGGCCACCCAGTCCTGGTAGCGCAGGGGGCGCTCGTCGATCAGCGGGACCACGGCCACCCGGCGCGAGCGGCCCTCGCCCGCCTCGGGGGTGAACGTGAGCTCCACCGTCGTACCGCCCGCGCCCGCGAGGAGGGGATAGGGGCCGGTGACCGGGTCGACCGGGCGGCCGTCGACGTGGGTGAGGACCGCGCCCTCGCGGATGCCGGTACCGGCGAGCGGCGAGCGCGCCTTGGAGTCGGAGGAGTCGCCGGGAAGGATCCGCTTCAGCGTCCAGCTGCCGTCGCGCCGGACGAAGTTGGCGCCGAGCAGGCCCTGCCAGCGCTGGTATTGGGCCGGGCCCTCGTTGCGGCGGGCGGCGGCGACGTAGGCGTGGGAGGTGCCGAGTTCGCCGAGGACCTCGCGCAGGAGGTCGGCGAAGTCGTCGGGGGAGGCGACCCGTTCGACCAGCGGGCGGTACTGGGCGAGCACACCGTCCCAGTCGATGCCGCACATGTGGGGTTCCCAGAAGTAGGCGCGGGTGAGGCGGCCCGCCTCCGCGTAGGCCTGGCGCCATTCGGCGGGCGGGTCCACCTCGTGGATGATGCGCCGCAGATCGATCCAGACCGTCGAGTCGGAGTCACCGACCTCGGTCGAGGGGACCGCTCGCAGGTCGCCCTCGTCCACGACGACCAGCCGGGAGCCGTCGCCGCTGACCGCGAACCAGTCCAGGTGCTGGACGAGTTCGGACTTCTTCGCCTTGCTGATGTTGAAGAACTCCAGCGTCGGCCGGCCCGAGGTGTCGTCTGGGTTGACGAAGGTCTCGCCGAGGGCCCCCGAGATCGGCCAGCGCAGCCAGACCAGGCCGCCGCCCGCGACCGGGTACAGCGCCGAGTACTTGGAGGCGGTGACCGGGAAGGGGGTCACCCGGCTCTCCAGGCCTTCCAGTTCGACGCTCACCGCGCCGTCCGCGCTCTCGTCCTCGATCGGGTCCAGGCCTCCGGCGACCGGCCGCCCGTCGGGGTTGAGCGCGAAGGGGGAGGGGGTGGCGGAGGACAGGGGGACGAGGTAGGGGCGGCAGCCGAGCGGGAAGGAGAGGTCGCCGGTGTGGACGTCGTACACCGGGTCGAAGCCGCGCCAGGAGAGGAAGGCGAGGTAGCGGCCGTCGCGGGTGAACACGGGGTTCTCGTCCTCGAAGCGGCCGTTGGTGACGTCGACGATGAGCCGGTCCTTTATGCGCGCGATCTTGATCTGGCGCAGGGAGCGGCCGATCCCAGGGTGCGACCAGGTCAGCCAGGCCCCGTCCGGGGAGAAGGCGAGGTCCCGGACCGGTCCGTTGATCGAGGTGATCAGCTCGGTGACCTCCCCTCCCTCGGCCCCGGTCGGCGAGGTGTCCTCGGAGTCGGTCCCGGAGGCTTCCTCGGACTCGGTCGGCGACGTGTCGCCGGGCTCTGTCCTGGCGGCTTCCTCGGACCCCGTCTGCGAGGTCTCCTCGGACTCCGTCCGTGAGGTGCCCTCGGGCTCCGGCTCCGAGGTGGTGCTGTCGGGTTCTGTCGGGGAGGCTTCCTCGGGCTCCGTCCGGGACGTGGACGGGGACGTGTCCCCGGCGGACTCCTCCGTCGCGTCGAGGATCAGCAGGCGTCCGTCGTTCGAGGCGATCGCGAGGCGTTCGCCCTGCGGGTCGGAGACCATCTCCAGTACGCGCCCCAGCTCGCCGGAGGCGAGGCGGCGCGGCTCGCGCTGGCCGGAGGCCCGGGGGAGGACGGCGATCTCGACCGCGTCCTCGCCGTCCGCGTCGGTGACGTAGGCGATCCGGCCGCCGGAGCCGAGCATCTCGGGGAGCCGGACGCGTACGCCGGGGGTGTCCGCGATGGTGCGCGCGGGGCCGTCGCGATGGGTGAGCCAGTGCAGGCTGCCGCGTACGACGACGGCGCTGGCCCGGCCCGTCTCGTCGACCGAGATGCCGTCCACGTGCTGCGCCGCGGGCACCTGGTACGTACGGCGTCCCGCGCGCGGACCGCCGAGGCGGACGTCGAGGCGGCGCGGGACCGAGTCCGGGGACAGGTCGTCGACGATCCACAGGTCCCCGGCGCACTGGTAGACGACGCGGGTGCCGTCGCTGGAGGCGTGCCGGGCGTAGAAGGCGTCGTGGTCGGTGTGGCGGCGCAGGTCCCCGCCGTCGTACGCGCACGAGTACAGGTTCCCGATGCCCTCGTGGTCGGAGAGGAAGGCGATACGGCCGCCGACGAACATGGGGGAGTCGAGGTGGCCGTCGAGATCGGCGAGCAGTCGCCGTCCGTGCAGCCAGAGCCGGCCGGTGGCGCCGCCCCGGTAGCGCTTCCAGGCGGCGGGTTCGTGCGGCGGGGTGCCGGTGAGCAGGAGCGTCTTGTGCTCGCCGTCGAGGTCGGCGACCTGGATGGCGGAGACCGGGCCCCAGGGGAGCGCGCCGCCCGGGTCGCCGTCGGTGGGGACCTTGTAGGCCCAGGTGAAGTACGAGAAGGGCTGGCCGTGGGAGGCGACGGCGAGGATGTCGCTGTGCCCGTCCTTGTCGGGTGGCGACCAGCCGCAGACCTGGGTGTCCGCGCTGCCCCAGTAGGTGAGCCGGCGGGAGGGGCCGCCGTCCACCGGCACCAGATGGATCTCCGGCACGAGGCTGCGCCAGCTCGTGTACGCGATGAGCCGGCCGTCGGGGGAGAAGCGGGGGTGGCCGACCTTGGTCCGGTCGACGGTGAGCCGCCAGGCGCGGCCCGGCGCGTCGAGGGGGGCCATCCACAGGTCGTCCTCGGCGGCGAAGCAGAGGTGGTCGCCGCTGAGATGGGGGAAGCGGAGGTAGCCGGCGTTGCCGTCCGTCTGCGGAGGGTGGGAGGTCTGCGGGTGGTCTGTGGCTGGTCGCGCGGGTCCCCGCGCCCCGGACGGGGCGCTGTGCGCCTTCTCGTACGCATCGCTCACCTACCCATGCTTTTCCTCCCGGAGGCGCCCGGCAACTTGTGAGTAGGTGTCTTTTCGGATGTGCGTGACCCAGCACACGTACGAAACGGTTTCGTTTCTTTGAAACTCGGGGTATCTTCATGGGTGTACGAAACCGTGTCGTCCGGAGCAGAGAAGGTGAGTGGGATGGCTGAAGCCGCAACGGTGCGTCGCAGTCGGATCACCCCCGAGCGCGAGGCCGAGCTGTACGCGGCCGTGCTCGAACTGCTCCGAGAGGTCGGCTACGACGCCCTGACCATGGACGCCGTCGCCGCCCGCACCCGGTCGAGCAAGGCCACCCTCTACCGCCAGTGGGGCGGCAAGGCCGAGCTCGTCGTGAAGGCGCTGCGGCACGAGAAGCCGATCACCAGTGACATCGACACCGGGTCCCTGCGGGGCGACTTCCACGCCATGGTGAGGCGTGAGGACGACTGCCACATGGAGCAGAACTCCGCGCTGATGCGGGGTCTGGCCACGGCACTGCACGGGAACCCCGATCTCCTGCGCGCCTTCCGCGAGTGGATCATCGAGCCGGAGACCGAGATGCTCCGCGAGATCCTGCGGCGGGCCGTCGACCGAGGCGAGATCCGGGCGGACAACCCCGCCCAGGACTACGTGCTGCACATGATGATCGGCGCCTTCGCGGTGCGCGGCATCGTCGACGAACTGCCACCCACCCAGGACTTCCTCACCTCGTACATGGACGCCGTGATCCTCCCCGCTCTCGGCGCCTGAGCCTGCCCGACCTTCAGTAACGCCTACGTGCACCTGACGCGACCGCTCACGTCGTCGGGCTGATCTCCCCTGCCCAGCTGCCAGCAAACGACCTGACCGGGAGTACGCCCTCGTGGCCACATTCCTTTACAAACTCGGCCGATTCGCCTTCAGGCGACGCCATTTCGTCGCCCTGATATGGGTGGCCCTGCTGACGCTGGCGGGTGTCGGCGCCGCCTCCGCGCCCACCGCGGGAGCGTCCTCTTTCTCGATCCCCGGCACCGAGGCGCAGAAAGCTTTCGACCTGCTGGAACAGCGCTTCCCCGGGATGAGCGCCGACGGCGCGACCGCGCGTGTGGTCTTCAAGGCGCCCGCCGGCGAGAAGATGGGCGACAAGACCAACAAGGCGACCGTCGAGAAGACCGTCAAGGCGCTCGGCGACGGCTCCGAGGTCACCTCCGTGTCCGACCCCTTCAAGTCCCACGCGGTGAGCAAGGACGGGTCGGTCGCCTACACCTCGGTGAAGTACAAGGTGTCCGGCATGGAGTTGAAGGACTCCTCGAAGACCGCCCTGGAGGAGGCCGCGCAGCAGGCGCGGGACGCCGGGCTGAGCGTCGAGGTCGGCGGTGACGCGCTCCAGGCGACGCCCGAGACCGGGTCGACCGAGGTCATCGGTATCGCGGTCGCCGCGGTCGTGCTCGTCATCACCTTCGGTTCGCTGATCGCGGCCGGGCTGCCGCTGCTGACCGCGCTGATCGGCGTCGGTATCGGCGTCTCGACGATCACGGCGCTGGCGAACGCGCTGGACCTGGGCACCACCACCTCCACCCTGGCGATGATGATCGGCCTCGCGGTCGGCATCGACTACGCCCTCTTCATCGTCTCCCGCTACCGGGCCGAACTGGCCGAGGGCCGGGAGCGCGAGGAGGCGGCCGGACGGGCCGTCGGCACGGCGGGTTCGGCGGTCGTCTTCGCCGGTCTGACGGTCGTGATCGCGCTGGTCGGTCTGTCGGTCGTCAACATCCCGATGCTGACGAAGATGGGTGTCGCGGCGGCGGGCACGGTCGCCATCGCGGTACTGATCGCCCTGTCGCTGATTCCGGCCCTGCTGGGCTACGCGGGCCGCAAGGTCCAGCCCGCGGGCAAGAAGAGCAAGCTCCTCGGCGGTGGGCGTGCCGCGAAGAAGGCGGGCAAGCCCAACATGGGCACCCGCTGGGCGAGCTTCGTCGTGCGCCGGCCGCTCGCGGTGCTGGTGCTCGGTGTGATCGGCCTGGGCGCCGCCGCGCTCCCGGCGGCCTCGCTCCAGCTGGGTCTGCCCGACGACGGTTCGCAGCCGACGTCGACCACGCAGCGCCGGGCGTACGACACGCTGTCCGACGGCTTCGGTCCCGGCTTCAACGGCCCCCTGATGCTCGTCGTGGACGGCAAGTCCAGCGACGACCCCAAGGCCGCGGCCACCAAGGTCACCGACACGGTCAAGGACATGAAGGACGTCGTGTCGGTCAGCCCGGCGGCGTTCAACAAGGCCGGGGACACCGCGACGATCACGGTCATCCCCGACTCCAAGCCGTCCTCCGTCAAGACCGAGGACCTGGTGCACGCCATCCGTGACGCGGGCGGCAGCATCACGACGGAGACCGACGCGAAGGTGCTGGTCACCGGTACCACCGCGATGAACATCGACTTCTCGCAGAAGCTGAACGACGCGCTGATCCCGTATCTCGCGCTGGTCGTCGGCCTCGCCTTCCTCCTCCTGATCGTGGTCTTCCGCTCGATCCTGGTCCCGCTGAAGGCGGCGCTCGGCTTCCTGCTGAGCGTGATGGCGGCGCTCGGCGCGGTCGTCGCCGTCTTCCAGTGGGGCTGGCTGTCCGGCCTCCTGGGCGTCGAGGAGACCGGCCCGATCATGTCGATGATGCCGATCTTCATGGTGGGTGTCGTCTTCGGTCTCGCGATGGACTACGAGGTGTTCCTCGTGACCCGGATGCGCGAGGCGTACGTCCACGGGGAGAAGCCCCACCAGGCGATCGTGACCGGGTTCAGGCACGGCGCACGGGTCGTCACGGCGGCCGCGGTCATCATGATCGCCGTCTTCTCCGGCTTCATCGGCTCCAGCGAGTCGATGATCAAGATGATCGGCTTCGGCCTCGCGATCGCGGTCTTCTTCGACGCGTTCGTGGTCCGCATGGCGATCGTCCCGGCGGTGCTGGCCCTGCTCGGGAAGAAGGCCTGGTGGCTGCCGAAGTGGCTGGACCGGGCGCTTCCCAACGTGGACGTCGAGGGCGAGGGCCTGCGCACGGCGGAGGAGAAGGCCGGCGGAGGCCGGGACGAGGACCGGGAGCTGGTACGGGTCTGAGGCCTGACCGTCTGGGCGTCCGGTTGACCGGCTGAGGTGGTGAGGGGCACCCCGCGTTGCGGCGGGGTGCCCCTTCGCCATGTCTAGCGCGTACCGGTGTGCACGGTGGCGAGGGCGTCGGCGTACAGGCCCAGGATGTCGGCGTCGCCCTCCGCCCGGACCCATTCGTGGATCGCGGCGTCCGAGCAGCCGAGGGCGGCGGTGACGAGGGCGCGGGCACGGGCGTCCGGGGGGCCGACGTCGTCACCGCCGCCGAGGCGGGCGCGTACGTCGGGGATCAGGAGTTCCTGCCAGAGGAACTGCTTCTCGATGTGGCGTGCGCGCAGGGACGGGGTGTGGGTGAGCATCGCGCTGGCGCGCAGGCTGCGCTCGGGGTCGTCGACGAAGCTGTCGAGGAGGACGGCGGCCGCGTGCGCGAGGGCCTCCCAGGCGGACTCGTCGGCCGGGCGGGCCCGCAGGGCGTCACGGACCCGCTCACCGGCGGTCGCGAAGCTCGCGAGGACCACGTCCTCCTTGGTCGGGAAGTGCCGGAAGAAGCTGCTGCGGGAGACGCCGGCCCTCTCTGCGATCTGGTCGGCGGTGGTCTCGTCGAATCCGTGGGCGAGGAACAACTCCATGGCCGCGAGGGTGATTTCGGCGCGGACGGCTGCGCGCTGGCGTTCGCGGAGGGAGAGCTTGGGGGTTGTCCTCGGAGTTGTGGGGTTCGCCCGGTTCGCCTGCATGCGGTCAGGCTAGCGGAACGCGATTCAATCTGGGACTCAGTGTCATATTGGCAATCAGTCCCGTGTAGGGTCTTGGTGTCACATGCGGCGCACACCCGTACCTCTGCTCTGTGCCCTCTGCTCCTTGCTCGCTGCTCCCTGCTCCCTGCTCCCTGCTCCCTGCTCCCTGCTCTCTGCCCTCTGATCGAAGGAAGGCTCCCCATGCAGTACAGGACTCTCGGCCGTACCGGCGTACAGGTCAGCTCGCTCGCCCTCGGGACGATGAACTTCGGCTCGTTCGGGAGCACCACCGAGGCGGAGACCACCGCCATGGTGCGGCGCGCCCTGGACGCGGGCGTCAACCTCATCGACACGGCCGACGCCTACTCCGGTGGTGTCTCGGAGGAACTCGTCGGCCGGGCGCTCAAGGGTGTGGACCGGGACGAGGTGGTCCTGGCCACCAAGTTCCGCCTGCCGTTGGGGGACATCAGCAGGCTGGGCGAGATGAAGGGTCCCGCCGTCATGAACAGGCAGGGCGGTTCGCGCCGTTGGATCGTGAAGGCCGTCGAGGACAGCCTGCGCCGCCTGGACACCGACCGCATCGACCTCTACCAGATGCACCGCCCGGACCCGACCACGGACATCGAGGAGTCGCTGTCGGCGCTGACGGACCTTCAGCGCGCGGGGAAGATCCTCTACATCGGTACGTCGACGTTCTCCGCCGCCGAGATGGTCGAGGCGCAGTGGGTGTCCGAGCGGCGCCGACTCGCGCGGTTCGTGACCGAGCAGCCGCCGTACTCGATCCTCGTACGCGGCATCGAGGCCGATGTGCTGCCAACGGCACGGAAGTACGGCATGGGGGTGCTGACCTGGAGTCCGCTGGCGAGCGGGTTCCTGTCGGGCAAGTACCGGCCCGGGGGTGCGGTGGAGCAGTCGTACCGGGACCGGCTGGCGGCCGGGCGCCCGATGCCGCCCGCCACGGCCGACGACGCCCGCAAGCGCGAAGCCGCCGAGCAGCTCTACACCCTCGCCGAGGAGAACGGCATGTCCCTCGTCGAGATGTCCCTCGCCTTCGTGACCGGCCACCCGGCGGTCACCAGCGCGCTGATCGGCCCGCGCACCACGGAGCAGCTGGACGCGCAGTTGGCCTGCGGCGACCGGGTGCTGTCCGGCGAACTCCTCGATCGCATCGATGAGATCGTCGCCCCCGGCCGCACGATCAGGCCGGCCGACGCCCACGCGGTCAACCCGGCGCTTGAGCCGGCCAGTCGCCGCCGCTGAGCCGACTGCCCGGCCACCGCCCGAGCCGGACGGAGGCCGCAGGTCGGGCGTGCGGAACGGCGCTCCGACGGAGCGTTCAACAGCCGTCCGGTTTCGGACCTGAGGCAGCTCCGGGTCCTCGAATCGCGGTATGGCATCATCCGAGCTCAGGCTCTCTCGCCACGGGAGTCGCAAGCCTTCACTGAGCAAGCGCTGGGGGAACTATGAGCACTCCGGAACTCCACTGGTTCAAGAGCAGCCACAGCAGCAGTGCGGGTGACGACTGCGTCGAGACGGCCGCTGCCCCCGCCAGCTGGAGGCGGTTCGTGGCGCACGTGTCCGTCCGCTGATCGTGTTGCACGAGTCGGTCTTCAAAACCGCGGACCTGCCGGTCGGTGACCGGTTCGAGGCGTGGACGCAGCGCATGGGCCGTACGCACGCGCCCATGCAGCTGGCCAGCGACCGTGCGGCGGACTACCGCGCGCACCAGCGCATGATCGGGCTGGGCGAGGTCACGGTCTGGCCGGCGACCTTCGACCATCTGGTCTTCCGCCGGACGCCGAAGCTGATCCGCCAGTCCGATCCCGAGGTGTACCACCTCTCCCTCCTGCTGCGGGGAGAGGGAGCGGCGGCCTGGGGCCGACAGCAGGCCGCGTACCGGGTCAACGACATCCACACGAACTGTTCCTCGCGGTCGTACGAGATACACACCGGCGCCGAGCCGGTCAGCCTCGTGGGAGTCGAGATCCCGCGGTCGCTGGTGGCGCTGCCCGCGAACCGGGCCGACCTGGTGATCGGCAGCCGGATCTCGGGCCAAGAGGGAGTCGGCGCGCTCCTGGGGCAGTTCCTCGTCCAGCTGGCCTCGGACACCGGCTCCTACCAGCCGTCGGACGGACCCCGGCTGGGAACGGTCCTCGCCGACCTGGTCACGGCCGTCTTCGCGGGCGCCCTGGACGCCGAGGCCCTGCTGCCGCCGGAGACCCGCGGCCGGACGCTGACCCTGCGCATCAAGGCGTTCATCCGCCGGAATCTGGGCGACCAGGAGCTGACCCCCGCCCGGATCGCCGCCGCGCACCACATCTCGCGCAGCCATCTGTACCGCCTCTTCCAGGCCGAGGGCCTCACCGTGGCCTCCTACATCCGAGACCAGCGGCTGGAGAACGCCCGTCGCGACCTCGCCGACCCGGTGCTGCGCGCGATGCCGGTCCATGCCGTCGCCGCCCGCTGGGGTTTCCCCCGCGCCGCCGAGTTCACCCGGGCCTTCCGCGCCGCCCATGGCGTCCCGCCGAGTGAACTCCGGAGGCAGGCGGTGGCGGAGGAGCGTGCGGTACGTCCGGAAGGCCGTGGACCCTGCGCCAAGTAGGTGGCGACGGTGTGCCAACGACAGGCGGGCGGTCGGCCGCGCATTCTGGTGATCGCCGCGCGGCGAGGGACGGGCGGACCGGAAGGGGCGGGCCAGGATCGCGGGGGTGTCCTGGCACGGCCCCGGCCGGATCGACCACGACGCGGCCCCGGCCCGGTCGGCTCCGACACGTACCCGGCCCGGTCGGCCAGGACATGCACCCGGCCCGGTCGGCTACGACGACAGCGCCGACCGCAGCGCCCGTACCAGCGCCTGCGCCCGTGGATCCGCCGTCACCGTCTTGCGGAAGCCGTTCGTGATGTAGCCGAAGGCGATGCCCGACTCGGGGTCCGCGAAGCCCAGTGGTCCGCCGCGGCCGGGGTGGCCGAACGAGGCCGGGCCCAGCAGCGGGGAGGCCGTGCCGTGGAGCATGTAGCCGAGGCCGAAACGCGTGGTGATGACCAGGGTGCGGTCCGGTCCCGCGGACGCCTCGGCGCGGGCCAGGTCGACCGTGGCCGGGGTGAACAGCCGGGTGCCGTCCGGCTCGCCGATCAGCGCGGCGTAGAAACGGGCGAGACCGTCGGCCGTGGCGATGCCGTTGGAGGCGGGGAGGGCCGCGGCGCGATAGGCGGGGTCGTTGTCGTCGGGGGGCGGGGTGATCGCGGCGAAGGCGCGGACGGTCGTCGAGTCCGGGTCGTTGTAGGCCTCGGCCACCGACCGCTTCGGGCGGGTGCGCAGAGCGCTCGACGGCTCGGGCGCATCGACTCGGCCCGCGCGGCCCACCCGGTGGGCCTCGGCCCCCGGCAGCCCGACCCAGAGGTCCAGGCCGAGCGGGGCGGCGATCTCCGTCGCGACGAACTCGCCCACGCCCCGGCCGCCGGTGACCCGGCGGACCAGTTCGGAGAGCATCCAGCCGAAGGTGTGGGGGTGGTAGCCGTGGTCCGTGCCCGGCTCCCAGAGGGGGGTCTGCGCGGCGATCGACTCGGCCGTACGGTCCGGGTCCGCCGCCTCGGCCGGGGTCAGCGGCGCGTCGACCACGGGCACGCCCGCCTGGTGCGACAGCACATGCCGGACCAGGAGGTGTTCCTTGCCCCGAGCCTTGAACTCGGGCCAGTACTTCCCGACCGGTGCGTCCAGGTCCAGCTCGCCGCGCTCGTGCAGCATCAGGAGTACGGCGGCCCCGACACCCTTCGTCGCCGAATGCATGACGTGGGCCGTGTCGTGCTCCCAGGGCGCCGAATCCGCCGTACCGTCCACGTCCCGCGTGCCGCCCCACAGGTCGACGACCTTGCGCCCGTGCCGGTACACGGAGACCGCAGCACCCCGTTCCCCGAGCGTCTCGAAGTTGCGTGCGAACGCCTCCCTGACCGGCTCGAAGCCCTCGGCCACCTCGCCGTTCACGTTCACGTCCGTACTCCCTGTCGCCCGGCCACTCCCAACAGTGGATGCAACACACACGCGGAAGGCTCGATTCCTAGCCGAGCAGGATCGTGACCTCGATGTTGTTCCGCGTCGCGTTCGAGTACGGGCAGACCTCGTGCGCCGCGTCCACGAGCTTGGTCGCGACGTCCTGGTCGAGGACGGGCAGCGAGACGCTCAGGGCGACCGCGAGGCCGTAGCCGCGCTGCTTGTTGGGTCCGATGCCGACCTTCGCGGCGACGGTGGAGCCGGTCAGGTCCAGTCCGGCGCGGCGGCCCACCAGCACCAGCGCGTTGTGGAAGCAGGCGCTGTACCCGGCCGCGAAGAGCTGCTCGGGGTTGGTGCCGTTGCCGTCACCGCCGAGCGCGGGCGGCATCGCGACCTTCAGCTCGATCTGGCCGTCCTGGCTGGTGACATAGCCGTCCCGGCCGCCGTGCGCGGTGGCCTCGGCGACGTACATGATTTTCGTCGGACGAGTGTCGACAGCGGTGTCGCCGACAGCGGTGCCATCGATCATGGCGGGACCTCCCCCAGGACGGAAAACACAGAAGTGTGCAAGTACATCGTGCACAAGGTACCGGCCGGTATGGAAGGTGTGCTCAGCAGGGGGCAGAAACCGCCGGTAACCCCCGCTCCTCCCTGGACGGGCAGGTCAGCGCCCGCGCCCCGCCGCACCCTCCGCGCGCTCGGCCAGCCCCCACAGCTCCTGCCGCATCCTGGCCACCTCGTCCTCGGTGAGCCCGGTCGACGCCAGCAGCGCCCGCGGCACGCCCGCCGCGCGCTCCCGCAGCGCCTCGCCGCGCCCGGTGACGGCCACCAGCACCGACCGCTCGTCGCGCGGCGAGCGTTCACGGCGGACCAGACCGGCCGACTCCAGACGCTTGAGCAGCGGCGACACCGTGCCGTAGTCCAGCCGCAGCGCGCCCGCCAGCTCCTTGACCGTGGTCTCGCCGCGCTCCCAGAGGAACAGCAGGACGAGGTACTGCGGGTAGGTGAGGCCGAGCTCCTCCAGCAGCGGGCGGTACGCGGCGGTCACCGCGCGCTGGGCCGCGTACAGCGCGAAGCACAGCTGGTCGTCGAGGAACAGCGACCCGGCCGATCCGAAGTCCTCTTGGTCCCCTTGTTTCGTCACGCGCCCATTGTCACGGAGTACGCACAGCTGTCGAGCGCGGATCGAAACCGAAGGGCAGCTCCAGACGGTGGGTGCGCATCAGCTCGTCGTCGGAGAGCAGCTCGCCGGTCTTCCCGTCCGCCGCGATCACGCCGTCGCTCAGGATCAGCGCCCGGGGGCACAGTTCGAGGGCGTACGGCAGGTCGTGCGTGACCATGAGGACGGTCACGTCCAACGACCGCAGGATGTCGGCGAGTTCGCGGCGTGAAGCCGGGTCGAGGTTGGAGGACGGCTCGTCGAGGACGAGGATCTCCGGCTCCATGGCGAGGACGGTCGCGACGGCCACCCGGCGTCGCTGCCCGAACGACAGATGGTGCGGGGGGCGGTCGGCGAAGTCCGCCATGCCGACCCGCTCCAGCGCCGTGCGGACGCGTTCCTCCAGCTCGGCGCCCTTCAGGCCCGCCGCGGCCGGCCCGAAGGCCACGTCCTCGCGCACGGTCGGCATGAAGAGCTGGTCGTCCGGGTCCTGGAAGACGATGCCGACCTTGCGCCGGATCTCCGCCATGTGCCGCTTGCCGACCGGGAGTCCGGCCACCGTCACGGTTCCGGCGCCGCCGGTCAGGATGCCGTTGAGATGGAGGACGAGGGTGGTCTTGCCGGCACCGTTCGGGCCGAGCAGCGCGACACGCTCGCCACGTCCGACGGTGAAGTCGACGCCGAAGAGGGCCTGGTGGCCGTCGGGGTAGGCGAAGGCCAGTCCGGCCACTTCCAGAGAGGGGGTCACAGGGTCCATCCCAGCAGGCAGACGACAAGGGCGGCGAACGGGAGGGCGAGGGCGTACGACCACTGCGCCCGGGACGCGGTCACCTCGTCGATGACCGGCATCGAACCGGCGTACCCCCGGCTCACCATGGCGAGATGGACGCGCTCCCCGCGCTCGTAGGAGCGGATGAACAGCGCGCCCGCCGACTTCGCGAGGACGCCCCAGTGCCGTACACCCCGGGCCTCGAAGCCCCGCGACTCGCGCGCGATCCGCATCCGTCGCATCTCGTCCGTGATGACATCGCCGTAGCGGATCATGAAGGAGGCGATCTGCACGAGGAGCGGGGGCAGCTTCAACCGCTGGAGCCCCAGCAGCAGTTCGCGCAGTTCGGTCGTCGAGGCGAGGAGCACGGAGGCGGCGACGCCGAGGGTGCCCTTGGCGAGGACGTTCCAGGCGCCCCACAGACCGTTCACGCTGAGCGACAGACCGAGGACGTCCACCCGCTCGCCCTGCGCCACGAACGGCATGAGCACGGCGAAGGCGACGAACGGGATCTCGATCAGCAGCCGCTTGAGCAGGAAGCCGGCCGGCACGCGGGCCTTGTACGCCACCGTCGCCAGGAGCGCGGCGTACAGCGCGAAGGCCCACATCGCCTCGCGCGGGGTGGAGACGACCACGACGACGAAGGCGAACGTCGCGGCGAGTTTGGTGTGCGGGGGCAGGGCGTGCACGGGGGAGTGCCCGTGCCGGTAGAGCCGGTGTGCGTGACCCGCGCCCACCTCAGGCCACCTGCGAGGGCGAGACGTCGGCGGTGCGGCGCCTGCGCACCGCCCAGAAGATCCCCGTGCCCGCGACGACGGTGACGCCGACGCCGATCACGCCCGCGAGGCCGCCGGAGATCCGTGCGTCGGAGATGTCCTTGACGCCGTACCCGGCGAGCGGGGAGTCCTCGGTGTGGTGCTTCTTGGTGTTCTGGTCGATGCCCTGGTCCTTGGCGACCTTCTCCAGGCCGTCGGGGCTCGCGGAGGCGTAGAAGCTGACGAAGCCCGCGAGGACGAGGGAGGTGACGAGGCCGACCGCCCACACCTTGCGGCGGGAGGTCCGGGCGGCCACGGGGACGGCGGCGGGCGCGGGTGCGTCGACCAGGTCGCCGCCGACGCGCAGCTTCAGCCGCTGCTGCAGACCGCGCGCCCCGTACACGAGGTCCGGTCGTACGGCGATGACCGCGCCGACCGTGAGAGCGGTGATGGTGGCCTCGCCGATGCCGATGAGGACGTGCACGCCGATCATCGCGGTGGCGACCTTGGTGATCGGGACGTCGGTGGTGCCGCCGAGGGCGTAGATGAGGGTGAAGGCGACGGCGGCCGCCGGGACGGAGAGGAGCGCGGAGACGAAGGCCGCCACGGTGATGGAGCGCTTCTTGCGCGGCAGGACCTTCACCAGGCCCCGGAAGACGGCGTACGAGACGACCGTCGTGACGATCGCCATGTCGGTGATGTTCACGCCGAGTGCGGTCAGGCCGCCGTCGGCGAAGAGGATGCCCTGCATCAGCAGGACCACGGAGACACAGAGGACCCCGGTGAAGGGGCCGACGAGTATCGCCGCGAGCGCGCCGCCGAGCAGATGTCCGCTGGTCCCGGCGGCGACCGGGAAGTTCAGCATCTGTACGGCGAAGATGAAGGCGGCGACCAGGCCGGCGAGCGGCGCGGTCTTCTCGTCGAGTTCGCGGCGGGCGCCCCGCAGGCTCACGGCGATGGCGCCGGCGGCGACCACTCCGGTGACCGCGGAGACCGGGGCGTTGATGAATCCGTCAGGCACATGCACCGTTCGATGATAGTGCCTTGTTGCGAATGGTTTGCAAGAGCGAGATGCCCATGAATAGCGGCGAGGCGGTGATGCATGGCGAGGGCCGATCAGGGAACCCGAGGGGTATGGGAGTCCGTGGGCGAAATCTCCGAAATGTGCGACATTGGAGAGGTGACGGATTCATATATTCCACACAGGTAACGCAGCGCAAGGAGTCGGTTCATGTCTGCCGTCGAACAGTACGCACGGGCCCACATCGTCACCGACACGGCAGACACCGCCGAGGACGAACACCAGGTCGTCCCGGTGGCCCTCAGCTACGACCCCGATGCTGATCCCCGCCAGGTCCACATGACGCTGCCCGGCCCCCACGAGTGGGCCTTCCCCCGGGAGCTCCTCGAACGAGGCCTGCGCGGTCCGGTCGAGTCCGGCGACGTACGCGTGTGGCCGTGCGGCCGGGTGCAGGCGGTCGTGGAGTTCCACTCCGCGCAAGGGGTGTCGGTGGTGCAGTTCGACTCGAAGGTTCTGATCCGCTTCCTGCGCCGTACGTACACAGCGGTGACCCCGGTGGCCCACTGACGGCCGACCCACGCCGCGTGCGGCATCGCTCCGCGCGCGGCCTCACCGTGTGCCGCGGTATCAGCCCGTACCCGGCATCACTCCGTGTACGGCGTCAGCTCGCGTACGGCATCAGCCCGCGTGCAGCATTAGACCGATCCCCACCACCAGCAGCCCCGCCGCCGCGATGCGGGGCGCCCCGAACCGCTCCTTGAAGAACACCGCCCCGATCGCCGCGCCGACGATGATCGATGTCATACCCGGCTCATACAGTATTTGTCATGAGCCGATCCAAGTTAGCCAAGACCGCGATCACCCCAGGCGAGCCCGCAGCGATCTACTGCCGGATCTCCCACACCAAGGACGAGGATCAGACCGGAGTCGATCGGCAGGAACGCATCTGCCGGGAGATCGCCGAACGGCTTCAGCTCCGTGTCGAGGCGGCCCACATCTACGTGGACAACAACCGTTCGGCGTGGCAGCGCAACCGCAAGCGGCCCGGATGGGAAGAGATGCTCAGGGCGATGGGGGAAGGAGAGATCCGGCACGTCATCGTCTACCACCCCGACCGCCTCATGCGGCAGCCCAAGGACCTCGAAGAGCTTCTCTCGATAGCCGACGACAAGCGCGTACTCCTGCACGGCGAGGCGAACCGACGCGACCTGTCGGACCCCGACGACCGGTTCATCCTCCGTATCGAGGTGGCCCACGCCTGCCGCTCCTCCGACGACTCGTCACGACGGCTGAAGGACGCCCTGAAGGACAAGGCCCGCGAGGGCAAGCCGCATGTGGGCAATCGTCCCTACGGCTACACCGGCAACGGTCAGGCGATCATCGAGAAAGAGGCGGAGATCGTCCGCGAGGTCTTCCGTCGGTATCTGGACGGTGAGTCACCCTTGGGCATTGCCCAGGACCTGACCGCGCGGGGAGTGACCACGTCCAAGGGCAAGACGTGGCAGCCGGAGAACGTCCGACATCTGCTGTCGTCCAACTTCGTGGCGGGTGTTCGGATCCACCAGGGCGAGGAAGTGGGAACCGGGACGTGGCCCGCCATCATTGATCGCGGCCAGTGGGACGAGGTTCAGCGGTTCAGGGAGTACCGGGCCGCGCAATCCAGGGACAAGCAGAAGCGCCCGACCCGGTACTACGTGCTGCGCGGAGTGGTGACATGCGCGTGCGGAGCGCGCATGGGTGGCACGAACACCGTCCGGTACGCCAACTACCGATGCACTCGCGCCGACGACGTTGATCAGCAGAAGTGCAATCGATCCGTGTCGGCAGTGCCTCTCGAAACCTTCGCACGGGACGTCGCAATCAAGGTCCTGACCAAGCTGGACACCTCCGGCTATGAGCCCGCCGCGACCACGCGCCCCGAGGCCGATGTTCTCGCGGACGAGAAGGACCGAGCGAAGCTGGAAGAGCTGAAACAGCTGTGGCTCACGGATGACGACTTCACGACGGCCGAGTTCCACGCCATGCGCGCCGTCGTTCTCAAGCGGATGAAGGAGCGCCAGCGGAAGACGGTGAAGAGGCCGATCGCCGTCCTGGAGGGGCTTGCTGGTCCGGAGGCCGAAGCCAACTGGAAGAAGCTGGAGGAAGACGAGGACTACGAGCGCATGAACGCGATCTACCGCTTCCTGTTCGCGGCCGTAGTCGTACTCCCACCGACGAGGAAGGGCAGGGGGTTCGACACCGACCGGGTGGACATCAAGCCGAACCCGCTGGACTAGCCAGAGAGGGCAGGAGTGGTGAGCTGTACAGCTCACTGAGGCTGGCCGCACTCCTCTTAACGCCCTCCTACCGCTGCCAGCAATCTTTGGATGCGTCTTCAGGGGTAGCCTTGCTGGATCAACGATATCGGGGGCGTGAAGGCATGTCGTTCGATCAGGAGTGGGCGGACCTGAAGGCGAAGTCCGCGATGCGGCTGGACAGCGTGCCCATGGATCCCGGCGGATCGTCGCCCGATGGCGCGGACCTGATCCTCAGGTATGACGACATGGGGAAGATCGGGCATGCCGCGTTCCTGCTGCATCAGCACTTGTCGAGCGCCGGCAAGCATGCGCAGTCACACACCGAGGCCGCCGCGAAGAGCCTGGAGAACGACGGGTTCGACATGGGCGCCGCACTGGCCAAGGCCGAAGAGGGCTGGCAGGGGCAGCTTCAGGTGCTGGTCGACGCCTGCGCTCAGATCTCCAACCATCTCGACTACTCGGTGAAGTCGTCGAAGCAGGACGACCACGGCATTGCCGCGCAGATACAGGTCTCCAAGATCTCCGAATACCTCGACGTGCCGCCGCCCACCTCCGACTCCGACGCGCCCCACGTCCCGAAGGCGGACGGTCCCATCATGTGACGTCTGGTCAGTGTGTGCGGGGCGGAGGGATTCCGAAGCGGACCGAGAACCCTCCGGAAAACGCCGGCGGCGACGCCGGGACCAACAGGGGGAGCCGGTGCCGACCTTCGAAGAACTTTTCCACGTAAATCTCTCACCGCTGCAGTCGGCGGCCGACGACTGGGCCGCCATGGCGGTCCTGCTGAACAAAGTCGCCAAAGAGGCCGGGAGTATGCGCAGCCTGGCCCAGGGCACCGAGTGGAAGGGTGAGAACGCCTCCGTCACCAAACCGTTCGTCGTCCGGGTGTCGGGCGAGTTCACCGACGCGGTCACCGAAGCGGAGAGCGTCGGGAACCTGCTGAGTTCCGCGCACGACAAGATCAAGGCGGCCAGGGACGACCTGAAGGTTCTCTGCGAGAATCCGCCCGTAGGCATCACGATCCATGCCGACGGCACGCTGAGCCGTAGCGTCCAGCCCCAGCGCATGTCGCACGGGGATCCCGAGTCCGTGGTGACCCAGGACGACTTCGACGCCCTGCAACGCCGCATCGATGCGATCATCGCCCGCGCAGCGGAAGCGGACTCGACCTGTTCCTGGGGCCTGTGGCAACTCACCAAGGACAAGCACGAGTTCGGCAGCACGTACTACGGCTCCCTCAAGGACGCGAGCACCGACGCCCGACAGGCGCAGCAGACGAAGACGGATTCGGTGGAGTACACGCCGCCCGCGAAGTGGGGCAGCGGCACCATCAAGCCCATTGCCGAGTTCCTCAGTTACCGCTCCTGGATGGGTGGTGGCGAGGCGGCACTGCACGGAGACCTCAACGGCGCGATACAGGGCGCAATCGGCGGTGCCCCCTCTGCGGCCGGCGGCGAGGCCAGCAAGCACCTCGCCAAGGGCGCGCTCCTGAGCGACGTAACCGGGAAACATCATCGCCCCACGTTCATCAATACGATCGGCAAGTTCGGGGAGAAGATATTTGGCGTGCCGGTCGCCGTGGTCGCGACGGGGGTCGACTTCTACTACACGCCCGAGGCACCCAAGGGGCCGGGCGACACCCATGTGGACGCCCCAGGGGAACCGGGAAAGGTGAGGTACCAATGACGCACTCCGCTGGACCGCCCACGCGCGGGCGCAGCCGCCCGGACCTGCGGCACTGGCTGAGACCCCAAAGTTCACGGATGGTCGTCTTCGGCATCTGCATGGCCGTCGGCGGGCTCGCCGGTGGGGTGCGCTCTGCGTTGGACGGGAAGGGGATCTGGACGATCCTCGGCACCTTCGCCCTGGGGATTTTCGGCTTGCTCATTGTTGTGAGCTTCTTCGTCAACTACGAGGACCGGCGAGGCCGCCGCTGAGCTCCTTGGAATCAATCATCTTCTAGGAATCCCTCCGTGCAGGGCCGAGGAGCCGCGCGAGACGCGTAGCGCTTTTCGGCCCTATGCGTGTGGGGAACTTGGCCGCCTGGCGCTCGACCGCCCGAGCCCACTGCTCGCTGTGGTGTCTCGTCACCGGGGCACCTCACGCTCTTCACGGGCGATCTCACGGTTCGCGGCGATGTCTTCGGCTACTCCAGCGGCCAGGAGTGCGGCGCCGGGGGTGTGGCCGGAGCCGACGTAGCGCCAGTGCCCATCCGTGGCCGTGCCGGGCATGGTGTCGAGACCGACGTGTTCGGCGCGGTCAGCGCGAAGGGCCGCGTAGGTCGTCGAGTAGGCACGGGATTTGGTGAGGATGTGGCCCCGGTAGCCGAGGGTGTGGACCCAGGCCCGGAGGTTCAGGGGTGCATGTTCGGGCAGACCGCCGAGGCGCCAGCAGGTGCGCATGAGCGCCCGCACGTGGTCGGTGACAGGGACTGCGTCGATGTCTTCCCAGGCCGTGAGCCTGTGGTCGGTGCCGGCGCCTGTCTCCTGCGCTCCTTTGGTGACGTACTTGGCGACGTACGCGGCCACGGCATCGTCGTCCGGTCCCACTCCGTCGGCACGGAGGGGGCGAGCGTCGATCTGTGCGCCCCAGCGGAGATCGAGTTCGCCGACGGCGGGACTGTAGGGAGTGCGGACCAGGACCCGCCGGGCAGATACGTGCACGGCATCAGCGAGCCGGTCTGCGCTGCCCCACGCCGGGGATTCGTCGTGCGGTCCGGCCGGGCCGTCGAGGCGTACGACACCGTGGAGGTGCACGGCCGCCCGTTTCTGGTACTCCGCAACGCGGGTGAAAGACAGCCGGGCGTGCGACGAGAAGTGTGACTGTATGAGGCCGACCGCCGTAGCGAGTTGGCGCCGGACGCCGATGACGAAGCGGTCCCAGAGCTTGCCAGCGTGCGCGTGCCAGAGGACGTGCGCCGGGTAGTCGTAGCAGTCGGCGCAGAGGGGTTGGCCGACGAAGGCATCGTTCGTGTCATGGATGGCGCCGCAGCCGAGGGGCCGACCGTGCTCGCACCGCCCGCGGTCGCGACGAGGGCGGCAGCGCTCCCCGGCGCGATGCACGGGCCCGAACGATGGGGCGGTGAGGGTGATGAAGAGCCGGGGTCGGTCGCGGACCGTGGCGGGGACGTTCTTGCCGCCGAGGAGTCCGGCGCGGACGAGGTGGTAGGTGTCGCCCGCGTGGAGTCGGGAGCAGGGGGCGCAGACGGTCGCGCGTCTGTTGCGGCAGCGGACGAGGAGGCGTTCGCCGGGTTCGGTGCGGGTGTCGTAGTGGTGGAGGATCTCGCCGCTTGCCGGGTCGTGTGTGGTCGTTGAGCCCGACAGGTGCACGGGGTGCGCACAGCCGCCTGTGGCCGTGATCTGTTCCAGCCAGCGTGTGAACTGGGGATTTTGGGCGATGCGTATTGCGTCTCGGTCTGTTTCGGGGAGCTGACGCAGGCGCGCCGCGCGGTCGAGGGCGGCGCGCCTGTCAGCCGGGGTGAATCCGGGTGTGATGGTGGTGACCTTCCGGGGTGGGCCGCCGCAGCGGCACGGGTGATGGTTGGTGGCGCGCTGTCGGTCATGGGGATCGCTCCCTTGCGTGGTCGGGCGTGGTGTTGGGCGGGTGGGTCAGCGGATGGTTCCGGTGCCGCGGCAGACGCGGCAGCGGCGGAGTCGTCCGGTCCAGGTTTTGCGGGCTCCGTCGCCCTTGCAGTGGGGGCACCTCACGCGGGACATGGGCATGGCGTTTGTCCTTCCTGCCGGTCTAGAAGTGGGAGAAGCCGCTCAGTACCCAGGTCAGGAGGCCGTTGATGGTCAGGCTGACGGGGGTCTGGCCGAGGTACATGCCGAAGAGGGCGATGCAGATCGCTTCCCAGGCGCGTACGTCGCGGGACCGGATGAGGAGGAAGGTGATGATCCCGAAGACCACCACGAGGGACACGGCGGTACCTGTGCTGATCACTTGTCGTCTCCTTCGAGCGCTGCGAGGGCACGGTCTATGGCGGGCAGTTCGGGGGTGAGATCCGCGTGCTTGCGGGCCGTTGCCGAGGCCTCTTCGGTCGAGGTGAGGTGGGAGCGGGCGCGGCTCCAGCCGCCCTCGGGCCCGGTGCAGACTGCGACGCCCTTCTCGTCCGGGGTGATCGACTGGGCGACGACGACGGCGTCCTTGTTGAGGTCCCCGAGGGTCATCTCTGCCGTGCCGGGGTCGTTGACCCGGTGGCAGATCCGGCCGCCGAGCTGCGCCCGCAGGGCGGTGACGCCGGGGCCGAGGTCGGAGCCGACGCGTTGGCCGGCGACGACGAGGTGCATGCCGAGTGCGGCACCGAGCTGGGCCATGCGGAGCAGGAGGGTGGAGCACTGTTCGGCTTCTGCCTTGCTCTCGCGTCGGCCGTCGGAGAGGTAGAGCTCCGCGATCTCGTCGACGATCACGACGACCGGTATGGGCCGCAGCTTGTCGGGGAGCTCCCAGATGGAGCGGACTCCGGCCGTGCGGCAGGCATGCATGCGCTCTTGCATGTCGTCGACGAGTGCGGCCAGGACTGCGACCGCTTCACGGCGGCATGTCGTCAGTGCGCTGAGCCGGTCGGCGAAGAGGCCGAGTTCCATGCCGCCCTTGCAGTCGATGCCGACCAGGGCGACGGGTTGCGGGGCGAGTTGGGTGATCAGTCGGGCGAGGAGAGTGGACTTGCCGGAGCGGGTGGCGCCGGCGATGAGCCAGTGCGGCACGAGCCGCAGGTCCATGACCCACGCGCCCCCGCTCTCCAGCACGCCGATGAGCGCGGACAGCAGCGCGGCAGGCGCGGAGGCTAAGCCGGGCCGAGCCAGCGGATCACTCGCAGTTGCGGTCAGCAGCACGAGACCCCGTTCCGGCGAGGTGACCCGCACCGCGTGGACCTTCCACGCGTGCACGAGCGCGTCCGCCGCTTTCATGTAGGTCGCGGGGGTCTGGCCCGCATGCAGGCGCACGGTCGCCGTCAGTCCCATGCGGTTGGCCCGCGGGAAGGAGAGCCGGGGAACAACCGGTCGCAGCGGGTCGCCTTTGACGACCAGGTCCCCGAGGAGCCCGCGGGGTGCACGGGTGGATACGGCGAGGTCGTTGAGCATCGCGACCTTGCGCCAGGTGAACATCACCCGGCAGGCGGTGGCCGGGTAGCCGGCGAGGTACCAGTGCCAGGCCGGACGGTGTCGGCGCAGCAGGTCACCGACGACGAGCACCCACGCCAGCAGGGCGAGCCCGAAGGCAAGTGCGATCGGTCCCATCACGCACCCCCGGTCTTGCTCGGCGCGGGAGTGCTGGGCACGGGGGTGATGGCGTCGGCGCGGAAGCTGATTCCGTGCCGGTCGCCCATGGCCCAGGCGAACGCGGTGAGTCCGGTGACCTTGAGGATCTGGCCTTCCTCGATGCCCTTCGGCTCACCGGCGACGGCGATCTCGATGACGGAGATGCGCCGGCCGTCCTGCCGCACCGTGACGGCGACGGTGTAGATCGTGTTGCCGTCCCGGTCCTTCTTCACCTCCTGTGTCTCGAAGTTGCTGATCTTTGCTTCGGGTGTGATGGCGCACCGCAGTACGCCCAGTCGTGCCGTGTCCACGGGAATGGACTGCATTGCGTGGCCTCCTTGGCCAGTCGGGACGTCTGACATATTCGGACGTCACTTGTCCTTACGAGTGATGACTATGCGGGTCTGTACGGCGAGGAAGCAACTACTTATGCTGACGAGTGATGTCGCGCGTGCGACGTGCCTACGACTTCGACCCGAAGGTGCCGAGATGACGGAGATCCAACGCCCCGGAGCCCTCTACCAGCAGGTCGCCGCCGCGATCCGGGAAGCGATCCTGAAGGGCGAGTTCGCCCCCGGCGCTCCGCTGCCCTCGGAGGCCCAGCTGATCGAGCGCTACAAGGTCTCGCGCCCCACCGTCCGCAACGCCGTAGCAGCCCTGCGAGCGGAAGGCCTGATCGAGGTGCGGCACGGCAAGGGCAGCTTCGTACGCTCCGACGGACAGCCCTCCGTCACCCTCGACCGCCGCGTGAGCCGCACGGCGGAGGGGCGATTCGTGATGCCCAACGGCGCCGTCTGGGCCGAGGCCGAGGAGCCGACCCCGTACCGCTCGCACACGACGACGGCCACCGGCCAGCTCCTCGAACTCGGTGAGGAGGAAGCCCTCTTCGGCTGTGACCGGCTGCTCACCGATCCTGCCAGCGGCACGCGGGCGATGCACCGGACGTTGATCCCGTTCGAGGTGGCCGAGGAGATCCCGTTGCTTGCCGAGGCCCCGGACCAGCGCCCCGCGTCGGTCTACTGGCTTCTCACCCAGGCCGGACACAAGCTGTGGTGGTCGGAGACGGTCCGCGCCCGCATGCCACTCCCGGACGAGCGGACCGCCCTCCAGCTCCCGGACGCAACGCCGATCCTGCACCTGTCCCGCGTCACGCACGGCACCAGTGGCCGTCCGCTGATTCTTGAAGAGCTCCGCGTCGGGGCGGACCGTGCCGAAGTCGCCTACCGGATCACCGCCGACAAGGAGCCCGTGCGGCGCACCAGCGCATGAACGCCGGCGCACCCCGTGCTGCATGCTCAGGACATGAGCGCATTCAGAAGCGATCTGGACCTTGAGGTCTACGACGTGACGGGCAACGGGGTACAGGTCGACGTCGCAACCAACGCCCTGAACGGCACAGTCCGGCTGGCGGTGCTCTTTACCCAAGAGATTCTCTTGTCGGCCGATGACGCCGAGCGAGTTGCCCAATCGCTGCTGCGCGCCGCGGCCCACGCTCGCCGCTTCGAGCCGAAGACGGACCGAGAACCGTAGATCGGTCGAATACGTCTTCACTTCCTCAAGGGCGCGCCTGCGGCGCGCCGGGCCGCCCGGCCGCCCCGGCCGGGCGTGCGGCGTGGCCGCCGGTCCCGTCCGGTCGCCGGGCGCCCCCGACCGCAGCACACCCAACGAGTCGAGGCGTCGACCGGACGGCATGGGTCGGGGCCCGCGGGGCTGGGGGTCGCCGGCCGCAGAGACTTTAGACAGCTCCCATGGGGCGAGCCTCGAAGAACAGGGGGCCGATCGGGCTATTGCGGGCAGCTCCAAGGACTGCCCGATCCGCTGGCGAGCGTAAGGCCCCCTGTTCACTCGCCCCATGGCAGCTACCGTCCAAAGTCTCTGCGGCCGGCGACGTGCCCACGCGCGCCACTCCCCGGCGAAAACGCCCCTCACGCCGCACCGCCGTCGTCGCCCGAGGTGACCGCCTCCAGGAGCACGGCGAGCCGCTCCACTGCGTCCGGCCAGCCCGCCATGCGTATGACCCCGCGCCCGCCCTCGTTCGTCGAGGCCACAGCCCGCACCTCGGACAACTCGAACCCCGCACCGAGCAGCGCCCGGTTCAGCCGGTCCGCAGCCTCCCGCGCACCGCGCCAGGCCGCCACGTAGTCGACACTGGGAACCCACAGACCGCAGCCTGCACCCGCGATGTCGAGAGCATCGCCCATCCAGTCCTCACCCGAGCCAGCCACCTTGCCCACCTCTGCCCTGATCTAGGTAATGGTTCGTCAACTTCGTTTGGTCAGGGCCGATATGCAGCACGACGGCCCCGGTACCATCAGGCACCGGGGACCGTCGCGTCCCCTCCCGGACCACCCCGGTAGCTGCCAGGCGCGGGGGTGGTCCGGTCTCGGTATGAGGTTGTGAAGCGCGGCCCCTCGCTCGGGAGGGGAGCCCCCGGGATGGTCCGAGGAGCCGCGCCCCTTGTGGCCGGAGTGGTCAGACTCCGGCCAGCGTCCGGGCCGCCTTCCACTCCCGATCGCGTGGGAGCAGACAGGGGAGACAGCCCGGAGATCTACGTCGTGCCGTCGAGGTCGAAGCGGCACCACACGGTCTTGCCGCCCGGCCCCTTCGGCGACCACCACACCGCGTCAGCCAGCCGCTGAACGATCAGCAGCCCGCGCCCACGGTCCGGCAACAGCGCCTCGGCGAAGTCGCCCGCCAGCTCCGGCGAAACGAACTCACCCACCGGTAGGTCGGGCGGGGTCGAGTCCTCATCGGCAACACCGATGAACAGCCACCCGGGCCACGCCTTCACGAGCACGTCGATCTTCCGTGCGGCACCAGGCCGCGCCAGGCAGTCGTCCGGCACCGCGTGGTGCACGACGTTACCGACCAGCTCCGAGACAACGAGCCGGGCATCGTCGACCATGTCGCCGAATCCCCAGTCCTGGAGGCAGCCGCTCACCATGTTGCGCGCGGCGTACACGGTGCTTGTGGACTCGTCGAAGATCGTCATCGCCCGGAAGTGACCCGACGAGGGGTCTTGCGCCGCTTCACGCTGCGAGACCACCCGAGGGGTGTTCGCTCTGCGTGTGCTCTGCCGAGCATCCATTGCGTCCCCTGCCGACATCGACGGGCTCTGTCGCCCGTCGCTCCGTGCCGAACAGTGAACGGCGCGAGCCGCGCAATCGGGAGCGTTCATTAGGGGGTTCACATGAACACCCACAAAGGCAAGGGGGGTTCGTAAGTGAACCCCCCTGGGTTCACGAGCTGTGACACGATGGACGCTCGTCGCCATTCTCGGGTTGGCAGGGGAGCATGAACCGAGAACCGAATGCGCAGTTGATCTCCCTCATGGCCGAGGCTGAAGTCTCGAACAAGGGGCTTGCCAAGCGGATGCGCGATCTCGCGCAACAACGCGGCATTGACCTGGGCACCACGCACGTCGCCGTCCAGCGTTGGCGGGATGGGGCAGGCATCCGGTCGCAGGCTGCCGGGGTTATGGCCGATGTCTTCAGTGGGAAGCTCGGGAGGCGGATCGCGCCCGGTGATCTCGGGCTGTTCGGCCAGGCTGAGGCAAGCGCACCGCAGCCGGTCGCTTATCCCGCCGCCTTATCCGAGGCGCTGTCCGTGCTGGACGGGCTCACTGAAGAACGGCCCCAGGGCGCATCGAACAGCGAACTGGCGATCCCGGACACGGATCTCAGTGCCGCAGTCTTGTCATGGATGATCGCCCGCCCCGACGGCGTGCAGGCCGACAGGCCCACCCCGCAGCGCGCCAGCATGCGCGACGTACACGCGATCCGCACCGCCACCGAAATGTTCATGCGCCTGGATTTCCAGTACGGCGGCGGCCACGGCCACAAAGCCTTACGGCACTACTTCCGCGACGATGTACTACCTCTACTCAATGCCAGCTACACGGAACGAGTAGGCCAGGCCCTCTTCACCGTGGCTGCGGAAACTGCCGAGGTAATCGGGTGGATGGCCTACGACATCGGAAATCACGCGTTGGCAAACCGCTACCTACTGTCCGCCCTACGGCTCACCCAAGTCACCGGCGATCGCATGTTCGGGGCATCCATTCTCGCTAACCTCAGCCACCAGGCGAACTACCTTGGGCACACCTCCCGTGCCGTGCAACTGGCCCGATCTGCCGTCGAAGGAGCCAAGGGCAACAGCGCCACGCCGCGCGCCAAGGCCATGTACGCCGCTCACGAGGCCCGCGCACTGTCCAGCGCCCATGACCTCACGGGCGCATCCCGCGCCATGAACGAGGCAGAACGCCACTTTGAGAAAGCCGATGCAGCCGAAGACCCCGAATGGCTCGCCTACTTCAACGAAGCAGAACTGATCGGGGAATTCTCACACTGCTTCCGCGACCTCAAACGCCCTGTCGAATCCCTCCGATTCGCCAAGCAGGCCGTCGCCAAAACTGATCCGCAGTACGCCCGAACACTCGGTTTCTGCCGCATTGTGCTCGCACAGAGCCACCTACTGAACGGCGACTTGGACAGCGCCATCGGAACTGCCAGCCAGGCAGTTGAGGAAGGCGAATCACTCCAGTCGGCCCGGTTCCTGCGTTACGTCACTGACTTCCAAGGAGAGATCAGCGCCCACGCAGGAGTACCCGTCGTGACCCGCTTCAACGAGCAGGTTGTCGAGGCACTGGCCAGCTTGGACGAGTGAGCAACCCGCCTCTCAATACGGGAGCCAGTGGCGCGGCGCATCATCATCACGCAGCGATGCAAGGCGCCGGCCGACCTCCTCCGCCACGTCCTCCCCCTCGGACACGTTCTGCATGAGCCACGTGGTCATCTTGAATTCCTGGATCGCGCACAGCGTCGCGAAGCCGGGCCACTCCCTCAGGTCACGACCGTAGGCGCCGACAAAGTCGGCGTACTGCTGCTCCGTCACCCACCCGAGACGATGGTATTCGTGCGCGGCCACCTCAAGATCCCACTCGGGATGATCAACGCAGAAATTCTCCAGGTCAATCAGGTGCACAACCCCGCTTCTGTCGACCATCAAGTTGTCGGTGTGCGCATCGCCGTGCACCGGCCCCAGAGGCGACCCAAACCGCAGCTTTGCCAAGCGCTCCTTCAGCTCCCGTCCCCGTTTGCGCAGAAACTCAAGGTCGTCCTCCGATATCCCCGCGGCCCGCTCAAGCCGCAAGTCTGAGAGCCCGAAGGCGCTGTACCGAGGCAGCTCCAGACCATCGGGCAGCGTCAGCGCATGCAGATCACGCAGGACCGCACCCAACTCCCCGTATGTGGCTGCCCTGCCCTCTTCGACGATTAGATGCCAGAAGGTCACCGGATGCCCATCGACCATCAGCGGCTGTTCGAGATCCTCAATGACACGAGCCGCCGGAAACCCCTCGCCGGCCAGCCACCGCGACACGGCCACCTCTTTGCGGGCCGCCGACAGATACTCGACCGACCGCGCGATACGCGCGATCACTGGCACCGAGCCGAGCCGGAAGAGTGCGTTCTCCCCGAGGCGGATTAACTCCGCGCCTCTGTCATCGAGCCCCGCAGCCCGGCAGGCGGCAACCATCACCTGCGCAGCCCCCGCCGACGTGAACCCCTCTTCCGATCGAGCAGCGTCAACTGCCATGCCCGTACCAGCTCCCCTAGTCGCGCGTGATCAACCAGCGCACGCCAACGGGTGACCAACCCGACGCACGCCAGACACGACCTCGACCGTACCCATCCACAGACGGTTGGAGCGAGGAGAAGCCTCAGGGAGCGAACTTCCGCAGGCACCGACAAAAGGGGGACACGAGAGCTCTCAGCTTGGGAAGCTGGGGGCGCTTGGGGCGGTTCGGCTCTTGACCTGTACGAATGGCCGAGGTGCGGCCTCGTGGGGCTCGGCCGGTTTCACCGTGGTTCCCCGCTGTTCCCCGCTCGATCTGGTGCGGTTGTGGTGCGGGGGAGCGTCAAGCGCCGTGCTGGCGTCGTGGGCCGACGCCACGGGCTGCGGCGCAGCCACCTGCGGAAGGTTCGACTCGGCGCGGGATCGTAGGCGGCGTCGTGCCAGAGCTGGCGCAGGTGCCTGAACTCGTAGTCGCGCCCGGCATCCGAATCTTGGCTGGTCTCCGCCCAGAGACGGTCGAATGGCGGACGATGCATCTGGGAGTGGATGGCGCCGCCCCAAAAACGCCAGGTGTCATCGGAAACCCAACCTTGAGCCCGCAGGTCGGCCTCGTCCTCGCTGAGGCGAAAGTACAGCCGGATCGCTGCCTCTTCCTGCTCATCCAAGGTGTCAGCGTCAACACCGCGAAGGGCGCGAGTCGACAGGCGATCCAGCAGCGACCAGTAGCGAGCAATGTAGAAGTCCTCGACCTGTCGGACTCGCTGTGTGCGTACCTGCCATATCGCGATGCCCGATGCGGCCGACGCCGTCACGAGGGTGATCGTAAGTGAGAGCCATTCCATGATCAGGAATCTTGGCGGGTAGTGGGCCGCACATGCGGCGTCGTGACTCACTCGTAACTGGAGCTTGCCAGGGAGCTGCCGGCTGTGCGCACCAGGGCTCTCCCGTCGAGGCGCGTCGTGACCCCTAGCTTGGGAAGCTCGTGTCTCCTGGCCCCGGTCGCCCTGCTGACCTGCGACGAAGGGCGCTGGCGCCTTTGGTGGGCCGCCGCTCGACTCCCCGGTATTCCCCGTGCTTCCCCGTACAACCTGGCACGCGTCTGACACGACCTCTTCGTCCCGAACTCTCGGCTACGGGGCCATCGACGTCTACTGGGTTGGTCATTCGGCCTTTGACGGTCCTTGGCGGTTCTTCGCTGCTGTATCGCAGCTGGTGCAGCGCCCGAGATTGGCCCGGTGATCAAAGCTTGCCTAATCGAATGCCCCGGTTGCCGTCCGACCGTGCGGCTGGGCCGAACTCCTCCGCGATGCTCGACGATCGGGCATGACAGTCGGTCCCTGCAGCTACGCTGCATTGGGTAGCGGGACGTGTAGGGGGAGGTGCCCTTCGTGGCGACCATTAGCGCGAGCCGGAAGATCGAGCGTGCAGGGGTCAACGCCCTGCGGACGCTGCTTGAGGAGCATGACCACCTCGTCCAGGAGATCGACGGAGGCGCTGATCACGGCGAGGACCTATACGTCGGGTTCGCCAGTGAGGGTCGGCGCACCGGGCACGTCATCGCTATTCAGGTGAAGAGTGGCCAGAAGTACAAGCGGGCCAACGGGTACGCCATCCCTGTCGCCGACCATCGGGATGACTGGAAGGAGAGCCGTCTCCCCGTCGTGGGCGTGGTCTATGACCGTGACGAAAAGCGACTTTTCTGGGTTAACCTCACCAAGGAATTGCGGCGTGGTAGCGAAGCGACGTGGATTCAGGTTCCGCGGGCCAATGAGTTGACCGATGGGTCTCTCCACGGATTTATCGCCGACCTTCAGGAGTTCATCGATGCGCAGAGTATGTGGCTCGAAAGCGAAGACGAGACGGCAGGCCAATCACCCGCCGCAGTCGGTAAGTCATCCAAGGGAATTCTGAATCTCACCATCCCGCCACCCCTGTCGGAGGCCGCGCAAGCCACCGCGCACGAGAGCGCGGCTACAACCGCGAACGGGCGCACGGCCCCTACGGCACCTGGTCCGGAGCCGAAGCAGAGGAGCAGCGTCACCGCCGAGCATGACCGGGCAGATCCGTCATCTGATCTCGACACGGCAGTCACTGCGTTGAAGGCTGATCGCTATCGCGCACGAGAGCGCGGCTACCAGGACGGAGTGCGCCTAGCTCCTCACCTTGGCTGGCTGGCTCTCGATGAGCTTGCCGACCGAGATTTCGACTTCGGAAGCTGGTTGGAAGGCTGGCGCAATGGGTGGCTAGACATACAGATGGGACAAGCCCCCTCGGGTGCCACGAGGCCAACATGGCTGCCACTACTCGCCGATCACCTCGGAGCCCTGGTCGACCCGATCGGCTACGACCGTTGGTCCTTTACTCCGAGCAGGGCATATCTCGACGGTTTCGTCGCCGGGCTTCGCACGGTGTGGCAGGACGCAGGCGCGACCATGCCGGGCCGCATATCGCCCAAGCAGCCGTCTGTCGGCCCGCAGTCTGCACCCACCTCCGGTGCCGGCGCCGCACGAAACAAGGAACAACAGCAGAGCAGCAACGCTGATGCCGCACCTGCCGCACCTGCCGCACCTGCAGGAGGCCAGCGGCCCTCACTCCCAGTTCCCGCTGAGGCCGTCACACCGCCGGTTGTATGCAGCGATCAGAAGAGACTAACCACTGTCAAAGGCGTGCTCGGGAGCATCAACTTCGACGGCGAAACCGTCACCATCCGCAAGGAGGGCTATGGCCCACGCATGAAAGGTATTTGGTCACTCACCGTCCGAGAGATTGACCACGTTATCGTCAAGCCAGCCACAGCGATGTTTCACGGTTATATCCAATTTGTCGTACGAGACCACCCACCTGCGCCTGACCAACGTCTGAGCACGGCCAGCGGACGACCACACCGGGAAGACCCAGACTCAATGTCATACACGCGGCGCGCCAACCGTGAAATCGAACACCTTAAGACGGAGATTGAGAGTGCAATCGCCACGGCAAGGGATGGCGTCCCGCCAAGTGGTGCAGCAGCGATCACCGCATAGCTTCTGGTCATGAGGCGGCCATCGTGATGGAGATCCTTGGGCATTCCCAGATCAGGATCACCCTGGACGTGTGCACGTACGTTGCGCAGGACACCCAGCGCGAGGCCATGAGCCACATGGATCGGCTGCTGTGGAGGCGCCCTGGTCGTCAGCGACCACCCGTGTTGATGCCAGAAGCAGATGTCGAGGCCCCGGCAGGATTCGAACCTGCGACACCCGCTTTAGGAGTTCGATCAACTGAACCTCCTTCCTGGGTGCGTAGCCCGCGACGGAGCATGGCGAGTGTCCCCAGAGGTGCCCAAGGCCGATGCAGTCTGCTGACGTTGCCGTCAGAGGTTGCCGTCAGGACCGCTTCGTCCCGAACCACTGGCTGGGTGGTCATTGAGGTCTGATGGTCTGGTCAATCGACTGTAGATGGCTGCTGAGGGGCAGTTGCGGTCGCTGAGTTTGCTGTACCTCCCTGCTGTACAGCTCGCGCGGCTTGGCGGGCATGGGCGAGGTTGTCCCGGCTTCGCAGGGTGTCGGGATGGGTGTCGCCGAGGACCTGCTCGCGCTGGGTGAGGGTGGCTTCGTGCAGGGGGATGGCGCGGGCGAGGTCCCCCGCCGCCTGGTAGGCGCTGGCGAGGTTGTTGCGGCTTCGCAGGGTGTTGGGATGGGTGTCGCCGAGGACCTGTTCGCTCTGGGTGAGGGTGGCTTCGTGCAGGGGGATGGCGCGGGCGAGGTCCCCCGCCGCCTGGTAGGCGCTGGCGAGGTTGTTGCGGCTGATCAGGGTGTCGGGGTGGGTGTCGCCGAGGACCTGTTCGCTCTGGGTGAGGGTGGCTTCGTACAGGGGGATGGCGCGGGCGAGGTCCCCCGCCGCCCGGTAGGCGCTGGCGAGGTTGTTGCGGCTTCGCAGGGTGCTCGGGTGGGCGTCGCCGAGGACCTGTTCGCTCTGGGTGAGGGTGGCTTCGTACAGGGGGATGGCGCGGGCGAGGTCCCCCGCCGCCCGGTAGGCGCTGGCGAGGCTGTTGCGGCTTCGCAGGGTGCTCGGGTGGGCGTCGCCGAGGACCTGCTCGCGCTGGGTGAGGGTGGCTTCGTACAGGGGGATGGCGCGGCCGAGGTCCCCCGCCGCCCGGTAGGCGCCGGCGAGGTTGTTGCGGCAGATCAGGGTGCTCGGGTGGGCGTCGCCGAGGACCTGCTCGCTCTGGGCGAGGGTGCCTTCGTGAAGGTGGATGGCGCGGCCGAGGTCCCCCGCCGTCCGGTAGGCGCTGGCGAGGTTGTTGCGGCTTCGCAGGGTGTCGGGGTGGGTGTCGCCGAGGACCTGCTCATACTGGGTGAGGGTGGCCTCTAGCAGGTGGATGGCGCGGGCGAGGTCCCCCGCCGCCTGGTAGGCGCTGGCGAGGTTGTTGCGGCTTCGCAGGGTGTCGGGATGGGTGTCGCCGAGGACCTGCTCGCTCTGGGCGAGGGTGCCTTCGTACAGGGGGATAGCGCGGCCGAGGTCCCCCGCGGCGTAGTAGACGGAGGCGAGGTTGTTGCGGTTGGTCAGGGTGTCGGGGTGGGTGTCGCCGAGGACCTGTTCGCTGTGGGTGAGGGTGGCCTCTAGCAGGGGGATGGAGCGGGCGAGGTCCCCCGCCGCCTGGTAGGCGTAGGCGAGGTTGTTGCGGCTGATCAGGGTGTCGGGGTGGGTGTCGCCGAGGACCTGCTCCTGCTGCGTGAGAGTGGCCTCTAGCAAGGGGATGGCGCGGGCCGAGTGGCCTTGCTCGTAGAGGCGGTTGGCGGCCGTGGTGTATGCGGTGGTGAGGGGGGCGTTGTGGTGTTCGGGTGGGCTGGTGGCCGCGAGGGTGGCCAGGTGGGGTGTGAGGGTGTCCCACTGGCTGTCGGGGGTGGTGTCCTGGCCTGGGGGCGGGGCCAGACTGCGGAGGACTGCTCGTTCGGCGCGGTCGCGTCCTTGCAGGTGTCGGGGTTGCCCGGTGCCGTCGGCTTCCTGGGGGGTGCGGAGGACGGTTTGGACCAGGCGGTGGATGGCGATGGTGGTGCCGGTGTCGGTGACCATGCTGTAGGCGGCCAGGGTTCCGATGGCTTCGGCGGTAACGTCCGGGTCGGTGCCGGGTAGGGCGAGCAGGCTGTGGGGGATGTCGTCGGGGGCGAGCCAGGCAGAGGTGTGCAGCACCTCCACGGCCAGCGGATTGTCTGTCTCCAGAGTGCCCAAAGTGACGTTCCAGATACGGGCGATGGTGCGTTCGGCGTCGATGCCGTGGGCGGTCTTGCCCAGTTTGGTGCCCAGACGGCGGCCGTAGTCAGCGAGGCTGATGCCGCGGTTCTGGGCGAGGTAGGCGCCGGCCTGTTTGATCGCCAGCGGGAAGTGGCCCAATTCGGCGGCGAGTGCGCGGGCGTCGGTCTTCTGCCGTGGTGTGGGGGCGGTGTCCTTGCAGACAAGTCGGCACAGCAGGGTGGTGGAGTCGTCGGGGTGCAGGTTGCCCAGGACCAGGGTGGTGGCGCTGTCTGGCCAGCCCGTGGTGCGGCGGCTGGTAGCCAAATGGTGCCCCTGATGGAGTGCGCCGGTGTAGGGCGCGAGGTCGTCGGGGTCCTCGACGTTGTCGTAGACCAGCAGCCAGCCCGGATGCCAGGCCAGCCACTGCATCGCCCACGCCACCTGCGCCCCACGCCCGGCAGTGGCAGCCCAGCCAGGAACCAGAGTTTGGGTCAGGACGGTGAACGATGTCTCGATCTCGTCGGAGGACGCGGCGTTGACCCACCAGATCAGGGTGTAGTCACCGCGGTGACGGTGTGCGTAGTGCAGGGCGAGGGTGCTCTTGCCGATCCCGCCCAGTCCGTGCACCGCTCCGCTCTGCGTGATCGCACTCTCACCCCGACCGGTCAGGCTGCGTCGTAGCGAGGTCAGTTCTTCCTCACGCCCCAGGCAGAGCGTGGCCGGGGGCAGGTTCGAGGTGCCCGGGGCCGCAGGGACCTTGTCCGGCGCGTGCAACGCCTCGCTAGGCAGTACTACATCACCCGTGTAGGCGTTGCCGATCTGCTGGGCCGCTATCGCGCGTTGCCCGGCGGCCTCGATCCCGGAGCTCGGATACGGCATCGTTAGCGCTCACGATCGTGGCGGAGTGTGACCGTCACCGGTCATCGCGGTCTGGATGTGCTGACCGGCGATCGAACGGATACCGGAAGCCGTGATGTTCACCGTGCCCGCTGCCGGAGCAGGCAGCAGCCCAGACAGTTCCTCCCGCAGCTCGGGATCGTCCTGCAACGCGCGCTTGAGTAGCCTGCTCAACACGACTGTCGTGTACGCGTCGTCCTGCTCGTCGGCGGCCTCGTCCACCACTCGTTCCAGCTCGGCCCGGCCCGCCTCGTCTCGGCGACGCCACACCAACTGGAGGATCCGCTGCCCGAGACCGACCGTGGCATCCGCGGCGGCGTCCTCCGCTCGGGTCAGCACCGCCGCCCCGTAGGCGCTCACTGCGGCCGTCACAGCGGGGCCAGCCTGCTGCACCCACTGCACGATCTCCGCACTTACCATGTCCAACCCCCGTCACGCACAAGTCTGTTACCGAGACACCCTCGGACGCTCTTGCGCCCCAGGGTAGGCCCGCACACCCCCTAGCGCGGAGTGTGCGGGAAATCCGGTGAGGGCGCCTCAGCTGGGACGCTCCCCTTTCTCTCATGGACAGCGGCTAATCGCTGAGCGCGCGGCACGGAGGCCGGCCGAGCTGGAGCGGGGTGGAGACGGGAGCGCAGGTCCGGCCTGGGGCCGGGCCGCGCGCGGAGCGAGGCGCCTTGATGAGGTGGGGAAAGTTCTGAGCTGCTAGGGAGCGACGGTTTTCAAGAGCGTCGCGGTATCGCTACCTACGTCACCTCTGACGCGTAAATACGAACCGGCGTGGGCAAAACCGCAGGTAGCTGACCTCGCCTCCTGCGTTGCCACCCCGCGGCGCGGTGTTGATCAAGGGCTACGGGGCGTTCATCATGCCCATTTACCCGTCCCACGGCGGGCGGCGAAGCCGCCCTGGGTCGCTGACCTGCGTCTATTACTCGATGCGGCAGGTTCGAGGGCGTGTTGGCCCACACATGGCCCACAGAGGGCTCAGCAGCGCCCTGAAGCCCACCGTTGGATCCACCCAACGAACGCTTGGCCACTGCCTTGTAAGTTCGATCCGAGCCCGCCCCGACTGCGGTCGGCGACTGGTGGGACGGCCGAACAGAGTCGCTGGTGGCTGACCCCTGCATCTGGCATGGCTGTGGCACGCGATCTCGCTGTCCCGAGACACCTTGGGCGCCCACAGTGGAGGCCGGCGTGGCCGACTCCGAGACGGTCTCGACGGCATCGAAACGTTGGTCGCGCGGCGATCAAGGCGTGTTACAGCCTCGGCCTGCTGCGCCTCTCACCAGGTTCAACGGTTCCCGGGATCCTGGCATGTGTCCTGCGGCAGGATGCTGGCATGAGCGTTTTGGAGTTCATCTCCTCTCTGAAGTGGCCGATAGTCGTGCTGGTCATCGGCTTGACAGTGATGGGTCAGCTACGCCGCAGCCCGGAAACTCGGTCCTCCCTGGCGGAATGGTTCAAGCGACGGAATCTTCGCGTCCAGGTCGCTGGCCAGGAACTCGAAATGACTCTCGCCGACACCGTCGACAACATGACGGCCGCTGCCAGCGGCGACGGACAGCTTGCTGCCTATGCGCAGGGTCCACGTGAGAGCGGAACATCAAATGAAGTTGATCCAACCTCTAGAGAGGAACCAACTGGCGAAACCGATCTCACCGGCCTCAGGCGAAGCGTAGTAGAGGCCGTCATGCGAAACGCCGCCCAGTGGGGCTGGGAAATGGCACAGATGGGCTTTCGCAGTCCGCCTGATCCGCAGGTGCGATGGACCGATGAAGGAACACCCGAGATCATGTTCGGCACTGGAAATAGTAACAGGTTGAGAGTCGTCCTCGACGAGAGTGAGTGGGTCCGCCTTGCGCAACGGGCTCAACAACATCGACGGCCCTAACAGCTCTGCAAAGCGAGCCCTGTATTGGTGCTGAATCATTGAGCATAGCTTAGCGGAGGTCATCCCTTCTGCTTTCTACCTCAGCCTTGGGTCAACATGTAGCACTCCCAATAGCAGAGAGTCGAATGAGAGGATCGAATTGAGTCATAGCTACCTGATGGTGGCGGCGCAGGGAAAAAGCTTGGACTGGCGAATTTCACTTGCAGTTGCGGCTATCCCGGCACTGGCGTCCATCATGGCCGCCGCCATTGCTGCCCGTTCGGCGAGAAGGGCGAAGAAGTCAGAAATTGACGCACAGCACCTCAGGGATCTTGAAGCGAGAATATCGGAGAAAAAGTATGACGTATATAAACCCATGATCAATCTCCTCAAGGACATCCTTAACCAGCGCGCGATGTCAGAGGATGAGTTCAAGAATCTAATATCGGAGTTCTCGGCCTGGGTTACGATCTTTGGCTCAGATGAAGCGGTCAGAGCTTTCCATAATTTCATGCAGGCGACCTATGTGCCTAATACGCCTCCCGTCATCTTGATGAAACTCTATGCCGAGTTTGTAATATCCGCACGCCGCGATATGGGGTATCCCGAAACTGCAATCGCTGCAAAGCACTTCTTGGGAATGCGTATCAGCGATCTGTACAGTCATGACGAACTCGCAAAAGTAGATATGTCGCTAGCTGACCTTTGTCGAGAGGTTGGCTGGACGCCTCCCTGGGAGCAGGCACCAGCATCGTAAACGAGTCTTAAACAGCACGCCGTGCAGGTGGTGAAGCCCGGAGTTACGCTTGGCTCCGCTGAGAGCGAGCGGCCCCGCGTCGATCGAGCTGTACTTGGCTGTAGTGCCGATTTCAGCAACCTCGCAGCGCTGATCGCGTTCCTTCGGGCAGAATGGCTCTCGGTATCGCGGGAGGGGAACGCATGGACGCGAACATGTTGCGAGAGTCGGCATGCAGGCAGATGCGACGGGCACTGCATGCATGGTGTCAAGGTGACCATGACATGGCAGCCCTGCATGGTGGGTTGGCATTCGAGCACATCGTTAAAGCTGGATTGGCCACGCGCCATCCCTCTCTATTGGCAGATGGTCGCGATTTCGCCACCATGCTTCACGCTGCTGGTTTCGGAGATCAGGCCGGGGCTCCGCTGGCCAAGGTGAAAACTCTCGGCGCAGCCGAGGCTTTCAAGCGGCTTCGCTCCCTTCTGTCGATTCCCGTTAGCGAGCGGGACATTGACACTTTGCTTACAGCCCGCAACGGCGTAGCTCACATGGGATTTCACGACGCGACACAGACCACTGACGCCCTTACGCAAGCGGTATTGGTAACGGACGCAGTCCTCGGTGACATAGGCGAGGGTGAAATAGACTTCTGGGGTCCATACCGTGATGAGCGGCATGATCTGCTGAAGATGCAGCAGGATGCCCTAGAAGAGGCTAGACAGCTAGCGGTGCAAGAGGCAGCGGAGGCGGCAGAGTGGGAGCGTGATCCACTGCGCGCTTTCATTAAGTCCATCAAGCCAGCAATCGAGCAGGAGCGCGAGATCGCGGAAAAGGTTCTCGCGACGAAGATTCGTTACGCTCAGAAACTTTTTCGCATATGCAGCAAGCAGCGCTTGTATGCCTCCGACATGAAGAGTCTCGCCAAAATGGCAGAAATGCGGAAATGGGCACGCCCCGGCGAGTGCAATGTGACCCATGCCCGATGTCCAGTGTGCGGTTGCAAAAAGGGGGTGATTCGTTCTCGCGTTGGCGAGGACGGAGGCGACGTTATTGACGAGAACGTCCGGGAGTGCTTCGCCGAGATGTTTGACTGTCCCGTTTGCGGTCTTGAGCTCGATGGTGGTCGTGAGCTTTCCCTCACTGGCCTGCGGATCCACTACTATAAGGACATCGGCACCGGTGACACGTTCACTCTCCCGCTTGGTTTTTGATCCCTGGGTTAAGCGTCAGCGGCAATACCGATAGGTGTCTCCACCACCTGCCCCGCTCTCATCCCGTACGCCGTCGACCCACACACCGTGGAGCAGGCGTGGTTCATGGCGTCCAGGTGGAGCGCGCCACTGTACGAACGACCTGAACGCCAGGGGCCGCGTCTGCTCGGCTCTGCCTGGGGCGATGGCGTACGGGATGAGAGCGCTCCACGCACGCCACTACGGACCCGCAACCGGAAACGGCGCCCCCTCCATCCCGGTGTCGGCCGGTCCCCCGCCGGAGGCACCGTTCTGACCGGGCCGCTCCCATGTGGCTCTCGACTCTTGGCCTTCGGCTCGTTGTTGTGTGCGCGACCCGGTCCCCGGCTGGGCTGGAGCGGGGCGGAGACAGGAGCGCAGGCCCGGCCGGGGACCGGGCCGCGCGCGGAGAGCGGAGCGAGCCGCCTTGAAGCCGTAGAGGAAGTTGTAACTCGGAAATAGCCGAAGCGGGCCGAGCGGGACTGACTCGCAGGGACAGCAGCACTGAGCCCCTTCCTTGATCAAGGAAGGGGCTCAGAAGGTCACACCCTGCTGCTATTCAGCGTTCGGCGCGGGGGCGACCCCGGTCGGGCAAGACGCCCCCCAGTTCGTTCCGAACGGGGTACTTAGCTTGACCCCCGTCCCACCCAGCCCGCAGAACCCGTCCGGGTTTTTGCTGCCCGAAAGGTACTGCTGGTGGTAGCACTCGGCCGCGTAGCAGTCGCACCACCTGCGGGGGAGGTCGATGTTGAAGTAGCCCGTGAGGACACCTGGCTAGGAACGACGCCGGGGTGTTCGGGACGCCTCATCCAGCCCCCTGACCAGCGAAGTTATTACTGCATGAACAGAGGTTGACTGAAAACAATCTCGGGGCGGTCAATGATTGATGCCAGATGCAGGTCAGTGGTTCCCGGTGGAGGAGTGGGGGCCACGGAGTTGGTGCAGGCTCCGGGTGCGAGCGGCGGTTACTCGTCCGCCACCTGAGCCCTGTCCCGACGAGCCTGCGTTGTCATGTGTTCCCTGGAACCGCTCCAAGGGCGACGGAGTCCGTCACGAGCCGTCCCACAGTCCCAGCCGACGCAGGCGGCGCTGTCGGTGCCTCTCGTAGAACGCCGTGAGTCCGAGGGTCCCGCCGAGAAGGAAGCCACCAACAGGAGCGATGACGAAGTCCGACTGTCGGCGCTCCTGGGAGCAACAAGAAGTAGGCGGCCCACACCGTCCCCGCCAGGAGCGCCAGGAGGACCGGATGCCGGGCCACGAACTTTTGTGTACGTGTGGGCGGGCGTTCGCCGCCCAGGAAGCGGTCCACGGCCCAGAAAGTGCGCACTAGTCTTCGACCTACCTCCGACATGGCCGAGAGCGTACCGCGCGCCGATCAGTCCGCGACCGGCGATCGCCTATCGGGACGCATGCCAGCCGGCGCACGCCTATGGGTGACCAACCCCGACGTGTACCGGGTGCAACCCCGACCTACCGATGTCTCATGCCGCGGAACGTGGCCGAGGTGCACGGGACGGCCTCATCCAACCCCCTGACCAGCGAAGTTATTACCGCATGAGCGGGGATTGACTGAGATCGTGAGACTCACCGCTTTCCCCCGCGCCTGCCTCATGGGCCCGCGGTGCGGTCGGCGGGCCGGAGTGGGACAAGGAGGTGCTGACGGCGGCTCGCTACCTTCTCGGTGGTTCATCAGTGGTATCACGGTCACTCGGATGCGCCGGACGAATACCGGGACGCGTGAGCCGGTCTGATCGGCTCACGCGTCCCGGTGGGCGGTGCGTGGGTATGGCGTGAGGGCGTGACTTCGTCGACGTCTACCAGGCCCAGCCTCTCAGTCCGGCGACGCCGTGCGGAGTGCCGACGCCGGTCGGTCCGTCGTATCCGGGGGCGGCGGTGCACAGGTAGGTGCCGCCGCAGGTGCCGTTGGACCCGGTGGTGATGTCGTTGAAGGCATACCGGCGGGCGTAGGGGTAGGAGTTGGGGTACGTACCGGGCGTGGGGTTGCCGGCCAGGGCGTACATGGCGGCGACCAGGGCGTTGGACAGGCTGGTGCCGCCGACGATGTGCCAGCCCGTGCCGGACGAGCCGAAGGTGTTGTACACCGCAAGGCCGGTCGCGGGGTCGGCGACCGCGGAGACGTCGTTCATGGTGCGGTTGGCACACAACGGGTCGTGCTGGAAAGGCGGCTTGGGCTCGTAGAGGGAGCAGCCGGAGCCGGTGCGGGACCAGGCGCTCTCGGTCCAGCCCCGGCGGTTGCGGGCCCGGTTCAGGGATGTGCCGCCCACCGAGGTGACGTAGGGCGAGGCAGCCGGGTAGGTCGTTCCGTATCCGCCGTTGCCCGCGGCGAAGGTGAAGGCTACGCCGGGGTGGTCACTGAAATGGTGATCGAACAAAGTTTCGGAAGGGATCTCCCCGGCGGTAAGGGCCCAGCTGTTCGAGACGACCTTGGCGCCCTGCGTGACGGCTTGGTCGACCGCGGTGAGCAGGTTGCTGAGGGAGTTGTTGTCGGATTCGACGACCAGGATCCGGCAGTCCGGGCAGGCCGCGCTCACCGCGTCGACGTCCAGTGCGGACTCCAGTGCCCAGCCGCTGTTGGTGCCGGACGGGGGAGTGGGGCCGCCGCGCTGGTTGATCTGGCGGAGGCAGCCGTTGGCCTTCGTACAGGGCCGGAGGTTGAACTGGCGGCGGTAGACCGCCAGGTCGTTTTCCAGGTTGGGGTTGTGGAAGGCGACGGTGATAGCCACGGTCCTGCCGCCGCCGTGGCGGTCGGAAAGGTCGTAGGCACTGCGGATGTCCCGGGGACCGTAGCCGGGCGGCTTCGCGTTCGGCGGGACGGAGGACATGGGTGGCACGTCGGTGCGGATCGTGGCCAGGCAGGCCGTCTGGTCAGGCGCAACCGGTTGCGTGCAGACACCCTGGTCGCTCGGTTGAGAACCAGCGGGCGCCGCAAAGGCGGGTGCGGTCGGTGGGATGGCGGCCAGACCCACCACCGTGAGGACCGTGGCCAGCAGCGACCGGATCGGGCGGGCACCGTGCATGACACTCCTTCGGGGCCGGACGGCTGTCCCCGTTTCTCTGGCGGGCTGCTGCCGCCGGGCATCCGGGTCGGCGGCCTCACCCGTCCTGCCGCAGTGTCGGCACCTGTCCGCGCGTCCCGTCACGGCGTCTGCCGTGCGGCCCACTGTCAGTGCGGGAGCGGCACGGCAGCCTGAACGTCACCTGGTAAGCCGTCAGATGGCGTACGCGAACCACCCGTACAGCTCACCGCCCGACCCATACGAAGAGCTCACCCACCGAGACCTGGAAGTCTCGCGGCAGGCCACCGATCAACCGGGCTGGTGGACTGGAGTCGTCACCAAGGTCGGCCCACTCCCCGATGCCGAGAACTGCACCGCCCTCGGGCAGGCACGCACCGAACCCGGGTGAGCCTTCCCGATCAGAGCACTGGCCGACGCTGCGCGCCCGGCGGACGAGGCGTACGGAATGGCCTCAGCCAGCCCCTTGACCAGCCAACCTATTACTGCGTGAAGGAGGGTTGACTGAAAACAATCTCAGGGCGGCCAACGACTGATGCCGGATGAAGATCCGTGCCTCCCGCCTGAGGAGCGGTGGTCCCCCGTCCCGGCGAGCCTGCGCTGTCATGTCCCCTGGTACCGCTCCAAGGGCGACGGAGTCTGTCACGAGCCGTCCCACAGTCCCCGCCGACGCAGGCGGCGCTGTCGGAGCCTCTCGTACAACGCCGTGAGTCCGAGGATCCCGCCGAGCAGGAAGCCACCGACCGGTGCGATGACGAAGTCCGACTGCTGCACTCCTGGCAGCAACAAGAAGTAGGCGGCCCACACCGTCCCTGTCACAAGCGCCAGGAGGACCGGATGCCGGGCCGTGAACTTCTGTGTACCTGTGGGAGGGCGTTCGCCGCCCAGAAAGCGGTCCACGGCCCAGAAGACGCGCACCAGTCTTCGACCTACCTCCGACATGGCCGAGAGCGTATCGCGCGCCGATCGGTCCGCGACCGGCGATCGTCTAGCAGGACGCATGCCAGCCGGCGCACGCCTATGGGTGACCAACCCCGACGTGCGTCAGACGCGACCTCGACCGTACTGAGGACATGGGGCGCGTTTGAGATCTGCTGCTGCGCCAGTTCTGGTTGGGTAGCTTGATCGGCATGGATCAGGGGCGGGTAGTCGAAGCGTTTCGTCTTGAGGCGGGGCAGCTCGGGCAGGCGATGACTGGGGTCTCGGCGGCCGAGTGGGGTCTGCCGACGCGGTGTGCACCGTGGAACGTGAGCGAATTGCTGGCTCATGTCCGGGTGGCGATTGCCTGGCTGCCGGGCATGCTGGCCGCGCCGGCGCCGTGCTGTGCCGAGGTTTCGGCAGTGGAGTACTACCGGCCCGACGACCGTTTCGCTCCGGACACCAACGCCGCTCGGATCGCTCTGGCCCAAGATCATGCGGCCGAACAACTCAGCGGTGCCGCACTCGCCGACGACTTCAACGCCACTTGGCAACAGGTGGACCGACTGTGCCGGGCCGAGCCGGAAGGCCGTGTGGTTCGCACCCGGCACGGCGATCCGATGCTCCTGTCGGAGTTCCTGCTGACACGCGTGGTCGAGGTCGCCGTGCACGGTCTGGACCTGGCCGACGCCCTGGGGCGCGAGCCGTGGCTTACTTCCGAGGCCGCAGATTTGGTGCAGGGTCTTCTGCTCGGCCCGGATGGGGCAGTGGCACTGGAGAAGCTGGGCTGGGGTCAGCTTCGCTTTCTGCGCAAGGCGACGGGGCGCGAGCCGATCACCAGGGAGGAGGCATCGGACGTCAGTCGGCTGGGCATCCGATGGCTCACGCTGGGTTGAGAACGTCGCCAACGCCAACGGACGCCAGCGAAAGGGTAGATCTCAATCGCGCTCTCATGGCGCGGGACGAGGCCGGAGCGTACGGAATTGCTTCTCCTGCCCCCTGAGCAGCGAAGTTATTACCGCATGAGCGGGGGTTGACTGAGGACTCGCGCAGGGCGGCGATGGGGGCCAGTTCCGCGCGTGTCTGTGCCCACAGCACCAGTGCGTACGCCGCCACGGACAGCACCGAGCCGAGCAGTCCCAGGGCGGCGAAGGGCCGTAGGACGGGGACGAGCCGGGAGCGCAGGCGGTAGGCGGCGTACGCCGGGATCACGACTCCCTGCACCGCCATCAGCCAGGCGATGTACCCGAGCGAGGAACCGGAGGCACGTACGCCGAGTCCGTCCACGACGGTGTACGCGGCGATCGACACACCGGTGGCCAACGCCGCGCCGATCGCGGCCCAGTTGGGGCGCCGACCGCGCATTCCCCACAGCGCGACCCCGGTCAGTCCCGTGCACGACACCGCGATCCCCGCCGCCGCCCACGCGTTCGGCACCTCGTGCGCGAACACGGCCGCCAGCACGGTGACGACCAGCGGGGCGGTCCCGCGGGCGATGGGATACGCCTGCCCGAAGTCGCCCAGCCGGAACGAGCGCATCAGCAGGACGTAGTACAGGACGTGGATCGCGGCCGACACGAGCAGATACGGCCACGCCCCGGCCGCCGGCACCGCCACGAACGGCATCAGGGCCAGCCCGATCAGCACCCCGCCGCCCGCGATCAGCGTGAACCCGACGAGCTTGTCGGTGATGCGGTGCGCGATCGCGTTCCAACTGGCGTGGGTCACCGCGGCGAGCAGCACCGCCGCGGTGACCAGCGGGGTCACAGGTGCTGCTCGCGCACGTCCACCAGCGTGCCGCCCGCATGCGCGACCAGCGTCTTGGGGTCCATGGGGAACACGGTGTACGGGGTGCCGGCCGCGGCCCACACCACGTCGTGGTCGAGCAGCGAACGGTCCGCGAGCACCCGCGTCCTCGTACGGTGGCCGAAGGGCGGCACCCCGCCGATCGCGTACCCGGTCGTCTCCCGTACGAGCTCGACCCTGGCCCGCGTCACCTTCTCGGCCCCGAGCTCCCGCCGTACGAGCTCCACGTCCACGCGCGACGCCCCGTCCATCAGCACGAGCACCGGCACTCCTCCCCCAAGTTCTCGACTCTCCTCGAGCAGGGGGGACCCCCATGCGGCGAAGATCAGCGACTTGCAGATCTGGCTCAACTCGCACCCGATCGCGGCGGCGGCCTCGTCGGCGGTACGGGTCGCGTCGGGGAAGCGGCGGATGCGCGGCAGCAGATCAGCGAGGCCGAGCTCCTCCAGGGCCTCGGCGAAACGGGGGTGGGCTCCGGACTCTTCGGCGGCGTCGCTCGTCATGGGCGGCACGCTATCGGTCGGTGTAGGAGGCACGCGAGCGAGTTCCGGCGCGCCGGGCGCCGGGGCTCGTACCGGCCCCAGCGCAGGAGAGCGCAGAGCAGGGGCAGCGGCGCCTCCGCACGCCGGCCGACGACGGCGGGATGTCGGCGCTGCGCGCGCCGGCGACGAAGCCGAGAACGACGCTTCCGAGCCGACCCGCTCCCGACCCGCTCCCGAGTCGCTCCCGAGTCGCTCCCGAGTCGCTCCCGAGTCGCTCCCGAGTCGCTTCCGAGCCGACCCGCTTCCCGTTCGGAGAGGCTCTGGCCTTCCGCTCGGACAGGTCCCGGTTCCCCGCCCGAGCAGGTCCCGGTTCCCCGCCCGGCTAGCTTCCCGCCTTCAGGAGTGCCGCCACGATCGGGCCCGCCGTGTCGCCGCCGTGGCCGCCCTGTTGGACGACGCCCGCCGCGGCGAGGTCGCCCTTCCACGCGGTGAACCAGCCGTTGGGCTTCTTCTGGCCGTCGACCTCCGCGGAGCCGGTCTTCGCGCCGTAGTCGGGGCCGAGGCCGGACATCGCCTGGGCGGCGGTGCCGTACGCCGCCGTGTACTGCATGAGTTCGCGGAGCTGGGCGAGGGTGGTGGCGGACAGGGTGCGGGAGGCCGTCGCCAGCTTGCGGTTGTCGACCGTCGGAGACACCAGGTACGGCTGGTGGAAGACGCCCGTCTTGACCGTGGAGGCGACCGAGGCCATGTTCAGCGGGTTCATGCGGACCCCGCCCTGGCCGATCAGCGAGGCCGCCATCTGGGCCGCCGACTGGACCGGGACCGAGCCGTCGAAGGACGGGACGCCGATGGCCCAGTTGTTCATGGACAGGCCGAAGTACTGCTGCGCCTGGTTCGTCAGGTCGGAGTTCGACAGCTTCTCGGCCTGGCTGATGAAAGCGGTGTTGCAGGAGCGCGCGAAGCTCGCCTTGAACGTGCCGCCCTTGATCTCGAACTTGTCGTCGTTCTGGAACTTCCAGCCGCCGTACGTCACGTACTTCGGGCACGGGTGCTGCTTGTCGGCCGAGGCGAGCCCCTTGTCGATGAGCAGCGACGACGTGATGACCTTCATGGTGGAGCCGGGGGCCAGCGAGCCCTGGAAGGCCGTGTTGAAGCCGTGGCTGGTGTTGGCGACCGCGAGGATCTCGCCCGTCGAGGGGCGCATCAGGACCACGGACGCCCGGTCCTTCTTGGCGACCTGCTGCTCGGCGTCGGCCTGGAGGGTCGGGCTGAGCGTGGTCTTCACGGTCCCCGGGGTGCCCTCGCTGAGGGTCACCAGGGTCTTGTCGGGCGTCTTCTGGGTGCCCTTGGTCGCGGCCTTGCGGACCACGCGCAGTTCGATGCCCGCCTTGCCGCCGGCGATCATTCCGTACTTCTCGCGCAGCCCGTCCAGCACCGTGCCGAGCGAGGCGTACTTGGCCGTGGTGATCTCGCCGCCGTCGCGGTCGAGGGCGGTGACCGGGGGAGTGCCCGCCGGACCGGTGACCAGACGGTCGCCGTCCTGGAGGTCGGGGTGCACGACCGACGCCTTCCAGCCGACCAGCGCCGCGCCGTCCTTGGCGCGCCGCACGACGGTCAGCTTCGAGTCGTACGCCAGGGGCTTGCTCTTGCCCTTGTACGTGACGGTGGCCTTGACGGAGAAGGGGACGGAGGACCCGGACGGCGTGCCCGGCGTGAGCTTGACGCCGGTGATGTGGGCGTCCTTGCCGTAGCCGGTCAGCAAGGTCGTCGCGGCCGCCGAGTCGTCGGTGGCCGCGGCCGCCTTCGCGACGTCACCGCTCTGCCAGGCGGTCAGGAACCGCGTGGACAGCGCCGTGACCTCGGCCGCCGACGGCGGACCGGTCTTCACGGCCTTGTGGGCGGCGGTCTCCGACGTACGGTCCTCGGCCGACGCACCGCCGCCGTACAGGCTGTAGGCGCCGAACGCCCCGCCGCCGACGACCACCGCGATCAGCCCGCCGACCACGGCGGGCTTCGTCTTTCGTCGCTCGGCGACGCGCCTTCTGTTCCCCACAGCTTTCGATCCTCCGCCTGTTCCCCAAGTCCCCCGGCACCCTCATGCTCCTCAACGAGAGCCCCCACCCTAGGGTCCCGCCCTGTCAAGGGTGACTTCAGTCGCCCGTTCGTAGCACAGCTGCGACGATAGGACCGGCCGCGTCCACCCCGTGACCGCCTTGCTGGGTCATCGCGGCGGCCGCGATGTCGTTCCGATAGCCGGTGAACCAGCTGTTCGACTTGGACTGGGCGTCGACCTCGGCGGAGCCGGTCTTGGCGCCGATGTTCCCGCCGAGTCCCGCCATCACCTGGGCGGCGGTGCCGCTGGTCGCGGTGAGGTTCATCATCGCGCGCAGCTGCGCGGACGTACTGCTGGGCAGGCCCTTCGCCGTCGCCAGTTCCCGGTCGTCGAGCTTGGGCGAGACGATGACCGGCTGCCGGAAGGTGCCCGTCATCGCCGTCGCCGTGACCGACGCCATGTTCAGCGGGCTCATCTGGACCTGGCCCTGGCCGATCGCGTTCGCGGCGCGGTCCGGGCCGCCGGAGGCGGGGATGTTGCCGTCGAAGGAGGGGATGCCGGTCTTCCAGTTGTTCTGGCCGAGGCCGAAGCGCGTCTGTGCCTCGGTTGTCAGGGACTCGTCCGTGAGCGGCTTCTCGTCGATCAGTTTCACGAAGGCCGTGTTGCAGGACCGCATGAAACTGTTGGCGAGGCTCGCCTTCTCGTTCGGCGCGAGGTTGGTGAGGTTGTGGAAGGTCTGGCTCTGCCAGGTCGCGGTCGGCGGGCAGGGCGCCGGGCCGTTCATGGTGGTCACGCCGTTGTCGATGAGCATCGCCGCGGTGATGATCTTCATCGTGGAGCCGGGGGCCAGGGTGCCCTGGAAGGCGGCGTTGAATCCGTCCGCACGGTGGTTGGCGACCGCCAGCACCTCACCGCTGCTCGGCTGCACGGCCACCACGGAGGATTCGGCGTACCGGGCGACCGCCTTCTCCGCCGCGGCCTGCACGCTCGCGCTGAGGGTGGTGCGCAGCTTGCCGGCCTTGCCCTTGGCGAGGGTCACCAGGGCGGTGTCCCCCGCGCCCTCGGTCGCGTGATGGATCGCCAGTTCGACTCCGGCCGTACCGCCCGCCGTGTCGCCGTACTTCTCGCGCAGCGCGTCCAGGATCGGCCCCAGTGAGGGGTACTTCTCCTTCGTCAGGACAACGTTGTTCCGGTCCACGGCCTCGATGGGCGGGCTCGCCGACTCGCCCGTGACCAGCGTGTCCCCCTCCTGCATCTCGGGATGCAGGACGGACGGCTTCCAGTCGACCAGCGCCTTCCCGGTGGTCTCGCCGCGTACGACGGTCAGCCGGGAGTCGTACGCGAAGGGCTTGGACTTCCCTTCGAACGACACCGTCGCCCTGACGGAGAACGGCACGGTGGCTCCCGTCGCCGCCCCCGGGGTGATCTTCACACCGGTGAGGTGTGCGTCGTCGTGGTAGCCGGCCAGCGACTCCTGCGCCTTCTGGGCGAAGTTGGTGTACGCGGCGGCCTTGGCGGCGTCCCCCTGCTCCCACGCGGCGAAGAACTTCGTCGAGGTCTCCTTGACCTCCGCGCCGCTCGGCGGCCCGGTCTTCACGGCCGCGGGTCCGCCGCTCCCCGAGCCCCCGCCCTCGCTCCCGCTCCCGCTGAGCGCCGACATCACATTGAAGGCGCCGTATCCGGCACCCCCCACCATCACGGCGAACACACTGCCGATGACGGCGGTCTTTGCCCCCTTGCGCATCGCGCGAAACCCTCCCCGTGGACCCCTCCCTGAACTTCTGAACGCGTTCAGAAAGGTTCATGTCCGCACTGTATGCGGGAGGAGTGACGCGTGGGGGTGACGTTCCCTGATTGTTAGCGCGCCGTAGCGAGTGGTTGTGGGGCCGGGGGGTCAGTACGGATGCCGGTCGGGCTTGTCCGTCCACGCCGCGTAGGCCTTGGCGCCCAACTCCGGGTAGATCTGCTTGATCTGGATCCGCCGCTCGGCGAGGGGCTTTTGGAAGTCCTCGTACTGGAAGGAGTCGTCGAATCCGATCTTCCGGGTCGCCTCCAGGTCGGAGCCGTAGTAGACGGCCTCGATCCGCGACCAGTAAATGGCGCTCATGCACATCGGGCACGGGGCACCGCTGATGTAGATCGAGCATCCTTGGAGCATTCTGGCCCGCTCCGGTAGAAGGTCGGGGGATCCTTCGGGGCGAGGCACATATTCGAGGGTGCTCTCGTTCTGGTGCTCCTCCGAGATGGAAGGTGCCTCCGGGTTGAGACTCTGAACTGCCTTGCGAATGGTCTCCACTTCGGCGTGTGCGGTCGGATCGCCGGTGAGGAGTACGCGGTTCTGACCACGGGCGACGATTTCTCCGTCGCGGGTGATAACGGCACCGAACGGGCCGCCCCATCCTTTGTCCACGGACTCGGTCGCCAGGCGCACTGCTTCGGTCAGGAATTCCTTGTGACCCATGAGGGGACCTCCACTCAGCAACGCCTGAGGAACGCTTGAGGAATATTCACCCGATTGTCCGATAACTCCCCTTTGGACTAGACTACTCGGTATGAGTGACCGTGCAAGCGCTGCCCCGGGAGGAGGCGGTGCGACCGTCGTGACCTCCCAGAAGGTGAGGGAGGGCCGGGGCGACGAATACGAGCGCTGGCAGGAGAAAACAAACCGGGTCGTGCGGGATTTCGACGGATTCGAGGGCACCGAGATGTATCCTCCCGGGCCCGCCGGGGAACGCGAATGGGTGGTGGTGTTCCGTTTCTCCCGCATCGACCAACTCACCGCATGGCTGGATTCCGGCGCCCGCCGGGATCTGCTCGCCGAGGGCCGCCCGCTGCTGGAGGGGGCGCCCACGCAGGAAGTCCTCGCAGGCGCGGCATCGGCGCCTCCCCGGGAAGCGGTCACGGCAGTCGTGTCTCACGACGTGCGACCGGGGCGGGAGCAGGATTTCGAGCGCTGGCAGGACAAGGTCCTGAAAGCGCAGGAGAAGTTTCCGGGCTTCATGGGGAGTGAGTTGTTCAAGCCCGTCGAGGGAATCCAGGAACACTGGGTCGTCATCTTCCGGTTCGACAACCGCCAACATCTTGAGGACTGGCTCGGATCCGACTCTCGCGCGGAGCTATTGCAAGAGGGCGACGACTACTTCTTCTCATATGATGTACGCAAGGTGGGCACGGCATTCAGCGGCTGGTTCCGCTTCGGCGAGGGCACGGAGGAAGGGGTCCCGCCCAACTGGAAACAGGCCATGTGTGTGGTGCTGGCTCTCTATCCCACGGTGATGGTCCTGAATCTGACCGTTGGTCATGAATTCGGTGTCCTGGGCATCTCCACAAGTGTGGGCCTGTTCCTCTCGAACGTACTGAGCGTCAGCATCCTGACCTGGGTGCTCATGCCGTTGGTGAACAGAGCCCTGGCCTTTTGGCTGCTGCCCAGCCGGTCACGCTCCCTGCGCACCCATGTGGCGGGGGCCGCGGTCGTGGTCCTGTGCTGGTTGATTTTCATCGCGGTTTTCAGCCTGACCACCAACTAGTGGGGTCGTGATGGGCGCACACGCACAGACTCGACGACGTATCGAGGGAGAAATCGTCCGGCGGGGCGACCCCCGATACGACGAGACGTGGGCAGCGATGTTGTTCAACCATCTCAAACCGGACCGGTTTCCGGATGTGATCGTCCGGGCGGCCTCGGAGCGAGATGTTCCGGCCGCCGTCGAACTGGCCAGGTCCCAGGGCCTCCGCATCGCCGTACGATCGGGTGGGCACAGCTGGTGCGGCTCGCCGCTACGTGACCGAGGCATGCTCATCGACCTCTCCGGGCTCCGGCGTTCCGACATCGACGCGGCCTCCGCGACGGCGACCGTGCAGCCCAGCGTCACAGGTCGCGACCTCATCGCGGAACTCGCCCCGTACGGCCTCGCGTTCCCCGCCGGGCATTGCGGATCCGTGGCCCTCGGCGGATACCTCCTCAGCGGCGGACTCGGCTGGAATTCCCCCGCTCTGGGACCGGCCTGCGTAAGCGTTCGGCAGATCGAAGCCGTGACCGCGAACGGCGAGGTCCTCACATGCAGCACGGAGGAGAATCCCGACCTGTTCTGGGCGGCACGCGGGGCGGGCCCCGGATTCTTCGCGGTCGTCACCAGCTTCCGTCTGGGTCTGTACCCGCTCCCCGCGGCGGTCGCCACGACGACGTACGCCTTCCCGCTGGCGGAGCTCGGACCCGTGACCCAATGGGCCACCGAGGCCGCGACCGGGCTCCCCGCAACCGTCGAACTCTCCTACGTGCTCCAGACTGCCTCCCCTGAGATGTCGGCGGCGTCGCCCAGGCCCAAGGTGGCCGTCGTCGCCGCCACCGCGTTCGCGGACTCGCGGGAGGAGGCGGTCCGTGCCCTCGAACCTCTGCGCACGTGCCCCCTCGCCGACCGTGCCCTCTGCCGGCAGCTCGACGAGCCGACCTCGTTCGAGGCCCTCTACGAGACGTCCGAGGCGATGTGGCCCGTACACCACCGCTCCGCCGTCGACACCCTGTGGTCGGACGCGGACTACGGAACGCTGCTGGCACCGCTCGCCGACGCGATCGCCGATGCCCCCTCCGACAAGACCCTCGTACTCGCACCCGTGACACCGGTCTCCCCGGAGAAGGCACGCATGCACGACGTCGCCTTCTCGGTGCTGGGCAGCAGCTACGTGGCTCCCTTCGCGATCTGGGGCGACCCCGCGGCCGACGACGTGAACGTGCGCTGGCTGCGCGATGCCATGCACGCCGTCGAACCGCTCGGCACGGGCCACTACGTCGCCGAGGCGGACCTCACCGCCGATGTGTCCCGGGCACGCCTATCCTTCGCGCCGGCCGACTGGGAGCGTCTGCGGGCTCTGAAGGCGCGGTACGACCCCGAGAACGTCTTCCACTCCTATCTGCAGCCCGCGTAGCGGCTCTGCCCGGCCAGACCCAGGTGTCCAGCCACATCCGGGAGCGCCACTGGTCTATGGGGATCGCGGTGCCCGTGTACAGGGGCCAGAAGTCACTCACCAAGGCATTCAACCGCCATCGCAACCCGTCTGCCAGCGACTATCTGGGACGGATTTGGGGGCGCCGGGAAGCCACCTAGGCACCTCTCGGGCTGCTCGATATCCTGGTGCGTCACACACTCACTCGGGGGGGCGTCTGTGATCGAACTCGGCGTGCTGTTTGGGCTGTTGGTGGCAGCGGTGTTGGTCCTGCTCTTCGTGCTCCTGCGCCGAAGGAACGGCAGCACGGAGAACGTCGACGGTCGCCTGATCGAGCAAGCGCGACGGCTGCAGGCGTACAACGACAGGGTCTCCTACAACGCTGCCGCCGTGCACAGCTCTTCGCCCACCATGACCGACCACTACCGTCCCTGACCCCATGGGGACCACGGGAGCTTGAGGGGTCGTACGAGGGTGACCGACGACAACCGCTGACGGCCGACAACGACCAAGAGGGCGCGGCAGGCTGCCGCGCCCTCTTGGTGTGTCCGTGCAGCTAGACCCAGGTGTCCAGCCACATCCGGGAGCGCCACTGGTCTATGGGGATCGCGGTGCCCGTGTACAGGGGCCAGAAGTAGATGAAGTCTGCGAGATACGCCCTGATGCGGCCCCGACCAGGGCGTTTGGCACTGATCGGGGCCGTGTCAGGCTGCCTGGGCCGTCTCTGGGCCGTGATCTTGCGGAGTGGAGGCCAGATAGAGGCTGTCGACAGCCTTTCGCGTGCGTCCCTCGCTACTCGGCATCAGGTGCGTGTACGTCCGCAGCGTGAACCCCGGATCGCTGTGACCGAGGTACTGACTCAGGGCACGGATGTTCTCGCCCGCGTCCAGCAGCACCGACGCGTAGAAGTGCCTGAGCGCGTGCATCCCGTGCTCGGGGGCCGACGCGTACCGCTCGCCCGCCTCCCGCGCCGGGATGATGCCTGTAGCAGCCAGAGCGGGCTTCCAGTGGTGGTCGTTGAAGTTGCTCACGCGCACGTGGTTGCCTTCGACCCCGCTGAACAGGAGTCGTTTCGTCACGAGCGGGCCGTCCGGCGTACGCCAGGGGAGCGTCACATCGACCGGAGGGAACTCCTTGGCATGGTCCCGAAGGGCGGCGCTCACGGCCTTCGGCAGCGGCACGTCACGAACCTTGCCGCCCTTCGGCAGCGCGAACACGTACTTACCGCGGATGCGCTTGAGCTGGTGACCTACGGCCAGCCAACCACCCTCGTAGTCGAGTTCGTCTTCTGAGAGGCCGAAGATCTCCCCTTGCCTCAACCCGCATCCCGCTCCGGTGTCGACAGCAGCCCGGAAGCGCTGTTCGAGGGCGGCCCGCACGCCGAACGTCTGGTCTGCCGTCCACGGGGTGACGCGCGGCTTGCCCGGCTTCGGAAGCTGCACCGTTCGGGCGCGGCAGGGGTTCTTGCTCAGGAGTCCGTCATCGACCGCCGCGCTTAGCGCTGCCGAGACGGTGCCGACGATGATGCGGCGGTGCGATTCCGCCGGCACGGTGTCTTCCAGGGCGGCGATCCAGTCTCGGATGTGTTCCGGCTTGAACGAACCGAGCGGGCGAGTCCCGATGTGCGGGTACGCGTGCAGGCGGAGCCGCCGTTCCGCTGCCTCCCGGCTGTTGATCTCGCCCGTGTGCGTCTTCACCCAGCGTTCCGCGTACTGCCGGAAGGTGGATCGCGCGGTGCGCGGGTCAACGTACTGGCCCCGCGACATGTCGGCCTCGATGTGGGTGAGCCACTTCTCAGCGAGCCGCTTTTCCCTGTCGCGGAACGATTTGCTCTTCTCGGTGCCGTCGGGGGCATGCGCGTGTCGTGGCTCGGCAAGGAAGACCCCACCCTCACCGACCGTCTCACCGCGGACTTGCCGTCGGGCGTGGTCTCGTTCTTGAACCAGCGGTCTTGAATGTGGCCTGCCATGCGGCGGCGGTCCCTTCTGGGCAAGGAGAAGGGAGGGCCACGGCGTGGCCCTCCCCGGGGAAGCGGTGCGGTGCGCGGTGTCTGGCCGTATCAGGCGGCGGTGCCTGGTCGTCGTTCTTGCGCTGGGCGACGTAGGCGCGGACGTCGGCGGGGTCGTATCGAACGTGATGTGGACGGGGATCGAGTGCCCCGCTCATGCATCCCATAAAGGGCCTGGTCAAGCGGGATTTGAGGGCCCGATCTTGAGGGGACTGTAAAGCTGCCGAGCTCTCAGCCCACCTGGATGTCAGCGCTCGCATCAGCGGAGACGCACGTCGAGGTCGCGAGGGCCAGACAGGGACGCGGTCACGGGCGGGCCCGGCGGGAGCCGCACGCCGCGGCGGCGACCTGGACGCTGTACCGCCTCCCGCCCGAGGATGTGGAGTTCTTCCAGGGCGATACGGCCCGCAGGCACGTACGTCTGGCCTACCGTCGCAAGAACGACTCGGAGGGGTGGTCGCGGCAACTGCTGTGGCCCTGACGGGGCAACCCCGAAGGTGGGTCGGAGGTCTGAACCGGCATGCGCATGTACCGGACCGGCGCCTTTCTCGGCGCACTGCTCGTCGCTCTGCTCACCGTCACCGCGTGCTCGCCCCGGGCGGGGAGCGGGGGGAAGGCCCCGGACCGGCCCACGCCGTGGACCATGCCGACCGGGCCGGGCGGTTACGGCGGGCGGCTCCTGGGCGCACGCTGGCGGGTCGACTGGGTCACGGTCGACGGGCGCAACATCGACGCACCGCCGGACGCCGGCGCGTGGGTCGAGTTCGGCTACGACAACACGGCCGTGGGCGACTACGGATGCACGCCGTTCAAGTCGTCGGCCACGGTCACCGCCACGACGCTCACCGTCGGTACGGACACGTCGGGGGCGACGCCGGACGACGCGTGTCCGGCGAAGGAGCGCGCCTTCGAGCAGCGGATGCGGAAGATCTTCACCGGCGGCCCCCTGGCGGTGGCCGAGCGGGTCGACGAATTCTCGATGACCCTGAAGAACCAGAGGGGCGACTATGTCGCGCTGCAAATGCTGTGGCCTCAGGGGCTCTTCGGAGCGCCGTGGCGAATCGAATATCTGAACGTCGCCGACACCCCCGTCGACATGACGGCCGGCAAAGAGGTCTACTTCGTCTTCCACCGGGACGGCACGGTCACCGGAAAGGGAGGCTGCAACGGCTTCAAGGGCCGGGCCGCCTTCGCAGGCGAGCACGTCACGCTGTACCCGCTCACCCGCACCACGCACCGGACCTGCTCACGGAAGATCATGTCCCAGGAGGACGGCCTGCTCGACCAGGACCCGCGCACGTTCTCGGTCGTTGCCTGGCGCGGCATTACCTTCGTAGACCGCACCCCCGGCCTCGACGGCCTCGCCTACAACTTCATCCGGGTGAGGTGACCGGCACACCGCCGCGCCCAGGGGTCTAGATTCACAGTCGGTGCGGCTCGCCGGCCGGCGGTCCGCACCCGACCCTGAGTGAGCCTCTGGGGCATCCATGGGGAACCAGGGCTTTTCGCGGCCGAAGACCCTGCTCACGTTCTGACTGCCGCGCGGTCCGTAAATCTCCCGGGTCCAGAGCTGGGCCGTCCTCGGGCCGTGCGAGGGCGACCAACGACAACCGTCAACGGCCAACAACGACCAAGGGGGCGCGGCAGATTGCCGCGCCCCCTTGCTACGTCTGCCCAGCTAGACCCAGGTGTCCAGCCACATCCGGGAGCGCCACTGGTCTATGGGGATCGCCGTGCCCGTGTACAGGGGCCAGAAGTAGATGAAGTTCCAGGCGATCAGGAGGACCAGGACGCCCGCGCTCGCCGCGCCGATGACGCGGCGGCGTTCCGTGGAGCCGGGTGGGCCGAGGATCGCGCCGATCATCATGGCGACCGCCAGGCACAGGAACGGGACGAAGATGATGGCGTAGAAGAAGAAGATCGTGCGCTCCTGGTACATGAACCAGGGGAGGTAGCCGGCCGCGATGCCGCAGGCGATCGCGCCCGCCCGCCAGTCGCGGCGGAACGCCCAGCGCCACAGGACGTAGACGATCGCGAAGCAGGCGGCCCACCAGAGGAGGGGTGTGCCCAGGGCCAGGACCTCGCGGGCGCACTTGCCGCCCGCGTCCGCCGGGCAGCCGTCCTTGCCGGGCAGCGGGGACTCGTAGAAGTACGAGACCGGGCGGCCCAGGACGATCCAGCTCCACGGGTTCGACTGGTAGGTGTGCGGTGACGAGAGGCCGACGTGGAACTCGTACACCTCGTGCTCGTAGTGCCACAAGCTGCGCAGCCAGTCGGGCAGGAAGGTCCAGCTGCCGCCCTTGCCGTCGGTCGCGGCCCAGTTGCGGAAGTAGCCGCCCTTGCCGTTGGTGGGGGAGAGGATCCAGCCGGTCCAGGAGATGAAGTACGTGGCGATCGCCACCGGGACCGTCGCGAGGAACGTGATGCCCGTGTCGTGCTTGAGGGCCGCCATGTACGGGTGGCGGGCGCCCGCGACCCGGCGCGCGCCGACGTCCCACAGGACCGCCATCAGGCAGAACGCGAAGAGGACGTACAGGCCGCTCCACTTGGTGCCGAGGGCCAGGCCCAGCATCAGACCGGCCGTCCAGCGCCAGGGGCGCCAGCCGAGGCGGGTGGACTCGGCGATGTGCGCGTCGGGGCGTACGAGCCCGTCCGCGTCTGTCGGCAGGGCGGCCGCCAGTCGGGCACGCGCGCGGTCGCGGTCCACGATCAGGCAGCCGAAGGCCGCCAGCACGAAGAACATCAGCACACCGTCGAGCAGCGAGGTGCGGCTCATCACGAAGTGCAGCCCGTCCACCGCCATCAGCGCACCCGCGAGACAGCCCAGGAACGTCGAGCGGAACATCCGGCGCCCGATCCGGCACAGCAGCAGCACCGACAGCGTGCCGAGCAGCGCCGTCATGAAACGCCAGCCGAACGGATTGAAGCCGAACATCCATTCGCCGAGCCCGATGACGTACTTGCCGACCGGGGGATGCACCACATAGGCGGCGTCCGAGGGGATGCCTACGTGCCCGCTGTTCTGCAGGATCAGGTCATTGGCGTTCTTGTCCCAGTTGACCTCGTACCCGCGGTGGATCAGCGCCCAGGCGTCCTTGGCGTAGTACGTCTCGTCGAATATCACCGCCTTCGGGCTGCCCAGGTTCCAGAACCGCATCAGCCCCGCCATCAGGGTCACGAGCAGCGGGCCGCCCCAGCCCGACCAGCGCGTGATGCGCTCCGCGACCTCGTGGCGCAGCCCGAACGCAGCCCAGATCCGGGGGCTGGGCTCGGCGTACGGCGGCACGAGCCGATCACGCACATCGCTTCTGGGTGGTGCGTTGTATCCGAAGCGGCGCAGCCGCTGCTGCCACGACGGCCGCCGTTCTTCGGCTGCCTGGCCCTGCCGGGTGTCCGTGGAGGACGCGGTACTGGTCACCGCGCCATCGTAGGGAACAGGTCTGTGGGAGTCCCGTGCACGGGCCTAATGGGTGGATGCGGCTGCCGCCGAATGCCCCTGCGAGGATGGAACCGTGACAGGAACCCTTGTTTTGGCCGGCACCCCCATCGGCGACGTGGCCGACGCCCCGCCCCGGCTCGCCCAGGAGCTGGCGGACGCGGACGTCGTCGCCGCGGAGGACACCCGCAGGCTGCGCCGGCTGACCCAGGCGCTGGGCGTGCAGCCCACCGGGCGCGTGGTGTCGTACTTCGAGGGGAACGAGGCCGCCCGCACGCCCGAACTCGTCGAGGCGCTGGTCGGCGGGGCGCGCGTGCTGCTGGTGACCGACGCCGGGATGCCGTCCGTCTCCGACCCCGGGTACCGGCTGGTCGCCGCGGCCGTCGAGAAGGACATCAAGGTCACCGCCGTACCCGGCCCGTCCGCCGTGCTCACCGCGCTCGCGCTGTCCGGGCTGCCCGTCGACCGGTTCTGCTTCGAGGGGTTCCTGCCGAGGAAGGCGGGCGAGCGGCTGTCCCGGCTGCGGGAGGTCGAGGGCGAGCGCCGCACGATGGTCTACTTCGAGGCCCCGCACCGCCTCGACGACACCCTCGCCGCGATGGCCGAGGTCTTCGGGGACGGGCGGCGGGCCGCCGTCTGCCGCGAGCTGACCAAGACGTACGAGGAGGTCAAGCGCGGACCGCTGGGCGAGCTGGCGGCCTGGGCCGCCGAGGGCGTACGCGGGGAGATCACGGTGGTGGTCGAGGGCGCGCCGGAGAAGGGCGCCGAGGAACTGGACGCGGGCGAACTGGTGCGCAGGGTGCGGGTGCGGGAGGAGGCGGGAGAGCGCCGCAAGGAGGCCATCGCGGCGGTCGCGGCCGAGGCCAAAATTCCCAAGCGCGACGTCTTCGACGCGGTGGTCGCGGCAAAGAACGCGGCGCACAGCGCCCCATAGAAGAGCAAAGGGCCCGCACGGAAAGCAAAGCTCAGGCCGTGTCTCCGAGGCATTCCGACAAGGAAAGGCCAAAACGACTCCAATAGTCGACAGGCCTGATGCGTTCCCGCCCGGAGAAGCGTCCACTGGTTGAAGGGACGTACCCGTCCCTCGCCCCCGCCGACCGGGGGCGCTTGTCCAGCGGAACAGCAGGAGCTGGCATGAGTGAGATCGCAGGGCAGACCGGCAACCGCAGCGCGGCGACCGCCGTCGTCAACGAGTCGTATTCCTTCGCATGCATGCGCTGCGGGCACGGCTGGGAGCAGTCGTTCGAGATAGAGCACCACCGCGACGCCGAGGGCGGCGAGTTCGTGATGTACGTGGCGGACGGCCATGTCGTGCCGTCGCCGCTGAGCCGGCCCTCCTGCCAGAACTGCGACGGACACGTGGTGCGCATCATGCGCGCCGGACAGGTGTCCTCCGTCCAGAACTCCATGCACCAGCACACGCACCGACCGGTGCAGGCCCACGGCGAGCAGGCCCACGGCGAGGCCGTCGACCAGCCAGCCCTGCCCAGGGAACCCCACCACTGGCACCTCTCCGACCTCCTGCACCCCTTCCACCACCGCAAGGCGGGCTGATCGCGGGAGCGCGGTGACCTCGCCCGGGTGAGGTCCGGTCCGGTGTGCCCCTTTCGTAGGATCGGGGCATGCCCTCCGACAAGACCGAAGCACCACCGCTCCCCGAGCCACTGCGCGTCCCCGTCGTCGACTCGCACACCCACCTCGACATGCAGTCCGGCACCGTCGAGGAAGGCCTCGCCAAGGCCGCCTCGGTCGGCGTGACCACGGTCGTCCAGGTCGGCTGCGACCTGAAGGGCTCCCGCTGGGCGGCCGAGACCGCCGCCGCCTACGAGGCCGTCCACGCCACCGTCGCGCTGCACCCCAACGAGGCGCCCCGTATCGTGCACGGTGACCCCGACGGCTGGTCCCGCCAGGGCGCGCGGCGGCCCGGCGGCGACGGTGCCCTGGACGAGGCCCTCGCCGAGATCGACCGCCTCGCCGCCCTTCCCCAGGTCAAGGGCGTCGGCGAGACCGGGCTCGACTACTTCCGTACGGGCCCCGAAGGCAAGGCCGCCCAGGAGCGCTCCTTCCGCGCCCACATAGAGATCGCCAAGCGGCACGGAAAAGCCCTGGTCATTCACGACCGGGACGCGCACGCCGACGTGCTGCGCGTCCTGAAGGAGGAGGGCGCGCCCGAGCGGACCGTCTTCCACTGCTACTCCGGCGACGCGGTGATGGCGGAAATCTGCGCCCAGGCCGGGTACTACATGTCCTTCGCCGGAAACATGACCTTCAAGAACGCCCAGCCCCTGCGCGACGCGCTGGCCGTGGCCCCCCTGGAGCTCGTGCTCGTCGAGACCGACGCGCCCTTCCTGACCCCGGCCCCGTACCGCGGACGGCCTAACGCGCCCTATCTCATTCCGGTCACGGTGCGCGCCATGGCGGCCGTGCGGGGCATCGACGAGGACACGCTGGCGACGGCGCTCTCGGCGAACACGGCGCGGGCCTTCGGTTACTGAGGGATAACGCTTCCGGCCATTTTTAGGGGTCACACCTCAGGGCAGTGTCGCGACACAGCGTAGCCGCGTTGCTTGGGAGAGTGACGACCGCTCCGCTAGGTTCTGGTCGCCCGCCCGTCTCCCACCGCCACCCTGAACGAGCCCTCCGGGCGCCCCTTTTACTCCACCGGACCCCCCTGGATCGTGTTGTCGTGAGCAACTCGCAGTACGAGACGTTTGGCCTGACTGGAACGTCGTTCGAGGACCGAGGAACTGGTGGGCAGCCGCCGTACGGTGTCGGAGGCCCGGACCGCGGCGGCTACGTGGACACCTACCGGCCCGCATACGAGTCACTGGCGGTGTCCGAGGCGCCGACCGAGCCGATACTGCCCCGGCAGACGCCGACGTTGGTGCGGACGCAGGCGCTCGGGGACCCGGCGGAGGAGCCCCGGTCCGGCGGGCGGGCCGCCGCCCGGCGCGCGGCCCGGCGTCGGCGCACCGCCGAGCGTCCCGACCCGCTGCGGCTGCTGCCCCAGGCGCTGGTCGTCGCCTTCCTCGCGGGCGGCGCCTCCGCCTTCGTCGCCAGCGACAAGGCCATCGAGCTCAGCGTCGACGGGAAGGCGCGCACGCTGCACACCTTCGCCGACGACGTGACCGAACTGCTCGCCGAGGAGGGCGTGCGCGTCGGCGCGCACGACGTCGTCGCGCCCGCCCCCGGCGCCGAGCTGACCAGCGGTGACGAGATCGCGGTCCACTACGGGCGGCCCGTGCGGCTCACCCTCGACGGACAGCCGCACGAGGTGTGGACGACGGCGCACACGGTGGACGGGGCGCTCCAGCAGCTCGGGGTGCGCGCCGAGGGGGCGTACCTGTCGACCTCGCGCTCCCAGCGCATCGGCCGTCAGGGCCTCACGCTCGACGTCCGCACCGAGCGGACGGTGACGATCATGGCGGACGGGCGGGCACGGACGATCCGGACGAACGCGGCGACCGTCGGCGAGGCCGTCGAGGAGGCCGGGATCACCCTCCACGGCGAGGACACGACGTCCGTCCCGTCAGGGAGCTTCCCCCGGGACGGGCAGACGGTCAGCGTGATGCGGATCACCGGCTCCCAGGAGGTCCGCGAGGAGGCGATCCCTTTCCGGACGACACGGACGAACGACCCCTCGCTGTTCCACGGCACCGAGGTCGTCGACCGGGCCGGGGAGCCCGGGACCCGGCGGGTCACCTACCAGGTGCGGACCGTCAACGGGGTCAGGCAGAAGCCGTGGAGGGTCGGGGACGAGGTGGTCCGGGAGCCGCGTGGACAGGTGGTGCGGGTCGGTACGAAGCCGCGGCCCGACTCCACGCAGGCCGCGGACCATCTGAACTGGTCCGGGCTCGCGGAGTGCGAGTCCGGCGGCCGCCCCGGCGCCGTGGACCCCTCCGGCACCTACGGCGGCCTGTACCAGTTCGACACCCACACCTGGCACACGCTCGGGGGGTCCGGGCGGCCCCAGGACGCCCCGGCCGCGGAGCAGACCCGCCGGGCGAAGAAGCTGTACGTCCGCCGGGGCACGAGCCCGTGGCCCCACTGCGGAGCCCACCTCCACGACTGACGGGCGCGCGGCGCCCCTTCGGGGGCGCGGGGAACTGCGCGATCAGCCCCCACTCACCCGCGGTCGAACAACGCACCCGGGGTCTGGGAAAACGGCTCGCGCCGTCGCACCCGTACGCTTGGGGCGTGAACAGCCCCACCTCCGACGCCCTCCTGGGCCCCGCCGACGTCCGCGAGCTCGCGGGTGCCCTCGGCGTGCGGCCCACCAAGCAGCGCGGCCAGAACTTCGTGATCGACGCCAACACCGTGCGCCGCATCGTGCGCACCGCCGGCGTGCGGGCGGACGACGTGGTCGTCGAGGTGGGCCCCGGCCTCGGCTCGCTGACCCTCGCGCTGCTGGAGGCCGCCGACCGGGTCGTCGCCGTGGAGATCGACGACGTACTCGCGGGGGCACTCCCGGCGACCATCGCCGCCCGTACGCCGGCCCGCGCCGACCGCTTCGCACTCGTGCACTCCGACGCCATGCACGTGAGCGAGCTCCCCGGCCCCGCCCCCACCGCCCTCGTCGCGAACCTTCCGTACAACGTCGCCGTCCCCGTGCTGCTGCACATGCTCGACACCTTCCCGACCATCGAGCGCACGCTGGTGATGGTGCAGGCCGAGGTCGCCGACCGGCTCGCCGCCGACCCCGGCTCGAAGGTGTACGGCGTGCCGAGCGTCAAGGCCAACTGGTACGCCGACGTGAAGCGGGCCGGCTCCATCGGACGGAACGTCTTCTGGCCCGCGCCGAACGTCGACAGCGGCCTCGTGTCGCTCGTCAGGCGCGCCGAGCCCATCAGGACCACGGCCTCCAAGCGCGAGGTCTTCGCGGTCGTCGACGCCGCCTTCGCCCAGCGGCGCAAGACGCTGCGCGCCGCCCTCGCCGGGTGGGCCGGATCCGCGGCCGCCGCCGAGGTCGCGCTCGTCGCCGCCGGGGTCTCACCGCAGGCCCGCGGGGAGTCGCTGACGGTGGAGGAGTTCGCCCGCATCGCCGAGAACAAGGCCGAGAACAAGGCCGAGAGCAAGGCCGAGAGCAAGGCCGAGAACGAGGAGAGCGCTCAGCCGTGACGGAGTCGAAGACCGAGCCCACGACGCACACGGGCAGGGGCACGGGCACGGACGTCGTGACCGTACGTGTCCCCGCCAAGGTCAACGTCCAGCTCGCCGTCGGCGCCGCCCGCCCCGACGGCTTCCACGACCTGGCCAACGTCTTCCTCGCCGTAGGGCTGTACGACGAGGTCACCGTGACGCCGGCCGACGAGCTGCGGATCACCTGCGAGGGCCCGGACGCCGACCAGGTCCCCCTCGACGCCACGAACCTGGCGGCCCGCGCGGCCCTCGAACTCGCCCGCCGGTACGGCGTCGAACCGGGGGTCCACCTCCACATCGCCAAGGACATCCCCGTCGCGGGCGGCATGGCGGGCGGCAGCGCCGACGGCGCCGGCGCGCTGCTCGCCTGCGACGCCCTGTGGGGGACGAACGCCTCCCGTGAGGAACTCCTCGACATCTGCGCCGAGTTGGGCAGTGACGTGCCGTTCAGCCTGGTGGGCGGGGCGGCGCTGGGTGTCGGACGGGGCGAGCAGCTGCGGACGCTGGAGGTCGGCGGGACCTTCCACTGGGTCTTCGCGATCGCCGAGCGCGGGCTGTCGACCCCGGCGGTCTTCCGGGAGTTCGACCGGATGAACGAAGGCGTGCGGATCCCGGAGCCGGTCGCCTCGCAGGAGCTGCTCGACGCGCTGGCCAAGGGGGATGCCGGGGCCCTCGCCCGCGCCGTCTCCAACGATCTCCAGCCCGCCGCGCTCTCCCTCTTCCCGGCCCTCGCCGACACGCTCGCCGCCGGGCGGAACGCCGGTGCGCTCGCGGCCCTGGTCTCCGGCTCGGGGCCGACCACGGCCTTCCTCGCGGCGGACGCCGAGTCCGCGCGCGCGGTCGCCGACACACTGCGCGCCTCCGGCACCTGCCGGACGGTACGGGTCACCGACGGCCCCGCCCCCGGCGCGACGGTCGTCTGACCCGCACGGACACGTCACGGGCACCCGGTACCGAGCAGCACGTCACGGGCACCCGGTACACGTCACGGGCACCCGGTACTCAGAGGCGAATTGAGTACGGGCGCGCTGACGCCGTAGCGGCGGACGGCGCGACCGTACTCGTATGGCATCAAGCGCTCACGCCCTCGCCGAGGCCACACCCGCCTCGCGCGACAAGTACGTCGACCTGCTGCGGGTCGCCTCGCTCGGCACGGTGGTGCTCGGGCACTGGCTGATGGCCGCCGTGTCGGTGCGCGGCGACGGACGGGCCGAGGTCGGGAACCTGCTCGCCGTGGAGCCCCGCCTCCAACTGCTCACCTGGGCCCTCCAGGTCATGCCCGTCTTCTTCTTCGTCGGCGGCTTCTCGCACGCGCTGTCGTACCGCTCGCTGCGACGCAAGGCCGGGGAGAACGGGGAGAACGGGGAGGACGGGAAGAACGGGGGAGCGGCTCTCTACTCCGTGTTCCTGCGCGCCCGGTTGCAGCGGCTGCTGCGGCCGACCGTGGTGTTCATCGGCGTGTGGGGAGCGCTCGCGCTCGCTCTGCAACTCGCGGGCAAGGAGGGCGGGTTGCTGGACGTGTCGCTGCGACTCGTCGCCCAGCCGCTGTGGTTCATAGGGATCTATCTGGCGATGGTGGCCTTCACCCCGCCGCTGCTACGGCTGCACGAGCGATACGGGTGGGGCGCGTTCGGCGGGCTCGCCGCCGCGGCCGGGCTCGTGGACGTGCTGCGGTTCGGGTTCGGGGTGCCGTACGTCGAGTTCCTGAACTTCGCCTTCGTCTGGCTCGCCGTCCACCAGCTCGGATTCCTGCGCGCGGACGGGAAGCTGCGACGCCCGTACCTCCTCGCGGGCGCCGGGCTCGCCGGGGCGGTGCTGCTGGTGGCGTACGGGCCGTATCCACTGTCCATGGTGGGGATGCCCGGCGAGAAGATCTCCAACATGGCGCCGCCCACCTTCGCGCTGCTGTGCCACGGGCTGTGGCTGGTCGGCGGGGTGGAGTCGCTGCGGGGCCCCGCGCGGCGGTGGCTGCGCCGGCCACGGGTGTGGCGTGCGGTCGTCGCGGCCAACGGCGTGTCCATGACCGCCTTCCTGTGGCACCTGACCGCGATGCTCGGTGTGTACGGGGCGCTGCTGGCCCTCGGTGTACGGCTGCCGGAGCCCGCGACGGGGGTGTGGTGGGCCCAGGTGCCGGTGCGGGTGGTGGTGGCCGGTGCGGTGACGGCCCTGCTCGTCACCGTGTTCCGGAGGTTCGAACAGCCCTCTGCCGTGGTCCTGGGGGAGTCGGGGGTGTCGCCCGCGGGTGCGCGGCCGGCCGCCGCGCTCGGCGTGACGCTGTGCCTCTTCGGGGTGCTGGGGCTCTCCATGGTCGGGTTCGGCGGGTTGCTGGAGGGGCGTACGGCGGTACTGGTCGCGGTCCGGGTGACGGCTCCGGTCGCCGTGGCGATGACGCTCGCGGGGTGGCTGCTGGTGGAGCGGGCGGGACGCGGTCGGTCTCTAGCCGCGTGAGTATTCGGCCCGCGGCCGCGTAAGTATGTGGCGCGGCGCGTTGTCCACGGGCCGGTGGGGGCCGGTCGCGGGGTTCCCCGCGCCCCTGGGGGCCGGGGCTGCACCCCAGGCCCCGACCACCCGCAGCCGAGGGAGCCACCCGCAACCGCAGGACGCACCCGTGTGGCTCGGGAGGTGAGGGAGCCGGACTACCCTTGAGGGTCGATCGTCCCCCTTGTTCAGGAGAGAAATGGCCGTCAACCTGGTCAATGTCGAGTCCGTCAGCAAGGTGTACGGCACCCGTGCCCTGCTCGACGGAGTCTCCCTCGGCGTCAGCGAGGGCGACCGGATCGGTGTGGTCGGGCGGAACGGCGACGGCAAGACCACCCTCATCCGCATGCTCGCCAAGCTGGAGGAGGCCGACACCGGCCGTGTCACGCACTCCGGCGGGCTGCATCTGGGAGTGCTGACCCAGCACGACTCCCTCGATCCCACCGCCACTGTCCGGCACGAGGTCATCCGGGACCTCGCCGACCACGAGTGGGCGGGCAACGCCAAGATCAGGGACGTCCTGACGGGACTGTTCGGCGGCCTTGACCTGCCGGGGTTCCCACAGGGGCTCGACACGGTGATCGGCCCGCTCTCCGGCGGTGAGCGCCGCCGTATCGCGCTCGCCAAGCTGCTCATCGAGGAGCAGGATCTGATCATCCTCGACGAGCCCACCAACCACCTGGACGTGGAGGGCATCGCCTGGCTCGCCCAGCACCTGCGGGAGCGTCGGTCGGCGCTGGTGTGCGTGACCCACGACCGGTGGTTCCTCGACCAGGTCTGCACCCGCATGTGGGACGTGCAGAAGGGCGCGGTGTACGAGTACGAGGGCGGGTACTCCGACTACGTCTTCGCGCGCGCGGAGCGTGAGCGCATCGCCGCCACCGAGGAGGTCAAGCGGCAGAACCTGGTGCGCAAGGAGCTGGCCTGGCTGCGGCGCGGTGCCCCCGCCCGTACGTCCAAGCCGCGCTTCCGCGTCGAGGCCGCCAACGAGCTGATCGCGGACGTGCCGCCGCCCCGCGACAAGAGCGAACTGATGAAGTTCGCCAGCTCGCGCCTCGGCAAGACGGTCTTCGATCTTGAGGACGTGACGGTGCAGGCGGGCCCGAAGGTCCTGCTCAAGCACCTCACCTGGCAGCTCGGGCCCGGCGACCGGGTCGGGCTCGTGGGGGTGAACGGAGCCGGCAAGACCTCCCTTCTGCGCGCCATGGCCGAGGCCGCCCGCAGCGACGGGGAGACGCAGCCCGTGGCCGGGCGGATCAGCACCGGCAAGACCGTCAAGCTCGCCTATCTGTCGCAGGAGGTCGCCGAGCTCGACCCGACCTGGCGGGTGCTACAGGCCGTGCAGGCCGTCCGTGACCGGGTCGACCTGGGCACGGGGCGCGAGCTGACCGCGGGGCAGCTGTGCGAGACGTTCGGCTTCAACAAGGAGAAGCAGTGGACGCCCGTCGGGGACCTCAGCGGTGGTGAGCGGCGGCGGCTTCAGCTGCTGCGGCTGCTCATGGACGAGCCCAACGTCCTCTTCCTCGACGAGCCCACCAACGACCTCGACATCGAGACGCTGACCCAGCTGGAGGACCTGCTCGACGGCTGGCCCGGCTCGATGATCGTGATCTCCCACGACCGGTTCTTCATCGAGCGCACGACGGACAACGTGTTCGCGCTCCTCGGCGACAGCACCCTGCGGATGCTGCCGCGCGGGATCGACGAGTACCTGGAGCGGCGCAAGCGCATGGAGGAGGTCGCCGCGGCCGCCGTACTCGCCGCCGCGCCCGCGCCGTCCGCCAGGGCCGCCTCCTCCGCCGACGCCCGCGCCGCGAAGAAGGAGCTGCAGAAGATCGAGCGTCAGCTCGACAAGATCTCCGAGAAGGAGAACAAGCTTCACACCCAAATCGCCGACAACGCGACGGACTTCGAGAAGGTCGCCAAACTCGACGCCGAACTGCGTCAGTTGATCGGTGAGCGCGAGGAACTGGAGCTGCGCTGGCTGGAGCTCGCTGAGGACGCGTAAGCCCCTGGAAGGCGGCGCGCGCGTCCCGTGAAGGGCGCGTGAAGGCGCATAACGAGGGCGTCACGGGCCGGTCCTCCCTTGGGAACAGGGGGAGTACCGGCCCCTTGTTCGAGGTCTCCAGAGTGATAGAAAGGTCCGTCTGAGAACAGTCTGAGAACCACCGGTGTGGCGCGAAATCGGCGCCGCCGACCGCGCCGCCGGTGGGGCGCCACATCAGTGAACTAGGGGGAACGCGCTGATGAGTCAGCCGCCGAGTGAGCCGCCGCAGGGTGGCTTCGGAGCACCGCAGGACCAGCCACCGACGCCGTCGACGCCACCGGTTCCACCGGCGGCACCGGCGCAGGGCGGGTTCGGCGCACCCCCCAACGCGCCCCAGGGCACGCCCCCTCCGCCCGCCGGTCCGCCGGCGCCCGGTTACGGATATCCGCAGCAGCCCGGGCCCTACGCCCAACCCGGCCCGTACGCACAGCCGCCGCAGCAGCCGGCGGGCCCGTACGCACAGCCTCCGCAGCAGCCGGGTCCGTACGCCCAGCCCGGTCCGTACGCCCAGCCCGGCCCGTACGGTCAGCAGCCCGCATACGGTCAGCAGCCCGGATACGGGTCCGGGTACGGCTATCCGGGCCAGGCGCAGTATCCCGGCGGCCCGGGTACCCCTCCGCCTCCTCCCGGTGGTTCCAAGAGCCCCTTCAAAGGCCGGCCGGCCATGGTCGTCGGCGCCGCCGTGGCCGCGCTGCTCGTCGTCGGCGGGACGGTCTGGGCCGTCAGCGGCGGGGGCGGCGACGACGGCAAGAAGCCGGTCGCCCAGGACAGCAAGGGCGGGAAGGCCTCTTCCTCCGCCGATCCGGTCAACCCCGGTGACGGCAGCGGCAACGGTGGCGGGGACCCCGAGAACCTCAACGCGGGCCGCCAGGCCGGTGAGGCGAAGGTGCTCTGGTACAAGCAGGCACCCGACGCCCCCGGTTCCGGCGCCGACGCCCCCGGCCTGTGGATCACCGACAAGGCGGCGGTGAAGGCCGCGTACAAGCAGGTGTTCGCGTACAACGTCGGGGACGGCAAGCCCGCTTGGGACCCGATCACGTTCCCGCAGCCGATCTGCGCGGTCACCCCGCAGAAGACGTCCGACGACAAGGTCGTCGTGGCGTACAAGAGCGGTGCCGGCGACAACGCCAAGTGCAACCAGCTCCAGCTGATAGACCTCGGCACCGGTGCCAAGGGCTGGAGCGGCAAGGTCGCCGACGGAGCGCTCTTCGACAGCACGCTCACCATCGAACTGTCGGTCACCGGCAAGACGCTGATGGTCGGTCGTTCGCAGTCCGGCACGGCGTACGACATCACCAGCGGCAAGAAGCTCTGGGACAAGACGAACTACGGCCAGGCCTGCTACCCGGCCGCGTTCGCGGGCGGCGCCAAGCTGCTGTCCGTCGCCTCCTGCGGTGCCGCCACCGACACCGAGCACGACGAGGTGCAGCAGCTGGACCCGGCCACCGGCAAGGCCAAGTGGACCACGAAGATCCCCAAGGGCTGGACGGTCGAGCGCACGTACTCCGTCGACCCCGTCGTCATCTACATGACCAACAAGGACCAGAAGAAGGTCAACGTCACCACGTTCAAGGACAACGGTGCCGTCCGTTCGCAGCTCAAGAGCAGCGACGCCTTCAGGCCCGAGTGCGGTTTCGCCATCCTCGACCGCGATCTGACGGGCTGTTTCGGCACCGCCGCCGACGCGAACACGCTCTATCTGCCGACCGAGGCGAAGAGCGGCGCCAACGAGATCGTCGCCTTCGACCTGTCGACGGGCAAGGAGAAGTGGCGCGTCAAGTCCCCGGCCGACGAGTCGATGCTGCCGCTGAAGATGGACGGCACGCGGTTGATCGCGTACGTCGAGCCGTCGTACGACGCCGGTGGGCAGATCGTGTCGATCCCCACGACCGGAAGCAGTCACCGGCCCACCAAGCTGCTGCAGAACCCGCAGGGCACGGCGTCGGTCGAGAACGGCTTCTTCTCGAAGGCGGTCGACTACGTGGACGGGCGCTTCTACCTCTCCACCACCCGGCTGACGGGCAACGACCAGTCGAAGGAGAAGTTGATGCTGGCCTACGGCAAGTGACGCACGCTCACGCCACCTTCGCCCCGTTCGCCACCTTCTTCGTCTCCCGCATCTCCGTCCCCAACGCATCCGCATCCGAGGTAGACACGTCATGAGCCAGCCGCCGCCCCCACCACCGCCGAACCAGCCCCCACAGGGTGGCTTCGGCGCGCCCCAGGACCCTCCGCCGGGTGGCTTCGGCGCACCCCAGGACCCTCCGCCGGGCGGTTTCGGCGCACCGCAGGCTCCGCCGCCCGGCGGGTTCGGCGCCCCGCAGCCTCCGCAGGGTCCCGGTTACGGCTACCCGCAGCAGGCGCCCCCGCCGGGGCCCCCGGCCCAGCCGGGGTACGGCTACCCCGGTCAGCAGCCCGCGCAGCCCCCGGGACCCCCGTACGGCTACGGCTATCCGCAGCAGCAGCAGCAGCCGCCGACCTACCCGATGCAGCCCCAGGTTCCCCAGGGCGGGGGCGGCGGCCGGAAGCCGAACAGCCAGGTGGTCATCATCGTGGCGGCCGTCGTGGCCGTCGCGTTGATCATCGGCGGCGGGGTCTGGTACGCGAACTCCGGCAAGGACGACAGCAAGAACAACTCCTCCGGTACGAGCGGCGGCACCGGAGGCAAGGGCGGCTCGGGCGGCGGCGGGACCACCGGTTCCACCGGCAAGGAGAAGGTCCCCGCCAACACCACCTCCAAGGTTCTCTTCCAGGTCCCCGCGCCCGCCGTGCCCGCCGAGAGCAGCGTGTCCACCGTCGGCTCCTGGCTCACCGACAAGGTGTACGCCAAGAGCGGCGACGCCGAGATCAACGGCTACGACCCCGACTCCGGCGCCAAGCTCTGGACGATCAAACTCCCCGGCCCGGTGTGCACGGCCAGCCGCCACACCACCGACTCCGGACGGACCGCGATCGTCTACGAGCCCGCCATGCCGACCAAGGCGAAGCCTTCCCACGGCTGCAGCGAGGTCTCCGCCCTCGACCTCGCCGCGGGCAAGCTGCTGTGGACGAAGTCGGTCAAGTCCGGTGACCAGAAGACCAGCCTCAACAACGTGACCACCAGCGCGAACACCGTCGCCGTGGGCAGCACCAACGGTGGCGCCGCGTTCGACATCTCCACCGGCAAGGCGCTGTGGGCACCCAAGCCCACGGACAGCTGCTACGACGCAGGGTACGGCGGCGGCGACAAGCTGGTCGCGGTCCGCAAGTGCGGCGAGTACGGCAGTACGCGGCAGTTGCACATCCAGACCATCGACCCGACGTCCGGGAAGGTGATCTCGGAGTACAAGATGTCGCCCGGCATCGAGTACGCGAGCGTCGTGTCGACCAACCCGCTGGTGGTGGCCGCCGACGTCGGCGACTCCGCCGGTGACGGCAGCGGCATCTCGGACTTCTTCTCCATCGACAACAAGACCGGCCAACTGCGCACCAGGATCTCCGCGCCGGGCAAGACCTACGCCGCCAAGTGCGACGGCATCACCAGGATCGAGGGCTGCGCGAAACTGGCGGTCGGCAACGACAGGCTCTACATCCCGACCGAGCAGCACGACGGCGGCCAGTCCGGCCGGATCAACGAGATCGTCGCCTTCGACCTGGGCACCGGCAAGCAGACCGGCCAGCGCGCGGACGCGGGCGACGGCTACGACATCTCCCCGCTGCGCATGGACGGCGGCAACCTCCTCGCGTACAAGCGTCCGCCCTACGACAAGGGCGGTCAGATCGTGAGCATCGACGGCACCTCCTTCAAGGAGACCAAGCTCCTGGAGAACCCGGCGACCCAGGCGGTCCGCGACGCGGAGACGAGCATGCTCCCGGACTACGCGGAGATCCTTTACAGCGAAGGTCACCTCTACATGTCCGCGATCTACGCCCACAAGCCGTACAGCACCTCCGAGAAGGAGTACCTGGCGATCGCGTTCGGCACGCAGTAGGTCAACTTCTTTTGACCATGGCCCCGTCCCAGCTCAGGGACGGGGCCGTTCGCTTACCCCTCATCACTCCCGAATGCGAGGAATTTCGATATTCCGGGGCACTTCTCACCAGTAGGGGAAGCGCAACGTCGAACAAGCGTGTAGCTTCCGGGGGATGGAGAGCCGGGGGGCTCCTAATCCACGGGGAACCAGTGGGGATGCTTGGGGGGACTGGGGGGTTGCTCGATGGGAGTGCGGCTCATGGTGGTCGACGACCACCGACTGCTCGCCGAGGCGTTGGCCTCGGCGTTGAAACTGCGGGGGCACCGGGTGCTCGCCGCGGCGGCGCCCGCCGCGGGAGCGGCGGAGCTGGTGATCACCAGGGCACCGGAGGTGTGCCTGATCGGCACGGCGACACCCGCCGAGCCGGGAATCTTCGACCCGGTGATCAGGATCAAGCGGGAGCGTCCGCAGGTGGCGGTCCTGGTTCTGGGGCCGGTCCCGAACCCGCGCGGCATCGCCGCCGCGTTCGCCGCGGGCGCGTCGGGCTACGTACGCCACGACGAGCGCATAGAGGGAGTCGAGCGCGCCATCATGAAGGCGAGGGCGGGTGAGGCGGCGGTCGCCCCCGCCCTGCTCCAGGGCGCCTTCAGTGAGCTGCTGAACCCCGCCGCCCAACCGGACGACGAGGGCCAGCGGCTCCTGCAGATGCTCACCCCACGCGAGGTGGAGGTCCTGGTGAGGGTCGCGGACGGGGAGGACACGAGGCTCATCGCGGCCGGTATGGGGATAGCCCCGTCGACCGCCAGGACCCATGTCCAGCGGGTGCTGATGAAGCTGGGGGTGGGATCGCGGCTGGAGGCGGCCGCCCTGGCCGCGCGGACGGGGCTGCTGGACCGGGCGGGGCCGATGACGGCGGTGCTGGGGAGTACGGAAGACCCTCGGCCCACGTAGTCACCCCGTCGAGGGTGTGGCGAGTCGACCGCGTACCCAAAAGGCGTTGGGCTCGACGGTGAAGTACCGCCGGACCCAACGCCATTCGTTCAGACCGCGTTGTCAGGCGTGTTCGTGAGTCGCCGACACGGCGTGCGGTGAACGACGGGTCACGTGCATGCCTCGGAGAGCTGCGCATCGGTGGCGAGCACCGCGTTCAACGCCGCGGTGATGTTGGCCGGGACCTGCGGGACGGCCGCCAGAGCGGCGGTGAGGACCTTCAGGTCCGCCTGCAGCTGCATCGCGAGGGTCGCGCAGGTCGACCGCGTCGGAGGCGCTGCCGGGAGGCACCCGGCGGCGCGGAGCTGCGCGACCGTGGTCTGGGCTGCGGCGACTGCCGCCTGGGCCGCGGCGACGTTGGGCGTCGGCGTGGCGGCCAGAGCCGTCGCGGCGGCCTGCAACTGCATGGCGAGCTCACTGCTCAGAGTGGCGCAGGCCCTCGGGGTCGTCGGCGGCATCGGCGGCATCGGCGGCATCGGGGGCGTCGGGGGCTTCGGGCCCTTGGATTCCTGGACGACGGGCGTGACGGGCTGCGGGTTCGTGGCCGCCATGGCCGCCGGGGCTATGACCAGGGACAGGGATGCCAGGGCCGCGGCCGACGCGACAGCGGACCCGAAGCGCTTGAGATGGAACATTCCGCGCCTTTCTTTGTGTGTGAGTGAGGAAGCCGGGGAGGTGTCCCCCAGCTCAGGAGGCCTCGCGGCGTGGCCACCGGCAACTCCATTTGTCCTATTCACTCCGGGTCGTGGCAGCCGCCGACGCCCTCGATGGAAAGAAGGGTGCAGGTCAGAGGCGTGCGGCGGAGATGATCCGCACGCGGGTGCCCGCTACTGTGAACGGGCGACCACTTGGAGCGATCATTCCTCGTCGGGCAACGGCACGGGCGGAGCCAGCGGGCGCAGCCACAGCCACAGCAGGAAGAAGATGCCCAGGGCGAGCATGCCGAGGCCGGTCCAGAGGTTGATGTTGACTCCTTGGGCCTTGGCGAGTTCGGCCTTGGAGGCGGTCAGGCCCGCCAGGGTGACGATGACGCCGTAGACGACGAACAGGCCGCCGATGATGGTGCGGATGTCGAAGAGGCGGGTCGCGGTCGCGGACTGATGCTCCAGCTCCGTGACCTCGCGCTGGACATCACGGTCCGAATAGTGGTCGGACATGGTTGCTCAGGCCTCCTGCGTCAGAACGAGAACGGGATGTAGCAGGCCGCCGCCAGGATCAGCGCGCCCCAGCCCAGCAGTGCCGGCCTGCGGTACCACGCGTCGTCTCCCACGGCCGGCGGCTCGGCCATGCCGGGGGAGACGGTGCCGTAGACCAGGCCCTGGAGGTCCTCCGCCGGTTTGGGGGCCGTGAAGAGGGAGACCGCGACCATCACCACCGCGCCGGCCACGAAGCCCGCGATCGCCGAGACGAAGTTGGCTCCCTGGTCGGAGGGGATGGCGATGATCCCCTGCTTGTAGATGACGAAGTAGTTGACCATCGCGGCCGTCGTGCCCGCCAACAGCCCCCAGAAGCCCGACTTCGCCGACGCGCGCTTCCAGAACATGCCGACGATGAAGGCCACGAACATCGGCACGTTGAAGAAGGAGAAGAGGGTCTGCAGGTAGGCCATGATGTTGGAGAAGGACGACGCCAGGAAGGCCGTGCCGATCGACGCCAGGACGCCGATCACCGTGATCAGGCGGCCGAAGCGGACGTAGTAGGAGTCCTCCCGGTCGGTCACGACGTACCGCCGCCAGATGTCCGACGTGAACACCGTGTTGAACGACGAGACGTTGGCCGCCATGCCCGCCATGAAGGCCGCCAGGAGCCCCGTCACCGCGATGCCCAGCACGCCGTTCGGCAGCAGTTCCTGCATCAGGTACGGGACCGCGTCGTTGTACTGGAGGTTCGAGCCGCTCGTGCCGATCCTGGGCACCAGGACCGCCGCCACCAGGCCCGGGATCATCACCAGGAAGACGATGAAGATCTTGGGGAACGCCGCGATGAGCGGTGTGCGCTGGGCCGCCGACAGGTTCTTCGCCGAGAGCGCGCGCTGCACCTCCGCGAAGTTCGTCGTCCAGTAGCCGAAGGAGAGGACGAAGCCGAGGCCGAGGACGATGGTCAGCCAGTTCGCGCCCAGCGGGTTCACATGGCCGATGCCCGTACCGCCCCAGGCGGTGGTGAAGTCACTGCCGTGGCTCTTGTCGAGCGAGTGGGTCAGGCCGTCCCAGCCGCCGACGCGCTTCAGGCCGAGCGCGGCGATCGGGATCAGGGCCGCGAGGATCACGAAGAACTGCAGCACCTCGTTGTAGATCGCCGAGGACAGGCCGCCGAGCGTGATGTACGCCAGGACGAAGAACCCCGCGATCACGATCGCCACCCACTGCGGCCAGCCGAGCAGGGCCTCGACCACGATCGCCAGTGAGTACAGGTTGACGCCCGCGATCAGGATCGCCGCGAAGGCGAACAGGATCGAACTCAGCAGGTGCGCCGCCTTGTCGAAGCGCAGAAGCAGGAACTCCGGGACCGAGCGGACCTTCGAGCCGTAGTAGAACGGCATCATCACCAGGCCCAGGAACACCATGGCGGGGATCGCGCCGATCCAGTACCAGTGCACCGTGTAGACGCCGTACTGCGCGCTGTTCGCGGCCATCCCCAGGATCTCGGTCGCGCCGAGGTTGGCGGAGATGAACGCGAGGCCGGTGATCCAGGCGGGCAGCGACCGCCCGGAGAGAAAGAAGTCGAGGCTGGTTTTGACCGAGGCCTTGGCGGCGAAACCGATGCCGAGCACGACGACGAAGTAGATGCCGAGGATCGTGTAGTCGAGCCCGTTCGTGGGGAGCCGGAGCCCTGCGGCGAGGTATGTGGGGGCATGCATGCCCGTATCCATGCCCCATGAGTCCCACGATGCAGCCCAAGCTTCACAGACACCCCCCAAACCCCCGCAGGCATTGACGTCCCTGTTGCTTTGTGGTTTGTTGTGTTCGGTTATGTTTGATGGTTGGGTGTGGTGTGGATGAGGAGTCCAGCGGTGAAGAAGACCTCGACCCGGCTCGCCGACGGTCGTGAGCTGATCTACTACGACTCACGCGACGACACGGTGCGCGACGCGGTGGACCGCCGCCCGCTGGAGCCCACCGTCACCAGCTCCCAGGTGCGCCGGGACCCGCTGCTCGGCGACTCGGTCGCGATCGCCTCGCACCGCCAGGGGCGCACCTACCACCCCCCGGCGAACGAGTGCCCCCTGTGCCCCTCGCAGGGCGACCGGCTGAGCGAGATCCCGGACTCCTCGTACGACGTCGTCGTCTTCGAGAATCGTTTCCCCTCGCTCGCCGGCGACTCCGGGCGCTGCGAGGTCGTCTGCTTCACCTCCGACCACGACGCGTCCTTCGCCGACCTCACCGAGGAGCAGGCGGGGCTCGTCCTGGAGGCGTGGACGGACCGCACGGCGGAGCTGTCCCACCTCTCCTCCGTCGAACAGGTCTTCTGTTTCGAGAACCGCGGCGAGGAGATCGGCGTCACCCTCGGCCATCCGCACGGGCAGATCTACGGCTATCCGTTCACCACCCCGCGTACGGCCCTGATGCTGCGCTCGCTGGCCGCGCACAAGGAGGCCACCGGCGGGCAGAACCTCTTCGACGACGTCGTCGCACGCGAACTCGCCGAGGGCGACCGGATCGTCCTGGAGACCGAGCGATGGGTCGCCTTCGTGCCGTACGCCGCGCACTGGCCCTACGAGGTCCACCTCTACCCCAAGCGGCGGGTGCCCGACCTGCTCGGGCTCGACGAAGAGGCGCGCACAGAGTTCCCCCAGGTCTATCTGGAACTCTTGAGGCGCTTCGACCGGATCTTCGATGGGTCGGGTGGTGGGAAAGAAGGGGAGGGGGAGCCTCCGACGCCGTACATCGCCGCCTGGCACCAGGCGCCGTTCGGCGCGCTGGCGGAGTTCGAGGGCGTGAACAGGGACGACTTCGCGCTTCACCTCGAGCTTTTCACCATTCGCCGCACTTCCGGCAAGCTGAAGTTCCTCGCGGGTTCCGAGTCCGGCATGAGCGTGTTCATCAACGACGTGCCGCCGGAAGCCGCGGCCCAGCGATTGCGAGAGGTAGCGAGTTCATGAGTGGGAAGTACCTGGTCACGGGTGGCGCGGGCTATGTCGGCAGCGTGGTCGCGCAGCATCTGATCGAGGCCGGTCACGAGGTGACGGTCCTCGACAACCTGTCGACGGGCTTCCGCGAGGGCGTCCCGGCGGGGGCCACCTTCATCGAGGGCGACATCCGCGACGCCGGTAAGTGGCTGGACTCCTCGTACGACGCCGTGCTGCACTTCGCCGCGTTCTCGCAGGTCGGCGAGTCCGTCGTGAAGCCCGAGAAGTACTGGGACAACAACGTCGGCGGCACCATGGCGCTGCTCGCGGCGATGCGCGAGGCGGGCGTGCGCAAGCTGGTCTTCTCCTCCACGGCCGCCACGTACGGCGAGCCGGAGCAGACCCCGATCGTCGAGTCCGCGCCGACGAGGCCCACCAGCCCCTACGGCGCCTCCAAGCTCGCCGTCGACCACATGATCACCGGCGAGGCGGCGGCCCACGGACTGGGCGCGGTGTCGCTGCGCTACTTCAACGTGGCCGGCGCCTACGGGGCGCAGGGCGAGCGCCACGACCCCGAGTCGCACCTCATCCCGCTCGTCCTCCAGGTCGCGCAGGGGCGGCGGGAGGCGATCTCCGTCTTCGGCGACGACTACCCGACGCCGGACGGCACCTGCGTCCGCGACTACATCCACGTGGCGGACCTGGCGGAGGCGCACCTGCTGTCCGTCGAGGCTGCCACCGCCGGTGAGCACCTCATCTGCAATCTCGGCAACGGCAACGGCTTCTCCGTCCGCGAGGTCATCGAGACCGTCCGCCAGGTCACGGGGCACCCGATCCCCGAGGTCATGGCCCCGCGCCGGGGCGGGGACCCGGCCGTGCTCGTCGCCTCGGCGGCGACCGCGCGCGAGCGGCTCGGCTGGAACCCGTCCCGCGCGGATCTCGCGGGGATCGTCGCGGACGCGTGGGCGTTCGCTCAGAACAAGGAGCGGTAGGTAATTCGGTGGGCGTTCGCGAGGGGTTCGAGGAGCTGTACGGGGCCGCACCGGAAGGCGTCTGGGCGGCGCCGGGGCGGGTCAACCTGATCGGCGAGTACACGGACTTCAACGAGGGGTTCGTGATGCCGCTCGCCCTGCCGCACACTGCGGTGGCGGCGGTGTCGCGGCGCACGGACGGGGTGCTGCGGCTGCACTCCGCCGACATCGAGGGCCCGGTCGTCGAACTGCATGTCGACGAGCTGGCGCCGCTGACCAACACCAGCTGGGCCGCCTACCCGGCGGGTGTGGTGTGGGCGCTGCGCGAGGCGGGGCACGCGGTGACGGGCGCGGACGTGCACCTCGCCTCGACCGTGCCGACGGGGGCGGGCCTGTCCTCCTCCGCCGCTCTGGAGGTCGTGACCGCGCTCGCTCTGAACGACCTGTACGAACTCGGCCTCACCGGGCCCGAACTGGCCCGGCTCGCCCAGCGCGCCGAGAACGACTTCGTCGGCGTGCCCTGCGGGATCATGGACCAGACGGCGTCCGCGTGCTGCACCGAGGGGCACGCCCTGCACCTCGACTGCCGCGATCTGTCCATCCGGCAGGTTCCCTTCGATCTGGCCTCCCAGGGGCTGGAGCTGCTGGTCGTCGACACGCGGGTGAAGCACGCGCTGGGCGACGGGGCGTACGCCGAGCGGCGCGAAGGGTGCGAGGAGGGCGCGCGGCAGCTCGGGGTCTCGCATCTGCGGGATGTCGCGTACGAGGAGCTCGACGCGGCGCTCGCGCGCCTGTCGGACGAGCGGGTACGCCGATACGTCCGCCACGTCGTCTCCGACGATCACCGGGTGGAACGGGTCATCGCGCTGCTGGACGCCGGGGAAGTCCGGGCCATCGGTCCGGTCCTCACGGACGGGCACGCCTCGCTCCGGGACGACCTGCGGATCTCCTGCGAGGAACTGGACCTGGTGGTCGCCACGGCCAACGCCGCGGGGGCGTTGGGTGCGCGGATGACCGGGGGCGGCTTCGGCGGCTCGGCGATCGTGCTGGTGGAGTCGGCGGATGTGGACACGGTGACGAAGGCGGTGACCGAGGCGTTCGGCTCCGCCGGTTATACGGCTCCTCGGGTCTTCCCGGCGGTGCCCTCGGCTGGCGCCCGGCGCTTGAGCTGACGCTTGGGTGCGTTCTTTGTCTGCGGGCCGTGGGGGCTGGGCGCGCCCACGCGGCGGAGCCGCATGATGTGACAGCCCCGCGCCCCTGAGAGCCTCGGGGTGACCGTTGCTTGAAGGCGAGGGGGTTCTGGTCAGGGCAAGCGTTTGGTCAGGGTGTATTCCGTGATTCCCGGGGGATAGTCGGGGATCACGCATACGACTTCGTAGCCGTGTTTCTTGTAGAACTCGGGGGCCTGGAAGTCCCAGGTCTCCAGGCGGGAGTTGCGGCAGCCGCGCTCCTCGTGGGCGAGGCGCTCGGCCTCGGCGAGGAGCCGGCCGCCGAGGCCCGCGCCGCGGTGGGGCGTGTCCACCCAGAGGTATGTCACGTGCAGCCACGTCGTCCAGGTGTGTCCGACGAGCCCGCCCGCGAGCGCCCCGTCGGCGGCCAAGGCCCAGACGTGGAGCGGAAGTTCCCGTTCGGCGGGGGTGCCGCGCAGAGCGCGGAGGATCGGGGACGCCTGTGTGTTCGTGTCGCGCAGTCGCCGGCGGAGCAGATCACGCCGGTCTTTGTCGTCTCCTGTCTCCATACGAAACATACGGCTCACCATAAACGCGTCGGCCAATCAGTTCTGCAAATTGCCTTCCGCTGCCCGCCCCCGGTCGTACCCTGTGAACAGCGCCGGTGGGGGCCGGTGCTGATCAGGGGGCGAGACAGTCGGGTACGACGCCCGAAGTGGGGGTAGCAGTTTCAGCACGGCGGCGGCCGTGCGGCTGCGGCACCCCGTTTTCCGAGTTCGAGCGGGCTCGGGATCATTTCGGGTGTCGTACCTGCGCCGGTCCGTCCCCCGACCAGTGGGGGTATCAGTGGTTCGCATCCGTGTCCTGGTCGTCGACGACCACCGCATCTTCGCCGAGTCGCTCGCCGCCGCCCTGGCCGCCGAGCCCGACGTCGACGTGTCCGCCGCCGGCAGCGGCCCGGCCGCGCTGCGCTGCCTGGAGCGGGCGTCCGCGGAGGGCCGCAGATTCGACGTGCTCCTCGTCGACGCCGACCTGGGCGGCAATCTGCCCGGCGCCCGTCCTGCCGTACCGGTCCAGGAGGGCAACGAGGACGGGCTCGTCGACGGCATCTCGCTGGTCGCGGGCGTCCGTTCGGGGCAGCCGAGCGTGCGCATCGTCGTCCTCGCCGAGAAGGACGATCCGCGCCGCGCCGCCCTCGCACTGCAGGCCGGCGCCTCGGGGTGGGTCGCCAAGGACTGTTCCCTGTCGCGGCTGCTGACCGTCATACGGGGTGTGCTGCGCGACGAGACGCATCTGCCGCCCGCCCTGCTCACCGGCGTCCTGCGGGAGTTGACCGCCGCGCGCAAGCACCGCACCGAGAGCGAGCGGCTGGTCGAGTCGCTCACGCCGCGGGAGCGGGAAGTGCTGCGGTGCATGGTCGCGGGGCTGGGGCGCAAGGCCGTCGCGGAGAGGTTGTTCCTCTCCCCGCACACCGTCCGGACCCATATGCAGAACGTGCTGGGGAAGTTGGGCGTCCACTCGACGCTCGCCGCGGTCGCCCTCGCCCGCCGGGCCGGGGTCGGGCCCGTCGACCTAGCCGGGGATGTTGTCGAACGGGGCGGTCAGCTGGCGTAGCAGGGACGCGAGTTCACCGAGCTGCGCCTTGCTGAGTTCGGCCAGGATCGCGCGCTCCTGGTCGAGGAGTCCGGCGAGCGCCTGGTCGGCGCGGTCGCGTCCCTCGTCCGTGAGGCGCACGAGTACGCCCCGGCGGTCGCTCGGGTCCGGGAGGCGCTCCACCAGGCCCTTCTTCGTCAGCCGGTCGATGCGGTTGGTCATCGTGCCGGAGGTGACGAGCGTCTGCGTGAGCAGCTGGCCGGGGGAGAGCTGGTACGGGGAGCCCGCGCGCCGCAGTGCGGTCAGCACGTCGAACTCCCAGGGCTCCAGGCTGTGCTCGGAGAACGCCAGCCGTCGGGCGCGGTCCAGGTGCCGGGCGAGCCTGCTCACCCGGCTGAGTACCTCGAGCGGTTCCACGTCGAGGTCAGGGCGCTCCCGGCGCCATGCTGCGACCAGCCGATCGACCTCGTCCTCCATGACGATCAGTGTAGTGGTTGTGTCGACATGAAGTCTCTTGATATCAAGTCTCTTGACGTCGAGATACATGTGAGGGGAAAGTAGCAGACATGACCACTCCCACCTGGGACCCCGCCCAGTACCTGCGCCACGCCGGCCACCGCGCCCGCCCGTTCATCGACCTCCTCGCCCGGGTCCCCGACCTCCCCGGCACCCCGCCCCGCATCGCCGACCTCGGCTGCGGCCCCGGCAACGTGACCGTCCTCCTCGCCGACCGCTGGCCCACCGCGCGCATCACCGGGTACGACAACTCCCCCGAGATGCTCGCCAGGACACAGCCGTACGCGGGCCCCACGGCCGGCGGCGGACGCCTCGACTTCGCCCACGCGGACGCGGCGACCTGGACGCCCACGGAGACGTACGACCTGATCGTGTCGAACGCGGCGCTGCACTGGGTGCCCGGGCATCTGGAGCGGTTCCGCGACTGGATCGCCGCACTGGCGCCCGGCGGCACCTTCGCCTTCCAGGTCCCCGACAACATCGACGCGCCCCTGCACGCCCTGATGCGCGAGCTCGCCGCCTCCGCCCGCTGGAAGGACCGCCTCGAAGACGTCCTGCGACACGAGGACTCCGTCCACGAACCGCTGGTCTACCTGGACCGACTGGCCCGCCTCGGCTGCGAGACGGACGTCTGGCAGACGACGTACGAGCAGATCCTGACCGGCGAGGATCCGGTACTGGACTGGGTGAAGGGCACAGGGCTGCGCCCGGTGCTGACGGCCCTCGCCGACGACCCGGAGGCCCGCGACGCCTTCGTCACCGAATACCGCGACCTGCTGCGCGACGCCTATCCCACCGCCCCGTACGGCACGGTGCTGCCCTTCCGCCGCCTGTTCGCCGTGGCGCACAAGGGAGCGTGAGCGGATGCTCGCCGCCGTCGACCACGTCCAGCTCGCGGCCCCGCCCGGCTCGGAGGACCGCCTGCGCGTGTACTACGTCGAGGTTCTCGGCATGACCGAGATCCCCAAACCGCCCGTCCTCGCCGCCCGCGGCGGCTGCTGGTTCCGGGCGGGGGCCGTGCAGCTGCACCTGGGGATCGAGAAGGACTTCCGGCCCGCGAAGAAGGCCCACCCCGGGCTGCGCGTCACCGGCATCGAGGAGTTCGCCGCCCGCCTGCGGGCCCACGAGGCCGAGGCCACCTGGGACGACAACCTCCCCGGCCACCGCCGCTTCTACTCCGAGGACCCCGTCGGCAACCGACTGGAGTTCCTGGAGCCACTCGGATCCGCGGAACCGTTCGGATCCTGGGAACAGCTCGGGTCCCTGGAGCCGTTCGGGTCCGTGGAGCAGCTCGGATCCATGGAACAGCCTGGATCCATGGAACAGCCCGGGTCCTAGGACTTGCGATGCCCGATCAAACGCGGCTTCGGCTCCAGACCGTCCAGGCCGTGCCAGGCCAGGTTCACCAGATGGGCCGCCACCTCCGCCTTGCGGGGCTTGCGGACGTCCAGCCACCACTGACCCGTCAGAGCGACCATGCCGACCAGGGCCTGGGCGTACAGGGGAGCCAGTTTCGGGTCGAAGCCGCGCAGCTTGAACTCACGGCCCAGGATGTCCTCCACCTGGGTGGCGATGTCCGAGATCAGCGACGCGAAGGAACCCGTCGACTGGGGAATGGGCGAGTCGCGGACCAGGATCCGGAAGCCGTCCGTGTACTCCTCGATGTAGTCCAGGAGGGCGAACGCGGCCTGCTCGCACAACTCGCGGGGGTGACCGGCGGTGAGGGAACCGGTCACCATGTCCAGCAGACGGCGCATCTCGCGGTCCACCACCACCGCGTACAGCCCCTCCTTGCCGCCGAAGTGCTCGTAGACCACCGGTTTGGAGACGCCGGCCTTCGCCGCGATCTCCTCCACCGACGTCCCCTCGAAGCCCTTCGCCGCGAACAGAGTGCGACCGATCTCCAGCAGCTGCTGACGGCGCTCCGCACCGGTCATGCGGGTGCGGCGCGCACGCCGCGGCTTTTCACTGCTGCTCGGGGTGCTGCTGGAGTCGGTCGCCACACCGTCAATCATGCCGCTTCAGCGGTTTCCGTCTTGCCCCGGGAGGCCGACCCGTCCGTGTTGCGCTTCGAATCGATACGCGAGCGTGACGGCCAGCGCACGTCGTACGCCCAGCCGAGCTGCTCGCACCAGCGGATGATCCGCGCCGAGGAGTCGACCTGGCCACGCTGTACGCCGTGCCGCGCCGAGGTCGGGTCGGCGTGGTGCAGGTTGTGCCAGGACTCACCGCAGGAGAGCACGGCCAGCCACCACACGTTGCCCGAGCGGTCCCGCGACTTGAAGGGCCGCTTGCCCACCGCGTGACAGATCGAGTTGATCGACCAGGTGACGTGGTGCAGCAGCGCCACGCGGACGAGCGAACCCCAGAAGAAGCCGGTGAACGCGCCCCACCAGGACATCGTCGCCAGACCACCGATCAGCGGGGGGAGAGCGAGGGACAGCATCGTCCAGTAGATGAACTGGCGCGAGATCGCGCGGATCGCCGGGTCCTTGACCAGGTCCGGCGCGTACTTCTCCTGCGGGGTCCGCTCCTGGTCGAACATCCAGCCGATGTGCGCCCACCACAGGCCCTTCATCAGAGCCGGCACCGTCTCCCCGTAGCGCCACGGCGAGTGGGGGTCACCCTCGGCGTCGGAGAACTTGTGGTGCTTGCGATGGTCGGCGACCCAACGGACCACAGGGCCCTCGACCGCCATCGAACCGGCGATCGCCAGCCCGATCCGCAGCGGGCGCTTCGCCTTGAAGGAGCCGTGCGTGAAATAGCGGTGGTAGCCGATCGTGACGCCGTGGCAACCCAGGTAGTAGAAGAAGACCAGCAGGCCGATGTCCAGCCAGCTCACCCCCCGGCCCCAGGCCAGCGGCACCGCTGCCACGAGGGCTACGAACGGAACAGCGATGAAGAGAAGCAGCGTGATCTGTTCGAGTGACCCCTTCCGCTCGCCACCCAGCGTGGCAGCGGGGAGCGAGGCGTCGTCGGGCGACCGCGGGGCGTCGTCGATCACGTCGGAACTCGTGGGCATGAGCATCCCCTGTGGGGTTCGAGGGCGGGGGAGGTGGCCGGTCACGGGATCTCAGAGTCCTCCTGCCAGCTGACGGGAGGCCCTACGCATCCGTAACTTACGGCGTCGTAAGTATGGCAGCGCGCAGCCTGGCGGCAAGAGCCCAACAGCCTGCGCGTCCGCATGGACACCTATCCTTGGATTCGGTCGGACAGCGCGGTCCGTTCTGTTTTCTTCCCGGATGCCACGTCCCTAAGCGGCACCCCGCCGCGCGACCACCATCCGGGTTCCCTCCCTGACGAGCTTCAGACGAGCTTCCACACTCTTCAGCCGAGCTTCCACACTGCAAGGAGCCGCACCTGTGAGCAGTGCCGACGACCAGACCACGACGACCAGCAGCGAGCTGCGCGCCGACATCCGCCGCCTGGGCGACCTGCTCGGTGAGACCCTCGTCCGTCAGGAGGGCCCCGAGCTCCTGGAACTGGTCGAGAAGGTCCGCCGCCTGACCCGCGAGGACGGCGAGGCAGCCGCCGAGCTGCTGCGCGGCACCGAACTGGAGACCGCGGCCAAGCTGGTCCGCGCCTTCTCCACGTACTTCCATCTGGCGAACGTCACCGAGCAGGTGCACCGCGGCCGCGAGCTGCGCGCCAAGCGGGCCGCCGAGGGCGGACTCCTCGCCCGCACGGCGGACCGGCTCAAGGACGCCGACCCCGAACACCTGAAGCAGACCGTCAAGAACCTGAACGTCCGCCCGGTCTTCACCGCCCACCCGACGGAAGCCGCCCGCCGTTCGGTCCTCAACAAGCTGCGCCGTATCGCCGCGCTCCTCGAGACCCCCGTCATCGAGGCCGACCGCCGCCGCTACGACACCCGGCTGGCCGAGAACATCGACCTGGTGTGGCAGACGGACGAGCTGCGCGTGGTCCGCCCGGAGCCCGCGGACGAGGCCCGCAACGCCATCTACTACCTGGACGAGCTGCACGCCGGCGCGGTGGGCGACGTCCTGGAGGACCTCACCGCGGAGCTGGAACGCGTCGGTGTGCGACTCCCGGACGACACCCGGCCGCTCACCTTCGGCACCTGGATCGGCGGCGACCGCGACGGCAACCCGAACGTCACCCCGGCCGTCACCTGGGACGTCCTGATCCTCCAGCACGAACACGGCATCAACGACGCCCTGGACGTCATCGACGAACTCCGCGGCTTCCTCTCCAACTCCATCCGCTACACCGGCGCCACCGAGGAACTCCTCGAATCCCTCCAGAGCGACCTGGAGCGCCTCCCCGAGATCAGCCCCCGCTACAAGCGCCTCAACGCCGAGGAGCCCTACCGGCTCAAGGCCACCTGCATCCGGCAGAAGCTGGAGAACACCAAGCAGCGCCTCGCCACGGGCACCCCGCACGACGAGGGCCGCGACTACCTCGGCACTGGCGAACTCCTGCGCGACCTCACCCTCATCCAGACCTCGCTGCGCGAGCACCGCGGCGCCCTGTTCGCCGACGGCCGGATGAACCGCACCATCCGCACCCTGGCCGCCTTCGGCCTCCAGCTCGCCACCATGGACGTACGCGAGCACGCCGACGCCCACCACCACGCCCTCGGCCAGCTGTTCGACCGCCTCGGCGAGGAATCCTGGCGCTACGTCGACATGCCCCGCGACTACCGCGCCAAGCTCCTCGCCAAGGAACTCCGCTCCCGTCGCCCGCTCGCCCCGACCCCCGCGCCCCTCGACGCCGCCGGTGAGAAGACCCTCGGAGTCTTCGGGACGGTCAAGAAGGCTCTGGAGATCTTCGGACCCGAGGTCATCGAGTCGTACATCATCTCGATGTGCCAGGGCGCCGACGACGTGTTCGCCGCGGCCGTACTCGCGCGGGAGGCCGGCCTGCTCGACCTGCACGCCGGCTGGGCCAAGATCGGCATCGTCCCGCTCCTGGAGACGACGGACGAGCTGAAGGCCGCCGACACGATCCTCGAGGACATGCTCTCCGACCCCTCCTACCGCCGCCTCGTGGCGCTGCGCGGGGACGTCCAGGAGGTCATGCTCGGCTACTCCGACTCCTCGAAGTTCGGCGGCATCACGACCAGCCAGTGGGAGATCCACCGCGCCCAGCGCCGCCTGCGCGACGTCGCCCACCGCTACGGCGTACGCCTGCGTCTCTTCCACGGCCGCGGCGGCACCGTCGGCCGCGGCGGCGGCCCCTCCCACGACGCGATCCTCGCGCAGCCCTGGGGCACGCTGGAGGGCGAGATCAAGGTGACCGAGCAGGGCGAGGTCATCTCCGACAAGTACCTCGTGCCCTCGCTCGCCCGCGAGAACCTGGAACTCACCGTCGCAGCCACCCTCCAGGCCTCCGCCCTGCACACCGCCCCCCGCCAGTCCGACGAGGCGCTGGCCCGCTGGGACGCGGCCATGGACGTCGTCTCCGACGCCGCCCACAACGCCTACCGACGACTCGTCGAGGACCCGGACCTCCCGGCGTACTTCTTCGCCGCCACCCCCGTCGACCAGCTCGCCGACCTGCACCTCGGCTCGCGGCCCTCCCGCCGCCCCGACAGCGGCGCCGGCCTCGACGGACTGAGGGCCATCCCCTGGGTCTTCGGCTGGACCCAGTCACGGCAGATCGTGCCCGGCTGGTTCGGCGTCGGCTCCGGCCTCAAGGCCCTGCGCGAGGCAGGCCTGCGGCAGGAAGGAGACACCGTGCTCGACGAGATGCACGAGCAGTGGCACTTCTTCCAGAACTTCCTCTCCAACGTCGAGATGACCCTCGCGAAGACCGACCTGCGGATCGCCCGCCACTACGTCGACACCCTCGTCCCCGACGACCTCAAGCACGTCTTCGCCACCATCGAGGCCGAACACGAGCTGACCGTCCGCGAGGTACTGCGCGTCACCGGCGGCAAGGAGCTCCTGGACACCAACCCGGTCCTCCAGCAGACCTTCTCCATCCGCGACGCCTACCTGGACCCGATCTCCTACCTCCAGGTCGCGCTCCTCAAGCGCCAGCGCGACGAGGCCGCGGCCGGCGCCGAGCCGGACCCGCTGCTCTCACGCGCGCTGCTCCTGACGGTCAACGGAGTGGCGGCCGGACTGCGCAACACCGGCTGATCCCACAACAGCGACTGACGGGTGCCCCCACGTTCCTACGAACGCGGGGGCACCCGTCATTTCAAGACCAGGTCACAGAAGCAGGAACGTGGCCGTCAGCTGCGCGATCCCCGCCCCCGCCAGCACCCACGCCGCCCGCCGCAGTCGCAGGCCACCCGCCACCACCACCGAGGCGAGCAACAGAGCGCCACCCAACGGGACCCAGGCGTAGAGAACGCCCGCCGGACCACTACGGACGACATCGCTGCTGCCGGGTTTCACGGTCACCGTGTACGTCCGGCCCTTGCGCACCGCGACAGCCTCGTCGATGGTGACGCGCGCCCGCGCCTGCGACCCCGTCGAGGTCGGCGCGTACGTCCCCGTACAGACATGGCCGGAGCACTCGGTCACGGTCATCGTCCCCTGCTCCCTGCCCTTGCTCAGCATCACGTGCTGAGCCGTGCCCCAGGAACCCCAGACGCCCGCGATCAGGATCAGCGCCGCGACCGTACCCATCGCCGCGAGCCGCCCGAACCGCAGCGCCGGATGTGCGCTCCGACGGGAGCCTCGATGTGCGGCGACGGCAGGCATGGCGGCGATCCTTGGCCATGGCTGCGCGCCCGGTCAACTCCGGTCGGTTCTGGCGGGCGACAAGTCGGCAGTTGTACGTGTACATCGACCGCCCCGAAGATCAACCGGGGCACCGCCCCGGAGAACCGCTCAGGAGTTGTACGTGCCCTGCGCCCGCTCCAGCCCCTCGATGACGAGGCACTCCACGGCGTCCGAGGCCCGGTCCACGAAGTAGCCGAGTTCCTTGCGCTCCGCCGAGGAGAAGTCCTTCAGGACGAAGTCGGCGACCTGCATCCGCCCCGGAGGCCGCCCGATGCCGAACCGCACCCGGTGGTAGTCGGAGCCCATCGCCTTCGTCATCGACTTCAGCCCGTTGTGGCCGTTGTCGCCACCGCCGAGCTTCAGGCGCAGGACGCCGTAGTCGATGTCCAGCTCGTCATGGATCGCGACGATGTTCGCCGTCGGCACCTTGTAGAAGTCCCGCAGCGCCGTCACCGGGCCGCCGGACAGGTTCATGTACGACATCGGCTTGGCCAGGATCACCCGGCGGTTCGCCGGGCCCGGCGGGCCGATGCGCCCCTCGATGACCTGCGCCTGTGCCTTGCCGGCCCGCTTGAACCTGCCGCCGATCCGCTCCGCCAGCAGGTCGGCGACCATGAAGCCCACGTTGTGCCGGTTCATGGCGTACTCGGGGCCCGGGTTGCCGAGGCCCACGATCAGCCAGGGGGCGCCCGCATCGGTCGTCACGTCGGTGTCTCCCATGTGTCCTTGATACGCGGCAGCCGCCGCTCCTGAGGGGAGCGGCGGCTGACACAGATGAAGATTCCGGGGGAATCAGGCCGATCAGGCTTCGGCGGCCTCGGTGCCCGCGGCCTCGCCCTCGGAGGGCTCCTCCGCCTGGGCGGACAGGACCTGCAGGACGACCGCGTCCTCGTCGATCGCCAGCGTGGTGCCCTTGGGCAGCGGGATGTCCTTGGCGTGGATGGAGGCACCGGCCTCCAGGCCCGCGATGGAGACGGTGACCGACTCCGGGATGTGGGTGGCCTCGGCCTCGACCGTGAGGGTGTTCAGCACGTGCTCGAGCAGGAAGCTGCCCGGGGCGAGCTCGCCCTCGGTCTGCACGAAGACCTCGACGGTGACCTTCTCGCCGCGCTTCACGAGGAGCAGGTCGACGTGCTCGAGGAAGCCCTTGATGGCGTCGCGCTGCACGGCCTTCGGGATCGCCAGCTGGGTCTTGCCCTCGATGTCCAGGGAGAGCAGGACGTTCGGGGTACGCAGGGCGAGCAGCAGCTCGTGGCCCGGCAGCGTGATGTGGACGGGCTCGGCACCGTGGCCGTAGACCACGGCGGGAACCTTGCTGTCACGGCGGATGCGGCGGGCGGCGCCCTTGCCGAACTCGGTGCGGGTCTCGGCGGCGAGCTTGACCTCGGACATGTGCACTCCTCGTAGAAATCTGGGGAAGGTGGTCACCCGGCCAAACAATCGGCCTGCTACGAAGAGCGCGTCGATAACGGACCGCCGCACAAAAAAGTGCGGCCTCCCTCGCCGAGCAACTTGGGCAGTCTACTCGGCAGGGAGGCCACACCCAAAAGGATCTTTAGTGCTCCTCGAACAGGCTCGTCACCGAGCCGTCCTCGAAGACCTCACGGACCGCGTTGGCGATCGTCGGCGCGATCGACAGGACCGTGATCTTGTCGAGCTCCAGCTCGCCCGGGGTCGGCAGGGTGTCCGTGAAGATGAACTCGCTGACCTTGGAGTTCTTCAGACGGTCGGCCGCCGGGCCGGAGAGCACACCGTGCGTGGCCGTGACGATGACGTCCTCCGCGCCGTGCGCGAAGAGGGCGTCGGCGGCGGCGCAGATCGTGCCACCGGTGTCGATCATGTCGTCGACGAGGACACAGACGCGGCCCTTCACGTCACCCACGACCTCGTGGACGGTGACCTGGTTGGCGACGTCCTTGTCGCGGCGCTTGTGCACGATCGCCAGCGGCGCGTCCAGACGGTCGCACCAGCGGTCGGCGACGCGCACCCGGCCGGCGTCCGGGGAGACGACGGTGAGCTTCGACTTGTCGACCTTCGCCCCCACGTAGTCCGCCAGGATCGGCAGCGCGAAGAGGTGGTCGACCGGGCCGTCGAAGAAGCCCTGGATCTGGTCGGTGTGCAGGTCGACCGTGAGGATCCGGTCGGCGCCCGCCGTCTTCATCAGATCGGCGATCAGACGCGCCGAGATCGGTTCACGTCCACGGTGCTTCTTGTCCTGCCGCGCGTAACCGTAGAAGGGCACGATCACGGTGATGCTCCGAGCGGAGGCCCGCTTCAGAGCGTCGATCATGATCAACTGCTCCATGATCCACTTGTTGATGGGAGCCGTGTGGCTCTGCATCAGGAAGCAGTCGGCGCCGCGCGCGGACTCCTGGTAGCGGACGTAGATCTCACCGTTGGCGAAGTCGAAGGCCTTCGTCGGGACAACCCCGACACCCAGCTTATGGGCGACCTCCTCGGCAAGCTCGGGGTGGGCGCGGCCGGAGAAGAACATCATCTTCTTCTCGCCGGTCGTCTTGAACCCGGTCACAGCACTGTCTCCTCAGAGGTGTCTCAGCTGGGGCGTGAGAAGCCTTCTCAACCGGAGTGCGAGAAGCCTTCTCAGCTGGGGGTACGGGTGCGCATTTATGCGAGGTGTGCACTTATCACGGTACGCCGTGTCAGAGGCACCTGTTTCCGGTCAGGCCTCGCCCTCCGGCTCCCGGGAGGCCGCCTCCGCCGCCTTCGCGGCCGCGCTTCCGGGACGCTTGCGGGCCACCCAACCCTCGATATTCCGCTGCTGGCCACGGGCCACGGCCAACGAACCGGGGGGTACGTCCTTGGTGATCACGGAGCCCGCCGCGGTGTAAGCGCCGTCCCCGACCGTGACAGGAGCCACAAACATGTTGTCCGAACCGGTACGGCAGTGGGAGCCCACGGTGGTGTGGTGCTTCTCCTGCCCGTCGTAGTTCACGAAGACGCTCGCCGCACCGATGTTCGAGTACTCGCCGATCGTCGCGTCGCCCACGTAGGACAGGTGCGGGATCTTGGTGCCCTCGCCGATCGTGGCGTTCTTCGTCTCCACGTACGTGCCGATCTTGGCCTTCAGACCGAGGCGCGTGCCCGGACGCAGGTACGCGAACGGACCCACGCTCGCCCGCGGCCCGACCTCGGCGCTGTCGGCGACGGTGTTGTCGACGCGGGCCCCCGCGCCCACCGTGGTGTCCTTGAGGCGGGAGTTGGGGCCGACCTCGGCGCCCTCGGCGAGGTGTGTGGCGCCCTGGAGCTGGGTGCCCGGGTGGACGATCGCGTCCTGCTCGAAGGTGACGGTCACGTCGATCCAGGTCGAGGCGGGGTCGACGACGGTCACTCCGGCGAGCATGGCCTCGGTGAGCAGGCGGTCGTTGAGGATGCGGCGGGCCTCGGCGAGCTGGACGCGGTTGTTGATACCGGCGATCTCGCGGTGGTCGCCGGCGACGGCCGCCCCGACCCGGTGCCCGGCCTCGCGCAGGATCCCGAGGACGTCGGTCAGGTACTCCTCACCCTGGCTGTTGTCCGTCCGCACCTTCCCGAGCGCGTCCGCGAGGAGCTGCCCGTCGAAGGCGAAGACCCCGGAGTTGATCTCACGGATCGCGCGCTGCGACTCGTTCGCGTCCTTGTGCTCGACGATCGCGGTGACCGCGCCGCTGGCGCCGTCCCGCACGATGCGGCCGTAGCCGGTGGCGTCGGGGACCTCGGCGGTGAGCACCGTGACGGCGTTGCCGTCGGAGGTGTGGGTGGCGGCGAGCTGCCGCAGGGTCTCGCCGCTGAGCAGCGGGGTGTCGCCGCAGACCACGACGACCGTGCCGTCGACGACGCCGCCCAGCTCTTCCAGGCCCATCCGTACGGCGTGGCCGGTGCCGTTCTGTTCGGCCTGTACGGCCGTCCGTACGCCGGGGTCGATCTCGGCGAGGTGCGCGGTGACCTTCTCGCGGGCGTGACCCACCACGACGACCAGGTTCTCGGGCTCCAACGCGCGCGCGGCCGCGAGCACATGGCCGACCAGGGAGCGGCCGCACAGTTCGTGCAGGACCTTGGGTGTGGCCGACTTCATACGGGTGCCCTCACCCGCTGCGAGAACGACGACGGCTGCCGGAGGATTGACGCTCACTGATATGCCCTTCGGCTTCGGATGGCTGGGGTGTGGACATCCGCAGGATACCGGGGCGTATCAGCAGTGACATGAGAGCGGGCCCTGACAGAGCTGTCAGGGCCCGAGCTGCACGTTGCTCCCCCGCCAGGACTTGAACCCGGACAGATGGCACCAAAAGCCACAGTGCTGCCAATTACACCACGGGGGATGAAACTCGACTAAACCGGACATTTGGTCAGGTCGCCGAGTCGGCACCCAACACTATGCCGTACCAGGCGCCCTTGATGCGACGGTACAGATCGGCGCTCTGGAGAACGTGGATCACGAGGCACCCCCTGTAGTTGTCGCCGACGTTCTTGCGGACCGTTTTCGGGTTGTGTTTCTTGAGTGTGCTCTTGTTGAAGGAGCTGCCGTCGGCCCCGACGTGATCCGCCCAGAAGCGCTCGGCGGCGGGCACGTCGGGGTCTCCTCGCGTACCCGGTCCTGCTCGGCGCGCAGTCGTGCGAGCCCCGCGTTCATGCGGGCTCGCTGTTCCTCCGGGGTGCAGCGTGGTTCCGGGTGGGGCAGATCCCGCACCCACAGCGAAACCGAACTCTTCGAGCAGCCCAGCTCCGCCTGGATCTCGTTGTACGTCCAGCCCTGCCCCCGCAGCTCTCGGGCCCTGTCCCGCAGGTCGTCCTTCGCGTTCGGGCGCTTCGTCCACTCCGGGGGCGGCTCGCCCGCGACGAGGCGTTGGAGGGTCTCCTTGTTGTGGACCTGAAGTTCGTCCCGGATCTGCCGGAGGCTCAGTCCCGCCCGGCGCAGCGTGGTCGCTCGTTCGCGCAGGGTCTCGAAATCCGCGTACTTGTTCTGTGGATGTGCCATGGGCATACCGTCCGGGCGGAATGCGATCTTCCGTGGGCGAACGGGGAGTGAATCAGCAGTTCGAGGGATATTGGTGGGTTTCGCTTCTGTTCGATTGCGGGGTGTGGTGGAGGCCAGGAGGTGAAAGTCACCGGAAATGGGGCGGGGTGCGAACGTAGGCTGGAGGCATGACCACGACGGGGGAAGAGCACACCGCGGCCGGTACCGGGCCGTGGTGGTGGGTCAGATGGCGTAGTGCGGTGTTGGACGCGAGCCTCGCGTCGGCGTCGGCGGTGGAGTGCGCGATCGAGGGGATTCCGTTCGCGCGCGACGCGGGCCTGCCGGTTCCGGTGGGCGTGGGGTTCGGACTGGTCGCCGGCTCGGTGCTGCTGTTGCGCCGGCGCTGGCCGATCGCGGTCGTGCTGGTGTCGATCGCCATCACGCCGGCCCAGATGGGGTTCCTGATGGGACTCGTCGGGCTGTACACGCTGGCCGCGTCCGAGCTGCCGCGCCGGATCATCGGGGCGCTCGCGGGGATGTCCTTCGCGGGGATGCTGATCGTCACGTTCGTGCGTGCGCACCAGGGCATGGTCCGCGGGGACGTGACGATGGGGGACTGGTTCGTTCCGTTCGTCTCCATCACGACCGCGATCGGGATGACCGCGCCGCCCGTGCTGCTCGGGTTGTACGTGGGGGCGCGGCGGCGGCTGATGGAGAGCCTGCGGGAGCGGGCGGACTCGTTGGAGCGGGAGTTGCAGCTGCTCGCCGAGCGGGCCGAGGAGCGGGCGGAGTGGGCGCGCAACGAGGAGCGGACACGGATCGCGCGGGAGATGCACGACGTGGTGGCGCACCGGGTGTCGTTGATGGTGGTGCACGCGGCGGCGTTGCAGGCCGTGGCGCGGAAGGATCCCGAGAAGGCCGTGAAGAACGCCGCGCTGGTGGGGGACATGGGGCGGCAGGCGTTGACGGAGTTGCGCGAGATGTTGGGTGTGCTGCGTACGGGGGACGGGTTGTCGTCCGTGCGGGTGCGGGCGGTGCCGTTGGCGGCCGTGGGGGTGGCGGCCGCGGCGGCCTCGCGGGCGGTCGATGACGGGGCCGAGGGGCCGAGTCTTGCCGAGCTGGACGAGTTGGTCGGGCAGTCGGCGGCTGCGGGGATGGTGGTGGATCTCTCGGTGGAGGGTGACACCCGGGGGTACGCGGCGGAGATCGAGCAGACGGCGTACCGGGTGGTTCAGGAGGCTCTGACCAACGTGCACAAGCATGCGGCGGGGGCGAAGACGCATGTTCGGCTCGCTCATCGCGACGCGGAGATCGCGATGCAGGTCGAGAACGAGTGTCCGCCGGAGCCGGGGTCGGCGTCGGCCATGCATCTGCCCAGTGGTGGTAACGGCCTGGTGGGTATGAAGGAGCGGGTTGCCGCGCTGGGGGGAGTGTTCGTGTCCGGGCCGACGGATTCGGGTGGGTTCCGGGTGTCGGCGGTGATTCCGGCGTAGGCCCTTCGGGGGGTGCGGTTGTCGGCTGCGGGTGGGTGGGGGCTGAGCGCGCAGTTCCCCGCGCCCCTGGGCCGGGGCTTCGCCCCCGGCCCCCTGTCGGCCTGACCGGCTTCGCCCCCGGCCCCCTGTCGGCCTGACCGGCCTCGTCCTCAAACGCCGGACGGGCTGGAGGCTCTTAGGGGCGCGGGGAACTGCGCGACCAGCCCCCACCGGTCCGCAGCGGAAGAACCCTCCCTGGGGGCCGGCCGGCCGTCAGCCCGCGGTCAGGCGGACGGGGGCGATGCCGGACAGGAGGGTGGTGAGGGCGGTGTCGATCTCGGGGCCCAGGTACCAGTCGCCGGTGTGGTCGAGTGCGTAGACGCGGCCCTCGGAGTCGATGGCGAGCAGGGCGCGGGAGTCGGACTCCTCGCCGAGGGGGCAGACCTCGGTGTCCAGGGCGCGGCCGAGGTCGCCGAGGGTGCGGGCCATGTGGAGGCCGTGCAGGGGGTCGAAGTGGAGTGCGGTCGGCGCCAGCTGGCGGCCGGGCCCGGAGGGCTTCACGTGCAGTCCGCCGAATTCCGCCCACGCCTCCACCGCCGCGGGGAACACGGCGTGCCGGTGTCCCGCGGACGACTCGTGGCTCCGTAGCGCGTCGGCCCAGTACTCGGCCTGCTTTATGTCCCAGCGCCCGGGTTGCCACCCCGCGGAGCGCAGCGCGGCGTCCACGGGTACGGGGAAGCGTGTGGTGGAGGAGCGGTCGGGGTGCATCTGCCCTTCGTTCGTCGAGGGTCGGGACATCGGCGCGCCGGCGGGGGCGCCGTACGTACGGGTGCGGGGATGGGGGAGTTCAGGAGCCGCCGGTCGTCGCGGTCGGGTCGACGACGCGGACGCCGAAGTGGTCGCTGAGCGCCGTGCAGGCGCGGCAGGGTGCGGCGAAGCTGCCGTGCAGCGGGTCGCCGTCCTCGCGGATCCGGCGTGCGGTGAGTTTGGCCTGTTTGAGGGCTTTGCGTGCCTCGCCGTTGGTCATCGGCTTGCGGGCGGCGCGTTTGCTGCGGGTGGCGTCGGCGGTGGCGATGTGCCGGGAGATGAGGATCGCCTCGGCGCAGCGGCCGGTGAAGCGGTCGCGTTGCGCGCTGGTGAGGGTGTCGAGGAAGTCCTGGACCAGCGGGTGAAGGGCGGGCGGCTGGTCGCCGCGGGCGGCGGTGCCGGTGAGGGTGGCGCCGCGTACGGAGAGGGCGGCGGCGACGGTGGGAAGTATGCCGTCGCGGCGGTGCAGGAGGGTGGGTGCGTGGGCCGCTTCGGCGCTGCTCCAGCCGACGCGCGGGTCCCCGGACGTGCCCGTATGTGTCGCGTTCATGATCGTTCTTCCCTCCCATGCATCCCCCGATGCGGCTACAGACTGCCAAATGGCGTGGCGGGTGCGGTAGCTGGGGCGCGCGACACGCCCGGGCTTCGTCATACCGTCACGGCGGGGTGACGGCAGGTCACGGAACCGGAGGCCCGGTGACCGGTGTCTTCCAACCGCATAGGCTGTCGATATCCGCGATCCAAACAGCTATTGAGAACGCCGCAGGGGGCAACCGCCATGACGACAGGTCGGCTCGGGCAGCAAGCCGCGCCGCCGAACGCGGCCTACGCCGGGCAGGTCGTGCATTTCCCGGATCCGGTCCGGGCCGCTCGCCACCCCAGGGGTGTGCGGGTCGACGCGCACGGCTACCCCGACTTCTCGCCGTACGCGCGTGCGGCCGCGGAGATCGCCGAGCCCCCGGAGGGTTTCGGCGTGGACGAACTGCGGTTGACGGACTATGTGTCGGCGAACGCCGCGCTCGCCACCGCGGGGCACGACCTGTGGGACACGATTCCGCCCGTGGCCACTCCGCATGGCTGGACCTGGCACCACGTGCGGGGTACGCGGCGGATGGAGCTCGTCCCCGTGGAGGTCAAGGCGCTGTTGCGGCATCACGGCGGTATCGCGACGGCGGCCGTCGATCACGGCAAGCGGGGGACGCGTCCGTTGCAGGACACGCGGCCCGCGCACTTCGGGCTGCCGAAGTCGTCGGTCGCGGTGAGCGAGCAGCAGGTGCTCGGGGTCGAGGAGGATCTCGGCTATCGGCTGCCGGGTGCCTATCGGTCCTTCCTGAAGGCCGCGGGCGGGTGCGCGCCGGTCGGTGCCGCGCTCGACGCGGAGTTGGGTCTGCTGGTGGACCAGCCGTTCTTCACGGTGCGCGAGGAAGCCGCCGTGAACGACCTCGTCTACATCAACAAGTGCCTGCGCGACCATCTGACCAAGGATTATCTGTGCGTCGGATTCGTGCAGGGCGGCCTGCTCGCCGTCAAGGTGAAGGGTGACGCGATCGGCTCGGTCTGGTTCTGCGCGTACGACGATGCCCGCGACCAGGACGCCTGGCCGCCGGCCGAGCGTGTGCAGCGGCTGTTGCTGCCCTGCGGCGCCGACTTCGACCAGTTCCTGTCCCGACTCGCGGGCAATCCGCCGGAGTTGGAGACGGTGGCGAACCTGATGGTGGACGGTGGCTTCGCGCGCGCCGTTCCCGTCTCTTCCCTGGGGGAGTGAACGTCCGATGGTGACCTTCGCGCAGGCGCAGGAGCGCGCGGAAGAGTGGATCAACGGCGAGGTGCCCGGGTACCAGCACCGTGAGGTGCGGGTGCGGGAGTTCGAACTCGGGTTCGTGGTGTGGGCCGAGGACCGCGTCGACGGTCCGCGTTCCGACGGGGGCGCGCAGCGGCTCGTCATCGCGCGGGACAGCGGGGAGGCGACGCTCTGGCCCGGGCTGCCGGTCGGTGAGGTGATCCGCCGGTACGAGGAGGAGTACGGGGTGCCGCAGGCGTCCCCGGAAGCGGCCCCGGCGCCTCCGGCACGGGTCGATCTGAACCAGACGTCGTTCTTGCTGAGCCCTCCGGAGTGGTTGCAGGAGGCGGCGGACAAGCTGGGTATTCCGGATCGGCGGGCGGGTGCGACGGCCGGCGGTGCCCATGGCGCGGGTACCGGGGGCGGCCTCGGTGCGGGTTCCGGCGCGGGTTCCCACGCGGGTTCCCATGCCAACGGGGCTTCCGCGGCGGGCGGTTCGATGACCCCCTCTCCGTCTTCTCCTCCCGCTCCTCCCGCTCCTTCTTCTCCTTCGGACGCGCCGCCGCCGTGGCCCGCCGCCGCGGCCGGTGACGAGCGGGACGCGGGTCCGCGGGATGCCGTGGGGGCGCCGGGCGTGCCCGCTTCGGCGACTCCGTGGGCGGGGACGGACACCGCCGGGGACGGGGGCGAGGACCGTTCCGTGCCGCTGCCGGCGACCGTGTTCGCGCCGCCGCTGACCGACGTCGACGACAAGGCGGGTCCGGGTGCGCCGCCCGGTGTGGCCCCGGACGCCAAGACGGCTCTGATGTCCGGCGGCAGTCAACTCCCGCGCACGGCACAGGCGCCCGCGGTCGACGACCGCACGGCCCCGCCGGCGTACGGCTACCCACAGGCAGGCCCGGGTGCGCCGGGCACACCGGGCACGCCGCCTCCTGGTGTGCCGGCTCCTGGTGTTCCGCAGGGCACGCCTCCTTCCGGACCGCCGGCCGCGTACGGCTACCCGCAGGGGCCCGGCGGTGCTCCCGGCACGCCTCCTCCTCCCCCTCCGCCTCCCGGTGTTCCGCAGGGCTCGCCCCCGCCCGGTGCGCCCGGGTACGGGTACCCGCAGGGGCAGGCCCCCGTCGCGCCGCCGCGGCCGCTGCCGCCGAACGCCGGTGACATCGCCGACGCCGCGACCAGCAAGGCGCAGGCGCCGCCGAGGGGCGCGCGGGGTGGTGGCATGAGCGCGCCGCCTCCGCCGAGCGCCCCGGGCGTACCGGGTGTGCGGCCGGGGAGCGCCCCGCCGCCCCCGTCGTCCGGGCCCGGTGCTCCGGGCACCCCGGCGGGTGGGTACGTACCGACGCAGCTCGTCTCGCAGCTCGGCCCGAACGGGCCAGGGGTTCCTGGTGCGCCTGCCGCGCCCGGCGCTCCGCAGCCTCCGGGTGGTACGCCTCCCGGGGGTGTCCATCACGCCGCGACCATGCTGGCGGGTCCGCCCGCGGGTGCTCCCGGCGCGCCCCAGCCTCCGGGTACGCCCGGTGCACCTGGTGCGCCCGGTGCTCCGCAGCCTCCGGGCACCCCGCCCCCGGGCGGTGTCCACCACGCCGCCACCATGCTGGCCGGTCCTCCGGCCGGTCCTCCGGTCGCCGGTCCCGGTGTACCGCCGCCCCCGCAGGCCCCTGGCATGCCTCCGGGCGCGCCGCAGCCGATGCCGGGACAGCCGATGCCGGGACAACCCATGCCCGGACAACCCATGCCTGGACAGCCGATGCCCGGTCAGCCGATGCCCCCGGGGCAGCAGCCTCCGGCGTACGGCTACCCGCAGGCCGGTCAGCCGACCGTCGGGCCGGGGTATCAGGCCGTACTGCGCTACCGCGCGCAGGACGGTTCCGAGCAGCAGTTGATCCGGCGCTCGGCGCCGGGGACCCCGCACCCGGAGTGGCAGATCCTGCACGAGCTGCGCGCGATGAACGTGCCGCCGCAGCAAGTTCTGGAGCTGCACACGGAGTTGGAGTCGTGCGAGCTGCCGGGCGCGTACTGCGCGCGGATGATCCGGGAGAGCTGGCCGCAGGCGCGGATCACCAGCATCGCGCCGTACGGCACGGATCACGCGAGCCGCCAGCAGGGTATGCACCAGCTCCTCGCGCACCAGGGCGAGTTGCACCAGGTGGCGGACGGTCCCGCGCGTCCGGCGCCGGTGCGGGCGCCGATTCCGCCGGTGCAGCCCGCGCCGCCGGTTCCGCCGGAGGCGATCGGGCAGGAGCTGGCGGCGGCGTTCGGGCCTGGTCTGTTCCGGTTCGAGCAGGCCGCGGTGTCGCGGCAGGGTGTGCCGAACATCGTGGCGCACACGCTGGTGGTGGCCGGACTGCCGGTCGACATGGGCCCGTTCTTCTGGGCGCAGGCGCAGCCGGGCCGTCCGGTGCCGACGCTCGCCGAGCTGGCGCAGGAGCGTGGGGTGCAGCCGGCCGCGGACGCGGGCTCGTACCTCGTCATGGGCAGTGACTTCGGCAAGGCGATCTGTGTCCAGTACGGCACCGCGAACATCGTGGCCGTGCCGGTGGAGGCGGGTCCGGGCGGTGCCTCGGTGCCGCCGCAGTTCGTGAACACGGGGCTGCCCGAGTTCGCGCGCTGTCTGGCTCTGCTCGGCCGGATGTGGCGGCTGCGGTTCGGGCTCAACCAGGAGCAGGCGGGCCGCTGGACCGTCGACTTCCAGGCGCAGCTCGCCTCGCTCGACCCGGCGGCGCTCGGCTCGCCGGAGAGCTGGTGGTCGGTGCTGCTGGAGCAGATGTGGGACGGCCTGCTGTGATGCGGCGCTGAGCGTCCGTCAGGGAGCCGAAAGGGTTGGACCCGGTCGTACGACCGGGTCCAACCCTTTTTTTACGCGACTGACCGCTACAAATGCGCGGAGTGTCGCGTTATGAACACTTACGCCTGATCCACCAAGATGTGCGCCACATCGTGTTGTACGTCGCACAGTGGAGAGGGGCCCAGGGATGAGCAGCGCATCGGTGTCGCCGCACGGCTTCGTGACCGTACGGGGACGCGGTTACCGTCCCGAGCAGGTCGACGCGTACTTCGCTGCGCTCTCGCGGGTCCGCGACACCGCCTGGGAACGGGCCGCCCGGCTGACCGTCCTGGCCAAGGAGATGGACGCGGAGGTCGGGCGGCTGCGGGAGGTCGTGGCGCGGCTGGCCCCGCAGACGTACGAGACGCTCGGCGAGCGCGCCTGCCGGATTCGCGAGCTCGGCGAGGAGGAGGCCGCGGCGGTGCGCGAGAACGCGCGGAGCGCGGCCGGGCTGGCCGTCGAGGAGGCCGAGGCGGAGGGGCGGCGGATGCGTGAGGCGGCGCAGGCGTACGCCGACGAGCTGCGCGGCGAGGCCGAGGAGCGCGCCCGGCACCGTCTCCTCGCCGCCCGCGCCGAGGCCGACGAGATGCGGATCGCCGCCCGTCGCGCGGTCAAGGAGGGCCGGGGGGAGGTGCTGGCGGCGTTGCGCGAGGTGCGGCAGCGCACCGAAGGCTTCCTCGGCGACCAGGAGAGGGAACACGCGGAGCGCTGGGAGGAGGCGGAGCGTGCGGCGGTGGAGCGGGCGGCCGGGCTCGACGCGCACCACGTGAAGCGGGGGGTGCGCGCCGAGGCCGCGTTGGCCGAGGCCGAGCGTGTGTTGGCCGAGGCCGAGGAGGCGGCCAGGCTCGAGCAGGAAGGCGCGATGGCACGAGCCGCTGAGGTGTTGGCCGAGGCCCGTGTTCGTGAGGAGCGGATCGTTCGGGAGACGGAGCGGGTGCTGCGCGAGCACGGGGAGCGGTGGGACGACGTACGGGCGCAGATGGAAGAGGTGCGCACGAGTCTCATGACGCTGACCGGGCGGGCACCGGTGGAGTAGCGCTGCTCTTACGGCGTTCTCCGTACCGCCCCCGCCAGGATCCACCCCTCCACCGCCTCGTACTGTCTGCGCTGTTCCTCCGCCTTGCGGCGCCCGGAGATCACCGTCCCCAGCCATCCGTAGGCGAAGCCCAGGGGAATGGAGACGAGGCCGGTGGTGGTGAACGGGAACCAGTTGAAGTCGGCTTCGGGGAAGGCCGAGGTGGGGGAGCCGGAGACCAGGTTGGTGCCGGTCATGAGGATCAGGACGGTCAGCGTTCCGCCGATGAGGGTGCACAGGAGGCCCGTGCGGGTGTAGCGGCGCCAGAAGAGGCCGTAGACCAGCGCGGGCGCTATGGCCGAGGCGCCCAGGCAGAACGACAGCGTGACCAGGGGTTGCAGGCTGCGGTGCTGGACGAAGGTGGCGAGCAGGATCGCCGGTGCGCCGACCGCGAGCGCGGAGACGCGGGCGAGGGTCATCTCGCGGCGCGGGGACAGCTCCCGGATCCGCCCGGCGAACACGTCGTGGGCGAGGGAGTTGGCGCAGGCGAGGATCATGCCGGCGACCGAGGCGAGGAGCGTGAGGAAGATCGCTGTCGTCACGGTCGTGAAGAGGAGGGTCTCGGCCGTCGACACGTCCGGTCCGAACGCGGCCCTGGATCCCAGCAGGTACGCCGTGTTGCCCTGCGGGTCGGCGGCCGCGATCACGGGCCGTCCGATCAGCGCCGTGGCCCCGAACCCGACGACCGTGATGACCAGCACGAAGACGGCCACGCAGGGCACCGCCCAGGACATCGAGCGGCGGACCTGACGGGCGCTGCCCGCGGTGTACATGCGCATGGTGATGTGCGGCAGGCAGGCGCCGCCGAGGACCACGGTCAGCTCCGAACTGATCATGTCGATACGGGGGTTGGGTCCGCCCGCGAACTGCAGGCCGGAGTGCAGGAACGCGGTTCCGACGCCGCTGTTGCGGGCGGCGGTGTCGAACAGGGCCCCGGGGTCCCAGCCGAAGCGCTGCAGGATGAGGGCGGAGACCACGGTGCCCGAGCCGAGCAGCATCACGATCTTCAGGATCTGGATGAGGGCGGTGCCCTTCATGCCGCCGATCGCCGCGTAGCTGATCATCAGTGTGCCGAGGCCGATGATGCAGCCGGTCTTGAGGGAGTCGCTGGAGAAGCCGAGGATGAAGGCCAGCAGATCGCCCGCGCCGGCGAGTTGGACCAGCATCAGCGGCAGCAGGGCGACGAGGGTCGCGGCGCACGCCGTGATGCGTACCGCGCGCCCCGGCATCCGTCGTGCGAGCGCGTCGCCCATGGTGAACCGGCCCGCGTTGCGCAGCGGTTCGGCCAGCAGGAACATCAGCAGCATCAGCGACAGGGCGGTGCTGAGGGCGAGGACGACACCGTCGTACCCGGCGAGGGCGATGACGCCGCCGGTGCCGAGGACGGTCGCGGCGGAGATGTAGTCCCCGGCGATGGCGAGGCCGTTGCGCATCGGCGACAGGGAGCCGTAGCCCGTGTAGAACTCGTCGAGGTCGTCGCGGTCCGGTCCGGTCATCACGCACAGCAGCAGCGTGATCGTGGCGACGGCCGTGAACGCCACCAGTGACATGGCCCGCGCGGAACTGCTGAACCCGACCATGCTCGTCAGGGCGGTCACCTCGGACACCCGGCTCATCGGGCCGCCTCCCGCTTCGCGTCCAGCTGGGTCTGCCGGCGGATCCGGTCCGCGATCGGGTCGACGCGCCGGCGCGCGGTGTACTCGTACAGCCCGATCGCCAGGCAGGTCACCGGCACCTGGAGCAGGCCGAGCAGCAGTCCGGTCGGCAGTCCGCCGGAGACTTCGCTCGCCATCAGCCCCGGCGCGAACGCCGACAGGAAGAGGAAGAGGGTGAAGTAGCCGAGCGCGGTGAGCGTCGCGACCCGCCGTTGCCGGCGGTAGGCGCCGCGCAGGACGCGGATGTCGCTGTGCCGGCCGAGTGCGTGGTGACGCGGTTGTCGCTTTCTCTCGGGCTCGGGTGGCTGGGGCTGCGGTTGCCAGGGATAGGTGAGGTGCGCGGGCGACGTGTGGTGGGGGAAGGGGTGCGGGGACGGGGGTGGGGACGAGTGCGGCGGTGCGTAGAGCGGGTCGTACGGCGGCTGGTGCCGCCTTTGGTGCTCGGGGGACGAGAACGCGTCTTGCATCCCGTGATCTCCTTGCGTGGCTCGGGCCCGGTGCGGACCGCAGGGAGTTGGGGGGTGGGCGAGGCACGCACGCTACTCGCAGGTAGCCGGTATGCGTGAGGCTTTCACCAAACTGAGCGGTCGGTATGCGCTTACTTCGGCGACCCGGGGTGTTACCCGTATTTACACCGGGAGTTAACCGACCGTTCCACTCCGGCCCTGCCGCCCTGGGCGACCGGCTCTTCTCAGTCCCCGGGATTCCTGAGGACCGGAAAACGCCGCGGTGCCACGAACAGCAGGACCAGGAAGGCGAGTGCGGCGGCGCCCGCCGCGCCGAGGTAGACGGCGTGGACCGCGTCGGCGACCGCGTGGCGCACATGCTCGGCGGGCGCGCCCGAGCCCAGCGCCCGCGTCACCGCGTCCAGGTCCCCGGCGCCGCCGAGCCGCGCGGCCAGCACCCCGTTGGCGATCGCGCCGAACAGGGTCGCGCCGATGGTCTGGCCGGTCTGGCGGCAGAAGAGGACCGACGCCGTCGTCGTGCCGCGCTCCTCCCAGCCGACCGTCGACTGGACCCCGATGATCAGGGGGAGTTGGAAGAGGCCCAGGGCGCCGCCCAGCAGGAGCATCAGCAGGGCCGGCTGCCAGGGCTCGCCGGGGTAGGGCAGGAAGGGGAAGGTGAGCAGGATCAGGGTCGCGGTGCCGATGCCGAGCATCGCGGTGTTGCGGAAACCGATCCGCCCGTAGACGTGCTGGCTGAACGCCGCCGACACCGGCCAGCTCAACGTCCACACGGAGAGCACGAATCCGGCGGCGACGGGCGCCAGGCCGAGGACCGCCTGCGCGTACGTGGGCAGGAACACCGTGGGGGCGACCATGAGCAACCCCAGTGCGCCGAGCGCCAGGTTGACGGCCGCGATCGTGCGGCGCCGCCACACCCAGCCGGGGATGATCGGCTCGGCCGCCCGGCGTTCGATCACGACCACGGCACCGATCAGCGCGAGTCCCGTACCGAACAGGGCGAGCGACGGCGCCGACAGCCAGTCCCAGGCGACCCCGCCCTGCACCAGCGCGGTGAGCAGCACACCGCCGCAGGCGAAGACGGCCAGCGCGCCCGCCCAGTCGATCCGGGGGCGGCGGCCGGAGGACTCCCGTACCGGCTCGTGCAGATGGCGGACGATCAGCCACAGCGCCAGCGCGCCGATCGGCAGGTTGATGAGGAAGATCCAGCGCCAGTCGGCGTACGCGGCGAGAACCCCGCCGAGGGAGGGGCCCGCGATCGCCGAGGTCGCCCACACCGTGGACAGCTTGGCCTGGATCTTGGGGCGCTCCTTGAGCGGGTAGAGGTCCGCGGCGAGCGTCTGCACCGTGCCCTGCAACGCGCCACCGCCCAGGCCCTGCACGATCCGGAAGGCGATGAGCGCGGCCATGTTCCAGGCGGTGGCGCACAGCAGCGAGCCGAGGAGGAAGACGGCGGCGCCCGCGACGAGGACCGGCTTGCGGCCGAAGGTGTCGGACAGCTTCCCGTACACCGGCAGGGTGACCGTCACCGCGAGCAGATAGCCCGAGAACAGCCAGGAGAAGACGGAGAAGCCGCCGAGGTCGCCGACGATCTGCGGTACGGCCGTGGAGACGATGGTGGAGTCGAGCGCGGCCAGCGCCATGGAGAGCATCAGGGCGGCGACGACGGCACCCCTGCGGCTGCGTGAGGCCGCTGGTTGCTCCGTCGCCGCGGCCCGTATTCCGGTGTCCCCCTGGCCCACTGGAGCGCCTCCCCTGATCGGTTCCCCCTGCAACTATCCGCCGTCCCCCACCATCTCACTTGACCTTCACGTAGCGGGAGGGTGGACGCTGACTGGGACCGAGGGTGGAGGCAACCCCGAGAGGGACTCCACCGAAGGGTGGACTGCCCCTAGGGGTCTCTCCCCACTAGGGCTCGGGGGGCGTTCGTACCGGCGGAGGACGAGACGGGGCGAGGCCGTCCTTAACCTGGCTTTATGCCGCTGAGGGCGGTGGACCGGACCCACGGGGGTGGGGTTTTCCCCCGTAGAAGACTGCGCTGGGCACCAGCGCGCCGGACCACCCCCCGCCACCAGACTTACCGACGTAGCGAAGAGCACTTCATCCGCTGACCGACATAGGAGATACACCGTGACATCGGCTGTGACCATTCCCAGGCACGGGGGCACTGGAGGGCGTACGGCCGTTGCCGCGCGGGCGCGGCAGGTCGTCAAGGCGTACGGGTCCGGGGAGACCCGGGTCGTCGCCCTGGACCACGTCGACGTGGACATCGCGCGGGGGCAGTTCACCGCGATCATGGGCCCCTCGGGGTCCGGCAAGTCCACGCTGATGCACTGCCTCGCCGGACTCGACACCGTGACGAGTGGCCAGATCCACCTCGACGAGACCGAGATCACCGGGCTCAAGGACAAGAAGCTCACACAGCTGCGCCGGGACCGGATCGGGTTCATCTTCCAGGCGTTCAACCTGCTGCCGACGCTGAACGCGATAGAGAACATCACCCTGCCGATGGACATCGCGGGCCGCAAGCCGAACAAGGGCTGGCTCGACCAGGTCGTGGAGACCGTCGGACTCGCCGACCGACTCAAGCACCGGCCCAGCCAGCTCTCCGGCGGCCAGCAGCAGCGCGTCGCGGTGGCGCGGGCACTCGCCGCGCGGCCCGAGATCATCTTCGGGGACGAGCCGACCGGAAACCTCGACTCCCGGGCGGGCGCCGAGGTGCTGGGCTTCCTGCGCCGCTCGGTGGACGAGCTCGGCCAGACCATCGTGATCGTGACGCACGACCCGGTGGCGGCCTCGTACTCGGACCGCGTGCTGTACCTCGCCGACGGCCGGATCGTCGACGAGATGTACCAGCCGACGGCCGATCAGGTCCTCGACCGCATGAAGGACTTCGACGCGCGGGGGCGTACGTCATGACCGTCCTGAAGACCTCGATGCGCAACTTCTTCGCGCACAAGGGGCGGATGGCGCTGTCGGCGGTCGCGGTGCTGCTGTCCGTGGCCTTCGTCTGCGGCACGCTGGTGTTCACCGACACCATGAACACGACGTTCGACAAGCTGTTCGCCGCCACCTCCTCCGACGTGACCGTCTCGCCGAAGGCGGCCAAGAGCGACAACACCCCGCAGAACGGCAGGCCCGACTCGCTGCCCGCCTCGGTCCTGGAGCGGGCCAAGAAGGCGCAGGGCGTCAAGTACGCCGAGGGCGCGGTCTCTTCGATGAACGTGACCGTCGTCAACAGCGCCAACAAGAACATGGGGTCGAGCACCGGGGCCCCGACGATCGCCGGCAACTGGACGCGCAACGACCTGCGTTCGATGGAGATCACCTCCGGTCACGCCCCGCGCGGGCCGACCGAGACGATGGTCGACGCCGACACCGCCGACAAGCACCACCTCAAGCTCGGCGACGAACTGCGCACCATCGCCGTCACCGGTGACTTCAAGGCCCGGATCGTCGGCATCGCCACCTTCAAGGTGACCAACCCCGGCGCAGCCGTCGTCTACTTCGACACCGCCACCGCCCAGCGCGAACTGCTCGGCACCACCGGCCGGTTCACCCACATCAACCTCTCCACCGCCACCGGTGTCACCAACGACACGCTCAAGCAGAACGTCATCTCCTCGATCGGCGCCGGCGCGTACAAGGTGCAGACGCAGAAGGAGTACTCCGACGAGAACCGCTCCGGCGTCGGCTCCTTCATGGACGTCATCAAGTACGCCATGCTCGGCTTCGCCGGGATCGCCTTCCTGGTCGGCATCTTCCTGATCATCAACACCTTCTCCATGCTGGTCGCCCAGCGCACCCGCGAGATCGGCCTGATGCGGGCGATCGGCTCGTCCCGCAAGCAGGTCAACCGGTCCGTCCTGGTCGAGGCGACCCTGCTCGGCTTCTTCGGCTCGATCCTCGGCGTCGGCGCGGGCGTCGGCCTCGCGGTCGGCCTGATGAAGCTCATGTCGGCGGCGGGCATGGACCTGTCCACCCGCGATCTGACGGTCAAGGCGACGACCCCGGTCATCGGACTCGTGCTCGGTGTCGTGGTCACCGTCCTCGCCGCCTATCTGCCCGCCCGCCGGGCAGGCAAGGTCTCCCCGATGGCCGCGCTGCGCGACGCCGGTACACCGGCGGACGGCAAGGCCGGTCTCGTCCGCGGCATCATCGGCCTGGTCCTCACCGGCGCCGGAACCTTCGCGCTCTTCACGGCGGCGGGCGCCGACAAGGCGAGCGACGGCTCGCTGGTACTGGGCGCGGGAGTCGTCCTGACCCTGATCGGGTTCGTCATCATCGGCCCGCTGCTCGCGGGCGGCGTCGTCCGGGTGATCAGCGCGGTGCTGCTGCGCTTCTTCGGCCCCGTCGGACGGATGGCGGAGCGCAACGCGCTGCGCAACCCGCGCCGCACCGGAGCCACCGGCGCGGCCCTGATGATCGGCCTCGCCCTGGTCGCCTGCCTGTCGGTCGTCGGCTCGTCCATGGTCGCCTCCGCGACCGACGAACTCGACAAGACGGTCGGCACCGACTTCATCATCCAGGGCAACCAGCGGATCGTCCCGCAGGCGGCGAAGGCCATCGAGACGACACCCGGCCTGGAACACGTCACGCACTACCGTGACATCGAGGCCAAGATCGTCGCCCCCGACGGTTCCTCGGACGGCGACGGCGTCACGGCCGCCGACCCCACCTACGCACAGGACCTGCACCGCAAGACGACGGCCGGTGAACTGACCGCCGCCTACGGCAAGGACTCCATGTCCGTCGGCTCGAAGTTCGCCACCAAGCACCACGTCAAGCTGGGCGACACCCTGACCGTCGCCTTCAAGGGCGGCAGCACGGCGAAGCTCAAGGTCGCCGCGATCACCGACGACAACGTGGCCATCGACCAGGGCGCGCGGTACCTCAGCACCGAGACCATGCGGAAGTACCTCCCGGCCGACCGGATCCCGCCGGACCAGATCATGTTCGCCAGCGCCAAGAACGGCCAGGAGAAGCAGGCGTACGCGGCCCTGAAGAAGTCCATGGAGCAGTACCCGCAGTACCAGGTCCGCGACCAGAGCGACTACAAGCAGGAGCTCAAGGACCAGATCGGCCAGCTCCTGAACATGGTCTACGGCCTGCTCGCCCTCGCGATCGTCGTCGCCGTCCTCGGCGTGATCAACACCCTCGCCCTGTCGGTGGTGGAGCGGACGCGCGAGATCGGCCTGATGCGCGCCATCGGGATGTCCCGCCGCCAGCTGCGCCGCATGATCCGCCTGGAGTCGGTCGTCATCGCCCTCTTCGGCGCGCTGCTCGGCCTCGGCCTGGGCATGGGCTGGGGTGCCACCGCCCAGAAACTCCTCGCCCTGGAAGGCCTGAAGGTCCTGGAGATCCCCTGGCCGACCATCATCGGGGTCTTCATCGGCTCGGCGTTCGTGGGCCTGTTCGCCGCCCTGATCCCGGCGTTCCGGGCGGGCCGGATGAACGTACTGAACGCCATCGCCACCGACTAGCCGGCAGCAGCAGCCGCCGCGAAGCCACCGTATACGGGGGTTACGGGGGACGGGCCCGGCCCGGGAGGACATCACCTCCCGGGCCGGGCCCGCGGTCGTACGCGGTGCGGGCCGGGCCCGCGGCCGTACGCGGTGCGGGCCGGGCCCGCGGTCGTACGCGGTGCCTCAGGTCCGCCGCTCCAGGAGTACGTAGCCGTAGGCGGCGCCCACGACGTCGTACGCGGCGTGGGGGTGCAGACGGCCGGCGTACGCCTGGACGTCCTGGATCGCGTGGTCGGAGTCGTCGAGGGCGATGAAGTCCGGGGTGACGCCACCGGTGCCGCCCGGCCAGAAGACCCGGCAGCGCGCGACGAGCCGACTGCTCGGGCCGACGTTCGCCTCGACGCTCGCCCCGTCCGGGACACGCGCCAGCAGCCGTTCCACGGCACTCACGCGCGCGGGCTTGCGATACGCGGCGGACTCGCCCAGCACGGACAGCGGGAGCGAGGTCGTCAGCGCGAGCGCGGCCGCGGCGACGGCCGTGGGCAGGTGCAGCGCGTACGAGCGCAGCCACGGGCGCGGGCTCCAGCGGGCCCGGGAGAGCGCGTCGGCGAGGGCGAGGGAGAGGACCGGCATCAGGACGGCGCTGTAGTGCCATTCCGTGCCCCAGTAGTGCCGGTCGGAGGAGAGGAGACGCCAGCCCAGGGTCGGCAGGGCGACCAGGAGGAGCGGGGAGCGCACGGCCAGCAGACCGGTGGTGGGGATCAGCAGCCAGGCGAGGGTGCGGAGTTTGGTGCCCAGGCCGTCGAGGGGATCACCGCCGGCCTTGTTCCAGTAGGTGTAGGTGTCCGCGGTGTTGAAGGCAGGGATCACCACCGTGAAGGTGAGCACCGCGGCCAGCACGCCGAGCACGGCGACCCCGAGCGCGCACAGGGCCGTACGCGGGGCGGGTTTCCGGGCCCGCACGGCCACGACCAGAGCGATCGCGGCCAGGGTGAGCCCGAGGTCCTCCTTGACGAGGACCAACGGGAACGCCCACAGCAGGGCGGCGCGCCACCGTCGCTCCAGGACCGCCTCCAGGGCGAAGGCGATCAGCGGGACGGCGAAACAGATCTCGTGGAAGTCGAAGTCGACGGCGCGCTGGATCCCCCACGACAGCCCGTACGCGAGACCCAGCGCGAGTCCCCGGGAGCGGCCGAGGAGCTGGGCGGCGGCACGGGTGACCGGGACCGCGGACAGGCTCAGCAGCGCGGCCTGGGCGACGAGGAGGGTGACCGGGGTGGGGAAGAGACGGTAGGCGGGCGCGAGGAGGGCGGTGACCGGGCTGAAGTGGTCGCCGAGAAGGTTGCTGCCCGGACCCCTGAGATCGGCGACGGGGGCCCGCAGATGGGCGTAGGCGCGGACGGCCTGCTCGAAGATGCCGAGGTCCCAGGAACGGGTCGCCAGATGCCGCCAACGGCAGACCGACAGGGTCGCGTACGCGGTGAAGAACAGGACCGCCAGGAGCTGGGGGTCGCGGGAGCGCCGGTCACGGGCGGGGACTGCCATGACCGGCGGGGGTATGGGGGCGCCGTCGGTTCTTGGGGCGCTGTCCGTGGCGGTGGCGGTGTCGGTGTCGGCGGGGGTCGGGTTCGAGCTCATGCGGCTCCCGGTACGTGATCACGTGTCACGGGGTATACGCCGGGGACGTGGGGTGTGGTTGACGGTTGGGGGTGGGGTGTGGTGCGGGTCACTTCCCGTGGGGTGGGGCGGGGGCTGGGTTGTTGGCTGCGGGGCGGTGGGGGCTGGTCGCGCCCCGCGGCGGAGCCGCATATGGACACAGCCTCGCGCCCCTGAGGGCGGGGCTGCGCCCCGATTCCCCCGACGGGCCGTCGAACCGGGACCGGGTCCGAGGCCCGTCCACCTCTTGCGTCTCACAGGGAGCGCGGCGCCGTCGTAGGCTGGACAACCCCGGCCCGTCGAGACGTGTCGGGCGGTTCGCGTTGCCCTCTCTCCGGGATGGAAGCCCTTCATGAGCCTGCACGGTCTGCTCGACGCCGTCGTCAAGGACGCCGCCCTCGCGGAAGCGGTGAAGGCCGCCACCGACGGCAACCGGATGCACATCGACCTGGTCGGCCCGCCCGCCTCCCGCCCCTTCGCGGTGGCGGCCCTGGCCCGCGACGCCGGCCGCCCCGTACTGGCCGTGACGGCGACGGGACGCGAGGCCGAGGACCTGGCCGCGGCGCTCAGGTCCCTCCTCCCGGCCGACACGGTCGCGGAGTACCCCTCGTGGGAGACGCTCCCGCACGAGCGGCTCTCCCCCCGCTCGGACACCGTCGGCCGCCGTCTCGCCGTGCTGCGCCGCCTGGCGCACCCGCGCCCCGACGACCCCGAGACCGGCCCGGTGTCGGTCGTCGTCGCCCCCGTACGATCGGTGCTGCAACCGCAGGTCAAGGGCCTGGGAGACCTGGAGCCGGTCGCGCTGCGGACGGGCCAGAGCGCGGACCTGGGCCGGATCGTCGAGGCGCTCGCGGCAGCCGCGTACTCCCGGGTCGAGCTCGTCGAGAAGCGCGGCGAGTTCGCCGTGCGCGGCGGCATCCTGGACGTCTTCCCGCCCACCGAGGAGCACCCCCTCCGGGTGGAGTTCTGGGGCGACGACGTCGAGGAGATCCGCTACTTCAAGGTCGCCGACCAGCGCTCCCTCGAGGTCGCCGACCACGGACTGTGGGCGCCGCCCTGCCGCGAGCTGCTCCTGACGGACGAGGTGCGCCGACGGGCGGCCCGGCTCGCCGAGGAACACCCCGAGCTGGGCGATCTGCTCGGCAAGATCGCCGAGGGCATCGCCGTGGAAGGCATGGAGTCACTGGCTCCGGTCCTCGTCGACGACATGGAACTGCTGCTCGACGTCCTGCCCAAGGGCTCGATGGCCGTCGTCTGCGACCCGGAGCGGGTGCGGACCCGGGCCGCGGACCTGGTGGCGACCTCGCAGGAGTTCCTGCAGGCGTCCTGGGCGGCGACGGCCGGGGGCGGCGAGGCCCCCATCGACGTCGGCGCGGCCTCCCTGTGGGCCATCGCGGACGTCCGCGACCGGGCCCGCGAGCTGGACATGATGTGGTGGTCGGTGTCGCCGTTCGCGGCCGACGACGAGCTGGACGCGGACACCCTCAAGCTCGGCATGCACGCCCCCGAGACCTACCGCGGCGACACGGCCAGGGCGCTCGCCGACACCAAGGGCTGGCTCGCGGACGGCTGGCGCACGGTGTACGTCACCGAGGCGCACGGCCCCGCCGCCCGTACCGTCGAGGTCCTCGGCGGCGAGGGCATCGCGGCCCGCCTCGACGCGGAGCTGACCGAGCTGACGCCCGCCGTGGTGCAGGTCGCCTGCGGTTCGATCGACTACGGCTTCGTGGACCCGGCGCTCAAGCTCGCCGTCCTCACGGAGACCGACCTCTCCGGCCAGAAGGCGGCCGGCAAGGACGGCGCGCGCATGCCGGCCCGCCGCCGCAAGACGATCGATCCCCTCACGCTCGAAGCGGGCGACTACATCGTGCACGAGCAGCACGGTGTCGGCCGCTACATCGAGATGGTGCAGCGGACCGTCCAGGGCGCGACGCGTGAATACCTGGTGGTGGAGTACGCCCCGGCCAAGCGCGGCCAGCCCGGCGACCGCCTCTACATCCCCACCGACCAGCTGGAACAGATCACCAAGTACGTCGGCGGCGAGGCCCCCACCCTGCACCGCCTGGGCGGCGCCGACTGGACGAAGACCAAGGCGCGCGCCAAGAAGGCGGTCAAGGAGATCGCGGCGGACCTGATCAAGCTGTACAGCGCGCGCATGGCGGCCCCCGGCCATGCCTTCGGATCCGACACCCCCTGGCAGCGCGAACTCGAGGACGCCTTCCCGTACGCGGAGACCCCCGACCAGCTCACGACCATCGCCGAGGTCAAGGAGGACATGGAGAAGACGGTCCCGATGGACCGCCTGATCTGCGGCGACGTCGGCTACGGCAAGACGGAGATCGCGGTCCGCGCGGCCTTCAAGGCGGTGCAGGACGGCAAGCAGGTCGCGGTCCTGGTGCCGACGACGCTGCTGGTGCAGCAGCACTTCGGGACCTTCTCCGAGCGCTACTCGCAGTTCCCGGTGAACGTCCGCGCCCTGTCCCGCTTCCAGACCGACACGGAGGCGAAGGCCGTCCTGGAGGGTCTGCGGGACGGCGCGGTGGACGTCGTCATCGGCACCCACCGGCTGTTCTCCGCCGAGACCAAGTTCAAGGACCTGGGCCTGGTCGTCGTCGACGAGGAGCAGCGCTTCGGCGTCGAGCACAAGGAGCAGCTGAAGAAGCTGCGCGCCAACGTGGACGTCCTGACCATGTCCGCCACCCCCATTCCCCGTACGCTCGAAATGGCGGTGACGGGCATCCGGGAGATGTCCACGATCACCACCCCGCCGGAGGAGCGGCACCCGGTGCTGACCTTCGTCGGCCCGTACGAGGAGAAGCAGATCGGCGCGGCCGTCCGCCGCGAACTCCTGCGCGAGGGACAGGTCTTCTACATCCACAACCGGGTCGAGTCGATCGACCGGGCGGCGGCGCGGCTGCGTGAGATCGTCCCCGAGGCGCGTATCGCGACGGCGCACGGCCAGATGGGCGAGCAGGCTCTGGAGCAGGTGGTCGTCGACTTCTGGGAGAAGCGGTTCGACGTGCTCGTGTCGACCACGATCGTCGAATCCGGCATCGACATCTCCAACGCCAACACGCTGATCGTGGAGCGCGGCGACAACTTCGGCCTCTCGCAGTTGCATCAGCTGCGCGGCCGGGTGGGCCGAGGCCGTGAGCGCGGCTACGCCTACTTCCTCTACCCGCCGGAGAAGCCCCTGACGGAGACCGCGCACGAGCGGCTCGCGACCATCGCCCAGCACACGGAGATGGGCGCGGGCATGTACGTGGCGATGAAGGACCTGGAGATCCGCGGCGCGGGCAATCTGCTCGGCGGCGAGCAGTCGGGTCACATCGCGGGCGTCGGCTTCGACCTGTACGTCCGTATGGTCGGCGAGGCGGTCGCGGACTACCGGGCCTCCCTGGAAGGCGGAGTCGAGGAGGAGCCGCCCCTGGAGGTCAAGATCGAGCTGCCGGTCGACGCGCACGTCCCGCACGACTACGCGCCGGGTGAGCGGCTGCGTCTGCAGGCCTACCGCGCCATCGCCTCCGCCAACACGGAGGAGGACGTCAAGGCCGTACGCGAGGAACTGACCGACCGTTACGGCAAGCTGCCCGAGCCGGTGGAGAACCTGCTGCTCGTCGCGGGCCTGCGGATGCTCGCGCGGGCGTGCGGTGTCGGCGAGGTCGTGCTTCAGGGCAACAACATCCGCTTCGCACCGGCGGAGTTGCGCGAGTCCCAGGAACTCCGCCTCAAGCGGCTCTACCCGGGCACGGTCATCAAGCCGGCCGCCCACCAGCTCCTGGTGCCCCGCCCGAAGACGGCGAAGGTGGGCGGGAAGCCGTTGGTCGGGCGGGAGTTGCTGGGGTGGACCGGGGAGTTCCTGGCGACGATTCTCGGGTCGTAGAGGTCGTAGAGGTCGTAGAGGTCATAGGGGCCATAGAGGTCGTACGGAGTCGTCGCGGCCGGTGGTGGAGGCCGGGCTCACGCCGACGGTGGCCGGAACAGCATTCCCGCCAGGGTGCGGAAGACCTCCTCGGGGTCCTGGTCCCCGACCGCGCCATCCAGGTTGTGGCCGAGGAGCAGCGTGGCGAAGCCGTGGGCCAGGGACCAGGCGGCGACTCCGGCGAGGCGGGGGTCGGTGCCGGGTTCCGGCACCCGGTCGGAGACGGCCTGGCGCAGGCGGTCCGCGGTCAGGGCACGGGCCGTGGTCAGCTCCAGGTCGTTCTCGCGCAGCAGCTCCGGCGTGAACATCACCTGGAAGTGCGCGGGGTGCTCACGCGCGAAACGTACGTAGCGGACCCCCGCGTCCCGTAGGTCCGTGGCCTCGGTGAGCGCCGCCGACAGCAGGGCGTGACCCTCGGCCGCGATCGCCGTGAGCAGGCCGGTGCGGTCCTTGAAGTGGTGGGCCGGAGCCGCGTGCGAGACGCCTGCCCGGCGGGCCAGGTCGCGCAGACTCAGCGCGGAGGGGCCTTCGACGGCGATGACGTCGAGCGCGGCGCTCAGGATCGCGCGACGCAGATCGCCGTGGTGATAGGGGCGTTCGGGAGTGGTCTTCGCGGTCTCCATGGTCATCAGCGTACGCGGAATCTAGGCATTGACAAGTTTGGTGGGTTCGGGCAATCTTGTCAGTGTCAAGTTGTCGCGTGGGTGGGAACGGGACGAGGGGGTTCGTCATGTCGGAGCACGGTAGTGAGGTGGCCGGGATGGTTCAGGGGGACGGGGCTGTCGGCTGGGAGGCCGGGATCGGGGCAGGGACCGGGGTCGAGGTCGGTATCGAGCTCGGCGAGGTGCGTCGGCTGTGGCACCTGTTGGAGCCCCTGCATGCGGTGCTCTACTACGCGCCGGAGGTCTTCGAGGAGGCGGCCGCGCTCGGGTACGCCGGGTCGGCGGAGGACCGCTGGCCGACCTACTTCCCCTTCCGCGCCGCGCCGTTGGGGGCGGTCGGGAGCGAGCGTGTGTCGTCCGCCTTCTACAGCTTCAGCCCGCGCATGGTCGCCGCGCACATGGACTCCGCGTGGGACACCGCGAGCCCCGCGGACGTGCTGAAGGCGAGGGAGCGGGGCATGGGCCGGGCGTACCGCGCGATATTCGGCGACCGCGCGGCGAGCCCCGAACTCAGCGAGGCCGCAGGGCTGTTGCGCCGCGCCGCCGAGGCCGCGAACACCGCGGGTCGGCCCATGGCCGCGGCCAACGCGGAGTCGGCGTGGCCGGCCGCCCCACACCTCCAGTTGTGGCACGCGGCGACGATCCTGCGCGAGCACCGGGGCGACGGACACCTCGCGGCGCTGCTCGTCGCCGGGCTCGACCCCGTCGAAGCGCTCGTGTCCTTCGCGGCGATCGGTGCGGCCTCCGTCGAGCGCTTCGAGAGCCGTGGCTGGAGCCCGCAGGAGTGGAGCGCCGCCCGTGAACGCCTTGCCGCGCGTGGCCTCGTGACCGAATCCGGCACTGCCACACCCGCGGGCCGCGAGCTCCGCGCCGAGGTCGAACGCCACACGGACGAACTGGCCGCCGCCCCCTGGCTCGCCCTCACCCCGGCCGACCGGGGCCGACTGACCGAGCTGCTCGGCGAGTTCTGGGTCGCGGTGCTGGGTTCGGGGCTGCTGCCTTCGGAGTCCACGTTGGGGATCGGGAAGGTGTGAGGGGAGGACGTGAGGGCGTGGGGGGGTGTGAGTGTGCGGGCGTGAGAGTGGGGGTCGCCGGGCGACGCGAGTGAAGCCGCCCGCGGGAGTGGGACTTCGCGGACGGCCTCGGTGCCACGGTCGGTCAATGGGTGTGTCGTCCTTCGCGCGCCTCCGCGGCTACGGCTGATCGGGGTCTACGGCTGATCGGGCCGGTCGGTCGCTTCGCGGTCCATGCCCATCGCGCCCTCGATCTTCTGCTGGGCGTCGTCGACCTGGTCCGTGTACTTGTTGCCCGTCTTCTCGTTGATCTCCCGTTCCCCGGCGTCGGACATGTCCTTGCCTTTGGACTTCGCCTGATCCTTGAATCTGTCGAAGATGCCCATGCAGGAACTCCTTCCGGAGGTGTGTCACCACCGACGATACGCCCGGCGTGCACCTATTGCCCGTTGGAGGAGGGTATGGGCTGGGCATGCCCGCCGCTACCGTGGGCACCAGGGAAACGCGCCCTGTGCAGGGCGGACCCGGGGAACAAAGGGGAGGGGCGTCGTGGTGCGTCTGAGGGGTGGGGCGGCGGCTGCCGCACTGGTGCTGTTCGTCGTCGGCGCGGGGATCAGCGGCTGCAAGAAGGACACCACGGGCTCCGCAGGCCCGCAGGGCACGGCGGCCGGCGGCGCCGCGCTCACCGCCGTGGACTCGCTGACCGTCAAGGGGCGCGCACCCAAGACGGGCTACAGCAGGGCGAGGTTCGGCACGGCCTGGGCCGACACGGACTCCAACAAGTGCGACACCCGCGACGACATCCTCAAGCGGGACCTGAAGAACGTGAAGTTCACCGGCGGCACCTGCAAGGTGGTCTCCGGGGCGCTCGATCCTGACCCGTACTCCGGCAAGGAAGTGACGTACAAGCGCGGCCGCAGCCTGGTGGACATAGACCACCTCGTCGCACTCTCGGACGCCTGGCAGAAGGGCGCCAAGTACTGGGACGCCGGCAAGCGGATAGCGCTGGCCAACGACCCGCTCAACCTGCTGTCCGTCGACGCGAGCACCAACCGCAGCAAGGGCGACGGCGACACCGCGACCTGGCTCCCGCCCAACAAGGGGTATCGCTGCACGTATGTGGCCGCGCAGGTGGCCGTGAAGAAGAAGTACGGGCTGTGGGTCACCGACGGGGAGAAGGCCGCGATGAAGAAGGTGCTCTCCGAGTGCCCCGGCCAGAAGCTCCCCTCGGGCGGCAATCCGACCCAGGCGCCGAAGCGGTTCACCGCCAACTGACGTCGTTTCATACTCCCTGGCGCAAGGGCGAGATGACGAGAATCCGTCAAGAAGGTGAGGAGTCCGCAAAAGAGTTCACAAGAAGCAAAGGGGCGAGTCGAAACAAGTCGACTTGGTTCAGCAAGACCAGGTCAAGGTAAGACCAAAAACGTTCCTCGTGCCTGTCCACGGCATGTTCACAACAGCCAAGATCAGCGGGTTTTCTGTGCTTCCCCCGCGCGTTCCCCCTGCCTGATCTCTCTTGACTGTTGGAGTCGAAGCCGTGCGCATTCGGCCTGCCCGCCGTTCCCGCCAGCCCCGCCGTCCCGTCGGCCGTATGCACCGCATCCGGCGGCAGGTGGCCATGGTCGCCCTGACGGCGCTCGCGCTGATGCTGACGACCCAGCAGGCGGTGGCCGACGGCCGCGAGTTGGGCCATGTGTCCCTCTCGATGCCGAGTCTGTCCTCCGTGGTGGCCTGGTTCCAGGACCCGCACTGGGGCCGGATCCCGCACCAGAAGTCGGGCACCGCGGCCGGCCACGCCCACCATGTCTCCGCGAAGACGACCGACGCCAAGCGCGGTGTGGGCAGGGCACCGGGCAAGGGGAAGGGCGAGCTCGCCGCCTACCAGCCGCACAAGCCCGCCGTTCAGCAGGGCAAGAGCCGCGGCGGCACCTACAACCCCAAGACCAGCAAGCGCAACGCGGCCAAGTCCTCGCGCACCGACACCGTCTACGACAACGCCGACGGCAGCACCACCCGCCGAATATCCCCGACGCCCGTCAACTACCAGGTGGGGAAGGGGAGATGGGCGCCGATCGATGTGGATGTGAGAGCCGGGCCCGACGGCCGCTGGCACGAGAAGGCCAACTCCGTCGGTGTCGACTTCGGTGCCAAGGCCAGTGACTCCGGCCTGGTCTCCTTCGCCGCCGATCGCGCGCACTCCCTTTCCTACGGACTCAAGGGCGCGGCCTCCGTCAAGGGCACGGCGGACGGCTCGCGCGTCACGTACGAGAACGTCCTGACGGACACCGACCTCCAGGTCGCCCCCACCGCGACCGGGGTCAAGGACGCGGTCGTCCTGCGTTCCGCGGACGCGGGGAACAGCTGGACCTTCCCCCTGGACCTCAAGGGCCTCACGCCCGTCCAGACCAGGAGCGGGTCGATCGACCTGCGTGACTCCACCGGCAGGACCGTCGAGCGCATCCCCGCGTCGTACGCCTACGACTCGAAGGTGAACCCGCGCTCCGGGGACCCGGCCACCACCCACGACGTCAGCACCGAGCTCGTCCACGACAAGGACGGCTACGCGCTGAAGGTGACCCTCGACGACAGCTGGCTGCACGACCCGCGCCGCGTCTTCCCGGTCACCGTCGACCCGCAGGTCACGGACGGCTGGACCACCACCTACGCCGAGTCCGCCGCCGCGGGCGACCACTCCTACGAGCAGACCGTCAAGGTCGGCTCCTACGACTCCGGCACCCACTCCGCGGTCAGCTACGTCAACCACTGGGACACCGCCTGGGACGGCAGCGGAGTCACCGTCTCCTCCGCGACCCTGCACCTCTTCGACACCTGGGCCGCCACCTGCACCGCCGAGCGTTTCGACGTCGCGCTGGTGACGAAGGCCTGGACCCCGGAGGGCGTCACCAGCTACCCGGGGCCGACGTACGGCTCCTCGATCGGCAACGCGACGCCGAGCGTGCCCAACGCCTGCGCCAACACCGGCGCCGACCGCACCGTCGGCGACAACGTGACCGTCTCCCTGTCCACGTCCGCCATCCAGGGCTGGATGAACGGCACCACCGCCGACTACGGCCTCGCGCTCTACGCGTCGACGACCGACAACCTGCACTGGAAGCAGTTCGGCTCCTTCAACGACCCCGGGCTCGGCCCGTACATCGTGGTCACCTACACGGGCAACACGGCGCCGCAGCTGTACGAGCAGTTCCCCGCCGACAACGCGGTCGTGGGCACCACCACACCCGAGCTGACCGCCTGGGCCGGCGGCGCGAACTCCAGCGGCAGCGCCGGCCAGTACGTCTTCAAGGTCTACGACGCGACCAACACCCAGGTCGCCACGTCCGGTCTGATCTCCACCGGCGACTGGACGGTCCCGGCGGGCAAGCTGGCCTGGGGCAAGCAGTACACGTGGACCGTTCAGGCGTACGACTCCACCACCGCTCTGTACTCGACGGCGGAACCGTACGCGCTCTCGGTCCAGGTGCCGCAACCCGTGATCACCTCGGGTCTGTCGCAGAACAGCAGCGACCACGGCTTCGACGCGTCGACCGGCAACTACACCACCTCCGACACCGACGCCTCGATCTCCACCGTCGGCCCCTCGCTGGACGTGGAGCGCGACTACAACTCCCGCGACCCGCGCTGGACCGGCGCGTTCGGGTCCGGCTGGTCGAGCATCTTCGACGCGCGGGCGACCGAGCAGTACACGGCGTCGGGCGCGGTCTCCAGTGTCAACGTCACCTACCCGGACGGTTCGCAGGTCGGGTACGGCAAGAACAGCGACGGCACGTTCGCGCCGGGCAACGGGCGGTTCGCCACCTTCACCACGGTCACGGGCGGCGGCTACAAGCTGACCGACAAGGACGACACGGTCTACACGTTCACCCAGTCCCTGGGGTCGGGCGCGTACGGTCTGCTCTCCGTGACGGACGCCAACGGGCGGTCCATCACCTTCACCTGGACCAGCGGCCACATCACGAAGATGACGTCCGGGGTCTCCAGCCGTTCCCTCAACCTGACCTGGTTCACGCCGTCCGGCGCGTCGGCCGCGCACGTCCAGACCGTCGTCACCGACCCGGTCACCGCGGGCGACTCCTCCACCGCGCAGACCTGGACGTACGGCTACACCGGCGACCAGCTCACCAAGGTGTGCTCGCCGCTGTCGTCGACCAAGTGCACGACGTACGGCTACACGAGCGGCTCGCAGTACCAGAACGCCTCGCTCGACCTCGACCCGCACGCCATGTGGCCGCTGTCGGAGGCCTCGGGCGCGACGACCGCCAAGGACGCCGTCCTCGCCAATGAGGGCACCGACAACGCGACCTACGAGAACGTGACGACGGGCCAGAGTGGTGGCCCGCTCACCGGCTCCTCCTCCACAGTCGCCACCTTCAACGGCACCTCCTCCGACGTCTCGCTGCCCAAGAACACCGGCAACGACACCGACTCCGGCGCGCTCTCGCTCTGGTTCAAGACCTCCGCGGGCCCCGGCGTCCTGTACTCGTACGCCTCCCAGCCCATCGGTTCCGGACAGGCCGCGGGCTTCTACACCCCCTCGATCTACGTCGGCACCGACGGCAAGCTGAACGCCGAGTTCTGGTACAGCGGCGGCATCAACCCGATCGTCACGACCGCGTCGGTCGCCGACGGCAAGTGGCACCACGTGGTGCTGTCGGCCGCGGGCAACTCGCAGACGCTGTACGTCGACAACGCGAAGATCGGCTCGCGCACCGGCACCGTCTCCATCCAGAGCGCGGTCGCCTTCGGCAAGAACCAGTCCTTCAACTACCTCGGCACCGGCTTCCTCGGCGGCAACTGGCCCGACGAGCCGCACCAGAGCTCCAGCGAGAAGACCGGCTACGCCACCTACTTCAACGGCTCGGTCGCGGACGCCGCCTGGTACGGCCGCCCGCTGGTCGCCGCCGACGTCAACGCCCTCTACCAGTACGGCACCCACGCGGCGAGCCTGCTGACCTCCATCACCCGGCCGTCCGGCAAGACGTACGCGGCGATGCAGTACGACCCGGGCACCACCACCCTCACCCAGCTCACCGACGAGAACGGCGGCGTCTGGAAGCTCGGGGCGCCCACGGTCACCGGCTCCAGCCAGACCTACCGGGGCGCGGTCCTCGGCGCGGCGCCCGCCGGCTACTTCCGTCTCGGTGAGGCGGCCGGCGCGACCACCGCGGTCGACGAGGTGCGCGGCGGCAACGGCACGTACAGCGCGGTGACGCTCGGCGCGACGGGACCGTTCAGCGACCAGAAGGCCGCGACGTTCGACGGCAGCACCTCGTCCATGGCGCTGCCCGGCGGCATCCTGCCCGGCACGGGCGCCGAGTCGGTCAGCATGTGGTTCAAGACCTCCACGGCGAACGGCGTGCTGCTCGGCGCGTCCAAGGACCCGCTGAGCTCAGGCACCACCACCGGCAACTACACGCCCGTCCTCTACGTCGGCAGCAGCGGAAAGCTGTACGGCGAGTTCTACTTCTCCGGCGGATCCACCAAACCCATCGGCTCCGCCGCCGCGGTGACCGACGGCAAGTGGCACCACGTCGTGCTGTCGACGGCATCCGCCAGCCAGGCGCTGTACCTCGACGACGCGCTGGTGGCCTCGCAGACCGGCACGGCCGCGATGAGCGTCCAGACCAACCAGTACGTCGGCGCGGGCTTCATCGGTGGCAACTGGCCCGACGAGTCGCACACCAGCACCACCAGCAACACCGGTTACGCCACCTACTTCAAGGGCTCCATCGCCGAGGTCGCCGTCCACCGCTCCCAGCTGGCCGCGGCGGACGTGGCCCAGCAGTGGGAGGCCGCGAAGAACTCCACCGGCCTGCTCCCGGTGGAGACGGTCAAGGTGACCTCGCCGGCGAACGCCACGCTCACCTACACCTACGACGTCGACAACGGCAACCGGGCGCTGACCGAGACCGACGGGCTCGGCAACAAGACGAGCTTCGGATACGACTCCGCCGGTTTCGAGCACACGGTCACCGACCCCAACGGCTCGATGAACATCACCGGTCACGACGTGCGCGGCAACATCGTCTCCTCGACCGCCTGCCAGGACGAGTCCGCGAACAAGTGCTCGTCCGAGTACTACACGTACTACCCGGACGACACCACGGCCCAGCTGACGACGATCGACCCGCGCAACGACCAGCTGCTGACCGAGCGCGACGGCCGTTCGGCGTCGGCGACCGACAACACCTACCTGACCTCGTACGCGTACGACGCGCAGGGCAACCAGACCGGTATCACCGGCCCGGCCGTCCCCGGATTCCCCAAGGGCCGCACGACCACGACCGTCTACAGCGACGGCACCAGCACCTACCCGTCCGCCGACGGCGGAGTGGTGCCCAAGGGCCTGCCGGTGAAGACGATCAGCCCGGGCGGCGCGGTCAACCAGGTGGCGTACTTCAAGAACGGCGACGTCGCCTCCACCACCGACGCCATCGGTCTGGCGACGACGTACACCTACGACGGCCTCGGCCAGGTCCTCAGCCAGAAGGTCGTCTCGGACACGTACCCGAACGGTCTGACCACCTCGTACACGTACGACCTGAACGGCCAGGTCGTCGAGGAGCGCGACCCGCAGCTCACCGACCGCGTCACCGGCGCCACCCACGCCGCCGTCTCCTCGACCGTCTACGACGAGGACGGCAACGTCACCTCGCAGACCGTCGCGGACGCGAGCGGCGGCGACACGGCGCGCACCGAGACGCAGACCTACGACGCCTACGACCACCTGCTGACCGAGTCGGAGGCCAACGCGGTCGCGGGCGCGAGCAACGGCAACACGACCACGTACACCTACGACAACCAGGGCAACAAGACCAAGGAAGTCACCTCGGCGGGCAACGAGACCCGCTACACGTACGACGACAACGGCAACCTGCTCACGCAGGCCCTGATGTACACCGGTGACCCGGTGAACCCGGGGACCGCGACCCTGCTCACGGAGTCCTCGCGCGCCTACGACCCGGCCGGCCGGCTCCAGTCGGTGACCGACGCGATGGGCAACACCACCTCGTACACCTACCTGGACGACGGTCTGACCGCCTCGGTGAAGCGGACCAGCTCCGACGGCACGAAGAGCTACGTCCTGGAGTCGGACACCTACGACGCCGCCGGGAACCTGCTCACCTCGACCTCCGACAACGGCGAGACCGTCACCAACTACAAGGTCGACGCGGCCTCCCGCACCACCTCCACCACGGTCGACCCGACCGGCGTGGACCGCGTCTCCACGGTCTCGTACACCCCGGACGACCAGGTCGCGAGCCAGAACGACCACGACGCCACGGGCTACGACCGCACCACCACCAGCACGTACGACGCCATGGGCAACGTGCTCAGCGAGACGCTGTACGGGGACGCCTCCGGGCACCCGGCCGGCTGGTGGAAGCTGAACCAGGACTCCGGCACCAACATCACCGACTCCTCCGGCACCGGCAACACCGCCACCGCCGGATCGGGCGTGACCTGGTCGGACAGCGCGGCGAAGTTCGCGGGCACCACCACAGGCACCGGCAACGTCATCGACACCACCGGCCCGGTCCTGGACACCACCGCCTCCTACACGGTCTCCGCCTGGGTCAACCTCAGCGACACCTCCACCTACCGCACCTTCGTCGCGCAGGGCGGCACCAACCGGGCCTCCTTCTATCTGCAGTACTCGAAGGCGGACAACGCGTACCGCTTCCACGCGGCCAACGCCGACGTGGCCTCCCCGACCGCGTTCTACGACGCCACCGCCACCGCGGCACCCACGCTGAACACCTGGACACACCTGGTCGGCGTCTTCGACTCGACGACCGGCTCCATGAAGCTGTACGTCAACGGCGCCCAGGCGGGCTCGGGCACCGACACCGCGCCCTGGACCGGCACCGGACCGCTCTCCATCGGCGGCACCGAGAAGGCGGACGGCACGACGAGCGACGTCGTCGCCGGTTCGGTCGGTGACGTGCAGGTCTACCAGCGGGCCCTGTCCGCGACCGACGTCACCTCCCTCTACGGCAAGGGCCGCACGGGCGGCACGGTCGGCTCCTCCACCGAGCAGACCACCAAGTACACCTACGACAAGCGGGGCCTGCCGACGTCCACGACGGACGCCGAGCAGAACACCACGACGTACGCCTACGACGAGGCCGGCAACCTCGCGGTCTCCACCGCGCCCGCCGTCCAGTCCGAGCCCGACGGCACCACGGCGGCGACCGTCCACCCCGTCACCACCAGCGGCTTCAACACCTTCGGCGAGGGCGTCGAGGAGGAGGACCCGAACGGCCTGGTGACGACCACGGCGTACGACGCCAACGGCAACAAGGTCTCCGAGGCGCTCCCCTCGTACACCCCCGCGGGCGCCTCGACGCCCAACGCGGGCACCACGGTCTGGAAGTACGACAGCGAGGGCAACCGGACCGACGAGATCAGCCCGAGCGGCAAGACCACCTCGTACCTCTACGACCAGATGGGCAACCTCGCCCAGATCACGGCGCCCGACGGCACCAAGACGCACGCGCTGTACGACACCAACGGTGAACAGCTGTCGGCGACGGACGCCGCGGGCGGGCAGACCCAGGCGACGTACGACTTCATGGGCCGCCGGCTGACCTCGACGACGATGGAGCGCTACCCGTCGACGAGGACGCTGACGACGACGAACTCGTACGCGGTCACGACCGGCAACCCGTACGGCGCCCACACCGCGTCGACGACCTCGCCGGGCGGTGTCACGAACACCTACGCCTACAACCGGGCCGGTGACGTCACCTCGGTGACGGACGGCGCGGGCAACACGACCCGCTACGGCTACGACTTCGAGGGCAACACGACGAAGACGACGCTGGCGGACGGCACCTGGACCGAGACGGACTACAACGCCTCGGACGACCCGACGGCGACGCGTGAGTACGACGCGAACGGCGCCGTGCTGTCGTCGACTTCGCAGCAGTACGACGGTGTGGGCAACCTGACCGCGTCGACCGACGCCAACCAGCACACCACCCGCTGGACGTACGACGCGTCGGGCGCGATCACGCAGCAGGTCGAGCCGGTGGACGCCTCGACGTCGATCACCACGACCTTCGGCTACGACGCGGCGGGCAACCGCACGCGCTTCACCGACGGCCGCGGCAACTCCTGGCGCTACACGTACACGCCGTGGGGCCAGCAGGAGAAGGTGATCGAGCCGACGACCGCCACGTACACCTCGGCCGCCGACTCGACGACGACCTTCGCCTACGACGCGGACGGTCAGCTGACGACGGCCACTCTTCCGGGTGGCGTCACGACGTCGATGACGTACGACGTCAACGGCCAGTTGAAGACGATGTCCGGCGCGGGCGCCGACGCGGCGACGGCGAAGCGCAGCTTCAACTACGACGCGGACGGCCGGGTCCTGTCGGCGGACACGGACGAGGCGGGCATCGTGGGCGCGGTGGACCACCAGGCCGCCACTCACGACGCGTTCACCTACGACGACAGGGGTGACGTCCTCACGGCCTCGGGCTCGGCGGGCTCCTCCAGCTTCACGTACAACAACGACGCGTCGATGCTGACGCGGACGGACGCGGCGGGCACGACGTCCTACGGCTACGACACGGCCGGCCGTCTGTCGTCCCTGAACGACGCGGCGACGGGCACCCAACTGACCTACACATACGGTCAGTTGAACGAGGTCAAGTCGGTCAAGTACGGCTCGACGGGCCAGACCCGCACGTTCGGCTACAACAGCTCCCACGAGCTGACGAGCGACGTCCTGGTCCAAGGCGCCTCGACGCTGGCGAGCTTCTCGTACGGCTACGACAACAACGGCAACCTGACGTCGAAGGCGACGACGGGAGTCTCGGGCGCCTCGTCGAACACGTACACGTACGACTGGTCGGACCGTCTGACGTCGTGGAACAACGGTTCGACGACGAAGAGTTACGCGTACGACGCCTCGGGCAACCGCATCCGCAACGGCTCGGACGTCTACACCTACGACGCCCGTGACGAGCTGACCTCGGACGGCACGCACACCTACGACTACTCCGCGCGCGGCACGATGACGCAGGAGTCGCAGACGTCGGGTTCGGTGGCGTACAAGACGGACGCGTTCGGCGGCCAGATCGCGGCCGGCACGCAGTCCTACACGCTGGACGCCCTGGGCCGGAACATCACCGACACGGACACGACGGCGCAGTCCACGCGCACGTTCGCCTACTCGGGCGCCGACAACACGATCGCGTCGGACGGCGACAACACGTACACGTACGACCCGGCGGGCGGCGTGATCGGCGTCAAGCCGTCGGGCGGCAGCGGGGTACTGGCCCTGACGGACCTGCACAGCGACATGGTGGGCACGTTCACGTCGGGCGCCACCTCGCTGACGGGTTCGGCGTCGTACGACCCGTTGGGCAAGGTGGTCTCACCCACGAACACGGTGACGGGCCACCTGGGCTTCCAGTCCGGCTGGACGGAACCAGGAACCGGCGATGTCGGCACGGCCTCGCGCTGGTACAGCCCGGACACGGGCCAGTTCCTCAACAAGGACAGCATCTCGCTCAACGCGGTGCCGAACTCGGTGGCGGCGAACCCGTTCGCCTACGTCGACGACAACCCGATGGCGGGCACGGACGAGTCGGGCAACTGCTCCTGGTACGACGTGGTGTGCGGTGCGAAGAAGGTCGCGCACAAGGTCAAGCACGCGGTCTCGCACGTGGCGCACAAGGTCTACCACGCGGCCAAGCACCTGGCCCGCAAGGTCGTCCACGCGGTGAAGCACGCGGCGCACAAGATCGTCCACCATGTGCGGGACGTGTACCACGCGACGGTGCGGGTGGTGCGGCGCGTGTACCACTACGCGGCACGACATGTCAGACGCGTCTATCACGCGGCCGTCCATGCGGTGCATACGGCGTACCACAAGGCCTCACGTGTGGTGCATCGCGTGGTCCACGCGGTGAAGAAGGCGGCGCACAAGATCGCGAGCCATGTGAAGAAGGCCGCGAAGGCGATCGCCCATGTCGCCCGGACCGCGTACCACGCGACGGTCAAGGCGGCGAAGGCGACGGCGACGTACGTCAAGCACCACGCGGCGGCGATCACCTCCTTCGTGGTGTCCACGGCGGTGTTCGCGGGCTGCGAGGCGTTCACGGCCGGCCTGGGCACGATCGGCTGTGCCGCTGCCGCGGGCGCGGCGGGCTCCCTGGTCGAACAGGGCTTCAAGTGCGCCGAGAACGGTGGCGGCGACTGCAGCGCGGGAGCGTTCGGCGAGTCCGCACTCGAGGGCGCGGTCTCCGGCGCGCTCGGCGGCGCGCTCGGCAGCCTCGGCGGCAAGATCCTGGCGAAGGTGGCACCCAAGGCCATGAAGGTCGTGGGCGGACTCTTCGGCAAGGGGGCGACCGAGGCCGGGGATTCGGCGGCGGCCGATGCCACGGACGAGGCGGCTTCGGCGGCGGAGTCGGAGGGGGCGGGGACGCGGAGTCAGTCGCGTTCGGGAGAGGAGGAGTCGGGCGGGAGCTGCTCGATCCACAGCTTCACAGGCGCGACACAAGTGCTGATGGCGGATGGCACAACCAAGGCCATCGACCACGTCCGAGTGGGAGACACGATCACGAACTCGGTGCCTGGAGCGACCGGTACGGAGGCGCACAAGGTCACCGCGGTGATCGTGACGCACACGGACCACGACTTCGTCGACCTCACCATCAAGAAGACTGCCAAGTCGGCAGCCAAGCAGAGCATGGCGGGCGGGGAGAAGTCCCTGGCCCGGAAGGTGGCCCGCAAGGCGACGTTCGGCCTGGCGGCTTCGGCGGCGGTCCTGGGCGCACTGGCGACGAGCCACGGACACGGACACGGCCAGGAGCCGGCGACGGCTCCGGTGGCGGCGGTCAGCACGGTTTCCACTCAGGACACCAAGGCCGTTGTCGGTACGGAGGCTACGCAAAGCGCGCACCTGACGACGACGTTCCACCACCCGTTCTACGACGAGACCCAGTCGGCGTTCGTCGACGCCAAGGACCTTCGCACGGGGGATGTCCTTCAGACCCCGACCGGTACGGCTGAGGTCACCGGTGTCCGCCCGTATCACGCGAACTCTACGACGTACGACCTCACCATCGGCACCCTCCACACCTACTATGTGGAGGCCGACAGCACGCCGGTGTTGGTCCACAATGCAAACGCGGTTGCCAAGTGCGGACGGGCCGCACCGGGATATCAGTACAGGGGCGCGTCGCAGTACAAGGATCTCAAGGACATCGATTCGGTCACCGGCAAGCTCAAGACCACGAACGTTCCTGGCACTGAGATCAACCACATGCCGGCGAATCAGAGTTCACCTCTCAAGTTGAGGTATGGACCGTCGATTCAAATGGATGAGGCTGACCATGTTGCGACGTCGAGCTGGGGAAGAGGTGACGGGCCGGAGACTTGGCGGGCTACTCAGGCCGATCTGATATCTCAGGGACGTGCCGACGAAGCCATGCAAATGGACATCGATGACGTTGTTAGTCGATTCCCTGGGAAATATAACAATGCGATCGGCCAGATGATCGATGACCTACCAAACAATGCTCGCTATCAAGCGCTCAGGAGAGTGCCCAGTATGCTTCACGTGCAGCTGACATTGTTCTAGGTCGGTACCGTCCTGCAAGGTTGATCTGTATGATCCGTCAATCCGAGCTGAGTCCATCGGGTTGACGGATCATCTGTATCTCCGATCGGAGGTTCTTGTGAATGAAGTGATCCCCTGGGTTGGGATTGAGTGCGCCCGCTTTGGCGAGTCGAGGAAGGAGATTCGTGAAAGGCTTGGAGACTTTTCCTCGTTCAAGAGAAGTCCCGGAGATTCCCCTGTCGACCATTATGTTTCGATTGGGCTAATGCTGCACTTTGATGGGGCTGACCGTCTGGACTTTATCGAGGCGACAGCCGCATCCGAACTTTCGTTTTCTGGAGTTCGACTCCTTGGAAGGCCCTTTGGTGAGGTCTTGACTGACTTGCGTTCTAAGTCGGTCGACTTCAGTCTGGATGATTCTGGGTGCACCCTTACTCGGTATGGAATCGAGTTGTACACTCCGGCTCCCGACGAGCTTGATGTTGATGTAGAAGGGGTGGCACTCAGGGCTTCTGTGGAGAATCGGGAGAACTCCGGTACTTCGGAGGTTGTGATCGAGACCTCAGCGAACGAGGACACGCTTTTCTGACCAGGTTCGCGCGCCCGTCATTCCAAACGTCACTGCCGAAGCCAGGATAAAGGGAAACCATTTGATATGGAGGAACGCACCGTGGACTGGCGTGACGACGAAGTGCTGTCCGCCCGGATCAGCGTCATGAATCGGCCGCGGCGCCACCAGGCTGCGTTCCTCGCACTGCGCCGACTGCAGGCACCCTTGCTCGGCATCGAGATGCCCGCGGACTGGGGAATCGATTCCGCGGTGGTCGACGCCCTGCTCCGCAGTGGTGGAGCGCGGCTGGACGGTGAGGCCGACGAGGTGTTTCAGCAGGTCGTCGCCGAACTCTGCGCCGCACCGCTCTTCGAGTCCGAGGTGGACCCCGGATCCGCCGAGCTCTTTCAGCTGGAAACCATCGGCGGCTGGCTCCTGCTCGGTGAAGCCCTGGGCGAGATGAGCGAGGTACAGACCGACCGAGTCATTTCTCTTGCTCGGGAGCTGGCCAACTCCCTCGACACATGCATGGACGATTCACTCACCGTGGTGGAGGGGGAAGATCTTCGTGAGCGCTATCTCGCCGGCCTCGGTGAGCGCCTCCGCGCTTACGGAGTGGGATATTTCGCCAGCAGGAACCTTGAAGTCGAAGGGAAGTGCCATGAAGCCATCCTGGCCGCCTCTGATGATGGAGAGCTGTTCACTTCCGCGGCAGGCCGTGAGCTGCTGGTTGATTGTGACGACTACAGCAACGAGATGTTGTCGGCCTTGAGATCGTTCACGAACGTCCTGTGATCGAGCCGCTGCCTGAGTTGCCCAGGCCTGAGTTCACCGTGATCCACGTCGAATCCTCGCCCGAGGTGCCCACGGACATCGCACGGAAGCTCCTTGAGACGGGAATCCCCGGCGGTCCGATCGGGTACGAGTACGGTCCGCTGACGGAGGCCATGTTCCTTGGTGGAATGCGGTGTAGTGGGGTGGTGGCCCTGGCGACCAGTGGGTTGCTGGGAAGGATCTGTGTCGATGTCACCACGGGCGAGATCGTGCACATCCCCCAGGTCGATTCGACGACGGTCACCCACGTCAACAGAGAGCTCGGCTTGTTCACGCGATGCGTATGCTCTGTTCAGTAGGCCGTTGATGATCAGTCGGACTCATGGCCGAACAGGCAGTCCTGACCCTGCGGGTGGAGTTCGGGAAGTTTGATGATGGATATCGCTGCGAAACTGTCTGCGCTTCCTGGCGCAGAGCCGCTTCCAGGCGTCCCGGACGCCTGGAAGTGGTCCCCGGCGCCCGGGTTTGTGCTGCTGGCAGCCATGAGTTCGGATGGCCGTCATGTGTTCAGGATGAGCAGCAAGGATTCGTACGATGCGGAACTCTGCCGGGCTGTCCTTGCGTTCGTGCGTGAGCGCGAGGCCGAGGTCGTCGATCGGCCGGAACCGTTGATCGCCCTGCCAGGTTTCTCGTGCTTGGGTCGAGACTTCGATGTCGTCGGTCGGATCAGGCCGCAGGCCCACCGGCTCTTCCCGCGGGATCCCGACCTCAATAGTGTGGTGTTCGGAATTTTTCCCGCGTACTCCTCCGAGATTTCCGGTACCGAGTCGGTGGATCAGGCGTCGGAGCGGTTCGGCCGTATGCTCAAGGTGTCCGACCTGAATCGTATGCCCAGTCCGTATGTACTGGTCCGCTTCAGCAATCCGAAGAGCGGGGCGGGGACGATCGGTGAGCTTCCGGTCTTTGTCTCGCCCGACTACTTCGTGCACGAACTGCGTGACCTCGAAGGGGTTGAGGCGGCCCGTCTCGAGTTGTGGAACCACCGGAACGAGAAATGGCGAGTACGGTGGGACGGGGATTGGCGCGTATCCGACGGCGGCCAGGAAATTCGGATGACTGGTGACGAGATCGTGCTCTGGGCGGCCACGGTAATCAGTGAACGGTGACAAGGGGCCCTTTGCGATGGTCCCGGTGGTGAGTGGGGAGCCCGGGCCGGACTGGGTTGGCTGGGGCCGGGAGATGCAGAAGCTGGCGGAGGTCTTCGCGTCTGGCTTCGAGCGCGTTCATGGCTTCAGTCCCGGTGAGCACGAGGTGGAACTCGTCTCACCCGAGGACGGGGCCGAGGCAGTCGGAGGCTTGGCGGAGATCGGGGTGGAGGGCAACCTCCTTGCCTTCTACGCCGAACTCGGCGCGGTGACGCTTCCAGACCTGGGAAACGGGATCTGGATTGACGACGCGGCTTCGGTGGCCGAAGGGATCACCGCTGGTTGTCGTCCTACCGAGTTGGACGGAGCGCTGAAGGATTCGGTCGTTGTCTTCGCGACGGACGGAGGCGGTGCGATGTTCGCGGTGAGCGCGACGAGCGGTCGTGTATATCGCTTGTCCCTCGGCGCGCTCGCTGGTTCCGTCTACGAGGTCGGTGACGTGGGCTGGGCCGTCGTCGGCGAGGATCTGTGGACGTTCCTGGACCGGCTGCGGAACGATCTCATCGACGCGGTCCGTACTTGAGGGTCGCCGTGTGAGCAGGTTGACGTCCGCGCGGCTTCTGGAAGGCGAGTGAATGGCCGATGTCGTGACCGTCGAGGTGTGGAACCCCTCGTACCAGCACTCGGAGGTCGATCTGTCAGCCCTCCCGGAGGTGTACAGGTCGATTCCGGAGAGTGCGTCCATCGGCCTGACTCTGGCCGACATGGAGGACGACTGCGTCATCGTGACCGTGGAGCCGGAGTTCTCCACCGTCACGATGCTCAGGGACCGGACGTTCTACAACCTGCAGATCTCCGACGACTCCGACGAGACCGTGATTCTGGTCGGCGATGGGGAGATCACCTGGCCAAAGGGTTGTCTCCTGCTCCGGCCGATGGGCGTCCGGGTCCTCCTGGAGGCCGAGGACCGGGAAGCGGTATGGGCTCGGTACACGTGGGTCGCACAGTGAGCATCGCCGCCGGACCAACACGCCGCAGGTTGCCGCACTTGGCTCCACTGTTCCTGGGGCGAGGCCAGGAGAACGGCCTCGCAAGGGGAGTGCCTTCTGAACCCCGACGACCACCTTCGTGCCGCGTTGAGGGAGTTCCGCCGGGGTTTGACGCGTACGAGTACCGGGCCGTGGACGTAGTCGTACTCGGCTGCTACAGAGCCGCCTCCAGGGTCACCGACTGGGACGCGAAGCCGTTGCGCTCGTAGAAACGGATGGCCTCGGTGTTGCTCGCATAGGCCGTCACCTGTACCGATCCGGCACCCGATTCCTTTGCCCAGACCCGGAATGCGTCCACCAGGCGTCCGCCGATCCGGTCGCGCCGGTATGCGGGGCGCACATACATGCCCACCGATGTCGCGACCTTCACCGGTCTCATCGCGGACGGCTCCACCAGTGTGCCCGTGAGATAGCCGACCACTTCGCCGTCGCCGCGATCGGCGACAAGGAGGAGCCGGTTCGGGTCTGCCAAGCCGGACGCGAAACGTTGTGGTCCCTGCTCGCGAGGCCAGTTGATGTCGACGCCCGGGTCGCGGGTACCGGCGTCCTCCGCGAACAGTGCGCTGCTGCACGCGACAAGCCCCTCGATGTCGGCTTTTTCGGCCCTGCGGACGATCACCTCATGCGGTTCATCACTCATGGGTTGTGACGCTAACGGCGGGTACTGACATGACCGACTGCATCCATGGGTGGGAGGAGGGGCCGCGGGGAAAGGGTCCCGACCGGTTCCCTCGGCGACAATGCGTCAATGCGCCGCATCCGAGCAGTCCACATCGACGAACTGCCCCTCCTTCAGGACATCGAGCGCGCCGCCGGGCGGTGTTTCGCCGACATCGGCATGCCGGAGATCGCCGACGACGAGCCCCTCCCGCTCGCCGACCTCGCCCACTATCAGCGGGTCGGCCTGGCCTGGGTCGCGGTCGACGAGGTCGACAGGCCGGTGGCGTACCTCATCGCGGAACACGTCGACGACAACCTGCACATCGAGCAGGTGTCGGTGCACCCGGACAGCGCGCGGCGCGGCATCGGGCGTTCGCTGCTGGACCATGTCGGCCACCGGGCCGGGGCGGACGGGATACCCGCTCTGACCCTCACCACCTTCGCCGACGTCCCCTGGAACGCGCCCTACTACGTGCGCTGCGGTTTCCAGTTCCTGGATGACAGTGCGCTCGGTCCCGGGCTCCAGGACATCCGCCGACGCGAGGCCGCCCACGGCCTGGAGCGCTGGCCGCGGGTCTGCATGCGCCGGCGCCTGTGACCTCCGGGTTCGTTACGCCTCCGCGGTGAACAGTTCTTCCGCGTTGGTGACTGTGAGGGCCCGGTCGAACCATGTGCCGAGCAGTTCCAGGTCGGTGCAGGCGTTGACGCGCTCGCGGGCGGCTTCGGAGATGTCGATGGCGCGGAGGTCGAGAATGCGGAGGATGTCCTCGGCGCGGCCCTTGATCCGGGTTTCCTCGATGATGGTGCCGCTGCCGGGGAAGCGGCTGGGGCGCAGGGTCATCAGGTGCCTCCAGAATGCGCGGCTCGGGGTGTCGCCCAGGCCGACCTCGGTGTATTCCGCCCAGTCCTGCGCGGTCTCGCCTCCGATGGTGGCGAGCGCCGTCGCCAGCGCCTCCAGTATCGCAGGGAGGGCGGGGTCGTTGGCGTGAGCGAGCGCGGAGAGGACGGCCAGGGCCAGGTCTTCCGCCGCCTCGTCCGGGTCGATGATCGTGGGGAGGTTTTCGGGGCCCAGGACCAGGGGGAAGACCGCGATGCTGGTGTGGGCGGGCAGGCCGATGTGGATGGGCTGCGCGGCCCAGGACGCCGTGGGCTTGTCCTGGCAGACGACGAGCAGGAGGGGCGGCAGCTTGTGTTCGGCGTAGAGATACGCCAGGTAGTACGTCCAGCTGTTGAGCTTGTCCGGGTCCGGTCTGCCTTGCGCCTCCACGGCGAGCAGGTAGCTTCCGCTGTCCGCCGTGTCGACGCGCATCAGGGTGTCCACGCGGCGCGCCATGGGTTTGATCTCGGTGAGATCGGTGTCCAGGAGCTGGATCGTGGTGGGTTCGGGTAAGGCGATGCCCGCTTTCGGGAGGGCCCGGGCGAACAGCTCCGGGTCCTCCCTGAAGATCTGGTGCATCGCCTCATGTGCTGAGCTGACCATGTGACGGAATGTAGTGACGCGGATTCTTTCCGTCGGGCGGCTTGGGATCGGTTCAGCCGTTCGAGTGACTATGCCGCAGGTCTATGTCGCGAGCTGGTGATGGAGAGGTGCGTCAGCGCGTCACCGGCAGAGCCGTCGCGAAGCGGTGGCCGTCGGTGCGGGTCTGGACCGGGAAGTCGACCTTGAGGGCGCCCTCCTGGCCCTCGACGGTCAGGTGGGTGACCACCTTGAGGCCGAGGAAGGTCTTCTTGGGCGCGCTCGCGGTGACGTACGGGCGCGGGAGGTTCATCAGCAACTTGCCCGGCTTGCCGCCGCGGTTGCCGTCGAAGAACAGGATCCGCTGGTTCGTCAGGACGAGATACATCGGGCGCGGGGTGACCGTCGCCATCACCGTTCCCGCGCTGAGTACGCCGACCACCGCCGCGGTGAGGGCCTGCTTGCGCACCGAGACCGTTCCGATGCCGGCCAGGCTCGTGAGTTCGACCTGCTCGCCCTGGAGCAGCAAGGGGGCCGAGATCTCGAGCAGTTGTCTGGCGCGACGGGCGTTGAGTGCCACGGGTGGGGCTCCTGGTGACGGCGGGGTGAGAGGGGCGGGGAGGTGGCGGTGACAGCGGTCGCATGGATTGTTCCAAGCCAGGGGCAAGGCGAGAGGCCACCTCGCACAAGGCGAACTCAAGTTCGAGCCATGACGCGGTCAAGATCGGTCATCGAATGGTCAAGGCGGCGCCCGTATGTGCCGTTTGGGGCTTGTGTTCCCACAACCTCCCCACACCTGGGCGAAAACCGTCTCCAACCCGCCACTTACCATCCGCTCCATGTCGACCGACGCGTCCCTCCCACCCCCCGACTTCGAACTCGCCTCCGCCTTCCCCGAGGTCGGCTGGCTGCGGCAGGCCACCGCCGCGCGGGACTGGGCGGGAATCCGGCGATACGCCGACGGGCTGCCGCAGGGCACCGACCGGGCGTTCCTCGTCCGGGTCGTCGCCGAGGTGCCCGGCGTCGAGCACTTCCTGCGGGAAGTCGTCGCCGCCGCCCCCGACGACGTACTGGCCCTCACGGCGCTCGGGACCCGCGAGATCGAGATCGGCTGGGAGATCCGGAGCAGCGCGCGCGCCGAGCACGTCAGCCGGGAACAGTTCCGGCAGTTGCACGAGCACCTGCGGCAGGCCGAGCAACTGCTCATCCGGGCCACCGCCCTCGACCCGTCCCACGACGCGGCCTGGGCCGCGCGCCTGACCACGGCCATGGGGCTGCAGCTCGGGCAGAACGAGGCGCGGCGGAGGTACGACCGACTGGCCGCGTACCACCCGCACCACTTGACCGGGCAGGCCCGGCTGCTCCAGCAGCTGTGTCCCAAGTGGAGCGGGAGCTGGGAGGCGGCGCACGGGTTCGCCCGCGAGTGCCTGCTCAACTCGCCCGAAGGGTCGCTCAGCGGTGGTCTGGTGGCGGAGGCGCACCTGGAGCGCTGGCTCGATCTGCCGTCCGCGGGGAGTGAGCGGACCGACTATCTGCGCCAGCCCCACGTCCACGCCGAACTCGTCGAGGCCGCCGAACGGTCCGTCCTGCACCCGCACTACCGACCCGCGTACGGGTGGGTCACCATCCAGGGCGTCTTCGCCGCGCTCTTCTCGCTGATCGGCGACACCGCACGCGCCGCCGCACACTTCCGCGCCCTGGGCAACCTGGCCTCCGAGTACCCGTGGAGTTACCTCGGCAAGCCCGCGCACGCGTACGTCAAACACCGTTCCGCCGCCCTCGGAAGAGGCTGAGCGGATGCCGCACAAGACAGGCAGAGGCAGACGATGAGCCAGGGCATCCATCACACCGAGGTCGACGGCATACCCACCCTCTTCGCGTACGCCGCCGGGCCGATGCGTGCCGGACTGGTCTTCCGCGTCGGCGTCGCCGACGAGACGCTCGCCGGGGCCGGGATCACCCACCTGGTGGAGCACCTGGCGCTGCACCGCCAGGGCCTGGCCGACTACCACTTCAACGGCGCGACCAAGGCCGCGTTCACCCACTTCCACGTGGAGGGCGCCGAGCACGAGATCGTCGCCTACCTCGACGGCGTGTGCACCTCCCTCCTCGATCTGCCCATGGAGCGGCTGGAGACCGAGAAGGAGATCCTGCGCACCGAGGAGGCCGGCCGGGAGCCCGGACAACTGCCGCTGTGGCGCTACGGGGCCCAGGGGTACGGGCTGGTCAGCTATCCGGAGTGGGGCGTACGGGGGTTGCGGCCGGACGACGTACGGGAATGGGCCGGGACCTGGTTCACCCGGGACAACGCCGTGCTGTGGATCGCGGGGGAGCGGCTGCCGGCCGGGCTCTCGCTCAAACTGCCCGCCGGTCGGCGGCGCCCGATGCCCGCCGTCACCTCAGCCCTCCCCACCGCCCCCGCCTACTTCTCCGACGGCAAGGGCGGCGTCCTGCTCGACGCCGTCGTCACCGACACCACCGCCGCCCGGCTCTACGCGGGTGTCCTGGAACGCGCACTCTCCCGCTCCCTGCGCCAGGAGGGCGGCTACTCCTACACGGCGGCCAGCGACTACACCTCCCGCCGGGACGGTTTCGCGACCGTCACCGCCTTCGCGGACGCGCTGCCCGCCAAGCAGGACGCGGTCCTCGGCGGGTTCGTCGACGTGCTCGCGGGCCTCCAGGTCGGCCGGATCGCGCAGGCCGACCTGGAGGCCGTACGCGGGCGCAGCGACGCCACGCTGACCGCGCCCGACGCGGCCGTACGGCGGCTGCCGGGCGCGGCGGAGGAACTGCTCGCCCACCGTCCGCCGCGCGGGCTCGACGAACTGCGCGCCGAGCTGTGGGCGATGACACCGCAGCATGTGCACGCGGTGGCGCTGGAGGCCGCCGGGACGGCGTTGCTGCAGGCTCCCTCGGGGCACCGGGCCGACTGGGCCGGGTACACGGCGGCCCCGACCACGTCGTCGTACGCCGTCACGGGCACACGGTTCGAGGCCGTGCGCAAGGACGGGCCCGCCATGGTCGTCGGGGGCGAGGGGGTCAGTCTGACGGCGGGTGGCGAGGCGGCCACCGTGCTCTATCGCGCGTGCGCGGCCCTGCTCAGCTGGCCCGACGGCGGGCGCCGGCTCATCGGCACCGACGGCCTGTCCGTGGAGGTGGAGCCGGGGGAGTACGGGATCGACGCGCACACCATGGCGACCATCGACGCGGCGGTGCATCCGAGCGCGGTGGTGCAGTTGCCGCCCCGGCAGCGGCAACAGCAGCAGCGGCGGCAGGGGGGCGCCGCTTCGGCGGGGCAGGCCGGAGGATCCGGTGCGGATCAGCAGGCTCAGCGCAAGGCGTCGGCGCGGCGTACCGGCGGGCAGACGGCGATGCTCGTCATCTTCGGGCTCCTCGCGGGACTCTGGTCCCTCCTGGCCCTCTCGTACACCGTCTTCGGCGCCTCGGACCCGGAGACCAGCACCGGGGAATGGGCCGGTCTCACCGTCTTCCTTTGGGCCGTCGGGGCGCTGTTGGCCTGGCCGGCCGTCAGGGTCGTGCGAAGCACCCGGCGGGGGTGAGCCGCCGGGTGCGTTGGGCGTGGACGAAGGCTTCCGGGTGACCTCAGCGCGGATATGGGTGACCCTCAGCGCTGATACGGGTGACCCTCAGCGCGGATATGGGTGACCCTCAGCGCAGATACGGGTTGCCCGGCGCCGGGCCCGGCACGGGCCCGGGTGTCCGCCCCGCGTTCGCCCTGGCGTACTTCGGCGTGCGCTTGTCGAACAGCGCGAACAGCAGCAGCCACACCGCCATCGCCAGAGTGACGACGGCGACCGCGCCGAGGACGGGATCGCCCGCGTCCGACTGAACGGTCGCCCACGGCAGCGTCACCAGCTCGTACAGCAGGAACGCGGCGAAGGCGCCCCAGTCCGAGCCCCTGCCGCGGCGGATCGCGGCGTACAGGAACGGCACCCACACCAGCAGACCCAGCGACGCGACCACCAGGACCGACCACGCGATCCGCTGGGCCCAGCCGGCTTCCAGGCGCTTGTCCACGCTCATGCCCATGCCCCTCACACCCCCGAGCACCCACGAGCGCCCTACGAGCCCCCCCGAGAGGTTTCTCGGGTCCCGAGAAACCTCTCGGGGGGCGTCATGTTCCCATCTGGCGGGTCACACGCGCTGGTGTTCGCCCTTCAGGGACGTCACGATCCGGGTCGCCAGCTTCTTGGCCGTGGCGGCGCCGTTGTCGTGCCCGTCCGTGGACATGACGCTGACGACGTCGGTGCCCACGCGCACGGCGATCAGGGTCGAGCCGTTCTGCCAGGCGCTGTCGGTCAGGGTGATGGTGTACGCGGCGTCGCCCAGGCCGGGCGTGGTGGCGCCGGTGACCTTCACCTTGGTGTGCGTGTCGGAGTCGGTGAAGGTCGCGCACGCGGTGGCGGTCTTCGCCAGGTCCGTCAGCACGGTCGTCGAGGTCGTGCCGCGGTAGGTGTCGATCTCCTGGGCGATGTCCTCGGAAGTGTTCTTGCTGACGTAGTTGTTCTGGGCGAAGGACACCCCCGAGTCGCCGGTGATCGTTATCCAGCTGGTGCCGCTCAGCAGGGAGCAGTCCGGCTTCGGTGCGGGGGAGGAGCTCGGGGCGGAGTACATGGTGCCGGAGTCCCGCGCACCGCTGGGGTCGACCGCGAAGCCGGTGGCGAAGAAGGACGCGGGCGCCAGCGCCTTCTTGAGCTGCGCGCCCGTCAGCAGACCGGCGTTGGGGTCCTTGGCCGGCTTCGTCTTGGCGGACGAGGGCTGGACGGTGGTGCCGGAGGAGCAGGCCGCCAGGGCCAGCGGGAGCACGGTTGCGGCGAGCAGCGCCTTGGCCGCGCGGGAGGGGTGACGCATCGGGATGTCTGAGTCCTTCTTTGAGAAGTGGTGCTGTTGAAACCGAGCGGACTCTATGGGTGCACAGGCCCTGCACAGGCATCGGGGTCCCAAAGATCGGTAAAAGAGGGGCTCCACCGGTCCGGGGTTCCACGGACTCCCCATGTTTTGCCGTGGCTTGAGGGATTCTTGTGGCGATTGAGGTGCAGGGTTTTCCGATCAAGGGGGTGGCGTCGGTTACGGTGCGATCCGCCCCGCGCGCCGGGGGCCGGTCACCCTCTCTCGTCGGTGAGCCGGGATGGGCGCCGACGGGGCTCAACTGTCTTGAAGTGTCTTGAACTGTCTTGTTTCATCTATATGTCCGCACGTTCTGCGCGTCCTGCGCGCTGTGACGTGCGTGCTTCATGAATGGGGTGGGGATGTCCAGCCATCGGATGTCTAAGAAGGGCCGTTACATCGCTTGGGCGACGGCAGGCGCGGCCGTGGTCGCCGGAGCCGGGATCGCGGCGCAGACGTCGATGGCGGCGACCACCTGGCCCGCCCAGCGGACGTTCACGGGCCGGGCCTTCGACACCTGCACCGCACCCTCGCTGACGGCGATGAAGGCCTGGCACACCGGCTTCTACGGAGCGGCCGCCGTCTACATCGGCGGCAAGAACCGCGGCTGCAACCAGCCCAACCTCACCGCTTCCTGGGTGAAGTCGGTCAGCACGCTGGGCTGGAAGCTCATCCCGCTGTACGTCGGCGCCCAGCCGTCCTGCCAGACCGGCTCCAACCCGGAGAAGCTCACCGCCACCAACGCCGCCTCGCTCGGCGCCACCGACGCCGCGGACGCGGTGGCCAAGGCGTCCGTGCTGGGCATGAAGGCGGGCAGCCCGATCTACCTGGACATGGAGTCGTACGACATCACGAACGCGGCGTGCAACAAGGCCACGCTGACGTACGTACGCGCCTTCGACAAGGCGCTGCACGCCAAGACGTACCGGACCGGTTTCTACGGCTTCACCAGCTCCAGCGCCAAGGCCATCGCGACCGCGACCGACAAGACGGACCTGCCGGGCAACCTCTGGTACGCGCTGTGGGACAAGGTCAACACGACGACCTCGGACTGGCCGTGGGGCTCGACCCAGTTCACCGGCCACAGCCGCGCGCACCAGTACATGGTCAACAGCAAGGAGACCATCGGCGGTGTCACGATCACCGTGGACCGCGACGCCTGGGACGCGCCGGTCGCCATCACCGGCTGACATCCGCACTCGCCCGGAGAGCACCGCAAGATCCGGAGAACACCCCAGGAGGAGCAGGGCATGAGGGTCGAAAGGCTGCCGGCGGTCGTCGGACCGTCCGCCGTCCGTGCCGGGCTGGCGGCGCTTCCCGTCGTCAGCCTGGGGCTTTTGTGTCCTGTTCCGTCCCTCGTGATCGCCCTGCGGCGGGGCACCCGCGCGGACTGGGCGGTCTTCGGGGGGTTCTGCGCGGTGCTGGTGGCATGGGTCATGCAGCTCTCGCTCACCCCCGAGACCACCCACGGCCTCGAGTTCGCGGACGACGTGCTCCTGATCCTGGCGTCGATGGTCGGCGCGGCGGTGCACGCCTGGACGGTCTGGCCCCGGCGCGTCGGGTACTAGCGGCGCACCGGCCGGACGAAAGCACGGAAGAGCGGAAGTACGGGAACCACGTGGTCAAGCGGGTCAGGCAGGTGCCGCAGGCGCAGCGCGCGAAGGCGGCGCGCGACGCCACGCAGGAGTCGAGGCTCGCCGCCGGGGTGCGGGCGGTACTCCAGTGGCCGCGTGTACTGGGCGGCAGGGGGGTCGCGATGGTGGCGGGTGCCGTGATCGTCGCGGTCGCGGTCGCCGTCACCGGCTACTTCCTCTCCCGTACCGACACGAAGCGACAGGTCCCCGACACCCGGGCCCGCCACTACAAGGACGTCGACGCCTGCCTGCTGACCGGCAAGGACGGGATCACGGCCGGGACCACCGCGGCCGAGGTCTGGCAGGGCATGCAGGACGCGTCCCTCAAGACGCACGCGCGCGTGAGCTATGTCCCGGTGACCGGTGACCAGTCCGCGGCCAACGCGCGGCCCTACCTCAACGGCCTGCTCCAGCGGTCCTGCGACGTGGTCGTCGCGACCGGAAAGCCCGAGGTCACGGCGGCCACGCAGACCGCCCCGCAGTACCAGAAGGTCGACTTCGTGCTGGTGGCGGACGCCGGAGCCGACTCCACGAGCGCCAAGAACATCACCGTGACGCGCGTCGGCGACGGACTGCGCGCCGAGGTCGCCGGGGTCGTCGAGCGCGAGGTCGAGGCGCGCGGTTGACCGGGGCCGGTACGCCGGGACGCGATCGGCCGTACGCCCCCACGTGGCCGGTCGTGCGACCGGACCTGATCGGTCGCACGAGTTGATGCGATCGGTCGTACGGGCCGATGTGAACGGTCGTACGAGCGGACGGTGGCCGTCCCACTCGTCACGGCGGCCGCGCCGGTATCGGAAGTCTCCGCGAATCGTTGGTCGAATGGCTGGCCGAGAGCCGGGCCACTGCCTACCATCGATCACCGCAAGACTTTGTGCACCGTCGCACAATCTCCTCGGGAGGTTTCCTTGCACCGCCGCCGTCGCACCGCGTTCGTCCTCTCCGCTGCGATCGTCGCAGCGGCCCCCCTTCTCACGGCGTGCGGTGGCGAGGCGCACCCAGGCGCCGCGGCCGTCGTCGGTGGCCGGCGGATCACGGTCGCGCAGTTGGAGAGCCGGGTGAACGAGGTGCGCGCGGCACAGCGGGCCGCCGTCAAGGACGAGGCCCAGTACGAGCAGGCCATCGCCAAGACCGGCAGCCTCACCCGCGACACCCTGCACACCATGGTCCTCGACCAGGTTCTCGACCAGGCCGCCAAGGACGCGGGCGTGAGCGTCAACCGCGCGGACACCCAGCAGATGCGGGCGACGCTGGAGGGCCAGGCGGGCGGTGCGAAGGCGCTGGAGACGGCCTGGCTGCAGCAGTACGGAGTGGTGCCCCAGCGTCTCGACGACAACCTCCGTACCGAGATCGAGGCCCAGAAGCTCGCCGCCGCGCTCGGTGCCGACATGAACACCACCGACGGCAAGGCCACGTTCTGGAAGGCCATGTCCGACGCGTCCAAGAAGCTGAACGTCGACCTGAACCCGCGCTACGGCGCCTGGGACGTCCAGAAGAGCAGCCGCGTCGATGTGAAGACGCCGTGGCTGCGGGAGGTCACGTCGACGGGGACGCAGCAGACGGCGTAGTAGGTCAGTGGGCCAGTAGGTCAGTAGGTCAGTAGGTCAGTGAGAGTCCAGTAGGCCGTGGGCCAACGCCAGGTTCTGGGCTGGGGGTGAGGCTGTGGATAAACCGTTCGACCCCCTCCCGGCCTGTGGACAACTCCTGGGGGCGTCGGTGACGTGGGTTACGTTCGTGGGGTGAACGCAACCAGCTCCGACGCCACCGCCCAGGTTCCCGACCCCGGCCGTATCGTCCTGCTCACCACCAGCCACCGCGTCGCCCCCGGGCTGCTGTCCTGGTCCGCCTGGCAGACGCTGCGCGCCGCCGACCAGGTGGTGTGCGCGGACGGCGCGCATCCGCAGCTGCCGTATCTGCGTGAGGCGGGCATCAGCGTCGACGAGGCTTCCCCCGATGCCCAGGACCTGGTGGACGCCTGCGCCGGCGGCCGCACGGTGGTCGTCGTCGCCACCGGGGAGGGCGAGCCGCGCCTCACCGACGGCCTGGCCCGCCTCGCCGGCTCCGGCCGCATACAGATGCCCGACCTGGAGCTGCTCCCGGCCTCGTACGACCTGCCGGGCGCCCGCCTCCTCGACCTCGTCCAGGTCATGGACCGCATCCGCGTCGAGTGCCCGTGGTCGTCCCAGCAGACCCACAAGGGCCTCGCGAAGTACGGGATCGAGGAGGCGTACGAGCTCGTCGAGGCGATCGAGGAGGGCGACCGGGACGAGCTCAGGGAAGAGCTCGGCGACGTTCTGCTCCAGGTCGTCTTCCACGCCAGGATCGCGGAGGAGGACGCCGAGGCACCCTTCTCCATCGACGACGTGGCCGGCGGCATCGTCGCCAAGCTGATCCACCGCCACCCGCACGTGTTCGGCGACGAGACGGCCACGACCCCCGAAGAGGTCAAGGAGCACTGGCTGCGCACCAAGGCCGAGGAGAAGCGGCGGACGTCCGTGACGGAGGGGATACCACTGGGCCAGCCGGGCCTGGCCCTCGCGGCGAAGCTGGCATCGCGCGTGCGCACGGCGGGACTTGAGGTCGAACTCCCCCGAGGCGAAGGCGTCGGCTACGAGCTGCTGGCCATCGCCGCCCACGCGGAGGCCGGGGGAGTGGACCCGGAGGCGGCCCTGCGCGCGGCGGCGCGGGCCTACCGGGACGCGATCCGGGCGACGGAGACGGGCTGAGGAAGCGGAAACGGGGGGGGAGGGGGGGAGGAAGGGGGGAGGGGGGAGGGGAGGGCCCCAGGGTTATGTGTGGGGGGCGCGGCTTGTTGGGTTGTGCCAGTTGGGGTGGGGGCGGTCCAGGAGCCATTCCGCGGGGCCCAGGGGGCGGGGGCGGCTGGGGTCGGCGGGTGGCAGGAGGTCGTGGAAGATCTGTTCCGGCAGGGTGCCGAGGGCGGGCAGAGCCTCGGCGATCTCCTCGACGAGCTGGGGCGGCCCGGCGAGATAGACGTCGTGGCGGGCCCAGCCGGCGCGGTTGCCCAGCGCGGTCAGCAGTCGCTCGGTGGCCTGGGCCTTGGGGCGGCCGGGCGCGGGGGTGATGAAGGTGACGCCGAGGCGGGGTAACCGGGACTGGAGTCGTTCCACGGCCGACCGGTCGTAGAGGTACGAGGTGTCGCGGGCCACGAGGAACAGCCGGGCCTCGTGCGTGGCGTCGAGTTGCTGGAGCAGCGCCTTGACGGGAGCCCATCCGGTGCCGGCCGCGATGAAGGTCAGCGGCCGTTCCACCGGCGCCCGCAGGGTCAGGGCGCCGCCCGGTGCGCCGAGCCGCAGGACATCGCCCTCCCGGGTCCGCCGGACCAGGGCGGTGGACAGCACCCCGTCCTCGACGCGGCTGACGTGCAGGTCGACGGTGTGGTCGGCGCGGGGCGCGTTGCCGAGTGAGTACGGGCGCCAGATGCCCGGCAGGTGGGGGACGCTGACGCTGACGTACTGGCCGGGGGAGTAGCGCAGCCGGTGCTGCGGGCGGAGGGTCAGTACGACGAGGTCGTCGCCGTGCCGGGTCCGGGACACGACCTCGGCGTCCCACCAGGGCGGTTCACCCTCGTGCTGTGCCTCCCACGCGCCCTGGAGCATGACGTTCGTGATCGCCCCGTACGCCTCGGCCCAGGCCTTCTCGGCCTCCGCGCTCCACGCCGACCCCGCGACGGCGGCGAACGCGGCGATCAGGCTCGCCCCCACGGCGGCGTAGTGCTCCGGCTCGGCCAGGTACTTCCGGTGGTCCCGTCCCAGCTCCCGCAGGTACCCCGGCAGCGTCGGATCCTCCAGCCTCTCCATCACATACGTGAGCGCCGCGAACAACCGGTCCCGCTGTCGCTCCATGTCCTCCGGGAAGTCCAGGGGGAAGAGCCCGCGGACGTCCGGGTTGTGCCGGAAGAGATGCGAGTAGAAGTACTTGACCGCGAACTCGGCCCGTCTTTCGACGACCGCGAAGCTGGATCTGAGTATTTCGGGGTCCACGGCGCGAATTTAGGGAGGAGGCGAGCCGTGGAGTCAAACAGCAGTCGATTTCGGGATGGCCCGGGAGGAATGGGGCACGTTCTACACCGCCCCCCTCACGCACACATGCCGCCCCCCCACCCCCGCACCGCCCGGCGCCCCCCGCACCCACCCCACCCCGCTCCCCTCCCTCCGCCGCGCCCGCCCCCCCCCTCCCTCCGGATACCGTCAGGGAGTGACCGATCAGCCGCCGCCGTTCAGCCCCGCCCCGGAACTCTTCACCTGGGAGTTCGCCAGCGACCCCTACCCCGCGTACGCCTGGCTGCGGGAGCACGCCCCCGTGCACAGGACGCGGCTGCCGAGTGGGGTGGAGGCCTGGCTGGTGACGCGGTACGCGGACGCCAAGCAGGCGCTCGCCGACGCGCGGCTCAGCAAGAATCCGGCGCACCACGACGAACCCGCCCACGCGAAGGGGAAGACGGGGATCCCGGGGGAGCGCAAGGCCGAGTTGATGACGCATCTGCTGAACATCGACCCGCCGGACCACACCCGGCTGCGGCGGCTGGTCTCGAAGGCGTTCACGCCGCGACGGGTGGCCGAGTTCGCGCCGCGCGTGCAGGAGCTCACCGATCAACTGATCGACCAGTTCGCGGCGAAGGGTTCCGCGGATCTGATCCACGAGTTCGCGTTCCCGCTTCCCATTTACGCCATTTGCGACCTGCTGGGCGTACCCCGCGAGGACCAGGACGACTTCCGGGACTGGGCGGGGATGATGATCCGGCACGGCGGCGGACCGCGGGGCGGGGTCGCGCGGTCGGTCAAGAAGATGCGCGGGTATCTGCTCGAGCTCATTCACAAGAAGCGGGAAGGTCTTCCGGATACGCCCGCGCCCGGTGAGGACCTCATTTCGGGCCTCATCCGCGCCTCCGACCACGGCGAGCACCTCACGGAGAACGAGGCCGCCGCCATGGCCTTCATCCTGCTCTTCGCCGGGTTCGAGACGACCGTCAATCTCATCGGCAACGGCACGTACGCCCTCCTCACCCACCCCGAGCAGCGCGCGCGTCTGCAGCGGTCCCTCGCCGCCGGCGAACGCGGACTCCTCGAGACCGGCGTCGAGGAACTCCTCCGTTACGACGGGCCCGTGGAACTGGCCACGTGGCGGTTCGCGACCGAGGCCGTGTGCATCGGCGGTCAAGGCATCGCGCCCGGCGACCCCGTCCTCGTGGTCCTCGCGGCTGCGGACCGTGACCCCGCGCGGTTCGAACGGCCGGACACGCTCGACCTCTCCCGCCGTGACAACCAACACCTCGGCTACGGGCACGGCATCCACTACTGCCTCGGCGCCCCGCTCGCCCGCCTGGAGGGCCAGACCGCGCTCGCCACCCTCCTCACCCGTCTCCCCGACCTTCAACTCGCGGGAGATTCGGCCGATTTGCGCTGGCGCGGCGGGCTCATTATGCGTGGATTGCGCACGCTTCCAGTGGAGTTCACGCCTCCGGTACCGGCCGCGCGATAGCGGGCGACCATACACCTGCGGGCGTTCAAACCTGACACGCACTCAACTCTGTGATCTTCACGTGATCTACGCTGCATCGACTTGTGACAAGTGATCGGGTGCGGATACGTTCACTCGTCAACGCGACTCACACGTCGCGTAGTCACCTGCTGTCACGTGAAAGGCTTCCGCATGCTCTCCGGGAACGGCCGCCATCGTCGCCCCCGTCAGGCCCCGGCCCTCATCGTCGCGGCAGGAGTGACCGGATCCGCCATCGCGATCCCGTTGCTCGGTGCCACCAGCGCGAGCGCGGCCGACGGCACCACGTGGGACCGGGTCGCCGAGTGCGAGAGCGCCGGCCAGTGGAGTGCCGACAGCGGCAACGGGTATTACGGCGGGCTCCAGATCAGCCAGGCGGACTGGGAGAAGTACGGCGGCCTCACCTACGCGTCGAGCGCCGACGAGGCCAGCCGCTCGCAGCAGATAGCCATCGCCGAGAAGCTCCTCGACGACCAGGGCCTCACCCCCTGGCCGACCTGCGGACCGCTCTCCGGGCTGAGCAAGAACTCGGGCGACATCCTGGTCGACACGGGCGTGGCGAACGACTCGTCCAGTACATCGGATTCAACCGGTTCGTCCGGTTCGTCTGCGAATTCGACTCCGCCCACCTCTTCCGGCTCGAAGTCCGATTCGTCTTCGTCCGGCTCGTCTTCGTCCGGTTCGTCGTCGAAGGCGACCGGGAACGCCGCCGGGAACACGACGAAGGCCGACACCGGCGGCGACGCCCAGGGGGTGGGCGGCTCCGGCACGGAAACGACGAAGAGCGGCAACTCGGGCAACTCCGGCCAGGGCGGCGACTCTTCCGGTACGTCCGAGAACGCGACGACCGGTGCGGGGCGCCACCGCGGCGGTACCGCGGCCGAGAACACCACCGACAGCGCCGTGGACGGCCGTGGCGACGACTCCTCCGGGCGGCACGCCTCGCGCGGCGCGGGCGTCTCCCGCGATGTCGTCGACGGCTCCTACGTCGTGCGCGCCGGAGACAATCTCTGGACCATCGCGGACGCCCTTGACCTCCAAGGCGGATGGGCCGAGCTGTACGACGCGAACAAGAAGACGGTCGGCGTCGACCCGAACCTCATCCTTCCCGGTCAGAGCCTTGCAGTTGGTACTGAATCGGGCGAAAAGTAGGGGCAGTTCGCGTCATGGTTCGCCGTGTAATGTCCGGTTTGGCGCGAGTGAGAGATGGATCTCAAAGGCCCTGATCGTCTTTGGAATTCAGCCGATCGACTGCTTACGGTCGTCACCGCTCGCCACAGCGGGCCCCGACGGTCGTCAACGCCGAATCCTGCCAACGGCCGTACGGGAACAGTCGACGCGTCAGCGCCGTAGGCAGGAGCGGGGGAACCAAGGTAGGCGCCGCGCCCGGTAGTTGACCGGGAGCGGCTTGGGGTGAAGCCGAGCGCTCAGCGCGCACGGCCGGGCACTCACCCGCCCGAACCCGACAGCTCACCTCGCAGGCGTCGGTGAGGGGATCTCTCCATGCTGTTTTCCAGCAAGGGCAAGCACCGCCGTCCGTCCAAGGCCACTCGTGTCGCCACGCTCGCCGGTGTCACCGGTGTCGCCATCGCCGCTCCGCTGATGGCGGCCGGCAACGCCTCCGCCGCCACCACTTCCGAGTGGGACGCCGTCGCCCAGTGCGAGTCCGGCGGGAACTGGTCCATCAACACCGGCAACGGCTACTACGGCGGTCTGCAGTTCTCGGCCTCCACCTGGGCCGCGTACGGCGGCACCGCGTACGCCGCGACCGCCAACCAGGCCTCCAAGTCCCAGCAGATCACCGTCGGCGAGAAGGTCCTCGCCGCGCAGGGCAAGGGCGCCTGGCCGACCTGTGGCACGGGCCTGTCGAGCGCCGCGTACACCGGCGGTGCGAGCGCCCCGTCGACCTCGTCCTCCTCGAACGGCTCCTCGTCGAACAGCTCGCCGAGCACCAGCGCCACCACCCGCTCGACGGACACCGCGGCCTCCCGTTCGGCGTCCCGCCCGGCCGCCGAGAAGACCGTCTCCACCCCGACCGGCAAGAAGGTCAAGAAGGGCGACGGCGAGTACAAGGTCGTCAAGGGCGACAGCCTCAGCTCGATCGCCGAGAAGAAGAAGGTCAAGGGCGGCTGGCAGCAGCTGTTCAAGCTGAACAAGGACATCGTCGACGACGCCGACGTCATCTACCCGGGTCAGCGGCTGCACCTCAGCTGATGATCGGCAGCTTCACCCCAGCTGAATGACAGGTCTCTCATAAAAGGGGTCTCCACACTGGAGGCCCCGGTGAGGGTCACCCCCGTCCCCACGGGCTCCCCGCTCCGGTGCGTGTTCCCCCGTACGCACCGGAGCGGGGTTTTTCGTATCCGGCAGTTCGTGCCGAGCGTTTCGTACCGAGCGCTTCGTACCCAGATTTCCGTACCCGTTTTTGTTCCGTTCTGGAACAATGTGTACGTTCAGTTCTGCCCAAGGGGTGGGCGACCGGCTGGCCGATCCCCCCGGGGCGGTTAGGCTCATGTCGCGAAGCCATCACAGGCTCCGCGTACCCGCGTCACATCCCAGAAGGAGATGCTCGTGCCGTCCATCGACGTCGTCGTAGCCCGGGAAATCCTGGACTCCCGAGGCAACCCCACGGTCGAGGTCGAGGTCGGCCTCGACGACGGCAGCACCGGTCGTGCCGCCGTTCCGTCCGGCGCCTCCACGGGCGCCTTCGAGGCCATCGAGCTGCGTGACGGTGACCCCAACCGTTACGGCGGCAAGGGTGTCGAGAAGGCCGTCCTCGCCGTCATCGAGCAGATCGGCCCGGAGCTCGTCGGTTACGACGCCACCGAGCAGCGCCTGATCGACCAGGCGATGTTCGACCTGGACGCCACCGACAACAAGGGCTCGCTCGGCGCCAACGCCATCCTCGGCGTCTCGCTCGCTGTCGCGCACGCCGCCTCCGAGGCGTCCGACCTCCCCCTCTTCCGCTACCTGGGCGGCCCGAACGCGCACCTGCTGCCCGTTCCGATGATGAACATCCTGAACGGCGGCTCGCACGCCGACTCCAACGTGGACATCCAGGAGTTCATGATCGCCCCGATCGGCGCGGAGTCCTTCTCCGAGGCCCTGCGCTGGGGTGCCGAGGTCTACCACACCCTCAAGAAGGTGCTGAAGACCAAGGGCCTGTCCACCGGCCTGGGCGACGAGGGCGGCTTCGCCCCGAACCTGGAGTCGAACCGCGCCGCGCTCGACCTCATCCTCGAGGCCATCAAGCAGGCCGGCTACATCCCCGGTGAGCAGATCGCGCTCGCGCTCGACGTCGCCGCGTCCGAGTTCTACAAGGACGGCAAGTACGAGTTCGAGGGCAAGTCCCGCTCGGCCGCCGAGATGACCGAGTACTACGAGGAGCTCGTCTCCGCGTACCCGCTGGTCTCCATCGAGGACCCGCTGTACGAGGACGACTGGGCCGGCTGGAACGTCATCACCGAGAAGCTGGGCGACAAGGTCCAGATCGTCGGCGACGACCTCTTCGTCACCAACCCGGAGCGCCTGGCCCGCGGCATCGAGGAGGGCTCCGCGAACGCCCTGCTCGTCAAGGTCAACCAGATCGGCTCGCTGACCGAGACCCTGGACGCCGTCGAGATGGCCCAGCGCAACGGCTTCAAGTGCATGATGTCCCACCGCTCCGGCGAGACCGAGGACGTCACCATCGCCGACCTCGCCGTCGCGGTGAACTGCGGCCAGATCAAGACCGGCGCCCCGGCCCGCTCGGACCGCGTCGCCAAGTACAACCAGCTGCTGCGCATCGAGGAGATCCTCGACGACGCCGCGGTGTACGCGGGCCGCAGCGCGTTCCCGCGCTTCAAGGGCTGACACCCGCAGAGGGTCAAGCCTTAGCCAGTCGTACGTACGTCCCCGTACCCGGTCCCGTACCGTGTCCGGGGACGTACGCGCGTGTGAACGGGAGGCGGGACATGGCCGTGAAGGACCGGGACCGGTTCTCCACCGCGACCAGGCTGAAGCTGCTCGGGGAGCAGACGGCGGCCCGGGTCTACCGCTCGCAGACCAAGCGCCAGGCCCGCCGCTCACGCCTGACCGGCCGCGCCGCGCTGCTGGCTCTCGTACTCTGTTCTCTGATCGTGGCCCTCGCGTACCCGATAAGGCAGTACGTGTCCCAGCGCGCCGCGATCGCCGATCTGGAGCGAAAGCAGCAGCAGGCCCGCGCCCGGGTCGAACAGCTCCGCGACCTCAAGGCGCGCTGGCAGGACGACGCGTACGCGAAGCAGCAGATCCGGGAACGGCTGCACTATGTGATGCCGGGCGAGACCGGATACGTCGTGATCGACCCGGACGTGGCGAAGCAGTCGCGTACGGATCTGGGGGTGGCAACCCGCCCCTGGTACGCCAACGTCTGGGACGGCGTCGACAAGTCGGACCACTCCGACCGGTGACCTGATGGCCGGTGACCTGACGACCGGTGACCTGACGACCGGTGAATTGAAGAAGAAAGAGACTTGAGCACAGGCATGGAAACGCCCCCGCCGCCCACCCCGCGCACCGAGCCGACCGACGCGGACGTCGAGGCCTTCAAGCAACAGCTCGGCCGGCCGCCGCGCGGGCTGCGGGCGATCGCGCACCGCTGCCCCTGCGGTCAGCCGGACGTGGTGGAGACGGCGCCCCGGCTGCCGGACGGTACGCCGTTCCCGACGACGTACTACCTCACGTGCCCGCGCGCGGCCTCCGCGATCGGCACGCTGGAGGCGAACGGCGTCATGAAGGAGATGACGGACCGGCTGGCGACCGATCCCGAGCTGGCCGCCGCGTACCGGGCCGCCCACGAGGACTACATCGCGCGGCGCGACGCCATCGAGGTGCTGGCGGGCTTTCCGAGCGCCGGTGGGATGCCGGACCGGGTGAAGTGTCTGCATGTGCTGGTGGCGCACTCGCTGGCCGCGGGGCCCGGGGTGAATCCGCTGGGCGACGAGGCGATCGCGATGCTGCCGGAGTGGTGGCGCAAGGGTGCGTGCGTGGTGGCGGCGGAGCCGCCGTCCGAGGGGGAGTGAGAGGGCTGCGCCCCCTCCTCCCGGTGCGTGTCCTGTCTGCGGGTGGGTGGGGGCTGGGCGCGCAGTTCCCCGCGCCCCCCAAGGCGGGGCTTCGCCCCGGTATCCCGCCTGCGCCGAGTGCTGTGTCCGCGGGCCGGTGGGGGCTGGGCGCGCAGTTCCCCGCGCCCCTGAAGGGCCCGGGCTTCGCCCCGGGGTCCCGGGCCCGGTCGCGCGTCGTCGAAACGTATTCACGAGCAGGAGACAACAACCGATGACCAGGGTCGCCGCCATCGACTGCGGTACGAATTCGATCCGCCTCCTCGTCGCCGACGCGAACCCGGTGACGGGGGAACTCGTCGATCTGGACCGCCGGATGACGATCGTCCGGCTCGGCCAGGGCGTCGACCGCACCGGACGCCTCGCCCCCGAGGCCCTGGAGCGCACCTTCGAGGCCTGCCGCGAGTACGCGGCGATCATCAAGCGGCACGGCGCGGAGCGACTGCGCTTCGTGGCGACCTCCGCCTCCCGCGACGCGGAGAACCGGGACGAGTTCGTACGCGGCGTGCTGGACATCCTGGGCGTCGAGCCCGAGGTCATCACCGGCGACGAGGAGGCCGAGTTCTCCTTCATCGGCGCGACCAAGGAACTGACGGGCCGGGACGACCTCGCCAAGCCCTACCTGGTCGTGGACATCGGCGGCGGGTCCACCGAACTGGTCGTCGGTGACGACCACGTGCGCGCCGCCCGCTCCGTGGACATCGGCTGCGTACGGATGACCGAGCGGCACCTCGTGCACGACGGGGTCGTCAGCGACCCGCCGACCCCCGCCGAGATCGAGGCCATCCGCGCCGACATCGAGGCGGCACTCGACCTCGCCGAGCGGACGGTCCCGTTGCGCGAGGCCCACACGCTCGTCGGCCTCGCGGGTTCGGTCACCACGGTCGCGGCCATCGCGCTGGACCTCCCCGCCTACGATTCGGCCGCCATCCACCACTCCCGCTTCCCGTACGAGAAGGTCCGCGAGATCACCGAGCGGCTGCTGGCCTCCACCCACGCCGAGCGCGCCGCGATCCCTTCCATGCACCCGGGGCGCGTCGACGTCATCGCCGCCGGCGCCCTCGTCCTGCTCGCGATCATGGAGCGGATCGGTGCGGCGGAGGTCGTGGTGAGCGAACACGACATCCTGGACGGGATCGCGTGGTCCATCGCGTGAGGGGCTGACCGCAGGGGGCCGCGGGCTGCCGTTTCCGAGAGCGGCTTCCGCAGCGAGGGAGCCTTTACTACCCACTGGTAGCCTCCCTTGAGCAGGTCGGATAACGTATGAGCGCGCCCAGGGGGCCATTCGGACCCTCTCGGCGACACGCCGCCGGAAAACTTCGTGAAGTTCTTCACAAGGAATTCGGCCCAGTAGGGGGACGATGGGCCCCCTTGAGTGCTCTTAGGGGGCTCGCCAGGCTCGGGAGGGCGCTCGACGGAGTGTTCCAGGAGTGTTTCCGGCGGGTGAAGCGGAGGGGTGGTTCGACCGGTTCGGACACCCGGAGCGGCAGCTCACGCGGTGTTGACAACGGTCGCCACTACACGGTGGTTCCCTCTCGCCGCCATGACCTGGGTCACGTGAGCGGCGCAGTGTAGCAGAGGGCCCACCCAAGCTTGTGAAGGGGCGCACGAGCGACCCTCCAGGGGCGGGTGGATACTCGATGGCATGAGCACCACGGAGCGTCCCAGGATCCTCGTAGTAGGCGGTGGGTACGTAGGCCTGTACGCAGCTCGGCGCATTCTCAAGAAGATGCGCTACGGCGAGGCGACCGTCACGGTCGTCGACCCCCGGTCGTACATGACCTACCAGCCCTTCCTCCCCGAAGCCGCCGCCGGCAGCATCTCCCCTCGGCACGTCGTCGTCCCGTTGCGACGCGTCCTGCCCAAGGCGGAGGTCCTCACCGGCCGGGTCACCACCATCGACCAGGACCGCAAGGTCGCCACGATCGCCCCCCTCGTGGGCGAGGCGTACGAGCTGCCTTTCGACTACCTCGTCATCGCGATGGGCGCGGTCTCCCGCACCTTCCCGATCCCCGGCCTCGCCGAACAGGGCATCGGTATGAAGGGCATCGAGGAGTCCATCGGCCTGCGCAACCACGTCCTCGAGCAGCTCGACAAGGCTGACTCGACCACGGACGAGGACATCCGCCGCAAGGCGCTCACCTTCGTCTTCGTGGGGGGTGGCTTCGCGGGTGCGGAGACCATCGGCGAGGTCGAGGACATGGCCCGCGACGCGTCGAAGTACTACACCAACGTGTCCCGCGAGGACATGCGCTTCATCCTCGTCGACGCCGCGGACAAGATCCTCCCCGAGGTCGGCCCCAAGCTCGGCCAGTACGGCAAGGAGCACCTGGAGGGCCGTGGTGTGGAGATCTACCTCTCCACCTCCATGGACTCCTGCGTCGACGGCCACGTCGTGCTGAAGAACGGCCTCGAGGTCGACTCCAACACCATCGTGTGGACGGCCGGCGTCAAGCCGAACCCCGTCCTCTCCCGCTTCGGTCTGCCGCTCGGCCCGCGCGGTCACGTGGACACCCAGACCACCCTCCAGGTGCAGGGCACGGACTACATCTGGGCCGCCGGCGACAACGCCCAGGTGCCGGACGTCGCCGCGCGCAAGGCCGGGGTCGAGAACGCCTGGTGCCCGCCGAACGCGCAGCACGCGCTCCGTCAGGCGAAGGTCCTCGGCGACAACGTGGTCTCCGGCATGCGGGGCTTCCCGCAGAAGGAGTACTCGCACTCCAACAAGGGCGCTGTCGCGGGTCTCGGCCTGCACAAGGGCGTCGCGATGATCGTCATGGGCAAGATGAAGATCAAGCTCAAGGGTCGTCTGGCGTGGTACATGCACCGCGGCTACCACGGGCTGGCGATGCCGACGTGGAACCGTAAGATCCGCGTCTTCGCCGACTGGACGCTCGCGATGTTCCTCAAGCGTGAGGTCGTCTCGCTCGGTGCGATGGAGACTCCGCGTGAGGAGTTCTACGAGGCTGCGAAGCCGGCTCCGGCTCCGGCTGCCGCCGCGGCTCCGGCCGCCGCCGCCAAGACCGAGGAGAAGGCCAAGGCCTCCTGACCTCCGGTCACCTGCTCGTCCCTGAGGGACCTTCCGCCATCCGTGGTGCGGGGGGTCCCTTTGGCATTGTTCGGCCGTGGGCCGGTGCGGGCTGGTCGCGCAGTGCCCCGCACCCCTGAAAGCCTGGCGGAGTCCGGCGTTCGGGAGCGCGCGCCCCTCCCGCCGCCACGAAAGAACGTGGTGGGTACAGGTATTTTGCCCAGCTGTAACGCGGAAGGGGGACTGCGCGCGAGGCCGGTTGGTGTTTACGTGGTGTTGGAGCGTTCGGGAGTGTTGTCTCGGAGGTGTACGCCATGCAGGACGCCGCGCTGCGGCTGAAGAGCCTTGTCGAACAGTTGGTGGGGGCCCCGCTCCCGATCCGCATCCGCGCCTGGGACGGCTCGGAAGCGGGCCCTCCCGGCGCCCCCGCCGTTGTCGTCCGCAACCGGCGCGCCCTGCGCCGGCTGCTGTGGAAACCGGGTGAGGTGGGGCTCGCCCGGGCCTGGGTCGCCGGGGACCTGGGGGTGGAGGGCGACCTCTACACCGCGCTCGACCTGCTGTCGGGGCTCGTCTGGGACCGGGGCGAGGACGCGCGGGGCGTCGCGGAGGCCCTGCGCGATCCGGAGGTACGGGCCGCCGTCCGCGGACTGGTGAAGATGGGCGGCCTCCCGTTGCCGCCCAGCCCGCCCCAGGAGGAGATGCGCAGGCGCCGCCGCCACCTCCACACCAAGCGCAGCGACCAGCGCGCCATCAGCCACCACTACGACGTGGGCAACGACTTCTACGAGATCGTCCTCGGGCCCTCGATGGTCTACTCGTGCGCCTACTGGGAGGACGGCGGCACCCTTGAGGACGCCCAGCGCGACAAGCTGGAACTCATCGCGCAGAAGCTCGATCTGAGGCCGGGTCAGCGGCTCCTCGACGTCGGCTGCGGCTGGGGCTCGATGGCGATCCACGCCGCCCGCGAGCACGGCGTGAGCGTCGTCGGGGTCACGCTCTCGCACGAACAGGCCGCGTACGCCCGTAAGCGGGTCGCGGACGAGGGGCTGACCGACCGGGTGGAGATCCGGGTGCAGGACTACCGGGACGTCGCCGACGGGCCGTACGACGCGATCTCCTCCATCGGCATGGCCGAACACGTGGGCGCCGAGCGCTACCTGGAGTACGCCGAGGTGCTGTACAGCCTCCTCAAGCCGGGCGGACGGTTGCTCAACCACCAGATCGCACGGCCGCCCCGGCGCGACGAGTCGGCCTACGACGTCGACGAGTTCATCGACGCCTACGTCTTCCCGGACGGCGAGCTCGCGCCCATCGGCACGACCGTCACCCAGTTGGAACGCGCCGGGTTCGAGGTCCGCGACGTCGAGTCGATCCGCGAGCACTACGCCCTCACGCTCCGCCGCTGGGTCACCAACCTGGAGGCGCAGTGGGCGCGGGCCGTGGCGCTCACCGGTCCGGGCCGCGCCCGCGTCTGGCGTCTCTACATGGCGGCCTCCGCGGTCGCCTTCGAGCGCAACCGCATCGGCGTCAACCAGGTACTGGCGATCAGGACCCCCGAGCCCTCCGGCGCCTCCGGAATGCCCCTGCGGGCCAGAACCTGGAACCCGGCCCACTGACAGTGGTCCGCCGACGACCGGGGCCCCGTTCCGATCCGGAACGGGGCCCCGATGTTCGTCACCGCTTCTCCGCTACTCCGACTTGATCGCCGACAGCATGTTCAGGCGGGACGCCCGGCGGGCCGGCCACAGCGCGGCCAGCACGCCGACCGTCCCCGCGAGGAGCAGGAAGAGAGCCATCCGGTCCCAGGGCAGGACCAGTTCGTACGTCGACATCTTGCTGCCGACGAGCTCGCCGGCCGCCCAGCCGAAGAACACGCCCAGGCCGATGCCGAGCACGCCGCCGAAGAGCGAGATGACCAGGGACTCCAGGCGGACCATCCGCTTGATGCCCTTGCGGTCGAGGCCGATCGCGCGGAGCATCCCGATCTCCTGGGAGCGCTCGAAGACCGACATGGCGAGGGTGTTGATGACACCGAGCACGGCGACGATGACCGCCATGGCGAGCAGGCCGTAGAGCATGTTCAGGAGCAGGGTGAACATCTGCGCGATGTTGTTGGAGATGTCCTTCTTGTCCTGGACCTGGACGGCAGGGTTGTTGCCGAGGGCCTTCTCCAGCTTGTTCTTGGTCGCGTCGGACGTGCCGTCGGCCGTCTTCAGCATGACCTGCATGTCGGCGACGTCCGTCAGGTGCGGGGAGAGCGTCGCGTTGTCGACCATGATGCCGTTGATCATCATGTTGCCGTGGTAGATCCCGGCGACGGTGAGGCGCTGCTTCTTGCCGTCCTCGTAGGAGACCGTGAGGTCCGAACCGGCCTTCCATCCGTGCGACTTGGCGGTGTCGTCGTCCACGACCACCTGGGTGCCGCCGACCTTGAAGGCGCCCTCGTCGAGCGTGAGGTCGGTGAGCTTGGCGATGGACTCGCCGTTGACGCCCGCCAGCATCTCGGACGTGCCGTCGATGCGCGAGGGGGAGGTGCGCAGGGGGCTGGTGTCGGTGACACCGTCGAGGCCGGCGAGGGTCTTCGCGACCTCCGGGGAGAGGGGGACGCGGTTCGCCATCGACACGACGTAGTCCGCCTTGATCGCGGAGCTGGCCATCTTGTCGATCGACTTCTGCAGGCTGCCCGCCATCACCGTCATACCGGTGATCAGGGTGAGCCCGATCATCAGGGCGGAGGCGGTGGCGGCCGTGCGGCGCGGGTTGCGCACCGAGTTCTGGCGGGCCAGCTTGCCGGAGACCCCGAAGACACGGAGCACCGGGGCCGCGGCCGCGATCAGGGGGCGGGAGAGCAGCGGGGTCAGCACGAAGACGCCGATGATGAGGAGGACCGCGCCGAGACCCATCGGGGCCTGGCCGTCCGAGCCGTTCATGGTCGTCGCGTACAGGACGACGGCGACGCCGGCCGCGGCGAACAGGGCGCCGATCGTGTTCCGTACGACCAGGGACTTCGTCGTCGCCTGCGCGTGCACGCTGCTCATCGCGGCGACCGGCGGGATCTTCGCGGCGCGACGGCCGGGCAGCCAGGCGGCCAGCATGGTGATGAGGATGCCGACGAGCAGGGCCGTGGCGATCGTGCCCGGCGAGATCACCAGCGGGCCGTCCGGGACGGTGGCGCCGAGCGAGCCCATCAGCGAGCGCATGCCCGCGCCGATGCCGATGCCCGCGAGCAGACCCGCCACCGCGGCGACCGCGCCGACGACGAAGGCCTCGACGAGCACGGAGCGGGTGACCTGGCGGCGGGAGGCGCCGACGGCGCGCAGCAGGGCGAGTTCCTTGGTGCGCTGGGCGACCAGCATGGTGAAGGTGTTGGCGATGATGAACGTACCGACGAACAGCGCGATGCCCGCGAAGACCAGCAGGCCCGTCTTCATGCCGCTCATCGCGGAGGCGATCGAGCTCGCTTGGTCGTCGGCGAGCTGCTTGCCGGTGGTGGTGGAGGCGACGCCCTTCGGGATGACCTGGTCGAGGGCGGCGCGCAGGGCGGTCTGGCTGGTGCCGGACGCGGCCTTCACGTCGATCTCGTCGTACTCGCCGACGCGGTGGAAGAGCTGCTGCGCGGTCGCCGTGTCGAAGAGGGCGAGGCTGCCGCCGGCCGCGACGTTGCCGTCGTCGGTGGTGAACACGCCGGCGACGGTGGGGGCGAGGACGGGGCCGTCGACGGACAGCCGTACGGTGTCGCCGACCTTGTAGCCCGCGCGCCTCGCGGTCTCCGAGTCGATCGCGACCTCGTTCTTGCCCTTGGGCGCGTGGCCGCTGGTCAGCGGGTAGCGGGCGTCCTTGGTGCCCCAGTAGTTGCCGCCCTGCGACTGGAAGCCGCTGCCGACGAGTTTGCCGTCCTTGTCGGCTATCGCGGTGAAGCCGGTCACGACGCCCATGGTGGAGCCGGCGCCGGGGACCTTGGAGGCCTTCTCGAGCAGTGCCTGCGTGAGCTTCTGCTCCTTGCCGACCTTGTCGCCCTTGTCGTCCTGGGCCTTGGGCTGGATGGCGACGTCGACCTGGTCGAAGCCCTTGGCGGAGCTCTTCTGGTAGGCGTCGGAGATGGTGTTGGTGAAGACCAGGGTGCCCGATACGAACGCCACGCCGAGCATTACGGCGAGCACGGTCATCAGGAGCCTGGCCTTGTGCGCGAGCACGTTGCGCAAGGCGGTTCGGAACATGGGGTTTCTCAGTCCAGGAGGGTGAGGCGGTCGGCAGGCGGAGGGTGTGGCTGTGTCTGCGGTGAGTCCGTCGGACGCGGGCCGGTGGGGGCTGGGCGCGCAGTTCCCCGCGCCCCTCGAGAGCGCCGGCGCGCGTCTTTCTCGGTCAGCTGGTGCGGCCCTTGGCGTCGAACTGCTTCATGCGGTCCAGGACGGAGTCCGCCGTCGGTCCGTACACCTCGTCCACGATCCGTCCGTCCGCGAGGAAGACCACCCGGTCCGCGTACGCCGCCGCCACCGGGTCGTGGGTCACCATCACCACGGTCTGCCCCAATTCCCGTACCGAGTTGCGCAGGAAGCCCAGCACCTCGGCACCCGAGCGCGAGTCGAGGTTTCCGGTCGGCTCGTCGCCGAAGATGATGTCGGGCCGGGAGGCGAGCGCGCGGGCGACGGCGACGCGCTGCTGCTGGCCGCCGGAGAGCTGGGAGGGCCGGTGGCTGAGGCGGTCGGAGAGACCGATCATCGTGATGACCTTGTCCAGCCACTCGCGGTCGGGCTTGCGGCCCGCGATGTCCATCGGGAGGGTGATGTTCTCCAGGGCCGTCAGCGTCGGCAGCAGGTTGAACGCCTGGAAGATGAAGCCGATCTTGTCTCGGCGGAGCTTGGTGAGCTGCTTGTCCTTGAGGGAGCCGAGTTCGGTCTCCCCGATGCGCACGGAGCCGGAGGAGAAGGTGTCGAGGCCCGCCACGCAGTGCATCAGCGTGGACTTGCCGGACCCCGAGGGACCCATGATCGCGGTGAACTCGGCCTGCCGGAAGTCGACGGAGACCCGGTCGAGGGCGACCACCTGGGTCTCGCCCTGTCCGTAGACCTTCGACAGTTCCGTGGCGCGGGCGGCCACGGTGGTGGCCCGGTCGGCGAGGGGCGTGCTGGTCACGGGAGGGTGCTCCTGTCGGGACGACGGCGTTTCTGGGGACGTGTCCCATCCTCGCGGCCGTTCGGCGCCCTGGAGTCAGCCGCTGTTCCGGTTCCGGGGGCAGCCTCGGGTCGGACCGCGGACGGTCTTGTCATACCTGGGGATGAGGGCGCGCCCTGAGTGCTCCCTGAGTGCTTCCCGAGCGCCGTCCGGGTACGACTCGTGCGGGTGCGTCCGTTCGGACGGTGAAATTCCGTCATTCCGTATACGCGGGTCTGTGCCGCCCGAAAGGCTATTGGCAAGTGCGGATGGCCCGTACCGGGGGCTGATGCACCCTCAGACGTCAATAAAATAAGACAACATCGGTTCGCTCGCCCACTGTTCGAGGGATGCGCCCCGATAGGCTCGGATCCTCAATGCGGAGCCCATGGCCTGCCCGGATGGTGGAATGCAGACACGGCGAGCTTAAACCTCGCTGCCCCTCGCGGGCGTACCGGTTCAAGTCCGGTTCCGGGCACCTCCTCTCATATGACACCTGACCTGACAAAACGGCAGAAGGCCCCATACCTCTTTCGTGTCGCGGGAACACCGCGGGAACGCATCGTGTTCGTCCTTCACCTCGACGGCTGCCGTCTCGCGGGTTCCTGGAATCGCGTCGACCGCGACCGGGTCGCGGCGAAATGGAGCCCCCGGCGGCGAGGCGCTCCCGCTGCCGCGCGCCGTCGCCAACGGCGACTTCGAGCAGTGCCGACGGTTCCACGTCCACCGTGAACACCGGCGCATCAGCGCGACGCTCTTCAGGGGCAACTCGGCATCGCCGCATGGCCGTTCGAGCTTCGCCCACAGGAAGAAACACGGCCCTTATGATCTCCATCTGACATGTCATGTTCCGAACGGAGGCATGCTCCGTTCATCCGATGGAAGGGTGCGTGTGGCACTCATACGGACACTCAGACCGCTGGCGGTCCTCGCGGCGACGGCAGCCCTGTTCGGCGGGCTCACGGTGCAGCCCGCGACCGCGGACGATCCCGTGGTGTCGAAACTGACGCTCGGCACCGACCAGTTCAAGATGACCGACACGAGCTACGAGTCGGCCACGAACAACCTCTACAACAACGTCCTGACGAACCACGTCAACCTCACGGACGTCGTCACCACCGACTTCACGAAGAACTCGTCCGGGGCCACCGACACCTGGATGAATCTGCGTTCCATGCGCGCGTGCGCCGGCGACGAGACGAAGGCGCTGCCGCCGGTGACCAAGAAGGTCGCCTGGTGCTGGTCCTCGGCGCATGCCGACGACAACACGCCGCGCTGGTTCCCGCAGGGCATGAGCACCACCGGAACCGCCGACGGGGGTGACGGCGCCATCCAGGGCAAGCACGTCACAGCGGTCGCCTGGCACTACAAGACGTTCAAGACCGACTCGGCCGGCGACCTCGAGGCCAACGACGGCTGCAAGACGAACAACCTGCTCAAGCTCACCTTCATCGACAGGGACACCGGCAAGTACCGCCACGTCCTGCTCGCCGAGCCGACCAGCACCTCGTCCAGCGCCTCGAACTTCAAGTTCGTCACCGGTCACGGCGGCGGCATCGCCTGGTACGCGAACTACATCTACGTCACCGACACGGCCCACGGCATCCGGGTCTTCGACATCAACAAGATGGCGAAGGTCGACACCTATGGCTCCGGCCTCAACTCGTACGGGGTCAGCGGCGGCACGTCCAGCGCCTGCGGTTACCCGTACGTGCTGCCCGAGGTGCACTACTACCAGCAGTCGGGCACGCCGGACTCGTGCGCTACCGACGCGGGCGACGGCACGCCCGACGCGCAGCAGCTCTGCTACTCCTGGCTCTCCCTCGACAAGACCGGCGGCAGCCCCTACAAGCTGGTCACGGGCGAGTGGTACGGCTCGGCGGCAGGCGGCCGCGTGGTGCGCTACCAGCTCAACCCGACGAGCGCCTCGACCTACCCGGGGCTGCTGAACATGTCCGGCGGCAAGACCGTGATCCAGGACGCCTACACGCTCCCCGGCTACTGGGGTCTGCAGGGCGGCATGACCTGGACCGACAGCGCCGGCCTGCTGAACTTCGCCTTCAGCAAGGGCTGCGGCACCAAGCCCGCGGTGTTCTCCCACACCTGGGTGGGTGACACCCGGGCTGTGACCAGCTGCGCCTCCGGCGGCAACTGGGCGGTCGGCTCGCCGCAGGCCCTCAGCTACTGGCCAAAGCTCGACGCCACCCAGGTGGACGAGCTGTGGGGGCTGACGGAGGGCATCTGCGCCGGCACCTCGCTGCGGGCCTCGTACCCGTACGAGTTCCCGGCCATCTCCGAGAACGGCAACGCCTGCGACGGCTACAACGGTACGGACAATCTGTCGCTCCGCTCGGTCTTCGCCGTCGGTTTCACCGACTCGGCTGTCCAGAACCTGCACTGACGTACGGCGGGCACGCCTGACGCACACCGGGGCGGGACCCGGACCCAGGCGCCGCCCGGCGCTCCGGGCCCCGCTCCGGATTTCTTCGTCAACCGTTGACAGTGAGCGTGTGCGAGCGGAGACTCCTGCGAAGATGGTGAAGTAAATTTCACCAGACGAACAAGCTGGGCAAGACGAGCAACATGAACAACCGTGCGGCGAAGTCGAACACCGCGATCATGGGTTGAGCGGAACGCGAAGGGGCGTGCCGGATGCGTACCACCGTCGGAATCATCGGAGCCGGGCCGGCCGGCCTGCTGCTGGCGCGGTTGCTGCACAACGCGGGGATCGACTCCGTCGTGCTGGAGAGCCGCGACCGGGCGTACGTCGAGCAGCGCCAGCGCGCCGGGATCCTGGAGCAGGGGACGGTGGACGTGCTGCGGGCCGCCGGGGCCGGCGGGCGGATGGACCGGGAGGGGCTGCGGCACGACGGGATCGAGCTGCGGTTCGCGCGGGAGCGGCACCGGGTCGACTTCCCCGCCCTGACCGGCGGCAGCTCCGTGATGGTGTACGCCCAGACGGAGGTGTGCAAGGACCTCATCGCGCTCCAGCTCGAGGAGGGCGGCCCGCTGCTCTTCGGGGCCGAGGCGCTGGCGGTGGAGGGGGCGGAGAGCGAGCGGCCGCGGGTCCGCTTCCGGCACGAGGGGCGCGAGGACGTGCTGGAGTGCGATTACGTCGTCGGCTGCGACGGGTTCTGGGGGGTGGCCCGGCGGGCGATACCCGCCGAGCACTCCCGTGTATTCGAACGGACGTACCCCTTCGGCTGGCTCGGGATCCTCGCGGACGTGCCGCCCTCCCACGACGAACTGGTCTACGCCCGCCACGACCGCGGCTTCGCCCTGCTCAGCATGCGCTCGCCCGTCGTCTCCCGGCTCTACCTCCAGGTGCCCGAGGGCACGGACGCCGGTTCGTGGGCGGACGAGGAGATCTGGGACGAGCTGGAGCGGCGCTTGGAGACCGCGGACGGGTGGAGTCTGGAGCGCGGGACCATCACCTCCAAGTCCGTCACCCCGATGCGCAGTCACGTCCACGAGCCCATGCGGCACGGGCGGCTCTTCCTCGCCGGGGACGCCGCCCACATCGTTCCGCCGACCGGCGCCAAGGGACTCAACCTCGCCGTCGGCGACGTGGTGACGTTCGCCCGCGCGTTGGTCCACCTGGAGGAGACCGGATCGGCGGAACGTCTCGACGCGTACTCCGAGACCTGTCTGCGCCGCGTCTGGCAGGCCGAGCGGTTCTCGTACGACATGACCACCCTGCTGCACCGCGCCCCGGACGCGACCCCCTTCGAGGACCGCGTCCAGCTGGCCAGGCTGCGCCGGATCGCCACGTCGCGGGCGGCGGAGACGGATCTGGCGGAGGGTTACACCGGGTTTCCTCTGGACTGATCGCCGCGGAGTCCCGAGACCCCCGCCGGGCAGGGCGCAAGGGGCCTGTCACGGCTTGGTACCAGTGCGCGCGGGCCGGGGGACACACGCGTACCTTGGCAGCGTGAGGGAAAGATCCTCCCCAAGCAGTAGGGTCAATCCTTTGCCTACCCATTACCCTTGAGCCAAGGCCCACGCACGGTGGCCATGGAGGAGTGAAATGAGGAGCAGCAACCCGGTCTTCTCGCGACGGGGGTTCAGCCGCGACAACGGCTACGCGGGATTCAACGCGGCGCCGCAGGCCGGGGGACCCGCTGTCGGCACGCAGGCCAATCCGTACGCGCAGGGTGGCAACCCCTACGCGCAGAACCCTTACGCCCAGCAGGACCTGCAGCAGGGTGCCCCGCCGCAGGCCCCGGTCTCCACCGGCCGGATGACGATGGACGACGTCGTCATGCGCTCGGCCATGACGCTCGGCACCGTCACCGTGGGCGCGATCCTCGCCTGGGCGCTGCTTCCGGTGTCCAGCACCAGCTACGGGCTCGCCATCGGCGCCGCGCTCGTCGCGTTCGTCCTCGCGATGGTGCAGTCCTTCAAGCGCACGGCCTCGCCCGCGCTGATCCTCGGTTACGCCGCCTTCGAGGGCGTCTTCCTCGGGGTCATCAGCGAGATGTACAACAGCCGGTGGAGCGGCGCGCCCTTCCAGGCCGTGCTCGGCACCATGGCGGTGTCCGGAGCGACCCTTCTCGTCTACAAGGCGGGCTGGATCCGGGTGACCGCGCGGTACGCGCGCATCGGTATGACCATCGCGATCGCCTTCGTGGTCGTCATGGCGGTCAACCTGCTGCTCGTCGCCTTCGGTGTTGCGGGCGACGGCGGACTGCGCAGCATGGGCCCGCTGGGCGCGGTCGTCGGCATCCTGGCGATCCTGATCGGCGCGTTCTTCCTGACCCTCGACTTCAAGCAGATCGAGGACGGCATCGCGTACGGGGCGCCGAAGGAGGAGGCCTGGCTGGCCGCGTTCGGCCTGACCATGACCCTCGTGTGGATCTACGTCGAGATGCTGCGGCTGGTCGCCATCTTCAGCGGCGACGACTAGCCGACCCCGCCGGCCGAACGGGCCGGTGAGCGACCTGAAGGGCCCGCGAACCAACGGTTCGCGGGCCCTTTGCCATGGGGATGCCTGGTCCTGGTGGTGGTGCGCGCTCAGAGCAGTTTGCGCGCGGCCCTCCTCAAGTCGTACTCATGAATGATCGCCTTGGCGTGGCCGTACGCGAGGTTGTGCTCGGCGCGGAGCCAGCTGACCTTCTCCTCGAAGCGGAAGAGAGCGGGGCCTTCGTCGACGGTGCGCAACCAGTCGGATACTTCACGACCGGTGCAGTGGGGAATGCGGGCGAGCAGATTGCGATGGGTCTCCTGGGAGAACACTTGGGACATCGGCGCCTCCGGACGCAATGGGGTGTAAGCCGGTCCTTCACGCCACGGTGCCTGAGGGTTCGGTTGTTGGCAACAGTCCCGTCGCGGCGCGTAGTCTCGCGGCGTGCTTGATACGACGCCGCTGACCCGAGCCGTGGACCACTTCGCCGACCGGTTGCGGGCCGCGCCGCAGAGCCGGCTGCAACGGGGGGCCGCCGCGGAGGCGCTGGGGCTGGCCAGGGAGTTGGCGCGATGGGCGCAGCGTGTGGAGGACCCCGCGGCTGAGCCCTTGGAGATGCCGGACGCGGGGATGTTCGCCGTCGCCGATCAAATCACCGTCGCGGCGCATGATTTGGCGGTCGTCCTGAGGAACGAGGGGGAGCTCGCGGAGGCGTTGATGTTGGTGGAGGAGGCGCAGAAGAGAGCCGGGGTGTGAAGCCGGTACAGGGCCCTGCAGGGACCTACAGGGACGCTATGACCCTGTCCGCCAGGATGTAGATGCTCTCCTCGCCGCAGGCGAAGGTCAGGGCGTAGGCGCCGGAGACGCCGGAGCCGCCGAGGAGGACCGGGGTCTCACCGGCGCGCAGGGCCGCGGCCAGCCGTTCCGCGGTTTCGCGGTGGCCGGGGGTCATGCACAGGGTCGTACCGTCGGCGAAGACGTAGACGTCGAGGGTGCCGAGCGGGCCGGGGCGGACGTCGGCCAGCTCCGTGCGGGACTCGGCGAGCTCCTCCAGGCAGGACACCGTGCGCTCGTGGTCGTTCACGACGGGTGACTGGACCGGGATGAAGTCCGGGTGCGAGGGGTGACGGCGACGGGCCGCGGCCAGTTCGGGCGAGTCACCCGCGTACTCGTCGGCGTCGAGGCCCGCCTCGGTGACCGGCTCCAGGGGCTCCAGGGTCAAGAAGTCCGACTCGCGGGGCATGAACAGTTCGCTGTCGGGCAGACCGAGCAGCGAGGGCGCGTCCGAGGCGTCACGCGCCTCCTGGGCGGCCCAGAACGCCCGTGCCTCGGCGAGCTCCCGCTCCCGCTCCTCGGCGAGCGCCTCGGCGACGGCAGCGCGTATCTCGTCCGTGTCGGAGGCCGAGCGCGCCGCCGGTACGAGGCCGTACGGGACGGTCGTGGCGCGGCTCTCGGCCAGCTCGTGGTGCAGGGCCGCGACCTGCCGGCGCAGACCCTGCAGGGTGCGCAGAACGGCGACGCCCACGGCCGCGGTCGCGGCGGTGGTGAGCAGCAGAGCAATTGGCATGGCGCTCACTGACGTACTCCCGGTTCAAAGTCGACCCCCCGACTTCCTACATCAGCTTGAAGGGCGGACCATCCTGCTGTCAGTGCGTAACGTCACGAATAGGACAGGACTTTGGCCCTGGGGTTTAGTCGCACAGTGGCTCTGACCTGCGTAAATCGCTCTCCGGGGGGAGATAGGTCACATCTTGGGGGGGATTGGATCACAAATCGGCCCAGAGTCCCGGTGGTTACTGGGCTCTGGGCCGATTCGGTCACGCTGGGCTCAGCGTTGGTTACCCGTACGGACTAGCTGAGGCGCTCGATGACCATCGCCATGCCCTGGCCGCCGCCGACGCACATCGTCTCCAGACCGAACTGCTTGTCGTGGAACTGGAGGGAGTTGATCAGCGTGCCGGTGATGCGGGCGCCGGTCATGCCGAAGGGGTGGCCGACGGCGATGGCGCCGCCGTTCACGTTCAGCTTGTCCAGCGGGATGTTCAGGTCGCGGTAGGAGGGGATGACCTGGGCGGCGAAGGCCTCGTTGATCTCGAAGAGGTCGATGTCGTCGACGGTCAGGCCGGCGCGCTGGAGGGCCTGCTTGCTGGCCTCCACCGGGCCGAGGCCCATGATCTCGGGGGAGAGGCCGGTGACGCCGGTCGACACGATGCGGGCGAGCGGGGTGAGGCCGAGCTCGCGGGCCTTCGTGTCGGACATGATCACGAGGGCGGCGGCGCCGTCGTTGAGGGGGCAGCAGTTGCCGGCCGTGACCATGCCGTCGGGGCGGAAGACGGGCTTGAGGCCCTGGACGCCCTCCAGCGTCACGCCCGCGCGCGGGCCGTCGTCCTTGCTGACGACCGTGCCGTCGGGGGTGGTGACCGGGGTGATCTCACGCTCCCAGAAGCCGTTCTTGATGGCTTCCTCGGCGAGGTTCTGGGAGCGGACGCCGAACTCGTCCATGTCCTGGCGGGTGACGCCCTTGATGCGGGCGAGGTTCTCGGCGGTCTGGCCCATCGCGATGTAGGCGTCCGGGACGAGGCCGTCCTCGCGCGGGTCGTGCCAGGTCGAGCCCTCGGAGTGGGCCACGGCCTCGGTGCGGGCCTCGGCCTCCGCGAAGAAGGGGTTGCGCGTGTCGGGGAGGGAGTCGGAGTTGCCCTTGGTGAAGCGGGAGACCAGCTCGACGCCGGCCGAGATGAAGACGTCGCCCTCGCCGGCCTTGATGGCGTGCAGGGCCATGCGGCTCGTCTGGAGGGACGAGGAACAGTAACGGGTGATGGTGCAGCCCGGGAGGTGGTCCATGCCCATCTGCACGGCGACGATGCGGCCGAGGTTGTTGCCCTGCTCGCCGCCGGGGAGGCCGCAGCCGAGCATCAGGTCGTCGATGTCCTTGGGGTCCAGCTCGGGGACCTTGGCGAGGGCGGCCTGAATGATCGTGGCGGTGAGGTCGTCCGGGCGGAGATCCTTGAGGGAGCCCTTGAAAGCGCGGCCGATGGGGGAACGGGCGGTCGAGACGATCACGGCTTCAGGCATCACGGCTCCATGGGCGCTATGGGGAGGACGGGCAGGGCTGCTTGGGAAGTTACCCGCCCGTACCGCCCGGGTCACCGCTCCGACGGTGTGACTAGGACCGCATTTCTAAGCGCTTGCTTTCCTCGCCTCGGTTGCCGGAGGCATCCAGGGCCCCTGGGCCGGGGCGCAGCCCCGGCCCAGGGGCGCGGGGAACTGCGCGACCAGCCCCCACGCACCCGCAGCGGCAGGACACACCCTCGGCGCCCAGCGTCCCACGCACCCGCCGTCTCACGCGGACGGCGTCGGCGCGGGAGCCGGGTCCGTGGCGGGGACACGCCGGCGCCGGCGGCGCTTGAGGAGGGCCCACGGGCCCCGCGGCCCCGTGGGCATGGCGGCCGTGACCTCGGTGCCCGGCTCGGACGCCGCCTCCGCCGCGGCCCGCGCGACCGGCAGGAAGCCCTCGCGACGGGAGACGTCCGGGCGTTCCTCCTCGGCCGGCCAGAGGCCCAGCGCCGCGCAGACGGTGGGCAGGACGGCCATCGCCGCCGTCGCGTACCCCTCCGCCGAGGGGTGGTAGTTGTCGGGGCCGAACAGCTCGCGCGGATTCGCTTCGAACTCGGGTCCCAGCAGGTCGCCCAGTGAGACGGTACGGCCGCCCTGCTCGACCGTGCCGATGGTCTGCGCGGCGGCGAGCTGGCGCGAGGCGCGGCGGGCCAGCCAGCGCAGCGGCTGCTGGACCTGCTCCACCGTGCCCAGGTCGGGGCAGGTCCCGACGACCACCTCCGCCCCCGCCGTACGTAGCCGTCGCACCGCGGCCGACAGATGGCGGACCGACCGCGTCGGCGGCATCCGGTGGGTGACATCGTTGGCGCCGATCATGATCACGCAGACGTCCGGCACCCGCGAGGTGTCCGCGAGGGCGACCGCGACCTGCCGGTCGAGGTCGTCGGACTGGGCACCGGGCAGCGCGACGTTGCACATCTCCACGGGGCGTTCGGCGACCGCCGCGAGCCCGGACGCCAGCAGCGCGCCGGGCGTCTGGCGGGCCCGGTGCACGCCCTGCCCGGCCGCCGTCGAGTCACCCAGCATGGTCAGCCGCAGCGGCGGCCCGTCCTGCACGGCGTACGCGTACCCGTAGAGACCGTCCGCGCGGGGCGCGTGCGCGTGCCCGTTGCCCACATGGCGCTTCGCCAGCTGCACCTCGGCCAGCACCAGCCCGACCGCCGCGGCACCCACCAGCCCGATCCCGCCGCCGCCGTACGCCGCGCCCGCCGCGATCCGCCGTGCCACCCTCGCCCTCGACAAGCTCGACATACGTCGCCGCCACCTCCTCGTAGCCGTACAAACACTGCTTGCCCCGTGGAGCAGGTCGGCCAATCTCAACGGCGAGTGAACCGTCACCCAGGGCCTTAGGCTGACGGGACCATTCCTGTTAAAACGCAGCTCCGGAGACAACGGTGCAATTCCACGACTCGATGATCAGTCTCGTCGGCAACACCCCGCTGGTGAGGCTCAACAACGTGACCGCGGGTATCCAGGCGACCGTCCTGGCGAAGGTTGAGTACTTCAACCCCGGCGGGTCCGTGAAGGACCGCATCGCCCTGCGCATGATCGAGGCCGCGGAGGAGAGCGGCGCCCTCAAGCCCGGCGGCACGATCGTCGAGCCCACCAGCGGAAACACCGGGGTCGGGCTGGCCATCGTGGCCCAGCAGAAGGGCTACAAGTGCATCTTCGTCTGCCCCGACAAGGTGAGCACTGACAAGATCAACGTGCTGCGGGCGTACGGCGCCGAGGTCGTCGTCTGCCCCACGGCCGTCGACCCGGAGCACCCGGACTCGTACTACAACGTCTCCGACCGGCTGGTCCGTGAGACGCCCGGCGCCTGGAAGCCCGACCAGTACTCCAACCCGAACAACCCCCTCTCGCACTATCACTCCACCGGCCCCGAGCTGTGGGAGCAGACGGAGGGGCGGATCACCCATTTCGTGGCGGGCGTCGGCACCGGCGGCACGATCTCCGGGACCGGGCGCTATCTGAAGGACGCGAGCGACGGCAAGGTCAAGGTCGTCGGCGCCGACCCGGAGGGGTCCGTGTACTCCGGCGGGTCCGGGCGGCCGTACCTCGTCGAGGGCGTCGGTGAGGACTTCTGGCCGACGGCCTACGACCGCACGGTCGCGGACGAGATCGTGGCCGTGTCCGACAAGGACTCCTTCCAGATGACGCGGCGGCTCGCGAAGGAGGAGGGCCTGCTCGTCGGCGGCTCCTGCGGGATGGCCGTGGTCGCCGCGCTGCGGGTGGCCGAGCGGCTCGGACCCGACGACGTCGTGGTCGTGCTCCTCCCCGACAGCGGGCGCGGGTACCTCAGCAAGATCTTCAACGACGAGTGGATGGCCGACTACGGGTTCCTGGAGGACTCCGGCCCGAGCGCGCGCGTCGCGGACGTGCTCAACGACAAGGTGTCCGGCGCCATCCCCTCCCTCGTCCACATGCACCCGGACGAGACGGTCGGCGAGGCCATCGAGGTGCTGCGCGAGTACGGCGTCTCGCAGATGCCGATCGTCAAGCCGGGCGCCGGTCACCCGGACGTGATGGCCGCCGAGGTCGTCGGGTCCGTCGTCGAACGGGAGCTGCTCGACGCCCTGTTCACCCAGCGGGCCTCGTTGCAGGACCCGCTGGAGAAGCACATGTCGGCGCCGCTGCCGCAGGTCGGCTCCGGCGAACCGGTCGGCGACCTGATGTCCGTGCTCGGCAGCGCCGACGCGGCGATCGTGCTCGTCGAGGGCAAGCCCACCGGTGTCGTCAGCCGCCAGGACCTGCTGTCCTTCCTCGCCAAGGGCGGCGCCAAGCAGTAGGCGCCGACGGGCGGCCCGCGGGCAAGAAGGCGCCGGTCGGGGCGATTTCCGCAGGTGGCAGGAGGATATTTCCCGAAGTTCCCCTCCTGAGGGGGATCTTCCTGCCTTTCGGCAGGGAACTTCGCGGAAGTGGTACGAGCGCGTCACGTCCGCGCAGCACCCGCTTAACACGGGTCCGGCACATTAGTGGGTGTCGGCAGGGCGGGAGCGGCTCCCCGCCCCGGCCGACGCCAAAACGGCGCCAAGGACCTCCGGAGCGGCTCCCGGACCTCCATGGACGCCACGGACGCGCAAGCCCGGCCCTGACCCGGCCCGCGTCCCTCGCGGGGACCGCCGTCGTCCCGCCCCCCGGTAACGGGGGTGCGGCGGTCCCCGCGCAACACGTGGAGAGGGCCCGGCACCTGTCACAGGTGCCGGGCCCTCTCCACGTGCCCGACGATGTACCGCGCTCCAGGTCCCAGTCCTCCCCGTCGGAGTCCCTAGTCCTCCCAGTCGGAGTCCGACTTCGCCCTGCGGCGGCCGAAGAAGTTCGGGGTGACGCGCGCGGCCTGGACCACGTTGACGCCGACGATGCCGGCCCAGGCGACCAACAGGCCGGGCAGATGCGCCAGGCCGCCGCCGATCGCGGACAGAGGGACCGCCAGGACCAGTGACACGATCCCGAAACCGAAGCGCTCCCCCCACGAGTCGGTCGCCCCCTGCGGGGAGCGCGAACCGCGGGCCACCACCATCTGCTGCTCGGCCAGCTGCCGCCGTACCCGGCGGTCCACCGCGCCGTCGAGGCGCTGTTCGACCTTCGCCAGGAACGAGTCGACGAGCGCGGACTCGTACTCCTCGCCCAATTCCCTGCGCGCGTGCAGGGTGGCGTCGAGTTCCTTCTTCAGTTCGGCGTCGCCGCCCGCTTCCCTACCGGTCATGCAGTTCACGTTAGGGAGCGACGGCCCCCGTGGCACTGGGGATAGCCCCCCTGTTGGGACTGGGCTGCACCCCCGGGGGCACATTCGGCCCGACACCCGCCGGACAGGCCCTAGGGGAGGAGGGTGACCAGGCTGGAGTCGAGGTCGAACCGCGCGGCGGCCACATGCGCCGCGGTGAAGGCCGGGTCCGCCCGGATCGCGTCCCGGACCCAGGCCGCCTGCGCCCGCACGGTGTGGTCGGCCCAGTCCCCGGGCACCGCCCGGGTGCGGAGCGCCGCGGGAGTGATCTCGTCCACCAGAAGGGCGAGATGGCCGGGCGCGGGTTCCCCCGTACGGAGGTGTTCGAGCGTCGCCGCGACGGCCCCGCAGCGCTCGTGCCCCAGCACCAGCACGAGGGGAACGCCCAGCTCCTCCACCCCGTACTGGACGGATGCGAGGACCGCCTCGTCGAGCACCTGCCCGGCGGTCCTTATGCAGAGCAGGTCCCCGATCCCCTGGTCGAAGACCAGCTCGGGCGGGACGCGGGAGTCGATGCAGCCGACGACGACCGCGAACGGGTGCTGCCCGGCGGCGAGGACATGCCGCCGGGCGCGCTCCTCGTGCGGATGACGGGGTTGCCCGGCGGCGTACCGCCGGTTGCCCGCGAGGAGTTCGTCGAGCGCCGCGCGGGCGGTCGCCGGCCGGGAGCGGGGCGCGGCGACGGCCGGAGTCGACGCGGTGGTGGTGAGTACGGAGGCGGTGGTCGCCGCCAGAAAGGCCCTGCGGTTAGGGGGCATGACGCTCCCTCGGGAGTTGTGCTTGTAGCGCTCGATCACCGTACGCACACGCGCACTCACCCTGAGTGTCGATTTAATGATCCTTGGTTGAATCGTCGTCGGATCATCGCTGCCGCGATACCGCCCCTTGATCAGGCGGCCGAGCTGTCCACGGGAAGGTCCAGGGGTCGCAGCTCGTCCGCGTACGAGACGGAGATCCGGCGCATCAGACCGTCCTCGGTGATGTCGTACTGACCCAGGCGCCACAGCGGCGGCGAGTACGCGTGGATCGACACCGCGTCGTCGGTGGCGCCGGTCAGGCGGTGGATGTGCTCGGGGCCGAAACAGAAGGACTCGCCCGCGCCGACGGTGACGGACAGATGGCTGCCGCCGATGCGCGGGTTGGACTCGGTCAGCGCGCCCTGTACGACGCCGACCGCGCCGGAGGAGATGTCGTGGTCGTGCCAGCCGGTGTCGTTGCGCCGGGTCCAGCACAGCAGCCAGACATCGACGTACTCGTCGCGGTACAGCGACGCGTAGTGCCGCTCCTCGTCGGAGAACGCGACCTGTTCGCGCCAGAGTTCGGGGCGGGTGGCGAGGTCGTCGACGAGGGCCTGGAGCTCGCGCTTGTCGAGCGTGCGGTCCGGCAGGGCCTCGTACGTCATGGGGTGGCTCCCTTCAGGAGGCGGGCGGGGTTGACGGTGCGCAGGGCGTGGACGGCGGCGGCCGCGCCGAGGTCGGGGACGGTGGGCGAGGCGTAGGGGCGGTCGCTGCCGCTGACGACCACGTCGATGCCGACGGCCCGTACGAGCGCGTCCACGGCGCGCGTCCCGTACGACGAGGTCTCGTAGAAGGCGTCGAAGTCGACCTCGCCGCGCCCGCCGCCGCGCGCCGCGAACCGTTCGCCGTGCAGCGGGGCGAGTCCCGCGAGGGCGGCGAAGCAGACGCGCAGGCGTGGGTGACGGGCACGGCCGAAGGCGCGGAAGGCGAACCAGGACGCGTGCATCTGGTGGACGTAGGGGACCAGCGCGGGCCACCAGGGCGGGGTGCCCGGGGTGGGCGGGGCCGTGCCCGGGTGGACGAACAGCGGCTTGTCGTGGCGGGTGAGGACGTCGAGGAGGGGTGCGCAGAAGTCCCAGCCGGCCGCGTCCAGCAGGGCGGTGGCGGGGAGCTGGAGACCCGCGCAGCCCCGGCGGAGTTCGCGCTCGACCGCGTCCGGGGCTGTTTCCGGTGCCGACAGGCAGGGCGAGGCCCAGACGCCGAAGGGGGCCGGGAGGGCGAGGGCGCCGTCGTGGAAGGCGGCGAGCAGCGGGGCGGCCTCGGCGGGCGGCAGGTGTTCGATGCCGAGCGGGCTGGAGAGGGAGACCAGGGCCAGGTCCAGGCCGTCGGCGTGGGCGAGTGCGGTGCGGGCCGCGACGTCGTGGTCGGCCGGGTCGACCTCGTACGGCGGCTCGCCCGCCAGGTGCAGGGTCCAGCCGTCGAGGTACGGCGGTGCGGTGCGGGCGCGCAGCAGCTCGACGAAGGCGGGCGGCCAGATGTGCTGGTGGACGTCGGTGGGCACGCGGCGGTCCTCGCTGGGTGTACTGAGGTTAAGCGCTTCACTGATGCGATTAACTTAAGCGGTTAACAAGGGGGCGTCAAGCGGTCGGACGGGGTGTGGGTGGCAGGGCGGCCGGAGGACCGACCAGGGGGCGACCCGGGGTCGGCCGGGCCTTGCGCTCACAATGTGGACGTGTCCCGGTAGGCTTCCCGGCATGGCCAGGCCCAATAAGCGCACCACCCTCCGGGAGGTGGCCGAGGCCACTGGTCTCTCCACCGCCGCCGTCTCCTACGCCCTGCGGGGCAAGCACGTCTCGAAGGAGACCGAGGAACGGGTGCGCAAGGCCGCCGCCGAGCTCGGCTACGAGGCCGACCCCATCGCCCGCGCCCTCGCCAGCGGGCGCACCAGCATGGTCGGTGTCCTCGCGGGCGACCTTCAGGATCTCTGGCAGCAGCAGCTGATGGCCGCCATCGGCCGGGAGCTGCTGGCCGGCGACCGCTACGCGCTGATCCTCGACGCGGGCGGTGACCCCGACCGTGAGCTGAAGCTCGCCAAGCAGCTGCGCGACCAGCGTGTCGACGCGTTGCTGGTGTCGCCGGTGAACCCCTCGGCCGAGGAGTGGGCGGCGATCGCCGACGCGTTGCCGGTGGTGGCCGTCGGGGACTCGCTCAGCACGGCCCGTACCGCCGGGCAGGTCATCTTCGACAACCGGGCCGGCATCGACTCCGTCCTGGAATATCTGTACGGGCTCGGCCACCGCCGGGTGACCGTGCTGACCCCGACCCGGCCGAGCACGCCCGACCGGCCCGCCGACGTGTACGTCCGCGAGGCCGCCGAACGGCTCGGGTTGCGTGCCGAACTGGTTCCGTGTCCGCAGGAGTTGGGCGAGGCCACGGTCGTCGCCCGACGCCTTCTGGACGGGCCCCGGCCCGCGACCGCCGTCTTCTGCTTCTCCGACTCGCTGGCGTACGGGGTGTACGCCGCCGCCGCCGAGGCCTCGCTGTCCGTCGGCCGGGACGTCTCGGTGGTCGGCTTCGACGACCATCCCGTGTCCCGGGTCCTCACCCCGCCGCTGACCACGGTGGACTGGGGGCTCCCGGAGATCGCCGCGGAGGCGGCGCGCCTGACCGTGGCGGCGATCGAGGGGAAACGGGTGCGGAAGAAGCGGATCCTGTGCGCGCCGAGGATGAGCGAACGGGGCTCAGCGGTCCGGGTATAGCCCCTGGGTTCTCGCCCCCGCCGCCCCTACCCGTCCCATCCCTGCCCGGGGGCTCCGCCCCCAGACCCCCGCCAGGGGCGCTGCGCCCCCTGGACCCCCGCACGGCCTGAACGGCCTCGTCCTCAAACGCCGGACGGGCTGAAGATGCGGGCCGGGGCGACAGAGACACGACCTCCGACCTCGCCCCGGAACGCCGGTCGGCCCAAGGCTTTCAGGGGCGCGGGGAACTGCGCGACCAGCCCCCGCCGGGCGGCAGCCGAACGACTACAGGCAAGCGGGGATCTGGGGCGCAGCCCCGGCTCTTCACGGGGCCGCGGCCTCTGACCTCGCCCCGGAACGCCGGTCGGCCCAAGGCTTTCAGGGGCGCGGGGAACTGCGCGACCAGCCCCCGCCGGGCGGCAGCCGAACGACTACAGGCAAGCGGGGATCTGGGGCGCAGCCCCGGCTCTTCACGGGGCCGCGGCCTCTGACCTCGCCCCGGAACGCTGGTCGGCCCGGGGTTTTCAGGGGCGCGGGGAACTGCGCGACAAGCCCCCCGCCGGGCGGCAGCCGAACGACTACAGGCAAGCGGGGATCTGGGGCGCAGCCCCGGCTCTTCACGGGGCCGCGGCCTCTGACCTCGCCCCGGAACGCTGGTCGGCCCGGGGTTTTCAGGGGCGCGGGGAACTGCGCGGCCAGCCCCCGCCGGGCGGCAGCCGAAGAACCATCCAGTGGGTTTGGGGCGCGGCCCCGAGGGAGGGATTCACGCCAGCTTCTTGGATTTCAGCCAGGTGTTGGCGACCGCGTCCGGGTCCTTCTTCTCCTTGTCCACCAGGCGGTTGAGCTTGGTCAGTTCCTCGGAGGTGAGGACGTTGCCGAGGGTGGCCAGGGCCTTGCGGACCTTCGCGTCGGCCTTGCGGGAGGCGATGAGGGGGACGATGTGCTGGGAGGGGATCAGGTTGAGGGGGTCGGTGAGGACGACCCAACCGTTCTCGATGACGTCCACGTCCGTGGTGAAGACGTTGGCGACGTCGATGTCGCCCTTCTTCAGCGCGCCCTTGACCAGCGGGCCCGAGGAGTCGAGGGACTTGAACTCCTTGAACTCCACCCCGTAGCGGTCCTTGAGGCCCACGACACCGACGACCCGCTTCTTCATCTCGGCGGCGGCACCCAGGACCAGTTTGCCGTTGGCCTTGCGCAGGTCGGCGAGGGAGGTCAGACCGTACTTGGCCGCCGTCTCCTTGGTGACGGCGAAGCTGTCGCGGTCCTCGGCCGCCGCGTAGGGGAGGACCTCGAGGCCGCCGGGGAGCACCGTCGTCAGCGTGTTCTGCATCGCCCCGGCCTCGGTGTCCGTGGCCTTGTCGTCCAGGTACAGGAGCAGGCTGCCCTGGTATTCGGGGAGGAGGTCGATGTCGCCGCCCTCCAGCGCCGGCACGACGATCTCGCGTGAGCCGAGGTTGGGGCGGACCTTCGTCTTGATGCCCGCGGCGCCCAGGACACCCGCGTACAGGTAGCCGAGGATCTGGTTCTCGCTGAAGTTGGCGGTGCCGATGGTCAGGCCGCCGGCGCTCGATCCGGAGCCGCCACCGCTGCCGCCGCCGGAACTGTCCAGCGAGGTGATGCCGCTGCTGCAGGCGGCCAGGGCGGGGACGGAGGCCGCGGCGAAGAGGCCGCCGAGCAGAGTCCTACGGTTCATGGTTCTTCGGCTCCTCAGTGGGCGGCGGTACGGCGGTGACGGAACAGGTAGCGCTGGAGTCCGGCCAGCGCGAGGTCGAGCACGACGGCGACGATCGCGACCAGCGCCGCCCCGCCGAGGACCTGGACGAGATCGCGCTGCGCCAGGCCGTCGAAGACGTACCGGCCGAGGCCGCCGAAGCTGACGTACGCGGCGATCGTGGCGGTGGACACCACCTGGATGAGGGAGAGACGCAGGCCCGTCATGATCAGGGGAAGGGCCAGCGGGATCTCGACCTGGAACAGGACCTGGTGGCCGCGCATGCCCTGGCCCCGCGCCGCGTCCTTCACCTCCGGGTCGACGGCGCTCATGCCGGCGTAGGTGTTGGTGACGATGGCGGGTACCGCGAGGACGACGAGGGCCACGTACACCGACCACAGCGACAGGCCGCTGACCAGGAAGACCAGGACGACCAGGCCCACGGTCGGCAGCGCCCGGCCGAAGGAGGACAGGTTGATGGCGAGGAAGGCGCCCTTGCCGGTGTGACCGATCAGCAGGCCGAGCGGGAGCGCGATCGCGGCCGCGATGAGGGTGGCGAGGAGCGAGTACTCCAGGTGCTCGGCGATCCGGTGCGCGATGCCGTCGGTGCCGGCCCACTGATCGCCGCTGACCAGCCACTTGGCGAGGTTCTTGAAGAGTTCGTACATGTCAGGCTCGCCGCCTCGTCCACGGAGTGAGTACGTACTGGATCGCGACCAGCAGCGCGTCCGCGACCAGCGCAAGCAGCAGGGTCAGGACCACGCCGACGATCACCGGTGTCGGGAAGTTGCGCTGGAAACCGTCCGTGAAGAGCTGGCCGAGTCCGCCGTCGCCGATGTAGGTGGCGACGGAGACCAGGGAGATCGACATGACCGTCGCGATCCGCACGCCCGCCATGATCACGGGGAGGGCGAGCGGGAGTTCGACGGTGAGCAGGGTCCGCAGCGGGCGGGTGCCCATCGCCTTGGCGGCTTCCTTGGTCTTCACGGGGACCGAGTCGAGGCCCTCGACCGTGTTCCGGAGCAGCACGACCAGGGAGTAGACCGTCAGGCCGATGACCGTGGTGGTGCGGGTCAGGCCGCTCACCGGGAGCAGGAGGACGAAGATCGCGATCGACGGGATCGTGAAGAGGACGTTCGAGAGGCCGAGGAGCACGCCGCGCAGGGCGCGCACCCGGTGGGCCACGACGGCCAGCGGGAGGGAGATCAGCAGGCCGAAGAGGACGGCCAGCAGCGCGGCCTGGAGGTGGGAGAGGGCGAGGGAGGTGAGGTCGTGGGTGTGGTCGCCTATCCAGGACCAGTCGACGGTCATATCGCCACGCTCGCGGTGCCGTGGGTGCCGTGCGCCTTGCTCGCGTGCTCGTGGATGTCGTCGCGGGAGGTGACGCCGGTGAGCACGCCGTCGGCGTCTACACGTGCCACCAGTCCGGTCGGCGAGGCGATCGACTCGTTGAGCGCCGCGAGCAGGGAGTCGGTGTCCTTGAGCGGTCGTACGGGGAGTTCGGCGTCGTCCGCCGTCGCGCGCCAGTGCCGCGGCTTGCGGGCCTCGTCGAGGACGAGGGTCCAGGCGCCGCCCTCGGGGGCCGGGCCCTGCGGTACGTCGGTGAGGTGCTGGAGCGAGAGCAGCTTGAGGCCCCGCTCGGCGCCGAGGAAGTCGGCGACGAAGTCGTCCGCGGGGCGGGCGAGCAGGTCGGCCGGGGTCGCGCACTGCACCAGATGGCCGCCGGTGCGGAAGATCGCGATCTGGTCGCCGAGCCGGACGGCCTCGTCGATGTCGTGGGTGACGAAGACGATGGTCTTGCTGAGCTCCTTCTGGAGGCGGAGCAGTTCGTCCTGGAGTTGGGTGCGGACGACCGGGTCGACCGCGCCGAAGGGCTCGTCCATGAGCAGGACGGGCGGGTCGGTGGCGAGCGCGCGGGCCACGCCGACGCGCTGCTGCTGGCCGCCGGAGAGCTGGTGCGGGTAGCGCTTGCCGGCGTCGGCGGCGAGGCCGACGGTCTCCAGGAGCTCGGCCGCCCGCGCCCTGGCCTTCTTGCGGCCCCAGCCCAGCAGCAGCGGCACGGTGGCGATGTTGTCGAGCACCGTGCGGTGCGGGAAGAGGCCGGCCTGCTGGATGACGTACCCGATGGAGCGGCGCAGGTCGGCCGCGTCCTGCTCGAGGACGTCCTTGCCGCCGACGCGAATGGTGCCGGAGGTCGGATCGACCATCCGGTTGATCATCCGGAGGGTGGTGGTCTTACCGCAACCGGAGGATCCGACGAGGACGGTCACGCCGCCTTCCGGCATCTCCAGAGAGAGGTCGTGGACTGCGGTGGTGCCGTTGGGGAAGCGCTTGTGGACCGTGTCGAACTGGATCATGAGGTGTCCCTTGCCCGGTCTGCATATCGTCATGCAGAGTTCTCTGTACCTGAATAGGTTGTCAACGGTCCGGTGTTAATCGCTGGTTACTTATGGCCACCAGGCAAGATCCAATGTCCGGATTGAGGGGAGTTTTTGCTCTATGTCGTCTCGGAATGCGGACACGTCGAGTGCGGTGGTGGCCGGTCTCACCGCCGGTCTCGTGGTGCTCGACGGGCGCAGCACCGGTGTCACCGACATCGTGCGGCTCGCCGACGGGGCCGCACGGCCCGTTCCCGGCACCGAGGCGATGAAGCGCGTCGAGCAGTCCTGGGACGCCGCCCGGCAGATCGCCGCCACCGGTCGCGTCTACGGGCGCTCCACCGGCGTCGGCGCCAACCGGAACGAGGACGTGCCGACCGAGGCCGCCGCCGAGCACGGGCTGCGCCTGCTGCGCAGCCATGCCGGTGCCATCGGCGAGGAGCTGCCCGCCCGCCAGGTCCGGGCCATGCTCGCCGTCCGCGCCAACCAGCTCCTGGCGGGCGGAGCGGGCCTGCGGCCCACCGTCGTCACGGCACTGTGCGAGGCCCTGGAGACCGGCGCGTACCCGGTCGTGAACGAGTTCGGGTCGGTGGGTACCGGGGACATCGCGGCGCTGGCCCAGGTGGGCCTTGCGCTGGTGGGGGAGCATCCCTGGCGGGGGCCGGACGCCTCACGGACGCCGCCCGTGCCGGCCGCACCGTCCGGGCAGCGGTCCCCGGAGCAGGGCGCCCCGCCCCGGGTACAGGCTCCGTCGGTCCAGGCCCAGGGGCCGTCGCCGCTCGGTCTCGGGGAGAGGGTGACGTCCTTCGGGGAGGAGGTGTCGTCCGTCGGGCAGGGCCTGCCCCCCGAACCCCAGCCCCTCGACAACAACGACGCCCTCGCCCTCATCAGCAGCAACGCCCTCACCCTCGGGCAGTCCGCGCTCGCCCTGGACGAGCTGCGGAGGCTGATCGAGGCCACCCAGGTCGTCGCCGCGCTGTCCCTGCTGGCCGTCGACGGATCGCACGAGGCGTACGCGGCGCCCGTGCACGCCGCACGCCCGCACCAGGGCTCGGTCGAAGTCGCTCGTCGGATGCGGGAGTTGATCGGAGCCGCGGACCGGCCCACCCCGCCGCTCGGGCGGATCCAGGACCCGTACGGCTTCCGGTGCGTCCCGCAGATCCACGGGCCCGCGCAGGACGCCGCGGACGCCCTCGAAGAGGTCCTGGTCGTCGAGATCAACGCCGCCGCCGAGAACCCCCTCATCTCGCCCGAGGACATGGCCGCGTATCACCACGGCGGCTTCTACCAGGCCCAACTCGCCCTTGCCCTTGACCACTTCAGGCTCGCCGTCACACAGGTGGCGCGGCTGTCGACCTCCCGGCTCTCCACCCTCAACGAACCCGCCTACACCCGTCTGCGCCCCTTCCTCGCCGACCACGAGCCCGCGTCCTCCGGCGTGATGATCCTGGAGTACGCCGCCGCGGCCGCCCTCGGCGACCTGCGCGCCTTCTCCGCGCCCGCCTCGCTCGGCCACGCTGTACTCTCCCGGGGCGTCGAGGAACAGGCGAGCTTCGCCTCGCTCGCCGCACGGCAGACACTGCGGGCGTGCGGTGCCTACCGTCTCGTCGTGGGCTGCGAACTGGTCTCCGCCGTACGGGCGCTGCGCCAGCGCGATCTGCGGCCCGACCCGGAGCTGCCGGTCGGACGGGCGATGGAACTGGCCGAGTCCGTGCTCGGCCTGGACCAGACCGACCGGCCGCTGACGGACGACGTGACGGCGGCGGCCGCGCTGCTCGACCGGTTCACGGACATCTGGAGGGGGAGCGAGTCATGAGCGTGGACAGGAGCACGGACGTGAGCGCGGAGGCGAAGGCCGGCATGAAGGCCGACGTGAACGCCGGCGTGAAGGCCGGCATGAACGTGACTGCCGGCGTGAAGGCCGGCCTGAATGCCGACGAGAGCGTGATGGACAGTGCCGCCGGGCGCCTGCAGGCGCTCTTCGAGGGGCACCGGCTGACGCCCACCCAACGGCGCATCGCGCACAGCATGGTGCGCAGCGCCGCCGACGTGCCGTTCCTCTCCAGCGTCGAACTCGCCGAACTCGCCGGGGTCAGCCAGCCCTCCGTCACCCGCTTCGCGGTCGCGCTCGGCTTCGACGGCTACCCGGCGCTGCGCAAGCACCTGCGCGAGGTCGCGCCCAGCGAACAGACGGCGGCTCCGGGCTCGTACAACGAGTACCAGCAGGCCGTCGAGGCCGAGATCGAGAACCTCAAGCACCTCGCCGAGGTGCTCGCCGACCCGCGCCCGGTGCAGCGCGCGGGACGGCTGCTCGCCGCCTCCCGTCCGCTCCCGGTGCTCGGGCTGCGCGCCGCCGCCTCCCAGGCGTACGGCTTCGCGTACTTCGCCGCCAAGGTCCACCCGGACGTACGGCTGCTGCACGAGGGCGGCACCATGCTGCACGACCGCATCGACGCGGCCGTCCACGCCGGAGCCACCGCCCTGCTCTGCTTCGCGCTGCCCCGCCACCCGCGCGAGGTCGTGGACTCGCTCGCCTACGCCAAGGAGGCCGGGCTGACGGTGGTGACGGTCGCGGACTCCGCGTTCGCGCCGGTCGCCAAGGTCTCGGACCTCCTGCTGCCCGCCGCCGTCGGCACCGGGCTCGCCTTCGACACGGCCTGCTCCCCGATGCTCCTCGGGCGCGTCCTGCTGGAGGCGATGTGCGACGACATCCCGGACGCCCAGACGCGGCTGGAGGAGTTCGACGCGCGGGCGGCGGCCAGAGGCCTGTTCGTGGAGTAGTCACGATTCGGTGGAGTGGCCCCGCTTCTCAGACTCGTCTCACCTTCGCTCGTTAGCGTGCCCGCCCAAAGACGCTGAAGACGCAAGCACGGGAGGCGGAGAACGTGGCGCGCGGAGGGCAGGGGCTGGCTCGGGTGGCCGTCGTGGTGAGAGCCGGGGCGGCACCGCTGTGGTGGTTCGGGGTGTTCGCGGCCGGTATCGGGATGCTGTTGCCGGGGCTGACCGGACGCCGGATCGGGGTCATGGCCGGGGCCGCGCTGTTCATCCTCGCGGCCGTCGTGGTGGCGTACACCCGCAGGAAGCGGTACGCCGCACTCGTCCGCTCGGCCGCACGCGCGAGCAAGCAGGACGTGCTCCAGGACCGGGCCGTGACGGTACGCAACTGGCGCCGGGGCCACCGCTGGTGGCTGCTGCTCGCCTTCGTGGCCGCGCTCGGCAGCTCCTTCGCGGTGCCCGCCGCGGGCGGCATGCTGCTCGCCGGCGCGGGCGTCGGGCTGTGGCTCAAGGCCGGCTGGCTCGGGCGCCGGGAACGCGCCGAGGAGGCGCTGATCTGGGTGCGCGTCGACTGGCTCGGCCGACGTGCCGGGGCTCCCGCCGGAAAGCCGGTCAAGGCCTGCCGGGCCACCGGAGTGGCGGCCGGCGACGCCGCGCCCGGCGGAGCGCGACGCCGCTGACCCGAGGCGGCGACAGGAGGTCGCTACACCTCGAGGTCCGCCTCGATCCTCTTCAGTTGGTGCCGGGCCATCGCCAGGTTGGACCGTTTGGCGTCGAGCACCAGGTACAGGAAGAGCCCGTTGCCGCCGCGCCCCTTGATCAGCCGGATCAGGTGGTACTGGTCGGACAGCGTGATCAGGATGTCCTCGATCTCGCCCTTCAGCCCGAGGTGCTCCATGGTGCGGATCTTGGCGCGGACGACGTCGGTGTTGCCCGCCGCCGCCACGGTGAGGTCGAAGCCCTTGCTGCCGCCGATCGTGCCCAGCGCCATTCCGCTGGTGTAGTCGACGAGGGCGGCTCCGGTCGCGCCCTCGATCGAGGCGAGTGCTTCCTTCAGCGCGGTTTCGGTGTTGGTCATGGTGTGGTTCTTCCTTTCGGCTTGTCGGTCCGACTTTTCGGCCCGACCTTCGGTCCGACTTTCGGCCCGACTCTTCGGTCAGCTTTCCGATGCGGTAGGGGTGTTGGGGGTGGGGGTCGGGGGCGTTCGGGGAGTGCCGCGCGCCGTACGGGTGCGCGTCGGCATGGAGGCCTGCCGCGTGGGAGCCCGCGCAGGGGCGACCGGTTCGCCGCGCGCCGTCGCGGCCTCCACGAGCTCGCCGATCCGGGTACCGGAACGGCGCCCCTCCAGATGCAGCCGGCCGACGTTGACCCGGTCCTGGGCCAGCAGCGTCAGCACGGCGGAGCCGCCCGCCGCGTACGTCGCCACATAGCCGTCGACGCCGCGCACCAGCAGCTCGCGGAACTCGCCCTGCCCGGTGGCGTCCGCCATCCGCACGGCCACCCCCAGCGCGGCCGCGGTGAGCGCGGCCACGCCCTCGGGTTCCACTCCGGGTGTGTCGTGGGCGAGTACGAGTCCGTCGACGCTGGCCGCCAGCGCACCGGTCAGCTGGGGCACGCGGGCCCTCAACCGGTGCAGCTCGTCGAGGACTTCGGGTTCCGCCGCCATCAGCAGTCTCCTCTCGGCACGCTGTCGCAGCGCGCGGATCACAGGGCCTCCAGCGCATCTCGGAGCCGGCGCAACAACGCGACGTCGGGATCGGCGGAAGACTGGGTGAGCACCTTGGGCAACGGCGCACGCTCCGGCGCGTTCGCCGCCGTGACGAGCCCGGCCGCGGCCAGCCGGCGGACGTCGACGAGGGTGTGGAACGCGGGCCGCCCCAGGGCGAGCGAGATGTCCGACGCCGTCCGCAGACCGTCCACCCGGCCGAGCACGGCCCACTGGCGCAGGGGGACCGACGGTTCGGCGGCGCGCCGGGCGCGCGCCAACGGGGCGGTGTCCGTCGCCGGGTCGGGCCAGACCCGGTGCAGCAGCTGGCGGCGGCGCAGCGTCTCACGCTCCACCGCGGCCACGGGCACGGGACGCACGGGGCCGAGCCAGTGCGCGGCCCCGTACCGGAACCGGGCCGGAGTGCTGCTCGGCCCCAGCACGAAGTACGCCGCGTCGTACAGCGCCCCGAGATGGCACAGCTCCAGCGCGCCCTCGGCGATCCGCCCGCGCTCGACCAGGAATCGCCCGACCCGTCGCCGCGCCCCGGCCTCGGCGACCGCCTCCCGCCAGGACTCGGCCGCCAGCACTCCGCGGGCGGTGAGCAGCACGTCGAGCGAGGGGGTGGCGGGGCTCTCGGCGTGCACGACCTCTCCGTCACAGAGGTAGAGCACCCCGCGCTCGCGCACCAGTACGCCGGTGGCCCGCTCGGCGGCGAGTCGGCTGAGCATGGGCGAGAGGCCGACGGGGACCGCCGCCCTGTCGTTGTCGCTGTCGTTGCTGCGGTCGTTGCTGCGGTCGTGGTCCTGGCCACTGTCCTTGTGCACGGCGAGTTCGAGTGCGGGCGGTGTTCTGACCGTCGTCATCCCAGTACCAGCCGTCCGGCCATCTCGCCGAGCCGGATCCGGGCCAGCGCGAGATTGCCGTCCGCCCGGTCCAGCCACAAATGCAGGAACACGCTGCTGTCGAACGTGGTTCTGACGAACCGCAGCAGGTGGTAACTGTCACGGTTGCTGACGATCAGGTCCTCGACCGGGGTCTCCTGCTCGGACCAGTCGGACCCGTCGGACGGGGCGAACGCCTTGTGCTCCGCGGCGAGCCGGGCGAGCTCGGCCGCCTCCGCCGCGGTCGTCTCGTGGTCACCCCCCGGGGCGTCCCCGACCGTGCCCAGGGCCAGCCCGCTGGTCCAGTCGACCACCGCGGCGCCCCGGGCACCGGGCAGTCGCATGGCTTCCAGTAGGCACTCGTCGATTCCGGGCACCACGTATCCCCTCCCGCCAAAGGGTTCGGCCGAGTGACGCCGAAGTTACGCAACGTGTGCGCGACGGGTGAGCGATCTGGCATTTTCCTGTGGAACATGCGCGCGGTGACTAAGGTGGGTCAACTGACCATATTTTCAGCCCTCCTGAGGCTGTTCGGATGCCGGTCAGGGCGTTGCGATGGCGCGCCAGGGGGCGCTCGCAGGTCCGCAGGGGTGCGCGGCGAGGCCACGCACGCCGTGTTCTATTTCGGGGTGCCAGGTTCCTGGTGCCAGGTGCCAGGTGCCAGGTGCCAGGTGCCAGGTTCCAGGCCAGGAGTCGGGCGTCGGGGGCCGGGGGCTACAGCGCCGTGAGTGCCGTCGGCCGCGCGCCGCCCGACTCCGCGACGATCTCCTCGACGCCCTGCGGCTCCCGTACGACCGCGAACCGCACGTCCCCACCGCCGTTACCCCCGTTGCCGTTGCCGTTGCCGTTGCCGTTGCCGTTGCCGTTGCCGTTGCCGTTGCCGTTGCCGTTGCCGTTGCCGCCCTCGACCGACGCGAAGCCGTAAACGCCCGGCCGGGCCAGGGAGTTGTACGCGTAATGGTGGGCGAAGTAGTACGCGCCCGTGTCCAGCGCCGCCGCGTAGTCACCCTGTTCGAGCAGTGGGAGCGCGCGCCCCTCGGCGAGCAGGTCGCCCGCGAAACAGGCGGGCCCCGCGATGTCCTGGACGACGTCCGGCCCCGCCTTGGGGCGCCCCTTCGTGTCGTACGCGGCGATCCGCAGCGGCCAGGACCCGGGCGCGTACACCGTGCGCGTCGCGATCTGCACCCCGGCGTGCGTCACCGCGACCGGCCGCCCCCCGGCGGACTTCGCGTACTCGACCCGCGCGACCACGGTCCCGTGCTTGCCCAGCAGTGACCGCCCGAACTCGGTGACCAGCCCGTACCGCCCGTCGAAGAGCCCCGGCACCGCCTCGGCGAGCAGCCGTGCGTACTGCGCGTACGTCGGGGTCGTGACGTCGGAGCCGAAGTTGACCGGCAGTCCGCCGCCGATGTCGAGCGTGTCGATCTGCCGCCGCCCGACACGCCGGTTGATCTCCTCGGCGAGCGCGTACGTCTCCGCGATCCCCCGCGCCATCAGCGAGAGCGGGATGCCCTGCGATCCGGTGTGCGCGTGCAGCCGGGTCAGCCACGGACGGTCGGTGTACGCCTGGACGATCCACTCCCGGGCACCCTCGTCGCGCAGCGCGACCCCGAACTTCGAGGTCGCCGTCGCCGTCGACAACGCCTCGATGGAACCCCCGCCGACCTGCGGGTTCACCCGGATCCCGATGGGGGAGCGGGGGTGCGGGGATCCCGCGGGACCGCCGTTCGGCCGGTCGGGCAGGTCCCCCACCAGGCCGTCGACGCGGTCCAGCTCCTGCGGATTGTCCACGTTGACGGCGATGCCCAGCGCCAGCGCCTCGCGCAGCTCGGCGATCGTCTTGGCGGGTGAGTCGAGCACGGTCTCGCAGGGCGGCACTCCGGCCGCCCGTGCGAGGGCGAGCTCACCGGGGCTCGCGACCTCCGCGCCGATGCCGTGTTCGTGCAGCAGCCGCAGTACGGGCACCAGCGGGGTCGCCTTCACCGCGAAGGCGTGCAGCACGGGTGTGCCCGGCGCCGTCACCGCGTCGAAGGCGGCCCGCAGCTCCGCCACCGAGGCCTTGATGCCGGGAACGTCGAGGAGGGCGATGATGGGGGCCTCGGGCCCCAGCAGCCCATGCTCCACGGCGGCCCGTACGGCATCGTCGCGCCGCGCCACGCGATCCGAGCCGGACTCGCCCGCCAAGGGCGCCTCGCCCGAGGGTGCCCCGCCGGCCGAAGCCCCACCCGAAGGCGCCGTCGCTGAAGACGTCCCGGTCGACGGCGTCCCCGTCGAAGGCACCCTGGTCCCTGCTGCCCCGTCGCTCACTGAATCCTCCGTCGTGTCCCTGTCTGTGCCCATACATCCCAGCCAAACATCCACGCCACGCCCCCGCTGGCCCACTCATCTATTGACTAGCTCTATTCAAGAAGCGAGGATGTGAATATCTACTGCAACAGTCCGCTAGGAGGCAGACCATGTCAGGACCCCGCCCCGTCCGAGCGCCGCGCGGTACGGAACTGAGTGCCCTGGGATGGCAGCAGGAAGCCGCCCTGCGGATGCTGCAGAACAACCTCGACCCCGAGGTCGCCGAGCACCCCGACAAGCTCGTCGTCTACGGCGGCACCGGCAAGGCCGCCCGCGACTGGCGCTCCTTCGACGCCATGGTCCGCACGCTGCGGACCCTCAAGCAGGACGAGACGATGCTCGTCCAGTCCGGCCGCCCCGTCGGCGTGATGCAGACCCACGAGTGGGCCCCGCGCGTCCTCATCGCCAACTCCAACCTGGTCGGCGACTGGGCCAACTGGGAGGAGTTCCGCCGTCTGGAGGCCCTCGGCCTCACCATGTACGGCCAGATGACCGCCGGCTCCTGGATCTACATCGGCACCCAGGGCATCCTCCAGGGCACCTACGAGACCTTCGCCGCCGTCGCCGCCAAGAAGTTCAACGGGACGCTCGCGGGCACCATCACCCTGACCGCGGGCCTCGGCGGCATGGGCGGCGCCCAGCCGCTCGCCGTGACGATGAACGACGGCGTCGCGATCTGTATCGACGTCGACCCGCGCGCCATCGAGCGCCGCATCGAGCACCGCTACCTCGACGTGAAGGCCGACTCCCTGGAGCACGCCCTCCAGCTCGCCGTAGAGGCCCGCGACCAGCGCAAGCCGCTCTCCATCGGCCTCCTGGGCAACGCCGCCGAGCTGCTGCCCCGCATGCTCGCCGAGAGCGCCCCCATCGACATCGTGACCGACCAGACCTCGGCCCACGACCCGCTGGCCTACCTCCCCATCGGCATCGACTTCGACGACATGGCCGACGCGGCCGCCAAGGACCCGGCGGGCTTCACCACCCGCGCCCGTGAGTCCATGGCCAAGCACGTCGAGGCGATGGTCGGCTTCATGGACGCCGGCGCCGAGGTCTTCGACTACGGCAACTCGATCCGCGGCGAGGCCCAGCTCGCCGGGTACGAGCGGGCGTTCGCCTTCCCCGGCTTCGTCCCCGCCTACATCCGCCCCCTCTTCTCCGAGGGCAAGGGCCCCTTCCGCTGGGCGGCCCTCTCCGGCGAGGCGTCCGACATCGCCAAGACCGACAAGGCGATCCTCGACCTCTTCCCGGAGAACGAGTCCCTGCACCGCTGGATCAAGCTGGCCGGCGAGCGCGTCCACTTCCAGGGCCTGCCCGCCCGTATCTGCTGGCTCGGCTACGGCGAGCGCGACAAGGCCGGCGAGCGCTTCAACGACATGGTGGCGTCCGGCGAACTCGCCGCGCCCCTGGCCATCGGCCGCGACCACCTCGACTGCGGCTCCGTCGCCTCCCCGTACCGCGAGACCGAGGCCATGCTCGACGGCTCCGACGCGATCGCCGACTGGCCGCTGCTCAACGCCATGGTGAACGTCGCCTCCGGCGCCTCCTGGGTCTCCATCCACCACGGCGGCGGCGTCGGCATGGGCCGCTCCATCCACGCCGGGCAGGTGTCCGTCGCCGACGGCACCAAGCTGGCCGGCGAGAAGATCCGCCGCGTGCTCACCAACGACCCCGGCATGGGCGTCATCCGGCACGTCGACGCCGGGTACGACATCGCCGAGTCCGTCGCCCAGGAGCGCGGTGTGCGCATCCCGATGCGCGAAGGCGACGAGGGCGGCGCCGCGTGACCTTCCACAGCATGTGGGCGGAGCTGCTGCCGATCGGCCGCAGCTCCGCCTCCGGCGGCTACCGCCGCTTCGCCTGGACCGGGGCCGACGCCGACTGCCGGGCCTGGTTCCGGGCCCAGGCCGAGTCCCGCGGGCTGCGTTACGAGCTGGACCGCAACGGCAACCAGTGGGCCTGGCTCGGCGACCCCGCCGAGGGCGACGCCGTCGTCACCGGGTCCCACCTGGACTCCGTGCCCGACGGCGGGGCCTTCGACGGGCCCCTCGGCGTCGTGTCGTCCTTCGCCGCCCTGGACGAACTGCGCGCCAGGAAGGCCGAGTTCACCCGTCCCCTCGCCATCGTCAACTTCGGCGACGAGGAGGGCGCCCGCTTCGGACTCGCCTGCGTCGGCTCCCGGCTGGCCGCCGGACAGCTCACCGTCGAGCAGGCCCACCGGCTGACCGACGGCGACGGCATCACGCTCCCGCAGGCCATGGAGCGCGCCGGATACGACCCCGACACCATCGGTCCCGACCCCGAGCGCCTCGCCCGCATCGGCGCCTTCGTCGAACTGCACGTCGAGCAGGGCCGCGCCCTCGACCTCAGCGGCGACCAGGTCGGTATCGCCAGCGCCATCTGGCCGCACGGCCGCTGGCGCTTCGACTTCCGGGGCGAGGCCAACCACGCGGGCACCACCCGGCTCGTCGACCGCCGCGACCCGATGCTGTCGTACGCCGAGACCGTGCTCGCCGCCCGCCGGGAGGCCCAGCTCGCCGGTGCCGTCGCCACCTTCGGCAAGATCTCCGTCGAGCCGAACGGCGTGAACGCCATCCCCTCCCTCGTGCGCGGCTGGCTCGACTCCCGCGCCGCCGACCAGGCGACCCTCGACACGGTCGTCACCGGCGTCGAGAAGGCCGCCCGCGAGTACGCGGAGGCCCAGGGCGTCGAACTCGACGTCGTCCGCGAGTCGTTCACCCCCGTCGTCGAGTTCGAGCACGCCCTGCGCGACGAGCTCGCCCGCATCCTGGGCAAGGACGGGGAAGGGGCCGCGGGACTCACGGTTCCCGTCCTGGGCACGGGCGCCGGACACGACGCCGGAATCCTCTCCGGGACCGTCCCGACCGCCATGCTGTTCGTACGCAACCCCACGGGTGTCTCGCACTCCCCGGCCGAGTACGCCGCCGAGGACGACTGCGTGGCCGGGGTGACCGCACTCGCCGACGTACTCGAAGGGCTGGCCTGCAGGTGACGCAGACGTACTGGCTTGAACACGCCTGGCTCGACACCCACGTCGAGCCGGGCGTGGCCCTGGACGTGACGGACGGGCGGATCACCGCCGTCCGCGAGAACACCGCCACCCCGCCCCCCGGCGCCGAGATCCTCCGCGGACTCACCCTCCCCGGCCTCGCCAACGCCCACTCGCACGCCTTCCACCGCGCCCTGCGCGGCACCGTCCAGGTCGGCTCCGGCACCTTCTGGACCTGGCGCGAGATCATGTACTCCTTCGCGGACAGGCTGACCCCGGACACCTACCACGCGCTCGCCCGCGCCGTGTACGCGGAGATGGCGCTCGCGGGCGTCACGGCCGTCGGCGAGTTCCACTACGTGCACCACACCCCCGGCGGCACCCCGTACGCCGACCCGAACGCGATGGGCGAGGCGCTCGTCGCGGCCGCGGACGAGGCCGGCATCCGGATCACCCTCCTCGACACGGCCTACGTGTCCTCCGGTTTCGGACAGCCGCCCAACCACCACCAGCTCCGCTTCTCCGACGGCAGCGCGGAGGCCTGGGCGGAACGCTCTTCACTTCTCAAGGACCGTGATCACGCACGGATCGGTGCGGCCATCCACTCCGTACGGGCCGTGCCCGCCGGACAGCTGGCGACGGTCGCGCGCTGGGCCGAGGAGCGGCAGGCCCCGCTGCACGTGCATCTGTCGGAACAGACGGCGGAGAACGACGCCTGCCAGGCCGCCCACGGGTGCACCCCGACGCGACTCCTCGCCGACCACGGCGTGCTCGGCTCCCGCACGACCGGCGTCCACAACACGCACCTCACGGACGAGGACATCGCGCTGCTGGGCGACTCCCGGACGGGCACGTGCATGTGCCCGACGACGGAACGGGACCTGGCGGACGGCATCGGCCCCGCCGTCGCCCTCCAGCGAGCCGGCTCGCCCCTCTCCCTCGGCTCCGACAGCCACGCCGTCATCGACCTCCTCGAAGAGGCCCGCGCGATGGAGCTGAACGAGCGCCTGCGCACCCGCACCCGCGGTCACTGGACGGCGGCCGCCCTGCTGCGCGCCGCCTCCGCCGACGGCCACGCGGCCCTCGGCTGGCAGGACGCGGGCACCCTCGAAGCGGGCGCGCTCGCCGACTTCACGACGATCGCCCTCGACTCGGTCAGAACAGCGGGACCGGTGCCGCGCCTGGGCGCCGAGACGGCCGTATTCGCGGCGACGGCGGCCGACGTACGGCACACGGTCGTGGGCGGCCGGCATGTCGTACGCGACGGGGCGCACGCCCTTGTCCCCGAGGTGCCGCAGGCCCTCGCGCAGGCAGTCGAAGCCCTGCGCGCCTAGAGACGACCGTCGAACTCCGCCCCCACGAGGACGCCATGAGCAGCACCACCGGCACGACCACCGTCATCACCAACATCGCCAGTCTGGTCACCAACGATCCCTCCCTCGGCGACGGATCCCCCCTCGGTCTGATCCAGGACGCGGCCGTCGTCATCGAAGGCGACCGCATCGCGTGGACCGGTGACTCAAGAAAAGCACCCGCCACTGACAACCGGGTCGACGCCGGTGGCCGGGCCGTGATTCCGGGCTTCGTGGACTCCCACTCGCACCTCGTCTTCGCGGGCGACCGCACCCAGGAGTTCAACGCCCGCATGTCGGGCCGCGGCTACACGGCGGGCGGCATCCGCACCACCGTCGCCGCCACCCGCGCCGCCAGTGACGAGGACCTGGAGCGCAACCTCACGCACTACCTCCACGAGGCCCTGCGCCAGGGCACCACCACCTTCGAGACCAAGTCGGGCTACGGCCTCACCGTCGAGGACGAGGCCAGGGCGCTGCGCATCGCGGCGGCGCACACCGACGAGGTCACCTACCTCGGCGCGCACATCGTCTCCCCGGACTACGCCGACGACCCGGCCGCGTACGTGGCCCTGGTGACCGGCGAGATGCTCGACGCCTGCGCCCCGTACGCCCGTTGGATCGACGTCTTCTGCGAGAAGGGCGCCTTCGACGGCGACCAGGCCCGCGCGATCCTCACGACGGGCAAGGCGAAGGGCCTGCACCCGCGCGTCCACGCCAACCAGCTCTCGTACGGCCCCGGCGTCCAGCTCGCCGTCGAACTCGACGCGGCGAGCGCCGACCACTGCACCCACCTCACGGACGCGGACGTCGACGCCCTGGCGAACGGCCGCACGGTCGCGACCCTGCTCCCCGGCGCCGAGTTCTCCACCCGCGCCGAGTGGCCGGACGCCCGCCGCCTCCTGGACGCGGGCGTGACCGTCGCCCTCTCCACCGACTGCAACCCGGGCTCGTCCTTCACCTCCTCCGTCCCGTTCTGCATCGCGCTGGCGGTACGGGACATGGGGATGACCCCGGACGAGGCGCTCTGGTCGGCCACGGCGGGCGGCGCGGCGGCCCTGCGTCGCACGGACATCGGCCGCCTCACCGTCGGCGCCCGCGCCGACCTCGCCCTCCTGGACGCGCCCAGCCACGTCCACCTCGCCTACCGGCCGGGTGTACCGCTGGTCACCGGCGTCTGGCGGCGCGGCGCGCGCGAGGTCTGACGCCGAGGTCACGAGTCCGAGGCCGCGAGGCCCGGGTCACGGCGCCCGGGTCAGGGCGCCCCGGTCAGGACGTGGGGGTCACGAGGCCCCCGCCCGCCACCGCTGACCCGTGCTCCCGTCGAGCGGCAGCAGGGACAGGCCGTCGCCGTCGCTCGGCGTGACCGCGGTCTCGACGGCGATGGCCGGGCGGATCACGCCGTCGTCGTCCACGGTGAACCTCAGGTTCTGGCCGTGGCTGCCGTCGATCGAGCCGCAGTCCCAGATCCCGACGCCTTTGTCGACGGAGCCGCGGCTGTCCAGACAGAAGTCGGAGTCGGCGTACGACTGCAGGACGCCGCGCCCGGAGTCGACCCGCCACCGCTGGGTGCGGGCCGAGGTGCAGGGGGCCGTGACGACGTCCGTGCCCTGTGTCAGATCACCGTCGCGGATGTCCAGGCACAGGCCCGAGGCGAGGTTCACGACCTGGGCGTAGTCGCTGCCCGGCGGGTGGGCCGGGGTGGGCGTGGGGGACGGCGTCGCACTGGCCGATCTCGACGGGGAGGGGCTCCGCGTCGGGGAAGGGGACGTGCTGGTCGCGGACGGCAGCGGGGCCGGGGGCGAGGGGGTCGCCGAGACGGTCGCCGTCACCGTCACCTGCGGCACGCTCGGCGGGGTGGTGACCGAGCCCGCCGTGTTCTGGGACGGCGAGCCGCCCGACGACAGCACGACGAACAGCAGTGGCACCAGGGCGACGCCGAGGGCCGCCGCCGAGGTGAGGACGAAACGGCGGGACGGCGGCCAGGGCCCCGACGAGGCGGGGACGCCGGGCCGGGGTTCGCCCGCCTCGCTCATGACGTACGCCGTGCCCGACCACGACAGCAGTCCCTCGGCCAGGGCGGTGCGCGGATGGTCGCGCAGGGCGGACAGCTCCTCGTACGCCGTCGTGCAGTGCGCGCAGTGCGCCATGTGGGCGTGCAGATCGGGGCTGGAACGGGGGTTGTCCGGCCGTAGCGCCTCCTCGATCAGCCGTCGGAAGTCCCCGCAGCGCGGGTCGTCGGAGGCGGCGAGCCGGGACTTCAGACAGGCCTGGCCCAGGGCGTGCAGCGCGGGCTGTGCGCCGTACGTCACGTCCTCACGGGTGAGGCCGAGCAGGACGGCCGCCCGGTCGGCGGGTTCCTTTTCCACGACCCCGTACCAGAGCAGGCCCTGGGTGCGGGACGGGAGGGACTGGAACGGGGCGAGCATGGGCGGCACGGGCCCGCCGGGGCCGGCCGCGCTCAGCACGAGGAGCAGACCGGGGTCGAGGCCCGCGGCCCGTTCGTCCCTCGCCCAGGAGGCGGCCACCCGTCCCGCCAGCAGCAGGAGCCGGTGGCGCCAGGGGACGCTCGGGTTCGAGCCGCGCGCCGTCTCCTGGGCCGCCAGGGTGAACGCCTGCGCCGCGAGCTGCCGCGCGGCCGACTCGCTGCGGGTGCACAGGCGGGCGTAGGCGAGGACGGAGGGGCGGTGCCGCTCGCGGAGCTCCTGGAGGGCCGGATACGCGCTGGGGGTGTCGGCGCTCAGCAGTTCGGTGAGCCGCGTGTCGGACGCGCCCGCGTCGTCCTGAGCCATCTGCCGGCCTCCTCGTACCCCGTGCGGTCACTCGCTCCCGTCCTGACATACCAGCCAGTTTGGAGTGCTCATAGTGACGGGAGTGGCCCTTTGAGGAAAGAGGGAGGAGGGAGACGCGAGAAAAAAAGCGGTCCGGCGCCGTCGGCGCCGGACCGCTCTCCGCTGAGAAGAGATGCCGGAGGGGGCGGGGAGCGTTGCTCCCCGACCGTCACTCCCCGTGTGTCACTCCTCGACCGTCAGTCCCTTCCGCAGGCGCACCAGCGTCCGCGACAGCAGCCGCGACACGTGCATCTGCGAGATCCCGAGCTCTTCACCGATCTCGGACTGGGTCATGTTGGCGACGAAGCGCAGCGAGAGGATCTGCCGGTCGCGCGAGGGGAGTTCGGCGATCAGGGGCTTGAGGGACTCCACGTACTCGATGCCCTCGAGGTCGTGGTCCTCGTAGCCGATGCGGTCCGCGAGCGCGCCTTCGGAGTCGTCCTCCTCGGGCTGGGCGTCCAGCGAACTGGCCGTGTAGGCGTTCGAGGCGGCCATGCCCTCGACGACCTCGTCGTTGGAGATGCCCAGGCGCTCCGCCAACTCGCCCACCGTGGGCGCCCGGTCGAGCTGCTGGGCGAGTTCGTCGCCCGCCTTGGCCAGGTCGAGACGGAGTTCCTGCAGTCGGCGCGGTACGCGCACGGACCAGGAGGTGTCGCGGAAGAAGCGCTTGATCTCGCCGATGATGGTTGGCATCGCGAAGGTGGGGAACTCGACCCCGCGGCTCAGTTCGAAGCGGTCGATCGCCTTGATCAGGCCGATCGTGCCGACCTGGATGATGTCCTCCATCGGCTCGCTGCGGGAGCGGAAGCGGGAGGCGGCGAACTTGACCAGCGCGAGGTTGAGCTCGACCAACGTGTTGCGCACGTACGAGTAGTCGTGGGTGCCTTCTTCGAGGGACTCCAGCCGCTTGAAGAGGGTCTTGGACAGGGCCCGTGCGTCCACCGGTCCCACCTCGTCGTACGGGGGGATCTCGGGAAGTCCGTCGAGTCCGTCGAGTCCGCTGGTTCCGGGTTCGTCGAGACGCTCCGGGCGTTCCAGAGAGGGTGTCGACGTCGCCGTCTGGGTCTGCGATGCGTCGAGCCGGGGTGACATGGTGTCCTCCATCGTTCTCGGCATATGGCCGCCGATGCCAATGCGTGCACTGCGGTGTGCGGCGCCTCCGAAGCCGGCCGTGTCGAATAGGTGTCGCTACTAGCCCTACCCGCTTTCGCGCGTCGCCCGCAAGTGCGTTGCATGGCGAAATGTCCATTTTCAGGGGGTTGTTCGGGTGTCGGGGATGGTGAGGAAGGCGTAGTGTTCGAGTGCGTACATCAGCAGTCGCGACGCTCGGGAGAGAGACGGCATGGACCGCCAGACGGTCGGCAGCGCACAGTCGGGCCGGCTTCTAGTCGAGGTGCGGGAAGAGGGCTCAAGCGCCGTCGTGACCCCCGCGGGTGAGTTGGATCACCACACGGCTGAATTGTTGCGTGAGCCACTCGAGGACTGCCTTGACAAGGGGCACTCGCGACTGGTCGTGGACTGCTCGCGACTGGAGTTCTGCGACTCCACCGGGCTGAACGTGCTGCTCGGCGCCCGGCTGAAGGCCGAGGCCGCGGGGGGCGGAGTCCACCTGGCGGGGATGTTGCCGGTGGTGGCCCGGGTCTTCGAGATCACCGGGGCCGAGGCCGTCTTCACCGTCCACGAGACGCTCGATGCGGCCCTGGCCGACTAGCCGGGGCGGTCGTGGCCCCGCCTCGGCATGCCCCGGAGTCCCCCCTGTGATCGCGGCATCGCCGGTGTCACACGATCCCGGTCGCCCAAAGGGGGTGTTCCGGCGGATCGGTCGGGCAGGAGACATCCTGACTATGTCGGCAACAATCGGTGGGAACGTCGTAGGTGATCATCGTAGATATTCGTACGGAACGCCCTGAGTGCGGAAGCGCCCGCGGTGCGTACCACATGTTGAGTACTGAGTCTTGAATCGTGAAACTGGTGAATCGGTGAGGTGAAGCGCTGATGAGCACCACCCGGCCTTACTCGCCGGGCGACCGCGGCCCGGAGTCGGGCGACGGCGGCGCTTCCGGGGCGCCTGGGGGCGGCGGCCTGGCCGTCCCGTCCGGGGGGCGTCAGGCCCGCAGACTGAGCTTCGACGGCGAGAGCGGCGTCGTGCCACTGGCCCGCGACTTCGCGCGCCAGGCGCTGCACGCGTGGGGCTGGCTGCCCGCCGCGAGCGCCGACCGGCGGGCCGCCGCCGAGGACGTCCTGCTGGTCGTCTCCGAACTCGTCACCAACGCCTGCCTGCATGCCGAGGGCCCGGACGAGCTCCGGATCGCCTGCGACAACAAGGTGCTGCGCGTCGAGGTCTCCGACCATGGCGCGGGCCAGCCCGCCCCGCGCACCCCGCACCGCGCCGGCCGCCCCGGCGGCCACGGCATGTTCATCGTGCAGCGGCTGTGTCTGGACTGGGGAGTCGTGCGCACTCCGGGGGTCACCGGCAAGACGGTGTGGGCGGAACTCGGAGCGCCCGCGTAGCCCCACCCGATCCCGGGTGCGACTCCCACCTCGGGTTACCCGCGGTTCGAACCCTTCTTCGTACGTTGCCGAACGCGCGCCGGATCTCCTCGGATCCGGCGCGCACTTTGTCTTCCCTCCACAAGGGACCGGGCGTACCTTGACGGCCGATCTGATGTTCCGTCAGGAATGAGGCCCCGAGGTGTCGTACCGGACGTACCAGAAACGAACCGCCGCGCTCGCGTTCGCCGCGGCCCTGGCCGGCTCGGCGGTGCTGATGGCCGCCCCCGCCGCCGAGGCCAGCGTGGTGAACGTCAACTACCAGTGCAAGACGCCGATCGGTGACAAGAGTGCCGTCTCGCCCATCGACATCAAGAGCGTCAAGAGCGGCAACGGCTACAAGCTCACCATGTCCTGGCAGAAGGGCGTCTCCTCCAGCCCGGTGGAGCTCGGCAAGGGCGCGATGAGCCCGAGCGCCGTGATCAAGGTGGGCGGCGCGGACAGCGGCACGGTGGCCGTCAGCGGCCCCGCCAACGCGGCCGCGATCCCCGCCAACACCCCCATCAAAATCAGTGACTTGTCGGGTACGTACACGCCGCAGAAGACCGGCAAGGTCACCTTCACCGCGGGCGTGCTCACGATCAAGGCGCTCGGCACGACGACCACCTGCACCCCCACGAACAACCCCGGGCCGTCGCTGACGCTCGACGTCACCGGAAGCGGCGGATCCAGCAGCTCGGGCGGCTCGACCGGCACCGACTCCGGCGGCAAGCTCCCGCAGACCGGCCCCGCCGACTCGGCGATCGCCCTCGGCACGTTCGGCGGCACGGTGCTGCTCGCGGGCGCGGCGGGCACGCTGTGGCTGACCCGCAGGCATCAGACGACCCGCCGCTGAGGGCCACCGCGCCCCCGTACGACGGTACGACCGTACGACCAGCAGGAGCCGCCGATGCCGTACGCCCCCGTCCTCCGCTGTGCCGTCGCCGTGCTGCTGTCGGCCGCCGCCGCCCCGGTGGCCGCGGCCGACGACGGCTGGTCCCTCGCGCCGTCCGCGAGCGCGCCTGGCGGGCGGCCGTACGTCTACGCGGAGGGCGCGCCCGGCACGGTGCTGCAGGACTCCGTGTCCGTGCTCAACCCGGGTGCGCGGCCCGTGACCGTGCGGCTGCGCGGCGCGGACGCCGACAACACCGCGGACGGCGACCTCACCGTGCGCGCCGCCGGGAAGTCCACGGACACGGGCGCGTGGATCGCCTTCGCGGGAGACCGGGGCGGCCGCCGGGTCCCGGTGCGCACGCTCTCGCTGCGGGTGCCCGCGCACACCCGGGCCGACGTGCCGTTCACCGTGAGCGTCCCGGCGGGCGCGACGCCCGGCGACCACCCCGGCGCGGTCGTGGCGGGCGCCGGCGGCCGGTCCTCGGCGGTCCGGGTCCAGCTGCGGGTCGGCGGTCCCGCGGTGTCGGCGCTCACCGTCGAGCACGTCGCCGTGCACGGCGGGCGCATCTCGTACGAGCTGGTCAACCGCGGCAACACCGTGCTCACCCCGAAACTCGCGGTACGCGCCGACGGCGTCCTCGGCCGGGCCCTGGACCGTGCCCCGCGCACCCTGTCCCTCGACCTCCTGCCCGGCCGCCGCGTCACGCTCACCGAGCCCTGGCGCGACCCCCCGGCGCTGGACGCGGTCGACGTACGGCTGACGGTGACGGCGGCGGGTGGGGCACGCGCCACGGCGTCCGCGTCGGTGCGGTTCGTGCCGTGGGGCGCGCTCGCGGCCACCGCCGGGGCGGCGCTCGCGGCGCTGGGCACCTGGTGGGGCGTACGACGTCACAGGCGTCGTACGACGGACGGCGGGACGAGTGAACGGCCGCGTACGGAAGTCGAGTGGACGGGAGCGGTGTCGTGAGCGGAGTCCTGAGCGGCAAGGCGCGGATGTCGGCGCTGGTGGCGGCGCTCGCGCTCGTCCTGGCCCCGTTGGCGGGACCGGTGTCCCCGGCGTCCGCGGCCGGGAAGCCCGGCGTGAGTCTGTCCAGGTCCGAGGCGGGGACGGGCGGTTCGATCACCGTGACCGGCAACGGATGGCGGCCGAAGACCCTGCTGATGATGCTGATCTGCGGGCAGGCCGTACCGTCCCGGGGGGTGATCGGCGGCACCAACTCCTGCGCCAATGCCGACGGGCGGGCCGTCACCACCGACGCGCAGGGCCACTTCAGCAAGGAACTGCCGGTCACCGAGCCGCCCAAGCCGTGCCCGTGCGTGGTGCATGTCGCCACGGTCACGGGGGAGAAGGCGGAGGCCGACGCGATCTTCATGGTCGCCGGGCACTCGGTCGAACCACTGCCCAAGGAGGTGGGCGGGGGGCGGCTCTCGGTGCTCACCGACACCCGCCTCGACGGGTCGAGCGGGCTGCTGACCTGGTTCGGCGCGCCGCCCTCCCGCGGGCTCGTCTTCACCGTCGGGAACATCGGCACCGCCGCCGTCAAGGACCCCGTCTTCGAGATCGGCACCTCCCATGGCGTGTTCGCGCCGCAGTGGGAGGAACAGGACTGGCGCGGCACGATCGCACCCGGCAAGAAGGCGCAGATCAAGCTGCCGGTCGAGCTCGCGGCCGGGGCGCACGGCGACTACACGGTCTCGCTGCGGTACGGCGGCAAGGTCCTCGCCGAGCAGCCCTGGGGGGTGGGCCGTCCCTGGGGGGTGACCCTCTTCTGGATCCTGCTCGCCGTGGTGGTGCCGGCCGCGGTCTTCCGGGTCGGGATGGCCGTGGTGGACCGCGTGCGCCCGCGCAGGTCGGCGGGGCGGGCGGGGCGCCATCGGAGCCTGCGCCTGCCCGAACTCGCCTCCCGGGTGCCGAGGCCGGCCCCGTTCCGCATGGCCAAGGCGAGCCCGTCCCGTGTGCCCGGAGCGAGCGCGTCCGCGGCCGCACCCGTGCCACCCGGCACCGCTACGAACCCGACCCTGCCGTGGTTCACGCCGGACAACGTTCCGGGGACCGCGGCGAACGGTCAGCTCTCCGCACCGCACGACACCAGTCCGACGACGAAGGGGAACACGTGAACAGGCGACGGAGAGTTGTGCCCGGAGGGCGCAGAACGAGCGCGGCCGGGGTCGCGCTGATGCTCGGCGGCGCGGGCATCCTGTTGGGAGTGGCCGCGGTCCCGGCGCAGGCCGCCGAGGTGTCGTACAAGACGGAGTGCATACCGCCCGCGGCCTCCGGCCTGGGCCCCGTCGAGGGCACCACCAAGGTGGAGATCACCGCACCGGCGACGGCGAAGGTGGGCGACGAGATCCAGGTCGTGTGGAAGTTCGTCCAGGCGGCGTCCAAGAACCCGGACCTCATCGTCCTGCCGAAGGACTCGGTCAAGCCCACGGGAACTCTCAAGGCGTCCGGTGCGCAGACCGCGGACATCGCGATGGAGGGGCCGCAGAAGAACCCGGAGATTCCCAAGGGCGGCGACATGGTGCTGTCCGACATGACGGGCAAGGTCAAGCTGACGACGGCGGGTGATGTCACGTTGACCCCGGACGCGTACACCATCACCGCCTACTCGACGGACACCAAGTGCACGCCCCAGGAGGCGGTGCCGGCCGCTGCCACCATCAAGGTGACGGCCGCCGAGGGCGGTTCGACGACCTCGGGCGGCTCGACCTCCGGCGGGACGACCACCTCCGGAGGCACGGCGACGGGTGGTGACACCGGCGGCACGACTTCGGGGGGATCCACGACGTCGGGTGGCACGACGTCGGGTGGTACGACGTCGGGTGGTACGACGTCCGGTGGTTCGACGTCCGGTGGTTCGACCTCCGGCGGCAATGACGGTCAGACCGACTTCGCCGGCAAGACCGTGACCACGTCCTTCGCCTGCGCCTCGCCCGGCCCCGCCAAGATCGACTCTTCGGCGACGATCAACGCCAAGAAGAACGGCGGGAGTTACGACCTCACGGTGAAGACCGCCAAGGGCGTGATGAACAGCCCCGCCCCGCTGCCCGCGGGCGCGCTGAAGCCCTCCATGGTGATCACGGTCGGCGGCGATGACAGCGGCTCGCTCAAGGTCGAGGGCCCTGCCAACAAGGACGCCCTCAACACGGGCGACCCGGTCTCGCTCGGCGATATGACGGGCACGTACAAGCCCGGAGCGGACGGCAAGGCCACGCTCAGCCCAGGTGATCTGACGATCGTCGTGACGCTGAGTGCCGGATCCAACCCGATCACGATTCCCTGCAAGGCGACAAAGACCGCTGTCTCACTGGAGCTTGACGTCCAGAAGCAGTCGGGCGGCGTCTCCGGCGCGACGACGTCGGGCTCCGGGTCGTCCTCCGGGTCGTCGTCGTCCTCGTCCTCGTCGTCGTCTTCCGGCGGAGGCCTGGCCGAGACCGGCGCGAACGACCACGGCGGGCTTCGGGCACTCGGCTTCGTGGCCGGCACGGCGATCCTGCTCGGCGGAGCGGTCTTCGTCTTCCTGCCGCGCCGCCGCGTGCGCTGACGCTCCCTCGCACCGTCCGCACCTCGGGGTCCGCTTGACCTGGACCCCGGGGTGCGGGTTTAGCGTCGGGGCATGCGGGTTGGCGAGTTGGCGCGCAGGACCGGAGTGACGGTCCGGGCGTTGCGTTATTACGAGGCGGCGGGGCTTGTCGTGCCCCGACGGCTGCCCAACGGATACCGGGACTATGCGCCAACGGCGTTGCGGCAGGTCGAGGAGATCCGGACGCTGACCGGGCTCGGCCTGTCGGTGGAGGACACCCGGCCGTTCGTGGAGTGCCTGGCGAGTGGGCACGACCTGGGAGACGAGTGCCCGGCGTCGCTGGCGGCCTACCGCCGCTCGATCAGGGACCTGTCCAAGAGGATCAGGCTCCTGACGGAACGCCGGGACACGCTGGCGGCACACCTGGAGGCGAGTTCCCGCAGATTGATTCCGGATGCCCCGGAGGGAAACGCCCGTACAGGGGTTTCGGTATCCCCGGAAGTGAGCGCCCCGTCCCCCGTGCCGGTGCCCGCCGACCCGGCCTGGCTGCCCCCCGGCCTGCCCCGGCCGCCCGACGACGACGGCGCCGGGCATCTGCCGGGTGGGCGGCTGCCTGACCTCGTCCTGCCCGCCACGGACGGTCGGGCGGTCGGTCTCGGAGCACTGGGGCCCGGCCGGACCGTGCTGTACGTCTATCCGCTGTCGGGCCGGCCGGGGACCGACCTCCCGGACGGCTGGGACACCATCCCGGGCGCCCGCGGATGCACCGCCGAGGCGTGCGCCTTCCGCAATCACTACGACGACCTCCGGGCGGTCGGGGCGGCACGGGTGTACGGCCTGTCGTCGCAACCGCGGGAGTACCAAAGGGAACTGGCGGAACGGCTGCGCCTGCCCTTCGCGATCCTCTCGGACACCGGACTCGCGCTGCGCGAGGCCCTGGACCTGCCCACCTTCACCGCCGGCGGGCGCACGTTGTACCGCCGACTGACCATGATCGCGAACCGGGGCGAGATCGAGCACGTCTTCTACCCCGTCTTCCCACCCGACCAGCACGCTGCCGAAGTCCTCGACTGGCTCCGGCTCCAGGACCCGCCACAGGGGGAAACCGCACATGACCGCGAAGGCCACCCGCTATCTGTACCTCGCCCGCCACGGTGAGGCGACGGCCGACGAGAGCGAGCTGACCGAGAACGGCCGCCGCCAGGCCCAACTCCTGGGCGACCGACTCAGGGACGTTCCCTTGGCCGCGGTCCATCACGGGCCGCTGCCGCGCGCGGCGCAGACGGCCCGGCTGATCGGCGACCGTCTGAAGGACGTGCCGGTACGGCAGGTCGAGACGGCCGGGGACTATGTGCCGTACGTGCCCGGCAAGGAGGAACTGCCCGCGGACGCGGCGGAGCGGCTGTTGGCGTTCCTTGAGCAGTTCACGGCTCAGGAGCGTGAGGAGGGAGCGGCGCTGGCCCGCGAGGCCGAAGAGCGGTTCACCGGGCCGGTGGACGGCGCCGAGGACCGGCACGAGCTGGTCGTCACCCACAACTTCCTCGTCGGCTGGCTGGTACGCGCCGCGCTGGACGCCCCGCCCTGGCGCTGGCTGGGCCTCAACCACTGCAACGCCGCCCTGTCCGTCATCCGCTACACACCGGGCCGCGTGGCCTCGGTCCTCGTCTACAACGACATGTCCCACCTGCCCGAGGACCTGCGCTGGACCGGCTTCCCACCGGAGGCGCGCGCTTAGGGCCTGTCCGGCGGATCATGCCGCAGACGTGGGGCTTGGCACGCACATCTGCGGCGTCGATGAGGCATCGCCCGTTTCCTGCGACCTGATCCGCCGGACAGGCCCTAGCCCCGTACCCCGACGAAGAGCACCGCAAGCAGCACGGACATGCTGAACAGCGTGAGGACCCCGCTCCAGAACGCGTCGTCGAGCGGGGTCCGCCGTCTCCTCCTCACCCGCCGTGCTCCTGCCGCAGATGCGCCCGCATCCGCACGTTCGCGTCGCTCACCGCGCTGTGGTCGAACACCGCGCGCGCCGCGTGGCGCCGTGCGGCGAACTCCCGGCAGGCCTCGCAACCGTCGACGGGAACGGGGGAGCGGCTCACGTCGTACGTCGGCCCGGTCATGGCGTACGCCCCTCTCGGTGTCTGCCGTGCGCTCGCAACTCCCGGTCGCATTCGGCGACTTCGTCCGTGCGGCCCGCCTCCTTCGCGGCCGTCCGCTGGGCGAGCAGCGCCGCGCACACGTCGCAGTCGCGGCCGTACGGGGGCCTGGGCGCCGCCACCGCCGTACGCGCCGTCATGCCGACCACTGCGCGAGCGCCGCCTCGATCGCCCGCAGCGCCGCGGGGGTCGGACGCGCCCAGCCGCCGGGCGGGGTCCAGGGGGAGGAGGCGGTGCCGTGGGTACGGGTGCGGCGGGGGAGTCGGGGGAGGGTCGTGGTGGTCATGGGGCTCACTCCTTGGTTGCGTGGTCGCGGACATGCCTGTGCGGAGCGCACCCGGTGAATTACGGTGCGTGTTCAGGCAGTACGAGCATGCCGCGTGAGCAGGGCGGAAATGCCGTGGAAGGGCGCTGGTTCCACACCGGGCGCTCCAAATTCCACAAATTCCACAGCCGCCGGAGGGGGAGGACGGGGATGCCGCAGAGACGGACGGTGACGAGCCGCAGCCAGGAGCCGCGCAGGCGATTCGCCGAGGAGGTGAGGGAGTTACGTGAGCGGAGCGGCGTCAGCCTGCGGCAGCTCGCGGAGCGACTGGGCTGGGACTGGTCGACGCTCGGGAAGCTGGAGACCGGGCACACCCTGGGGAGCCCCGAGGTGGCCCAGGCGCTGGACCGGCATTACGGGACGCCGGGGTTGCTCTTGGCGTTGTGGGAGCTGGCGGTGGGCGATCCGACGCAGTTCAAGGAGCAGTACCGCAGGTACATGCTGCTTGAGGCGGAAGCGGGGAGCTTGTGGCACTTCGGGGTCACGAGGGTCCCGGGCATGCTCCAGACCAGGGGATACGCGACCGAGGTGCTCGCGGCGGGGGACATCCGGGGAGAGGAGCTGTTCCAGCAGGTTGAGGCGCGGCTCGGCCGCACCGAGTTGCTGACCAGAGACGGGGGACCGAGCTTCCGAACCATCCTGTACGAGGCGGTGCTGCGCATGGCGCTGCGGGACACGGAGGCATGGCGCGAGCAACTGGAGTACCTGCTGGAGGCCGCCGAGCGTCCGAACATCACCCTCCAGGTACTGCCGTTCAGCGCTGGGCCGTGCAGTCTGGACAGCACCGATGTGATGTTCCTGTGGTTGCCGGACGGGCGTACCGTGGCCTACACGGAGACCGCTTACCGGGGTGAACTCATCGAGGAATCAAGCTCGGTTGGGCGGCTGCAGCTCGCATACGATTCGCTGCGCGACCTGGCGCTGTCCCCGGCCGAGTCGCGGAAGTTCATCGGGCAGATGCTGGAGGAAGCACCATGCGATCCGTCGACCTGACAGCCGTGACATGGCGCAAGAGCAGCTATAGCAATTCGGACGGCGGCCAGTGCCTCGAAGTCGTCGACAACCTCCCCACCCCCACCCCGCTCGTGCCCGTCCGAGACTCCAAGAACCCCCACGGGCCCGCCCTCGTACTCCCGGCGGCGGCCTGGGCGTCCTTCGTCACGGCCGTACGACGCGACGAGCTGCCCGGCGCCTGAGGCTCAGTGCTCGACGCAGAGGTTGGCCCGGACGTGGGCAACCGCGCGGGCCGTGCGCTCCCCAAGTGAATACCGAAGGTCGCCGGGAAAACCGAAGGGTCGCCGCACCCCTCGGTGCGGCGACCCTTCGGTGGAACGCCAGGTTCAGGCGTGCGTCAGTGGACGTCGCCCATCAGGACCTTGACCTTCTTGCGGTACATCCACACCGCGACACCGGCGATCACGGCGAGCGTGGCCTCCAGGGCGACGATGCCCGTCTTGTTGAGGTCGACGTTCGCGATGGACAGCAGACCCGTCGTGGCGTCACCGGCGGTGACGGCCAGGAACCAGACACCCATCATCTGGGAGGCGTACTTCGCGGGAGCCATCTTCGTGGTGACGGAGAGGCCGACCGGCGAGAGCGTCAGCTCACCGACGGTCTGCACGAAGTAGATCGCGACCAGCCACATCGCGGCCGCCTTGTGACCACCCTCGGCGATCGTCAGCGGAGCCAGGAACAGGAAGAACGAGGCACCGATCAGGATCAGACCCGAAGCGAACTTGGTGGCCGTGCTCGGCTCCTTGCCGCGCTTGTTCAGCGCCAGCCACGCCCAGGCGAACACCGGCGCGAGCGCCATGATCATGACCGGGTTGACCGACTGGTACCAGGAGACCGGGAACTCCCAGCCGAAGATCGTGTTCTCGGCGGAGGAGTCGGCGAAGATCGACATGGTCGAGCCGCCCTGGTCGTAGATCATCCAGAAGACGGCCGCGGCGACGAAGAACCAGATGTACGCGGACATCTTCGACTGCTCGGCGCGGTCGAGGTCCTTGTCCCGCTTGATGCGCGCGATGACCATGACCGGGATGATCAGACCGGCGATGGTGATCGGGACCAGCAGCCAGTTCAGGGTGTAGTGACCCGAGAAGCCGACGATGCAGTAGAAGACCACCGCGACGGCTGCCCACAGCGCGGACTTGCGCAGCGTCGCGGCCTTCTCCGCGGCCGACAGCGGCGTGGGGACCTCGTGCGAGCGCGGGTTCAGGTGACGGCCGCCGAGCAGGTACTGGGCCAGACCCAGCGCCATGCCGAGCGCGGCGAGCGCGAAGCCCAGGTGCCAGTTGACGTTCTCGCCGACGGTGCCGATGACCAGCGGAGCGGCGAAGGCGCCGACGTTGATGCCGATGTAGAAGAGCGTGAAGCCACCGTCACGGCGCGGGTCGTCCGGACCGTCGTAGAGGTGACCGACCATCGTGGAGATGTTGGCCTTCAGCAGACCGGAGCCGATCGCGACGAGCCCGAGGCCGCCGTAGAACGTGCCGGACGACGGCAGGGCCAGCGTGAGGTGGCCCAGCATGATGATGACGCCCGCGACGGCGACCGTCTTGCGGGGGCCGAGGACACGGTCGGCGAACCAGCCACCCGGCAGGGCGAGCAGGTACACCAGCGACAGGTACACCGAGTAGATCGCGGTCGCGGTGGCCGCGCTCAGGTGCAGGCCGCCCGGTGCCACCAGGTACAGCGGGAGCAGAGCCTTCATGCCGTAGTAGGAGAATCGCTCCCACATCTCGGTCATGAAGAGAGTGGCCAGTCCGCGGGGGTGGCCGAAGAAGGTCCTCTCGGAACCGGGGGTGCCCGGAGTCACCGAGTCCTTCGTCAGGCTGGACGCCATGGTCGTTCCTTGCTGGTCGGGACGCGCTGCTTGAGCGTTACGCGCCCGGTGGGGGGCGGCCGGCACCGGCGGGGTTCGCCCGTCCTTCCCCACGCCCACGGGGAGTCCGCTCCGGATTGCGAAGCGGTGGACGGCGACCACCGGGATCCACGCCCATCGCGCATTGATGCGCTGGGCCCGGCCACAGGTCATTCCTTTCAAGGCTGGCGAACACCAGCCCGCACATGAAAGAGACCTTCAGCGTCAAGTACGCGCCAAAGGTCCCCTACTGGTGCTACAGGCGTCTGGTCACCATACGACATCCCAATGCGGCATATGGAAGGACTTGAGACATGGATCACAGGTAATAATGGAACCACGGACACCTATTCGAAGGTGTCAGGCAAGATCGCTTCCCACAGCCGCAGGCAAGAAACCGTACGGCCCCAGGTAAGAATTACGGTTGGCGATCACACCACAGGCGCTGTCCGCGGCGGACTACCATCACCCCATGACCCGTGTACTGCTCGCCGAGGACGACGCGTCCATCTCGGAGCCATTGGCCCGCGCCCTGCGCCGGGAGGGTTACGAGGTCGAAGTGCGCGAGGACGGACCCACCGCGCTCGACGCCGGAATGCAGGGCGGCGTCGACCTGGTCGTCCTGGACCTGGGCCTGCCCGGTATGGACGGCCTCGAAGTGGCTCGCCGCCTCCGTGCCGAAGGCCACACCGTCCCCATCCTCATCCTGACCGCGCGCGCCGACGAGGTGGACACCGTCGTCGGTCTCGACGCGGGCGCCGACGACTACGTCACCAAGCCCTTCCGCCTTGCCGAACTGCTCGCCCGTGTCCGGGCCCTCCTGCGGCGCGGCGCCGCGGAGCCGCAGCAGCCGCCCGCCACGCACGGGGTGCGCATCGACGTCGAGTCGCACCGGGCCTGGATGGGCGACGAGGAACTCCAGCTCACGGCGAAGGAGTTCGACCTGCTGCGGGTCCTCGTCCGCGATGCCGGCCGGGTCGTCACGCGTGACCAGCTGATGCGCGAGGTCTGGGACACCACGTGGTGGTCGTCCACCAAGACCCTCGACATGCACATCTCGTGGCTGCGCAAGAAGCTCGGCGACGACGCGGCGAACCCCCGCTACATCGCGACGGTACGAGGAGTGGGCTTCCGCTTCGAAAAGAGCTGAGGCCCCAAGGGGCGGAAGTGGGGGCGGGGCCCGGGGCGAAGCCCCGCCTTGAGGGGCGCGGGGAACTGCGCGCCCAGCCCCCACCGGCCCGCAGCCAAAGAGAACCCCGGGCTACCCGAGCGCCTCCCCTGTCCCAGCCGAGCGCGGCGTCAAGGCACACTGGTCCACGTACAGCCACCCGCCCGGAGGACCCCGTGCGTCGCCGTCTCATCCAGTCCACGCTCGCCGTCGTGCTCGTCGTGATCGCCGTCTTCGGCGTGTCCCTCGTGATCGTCGAGACCCGCACGATCAGCAACAGCGCCCAGGAACGCGTGGACTCCGAGGCCCTGCGCCTGGCCAGCATCGTCGACAGCCGCATCCTCGGCGACGAGCACATCAACGCGGAGATCCTCAAGAACCAGATCGCGGAAGACCGGTACGCCGTGATCCGCATCCCCGGCCAGGCCCCCGTCGAGCTCGGCCTCCAGCCCAGCGGTGACGTCATCCACTCCACGGCCAAGGGTGAGGAGGGCGAGACGGTCACCGTCCAGGAGCCCCGCTCGGCCGTGACGCGCGAGGTCGGCCGCACCCTCCTGATCATCGCCTTGGTCGCGCTGCTCGCGATCGTCGCCGCGGTCCTGCTGGCCGTACGGCAGGCCAACCGCCTCGCCTCCCCGCTCACCGACCTCGCGGAGACCGCGGAGCGGCTCGGCTCCGGCGACCCCCGCCCGCGTCACAAGCGCTACGGCGTCCCGGAGCTGGACCGGGTCGCCGACGTGCTGGACGCCAGCGCGGAGCGGATCGCACGGATGCTCACCGCCGAGCGCCGCCTCGCCGCGGACGCCTCCCACCAGCTCCGTACGCCGCTGACGGCCCTCTCCATGCGCCTGGAGGAAATCACCCTCACGGATGACCCGGACAACGTGAAGGAGGAGGCGACGATCGCCCTGACCCAGGTCGAGCGCCTCACGGACGTGGTGGAGCGGCTGCTCACCAACGCCCGCGACCCCCGTACCGGCTCCGCCGTCACCTTCGACCTCGACGAGGTCATCAAGCAGCAGCTGGAGGAGTGGCGCCCGGCCTACCGCAGCGCGGGCCGCGCCATCGTCAGCTCGGGCAAGCGGCATCTGCAGGCCGTCGGCACCCCGGGCGCGGTCGCCCAGGTACTGGCCGCGCTCATCGAGAACTCGCTCATGCACGGGGGCGGCACGGTCGCCCTGCGCACCCGTGTCACGGGCAACCAGGCCGTCGTGGAGGTCACGGACGAGGGTCCCGGGGTCCCCACCGACCTGGGCGCCCGCATCTTCGAGCGCACGATCAGCGGCCGCAACTCCACGGGCATCGGCCTCGCGGTCGCCCGCGACCTCGCGGAGGCGGACGGGGGCCGTCTGGAGATGCTCCAGGCACAGCCGCCGGTGTTCGGCCTGTTCCTCTCCCGCACCCCGCTGAAGAGGCCGCCCTTGGTGGACGAGGACGAGGAACGAACGGTCAGGTAGCCCCGGCGGGCAGCCCCCAGGGGGCTCAGTTCGCCCGGGCCCGTGCGCGGGACCGTCGAGGCTCCGGCTCCTCGTCGAGGAGCGCCTCGGCGCTCTCCAGGACCTCACGCGCCTCGTCCGGGACCGTGCGGAACACCCACGTGCGGTACGACCAGAACCGGAACAGCGTCGCGATGCCGATGCCGAGGAACTTGAAGATGTTGCTCTGCAGCGGGCTGTCCCAGCCGAAGCCGTACGTCGCCACGTACAGCACGCCGTTCTCGATGACCAGCCCCACCGCGCTGAACAGCACGAAGAGGCCCATCTCCTTGGTGCGGCCGCCACGGTCGCGGTCCCGGTACGTGAAGTAGCGGAACCCGATGTAGTTGAAGACGATTGCGACGATCGTGGCGATGACGCTCGCCCGTACGACCTGCAGCCCGGTCGCGCTGCGCACCAGGTTGAAGGTCACCAGGTTGACGAGAAGCCCCGCTCCGCCGACCGCCCCGAACTTCGCGATCTCCCGGAACAGCTGGTCGAACCGGCGGCGAACCGCGCCGCGGGGCCGTACGTGAAGCCCCGAAGAAGCACTGCCCATGGTGTCGCCAGCCCCCGTAGGTCGGACATCGGTCGAAAAATTCAACCCAGCCACTCTAACCAGCGCGCGGCCCTCGTGCCTGTGGAGGGCCTCACGGGACCGGAAAGAGCGGGTCACAGCAAGGGAAAACCGGGGCCACGCCGGGATCACAGCCGGGGCCACGCCGGGATCACAGCCGGACCGCGGGCACGGAAACCGGCCCCCATGGCGCGACCGATACCCTTGCAGCGTGACGTTCCCGGTAGTCGGCATGGTCGGCGGGGGGCAGCTCGCTCGTATGACACACGAGGCGGGCATCCCGCTCGGCATCAAGTTCAAGCTCCTCAGTGACACCCCTCAGGATTCCGCGGCGCAGGTCGTCGGCGATGTCGTCATCGGCGACTACCGCGACCTCGACACGCTGCGTGAGTTCGCGCGGGGCTGCGATGTGATCACCTTCGATCACGAACACGTACCCACCGAGCATCTGCGTGCCCTGGAGGCGGACGGCATCCCCGTCCGCCCCGGCCCGGACGCGCTCGTGCACGCCCAGGACAAGGGCGTGATGCGCGCGAAGCTCGACGAGATCGGTGTGCCGTGCCCACGGCACCGGATCGTGACCGACGTCGAGGACGTGGCCGCGTTCGCGGCGGAGGGCCTCGCCGAAGGGGCCGGGGGCGACGGTTTCCCGATCATCCTCAAGACGGTCCGCGGCGGCTACGACGGCAAGGGCGTCTGGTTCGTCCGGTCGATCGAGGAGGCGGCCGAGCCCTTCCGGGCCGGCGTGCCCGTCCTCGCCGAGGAGAAGGTCGACTTCGTACGGGAACTCGCGGCGAACGTCGTCCGCTCCCCGCACGGCCAGGCGGTCGCCTACCCCGTGGTCGAGTCCCAGCAGGTCAACGGCGTCTGCGACACGGTGATCGCCCCCGCGCCCGGCATACCGGACGAGCTGGCCCTCCAGGCCGAGGAGCTCGCGCTGCGCATCGCCAAGGAACTCGGTGTCGTCGGTCATCTGGCCGTCGAGCTCTTCGAGACCCCGGACGGCCGCATCCTGGTCAACGAGCTGGCCATGCGCCCGCACAACTCGGGCCACTGGACCCAGGACGGCGCGATCACCTCCCAGTTCGCCAACCACGTCCGCGCGGTCCTGGACCTCCCCCTCGGCGACCCGCGCCCGCGCGCCAGGTGGACGGTCATGGTCAACGTCCTGGGCGGCGACTACCCGGACATGTACTCCGCGTACCTGCACTGCATGGCGCGCGACCCCCAGCTGAAGATCCACATGTACGGCAAGGACGTGAAGCCCGGCCGCAAGGTCGGCCACGTCAACACCTACGGCGAGGACCTGGACGACGTTCTCGAGCGCGCCCGCCACGCAGCCGGTTACCTGAGAGGCACGATCACCGAATGAGCCCCGTTGTAGGCATTGTCATGGGGTCGGACTCCGACTGGCCCGTCATGGAAGCGGCCGCGCAGGCGCTGGACGAGTTCGAGATCCCCTACGAGGTGGATGTCGTCTCCGCGCACCGCATGCCGCACGAGATGATCACGTACGGCGAGCAGGCCGCGGAGCGCGGGCTCAAGGCGATCATCGCGGGCGCGGGCGGGGCGGCCCATCTGCCCGGCATGCTCGCGTCCGTGACCCCGCTGCCCGTCATCGGCGTGCCGGTCCCGCTGAAGTACCTCGACGGCATGGACTCGCTGCTGTCGATCGTGCAGATGCCGGCCGGCGTCCCGGTCGCGACCGTGTCCGTCGGCGGCGCGCGCAACGCGGGCCTGCTGGCCGCCCGGATGCTCGCCGCGCACGACGAGGAACTGCTCACCCGCATGCGGGAGTTCCAGCAGGAGCTGAACGACCAGGCCACCGAGAAGGGCAAGCGGCTGCGCGCCAAGGTCGAGGGCGCGGGCGGCGGCTTCGGCTTCGGCTCCGGGAAGTGACGCGCATGGCCTCCTCCACCTCGTCCGCCACGTCGTCCGTCACGTCCACGGCATCCCTCGACGAGGCCCGCGCCCTCCTCGCCGACTTCCCCGTCGTCGACGGCCACAACGACCTCCCCTGGGCGCTGCGCGAACAGGTCCGCTACGACCTCGGCGCCCGCGACATCGCCGCCGACCAGAGCGCCCACCTGCACACCGACCTGGCCCGGCTGCGCGCCGGCGGCGTCGGCGCGCAGTTCTGGTCGGTGTACGTCCGCTCGGACCTGCCGGGCGCGGTCACCGCGACGCTCGAACAGATCGACTGCGTACGGCGGTTGATCGACCGTCACCCCTCCGACCTGCGGGCCGCGCTGACCGCCGCCGACATGGAGGCGGCGCGCGCACAGGGCCGTATCGCCTCCCTGATGGGCGCGGAGGGTGGCCACTCCATCGACAACTCCCTCGCCGCGCTGCGGGGGTTGTACGCGCTGGGCGTGCGCTACATGACCCTCACCCACAACGACAACATCGCGTGGGCGGACTCGGCGACCGACGTGCCCACCGTCGGGGGTCTGTCGGCCTTCGGCCGTGAGGTCGTGCGGGAGATGAACCGCGAGGGCATGCTGGTCGACCTCTCGCACGTCGCGGCGACGACCATGCGGGACGCGCTCGACACGAGCTCCGCGCCGGTGATCTTCTCCCACTCCTCCTCGCGCGCGGTGTGCGACCACCCGCGCAACATCCCGGACGACGTCCTGGAGCGGCTGCCCGCCAACGGGGGAGTGGCGATGGTGACGTTCGTACCGAAGTTCGTCCTTCAGGCGGCGGTCGACTGGACGGCCGCGGCCGACGAGAACATGCGCGCGAACGGCTTCCACCACCTCGACACCACCCCCGACGGCATGAAGGTCCACCGCACCTTCGAGGAGTCCCACCCGCGCCCCGTCGCCACGGTGTCGACGGTGGCGGACCACCTCGACCACATGCGCGAGGTCGCCGGTGTCGACCACCTCGGCATCGGCGGCGACTACGACGGCACGGCGTTCACCCCGGACGGCCTCGACGACGTCTCCGGCTACCCGAACCTGATCGCCGAGCTGCTGGACCGCGGCTGGTCGAAGACCGACCTCGCCAAGCTGACCTGGCAGAACGCGGTACGGGTGCTGGGTGCCGCGGAAGACGTGGCGCGCGGTCTTCAGGCCACCCGCGGTCCGTCCGTCGCGACGATCGAGTCCCTCGACGGCGACGGGGCCTGAGCGTCCAGGGCGGGGTAGTCGGTGTAGCCGTCCGCCCCGCCCACGTACATCAGGTACCGGTCCCGGACCGGGTTGAGCGGCGCGCCCAGGCGCAGCCGTCGCACCAGGTCCGGGTTGGCCAGGAACGGGCGGCCGAGGGCGACCAGGTCGGCGCCGGCCGCCAGCATGTCCCGGGCGGCCCGGGTCGAGCTGTACGCGGCCGGGCTGCACAGCGCGAAGATCCGGCAGTTGCTGCCGTGCATGCGCGACCAGGACGGCGGGCCCTCCGCGATCGCCACCCCGCGGCTGGTCGCCGATCTCACCGCGGAACGCGACCGCATCGACCGGATGATCGCCGAGCTGCTTCGCCGGGCCCGCGTCCGTCTCTCCCGTTCGTCCTCAGCAGGCGCAGAGACAGAAGGGGTGTCCCGCCGGGTCGGCGTACACCCGCCAGGTGCGCGAGCGGTCCTCGGTGTCCAGCGGCTTCGCGCCCAGCGTCAGCACCTCCTTCTCGGCCGCGTCCAGATCCTCCACCACCAGGTCCAGGTGGAACTGTTGCGAGCCGTCCGGCGCGGGCCAGCGCGGCGGGACGAAGCCGGACGCCTGCTGGAAGGCGAGCGCCTGACCGCCCGGCACCTTCAGGTCCACCCACGAGCCGTCCCCGGGGTCCTCCTCCACGCTGCCGCCGAGCACCTGCGCGTAGAACCCGGCGAGCGCGCGCGGGTCGGAACAGTCCAGGACGACGACACCCAGCTTGGCGAGAGCCATGACTTCCTCCGAGGGGTTACCAACGACACCGACGAGTTACCTCAAGACCTCTTCAAGAGGTAACGGTTACTGCATGCTCCCGCATAGGAGGTAACGTCGCAACCATGAATGACCGTGCGCCCGCTCCCGGCGGTCTGGCTCTGATCCAGTCGCTGGTGAACACCCTGGACATCGAGTCGGGCGCGGACTCGCTGGACACCCCCGAGGGCCGGGCGCCCTTCGGTCTCGCCGAGGGCGAGGCGGAGGCGGCCCGCGAGCTGCGCGAGTCGTTGCGCGCGGCCTGCCTGGCGCACGCGGGCCACCCGGCGCACCGCGTGGTGACCCCTCTTGGCGAGCTGCTGGCCCGGGCCCCGCTGCATGTGACGGTCGACGAGCACGACGGCGCGGCACGGCTCGTCCCCGCGGGCGACTCACTCGCGGCGCGCGTCGCGGCGGCCCTCGCGAACGCGCTCGTCGAGGGCACCTGGCTGCGGCTGAAGGCCTGTGAGGCACCGACCTGCCACTGGGCGTACTACGACCGCTCGCCGGCGGGCCGCGGCCGTTGGTGCTCGATGTCGGTCTGCGGGGCGCGCGCGAAGATGCGCCGGTACCGCGCGAAATAGCCCGTCCGGGCGCGCGAAGTGGGACAACCGGCCGCACCGGTCGCCGGGAGCGTGGACAATGTGTGGTGACGGCGGTCCGGCCGACTGAGCCTCGGCCGGACCGCCGTCACCCGCGAAGCGCTACGGGGTCACCTGCGAAGCCCCTCCAGGGCCGCTGGGGCCACTGGGGCCTGTCCGGCCCTAGGCGTTCGGGCGGCCCATCGCCCGGTACGTCCATCCGGCCCGGCGCCACACCTCGGGGTCGAGCGCGTTGCGGCCGTCCAGGAGCAGCCGGGCCGAGGCGGCCTCGCCCAGCACCGCCGGGTCCAGCTCGCGGAACTCCCGCCATTCGGTCAGGTGCAGGACGACGTCGGCGCCGCGCACGGCCTCGACGGCGGAGTCGGCGTACCCGAGCGTCGGGAAGAGCCGCTTGGCGTTCGCCATGCCCTTCGGGTCGTAGACGGTGACCTGGCCGCCCTGGAGGTGGATCTGCCCGGCGACGTTCAGCGCGGGCGAGTCCCGGACGTCGTCCGAGTCGGGCTTGAAGGTCGCGCCGAGCACGGCGACCCGCTTGCCGAGGAAGGATCCGCCGCCCAGCGCCTCCCGGGCCATCTCCACCATCTGGCCGCGGCGACGCATGTTGATGGAGTCGATCTCGCGCAGGAAGGTCAGCGCCTGGTCCGCGCCGAGCTCACCGGCCCGGGCCATGAAGGCGCGGATGTCCTTCGGCAGACAGCCGCCGCCGAATCCGATCCCCGCCCGCAGGAACTTCTTCCCGATCCGCTCGTCGTGGCCGATGGCCTCGGCCAGCAGGGCGACATCGCCGCCGGCGGCCTCGCAGACCTCGGCCATGGCGTTGATGAAGGAGATCTTGGTCGCGAGGAAGGAGTTCGCGGAGGTCTTCACCAGCTCGGCGGTCGGGAAGTCGGTGACGACGAAGGGCGAGCCCTCGGAGACGGGCGTCGCGTACACCTCGCGCAGGATCTTCTCGGCCCGCTCGCTGCGCACGCCGACCACGAGACGGTCGGGGTGCAGCGTGTCCTGGACCGCGAAGCCCTCGCGCAGGAACTCCGGGTTCCAGGCGAGTTCGGCGTCCTCACCGGCGGGGGAGAGCTCGGCGAGCGTGCGCGCCAGCCGCTCCGCGGAGCCCACCGGCACGGTGGACTTGCCGACGACGAGGGCGGGGCCCGACAGGTGCGGGGCGAGCGTCTCGAAGGCGGCGTCGACGTACGACATGTCGCACGCGTACTCCCCGTGCTTCTGCGGCGTGTTCACGCAGACGAAGTGGACGTCGCCGAACTCCCCGACCTCCGCCCAGTCCATGGTGAAGCGCAGCCGGCCGGTGGATCCCTCGATGCCCGCCACATGCTTGCGCAGCAGCTCCTCGAGCCCCGGCTCGTACATCGGGACCTCGCCCCGCTGCAGCATCTCGATCTTCTCGGGGACGACGTCGAGCCCCAGTACCTCGAACCCGAGCTCGGCCATGGCCGCGGCGTGGGTGGCGCCGAGATAGCCGGTGCCGATCACGGTGATCTTGAGGGCCATGGGTACTCCTGGGATGAATGGGCTCGGTGCGCTGCCCGAGCATAGTCGGGGCATGTTCGGGCCCCTCGTCGGGCAGGTTCCCCCCTGTCGCCAAGCTCACGTATCCCTCCCGTGGGCGGACCCCTAAAATTTGGGTTACTTAACGGTAATTAGCGTCCTTGGAGCGTGAGAGACCTTGGCCGGATCGGCTGATTTCGACCTGTACCGCCCGTCCGAGGAGCACGACATGCTCCGTGACGCGATCCGCTCGCTGGCCGAGGCGAAGATCGCGCCGTACGCGGCCGTGGTGGACGAGGAAGCCCGTTTCCCGCAGGAGGCCCTGGACGCACTGGTCTCCTCCGACCTGCACGCCGTGCACGTGCCGGAGTCGTACGGCGGCGCGGGTGCCGACGCCCTCGCCACGGTGATCGTGATCGAGGAGGTGGCGCGTGTCTGTGCCAGCTCCTCCCTGATCCCGGCCGTGAACAAGCTGGGCTCGCTCCCGGTGATCCTCTCCGGTTCGGAGGCCCTGAAGCAGAAGTACCTGACCCCGCTCGCCAAGGGCGACGGGATGTTCTCGTACTGCCTCTCGGAGCCGGATGCGGGTTCGGACGCCGCGGGCATGAAGACGAAGGCCGTCCGCGACGGCGACGACTACGTCCTCAACGGCGTGAAGCGCTGGATCACCAACGCGGGCGTCTCCGAGTACTACACGGTGATGGCGGTCACCGACCCCACCAAGCGCTCGAAGGGCATCTCGGCCTTCGTCGTCGAGAAGTCGGACGAGGGCGTCTCCTTCGGCGCCCCCGAGAAGAAGCTCGGCATCAAGGGCTCCCCGACGCGCGAGGTCTACCTCGACAACGTCCGCATCCCCGCCGACCGCATGATCGGCGAGGAGGGCACCGGCTTCGCCACGGCCATGAAGACCCTGGACCACACCCGCATCACGATCGCCGCGCAGGCGCTCGGCATCGCGCAGGGCGCCCTCGACTACGCCAAGGGCTACGTCCAGGAGCGCAAGCAGTTCGGCAAGGCGATCGCCGACTTCCAGGGCATCCAGTTCATGCTCGCCGACATGGCCATGAAGATCGAGGCCGCCCGCCAGCTGACGTACGCGGCGGCGGCCAAGTCCGAGCGCGGCGACAAGGACCTCACCTTCCAGGGCGCCGCGGCCAAGTGCTTCGCCTCCGACGTGGCCATGGAGGTCACCACGGACGCCGTACAGCTCCTCGGCGGCTACGGCTACACCCGCGACTACCCGGTCGAGCGCATGATGCGCGACGCCAAGATCACCCAGATCTACGAGGGCACGAACCAGGTCCAGCGCATCGTGATGGCGCGCAACCTCCCGTAACCCACCCCCCCACCACGAACTCGAGGGGCACCCCACCGGGGTGCCCCTCGTTCTTGTCCCCGGTTCTTGTTCCCGGTCGGCCCACTCGCGCGCCGGTCACGTGCCCCTACTCGGCGTCGAACCATTCCTTCTGCGCGGCCCAGTGTCCGACCCACCCCGCGAACCCCGGTGCGGAGGTCGTGAACCCGAACTCGGCGCCGAAGGGAACGGCGCCCTCCCCGGTGATGTGCCAGATGTGACCCCGGTGCGGGCCCGTGACGACGAGATGCCAGTTCATTCCGCACCCGTCGGTGCCCAGCACGACGGATCCGTGGTCGAAGACCCGCTCGACGACCGGATCGATCTCCTCGGCCGGCCTCGGGTCGTCCTCCCACAGCCACGCCTCCGTGAGCGGGAACGGTCGGCTCAGGTCGCGCCCCCGCCCGTCGTCGCCCCAGTCCGCGGGCAGCTCGGCCAGGGACACCAGCCCGTACTCCGGCGGCCCGGAGTACGACCCGTCGGTCACCTCGGCGACGAACGTCCGGTAAGGCTCGGGCAGCACGATGGCGTGCTTCGCCTCGAAGGCGTGCACCGCCGCCCAGCCGAGCGCCGACTCCCCGCCGTCGTCCACGTCGAACGCCCCTCGCAGCGCCGCGAGTTCCTCCGGGGTGGCCTGATCGTTGTTCATGCGGACATGGATACCAGCCGGCTCCGACAGCGCCCGGTGCGGTCGGCCTCACAGGCCGTTCAGGGCGCCCCGCAGATCCTCCGGCGTGCGGTAGTGGACGGTCCGCATACCGAGTGCGGCCGCCGCCTCCACGTTCTCCAGGGTGTCGTCCACGAACAGGCAGCGCTCGGCCGGGACGCCGGCCCGCTCGACGGCGATGTCGTAGATGCGCCGGTCGGGCTTGGCGATGCCCACCCGCGCGCTGCTGACCACATGGTCGGCGAGGTCCGTCAGGCCCAGGGACTCCAGGTCCTCCTCGAGCTGGACCGAGGTGTTGGTGACCAGGACCAGGGGCATGTGGGTACGGGCCCGGCGCAGCAGCGCCACCACCGTCTCGTCGGCGTGGAACGGCGAGCGTATGAGCGCCGTGCTCAGCTCCACCGCCGTCCCGTTGGCCACCAGCCCGGTCAGGCCCCGCAGGATCGACCCCGCCCACTCGTCCGGTGTGATCCGGCCCAGCACCAGCGGAAGCACCGTCTCCGGTGCGAAGGCCACCTTCATGGTGGTGCCCTCGGCCAGCCCGGCGGCGCGCTCCAGCGCGTACACGTGGTCCGGTTCGTAGACGCGGATCACGTTGTCGACGTCACAGAGCACCGCGTCGAAGGGGCGTCCGCCGGAAGCGGACGGGGCGGACGGGGTGGCGGGGGAGAGCGTCATGACGTCACCCTGACATCCGCCCGGGAGCCGCCCTCGGCCAGGGCCACCGGCCGGGGTGACGTCCCGCCCCGGCCCTCGGGCGTCCAGCATCGCCGAACCCCGACCGGTCCGGCTCCTCGCGTCCCGACTTGCCCAACCCCTCGCGTCCCTACTGGTCCGGCCCCTCGCATCCCGGCTAGTCCAGCCCCTCCGCCGCCCGCTTCTCCCGCAGTTCCATGATCGCCCGACGGCGTGCCAGCCGGTGGGTGCGCCGGATCTGGGCCTCCTGGTAGCGCCGCTCGTCGCGCTCGGTCTCCGGGAGGACGGGCGGCACGCGCCGCGGTTTGCCGTCGGCGTCGACCGCGGCGAAGACGAGATAGGCCGAACCGACCTGCTGGGGCGGCGTCGACTCGTTCCAGCGCTCGGCCAGCACGCGCACGCCGACCTCCATGGACGTCCGCCCCGTCCAGTTCACCTGGGCCTTCACATGGACGAGGTCACCGACGCGGACCGGCTCCAGGAAGACCATCTCGTCCATGGAGGCGGTGACGGCGGGCCCGCCGGAGTGCCGCCCGGCCACCGCACCCGCCGCGTCGTCCACGAGCTTCATGATCACTCCGCCGTGCACCGTGCCCAGAAGGTTGGTGTCGTTGTGGGTCATGATGTGGCTGAGGGTCGTCCGGGACGCGAAGGTCGGCTTGCCCGGAATATCGGATTCCGGGTTGGGTGCCAGGTCTGTCATGCCGTCCACCCTATGCGGGGGCGTGCGAGAGTCGCTTTGCATCAGCTCTGCAACAGGCGTGACCCAGATCTCCCCGGTCTCTTGTTAGGCACACCGTGCGGACCTGCACACTGGTCCGCATGAACGATTGGCCCGACGGGTGGTCCGACAGCAACCGCAGCGACCGTTACGGACGCGGCAGCGCAGGCGCTCAGCCTGAGGGCGCCCGCGTCATGCGGCAGGTTCAGCGTGGCCCGGGATCGCCCGGTCCGCGCCCGTCCGCCCCGCCGTACGGCGGGGTGCCCCAGCAGCCGACGTACGACGACGGCCAGGGGTACGACAACGGGTACGACTCCGGTTACAACACCGGGCAGGTCTACGGTTCGCCGGGCGGCCCCGGTGGTCCGCAGGGTCCCGGCGGCCAGGGCGGCCGTGGCCCGCGCCCGGCGCCGAACTGGCGCCGACGCATCAAGTGGATAGCGATCACGCTGGTCACGCTGCTGGTCGTGGTCTCCGTGGGCACCTACTTCTGGGCCGACTCCAAGCTCCACCGTGACGTGGATCTCTCGAAGGTCATCGACCGGCCCGACGCGGGCAAGGGCACGAACTACCTGATCGTCGGCTCCGACAGCCGCGCCGGCATGTCGGCCGAGGAGAAGAAGAAGCTGCACACCGGGTCCGCCGAGGGCAAGCGCACGGACTCGATGATGATCCTGCACGTCGGGGGCAACGGCGACACCCTGGTCTCCCTCCCCCGCGACTCGAACGTGACGATCCCGACGTACAAGGGATCCGGGTCCGGCAAGACCTTCCCCGGCACGGGCCGCCAGGTGAAGCTGAACGCGGCGTACGCGGAGGACGGGCCGACGCTGCTGGTCCGCACCATCGAGTACAACACCGGCCTGCACATCGACCACTACGTGGAGATCGGTTTCGCCGGGTTCGCGAACATCGTCGACGCGGTCGGCGGTGTGGAGATGACCCTCGACCAGGGCTTCAAGGACAAGTACTCCGGCGCCGACTTCAAGGCGGGCAAGCAGACCCTCAACGGTGAGCAGGCCCTCGCCTTCGTCCGTACCCGTCACGCCTTCGCGGCCTCGGACCTCCAGCGCACCAAGAACCAGCAGAAGTTCCTGTCCGCCCTGGCCCACCAGGTCGCGACCCCCGGGACCGTCCTGAACCCCTTCAAGCTCTACCCGACCATGGGCTCCGGCCTCGACAGCCTCACCGTCGACAAGGACATGAGCCTGTGGGACCTCGGCAGCATGTTCTGGGCGATGAAGGGCGTCACCGGCGGCAGCGGCAAGTCCATGAACATGCCGATCTCCGGCTCCACGGGCGGCAACCTCGTCTGGGACAAGGCCAAGGTCAAGACACTGGTGGACGAGCTGAAGAACGACCAGACGGTGACGGTGTCGGGCAACTGACCCGCACCACCACGAAGGGCCCCGCCGGACGATACGGCGGGGCCCTTCGCGTGTCCCGTGGACGCCGCGTCACCTACGTGCACACCACCTGATCCCCTGTCACCACCCGGGTCTCGGCCTGGTAGGGATCCTGCACCCGGACCCGTGTGACCTCCTTGAAGTCCGCGCCGGCGATCACCTTCAGCAGCGGCCCCCGCCCTTTGACCTCGCGCAGCTCGCTGCCCGGGAGCGCGGCGGCGAGGGACTTCGCGGAGCGGTCCCAGCGCGGGTCGTAGACGATGACGCTGTGCCGGGCGCCGCGGTCCTGGGCGTTGACGGGCCGGCCCGTCGTGTGGAACCCGGTGGCGGCCAGGGCGCCGTCCATGCGTTTGCCGAGGCCGTCCGTGGGCGTCCCGTTCTCCACCTGGACCTGGATCTGCTGCGGGGCCACCTCGACGCGCACGGTCTTGGCGTGCGCGGCCTTGTGCGGGGGAGCGAGCGGCTTGTCGTCACGCAGTGACTGGAAGAGCGCGGCGGCCTTGTTGTCGTCCCACTTCAGGGTGGAACCGATGCCCTTGGCCATGTAGGCCATCTGTCCGATCGGCACGGTCGTGAACTCGGAGGAGGAAGGGGAGAAGTTCCGCATCGCCCGGCCGAGGTCCAGCAGCTCGTCCGTGCCGAACCCCTGGTCCGCGCGGACCGAACCGAGCACGGCCCGGGTGACATCACGGAACTTCATCGGGTTCAGCAGCACCCCCGACGACGTGGCCCGCTCGATCAGCGCCGCCAGGAACCGCTGCTGGCGCTGCATCCGGCCGATGTCGGAGGCGCCGTCGACATGCCGGGACCGTACGTACTGGAGTGCCTGCCCGCCGCTCAGCGTGTGCGTGCCGGCGCTCAGGTCGAGTCCGGTGTACGAGTCCTTGAGGGGCTGTGCGGTGCAGATGCTCACGCCGCCGAGCACGTCCACCGTCCGCATGAAGCTGGTGAAATCGACCTCCAAGTAGTGGTCGATCTTCACATGGGTCATGTTCTCGACGGTGCGCACGGTCAGCTGCGGGCCCCCCTCCGCGTATGCCGCGTTGAGCTTGATCGGGTGGGGGCCGTGCTCGGCGCCGGTGGTCTGGTCGGTGTGCGCGGGCGCCTCGGCGTACGAGTCGCGCGGCAGGCTCACGACGCTGGCCCGCTCCCGGTTGGCGGCGATGTGCACGATCATCATCGTGTCGGTGCAGTGGCAGGGGGCACCGCCCAGACGGTACTTCTGCCGCTCCTCCTCCGTGATCTTGTCGCGGCCGTCGGTGCCGACCAGCAGCACGTTCATGCCGTGGCCCGCCGCGGGGCGGTTCTTCATGTCCTTGAAGGGGTCGACCCGGGCGATGTTCTCGCCCAGGCTGGTGACCACCGCGTGCCCGATGCCCGCCGAGGCGAGGACCACCACCGAGATCGTGGTGACCACCCGCATGGCCCAGCGCGGCTTCTTCCTCCGTACGGGGGGCCGTACGGTGGACCGCACCGGAGGCCGCCGGGAGCGGGGCGGCTGCGGGCGGCTCTGGGGACGGGGCTGCGGGCGTGCGGGGGAGCGGGGCGGCGTGGGCAAGGGGGACACCTCCGCGGGGGTGAACGTGGGGATCCGTGAGCACCGTAGGCCCATACGATCTGCTGCCCGGCCCGTGGACCGGGCGGCGCGCGCCCGTGTCCCCCATTCGCGGTAACGTGACGTCCGATGAGCGAGAAGTCTGACGTGCGGCCCCCCGCCGTTTCTGTGATCATGCCCGTCCTCAACGAGGAGCGGCATCTGCGCGGGGCCGTCCAAGCGATCCTGGCGCAGGAGTACGACGGCGAGATGGAGGTGGTCATCGCCATCGGTCCGTCCTCGGACCGTACGGACGAGATCGCCGCCGAACTCGTACGCGAAGACCCACGCGTCCACACCGTCCCGAACCCCACCGGGCGCACCCCGGCCGCGCTGAACGCGGCGATCAAGGCGTCCCGGCATCCCGTCGTCGTGCGCGTCGACGGGCACGGCATGCTCTCCCCGAACTACATCGCGACCGCCGTGCGCCTCCTGGAGGAGACCGGCGCGCAGAACGTCGGCGGCATCATGCACGCCGAGGGCGAGAACGACTGGGAGCACGCGGTCGCCGCCGCGATGACCTCGAAGATCGGGGTCGGGAACGCCGCCTTCCACACGGGGGGCGAGGCCGCTCCCGCCGAGACCGTGTACCTCGGTGTCTTCCGGCGCGAGGCGCTGGAGCGCCAGGGCGGCTACAACGAGGAGTTCATCCGCGCCCAGGACTGGGAGCTGAACTTCCGGATCCGGGAGGCGGGCGGCCTCATCTGGTTCTCGCCCGAACTGAAGGTGTCGTACCGGCCCCGGCCCTCGGTCAAGGCGCTCGCCAAGCAGTACAAGGACTACGGGCGCTGGCGCCATGTCGTCGCCCGCTACCACGAGGGCTCCATCAACCTGCGCTACCTCGCCCCGCCGACCGCCCTGTGCGCGATCGCGGCGGGTGTCGTGGTGGGCGCGGCGCTGACGCCCTGGGGCTTCGTGATCCCCGGCGGCTATCTCGCGGCGATAGCGGCGGGCTCGCTGCCCGCGGGCAAGGGGCTTCCCCTGAAGGCCCGCCTGCAGATCCCCGTCGCCCTCGCGACCATGCACATGTCGTGGGGCTTCGGCTTCCTCACCAGCCCGAAGGCGCTGGCGAAGAAGGTCATCGCCTCCCGCCGCCCGGCGGTACTCGCCTCCACGGAGCCCGCGAACTGAGCCTCATCCATGAGCAGTTGGGCCCCTCTCGACGTCGAGAGGGGCCCAACTGCTTTCTGCCGACCGGCCTATGGCCAGGTGCGGCTTCCTACGACCAGGTGTAGTCCTTGTTGACGTGCATACAGGCGTCGGTCTTGGCGCCGTTGAGCACGTCCGCGGACTCCGGTGTCGTGTTGTCCTGCGCCTTCGCCTTGTACGCCGTGCCCTCGCGCCAGTCGGCGCCGACCACGAGCGTGACGCCCGAGACGTCCGTCGACTTCTTCACCGCGCTCAGCGGGACCCCCAGCGCCTTGGCGACCGCCTGGGCGTCGCCCTGCAGATCGGCGCTCGGGTAGCGGATCACCGTCGTCTCCTCGGCGGTCGCCGCCGAGGAGTCCGCCTCGGCCTTGGTGAAGCCCTTGCCGACGAGCAGCTGGGACACCGTGCGCGCGCGCCCGCCGACCGGGCCCAGCGCGGCCGTGCGGGTGCCGTTCTGCACGGTCACACCGATCTGGTCGTCCGCGGCGGCCGGGTCCGTGGAGGCCTTCACCGCGGTCACCGTCTTCTTCTTGTCCTTGCCGTCGAGCGCGATGTCCTCACGGACGAGACGGAACAGCTGCTCGGCCTCGACCGGCTTGGGCTCCACGCGGTTGCTGTCCGACACGGCCCACTGCCAGGGCATCGTGGTCATCGTGATGCGCTTCGGCTCGACCTTCTTGAGCTCGTTGCCGAGGTCGTAGAGCTTCAGCACGCTGCCCAGGCCCTTGTCGACGGTCAGTGCCTTGGTGGCCGTCTCCGCGAGGCTGCGCAGCTTGCCGGGGTTGCTGATCGTGGCGTTCTCGCGCAGCTGGCGGACCATCGAGTTCATGTACTGGTGCTGCGCCTTGGTCCGGCCGATGTCCGTGTTGTCCTCGAAGCCGTACCGCGTCCGCAGCCACGCCAGGGCCTGCGTGCCCTTGACGGGGGTCGTGCCCTTCTTCAGCTTCAGCCCGGAGCCGTGGCCCTGACTGTCCTTGGAGTAGATGTTGGCGTCCACGCAGACCGGTACACCGCCGATCGCGTCCGCCATCGACACCACACCCGAGAAGTCGATCTTCATGAAGTGGTCGATGTGGATCTTGGTGAGCTTCTCCCAGGTGGCCACCGTGCAGCCCGGACCGCCGCGCCCGAGCGAGATGTTGGTCATCACCAGTCCGACGGTCGCCGGGTAGACCTTCTTGGTGTCCGGGTCCGTGCACTTGGGCATCTTCAGCAGGGTGTCGCGCGGCATGCTGATCACCGACATGTTGCTGCGGTCGGCGGAGAGGTGCAGCAGCATCTGGACGTCCGCGAGAGGGGTACCGCCGAAGGTGTCCTTGGCGCCGCCGAGGGACTGGTTCTCCTTGGTGTCCCGGGCGTCCGAGCCGATCAGAAGGATGTTCAGGGGGGTCTGCCCGGCCGCGTTCGCCTTGCTCTTGGCCGCCCGGTCCTTCTCGTCGCCGAGGTTCAGGTCGTCCTTCTTGATGTTGTTGTTCAGGTGCTGGTAGTAGAGGTAACCGGCGCCCGCGGTGCCAAGTATCAGAAGCGCCAGGACCGACGCCGACCAGCGCAGTATGCGGCGTCTGCGCCGTGGGTGCCCGCCGTCGCCGCCCCCGCGCCGACGCCCGCCGCCACCGCCGTGCCGGCCCTGCCCCCGCGGTTCGGCCGACGCGTCGTCGCCGTCCTTGTCGACCGGACGCCCGTTGCGCCTGTCGCTCCCGGCGCCTGGGCCGTCGGCGTGGGCCGAATCGCCGCCTGTGCCGCTGGAGCCGCTGTCTCTACTGGTGGAGCCACTGCCTTGACCGGTGGCATCGCCACCTCTGCCGCCGGAAGCTCCGCCTCCGTCGGCGGGATCGCCGTTCTCGTCGTACAGGCTGTCGTCCCAGCCCAGATCGTCGGCCTGCCGGACACGTGGTCGAGCCCCCTCCCCACGCACACCGCTTCGCGCCATCTCCCTGCCCCTCCCCACCCTGCGCCTGACAAACGGGTCCGTCCCGCGCCCGATCGGACGCGTACGTCTGGCCGGACACCCCTTGCGTCCGGCCCGGACGCCCCCGCGCCCTGTTAGACGTCTGACAGACCCGTTAGGTCATCAACTGGCGCACACTGTCTTGTCCGCCGTGGACTTGTCGACCTCGGGCGCCTTGGTCGGAGTGGTCAACGACACCCCTGCGCCCTTGAAGTCCTTGCCCAGGGTCAGCACGATCGCGGGCAGACCCTGTGAGTTCTTCTCGCTCTTGCCAGGCTTCAACGCCGAGGCGGACAGCCCCATGAGGTCCGCCAGTTTGCGCGCCTGATCGGCCTGGTCGGGGGAGTACTCCACGGTCGTCTTGCTCAGTGGTGCGGCGGCGTTACCGAGCTGGCTGGACTTGGGCACGCCCTCAGTATTCTGCAGCCAGTTAAGAGTCTCCTGTGCGCTGCCGCCCGGGGCGCCGCCGTTGTAGATGTCGACGCGGATGTCGGCGGCGGCGGAACGGGTGCCCTTGAGGCGGGCCGCGACCTCGGCCTTCTCCTTCTTCTCCTTCTGCTTCACGGCGGTGAAGGAGACGTCGCTCTTGATCGCGTCGAAGACCGCGGGGGCCTGTGACTGGTTGACGACGACGGTCGCCTTGACCTTCTCGGCGGGGTTGTCGAGCACCGGCACCGTGGTGAAGGTGATGTTCTTCGTGGGCACCTTCTTCAGCTCCAGGGCCACGTCCTTGAGGGTGCTGACGTTTCCTATGCCGGTGTCCACGGTGAGCGCCTTGGTGGCGGCCTCGGCCAGGCTGATCAGCTTGGCCGGGTTGGTGAGGGTGTCGCTGGAGGACATCTTGCGCATCAGCGAGCCCAGGAACTGCTGCTGCACCTTGATGCGGTCGAGGTCGCCCTGGTTGCCGAAGCTGTGCCGGGTCCGTACGAACGCGAGAGCCTGCTCGCCCTCGACCTTGGACTTGCCCGCGGGCAGCTTGAGGTGCGACTCCTTGTCGTTGACGGCGTGCGCCACGCACACGTCGACGCCACCGACCGCGCTGGTCAGCGTCTTCACCGCGTTGAAGTCGGCCATCATGAAGTGGTCCACCGAGATCCCGGTGACCGCCTTGACCGTGCGCATGGTGCAGCCCGGGTCCCGGCCGTCCTGGCCGAGGCTCGTGTTGAAGCGGACGTTCTGCGTGCCCGGGACGACCTTCTCGCTGCCGTCCGGCTGCTTGGTCGGGCAGTCCGGCACATCGACGATCAGGTCACGCGGGATGCTCAACGCGGTCGCGTTCGTACGGTCCTTGGAGACGTGCAGCAGGATGTTGGTGTCGGCGTGCCCGACGCTGCCCTTGTCGCCGTAGCCCTCGTTGCCCTTGCCGGTGCGCTTGTCGGTGCCGATGATCAGGATGTTGAAGGCCTCGTCCTTGCTGAAGCCCTTCTTGCCCGCGCTGCCGACGTCCGTCGTGCTGACGTTGCCCTCAAGGTGCTTGAGGTAGAGATACCCCGCGGCGGAGACGGCGACCAGCACGAAGGCCATCGAGCCGCCGGTCCACAACAGTATCTTCTTCGCCTTCGACTTCTTCGGCTTCGTGCGCCCCTTGCGACGGCCCGGCGGTGGCTCGGCCGGCGCGCCACGGCGCCGCCGCGGCCCGGGCACATCGGGGCCGGGCGTCGCCGGACTCTCCCGTTCCGGCGCCCGGCGCGCGCGTGTCCCCGCTCCCGGTCCCGCGTTCGCGGGGCTGCCCCGACGCGGTCTCGGGACTCCCGACTGCGGAGCGGAAGGAGTCAGTCGCAGTTCGTATTCACCGGTGTTCGGGTTGAGTACCCACTGGTCTGCGGGGTCGATGTTGTCCGCCCGCCCACGGCCTTGCGCGTCCACGGTTGTCTGAATCCTCCGTCGGGGCCACGCGGCGCTCTTCCCCCTCAAAGAGCGCTCGGGTCTCGGTCAGCAGTGCGCGACCCCCAGGACGGACCTCGTGGCCGGGTGCACCGGATCGCTCACACTATCCGGCCGGTTCGGGGTCAAGCGACGGTGGTGACAAATTCCACCTTCCTACAACTGGGCAATCCGCCCTATTTCTCAGAGACTTCTCAGCTCCGCAGTTCCCGCCTTGGCGCACGCTTTACCCGCAGGCGTCCTCAGCCGCCGTGTTACCGCGAAAAGTCGGCGCGGATGTGGGAGCGTCGGGCCGCTTTCCCCTCGACTTCCCGTTGCCGCGCGACTCCTCTTCGTAGTCGAATGCCGAGTCGTGGCCGCTTGCCGGGGTCGTCGGAAGGCCGCTCTGCGGGTCCGTCGGAAGGTCCTTCGCGACCGCCACCGGAGCGTCCGCGCGCAGCAGGGCGAAGAGTTTGTCGGCCGCGGGTTTCACGAGCTGGTCGCGATTGGCGTTGTAGACGTACGACGTTCGGGGCACCGTCAGGAATTGGACACGTTCCGTGGGGATATTGCGCATGCCGCGGACCAGGTCGTACAGCCCGCGCAGGCTCGCCAGATCCGGGTCCGTGGTGAGCGAGGAAGTGGCCGCGTCGAGCATGGGATAGAGCCGTGCCGGATTGAGCAGTACGTCGTTGCTCTGCACCTTGTTGACGAGCGCGCCGAGGAACCGCTGCTGGCGCTCCATCCGGTCGGTGTCGCTGCCGTCCCCGATGCTCTTGCGGGCGCGGACGTAGCCGAGGGCCTGTTCGCCGTCGAGCACGACCTTGCCCGCGGGCAGCTTCAGCTTGGCCGCCTTGTCGTCGATGGGCTCCTTCAGGCACACCTCCACGCCGTCCACGGCGTCGACCATGTCCTTGAACCCGTGGAAGTCGACGACCACGTGGTGGTCGACACGGATGTTCGTGAGCTTCTCGACGGTCCGGATCGTGCACGCCGAACCGCCCACCTCGAAGGCGGAGTTGAACATCGCGAACGTGGGCCCGGTACGGGTGCCGTCCGGACGCCGGCAGCTCGGCACGTCCACCATCAGGTCGCGGGGCAGGGAGACGGCGGTGGCGCTGCTCCGGTTCGCGGACAGGTGCAGCAGGATCGTGGTGTCGGAGCGCTCGGTCCCGGAGTCCCGGCCGTACTCCTTGTTCCCGTCCCCCGACCGCGAGTCCGACCCGATCAGCAGGATGTTCTGCGCGTCGCGCACCAGCGCGGTGGGCCGCTCCTTCTCGTAGCGGGCGAGCTCGGCGGCGGCTTCCTCGTCGGCGGTGATGTTCCGGCTCAGCTTCTCGTACGCGACCAGACCGACGCCGACGGCACCGAGGACCACGACGGCGACACCGAGCGCCGAGTACTGCACCCAGCGTCGCCGTCGCCGTCGTGCGAGCCCGGCACCGGTGGGCGAAGCCCCCGTTCCCGGCCCTGTCCTGTCGGTCACGTCGGAGTCCACCCCTCATGGCGTGCGAGCGTGCGGTGCTCCTACGACCATGGCTCGGAGGCCCGGCGACGGCGGCAGATAAGGGGCCGAACGGGTGACGGGATCGGCCGGGGGCGCGGGGCCCCCAGCAGGGACGGATCCGCGGCGGGACGGCGGGCGCGATCGGCCCCCACGGGCCTGCCCCGACAGGCGATCGGCCCCGTCCGGGCCGGCCCGGACGGCGACCGGCGACTACCGGACCGTCGAAGTCACCCGCTCGCTCTCGATCCGCTTGGCCAACGCGTCCTCGCCCAGTCGTTCCAGATGACGACAGAGCACCACGGACCCCCCGGAGGCGAGCGGCGCGTACAACCCCGCGCTCAGCCCCTCCCAGGTGTCGTACGACAGCGCGGACAGGATCCGAGACCCGGGCCCCGTCAGATCCAGCGAGGCCGCCTCCGCCCGGGCCCGCTCGACGACCTCGGCCCCCGTGTGCTCGGCCCCGGCGACGATCAGCGCGGCCTCCTCCGGGTCCACCGGCGCGTACGGCTGGAAGCGGTCGCCCTGGCTCGGCACCTCGACGGCGTAGTCGGCGTACCCGGCGGGCGGTGTCGGGAAGCGGCGCCCCAGCGGCGCGAGCGAGAGCGCGACGCGCTCGCCGGAGCAGGCGAGCCCGGCCTCGAGCGCGTCGGGCCCCGCGACGACGAGGTCGGCGGCACCGGGATCGCCCCCGACGTCCGCGACGACCCCCACCGAGGAACACGCGAGCAGCCACACCGCCGTCTGCCAGTGCGCGGGCAGCAGCAGCGCCACCCGGTCGCCGGGCTCGGCGGACAACTCGCCCTGGAGGAGGTTGGCGGTCTTGGCCACCCAATTGGCGAAGGTCGCGACGGACAATTCGACACGCTCGCCCGTGGCGTCGTCGTAGAAGGTCACCAGGGGGCGCGCGGGGTCCGCGGCGAGCGCGGATCGCAGCAGGTCGGCAGGGGTGCGGTCGGTGGCGTTCACGCGCGCAAGCGTACGCGGGGGCGCCCGGCGGGACGCGGCGCCCGCGCCACCGGTTCGGCCGAGCGCGACCCGACGGTCCGTCAAATCCGCAATGGACAGATATGTATGACTATGTCCACGATCAGGGGCATGCATGGAATCCTTGCTTCCTCGGTCGGCGTCACCTGCGCGGCCGCACTCACCCTTCCGCTGGCCCTGTCCGCACCGGCACAGGCCCGACCCCAGGCGGCGAGGACCGAGCCCGCCGCGCCGGGCAGCACCCAGTCCCTCCCCTTGGTCCCGCTCTCAGGCGACCGCTCGCTCGGACCCGCCGCGCCCGAACAGGGCCTCGGTAGACGGAGCGTTCGGACGTTCTCGCTGGTCGGGGTCGTCTGGGACGACCCCGACACCGAACTGCGCGGCCGCGTCCAGGTCCGTACCCGCGCCACCGGAGCCAACCGCTGGTCCGGCTGGCAGGACATCGAGACCCACAACCACGAGCACGCGGCCGACCCGGACAGCGCCGAGGGCAGCTCGGGCCGGGTGCGCGGCTCCACGGCGCCCCTGTGGGTCGGCGACTCGGACGGGGTCGAGGTCCGCGTCCAGGCGCAGGTGGACGAAAGAGCCACGGCAGCCGGCGAGTCGCCGCTCCCCAGAGGCATGCACCTCGAACTCGTCGACCCCGGCGCGGAACCCGCGCCCCGGGGCGCGCTGACGGGCGACGGGAGCGCGGGCGCGGAGAGCGCCGAGACGTACGCCACCTTCGCCACCAATGCCGCGCTCGCCCCGTTCGGCGCGACGGAGATCCCGGCACTGTCCAGGGCCGAGACCGAGCGCGAGGCCCCGGCCCTCCGCGACGGCGCGCCGCTCGTGAAGCCGTACATCGGTGAGCGCCCACGCATCGTCACCCGGCGCGGCTGGGGCGCGGACGAGAGCCTGCGCGAGGGCGGCTTCGTGTACACCAAAAAGGTGAAGGCCGCCTTCGTGCACCACACGGCCTCGGGCAACAACTACCTTTGCTCCCAGGCCCCTTCGCTCATCCGCAGTATCTACCGCTACCACGTAGTGAGCAGTGGCTGGCGCGACATCGGCTACAACTTCCTCGTAGACAAGTGCGGAAACATCTACGAAGGCCGCGCCGGAGGTGTGGCGAAGCCCGTCATGGGGGCCCACACCCTCGGTTTCAACAACGACACCATGGGGATCGCGGTCCTCGGCAGCTTCGGCAAGACCAAACCGGCCGCCGCCGCGGTGACCGCCATCGCGCGGCTCACGGCATGGAAGCTCGGTCTCTCCGGAGCCGATCCCCGCGGCAAGACATACCTGAAGTCCGGCGGTGGCAATCTCTACCGAAAAGGTAAGAACGTACGACTGAACGTGATCTCCGGCCATCGGGACGGGTTCGCCACGGAGTGCCCGGGGAGGCTTCTGTACGGCAAACTCGGCTCGGCCAGAACGGCCGCGGCCCGCTACCAGGGCCGCTGAGGTCTGCGCGGAGCCATCGAGGACACCCCACTGCCGTCGAAGGCCTCTTACTACGGACTGCATACACTGGCCGGCCGAATCATCCTTCGGCCGGTCCCGGCAGGAAGCAGAGACGACAGGTGACAGAAGCGATCCTCCTGGTCGGGGGCAAAGGCACCCGACTGCGCCCGCTCACGGTGAACACCCCCAAGCCGATGGTCCCGGCGGCCGGGGTGCCGTTCCTCACGCACCAACTGGCGCGGGCGAGAGCGGCGGGCGTCGAGCACATCGTCTTGGCGACCTCCTACCTGGCCGAGGTCTTCGAGCCGTACTTCGGTGACGGTTCCGGGCTGGGCCTCCACATCGAATACGTCACCGAGGAGGAGCCCCTCGGCACGGGCGGCGCGATCCGCAACGTGGCCGCGCGCCTGCGCTCCGGGCCCGACGAGCCGGTCCTGATCTTCAACGGCGACATCCTGACGGGCCTGGACATCAGGGCCCTGGTGGCGACCCACGAGACGACCGGCGCGGACGTGTCCCTCCACCTCACCCGCGTCGAGGACCCACGGGCGTACGGCCTGGTCCCCACGGACGCGACGGGCCGCGTGACGGCCTTCCTGGAGAAGCCCCAGACCCCCGAGGAGATCGTCACCGACCAGATCAACGCCGGGGCGTACGTCTTCCGCCGCTCGGTCATCGACACGATCCCCGCTGGCCGCCCGGTCTCGGTGGAACGCGAGACCTTCCCCGAGCTCCTGGCCACCGGAGCCCACCTCCAGGGCATGGTGGATTCCACCTACTGGCTGGACCTGGGCACCCCCCAGGCCTTCGTACGAGGCTCCGCGGACCTCGTCCTGGGCCGCGCCCCCTCTCCGGCGGTCCCGGGCCGCTGCGGGGACCGTCTCGTGCTGCCCACGGCCAGGGTCGCCCCCGACGCCAAGCTGACCGGCGGCACGGTCGTCGGCGACGGCGCGCGCATCGGCGAGGGCGCCCGCATCACGGGCAGCACGATCCTGTCCGGCGCGGTCGTCGAACCCGGCGCCGTCATCACCGACTCCCTCATCGGCACCCGCGCCCACATCGGCGAACGCACCATCCTCTCCGGGGCGGTCATCGGCGACGGCGCGGTGGTCGGCCCCGACAACGAACTCCGCGAGGGCGTAAGAGTCTGGTGTGAGGCCAAGATCCCAGCCGGGGCGCTCCGCTTCTCGTCGGACCAGTAGGGCGGCTAGATCGGCTGAGGGTGGGCGGGGGCTGGTCGCGCAGTTCCCCGCGCTCCTGAAGTCCTCGGTCTGTCAGGGGTTCCGCCTGGATGTGTTCGGCTGAAGGGTGGGCGGGGGGCTGGTCGCGCAGTTCCCCGCGCCCCTGAAGCCCTCGGCCCGTCAGGGGTCCCGCCCGGATGTGTTCGGCTGCGGGTGGGTGGGGGCTGGTCGCGCAGTTCCCCGCGCCCCTAAAAGCCTCGGTCCGCACGGCGCTGCGCCTGTCGGGCGTGTGAGGCGGAGGCCGGGGGGCGATGCCTCACCCCCCCGGGTCCGCCCACCCACCCCGGCCTGTATCACTCGGCCTGTCCGGCGTGTGAGGCCGAGGCCGGGGGTCGATGCCCACCCCCCGGGTCCGCCCATCCACCCGGGTCCGTATCAGTCAGCCTGTCGGGCGTGTGAGGCGGAGGTCGGGGGCGATGCCCCACCCACCCCCCGGTCCACCCGCCCACCCGGGCCTGTATCACTCAGCCTGTCCGGCGTGTGAGGCCGAGGCTGGAGGCCGATGCCCCACCCGCCCCTCGGTCCACCCGCCCACCCGGGCCCGTGTCACTCAGCCCGTCCGGCGTTTGAGGACGAGGCCGTTCAGGCCGATCGGGGGTCCGGGGGCGGAGCCCCTGGTGGGGTTGAAGGGGCGGAGCCCCTGGGGATGGGACGGGTAGGGGCGGCGGGGGCGAGGGACTCCCGGCCCGCACCCGGGACGACTACAGCCGCCCGATATCCCCCCGCGGCATCCGCGGAACCCGCCGCGCAGGCGCCCGCCCCGACAACAGAATCAACCGAGCCGCCCGATGCCGCTGCCCGGCATACGGCTCCAACAGCGAAAGCATCACGGAGTCATCCGCATCCCGATCCCCCACCAGCGCATACCCCACGATCCCCGGCAGATGAAGATCCCCCACGGTCACCGAATCCGCCGCACCATGACTCCGCTGCACGGTCTCCGCCGAGGTCCACGGCCCGATCCCGGACACCAACTCCAACCGAGCCTGCGCAGCCCCCGGCTCCATCCCCACCGCCTCCTCCAGCCGCCCCGCCACCCGAACGGCCCGCAGAATCGTCGACGCCCGCTTGTTGTCGACCCCGGCCCGATGCCACTCCCAGGAGGGAATCAGCGCCCACGTCCGCGGCTCCGGCATGACGGACATCCGCTCCGGCGCGGGCCCCGGCGCAGGCTCCCCGAACTTCCGTACGAGCAACCGCCACGCCCGATACGCCTCGTCCGTCGTGACCTTCTGCTCCAGAACGGACGGAATGAGCGACTCCAGCACCAGCCCGGTACGCGTCAGCCGCAACCCCGGCCGCCGATGCCGCGCGACGGCGACCAGCCGATGACGAGGCTCGAAGGCATCGGGATCGTCGGCCGCGCCGAGCATCTCGGGGAGCTGTTCGAGCAGCCATTCGCTCCCCGGCCCCCACGCCTCGCCCCGTACCACCCCACCCCGCGCCGAGACCCGCAGCGTCCCGGCCCCGGCGGGCGTCCGGCTGGTCCGCCACACGGCCCCGTCCGGCGTCGCACGGAAGGTCGGATCGCGGGGTCCACGGCGCAGCGGCCCGAGCACGAGCCCGAGATCGACCGGCCAGGGCGGCGTCCAGGTGCGCGTACGCCCAGGTGCGACCGCCTGTCGAGGCACCCCGCCGGAGGCATCCGCGGGCACGGCGACATGCCCGCCGCGCACAGTCGTACGCGTCGGCCGAGGAGCGAAACGTCCAGCCACGAAAGGGGTCCTAGGAAACTCGGGGTGCCCTACGAGAGTAGGCGCTCACCCTCTCCGAACACCCGACTCCCGACGCACACCACTCTCGACGTACAAGGCACACAACTCTCACCACACCGGACGCACCACACGCGGCCGAAGACAAGGGCTGTCACCCGACCTGACGCACCACACCGGGCCGAAGCCCCCCGCGCTCCTCGACAAGGACTGTCACCACCCCCCGGCACCCACTCTCAACCCCCCGGCACCCACTCTCACCGCACCTCGACAAACGCCCCGGCATCCCGCGAGGGCCGAGCCCGCGGCTCCTCCGCCGCATGTCCGACCGCCACGGCCCCCATCGGATCCCACCCCTCCGGCAGCTCCAGCACGTCCCGTACGACATCCCGGCAGAACATCGTCGACGACACCCACGCGGACCCGAGCCGCTCCCCGGCGAGCGCGACGAGGAAGTTCTGCACCCCCGCGCCGACGGCGACCACGAACATCTCCCGCTCGGCACCGTCCCGCCGCGGATCGCCGTACGTGTGCGACCCGTCCATGACGAGACACGGCACCACGAGGTAGGGAGCGTTGCGCAGCACATCACCGCGCCGCACCCGCTTGGCGATCGACTCCTCGCTCTTCCCGTCCCGCCGCAGATCCGCGATCCACGCGTCCCGCATGGCGTCGAGCAGCCGCGTACGCGACTCCTCGGACTCCAGGAGCACGAACCGCCAGGGAGTGGTGTGATGCGGCGCGGGAGCGGTGACCGCCGCGGCCACGGCCCGCCGCACGGCGCCCGGATCCACCGGCTCGTCGGTGAAGGCCCGTACGGTACGCCGCTGGGTCACGGCCTCCCGTACGGCCTCCGACGTGCCGAGCCGGAACATGTCGTCGCGCGCGCCCCGCACCATCGCCCGTGTCCCCTCGCCGTCGTCCTCGGCCACCACGTGGGGCAGTCCGCGCACGACGGCGACGGGCAGCCCGGAGGCCTTGCCCTTCACCAGGTCACCGGCGGCGGCGAGCTCGTCGGCGGTGGCGACGACGGTGGCGCTCAGCGGATTGCCGTGCGCGTCGGTGCCGCCGCGCAGATCGTCCAGCACCCGTACGCCCGCGGCGCCGATGGCGACATCGGTGAGCCCGGTGCGCCAGGGCCGCCCGAACGTGTCGGTGATCACGACGCCGACGTCGACCCCGAGGGTGTCGCGCAGCTCGTCCCGGATGGCCCGCGCGGACGCGTCGGCGTCCTCGGGCAGCAACAGGACGGTGCCGGCCGGGGTGTTGGAGGCGTCGACCCCGGCGGCGGCCATCACGAGCCCCTGCCGGTTCTCGACGATCCGCAGCGCCCCGCGGCGCGCCACGACCCGTACGGTCTCGGCGTCGATGGCGGCCTCCCGGTCGGCGGCCTCGACCAGGCGCCCCTCGGCCTTGGACACGATCTTCGAGGTGACGAGGAGAACGTCCCCGTCGACCAGCCCGGGCTCGGCGACGGCGATCAACTTGCCGAGATCGTCGCCCTGTCGAACCTCGGGGAGCCCGGGCAGTGCCCAGACCCGGTAACCGGGAGAGGCGACGAAGGCGTCCGCCTCCCGGTCGCCCGCGCGCCCTTGTCCGGGAGCGTGTTCGGGAACGTCTCCCGGAGCCTGCTCCTGAGAAGCCGGAGAGAGCCGTCCGCTCATGACTCCCGCACCTCCTCCGCCAGCGTCAGCGCCTCGCGCGCCATCTGCGCCGCGGTGTCCAGGTCGGACATCATCAGCGGCACGGCCCGGCACCTGATCCCGGCAGCCTCGACCTGCTCCACGGCGGACGCGTCCACCGTGTCGACGAGCCAGCCGTCGAGGAGCCCCGAGCCGTAGTGCTCGGCGACCGCCGTGGCCGTGGACTCGACGCCGACCGCCGCCAGCACCTTGTCGGCCATGCCCCGCACGGGCGCGTCGCCGACGATGGGGGAGAGGCCCACGACGGGCACGCCGGCGTCGGCGATGGCCTCCCGGATGCCGGGCACGGCGAGGATCGTGCCGATGGACACGACCGGGTTGGACGGCGGGAAGAGGATGACGTCCGCCTCCGCGATGGCTTCCAGGACACCCGGTGCGGGCTTGGCCTGCTCGGCGCCGACCGGCACCACGGCCTCGGCCGGCACGGATGCCCGCAGCCGCACCCAGTACTCCTGGAAGTGGATCACCTTGCGCTGCCCGTCGATCTCGACGGCGACATGGGTCTCCACCCGGTCGTCGGACATGGGAATCAGCCGGACGCCCGGCTTCCAGCGGTCGCACAGGGCTTCCGTGACCGCGCTGAGCGGATAGCCCGCGCTCAGCATCTGCGTCCGCACGATGTGCGTCGCGAAGTCGCGGTCGCCGAGCCCGAACCACTCGGGGCCGACCCCGTAGGCCGCGAGTTCCTCCTTGAGGTGGAAGGTCTCGTCGGTCCGGCCCCAGCCCTGTTCCTCGTTGATGCCGCCGCCGAGCGTGTACATCACCGTGTCGAGGTCCGGGCAGACCTTCAGGCCGAAGAGATGGATGTCGTCGCCGGTGTTGCCGATGACCGTGATGTCCGCGTCCGGCACGGCCCGCTGGAGACCACGCAGGAACCGGGCACCACCGATACCGCCTGCCAGAACCACAATGCGCATGGGGTTCAGTCTGGCAGGCGGGTACGACAACGCGTGAGGCGGTTACGAGACCGCGGGCGCCCTCAGGCCGTGACGACGGCCGGGGCGCACTGGGCCGAATGCATCGGCATCTCGGTAAGACCCGGGTAGTAAACGTGCAGGCTCACGGCCGGTTCCAGGGAGTCGTTCACGACCTCGTGGATGTACCCCGGCGCGAACACCCGCTGGGATCCTGCCCCCAACGCGCGGGTGTCGCGCTCCGTGCGCTCGGTCAACGCGCCCTCCAGGACGGTGAGTACGCCGGAGGAGCGCCCGTGGTCGTGGAGTCCGCTGCCCTGTCCGGGCACCCAGGACAGCAGCCACACCTCGTAGCCGGGTCCGGTGCGCAGCCGGTGGTACCAGCGGGAGGTCGCGTCGTACTGGACGAGGTGCTCCCACTGGGAGCGGTCGGCGGCGATGGAGCGGGCCAGGCCGACGAACTCGGACACGGTGGCGGGGTGCTCGCGCGGCGGCTGGAGCAGGTGCGGTACTTCGAGGATGTCGCCGGCGATCTGGAGGTCGCTGTCGCTGTTCATGGGTGCGGTGGTTCCTCGGCGGAGAGCTGGGGTGTCGCGGGGCCGTATCCGTCCGGGTCACGGACGGGGAGGGTGCCCTGGTACGGGCGAGCGCCCCGGAAACGGGGCGGGGATTCGCCTCAGTGGCGGCGAGGCAGCCGGAGCGCGGTACGGCTCAACAGCTGGGACAGCAACAACAGCTACAGCGAGCGCGGGCAGCACCGTGGGACCCGGCGGTGCGGGTCGAGGTGAGCGCCAAGTTCGCGAGCATGCCCATAAGGACACCGGTTCACACCTCGACTGTCAACTTCATGTCCGCTATATGGGAAATGTTTCACCTCATCCGGTTCATCTGTGTGACGAAAGGTTTGCTCTCGAGCCACCCCGGACACATGGCGCACAACCGGGCGCGCAAACCTCGATGTGATCCCGTGATCCAAATGTGATCCGGTTCGCATCGGAGTCCACGTCGGAACGAGATCGAACTTCTGGGCGTCCTCCCCAGTAGCGGGTCGGGAGTCCGGGCGCACCCTTTGGGGCTGTCAGGGTTTATGCCGATTTGAACACTTTCCGCATAGCCTTGGTTCCGCAGAGTGAATAAGGGGCCCAATAGCAGATCTCGGCTTGACTGGCCCGTATCGGCACACTTGTAATTTCACTCGTGTCGTTCAGCCGAAATCGGGAACGGCAGCATCACGGGGACGCGAAAGACAGACGAGGGGCGCACATGACCGAGCTGGTGCAGCAACTGCTGGTCGACGACGCGGACGAGGAACTCGGCTGGCAGGAGCGCGCGCTGTGCGCCCAGACCGACCCCGAGTCCTTCTTCCCCGAGAAGGGCGGCTCCACCCGCGAGGCCAAGAAGGTCTGTCTCGCCTGTGAGGTCCGCTCCGAGTGCCTGGAATACGCGCTCGCCAACGACGAGCGGTTCGGCATCTGGGGCGGTCTGTCCGAGCGCGAGCGCCGCAGGCTGAAGAAGGCCGCCGTCTGACCGCACGGCGTGCACCCCTCGTACCGATACCGGCAGGTAAGAACGGCCCGTCGCAGGTGGGTTATCCACAGGCGGCGGGCCGCTGTGTTGCCCAGCCGTTAGTGTGGGCCCTCGTCCGAGACGTCCCGCTGTCCCCGCCGGACACAGGCGTCCACCGCAGTCCATCGAACCGGGGCCCGTACCTCGATGTCCGTGCACAGCCATTCGGCAGTCCCACACGACGCCGCCACACCTGAGTTTCCGCGCCACGTGGTGACCGCGGTCCTCGTCTCCCACGACGGCGCCCGCTGGCTGCCCGAAGCGCTCGCCGGGCTGCTCGGCCAGGAGCGCCCGGTGCAGAACGCCGTGGCGGCCGACACCGGCAGCGCGGACGACTCCGCCCAGCTGCTGACCGACGCACTCGGCGCCGACCGGGTGCTGCACCTCGCCCGGCGCACCGGCTTCGGCCAGGCCGTCGAGGAGGCCATCCGCGGCGCTGGCGTGCTCACCCCGGATGACCTGCCCTATCTGAAGCGCCCCAGCGGCTGGGACCCGGTCACCCGGACCTGGCGCGACGACGCCTACGACATGCCGGAGCTCCCGCACGGCGAGCCCGAGCAGTGGCTCTGGCTGCTGCACGACGACAGCGCCCCCGAGCCCGACGCCCTGGCCCAGCTGCTCCGGGTCGTGGAGAGCGAGCAGGAGTTCGGCAGGGAAGTCGCCGTGGTCGGCCCCAAGCTGCGCGGCTGGTACGACCGGCGAGCGCTCCTGGAGATCGGCGTCACCATCGCCAACTCCGGCCGCCGCTGGACGGGCCTGGACCGCCGCGAGCAGGACCAGGGCCAGCACGACCACGTCCACCCCGTGCTCGCCGTGTCCACCGCCGGCATGCTGATCCGCCGCGACGTCTACGAGGAACTCGGCGGCTTCGACCGCCGGCTGCCCCTGATGCGTGACGACGTCGACCTGTGCTGGCGCGCCCAGGCCGCCGGACACCGCGTCCTCGTCGCCCCCGAAGCGGTCGTCCGGCACGCCGAGGCCGCCTCCCGCGAGCGCCGCACCGTCGACTGCGTGGGCCGCACCGCCGCCTCCCCGCACAAGGTCGACAAGGCGGGTGCCGTCTACACCCTCCTCGTCAACGCCCGTACGGCACAGCTGCCCTGGATCCTGATCCGGCTCGTCCTCGGCACCCTGCTGCGCACCGTCGCCTACCTCGTGGGCAAGGTCCCCGGACAGGCCGTCGACGAGATCCGCGGCCTGCTGGGAACCCTGCTGCGCCCCGAGCGGATCCTCGCGGGCCGCCGCAGACGCGGTCGCCCCCAGGTCGACAAGGGCGAGCTGCGCCCGCTGTTCCCGCCGCCCGGCGCCACCGTGCGCGCCACGGTCGAGCAGGTCGCGGGCAACTTCATGGGCAGTGACGACCCCGACGCCACCACCGGCGCCGGACGGCACGGCGGCGCCGTCGAGTCCGGACCCGGCGGCGACGACGCCGACTTCCTGCAGATCGAGCAGTTCGCCCGCCTCAAGCGCATCGCCCGCAACCCCGGCCCGATGCTCTTCCTGGTGCTGCTGTTCGTCTCCCTCCTGGCCTGCCGCGGCCTGCTCGGCAGCGGGTCGCTCGCGGGCGGCGCGCTGCTGCCCGCGCCCGCCGACGCCTCCGAGCTCTGGTCGCGCTACGTCGACGGCTGGCACCCGGTGGGCGCCGGCGGCACGGAGACCGCGCCGCCGTACCTCGCGATCGTCGCCCTGCTGTCCTCCCTGCTCCTCGGCTCCACCGGGCTCGCGGTCACCGTGCTCCTGGTGGCCTCCGTCCCGCTGGCCGGCTTCGCCGCGTACTTCGCCTCGCGCCCCCTGGTCGAGTCGCGCCTGCTGCGCGCCTGGGCGTCCGTGACGTACGCCTTCCTGCCCGCCGCCGCCGGCGCCCTCGCCGGCGGCCGCATCGGCACCGCCGTCCTCGCGATCCTGCTGCCGCTCATCGCGCGCGCGGGCGTCGCCGCCAGCGGGCTGACCCACTCCTCCGGCGCGCGCGGCAGCTGGCGCGCCACCTGGGCGTACGCCCTCCTGCTGACGTTCACCACCGCGTTCACGCCGATCGTGTGGCCCATCGCGCTGGTCCTCGGAATCGCCCTCCTCGTAGTGCGCCGAGGGGAAATCACCGCCTACGGGCCGCGTTTCCTGGCCCAGCTCGGCACCCCGCTGCTGGTTCTCGCCCCCTGGTCGCTGACGCTGCTCCCGTTCGGCTTCTTCAAGGAAGCCGGGATGCCCTACGGCGCGAGCGCGGCCTCCGCGCTCGACCTGCTCGGCGCCAGCCCCGGCGGTCCCGGCACGGTCAGCGGACTGATGCTCATCGGCATCGTGCTGGCGGCACTGGCCGCCCTGACGCGCAGCGCGCGGCAGCGCGCGGTGTGGGCCGCCTGGGTCGTCGCCCTGGTGGCGCTCGTCTTCGCCGTGCTGTCCAACAAGTCGGCCTGGGCGGGACCCGCCACCCTCGTCTACGGCCTCGCACTGCTCGCCGCCGCCACGGTCGGCGCCGACGGGGCACGCGCGCGGGTGGCCGAGCAGAGCTTCGGCTGGCGCCAGCCGGTCGCCGCGCTCATCGCGTTCGCCTCGGTCGCCGGCCCGCTGCTGGTGGCCGCCGGATGGGTCCTCGGCGGCGCCGACGGCCCCGTAGAGCGCCGCGACCCGGTGCAGGTGCCCGCGTTCGTCGCCGAGGAGAGCGGCACCCGCGACCAGGCCCGCACCCTCGTCCTCGACAGCGACTCCGGCGCCCGCGTCGGCTACACCCTCGTCCGCGGCTCCGGCGCCCGCCTGGGCGACGGCGAACTCGCGGCCGAGGGCGGCGAGAACAAGAAGCTCGACAAGGTCGTCGCCAACCTCGTCGCGGGCTCCGGCGCCGACCAGGCCAACCAGCTCGGCGGCTTCGCCGTGCGCTACGTCCTGGTCCGCAAGGGCGCGCCCCGCGAGATGAGCCGCGTCCTGGACGCCACCCCGGGCCTGACCCGGCTCAGCCAGCAGGACGGCAGCGCCCTGTGGCGCCTGGACAGCCAGGTCTCGCGCGCCTCGATCGTCCCGAAGTCCGGCGAGGCCCTGCCCATCGCCGCCGGGCCGGTCGAACTGCACACCACCATCCCCTCCGGGGGAGAGGGCCGCGTGCTGCGCCTCGCCGACACGGCCGACGCGGGCTGGACGGCGACCCTGGACGGAAAGCCGCTCACCCGCACCACCGTCGACGGCTGGGCGCAGGGCTTCGAACTGCCCGCGAGCGGCGGCAGGCTGGACGTCACCTTCGACGCCCCGATGAGCCACACCGGCTGGCTGTGGGCCCAGGGCGCGCTCGCCGTCGTCCTGGTGGTCCTCGCCCTGCCCGGGCGGCGCCGTGACGTCGACGACGACCTCCCCGACGAACCGGTCGTCCCCGCCCAGGACGTCACGGGCGAGGGCCGCCGCGCCCGCCGCCTGCGCGCCCAGGCCGAGGCGGAGCAGTCCGACCAGGCCGTCCAGGATGAGGGCGCCCTTCCTCCTCCGGAGGAGGAGGCCGAGCAGACGCCCGTATCGGTCCCGCAGCAGCAGGCGTACGACGAGTGGGACGCGTCGACCTACGCGGGCGCCGAGTACGGCACCTACGGCGGTGAGCAGTACCAGGGCCAGCAGCAGTACCCGGCGGGCACCTACGAGCAGCAGCCGTACCAGGCGGACCCCTACCAGGCAGGCCAGTACGACCCGTACGCCTACGGGGGCACGGCACCGTACGACCCGATGCAGACCTACCAGGGCTACGACGGGACTGGCCAGGGCTACGACGCCGCCTACGACCCGAACACGCCCCCGCAGCCGCCGCACGGCACCGACAGTGAGCGCCCCGACGGGAGCCAGCAGTGAACCGCACCACCCTGTCCCTGATCGCCGGCGCGACCGCGCTCGCCGCCGTCACCGGATTCGCCTCGCTCAACGCGCCGGCCGCCTCCGGCGACAACACCGCCAAGGCGGCCACCCAGCAGCCCGTGGAGCGCACCAGCCTGCTCTGCCCGCAGCCCAGTACCTCCGAGATCGCGAAGACGTCGTACACGTCGTACACGCCCGTCACCCAGGGCACCGCCGACAGCGGCAAGGCCGAACTGCAGGCCGCGGCCGTGGAGTCGGCGGACTCCACGAGCGGCAAGAAGGCCGGCAAGAAGACCGTCAAGCCCGCCCTGAAGCCGGCCGAGCCCGGCAAGCCGGCCACCGGTGACGGCTCCGGAGCCGAGCCGCCCGCCCTCGTCGGCACCGCCGAGGGCAAGTTCGCGCCCGGCTGGACCGTCCAGGAGACCACCGCGGTCGCCGTGGGCACCGGCCGCGGTCTGCTGGGCACCAACTGCACCGCTCCGGACACCGAGTTCTGGTTCCCGGGCGTCAGCACCGCCACCGGCCGTACCGACTATGTGCACTTGACCAACCCCGACGACTCGGCGGCCGTCGTCGACGTCGAGATGTACGGCAAGGACGGCGCCCTCAAGTCCACGGTGGGCGAGGGCATCACGGTCCAGCCGCACGCCAGCGAGCCGATCCTGCTGAGCACGCTCGCGAGCGGGCAGCAGACCGACCTCACCGTCCACGTGACCGTCCGCAGCGGTCGTGTCGGCGCCGCCGTCCAGGCCCTGGACGACAAGATCGGCGGGGACTGGCTGGCCGCCTCCACCGACCCGGCGGGCGGCCTCGTCATGCCGGGCATCCCCAAGGACGCCACGGCCGTGCGGCTGGTCGCCTTCGCGCCCGGCGACCAGGACGCCGATCTGAAGGTCCGCCTCGCCTCGCCCTCGGGCCTGATCACACCGGCCGGCAACGAGACGCTGCACGTGAAGGCCGGCATGACCGCGGCAGTCGACCTCGGTGACGTCACGCGCGGCGAGGCGGGCTCCCTGGTGCTCACCTCCACCGGAACCTCGGCGCCGGTCGTCGCGGCCCTTCAGGTGGTGCGCGGCAAGGGCAGCAAGCAGGAGATGGCGTTCATCCCGGCCACCAACCCGGTCGGCGCGCGCGCGACGGTCGCCGACAACAGCTCCAAGGGCACCACGCTCGCCCTGTCCGCCCCCGGCCAGAGCGCCCAGGTCAAGGTCACCGCGTCCGCCGGCAGCGAGGGCGGTACGGCGGCGACGAAGACGTACACGATCAAGGGCGGTACGACCCAGGACGTCGACGCACCGGTCCCGGCCGGCCTCAAGGGGACGTACGCCCTGACGGTCGAGCCCGTCTCCGGAGGCCCCGTCTACGCCTCCCGGACCCTCGCCTCCGCCCAGGAGGGCGTCCCCGGGTTCACGATCCAGACCCTCCCGGACGACCGCGGGACGGTGGCGGTGCCGGAGGCGGACCAGGATCTGTCGGTGCTGCTGAAGAAGTGATCCCGTACGGGTGATCCACCGGGTCCTCGAGGGGGATCCGGTGGCGCCGTGAGCCTGCTCCCGGTACCGCTCGGGCGGGCCTCAGTCCTCGCCGTAGCGCGGGTCCACCGTCTCCGGTGTCAGCCCCAGCAGCTCCGCGACCTGCTCCACGACGACCTCGTGCACCAGCGCCGCGCGCTCGTCGCGGCCCTTGGTGCGGATCTCGACCGGGCGACGGTAGACGACCACGCGCGCGGGATGGCCCTCGTGCGCCGGGATCGTGCCCCCCAGGGGCACCGCCTCGTCGCTCCAGCCCTCGCCGGAGCCGTCGAGGCGGGGCACTTCGAGGACCATGAAGTCGATGTCGGCGAGTTGGGGCCAGCGCCGCTCCAGCCGCTCCACGGAGTCCTGCACCAGGTCCGCGAAGACCTCGGCGCGGCTCGCGGCGAGCGGCACCTGGGGTGGCGCGACGGGGCCGCGCATGCCCCTTCCGTGGCGATCGCGACGGCGGGGCCCGGGTGCGGCGGCGGTGGGCGGTACGGGGGTGTCCATCACTGACGAAGAGTAGTCCCCACGAGGTCCGCGTGCCCGGCCCCCACGCGGCTGCCCGCGGCGCGGGGCAGGAAGCCCGGCGCATGTTCCGGATGTCGCAGGATGACCATTCCAGCCAAGCTTGGGCTCGATTCCGTATCCCTCCGGGACCGTCGCTCACATGGCAATTGACGTGGTTTGCACCAAGTGGTGACCGGATTCAGGTCCGTTCGGCGTCTCGTCGCGGGATGTCGCCCCAGGTCAGGACGGGTGATCCGAAGGCTTGTGTGGGTGGACTCACAGCACGACACGGTGGGGTGACCTGGGGGAGAGTCGTCGCGGCCCGCTCAAGAGTGCGGTACCGTCCAACGTCGTGAGCCCTGTACGTCGCTGTTCGCGAACCGCTTGCGGCCGTCCCGCCGTCGCGACGCTGACGTACGTCTACGCCGACTCGACCGCGGTCCTCGGCCCGCTCGCCACCTACGCCGAGCCCCACTGCTACGACCTGTGCGCCGAGCACTCCGAGCGTCTCACCGCGCCGCGCGGCTGGGAGGTCGTCCGGCTCGCCGACGCCTCCGCTCCCTCCCGCCCCAGCGGTGACGATCTGGAAGCGCTCGCCAACGCGGTGCGCGAGGCGGCCAGGCCGCAGCAGCGCGCCGCCGAGGCCGGTGGCGGCGCCCGCTCGGCGGACCCGATGGAGGTCGCGCGCCGCGGCCACCTACGGGTGCTGCGCTCGCCGGACAACTGAGCGTCCGCCCCCTCCGTATCCAGGGTCGCCCCCGAGCTTCCTCCCTCGGCTCCACCGAGTCGTGCACGCCCATCGACGAGGGCTTGTGGCGCACACGACGGATACCTCACCTGCGAGAACACGCTTTCCGCATCGCGGACCCCCCGCGCGGCGCAATCCGGCGAGGCGCTCGCGCACTGCCAGGAACTGGAACCCGTGGCCGACTCGCTGGCCGGCTGGCTCGCCTACGGCATGCCGGTCGGCCAGACACTGGAAGCCCTCGCGGGCTTCGGCGCGATGGGCACACCGGTCGTCGCCCTCGCCCAAGTCACCGGCCTGCCACTGGATTCCGTCGCCTCCGCGATGGTCCGTCAGACCCCGCTGCCGGCCTTCGTCGTGCCCCTGGTGCTCGTCGGACCGGTCGACGGTCGGCTCGGGTCGCGCGAGACCTGGGCGCCCGCCCTGGCGTGCGGAGTCGCCTTCGCCGCCGCCCAGTTCGCCGCCTCGAACCACGTCTCCGCGAATGGGCGGCGACGGTACGCGAGTTGAGGTTCGCGATCGACCTGCTGCGCGAAGTACTCCCGTGGAGCGCCGGGCTGCTGTTGATCATGTGCCTGATCGTGCTGGGCCAGAACTCACGCGTCCTCGACTGGATGCTGCCCTGACGGCCGGAGCTGCCTCCGTGCGTTACTCCCGGGTGACGGTTGGGGCTCCCAGGTGACGGGTGAGCGTCCGATCGGCCCCTTCACGGCGGGCTGTCAGCCGGTACGGGTAGTTTGGGGCGACCGAAGTGGACTTCTGGAAGGTTGGCCGTGACTGCTGATCTGTCGCAGCTCGTGAAGGCGTACGACGTACGCGGGGTGGTCCCGGACCAGTGGGACGAGTCGATGGCCGAGCTGTTCGGCGCGGCCTTCGTCCAGGTGACCGGAGCGGACGCCATCGTGATCGGGCACGACATGCGGCCCTCGTCGCCCGGCCTGTCGCGTGCCTTCGCACGCGGGGCGGCGGCACGCGGTGTCGACGTGACCGAAATCGGCCTGTGCTCCACCGACCAGCTGTACTACGCGTCCGGTGCGTTCAACCTGCCGGGCGCCATGTTCACGGCCTCGCACAACCCCGCCCAGTACAACGGCATCAAGATGTGCCGCGCGGGCGCCGCCCCGGTCGGCCAGGACACCGGCCTGGCCGAGATCCGCGAACTCGTCGAGTCCTGGCTCGACTCGGGCCTCCCGGCCTCCGACGCGACACCGGGAACGATCACGCAGCGTGACACGTTGGAGGACTACTCGGCGTACCTCCGCTCGCTCGTCGACCTGACCGACATCCGCCCCCTGAAGGTCGTGGTCGACGCGGGCAACGGCATGGGCGGGCACACGGTGCCGACCGTCTTCGCGGGCCTCCCCCTCGACCTCGTACCCATGTACTTCGAACTGGACGGCACGTTCCCCAACCACGAGGCGAACCCGCTGGACCCGGCGAACATCGTGGACCTCCAGCAGCGTGTGCGCGAGGAGAGCGCCGACATCGGCATCGCGTTCGACGGGGACGCGGACCGCTGCTTCGTCGTCGACGAGAACGGGGACCCGGTCTCCCCGTCCGCGATCACCGCCCTGGTCGCCGCCCGCGAACTCGGCAAGCACGGCGGCGGCACGGTCATCCACAACCTCATCACCTCCTGGTCGGTGCCCGAGGTCGTCCGCGAGCACGGCGGCACCCCGGTCCGCACCCGCGTCGGCCACTCCTTCATCAAGGCCGAGATGGCCCGCTCCGGCGCGATCTTCGGCGGCGAGCACTCCGCGCACTACTACTTCCGCGACTTCTGGAACGCCGACACGGGCATGCTGGCCGCCCTGCACGTCCTCGCCGCCCTCGGCGGCCAGGACGGCACGCTCTCCCGGCTCGTCGCCGAGTACGACCGCTATGTCGGCTCCGGCGAGATCAACTCCACGGTCGACGACCAGGCGGCCCGCCTCGCCGCGATCAAGGCCGCGTACGAGGGTCGCGAGGGTGTCACCATCGACGAGCTCGACGGTCTGACCGTCACCTTGGACGACTCGTGGTTCAACGTCCGCCCCTCCAACACGGAGCCCCTCCTCCGTCTGAACGCCGAGGCGAAGGACGAGCCGACGATGGCGAAGCTGCGGGACGAGATCCTGCACATCATCAGGGGCTGACCCCCTCCCGGGGTGCCGTCTCCGTCCGCCGGTTGTCCGGCTGCGGGTGGGTGGGGGCTGATCGCGCAGTTCCCCGCGCCCTTAAAAGCCTCGGTCCGCACGGCGTTGCGGGGCCGGGGCCGGGGCCGGGTCCGGGGCCGAAAACCAGACCCCACCCACCCCAGGCCCACCCCCTCAGCCGACCCGAAGACCGCACCCCGCCCACTCTGCCCATCCCACCCACCCCGGCCCGCACGTCCAGCCCGTCGGGCGTTTGAGGCCGGAGGCGGGAGGCCGTACCTCACCGACCCCGGCCTGCGCTTCCAGCCTGCCGGGCGTTTGAGGCCGGAGGCGGGAGGTCGTACTCCACCGACTCCGGCCTGCACCTCCAGCCTGTCCGGCGCGTGAGGCCGAGGTCGGGGGTCGATTCCCACCCACCCCCGGTCCACCCGCCCACCCCGGCCCGTATCCGTCAGCCTGTCGGGCGTGTGAGGCCGAGGCTGGGGGTCGATGCCCCACCCCCCGGTCCACCCCACCCACCCGGTCCCGTATCACTCAGCCCGTCCGGCGTTTGAGGACGAGCCCTTCGGGCGATGCGGGGGTCCGGGGGCGGAGCCCCTGGTGGGGTTGAAGGGGCGGAGCCCCTGGGGATGGGACGGGTAGGGGCGGCGGGGGCGAAATCACCACGTCCACACACCCCGCCACCCCACCCCCCACAGCGGTACGCTGACCAGGCCGCATCCACCCCGTTCGAAAGGACACCCCATGCCGCTCGAAGCCGGCCTCCTGGAGATCCTCGCCTGCCCGGCCTGCCACGCCCCGCTCAAGGAGCAGGAGAGCGAGCTGCTCTGCACGGGCCAGGACTGCGGCCTCGCCTACCCCGTCCGCGACGGCATCCCCGTACTCCTCGTCGACGAGGCCCGCCGCCCCGGTTAACACCCCACCGGCGACACCCGCCACACAGGCGAATCAGGCGACAGAGGCAACACACCGGCGATCGGGAGGCTGCCGACCCATGCTCGACGAATCGCTGCTCGACGACCCAGAGGCGCTCGCCCGCGCCGACCGTCGCGAGCTGCTCCGGGGCGCCGCGGAGGCGGGCGCCCGTGTGCGTACCGCAGTCCGGCACGCCGCGGAAGCCGGAATCGCGGAACTGAAGCCGGACGGCCGCCCACGCGCCGTCCTGATCGCCGGCCCCGGCCTGGCCGCCACCGGCGTCGCCGAACTGCTCGGCACCCTCGCCGGAGCCAGCTGCCCGATCACCCGGCTCACCCCCACCGGCGTCGCCCCCGCGGGCGGCGCCCTCCGCTGGGAACTGCCCGGCTGGGCGGGCCCGGTGGACCTCCTGCTGATCGCCACCCCCGACGGCAGCGAACCAGGCCTCGAACTCCTGGTCGAGCAGGCGTACCGGCGCGGCTGCTCCGTCGTAGCGGTGGCCCCCGCCGGCACCCCGATCGTGGAGGAGGTGCAGGGCACGCACGGCCTGTTCGTACCGATGGCGACCGCCCCCTACGAGCCGACCGAACCCCTCGCCGCCTCCGCCCCCGGCGTCCTGTGGGCCCTGCTCACCCCGTTGCTCGCGCTGCTGGACCGCACCGGCCTGGTCTCCGCCCCGCCCGAGGCGCTGGAGAAGGTCGCCGACCGCCTCGACCGCGTCGCCGAACGCTGCGGCCCGGCCATCGCGCCCTACAGCAACCCGGCCAAGACGCTCGCCGCCGAGCTCGCCGAAGCACTCCCGGTGATCTGGACGGAAGGCACCTCCGCGGGCCCCGCCGGCCGCCGCTTCACCGCCGCGCTCGCGGAACTGGCCGGCCGCCCCGCCCTCACCGCGGAACTCCCCGAGGCGCTCGCCGCCCACAGCGTGCTGCTCTCGGGCGCACTCGCCGCCGGCGCCGACCCCGACGACTTCTTCCGCGACCGTGTGGAAGAGGCCCAGGTCCTGCACGCGCGCGTGGTGCTCCTGCGCGACCGCCCGGCCGGCGGCCTCACCGCCGCCCCGGCCGCCCGCGAACTCGCCCTCAGCCACGACACCGCTCTCAGCGAGCTCGAACCGGAGGAGGGCCCCGAACTGGAGACCCTCGCGGAACTGATCGCCGTCACGGATTTCGCCGCCGTTTACCTGGCGCTCGCTTCAGGGGCCTGATCTTGTAGCCAGGCACCCGGGTCGGCCTCGGCCGACCCGGGACTCTTGACCAGCGCAGCGCACGTACGGAGAGAACGACACACATGGACCGCCTCGACAACACCGTCCGCCCCTACGCCTGGGGCTCGACCACCGCCATCCCGCGGCTGCTCGGCGTCGAGCCGACCGGTGAACCGCAGGCGGAGATGTGGATGGGCGCCCACCCGGGCGCGCCCTCCCGCACGGCGCGCGGCCCCCTCGACGAGGTTATCGGCGAGGACCCCGAGAAGGAACTCGGTCGCGCGGCCGTCGCCAAGTTCGGCCCCCGCCTGCCGTTCCTGCTCAAGATCCTCGCCGCGGGCGCGCCCCTCTCCCTCCAGGTGCACCCCAACCTCGAACAGGCGAAGGAGGGGTACGAGGACGAGGAGCTCCGCGGCATCCCGATATCCGCCGCCCACCGCAACTACAAGGACGCCAACCACAAGCCCGAACTGATCTGCGCCCTCACCGAGTTCGACGGCCTGTGCGGCTTCCGCAGCCCCGACGAGACCGCCGAACTGCTCGCCGGCCTGGACGTCGACTCCCTCAAGCCGTACGTCGACCTCCTGCACGCCCACCCGGAGGACGCGGCGCTGCGCGAGGTCCTGACGGCGGTGCTGAGCGCGGACCCCGACGACATGGCCCACACGGTCACCGAGACCGCGGCCGCCTGCGCCCGTCTCGGCGGCGCCTACGCCCCCTACGCCGACATCGCCCACCACTACCCGGGCGACCCCGGCGTGATCGCCGCGATGCTCCTCAACTACGTCCAGCTCCAGCCCGGCGAGGCGTTGTTCCTGGGCGCCGGCGTCCCGCACGCCTATCTGAACGGCCTCGGCGTCGAAATCATGGCCAACAGCGACAACGTCCTGCGCTGCGGCCTGACCCCCAAGCACGTCGACGTCCCCGAACTCCTGCGCGTCGTCCGCTTCGAGGCGAGCGACCCCGGCGTCCTGCGCCCGGAGGCGTCCCCCGACGGCGAGGAGGTCTACGCGACCCCCATCGACGAGTTCCGCCTCTCCCGGTACGCCCTCGCGGAGGGCGCCGCCCCGCACGACCTCACGCGCGACACCCCCCAGATCCTGCTCTGCACGTCGGGTTCCGTACACGCCGACGGCAACACGCTCGCCCCCGGCGAGTCGGTCTTCGTACCGGCGGGCGAAAAGGCAGAGGTGTCCGGATCCGGCACGATCTTCCGTGCGACAGTGGTGGCCTGACGAGGCGACTGTGGCGGCCAGACGTACCGCCGTCGGACCGGGCTGCAACAATGGCCCACCGCAAAGGGCGGGCAAAGCCCGGACCGGCGTACGAGCGTACGAACGGGGCCCGGACGGCGTACGAAGGGACAGCAGGAGCACATGAGCGCTTCAGGCGGCACCAGGGCGATCGTGGCGGCACTCGGCGCCAACCTCGCGATCGCGGCATCGAAGTTCGTGGCGTTCGCCTTCAGCGGCTCGTCCTCGATGCTCGCCGAGGGCGTCCACTCGCTCGCCGACTCCGGCAACCAGGCCCTGCTCCTGATCGGTGGCAAGAAGGCCCAGCGCGAGGCGACCCCCCAGCACCCCTTCGGCTACGGCCGCGAGCGCTACATCTACGCCTTCCTCGTCTCGATCGTCCTCTTCTCGGTCGGCGGCATGTTCGCCGTCTACGAGGGCTACGAGAAGATCAAGCACCCGCACCAGATCGAGCACTGGTACTGGCCGGTGGGCGTCCTGGTGTTCGCGATCATCGCCGAGGGCTTCTCCTTCCGTACGGCCATCAAGGAGTCCAACGAACTGCGCGGCACACACTCCTGGTCGCAGTTCATCCGCCGCGCCAAGGCCCCCGAGCTGCCGGTCGTCCTCCTGGAGGACTTCGGCGCGCTCATCGGTCTGGTCCTCGCCCTCGGCGGCGTCGGCCTCGCCCTGCTCACGGACGACGGCGTCTGGGACGGCATCGGCACGCTCTGCATCGGCATCCTGCTCATCCTGATCGCGCTGGTCCTCGCCGCCGAGACCAAGTCCCTCCTGCTGGGCGAGGCCGCGGGCGTCGAAGAGGTCAAGAAGATCGAGGCCTCCATCGTCGACGGCCACACGGTCACCGGCATCATCCACATGCGCACGCTCCACCTAGGCCCGGAGGAGCTCCTGGTCGCCGCGAAGATCGCCGTCCAGCACGACGACACGGCCGCCGAGGTCGCCACCGCGATCAACGCCGCCGAGTCCCGCATCCGCGCCGCCGTCCCGATCGCCCGCGTGATCTACCTGGAACCGGACATCTACAGCGAGGCGAAGGCCGCGAAGGGCCCGAACCCCGAGGCGACCCCCGGGGGCCCCGCCCAGACACCTTCCGAGCACTGACCCACCCGGCACTGCCCCCCGAACTCGCCCGCCCGAAGACGAGCCGCACACCTCGCCCGGAACGACCGTTGGCCGGAGCCGGACTGGGGCGGCCCGGGGCGACCGGTGTAGCTTGGTGGCTGAGCCAGACGTCGCTGCTGATGGCGGTCGGGCGGTCCCACCGCGGACCGGCCGAGGGAGAGAGGGCCTCCGACGGACTGCGCTGCGCGCACCAGGCACACATGTGCCCTGCTGCGGGGCACGTCCGTGCCCTGCTCGGGCATGCGTATGCCCCGCGCCGCGCAGACAGCCGTATCCACCTCGCCCCAATCCAGACCCCGAGGAGCAGCTCTCAATGACGACTGTCGACAACCGACAGGACTTCAAGGTCGCCGACCTCTCCCTGGCCGAGTTCGGCCGCAAGGAGATCACCCTCGCCGAGCACGAGATGCCCGGCCTGATGTCGATCCGCAAGGAGTACGCCGCCACGCAGCCCCTCGCGGGCGCCCGCGTCACCGGCTCCCTGCACATGACGGTGCAGACCGCCGTCCTCATCGAGACCCTCGTCGCCCTCGGCGCCGAGGTCCGCTGGGCCTCCTGCAACATCTTCTCCACCCAGGACCACGCCGCCGCGGCCATCGCCGTCGGCCCGAACGGCACGCCCGACAACCCGCAGGGCGTCCCGGTCTTCGCCTGGAAGGGCGAGACCCTGGAGGAGTACTGGTGGTGCACGGAGCAGGCTCTGACCTGGCCGAACACCCCCACCGGCGGCCCGAACATGATCCTGGACGACGGCGGTGACGCCACCCTCCTCGTCCACAAGGGCGTCGAGTACGAGAAGGACGGCAAGGTCCCGTCCGTCGACACCGCCGAGTCCGAGGAGCACCGCTTCGTCCTCGAACTCCTGCACCGCACCATCACCGACGGCTCGCAGAAGTGGACCCAGCTCGCCTCGGAGATCCGCGGCGTGACCGAGGAGACCACGACCGGTGTCCACCGTCTCTACGAGATGCACCGCGACGGCACCCTCCTGTTCCCGGCGATCAACGTGAACGACGCCGTCACCAAGTCGAAGTTCGACAACAAGTACGGCTGCCGCCACTCCCTGATCGACGGCATCAACCGCGCCACCGACGTCCTCATCGGCGGCAAGACCGCAGTCGTCCTCGGCTACGGCGACGTGGGCAAGGGCTGCGCGGAGTCCCTGCGCGGCCAGGGCGCCCGGGTGATCATCACCGAGATCGACCCGATCTGCGCCCTGCAGGCGGCGATGGACGGTTACCAGGTCACGACGCTCGACGAGGTCGTCGACAAGGGCGACATCTTCGTCACCACGACCGGCAACAAGGACATCATCATGGCCTCGGACATGGCCAAGATGAAGCACCAGGCGATCGTCGGCAACATCGGTCACTTCGACAACGAGATCGACATGGCCGGCCTCGCGAAGATCCCGGGCATCGTCAAGGACGAGGTCAAGCCGCAGGTTCACACCTGGAAGTTCCCCGACGGCAAGGTGATCATCGTCCTGTCCGAGGGCCGCCTGCTGAACCTGGGCAACGCCACCGGCCACCCCTCGTTCGTGATGTCCAACTCGTTCGCGGACCAGACCCTGGCCCAGATCGAGCTGTTCACCAAGCCCGACGAGTACCCGACCGACGTCTACGTGCTGCCCAAGCACCTCGACGAGAAGGTCGCCCGCCTCCACCTCGACGCCCTCGGCGTCAAGCTCACCACGCTCCGCCCGGAGCAGGCCGCGTACATCGGCGTAGAGGTCGAGGGCCCGTACAAGTCGGACCACTACCGCTACTGAGCACCCCGCCGAGCAGCGGTACCACCGCTCGGCGTACGGATGTCAGCAGGCCCCCGCCCCCGTGGCGGGGGCCTGTCCCCGATGAGGACCTGAACGCCCATGCCCCGCGGTCGCTATTCGCTCCATGATCCCCACGATCACACCCCCCTCGCCGAAGAACACTTCCATTGCGCGCCCGGCCCCTCCGGCTGGCGCTACGTCTCGCAACTGACCACCCCCTCCGGCGACCATGCCGGCTCGGTCGACCTCGCCCTCGACGAGCTCGGCCGCCCCATCCGTCTCGAACTGCACGCCGCGAGCTGGCAGGTCCGTGGCGCCGCCCTCGACGGCGTGACCTGGGTTCGCACCGACCCCACCGGCACCGAGGCCACCGAAGGCAATGTCCGCGCCCACGCCTTCACCGGCACATCCCCCGCCTTCCTCGTCGCCACCGCCCGCCTCCTGCGCCTCACCCCCGATGCCTCCGCAACCCGCGTACGCCTCGTCGCCTTCACCGACCCGGTCCTCGCCCCGCGTACCGTCGACCAGTCCTGGGCCTTGATCTCGAGAGAAACACACGCCACTGACAACGGCCCCCTGACCGTGGACGAATACCAGGTCACAGCCCTGGACACGGGGGAGCAGCACGCCGTACACCTCGCGGGAGACGTGGTCCTGGCGGCGCCCGGCGTGGAGCTCGAGCACCTCGAATCCCCGCCGTCGTTCTTCGCCTGACGACGCCGGGACACCGTTCGGAGCGGGTTCAGGCGGGCGGCGCGAACCCGGTCGACGGGCGTTCGACCGGCTCGTCCCGCGATGCCGCGGGCGGCGGCGCCTGCTGCGCCGACGCGGCCGTGCCCTCCGAGGCCGGGGACGCCGAGGGATAGGGATAGAGGTCCCGCGCCGAAGCGGGCGAGGAAGCACCTGCCTGCGGATAGGCCTGCGCGCCTGGCTGCCCCAGGACGGGGCCGCCGCCCGCGCCGGGCATCCCGGCGACGAACCCGCCCGGACCCCCTGGCACCGCCGGAGCGCTCCCGCCGGCGAAGGCCCGCCGAGCGTCCCGCGCCTGCCGTTCCTGCACCACGGCCGCCAGATAGGCGGCCGCCGGCACCCCCTGCGGCGCCGGAGCCCCCGTACGGGCGGCCAGATCGGACGCGAGCCGCTCCGCCATCGCCCCGCCGACCTGAGGGTCCAGCTGCCGCATCCGCGTCAGGTACTGACGAATGGCCAGCCACAGGCCGTCCGGCACGGCCGACAGATCAAGTCCGGAGAACCGCCCCGCCAGCCAGGGTGGCGGCGGAGGCACGAAGGCCGTATGTCCGACGGGAATCCGTTCCCGCACGACGAGGGTCCCCGCGAACACGTCACCGAGCCGCCGCCCTCGAGCCGACACGAGCGAGGCGATGCACGCGATGATCCCGAACGTCATCAGAATCTCGACCACACCGATCGCACCACGCACCAACGCGTGCCGGAACCGGATCGGCCCTCCGTCGTCCCGCACCACCCGCAGCCCGAAGGCCAGCTTTCCGAGCGAGCGGCCGTGACTCAGCGTCTCCACCGCGATCGGGCCGCCCACCAGCAGCAGAACGAAGCTCGCGATCGACACCGCGATCCGCGCCGCATCGTCCAAGGCCGCCGTCGCGGCCAGCAGGCCGATGGTGACGATCAAATAGGCGGTCATCGACACGGCCAGATCGAGCAACACCGCCAGCGCCCGGCTCGGCAGTTTCGCGGGGCGCAGCTCCAGCGCCACCGCCTCGCCCGTCACTAGCTCACTCACACTCGCCGTCCTTCCCCTGACCTGCCCTGAGAACGGTCAGTCTGCCAAGCTGAGGGCACATCGCGCCGCAGTACGACAAGCTGACACGCAGTACGAGAGGACGAGGAGCAGCAGAACCGATGGACCTCGACGTCTTCGTGTCCGCCCACCGCGCCGAGTGGGACCGTCTCGACGCCCTGCTGCGCCGCCAACGCCGGCTCACCGGAGCCGAGGCCGACGAACTCGTCGCCTTGTATCAACGTACGGCCACGCACCTCTCGCTGATCCAGTCCAGCGCGCCGGATCCGCAGCTCACCGGTCGTCTGAGCCAACTGGTGGCACGCGCGCGTGGTGCCGTGACAGGCAACCGCCGCGCGTCCTGGCGCGATGTCACCCGCTTCCTCACGCAGGGCTTCCCGGCGGCGGTGTACCGCTCACGCCACTGGTGGGTCCCCACGGCGCTCCTGTCGACGCTGGTCGGCGTCGTCCTGGGGTGGTGGATAGGTACGCACCCCGAGGTCCAGTCCTCGATCGCGGCCCCCAGCCAGCTGCGCCAGCTCACGCGCCCCGGCGGTGAGTACGAGACCTACTACTCGAGCCACCCGGCCGCGTCCTTCGCGGCCCAGGTCTGGACGAACAACGCCCAGGCCGCCGCGATGTGCCTGGTCCTGGGCATCTTCCTGGGACTACCGGTTCTCTGGATCCTCTTCCAGAACATGCTCAATCTCGGCGTGGGCATAGGCCTGATGTCGTCGGCGGGCCGCCTCGACACCTTCCTGGGCCTGATCCTTCCGCACGGCCTCCTGGAACTGACCGCCGTCTTCGTGGCCGCGGGCACCGGTCTGCGACTGGGCTGGACCCTGATAGACCCGGGCCCCCGCTCGCGCCGTACGGCACTCGCCGAAGAGGGCCGCGCCGCTCTCGGCATGGCGATCGGCCTGGCTCTGATCCTCTTCGTCTCGGGCGCCATCGAAGGCTTCGTCACCCCGTCCGGACTCCCCACCTGGGCCCGCGTCGGCATAGGAATCGCCGCTGAACTGGCCTTCCTCACGTACGTCTATGTCCTGGGCGGTCGCGCGGTACGGGCCGGCGACACCGGTGACGTCGACGAGTCCGAGCGCAGCGCGACTCTTCCGACGGCCGCTTGATGTGCGTTCACCGCCGTTGACCTGCTAGTCTCCTCTTCGCCCCACAGGAGCCGTTGACACGGAGCCGATGGGGAGGTAGATTCGAACAGTTGCCTAGAGCTGGACAAGTCCAGACGGTGGCAGTTAGGATCTGCCAGCTTCTTGTGAATGCGATTCCCAAGACGCACCTCCCGATTATTCAGGACTGAGCGGCCGGTAAGGCCGGTCAAAAACTTCTGATAAAGTCGGACTCGCCGAAAGAGAGCCGGAAGGCAATCAAATAGGCAAAGGCCCTCCAACGGCCACCGGAAATGAATTCCGACCGGAAACGGAACGGAAAACGGATCTGGTAAGGTTGGAAACACAGAAGGGAAGCGCCCGGAGGAAAGCCCGAGAGGGTGAGTACAAAGGAAGCGTCCGTTCCTTGAGAACTCAACAGCGTGCCAAAAATCAACGCCAGATATGTTGATACCCCGTCTCCGGCCGATCGGTCGGGGCGAGGTTCCTTTGAAAAAGTCCTGCCGGGCATGGTCTCGGTGGGCGCACAGCGAGGACGCTGTGAACCGAGGGGATTATTCCTCCCTTCGGTTCCGCTCTCGTGGTGTCGTCCCGATTACGGGAAAACATTCACGGAGAGTTTGATCCTGGCTCAGGACGAACGCTGGCGGCGTGCTTAACACATGCAAGTCGAACGATGAAGCCCTTCGGGGTGGATTAGTGGCGAACGGGTGAGTAACACGTGGGCAATCTGCCCTTCACTCTGGGACAAGCCCTGGAAACGGGGTCTAATACCGGATAACACCTGCCCGGGCATCCGGGTGGGTTAAAAGCTCCGGCGGTGAAGGATGAGCCCGCGGCCTATCAGCTTGTTGGTGAGGTAGTGGCTCACCAAGGCGACGACGGGTAGCCGGCCTGAGAGGGCGACCGGCCACACTGGGACTGAGACACGGCCCAGACTCCTACGGGAGGCAGCAGTGGGGAATATTGCACAATGGGCGAAAGCCTGATGCAGCGACGCCGCGTGAGGGATGACGGCCTTCGGGTTGTAAACCTCTTTCAGCAGGGAAGAAGCGAAAGTGACGGTACCTGCAGAAGAAGCGCCGGCTAACTACGTGCCAGCAGCCGCGGTAATACGTAGGGCGCAAGCGTTGTCCGGAATTATTGGGCGTAAAGAGCTCGTAGGCGGCTTGTCACGTCGGGTGTGAAAGCCCGGGGCTTAACCCCGGGTCTGCATTCGATACGGGCTAGCTAGAGTGTGGTAGGGGAGATCGGAATTCCTGGTGTAGCGGTGAAATGCGCAGATATCAGGAGGAACACCGGTGGCGAAGGCGGATCTCTGGGCCATTACTGACGCTGAGGAGCGAAAGCGTGGGGAGCGAACAGGATTAGATACCCTGGTAGTCCACGCCGTAAACGGTGGGAACTAGGTGTTGGCGACATTCCACGTCGTCGGTGCCGCAGCTAACGCATTAAGTTCCCCGCCTGGGGAGTACGGCCGCAAGGCTAAAACTCAAAGGAATTGACGGGGGCCCGCACAAGCAGCGGAGCATGTGGCTTAATTCGACGCAACGCGAAGAACCTTACCAAGGCTTGACATACACCGGAAAGCATTAGAGATAGTGCCCCCCTTGTGGTCGGTGTACAGGTGGTGCATGGCTGTCGTCAGCTCGTGTCGTGAGATGTTGGGTTAAGTCCCGCAACGAGCGCAACCCTTGTTCTGTGTTGCCAGCATGCCCTTCGGGGTGATGGGGACTCACAGGAGACTGCCGGGGTCAACTCGGAGGAAGGTGGGGACGACGTCAAGTCATCATGCCCCTTATGTCTTGGGCTGCACACGTGCTACAATGGCAGGTACAATGAGCTGCGAAGCCGTGAGGCGGAGCGAATCTCAAAAAGCCTGTCTCAGTTCGGATTGGGGTCTGCAACTCGACCCCATGAAGTCGGAGTTGCTAGTAATCGCAGATCAGCATTGCTGCGGTGAATACGTTCCCGGGCCTTGTACACACCGCCCGTCACGTCACGAAAGTCGGTAACACCCGAAGCCGGTGGCCCAACCCCTTGTGGGAGGGAGCTGTCGAAGGTGGGACTGGCGATTGGGACGAAGTCGTAACAAGGTAGCCGTACCGGAAGGTGCGGCTGGATCACCTCCTTTCTAAGGAGCATCTAGGCTGCCGGGCTTGCCCGGTGGTCCAGGGCCATTACGTCGGCACACGTTCGACGGTGGTTGCTCATGGGTGGAACGTTGATTATTCGGCATCTTCAGTCATCTCAGGCTGTGAGTACTGCTCTTCGGGGCGTGGAAAGCTGATCATGAGTGGCGGGGGTGTCGGGCACGCTGTTGGGTGTCTGAGGGTATGGCCGATTGGCTGCCTTCAGTGCCGGCCCCAGTGCACTCGAACCGGAAGGTTCGGGGTGATGGGTGGTTGGTCGTTGTTTGAGAACTGCACAGTGGACGCGAGCATCTGTGGCCAAGTTTTTAAGGGCGCACGGTGGATGCCTTGGCACCAGGAACCGATGAAGGACGTGGGAGGCCACGATAGTCCCCGGGGAGTCGTCAACCAGGCTTTGATCCGGGGGTTTCCGAATGGGGAAACCCGGCAGTCGTCATGGGCTGTCACCCATACCTGAACACATAGGGTATGTGGAGGGAACGCGGGGAAGTGAAACATCTCAGTACCCGCAGGAAGAGAAAACAACCGTGATTCCGGGAGTAGTGGCGAGCGAAACTGGATGAGGCCAAACCATATGCGTGTGAGACCCGGCAGGGGTTGCGTATGTGGGGTTGTGGGATTTCTCTTTCACGGTCTGCCGGCCGTGAGACGAGTCAGAAACCGTTGATGTAGGCGAAGGACATGCGAAAGGTCCGGCGTAGAGGGTAAGACCCCCGTAGTCGAAACGTCAACGGCTCGTTTGAGAAACACCCAAGTAGCACGGGGCCCGAGAAATCCCGTGTGAATCTGGCGGGACCACCCGCTAAGCCTAAATATTCCCTGGTGACCGATAGCGGATAGTACCGTGAGGGAATGGTGAAAAGTACCGCGGGAGCGGAGTGAAATAGTACCTGAAACCGTGTGCCTACAAGCCGTGGGAGCGTCGGGCAAGCACTTGTGCTTGCCTCGTGACTGCGTGCCTTTTGAAGAATGAGCCTGCGAGTTTGCGGTGTGTTGCGAGGTTAACCCGTGTGGGGAAGCCGTAGCGAAAGCGAGTCCGAATAGGGCGATTTAGTAGCGCGCTCAAGACCCGAAGCGGAGTGATCTAGCCATGGGCAGGTTGAAGCGGCTGTAAGAGGTCGTGGAGGACCGAACCCACCAGGGTTGAAAACCTGGGGGATGACCTGTGGTTAGGGGTGAAAGGCCAATCAAACTCCGTGATAGCTGGTTCTCCCCGAAATGCATTTAGGTGCAGCGTCGTGTGTTTCTTGCCGGAGGTAGAGCACTGGATAGGCGATGGGCCCTACCGGGTTACTGACCTTAGCCAAACTCCGAATGCCGGTAAGTGAGAGCGCGGCAGTGAGACTGTGGGGGATAAGCTCCATGGTCGAGAGGGAAACAGCCCAGAGCATCGACTAAGGCCCCTAAGCGTACGCTAAGTGGGAAAGGATGTGGAGTCGCAGAGACAACCAGGAGGTTGGCTTAGAAGCAGCCACCCTTGAAAGAGTGCGTAATAGCTCACTGGTCTAGTGATTCCGCGCCGACAATGTAGCGGGGCTCAAGCGTACCGCCGAAGTCGTGTCATTGCAGCAATACGCCCAACGGCGGCTGTGATGGGTAGGGGAGCGTCGTGTGCCGGGTGAAGCCGCGCCGGAAGGCAGTGGTGGACGGTTCACGAGTGAGAATGCAGGCATGAGTAGCGATACACACGTGAGAAACGTGTGCGCCGATTGACTAAGGGTTCCTGGGTCAAGCTGATCTGCCCAGGGTAAGTCGGGACCTAAGGCGAGGCCGACAGGCGTAGTCGATGGATAACCGGTTGATATTCCGGTACCCGCTGTGAAGCGTCAAACATTGAACCAGGCGATGCTAAGTCCGTGAAGCCGCCCCGGAGCCTTCGGGCAAAGGGGAGTGGTGGAGCCGACGGACCAGACCTGCAGTAGGTGAGTGATGGGGTGACGCAGGAAGGTAGTCCATCCCGGGCGGTGGTTGTCCCGGGGTAAGGGTGTAGGACGTCAGGTAGGTAAATCCGCCTGGCACATAGTCTGAGACCTGATGCCGAGCCGATTGTGGTGAAGTGGATGATCCTATGCTGTCGAGAAAAGCCTCTAGCGAGTTTCATGGCGGCCCGTACCCTAAACCGACTCAGGTGGTCAGGTAGAGAATACCGAGGCGTTCGGGTGAACTATGGTTAAGGAACTCGGCAAAATGCCCCCGTAACTTCGGGAGAAGGGGGGCCATCACCGGTGAGAGGATTTACTCCTTGAGCTGGGGGTGGCCGCAGAGACCAGCGAGAAGCGACTGTTTACTAAAAACACAGGTCCGTGCGAAGCCGTAAGGCGATGTATACGGACTGACGCCTGCCCGGTGCTGGAACGTTAAGGGGACCGGTTAGTCACTCTTCGGGGTGGCGAAGCTGAGAACTTAAGCGCCAGTAAACGGCGGTGGTAACTATAACCATCCTAAGGTAGCGAAATTCCTTGTCGGGTAAGTTCCGACCTGCACGAATGGCGTAACGACTTCTCGACTGTCTCAACCATAGGCCCGGTGAAATTGCACTACGAGTAAAGATGCTCGTTTCGCGCAGCAGGACGGAAAGACCCCGGGACCTTTACTACAGTTTGATATTGGTGTTCGGTTCGGCTTGTGTAGGATAGGTGGGAGACTTTGAAGCGGCAGCGCCAGCTGTTGTGGAGTCGTCGTTGAAATACCACTCTGGTCGTGCTGGATGTCTAACCTGGGTCCGTGATCCGGATCAGGGACAGTGTCTGATGGGTAGTTTAACTGGGGCGGTTGCCTCCTAAAGAGTAACGGAGGCGCCCAAAGGTTCCCTCAGCCTGGTTGGTAATCAGGTGTTGAGTGTAAGTGCACAAGGGAGCTTGACTGTGAGACCGACGGGTCGAGCAGGGACGAAAGTCGGGACTAGTGATCCGGCGGTGGCTTGTGGAAGCGCCGTCGCTCAACGGATAAAAGGTACCCCGGGGATAACAGGCTGATCTTCCCCAAGAGTCCATATCGACGGGATGGTTTGGCACCTCGATGTCGGCTCGTCGCATCCTGGGGCTGGAGTCGGTCCCAAGGGTTGGGCTGTTCGCCCATTAAAGCGGTACGCGAGCTGGGTTTAGAACGTCGTGAGACAGTTCGGTCCCTATCCGCTGCGCGCGTAGGAATATTGAGAAGGGCTGTCCCTAGTACGAGAGGACCGGGACGGACGAACCTCTGGTGTGCCAGTTGTCCTGCCAAGGGCATGGCTGGTTGGCTACGTTCGGGAGGGATAACCGCTGAAAGCATCTAAGCGGGAAGCCTGCTTCGAGATGAGTATTCCCACCCCCTTTGAGGGGTTAAGGCTCCCAGTAGACGACTGGGTTGATAGGCCGGATCTGGAAGGCGGGTAACCGCTGGAGGTGACCGGTACTAATAGGCCGAGGGCTTGTCCTCAGTTGCTCGCGTCCACTGTGTTGGTTCTGAAACCACGAACAACCCCGTTGTCGGGCCACGGCAATGGTGCGGTAGTTACAGTTTCATAGTGTTTCGGTGGTCATAGCGTGAGGGAAACGCCCGGTTACATTCCGAACCCGGAAGCTAAGCCTCACAGCGCCGATGGTACTGCAGGGGGGACCCTGTGGGAGAGTAGGACGCCGCCGAACTAATTGTAGGGAGAACCCCCGTACCGGGAAATCGGTACGGGGGTTTTCTGCGTTCGGGATCATTTTTTGGGGCCTCTCGATTCGAGAGGCCCCTTTTTTTGTGCCGGCTTACAGCCGTCCCGCCGCCTTGAGTGCCAGATACGCATCCGCGAGGGCAGGGGCCAGGTTGTCCGGAACCGCGTCGACGACGGTTACTCCGTGGCGCTGGAGTTGTTCGGCCGTGCGATGGCGTTCCGTTTGGGCCTGGGTCGCGGCTGCCGCCTCGTACACCGCCTCGGCACTTCCCCGAGCCGTAGCCATGTGTGCGATATGCGGGTCGGCCACTGAGGCCACGAGGACGGTGTGGCGGTGGGTGAGACCGGAGAGTACGGGGAGCAGGCCCTCTTCGATGGGGGCCGCGTCGAGGCTGGTCAGCAACACGATCAGGGAGCGGCGAGGGGCCGTACGGAGGGCCGTGGCGGTGAGGCCGCGGGCGTCCGTTTCGACGAGCTCCGGCTCCAGGGTCGCCATCGCGTTGACCAGGGAAGGGAGGACGTCGCCGGCTGAGCGGCCCTGGACCAGGGCGCGTACTCGGCGGTCGTATGCGAGGAGGTCCACGCGGTCGCCGGCCCGGGAGGCCAGGGCGGCCAGGAGGAGTGCCGCGTCCATGGAGGCGTCCAGACGGGGGGCGTCGCCCACGCGACCGGCGGAAGTTCGGCCCGTGTCGAGGACCAGGAGGATGTGGCGGTCGCGCTCGGGACGCCAGGTGCGTACGGCGACCGTGGTGTGGCGGGCCGTGGCGCGCCAGTCGATGGAGCGGGTGTCGTCGCCGGGAACGTACTCGCGCAGGCTGTCGAATTCCGTGCCCTCGCCGCGGGTCAGGACGCTGGTGCGGCCGTCGAGTTCGCGTAGGCGGGCCAGTTTGGAGGGGAGGTGCTTGCGGCTGGTGAAGGGTGGCAGGACTCGTACGGTCCAGGGCACCTGGTGGCTGCCTTGGCGGGAGAAGAGACCGAGGGGGCCGTACGAGCGGATGGTGACGCGGTCCGCCTGGCGGTCGCCTCGGCGGGTGGGGCGCAGGCGGGTGGTCAGGCGTCGACGCTCGCCGGCGGGGACCGTCAGACGGTGGCGGGAGGCGGCCACCTCGGTGCCCGGCTCCCAGCTGCTGGGGGGCCAGGCGTCACGGAGGCGGGCGCGCAGGAGGCGGCCGGAGGGATTGGTGACGGTCAGAGTGACATCGGCGGTCTCGCCGAGGCGTACGGAAGTGTCGCCGGAGCGCGCCAGGCCGAGGCGGCGTACGGGTGCGGCCAGGGCGGCGTCGCAGGCGCAGGCCAAGGCCAGGGGAGCGTTCACGGCGAGGATGCCCGTCCAACTCGGCTCCCAGATGCCGACGGGGAGGGTGCCGAGGGCCGCCAGCAGGGCGGCACGTCCGGTGAGTGCCATCAGCGGGGGACGGGGACGTGGGCGAGGATCGCGTTGATGACCGAGTCGGCCGTCACGCCCTCCATCTCGGCCTCGGGGCGGAGCTGGATGCGGTGGCGGAGGGTGGGCAGGGCCAGGGCCTTCACGTCGTCAGGGATGACGTAGTCGCGGCCGGTCAGCCAGGCCCAGGCGCGGGCGGTGGCGAGGAGGGCGGTCGCGCCGCGCGGAGAGACGCCGAGGGTGAGGGACGGCGATTCGCGGGTGGCACGGCAGATGTCGACGACGTAGCCGGTGATTTCGGGGGAGACCGATGTCTTGGCCACGGCGGCGCGGGCGGCCTCCAGGTCGGCCGGGCCCGCCACGGGGCGTAGGCCGGCGGCGCGCAGGTCGCGCGGGTTGAAGCCCTCGGCGTGGCGGGTGAGGACGTCGATCTCGTCCTGACGGGACGGAAGAGGGATCGTCAGTTTCAGGAGGAAGCGGTCCAGTTGGGCTTCGGGCAGAGGATACGTTCCCTCGTACTCGACCGGGTTCTGGGTCGCGGCGACCAGGAAGGGTTCCGGGAGCGGGCGGGGGGTGCCGTCGACGGTGACTTGACGCTCCTCCATCGCTTCGAGGAGGGACGACTGGGTCTTGGGCGGAGTGCGGTTGATCTCGTCGGCCAGCAGGAGGTTCGTGAAGACCGGGCCGGGCTGGAAAGAGAACTCGGCGGTGCGGGCGTCGTAGACGAGAGAGCCGGTGATGTCGCTCGGCATCAGGTCGGGAGTGAACTGGACGCGCTTGGTGTCGAGTTCGAGCGTGGATGCGAGCGCGCGGACGAGCAACGTTTTGGCGACTCCGGGGACTCCTTCCAGTAGAACGTGTCCGCGGCAGAGGAGGGCGACGACGAGGCCGGTCACGGCGGGGTCCTGGCCGACCACGGCTTTGGCGATCTCGGTGCGCAGGGCTTCCAGGGAGGAGCGGGCGGTGCCCGCATCCCCGGCGTACCCGGCGTTGTCAGTGGTCGGGGCCATCATGAACGGCGTACCTCTCTTTCGAGGGCGTCGAGTTGGTCGGCGAGGGAGATGAGGGCCGCGTCGTCGCTGGGCGGCGGGCCGAAGAGGAGGGCGTGCAGGGCCTGTCCGTCGCCGTCGAGGCGGGCGGGGAGCAGTGCCTCGGGCGCGTGCGCCTGAGCGGGGGATACGCCGATGAGGGGGGCGAGTCGGGTGCGGGTGGTGGAGCGAAGAGCGGTGGCCGCGCGGTCGCGGGCGTTGGCCTTGCGGTAGAGGCGGGCGCGGCCCTCGACGGTTTCGGAGGCGCGGATCGCGACGGGGAGGCGTTCGGGTACGAGGGGGCCGAGTCGGCGTGCCCGCCACAGGGCGGCCAGGCCTGCCGCGATGAAGAGCTGAAGGGTGCCCCAGAGCCAGCCCGAGGGGAGCAGGTCGAGGAAGGTCTTCTTGCCCGCGTCGGTGGCCGAGGTGTCGGAGAGGGAGGGGAGGTACCAGACCAAGTGGGGGCGGGAACCGAGCAGTTGGAGGGCGAGCGAGGCGTTGCCCTGCTTGTCGAGACGGTTGTTGTAGAGGATGTCGGGGGCGCCGAGGACGACGGTGTCACCGTTCCCGGTGGCCGCCGGGATGCGCAGCAGGGTGGGCAGGCCGTCGCTGGGGTAGCAGACATCGGCGCCGGGGGCGCTGGTGCTGTAGCGGATGCCGCCGGTGTCGGCGCTGCCCGCGCGGCGGGCGGCGGGCAGGTCGCAGCTGGGGGAGAGCGTCGAGCGGAAGCTGATCGCGGGATCGGCGGTGACTCCGGGGGCGAGGGTGCCGAGGGAGGGCGAGTCGGGGGCGATCAGGATCGTGCGGCCGCCGGAGTTCTTGGTCGCCGCGCGGAGGTCGGCCTGCTGATGGTCGGTCAGCAGGTCCGGGGCGGCGACGAGGAGAGTGGTGTCGGCGCCGGCCGCGGAGCGGGCCTCGTCCAGGGTGGTGACCACGCGCGTGGAGACCCCGCGGTCGCCGAGGAGTTCGGCGGTGGCGCGGCTGCCGTAGGGGTCGGCGGAGCGTGGGTCGAGGCGGCCGTGCTGGGCGCCGGAGCGGATCGCGGCGATCGCGACGGCGGCCGCCAGCAGGACCACGACGGCGAGGACGATGCCTCGGGTGCGGGTCCACACCTGGCGGGCGGTGGGCGAGGCCGAGGTGGACGTGAGGGTGGCCTCGGTCATGAGGCGGCCCCCTGGCGGCTGTTGTGGTCCGTGCTCTGGGCGCTGCTGGTGAGTACGGGTTTGGTGCGCTCGAGGTCGCGGTCGAGTTCGGTGAGGCGGTGGTATGTGTCGGAGCCCGCGGACCGGCCGCCGTATGTGACCTCGTCGAAGTCCCGGGCGGCGGCGCGCAGTCGGTCCGTGTGGGAGGGCAGTGTGCGGCCCGCTTCGGCGGCGGCCTCGTCCGCGGTGCGGCCGGGGCGTGGGTCGAGCAGAGCGCGTTCCTCGAGGGAGCGCACGACAGCGCGCATCCGTTCCTGGACGGCTTGGTTCCAGTGGCCCTGGGCGGCGTGTGCTTCGGCGGCCGCGCGGTGTTCGGCGGCGCTGCGGGGGCGGTCGTCGAAGAGCGTGGCGGAGGAGGTGGGGGTGCGGTGCGGGGTGCCGAGGCGCCACCAGAGGGCGGCCACGACCGCCAGCACCGCCACCACGATGACGACAAGGCCGAGCGTGCCGCCGGGAGTCGCCGTGGAGGCGGCGCTGAACAGTTTGTCGACCCAGTCCCAGAAGGCGTTCAGAGCGCGTTGCACCGGGCTGGGGTCGTTCTCGTGGTACATCCGTTTGGACAGTTCGCGCTTGGCCGCCTCCCGCGCGGGGTCGCGCGGGATCGTCACCGGTGGTTCGTCGTCGCGCGGCAGCGCGAGTACGGCCGTGGCGCTGGTGCGTGGCAGTGCCAGTACCGCTGTGAGAACTCCCCCCGCCGGACTCACCGCATCAACTCCCCGGAGTGGTGCGGGGGGAGTCGGAGCCGTAGTCCTGGACACCGGCGGCGCGGGCCAGGTCGAGGTCGAGGGCCTCGCGGCGGATGCGCTGGTCGATGTAGAGGAGCACGGTGACGCCCGCGGAGATCGGGAAGGTGATCATGGAGCCGATCACCGAACCGATTCCGCTGACGATGAGGAACGTCCAGCCGGGGCTGCCGCTGCTGCCGAGGAAGCCGGCGACGCCGTCGCCGCTCAGGGCGGAGGCGATGATCGCGAAGGGGATCACGACGATCGACGCCACGATGTTGGCGATGATCGTGGCGAGCAGCTGGATGCCGAAGACTCGCCACCAGGAGCCGCGGACGAGCTTCGCGGAGCGGCTCATCGACTTCAGGACGCCTTGCTTCTCCAGCATCAGGGCGGGCGAGGCGAGCGAGAAGCGGATCATCAGCCAGAGGGCGACGACGCCCGCGCCGAGCCCGCCGAGGACCGCGAGTGCGGCGCCCGCGCTGCTCGAGCCGGCGACGGCGACGAGCAGGCCGGGAAGCGTGCCGACGGTGATGATCGCGACGGCGATGAGCGGCAGCAGGAAGGTCAGGGCGAACAGCCTCGGCAGCCGGGGTCTGGCGTCGTGCCAGGCCTCGGCGGTGGTCACCGACTTGCCGAGCACCGCGCGGCTGGTCACGGAGGTGAGCAGGGCCGTGGCAACGATGGTGCCGAGCAGGCCGATGAGCACCACGACGCCGGAGCTCAGCAGGGTGTCGCCCAGGGCGCGGCTCAGCTCGCCGGCGGTGGCGTTCGGGTCGTTGAGGACGTCCGTGCTCGCGCTGTCGTCCAGGACCAGGCCCTGGAGCAGGATGACCGCGATCTGTGTGACGACGGCGACGGTGAGCGAGATGCCCAGGACAGTGCGCCAGTAGGTACGCATCGTGGAGACCGCGCCGTCGAGGATCTCGCCGACGCCGAGCGGGCGCAGGGGGATCACGCCGGGCTTGGCGGCGGGCGGCGGGCCGCCCCAGTTGCCGCCCCAGCCACTGGGACCTCCTGGGCCTCCGTAGCCACGGCCTCCCCAGCCGCCGCCCTGGCCTCCGTAGCCGCCCGCGCCAGGAGGCTGCCGACCGCCCCAGCCGGGGCCGGGGGGCGGTGGTGGCGGGGCCTGGCCGGGACCCTGTGGGCTGGGAGCGGACCACTGGCCGGGCGGGGGCTGCTCCTTGGACCACTTCGAGGGCGGCTCCGGCTGGTTCGTGCCACCTTGGTCCGCGGGCTGCTCCGGGGGCTCGGCGGTGCCGGAGTTGTCCGGCTCCTGCCCGTCGGAGGGGGCAGATCCGGGCGAGGCCCAGCCCGGAGTGTCTTTCATCGTCGCTCCTTCACGGTGCCCGTCCGCGGTCGCGGCGGCAGGTTGGCAGCCATCGTGCCACGGTGTGCCCGGCATGGGACCGGCCCCCGTATGGGGTGGACACCTTCAATTGTCCGCCTGCTACGGGGCAGACTGGGCGGATGGCTGATCAGTACGCGCAATTCCGCGAGGGCGACGGGCCACTGGAGATACCGGCGATCCGCTGGGACGAGCCGCCCGAAGGGCCGGTGGTGGTCCTCCTCGACCAGACACGGTTGCCGGCCGAGGAAGTCGAGTTGGTGTGCACGGACGCTCCCGCGCTGGTGGAGGCGATCCGCACGCTGGCCGTGCGAGGGGCGCCGCTGCTGGGTATCGCCGGGGCGTACGGAGTCGCGCTCGCCGCCGTGCGCGGCTTCGACGTGGACGATGCCGCCCGGGCGCTGGCGGGCGCCCGGCCCACCGCGGTGAACCTGGCCGTCGGTGTGCGCCGGGCGCAGACGGCGTATCGTGCCGCGCTCTCCGGCGGCGGTGATCAGGGGCAGGCCGCCGGGGCGGCGCTCGAAGCGGCGCGGGCGTTGCACCGGGAGGATGCCGCGGCCAGCGCACGGATGGCCGGGCACGGGTTGGCGCTGCTCGACGAGCTGTTGCCGGGTGGTGGGCATCGGATTCTGACGCATTGCAACACCGGGGCTCTGGTGTCCGGCGGGGAGGGCACGGCCTTCGCGGTGGCCCTCGCGGCGCATCGCGCGGGGCAGCTGCGGAGGCTGTGGGTGGACGAAACGCGTCCGTTGCTGCAAGGTGCTCGCCTGACGGCTTACGAGGCGGCGCGCCGCGGAATGGCGTACACCTTGCTCACGGACAACGCGGCGGGATCACTGTTCGCGGCGGGGGAGGTGGACGCGGTGCTCATCGGGGCCGATCGGATCGCTGCCGACGGTTCGGTGGCGAACAAGGTGGGGAGCTATCCGCTCGCGGTGCTGGCCCGGTATCACCATGTGCCTTTCATCGTGGTGGCGCCGGTGACGACGGTGGACCCGGACACCCCGGACGGAGCATCCATCGAGGTCGAGCAGCGTCCCGGTCATGAAGTGACAGAGGTCACAGCACCCCAGGTGCCTGTGGCGGGAGTGGAAGCGGGAGGCGGGATACCGGTGGCACCCCTGGGGACCCAGGCGTACAACCCGGCATTCGATGTGACGCCCCCCGAGTTGGTGACGGCGATCGTGACCGAAGAGGGCGCTGTGTCGCCCGTGACAGCAGAGGCACTCGCTGAGCTGTGTGACAGGTCACGCCAGGTAACGATTTAGTTAATGGGATGATGTCGTTTATGAAGGGACGAGTCCTTGTCGTCGATGACGACACCGCACTGGCCGAGATGCTCGGCATTGTGTTGCGTGGTGAAGGTTTTGAGCCGTCTTTCGTAGCAGACGGCGACAAGGCGCTGGCCGCTTTCCGTGAGACCAAGCCCGATCTGGTGCTCCTGGACCTGATGCTTCCCGGCCGGGACGGTATCGAGGTGTGCCGCCTGATCAGGGCGGAGTCCGGGGTGCCGATCGTGATGCTCACAGCGAAGAGCGACACCGTCGATGTCGTGGTCGGCCTCGAGTCCGGCGCCGACGACTACATCGTGAAGCCGTTCAAGCCAAAGGAGCTGGTGGCGCGGATCAGGGCGCGGCTGCGTCGTTCCGAGGAACCGGCGCCCGAGCAGCTGGCCATCGGCGATCTTGTGATCGATGTGGCCGGTCACTCTGTGAAGCGGGAGGGGCAGTCGATCGCCCTGACGCCGCTGGAGTTCGATCTGCTCGTGGCACTGGCCCGCAAGCCGTGGCAGGTGTTCACACGGGAGGTGCTCCTGGAACAGGTGTGGGGCTACCGGCACGCGGCGGACACCCGACTGGTCAATGTCCACGTCCAGCGGTTGCGCTCCAAGGTCGAGAAGGACCCGGAGCGGCCGGAGATCGTGGTGACCGTTCGCGGTGTCGGCTACAAGGCCGGACCGAGCTGACATGTCCCGGGACAGTGCCGCTTCGGCGCCCGGCGAGTCGGGGGTCCGTTCGGGGCGGCCTGTCGGCCGGAAGGTGACGGGCTCCCGTTGGGGACGTTTCTTGGAGGGCGGGCTGCTGCAGGGCGGAGTCCAGGGCAGCCCGGTCCTTCGGTTGTTCATGCGCTGGGTGCGCCGTCCGTTGCTGCCCGTGATGCGGCTGTGGCGGCGCAACATCCAGCTCAAGATCGTCGTCACGACGCTGCTGATGTCGCTGGGTGTCGTGCTGCTGCTCGGCTTCGTGGTCATCGGGCAGGTGCGCAACGGTCTGCTGGACGCCAAGGTCAAGGCCTCGCAGAGTCAGGCCACGGGTGGCTTCTCGGTCGCCAAGCAGAAGGCGGACGCGGCAGCCACGGCCAACGGCGACGACGGTTCGACTGCGGACGGCCGTCCGTCCAAGAACGTCAGCCAGTGGATGAACGACCTCGTCGTCTCCCTTTCCAGCGGCGGCCAGGGCGCCTTCGACGTGGTGACGCTCAGCTCCACCGCGGCCGGCAACGGCGGTGCCGGGCGGGGTCCGCGTTCCTCGGGTGACGTCGATCCGACCGTGAGCATCCCGGAGGACCTGCGCGCCCGCGTCGACAGCAACACGATGGCGGCCCAGAGCTACACCAGGGTCGTCTACAAGGACGGCACGGAGTCGCAGGCCGCGCTGGTCATCGGCAAGCAGGTCCTCGACCCCAACGGAGACGCGTACCAGCTCTACTACCTCTTCCCGCTGACGCAGGAGGAGAAGTCGCTCAGCCTGGTCAAGGGGACGCTCGCGACGGCCGGACTGTTCGTCGTGGTGCTTCTGGGGGCCATCGCCTGGCTCGTGGTGCGCCAGGTCGTCACTCCGGTGCGGATGGCTGCCGGCATCGCCGAGCGGCTCTCCGCCGGGCGCCTGCAGGAGCGGATGAAGGTCACCGGCGAGGACGACATCGCGCGGCTCGGCGAGGCCTTCAACAAGATGGCGCAGAACCTTCAGCTGAAGATCCAGCAGCTGGAGGACCTGTCGCGGATGCAGCGACGGTTCGTGTCCGACGTGTCGCACGAGCTGCGTACGCCGCTCACGACCGTCCGGATGGCGGCCGACGTCATCCACGACGCGCGCGTGGACTTCGATCCGGTGACCGCTCGGTCGGCCGAGCTGCTCGCCGATCAGCTGGACCGGTTCGAGACGCTGCTCGCGGACCTGCTGGAGATCAGCCGGTTCGACGCGGGTGCGGCGGCGCTGGAGGCCGAGGCGATAGACCTCCGGGAAGTCGTACGGCGTGTCGTCAGCGGGGCCGAGCCGCTCGCCGAGCGCAAGGGCTCGCAGATACGTGTCGTCGGCGACCAGCAGCCGGTGGTCGCCGAGGCGGATGCCCGGCGGGTGGAGCGGGTGCTGCGCAATCTCGTCGTCAACGCCGTGGAGCACGGCGACGGCAAGGAAGTGGTGGTCAAGCTCGCCACAGCGGGCGGCGCGGTCGCCATCGCGGTGCGTGACTACGGCGTCGGCCTCAAGCCCGGCGAGGCGACCCGGGTGTTCAGCCGCTTCTGGCGTGCCGACCCGGCACGCGCGCGTACCACCGGCGGCACGGGGCTCGGGCTGTCCATCGCCCTGGAGGACGCCCGGCTGCACGGCGGCTGGCTGCAGGCGTGGGGTGAGCCGGGCGGCGGTTCGCAGTTCCGGCTGACGCTGCCGCGTACCGCGGACGAGCCGCTGCGGGGGTCTCCGATACCTCTGGAACCCATGGACTCGCGGCGTAATCGTGGACTTAATGACGCGGGACTGCCCTCAGGCGGCGGCGACAAGCTCGCCACGGTGCCGATGCAGGCCGCGGGCGGGAAGGCGGCACCGCCGAGGCAGCGGACGTCCGTGATGCCGCGGCTGGCCGGGGCGTCGCCCACGGCCGATCCGACGGCGCTGCCGGGCAACGGCGCGCGTGTGGTGCCAAGGCCCTCCGGGACCGTGCGGAGGCCGGACGACATGCCCACCGCGGGTGGGGAGCGGAGCGTGCAGGAACGTGGCCGGGACGGCGGCGGGCCTGAAGAACTCGGACAAGCAGAGCCCGAGGAACTCGGGCAAGGGGAGGCATTTCGTGGTCGCTGACCGCGAGGGGAGCGGCCGTCGGCGTCCCACGCGCGTGGGGGTGTACATCGGCTGCGGCGCACTGCTGCTGACCGGGTGTGCCTCGATGCCGGACAGCGGGGATCTGCGCGGGGTCGAGTCCACGCCGAGGCAGGACTCGCAGGTCCGCGTCTTCGCGCTGCCGCCCCGCGAGGACGCCCCGCCGTCGGAGATCGTGCAGGGCTTCCTGGAGGCACTGACCAGTGACGACGCGCAGTACGAGACGGCGCGCAAATATCTGACGGCGAGCGCCCGCAAAACGTGGGATCCGTACCGCTCCACGACCGTCCTCGCGGACGGGCCCAACCCCGAGTCGCAGCGCTCGGGCACCAGGGAGGGCGACGACTCGTACACGCTCTCCGGCAGCAAGGTCGCCACGGTGGACGAGCAGCACGCGTACGCGCCGGATGCCGGTTCGTACCGGACGACGGTGCACCTCACGCTGCAGAAGGACACCAAGCAGTGGCGCATCGACGCGCTGCCGCAGGGCGTGGTGATGGGCAACTCCGACTTCCAGCGCAACTACGTGTCCGTCAACAAGTACTACTTCGCCTCGAATGTGCCCTCCGGGTCGGGCGGACCGCTCGGGACCGTCGCCGATCCCGTCTATGTGCGGGACAAGGTGGACCCGATGACGGAGATGGTCCGGTCGCTCCTGAAGGGGCCCACGCGCTGGCTGGATCCGGTGGTGACGTCGAGCTTCCCCTCCGACACGGAGCTGAAGAAGGGCGTCACGTCACTGTCGCCCGACGACCGCAACAGGGTGACGGTCCCGCTGAACAAGAAGGCCGACCGGGTCGGAGAGACCCAGTGCAACAAGATGGCCACCCAACTCCTCTTCACGCTCCAGAACCTGACGCCCACGGGCGTCGACGAGGTGGAGCTGCAGCGGTCGAACGGTTCGCAGTTGTGCGTGGTCACCGAGAGCCGCGCGGAGACCGTCGCTTCGCACGGCACGGCCAAGCACCCTGAGTACGAGTACTTCATCGACGCCAAGCAGCGGCTCGTACGGCTGCCCAGCGGCAACCGTGACAAGCAGCCCGAGCCGGTACCCGGTGCGCTGGGAGTGGGCGACAAGAAGCTGCGGTCGGCCGCGGTGTCCCGGACCGAGGACAGCGCGGCCGGTGTGTCGGCCGACGGGAGTTCGCTGTACGTCGGATCGCTGGTGTCGGGCGCCTCGCTGGGGGACGCGGTGCTGCACAGCCAGGGGGCGAAGGCGGACGACCGGCTGACGACGCCCAGTTGGGACGGACAGGGCGACCTGTGGGTGGCCGACCGTGATCCGAAGAACCCGCGGCTGCTCCTGCTGGAGAAGGGCGCGGGTACCCCGCTGGCGGTCACCGCGCCGGGCATCGACGGCCGTGTCCAGGCGGTGCGGGTGGCCGCCGACGGGGTGCGGATCGCGCTGATCGTGCAGAAGGACGGCAAGAGCTCGCTGCAGATCGGGCGCATCCAACGCGACACCAAGACGGGAGGGCGGCCCCTCATCTCGATCCTCGAGCTGAGCTCCGTGGCGCCGCAGCTGGAGGAGGTCACCGCCATGTCGTGGGCCGGGGACAGCCGGCTCGTCGTCGTCGGGCGCGAGTCCGGCGGGGTGCAGCAGATGCGCTACGTCCAGGTCGACGGCTCCACTCCGGTGGGCACCGCGCCCTCCGCGCTGACGGGGGTGAAGGAGGTCGCCGCGTCCGAGGACGAGCGGCTGCCCCTGGTGGCGCACTCGGAGGAGGACGGGATCGTGCGGCTGTCCTCCGGGGAGCAGTGGCAGAAGATCGTCAAGGACGGCACGGCACCGGTATATCCCGGGTAGCGGCCTCTTTCTTCCGGGTACGGACTTGCCGGGCCTGCCTTTTCGGGCAGGCCCGGCTGCCGTACGGGGTGGGTCTGGCCGTCGTAGGGGCGGCGGACCTGGCCGCCATTGCGCGCTGGGTCCCCCGGACGGGTGATGGCCGTGGAGTTGTCCACAGGCGGTTGTCCACAGGGGTGGCCGGTCGGCCCGCGCGTTGGCACAGTGGTGGGCATGCGGGGGTGGTGGCAGGACCTCACCGATCTGGTGCTGCCGGCCGAGTGCGGAGGCTGCGGAAGGCCTCGCACGGTGCTCTGCCCGGAGTGCCGTGCCGCCCTGAGCGGGGCCGCACCGCGCCGGGTGCGACCGGATCCGGAGCCGCCCGGGCTGCCGGTGGTGCACGCGGCGGCGCCATACGAGGACGAGGTGCGCGCGACGCTCCTCGCCCACAAGGAACGGGGGGCACTGACACTTGCGAGACCTTTGGGGACGGCCCTGGCGGGGGCTGTACGGGCAGGGCTGGGGCACTTGCGCCTCCCGGTCCCGGAGGGGCTGCCCACGGCCTGGGACGGGCGCCTGAGGGGTGGCAACGGGCAATTGCGTCCCGGGGGCGGTCAGGGGCGCGCGTCGCTTTCCGACACGGGTCCTCTGCTGCTCGTTCCCCTGCCGTCCTCGCGGCAGGCGGTGCGGGCGCGCGGGCATGATCCGGCGCGGCGGATCGCGCTTGCGGCGGCGGGGGAGCTGCGGCGCACGGGGACACCGGCCCGGGTGCTGGCCGTGCTGCGGCAGCGGCGCGCCGTGGCCGACCAGGCGGGGCTCAACTCGCGGCAGCGACTGGACAATCTCGCGGGCGCCCTGGAGGTGGCAGCCGGAGGTGCCCGGCTGTTGGCGAGCGGGGGCCGGGTCGTGCTTGTGGACGACCTGATGACGACGGGCGCCTCGATGACGGAGGCGGCCCGTGCCGTACGGGTGGCGGTGGCGGAGATTCATCCATACGGGGACGTCGATGCATGCGTCGCGGAAGCGGGGGAAGCAACGGGGGAACGGATGACCGAGGCAACGACAGTGGATACCGACCGGACACAAGGAGCCTGGGAAATGGCGGGCATGAGCGGAGTCGGCGACATGATCTGCGCGGCTGTGGTCGCGGCCCCGCCGGACTCTTTCGAAATAAACCGGAACTGACCGGGAACTTCCATCGTTGCAGGTAATGACCAGGTCAATTCACCTGAACGGAGGTACGCAGCAGTAGAGGGTGACGACATCCGTCCAGGCGAGATATGTTCGGTTGTGAGGCAATGGCGCAGGCCGTACCTCGCCCATCCGAATGCTGTGCTGCGGGTTTCTGAATCACCCGTAGCGGTGGGGTGTAGATCTTGCCCATGGGGGAGGAGGAGGTGAAAGTCACCAAGTCCGAGGTTCCGGCACTCACCGGGGCCTGGTGCAAAAGGGAGATGCTCCGCCAGTGCAGCGGAGCAATCCGGGAACGGAGTTCTGCGTGGACATCGTCGTCAAGGGCCGCAAGACCGAGGTGCCCGAGCGGTTCCGCAAGCACGTGGCCGAGAAGCTGAAGCTGGAGAAGATCCAGAAGCTCGATGGCAAGGTGATCAGCCTCGACGTGGAGGTGTCCAAGGAGCCCAACCCCCGGCAGGCCGACCGTTGCGACCGAGTGGAGATCACGCTCCACTCCCGCGGTCCGGTGATCCGGGCGGAGGCGGCGGCAAGTGACCCGTATGCGGCACTCGACCTGGCGGCGGACAAACTCGAAGCCCGTCTGCGCAAGCAGCACGACAAGCGCTACACCCGCCGCGGCAACGGCCGGCTCTCGGCCGCGGAGGTCGCCGACCACGTTCCCGGCGCCGCGACGCTGAACGGGAACGGCGCCGTCGTCCACGAGGACGACACGGACAGCGTGCCGACAAAGAAGATCGGCTCCCTCGAGGTCATGGGCGAAGGCCCCCTCATCGTTCGCGAGAAGACCCACGTGGCCGCCCCGATGACGCTCGACCAGGCGCTCTACGAGATGGAGCTGGTCGGGCACGACTTCTATCTCTTCGTCGACTCCGAGACGAAGGAACCCAGTGTCGTCTACCGGCGGCACGCGTACGACTACGGCGTCATCCACCTCAGCACGGACCCCATGGTCACCCAGGCCGGACCGGACGCGCCGGGCGGTGCGCTCGGCGGCTGACCCGCCCCGATGACGGCTGAGCCGGTGCCCCTGGAGCGCGTGTGCGCCCCCAGGGGCACCGGTGTGCGACCACTTCGCGACCCGCTCTGTCACCCCACTGTCGTCCGGGCATGGAATCATGGCCGAACCGGCCCCAACCGGTGGGTCGTTGCCTCGGATTGGCAATGGCACAGGAACGCAGGCCACGGCCTTCAGGGGGAGGAACGATGCCGGACAGCTTCGGACCGATGCGTGACGGGGATGCCGACGGCGGCGTCGTCGGCATGGGCCCGGACGCGGGCTCTCCACGCAAGGAGCCCATTCGGGTCCTCGTCGTGGACGACCATGCCCTCTTCCGCCGCGGCCTGGAGATCGTGCTCGCGGCCGAGGAGGACATCCAGGTCGTCGGCGAGGCGGGTGACGGGGCGGAGGCGGTCGACAAGGCGGCCGACCTGCTTCCTGACATCGTGCTGATGGACGTACGTATGCCGAAGCGGGGCGGCATCGAGGCGTGCACCTCCATCAAGGAGGTGGCTCCGAGCGCGAAGATCATCATGTTGACGATCAGCGACGAGGAAGCCGATCTCTACGACGCGATCAAGGCGGGCGCTACCGGTTATCTCCTCAAGGAGATCTCCACGGACGAGGTGGCCACGGCCATTCGCGCGGTGGCGGACGGGCAGTCGCAGATCAGCCCGTCGATGGCGTCGAAACTTCTCACCGAGTTCAAGTCGATGATTCAGCGGACGGACGAGCGCCGGCTCGTGCCCGCGCCGCGGCTCACGGATCGCGAGCTGGAGGTTCTCAAACTCGTCGCGACCGGGATGAACAACCGGGACATCGCCAAGGAGTTGTTCATCTCCGAGAACACCGTGAAGAACCATGTGCGCAACATCCTGGAGAAGCTGCAGCTGCACTCCAGGATGGAGGCGGTGGTCTACGCGATGCGGGAGAAGATCCTCGAGATCCGGTGAGCCTGCGTGAGGCCAGTCAGGTCGGCCAGTGAGGTTGGCCGGTCAGGTCAGGCCAGTGCGCGGGTGAGTTCCTTCGCGAGGGGCTCGCGGAGGTCCGGGGCGTCCACCCGTTCCACGCGTACGTTTGTGCAGTCCACCCAGCTCGCTGCCTCCAGGAGGGCCTGGGCCACGGCAGGGACCGCCTTGGCGCCGTCCAACGTGACCTGTTTGGCGACCAGGGTGCGGCCCTCGCGGGCGGGGTCCACGCGGCCGACGAGCCGGCCCCCGGCGAGGACCGGCATCGCGAAGTAGCCGTACACCCGCTTCGGCTTGGGCGTGTACGCCTCCAGGCGGTGGGTGAAGCCGAAGATCCGCTCCGTGCGGGCCCGCTCCCAGATGAGTGAGTCGAACGGGGACAGCAGCGTCGTACGGTGGCGGCCGCGCGGCGGTGTCTCCAGGGCCGCCGGGTCCGCCCACGCGGGCTTGCCCCAGCCCTCCACCGTCACCGGGACCAGGCCCGAGTCCGCGATCACCGCGTCGACCTGCTCGCCCTTGAGACGGTGATAGTCGGCGATGTCCGCGCGCGTGCCGACGCCCAGGGACTTGCCGGCCAGGCCGACCAGACGGCGCAGGCACTCCGTGTCGTCCAGCTCGTCGTGGAGCAGGGCCTCGGGGACGGCGCGCTCGGCGAGGTCGTACACGCGCTTCCAGCCGCGGCGCTCCGTGCACACCACCTCGCCGTACATCAGCGCGCGCTCCACGGCCACCTTGGTGCCCGACCAGTCCCACCACTCGCTGGTCTTCTTCGCGCCGCCCAACTCCGTGGCCGTGAGGGGGCCTTCCGTGCGGAGCTGCTTGATGACCTGGTCGTAGGTGCCGTCCGGCAGGTCGTGGTTCCAGTGCGGGCGGGAGCGGTAGGCGCGGCGGCGGAAGGCGAAGTGGGGCCATTCCTCGACGGGGAGGATGCAGGCGGCGTGGGACCAGTACTCGAAGGCGTGGGTGTCGGTCCAGTAGGCCTGGTCGACGGTTTTGCGGCTTACCGCGCCCAGGCGGGCGTACGGGATGAGCTCGTGGGAGCGGGCCAGGACGGAGATCGTGTCGAGCTGGACCGCGCCGAGGTGTCGCAGGATTCCGCGGACGCCGGCCCTGCGGTCGGGGGCGCCCAGGAAGCCCTGGGCCCGTAGGGCTATGCGGCGGGCTTCTTCGGCGGAGAGGTCGGTGGTGGGACGCGGGAGGCTCGTCATGTTCCACACGGTAGGCGGTGCCACTGACAGTGGACTCGCCCCCGCCGCCCCTACCCGACCCATCCCAGGGGCTCCGCCCCGGACCCCCGGCGGGGCTGCGCCCCTGCACCCTGACGGGGCTGCGCCCCTGCACCGCGTCACGGGCCCGGCCCCGGACCCCGGCAGGGGCTTCGCCCCCGGACCCCGCCAGGGGCTCCGGCCTCGGACTCTGGCGAGGCTGCGCTCCTGCACCGCGTCACGGGCCCGGCCCCGGACCCCGGCGGGGGCTTCGTCTTACCCCAGCTTCCGCCAGGGCAGTGCGCCCGCCCCCGCGGGGCCCCTATGCCCTGCACCCTCCTGGGGAGCTACGGAGTGGAGGGTGGGGCGGGCAGGTATGGGGCCGTTGAGGGCAGGCCCAGGTCTGAGGGGAGTAGGGAGCCGATCCAGCAGTCTCGGCGTACGCCCTTGTTGTTGAGGGCGGAGCGGAGGGTGCCTTCCAGGGTGAAGCCGGCGCGTTCGGCGACCGCGCGGGAGCCCTTGTTGCCGACCTCGGCGCGCCATTCCAGGCGGTCGACGGCGAGGCTGGTGAAGGCCCAGCGGGCGGCGGTGAGGGTGGCCTCGGTGATGTAGCCGTTGCCGCGGTGCTCCTTGGCCGCCCAGAAGCCGACCTCGCCGACGCCGAGTGAACGCATGCTGATGGAGAGCATGCCCGCCAGGTCCCCCGACAGGAGGAAGGCACCGAAGGTGAACATGGAGCCGTCCGCCCAGCCGCCCGGCACCATCTGGTCCGTGAAGCCCGTCGCGTGCTCGCGGAGATAGGGCGAGGGGATCGTGGTCCAGCGCTGGATGTCGGGGTCCTGGACTGCTTCGTACACCGAGTCGGTGTCGTGCGAGTCCACGGCGCGCAGGAGCAGCCGGTCGGTGGTCAGCGTGACGGGGTCCATCGGCCGATTCTGCTAGGACCACCGAAAGGGCGCCATTCCTTTGCGGCGAGTGACGGTTCGGTTACTTTTCGCAGCGCGGACGCGGCACCTTCCGCAACCCCTGTCCGTTGTCCTAGTGGCTGTCACTGGCAGACCTCCCGGCGCGGTGGGGTCCTCGCTTACGATGGCCGTTGCTCAAGCTGTGATTTGAATCTGACATTGAACCCGACCGTCCCAGGCCCGACCGGCAAGGAGACAAACCCCCGTGTCCGTCCTCTCGAAGATCATGCGTGCAGGCGAAGGCAAGATCCTGCGCAAGCTGCACCGCATCGCGGACCAGGTCAACTCCATCGAAGAGGACTTCGTCGACCTCTCCGACGCCGAGCTGCGCGCCCTCACTGATGAGTACAAGCAGCGGTATGCGGATGGGGAGAGCCTGGACGACCTGCTCCCCGAGGCCTTCGCCACCGTGCGTGAGGCCGCCAAGCGCGTCCTCGGACAGCGTCACTACGACGTGCAGATGATGGGTGGCGCCGCGCTCCACCTCGGCTACGTCGCGGAGATGAAGACCGGCGAGGGCAAGACCCTCGTCGGCACGCTGCCCGCGTATCTGAACGCCCTCTCCGGAGACGGCGTTCACCTGATCACGGTCAACGACTATCTGGCCGAGCGCGACTCCGAGATGATGGGTCGCGTCCACAAGTTCCTGGGTCTGACCGTCGGCTGCATCCTCGCCAACATGACGCCGGCCCAGCGCCGTGAGCAGTACGCGTGCGACATCACGTACGGCACGAACAACGAGTTCGGCTTCGACTACCTGCGCGACAACATGGCCTGGTCGCAGGACGAACTCGTCCAGCGGGGCCACAACTTCGCGATCGTCGACGAGGTCGACTCCATCCTCGTCGACGAGGCCCGTACGCCGCTCATCATCTCCGGCCCGGCCGACCAGGCCACCAAGTGGTACGGCGACTTCGCCAAGCTGGTCACCCGGCTGAAGAAGGGCGAGGCCGGCAACCCCCTCAAGGGCATCGAGGAGACCGGGGACTACGAGGTCGACGAGAAGAAGCGCACCGTCGCCATCCACGAGCCCGGCGTCGCCAAGGTCGAGGACTGGCTGGGCATCGACAACCTGTACGAGTCGGTGAACACGCCGCTGGTGGGCTACCTGAACAACGCCATCAAGGCCAAGGAGCTCTTCAAGAAGGACAAGGACTACGTCGTCATCGACGGCGAAGTCATGATCGTCGACGAGCACACCGGCCGTATCCTCGCCGGCCGCCGCTACAACGAGGGCATGCACCAGGCGATCGAGGCGAAGGAAGGGGTGGACATCAAGGACGAGAACCAGACGCTCGCCACGATCACCCTGCAGAACTTCTTCCGCCTCTACGGCAAGCTCTCCGGCATGACCGGTACGGCGATGACCGAGGCCGCCGAGTTCCACCAGATCTACAAGCTCGGCGTCGTCCCGATCCCGACCAACAAGCCGATGGTCCGCAAGGACCAGTCGGACCTGATCTACCGCACCGAGGTCGCCAAGTTCGACGCGGTGGTCGACGACATCGCCGAGAAGCACGAGAAGGGCCAGCCGATCCTCGTCGGTACGACGTCGGTCGAGAAGTCCGAGTACCTTTCGCAGCAGCTCTCGAAGCGGGGCATCCAGCACGAGGTGCTGAACGCGAAGCAGCACGACCGTGAGGCCCCGATCATCGCCCAGGCCGGCCGCCGGGGCGCTGTGACCGTCGCCACGAACATGGCCGGTCGAGGCACGGACATCAAGCTCGGCGGCAACCCCGATGACCTCGCCGAGGCGGAGCTGCGTCAGCGTGGCCTCGACCCCGAGGAGCACATCGAGGAGTGGGCCGCAGCCCTCCCCGCCGCCCTGGAGAAGGCCGAGCAGGCCGTCAAGGCGGAGTTCGAAGAGGTCAAGGAGCTCGGCGGGCTCTACGTGCTGGGCACCGAGCGCCACGAGTCGCGTCGTATCGACAACCAGCTGCGCGGTCGTTCCGGCCGTCAGGGCGACCCGGGCGAGTCCCGCTTCTACCTGTCGCTCGGTGACGACCTGATGCGCCTGTTCAAGGCCCAGATGGTCGAGCGCGTGATGTCGATGGCCAACGTGCCGGACGACGTGCCGATCGAGAACAAGATGGTCACGCGCGCGATCGCCTCCGCCCAGTCGCAGGTCGAGCAGCAGAACTTCGAGACGCGCAAGAACGTTCTGAAGTACGACGAGGTGCTCAACCGGCAGCGCGAGGTCATCTACGGCGAGCGCCGCCGCGTCCTGGAGGGCGAGGACCTCCAGGAGCAGATCCAGCACTTCATGGACGACACGATCGACGCCTACATCGCGGCCGAGACCGCCGAGGGCTTCGCCGAGGAGTGGGACCTGGACCGGCTGTGGGGCGCCTTCAAGCAGCTCTACCCGGTGAAGGTCACCGTCGACGAGCTGGAGGAGGCGGCCGGCGACCGTGCCGGTCTGACCGCCGAGTTCATCTCCGAGTCCATCAAGGACGACATCCACGAGCAGTACGCGGCCCGTGAGGAGCAGCTCGGCTCCGAGATCATGCGGGAGCTGGAGCGGCGGGTCGTCCTGTCGGTCCTCGACCGCAAGTGGCGCGAGCACCTCTACGAGATGGACTATCTCCAGGAGGGCATCGGCCTGCGTGCCATGGCGCAGAAGGACCCGCTGGTCGAGTACCAGCGCGAGGGCTTCGACATGTTCTCCGCCATGATGGACGGCATCAAGGAGGAGTCCGTCGGCTACCTGTTCAACCTGGAGGTTCAGGTCGAGCAGCAGGTCGAGGAGGTCCCGGTCGAGGACGCCGCGCCGTCGCTGGAGAAGAGGGAGGACGTCGTGCCCGCGGGTGCGCGTCCCGAGATCCGCGCCAAGGGGCTCGACGCCCCGCAGCGTCCCGACCGGCTGCACTTCTCCGCGCCGACCGTGGACGGTGAGGGCGGCATCGTCGAGGGCGACTTCGCCAACGACGACGACGAGCCCGTGCGTTCCGAGGCGGACGGCCTCACGCGCGCGGAGCGCCGCAAGCAGCTGAAGAGCAACGGGCGGCGCCGCAAGAAGTGACCGATCGGCTCGCGAGAGCCGATGAGCGCTGAGAAGCGGTGAAGGGCCGGGCACCTGTGGGTGTCCGGCCCTTCGCGTCGGTCAGCGGGGGTTCAGGGACCCAGGGGCTGCTCAGTCGTCGTCCGGGCGGGGCATGCGGGGTCCGCCCAGTTCCACCGCCGTGCAGCGCCAGCGGAGGTCGGGGCCCTGTTCCAGGCGGAAGGCCATCGCGCGGAGCCGGTCGCCCGCGCCGATGCGGGCGAAGGCCTCGATCGCGCCGGGCCGCGGCACGTAGTAGCCGATGTCGCGGACGACCGGGCGGGCGCCGCGGGTGCGCAGGGGGCCGCGTTCGGCGAGCCAGGCCAGCTCGTCGTAGGCCCGGCCCGCGGTGTGGCGCAGCATGCAGTGGACGGGGCGTTGGCCGCTGAGCACGGCGAGGAGGCGCTCGGCGAAGAGGTCGGTGGGGCGGGGCTGCGGCGGCGGTGAGGACGGCGACGAGGACGGCGGCGACGGCCGTGGGGACAGGAGGCGGGTACGGGATGCGGCCTCCTCCGGGGGTGCCTGCGGTGCGGGTGCCTGCGGTGGGCTGTCTCCCGGGGCCGGGCGGGGTGCGCCTGCGCCCGGGGTGCGCGGTGGGGTGGTGCCGGGGCGGCGGGTGTCGTGGCGGCCGGGTGGGCGGGTGCCCGGGCGGCGCTTCGTCCTGGTCATCACCTTGTTCATGCGTCGTCCCCGTTCAGCGTCGGCCCCGCTCACCGCGACCGGTCGATACCGGGCGGTAACTTCGTGTTGGGGATCTTCTACGAGGCGGGAGCAGGTCCCCGCAAGGACGCCGGGTGCGCGCCGCGGCGGCAGGAAGGTTCACCTATCAGAGTGAGCGGGAGGGGTGGGAGGCCCGGCGGGGAAGGGATGTTCCGGGTGAATCGCGGGCCGGGGGTGGACGCCGTACGGGGGAGGGACCGGGACCCGAAAGGGGACGCCCGCACGTATCCTGAAGGCCTTCCCGGGAGGCGCGGGACCGCCCTTTCGGGAGCCCTCCGACCCGGGAACCCTCCCGACTACGAAAGCGGCCAGCCATGCGCGTCTACGTCCCCCTGACCCTCTCCGGTCTCGCCGAGGCGTACAAGACGGGGGAGCTGGCGGCGGGACCGGTCGTCGCGTACGCCGTCACGCCCGCGTTGCGCGAGTGGTACCTCTCCGACGACATCGAAGAACTCGAGTACGCGGCGCTGAACCGGGCCGCGCTGGCTTCGCTGCGGTTGCTCGCGGGGGAGCCGGGGGCCGTGCGGCGGCGGGTGGTCGTCGCGGTCGACGTTCCCGACCGGGCCGCGGTCGCCGATCCCGACCGGGGACTCGATCCGGTGGCGCTCGGTGAGGTGCGGGTGTCGGGGCCCGTGGCCCTGTCCAAGGCGGCCGCGGTGCACGTGGACGCCGATGACGCCGGGGAGGACGTCTCGGCCGCCGTGGACGCGCTCGGGGCGGCCGATCACGGGGACGACGACGCGCAGTTCATCGTGGACGGGGCCGAGGACCACGAGTTGTTGTGGTTCGCGACGCAGGAGATTCCCAACCTGGTGGGGCTGGAGGACTGAGCCTGCGCCGAGGGGCGTTGTCAGTGCGGGCGGGTAGTTTCTTGGTATGGGGAAGCAGGGCGCAGCAGCGCACATCGTGTGGGACTGGAACGGGACGCTGTTCCACGACAACGCCGCGATCATCGGAGCGACGAACGCGGCGTTCGCCGAGTTGGGGTTGGAGCCGCTCACGCTCGAGCGGTACCGGGAGTTGTACTGCGTGCCGGTGCCTAAGTTCTACGAGCGGCTGATGGGGCGGCTGCCGACCGATGCCGAGTGGGAGGTCATGGACGACACCTTCCATCGGTACTACGCGGAGCACCGTGTGACGTGCGAGCTCACCGAGGGGGCGTCGACGTTGCTCGCGGACTGGCGGTCGGCGGGGCGCAGCCAGTCGCTGTTGAGCATGTATGTGCACGAGGAACTGGTGCCGCTGGTGCGGGGGTTCGGGATCGAGCCGCACTTCGTGCGCGTGGAGGGGCGGGTCGGGCCGTCCGGCGGGAGCAAGGCCGAGCACATGGTGCGGCACATAGGCTCGCTCGCGGGCGTGGACCCGGAGCGCACGGTGGTGATCGGGGACGCCGCCGACGACGCGGTGGCCGCCCTGCACGTGGGGGCGCGCGCCGTGCTCTACACCGGCGGTTCGCACAGTCGCGCCAGCCTCGAAGGGGTCGGCGTGCCCGTGGTGGACAGCCTGGAGGAGGCGGTCGAGGAGGCCGAGCGACTGATGGCGGCGTAGGCCTGCCGTCCGCGCCCGCCGCCCGGGGTGTGCGGCGCCCCTCGCCGGCGGGGCAGCCGCTTACCCGGCTCCGATCTCGCTGGTGCTGAGCTGCCTACCCGGCTCCGATCTCGTCGGCGCTGAGCCGCGTACCCGGCTCACACCTCCCACGTCATCGCCCCCGAGTCGTTCAGCCCACCGGTGCCTTCGCCCTCAGTACCTTGAGGAACTCGCGCATCCAGGCCGGGTGGTCCGGCCAGGCGCGGGCGGACACGAGGGTGCCGTCGACCACCGCCTCCGCGTCCTGGAAGGTCGCTCCGGCGGCCTGCATGTCCAGTTCCAGTGCCGGGTACGCGGTGACGCGGCGGCCGCTCAGGGCGTCTGCGGCGGCCGTGAGGAGCGGGCCGTGGCAGATCTGGGCCACGGGCTTGTCGGCGTCGAAGAAGGACTTGAGGATCTTGCGGAGTTCGGGGTCGTTGCGGAGGTACTCGGGCGCGCGGCCGCCCGGGATCACCACGGCGGCGTACTGGCCGGGGTCGACCTCCGAGAA